>NZ_AP018290.1:7541613-11062175 GCF_002368415.1 Calothrix sp. NIES-4105
GTCGGTACAGTCGGTAATTGGTCTAAGGCGCCTGAGTTTGTATCTTGAGTAGTCAAAGGGTCAGTAGCTATGGGGGAAAATTCTGCGACTATTACACCTGTATCAATAGTAGGCGCCGGATAATTAGGCGCCGACAGATGCTTTTTAGTTGGCTTTAATGCAGTCTCCTCAGTTGATCTGACTGACTGCGACTGCGGAAAAGATGCCATTGAAGGAAGACACAACTGGCTAAAAATACCGCAACTTAATAGACCGATGAGTAACTTGGGCGGTACTAAGTGCTGTTGCAACCGCATGTAATACTTAAGGTTCAACTCCATCACACCTGCATTTATAGTAAAAATTACTTATTAACTAACTGTTGGTTAGTTTCATTCTGTGCTTCGGAACCCTGAGTACCCAACTGTATAAGTTCTACCTTATAACCATCGGGGTCTTCAACAAATGCAATCACGGTTGAACCATGTTTCATTGGTCCTGGTTCGCGCGTAACCTTACCACCAAGCTTTTTAACTTGTTCGCAGGTAGCATAAATATCATCAACCCCAAGTGCAATATGACCATAGGCATCACCTAAATCATATTTTTCCTTGCCCCAGTTATAAGTAAGTTCTAACACCGATGTATCAGATTCGTCACCATACCCAACAAACGCGAGTGTAAATTCTCCACCCGGATAATCTTTTCGTCGCAGCAATTTCATACCCAGGACGTTACAGTAAAACTTTAACGACTCTTCAAGATTGCCTACCCGTAGCATTGTGTGTAGTAAACGCATAAATTTACTCTAAATAGCTTCCTTCTCAGATTTTAGATGCATTTCTTCATGTCATCATATCGTTTATGATTAAATAGAAGTACTAATCTACTGTTGGACAACAACGAAAACTGTTCAAACTAAGGTCAAGATAGACACAAGCGGTCAACTGACGGTAAATATTCCGGTTTCCATGCCTCCGGGAGAGTATCAGGTTGTTTTAGTAATTGAAGGAAACTCACTTCCAAAAGTAAAATCGTCACTTCTTGATTTTCCTAAGCACAACCTTGGTCCTTGGAATCCTGATCTTTCTCTTCGACGCGAGGATATGTACGCTGATGACGGTAGGTAATAACTCTATTTTTATTGATACTATTGTAAAAATTATATCTACGTAGAGACGCGATTAATCGCGTCTCTACAATTCACGATTTTACAAATGATTTATTAGAATGGACTAATTGATAAAGATTTTACTTTCTTGGCGCCTCTAGGTGGTGTAAATATAAACGTTTGCGGTGCTAGATTTTTAACTTCGGTGCGTTGCTGGATTTTTTCTATTATTGCGATATCTAACCCATCATCTTTGCCGACAATTTGCATTTGTTCCAGATTAGCTAGTTGTGGGTTAACGAAAGCGCTCAATGTGTATCCTTGTTTTGGATCATTAAAGGAATATACGTATATTTCTTTACCTTCAAGGCTACGTGTTTCTCCTTGAATTGCTTCGTTTGCCGCTGCGCTAATTTGTTGGATAACGTCTGGTTGGGACAAGGCGCCGCTAGCAATATATTTACCCATGTTATCAGCAAATTCAAGGAAAAATGAAGAAGAAAGACCAATTAAAAATGAATCGTTAGACTTATTAAATGCTTGAGAGGGAATTATAGCGTATTGTTGTAAGTCAGGTCTATATATATAAACTTGTTTACCATCAGAAATAACAACCGCTGATTCTTTACTTGGTTTACCATCTTGGGTAAAAGCAATTTCAGACCTAAATTTATTTGTTGAATCGACTATAGTTTTAGTTTGTATATTAAAGGTGATATCTGTACCCTGATTTGTCCCTTTTAACTGCATTTGAGATACAGTTTGATAATTATTACCTTTAAAAAAAGTTTCTCCTGTTTTAATAAGTAATGGCAAATCTAACCGTGAAGGAGTTGTCGCAGTAGGTTTAGATGCTACTATAGATGGACTAGTCGAAGCCAAGATGGGCGCCGATACAGCATTACTATCACTTATAAACCCTAAGTTTACAGCAATTATACTTACTGCACTTGCAATATATTTTGAAATCATATTCCTCACACTAAAATTCTTGAAAGGTTATTATCGTAGCGTTTCAAGTTAATGGTATAAAATTTAATATCTATACCTAGTCTAGTATAGCTGTTAAGACTAGATAATTGGCAACGAATACAACCCATGTAACGGATGTGATGGATGTGACGTATGTGATGGATGTGATGGATGTGACGGATGTGACGGATGTGATGGATGTGACGTATGTGATGGATGTGACGTATGTGACGGATGTGACGGATGTGACGGATGTGATGGATGTGATGGATGTGACGGATGTGACGGATGTGACGGATGTGATGGATGTGATGGATGTGACGGATGTGATGGATGTGACGGATGTGACGGATGTGACGGATGTGACGGATGTGACGGATGTGACGGATGTGACGGATGTGATGGATGTGACGGATGTGACGGATGTGACGGATGTGATGGATGTGACGGATGTGATAGTAAGGGCGGGTTAACAAATATCCTAAAACTAAGTTTAAAATCTCGTAAACCCGCCCCTACGATACTCGTAAACCCGCCCCTACGATACTCGTAAACCCGCCCCTACGATACTCGTAAACCCGCCCCTACGATACTCGTAAACCCGCCCCTACGATACCTAAAATCACTCTGTTGCGGTTAGCTCCAAACCACCTTGATAACCAGTTATTAAACGGCTACCATCTTTAAAGATGTGAACTTCGATTTGGTCGCTTGCCCAGTTAATTTTGTCAGAGAGTGCTGGGTTGAAAACGTGGACTCGCTGGTTACTTGAAGAAACAGGAGAATTAGGAGAGTTCACCGCTAACCCTTCTACATAGGCGCCATCAATCAAAATATCAAGTTGTGTTAATAAGTCTTGGGCACCAGCTGGGGCATAATCAGATTGGAGTTGTTCTAGGGTAAAGCCAGTAAAGGACATGACGTTTAAACCTGCTGCTTTGACCTTTTTGGCGAGGTTGGAAAGTGCAGAAGCTTGCCAGAAGGGTTCTCCACCTGAAAACGTCACTCCTTGGTTACGAGGGTCAGCGAGGATTTTTTCAACCAGGTTATCCACAGATATGAGTTGATTAATCTCAAACGACCAAGAAGTTTCATTAAAGCAACCCGGACACTCGCGCATACACCCCTGCACCCAAACAACCGCGCGCGAACCAGGGCCGTTTACCTCGGATGCATCAACATAGCCCATGATATTGAGATAACCAGCCGGAATTTCAAACAGTGAAACGTAAGGATGGCTTTTTTGTTGATATTGAGTCATTTTGTTTAGTTTCTTCTGTATTGATTAAGGTATGGGTTTACTAAAAGATTACGCGGAGAGTTTGAGGACTTTGTGAGGGCGCTTAATGAATTATTTCTAATTGACTGTCTACAAAGTCCCGCAGTCGTCCTATGCTAGATTGTCGGGCAGCGAGTGACTGTTTACTGTTATCGAACGAGCAAAAGTATAAAAGGACGTTGAGACACATGATTGATACTGCAATTGAGGCAATTGTTGCACGCGAAATCCTTGACTCGCGCGGAAAGCCAACGGTAGAGGCTGAGGTTCACTTATTTAACGGTGCCGTTGGGTTAGCTCAAGTTCCCAGTGGTGCCTCCACAGGTTCTTTTGAAGCGCACGAACTTCGAGACGGTGAAAAGAATCGTTATGGTGGTAAAGGAGTACTAAAAGCTGTACAAAATATCAAAGATGTACTGGCGCCAAAGTTATTAAACCTTGATACGCTCAACCAAGAATTGATCGACCGCACGATGATGTCTATCGATGGTTCGCCGAATAAAGCTAATTTAGGCGCCAATGCAATTTTAGCTGTATCTTTAGCAGCGGCAAAAGCTGGTGCAGAAGCTTTAGCTATTCCTTTGTACCGTTATTTGGGTGGACCTTTAGCTAATTTGCTCCCAGTTCCTTTGATGAACGTTATCAACGGTGGCGCCCATGCCTCAAACAACGTTGATTTTCAAGAGTTTATGATAGTGCCAGTTGGCGCCGTAAGTTTCCGTGAAGCACTACGTTGGGGTGCAGAGGTATTTGCTACCCTAGCGAAAGTACTTGATGATAAAGGTTTGCTAACAGGTGTTGGTGACGAAGGTGGTTTTGCACCGAACCTAGAATCAAACCAAGTTGCTTTAGAGTTACTAATAGCAGCAATTGAAAAAGCTGGATATAAACCAGGGCAAGAAGTAGCTTTAGCGTTAGACGTTGCCGCAAGTGAATTTTATAAAGATGGGCAGTACGTCTATGACGGTAAACCTCATACACCGAGTGAATTTATTGACTATATGGCAAAGCTAGCTACCGAATACCCCATCGTTTCAATTGAAGACGGGTTACACGAAGAAGACTGGCAAAGCTGGCAAGCACTAACAGCAAAAATTGGTTCCAAAGTGCAGCTAGTTGGAGATGACTTGTTCGTAACCAATGCCACCCGTTTACAAAAAGGTATCGACCAAAAAGCAGCTAATGCTATCTTAATTAAACTAAATCAAATAGGTTCTTTAACTGAAACCTTAGAAACCATTGATTTAGCTACCCGTAACGGTATGCGTTCAGTTATCAGCCATCGTTCCGGCGAAACCGAAGATACCACAATAGCCGACTTAGCAGTTGCCACACGTGCGGGACAAATTAAAACAGGCTCCTTGTGTCGTAGCGAACGTGTTGCTAAGTATAACCGCTTACTTCGTATCGAAGACGAACTCGGCGAACGCGCGATTTATGCAGGCGCCGTAGGTCTAGGACCTAAAGGCATTTAGCAATTTCTTGTGGAACAGCCTTCCGAGGCTGTTTCCTAAAATAGTGTTTAAACTATTAAACCCTATCCATTACCTCAATTAACTGCTGATTATTCTCATCAGGTTTCAATCCCAACTCTTCAAGTGGTATCAAACCTAAAATTGCGCTTTCTCCTTCGGGCAACTCAATACAACGAGAGTATGCGTTTCGTCCTTGCACTGTTAAAACTAAATCCTTAAAAAGGCGTAATGTTCTAACTCCAGTTGCAGTTTTAACTCCTACTTCTTCTTCAAACGTTAAACGCAACTCAGCAATAACATCTACAGGTAAACACAAACGGTTAGTACGTGTATTAACTATAACATTTTCTATAGTCACAGAACGAATTTGATCAGATGGCATCAAGCCTTGAGAAGCCAAGATTTCATCCTCTAAATTTTTGACAGTGACTGTAGTAGTAAAACTCTCTATATTTTCGTTAGATATTGTCATGATTACTAATAAGCTAAATGATAAGTATCCTTTCCTGTATCAGGAAGCACAATTAACTGCTGATTATCAATATCAAGTTTCAACCCTAACTCTTCAAGTTGTATCATACCTAAAATTGCGCTTTCACCTTCAGACAACTCAATACAGCGAGATAGTGCTTCTCGTCCTTGCACTCTTAAACTTACATGTTTAAAAAGACGTACTGTTCTAATTCCTGTCGCAGTTTTAACTTCTATTTCTTCTACAAAAGGTAAACCTAATTTAGCAATAACATCAGCTGGTAGACAAAAAAGATTAGTGCGTGTACGAACTACAGCATCGTTTATGGTGATAGAACGAATTTGACTAGATGGCATAAAACCGTGTGTTGCCAAGACTTCATCCTCAAAATTTGAGACAGTTATTGTTGTAGTAATAGTTCCAACATTTTGGGTAGATATTGTAGATATAGTCATTTGAATTTCCGTACTAAGTTAATAAATATACAATTTATCTAATAATCATAACATTGAATTAGTCGTATCCTTTCCCGTCTCAGGAAGCAAAATTAATTTATGATTTATTATATCAGGCTGTAATTTTAATTTTTCAAGTGGAATTACACCTATAAGTGGGTCTTCTCCTCCAGGTAATTCCATACATTTAGATTCATATTGTCTCCCTCCTACGGGAAGTTTTACACTTTTAAAAAGACGACTATTTCTTACCCCTGCTGCTGTTTTAATTTGGATTTGCTTTTCCAACGGCAAACCTAATTCAACAATAATATCTGCTGGTAAACATAGATTTGTGGCACCTGTATCAACTAAAACATTTTCCAGAGTAATAGAACGGATTTGCGCTTCAGGTATAAAACCTCTTTCTGCCAACGTCACATCAATTGCATTTGTAACAATAATTGTAGTAGTAACGATTCCCATTTCTTAACTTTTGTTGTAAGGCTAACTCCTAATTGGTAGATTATATAGTATAAGGATAACAACTGCCTAACATATGCTTACTAATATTACCCTCAGCAACATTAACCTTTTTGTAAAAGACATTAACAGTGCTAAACTTTTCTACACTAAGGCTCTGTGTTTAGTTGAGAATACTAAACTATCTGCGGTGCCTTCTTTCATTTTACTAAACGCAGATGCATGTAAAATTACATTACAAGATAGTTCTGCTCCAGGCGCCGCAACTGGTAAAGCTGATAGTGTAGAACTTGGATTTGAAGTAGAAGATGTTGAAGCAGCACGTAAACGTCTTTTAGAATGGGGTGTTGAAGTTACCGAAATACAGCAAATGGGTTGGGGTGGTGAATTTTATGCTACCGACCCAGATGGTCATCGCCCAACAATATTTCGGCGCTTATAATCGCAAGAGTAACAATTATTTTATACTCAAATATTAAGTATCTTTAAAAACTTGCAAAGCGCAATCTTCAGTAACAAAAATTTATATCCTAAATGGTGAAACGCAGTAATATATGTAGTATACAAGGCGCCCAAGTTGCACAAAGTAGTTAGCTCAATTAGGTAAGCGTTTGTACTTAGTGTGGGTAAGAGCTTATGATTGACCATACAGGCATCAGCGTTAGCAATTTTGATAGAAGCAAAGAATTTTACATTGCTGCTTTGCTTCCTCTTGGATACAAGTTGATTAAAGAGTTTGATGCTTCTATAACTGTTTCTACTTCTTTTGCAGGGTTTGGAGTTGATGGTTTTAGCCAGATTTTTGGATAGGAGAGGGAACTGTTAATACACCTAGAATTCATATTGCTTTCCGTGCTAACACTCGTGAGCAGGTTCATTTATTTTATGAGGCAGCTTTAAAAGCAGGTGGTCGGGATAATGGCACTCCTGGTTTACGACCTGATTATCACCCTGATTATTACGGCGCCTTTGTTTTAGACCCAGATGGGCATAACATTGAGGCAGTGTGTCACATACCTGAGTGAGTGATATTTATATTTAATATTTAAATTTTTGTGATGACATAACGAGAATGTCAGGAAGGTTTAATTATGGCGATTGAAAATAGATTAACGACAGGTCATGTACTTTTATCAATAATTTACGTTCTAATGCTACCAGCATTATTTCTACTTATTTCAGGTGATTTGTTTTGGCTTGAAGGGTGGATTTTTATTGCTTGGCTGATGACAATTTTTATATCAACTATAATTTATTTGTATCAGAAAGACCCGGCATTGCTTGTAGAAAGATTTAGACGACCAGGAACAGGTAATGAAAAAGTATGGGACGTATATTTGTATTATTTACTTGTAATACTTTTTGCGATTTGGATTATCATTATGCCTTTAGATGCAAAAAGATATGAATGGACAACAAATTTCCCATTTTTTGTAAAATTTTTTGGATTCATTGCATTATTGAAGTCTTTCTTTTTCATCTATCGTTCCTTCACAGATAATACTTTTTTATCACCGTTAGTAAGAATTCAAACGGAACGAAATCAACAAGTGGTTTCAACAGGAGTTTATGGTTTTGTCAGACATCCAATGTATTTAGGGGCAATACTATTATTTATAGGAACACCGATGTTACTTGGTTCTAAATATGGTGTGTTTATAAGTATAATAATGTCTTTTACCCTTGTGGTAAGGATATTTGGAGAAGAAAAAATGTTGGTTGAAGAATTAGCTGGATATGAAGATTACAAAAACCAAGTAAAATACAGACTAATTCCTTTTATTTGGTAAGTTACGAGCGATGAACGTTCTCAATGGTGGCGCCTGAAATGTTTGTGATGAAATCATTACTGCTTGTATTAGGGTTGACTCTGTAGTGCTGAAAAGTCAATTTTTACTTTAAATCAATCAATGATTATAATAAAATTAGGTTTGCTTACAGAAGAAGGCTTGGAAGGGGTAAGTCGCTGTTTAATGTTGGCTTTGGAATTATAGTAATTTTGATATTCATTTATAAATCATCCGTTACATCCGTTGCATCCGTTGCCAAGGTTTTTATTAGTTGTTAGCACAGGCGCGCTCCTGCCTGTGCCACAAGAATTGTCTATAAATTAAGGGTAGAAGCCTAGTTTGGGTAATCCTAGAGTTTCATCCCAACCCATCATCAGGTTCATACATTGGACTGCTTGTCCAGCTTGTCCTTTAATTAAGTTATCGATGACGGACATGACGATGACTCTTCCGGTGCGTGTGTCAACTTCTATACCTATATAGCAAAGGTTGCTACCACACGCCCATTTTGTTTGAGGGTATGTGTCAGCGTCACAAATTTTGACCCACGGGGAATTACGATAAAACGCGCGGAAAATAGTGATTAAATCGTCACGTACTAAACCTGGGTCGCGAAGAGTTGCGTAAACAGTGGCAAGGATACCGCGCACCATTGGCACGAGGTGAGGTGTAAATTGGACTGTTACTTCGTGTCCTGCGAGTTGACTACAAATTTGCTCTATTTCTGGGATGTGACGGTGTTTTGCTACGCCGTATGCTGCTATTGAGTTATCTGCTTCAGCTAGTAACATATTAACCTTGGCATCGCGCCCACCACCAGATGTGCCAGACTTTGCGTCTATAATGGCGGTTTCTGGAACTATTAACCCTTGTTTGAGTAATGGTGAAAGGGCCAGTAAGCTCGCTGTTGGATAGCAGCCAGGACATCCGATTAGCTGCGCTTCCGCTATACGGTCACGGTATAATTCTGGCAAACCATATACAGATGTTGCCGCTGTTTCATTGTCGCTTCGTTCTTTTCCGTACCAAGCTGAGTATGTTGATAAATCACTAAATCTATAGTCAGCGCTCAAATCTAGAACTTTACATCCTTTTGCCAAGAGTTTAGGTGCAAGGAAGCAAGCTAAACCATTGGGAACTGAAAGAAATACTACTTCACAACGTTCTGCAATGACTTCGGGGTCTACCTTCTCAACTGTCAAGTTAATTGCGTGTGCTAAATGCGGGTAAATGTCCGCAAATTTTTTACCAGCAGTGCTATCACCCCCCATATACACTACTTCTACATCCGGGTGGTCTATTAACAGTCGCACTAGCTGAACTCCACCATAACCGGACGCGCCAACTATCCCAACTCTTACGCGCCTAGAATTACCCATAATATCTAAATTCCTTATCTGTTTTTTTAACTCGCTGATAACAGCAGTAAAGGTTGCTTTGCTCACTCCTTAGTATTAAAACGCAAATCAGCTTTCTGGAGAACACTCGAATTGGGAATTATTTACTCGTGATTAACATCATAAGCTACAATAATATTTACGATTGGTCGCCGGATAATTAACATTTGTGTCGCAGCCTCAACAAGTACTAGCCCAAGAATTTAGATTTGACCCGATTAATGCCGCCCTGGCTGACTTAAAAGCTGGTCGCTCCGTTGTGGTGGTAGATGACGAGAACCGCGAAAATGAGGGTGATTTAATTTGCGCTGCTCAGTTTGCTACACCTGACACCATTAATTTTATGGCTGTCGAAGCGCGCGGTTTGATTTGTTTGGCAATGATGGGTGAGCGTCTTGATGAACTCGATTTGCCTTTGATGGTGCGAAATATTACTGACACTAATCAAACTGCATTCACAGTCAGTATTGACGCAGGACCGAATTTAGGTGTAACTACGGGTATTTCTGCCGAAGACCGTGCTAGAACTATCCAAGTAGCTTTAAACCCTGCGACTAAACCCGAAGATTTACGGCGCCCAGGTCATATTTTCCCACTACGCGCGAAAGAAGGTGGAGTTCTCAAACGCGCGGGTCATACCGAAGCAGCAGTTGATTTAGCACGGTTAGCTGGCTTATATCCTGCTGGTGTAATTTGTGAAATTCAGAACCCTAACGGTTCGATGGCACGATTACCTCAGTTATTTGATTACGCCAAGCAGCATAACCTTAAAATTATTAGCATTGCCGATTTAATTAGTTACCGCTTACAGCACGACCGTTTAATCGTTCGTGAAACAATTACCAAACTACCTTCAAGCTTTGGTCAGTTTGACATTTACGGCTACCGCTACATCCTTAATAATACTGAACACGTTGCTATCGTTAAAGGCGACCCTGCTACTTTTGTTGATGAACCAGTAATGGTACGAATGCACTCGGAATGTCTAACAGGTGATGCACTCGGTTCACTGCGGTGTGACTGTAGAATGCAGCTTCAAGCCGCACTCAAAATGATTGAAAATGCTGGGAAAGGTGTTGTTGTATACCTGCGCCAAGAAGGTCGAGGTATTGGGTTAATTAATAAACTCAAAGCTTACTCGTTGCAAGATATGGGTTTAGATACCGTCGAAGCAAACAAGCGTTTGGGTTTCCCTGCTGACCTGCGTGACTACGGTATGGGCGCCCAAATACTGATGGATTTAGGTTTACACCAGATACGTTTAATTACCAATAATCCCCGTAAAATTGCTGGCTTGAAAGGTTACGATTTAGAAATTGTAGACCGAGTGCCGCTATTAATTGAAGCAAACGACTATAACTCATATTACTTAAGCACTAAAGCCCAAAAACTAGGGCATATGCTACTGCAAACTTACCTGTTAACAGTAGCAATACATTGGAAAGACGACCCGCAATGTGTTACCGACAGGTATGAACGATTAGAAAAACTGCGGTATTTAGCAAAAACCTACGACTTATTATTGCAAGAAGACGCGCGTCCATTAGCAATAGCACTCTTTGATAAACCATCGTTAGCAGTACACCTCGGTTTTGACCAACCTGGTATGGCAGCATCCGACTGGTACTCTCAAACAGGTCATCCTTATATACAAGCTGTCAGTCAAATATTAGATAATTTAGTCCAGTTACCTTACATCGAAAAGCTAGAATTTCTAGTTTCCCCAGGTGTTGACCCACTCAGTAACCTGCAAGTACAGCTAGACCGTGAAGTTTTCGATGTTGGAACCACGGCGCCTTCATCTGTATGTCACGACAACCTACAAACACAAAAAATTTATAGCTTTACAAAAGCCTCGTAGGTTGGGTTATTCAGTCGCGGGTGGACAGATTGCCGACTTCTTTAAGAAGTCGGGAATCTGCATTCCTAGAGGATAAGTTTGATATGGATATATCCTCTAGGAAAATCTAGGACTTATTCGCACTCAATATTGCATAAGTTAACGTTACCGCTGCCTATTAAAGATTGGGAGTGTCAAATAATCAAACCAAATGAACCGCGAGCATTTGAACTATAGATCAGTGATAGATTATGAGCTATTGCCTTAATCCTTATTGTCAGAACCCCTTAAACGCTGATGGAACAGATTTCTGTACAACTTGTGGCACTAAACTGTTACTCGAAAACCGATATCGTGCCACTAAGTTTCTTGGTGCCGGAGGTATGGGAAGAAATTTTTTAGCTGTTGATGAACGCACGCCTACTTTGAAACGCTGTGTAATTAAACAGTTTTTCCCGGCGCCCCAAATTCTAAGCTATCCGACTGCGTATCAAAAATCAGTAGAATTGTTTAATACTGAAGCGGCAATGTTAGACGCTCTTGGAGATAAGTCTACACAAATTCCCCGTTTGCTAGCACATATTGAACAGGATACGCGCTTGTATTTTGTGCAGGAATTTATTGATGGACAGAATTTATTGCAGCAATTGCAGCAGAATGCATGTTACACTGAACCTCAAATTTTTGAGCTATTAGCCAATTTACTTCCTGTGCTGCAATTCATTCATAAACAGGGTGTAGTTCATAGGGACATAAAGCCAGAAAATATCATGTATCGCCAAAATAATCAATTGGTGTTAATTGACTTTGGTATTTCTAAAGAACTAAGCAGTACAGTCATGACTATGGGTACAACTGTAGGAACTATAGGATATGCACCCCCAGAACAAATGACCTATGGCGAATGTTATCCAGCAAGTGACATTTATGCTTTGGGCGCCACATGTATTTATTTGCTAACTGGCACTTCTCCCAGTCTTCTTTATAACTCTCAGGAAAAACGCTGGATATGGCACGATGCACTTGTAGCAAAAGGAGTAGCTATTAGTACTCAACTTAAAGAAATTTTGGATAAGATGCTGCAAGAAGATATACGGCAACGCTATAAATCAGTGGAAGATATTTTACAAGACTTGCAACATCATGTACCTGTAGTGTCTATAGTGTCTTATCCATCGTTAACACCGTTACCGTCTCAAAATAACTCTCAAAATAATAAATTAAAAATTCCTTTATTAATAAGTATAGCTTTTTTGATCCTTGGTATAGGAGGATATTGGTTACGGCAGATACTAACGAGTGTACATTCCCAACCAGCTGTTGCTTCCCTACCATCTGGAAGCTACCTAGATTCTTGCAGTAATATTAAATTTTCAGGTACTTCTGTTCTTTCTAACAATGCTTCTCCTCTTCCTAGTGACTTAGAAGCAGAGTGCAGAAATATACGTGGTGAATGGGTACTTTCAAAATTGTCAGAATACTATAAATGCAAACCAAATACAATTGTGAATGCAGACGGACGATTGATTTGTGAGCGTCTCGTTTAGAAAGTTGGCGCCTGTAAATATGAAACCTCCCGTTATTTTAGAACATATTCAGTTAGAATCCGAAGCTTTGGGTTTTCAAATGGTTTCTGATCCCTTGACAGGTTCTTTGCTGAAAACATTAGCTGCTAGTAAACCTGGAGGTACATTTCTTGAACTAGGTACAGGAACTGGTGTGTCAGCAGCTTGGCTTCTCGATGGTATGGATGAGGATTCACAGCTTATTTCAATTGAAAATGATGCTACAGTGGCGTCTGTTGCTAAGAAGTATTTAGGGCATGACAAACGAGTTAAATTCCAAATAGAGGATGCTGCTTTTTGGCTTAACCAAGTTATGAATCAAAAATTTGACCTTATATTTGCTGATGCCTGGGTGGGAAAATATAGCTATCTTGAGCAGGCTTTAGGTTTGTTAAAGCCGGGTGGATTATATGTTGTTGATGATATGTTGCCTCAGCCTAATTGGCCTAGTGTAGATCATGTTAGTAAAGTAAATGAGTTGGTTTCAATTTTAGAAAATACTGAGGATTTAGTTATGACTAAAATTAATTGGTCTAGTGGGATAGTTATAGCAACAAAAGTTAAGCGCTGAAGCGCTACTACGTACCTACCCTACCCAAAGACTTTGGGCAAAACGTATACTGAAAGTAAATAGTAGTATTGTGAAAAAACTTATACTCATGTAGCCCCAACGGGGATGACGCGCGATTAAAATTCCATATGCGATTATTGTAGGGACAAGACCATAAACGAGACGCGAGAGTGAGATAGTTCCACCTGACAAGAACAGCATTGCCATCCCACATATGCCATAAAATAGTGTTACAGGAGTTAACTCATCGCGATAGTGCCAAAGCAAGAAAATACTTACTACAAATACAGCAGTGTTTATTAACGGGTCACCTGCTAGTAACCATAAACCCAAGAATAATATCCCAAAACCATAATCAACTTTAGCTGCACTAAATTTCTTTCGGTTACGCCACAGCAAGTAACTGCATCCAATTATGATTAAAAATATTAAAGGATGGGTAATATCTTTAATGCCACCATGCTTGTAGTTCCGTATACCTACGGTGATTTGCATTAGCATTTTCCACCATGACTGCCAGTCAAAACCTAAGTTTTCGCGCCAAGCTTTTTGAGCATGAATAAATGCAAGTGAATCTCCATATTGTACTGCACAGTAAATACTAAAACATACTAATCCTATGCTCGTTGCAAGCCCTGCTAAATAAGCTTTTGGTGATTTATTCTGTTTCCATGCTGCAATTAAAAATCCTGGTATTAATGCCATTCCTGTTGGACGTGTGGCTGTTGCTAGGGCGCCGAATATTGCAGTTTGAGTATATTTATTTTGGTCGAATGCTCGTAATGCTGCTGTACTAAGTAGTAAATATAGTGCTTCTGTATATATAACTGCTGTAAACATTGATAGTGGAAACAATGCAGCAAGCGCTACTGCCCAACGCGCGACTTTTTCACCTTGATATTGATATAGCCAAAGATACAATACATATAAAAATATCAAAAATGCGAGGTTACTGACTAATGTACCTGCCACTTCAAAAGATAAGCCAATACTCCAGAGCGCACGCATTATCAACGGATAAAGAGGAAAAAACACAACATTGCCTTTACCGTTGACGTATTCGTATCCTAAAGTCGCAATGTGACGATAATGACCGCCATCCCAATGTGCAAATGCTTCTAAGCCAAATGTTGCAGCAGTTCCTTTATGCGGCGCCGGCAACATTGGCGCCACCAACAGCATTGCGATTAAAATCAATGTACGACTAGCAAACCACATCGTAGCGGGAAACATTAATCCACTCGTGGCTCTAGCAACTTTCGTAGATAAAAATTTAACACTAATCATCACATCAGCTTACAATGATTTGTTGGGTTTTACTCCGTTCCACCCAACCTACAAATCTAATATCGAAAACTGTCGCTGTTTTTCCAACTCTCGCAGTTTCATTTTCTCCTCATAATACACTTGATAATAATAATCATGACGTTCTGGCTCGACTTGCGGGTCAATTTCTTGCCAAAGTTGTTTGTAATATTGCATACGCTTCTCACACATAGCTATTTCTATGTAGGCAACAGCAGTTTGAATTACTTGTGGTGACCGTAATATATCTGTTTTAGTTATTGGTGTTAGATGAAACATATGTGAAACTGATACCGTTTCTTCTGGATATTCCAGACATGCATCTTGTAGTTTTGATACTACATTATAGTCGTAGTCATCTGATACTTCTTCTAATACTCTTAAGATTTTTTGCCATAGAAACCTATGGTGCGAGTAGCTAAATTGCAAATCGTGTTTATCAATAATATCTACTATGTGTTGCCGTTGTCCTGGACAATGTAGAAATATTCGTAGTAGTAATGCTTCTGCTTTCTCTAGTACACTTGTTGTTGCAGGTTTTGAGGCACCCGAAGTGTCTTTATTTATGCTTGGTGTAGAAATACGATTAATTGGGTTTTTAGTAGGCGCCGTAAAGAGCGAAGCTATTTGTGTTACTAAGTTTTCTATTCGTAAAGGTACTAACTGCGCGTTTCCCAAACTAAGAATTTCTGCACAGTATGTTATGTAATATGTGCGCGTATCTGGATTGACTATATTTTTAAGTAATTTTACGATTTGCTGCGAAGCTTGTTGGTAGTCTGTAGCTTGTTTAAGGTCTTTATCTTTAATGGTTTGCTGAATTTGCCAGTCTAACCAAAGCGGCGCCTGAGTTAGTAATTGCTTATACTCTTCGCTCGTATGTGTATGCAAATACTCATCTGCATCTTTACCATCAGGAATATTAAGAATTTTAAGCTGCACTTCTCCTCTGTAAGCTAAGTCAGCTATTTCCCCTATCGCTCTTTCTGCTGCTGAGGTACCTGCTTTATCTGCATCAAAATTAAGAACTAGTTGCTTTGACTCGGTGTACCGTAATGCTAATTTAACTTGCTCGATACTCAATGCAGTTCCAAGCGAAGCTACAGCATTATTTATCCCAGCAGCATGAAGCGCTATTGCGTCAAAATATCCTTCTACTACCACAACAGAGTCAAATTGTGATATACCATTTTTGGCTGCATCTAGTCCAAATAAGTTTTTACCTTTACTAAATAATTCGGTTTCTGGGGAATTAAGATACTTTGGTTGCTCATCCCCCATTGTTCTACCACCAAACGCAATCACACGCCCCATTATATCGCGAATTGGAATCATTATCCTGTCGCGAAACACATCATAGTACCCGCTTCCCTCTTTACGAGGTTTAATTAAACCCGCTTTTTCGACTAACTGTACAGGGTAACGCTTGTCTTCTACTAAATATCTATATAATGTTTCCCACCCAGCAGGCGCATACCCCAAACCAAACTGCTGAATTATTTCATCACTTAATTTCCGCTTTGAACGTAAATATTCTAAGGCGCCACCTGAATTTTTGAGCGCATGTTGGTAGAATTGCGCGCTCAGTGCTAAAACTTGATGTAATTGCTCACGTAGCGAAATTTGACGCTCTAATTCTTGTCTTTGTTCGGGTGCAAGCGTTTGTATTGAAATTTGGTAGCGACGCGCCAAGTCTAACACCACCTCTGAAAATGAGCGCTTCTGCAAGTCCATCATGAACTTGATCGAATTTCCTGCTGCCTGACAACCGAAACAATAGTACATTTGCTTGTTTGGGCTGACGGTAAAGCTAGGGCTTTTTTCATCGTGGAAAGGACATAAACCTACATAATCTTTGCCACGCTTACGTAAAACAACGTATTCTGAGACGACATCATATATATCAGCTCGTTGTCTAACTTCTTCTACAGTATCAGGGTGTAAACGAGGGATTTGCATAGGTCAGGAGTCAGGAGGTAGGGGTCAGGAGGTAGGGGTCAGGAGTCAGGAGGTAGGGGTCAGGGGTCAGGAGGTAGGGGTCAGGAGTCAGGAGGTAGGGGTCAGGAGTCAGGAGGTAGGAGGTAGGAGGGGGTTAGGGGTCAACATTCTGAATTCTGAATTCTGAATTCTGGAATGATATAACTTAGTTCGCCAGCCATAATGATTTTAGCAAAGGAAATACTGAGAAATGGGACGTATATTTATTTCAGCGGCACACGGAGGTAGAGAAAACGGAAGAGTTGACCCAGGTACTATTGCTGGGGGTACTACAGAAGCGCGCGAGATGATTTTGCTGCGAAATTTAATAGTTAATGAATTACGCGGTCGAAATTGGCAGGTTCTATCAGTTCCTGATGCTTTAAGCGCGCAAGGTACTATTAATTGGATTAATGCCCGTGCGGGTGCTAGTGATGTTGCGCTAGAAATTCAAACTGATGCGGCGCCTAATCCTTCGGTACGTGGTGCTAGTGTGTTTTACGTCGGTAATAATCAGGAACGTAAAAATAATGCTGAATTGTTATTGTTAGGATTAATTCAAAGTGTTTCCCAATTACCAAATCGTGGTACTAGACCTGATTCTAGTATTGGCACTAGTGGTTTGGCGTTCTGCCGTCAAGTATCAGTTGCTTCGCTTGTAATGCCAGTAGGGTTTTTAACTAGTCCTGATGATAGAAGATTGTTACAAACCAGACGCAGTGATTTTGCTTCTGGAATTGCTAGGGGTTTAATATCTTGGAGTCGTGTAATTGACCCAGGTGCGGCGCCTAGCGAGCCAGAGTATCCTTCTATCAATATTAATATTAACGGAAAAAATTATCCTGGCAGAGGAATTTTAGTTAGCGGTAGCGCTTATATGCCAACTGATTTGGCTGACGAGTTACAAGTTAATTTATCTTCATCACAACTAGGTCGAATTACTTACAAAGGAACTACTTATGTTAAAGCTGTTGACCTAAAATCTTTAGGTGTTTCGGTTGGTTGGGATAGTGCAACTCGCACACTTAACTTAAAGTCGGGGTCTACAAATCAGGCAATTAATGAAATTATGGGTTCGGGTAGAGCCTCAGAAGTACAGCTACATATCTTTCTACGTAGTAAAAATGAATCTGGTGCAGTCCAGTTTCCTGATATTCCCGCGCTTTATATCGAAGAAGCTCGAATTGAAGGTGTAAATCATGACATTGCTTTCTGTCAAATGTGTCTGGAAACTGATTATTTACGTTTTAGTGGCGATATAAAACCTCAACAAAATAACTTTGCTGGTCTAGGTACTGTTGAAGGTGGTTCGGAAATTGCCATATTTACAAGCGCACGTATTGGTGTTAGGGCACATATTCAACACCTTAAAGCTTATGCTAGTTCTGACCCATTATCACAAGAAGTCGTTGACCCTAGATTCCGATTTGTAACGCGCGGTGTTGCTCCTATTGTTGAACAATTATCCGGTCGCTGGTCTGCTGATCGAAATTATGGTGCCAAAATTCTTGATATAGTTCGACAATTGTATCAATCCGCAGGATTGTAGAGACGCGATTAATCGCGTCTCTACGTGTGCCTAATTATTTTTATTTTTTCGTAGCAAAATTTTTTGGAGACAAAAGATAGTTGCTTGGTTATTTGTAAACGTTAAATCTCAAAGTATTGTAAATATTTGTGAAAATGAGGTTTAAAGACTAGAAATATAGATTATTGATAGCTAGACTAACTTCTAGACGTATATTTGTTCTTATTAATTAAAATCATCAAAGTAAAGATGCGACGGATTCCTATTCGATGATTCCACTACAACTTACCATCAAAAATTTTCTCTCGTATCGTGATGCAACGTTGGATTTCCACGGGTTGCACACAGCATGTATTTGCGGCTCAAATGGCGCCGGCAAATCTTCACTTTTAGAAGCAATCACCTGGGCAATTTGGGGTGAAAGTCGGGCTGCCTCAGAAGATGATGTAATTCATACTGGCAGTAAAGATGTGCGCGTTGATTTTGTGTTTGAGGCAAATCAACAAATTTATCGAGTTATTAGAACTCGTAGTCGTGGTGGTACTGGTGGATTAGAGTTTCAAATCGAAACGCCCAGTGGTTTTAAAGCTTTGACTGGTAAGGGTTTAAGGGTAACTCAAGATTTAATCCAATCGCATATCAAGCTTGATTACGATACTTTTATTAATTCGGCTTATCTCCGCCAAGGACGCGCCGACGAGTTTATGCTCAAGCGTCCGGCTGAACGTAAAGAGATTTTAGCAGAATTATTAAAGCTTAACCAGTATGACGAATTAGAGGAGCGAGCAAAAGAGCTATCGAAAACTTTGAAAGCTCGCTCAGACGAGATAGAACGCTCGCTTGATACAATTAAAGGTCATTTACAAAACCGTGATAGCATCACATTCGAGCGTAAGTCTTTAGAAACTGAACTCAGCAAACTTCAGCAACAACAACAGTTTGAAACTGTACAATTGCAAAGCTTACAGGTTGTCGAACATCAGCGCAAATCTTGGGAGGAGCAACTTAGCTTCGTCCGCTCCTCGTTTGCTAATTTGACGCAAGACTGCGAGCGTTTAGAAAAAGACCGTTTTAGTGTTGGCGCCGAATTAGCTAAATTAGACGAGTTATTAAAACGCGAAAACGATATCAAAGCAGGGTATCAACATTACCAACATTTACAAGCGCAAGAAGAAGCTTTCTCAGCTAAATTTCAAGAATTTACCCGTACACAACAACAGCGTGGTATAAAACAGCAGCAGTTGCATAAACAAATTCATGCTCTCGAACGGCAATTGCAGCAAGCGCAAGCACAATTAGAAGCAATACTGCAACAAGAACGTGAAATTCAACAAACGCTCAACAAGTCTAAAGAAGTCGAAGTTGGTTTAGAAAAATTACGAGATTCTCGTAATCATTTAGCACATCTTGATGACTTGCAAATGCGCGTTTCACCGATACTGCGTCAGCGTCAACAGTTACAAAGCCATCTTGATAAAGCTCATGCAAGTTTGATCGCGCGTATCGAGCAACTTGAAACGAATGAAATTCAATTACAGCGTGCAAGCAAACGTCAACCGCAAATTCAGCAGGCAGTATTAGCAGTCGCAACGCAAATAGAAGAACTCGAAAAAACGCGCGTTTATTTACAGCGAGTTCAAGAAAAGGGTCAAGAACGGCGCCACTTTATGGAGCGTTTGCAAGCACAGCAGCGCGAATATGAACGACTTTTGGGGGAACTCGACCAAAAATTGCAGCTTTTAAAAACACCTAATGCAATTTGTCCTTTATGTGAACGTCCTTTAGATGAACATAACTGGAACCACGTTGTTAGTAAAACTGAAACTGAATATAAAGACACCGAAGGACAGTTATGGGTGTTTCGAGAGCAAATGGCTGTTTCTGACCGTGAAATTCAAGTTTTAAGGCAGGAATACCGCGATATTTCCCAAAAATTATCCCCATATGATAGTTTACGTGAGCAAAGAGGACAATTAGCAGCGCAGTTAGAATCTAGTAGCGATGCTGAAGTGCAACTGCATCAAATTGCAGCTGAAAAAGAAAAATTAGAACGCGCGTTACATTTGGGAGATTATGCACCTGAGCAACAAGAGGAATTACAACACCTTGACGAGTACATACAAAGTCTAAATTACAACGAGCAAGACCATGCTTTAGCGCGTAACGAAGTTGAAAGATGGCGTTGGGCTGAAATTAAACAGGGACAAATCAAAGACGCGGCAAAGCGACAAGCACAACTGGGTCAACGCAAACCAGAGTTAGAAGCTCTAATTGCCGATTTAGAAAAACGTATCGAGTTAGAAGCAGTAGAATCTGAGTGTGCTTTGGAAATTGCAGCTTTAGATAAATATATTGTTGAAATTGGTTATGATACTACCGAGCATAACAACATCCGCGCGGCACTTCGCACGGCACAAGCTTGGCATATACGCTACCAAGAGTTGCATAATGCAAAACTTATATACCCAACTCGCCAAACACGGTTAAATGATTTAAGTGCTGCACTCGCAGAGCGTGGAGTTGAGCGTCAGCGTTTAGCATCACAAATTCAGGCAATTACTGAGCAATTAAAACAAAGTGCTAACCCAACAGAGCAAATTCAAGCTTTAGAATCAGAATTAGCAATCAGGCGCCGTCAACTCGACGAACAACTTGGACGTTTAGGACGACTCGAACAGCAAGCACAGTACTTAGAAGGTTTACAAACTCAGTACGGTGAGCAACAACAGCAACTTCAAGAAACTCGCAATCAACATCGTGTTTATCAGGAATTAGCGCAAGCCTTTGGTAAAAATGGTATCCAAGCATTCATGATTGAAAACGTATTACCGCAGCTTGAAGCCGAAACTAATCAACTACTCTCGCGTTTAAGTGCGAATCAGTTACACGTACAATTCGTTACAC
This sequence comes from Calothrix sp. NIES-4105, assembly GCF_002368415.1. GTDB lineage: Bacteria > Cyanobacteriota > Cyanobacteriia > Cyanobacteriales > Nostocaceae > Dulcicalothrix. The sequence goes on from NZ_AP018290.1 coordinate 7,562,696, forward strand.
AAAAGTATGGACGTAATGGTAAAGCCACAAAGAAAAATGCCAAATTAATAGACACATTAGATATTCTAATTGCCGATGCCAGAGGAACACGCGCGTATGAAACTTACTCAGGTGGTGAAGCATTTAGAATTAACTTTGCCATTCGACTTGCTCTAGCTAAATTATTAGCACAGCGTGCAGGCGCCGCACTACAAATGCTAATAATAGATGAAGGTTTTGGAACACAAGATGCAGAAGGATGTGACCGTTTAATAGCAGCAATAAATGCCATAGCATCCGACTTTTCTTGTATCCTCACGGTAACACACATGCCACATCTCAAAGAAGCGTTTCAAGCACGTATCGAAGTTAACAAAACTCAACAAGGTTCACATCTACGCTTGCTTGTGTAGCTTGTGTAGGGTGGGCAATGCCCACCGTACTGTTAAAATTTTCAGGAGACGGCGCCTCCTTTGTGATACGCTGCAAAACATCTTGACTCTGTTGGTTAAAATAACGGAGTAAATTTTGTATTTGCTCAATACTAAATAAAGTTGACTTGATTTGAGATTGTAGCGCGTCAGGTGATGTATAATTTTGAGTCACAATACTATACAAATTATTTAGCATTAAAGACAGTAAACGCTCTAATTCTTTTTGCTCATCGATTTTTTGCTTTATAACTTGCTGAATTTGTTGTTGCCCGGATTGAACAGTAAGCTCAATAATTTCCTCTATATTAGTTATGTCACTAAAATCGAGACTACGTAGTAAGTTCGTTTGAGTAACAATTCCAATTCCCTTTCCCCAGTTCCAAGTAACAACCAATCTCCTTACACGGCGACTTTCCATTTCTTGGTATGCTTTCCACAACGAGTCTTCAGGTTGAAGTAAAAATAAGGGAGTACTCATTGCCTGATGTGCATGTATTTTGGTTAAATTTAGCTGTAAAGCTAGAAATTGCACAATATCTCGTTCAGTAATAATACCTACTGGCTTAGTTTGAACCTCATCATCTATTTCTGTTTCTTGAGTAATCACTATACAGCTAACTTTGTATATTGACATTAGTTTTGCTGCATCTGATACTACACATGTTAAAGGCGCCGTAATTACAGGTGTCGTCATTACTTCCGATACTCGCTTCAATTTAAGCAAATCTATCGGTCGTAGTAAAGAACGAATACTATCAGCTGAGATAACACCAACTAACCCATTTTCATCAACAACTGGTAAATGTCGAACACCATGCCTACGAAATAGAAACAGCGGCCCAAACACATCACGAAATGCTATTCTAGGCAAAGTTATCGGATTTGTCGTCATCACTGAGCTAATTCTCAAATCCTGTGTAACACCATTTTCGGCTACTAACTTTACAATATCGCGTTCAGTAATAATTCCTAGCAAGTTATTTTCTTGCATAACCAGCGCGAAACTAGAAGACTTTGATGGCGCCTCAACCAAACCTGCACTATCCAATGGTACATCTAATCTGCCTCTTTTTTGACTCATTAAGGCGATGACTTCAGACAATAACGCATCAGGTGCTACAATCAGCGGCTGACGGTCAATGGCATCATCGAGACTTTGCTCAGGTATCAGTGGTTGGTTAAATTGCATGGACTGTTAGTTCACAAAACAGCAAATAAAACATTTATTAGAGATGTTACGCGCAATTTGTGTCAAAAGCAATAATAGAAACTATTTCAAATATATATTGGTTGTGACTCGCACGCTTCGTGGCGATGAAAATGTAGAGACGTTACATGTAACGTCTCTACAATGTAACGTCTCTACAATATAATTTCTCTACAAATTTACAGCTTCGACACGCGCGTCAGTCTTCTCCTTCAAATTCAGAAGCTTGAGTAATAAGGCAATCAACTCCAGATATTCTCAAGGCTTTTCCGTAAAGTCTATCTAAAACTCGTTTAACAGAGATTCGTTTCCATAATTGACTGCGTTTAGTTCGATATCCTTGCTCGTTAAGCCAGTTAGCTATCTGTTGTAAAGACTTTCCTGATTTATGATGACGACGAATTAGCTCAATTACTGCTTGTTCGTGCGGTTCTTCGACAAGTTCACCGTTAATTGAGGTAAGACCATAAGGTGGTGAACCATAGCCAGCGTAGCCACCGCGCGCTGCCTTAAGCTTTCGTCCTTGTTCTAGCCTTTCCCAGATACTTCCTTTTTGGGAGTTATCTGTTGTCATGATTGTGGGATTATGTGTAAATGACGTTGTTATTTTAACTCAGATTCATCAGTATGTATACGTGCTTTAACCTGATCATAGATAAAATGCATCTGTCTAATGACTGATAATTATACATTTTTTATTATGTATTGAGTATCAATGCTTGATCTTTTTTATGGTATACGTTACATCCGTGATAATCTGTAGGTTAGGTGTCTCAGATGATGATCAATACCTTTTGCGCTCTCCGCGCTACTACGTACCTACCAAAATTAATTACATTGACCAGCAGTATATCAACTAATAACTATAGTTTTAAGCGTATTTTTAAATGTATATTTTAATTCAAAAAGCGGTTTGTATGGATAGAAATAGTTATAACTATATTATATAAGCGCATCGAAATTTGTTAGTAATTGAAGTAGGGTGCTGAACCAATGTCAGTAGTTATACGAAGCGTTTAATTAAACTTTGTATAATTTTACGGCATCAATATGGCTGTGTAGAAGTTATAACAGTATCGCGACATAAACCAGAGTGCTAAACGCAAATAACCGAGCAAGACATCAATTTTATCGATGTCTAATTTGTCGTCTTTGGCGCTTATTAGTAAAAATCGTTCAAAATAGCCTAAATATCTTTTCATCAACTTCATTTTAATAGGTACCTATTATGTTGATTCGGTTAGTAATTTATACAGAGTCTTTAAGTATACCGAATTTAATTAATGTTATAAGCTATCGAAGTTGGGCTGTATTTTTATATACAATAGTTATGTTTGTGTGTGGAGTTGTAGCTACTAAGCTGTGGTTACTAAAATCTATAAGTAAAACTTTTTACAACTTACTTCCCCATTCGTTAACCGAACAATGGCAAGCATACGATGAATGGGTGATTCAAACGAAAAAAATATTTAACACCATCGAAGCGCTGCGTCAAAGCGATGAAAGGTTTCGAGTAATTTTTGAAGAAGCAGGGGTAGGAATTTCTCATACTAATATTGATGGACGTATTCTGCGAGCGAACCCAAAGTTTTGTCAGATAGTTGGGTATAGTTCTGATGAACTGCTGAATATGCGATTTCAAGATATCACTAATCCAACTGATTTATTGACCGAGCTATCACTACACCAAAAACTTTTAAAGTTAGAACAAACCAGCTATCATATCGAAAAGCGTTATATTCGTCGCGATGGTACTTTTGTTTGGGTAAAGTTGACTGTTTCGGTTATTTGCAACTCGAACCGTGTACCAATTGAATTAATTAAAGTTATCGAAGATATTAGCGATAGAAAGCACACACAAGAAGCATTGAGACGAAGCGAAGAACGCTACCGTTCGCTAGTTGCTGCAACTTCGCAGATAGTATGTATAAGTGATGCTGATGGTAATTTAACTCAGATGTTGGCAGGCGCCGGCTATCGAGTTAAGGATATTGAAGGATTACAGCAAGGTTGGGTAGAAAGAATTCATCCAGAAGACTTTGCGCGCGTCCAGCAAGTTTGGCAAGGAGCGCGCGGTAATAAAAGTTTTTTTGAAGTTGAGTATCGATTAATGAATACTGAAGGTGAATATCGGTATATGCAAACGCGCGCTGCTCCTGTGTTATCAGAAGATGGTAACGTGCGTGAGTGGGTAGCAGCAATTACAGATATTTCCGTGCGTAAACAAGCAGAAGCAGAATTGCTTGCCTCAGAAAAACGTTGTCGTAAGTCAGCGCAAATAGCTCAACAGCAAGCCAAAAGACTCAAAATAGCGATGTCCAAACTAGCTGATACGCAAGCACAGTTAATTCAAAACGAAAAAATGTCTTCTTTAGGACAACTTGTTGCAGGTGTTGCCCATGAAATTAATAACCCCGTCAACTTTATATATGGTAACATCAACCCGATTCGCGAATATGCTCAAGACTTGCTGAACTTAGTTTCACTATATAAGCAACACTATCCTGAACCTGTAAAAGAAGTAGGCGCCGTCGTCAAAGCGATTGACCTTGACTTTATTCTAGAAGACTTTCCCAAAATTTTAGCCTCAATGAAGATAGGCGCCGACCGTATTTTACAAATAGTTCTATCACTGCGGAACTTCTCGCGACTCGACGAAGCTGAGATCAAGGCAGTTGATATTCACGAAGGAATTAATAGTACACTGCTGATTTTGCAAAGTCGTCTTAATAATAATCAATTAAACACCCCGGCAATTGAAGTTGTCAAAGAATATGGCGCCATCGGAAAAATAGAATGCTATGCAGGACAACTCAATCAAGTATTTATGAATATTCTTAACAACGCTATCGACGCAATTTACGACTCAGTACACCAAGGCAAAATTATTATAAACACATCTTTGAATAATCAAAACCAAGTCGTTATTACCATTACAGATAACGGTTGCGGAATGACCGAAGAAACTCAGCGCAAAATTTATGACCCCTTTTTTACCACAAAACCCGTAGGTTCAGGTACCGGGTTAGGAATGGCTGTCAGTTACAAAATTATACAAAAGCACGGTGGCAAGCTCGAATGTTCTTCTATGCTTGGACAAGGTACAAAATTTACCATACTGTTGCCAAAACATGGTGTGGGGTGAGGCACATTACTTGAGTTTTCGACATTTTCCTAATAATTCTTGTCACAAATGAATGCCATAAACGTACCTAACTAACGTAACTGTTTGAGACACATATTTTGTAGGAGATATTCTATGTTCACAAATATCAACCAAGGATATGCAATTGCAACTCAAATCGAGGTTTCACCTACAAACGACCTTCCCTTATTAGATAAACCAGCAACATATTATGACTACTTAGCTTTACTGCCAGCACTTATAACTGCTACAACCCCTCTTATTTTAGGAGTATTGAGAAAAAATGATAACGATGAAAAGAGCGATAGTTAAGTCGCTGTTCTAATTTAAAATCTCTAAGTAGGAAACCCAACCAAACTTTTAATGGTAGGCGCCCCCTAAAAGGTTACAAAATACTTCTAACAACAGGCCTCAACAGGCTATTACAAGAAGCGCGTTTCTTCCAAACGTAACTACAAACCCGCTTTCACAATAATATCCGCAATTTGCACCTCAAATTCTTGAGGCCTTTTCACGTACCACAGACCAGATCATTATCTGACACATAGTCAATACAATACCCTCAAGAACAAATTAAAGTAGTTAATATATAGTGTAATTATTTTTTACTTACAATCTACCACTATATAGATATATCTACCTATGAAAAGCCGGGTATTAAAAATAGAATATTTATCAAATACTGAACAAGATGCTATGTATTCGTTGCTTGACAACCATTTTGAGGGTGTAAGGCGAGACGTTTTTGAATCAGATTTGAGCAATAAGAATTGGGTTATTCTTCTTGAAGACGAGACGCAACAACTCAAAGCTTTTTCAACATTATTAATATACACTACCCAGTTTGAAGGGGAGACTATTAATATAGTATATTCAGGAGACACGATTGTAGACCCTAGCGCTTGGTCGAGTTCTACACTCTCTCGCACTTGGATAACTTCAGTTCAGAAAATACGGCGCCAGTACCCGGAAGGTAAGTTATACTGGCTATTAATTTCTGGTGGTTTCCGTACTTATAGATTTCTGCCAGTATTTTGGCAAGAGTTTTATCCGCGATATGATAAAGCAACACCTGCTCATATTTCTGAGTTGATGCACTTTTTAGGATATCAGCGCTTTGGTGAGTGCTATAAACATATAGCAGGAATAGTCCGTTTCCAACATCCCCACGTACTCCGTGATCGGTTAAAAGAAATTCCATCAGAACGTTTACAAGACCCACATATTGAATTCTTTGCCAAACAAAACCCACGCTATATTCAAGGTGATGAGTTAGTTTGTTTAGCTGAAATTAGTGAAGAAAACTTAACAAAAGCAGGTCGAAGAATCTGGTTTTCAGATTTAGTCATTAATGCGCGCGTTTGAGGGGATAAAGCCTATATCATGTAATGAAATATTACTTTTAAAACGTCTTTGTACAAATACTATATGGCATCCCATATTATATCCAACCAAAAAACTAAGATATTCAATAACTCAGAATATTTTATTGAAGGATGGTATTGGGCAATACCCTCATATCATCTTAAAATAGGTCAAGTCAAACCTGTAACTCTCATGGGTCGAGACTTAGCAATATATCGAAGAAAAAATAATCAAGTTACTGCTGTTGATGCATATTGTCCACATATGGGTGCCCATTTAGCAGAGGGTAAAGTCGAAGGTAACGCACTAAGGTGTTTTTTCCACAACTGGAAATTCGATGCAGACGGGACATGTATAGAGGTACCTTGTATAAACTCAGCATTACCCGTGAAAATAAATACTTGGCAAACAGCAGAAAAGTATGGAATGATTTGGGTCTGGACAGGTAAGCACCTACCGAGTCCTTTACCTTTCGTTCCTGAGTTAGAAGACGAAGAGTGTGATAGTGCTTTAGCAAAAAAATTTATTAAAAACTGTCACCCCAATGTTGTCATGGTTAATGCAATAGATGCTCACCATTTCAACACAGTTCATAACTTCCCTGTGAAAATAGTCTTTGACAAACAAGAATACCAAAACGCGATTACCTTTGCTAACACCACAAGAGGAGGAGAAAATTCATTATTTCTCAAATTAATTCGTCCCTTTTATAAAGATGCTGTTACTTATAATATGTGTTACTGGTATGGAAGCACAGGTGTAGTTACAGTTGGCCCCGACTTCTTGCACTTCCACATCATGTTCACTTTACGACTATTAGAAGGAGGCAAAACCGAAGGACAAACAATATTAATTACTAAAAAACGCGCGGGAATACTTGGTTGGATTTTTAATAGAATAGTATTAACTTTAACTAATATAGTTGGTAATTACTTTGCCAAAGGTGATACTAAAATTTTCCAAACTATCAAATTTGATTTAAAAACACCAACTAAAGCAGACAACTCCATCATCCAATTTATCCACCACGCAGAAAAACAGAAACCTTTAGCGTGGAAAACTTGGGAATAACTATATTAACCTCTTTCCTTCGTGTCCTTTGTGTCTTTGTGGTTTAAATAAAAGAACCACAAAGGCACGAAGGACACAAAGAGAAGAAAGTATTTGTCACTCTTTTTATGAATTATAAAATTACTGGTTTTGATATACCACACACTTCTAAAGAAGACAAACTGCGTCGAATCTTAGACTCAGCACTTGAGAGTAAAATAGGAAAAATAAAACCTTCTATCACAGGCAACTTAATTTACTGGAACGCTGAACATTTTGATTTACATAAAGTCGAAATATTCACAGCTAGCACTCCAGAAGAGCAAACTATAATTTTAGAACTTTGTAACCAAACACTACTAGAAGAAGCTTACTTCATTGAAAAAGCAGGTATTGGTTACATGGCAAAAATGGTCATGCTCGCAGAAACCACCGAAGAACGAATGCTTTACGCATTATTTAGTGCAGATGAAGTAACACACCTCGCACAAATAAGTTCTTTTTTAACAAACCCCGAACTAGTTAGTACAAATAACGCCTTCTTACACTTACTAGCTGATGTTGCAGAAACATCTGACAAATCTGTACTAATTTTTGTTCTACAAGTAATACTCGAAGGATGGGGTTTAACTCATTACCGTAACCTAGCGAAAAACTGCCAACACACAGAACTAAAAGCAGTATTACAAAGTTTTCTAGAAGACGAAAGTCGTCATCATGCTACCGGAGTTAGGTTATGCGAACAAATTTCAATAGAACATCAAACTCAAAAAACCATTATTGAAATACTTGCATCCTTCCTCCAAATGGTACAAGTCGGACCACAAGGAGTTGTGACAGCAGTCGAGCAAGTCCTTGGTAGTTTATCACGTCAGCAGAAAATAACCGTATTTCAACAACTAGGCGCCGAATCTCATAGTAGCACTCGTTTAAATTTACTACGCAACCTAATCACAAACCCCCAGACAACAGCAATAGTTCAAGAACTAGAAGAACGCAACGCTTTCACACCGTTTTCACCACAGCAGTGTACAACATCGTAAGTAGGGCTATGCCTCACATACATAACTATGAATACAATTACAGAAAACCAAAAAGTCAACCGTAGACTAGAAATAAACCACAAACGTAACAAACAGCAAGACCACACAGCATTACTAGATGCTGCATCTGCTGCTTTCCGTTATGAAGACTGTAAAAATGAATACTGGAACCCTGAAGAATACTCGTTAATGTATGGCACTCCCCTGTGGGAGCAAGCATCTTCTAGCCAACGCATTATATTAAATCAACTTTACTGGGTAGCATATTACTCACAAATCATCTCGGCAGAAATTGCCACTATATATTTTAACCAAACGAGTGCAGCCGGACTTTACGCCCAAGAAGATTTTCGCATAGTTTGTGACACCCTTGATTTAGAATCGAGTCAAGAACGCGCGCACATCAATGCTTTTAAAACAGTTGCCAACGAAGTAGAAGCAGCACTATTTGGTAAACGTATATTTAGTTATGGGATGCGTGGTCCATTTGCGGAAACAATGGTTTTTGCCGACACCAACTACTTCAAGCGCAAATGGAAAGAACTACAATTAAAAGCTTTCGGGTTACTTTCAGCAGATAATACCTTTTTAGCTTGTCAGTATTTTACAGTGCGCGGAGTTAGAACACTCAACGGCAAACTCGTACAGCACAAGCTAAGTAACTACTACCAAAAACATCCTAACCAAGAAGAGGCGCCTATTCCAGCCAAAATATCTTACTATCACTTCATGGATGAGAGTTTCCACTTTAACAGTTCGACAATTATCTCTCATGATGTGATTCATTGTCTAAAACCACCAACTGAATTTGAAAAACTAGTAGCTAACCTAGGTTTACACGGTTGTCAAAAAGACCATTATCACTTTTCTGTAGCTATCAACGGCATTTTTTGGTATGACCCCGCTTTATATAAAGCAGTTTACCTTTTGTTGTGTTCACCTGTCTTTAATATGAGCGGCGCCGAAGCAAAAGAAATGATGCAACGCTGTTTCACTCAAGAAAGCGAAGGACTACATCGTAGCTACAATACACATACTGAAGCAATGGAATCTTATAAAGTGTATCTAGAAAAACTTGATTATGTATGGAAGAGTAATAAAGAAATGTCTTTGATGGGGTCTAATAATATTTCTAAATATTTAGCACATCAAAAACAAAAAATAAAACAGTTTATATAAAATCCCCCCTTAATAAGGCTGGGCGTGTACACACATCTTTAATAATTCCCCCTTACACTCCCCCCTTTGTGCCCTTTGTGTCTTTGTGGTTTATCTCTTTAAAGAACCACAAAGACACAAAGGACACGAAGAAAGAGAAGAAAAAGAGACTTGTGTGTACACGGTAGCTTCCACGCGGGGGGTTGGGGGGATCAAACCAAGGTTTAACAATGAAAACAAAAATCTTCAACAATCCAAACATTATCGCCAAAGGATGGTACATAGCTTGCTTAAGTAAAGACATTCTTCCTGGCAAAGCAAAATCATTAACATTATGCGGACAAAAAATTGTTATTTTCCGTACAGAAACTGGTCAAGTCCGCGCGCTTAATGCCTACTGTCCCCACTTAGGAACCGACCTAGGAATAGGCAAAGTAGATGGTAACTTTATTCGTTGTTTCTTCCATCATTGGGCATTTGACGGAGAAGGAAACTGTCGAGATATTCCTTGCCAAAAAGAAATTCCAGTAAAAGCCAAATTACAAGCTTACACAACAGATGAAAAATATGGTTTTATTTGGGTTTACCCAGATAGTCAGGCGCCACAAGGAGTAGTAGAATTTGATGAACTCAAAGGTAAATCATTGATGACAATGTATGATAAACCCTTTGAACGCGGTTGTCATCACCATATTTGTATGATGAACGGTATCGATGCTCAACATTTAAAAACGGTGCATAAATTAAACATCGATATGAAATTGTCTCTACAAGCAAATGCTGTAGGTGATGTAATAGACTTTACTCTCAGTGGTGAATTTCCCAATACAAATAAGAGAGAAAAACTCGCGCGGCAAATTTTAGGAAACTACTACGAGTACACAATGAGGTACGCACATGGATGTATTGGACTTTTAACAATAATGAAGAAAGTTAAATTCGTGGCACCATTACACATGATTTATGCTTACACTCCTATAAATGAAGGTAGGACGCGCGTTCAACCTATATATATAGCAGAAAAAAGAAAAGGCATATTCGGCGCCTTGAAAACAAAAATATTACTTTTACTAACAAAAGCCGCTTATTACTTTCTTAGACACGAAGACGGCATGATTTACGACAATATTAACTATAACCCCAACACACTCTTAAACATCGACGAACCCCTTGTCAAATACATGGAGTACGTCAACCAACTCCAACCCTCAATATGGTCTTTAGCAACGGATGAGAGCGGATGTAACGGATAGTTGATTAGTTTCTAACATATCCTGAAGAAGACACTCTTTATAAAAAACAAATCATCCGTTACATCCGTTATATCCGTTGCCAAAAATGACTACGAATCCTTGTAAAATCACCTTCAACCCAAAAAAACATCCAGAAATATATCTTAATCAAAACGATAATTTATCAGAACACTTAACAGTCAAAAATTCACCAGTGTTATTCGGTTGTCGTACCGGAATATGCGGAACCTGCCTTGTATCTATAAAAGGTGACATCCCCCCTCCAAACGAAGAAGAAAAAGAAATCTTAGAAATCTTCGCACCAGGAAACCATCAAGCAAGACTAGCTTGTCAAATACAACTTACAAATGATATTGAAATATCTTTAATTGAAACATGAAATATGAGGATTTTTGGTACATAGTTTGTGAAAGCAAACAACTCAAGGCAAACACCGTCCTATCTCGGACAGTACTAAACGAGTGGTTAGCAATATTCCGTGACCCAGACGGGAAACCTGTAGCATTACGCGATAAATGTATGCACAGAAACAGTCGCTTATCCAAAGGTAAAGTTTGTCAAGGTCAAATACAATGTCCATACCACGGTTGGGTTTATGACAAAAACGGTAAAGTTGTAGCTATCCCTTCAGAAGGAAAAAACCCGCGCGTTTGTAATGTACGTCAAACTATCACCTACAACACCACAGAACAAGACGGTTTTGTTTATGTGAGGTTATCACAAAACCCATCCGAAGATTTTAAACCTTTTTCAATGCCGAACTACCAAAAACCAGGATGGGAAACAGTGCGTGTGATAAACCGTTTTCAAAACACCGTCACTAACTGCGCTGAAAATTTTATAGACATTCCCCATACAGTCAGCGTTCATCCTGGGGTTTTTCGCAAACCTCGCTCCTCAAAATTAGAAATGTCAGTCCAAAGACAAAACGGTTCAGTTATAGCAAAATATTACAACGAAACAAATAATCTTGGATGGTTCGCGCGCTTTCTCAACCGCAAAGCTTCAGAAATTCATCATATAGATACTTTTCACATGCCCAATATAACCAGCGTAGAATACGACATGGGCAAACATCGAAAACTATTTATTACCAGTCAATCAATTCCAGAAACAGAAAACTCAACACTAGTATATACCGATGTCACATACAACTACGGCATCTGGAACAAACTCGCGCGTCCATTTGTTTATTGGACAGCCCAATATATTATCCATCAAGATATCGAAGCATTAAAAATCCAATCAGAAGTAATTCAAAAATACGGCGCCCAATTTGCCAACACACCTGCTGATACCATCCATGTATTCGTCGAGTCCATCCGTAACACCATCACCGCAGGAGAAGACCCTCGTAAACTACCAGATAAATCTGTAAACGTCGAATTTTGGGTCTAACAAATCTTTTCTTCTCTTCTTTGTGTCCTACCCTGCGGGAAATCCTCCGGATTATGTGCCTTTGTGGTTATATATATGATAATCTTGTTCACTTTTATAACTTTACTGTCTCTAACCCTAAAAAATCATCATCCCATCACATTTTTTATCACAAAAAATCGTCAAGACTGGCTTTTAGATTTTATTGGCTTATTCTTCCAAGGAATAATCATCCCTGTTTTGCAAATCACATTAGTCTTTCAACTTTATAACTACCTACTCCCCAACTTAAAATCAACACTCTCATTACATCCATTAATAGCATTTTGCCTCAGCTTTATTCTTGTAGACTACCTGTACTACTGGAATCATCGTTTATTCCACACCCCTTTATTATGGTCAGTGCATAAAGTTCACCACACAGTAACAGCAATGGATGTAGTAGGAACATCGCGCAATACTTTATGGACAAGCTTGTTAATACTGTATTTGTGGGTTCATCCTTTATTTATTTATTTCTTACAAGACCCAACATGGTATATATTCGGCGCCAGTTTAACATCAGCTTTAGACTTATGGCGCCATAGTATATTTACACCACAACCAAAATCTATAATTTATCGTTTACTTTCACCCTGGTTAATTTTACCGCAAGACCATGCATGGCATCACGCGCGTAATTATAGTGGCGGTAATTATGGAGCAAACTTTAAAATATGGGATAAAATACACGGAACATATTGCCATAATGAATTAAAGCCAGAGATTTTAGGCACTATATCAAATCTGAGTTTAACTCAAAAACTATTTTTACCCTTTTAATTATCTTTCATAACTATGAATACAGAACCTATAAAATCAGAGATTAATAAAGGCATGACTTTTCTAAGTACAATGCTTGCTTTTTTCCCAGCCTTAGTGATGCTGATGATATTTGTCTCATTTCTGGGAATTTGCTATAAACCAGGAATTTTCACTATCATAACCCTGCTCTTTTCTATTTATATCTTTCCTTTACTAGTTTATCAAATACACAATAAATTTTTCCCGATACAAGAAGGCATTAGTTATCTTTGTGGAAGAGAATATTCACCGTGGTGGGGCAGTCATCAAATCCAATCTATATATATCACCTTTCCTGTATTTGAAGCAATCTTACGCCTAATACCAGGAGCATTTTCTTCATGGCTAAGATTATGGGGTTCATCAGTTGGGAAAAATATTTACTGGACACCGAAATTAGAAATAGCCGATAGAGGATTAATAGAAGTAGGTGATAATGTTGTGTTTGGTCATGGAGTTGGAATATATGCTCATATTATCAAACCCAAAAAAGAAAATTTACTTTTATATGTCAAAAAAGTAAAAATTGGTAGCAATGTTTTTATCGGCGCCTGCAATAACATCGCACCAGGAGTAAATATTAACAATAACACCTACATACCCATATCTGCCACCTTTCCCATAGTAAAATAAGTGGAACAGGCATCCTGCCTGTTCAATATTGAATTTATGCGTATACTTATACAACTTTTTGCTAAACTCTTTGCTCCTGCTACAAATAGATTTTATCGCGCGCTTCAAAACCCCGAACTCGCACAAAAAAATCTACAAAAAGAACTTTTTCAACGTTTTACTAAAAGCGAATATGGAAAATCATTAAATATCACATCTTTAAATAACTGGCGCCAAATACCTATTGTTGAATACCAAGATATCCAAACTAAACTCAACCAACTCACTCATGAACCAATTATTTTTTATGAGAAAACATCAGGAAGTCGTAGTGCAGCAAAATTAATTCCTTATACTCAATCATTGCGTCGTTCGTTTAATCATATGTTTTGTGTATGGGCACATGATTTAATTGTTAATGGTTCCAAGTTCTCTACTGGAAAAATTTATTTCTGTATTTCACCACAGCTAACCCAACCGACAGATGTTACAACTCTAGAAGATGACTCCCAATATCTTGACGGTTGGTTACGCCTTGCTCTAAGTCCTTTTTTAGTATCACCTTCAGGAATACAGCATATACACAATGCTGAAGAATTTAAACACAAGCTTTCCCAGGCGCTATTACTTGCAGAAGACCTAGAAATAATCTCAATATGGAGTCCTAGTTTTCTGAAAGTTATGCTTGACTATATACAGTCTCATCATAAACAACTAGCTTCTGAGTTAAAAGCTAAGATATCAGCCGAACGTTATAACTTACTACTAGAAACTCCAGAATATAGTAAACTCTGGCGCCAGCTAAAACTTATTTCATGTTGGGACAGCGCTAACGCTGCGGATGGCGCCGAAATGCTAAGAAAACTTTTCCCAGATGTATTAGTGCAGGGTAAGGGACTTTTAGCAACCGAGGCGCCTATGACTATTCCCCTTATCGCAGCAAACGGATGTGTGCCAATGCTAGATGAGGTGTTTTTCGAGTTTGAAGACAAAAAAGGTAATATATACCTTCTTCACGAACTTCAAAAAGGAGAAGTATACGAAATTATTATTTCTCAAAAAGGTGGATTATACCGTTACCGTATTAAAGACCGAGTTCGCGTTACCCATTTCTACCAAGCAACACCCTGTCTTGAGTTTATCGGACGCACAAAAGAAGTTAGTGATTTAGTTGGGGAAAAACTACACTCTGAGTTCGTCCGTCAAGTACTTAATAATTTACCTCTTACAGAAACCAGCTTTAAAAGTTTCATACCTACACACTTCCCAACAGCTAGGTATATCCTTTTACTAGATATGGCAAACACAGATATTAATGAACTTGCCCAAAAATTAGATATATTGCTGCAACAGTCTCACCAATATCGTCATGCAAGACTTTTAGGACAACTGGCGCCACCCCAAATTATAGTAAACCCGCGCGTCGCAGAAATTCTTAGCTTGCACAAAACGCGCTCAGGTAAAAAATGGGGTGATTTAAAACACGATATTCTTGGTACGGCGCCTATTAGCAAAGAATTATTAAGCGAATTGAATAATTTTTTTTAAACTACTTGTCGTAACGTGCGGGGCAGGTTAACCTGCTCTGACGGCGGTTACAACAGAATCTATCAGTAAATCTCCTGTTTTGACACGTAAATCTTGAATTGCTTGATGAAAAACTGTAACAGCATCTTGCGGTTTGGTTTGCCTGCCCATTTTGAATGCGTCGGATACAACCATATCGCAAGAATCTGCTGATAAAACTCGACGACATATTAAATCAAAATCTTTTACACTAATAAGATGAGCCATTAGCTGTTCCAAGGTGATGACTCGTTTTTGTAACCTTTGCTTAACGCTATCAAAGTTAGATGAAGCTAATGTTTTTAAAAATCGCTTGTCTGATGTAAGTAAATAAAAATCTTGCTCTAATTCAGTAGCTGCAACAAGTAAAGCTTCACCTACATCGATACCATCAGTAGACGCGAGCATTTCAAATTCAATAGTATTACTGATAGCAGATTGGTCAATAATATTACAAGCATTTGCTATTTGTTTGGCTCTTTCTATACTTGTCGCTCTAAAGTTTCGACTAATTTTCTGGGAACCACTAAAAACCTTTGCCGCAGTTGGCAAAATCCTGATATTTTCACTTTTAATATTTAAGCTAGCAAGCATTTCCCAGAATAATTGGTAAGCCGCTAGCTTCAAAATTATATCATTGTCAGTAAAATATAATAGCAAAGACTTGCTCCTACCTCACTCCTTTACACAGGAGAAATTATACTCCTGTAACAAGTCTAAGATATTCTTCGCTGTCTGCATCTAACATTTCCCAATCTAGCTGCTTGTCTAGATAGCTATTAATCTTGACCGATGCATTTATAACAGGCTCAAGAATTTTGAGGGCGCCACCTCCAATTTTCCATTCATTCCTCTGCAAAGCATAATTTAATACCAAGGCACTGGCGTCTACCGCGTCTTTATTAGCTAACTGACGCACCATTCGTGTTAGTTGTATTGAGTCACCCATTTGACCCCATGTATATTTATTTTGTTCACCAAAAAGAATCGTTTCGGCAAACTCATTTGCTTCTTGCTCTTCAAAGTCTTGTGCTTCTTTCGTTATTTTTTCATCAATCAAAACACCATCTTGAACGTGACCCTTGGCAAAATGACCTATTTCATGAAGAATTATGAAAAGTAAGTAAGCAGAGTACTTTCGATTAGAGCTAAGTACGATGACTGGACGATTATTAATTATTGCTGCCATACCGTCCATCTTAAGAGTTGTTTTTGGGAACTCAGAGAAATGAACCACTGGTAGACCAATGTCCCAGCAATAATCAAGAACAGCATCAAGGTTTATACAAGGATTCTTACTTAAAATTGCGTGACTAATTTTGGATGCGTCCTCTGGTATACCTTGAAAAGGTTTTATACAGGCGTGTGCGACCATTTCCGCAACGCGAGTTGCTAGCCCTTGAGCAACAATCAATCGATTTTCGCTACTTTTCTGCATTTTCTTAAATCTAGGGCTAGTAATTTGTTTAAAAGTAATGGGGGCATCAGGGTCAAGAACAGATGCCATATTCAGCCCTAAACGTTTCGCAATACGCCCTGCTGCCTCTAAAACCGCTACAGGGTTGTTTTCAAGCGATCCATCCCACCATTCTGGTAGTGCTTTTTCTTGAATGAACCTTGGTGGCAATCCTATCGCATACAGCCGCTTGTACAGCGTTGGCATTTCAAGGGTCTTACTCATATTTCCCTCCTTGCCTAAAATCAAATCTTTAACCCTTTACTTATAGTTTCAGAATTATAGTTGATGTCTTTATCTATATATCTTAATGTGTACTAGAAAACAGTTTTAATACTTAGCAGAAAATATACTTAAAATTACATTAACTTTAGAATATTAAACTTAAGTCATTCATAGTACATGTATATTTATATGATAATGTAATGGCGCCTGATAATCAATATGCCATATGTAATTTAAATTATTTTGTGGGATATCTTGTGGGATATCTTGTGGGATGGGCGTCCTCGCCCGTCCCAAAATATATACCCGCTCCGATTTAAAACGGGGCGGGTTTATGAGATTGTTTGTTGATGTTGGGGTTGGTTGGTTAGGGGCGCCCCTACGGTTCGTCGTATTCGGGTTGTTTTTGTCTGACTTTTTCGGGGATGTTTAACGGGGTTGGCGCCTCGTCATCCCAAGCGTCGCGGTCTAGGTCTTCGTCTTCGTATTCAATAACTGGTTTTGGTGGTTCTAGCTTTGCTGTTTTTTCGTATTTGTCTTTACCACTAGCTTCACTCCAGTTATCGTCTTCGTCGTCGTCATCGTAACGGGGTGCTGGTTCATACGACGCGCGCGCTTCCATGACCCGGCGTTTTGGCGCTGGTTCGTAGTCGTCTTCATCCCATGCTGGTTCTTCGACTCGTTCGGGGGTGCGAACTTTTGCCATTGGTGCTTCAAGTGGTATACCGCTAGGAAGTTGTTTACCTGGATCGACTGCACGAGGTTGAGCGTAGTATTCGTCGTCACCACTTCTATCCCAAGGCGCCCGACCAATACCCAAACGTTCGAGTAAACCAACTGATAATTGTGTCAATCGTTCTTCGGCGCCTTCAAATACAATCAGACGGTTGGGACCTGTGCTGACAATTTCGTCGATTGATAATTCGTATGTACTTAAAACTTGTTCAGGTAGTTGAGGTAGTCCAACTGAGGCAATAACTATTGTTAATAGTTTGCCGTTTTTTGTATCAAATTTAAAGCCACGTACCCGACCTAAAGCTTCACCTGTTTCGGTGATAACTTCCCAATTTACCAGGTTGCTGAAAGCATCAACATCAATGTCTTCGATAGCATCTTCATTGTCTACTAAGATAACGTCAGCCATTTTTCTAACGCTATCTAAGTACATGTAACGAGGCACACCGGAAACGGAAATCAGGCTGTCTCGTAGGCTAAATGCCACAACCTCACGTTGGTCAACGTCTACCCATACCTGACTAATAATACCTAGTCTCCTGGCATCGCCAGTGACTACCTGTGTGTTTAAAATATCCGAGCGTCTAATAGTTTGTTCTGAGGTCATTCTAATACCGAGTCCCGATTCTCGAATCCGGTTAATCTATACACTATTATTAACAAAAACTCAAGCCGATGTATGTTCGGATTTGAGCTTGATTCCCAAAACTTGAGTATAAGCTCCTCTCGCTTGAGTAACACCGATTGTGCGTTCGGCTGATTCTATCATTGGGCGCCGTAAACTAACAACTATGAATTGTGCTAATTGCGCCTGTTGTTTAACCATTTTAGCTAATCGTTCTACATTTGCCCCATCTAAAAACATATCTACTTCATCAAAAGCGTAAAAAGGTGATGGACGGTACTTTTGCAGGGCGAAAATAAAGCTTAATGCTGTTAGGGATTTTTCTCCCCCTGACATTGAAGCTAGACGCTGTACAGGTTTGCCTTTCGGATGTGCCACAAGATTCAAGCCGCTATTAAATGGGTCTTCGGGGTTATCTAATTGTAAATAACCATCACCCTCGGAAAGCGTCGCGAAAATTGATTGAAAGTTTTCATTTACAGCATCGAATGATTCTTTAAACGCGCGTTGACGCAATGTAGTAAAGTTTTCAATTCGTAGTAGTAGCTCTGTACGTTCACCTTCTAAAGTTTCTAATTTTTGCGTTAATTCCTGCAAGCGATTTTGGGTACGGTCATATTGCTCAAGTGCGAGCATGTTTACTGGTTCCATCGCTTGCATTCGCTTACTCAGACTTTTAAGCTCTTTTTGTAGTTCCTCTAAATCTACTTTACCGGGTACTTCGGGCAAAGGGTTCGGCAAATCTTGGGAAATCGTTCGCAACTGCTCTTGTACGTTAGTTAGCTCTTCTCTTGCTTTGAGTTGAGACTCCTGTAATTTTTGAACTTCCCACTCAATTTGCTGTTGACGCAATAAATGCGCGCGTAACTCAGCTTCCAATGTATCGCGTTTTTTCTTCTCTTCTCCCAGGTTTGCTTCGAGTTGGGTTAAAGTCGCGCGTGTTTGTTCTATTTGAGTGCTGAGTGCTGTTAATTCTGTAGAGACGCGAAATTTCGCGTCTCTACAGTTGGTTTGGTCTTGTTGGTATTGAGTTATACGTGCTTCTGATTCTTGGATGCGTTCGGTTAGACGGGTAAATTGTGATTCTAGGTTGGTTAAACGCTGTTCAGCTTCCCGTAATGCAGTTTCACGCTGTCTTAATTGTTGCTCGTTATTTTTAATAAGAGCTTGAACTTGTTGCCATTCGCTTGGTGTTTGTTCTGCTTCTAAAGTTGAAAGCGTTTGCCGTAACTGTGCTAATTGTTCTTCTTGACTAGGTAATGAGCTATCTAATATTTCTAAACGCGATTGAGCAGTGCTAAATTTATTCTGGTTTTGAGAAAGTTGAGATTTTGCACTCTCTACTTGCCCTGTGAGGTTTTTAACATCACGTTGTAACTGTTCTAACCGCAGTTGCTGTTCGCGTTTGGCTTGACGGCTTTCTGTTAATTCTTGTGACAATTGCTTGACACGCGCGCTCATTAACGTGATTGCTTCACCACATCTTTCTAAAACGCGCTCAATCTCATTCAAACGCTGTTTTAATAATCTTACTTCTTCAGTATCTCCTGTTTCCGGCGCCCCAAATCGTAATTGTGAGCGTTGTCCAGTGCTACCCCCTGTCATTGCACCACTGGGTTCGAGTAATTCTCCATCAAGGGTGACTATACGATATTTACCTAAATGCGCGCGCGCAGTGTTAAGACTTTCAAAAACAACCGTTCCACCAAATACATAACCAAAAACATCACGGTAACGGTTTTCTGTCTCTATTAAATTAACTGCTAAATCAATAAAACCGTTTGCATATCTTAAATCACTTAGCGAAGGTGTTCTCGGTACTTGAATTTTATTTAATGGTAGAAAAGTTGCTCTACCCGCGCGACGCTGTTTGAGTAACTCAATAAGAGCTGCACCAACTGAGTCATCTTCGACTACAATATTCGCTAACCTGCCACCAGCAGCTATTTCTAAAGCAACTTGATATTGCGCTTCGACTCTTCCTAACTCAGCAACCAGTCCGCAAACCCCAGGTATACCTGATTGTAATATCAACTTACTGGCGCCGGTTCCTTGTACATCTTGTTGCGCTTGTGCTTGTGCTTCTAATTTGTCTAACTGTCTTGTTTTATCACGCTGTTCTGCTAAAAGACGCTTTTGCGTTTCCTGCTGTAACTGTAATTCCTGTTCGGTAGCGCTGAGGTTTTGTGCTAAATCTTGAATAGGTTGATTAGAATTATTAACTTCTGCTTGAAGTTGGGATAGATGAGTTTGTTTTTCGGCTAATTCTGGCTCAATACGCTCTAATAATTGAGTCTGCTCTTGAATTTGCGACAATAACTGTGTATTACGTTCTTGCAACTGCGCTTGTTCAGTCCGCTGTGGTTCAAGAGTTTGCAGTAAAGTTTCAATTTGACGGTTGAGTGCTGTTTGCTGTTGCACCCAAGCTTCCGAAGCTTCCGCAACAGTAGCAGCAGTTGCGCGCGATTCTTCTAAAGCTGTTTGTGATAACGCGCGTTGCTGCTGACAATATAATATAGATTGCTGCTCTAAAGTTTGGGCTTCGGTGATTTGCTGCAAATTTTGTTTATGCTGCTCAATTTCGGACTGAGTACTTTGTAACTTCCTACCTGTTTCTTGCTGCGAGGATTGTAATTCATTTTGCTGACGAGTTAGCTGTTTTCGTTCAGCTTCTTGGTTTGCCAACTGTGACTGTGCAGCTAGTAACTGTTCATCACCCAAAGATTTTAGGTGCAGATTAAGTTGTTCGAGTTCAATATTCTTTGTGGCAATTTGATTATTTAAATTAGTCAACTGCTCACCAAGTTCAACACTTTGCTTATCTCCAGCTTGAATTTGCATCTGTAAGCGTTCCTGATGATTTTGCAGCGTTCGCCATGATAATACAACTTCCCACTTCTGCTTTTCCAGAAATTCAACGCGAAACTTCTGATATCTTTCCGCTTTAGCTTTATCTTGCGCTAACCTTTCGCACTGTGCTACCAACTCCGACTCAATAATTCGACAACTATCTTCTTTCTCTTTAACTTCCTCTAAAGTCTTTTTCGCTTGGTTAATTTTTCTGTCGAATGCTCCCACACCCGCTAACTCATCAATAATTTCCCGACGCTCACGCGCGTTCATCGAGATAATACTCGTAACGTCCCCTTGAAGCACGACATTATAACCTTCAGGGTGAACCCGTAACACCTCAAGTTCCTCGTGCAACTCAGTTAAAGTACAAGAAATCCCATTAATGTAATAGTTAGAAGTATAAGTACCTTGCTGAGTCACACGTAATCTTCGTGTAACACACCAATCTTCACCTGGTTTCGCGTGGATTTTTTCTTTACGATTTTTATCGTCTTCGCTAATTTCCTCTTCTTTTACTTCCTCTACTTCATCTAATAAATCATCTTCAACAACAGTAACAGTTAAATCTTCATCAAACACAGCATCGGGTTCATGGTCAGACAGGTCAAAAGTAACGGTAACACTAGCTTCAACCGTCGAACGACCTTTCGATGCTTGGGTCGTATTAACCAAGTCAGGAAGTCGATCCGCGCGCATTCCTTTAGAACCTGCCAAACCAAGGCAAAACAGTAGCGCGTCGAGAATGTTCGACTTTCCAGAACCATTAGGTCCAGATATGACGGTAAAACCTGTCAATAGAGGGACTGAAGTTGTGCCGCCGAACGATTTAAAATTTGTAAGTTCAACGCGCTTGATGTGAACCATAAGCGGTGCAAGTCTTGTGTAGGTGTGAGGGAGTAGGGACGTGAGGTAGTTATATCAAAGCATCCCAGTTAAGTGGCGCCTATCTATAAATATGGAAATTTATTTAAGCAAGCCAATAAAGTATAAGTGTACCAACTCTAGTGATATTTGCAACAGAGAAATATAATATTAAAAGAAAAATGTTCGTAGTAGCGCAAAGAGCGCGCCTCCCACAAGCCTTAAATTCTAACCGATAGCAAAAGCCTCGTAAATATTACAACAGTATTTAACTTGTAAAGCAATTGGCGCCGATATTTGTAATTTCTTATCAAGTTGCGTAAAGATTTATGTAGAAAGTCAGGATAAACAAGGAATTGTTATTGTATGGAGTAAGGAGTAGTATTATGTCGTACTTTTTTTCTCTACGCGGTTGGTTAGAAGTCGAACCAGAAAAGTTTGATAAAGCGACTCAACTAATAGAGTCATTACAGCGTACTTATGAGCAAGATACTAAAATCGGTTTGTATCTACAAGGGTGGTCTTGGAATAGAAACCCCTTCAAGGAAGAGACGCGGAGACTGGGGGACGCTCTTACGCGGGGATATCTCAGATGGGGATTGAACCCCAACGCTCGTTAGACAACAAGAGCGAAATTGGGGTTGAGCGACATGAAGGGGCTGCCGCCCCGGACGCGGGACGTAGATACTCTCCGCGTAAGAGCGTCTCTACGCCCCGCGTCTCTTCGATAAATTGGACAGCTTATTTATTTTACGGCGCCGATGTAACTGAATCCGGTTTAGAGTTTTTTGAGGATACACGCTTGTAAATTAATTGATACACAACTAAACTTATCAGGTTATTTTCATGCCCAAGGAGAAGATGGAGAGATAAATTTAGTATACTGTATTACTGATGACGAATTAAGTACAAAAGTCAGTGACGTAGGGTGTGTGACGCTATGAAAAAACTTCACTGGAAACGATAAGACTTGTAGCGTCACGCACCGACTATAAATAATCTTTATTTTTACCACAGAGACACAGAGTACACAGAGTAAGAGAAAAAATGGGCGCCATTTCAACTGAGAAAAATCTCTAATCCCACCAAAAATACCAAATTTTAGATTCAAGTAAAGCCGTAGCAAGATTTTTTAATGTTTGTACACCTTGATTGACAATATCGTAACAATAAATATATTGCTCTAGAGCCAAATGTAAAGATTCTGCCATATCTTTGGGAGGGTTCTTAACTTGCATTTCCACAACATCATTACTGATACCTACCACTTCCGCACCGTACAGTTCATACCAGTGTTTCATTAGAGCAACATGTACTTCGCTTTGTGGGCAGTCGTTCCAGTTACCAAACTTGAGAAAAGCAGGAACTTGCCAACTAGCTGTTGTTGGAACTAAAGCAATAACAACCTCTTGATATAGCATTCCGCGCATCATTTATAAAAACTAGGCTTATGTAACGAACCACAAAGGACACATAATCCGGAGGATTTCCCGCAGGGTAGGACACAAAGAAAGATAAGAGTGATTCTTACAATTCCTCAACGAATCGCTATATGGCTGTTTCGTAGAAAAATCTCTAATAATTGTATAATCAGTGATAGGGGAAATACACTCATCAAAATCAACCATTTCTTCCACAGCAACAGGGTCAATTTTGTTGATATACGAAATTATCTCATCTTCTTCAAGAAGAAATTCTCCCCATTCTTCACGTCTTTGAGCTTCAACTTCTGTAAACCACTGTTCCACGTTTAATGAATTACCAATATTAATAATTTCATTTAAAGTTAAAGCTTCATTATCTTGTACAGCAAAGTTTGTAAAATTATTTTCAATGTAACAATTTGTTTCTTCTTGACTGCCTAACAAGACAGGATAATGTTGAGTTACAGAAATGATTTCATAAAGCTGGCGCCAAGTTTCAATAGCATTGATACCATCAACTATAATGCCATAAACTTTATTATTATCTACTTCCCAAAGTAATCTCTTGGAATTTACCTGTATATTATATTGAACTAGTAAAGCATCTATCTCACTTTTATGAAGATTCATTGTTGTAGCTAGAAAAAGATTTTTCCTTTGGTACTATTATACCATACAGGCAAGGAAAGGTTTTAGACAATGACTACAACCTCTGGTGCAAGCTACCTCTCGTTAAATAAAGTCAAAGCACAGTTAAATTATCAACAACAGCCTAACGACTCGTTTGCATCTTTGTTAACTTTAGAAACTTTAACTCAATTTGAACAGCAAGAATTAGAGGAAATTAGAACTTACGCACACAGTTATTATGCAGCAATAAAAACCAGTGAAGGACTTTCTAAGTTATTGATATTGGCACCTCTACTTAGACTAGCAGGATTTTACACCTCTAGCATCACAATACATTTAGAAGAAAAAATCGCCGATATCTTGGAAGAAGATAAAGGTACGCCGATTAAAGGGCGTATGGATATATTAACTTTAAATAAGGAGACTGAAGAGGAGGTAACACTATTTTGTGTTTTGGTTATAGAAACAAATAATCGCATACTTGACCCAATGGAGGGATTGCCGCAATTATTAACTTATGCATATAAAATATTGGAAAATCAACCATTTGTTTGGGGTTTAACTACAAATGGGTTGGGTTATCAGTTTGTATATATTGAGCGGGGAAATCCTCTCGTTTACCAATTGTTGCCTGATTTAAGCTTGTTTCGTCCTGATTCTTCTATTCAAGTCTTACAAGTTCTCAAAGCTATTTGTAAGCAGTATCTTAACACATCAGTGTAACCAACAATATTTTTAAACAGGTGAAAAAATGGCTACTACCCTTGATGCAAGTAATCTTACATTAAATAAAGTTAAAGCACTGTTGAAATTTCAAGAACAGGTTAACAACTCGTTTAGGTCTTTGTTGACTTTGGAACCTTTGACTGAATCTGAGCAGGAGGAATTAGAAGAAATTAGGGAGTTGTTTAACTCCTACTATGGAGATGGAAAAATTAGTGAAGGGCAAATTAGATTTTTATTTTTGGCGCCTCTACTGAAGCTAGCAGGATTTTACACTCCTCGCATCAAAATACTTTTAGAAGAAAAAATAGCCGATATCTTAATAGAAGACAAAGATAGGCTGATTAAAGGACGTATGGATATATTAGCTTTAAATAGGCAGATTGAAGAAGAAATTGAAATAACACCATTCTGGATTTTGGTTCTCGAAACAAAGAATAGTAGTACAAACGCTTTAGAAGGATTACCTCAATTACTTACCTACGCATATGACGCTATTAAAGAGCAATCATCAGTTTGGGGGTTGTGTACCAATGGGATGGATTATCAATTTGTTTATATTCAGCAAGCAAATCTACCTGTTTACCAGTTATTGCCTAAGTTAGACATAACTCGTGCTAATTCATCAGTTCAATTGCTACAAGTCCTCAAAGCTATTTGCAAACAGTATTTTAACACAACAGTATAACCAATAATATCTTTAAATAGGTGAAAAAATGACTACCACCATTGATGCAAGTAATCTCACATTAGAAAAAGTCCAAGCACTATTAAATTATGAAGAGCAATATAATAGCTCATTTACGTCTCTATTAACTTTAGAGTCTCTAACTGAATTTGAACAACAGGAATTAGAGGAGATTAGAAATTTATTTCGCAGTTACTATGCAGCAGGAAAAATTAGTGAAGGGCAAATTAGGTTTTTATTTTTGGCGCCTCTTCTTAGACTAGCAGGTTTTTACACTCCTCGCATCAAAATACTTTTAGAGGAAAAAATCGCTGATGTCTTGGTAGAAGATGAAAATACGCTGATTAAAGGGCGGATGGATATACTAGCATTTAATAAGCAGATAAAAAAAAAGGAAGTGGCACCATTTTGGATTTTAGTTATCGAAACAAAAAATAGTAGTATTAATGCATCGGAAGGATTACCTCAATTACTTACCTACGCATATGACGCTATCAAAGAGCAATCATCGATTTGGGGGTTGAGTACAAATGGTATGGATTATCAATTTGTTTATATTCAGCAAGCAAATCCACCCGTTTATCAATTATTGCCCAAGTTAGATATAACTCGTCCCGATTCTTCTATTGAGTTACTACAAGTTCTCAAAGCTATTCGCAAACAGTATTTTGGCATGAATTAACCTGCAATTGTGGAATGGGCAATTGTGGAATAGGCAATTGTGGAATGGACAATTGTGGAATGGGGCAATTGTGGAATGGGCATCCTTGCCCGTTGAAGCATCTAAGGCGGGCAGGATGCCCGCTCCACAAGAAAGAAAATTTTGGATGTCTGTAAAAACTATGTCTTTATGAAGATTGACAGAAATCAATTAGAGTATAAACACTTATGTTTATGAAGTTAAGTAAAGGTTATTTAAGAATTAAGTCTTTTTAATATGTAAGAATACGTAGCTTGGTAAGGTAAATACATCGTCAAAAAATTCAGGTACAAGTAATATGAACTCATCAAATCCAGGTCAATTCGGCGTTTCAATCGCTATGGGTGTTGCAGTAATGTTGACCAGCGTCAGCGTTATTACGATTATGAGCATGTTCTAAATAGCTGTACCAGCAATCATTGTGGTAATAAAACTTAATAAAGCCTCTCTCTTTACTGAGAGAGGCTTTTACATTTATATTGCATTGTTTATGACTGATAGAACTCAATACTTGTTGGAACTAGTAAAACGCAATGCAAGCGCGTATATCGCCAACCCGAAAACGAAAGCTGTTATGGTAACAGGTTCTGTGGCAGAAGGGCTGTGCGATGAATACTCAGATTGCGATGTGATGCTTTATTACGACGAATTACCTTCCTTTGAAGAGTTGCACCTCGCGCGTCAGAAAAATCAGGCAGAGTTGATCGGCATTTTGGGTGATCGACAAGAAGGCGCCTTTGGTGAGAGTTTCCTAATAAACGGGGTTGAATGTCAGTTTGCTCATGCGACTATCGCACAATGGGAGAAGGAAATTTTCAGCATCTTGGAGGAGTTTGATATTCAATCTCCAATTATGAAAGCGATGTCAGGAACACTCGTTGGAATTCCGTTGTACGGCGAAACATTGATTCAGCAGTGGAAAGCCAAGGTTGCGAATTATCCGGATGGACTCGCGCAAACAATGGTTGAGCATTATCTTAAGTTTGTGCCTATTTGGGGAATGCACTCAAAGCTTGCCAAAAGAGATACAACGCTTTGGTACTACCAAATAATGGTTGAATCGTCCCAAAATCTTCTTGGTGTGTTATCTGGATTAAATCGCTTGTATTACTCAACATTTCAATTCAAGCGCATGAACAGATTTATTGAACAAATGGAGATTGCTCCTATTAATTTTGCTTCTCGTTTGGAACGCTTGTTTAGTCATGAAGTCCCTGCTGCCGTCAATGAACTTAAAGCATTGGTTCAAGAAACCGTAGAA
Organism: Calothrix sp. NIES-4105; assembly: GCF_002368415.1. GTDB lineage: Bacteria > Cyanobacteriota > Cyanobacteriia > Cyanobacteriales > Nostocaceae > Dulcicalothrix. The sequence continues at coordinate 7,589,909 of NZ_AP018290.1, forward strand.
CTTGTAGAGATTCATATGCCCCCAGTTAATACTACCGAAGCAAGACGAAAATTAGGGTGGAGACAGCAACCTTGGAAACAGGCGCCTTCCTCAACCTCCCTCTAACTTTTTCCTCCGTGCCCTCTGCGACGGGCGTGGTAAAAATATTTACTCTTTTAACCAGATTTATAGCTTTGCCGACTAACACCTAAAGACTTTGTGAGGGTATATGTAAAACGTCTAATTCACTTTCATGTGTTACAATTTTCCCCAATATATCGCTAAAATAAACGACTTCATAATTAGGCGCCAATTCTACTTGCAGTTGCTTCCAAAGTTTAATTGCCTCTTTATCAAAATCTGCTTCTACTTCTGGGCTAAAAAAGCCGGGTGAGTTTGTGGGGTCATCCCAGTTTAATGTTGTGTTGTAAACTGCGGCCCATTTATACAATCTGTTTATAGTTTCTTGACTTAAAGGCAGTTTTGCAGGGTCTATATTACCAACTTTGTCTCCTGATGCCCACCATAAAGGGTAACATCCGTAATCTGCCATTAGTTTAATTTTGTTTGCCATAGATTTTTTAATTAATTTTATATTAGAGAAGCAGGGTTCGCTCCAACTATATAACCATTATCACTAACACTAACTGCAATGTACTGCCTTTCCCCATTAAATATAACTTCATATACATGGCGGGGTTGAACTGTTCCTTGATACATCAAAAAAGTTCCTGTTGTAACAGCAGCCATTACGGCTAATGGTATTTCGTCTTCATAAATTCCTCGTCGAGCGAAATCTTCTTTATGTTGTTCTAATATATGTGCTAGTCCACTACCCCTTCTACCTGGTTTACCCTCTTCTAAAAATACAATTTTTCCGTTTGCAAGTCTTGCAATACAAATAATCTTTTCGGGTGTATGTTTAATACCAAGTTCAACAAGTTCAGCAATTAAGGCTTGTTTATTTACTTGATCATCTGGTTGTTGGGTCACAACTTAGTTTTCCTTAAAAACTACCCAATATTTTAGAATAGACCTAAAGTGATGTCGTGTCCCTACTTCTACCAACGAGTTTGAATATCATATATGTAACCAGGGTCTACAGTGCCGACGTAACTGCTAATTGCTTGTTTTAGCCGAGATTAATGGTCATAAGCTAGAACGTCTTGGCGCCTTCTAAAACTTCCCTCTCTGTGTCAAGAGCGCCTCTGTGGTAATAATATTTACTAATTTAAATAATGACTATACCTCTTGTGGGATGGGCATCCTTGCCCGTCCTGCTGAATGTTGGGTTCCGCAAAGCCTCTACCCAACCTACGGGGTTATCAGCAGGTTAGCCTCCTCCGACAATTGTGACTATTTCCAATTTGTCGTTGGCTTTGACTTGTGTGCTTTCCCAGTATTGTCTGTGTAAGATTTCGCCGTTATATTCGACGGCAACGAGACGCGCGTTATAACCTAGTTGTTGAAGTAAATCAGGTAAAGCAGTTTGCTCCGCACAAGTACGGGGTTCGCCGTTTACCTGAAGTGTAATTTGGTCAGCCATATGACTTTCTTTCCGGTTGAATGCGGTTCAACTGTGAGAGTAAATATTGTGTTACTAAGGTTGGTTGTTCTGCTTGCATTAGACTTCGCACTACTGCAACTCGACTGGCGCCTGCGTCGATAACATCATTAATGTTACTGGTATCGATACCACCAATTGCGAACCAAGGTATTGTGCTATGCTTGGCAGCATATTGTACATACTCTAAACCTGTAGCAGCTTTTCCTTCTTTGGTCGGAGTTTCGTATACTGGTCCTACACCAATATAATCAGCACCATCTGCAATGGCCTGTTGCATTTCGTGCGGATTTGTGGTAGAACGACCTATCAAGCGCTGTGATCCGAGTAGCTGACGCGCGACTGCAATGGGCATATCTTGTTGCCCTAAATGCACTCCATCTGCATCTACCGCTAACGCTAAATCAACACGGTCATTGACAATAAACAGGGCGCCGTAACTGCGACACAAATCTCGTAGTGATACAGCTAAATCAAAACGAATCGTATCATCAGCATTTTTGTCACGGTACTGAATCAAAGTCAATCCACCTTTCAGCGCAGCTTCAACGGTTCCAATTAAATTTTCAAGAGGGGAGGTGACAAGGTAAAGGCGTGCGCGCAAAAGCATTTGATGCCGCTCGTAACCCATTAAATTAGTTTCTAGGGTGTAAACTCGATAACGCATCTGCTTAAACGTAACTCCCATATTGGAATCTTTAAGCTTGCCATACTCTTCCAAAACTCGCAGAGCTTCTTGAACCCGACAAAAGTTAGCTTGCAGTAGTCCCTTAATACCAGAACGTGTTTCCTCTTGTGGGTGACTTAGTTCTGTTCCAGTATCACTTTCTGTGTCGCGCGCAGCACGTAATTCGGCGGTGTGCCATGAGGCGACTTCTTGCCGTAGTTGCTTGCACTCAGAAGTTAGTTGGACGTTGTTTAACCCAAAACGACACCATTCCTCTATGACTCGCAAGCCTTCGCGCGCTCGGTCTAAATTAGCATCTAAAATGCGGTAAACAACTTGCTGTATCTGCTGTTTTTGGCTGTATGGCTCGACCATTACAACAACCCCATTAATGCTTTCATCGTAATAGCCAGCCTGTTTCATATTGGCAACGTGTTTCTACTCTTTGTTTAATTTGTTTGTGCTACCGTCTTTAAGTTAATAATCGCAGGTTGGCATCCAAAGATGTAAGCTTTGTATTTACCTTCCTACTTTGTATCAAAAATAGCCAATAGGTCAATATGCCATTTGGCTTGACTCCGTAGCTATACGTAGTCAGAAAAAATGAATCTTAAAAATTATGTAAAAATCAGCATCGACATATTGGCAATAAAAGTATAAAAAAGTCTTGTTGGTTAAAGGAGTGCAAAAAATTGATTAACCCCTACTCTTTCCCTAAATCGTCTCGGTCAGCCACAGAGCCAACCAGTACATCGGCTATATTTAGTCATAAATCATATTGGCTCCTCAAAATAAACGAGATTAGTTTCATTTTTCGTTCGTCAGTGCTATTACTCGGCTTAAGCATCACTGTCGCATCGACTGTTCTCTATAGCGCTTTTTTCAGCACTGCCGTTGCTCAAACTCAATCAGAGCGGCAACGAACAGTTACGGGTGAACAAACAATCTCTCAGGTAAATGTCCTCTTTGTCAACCCAAGTGTCGGAGATGACAAAGCCGGAAATGGTTCACAAGCTACCCCATTTAAGACGATTCACCAAGCTTTACAAAATGCGGCACCTAATAGCACGATTATGCTTGCTAGTGGTACATATAGCTCCCAAAGCGGTGAAGTCTTCCCACTAATACTTAAGCAAGGAGTTTCTATTCAAGGTGATGCCAGCACTAAAGGACGCGGTATTGTTATTCAAGGTGGAGATGATTATCTTAGCCGCACCTTCGGTAAACAAAACGTCGCAATTATCGGTGCCAACCAAGCATCTGTTGTTGGTGTAACGGTCATGAATCCTAATCCGCGCGGATACGGAATCTTGATTGAATCAACCAACCCGACTATAAGTGAAAATACCTTTGCTGGCAGCACTCAAGACGGAATCTCAATCACAGGTAATGCCACACCAGTTATTAGCAAAAATTATTTTTATCAAAATAAAGCAAACGGACTGACAGTTTCTGGAAATGCTCGTCCTGAAATAAAAGAAAATATTTTTCAGCAAACAGGATTTGGTATTAATATTGCCCAAAACGCCGAACCAGTAATTATTGGTAATCAAATACAGTACAATCGGGCAGGAATTATAGTACAAGCTTCCTCTCGTCCGAAATTACGTAATAATGCAATTCAAAATAATCGCGAAGATGGCCTAGTCGTAATTGCTCAAGCTGTACCTGACTTGGGTAGTGCTACCGAACCAGGTGGAAACGAATTTCGTAACAACGCGCGTTATGACATCAATGCGAGTGCATCGAAGCAGTTATTTTCTGCAGTTGGTAATACCATTGCTAGTAACCGGATTGCGGGTAAGGTTGATATGCTTGGCAACACAACTCCGATAGCTACTGCTCAATCTGTTTCTACCCCAACACCAACTAACGAGATTACTTTTACCGCACCTAATGTTCCTCAAACTGTAGAACAGTTAGGCAACCAATTAAAGGTGCCATCACCTACCACCAGCCTTGCTCGCAATACTCGTCTTAACAATACACCTGTTCAGAATCGTCTTTCTTCTAGACAAACTCAAAGGGTGCCTCAAGCAAATCTATTAACACCATTACAAAAAACTGGTTTTCCGATTCCAAATAGCTTAACAGCAACTCCAGGAAATGTACCATCTTCAACCGTTGATAATACACCTCAAATTAACTACATCCGGATTAATCCTCAAACAGTTGAATTTGCGGCGCCTTCGACATCGACTCAGCTAGCAGCAACACCGCAACAAATGCCATTGCAACCAATTCAAACAGTTCCCCCTGATGCTGCTCTTAACAATAATAGTCTCAATAATATTCCCAATAATATTCCCAATAATATTCCCAATAATATTGTTCAAATGCCAACTAACATCATGGCGCCGAATTCTTATCAATCTCCGCTAATCGCATCTACAAATAACCTTAGAACACAAATTGCTGCTGCATCTACAAATATTCGATACCGAGTAATAGTAGCAACATCAAACGAGCGAGACGAAGATATTATCCGCTTCCTTGCTCCAGGTGCTTTCCGCACTACTGTACGCGGACAAGGAGTTATGCAAGTCGGAGTATTCAGCAATACTTTCAACGCCGAACAAATGTTAAGAGTTCTTAACAACAATGGATTGAAAGGAATGATTGAACCTCTCAATTAATAGTGCTGAGTAGAAAGTACTGAGTGAGTCGTGCTGAGTGCTGAGTAAGGTTATAAATTAGGAGTTAGGAGTTAAGAATAAAAACTTAGAATTCTAAATTCTGAATTCTCAATTCTAAACTCAGCACGACTCACTCAGCACTTTTCACTTCTATGATTGATTTCAATTTCGATGCAAAGGATTCAGACACATCAGTTGTTTTTGGTGTGAATTGCTCGATGGCAGGGTGGTAAGTTGTTACTAAAGGCGCCATTTTTACTAATTGACTTGCTGCGTGCGATTCTCTTTTATGCTCAACAACTTCAATATTTGGTATTGGTGGTTGGCATCCCCAATCTTGCGCTGAATTATTTTGTTGATTTTTATACTCTGTTTCATTATTAATACTATCCTGATCCCATTGATTACTGGTATCGTTTTTATCTAATGTCCGTGAATAGGTTTGTTGTGTTTGGGGAACAGGTGGTAGTGCAGGTAATGTAGGTGTGCTTGTGGTCAAACTTTGGGGAAATTTACTGCAAATTAAACGCTCAAATTCCATGTTGAAATGGAATGATGGTTGCCCACGTCGCAGCCAAATAGTAAGTATTTGCTCGACTGAAACCGCTTTGTATCGACCTTGATATAAAGCTTCTACTGCTGCTAAATGCAGCCAATGCAAAGGAAATTGTATTTGCCAGCGTGCGATTAACTCGTTAGCTTTGTAACCACCTAGGTCAAAACTATAGTGAGTTAGTAAGCCAATCGCTAGGTTTGTGTATCCATAATAGTTATCGTAGTAGCTATCATGGCTGTCCACAGTGGTTGCGGAAATCTGACTTTCAGCCTTTGGGATCAGGCAGATGTTTGTCTCCCGTCGCATAAGTGTAATGTGCTTTTAGCTACACTAAAGTTTTTATAAGTATTCTTTTATATAAAAGAAGTGTTCTTAATTCTACCGATAAGATTGAAATTAGGAAACGATATACGGTGAATTTATTTTTGGTACTCGATTTAAGGCTACTAGAGCCTGATATACCATCGCCGCAACTTCGCCTCGTGTAGCCTCTCGGTTTGGTTGAATTTGTTTGATACTTGGATAATTGACAACTATATTATTCGCTGTAGCCGTTGCAACTGCAGCGCGCGCAGAAGCCGGGACAGCATTAATATCGCTGTATAACCCTAAATTATCACGAGTTGCACTTGTTAGAACAATTCCGCTTACTAATGAAACAATTACTTGTAGCCTAAGAACATTTTGGTTCGGACGAAAACTTCCATCGCTAAAACCACTCACAAATCCCCCACTCGCAGCTATTTTAATCGCACTATAGCCCCAAAACTCTTTTGTTACATCCGTAAATTCTTTAGTCTCGCGTTTAGCGACTGGGTTGAACGCAGCAGCTATAAGTGCAGCATATTGCCCCCGCGTCATTGGCTTGTCTGGTTGAAATGTACCATCGGCAAATCCACTTGTTAAGTTCATACTTACCAATGGACGTATAAAGTCTTCTGCCCAATGTCCTGTTAAATCACTAAATGAAGCTACATCTGTAACTGGAGTCACAATGTAAGGTGAAGTTATAGGTTTTAAATTTCCCTGTGTTACCAAACCTTGACAAATTAATGCAGCAACTTCTGCGCGCGAGATATCACGCATTGGTTGAAGTTCATCAATTTCAGGATAATTTACAACGAGTAGATTTTGAGTCGCTATTGCCACAGAAGAAGTCGCATAACTGGGAATTTGGGCACGGTCATTGTATGCCGTTAGTAGATTAGTATTGCCGCCGCTTAACTTTAGCCCACTCACCATTGATACAAGTGCTTGAACTTTAGTAATATTTTGTTCTGGTCGAAATGTTCCATCGGGGAAACCGCTAATAAACCCCATATTAGAAGCGGCAGCAATTGCTGGAGCAGCCCAAAAATCTCGTTTAATATCTGTAAAATTGGGATTTTGATTCTTAGCGTGAATATTAAAAGCTTTTGCCACTAATGCTGCATATTGCGCGCGGTTAATTGCTGCATCGGGGGCAAAATTACCCGAAGGCAAACCAGTTATCAAACCTTTTGTAACTAATACCTCTATAAACGGTGCTGCCCAATGTCCGGCAATATCGGGGAAACTACTGTCCCCGCTATCAACGACGTCGTTAACTGCTGCGACAAACTCGACTAGTCCCTTTACCTGAACAGCGTTAACTTGGTTGCCAACGCTAATGATTGTATTAGAAGTAGAATTTTGAATATCAAATTGCCCATTAAGGCGAAAAATATTTCCTGCTTGGTCTTGCGAACTACCTAAATCTGGGATAGCGTTACCATTAACCAATAATCCACCCTGCGAGTTGTTTTCTACCAAATTATTTCGCAGTACTGGACGCGCTTCGCGAGACAATGCAATACCCGTTTGATTATCGATAAATTTATTACTTGCTATTATTGGCGCCGAAAAATCGCTAATTGCCAAACCCAGACCATTTTTTTGAAAGGTGTTCCGCAGTATTTCACCTTTGCTATTACGTGCTATTACTAGTCCACCAGCACTATTCTGAACAATTTTATTATCTGTAATTGCAGGCTTGGCCGTACCGCTAACAAATATCCCTTCTCTACCACAGTTAGTAATTGTACAATTTGTTAGATTTGGCGCGCTCGACTCAATCCAAATCCCAGTTCCTTTATTTATATCATTCGTTACTGTGACACCTGATAGAGTCGCATTATCAAGCAGTAGTAAAGTAATGTTCTGGGCGCCAAAAGTAGGACTATTGTATTCACCGCTTCCAGTTATAACAGTACCTTGACCAAAAGTAGCTTCATTACCTATGACTATTACTCCTTGTGGTATAACAAGCGGGAACTTTTCACCGACTTTATCGCTGTAGGTACCTGGTGCAAGTCGTATTAAGGAAGCAGAAGCAACCCGTAAAGCACGAGTAATACTTTTAAAAGGAGATAGCCGTGACCCAGCATTGGCATCATTTCCAGTCACGGGATTGACGTAGAGTGTGGCAACGAGGGTAGAGTTTACCATAACGAGAAGGGGGTAAAGGGGAACAGGTAAATAAAGGATACAGACTAAAGAATAAATTATAAATAGCAAAACGATTCACTTTATACTTAAACCGCCTTCCTTTACCTTCCCCCTTTTCTAATTAGTGCTTTAATATTTCTGGTGATTCATTTTTGGAAAAATGATCGAAGTTGAACATCTGAGTAAGGTATACGGCTCTACAAGAGCTATTTCTGATGTGACGTTTAGCGTCGAGAAGGGTGAGATACTGGGATTCCTTGGTCCCAACGGCGCCGGAAAAACTACTACAATGCGAATTTTAGCTGGGTATTTGCCGGCTACTAAGGGTACAGCTAGAATAGCAGGACTTGATGTACACGAAAATTCTCTTTCAGTCAGGCGCCAAATTGGCTATTTACCAGAGAATCCTCCTTTATACCCTGAAATGACCGTAGAAGGGTTTTTATATTTCGTGGCACGAATCAAAGGAGTCAGTGCTGGGTTACGTAAGCAAAAAGTAGAAGCGGCACTGGCAAAGTGTAACCTTATAGACAAACGCCAGACAATTATTCGTAAACTTTCTAAAGGGTATAAACAACGTGTTGGCATCGCACAAGCAATAGTTCACGACCCACCAGCCATAATTCTTGATGAACCAACAGTTGGTTTAGACCCTCGGCAAATTATCGATGTGCGAAACTTAATCAAAAGTTTAGCAGGAGAACATACAATTATTCTTTCAACACATATTTTGCCAGAAGTAAGTATGACCTGTAGCCGCGTCGCGATTATCAACCAAGGTAAAATCGTGGCGACAAACACACCAGAAAACCTGATGACACAGTTAACAGGTGGTTCGGGTTATGAGTTGGAAATTGGAGGTGAAGCTAGTTTAGCTAAACAGGTATTGCAAAACGTTATACCTGTGATTTTGGTAGAATCGATTCCTGCTCCTGGAACACATGGGGTCATCTTACCAGAACGAGCTTACTTGCGAGTTGTTACGCAACCAGGAACCGAGCCTGGAAGCGAAATTGCACAGACTTTACTACGCGCGGGATTTGAGTTGTACGAAATGCGTCGCGTCAGCGCTACCCTCGAAGATGTGTTCTTAAAATTGACTACTGAAGAAAAGATACAGCCTGAGCCGTCAGCTGATGAAGGAGCCAGCTAAATAATGGGTATTATATTAAGTAACATTATTGCTATTTATCGCCGCGAACTACAAAGCTATTTTGTCTCGCCCTTAGCTTATGCGATAGCGGGTATTTTTTGGTTTTTATCTGGGCTATTTTTTATACTGATTTTGCAAGATATTCTTCAGTATGTAGCAGGCTTAGATATTCAGGGGCAACAATTTCAAGTTCCTGTGCCGCCTTTTGATGTACCTTATCAGTTTATTAGCGCGTTCCTTGACCGTATGGGATGGATGTTATTATTCATACTTCCGATTTTATCGATGGGGCTATATGCAGAAGAGCGGAAGCGCGGTACTTTGGAGCTACTTGCTACATCTCCTGTAACAAATTGGGCAGTTGCTGTTGGTAAATTACTAGGAGTACTAACGTTCTTTGCCACAATGGTTATACCTTTGCTTATATTTGAAGCCATTGTGATCGGTGCAGCGACTCCAGCAATGCCACCTTTGATTTTACTTTCTGGTCATTTAGCCTTGATTTTACTCGCAGGGTCTATTTTATCTGTGGGGATGTTTATTTCTTCCTTGACTGATAGCACAATCTTATCTGCCGTTTTGACGTTCGCTGTAATTTTACTGCTACTATTCGTTGATTTAATTGCCAAAAACATCGGTGGAACTTTTGGTGAAGCGCTTGGTCATTTATCGCTACTCAAGCATTACAGTAATTTAATTCAAGGTGTTTTTGACACTAGTGCAATTATATTATTTATTAGTTATATGGTTTTAGGAGTTTTTCTAACTGCCCAGTCAATTGACGCACTTCGCTTTCAAAGACAGTAAATACGGACATTATGAAAACTATTGCTACTAGAAAGCTCTGGAAATTTTTATTTTGGCTGGGTCCGTTCCTTGTCACTGCTGGTTTAACTGTTGGGTTCCTAACTGCGAGATGGGGAGTTGTGCCATTGGCATTGCTTATACCTGGAGTTGTGCTGGTGGCAGCTTGGGTAATAATCGAGAGCAGAAATAATAATTGGTTAGGACAACGTTCTACCCAAGCAGGAACTAATGCTTTATTTGCAACACTGGCAGTTTTAGCTTTACTAGGCTTAATTAACTTTCTCGGCGCCCGCTACCATCTGCGGACAGATTTAACAGAAACACAGTTATTTAGTCTTGCACCTCAAACGCGCGAACTAGTACGCACCTTAAAACAACCTGTAAAGGTATGGATATTTGATGTCAACCAAAACCCTATTGACCGTGACCTTCTCGAAAACTATCGGCGCCAAAGTAGTAAATTTGAGTTTGAGTATGTAGACCCGCAAGCAAAACCAGGGTTAGCAAAACAATTTGGTGTTAAAGAAGCAGGTGAAGTTTATTTAGAAACGAATCAACAACGTAAATTAGTACAAGTGGTTAACGTTCAGGAACGTCTTAGTGAAATTCGTTTAACCAACCGTTTACAGCAAATTACTTCTGGGTCTTCAGTTAAAGCATATTTTCTACAAGGACACGGTGAGTCTCAACTTGCAGCAGGTGAAAATTCAATATCGCAAGCTGTTAAAGCTTTAAATGATAAAAGTTTTACTACAGAAGCTTTGAACCTCGTCCAAACTCAACTTCCAACAGACGCAAACGTTATTATCGTCGCAGGCCCAAAACGCGCGCTATTTGACACTGAAGTCAAAGCACTGCAAGACTACCTGAACCGTGGTGGTAATGCTTTATTAATGATAGACCCAGACACCGACCCCAAACTTGAACGCTTACTCAACGAATGGGGAGTCAAACTAGACAATCGTTTAGCAGTTGATGTAGCTGGTAGCGAAGCACTTGGACCAGCAGTCCCAATTGTTACTGAATACGGAAAACATCCTATTACAAAAGACTTTGGCAACGGTATCTCGTTTTATAGACTTGCCCGTCCTCTAGAAACAACACCCGTCAATAATGTTCAAGCAACACCATTATTGCTAACTAAACCTTACCCAAGTACCTGGGCAGAAAGCGACCAAAAAAGCGAAAAATTGGAATTCAATGAAGGTAAAGACCGTAAAGGTCCTCTCACTTTAGGTGTCGCTTTAACCAAGAAACTCTCTGCTACACCTACTCCTATATCAACACCTACTCCAACTCCAACTACTCCAACATCTCCAACCCCAACCCCAACAGCAACATCTCCAACCCCAACCCCAACAGCAACATCTCCAACTCCAACAGCAACAGCAACATCTCCAACCCAAACAGCAACATCTCCGACACCAACACCAACTTCAACAGTTACAACATCTCCTACTGCTCCCATTTCAGGAGAATCACGTTTAGTTGTGATTGGAAACTCTGATTTTACTACCGATGGCTTATTTGAGCAGCAACTTAACGGAGATGTTTTCCTGAACTCTGTTAGTTGGTTAAGTCAGCAAGACCAGCAACCTCTTTCAATACGACCAAAAGAACAAAGAAATCGCCGAATTAACCTAACAGTCGCTCAAACATTGCTTCTACGTTGGTCAGCGTTGTTTATACTTCCTTTGGTTGGCTTTATAGGAGCGGGTTTACTTTGGTGGCAACGAAGGTAATGGTTATGAAATTACAACGAACGACTTTAGTTTTGATGCTGCTTGCTTTGGGGTTAGGTGGTTTTGTCTACTTCTACGAAATTAGAGGCGCCACGCAGCGTGAGTCTATAAGCGATAAGAAGCAAATATTTAATTTTGCTGCTGATGATATACAGTCGCTAACAATTAAAAGAGGTAGCGATAATATTGTTTTAGAACGTAGCAGCAGTCCTGACCCCCCAAAATGGTTACTTAAGGCGCCAGTTGAAGCACCAGCATCTGATGCATCAGTGTCGTATCTGACTGATTTACTTGTAAAAGGAGAAATAAATCGAGCTATCTCAAGTCAACCTAACCAATTAAATCAATTTGGTTTAGACCAACCACAAGCAACTATAGACATTAAACTCAAAAATCAGAAAACCCACAGGTTAATTTTGGGTAAACCTGATTTTAATAATAGTTTTTTATATGCTCGAACTGACCTTAACACTAATTCTAATAGCATACAAGTACTATTAGTCTCGAAAGATTTCCAAAATGCAGTTAATCGTGATATTTCCGAATGGCAACAAGCGCAAGATAATCCGCAAAAATCATCTCCGCTACCATTACCAACTTTTGAGACACCATCTCAGCCCAAGAAACCCGGTTTCTAAAATTTTAGTGTAATACTTACCGATTATCCTCGTTTGGTAAGCTAGTATTATTAGATAATGAAAACAAAGTATCTGCGAATTTATTCTTTAAATAGCCATCATCAAGGACTTTTGTGTTTGATAAGTTCATCAACAAAGTTATGATTTGCTTATTTTTCTTATGAAAATTTAATAATTCCAAATAAGCGAACGGTACTGTAATCGGCCAGAAAATCGTGGCTATTAACAAAATGAAGCTAGATAACCACCGCATTCGCGGACTCATCTCCTGATCATCTAAAAAGAAATCGAGCCAGCGGGTGAAAAATAAACCCGCTAGCAATATATAAAATAACAATATCAAATAAAGCATGATTAGAAAAATAACAATTGTAACTTGGCTGCGGTAGATACAGCACTAGTTTTTATTTTGACCTTGACGTGTATAAATTTGACAAGCTAACCAATTTAAGTTATACAGAAATTTTACTTATACTGCTGTCAGTCTTTGATTATACTACCATTCAAATGCTTCTATTTCCGGATGGCAAGATACATGTTCAATTATAGACTTCTTTTTCGGATAAAGCTACGGCGCCTGTATAACCTAAAACCATCTAATTCAAGACCAAGTTGATAATAATTTACTAAAAATCAGTAACATTAATTACTTTTTGAAAAAGAAAAACAAGTATTTAATTTATTTATAAGTAAAAATTTTTTTTAAAACGAAGTATGTATCTAGTCATTATTACTGAATCTCAGAAATTTTTACTTTGATTATCAAGCATATATTCGTGAAATAAGCTTATATACCCGTTTTGAATATTTGCCCTCTTTAAAATAACTCAGTATAATTACGCGAATTTAAATTAATTTTTTCCAAACCTGCTCTACAGTGTTCTTATAGTATTTATGTATTAAAAATAGTAAGGTGGGCAATGCCCACCCTACAAATACGTGCATAAACCGGAGGTTTTCCTGGAGGGATTTTTAAGTGCAAACGCGGGTCGTTAATAAAAATCAAATCGAATTTGTATATTAAAATAAAATTAAGAAATGTAACTTTTACAGAAATAACTTAAATATCAAAATGAGCCAAACAGGTTTAAATTTGGTCGCCATATCGATTTTTATAATGACGGTATCCACTTTGTTGGGACCACTGGTACATTTGTCGCCAGTATTTCCGGCAGTTGCAACGTTTACCATATTAGGTGTAGCTACACTTGACAGCTTTGCATTGCAAGGCAAAGGTGGAAACGTTTTTTTAGATTGGATTGCCAGTTTTTCTCCACTACATCGAGAGCGTATCGCGCATCATGAAGCTGGACATTTCTTAGTAGCTCATAAGTTAGGTATTCCGGTTGTTGGTTATACTCTTAGCGCTTGGGAAGCATTGAAGCAGGGACAAGCAGGACTTGGGGGTGTAAGTTTTGATGATGCGTTACTTGCATCTCAATTAGAGCAAGGTCAGATTCCTGCGGTTTTGCTAGACCGTTACTGTACAGTATGGATGGCGGGTATTGCAGCAGAAACGTTAGTTTATAAAAATGCTGAAGGTGGCGCCGACGATAAGACAAAGTTAGTAGCAGTATTAAAAAGCTTAGGTTTTTCAGAATCAACATTTAAAACCAAGCAAAATTTCTGCACACTGCAAGCAAAAACTCTGCTCCAAGAAAACTGGTCAGCGTATGAAGCATTAGTAAACGCAATGAAACAGCGCGCGTCAGTAGACGAATGTACAAAACTGATATCGAGTGATGAGTGATGAGTGCTGAGTGCGCTCGTGCTGAGTGTAACTCTTAACTCAGAACTCAGAACTCAGAACTTCTAACTTTAAGAAGCGGTCGCATGTTGTAAACAAGCGGTTTTCAACATATGACCGTCACAACCAATAACCCTGTTACGTCCAGATGTTTTAGCTTCTAAAAGAAATTGATCCGCGCGATGTAGTAAGCTGGTTCCCTTTGTATCGTCTTCTGCACGCAAGCAAGCGGTTCCAAGGCTAATAGTAACGTTGATAGATAAAGTATTATTAATCGCAAATGGCTGTTCGCTAACAATACGGTTTAAGCGTCTTGCCACTACGATTGCTTCCTCACAAGTCGTATTGCCTAATATAATTACAAATTCCTCACCACCATATCGAAAAGCCGTGTCTTGAAACCGCAAGTTATGTTTTATCCGTGTGCATAATAACTGCAATAATCGGTCACCAACTAAATGTCCATGCGTGTCATTAACCTTCTTGAAGTAGTCTACATCGAGAATAATCAGGCTTAGGGGTAAAGAAAGCGAACGCGCTTTGTGAATTTGTTTTGGCAAATCCCATTCTAACGCACGGCGGTTGTTTAACTCAGTTAGCGCATCAGAAAGTGCTATAGCGCTGAGTAAATCATTCGTGCGAATCAGATCACGGTACTTTTGAGCTTTTCGCAAACCTACCATTAACTGAGCGATTAGTAAGCGTTCTTTGGCTTTTGATTTTACTAAGTTATCTTTAAAACTGTTTTCTGGAAGCCACCACACATAAGAGTCGGCGCCTTGTCGCAAAGCTGCTGAGGTAATCTCCGACTCCCACAATTCATCATATTTAGCTTTATCTGAAAGAATATGTGAACGGTCTTCCAATAAAATACAGTAGATCCACGATAACTTCGTCTGCTCCTTTAGCCAACAGCACAATTCCATACTGCCATCTGAACTAGCCTGTACCAGAATGACATCAGGAGGCGCAATTTGAATTCTAGAAACCGCCTGATTTAAATTGGCGATAAGTTCGATGCTAAAAGCGGCTGTATCACGGATCTGATCCGGAAGCGTTTCGAGAAATATTTCACTTCCAAAGACCAGAATGGATATATTCATGCTTTGCTTTCTGCCCTTTTTAAATTATTACCGTGTATACTCCGTAACTACTTAAGTTCCTTAATAACACTGAACAAGCGAGTACTCTTAACGCCAAGCTAATAAGCGTTTTTGACTCGCTTTTAGTGTGTATAAACTGTTTCCAACTTAATCACCTCTGACTAAATAGATCTAACTAAAATTATTGAGTTGAATATTATGCTACCTACTGTCGGCTTTTACTTATTTTTTTTAAACAGTAAAAATACTGAATAATCTTTATTAGTATTCATTTACTACTGTAATTTCCAGAATAATACGGAAGTAAGATTAGTTTTTAAAAGACTGTCTAACGTTTTAGCCTTTATTCTTAACTCAATTTTTGTTTGTATGCTTACAATACACAAATTTATAAAAAATTTTACATTCACCCGATATGAACTGAAATGTTCTTAACGCTCTTCGATTTAAACGTTTTCTAGATAAGCGCGTTATGAGACTATACTTTCTGTTGTAACATCCAGATGAATATATTTATTCATCAGTTCATAGCAGTTGCATATGAAACCAGTATTTCAACATTTCAATTGGCTAGAATAAAGGCGTGGTATGAATTGTGCTGTTGTTTCAATCTTTATTAGATTGTGCATAAAATGCTTATGAAGTTAGATTTGTATAAGCATAACTACATAAGCAAATATAATTAATGCATTGTCAGTTATTTAAGCAAGTACAGTATCATGCTATTGATAACCTTCAATATGGTATCCAGCAGCAACTATTGCTTGCTTGATTGATTCTTCCGATGCTTCAGCTTCTACGGTTACAGTTTTTGCATCGACATTTACGTCAACTTTCGCACCGGAGTCCACAACATGAATCGAATCAGAAATTTTTGTGCCACAATCTTCGCAAGAAATATTTGGAACGTTTAATTTGAGTGCCATTTATTTTCCTCTTTGCTGGTGCTTACTTTTTGTTAGATATTCCAAGGTTTGTTATGGTTGGCGCCCTACGACACAACCGAATGTATTCATTGTTATTTAGTTGCATAGCTAGCAATATACAGTAGAGATGTATTATTAACTAACTAAATAACTATTGACAATAACTGACTTGACTCACACCATCTTATTAACTCCAGGTTAACTCAGTCATCTTACTAAAGTCATGTTCTTGTGACACTTAAGATAAGCTGCACAGTAGTTGCGGCGCCTGCATTAAACAAGAAATAGTTACAAGCCATAACAAAATGTCAAAATATAAGCAGTTCATTCCCCTGTCAAAACGAAGCCAGTAAACCATGTCTTTTAATCCTCAGTACCTTAGCGGTAGCGATATTCGCACCAAATTTCTAGACTTCTATGCTCAAAGAGGACATTCCATTCTTCCAAGTGCCTCTCTCGTGCCAGAAGACCCCACGGTACTGCTGACTATCGCGGGGATGCTACCATTTAAACCGATATTTTTAGGACAGCGCACGCCAGAATTTAAGCGCGCGACGACTTCGCAAAAGTGTATTCGCACTAACGATATAGAGAACGTAGGTGTCACCAAGCGCCACCATACGTTCTTTGAAATGTTGGGTAATTTTAGCTTCGGTGATTATTTTAAAGAACAGGCAATAGCATGGGGTTGGGAAATCTCTACAAAAGTATTTGGCTTACCTCCCGAACGTTTGGTTGTCAGTGTATTTGAAGAAGATGATGAAGCTTTCGCAATTTGGCGTGACCAAATAGGTGTTAACCCTAAACGAATTATACGGATGGGCGCCGACGATAACTTTTGGAATTCAGGCCCGACAGGCCCATGTGGTCCTTGTTCGGAAATTTACTATGACTTCCATCCCGAACGTGGTGACGACAATATAAATTTAGAAGATGACACCCGGTTTATCGAGTTTTATAACTTGGTGTTCATGCAATATAACCGCGATGCCGAAGATAATTTAACACCGCTAGCGAATAAGAATATAGATACAGGGATGGGTTTAGAGCGGATGGCGCAAATCCTCCAGCAAGTACCCAACAACTACGAAACCGATTTAATCGAACCTATTATAAAAACTGCGGCAGACATAGCAGGAATTGATTATAGTGAGAGTGACGAAAAAACCAAAATCTCATTAAAAGTCATCGGCGACCATGTGCGCGCGGTAGTGCATATGATAGCCGACGAAATCCGCGCCTCCAACACTGGACGTGGGTATATATTGCGGCGCCTGATCCGTCGTGTAGTGCGTCACGGTAGATTAATAGGTATATCTGGAGAATTTACTACTCAAGTAGCAGAAACAGCAATAGCGCTCTCAGAGTCAGCTTACCCAGGTGTACGTAAGCGCGAAGATGCTATAAAAGCAGAGTTACAGCGCGAAGAATCACAATTCCTCAAAACGCTTGGCAACGGCGAAAAACTTCTAGATAAAATAATCACCGACCTCAAGCAACTTGAGGGAACTGTAATTAGCGGTAAAAATGCCTTCGACCTTTACGACACCCACGGATTTCCATTTGAACTGACCCAAGAAATAGCTGCGGAAAACAACCTTACAGTTGACGAGGAAGGTTTTCTTTCTGAGATGGAGGAACAGAAAAAACGCGGACGTGAAGCACACGAAACCATCGACTTAACAGTACAAGGTACTATCGACAAGTTAGCAGAAAGTATTAACGTCACTGACTTTGTAGGTTATACCGAACCATCTTCAACTGCAAAAATCGAAGCAATATTAATAGACGGTGTTGCCGAAGAAGAAGCAGAAGCAGGCGCCGAGTTACAAATCCTCCTCAACAAAACACCATTCTACGCAGAATCAGGAGGGCAAATTGGCGACCGAGGTTATATTACAGGCGATGGAATCGTTGTACGCATCGAAGACGTAAAAAAAGAATCTGACTTTTTCGTTCACTTTGGACGTGTCGAACGCGGTACAATCCGAGTCGGAGATACAGTAACCGCTCAAATCGACCGTGCATGTCGGCGCCGTGCCCAAGCAAACCATACTGCAACACACCTACTCCAAGCAGCACTGAAAAAAATAGTCGATGACAGCATATCACAAGCAGGTTCGCTAGTATCATTCGATAGATTACGCTTCGACTTCAACTGTCCACGCGCGTTAACACCCGAAGAAGTGCAGCAAGTCGAAGAACAAGTAAACACCTGGATATCAGAAGCACACCCAGCTAACATTGAAACATTGCCCTTAGCAGAAGCAAAAGCAAAAGGCGCTACAGCAATGTTTGGGGAAAAGTATGGTGAAGAAGTACGAGTCATCGACTTCACAGGTGTTTCAATGGAATTATGCGGAGGAACGCACGTAAGTAATACTGCGGAGATAGGAGTATTTAAAATCATTTCAGAAGCAGGCATCTCTTCCGGCGTGCGTCGTATCGAAGCAGTTTCTGGTTCTGCTATATTAGATTACTTAAACGTGCGCGATAAAGTAGTTAAAGACCTAAGCGACCGATTTAAAGTAAAACCCGAAGAAGTACCCGACCGTATTACAGCATTGCAAAACGAAATCAAAGCAGCACAAAAAGAACTTGGAACTTTAAAAGGACAACTAGCAATAGCAAAATCTGATAGTTTGCTAGCAGGAGTCGAAACCATAGGAGACTTCAAATTACTAGTCGCGCGCATTGATGATGTAGACGCAGCTTCCCTACAAACCGCAGGTGAAAGACTACAGCAAAAACTCGGCGCCAACGCTGCTGTAATATTAGGCTCAGTACCCGAAGAAGGTAAAGTTAGTTTGGTTGCTGCATTTGGTAGTGATGTAAATAAGAAAGGCGCCCAAGCTGGTAAATTTATCGGCAACATCGCAAAAATATGCGGTGGAGGAGGAGGTGGAAGACCTAACCTCGCTCAAGCAGGTGGACGCGATGCTAGTAAATTGCCCGAAGCTTTGGAAAAAGCTAAGAGTGAATTAAAAGCTAGTTTAAGTTAATCTCTTGTGGAGCAGGCATCCCTGCCTGCCCATCCCACAAAAATATTAATGTAGGGTGTGTGACGCTACCAAAAATCATCAAGCTTTACCAAAAATTATGTAGCGTCACGCACCAACAATATGAATAAGCAAATCTAAGGTTACGACGGCAAACATGACAAATTCAAATTTTAATAGATTTACTTATGTAGTTGGCGCCGATAGAGAAATAGTAAATGAGATAATTGGATGGGGTTCATTGAGTAATGACACAGACTAACAACAAATACCAACCAACGTCAGAAGATTTAAAAAGATGGGCAAAGCTAGATGAACTTGATAGCAATGCAATGTCCGGCCCACCTTTAACAGAAGAAGAGTACGATCAGAAACTTCGATCAGTTGCTGATGGCAGTTGTCTGCAGAAATACTTAGATAGATTATTACACCAAAAGCAAGAAACTCTCAAAAAATTGATAGCAATAGAAGAAACAGAAAAAATTCTCAGAGCAAGAATTGCAGAATTAGGTATTTAATCAGCAATTATTACAATGTTTTAGAGTCTTAAAGGCTAGTTTTACCACAGAGACACAGAGTACACAGAGAAGTAATTATTTAATAAATAATTATTGGGGGATGGGCGCCCTTGAGTGCCCCGTCCTATTATATTAAAGCACAGGTGGCCAGTTGTTCTATTATATTGGCGGGCAGGGATGCCCGCTCCACAAGAGGATAATTTTATTTAATGAGTGTTAGTAGTTGATAAATTAATTGAGATAAACCAGTTAAAACAACACCAAATACACCTAATAATAAAGCAAAGAATGTTACTAATAAATGATTATTTGCTAAGTTAAAACCGAAAATAGGCGCCGATGGCAAGATAGGTAGTAACAATAGCACAAGTGCGAATGTTATCCCAACTATTATAAATAATTTGTTTTCAAAAAGAATTTGATTATACTGAGCGTAAACCAAACAGCCTGAAATCAATAATACTAATCCAACACCAACTTTCCCTAATAGATTATTAAAAAATACTGCTAATAATCCAATTTCAAAACCTGTTACAAATGGTGCAACGAGCCAGTCTAAGTTGGAAAAATCTTGTTGACTAACTGGCGCCTTCAGCTTTAAGGCATCAAGAACATCTTTTGCTGACTGAAATCGCTCGATTGGTTTTTCCTTAAGCATCCGCTCTAAAATTCTGGCGTTTCTTTCACTAATGTTAACTGAAGGGCGCCAGTTCCAAGTGTTAGTATAAGCATCGATAAAGCTTGTTGGCGGTTTCCCAGTCAGCAACAATAAACAAGTTGCTGCCAGAGCATACAAATCAGAAGAGGGAAAAATCGCGCGTCCATCAAGTTGCTCTGGTGGTGCAAAACCCGGTGTGTAAACATTGGTTATAGATACTGAAGGGACATCAAGCGTTGGGTTAGTATCTGGTTGCTTGTTAAGCGTTGTAACTATTTGTTTAACGGCACCAAAATCTACAAGATATAACCGACCATCGCTAGCACGCATAATATTAGACGGTTTGATATCACGATGAATAGAGTTATTATTATGGGAAAAATCTAATATATGTAGAATAGCTTCCAGGACAACAAGAACTTCTGCTTCAGTAAATTTAGCTTTACGCGACAATTCTTGCTCTAGGTTTTCACCATCAATATATTGCTGTACCAAGTAAAATAACTCACTCGGTTCTTCCACTTGCAATTTAAAACGCCCAGGATGTATTGCAAAAAATGCAAACAAATCTGGAATCTGTGGATGGGTGCCTAATTTTTCCAGAACTTCAGCTTCACGATGAAATAGCTGCGTAACTTTCTTGATCTGTTCAGGCTTCAAATTAGGAGATGGCTGCAACTGCTTAACAACACACTCGCGCATACCCGGAGTTCGACGGTCGCAACCCAAAAAAGCGGCGCCGAACCCACCTTGTCTTAACTTCTTTATTGGTATGTAGCGACCATCCAGAATTAGAGGCATCCCACAAGTAATGCAGTACTGTTGCGAAATAGTTTTTAGAACAGAAGCATTATCTAATTCAGGAAAAGAGTTTATCGGTTTTGGGCAGCTAGGACGAGTGCAACAAATATCCAAACCATCCTCCAGAAGCTTTAATGGTGTGTAACTGTATACTGCTTCCACTGAATATCTATTTGTAAAGATAATTCAAAACAATATTTAAGACGTTCGGAACTCACCATAAATACTCCTAATCTTACATTTATTTATATATATCTACAATTCTTAACTTTTCAGTAGAAAAATTCATCATGTATAACAAGGTTCAGATGTGCAGTTAATAGCATACAGCACACTCACAAGGCGCCGACACCGTAGTACACAAAAATATCTACCATTAGAGTGATGTCACGAAGCAGTATTTAAGTAAAGTAAAGCTGTATACAACAAAAAGATTTGAGATTCTCGCTTATTAACTGACCTTTGAATTTCTTCGATAGTACAAATCGCACCTAATGGAGAGAGTTATGATTAAAGTCAACGTGGTGCAAATACAAAAGAACTTGAACGAAGTTAATTACCCAATTAACAAAAAAGATTTGATTAAACACGCTGAAGAAAAAGGTGTTGATGAGAAAATTCTTAGGATTTTCAAGCAGCTACCTTTGAGAGATTATGAAACACTAAGTGATGTAAGCAAAGCTCTCGACAATCTTGAATACTAGACAAGTATACTAACTAGTATTTAAGTCTAGTTTGTTGATTTTTGGTTACTAACAAAGCGTGTAGGAATTGTGAAATAATTGTACCCACGTAGAGACGCGATATATCGCGTCTCTACAACATACTGTTAATGCTGCATTACTCGCGCGCTAATTTAAAGTGATATTCATTCTTGTTAGAAGGGTCTTTTGCCGTAACTTGGACTAATTTAACCCTGTCTTTAGGTGTACTGCTGATGTCACAATCAAATTGCAAGGGTTCACCGGATGCAGCAGTAGCTTTAAAATCTTTCCTACAAATTTGTTCTTGGATAGCTTCACGGTCAACGTTACGGTTTTGTGCTTGTATACCTCTGAGTGCTTCAATAAATATTTGCGCTGCGTCATAAGAAGTAGCTGTTTGCCAAGCTAAGTCTATCTTTCCACCCCACAGTGATAAGGCATCTTGATAAAACTTGTCTTGTTCGGTAAGCTGCGTAGCTACTGCCAAAACCATTCCTTCGGCTTTCTCTCCTTGAGCTAAGGTGCTACTTCTATACAGATTACTAACATCACCTATGAGCTGTACAGGTTTTGCTGGTTTCGGAGGCATTGCGGATATTATATTTAAGGCAACTTCTCTGGAATTAAAGTTGGGTAGTATTAATATCGCTTCGGCGCCTTTGTTAATGACTTTATCTACTTGTTGTTTATCAAAGAATTTTTCATCAAATGCCGATATATCGATGCTGTCAATAACTTCTCTGCCTTGAGATTTATTTTCAAAGAACTTCATAAAATCTCTTCTTAAATCTTGGCTGTAGGTGATTTCTTTTGAAGAGTCATAAAAGATTGCCACCTTTTTAATATTTCGACGTTCTAGATAATCAGCTAATTTCTTTTCGGCAATTTCTGAATCTGTGTCAGTACGGAATACATAACGTTTACGATTATCAGGATTCAATGCATAGTCGCTTCTATTTAGGTCAGAAGAAATGCCAGTTGTGGCAATAAATACAAGCTTCTCTTTGGCATATAGCGGCGCCGCAATTTTGCTAACGGGAGTTAAACGATGACCCATTACACCAATAATATTTTTATCGCTGATTAACTGTCTTGCAACGGTTGCAGCATTATCTCTATTATCATTATCATCAACAATTAATAACTTAATGCGCTTCCCATTGATTCTTTTGTCAGGTAGATTAATTTCTTCTTGTGCTTGTGCAAACCCGCGTAACATTTCTAACGCATTCGCCGGGTGTCTATTGGCGCCACCTCTGCTAAAATTATTCTGGGGGATAGCTGGAACAGCAACAGCAATTGTATATGCCTCCTCGGCACCAATTTTAGCATTATTTAAATAAATCCGTGTTTCTGGGGCATTTCGCTGTATCTTCAAAGCTTCTTCAAAATATTTCACAGCTTCGCTATATTTTTTATCCGCCATTGCTTTGACACCCTTTTCTTTCGCACTTTGGAAAGAAGGATTATCATATGGAAATTCCCGTTTTAATAAAATTTTATCACCAATACTAATCCGCACATCAGAATTAGCAGTTTCTGACGCACTACCCCCATTAGATGTGTTTGTAGGAGATGTGAGATTTTTCAAACTCCAAAATCCAATACCTAAAATTAAAGATGCAATTGCAATAGCTAAATTCAGCTTGATAAAATCTTTATTATGTTGCATATAAACTCCTAATGAACAAATGTAAGTAATTGATAAATAAGTTGATATAATCCGATTAAAACAATACTCGAAACACCTAGTAAAAAAGCAAAGAAAGCTACTAAAAAATGATTATTAGCTAAATCAAACCCTAAAATTGGAACAGCATTTAATGTAGACAGCGACAGCAACACAACTGCAAAAGTGGCGCCAACAATAATCAACAAATGTTTTTTATTTATCATTCGACGATACTGAGCATAAACCAAACCACCTAAAATAATTGCCACTAGCCCAAGCCCTACACCTGGAATCAAATTATTGAAAAAAACTGCTAATAGCCCAATCTCAAAACCTGTTAAAAAAGGCGCCATTAACCACTCAAAACTCGAAAAATCAGAGGAGTGTGTTTTCTGTCTTAAAGCAGTAAGTACTTCTTTAGCAGACTGAAACCTTTCAATTGGCTTTTCCTTAAGCATCCGCTCTAGAATCTTGGCACTTCTTTCACTAATATTAACTGAAGAGCGCCAATTCCAGCTATTTGTATAAGCATCAATAAAATATGTTGGTTGTTTAGCAGTCAACAAAAACAAGCAACTAGCAGCAAGAGCGTATAAATCAGATGATGGAAAAATCGCACGTCCATCCGTTTGTTCAGGTGGAGCGAAACCAGGTGTATAGACATTGGTAATAGCTTCAGAACGAATATTAGTTGTAGAGTTTTCAATAGGGTTTTTTGTTCCAACTGCAACTACTTGCTTAACGGCGCCAAAATCAACAAGATATAACTTACCGTCTAAAGAGCGCATTATATTAGATGGCTTAATATCGCGATGAATAGAATGATTATTATGTACAAAATCTAATATTTCTAAAACTCCTTGGAGCACCTCAAGAACTTCAGCCTCTGAGAACTTGCCCTTGCGATGGAGTTCTTGTTCTAAATTTTCACCATCAATATATTGCTGCGCCAAATAAAACAATTCAGTAGGTAGTTCAGTACTAGGAGGTTCCACGGCAAAAAACGCAAACAACTCTGGAATTTGCGGATGGGCGCCAAGCTTTTCTAAAACTTCAGCTTCACGATGAAATAACTGTGTAACCTTCTTAATTTGTTCAGGCTTAAAATTTACAGAAGGCTGCAACTGCTTAACAACACACTCACGCATACCCGGAGTTCGACGGTCACAGCTCAAAAAAGCGGCGCCAAACCCACCTTGCCCCAACTTTCTCAAGGGTACATAGCGACCATCTAAAATTAACGGCATCCCGCAACTTACACAAAACTTTTGGGGAACATTTTTAAGGGCAACAACGTTACCTAAATCAGCGAAATAGTTAATCGGTTTTGGGCAGCCAGGACGAGTGCAACAAATATCCAAACTATCCTCCAGAAGCTTCTATGGTGTGTAACTATATACTGCTCCTACTTATGCATCTACTCATCAACATACTTCAGAACAATATTAACTACGCTAAAACTCACCATAACTATTCATAAATTTACTTATCTTAATATATATTCACACCTCTTAACATTAAAACACAACACGTAGTACTCAAGCAATATATAATTACCATAATAAAGTATAGGGAAATACAAAGTTTTGAAATTCTTGTTTATTAACTGAATTTAGTAAATATTTAGTAAATAAGTATGAAATTCGCACACGCAACAACCGTTGATTTTCCAAGCTTTGAGAACAAACCTTTAAACCCTGGTTTATGCGAACCAAGAAAAGTTAACTTCCAGTTTAATAACATCCCAAAGCTTTGGTTAAATAATAGTTCTGTCCTAACTCATTTTTTTAATGCGATGAATTTATTTCTACCTGCATTTGAATCATTTATGGTGCGGGTAATGAAAAATCAACTACCTTGTATTAAAAATACAGAACTAGAGCTACCAATTCGCGGTTTTATTAAACAGGAAGCAACTCACGGGCAAACGCATCAAAAGTATAACAAAACACTTCAAGCTCAAGGTTACAAATTTAGAACAGCATTAAAAATAACAGATTTTTTCTTTACCGAAGTATTAGAAAAATATTTAAGTACTACAATGTGTCTAGCTTTAATTGCAGGTTTTGAGAACATAGCATCAATAATTTCTTATGTTGGTCTGAAATCTAATATGCTTGCAACTGCTGACCCTACTATGCGTTCATTGTGGGAATGGCACTTTGCCGAAGAAATTGAACATAGCGGATTAGCGTTAAAATTTTTAAATCATCTAGATAATCGCTACTGGATGCGTGCATTAGGAGGTTTATTAGGGGCTGCAATCGTTGTTGTACTTCTTGTATTTGGGATGATATTGTTAATATTACAAGACACAAATTTTGCTAATAAGAAAACATTTGATGATTTGAGGAAATTCTTATTTACAGAATACAAGTTTATTCCATTAATGTTTAAAGGAGTAATTCCATATTTTAAATTTAAATTCTATCCAGAATTAGAAGATTTATATCAGTATGCAGAAAAAGTTTTTCCGTATTCTCAAACTAATTGAGCGCTCTGGAAGGCGCCTATTTTTACATGAAGAAAGTCTCTGAGCAAAAAGCTTAGAGACAATGCGGCATGAATATTAGAGGTAATTCAAAACTTTAAACAACTAGGTATTGGAATTAAAAAGCTGTTGTTTCTGAGTTTTAGAAGCCTGCATAATTTGTTGTACTTGGCTTTGTTGTTCAGACGAAAGATTTAAGTTACTGAGAGCCGCGCGCATTCTTTGACCAGAAGCCATCGCAGTTTGTAACTGCTGTTGCTGTTCAGGTGTCAAAACTGCTGAAACTTCTTGTAAAGTATTGCGTTGAATCTGTTGTAATTGAGATTGTTGCTGTGGTGGAGCGCTGTTGGTTTGTTTTTTGACCACCAGGACAAGCAAACGCCGCAACAGGAAGACCCACAGCAAACATGGCGCCAGCTAACACAGGTAAAAATTTCCTCTTCATCGATGACTCCTGAAAAACTAGAACAGGTTGATGATTATTACTGTGCAAAAGAATAATGACAATAAAATGTCAAACTAACTAAATTTACAAATAATTCCGGCGCCAATCCTTAAAACATTTGTATTAATCTCATTCAAGAAAAATTGTTAAATTTATCCGCTATATTGTTTATTTTTATACTATATAAGCGTTTACAAGTCAAAAATGAATAAACAAAAATTTGTCAGATATTTCTCTCCAGTGATAGAAGCACTACATGAATTAGGAGGTTCTGGGCGCCCATCAGAAGTAAGAGAATATATAGCAAAAAAACTAAATATATCCGACCAAGAAAGAACAGAACTACTAAAAGGCGGCGCCTCACGTTTTGATAATCAAGTATCGTGGGCAAGATTTTATTTAGTCAAAGCAGGTTTAATGGACTCGTCGAAACGTGGAGTATGGAGTTTAAGCGATAAAGGAAGAGCCATTAGAACTTTAACATTCGACGAAGCATTAACTATATGTAAACAAGTTCAAGCAGAAGCGCAAAGCGAGAAGGGAACTACAACCGAGCTTCTACCAGCAGACGAAACAGCAGAAGAAACCATCGCTCCCGACGATAAAGGAGTCAGCGATAGTTCCTCACACCGTAAAAAGCTGCTTGAAATAATGTTATCCTTACCACCAGCAGGTTTTGAGCGCTTATGTCAAAGACTTTTAAGAGAATCCGGTTTTGAGCAAGTAGAGGTAACAGGACGTTCAGGAGATGGGGGAATAGATGGACATGGAATATTACAAGTAAACCCATTTGTAAGTTTCAAAGTACTGTTTCAGTGTAAAAGGTATTCTGGATCAGTATCATCATCTCAAGTTCGAGATTTTCGTGGTGCGATGATGGGCAGAGCAGATAAAGGCATTATCATTACTACAGGAACCTTTACACCAGACGCAAAAAAAGAAGCAGTACGAGACGGTGTACCACCTATCGAACTAGTTCATGGAGAAAAGTTACTCGATATGTTCGAGAACCTAGAACTAGGATTATTACCCAGAAAAACATTTGATGTAGATACTCATTTTTTCAGAGAGTTCCAAGTTTAACCTTCTTCTTTAAACAGCAGTATTGATACAGAAGCGCGCGTTTCAGTCGAGTTCGTCTAAAATATCCAAAACTTCCTGCTCTACAGCACGACTTCGCAAAATATCTAACACAGCAAAATCATTAAATCCCAACCTTCTCGCAACTTCCGAAGCTGAAATTCCCCGTTCTCCTGCTTGAGTACGCTTAAGAGAATCAACTAATTGTTGCTTTACTTCAGGTTTAACTTGCTTACCTTCGTCAGAGTCAGTTAACAAAGATTGAATTGTCTTTATTACAGTTTCTTGGATAATCAGCTTCAGTTCTTCAACAGTCAGGTCTTTTACTTGCATAAATCAACTACGTAGGTAGGGCTATGCCTCACATACCAAAGTCCTAATAAGCAACCAAGGTCTTGACGAGCAATACTTAAATAGTACTACTTACTTCCTCACTTTTATTCTTAACAGCAGAAAATAACTCTTCTTTAGTCACAGGTGTTCTTCTCAAAGTATCCAAAGGTAATAAAAACTCACCCGTTTGAATTTGAATATCTAACGCATCAATTACATATCTCACATCGAGAAAACTGGCTGATGCATAATCATCATCTTCATATTGCTTAATTTTTTCTACTGGCAAACCAGTCAAATCAGCCAGTTCTTTTTGACTAAGTTTAGCCGCCATACGCGCTTTAATAAGGATTTGCGCTAAATAATCAATATCATCCAACCTCAACACAATTGGTGTCTGACCATCGTGAGATGTTAGTAATTCATATTCAGCAATTTCAGCTTGCAAAGCCATTAAATGAGATTTTTTTACATCGATATCAAGCTGCCAACCTTCAGGGTCTTTTTGCTTAAAAGCTTCATCCTTCTCTATTACAGCTATAGAATATTTAAACCTCCTTGCACAATCTTTACTATACTCATACTGCTTTTCATTTTTAATCATGGCGCCACCTCAAATTCATCCAACATCAACCCACCGCAAACCCCGTATATTGTCTAACAAATGGTTCATGAAAAGTCAAAACAATATCTTCTTTTGGAACTCCCAACCTAACTAACTCCGACGCCATCCCAACCTCAGTTCCATCATGTTGAATCCAAATTTTTCCATCAATTATATCTAAATGTAAAACACACCCGTACATCCGGCGCCTCGAAACCCACCCAGCATAAACCACTTGATAATGGTCACGTACAGTATCAAAAACTAATTCTGATCTAACCTCACTATCAGAAGAACATTCATTAACGTAATCGGTTAACACTTGTTGAATATATGCTCGGTATAACTCTATCTTTTCCATTCTAAAATCTCCTAAACCCGTAATTACTTCGGGTGTAAATCCAACCTGATAACCCATTACCAATCTAACCCTAGTCTTAGAGCAACTTCCTCCCGCTGAAATTCCCCGTTCTCCTGCTTGAGCGCGCTTAAGAGAATCAACTAGTTGTTTCACTCTAACTAAATTTACAAATAATTCCGGCGCGAATATATATATAGCATATAGGAATATCATTAATTTGCCTCGCAAGCAATTCCATCTTTATCCCGGTCTAATCTACTAGCCCAAGGGTTCATTAATACGTCGATATTTTTAATACCCTGCGCTTTTAAGTCTTTACAATTGCCCGACTGCACCGAAACAACGCTATTTTTAACTGATGCGCTTCGAGTAGGCGCCAACTTGGTTTGAGTTTTAGATTGTTGCTTAAATGCAATACTACAATTCGCCTCTCGGTATTGAGCAACTAAATCATTAGCTTGTGCTTGGTTTTCGGCAATCGTTTGTCTTACTGCTTGATAAAATTGTCTTAAGGTAAGTTTTTTTACAGCTTTTGGACTATCGGAAGCTATCACCATTGCCATTACTTGAGCTTTATACTCCTTATCTACGGTGCCACAGCCAATGTTTTTACGAATATTAGCAACAAGTTTGGTGGGAGAAACAAAGGTATTCTGAGGTTGATAGACTACAACGCGCTTCAGAGCGTCTGAGCTTCTCTCTATTATAGTTTCTCGACGTTTAATAGCAGTCGGCGCCACAGATAATGATTTAGAAGTAGTCGTTTTAATTGGTTTTACTGGTTCTGGTTCTGCTTGAATTGTTTCGTGGGATGAATTTTCAGATATATCTATATTAGAAACAGTAGTTTCAATAGGCGCCGACTCTGTTGTTGTTTCCTTCACTGCAACCGCTACAGGTTTTTGTACTGATGTTTGACTTATTTCTCTGTCTGGCGCCGAGCATCCAACTGTAACAACTGCGAGTAATGATAAAAGTACTATTCTGTTCATCGTGCAAGTCTCTGATTCAATAACTGAAAGTACTTTACGCAATTCAGTATATCTACTCAGGACAATTTACTGGAAATAATTTATAGAATTTATATGTACGTTTATGGTGCCTAGGAACCTTTAGTAGATGGTGCCGATGAATTACATATTTCTCGGTTTCGGCACCGTCTATTGTCACATTAAGCTACAGAATCAAGTAAACCTGACAGATCTAATACTCTTTGCGAGTAAATTTCCGCAAGTTTTGCTACTTCTCCTCGACGAAATTCATCTAAAAAAATATTGTCTAAATTTATTTGCCAGCGCACGAGTTGAACTTGGATGTTAACTAATTCTTCGGCTTGTTCCGGTTCAATTTCTGCTGCTATCCACTCGATAAACCACTCTGTCTCGTCTATCACAACTTCTACGCCTTTTTTAAACGCACTATTACAAAACGAACGAACGCGCGCTAAGTTTGAAGCAATATGTCCTAACCGATGAGGAATATCAACGCTAAGGAAAGAAGATTTTTTTTCATCTAAAGTCGATTTGGTATCCACAGATTAACTCCTCTGTAATTTGTTTTACACGGTTAAAGAGCAGTGTTGATACAGAAGCGCGCGTTTCAGTCGAGTTCATCTAAAATATCCAACACTTCCTGCTCTACAGCACGACTTCGCAAAATATTTAACACATCACAATCATTAAATCCCAGCTTTCTGGCAACCTCCGAAGCTGAAACTCCCCGTTCTCCTGCTTGAGTACGTTTTAAAGAATCAAGTAGTTCCTGCTTTACTTCTGGCTTAACTTCCTTACCTTCATCAGGGTCAGTTAACAAAGATTGAATAGTCTCTATTACAGTTTCTTGAATAAGCAGCTTCAGTTCTTCAACAGTCAGGTCTTTTACTTTCATAAGTCAACTACGTAGGGTGGGCATTGCCCACCATACGAGGTTTTGATAGGCAATACTTAAATAGTACTGCTTATTTCCTTACTTTTATTATTAACAGCAGAAAATAACTCTTCTTTAGTTACTGGCGTTCTTCTTAAAGTATCCAAAGGTAGTAAAAACTCACCCGTTTGAATTTGAATATCTAACGCA
Source organism: Calothrix sp. NIES-4105 (assembly GCF_002368415.1). Taxonomy (GTDB): domain Bacteria; phylum Cyanobacteriota; class Cyanobacteriia; order Cyanobacteriales; family Nostocaceae; genus Dulcicalothrix. Next base: position 7,620,635 of record NZ_AP018290.1, read on the forward strand.
TCAATTACATATCTCACATCGAGAAAACTGGCTGATGAATAATCATCATCTTCATATTGCTTAATTTTATCTTCTGTTAAACCAGTCAAATCAGCCAATTCTTTTTGACTAAGTTTAGCCGCCATACGCGCCTTAATAAGGATTTGCGCCAGATAATTAATATCATCCAACCTCAACACCATTGGAGTTTGGCTATCATGAGATGTTAAAGTTTCATATTCCACAATTTCAGTTTGCAAAGCCATTAAATGAGATTTTTTGACATCGATATCAAGCTGCCAACCTTCAGGGTCTTTTTGTTTAAAAGCTTCATCCTTCTCGATTACAGCAATAGAATATTCAAACCTCCTTGCACAGTCTTTACTATACTCATACTGCTTTTCATTTTTAATCATGGCGCCTACCTCAGCAACATGCTATCTAGTACTATAATTGAGAGAATATTAATTAAGGAAAGCTCAGTATGCTAAAAACTATAGCAGGTTATTTATTAAGACGGTCAAATTAAACTAACCGAGTTACCGCCAGATATAAGTGAATATACACAATTGATTGTTATTTTTATTTAACCAAGCAAAATTGAGGCAACCAAACTGCTACAGCTAACAGAACAAATTGTAACAATTACGGGTATTCAATAAGGTTTAGACGACTACACACAGGAAAGACTTGTTCTTTGAACAATTTTTTAAAGAAATGCAGCAGAAACATAACATTTCAAGTTAAAATTACTTACTATAGCCATAAAATTCACATTTCATATGCAAGTTGCGGGGCTTAGGCACCTTTAACAGTGGATAACTTAGGCGATAATTTGTAAAAAATTACACAATAATAACAAAAGTATGAAAAAAATCTTACCTAAAATGAAAACCGATGAGGAAGCAGAAAAGTTGCTAGAGCAAGATTTATCTGAGTATCTTCACAAAGATAATTTTAAACCTGTACGTTTTCAATTTAAGCCTAAAGATAAATTATATTAAGCGGCGCCGTAAGCCTAGTTTCACAGCTACTAAAAATACTCTCCTCAAGTGTTAGTCTTTTTAGTATAATAGTATTTGCAAATTATTTTTAAAACGATGCAAATCGTATTTTTAAGATGGCAACATTGAAAGCACCTGACTTCCAGGCATCATCAAATCTGAAGGTGACGCTGCTGGTAGAGACTCTCCCCTCTGGACAGGTTGCTGCTTCTGTATTTGAATTGCCAGACTGCCGAGTAGAAGCTTCAACACGGAAAGAAGCAATTACCAAAATTAAAGCTGCATTTTTAGAGCGGCTTAAGCATATTGAAACCATCTCCTGGGATGTGCCAGTTAAAACTTCAGAACCTGCTTGGATGAAATTTGCAGGTATTTTTAAAGATGACCCAGATTTTCAAGAAATTATGAATCAAATTCAAGCAGAGCGAACTTGTGATGATGAATCTGAAGTTGACTCTTCCTATTATTCATAGACTAATTTTCAAATAAGCTATATTAAAGATTTTATTCTAATTTGGGGTCGCTAGTATGAGTAATAGCATCAACGTGGCTTGCTACTTTATTATCAGGGCTTACGAAGACGGTATGGAAGCTGAGATAACTAACATAAAAGTTCAAAAGCTTCTGTATTACTCACAAAGTTTACATCTAGCTTTGTATGATGAGCCATTATTCTCTGAGGAAATTCAAGCATGGCGCCTTGGTGCTGTATGTCCAGAAGCTTATAAATTTTACAGTGAATTTGAAGCCAATCAACTACCCATTCCTAATAAAGATGATTTATCACAAATACCAGAAGATAAGAAAAAGCTTTTAGAAGAAGTTTGGGAAAACTTCGGGTCATATAACATTTATCGGTTAGGCAGTATGACTCATGAAGAGTTCCCTTGGAAAAAAGCGCGTAAGGGTCTACCTCGGATAGCTTGTTCAACTGAAAAAATTTGTCTTGAGAATATGAAAGCATTAGGTCATCAAAAACTTAATACAATCGAACACTCTCATCCAGCGTATGAAGCTGTTACATATGAAGTTTTAGAAAATGCTCTAAATTCAGAAATTTCAAATCCTGTTGGTAAAGGAGAAATTCGCAACTGGCTTAAATCGCTTCTCGATTGAAAAATCTGACGCAGCAAATCTAGAAAAGCGGGTAAATCAGACATGCACTTAACTAAATGGGCGCCCTTATCTGTTCGGGAGAGAGAATCACTTCATCTTCTGGGTCAACGCTGATATCTTCTGGCACCAGAGGTGGAACAGATGCCGTTGGCAAAACGTTGACCGTTCCCAACATTGCCACTGTTTCCGCTAATAAAGCTAAAGTTTCTGAATCCTGGGGATGATTTTGCGCTACCCGCACTGCTCTCATCACAACACTTAGACCCTGTTGCAGACGTTCCACATCGGCAGCTATGCCTAAAAGGTGTTGGAAATCGACTTCTGTAAGGATGCGATACTGCCCGGTTTTACTATGTAGTGTACCCACCGTTCCTGGTGTAATATTAGTAAGAGCATTGGCGCCAGCCGTCCGAAACTGCTCGAAAGAATTCCAATGAGCAGTAGGGGTAAGTTTAATGCGGGATAACGTTTGCGTAACCATTTATATTTTTAGAGTAGAGAACTAGTTCTTAGTTTAACCAATAGCCAACGATTTAACAAGGAATATCGTTGGTAGTAGTCGGAACTATCGTTTACCATCCTCTGGTTGCCTTCCATTCATTGGATGTTCCCTGCCTACCATACTAAAACAATGGTAAGTTTAACTGCATAGCTTCCCCCGAAAGGTGCGAATGTATTTTTTTACTGCTTTGTTTAACGGTCTTAGTTTCTAACTTGGTCGGTTCTGCGGAAATATCGTCTACTGCAATAGTATTTACATCTAGTAATTGACGTACCGCTGTTTCCATTAGTTTTTCGCTGTCAGCTACAGATTGTTTTAGTTGCGCTTCTAATTGGTCACATAAAGCCATTAACTGGTTAACTTTTGCAACAATGCAATGTTGTTCATTTAGAGGTGGTAGAGGTAGACTAAAACTAAGTATATCTTCTCGACTAAGACCTGGAACAGTTGAACCAGTACCTAAAGATTGGAATATTTGATGATAAGCAAGGATTAAAATATAAATGTAATTAGTATTTAAAAGTATTGGTCGTATAGCCATAAGCTGGCGCCCAATAGCTGCTTTTTTAAAAGATAAGATGTTAGTTTTTCCTACTCCTGCACCTTTAACAGTAATAAGAATATCATTGTTTTCAGCAATAGCTTTAGGTGTCAAAGTCCATCTTGTTACTATTGGGTTTACCTTTCCAAAATCTGATGGTCCAGTCAGGTAAGGCAATCCTTCTTCCTTATCATTTTGCTCATCTTGATTAAGATGTTGACCAGATATTAAATCAATACATTCTCCAAGAGGAACACAAAGCCATCCTTTTGGCAATGTAGATAAAAATTTATTTGTACTAACACTTAATATATTACCAGATTTATTAATTTTTCCTTCTTCAACTAATCGCTTCTTTTCAGCCTTAATCTTGTCTAACAATACAGATGCAGGCTCATCGCGCGGGTCTTGCGGCGCCAGCTTACCCATTACAGCAAGTTGTAAAATGCAGGAGCGCAGTTTACCAATATTTTCGGGAGTACTATAAAGTAGGTCAAAGTTATTGTAAATGCGCTGCCAGCTTTTGTTAAATTCTTCTGGCTCGCGCGCGGCTAGCAGTTGAGCGATGGCTGTATTATTAATTGTTACGCGCGCTTCTTGTTTTTTTTGTTGGCGTGCTTCGAGTTCATCGCATAGTTTCATAAGTTGGCCTACTTTATAACCAATTCGTATAATTTCATTGAGTGGTGGCAAAGGAATTAGAAAATCTTTAAAGCTTGCCATACTTAACCCTTCACGGGAAATTCCAACTTGCACTCCCATAATACAATCTTGGATGTATGGGGAAATCAAACACAAATGAAGATAATAACGAATTCTTTTATCTAACAACCTAACTATTGCAACATGCTGACTGACATTGCCTTCATCAAAATCATCAGGTACTATACAGCTACGACCGATAGAAGCACCAGTAATATTTAAGAGAATATCCCCAGGTTGTACTATAGTGCCATTCATTCGTTGATGGATGCTTAGAGGTATATAAGCTACATTCTCCAAATAAAGACCATTATTCCAAACATTTTGGGAGCGAATAAATTTTATACCTGTTTCTTTATAAACGCTTTTTCCACCCTTTGGAGTACTACCCGCACCTAATTTTTCTGTTATTTCTTGCAAGCGGCACCATTGCCATGTTGCAGGAATGTTAAAACTGGTATTATCTAATTTTATAGGTAGTAACCTTTCTTTTTTGAGCTTTCTTTCTTGATATATTAGTTCTTTTTTAAATCTAATTTGCTCTAATAACGCTGATGCAGGCTCATCGTTAGGGTCTTGCGGCGCCAATTTACCCATCACAGCCAATTGCAATATTAACTCTCGTAATTTTTGTACACCGTTGGGCGCCTCTGCTAGTAATTCAAAATTGTCAAAGAATGTTTGTAAATTCATGTTTAGGAAAAATTATAATGTTTTAGCGGGTTTTGTTGGGTTCCGCAAAGCCTTCACCCAACCTACGATATTTATAGAATGATTAACCACAAAGGCACAAAGGACACGAAGGAATTAGGTGTTTTGTAACGCGCGCATTAATTCTTGTTTTAGGGTATTGCGTGTTTGTGCTAGTTCGTTTGAGAGTTGTTGGTAGTCTGCTAGCATTTCTTCTAGGTCGATGTGTTCTGCGTCGAGTTTGTGGGGGTTTTTTATATCTAGGTTAAAGTTGTTGGATTTTATTTGTTCTATGTTTACTTTCCAGGCAAATTCGTTTTCTTGGCGGTTGTGCCACCAAGCTTTTTCTGGTTCAAATTCTTCGATGCGTATGGGTTTTGATTTGTTGTATGATTTATAACCTGGTGGGTAGGGGTGTTCGTAATACCATATTTCTTTGGTGGGTTTGCCTTTGGTGAAGAATAGCAGGTTGGTTTTTATGCCTGTGTAGGGATTAAATACACCGTTGGGTAATCGCACTATGGTGTGTAAGTAGCATTCTTCGAGTAGTTTTTCTTTAATACGAGTTTTGACACCTTCACCAAATAATGTTCCATCTGGTAAAACTATTGCTCCTCTTCCCCCGTCTTCTAATAGATGAATGATTAGTACTAAGAATAAGTCGGCTGTTTCTTTTGTGCGGAAGGCGCCGAAGTTTGTTTCGATGCCGTCTTCTTCCATACCGCCGAATGGTGGGTTGGTGAGAATTACGTTTACTTTATCACTTGGTTTATAATCGCGTAGTGGACGTGCCAAGGTGTTATCGTGGCGCACGTTTGGTACATCAACACCGTGCAGTAACATATTAGTTATACATAGTAGATGCGGTAGAGGTTTTTTCTCCACGCCCATGATGCTTTGATGTAGCTTCGCGCGCTCATCTGGGGTTTTGACGTATTTTTGTAGAATGTGTTCTAACCCGCAAACTAGGAATCCTCCTGTTCCACAAGCCGGATCTAACAGATTTTCGCCAAGTTTCGGGTCAATCATATCTACCATAAATTGGGTAACAGCGCGCGGGGTGTAATATTCACCTGCGTTACCTGCGTTTTGTAAGTCGCGTAATATCTTCTCGTATATGTCGCCAAATAAATGACGGTCTTGGGAGTTGTTAAAATCTACTTCGTTAAGTTTATTAATAACCTGGCGTATAAGGGTGCCATTTTTCATGTAGTTGTAAGCATCCTCGAATACTGCCCGCACTACATACGCGCGTCGGTCAATACCAGATGTTAAAGTCAGACTTTTAAACGTTTTGAATAAAGCATTATCAACAAAATCAAGTAGCGTATCTCCTGTAATACCCTCCGAGTCAGCAGCCCAATTTCGCCATCGCAGTGCTTCAGGTATAGGAGATTTATAATCATCCTCAAGTAGTTCCCATTCTGCTTCGCGGTCATCAAAAATCTTAAGGAAAATCATCCATACCAGTTGGCTAATGCGTTGGGCGTCACCATCTACCCCCGCATCTTTCCGCATAATATCCTGAATCGTTTTGATTGTAGTGCTGATTGACATAGGGCGGGTTTACTGTTTTTTGGGAAATAAGGGAATTTTGGGTTAACCCGCCCGTACAGGGGCGGCGTTAAGATATTTTATGCTTTGTTGTGGGCACCTGTATCTATAAAAATCTGGGAAAGATTTTCAGACACATTAATATACCATTTTTGTAGAATGTCTTGTAGGATGGGCTTTAAGAATGCCCCGTCCATATCCAAGCATAAGTAATAATGCTTACTTGATTATAAAAATTATTAATCTCTAGAAAATTTAATAAATATAGCCAGAAATAAGTAAAATTTTAGAAGCACTAGAATAATTACAGTCATGAAAACAGAACGCGAAAGAAAAGAAATTATCAATACTATCAACGAACTATTAGAGCAAGCTTATGATAGTACCCTTGATGAAGTATTTAATTATCTACAAAAAATTGATGATATAGAAGATGCCGAAGATTTAATAGCTGTTAAAGAAGCTAGGGAAGATATTCAAATTAATGGAACTTTAACCTGGAATGAATACAAAAATTGTGAGACATTCTAACAAAGGCGCCTACATAAACCTAGACAATTTCTTTTTGAGGTAGTAAATGACTATTTGGCAATAAGGTTGATATTTACCATCCTTCTGTTTCATACTCCACTCTTGAATTTTCTTATTTAATATCGCCACAGTCCAATCTCCTTTGGGATACTCGTTTTTAAGCTGTTGGAGTGCAAGCTCTAAAACATCTCTACGATTATTGACTAAATTTTGAGTGTTTAAATTTAGAGTTTCATTTAATTCTTCGTCTATATCTTTATCATCTGAGTAAATTATGCCGTTACCACGATATTTAATTAAGTCTTCGCAGTTCCTGTTACTATCAAGAGGGTTTATACTAAGATATATATTACCCTTCCTTGTATCGCAGTGCTGTAAATGCCTCGGAAAACCTTGACCACCTTCACAAGCACCAAGCAGGTTATTATAATCTAATTGTAAATCTGGATATTCGTCTTGAGAACGCCAATGTTCTATTTTCATTTTTGTAGAGCTGATGCGTTGCATACAGTAGCAACAAATATGTCCTTGTTCGGTTAATAATGATACTCTTAACTCATCTTTCTCAGAATAGTTGTCATAATCAGCAAAGGGTTGTAAGCGATGTTCAATTAATGATTGGGGTGCTTTTCCTTTAATAACACGCTTCATACTAATCTTCTAAAAACCCAATTAGTGTGTTAGCACGCACTACTTCTGCATCATTTTCCCCAAGTAGATTAGATAGTTCATTTAAAGCTATCTTTGCAGCTTCTATATGACCTTCCTCAATTAATTGAAAACAGTGATTTATCTGTTGCTGTACTTCTTCTGGTCTTTCTTTGACATTCATTAACTCATATAAAATCGAATTACTATCTCTGCCGTAAGTATAAGGTGTCTTTTCTACAATTTGAGAATCTTCTAATATAAATATATTTTCCCTTCTAACTCCGCTTAATACCTGTGGTGAGTGAGTCGTAACAATAAATTGACAGTTAGGAAAAGTTTTTGTGAAACTTGGAATTACTGTTCTTTGCCATTGAGGATGTAAATGTAGGTCTACTTCGTCTATTAAAACTATACCTTCACCCAATAATGCATCTTTGGAACTGGGGTTAGCAATTGCTAATCGTCTTGCTAAGTCTGTGACTAGCATCAATATAATTTTTTCTCCCTCTGATAGTTTCTCTAATTTGAAATCTTGGTCATTTTTAGTAATAGTCAATGAAGGTTTATTACGATTTTGATCATAAGCAAAATCTCTATCTATTGACCTGACTACACGCAAATTAGAAAATTTACTGTTTGCAAACCTTCCTAAAAAATCTGTAATAGCTTTTCTGATAACTTCTAATTTCGGATTTCGGTACTTAGAGTTTTCTCTTAATCGAATTTCATTTTCATAATCTTCTTCTTCTTTAAACCAATCAAAAAAGTCTTGAAAGTCATTAACCCCACTGTAAAATGCTTTTTCGTAAGCATAAAATTGATAATATGTTTCTCTCTTTGCTTTCTTTCTAGTTTTATTGTTTAAAATATAAGGGTTTTTTAAAATCATTCGATGCGTTTGATAATACACCATTACTGGTAAATTTAAATCTGGATGAAATTTTAAATTTTCTTGTATTCGTTTAGCATAATCCTCAATATCATCATAGATACTTGTATTTTGTTTAGCTTCTCGTTCTTCTACCATTCTCCAAGATAAACTTTCTCTATCTCCTATCATAATTGTGATACTATTAACAGTTGAATGAGAACTTATATTTATATCATCTTCTGTTAATTGCACGTCGGGTTTTTTAATATTACGTATTTTCACTACGAATTGAGCTAGCATTATCGCTATACAATCTAGTACCGAAGATTTGCCGGCGCCGTTTATACCAATAAATACTGTTTCTGACGCTTGAGGAAACTTTAAATAAATCTCCTCTAATCCTCTAAAGTTTTGTATGTGTAGCTCTTTAATACGCATAACTATCATTAAATAACCACTTACACCATTTTAGAATAAGTTGACATTGTAAAGCGTGTAACGGTATCCAATGGCGCCAACGTGAGAAAATTCTAGACAAAACGAGTTTTTCATCCGTTACATCCGTTACATCCGTTGCCAATAAACGACAGGCGAGACGCCTATCCTACGGGTATCATATAAATTTGCGCTTTCAACTCCTTTAACGCTTGCTCATATCTCTGCTTATTCCCAAACAGCTTAACAACTTCCAAAGGAGTGCCAAAATCACTAATAGGCTTCACTTTCAAAACATTAATATCCTCAATACTTTCCACACCCTCATCAACATATTTATCTAACAAAGCATTCAAAACTTTCTTAGCTTTATCACCATACTTACTAAAATACTCACCTGCTCTAACTCGTTCCGCGCGCTCACATCTATCCACCAAAGGTTTATCAAAAGCAACATGGCAAATTAAATCAAAAGGGTCATAATCTTTACCCATTTCTTCAGCTAAAGCTTCAAATAACATACCTTGGTCGAGTATTTGTTGAATAACGGCGCCTTTACGTTCAGCTATATTCCAGTAATCAACAAAATCATTAAGATTTGCAAATTTTTGATGTATTATTTTGCGAGTGTAATCTTTGATTGATTCGGTAATTAGATTACCATTTTTATCATAATACTGCGTTCGTTCGGCTTTAATAGCTACTTCTACATTGTTAACTGTATATTTACTGCTTGTACTACCCACTTTACCACGTCTATTCTCAAGTGGTACTAAAGAATCACCAACTTTAGGCTCATACACATGTACTGGCTCACCATTAAATTTAGCGTCTGCGAATAACTTCGTGGCGCCTTTAAAGTCAATAATAGTAAAATAACGCTTCTCAAATTCCTCATTTATACGAGTACCGCGTCCAATAATTTGTTTAAACTCGGTCATTGAACCAATATTGCGGTCAAGAATAATTAATTTACAAGTTTGAGCATCTACCCCAGTAGTCATGAGTTTCGATGTAGTCACAATTACAGGGTACTGACTTTCTGGCAAAATAAAGTTATCAAGTTCTAATTTCCCTTCTTTATCATCGCCTGTTATACGCATTACGTACTTACGATTCTTGGATACTAAGTCAGCATTTTCATTAACTAGCGCGCGACGCATCCGTTCCGCGTGGTCTACATCCTCACAAAATACGATAGTCTTATCAAAGCGGTTGGTAGCTTTGAGAAATTCGGTAATACGTTTGGCTACTAATATATCTCGTTTTTCTAGTACTAAAGTTTTATTAAAGTCCTTTTGGTTATAAACTTGGTCTTTGATTAATTGGTTATATTTATCAAGCTGTCCTTGTTCGGGTTGCCATCCTTCTACATCTTTATCTATATCTACTCGCACTACTTTATATGGCGCCAGAAAACCATCTTCAATACCTTGCCTTAGAGAATAAGTATAAACTGGTTCACCAAAGTAGTCTGTATTACTAACTTCTCTAGTTTCTGTAGGTGTCGCAGTTAAACCTATTTGGGTAGCTGATGAGAAATATTCGAGAATTTCACGCCATGCAGAGTCTTCAGCAGCACTTCCTCGGTGACATTCATCAATGATTACCAAGTCAAAAAAATCACTCGAAAATTGCTTATAAATATTTTTCTCTGCTTCTGTACCTGATACTCCCTGGTACAAAGCAAGGTAAATTTCATATGATTTATCTACCTGACGCTTCTTAATTTTAGTCATCGCCGAACCAAATGGTTTAAAGTCGTTCGTTTTGGTTTGGTCAACTAATATATTACGGTCAGCTAAGAATAATATCCGCTTTTTAGTCTTTGATTTCCACAGGCGCCAGATTATTTGGAATGCAGTGTAAGTTTTCCCCGTACCTGTCGCCATTACCAAGAGTATACGGTTTTCGCATTTGGCTATAGCTTCAACGGTTTTGTTGATAGCAATTTCCTGGTAATACCTTGGCGCCTTACCACTACCATCATCATAATAGTCTTGAGTCACAATAGCTTCAATGCCGCTATCGATACCTTTATATATACAGTAACGCTGCCATAGCTCTTGAGGAGACGGAAAAGCATCAAGAGGAATTTCTTTTTCTTTGATCCCTGCGGTGATAGCAAAGTCGTGTTCTATAAAAGCATCACCGTTGGAACTGTAAGCAAAAGGTAAATCTAGAATGGATGCATATTCTAAAGCTTGCTGCATCCCGGCGCCGACACTATGATTATTATCCTTAGCTTCAATTACCGCAATCGGAATACCAGGTTTATAGTACAGAATATAGTCCGCGCGTTTAGCTTGACCCCGACTTACCATTTGACCTCGTACATACACGCGACCTTTGGTAAAAGATACTTCTTCCCTAATTTGTACGTGTAAATCCCATCCTGCTGTGTTTACAAGTGCAGGTGTAATATATTTGCTACAAATATCGCGTTCGCTAAGGTCTTTCTTATTTAATGCTTTCATTGAGTTGAGCTAGCGGCGCCACTTATGCCATAAAGTCAAAAATAATTCCTTCTTTTACTTTAGCTTACTCAACAACTGATGTTTTGTAGAACATCTGTCCCAGATGTCCTACAAATACCTCATGTTATATTTTACACAAATTTATTACCCTAATATGTAGTTTGTACTTATAGGTGCCAAATAATTAATCATTTTCGCCTGAATTTTCACGTCATGTGTAAAACCTAACCCCCTAACCCCCTTCCCTACGAGGGAAGGGGGGAAAAATATACTCCCCTCTCCTTGTAGGAGAGGGGTCGGGGGAGAGGTTTTAAAGATACCATGAAAAGTCAGGATTTCCACAGGTGCCTGAATATATTACGATTTCTCTTTTCTTTCTTTGTGCCCTTTGTGCCCTTTGTGGTTTATTACATAAATATTCAGGCGCCGACGTGACCTAGAAAATATTTTATGGAAACCGAACAATAATACTTAATCCCAATATTACGGCTTCGTCTTTACTCATCATCCCAGTTCTTATCTTCTACATACTCTTCTGCCCATTCCATTTCTTCGCTACCAGGTACAAAGTACTCAGCTAATTTAGCAGCGTGTTGTGCTAAAATGACTTGACGCTATAAATGGAGATAGCTTTAACAGTTCACGTAGCGCGGTTAATTGCTGGTCGATTTCATCGTTCGTTGTTGTAACATCGTTTTTCATAAAGATAGAAGTTAATTCTTCATTTGTAGTCATGGCTAGTACTCAATTAGTAATATTTCTTAGATTGTAACGTTTTCCGAATCTCATAATTTTGCAATTTTTATGCTTTCAAAATTTCTTCTACCGTCAATTTTAATTCTGGGAATATCCGAGAAACTATAATTTCATCACCTTGATATTTCGCACGTTGATATTTACCGTTTTCGTCTAGCAAATAAACAAATACTGTTGGAACTTTGGGGTTTCCTAGATATTGTCTCGAAGCTATTGCTAAATAATCAATAATCCAGTCTTCAATAATGCCCAAACGTTACGATTGAAGCAAGTTTAATTGATTGAAGCAAGTATTTTACAATTAGTTACACGTCTGGTCGGTCGCATCTCAACAATTTCTCCATCCACCAATTCATATAATCCCTCTTCTGGGCACTGTTCGAGAAATTGCTCGAATGTTAATTTTTGTTTAATAGTTGTAGTCATAATCAGAAAAAATTATATTTAGCAATCAACAGCTTTTATGTATGAGCATAGCACTGCACAGGCGCCGAATGCCCGTGCCACATTGATGCTTTTGGGGGCGCGTTTTGTAATACAGTGAATTAATAACTTGTATGGGCGCCTCTTGGAACGACGGTGGCGCGTAGGGAATCCAGATGTCAGATACAATGTCACAAAATATTAGAAGTCAGGCTATCACTCAAGGGGTGCAACGTTCGCCAAACCGCGCGATGCTGCGTGCTACGGGTTTTCAGGATGAGGATTTTAATAAGGCAATAGTTGGTGTTGCTAATGCCTACAGTACCATTACGCCTTGTAATATGGGGCTGAATGATTTGGCAGTGCGCGCGCAGGATGGTATTCGTGCTGCTGGTGGAATGCCGCAGGTGTTTGGTACGATTACCGTTAGCGATGGTATTTCTATGGGTACTGAGGGGATGAAATATTCTCTCGTATCGCGTGAGGTTATTGCTGACTCTATCGAAACTGCTTGTAATGGTGAGAGTATGGATGGAGTACTCACTATTGGCGGTTGTGACAAAAATATGCCCGGTTCGATGATAGCTATTGCTCGGATGAATATCCCGGCTATTTTTGTTTACGGTGGTACGATTAAACCTGGTAGTTATCGAGAATGTGATTTAACTGTTGTTAGTTCGTTTGAAGCTGTCGGTGCCTATAAAGCTGGTAAAATTCCCTTCATCGAATTAATGGAGATTGAAAAACGCGCTTGTCCAGGCGCCGGTTCGTGTGGTGGTATGTATACAGCAAATACCATGTCATCTGCGTTTGAAGCAATGGGGATGAGTTTAGTTTACTCTTCTACAATGTCAGCCGAAGATGCGGAAAAAGCCGAAAGTGCGGAAAAATCAGGTTATGTTTTAGTTGAAGCAATTAAAAAACAGCTTTTACCTCGCCATATTATTACTCGTAAATCTATCGAAAACGCAATTTCGGTAATTATGGCAATTGGTGGTTCTACTAACGCAGTGCTACATTTCCTTGCTATTGCCCACGCTGCAGAAGTACCTTTAGTATTAGATGACTTTGAAACTATTCGCGCGCGTGTACCTGTACTGTGCGATTTAAAACCAAGTGGTCGCTATGTAGCAACAGATTTACATCGTGCAGGTGGTATTCCTCAAGTTATGAAAATGCTGCTTGACCATGATTTATTACATGCTGATTGTATTACTATCACCGGGCAAACAATAGCAGAAGTCCTCCAAGATATCCCTTCTGAACCACCTTCAGGTCAAGATATCATTCGTCCTTGGTCAAACCCTATGTACCCACAAGGACACTTAGCTATTTTAAGAGGAAACTTAGCAACCGAAGGCGCCGTTGCTAAAATCACAGGTGTAAAAATACCGCAAATAACAGGCCCTGCGCGCGTGTTTGAATCAGAGGAAGAATGTTTAGATGCCATCCTCGCCGATAAAATTAAACCCGGTGATATATTAGTCATCCGCTACGAAGGCCCCAAAGGTGGCCCCGGAATGCGCGAAATGCTTGCTCCTACTTCCGCTATTATCGGCGCCGGTTTAGGTGACTCAGTAGGATTAATTACCGATGGACGCTTCTCTGGTGGTACTTATGGTATGGTCGTTGGACACGTGGCGCCTGAAGCAGCAGTTGGCGGTACAATTGCACTGGTAGAAGAAGGTGACAGCATTACTATCGACTCACCCGCGCGGTTATTACAGTTGAATATATCAGAAGAAGAACTAGCTTCCCGACGCGCAAATTGGAAACCAAAACCACCACGTTACACAAAAGGTACTTTAGCCAAATATGCCAAATTAGTTGCTTCGAGTAGTTTGGGCGCCGTAACTGATTTGAATTTGTTTGAAGGTTAAATTAATCTTCCTCTGCGCCCTCTGTGTCTCTGTGGTAAATAAAATTTTTTTTACCACAGAGGCGCGTAGAGACGCGATTAATCGCGTCTCTACACAGAGATAAAAAATTAATCTTTAATAACACTTTGTGAGCGTAAACGTAATAAGGATAAAAATTCCGCTAACTCTACAAGTCCCTCTGCTTCCTTACGCTCTGCCTGTGTTAATTGCTCACCTGCATCCTGTCGGTCTAACAAATGCTGAAGACGTTTATGGACACCTTGCGGAAGTTTAAAATTTGTTAATTCTATTGGTATCTCAATAATTTCTGACATATTGCGACTCCTTCAGGTCGTATATATAGTTAAATTGTACTTTCACTCTATATCGTTTTACAACCTTGCTTTTAATGCTTTAATTTGAAACTATCTGAGCTAGACGTTTTAATACTTTCAAAACAATTTCAATATCATCTCGACTATCTAAAGCAAATAAATCAGATACAGCATACTGTGGGGTATGTTGTTGAACCAGCTTAATAAAACGAAACTCATCCCCATTTGTAACTATTCCAAAGCAGGGTTTTTGTTTTTCTGGGTAAGATAACATGTAAGCTAGAACTTGGGGGATAGCAGGCGCCAAAGATAAGTCCGCGCGTTTTGATTCAATAACAGCTACCCAAAATGGAGGTTCAAATACAAGTAAATCAAAATTACCATGTACAATTGTACCTTCATCTTCTGAAGTTATTTCGGTTTCTTGCTCAGAAGCAACATCGAACGGTGGACGGTAAAACTGTGCTAAACGAAGTAAAGGCGAAAGCACTACCATCTTGACTACAGGCTCTAAAATAGGGTAAAGCGAAAGATGAAAAAAATCTTCCTTAATTTCGTTTAACGATTGTTTCTCAAAGTCATCAAGTTCAGGCAAATCATTCTGCCATTCTGGAAAAAAAGCTTTATCACCTACACGCTGTAGTTTGAAATATTCAGTTAACGGATTAAGAGTGACATCCTTTGCCTTGATGACTTGAACCATAAATATACGTTTTTTATTTTAATTTTATAAAAAAGATATTTTTGTTAACTTTATTTTAGTAACACAAGATTACATTCTAAAACTGTGCCTTAAAACTGGGTTATTTGCAGTTTAACGCCTGAATCTAGTTTAGGTACTGCAAAATACTGAAGTTTTTCACCTAATTCAGGTGTTTGTGTCTTTTCTACCGTTGGACATTCTCTAAAAAACGAACCTGGGTCATTAAGTATTTCTTGCGGGTCAATTCTACGGCATTGGTCTTCACGTACTATAGATATTGAACTAGCAGATTGATTCAAAGTCTCTGTTTGCTCTATGCGATTACCCCAGTTACTATTGATTGTCGCTGGTTGTGTAGTTAATATCCCTGCTTGATTATATTCTGATGTTCGGGCAGTATTTAGCGTATTCGCTTCCTGGGCATAAGCGCGCGGAGTTAATGCATTTAGCGCTACACCTGTTATAATGACTAGCATCAGCGATTTGTTTAACATAGATTTAAGTTTTAATTCCCAATTACCTATACTAACGAGTATAGCGATAGAACATTACAAGTGTAAGTGGGATACTTGTTAATAAATATATAAATTTTAGTAGAAATTCTATAACTAATATTCAGTCGCTTTGCTTGAGTTTATTATTTATTTATCATAAGTAAAATTGCGGTTAATTAGAGTTTATATTTACTATTAATTTATCCTTTTGCCGTAAAAATACTTTGCAACGGATAGAACAGATGTAACGGATAGTTTTTTAGTAATTGCTGTATAGATAGGCACCTTGTAGGGTGGGCACTGCCCACCTTACGTTACATCTGTATAGATAGGCACCGTATAGTTACATCTGTATAGATAGGCACCGTATAGTTACATCTGTATAGATAGGCACCGTATAGTTACATCTGTATAGATAGGCACCGTATAGTTACATCTGTATAGATAGGCACCGTATAGTTACATCTGTATAGATAGGCGCCCTGTAGTTCCACAACATAAATTAAAATAACTATCCGTTACATCCGCTACATCCGTTGCCTAATTCCAAGCCGGATGTCCAAGTAGTGAAGCAATTACACGTACACCGCGAAGTTGGTTTGATAAAGGTAAGTGACCCTTTGGCGCCTTCAAGTCCCAAATAAACTCGTTAGGGTATCTCGTCCAGTTATTGCCAGATTTCCAGCCAATTTTTGTCCAGAGGTTATCCCAGTTTTTACCAAGGGACAGCCAAAGCTCACGCTGTACTGAAAAACCAAATTTCCCTTCTGAGTGAATAAGCCATAACTGATTTATAGTTTGTAAATCGGTGATGGGAAAATTTTCCACCTCGGTAAAATATAGCCACTTACGCGCGGTTGCAGCAGACCCAGCAAGCTCGCACATCTTTTGAATTGTCATTTTGTCAGCTGCTTGAAAATCCTGATGAGCAAGTAACGCTTGTAGGGGACTATAGTCTATACCGCGTTCTGATTTCAGCGGCACTACACCAGTCGGAAAGTAAGTTTGTAAAAATTCTTTAGCTTTCCCATATTCAGAATTAAACAATATTTGATATACTTTTCCATCAACCAAACTGGCTGAGGTTTGGCGCCGATTATATAAAAATTCCATTAAAATATCGAATCCATTATCACCGCGACTTGCTAACTGGGGAATCAGCTGTTGTTGAGCTTGGAAAGACCCAGCAATTAACTGAACGCGGAGTGAGTCGATATCGCTTGGATAGCTTGATAAAATCATTGGGTCTTGAGTCATGCAATTACTCGTAAAACACAGTCAAAAGATTTGTAGATTTGTTAAGTTTAGTCTTATTTATGCAAATGAATGTGGTTATTTTGAGCGAATTTGCCTAAAGACCGAATAAATTCGCGCAAAATGTCGGTTTTTGTCCGACCTAACGCTTGACAGTGCGTTTCTAACATAGCAAACTCTTGCTCACTCACCCGAATTGTAATCTCGCGCTTTTGGGTCATGCTGGTATTTTGCTGTATTTCTAAAAGCCTACACCAATTAGGCGCCACGTTTAGAGCATAAATTACAAATACTTAGTATTTATATATATTTATCTTGGTCTTTTTGTACTAATTGCCGTAAAAGTAATGATCAACAATTTGCTTGACTTGCTATATAATTCGTACATTGCTGAATTACTTGCATCGCACAAATGCATTAGTAAAATAGGCTGTTATAAATGAGCGCCTCAATGATGTGAGAATAAGGAAAATCTGCGTTTCCAAACAGGTTATGTTTAATAGACCCTAATTAATTACACTTATGGGTTTGTATTGTGTTGCTGCAAAAATCTAGGAGTGTCGTAATGTACGAAAAGCTTACCCCCCCTACGACGGGAGAAAAAGTTACTTTTAAAAACGGTGAACCAGTGGTTCCAGACAATCCAATTATACCTTTTATTCGAGGCGATGGTACGGGGATCGATATTTGGCCTGCTACTCAACTCGTATTAGACGCTGCAGTTCAAACCGCATATAAAGGTAAACGTCAGATTAGCTGGTTTAAAGTTTATGCAGGTGATGAAGCTTGTGATTTATACGGTACATATCAGTATTTACCCCAAGATACTTTAACTGCAATTGAAGAATATGGTCTAGCAATCAAAGGCCCTCTTACTACTCCCGTTGGGGGTGGTATTCGCTCTTTAAATGTAGCTTTACGTCAAATATTTGACCTTTATGCTTGCGTGCGTCCTTGCCGTTATTATGCTGGAACACCATCTCCTCACAAAAACCCAGAAAAGCTTGATGTAATTGTTTACCGTGAGAACACTGAGGATATTTATTTAGGTATCGAGTGGAAACAAGGTGATGAAATTGGCGCCAAATTAATTAAGCTTCTGAACGAAGAGCTTATACCAGCGACTCCCGAACACGGTAAAAAGAAAATCCCCATTGATGCGGGTATTGGTATCAAACCAATCAGCAAAACTGGTTCACAGCGTTTAGTTCGACGCGCGATAAAACACGCTTTAACGTTACCAAAACACAAGCAGATGGTGACTTTGGTGCATAAAGGCAATATTATGAAGTACACCGAAGGCGCCTTTCGCGACTGGGGTTATGAATTAGCTACAACTGAGTTTCGACGAGCGTGTGTAACTGAACGCGAATCATGGATTTTGGAAAATAAAGAAAAGAATCCTAATATTACCAACGACTCGAACGCGCGGATGATAGACCCAGGATTTGACGCGCTTACACCAGAGAAGCAAGCGCAAATAGTCCTTGAAGTTGAAACAGTTCTTAACGACATTTGGGATAGTCACGGCAACGGTAGGTGGAAATATAAAATTATGGTCAACGACCGCATCGCCGACAGTATCTTCCAGCAAATTCAAACTCGTCCCGATGAATATTCAATTTTGGCGACAATGAACCTCAACGGAGATTATTTATCTGACGCTGCTGCGGCAATAGTTGGTGGTTTAGGGATGGGACCAGGCGCCAATATCGGTGATCAGTGTGCTGTATTTGAAGCCACACATGGAACGGCGCCGAAACATGCTGGCTTAGATCGAATTAACCCTGGTTCAGTTATACTGTCTGGGGTAATGATGCTTGAGTATATGGGTTGGCAAGAAGCTGCTGACTTAATTAAAAAAGGACTAGGAGGCGCCATTGCCAACGGTCAAGTCACCTACGACTTAGCACGCTTAATGGAACCACCCGTCGAACCTCTCAAATGTTCTGAATTTGCCGAGGCAATAATTAAAAGGTTCAATTAGAAATCCGCTTTGTGGTTGATTAATTAAGAATTGGGCATTGGGAATTTATCTCGAATATTCCCATTCCCTATTCCTTACTCACAACTTTAGATGCATAAATTTCAACCTTGCGGTCGAATAAGTACCTCTATAAATCTTACGTGTGGATGGTGATTTTAACGTAAAGCTGCCGTTACTATTACTTATAGTGATTCTAAAGTATTAACTTTAGAATTAATACATTCTACTTGCACCATCCCGTAAGACTTGTAGAAACATAGTAAAAATAGATTTAATCTATGTTTACTATATGGCTGTCACAAAGTTCCATTTACCGCAACTTCTGCGTCAACTTTCTAGTTGTTCAGGTTGTGTTAAATAGAATTCAACTTTATGCATATATTTTTACTAGTAACTTAATAATAAACTATTAGGTACAGCATGGACATCAGAGATATGACAACTTCCACACCTACCCGAGGTCAAGTAGAACGCACACTATCACAGCGCATTCAGGGTTTCTACCGCGAACAACTAGGGCACCAACCAAGTAAAGTTACTTGTCAGTTAAACGAGCGTAATTTAGTAATAGTTATTGAAGATTCTATAACTCCGCCGGAACAATTACTAGCGCAGCAAGGTCATCAAGAATTAGCCGAACAGGTTCGGTCAGACTTAGACGATGCAATTCAACCACAACTAAAAGAAATGGTCGAAGAAATTTTGAACGTTGAAGTCGTGGAAGTACTTAGCGATGCCAAGTTAGAGACTGGACGTACTGGTATGATTGTAATTTTAAGCGACTTACCCAGCTTTAGAGTTCCGTCTGCTGCTGCTAAAATGCGTAGACGTGAAGGCGGCAATAATCGGCATGAAGAAGAATCAAACTAGGCGATTATTCTAACCACTAATTAACACCCGCGCGAGGATTGAGCTTTCTATGAAGATGGTGATATATCTTTGATTCAAACTCCTCAATCATAAAAGGCTTTGAAAGATAATCATCAAAACCAGCAAATAAAATTCGCTCTCGATCCTCCGCTCCGGCCAACGCCGTAACAGCAACGACTGGTATATCATAAGTTAAAGGCTCCCTCTTCAGAAGCTTAATTATATCTATACCGCTAAGTCCAGGCAACAAAATATCTAACAATATTAAATCAGGTTGATGTTCTTTAGCTAAGACAACAGTGCTATAGCTATCTTGCAAGCATATTGACCTGCAACCGACAGCATCAAGCGCGTATCGCATCAGCACCAAATTATCTTCATTGTCTTCCACCGCTAAGATCAAGGGTGGCAGCAAGCTCTGCACCTTATTATCATTCATAAATTCACGCGCCAGTTCCATTTTGTCTCCAAAGAGTAAACTTGGATTATTTTGAAAAGCTAAATTGAGACGAGGCATCCAACGAACGAAAGTACGCTCATATTGAATTGGCTCGCGCTCCTGGCATCTAATTAGTCCGCTTGTCTTTGCTCATATGCAAGACTGAGGAAAGAACTTGGCGAAAAGCCACGCTCGAATACACTTCTTCGATTATAGAAAAAAATAATCAAAAAGCATAGCAGTATTCTTAGCAAAACTTAATAAATTTAATTATTTTTTAAAATTCAAGCAAGTAAGTTCACAAATACAATTAATTTTTGTAACTTTAGTTACCGAATAATGAAAATTTTGATGTCGAATTTACGACTAACTAATTATATGCGCCTCGACAAAACAATCAAATAGGTAAATCCAACTATTACAGTTATCTAGTAGTCTACCTCAATACCACCTCGGCATGGATTTTTGTAGGTTGGTGTCGAGGAACGAGACAAGCGCTCAAGGACGCAACAAACAAGCGCGCGTCCTTCAAACCAACCTATAACCATTTAATCATTCATGGCGGAGCTTTCTCAAACCTCTTGACAACCTATGTAGTATAATGTAGTATAGGAATATAAATAAATTAGTTAGATATTTTTAGAGGAGGAAAACAATGCAAGTAGCTTACTTGAAAACCAATCAATCGCAGCAAAAGACATTAGATACCAAGCAAGTAAGTAAATTGGGTATTGTTTTCCTGTATGAGCGAACATCGTAAGCGGGCAAATTGTAATCGAGCGTCCGCGTAATGGAAGAAGAATTAGCCAGAAGAAAGTAACAGGCTACAAAAAATTTCTTTACAAAATTACGCAAGAAGCGAGCGAAGATGGATTATTTAGCCATTATTTACTTAAAAATAAGTGGCGTACAAAATATTTCTCTGATAATTTATCTCCATTAGAACGCTGGTTAAAATCCAAAGTTGGACAACGTTGGGATATTATATATAGCGAACTTTGTCAGAAGATAGAAACCAAGACTTTAGCTGGGCAACATCTTCTTTCTCATTTATGGCAAATGGTAGAACGGCATGTAATATTCGTTGATGGATTACCATATTATCAACGAAGTACTTATCCTCTAGGAAAATGGAGAGAAGCATTATATGTACATCCTGAAACAGGAATTCTTTGCATCGCTAAAAAATTGCCAAAAACTCCCAGTAAAAAACCTGACAATTTAGTAGTAATAGATAAATACAAAGAGTACCGTAAAATAGATGATTTGTGGTACTTTGTCACTCTGGAAATTACTGTATACGGCGGCATAAATCAAAGTCTTAAACTCAAAACATTGCACTTAGAAGTAAGACAAGTAGATGGAAATATCTGTATAGTTCATAAGCGTCAATGTAATAAGAAAGAGATTAAATGGATTCGTAAGCAGCTTGGTCAATAACTTGTAGATATTAATCCCCCCTTCCACGCGGGGGGTAGGGGGATCAAAATTAAATAGGAGCAAAAAAAATGTCAATCAAAACACTTGAAATACTTGAACAAATCAAAACATTATCAGCGCTTGAAACAGCCCAACTAGTTGAACAAATTGAAACAACATTTGATATCAATGCTTCACCGAGTCCAATATTCCCTAATTTTACCGTACCGCTAATTATAAATGACGAAATAGAGGCGCCCACCGAATTTGATGTTGTAGTTGACAGTGTTCCTGCTGATAAAAAAATATCAGTATTAAAGACAGTACGTGTAATTACAGATTTAGGCTTAAAAGAAGCAAAAGAATTTGTAGACACACTACCAAAAACAATCAAATCAGGCATCACAAAAACCGAAGCTACTGAAATCAGAAAGCAACTTGAAGAAGCAGGCGCCTCTATTTCAATCATCAACTCATGACAACACCAACATACAACTCATTGAGTGAGATTGAAAATTTGGTAGCAGCATTTAACAACTGTACCTTAGCGCGCTCTGAATGGACACATGCAGCACATCTAACAGTCGCTTTGTGGTATCTCAAAAACTATGAATTACAAGAAGCCACAAAGCGAATTCGTCGAGGAATCCAAAAATACAACGCTGCTATTGGTATTCAAATAACCCTAAATAGCGGTTATCACGAAACTATCACACTATTTTGGATTCAAGTAGTAGAAAGTTTTTTATTCTCTGTAGAAGCGAAATCCATACTACAACAAGCTAACGAGCTAGTTTGTACTTTTGACCCAAATTTTCCTTTGCAATACTACAGTCGTGACTTGCTGATGTCTTGGAAAGCGCGCGCTAACTGGGTTGAACCAGATTTAAAAAGCTTGGCAACGGATGAACACGGATGTAACGGATAGTTGATTTGTTCTTACAACTTATGATTTTATGACAAACATACCAGCAAAATTAATCCAAGCACTGCGTGACAAGACTGGTGCGGGATGGATGGACTGTAAACAAGCTTTAATAGCTACTAACGGTGACATTGTAAAAGCAGAAGATTGGTTACGAACTAAAGGTATTACATCAGCAGGAAATAAAGGAGAACGAACCACAGCAGAAGGGGTAATAGGTAGTTATATACACACAGGCGGTAAAGTTGGAGTATTAGTAGAAGTTAACTGCGAAACAGATTTTGTCGCGCGTACCGAGGAATTTCAAAATCTTGTACGTAATATAGCAATGCAAATTGCAGCTTCTGGTGATGTCAAGTACGTGAAAGTCGAAGACATTCCTACTAATGTTATAGACAAAGAAAAATCTATTGCAATGGGACGCGATGACCTAGCAAATAAGCCAGAAAACATCAGAACTAAAATTGTACAAGGACGGGTTGAAAAAGTCTTAAAAGAAATGTGTCTACTTAATCAACCATACGCGCGTGACCCCAACATTACAATTGAAGAACTAATCTGCGCTCATATTGCCAAGCTAGGAGAAAACATTCAAGTAAAACGATTTGTTCGCTTTATATTAGGTGAAAACGCCATCTTGTAGCACATCTGTCTGGTGATGTGCAGTAAGGTGGCTATGCCGCACCTACGCCTGTTTCATCTTCCACACATAACTAGAAATCAAATTAGTCACAATATGAGCAACAATAGGCACCAATAAATTACCACTAATCAAAGCACTGTAACCAAACACAAACCCAACAATAGTAGCCCATGCCACATAAGGCCACTGAGAAGGGCCACTTAAATGCAAAACTCCAAAGCTGACACTAGAAACAAACACAGCCAGATGACTGGCGCCTAAAGCAGGTAACAGCACACCACGAAATAATAATTCTTCGCTTAACCCAGGTAGTAACCCTAACCAAATTAAATCAGGTAACACCAAAGGCTTTAAAACAATTTCTAAATAATAATCGGCACTGCGGCGATAAGCAGCACTAAAGCGATATGCAACTCCACTCAACGCTGTAATTGCTAATCCTAAAACAATTCCTGATAAAAATGCTGCTTCATCCCAACGCCAAGCCATAAGCGGAACATTGGCAAATTGCAGGCAAATTTTGGCAATTATCCATAAAATAATTGCAGTCACTCCCATAGCTATCAGCACTTGGGTGCGAGTTAGAAATGGAATTTCTGGTTCTTGGTTTTGCTGTTGCGTCACGAGTAATTTAGTTAATAGTTAGGAGTTAGTCGGGGCGGGTTTACATATATCCTGGTAAAAATCGGAAATTTGGGTTAACCCGCCCGTACAGGAGTTAGTCGGGGCGGGTTTACATATATCCTGGTAAAAATCGGAAATTTGGGTTAACCCGCCCGTACAGGAGTTAGTCGGGGCGGGTTTACATATATCCTGGTAAAAATCGGAAATTTAGGTTAACCCGCCCGTATAGGAGTTAGGAGTTCATTATATATTCAATAAATTAAGCGATGCGATTGTTGAAGTTAACGCAGATGGATTGACCCCAGCCTTATGAGCCGCTATCACTCCTACTGCTTCTAAATATGAATTTACCTGTAATGATTTTACCCCTAGTGGTTGAGATGGGACTTGAGAAAGTGTTTCGTTTTCTTCTATTGTAACAATTAAACACTTTTGGCTCAAAGTTAGTATTGCGCTACTACCACAAGCAGTTGCAGGTACAATCACAGCATCTACCTGGCTTGCCCAAATATCATTCGGTTCAGAAATATAGTTATGCTTATCTTTTACAATAAACTGCGGCGCCTTATTCAAGCCAACTAACACACTTGGTAGAAAAGTATAACCGATTTCTTCCGCTGCCGAACGTGGGGATAAATTTATATCTAAAGGAGGAGGTAAAAAAGCCGGAGCGTGCGCGCATGGTATTTGAAACTCGCGTACTATTAAATGACTAATCACCGCTTCGGCGCCAGCTATTGGGTCTACCCCTTTCCCTAAACGGTAATTTCTATCAGCTTCGGAATCAACTTCGTTACTGAACCGCGCGACAACCGCTATCGCATTAGCACCAACCTTATTTATTAAAGTGTCTGCTGCCCTTAATAAACTATCAGGATTACCAATAGTTCCCCAACTGGCGCCATCCGTCAACCGTAATTCTATATTCAAAGGCGCATCAGTAATAACATAATCAGTCACCGATATACCCAAAGTTGCCCTAGCAGCATCAACAGCCTGCAACTGTCGCAATCGTAAATCAGCTTCAATACCCTGGTCTAAAAGCAAACCTATCTTATTGTAATGCACTGGACGCAATCCCCACTCACCCGCAGCAAACCTATCCAGTCCATACCCCTCAACATACAACGCATTCGGAATATTCCAATACAACATGGCGCCGTTCATTACATTAGGATGCGTAATAAGTCTATCTACAACTTGTGCCAAAGTCTTCGCCACAGGCAACGCATCACCCGCATATCCGCCAATCGCGGCGCCAATTCCAGTAGGTATAATTAAAATCGCAGTATATGGACGCATGGAGACAAATATTTAGGCAGCAGTACTAAGTAAGAATAATATATATTGATTCAAACTAACGTTTTCTGTTTCTGCTGCTTCTGCTAAACGGCGATGTAAAGACTTTGGCATTCGCAGTAACAATTTACCGCTAAAAGTTTCATCTGTACTAGGAAGTGGTATTTCATCATCATTTTCATAAACCGTTTCCAGCCATAACTCCCTAGCTTCATTAATATTTACCATTGTCTGTTCTATGAAACTTACTCAAACCTACTTACTGCCAGAGTAATTAAGTTCAATGTTCACTTCTTGCTTCAACTTGGGGAGTCGGCTCCTTCCAATCCACAAGCGTTTTCCTCCTAGAGGCTTCAACCTCGAACCGAGGTCACTACGATATCTTAAATCTTATTAATGCGCGCACCTTTCTTTTTCCTAGACCGTTTTATAGACTTTTTCTGCAATGGATGAGCCAGATGATTATCAGCCCTTTCCAAATTAATTGCAGCGTTTAAGTCACGGTCTATGATAAAGTTACAGGCGCCGCAGTTAAAAACGCGGTCAGATAGTTTCATGTCTTGAACATGTCCACATCTCGAACAAGTTTTAGAACTTGGATACCATCTGTCCACAACTTCTAATTTGGTTCCGTAATGAGATTGTTTATAATCAAGCATTCTCCGGAACTCATACAATCCCAAACTAGAAACCGCTTCTGCCAATTTGTGATTGGCAACCATGCCTGAAACATTTAAATCCTCAACACGGATTTTATAATATTTCTTGCTAATCTCAGTAGTAGTTTTCTGTAAGAAGTCTCTACGAATATTAGCTATCCGAGCATGTTTCCGAGCTATAGAATCAAAGAACTTTTTGGCATTCTTACTAGCCCGTATTCCCTTACTTCTATTACCAAACTGTTTGTTCCGATTTTGCCACTGTTCTTTGGATAGCTTGGTTTTCGCTTTTTTGAGGGACAGGGGCGCCTCGATTGTGGAATTGTCTGATAATGTTGCAAAGGTCTTAACACCCAGGTCAATGCCTACTTTTTCTACTTTGTGTATGATTGGTGTCACACGGTCTGCATCGATATTGGAAGATACGAACCACTTATCCGCAGTACGAGTCACAGTGAAGGTTTGGGATGAGTAATAAAAATCTACCTTTTGCTTTGAGCGTACAACTCCTATTCCTGGTAAATTGATTTTTATACCAGGTTCAATAACAACTCGGTTTGTAAATGGTAAAGCTGGTTCTCCTTTTTTAAGGTAAGTACCAGAAGTTCTATAAAGGGTAAATTTATCACCCTTTTTCTTAGTTGCTAAAACTGGAAACTCAGTTAGACCTTTACGCCACCGAGAAATCGCTTCTCCCAAATCTTGAAAAGCTGATTGATATATAGTACTAGGATAGTTTTTAGTCCAGGCATATTCAGGAAGAGTCATTACATTGTTTGTAAAAACCTTCTTAATTTCTGATATTCTATCTCTATCAGAAGCTTTTACATCTTCAAATCCCCAAGATGCTTTTAACATCTCTAACCCAAAGTTGTAAACAAACCTTCTGAATCCTGCATTTGCCAGCATTAAAGATGTTTCCTTGTTGTTTAATTTCAACTCCCTCTTTAATGCGTACATAGTTGCCCCTGAACTCAATATTCACTATGTACGAAACTTTAGCAAGGAATAATTAGGTTTGTCAATCAGGAACAATAAACTTTTTTAAATCAGCTTTTTTATACCTCCTAAGATCGGCAAAGCGCAAATAATCCAAGAAAAAGTTAATAAATAGGGTTATACCTTTTTGGATAACTACGACTATCCATACTGATACTAATGAATATGGCAGTAATGTCTAGATGAATCAAAGCATTTATACGAACTTTACATATACAAATGATTATTTATAGAAAATTTACTTTTGCTGTACCAGTTTTTATAATTAATCGGGAATTCTAAAACTATAGAGTTTCTGTGAAAATCATTATGCAAGAACAGCACAACAGAAAGGAAACATATATTATTGGTTTATTCCTCTCTAAATTTGATGAAGCGGCTTTGATAGAATTAAAGTGTAAAACCTGGAAAGAAGCATATATAAAAATTAGTGACTCTTTAGGGTGTAAAGACACTACTATAAAACAAATTCGTGATTGGTTTGACCCTTTTTTTCCAAATAAAAGGCAAGGTTGGCACAAGAATAAACCTCATAAAATGGTCAGAGATGTCCTTAATGAGTTTCGCAATTATGAATTAAAAGATTTAAAATCTCTAGTAGAAAAAATATTAGAAGATGAGTTATTGTCCAATCTTCAAAGCTCAAATAATTTAACTATTCATTTAAGTCATACAAAAAGGAAGCAATTAATCAAAACAGTCGCAATAGAAAAGCAGCAGAAGCTAAAAGAAAGGAATCAAGACGAACTAGAATATTTATTAAAATTATGGAAGCAAGAAGGAGGTAGAAGGGAAGTTCCTATTTTTGACTGTAAATCTCTTTCTTTGGTGGGAATAGCAGATTTAATCACAGATACACAAGTCATCGAAGTCAAAGATATTAAGAATTTTAAACATGCGATTGGGCAAATATATGCTTATTGGTATTACTTCTCACTAGGACGTGATTCAAATATTTACAGATTAATTCCTCGAATTCACTTATTTGGGGGTAATGGTATTAATGACTATAGAGTTCAACTATGTCAGTCATTAATGAAAAAAGTTTTTAAGCCTTATAAAGTATCGGCTGTTGTCACTTATGCTAAATAAAATAATTTGTTTAAAATCTATAAAACTCTACTATCGGCATATATCTTTGGCAATAATGGGGCAGATAGCATTTCCTATATTATGCAGGGCGGGCAAGGATGCCCGCTCCACAAGAGATTGTTGAATATTTTTGATTTTTAGGCTTGTTTTGTTACTACTGCTTCGACTTTCACTTTTTGTTGTTCTGTGTCTACAGAGGTTATTGCCCAGCGTAGGGGTTCACCTTGTTTTTTTAGTTCGGTTTCTACTGCTTTTTGTAGTTCGGTTGGGGTTTCTTGTAGGTCAATTTCTGCGCTGATGAAATGTGTGGTCATGGTTGTTTGTCCTGATGTGTCTATAAATATAACTGGCGCCGGGGCGGGTTTACAATGATTTTTCGTTAATCTTGATGATTTTTGGATATGTCGGGGCGGGTTTACGATGATTTTTTGTTAATCTTGATGATTTTTGGATATGTCGGGGCGGGTTTACAATGATTTTTTGTTAATCTTGATGATTTTTGGATATGTCGGGGCGGGTTTACGATGATTTTTCGTTAATATTGATGATTTTTGGATATGTCGGGGCGGGTTTACGATGATTGTTGGTTTTGCCCTTGGATTTGTGGTTAACCCGCCCCTACGATAATCATGCGGTATTCACTGCTTTGCTCATCCGGTTTACCTCACTGTCTCTATGCATGGAATTGGCACAATAGGGACATATGCAACAAAGATTAATGAAGCCGCAGCAATCAAGGAATTATTTAGATATGCCTATTATACGCTCTTCTCGTCAAGGTGATATTCAAGCTATGCGTCGTTTAATGGATTCTATGTTTCAAGATATGATGGTACGTCAACCACAAATGGTAGATTTTAGACCAGCGGTCGAACTACAAGATACTAATGAAGCTTTGGTTTTACGCGCGCTTCTTCCTGGTATTGATGCAAGAGATTTAGATATTCGCGTTACCAAGCAAGCGGTTGTTATCTCTGGTGAGAAGAGTGACAACAATCAAACTGAGAAAATTGGTTATTTCCGTTCAGAGTTTACTTATGGCAAGTTCCAACGGGTAATTCAATTGCCTGTTGCAGTTGAGAACGATAACGTGCAAGCTGAATATAAGAATGGTATTTTGTCTTTGACATTGCCAAAAGCAAGCGCTGCACGTAATCAAGTTGTGAAAGTTAACTTGTTAAACAATCCTCCTGCAACTTCGGCGCCTGCTATTCAAGAAGCAGAACCTACCGCAGCAGTTGAAGAAGTTCAACCTACTCAAGAGAAGAATGAAGTCGTAGCTACTGAAGTTGCTCAACCTACTCAAATGGCTGAAGAACTCCAAGATGTTTGGGCAGCGTAATCGTTCGATGAGGGATTTTTGCCCTCATTGTCGCTCTGAGATAACTTAAATTTACTGTAATTAGAATTAATAATCCCGGTTTCGTGAAAGTTACCGGGATTGTTTAATATGGGGGATTTTTACAACAAATGCTATAGTTATAGGACTTTGAGTAAAATTTATTAACGTACATATACGACTGCTTAAATTTTGTAATACAATTTTTAGAATCTTGACTGTGAGGGCACTAAGCAATACGTATAATATACGCCAAAAAATCGCGATATTAACTTGCAATTTGTCCAGCCTTTCCACTAATCCAATCAATACATTCATCGGTTGTCATTAAAAATACATCAATATTTTTAAGCTCCTCAATCCCCTTCTCATAGATACCTGAAACTGCATCCGTTACTAAAACAATTCGGAAATCTCGCATACTGGCGCCGTATATTGAAGCACGAGGGCAATTGGGAAAGTTACAGCCACAAAATACGACAGTATCTATACCTTTATCACGTAAATGCGACTCAAGCCCAGTTTGGTAGAAAGCGTCCCAACGGGGTTTATACATTGCCCACTCATTCTTACTAATAAGTTGAAACTCTCCTTGAAGCAAACGCTCTGCTTCAAGAAAGATAGTTTTATCTGGTTTCAACTCATTAACGAGTTCTGCACCACTTGTACCTGGAGTTGCAATTTTTGCTCCCTCTTCTATTAATTCTTTACGACAAGCATCAACGTTACTGCCATCTGAAAGATAAAGGCGAATTACATGGACAATCGGATGTTCAGCAACACGAAATGCATTTAGTAGTTGTAGTATTTGTGGAATTTTTTCATATGTGCCTCGAATTTTTGCAGTGGCGCCAACAACAGTAAAGTCATTCTGAACGTCAATGCTAATTAAGGCAGATGATGCTTGTTTTGGAAAAGTATATTTGTTCATTTAGGGGTCACTAGTCACAAGCGCAATTGCCAAACCATCATAGCCTTTACTGCCTACTGTTTGAATTATTGTTACTGTCACGCGCGCTTCTGCTGCCAGTTTCTCATTGAAACGGCGTATACCTTGAACGTTTGTATCTGTGCTATTTGCATCAATTACGGCGCCTCTTCGTACAACATTATCAGTGATAATTAAGCTACCGCGTCGATTTAATTTAAGTGCCCATGCAAAATACTCTGCTGCGTTCACTTTGTCGGCATCAATAAATACTAAGTCAAACGGCGCCAGTCCTTCAGTAGCAAGCTGCTAGAGTATCCAATGCTGCCCCCAACGCACATCGACTTTATCAATTAATCCGGCGCGCTCAATATTAGCACGAGCAACAGCAGCATGTTTTGGGTCAGCCTCTAAAGTAATTAATTTGTGGTATCTGAGCATCAACGATTGCACTTAGGCGCCAAGAAAAAACAATTACCCGTGCAGAACTAGAAAGAAGATTAAGCGTTGAACCATAATATTATCTAGACCAGTAATAAAAGTAAATCGGTTTACAACAGATGTAACGGATGAAAAAATCAACTATCCGTTACATCCGTTGCATCCGTTGCCAAGGCTATTTCCCAAATTGTTGTTGATATACAACTTCTTCCTGGTCAGTTATTATTTTCAAATCAGAACGAGGATAAGACACACATAATAATGCATAACCATCCTTTTGTAATTCAGGACTGATCCCCATACCTTCACTTTGGTCTACTGTGCCACCGTTGGTAATTTTTGCTGCACAGGTAGTGCAAACACCTGCATGACATGAAGCAGGCAGTTCTAAACCAGCTTTTTCTGCTACTGCTAAAACTGTTTCGTTTTCGGGTACTTGAATTGTGAGAGTTTTACCCTGATGGTTAAGTTCAACGGTATATGTTTGTGTCATATGGAGATTTGATAATAACGCTGCAATAGACAAACGCAATATTTTAACTCAAAAAATTGTATCTTACCAAATTTGTAGCTATATTTTACACGAACTCAGGAGTTAAGATAAACCACCTTTATCGTTATAATAATTGGCGATACAGTGATTATTATAAGCTAGGAGCTTACAAACACTTAAAATTTGGCTGTCACCGCTAAAAAGTTGGATTGATACTTGGAGAGCAGAATGCTGGAATCATACCGCAAACACGTTGAAGAAAGAGCAGCACTAGGAATTCCACCGCTGCCATTAGATGCAAAACAAACATCAGAACTGTGCGAACTACTGAAAAATCCACCTGCGGGTGAGGAACAGACATTACTGCATTTATTACGTGACAGAGTACCACCTGGTGTTGACCCTGCTGCTTACGTTAAAGCTGGTTTCCTCACAGGTATTGCTAAGGAAGAAATTACTAGTCCTTTAGTTTCCCCGATAGAAGCGGTTGAGTTATTGGGTACAATGATGGGCGGTTACAACGTGCAATCGCTGATCGATTTGTTACAAGTTCCTACCGTTTCGGTATCTACATCCTCGGAAACTCCTTTAGTAATGGGGGGACAAGGTAAGGAACCCATCGCTGCATATGCTGCTTCGGCTTTGAGTAAGATATTGCTCGTATATGATGCCTTCCATGACGTTTTAGAATTATCTAAGACGAATCCTTTTGCAAAGCGAGTTGTAGACTCTTGGACAGAAGCGGAATGGTTTACTTCCCGCGCGCAGTTAGCAGAATTTATTAATGTCACTGTCTTTAAAGTACCTGGTGAAACCAATACCGATGATTTATCACCAGCACAACACGCTACGACTCGTCCCGATATTCCTTTACATGCACTTGCAATGTTGGAAACTCGGCAACCAGGAAGTTTAGAGACTATTGTCGAACTGAAGAAAAAAGGACACCCCATTGCTTACGTTGGAGATGTAGTAGGTACAGGTTCTTCACGTAAGTCAGCTATCAACTCAGTGTTATGGCATATTGGTCAAGATATTCCTTTTGTTCCCAATAAGCGCGCGGGTGGATATGTACTTGGTGGAACTATTGCCCCTATTTTCTTCAACACTGCCGAAGATGCAGGCGCCTTGCCTATCGAGTGCGATGTTACCAAGATGGAAACGGGAATGATAATTACTATATATCCTTATAAAGGAGAAATTACCAACGAAGCCGGAGAAGTTATTTCCACCTTCCAACTTAGACCCGACACTATGTTAGATGAAGTGCGCGCGGGTGGACGTATACCTTTACTTATTGGACGTACTCTCACAGATAAAACGCGCGCTGCATTAGGTTTAGAAGCTAGCACTGTATTTACCCGTCCTCAACAACCTGCGGATACAGGTAAAGGTTACACATTAGCACAAAAAATGGTAGGTAAAGCTTGTGGTTTACCAGGAGTTCGTCCAGGTACATCATGCGAACCTATCATGACCACCGTTGGTTCCCAAGATACCACAGGGCCAATGACGCGCGATGAACTTAAAGAACTAGCATGTTTAGGTTTCTCCGCTGACTTAGTAATGCAAAGCTTCTGCCACACTGCTGCATATCCCAAACCAGTAGATATCAAAACCCATAAAGAACTTCCTGACTTTATAGCTCAACGTGGAGGTGTAGCATTACGTCCCGGTGATGGAATTATCCACTCATGGTTAAACCGGATGTTACTACCCGACACAGTAGGAACAGGTGGAGACTCACATACACGCTTCCCTCTTGGCATCTCATTTCCCGCAGGTTCTGGGTTAGTTGCATTTGCAGCAGCTTTAGGTGTAATGCCATTAGATATGCCAGAGTCAGTATTAGTTCGCTTCAAAGGAGAATTACAACCAGGTGTTACATTACGCGATATCGTAAATGCGATTCCCTACGTAGCGATTCAAAAAGGATTACTAACAGTCGAGAAAAAGAACAAGAAAAACGTTTACGCTGGAAAGATAATGGAAATCGAAGGTTTGCCAAACTTAAAAGTCGAGCAAGCATTTGAACTAACCGACGCTTCCGCCGAACGTTCCTGTGCTGGTTGTACAATCAAACTCAGTACAGAAACAGTTTCCGAATATATCCGCTCAAACGTAGCACTGCTCAAAAACATGGTGGCTAGAGGTTACGGAGATGCTAGAACCATCATGCGCCGTGTTGCCAAAATGGAAGAATGGTTAGCAAACCCAGTATTAATGGAAGCAGACCAAGATGCGGAATATGCGGAAATTATTGAGATAGACTTGAACGAAATTAACGAACCAATTGTAGCGGCGCCAAACGACCCTGATAACGTTAAATTACTCTCAGAAGTAGCAGGCGACCCAGTACAAGAAGTATTCGTAGGTTCGTGTATGACTAATATTGGACACTATCGTGCTACTGCGAAGGTATTGGAAGGTGCTGGTCAGGTAAGCGCGCGGTTGTGGGTGGCGCCTCCTACACGGATGGACGAAACACAGTTGAAGAACGAAGGTGTTTATGATGTCTTTGTTGGGGCAAACGCGCGGACAGAAATGCCAGGTTGTAGTTTGTGCATGGGGAACCAAGCGCGCGTTGAAGATGGAACTACGGTGTTTTCAACTTCGACGAGAAACTTTAATAACCGCATGGGTAAAGACGCTCAGGTATATTTAGGTTCTGCCGAGTTGGCTGCAGTATGCGCGCTGTTAGGGAGAATTCCCACAGTACAGGAGTATTTGGATATTGTAGGGACAAAGATTCAACCGTTTGCAGATAATTTGTATCGGTACTTGAACTTTGACCAAATTACAGGGTTTGAAGATGAGGGAAGGGTGATAAGTAAAGAAGAGGAAAAGAAAATTTTGGAACTAAGCGTGAAGTAGTTTTGGTGTCTTGTCTTGTGGAACGGGCGTCCTCGCCCGTTTCAGTTTTAAAGGGCTTGGAGGGCGCCCACCCTACAAAATGCATAATTTATTTTTTGGTTTCCCCTTTAATCTTTGATGCTTGATAACGTTTACTCGCTTCGTTCTTAACCGCTTAGGGTTGCAAACCCCAAGCTAATAGCTCAAGTCCGTTTAAACGGACTGACAAAAAGCAAACGTCGTAGTTTTAAGAGAATATAGATTTCATTCTAAGCGCATCAAAGAATCTTAATAGTTGTAATGAACTATAAGATAATTTAATATACTTATTTAAGCAAAATATTAAAAAAGTCGTGTTTGGTAACGAGAAATTATGCCTTTGACCCAACCATCTCCTTGCCCTAGCTTTGCTTCTGCTGCTTTTCAACCAGTAGCTGCTCGTATTCCTCTGCTGATTTTAGCTTTTTCAAGAGTTTCTCTTTGTGAATACGCACCTTTTCAAGCTGGTCTGCTACAAAATCGGTATTCAAAAATTCCTTTACGATTCGAGCTTGTTGCTCTTCTGGTGGCAACCTTCCAGCAATTGCCCCGTCATTCTCATCAAGACGCTTCCACCTGGCTAGTTGTTCGGGGGTAGGTTTATAAGTTTTTGACTGGCCGGTTTTTGGTAATTCCTGTGACATAAGCTAAACCTTTTCTCTAATCAAAAGTAGTGGAATTTCGTTTTTGGTCAAGGTCTAGAAGAAGCATTGATGCCTTATTTTCACTTAGTATCATCTCTCCCGAACCGTTGGTTTCTTCAAAACCTAAATCGCTGTAAAAATTCTTTTCCTCTGGCAGGGCAAATAATTTCAGTATCCGGCTTAAGCCCTTTTCCCGATTTTCTTTAATTATACCTTCAACTATAGCTGTAGCTGCCCCTTTTCTCTTCTCTGGCACTCTTTGTTGGATTAGATTCCAGGGGCTGTTAACAAGAGATTCAATTTCAATACAATCTACGAACTCTGCTTCCAGAAAAATAGAAGTTTCCTGAGTTATAGCCACACTAGCTAATAAATTCTGGTCGTCAAGTACACTTCGCAAGCCTTCCTCTTTCTCAAACAAACTATCTACAATTACTCTGGTTTTGATAATTCCTCTGTAAAATCTGGTTCCTCTAGCGTTTTGCTCATCACCTTGATAATAGGCATCTATGTATCTCTCGCTTTTTCAGCCCAGAAAATTAAACCTTCCCTCACTTGCCTTGTCGCTCCAATCACGTAACTAAACTCGTTCATTCCATTTTTTTTGAGCAATATACTAATTTAAGCATCTCATAGGTTGCTAGAAATATTTGTTTAGCCTATAAGTCTTACAAATTGTAACAACACCCTTGACATTTCGTACTCCGTAGTATTAATACGCAAAGCAGTGTTCATTTGAAACTGGCTAAAAAGCGCTATATCGGCTTGTTTCAAGTGAACCAGAAGTTGCAGTGTCGTCCACACTGGTAATCATTAATAGTTTCAATACGCAGCATTACCACTCTTCAGTATACCGCAAAGCCTAGCGCAGACTACATAATTCCAGGCGTAATTGCTGCTGGGAATAAAAATTTTGTATTTATTATTACATATAAACTAACGCTTATTTGCTGTCAATAATCTGACTTAATTGTCAGTAATGGATTTTTGATTGGCGCCAGTAGAGTAATTTTTGAACCATCCTGTTCTAGAGTTAGCACTTAGAGAAAGCACCAGAGCGGTTGGTTGTAGAAGCATCACCAAACTGCATAGTCATTAGCTTTACTGTGCCAATAACTGGTTGATTCTTTGCTATCCCAAGGCTCGTGCAACCAGCCAAAATTAATGACATGGACTACTGGTTCAGTTTACATTCCTCTTCAGTTGATCCTTTAAACTAGAGGTACTACTAATACTAAGTTTATTTGCGTGAAGTCGCTGCAAGACTATACAATCGTTATCCGCCCTGATGACAATGGTACATTTGTTGCTTACGTCCCTGCCATTCCCAGTTGTCACGCTTGGGGACAAACTATAGATGAAGCGCGCGCTGAAATTGTTAATGTTTTCGAGATGATACAAGAAGAATATGCTGAAGAAGGACTTGTAATGCCTGAAGATGTTGATCTGGTGGTAGCGAATGTCAGCTAAATAAGCGTGAATTAGAACGAGTTGCACGAAAACTTGGGTTTGAAAAAACACGACAAAAGGGGAGTCACGCCATTTTTGATAGGCATAGAAAAGAAACGAAATTTATATTATCGGAAAATTACCCTCAAGATTTATGTCAACGGTATTAAGCTGGGGAAGAGGTAGTTAACCCAAGCGTGAAAAATCAGGGTATACTTGTTACAGACTCACAAAAGCACAGCTTGTTAGTATTACATAACACTTAATAAAGTCTTTTTTAAAAGGCAAATATTTATGTTAACTACATTGACTCTTCAGTATTTTAAATCTGTATGTAACAAAACGACACTTCAAATAGCACCATTAACAATATTTGCAGGCGCCAACAGTTCTGGTAAAAGTACAATTATTCAAAGTTTGTTATTAACGACTCAAACATTACAAAACCCTATACCTTCTCGCCCAGTAATACTAAATGGTCATATTTTGAAAATTGGTGCTTTCAATGATATTGTTTATAACCAAGAATCAGAAAATATATTGATTGGCTTTGAACTTAAGCCAACCGTTGATGAGCATAAAAGTTCTATTGCTATATCTAGATGTTTTCATGATTTACGCATAAATGAAGTATTAAGCTC
The DNA here is from genome assembly GCF_002368415.1 of Calothrix sp. NIES-4105. GTDB lineage: Bacteria > Cyanobacteriota > Cyanobacteriia > Cyanobacteriales > Nostocaceae > Dulcicalothrix. The sequence goes on from NZ_AP018290.1 coordinate 7,657,295, forward strand.
AACTAGTTGCTCTTTTCTATTCTCATCTCGTGGGTCTAAAGATACAAAAGAAATAATGCAGTTACACCCTAGTTTAGAAGAATGCCAAATTGGTGTTAAATATAACTTAGAAAATATCTCGAATGAAGAAGTAATACACATTCGTAGAAGTAAAAAAACAGTACAACAAAGAATAAAAGATAATCAGATATCAAAACAAAGCCTGAATAAAGCTGAGGTTGCGTCTCTAGAATACGAAATTGTAAAGCCAGATGCTTTAAGATATTATGCATTTCCTGAAAACGCCAAACCATTAGGAGCGTTACTTAACCACTTTTTACCAGAGAAGATTTCTTTCGCTTTGGATGCACTTGAGGAACAGTCAAGACAAATTATAGACTTGCTAATAGGTCGAGAAGAAGCTTGTTTTCAGAGAACAAGACACATTTTACTACTTCAAAATATATTTAACGAAAATATAAAAGCAATTATTTTATCGATTCTAACAGATGCTATAAATGAAAATTATGCTAATGGGATATTAAAACTTAAAAAGGCTGAATTACTTGATGTTATTAGTAAATTAGATACAAATTTTGCGTTAGATAAATTGATGAAATTTATTTATGATTTACCTATTGATATAAGACAAGCTGTAAAACAAAATATTTTGGAAAAAGAAAAATTATATGAGCTTATTCAAGCTATTAAGGCAGGACGAAATGCAGAATATCGGCTAGCGTATTTTCCTTTACCAAAAATGTTAGAACTAGCTGTTGATTATACCCAGGAATTTTTTACTAGATTTGTCAAATACCTAGCTCCATTAAGAGATGAGCCAAAACCAGTTTACTCGCTTGCGGGGGCAACAGATTCTAAAGATGTAGGTTTTAGAGGAGAACATACAGTTGCTGTTTTGGAAGTTCATCGCAATACTAAGGTAGAATATATACCTAGCGAGCAATTAAAATCTGGCGCCATTTCTTTTACTCCTATTTCTGAATTTTTACCAAAAGCTGTACTAGATTGGTTAGAGTACATGGGTGTTGCAAGTGATATAAAAACGGTAGATAAAGGAAAGCTAGGTTATGAACTCAAAGTTGTAACTGGTAACTCAGGCGCCTTACATGACCTTACCCATGTGGGAGTTGGCGTTAGTCAAGTACTTCCAATACTAGTTCAATCTTTGTTAGCAGAAAAAGGCTCAACATTAATTTTTGAGCAACCTGAACTACACCTACATCCTCGTGTACAAACACGTCTGGCAGATTTTTTTATATCAATGATAATGTTGAAAAAGCAATGTATCATTGAAACACATAGCGAATATTTAATAAATAGACTTCGTTATTTAGCAGCAGCCTCAGAAGGTGAAAATATTTCACAGAATGTGCTGATGTATTTTGTAGATAAGCAAAACGGTGAATCTGTTTACACACCGATAAAGCTAAATAAATTTGGAGTTTTAGAAGACTGGCCAAAAGGCTTCTTTGATGAGAATGAAGAAAACGCAAGAGCCATTTTAAAAGCGGCAATACAGAAAAGAAAGAGAGAGCCAATTAAATAGTTTAAGATGTATTACCTGTATTTAGATGCATTTCTACTTGCTTGCCCAAAATCAAGCACAAACATTCAAGAATTTGAAGAATATCTCAATAGTCTTATTAAGTGGGGTGAAGAAATAGACAATATAAGAGATGCAGGTTTAGCATCTATATATCTGTCTGCACAAACTCCTGAAGCACTAGCAAAATCTTATGGATACCCAGATTGGGATGAACTAGACAAAATTATTAAAAACCTTGACATGCAAGATGTAGTACAACCGCATGATATTTTTGTTCTAATAGATGGGTTATTGAGATTGCCGTATATAGAAGATAAACTCAGTATAAATGAAATATTATTAGATAATTTTCAGTGTGAGCCATCTTCCCATTTGGATGAAAGAGATGAACTCTTTGTAGAAATACATCATCGTCTAGCTGCGCTGATATTTTTGATGTGCCACTTTGAATCTGTTTTAGAAAAGAACCAAATTTTAATTACTCGTCACAATGATGATAAGCTTAGACAAATATCAATCAGTGGAGAAATTATAGATTGTGAGTTTTGTACAGATTCAAGAAGTATCCAGTATTATCCCTACCCTATTAGCATATTATTAAACTACTTTATTAAGCCAGAGAGTTTATATTCTTATTTTGATGCCTTGGATATTTGGGTGAGTGCGACTAGTGACGAATTATACTTAAGGGCTATTAATATTTATGTTATTCAAATAAATTATTCTCTACAAAAACCAAAATCTAAGCTGGAAATGACCTCTTGGTCTTTCGGAAACCGTTTTATAAAAACAGCTAAAGATAATGGTTTTCTCAATGACCAAGCAAAAGCCAAAATGCTTCTTCGGTCATGCGCTGAGACTATCTTAAAAGAAAATTTGAGCGATACTCACTGGCTAAGAACAGGTAAAGGAGCTAATAACCCTCAAAGGAAACGTGAAAAAGATAAAGCACTAGCTTGGAGAAGAGATATCGACCGCGAATATCATCTACATTATTGGGAAACAGCTAAGGGTGTAGAATTTGCCTCAGTTGTAGTTCATAATGATATGAAAATTCCTGAGTAGTAAAGCGCAACAAAAGGAAAGTCACCTTTAAACTAGAGATATAAACTCTTAATGAATGCAAAACCTATGGATTTTTATACAGTAATTCTCAGGGAAAAGGTTTTCTATAAATATTTCCATGCTTCGTCTTCCTCTGGATTGAGCCAAACCTTATTTAATGATGACTCACTCAATTCCATAAAATCTTTTACTATATGAGAGTCATCTAATTCACTTATTTGTAAATCTTTTATTTGCTCAATTGTGAATCCAGTTAGTTTTGCTACTAAATTTATATCAATACCCTCGTACAGCATGTTAACAGCTACTTGGTTTAAACCCTGCTGCAAACCTTGCTCCCATGCTTCACGTATTGTCTTAGCCTGAATTGCAAATTCTCGCATGGTTTCTTGAACACTAAATTTTAGTTTTAGTATACCCCATAAGTAATCAGGAAGGAAATTTTACATTAATGCCATGTCTAAGTACTTAACGCTCACTCTGTCACTACTTGAATAAAGGCGCCTGTGTTTTACCAGTATATAAAACTTAAACCGCTCATACCTTTTGATAAACGCACTTAATTATATATAGCAGTCCTAGATGATTTGTAAAAAATGCCTAAATGTAGAGACGCGAAATTTCGCGTCTCTACAACGCGCGGATTTACCTGCGGTACACTTCGTGAACACAAATGATTTAGGATTGCTATACAATAGCTAAGTAAGGGTGTTTAGTAACGGAAGTAAAACTTGATAATTCTGTGTACTCACAACAGTGGAGGGGTAGGTAAAAGTACCTTGGCTATTCATGCTGCTGGTGCTTTAATAGCTTCGTCAGAGAAAACGCTTGTGATAGATTGTGATGAGCAGTCTGATTCATGGCAATTTTATACTGGTAGAATACCAACTCAAGCTCAGGATGCTGATACAGATGGTTACAGGGCAGTTATCTCTAACAAAGAACGTAAGACTGTTAAGGCTTTAGCTTTAAAAGGATTCGACCATATTGTTTTAGATATTGATACTCCTCTAAAAAATACAGTTCAAGTTATTGTGGGCAACAACCCTGACCTTGTATTAGTGCCTGTAAATAAGTCTCAAGAACTCAAAGCATTACGTAATCTTCCAAAAACATTAAAAGTCGTTTCTCAACTAGCGAAGCCTGGTTTTTCCCCAAAAGTTATTGTTGTTCCTCTTGGAGTGGCACAAGAAAGCATTTTAGAGGTGATTGATAAGATAGATGCAAAGAATAAGCCAAATACTTGTAGAGTTGCTAATGCAATGCCTGATTTACAGGATAAAATGCAATTAGCTATCTATAAAGATAGAAAGTATATTTGGAGTTATGAAGGGTACGAGTATCTGCTTGTATATTTCAACTCGCTAATCAAAACTTAAAGGAGATAGGCATGTCTGTAAGTAACTACAACAATGAATCAGAGGATTATATCGTTGAACAAGCTATTGCCGAAGGTTTGCAGCAAGCGGCTGAAGCGGAACCAGTATTAGAAGTTACGCTTGAGTTTGACGACGAGCAATTAAAAAAAATTCAGCAACTGACGTTAGCTTTAGAATTATCTGTTACTGATTTATTAGATACAGCTGTTGGCTATGTTTATTTTAATCGAGATGACGAAGAAGTTAAAAAACTGTTGGAGGAATGTGTAAATAAAGCTAAAAATAATTCAGTTGAAGATGAGTATAATCGAGATTTTATAACCTCTATAGCGCGCTTTAAAAAATTGGTATTAACAGCTTTAGTTGCTCACAAACTTCGAGTATTGGGAATGACAGATAACATTTATGAATGTGTTACCACAGGAATAAATTTGCTTTATGAAAGATTAATTACACACAAAACCAAAGTTGCAAGTTAATGCATTGATAATGGATTACATTGAAACTACCGCATTAGTTGATGGAATTATATACTCCGATTCTTCTGTCAAGCAAGACCTTGGGCGCCGCTTTGCTGTCTATCTTGGTTTAACTCCAGGTTCAGCAGGAGCAGATGGTGGGATTGATGGAGAAGGAGAAATTAATGGGGAAAAAATTTATTTCCAATCTAAATTATCCCGAAAGTCTTTAGATGCTTCATACGTAGCGGATTTTTGGGGTAATATATCAATTTATCAAGCAAGTATTGGCGTATTATTAGCAGGTATTGGTTATACACCGGGTTTTATGTCCAAGTTAAATAAATGTCCAAATATAGATAAGTTAAAAATTCATCTACTTACATTAGAAGATATTTTTACAGAAAGTTCTATTTTTGAGCAAGCTTTATTAGATTTACCTCCGCTACGAGATTTAAGTAGCGGTGAGTGGGCACGCTTTAAATAGAGTTAAAATTGGCGACTGTAAAGCTGAATAAGTTTAGAGTTTTAGAAGACTGGCCAAAAGGTTTCTTTGATGAGCAAGCTACCTCAGATTTTAAGTAATTGAGCATAACAGAGGAAGAATTTGACGAATTGCGATAAGCAGGAATATTAAGTGGTAATAAGGTTACATTACTTCAACTCAGCTAAAGAACGTACAGCCAGTACTGCATCGGCAGTTAACTTAGCTACAGTTGACATAGGAACTGTGAAAACAGCGATAGAATCACCCGCAGCATTAAATACCTCTAATATGTACCCATCTTCCCCACCACTTGGATGCGTAACATAATCAATAAGCATCGCAACATCTCCGCGTTTAAGATTGTATTCCGGAATATCCCAGTTTAGAGCTACATATTGATAAAGTTCAAGCTTCATAATAATTATTGCCTTTTACAAAATTTCTGCGTTGAAAACTTAACCAGCGGCTTCAAGCGATTGTCGAATGTCCTTGAAGAGCAAAAGCAGGTGCAGGGGATTGGTTGGAGATTCTTCCATGCCGAATTTGAGGTAAAAGGCGCGGGCTTCGTCGTCTTTAGCATGGACAAGAAAAGCGCGACCGCCAATGGTTTCAGCCCCCGCTAGGGAGCGGCGTAGCGCGTTGCGGAACATGGCTTTACCTAAGCCTTTTCCCTGTTCGGCTTTGTCTATGGCAAACCGCGCCATAAGAATAACCGGCACGGGATAACGCCCCTGCCCTTTCATGACACGAGCGGGAACATCGTCCGGCGATACGGACGCAGGGGCAAGACTGTAATAGCCAATGACGCGCTCGGTGCGGGTCAGGACATAGGTTCTAGCTCCGCCGCTTGCCTGATTTTGCAAAGCGTATTTAATCAGGAAATCATTAAGTGGTGGCTTGCCACAATCAAAATCCGCAATGATATGACTTTTGGCAAGCAGAATAGGCTCATTTAAAGGCTCACTTTGCATTAAAACAATTCCAGTTCCTTACATTAGAACGGTTCTAGTTCGCTAAAGAGCCGCTGTAATTCTGGAACAACTTTCGGCGGCGCGTCAAGACGTTCACAGAACGCTTCCCACTGGTCGGGCGGCAAGGGAAACTCGGTTTGATACATCAGAATAGCATTCGCAGCATCAAGCGATGCTTGCAGGACAAACTTGCTTACATTCGTGTGCCGGACTCGTGCCGCTTCTGCCAGTATTGCCTTTTCCGCCTCCGTTGCGCGAATGGAAAGCCGCGTTTCTTTTGGCGTAGCGGCTGCTGCCTCAAACATGATTTTTCTCCTATAGTTATTCTTGTATTCCCAATGTACACCCAAAAGCGTGAAAACTGCAATTTATTTAAATGCGGTCGCACCCACAAGCCCATTTTTCCCTAACGGAAGTTAAGCAAGACTTATGAATCGACAGGAAATCACCGATAAGAATTTGTGAATTAGTGGGTTGAGGAACGAAAAATGGGGCATTAGTGCTGGTAGGCTAACAAAGTGTTCTATGTAAACGGGATTTACAATTTGTTGTATCCAAAGCTACATCAAAAACCTGGTTAATCCCTTATGAATGCAAATGCTTTAAAATAATAATGGTAAGCCTTTGCTACAAACTCTAAGCCTGTGAGACAAATAATTATTTACCCTGGTAAAGATGGTTACTGGGTTGCTGAATGCCCAACCTTGACGGGTTGTATTAGTCAAGGTAAGACTAAACAAGAGGCAATCGTTAATATTAAAGAAGCTATTGACCTATATATTGAAGTTTTACAAGAAAAGGGTTTACTTGTTCGGTGAGGAGAAGTTTTGTAGTTAAATACTTTTACTCACGCTATATTCGTCATAATACTTAAAACCGTTCAATTATATGCAAGCAGATAAATATCCATTTGCCCAAGAACTTATTACCGATACCCAAGGGAATATTCGTAAGGTTGTAATAGATTTTAACGATTATCAACATTTACTTAAAGCGCTAGAAGTTAGAGGGTTAACCCAAACAACCGTAAAAACCCCAGAAAAAAGCCTAATTAGTCAGGAAGAACTCGATAAATTTGACCCAGTGAAGCAACATGAAACTTTGAGCAAGTTAATGCAAGAGTGGGAAGAAGATGATGACGATGAACAAGAACAAACAGAAACTTGGGAATTTCTTCGTAAAGCGTTAGATGAAGACCGTCTTTCTAATAGACCGTTATTTCCATGAGTCAAGTAGTATTATTAGACTCTGGCCCTTTGGGAATGGTAACAAACCCAAAAGCATCTTCTATAGAAGTTCAGGAATGTAAATTGTGGTTCAATACTTTGCCACAGAGAAATTACATAGTTATGCTCCCTGAAATTACTGATTATGAAGTTAGACGTGAATTATTACGTGTTGGTAAAATAAAAAGTATTAGGCGCCTAGATAGACTTAAGTTACAAATTCCATACCTTCCACTAACAACTGAAACAATGCTTTTAGCCGCTCAGTTATGGGCAGAAGCAAGACTGAGAGGAAGACCAACAGCAGAGCCTTCAGCATTAGATGGCGATGTAATTTTAGCAGCACAAGCAATGTTACTAGAAAATCAAGGGTATGAAGTGGTAATTGCAACAACTAATGTAGGGCATTTATCGCAATTTATAGATGCTCGTGAATGGCGTGCAATTTAATAAACCTCCTTTACGTATCTTTTCTATTATAAAAGATACAAGTTTCCGCTTGAATTTTCAATTCACTAATAAAATGTCTAATTTAAAATCAGATAATTCAATTAGAGCCATAAATAAGAGGAATAAAAAATTATTAGTTGAGAAACAATTAATATATGTTGCTGGACAGATTAGATTTAAATCAGAACAAGATTTAGAAGATTATATAGAGTCAAATTTTAATTAAATTTTTCCAGAGCTAATTTTAGTTAAGCGTCAACATACAATTAAAAAGCAAAGGTGTGATTTATTGTGTAAAAATAAATCTTCTAATCAACCAGTAATAATTGAGTTAAAAAATGAAGAAGATAGAGGACGGAAATAGAGAAAATGTCCGCAATACTTCTTTTGGCGATTGTGTATCAAAGATACAATTCTTAATTAACTTACTTTTAGAACCAGAGCAAGGGATTCTTCAAGCAATCGCAGTAATTCAAGACATTGAACTATATAATGAGGGGGAGAGGTTAAGAGCTATAGCAATCGAATCCATTTGCAATGCACCTTGGAACCTTATTAGCCAAACACAAGCGAAAACGCGCAAAGGTGGCCTACGTTACTGATAGAAGAAATTGTTAAGGAAAGTAAATCAAAACAATTTGGTGGTGTCGTCAAGTTGTTTACCATCCCGCGTGCAAAGTCTCGCTACGCTAAAATTGGATTTGCAGATACTGATGGTTCAGGAGAAATGCTACTAACAGAAGCTGCTGCCAATGAATTTCTAGATAGACAGCTACAGCGACGTAACTCACAAACATTTGATTAACAACCTTATTAAACTAATACTATGAATCACACTGACAATACCCCAACACCTGAAACGCTTGAAATATGGCGCACGCTTGATGAAATTGACCTTGACCCATGTGTAGGGCGCCTAACAGAAGAACAAAAAAATGTTCTGTTTGACCAGTTTTTTAGCAAGGAAGCTAAAATGGCACGCTTACAAAGAGTACGTCAACGCAAATCTGCTTTAGAAGAACAGTTAACTTCATTATTGGCAATGGAAAAACAATTAGTAGAAAGCCTTCAAGAATGAGAGTACATAGCCGCCACTTATTTGTGAAATCCTTGGTTTATCGTTAAAACGTGGGGTGTGACCCCTGATTTGCGCCTCTGTTATCCTCGTAGGTTCCTTTATGCAGGGGGAGAGGTTTTTAAACCTTGATGTTTTTCAAAGCTGGGCATTTCTGTAAAAAGCTGGCGCCCTTATTAATTGCATCAGGATTATTTACATGTGTAGGAGTTGGACGAATTACACCATTAAATAAATCATCTAACCCGTAAGGTGTGAAATATTCCCATTCTCCTTGAATATTTACTCGTACTCCTACTGCTGTAGCTGTGTGTAGCCAGTTACTAATTCCATCTTCTGTACTTACAAAAGTCTGGCGCCCTTCACGCCATCTTGCAAAGCTAGCTTGGTTTTTAACGTCAAATATATAGTTAGGAAATTGGTTTGTTAAAGTTTCTTTGGCGCCAAGTTCCTGAGAACGGTCACCTTCAGCATCAAAAAAAGCAATATCAAAGTCTTTAATCACTAATTTACAATCATCACTAAATATTTGGCGCCATACTGTATTACGAACGGCGCCACCTGCTAACCACCAGTTAGGGAGTTGAAGTTCTGCTATAGCTGGCAATACTTCACCAACTGGAGAATTTAAAAGTATTTCTTTTAGCCTTACTTGGTTAGATGTCATTTTGCTGGAAACAGAAAGAAATAGCTAGTTATGGAAACACCAATGCATGTAATAAAATTACGTACCCATACTGAACTGACCTTACGCGCGAGGAAAGCACTACTATATCCACCAATTAAAGCACCAACTGCCATCAAAATTGCACTTGACCAGACAATAATGCCTGCTGCAATAAAGTGAAGTAAAGCGCAAGCGTTTAAAGTTGTTGCTAACCAGCTTTTTACAGCATTCATCGTGTGAATACTTTTGACACCCATCATTTCTAGAATAGCCAGTATCACAATACCACCACCGCCACCGAAAAAACCTCCATATATCGCAATCAAGAACTGCAAAATCATTACCAACCACATTGGTAATTTAAAACGATTTTGCAACCAGCTATTAATTCGCTTGCCAAATGCAAATAACAATGTGGCAGTTAGCATCAGATATGGAATTAAACCAGCAAAGCTTTTAGAGGGAGTATGCAACAGTATATATGAACCTATCGTTCCTCCTAAAACACTTGCTACAGTCAATACGAATAATTCCCAGCGACGAATTGACATATCTTTACGATAAGCAAATGTTGAAGCAGCAGTTCCTACCCACATCGCGGCTGTATTTGTTGCGTTTGCTGGTATTGGTGGAACTCCAACGAACATTAATGCTGGAAATGCAATTAAACCTCCTCCACCAGCAACACCATTCATGGCGCCTGCAATTATAGCGACGGCAAATAAAAATAAATTAGATAACATTAACTTTCCCTCATAGCAACAATTCGCAGATGCCGATAATCAACTGTCCAAGTTCCGTTCTTGTATAAGATAGGTTTAAGCTGTTCTTCTACTGTTTTAATTACTTCTTGCCGTGTAGAGTTAGCAAAGAATCTGGTAGCGAACATCGTAAGCCAATTTCTTAAACCTGCTTCTCCATCAGGTAACGGTGTTGGAAGGTCGAATAGTACTGCGTAATTAACATCAAAACCCTGTTTTTCTAATAGACTCGTGTATTCTCCTATGCTAGGGAAGTACCAAGATAATGATTCAGGTGATTTTTGTTCTAAAGCTTGGTAGAGTGCATGTGTAATTAATTTGACATCACCTTTACCGCCAAATGCTGCAACAAAGCGACCTCCTGGCTTTAATGCACCGTGAATAGAATTTATTACAGCTTCTGATTCTGGTATCCAATGCAACGTAGCATTTGAAAATACTGCATCAAATGATGTGTTGAATTGGAATGAGCGCGCGTCTGCTACTACAAATTCTAAATTGGGATAATTCAGCTTTGCTTTTTCAACCATTGCTGCATCAGCGTCTATTCCTGTTACTATGGCGCCATTCGCTGCTATTTTTGCGGCAAGTTGTCCTGTACCACAGCCAACATCTAAGATTTTTTCTCCTGGTTGTGGGGACAGTAACTTAAGTAGGTCTTCACCATATTTCCAGACAAACGCATGTTTACCCTCGTAAAGGTTTGTGTCCCAAGTATTGGATAACATTAACTTTCCCTCATAGCAACAATTCGCAGGCGCCGATAATCAGCCGTCCAAGTTCCGTCTTTATATAAGATAGGCTTAAGTTGTTCTTCTACTGTTTTGATTACTTCTTGCTGTGTAGAGTTAGCAAAGAACCTAGTTGCGAACATCATAAGCCAATTTCTCAAACCTGCTTCTCCATCAGGTAAAGGTGTTGGACGGTCGAATAATACTGCATAGGTAACATCAAAACCCTGCTTTTCTAATAGGGTTGTGTATTCTGCAATGCTAGGGAAATACCAAGATAATGGTGATTTTATTTCTAAGGCTTGATAGAGTGCATCTGTAATTAATTTGACGTTACCTTTACCGCCAAATTCTGCAATAAAGCGACCTCCTGGCTTTAACGCGCGGTAAATAGAACTTATTACAGCTTCTGGTTCTGGTATCCAATGCAACGTCGCATTTGAAAATACCGCATCAAATTCTCTATCAAATTGGAGTGAGCGCGCGTCTTTTGAAGCAAATTCTAAATTGGGATAATTCAGCTTTGCTTTTTCTACCATTGCTGCATCAGCGTCTATTCCTGTAACTATGGCGCCCGTATCAGCTATTTTCGCAGTCAGTTGTCCTGTACCACAGCCAACATCTAAGATTTTTTCTCCTGGTTGGGGGGAGAGTAAGTTGAGTAAGTCTTCACCGTATTGCCAGACGAACGCATGTTTACCCTCGTAAAGGGCTGCGTTCCAAGTATTTTGAAGCATAGATTTAATTCCTAGACTTTGTGTGGCGCCTGTATTTACCAGGGTACGTAATATATAAATGATTGTCCAATATATTTTTTGCCACCTATTAATATATATAAAATATTATTATCCTGTACGGGCGGGTTTACCTATATCCTCCTGGGTAAGGAAAATGTAGCTAAACCCGCCCCTACAATAATTATGGAACTGCGACATTTACGTTATTTTGTGACGCTGGCAGAGGAATTACATTTTGGACGCGCGGCTATACGGTTACACATAGCTCAACCTCCTTTAAGTCAACAAATACGACAATTAGAAGATGAACTTGGTTTTCAGTTATTTCATCGTACTAAGCGGGTAGTACAATTAACTGAAGCTGGAGAAGTGTTTTTATTAGAAGTTCAAAAAATATTTAAGCAACTGGAACAAGCCGTACAAACAGGGCGCCAAACTAGTCGTGGTGAAGCGGGACAATTAGTAATAGGCTTTGTCAGTTCAACTACATATAATGTCTTACCAGAAATTTTGCGTAAATTTCGTGCGGAGGTTCCAGGAGTTAAGTTAGAACTGCATGAACTTACAACCGATGAACAATGGCGCCTTTTACGCGAAGGTAAAATAGATATTGGTTTTGTGCGTCCTCCTATTGAAGAACCTTTATTTGCTACGGAAACAGTATATAAGGAGCCTCTTATTGTAGCGTTACCAGAAGGGCATCGATTAGCTAAAGAAACGAGTGTTTCAATAAAATCGCTGAGTAACGATGATTTTATATTATTCCCTCGGACTTTTTCACCCGGTCTTCACGATGCAATGATTAATTTATGTCAGCAAGCTGGCTTTTACCCAAAGGTGACACAAGAAGCTATCCAAATGCAAACAATCGTCAGCTTAGTTGCTGCACAAATGGGTGTAGCAATAGTACCTTCATCGCTTCAACATCTTCAGCGTACTGGTGTTATTTATAAACCTATCGAAGAGTTTGTTACTGAAGTCGCTATTAATATTATCTGGCGCCGAAATGATATATCTCCAACTGTACAAAAGTTCCTATATATAGTAACAACTAGCAATTGTTTTGATAACTAAAGATAATTACCAGACTAATTTATTAAGTACAGTACTAAACTATAAATTGTCAAAGATTGCCTAATTCAAAAAATAATTAGTTGATATTAACTTTACTAAATTTGACTGAATAATTTATGTTTTTGTATCCCTTAACTCGTATAATTGTTCCATTCTGGCTATTTGCGATACATACTTTGACATGATGAATACTGATGTTGCTAACTCCAAACGTGGATTGAAGTTAAATGTAAAGCTTGTCTGTCAAGCGATTACTACTGTAGCTTTTACTACTGTATCGCTGATTTTTAATATGTCAGTCCAAGCGAATGCTGTACAGGCTGCAACGTCCGAGGCGCCTGCATCATTCCAACTACCAAATCTGACTGGTCCGTACCAAGTAGGCACGACTTCTTACAACTTTGTCGATCCCGAACGGAATGATATTTATGCCCCAAATCAAACCGATAAACGAGAGTTAATGGTGCAAGTATTTTACCCTGGCATAGTAGAACCAGGAGCAACGAACGCGCCTTATCTGTCGGACACGGTGGCACGGTTGTACGCCCCTGCTCTAGGGTTGAACAGTAATGATTTCGTGAAGACAGTCTCCGCAGTTAAACAAAATGCCTTTTCTGGAGTTGCTCTGGACAAGACTCAAGAAAGTTACCCCATTGTGTTGTTTTCGCCCGGTTTTGGTGCGTTACCTGAATCTTATAGCTTTCAAGCGTCTGAGTTAGCCAGTCACGGTTATATCGTAGCTAGCATTTCACATACATACGACGCATTCGTTACAGCCTTTGAAGATGGACGAATTGTGCCACAGTCTCCAATCTTTAGTACAGCGCCGTCTGTTTCCGAATTAATTAAACTCATTAATCAAAACGTTGATATTCGCGCTGCAGATGCGCGGTTTTTACTAAATCAATTAGAACAAGTTAATGCCAACGACCCGAAAAGCTTGCTCGCTGGACATCTTGATTTGAACAATGTTGGTATTTTTGGACATTCTCTAGGAGGTGCCACCGCAGCATTAGCCATGCAGAGCGACCCTCGTTTTAAGGCAGGGTTAAATATGGACGGTACATTATTTGGGAATATAATTCAAGATGGCTTAAATCGACCGTTTATGTTGATGAATTCTGAAAATGCGACTAATATAGACCCGACACGGCAGCCGTTTTATGACAATTTGAAAAACGACGCTTACAATTTGACGATAAAAGGTACAGAACACTATAATTTCAGCGACCTACCCTTACTATTGCCACTGATGGAAACTTATTCGCCACAGTCGGCTGCTGGCTTGAAAAGTACTCTTGGTTCAATTAATGGAACGCGCGGGGCACAAGTGATAAACGATTATACTACTGCCTTTTTTAACAAATATCTTAAAAATCAGAATCAGCCTTTATTAAGCGGGGCTTCATCCGATTATCCAGAAGTCCAGTTTGTAGCGCGCTATGCTACTCCAACTTCAATACCAGAGCCAAGCGGTGCAGTCGGATTGATAACTTTTTTTGGCGTAAGCTTCTTATCTATCAGAAGTTACAAACATGAAAATTAGGTAAATTGCTTATAAATTAACGGCGCCGACAACATTTACATGGTTCAATTAGTTGAACTAAACGAGGCGGTAAATTGTTATGGGCGCCAGTTTAAATAAGAATACGTTGTCTAAAAATCGTTTACATATCTGAGTTAATTTTTGCGCCTGCTACAACATAATTTTTTTCCTTTTTTTAACTGCGAAGGCGCCTAATGATACCCCTATTATTCCTAAAATAATGCTAGGTTCTGGGACTTGAGTAACCGACGCAACTATTATTGCTTCGCCCCCCGTGAAACCAAACGTATTTATGGCGCCTCCTTGCATAAGTAAATCGCTTGTCTCTTTGCTAAAAGTTAAGTCAGTTGTTATATATAACTTTCCATCATCGAGTAATGGTGCAAATTTTAACGGTAAATTGGCAGTGCGTACTTGAGCATCTAAATTATCTTTGAGGAAAAAATTATTAGTGTTATTATCAAAACCAATTGTATAATTACCTACTCTCTGAATTGCTGGCAGAGGTAGTTTTGTTGTGTCATTACTAAGCACATAATTACCTGTTGTTTCAATGGCGCCAGCAATTGAGTTAAGTGTTCGGGTGTCGAAATCGTAACTAAAAGTAAAGTTCGTACCACGATTAGAGTTAGGAGGCAAAATATTAAAACCGGTTTGAAATCCAAGTGCTGGCGTAACCGTATTTTCGAGTCCCACCACATTTTGACCAGCCGATTCAAAAAGCTCTAATGCCGATGGAAAAAATCGTATGCTGACTGTGCCAGACTGAATTTCATACTTTAAGTCGGCTGCATAGGAGGCGCCTTTTGGTTCCAATAATGCTGTAGTGGCAATGATTGCGGTAACAATACCTGATTTTAAGAAACGCATAATTAAAGATTTTATTAACTGTTTAACAAAGTTTTAAATCAATATTTATTCAAATTGTGTAAACCAAGACACGTGCTGTTTTTAATTTCACTGTAAATATGTTTGTTTCTTTACAATCCTATGATAGTATAATTTCAGAGAAATTCAAGACTCTTTAATAAAAAACACAATTATGTTTTGCTTACTTGCTGTACGGTGTACTCCAATAGCTCTAATTTTACTCGGTTTTGCGTTGCATCCAAAAAGCGCGATGGCACAAACAACGTATCAATTCAATGCTACGTATACTGGTGAAAATGCAGCAGTACCTTTGATGCAAAATATATCAAAAGTAACTATTACATCATCAAGTACGGATGCACCATACGGTTTAACAAGCCTCATTAACAGAAGTTATGCTAATATTGACCCGTCAACTGGTAGTCTTTCGTTCGGGCCAGATGCAGCAACTTTTGGTTTAAATAATAAACCCGCGCGGTGGCGCCACTTTTTTTGGAGCAGGAGACGATAAGCTGTTTGCAGATGTTGTTGGTAGCGGAAAACTTGACTTCGAGAACTTAAAAGGTACAACGACTGGGACTTTTAATATTACTGGTGGCGAAGGAAGGTTTGTAGGTGCAACAGGTGTATTTAACTTTTTGGAAAACGACACATTAGGCACCGACCCTACGGCACCTTTTCAAAGTAAAGCCATGTTAAGTGGTTCATTTACAATCCCTAAGACAATTCCAGAACCGGGAAACACTACTGCATTAATTGGTATAGGAATTATTGGATATGGAGCGCTCCGTCGTGCGAGCATCAAAAGTAACTGTTAGTTAAAGTATTTCACAGGCGCCAATAATTAATAGATTGTGATGCTCGTGGCGCCTGTAAATATTAGATGCTATTATCCATCCACCTGCAATTTATCGTTCTTGTTGGGGGATCAATCCTCATCAAGTGCAGGAAAATACTCCTCAAACTTCCACAACTCTTCTTTATTAGCAACAAACCAAACGCGCGTTTCTGGACTTAGCTTACTCCAAATAATGGACGGCGGCACATCTGGTAATGCATATCGGTATTCATAACCAAGTACTCTCAAATTATCTAATACATCATTTGGAACACCTAGTTCTTCCCAGTCAACCTCTATATCAATACCCGACATACAGCTAGCAGGATTATACATTAATTGTGCCGCGCGCACTAAATCAGCAAAATGTACAGGTTTAATGCCTAGAAGCTGAAATTCAAGTAATTCGTTATCCATTTGAGACATGATAGGCTTTCGTAAAGTAAATAAATGTACTCAATTGGATTTACGAACAGAGATTTGGCAACGGATACAACGGATACAACGGATAGGTGATTTTAAATAACTAGATTTTGTTTGTAACAAATAACTTATCCGTTACATCCTAGAGTCATCCGTTGCCAGTGTACCGAATAGTTTTTGCCAATCTGTAAAATCAGCTTTATCCTCAGTTGCTTTTACCTCGAATGTCACGTTACAAGCTTTATCGTATTGCAATGCCTGTACACAAACTTCGGCAACGTCATCGCGGCTGATTTTACCTCTAATATTATCACCCTGTTCAAATACTAATTGTTTGGCGCCTACTTCTTCTGTCAATGCACAAGGGCGGATAATTGTATAATTTACACCGCTTGCTCTTACGCTGTCTTCGCCTTTTAATTTCCAGGTGAGAATACCACCTAATTGGTCATTTAACCGTACTGCTGGTGGTTCTTCTTCTAAATTTATACCTGGTCTTCCGGGACGTGTAACTCCAGCAGAACTGACAAATACAAACCCTGGTAAAGGACTTCCACCATAAGCTTTTATTGTTTCGACTTCTAACGAAAAAGTACCTGGTGAAAAATGAGGATTCAAATCACCGTCGTACTCAAATTTACTCAACATTAATTGAAACGAGCGTATTTGAGCAATATTAACAGGAGGACGCTCTCTTACTACTTTGGCACGAAATACAGGAATTAATTCAGCAAACGGTACACGAATATCTATCCAGGCGCCATCTACAGTATCAAACGAATAGGCATAACCTACACCGTCCCAAGCAGAGTCACTACGCAAAAATAGTTTATATCGCTTTCCGTCTCCTTTGACTCTTAGCTCAACACCTTCGTAACCTGATAAATTTATAGCTGGGTCGAAGTTCTTGGTGCGTACAGAAGCAAAACCACCGGAGTTGTCTGTAGATACATTACCTGTAAATAAAGCTGTTTCGCCTGAAAATATTATATTACTTTGGCTAACTCCACCCATCACGACATCATCTAAGGCGCCCCAAACATTTTTAAGATTGTCAGATGGTTGGGTAAAATCAAATATAGTTTTGACCGAAGCCTTTGGTAAGTATTTTGCTGCTGCCTCAACTAAATTTTTCACACCTTTATATTCAACGTTTTCAGGTGTATCGCCAACTATCTCAGGCATGTAAAATTTGATGCCTTGATTATATTTAGCACGGTCTGCCGTATCTCCTTCTTTTGGCTGTACACGCACTGCAGTACAACAAATAACACCTTGAATATTCGCCATTACGAGCGGTGTTAACGTTTCAGGCTTAGTAATATCGCCTACAACCATCTCAACATCGTTACCGAGAATCAACCGTGCTTTCTCAATATCGCGCACTAAACACCGCACCCGATAACCAAGTTGATTCAATCGTCGCACAACTCGCTTACCAACACCACCCGTGGCGCCTGCTACTAGTATTACACCCACCTGTTTCGCTCCATTCGCTTGACTCTGATTCTCTTTATCACGACCTTGAAATAAATTCTGCACCCAATTGAGTAAAGGAAAAACTTCAAAGTAGCTAAGAGTCTGAATAAACCTACCCAAGTCCCAAGGCTGACGATTTTTGTCGCTCATAATCTTAAAAGCTAAAATAACTAGAGCCACGTATGTGGCTCTTATCTTTAGGCTACAATAATTAGTTTTATGCGCGCTCGTATTGAAGATGATTTATTATTCTTACACAAAGAAGATTTACCCGAATATAAAAAGGGTGGTTCGATAGTGCGGAATAGTTACTTCTGGGCACTAAAATCTATAGCTGGTAAAGCTTCACGCTATGGAGACTGGGAATATGAGCAAGAAGTTTGGTTTGCGTTAGGACGGATGCTGATGTCTTTTACCGAGTCAGGGTATTTAGGACATCGCGAGACGATATTAGAGTTTCCTGTCTCACAAGGCGAAATTCCCGATGAATTTCGTTTGGTCGCTACTTGGGAATAAAGCTCTAACCGCTGGTTTTCCCCAATTAGCGGGTTTTAATCCTTCCTTACAAGCTTTACTAAATACAGCTTCGGGACAATCAACCTTAGTCCAGGTGCGTAACGCTTCTTTAAGATAAGCAATGGCGCCATTTCCAGCCCAAAATACACGCTAAAAAATCCATAAGGATAAATCAATTATCCATAAAATGCTCCTGTGTTGTTAAAATATTATTTTATTGTCATTTTTTTCATGTTTTTGTCGTTTTTTCATGTTAATAGGTACCAGAATTATTATAATGATGATTGGCGCCTATTGGATGTTAAAAACGTGCTGCTCAACTTTTATTGAGTATAAAATTAAAGTTTTGATTACGAAATAATGCTGAAATTTTCGGAAAATTCGAGTGTACACGTACAGCTAAAAGATACTTAATTTCCTACTGAACACGCTCGTTTACTAATCTGCATACTGAATTAATTAAGATATTTATTATACTATTTTAGTGTCTTGCAGTGGAAGTAATTCAGTCAAGATACGAGATTTAAAGTTAATTATTTAACTATTTGATACTTAAAATTTTGGTGAGAATCATTATGATTCTGGTGTGATATTTTTGACAATTACTTGTCTGAAAGTTATTTTTACGTTTTTTAAAGTCTTTTCATTAATTCCTCACTATGTTAAATTTATCTTTCAATAAAAAAGCAATTTTTTACACTCTCATTAAATATGCGTTTTTATGAACGCTACTTTAGATAGAGTTACTTCGCTTTTGTTTTTGGTTAACTTACCTACCAGGGTTTTATACTTAAGGGTGCCATTATTAGACAAAAACGTCTGTATTTGGCGTGGGGTTTATTATATTTATCTGCTTCTACCTTCTCTACTGCTGTAAGCGTATGATTTCCCAAAGTTTTTGGGTGAAATTTTCCACGCTTAACGCCTTTAGTTCAGGCTTGACCAGGGTTTGTGCTTTTACTAAGACTGTTTAACTGAATAATTTAGAGCTTACTTTATTCGATTAAAGTAGGCTTTAGATTTTCAATACCTATCTTTACCAAAATGCTTATATAGTTAGCAACGCTTTGGCTTAAAAACGCGTGCGTAACAGCATTATGGGGATTTGATGGGAGATATTTCTGTAACCAGGACTACATTCATTGAAATTGAAATCAAAACAGGTCTATAATATGCACGAACATTTTCAAGCTGTACTCAAGCGTCATCTACAAGCAAAGGTAGAGACTCATCCTCCTTTGTTTCCTTGGGAAACAGAATTAGCAGATTATCCGGACTATCCAGATGCGTCATCTATGATGCAGGTTCGGAGTGCAGAGCGCAGTATAAAGCAATCAACCTTCACAAGTTTTTTACCCGTAAAAATTTTCAATAAGCCTTTAGTTTGTCAAAATATAATAGGGTTTTATATACTTTTAACAGTCAAATTACTCCAGTCACTAAAAATATCTTTTCCGAAAGCAACTCATAATCTTAAAGGTAAGGATTCCTTGGTGCTGAAAAGTTTATATTGGTCGGTATCACTAGCAAAGTATTTTATATTGCTGCTTTTTTTACTAGCCTTGCCTGCTAAGAATCAATTTCGGAGTTAATTGGAGATAACCCTGAGATTGCGCGCGGTTACATGAACGTTCTCACCACACCTTTTTTCCAAACCTACATTACCCCAAAGACAGAATTAGCTTGCTATCTTACTCCCTTCCCAGCATAAGATTACCTATCTTCCTTCCTCCTTTGTGACCTTTGTGTCCTTTGTGGTTAATTCCAAATCAGTATTCTTTGAGTGGGAAGGGAGTAATGCTGCCTATGCTAAAGCTATCTCAATTCCCAGCATACGCCTGATTTTAATCCATTCGGATGCGAAATAGCAACGCGAATGCTTTATTAAAGAATGACTCCTAAGAATAGAGAAATTTTACAACAAGCGGCACAAAAAGCGAAACAGTCAGCAAAACGTGCAATTCAAGCAATTGAAAGAGCAATTCAAAATAAACAATTAATTAATCTTGAAAAATCTCAAGACATGATTATTGCTAATTTGAGAACTGAAGTTAAGCAATTAAAAACTGAAAATGAAAAATTAATAGTTTTACTTGAATTATTGCTGCAAGTAATAACGGACAAAGAATAGGTATTTAAACTAAACTGCAAGGAATGCACTTGATGACAGCTCTGCTATTCTCGCTACTCGCGCGCCTGCTTAAATATCTAAGTATCCTGAACAGTTCAAATTTGAACAAATTCAATCATATCCAGTCGTAGTTAATTTCCAGGGTGAAACTGCAACATCAGATGCCGGACTCAGCCTGATTGCGGAGTTGAATAATGATGGTAGCTTAGAACTTGTAGCAGTGGTGCCGATGTTAACAATGATAGGCGCCAATAGGTTATCTGAATATCTATCAAAAATAATATGCGAGGGTGAGAACCCCTACCTTTTAAGGCTATCCATTAGTCACATCTTTCTTAACAATCCTAAAACCCTTGTTATAAAATCATCTATTGGACTGAGGAGTCAAACATACTTGACAATTTCACCTTTATCTTATCGCTAAAATCAGGTTTTTATTGAGAATTAAAAAACGGCGCCATAAGGATTAGAAGGATGTTCGTGAATACTCTCGCTAATGTTGAGAATCCGGGTAATGGATAGCTTATTAAGGGGAGTCAGGGGGGATAAATATCGAGAAAATTTGTTAAAAGAGTAGTATTGAGATAACATGTTATTTCCGGAAAGCTTAAGAGAGAATTTGTATCAGCATTAAGTACTTAACTAGTTCGCTCAAATCCTTATGGTGACTTTTCATTTTATCTGGAAAAACGCTCGCCCGTTCACCTAACCCCCCAGTTTTTTTCTTGATTATGGAAGGAAGAGAGTAAAATTACTCCCCTCTCCCTTGTAGGAGAGGGGCTGGCGGAGAGGTTTTAACCAATTATATTATAAAGGTGAAAAATTATGTCTTTAAATACCAAAGCTGACAATGAACATACAATCAATTTTATTGTATCGAAAATTATTTCTATTCTTAGTTTATTATATTTTATTGCGATTCCACTAGGGTGGACTAAATCACAATTTACGACAGAAGATGTAGTCATATTACTAGTTATTCTACTATTTAACTCTGAGTTATTAGAAAAACTAGTAAAACTTGTAATATCCAAAGATGGTATCACACTCGATTTAAATCAAATTAAAGAAACGCAAGACAATCAGCAAGTCAGTATTCAAGCCAATCAATCTAACATCGAAGCGATTTCTAATATAATACAGCGTATTACAACATTAGAGGAACAAATAGCTCAAAATAAGAATGAAAAAGAGCTTATCGTCAACAGTCTATTGAGCGAATACGAGTTAAAGCATCTCGAACAGCTATCAAGTAACCAACCTTTTCCATACACAAAACAACGCACGTTTGAACAAGAGTTACGCCATTTACGCGCGTTTGGCTTTATTGAAACCTTACCTGGTAAAACAATTTCGGGAATGCCAGCAACGGGTGAACTTAAAGACTATGTAAGAATTACCCAAAAAGGTTTAGATTTCTTAAGTAAGAAGCAAGAACTACAAGTATAAAACACAACTTTATTCTCAGCAAAAATTTTTGACACAAATTCGGTGCAATTTCACAACTTTCTGCTATACCTGATATTTGGAAGTTTAACTCAAAATACATTTCACATATCTGATGGCAAACAGTACAAGTTATCAACCGCCCATAGATAAACTGCTGACTCTTGGTTCTAAGCAGTTGAATGATGTTGCAGAACTAGGTTTTAGCTCTGAGCATATTCCTGATTTAATTAAAATGGCGATTGATAACGAGTTGCTAGGCGCCTCGGATGATAACTTTTCTTGGGCGCCTGTTCATGCTTGGCGAATATTAGGGCAACTACAAGCGACTGAAGCTATAACTCCCTTAATACAATTGTTTCAGTACAAAGATAATGATTTAGTTAACGAGGAATTGCCAAAAATCTTAGGTAAGATAGGTAATGCGGCAATTCCTGAATTAACAAAATATCTAAATTCTCAAGAAAATCAGCTTTTAGCACGTGTTACCGCAATAAATAGTCTAGAAGAAATCGCCCAGCAGACGGGAGCGCGCAGTGAAGTTATAAACGTGTTAGCTCAAAGCTTACAATCATGTAACCAAAATCCTAGCGAACTTAATGGATTTATAGTCAGCGCACTTATTAATTTACAAGCACGTGAAGCGGCACCACAAATAAAATACGCATTCAATACAAACCAAGTAGCTGAGGATATAGTAGGTGATTGGGAGGAAGTTCGAGAAAGCTTAGGTATCAATTCAGACGAAGAAGTTGAAGAGTATCAACCCCAAGCATTACAACAATTAGCTGAAACTAATATTGAAGCAGAAAAAGCAACACTTGAAGAAGAGCAACAGCGTCAAGAAGAACTTAATGCTTTGATTGATATAGTCGCAGAAACTGCCGAGATAGAAACTCAAACGCAAGAAAATACACTTCCTACAACCGAGTTAGCTTCCGAAATTATTGATACAGAAACTTCTACTGAAGAAAATACACTTCCTACAACTGAGTTAGCTACCGAAGATACTGAGACAGAAACTTCTACTGAAGAAAATACACTTCCTACAACTGAGTTAGGTATCGAAGATACTGAAACAGAAACTTCAACTGAAGAAAATAGACTTCCTAAAACCGAGTTAGCTTCCGAAGATACTGAAACAGAAACTTCAGCTGAAGAAAATGCACCTCCTACAATTGAGTTAGCTTCCGAAATTATTGATACAGAAACTCAAACTCAAGAAAATGCACCTCCTACAATTGAGTTAGCTTCCGAAATTACCGAGACAGAAACTCAAGAAAATGCACTTCCTACAATTGAGTTAGCTTCCGAAGTCAATATAACAGAACCACCAACTGGAGAAACAGCATCTTCTACAACTGAGTTAGCTTCCGAACTGGCTAATATAGAAATCCAAGCTCAAGAGAATGCACTTGCTACATCTGATAACGCTTCCCAACTTGTTGAGACAGAAACCTCAACTGAAGAAAATGTACTTCCTACACCTGATAACGCTTCCGAAACTAACAATACTAACTTAGTATCAGGTGAGCCACAATTGCAGCAGGAGATTATTTATACGCAAGAAAACTTAGTTAGTGAGATACATAAGCTAGAAGACGAGATAGAAGAAGTTGCATCTGAAATTGAAGCTAGTGAGAAAACACAAGTAACTGTTGAAGCATCAACTCAAACTGATGATTCGCACGAAAAAACCGAGGACAAATCTACCGAAGCAATTAGTGTAGAATCTTCCGAAGAATCTTCTGAAGAGTTAAACCCATTGGAACAAGAAGATATTAAAGGCTTTGGGCGCCCTGCCACAACTAAGGAAAAAACGGAGAAACCCCAGAAAGGCAAGCCAAGCAAAAAGAAAAAGCGTGGTTTCAGCGATTTATAATTGAATACAGGGAATTAATTTATGAATATTCGCTGCGAAACTTCGTCAGATTATCCAAAAATAGCAGAGGTAATTACTGCCGCTTTTGGACAGTCAAACGAAGCTAAACTTGTAGAGGCAATACGTGATTCAGAAAATTATATTCCCCAACTTTCCTTGGTTGCAGAAATTGACGGTAACATCGTCGGTCATATTTTATTTAGTTACATACATCTTATAAGTAAGGAAATTCTGCCTGTGTTAGCTTTGGCGCCAGTAGCAATTTCTCCACAGTTCCAGAACCAAGGTATAGGGACTGCTTTAATAAAATACGGATTAGAAAAAGCAGACGAATTAGGAGAAGCATTAGTAATTGTACTTGGTCATCCCTCGTTTTATAGCCGTTTTGGTTTTGTTCAATCAACTTATTACGGTATAAAATCACCATTTGAAGTTCCAGCCGAAGCTTTTATGGTGAAACCGTTGAAGAACTACGAAATAAAATATACAGGCGAAGTTGTTTATTCAAAAGCATTTAATTTGTAGGTGGGGCTATGCCTCACTTACCCTCTAGAAATGCTGCAACTTGTATTAACTTAGCTTCGTTGTAAGGCGCCGCTATCAACTGTACACCTAGGGGTAAAGCATTTGGGCGTTGAATTGGGATTGATAATACTGGTAGACCAATAAAAGATAATGGCTGTGTAAACTGTCCTAAGTAGGGACGAACTAAAATTTCCTCACCATCTAATATCATCGTTTGCTGTCCAATTAACGGCGCCGTAATTGGTGTAGTTGGGGCAATAATAATATCTATGTTTTGGAATATTTCTTTAACTTGATCGCGATACCATTTTCTGAATCTTTGTGCTTGTATATACCAGTTGCTAGGAATTAAGGCGCCTGCTAAAAATCTATCGCGCGTTGCAGGGTCAAAGTCTTGGGGACGGGAGCGAAGTTTTTGTAAATGTAAATTGGCGCCTTCTGCTGCTGTAATAATGAATGCCGCAGCGCGCGCGCGATGTGCTTCGGGAATGGTAACGTAATCTTTTACATTTAGTGCTTCGGCTACTTTTTGAACTGCCGCGAATGCTTCAAGTTCGGCTTTTTGATTAAAATAATCGTCTGCGATGGCTATTTTTATGCCATTAATGTTGCCATTAGACGCGACATGTCGCGTCTCTACACATGGACGTTTTGTACAAACAGGGTCTTTATCATCTGCACCTTGCAATATATCAAATACTGTTGCAATATCACGAACTGAACGTGCAAACGCTCCAATATGATCAAAACTACTAGAAAATAACGCTACACCCGCGCGAGACAATCTACCATAAGTTGGTTTAAAACCATATACACCACACAAAGCTGCTGGTACACGTATCGAACCATTGGTATCACTGCCTAAAGTTATTGGCACCAAACCCGCAGCAACAGCAGCAGCAGAACCTCCCGATGAACCACCAGCTACACGAGTAATATCATTCGGGTTACGTGTGGCGCCATAATGAGAGTTTTCAGTGACAAAACCATAAGCATACTCATCCATATTTAGCGCACCTACAAGTATTGCACCCGCTTGCTTTAACTGAGCTACAGCAGTTGCATCTTGTGTAGCTACTGGGTTTTCTGCATTAATTAAGGCGCCTGCTAGTGTTGTTATACCTTTAATATCAAATAAATTCTTGACAGCAAACGGTACACCAGCAAGAATACCCGTGTCCTCACCCTTCTCAATTTGATTATCTATTTTTTCTGCATCAGCTAAAGCAGCTTCAGTGGTAATAGTCGTAAAGCAGTTTAGTTCAGTATCGCGCGTTTGAATACGTTCAAGCGTAGCACGCACAACTTCGACTGCCGTCACTTCACGTGTTTTTACCGCAGTTGCTATTGATATCGCGTCGGTTAAATTTAAACTCATTACTTAATAATATTACGCAAACGTGCGCTTTGCTTTTTGAGCAACAGCCTTTTGCATGGCTTGCGTAACTAAAATCAAAACGTATACCAAACCTACATCTAGAGCTTTTATTTCAGTGTATATACGCAATTATTGATTTTGTATGTGCCCAAGCGCAACACTCAAAACTTATCTATAATCATTATCGTTATAAACTTGAAAGTATTTAATGTGAAAAGTTAATTTATGACTAAAAAGGGGAATCATAATATAGTGATTTATAAATGAATGTTTATGAAATACCTTGTGTACTTGTTTTCGTTAGTATTCTTGATGTTGCCTTTGAGTGCAAACGCACAAATACAACCTGATGCGAGTCTAGGGACGCACGTGAACAATAATGTAAACATAAACGGCGCCTTAAAAGATATCATTAATGGTGGTACGATTCGAGGTAACAATTTATTTCATAGTTTCAGTGAATTTAATATAAACAAAGTCCAACAAGTTTATTTTGCGAATCCTATAGATATTACAAATATTTTTGCACGAGTTACAGGAGTCAACCCTTCCTATATTAACGGGACATTAGGTGTTGCTTATAATGCAAATCTTTTCTTAATAAATCCAAATGGAGTTTTATTTGGAGAGTTTGCTTCTCTTAATTTAAAAGGTTCATTTATTGGAACTACAGCAGATAAAGTTTTATTTGCCGACAATACTGAATTCAGTTCTAGAAATCCGCTGACTACACAATTACTTTCTGTTAGCGTACCTATAGGGTTAGGATTTGGGACAAATAGTGGGACTATTAATGTAAGCGGCGCTGGACATAATTTGATAGCTAAGGATGCTGTATTGTCTCCTTATACATCGACTGGTTCTAACTCACAATTAAAAGTAGAAGCAGGACAAACACTAGCTTTGATAGGAGCAGGAGTCAATATAAATGGTGGTGTATTAAAAGCACCAGGAGGGAGAATAGATATAGGAAGTGTCGCTGGCAGTCAGGAAGTAGTAAAAATCGATTCGACTGCACAGGGTTTAACTTTTGACTATAATAATGTATCTAATTTCGGTAATATTAATTTTACACAAAAATCACTTGTTAGTACTAGCGGCATTAACGCTGGTAGTATTCAAGTATCAGGAAAACAAGTGAGCCTTAACGACGGTTCAACTTTATGGATACAAAATCAAGGTACTCAAGGGGCAGGCGCCATTCAAGTCAACGCAACTGATCAGATTGAAGTTAATGGTGCTGTGCCTAACTCAAACATTCGCAGCTACATATTAGCAGAAACAGTGGCGCCTGGTTCTAGCAGTAATATTAAAATTTCAACTCCAAGATTAATTGTTCAAGATGGAGGTGCAGTTAGTAGTAGAACATTTAGTAAAGGCGCCGCTGGTTCTGTAGATGTAAATACAACTGAGTCTGTAAAGATAAGCGGTTACTCTTCCACAAATCCCAGAATTAATAGTGGTATAACTTCATTTACATTTTCAAATAGTAATGCTCAAGATGTAAACATATCAACAAAGCAGCTATCTGTATTAGATGGTGCTATATTAGCTTCTGCCACATTTAATCAAGGTACCAGTGGTAGTGTGACAGTTAACGCTGATACTATAGAAGTGAGTGGAACGACACCAGATTTTGCTTCCAACAGTGCGATAGCTGCTTCTAGTTATGGTTCAGGAAATGTTGGTAGCGTTATAATTAACACCCGTGGATTATCAGTTCGAGACAGTGGACTAGTATCAACTACTAGCTTTGGGAATGGTTCTGCAGGTGTCGTTAAGATAAATAGTTCAGAATATATAGATGTAACAGGTAGTAAAAAAGGCTCACGTTTTCCAAGTTTAATTGTCTCAGCAATAGATTCTCAAAGCGAGTCTTTACGTTTATTGTTAAACTTACCAAAAGTACCTATGGGAAATTCTGGAGACATAAATATCAATACACGTCGATTAAATGTTACTGATGGCGCCATATTAGGTGTATACAACAGTGGAATTGGAAATGCAGGAAAACTGACAATCAATTCAAATTCGGTATTACTAAATAATCAAGGAGGTATTATTGCCACAACTTTTTCTGGTAGAGGAGGTAATATTTCTGTACAAGCAAATAATATCCAGCTAAATCGTAACAGTAGTATTACATCTACTGCTATGGGTTTAGGAAACGGTGGTAATATTGACTTGAAAGCAGATACAATTGTCGGACTTAATGATAGCGATATAACAGCAAATGCTTTTCAAGGAAAAGGCGGTAACATAAACATCAATACTCAAGGTATTTTTAGTTCCTTTGATAGTAACATCACAGCCTCATCCCAACTAGGTATTAATGGAGAAATAAAAATTACTACTCCACAACTTAATCAACAAAACAACTTACAGCAGCAACCAACAAACTTTATTAGTACAGATGTAGATGTTGTAGCATCAAGTTGTTTAGCACAGAGAAATGCGACATCAGGTAAATTTATCGTAACTGGGAATGGAGGATTAGCTGTTACACCAGAAAATGATTTTGACCTCCCATTATCAGTTGTAACAGTGGCACCCATTATTACCACAAGCTCGAATAATAACATTAAGGCGCAACCATCAGCAAACCATTCAAAGCTGCAAACTTGGAAAATTGGAAACCCAATACAACAAGCAGACCAATTAGTAAAAACACAAGATGGAAGACTATTATTAGTACAATCGAAACTAGAGCAAGATATTAAAAGTATAACTTGCAACGGATAAAACGGATGTAACGGATAAGTTATGGTTCAAAAACTGGCGCCGCTTCTACCTCATCAGGCAACTCAAACTCATTCACAACTGAAGCAATATTACTTATCCGTTCAAAATTAGCAACAACCCCATCCTTATACTCATCACGTAACTTCAAATCAACCAACAAAGCCATATGCTCAACAAACACCCTCATCTCCAACTTTCTCTCTTCCATCTTTTCTTTCCTCTCTTCTCTTTGTGTCCTTTGTGTCTTTGTGGTTCAATCATTAAATCCTCATAGCAGCACCAGGACCCAAAGGTAAACCAAACATAAACCATATTACAAACAAAACCGACCAACCAATCAAAAACGCAATAGAATAAGGCAACATCAAAGAAATCAAAGTGCCAATCCCCAAACTCTTATCATACCTTTGCCCAAACGCCACCACCACAGGAAAATAAGGCATCAGCGGTGTAATAATATTAGTCGTCGAATCACCAATACGATAAGCAGCTTGTACCAACTCTGGCGAATACCCCAACAACATAAACATAGGCACAAAAATAGGCGCCATAATAGCCCACTTAGCAGAAGCCGAACCAACAAAAATATCTATAGTCACACTAACCAAAATAAATAATATCAACAACGGCGGCCCAGTAATCCCCGTCGCCTTCAAAAAATCGGCGCCTTTGACCGCTACAATAATCCCCAAATTACTCCAAGCGAAATAACTAATAAACTGTGCAGCGATAAAAGCCAACGCGATATAATACCCCATCGAACTCATCGCATTACCCAGAAACCTCGCCACATCCTTATCATTCCTGACAGTGCCAGCAACTTTTCCGTAAACAACACCAGGAATCAAAAAAGCCAATGCAATAATAAAAACAATTCCATCAATAAACGGTGAAGGGATAATTGTAAACTTCTGCGGGTCACGTAAAATACCCTGTGGTGGTATCACCAACACCAAAATAAAAGCAATAAAAGCCAAAAAAGCATACCCTGCCCATCGTAAAGCTTTACGTTCAGTAGCCGTAACCTCATCCATCTGGATATCAGCATCACCAGTATAGGCGCCCAAACGAGGCTCAACAATCTGAGTACAAATAAACCACCCTATCAACGTAATCAAAAACGTTGACACAGCCATGAAATAGTAATTAGCAGTAGCATTTACCTGATACTCAGGTCTTATCAACTGTGCTGCTGTCTGAGTAAGTCCCGCTAATAAAGGGTCGAGCGAACTGATAAGTAAATTTGCGCTAAAACCACCTGCTACTCCAGCAAAAGCAGCAGCTAAACCCGCTAAAGGATGGCGCCCAAATGCTAGAAATATAACGGCGCCAAGTGGTACAAGTACAACATAACCTGCATCTGATGCCACATTCGCCATTACACCAGCAAAAATTACCACTGGGGTAATTAACTTCCTAGGCGTTATCATTACGAGTTCGCGTAAAAGCGCAGATAGTAAACCAGTAGCTTCCGCAACCCCTACGCCTAACATTGCTACTAATACAGTTCCCAACGGTGGAAACTCAACAAAATTCTTTACAGCTTGCGTAAATATGCGACGGACGCTATCAGGTGTAAGTAATGATACAGCCGCAACAGTTTTGTTAGTACCAGGGTGAACAACAGATAAATTTGTAGATGCAGCTATTGCGCTGACCACAATAACAAACAGTGACAGTATGAAAAAAAGTGTTAGTGGGTCTGGCAATTTATTACCCAGGTCTTCAATAAAAGCTAGGGACTTTTCAACCCATGTTGGCTTGGGTTTGCTTGCTGATGTGTCATTTGGACTTGTTTCCGGCACTAGTCTAACCCTGATGTATATGTATGAATTATGACTGTACCTACTAATTTATCTATTATGTTGTAATTTGCAATACTTTTTTATCATCTTGTGGAACAGGCATCCTTGCCTGTTGTATTAAAAGTTGGACAGCTTGATATTATCTTAAAACTGGGACTTAAAATTAAGACTTCAAACTGGGACTCAAAACTGGGACGGGCGAGGACGCCCATTCCACTAGATACTTGTTCCACAAGAGACTTGTTCCACAAGAGACTTGTTACACAAAATAGTTATGGCGGCTTTCAAAATCGATAGTTTGATACACTGCGTCAATATTTAAGGCGCCATAAATATGTGGAAACAGTTCGTTATCAGCAAGTTCATACTTAACTTCGCTTTCGACTTTATCCACATCAATATAAAGTATTATCAAACCAGTTTGATTTTTGAAAAATCTATCTGCTGTTTTTAATACCTGTGCAGGTGTCGAACAATGAATAAAACCCTCGGTTAAAAGAGACTCTGCTCGATAACTGCCAGACCTAAGCACTTCTTCCCAAGCTTGGCGCCGTGTAATGTGATGAATGGTCTTCATTTCTCAATAAGTAAGGTGGGCACTGCCCACCATACTATCTTCAACTATATAACTATCTTCATCTGTGTGGGTATGATTTGTGCTTCTTCCCAAACTTGATGCCGTGTAATATGATGAATAGTATTCATGCTTTAAACTCTAAACACTGGAGAGTTAGCATGTTTTGGATTTGGTATTAAACATTGGTTTTCATCATCAACAACTAAATCTAGCATTGCTAAAGCAATTCTACCAATTAACACCTCATCACCTGTAACTAACACAGATTCAGTAGTTTCACGTCCTTGAGTTTTCATAGTAACAGGTTCGCTAAGACCAATAGTCTCCTCTCTTCCATCTAGATACTTAACTATCTGCTGACATCAAATTCTTAAATCAAGTAGCTGAATTACGTGCATTGGTACTAAAGTTCGTACAGTATTCGTATCTACAAATCCTTCTGTATCATACGTTCTTAATTGATTTGGATTGAGTAGCTCACGATTAATTAACATTTCATCCATTGAATTAATCAACTTAACTTTTATTTGTATTTTTCGCATGTTTTTTTCATTAAGTTATTTAACGGTCTAAAATATAGTATATGTTGTTTTCAGTATAAATACTTATTTTTATTTATAACAGTCGCTTATACTTATATTTTACTTAAAGTTGTTTTTTTATATACAAAAGCTATCATTTGCTCAAGCGTATTTTTTATTTAAATGTTATTTTTAACATTGTTCCTGGGTAATATAAAAATAACCTATGTACATGGCTTGATCATGTTTTACTTCTAATTATATCTATTTATGAAAAAACATAAGTTATTCTCAGTCACAGCATTACTAATTATGCTTTTTGGCTGTACAAATTTTATACAAAGCGAATCAAATAGCTCACTTGCCGAAGCAACTACTACAAATAAAGCTTCTGAGTTAGAAACTAATAACACAAATACTACTAAATCGGCTTTTCAAGTAAAACAAAATAAAGTTGAACGTGATGGTTGGGAACTTACTGTTACAAATGTTCGGTATGCTGGACAAAAATACGAAACCGAATATAGTTCATATGAAGCTGTAGATACTTGGACTATTGTCTCTATAAATATTAAAAACACTAGTGGAAAAAGACAACGAGATGATGATGCATGGTTTAGTTTTTTATTTACAGAGCTAGTAGACTCTAAAGGTAAAAAACACGATTCAAAAGAACGAAATTACAAATTTAATGGAGATTTAAGTAAACCATTTACTCCAGGAGAAGTACGTTCTGTGGATTTACTATTTGATACTCCCAAAAATACAGTGGCTAAACAAATCCTTATTGGTACGGATGGGTTTGACCAGATTACTCTAAAATTACCTTAACAGGGCTAGGTAGGCATTGCCCACCGTACAACCTTCAATTGTCAAAGAACTTCCCCAAGAAATTCTTCTATACTACTAAAATCAGGAATTTTTACTTCATTCCCATTACAAGCACAACACCAATCATCTGGATAAGCATCTTGTTTTACCCATTTCTTGAAACTTGAATAGTTCCAACAATGAGGGCAAGAAACTAAGCCATGTTTAACTGGATTATAATGGATATAGTTGAGATGATTTTCAAAATCAAGTTCGTCACGGATTGTATGCTCCCAAAAACGACGATGCCACACATTGCTTTCACGATGTTTTTGACGAGAGTTTGAGACATTGTTTGGTAAATTTGCTGTACCGCGTAAAGATTGTGTGAATTTAACCTTTATTCTTCCAACCCTTTTGGAATAATTATCATCATCCGTGGGTAAAGTCCACATAAAATGAATATGGTCAGGTAATATAACTGCCCCATTTATCTCGAAAGGCGTTTCTTTACGAACTATTGCAACTGCATTGCGTAGTCTAGCTATATTTTCTGGGTTATTAAATATTGGTTGACGCTGATAAGTTACCAGTGTGAGAAAAACTGTGCCACCAGCAGTATACGCACGACGGTATTCTGGCATTTGATTTTTAAATACTTATATTTTTGTTTTTAGTATGGTGGGCATTGCCCATCACGCATAATCAGTTTATCTTGTAATTTTCTTTGCTAATTTAGTGAAAATACGTAAAATTATTAATTTTTCTATGATGATTTTCTGAAGATATATAGTATGGTGGGCAGTGCCCACCTTACGGGATGTTAGGTATGCAAAAGTCGGGAGCGCATAAACCTGATATTTTTAAAGTGGTTACTTCTAAGGTATTTAGGTTCACTCGTCGAATAGCATGATTGTTAGTGTCTGCTATATATAAGTTGGAGTTTAAAATGCTTAGTCCTGAAGGTTCAGAGAACTTGATATTACTGGCACCATTACCTAGCACTGTTTTACATTCACCTGTTCTGGGATTAACTAATTTGATTTTATGGTTATAGGTATCAGCAACCCAAACATTACCTTGTGCATATTCTACACCCATACAATGTTGTAATCTTACTTCTTCTCCAATACCGTCTTTGTCACCAAATAGATATAAGTCACCGCTACCACAAATTGTTGTAACTTTGCCAGTTTCTAAGTTAATAGCACGAATTGAACTACTTTCACTATCTGCTGTGTATAGAAAATTACTGTTAATGGTAATACCGCTTGGTTGAGCAAACACTGAGTTTTCTAACTCTCCATCAAAACAAGCTTCGGCGCCTGTACCAGCGTAAGTTTTAATTATATTGGTTTCCAACTCCATCATCCAAATTTGGTGTGAACCTGCCATTGCAATATAAAGTTGATTTTTGTGCTTTACTAAATCCCAAGGAGAATTTAAAGGGGTATCTAAAGCATTACCTTCAGTTGGATGTAAGTTACGGCTCTGTATACCTGTTCCTGCTATTGTTTCTACAAGTTGGCGCCGTAAGTCAATTTTACGTAAAGCATGATTTTCTGTATCGGCAACATAAAGAATTTGGTTTTCATCAAACACTATTCCTTGCGGTGCAAAAAATTCTGTACTGGAAAAATCACCATCTTTTAATCCTGATTTTCCGCTGCCAATTACATGTAGAAGCTCTCCCTCTAAAGTTGTAACAATAATACGATGGTGTCCTGTGTCAGCTATAAATAAGTATGAAGGAGTTGCTAAAACTTTACCGGGAAAAGCTAATGGGGTAATTACAGGTTGTTGCTGCTTCTCTAAAATTAGATTTATTTTTTGAAGATTAATTGTGCCTTTGTCTTGATGCTGTTGAATGACCTTTTGTATTAACTCGTCTAAAACATCACGCTTGCCTTCTCCCATTAAAGTAGCAATTAAATAACCTTCTGGGTCTATTACCATAAAGCTAGGATAAGCGCGCGCTGCGTATTCTTGCCAGACTCGAAAATCTTGGTCTACTAAAACAGGGTGTTCGATATCATAGCGTAAAATAGCTTGACGGATATTTTGGATATCTTTCTCGTTATCAAATTTGGCAGAATGTACACCAATAACAGTGAGACTATCTTTATATTTTTGTTCAAGATATTTTAAATCTGGCAGTACGTGTATGCAGTTTATACAGCAGTAAGTCCAAAAATCTAAAATCACTATTCGACCCTTAAGTTGTTTTATTGATAAGGGTTTATCCGTATTTAGCCAAGTATAAGAAAGGGGTAGTTCTGGCGCCCGTACACGAACCATAAATAAAATCCACGTTAATTAAACTTTTTCTCTCTGTTTCTCTGTAACTCTGTGGTAAAAATGTATGGTGGGCAGTGCCCACCCTACTGTAAGCATTT
Source organism: Calothrix sp. NIES-4105 (assembly GCF_002368415.1). Classification (GTDB taxonomy): domain Bacteria; phylum Cyanobacteriota; class Cyanobacteriia; order Cyanobacteriales; family Nostocaceae; genus Dulcicalothrix. The sequence goes on from NZ_AP018290.1 coordinate 7,691,807, forward strand.
TTAATTCGGTACAGGAATAGAAGTAACTTCAGGTAGTGGTGTTATTTCTTTTTCTGGGGTTATTTCAGGTACTGGGGTTATTTCAGGTTCTGGGGTTATTTCAGGCGCCGGAGATAATGTAGGTTCGGGTGTTGGTTGTACAGACTCGCGACGTTTGAAGTATTTACCTAATTGAACTTTTGATGGTTTTTGTGTGGGGGTTACTTCCGGTTGTGGTGTTGGAGACTCAATAATAGGCTCAACGTCAGGCACCTTTTCAAGTGTTTCCGTTTCCGGTGTTGTTGCTTCAGGGGTTGGTATTATCTCAGGTTCAGGTGTTGGCTTTTCAACCTCCGGCGCCTTTTCAGGTATATTTGTAACTTCTGGTTGGGGTGTTGGTGTAATAATGACTTCTGGCAAATTAGGAGTTTCAATTGGTGTTGGTTCTATACTTGGTGCAGGCAATGGTGCTTTTTCTCGACGTTTGAAGAAACCGCCAGATTTTGGTTTTGCTGGTTCTGTTAATGGCACTACTTCTGGCTCTTTCGCTTCAGGTGTAGGTTCTATAGTAGGCTCTACAGTTGGTGCAATTGTTGGTTCTATAGTTGGTGTGGGTTCAGGTAAAGGTTCTTTAGCTATATAGCTTGAGTCTACAATGCTGCGTACTTGGTCAGCCGATAGTTCGCCTCTAACAATGCGAGAAAGTGCATCTTTACCTTTGGGTTCATAAGTGAAACTTCTGACTGTGCTGTTAAAGACGTTTTTAACTACTTCGCCTTTACCGTCTAAAAATTCGAGTTTTACCCAGTTTTTACCTGGTTTGAAGCCTTTTAGATATATAGACTCCCAACGGTCGAGTACAAAGCTTTCGTCGTTAATTGTGCAGCGAATTCGCCAATCGCCGATAGAGTCCTGTAATATGTCTCTACCATTTAATTGTAACGGTGCGTTTGTTAAGTAGAAGTCTAGAAGAATTGGTTCGGCGCCATATTGTCCATTTGGACGGTTATAAGTTAACAGCGGTTGAGACGTATCTGGGTTATGTTCGTCGGTTTTTGTAAACACATGGAATTTGGTTTGCGCGTAAGCACCTTCATTTTTGTAGCTTTCGTACCAAGGACGTTCGGCAAAAACACGCAGTGTATGGGTGCCTGGAGGTAAGTCGGGCAGGCTTAAAGGCTGATTTAAATCATAAACTTCAATCCCTGCCCGGTCATCTAAAATCACTTGCAGATGCGAACCAAGATTAAACTGTGAATCTTTGAATACTGGTAAATCCTTTACCTGAAGGTTAACTTCTACCGTATCTTGTGATAAAACCTCGTCAAATTTAGGAGTAATAATTGTAACCTGCGGTCGGTAATTATCTAAGCTGCGTTGAAGTTCTTGAATAACAGATGGGGGGGCAACTTCTGAGATTTGATTAGTTAGCTGCGGGGTTTTTGAGCGTCCGCTTGATGCTGATGGTTCAGTACTAACTGCTTTATCACCACAGCTCGCTAGATTTAATACCAGCAGTAGCGCGAACAATGATTTTACTGTTTTTACAATTATCCGGTATCGCAAAGGAAAAGGTTTTTTGGGCGCCTCTATAAGCCAGTTCATGGTCTAATCCACTGTTTGAACAACTTAACAAACAATTGTGGCTCAAGAACGCGCGCACGCAAGTAACAAAACTTTGGTTAAATCTTTTATTACCGTCTAGCGCTTAGTATTATTAGTGACACATAATTGCAATAAAACGATTACGTGACGATAGATGAGGACAAGTTATGAAGAGTAGCACAAGAAAGGTCAAAAACGATAATTTTTACGAATTGTGTAGGTTTGTAAAATAAATGAAAAAAGTCTTGACAATTTCACCAGTAATATAAAGCGGAAAGTAGAATCTACGGGAAGTTGAGGGATTTTGAATTATTGTTAACATTCATCTAACAAAGGGGGGTATTCGCCTTTATAATTCAGACTGAAACCACTCTCCACACAAGAGTCAGATCGCTGCCCAAATTCATCAAAATTGAGTTAGGATGCGACTAAGGTAAACTTAGCCACTAAGACGAAGTGTGGTGTTTATAATTCCTCAATCCCTTTATAGAGAGGAGGTCGAATGACAATTAGTCCTCCAGAGCGAGAGGAGAAGAAAGCAAGAGTTATTGTCGATAATGACCCAGTACCAACTTCATTTGAACGATGGGGACAGCCTGGACACTTCGATAGAACTCTCGCTAAAGGCCCAAAAACCACCACCTGGATTTGGAACCTTCACGCTCTCGCCCATGACTTTGATACACATACAAGCGATTTAGAAGACATTTCCCGTAAAGTTTTCGCAGCACACTTCGGTCACTTGGCTGTTGTGACACTGTGGTTAAGCGGGATGATATTCCACGGCGCCAAGTTCTCGAACTACGAAGCTTGGTTAACTGACCCTCTCAACGTTAAGCCTAGCGCTCAGGTCGTTTGGCCAATTGTTGGACAAGACATATTAAATGGTGATGTAGGCGGCGGTTTCCACGGCATCCAAATCACTTCTGGTTTGTTCCAAGTTTGGCGCGGTTGGGGTATCACCAACACCTTCCAGTTATATGTCACCGCAATTGGTGGTTTAGTATTAGCTGGCTTGTTCTTATTTGCAGGCTGGTTCCACTACCACAAGCGGGCGCCAAAGTTGGAATGGTTCCAAAACGTTGAGTCTATGCTCAACCACCACTTAGCAGTATTGTTAGGTTGCGGTTCGTTGGGTTGGACAGGTCACATAATTCACGTATCAGCTCCAATTAACAAGTTGTTGGATGCAGGGGTTGCATTGAAAGATGTGCCTTTACCCCACGAGTTCATTCTCAACAAAGATTTGATGATTGAGCTATTCCCCAGCTTTGCTAATGGCTTAACTCCTTTCTGGACGTTAAACTGGGGTCAGTACGCTGATTTCTTGACTTTCAAAGGCGGTTTGAACCCCGTAACTGGCGGTTTGTGGATGACTGACATCGCGCACCATCATTTAGCGATTGCAGTTCTCTTCATCGTTGCCGGTCACCAATACCGTACCAACTGGGGTATCGGTCACAGTATCAAAGAGATTCTTGAGAACCACAAAGGACCTTTCACAGGTGATGGTCACAGAGGTCTTTATGAAAACTTGACTACCTCTTGGCACGCTCAATTAGGTGTTAACCTAGCTATGTTGGGTTCGCTGACGATTATCGTCGCACACCACATGTACGCGATGCCTCCGTACCCTTATTTAGCAACCGACTACGCTACCCAACTGTGTATCTTCACTCATCACATGTGGATTGGCGCGTTCTTAATTGTCGGTGGTGCGGCGCATTCGGCCATCTTCATGGTGCGTGATTATGATCCTGTTGTGAACCAAAACAACGTTCTGGATCGAGTAATTCGTCATCGCGATGCAATTATTTCCCACCTCAACTGGGTATGTATGTTCCTAGGCTTCCACAGCTTTGGACTTTACATCCACAACGACACAATGCGCGCGTTGGGTCGTCCTCAAGATATGTTCTCCGACACTGCAATCCAGTTACAACCAGTATTTGCTCAGTGGGTACAAAACCTACACACTGTGGCGCCTGGTGCAACTGCGCCTAATGCATTGCAAGTTGTCAGCCATGCGTTCGGTGGCGGTATCGTCGCAGTCGGTGGCAAAGTGGCAATGATGCCAATTGCTTTGGGTACGGCGGATTTCATGATTCACCATATCCACGCATTCCAAATTCACGTAACCGTTCTGATTCTGCTTAAGGGCGTATTATTCGCTCGCGGTTCTCGCCTAATTCCTGATAAAGCGAATTTGGGCTTCCGCTTCCCTTGCGACGGTCCTGGTCGTGGCGGTACATGTCAGGTATCTGGTTGGGACCACGTGTTCCTCGGATTGTTCTGGATGTACAACACCATCTCAATTGCGATTTTCCACTTTAGTTGGAAGATGCAGTCTGATGTATGGGGAACTGTTGACTCAGACGGTGTGGTTTCGCACATAACTGGTGGTAACTTTGCCCAAAGTGCCATAACAATTAACGGTTGGTTGCGTGACTTCTTGTGGGCACAAGCGGCACAAGTTATCAACTCCTACGGTAGCGCTCTGTCTGCTTACGGTTTGATGTTCTTAGGCGCCCACTTCGTTTGGGCATTCAGTTTGATGTTCCTGTTCAGTGGTCGCGGCTACTGGCAAGAATTGATTGAATCGATTGTTTGGGCACATAATAAACTGAAGGTAGCACCTTCAATTCAGCCACGTGCTTTAAGCATCATTCAAGGTCGTGCGGTAGGTGTAGCACACTATCTACTAGGAGGTATTGCCACAACCTGGGCATTCTTCCACGCGCACATCCTTTCAGTAGGCTAACGCCAAAAAGTAATGAGTGCTGAGGAGCCATCGCCGTGCGGGGGTTCCCCCCGTTGAGGCGAATGGCGTTGCTGAGTGATGAGTTAGAAATAATGGAATATGTATTCCTGGCTCAGAACTTAGAACTCAGAACTCATAACTCCTAATTAACATCACACGACGGCTAAAGGTTAGAGGATTTATCAAAACCTATGGCAACAAAATTTCCAAAATTTAGCCAGGACCTCGCACAAGATCCGACTACTCGTCGGCTCTGGTACGCGATGGCTATGGGAAATGATTTTGAAAGCCATGACGGTATGACTGAGGAAAATCTTTACCAAAGGATTTTCGCAACTCACTTCGGTCATGTAGCAATCATTTTCTTGTGGGCATCCAGCCTCAATTTCCACGTAGCTTGGCAAGGCAACTTTGAACAGTGGATTAAAGACCCTCTCCACATCCGTCCTATTGCTCACGCAATTTGGGATCCTCACTTTGGTAAACCTGCTATTGAAGCATTTACCCAAGGTGGTGCAAGTAATCCAGTAAACATTGCTTATTCTGGCGTTTACCACTGGTGGTACACCATCGGGATACGTACTAACAACGACCTTTACATGGGCGCCGTGTTCTTACTCCTGTTGGCAGCAGTGTTCTTGTTTGCTGGTTGGTTACATTTGCAACCAAAGTTCCGTCCTAGCTTATCTTGGTTCAAGAGTGCTGAACCCCGTTTAAACCACCACTTGGCAGGTTTATTCGGTGTAACCTCCTTAGCTTGGACTGGTCACTTGGTACACGTTGCTATCCCTGAATCGCGCGGACAACACGTAGGCTGGGATAATTTCCTAAGTACATTGCCTCACCCTGAAGGTTTAACACCCTTCTTTACAGGAAACTGGGCTGTATACGCACAGAATCCAGATACTGGTAATCACCTGTTTGGTACCTCGACAGGCGCAGGTACAGCAATTCTGACCTTCTTGGGCGGTTTCCACCCTCAAACAGAATCGCTGTGGTTGACCGACATGGCACACCACCACCTAGCAATTGCAGTTATCTTTATTATTGCTGGTCACCAGTATCGCACCAACTTTGGTATTGGTCATAGCATTAAAGAAATGCTCAACGCCAAAAACTTCTTTGGCACCAAGACCGAAGGTCAATTCAACCTGCCTCACCAAGGGCTGTATGACACTTACAACAATTCCCTACACTTCCAATTGTCTATACACTTGGCTGCGTTAGGAACTGCATTGTCATTAGTTGCACAGCACATGTACGCTCTGCCTCCTTACGCTTTCATAGCTAAGGACTACACTACACAGGCAGCACTGTACACACACCACCAATACTTAGCCGTTGCCTTCATGCTTGGTGCTTTTGCCCATGCAGCAATCTTCTGGGTACGTGACTACGACCCTGAACAAAACAAAGGCAACGTACTAGATCGCGTGCTGAAGCATAAAGAAGCGATTATCTCGCACTTAAGCTGGGTATCCCTTTTCTTAGGCTTCCACACCCTCAGCTTGTATGTACACAACGACGTAGTTGTTGCGTTTGGTACTCCTGAGAAACAAATCTTGATTGAGCCAGTATTTGCTCAATTCATCCAAGCGTCTCACGGTAAAGTTCTGTACGGTTTACAAACATTACTTTCTAACCCAGACAGTATTGCTTACACCGCTTACCCGAACTACGCGAACGTTTGGTTGCCTGGTTGGTTAGATGCAATCAACAACGGTACAAACTCTTTATTCTTAACCATTGGTCCTGGGGACTTCTTAGTACACCACGCCTTTGCGTTAGCTATCCACACCACCGTATTGATTCTTGTCAAAGGTGCTTTGGATGCTCGTGGTTCTAAGTTAATGCCAGACAAAAAAGACTTTGGTTATGCATTCCCTTGTGACGGCCCTGGTCGTGGTGGTACTTGCGACATTTCCGGTTGGGACTCGTTCTACCTGGCAGCATTCTGGGCATTAAACACAGTCGGTTGGGTAACCTTCTACTGGCACTGGAAGCATCTAGGTATTTGGCAAGGTAACGTAGCACAGTTCAATGAAAACTCGACCTACTTAATGGGCTGGTTCCGCGATTATCTCTGGGCGAACTCCGCACAGTTAATCAACGGTTACAACCCATACGGTATGAACAACCTGTCAGTTTGGGCTTGGATGTTCCTCTTTGGACACTTAGTTTGGGCGACTGGCTTCATGTTCCTCATCTCTTGGCGTGGTTACTGGCAAGAGTTGATAGAAACCTTAGTATGGGCACACGAGCGCACTCCTCTTGCGAACCTAGTTCGTTGGAAAGACAAGCCCGTTGCTATGTCCATCGTTCAAGGGCGCCTAGTAGGTTTAGCACACTTCACAGTTGGCTACATCCTTACTTACGCCGCGTTCCTGATAGCTTCCACGGCTAGTAAATTTGGATAATTCCAACACAACTAGTTGTTAGGTAAGTAATAAAATCCCCTACCCATGTGGTGGGGGATTTTTTATTGTTTTGTGGAGCAGGCATAGAAAGCCTGCCTTCTTAATCATCTTTTAATACCACTTATCAAAGCTTTATGTAACCTCTAAAAAACTGTTACTTTTAATAAGATTGTATTTTCTGTTAGTAAATTAGAAAGATTTTTTTAGTAAATGGGAAAGATAAAAATGGCGGCTGAGGACAGCCGTTCCACAAGATTAATAATCAAAATCATTTACTAACATTGAATGCAAGAAATAAAATTTAAAGCTACCCAAAGAAACTTACCTGATTGGGAATTAGACGGCGCCACTTATTTCATTACTTTTAGCACTTGGCAAAAACAAGAACTGAGCCAAGAAGCTAGACAGATAGTTTTAAATAGCTGCCTATTCTTTAATAATAAAAGGTATGAGATATTAGTTTTAGTTGTAATGGCAGACCATGTACACATGATAATTCAACCTTGGCTAAAAGCAGAAAATGAATATTGGTCAATCAGCGATATAATGCATAGCATCAAAGGTTATAGTTCCAAACAAATCTCAAAAGTAATGAAATATAATGATTTCGTTTGGCATTCCGGAGCGGTACGACCGAATAGTTAGAAACGAACAAGAATTATTAGCATTTTGGGAATACATCAGAGAAAATCCAGTTAAAGCAGGATTTTCTGAAACCCCAGAAGAATATCCCTTCTTCTGGCAAAAATCATAACTCACCCTAATACCTAACCAATATACTAAAATAACCTCTTGTGGAGCAGGCATAGAAAGCCTGCCCTTTATCCCAAGAACAGCTAAATTTTATTTATTTTTTACAAAACCCATGAATACCGAGCTGGTTGAATCATTAGTAAAACGTATTTTATCTCTTTCCGAACAAGAACGCTCCTTATTAAAAGAAAAGCTATTTTGCAACACCTCTTACCCTTCAACTCATGACATTATGACATTAGCGCAAAGAGGTGGAAGCTTTGATTTTCTAAATGAAGAACAAGATTTATATACATTAGAAGATGGAGAGCCTATATAAATTATGCATAACCATAAACAACCATTATTAGAAGCCACTTTTCAAGAACTTGTAAATCAATGGCGCCAAGCAACTCGTGGCATATCCTCTACAGATGAAATGTCAATGCATCCTGCATATCAAAGTATTATCGGAATGGGGGAAGCTGTAATACCTTTGCTACTTAGAGAGCTTGAAAATAAAACAGGAAGATGGTTTTGGGCGCTAAAATCGATTACAAAGGAAGATCCTGTTCCTCCTGAGTACAGGGGTAAAACCCAAGAGATGACTCGAGCTTGGCTTGAATGGGGTAAACAGAGGGGTTATCAGTCGTAGAAGACAACAATGCTTGGAATCAATCTGTAAAAAAATAGTTTTAATTACTTATTATGAACACCAAACTAGTCGAATCTCTGGTGCAAATTATCTTATCTCTTTCCAATGAGGAGCGCTCTTTGTTAGAGGAAAAGCTATTTTATGATGCTTCTTATCCTTCAACTCGTGAGATTATGGCATTAGCGCAAAGAGGTGGAAGCTTTGATTTTCTTGATGAAGAACCAGATTTATACACATTAGAAGATGGAGAACCTGTATAAATGACCTTGCACAAGGGAGATATAGTACTCCTTCCTTTCCCATTTACAGACTTAACGACTACAAAAGTTCGTCCTGCTGTAGTACTGTGGGTAGACACTACAGGATATGATGTAACCTCATGTTTTATATCATCTCAAAATGTAACTACGCTAAGTCCTGAAGAGTTTTTATTAGACCCTTCAGATTCCTATTTTGAAATTACAGGGCTACGAGTTGCGTCCAAAGTTAGGGTGACTAGAATCGTTACTCTTGAACGAGGATTAATAACGAAACGTATCGGTAAATTGTCAGACGGTTACATTCAACAACTTAATAGTGTGCTGATAAGAGCGTTGCAACTCTCATAGCCATCAAATTAATAAAGTAGCTATGCTGTAATAGTAATAGTAGTATAAAGCCGTAAGATTTATGAATATCGAAACTGAAATCATCACAAAGCTTAAATCGCTACCCATAGATAAACAGATGCAACTTCTCGACTTTGCGGAATTTTTAGAGCAAAAAAATATACTTGTTCAAAAGAAAAAAGAACAACTAAAACAGCAGTTGAAAGAAGGCGCCATTCGTCGTGCAGAACGTGACCTTAAGGTTGCCCAAGATTGGTTTGCACTTGAGGAAGAAGCATGTCAGCCCAGCGCAGAGCAATAATTCCTAAGCGTGGGGAAGTGTATTTGGTTAACTTTGACCCAACAGTTGGTGCCGAAATTAAAAAAACTCGCCCAGCTTTAGTGCTGCAAAATGATATTGCTAATGAGTATAGCCCAATCATTATTGTTGCTGCAATGAGTTCTAAGTACGATGAGAAACTTTTACCAACAGAAATTTTAGTCCATCCTCCTGAAGGTGGAATTAAGTTGAGTTCAGTTGTGCAGCTTAATCAAATTCGCTCAGTAGACAAGCAGCGATTGATTAGAAAATTAGGTGAACTCACAGAAGCAACAATGATAGAAGTAAATGAAGCCATACAAATTAGTTTGGGTTTAATCTAAACAAATTGATACAAAAGCTTAAGCTGAGTAAACTTTTTGTAACTTTCTTAGCGTTTTTGAGGTATGTTGCCACGTTCTTGACGCGCGCTTCGTAACCTAAAAGAAAGTTCGCTACATAAAAATCCCCAATGACAACACTCTTCGATTCGATTAAAGTCGGTGCCTTAACATTACCAAATCGTATGGTGATGGCGCCACTGACACGAGGACGAGCAGAAAGCGATGGTACACCGACTGAGATAATGGTGCAATATTATCGGCAACGTGCAACAGCAGGATTAATAATTAGTGAAGCAACTTCGATTTCACCTCTTGGGGTAGGTTGGGTAAATGCTCCCACTATCTTTAAACCCGAAGATATTACAAACTGGCAAACTGTAACTGATGCAGTCCATCAAGCAGGAGGTCGTATCTTCTTACAACTTTGGCATATGGGAAGAGTATCACACCCTGATTTTCTCAACGGACAACAGCCAGTTGGACCATCAGCTATTGCAGCTCAAGGTGAAAGCCATACACCACAAGGTAAAAAACCTTACGTTACACCTCGTGAACTGTCAGTAGAAGAAATTCGTGCTACTGTTGCAGATTATGCTACCGCTACTAAAAACGCGCGCTCTTGTGGATTTGATGGTGTAGAAATACACGGCGCCAATGGATATTTAATAGACGAATTTTTGAGAGATAGTGCAAATCAACGTAATGATGAATATGGTGGCGCCATTCCCAACCGTGCGCGCTTCATGCTCGAAGTTGTTGAAGCTGTAGTTTCTGCTTGGAGTGCCGACCGTGTAGGCATTAGACTATCACCAGCAAATCCCTACAATGATATGAGTGATAGCGACCCCATTGGATTATTTACTTATGCTGCTGAACAATTAAATAAATTTGAACTTGCCTATTTACATGTTCTCGAAGGACTTCCTGGTAGTGTGTTGGCAGGCCCAGAACCGCGCGTTACACCTCATATTCGCCGTGCGTATAATGGAATACTGATAGTTAATGGTGGATATAACCAAGAGTTGGGACAAAAAGCCATAGAAAATAATGAAGCGGATTTAATCGCTTACGGTACTCTATTTCTCGCTAATCCTGATTTAGTTGAACGCTTCCGCGAAGGTACAGCACTTAACACTCCAGACCCGCATACCTTCTATACTCCTGGAGAGAAAGGTTACATTGACTACCCAATGTTGACGGCTGTTGCCTAAGTAAAGAAACTTTGATCTCCCCAACTTTTGTAGGGTGGGCAATGCCCACCTTACTACCGATACGTTTGCATCAGTGCTTTTTCAATTGAACCTAATCTGTTGTACGCTCGAATCATTTGATGTGCTGGAGTTTCGCGCTTTTCTAACAAATTTTTGAGCGGCGCCAGTAACTCAACATCAGGGTCATTACTAAGTGCAACTTCGGCAGCTTGAAGAACCTCAGTTGCGGCGCCAAAAATTTCTTCATTGTCAAATGCTTCTTGTGCTGAGAGTTGATGTAATGCAGCATCGGGAACAATTGCCCGACCTGATAAAGTTGTATCCAGTACTAAACCCTTTAATAAAGCTAATATTCCAGCATAAATACTAAAATCATCGCAGCTATCACAAGCCTTAAATTCAATTCGACCTACTTCTGCTGGTAAACGCGCGATTTTTGTAAGTGCAGGAACGCTTGAAATGAGTTGTTCTTGTTCTGCTACAAATACCCGTGTTGCCGCGCGCTTTCCTGTACGAATAAATGTCCTTACTGATAATCCTTCCCATAAACAGGTTTCATAGAAAGGAGAACTATATGTAAAAGGAACAATATACGGACTGTAATAAGTTAATTTTTGACCAATATCAATTACACTTTCTACTGACAAATCAGCCATTGAAATATTTAAGTCAGGTCCATACGAAACCATGTAGATATTGACCGTTTGCTCGTCTGGATATGCCTGCAACTCACTGATTTCATACGCATTTAACGGTGGTTGGGCTTCGTATTTTGATTGATAAGGATTGTAACTAATTAAAACTGGAGAAAGCCCAAACTTAGAAGCAACTTTGCATAATAAAGAAAAACTTTCATTAAGCTCTATAATAGTATCTTGAATGCTAGAGTGAATTGTAGTACGTATCTCAATTCCTTTCGGAACGCATTCTACAAATTCCTCTGACTCTGAATAACGCTCAAATCCCTCAATATACCATCTTTTTTTTCTAATTCCAGCATCACCCATATGCAGTTGTAAATAATCATCAGCATACTCTGGTAATGCTTCAATTATCTGATTAAAATCAGCAAACTTAGCACGCGAAAAATCAACAAAATTTCCTGCAAGGTCAACAAAAGCAACCTCGTGTTCTATGCCATATTTAAACATTATTTACACCTATAATCATTTGCAACAGATACAACAGATGTAACGGATAGTTGATTTCTTAAATTGAAGGCACCCCCTAAACGGTTACTATAACGAATAAATCATCCGTTACATCCGCTACATCCGTTGCCAATAACCTCCTACTACTTGCTAAAGATTAGCAAATAACTTGTTAATACTACTGTCTGCTTAGATACATTGATGCTTGACAGAAAAAAGTATAATTTAATACATTAATTGCTCAAAGCATATCCAGCAATAATTAAAAATAATTGTCAATATTGGTATAAACAAATTTTATCGCAATACTTGATGTTGAGTATGAGCAAAAATTGATTAGATTATAAAATAAGATACTTAAGCTAGGAGCTAGTGATAAAAATACCTAATAGCTAACTCCTCAATTTCCGATTTTTCATCCCTAGTTCCTTAACTTACCGTTCGTTAGTATGGACATAAGGACAGCTTTAGCTTTAGGCGTAATTTTATGATGAGTATGGTTAAATCTCCTTACAGCAGCGAACAAGTGAGTGCGTGGTTACGCGGGTTGCTCGCTATTGCTTGGGCAGATGGTGACTTCGATGACCAAGAACAGCAGCTAATTGCTAGCATTACCGAAAATGAATTAGCTCCTGGCTTAAAAATCGAGTCGCTAGAAGATATTTCGCCAGACGAACTTGCTCAGGTATTAGGAAAAGGTACACCAATAGCAGAAAATTTCTTACGAACTGCGGTAATGGTGGCAATTGCTGATGGAATGTACACGAAAAGTGAAGATTATATGCTTCACGAGTTATGCAAAGCTTTGGGTGAACCAGAAAATATCCTTGAAGCTTTACGCTACACCCTTGAACATCCAGAACAAATTGACCCCGCAACATCACAAGTTTTAGTTATAACTCCTGGTGGTCAACACCAAAATGCACTTCATCCTCTGCGTGAATGGCTCGATAAGCTCGAAATTCATGACCCCAGAGTCGCGCGTTTTTTGTGTAAAATGATTCCTTCTCACTGCCCGTTTGAACGTGATGTAACTTTATTCAAACGCAAAATAGTTCATATTCCTCCGTTATGCAAACTAAATCCCCTGTACGAACAACTAGTCGGTTTGCGTTTCCGCGCGCTTTCTTACTTAGCTGATGATTGTGGTGAGGATGTTACTCCGTATATATAGAAGAGTGCTGAGTGGAAAGTGCGCTCGTGCTGAGTGTAGAGACACGATTAATCCCTGCGGGAAAACCTCCGGTTTACGTGTCTGTACGAGTGGTAGCAATTTTAGCTAAAAATCAAATAACGGGTTAATGGTTCCAAGAATATTTATAATAGAAGACTGTCGTAACTCAACACTCAGCACTCAGAACTCAGCACTTTTTACTTATGCAATTCATTGACCAAGCAGATATTGAAGTAGAAGCTGGTAAAGGTGGCGATGGAATCGTTGCTTTTCGGCGTGAAAAATATGTACCCGCAGGTGGTCCGGCTGGTGGAAACGGTGGCAAGGGCGGTTCGATATATTTTCGCGCTGTTGAAGATTTACAAACTTTGCTTGACTTCCGTTACAACCATAAATTTAAGGCTGGAAACGGCACCCGTGGTGGTCCTAATAACTGTACTGGCGCCAATGGTAAAGACTTAATTATCGATGTTCCTTGTGGAACAATAATTTACGATGCCCAAACAGGTAATGTAATTGGCGACTTAACCCAACCTGAACAAACTTTATTAGTAGCCGCAGGTGGTAAAGGTGGATTAGGAAATAAATATTTCTTGAGCAACCGCAACCGGGCGCCAGAATATGCACTTCCTGGTTTAGATGGTGAAATCAAGCTACTGCGTCTCGAATTAAAGCTTTTAGCAGAAGTTGGAATTATTGGACTACCCAATGCTGGAAAATCAACTTTAATTTCTGCTTTATCTGCCGCGCGTCCCAAAATTGCTGACTATCCATTTACAACTCTAATACCTAATTTGGGTGTAGTTAGAAAACCAACTGGTGATGGTACTGTATTTGCTGATATTCCTGGTTTAATTGAAGGAGCTTCACAAGGCGCCGGACTAGGACATGATTTTCTGCGTCACATCGAGCGTACTCGTGTTTTATTACATTTAATAGATGCTACAAGCGAAAATGTTATCAACGACTATAAAACAATTCAGCAAGAACTAGAAGCATACGGACGTTCGCTAGCAAAGCGACCACAAATTGTTGCGCTTAATAAAATCGATGCAGTTGATATTGAAAGCGTAGATTTAGATGCTCTCGCAACTCAACTTAATCATCTTTCTCATGCGAAGGTTTATTTAGTCTCGGCAGCAACACGTGCGGGGTTAGAAGAATTAATGCAAGAAGTATGGCGAGTTCTTGATGAAATTAACGCAATCGATGAAAATTTAGAACTAACAAGTGCGCTAGTGTAAATTACCTATGCAAATTACTGCTCTCTGTGTACTCTGCGCCTCTGTGGTAATAATTTCAAATTACATTTTTTATACAAAACACGTTTGATCCCCCAACCCCCGTTCCACACGGGGGTTAGGGGGTATTTTTTAATTTTATAAATAAAGGTTAATAAACTTTTTAATTTTTTTAACTTCATATTTTTTCGCCATTTTTTGTATTTTAGTTACAAATGGCTTGTATTTTTCATCTATTTGTTGAAGATTCTCAACTTGAGTAATAATTGCTTTAATATTTCCCTTTTGGGCGAAATTAAATAAAGTTTCTAGTTCTTTTTTAGGAGGAGCGATGATTGCTATCTCTTCTTGTGATTCTGATGTAATTTCGCTTTGTTGTGTTTTTTGCTCGTAAACCCACTCTAATTTTAAATGTTGTTGAAGTTTATGTAGCAAATCCGAAGCTTGTATTGGCTTGGGAAGAAAATCATCGCCACCAGCATCTAAACTATTATATTGGTCAGTCTCAAATGCACTGGCAGAGGAAACAATAATTATTATATCTTTAAGAGTCGGTGATAAACGGATATGCCGGATCATTTCTAAGCCATCCATTACTGGCATTCGTAAGTCGCAAATAATTAAGTCGGGCTGAAAATTATATGCTTTGTCTAACCCCTGCTTTCCATTGACTGCTTGGGCAATTTCAAACCCTATTGCTTCTAACAAGTTCACTAACACAGAACGATTTTCCCAACGGTCATCTACAACTAAGATTTTTTTACTGGCGCCTTTAATACCAATAATTTTACCTTGAGCAGAAGTTGCAGCAGCTTCTACCCAGTTAGACGCTTCAGCAAAATCAACATCAAACCAAAAAATGCTACCTTTACCCTCTTCACTTTTAACCTCAATGTTACTATTCATTAATCGCACAATTTTCTGACTTATTGCCAAACCCAATCCCGTCCCCTCTGACTGCTTTTTGTAGCTGCCTACTTGCTCAAAAGGCAAAAATATATTTTCGGTTTGTGTAGTATTCATACCAACACCAGTGTCGGCAATTTGAAAGCGAATTTTGTAAGTTGCTTCTTGATTATTCGTTTGCTCTATAACTTCAACGCTAAATTCAACGTGTCCCTGCTCGGTAAATTTAATTGCATTCGAGAGTAAATTAATTAACACTTGTCGTAATCTTTTCTCATCAGTGTGGATGGCACTAGGCAAATTTTGAGATGTTTGATAAGCAAAATAAATACCTTTTTGTTCGGCTCGAATCCGACATATTTCTACTACACCTTGCAGAAATGATGCAAAATGAAAACTCGAATTGAAAAGTTCCATTTTCTGAGCTTCAATTTTTGATAAATCTAAAATGTCATTAATTAAAGTCAGCAAATGTGAGCCGCACTCATGAATTACAGTTAAACCACTTTGTTGCTTTGCTGTTAACCCTTTCTCGCGCTGAAGAATTTGAGTGTAACCTAAAATACCGTTTAGAGGAGTTCGCAATTCGTGACTCATCGAAGCTAAAAATTCGCTCTTTGCTTGATTTGCTTTATCCGCTGCTTGTTTCGCTTCTTGGAGCGCTTGAGTTTTTTCTTTCTGTTCGTTAATGTTACGAGAAGACCTTAAAAGACCTATTACTCTACCGTCGTCATCTTTTATGGCGCCTACAACACTATCCCACCAAAGTTCTCGACCCTTAGCATTAATAGAAATATACTCAATTTTGGTACGTTCCCCTTGACGCGCTTTATCTAATGCTGCATACATTTGTTCTTGATATTGCGGTTTAATGCTGCCAGCACAATCTACCCCATAAACTTCTTCTGCGCTTTTTAATTCATTAATCTCAACTCCTCCCTGGTTCATATAGATAAACTTGCCATCTAGGTCAATATGGCAAACACAGTCTGAAGCGTTTTCTAACAGAGTTCGATAAATATTTTCCGAACGTCGTAGTCTATCTTGAATTTGCTTTGATTCTGTAATATCGCGCGCTATAGCATATGCTACTCCTTGTTGATAGCGCGATATTGTCCAAGCTAACCAATAATAACTACCATCCTGATGTCGAAAGCGGTTTTCAAATTTAGCTCCGTCTTGTTGACACTGTTTATTTATACTAATAGTTTTTGCTACATCATCTGGATGAACAAATTCAATCCAATGTTTTGAGTATAATTCTTGAAAATTCCATCCCAAAATTTCCCACGCGGAATTGACCTTTTTAAAATATCCTTCTTGTCCAATAATGCAGCATAAATCGACAGACATGTCAAAAAAAGCAGACTCGCTCAATTCTTGATTTGATGTTATATTTGAATGCTGAATATTATTCATAAAAAAATAAAAAAAAAGAAACTGGAACACTTGCAATTGTGTAATAGCTAGTTTTCCAGTTCGTCTTAAATATAACACTAAGATTATGACAATCAGATAAAGCTACGGATTAAATAAATCAAAACTTTCACATTTTGTTTCCCAGATTACAATTATCGTACTAACCTGATGGTAAGATGTTGCATAACCATATCTGGCACCTAGAGCAAATATTATTAATATCGACACTGCAAAGGAATCAACATTTTAATTCCTGGTGTTAGTACAATTACATCTGGATTAGCATCAATAATTAATTGCCAAAAGACACGATTTCCATAAAACTTCTCTGTGATTTTTGATAAAGTATCACCTGGTTCGACAGTGTAAAGCATTACCCCAATCCTTTATATTTTGTAAACTTTAAACGACTAACTGTGTAATATCTTTAACTAAGTTATTAACGTGCGGCAGACGGAATATTCTCTATGCTAGCAACGGCGCCAAGTAACATCAGTCAAACAATTACATAAATTTACGAATAGTAAGTTATGCACCTTTCGTTGTATAATTGTTATGATTGCCAACTTATGCACAAAAATTTATAACAGTTAGAGTCAGGGCTACCAACGTTGATTACAGGAACAACCAAGCTTCTAGGTGTAATTGGACATCCAGTAGAGCATTCGCTATCACCTCGAATGCATAATGCTGCTATAGCACAGATGGGAATAGATTATGTTTATCTTCCCTTTCCAATCGCACCACATGATTTACAAGCTGCTTTAGACGGATTTGCGGCTATTGGTGTAGTGGGTTTTAGCGTTACAATTCCCCATAAACAAACTATTATTCCTTTATTGTCTGAAGTATCGAGTCTGGCTCAATCTGTCGGTGCTGTTAACACAGTTGTTCGTAAAGATAATCAATGGATTGGTACGAACACTGACGTTGAAGGATTTATTTCTCCACTGCAATCTACATATAACCGTGATTGGAGCCAAACTACAGCAGTTATTTTAGGTAATGGAGGAGCAGCACGCGCGGTTGTTGCGGGGTGCGTGCAGCTAGGTTGTGCCGAAATTCATGTAATTGGACGTAATTTAAATAAATTAGTCGCTTTTCATGAAAGTTGGGATAATTCGTTACGAGCAAGTCATTTACATGTACATCACTGGGATAAGCTTCCAAAATATATCCCACAAGCTAATTTACTCGTTAATACAACACCTATTGGCATGTATCCTCATATAGATGAGGCACCTTTAACTAGCGAAGAAATGCAACACTTACCAGTCGGCGCCATCGCTTATGATTTGACTTATAATCCTAACCCAACAAAATTTCTCAAACTAGCCAAACTTGTCGAAACTGTAACTATTAATGGTTTAGAGATGCTAGTTCAACAAGGCGCCGCTGCGTTAAAAATTTGGCTAGAACGCGAAACGGTACCTGTTGATGTTATGCGTGAGTCTCTAATTGAAGCGCTAAGTGCTAAGTAGTTGTAGGGTGGGCACTGCCCACCTTACGAGGTGCGGAGTTATAAAATATACTCAGCACTCAGCACTCAGCACTCAGCACTCAGCACTTTTAACTTAAATATTTTTGTGCTAATAGAAAACTTGAAATCGATTTGGCATCGATAGGTTCACCTTCAAAAATAGCCTTTTCTAACTCTTCTTGACTCCAAAGCAGTACTTCAATGTCTTCGTCTTCGTCTTGTAAGGGTGGTTTTTCAAGCTTCTCTAAATCAGTTGCTAGAAATGCGTAAATAATTTCATCTGAATAACCCGGCGCCAGAAAAAATTCGCCGAGTTTCTGCCATTGGTTCGCACGATAACCTGTTTCTTCTTCGATTTCGCGTTTTACTGTTTCTAGCGGGTCTTCGTTTACTTCTAAGGTGCCAGCAGGAAATTCGATTATTCTTCCGCTTACGGCAAAACGATATTGACGCACAAGTACAAACTTACCCTCTGAAGTGACGGGAACTGCTAGGGCACCTCCTGGGTGACGAATACACTCCCAATCACCCTCAACTTGATTAGGTAAACGCAAACGATTAACTTCAAAATCAAACTTGCGTCCCTTATAGAATAAACGCTGTTTCAGCAGTTGCGGTAATTCTCTACCTAATGGCATAATTAGTCAACTTTGTTTCAAAATACACAGACGCACCCGGAGATAAGCATATAGTAGATACTTATCTACATTAAGGTTAGGTAAAATTACTTGCCTTCTTTGCGTACATCACAACAGTTTACATCTTTAATCAGCTCTTTAATCGCCAAACCTGAAACTGGGTCTATCCAATCTGGTGCAATTTCTGCAAGT
Organism: Calothrix sp. NIES-4105; assembly: GCF_002368415.1. GTDB lineage: Bacteria > Cyanobacteriota > Cyanobacteriia > Cyanobacteriales > Nostocaceae > Dulcicalothrix. The sequence continues at coordinate 7,710,618 of NZ_AP018290.1, forward strand.
GGTACTAGCACAAACGCGCGTTCTCGCATCCGAGGATGAGGAATTTGTAATTTCGATGTTTCGATTATTCGGTTTGAGTATAATAATATATCTAAATCAAGGGTACGGGCGCCCCAACGCTCATTCCGTGTGCGACCAAAATTGTTTTCAATTTTTAACAATATTTCTAGCAGTAATTCTGGTATCATTTCGACTTGCAATAGAGCGCAACCGTTTAGATAATCAGGCTGTGGTGGACCAACTGCTTTGGTACGATACAAACTCGATTTGGAAAGTACTTCTATTCCAGGCGTTTGGGCTAGTGCATCAATCGCTCCTGATATAATCGTGTGACTATCACCAATATTGCCCCCTAAAGCAATCGCTGTATTCGCGCTCATTATTAACCATTCGTTACCTTTTCTCGCTTATGCTCTATTTCAAATAATTAGTAAAATTAATGTATTTCATTTTACTAAACCTTCTTGAAAAAATCATATGTAAGTGTTAAAAAACAGTATATATTTAAACTTTAATAGAATGTTATACTAACACGAACATAGTGCTTCGATTCAAAAGTTTTAATTATCGGTTAATTAGCAACTGCTTGGTATGAGGAACTGACGTGCTTAAGTTTACCTCTTGGTTCAAAGATAAAACGAACTTGAGTGATACGCATAGAGACAATTCGGAGTCGCCATCAGGCGATGTTCAACTTCATAATGAGGAATCATTGGAGTTGAAAACTGATGAAGAGGAACCAAGGAAGCAAGGCAAAGGTAAGCAGTTGCTTCATAAAGTCGGGAGAGTGTCATCTACTATAATTTCCAAACTCCCAGGACACCCTAAACCGCTTTATCGTCGCTTCTGGTTCATCGCTTTCTTAGGTTTAGGTGGTGGCGCCATTGCGGTCGCTAATCAAATTTCGTCTATCGACCGAAATTTACCTCCAACTTCTGAACTCAATAGCTTAGTACGCGAGCAAACGCTGACTATTAAAGCTGCTGATGGAACGATTTTACAACAGTCTGGACCAGCTACGCGCGAACAGTTAGCTCTCTCAGATATTCCTGAAAAACTCAAGAAAGCTTTTATTGCTTCTGAAGACCGACGCTTTGACAAGCACAACGGTGTTGATGCTCAAGGTATCGCTCGTGCGATGGTCAATAATTTACGCTCGCAAAATGTCGTTGAAGGTGGTAGTACTATTACCCAGCAGTTAGCGCGCATTCTTTTCTTGAAGCAAGAAAAAACGATGTTGCGTAAGGTTAGGGAAGTTCGTTTAGCTCAAAAAATGGAGAGAGAACTAAGCAAAGACAAGATTTTAGAACGATATTTAAATCTTGTTTATCTTGGTTCCGGCGCCTATGGTGTTGCAGATGCTTCTTGGGTATATTTTAGTAAGCCAGTAGGCGAACTAACTTTAGGAGAAATGGCTACTATTGCTGGTTTGGCGCCTGCACCTAGTGTATATGCTCCGGATCGAAACCCTGAAGCAGCAAAAGTGCGTCGCAATTTAGTATTGCAGCGAATGCTTGAAGATGGTGTAATTACTGCTGCCGAAAGAGAACAAGCAGTAAATGAACCGCTAACTGTTAAATCTAGCGTACCCAAACGCTTAGAAGTTGAAGCACCTTATTTTACTAGTTTTGTTCAGAAAGAACTGCCGAAGTACGTACCAAGCGAAGTTATTGAAGCTGGTGGGTTAACCGTAGAAACGACTCTCAACCCAACGATGCAAGCAGCAGCTGACAAAGCAGTAGCTAAAACATTGCGAAATCAAGGACGCTGGGAAAACTTTAAGCAGGCAGCACTCGTATCAATTGACCCTCGCACCGGCGAAATCAAAGCGATGGTGGGTGGCAAAGATTTTGGTAAATACCAATTTAACCGCGTCACTCAAGCGCAGCGACAACCGGGTTCAACTTTTAAGGGATTTGTTTACGCGACTGCAATTGCGACTGGCATGAGTCCTTATAATAATTTTGAAGACAGCCCGTTAGTAATAGACGGTTACGAACCAAAGAATTTTGACGAGGGTTTTCGCGGTACGCTCGATATGCAAACTGCCCTTACCAAGTCAATTAATATTGTCGCAGTGCGAATTTTGATGAAAGTTGGTTTTAATCCAGTCATCGACCTCGCTCATAAAATGGGCATTAAATCTGAACTTCAACCAATATATTCCTTGGCACTTGGTTCGTCTGAAGTTAATTTGCTTGAGCTAACTAGTGCTTACGGTAGTTTTGCCACTGAAGGAGTTCATAACGAAGTTCACGGTATTACCCGTATTCTTAATCGTCGAGGTGAGGAAATTTGGAAAGCAAATTTCACACCTGTTCGCGCGCTTGACTCTGATAGCGCTAATATTACAACTTCGATGTTAAGAAATGTCGTTACATCTGGCACTGGTGGACCAGCACAGTTAGATGACCGTCCAGTAGCAGGTAAAACTGGAACAACTGATGAAGCTCGTGATTTGTGGTTTATTGGTTTTATTCCACAACTTGTTACCGGAGTTTGGTTAGGTAACGATAATAACAATGTTACTTACGGAAGTAGTGCTTCAGCTGCTTACACTTGGCACGAGTTTATGGAACAAGCAGTAAAGGGAATGCCTGTTGAAAAATTCCCTGCACGTCCTAAACTCGAAGGTCGTAAGGGCACTATTAAAGCTGAACCAATCAAAGGTAGACGAGTTGTCAACCGCGCATTTTCTGATCAAGACAGAAGAGATGATGATAATTCTGGTGATGATTCTTCAAGACGGTCGAGAAGACGCAGAAGTAGCCGGGTAAGTTCTGACGACAATAATAACGATAATAATAACAATAACAATAACAATAACGAACAATCATCAAGAAGGCGCCGACGCTCGTTCACTAGCCAAAGTTTCCAGCAAGACAACTCGGACTCTACGCCACGTCGTCGCAGACGGCGTAGTCGAAGCGATGATTCTAATTCGTCGAACAGCACCTCAAGCAGAAGCTCAGATTCCTCCGAGTCTCGTCCACGGCGCCGACTTTTCCGTTCCGAAAATTCTGATTCGTCTTCGTCGTCATCACAGTCAACAAGGTCACGTCGTCGAAGCTCAGATTCAGATAGCAGCAGTTCTAGACCCTCTCGTAGAAGGAATACAGGTGCTGGTTCGGGTTCAAGAAGTGGCAACTCAAGTGGCACCGAATCCTCACCAAGCACACCTTCATGGCGTGAGCGCTTAAGACCGACTGGCGGTTCCGATGGATAAATAACGTAAATATTTGTTATTTATCGACCGATAAATAGTACAATTGGAAAATATACAAGGTTCTCGATTTTCTTCAAAATCTGGAATCTCACACCCAATAACAATATACCCGCACCAACAATATTAGTTAGCGCGGGTTTTTTACTCTTCTTGTCTTCCTTAAGAAATTAAAATCTCTTTCTACGGTACTTTTGCCTATTCACTCTCCTGGGAGATGTAATCAGAGTGTAATTTTTATACGGTCATAAGTAACTAAGTAACGCAGTTAACAACAGGAAAACATACTTATGTACTTATTCATCGAAGCAGCAGGCGCCGTATCTCAGGCACCTAGTTTTCCCACAGCCTCAATTGCAGTTTATGTAATTGGTTTCATCGCAGCTGTAACAATCGGCTCAATTGCTTGGTATAACTCAAAGCGTCCTGTAGGTTGGGAAGATAAAGAACGTCCAAGCGTTGTACCTAAAGTTGAAAAAGATGAAACCCCAGGCATTGGAGAACCCAAAGCTGAATAAAGTGATTAGTTATGAGTTATGAGTGATGAGTTACTACTCAATACTCAGCACTCAGCACTCAGCACTCATTACTAATTCTGTATTTCAATCCAACGACGATAAAGTTTTTGGATTTGCTTAAGAATTGTGTCTGCTACAGGTTTCTTTGAATCATCGTCCCCAGATAATTTCAGCAGCTTACTTAATAACTTTGCTTCTTCAGTCGCAACGTCACCGTCACTATATATCAACCCGCTAATAGACTCGATTAACTTTTGACAGTCTTCATGAGTCGGATGTTCTCCTAAGTACTCATGTACCCAATCATAAAACTCATTTGGTTTTACTGATAAGAATTCATACAGAAACGGTCTAATCTCTGGGTCGTTCGCTAAATTGTTCGCAGTTGCGATTTGGTGCAGATATTTACGTTCTTCAGGTTGAATTATACCGTCAATCCATGCGGCGCCTATCAGTATTTTTACATGTGTTTTTACACTCGAATCTGTCATCATATACACGATTGCCTTTATGAGTGGATTTCACCTTGATGTAATCCTAACAACACAAGCAAGCTTTTACTGATAATCGTTTGATTTTCTTAACCGCACTATAAAAAAGCCATCCATATTATATTGATGTGGCAACACTTTTAAGGTGCCTTGCGATGTCGAATACTTGTGTACTACAGAATTAATACTTGGCGGCTCAATTTTCCAATCAGAGTTTGCAGCTAAAAACGACTCAATCACGGCTTCGTTTTCGAGTGGATGTAATGTACAAGTAGCATAAACTAGCACACCGCCTGGTTTTACATATTTTGCAGTGTTTGATAATAGTTCGCGTTGGAGTGTAGCCAGTTCTTCAACGCTTTGAGGAGTTTGGCGCCATCGTGCATCTGCATGACGGTGTAGAGTGCCTAACCCAGAACAAGGCGCATCAAGTAAAACGCGGTCAGCAGTATTAATAAACTGTGAAAAACTCCGGCTATCTCCAGTAATAATTTCTATTGATTTTAATTGTAAGCGGTGGGCATTTTCTTCGAGTTTACGAAGCCGCGAGGCAGTACGGTCACAAGCCCATATTTTACCAGAGTCGTGCATCAGTTCGGCGATATGAGTTGTTTTTCCACCCGGCGCCGCACAAGCATCAATTATGCATTCTCCTGGTTGCGGGTCTAGTAAATGAGCGACTAGCTGCGCGCTGCTATCTTGTACAGTCCACCAACCCTGAGCATAACCAGGTAAATTTTGGATGGCGCCGCTGCTACGAGTTAAACGTAAAGCTTGGGGTAAACTAAGTTTTTCATATTCGACATTCGCATCTTGAAACGCTTGTTCAACTTCTGTAATAGTTGTACGAAGCAAGTTGACTCGTAAATCAATAGTTGGTGTTTGGTTCATCCATTGGCATAACTTTTCAGTCTCTTCTTCACCAAACTGTTCTACCCACACTTCAATTATCCAATCAGGGAAGCTATATAAAATTCCTAAACCCTTGTGTTCATCCTTTTCTCCCTCGCGTATATAAGTTCGTAACATTCCATTCACGACTCCCGCGAGTTGTGCAAAACCGTTTGTGCGTGCGAGTTCTACAGTTGTGTTAACTGCGGCAGAAGCGGGGATACGGTCTTGGTATATTAATTGGTACAAACCTATATGTAAAATGGTACGCAGGTCTTTTGGTTGTTGGTGAGCTTTCTTTTTTCCAAGTTGGTCTATTAAATAGTCAAGCGTTCGTTGGCGCCGAACACATCCATAAACTAATTCGGTGACAAGGCGCCGCTCGTTATCAGGTAAATTAGATTTTGGATTAAATTTTTTCAATGCACGGTCAAGAGCAACATCAACAAAGGCGCCGTTATGGACATCACGCAAAGCAATAAAAGCAATTTGACGAGCAGAAGACATTAAATTTAATTTTTTTTAATTTATATACACCATCATAAAATACACGAAAATACACGTAGAGACGTTACATGTAACGTCTCTACAACAATCTGTAAGGGCGGGTTAACAAATATCCTAGTTATAAACAAAAAATATCTATAAACCCGCCCCAACTCCTGTAAGGGCGGGTTAACCAATATCCTAGTTATAAACAAAAAATATCTATAAACCCGCCCCAACCAAAGTAAAGGCGGGTTAACCAATATCTATAAACCCGCCCCAACTCCTGCCCCAACCAAGATCCAAAATCCTAATACCGTACAGCATCAACAACGCTACCAATTTCAAACTCACACGCGCGTGATACAAGTTCTTGGGGTAATTCTTCAAAGCTAACCAAAGGTAAGTGTTGAGGATTTTCGATAAGTTCTTTTGCAAGCAAATAGCCGGCAATAGTCCAGGTTTGGTACTTGCGAGCTTGTTTACCAATCAATCTTCCCTTCTTACCATCGTAGTACTCAACCCATTCATCGTTCTTCAAACGTGGAGCTGCAACAGCAATTGCTTTTTTAGCAAGGTCAATACGGTTTGTTTTCACAGCAGCAGCAGCTAACATCCACAGTAAAACAGGCCAGCTTCCTGCGTTGTGATACGACCAAGGAATATTCTTAGGGTCACATCCAGTCACAATTCGATATTCTTCACCTTCCAAAGCAGGGAAGCAAATTTTCATCGGCATGTCTCCAACTAAATTATCCCAGCGTTGGTCTACCAAATTCATAATCGCTTGCGATTGGTCTTCAGTAGCTAGTTCTGAAATAATTGCCATCAAGTTACCGAGTGAGAAGAACCGTGTATCGAGTTGTGACGGTCCAACGTTACCTGCTAGATAACCACCATTCATAGGTAGCCATTTGTCTAGTTCGTAATAAGGAAGCGAATCACTATATATATTGAATAAATTTACTGCCGCTTTTCCATACTCTTCACCTTTAAAGCGGTAAATTGCATTCAGACGGTTAATATCGATCCAGTAGTGCTGACGAATATGAGCGCACAACAGTGGTAAACGATTATCAATAGCTGCAACAATATTTTCGTTATACTCAGATACTAATAGTTCGCGCGCGGCACGTAGTGAAGCATAAAATAAAGCTTGAATTTCTAGCGGATGTCCATAAATTCCCATCCGACGGTCAATCATGCAGGCGCCATCTGGTACCAAGAGCGTTGGGTACATGTCAAAACGGTTAGCCAAACATAATTCAACAATTAATTTGATGCCAGTTTGAAATTCGGGTTGATAAGCAAAACAGTAGTCTTTGGTTGCCACTACATACGCGCGCAACAAAATAATCCACCATAAGCAGGAATCCACAGGTGTCACTCTTGCGATAGCATGTTCACCAAAGTCGGCATCAAGGTATTCTTGCCCGTCGATTGACACAACCTTAAAACTAGCGGGCATTAATCCGCGCGCTGGTTTGTAAGCGTCGAGTTCTCGTTCTTTAGGTTGCAACTTTAGAGTTTCTTCGAGGAAGTTACGAACAATATCAGTTCTACCCTTCATTAAAAATATCAGAGCAGATGACACAAAATCGCGTACAAATACTTGGTCATAATTTAGAGCTTCTGTTGAATTATCAAAAGCCGCTACCGTCCCAATTGGGCGCCCTTGATAATAAACAATAGATTTTTCTAAAGCGTCCCAAGCTTCGCTATCGATATCGGTGCCTTTTACTGTCGTTGTTAAGTCCTTAAGTTGCATCGCTAAATAACTCCTTTTCAATTTGTAATTTTGTAATCTTTCTGGTAGAAGCGCCTTTTTTTACCTTGCTATCTTCATGTTAACAACTTGTTAGACAGCAGATATTATTATCCGCACTTTTAATAACGACTATATTTACAAATCAGTCCGCAGTGAAAATTTCTACGGTTTTCATTTGTAAATTACTTGTAGCTGATGCTTGTTTAATTGTCCTTTCATACCTGAATTATTACGCAATACAAGTATAAAAATTGCTCAAACTTTAAAAACTTGTACGCTCCGCTGCAACAAGATTAAACCACTTATTTACATTACCTGGATATCATATTTTACAAACTAATACATCAGTTTGACTTATCCAGAAAATTTTGACTTAAGTAGTTTTACTAGCTTCTAAACGCAAGATGTTCAAGTTACCAGACATATTATTTGAATTCATATTACTCATAATTTATAACCTTTTTTCACAATATGCAACATTATTTTCATAATTGACGCATCCCACGTATGCTTAAGCAACATAGTTAACCAAAAATTAATTCTTGGTAATCATTTAGGCATTAATAAAAAATCTTAGAACCTTTAATGTAGTTAGCACGAGAGCAATAAAAAATTAAACACCAGCTTTATAAACTGTTTTGAAAGTGCTATTTTTTACATCCTACAAAAGTTTACAAAATTAATTAATTTGATGATTAAGATCAGCAGATTTTATTTTTTGTCAATGCCATCAACTTCATAAAATGCAGTTAAGCATCAAAAAGCACAGTTGACAAAATCTATTCCACATGATAACAACCGAGTTTCTTGGTCGATATCTTGTAATAAAAATAACAGTTTTGCGTAGAAACCCAGTTTCTTCGTAGTAAAGAAAGATTACATAGTTTGAGATTCAATGACACTTACTATTATTTTTACTTATGAATATATATATCTGTAAATGGTTATACAAAACAAATACATATTAGAAAATTCATAACATAAACTAAAGTGTGACGTTTAGTTCCTATTGAATATTACGACATTATTACCGTTGTATATATATTAGCTTACTTGAATATACAAACACTTAGTAAAAAATTAGTGAAATTGACCTAATTTTGAAGTTATTGTAAATTTTTGCTTCGGATGCTAAAAAATATATATCTCTACCGTAATTTGGACACCAAATAATTTCAGAGACTAGCTATGGTAACTTGTCACGCTCGGCACGTTCGTCACGATATATATATTTTTGAGCGACTTTAAGATATAAACATCCGTCAAGATGCTTAATTATCAAAGCAAAATAGTTACTTACTCATCTCCAAGAAATTACTTAGGTAATTATTCTTATATAGATTAGCATATCTTACCTAGGCAAAGGCTAGTCATGCTAATTCATTTACAAGGGGTTAAGGCAATGTAAACCCAAGCTTAATACAATACTGCTGTTTTCTGCGTATTATTACGTGGTAAATATGATATAATATCGTAATAATTACAGAAATTATAAAATTTTTATAACGATTAATTCAGTACTAGAACTTACTATAAACTGTATAGTATTGATACATCTACAATTAATTCCATAGCAGCACTAATGTAATACTTCTATAAATAATCTATGCTTAAAACAATTCATGTTGTAAAAACTCCATCAACGGAACGTTTGCTTAACCTTTGGGCACAGCGTTATACACTTGATTTAGGTAAAACGTCTAATACTAATCTTTTATCTGATAGTGTGCTGCTAGACAATGCTTGCTTACAAGGTCGTGCGTCAACAGCGAAAAAGTTGAAAGATAGTATATTAACAGTCAACTGCCAGATGGGGTGGATACAAACAAAGACGCTTTACGCTTATATTCCGAATGTAGTAGATTTGGCTGAAGCGCGTCGAATTACACAGTTCGCGTTTCGCGTATATAAGAAGTTAATTGATGTCTACCAAACAGGGAATTATACAGACGAAGTACTGACACAAGATAAGCGTGTAGCTTTTAAACTGCCTGCAATACAAGAGTTAGCGTATGCTCTGGAACCGACATTACTGATTTTTCAGGAACAGCATATTGCATCCAAAGACTGGCGTGCTTTAGGGTTCATGACAACACAGCTAAATTTTACTAATAAATTAATTACTAAAAAGCTAGAACCTGTAGAACGAGTTTTGCTTGCTCCTTATTTGAAGTTCGTTGAAGAGCAAGTTGCAATACCTTGGCAAAGAGTTTGCGGTGCGAGTGAGAAACATAGTGTAGACTCGGCTGAGTTTCGCTTGGTTGAAGAAATGCTACCCCAGGCGCCATCAATTGCTTGGGCTGTTTATAATAGACTTTTAAAATTATTACCCGACTATCGGACTCGTCGCGGGCATTTAGGTGACGAGGATATAGCTCACTCGTGCATCCGCGACTTAAACATGTTTCAAGCTTACCTTTGGCTATGTTTATTTGAAGGTAACATTGCGCCAATACAGCTAGAGTTACTACCTTTGTGCGCGATGGTCGTCCAAGGTGTCAATATTAAATGGGAACTGACTGAAAAATGGTGGCAGGTTTTGGAGCAAGAAATTTTTAGTCGCGTAACTCCCCAAGCTCAACAGCTTATAATGCCTTATAGTCAGCAAATACAAGAATTATTTTGGTCTGGGCGCGATCGTTTAGGCTACCAAGAAGATAATCTTGATGCTCGTAGGTTGGGTGAAGCGCTGGCGTAACCCAACGTTAACAAGCTTTAAGTTGGGTTATCACCCAACCTACTTGATAATTGCTGCACTGCGAGCATTAAATCACTTGGTGTACCAATATCTAAGTAACTACCATCTTCAAAAACTTCACATTCAACGCGTGTTCCTTGTTCAATAGATGCCTGTATCACGTTTCCTATTGGTAACTCTGGTAGGTTTGATAAGTCATTAGTTTGTTTTAGATTCGATACGTACTGATGTAAAAATTCTGTAAATGTAGGCGCCCAAACTGCGATAGCCCACATATATCGTAAATTCGATTGTTGTGGTTTTTCGACGATTAGTTTAACTTTACCTGTATCGTCAAAATCAACCATACCTGCTTTTTGCGGTTGCTCTGTAGGAAATAATCCTAGAACAACGTCGGCGCCAGTAGTCGCTTGACGCGCTAAAATTCGCTTGAACGCATCAATCGGTTTAAACAAAATATCAGGAAAACCTAGAGCAATAATGGCATCTTGAACAAATGGGTATGCCTGGTCTAGTGTAAAAGGTACTCCGTGAGGTAGTCCCATCATTAAATACCCTAAATTCATCGACACCATTGACCCATCCCCAAAATATGCAGGAATATCCCATTTTCCAGGTCGTAATATAAAATATGCTGTCTCGATTCCTGCTAACTGCATTTTTTCGAGCAAATAATGCGAAACTACCTTGGGGCGTAATTTATCAGAATCATTATTTTGAAAGCCAACTGGATATAATTCTTTACTCAGTGGTAAGGGCGAAATCCGTGTTGCTTGTCCACCCGCAGGTAATAATCCAATAATGTGGCGACTCATACAACTTCGCGATAAACTTTTAAGATACTAGTATCACAAATTACTTGAATATTTGCATAAATTCTGTATGAATTGGTAAAGCAAAAAAATATCCCCTTCTCAAACAGTTACTGCCATAAGAAGAGGTTAGCTATATATATATATCTAGCTTTGTAACGGTTACTCAACTGAGACAGCATCCACATCAATCGTTTGTGCCTGTGAGTTGGGTTGTGTTGGTGTGGTGGCAGTATTTGTACTGTCGCTGCCTTCAGTACTTCCTTTACGTGTTTTATAACCTTCAATCACTAGTTGAGATATTTCTGATACTAGTAAAGTCAAGATAAAAGCGTCATCGATTTGTCCGACAATAGGTAAAAAGTCTGGAGCAATATCAAATGGACTAATAAAATACAAAGCTGTACCTAAAATTACCCACCAGCGATATTTGGGGTTGCGAATCAAATCGCGATACCATCCGTAAACAGCTTGAATTGAAAATTTCATATTGCAAACCTCCTATTACCTTTAATTTTGATCCATATTGCCCTAGACTTCCTGTGGGAATAACCGTCCGATATTGTCTGGATGATGCGAAAAATTAGTTTCCGATACTACCTCAATAGCAACCTGGGTGAAGCTTGATATTACTTGTCGTTTATGGGAGAGGATAGTTTTGACCGTGGATATAATAACCGAATTTAGAAGAGGCGGGCCTGCGATGTATCCGCTACTCGCTTTGTCAATTTTGACAGTGAGCGTAGTTTTTGAGCGGTTCTGGTTTTGGCTCCGTATGTTAAATCAAGAACGCCAGATAGTTGAGCGCGTTTTAGAAGCAGCGCGCGAAGATTGGGGATTAGCTCGTGATATTGCTCAACGTGCTACTGACCAGCCAATTGGAAGATTTTTATATGCTCCTTTGAGTTTGACAAAAAATGACCCTGAAAGTTTTCGACTTGCCCTAGAAGCAACTGCAGAAGATGAGTTAACTGGTATGCGTCGTGGTGAGAAGCTTTTGGAAGCTGTTATCGCGTTGGCGCCGCTTTTAGGTTTGTTTGGTACAGTTTGGGGTTTAATTCAGTCGTTACGCTCGATTAAAATTGGTGATTTAGGAACCGAGGCAACAGCAGGAGTGACTACTGGTATTGGGGAATCACTAATTAGTACAGCGGCAGGGTTGGTTGTGGCGATTACAAGTTTGGTGTTTTACCGCTTTTTTCAGTCATTTATTTTTAACCAAGTTCAGGTATTTCGTAAAGCTGGTAACGAGTTAGAACTATTGTACCGCCAGTCACCTCCATCTGATTTGAACATCGTAAATTCCGAAGCTCCAACTTTATTGGCGCCTGAAACTAGCAGTAATAGAAATTCAGGGCGCCCAAGGAAGAAAGGGAAAAAGTTTGGCGAGCCTTATGAAGCTCCACCAGAACCAAATCCTACTGATTTGGATGGTAATTAATTGCCTAATATACTTACTAACTAACTAGCTACCAAGATACAAAATGCGGAGTTGCAGATGAAAATAAACCTTAATAATTCCAAGGATGATGTTCAAGTACAAATCATTCCTTTGATAGATGTCATATTTTGTATTCTGACATTTTTCCTCTTGGCAGCATTACAGTTTTCCAGGCAGGAGGCGATACGAGGCATTAACCTTGATTTAGCAAAAGCCAATTCGGGAACAGCAATTCCAGGGGCGCCCCTGAAGTCTCCATCTGGTTCACCAATACAACAAGGGCAAAGAATAGTATTATATCTTGATGCGCTTGGTCAGATTTTTGACACTAGCACGGACGTACAAACTCAAATTCCTAAAGACCAGTTACGTCCATATCTAGAAAATTTAGTTAAGCAAAATCCAACAAAACCTTTGGTGTTGTTCGCCGCGCGGTCAGTAAGCTACAACGATGTGATTGGAACCTTAGATGTACTAAGACAAGTTGGTGGTGACCGTGTTTCTCTAGCAGTAACGTCTGCCGGCGCCGACCAATCATCACCCGCACCAACAGGTAACGTCATTCCTAATCAAACAATTCCGAATACTGTGGTGCCGCTTAACCCACAAATTAGCCCACAGCTTAACCCACAAGGTAACTTTAATCCTAACTTACCAACAAACCAAGCTCCCCAAATAACTGTTCCAGGTGGAGCAATACCTGGAGGTGGGCAAAATATTAATCCTGGCACTACTCCAGCACAAAAACCTGCTCCTAGAACAAATAACACAACACCACAAACTTCAAATTAATTTCAATACTCCCTGCTTCTTAGGCGCCTTATTCCCCTTTCTTAGCCCCTTCCACGCGGGGGTTGGGGGGATTAATTATAACTAAGTAGTATTCATGCACAGGCGCGCTCCTGCCTGTGCCACAAGAAATTTAATAAAAAGCGGATAAAAATTAAAATATTTAAAATGGTTCTCTAATAGCGGAATTTATTAAACAAATTTACAAATAATAACTTTCATATTTGATGGATATGTGAAAATGAATATTACATCGATTATGATTGCTTGGCTTGTAACTTCAGCCAGTTTTTTTGCCATCAGTAAACTTCCAATCGGAGTTGAGATTGATTCTCCGGACAAAACTTTTACTGCTGCTGCAGCTCTGGGTATTATAACTGCATTAGTTAAACCGCTTCTTAGCTTTGTATTTACAATACCAAATGCTTTAACGTTTAACTTCTTTCCCGACTTTTTTACTTTTGTTATTGCTGTTATCTGCTTTTGTTTAGCTGCCTATTTCGTACAGGGTTTTTGGTTACGCTACGGCATCTGGAGCGCGATAATGGGCGCCTTAGCACTGTCGATAGTTAGTAATATTATTTATCGAATAGTACCGTTGTAATAGTTGAAAGTGCTGAGTGCTGAGTGCCCAGTTGTAATTGAAAGGTGATTATTAAGAACGAGTGCAATACTATTACTTAAAACTCATTACTCAGCACGAGCGCACTCATTACTCAGCACTCATTACTCAGCACTCATTACTCAGCACGAGCGCACTCATTACTCATTACTGACTAATTTGCTGCGGTTTAGCCTTCGCGCGTTCTTCACGCTTTTTACGGTCAGCTTGCAGCATATCAGCCATTACAGCCATTGCTTGCGTCATTTTATCCAAATTGGAGCGATATAGCTCTAAATCTTTATTGAGTTTATCGTCGGAGATATTCAAACCCTTGGCAATGGAGTTGAGAGCTTCAGTGCGACGCTTTTCATCTTTAACGACTTCTGGGTCAGATGCCTCCAATAAGGAAAATATACCAATAGCAAACAATCGGCTGTATTTAAACTTTGGATTGTGCGCGATAGCATCAAGTTCAGCTTGCAATTGTGTATCGTTCTCTAAACAATTAGTTTGACTTAGCCATGCAGTTAAATCTTTTACAGGTAAACTCTTGGCTATATCAAGCAGTCGTTGAGCCTCTTGGTGATAATGATCTGGGTTTGTCTGAACTGCAGTACAAAGAGCATGGAAAATAGAAGCTTTATCGCTTTCTGGTTGATAACCTTGCATAAAGCGGTCAAATGCTGTGACAACACCCAAGGCATAAATTGAGTTGTAAGTGAAATCAACATTGACTGACAGTAGATGCATTTCTACCATCAGTTCTTCCACAACCCGACGATAAATTGTGTTTACCGGGCGCCTGTGAAGGGAATAGAATGTTTGCTTTGTATCAGAAACCGTGCGGACGTTATTCACAACAATAGTTATTTGGGCTAAGGAATGTTTATTTTGGGAATGCTTGTATTGCGTCTAAAGACACAAGGCTTTTGTATCCTGCATCTTTATAATTATAACTGCATCTAGCTTATATTACATATTAATGAAATGCGCTTCTCATCACAGCTACTAGTCCTCGCTGATTACCTAACAGGTGAATTTGACAACCAACAACAAGCACTCTCTGACCCTGCCTGGTATGTTCACTTACGCTTATGGCAGGCGCCTATACCAATTTTTACAGAAGACAGCATAACTATATTCGCCGAACAGGCAAATATTATTAGTCTTGATAAACCGTATAGACAAAGGATTATGAGGTTACGTGAGACAGGTAACTCAGATACACCAATTACCGTCCAGTACTATATGCCTCAAGACCCAGGTGGATTAGCTGGTGGTGGTACTAACCCAAGCAAAATACAGAATTTAACTTCTGACCAACTAGAATTACTACCTGGCTGTGTGCTAAATGTGTCAGTTAAAGAACTAGCATCATGTTACGAGTTTTCTGCTGTACCGCCAGCAGAAGCTAAATGTACTTTTACTTACCTTGGTAACACCGTACAAGTTTCGCTCGGCTTTGAAGTTACTCAAGAAGAATTAAAAACTTACGATAAAGGAATTGACGAAGAAACAGGAAGAGCTACTTGGGGAGCAATTATGGGACCTTTTCGCTATAGAAAAGTTAGGAGTCAGGAGACGCGGAGTTAGGAGTTAAGATTCTAAAATTCTGATATTCTGAATTCTGATATTCTGAATTCTGAATTTAGAAGTTTATTACTCAGCACGACTCACTCAGCACTCAACACTCAGCACTCTATGAAGCGAGACTGCGAGGCACACCCTCTAAAGCTTCTTCTTCGGTTTCAAATATTTCAAAAACTGTGTCCATCATTGTCACCTCAAAAACGAGTTTGGCTTCTGGATGAACGTTACAAATACGGAAACTGCCTTTAACTTTATCGGCATCCCGCATTCCAGCGACTAAAGAAGTCAGACCTGAGCTATCAATAAAGTTGACTTGACCCAGGTTAACTACAACGTGACGGCTAAGTTTCGATATGCACTCCTGTAACTTTAAGCGAAACTGCCAAGCTGTTGTAATATCTAGGCGCCCGGATGGGGTCAGAACGATTACATCATTCCCGTCTTGAATGTTATAAACTCTCTGGTCGATATGAATCATGCTTGTCTCTCCCCGGCACTGCAAAATAAAACTAATCTAGTATTTTTTATAACCTTAAATCTCGTTACTATCCAGTCTTTTTTAAGAACAAAAAACCCACACCATAACGAAATCTGTATGCTGTGGGCATTATACGCTATATAAAAATAAAAACAAATGTTACGTCTTAGTAATGCGTATCACTGTTTTTATTTTGTCCTACTATTTTGTCCTACTTTTTTTAGCTGTGTGTCCAATTTGCCCAATCTTGAGGTTTGAGGAAAGTATTATAAAGTTCTGCTTCCGGAGTATTTGGTTCTGGCTTGAAGCCATATTCCCAACGCACTAACGGAGGTAGCGACATCAATATTGACTCTGTACGTCCGTTTGTTTGTAGTCCAAAAATAGTTCCTCTGTCGTATACTAAATTGAATTCGACGTAGCGACCACGACGATAAAGTTGGAAATTACGTTGGTGTTCACCGTACTCAATATGATGGCGCCGTTCGACGATGGGTAAATAAGCAGGTAAAAATGCTCGACCACAGTCTTGTATAAACCCAAATAATTCTTCCCAGGTACGTTGCATCGGTTCACCGACTTCTTGACTGTAATGAGCAGCTAGACCATCAGGATGAGGACCGCGATATAAGGCGCCACGTCCATCTTGATAGTCAAAGAACAAACCACCAACACCGCGCGTTTCTTCGCGATGTTTTAAATAAAAGTATTCATCGCACCAACGTTTAAATACTGGGTAATATTCTGAATGGTGTTTATCACAAGCTTGTTTAAAAGTTTTATGAAAATGACTTGCGTCTTCGGCAAAAGGATAGTAAGGAGTTAAATCGGCGCCGCCACCGAACCACCAAACTGGGCCTGCTTCAAAATAACGGTAGTTCAAGTGGACTGTAGGTACATAAGGGTTGCGGGGGTGCAATACCATTGATGTGCCTGTCGCGTAGAAACGGTGTCCAGCAGCTTCGGGACGCTGAGTCAGAATTGATGGTGGAAGATGGTCGCCCCATACTTCAGAGAAATTGACGCCTGCTTGTTCAAAGATTGCCCCTTCACGTAAAACGCGCGAACGTCCGCCACCACCTTCTGGGCGTTCCCAGCTATCTTCTTGAAACTTACCTACACCATCAACTGCTTCCAAACCGTTAGCAATTTCGTCTTGTAACTGGCGCATGAAAGTGCTAACTCGCTCTTTCGCGTTATCTGGAGGTAAAAATTTTGATGGAGAAGTTTGGATAGCAGGAGAATGCGAGTTTGTCAACATAAGTCTCAAAACCTAGATTAAAATTTCACTCTTTGTCTTTTATGGCGATTAATCCATAGGGTAGGTGCATTTCTATCGCTTGTAATAGCACGGGTAAACGCTACACATACAAGCCGGACACTTGGTATCCACTGATAGTTGACACACTCAGTCAGCGTAATTAAGTTATTCTCTCTCAATTTGTGTATCTACTTGTATACGATTTGTTATTTTAACTAATGTTTAACATCTACTCAAAAACGCCAAAATTAACTTATAGTAAGCAATACAGCCAATATTACCTGGCTAAACTTAATACATAAAAATACACAAATCATGAAAGTGCTATTCTTACTACTGGCGCCATCGTTCAATTAACCAGTTATGTTTACTCTTGCTGACTGCGAAACAATTTTTATATACACACTTTTAGTTTAGCAACAAGTTCTATTCTTAAAAATTTACATTTGATAATTATTATATATATGCCGTAAGAAGGAAGATTATCTATGGTGAGAGATGTATGTATGTAACGACTACTTATTTAAAGTATTAAAGTCTGATCGAAAATCAAGATTCTGATTAGATCAATATTGATGTTAAAAGACTTGCCATTCGTGTGGAATATTTGAGAGATTCTCATATAGAACTGATTACAACCAGATAAAGGGCAGCGCTACAACAAGATACAAGAGTGCGTATAGCGAGGAGGGTCGAATTAAATGCAAGGTTGGTTATCTAGGTTTATCCACCGCAAACGGCGCCGGATATGCGCTTCCTTAGTACGAACATATCGAGAAATTAGCTCGGCTTCTGTTGATGAACTTTGGCAAAAAGTTGTTGATATAGCCGATGTTTCTTGGCATCCACTTTTAAAAAGTACAAATGTACCTTACGGATTAGTTCCAAAACCAGGGTTAATATATCAAGCAGTAACGCGGTTATCACCAATTCCTATCCGTATTTTTGTGGAAAGAGTAAACCCAAGAGAATTGTTAAGTATTAGGGTATTGGCGCTTCCGGGTATTGAGGAACGCATAACTTATAAAGTCGAGTCTACAGTTTGCGGAACTTGTTTGTCATATTCTGTGACATTACGTGGTTGGTTATCCCCCTTAATTTGGTCATTCTCGCGTCCCTATGCTGACCGTGTAGCGCGCGCACTCGTTGAGGCTGTAGAAGGAACGGCATTAAAAGCAGTGTCAAGGAAGAGAAAATCGCGTCAATTCGGTTGCTTCGATTTTTAGTTAATACATTTCCACCCCCATTGACCTTTAAAATCCGATAATTAGATAGATAGATATAAACGAATGTAAATTTTTTTGGGGCAGTAAGGGTGGAAAAAATAATGAATGATGTTCTTGATACGCAGTCAGTATTGGAAGTGTTGCGACCAGTCCAAGACCCAGAACTTCGTAAAAGTCTGGTGGAACTGAACATGATCCGCAACGTCAAGATAGATTCGGGTAAAGTTAGCTTCACATTAGTGTTGACGACACCCGCCTGTCCGTTACGTGAGTTTATAGTCGAAGATTGTCAGAGGGCTGTTAAGAAGCTACCAGGTGTTACCGATGTAGTAGTGGAAGTTACGGCGGAAACACCAAAACAGAAAGATATACCTGACCGTACTGGTGTAAAAGGCGTAAAAAATATTGTTGCAATTTCGAGTGGTAAAGGTGGAGTTGGTAAAAGCACTGTAGCAGTTAATGTGGCTGTGGCTTTAGCTCAAACAGGTGCCAAAGTTGGCTTGCTTGATGCTGATATTTACGGACCAAATGACCCGACAATGCTTGGTTTATCTGATACACCACTAATTGTTCGCCCCTCGGAAAATGGCGAGATATTAGAACCCGCTTTTAATCATGGTGTCAAATTAGTATCAATGGGTTTTCTCATTGATAAAGACCAGCCCGTAATTTGGCGCGGCCCCATGCTAAACGGAATTATCCGTAAATTTTTATACCAGGTAGAGTGGGGCGAAATTGATTATTTAATCGTTGATATGCCTCCTGGTACTGGTGATGCTCAGTTAACATTGACACAAGCTGTACCGATGGCGGGCGCCGTAATTGTAACAACGCCACAAACTGTTGCTTTGTTAGATTCACGCAAAGGACTACGGATGTTTCAACAACTGAACGTCCCCGTGTTAGGAATAGTAGAAAACATGAGCTACTTTATACCGCCAGATATGCCAGAAAAACAGTATGATATTTTTGGTTCTGGTGGTGGTTCAAAAACAGCAGCAGAGTTGGGAGTACCATTGCTTGGCTGCGTACCGCTAGAAATTTCCACGCGCGTTGGTGGAGATAACGGTGTGCCAATTGTTGCGGCAGACCCAGATTCGGCGAGCGCAAAAGCCTTGCGTTCAATTGCACTAGCGATAGCCGGTAAAGTATCCGTTGTAGCTTTGGCATAAAAAAATAAAATATTTTTTATTCTGGTTCTCAGGTGATACCTGGGAATACAGATTTTTAGTAGCGACTAAATTTAAAATCTATAAAAGCTAAAGTCTAAAATCGCACAATGTTATTAAAAAAGCATTCACGCTCTCAATCACGCTGGAAGTATTGGATTAAACCCTGGCAGCAACTCGACTGGTTATTATTTTTCTTGGTAATTGGCATCAGTTTCTTCGGTGGCTTAATGATTCGTAGCACCGAGTTGAGCCAAGGTCTGATTGACTGGTGGTGGCACTGGGCAATCTCCTTGATCGGCGCCTTTCTTGCACTAATTCTTGCCCGTGTACGTTACGAAAATCTACTTCAGTACCACTGGTATATATATACAGCAGTCAACATTAGCCTCGTGGCAGTAATGCTTATTGGTAAAAGTGCTAAAGGGGCACAGAGGTGGATCAGTATTGCTGGTATGCCTGTACAGCCGTCAGAATTCGCCAAATTGGCAATGATTATTACTTTGGCAGCGCTATTACATAAAAGTACGGCATCAAGTTTATCTACAGTTTTCCGCGCGATGGCGTTTACCGCGATTCCTTGGGCATTAGTTTTTATCCAACCTGACTTAGCAACATCGTTGGTGTTTGGAGCAATTGTCCTAGGGATGTTGTACTGGGCAAATGCCAATCCAGGTTGGCTGATATTAATGGTTTCGCCGATTATCGCTGCAATATTATTTAGTATTCAATGGCCTTTCACAATTGCCTTTTCCAAGGACTTGATATTTGGACCTTTAGGATTAATTTGGGCAGTGGCAATGGGTGTGATTGGATGGCAAACTTTGCCTTGGAGGCGATTTGGTGTGAGTGGGATTGGCGCCTGGGCACTTAATATGCTAGGTGGTGAAATTGGTATTTTCCTTTGGAATCACGTTTTAAAAGAATATCAAAAAGGACGTTTGACATCGTTTTTAAATCCCGATGAAAACCTGTTAACGACAGGATATCACCAACACCAATCGCGGATTGCCATTGGCGCTGGTGAGTGGCTAGGATGGGGGTTAAACAAAGGTCCGATGACACAGCTTAACTTCGTACCAGAACAGCATACAGACTTTATATTTTCTGCTGTTGGTGAAGAGTTTGGCTTTATTGGTTGTTTGATATTACTTTCAATTCTTGCTTTACTTTGCTTGCGCTTGCTACACATTGCTCAAACCGCCAAAGATAATTTTGGGTCACTCTTAGCAATAGGTGTCTTGGCAATGATTGTTTTCCAGGTAATAGTAAATGTTGGCATGAACGTTGGGTTGGCGCCTGTTGCGGGTATACCTTTACCTTGGATGAGCTACGGACGTTCGGCGATGATAACAAATTTTATATCTCTAGGAATTGTTGAGTCAGTAGCTAACTTCCGAACCAAAAAGAAGAATTGGTATTAGCAAGGGCGGGTTAACAAATACCCTGATAAATAAGAAATATTTAGGTGAACCCGCCCGTACAGGAAGCGCGGAGGCGCTTGCGTTGTAGGGTTGTCTTCGGGCGACTTTACTAACTCGTAACCCCTAACAAGCATTAAGCTATAGAAAGGAAACACAAAATATTAATAGAGTTAAAACCATGATTCTGCCTGGAGCAACCGTTCGCGTAAAAAATCCCGCAGATACCTACTATCGCTTTGAAGGATTAGTTCAAAGAGTCAGCGATGGTAAGGTTGCCGTCTTGTTCGAGGGTGGTAATTGGGATAAATTAATTACTTTCCGTTTATCGGAACTAGAAGCAGTCGAAACCACTGCAGGACGCAAAAAAGGCAAATAAAGTTACGAATGTAGAGACGCGATACCCAAGCGTCTTTACACGGTTACGAATGTAGAGACGCGATACCCAAGCGTCTTTACAGGGGTTACGAGTTAGAAGTTAATATGTAAGAAACCAAAACACCTGTATTCAATTAGAAATATGAGGTGTTACGGTTTTATATTTACAACTCCGCGCCTCCTAACTCTTAACTAAACTATGCGCCTTCCTTTACCACAGTTTAATCGTAGTGACCGTGATTCCAATCATATCGCCGAGGTAATTGAGACTACAACAACAGAATTTTTAGCTCAGTGTTTAGAACCAGATGATTTGAGTTTTCCCCCGATGCCACCGTTTGGTAGCTGGGTAAAGTCACAAGATGAGGAATCAGGCAATCAAGTGTACGCTGTTGTTTACCACGCTACTACTATGCCTATTGATTCTGTACATCGCGCGCGCGCTTTGGGCATGTCACTCGCTGATTTACGTGAGGAACAACCCCAAATATTTGCTATGCTTAAAACTGAGTTTCGCGCTGCAATTGTCGGGTTTGAGCAGCCTATGAATAATAATTCGACTGGGGCAGTATATCAATATTTACCACCTCGTCCACCGCAAATACACCAGGCTGTTTATCGCTGTGAACCCGAAGCGATAGTTAAATTTTCAGAGGAACTAGACTTTTTGAGAACTTTGTTAACAATAAGCGGCGCCCCTATTGATTCTTTAACAGCAGCTGCTATCCGCGAAGTTTTCCAATTACGTAAGGCTGACCGTGAATGGTTGATTAAAGCTGGACGAACTCTAAGTATACTGCTCAAAGACGATTATGACCGTTTAAAATATATATTGAGCCAAATTCATATATAAATAATGTGTAACTGTGCTTATCATAAAGGGCGCATATTGTCATTAAAAATAGCATTTCTTTACATAAAAAATATAAAAGCAACAATACTCATCAAAGAAGCGTCAGCCTTGTAATTACCCCCCCGTACCACAAACGCTTTCGCACGGACGTGTAAATTTGACCTGTTGACAGGAATCTTAACACCAACCTATGGAACTGATATCCCAAGTACTTGCTGCGCCAACATCTCAAGGTCTTGGCAGTGAACCAATTGTTTATGAAGCTATTTTACTGCTGGTCATTTTGGTCGTTCCAATCATATTTGAACGACTGCGGCTACCTGGAGTAGTTGGTTTGCTTTTGGCTGGGATAATTTTAGGTCCACAAGGCTTACATTTTTTGCAAGATAATTCGCAAACAATTAACTTCCTATCAAATATTGGGTTAGTGTACTTGATGTTTGTAGCTGGGCTTGAGATTGATCTTAACCAGTTTCGCCACACTGCTAATAAATCTTTGGGCTTTGGCAGCTTTACATTTGGTGTACCGATGATCGTCGGTACTATGGTTGGAAGAATTTTTGGGTTTGACTGGAATGCTGCAATACTTATCGGTTCGTTGTTTGCAACACAAACTATGCTCGCTTACCCGATTATTAATCGTCTAGGTGTAGCTGACAATGAAGCTGTTAGAGTCACTATGGGCGCCACTGCTTTTACTGATATAAGTGCCCTACTGCTACTTGCTGTATGTATCGCAGTTCATACAACAAGTCAACTTAATGTTTTTAACTTAATAACTCTAATTGGCTGGTTGACAATTTATTCAACAGTTATTTTAGTGGGTTTTGATTGGGCTGGTAAGGAATTTTTTCGACGCTCAGGTGAAGACGAAGGACATCAATTTCTGTTTGTTATACTGGTAGTATTTGTTGCTTCGGTTGGTGCCCAGTTAATAGGTGTAGAGAAAATCGTCGGAGCTTTTTTAGCAGGTTTAGCAGTTAATGAAACTTTAGCTGACGGGCCAGTTAAGGAAAAGGTTGTATTCATCGGTAGGGTTTTATTTATTCCGATTTTTTTTGTTCACTTAGGGTTATTGGTTGATTTACCTGCTTTTGCTCGAAATATCAGTACTATACAATTAACTGCTTTGATTATTGCGGGTTTAATTGCAAGTAAATTTGTCGCGGCAATATTAGCAAAATTGCTATACCAGTACAATTGGCGAGAAGCAATAACAATGTGGTCATTATCTCTACCTCAAGTTGGTGTCACTGTCGCAGCAACATTTGTAGGGCATCGAGAAGGTTTGCTAACTCTTCCTGTATTTAATAGCATAATTGTTTTGATGCTCGTAACTTCGACAGTTGGGCCATTAATCACGAGTAGAGCCGCAGTCGGTTTAAATACCACAAAGAAAAACTTAGTTACATCGGTTTATCCATCCGCAGATCAAATTAATAATCCGTTTACGATTGTAGTGCCGATATATAATCCTCATACTCAGCAGTATTTGATTGAAATGGCTGCATTATTGGCACAACAAGCAAATGGCAAAATAATTCCCTTGGCAATTGCTACTGCTGCCGCTCAAATGGATGCACCACGTTTGGAAGCATCGTTACAGCGCAGTGAAAGGTTACTAGCCAAGGCAAACGCTCTTTCAAAAGCTTTAAACGTCAAGTCAGAACCGCTTTTACGTATTGATGATGCTTTTGCACAAGGAATTAGTAGAGCTGCGCGCGAGCAAACAGCCAGTTTAATTGTGATGGGATGGGGAAAGCGTACAGGTATAAGGGCAAAGCTATTTGGAAATGTAATAGATAGTGTACTTTGGGCATCACATTGTCCTGTTGCTGTCACACGCTTAGTTGAGTCACCGAGAAAAATTCAGCGTATTTTAGTACCAGTTGAAAATTTAATGGCGCCTGTACTACAACCCGTACATTTCGCGCATATCTTAGCAGAAGGTTTGCAAGCGCAAGTAACAGTTTTAAATGTATGTGAACGTCGCACAAGTTCGAGCAAAATCGCCTCACTACGCTCACAGCTAGGATTAGTCGTATCTAAATTATCGCTTTCCAATCCGCCAGAAGTTCAGATTATTGCCCACGAAAACGTTGCACAAGCAATTCTCCAAGCCGCACGGCTTTATGATTTAGTTGTACTACCTTTTATGCGTAATCATACAATTTCAGGTGGTTTAGCCATTAGCGATGTTACAACCCAGCTAGCACGTCAACTTACATGCTCAATAGTCATGCTTGGAGAGCCACAACGCAGTCAACCTGCTACGGCAACTGCTGGAGTCGCGAGTAAAACAGCAGTAGTGTAAAGTGCTGAGTGCTGAGTGCTGAGTGCTGAGTGCTGAGTGCTGAGTGCTGAGTGCTGAGTGTTAAGTATAAAGTGTTGGGTGCTAAGTTTTTATTCATAACTCCTAACTCCTAACTTTTAACTTCAACTCAGCACGAGCGCACTTTCTACTCAGCACTCCTTTGTCAACCACATTTTGGCATGTATTTATCGTTGCTTCAGCATATAGTGGAAATTAAGCTTTTTTGAAGATTTTGTAAATCTTTAATTTTCCTTTATTTACACCTAGCTATATTTGTTATTTTGCAAGTGGCATTTACAACAAGTGAATCAACACGTGTAAATCTTACCTAGCAAAAAATATAGTATTGGGCAGGTAAGCAAAAAAATACTGGCATTTTGCAGTGTGATGAATTTTTGGGGTTTGTGCTGGGTACCCTAGATACAAGCGCATCTTGAATTGAAAATATCTCTAACCATAGGAAAAGTATGAGAATTTTGGTGACGGGCGGAGCTGGGTTTCTTGGTTCCCATTTGATTGACAGACTTATGACCGCTGGGCATGAAGTCATTTGTTTGGATAATTTTTACACGGGCAACAAGCGTAATATCCTGCAATGGTTGGATAATCCCAACTTTGAACTCATTCGCCACGACATCACAGAACCAATTCGGTTAGAAGTAGACCAAATTTACCACTTGGCTTGTCCTGCGTCTCCTGTACATTATCAGTACAATCCTGTGAAAACGGTGAAAACCAATGTCATGGGAACTTTAAATATGCTGGGACTAGCGAAGCGTGTCAAAGCTAGATTTTTCTTGGCTTCGACTAGTGAAGTTTACGGTGACCCTGATGTACATCCACAAAGTGAAGAGTACAGGGGTAATGTCAATCCGATTGGTCTACGCGCGTGCTATGACGAAGGAAAGCGTATTGCTGAGACTTTAACATTTGATTACTATCGTCAAAATAAAGTTGATGTACGAGTAGTTCGTATTTTTAATACATACGGACCACGAATGTTAGAGAACGATGGTCGTGTAGTTAGTAACTTTATTGTCCAAGCTTTACAGGGTAAACCTCTAACCGTATACGGTGATGGTTCTCAAACTCGTAGTTTTTGCTACGCTTCAGATTTAATCGAAGGATTTATTCGGTTAATGAACAGTGACTATGTTGGCCCTGTAAATATCGGTAATCCTGGAGAATATACGATTTTACAGTTGGCAGAAGCGGTCAGAGACATGATTAATCCAAATGCAGAGATTAATTTCGAGCCTTTGCCTTCTGATGACCCACGTCGGCGCCGTCCTGATATTACTAAAGCTAAAACATTGCTCGATTGGGAACCAACGGTTGCTCTTGCTGAAGGATTGAAGCTAACAGTGGAAGATTTCCGTCAGCGCATGGGTAATACTGACTCAGTTTTGGTTGGTAGTCAAGCTTAGTGGTTTTTACCCAAAAGTACTGTTAATGTACTGTTAATAAGTTTACATATCTATCTGATTGCTACGCCAGGTTTGGGTAGTTTTCAATAATACCTCACAAAATTCTACAAAATTAGGAAGCGAACGAAATGCGTGTTTGTGTAATTGGTACTGGTTACGTTGGATTGGTTACAGGTGCTTGTTTAGCACATATTGGTCATGATGTTGTGTGTATCGATAACAACGAAGAAAAAGTCAAGATCATGAAAGCCGGTCAGTCTCCGATTTTTGAACCGGGACTTTCGGAAATTATGCAAGGTGCGATTCAATCAGGAAAAATTGAGTTTAGCTCCGATATTGAGAAAGGTGTTGCACACGGCGAAATTTTATTCATCGCAGTTGGTACACCTCCACTACCTAATGGTGAAAGTGATACCCGCTATGTAGAAGCAGTTGCCCGCTCCATTGGTGCCAATTTAAATGGTGGTTACAAAGTTATTGTTAACAAATCAACAGTACCCATTGGTTCCGGTGACTGGGTGCGAATGATTGTTCTTGATGGTCTTGCTGAACGTCAAAAACAATTAGTTACAGCAGGTGGAGGTCCTGCAGAACGGTTGCCCGAAGTTGCAGACTTCGATGTTGTTAGCAACCCCGAATTCTTGCGCGAAGGTTCTGCTGTTTATGACACCTTCAACCCTGACCGAATTGTACTTGGTGGCAACAGCCAAAGAGCTATCGGCTTAATGAAGCAGCTTTATGCTCCTATTGTCGAGCGTCAGTTCGCCGAAAATAAAACTTCTGCACCTGTTCCTGTTCTTGCGACAGACCTCAGTTCGGCGGAAATGATTAAATATGCTGCTAACGCTTTCCTAGCAACTAAAATTAGCTTTATTAACGAAGTTGCTAACATTTGCGACCGCGTAGGCGCCGACGTAACCCAAGTTGCGAAAGGCATTGGTTTAGATTCGCGTATCGGTAGCAAGTTCCTTAATGCTGGTATTGGTTGGGGTGGTTCATGTTTCCCCAAAGATGTTAGCGCGCTAATTCATACTGCTGATGACTACGGTTACGAAGCTCAATTGCTCAAAGCTGCTGTTAGCGTTAACGAACGTCAACGTTTAATTGCATTAGAAAAACTTCAACAAGCTTTGAAAATTCTTAAAGGTAAGACTGTAGGATTACTAGGTTTAACATTTAAGCCTGATACAGATGACTTACGCGATGCACCTGCACTCAATTTAATCGAGCAACTCAACCGTCTCGGCGCCAAAGTCAAAGCATACGACCCTATTGTTTCTCAAACCGGAATGCGTCATGGACTTTCGGGTGTGTTAGTTGAAACTGATGCTGAACGTCTTGCTGATGGCTGTGATGCATTAGTATTAGTTACAGAATGGCAACAATTCAACACGTTGGACTTCAACAAAATGGCAAAGTTGATGAGCCACCCTGTAATTATCGATGGTCGTAACTTCTTTGACCCTCAAGAAATGAAAAAAGCTGGCTTCCAATATTTCGGTGTTGGACGATAGATTTAATCGTGTTGTAGCACAGGCGTCCCCGCCTGTGTGGTGAAAAATCCCCGCCTGTGTGGTAAAAAATCCCCGCCTGTGTGGTGAAAAAATATAGGCATAGCACAGGCGAGACGCCTGTGCTACAAAAATCAGCTAGTGCGCGGAATTCTTTCAATTTCTGCGTAACCGCTAAAAATTAAATTTTTACCTTCGGTTTCTAAGCGATTTAGCCGCATTTTGACCCCATCTAAGTCAAAGCGGTCCAAATCAACCATATTATCTAGAATTTCTGCTAGTACTAATCCTAAAGTTTTTGAAAAATCCTTTTGGCTTTCTGGCACTGCATCAAGCTCTATTTCTGGATTTTGAAACGAAACACGGCGCCGTCTTTCAATACCAATAGTAACGGTCATAATAATAGGTATCACTGTACCGTCGTTAAAGTCAGCTTTCGCAATTATCTTCAAGCGGTTTTCTGATAAAAGCTCTACTTGAACATCTTTAAACGAAACGGGTTTACCACCTGATAATTCAGTTAATTGTGGTAATGACAGATTGTCTAAACGTTTTCTGACAAGTTCCGCACCGAAAGCTTGATTTATACCAGCTTCCGATAAAACAACTTGTGCAACAGCTTGTGTTGGTTGCTTAAGTTGTAGCTTTCCACTCAATACCGAACTAAAATCAATCGCGACTGCATCGGTTTCAAATGACATTTCCTCGACGGCAAAATCCCGACGAATCATTAAACCGCGTCCACTCATCTTAAAGCTGTCAATACTACCTTGCAAAAGCTTGCTGCTTGGAAAGCAACGCACAGAGACTTCGACCGACTCGCTTTTTGTAAACAAATGGCGAATAGTCTGACTCGCTACTGTGTTGAGCATTCGCTCTCCCCAGTCAGTGCCTTTTGGATCTGTGAAACCAGTAAGTCCGCCGAACATTTGCGTTTGGTATTTATACTTCCATGTATTTTTGTAACAAAATATTAACAATACAGCAAGCGCCCGTAGAGTTATATAAAACAATTTGCAAGTTTTTACAAGCGCTGTAATAAACTTAAACCATGTGTATCAGTACCGCATGTAGCATATAAACCATATTCCGAGGCTAGGCGAAGCACTTGTTCGGTTTCAATCGTGCTGGGTTTCCAAGGTTTAGGGTTGTTGTAAGCATAGAAAGCTTCTACTGCGTCGATTCCAAGCCTAGCTGCTTCTGGAATCAGGTCAAACAATGGTCTTCGGTAGCGCGCGGGGTGGGCAAGTACTGCTAGTCCTGAAGCTTCATGAATCGCAGCAATCACATTTTGCGCTTCGTAATCGGAACCCGTGACACATCGTCGCTGGATATATGGTTTCATGCTTGGGTGTTCTGTATCAAACGCATAACCCAATATATGAACTTCAGCGTCTAACAAATTCGCGTTGATTTCTACACCACTCCACAAATGCGGCGTTTTAGACCCCTGGTTCTTCCATATAAAATCGGATAGCCACGACATTGCAGCTTCATAACCGCCAATTGCATGATGGTCAGTAATTGCTAGCCCTTTCAAGCCATATGCTATTGCTTGTTCCATTAATGCATCCGGTTGCAATTTACCATCTGAATAAACTGTATGCATATGGAAGTTATAAAACTGAGGACACGATGAAGCGTTGATGTTTTGAAACACTCCTTCTAAAAGCCCTTTAGATGCAACGGTGCAAGCGAAATTTACAGTCATAACCTCTTCTATTTAAGTTAAATAGTATTTATTTTTACTTTTTAGATACACCTTTTTTGTTTCTGTCACCTCTAGCACTATTTTATAGTGTCAACAGTGATTTTGTAATAATGTGTGGCAAATTTTTTCGATATGTTAAGACTACGTTAGCAAATTTAAAACGTTATAGTCATGAGTATTTTCGATTGGTCATATCAAATAAAGTGAAAATTCTATCTGTTGATACTGAGTAAAATCCACATGAGTAGAACTTACTTAAGTCCGCATAAAAACTCAACTTCAGAATAAAACTGTAATCCAAAATACCAAGTTGGCAAATTTGGAAAAATATTATTTTGTATAAAAAATACAATTTTAAGTAGGTATACCGATTAATTCACCAGAACCAGAAATAACTTCTCCAATTGTAAAAGCTGTAATGTTGTGTGAAGCAAAGTAACTTATTGTTTGCTCTGCTTGCTTTGGTGGCACTATAACCACAAAGCCAATACCCATATTAAAGGTGTTATACATTGCCACTTGACTAACATTGCCTGTTTGTGCCAACCATTCAAAGACAGGTGGAATATTCCAATTAAGTTCGATTTTAATTGCTTGACCTGCGCCTAAACATCGCGGTAAATTTTCTGGCAACCCGCCACCTGTAATATGCGCCATCCCATGAATTTCTAAACCTGAAGCGCGCGCTGCTAGTATTGGCTGAACATAAATTTGAGTTGGAGTCAGGAAAGTTTCGCCTAAAGTTTTGCCTCCAAGCATGTTTGGTTTATCATCCCATGACAGGTTATTATCGCTGATAATTTTTCTGACTAAGCTATAACCATTGCTATGAACACCAGTGCTTGGGAGTGCAATTGCAATATCTCCTATTTGGACTTGTGAAGTATCGAGCAAAAGACTTTTTTCGACAATTCCCACACAGAAACCAGCTAAGTCATATTCACCTGCTTGATAAAACCCTGGCATTTCAGCAGTTTCACCACCAAGTAATGCACAGCGTGCTTGCTTACATCCATCTGCTATACCTGCCACAACTTGAGTTAACTGTTCGCGCTCTAGCTTACCTGTGGCTACATAGTCTAAAAAAAACAAAGGTTCGGCGCCGTTGGTTAAAACATCATTGACGCACATCGCGACTAAATCAATACCGACTGTATCATGACGGTTAAGAGTGTGTGCGATTTTGAGCTTCGTCCCAACTCCATCGGTACCTGATACTAGTACAGGTTCAAAATACCCACTGGGTAATTGAAAGCAACCACCAAAACCACCTAACCCACCAAGAACTTCTGGTCGAAACGTGCTGTGAACCAAATTACGAATTTGATTTACAAAAGCTCGGCCAGCTTCAACGTCAACTCCTGCCTCACGGTAATCCATGTGTTAAAACACCGTTATCAATCCACCGACTTACTAGGCTATCATCAGATGCATACAAAATTTTATTTTTTTTTAATAAATCAAATTTTAGAAGACTTCGCTTTCTCTTCCACGCCACCATTCACCTAGTTTCATCATGTCTTGGTGAATGTCTTCTAGTTCTCTGATGTATTCTTCGTAGGATATTTCCGTGCGACGTTCTTGGAGTTTTTTGAGCCGCAACTGAACCAGTAGCCAGGGTTTTGAGGCGCCGTTTGTGGCGTTGATGTAGTGAGCTATGTCTTTACTATTCATTATTTTGGATTGTACGTTTGGGTTGGGGCGTTGGTGGGGGCGGGTTTACAGATATCTTAATGGGAAACGAGGATATTTGTTAACCCGCCCTTACTAGTCCCCGCCCTTACTAGATGGCTGCTTGGACTAGATGGCTGCTTGGACTAGATGGTAGGTTAGGCAGCTGCTAGGTTGTGAGCTACGAAGTCCCAGTTGACTAGTTTTTCGAGGTAGTTTTTGATAAACGCAGGACGAGCATTCTTAAAGTCGATGTAGTAGGCGTGTTCCCAAACATCGAGGGTTAATAATGCTTTTTTGCCGTGTGCAAGTGGGTTTTCTGCGTTTGGTGTTTTCATGATGGAGAGCTTACCACCATCATCGACTAACCAAGCCCAACCACTACCAAATTGAGTTGCTGCTGCATTCGAGAATTCTTCAGCAAACTTGTCGTAGCTACCGAAATCTTTCTCTATTCTGCTGGCAAGATCTCCTGAAGGGGCGCCACCACCGGCGGGTTTTAAGGAGTTCCAGAAGAATGTGTGGTTCCACACTTGGGCTGCATTGTTGAAAATGCCTGCTTTGGAGGAATCTTTGAAGGAGATTTGTATTACTTCTTCAAGTGGTTTATCAGCTAAATCAGTTCCTTCAACCAATTTGTTGAGATTATCTACATAAGCCTTGTGATGCTTGCCATAGTGATATTCAAATGTTTCGGCTTTCATACCGTATGGCTCAAGTGCATCCATCGCGAAGGGAAGTGGTTGTTGTTGAAATGGCATTTTGTGAAATCCTCTCTTTACGGTTTCTAGCTTAGGGTTTCTAGACTAATCTTGAATACGGACATGGCGAATCGGTTGCTAATCGGACTCGACATGCTTGTGATAAAACTTAATATTTTGATTCTACAAGCTTTTGTGCAACCAGGTCATTTTTTGCCTTTTACACAACTAAACTCACACAAAAACTGATTTTTTGAATGCCTCTGTGGCATGAGAAACCGAAGATTAATTATTAAGTAATTGTTATTTCAATTTGGTTTATATATTTTAAATACTTATGTTAAAATTTGGTTATATCAGGGTTAATGATAGCACAGGCGAGAGGCCTATGCTACAAAGGTACTAAAATTAATGACGCGCGTTATGTTAATTCTGAACCGTTGGTAAATTCGATGTCGGTAAATTCGATAGTGTCGATGAAGGCTAGTACATTGGCTTTCATTGTCTCGGCTTCGGTATTGATGGAGTCGGGAATTTTATCATTTAAGAAACTTCGTTGACTTGTAACGATGTATATAAAGTTTTGTTGTTGAAACGCGATGATACCGCGATATGCATCGAGTCTCTGAGGATGACCGTTGTTTTCCTGCTTGGATATTGTTGAACCACCAGGCATGTTTACTAAAGCAAAATAGGCGCCTTGCATTTCCAAGTCCAAAAATTCAGTATATTCTACAGAAGCGGAAGGTAAATTGGCTACTATCGCTTGTGGAATATATTTGTCTAATAAAACTGATTCAAAATATTGTTCCCTTCCTGCGATGTTAATTTCGTCTCGCTGAGATGGAGGAATAAGGTAGTAGTCAATTCTTAGTAAAGTTCCGTAGTCGTCAGAAAAACCTACCATTCCTTCTGAAGAATGAATTTTTCCGCCAGCATCAGGAGTTACGGGGATAGAAACAGTAAAATTACCTTCTGGAGAAGAGTAAGTATCTTCGTCAAGCTCAGTTGTTTCATCATCTAAAATATCTTCGTCAAGTTCCTCAAACGCAGTTAACACTTCTTCTATTACTTCGTTTGCTTCTTCCTCTTCGACTTCTAGTACAGATTGTAATTGTTTGAGCAAAGGCATTTTCGCTTTAGGAATAGCAATGTCATCCTCGGACACTAAAACGCTAACTCCTGCTGCAAACCCATCTAGAACTAGTTCATCAGTAAGGAACTCGTTCGCAGCGTTAAATAAAGCACCTAATCCATCAGTCTCCGCAATTGCTATTAATTTACTGATGATTTCTGAAAGTGCATTGTCGTCATATCCCTCAAACACCTCAAAACCCCAAAGGGTATCAATAAGCATTTCGATATCTACATTTTCAAGCGTTAAGTCTGCTGCTGTCGTCACAACGGCAATAGCTGCAACTGCTTCTTCTGGACTTAAAACCTGTTCAGATAAATCATCCGAGTGAAAAATTTCATCGTACTTACCCATATTTACCCCCTTTTTGTCAGCTATCCACTATCTATTCTTCACTATCTGCATCCCCGATTGGCTAATTCATTAGATAATATGGATTCGGTATTTCTGCCAATTGGAGAAACGAATGGGTCGCGCGAAGAAGGTTATTTTGGCATATTCAGGTGGGGTAGATACTTCGGTATGTATTCCCTACCTCAAGCAAGAATGGGGTGTAGAAGAGGTAATAACTCTCGCTGCTGACTTAGGACAGGGTGATGAATTAGAGCCAATTCGCGAAAAAGCATTAAAATCGGGTGCTAGCGAATCACTAGTTATGGATGTAAAAGATAGTTTTATTAAAGACTATGCTTTTGGTGCAATTCAAGCAAATGCTTTATATGAGAATCGTTATCCTCTAGGAACTGCTCTTGCGCGTCCGCTAATTGCAAAAATATTAGTTGAAGCTGCTGAGAAATATGGTGCAGACGCTATTGCACATGGGTGTACGGGTAAAGGTAACGACCAAGTGCGTTTTGATGTTTCAACTGCTGCTTTAAACCCTAACTTAAAAATTTTGGCACCAGCGCGCGAGTGGGGAATGAGTCGGGAAGAGACGATAGCTTACGGGGAGCGTTGTGGCATTCCGGCACCAGTCAAAAAATCTTCCCCTTATAGTATTGACAAAAACTTGCTTGGTCGGAGTATTGAAGCGGGTGTATTAGAAGACCCAGCAATGGAACCTCCCGAAGAAATCTATGAAATGACCAAGGCAATAGCCGATACTCCTAACGAACCAGAATATATTGAAATTGGATTTGTAAGGGGTATTCCAACAAGCATCAACGGTACACCTAAGAACCCGGTAGAGTTAATCGAAGCGCTTAATATAACTGCTGGCAACCACGGTATTGGGCGGATTGATATGATTGAAAACCGTCTTGTTGGAATTAAATCGCGCGAAATTTATGAATCTCCAGCAATGGTAGTTTTAATCAATGCTCACCGCGATTTAGAAAGTTTGACTTTAACTGCTGATGTTACCCAATACAAAAGGGGAATTGAGCAAACCTACACGCAAATAGTTTATAACGGCTTATGGTACAGCCCATTAAAAGCTGCACTTGATGCTTTTATTCAAAAAACTCAAGAGCGCGTATCTGGAACAGTCCGCTTAAAGCTATTTAAAGGCAACGCTACAATTGTTGGGCGCCGCTCTGAAAATACTTTATATACTCCAGACTTAGCAACATACGGCGCCCTTGACCAGTTTGACCATAAAGCTGCTGAAGGCTTTATTTATGTTTGGGGATTACCAACGCGCGTTTGGTCACAAACAGGACAGTAAAAGTTAGGGGTTAGTTTGCAACGGATGAAAACGGATGTAACGGATGAGTCATTCATCACAAACGAATTTCTGCTTTACAAAATTACTCTTCGCCGTTACATCAGTTAATTATCCGTTGCTAATCTTCCTATCCACCAAAACCATTGACTATTTTCCTAGAGGATATACATATATCTAACTTATCCTCGCTTGAATGAGGGGC
Source organism: Calothrix sp. NIES-4105 (assembly GCF_002368415.1). Taxonomy (GTDB): domain Bacteria; phylum Cyanobacteriota; class Cyanobacteriia; order Cyanobacteriales; family Nostocaceae; genus Dulcicalothrix. Next base: position 7,745,053 of record NZ_AP018290.1, read on the forward strand.
GCCATTGACTATTTTCCTAGAGGATATACATATATTTAACTTATCTTCTAGGAATTTCGGTGCCATTTGCTATTTTCCTAGAGGATATACATATATTCAACTTATCCTCTAGGAATTTCGGTGCCATTGACTATTTTCCTAGAGGATATACATATATTCAACTTATCCTCTAGGAATTTCGGTGCCATTGACTATTTTCCTAGAGGATATACATATATTTAACTTATCCTCTAGGAATTTCGGTGCCATTGACTATTTTCCTAGAGGATATACATATATTTAACTTATCCTCTAGGAATTTCGGTGCCATTGACTATTTTCCTAGAGGATACATATATTTAACTTATCCTCTAGGAATTTCGGTGCCATTGACTATTTTCCTAGAGGATATACATATATTCAACTTATCCTCGACCTTACTCTCCACTACCAATTTTTTCTTGTCGAGATTCAAGCCATAAAGGAATAAATATAACTGCAGCTAAAATTAACAAAGCTAAAATTGCAAACTGACTAACCCAAGCAACAAGTTGTTCAAGCGAGACAACCTTACCAGCAAAATAAGCTAGCGTCACCATTACACTGCCCCAAATACTTGCTCCTGCAATATTGACTAGAAAGAATTGACCAAACGGCATCCCAACAATACCAGCGAGCGGTGCCGAGAAAATTCGCAGCAAAGCAAAAAATCTGCCGAAAAATACCGTTTTGACGCTGTTTTCACTAAATTTATCTTTAATACTTAAAATTCGGACTTCAGAAATCCGCAGCAGTTGACCAAATTTTAATAACAACGACCAACCACCAACACGCCCAATCCAGTAGCCGCAAATCCCACCAATCGTGGCACCTGCAACTGCATCAACTAGTACGAGCCAGTATTTTAGCTCATTACTACCAGCCAAGAAACCTCCAACTAACGTTACAGTTTCCCCTGGAATTGGGATACCTAAGTTTTCTAATAAAATACCCACAAAAATTGCCAAATACCCGTACTGGTGGGCAATTGCCTGAATATTTTCCAGCGAGACGAATTCTAACGACATCTGCTACCGTTTTCTTTACATTTTTTTACCTTTCCTATATCTTGACTGTTTTTGACATATAGTGTCAAACTTTGCCCCCAAGAAGAAATTTACGTACTTAATGTAAATATATATATATTTTATACATGCGTATATACATATTGCTGATTGTTATTATTGGAAATTGTGATATTTGCTCTTTTGAAAAATTAAAGTATTTATTAACTCATGGCCAGCAGTAGTTTTACTGATATAGAAGATGTAATGGCAAAAACGCCAAACAGGAATAAGATTAATTTTTTTATAAGTATAAATTCTTTTACGTAACACTAAGTTTCTACTGTAATTTAGTCAAAATTAAGGGTTTTACGTAAAGATTTAATGATTATTTTATAAAATCTTTACAAAAATACTTATAAATTATAAAAAGTTTGTAAAAGATATGAAAGCTACCGAATTTATGATTAACTTATGCGTATATTGAAATAGTTCATACAATTTATACGGCATGAATACTGATATTCTTCGACTAAACCAAATTGCAACACAACTCAAAGTTTCTGAGTAGTGTAGTAATTTAGGGTTACGAGGAAATAAATATTTGTGTCATTTTTGTGTTTTTGCTAATTTCTACTACCTAATTAAATCCATGACTATCTTATCCACATCCCAAGTCGTTCTGTTTCAACCCAGTGAACGTATTGATTCACAAACAGGTATTGACTTTCAAGAAAAAATGAGTCAAATTATCCCAAATGCGAATCAGCTTTGGGTAATAGACTTAGCGAAAGTAAATTTTATGGACAGTACTGGATTAGTTCCACTTGTAAATGGTTTAAAAGCCGCGCGTCAGAATGGTTGTCGTCTGGTTCTTTGCAATGTACAAACTCCTGTTAGGTTGGTTTTGGAGCTTACCCAACTTGACTCAGTGTTTGAAATTTATAACTCTTACGAAGATGCAGTTCTGACTGCGAGTGACAGTAGCGATGCTTCACCTGAAAAGGCGACTGCTTTAACTGGCACATTCTAGAAATCAAATCTGTTTATTTCTTGTAGTCCCTGAAAGAAGCAAAGTTTAATTTAATTTTACAAAGATTTTGTTTCTAAATAAGTATTAAGTGATACTTACACACTTACAAAGGTTCAATGCAAACGGCGCCGTAGTATGGTGGTTGCAACTAGCAAACAACCATAACTTACGGCTCATTTGAGTAAATATGTACGTGAATATAAATAACAAATCACCAAATTCTGAATTTAACTTCAGTTTTTATTTGCTTGTGTAATTCGCACGCTTATCGATCTTTATTTATATATCTAGTTCAACAAGATTTAGTTTAAGCATTGGGAACAGTAGACATATTACCGTCCTGCGACAAACGAGGAAAGTTTGGTAAATCGATACCACTATGTGTTGCTGTACGGGTTTTAAGAGCCAGACGGTAACTAACGCTTTGTAGTTCTGCCTGCAACTGACGGTTTTCGCGTTGCAGCGTAGCAACTTTCTCACGTACTGGCGCCATCCGTTCTTCAAATTTACGACGATAAATTTGCGGCAGTTCTTGGACTACTTGCTCTAACATACGACTACGGTCTGTCAGTTCTTGAACTGTTTGACGCAGTTGATAAATTTCTGTATCGCGCGACGTTATTTGGTCTTGATAAAATGTGACTTGTTGCTCAACTGCCTGTAACTGTTCACGCAGTGCTACAAGTTGACTTTGATGACGCTCTGAAACTTCCGGATCAGGCATAAAGTTTGTATTGCCTTTTACCAGCCGAAACAATTCTTGCGAAAGTTGTTGTACAAGCTGGTCACGAAGCTGCAACTCTTGGCGCAGTTTCGATGCTTCCGTAGAGAGAGCTTGAATTGTTGAGTTATCAGTTTGGCTCACAGTATAAATATGCTCCCATTACAAAGACTTTACCACCCTTAAGATATAACTGCATCATCCTGGTGACGGCAAGTAAAGATTAATGTAGCATATGTATAAAGTACTGGGTACTAAGTGCGATACAAAACAACAAGAGACGCAATTCAATTGCGTCTCTTGTTGTTTTGTTTATGCGGCGGCTTCTTCTGTAGTTTCTGTGACTGGCTCTGATTTCACTTCTTGCTTGATAGTCAGATAACGAATTACTTCTTCGCTCAAACGCATCGCACGTTCAAGAGGTGCAATTGCTTTTCCACCTTTACTGTAGTTCATTTGTACATAAACTCCATCTCGGTGTTTGCCAATTTCATATGCAAGGCGCCGCTTGCCGCGATTTTGGATTTCGATGTCTTCTGCACCTTGTTCTTTGAGTATATTTTCGTACTTACTAATGTTTTGCTCTACTTGTTCGTCTCCGAGGTCAGGACGAAGAATATACATTGTTTCGTAAACGGTCTGCATGATTAAATAGTAATCCTTTTGGACAAAGTGGCTGTACTGTGAATTGCATCTAACTCTGACGCAGCGAATGCGTGCGTCTAAGAGCGTAATCAGAAAAACAGTAAACAGCAAGGAATTACCATCATATCAGCTTTTACTTCAGTTTTTTGAGTTTTTGAATATAGTGCGTGGTAATCTTACAAAGAGTTAGCATTCGGAGGCAAGCTTTCCTTGAAATAAACGAGAAGCGAACTGCTGTTTGCCTTTATAAACTCACGGGTGAGAAGCAAGGATATTAGTTATGGCACAGCGCTACGTGCGAGTTCAAAATCACGAAGGGCAGATTTTCTACGGATTGCTCCAGTTATCCCTTGATGTGGTCATACTCGATGCACCACCTTGGATGCAAGGACAACCCACAGATTTAACATTGGCGCCAGAAAGTTACCAAATTCTTGCTCCTTGTGCGCCTTCTAAAATTGTAGCGGTTGGTAAAAATTACGCGGATCATGCAGAAGAAATGGGTACTCCTGTGCCAGCAGAACCGCTAATATTTATGAAGCCACCAACTACAATAATCGCTTCCTCTGGACAAATCATGTACCCTCCTCAATCACAGCGTGTAGATTATGAGGGTGAGTTGGCATTGGTAATTGGCGCCCACGCAGTTAATTGTACGCAGAACGAAGCGACTGATAAAATTTGGGGTTACACAATTGCTAATGATGTCACCGCGCGAGATTTGCAGTCTAAAGATGGACAATGGACGCGGGCAAAAGGTTTTGACAGTTTCTGTCCGATTGGTCCTTGGATTGTACGCGAAATCAATCCTGGCGCCCGCTTACAAACTTTTTTAAATGACGATGCTAAACCAGTACAATCAGCGTGCATTGACCAAATGGTGTTTCCACCAGATTATTTAGTGTCATATATAAGTCAAGTTATGACGCTATTACCTGGGGATGTTGTATTGACAGGTACACCGTTTGGAGTGGGACAACTAAAATTAGGTGACCGTATTCGCGTTGAAATTGAAGGAATTGGGCGTTTAGAAAATACAGTAGTCGCGCGCTCTTGATCACTTATGTAAAAGTAAGCGCGTCACTACTAACGAACTTGCATATAAACTGCATCTGAGATTGCTGGAATTTCTGCATAACGTCCTAACAGAGATTGCACAATCGAATACACAGATGCAGCCAAAATACCTAGAAAAATAGTTGTTGCTAGCGTTTGAGTAGCTAATCCATTAGCTGGTACAAGACCTAACTGCCGAATTATCGTCAGTAATATACTGCATAAAATAATTACAATATCTAGAAGAATTGCCTGCATTGTATTGAAACGAATAAAATGAGGCAATCTTTCATTTCGCACTACTAGCATGAGTAAGGCAAATAATATAATTAGCCCGCCAAATCCAAATAAACCTTGATCGATTATATCGTAAACCTCTTTAAGCACAAACAGTGGTGCTAATACTACTGCAAGAACCGGAAAAATTGATAGTAAGTATTCACCAAAAGCTACTACCTCAATTAAAGGAAGCAAATAAGGTAAACAAGCAAAAATACGGTCTTTTACGGTTGTTGAGCCACGCCAACTCATGCCATGTTCTCCTATATCTAATAGTAAACTTATGTATATCTAGCATAACGCAGTACTCTCGCTTGTTGGGTTCATTTAACCTCCACCCAACCTACCATCTGGCTGTATAAATTAAATCTTAGTATAAAAATTGATATAATTCTTTATTATGTCGCAAAATATGGTAAAATAATGGGTCGCACTTAGATAACGCGCGCAGTTAGTATTTACCAGCGTAAACCACCAACATGGAGACGTGTTTTTTTGTTAGTATTCAAAAAAACCATGCTTGTAATACGATTGCTTTTTACTCGGCAATTGTAAGTAATTGTAAAGGATAGTTCACACAGGTAGTTAAAACAATAGTAAATCTAAAAGCAAAATTTAATGTCGGATTATTCTCAAGAAAACTTCCCATTACAGTCTGTAGCAGTGACAAATAGTCCGTTTGAAGCCACTCAACTCGATAGTGATGATGCTAGTACAAAGCTAGCTCGTTCAGCAGCAGAAGCAGCATCTGAACGTAAAGCAGGAGATGTTGTGCTACTTAGAGTAGCGGATGTTTCCTATATTGCTGACTATTTTGTGTTGGCAACTGGCTTTTCGCGAGTTCAGGTTCGAGCAGTTGCAGATGCTATCGAAGAAAAAATTAAGCAGGATTTTCACCGCGCTCCCCTACGGATAGAAGGGAAAGCAGAAGGAAATTGGGTGTTGTATGACTATGGTGATGTCATCGTTCACGTTATGATGCCAAAAGAACGCGAATTTTATAATTTGGAAGCTTTTTGGGGTCATGCGGAACGTATCGAGTTTAATGATAGGTGAAGCATTGCCCGAAGCGGAGTGAGCCATGAATAAGTCTTCAGTTTCATGTCCAGTTCCTACCGAACAACAACCCGTCAACGAGTATGAGCAGTTGAAATCGGCTTGGTTGTTCCGTGATTGTACTGCCTCTGTACTTTCGTACACAATTAGAATCGCTTGGATTTATGGTTTGTCTCTGCTAATTGCAGGGCCTATGTCTGCTGCTAGTTTTCCTCCTCATAAATTCTTTGCTCAGTTTAGTCTCTCTTGTGCTGCCGGAGCGAGTATTGGTGTTGTTCTTGTTTTAGTGCGTTTGTATCTAGGATGGTCATACGTGTGCGACCGTCTTAAAAGCCCTGTAATATTTTATGAAGAGTCGGGGTGGTATGACGGTCAAACTTGGGCAAAACCGGAGGAGGTACTGACGCGCGACCGTTTGATAGTCACGTATCAAATTCAACCGATTTTGCGGCGCCTGCAACTAACGTTTGCAGTTATGTTGGTGTTGTACATTGCTGGTACTATAGTTTGGCAGGTGATATAAAAGTCGAAGAGCATTCATAGCAGCAATGGCAAAAAGAACTCAAGCCGCAGCATTGGAAGTTAGGTTGCTGCGTGAAGGTATTATTGAATCTCGACACACGGTTCAAGCTGTGGTGTCGGATGAGCGAGGACGAGTTTTATCAGTTGCAGGCAATGCTGAAACTGCTACATTTGTTCGCTCGGCACTTAAACCTTTTCAAGCACTTTGTGTTACGACTACGGGGACTCTCGAACGTTATGACTTAAGTGATAAGGATTTGGCTATTATTACTAGTTCGCACAAAGGCAGTATTGAGCAAGTGCGACAAGTTTTTAATATTCTCTGGCGAGCGGATATTGACCCTGATGCACTGCAATGCCCTGTTCCTCTTGGTAAAAAAAGTCGCTTAGAATACAATTGCTCTGGTAAACATGCTGGAATGCTCGCAGTTTGTCAGCAGCGGCATTTTCCTTTGAGCAGTTATTTAGAACGTAAACATCCTGTTCAGCAGCTTGTAATTGGTAAAGTAGCGGAATTGCTACGTATGCCAGCGGATGAGTTTATTAGCGTTCATGATGACTGTGGAGTTCCAACATATTTATTGCAGCTAGCGCAAATGGCACATTTGTACGCCAAACTCGCTCTTCGCAGCAATCTGGATATGGAGAGAATTGTGCGCGCGATGACGCATCATCCGGTTATGGTCGCTGGAGATGGTGAGTTTGACACTGAATTAATGCGCTTGGCGCCGGGAGAACTGGTTAGTAAATCAGGAGCAGAAGGTGTACAGTGCATTGGCAGACTCGGCGAAGGCATGGGACTTGCAATTAAGGTTATAGATGGAGCAAAACGAGCAAGAAACGCGACTGCAATTCATTTACTGCAACAAATGGGTTGGATTTCTCCTTCCACCGCACAAGCTCTGGCAGAAAAATTTATGAACCTCGGTCAGTATAAGCGTTTGGAAGTTATTGGAGAATTATCGTTTTTGTAGTTGCCAAATCAGAAGTTTTGAGTATATACTATAAAAAGACGACGCGGGATAGAGCAGCCTGGTAGCTCGTCGGGCTCATAACCCGAAGGTCAGTGGTTCAAATCCACTTCCCGCCACCAATAAAAAAACTCTGTAGGTTATTATAACTTAAGTTATAACTACAGAGTTTTTTTATGTCTATATTGTTCTCACCGTCTAAAATCGCTGGACTAAAAGGCAATTGTAGACTTATTATTATTGATTGTGATAAATCGACAAAAAAATGAACGCTCAAGAAATTATCCGCTCCATTGAAGCGGAGCAGCTAAAATCGGACTTGCCCGATATCTATGTCGGCGATACAGTCAAAGTTGGTGTAAAAATCAGAGAAGGCGATAAATTTCGCGTTCAGCCTTACGAAGGTGTAGTAATAGCCAAGCGTAATGGCGGCATTAACGAAACTATTACTGTCCGTCGTGTATTCCAAGGCGTTGGTGTTGAACGGGTTTTCTTGCTTCATTCTCCCCGCATTGACAACATTAAGATTATTCGTCGTGGTAAAGTTCGTCGTGCAAAACTTTACTATCTACGTGACCGTGTTGGTAAGGCAACCCGTATTAAACAGCGGTTTGACCGCTCATTGTAACAACTTGATTTGGAGCAAAATGGAAAGTGGAGTGCGGAAGCAGCCGCTTCTATGCTCCCTTAACAAAATTTTTAGAAAATATTTGCCAAGTTGCGTTATAATGATTTAAGTTCAGCCTTTGGGACTGAATTCAAGACATTACAAGCGCTCTTAGTTCAGTTGGTAGAACGCAGGTCTCCAAAACCTGATGTCGGGGGTTCAAGTCCTCCAGGGCGCGCTAAGGTATAGCGATTGCAACCCGAAAGATTTCAAAAACCTTGTAGTATCAACGGCAAGACTAGAATATTTCGGGTACAATTTTGGTAACTATTATTTGCAGTTCTTGCTTCAAGTTGTTGAGATGAGGAGCTAGGGCTGTAATTGTTGATTGAATGTATTCATCTCAATGATTAATCTAATTAGAATAAGGAAGATAGCTCCAAGCGAGGTGAAACCATGAACAAGAAAAAAGAAGGCGACGTAATAGCAGAAACTTCAAGTGGGTTCAGCGTTAATAAATTTGTTGAAGGCACAAAAGAAGAGTTCGAGAAAGTAGTCTGGCCTAGTCGCAAGCAAGTGATAAGTGAGTCAGCGGCTGTATTGTTAATGGTGACGCTTTCAGCATCGTTGATTTTTTTAGTTGATAAACTCTTTACGTGGGGCGCCCAACAGGTATTCGGATGACTTCTTTCACAGATGAAGGTCACAACGAACAAACTTTGCACTCTGAGTTCGGGGGGCAAGCGGAAGCTTCCTCACAAGTTTCTCGCTGGTACGCAGTGCAGGTAGCATCGGGTTGTGAAAAACGTGTTAAAACAAACTTGGAGCAGCGGATTCAAACATTTGATGTAGCTGATAAAATACTTCAGGTAGAAATACCACACACACCCACCATCAAAATCCGTAAAGATGGTAGTCGCCATCCAAGCGAAGAAAAAGTCTTCCCAGGTTATGTACTGGTGAGGATGATCATGAATGATGATGTCTGGCAGGTAGTACGCAACACCACCCATGTAATAAACTTCGTGGGGGCAGAGCAAAAACGCGGAACTGGTAGAAGTCGCGGTCACGTAAAACCTGTACCGCTAAGTAATTCTGAAGTCGAGCGAATCTTTAAGCAAGCTACTGAACAACAGGAAGTCGTCAAAATTGATATGGCGACGGGTGATAAGATAACTGTGCTTTCTGGTCCATTTAAAGATTTTGAGGGTGAGGTAATTGAAGTTAGTCCAGAACGGAGTAAACTTAAAGCCTTACTATCAATATTTGGACGAGATACACCGGTCGAACTAGAATTCAATCAGGTCAAGAAACAGAGCTAAAAGAAAATGGCGAAGAAAATTGTAGCGGTGATCAAGTTGGCATTAACTGCGGGAAAAGCCAACCCGGCGCCGCCAGTAGGGCCTGCATTAGGTCAACACGGTGTTAATATCATGATGTTCTGCAAGGAATACAACGCCAAAACAGCAGACCAAGCTGGAATGGTAATCCCTGTAGAAATATCAGTATTTGAAGACCGGAGTTTTACATTTATCCTCAAAACTCCTCCAGCTTCAGTACTAATCAAAAAAGCGGCAAAAATCGAAACAGGCTCAAATGAACCAAACAAAAAGAAAGTTGGTTCAATTACAAAAGACCAGTTACGTGAAATAGCCCAAACAAAACTACCCGACCTTAACGCCAACGATATTGATGCAGCAATGAACATCATCGCTGGGACTGCAAGAAACATGGGTGTCACAGTTACAGAGTAGGGGCGGGTTCACCTAAATTTTTGATAATTTTCCAGGATATAGATAAACCCACCCTCACAGTAAATTTTTATCGGGGGAGAGGTAAAACTTCGTTGACCCCAGGAGAGTAGAAAATGGCAAAGAAAGTATCACGTCGAATGCAGGATCTACTTGCGAAAGTAGAAGATAAAGATTATGCACCGCTAGATGCGCTCGCTTTACTTAAGGAAACCGCAACAGCAAAATTTCCTGAAGCAGCAGAAGCTCATATCCGTTTAGGAATTGACCCAAAATATAGTGACCAGCAGTTGCGTACAACTGTCGCGTTGCCCAAGGGAACAGGTAATGAAGTTCGGGTAGCGGTCATCGCGCGAGGCGAAAAAGTAACAGAAGCGACTAATGCAGGCGCCGATATAGTTGGTTCAGAAGAACTAATAGACGAAATCCAGAAAGGAATGATGGATTTTGACAAATTGATTGCAACACCCGATGTAATGCCGCAAGTAGCTAAACTTGGTAAATTGTTAGGTCCGCGCGGCTTGATGCCTTCACCAAAAGGTGGTACTGTTACATTTGATTTAGTCAGTGCAATTTCCGAATTCAAAGCAGGTAAATTAGAATTCCGAGCAGACAGAACTGGTATTGTTCATGTTATGTTTGGTAAGGTGACATTCACGCCTGATGATTTATTAGTTAACTTGAAGGCGTTGCAAGAAACTATCGACCGTAACCGTCCCAGCGGCGCCAAAGGTCGTTACTGGCGGAGTATGTATGTTGCTTCAACAATGGGACCTAGTATCCGTATTGACATCAACGCACTCCGCGATTTAAAAATGAACGAAGCCTAAAAATAGTGTTGAGTAGAAAGTGCTGAGTGCTGAGTATTAACTCACCTCTTACTTCTCAGCACTCAGCACTCAGCACTCACAACTAAATAAAGTAGCCAGAGACAGCAGGTGCTTTATGCTTAATATCCTGCCGAGGTTTACGTCTTAGTATTTACAGCTGACTTTCACAGCTAGAAAAGTGTGAATGTAGTTGTACTAGATGTAATGCGATTATAAAAAATCGACCTTGATAAAAAACCCTGGCTATGAAGTTAGCTGGGGTTTATTGTTTTTAGCGCACAAATCCCTGTAAGGGCGGGTTCACAACTATTTTCTATTTATTTTTAGATATTTGTAAACCCGTCCCAACGTAAATCTAAAATCCTCCAAGGAGGTGAAGCAAAATGGGAAGAACGGTTGAGAATAAAAAAGAGATTGTTACTGAACTCAAACAGACTTTGGGAGAGTCAAGTTTGGCAATAGTCATTGATTATCAAGGACTAACAGTTGCTGAAATCACTGACTTACGGCGCAAATTACGTCCAAGTGGCACGATTTGCAAAGTAACAAAAAATACTCTAATGGGCATTGCCATTCAAGATGATGAAAAATGGCAACCACTATCAGAATTGCTCAAGGGTTCTAATGCCTTTTTGCTGGTAAAAGAAGATTTTTCATCAGCGATTAAAGCATATCAAGACTTTCAAAAAGCCACCAAAGATAAAACAAAGCTTCGCGGTGGCGTAATGGAAGGCAAGCTGCTTCAAGAAGCAGATGTCAAAGCATTGGGAGATTTACCTTCCAAGGAACAGCTCCTAGCGCAAATTGCAGGCGCCATCAACGCAGTGGCAACGAAGATTGCCGTGAGTATCAACGAAGTACCTGCTTCGTTGGGACGTGCTTTGCAAGCTTACGCTGATAAAGACAAAGAAGGTGCCACAGAAGGCGCCGCTGAAACTGCTGCTGAATAAGCAATCATACGATTTTACAATTACTAGGAGACTAAAAAATGTCCGCTACAACCGATGAAATTTTAGAGAAATTGAAAGGTCTTACACTTCTCGAAGCATCTGAACTCGTTAAGCAAATTGAAGATGCTTTCGGAGTTAGCGCTGCCGCACCTGCTGTTGGCATGATGATGCCTACAGGTGGTCCGGCTGCTCCTGCTGAACCTGTTGAAGAGAAGACCGAATTCGACGCAGTTCTTGACTCTGTACCTGCTGATAAGAAGATTGCAATTCTCAAGATTGTTCGTGAATTAACCGGTTTAGGTTTGAAAGAAGCTAAAGACTTGGTAGAAGCGGCGCCGAAGCCAATATTTGAAGCTGTTGCCAAAGATAAAGCAGAAGATGCTAAGAAGCGCATTGAAGAAGCTGGTGGTAAAGTTACCGTTAAGTAATTTTACTGGCGCCTTACTGTTGAGCGAAATCTGTGGATTTATGCTTCACCCTCAAAAGTGAAGCCATACCAAGCCTGTTATCAACAGGCTTTTTTTATTATCTTGTGGAACGGCTGTCCCCAGCCGTTCTTTTCTTTAGGTAAAAACAGGTTTTTATGCTTTGACAAACAAAAATTTAAGCTAATTAAATCTATTCAAGACTTTTGAATAAGTCTTTTTTTAATTGCAAATGGTTTCATTTGGCGCCCATAATACACCTGTAATAAATAATTTATCCCCCCTAGCCCTTAATAAGGGGGGGGACAAGAAGGGGGGGATCAATCTAAGTTGCCATAAATTTTGAACGCTGCCCAGTAGTAGGGATGGTTATAAAGTTTCTGGTTGGCTGCTATGCTATTAAGTTGTCGTAGTTGTTCTGCGATAGGCGCCTGTATTCTAGTTCCTCCAAGGGGCGATTTTCGTAATAAATCTTCGTACCATTTCTTTAAGTCACCTGCGGTTAATTCTTTTAACCATGCTGTTGCTTCGTTTAGAGCTGTTGCGGCAGATTTTCCTTGTTTTAGCTGTCGGTAAAATTCGGTCATTACGAGTGCATTTGCGTTATCAACCATCCATTGTGATGTTACTACATGGTTGACTCCTGCTCTCATTAATCCGTTGACTATACCTACATATTCTGTGGTTATTGTCTGGTCTGTCGTTATTGCTGTTTCACCTGAAAGGGTAATTAAAGAATAATTACTAAGTATTTGAGAATTTATTTCTTCAAGCGAAAGCTTTTCTTCTTCTGCTAGTAGCAGTTGTGATTTGAAGTTATTTTGGTCGTCGCTAGTGTAACCTGCGAAATGCAGGATGCTATGATTACTCAATGAATTTAATACTTCTTGTTTTGTCGCTTTTGCTGCCTGAATACGTTTGACTTGATCAAATAGATTACTAATATTTTCAGTTTCTATTTTTACTGACTCTACTAATGGATATGCCTTAGTAGTTGGTGCTTCTATGCTTAATAATGATTTTTTATCAATAGGTTGCAAAGTTTGATTCTGAAGTGCTAACCCCTGTTCTACAGTATTTAGGTATGTAATTGTTTTTATGCTCTTGAGTGAGAAAAGTGCATGAAGCGGATATTTAAATAGGTCGCGATGAGGGATTAATATTAACTTCGTAATGCCTTCAAGTTCTTGTTCAATGGCGCCAATACTTAAAATATTACGAAGTTTAAGCAGTCTGGCTTCCATATCGCGTAGCCAAGAATAATTATGTTCAACAACGTTACGTGTTTGATATTGTTGTTTCCACTCACTTGCCCAGTCTTGAAATGCTGTTAAATTTCCAATTACTTCGGGTACAGGTAGTTCGTTCATTTCACCAATGTTCAACATTGGTGTAAATACAAGTATTGGTTCTGGATGGTTAATTTTGATAATAAAGCTTCTTAACCCAGAAGGACTTATGTGCCAATATATAATTGCTGTTGTTGAATTTACTAAATTTTGAATTGATTTGTAGCTCGGAGAATAGAAGTTATCAACAAAACCAAACTGTAACCAATTTAAACAGGCGTTTTTACCAAATTCGGCAAGTTCTAATGCATGAACTAGTTCACCACATTGTACGGCAATATCTACAGCAAGTTGTCCAAAACCCGCAAATTTTAATGCTAAATCTTTTTTACTGTTAGAGTCGCGCTTCTCGTCATTTAATGCATTTGATAATAAAGTCGTAGCGTAAGTTTGAAATTGCTGTGCTTGCAGCGTATCACCAAACCCTAATAAGACTACTATAATATTTTGTATAATTTCTAAGTGCGTCTCTAAAAATTGGTCACTATTAACAGCTGATAAAGCTTGATTATAAGCATAAATGGCTTGTGACCAATCATCTGATATGTAGGTGTAGCGCTTACCTCTTTCGTAGTAAGCATTACCAAGGGCTATGTGTAATTTACCCCAAACTTCTGGTTGATTGTCTTTATTGATGTAGTTAACTGCTACTGCATAAGTCGCTAATTTACCTTCATCACCACGTGCGTTTAAGGCAGGGTTTTGATTTGCGATTGTACTATGTGAGCTTAAATAATAGTTAAAATCTGTAGACTTTTCAGCAGCTTCAGCGCGCGCTATCCATGCTTCGGTGCTGTCGCTTTGTAGTTGAATAGCGTAATCGAAGGATAAAATTGCATCTTCAAATTTACTGTCAGCAGTTAGTAGCAAACCTCGATTATACCAAGCAGCATACAAATTGGGTTCTCTATCTAATGCTTGGTCATAACATATTATTGCTTGTTCTTTTGAACCAAGTTGTTCCCAGGCAATAGCTTTATTGAACCAAGCTAAATATATATTCGGGTTAATATCAAGAGCTTTGTCCCATGATGCTATTGCTTCACGCCATTCTCCAAGACTTGCTTGAAGTACACCTCGGTCGATCCAAATTTCATAAAATTCAGGATTGAGCGCTAAAGCATTATCGTAAGATTCCACAGCATCCTCATGTCGATTACATTTATCTAGTGCAACTCCACGGAGATACCAAAGCTCATATGAGCCTGGTTGCGATTTTAGTGCTTTTTGATATGATACTACTGCCTCTTCCCATTGCTCTAACTGTGCCATTGCTAATCCACGTTGATACCAGGCGCCTGAATGTTGCGCCTGTATTTCAATAGCTTCATCAAACGAGGTAATGGCTTCGGAATATTGTTTGTTTTGCGACAGTGCAATTCCGCGATAGTACCAACTTTCTGCGTCTAATGGTTCGAGTTGTGTCGCACGATCATAGCAGCTAATTGCTTCATCTATTCGCCATAGTTTTAATAATGCTAATCCTTTACCTGCCCATGCATCACCATAATCTGAGTTGATACCAATTGCTTTATCAAATGAAGCAATCGCTTCTGAATATCGCTCAAGCTCTCCTAAACTGGCTGCTCGGTTAAACCAAGCTTTATAATAATCTGGTTTGATCGCAATCGCATTTTCATATGAGGCAATGGCTCCTTGCAAATTTTTCAAATGAAATAGTGCTAAACCTCTATTAAACCAATACTCGTATGCGTCAGGCGCTAAACCAATTGCTTGGTCATACGAAAAAACAGCCGCCGATAGATTTCCTGCTTTGGTTTGCGCTAAAGCTTGATAAAACCATGCTTGTGCTTCTAATTGCTTAGACGCTTGGTTTGGAATATCAATAATAATTTGCGAGGTATTGTCCTGAGACAGTAACCCTGATGCAAGCTGTTCAACTAAATTTGCGCTTTGTTGTAACCTCACCCAAAGCTCATCAAGCGTTACTGCGACGGTCCCAGACACATCAACAAGTGTCGAGTTCCTATTTTCTTGCTGCGTGGGTACGACATTCTGACGCTCAACAGGCATTATTGGAGAATCTAAATCGATTTCTTCTTCGACTACTGGTTCAGTTACTGGTTCAGCTAATTGTGAGTGTAATATTTGTGACGTTACAGGTTCAAGCGACGCTTCAGGTGCTACAAACTCAATATAATTCTCGTCTATAATTCTCGCCCACTCCTCTCCTGTTGTTAATTCTTCAACTGGCTCTGTAAATGTAGGTTCTTCAACAGTAATTTCTTCAACAGTAATTTCTTCAACCGTGGGCAAAGGCGCCATAATTTCAGCTTCTGTCTCTGTATCGGCGCCCCATAAATTTTCTCCTAGCTCATTAATTAAATATTGTCCAGGAGTATTTAATAAAACTTCATCAATATTTTGATCTGAGGTCTGTTCCTCTTCTAATTCATTAACTAAATTAGCTTCATATCTGACAGGTTGTACTGGCGCCGCCGGCTCAGACTCCCAAAATTCTTCGTTATAGTGGCTTAATAAATCATCTTGCTCAAAGGTATCAATAAATTCTTCTATATTTTCTACATTATTAATGGCATCGGTAGAAATTGCTTCTTCGTTGCTCATTGCTTCATTAGTACTATATTGCGGTCTGGGAAGTGGTTCTTGTATTCCCCACAAATCTTCGCCAAATTGACGCAATAAGTCTTGTCCAGGAGTATCCTGAAAAACAGTATCAACATCTTCGTTTACTGATGTTATAGCTGTATTGTCAATTAAATCTGAATAATAAATTGAATGTTGAGAAGTAGACTGCTCAATTGTGTGTAAATCTTCATTATATATATCGAGCAAATCTTGCCCCGATACTTCAGGTGGTAATTCAAAATCAACTGATGAACTAACAAAATCTAAATTTTGAGATTCTGTATCGGACGAATTTATTGCAGTTTCGTAATCCGGATTGGGGACGATTATCTCAATAGCAACATCCGTAACTTCGTCGTCGCGAATATCTTGCCATGAAACACCAGTATTGCGAGCAAGCAGTCGCATTCCTATGTCGTGAGCAAAGTCTCCGACACTTCCAATTTGTAACTCTCCTAGCTGCACTAATCGAAACGCTAGCTCTTCATTTGGTGCAGGTGAAGCAAGTAATCGCTCGCCAAAAATTTGCAACCACTCTAACCAGCGTTGTTCGCTAATACGATTGGACATTCGTTCTAAGTATTTGATCGCCCAAGTCTGTCCGCGCGCTTGACACACACCTTCTAACAATTGGGTAAACAAGTACTCCAAATCCGCATTAGTCAACATCGGTGGCGCTTGCACCACGGTATGTTGCGTTGCTAATGTCCTTGAACGTTTCTTCTTGCCAAACAGTTGTTGGAAAAACTTTCTAAGCAATTTTACTAACCGCCTGAGCATCTACCTTTATACTCTAGATATCTCTCATTGATTGTAGCGATTCTCAAATTATTGAGTACCGCTATGTGGAAAGCGCGCTTACAAATATTTAGATTCAATATGTAATCAAAATACATATGTCAACACGCGCAATCGTTTTCTTGAGAAACAAAAGATACAATAGCACTCATTCGATTTATACGCTATATTTCTGCTACCAAGAATTAATTAACTTTAATGAAACTTTTTTCTCTACCCCCTTGCCAAATTTTATTCTTTTTAGTACAATTGCACTAAGAGTCTGGGGCGGCTTCTTGAGATTCAGCTTGGAACTGCTCAACTAATGCTTGGATGATTATATCTGGGTCATCACTCTCAATCCCAACTTGTTGGGCAACGGAGGCACGCAGGTTAGCATCAGTCAGCATTATTTCGTAGAGTTGTTCAAGGGTAATGGTTTGAAATTCGCCTTCTGCCGTCATTTCTGACTGTTGAGGTGTAGTTTCTTGCGAGTGGTCAGGCATTAAGTCTGTACTGTCAGGTCCACTGTATTCCCAAACTGGTTCGGTATTATTGCGAGTTAGCAGCTGCATCCCGATATCATAAGCGGTGTCGCCGACTTCACCGACCTCCAACTCACCTAGTTGAACGAGTCGTGCAGCTAACTCATTATTCGGCGCCGACGATGCCAGCAGCTTATCGCCAAACTTATGTAACCATTCTAGCCAACGTTCAGTAGAAACACGGTGTTCGATGTTATGCAGCCATTTCAGTGCCCAAGCTTGACCGCGCGCTTGGTTAACTCCTTCCAAAAGCTCGGTAAACAAGAATTCCAAATCTGTATCGTTGAGAGGAGGAGCAGGTTTTTTCTCAACATAGACGCTCGACTGCTTTGCTG
Organism: Calothrix sp. NIES-4105; assembly: GCF_002368415.1. GTDB lineage: Bacteria > Cyanobacteriota > Cyanobacteriia > Cyanobacteriales > Nostocaceae > Dulcicalothrix. The sequence continues at coordinate 7,762,537 of NZ_AP018290.1, forward strand.
TGTTACCACCAAACAAAGCTTGAAAAAACTTTTTGAACCACTGAATAAGCCGTTTGAACATCTACATGCACCTTTATTCTCTGGTGTGTACTTTAAGATTGTAGCGACGGGGCTGCAATTATAGGGTGTATCAATTCAATAAAATCTACAGGCTAAATTTGATCTAGTTTGAGTAATTTATATATTATTTAAATTTTCTTTAAATTTTATGAAAATAGAAAAATGTTCTCTTTGTTGAGATTTGGTATCCGCCTGTGCTTAAAATATATATTCCTAGATAGTCCCACCGTGGGCACTTGTGTAATTCTCAACGCTATGTGGCATTAAAATCACTACTACCATGTCTTACGAACCTTTACACCACAAGTACCGCCCAAGAAGCTTTGCCGAGTTGGTGGGGCAATCCGCTATAGCGACAACTCTTACTAACGCGATTAACACTTCGAGAATTGCGCCGGCGTATTTGTTTACTGGCCCGCGCGGCACTGGTAAAACATCAAGCGCGCGTATTCTCGCCAAATCCTTAAATTGCCTAAGTAGTCCACAACCAACAGCTACACCGTGTGGAATGTGTGACGTTTGTCTAGGAATTTCCAAAGGTTACACCGTTGATGTGATTGAAATAGACGCAGCAAGTAACACGGGTGTTGAGAACGTCCGCGACATCATTGAGAAAGCGCAGTTTGCCCCCGTTCAGTGTCGATACAAGGTTTATGTCATTGACGAGTGCTTGACTGGAGATTCTTTAGTATTAACAAGTAAGGGATTAGTCAGAATAGACAATCCTAAAATAAAAGGTCATACAGTCCTAAGTTATAACGATTTCACTAGAAACTGGGAGTATAAAACAGTTGTTCGTTGGTTCGACCAAGGTACACGTCAAACTTTGGTTATCAAAACAACTAATCGTGAAATTCGATGCACGGGTAATCATTTAATTAGGACTGAGCTTGGGTGGATACGAGCAAGAGACGTAAAAGAAGGAATGAAGATACTGTCTCCTGCGAATGCGGTTGTGGCGCCTTCATTTACTTCTATATCTATATGGGAGCAAAAAGCACTATCCAATGGTTGGCAGACCCTAGAAAATACTCAATTCCCTCAATGGACTACAAGTTTAGAACGTGTTGAATCAGTAACAGTAGGTAAACTTGAGCGTGTTTATGATATTGAGGTCGAAGACAATCATAATTTTGTTGCGAATGGGCTGAGTGTCCATAATTGCCACATGCTCAGTACGCAGGCGTTCAACGCGCTACTCAAGACACTAGAGGAACCACCTAAGCACATCGTATTTATACTCGCTACTACTGACCCACAAAGAGTACTACCTACAATTATTTCGCGGTGCCAAAGATTTGATTTCCGTAGGATTGATTTAGATGCAATGGTATCTCATTTAACTGATATAGCGATAAAAGAAAATATAAATATTACAACCGAAGCGATTACTTTAGTGGCACAGTTGTCACAAGGTGGACTGCGCGATGCAGAGAGTTTACTTGACCAGTTGAGTTTACTGCCTGACCAAGTTAATCCGTCGAACGTTTGGGATTTAGTAGGTACTGTTAGCGAGCATGATTTGTATTGGTTGTTTAAAGCTATCGCTACTGATGATGCCGAAGCTTTAATTGATACTACCCGTAAAATCTTAGATAGAGGACGCGAGCCGCTAACTATCTTACAAAACCTGGCTGGGTTTTATCGAGATTTGTTGATTGCCAAAACAGCTCCCAACCGTAATGATTTGGTAGCTTGTACTCAAGAAACTTGGCTGAATATGGTTGAATTAGTCAACCACATCGATATTTATGGAATTTTAGCAGGGCAACAGCACTTACGAAACGCTGAAGTTCAACTTAAAAATACTACTAACCCACGTTTATGGTTAGAAGTTACGCTTCTTGGTTTACTTCCGTCTGCACACAAGCTTGTTGCACCAAGCACCAATATGGCGCCCCCTGAACGGATACAACTTACTAGCCAACCACATAACAATAACTCACCGACTAACGGTAAGGCGCCATTCCTATCGACGAATAATCATACTGCACCAAAATCACAACCTGCTAACCAACAGCCAGTAACAGATAATCCTACGGCGCCAGCTACTAATAACCAACCAATAACACATAATCCGACGGCGCCAGCTACTAATAACCAACCAGTAACACATAATCCGACGGCGCCAGCTACTAATAACCAACCAGTAAATAACAATCAAAATAACGACTTGGCAGAAACTTGGCTTTCTGTGCTGTCTCATCTTGAACCAATATCGAGACGCGAAATGCTGCGTCAGATGTGTAATGTGATTGAAATTCGCTCAACAGTTGCTCGACTCAGTGTTAAACAAGCTTGGCATAAACGAGTTCAAGAAGACTTGCCGATTATTCGACGAGCTTTTCAAGCAACTTTTAATCGTGAAATTACTGTCAGTATAGAAGTTTCCAGTTCTGCATCAAATCGTACCAAAGAATCCGGTAACACTTCTACTACTGAGGAACCTCCCCCGACTGTAAATGTTGAACCTCAGACACAAAAACCTGTGAAAGTTACATCAAGCAATGGTAACTTAACTCCTCAGAATGAAAATAATTTTAAAAATACAACATCATATTTAAGTAAAGAAAATTCACAAAATAATTCAGTACAGAATCCAGTACAAAATGGTTCTGGGAGTGTAAATACGCCACCAAAATATACACATGAAGATAACCAGGTACAACAACAGCCTGCAAACGAAACACTACCTAAATCTGATGTGTCTAATTTATCTTCTAATCTGATTGCGTCTCTTGCGCCTGATGTAGTCGAAATTTCAGCGACACAGGAACAAGCTGTTGCAATATCAAGTGTGGATGTTGAGAAAGTTTGGTACGCAGCCGAACGTTTAGCACAATTCTTTGATGGGCAAATAATCGGGTATAACGAAGATGCAGCAGAATTTGGAGACTCTGCTGCACCGTCTGATTTAATGGATGTGGTTGAAGGTGATGATGAATAAAACTAGAAACCCGGTTTCTTTGTCGATAGGTTTCTTAAGTATTCACCTTGCCTTGATGTATTGTTTTTACCCATTTCAACCTTTTAGGTCGTACAGACATACGCGCGGTAGCACTACTGACTACGATTAACCAGTGGAGCATGTATATGGTGCCACGAAGGGTTTGAAGCAAGATTAACAAATACGCGGAGACTCTAAATTTTTTATCTTTACGTATTCGCGATAATCCAACGAACATTCCTGTCATCGACATGCTTACCGCAATGCCCGTAACTGGAGCTAGCATCGGTGGACGATGGCGAATTAATGCCATTAACAAGTCTGGTATTGCTGCTGTTGGCACAATATACTGTGTCAAAAGAAATACCAACATATCCAACCTTTTGCGGGCGCCAAGGCGATTCCGAAAAAGTAAATCCCAATAATCTAGATACCTTTGGTATCCACCTTCTGCCCATCGGTTACGTTGATGCCAAAGTGCAGTAGCATTTGTCACACCTTCTTCTTTTATCGACGGGTCAAATACGCACTCAATATCCCATTTTTCAAGATGCAGTCGTAAAGTTAAATCTAAATCGTCAGTAATAGTTTCTTCATTCCAACCACCACAACAATTTAAAGCTTGACGACGAACAAACTGCCCGTTTCCTCGCAGTTCCCCAATTCCACCAATAGCAGATCGATGCGACTGCAAGAAAGTGTCAAGCGCCATTTCAGCTGCTTGTCCGGCAGTCCAGAAATTCTCCTTGGCGTTAGCTATCGCTTTTCTTACTTGCACAGCACCAACTTGTTCACGTTGGAACATAGGTATTACATGGACAAGTAAATCGGGGGCGACTTGAGCATCGGCATCGAAAACGGCGATAATTTCACCTTTTGTGAGAGGCAAAACTTCGTTAAGGGCGCCAGATTTTCCACCAGTTGCATTTTCCGAGCGTCGCAGAACTTTTAAATTGCTATATTCGGACGCTACCTTAGATAACACTCTTGAGGTGTTATCGCTACTCGCGTCGTCAACAATCCAAACTTCGTAATTGTCTTGAGGATATTTCAAGCTACAAAGATTTTTGGCAAGGTTGGCAATAACAACTTCTTCATTCTTTGCTGCAACTAGTAAGGACACAAAAGGTAACTTACCTTCAATTACTTCTGGGTATTGTCGTGGTCGGGCAAAAACTACTACAAGAGCATGAAGCCCTACGATGGTAGATAATCCCAATACAAACAATGTCCCCCAAGAAATTAAATGCAGGGCAACAGTGCTACTCCAAACTATAGTCAGGACTATAGCGGCTTTGCGTCTTCGATTTTGAAATCGTGATGGAAGCGACAGGGTATTATTTGTCTCTTCCACGGAGTCCTCGTCTACTGTTAATTCAATAGACAAGGTCAGCGGGTCAAACTCGCTATTATAATTGTCTTCGGGCCAGGAATTCGCTGGCATAGGTCACTTGATTCAACCACCAGTATTTTTTTTTACTAACTAACTATAAAGAAGCAAGGGAATCAGCAACACTAAGAAAGTGTGTTCGTAAATATCTCTGAACAGAGAAATTACGAATTGCGGATTCCGCCCTAGTGTTCTACCCAGACCGAGGGCGCCGAGTGAACATGAGCTTCGATAAAAGCAAGCGCAGCCTTATTGTACCCGACATTTTCATATTCTTTCTTCGTTGCTTTAATTACCGGCGCCTCACGCATTACGCTTATGTGTGAATAATGAGGCTTTTTTGGGAACATTAAAACTAGCAATGTATAACAAGTCAACTTACTATCAAAGGAAGATTAAGTTATGTCAATTGATAAGCTTCAAGCTGCGACACAACAGCAAGCTAGCGTCTACATGCCTTACATACAGGGAACTAAGCGTAATTTTTTACCTTATGCTATTAGCCTTTACCAAAAAGGAAGTTTGGAGGGAGAGCGTAAAATTGAGGGAGGTTCAGGTGTACCCTTTGTGGCGACCTGGAATGTTGCAAGCTTACCCTCAGACTTAACGCGCTGTCGAATGCAGTTTGATGGGAATGCGGAACTCAGCTACGAAATAATGACAGCCAGTTTTGAGTTCGTTAGTTATTTGATTGAATTGTTAGAAACTTACAAGCGTACCCGCACAACTGATTTTTCCCAGCCTTTTTACCGCAAGCTACTTCGTCTTGATGATAATTGAGAATCGAGGTGTTAAGAATATCAATCTAATTTTTGAATAAACAAGGGATTTTGGCAGTTTCTTCCTCTGACTGTAATGTGTTCAAACAGCCAATAACAACTCACTAGCTGTAGTTCGACCTAAAATTAATAAGCACCTAGCTCAATATAACATTTTTTTAAATGCTTATTTTGTGTTTTTTGTCAAGTCTTTTTTCAGCTTTCTAGGTGTGCTGTTATTGTCGTCAAAATTAACCGCGCTCAAACGTTACGGAATCACATTAGGAGTGCCGAATGCCGAAATCCCCGAAATACCTGCTAGTAGGTTCGACTGAAGCTTATAGTGGTAAATCAACAACTGTTTTAGGGTTGTCCCATCAGCTCAATCAAAAAGGGCTTGATATTGCTTACGGTAAACCTTTGGGCACCTGTTTGAGTGAATCTGAAGGCAGTTTGGTAGAGGAAGACGTTGAGTTTATTGGCTCTAGTCTAAATTTACCTGCTAACAGGAAGGCGCCGACGTTACTTGCCTTAGACGAGTTAGCTATAAAAAAACGTCTGCTTGGTGAAGATAAATTAAATTACAAACAGTCTTTCGTTGAACAATACTCTCAGTTGCCAGCTCTCGACTTAGTATTGCTCGAAGGAGGGGGTAATTTGGATGAAGGCTGTTTGTTTGATATGTCTTTGCTTTCTATGGCGGAGGCTGTTGATGCAAAAATACTATTAGTCTGTCGCTATAGTTCATTGCTTATAGTGGAGTCGCTCAAGAGTGCCAAAGAGCGGATTGCCCAGCGCTTGATTGGTGTTGTAATCAATGATATTCCCTTATCCCAATTTGAATTAGTAGACACAACAGTTCGTCCATACTTAGAATCTCTCTCAATTGCTGTGTTAGGTCTTTTACCTAAAAATGCTTTATTACGCAGTGTTAGCGTTAAAGAACTGGTCAAGCAATTGAACGCTCAAGTTCTATGTGGAAATGGTCGCTTAGATTTAATGATGGTTGAGAGTTTAGCAATTGGGGCAATGAACGTCAATTCAGCCGTGAAGTATTTCCGCAAGCGCAACAATATGGCCGTTGTTACAGGGGGAGATCGTGTAGAAATTCAACAAGCTGCGCTGGAAACTTCAACGCAATGCCTCATTCTAACAGGACAACTGCCACCTCCGGCTTTCATTCTCAATCGCGCGGAAGAACTTGAGATACCAATTTTGTCAGTCGATTTAGATACGTTAACGACAGTAGAAATTGTTGACAGGACTTTTGGTCAAGTGCGCGTCCACGAACCGATGAAAGTTGAGTGTATTCGTCACCTAATGGCTAAACATTTTGATGCTGACCGCTTATTGTCATCGCTTGGTTTAACTCCAGCATCGGTACCATAGAAGAACAGGGTAGGGGAAAAGGAAAAACCTTCCCCCCCTGCCATTACTGTATTTCTAGAGCGAAATTTTGAGAATAATAAATTGATTTAAGCGTTGATTCTTCTGCTATCGGGCAAAAACGGTCACTTGCCATTATCTGTAACGATTTTGGAATCATTACACATAACGAGAAAGCAAGTACTAAAGCTATACTAAGTCTGTAATCAATATTCATCACACCGCACACCAATGTAGTAGGGATATAAATATTATCGAATTATATATAATTTTTCTCAGGCTTGAACTGTAAATCAATGTGACTATAGTCATGATTTTTGTTGATGATTTATTTATACAGGCGCCTACTCATTTAACACTTTGAGTAATTCATACTCGTTGTAAGGTTTGTGTAAAAATGCTTTTGCTCCAAATTTAAACGCGAGGTGGCGATATTTGTCTCCTGTATGTGATGTCAAGAGAATAATTGGTATATGTTTGAACGTAGGTTGTGCTTTGACGCGCGCTAAAAAACCAAAACCACTCAATTTAGGCATATCAATATCACAAATTACTGCTTTAATTAATACCCCACTTTTAATTTTTTCAATTCCTTTTAAACCGTCGCTTGCTTCCTCGACTTGATAACCTGCTTTTTCCAGTGTACGTGCGAGAGAGACGCGAATGCTTGTTGAGTCATCTACGACTAAAATTGTTTTATTGTCGTTTTTAGTTCTATCATTTTTAGTTGTATTATTTTTGATGTTACTTTGAATCGGTTCTAAAGTTCGTTGTGAGACACAGTGAAAGATATTTTGTTTCAAATCATTAAAACTACTTAGTAATTTATCCCAGTTGACAATTGGCACAACTTGACCACTGCCGATAATCGTACAGTTACTAAATCCTGTGGGTAAAGATATATTTCCTTCAACTTGACGAATAACCGCTTCTTCGCTCCAACATTTATTAAATTGAATAGCTATTGCTTGGTTTTTGTAATCAACTATCAATACATTTGGCGCCAACTTAGTAGTTTTAACAGCCACATCTTGATGTACTTCTGATTTATAATTAAAATGCAGGTAATCGTCTAAGTTAATTAATGGTATATTCGTATTTTGGTATTGTATATATTTTTGACCTGCTTGTAATAAAACATATTCTTCTGTCAGAGGTAGAACTTCGCGAACGCTTGAAGTTGGACATGCTAATAATATTGAGTTCAATTCGATAAATAAGACTTGAGATATTAATATATTAAAGGGAATTGTGATTAATTGCGTACCCTTTGCTAATTGGGTGAATTTCATATCTCCACCAATATGATTAAGATGATGACGCAAAAAATCTATATTAACACCTCGACCACATCCATCATCATTAACTATAATTGCAATATTATTTTGAGTAGCTGTGACACTTATTTCAATCAAACCTTGTTCCGGTTTATCTAAGTTAATTCGAGTTTGTCGGTCTTCAATACTATGGTAAAAAATATTGCGTAATATATGTAGTAATGGTTCTTCCAGTGTATCTATGATGCTACGTTCAACAAGCGTTTCGGCGCCAGTGATTTGAAGTTGAACTGGTTTATTATACTCAATAGTTAAGTCATGCAGCGCGCGCTTTAAGCGTTCAAAAATATCAGTGAGTGGACACATTTCTGTTCTTAATAGCGAATGCTGTAAATGCTGCGCTGTCCGATTTAATGTAGAGTTTGTTTGGTCTACGTCAGTAAGTTTAAAGCTAATATTAGTAATTATTTCTTGTAGTTGTAGAATATGTGGTTTCAACTGCGTTTTACTAATTGTGTTTGAAGCTATGTTTAAATCAGAGTACTCTAAATCAAGATTACTCGCACATTGTTTTAAATTTCCGACTAGTTCATTTAAGTGTTCTAGCTTGAGTTTAAGGTTTTGACGTTGAATTGTTAATTCACTCGTGAGGTCGTTGATTACATTTGTACTGTTGTGGTTACTCGTTTCAATCTTGAGTTTAATTTCCTGTTTGTGATTATTCATATTTTTCTCCAACTTGATACACCTTTACGTCAGCAATATGTCCTAAGAAACCGGGTTTCTCAATATTCGCTTGTATCTAGTTTTGATAATTTTTTTAATGCGGTTGCAACTTGTTTAGATGCTTGAATTTGTGATGCTGTGGCGCCATAAATCGAATTTACGTTTGTTTCGATTTGACTACACTTATCAGTTATTTCGCTTAAATTAGCTTTAGCAGTAATTAACGAGTAAGTATCTTCATTTACTTGCTGACTTTGTAATTCTACGGTGGTAATAACTTCTGTAGTTTCAGATTCAATCTTATGAGCTATCGTTTCGATTTGCAAAGCTAAAGTCGTACATTGATTTGCTAGGGCCGCAACTTCTTCTGCTACTATGCCAAACCCTTGGTTAGTATCTGAAGTTCGCGCAGCTTCGATACCAGCATTAATTGTGACGAAGTTAGTTTGCGTAGCGATTTGATTGATTAGTGCGGCAAGGGAAGCAATAGAGTGTGAATCATCTTGTAAATGCTTGATTTTACTAACTGTTTTGTCGATTGTACTGATGTTAGTTGCAATATTCTCAACGCTTGTATCTATTATTGAGTTCATACTTAATGCTGCTTTATTTACACATCTTACAGCTTGTGCAGCAAGACGCGCGTTTTTTGCGACAGTTTTAATTTCGTTTCGTGTGTTGTTTACTGTAGCGATTTTATTGATTTGCTCTAACAATGACATTAACTGTACTTGAGAAAGCTCTTTTTGCTGACGCTGCTCCTCAAACAATTCTTCTGCACTAACTCGCGCTTGTTCAGTGACTGATAATAAGTGTATACGTTCTAATGCTAAACCAACTAGACGCGCAAATTGCTCGAATAAATCAATTTCTGACTGCTGCCAGTTGCGCGTGTGCGAACACTGATGTGCAATAAGTAAACCAAGTAGCTCATCACCAACTGTAATTGGCGCCACTAAATTTGCTTTGACATCAAAAGTTTCTAATTGTTGCAGGTAACAGTTACTTAAACCTGCTTGATATACATTATTGATTGCTAGAATTCCTGTTTGCCTATATTTATGTGCATAGTCTGCTAAACAAGGTTCTATAATCTCTACACCCATTGCACAAGGGAAACCCGCGACTACAGACTCAGCTAAAAAAACTCCTTGCCACTTTTCATCAAATTTATAAATAACAACACGGTCTGCTTTTATTGCTTGGCGTATATCCTGTACTGCTAAATTGTAAATATTCTTTGCTTTCCACGAACTAGATAAATGCACAGCTAACTTTTTAAGCGACTGGGAATCTTCAAACAAGCGTATTCTTTCTAAGCTTAACCCAAATTGTAATGCTAACTGCTGGATAAAATTTACTTCCTGCGGTTGCCAGACATGATATGTACTACAGTAATGAATAATCAAGTAGCCAAAAAACACGTTTTCTTTGTAAATAGGCACAGTCAGTTTGGACTTTACCTGTAGCTGTTCTAATAAAAGCAACTGTTCCGCATCAAAATTGGATTCATAAATATTATTGATAGGTAGTACTTGATTATTTTTCAATACCTCTGTCGGCTCAAGGTTAACGTACTGCGAAGTAATAATTGTATCTGATATACTTAGTAAACCTGGTACTAGCGATTCTGCTAATACTTGACTATCATCTTGTAATCCATACTGGTATATTGCAACACGGTCAGCATTGAATATTTGTCTAAGTTTAGCAACTGTTGTATTGAGTAAAGCTTCAGTGTTTGTTGATTGGCGAATCGAAATTAGTGTATTAGTAAATAAACGCAGTTGTTGAGTTTCTTGCTTTTGGTGTCGTAGCAATCCTTCGAGTTTTTCCGCCATTTCATTAATATTGACACCTAAAGAAGTTATTTCATCTTTTCCTTGTAAGGGTATCCTTGTTTGTAGATTACCACGTCCTAATTTCTTTAAAGCATCGTTAGCTGAGATGATTCTTAAAATCATGCGATGACATAAAATGGTTGCGGTTCCCCCACTTAGCAACGTAGTAATAATTGTTGCAATACCTAATTTCCAAAGTAATTTATTGACATCACCTTGACTACTTTGTCCGGTTTCTATTTCAGAGTATCGTGATTGGTTTACAAATGAATATGAAATGGCGCCGACAGCTAGTACTGGTATTGTACTAATTGTAATTGCGAACAAAAGTGCTTTTGTGCGTAAGCCAATTTTATCTAAAAATGACTTACTGTGAGAATTCAACACACCTGTTGAATCAACATTCCGATTTGTTTGATTATAGTTTGATTCTTTTTTATGTTCAATTGTAATTTTATCTAACATAATTCAAACAACCTATTTGTTGAAACACTGTTTTGATTAATTCAGCTTTAGTAAAAGGTTTAGTTAAATATCCTGAAGCTTTGACTAATTTCGCACGCGCTTTATCGATAAATCCAGTTCTACCAGTCACCATAATTACAGGTGTATGGCGAAATTCTTGATGCTTACGTAGTAAAGAGCAAAGCTCATAACCGTCTAAATTTGGCATCGAGATATCGAGTAAAATAATATCAGGTTTGGCACGAAGGATTTGCATTAATGCCTTGAGTGAATCCGTCACACCTACAACTTGAAATAACTCTTCGTCTAAAAAGCCTTGCATTGCTTTTATTATCGTTGGACTGTCATCAATGCACATGACTTTGTAAAGCTTCGGAGCGTTCGACTTAATTTCTTTAACAGGCGCATTTACTTGTGTTTTTACTTGTGCTTTTACTTGTGTATCTACATTAGTGTTAGTACCTTTCGGAGGTACCTTGACTTGTAGGACGGTGTTATTATGTTTTACAGGCGCCAATGGTGTATCAATGTAATTATTAACTGGTTTATTTTGTACTTTTGGTTCGATGTACTGATTAATTTCTTTTTGAGGTTGACTGTAAGATAGTTTCTGAGCTAATTGCGGTTTATTAAGACTAGCTGGTTGCTCATTTAAATCTGTGAACAAGTAATTACTAGTGTGATAAGCTGGATTAATATAGTCACCATTTTTTTGCGCGCGCTGCTGATTATTTAGAGCAATAGTTGAAACATCAATGTGGATATACTTGGGTAAATCATTCAGACAACTATTTGGTAAAAACTCATATATACCATCCCGCAGCTTCAGGAATGAGTCCATGACTTCGTTTGCTAATTCTTCAATCAGTTGTTTAACTTGCGCTACATCTAGATATTCCTGTTCAACTAACCGACATATCGCTAAATAGCTCGAATAACCAGTATCATCATGATTACTATCAAAAATTACTTTTAATTGGTTACGTACTTGGTTGTTTAAATTTAGAAATTCGGGATTTAACTGCTGGATTTTTTTGTAGAAAAGATTCCACATTTCATTCAATTGGCAGGCATAAATTAATTTGCCTTGTTCAAAATATATTGACCACTGCTGTGAAATGCTAAAAACCTGTAATTTACCGCTTACATAATCTTGCGAAATTTTTTGCAAAAATGATAAATGCTCAAGAGGCTGAAAAAATTTATGCCTACCGAGATTAACTGTATTCTGATCCTGATTCAATGTGAGATTATTCATGTCTATAAAAGTTAAAAATTTCAAGGTGGATAAAATAACGCATTCTCCAAATGAAGATTGCATCATTTGCTACAATTTTCTCTAGAAACTCAGCCAGATTATAACGCTATAAAATTTTTTGATTTAAGAATTTAAATTTGAGATTGAATGCAACAGGTTGTTTTGGTTATTTAATTTACCATAATCGAGTTTACTATAAAATTGCTTTAAATGAATCAATACGCACTATTTTTTCTGCCAAATTGCCTAAAAATTTTATACTCGTGTTAACACCCAAAGTATATTGGTTAAGATTTTAGCAATGTAACAATCGTTGTATGTATTTTTACTTGGCAAAATGTTTACTTTAGTATCATTATAATTTTTTTAAAAACAAAGGAATTTTTAATTAACAGGTATTTAAAATTATGAACTGCTTATATTATATACGTGTTGAAAAATTATTAAGAATATAAACTTGACTAAAATTTAGTATTTAATATCTCATCTTTAGGAACGTAGAGCGTTATATATCTGATACTTGAATCAATACTGAAAAAGTACGCGCGAAACTTGAGATACCCCAACTTGAAAGCGTGGAAGAGTGGAATTGTGGTCATTTTGGCGTATGTCGTGCCAAAATGTTGCAGTTATATTTCACACTTTGTAACGAGAAGCACAGATGTTTGAAAAACATAGCTTGTTGATTAATTTTGCATGGCTTAGGCGGTTGCATTTATCGTTTTTACTGCCTGGAGTTTTGATTTATGTAGTTTTACTTAATACGACTATTAGCAGTATTTATGCTCAAACACCAGTAACAGAGGCGCCGACGACTGGTACAGTTCAAACACCAGTTCAAACACCAGTGGGAGTGGCGCCAACAACTAATTTATTAGTACAGCCAGCAGCAATGCTTTTTGATGTGATTACCTGGTCTGGGGATGTAGAGTTTAGATACGAGCAGCAAAAAATTACTGCCACTGCCGAAAAAGCAGAGTATTATAAATCAGAGCAAAAAGTAGTTTTGACGGGTTCGGTCAAGATTATGCAAGCAGGGCAATCACAAGAAGCGGAAACAGCAACTTTTTTCGTCACCAACGAGTTTAAGATGACGGCAGATAAAGTGATTATGCCCAATCAGTAAATCTATCTATAATTTGTAAACTGTAAAGCTACTGGATAATCTTCTTGTTTAAGTCGAGTAATTACGGCTTGTAAATCATCTTTATTTTTAGCACTGACGCGAACAGCATCACCTTGAATTGATGCTTGTACTTTTTTGAACTCGTCACGAATTAACTTAGATATTTGCTTTGCAATGTCTTGACTTATACCTTTTTTGAGGGTTACTTCGTGACGAACCCGGTTGCCGCTTGCTGATTCAATTTTGCCAAACTCAAAGATTTTCTGTGATAGATTACGCTTTGCAGCTTTTTCCCGCAGGATACTTTGTACTGTATCGAGAGTAAATTCGCTGTCGGTATTGATGGTTATATTTTCATCACCCAACTCAACAGTAGTATTAGTGTCTTTGAGGTCGTACCGACTTTTGACATCTCGTACAACTTGGTCTACGGCATTGACTAACTCTTGTCGGTCAAAATCACTGACAATATCAAATGAATATGTTGAAGCCATAACGATTTTGGATTTGTCTTCGACAATGAATAGATTTTAGATTTTAGATTTAGGGCAGGGGCAGGGCATATACATACATAGATACTATATTTTCCTTTACCCCTTAGCCTTACCCACTAACTTGAATGAGACTCTGGACAAACAAAGTTAATGAACAGAGTCCACCCACAGCAAACATTAAGGAGCGCAAAATGGGTATATTCAAAATATAGAAAATAGAGTAGAGCAATCGCGCGATCACAAAAGTAATTGCTGCGACTGCTGAAGTCTGTGAATTAACACTAGTTACATAAGCCATTAAAGCTGCTGCTGAAAACACCATAAACGTTTCAAACGAATTTTGGTGTGCCCAGGTTGCTCGTTGCGCGTAAGGCGGTAATTTATCAAACATTGCGCGAGGAGCAGCCATATCGTAACCTACGCGAAAACGACCATAGCTGACTACTAGAAATGGAGCGTAAATCAGCAAGAAGCTAGCGAAAATCGAGTATAAAAAAATGGCTTCCACGGCTAACTGTAAAATGTTAATTGTGAATTATGATGCATTGGTTCAATCTAAAGTCATCAGTCGAAAGTCTATAATCTAGAGTTTTAACTATTAACTCTTGACTCTTGACTTATTGACTGCCGACTTTTAGTAAGTTAATCAAAGTAGAATAAAGTCACCACCTTCCTCTGTTCTTCAGCTTCTCTACATGTTTGTAACAGGGTGCGACTATCGTGAAACGCAAAACAGATTAGCTGCTGGCAACGGGAGACTATCTCCTTATTGCACAGATAGCTAGCTTCTGCCAGCGCCAAACTATCATTAGTTGGATTTTCCACAAGATGCATTACCTGTTCAAGTTGTTGACGCGACTCTAGCGGCTGACGGTCTAGACTTTGGGGTAAAATAACCGTTAAAAAATTAGGGTCAGCACGCATTGCTCCCCGAATTGCAGCAGAATTGGTGCCGGTTGCACCCGAAGTGATAATGCGGTTGCCTGATAAAACCAAGGCATAAGTCATCATCTCGATCAGATTCTGGTGCGTAATGGGGACGTGACGCGAACCCAGCAGTGCAATTCGTTTAGAACCTGTCTGCTGGATAGTCGCCAGCTCTTGCGCTAACGTATCGATATTATTAATTAGGTCTGTTGACTGGCTCAAAGACGGATGCTTCGCACTTCTTAAACAACCAAGATATTTTACCAGAGATAACGACTTTACTCGATCAAGCTTACTTAATACTTAAGATTCCTCAACATTCTCGTCTTTACTTATAACCACTTCGCGCTTACCAGCCTTGTGATGATTTTACTGTGCAACAAGGCGCCGAATATTACCCGATAATACGGTTCCGTAGCATAAACTTATAGCCTGTGCTATTAAACGTTTGATTCCGTAACATTAGATACAAGTAATAAAACTGTAGAAGTTAACGGTATTCTGGCGCCTGCTTTAAAAAGTATTGATACTGATATATAAATCTTTCTAAAACTATTTCTAATTTATTTTATTTTTTAACACATCGGAGGCGCCGATGTTAAGTAACCGTGCGCGTAAGTTATTTAAATCATCAGATGGTTTATCTTGTTCTGCTCTAAAGCTAGCTGCTCCAGGTTTCGGAGTTTGTATGGTTTGAGCAAGCTGGTTATAAAGTTCTGGGTTTGCTGCGAAGTGAAAAGCTAGTTCTTGACCTACTTCTTTTAACCGTTTAGGTAATTGGCTTGGTGTTGTTTGTAATAATTGGGCTAAGGAAATTTTCAGCATCGTGTTATCTAGATCAGCAGATTCTTCTGGCTGGTCATCTACTAGCTGTTGCTCAAACAGATGGTTAAAAGTATTTATATTGTTATCTATTGGTGAGTGTTGTTGTAGTGCAAATGCTGGCGCCATCACTGATTGATTTACGTTATTAGGTAATGGTGCTGAGAGTACTTTCTCGGCATTTACAAGTCCTTCACCAAATCTATTGGGTTTCCATGTTGGAAACTTTTCACAGCTATCGCGCAATATTTGATTAAATATAAACGGGATTTTTTCGGCGCCGTATCGCTGAACAAGTTGGTCGCGTCCATGATACGAAAGCCATAATGCCGCTACACCCGCGATAAATGGCGCAGAAAATGAAGTGCCATTACCTTGGTTAATGTCATATTCTAATCCGGTATTGGTCTTGTTGGTTTTTGCGTACCAAACACCAGCACCAGGCGCCGTCACGTCTACTTGTCTTCCGCGCGATGAACCTACCCATACTTCGCGTTGCACATTACAACCTGTAACGGCAATTACTTCCTCATAAGCAGCAGGCCAAACTACAAAGGGAACTGCTGTGCCAGATGCTGCAACAATGATTACACCTCGCTTTTGAGCATAAATTATTGCACTTCGCAAACGCTGACTAGGAAGAGCTGTTCCTAAACTAATTGAAATTACGTGAAAACCGTTATCTGCTGCGTATTCAATCGCATTGGATATAGTAATTATACTAATTAGTACAACTGATAGAGAGACTCGCAAGGGAACTAACTTGGCGCCTGGCGCCACCCCGGTAATAGCTTTACCATTTGGGTAATTTGCTTGCTGACCAACAGTGCTAACAATCATGCTAGCTGTTGATGTGCCATGACCAGGATTGTTAATTATTTCATTCGGAGATGTTTCAAGCTCGTCTTCTGGGTCTTTGTCTTGTTTAAGAAAATCGAAGCCTTTATTTAAAAGTAGATTTGAGATAATTTCTGGATGTGGTGTATAACCAGTATCGGGATGCCCAATAATAATTCCATTCCCCGGTAACTTATTGGGGTCGGGGAAAAAGCGCTGCCATGTTTCAAATACGCGAAGTTGCTTCAAAGGCCAATCAACATCGCTGTCATCATTATTTATATTTGGTTGATTTTGATTATCAAGTCCTGTAAGCTGTCGTCCTATCAGTTGATTAACATCCTGATTAAAATCTTGATTTGAGTCTATAGGCATCGCTACTGGAACAGCGAACATAGGTTCTGCATACACAACTCCCGGTTGAGAACGCAAATAATAAGCTTTGTCCCAAGCTTCTTTTGATGATAAAGAAATCTGACTCGTGACTTCAAACTCAGTGTTATTATCACCAATGAGTTTTACGACCCAATCTGAACCAAGTACTTTTGTAACAATTTCCCGACATCTATCGGACTGCCCAGGCATAACCATTTGCAGGAAAAAGCCTTCAAATACAGGAGTATTATTTGAGTTTCTTGGTTGTGCGTACATATGCTTTCAGTCTAATAAGGAGTGCTTTGTCTAATATATATACACACACAGGGTTGTGGATTTACAAAAAATCTATCGAAAGATGCATTTTAACGAGAGTTAGGCATCATATAAGCACGGTGCCCTCTGATGATTATGTATACAAAAGAGCTTGAGTTAACAGTGTGTTGTTACATACTTGTAATAAAATCTACCTGTTTTACAGCGTTCAATTAACTAGGGGTTCTATATGAATACATTTTTGTCAAGTCTGGCAGTTATTCTCTCGACTTTAGCTTTGATATGCAGCGGTTTTGCAGCTTACCAAGTTTACACGTTTCAGCAAACACTGAGTTCTAAAGCAGTAAGTAATACTACTATCGCAACTCCTAGCACTCCAACGAGCGTACCAAGTCCAATAGAAACCACGGTATCTTCACCCCAAACGACGACACCATCTTCTAATACAACTACTCAAAATATCAACAGGGGTGAATTTGTTCAACCAGCTTTTGGTAATAAAGGCAGAGTAGAATTACTTTCTGTAAAGCGAATTAAAGACCCTGAAACGGGAAACCGTGACGTTGTAGACGTGCAAATGCGAATTCGTCGCATTGCAGGAGATAATTTAGTTCAAAATACTGACGTTATCACAGTTAGTAGTACAACCGCGCGCAACCCTGACACCAGCGAAACTTATAAGGGGGTTAATGTAAATCGATCAACTGGCGCCGTTTCTTTATCCCAACTGCGTCCTAATTCTTCTGCTGACGCTTACGTTTGGTTGCGCGTACCAGATGGTATTAATAATTTAGATATATTCGTTCCAGATACAGCAGCATTTAAGAATGTGCCAATTGCTAATTAAAGCGAAAAAGCTTTCATGCTCGTCCATTCAAGGGTAATTGCGTCTGTGCTAAAATTTATTTGTAATATGGGCGATAAACTGCTGTGTTTTTATCACAATTGCCCAACTTAATATACATATAATTACGTAACTAAAACTATTACCCTTGAGGATAAAGCAATTGAGTAACTTAGATAAAGTTTTAGATGCAGCTATGGAGCTTCCTTTAGAGCAACAAGAAATGTTGATGCAAATTCTCAAAAACCGAATTGCTGAAAGTCGGCGTTCGGAAATTGCCAGAGATGCAGCAACTTCTATCGCTGAATTTCAAGCAGGTAAGCTTAAAGTTCAGACTGCTGCCGAAGCAATTCAAGAATTACGAGAGTATCTCAAAAATCCAAGTGAAGCTGATGTATAAAATAGTTATTAGTAGCAAGTTTAAAAAGGCTTTCCGAAAATTTGCGCTTTCGTAATCATGACTTACAAGTCAAGATTGAGGCAACTATTGCTGCTATGGAAAACGACATATCGGCACCAAACTTGGGTACTCATAAGTTAGAAGGAAAGTTGTCAGGGTTGCTGTCATGCTCTTGTGGGTATGATTGCCGCATTGTGTTCTCGCTTACAACTGATGACGAGAGTGGCGAACAAGTTGTCTTTTTATTAGACGTTGGCACTCATGAAGATGTTTATTAACTTAATATATAGCTATGTGCCTTTGTGGAAAAAAGATATTACCACAGAGACAGTAGAGACACGATTAATCCCTACGGGAAAACCTCCGATTTACGTGTCTGTACAGGGGTAAGAGATTATAAAGAGATTTTGATTTAGGCTTATGTAAATAATAAGAGTGGAAAGTATTTAATAATGTGCTTATTTTTAATTAAATTGTTGAATAATTTAAAATAAAATTAGACTTTTTATTTAAATGGTAGAGTAAATGCGATTAGGAATAAAGTATTATGACTATAACTACCTATAAATGGACAATTCAACGTTATCACCAAGCAATAGAAGCAGGTATCTTTGATGACCAGCACGTTGAACTATTGCGTGGCGACCTCATCGTTATGCCTCCAGAACGAGAACCCCATGCCTACTATAATACTGAAGCTGCCGACTATCTTCGGTCACTACTTGGAGAACGGGTAAAAATCCGCGATGCTAAACCTATAATTCTCCCCGACGACTCTGAACCCGCTCCTGATATAGCTATTGTTAGACCTTTAGGTGAAATATACTTAGAGCATCATCCTTATCCCGAAGATATTTTTTGGATTATCGAAATTTCTAACGCTACCCTCAATAAAGACTTAGGTGATAAAAAAGATGTTTATGCTCTTGCTGGTATTCCTGAGTATTGGGTTGCCGACCTCAAAAATACTCAGTTGAAAGTATTTCGAGATATACAAAATAACCGATACACAACTGAACTTACACTAACAAAAGGCGCCGTTATTCCCTTAGCATTTCCTGATGTATCAGTTCTAGTCAAACGCATTATTGGTGTACCAAAAATTAATAATTAACAACTAACGTTATCATGACACCAATAAAAAAAGCCTGCGAAGGCAGGCTTTGCTCGTATAGCGAATACCATTTATGGTATCGAATCATGGTATCGAATTATGGTATCGAATTATGGTATCGAATTATGGTATCGAATTATGGTATCGAATCATGGTATCGAATTATGGTATCGAATTATGGTATCGAATTATGGTATCAATCCATAATCTTGGTACGGTGGGCAATGCCCACCATACGAAATACGTAAAATTGTTACAACTTCGTACCGCACTCAGGACAGAAATTATTGTCAGGTATATTCTTTGCTCCGCAGTTGCTACAAAATACGGGTTGAATATCTACCTTCGGCGCCGCTTTTGGTAAACCAACCATTTGCGCGTTGCTCTTTCCTGGTCCTACCATTGGATAGCAGTTCTCGTCTTTAGTAACGCGAACGTCCATAACAACAGGGCCATCATGGGCGAGCATTTCAGCAATAGCATCTTTTAATTCTTCAGACTTGTTTACTACCATGCCTTTAATGCCATATGCTTTGCACAGCAGTATAATATCCGGCATTCCGACTTCCATATTTGAGGAAGAGTAGCGCTCACCATAGAATGCTTGCTGCCATTGACGCACCATTCCTTGCCAACCGTTATTTAAAATAATGGTCTTGACAGCTAAGTTATATTGTGATAATGTACCAAGCTCTTGTAAACACATTTGGAAGCTGGCATCACCACTAATACAAATAACATCTTCGTTTGGGAAAGCTGCTTTGGCGCCCATTGCTGCAGGTACACCAAAACCCATTGTTCCTAAACCAGCACTGGAAATCCAACGACGGGGGCCATTTTTAAGAAATTGCGCTGCCCACATTTGATGCTGTCCAACGTCGGTTGTGTAGAACGCATCGGGTGCTTGACTCGCAACCTCGATAATTACAGATTGTGGTGAAATGCTATCTGGGTATTGAGGTGCTGCTAAAGGATAATCTTCCTTCCACCTATTTATCAAGTTCAACCATTCTTGGGTTTGGTTGGGGGTGTTAGTAATTCCTGATTCCTTACAGCGTCTGAGTAATTCTTTTAAAACGGTGCGAACATCACCGACGATGGGGACTTCGGGAACGCGGTTTTTACCAACTTCTGCAGGGTCGATATCTATATGGATGACTTTCGCGCGTGATGCAAACTCATCAAGCTTACCAGTTACCCGGTCATCGAAACGGGCGCCGACGCAAATCAATAAATCACAATCTGTAACAGCAAAGTTAGCATAGGCTGTACCGTGCATTCCCAGCATACCCAATGCTAAAGGGTGATGCTCGTCGAAGGCGCCAATACCCATCAATGTAGTAGTAACGGGAATATTGAATAACTCAGCTAGCTGTTTTACTTCTTCGTGCGAACTCGATGATATTGCACCACCACCTATATATAGTAGAGGGCGCCGACTTTCACGAATCAGATTTAATGCAGCACTAATTTGACGAGGATTACCTTTGACTGTTGGACGATAACCCGGTAAATTGACATCACCTGGGTCTACAGGAGTGTAATCAAATTCTTCTAACGCTACATCCTTGGGAACGTCAATTAGTACAGGCCCAGGTCTACCTGTGCTAGCAATATAAAAAGCTTCCGCGACAATGCGCGCGATATCAGCAGTATCACGAATTATATACGAGTGCTTAACTATAGGCAGCGTAATTCCATAGATATCGGTTTCCTGAAACGCATCAGTACCAATTGCCGCACGTGATACCTGTCCTGTGACAATTACCATCGGTATGGAATCCATGTACGCCGTTGCAATACCCGTCACCAGGTTTGTGGCACCTGGACCCGAAGTACCAAAACACACTCCTACTTTACCAGTAGCACGAGCATAACCATCCGCTGCATGAGCGGCGCCTTGTTCGTGTCTAACTAAAATGTGCTTAATATTACTCCCAGCCGCTTCGACTTTGTACAAATCGTCGTAAAGTGGTAGGATTGCACCGCCGGGATAACCAAAAATATAATCAACACCGTGGCGTTGTAAACTGTCAAGAAGTGCATAACCGCCGGATACACGTTGCGGCTTCGCTACTTTAGAAATCTTAACAACGCTTGACTGTGACTGTTCGAGAGACTGGGGATGGCTGATTGGGTAACGCGCGCGCACTGATTAAACCTCACGCAATGGCTAATATAGTTTTATTTTTTGTATTTAACTTATCATTTTAGTGTAATTTAACCCATAAGTCAGTCCTATTTGTCAGGAGTTGGTGGCAATTGGGCAACGGATGAACACGGATGTAACGGATAGTAACCGCTTCTTATAGCTAGCTTCTTGTGGAACAGCTTTCCCAAGCTGTTCATTAAATATTCAACATAATGATATATTTATACTTACCACAGAGGTTATTAGCGCACAAAGGAATAATTATAGAAATATAACCTTAGTATTAAATTATTGAACGGGTATCCTTACCCTTTCGAGTTATATAACTTAACCAACACTTAACTCTTACGCCAAATCTAATAAAAAATTGCGCTAGAATTGGTGGAATAGAGCCATAATTTCTTACGCTTAAATCGAATCCTAATGCTGACAGTTGATGCGAACAACACATCGATAACCATAAATCAACTACTTAACCAAGTTGAAAATGGTGAAGAAGTAGTTATTATCCGTGATGGTCAACCCATTGCTCGGTTGTCCCCAATGGCAAGTACACCTCGTCGTCCATTAACATCCAAAGCAGCATTAAGAGCTGCTCAACCTCAAACATCTACTAGCAGCATAGAAATTCTCCAAAGCCTACGCGAAGAGGCAAGATATTGATTTACTTAGACACAAGCTTTTTGGCACCCTTATATATCCAGGAAGCAACTAGTACATCAGTAGAAACAATCGTACTTGAAATCCCTGCTCAAGAGTTAGCTATTAGCGATTGGACAATTTTAGAGTTCGCTAGTCTCGTGTCTCGTCGTATTCGCATGAAAGAGTCAAGTTTGGAATTGATGGAAGCAGTGATGCGCTCCTTGAAGGAAGATGTTACCGAAGCTTACACAGTTTTCACGGTGACAAACGTTGATTTTACTCTTGCAACCGAATATATACAGCAATGGGAAACTGGATTGAGACCAGGAGATGCCTTACATCTCGCCATTGTCAGCAATCGTAGTTTCAAAAATATTCTCTCACTTGATCGCGGACTTATTAATGCTGCTAAACAATTAGGTATTCCCTGTGATTCTGGTGGAATTTTGTAGATTAAATTATAAAACGGGTAAGGATTAGAGTTCTACAAGATGGATTTTTCTCTATAAGATAAATTTGTTTTCAATTTGGTTTTACCGCGCGCCAACTCCAAATACCAATTGCAGCGACAATAATACTCATTCCTAATAACACAGATTGTAATCCATATGCGTTAGCAAGTCGAGTTGTAATAAGTAACGGCGCCGATAATGCTATATTGACTGCGTGGTTTTGAAAGCCAAACACTTTACCGTGCATAGATGGTGGAGTTTGCTGTTGAATTGTGGTTTGCATTGGTATGTTCACAAAGGCACCACCCATACCAAGGAATACGCATAAAATTAATGAAGAAGGTAAATTTGGAACGAAAATTAATAGCGCTAGTACTAAAGCCATTATCATGAATCCAATCAATGGTAATGATTTGGAATCTAGCCGAGAACCATTAGTTGCCACAAATGCGGCGCCTATAACCATGCCAATACCTGTAGATGCTACAAAAAAGGTGTATTGTGTACTATAAAATCCCAATTTTGTTGCTAATCGTATCGCAAGCTCAATTAATGCGGCAAATACACTATACAAAACTACTATCTGCAATATTGAGTTCCACACTAATCTGTTTTTTTTCAGATAGCGTAACCCCGCAACAAATTCTTTTAAAGGATTGAATGCTGCTTTTTGCTCGTCTGTGTGTTTTGCTTCTTTATAGTTGATTGGTAATAAAGCTATCGCTGATAATATATATAACGCTCCAACTATAAATTCTTGACCAAAGTCATTGTTAATACTTCGCGCGACACGTAGTACTTAGTCTCCTATCGCGTTACCAATAATCAAAGTCCCCATCATGGTCATGCTAAATAAAGCATTCGCTGTCAGTAAAGACTCATGTCGCACGAGAAGGGGGATAGTTGCTTGCTCTGCGGGGGCAAAGAACTGTGTGACGGTAGAAATAATAAAAGTAATTAATAGTAAAACTGCAAACTCGCGCGGTAAAAACGGAGTCAACAAAGTTAAAATTCCACGTAGTGCATCCGAACCTACCATGATTACCTTTTTCGGAACACGGTCTACTATAACTCCTCCTAGTGAACCAAATAAAATCGCTGGTATTGTAAACGCCATATATAGATAAAAGCGTCCAGTTTCATCGATTTGATTTGCCGTCAAGTATTTGCTCAACAAGCCAATTTGCAACACTAAAAGTATTTTATCTGCTAGCTGGGAGAATAATTGCCCAATCCACAGCAGCATAAATCTACGATTTTTCAGTACGGCGCCAAAGCTATTGTGATGATCGGTCGGTCTGGTTTGCATTATATATATTTAGGAGCTTCTGTATAAATTCAATCGCACTTAGTCGCACCGAAGAATTAATTGTTGATACCGACCAACCTTGTACAGCTTGGGGATTTTCCCACATTTGTAAATGGTCTACTCCTGGGTCAGCGTAAAAGTTGTTTTCACCCCCACCTAATAATAACGAACTCCAGTGGGTAAAATAGTCGTGACTAATTCGATGAATTGGGAAATTACCAAACAAAGGTACTCCCCATCCATCTATAGCAATAAATGCTTTGACGTGACCAGATTGTAACTGCCACAAATGTGCTGCCGCAATTGCTCCAACTACACCAGCACTGAAACCAATAAATATAACTGCGGTTTCCTCACTTTTTAACTTACTACGCAAAAACTCTAAAATATGAAGTCCTGATAAAGGCAAAATACCATCTGTTGGCAATGTCAGTATATTTACGTAATTAGAGTTGTTAGGAATATTTGTAATTTTTTCGTATAAACACGTAAGAAATTTGTCTGTCAAGGCTGGATTATGTACTCCAGGGCAGATAATGATAGCCATTGTGTAAATAATTTTTATAATTATTAACTGTACATTAATGTTACAACTTTGCTCCGGAAACCGAGATACCGAGAATAAAATAGTGGTGCGGCGCCTGATTAACGTTAATTAATACATGTAAAAATGCAATATATCGTAAGTATATCTATAGAAATATTACTAAAGGTAAATAAAATATGCTATCCCCGTGGATAGCATACTATTGTATGAGTAAAGAAAAGAATACGGGTATCCCCAAATTCTTGACATAGGTCGCATTGAGGAAACGATAGTGGTTGCAACACCCGAAAAGTTACAGCATACGCATGAGCATCTGCCCAAAGAACAGCGAGTAGCTGTATTACTGATGGGTTATGGAGAAGTTGAAAGCTACGAAGATTTCGCGAATTATAATGAACAAGCTTTAAATTTACTAACGGCAAAATTTGCACCCGTCCCAACTTGGGTTTATCCACCTTTAGCTAAACTCTTAGCTATGTTTGACCTACATGAGTGGGGACACCAGCACCATAATTTTATTTCGCCTCACAACGCAATTTTTGAACAACAGCGCGCAGGTATTGAAAAGCACTTACAATCTCATTGGGGTAGTGGAGTACAAGTATTTAAAGCGTTTAACTTTTGCGCCCCTTTCTTGCCCGATCAAGTTTTAGCAGAAATCAAAAGTCAAGGGTTTGATAAAATTCTAATCTACCCTTTACTTGTTGTTGATTCAATTTTTACAAGTGGTATTGCAATTGAGCAAGTAAATAAAGCTTTTGCTCAACTAGCAGATAATGATTCACATTGGGTAAAAGGTTTGCGATATATTCCTTCGTTCTACAACGAACCTGAATATATTGATTTGATGGCGCGCTTAGTTGAAGATAAAATTAACTCTGATTTAAGTGCAGCTTATTTACCTTCGGAAATTGGCATTGTGTTGATGAACCACGGTTGTCCTCATAAAGCCAAGGGTTTTACTTCTGGAATTACCGAAAGTCAAGCGCTGTATGATTTAGTTCGCGATAAGTTAATCAACCGTTATCCATTAGTATCTGTTGGTTGGCTTAATCACGATACTCCATTGATTGAATGGACACAACCCAGCGCTGACCAAGCTGCTAAAAACTTGATTCAACTCGGCGCCAAAGCTATAGTATTTATGCCTATCGGTTTTGCAACCGAAAACCACGAAACGCTATTAGATGTTCACCATATCATCCACGCATTGGAGAAAAAGCATAAGAATGTGAATTATATTCAAATGCCTTGTGTGAATGATGATGATAATTTCTTAGCAATGGTCGCGCGGTGGGCTTCGGAACATATTGCCGAGTTAGTATCAAACGAAGCTGTTGCTGTGAACCCTCAACTCGCAGTACATCACCATCACCATCACCATCATTAGCAACAGATGACTCTAGGATGTAACGGATGAGTGATTTTAAACAACTATTCTTTGTTTGTAACGAATAACTTATCCGTTACATCCGTTATATCCGTTGCCAGCTAATTCTACATATCGGTTATATAAGTACATTGTTTTATGGGTTGAGGATTTGCTGCTCGTGTTTATGTTACTAAAATCTGGTAAAAACTATTAATATCTACTAGTACGCCATTATACATAAGAAATTATCTAAAACCTACATTTCAGCGTTTGCATGTAATAAATATAACGATTTAACTAGTTTTTACTAGACAATCTTAATTTCAATAAGCCAAACTAGAAACATTTTTAAAATTAAATATTTCAGATAATTAATAAATATTAAAATCACAAAGATGTTTAAGAAAATAAACATTATATGTTAAAATATAAATTAAATAAACAACTGTAGGTCGAGCAGTTATAACATGGGAAAGTCGTTGTTAAGTGAGTTAACACATCGTTCTTATTCAAAAGCCAAAAATTCTGACGGCACACGTACTCCACAGTTAAGAATTGGGGTAGAAGCGCGCATTGATTATCATCCATTCCTATCTGATTGGGGTGATAGATATCAATCAATGATGCGTACAGCATTAAATGCATTACAAAACGGGCAATCAGAGAATGATATTGAAAAGACTTTTCAAGGAAAATTTGATATTGATTGGGCATGGGCAGATTCAATTGCAACCGATGCAAAGGGTACATTCGACCAATTAACAGAAGCGCGCGCTTTGAGAATAAAGGCACTAGATGACGATGTAAAAGCAGGTTGGAAGTCAGTTGCATCAACAATTGAATTGATGGAACAACAATTAGCAAACCCAACACAGAAAAATATGAAAGGGTTTGCAAAACGATTAATGGGTTTAGAATCAAAAATTAGTAGACTTGAACGCAAGCAAGTAGAGAAAGAAGAATTAGAAAAAGCGAAAAGGCTACACATATGTTTTGGTGGCGCCAAATTATTCAATGCTCAATATCATTTAGAATCAAATGGTTATTCGTCTCATGATGAATGGCATGTAGACTGGGAGAAAAAACGTGGTGGAAACTTCTACAGTGTTGGGAAAGGTTCTGTTTCAGGCAACAATCCTGTAGCCAAAATATTTTATATATCAGATGATATATTTAGTGTAACATTTACTGTTCCAAGATATTTACGTGGTGATTATGGGGATACAGTACGTCTTGAGTTTGAAGTTTCAGGGCAACGTAAGCATAATTTACTTTATGCGTTAGAATTTGGAAAACCAGTTACAGTTCAATGTTTTCGACGTGAACATAAAGACGACCAATGGTATATTCATCTTACAACTTATGTTCAAGATGTGCCGACTATTTCTAGTATAAATAATGGTTGTATTGGAATTGATTTAAATGCAGAAACTATTGATGTAATTTATATCAAACGTGATGGGAATCCAGAAAGATCTCGTAATGCTATAAGTTTTCCTATTCCAATAGGTACAACTGGGCAGAAAGAAGCAAAACTTAGGGATATTGTATGTGAAATTGTTAAATTGGCAGAGATTTATCAATGTCCGATTGCTTGCGAAAACCTTGATTTCTCTACAAAGAAGAATCAGTTGAGGCATAGTGGCAACGAAGAATATAATCGGATGTTGACAGGTTTTATTTATGATAAATTTCGTTCTTATCTTGTTGTCAGGGCAGAAAAATATGGAATCTTGATATTATTTAAATCACGATTCATGACTAGTGTAATTGGTCTAGTCAAATATATGCAGAAATACGGCTTGAATAGCGGTAGTTCTGCTGCAATGGTAATCGCACGTCGTGCAAAAATTATATAGCAGTCCGCTTATCATTAGTGAAAAAATAGGCTGATAAAATTTACCACAGAGTCACAGAGTACACAGAGTAAGAGGGAACAGAGGTTTTTACAACTCAAGCGCAAAATGCTATAGATGAGCATTCTTACTTCCGAAGTCTTTATAAAAATGCAATAAATATGACAGATTTTGGTATTGATTTAATAGTAATCTATACCGTATACTAAATTACACTATCAAGAAACTCATTTATATTTACATCAATAGCAGTAAAGTATACTATTTGAAATCGCAGAGCTATAAAATCTTGTAATTCAGCCGACTTTTATATATTGATTTATTATTGGTCTGCTCTTACACTTATACATCCCTCTCTTTTGTCTTATATTTTTTTTCAAAAATAAAACCGGATTTTTCTAATTAAGGTATGTATTGACTCTTAGGTACAATCAGTGGTTAAATGCTGTTTTTGTACATAAATGAGGGGAGAGTACCTTCTCATGACTTGCGAAAAATAAAATTATTATAAATTACATCTACTTCAAAGACGGGTGAAATAAAAAAATTACCGTTTTTTACCCAATGTGTGTATTTATGAACGAGGAATGTAAAAATATACTTTACTAGTATGTGTTCTGATTCAATACTCAGCGCAGCGTATGCATGTACACATACATTTAAGTTTTTGACTTGCCGATGTTTCATATATAACGTTAAAAACGTTGTATTGCATACGAAAGCATACCTTGAATAAGGTAGACTGTCTATTTATAACTGTAACATTTCTAGTAAAATGGCAATATAGCTATATTTATATATTTCTGCTTAGTTAATGTAAATTTATATATTATAATATCTACAAATGACTCCAGAATCTCAACCAAAACTTGTAAATATACTTGAACTGACTAATGGTCAGTTTCAAGACCTAGACGCGCGGATACGCTACTTGTTCAAGTTAGCTACTGCTCATGAAAATATGTTTGAGTTTGCCGAAGCACTACAGTATCATGAGCAGATTTTACAACTTGCTATAGAGTCGGACGATAAAAGCCAGCAAGAAGTTTCGCTATACCACATTGGAGATTGTTATCGTCAATTAAGTCAATTTAATAAATCAATTGATTATTTTTCACGTCTTATAGAAATTACACGCTCAACAGGAAATCGTATATTACAGATTGCAGGATTTTGGGGAAAGGGTACAAGTTACCAAAATTTAGGACAATATCCATCATCTATAGAGTGCTTCAAGCTTGAGCTAGCTATTGCTTGCGAAATGAACCAACCTAACTGGGAGAAAAGCGCGCTTTCGTCATTAGCTAACACTTATCAGTTTTTGGGAGATTTTCAACTATCTTTAGAATACGAACAAAAAGCCTTATCAATAGCACGTGAGTTAAATGATAGTAAAGCTATTGGTGATTCGCTAGTTAACCTTGGTAGTGTTTATTTACAACTGCGTGCTTGGGAAATGGCGATCGGTTTCTGTACTGAAGCACACGCGATAGCTCATGAGAATAATAATAAAGATTTAATGATGGTTAGTCTTCATAGCTTGGGACAAGCTTATAAAGGGCAAAGCTTGTATGTTCAGGCAAAGGATTTCTTTACTAAAGCACTATCTGTTTCATGTTCAATTGGTGAAAAACGTGTCCGAAGCGCTATTTTGCAAGGATTAAGCGATGTTTGCAGTCAAACGAGTCAATTTGAGCAAGCAATCAAATATAATTTAGAATCTTTAGATATTAGTCGCTCAATCGGGAATCGATATGGTGAAGCTGCTGCTTTGTCTAGAATTGCAATTACATACCAGCATCTCGGCAATATAAATAAAGCTTTAACTTATTATCACCAGTCATTAACTATTTTACAAGAAATCGGCACCATCGCTAGTCAGCAGCAGTTGTTCTTTAACATCGGCAGTATATATTATCGCGAACGTATGTACGCAGAAGCTATAGGTTTTCTACACACTGCGTTAGTTTTGGCACAAGAACTTAAAATTCATGCTGAACAAGCAAAAGTCGAGTTTGTACTTGGCGCCGTTTTTCAAAAACTTGGTCAAAATAGCGATGCAGTTCATCATTACCGTCAAGCATATCAGATTTACCAACGCTTAGGAGACGAAACCCAAGCTTTTCATCTGTTACAAACTATCCGTAAGTTGGGAAGAGAACCATAAACTTTATAGTTATTAACAAATTATTAAACTTGTCGCTTATTAGGGGATGTATTTATAAGCGTGTCTACAATTAGAAACATGAAAATGTGGGACAGCTACCGTAAACGCTGTCCCACAAGTTTTTTTGGTAATTATTAGTAGTTCTTATCTGTATTGTATTTTACTATTTTTTAGAGACTAATATTATCTTTTTATACAAATAATACTTTCAAATTTTAACTGATGCTGCTACAGTTTAAATCAAGCTTAATTAAGTAATAGGTGATACGAGTTTTATGATATTGTTAAGATATGTAAAAACTGCCAAACTGGCAACAGCGAGTGGTTAGATTTGTTATTGATTGACTAATTAGGGATTTAGATTAATGTATCTACAAAAATTAACCAGTAAACTACAGTAATATATACCACTGAACGTTACTTACATGATAGGTCAGTTACTCGCAGGGCATTACAAGGTTCTTAAAGTGTTGGGTGAGGGAGGATTTGGGCAGACCTACATCGTTGAGGATATTCACCTACCTGGTCATCCGCAGTGTGTCCTCAAGCATCTCAAACCTACATGTACCGACCCGCAAGCTTTAGAAACATCAAGAAGGCTATTTCAACGTGAGGCCTCTTGCCTTCAACAATTGGGAAATTACGACCAAATACCCCGACTGTTAGCTTATTTTGAGGAAAATCAAGAATTTTATCTTGTCCTACAGTTAATTGTTGGACATACTCTTACTCATGAATTAATTCCTGGGCAGAGGTGGACTGAGGGGCAAGTTATCTCGATGCTTCAGGAGGT
The DNA here is from genome assembly GCF_002368415.1 of Calothrix sp. NIES-4105. Classification (GTDB taxonomy): domain Bacteria; phylum Cyanobacteriota; class Cyanobacteriia; order Cyanobacteriales; family Nostocaceae; genus Dulcicalothrix. Next base: position 7,793,150 of record NZ_AP018290.1, read on the forward strand.
ATTAAAAATTCTTGAAGTTGTTCACGAGCAAGGTGTGATACATCGCGATATCAAACCTGATAATATTATTCGTCGCAATGAAGATCAAAAACTAGTTTTGATTGATTTTGGCGCCATTAAGCAAGTCCGCTCTTTGACTTCTGCTTCACATCAGCAGCGAGTAACTGTTACTGTAGGTACTCCTGGCTATATGCCTTCCGAGCAAATTCGGCGTCTACCGCGTCCGAGTAGCGATATTTATGCTTTAGGCATGATGGGGATTCAAGCATTAACAGGAGTTAATCCTCGGTCTTTACAAGATGACCCAAACACAGGGGAAACTCTATGGCAACACTTAGTACCTGTAACACCCGGTTTGGCTACTGTGTTAGAGAAAATGACGCGCTACCACTTTAAAGACCGTTACCAAACAGCGAAAGAAGTAAGTGATGCACTAACTGAGTTGCTTACCCAAGTTTCGGCGCCAACAGTCACTCCAATGGCTCCACCCCCATCTGTACAAGCAGATTATTTGCAAGAGTTAACGCTTTCGTGGCATGAAAACGGAGAACTTAGAAGTTGCACTATTGAAGAAAACCCGTCTAGCAAAAACCAAAGTCGAATTAAGATTGGACGTGACCCACAAGTATGTGATGTTGTTATACCTGATATTTCTGTATCTGGGTTACACGCTGAAATATTTTTCGACACAGCAAAGCAAAAATTTTACTTACGGAATTTACGCCAGCAAAATCCCCCTATTGTCGATGGAAAATTGCTTTTAGCAGGTGAAATGCCTTTAACTAATTTTAGTAGTATACGCTTAGGTAGGCAGCAGCTAAAAGTCAGCGCTATTACTAAAAAACAAGTTCCAATCGATTATTCTTTAATCAGTCAAAGTAGTAATCAACCTGATTTGGTTAGAGCAGACAATATAGATATCTCAAATTCAAATACCAATATTTCTTATACACCTGAGATATCCCAGAAACCAGTATCAGAACCCGTTACAAAAACAGCACCACCACAAAAACTGATTTACACAGCAGCCAAACGAGTTTCCCCATCTGCACCACCAGTTATTTCATCAATACCAAAACGAAAACCCTTGATATTAGGGATGAGCATGGCTGCTGTTATTAGCACTGTCGGTGGTTTGGTTTGTCTTCGGGCTGGTAGTACAGGCAAAAATTATTCTGAGCAAAGTTTTATTTCACAGCAGCCAAAGCTTTGTCGTGTAATTGCTCCCACGGGAGGTAATTTCGTTGCCAAGCTTCGTCCTGAACCACAAACTGAAGTCGGCGCCATCAAACAACTAAACCCTGGCGAAAAGGTTTTGTTTATGCAAGTCAAAGGCGACTTTGTTCAGGTCAGATTGGCTGATGGTACTCAAGGGTGGATATTTAGCGACCAAATGCAGCGTTGTGACACGTTGCATGGAAAAAGTTAAATTTCCTGCTTTCGTAATTGTCCGTTTTCGAGTGTGATAGTATCGCTTTATACTATCACATTCCAAACTATATATCTATATATTCATAATTATAGTCAACTATCCGAAGTGTGATTTTATATAAAAGTTTGATATTAGTATAATTTATACTTGAAAATTTGACGATAAATAAAATTTAAATTAATTGTGATGCTTATAATACAACTAAAATAGCCAAGATTTGAGTAGCTTTAGTTCGGAGATGATAAAATAATGTCTATTTATAGTTTTTTATCCTTATATATACATTTTTTGATTGAATAATGGATAATAGATTAGCAGTTCCGAAATGACACGGATAGCCAATGTAGCTTATAGTATCTTATAGTAGGCAAGCGGTTGCATAATGGAGATTGGGTAATGCACTTAGAACAGGTTAACGCTTTTTATGACTTTGTAGCTTCCGACCAAGAAGTTTACGAGCAGTACTATAACGGTTGCTGTATTCGTGGTGTTTTCGGGGTTTGGAATTGGGACAAGAAGAAGATCGTTGATTTTGCAGCAACGCTTGGGTTTGACTTTACCGAAAGCGAGCTTGATTATGTTTTGTTTGAAAGTGGTGCTGGTACCGTTCAGCATCTGTCTGCTTAGTACGATTAAATGGCGCTGCTCACGCTTTACAATTATAAAACGTTATAATAACGCACGCTTTTACAAATAAAAGATATATTCTAGATTCTAGTAGAGATGTTACATGTAACGTCTCTACTATATTGTTGGCGCCCAAAACCCTGTAATGGAATGGTGGGTTTATAAATGTCCTGTCCTATATATTGTAAGGGCGGGTTTACAGATATCTTAATACTAGTGGTAGATATCTCGTGAACCCGCCCCTACGATATCCTCGTAAACGTGCCTATACCAAAATCTCAAATCCAAAATCGTAATGGGCGACTTTTTTCTTATCAAATATGGTTCAGAAATATTACAGCGCGCTTTAGAGCATTTAGTCTTAGTTGGAATTTCAATTGGGGTAGCAACACTAATTGGTATTCCCTTGGGTATTTTGATTACTCGTAAAGCGATATTACGGCAGCCAATTTTGGGTGTAGCAAATATACTACAAACGATTCCTAGCTTGGCACTGTTTGGCTTACTTATTCCTGTACCTATAATCGGTGGTATTGGCGCCACTCCTGCAATTGTCGCGTTAACATTGTATTCTTTTTTACCTATAATTAGAAATACTTACACGGGAATAACTGGGGTTGACAGCGCTGTGCGTGAAGCTGGACGTGGTATGGGGATGAGCGACTGGGAATTGCTAATGCAAGTCGAATTACCGTTAGCAATGAATGTTATTTTAGCTGGAGTACGGGTGGCGACAGTTATTGCGATTGGAATTGCTACAATTGCAGCAGCAATTGGTGCAGGTGGTTTAGGAGTATTTATATTTCGTGGAATTGCTGTTGTTAATAACCAGTTAATATTAGCAGGCGCCGTCCCCGCAGCAGTAATTGCCTTTATTGCTGATTTTGGAATTGGTTTGCTAGAAAAGCGGTTAAGCATTTATTCCAAGCGGTAATACATAAGATAAAAATGGCATAATAATAACTACTATCTTCAAGGATGTGGGTCAAGTTTACGGTTCGGGTGTGCGTTTGCAACACGTATTTTGCAATTTGTTATCAAACGCTATCAAGTTTATCCCCCAAGGTGGTAACGTTGAAGTGAGGCTTGAGCGTATTGGCACAGAAGCAAAAATCCAGGTTAGCGATACTGTCCAAGGTATTGGCGGCTCCAAAACTACCATACGTTTTCGACACATTCCGTTAAGCGCGGATAATGTGATAACACGTTTTGAAGGTGGATTGGGATTGGGTCTTGCAATTGTTAAGCAGCGATTGTAGAACTTCACGGTGGAACTGTCGAAGCTTATAGTGCAGGAGAAAAACAAAGGCGCCACGTTTACAGTAAAACTTCCATTAATACCCCTTACCCAAGAAATGAACCAAATTCCTCCAAATACCTCAGATGTATCTAATTTACAAGGCAGAAGAATTTTAGTCGTCGATGACGATCAAGATTCGCAGGAATTGCTTGCTTTCATGTTGGAACAAGAAGGTGCAGAAATACAAACAGTATCAAATGCAGCAGAAGCATTAAATCTAATTACTCAATGGCAACCAGATATATTATTAAGTGATATTGGGATGCCGCAAATAGACGGTTACACACTCATCCGTCAAATTAGAAATTTACCAAAAGAGCAGGGTGGTCAAGTTCCAGCTATTGCCTTAACAGCTTATGCAGCAGAAGCAGACAGAGAAACAGCTTTATCTTCAGGATTTCAACAGCACATTGCAAAACCTGTTGACCCCGTTGAATGCATCGGCGCCATCATTCAACTACTTCAAAAAACCTAATTTACATATGTAGGTTGGCTTTCGCTACGCGGAACCCAACTATATATAAAAAAATCTTTAAAAAAATTAATTTATATAAATAATACTGAATTGGGTTTATAAATGAATTGGAAGTTTAAAAACTTTTTATTTATTAGTGTTTTAACTTGCTGTTTAATTTTTACCCTAGCTAGTTGTAACCTAAGTCAAAACAGTAGTGGCACCAGAGATATTATAATCGCCTCAAAAGATTTTACCGAGCAAGATATACTCGGTGAGTTACTCGCACAACAAATTGAAGCGAAAACTAATTTAAAAGTCGAACGCAAACCTCGTTTAGGTGGTTCATTTGTTTGCCATCAAGCGCTAACAGCAGGCAAAATTGATGGTTATATTGAATATACTGGTACTGCTTTTACAAGTATTCTTAAACAACCAGTCATTAATGACCCAAAAGAAGTTTATCGGCGCCTCAAGCAAGGGTATGCTGAAAAATTCAATCTCGAAGTCATGGACTCATTAGGATTTGAGAATACTTTTGCAATGATTATACGCGGTGAAGATGCCAGGAAATATAATATTAAAACATTATCAGAAGCAGCAAAATATACACCTCTTCTTCGTGGTGGATTTGGGTATGAATTTGCAGAACGTGAAGACGGATTCCCTGGTTTATCTAAAACCTATAATTTACAGTTTCGAGAAAGACCAAGCATAATGAGCTTAGATTTAATTTACCGCGCGTTAACTCAGAAACTAGTAGACTTCATAGCAGGAAACTCAACAGACGGACAAATATCCCGTCTAGGTTTAGTAGTGCTTCAAGACGATAAAAAATACTTTCCACCCTACGAAGCAGTACCCATAATTCGCCAAGAAACATTAAAAAAACACCCAGAATTAAAAACAGCCATATCACAACTAAGCGGAAAAATCACAGCATCAGAAATGCGACAATTAAACAATTTAGTCGAAGGAGAATTACGCGACATCAAAGACGTAGTAACCGAATTCCGCAAAACGAAAAACCTGTAGGGGCGGGTTAACCAGCCAACATCAATAATAACGAAAAATCCTGTAAACCCGCCCCATCCCATCAACATCAACCATAACGAAAAATCTAGTAAACCCGCCCCACCCCATCAACATCAAATCAAAAGCAAAATAAAAAATACGTCCTAATCATCAAATAGTCCAATCCTCTCTGTGTTCTCTGCGCCTAATAAGGTAAAAAATATATCACAGTACATCTGAGACAGATGTGCTACACCAATCTACTATTTTGCCCAACGCCAATTATATTGGTTCCAATCATAGACACCACTGATGTGATACTCGGCGCCATTCTGAAAGCGAATAATACAACTACCAGATATATTTTCTGCGTCTATTTCATCAACATAAATCACAGTACATGTAAACCATTCGCGTTCGCATGGGCCATTATCTTGTACCCATTCCCAAAGCGCGTTGCAAACCTCGATATTATCGCCTACTTTTAACGACGGCGCCTCTGCAACTTCAAGTATCTCGAAATGATGAGGTTGTAAGCGATTTAACCATTGTACCCCGTAACGCTGGCGAAGAAAATGTACGTCTCCTGAATCTTGTCCGTGTAACCAATCATTAAGCAGTAAAACTTTCCAAGATATATTTTGAGCCGAATTTGCTTTGATAAAGCTTAATAATGCTTGTAATTCTTCTGGGGATAATTCTTTTAGGGGGTTATCGTCAAAACCGTCCTCCGGAGATTCCTCATTCGCAAGAGCTACTTGGAGTAAAATTTGCTTTTGCTCGTAACTAAGCCCAACACCACTAGCATCACAGCGGCTGAAAGCTTCAATAAGGGCTAACTCTATCTCCGAAGGTGTCATAACGCACGTAGTAACTGGAAGCTTAATCTTACTAAATATTACAAAACTGCAACAGTAGTAGCCAACACTAAAGGAGTAGATTTATGAACCTCCCTTTAAAGGTAAAATTTGCCTATGGTTGGATTTATTTATGGTGCCCTTTATGCTCAAGCGCGCGTTCACCGCTATTTTAGTTACTTGTGTATTTACAGTCCTATCGTGGTTCTCTAGTCCCTACGCTTTTGCACTAACACAAATACGCCTATTTGATGTTGATTACCATAAGTGTCCTCCCGAAATTGGAGAGGGTTCTGTAACAAGTGGTGGTAGTAGTATGGCAGCAAACTGCTTTTTAGTCACAGGCAAGGCTGAAAACGCTACAAACAAATATGTCTATGATGCGGATATTTTTGGACGTATTTACGATGCCGACAATGACCCAGTAATGCAAAACAGAACTCGTCTTGGTTCTATTCCAGAAGTTCCACCCGGTATTAGCGATTTTTCCCTTAGAATTACAGTCGCTGCTAATCAACCCGAACCGCTAAAACTCAAACAGTTTAAAGCTGCTGGGTTCGGCGCCCAGGTACGAAAATAAAATTCTTTGTGTAGAAACGCATTTAAATGCGTCTCTACTTTGAATCCGCCTCTACAACAGATAATTAAATGTAAACTAGATGCAACTTGCGTGTAATTTGAGTGTAAATGGTATAACACACATCTTACTGTACTTAGAATACGTATACTAAAAAGCTCCGGCAGCGGCACTAGCAGCCAAGCTACCGACTAAACCACCGATAACATTAAGCGCTAAGAAGGCTAAAATCGGCGAAAAATCCATTCCACCAAGCGGAGGAATAATCGAACGGAACAAATTTAAGTATGGGTCAGTAACTTGACTCAACGCTGCAAAAGGCTGGTTATACCAATTCACAGTTGGGAACCAAGTTAAAAGAACTCTAAACAGCAGTAAGTAGCTATATATCTGGATAAACACTGATAGTGTTTGGGTGAGCAATGCGATTGAAGAACTCATGTCTAGTTCGTTTTCCTGTGATAGTCAACAGATAATCCTGTAATCGATTGTAAACGACTCAATAGGTATTAGTCATTTATCTATTGGCTACACCTTCACTATACCCTTTCCTGAGTTTCCCCTGTATTTGAGGCGCCCGGAACATTACTCAACTGCTGCCTAACTTCATCGATAGTGGCATTGAGTTGAGCGATTTTATCTTCAAGCGAACGTCTGGCAGTTTCCATGCTCTCAGTATCGCTTAATTTAATTTGCTGACGGCGCACGGCATGTTTTTTCTTTGCCTCTTCGTTTGGTGCAAGTTGCTGAACTTCTTCGGGCATTTCGTCGCGTCGTGACACAAAGAGCGCGCCTAAAACACCACCAACAACACTACCAACAATTGCCCCAGCGAAAAACCCACCAGCAAAACCATCACGTTGACTCATAATTCTTACCGCCGTAACATTACACTGCGACTAATCATTCGTTAATAAACTAGATAGCCACAACAGCCCTAGCTGCATGGTAGCTTATGTCCCAAAGATGCGGTCGCCTGCATCTCCTAAACCTGGAACAATAAATCCTTTGTCGTTTAGACCCTCATCAATACAAGCTGTATAAATAATCAAACCAGGATATGCAGAACTTAATTTTTGTAAAGCAGGCGGAGCAGCTACTACACTAACTATTCGGGTATTAGATGGGTCTACACCCCGATGTGTTAATTCTGCCATTGCCGCCATAATTGACCCACCTGTAGCCAACATCGGGTCGGTAATTAATACTCGCGTTTGAGGATTAATTTTTTCTGGCAATTTATTCAAATAACACAAAGGTTCGAGTGTTGCTTCATCACGTACCAAACCAAGGTGATAAATAGATGCAAGCGGTAGCAAAGTTTGCGCTCCTTCTAGTAGCCCTAAACCCGCTCGCAAAATTGGAACTACTGCCACTGGAATTTCAGGATCTATAAAAGTTGCAGGTGATGTAGAAAGCGGAGTTTGCACTGTTGCTTCCAGCGTCGGCAACCATTCGCGCGCTGCTTCGTAAGTCAACCAACGACCTAGTTCGGTCATGGCACTCCGAAATAACACTGAAGGTGTCGAAGCATCGCGAGCTACAGCTAACCAATGCTTGATTAATGGATGGGGTGGGACATAAACACGTAATTGTGACGTCATAGCTCGAAAAAAGCGCGCTTCCTTATTGTATTAAGACAGAGTATAAAGCTGATTGAAACACATGATACTCCAGAGACGCATGTTCCTGACAGCAAAAAAATAACACATCAGGGCTTATTGAAAAATTATTTCATTATCTATTGACATTTTTTCTCAATCAAAGCTATATTGTCTTTCAAGTGTTCTCCTCTCTTTAAGGAACGGCAAACGGGATTAGTCAGCGTTCGTGCAGGCTTGTCCCTCTTTTTTTAGTTGAAAGTGCGCTCGTGCGCTCGTGCTGAGGAGTGGAGGGGCGGGTTTACCTATACGCTGGTAAGTAATGGGAAATTTTGGTGAACCCGCCCGTACAGGAGCTGAGGAGGGGCGGGTTTACCTATATGCTGGTAAGTAATAGAAATTTTGGTGAACCCGCCCGTATAGGAGTTATGAGTGGAGGGGCGGGTTTACCTATACGCTGGTAAGTAATAAAAATTTTGGTGAACCCGCCCGTATAGGAGCTGAGGAGGGGCGGGTTTACATATACGCTGGTAAGTAATAAAAATTTTGGTGAACCCGCCCGTATAGGAGTTATGAGTGGAGGGGCGGGTTTACCTATATGCTGGTAAGTAATAAAAATTTTGGTGAACCCGCCCGTACAGGAGTTATGAGTGGAGGGGCGGGTTTACCTATATGCTGGTAAGTAATAAAAATTTTGGTGAACCCGCCCGTACAGAAGTTATGAGTTAATAATTAATAGTTTTTCAAAGTATTTAAGAGTCTTGTATGTCATATGTTCCTTTTGATGTCATCATTATTGGTTCTGGTATCGGCGCCTTGGTAACTGCGACTCAATTAGCTGTAAAAGGTGCATCAGTGCTTGTTCTGGAACGCTACATTATACCAGGTGGAAGTGCTGGCTATTTTGAACGTGAGGGATATAGGTTTGATGTTGGCGCCTCAATGATTTTTGGTTTTGGACAACAAGGTACTACTAATTTACTGACCCGCGCGCTTGATGCAGTTAATGTCAGCGTTGAAACTATTCCTGATCAAGTACAAATTCACTATCATTTACCAAATAACTTAGACCTCAAAGTAGATAGAGATTATCAGACATTTTTAGAAAATATTACGGCGTATTTCCCTCACGAACGTTTGGGAATTCGCCACTTTTATGATGAGTGTTGGAAAGTATTTAATTATCTCAATAGCATGGATTTGCTTTCTTTGGAAGAACCTCGCTACTTACTACGAACGTTTTTGCAGCATCCAAGGTCATGTCTGGGTTTAGCGAGGTATTTACCTGTAAATGCTGGAGATATCGCGCGCAAATATATTAAAGACCCAGAATTACTAAGATTTATTGATATGGAATGCTATTGCTGGTCGGTTGTACCAGCTTCGATGACACCAATGATTAATGCTGGAATGGTTTTCTCTGACCGACATTATGGTGGAGTCAATTATCCCAAAGGTGGTGTAGGACAAATTGCCCTCAAGCTTGTCGAAGGTTTAGAAAAAGCAGGAGGAAAAATTCTCTATCGAGCGCGCGTTACAAAAATTTTGCTTGAAAATAGACGTGCTGTTGGTGTCAAACTTGCTTCAGGCGATATTTATCGTGCTGGTACAATTGTCTCAAACGCGACTCGTTGGGATACGTTCGGTAAACTGCTTACTCACGAAGAAACACCAATAAATGAAAAAAAATGGCAACAAAGATATCAAAAATCTCCAAGTTTTTTAAGTTTACACATGGGAGTAAAAGCCGATATTTTGGCGAATAATACAGAATGCCATCATATTTTGCTTGAAAATTGGGAAAAAATGGCCGATGCTGAAGGCACAATCTTTGTTTCGATTCCTACATTACTTGACCCAGATTTGGCGCCGCCCGGTTATCATATTATTCACGCTTTTACACCACACTGGTTTAGTGATTGGGATAAATTACACAAGACTGAGTATGACGCGCGTAAAGAAGCTGTAGCAGGTAGAATAATTGCAAGGTTGAATTCAATTTTTCCGGGACTTGATACTGGGTTAGATTATTTAGAAGTAGGAACACCTAGGACTCATCGCCGTTTTTTAGGTCGCACGGAGGGTACGTATGGTCCAATTCCACGGCGTAAATTGCTAGGATTGTTAGGGATGCCATTTAATCGTACAGCAGTACCCGGACTTTATTGTGTAGGAGATAGCACTTTTCCAGGTCAAGGTTTGAACGCAGTTGCTTTTTCTGGATTTGCCTGCGCCCATCGTATTGGTGTAGATTTAGGATTATAATCATGTGTAGTAATTCTGTCGTACTAAATTCTTTAAAAAAATACTAATTAAGATAGATGACAATTATGGATTTAAGTTACTCATCTCTTTACAGATGTTACTATTTTAATGTTATAGTGTAGATGATGCTTAAATCTAAGCAGATTTACGGTGTTTAGTGTGTTCCCTATTTTCTAAGTGTCAAGGCAATCATAGCTAGCTAGTTTGCTAGTTACCGCAAACAACAGTTAATTATGCAAGGGCACAACTTTCACCGCTTTGTTTAATAAACTAGCGGTGTTTAATGTTATGCACTGATTATTTTAACAGTACTTGCGGCTTTTGTTGCTTTTGCGCGCGCATCTTGAACCGAAGCAGCTTTAGCTAAAGCAACTCCCATTCTACGATAAGGATGTGCTGTTGGTTTACCGAAAAGCTTAATATCAACGTCTTTTTGTGCCAAAGCTTCGGCGACTCCTTCAAAGCTAACGGACTCTGACTTTTCTGATGCTAAAATCACAGCGCTAGCAGAAGCTCCGAGTTGTTCTATATTTGGAATAGGTAGACCAAGAACCGCGCGCAGGTGCAATTCAAACTCATTCAGGTTTTGTGAAATCAACGTCACCATACCTGTATCATGGGGACGAGGCGACAGTTCAGAAAAAATAACTTCATCTTTGGTGATGAAAAACTCAACTCCAAAGATGCCGGCGCCACCAAGAGAGTCAGTAACTTTTTTAGCTATTTCTTGCGCTGCTTTTACTTTATCTTCAGAAATATCAGCAGGTTGCCACGACTCTTGATAGTCGCCACGTTCTTGACGATGACCAATTGGTACACAATAAATAGTAGGCGCCTGCCATTGTTTAATGGTAAGTAAAGTAATTTCGATATCAAAGTTGATATACTCTTCTACAATTATCTTTTGACTATCACCGCGCGAACCAGCAATAGCGTAATTCCAAGCATTCTCAACATCACTAAAATCATTAACAACCGATTGTCCCTTACCTGAAGATGACATTACAGGTTTAACGACATTAGGAAACCCAATTATATCAGATACAGCGATCAATTCCTCTAAAGTTGAAGCGTAAGCATATTTTGCAGTTCTTACACCTAACTTTGTATGAGCAAGCTCACGAATTCTATCACGATTCATTGTGTAATTTGTCGCTGCCGCTGTCGGAATAACCGTAATTCCACGCTGTTCAAATTCAAGTAATTTCTCAGTTCTAATCGCCTCAATTTCTGGAATAATAAAATCAGGTTTGTGCTTATTAACAACCGCTTCCAAATCATCCGCACTCAGCATCGATATAACTTCACACGCATTAGCAACTTGCATCGCAGGCGCCGACTCGTAGCGGTCAACAGCTATTATATAGTTACCAAGTCTTTGTGCAGCAATCACAAACTCTTTACCCAGTTCTCCCGAACCAAGTAACATCAATCTTTTAGGCAACTTAATCGAAGTATTCATTTTTTGCCAACTGCTAATAATCTTTACCAGATAAACATTGAATCAAAAGAGCGCACGTTGCAGCATAAAATATATATGATTGTTTACATAAAATAATTCTTGTAGGATGTGCATTATTATAAATGTTGTGGAATGGGCATCGCAAGCCCCGTTCCTATATATTAATAAAAAAAGCAACAGCTTAAAAAGTTGATTATTTCGTAGGTTGGCAAAAGCCACCTTACCCTTCACTAACTTGAATTACTTTTAGATAGCAATCATAAGCATCTTCACCAAATGTAACAAAAATGACTTGTTGAAGCGAATCATTAGATTCCAGGAATTTACTTGTTTCACTCACAGCAATTTTTGCCGCGCGTTCCATTGGGAAACGATAGGCGCCTGTACTAATAGCAGGAAACGCAATTGTTTTAATATCGTACTCTGTTGCTAATTCCAAACTACGAACGTAACAACTTGCTAACAGTTCATCTTCATTATGGTTCCCACCTTGCCATACTGGACCAACTGTATGAATTATCCACTTTGCTGGTAATTTATATCCTCCAGTAATTTTGGCGTTACCAGTCTTACAACCGTTGAGTTTACGACACTCTGTGAGTAATTCACTTCCTGCCGCACGGTGGATGGCGCCGTCTACTCCACCACCCCCTAGCAGCGAACTGTTCGCAGCATTGACTATTGCATCTACTTGTAGCTGGGTAATATTACTTTGAACAACTTTTATACGCTCTTGATGTGAAATCATAATATCTACATCTTTTTATAATTTAATTATGCATAGCAAGTGCCTTTTATAACACTTAACAACAGCATTAATCAGCATCTTAAAGCGAATAATACGTGTCAGAACAAAATCTGTCACAACCAATTACTATTATCAATACAATTATATTATTTTGATACTAACGAGTGCGGTGGAAGTATCCACATCTACCATCTAAACTGAATTGTATACGGTGCTAGTCCCCACAGAATACTATTGAGGTGCTGCAATATGGTACGACAACTTACAGAATATGATACTGCCGACTTGGACATATACCCTTCAAGCGACGGTAAACCAATGTCAGATAATACAATACAATTTCGTTGGATTGTTTTAATTAAAGAAAATTTAGAAATATTATTTGCTTCATTTATAGAGGTATTTGTTGCTTACGACTTGGCGTGGTATCCAGTCAAAGATAATAAAGATAAAAAATGCGCGCCGGATGCAATGGTAGTATTCGGCAGACCAAAAGGTGATAGAAGCGCGTATGTTCAGCACCGTGAAGATAATGTGGCGCCGCAAGTCGTATTTTAAATTCTTTCACCAGGTAACAAAGACGAAGAAATGGCGAAAAAGTTTGACTTTTACCAAGAACACGGTGTCGAAGAATACTACCTTTATAACCCCTATACAAATAATCTTCAAGGTTGGCTGCGCGCGAACAACTTATTGAAGAGAATTAAAAAAATAAATAATTGGATAAGTCCACGCTTAAAAATCAAGTTTGTCTTAACACCGCTAACACTTGAAATTTATTATCCAGATGGTCGAAAGTTTTTAACCTCAGTAGAGTTAGATCAACGACGTTTAGAAGCTGAACAACTTGCTCAACTCGAACAGCAACAGCGTCAACAAGCTGAAATACGCGCGCAACAGGAGCATGTACGTGCTGAACGTTTAGCTGCTAAGTTACGTGAATTAGGGGAAGACCCTGATTTGATATAAAATAAAATTTTTGCTTCTAATAGTAGTCCATGTCATAAGTTTTGAGATGTTTAAGATTCCCGACTTCTTAAATAAGTCGCGAATCTGTCCACCCGCAACCAGCCAAAATTAATGACATAGACCACTAGGGGTGACAAAAGTACTCAAGGAAAAGATATAGAAAAAGCGAAAGAATTTTGGAAAAATTATAAAAGTAGAAATGATGCATAGAAGTGTAAGTTACCACGAAAAACTAATTCAAGACTTGAAAGACCCTTTGGAAGCAGCTGCTTACATTGAAGTGTCTTTAGAAGAGAATGAACCCAAGATTTTAAGTAAAGCACTTAAAAATGTAATTGAAGCACAAGGTGGTATTGAACATCTTTCTTTAAGAGCAAAGCAAGCTTACAAAAAACTAGATACAAACTTAAAAGAAGATGGTCAAGTTGAATATTATGCTTTAAACACGTTGCTTAAAGAATTAGGTTTATGTCTTTCTGTTGCGGCTCTTACTACGATATAGCGAGCTGTAATAATTTGGGAATCAATGGTTCTCATTTATGATTAGAAAAGTTTATTTTGGTACATTAGTACAGTGATTTAATTTTAGAATAGTCCGAGAAATAAATTTTTCTGTAGGACGGGCGAGATGCTTATCCTACAGGGAACTGGCGCCCTTTGAACGGTTATCATTTGAGCTTATTTATTTAAAAAACTCTTAAAATGGCTTTTATTTTGTTTGCTTAGTTAATAAAATAACCAGTAGACCCTAATCGCAAAACTCGCTAATGGATTGGATTACCGTACTGCGATGGCTTCAATCTGATTTTATTAACAGGTTATCATCTGGTTCACTGCTGCACTGTGAGAACTCTGGACAGCATAGCGAGTTGACGGTCATTTCTGGAACTCGATTAAATTCACTGCGGAATTTTTGCTGGAGAATGGCTGAGAAGTATAAACGAGTGTCTCCAGTTCGTGATGTTTTTATCAGTTATTTAAAAGGTAAGTTGGGTGAAGAACTTGTCAAGGAGCGACTTGCGGGTTTTATTACCGAGGTTGACTATGAACATCATCTTGGTGGAGATGGTAATGTTGATTTTACTTTGACTTCTAACCCATTGATTGGTGTTGAAGTTAAATCGCGCTGCGGTAGCTTTGATACAGTTAAGTGGTCGGTTACTTCGGAAGAAGTCGCTAAAAATGCTGTTATTGTCTGTGTTTTGATTCAGGAGAAAATTAACGAGGCACAGTCAGAATACAATTTAGTTTTAGCAGGGTTTTTACCTACTGCGATGATTAAGCTCAAAACTGGGCGAATTTCTTTTGGTATCGAACAGTTGATGTATGGTGGTGGTTTGGTTTGTTATTTGGAACAGTTGCTGTCTAATGCTTCTAATGCTTCTAATGCTTCCAATGGTTCTAATGGAGCTTCTTATCATGTCAACCGCGATAAGTTACCTGTTTATCAATATATATCGAGTGGCGAACAGGGTAAGTATGAACACGAATCAGATTCACAGCGTAGTTCCGAACAATTAGTACAATTATATTTACAAAACGGTGATGATAGCTTTCAACGCGCGAATTATGAAGCGGCAATCATTGCTTATAACGGTGCTTTAAAGTTAGATAGTAATAATCCAGAGATTTATTATAAGATAGCTACGGCAAAGTATCAATTTGGTGATTATGAAGGCGCCATTAATGATTGTAAGATCGCGGTAAATATCAACCCTAATTATTTAAAAGCTTATCAGAAAAGCGGATTGGCGCGTTATCAAATTGGAGATTGTTCAGGCGCCATTGTAGATTTTACCC
Source organism: Calothrix sp. NIES-4105 (assembly GCF_002368415.1). Classification (GTDB taxonomy): domain Bacteria; phylum Cyanobacteriota; class Cyanobacteriia; order Cyanobacteriales; family Nostocaceae; genus Dulcicalothrix. Next base: position 7,808,256 of record NZ_AP018290.1, read on the forward strand.
AAGTTATCCGTATCAATCCACACGATGCGGGTGCATATCTTAACCGTGCTTACGCGCGCTCACATCTTGGAGATAATCAAGGCGCCATTGAAGATTACACTTATGCCATCAACTTAAATCCAGATGCTAATATTAACAACAGTGGCTTGCAGCCAGAAATTCAAATTACACAAATTACAACAGTAGAAGAAACTCCCGATACCCCACAAGAATACATAAATCGTGGAAATTCTCGCTATGAAGTCGGTAACTATCAAGGCGCAGTCGCCGATTATACTGAAGCAATAGAAATGAATATAAAACTTAATATTTATGATGCAGACGCTTATTTTAACCGAGCAAATGCACTTATTGATTTAGGAGATAAAACAGGCGCCATCGAAGATTATACTCAAGTTATTAAAATTAATCCTTACGATGCAGAAGCTTATTTTCATCGTGGTAATTTACATCGCGAATTGGGTGATAAGCTTTTGGCAGTCGAAGATTTAAAGAAGGCAGTAGAGTTATATCACAAAGAAGGTAAGTTAGTTGAATTAAGAAACGCGCGCGAGCGGATATTAGATATAGAAATTGAAGAATCTATTGATAATTTAAATTTTTAGCAACGGATGTAAGAGGATGTTTTAAAAGCTATATTTAATACTCAGTTCTTGGTTTAATCCCCTCTGACAGAGCGCGTGTCAGGGGGGAAAAGAGGCATTTAAGCCCCCCTTAATAAGGGCTACGGTGTATACACATCTTTAATAAGGCCTTTCTTATCTTCCTTTGTGACATGCAGTGACCTTTGTGGTTCCTTAAAGAGATAAACCACGTAATCCGGAGGATTTCCCGTAGGGTAGGCACAAAGGACACAAAGGGGGGAAAGAAAGAGAAGAAAAGTAACTTTGAGAGACTTGTGTGTACATGGTAGCTTAATAAGGGGAGGAAAACAGGCATTTAAGCCCCCCTTAGTAAGGGCAGGGCTGATTCGTTCCCTCTTAAACTGGATTTGTCAAGATGGTTAGCGAGAAAAATCATAAGTATGGGTAACTCTAAAACAGACTTTTTAGCACATAAATCTAAGTGTGATTGTCTATTTTAGAGGCGCCTGGGTAGCAAAATGACCAACATAAATTTGCGCGAAACCCTTGATTTTTCAAGCTTCTTAGGGAATGAATCAGCCCTGCCTTAGTAAGGGGGGTTGGGGGGATTTTCTAAGGCTATAGTTAAATTTGATACTTTTCAAACATCCTCTAACGGATAAGTGATATAAAATAAATAAAATTTGTTTATACTACTAACTCATCCGTTACATCCGTTGTATCCGTTGCTAAATTTCCACTTTTACAGAGGCAGGAGTACCAGGTGTAATAAGTAACTTGTATTTACCCAATATTTTGGGGTCAAATGAAATTTTGACAGGTGGACGCAAATGATTATATTTGGTTTTAGAAAGTGGTAGTATAGATTGCACTTTGCCTGTAAAGGTTTTATCTGTTAAAGATTTAAGTTGAATTTGCACTGACTGTCCCGGTTTGATTTTTTTTAGTTGTTCGTCTTCAAAGTCAGCTGCTATCCAGAGTTTTTGCGGTACAAGCGACATTAAAGTTTGTCCTGGTTCAACTTTTTGCCCTGTTTGCGCGCGTTTAATATTAATTTGCCCGTTGTTGGGAGCGGTTATTTTGGTGTAGTAAAGCTGATACTCTGCGTCTTTTAATTGCCTAGCAGCTTGCGATAGCGCAGTTTGGGCACTTTTCAAGTACAATTGACTTTTTTCGTAATCTAAAAGTAGTATCTCTGTTTCTGCTAGTCTAGGCACAACTACTGTTTTTTGTTCTGTTAACCGCGCGATAGTTTTGTCTTGCTGTTCCCGTTTTGCTGCAAATTGTTTTTCTAGCTGTTGTATAGCTTTTTGGTGGTCAGCTTTTAATTTTTCAACTTTTTGGTCGTTCGCTTTTAACTCGTTAGCTTGTAATTTCTCGGCTTTTAGTTGTTCTGCTTTTAATTTCTCGATTTTTTGCTCGTTCGCTTTCAATTCGTTAGCTTGTAATTTTTTACCGTCTTGCTTAATTTTCTGCTGTAACTCAGTTTGCGATAACAATCTATTCTTACTGTCTTCCTGCATTTTCTGCTGTAATTTAGTTCGGCTTTCTAGTATTTTTTTACTATCTAACTCCATTTTCTGCTGTAATTTTGCTTGTGCTTCTTGAGAATTTTTACGAGCTTCTTCTATTTTCTGTTGCGCTAGCTTTATTTGCCCATCAAGATAATTTTGCTGTGCTGTTGTTAACTTGGTTCGTGCAAGTTTGACTTGGGCTGTTGAGGAGTTGTACTGTTTAAATAAATCGTCATATTTGGTTTTAGTGTCTTGAAGCGTTTTTATGGGTATAAAACCCAATGAATGAAGCTTGACAAAACGCTCGTAATCAACAGAAGCTTTAGCAAAAGCTGGAAAAATGCGTTTTAACTCAGATAATCGTGTTTTGGCTTCTAAACGTGCCGCAACTACTGCCGGGTCATTCTGACCGCTTATTTCTACTTTCGGTTGATTTTTAATTTTAGCTTTTGCTGTATCACGGTCTGTTGCAGCTTTTTTAACTTGCTGTTGAGCTTGTTCTAGAATTGTTGTAGCTCTTTTAACTTTAGCTTGATATTGTGAGGGGTTGAGTTTGACTAAAACAGAACCTTTTTTGACAACCTGATTTTCATTTGCGCTTACGCTTACCACTTGACCGGGAATCTTAGAATTTACGGCATATGTATCAGTCGTGACATAAGCTTTATCAGTAACTTCGTGAGTTCGAGCATATTGCCACCTTAGTACCCCTGTAGTACTAGTGGCGATGGCGGCAGTACACAGTAAACTCATTAGTAGTATCTTACGTGAAGAAGGCGGTTTTGCTAAAACTTGTAGATAGGATACTTCGTGAGGCTGGACGACAAGTACACCTGGCTCTGCAACAACGATTTCAGAGCTAATGGGATTAGAAGTGTTAGCGTTATTACCTGGGTCTGCTTCAACATTACCTAAAGAATTAGAATATTCCATTTTCACACCTGATACTACTATTCAAAACGGAGATTGACTTTAGCCATGAAAGGCCAGTGTGAGCATTTCGAGACGCATTTTAAGCTTTTTTTGACACAAATACACAGTTTACCAGCAATATCACTATTAATATCTCTACCAAAAAATGGGTACCTCTTGAATAGAGCAAAAGTCTAATTTAATTTATGCACTCAGAGAAAAATTTTTCTGTACATTTGTTCTATCAAAAAAAGATTAGCTTTCTAGCTCCAAATAGGTTACTTTTATACGTGGCGATATTTAGACATAAGCCCGCGCGACAAATTCCCTTTAGTGACATCGATTGCGTTTAGAAATTTAGTACATTTACATTATTTCGCTTGTAAATATTCATTACTCCGGGTCGTACTTTGCTTGCGAGTCAAATGGCGTGCGTATTGCGGTATTCGCTTTTTGAGTAATGAGTAAAAATTACGCTGCCTACTTAAGTAATGACGCTTGGATTTGGAAAGATTACACTGTGGATAATGGCTAGCTAGAGTTGCTAAAAACAACACCCGTATACATGAAATCGAATAGTTAATCCCGTTAAACACTTCTAATTATCGAATCCTATATCAAAAGCTAATTATGTCTGTTGAACAACTTAGTTGCGGTAGTACTGCCGATTTAATAATTGGTGTTAGTAATCAAGACCGTGACTTGCAGCCAGCAGCTGCTATGGGTGCCCTCGCCAAACGTCAGGGAACAATTTCTACTTTTTTGGCTCCGCTAACTCAAGACACTTTTAAACAGGTTGTCACGGAAGTTGAGCAAAAGCTATTGGTTGTCAACCAAACTCTATCGATGCTTGATTCGCATGGGTTTGAGACAATCTTGAAAGAGATGCTGCATTCTATCACACTTAAAACAGGTGAGCTACTAGGAGCAGACAGAACGACAATATTTTTATTAGATGAAGAAAAACAGGAACTTTGGTCTATTGTTGCTGAAGGTGATGGCGCCAGTTCTTTAGAAATTCGCGTTCCTGCGAACAAAGGTATTGCCGGAGAAGTTAGCACACACAAAAGAGTTATTAATATTCCTTTTGATTTTTATGATGACCCGCGTTCAATATACGCGCAGCAACAAGAGAAACGCACGGGGTATCGTACCTACACAATGTTGGCACTGCCATTACTCAACGAACAAGGACAATTAGTTGCAGTAGTACAATTGCTCAATAAGTTAAAACCTTCGCACCGCACGACAGCACATTTATCAGAGCGAATTGATATACGAGGGTTTACTGTTGCTGATGAACAATTATTTCAAGAGTTTGCCCTGTCTATCCGGCTAATATTAGAATCTTCGCGCTCATTTTATGTCGCAACACAAAAACAACGCGCGGCAGCAGCATTGATGAAGGCGATAAAATCACTTAGTCAAAGCAGTTTAGATTTAGAAGAAACCCTGAAACGGGTAATGGACGAGGCAAAAGAGTTAATGAACGCTGACCGCAGTACGCTGTGGTTATTAGACCGCGAGAAGAATGAGCTATGGACAAAAATCTCTCAAACTGACGGCTCGATGAAAGAGTTGCGCGTCCCGTTTGGTAAGGGGTTTGTTGGACAAGTTGCGGCATCAGGAAAGACTTTGAATATCATGTTCGATTTATATGACCATCCTGACTCTAGTACAGCCAAGCAACTCGACCAACAAAATGGCTACCGTACTTGTAGCTTATTGTGTATGCCAGTATTTAATGCTGACCAAGAATTAATAGGTGTTACTCAATTAGTCAATAAAAAGAAATCGGGAGATTTTGCGAATTATGACCCAGCAGACTGGCCTAAAGCTCCAGAATGTTTCCAAGCTAGCTTCGACCGTAACGACGAAGAATTTATGGAAGCATTTAATATCCAAGCTGGGGTAGCGCTACAAAACGCGAAATTGTTTGATACCGTTAAGCAGCAAGAACAGATGCAACGCGATATCCTACGCAGTCTTTCTAACGGTGTAATTTCCACTGATAAAGCTGGAAATATTATTGCTGCAAATGAAAGCGCTAAGAAAATACTCGGAGTTGAGACTCTTGACCGCTTGGAAGGCAGGGTGATAACGGATGTTATTAACATCAAGCAAGGTGACTTTAGCAAGTGGTGTCACAACGCTTTACACGCTGCCGATAAAAAGCGAAGTCAGCAATACTATCCCGACCAAACCCTATTAATAAGTAATAACTCTGAACACAGCATTAATTTATCGATTAATTCTATCGCTGATGTTAGCGACCACTCTTCAGTTCGAGGCGCCTTAGTGGTGATGGAAGACATTAGCGATGAAAAGCGTCTCAAGAGTACGATGTATCGCTATATGACGCAAGAGTTAGCGGAAGAATTACTCAAACTTGATGATGCGAAGTTAGGAGGAGACAGAAAAGATGTTTCAATTCTGTTTTCCGATATTCGTGGTTATACAACTTTGACAGAAAACCTCGAAGCTGAAGAAGTCGTGAGTATGCTCAACGAGTACTTCGAGTCAATGGTCGAAGCAGTATTTAAGCACAAAGGCACTCTCGATAAATATATCGGTGATGCGATAATGGCAGTGTTTGGTTCACCTCTACCTTTAGAACAACATGCATGGATGGCAGTGCAAACCTCCTTAGAAATGCGTCACCGTCTACGCGAGTTCAACCGTCGTCGTCATGCCATTAATAAGCCTCGCATCGATATTGGTATCGGTATTAACTCTGACACCGTTATCAGTGGTAATATTGGTTCGAGTAAGCGGATGGAATTTACTGCAATCGGTGATGGCGTGAATTTAGGCTCACGTTTAGAAAGTGTTAGTAAACACTACAGTTGTGACATAATTATCAGTGATAACACGTACAAACCATGTCAAGACCATATCTGGGCGCGCGAACTTGATTACATTCGTGTTAAAGGTAGAAACGAACCTGTAGCAATATACGAACTAGTAGGTTTACGCACAGACCCAGTTGATAGTAAAAAGCTAGATTTAATCGAACACTATCATAAAGGGCGCCATTACTACCTAAATCGTGAATTCACCTTCGCAAAATGCGAGTTTAATAAAGCCTTGGAACTAAACCCACACGACCATGCAGCAATGCTCCATGTGCGACGATGTAACCATTGGTTACAAAGTCCACCTTCAGACGCTGACTGGGATGAAGGTGTATGGACATTTAAAGATAAGTAAATATTATATTTTGATCCCCGTTCCACACAAATTTGTGGGTAGAGACGCGATTTAATCACGTCTCTATGTGGTCTGAAATTATATAAAATCTTTAGGGGATCAAAGTATGACAACATGTCTTTTGACTTCAGGCTATCACTATTGGGATTCTAGAAATAAAATCCCATAATGTATCTATCAAATCTCACCCTTAACCTAGGCTGGATAATCATTCTCGCCTCTATAATTTCTCCTGCTGCCGCTCACAACATCCAAGTCAAAGGAGACGTAGCCGGTCTTTGGCATATTGAACCAAACCATAGTCCCAAAGCTGGTGAAAATGCGAGAGCTTGGGTAGGACTGACTCGCAAAGGAGGAAAAATATTACCTCTTAGTCAAGCAAACTGTCAAATGGCGGTTTACTCAAAACCTCGTAAACCCAATGATAAACCTATCCTAGAGCCAGCCGTTCAAGCAATTAACGCAGAAAAATATCAGGGTATTCCCGGCGCCGATATTATTTTTCCTTCTGTTGGTCTTTACCAATTAGAGTTAAACTGCACACCAAAAACAGAAGGCGATTTCCGCGCTTTTGAAATGAGTTATGATGTCACAGTCGCAACCGGAACCCCTTCCCAACCTTCCCCTCAAGTATCTCCACAAAAAGTAAGTGGCGCCAGTGCTGCAACAGAACCCCAAGAAACAAATGTTCTATCATTTGCGTTACCAGTTGTTATAGGATTGGGTGTTGTGGGAATCGCTGCGTGGTTTTTGAAAAAACGGTAACTAGTAGTCTATGTCATAAGTTTTGGTAGGTTAGTTTGCAACGGATGCAACGGATATAACGGATGATTTATTTGTTACAAACAAAGCACAGTAATTTAAAAATTCCCATCCGTTACATCCGTTTATCATCCGTTGCCAATTTTCCTACCTCTCAAATTTAATCACATGAACCACTAGATAGGCGTAATATATAGACGTGATGTATCACGTCTCTACATTCAGATGATAATTAATTCGCTGTTTTATTTTATTGTCGCTGGATTATGTGAAATTGGCGGAGGTTATTTAGTTTGGTTGTGGTTACGAGAAAGTAAAAGTCCTGTTTTAGCTTTGCTAGGTTCTGCACTCCTTACTGTGTACGGGTTCGTTGCCACAAAACAACCTGCTAATTTTGGACGCGCGTATGCTGCTTATGGTGGTGTTTTTATTCTTTTGTCTATTATATGGGGCTGGAAAATTGATGGTGTGGCGCCGGATAAGTTCGATTGGGTAGGTGCTACTATTGTATTTGCAGGCGTGTTAATAATGATGTACGCACCTCGAAACTAGTTAAGTCATAATATAAATACTACTTTACATGTATTTTTACTCATCAAAAATGATAATTTTATGACCAAGACAGAAATTGTTGAAGCACTAAAAAAAATGACGACTGAAGAGCGTTTGGAATTAATTGAAACCGCATCGAAAATGATACGTGAAGAGATTTATACAAATTCTGAAATTAATGCCCATAAACAAGTTAGCCTCGCTGAAGCTGCTGAAATCATGCGTCCTTTTTACGAGGAAGGCAGTGAATTCGTAGTTTTTGCAGACCAGGACACAGAAGACTTTTATGAGTATGAAGATTATGCTTAGAGGTCAAATTTGGCTTTTTAATGCTGACCCTACAGTTGGTGATGAAATAGCTAAAACTCGTCCAGCAGTTATTGTTAGTAATGATGAAATAGGCATTTTACGCCTAAAAGTTATTGTTCCAATTACCAATTGGAATGATGCTTTTGCTACAATACCCTGGATGGTAAGGTTAGAACCCACATCAGACAACGGATTGAGTAAAATTTCTGCTGCTGATACATTTCAAGTTCGTTCAATTTCTGAGCAAAGATTAATTCGCCAAGTAGGAGCTTTATCAGACGAGTATATGCAAAATATTAGTGTAGCCCTATCGGTCGTTTTGAAAATAAATATATGATAATTTTATTCATTGGAGTTACAGTGCCTGTTTTTAATTAATATAGGTATGCGTGAGAAAATAGTTACCCAAGAATATGACCAAGTAGCGAAGATTTATGACCGACGTTGGAATAGCTACAATACGAAAACGCTAACTTTTCTGAAAAATTGGGCAGATATTCCACCCCAAGCGACAGTATTAGATGTTGGTTGTGGAACGGGTGAGTTTGAAAGTTTTATTATACGTGATAATCCTAATCAGCAAATTACAGGTGTAGATATTTCTGAACAAATGTTACTTGTTGCTAGGCAGAAATTTATCGCACATCCTAACGTATCCTTTCAAATAGCAGGCGCCTCAAATTTACCTTTTGCGAATCACAGCTTTGATATAGTAGTATCTGCTAGTGCATTTCATTTTTTTGATGACCCAGTTGCAGCATTAGCAGAAATAAAGCGGGTATTAAAACCAGATGGAAAAGTATTTATTTTAGATTGGTGTAAAGACTACTTTTTTTGCCGTTTGATTGACCTATACCTAAAAATGTTTAATCCTGCCCATGAACGTTGTTATACCCAAGCAGAATTTCATGAGTTACTAACATCAGCAAATTTTAATATTCAACGCGCGGCTAAATTTCATTTTGATGTAATCTGGGGCATGATGGTTGTAGAACTGTAGGTTGGGCAACGCTTTAGCGGAACCCAGCATCATCTAAATCTATCGTTAGAGTGAATAATTTTTTCTTCTCTGTGAACTCTGCGTCTCTGTGGTAAAAATAATTACTTGACTGCACATCTGGGACAGATGTGCTACAATTATTATGCTACCCAGATATTTCTGGAAAACCTGATAGCAAAACTAGCGAGTACAATTGCAAAATATATTAAAGTTGGTAGTCCCCAGCGACTGTGACGAGATAGTAATATTCCAAAGGCAATTGCAATTGATACGATACCATATGCAAAACGCTCTGTGGCTACAATGCTGCCTGAAAAGAAAACTAGTAGCAGTGAAAAAATACAGTAGGTAAGTACAACAGGACGAAGTTCGGGGAGCAAATGCCATAATAGATAGCTACCACCAAAAACCATGTAAGTTTTTACAAACCCATCTCCCCATAGTAGCCACATCCACGTTAATAAAATAAAACCGATACATGCTGAAACTACTTTATTTAGTTGCTGGTGTCGGCGCCACAATAAATATACTCCCACACAAATCAAAACAAATTGGACTAGGTGAAATGGATTTTTCAGCGTGTAATTACTCCAGTTTATCGAACCAAAGGCGCCACGAATAAAATTTAGTCCCCAACCACGTAAGTCAACACCAGCAGCAGAACGATGTCCAAAAGCTGCTTGTGCTGTTAAAAAAGCTAACGGGTCGCCAAATTTTACTGCACAATACGCACTATATAATAAAAACCCAATACTACTTACACCTGCTGTAACATAAGCTTTTATACCTCTTTTTTCCTGCCAAGCTAAAAATAAATATGTTGGAATTAATGTAATACCTGTAAGTCGAGTCGCTGTTGTTAAGGCGCCCCAAAAAGCAGCCCCTACATATTTATTTTTATCAAAAGCTCGTAAGGATAAACTACTCAACAGCAAAAATAACCCTTCAGTATAAGTAACGGTGCCATAAAGTGATAAAGGACACCAAGTTAAAGCGGCAACTGTCCAGCGCGCGGCTTTGATATTATGCCGTTCGCTAACCCAATGGTATATTGTGATTAACGCTCCTAAAAATGCCAAATTATTTACTAATGTTCCAGCAAACCCAAACGGCAACCCTAATTTCATTACTGCCCAAGTGATAGTAGGATACAAGGGGAAGAAAGGAACGGAATGTAAACGACCATCGTTAACAAATTCATAACCTGAAGTTGCTATTTGTTGATACCATACTCCGTCCCAACGCGCGAAAGCATCCCATCCCCACGTTGCTATATGCTCCCCTTTTGATATCGAGGGAGCAATTAACTGCATGGCAATTACAATGAATATTCGACTACAGAACCATAAAACTAAAATAAACTTCAAGCCGCTTGCTTTTGATAAAAACATCGTAAAATCCGGCGCTACTTTATCTTTTAACGATAGTTCCCATTTATACGATGCCGCTGGGTGATAGTATCAAAAGCATCTGTGGGCAACTGTGAGGTTAGTCTATTTTGTATATAATAACTTGTAAAGATAAAAACATATAGCGTTACTATTTTATTTTTGAAATATATGTAAGGTGGGCACTGCCCACAGATGCGGGTACGCGCGTAAACCGGAGGTTTAAGAGTAGGGATTTGTTCAATTATTAAATCGGATTCCTATAGCTTATATTTTCTTCAAGATTTATTAATTAAGTATTTGATTGTATTCAACTCATTAGAGAATAAAAACTTGGTGATGAAAGGAACCCAGGCTCTGTATCTGTTAAAATTCAATGACGAAAAACCCTTTTGATCAGTTCTCAAAGCAATTTTTCAAGGAATGTCTATCATCATTAGGTGAGGTGAAAATTAGTGAGGAAATTCCTGGAGAGTCAAGATTTGTTGATATTTGGTTTATTCCATCACTTCAGGCGCCTACTGACAGCCAATTTGATTTGGGTATTTTAGCAAGAATTGCTGAAACCCCCTGTTTATTGGAACCGTTCCGCAACCAACCAACAAAGCTAGAAATTCGTAGTTGTCTTGCAAAGTTATTTCACCTAGAAGCAGAAATTCGACGCGAAACTCGACGAGACGAAGACACGTTATCTGAGGATGAACTTCCACGGTTATGGATTATTGCAACCTCTTGTTCAGATGAACTACTGAGTAAATTACCTGCTTATAGAGACTCTTCTTGGCCTAATGGTATTTATTTTGCAGGAGAAGTACTTTTAACTCGGATTGTCGCTATCGACAAATTACCAGCTACTCCCGAAACACTTTGGTTAAGAATTTTGGGTAAAGGTTTGATTCAGAAGCAAGCTGTTGACGATGTGGTGGCTTTACCAAAAGGAAATCCCAAGCGTTCTAAGATTTTATCTCTACTCTACAACTGGAAGATTAATATGGAAATAAGCAAAGAGATTGATATTGAAGATAAAGAAGAGTTAATTATGAATTTATCACAAGCTTACTTAGAGTGGGAGCAAGAAACCGTAGAGCGCGGTAAAGAGATTGGTAAGGAGCAAGGGCAACGCCAGGTTGTGGAAAACTTGCTCATGTTTCGCTTTGGTTCATTAGACCCAGAACTCCAAGCAATTATTGCATCGATCTTGGCACTGTCTCCATCAGAATTTACCCCTATGTTAATGCAATTGTCTCGCGAGGAATTAATAACCAGATTCGCCACGCAAAACTAAAAAACACTATTTTTTATGTTTAGGGTAAGTAGAAATACTTTTACCCTATCAGGGAAAAAACGCAAAGGGCGGGCGCCAATTGCACCACCCCCACCAACAGAAGCACCGAGCGGGAGCATCCCAACAAACTAGAAACCGGGCTTTTTTACAGGAAATCGGTTTAAAGTTAGCGTACATCGTTTCTTCAATTTTTTGACACAACAATGCAACATTATCTTCTTAAGATGGACTGCATTACCATTCTTGCCACTGCTAAATTTTATGAATAACGTATTACACTCAATAGTGAACAACGAGCAACCAAGGGAGAAAATTGATTTAGTGCGTATGTACCTTCAAGAAATCGGACGTAAACCACTCTTGACTCACAGTCAGGAACTTGAAATGGGGCGCCAAGTTCAACAGTTGATGAAGATACTTGCGGTTAAAGATGAGCTAGCTGTTAAATTAGGGCGCCAGCCAACAGATATAGAATTGGGGTTACATTTTAATATTAGTGAAGAAATACTCAAAGAGGTAATCAACAGTGGGAAACAAGCAAAGCAAAGAATGATTGAAGCTAACCTGCGGTTGGTCGTATCGGTTGCTAAAAAATTTCAGCGGCGGAATATGGAGTTTCTTGATATTATTCAAGAAGGCACATTGGGATTAGAACGGGGAGTAGAAAAATTTGACCCCGAAAAAGGTTATAAATTTTCAACTTATGCTTATTGGTGGATTCGTCAAGGAATTACACGCGCTTTAGCACAAAAATCGCGCGATATACGTTTACCGATTCATATTACAGAAAAACTTAATAAAATCAAGCAAGTTCAAAGAGAACTATCTCAAAAATTGGGACATACCCCCACTGTTTCAGAAATAGCAGAAGCACTTTCTTTAGAACCAAGGCAAATTCGAGAATATTTACTTTTAGTTCGTCAACCAATTTCTTTAGACCTTAAAATAGGTGCTTCACAAGATACTGAACTGCGTGACATGCTTGAAGATAATGCTCCACCTCCTGAAGAGTATACTGAACGCGAATTACTTTATCAAGAAATTAAAAATTTATTAGATATTCTCAAACCACAACAGCGAGAAGTATTGATTTTACGTTACGGTTTAACTAATGGACAGGAGCAGACTTTAGTCCAAGTTGCTCAACACATGGGGTTAAGTAGAGAAAGAATTAGACAAATTGAACAACAAGCTTTCAAAATTTTAAAAAGGTACAAGTATAAATTAAAAAATTATCTAGCTAGCTAGCAGCATTGCAGTAGTTTGAACAATTGGAATTTGGATTATAAACTCTGTATCGGCGCCACTATTTGAAGTAAACATCAATTTACCTTTATGTTTTTCAGTAATAATTTGATAGCTAATAGACATTCCCATACCTGTTCCCTTTCCAACGGGTTTAGTTGTAAAGAACGGATCGAAAATACGTTGGTGGAAGTCAATAGGAATATACGGGCCATTATTGGCAATTTTTATTTCGACCCATCGCGAATTTACTATATAGGAACTAATTGTAATTCGATTTGAGTCCTCTTGTTGAATTTTCGGGCTTTTTTGTTGATGGTTTATTTCTTCTAAAGCATCAACAGCATTTGCTAAAATATTCATAAACACCTGATTAAGTTGTCCGGGATAACATTCTACTTGAGGGATGTCACCATAATTTTTTACAATGTCGATTTCTATATTTTCTGGACTAGCTATAAAACGATGCTGCAAAATTAATAGTGTACTGTCAATCCCCTCATGAATATCTACTTTTTTCAATTCTGCTTCATCCACGCGCGAGAAGTTTCGCAGCGATAGCACTATTTCCTTAATGCGCTCAGTGCCTATTTTCATCGACTTGAAAATTTTAAATAAATCTTCTTTAACAAACTCTAGATCAATTTTCTGTGATAGCGCACGAATTTCTGCAACTGGTGTAGGAAAATGTTTTTGGTAAAGTTCTATAAACTCTAGCAAATCCTGAACATATTCTTGGATATAATCAAGATTCGCGTAGATAAAATTTACAGGATTATTGATTTCGTGAGCAACACCTGCTACTAACTGCCCTAAACTAGACATTTTCTCTTGCTGTATTAATTGACTTTGAGTTAGCTGCAATTTCAGCATTGCCTGTTCAAGAATTTTGTTCTTATCCTCAAGCTCGACTTTGGAGGTAAAAATTTGGCTGAAGCGCGCGAGCAAATCAAAACTTCGGTAAAAACTCAGAAAATATACGGCAATTATTACCGTCACGAAATCTGTTGCAACTTGCCAAACAATTGGGTTAGGTAGTCCCAGCATCCCAGCACCATGCATACCATGACCTAATGCACAACTAAAAAATATGCCAGCTACTGCCATTACAAGTGGGTCAACACCCGCATGTCGATTACGCCATACTCCATATGCGATTCCTAATGATATAGCAAAATAGCAACAAGCTATAATTATATTTTCGCCTGTTAAAATCAAAGAAGCGTCTGTGAACACCGTATGATGCATAGATTACAATAGATACAAAGCATTATCTTTCATTATCATGCATTGTTTTTGTGATTCGGCGCCAGCGTAAATTCAACATTCAGTAATAATCCTGGCAACGGATAAAACGGATGTAACGGATAAACTCGTAAACTATCCGTTACATCCGTTACATCCGTTGCAAGAAATTTACTAAGTGAGTTGATTGTCAGGAAAACCGAACAAACGCACTATATTGAATTTTCTTATTTTTTCAAGCTTCATCAAAAACAGCATCTGTCAAATTGCAGTTGATTAGATCAGTATATTGAAGTTTGGCGCCTCTAAAGTCGGCGCCTGTTAAATTAGCTCCAAGAAAGCAAACGTGATTCAAATTTGCACCTTTAAAATCAGCACCTTCTAAATTGGCAAGTTTGAAATTTGTTCTTACTAACTGCGAAGAACTCAAATTTGCTTGCTTTAGGTTAATTTCGCTTGCTGAAGCTCCGGTTAAATTAACTTTACTTAAATTAGCTTCGCTAAGGTTCGCCATATCTAATTGAGCAAAGCTTAAATCAATATCGCTTAAATCGGCGCCTGCAAGGTCAGCACATCTTAAGTTCGCGTTGATAAAAATTCGCTCTCCTCGTGCGTAACGGTCTTTGAGTTGTTTTGGTTTTAAAGTGTCAATAACAGCTTTTGTATCACCCTGATAGCACCATGACGTTTGAAGAAGACTTGCAGCAGCGTTGACTGCAACTTCATCGCACGGGTGTATGACCACACCATTGCAACCATCCCACTCGCCTTTAAGCATAAATGCGATGTCGTTCGCTTTTTCAACTGAATCGAATAATAAAATCGGTGATTGAGCGCGCGGTAAAAAGCTTTGAATAAAATGTAGTATATGCATAGCTTTATATATCCCTACTGCCCTATGCTAGACTGCTACTTGTGGTGTAAAATATATCTAAAGGTAGATACATAACATGTTTCATCCCTGATTTTATAATAATCCATCGAAAGAAATACACAGCTTACTCCTCCTTTATTGAGTTAAATTTTGTATAAAAATGCGGCAATAATATTAATAATGCTCGAATCAAAAAGAAATTATAAGTTTAATTAAAGCTTTGAAGGAGCAGCTACGGCATATATCATCTATTAAACCGATTGTTTACTAACTTGGAGGCACATATGACAGCTCAACTACCAGCACAAGAATATAAAGAGTATATCGATGATATCTCGGAGATTTCAGAGATTTCTCAAAACACAGCCGCATTGGGAAGTTCACAGCTTGCGACTCGTCCTTTATTGCCTCCTGCAACCGAGACTGAAAGCGAAATCGAAGCTATTATAGCGCAAGTTGCTGACTTTTTTGCAGAGTTACCTAATAATACAGTTTGGTTCTACAACGAGTACAAGTTTATATTTGCTAGCTTTGGTGCATTAGTCGCAACAGTTTTTGCACTGCGTATTATAGCGGCTGTACTCGGTGCCGTCAATAGTTTCCCACTGCTCAAAGAGTTCTTTGAGTTAGTCGGTATCGGTTATACTGCTTGGTTTGTAAAGGATTATCTCAAGGACGAATCAAATCGTAAAGAACTGACTGAAACGATTGGCTTGATAAAGAAAGACATTAATTAATTTGTGTAATGGTGGGGTTTTTCCCACCAAAATTTTATTTTGTGTTCGGTTCATAAAAATACATTTACTTAATAAAACATCTTTACTTTTTATTATTTATACAGTTTTTACCTCTAGTGGCAGGGTAACGCTAAAAGTAGTCCCCATTCCCGGCGCCGATGTCAAACTAATTTCACCCTGCAATAATTTTACTAACCGTGCAACGATTGC
This sequence comes from Calothrix sp. NIES-4105, assembly GCF_002368415.1. GTDB lineage: Bacteria > Cyanobacteriota > Cyanobacteriia > Cyanobacteriales > Nostocaceae > Dulcicalothrix. Next base: position 7,824,083 of record NZ_AP018290.1, read on the forward strand.
TAGTCCTAACCCTGTACTATCGGGAGGATGCTGTTTTCCTGGATGTTGCGCGCGTCCAAACGGTTCAAATATATGAGCTTGGTCTTCAATTCTAATACCAATACCAGTGTCTTTAACAGACAACGACCAGTTAAAATCTGGCAAGGAATAACACTCAACTGTCACATAACCAGCTTCAGTATAGCGAATTGCATTACTAACTAGATTTATGATAATTTGTTGCAGCCGCAGTGGGTCTGTTACGACTTGCTTTGGTGCATTATCACAATTGACTTTTAACTCTAAACCTTTTGCTGAGGCTAAAGGCTCTATTATTTCAATTACAGTATTAGTAACCGCGCTTACATTAGTTGGCGCCAGATGTAACTGCATGTTACCCGTTTCATATCGCGAAAGTTCGAGCGCATCGTTGATAAGATGTAATAGCTGGCGCCCGTTACGCAGCACACGTTCGATGTGTTCAACGGGTTTCGTTGTTTTAAGCTGTTCGGAACGTTGTTGACGCAGGAAAAGTTCTGAGTAACCGATAATAGAATTTAGTGGAGTTTTGAGTTCGTGTGCCAGCATATTCATATTTTCCTGGCTGGTGCGAACTAAGCGCTGTAATTCTTGGACATTTAAATTTAATTGATGTTGCAGGTCTTCAAGTTCGTGTAATCTGTGCTTTATATAACTCTTGAAGCACTGAGCAATTGCCTCATCCACAACTGTATTAATTAAAGATACAGCGCGCAATACCTCCGAGGCTTGACTTTCTAACAATTCTGCTTCTAAATTTGCAACAATGCAACTGCGTAACAGGTGATATTCTCGCACTACCTCAGTTGGGTCAAAACCTTGTTCGGCTCTTGTTGCACCATGTTCTAAGCTATTTTCGACAATTTTTTTGACATCCGAAGCTTCGTTTTGCGATAATACCGAGATTAAAGCCTCGAGAAGATAAGGTATATGGTCTTGAACAGCAGGTCGTGACAGCTTATCAGTAGTTTTTATCTGTTTGTCCTTAATAACTGCTTCTACCCACTGTTGCGATATTGTATCTACTCTTTGGGAAAGTAACTGGCTGAAATCTTCCATGAATGCAAGTCAGAGGGTATGCAAGTGGCTATCATGTAATACCTTCCCTTACTCCCTATCCAAGATGCAATTGATCTAAAAGTAGATATAACCTTTACTTTAGATAGATTTTCTTAAGAAGTCGGGAATCTGACTACCGGCGCTAGTTGGGCAACTAATGTAACTAACTCAATAGGTTCTACAGGTTTGGCAATATGATTATTAAAACCTGCTGCTAAAACTTGCTGTTTATCCACATCTGTAGCAAATGCAGTTAGTGCAATTGCAGGAATTTGCCCACCTTGTTCTGCTGCAATAGTTCTAATTTGACGAATTAAACTATAGCCATCCATTAGAGGCATTCCTAAATCACTTAGTAATATATTTGGCTGACACTGTTGAAATATATTTAGTGCATCAGAAGCGGATGCTGCAACTGTTACGTTTGCCCCATATTGTTCCAACACAAAAGCCAGTAATTCGCGCGTGTCACTTTCATCATCGACAATTAAAATTTTTATACCCTCTAAAGACGGCTCACTTTGAGGTTGTAAGTTTGATGGAACATTATATGCAGGTGATATTAATGGTAGATTAACAGTAAAGGTGGCGCCGTGTCCCTCTCCTTGACTTTGTGCGGTAACAGTACCACCATGTAACTCTACTAAATGGCGAACTATCGCTAATCCTAAACCTAATCCACCAAAATTTCTGGTTGTGCTGCTATCTGCTTGACGGAAGTGTTCAAATACATAAGGTAAAAATTCCGGGTTTATCCCTTTACCTGTATCGCGTACTTGAATTTGGGCACAGGGAGTTGAAAACTGAGGGTTGAAAATCGATAAGGAAACTTCGACTTGTCCTTCATTTGGTGTAAACTTAACTGCGTTAGTAAGTAAATTGACAACAACTTGCTGTAAGCGATTTACATCACCTTTAACAAGAGCCTCGTTTGTATTAAACTGCGTTTGGATTTGAATTGATTTAGCTTCTGTAGAATATCGTACTGTTTCGACTGCGGCATCGATGACAAAGCTTAAGTCAACGGTTGTTTCATGTAAACTTATTTTTCCTCGCAAGATGCGCGATATATCTAATAAGTCATCAATTAGTTGAATTTGTAATTTAACGTTACGCTCTATAGTATTCAAAGCCTTATTTGTGGTTGCCTCATCAAACTTGCGCGACTTTAGTAAGTTTGTCCAGCCTAATATCGGGTTGAGAGGAGAACGTAACTCGTGAGAAAGCACGGCGATAAATTGATCTTTAACGCGGTTAGCTGCTTCAGCTTCACTTCGTGCAACTTCTGCGCTTTCTAAAAGTTGTTTACGTTCAGTTTCGAGTCGAACGCGCTCAGTAACATCTACTGCCGTACTTAGTACTAACTTTCTACCATCTGGTGTTAAACCCAAAGGCGCCGAGCTAAAATCCCAGATTCTTTCCTCACCACTTTTTGTAGAAATTAAGTACTCACCTGAGTGGATTTTTTCATTCAGCTTGTATAACTTATCTATATCTTTCCGCACTAATTCTTTTCTCTGTCCAAAAGCTTTCTCAGTCCAATCAGCAATAGTAGAAATTTCCGCTTGCGTATAACCCGTTAATTCCTGCCATGTAGTGTTAATTTTCTCAACTGCCCCATCGGATGCGTGAATCATTAGTGGAAAAGGAGCATTATTTACAGCACTTGAAAAGCGCGCTTGTGTTTGACGCAAAGCTAATTCCATTTCCGCGCGCTTGCAAATATCATTAGCCACTAGGTAATAAATTAAACATACTAGCCCAATATCAAGGCAAATTAACATTAAAAATGTTTTTCTTGTAGCTTTACTCGTCGCTTCCTCTTGCTGAGTTCGACGATTTAATAAATTCTTCTCCTCTCGCTGCATTTCGGTAATCATCTGCCGAATTTCATTCATATTTCGCTTACCTTTACCGGAAAGCACTATTGGCGATGCTGCATTAAACCCTAGTTTTTGCCGCACTTCAATCGTTTGCTTTAACTCGCTTAATTTGGCAGTGATTAGCGGCTTCAAAATTGCGATTCTGCGCTGTTGATTTGCGTTATCCCTCGTCAATTCTTGAAGTTGCTCAATATATCTATCAATTTTAGCAGTTGCCTGATTATAGGGTTCTAAGTAACTTTTATCACCAGTAAGCAAATACCCACGCTGCCCAGTTTCAGCATCCTTCATAACCGACAGCGTTGTTTCCAACTCAGTCAGCACCTTATTGGTATGTTTTACCCAATAGTTCGCAGCGTTTTGCTTTTCAGGAATTTGATATAAAAGCCAGCCAGAGAAACCAAAGGATGCTAAGGCAGTTGTAAAAGCTGTAATAATTTTTTTATTAAGCAATAATTTCATGGTTGTTACAAGTCGTGTAACGCGACAAGATTTTTTATGGCAAGTTTAAGATTCCCGACTTCTTAAAGAAGTCGGGAATCTGGCCACCCGCAACCTGGTGAGGCATGATATAGGATTTAAGTTCATATACATATTACCATCGAATATTACTTCAGGCAGATGAAGAATTAAAAAATAAATGCATTATCCAGCCAAGTAGAGATTTAAGATATTTTTTATACTAAAACAAATAGCGACATTCGGACAGTGAACGTTGCACTCTACCCTAAGACATAGTTGAAAGCAGCGTAAACATATATCTAATGGAGGATAAGTGTTTACGCCTTTAGCACGAGCCATTGATAGAGGATTCTTATCTATAAGACATTAAAGAATCTTAAACTCACGAAGGTGCTGATTTTGTCTAATTTTCCCTCTGCCTACCGTATATTAGTCGTTGATGATTTGGTAGATAATTTAGTACTTCTGCAAATAATTCTAGAAACAGAAGGTTATGAGGTTGAGACTGCCCTAAGTGGTAGCCTTGCTTTAGCTCAAATTACAGCGTCACCACCAGATTTAATACTGCTTGATGTCAGGATGCCCGATATGGATGGATATGAAGTAACGCGGCGAATTAGAGAAAATACTGAGTTGCCCTTTATTCCAATACTGCTTGTTACAGCTAACGAAAACGCTAGTGCAGTTGAAGGATTAAACCTTGGAGCAAATGACTTTATCCGCAAACCCATTGACCCTGATGAAATAGTGGCTAGAGTCAAAGCGTTTTTGCGGCTCAAAGAAAATCTTATATCTTAGCTTAACAATAACCGAATTACTACGGCGCCTTCTGTCTTAATGCATAAAATTTATCTTTTTTTAAGGTTTTTATATTTTATTTTCTATTTTGCAACCTGCGCGCGCACTTTGTGGGGTGAAGGAAATTATTTCTCGCACGTTTAATAATATAGTGTCGCATATAACATTTAAAGGTAGGTCATTCGAGTCACAGCCAAAAGGTTCTTCAATTTCACCTCCAACATGTTCGATACTCAGTAAGCTAAAACCAACAAACGCATTAATGGCGCCAGTCCACCAGTGTATATTGTTCACAAGTTCAAGCGGCAAGATTATGCAGTAAACAAATACAAACATTCTTAATATAATACCGTATATTAACGGTAGAGGTGTTTTTAAGATGCGCTCACAACCTCCTAAAATATTTACTAATTCACCGACTAATTTATTTAAAGCTGTGAGTTGATAAATATCTAAACATCTATAGTCATGCTGCTGCTGTAAATAATCTCCTATCCAAAAAGCAATTTGTAGTGGAGGGTGGTTTACTTGTTGAAGTTGGAGGTATTGACTCTCGCTCATTAATAATTCTAGCTCTTCGTTGACTGGTTTCCCTCTTAGATGTAACTTCATGGCAATGGCAAACGCAGCGATGAGCAGTAATGTTGCTTCCTTATCCTGTCTATCTTCAGGTGACTTCTCTTTAATTATTATCCATATATCACGAGCTAAGTTTCGTATTACATTGACCAAGCTTCCCCAAAGTTTTCTCCCTTCCCAAAATCTATCGTGAGCAGTATTTGTCCGGAAAACCAGTAATAAAGTTAGAATAATATTAAAACTCCAAATTATTCTGGTAAGAACATTACTATTTTCAGACAGCGCTATAGAAGTAAACCCTAGATTAAAAAGCAATGATACAAAAAAACCATACGCTGCAAAAAACACAGTCCACGGAATTACTGCCGAAAGTAACGAATTAATAGGTTGTAATATTACTTGTAAGTGGTTTGGTATTTTTCCTCTATAAAGACGATACTTTAAACGTAACGAATTGCTTGCTTCTTGTAATTGCTCTTGACTTTGGTCTTTGCTGTTGCTGACGCGCTTGTTATAGCGCTTTTGATTCGATGGCAATATTCTTACAAATTTGAGTTTGAGTTGAAGTAATTTACGCAACATCATTGCTCATTCCATTATTAATAAGTTACTCAAAACCAAGTCTAATATAATATATAATAATTTTTATGTGGTATTAAAATATCGGTAAAACGCTAATCCTATGCTTTCGGATTTAGCGCTCTACCGATTATCTTCAAGGTCTTTATATCAGCTGACCTCGCTTTATGCTTGTTTTATATTAACTGCAATTAGGAAGAGGCGCCTTCTATCGCAGTGCATAAATCTTATAAATTTTTAATAATTCTAGATTGAGTTTCATTTATAACTATTATTGACAAAGCTAATATTAACTAGATTATGCGTCAGCGAAGAAGCTGTGATGTCATAATATAACTCTCATGACTGAAGCCCAAATGTATATGGTTCACTACTAAGAGGGAAGATTTTAATTTAAATTTAAGTAACGTATATAAGTGAAACGAAATAATAAACTTTTTTAAGCTTCGTCTCCGGCCATAAAGCCAAGGCAGTTTGTAAGATGACTACTTTTCTAGACAGTATTACCGATGGTGTGATTATCCTTGATACACAGTGGCACCTTATTTTTATCAACGACCAAGGCGCCAAGTTTTTCGATAAGAGTCAAGAAGAGTTAATAAGTAAAAATATTTACGATATATGGACGGAAGCGGGAGCAACAGTTTTTAATGAAAATTGTCAAAGCGCTGTAACCGAAAAAGTGCCTCGCCATTGGCAACAGTTCAGCACATCACTCAATACATGGCTAGAATTTTACATCTATCCATCAGAAAATGGATTAGTTCTACTGACTCAAGAACTTTCAACGCACCAACAACTTCAACAAGCACAGCTAAATATATCTAACCCACTCGAATATCAATTATTATACCAAACTGTAAAATTAGCTAAAACCGACGGCGCCGCTTTAAATCAAATGATACAGCATCTCATTGCTGAAGCTGCACTGCGTCATACCAACGCTCAGTTCGCAAAAATACTTGAAAGTATCACCGATGGAGTTGTTGCCTTTGACCAGGATTGGCGTTACATTTTTGTCAATGAAAAAGCTACACAGATTTTACAAAAGTATGAAGGTGAATTGTTAGGTAAGAATATCTGGCAAGTGTATCCAGAACTAGTTAACACACTACCTTTCCAAAAATGCCATGAAGTAGCCGATACTGGAACTTCGATACAATTTGAGTACTATTACACCCAGTTGAATCTGTGGTTAGAACACAATATTTACCCCTCAGTAAACGGAATATCGATTTACTTCCGAGACATTACAGAGCGTAAACTTCGAGAAGCAGAGCGACACGCATTATTTGAACGTGAACAAAACGCGCGTATTCAAATAGAAATAGCAGAACAAAAGTATGCTTTTTTATCGGAAGCAGGACGAATATTAGCAACTTCACTCGATACTCAAATCACTTTATCAACAGTACTGCGTTTGGTTATACCATTCCTCGCAGATTATTGCTTAGTGCAGAAACTGGGTTTGGATGGTTCTTCTGGGCTAGTTGCTGCAATGCACTCTCATGTAGAAAAACAGAAACTAGTTGATGAGTTAGCAAATCATTATCAAAATCACATTATCAATCTAACTAGTTTAACAGCTAGAGTATTTCAGAGTCGAGAACCGATTTTGATTAGAGAGCTTGACTATAAAACGGTGACTGAAGTCATGCAAGACGAAGAAATGCTTAACATCTACGAGCAATTAAACCCAAAGTCATGTATGATGGTGCCGTTAATCGCGCGCGGTCAAATCTTTGGAACTTTATTTTTAGCAACTTCAGAGTCAGAACGTAGGTATACAGAATCAGATTTGGTATTGGCAGTTGACTTAGCTTGTCGCGCGGCAATGGCAATTGACAACTCGCAATTATACTATCAAGCGCAGGAATCAAATCGTCTCAAAGATGAATTTCTGGCTACGATGTCTCACGAAATCCGCACGCCGCTGCACGCTATATTAGGATGGGCACAAACGCTCGCGCGTCGCAATACAGATACTGTAGTCCAAAAAGGAGTTGAGACAATTGAGCGCAATGCTAAAAACTTGCTAAAAATTGTCTATGATTTGCTCGATGTCTCCCGTATTATTACAGGTAAGTTGAATTTAGATGCAGCAACTGTAGATTTTGCAATGGTAACTCAGGAGGCAATATCGTCGTTACAACTTGCAGCAGAGGCAAAATCAATTCATATCGACACATACCTTGACCAAAATATTAATCCAGTGCGTGGAGACGCAGAACGTTTAAGGCAAATTGTTTGGAATTTGATTTCTAACGCTATTAAATTTACACCCAAAGGAGGAAGCGTTACAATTCGTCTTTTTCAGGTTCAGCAATATGTCCAGCTAGAAGTTAGCGATACAGGACAAGGTATTGGCGCTAATTTTTTACCCTATATATATGACCGTTTTCGTCAAGCGGATGGTTCTTTTACTCGTGTACATGGAGGGTTAGGATTAGGTTTATCTTTAGTACGGCATTTAGTCGAAATGCATGGTGGCACTATCGATATTTATAGTGCTGGAGAAGGTCAGGGAACAACTGCGACTGTCAGACTGCCAATTTGAGCGGTTTAATTGTCTGCATAATATAAATTATGCTTTGTTTATATTTAATTTTAAAAAAAATATTTAACCCCCTCGTGGAAGGGGGCTAAGAATAGGATTAAAGTCTTCGCTTTTAAGCGGAGACTTGCATCTTATTAATCGTTTTTAGCGGAGACTCACATCTTCTTCCCCCCAATCCTGCGGGGGATCAGGGGGATAAAATTCAGGACTAAAAATTACGCTTTATCAACGATGTCTTTAACGCCATCTTTGACATCTTCTTTTGCATTGCGCGCTTCAGCTTCTACTTGTTTAGCTTTGCCTTCTGCTTTGTCTGCTGGATCGCCAGTTACATTACCTAATGCTTCTTGTGCTTTACCTTCGATATTTGTGGCAGCTGCCTTTGCCTTTTCTTCTAAACTCATGACTAAGCTCCTTATTAATTATCCAACGATTTTTTGTTAATTAATGAAACAAATTTACTTGTTCCACATAATATTTAATGTAAGGTAAAGGTGGAACAATGCCATCCCGCTCAAGATGTATAAGTACTTATATTTGATATTCCAAAGGGTATATATTAGACTTTTAATTTGTCAAAGAACTATGGATTTTAGTAAAATTGTATGCAAAATCATCTTTAATATCTCTCTTAAGATTATTGAAAAACGTGTGAAATACGGGGTAAGCTCAGAATGCGTTTAATCAAATAGTAACTACAATCAATAACAATCACGGCTTATGCTTCTACAAGACAAAGAAACCGGAACTTTAGTAGAGATAAATGACTTGCAGGCACTAATAAGCCCTAACCAAGATAGTGTGACGGTGCAAGATCAATCAGGTCAAGAAGAACAAGACCCAGAACCATTAAAAAAATCAAATTTGATTTTCCCTTCTGGTGAAAGTTTACCTCGCTGTTGGGTAGATGCTAACTACCAGAAATAATAAGTAAGTATACTTATCCACGGTTGAATTGAATAAGGTAAATTACAAGGGTGGACATATGTTCGCCCTTTTGATATTCTTGCTAATATAAGAAGTGTTTTGTTGATTCACAAGATTATTCATATTGGGAAGATGCTACCAAGACATGAATCGCAGCAGCAAAATTGGTTTGATATTGAAAACTTAATTGTATTTTTAGAAAGCGTCCAGAATATTATCGTATTTATTTTGGCTATCGGTTTATTTGGAGTCATGGTAATTCGTTTGTACGATTTATTTAGTTCTCTGATAGTACCTATTAAGTTTCAAAACGTTACATCAGATATATTATTCATTTTAATTTTAGTTGAGTTATTCAAACTTTTGATAATATATCTACGCGAACAGCGTATATCAGTAGGGGTAGCGGTTGAAGTTTCAATTGTATCTGTGCTACGGGAAATAATCATTCGCGGCGCCCTAGAAATTCCTTGGCAGCAAATATTAGCAATGTGTAGTTTGTTACTAGTATTAGGAACACTGTTATTAATTAGAGCTTGGATGTCACGCATCTACACTACTCAAGATTTGATGGACGACGAAATTGTATACCATGATAATTAATATTTGCTTTTATAAAGGGACTCATGGCTAAACCCGTAATAATGACGGTTGACGACGACCCAGAAGTTTTACAAGCAATAGCGCGCGACTTAAGACAAGAGTATGGTGACCGCTATCGAGTAATGCGTGCGGAGTCTGGAGCAACAGCGTTAGACGCACTTGAAAAGCTCAAGCTTCGTAACGAAACAGTAGCATTGTTCCTTGCCGACCAGCGAATGCCACAAATGTCGGGTGTAGAATTTTTAGAAAGTGCGTTGTCGATATATCCCGGCGCCAAGCGAGCGTTACTTACAGCGTATGCTGATACAGATGCAGCTATCCGCGCGATTAATACAACCAGAGTAGATTATTATTTAATGAAACCGTGGAACCCTCCAGAAGAACGGTTATATCCAGTTTTAAATGATTTACTCTATGATTGGTCAGCGTCTTTCAGACCACCTTTTGAAGGTATAAGGGTAGTTGGCAACCGTTGGTCACCACATTCGCATTCTGTAAAAGACTTTCTCGCGCGTAACCAAGTACCCTACGAATGGATGGATATTGAGTTATCCTCTGAAGCACAGAAATTAGTTGAATATGCTGAATGCGACCATTTGCAACTACCTTTAGTATTTTTCCCCGATGGCACAAGTGTTTTACAACCAACAAATGCACAAATAGCAGAAAAAATAGGCTTACAAACCCAAGCAGGAAAACCCTTCTATGATTTAGTTATAGTTGGTGGTGGGCCTGCTGGTTTAGCTGCTGCTGTATATGGAGCATCAGAAGGTTTACGTACACTTATGTTAGAACGCGAGGCGCCTGGAGGGCAAGCAGGTACAAGTTCGCGTATCGAAAATTACCTAGGTTTTCCAGTTGGATTAAGTGGTGGAGACTTAGCGCGTCGGGCTGTAGACCAGGCAAAGCGGTTTGGTGTGGAAATTCTCACACCCCAAGAAGCTAAGGGACTTCGCGTAGAAAACCCATATCGATATATACAGTTAGCAAATGGTAGTGAGATTAGCTGTCATGCGCTCATATTAGCACTGGGTGTATCATGGCGCCGTTTAGATATACCAGGTGTAGAACGTTTAACAGGTGCAGGTGTTTACTATGGCGCCGCTCAAACCGAAGCATTATCATGTCAAGGAGAAGAAGTATATATAATAGGAGGCGCCAACTCTGCCGGACAAGCAGCAATGTACTTTTCTAGATACGCTGCCAAAGTCACAATGTTAGTGCGGGGAGACTCGTTGACAAAAAGTATGTCGCAATATTTAATCGAGCAAATAGAGTCAACACCAAATATCGAAGTCAAAGTACACACTAGCGTCATCGAAGCAAAAGGTGAAACTTCTTTAGAAGCAATAACACTGCTAAACGTATTAACCCAAGAAACACAAACAGTACCTGCAAACTCACTATTCATATTTATAGGTGCCCAACCAGCAACTACATGGTTAGATGGAGTAGTAGAACGTGACGAACGCGGTTTCATATTAACAGGCCCCGACTTAAAACGTGGCGAAAGGCGCCCAAAAGGGTGGAACCTAGAACGCGACCCATACCTACTAGAAACAAACATCCCAGGAGTATTCGCAGTTGGAGACGTGCGTCACAACTCAGTCAAACGTGTAGCATCAGGAGTAGGAGAAGGTTCAATATGTGTCCAGTTCGTCCACCAATATCTAAGTAAAGTCTTATAAACTCTTGTTTTGTGGAACAGGCATCCTTGCCTGTCCTTGCTACATCTTTTTTTTACCACAGAGACACACAGAAACAGAGAGAGGAAGCAGCGTAGGGTGGGCATTGCCCACCATACTATCCTACTATTTGTTTATCAGACTCAGCTTTCTTTTTACCTTTAGATAACACATCCTCTATCTTCATAGGCGTTCTTCTCAAACTATCCAAAGGCACTAAAAACTCACCAGCTTTTACCTTCATATCAAGCGCAAAAAAAACTCCCATCATCTCTGAGAAAGTGGCGCCATCATAATCTTTATCTTCATAATGCTTTAATTTTTCTTCTGTTAAGCTAGATAACGCAGCAAGTTCTTTGTGACTCAATTTTGAAGCAATTCTAGCTCTAATTAACAGTTGTGGAAAATAGTAAATATCCTCAAGAGTTAATACTATAGGTGTATGACTGTCATGAGCAACAAGACTTTCGTACTCAGCTATTTCCGCTTGTAATTTTTCTATATGACATAGCAGCGCGCTTCTATTAGACTCCCATCCTAAAAAATCCTTACTCTTTCGTTCTTCATCTTTATCCATTAAATCAATAGAATGTTGAAATTTTTTAACCCATTCTTGAGAAACTTGATATTCAAAATCATCTTTAATCATAGTTGCCACCTCAGTAGATCAATTGCAATAATTCCTTTCTTCTTTAGCTTTCTATCTCGCTGGAAAAACTCGAATGAATTCTCTCCATAGTTACCAACAGGTTGGTTAGATGGAAAAATTTCTCCCCTGTATCTAGCTTTCTGCCCTGCACGGTCATAATGATTTAACAATCGAGGAGCATTAATTCTAAGATAATCTCTATCTATAGTCTCATCATCATAACAAGCATCAAAATCGATAGGGTTGACTTTAATTGTAACAAAACTGCCATCTATAAAAATTGTCCTGCACCCTGCTGCTTGTAACTGCTCCATTGCTGTTTGCAGTCCTTGTATTAAATACAACCTTCGGTCACTATTTCCAAACCTCTCTACAAACTCCTCCCATTCACAAAAATGAACACCAGGCGGTAAATTGCCATTTTCGTCAAAATTTGGTATCACTCTCTCACACCCTAGGACAAAGTAACTAATGATTAAAAGCTTATCATAAATATTAGAATGTACATTAATATCACAATCTCTTAAAGAATCTCACTCTCTACCATTATGCTGCACGACCCACACATCGGCGCCTTGTTTCCAAAGTTACCAGAAGACGCTTTAGAAAAAATGCAAACAGTCGGCGCCCAAGTTGATTATAAATCTGGAGATATTGTATTTACAGAAGGGCAATCTGACTATAAATTTTGTGTTGTTCTTGATGGTGAAATTGAAATTACAAAGCAACTTGGTGGAGAGAGAAAATTACTTGCAGTTCACCGTCGTGGCGAGTTTTTGGGTGAGATATCAATGTTAACAGGGGAAGTTTCTTCAGTTAACGCTCGCGCATTAACGGATGCAACCGTTTTGCAAATAGATAGTGAAACTTTTAAACATATTATTGCTCAATGTTCGCCAATTGCGGATATAATTTTAACTGCGATGATCGGACGCAGTAAAGATGCGGAAGCGCAACTGCGACAGCAAGAAAAACTCGCAGCACTTGGTAAACTTTCCGCAGGTTTAGCACATGAATTAAATAACCCCGCAGCAGCAGCACAACGCGCGTCTTGTAACTTGCGTGATGTTGCCCATACTTTACAATCTTTAACGTTTCAACTTAACTCATTATCGCCAAACGAGTTAAATTTTATTTGTGAATTGGAACGTGAAGCGAGAAACTCTTCAATAAAACTTGACCCTCTCGACCAAAGTGACCAAGAAGACACTGTAACCGACTGGTTGGAAGACCATGATATTAAAAATAGTTGGAAACTGGCGCCAACTTTTGTGAATGTTGGTATATATATAGATAAACTAGATAATCTTGCTTCGCTTGTACCGTTCGATAAACTTGAAATAGTACTAAATTGGTTAGAAGCAACACTTGCCCAAAATTGCTTATTAAATCAGATTGAACAAAGTACCGCGCGCATTTCTGAAATAGTCAAAGCAGTTAAAGGGTATTCTTATATGGACATGGCGCCGTTACAAGAACTAGACGTACATCAAGGGATAGAAAACACTTTAATTATCTTTGGTCACAAATTGAAAAAAGGTATAACAGTCAAACGAGAATATGACCAAACATTACCCCATATTCAAGCTTACGGCAGCGAACTAAATCAAGTCTGGACAAACCTGATAGATAATGCAATAGACGCAATGAAAGGTCAAGGGCAATTAACAATTCGTACCGCAAAAGATAATACCTGTATATTAGTAGAAATTACTGATACAGGAATAGGAATACCAGAAGCACTTCAACCGCGTATATTTGAACCGTTTTTTACAACAAAAGAAGTAGGCGCCGGTACTGGGTTAGGGTTAGATATAGCGTACCGCATCATAGTAAAGAAGCATCACGGAGATATTCACGTTCAATCAAAACCTGGAAATACTTGTTTTCGTATTTATTTACCAATTAACCCAAGTGAGTTAGTTAAATGTGGGCAACGGATGTAACGGATGTAACGGATAATTCATTTGTTACATCCGTTACATCCGTTATAATCCGTTGCCATCGGCGCCACTAAGCAATAATCGTAAAACTGACAAAGCCAAAATAATCAAAAACAATACCAAACCAATTGTACAAGCATAGCTAATCTCTAAGTTAGTAAAAGCCTGCTCGTACAAATAATAAACAATTGTTTTGGAACTATTGCGTGGTCCCCCTTGGGTCATAATATATACTTCTTCAAACACCTTTGTAGCAGAAATCGCTGAAATTACGGCAACTAATGCTAAATAAGGACGCATTAGAGGTAAAGTAATATCCCAGTGTTTTAGCACACCATCCGAACCATCTATTGAAGCTGCTTCGTATACATCAGCAGGTATTGATTGTAACCCAGCTAAGTAAATAACCATGTAATAACCTAAACCTTTCCACACGGTTACAGCCATTACACTAAAAAGGGCAAATTTTGGACTTGTTAGCCACGGAATAGCTTCTTTGATAATACCTAAACTCTGAAGTAATTGATTAATCAAACCATTTTCTTGATATAACCAGTTCCAAGCAATACCAGCAACCACCATTGAAATTACTACTGGTGCATAATATGCTGCCCGAAACCAAGTTATACCACGCAGTTTCTGGTTAACTAAAATCGCTAGCCCTAAAGGCGCCGTAACTAAAATCGGTACTACTATAATTAGATATAATATAGTATTGCCTAAAGTTTTCCAAAACACCGAATCATTTGATAGTTTGATGAAATTAGCTAAACCTACCCACTGCGTTTGCGTTCCACTGATATCTTGAATTTGGGTAAAAGTTAAGTAAAAAGCTTGAAGTGCGGGTATAAAGACTGTAAATCCTAAAATAAATAAAGCGGGTAGTAGAAATAAATAAGGTGTTAATTGCTGCTGGATGCGAAGTTTGTCTTTGATTTTATAGTTAAGCATAAGAGTAATACGGTTCAACATTTATTTTAAGAAAGTAAATCTATCTCTTGGCAGTAGTATTTTGGTTCTATAGGTAGATGATTAAGAAAGTTTAACTTTTGCATTATATAAAAGCAAACTTATACTACACCAAAGTTTCTCTTAGAGCATGATAGTTAACCTACATGAACAAGGATGGGAGGTAATATACCATCGTGCCCATGCATTACTCGCTGCCCAAATTGCCGGAAATTGGCACCCAGAACTACGCCCGCAACGCTGGTTAGAAACTATTGCCGCTATTTCTCACCACGATGACTTAGAAAAAGAGTGGGAAGGAAATCATCTTACACCAGCAGGCGCCCCGCGCGATTTTACTTTAGAAAAAGGCGTTGATTTAGAACGTGTACGTAAACTTACGCAAAACGCTCAGTATCGTGGACGCTGGGTAGCAATGCTTATTTCGATGCATATGAGCTTTTTAATCGAAGGTTTGCGCGGTGAATCAAAAGAAATAGATGAATTTTTAGATGAACAGATAGCAAATCAACAAAAATGGATTGAAGAATTAGAAATTACAAAAGATGATGCTGCCAAAGCCTATGCCTTCTTCCAATGGTGCGATAGAATGTCACTGATTCTCTGCAACAAAGAAGTTCCCGAAGGTACCACTAGCGCAGAAGACTCTGAAGATTTCCGCGCGTTAGAAATAGCCAAGGATGGTGACGGGCAAAGCTATAGTGTATCAATGCGTAGCGATGGTAACATCACAGTAAAACCTTGGGCATTCAAAGACGATAAATTTACCGTTAGACTTGAAGCTGCTTATTTAGACCAATTGCAATTTAAAGATAACGATGAACTTACAGAAGCACTGCAAAAGGCGCCGATTAAAACCTTAGAATGGACTTTTGCTAAAGAATAAGTTGTTGTATTATGGGGACGCAAGGGGACTTGCATCCCACAATAATTAAATTGGAATTGTTTGAATAAATAATTAAACTATTACCAAATTTTTTCTACCGGATAAGCATCAAAGATTTCATCTTTACTGACTACAGGCATCTTCTCAAACAACGCTTGAGCAATTATAATACGGTCAAAGGGGTCACGATGATTATCTCGTAAATCCTTTAGCACGTATATATGATTTAACTCAATAGGTAAAATTTGTATTTTATTAACTTGCTGCTGATTTGCTATCAATTCTGGTAGTGGTGCAATTAAATTTAACTTACCAAGTTGAGATTTAATCTGCATTTCCCATACACTAGCTATACTAAAGATTAGAGAGTTATCAGTGTCAGTAATTAAATCATAAACCTTGTTAGTCAATTTATCCGAATTCGATGACCACCAGATAAGTACGTGAGTGTCCAATAATAATTTCATATTTCTCCCTCACCTAACCAAAATTCATCTGGCAGAGGGTCATCAAAATCATCGCTCATAATAATTTGTCCTTTGTTTAAGTCTGGAACTCGTTGCTGCGGTGCCTCCTGAGACTGAGGATACCTTTGCGCTAAAAAGTCAATAAAATCAAACACTTGCTTTTGCTGTTCAGGCGCCAAAGTTTGCAACTTGGTAACCACTTCCGACGTGGTATATACAACTTGAGCAGTCATACTAACTTTTCCTTTTAATATAATACATACATTACTCTACATATGCTCATAGCACGTAAAGTTAAGCTTGCTAGCAATAAGTAGTATTTCTATATTGTACCATTACCCAACCAAAATTCATCCGGTAGCGGGTCATTAAAATCATCCAAAATCCAAAATTCTGCCTTATTTAACCCTAATATTCTTTGTTGTGGTGTTTCTTGAGGTTGAGCATATTTTGATGCTAAAAACTCTATAAAATCTAGCACGTGCTTTGTGGCTTTGTATATCTGATGAATATTAACCATGCACACTATGGCAACATTACAACCACATTATATGCTACTTAAGTTAGTGATATACTATGAAAATAATTTGGGGTAGGACAGGCTGTCCGGCCTATCCTACGGGACACGATTATGGTAAACCGCAAGTACCGGGCGTTACTGATGTACTACCATTCGGCGCCGTAATTACGATATTGTTGAGATGTCAGCAGGGGAACAGTCAGTATTTCCAATACTTTATGAGTTTGTGCGGCAGCAAATTGCTCATTCAATAGTACCAACGTTATGTTGTTGAGTAGTTTTTATAACCATAGGACGTTTATGAATCAAAATATCTTTTTTCGCAGCCAAGAACCCCCACTTTCTCAACACCTGCAAAGTTTGCAGGAAGAACATCGGGACGAGTTAGAAAATATCGTTCGGGTATTAGCAAGTATTACTAATATTTCCCCTGAACAAGTTAAACCGTATATGAACAACCTGTTATGGCAACTGTTAAATAAGCAGGAAGAACGTCCCTTTTATGAAACTGCAACAGCATTAGAGTGGGTAACAGCTTTTCGGGAATGGGCAGCAAGCCATCACCATAATGCACCTCCCCTTTCCGACTATGCGGTAAGCCGTGAAAGTATATATGAGGACGAGAGACTGTAGTGGCTTATCTAATAGATACTAATGTTCTATTGCGGAGCGCAGACCCTAACCACCCCATGTATAACGATGCTACAAACGCAATTTCTTTGTTGCGGAATCAGGGAGAAACGCTCTGCATCGTACCACAGAATATCATTGAGTTTTGGAATGTATATACCCGTCCTGCTAATAAAAACGGGCTGGGGCATACGAACGAAGAAGCTGGGGAAGAAATTAGACGGCTCAAAGCTTTTTTTAGAGTTATGGCAGATACCGCCAGTATTTACGATCAGTGGGAGCGGCTTGTCATGCAGTATCAGGTGAAAGGTGTTAACGTCCACGATGCACGGTTAACTGCGGCTATGTTGGTGCATGGGTTGACCCATATCCTCACTTTTAACATAGAAGATTTTAACCGTTATGCCAGGGAAATCACCCCTGTTCACCCGACCTCTGTTACCTCTCCATGAGTAGGCAGCGTTTCTAGCGTTCCATAGGCTAATTGCTCAAGTCCTCTCAAAGATAACTTCTTTTAAGTGAGGTGTTTTTAGTTCTAAAATGCAAAAAGTTTGAGTGCCATTTTTACTAACTTTTCTTCACGGTTCTTAAATTGTTGCTCATTCCACTCAGCTATATTAGCAAGTTCGCGATTCATTCGTATCGACGATTTCTGGTAAAGCGGCTTCTTTATGTCAAAAACATCGTTACTCGCTTCACGATTCTCACCCGGCGCCCAAAATGACAAATTACCGATATTGTTTATGTAAGCTTCTAGCAGTGGTATTTTAACTTTTGCTTTCTGAGGGTATATATGCTCAATCGATAATTGGTTTATATCGTATGTTGAGATTTTACTCGGCTTTGGTTTACCTGCGGCGCCATTGGAAAACCAATTATGATAATCTTCTAAAGTTGTTAAGAAATGCTTTACAAGTCTTTTTCTTGTAGAATCATCGCTATATCTGAGCTTTTCGATTAGATTGACCTGAAAAACACTATCTGGTGCTTTTTCCGCAGCAAGTTTGCTTAAATCATCTTCTAACTTAGCCAGTTTATACTTCTTGGGATTTTGTCGAATTTCGGTTGCATGTTCATGATATATATCTGATAATGAGTCAGCACGGGCACCAACAACTGTAATATAGCGAAAAACAAATCTTTCTAATAAATTTACAGTTTCTGAGAATATATCCTCACTCAAACACGTATGAATACTAATTAACAAAGGAAAACACAGAGTATGTTTCAATATTTTTACCAAACGATATAAACGTTGTCTATCCCAATCACATACAGTTGGATTTTCATATACCCATTCTCCTTCTCTTATTTTTGAAAACGTGTTATACTCATCCCGCATGTTAGCAACACGCTGTTCTACAGATTTAGCTTCGCTCTCACTTTTTAAACAAGATGTGGAATAATTGAAGAACTTTTTGCAGTAATCATCGAATATATCTCTTTTCGCCGCACGTTCTCCAACGTGTGATGGAAAATAACTAACTAGAAAATCACTAATTTGTGAAGGTGTACCAGACAAAATTTCGTCCCAGTAGCTTTCTACTCCGTTTTGAAGTATTAAGTGACCTTCGAGTAACTCCAAAGTACGAGAACGTAACAATTCACCATCACTTAGAGTTTTACCACGGTCGTTTAATACTGCAAAAAGCCGATAGGTTTCGTTTCTGTCATCACTAACTATATGTAGTACATAACAATCATCTGTAACACATGACTTTAAACTTAACAAACATAGTAGCTTTTCTTGAATTGATAGTTTTTCTTCATCTAAAATTGGTTTAATAAGCTCTTTATTTATTTTATCAAATGATTTTTTTAGCCTTTTGTGTGAATCTGGTTTAGGTTTTGCGACAGAAGTTTCATTAATCATCTGTTCAAAAAAATACGGTCAACTTTTGAAAGTGTTAATCTCAACCTTTGCTGTAAGTTACCATTTTCAATTTCATCATAATGGAGAAAACTACGTCTTGTTTGTTCATAGTGTGCTTTAACTTGTTGTTCTGTCGCTAAATCATTATCTTGATTTGCTTTACTGGCAAGGTTATCAATTGCTCGAACAATTAAAGCGATCGTAATTATAAAAGTAGCTAAACGTTGCTGACCATCTACTACTTCATAAATTCTTCCCGCAGAATTTGTTGCAAACAAATCAACACTCACCAACCCACCGAAAAAATGTTTGACTATTTCAGATGGTGTTTTCTGTCTTATATTATATAAACTACGAATATCTTCAATAAAATCACTTACTTCATCTTCTTCCCAAGCATAAGCACGTTGATAGCTAGGTATTACAAAAGGTACTCGACGTGAAATTAAATCTCCAACAGGTAGCGTTTCAGTTCCTTTAATCATAACTGTTTAAATATAAAAGTGATGTTTGACGATGCTTAGTTTACTTTTGGACAAGTATTGTACAAACTGTTACCCATTAAGCAATGAGTTACAGTCAAGTAAGTGTATATTAAAGCACAAATAGTTAATATACATGCTTAAAATATTGTAGGGATTCTGCACAAAGGTATATATTTATTCAAAAGGTATAGGAATTTTGACCAAATTGAGCATCCTGTAATAAATACAACACTATTTATTATCCATCGTAAGCATTGATAAAAATATATAAGTATAAGTTATAACTTGACTAAGCTGTATTGAGATTCGTTAGCTACAATACTTAAAGTCTATTTATAAATATAGATATATTCGGTGCCAATTATCATGAGAAACCAGCTTCACTCTAGTTTTGTACTTATGATTGCTATAACAATTCTCTGCTGAAACTTAATTGATATCGATTGTAAAATTTTATTACCAAAAACAGTCCTCTTCAGAGGACTTAAACTATTAGCATATAGCTTGCAGCTATAGGCGGTTATGAACGCAGCGCGCATTATGATATACAGCTACAATTGAGATTTGGTGCGTGGCGCCACAAGTCTTTTCAATACGTTCAAATTTGTTCACGGCGCCACACACCCTACGTTTTGATGTACAAAATATAAATATCCCATATCCAAACTCTATGCCTTTCGCCACTACTGGAACTATTGCTGCCATCGCTACCGCTATTGTCCCGCAACAAGGTAGCGTGGGGATAGTACGCGCGTCAGGTTCCGAAGCTATAGATATTGCCAAAAAACTTTTTCATGCACCAGGTAAGCAAGTTTGGGAAAGTCACCGGATATTATACGGTTACATTCGTCATCCTCAAACCCAAGAATTAGTAGACGAAGTGCTGCTATTAATCATGACTTCCCCGCGTTCATACACCCGCGAGGATGTGGTGGAGTTTCACTGTCATGGAGGAATTATGGCAGTGCAGCAAGTGTTACAGTTGTGTTTAGAAGCAGGCGCCCGTCTGGCACAACCAGGAGAATTTACACTACGCGCGTTTTTAAATGGGCGCCTAGATTTAACGCAAGCTGAAGGTATAGCTGACTTAGTTGGCGCCAAATCTCCACAAGCAGCACAAAGCGCACTCGCTGGTATTACAGGCAAACTTGCTCAACCAATAAAAAAATTACGCGCTGATTGTTTGGATGTTTTAGCCGAAATCGAGGCACGTATCGATTTTGAAGACGATTTACCACCTTTAGACTATGAGTTTATCACTTCGGAACTCCAAAAAATAGAAAAGGAAATAAATCATATTCTTGCTACAGCCGATAAAGGCGAGTTACTGCGAACAGGTTTGAAAGTCGCAATTGTCGGGCGCCCAAATGTTGGAAAATCAAGTTTACTAAATGCATGGAGTCGTAGCGATAGGGCAATTGTCACCGATTTACCTGGAACCACGCGCGATGTTGTCGAATCACAGTTAGTAGTAGGTGGTATACCTATACAAGTGTTAGATACTGCCGGAATAAGAGAGACAGAAGACACCGTAGAGAAAATAGGAGTAGAACGTTCGCGCAAAGCTGCCGAGTCTGCAGATTTGGTACTATTAACAATTGACGCATCACAGGGATGGACACCATTAGATGAAGAAATTTATTCTAACGTGAAGGGGCGCCCGTTAATTTTGGTTGTTAATAAAATCGATATTGTCGTAGAGACGCGATTAATCGCGTCTCTACAGCATTACCCAAACGAAATAAACCAAATCGTCAAAACAGCAGCAGCAAAAAATCAAGGAATAGACGCACTAGAAGCAGCGATATTAGAAAAAATCCAAACTGGGAAAATACAAGCAGCAGACTTAGATTTTGCCATCAACCAACGTCAAGCAGCTGCACTGACACAAGCAAAGTCATGTTTAGAACAAGTACTAAACACTATCGAACAAGACTTACCCCTTGATTTTTGGAGCATCGACTTACGTGGCGCCATTTATGCCCTAGGAGAAATTACAGGAGAAGAAGTCACAGAATCAGTATTAGATAAAATCTTCAGTAGGTTTTGTATTGGCAAGTAAAAGTTCGCTTCGTAAATAAAATCCCCGGAATTGTCTGATTACTAAAAATCTATCTTTATGAGGAAGACAAATAACAGTGATTTTGTTAAGAATATATACGACTAAAATGAAAGCACGTTGTTGATTTTGAATATGAAAGTTAGTTCTGCGTATACAAGGTTGCTTGTCTCGGATTTGGAAGCTTGTTTTCTCTTTTATAAAGACATCATGGAATTTGATGTTAAACAAGAAGACTTAGAAGATGGATATGCTGAATTTCTAGTTGGAAATATGCGTCTTAGTTTATTTCGTCGGCAAGAAATGGCACGAATAATTCATAATGTAAATAAACCAGACCGTGCAGAATGTCAAGACAAAGTAGCTTTAATATTGACAGTGCATGATGTGGAAGAAGAATATGATAAGTTGAGACATAAAGGAATTGAATTTACCGTGGCGCCAATGAATAATCCCCACTACGGCATCAAAACAGCTTACTTGCGTGACCCAGATGAAAATTTGATTGGACTATTTCAAATGTTAGTTTAGATCAACTTACGAAAAACTCAGATAAAAATATCGATATGCACAAACATTAACAGTTACCGGTTGGGTGGAGGAACGTAACCCAACTTATAACTTCTTACGCGCTTGAGTAGTACCATTAACAGTAGGGTGTGTGGCGCCACAAAAAATTTTGTACTTTGATTAGGGACTTGTAGCGCCACGCACCATTCTTGACATATAATTTTTAGTAGTATACATATCAAGAACATTATTAATTTAATAGAAATTATTTATGTCAGCTAAAGATATCTTTCATGATGTCGTTGTCAGATAAGCAAATTTTAACAAATATCTAAATATAAGAATTACAGAAATTTGCGTGAGTAACCTTTTTGGAATATTTAACCATACTGTCACCATGAAATTAGTTTCTACAGATAAATGCGAATTCTCCATTGCTTTTAATAAAGATAATGCTATTAACGCCCTAGAAATTCTTTTCCATCAGGCGCCCAGAAAATTGTTTTGCTAAGTCTTGCCTTAAGCATTGACCGATATAGAACTTGAGCAAAGCTTCTACAGACATATCCTTAACCGCAGCAATCTTCTGAAGTGATTGTAGAGTATCAGTTGGTATTTTGATCGAGACTGTTTCTGTTGGACGAGGATGGAAATTTAATTGAACTTCTTCAGGATTCTTCATATAACTTTCTTTCTGTGCGAGTAGCTGGACGTGCCGATATTATACGTGTTCTTTGACTGCGTTCGACATAGACTACTAATAACAAACGTTCAGTAAGCGAATACCCAATGATAAAATCACGCTGTTCGTTGGAGAGCGGAAGCATCACCTGTTTGGTAGAAAGGGTCAAGAAAAACTTCTCCAGCTTCTTCAAATGTAACACCATGCTTATCTATATTGCTTTGTGCCTTGGGGAGCATCCCATTCAAATTCAATACCTTGCAGCCTATATACAAACTCCATTTTACCTAACTTTCTTATGCTTATTAAACATGCTATAATATGAAACGCTAGTTGATCAAATACAAATAAGACAAACAATTAAAAAGTTAAATTTATGAAACAGGCATTTACAGCAAGTGTATGGCAAGAGGATAATTGGTTTGTAGCACAATGCTTGGAAGTTGATATTGCAAGTCAAGGGGAAACCGAAGCTGAGGCTTTAAAGAATCTAAGCGAAGCGTTGTCACTACATTTTGAGCCACCAGTAGCTACAATAGTACCCCAAATTAAGACTTTCGAGGTAGAAATAGGTGCCGCTTAAACCTCTGCCTTTTCGTGAAGTAAAACGTAAGTTAGAAGCTGCTGGTTTTGAGGTCGCTAGCCAGAAAGGTAGTCATGTGAAATTTGCGAAAGACAATCTTTGCAGGTTGATATGAACATCAATGACATCCAATTCCCAGAATTTGAGTTTGCCGGAATAGATGCGGAAATCAAAAAGCAGCAAGGATATTATAAAAGAAAAGAAACTAGAAATCATTGTTGTTCGGATGAAAGTTATGAAGTAGAAGTAGATAGTTATGGTGATGTTTATGATATAGACTTGCGCGAAACAGCAGAGTTAATTAAACAAAAGATTGATGAACAGGTTAAGAAAAACCAGAATCTTCTAGAAAGAGTGATTGATAAACAAGTTTCAGGAGATTTTAAAAGTGCAGAGCAACAAATTAACGATTATATCAAAAAGTTTCAGCATGAGTTTGACTGTTTGCTAAAAGAACGAGAAACTAGAGAATCTGAAAAAATGGAGATTCGTGCAACTCTTGAAGCTGAGAAAGTTAAGTTAAATGAGTTTTTAAATGAGTTGGCGCCTGTCCGCGCGTCTTTAAATAACTGGAAACCTCAGCAAATCCCGATAATGCTTGGTTAATAATTTTAAGATTTGAAAAACTTTTTTCTCTGTGTCAAGAGTGTCTCTGTGGTAAAAAAAACGCGCATTGCACATCTGAGGACAGATGTTCCACAAGCTATCAAAATAATTGAGGTTGGATGCCTGAAGTTTTTGCGGGAAACCATACAATGATGTTGGGTTTTGCGACAGCGGAGCCAACCTACGATTGTTATTATTTATATATAGAGTGTATTAAATTGTTTTGATTCCCCCTTGATAAGTGGGGGACAAAAGTGCTTTAAAGCCCCCCCTTATTAAGCCTACGGTGTACACACAAGTCTAAAAAAGATGGCAGGGGATGCTTTGGGTGCAACGGAAAGGTATGGAGGGGAGGAGGAATAAGGAGAAATATGGGGCTTAATTGATTCTTTATTGACGCAAATATGCTTCAGAATAGTTTCTCAATTTCCCCCACTTCTCCCGTTTCCAACCTCCCCCTGCTCAAGAGCTCAAGAAGCCCCCGATGCCAAAAAGTTATGTGTACACGACAGCCTTATTAAGCAGGGCTGGAGGGGATTAGGTTAAGGTAAATTTTGAAACATAGTATCAACGATTTGCTTGGCTTTGACATCTAATGTATTCCAATCTACTTCTCCTTGCTCATCGATTAAACTAGTATCTATATATACTGGTTCAGATGACGGATAATTCTGGAAACATACTTGGTAGCATAGTTCCCATAAATCGATTTCTTCGCGCTGCTCTTGACGCTGTAGACACAGATGATATCCTGGATGGGGCATTGGTAGTTTCGCGAGGGTCTGCTTGATATCGTCTGTTCGTTCCGGGGTGGCTGTTTCGAGTTCCTCGACTAAGGAAGTCACCATTGCTTTGGTTTCTTCGCTGGTACCTGGCGCCCAAACGAGTACATCTTGGTATGTTCCTTTCCAATTCGATACGTCAAGCTGTTTGCGGATATTATCGATCAGACGGATAAATGCTGGCTGCATCAGGGTTTCTGCTTGCTGCCATACGTTGGAGTCGGTTATCTTAGGCGGCATAAGTGATATTTGATATATTCTGTTCTTAAAAATTAAAAAACTATGTTAGAAAAAATATCTACAAGAAAGTTTGGTTTTTGGGAAAATCTTTTCTTAAGATAGCGGATTTTGCTGTTGAGGATTTGGAGATATTTATTACCACCTGTTTGAGTCGGGTGTCAACAAGCTTGGAGGATATATGATTGGCAAGCTACTAGACTATCGTTATAAAGTTATCAGAGTTCTTGCCACGGGCGGTTTTGGTGAAACTTACATTGCTGAGGACACCAAGCGACCTGGCAACCCCATCTGTGTAGTCAAGCATCTTAAACCTGCTTCTAGTAATGATTCTAAGATGTTTGATACTGCCAAACGCTTGTTTCAAAGCGAGGCAGAAACTTTGGAAAAACTGGGGAGTCATAACCAAATTCCTCGGCTTTTGGCTTATTTTGTTGATAATCAAGAATTTTATTTAGTACAAGAATTTATTGAAGGTCATACACTTAGTGAAGAACTCGTTCCGGGAGAAACGCTTTGCGAAGGTCAGGTTGTTCAACTTTTAGATGAAGTCCTTAGCATTCTCGAATTTGTCCATACTCAGGGAGTTATTCACCGCGATATTAAGCCTGATAATATTATCCGGCGCCGTGGTGACAATAAGCTAGTATTAGTAGATTTCGGCGCCGTCAAACAGTTACGCGCTACTGCCTATACTCGCACTATTGGTTTACAGCATTCCGCTACGGTCGCAATTGGCACACCTGGTTACATGCCTACTGAACAAGGGCAAGGTAAACCTCGTCCTAACAGTGATATTTACGCCCTTGGTATTATTGCTATTCAAGCTCTAACTGGTGTAGCGCCAGTAGATTTACAAGAAGACCCCAACACCGGCGAAATTCTTTGGCAAAATACTTCTATCAGTCCACAGTTAGGCGTCATCTTAAATAAGATGATTCGCTATCACTTTAAAGACAGATTCCAAAATGCTACCGAAGCTCTACAAACTTTACGTGCATTTGTACCAGTATCTTCTGTAGAGCAAGAATTTCATAAACCACAACAGTACCCAATTGTCAAATATTCTTCGCTTCAGTCTCGACAGCAAACAATTGCTGTGGCGCCTGGAAATAGAGGCGGATCACCTGAAAATGTAAAAGCTATAAGTAAAGGAGCAACTGGGCCTGACATATTACAGTTGTTTATTTTGGCATTGCTTGCTGGTGGTGCAGCATACGCGGCGCCAGGAGTTGTGAAAAATTTCCAAAGCCTCAGCGCTAATTGGACAAAAGGTAATACCCTAGCTGCACAAACCTGTATGGCGATAACAAGCAATACAGCTAATATTCGTTCCGAACCTGCGGCTATATCCGACGATACAATTTTAGAAACCGTCAGCGAACGTACTGCCCTAGAAGTCACTGGTACACGCACAAAACGTGGATGGGTACAGGTACGATTAGATACAGGTAAGGTCGCATGGGTTAACTCGGATGTTATTGGTAATAATTCCCAATGGGCAAATTGTCTACGTGATAAGGGTGTTGCCACAAAAATTATTAACGATACTAATACTATTGCCGTGCGTCAGTCACCGAAACCGAAAAGCGTATTTGATTGGTTGACCTCAAATAACAGTGATTCTGAGCAAACTCAAGATAAAAATATACAAAGTGATATAAATAAAAATACAGACGAAAATAAATTTTCCTCAAAAACCACTAATGAAACAACAGAGCACGAAGATGGCGAAGTAATAGAGCAAGCGCGCTCCAAGTATGACTCTGGTGACTTACAAGGAGCAATTGATTTATTAAAATCGATACCTGCAGGAATTGAGGAGACAGGTAAAATGATTTCTCAATGGCAGCAAGACTGGTCAAAAGCCGAGTCACTATTTAGAGATGTTGATGAAGCTGCAAAAGCAGGAAATTGGGATAAAGTAACCTCTTATCAGAAGCACCCTGAAAAACTGCCTAACATTCAGTACTGGCGTGACAAAATCAATCCACTCTTGCAGCAAGCCGCTGATAATATTTCTACTAGTGCTAAAAATTTATCAAAGCAGCAACAGCCTAATCTTGGCAAACCTGCTAAAGCTGAGACAAAGAAGCCACAGAAACAAGAAAACCTCACTCTCGAAGAAAACCTACAACAATTTTTCTTTGGAAGTCCAGAACCAACACCAACTCCTAAATCTAAAAAAGCTCCATCAAATTAACTATAAGCCTATGTTATGTGGAGACTTGATTATAGGGAGACGTGAATGGAGACGTGAATGGAGACGTGAATGGAGACGTGAATGGAGACGTGAATGGAGACGTGATAAATCACGTCTCTACAAAATTAATACTTCTGTGGAGTTATAGGGGAAGGCGCCGTCGTTGGTGGCGGCAGTACAGGGGTTTGCCCAGGAACACTAAATTGTTGAGTTGATTGTGGAGATGGCGCCACGTTTGTTTGAGTTGCTGGACGTAAAAGACTAGCTTCGTAAAAGTAAACGCGGTCACAATATCGGTTGCCACTTGTACAAACAGCCTCTATCGAAACATTACTAACATTACTAACATCCAATGACAGCGTATTTTGCTGCGAAGTAGAGACAGTTCTTGCTTCTGCTGGTCTGCCATCTAAATACACTCTTACTTCCGCATTCGGACTGGAACTATCACTATCACGCATCCCAAACCCTAAATTCAAAGTTTGAAAAATTGGCTGCTTACTGCTATTGGGTCTAATTCTACATGTTAGTGTAGCCGAACGTGAGCCAGGACCCAAAAAGAATCGACTCGTATATACTGCCCTTCCGATTGCAATATCTGTATTCTCTTCGCGCGCGCTACCGAGTCCGCTAGAAACGCATCTTGACCTAAGTAATTCTACCGGACGTGGTGAGCGTTGTGCCTGAACAATATTTTCACCGATCAAAACCGAACAACCAAGCGTGCTAGTAATTAAACAAGCAATCAAGCTAATTTTGTAAGTTTTTCGCATAAATATCAATAATTAATCTATCGGCGATAGGTAAAAACCACCAACATCATACAGTAGAGTGCTGAGTAGAAAGTGCGCTCGTGCTGAGTAGTATTTCCTGACTCTAACTCAGCACTCATCACTTTACACTAATTTATACTGACGCGGAAGCGGACAAATCCAAATTGACCACCGGGAATGCTACCAAGATTTGCAACTACGGCGCCGTTATTATTGCTACCTGGGCAAATATTGACAAAAGTGTCTAATGGTGCTAAAGGAGTTAAAAATCTAGCGCCATCGGCACCGCTACCTGCACCAGTTATACCAATACTGTTATTTGTAAAAGTAGTTCCGCTTGGTACTAAGTCACAAAAGCGCACATTAGTAATATTCTCGTCTCCTTCAGTCAGGAAATAAACTGTGTATTCGATTTCATCACCTGATTGTACAGGCGCCTCTAATTGGGGAACACCTCGAAACCTTTCTGGTGCAGGCAACGAATCATCGTTATTGTTGTTCGGGTCAGGTACAAAATTACTAAAATTAGTGCCAGTAATCGTTTGTCCGTTACGTGTTGCTCCCGTAATTCGTTTGAGAAGTTGGATATTTGGTGTGCCTGCCGCTCCTAAAGCTGTTGAACGGAAACCAAAGTCAATATCAAGTCGTGTTGGGTTTGCTTGTGTTAGGTTGGCTGCTAAAGTGGTGTTTGTTGTTGGTCTAAAATCATTGTTGGGTCGCACTGCTTCAACCGTGTAATCTCCTAGCGGTAAACCAGTAAACCCGTAAATACCATTGCTGTTAGTAGTGGTTCGAGAAATTTCCTGACCGTTGGCGCCTCGTAAAATTAAAGTCGCACCTTGTATACCTGGTTCACCTTGGTCTTGAATACGGTTAGCGTTACGGTCATTAAATACTGTGTCACCTATCGAACCAGTATTCGAGGGGGCACAAATATTAATTCGAGCAAGACCAATAGTTTCGTCTTGTCTAGGTGGTCCAAATTCGGTACCTGGTTCGTAAATTAATCTAACGCTGGTTATTTGACTCACAGGTGTAACAGATACGTTGCCATCCGAACTATTTGGGAAAGCATTTTCGTTAATACCTACAGCAACATTTCCTGTAACGCGCGTTGTACGACCAAGTGATTGAAGTGTGACATTAACAGGAGAAGAACCATTAAATGCGTTAACAGTGACTCTATCTTGGTAAGTAAATCCTACGTCCCTTGCGCCATCACGGTCTATGTCAAGAACAGTTAAAGGAGACGCGAGTGTAACGGGTCTATCAAAGTTTACGGTTAACGTCGCGTTACTACCAACGGGTGCAGGTTGTTTACCAATACCAATATGAAATCTTAAGTTAGGTCCAGGTAAACCACCGTAGACATCATTGTCAATTCGAGTTCCGTAAACTTGACCTTGAAAATCAACTAATTCAGACTCGATCACTTGTCCGGGAATACTTTCAGTAAAGTTTAATCTTACTCCTACCCCACCAACATTAATGTTTTGGGCAGAAATTGCTTCTACACCAACTGCTGGTTGCCAATTTACAATTGTTGGCGCTGTACCTGCTGGACAAACACCATTCGTTTGGGCTACCACTTTTTGGTTAGGAATAGTCCCAAAAATTGCTGTTTGTGTTACTACCATTAGTGCCGTGAGAAAAAAATATCGAAGAGGTTTAATAATTCTTGGCGCCCTTCGATTATTGATTGTGATATATAAAAGCAGATGTATTAATTTATTGAATATTGCTTTTACTCGTTTCAATACTCGAACATTTATAGATTTCATTGTCTTGTTTCCTAATTACTTAAAAATATAAAGAAAGAAAGTTAATACGAGCCTTAATCTTTTTTAATGAGAGCGTTCATCGTTTATTTATTTTTTATTAACGACAAAATAATCTCGAAAAAGGAGACGCGAAATCCTCGCGCCTAGAAAGAAATAAATTAATTAACTGTGACGCGGAAGCGTACAGAGCCGAAGTTACCACTAGCTATATTTCCTAGATTTGCAACCACGGCGCCGTTATTATTACTGCCGGGGCAAATATTGGTGAATGCTTCTAATGGTGCAAGTGGTGATAAATATCTACCACCGTCGGCGCCGCTACCAGCACCGTCAATGTTAATACTGTTCGAGGCAAACGTAGTTCCATTTGGCACTAAGTCGCAGAAGCGAACATTGTTAACAGTTCCATCACCTTCAGCTAGAAAATAAATCGTGTATTCGATTTCATCTCGTGACTGTATAGGCGCCTCTAATGTAGAAACACCACGAAAGCGTTCTGGTGAGGGTAATGCATCATCGTTATTATTGTTGGGGTCAGCAACAAAAGTGTTAAAGTTAGTACCGCTAATTAGTTGACCATTACGTGTAGCGCTCGTAATTCGCTTAATCAAGCTAATATTTGGCGCCCCCGCACTACCTAGACGATTTGTATTAAACCCAAAATCAACAGTCAGCAATTCTTGGTTTGGCTGTGTGAGATTTGCGGCTAGAGTTGTGTTTGTCGTCGGGTTAAAATCAGTGTTTGGTCTTAACGCTTCAACAGTATAGTTACCCAACGGTAAATTTATAAAACTATAAATTCCGTTGCTATTTGTCGTCGTTCTGCGAACCTCTTGACCGCGCGAGTTACGTAAAATTAAAGTTACGTTACCGATACCGGGTTCACCCTGGTCTTGTCTACCATTACCGTTACGGTCGTTGAACACTGTGTCACCAATTGTGGCACCAGGAGGAGCAGGAAGACAAATACTAAACCTAGCCAAACCGACAGTTTCATCTTGTAAAGGTTGACCAAACTCGGTACCAGGTTCGTAAAGAAAGTCTATGCGATTTAATTGACCTCCAGGTGTCACCGAAACGTTTGAATCTGGTCTATCTGGGAAAGAATTTTCGATAGTACCTACAACAGTGTTTCCTGTCACACGAGTATTAGGGGTAAGTGACCTTAAAGTTACTCCTACAGGAACATCACCATTAAATGCATTAACTGTCACTCTATCTTGATAGGTAAATCCGATATCGCGTACACCATTACGGTCTACATCAAGAAGAGTTAGAGGAGATGCAATTATTACAGGTCTAGAAAAGTTTATACTTAGAGTCGCGCTTCCAGGTGATGGAGTTTTTTCTTGACCGATATTAAAGCGTAAGTTGGGGCCAGGTAACCCACCATAGACATCATTACTGATAAGAGTTTCCTCATTATCTATAACTCGCCCTGGAAGACTTTCTGTAAAACTGAAATTTACATTTACTTCACCAACAGGAATTGTTTGAGTAGCAATATTAGGCGCCCCAACTGCTGGTCTCCAGTTAACAGTTGTTGGCACATTACCCGCAGGACAGAAATTCTGTTCTTGCGCTACTGCCTTTTGTTTTGAATTTACATTGCCAACTATTTGCATGACTACCAGTACTAATGCCAATAAGTAATATCGCAATGACTTCGGACGTAAAAACTTAAAGATTTGCCCTGAACACAACCCTCCAAAATGCTGTAATAAACTAATCCAGACGTTATTGAACGCTTGAAGTACTCCTTTAAACAAATGTTTCATTTATCTAGTAACACGAAACTGCTATTAGTTCAGGTTAAAGGTTTAGGGTTAAAGGTTACAAGTTTTAAGAATTTACCTTTCCTTTTCCCCTTTCCCCTCTACCGATTACGACGCACGGGTTGTGTAGGATTTTGGTTACGTCGCTGCTCAATTTGTAAATCGTCTTCTTGTGGTTCGATAATTATGTCTACTCCTCGAATGTCTTTAAAGATAATTTCCGCACGTCTATCTCTTGCGTAATCTACAATATCTGTACTTCCTGGGTAGAGAAGTTGTGATTCACCCGCTGAACGTATTGTCATCCGCTCAGGCGCCACACCTCTACGCAATAAGTAGTTACGTGTTGATAACGCTCTTCGTCTACCTAGTGCTAAGTTATATGCGTCACTTGCACGCGGGTCAGTATGTCCAACAATTTCAATTACAATTACTGGATTTTGTAGCAATACTTCCGCAACTCGATCTAAGACTTGAGCAGAAGCTGGACTGATAAACGATTTATCAAGTGCAAAGTGAATATTGCGCGGTACACGAATTTTTAATGGTGGTGGTGGTGGTGGTGGTGGCGGTGGTGGTGGTGGCGCTGGTGGAACTGGGCGCGTTGTACACTGTGGTGGGACTATCGGTGAAGGACGCGTAGTGGGTGTTAAATTCGGAAAAGTCCCCGCTTGTCCTATTACTGCTGCTACCGATGGTTCTGATGTACCATATTTAGGATCAGTCGCAATAGCGCTGATTGCATCTCCTTGCTGTACATTTGTGATATTGGTACTAAAATTACCTTTTGCATCAGCAGTTACAGTTGTTAAAGGTACGTTGAGGGCGCCATATCCATAGTCGTATATAGCTTGTTTGCCGCGTTGATAGTCGCTTAACTTATAAATTGCAACTTCGGAACCTGGGTCAGCTTTACCTTGAATTGTGACAGATGTACCAGGTGGAAATGCGCGCGTTGCAAATTGCGGAGCGTTAACTGCACCGTTTCCGGTATCAAGACGACGGTTATCGGAATTACGTTTGGGGTTGGCGCCATCTCCACGTTGAAAGTCGCTAACTTCAAGATTTTGCTGTGTAATTAAATCAATACTCAACCCTTCGAGTACAGCAAATCTATTACCCCGAATAATATTGCCGCTCGATGTACTACTACTACCAATATCATTACGTGGGAATGAAGTAACGCTGACTCCTGGCCCAGTTTGGTTATCGATTTCGTTACCAATTACTCGATGGTTGCTACCCATCAAATATACTGCTGCTCGTCGCAGGCGCCTGCCGTTGTAAGTGATTTTGTTATTCTGGAGCAGTACATTTCCATCGGGTTTAAATAAATACACACCTGCGCCATCGTTCGCACAAATCAAGTTACCTGTGATTTGCGAATTTGTCACAACACCCTCGATACGCAAAGCATCTGGCATTCCAGCCAAACCATTACCGACAATAATATTTTGCGTGACTAAAGTATTTTCACCACGTACAGATGTAATAATCGCACTACCGTCATGATAGTAAATACGATTACGACGAATCGTTGTACCTTGTGAGTTAAATACATAAACCCCAAAAGCAGAAGTTTCTTGAGGTATTTTTTCATCAGTCGTTAACCCTAACCAGTTGTCTTCAATAACAACATTCTTGGGTGGAATGTCACGGTTATAAAATGGAAAATTGCTATTGGGAGGTTGTTGTCTGGTTGTATTTGGTGGTGGAAAACGGTGAGCAACGACAATATCCCCAGGAGGTGTAGTTAGTGTCACAGGTTTAGGAACACCGTCATATATTAGTAGGTTTCCCAATTGCTGTTTAACAGGACTTGCATTAAAGCCATATAAGCTTAACCCACGTACTGTTATGCCATCTGCAACAACGGTCAACCCACGAAAAATTTCGATGTTTGGCGCTGGAGTTACCGCTACAACTGGTATAGGAATTGCAATTTCAGCAGTTGCTGATTTTGTCGCATCGTAACCGGGTTGACTTGTTCCATCAATTACAAGATTTGGAGAAGCCAAGTCGGGCAATATTCTTTGCAGTTGAATTGTAGTGGCGCCGGAGGCGGGTAAATTAAATTCAATCCGCGAACCACCAGATGTAGAAGGTGTAACAAGTGCTTGTTCTGCTGGACTAAGCTGTGACTGTTGTAGCGTACCATTAGCTAGTTCAATCGCTTCACGTAATGTTAATTGGTTATCTTGTTGAACATTACCATCAAGGTTGCTATTTACAATTATCCGCAGTGCTGGAGTTGGGGTTGGGACGGTATTACTACCACTTTGTTGACTAAATGCAACATTTGATGGTACCAAAGACAAGCTCAATGCCAGCAGGGTAGGGGTAGGTAATGACGTTATCCTTTTCCCCTTTTCCTTTTTCCTACTCCTTTTCGACCAATAACGTTTTAATTTTTCCATTAGTCTTTACTCCTCTCCTCTACACCATGCTGTACAAGCGTTTAAAGACTGGTTGAAGTCAATTGGCGCCTTAGTAAATTTTCTAAGTTTGTCTAGAAGCTGCTGTTGCCCCAATTTACTTTCTGGTTGTAGGGGTTGAATTCTTAGTTGATTTTCCGGAACTGAAGAATAAGAAAGTACATTTTGTTCCTCTAAATGGATATCTTGATGATTTACATTATTTATATCCTGTTTAGTTGGGAACCATGCACTTTCACTCGCAAACTCAGTATTTGTAGTTACTTCTTGCGGTTGAAACGCTATTTGCTGTTGTGAGGAAGTAGTTGATTCATTATTATCAAATCTGTTTGTGCGTTGATTGACAAAAGATTCAACATCTGTTGGCTGTCTCAACTCATTACTAGAAATTTGATTTAATAGTGGAGCCGTTCGACTTTGAGTTGTAACTTCTTTATTTACATTTTCCTGCTCAACATTACTAGTAGTTGGAGTTTGTTGTAGTTGAGTTTGCTCGCGTTGAAATTGCGGTATTTGTGGTTGAGACTCACTACTTGTAGTTGGAGTTTGTTGTAGTTGAGTTTGCCCCCCTTGAGACTGGGGTATTTGCGATTGAGACTCGTTATTTGGTACAGCAGGAAATGGATTTGGTGGTGGTGATGGTTGTGTTTGCGGTGTCGTCGCTGAAACTTGCTGAACTGTTGATTCTTGCTGCTGTCTTGGTACAGGTTTTTGTAACCCAAATCCACCTAACAGTTCGTTAAGTTTCAAGCTTACGTTTACATAAAACCCACCTTCGGAACGATAACCTGTGAAGTCTCTATCGCCATTAACATCAACGCTACCGAAACTGTAACCTGCTGCTAATCGTAAATCGGGTGTTAAGTAATAACCGCTTTCAACTGCAAAACCATACTCAGTATAGTCGTTATTACTATTTGAATTTTGCCCAATCCAGCGTCCTTCTACTGCTAAGTCAGTGCGATAACCTAAACGATATGTCGCGCGCAGTTGTGCTAATTTCGCTGTACCATCGAATCTATCGCCACCTGCAAAAGTAACACCATTACGAAGCGCAAATTTACCAAAGAATTCCCAGCGCCAGTTTGGTGCGTAAATACCTTCTGCCGAGAATACATGACCTGTTACTGTCGAACCATTAAGTTGTGTTTCGGGTATTGAGTCGTAATTTTGGCGCCACTCATATTTAAGTAAGCCGTTAAATTTATCGTTCGTAGGGTCGCGATATGCTAAACCAATTCTCAGGTTTGCAGTATCACCAAGGTCTTGGAATCTAATGCCATCAGTACCTCCAATGCTCGAAGATGTCGGTAAAAAGACGTTAGCTTCACCTGCTTGTTGATACCTGACTAAAGCTGTTAACGCAGGAGTAACTTTACCAGCGGCAGCAGCAGAAATTACAAGGTTATTGCTCTCATCTCCATCACGATATTCAAATCGAGTGCTAGCTTGGAAATTTGGATTATCAGTATATTCAAGACCAACGCTATAAACTGAACCAGCAAACAGTCCTAATGAGGATGCGGTTTGTCCCACAGTATAGTATTGCTCGTAACGCGGACCTGCGGCAGTTGCGTTGAAAAGATTTCTGAAAACGTATTCGTAACCAAGACTCATCCGCAAACCGGGAGCTAGTACCCATTTATTATTTAGTCCAACGGCGCCTTGTCCTTGAAGTCCGTTATATGCGCTAAGTACTGAATAACGTCCCGTAATTGCCGTATTTTCAGAGAATTTATGGTCGAGTATCGTGTCAAAAGTAGTTATCGAGTTTCCTTGAAGTAATTCGCTACTGTCATAAAATTGATGCGCTAACCGGAATGTCACTCCCTGATATGCTCTCCAATCTAATCCCAGTGTTGTTCTATTTGGATACAAGGGGTCATTACCATCGATATTAAGTTCGTTCTGCGCTTGGAATAGTAACGATTCTCCCAATGGTACTTTAAGCCTTGATACTAGTTGATTTGCATCACCGCTTAGAGTATTGTTTACCCTATCTTCACGAGAACGGTTCACATATTCTACGCTTGCTTCTGGACTTAAACGGCTTGTACCAAAGCGTTGTAAAATTCCCGCACGGAAAGTTCGCAATTCATTGCTAACTCGTTCACCAGGACGTGCGAGCGGTTGTGGGTCGAATAAGTCAAAGAAATCTACAACTCGACCAGGTGCAGTACCATAGTTCTCTTCAAAGTCGTAAGAAAGCCGGAACGTAGTAGTATCAGTCGCTCTAGCCAACACCGACGCTCCATAACGAGTCTGTCCAGGTGAAAAGCTAGTGGTTGCGTTATTGACAAAATTCGGTTCTACTGCTCTGTAATAACCTTCACCTAAAACTCTTTCACCAAAATTTAAATTTGCTTCGAGTCGGTACGCATTCCCGTTAACGCTTTCTCCTGTTAGCAAATCGCTATTTGAGCGTGCGATTTCCCCAATTATTTTACCAACGTTACCAAGTGATACTAAAAAGTCGGCACCGTACAGTTCAAAGTCATTATCTCCTTGGTCTTCACGCAAATAACTTCCTGCTAAGAATGATTTTCTCTCCAAATCATTTGAGAAGTTATATTGAACTCGTCCAGCATAAAGATTAGAATCTTGACCACCTTCGTTTTGGTACGATACAACTACTCGGCGTACCAAAGTTGCACCAAACGGGTTTAAATCAGTCGCTAATATTGGCCGCCGGAATAGTAATGTACCTCGGTCGTAGTCAATTTCATAGTCTAAGTCCCGATATAACGGTTGACGTTCAACTACTGTTCCTGGACGGTTTATTTCCTCTGCTTCAACATATACAGTTTCACTTCCTGGTACGAGCAGGCGCCGTGATAAGAAGTAATTTCCACTGGTACCATTCGGTACAAAAGTATCGCGCTGGAATCCTTCGATGTTATTCGCGTACATCCCAGTAATTTGTAAAGATCCGAAGTTATAGTTCAACTTCAAACCGTGCAATTGTCGTGATGTCGCTGTATATAACTGTGAGATGCGGGAGAATTCTTCAGTATTGTAATCACCCCACATCAAAAAATCAGGTTCGGCGCCGGGTATTGATGGAGTGCGCTCAAAGCGAGCATACACACTATCTATAGACGGTGTAGTTGGAGTCATCGTCGAACTATCACCGTAAACAGGATACTGCTGTTCGCAAAACTGAATACTGCCAAATAACCTATTTCTGCCTTCGCAATCTTGATTTAATGGACGATAGCTATTAAATGCTCCAGTAAATAACCATTCACCAACTCTACCTGTTGCAAATACTGAAGCTTTAAAATCTACCGTTGTACCATCGTCAATTTTACTAGGGTTGAGAAAATCACTAAAGCTACCCCAGTAATCAGTACCACCTGGGCCAATTCGTAAGTTGATAATACCTGTAGCGAGTGAAGGACGTAAAAACGTCACAAATTCGACTTGGGTATAAGCTTCCAGGGGTGATTCGATGGTGCTATTTAGAATTGTGGTGTCATTTTGTTGTGGGAAAAAGTCATCCGAGCGTGGGCCGACTATTCGAGGGTCTAATTGGTCAACTCTTGGAGAAATGCGTGAAGCATCCCTGACTCGAATTTTATCAACTGCTGCCCGAACGCGCACTTGTTGCGGCTTAATATCTGATTGCAGGGTAGCAGTAAATTCCCCATCCCGCGCGATAACTTGGAAACCCTGTTGGTCACGACTTTGATCGGCGCCAACAAATTTACCAGCGCTTGTGGTTAATGTTATAACCACATCACCCATAATTGGCTGACCTTTTTCATCGGTTAACGTTCCACGTAACTTAATTGTCGAACGTCCATCAGCTTGCGCTCGTGGATCTCCTGCTGGGGCAATATCTAACTTAACTTTATTAGCTGTAATCCCTTGCGGTAAAGCAGTTGGTTGTGTTTGTTGCTGCGGCAGCTGTACCGAAGAATTTTGCGGTGAATTTTGTGGAGAATTTTCCGGGTTTACTTGAGTCGGACTGGAAGAAGGGATTATAGGATTGTTAAATGTGGGAATTGGATTAACTGGATTCGTTAAATTACTACCCCCTTGTCCATTTGCCGCTGGTGTTGTTCCTTGTTCAGCCTCAGCAATTAGTTGAGAATTAACATCAAATGTTGTCGGTGTTTCTTTTGACGTTAAAGTTGCCGCATATGCCCCTTTTGGTGCAAATGTATTAAAAAAAACAAACGAAGGTATGATTAGGGCAAGGAATGCGGCTCCAACTGCATTACCTTTGGCTGATATCGCTAAATGTAAAGCGAAGCGTAAAACTGAATAACTTGATTTGTTGCCCTTTAAATGTATGGTCAAATGTGGGGTCTGTACCCTTTGACATTTATAGTGGTTATCGTGCAACTTAGTATAAATATTCGCTTCTGATTTTGTTTTCATCGTTTACCCTCTGAAAACGCTGGCGTGACTGCAAAATTAACTCGTGCCATACTACCTGGCGCCAGTCTTACCATTCGAGACTGACTGTTTCTTTCAATGAAATAATTATTGGGTGCCAAAGCATAACCTGGTAAGCTCGTCAAATCAAGCGTTGCCGACCGATACCCAGAGACAACATTAGCGAGGGAGTACAAACCGTTAGCATCTGTGACAATTCGGTTGCCATCATCCATATAAATTATTGCATTTGGCACTCCAGGCTCATTGCGTTGCTGTTCACCATCAAAGTTCTTATCGACAAACACGCGCCCGATTAATGTACCGCAATCTGACACAATACCACTACGTATACGCAGCGTATGACTAGCTTGATTACTCGTCAGGTTTCTGTTGCGCGCTTGTGCAAGGTTTCTACCTGTTCCACGCACTGCATCCGGAGTTACTTCGACTGCGTAAGAAACAATCAATGACTCGTTCGGTCGAAGTTGAATGTTTTCTGGTAAATCGATTGTAACTGTAGCCGCATTACTATTAATGCTACTGGACTTGGGATCGAGTGCTTGGGTTTGACCGCGATAAAGAACTCCCAGTGACTTACCAATAAATAACAATCCTAACGGTAGCCTATCTGTGATGGTAATTTTTTCTGCTGTCGTTGTAGTGCCGCTGTTTCTAACCACAACGTTGTAAGCGACAGTATCACCTGGCTCCGCTGATGCATGGCTTCCGGTCTTAATAACCTCTAGCGCTGCTTGACTCGCCCTAACTGTAACATTGTTTGAATCAACAACCCTACCACCTGGTCTTTCAGGAATATTGTCTGCACCTACGCGTGCGGTATTACGTATTTCTGTTCGTACTTCAGTTTGAGCAGAACCAGGGATAATTCCGTAAGTAAATATACTGAATGTAAAAATTGGAAAAAAGAGGTGTTTACGCCTCAACCACGAAAGTATAGATGTCATTGTTAGGCATCAAGTAATAGAATTGGTTGTAATTAAAAGTTAGGTTTTAATTTTAAATTAAAAAACCTAATCTGTTTGGATTTGTTATCAAAACCTGACTCATACGAGAGTACAGAGGCGAATTTCTGATATTGAAAAGCATGTGTTTTTGGAAAAAATCCATCTTCTTGTGATCGTTTGTAAAAAAAAATTTAGTTAGAGCATATTATCGCTTATTCCATACGTCCTTACAATAGGGTTAACGTGTCTGCTAATTTTTGCTGTTTTTTAATCATCCTTTCAATCTCTCTTCCGGATGATACAAAGCGTAAATGTATGTAGAGACAACTGTATTACCTGCTAACAATAAAAGCTAGCAAGTATGATAAACGCGCTCTCATTAATTGAATAAAAGCACAACAGTCATTCTAATTTTTAACAACATGTATAACTTCGTTTTAAGAAGCAATTACTGCTGCCAATTAATTATATTTTTGCAAGCGATCGAGGAGCTTGCTGTGATTTCTGTGTGAGGATTTAGAACACGCTTAGGAAAAACGACTTCAAAAAAGCAGACTTATTTGGGGATTATTATGTTCCTAAAATAAAACATATCCGCGTATAAATTAACCATGATTAATCATGATATCTGCTGCTACCAAGAACTCATATCGGCTGAACCCGAGTCATTATACTTTAGCCGATGCAACCGAATCTTTAAAAGCTGAAGGTAACACTTAAGTAATACTACCCACAAATCGTTCATAAGCAATCAGGGTGCTAAAAAATAGTTCAGTATTTTTTCTTATCTTGCCACGTACAGATTTACCCGTATATACTTCGCTCGAATGATACGTGTAAAATTATACCTATACCTAAAGGAATAAAAATTAATTTTAATCAATTTGTTTTGTCAATGCCAGAATAGTACTAAAGAACTACCGTGAAAAACGCAGATTTACGTTGCTGCTATTTTCGTTCAGATATTAATACTTTTGAAGGGTTCTAGCTCTGAGTTATTTCGATGCTTTCCAGGCTGTCACGACTTTATTATATTACAAAAACTCTTGTTATTACTTCCAATAAATATTAGATAATTGGTTAATTTCTAAATCGAAGTAGTTATAAACTAGTATAAACTACATCTCCTTATTAATAAATAAAATTCTCAGTACTGAAACTATTTAGTATATACTGATACTTTTATTGCCCATTTAATAATAACTGAATCGATATATTTAGATAAAGTTGAATATTAAAAATGATACAAAGTTGTATCGAAATCACAATTTTAATTAGTGATTAGCACTTAGTGCCAGTTTAAAAACTGTCTGCTCAAGTAGTAATGACTTCACATAAAAAGGCTAAGTATAAATATATATAACTTAACTAAAATATAAATAAATCAAAAGGGACTTAGATAAATAGTGATAAATTTAAAAAATCATATGCTTACCACTAGTATCATCGTCCCGTTGAGGAACTATTTCCGAATGCAGTCTGCCTAGTATGTATCGTCGTACTCGTGAGTTTCAACTCGTCTAACCTCATTGCGTGGAGGTAAAAATTCCGCACGACGGGTAGGAGCAAGTGGTGGAGTTGGGCCTGTATAAGGATGTACTACTTGAACAGTACGAACAGGACGTGGTTTTTGTGAAAACAAACTTGATACGCCGGCTACAACTATACCACCGCCGACAGTTAAGGCCATACCGCCCACAGCCCAGAGGATGCCCGAAGACCACCAAGGACTTTGAGCTTGCGCTATAGCATTTCGCTGTTGATTTTGTTGGTCTTGTAAAGCTCTTTGTTGAGCAAAAGCCTGAAGTTGAAGATTCATTTGCTGATTTTCAACTTTGAGTCGTTCATTGTCGCGTTGGAGAGTATCAACCTGCATTTTAATACGCTCTGACTCCAAACGGAGCTGTTGGTCATTAGGAG
The DNA here is from genome assembly GCF_002368415.1 of Calothrix sp. NIES-4105. Classification (GTDB taxonomy): domain Bacteria; phylum Cyanobacteriota; class Cyanobacteriia; order Cyanobacteriales; family Nostocaceae; genus Dulcicalothrix. Next base: position 7,865,352 of record NZ_AP018290.1, read on the forward strand.
CATTTGGTACGGGATTTGGAATTACTCCTTGTTGTCCAGGGTAGCCGTATTGTCCGAACTGCTGTGGTATTACCTGCTGTGGTACAATCGGCGCCTGGATTTGCGGTGGAACAAAACCGGATTGAACTGGGTTGCCTGTTCCCTTGAGTAGTACTAAAGCTGCTAGTCCAGCAACTGCTACCCCACCAATGAATGCCATGCTTTCACTCATCGCGCGTTCTTCCCCTTTTGCGATGTAACAATATTCATAATTTACCTATACACTCTCACACTTCCTACTTATACCCTAATTAACTACATATGACAGCCGACATATCCGAATACATGGCGCCTCTGATCAGCTAATCGTCCGATATAGACTTTATATATTCAAGACGATAACTGTTAAATTGTCTACTACGTAAGGTGATACTCTAGTTACCCTTAACACTTTTTATAATCACCTTTTCGGGTAAAAATCACTGATTCGTATTTGAATTATTTATGCACTAATAGCTTGTTTAAGACTGCGAGTAAATTCACCAATCGATTGGAGACCCTGTTGTGGGGTACCCTCTGCCAAACGTTTAACGTAAGCACTACCAACTATGACTGCCGAGGCACCCCAGTCTTTAACTTGACGAGCTTGAGGAGGTTGTGAAATACCAAAGCCTACACCTATTGGTTTATCTGTAACTGCACGAATTTGCGTAATTAGATCAGAAACTCGCGTTTCAATTTGAGTACGTACTCCTGTTACTCCTGTAACACTGACCAAATAAATAAAGCCTTGCGACGCGCGGGCAATAGCCTCGATTCGTTGTTTTGAACTAGTTGGTGCAATTAAAAGTGTTACATCAATTTCCATAGCTGCGGCCGCTTCGAGCAAGGTCGCTGATTCTTCTAAAGGTAAATCAGGAATTACTAACCCTGCAACACCGGATGATTTTACTATCTTCAAAAAATTATCAACACCACGATTTAAAATTGGGTTGTAGTAAGTAAAAAGAATTATTGGTGCCAACAAAAGTGGCGTAGTTGCCTCTAACATCTCCAAAACTGATGGCAGCGTTGTCCCTTTTTGAAGCGCGCGTGTAGCTGCTGCCTGAATTACAGGCCCATCTGCAAGCGGGTCTGAATACGGAACCCCCAACTCAATCAGACTGGCACCATTCTGGTCAAGAACCTGTAAAGCTTGAGCGGTAGTATGTAAATCTGGGTCCCCAGCAGTTATAAAAGGAATTAAGGCACAGGAATTGGAAAGCGCCAAAGTCTTAAAACAATCAGAAATAGCAGTCATTATTTAATTGAGCCACAAAACTATTAATACTTGAGTACTGAATTATTTAGGTTTTTTTTCCTGTTCGATTTCGGCTTGAATTTTTTCAAGTTCTTCGGGAGTCAGCTCGTTTAAACGCTTTTCAAAGTAAGCTTCTTCATACTTTTGACGTTGCTCGTGATAAGTCATTTTATTACCCACCGCGCGTCTAAGATAGGTCACGAGCCAACCAATTAAGCCAACGACAAGTATAGCTTGAGTCCAGATACCAGCAGATTGACTATCAAAGCCAACTTGCTGAAATATCATGTAGCCCAAACCACCTGATAAAAAAACGCCCAATATAATAATAATCGCGTCTATACGCCGCATACAGTTGCTATGACCTATCAAAAAGTTTTTAATGCTTGAAAATAATTTTAAGCTGGAATTTGTCTCTTCTTAGGACGAAAATTGAGGAAAGGTGACAAAACGAGCAACCCTGGAAGGAAGAGAAACACTAAGAAGTACATAAATGCGCGCTCGAATGAGCTTACCGAGTACCAGCGTAGCTTCATGTAGTACACGATGATAAGCGGTAATACTAGGAGATAAGCTCCAGCCAAAACCAAGTACAGCAGGGGTACAATCATCGTCGAAGATAAAAGCGTTGTCATGGGAGCGTCCTGTTGTTTTGATATCACTGCACTGTTTACATCATAGGCTAGGTGCCCCACTTGCGGAAAGTCCAGCTTGATTGATTTTAACGGTGCCACTCCCACAAAAATCGCTCTGCTAAAATTTTTTTCAATTTTTTTTTCAAAATGTTGGACAAATTACAAAATTGATGCTCAAATATATAGGGGGTAATTAATGACCTCGCATTCTTAACCCAAATCATATTTTGGGGGCGTGGCGGAATGGTAGACGCTACGGACTTAGACAACTGAGCCTTGCTGTGAGAAATCCTGCAAGTGTAAGCTCTCAAATTCAGGGAAACCTAAATCTAACCAGATATGGCAATCCTGAGCCAAGCCAAATTAAGTGATGAGTAGAAAGTGCTGAGTGCTGAGTATTTATAACTCAATACTCATAACTCAATACTCTTAACTATCTGGAAGGTGCAGAGACTCGACGGGAGCTACCCTAACGTAAAGTCGAGGGTAAAGGGAGAGTCCAATCCTTAAAACCTTCAGTTGATTCACAGTCGGTAGTAGTGAAAGCTACAAAAGGATGAAAATCCGTTGACCTTAAACGGTCGTGAGGGTTCAAGTCCCTCCGCCCCCATGTTCTTGGGTGAAATTTACAAGATAATATTATGTAAACTACTTTTACAGAGACCGAATGTATTCGGTCTCTAATTGTATTGATAGCTTTCCATATATTTATCCTCGCTTGAATAAGTGGCGCCCATTGTTTTTCAAGCGAGGATATATTATTTATATCGAACTTATCCTCTAGCTTACCGGAATGCATCTTCTCAATCATTGTAAGGTGGGCAGTGCCCACCCTACTGATGGTGCATTCCGGTGAGCTAGGAATAAGTGGCGCCCATTGTAATTTTCAAGCGAGGATATATTTATATCGATTATATCGAACTTATCCTCGCTTGAATAAGTGGCGCCCGTTGTTTTTCAAGCGAGGATATATTTGTCTCGAACATATCCTCGCTTGAATAAATGGCGCCCGCTGTAATCTAGTAGTAATCTAGTATTATAAGTATAATTTTGCAATATACTTGTTCTATTTATTATAGATAAATACCAGTATCTACTTAAAATAAAATTCAATAAATTTACATATAAACTTGGTTATTTATTAATTTTTAGTGAAAAAAGGAAATATTCTTGTAAGGATAGATTGATACTGTGGATAACCAAGGTTAAGCTGTTAACAACGTGACAGAGGACTGTTGGTCTTGGGTAGCGTGATGAACGTTAATAGTTTGGCACATGGTCAGGGTAATCGACATCTTCCTAAATCAAAGGATAAACGCATCAAATTACAGAACATCCAAGAAAAGATGTACAGTTTTTTACTGCGAATTGTAAAAAGCTGGCAACCAGAAGAAGTTCTACGAGTTTTTAAGCGTTCTTTTATCGATTGCCTAGACTCAGAGGCCTCAAAGTCGTCTTTGGGGTTGTATATTGTTTTTTTGGAACATCCAGAGCAGGAGTTTCGCAATACTATAAAGCGCTGCTGCTATATTTTAATAAATAACTGGGAGAGTACTCGAAGAATCAAGTATATTAATCAGTTGGTTGAGTTAATAGGTAATTATAAATTTCATATTACGCCTTATACTCCTTCTAAAATTAAAATAGCTCGAACCTGGCTTGATAATTTTATTAAAAGTGCAGATTATCAAGAATTGCAGCTATTTGCCCATCGTCACGATGACCAACGGGGACACTGGGTTAATCGTTATAGTTCATATTTACTTTTCGCTCAATCGTTGAAAGAAGATAATCCGAAGGAGCAGAAGGAAGCTGCTAGGAAACTTTCTAAGGTTTTGAAAGAAAAGTACAAATTTGAGCTAGCTATGTATATCGCGCGCTCGCAATCACAAACGAATATTCCTACCAGTAGTATTACTACACGCTATCGAAATCCAAGTACTCTAGGAGATGATGTCCTAAGATTAATCAAAACGATAGTTTTAAAAAAAGGTGTTTTTAGCTATGATAATATTGCAAATATTTTTATAAAACAAATTCAAAATCAAACTTTTCAAGAATTTAAAATTAGCTTACAAAAATACTTAATATTTTCAGTTCAACAGCCAGAGTTTGTGGAAATCCTTAGACAACAACTAGCTGAAAAACTGGATTTATGGAAACAAGAATATAGAGAGCGTATCATTAACAAAGATTTTGTCTTGAGGACTTGTAACCGAGTTATTGACTGTTTAACAATAGAAAACGGACGCGAACCTTCAAGTCTATTTATTATGTTACTTTCTCAAGGACATCCACTAACTTTAGTTATTGTACTATTGAAACTAGTATTAGTTTCCAGAAATTCGCGTAGTCATTTAGAAATGAGGATTGCGGATTTAATCCAGTACTACAATAAATATCCAGAAGATGAATGTAAGTGGGTAATTAATTTTATCGAAATATTTAATATTACGTTTGCGATTTATGCTGAAAACGTCGAATACAATTTAATCATGATGGAGCAAGAAAAGACAATGCATCAAGACCAAAGTAACAACTTAGATGCCTATCGAGTATTTTCACAGTTAAAGACGTAGGAATTAGAAACCGGGTTTCTTGGTCAATAACTTCTAATAAAAACAACAATTTTAGGTAGAAGCCCGATTTCGGTTTTACGAGTTACAAATTAATAGTGAAACGTTCATCTGCAACCGCAAGTGCAGCACCAACGGTTTCAGCAAAAATGCTGACTAAGCGGTATAAAGCAGCAGCACTAATTACTAAGGCGCTTGGAAAATGAGACTGTAATATTGCAATTGCAGTTGCTTCAAAAATTCCTAAACCACCCGGCGCCCCAGGTACAATCAATCCGAGTAACCAAGCAAGACTAAACGCACTCAAAAGTATAGGAATTTGATCTACTTGTAAAGGAGCAAGTGCAAATACAGTTAGAATAAACCCGGAAGCGCGCAACAATAAAAACACTAGTTCTCCGAGTAACAGCTTTAAAGGGTAGCGTTCTAAACGTAAACTTACTGTGTCCCCAAGTACTTCAGGATTTTTAGCTTTCTTAAACTTAATTTTTTGTAGAAAACTTAAGACAGGATTAAGTAAGCGGGGATGAAAAATACAAAGCACCGCTATTAAACCGAGTGCTTGCATAATTTGCAACCATATGCTATCCGTAGCGATAAATTCGTAGCCAAATAAAACAATAATAATCGAAGCCGCAGCAGCCATTAATAATGGTTCAAGCAAAACGCTTAAAGTTGCAACTCCTGTAGAAATTTGTGCGTCTTTAGCTGCAACAATTCTTCCCCAGTAATGCCAAACGTTGCCTGGTAAATATTTAGCAATGTTAGTTTTAAGGTAAACCTGGATAAAATTAAAAGTTGGAACAGGCGCCTTTAATTCTCTCAACACCCAAGTCCATACCAAACCTGCCCAAGTGTGTGCAAGTAAAGTTATACCAGTTGCAATACTAAGAATAGCCCATCCCACTGAGTCGATACGAATAGCCGTTACCGAGTACCAGTTGTCTTTTAAGGCTTTTGCCAAAAAGAATAACGTGCCACCCAAAATTAGCCAGCGCAGTATCCGTTTGAACATCGACATAATTGTTTTTATAACATTGTAGTATTACTTAAAATACAAGCCAATTTTATCAGTTTAACTTATATACCTCTTGAGTAGCGAGTATATCACTCTAACGGCTAATGCTTACTAGACTTTTGCTAGAGGACAAAGCCTAATTGATGTTTCTATATTGTGAATTGTTGTGTCCCTATAGCAGGCATAGCAATAGCTAACGTGCGGTAATTGCTGCGCGTGAAAATCGCTATATAAGAGAAAAGCAATTTTGAATTTCAGGAGGGCTAAGTGAAAGCCTTATTTTCTTCTATCAAGCTAGTAAGCTTACGTAAATTTGTAACTGTTACATTATTCGCGGTTTTGTTGATTGTAACAACTGCCTGTGCATCAGTAGATACACAAGCTGCTAATCCCAATAGTCAACCGGTACAAATGGGTGGCGCCAATAATCCTTACAAAGGTGGTGGGGATAAATTTACAAGAAATGAAAAGGGTGGCTCGCAAGCTAGCTTAAAAACTGATTCGCAGCGAATAGCAACTCGCGAAAACGAATTATTATATCCAGGTGCGGAAACTCCAGCAGGTCGAAAGCAAAAAGAGGCTGAAATGCCAATCATCACCGAAAAAGATATTCAACCAAAGCCAGGTGGTTTAATTCAACGTGAAGAAAGCGTAGGTGAACGTGTGAAAGACCGACTCGAAACAGTCAAAGAATCAGTTAAAGATGCATCATCATTCTTAGGGGAAAAAGCAGACGAAGCATCTGCTCGACCTGAAGTACAGAAAAATCCTGCAGTTGGCAAATAAAAGCTTAAAGCTTGAAAAATTTACTTCAAATCAACTAGAAACTTAAATAGAGAGGAGCAATACGATGAAGAGTTTCCGTCCGTTGAAAGCTTTAGCTGTTGTAATACTAGGCATGTTTCTGTTTTTCACAAGTGTCGGTACTTCCCTAGCTGCAACATTAAAGCCTAATGCCGGAGAAAAATCTGAATACTATGCACCCAAAGATACAGGTGCTATTAATGATTACGAAGGCGGAATGAACAACTTCAGCGACAGAGACGCGCGTGCCCCCGGTAGTATAGAAGAGCAAGCAGCAGCACTCAAGCGCCAAGCTGAAGAAAATATTAAGAAAAGCTCGTCTGACCTTGGTAGAAATGCTCGTCGTGTTGCAAGAGATAGCGACAAATTAGGAGAAAACGTTAAGGAAAAAGCTGGTTCTGTAACAGAAAAATTACAAGACGAAGCAGAAAGTTTTGGCAAGTCTACTAAGAAAGGCTTGAGAAACATCAAGAACAATGCACAAGACGCTCCTGGCTATGCAGCAGACCAAGCTGACAAAACAATTGGAAATCCAATTGAAGGCATCAAGCAAGCTGGCAAAGATGAAACTGAAACAGTAAAGCGTTCAGTTAAAGAAGCTAAGTAATAAAAAAGGTGCGATCCCCCAACCCCCCGCTCTATAAGGGGGGCTTTTAATTTTCCTCTCTTGTTCCCCCCGCTCTATAAGGGGGCTAGCGGGGATCAACGCTTATTCTTCTGGTGCCAACATTGTAAAGCTTGGCGTTGAATCTCACGCCAGGGCACATTATATTTCCTAGCTAAAGACGCACAATCTTCGTACTCAGGTTGAACATTAGTGACTAATTTATTTGTAGCTTCTCCAAGCCACGCAATTTTTACGCCAACTGTTCCATATTCAGTTTCCACCGTTTCAATTTGGCGTTGCAAAGTACTGCGTTGCTGTGTAGAAACACGAATTCCTAAAGTTGTAGTTTCCCGAAATAAAATTTCTTGAACTTGTTGTATTTTGTCTTGATAACAAATAACAGTTAATAAAATACCTGGACGCGATTTTTTCATGCCGATGGACTGAGTAAATACATCTAATGCGCCAGCACGAAATAATTCATCATACAAATAACCTATCGCTTGTGGATTTAAATCATCAATTTGCGTTTCCAAAACAGAAATTGTTTCAACATAAGGACTATTATTTGAAGTATTATTTAACTGTGAGTCTGAATAACCTAACCAAGCTTGTAAAACATTTGAGATAGGTAAATTTAAATTTCCAGCCCCAAGTCCAACTTGCGTTAGAGTCATTGCCTCCGGGGCGCCGAATTTAGACGCAAGAGTTGTTACTATCGCTGCACCTGTTGGTGTTACCAATTCCTTCTCAATACCATTACTGTAAACTGGAACACCGCGCGCTTCCCATAACTTTAATACTGCAGGAACAGGTACAGCCATCACTCCATGTGCTGCTAGTACAGTTCCCCCACCAGTTGGTAACGCCGAACAATAAAGTAAAGGTAACTGAGCTTCATTATTATCAATACCTAACCAATCTAAACACAAACAAGTGCCAACAATATCAACAATTGCATCAACTGCACCAACTTCGTGAAAATGAACGGATGATGGCGCCACACCATGTACTGCACCTTCTGCAACCGCTAACTGCCGAAACACCGCTAAACTCCATGCAGTAACGCGCGCTGGTAACTGTGCCTTCAAAATCATTGCTTCAATTTCTGGCAAATGGCGCCCATGATGATGGTGATGATGTTCCACCAAATTTACATGAACTTTTGTTGCTTCTTGACTGTGGCGATGGACTAATTCGGCTGTAATAGTATACTCGTTCTCAATTCCCAAAGAATTGAGCTTTTCTATTAAGTACTCAAGCGGGACACCTAAACTGACTAAGGCGCCTAGACACATATCGCCGGAAATACCCGTCGGACATTGAAGATAAACGACTTTACTCATAGTAGTAGTAAATGATTAATGGTTAATGGCGATTTCAACTTATGGCAAAAATTTTTTCAATCCATCCTGAAAATCCCCAAACCCGTGGAATAGAACAAATACAAGCAGAACTGAGGCGTGGTGCAGTAATGCTGTATCCTACTGATACAGTTTATGCCATAGGTTGCGACTTGAATGTTAAATCAGCGGTAGAACGGGTGCGGCAAATAAAACAGCTAGCAAATAACAAACCTTTAACATTTCTGTGTCCCTCGCTTTCGGATGTAGCTACTTATGCTTTCGTTAGCGACAACGCTTACCGAACGATGAAGCGCTTAATTCCCGGGCCATACACATTTTTGCTGCCTGCAACCAAACTAGTACCTAAGCTAGTACAAAATCCTAAACGCAAAACAACTGGTATTCGAGTTCCCAATCATAATGTGTGCTTGGCTTTGTTGTCAGCACTGGGAAATCCAATTATCTCAACGAGCGCGCATTTGCGACCCGACGATGATATTGATACAGATTTTGAGCAGGGCATTACACAAGCAGAATTATTTGACCGATTAGAGGATTTAGTTGATGTAATTGTTGATACAGGTGAGGAACCAACGGCTAATACATCGACGATTTTAGATTTAACAGGGGATGAACCAGTGTTAGTGCGTCAGGGGTTAGGAATTTTCCTTCGGACATGAATGGATTTTATATCGTAAAAGCGGGTTAACTAGATGGCTAACACTGTTTTAGGATATCTGTCAACCTGCCCTTACAGATCGGCGTGCGGGTTTACGAATGTTTTTCGTTGTATTAGTAGGATATCTGTTAACCCGCCCTTACAGATCGGCGTGCGGGTTTACGAATGTTTTTCGTTGAACAGTAGGATATCTGTTAACCCGCCCTTACAGATCGGCGTGCGGGTTTACGAATGTTTTTCGTTGAACAGTAGGATATCTGTTAACCTACCCTTACAGTGTTGGGGTTTTTTATTCTTGAAATAAAAATTTGTGTTTGGCGCCACTTTTAAAATTGTCACACTCTCTACAAGAAAAATAGACAGATTATAACAGTGGTCGAAGTCTTGCTGCATAAGCGTTTGAGGTGACTTTTGTTTGTTGAGAGTGCCCTTGTGCCAGTCGTAATGTGGCGCGTACAAAGAAACCGACACAAGTAGATACCCGTAACTTTTTTAGATTTTATACAGTCTTAAATGTGAGCGGTTCCAAAGCGACTCTCTTTCGAGAGATCACATGTTGCTCAAAATTCGCCCGCACTAGTTACGGTGCTATCTCCAGGAAATAAAACCATGAACAACCTCACCAACAACACTAATAACGCAAACCAGCCAGCCGTTGAATTCTCCCCTGTCATCAATAATACGTTAGTCGATTTGCTTTGTCAGGAATTTCAACCACTTTTAAAGGCATCGCCAAACTGTGTGAAAGCCGTTTCGTCTCGCATTGCTAGAGAAGTTGAACGCATTTGCGATAAAAGCTCTCGTATTCAAACCTCTGGACAAGTCAATTCTTGGTTGCTAACTTTAGCAAAACATCGTATTCAAAAGTGCTTGCATTACTACCAACTTGGTTCTCAAAAAGGTCGTGTCGAATTACACAGCAGCTTGGGTTCGATGGTATACCGACATATCTCAGCTCCCAATGTTCAACTAGGGTTTGACGCGCGTTATAATTTGATTGAAGATTTCTTACAAGCATTTTATATCGAAGCAATCAAAGCTTTTCGTCGTGAGAATGAATTGCCTGAAGATTACTCGCCGCGCACAAAGTTACAATTAGCTGAGTACATGGCCTTTACTGAACAGTATGCAAAACGCCGGATTAACCTACCAGGTGGTTGCAACCAACAATTGATTATTTTACGCGCTCAAGGTTTTAGTCGGCGCCAACCACAAGAAACAACAGTTGACTTTGAAGCAGCGCTCGAAGGTTCGCGAACTGAAGAATCTGAAGCTTACCAACGCAACTCAACGGTACAGCAATTGCGCGCGCAGTTAGTATCACAAGGAAACTTTGATCCCGCTGAAGATTCAGAACGTAACCGCGTTATTCAAGAACTGATCACCTACCTCGAAGCACAAGGTCAAAAAGACTGTATCGATTATTTGACGCTCAAACTTAAAGACCTATCTGCTCCTGAAATCGATAACATTTTAGGTTTAACCAGCCGTCAGCGCGACTACTTGCAACAACGCTTTAAATATCACGTTGAAAAATTTGCTCGTACTCACAATTGGCAGTTAGTACATCAATGGTTAGGTGCAGGTATTGAGCAGAAATTAGGGTTATCTTCGCAACAGTGGGATAACTTTGTCAACCAACTAACGCCCGCACAACAACAAATTCTGCAACTAAAAACAGAACTTATCAATGACCAAGTTATTGCTAAAACTGTAAAATGTACACCAAAACAACTGCAAAAACGCTGGACTCAACTTCTGGAATTAGCATGGACAATTCGTAACGGTCATACAGAAGCGCAAGCTAGTTAATTGGATAAACTTAACTTTAAGTACTATTCAAGTTAAAAATAATTCCGAAACGCTTCCTATGCTCTTATTCTAATTCCAATTTCAATTATTAATATTTTTCACGCTTGCCGATTTTAACTTAATGTTGAATTATTATCTCCCACAAAGTAATCTTTACTTCGCTTCCCCATTATCTGGGGAAGAGAAAAATGGGAGATGTCTAAAGCAGTGAAAAGGAAATAATTACCGATAAATTTTGCAGTAGAAGTTCAGTAAATAAGTGAAACTATTAAACTTAATCTCTAAATATAAGAAATCCCGTCCTATCGCAGGGCGGGATTTCTTTTTTCGTTGCCACGTACATTACAATAAAGGATGTGCAGTGCTTGTGCAAACAAACCTATAGTGAAAATAAGGCAGTATAAAATCAAATGTTTGATGGTTTTTGGGAGAATATTGCTCGCTACCCCCGCTACTTTATTACAACTCTTTTAGGCGTCCTATTCAACGTCGGAGCTCCACTGGCACCATTATTCAAGCGTCCAGTAACTCTAATCGCTGTAATTGGTATCTTAATAAGCAGCTTTGTGTTTGTGAGTTTAACACTACGGGCAATGCTTGGCTTAAGTCCAATTTAGGGACGAGCGCACTATTTTTCATTGAGGAGACTTAAAATATATGGCTACTAATCGTCGCGTTGAGCGCGTAGCAGAATTGATCAAACGAGAAGTCAGTCAAATGCTGCTTAACGGCATTAAAGATGACCGTGTAGGAACAGGAATGGTCAGCGTTACCGATGTTGATGTTTCTGGCGATTTGCAACATGCCAAAATTTTCGTTTCCATTTATGGAACTGAAGAAGCTAAAGCCGAAACAATGGCAGGTTTAAAATCAGCGACAGGTTACGTCCGCAGTGAACTTGGATCAAGGGTACGGTTGCGTCGTACTCCAGAAGTCATATTTGTTGAGGATGATTCAATTGAGCGCGGTACAAACGTCATATCACTCTTAAACCGTATTCGTGACGAGCGCACAGCTTCTTCACAAGAAGATGCTCTTGAGTAAAACGATTTAGGGACTAGGGACTAACTCGATCCCTAATCCCTTATTTTAATTTCTAATCTCTAATCTCTAACCTAGTCATGATTACATTCAGCACGGTTTTGTGCATTAAGGTTGAGTAATCTAATAAACGTAATGTAAATTTATAATTTGTAATCTTTTCTAACGTCAATCTGTAACTTTACGCTGACTAAACCCCTCAATTAACTTAATTATTGTTTAAGAAACTGTTAAGACGGAATCATCACTCTTGACAAATAGTGTATGTTAGCATTTATGGTTTGAGCTAGTTTATACCATTTACTTAGGCAGGAAGTTTGTGTGTTTTCTACCAAAAAAACAGTTTCGATTGTATATTGTCTCCGTGTAAATCATAGATTGCTATACCAAAACTTCTTTCCTACAAGGCTTATGCGCTGTTTTATCGCACTTGATAATGCATCTCTTAAAGTAAGATGTGTTATTAGCTGTTTATAAAGGCGCCCTTTAGTCGTATGTGTCGAAAAACATAGCCCTATACTTAGAGTAAAGGGTGGTACATGACAATTATGTCAGGGGTTATTGATTTTTTTCACATTTCTTAAGATAATTTGAGAGTATGTAGCGCCAGAATGAAAATAGTTCCGTATAGCAAACTACAAAACTCAAGCGAAAGGTCGATTTTTTTGCTGCGTTAGTTTCAGTACAATTTCGGGAACACTAGTTAAGTGTAATTCGTGAGTAAAAGACATGAGCGTGAATACGGTGCCTTCTATCAATTACTATTCTCTAGGCGTGATTCAAGACGAAGCACGTCGGCTGGTGCAGAAAGGGGTTGTCAGCAGACAACAACCCATCTATACCCTGTGCCAGTACATCCCCGCTAGAGAATGGGTGTGTATCGAATGTGAATTAGAGAAATGCGACTTTTTGCTGCGAGACCGCATTGCTGATTTAATAGGTCGTGAAGAATGGGAGAATGACTGATACATTTATTGAGTTCGGTTTCTGGGTTGGGCTTAAGATCAGTCACCATAGATTTAATAAGTTCGGTCGTTTGAACAAACTGCCAATCATAAAATCTCTGCTTACAACCACTTACTCCCAATCCATCGTTAATTATTCGCTATTAACTGTTGTTGCTTAAAAACTTTAAATTTCATTTTTTTAAAGTTGACATAATACGGATTTCTAATTTAGTAAATCCTTGTCTGTCCCTGTTGTAGTGGGGATGGTTAAGAATGATTAAACGCTAGTAACGTTAATTTCTAAAAACATAATGTCAGCATTAGTTAATGCCGAAAGGAACTATAAGGATTTATAACGAATGTAAATTCAGTTTACTTCTAGCGGAGTAAATAAATTGAATTAAAAGCGCGTACATTTTTTCATCGCTTGAGTAATTTTTAATTTTCCGGAGCAGTGCTAGCAGCGACAACTGCTCCTTTTTTATAGCTTAAAAGTACTAGAATTGTTCTAAATATTGAGTTACGTCCTCGCGCAGGCGGGTTAGTTCGGCTTCAGTGGTTACTTTAATGCTGGCGGAGCGCACGGTTATTAGAACTTTAGCAGCAAAAGGTGTTGCCCAGATATTTGGATTACAGAAAATTTCTAGGAAAACTTCTCCTGTATGTCTATACTCTACAGGACGCTGAGGAGCTGGTTTGGCGCCACTGCCAGTTTTTGCGGTTGAGACTGCTTTGAGACTCATAATTAATTCGTCGAGTGCAGCCTTAAGGTCGCGCGCTGCAGAGGCAGAAAAACTAAAAGAGATTGAACCTTCGCCTAGATTTAGCGTTAAATGTGTTGATGACATGATATTATCGGCAGTTTATGCTTATTTATCTTACCGAACTTATGTGCAACGGATGCAACGGATGTAACAGATGAATTATTTGTTACAAACTGCATATTGGTTATTTAAAATCACCTATCCGTTATATCCGTTCATAATCCGTTGCCATCGTTATTCCCATAGATTTATTCCTGACGATATAAAAATATAAAATATATAACATATATAACATCATATTAATGCAATAAGTAATCAATTAGCTTGCATAAAATATAAAATTACCGACATCTTTAATAAGCCAGTAGTATCATAAAAATCTGATAAAGACTTGCAATAAAGGCAAACTAAATATAGCAACTAAAGAAATATATAAGCTATAGTGCGTAAGGATTTACAACATTTATTTGGTGTTATTTTTTCTACAGTATAAGTAAAGGCATGGGTGTTAAAGATACTGTATGAGCTATGATAATCGTGCTGTTGTTAGAAGAGTATTACTCATTACACTGCTACTGAATATTTTTGTAATGGTGTTAAAAGCTATTGTTGGAACATTGACCGGTTCCCGGTTCTTGCTTGCGGATGCGCTGCATAGTGTTACCGACAGTGCTAATAATGTATTGGGATTAATTACTAGCCATTTGTCTTCCCCGAACCCCGACCGTGAACATCAGGCGCGGGCACCAGAAATTTGAAGCTATAGGAGCATTGGGAATTGCCGCTTTTCTCGGAATTGCCTGCTTTGAAATTATTCAAGGCGCCGTCGAAAGAATTATCAATGGTGGCAAACCAGTAAAAATTACTCCATCCGAACTATGGATATTGCTACTTGTTTTAGGTGTAAATATCTTTGTCGCGTTTTATGAGCGCCGTGTAGGTAAGCGGGTAAAAAGTAACATTTTGATAGCTGATGCAACCCACACCATGAGCGATATATGGGTAACGATATCGGTTATAGCTGCTTTGATTGGCGTGTGGTTGGGATATCAATGGCTAGATATTGTCCTATCTTTCCCCGTTGCGCTGCTGGTGTTTTGGAGTGGGTGGACAGTATTAAAAGAAAATTTACCGTGCCTTGTTGATGAAATGGCAGTTGCTCCCGAAGTCATTCATGCGCTAGCATTATCAGTCCCTGGAGTCGTCAACTGTCACAATATTGCTTCGCGCGGAGTTATCGGGCGCCAAGTTTTCATCGAAATGCATTTAATCGTAGACGCTTCTGACGTTGAAACATCTCACCGCATTACCGAACAAGTCGAAAACCTCTTAGAAGAAAGATTTTCCCCCGCTAGAGTTTTGATACACGTTGAACCACCTAGCTACCTGTCGAACCAAATTAGTTATTAGTGTTGCGGGTGGTGAGATTCCCGACTTCTTAAAGAAGTCGGGAATCTTAAAAAATCTTTCAGCAGTGGTATTTACAATCTCTTTAAAATTGTAAGACATTGAAATATGTTATTAATGTTTCGTACACAATAATATTGTTATATTTACAAAATAACAGATAGATTAATTTTTTTAATAATGTATCTATTTACACTGTTGCTTAGGAAACATGACGACTGAGCTAACTGTCCTTATCATTGATGATTCTGACTTACAGCGTGAAGCTTATCGCGGTTGCTTACAGCAAGACGCGAAATATAACTATACAATCATCGAAGCAAGAAGTGGGGAAAGTGGTCTAGAGTCATGGCGCCGATTTCAACCAGATGTAATTTTACTAGAATTTTTGCTTCCTGATATAGATGGGTTAGAGCTAATTAGCCAATTAAAAAAGCAAATCACCTCTCAACCGTTTACAGTAATGCCTGCTGCGATAATGATAACCGCGCAGGGTAACGAAACAGTTGCTGTTCAAGCAATGAAAAGCGGTATACAAGATTATTTGGTAAAACGAGAGACTACACCCGAAATCTTGCGCTCAACACTACATTCGGTAGTTGAAAATGTACGTTTACGGCAGAAATTGCAGCAAAGTGAGGACTTAATTGAGCGTATTGCTCTAGCTACACCAGGTCTATTATACGTTTACGATTTTGTCGAGCAGCGCAACGTCTATGTCAACCGTCAAATAGCTGAGGTGTTAGGATATACGATTGCTGAAATCGATGCAATGGGTACGCAGTTACTAAGAGTACTAATGCATCCAAAAGATTTATTAAGATTACCTCAACTGTTACAGCGTTTTTATACAGTTGATGATGAAGCGGTAGAAACTGAGTACCGGATGCGACATAAGAATGGGGAATGGCGATGGCTATTAAGTAAAGAAGTTGTTTTCAAGCGTAACCCTGATGGTTCACCGCGTCAAATTGTTGGTACTGCGCTTGATATTACAGAACGCAAACGAGTTGAGGACTCACTACGTAGAAGTAATGAACGGTTCCAATTAGCAGCGCACGCTGTTAACTGCATGATTTATGATTGGAATATTGAAACTCAAACTGTAGAACGTAGCGATGGAATAACGCGGATTTTCGGTTATAGTCCAACAGAAGTTGAGCCAACTGCCGAGTGGTGGTTTTCTTTAATTCATCCTGATGATATTAACGCTTCGAGGGATAATCTTCAAACTATACCTGCCGAGTTAGATTCTTATAGTCGTGAGTACCGAGTACGTTTTAAAGACGGTAACTATCGGTATGTTCAAGATAAGGGTAAAATTGTTCGCGATCGCTTAAAGATAACGCGAATAGTTGGTAGTACAACAGATATTAGTGCTGCAAAAGAAATTGAAAATGCATTGCGTGAAAGTGAAGCTAAATTTCGACGTATTGTTGACTCGAATTTTGTAGGAGTTTATTTTGGTGATGCGAGTGGTCGCATTTACGAAGCAAACGAAGCTTTTTTAGAAATGTTTGGTTATACTGGCGCCGACATTAAGACTGGAGTTTTGCGTTGGGATATAATGACACCACCAGAATACAAAGAACTCGATGCTGAAAAAATTCAAGAATTACAATCAACCGGTTTTTGTACTCCATTTGAAAAAGAGTATTTTCATAAAGACGGTACGCGCGTTCCTATCTTACTTGGTATAGCGCAAATGGAGGGCAGACAAGATGGTTATAGTGCTTGCTTTATAGTAAATCTAACTCAACTTAAACAAACTGAAGCAGCACTGCGCCAAAGCGAAGAACGTTATAAGAATTTATTAGAACTTGAAGAACGTGCGCGCTCACAGGCAGAAACAGCAAATCGTGCGAAAGATGAATTTGTGGCAATGGTATCACATGATTTGCGCTCTCCTCTAAATGCAATTTTAGGTTGGGCAAAATTACTTCAAACGCGCAAATTTGATGAAGGCGTTACAAAAAGCGCACTTCAAACAATTGAACGTAATGCTAATTCACAAGTAAAACTCCTCGAAGATTTGCTCGACATCTCGCGCATTCTCAAAAATAAAATTCAATTAGAATTGGCGCCAGTTAACCTTTATACTATCGTTACAACTGCTATCGAAACCGCTTATCCAGGCGCCAACGCTAAAAATATTTGTTTTGTCACAGTACTTGATAACTCAATACCTCTTATCTCTGGCGATGTTAATCGCTTACAGCAGGTAATGGGAAATTTGCTATCCAACGCAATCAAATTTACACCCCAAGGTGGGCACATCGAAGTATATTTATCTCTTATACAAAATAACCAAGACCAACAAAAAAATTATATTCAAATAGCTGTTAAAGATACAGGGATAGGTATTAAGCCGGAGTTTTTACCCCAAGTATTTGAACGTTATCAGCAAGATAGTTCGACATTGAGGCGCCAGGGTTTAGGGTTGGGGCTAGCAATTACGAGTCATATTATCGAATTACACGGTGGTACAATTACTGCTACAAGTCCAGGTGAAGGGCAAGGTAGTACTTTTACAATTCAATTGCCTTTCAACAATATAATCCCCCCTAACCCCCCTTAGTAAGGCTCTACCGTGTACACACATCTTTGATAATCATTCTTATATTCCCCTCTTTGTGCCACGCCACTTGCCTCAAGTCGGCGCAGCCGCCCACGGCAGTGGCTCCTTTGTGTCTAAGAAAGCGGGAAATCCTCCGGATTACGTGGTTCCTTAAAGGAATAAACCACTGCATGTCACAAAGGACACAAAGGAAGAGAAGAAAGGGAAGAAAGATAACTTTGAAAAACTTGTGTATACACGGTAGCTTCCACGCGGGGGGGTTGGGGGGATCAAATACCCTTGTCTTTAGGAATTTTGTATACTTTGTAACATTTTTTTATCAGCATAAACTAGCAAATTAAAAAATACACAAAATTTTATTCAGTGATATTTCCGAAGCAAAAAGCTACTATCTTTTCTACAATTCAGTTAAATCACGAATTACACAGATTATTTAATAGTTCAAATACTTGATAACAGGAGAGTAATCACACCCAAAACCCTTTATTTAATATGGGTAATTTTATTGCTTTCTTTATCAGGTTATTTGGACTTTTTGATTGTAAGTTGGGTTACTATTGCCTTCACCCAACCTACATTACTAAAATCCTATTCCCACTCAATAGTTCCAGGTGGTTTTGAGGTAATGTCATACACGACGCGATTCACACCTTTGACTTCGTTAACTATACGATTAGAAATTACTTCCAAAACATCATAAGGCACGCGCGCCCAATCTGCTGTCATTCCATCTTCACTAGTAACAATTCGGAGAACAATCGGGTAAGCATATGTACGCTGGTCGCCCATTACACCAACGCTTTTTATGGGTAGTAATACTGCAAAAGCTTGCCAGTAATCATGGTACAACCCATTTTGGTTAATTTCTTGCCGTACAATTAAGTCAGCATCGCGTAATATATTTAACCTTTCTGCGGTAACTTCGCCTAAGATGCGAATAGCTAAACCAGGGCCTGGGAAGGGGTGACGCTGAACTATTTCTTCAGGCAAACCAATCGAACGTCCGACTTTACGTACTTCGTCTTTAAAAAGCTTGCGAAGCGGTTCAACAAGTTTGAATCTCAAGTCTTTAGGCAATCCACCAACGTTATGATGGCTCTTAATTTTTACTGCTACCCGTTCGCCTGTTTGTGGGTCTACGTTGGTATCAGCAGATTCGATAACATCGGGATATAGTGTCCCCTGTGCTAAATAATCAAATGGTCCTAAACGTCTTGATTCTTCCTCGAACACCTTTATGAATTCGTGCCCGATAATACGCCGTTTCTCTTCTGGGTCTGTAATACCATCAAGTGCATTTAGGAAGCGTTCGCGCGCGTTGACGTATTCTACAGGTATATGAAACTCTTCTTTGAACAATTTAACTAATCGTTCTGGTTCTAACTTCCGCATAAAACCTTGGTCGATGAACATACATGTAAGCTGTTCACCAATCGCTTTGTACAGTAAAAATGCGAGTGTCGAAGAGTCAACTCCTCCAGATAAAGCAAGTAGAACTCGCTTGTTTCCTACGCGCGCACGAATTTCGCGTACTGCTTCCTCTACAAATGCCGCAGTCGTCCAAGTCGGTTCGCACTCACAAATACCGTAAACGAAATTACGAATTAATGCACTCCCACCATGTGAGTGAACGACTTCTGGGTGAAACTGTACCCCGTAAAGTTTACGAACGTGATTAGCTATTGCAGCGCAAGGTGTATTCTCGGTATGTGCCAACAACTCAAACCCTGATGGCATGTTAGTTACCGAGTCACCATGACTCATCCACATTGTTGTACCAGTTTCAACATTTGCCAGTAAGTCTGTTGCGTCATCAACATATAATGAGGCTTTTCCATACTCACCTCTAGTTGCGCGCGACACTTCTCCACCCAATTGCTGCACCATTAACTGCATACCGTAGCAAACACCCATAATAGGTATGCCCAAGCGCCAAATTTCTGGGTCACAATGTGGGGCACCTTTGTCATAAACTGAACTCGGACCACCCGAAAGAATAATTCCTTTAGGATTTAGTTGACGAATTTGTTCGGCTGTGGTGCGATAGGAAAGGACTTCCGAATATACTTGAGTCTCGCGAATTCGACGAGCTATCAGTTCAGAGTACTGAGAGCCGAAGTCGAGGATAACTATCATTTGGCGAGTAATTAATCTCAAAGACTGTTTTTCCTGAGACACTTGTTCTGTTAGTAGAGTCACCGCTGTATTCATGATTGAGAAGTGTTAATGTTACGCTAAATCGTTAAATCAGCACAAACGTGGATAAAATCAACCTGTGTCGAATAATCGACAAGTAATACGACTTTACAAACGCAGTCATAGAGAATGCGTTTGCCTCACCGGATAATTGCGAATTGCATTAAAAACAAAAATCTACCCTAGAGTGGATACCTTAAAACACTATTTATTCTGATCATTTATGATTATTCATAATAAGTTAACATAAATTCGCGATTGGGTAACAAATAGTTCGACTTTTTACAGTATCTTGATGCGGACGCAAAAATCGATTGTCAATATAACTACTTTCCTTGTACTGACTTAAGAATGCGTTTCTAAGTAAGCCAATAACTCAAAATTATAGTAGCACGTTAGTCCATGCTGTCTACCACATAGTCACGCATATTACCAAGGAAAGTACTGGTATAATATTTAATAAATAAAATAGATATACTTGTTTTACCAGTAGGTAAACTATACCATGAAGCTTTTTAATTTTTAACCTAGATTAGATGTACGGGTTAATCACCACTATTTCAGTAATTACACACCAACATCAAATAGCCGAGTTTGCATAACTTCCCAAGATAGCCCTTGCTCAATATAAAGAGGAGCTTCAGGATTGTAAGGACTAGCGACTATATCGATACTCAGTATATTAGCATCATCTGGTAAAACTGGCACATCGGGATCAAAGGGAGTTCCACGCACTAACGAACTGGAAAAACCTTTGAAAACAGTAATTGAGTCGAGTTCTCCATCCACAAGTGCAGTTATAACCAAAACGAGTTTCGGAAGTTTTATTGTATATTGTTCGAGTCTTTTTTCAGTTGAATTCATAATAATACTAACGAGGAGCGTGTAACCTGGGATTTTAACCCCAGATTCCATCATCTCTACTGTTCGGTTGCTGACCGTCCCTGTTTACCAAGTCTAACAATTACAAAATAACTTAAGTAGATAACGTAAATTATTAGACCTAGAATACCAAGTATCCCTAAAAATGGTACCTTGGTATTAGCGTGAACAATATCTTTATATGCTAAAGGCGCCTCTAACCAGAGTTGACAGGTACTAGTCTTAATAGCGGCATCAGAAAAGCCACATCCGAGTGCAGGTAGTAATGCGGCAATACCTAGAATACAGTAAAAAGTAGTTGCCCATCGCCAAGAGTTAAAGATTAACTTTAAAGGTCCTGACTGGTATTCGATTTCATCATTCAAGTCTACCCAAAACCATAATGAAATCGGAACCAGAATTCGTGCAAATAACCCAGATATAAAAGCAACTGGATACTGAGCAATCATTAAATAAAGCGTAATAGCCAGTAAAGTCGCTACTCGCCAGTAAATGATCAATAAATGCTGTATCGGTTGAGCTTTTTGAACAAATGCCCAAATTAGCAAGACTAGAGGAATAACTACAGTAAATAATATAGCTAATCGATAATCAAGCCATACAAGTCCACGATACCAAGGTTCACTTCCCATAACTACTCAATAATAAAAGTATTAAATGAAACATAATAACATTAACAAATAATTAAATCAAAATGCGTAGAGACGCGAGGAACATCGCGTCTCGATTTAGTCGCGTCTCCACAGGGTTTTGAAATCAAACCATATCTCGGATAGAAACCGGGTTACTGACGACCAGTACATTATTACTCTTCGTAAACTCTGCACTCAGCAGCCTCTGGGTTATCATCGCAGTATTGTTCTAAAGAGTTTTTTGGTTTTTGTTGACGTTTGTGTGAAGCTTCAGCTTGAAGTTCTTCAACAGCGTCCCAAGCAGCAGCGCAGTCAGGCGACTGCTCACCAGTGGCGCCACAAACTGCGCGCGCTTGTTCGAGTTCTTGTTGGATTCTGTCTTGGATGTCGCTCATTTGTATTACCTTAAGTGATTGTCAAATAGATGATTTCTGATTGTACCAGTACGGATTTGATCGAAAAAAGACGTTTTAGGTTGATGTAAACACCATTAAGCGCGAGTATGCACTACGTCTGAGTATATATTCCTATACTCTACACCTCAATACTATCAATACACGAAAACTCATACCAATTCTGGATAAGCTTTTTGATTTTTTAAGATTTAGTCAATAATTTTTACTGCAAAGCCCGAATATACAATACGATTAGTCTAAGATTAACGGTATAACACCACCCTTAAATATCGCCAAACAGAAACTCATGGCACGAATGCAATGGGCGAATGCCCTATCAACCCGTCCGTCATTAGAAGCTGCTGTTAACGAAGTAGTTGAGAAAGCAACTTCGCAGTTAACGCAAAAACCTGATTTGGGACTGGTATTTATTTCCAGTGCATTTACAAGCGAATATTCAAGGTTATTACCGTTATTGGCTCTAAAGCTCTCTGTGCCTGTACTAATTGGTTGCAGTGGTGGTGGGATAGTTGGTACAAATGCTCAGAATCAAACTCAGGAACTCGAAGCCGAACCAGCGCTGTCGTTAACTTTAGCCTATTTACCAGATGTTAATATAAAGGCGTTTCATATTACGCTTGATGAATTGCCTGATTTAGACAGTTCGCCGGATACTTGGATTGATTTAATTGGTGTGGCGCCTAACCCAGTGCCAAAATTTATCTTGTTCTCGGGAACTTTCTCAACAGGTGTTAACAATTTACTCCAAGGTATTGATTTTGCTTATCCAGGTTCAGTGACATTAGGTGGTCAAGCTAGTGGAAGTGGTGGGTTTGGCAGTCGAGTCGCTTTATTTTACGACGGCAAAATGTACCGTGATGGTTTAGTTGGGGTCGCCTTGAGTGGTAATATAATTTTAGATACAATAGTCGCCCAAGGATGCCGACCAATCGGCGAACCGCTGCAAGTAACAAGAGGTGACCGGAATATTATCCTTGAACTCAACGACAAAGTTCCCCTCGCAGTGTTGCGCGACTTAGTTGCTGACCTCAGCGAAGAAGAAAAAATGCTGGCGCAGAACTGGTTGTTTGTCGGAGTTGCAATGGACGAATTTAAACAAGAATTACACCAAGGCGACTTTTTGATACGTAGCATTCTTGGAGTTGACCCATCAGCAGGCGCCATTGCTATTGGTGACGTAGTTCGTCCAGGACAGCGCTTACAATTTCATATTCGTGATGCCCAAACCAGCGCCGAAGACCTCGAATTATTACTACAAAGTTACCAGAAAGAGCATTTTGGGCAAGAAATTCCTACTGGCGCCTTAATGTTTTCCTGTTTAGGACGAGGAGAAGGACTGTACGGTCAACCCAACTTTGACTCACAATTATTCCAACGCTACCTCCACAACATACCTCTAAGTGGATTTTTCTGCGGAGGCGAAATTGGCCCAGTTCAAGGCAGAACATTTCTCCACGCTTTCACATCCGTCTTTGGCATCTGCCGTCAACAATAAATTTTAAATCGCTTGTGGCACACTCTTGTGGAACAGGCATCCCTGCCTGTAATTTTATGTTTTCTTATTTACCACGCCCGTCACAGAGAACACAGAGGAGGAATGAACCACAAAGCTTGCCCAAGGAACGCTCGTGTTGGAACATAAAGGAAGAGGTAAGAACAGAGGCTACAGCAACAAAGAAATATTATTATCAACCAACGCCGGATAACCTTCTTTAGTCACTGCAGCATACTTCTTAAAATACCTACTAACTGCCTCGTTCGACCATTCCGGATAATCGAACACAGCATCACCCGAAGCAATGTTAGCCCAAAAATCGCGTAAAGTCGGCGCCAATTCCTCAGCTTTACTCATAGGTAAACTCAAAGGTGGCAACGTTAACAGCTTAACGAGAAAGGGAAAACTACGGTCGCCCATCCAAGCGCGCGAGTAAGATTGTAAATTAGGAAATTCAGGTACCGACTCAACGCGATACGATAAAACCTGCAACCGACTATTTCCAAGTTCATCACGTCTATACTCAAATATTCTATATGGATGTGGATAGCTTACCAGCGAGCCAGTAGTAATATCATATACACCATCTTTTTCAGCAATATCTTGAACATGTAAGTGCCCAGTAAAAACAAGCTTAACTTGATAACGCTGTAACACGCTTAACAACTCGCTTGCATTCTCCAGCATATAACGATTAGCCATTGGGTGACGCGCTTGGTTAGGTAAGTGTTCCACCACATTATGATGTATCATTACCAACACAAGCTCATTTTTAGATTCAGCTAGCACTTTTTCTAACCACTGCAATTGTTGCTCAGTTAGGCGCCCTATGAGGTTCCCTTGTTGATCAAAAGTATTAGAATTAAGAGCAACTAAACGCACTCCAGGTAAAATCGAACGACTGTAATAGAGTTCGTCGTCATCGTAACCAAACTTACGGTAGTATTTAGGGAAATCCTTAAAAGCAATCGATTGACTATTAGCCTCAAGAACAGGAACGTCATGATTACCAGGAATCACATAAGCAGGAAAAGGTAACTTCGCCAGACGTTGCTGCAACCAGTTATGATTATCAGGTTCCCCGTGTTGAGTCAAATCACCCGGCAACAAAATAAAATCTAAATCGATTTGCGTCAAATGTTCAAGTACACTTTCAAAAGCGGGAATACTCACTTCAACCAAATGAAACCGACTAGGGTGATCCCAAATAGTATGAGGAAGTGCAATGTGTAAATCGCTAACTACGGCAAAGCGAAAGTTTGGAATCATTGTAAGGGTAATTTAAAACTAACAGTGTAAAAAAAGCCAAAAAAAAGTCATTATCCAAAAGTATAACCTTTAACTAATATGGCTCGTGTCAGAGTTCGTCAGCACGTCAATCCCCTATCACACAAGTATCAAACAGCTGCTAACCCAATCGAGTGGGAAAAAGTCTATACTAAACTTAATCAACCTTTACATTTAGACATAGGTTGCGCGCGTGGAAGATTTATAGTACAAATGGCGCCACTTCAACCAGACTGGAATTTTTTAGGTTTAGAAATTCGTAAACCATTAGTAGAAGAAGCCAACACAACGCGCGACGAATTAAACTTGGGCAACCTACACTATTTATTTTGCAACGCCAACAATTCACTCAAACCGCTATTATCTACATTACCAGCAGGTGTATTACAGCGAGTCTCAATACAATTTCCAGACCCTTGGTTTAAAAACCGCCATGCCAAAAGACGTGTAGTGCAACCTGAACTAGTTACAGAGTTAGCTCAATATATGGCGCCATCCGGTATTGTATTTTTACAATCAGATATTGAATTTGTCGCCCTTGAAATGCGCGCGAGATTTTTAGAAAACCCAGCATTTAAAATTCAAGGTAACTCCGAATGGCTAACCGAAAATCCTTTGCCTGTACCAACCGAAAGAGAAATTGCCACACAAAACAAAGGTGAACCAGTTTATCGAGTAGTCTTTGAAAAAACCTAATTGTAGAACACTCTTGTGGAACAGGCGTCCTCGCCTGTGCATGAAAGTAATTGTTTTTACCACAGAGACATAGAGTACACAGAGGAGGAAGCTTGGTGCCTAACGCACAAGTCAATATTTATTCTTATAATTAAAGATATCGTAGTTGGAAGAAAAAATGCAGACGCAAACCAAGCAAAAGTATTATACTCCTGAAGAGTATCTTGCGCGCGAAGAAACTGCGAAGTATAAGAGTGAATACCAGAATGGAAAGATTATAGAAAAAACTGGGAATTCAATTAACCATAATCTGATAACGGGTAATATATTTGCTTACCTAAAATATCAGTTGCGTAGTCAAAATAAAAAAGTATTTACTAGCGATTTACGGGTTTGGATTGCGCGTTATAAACGCTTTGTATATCCAGACGTATTTGTAATTGACGGAACACCTGTTTTAGAAGGAAATCGTACTGATACAGTAACTAATCCTTCTTTAATTATTGAAGTTTTATCTAAATCAACACAGCATTACGACCATACTGATAAGTTCCGCTATTATCGTTCAATTCCAAGTTTTAAAGAATATATTTTAATCAATCAGTATGAGTATTCAGTGGAGCATTACACAAAAACAAGTAAAAGTGAATGGTTGTTACGGGAATACGAAGCAACTGATAATATAGTTAATATTTCCTCTCTAAATTTAGAAATAACACTCAATGATATATATGAAGGTGTTAACTTTGAGATGGAAATGGGATTTGAAGAAGAATCTTAAAGCTTGGCGCCTAAATATTCCCCAACCTCTCAAGGGCAGCAGCGCGCACCACACGGTTAGCATCTTTAGCTAGTATTTCTAATATTTCATGTGAAGTTTTAGGATTTTGTGTAATTGTGTAGCGCTCCATCCATGAAAGCAAACGCAGCTTTTTCTTTAGCGAGCTTATAGGCGCCGCTGGGTGTTGAATAATCAGAGGAAGCAAACCATCATTGTACATTTCTTCGTAGTAATATAAAAGATGTTTTTCTGCACGGTCAAGCGCCCGTTCAATTAAGTGTTTTAATGCCACCTGACAAGTTTTGCTATTAATGGAATGTTCGCTTGAAGAATTATTAGTAGCTTTATCTGATAAGCTAGGATGTGGAAAACGTGAAGGAAACTTAGAAAAAGAAGTTATTGATAGATTATCAAAGTTAGCTGCTAAAGATTACTGGCACCTTTAGATTGAGGAACGATAATCATTTTTAAATTATTGCAGCAGATGGAGAAGAAGGTTAGCTAGAAGTTAAATTATAAATCTTCTTATGGGATGCTTATTGTGGGGTGGGCAGGAAAGCCCGCCCTTCTATATTCAACAATATTTAACAGGCAGGGATGCCTGTTCCACAAGATGTAATTATTCATTAACTAAGGGTAAAGTTACAGTAAAAGTAGTGCCTACCCCAACTTGACTTTGAACGGATATCTGACCACCATGTGCATCAACGCATTTTTTGACAATTGATAGCCCTAACCCTGTACCAGGTATGGCGCCAACATTATCTGCTCGGTGAAAAGGATGAAAAAGTTTAGGTAAATCTTCTGTAGGTATACCAATACCTGAGTCTTGTATTTTAAATTTTACCTGATTACTATCGCTAAATAACTCAAAACGAATCTCTCCACCTGCGTGCGAATATTTAATTGCATTATTGAGTAGATTACCTAAAATATGTCTAAGCAAGGTTTCGTCCCATAACCCTGTATTATAGGCGCCAGCAGTTTCATATATAACATGAAGGTGTTTTTCGCTAATTGTTAGGTGTGCTTCGTCAATGAGTTGACGGCAAAATTTTTCTAAATTGATTTCATCTAGCTCACAATACACTTTCCCGGCATCAGCTTTACCAATAAATGAGGCTTCGTCTAGTAGCTGCGCCATATTTTTAATTGCAGAACGTATTAGCTGGAAGTGTAAGTGCTTTTTCTCTGGTGATAGTTTTGCTTCATTGTTTTGTAGTAACCCTGCTGCTAGTAATATTGTATTAAGTGGATTACGAATGTCATGGGACAGCATTGAGACAAATTCGCTTTTAAACTCGTTGATTTCTTGTTTTTTTATCAACTCAGCAGTATATTCTTCCACACGCATTTCTAACGTGTGGTTGACTGTACGTAAATTTTCTAGCGCTTGTTTACGCTCGATAGCATACCTCAAAGAACGTAACAACATGGCGCCGTTTATCTGACGCTTAACTAAATAATCTTGGGCGCCTTGTCGCACTGCATCTAAAGCCAATTCTTCATCGTTTGTATTAGTTAATACAACAATTGGTAAACTTGGCGCCAGACTTATCAAATGTGGGAGCGAAGCTAGTCCCTCACTATCGGGAAGCGTTAAATCGAGTAAAACTACATCAAATGGACACTCACTATCAGTAATTTTACAGTGATTTAACTCGCGTAGCCCATCCCCCAAACGTTTTACATGTAATAACGAAAACTCATTTGATTTATGTGTGGCGCCAGTCAGCAACTCTTGTAACAACCTAGCTTCTGCTAAACTGTCTTCAATTAACAAGATTTTGACCAAGCTTTGAACCATAAGAAGTTAGGAGTGAGGAGGTAGGGTGCGTGACGCTGCAACACTTCACAAAACGAAGCTAATAACAAGTAGCGTTACGCACCTGACTGCAACAGTTCACAAAACGAAGTTAATAACAACAGGAGTCGGTGCGTGAAGGCTACAAGTCTTATAACGTTAGTTGAAATTTTTTCGTCGCCTTCACGCACCCTACGTTATTATTTTTACTCAATGGGTAAAGTGACTACAGAGAGCCAAAAGTCCTCAATTATTTTGACGATTTGAAACAGTTGGCTGATATTGCGGGATTTAGTAATGTAGCAATTTACATGTAAATCGTAGCTGTGATAAATATCCTCCTCGTTGCTTGATGTCGTCAGCACTATTACAGGGATACGACGTAATTTGGGGTCGGATTTTATCTCCGCTAACACTTCCCGTCCATCTTTTTTGGGCAAGTTTAAGTCCAGCAATATTAAATCTGGACGCAGTGCATCTTTATACTCACCTTCTTGATTTAAATATGCCATTGCATCAACACCATCACGAGCAATGATGATTTGGTGAGGAAGTGCGCTGTTTTTCAATACTTCTTGGATAAGACGAATATCAGCTTTATTGTCCTCGACCAAAAATATTGTTCTGGACTTTGCGTCCTCTTCGCTCACGTTCGCGTCCTCCAACCGGAAGTGTAAAGTAAAAAGTGGCGCCTTCACCGAGCTTGGACTCTACCCAAATACGTCCTCGGTGACATTCAATGATTTTTTTGCATATTGCTAACCCCATTCCCGTACCTTGGTACTCATCGCGCGTATGGAGACGCTGGAAAATTACAAAAATACGTTCGCTGAATTTCGGGTCAATTCCAATACCGTTATCGTACACCGAGAATAACCACTCGTCTTCAAGTCGAGTTGTACTAATGTGAATTTTGGGTGTTTCGTCACTGTGGAATTTAATGGCATTACCTACTAAGTTCTGGAACAACTGCATTAGCTGAGTGCTATCTGCCATCACCGTTGGCAAATCATCATGCGTAATTATTGCTTTGGTTTCTGCTGTGCGTTGACGTAGATGTGTTAACGCGCGTTCTAAAGGTACATTTGCATCAGTTAGTTGAAATTCAACAGCTTGCATATCAACTTTAGAATAAGCCAATACATCGTCAATTAAGGTTTGCATCAAGCTAACACCTTCGACTGCATAGTTGATAAACTCAGTTGCATCCTCATCGAGTGCATTACTGTAGCGCATCTCTAATAGCTGCACATAGTTTGATACCTGATTTAATGGTTCTTGCAAATCGTGCGAAGCAACATAAGCAAACTTTTTCAACTCAGCATTAGATAATTCCAAATCGCGTGCGAGTTGAGCTAACTCATCAGCTTGGCGCAATACAATATTAACAATCCCTTTGCGTAATTCCAAAGCTGTTTTTACTTCAATTAACTGCCAAGGTAACGAAGTCAACCGTACCGTTTGTTTCCACAATTCAAATGATTTACGTGGTCGTAAGCGTAAATCTCCTTGTGCTTGACTTACTTCAAATGCATTATTTGGGTCACCACCCCAATTTACAGTTTGTATAACTTCTGGACGGAACCATAATACATAATTACGTTTGGAAATAGGAATCGCTAATAAACCACTTGCAACGTTTTTGTATTTTTCTGCATCTGGATAATGGTGTGGTAGCGAGTTCGTGTAAAATACTTCTTCATCTACATTTGCTTGCAGCCATTGAACAAGATAATTTAAATCTTCTTCTTTAGGAGTTTCACCAATAAGAGTGTATTTTCCTCCAAAATAAACTGCTGCTCCCTGTGCGCTAGTTAAATCTAGTAAATTCGGTTGATGTTGCACTAAACCGTCAACAAAATTTTCTGACTGCGACATATATTCAACCAGTTTCGATTGAATATTTGTCAGCTTCATTCGATAGTCATAATCTTGAGTTTCTTCACGCGCGGATATTTCTGAAAATATAACTCTTCCCAAAAACTCGCAAGCTTTACGCAATTCGTAAGAAACATATTTCGGTGTTTGATGATGACACGCAATAAGTCCCCACAACTGACCGTCTTTAATTAAAGATATTGTCAGTGAGGCGCCGACACCCATATTATGTAGATATTCGATATGACAGCTTGAAGCACTTCTCAATATCGAATTAGTCAAATTAGCTGCTGACTCAGTAATTGGATTAAGTGCAGGTACAACATCAACTGGTTCAGCATGAGTATCAGGAATTAAGCGTATCCAATTTGAAGCAAATAACTTACGCGCGGGTTTAGGAATATCTGACTCAGGATAATGTAATCCTAAATAAGACTCTAAATGACTAAGCTTTTCTTCCCCAATTACAGAACCATGTCCATCATGGTCAAACTTATATAGCATTACTCTGTCAAACCCGGTAATCTTTCTGACTTCCTGCACAATAATTTGGCAAAAATCACGAAGATTCGTAGTTGACTCAAGTCTATTTATAGAAGTGCGTGCTAAATGATAAAAGCTTAAAAACGGAATATTTTCATGTGCAAAAGTCGGTTCTAATTCTAAAATCAGTAACCCTTCATTAGTGCGATGAAAAACAGCATCAAACACAGCATAATCATCACCTCTTTTCCGTATCCAAATCTTAGTCGGGTTCAGATAATCAAGACTTTCCGCTGTCAACCCAGCTTGAATTTGCTCAACTTGGAAAGGGTCAAGTAAATCAAAAAGCGTTCCTTGTAACAAATCCTCTGTACTTACACCCAAGAGAGTATATACATTGTTACTCACCTGTAATATGCTTAATTCAGGTTCTTGTAAAACAATCAGCACACCATGCGGCTGAACTTGAGTATTGAAATGAATTGGCGCCTCTTTTAACTGCGTCAAATTAATACTTTCTAAACTTGTATCATTAATCATCATAGTTCCCCTCAATTGCTCCCGGTTGGGTTCTTCCACACAACCTACTTAAATTAATTTTATTTTTCTTTTCTTTTCATAAGATTTTAACAACAAGTAAATTCACTGATGAATAATAAATGTAAAATAAACAAATGCAACATTACTCACCAATGTTAAGTATTAAATACATATATGTAAAAATAATAAGATGTAATAACAAATAGTGTATAATTAAGTAAATAACACACTTTATGCTAAACAAAATTAATTTATGACTGAATTGCTCGAACAAGCGATAGCAAAACTTAAAACCTTGCCGAGTAATGAGCAAGATGCAATAGCTACAATGATTTTAGAAGAATTAGAGGATGAAAGGTTGTGGGATGAAGCTTTTAGCCGTTCCAAAGATAAACTTGCTCTCCTTGCTGCGGCTGCTGTGGCTGAATATCACGCAGGAAAAACTGAGGAGTTAGACCCAGATACATTGTGAAGTCACGTATTAATGCCAATTTTCGTACTTGCTTCGGTTATCTACCTGAAAAAGTAAAAGAGCAAACTCGCGCCGCATATCGTTTGTTTAAACAAGACCCAAATCATCCTAGCTTGCATTTTAAAAAGGTGCTGCAGAATTACCAATTTACTCTGCTCGAATTAGTAAAAGTTATCGAGCAGTTGGTAGCTTAGAGGGAGATACAATTATTTGGTTTTGGCTTGGCTCTCATACAGAATACGACAGGTTACTGTCTCAGTTATGATAATTAGTGCTTCATATCATTCATTATGAGTGGTAGGCGCCAACTTTAAAAATTTCTGTACAGACGTGATTAATCACGTCTCTTCCTCTGTGCCCTCTGTGACGGGCGTGGTAAAAAGAATGCACAGTTCGTATGCCTGTGCTACAAGATTAAATCCAAGAAGTAAACCACATACGTAATTTATAGGCTTCTGAAGTGATTGGTAAACCAAGATATATTGGTAGCCAGAATATAAAAGCCCCAATAATTAAAAATGTTATTGTTACACCAGCCGCGCGTAAACTAACTCTATAACTGCGAATACACTGGTCAACAACCCAAGCTATTGCCATAAAAGCAAATACTACCCCTGTCATGTAGTGGTAGATAAACAAACACCGTATTACCTTTACCCACGGCATTAAATTAACTAAATAATTTACTACTAAATATAAAGCAATCCAAGTATCAATAGTTAGTGGTATTACCAAACGCTCCTGCTCTACCCAAGGCGCCACAACCTTCCGAACAAAGACCCAAACAAGCATTCCACACAAAAATATAATAGCTGCGAACCCAGACCACCATAGAAAAGGGTTGCCCATTGCGTGAACATCATAAATAACTTTGCCTGCTCCTTGCGGTAACGGTGGACCAAATACAGGTAAAGGGTCTTGGAAACTTTGAGCAGTTTGATAATAATACGCCATCGGTCGCGTCATTAAAGGCCACTTATACCAAGCTGCACAATAAGGGTGAACCGATGCGTTGTTGCCACCCATACGTTCGTGGAACCCCAAGATTTGTTTATGAACCTCGATAAAGTTGTATCTTGTATCAAGTAACAAGTGGGGAATCCAAATAATGCTGTAAATGATGACGGGGATGATTCCTAAATATATTGCAACGTGAAAAATATTTAACTGCGTTAGGTTTTGAAGCGGAGATATACGTGCATATGATGACACCTGATCCGCTTTCGCCCAATATTTAGTTGCAATCTGGCTACCGAAAGCTTTATTGCTTAATTTATGTTCATAATCTTCATCTGTCTCATTCTTACTTGCTAAGGAGCGTATAATCTCAAATCCCCAAGCGAGAATCCACAAACTATAGGCGCCTAAAAGGTACCATAAACCATTCCATTTAGTCGCAATTGAGGCGCCAAAAGCAATACCTGCCACAGCTAAATATACATGGCGCCGCTGATTTTTCTTATTAAGTGCTAAAAGCAACAAAAACTGACCGAGTAAACCGCAGATAACTATATATTGATTAATTAAAGCGTAGCGCGCTTCAACAATAAAAATACCGTCCAGTGCCGTAAATAACCCAGCAATTAAACCAAAACTGCGACGGTGACTAAGTTGATAAGCGATACCAGCAACAAGCAATGGAATAAACGAACCAGTAAAAGCATTCATCCAGCGGTAAGCAACCGGAGACATCAAAGCACCTGTCAAACCATTTACTTCGTAGCTCCAAGGTACATGCTTACCCAACCAAATACCCAAAGCAATAACTAACTTACCAAATGGCGGATGACCATCGAAGAACGGTACACCTGTTAGATAATCATTACCAAACTTAGCGTAATAAATCTCATCAAATACAAGCGTATTAAATCTTTCTAGTCCCCAAAATCGTAAAGCGAGTGATAGTAAAAATATACTCACCAAGCCTATTTGAAACCATTTTTTAGTCATAAGTTAGAAGTATTGAGTGAGTCGTGCTGAGTGAGTCGTGCTGAGTGTTAAGGAGTGGAGTTAACCAGAAATGAAACTTGGTACTCAGAACTTCTTTACTCAGCACTCAGCACTCAGCACTTTCTACTCACCATGTTCTACTTTAGCGATTTCTAGCATTGTCTTCAAAACCGAGTCAGGATTCAAGCTAATTGTGTCAATTCCTTCTTCGACTAGGAACTTGGCAAATTCAGGATAGTCCGAAGGCGCCTGTCCGCAAATACCAATTTTACGATTTTTGCGCTTTGCTGCACTAATTGCCATTTTTACCATTCGCTTGACACCCTCGCTGCGTTCGTCAAATAACGAAGCTACCAAAGACGAATCTCTATCAATTCCCAACGTTAGCTGTGTTAGGTCATTTGAACCAATCGAGAATCCATCAAAAACGTCGGCAAACTCCTCTGCCATGATGACATTATTGGGTAACTCGCACATCACGTAAACCTGTAATCCTCCCTCACCCTGCTTTAATCCATTTTTCGCCATTTCTTCAATCACTAAACGGCCTTCGGATGGAGTACGACAGAAAGGAATCATTGGGATGAGATTTACTAAACCCATTTCATCACGAGCAATTTTGAGCGCACGACATTCTAAAGCAAACGCTTCGCGATAACCTGCATCATAATAACGCGCGGCGCCTCGCCATCCTAACATTGGGTTTTCTTCGTGGGGTTCAAATTGTCTGCCACCAAGTAAATTGGCATATTCATTACTCTTAAAGTCCGACATCCTGACAATTACAGGTTTAGGATAAAACGCTGCTGCAATAGTCGCGATACCTTGCGCTAACTTATCAACGAAATACTGGGCTTTATCTTCGTACAGCGCAGTCATTTGAGCTATTTTAGCTTTTGCAGTTTCATCTTGTAACTCGTCGTAACGCAGCAAAGCCATTGGGTGAGTCTGAATATGATTTGCAATGATAAATTCAGTGCGCGCCAAACCCACTCCATCATTAGGAATCATTGATAGCTTCAACGCTTCTTGTGGATTGCCAACGTTCATTAAAATTTTAGTACGAGTACGGGGTAAATTATCCAAGGGTATTTCTTCAACTTCAAACGGCAATAACCCCTCATAAACTCGTCCTTCTTCACCTTGGGCACAAGAAACAGTTACATCTTGCCCTGTTTTTAATACTTGTGTTCCATTACCACATCCAACAATTGCTGGAACTCCTAACTCGCGCGCGATAATAGCTGCATGGCACGTTCTTCCCCCGGAGTTAGTAATAATAGCACTCGCGCGCTTCATAATTGGTTCCCAGTCAGGGTCAGTTCTATCTGTCACCAGCACTTCCCCTGGTTGAAACTCGTTGATTTTATTTGTATCAACAATTACTCTAACTTTACCCTGATTAATCATTTCCCCAACCGCACGACCCGTAACCAGGGAATTATTATTTTTCTCTAAAAGCTTATAAGTCCGCAATACTGCATGATTTTTTTGTGACTGCACAGTTTCTGGACGTGCTTGCACTATAAATAACTCGTTTGTAATACCGTCTTTTGCCCATTCGATGTCCATTGGACTATAGGCGCCATGTGTAATAGAGTAATGGTCTTCGATTAAACATGCCCACTTAGCTAGCTGTAATATTTCATCATCATTAAGAGCATATCTATTTTGGTCTTCAATAGATACTGGAACATTATTAGTCGTAGACCCAGAATAAACCATCTTCAAAGCTTTACTGCCCAACTTCTTATCTATAATTGGGCGAAATCCAGCTTTTAATGTTGGCTTAAATACATAATACTCATCGGGATTTACGGTGCCTTGGACAACGTTTTCACCTAACCCATAAGCAGCAGTAATAAGAGCAGCATTTTCAAAACCTGTCTCAGTATCAATACTAAACATTACCCCCGATGTCGCCAAGTCAGAACGCACCATTTTTTGCACTCCAACAGCAAGGGCAATATCAAAATGGTTAAAGTTTTTAGCTTCACGGTAAGATATCGCGCGGTCGGTAAATATGGAAGCAAAGCAGCGATGACACGCATTTAAAACAGCTTCAATACCTGTGATATTAAGATATGTATCTTGCTGTCCTGCAAAACTCGCATCGGGTAAATCTTCAGCAGTCGCAGAAGAACGCACTGCAACGTCAGTATTTTCATTGTACTGTTTGCAGAGCTTTTGATAGGCACCTAGTATTGCATCCTCTAAATCTGCTGGGAAAGGAGTATTCATTAACAAAGCGCGCGCTTCGGAACCACGATGTTTAAGATTGTTAATATCTTCAACATCAAGGTCATGGAACAACTTACGAAGCTTCTCTTCTAACTGTGCAGACTCAAGAAAATATCGATAAGCGTATGCAGTAGTGGCAAAACCATTAGGAACATTAACACCTTTAGGCTTGAGTTGTTGAATCATCTCTCCCAATGAGGCATTTTTGCCGCCCACAAAGGGAATATCTTTTATACCAACATCTTCAAACCAGAGGATAAAAGCTTGTTCTATGGAGGATTGAGCTAAAGTGTTCTTGGTTAATACCATAAGTACATACCTCCTGAAATAAACGCTTTGGTTACAAGGAAAATACTTCCCCTACTTCGGGTATATCACATACAACCGTAAATTGCCCTGTCATTTATTTAGCCTTTATATAAGATTTTTTTGTACCATTAAATTTCAGTTCTATCTGACTAAGAAAAATAATTTTTTATTCACTGGTGAAATTTTGATCCCCCTACTACCCCCAAAACATCGGGGAGCAAGAAGTATTTTTAGCCCCCGAACTCGCGCTAATAGGGGGATCAAACTTTTAAAATTCCAGCTTGCCGAAAAATTTGTTCTGGTGTAATTTGTAACGCTTCAAATAAGGAATCCTCCAAACTATCCGTACCCCGTTTAGTTTGAGGCAGAGCATCTGGATAAAAAATAGTAATAGTTTTAGCTTTAGTATCAATAATCCAAACTCGTTCAACCTTAGCTTTCAGATAATCAATTGCTTTTTCTGTCATTTCCCCAAAAGTTTGACCTGGAGAAATAATTTCAATAACTAATTCCGGAGCAACAGGACAAGCTTCATCTTCTAACCAATCAGCAGGAAGACGATTATAAGAAACATAAGTCAAATCGGCAACAGGAACCCAATCTTGCTTATCCCGTGTTAATTTAATTGCCCATTCAATAACAACCCGTCCCCTTCCTTGTGCCCACACAGACAATAGTATAAATAATGCACCTGTTGTGGAGCTATGAAAAAATTTTGGCGCCATCGCATCATCTTTGAATTTAGGTATTGCTTCTCCATCAATTAGCTCGTATATAATATCTCTCTCAGGGAGCAAGAAAAATTCTTCAACGGAGAGTTGCTTTTTTACTTGAGTCATATAGCATTCCGCACATCATTTATAAAAAACTAGGCTTATGTAACGAACCACAAAGGACACAAAGGACACAAAGAAAGAGAAGAGTGATTTTTACAATTCCTAAACGGATTGCTATAGTTAGCTCGCAGTCCGGGATGACTCTATTTTAAGTTTTACTAGTTGTCAACGGTTTTCAAACGCACGGGTGACATCTAAGCTCGGATATCAATATAATACCCCTTATCTCGGTAATTCCAAAAGCAACCCATAAACTAACTCCTAACTCTCCTCTTCCCACCCTAAAATAGCAGAAACTTGATGTGCTAATTCTGTGGGATTAAAAGGTTTCGCGATAGCGTCTTTTATGCCTTGCTCTGCATAACGGCGCCTATCACTAGCTTGAATCTTCGCGGTTAATAATATTACAGGTATTTGTTGAGTAGCTGGATTATCTTGAAGCTTTTCAAAGGTGGCAAGACCATCCATATCAGGCATCATCACATCAAGTAAAATGGCATCGGGTAAGTAAGTTTGAGCTTTAAAAATACATTCACTTCCAGAGGCAGCTGTTATGACTTCCCACCCTGCAACAGTTTCTAAGCAAATTTTTGTAACTTCTTGAATATATTCTTCATTGTCTACTACTAAAATACGCTTCATATCAACACCGCGAGCCAGTACCTTATCCTATCAATATCTTATTTTTACTTGCCACGCGGGTACTTTATACTTACTTATACTATTTATCAAGGGTTTAGCCAATGAAACTACTACAAATTTCCCGTATCGCAACCACTGCTTTAGCGCTATTAACAGCTATTACTGTATCTAGCTGTGGTGGTGGAAAACAAGAAAGCGCTTCGGACACCTCAACAACCACAACCACAACAACAACCACAACGACAACACCTATACCAACAGCACAGACAACACAAGCAACTGCACCTCAAGGTACAAATTGCCCAACCGATAGTCCTATAAAAGGTGTAACAAGTAAAAGACTTGGAAAAATCGCCCTCACTACAAAGTCCCCTGAGTACAATACAGCTAAGGCAGACAAATGTTTTCCGACTACAGCAGCTGCTCAACAAGCAGGCTATAAAGTTCCTAAATAAGATTATTTATTATTCCTTAAAAGAGGTTCTTTAGGTGTAAACTCATCAATCAGCGTTATAATTATTGCTGGTGCTGGTTTATACTTATCACTCAAAAGGAATAGTAAAGTAAAAAGTACTTCCCTCACCCAAGGTACTTTCTACCCAAATGTTTCCATTATGCTGTTGGATAATACTTTTACAAATTGCTAACCCTAAACCTGTACCATCTTGCCGACGCGCGTCAGAAGCATCAAGCTGTTGAAATCGCTCGAAGATAATTTCTAGTTTATCGAATGGGATACCACGTCCATTATCTTTAACTATAAATAATACTTCTTTACCTTGCTGACGAGCTTCCACCCACACCGTAGTATCAGGTTTAGAAAATTTTATCGCGTTGCTTAGTAAATTAGTTAGAGTTTGAACAATCCGGTCTGAGTCTACCCACACATTTATAGATAACTTAGTTACAGATAAAACTATACCTGCTTTGTCAGCAAGCGGTTGAATAACATTGACTGCCTCACTAATCAAATCAGCAGTGTTACAAATTTGCTTGGACATTTTTACCCGACCTGACTCGATACGTTCGATGTCTAATACGTCGTTGATTAATCTGACCAAACGTTCGGTGCTATCGGTTGCTATTTGCAGTAAACGCTGACTTTGTTGTGAATCTGGTTTGAGTAAACCACTTGCTAACATACCTAGCGAACCATGAATCGATGTTAAGGGAGTTCGCAGTTCGTGACTTACGACTGATATAAACTCGTTTTTCATCCGTTCGATTTGTTTTCTGTCGCTAACATCTTGCAAGTAAACCGTGTAAACTGTTTCATCCCCTAATTTCAATTTAGAAATTGAAGCTTCGGCAGGAAACTCTGTACCGTCTTTTCTTTTGCCGTAAATTTCCCGTCGTTCTGCCATTTTTCTCGACTGATTCGGAGATGTTTCAAACTCTGATACATGCTGACGATGTATTTTTGTATACCTTTGAGGTAATAGTAAATCAAGGGGTTGTCCTAATACTTCTTTTGCCAAATAACCAAATATTTTCTCGGCGCCGGAGTTAAATAGAGTGATACGCTGGTTACTATCAATCGAAATAATCGCATCATCGGCAATACTAACAATGCCAGCAAATAAAGCTTGAGAGTTTCGCAGTGCTTCCTGTATTTCTAATCGTCTTTCGAGTTCACACTGCAAAGTTTGATTCACTTGAATTAGTTCGTTTGTACGTTCTTGCTCTCGACGTAGTAAAATAATGCTATACGCTAAATCAGCAGTTAACTGTTCGAGTTGTCCAACGGATTCATTATTAAAAGCATTACTGTCATTGCTATAAATATTAATAACACCAAATGCTTTATGGTTTGATATCAAAGGTATTGAGATTAATGTATTTTTTTCTAAATCTGTACTCTTGTCTTCAAATACACATGTTTTAGCCGTTTCAATAGCTTTAATACCTATCTTCAATAAGTTATCTCTTGCTACATCACCATTAGATGCAACAGTGACAATCTTCAGTGGTACTTCGGTTTCTAACAAATCTACCCAAACCGATTTATACTTACCAATTTCAGTAAGTATTTTACATATATCCGATAATAAATCTAACTCATTTTGCGCGCGTAGCAATGATTTATTACAAGCACTTAGAGCTTTGAGCATACGGTTAATTTGACGTATATTAGCTTGTGCGTGAAATAGTCGCAGCTTGTTACGTTCTAAACGGTTGAGAATGCGAGTTACTAATTCTGGACCAATAATTGGTTTACTTACAAAATCATCGGCGCCAGCAGTAAAAACCTGATTTATAATTTCAGCATCATTATGAACTGTCAGAAACAAAATAGGTAAATCATTCCAGTTGCCATCACTCCGAACTTGTTGACAAAGTTCAATGCCGCTAATTTGTGGCATTTCTACGTCTAAAATCACTAAATCAGGCAAAACTTCTTGAAGCTTGATGTGAAAGTTCTGGGGATTATCTAGTGGGAAAACTTGTAATCCCCAAGGAGCAAGTAAAGTTTCCAAAACTGCTAAAATTTTGGGGTCATCATCAACAACTAAAATCCTCGCAACCGCTCGTTCGTCTAGTTCTAATTCTTCTGTCACAGATGTTGTTTCGTGAGATGGTTCGATTGCTTGCTCTAATGCTTTAACTAGAGTACCAAATTTGTTTACCTCCTGAATATCTAAACTTTTTAGTTTGAGTAGCTTTTCAAGTTGTGCAGCTATTTTAGAACCTTCTGGAAATCCAAAAGTCAAGAGCGAACCAGCCAAAGTATGTGCGTGACTGAGCGCAACGGATCGCAGTTCGTTATCTAAATTTTTGTTAATTAAAGCGAATGCAGCTTGAGCTAATGTATCTACTTGCTCTCTGACTCTGCCTTTATACTTCTGCCATATTTCGGCGACTGAAGAGAGAGTTTTTTGCTTTGCTTTTAAATTAGGTGTCGAAAGCTTAGATTTGTGTATTGCCTTTAAACGATAACCAATTCCATAGACTGTTTCAATTAAATCAGTTTCGGCGCCAGCGGCTTTAAACTTTTGCCGCAACCCTTTGATATGAGTCCGTACCGCTTCTTCTCCAGGTACATCCTGAAACGACCACAATTGTTCTAAAATCATGCCACAGCTAAATAACCGCTTACTGTTTCGCATGAATAACTCTAAAAGCGCATATTCTTTTGGTGTTAACGTTAATATTTCGTTACAATAAGTTGCTTCACAGTTAGCAGGGTAAAGCCGTAAATCACCATACTCTAACACTGGTTGCGACGATACGGCGCCACGACGCAACAAAGCATGTATACGCGCGACTAATTCCTCTTCATCAAATGGTTTAACAACATAATCATCGGCGCCAGCATTCAAACCAACTGCTTTATCATGACTATCATTGCACCCCGTCACAAGCAGTATAGGCATTTGCAACCCATGCTCTCGAATTCGACGACAAAGACTAATACCATCTAATGAAGGCAACAAAACATCGAGAAGTACCAAATCATATGAATAGTACTGAATTAAATCCCAGGCTTCTTCTCCATCTGTAGCAACTTCAACCGCATAATTTAGATTGCTGAGGATAGCAGCAAGCATTTGACCAAAAAGCGTATCATCCTCGACAACTAAAATTTTCATTATGAAGTCATAATTAGCGAGCCTCTAACGACAATTGTACATGAAAGTACTAAAATAAACTCAGTTTCCCCAATAACCGAGTTCATATATAAATCAAACAAATAAATTGCTAATTAAATAACTAAAACTCTATGCACCACAAATAATTGTTATGGCTCTCAAAACTTCTTTTGTAGCTGAATATCAGCTCTCATCCCAACAAAAGTAGATAAAATTTTCTATTTTTAACGTTTACAACTATCCTGCGGAGTAAATCTTCCACTTTTCTTGTTTTTTTCGTGTTTCCACCAAAGTTAATTTTGAGGAAACATACTTTTCATCAAAAACGGGCATAACCTCCCAGCAATTACGGCAAAACCAGTAAACTTGATTACCTCGTACATGCTTTAGCAATACATTAGAACAACACGGGCAGTTACTCATAGCAAACATTCCATCGAAATATTGTAGTATCACAAAGCATATTCTTGCTTCACTTCAAAAGTATTTCGAGAATGTGAGGAACTTGTGAAGAATCTTAATAGCCGTTACAAAAATTTATTTAGCATTTGACAGTAGAACAGGCGGGATGCCTGTCCCAAAGCAAAGCTTTACACAACAGCTAGTTACCCTCACTCAACCAATTCTCTAAATCAGCAGTCGAAGTAAAATCCAACAGCGCTTCTCCCAAATCTTCTAACCTTTGCGTAGGAAGACCTTGAATTTGTTCCTG
Source organism: Calothrix sp. NIES-4105 (assembly GCF_002368415.1). Taxonomy (GTDB): domain Bacteria; phylum Cyanobacteriota; class Cyanobacteriia; order Cyanobacteriales; family Nostocaceae; genus Dulcicalothrix. Next base: position 7,906,666 of record NZ_AP018290.1, read on the forward strand.
CTGCTGAGTACTTAAGTTACCAAAACGACGATTAAGCTGACGCAGAACGAGTGAGGCCGCTTCACGTTGCATCCCCTGTTCCATTCCCCGTTCCATCCAATCAGTAACTATTTCCATAACTTGCTCCTGCTGTTTTGGTTCTATAGTAGCAATTTGTTCTTGAAACTCAGCTTCCTCAGTTTCATTAAGTTTAAGGTAAGTGCCGATAAATCCAGAGATTAACTCGATTTGTGCAGCATTAAGTCCCAAGCTAGTAAGTAGTTGCAGTGATAATAATTTGACAGTCGGTCGATCTTCGGCGCGCATTCGCATTTTAGACATCAAAGCGCAAGCAACTGGATTTGTAGTATTAACAAAATTTTGCCAGTCTAATTGGTTTAATTGTACAACTCGGTATTCAAACTTAAGTGGTGTCCAGCCAGGAAAGTCGATCTGAAAAGATGATGGCTCTTGAGTTAATGGTGCATCATGAGAGTAAATAACGATTGGATATATGGGCAGACGATATTCTTTATACAAGTCTATATAGTATAAGAACATTCTTTGGTTAAAGACTTTCGGAGTATATGATTGGTGTTCGAGATGAATAATAAATAACTTTTCCTGATTTTGAAACAAAGCTTGCACCAATATATCCACAATTTTCTTTTCACCATCGATGATATCTGTAATTATTTCTTGTGGCAGGAATTGTATTGAGTCCCGTTGCCAATAATTACTAATATCTGGAAAAAATAACTCTATAAACTCTGGGAAAAAATTCTGTAACAGCTTCTTAAATAAACCGTCATGGTCAATCATAGTGGATGCAGCTGGTTTTTGTACTGGTTAGTACTTGATTATTGGCCATATTTACTCAAATGTGAATCATTGTGTAATATTTATTGACGAGAACATATATAGAGATAAACTTTATACTTGTAATTGGACAGCCTGGGAAGGCTGTTCCACAAGATGGAATGATAATGTTACCTAGAGGAACTGCGATAAAGTGCTGACTGTCTTATTCTTAAAGACAGATATATATAGATAGTGGGTGAGAAAGTGTATTTTAGCGTTGTTATTCCAACTTATAATCGTAAGCCTATATTAGAAAAATGCCTTCGAGCATTAGAAGCACAGCAACTTAGCTCATCAACAGTGACAGGATATGAGGTTGTTGTAGTTGATGATGGTTCGACAGATGGAACGTTAGAGTGGTTAAGTTCAAATAAGAGCGAGTTTCCACATGTGCGAACTTTTGAACAAAACCATGCTGGCCCTGCTTGTGCGCGTAATTTGGGAGTTGAGAAAGCTGTTGGTGATACAATTATCTTTATAGATAGTGATTTAGTTGTCACTGAAACCTTTTTGCAGTCTCACGCTGATGCTCTTGTGGCAGGGCAAGCTCAACTAGGTAACGATAAATTTTTTACCTACGGCGCCGTCATAAATACAGCTAATTTTGAGAATCCAACTTCTGAACCCTATAAAATAACTGACTTTTCAGCAGCATTCTTTGCAACGGGTAATGTTGCTATAGCCAAACACTGGTTAGAAAAAGCAGGATTATTTGACACAGGTTTTCAACTTTATGGGTGGGAAGATTTAGAACTCGGTGTAAGGCTCAAAAATCTAGGTCTAAAATTAATCAAATGCCCACAAGCAGTGGGTTATCATTGGCACCCAGCATTTAATACAGACCAAATACCCAACTTGATAGACAAAGAAATACAGCGTGGACGGATGGGAGTGTTGTTTTATCAAAAGCATCCAACCTGGGAAGTGCGAATGATGATTCAAATGACTTGGTTACATCGTCTACTGTGGGGAATACTTTCCCTAAACGGTTTTCTGAACGAACGCACAATGCTCCCCGTACTACGCTGGTTAATCAGTATCGGCAAATCACAGCTAGCTTTAGAACTTGCTAGAATTTTCCTCAATTGGTACAACGTCAAGGGTGTTTACCAAGCATATTCGAAAATGAAACAATCGGAAATGAAACGAGTTGGCGCCTAGGCGTGAAAACACGTTCATTTTTTTCATAAAAACCGTCATCAAAGCCTCTCCTAAAATGTGTTAACCTTGTATGGTTCTTTAAATTCCACACATCCTGGAATACGTCGGGTGTTTCCAATTTAATTTTTTGCCTTTTGGCGAAATATGGAGATACAGCAGGATGGAGGTTTAACCCGAATAGGAGAAAAGTAAATGCCAGTAGTTTCATTGGCTCAAATGATGGAGTCAGGGGTTCACTTTGGGCATCAAACCCGCCGCTGGAACCCAAAAATGGATCCTTATATTTACACTGCTCGCAACGGTGTACATATTATTGATTTGGTACAAACCGCTCAGTTGATGGATGAAGCGTATAACTATATGCGCTCTCAAGCTGAGTCAGGCAAAAAGTTTTTGTTTGTTGGTACCAAACGTCAAGCAGCAGGTATCATCGCTCAAGAAGCAGCTCGATGTGGCTCTCACTATATTAACCAACGCTGGTTAGGTGGAATGCTCACAAACTGGGCAACAATTAAAACCCGTGTAGACCGTTTAAAAGACTTGGAACGTCGCGAAGAAAGCGGCGCCCTTGACTTATTACCGAAAAAAGAAGCTTCAATGCTGCGTCGAGAAATGACGAAGTTACAGAAGTACCTCGGTGGTATCAAAACGATGCGGAAAGTACCCGATGTAGTGGTAATTGTTGACCAACGTCGTGAGTATAATGCTGTTCAGGAATGTCAAAAATTGAGCATACCCATCGTGTCAATGTTGGATACCAACTGCGACCCTGATGTAGTAGATATTCCCATCCCAGCTAACGACGATGCAATTCGTTCGATTAAGTTAATTATCGGCAAACTCGCAGACGCAATCTACGAAGGTCGTCACGGTCAGTTAGAAGTCGAAGAAGAATTCGACGACTACGAAGGCGGCGAAGAAGAGTTCGATGATACCGACTACAGCGAATACAAGTCAGAAGAAGAAGAATAATAATAAGTAATGAGTGCTGAGTGCTGAGTGCTGAGTAGTAAGTTAGGAGTTAATAGTTAGGAGGCGCGAAGTTAGGAGTTAGATAACATTTAAACTCTTAACTCAGCACTCAGCACTCTTAACTCAGCACTCTTAACTCAACACTCAGCACTCAGCACTTTCAACTCATTAGTTTAGGGATTGAGGCAATATGGCGGAAGTATCTGCAAAACTTGTCCAAGAGCTGCGCCAAAAAACTGGCGCCGGCATGATGGACTGTAAGAAAGCACTAAAAGAAAACGAAGGTGATATTGAAAAAGCCTCCGAATGGTTACGGCAAAAAGGTATCTCCAAAGCTGATAAAGCAGCAGGAAAAGTCACTGCTGAAGGTCTTGTTGAAACTGTTGTTCAACAAGACGGTCGTGTGGGTGTGTTGCTTGAAGTTAACTGCCAAACCGACTTTGTTGCGCGAAATGATGCTTTTAAAGCACTGGTGCAAAATCTAGCAAAGCAAGCTGTTAGCGTAAGCAGTGTTGAAGAACTTTTGACTCAACCTTACGTTGAAAATAAAGATTTAACAGTTGCTGAAGTTATGAAGCAACAAGTCGCACAGTTGGGTGAAAACATGCAAGTGCGTCGTTTAGAAAATTTTTCACTTCAAGAAGGAACACAAGGTGTAGTTGAAAGCTACATCCATACAGGTGGAAGAGTTGGTGTTCTAGTTGAATTAGACTGCCAAAATAATACTGCTGCAAGTAACGAAGAATTTAAAACTCTCGCGCGCAACATCGCGATGCAAGTAGCAGCATGTCCTAACGTTGAGTACGTCAACGTTCAAGAAATTCCTGCTGATATTGCCCAGAAGGAAAAAGAAATTGAAATGGGACGTGATGACCTCGCGAACAAGCCTGATAATATCAAAGAAAAAATTGTTCAGGGACGAATTGACAAGCGTCTCAAAGAAATGACTTTGGTTGACCAGCCTTACATTCGCGACCAAAGCATTACCGTAGAGGAGCTAGTTAAGCAAGCAGGCACCAAACTCGGTGACACCATTGAAGTTAAACGCTTTGCTCGCTTTGTTCTCGGTGAAGGTATCGAGAAACAAGAAATGAGCTTTGCTGATGAAGTTGCAGCGCAAATTGGCGCCAAGTAATGAGCCTTCACTCTTCTTTGTTAAGTTAGCACCCACGGTTCACATTTAATCATGGCAGGTCAAGCTTTGAGCCTGATCTGCTTTTGATTTATATAATAGTTACAACATAATCTTTCATATTATGGTTAGCATTCCAAATCTCTTTAATCTATAATAGCTACATACATTAGTACTATGGGGTTAATTTCAAATTTTTGTAGTTGTATAAAATATATATAAACAGCAAAAGCTTATGGCGACGATTGAGCGAATTGAGCAAGACATCAAAGCATTAGAGCAGACAGCAAGTAGAATCGCGAATTCATTACAAGATTCTTATACTGCTTATTTTGACGCGCTAGGTAAAGCAGTAAGGCAGCAGTTAATATTAGCTACTTACCACTTGTGTACTCAAGGATACCCTCAGATATTTTTACGGTTGTCCTTAAATCAGCGGCAAAAATTGCAACAATCAATCCGTAATCTCGGAACGCAGACAGCTGACCATTTGGCGAAGTACACAAAGCCAGGTGCCGAGTTAGTACCAAATCAGGGTGATGCACTTATACTACACAATACCGCGCAAGAAAAACCCGTAGATGGTGAAGAACCAAGCGAGAAAGAGACAGACGGCAAAGAAACAGCCGAAAAAGAAGATAAATTAGAAATTTCCCAAGAAGCGATTCCTTTATCGTTTATTCAGTTACTGGCAAGCGAAGCATCTCCCTTTGACATGGAAGACGTGGAAAACATGGAAGACATGGAGGATATGGATGATGACATAGAGGACATGGATGATGATGATATGGAGGAATTAGAACTGGAAGACATGGAGGAATTTGAGGACGAAGATACTGTATCAAACTCAGAAGAGGAACTAAAACCACAACCTGAAAAAAAACCAGACTCCAAAAAAGCAATTCCTCGATTACCTAAAATTCCGATATTTCCACTAATAAATCCAGTTCCTTTACGTTTTTCCGATATAAACGCCTCAAACCCTATGGAAATTAACCGATGGGTACAGAGTCTTGAAATTTCTACACAATTTGCACTCAAAAAGCTTTCGCGCGAAACTAACTTGCTGCTGCAAAAATCTGAAATTTTACCGAAAAAATTACCCGAACCAGTTATAGAAGCTGCTGCAACTGTATCTGAAGCCGCCGATGTGATGCCTGGGCCACCTAATGTTTTGAACGTCGTAGTAGAAATAGAAAGCGAACAAAAAAAAGGTGAAGGTCTAACACAAATCATGGCGGTTAATTTGCGGCTAACAGAAATTGAATTTGCTGATTCTCAGGTTTCGGTAGCCCGTAAGCAACTCCGCATTCTTCATGGTCAGTTACAAAAACTGCGTCGTGACTACTTCAAAAAACAGCGCGAACTAGCTGTTGCACAAGCTGAAGCTGCTTGGCGCGCGAGTTGGTTCGATGACTTATAACAAGGGCGGGTTAACAGATATCCTAAAACGATGTTAAAAATCTCGTAAACCCGCCCCAACGATAATCTAAAATCCTGTTAGACAAAATCGAAATGGCTATTGAGAAACCAGATTGGTTAAGATTACAAAAAGCTTTGGCAATAGAAGCGGAACAAGGCTTCACCGACTTGGTGGGGAGACAATACCGTTTTAGTGAATTTTTGTGCTTAACATTTGGTAAATTTCCTGATGGAGTCCCAAGTTCTGAACGAGATCGTTGGCAACAATTAGCAGCTGAATATGCTGATTATCCGAGTCTTGATATTGAGTCACGTCAAAGTTTAGTTGCCCAAACTCGCCGCTATATTCAGCAATTCCTTTCTTTTGAAGGTGGAGTAGAAGTTGAGAAAATCGCAACTCCAAAAATCTCAACTTCAAACATGGAAGCATCAGAATCAAAACCAAATTATAAAGTTCCAAATACCAAATCTCCTGTAGGCGCCTCTCTTTTACGCCGACTTGCCCCAGGACTCAGCCAAAAAATTAGTGAATTAGCAGAAATTGGCCCGCGTCAAGCTGATAAGCTAGCTCGGCTTGGGTTATATACTGTACGTGACTTACTATATTATTTTCCGCGCGACCATATCGACTACGCACGTCAAGTTCGCATCAACGAACTACAAGCCGGAGAAACAGTAACTATAGTCGCATCAATAAAAAGCTGTAGCTGTTTTACGAGTCCAAAAAACAAAAAATTAACAATATTAGAATTGCAACTGCGCGACAACACCGGGCGCCTTAAAATCGGTCGCTTTTACGCAGGTGCCCGATATTCGAGTCGAGCTTGGCAAGAAAGCATCAAGCGTCAATATGCAGTTGGAACAGTAGTAGCAGCTTGTGGACTAGTAAAAGCAAGTAAATACGGTAAAACAATAGATAATCCGGAGATTGAAGTATTAGCCCATCCAGGTGATGAGATCGAATCTTTAACAATAGGGCGCGTAGTACCAATATATGCGCTTACCGAAGGTGTTGTTGCTTCTTTAGTTCGCCAAGCTGTAACAGCAGCAATGCCAGCAGCACAACTAATTAAAGACCCATTACCAAAAGGTTTGCGCGACAAATATAACTTAATGGAATTAAAGGATGCTATTAACAACATCCATTTTCCGCCAGATAGCGACTCATTAACAGGCGCCCGTCGTCGTTTAGTTTTCGATGAATTTTTCTACCTCCAGCTAGGGTTACTTCAACGTCAGCACAAAGCTAAACAAATTCAAACCAGTGCAGTACTTGTTCCCAAAGGACAACTCGTTGACGAATTTTATAAAATCTTACCCTTCCAACTAACAGGCGCCCAGCAGCGTGTAATTAACGATATTCTTGGCGACCTGCAAAAAACAGTACCCATGAACCGCTTAGTACAAGGCGATGTAGGTTCTGGTAAAACAGTCGTAGCAGTAATAGCATTACTAGCTGCAATTCAATCAGGATATCAAGGTGCATTAATGGCGCCAACCGAAGTACTAGCAGAACAACACTATCGTAAACTCGTAAGCTGGTTTAACTTACTACATCTCCCCGTCGAATTACTAACAGGTTCAACAAAAGCATCAAAACGGCGCCAAATTCACGCGCATCTCGAAACCGGAGAATTACCATTACTAGTAGGAACTCACGCACTAATTCAAGACCCAGTAAACTTTAATCGTCTCGGTCTAGTAGTAATTGACGAGCAACACCGCTTCGGAGTAGAGCAGCGAGCCAAACTACAGCAAAAAGGCGCACAGCCTCATGTATTAACAATGACAGCTACTCCCATTCCCCGCACCTTAGCATTAACCATTCACGGGGACTTAGACGTTAGCCAAATAGACGAATTACCACCAGGAAGGCAAGCTATCAAAACTACTGCACTAATGGCAAGTCAGCGACAAGATGCATACGACTTAATGCGTCGCGAAATAGTTCAAGGGCGCCAGGTATATGTAGTATTACCCTTAGTTGAAGAATCAGAAAAACTAGATTTACGTTCAGCCGTAGAAGAACATCAAAACTTACAAGAAGCTATATTTCCAGACTTTAAAGTTGGCTTACTGCACGGACGCATGAGTTCGGCAGAAAAAGACGAAGCAATTACTAAATTTAGAGATGGAGAAACACAAATATTAGTTTCCACCACCGTTGTAGAAGTTGGCGTAGACGTGCCTAATGCAACAGTAATGCTTATTGAAAACGCAGAAAGATTTGGGTTATCACAACTACACCAATTACGTGGTCGTGTAGGTAGAGGCGCCGCACAGTCATACTGTTTATTAATGAGCAGTTCAAAAAGTCCCGACGCACAGCAAAGATTAAAAGTATTAGAACAATCACAAGACGGCTTTTTCATATCTGAAATGGACATGCGCTTTCGCGGCCCTGGCGAAGTATTAGGAAGAAAACAATCAGGAGTAGCAGACTTCACGTTGGCAAGCTTAGTTGAAGACGAAGAAATACTAATACTCGCGCGTTCTGCAGCAGAAAAAGTCATGGAAATTGACGTAACTTTAGACCGTTGGTTTTTAATGAAGGAAGAACTAAAATATCGACATGAGCGGTTAATGGGTGGGGCTATATTAACTTAACCTCTCCCCCAACCCCTCTCCTACAAGGAGAGGGGAGAAATTATTGTAGGTTGGGGAGCCACCTCCGTGCCTTGGTTTCCAAGGTTAAGGAGAGTGGCGTTGGAGGCTTTGCGTTCACGTAGTGTTCCGTAAACGTAGTTTTCCCGCAGGGTAGGAAAACTCAACATTAACCGTTATGAGTATAAAACAATAATCAAAATATTAATACAATAAGTAAATAACTGAAGCAATTTTAACTTACTATATTTAGGAAGATTCTTAAGTGTAAGGCAGATATTTTGTAATGGCAATTCCTTTTACAGACCAAGAGATGAAAAAAGCTTGGAGTAGTAATTTGTCAGCTTCTTACAATAATAAACGAACAAACGCTCATCGTTTACTTATGTTTTACGCCGTTGAATGTGGTCTGAAAGTAGTTTTGATGAAAAGACAGGATATAAATCGAAGCGATTTATGTGTGGAAATTGCTGAGTGCGAGCATGATGTTAATAAATTGCTAGATTGTTTAGGAGCAAGAAAAGATTTAAGACTGCCAGAACAATTAAAAATGAAACCGATTAAAGGCAAAAAGAGCTATGATGAAAGAAAGTTTACTCCTGGGGATATTAACCAGATGTGGCGCTATGGAGGTAGTTGTTGGCTTGCAGATGTGACAGACCAGGATATAGAAAACAAATTACTAGAAATAGTCGAATGGATTAGAGGAGAACTAGAATGACAATAAAATCTTTAAAATTATTAACTTGGCTGGATGTTGGAAGAACTATTTATGATAGAACTAGCTATGGCGCCAATCTCCCAGAGGGAGTAGTTAGTATATCTAGTTTTTCTAGTGCTTTAGAAATTAATGTTAATAGTCAGGAAAGTATAGTAAATGCGAAGAATGCTTTAAAACAATGGTTTGGAGATTGCTATAGAGAAGACGAATCTATAATTAATCTTAATCTTGAAAATGCTGAATTACCAGTAGAATTTTCAATAGAAGAGCAAAATCATCCTAAGTCTCCTACTTATATACGTCCTTTTTGGAAAGAAATTGGTTATATTGACACTAATTTAGTAACTGAAACTGAAGAAACTAAAAGACGTAAACTTCTTAGGCTTCCAGAGCCATATAACGAAAATCCTAATTTATTAGCCTTTTATTCTTTCAAAGGAGATGTAGAAAGAACATTAAATTTAGCCGCTTATCTTTTTGCATTACTAGATAAAGCAAAACAGTTAGACAATTCAATAAAAGTCTTAGTTATCGATGCTGACTTGCTGGCACCTGGGTTAACTTACTGGAATAGAAATGAAAAAAAGCCATCTTCAATATCTTATATTGATTTTCTAGAACTTGTACATTATTCTCCTATTGATGACGAAGAAACGCTTTTATTTATTGCTCAAGAGCTTGAAAAGTCTTCTCAACAAGAAGGAAAATCAACTATATATTTTCTACCTGCATATACTGATGAGAAACAACTCTTAGACATCCAAATTTTACCCGAACATATAGTTAGTTACCCTAACGGAGTTTGGGAATTAGGAAATTACATTCATAAATTAGGTAAAGCGGTTGGCGCCGATTATGTACTAATTGATTTAGGGTCTGGTTTGAACAAAATATCTAGCCCCATACTTTTAGATGCCAGATTTCAGCGGTTTCTAGTTACAACAATTAACGAACCATCAGTAGCAGGGACAACACTGTGTTTATCACAAATGAAGAAAGTGGCGCCACTTAAAACAAGCGTTAACGACAATAAATATTATGACCCATCGGTAATTATCAGTATGCTAACGCCAGAATTAATAGCATCACCAGCATATGAGGACGTATTAGCGCGATTAAATTCTGCTTACACACAATCAGAACAAGAAAATAATTCCATAATGCTAGAAATAGCAAAAAACTTTTTTTCACCTCAGCTACTTTATATAGATAATTGGGAAGAAGCACACTTAAAACTAGCCTCAACTTCAATAATGGAAATAGCTACAAGTTGGGCAAATAAGCAAGTAGAATTTAATAAAATTATTCTTGAAAACCTAGACCCAGTTGTAGTTGAAAAACTCCAAATCCGTGCGACTCATACAGGTAGAAGTCTCTTAGAAGAAGTAAAAGTGATTGTCGAGGAAGCTATACAGTATGAAAACACTCCAGCACCGCAGTAAAGTTTGGAGGATATCGAGAGAACTAAGTATTGCTACTAAAGCACGTTGGCGCCACGTCAAACTCGAAATAATTTAGTCCTCCATTTCTATATTAGGAGCAATAAATCGATTAACTAGGGATTAACGTTGCTTAGGCTGTACGAACTTTTTTTCTCCATCTATAATCTTGTTTATGATACATTTTGTTAAGCTATTAGCGTATTGCCAATCTTCAAGTTCTAATAACTCTTCCAAAGAAAGATAATCTTTTTGCTCAACATGTAACCATGAAACATATTTTTGTTTGGCGTATATTGATAAAATATACTCATGTAAAGCTGCTTCAACAATAGCTTCGTCAGTTTGCAAAGCTTGCATCACCAAATTTAATCCAGCTTTTTTGTAAGTCAAAGCATCTAGTACAGCTTCTACCCTTACATTTACATCGGCATTTCCCAAACGGCGCCGAACTCCCTCTATTCCACCAAGAACAACTCCATTTACTGGGGGTGCCGCTTGTCCACCAAGTACAGCATCGTATTCTCGTTTATTATCTTCCATTATCTTTACCTCCTTACTACTAGTAGTATTCCCAAACCGTAAGCAAAGATAATGAAATATATATATATATTCTTGAAAAAAGCCTAAAGCCTTTATTTACTAGCGTTCCTCAGCTTTCTCTACCGAGTTTTCGTTTACTCCTAATGTCAGTTCTAAAGGCGCCCGTGATGGATATGATTTTACTACTTGCCTGTATACATCATAGTTGGTTGGTAGTGTCCTTCGTTGGGCGCCTGCTTCATAGGTTATTTCGTACTTTACAGATTTTAATAGTTCTGGTTTACTAGCTTCTTGTTGCGCTCCCTTTCGTTGCTCTACCTCATCAACAGTTGGTCTTTTTGGCAAAGCTGCCCACCACAAACCTTGGTCATCGGGGCCTGTAACCGCTCCATCTGGTTTTAAACCATTGCGATTAAGTAGAGAAGTAGTAGCAAAAGTTTCATAGCGCGGTAATTTTGCACTAGTTAAATTGTCAGCATATTTAACTTGCCACGTATAACTAGTAAGGGCTGTGGCTTCATATTGGTTAACAGTTAAGGTACTGCAACTGGTGAGTATAATTAGCACAGTCACTGCTAGAAACGAAAATATCCGCGAGCGCAATTTAAGACACATTACATGAATAGTTATATAACGTTATTTACTATTAAAGCAATTAGCTAATAGTTGATGTCTCTTACCTTGCTTAAAACTGCATTAAGTTTTAACTTTCCTACCTACTGTCCAAAATCTTCTGCTGTGAGGTAAAGTCCAGAAGCTCAACGAATTAAAAAATTTAGCCAGGGACTCTGCTTGAGATTTATTAACTTGCCGTTGACCACTGAGTATTTCTTTAACAATATCAGCAGAACCAAGTACCTTAACTCACATCTTGCACCTTCAAGGGCAAGGGTAAGGTCGTCAGTGACGAACCTACGCAAAAATAGGCAGAACACGCGCTCTTTCATTCGATTGGAAGCTCGTGGTGCAAGATGTCAGTTAACTAAAGAAGCTGGCGCCACGTCAAACTCATGCATAAGTGATTCCAAAGTTGCCGCAAGTGTAGGTTCACCCATCGGATAATTTTCTTGCTCGTAAGTCTCGATAAGAAGAACCAGCAATTTGAAAAGTGTTGTTTCAGCTACAGTTAACTCACCAGACATCATTCCTTCTACTACCGCCAAAGCCTCCTTATACTCATCAAAAGTTGTTATCGGCTTGGGCTGATACTGAATTAACAGGTCTATATAACTTTTTTGATTAGAAGTAGAGGTCATGTTTTTAAACTCGCAAGTAAATTTAAATAAATTTTTGAGAATATCCGAAATTTTACTTGGACATTGGGTCTGGTCTACCAATACCTAATTCTCTAAATTTAGTTTTTACATCATTCCATTCAGTACCGCAGTAGTAGTATTTTTTATCTAAAATGTTGGCTATATAGTAACCTTGCTGTCCACCAAAATGGCGCCGCAGTTCAGCAGAAATATCTTCCATTGACGTATCAAACAAAGAAAATAAATCCTCCATCTCTAGGTTAGGGGCATTGAACCAATTAACAAACGGCTGACCTTCTTTAAACGCCCAGATTTTTCCGCGACGCTCAATTATACGATAGTAAACTGGACGAACAATAGTCTCTGAATCTAACATAACAATGTGAGATAATAAGTAACTCTGGAAGGTTGCTTCTTAAAAATTCTTTCTTTGTGTCCTTTGTGCCTTTGTGGTTAATTTTCTTACCCACTAAATTGAAATGCAAGTTGTAACTACCTCAACTATACTATTGTCTACACCGTACCCAAAGTAAGAAGAGTAAAAGCCATCACCTATGCCAACAGAAAAAGCTATAATATTTGCCCCAGTAGCTTCATTTACACACATATTCGTCAACATAATTCCTAAATCATTTTCTTCGTCCAATAGTTGGTCTAGCTTACAAGCCAAAGTTTCTTCGTAAACTTCGCAATATTTCCACGTATTATCTACAAGGATTTGAGATGCATCTGCATCCATAAAGCAACCAATTCCAGAGTCAACTCCATATCCAAATACTTCATTATCTTTTAAACACGCTAAATCTTCACCTGCTTTAGTAGCTAATTTCCACCTAACAGGATTTTTATCACTTAAGCAAACCTTTGCAAATGCAACTAGTGGGAACTTTTCATCCTGCTTATATGCAAGGCTTAAAATAACCGGGTAAGAACCAGGTGCCAAATTAGCCTCAAATGGTTCTGTGCCAGCAAAAACAAGAGGGTCGCAAGCAACTAATTTTCCTGATGTTAAAACTAATTTTCCAACTTCATAAGGTTTTAAATACATTAAATCAGAGCGTGAAGTCAATACTTGCCCTTCTAAGAAAGCTTTTGATAAATCACAATTTATCATATTCTTTATACTAAGAGGATGTTTGGTAAAGACCGAATTAAATTATAGCCTTGAAAAATCCCCGCTAACAGAGCGATGATTTGGGGGGAATAAGAGAGAATTCCTCCTCTCTCTGTGGACTCTGTGTCTCTGTGGTAAAAAGAAACACGTGGCTGCACAGGCGAGGACGCCTATGCTACAAGAGGGTGTGGCTCGTTTACAATTGTTTACATAATCGAATAACGTATTCCTATACCGCGACGAACATGAATATTTCAGAGAAAGTAAACAACCAAATCCCAGCGCAAGTTTGGGTGCAAACGATTGGACGCGGACTTTATCAACTTGGCTCGGCAGTGTTACTGTTTTACATGCCGATTGTTTTTGTCAACTACGGTAATTTATCAGCTACCGAAGTTGGACTCGCGGTTGGTGGTGGTTCGGTAGCTGGTTTTATTGGCAATCTTTTGGGTGGAGTACTCACAGACTCGCCGAAATTTGGACGCAAGCGAACTTTACTTGCATCGTCTACATTTGCGGTGATTACATGTACTATCGCGGTGTTTACTTCAACTTTTGCTTTACTACTGTTAGCGAATATAGTATTTGGCTTCAGTACGGGTTTGTACTGGACTGCCGCCGATTCTTCAGTAATGGATGTTACAACTCCTGAACAACGGCAAGGCGCCTTTTCATTATTAGGTGTAGCAGATAACGTTGGTTTTGCTGCTGGGACGTTTAGTGGTGGAGTGTTGCTTAAATTACTTCATCCCGAAAAATTACTATTTGCAGCAGGTGGAATTACATTTTTGATTTTGCTGATATTATTCGCTGTGGCAATGAAAGAAACTCGTTCCCAAAGTGAGGGAGAAACCCATAATATCCAGAAAGGTTGGAAAACAGCGTTAACCGACGCGCGCTTGATGATTTATCTATTGGTAAATACCTTATTTATCACTTACATTGCCTTAGTCGGTGGTAACTTACCGTTATACTTCGTCAACTTTGGTGGTACATCAGATGCAACTGTCGCGAACTTATTTACTATCGGATATGTTGGGTTAGGCGCCGTCCTTCAAGTACCAGTCGTCAAAGCAATTAGTAAATTAAGCTATTTAACTTCACTCTCGATATCAATGGCAGTTTGGGGTATAGGTTTTGCCTTAGTATGGGTTTTAGGCAACTTCGCTGATATGAATCAAGTTTACCAGTTAGGAATATTTGCAGTATTTGCCGTAGCTAGCATTATCTATAAACCTACCTCAAGCGCATGGATTTCTGAACTGGCGCCTGCATCATTACGCGGAGCTTATACCGCAATAGCCTATCAATGCTGGACAATAGGATACATAATAGGTCCAATTGTCGGTGGTTGGGCAGTAGACCAATCACGCGCAGTTGCCCAAAACGCATGGTTAGCAATAGCATTAAGTACTACTACAGGATTAGTTATTTTACAAGTCTTAAACAAACAAAACACAGTAACATCATCCAAGGAAGAACCTGTAGGATAGCAAAACACCTGTCCTAAAACTCCCCAACTTCAAGCTAAAATTATTTTGGAGAACAAGTAATTATGCTTACCCGCAGGCGCCATTATAACCTGTTGGTTAGCGCAGCATAGAGAGGAGATTCACTGTGGAACAAGAAATCAACTGTAAAGTACAGTGCGTTAATGGCTGTGTATTGGGTAATGAAAATTGTCCCAATAAAGAAATTCGCGAAGCCGCATCTAAGTTTATCGAAGACACCTCACTCGATAAAATGATCGAAATCGCAGAAGCTGCACGACTTAAAAAATTAACCGAACCACCCAAGTGGATTTTACCCGATGATATTTAACGTAGCTCCCGTAAAAACGGCGCCTAGTTAATTTTTAGCAGTTCTTAAATCATTGAACTTTGGTCATTAACTATTGTATTTATTTATACCGAATCACAGCAAAAAATACTTAAAAAACCAACTAAAATTAAAGCTTTACAAGGTTGGTTTGAAAAGACACAACCTGTATACCCTGATTTTGACTCTATGGAGGCAAGATGGCAAGCCTTGAAGGAGAAATATAATCTGTGAAAGTGTTACTTTTGTTGTTTTTCTAAGAAAATTTTATTTTGCTGTGTATTCTGCCTTAATGTATCAGAGTCTTCCTCTATCACATTAGGTATATCTTTTTCCCTTTTACTCAATACTCTTTCTTTGTCCGCTTCTTTTTTCTCTATAAGCGCCGGAACCTTGTAATAATTGAATGTTGTATGATATATTAACTTTGCTTGTATATTATTACATTGTTTAAGTAGTAATAATAGTCCTAACGACATTAAGCAAACGAACGTAACGTGAATTAATCTTTTAAATTGCTGAGAACAATATTCATCTGCAATGAATGAAACTAAAGTTTTTACGCAAGATTTTGATGCAGTTTCATTATTAATCAAACCCATTTCTAGCGCTATATCTTCATCTATTTTAATAAGTAAATCATTTAGCTTCTCATCAATGGTAGCCAACTTTAATATTTCTTCTAACCGATAAAGCTCTTCTTCAGATGGTTCTTCAAGACTGATCAATCTGTAATATTCCTCAGCCAATTTTTGTAGTTCTTGATTTAGATACATAAGAGTTTTTAATTGTACAGTTGAACATTTAAAAATACAAGGCACAGAAATGTAAGTATTCATGACTCAACCAAATCCTAGAAATACCGAAAGCTTCATTGAACTATTCGAGGGGTCTTACCCCCTATTTTCCTATAAATGTATAAATATAGTGGTGTTTAATCGTGATAGTGTGACACACATCATTGAAAATTTTTCCAAGCTATGCGATTAGTCCAATAGAATCATACGAACACGAAAAATCAATGTTTGAATCGTGTCCTAATAACGATTATCAGTTGGAATAAACAAATTCAAGCATACTAGACCCTCTACTAAAACATCGATAATTACTAATTTTGTTATATAGTAGACAGTTTAGTAACTGTCACATTTTGTACATTAACGTTACTAATACTCATAGTTAGTAAAAAAAATAGTTAGACATTTCCTCAGTATGCTTTATCACTACAGTGATTCATACCTATATTTGAGGAGTTTTAAACGAGCAGGGTCATTTATTAAGAAGGTTACTAAAGCACATGGTTAATATTGTGTCAAGTAAGGAGCAGTTAAGGTTGCAAGAAATACTTCAATCAAGAAGTTTGAGAATTTATATCAGAAATAGATTGTATGTAATGAGAATGAATAATTTGCTTACTGAGGATGACGTAATTAGTTATGTTTGTGTAGAATTAATCAAAGCTTACAACTCTGGAAAAGTTATAAACTCACCCCTTGCTTGGTCTAAAGTCGTTAGTGAAAGATATATCATATATCAAAGAAAAAAGGCTAGCAGGTCTGAGCCAACTGAATTAGAAATAATTGAATTAAATGCTAATAATCAAAATTATTACATTAGTTATGATGAAAGAGAGGAACTCAATAATAAAATGAAACAGTTAAAAGTTGCTACACAAAAAATACTAAATTTGCGGTTTTTTCAAAATCTTAGTTGGGAAGAAATAGCTGACTTTCTTTCTCAACAAGAAAACAAGCAAATAAATGCTGCTACTGCCCGCAAGCGTGGTGAGAGAGCCTTGAAGGAGCTACGTAATTTATATATAGATAATCAGCCTTAATTTTTGAATTACCAACAGTATGATTGCACTATCTATATATACTACTATCAACCTTCCACCTTAATAGGTGGGAGGTTTTTAAATCTAGTGGCCCGTGTCATAAGTTTTGGGGAGTTGGGTACGTAGTAGGGCTTTAGCCCTCTATATTTTCGTGCGAGTCAGGCGCTACTACGTACCTACCAAAACTTATGACATTAAGTACTAGTTCGAGTTTAAGCTATATATGGTGAGTTTATTGCCGCTACACGTTTGGCATCTACTAAAGTTTGATAAACAAAAGCCGCTACTTCCGCGCGTGTAGCTTCGCGAGTGGGGTTGAGTTGTTTGATGTTTGGGTAATTTACAATGATTCGTTTATCACTCGCTATCGCTACTTCGTCTGCCGCATAGTTGGGTATTTTCCCTTGGTCGTCGTAAGATTTGAGTGATTTTGCAGTTCCAGTAGTAAGTCCAAGTCCATTAACTAGCGAAACTATTATTTGGACTCGCTGAATGTTCTCGTTGGGACGAAATGTATTGTTCGGATATCCAGAGAGAAATTGCCCTTGGTAAGCTTGTTGAATAACGCTGTGTGCCCAAAAACTTTCTTGCACATCTCGGAATTTTGCTGCTTGACGTTTAGCAGTTGGGTTAAAAGCTTTAACTAGTAACGCTGCATACTGCGCGCGTGTCATTGTTGCATCTGGTTTATAAGTTTGATCGCGAAACCCGGTAACTATACCAAGTTTATTTAATTCTCGAATAAATGCTTCTGCCCAATGTCCGCTAATATCTGTTAATTCGCTACTACCCCGTGATGGAGGTGGTACAGGAATTGGTACTGGAGATGGTACTGGAATTGGTACTGGTTCTGGTTCTGGCGCTGGTATTGGTGCTGGGGTTGGGTTTGGTGATGGTGTAGGAACTGGTACGGGAATTGGTACAGGTGCAGGATTTGGTACCGGAGATGGTACCGGGGATGGTACAGGAGTTGGCGCCTGATTACCTATAAATTCGATATCTCCTTTACATTTTGTGGGGTCTACTTGGTTTCCTACCGATACCAATTTATTGGAACCGACATTTTGTATATCAAATTGACCATTGTTGCGAAAAATATTACTACCTGGACTATTATTACTACCAATATCGGGTAGAGCATTGGCTATTACAGTCATGCCATCTTGAACGTTGCGTTCGCAAATGTTGGTTCGCAATATTGGACGCGCGTCGTTTGAGATAATTAAACCTGAACGGTTTTCGTAAATTTTATTATCGGTTAACCTCGGTGATGCAGTATCGCTAACCACGATACCAAAACCAGTTTTAAAGCACGAGTTGTTACGTATATCGCCTTTTGCGTTTTTTGCAACTGCAATTCCATTGGCTGCATTGTCTGTGCAAATATTATCGCGAATAATTGGGTCGGCATCACCAGATACAAATATACCTTCGCGTTTACATTTAGTAAAAGTACAGTTAGCTATTAGAGGAGTTGTTAATTCTATCCAAACTCCTGTACCGCGACTTGCTGGGTTAGTAACTGTAATACCCCGCAGTTCGGCACCGCTTGCCATTAGTATAGTTACATTTTGGCGAGCGAAGAAACGACTTAAATATTCTCCACTTCCTTCAATGACAATTAAGCTTCCCTTTTTTGCTTCATTCCCAGCAATCGTAACGCCGACTGGAATATTTATAGGAAACTGTTCACCACTAGTAGTATTATAGTTACCATCAGCTAATTGAATGGTTAAACCTGCACTTGCACGCCCAAGCGCTTTTGTAATTGTTTTTAACGGCGCCTGTTGGCTACCATTCGCAGTATCATTCCCACTGACAGGGTTTACGTAAATAGTCGGCATATTTATACACTTATCAAGACATAGACATACTACCCCCAACAAGCAGTTTTGGGGGTATTATACCTTAATTATCAAATTTTTTAATGATTTCTAGCGCGCGCTGCGAAAAATCAGGAAGTCCTTGCTGTTTAAACATTTGGGCAGCTTTTTGTAAATCGGCAGTACCGTTGTTTTTGTCTCCAAGTTGGAAATGGGCAACTCCTCTATTTCCGTAAGCTTGAGCAAGGTCAGGATTTATTTGTAACGCTTTGCTGTAGTCTTGAATCGCACCTTTTTTATTTCCCATATCCGCGCGCGCTCTACCTCTGTTATAGTAGGCTTCGGCAAGATTAGGGTTTAGCAGTAAAGCTTTATTAAAATCAGCTATCGCCGCTTTCTTGTTTCCCATCTGTAAGTGCGTAGTTCCCCGGTTATTGTAAGCATCAACAAATTTGGGATTTACAGAGAGCGCTTGCGTATAATCAACAATTGCCCCCTGCATATCACCTAACTCACGCCGAGTTAACCCACGATTGCAGTATGCTTGATAATCTTTGGGATTAAGCTGTAATGCTTGATTATAATCCTCAATAGCCCCTTTCATATCTTGTAAGTCTGCCCGCGCGTTGCCACGGTTAAGATAAACTTCTGCTAATTTCGGATTAAGTTGTAACGCTTGATTATAATCGCTAACAGCCGCTTGCATGTCCCCTAAGCTGTAATGCGCTCGTCCACGATTATTATAAGTTTCGGCATCTGTTGGATTTAACTGTAGCGCCTTATTATAGTCAGAAATTGCACCCTCCGCATCTCCAGACTCACGACGCGCGTTACCTCGGTTATTATAAGCAGCTGCATAATCTGGATTTATTCGTAACGCTTGATTAAAATCTTCAACAGCCCCCAACTTATCCGCCAACTCCGCGCGCGCTATACCTCGGTTATAATAAACCTCAGCAAAATCAGGCTTTAACTTTATAGCAGTATTAAAATTTTCAATTGCCCCACGTTTATCTCCCTTACTGTAAAGTTGATTGCCTTGCAAAAAATAGAAAAGCGCGTTTTTAGTAATAGTAGGTAACATCTCACTATCAGCATCACCTGCTGCAACTAATTTTTGACTCTTGCTTATCCTCGCTTCTCCCAATTTCGCACTCACAGGCGCCTGTGAAAAACTAAAAATACTACCTAATAAAATAATCAAAGTTACAATTTTTGACACTTTCATATTAATTCCCCACAAGAAATAAATTATCCGTTACATTTGTTGTATCCGTTGCCACCATCACCCAACTTTGTACCACATCTTTTACAAAACTGGGCATCTGTATCATGAAACGCTAAACCACAGCCAGTACAAATGGTTTCGATTTGAGTTGTTGATTTTACCAAGCGTTTGATTAAATCACCTATCTGCCAAGGTACTAGCGCTATTCCTGTCAAAATCATGAAAACTGTAAGCAAACGTCCTAGTTGCGATGTTGGTATTACATCCCCAAACCCGACCGTCGTCATTGTAACGACCGAGAAGTAAAATGCATCCAAAAAAGTTTTAAAGCCAGCAGGATTAACTCGATGCTCGACTTGGTAGATTAAACCCGAAAATACAAAGATAATCGCAAATAATGTAAATAGTATCCGTGCAAAAATTGCGCCATCTTCATTACTGATACCAAACATGTACCTGCTATCAACTAACCTTATCAGACGTAAAATTCTAAACCATCGCAATAAACGAATATAGCTAATATCGGTGGCGCCGAGAAAAAAAGGTAAAATAGCCAGTAAATCTATAATTGAATAAAAACTTAATATATATTTAATATTAAATTTATTACTCCATAACCTCAAACCGTATTCAAAGACAAAAATTATCAAAATTACTTTGTCTATTATGTTTAAGTATTCGTAAATATTCGCGTGTAACGCATAGGTTTCAGCAACAAAAATACCTGATGAAATCAGTACTAAACTAGCAATACTGAGATTGATAATCTTTCCCGCTGGTGTATCAAGGTCTTTTAGATAAAAATCGATTTTTTCTCTATTTAGTAGCATAAATGCTTTTTAATAAAAAGAATAGCAATGGCACGGATTTACTATGGATAATGAATATTTTATGCGTTTAGCTATTGAAGCGGCAAAAAAAGGTGATGCGCCTTATGGTGCAGTCATTGTCAAAGATAATGAAGTTGTTACTGTTGCACATAACACCGTGCGACAAGACAGTGACCCATCCGCACATGCAGAAATTAACGCTATTCGTAAATTAACAGCTTCTCTCAAAAATCCATCTTTAGAGGGATATACAATCTACACAACTGGCGAGCCATGCCCAATGTGTGCTACCGCTTGTGTATGGACAGGAATATCACAAATTGTTTACGGCGCCTCGATTAAAGATTTAATGGAAGTAAAACAGTCGCAAATTGATATATCTTGTGAAGAAATAATTGCCAAAAGCTTTAAAAATATTACAGTCACGCGCGGAGTTCTACGCTCTGAATGTATGGAACTGTTTGGTTAGATTCCCTAGATTCCTGACTTCTTAAAGAAGTCGGGAATCTTAAACGCTGTCTTCTAAAAAAGATAAATATGATTTGGCGAATAAAGCTGCTTGAGTACGGTCGCGCAAGTTCAATCTATTTAAAATGTTTGTAACATGATTTTTAACTGTCCCTTCGGATATATATAGTTGGCTGGCTATTTCGCGGTTACTGGCGCCTGAAGCAATTAAACGTAACACTTCCTTCTCGCGCGGGGTCAGTTGTTCTAATGCAGGTGGAGGTGCTGGTTCTTCATTAGTTGAAAATGCAAACAGTTTTTTAACAATTCCTGGCCCCAACTGTGTGTAACCTTTATGTACTGCACGAATTGCTACAGCTAACTCCTCAGATGGAGTATCTTTGAGTAAATATCCCATTGCCCCATACTGTAATGCCGTAGCTACATACTCTGTATCGTCGAATGTTGTTAATACTAGTGTTCTTGTATCACTAAATCTTTTCTGGATTTCTCGCTGGGCTGCTACTCCGTCCATGATTGGCATCCGCATATCCATTAATACTACGTCTGGATGCAACTGAGCAATTAAATCAATCGCTTCTCTGCCGTTTTCGGCTTCCCCAACAATTTCTAAGTCTGATTCTAATTCTAATAAAGCCCTTAACCCTTGACGTATCAAGTATTGGTCATCTACCAGCAGCACTTTTATCATATTTTTATCATCACGTTTAGGAGTTCGCACTCTATTTTATAGTTTATATAACCAGCAAGTATCAAGTTAATTGAGTGTTGATATTTGACCTTTACATAATGTCAGTAAACCAGCAAGTAATAATAAAATCCTTAGTGTCCTTAATATATTTTTATTTTTTAACACAAAAAAAAAGAAACAATAAAGAATCAAATAAATATATTATATTCATCTTAAGCAAATCTAATGTATTTTTTAGAACACCAAGTGCAAAAATGTTTGCTAGATAATAGAATAAGAATAATTTGGCTGCGTTAGTCAAACCTTATAGGACTAGATTTTTGTCTCAGTGGTGTATAAACTTATATTTAAGATACTTATGCTTTTGTGAGGGAAGTGTTTTCAACTGTCTCCATGTAAACAATTTTTAAGACAGCAGGCTTGAGAAGGAGTAGATGGTGAATCAAGCGTTGCAGGTACTGCTATTACAATCCGGGACACATGCGGATTTAGTGTTTGAGCAACTAAAAAACGTCCGGTCGTATATAACAGTTAGACAGCAGGTAGATACAGTAGTGATGGATGAGAATCTTCTATTTTCAAGCAATTGGGATGTGATTATTGCTCATTACGGCAGTACTAAGTTGTATTATGAAGAAATATTACAAATTTTACGCGGAGCAAAATTAGAGATACCGTTAATTCTGATTGCAGACCATATTGCTGCTGCTGATGCCGTTCGTGCGTTGAAAGCTGGGGTAAGTGATATTGTTTTTACGAGCGAAATTGGTCGGTTGCACGAAAGTATAAATTTTGAAATACAGTCTGCAAAATCACGACAGCTACAGTTACAACCAGTTAGCTCTCGACATGCAGAAGCGATTTTAGTTGGACAAAACCATGTCTTAGAATTAATCGTGCGTGGAACTCCTCTTCCAGAAGTGCTTAATGCATTGGCTTTAGTAATTGAACAGTTATCTGAGTTTCAAAAGTGTTCGTTTCTACTGTTAGACGCTTCACACAATCAGCCCTATGATGGCGCCGTAATACCAAATACATACAATCAAGCAATGAACGGTATTAATGTTGGTATATCCGGATGTTCTTGCACTATGACTGGCAGGACTTTTGAGTCAGTGGCTGTAGAGGATATTGTACAAGACCCATTCAAGAGTCAAAATCTCGATTTTGCTCAAAAATATGGGGGACAATACTGCTGGTCATTGCCCATTTTGACGAAAAGCGGGGAATTACTGGGGATGTTTGCTGTTTATTACGACCAACCTTGTACTCCTAACGATGCTGATAAACAGCTAATCATCAAAGCGGTTCATTTGGCAGCAGTTGCAATTGAACTCGCGCGCACGGAAGACGCTCTCAGGTTAACGCAGGCACAATTCCAACAGCTTGCTGCGAATATTCCAGGCGCCATGTATCAATTTTTGCTATCTACAGACGGTTCTTACAAGTTTCCGTTTGTAAGTCCTAGCTGTTATGAAATATATGAACTAACTCCTTTTGAAATCCAGCAAAATCCACAAAAGTTATTTGATATTGTCCGACATCAAGAGCGGTTAAATCTTCAAATTTCAATTCAGCGTAGTGCGAATAAATTAGAACCTTGGGAATGGGAAGGCAGAATTGTGACTGCTTCGGGTAAAGAAAAATGGATAAAAGGTGCTGCTCGTCCTGCACGACAACCAAATGGTGATATTCTTTGGGATGGATTAGTAATGGATATCACCGAATCGAAGCGTACTCAAGAAGCTCTTGAACAAGCGCTGCACAAATTGCAGCATACTCAAAAGCAACTTATCCAAACTGAAAAAATGTCATCGTTAGGGCAATTAGTTGCAGGTATTGCTCATGAAATCAATAACCCTGTTAATTTCATTTGCAATAATATCAATTTTGCTAGTGAGTATGCGAGTAATCTGCTTGCTATTCTCAATCTTTACCAAAAATATTATCCTAATCCTGTAAAAGAGATACAACAACAAGCTGAAGCTGTTGAACTCGATTTTCTCAAAGATGACTTTCCGAAAATCCTGGCTTCTATGCAAACGGGAACTGATAGAATTGATGAAATTATTCAAGGTTTACGATGCTTTTCGCGCATTGAAGAGACGACCGCGCAAAATGTCAATATTCACTCTATTATTGACACTGTGTTGCTAATTTTGCATCATCGAATTAAGCCAAATGGTCATAAACCTGGTATTAATATTATTAAACAATATAGTACTCTGCCTTTAATTAAATGTTATCCTGGTCAACTTAATCAAGTTTTTATGAATTTGATTGCTAATGCTATTGATGCGTTGGAGGAATCATTCTTGGTTAGTCTTCACAAGGTGCCACATCTATTAGATAAACTAACTATTCAAATTTCTAGTTATTTATCTAATGATAACTCATATGTAGGAATTAAAATTAGTGATAACGGCCCGGGTATTGCACTTGAAAAGCAAGACCAAATTTTTAATGCATTTTTTACTACTAAGCCAGTTGGTAAAGGTACTGGACTTGGGCTGGCAATTAGTAAACAAATTATTGTTGAAAAGCATAATGGAAAGCTAGAATGTATATCTCAACCAGGACAAGGTACTGAGTTTGTGATTGAGATTCCAGTCGGTTTGGATGAGAGTTATTGATTATAATTACTTAAACTTGTAATTTCGTTCTTGATATTATTACGCGCGACCAATTCTAACTGATTATATAACTCCGAGGTTGAAAAGATTCTCGCACGCTGTAAAAAAGTTTGTAATACTTGACTTCTAAGAGCATTGTATTCATTGTCTTGCACCCAAGCGTACTCTCGACGAATACCCAACATATACTCGCGATATCGTTGTGCGTCACTTCCTAATATCGATAAATCTGCATCGAGGAATATTTGACTTTCAATGTCATCCTCAAAAACTTTGTGATGTTTCGTTGTTAAAATCAAACGACAGATATTATTTATCGTTGAGTCAGGAATATTTAGTAACGATAATAAGTCTCGCACGTAATTAGCACTTTTTTCTTCGTTATCATGCGCTTGTGTATCGTAAACAATATCGTGAAACCAAACAGCAAACTCTAGTGATGATTGTTCTAATCTATACTTACTATTTAAGTTCTCTACGATTTGTAACATTTCTTGAATATGCTTCAGGTTGTGGTAATAACGTTTTTGACACTTATATATTGCTACGATTTCAAGAAAAGTCTGATTGATTATTTTTTCATCTATGTCAAATGACTTGAGCAGGCGCCGCCACTTATTTTGTAGTAACATTAAGGTTTATTGATATAATCGATAATTATTTCTTATATATTACTCCAAACCTAGAGTCCCGGCAACTTTTACGAAAACCGAATTCTTTATTAGTAAATTTGCTGATTAAGTTTCATGAGTTATAATTAAAGTTGATAATACTTAATAAAAGTTAATAAATATTTAATATTTGATGTCTGAAGTATTGAACAGATATGACAAACTTTCAACCAATAGGAGACACCGAAGCTATAGAACGAATAATGGAGCTAGAGGATGAACTTCAAAGGACGCGCGAAAACCTGCAAGCAGTTATTGATGAGTTGGAGACAACAAAAGAATCAGCTCAAGTCGCAAACCGTGCGAAAAGCGCTTTTATTGCTAATATTAGCCATGAACTGAAAACACCCTTAAATGCGATTTTAGGGTTTGCACAAATATTGCAACGCACAACAGCCATAGATTATGATAACCACTCACCGCATCAAGAACTTGAAATTATTTATCAGTCTGGGCAGCATTTACTGACACTTATCAATGATATTCTTTACTTAACAAAAAGCGAAGCGGCTATCGAATTAAAAGTTAATGATTTTCATTTTCTCGCATTTCTTGATAATTTAATTTCGATGGTAAGATTGCGCGCGCAGCAAAAAGGTCTTGATTTTAATTATCAAGCGCTTTCGCTTCTACCTGTGATTATACGCAGCGATGAAACTCGGTTGCGGCAAGTTCTCCTCAATTTGTTAGGCAATGCCATCAAGTTTACAAACTTTGGTAGTGTATTATTTAAAGTTGGTTACATCCAAGCTTTTGAACAATCGGAACAAGTTACAAGTATATTTGTAAATAAGAGTACCAAAATCCGGTTTCAAATCACAGATACAGGTGCTGGGATACCTAGCAATAAATTAACCGATATTTTCTTACCTTTTGAGCAGTTGAATGAAAATAGCTCTTTTCAATCTGGTACTGGACTTGGTTTAACTATTAGTCAAAATATCGTCCAACAAATGGGTGGAGAGATTAAAATTAGTAGTACTCAAGGGGAAGGAAGCGTATTTTGGTTTGATTTAGATTTATTAGACTATAACACTGCACGACAATTAGACAACGAAAAGCATATTGGTTATCAGGGTGCCACACGAATCGTTCCACCCAGTATAGACAACCTGACTCAACTCTACGAAACAGCAATACAAGGTGACATCCGAGCTATTCTACAACAGGCATCTATCTTAGAACAAGAAGGCGCCCAATTTATACCATTCGTCCAAGAGTTGCGACAGCTAGCAGAAAACCTGCAAGTAAACCAACTCCAACATTTCCTTTTTCAATTTTTAACGTAACACTTGTGCTTCATGTCATTAAATTTGGCTGGTTGGCTGGCAACGGATACAACGGATTTAACGGATGAGTTATTCGTCAAACATATAGATTTTGTTATTTAAAATTACTTATCCGTTACATCCCTTCGAGTTCGGCACTTTGCTTATGCCGGGAAACCCGTCCACCGCAAGTGCCTCACCGCTCTTCATCCGTTGCTAATATTTCTACCCCCCAAATTTAATGACACAAACCACTAGTAACAGATGTAATAAATCACCCGTTACATCCGTATTAATGGCTGAGAGTACTAAGTTTTGTAACTTTTATATAAGATTTGACAATTTAGATAAATTATGTATAATCAAGTTCGATACCTGTGAAATACAAAAATAATATTAAGAAATTTATTTTTGCGGTACATTAATGAT
Organism: Calothrix sp. NIES-4105; assembly: GCF_002368415.1. Classification (GTDB taxonomy): domain Bacteria; phylum Cyanobacteriota; class Cyanobacteriia; order Cyanobacteriales; family Nostocaceae; genus Dulcicalothrix. The sequence continues at coordinate 7,933,566 of NZ_AP018290.1, forward strand.
AGACGGATTTATTTGGAACCACGCCGCCAAAATCAAAGTACCACATAAGCGGAACACAATTAAGGTAAGCTGAGGTTTCGCGATGAACTCGAACAATGCCAATGTCAAGTCAAACAGTGCTGACACAATTTTGGTTGTGGATGACTATCCTAGTAATTTACAGGTCTTGTTTGCTTTACTGGAGAATTACGGGTTTCGAGTCTTAGCGGTGCAAAATGGGGAAAATGCGTTAAAAATAGCTGAGTCTATCCTTCCTGATTTAATATTGTTGGATATTCTAATGCCTGGTATGGATGGTTTTGAGGTTTGTCGCTTGTTGAAAGCTAAAGCTTCGACTCAAGATATTCCTGTAATCTTTTTGACGGCACTTTCAGAAACGGTCAACATAGTTAAGGGTTTTGAGTTAGGAGGAATTGATTATGTAACAAAACCGATTGAACATCAAGAACTTTTAGCACGTATTCAAACGCATTTGACGCTCAAAAAAATGCGCTACTCGTTAGCAGTGCAAAACGAAGAGTTACAACAAGAAATATCTGCACGCGAACGAATCGAGCGTCAACAAGCCTTGGTCAGAAGGTTAACAGAGAAGATTCGCGATAGTTTAGATGAAACTCAGATTTTACAAACCGTTACAGAAGAATTAGTCAAAGTTTTAAAAACAGATAGTTGTTTGATAGAGCTTTACGACGAAAAGCTTGCAATGGCGACTATTGTATATGAGTACAAAAATACTTGTCAGTCAAGTTTTCTAGGGATGGTGCAAGAGCTTACAACACCTATATATCAACAGCTATTGCAGAAAATTCCCTCGCAATTTGTTGATGTGAGTCCGGAGTTTAGTTTTGAGATGCAGTTTACAAAACTAGCTTGTCCAATTTTTGACAACGGCACCAGTTCGCGCATTCTTGGTAATATTTGGTTATTCAGACCTTCCGAAGCTGTATTTGAAGAGTTGGAGGTAGAACTTGTACAGCAAGTAGCTAGTCAGTGTGCAATTGCGATACGTCAAGCTCGACTTTACGAAGCGTCTCAACAGCAAGTTGAAGAACTCGAAAAGCTCAACCGTCTCAAAGATGATTTTCTTAAGACTATTTCTCATGAGTTGCGGAGTCCGATGACGAGTATGCAGCTTGCGATGCAAACTTTAGAAAAGTTGATTCATTCAGAATATCCTTACTATAAGTCTCCGAAATTTACGCGCGTGTTAGAAATTTTTACAAATTCTGCAAAGCGTCACAATCGGTTAGTCGAAAATTTACTGATGTTATGTTATTTAGATGTTAAATCTGAGACGTTAACGTCAGAAATCATAAATTTACAAATCTTGATTTCTGAAATTCTCCAATCATTCGAGCCATCTATTCAACATCAACAGCAGCATTTAGTGGTTGACTTACCTTTATGCTTACCGCTACTAAGTTCTCATGCTGCAACTCTAGAACGTATCTTGGTTGAACTGCTAACTAATGCCTGTAAATACACTCCCGCAGGAGAAACCATTGCATTGCAAGCTGCGTTTACTGACAAAGTTATAGAGATAAGTGTTATTAACTCTGGTATCGTAATTCCACAAAAAGAACAGCATCGTATTTTTGACCAGTTTTATCGTATCCCCAACAATGACCCTTGGCAACATGGTGGAAGTGGATTAGGGTTAACATTAGTTAAGAAAATGGTCGAAGTTTTAGGCGCCTCTCTGGAGTTAGAAAGTAAAGCGGGTCAAACAAAGTTTACAATTAAATTGCAGAGAGGAATATTATGATAAATAAGATTTCCGACTTTTTAATACTATGTTTGTAAAAGTTTTTGAAATCGCTTATTGTGACGTACAGCCTCTAAATCTGGGTCGGTTTTTGCTGCAGGTAAATATTTACTGGGATTTATTTTAATTGCTTGGGCAATCCAATCGACAGCCAAGCTTGTTTTTCCCTGACATGCATAACAATAGCCTTTGTTATACATGCCATTTGCGTGGTTGGGTTTAATTTCTAATGAACGGTCAATATTTTGATGTGCTTCATGATATTTACCGAGTTTGGTCAGAGCGTAACCTCGGTTATCCCAAGCTTCGTAGTTGTTTGGGTCTATTTGAACAGATTTTGCGTAAGAGTCTATTGCTTCTTTGGTTTTGCCTAGGCGCCGCAAAGTTATGCCGCGATTATACCAGGTTTTAGTATCATTTGGTTCGATTTTTACTGCACGGTCGTAGCAAGCTAATGCTTCAAATTCATTTCCCATTTGACTTAACATCAGTCCACGGTTAACCCAAGCTGGTGAATATGTAGCATCAACTTCAATCGCTTTATCAAAACTTTCGATAGCTTCTTTTAGTTTTCCCCAAACCATGAAAGCACAACCACGATTAAACCATACTGCTGGGTCATCTGGTTGAATGCTTATTGCTTGGTCGTAGCTGCGAATAGCTGCTTTGAAACGTTTTAAGTTTGTTAAAGCATTGCCTCGATTTGTAAAAGCTTTATAATAACTTGGGTTAAATTCAATCGAACGCTCATAAGCGTTTAAAGCTTCGGTATGGCGCCCTAGTTCAAATAGCGAGTTACCTTTTGAGTCCCAACTTTCGTAGTCATAAGGATATAATGTAAGCACTTGGTCAAAACCTTCGATTGCTTCAGAATGCTTACCTAATTCGGCTAATATTAAACCGCGATTAAACCAGGCACTACGGTCTTTTGGGTTGAGTTCCAGAGCGCGATTAAAATTTTCTACTGATTCGGTGTGACGCTTTAGGTGTCCTAGAACTAAACCTCGACAACACCAAGCATCACCATAATTTGGGTCATGTGTGATAGCTGCATTCAAGGGTTCTAGTGCTGCTGCAAATTCCCGCGCTTCAAGTAGACGGACGCCTTCAGAAAGTAATTTTTCAGCGATTAAATGGTGTTCGTTCATAAGCATCGACTTGATTTAATGCCATATGAATAATTATAGTACTATTCTACACGAGCGATTTACGATAATTAGTTACTTCTTCTTGAATTTTATTTACAATAGCTTGAAAACGAATAAATCTACAACCCAACTCTTGATATTGAAGTCGCGTTTGTTTGGAAATATTCCTAATTTCCTTTGATTTCACAATAATTTCATTAACAAGCTGATTGCGAGTTGGGTTTGTTTGAATGTTAGACCTTTCTATTTTTTTCAATTCTTCTGGTTTAACTGATAAGCCATAGATAACATTAAGCAACTTTGCTACCAACTCACTGCCACCTTCTTCATCCTTCAAAATTGTTTTAGCTATTGCTTTAGCTTCATCATAGCTTACACCTAACATCAGTGCCTTAGCCAATTGGTCATTTATAATTTCTAATTCCTGGCTGACCTCAAGCAATTCGTTTTCTAATTTACATGTATGTAATTTTTGACTCTCTACTAACTCGCGTAATAATTCTATCTCTTCTCTTGCAGCTAACAATTCTTCATTATTTTCTTGATTTCTTAATCCTGGAGAATCACTTATTTGAGTTATGTCATTATTTTTATACATATATTTAAGTTTTGTGTAGTCATGCTTATAAACTATCTTAATAGTATACGTCTTTTAGCGGGTTGAGTAATTTCATGTGTATCTAGTTGTAGTTAATTTGTATGGTGGGCTTCGGGCTACCCTACTATAGTAGGTTATTATCTGCTTGCGGGTTTGAATTTAAAATTCGAGTTATCTACGATACAACCACGGGAGAAATGCGATGTCCACCTCGTCTCAACTGGAAAGATTCGGCAACCACCTGCTAATTGGTATTTCTGCTACTCACTTAAACGACGATGATAAAAGGTTACTTAGTACTGTAAAACCGATAGGAATAGTATTTTACGGTAAAAACTTTCAAGCTGGGCGCCACTATGAAGTTTGGTTACAAACTTTTAAAGAGTTAAGCGCGCAAATACGTTTGTATGCTGAACGGGATGCGATGTTTATGACGCTTGACCATGAAGGAGGTCGTGTTCATCGTCCCCCGTTTCCCATTACTCGTTTTCCTGAAGCTTATTTAGCTTCTTCTCATGCACGTGAAGTTGCTGTATGTGCTGCTATCGAACTCAAATCGATGGGTATTAATGTTTCATGGGCGCCTGATGCTGATATTTATTCTAATCCCAATAATCCAATTATTGGCACGCGCGCTTTTGGAACTACCCCTGACTCGGCAACTCTAGGCGCCTTATCATATTTAGATGGACTTCGCAGTGAAGGTATAATTGGTTGTGCAAAACACTTTCCGGGACATGGTGACACAAGTACCGATTCGCATTTAGAGTTACCTGTACTTCATTTAACTAAAGAAGAATTACAAACGCGCGAACTTTTACCTTTTCAAGCTTTAATTGGCGCCAAGGTTCCAATGGTAATGACGGCACATATTTTATTTCCTAAGATAGATGCGAATGTTCCAGCAACATTATCAAAAACAATATTAACAGGAATATTGAGGGAAGAATTGGGATTTGAAGGGGTAATAGTATCTGATGATTTAGATATGAAAGCTGTTGCTGATATGTATGCAAAACCAGGAACGGTAACACAAACATTTAATGCAGGCTGTGATTTACTAATGGTATCGCGTAATTTACCGTCATCATCAATAGAAAGAACAATTGCAATAGCACAAGATTTTGCCGACTCAATTAATAATGGTAGTCTTGATGAAGAAATTGTAGAAAGCGCAAAAATACGAGTTGATAAGCTTTTGGCTATGACTGGACAATATGAAGCACATCTATTAGATAAAGAGATTTTACGGCGCCATGCTGAGTTAGTGATTGATTGTGCCTTTACCAACCAATAAAATGTAGGGTGCGTGAAAGCTTTAACAAACTTGAAATTAAACGTCAAGTTTAAGTACTTTCACGCACCTTCAACTTGTAGTTGCTTATAAAAACTTATAACTTATAATAGGTCATATGCATACACTCATTCCAACTAAACTCCGATGACTGACGAAGAACTTAAGCAATTAATTGAAAGTAACGCTAGAACCGCTCAAGCGATGCTTGACTCAATGGCAGAAGATAGGTTAGAGCGTCAAGAACTTCGCTTAGGGGTCGCAAGACTTGAGAAAATTGCTGAAAGATTGACTTTTGTACAAGAAGGTATGCTTAACTTGCTAGCATCACTTGATAGCGACCGTCCAACAGTGTTGAGGAAGTTTACTAGTATCCAAAACCTTACTATACTTCACTATACCTCTTTATCTTGAGTAGGTTCTGATTTCCAACTTTCCCTAATCCAGAAAACTGACTTCGATAGAAAATAAAGTGGATAGAATTTTGCAGAAAAGCGAAGAAGCGGAAATCAATAGCTGAAGGTTGCTAAGATAGATTAAATTATCTTTTGTGAGAAATGGTATGCCCGAATCGGTACGTTATATTACTAATGAACGTGGGGAGCGGGTTGGTGTTTTGTTGGACTTGGATGTTTACGAACGGTTAGCCAATCCCTTAGCACTAGATGCAGATTGTTTAGTTGGCTTAAGTGTCGATGAGTTGCGCGCGTTGGCAAATTCTAAGTTGTCTACGGTAGAGCAAGCTCACTTGGATGATTTGCTAGCTAGAAATGCAGAGTCGCAGTTATCTTCTAGTGAGGTGGCTGAACTGGATCGTATGTTAGCGGATGCGGACTATTTAATGGTATTGAAAGCGCGCGCCCTATATACGCTTAAATGTTTGAATGCATTGGCATCTGTTGCATGAGCGCTTATATTCCAGTTGAGTTGCAGCGACAAATTCGCACTCGCTTTTTTAATACCTGTGCTTATTGCCGAACGGCTGAAAGGCTAACTGGCATGACGTTTGAGTTTGAGCATATTATACCTAGAGCGCTTGGTGGTGAAACACGATTTGAGAATCTCTGTTTCGCCTGCCCAAATTGCAATCGATATAAGGCAGATCGCCAAACAGAGGTTGATCCCTTGACTGAACAAATTGTGTCGTTATTCCACCCACAATTGCAGGTCTGGAATGAGCATTTTGCTTGGAGTGATGATGGGCAGGAGCTTGTGGGACTATCTCCAATTGGACGGGCAACAATTGTGGCGTTAAAGATGAATCGTTCGCAGCTGGTGTGGGCGAGAGGTTTGTGGGTGAAGTTAGGTGAGCATCCGCCAAAGTGGGAGTAAGTTATGTGTTTTTTGCACGGGCGAGGACACCCATCCGACAATATGCTTTTTAAATGTTATGGCTTTTACTTACTACCCAAGTAAAATTTATAATTATAAAAGTTTTTGGAATTGCTGATTATTCTTATCTTCAATTAAGCTTCTTGCTCTATTACTAAGACTTGAGTTGCCTTCAATAAACCATAAAAATGTATGTGTATCAAGCAACAATTTTATGGAGCGTAGTCCTCTAAGTCCTCTAAGGGTTCATCAAAATCATCTGATATTTTAATCAGATGCTTGGCACTTCCGAATTTAGGACGCGGTTCTTCTGTTGTAATAGGTATGATTTGAAATGATAATTCATCGCTGCGGGTAATGACAACATTTTCACTATCGGCAACTTCTTCAATAAGCTCAACAAGTCTGTTTTTTGCGTCTTTTAAATCAATTTTATGTATTGTTTATATCCATTGAAACCTTTTATAACTTTTAGGGCATATATAATTAGAGTAGCAAATTCCAAAGCTTGTGTTTAGACTCTAGAGGATGCCCGTTCCACAAGACATTCCACAAGACATTCCACAAGATATTCTAGAAGAAGTTTTTAAATGCCGTGGCTTTTGCCTACTACCCAGTGTCTTTTGAAGTATTTGGATAGGGAAGATTCTAGTAGTGATAAGCAGATGGGGCGCCCGTGGGGACATGTGTGGGGGTTACGGGTACGTTGCCATTGTTCAATTAAATTTTGCATTTCGTCTAGGTTTAAATGGGTGCCGTTACGAATGGCAGTGCGACATGCTACAGCAACTTGTGCTGCTTTTAAGTCTCCTCCAGTACTGAGTTCGAGGATGGCTTGGTTACAATCTTCGCGCGCTTTAAGCATTGCGGGAACGGTGCGAACTGCCCAAAGGTTTTCTCCAAAGGGTTCTATATCTAGTCCGATGCGTTGTAGTTGTTCAACGTTGGTAAACGATAGTTGATATAGAATTAGTGGTGGTTCAATAGCAACTAACTGCCAGTTATCACATATTTGTTCGTATAATACTCGTTCGTGGGCGATGTGCTGTTCTACTAACCACATTCCTCCAGGATGTTCCACAACTATATACATGTTGCTAACTTGGGCAACGGCTTTTAGAGAGTTCTGAGTGCTGAGTTCTGAGTGCTGAGTGGGGAGTTGTGAGTTCTGAGTGCTGAGTTCTGAGTGCTGAGTTGGCGCCGAAGTATCTGTTTTTGGATTAGGTTGAGGTTGAATGGAACGATTTGTACGATAGGGTTTTTGTTGTTCTGCTGCTTTGATGAGTTTACTAACTCGACTTGTTTGAACTGCTTCTGGGAGAGTATCAGAGTTTATACGCAGCGCTTGTTCGATAGCTTGGTTGATTTGCTGTTGCCAGTAAGTTAGGTTGTTGAGATATATTTCGGTTTTGGCTGGGTTGCGGTTCCAGTTGATTTGTTCCGGAGAAATTGTTAAATGCAGTAAACAAACTGGGTAGCGGTCGCGCGGTAATGTTCGATGAAATGCTGAAAACACCGTCTGTTCGAGTTCGGTTGCTTTGACCATGCGTTTGTTGATCGCAAACCTCACCCAGTCAGGACGATGACGATGACATCTATCTGGTAATCCTATGACTATATATATATTCGATTTGAACTTTGAGTCGAGCTGTTTGTTTTCTACAAAATTATTTTCTGATAACTCTAATAACGTTAATTCGTGTAAATCACCTTGACGAACTCGACTTAGTATTTGCGGTAATAACTTGCCCATTGTTGGCGCCGGACTAATATTAATCCAAATCCGCTCGTTTTGCCAAACTTGCCAAGCTACATGTGGATGACATAATGCTATTTGATGAATTGTTTCTTGCACTGCTTTCATCTGTTGTGCAAAAGATGGCAAACCTTGTCTGCGTACAGGACAATTACCAAACAAATTTGAAACTGTTATAACGGTACCTGGCGCCATTGCAACAGCTTCGATTTGTGATATCTTTCCCCCATTCCCATATATAACTCTAAATCCACAGTTGTGAGAAGCACGACTCATGATTTCTAAGTCTGCTAGTGTCGTTAAACTGTGTAACGCTTCTCCACGAAATCCTAAACTGTGAATCCGAAACAAATCGGCGCCGCTATGTATTTTACTCGTACTGTGGGCACTTGCTGAAAGCTGTAAATCATCGTAGTTCATTCCGCAACCGTTATCGGCTACGCGAATTCGCCACTGTTCAGGATATAAATACACTACTATTCGCGTTGCGCCCGCGTCGAGAGAATTTTCTACAAGCTCTCGCACAACAGCCGCAAACGAGTCAATTACTTCAGAAGCCGTAATCAGATGTACGACTTCTTGGGGTAAAGTTTGAATCGTGGTTGCCATAACGTATAGTGTACGCTACATGTAACCCACAATACTCTTTTTTCAATTGTTAATTTTAGTTACAAATAAAAATTTACATTTTGTTACTAAACGCAATACTTAATTGTGTATTTTTAAGGAGAACTGGAAAAATGACCCTTACTTTTGACCCAAGAATAATTAGGAATGAAGAAGAAAATGAGAAAGCTTTAGCGGTTGTTGAAGAGTTAATGCATCGTCGCGATAGAAGCTTAGAAGAAAATGAGCTTTACGATTTACTAATTACTTTAATTGAAAAATTTGAACAAGAGTATTACTCTCCAGGTAAAGCTTCTACCCCTCATTCAATGCTACTTTTTTTTATGGAACAACAAGATATTCAGGAATCAGACTTAATTGATGTTATCGGCTATAATGATATTTCTGAAATTGTTGATGGTAAGCGAGAAATCACTAGAGAAGAAGCAAAAGCTTTGGGACAATTCTTTCATGTTGACCCTAGTTTATTTATATAAATATATAGTATATTTCTGGTTAATGAGGTACACGCATAATGCCCAAAAACCTGTAGAGACTAACATGTTAGTCTCTACATGTACCGCATGAACACGCTGCGGTGCTGTATATTATGGTAAACCTAAATTATTCGTAAAAATCCCTGCTCTTAAACCTCTGGTTTACGCACGTTGTATAGACGCGATTAAATCGCGTCTCTACCAGATCGCATTTTTTACAATTTATATAGCAATTTGAGATTATGCAAGAATTGGCGCCGGTTGAGTATTTAATATCCCATTTAATAAGGATGCAGGACGCTGACCGTAAGGCCAAGCAAAAGCGTGTTTAAATGCTGCGTCTTGACATGCTTGTAGCTGTTGGAAGTTGATGATGTCGTAGGTCAACAAGTTTTCATATTCAAACGGTAAGCGCACGTTATGTAGTCCTGCGTTATCTGTACAAATCGCTATATCTACTCCTGCGTCAAAACAGCGGTCAAATACTGTCTTTAATTGGCGGATATCTTCTAATGTACCTGTTTTAATGTAGGTTGTTGGACATACTTCTAAACATTGCCCACGCTGTGCTAGTTCGGGTAATAACTCAGGATGTAGTAAGGGTACTTGGATACCGTGTCCGATACGCATTAAACAAGGTAGTAGTTCGGGGTAACAACCTGCTGTTGTTTCATATAAGTGTCCGGTAGTTTTTACGCCTAATGACAAGGCATAATTATAAAGTTGAATCCACTCGTCTAATCTTTCTGCATAATAACTATCTCCTCCTGCCACATCTACCCCACACACGAAGTTCTTGTTTTGTGCTGCGAGATCTACTATTGCTTTGTTTACTTCATACGGTAAACGCGCGTGCATACACAATATTTGGCTTGTGACTATTGGGTACTCAGGTATTTGACTCGCTTTACCTACTACCTCAACGATTTCTCTCATTTTGTCAATTCGTTCTGATTGACTGAGGTGTTCTGGTGTGCGTAGATATGGTGTATAACGCAATTCTAAGTAAGCGAGATTTTCAAATATATAGGCGCCTCTTAGTAAGCGATAAATAAAATAGGGCAGAGTTTCTACAGTTTGAACACTTTCAACTAATGTGTGTAATTCCAGATATTCATCTAGGGTATTACGAGGCTTTGTATAAAATTCTTCAAACGTTGGATAGTCATTAAAGCGGGATACCATGTCCTCGGAATGACGCTGGAAATATCGCCATAGAATGCGAGGTACTACTGAACCTCCTAGATGCCGATGCAATTCCGCATATAATGTCATAGTGGCACTTTTGGATTAAAATTTTACTAATCTTAACAAATTTCTAACGTACTGGTAACATTCACGCCATCCATCAATGGCGCCAATATATTACAACTAGCAGCAGATACTCCTCAAGATAACGCTATTTTTCTATCACTGAGAATTAATTAATACTTTATTCATTAAATCTTTAGAGAGAATTTTAAATGGTAGAGTGTCTATCTGTTTGCTTGTAAGTGCAGGTAAATAGACTTTGAAAGATGTACCTTCACCGACTTTGCTGCAAACGTCAATGAACCCACCATGATTTTTGATGATGGTTTTTGTAGTCGAAAGTCCTAAACCAGTCCCTTTACCAACTTCTTTGGTTGTAAAAAATGGTTCAAAGATACGCTCAATTATTGATGGTGGTATCCCTATTCCAGTATCCGTTACTGTGATGACGATGAAATTACTCTCTTGATCTTCGATGATGTGACTAGCAGTTAAAGTTAATTTACCACCCTGTGGCATCGCATCACGCGCGTTTACAAGCAAGTTCATCAGGACTTGGTGTATTTGAGTCGTATTTCCAATCACACATCCTATATATGGAGATATACTGATTTTAGTTTCGATAGATTTAGGAAATGTTTGAGTGATAAAAAGCTCAACCTCGCTAAGTATTGTTTTTAAGTCAATTACAGTTTGTTTATCAACACCACGAGCAAATAATAATACCTGTTTAATTAGGTTTGCTCCACGTTTGACGTTATTTTCTAGGGTGGTTATTAAGTTCTGATATTGATTGTTTGGCAACTTCATTCGCAATAGCTGTACTGACAAAAGAATTGCAGAAAGCACGTTATTTAAGTCATGAGCAATACCACCAGCTAAACAACCAATAGTATCGAGACGCTGAAAACGCAACAGTTGCTCGAATAGTTGCTTTTCTTCAGTAATGTCGCGCGTCACCGACAAATTAAGAAAAGTTCCATCTTCGTCAAGTAATGGTACCGCGCGAGTTTTTACCCAACGACGTGTCCCTTGAATGTTAATCTCAAACTCTAATGTTTCTGAGTTTCCTCTACATACACTTTCATGCAACGCAGTAAATGCAGTCACGTACTCATGCTCTACCCTTGTATCAACTCGTTTGCCAACAAGCTCATTCGCATTGTCAGCTTTCATCATTTTGATTCCATTTGCATTTATTTCCAGTAGCGTAGTGTCTTTTGCTATCAACTCGACACACTCACTTACATCAATAAGCGCTTGTAAACGATTCTCAGTTCTAGCTAATTTACGTTCTGTCAACTCTAAATGTATTAATGTTCGCAACAGCAAATAAAATAATACTAGTATCCCCACATTTCCAAATGTGACAATTAGAAGATTTTGTTTAAGTAAATTTATATACTGAAAATCATTGTGATTAAAAGATATTTGGGTATTATTAAACTCCTGACTAATAAATTGTAAAGCTTGGTTTACAACAACTGAAGCAGCTACCCCAAAAACAGCCGTCAGTTTTTTCAGTTTAGATAACTTTTTCATGCGTCCGCTGATACTCCAAATTCGGGGAAGATAACAATAGCTACTTCTTAACGACTGTTGCTGTATCAAAGTACTCAAAGTCTATTTTTGATTGTTTTCAACTCATAACATTTTATGATGTTGGGTTGCGCTTACGCTCCAACGCCACTTGCTTTATGCCGGGAAACCCGTCCACAGCAGTGGCTTCCCAACCGACAATTTGAAGTATATAAAGAAACATTGTCAATAATTATGCTTGATATTGTTGATGTGTTCGTTGATAAAAATGGCGCCTGTGTTTATGTAAATATAATGACTAAGAGAAATTATGAATTTTTTTAAAGGTAATTAACTAACCTTGACATAAGTAAAATTGCCTGTTAATAATAGTTGTTTGTGGAAACTTTAGAATAACTAAAATAGACACTTGGCTAACGTTATTGTCATAGGTGCCCAGTGGGGCGATGAAGGAAAAGGTAAGATCACTGATTTACTCAGTCGCTCCGCAGATGTAGTAGTACGTTACCAAGGGGGTGTCAACGCCGGACACACAATTGTAGTTTTGGGTCAAACCTTTAAACTGCATTTGATTCCCTCTGGTATTTTGTATCCAGATACAGAGTGCATAATTGGTTGTGGAACGGTGATTGACCCCAAGGTTCTCATCGGTGAACTCGACCAGTTAGAAAGTCTTGGAATTTCAGCTAAAAATTTGTTGATATCCGAGACAGCACACGTTACAATGCCGTATCATCGATTGATTGATAAGGCATCAGAAGAACAAAGAGGTAGTCACAAGATTGGTACTACTGGTCGTGGTATTGGTCCAACTTACGCGGACAAATCGGAACGAACAGGTATCAGGATGTTAGACCTGATGGATCCAGTTGGACTGCGTAAACAGCTATCTTGGACGATTGCTCACAAAAACGTGATTCTCGAAAAGCTTTATAATATACCCCCTTTAGACCCTGAAGAAGTAATTCAAGAATATTTGGGGTATGCTGAACGTTTACGGCAGTATGTTGTTGATACCTCTTTAAAAATATATGATTCGATTCGGCGCCGCCGCAATATATTATTTGAAGGCGCCCAAGGTACTTTATTAGACCTAGACCACGGTACATATCCATTTGTAACATCTTCTAACCCAGTTGCAGGTGGCGCCTGTGTTGGTACAGGTCTTGGGCCAACAATGATAGACCGCGTAATTGGTGTTGCGAAAGCTTATACAACGCGCGTTGGTGAAGGTCCATTCCCTACCGAGTTGGATGGCGAAATGGGAGAATTATTGTGTGCGAAAGGTGCAGAATTTGGCACCACCACTGGACGTAAACGACGTTGCGGTTGGTTTGATGCAGTAATTGGACGTTATGCAGTCAGAATAAATGGACTTGACTGTTTAGCTATAACAAAACTTGATGTTCTCGACGAACTCGACGAAATCAAAGTTTGTACAGCTTATGAAATTGAAGGAGAACGTAGCGAACATTTCCCCTCTTCTTCTCGTAAATTCGCGCGTTGCCGTCCAATTTACAAAACCTTACCAGGTTGGAAAACTTGTACTAGCGATTGTCGTTCATGGTCTGACTTACCAAAACAAGCACAAGACTACCTCAAATTCTTAGCTGAATTAATGGAAGTTCCTATCGCTATTGTCTCGCTTGGCGCCAGTCGCGACCAAACAATTATTCTTGAAGACCCTATTCACGGCCCCAAACGCGCGTTACTCTACCCTGATGGAACACCAGTTTCATTAGTGAGTGCTGAGTGCTGAGTGCGCTCGTGTTGAGTAGTGAGTGCTGAGTGCGCTCGTGCTGAGTGCGCTCGTGTTGAGTGCGCTCGTGTTGAGTGTTGAGTGTTTAGTTAGAACTCCTAACTCATAACTTTTACTCAGCACTCAGCACTTTCTACTCAGCACTGCTAAACTAAGATTTGCTGCAAAATCGAAAAGAAAATTGATATGCCACTGACTGTTGAATGTAAAAAGCGACCCGAAGGTAGCAAACCTAATGCCTTACGTCGTTCGGGATTATTACCTGCTAATTTGTATGGTCACAACGGTACCGAATCTGTATCGCTTGTGATTGATACCAAAACGGTTGAAACACTATTGAGAAAAGCGCGCGTAAACGATACACCAATTCAACTCAAGATAACTGACGGAGAATGGACTGGTAATGCCGTGATTAAGGAAGTACAAACACATCCTGCAAAAGGTACATTGTATCATTTGAGCTTCTTCTCTCTTGCCCAAGGTTAATAAAGATACTAGATATCTGTATTTTCCGCTATTTGAAGTTTCTACGAAGTATTTGTTAGACCAGGGTTAATGCCCTGGTTTTTTTTGTTAAGCTATCTAGGTTTGTAAAAACAAAATCCTGTAAGGGCAGGTTCACGAAATATTGAACACTGCCCTTGCGGATATCTGTAAAAACAACATTCTGTAAGGGCAGGTTTACGAGATATTGAACACTGCCCTTGCGGATATCTGTAAAAACAACATTCTGTAAGGGCAGGTTTACGAGATATTGAACACTGCCCTTGCGGATATCTGTAAAAACAAAATCCTGTAAGGGCAGGTTTACGATATATTGAACACTGCCCTTGCGGATATCTGTAAAAACAAAATCCTGTAAGGGCAGGTTTACGAAATATTGAACACTGCCCTTGCGGATATCTGTAAAAACAAAATCCTGTAAGGGCAGGTTTACGAAATATTGAACACTGCCCTTGCGGATATCTGTAAAAACAAAATCCTGTAAGGGCAGGTTTACGAAATATTGAACACTGCCCTTGCGGATATCTGTAAAAACAAAATCCTGTAAGGGCAGGTTTACGAAATATTGAACACTGCCCTTGCGGATATCTGTTAACCTGCCCCTACTAAAATCATCATGTCTGACACTTCGCTTCCTGCTTTAATCTCACAAATGCAACAACCTGGTTTCTATCCGCATGGGTGTAAGGAACCGATACAACTAATTCAAACGCACTGTTCGTATGTTCTATTAACCGGAGATTATGTATATAAGTTGAAAAAGCCTGTAGATTTTGGCTTTTTGAATTATTCGACTTTAGAGTTGCGACAACATTTTTGTAATGAAGAACTACGTCTTAACCAGCGAGCTGCTGCTGAGTTATATTTGGAAGTTCTGCCTATATATCAATCTGGGGAACAATACCAATTCGGCGCCACGGGTGATCCTGTAGAATATGCTTTGAAGATGCGACAGTTCCCTGACGAGGGATTATTCAGCACAATGTTTGAGTCGGATACAATTAACGAGTCGTATATTGAAGATTTGGGCGGGGTGGTCGCGCGCTATCACAGTAAAACTGAGACTAATGACTATATTAGTAGTTTTGGTGAGATTCCGAAAGTTAGAGAAGCGTTTGACCAAAACTACGAACAGACTGTTAATTATATAGGTGGTCCGCAAACGCAGCAGCAGTTTGACGAAACTAAAGAATATACCGATAAGTTTTTTGAACAGGAACATCAATTATTTCAAAGTCGCATTGCAAATAACTTCATCCGTGAGTGTCATGGTGATTTACACATGCGGAATATTTGTTTGTGGCATAACCAAATTTTACTCTTTGACTGTATTGAGTTTAACGAACCGTTTCGTTTTGTTGATGTCATGTATGATGTCGCGTTTACTGTTATGGATTTGGAAGCGCGCGGTCGTAAGGATTTAGCAAATGTGTTTTTAAATACTTATATTGAACAAACGGGTGATTGGGAAGGTTTACAAATACTGCCTTTGTATTTGAGTCGGCAAGCTTATGTACGCGCGAAGGTAACTTCATTTTTACTCGATGACCCCGGTGTTCCTGCGGCAGTTAAGGAAGAATCATCGAGAACTGCTGCAACATACTATACTCAAGCGTGGGAATATACGCATAAGCGAACGGGTAGATTAATTTTGATGTCGGGGGTATCTGGGTCGGGTAAGAGTACAACCGCGCGTTATTTAGCAAGACAAATTGGCGCCATTCATTTACGTTCGGATGCAGTAAGGAAGCATTTGGGTGGTGTCGGGTTGTATGAGCGTGGTGGCAGTGATTTGTATACTGAGGAAATGACGGCGAAAACCTACGCGCGATTATTAGAATTGGGAGCTATGCTAGCTCTTCTTGGTTTTAATGTGATTTTAGATGCCAAGTACGACCGAGTACAGTTACGCGGTGATGCTATAAGTAAAGCTACTCAACTCACAATTCCCATACAGATAATTCAGTGTACGGCGCCAGTCGAAGTATTAAACGCACGGTTGAGTAGTCGCACTGGTGATATAGCGGATGCAACAGTCGATTTACTGTCATCGCAGTTACAATCATCCGAAGCATTTACAGCAAGCGAAAAAAGTTATATAAAAATTTTGGACACAACTCAACCATTAGCGTCACAATTAGATGACGTAATTGGCCAATAGTACTTTCTCATGGCAAAAAATAATAGTCCGGTACCAATTTCTCCAAACTTTTCAAACCAACTAATATTTGGCTTGTTTTTGACGCTCGTGCTGTCACTATCAGGGTTACCATATGCCTGGAGTATATTTCTAGGTATTTTGGGTGGTTTTGCAATTGGTTGGATTAGCGAAACGAACAAAAGTGGTCCTCAGCAGTCGAATGTTGCGACTTCGGAAGGTATCGACGCTGGGTTAAAATACTGGTTATTTTTCCTGGCTGGTTTTATGGTATTGAAAGTGTTTCCAGCACCGTTAAATATTTTGTTAAGTGGACTAGGTGGTTTAGGTGGTGGGTTGATTATCGCTTGGTGGGGAAGTCGAGAAGCAACTCAAACTGAATTACCACCTGAGTTAACCGAAGACGAAAGTGCCGAACTGCCCAAACAAACTTTTGGTCGTCGCAGAAAAGAAACTCGTCGGTTTCGTCGTCCGCGCGGCAGAATCAATTTTCGATTTTGGGAATAAATTAAAATCTGGGGAAATCTACTTCCACTCCTTTTCCCTATCTCCTACTCCTTATGTTTCTTTATCTTTCTAAATTGATACCACTATTTTTCTACCCGCTTGGACTCAGTTGCGTGGTGTTAATAGTGGCTTTTTTGACTGTTTGGAGGCGCCCGCGTACTGCAGCGTTTTGCATTGCTTTTGCACTAATACTACTGTTAGTTAGTAGTAATGGTTGGGTATCGCGCTATTTTGTGCGTTCGCTCGAATGGCAAAACACTCCAAGTCAGTTACCAAATGCTGAAGCGATTGTAGTACTTGGTGGTGCTACTCGCTCGGCATTTTTACCGCGACCAACGGTAGATTTACAAGAGTCAGGAGACAGAGTTATTTATGCCGCACAACTTTATCGCCAAAAGAAGGCGCCTTTTATTATATTAAGCGGTGGTCGAATCGAGTGGTTTGGTAAAGGTACCCCCGAATCAGAAGACATGGCAACAATTTTAACTTCGATTGGTATACCTAAAGAAGCGCTGATTCAAGACCCAGATTCGCTTAATACCTACCAAAACGCAGTTAACGTCAGAAAAATTTTAGAACAACGCAATATTAAGCGTGTGTTACTTGTTACATCCGCAATCCATATGCCGCGTTCGCTGCTAATCTTTCAAAAGCAAAATATAGATGTAATTGCGGCGCCGACCGATTTTTTAGTTAGTAACGGCGAACTACAAGAATTAACAAGTACACCAAAGGCAGCTATTTTAAATTTATTACCTGATACAGCTAATATTGACCAATTTACTTCAGCGCTTAAAGAATATATTGGTATTGTTATATACAGATTAAGAGGTTGGTTGTAAAGTTGAAAGTGCGCTCGTGCGCTCGTGCGCTCGTGCGCTCGTGCGCTCGTGTTGAGGAGAGTTGAGCTATCTGTTTTCAATAGTATTTAGGTTTTTAGAGATAATAAGTGTATTTGGATGATGTTCTCCTAGAACTGTAAGAGCGGTTTCTAATGCGTTGATTAGTAAAACGGAAGCATCGGTATACTTTTTTTGCGAGTAGTACAGTAAAGCCAAATTATTTAAACTTTTTATATAGTCAGGGTGGTCTTCTCCAAAAATACGCTTTGTTATCTCTACAATTTGAATTAGGATTGATTCAGCTTCAATGTATTGACCTTGAGATTTGTAGAGTGCAGCTATTTTTTCTAAACTGATTATAAGTTCGGAGTCAGAGCCGATTTTATTTTGTATATTTATTGCTTTAGTCAAATATTCAATTGCTAAGTTTAATTCTTTAGAATAAATATTACTTGCTTGTATGTACAAACTTGCTAACATTGCATCGCTGTTATTTCCAGATGCTTCAATTTGTTCAATTAAAGCAAGTAAGTCTGGCAATGGCAAAAAATACTCTTGACTTTGATTATTATTCTCAAAAAAGTCTTCAATAGGAATCAGAGTTTCTGCACTTGGTGTAACTTTATTTACCTTACTAAGAAATCGGAAAACACCCGCGCGCCAACTCCAAAAATCAGGCGCCTTTCTAATTACTTTTTCTGATAAACTATATGTCAACCATAATACGATAGAAAACGGATGATGGCGTAAGGCTTCGCGTGTCCACTGTAAATAGCCAAAAAATTTCTCTAGCTCAGTTTGGTCGTCGTATTCGTGAAACTTTATAGGAAGCAGTTTCTCGGCGCCTATAACGGTAATAACTGCTTGATTGTTATGATTGTGTAAATACTCTTCTTTCTCTGCTAGGTCATCAAGCGCACTTCTAAGACTAGGTTCATCGCGCGCTAAAGTTGTGCGGTAGCAGCGAATATCAGGTTCAACCTCAGTTTCATATCGTTTAATAATTCCGGAGCGAAATTCCAAATCATCGCATACTGCTATCAGAATATTTAATCTACCAAAACTAGCTTGAATTGATACTATTAAATCATCATATGCGTCTTGATTTTGTTGGTCAATACTGTCTACAGTAGGGTCTTGATTAATCATGATATTAAACCTTCATCGCGCAATAACTCCACAACTACTGGATGTACGTCGTACCAGATTTGACGGTTACGATATTCTAAAACATATAAACCATGCAGTAAGTCTAGAAATTCTCGTTGTTTTGGGTCTTCTGGTTTAAAGTTTTGGTATGTTACTTGTAAAATTTGATAGTCTGCTCGACCAAGTGACATAGCAAAATCATTACGAATGTTATTAATTGCTTCGTCTAAAATATTATTGTCAATTATAATCTTTTTTCCAGGTTGTCTGCGAACTAAGCGTAAACATATGCGGCAACATTCATTTGTAATACAGTCAACTCGAAACCTTTCTAAATCTCTTTCTTCCAGCAGAGGTAAAACTTCTAAATTTCGGTAAGCCTCTTGGAAGTTTTTTAACAAATCGTTTGACATTAAATAGCACACCTAAACTAACTATTGTAATCTGCACTAAGCGGCAGGCACCAAGATTTCTAGCTTTTAAGTCCTAATACGCGCGCCAGTTATGCATTCGTTAACTGTAGCTAGAATATATAAGTAGGGCAAATTTAACTCCTAAGTACGGGCGGGTTCACCTGAATTCCCCGTTATCTACTAGGATGTAGGTAAACCTGCCTCTCCTAAGTACGGGCGGGTTCACCTGAATTCCCCGTTATCTACTAGGATGTAGGTAAACCCGCCTCTCCTAAGTACGGGCGGGTTCACCTGAATTCCCTGTTATCTACTAGGATGTAGGTAAACCCGCCCCGACTAACTCTTAATTTTATTTTTATGTCAAAAGATTTTCCACATATTATACCTTCGGCGCCTGCTGAGGTTGAAGAGGTATTTGGGGCAGCGCAGGTAACGAGGGAATATTATGATGAGATTAAGGTTCGCTCTGAACATAAACAACACTGTGACTGGTACCACGCGACCGCCGCGCGTCACCGTCAAGAACTGGAAAAAATGCGCGGCGAACTGAATATTTTTGCGTGGTTTCGCCGGCGTTAATTTGTTATAGTTAGGCGCCTATTGAATGGCTTCTAGTTCGTTTTCACGTAGATGTGCCTTAAATTTTTTAGTGAACTGAACTAGTATCGGCAGGTTAGCACTAACAGGCCTACCATGCCACTCGGTGACAATACGTTCAACTTGCCCTTCTGTGCCTTTGAGGTCAAAGGCTTGACCGCGATGTTCGGGATGATGGTAAATTATAACCGACTCTTTAACACGAACGCGATCGCCTATTTTCATATCAGCACTTACACCTAACTTTATTGTTTGCACTTCTACTAGTGTCTCCACACTCATCCCTCATCGATATGACTAAGACAACAAATTAGCCACTTGCTTGCTATAAATTGAGTTAAAGTCCTTTCTGTAATAATCCTTTTTGTAATAAGTAGTACTGGTATGTCAGGACTTTGAGATGTTCTTAGACGAACAAAAGCCTGCTGGTGCAGGCTTGAGTTATCCAACTAACTCTATGGAAACTATAAACGAGTTTAAATAATAAAATCGTTTAGATATAGCAAGAGGTCTAATCATTTTCTAATTCTCACACAATATTGTCCCACTTAAAAGTGGGGAGTAAAGCCTCATTTTCGATTTGGGCATACACGCACTAACGTCGTTGGTAGCTGACGACACAACGAGTTAAATGTCCGGGGACTGTAACGCCACCACGCAATTAGTCCAACTGCACTACCTAGTAGTAGCAGCAGTGTTAAACTTATTAGCCAGATCAAAGGTTTACGGCGCCCTTTTTTAGTTAGAGGTGTTTCTTCAACTAGGTTGACAGGTTGCGCTTCTTCTGGTATTTCTAAATCTGACTCTGGTTGCGGTGCTACGTCTAACTCGCTATTATCAACTAACTCAGATTGAATCGTAATAACTTCAACTACTTCCTCTTCTTCCGGTGCTTCGATGTTAGTCTCAAATATATGAAGCGGCGCCAGTGATGTTGCCGAAACATAATCTGGTGAAACCTTAAAGTAATTTAGTACTAACGAAATATTATCGTGACCATTGATTTGATTTGCCTTATTTACCCACGCATCAACGGCATCAGATACCGTCATATATCCGTTTAATACGGCAGGTGCAAAAGATTGCCATGTTCTTTCTACTAAATTATTATCGCTAAATCCATCCGAACATAGTATAAGTAAACCATCTGATTCGATGATAAAGCGTTGGATATAAAAGTGTAAATTTTGAGCTTCTTTTGTTCCTAGGGCTTGTGTTAATGCACCAGCATCCGGGCGCGAGCGTGCAGTACGATATAAACTGCGACCATTACGTGCTTCGCGCGCTGCAATATCATCATCTAAAGTTAGTTGCTGATAACCGTCGCGAGTTATCCAGTACGCGCGACTATCACCGATACTTGCTATATATAGTTCGTGGGAATTTTCTGCATCCCATCCCATCGGAGTTTGAATAGCTTGTGCGACTTGTAGTGCCATTACCAGCGTTGTTCCCATACGCTGTTTACCTGAGCGGTGTTGCTGGTCGTTAGCGTTACATATCAAGTTATTAACAACACGTAAACTTGCTTCGAGTTGAGACATTAATAAGTCAGGGGGAACAGGTTCGTTTGAAAGTGCCGCTTCGGTAAGTAAAGCGCGTACTTGTAGCTTTATAGATTGAACCGCGAGTTGACTGGCAACTTCTCCTCCCTCGTGTCCACCAATGCCATCACAAACAATTGATACCCGTGAAGAGTACACATCTGGGATATCAGCACTCGTTGGAAAGCAAGCATCTTCGTTTTGTTTTAACTGGGTGCCTGCACTCGTTGTACCTGCTGTTTTTATACTAAGTGGTAATTCTGAAGCTGCTGAAAGCAATAGATGATTAAGTTGAATTTGTATATTTTGTATATCTTCTACTAATTCTAGTCGGGTTAACTGTAGAACAATTGATTGTAATTGGTCGTGAACTGATGGGTGTGCCGTTGGTACTAAATGCGAAAAGAATTCACCTAGTTGTTGTAATGAAGCTTCTGTTGCAACTAGTTCGAGTAAACGTAGGCGCCAACCTTGAACCCGTAAGTTATTTGATAGTAATAAACTACCATGCACGCCTAAAGAAGATAAAGGTTGCCACAGTTGCAGAATTTGCCATAGCCAGTAAACTTGACGAACCCCTGTTGCTTGTTCCCATGCATCGCTCATCTCTGGGTAAAGTTTCGCGTTGTCGTCTATTGGCACATTTTCTAGTAACAGAATTTTGCTGGCTGTATTTGCTCCAATCAAATCATAAACTTGAGGTATGTGTAAATAGTGACTATATAACTTTGAGTAAGCAGTAATTTCTACAGGAGCCTCAGAGTCAAGCAAACCTGGTTTAGTATCAAGCCAAATAGATGGCGCCACTACTTCATATCTATCTGCGATTATTTCACAAACAGGTATTTTTGCCGCTTCACCTGTTGCCCAAACATATTTATAAACTAACGGTGTTTGACAAGCTGCACATTCACGACTCCCAACAGGATTTATTGGTGCTGTGCAAGTCGGATTTGTACAGTGAATTATACTTGAAGTCGAAATCATATGTATATTAATTATTGGTGACTTTTTTGACTAATATATACGTAGAAATAAATTTAATTTCGTTTCGGTAAAAAATAATAGACAAATGCATGAGTGTATATAAGCACAAAAATGCATTTTGTGGAATGCCGCGCGTCAAAACTTAAAATCCCGATTTTTCAAAACCGGGATTTCAGAGATTCTAATATTTGTTTGGTAAATTTAAGTCAACACTAAAAGTCTGAGGAACGTTGATTCTCGCATGAAGAGAAGGGTAAGTGTAAAGGGTAGAAACTTTTGCTGATTCTAGACTTACATCTTACGCTTTTTACTGGAGCTTTCGGTTCCCCATAAATACTAGCTGCTAAGATAGGGGGTTAATTATTGACTGGTTGAAAGTTACATTCTAATACTTCTGTATTAAAAAGTAATACCAGAGTAACAAAACCAAGCCACTATACATCCATTACTTTGTCAATTCAATAGTTAGCGCGTCAACATGCTTCACGCGTATACTTTATACTCAGCACTCAGCACTCAGCACTTTTAACTTAACTTACTGACGCGCGTTGTGCAGCTTGTGCTAATTGACACTGACTACATAGACCAAAAAATTCAAGAGTGTGGTAAAAAATCTTAAATTTGTGAGCAGTTTGGAGTTCAACTTCAAGGTCATGTGCGGGACATTGGTTAATGGGTATCGAAGTGCCGCAGGATAGGCAAGTCAAGTGATGCTTGTCTTGTTGTGCCAAGCTATATAGAGCTTCACCATTTGGAAGCGTTCGCATTTGCACCATCCCTTCGAGCTTTAACGCTTCGAGTGAGCGATAAACGGTAGCTAAACCCATACTCTGGTTACGACTACGTAACTCTACATACATGTCCTGGGCTGAAATACCTAGTTTAATAGTTTTGAGCAGGGTTAAAATCCGCTCTTGACTGCGGGTGCGTGAGGCTTTCATGACAGTTTTTTCGCGTGTCGATATCATTTAAACTTTAATAGTGACTATGATGTAGCTTAACTTATACTTATTATCAATACAAACAATGAACCCCGTGAAGATGTAATATTAGCTTCAAGACTCACTTAATTGAAAGCCAGTGCTAATAAAATACAAAGCCAAAATTTTTGTAACGCTGCGTCCATCAGTATTAGACCCAGCAGGGACAGCAGTAACATCAGGACTTACGCTTCGGGGATACACTAACGTTGAGTCCTGTCGCATCGGTAAATATATTGAACTTACTCTCACTGCTCCTGATGAAAACTCTGCACGTCAAGATTTAGACAAGATATGTGACTCTATGTTAGCAAATCCTGTGATTGAAAATTACCGCTTTGATTTAATCGAAGTTGAATCTCAAGTTGGTGTGTAAGGTAGAAGACGGGAGATAGAAGGAAGGTTAAAGGAGATAAAATATGAAATTTGGGGTTGTAGTCTTTCCTGGTTCTAACTGCGATCGAGACGTTGCTTATGTCACGCGCGATATTCTCTCTCAACCAACGCGAATGGTTTGGCACCAAGATACTGATATTTCTGACTTGGATGTGGTAATCCTTCCCGGTGGGTTTAGTTACGGTGATTATTTACGATGTGGCGCCATTGCCAAGTTCTCACCCGTGATGCAGTCGGTAATTGCACACGCTTCTTCTGGTAAACTAGTGCTTGGTATTTGTAATGGCTTTCAAGTATTAACCGAAGCCGGACTTTTACCGGGAGCATTAACGCGAAATCGCGATTTACATTTCATCTGCGATAGAGTTCCGCTACTTGTCGAAAATAACACTCTCGCTTGGACACAACAATATAATAAAGGTGAAATTATCACTTTACCTATCGCTCACGGTGAAGGCAGATTTTACGCTTCTTCTGACACACTTAAAGCAATTGAAGATTCTGGGCAAGTTGTATTTCGTTACGAAAACGATAATCCCAACGGTTCTTCCAATAATATTGCTGGTATTTGCAATTCTACTGGTAATGTTGTAGGTATGATGCCTCACCCCGAACGCGCGTCTGATTCAATGTTAGGTAACACTGACGGTTTAAAAATGTTCGCAGGATTACTCGAAAAAGTTGCCGCGATGGTCTAATGGCAACGGATTATAAACAGATGTAACGGATAATTGATTTTTGGCACCGTTATATCTATCGTAGGTTGGGTGAAGGCTTTGCGTAACCCAACTTACATAACTTTTCCCAAATCTAATACAAATCCAGGCAAAACATCTTCTCCCGATAAAGTGCTAGGATTTTGAAGAATCTCAACATCTTGATTAGGACGATAGATTTCTACTCGCTTATTTTTACGGTCAATCAACCAACCTAGCCTAACACCATTATCAATATACTCTTGCATTTTTTCCTGCAATTCTTTAAGTGAATCACTTGGAGAACGTAATTCTATAATAAAATCGGGACATATTGGCGCAAAAATAGCTTGCTCTTTTTCAGTTAAAGCATCCCATCTTTCACGCTTTATCCAAGAAGCATCTGGACTACGCTCCCCACCATTGGGAAGTTTAAAACCAGCAGGACCAAATACCTCACCCAAATCATTTTGCTCGTTCCATATATCAAGTTTTGTAGTGATTTTTACGTTACGTCTGTCTGTATGACTCCCTGATGGTGACATGATTAACACTTCCCAATGGTGCGGTTCGCTCAATTGATAATCACGGTTTCTTTGACATAGCTCGAAGAACTGCTCATCAGTTAAGTCTATTTTCAGCTTAAAAGTTTGTGCGGAAGGACTCATGGCGCCTGCATAAATCAACAACACTTATGGATATTACCATATTATAATATCTTGAACTCTGTAAAGAGGTTACTTGTAACGTTTCTCTGTGAACTCTGTGTCTCTGTGGTAATAATACTCTTAGTAATTATACTTGAATTAATAATTATTTTAGATTATAAATTTTAAGTACAATAGCGGTGGTAATTTGCTATACAAAAAGATTATTACTAAATTACTACTTTACCGTATTTATTTCAATTAACAACACGAAGTGTGAATCGCACTTCTTTAGCTAATACAAATTAGCCACTCTCAACATTTATACGGTGAACTAGTAATGTTCATGTCCACTTTGTTTTGATAAAAAGGAATGTGCGGCAACTTCTTGTGGTCGTGCATTTCTTTTATATCGATACAGACTAGCCTCCTAGTTTTTATTTATCACTGCGTTTAATATTTACCAGGGAGTTATACCGTTGAATAATATTTCATCCGATAATAATTTAGTATATTTAGATTATACTGATTTATTGACTCAAATTTTACAAGCACTTCATAATCAGCAAATATTTGAACTATCTTCCCAAGGCTTACATTTACAAGTTCATATTGATAAAATTGCTACCCGTGTTGCAGAAAAACAGGTACAAAACCCTTTAGGCGCCTTGGGAAGAAGCGCGCGTTCTGCTACTGTTAATATTAGTCCGGGTTCAGATGCACGCTTTCAAGAACTAATTAATAAAATTAGTTACAGCATTGGGCAACAGCTATCTAGTTTATTGGGTAACACCCCAGTTGAGGAATTTGTTGCGGGGATGATGACTAGTTTACAAGCATTGACTGGTAAACCTAGTTTGAATTTTACTTACAATTTCTCTCCATACCAAGGGTTACAAAAGCAGCGTTTGACTTTGAATGATACAAGTAAAGGTTCTAAGACACAACCTGAACTACTGCTCAAATTTCACAAGTTGACAATATCTGTACAAAATATTCGTGATTTTAATCGACATTTACAGCAGGGAATCAATCATTATATAGATTTAAATCAAAACAATGCAACTTCTGCTGAACGTGAAGACTTAGAATATATTTTAGAGGATTTAGAGAAAGACCCAAATTCTGACTTTTATCGGTTGCAAAAGATTGTTGATACAGAAACGTTAGGAAAGCTCAAAAAACAAGCGCAGGTTAATTATTTAGAGTTTTTGTTGGAGAATGTTAGTACTAATGGTAGTAGAAACGAGAAAGCTATAGTTTATTTACAAGATTTAATTCGACGACTCAAGCTGATTGAAGCATATATTGGTGATAGTGGGAAACCAGATGGAGACTATTTGGTTAGTTACGGTGGTGTCTCAATTAATTACAGAGACATGTTTTCCCGCGCGGAAGTTTATGAGATACTGCCAATTATCCCCATCATCGAGGGATATTTAGGAGAAAATAAGGATGAGGAGAAGGGAGAAATCGAGTTTGTTTTCGGTATCAAGTTAAAATTTGATGGTAAGGTGCAAGCACTTGGTGGTAAAAATGTGTTTGAATACCATTTAAATTTACTCAACCCCGATAGTGCAGAACATAAAGCTGGGTTAGCAAACGAAACTGGAAAGGAAACTTTTGTTCGCAAAGTTCTAAAAATCGCGTTTTTATATTACTTTGTTTTCGCTTCACGTCAAAACCCCACCAAAAAAGACTATAATTTCCACCAAGAGCTTGAATATGACCCGGTAGCATCTTTTGATCAACGTGTACTAACTAAACTTCAAGCTAGTGATGAAGTTGTAAAACAAAAGTTGTTCCGAGATATGTATAAGTCTTTCCAAGACTTCAAAATCCAAGTTAAGATTAATTCGCTCAAGGTTCTATTACGTAACCTGCTCAGATACAAATCTAATTTTAGCACGCGCGAGTTTCCTCTACATATATCTATTAAGCAGGGTATCGTCGAAGATAACATTGAGTCATGCTTTAAAAACAATACTTTATTCAAACCTATTTTAAGAGGAAACCCCAAAGAAAACCTCAAATACATCGCACTCGGTGAAGCCCAATCTAATACAAATGCATTATGCACACTACCAGGAAAGATAACTTTTAGCGATATTCATTTTTTTGCCACCGACGACAAGCAGACTTTTACAATGGAGTATGACTTGCGGGGTATCAACGCTTTACCTATTTTAATGGCGCCTATCAATAATCCTAGCTGTAAGCGTTTGTACGAGCAAGAATTTTCAAAACGTAAGTTAATTGTATTTCCCTACAGCGAAGAAACCAACAAGTACGACTCAATTCGAGCATTCATTCATCAATTGACATACAGCTTGCTAGCGTACATTTGTATGTATGCGCTGTTAGAACACCAAAAAATGTTGTTCGTTCCGATACTGCGATTACATCTACATAATAAACAAGATGAGGCGCCGACTGAAAAATTCCTCGTTTCGTTGTCGAATGTACTCTCGCATCTACTCAACGAAACGCATCGTTCCAATTCACAGGGAGTAGATATTCGCGATTTACAAGGTAAAGGTCAGTATAAAATACCGAATGTGATGAGTTCGCTGTATTCTATACTTCCCAAAAAGTTTACTTTTACAAATACGAACTATACACCGCAGCTAGATAAGCTGGCAATTATTGTAGTTTCGAGTCGTGAAAGCGATAGAAAGTGGGGTGCAAAAGACAAAATATCAAACTTGATGGGGGAGATTATTGGGTTACGACTGATGAACAACTCGGTACGAGTCCAGTTACTTACCACCTTTTCAGATAACTACGACAACCAACAGTTATTTACCCACCCTGCTGTTATCGTCGAAAACGTTGCCAAACTGTATAAAATGGGATATCGGCATTTTGCTTATATAGCCAAAGCACCTTATACGAGTACTTTGCATATGACGCAAACCGAAGAAGACGACGGGTTGTTCTTCATGTCGAAGGATGTTGTTAGAGCATTGAAAGCAGAACATGACGATATCAAGATTTACCCAATGTTCTTTGATAAGTACTATGCCATCAAACCCGAAGAAAAAATCAAAGCTAGTTCGCTATATGTACAGGATACGGCAGAACTGACGAATTTAGTCGAAGACACGAGTAAACAGTCAGTAGTTTTCTTCAACTTGTTCAACGGTATTAGTGTGGCAGGCGCCGAAAAGTATTACAATGGCGTAATTTCATATGCGACGCTGTTGAATATCTATAAAGGGATACTTGATGATGAGGATATTCGGACTGGTTTGATGTACGAAGGGTCTTTGAAAAACGATATTTTACAGTATTTAACTTTATTCCACTTCTCACGCTATCAAAAAGCGAAGGAAATTCACCTCAAGCTTGACCCATACGATAATTTGATTGGTGATAACTCTGTTGGAAAGTTGGCAACATTTAATCATATGCAGGGTAAAACCGAATTTAACTCTCTGGCATTTTTGACGTTGGTGAGAAAAGTGTTGAATGTGAAAGAATGATGAACCACAAAGACACAAAGGACACAAAGGTAAGACTTCTTTCTTTGTGTCCTTTGTGTACTTTGTGGTTATTCATATAAACCCACGGAGTATTATGTCATCTAAAATTGCCGAACATTTATGGCGCCTATTCGAGGTAGAATTTGATATTGGCGCCCCGTTATCGATAAATCAGTATAAAAAAATACAAATATTATATTACAGTTAAAACAGCTATAGTAAATAGTGGTATCCTAAAGAGAACTCAACCTGTATATCAAGCAGCTTGAGTGCTACATGTATAATGCAGAACGAAAAATTATTTTCTAATCTACCTGTTAACACAGGATGCAATAGCGAGCAGCTAGTTAATGAGCAAACAATCGAAGGTAGCTATCGAACGGTTTTAGTTATTGATGATTGCCTTGAAGATAGAGAAACTTATCGACGTTATTTGCTCAAAAATACAGAATATAATTATATAGTAGTTGATGCCAAGTTGGGAAAACAAGGAATCGATCTTTTTCAACGTCACAATCCAGATTTGGTATTGCTCGATTATTTGCTGCCTGATATGGATGGGTTGGAATTATTTACGGAATTAAAAAAA
This sequence comes from Calothrix sp. NIES-4105, assembly GCF_002368415.1. Lineage (GTDB taxonomy): Bacteria > Cyanobacteriota > Cyanobacteriia > Cyanobacteriales > Nostocaceae > Dulcicalothrix. The sequence goes on from NZ_AP018290.1 coordinate 7,962,604, forward strand.
CTACATAATCTTTTTGACACACCTGTAATTGTACTGACAGGGCAAGGAAATGAAGAAATTGCCGTACAAGCTATGAAGTTAGGCGCCTCTGATTATTTAATTAAGGGGGAGATTTCTTTTGATAAACTGCGGTTAGCTGTTAATAATGCGGTTGAAAAAGCGCAGTTACAGAGGCGCCTTCGACAAAGTGAAACTAGATTAAAATTAGCTTTAGACGCAGTTCGTATGGGTACTTGGGAGTGTGACATTCAAACGAATGCGATGATTTTCTCCGAGTATGTAAGACCAATGTTAGGGTTGAGTGCGGGTGAATTCCTACCAGATAATTATAACATATTTTTAAATATTGTACATTCTGCTGACCGTGAGCGGGTGAATAATGCAACAAGTAACGCCATTGCATCTGGAGAAAAACAAGATGTCGAATTTCGGGTTGTTTGGAAAGATGGTACTGAGCGATGGTTACAAATACTAGGAAAATTATATACATATCTCAATGGGGAACCACGTAGTTTAATTGGGACAGTGCTTGATGTTACTGAATCTAAACAGGCTGAATTAGCACAGCGTTTAGTTGTGGAGCGAGAGCGGATTGTAACGCAAATAGCAGCTTCTATACGACAATCACTTAATTTAGATGTAATTTTAGACACTACAGTTCATGAAGTACGGCAATTTTTGCAAACCGACCGTGTACTGATTTTTCGTTTAATGCCAAATGGTGGTGGTACTGTTGTAACTGAGTCAGTAGGAAGTGAGTGGGCGCCAATTTTATCAACAACGATTTGTGACCCCTGTTTTGCTGAAAACTACATTGAAGCTTATCAGCAAGGATTAGTTACTGCTAAAAGTGATATTTATACTGCTGATATTAAGCAGTGTCATTTGGAATTACTTAGTCAGTTCTCTGTGCGCGCTAATTTAGTAGTGCCAATTTTACAGAGCGAAAAGTTGTGGGGATTATTGATTGCCCATCACTGTTCGGAACCAAGAGAATGGCTTTCTGTTGAAATCGATTTACTCACGCAACTGACAACGCAAGTAGGAATTGCGATTCAACAAGGAGAACTATTGGAAAGCGAAAAAGCTGCTCGTGAGTTAGCAGAAAAAGCTAATCGTATCAAAGATGAATTTTTAGCAGTACTTTCTCACGAATTACGCTCACCCCTGAATCCAATTTTAGGTTGGGCAAGCTTACTTCAAAATGGTAAGCTCGACTCGAAAAAAATAGCTCATGCGGCAACGGTTATTGAACGCAATGTTCATTTGCAAGTCGGTTTAATTGACGATTTGCTTGATGTATCGCGAATTTTACGTGGTAAACTTGTACTCAAATGCTTACCTGTGAACTTGGAGTCAATTATTACCTCTGCTTTAGAGGCAGTACAATTATCAGCAAAAGTCAAAGCTATTCAAATTAATACAATTTTAGAACCAAATATCAAACCAGTATTGGGCGATAGCGTGCGTTTACACCAAGTCGTTTGGAACCTACTTTCTAACGCTGTGAAATTTACGCCGCAATCCGGATGTATTACAGTGCGGCTTGAAGAAATAAATAGAATGGCGCAAATTACTGTGAGCGATACAGGTAAAGGAATTAAACAAGAATTTTTACCTTATATATTTGATTATTTTCGTCAAGAAGATAGCAGCACTACAAGAAATTTTGGTGGGTTAGGGTTGGGATTAGCAATTGCTCGGCACCTAATAGAATTAAATGGTGGAACAATATGTGCAGAAAGTGCAGGTATTGGACAGGGTGCAACTTTTACTATTTGTTTGCCATTAATGGCAAGTACACACGATGTACATAGTGAAGTAACAAATAACTCTTCAGATTTAAATGGCATCAATATTTTAGTTATTGATGATGAAGTTGATTCGCTTGATTTTATCACTTTTGTCTTGGAGCAAGCGGGTGCAAAAGTTACCGCTGTATCATCATCCATGCAGGCACTTGAAATTCTCGCGCGATGGCAACCTGATATTTTGATTAGTGATATTGGAATGCCTAAAATGAATGGTTATATGTTGGTACGCGCGATTCGAGAACAAGGAATAACGATACCAGCAATTGCTTTAACAGCTTATGCAGGGGAGTTTGATAAAGAGCAGGCCCTCGCTGCTGGGTTTCAAAAACATCTTCCTAAACCAATTGAAGTTGATACTTTGATTCAAGCAATTGGGAGTTTACTTAAAAAGTAGTGGTTCATGTCATTAATTTTGAGGAGTTAGGTACGTAGTTGGGCTTTAGCCCTCTAAACATTTTTAATACTTTTTGCGCTAAAGCGCTACTACGTACCCATCAAATTTAATGACACAGAGTAATAGTTATTGAAAATCAACCATCCGTTATATGCGTTTATCATCCGTTGCCAATCTTATTTATAAATTAAAAGGCAGCATTGTAATTTCAAACCAGTAGTTCAACAATCCCTCGACACTTTGCTTTAATAAACTAATGTCCATAGGTTTGATGATATAACTGTTTACTCCTTGTTGATAACAAGTTTCAATATCTTTAGGGTTGCTAGATGTGGTGAAAACAACTACGGGAACGGTTTTTAAATTGTCATCCTGCTTAATTTGCCGTAGCACCTCTGGGCCATCCGTTCCCGGTAAGTTAAGGTCTAATAAAATCACTCCCGGACGCGGGGAATTTTTTGGGTCGGTATAACGATTCCGACGGTAGAGAAACGCTAGCGCTTGATCACCGTTAGTGCAGCGATAGACTGGGATAATTGACCCATACTGATTTAGATAGCGTTGGAATGCTTCATAGTCTTCATTGCTATCTTCAATAATTAACAAAGGTGGGAGTGGCACGGTAGGCATAATAAATAATTTATCATGATTTTACTAGGGCGCCGCAGATAAAGTGAAGTAAAACGTGCTGCCCTCATCTAGTATAGATTCTACCCAAATTTTTCCCCCGTGTCGCTCTACAATTTTTTGAACTATCGTTAAACCTGCCCCTGTGCCACCTCCGTATTCATCTTGTGCATGAAGCCGCTTAAATATCTGAAAAATTCGTTCTAAATGTTGCTGGGGAATTCCAATACCGTTATCGCGAACATAGAAGGTGTAGAAAATAGGGTTTGTAGTACTTTCTGTTTTTGATTCGATAAAGCCAATTTCAACCCATTTCTCGGTTTTATCGTTGTATTTAATACGCCCTTTCATCAATAAATCAGTATAAAATCAAAATCCGCTTTTCCTTGTAATTATCCCATTGATTTAACGCGCGACTTGTTCCAAGAAAGGATAATCTGTATACCCGTTCTCACCACTACCGTAAAATGTTTTGAAATCAGGTTCATTCAATGGTGCATTTAACTTAAAACGTTCTGGTAAATCTGGATTTGCCAAGAAGAATTTTCCAAATGAAATTAGCTCTGCCTCGCCATTTGCTAGAGCATAATTTGCTGTTTCATAGGTGTAGTTTCCGTTAGAAATTAGCGTTCCTTGATAGCGGGGACGAAACAAAGGAGTGACAGGATGAAGTACGTCTCGATTTTTCATATCAACTTCATTGGGTTCCATTAGATGTACATAAGCTAAATTGGCCGAACTTAAAGCTTCAAGCACATAACTAAATGTCGCTTGAGGATTTGAGTCAAACATGCCATAGAAGGTGTTACTGGGTGAAAGCTTGATACCAACTCGGTCTGCTCCCCAAACGCTAGAGACTGCTGCAATCACCTCTAGGAGAAATCTTGCTCTATTTTCTATTGAGCCACCGTACTCATCTGTTCGCTGGTTTGAGCCGTCTTGCAGGAACTGATCAATGAGATAACCTTCATGCGCCATGCAGTTCAACGCCATCAAATCTAGCGACTTTTGCGTTTTCAGCACCAAGGCGAAACTGCTCGACGATTTCAATAATTTCATGCTTTTCGAGAGCGCGCGGTGTTTCCATTGCCACTTTCCCTATTGGTGTGTGCAATTCACCCACAGCCGCGATAGCACTGGGCGCCACAGGCTGCTTTCCTCCTAGCAAAGATGAATGGGAAATTCTACCGCAGTGCCATAACTGTATAAAAATCTTTCCACCTGCACTATGTACTGCGTCTGTTACCTGCTGCCATCCTTGTATCTGCTCAAGCGAATAAATACCTGGACAGTTCATATATCCCTGACTGAGGGGGGAAACCATCGTGCATTCGGTGATGACCAGACCTGCGGATGCTCGTTGAGCGTAGTAAGTTGCCATCATAGGTTGGGGGATGCTGTCGATAGCTCGTAGTCGAGTCATTGGCGCCATCACCAGTCTATTAAGGAGATTGTTGGAACCTAGCTTAACGGGTGAGAAAAGATTAATGTCCATACCTTGATTTCTAAATACTTAAAAATCGTAGGACAAATTAAGCCTTATTGTCTTGGATGATCTTGCTTTTGAAGAGTACGTTCTTGCCCTAAGCGCGGAACTGGCTGGGGGAAACACCAACATGACGCTTGAAATGGCGATTAAGATGACTTTGATCCACAAAACCGACCTGCAACGCAATGTCAGCTATGGATAGATTTGTAGTTTTGAGTAGCCGTTTCGCTTGATTAGTCCGGCATTTAAGTAAATATTGATGTGGAGTTAATCCTGTAGATTGTTTGAACAAACGGCTAAAATAATAAGGACTCATCTGCACTATTTCAGCCATTGTCATTAAGCTAGGATTTTCTGCCGAATGTTCATTAATATATTCAGTTATCTGTCGTAATCGAGCCTGTGATAATCCATCAGAACAACTTTGAATTTTGGGCTTTTGTGTTGAGTAGTGCTGTAGCAAGTGAGCAGAAAGTGCTGTTGCCATTGACTCAGCATAGAGGCGATTACACACTTTTTCGGACTCAAGATTTGCTTTTAGAGCAATACCTATTTGATAAATCAACGGGTCATTTAACTTAAATTGCGGTACAACTTCAAATCGGTCTGCATCAGTAACTTCAGCCGCAATCTGCCTAATAAATGTTGGCTCAAGGTATAGAGAAATCAACTCGATTGAATCGTGTAAACGAACAGATACAGGGACAGTTGCTGGAGTTAAACAAATATCGCCGTTTCTGAAGTGAGCGCATTGCAGACGACCATCGAGCAATTGCTCTTTCATCACTTCGGTGTGATTAAGATGAATTGTAATTAGGTGTTGTAAAAAACAATGTTCAGGGGTTTCAAAGGCGGTATGGTAATTGTAATAGCTGACTTTAACTCCATTCCAACATGCTTGACTAGAGAGAATTGGCGCACTCGGACTAATTTTTGAAGTTGATTCGTCGCTGGCAGCATCAAGAGTTAAAGGCTGTTCTCTAGTCATGGCTCTTCTACAGGCTATTGAGGTTTCACCAAGTTAAACAAGTACTTTAATCGAAAAGCATTTTTTACTCATAAATATAATAACGCTAATTATTGAGCTTACATAATAGCCCCTATTCAAGGTCGGATTTAAAGAAGGCGCCCTCTCTTCGGTAGAGAAGTATTAAATAAAGCATAATTTTTATAGCTTATACTGGGATGAGTTAGAAAACCCCTTTTTCCTTTACCCTTTACCCCTTACCCTTTACCCCAAAAAACTACCATGTCATCTAAAATTGCCGAACACAAGCGGGCGCCTATTCGAGGTAGGATTTAAGGAAGGCGCTTTTTTCTCTGAGTTAAAATTCTAACGTTTTTTATTTTATTTGTTAATTTGCAGCCAGATTTTTGATAACCTGTTCTGATGGATAAAAATATGAAAATATTTGAAAAATATGTCTAATGTAGAAGTTGTAGCAAATATTCAAGATTTAGTGTCCAATCTTGAACCAGTAATTGCTACACAGATAATGGCAAATATTGATAGAGCTAATTATTTAAAAAAAAATGCTGAAGAAATATATTCGCTTCTGACGAGTGGTAGATTGGTTAAACCAAAAATGAATAATCGAAAAACTATTGCGGTAAGTGGTAATATTGCTACCATCAGTGGTTGGGATTCATTAAATTTAAAATGGAAGCAAGCTATCAAACAAAATAAAGGTATATCTTTAGAGCAAGATGAAAGTAAAGTTAAAGAATATTACAAAAAGTTCATAACGGTATTTAACCAATATGGCTATTATGTAAAAGTATGGGAATTAGACCCAAAACAAGACCCAGGCAAGCACTATCGCTCACATGCAGAAAAACAAATCTCGGTTATTCAGCCTGATTCTTCTATAGGTGTGTCAAGGGGTGTGTGCGAGGAAGATTGTTATCCTTATTTTTACGCATTAGCGCAAATTAGACAACAAGATATTGTGATTGCTGACCCTAACGGTATCTGGCTGTTTTATTCTCACGGTCAAGTAAAGTTCGTTTATCATGTATCATAGGTATCTAGGCAAGTAAAGGAAGGTGATTTATGGCGATTCCCTCTGAGCTACAAAATCTGATTCAAGAGGCTAATAAATCATTGTCTAGTCATCCTCAACATGACTTAAATCTAGGTTATCGTCATGCAATTTGGGTAGTATTTGGTGATACTGGGCATTTAAGACGCACAGTACTCGCACTTTCTACAGTTCGTCACGTTCTTCCAATTTGGAATCGGAGATTTCCTAATGACGATAGACCGCAACAAATTCTTAACCTAGCAGAAAAAGTAATTTCTGGAGATGTTAGTAAAGCTTTTGCAGAAAAAGAAAGCCAAAAGTTTTGGCGAGAAATGCAACAATTAGGTTATGAAGATTCGGGAATGGCTTTTACTGTTGGATGTGCGGCAGTTGCGTCACTTGATACTGCTATCGTTGATGAGAATTTTGACCTAGATGAGATTGATTTTAATCTGACAGATAATCGAGATATAGAAGGGAACGATGCTGCTTTCTTTGCTGCTTGTGCATATGCAAATGGTGCTGTTTGGGAAACTGTTTCTGGAAGAGGGGATTCTGCAAAGCGTTTAGAATTTTGGTCGTGGTGGCTAAATGTTGCTGTTCCCAATGCATGGAAAGTTTTGCAAGAAGATGAGAAGATAAATATTCCTTTGCCTGAAGCTTCTTAAATAAAATCTCTAAATCATCTAAATTGCATCATTCACGCGGTTTCTTTAAATCTTACCTCTGTGTCAAGAGCGTCTCTGTAGTAAAAAGATTTTTCCCTTTATCCTTTCCCCCTTACCCTTTACCCCGAAAAAACTACCATGTCATCAAAAATAGCCGAACACAAGCGGGTGTCTATTCGAGGTAGTATTTAATGTCGGCGCCCTTGCATCAATAAACCAGTATAATATTAAACATTAAGTAGGTAGTTTATACCGTGAAGAACTAGAAAATCCCAATTTTGCGAAGATACGCTACTAGAATTGCTTCGGAAGTAGTTAGTTCATTGGATAGGGATATTGCAAAAACTCTGTTGTAAGCTGGTTGAAGCGCTTTACACACCCTACGCTTTATATTCTCCAGGCATATGAAAATGTGACTCCAAGATTTAAAATGGACTTGAATCCATATGGTTTTAAAGTCATAATATTCAAGTATGGTGTGGGAAGTTTTATTTCATGAAAAATTTGAGCTTGAGTTCAATGAACTCCCTCAAGCTGTTCAAGACGAATTACTTGAAGACATGCAAAATTGCTTCAAAGCCAGGGTCCGCATCTTAAAAGACCTCACGCTGATACACTTAACGGCTCTCGTTATGACAATATGAAGGAACTTCGTTTCAAGGTGGCAAACGGCGTATGGCGAGTAGCATTTGCTTTTGACCCTAAGCGACAAGCAATTTTACTTGTGGCTGGTGATAAGGCAGGAACGAGTCAAAAACGATTTTATAAACAACTTATAGCAAAAGCAGACGAACGATTTGAAGAGCATCTTATTAAATTAAAAAAAGAAGGAGAAGAAGATGGCGAAAAATCTTAATGAAATAATGCAAAAACTTCCACCAGAGCGCGTTCAAAAGATTGAAGCACGGGCAAACGAGCTAATTGCCGAACATATGACGCTTCGGGATATAAGAAAAGCAAGGGAACTGACCCAAGAGCGAATGGCAGAATTATTAGGCATTCGCCAGGATAGTATCTCAAAACTTGAAAAACGTACTGACCTTCTTCTTTCAACCCTTCGTAGTTACTTGGATGCAATGGGAGGTTCACTTCAACTAGTTGTAGAGTTTCCTGATAGACCACCTGTTGTAATTACTGGATTTACAGAACTCGATGAGGATAATTACGAGAAAGAAGACAAGCATAATTCGTGATTAAATTTGTTGGGAGGTGATAAAGGATGGCGACAGAATACGGTTTAGTTGCTAAAAACGTTATGAGTTGTCATGAAGAAATAATTTATGAGTATTACACTTAATGTAAAAGAATAATTGACCACAGAGACGCAGAGAACACAGAGGAAAAACTCTCCTCTGTGTGGATGTGTCTAATAAGGTAAAAAGATTTACCCCCTTTATCTCAAAGAACTATATGTCATCAAAAATTGCCGAACATTTAGGGCGCCTATTCGAGGTAGGATTTAATATTGGCGCCCTTTCATCGATAAAGCAGTATAATATAAAACACAATTTCGGTAGTTTATACCGTGAGGAATTAGAAAATCTCAACTTTGCAAAAATACGTCAACGAATAGCTTCGGAAGTAGTTAGTTCATTAGATAGGGATATTGCAGAAACTTGGAGTACTTTTTTTCTGCAAAAAGGGTTTTTAAGCGGTTTGAATTTTTTTCGTGAGTATCTCAGTGCATTTGGATGGACTGAACCACATCGTCTTAAACGTGTAGAAGTCGTTTACTACCATTGTCGGTTTAGCGGTGAGAACAGTCTCGGTACTTACGATACTGAAAATGACCAGCAGTGGTATAGTCGTGTTTTATCACAGTTGTCTTTAAATTCAAGTGCGTTATCTATATATATAGATAAATATAAAAAAAAGGGTGAGTTCCTCAACGCTGATACTTTAGTATTACTCAAATACGGCAAATCATACAGAATACTGTGTTTAGATTTGACGGTGTTTGGAATACGTTCGCAGAATGATATCCAGAATATCGACTATGTGGAGATTATTCGGAACTTACTAATGCGGGATGTCAGCTATTTACGTTCCAAAAGCGTATTTTCGCGTTTGCGTCTCGATACTGAGTCAATGGACTTTGGAATATCACCAAATTTAATTCAATATTTTAACGCTTTCAAATATCGAGACAAAGAAACCGCAAAGTTAATTCAAGCTGGTGGTTATATTTACAGCTTCTACCAATTTCTCCAAGAAGCTAAAATCATAGCTGATGCATCAATGGTTTTTAATGCAGTCGGTTACAGTGATAGAGATATCAATGCTATATCTGTAACTCCTCAAAACCTTGATATTTTAAAGACGTGCTACGAAATCTACAAGCATCATCAAGTTCAGGATATATCATCCGCGCGTTTGGGAGTGTTAAATAAAATCAAGCGCAGTGCTTATGCGAGTTTTGAGCGAGGTAAAGAATTTGTTGATGCAATATTAGCAGTGACACCAGGCAATATAAATCATATACCCCCACATCGCGAGAAGATTACAGGGTTTTTTAACTCGGTTGCACAAGTTCCGGATGAGTTTATGCGAAAATTAGGGTTAACTGGAACGCTGAACCTACGAGATGCACATGCTGAACTCATCAAAAAATCTTTACTATCACAGGATACGTTTGTATTTTTAACGGGTAATCCTGGTATTGGTAAAACTACCGCAATAGTCGATTTTCTCAAAAAGCATCTTGATGAGGGTTTTCTGTTTTTCTATGTCAGTCCCAGAAAACAAGTCAACCTCGATATTATCGAAAAATTCAAAGACAAACAAACGCAACAGCTATGCGACGATAGGTTATTTACTATCAATTCCAATAGTAACTTAATCGCAGATAATTACGGACATTACACTGTTCAGTATACCAGTAATCGGCGCCAAGATAATTTTCCCAAACAAGGTGTTCATTTTTTCAGTAGTAACAATGTTGATATACAATCCAAACGTTCCAACCGACTGGAAAACTCCTCCGATGATACTATCCGTGATAAGGGTAGAAAAAGCAAAGGTGTTTTAGACAGCGTTTGCGAAGCTATCTCAACCGTCATTGAACAGGGTATTTCTGACCAAATTGTTGCAACCACTTCAATTCAAGCTTTGAAGAAAACCGGGGTAGGAGACACCTTGAAGCATTTCGAGAAAATCTTTAGACATGCTTATAACCAACGTGAAGCTACTATTTTTCCCAAGAAGATGCAGCAAATATCAAGACGTATTAAACATTTCTTTGTAATGATTGACGAAATTACAGGGGATGACGGTGGTGTAGAATTTTTAAATGGGATATGCGAGATAGTCACAAGATATAAATTAACTAATCCTGAATTTGGGTTCAATACTAAAATCATAGTTGCCGATGCTTCGATAGTTGATAAAAACGTGATTATACAGCATTTATCCGAATCGGCGCCTGAACCTGATAAAATATACTTTCGGCGCCCGAATGACGAGTTATGTAATCAACCAATATCATTAGAACACTTTGTTTTTAAAAACCTACCAGCAACAGTAATTAATACAAATTCATATCCAGCACGTTCTTTAGCGATTACGTATAAACTTTTGATACAATCAGAAAAGTTTAACGAACAAACGAATATTAATACTAAAAATGATTTAGAACACAAGCTGCAAACTGAAATTTTGCAAGATATTCAAACACTTTTAAAGAATCCTGATACAGAACAGTTTATCGTTTACATTCAACATAAACGAAAATTAGCAGAATTAATCGCTGATATCCAAAAAGAACAAGATTTTGAATTATATACTGATTACTTAGAAATACATGCGAGTATATCCGAAGAAGAAAAGCAAAAAATCCATGAATATCAAAATCAAGTCAAAGTTATATTTATGACTTCTTCGGGGAGTCGTGGTTTATCGTTTCCCAAAGTTAAACATATCCTAGTGGAAATTCCTAAATACCAAATTGAAAATAACCTAATGGAAATTATTCAGGTTATATATAGAGGACGTGGAAATGAAATTATCGATAATCAAGATAAAGAATTAACGTTTTATTTAGGTGTTAATTCGCATTATAACTCTGAAGACGACAAGCAAATAGCGCTCCAAGAAAGCGTACTAGATATTTTAAATATTTTGTTGATTTTAAAAGCTGCCATTATGACAAGAATATTTGGTTCAGGTCGTATCGGTCGCGATAACTTTATTATTATACCCATTGGGGGTAAATCGGTTTTTGCAGCGGGTGAAACGTTTTCGATGCAACTGGCAAATTTAATTTTGTTGTTGAAACAAGAAAGTTACCGAGAACCTAGTAACAAACTGATTAAAAATGTATATACCAGCCTAGAAAAATTGTTAAGTTCTGCTGATTTTGTGATTCAAGGCGCCGCTGAGTCTAATTATCTCACACTACGCGAAGACTTTAACAGTAAATTTCTCCAAACTTATAACACGCTTGATAAACTCCTAGATAATGGCGCCATCGAATCAGCTTATATAAGTGGTGGCATGTTAATTGTACCACTTGAAAATAATACATTAGAAGAAAACTATTTAATTAAATTGGCGGATATAAACGAAATAGCCAACGATGAACTTTGGCGAAACATGCAAAAAATCAGCCATAGTAAATCATATCCCGAAAACTTGCGCGCGGCAATAAGAGACGCAATCGAACTAATCAAAAAACTACGCACGGGAGTAGAGAAAACACAACACTTAGAACTACGCACATCACAACCCGACCAATATTATGCATTCCCACTATTTGCATTTATCTGTGGTGACGCAATGCGCGCGTACTTTGAAACTCAACCCGAAGAACCCGAAGATAAAAGCTTTCGCGATATCTTAGCAAGATATATCCGGTCATCTTACTCAGTAGGTAATATATTACCCATTGGGTTGCATTATAAAGACTTTCCCTTTGTCGTATTTAGAAGCTACAGCTTAAAAGAAACTCGACAGAAAATTTTTACAGATAAGTATTTACTTTCATCCCATGAGTTAAATGTACTGAACTTAATTTTGTCAAATAATTGAGGTAAAAATAAGATAATTTCGTAGGGTGCGTGAAAGCACGAAAAATTGCCCTGCAAAACGAAAAAATTGTGTTTTCACGCACCATTAACGATTATAACTATAGAGAATTACCTTCTTCTCTATCAAAATTAGCTACAATATCTTGAATTTCATTGGCAGCAATATCTTCTCGGTCAGACTTAGAATAAATTGTTAATAGCAAAATACATGTAGGTGACTCAACTTGATAAATTAATCTATACCCAGCATTCTTGCCTTTTTTTATATTACTATTACGAACCCTCAATTTATAAACAACATATTCTTCACCAATATCCCCTATTCTATCTCCTAAAATATTTCCTTGTTCTAATTGTTCAATAATTAATTGAACATCCGAACGAATATTGCGAAATCTCTTAGAAAGGTCGCGCAAATTTCGTTTGAATTCAGCAGTTAAATCAATTATTACCAATGGTCGTTCATTCGGCATCAATACCCTCCCACATTTGAGATAGTGGTAGACGCTGCCCTGTTTTTGCATCATGTAAAGCTCTTCTCAAGCTAGCTTTAATCTCCTCAACGGGCGTATCATCAGGGTCAAGTTCTGCTTCTTCTGGAACCAACACAATCACCCGCACCTGCTCGCGATAAGTTGTTCCTTGAATCGGTTCATCCAATACTAGGTTTCCCTCTAGGTCAATTTTGCCAGTAACTTCAATCGCTTTCATTTTTGTCTACCTTGATTTGTTGAATATCCTAGCATTCAGCAAGCCCTAAATGACTGTCTTATTTTACTTGCTAAAAAGATTTATGATGGGCAAGCTGTGGGAGTTATGAAATCTCCATGAATATTTTTTGATGCAGAAGCTATTAACATCACTTCACCAGACTTGTTAATTACCCAATTATTCGCTTCCGTAATTTGAGGTTTTGTAAGTTGCAGCTTAAAATTATTATTTTCTGACGCAAGGGGTGAGTCACTGATTGTTACCCAAGCAACTTCTTCAGTTTGATTACTGCGAAGTGTTCCTGAAGGTGAAACTGGTAAACCCCCACGTCCAGTAATTACAAATACATTACCTTTATTTACCGGACAACTTTGAGCAATTTGCTGACTATGGTCAACCAGACCTACGGGTAATTCAGTTAACCCCCCGGTTGGGTCTACATCAGGTCGATTAATTTGTACGGTACCATCTAACTGAGAATTGGCGCCACTTGCAGTAATACCGCTTATGTTAGTCGATGCATTCTGGAATCGCAGTCCAAATAAACCAGTTGTATTTATAGTTACATTACCACCACGAAAACCAGTAGAATTAGCGCTGATGTTGCTATTCTCTTCAGGAATAGCCACTAGACTATCTGTATTAATTTTAATATTACCACCAATGTTATTACTACCTGTGGCATTAGTCGTAATATTGCTTTGTTGACGCAAGATTAAGTTTCTCGCATTCAAATTAATATTACCGCGACCACCAATAGTGTCGGCTCTGATAGCTCCAGAATTATCTAAACGAATTAAATCACCATTTATTGTTAAATTCCCTGCTGTTCCCTTACCTGTACTACTGCTAGATAATTGGGCGCCGTTGGCAACTCTTAATGTTTGAGATTTAATATTTACATTACCGGCGTTACCTATACCTGTATTTTCTACACTCGTGAAAGCAGCACTTGGTCCTCTAGCACCAACACCGTCAAACAAAACGCCGTTGCGAATATTCATATTAATATTACCCGCCGAACCCTGACCAAATGTTCTAGCAGACAAGCGGGTGCCGTTGCGAACAGTGAGGTTTGCAGCTTTAATGTTAATATCACCTCCTTTACCAACAGCAGTAGGTGAAGTAATACTGGTTAAAATTGAACTTGCGCTGAAGCTCGATATTTTTTTTAGGAACGCAACACCACTCAACAAAACTTCATTTTGGACATCAATAGTTATATTGCCAGCATTGCCTTTTCCAAAAACGAAAGAAACTAATGTGCCGCCATTAGTAAGAGATAATGAACCAGCGGTAATGTTAATATCACCTCCATTACCTGTACTTTCAGGATTAACAGCACTTCCCATATAAGTGGGAAATGCATCATTCGCTCCATCAAATGAAACAGTACCAAGAGCATTTATTTTAATATTACCAGCTGAACCTTGTTTTCCAGAAATGCTGGTAGTTATAAAGGCGCCATTAGTAACATAAAGTGAACCACGTGTATTAATATTTATATTACCTGCATGTCCAGTTCCTAACTCTTCCACAGTGTTGCGAAATCCACTGCTGTCTTTTAAATAAACATCTTTAACAGCATTAATATCAATATCGAACGCTTTGCTGTTAATTTCCCCTAACCCCTTTCCAATACCTGCTTTGAGAGTACTCTCCCCTGTTAATTCTACTGAACCAGCAGCCAGGGCAATACTACCGCCATTATTACCTAATACGTTAACTTCTGCTTTATTGCTTAGATATATATCACCTCCTAACTCGACACGTCCAGACGGCGCCAGCAATTTTCCACCGTTGATTAACACATTGTTACCAACAAGTGATAAAGTCTTACCGGGATTTACCTGTAAATTTGCCCCTAGTACTTCAACATTGCCTGGGTAACTTCCATATTGCAATCCAATTGGTATATTAATACTTAATAATGATGTAGATTGTGGATTTTCGGCACTAAATTCTATTGAGTCGCTAAATTTTAGACTGTTGGCTCCAGTGGCAAAAAAAGAACCACCTATGTCGAGCTTTGCTTTATCACCAAATATAATTCCTTTATGATTAATTAAGTATAAGTTTGCTGTACCGTTCGCTTTAATTAAACCATTGATATTAGAGATATTATCACCTGTTACGCGGCTAATAATATTCTGAATATCTAGACTGTTTTGAAAATGAGTCTCGATATCTGTAGGAACACTAAAGCTACTAAAGCTGTGAAATAAATTATTTCCGGCACGACTGCCACCTTCAATATTGATGGTGTTGTTGACCTTAGTGACTTGAGAATTACTTGGTAGGGTGTTATCGGGAGTAATTTGAGCTACGGCGCCATAGTTAGAGAAAATAATTGCATTGATAATAGTAGCAGCAATTAATAACTCAATGTCGGCGCCTACACTGACGTTGATTTTAGGCATTGCACTCTGTTAATTCGCTCATAAGATTACATGGTAAGTGGGAAACTCAGACCCTTTAGGGCTGAGAGGGAAACGACTCAAGCGATTTTAATCGCATGTTCTTGTTCGCCAAGAACTGTAAGTTTTGAATTTACAATCAGACAGGTTTGCATTTTGAGTTAATCGTTTGCCAGTAGATAAACTATGCAAACTAATTGTTTTTCTATTTGGGTCTTTCTTAGTTGGGGATTCTTGCCATCCACCGACATAACAGAAACCATACTTTTTGTGCTTCACTATTGAACCACGCTTAAATCCAGCACTTAGTGTTCCACCATAACGCGGTCTTACATGCCCTTTTTGATGTTGCAATCTGTGCAACTGCCTACGGTGGAATTCAAGAGGAATTACTTCTACAAGAACGGTGTTATCGGGCTTGTCGTGCCCTTCTGTATACCAGTTTGCTAACACCCAAGAATCAACACAATGCGCTTCAAACTTGTTAGATAACTTGTTTTTTAACTTCTTTAATCCCAAGGATTGGCGCATCTCGTATGTGTCTATCCCTGTTTTAGTTTCTAGCTGTGCTAACTTTTCTAATTCCGAGTAGAACCACTTTTTACCAACCTCTAAAGGGCTAAACATTACATTGTATTTTCTTGCACCCTTCCATGTTTTAGCTTTAATGTCCTCAACGACAAAAATAGTAATGGGAAACATCGAAGCCAACCATGTACAAATACGTAGTTTCCACTGCCATCTCGACTTAGTTGATGGTGGTAATTTCTGCTTGTTCACAAGTCGATTCTGTCTATTTTTACGACATAGGGTATTGCGGAATCTTCTAGCGCGTCGCATGTTACGACGTGTTTCTACATGGTCTTTTACCCAATCAACTGCATGGGTTTGTACGTTTAAATAGGTATGAGCTTTTGACTTAACCGTATACCCTTCACGCTTGCTACCTGGGTCTACCCCAACCGCAATTGGTTGATAATTTCTATCACTTGGTTCAACATTTAATCGGACACAAAATACTCCTTTTCTCCAAAATGGTGTAGCTTTTTTCTGCTTTATCCAACGTCTTGCCCTACTTGGAGTAGTCGGCATTAAAGGACGTTGATTTGAATCTACTACTGGTACAAACATTTTTTTTGGAATTATAAATCAACTAGTATTGCTACCAATTGTGTGTATTTCCCATCGCTACTGACTGTCAGAGAGGTTAAAAACTTGGGAAGCATTCTTAGCATCTTGTGGGCTACCACACCCAGACAGTTCAGTTCAGGCTATTAACCTATAAGCTAGACACTGGTTTAACTCGATGAAGAAAATGGTTAGTTTTCTTATTTCAAGCTCAGACCATACGCGGGCTGAGTCAGTGACACTATTGGAACTAATAAATATCAGCATACATTACCGATGCTTTTTAAAAGCGTAAGAAAATTTAAAATATTACTTTACTTAAGGCTAGTTTATTTATATAAGTCATGGATTATTATAGAGGCAAGATAATACTGTATACTAAAAATGTGGTATTTATATATTAGAATTATACTTATTTGTGATATTATAGATGATTTTTTAGGTAGTCTAACAGAGCCGCTTATTGTTGTACCGGCTTTAAATGTGAACCAATGGTTCACATTTTGAAAATTAGTTATTTCGGCGCCCCAAGAGTACTTTGTTTCAATGAAGAACGTAATACTTTATATAACACAGGAAGCGCAAATAAAGTATTTGGACTTTGAATCATATGTGCCACTTCAATAAATCTTTTGTAAATATCAGAATCGCTGACTGAAAGTGCGATAATTTTATCCATATATACGTGCATCAATTTAGACATTTTATCTGCTTTACCACCTTCAGTTGTTGGATAGCGAAAATCTTCGCCTGTTGCCATTAACCAAGGTGTCTGTAAAATTTTTGCTAATGATAATTGAAACTTAGCTGTTAAACCTTTTACGTTACGAGGCGAATTTTTAAATTGCTCTTTCAAACAATGTGAGAGCGTTAACGCACCCAATGCTCCTGCTGTCATTCCTTGACCGTAGACTGGGTTGAATGCACAAACTGCATCCCCAATTGCGACTATACCATCTGGCATGTGTGATTTTTCGTAGTGGCGCCAGCAATTTTCTGTGCGTCGATAACTATATACTGGGGATATAGATTTTGCATTTTTGATAGCATCGTAAATTATCGGGCTGCGTAAACTTCGGGCAAATTCTAGAAAACCATCAGAATCTGTAGGTGGGTAATCTTTGGCTATACCAGATAATGTAATTGCCCAACGATTCCCTTCTACAGGGAATAAAACTCCACCGCGTAAGTTATTGGGTGGCTTTGCCGTTAATAGCAGTGCTTTCCAAGGAGCGGAAAACCTATCTGGAACTTCATACCAGCATGTACTGTACCCTAAAAAAGAATTAATAACCGTTGTTTCGGGCGCCTGATAGCCAATTTCTTCTAAAAATTTGGGTAACTGCGAGTTACGTCCGCTAGCGTCAACGACTAAATCGGCTGTTAGTTCTTTATCAACGCTATTTTTACAGTGTAATTTTACTCCAGATACTTGATTATTACTATTTACGAGTAACCCTTTGAATAAGGTTGATGTCACAAATTCTAAGTTTTGGTAACTACTTAATCTTTGACGAACAAGCCACTCTAGAAAAACTCGGCTACAAGTATAAGTAACCGCTTCTGAAGATGTAGGCGATATCCATCCACACATGTTCAATGTTGGACAATCATTAACCCAATCAACACTAGGGGCGCCTGCGGTTGCTAATTGGTCTTTTATTCCTGGAAAAAGTTGCTCTAAAATTCGTTGCCCTTGTGTTAAGAGTACATGGACGTGATGCGTTTGGGGAACTCCTTGACGATACTCAGGCTTTTGGGGAAGTTGGTCACGTTCTACCACAGTTACCAAATCAAAATGTTCTACCAATACTCGTGCAGCTAACAAACCCGTCATACTGCTACCAATTACTACAGCATGACTACTCGCATCAACTTGCTTACGCTCGTTCTTTAGATAAGGCATTATGTATTCTTAACTCTACATAATTGAATTACGTACTTATCTAATTTTTTAAAACATCTACCCAAAGGCTTAACTTTATGTGCTGATACCAAACGGCGCCGTTTGGTAATGTAAAACCTGTGGAGGAACTAAAAGCAACCCCTAGAGCGCCAGAGAGCGTAGAAGTAGTTGACAGAAGAGTCCAATTATGCATCCGGTTATAATCGAATATTGAGGCGCCTATTTTTTGATGCGAAAGCTAAATTAGGCTAAATTATTTAATCTAAAAACAAGCGTTTTGCCCCGACACACAAATCAACGCTTTCGTCAATATATATTACTGAACCGACGCTCTAGCTTATCATCTCTGTTCCATTTTCCCAGTTAACCGCATGGATTCGCGCTCCTGATGCTGTTGATACCACTAAAAAATTCATCAAGTACTAATGTATTAGATGCATTGCGCTCAACCTCTACAGAAAAATTCATAATTGCCTCTATTGGGGTTTGTAGCCATTATATAGTTAATGCTTAACGTAATTACTGGAAGCCTCCAATATTCTGAAAGGCTTGTATACAAAGTGCGATGGGCTTGTCCGATTACGCAGCAGGGATGATCTCCAATCTACTAGTGCAATATCAACATAGTACTTAAATAAATTTACTTATGCTAAATTTGACTAATAACAGTTTGTAAACTGTGTAAAAATAGAAGAATTACGTGAGTTGACGGATTAAAGTACATTAGTAAGACCTAACCTAGTTCTACAGGCTCTGCCAAAAGAGGGTGTTAATGACCACTGCACTAACTCCGAAAATAAAGGATAAAATAGATCAATGGAAAGCAAATCTTGCTGAGTTAACGAAGCGTAATCGTTTAGTCTATTTTCATAAGGACAAAGCCCCCGCTACTAAAATCGAGTTACCAGCTTCTAAGGTTTTTGAGAGGCTTGTGCTTAAGCCTGAAGCAATTTCTGATACTGAACTAGGAATCGAAGAGGATATAGATTTAGGATTCGCTAGAGACAATTTTAAGAAGCTTCGTAAAGACACTAACTCGATTCTTAAGGAGAAAGGCGTTAATAGTTTATTCATTGCATTAGGTATTCTTACTTGGTATTCCGACAAGGATAAATCTAAGGAACCAATTACTTCTCCTATCTTTCTTTTACCAGTTGAACTAGAAAAAACTCCTCGAAAAAATGAATATAAGCTTAATGCTACGGACGAACAATTATTTTTGAACCCAGCATTAGCTTTAAAGTTAGAACAAGATCGTGGAATTACTTTAAATCAGAATATTGAATCTGATAATGAGGGATTAGATTTTAAAAACCTCTTAGATATTTTCCGCAATCACAAAGATATAGATAAATATGTACAACAAGGTAAATGGAAAATTGAAGAGACTGTTTATTTAGCTTTGTTTCAGAGAATAAAAGCTTCAATTATTAAAGATTTAGAATTTCTTGAGAGTAATCCAGATATTTTGACTCAAAATTCTGTACTTCTTGGATTGGCAAATGATAGAAGTGAATATGAATTAAATATACCTAAAATTGTTGAAGCTAACAATTTAGATAAAAGCATTGATCCTCAATCTATATTACAAATATTAGACGCAGATTCTAGTCAGCAGCAGGTTATTGAGGCAGCGAAAGCAGGCATGAGTTTTATTGTACAGGGTCCTCCAGGTACAGGTAAAAGCCAAACAATCGTTAATATGGTTAGTGAATTAATAGGTCAGAGAAAAAAGATACTTATTGTTGCCGAAAAGCCTGTTGCACTAAAAGTAATTTTCGATAGACTAGAAGAGAGTGATTTAGAAGACGTTTGCCTTAATTTATCTGACAAAGATATAGGTAGTAAGAAAAACTTGGCAAAAACGATTTATCAAACCAAAGCTTTGATAGAACGAAGAGAAGAAGAGCAAAAATCATCTGACTTCTTTTATGAACTAATGGAGTCTCGGCAAATATTAAATAAACATCCAGAAGATTTACATAAGAATTGGGAACCACTTAATAAATCAGCTTTTGAAGTATATGGTGAACTTTTAAAATTTGAGCGTGAACGAATTCCAACAGTTAATTATACTTTTCGTAACATTAACCAATGGTCATATGAGAAGTTAATTAAAATCAAAACTCTTTTCCAAAATTTGAGTAAATTTTACTCTTTTTTTAAGGGGGATAAAACAACTGTATGGGCGAACAGCCAATTAAAATCTCTTGAATATGAAAAAAGAGAAGAAATTTATAGAGAAATTGAAGAACTATATCAACAGATTAGATTAATAATGCTTTTAGGAGATAAATTAGCCCAGTTATTGCAAATAGATAATCCTAAAACACTGGCTCAGTTAGAATTTTTAATTTCTGCTGCACGTCACATTGTAGATGTTCCAATTGAAATACCTCGCTCTCGGCAAGATGCTTTACTAGATAATGTAATTGCAAGTGCAATCGAATTTAAAGATACTCCAAAAGTCCCCAAAAGTTGGTTAAAAAGTAATGAATTAAATTTTTTACAGCATTTATCAAATGAGTTACAGCAAGATTATGAACTTGAACTAACACTGAAAAAATACTTAAATGACAGATATAGTAGTGACTTTTTAAATCAAAATCTGTCGCCAATGTTAAGGAGATGTAGAGAATGGGGTATTTTCCGTTGGTTTAAAAGAAGCTACTGGGAAGATATAAGACTAATTTTTCAGCATAGAAAAGTTAAAGGAACTATTTCTGACAAGACAATAATAAAACATTTAGAGAAAGCAGTAGATTTACAGAATATTATAAACAAAATACAAAGTCATAAATATAAACCTAATATTGTATTTAAAACATTTTTCATTAGGAGCCAACCTGATTTTTTTAGTATTAAACAAGCATTAATATGGTTAGAGGAATTACAAAATTACCGTCTACCAAAAGATAGTACTGCTGAATTGATTTACTCTGATAATGGGAGACGCGAATTAATAGACACATTAAATCAATTGAAATGGGAAGAATCAAAAAAAACAATTGATGACGGATTTAAAAAATTGCGAAATTATTTTACTTATCCAGAAAATATAATTCATGAAAATAGTAGTTTTTTTCAAAATATTCCATTGGATAAAGTTCAATCTTTTCTTCATACAGCTGCGATAGAGTTAAATATATTTCGTGAATGGCTAGATTACCAAAAAAATCTTGATGAGCTTAAAGAAAATGGTCTATATTTATTTATAGAAGAGCTTAAATTCATCAATATTAAACCAGATTATTGGGCTTCTGCTTTTGAAAAATCCTTTTATTACTATTGGCTGCAATATATTTATGACCATAGTTTTGATTTGCGTAACTTTAGTCCTAAAATACATAATACTAAAATAGAACAATTTTGTGAGCTAGATAAAAAACAGTACGATTTTGCAAAAAATAAATTGCGACAAATGCATTTTGAAGAATGGCAAAAATGGTCAGCAGAAGCAACCTCAAAGCCATTAATTGCCGAAATTGACGAAGAATCTCAAAAGCAGAAGAAGCGTTATGAAATCAGGCAATTAATTGCAAGAACTCACGAGCTTATTCTTTCTCTCAAACCATGCTGGCTAATGAATCCCATAATGGTAAGCGAGTATATAGAGCCACAAGCAAAACTTTTTGATGTAGTTATTTTTGACGAGGCATCTCAGATTCGTACAGAGGATGCAGTCTCATCTATTATGCGAGCCAAGCAAGTAATTATTGTAGGAGATAAACAGCAAATGCCGCCATCTTCTTTTTTTTCTAGTGTCATTTCTGACGATGATGATGAGGAAGAACAAGAAGATTTATATGAGAGCTTGCTTGCAGAATCTGGTAAATTTATGAAAGACTTTACTCTTAAATGGCACTACCGAAGCCAAGATGAAAGTCTCATTGACTTTTCTAATCGTAAATTTTACGAATCTCAACTTATTACCTTTCCCAATCCTATAAGAGATGGAAGTAGAGGAGTTAGTTTTCATTATGTTGAGAATGGTTTATACGAACCTGGTAAGAAAAAGCGCTGCAATAAACCAGAAGCCGAAGCTGTTGCTCGACTAGTACTTGAGCATGTTCAAACAAATAATAAATTAACCCTTGGTATCATTGCCTTTAGTAAACAGCAGGCAAGCACTATTGAAAAAGAAATTGAAACACTTAGTGCAAGCTATCCTTCAATAACAGAATTTTGTCAAGATGATTCAACCAAATTTTTTGTAAAAAACCTGGAAAATGTTCAAGGTGATGAGCGTGATGTAATTATCCTTAGTTTTGGATATGGCAAAGATGAAAACGATAAATTCGACCGAAGGTTTGGCCCTTTAAATCAAGAAGGAGGACAGAGACGGTTAAATGTTGCAATTACACGTGCCAAGTATAAGCTTGTATTAGTAGCATCAATTACACCAGATTTACTGTCCGGAGTCAACAGTGACGGTGTGCGTTATTTTCAAGAGTATTTTGAGTATGTACAAAATGCTAAAAGTTACGTAAATGTAGATGTAGATAGTAACGTTAAAAGTAACCATAAGTTTCATTCAGCTTTAATAGAGGATATCTACTATGTTCTGCGAGAACATGGCTATGAAGTAGAAACCAATATTGGTTGCTCAAGTTACCGTATCGACTTAGCCGTGCTTGAAAAACAGCAACCAAAAGAGTATTTGCTAGCGATTGAGTCAGATGGATTGACTTATAATAAATACCCAACAGCGCGCGACCGTGATCGCCTGCGGAGAACAGTTCTAGAAAAAAACCTTAAATGGAAAATTTATAGAATTTGGTCAAAAGATTGGTTTCATAATAGATACAAGCAAATTAAGTTGTTAATAGAGCAGATTGAAAGGCTAAAAGCTGAAAAATAAATTCACTTTGTTAACCAGTTCCACAACGTAATTAAAAAACTTAAAGATAACTCATGAAAGTTGAACAATTACAAGACAATTTGGCAAAGATTGAGCGTTTACAGTCAACAATGATTGATGTAGCTAATCATGGTTTTGATATTCGTGATAGAGATGATTTATATCAACAACTTTATCAAGAAGTAGATTTATTTATTGAAATACTTCAGGAAGAAGGATTATCTGTTTCTAATCCTAACAACTTTCAATCTTTATGGGAATGGTATGAATATTGGAGTTCTGAAGCTTTAAAACCTTATGCTAGAGAAAAATACGTTTACGATCTTTACTTAAATATATTTAACATAATTGAAGATTTATTACAAGATAAATCTATAGATATTTCTATTGAAACTTTGAACATATTATATTTTGAAAATTTGAACAAAACAATAAAACAAATTCAATCAATACTGAGTAATGTTGCAACTAAAGAATCAAAAGTTGAAGACAAAGAAGAAAATTATATTACAATTTATAAATATATATCAACGCAGATAAAAAATTTAAAAGCATTAGGCATACCTATAAATAACCCAAACTATTTTCGGAAGCTTTCTTACTGGAAGGCTTACTGCTTATGTGAACTAAGTACGCATCAGTCTAGACAAGAGTATATAGAGAAACTTTATATAACTATCACTAGTTCTATTGAAAAAGCTAAGAAAAGAACCAGTTTGAAAGATGCTTCTGTAAAAGAATTTTTAGAGTATTTTAAGCGTTATATAATTGAAGCGCAATTAATTCAAAATCCTGTAGTTGCCTCTAAAATTCCTGCTGAGAATATTCAATTGATTGAGCAAAATACAGAAGCAACATTATTTAGCTTTGATTCTGAAAGTCGAAAACCAGTTACTAATTCAAAATCAATAGAAGAACTATCTCCTCCTATATTTGCAAGTACTACTCAATCTTCACAGTCCAATTCATATGATGCTATAATAGACGTTGTAATTATCACAGCTTTAGAAAAAGAACGGGATGCAGTTTTACGTTATTTAGATTCTCCTCAATTAACACAACGCTTTGGTAAAACCTTTTATACCTCTGTAATTAAAACTTTAAATTCGACCATTGTTTATCAAGTTATAATTGTGTGCTTGGAAGGAATGGGAAACTTAAAATCTTCTTTTGCAACTCAGAAAGCAATTACTGAAATAAACCCGTCTCGCATTATTTTAGTAGGTATTGCAGGAGGGGTTCCAAAAGATGGTCGATATTTAGGCGATATTATTGTGGGAGAACAGATTCTTTATTATGAATTAGGTAAACAAATTCAGCTAGAACGGAATATTCCCCAAACACAACGAAGAAATGAAGTTTACCGTCCAGCAAAGGATTTACTTGATGCAGCAAAGAGTCTAAATCCTCAAAATTGGGTTTTTTCAATAAAAGCTCAAAGACCTGATGGTTCAACAGGGAGAGTAATTCCTAAAGTTCATTTTGGAGTAGTCGCATCTGGCGATAAAGTTATTGCTGACTCAAGTTTTAGAGAAGAATTACAAAGTGATTGGTCACAGCTAGTTGGGGTGGAAATGGAATCAGCAGGTGCTGCTTCTGCTGCTTATGAAAGTAATTTTATGCAAGGAATATTTCTTGTCAAAGGTATGTGTGATTGGGCTGATGGATCTAAAAACGATGTTTGGCAAGAATATGCAGCGGAATCATCAGCTTGTTTTGTAGTTAATTTGCTAAAATTAGCTCCTTTTGAAAGTAAGCTTAAACTTAATACTCAAAATAGTGGAAGTTCGGTTATTGACAGTAAATTTATAGCAGATGTTTCAAATAATCAAGAGCCTATTTCTTCAACTATAAAAATTAGCAAAAATTATTCTGGTCGAGTTAAAGTTCGTGTTTGCGAAAACCTATTTCCTGGCTGGGAACTGTTAGCTGACTACTTTGACATTTCACCACGAGAACGTGCTGCTTTTCAACCAGGAAGGCAAGCGCATGATGTTTGGGATTGGTTAAAACAAAGAGACAGACTTGATGAATTAGAAGACGCTCTAAGAGAAATAGGGCGTGAGGAGGTAGTTCAAGAGCTTTATAAGTAAGTTAAATATACAATTTATAACTTTTTAGGAGAGCATTATGAGCGAAGGGGCGATAGTTTAACATCGCCTTAGTGGAGTTTTACTATAACTACAAAACAGACGTGATTAATTAAGTCTCTACTCTCTGTGTACTCTGTGCCTCTGTGGTAAAAAAAAACACCTCACTGCACAGGCTATAAGCCTATGCTACAATTCTGCAAAATTTTAAGTAATATTAAGATATAAGTAGAGGTGATTTTTGTAAAATTCAGGACATATTCATGATTACTCAATTGTTAATTACTGAGGTTATCAATAAGCAGCGTCAATTTTTTTACACAGGTGCGACTAGAGATGTTAGTTTCCGCATTGCACAGCTAAAAAACTTAAAACAAGGGATAATGGAATATGAAAGTGAGATTTCTGAAGCGTTGAAAGCTGATTTAAATAAACCTGAGTTTGAAGTTTATGGTGCAGAGTTTTCGCTGATTTTTACTGAAATTGCTGATGCTATTAAACACTTAAATAATTGGGTAAAACCTCAAAGAAAGAAGCTCGAATTTACTTTTTTGCCTGGGTCAGCTTATTTATACCCTGAACCATTAGGTGTTGCTTTAATTATAGGTCCTTGGAACTATCCTTTTCAATTAAGCTTATTACCGTTAGTCGGCGCCATTGCAGCTGGTAATTGTGCAATTGTCAAACCTTCTGAAATTGCTTCTCATACTTCGCAGGTGATACATAAGGTAATATCAAAGATTTTCCCGCGCGAATATATTGCAGTTGTTGAAGGAGGAGTGGAAACTACTCAAGAGTTATTGCAAGAAAAGTTTGACCATATCTTTTTTACAGGTGGTACAGCCGTTGGTAAAATTATCATGAAGGAAGCGGCAAAACACCTGACACCTGTCACTCTCGAATTAGGTGGTAAAAGCCCTTGTATAGTTGATACAGATATTAATGTTGAAGTAAGCGCGCGGCGAATTACATGGGGCAAGTTTTTGAACGCTGGACAAACTTGTATTGCACCTGATTATCTGTTAGTGCATAAGTCTATTAAACATGATTTATTAAACGCAATAGCAGATAGTATCAAAGAGTTTTATGGCACCCGCCCAATCGACAGCCCGGATTATGCTAGAATTATTAGCCAAAAGCATTACACTAGATTAGTGAATTACATTCAAGGAGATATTTATCTTGGTGGGGAATGTAATTCCGATAAATTATTTATTGCTCCAACTGTCATAAATAATGTTTCGTGGCAGGATTCAATAATGGAGGAAGAAATTTTTGGGCCAATTCTTCCTGTTATTGAGTACGAAGACATTAATGAAGTTATAACAGCAATAAATTCTCGCCCAAAACCACTTGCTTTATACTTATTTACCAATAATAAAAATTTGCAAGCGCGGATATTACGTGAAACTTCATCTGGTGGTGTTGGTATCAATGATACGATTAAACACTGTGGCGTGGCTACATTACCTTTTGGTGGTGTAGGTGATAGTGGAATTGGTAAGTATCACGGCAAAGCTAGTTTTGATGTTTTTTCCCATTACAAGAGTGTTTTGAAACGGGGATTTGCTTTTGATATGAAAGTTTTATATCCTCCTTACGCAGGGAAATTACCTTTACTCAAAAAACTTTTTGGTAAGAATTAAAATCCCCCCAACAAGAACGCGATTTCGCTACCGTGTACATACATCTTTAAATAATATCCTTTCCCCCCTTTGTGTTCTTTGTGTCTACCCTGCGGGAAATCCTCCGGATTATGTGGTTTATATCTTTAAGGAACCACAAAGGCACAAAGGGCACAAAGAAAGAGAAGAAAAGTAACTTTGAGAAACTTGTGTATACACCGTAGCCTTATTAAGGGGGCTAAGAGTCTTAATAAAGTCCCCCTTCCACGCGGGGGATTTAGGGGGATTAATTTCAAGTCTTTATCTTAAACACCTTATTGCTTCCAACATCCCGCGCGCTTTATTCAAAGTCTCCTCATATTCTTTTTCTGGTTCCGAGTCTGCTACTAAACCGGCGCCTGCTTGAACAATTACTTTACCGTTACGTGCTACCATTGTGCGTATTGCGATGGCACTGTTTAATTGTCCTTCAAAGTCATAATATCCATATACGCCTGAATATACACCTCGACGAGATGGTTCTAATTCGTTGATTATTTGCATAGCCCGAATTTTAGGCGCCCCACTAACTGTTCCAGCAGGAAAACAAGCTTTCATTAAGTCCCATGCTGTTTTAGATGGCGCCAGTTTACCAATAACGTTACTAACGATATGCATGACATGGGAGTAACGCTCGATTACCATTAATTCATCAACGCATACTGTACCACTTTCACAGGCTCTACCTAAATCATTCCGCCCTAAGTCTACTAACATGACGTGTTCGGCGACTTCTTTGGGGTCTTGTAATAAATCTTGAGCTAATGCAGCATCTTCTTGTGGGGTTTTACCTCTCTTCCTAGTTCCCGCAATGGGACGCAGCGTAGCAATATTATTACCGAAGTCGTCTTTTTCAGCTTTGACCATTACTTCTGGACTGGAGCCAATAATCTGCCAATCCTGAAAGTTAAAATACGCCATGTAAGGTGAAGGGTTTATTTGACGTAATGAACGGTAAAGCGAGAAGGGGTCGCCTGTATACTCGGTTGTTAAACGCTGCGAAATTACAACCTGAAAAATATCACCTGCTTTAATATATTCTTTGGCTTTTTCTACACTACGGCAAAACTCTTCTTTGCTGAGGTTACTTTGATATTGCTCTGATGACGGCGCCTGTCGAGTCGGAGTCCATTCAAAAATTGTTTTGTCAGGGTCGAGCGGTGAAGATAACTTACTTACCATTTGCTTAACACACTCGGCTGCTTTTTCATACGCTTGTTTTACATCTGAATTGCGTAAATCTGCATATGCTACTGCCCAAATTTTACGTTTAACCTGGTCAAATATCAACAACTGGTCTACCTGCATCCACAACCCATCAGGTATATTACGGTCATCTTGGGCATGAATTGGCACTTTCGGCTCTATCCAACGTATTAGTTCATAACCCCAAAACCCAAATAAACCACCAATTCCTGGCGGTAACTCTGGTAACTTAACTGGTTTATACGGTTCTAAACAGTTTGCCAGTGCTTCAAAAGGGTCGCCATTAAATACTTGGAGTACACCATCACGATGCGTTTGCGTTGTTTGTTCTCCGCGCGCTTCTAAAGTCCACAGTGGGTTACAACCTAACAAACTATAACGCCCAATTTTCTCACCACCTTCAACTGACTCCAGCAAAAAACTATAAGGCTGCCCAGCACATACCTTGTACCAAGCAGAAACAGGTGTATCTAAATCTGCCACCCACTCTTGGTATACCGGCACAAAATTGCCAAGATTTGCTAATTCAGTAAATTGGGAGAAGTCGGGAAAAATCATAATTAAGAGTGAGTCGTGCTGAGTGCTAAGTGCTGAGTGGGGGTTAAGAGTTGAGAGTGAGAAGTACGACTCTTTACTCTCTTTACTTCTTTAAACTCAGCACTCAGCACTCAACACTTTTAACTAAGTTTATACGTCGTAAGTATACTTACCGCTGAACTTAACTTGAGCTTGACTGGGGTTTTCACCAATTCTGCGGTCAACGTAACGTACTTTCTCGCGTCCTTGGTTAACTTTTTCTGGGAATACGCCGTCTGCTGGGTGAATCTTTGTAGTTTCACCGTTAGGGAGAATCCGGTAAATTTGGTAGTTTGTGATTTTGAATTTCCGGAGTTGACCACCGAGCGCAATACCGTATTCTTTACGAGCTAAGTACAGCAGGTTATCACCATTACGCATTATAGCGGCGCCACCAGTAGGCATTTCAAAAACTTGCTCTTTAGGGCTAGTCCAGGTGATTGCGTACATTTCTTCCTCGGCTGCTTTTGTAAGCAAACCGCCAGTAGAGCCACCGAACACAGGGGCTTGTCCAGAAAGTGTTTCTGCCATAAGCTTTTCACTCAAATGTTTTTACGGCATCCTAACATTGCCACAGGGACAACATTACGATTATTTCATAGTCTGTAACACTTTTTTAGAAGTAGAAAGTGCTGAGTGCTGAGTTATGAGTTAAGAGTTAGTAGTTAGGAGTTAGTAGTTAGGAGTTAGGAGTTAGGAGTTAGTAGTTAGGAGTTAGGAGTTAGGAGTTAGGAGTTAATATTCCACTCAGCACTCAGCACTCAGCACTCAGCACTCAGCACTCAGCACTTTTAACTCCTTACTACTGACTCTTGAGTTTTAGTAACGATGGGTACGGTAAAGTGAAATTCGCTTCCTTGGTTCTTTCCTGTTGATTGTGCCCAAATGTCTCCTCCCCATCCCTTGACGATTTGCCGACAAATCGCTAACCCTAATCCTGTACCTCCTGCTGTTCTTCTTAGGGCGCCTTCTTCTTGGTAAAAACGGTCAAATACAATTTCGAGACGGTTAGGCTCTATTCCTCTACCTGTGTCGGCAACTGTAACCTCGACCATTTGGTTGTTAAGAAGGCGCCCACTAATTGTAATTTTTCCGTCGGATGGAGTGAATTTACAAGCGTTGTCCATGAGCTTTGCCAGAACTTCAACCAACCAATCTCCATCTGCTAGCACCAAGGGTAAATTATCGGCGATGTCAGTGTTGATTTGAGGTAAATCTTCTTTAGCTGTGCGGGCACGTATTCGGCTGAGGGCTAAATCTATACATTCTTCTAAGGGTAATGATTCGGGGTGCCACTCGACGCGACCACTTTCAAGGTTGCTTAGTGTTAAGAAATCTTGCACGAGCTTTCGCATCCGCTCGGAATCTGATAAAGCAGTGTTGAGCATAACTTGCCGCAATTCTAAAGGCATATCAGGTTCGGTAGCGAGGCTTTCTAAACAAACTTGAATTGTTGAAAGCGGAGTACGAAGTTCGTGTCCAGTAATAGCAATCAAATTACTGCGGGTACGGTCGAGTGCTTCAAGTTGACTGTTTAGCTCTTCAAGGTTGGCAAATGATTCGGCTTGAATTAATGCGGCGCCAATTTGAATTGCAATCGCTTTGACTAAATCTATTTCGCCTGTGTGCCAGGTGTGTGGCGAATTTCCACAATAGTGTAACTCGATAATTCCCAGCAATCGTCCTTGATAAAAAACGGGTTCAAGTAACCAGGAACGAATTCCCAATTTCTCAACGTGTTTCCATATTACGGGCGAATTGGATGTACGACTATCATTCATCGTATCGGCTACGCAAACCCCCTCTGAGTACTGTACTACTTCCGCAAACAGAGGATTATTATCTAGCTGCCAAGTTTGACCTTTTACTGATGTTATGCCTGCACGAATAAATTCATGCTCGATATTAGCGCTACTTTCAATCTTTGAAGCGCGGTAAATCAAACACCGACAAGCTCCTAATATTTGCCCTAATTCCTGCGCTGCTGCATGAAGTACTTCTTGCGGGTTTAATGAACGTCGAATTGTGGTTGTAATTGAGTTGACTAAACGCTCTTTTCGTGCTTGGGCTGCAATCGAACGATAAGCTTTATGCAACTTATATTGACTCGCCTGCAAATAAGTTACTAACCGCTGCACAAACGGGTCTGTGTCGATATCACAAGCATACTCACTCGTTTGTACTGTCACAACATCAATACTATTGTACTTGCCAATATGAAATCGGCGCCGCACATCGTTGATTTTGTTCGCTAGCTCTGGTCGGTAAGTTTGAATGCGCGCTAACAGTAAATCAGCAGCTTTCAAACTAACACCTCGCTCGGATGTCCAAACTCCCTCAAACCTTCGCGCGGTGTCCATATCTAAGTTTGGACTTAATTCGCGTAGTTGCAGATCTTGATTTGCTGAACGTGGAAATTCTCGACAAACCAAACAAGTGGCGTAATTTTGGGCAATCACAATCAAATGCCATTCGTGACAAAGGGCATCTTCTAAGTCAAAAGCTACTTTCTCGTAATACTCGGAACTTGAGGCAAAATCAGTTTCCGGAGCAGCCAAAACATATACTTGGTCGCTTCGCTGTGCTAGTCGCTCATATCGATGTGCCTCTTGGCGATAAAACCGCTCGCGCTGAAAACTGGCTATTACCAGTGGTGCATCGAGAGTTGCCGCCAAAACTTGGTCTTCCATCGCATGAGAGAGGGCTGTCAGCGAAGCTTTAAAGTACAGTTGTGGGCGTAGGTAGGGTAGGGTCTGTAGCAAATCGCTCAGTACCGAAGTCGAAATGCTCATGTATATCGTTTCGAGCAACAATCTAGACAAAAAACCATCTCTCAGCTGCATTGTACAAATTACAACGACCTTTCAACCTAAACACATGGTTGCGATATGTAAAGATTAGCAAAGCCACAGCCGAAAGTTTTACATTCCTCTTTATCAATATTAGTTTTTCTTATTATACATGATTACTTTCGTTTCATATTCGCACATTGGTTAAGTTTTATCTACTCTAATCATGACTTATTAATGCCATCGTAATGTAGTATAATTAGCAATATTAAAAAAGTATTAATAATATTACAATTGTTTAAAATTTTCTCAGTATTTGAATTGACTAGTTTTATTTGACTGTCAGGCGCCGACAAGACATCAAATACGATCGCGCATTGACTCAGCTTTAATATATTAAGTGACAATACGAACATAAATTACTGAAAATAATTCATGTTTGAACAATAAAGTAGTATATAAAAATACAATATTTTTTCAGGTATAACACGTAAATTTGGGAATAAATTTGATATATTTACTTAGCAATATCTGCATATTGCTCTGTTTGACAAATTAATGTAATATAACATTGCTCTCGAAAATAATAATTAAAAAATCATGTAAATAACTCAAATATAAACTACTAATTATTCAGATAGATTTAAGCTTATAATTCTATCTAAATAAGTAGTTGATTCCTTGTCAGCACAGACTTTGATGGGGGGAATGAGTTTGAAAATAAGGTTTAATTCAGCAGGTAAATCATTTCCCTATGCCTTGGAGAAAAGTGAGTGTTTACATACTTACTTGCTTCAATATCATCAAAACGCACTCAACAACAGTAGTAGGCATAGTACATTGCATTTTCGTTTACCTGCTGGCATAAGTGAAATATGAAAATTGCGATTGTTGCTCCTTTATGGGAGCGCGTACCTCCTAAAGGTTATGGCGGTATCGAATTGATTGTCAAACTGTTAACAGACGAGTTGGTACGGCGTGGTCATGAAGTAACTTTATTTGCTTCTGGAGATTCAATAACAGCAGCAAAACTTAAAACTGTACATCCACAAGCGCTACGACTCGACCCGAATATTAAGGAACCGAGTATTTATGAGCATATGCTCCTTGCCGATGTTTTCCAACAAGCACATCATTTTGATGTTATCCACTCTCATTTTGGCTACCAAGCTCTTTCATACAGCAGTTTTGTCAAAACACCTACTGTTCATACACTCCACGGCGCCTTTACTCCAGAGAACGAGAAAATATACCGCCGCTTTGCTTGGCAAAAGTTCATTAGTATTAGTGAAGCCCAGCGCGAACCGCGTTTAGGTCTGAATTATATTCACACTGTCTACAACGGTATCGATACAAGCGTCTACGCTTTCAACCCAGAACCTGTACAACCACGTTATTTAGGTTTTGTTGGACGCATATCGCCAGAAAAAGGACCCATCGAAGCAATCAAAATTGCCCGCGCGACTGGTTTACCGCTCTTAATGGCAGGCAAAGTTGATGTTGTAGACAAAGATTTTTACCATGAGCAGGTTAAACCACTGATCGACGGTGAGCAAATTCAGTTTCTTGGTGAAATCTCTCACGAAGATAAAGTAAAACTTCTATCGGGAGCATCTGTAACTTTATTCCCTATTACTTGGCGAGAACCATTTGGTCTAGTAATGATTGAGTCGATGGCAACTGGTACACCTGTAATCGGTATGGGTCTAGGTTCTGTCCCTGAAGTCATTGCTCACGGCAAAACAGGTTACGTGTGTCATTCTCTTGAAGCCATGATTGAAATGGTTCCTTCTTCGATGAAGCTAGACCGTCAAACTTGCCGCGAGTATGTTGTTAGCCGCTTTAGTGTTGAAACAATGGCTGACGAATATGAACGCGCGTATTCTATGGTTCTAGGCAACGGATAAAACGGATGTAGCGGATGTCATGAATAAACTATCCGTTACATCCGTTACATCTGTTGCCAATGATATTATAAATACTTATGTTAATTAGCTTATATTTGCTTGAGAATAGCGAATCTAAAATTGTATATTTTGCCTATTTTTAGACTATTTTGTTCTTGTTGAACAATTTAAGCAGTATTTATACGTATATAATTTAATCAAATATATTTTTTTTGTATGTCGGGCGCCATTTATGCTTTAAAGCTGTAATAATATTTTGGTTGATTTTTGTTTTGAAATTTACATTTAATGATGCGGAAATCAACACTTTTTAATCGTTCTTAACATAGTGTCTAACGCTATAATCTATAAAATTTCTACAAATTTACATAAGTTAATAAAATAACTACTTGTGTTTATTGTGTAAGTTTTATACCAAGATGCTTGGTATACATACTAAGCTTGTGCTGTTCGCAGTGCGGCAGCATGAAAATATCTAAATTTATTAAGAAAGGCGTCTTTTTTTTCCTGTTGACGCTTTTTTGACTAAGAAACTAGACCTGTTATCAGTTGGAAGTTGGAGAATGACACCGGATACCTTAATCGCACCGGAAAAAATTTTGCTGGACGGAAAAACCTTTGTCCCTGCCGAACAAATTCCTATCCCCGAATGGCCCTGCGTAATTAGTGAAAGACCGCAGCCGACATTAACTATTAAAGATGATGATTTATTTTTCGTTACAGATACTTTAGGTAATATTTCTGGGTGCGGTCTTGGTGACGGCAACCCGAGTATGGGATTGTTTTGCTCGGATACACGCTTTTTAAATCGGTTAGAGTTACAAATTGACGGACACTCACCTGTATTACTAAGCAGTACTGCTGATAAAGGGTTTTCGCTATCTGTTTTATGTACGAATCCGCGAATTGATGAGCGTTTACGCCCTGATACGATTGGTATTCGTCGTGAACTTGTTTTGAACGGCGCCTTATTTGAAGAAATAGAAGTATCTAATTACAGTACAACTACAATAAGTTTTGAGCTTAGTCTTAGCTTTGATGCTGATTTTGCTGATTTATTTGAAGTTCGCGGACATTTTAGAGAAAAACGCGGTCGCTTATTACGTTTAGCTGAAGGGGTATCTTCTATTGAGGCGCCAACTCACGAAGAAAATCAATATACAGAAGCAACCGAAAAGTCTTTAACGCTTGCTTATCAAGGTTTGGATGGAATGGTGATGGAATCAAGAATTAAATTCCAGCATCGTCAGCCAGATTATTTTAAAGGTTATACAGGACTTTGGCGCTTTGAATTGGCGCCGCATGAAAAACAAAAATTAGGTTATCGTATTAATCTTTTAACAAATAATAAGTCAAGTTCAACGGTTAGCGCTCCTGTAACATTAGGTCAGGCGAAAGCTGCTGAAATGATGGAAGAGCAAAACTGGGTCAGCCAAATCACCCACATCCGTGCTGATAAAGGTATATTTAATCGAGTTATCGAACGCGCGGAACAAGACATGTATCTGCTGCGACAATCATTTGGTAAGCGCAAAACCGTATCTGCTGGAGTACCTTGGTTTTCAACGTTGTTCGGACGTGACTCGCTCATAACCGCTTCGCAAACTTTGATGTTGAATCCTGAAATTGCCAAAGAAACTCTAACTTTACTTGCTGTATATCAAGGTAAGCTCGAAGATGAATGGCGCGAAGAGGAACCAGGAAAAATTCTACACGAATTACGATTAGGTGAATTAGCGCGCTGTAAAGAAGTACCCCATACACCTTATTACGGTACAGTTGATGCGACTCCGTTATGGTTGATGCTGTATGCTGAGTACTACGCTTGGACACATGACGGAGAAACGTTAGAAAATTTGTGGAATAATGCGCTTTCCGCAATGGAATGGATTGACCGCAATATGAGACAAACAGGTTATCTAAGCTATCACCGCAGGTCAAAATTAGGTTTAGCAAACCAAGGTTGGAAAGATTCGGGTGATTGTATAGTTAACCGTAAAGGTGAACTAGCATATGGTTCAATTGCATTATGTGAAGTGCAAGCTTATGTTTATGCTGCTAAATTACGTTTAGCTGAAATCGCGCGCATGAAAAAGCGTTTAGATTTAGCAGACCGTTGGACTGATGAAGCGCGTAGTTTGAAAATGCGTTTTAACCGCGATTTCTGGATGGAAGACCAGGATTTTTGTGCGCTGGCATTAGACGGTGATGGTAAACATGTTGATAGTATTACTTCTAACCCAGGTCATTGTTTACATTTAGGTATCTTTACACCCGAAAAAGCTTATAGTGTTGCTGAAAGATTACGGGCGCCGGACATGTATAACGGTTGGGGTATCCGAACCTTAAGTAGCTTATCACCTGCGTACAACCCGATGGGGTATCATATTGGTTCAGTATGGCCTCACGACAACTCAATGATTGCTATGGGTTTACGTTCCCTCGGTCTAATTGACCAAGCACTCGAAGTTTTCCAGGGTTTAGTTGACATGACGAGCGTTCAACCATACCAGCGTCCACCCGAACTACTTTGCGGTTATGAACGCGACGGTGATAACGCTCCAGTACAATATCCCGTAGCTTGTTCACCACAAGCATGGGCAACTGGTAGCGTTTTCCAACTAATACAAATGATTGTCAATCTTGTTCCAGATGCACCAAATAACTGCCTGAGAGTTATTGACCCAGCTTTACCAGAATCAATTAGTCACCTTTCTTTACACAACTTACGTGTAGGCCCAACTATCCTCGATTTAGAGTTTGAACGTTCAGGAAACACAACAGCTTGCCGTGTAGCTAGAAAACGCGGCAACCTACGTGTTGTTATTGAAGCCTAACCAATGTAGAGACGCGAAATTTCGCGTCTTTGCCTTCAAATTCCATCAGACGCGAAATTTCGCGTCTTTGCCTTCAAATTCCATCAGACGCGATATATCGCGTCTCTACATCCTACTTTTCTTCTTGAACGTCACTTTTATGTCCAGGGGATGCTTCAAATAATGCATCAAGCTGCTGACGCGCGTCTTCAACGTTTATCGAACGCATTACCAATAGCGGTTCTTTAATTAAATTGCCCGAACTATCTAATAATTCTGGATGAGGCACAAATTGTTTTCTTGCCGTGTAACCGTAGTTACTACCTTGTGATGGTCTTGATGTATATGTCCGCTCTCTATCAAAACTAAACATAATCAAGTTACGAATCAAATTCGCAACAGCAATACTGGCAAGGACAGTAAAAGCAAGAATGTAAATAAGGTGTAACATATGGGTTTCCTCCAACAGCGTGTTATTAAAGGCTTATAAATCGATACCGGAAAAATCAGTTTCAACGAAAGATACTGAATATTGAATGTAATGAAATCAACATAAAGCTAGGAAAACAATACTTAAATCCCGAACTAATTCGCACATTACAAATCGAACTTGTTTGGTATGCACGCTACACTAATATCTTTTCTTGACATTAAGTAGCATAATATACTTTGATCTCCAGATAAACTAGCTAAATCATTTTTTTGTAATTACTAATAATATAATTGTACTTGTTAAGCTTCGCGTTCAGAGCGAAATTTCATCGCTACATTCCAACATTCGGTAACAAGCTGATGCCAAGGCATTAAAGCTTCCATATCAATTCCAGCTTGTCCATCAGTCGCGGCAAACATCATCTTCGCAGCGTTCACTTGTTCTTGTGCAAGATTGACTCGCAATAACAAGTCTGACTGCTCCTGTGTACTCATAAAATCAATTCGCTCTGTTTCTAGCAAATTGCGTGCGCGCGTGAACCAGTACTGGAAATCCTCCAGTAGGGGTTGTAAAACTGACTTGAGCAATTCCGGTTCTGGTAGATTTGAGTCCCGCATAAATGAGAAGCATACTTCTAACTTTCTTATTAATATTAACTTTTTTAACGATTCTTAACACTTAAGAATCATTAGATACTTCTCACACCTGGTATTCTGTAGCAGGGGCTACAAAATCTATTATAGTCGATTCAATCAGGTTCCTGTAAAACTTTTATCGGCGCCTCTTGAATGCAAAAAGTTTTGTTGTCGAGAGATAATTTGCGCGATTATTTTAACTAAAAGCCGTATATACCAGCTAACATAGACGCAGACCTATGTTAAATCGGCTCGAAATATTAAAATTACCATTACAGGAAATTAAAAGCAAATCGATTTAGTTTTTTTATTGAAACGCTTAATACAGGGTAAGTCAATGTATCAGAGGAGGTATGTTTATGAAATGCTAACATTAAGGTAAGAATAAAGGGAATATAAATATTTTATTAAGAAATCATGAAAGAATTTATCGCACCGAAGCGGTATTTAGAGGTTAGAGTTTATAGACTTGATATTGATAAAGCATCCTTCGCATGGCTGAAGTTAGCTCTTTTGGGCACGTTGAATCTGGTGTTGGCTTCATGAAATGCCATGTTAGTATTATTCTATTTTTCTACAATGCTCGCTCCCAAAGTCAAAATACAGTAATAAAAGAATTAAGCCAAAGGTAAAACAGCCGATGTCGCCAAATGTAACACCTCAGCTAGACAGTACTCAAAAAGAGCAATCATCCGTCGAAAAAATTAGTTTACCTCGTACAAGCGAGTCAGAAAGCTTGCAGAAAATTCGCCATACGACTTCCCATGTTATGGCAATGGCAGTACAAAAGCTGTTTCCCAAGGCGCAAGTTACAATTGGTCCTTGGATTGAAAATGGTTTTTACTATGATTTTGATAATCCGGAACCGTTTGCGGAGAAGGATTTAAAGTCCATCTACAAAGAGATGGTAAAAATTATCAACAAAAAATTGCCAGTAACGCGCGAGGAAGTTAGTCGAGAAGAAGCTGAACGTAGAATAAAGGAAATCAACGAACCTTACAAGCTAGAGATTCTTGCGGATATTAAGCAGGAGCCGATTACAATTTACCATTTAGGAGATACATGGTGGGATTTGTGTGCAGGTCCTCACCTAGAGAATACAGGTGATTTAAATCCAAAAGCAATTGAACTTGAAACGTTAGCAGGCGCCTATTGGCGTGGAGACGAAACCAAGGCACAATTACAGCGTATATATGGAACTGCGTGGGAAACGCCCGAACAGTTAGAAGAGTACAAGCGACGTAAAGAAGAAGCAATGCGTCGCGACCACCGTAAATTAGGAAAAGAACTAGGGTTATTTATATTTTCTGATTTGGTGGGGCCTGGTTTACCTTTATGGACACCCAAGGGTACTTTGTTACGGAGTCTTTTAGAAGATTATCTCCAACAGGAACAAATTAAACGCGGTTATTTGCCTGTTGTTACTCCTCACATAGCCAAAGTTGATTTATTTAAGACTTCGGGACACTGGCAGAAGTACAAAGAAGATATGTTTCCTCTCATGGCAGAGGATGAAGACGCTTCATCACACGAACTTGGTTTTGTGATGAAACCAATGAACTGTCCTTTCCATATCCAGATATATAGCAGCGAACTGCGTTCATATCGTGAGCTACCAATGCGTCTTGCCGAGTTTGGTACAGTGTACCGCTACGAACAGTCAGGGGAATTAGGTGGTTTAACTCGTGTGCGTGGTTTTACAGTTGATGACTCGCACTTATTTGTAACTCCCGAACAACTCGACTCTGAATTTCTCAACGTCGTTGATTTAATTTTGTCGGTGTTTAATAGTTTGCAACTAAAGAACTTTAAAGCACGTTTAAGTTTCCGTGACCCAGAAAGCGACAAATACATTGGTTCAGATGAAGCGTGGGAAAAAGCCGAAGGTGCTATTCGTCGTGCGGTTGAGCATTTGGGAATGGATCACTTCTTAGGTATCGGAGAAGCAGCTTTCTACGGTCCCAAGTTAGACTTTATCTTCCAAGATGCTTTGGAAAGAGAATGGCAGCTTGGAACGGTACAGGTAGATTACAACTTACCCGAACGCTTCGATTTAGAATATGTTGCTGAAGATGGTTCACGCAAACGTCCAATTATGATTCATCGGGCGCCGTTTGGTTCCTTAGAACGATTAATTGGTATTTTAATCGAAGAGTATGCAGGTGACTTTCCATTATGGTTGGCGCCATCCCAAGCGCGTTTACTTCCCGTTAGCGACCAATTTTTAGATTACGCCAAAGACGTTGTAGCAAAAATGCGCGCGGTTGGTATTCGTGCAGAGGTCGATACCAGTGGTGATAGACTCGCTAAACTAATTCGCAACGCTGAGAAACAAAAAATACCCGTGATGGCAGTTGTGGGCGCCAAAGAAGTAGAAACAAATACTTTGAGTATCCGCACACGCGCGTCGGGTGAACTAGGAAGCGTAGATGTAACAGAAGTCATAGAAAAAATGAAAAACGCAATCACCAACTTCGAGAACTTTTAACATTGATTCAACACAATGTGGCACAGGCATCCTGCCTGTGCAGTCAAAAATTTACATATCACAACAATTCAAAAATATAATATAAGTTGTAATGAATAGCAAAGAAATAATCATCACCAAGGATGAAAAACCTGTCATGAAGTTAACCTCAGTTAAAACAGGCAAAAAACGTCCTCCATTATTCGGAAGCGCAAAAGACATAATTACTATATCAGATGATTTTGATGCAGCTTTAAAAGATTTTAAAGATTACATGTAATACTGACATTAATAAATTACTTTTCCTGTCTTATCAATATAATGCTCCCGCCGATTAATTTCGACTCGTGCTAATCCGTTGGAGAATGCTAACTCATTCATAAGTTCTTCTAGAAATTTCGATGAAAATTCAAACTGGGGAGAAATGTACTGCCTAACCATTATGAGTATAGGTAGACCTAAAATTTCTTAGTTTTTGAAAGTATCACGCTCCTATTTAAGTCCCTGAAATCCTGATTATATTACGTTAGTTGCCAACATTGAAGCTGTAGCAATTTTAATCAAGTTGTAGGCGCCTCTCTTCTATAGAATATTTACGTCCTATAATTACAGGTGCCTTATAATAAACTCATTGCAGTAAGTTTAATATAGACGTATTGATACCTATTACACGGTGTTAAGTTATGAGTAATTCTGAATCTCCATTGCCAAAACCACAGTTAGAACCATCTGGTATTACGTCTGAGCAATATTTGGAATTTATCCCTGATAAGCTCGAATTTTACGATGGATATTTAGGTTATGGTGGAAAAAACAAAATAGCTTTTCAACTATCTGTATTGACAAATATGGGGCTATCGAAAGCATTACAGCATACGAAATCATCATTATGGATACAAGCTATAGAGTATTATTTGAAACAAAAGTTAGAGACTCTTGAGGCTGAACCTGAAGTGCAACAAGCAATGCTTAACCGATTAAATCGTGCGTTGGATGATTTAACAGTCGTAGCGGAGTATCTAGATCAATGATTAATTTTCTTTTTGCAATGGCAAGGTGATTAAATTGGGTATCACACAAGTAATATAAATACACAAAGAATTGTATAGGCGCCTTAGACAGAGTTTTGTACTTGGCTATTGAAATAATCTCTCCATCGATATACTCGCTTTTGGAGTCTGCTTTTTCCGACAACGCTAAGTATTGCTCTATGCTATAGTATCAGTTTTCAGTAAGTTGCATAATGATATTGTTGCGATAGGACATTTAGTTGGCACCTGTTGCCATTACGTTTATAATTACCTCATAATATCTTTTTGTGAATGTTATTACAAAATCAACCCCTTACAGAAGAAACTATCGCGCTAGGTATACAAGAACTTGTGAGTCGTGATGATGACTTAGCGCAGATTATTCAAACCTATGGATATCCGCCAAACTGGATACGCGAAAAGGGTTTTATTGGACTTATACGAATTATATTAGGGCAACAAGTTTCGGTAGCTTCGGCTAATGCGATATTTAACAGGTTACAAATATTAGTTAATCCGTTGACACCGGAAAATTTTATCACGTTTGATGATTCGCAGTTACAAACAGCAGGTTTAAGCCGTCAAAAGATTGTGTATACCCGCGCGTTAGCTGCTGCAATAACTAGTAAACAACTTGATTTAGATAAACTTGAATTAGCTGATGAGCCAATTTTACGCACGGAACTTACAAAAATTAAAGGTATTGGTAATTGGACTGTAGATATATATTTAATGATGTCGTTACAGCGTCCTGATGCTTTTCCTGCATCTGACTTAGGAGTGATTCTTGCTTATCAGAAATTAAAAGATTTACCTACACGTCCAACACCAAGCCAACTAGAAGTTATTGCCGAAAAATGGCGCCCGTGGCGTGCAATAGCAACAAGGATTTTATGGCATTATTATTTGAGCAAGGGAAGTAAGGCACCCTAAGTATAGTTATAAGCTTGTTAGCCCATAATCATTATATTAATTTGCTTTGTATGAAAATTTATTACCACAGAGGCGCAGAGTTCACAGAGAGGAATTAAGATTTGATTTAAAATTGGCATTAATGCTAAATCTCTCAATATCTCCTCTGTGTACTCTGTGTCGGGCGTGGTAATTATCTTACAACGCGCGTGCGGGCAAGGATGCCCGCTCCACAAGAAAGTTTAGATTGATTTAATAAATGATGACATTGAGTTTACAAATTCTGTTGTTGACTCATATGGCAAAACGTTTCTTCCTGGGATTTTAATTCCTTGTGCTTGCGGTAAACATGTTAAGTACTCGGCTAAACGTTCGTTTGCTTTTTCTTGTTCGCCCTCTTTAGCTATACTTGATGCAACTTCACCCATAACTACAAGTACGGGTTTTTGAATTGCTGCTACCCTGCTACGATAATCCTGGCGCCAAAATCCTGCTAAAAATGAAAATACGGCATAGCGAGAAGCCATATTTTCGGCGCCTTTGCGTAAAGTATTCAGCCAGTCAGCATCGACTTTATCTGACGAGGCAAATAATCTTTTAGTTGAGAAGTTACGTAAAAACTTCTCGGTGCGTGCATAGCGGTAAAATAAGTTACCAATTGGTGAACTAAATATAGACCACGCTAAGTTTTGGCGCCATTTGGGTCTGTCTTCACTAATTAGTGACCAAGTGGGAGGCCCAGATAATACCATTCCTGCGATTAAATCAGGTACTTTTTCGTATAATTCGACCGCTACAGGAAACAAGGCGCCTTGTACAACTAAAATTACAGGTTTCTGGACAATATTTTCAATGAAGAATTGTAACTGTTGTGCTTCAAATTCAGGTGTAGATGGTATTGCGGGCATGTCGCTATCACCACACCCAATTAAATCAGGATTATAAATCTGATTTTGATGACCAAGATTTTCAAACTCGCGACAAAAACGTTGCCAAAATTGCCGTGATAAACCTACCCCTATTGGATGAATTAATAATAAGGGGGCGCCAGTAGGTGTATTACTAGGATTGTGAACTGAGTAAGCACAACGGTAATTTAGCCAGGTGTAAAACTGTGAAAGTGTAATATCTTGAGTTAGCATAATTAAAAAATCATCTCCGGGTGAATCAATTTGTAACCTGCGGCTTTGATTTTTTGGTTTGAGACTTTGACGTTAAAATCGCGGTTAGACGGTTGTGAGGTATCCCAAGTGACTTTGGGCAAATTATGCGTTTCACATACATGCTCAATTATTTCGCGATTTGATAAATAAGCATCGTCAACTAAATTATAAATTCCCTGAAGGTGATAATGTCGTGCAAACTCGATGGCGCCGACAATATCATCCAAATGAATCCAGTTAACTGCTTCGCTTCCATCTCCAGGACGAGTTTGTCCAGCAATTCGACCATAGATTTTCACCAACTCACGTCCAGGCCCATAAATTCCACCTAAACGTAATATACAAACGTGTAATTTATCTTTTAATTCAGTAAGTAATACTTGTTCGGTGTCACAAAGAACTTGCTGTTTTTCGTTAGTTGGCGCCACAGGTGTTGTTTCATCAACTAAATTACCATTTCGATTACCGTATACTGAATAACTACCTGTATATATTAATTGTTTGACTGAAGATTTTTTTAAAACTTGTGCGACTGTTTCGGCAGTTTGTAAATAAGTATCTTGATAAGAACTACCGCGTCTTGGTGCAACACTCAACAATACACAATCTTGACCATGTACAACTTTTTCTAATTCTTCGCGGTCATTACCTTGTAAAACAAATACTTTCTGAGCAACAGTTTGCAGTTCCGATACTCTTGGAAGTGTGGTAGTCGTCGCTGTTATAACCAGCGTCATTTTTTGCTGCCAGCATTTCGCAACTGAATAACCGACATAACCACATCCAATAATTGCAACATTCATAATTCCTAACTCCTGTACGGGCGGGTTTACCTAGATATTTCTTATTTACTAAGGTATAGCTAAACCCGCCCTTACTGTACGGGCGGGTTTACCTAGATATTTCTTATTTACTAAGGTATAGCTAAACCCGCATTCATAATTCCGCGCCGACTGTACGGGCGGGTTTACCTAGATATTTCTTATTTACTAAGGTATAGCTAAACCCGCCCCTACTTACAACTATTTTGCTAACTCGCGCTCAATTATTTCGATTAATTCGGGTGCTTCGGGTGTTGTACCGCTTTTG
Source organism: Calothrix sp. NIES-4105 (assembly GCF_002368415.1). Classification (GTDB taxonomy): domain Bacteria; phylum Cyanobacteriota; class Cyanobacteriia; order Cyanobacteriales; family Nostocaceae; genus Dulcicalothrix. The sequence continues at coordinate 8,006,445 of NZ_AP018290.1, forward strand.
AACCGCGCGACGACTTGACCATTTTTGCCGATTACAAATTTCTCAAAATTCCAAGATACATCCCCTTTTGGCTCTATTGCGCTTGTAAGTCGTTCATAAAGCGGGTGTTTATCAGACCCTTTTGCATGAACTTTATCAAACAAGTCAAAAGTTACACCATAGTTTCTGTCGCAAAATGTGACAATTTCTTCGTTCGTACCTGGTTCTTGGGCGCCAAAGTCGTTACTAGGAAATCCAAGTACGCGCAATCCGGCATCGTGGTACTTTTTGTTTAATTTCTCTAATCCGGTATATTGTCCTGTGTAACCGCAGTAAGAAGCAACGTTAACTATTAATAATACCTTGCCAGCATATTCGCTGAGGTTTTTTTCTTGCCCGTTGATTGTTTTGACTGCTATGTCTGTGATTGTGGTACTCATACAACAAATGGTGTGATTGTAAACCATTGTTAAGTTTCGCACATTATTGGAGACGTGATTGTTGGAGACGTGATATATCACGTCTCTACATTAATCGTGTACTGAACCGTCGGGCATGATGGCGCCACTTAATAAGGCGCCGATAAGTTTGACTTGGACTCTATCGCCAATCATGACTCTAGCATTACGGAAGTCGGCGCCACGTAAATCAGCACCGCTTAAGTCGGCGCCAATTAAGTTCGCGGACTGTAAATTGGCTTCTCGTAAATCGGCTAGCAGTAAATTTGCCCGAAATAAATTAGCCTCAGATAGATTTGCACCGCGTAAATTTACTTTGTGCATAAATGTATCGCTAAGGTTGGCGCCACTAAGATTGGCATAACTCAAGTTTCGACCGGAGAAATCACGGTTACTCAAGTTGGCTTTGCTGTAATCTTTACCGCTTAAATCTGGATGCTGCTTAGGTGGCTGATAATTTGATTGATAAGTTTGTTCTTGGTAACTTGGTTGAGGGCTAGGTTTTGGTGTTGATGTTGGTGTTGCTGTTGGTGTTGGTGTTGGGGAGGCAGCTCTGTAAGTTGTTTGCGTCTGCGATGGAGGTTTTGGCGCCGGCTCTTTTTCTTTTACTGGTTCCGGTGCTGGTTTTGGTTGTGAAGTTGGTTGTGAGGTTGATTGCGAAGATGATTGTGATGTATATCTAGTCGTTGACTTTGGTGGCGGCGATGCTGGTCTGGTAGTTTGCCTGTATGTTGTGGGTGATGTAGTACGCGATGTTGCATTAAAGCGCGTTTTGTGGGAACGTAACTTCTCGCGCGCTTCGTTAATGTCTTGGAGTTTTCTTTCAGCCTTTTCTCTTAGACGCTGATTGTCTAACGGAATACGGTCTGGATGCCATACAAAAGCCAAATCCTTGTAAGCCTGGTTAACTTCATCAAGAGTAGCTCCTGGCTCCAATTCTAAAATTCGGTAGTATCGCTCCAGTTCTCTCATAAGGTATTAATATTTTTACCATTTTAATTATGAGCGATTTAGCCCCTTATCTGCTGTTTTTTCAGGAGTAAATCTTTTAATGTTGATAATGCACATCACAAATGCAGAATTTTTTAATTTTTGTGATGATAAGCAGTGCAGAGGAGCAAGTTGTATGAAGTGACTCCCCTGTACTAATTTTTTACCGAGTTAGCAAACGCTCGCGTATAGCTCGCAAATAAGCTCGAATCGGTACCTGATATATCTCAATAAACAACCATAGAATGATTGTAAAGTGTGATATAAAAGTCAATGCAGTCCAAATATAAGGTACCCAGCTTAACGGAGCCTCTGGCGATGGGGGGAAATTGTAAGCAACTATACCGATAAGTCCTGTTGGTAAAAATATAAAGGCAAGTGCTGCAAAAACATAACCCCAGCCAAATTCAACTCCTTCTAGTTGAGCTTCTGTCCAGTTGAAACCATTCCAACGCCAAACTAAAGGAGGTTGTCGTGAAGGCATCTTTAATTGTTGTTGTTCAATATTGACAGTAAAGATTTGCTGACAAAAATCACAAGACATTGCCTCCATCATGGGCATATGAGTAATTTTACCCACACGACAAACCGGACAGGGATAAGCACCATGATAGTTAAAAGCTGTTGATAAAAGTTTGGAACTGGGCTTCATATAGAGTCGTGCGATCGATAACGTTGTGCAATGGATAGTTAATAAGGTTTGGTAGTGGGTAATTATTCCCTCAAAAGCTTGCTTGTCCACTCAATCGATGCTCATGCCTAGCTTACCCTGGTCTTGTAACCGATTGACTACTACCTATTATCTATAAAGGTTTACTTCCCAATGACCCGCTTCATAAAATAAACACTATTTTATTTAATGATGCTCATGCAATGAAGCACGCCCGTATTAGGTAAGTGGCGCCTGTGGGTTATAGATTCTCGGTATTGACTTTCCTGTTATACCCTGTTAAATTGTGAAGGGTAGGAATATTATAAGTTTTCCCAGCAATTCAATCAATGATATACACAAGTAAGTATTTTTATTTTTGGCGTAAGGTGGTTCACTGGGAGTGAATTGACTTTCCGCATGGAAATCACCCGGTGAACCGCAGAGCGCAAACTCTGCGGTTTTTGCATTTTTGTACTTCTCTTAATTTATTTGTCATGACAAACCTTACAAGTTGGTTTTATGGTTTTTATTGGTTCGGATATTCTCCGGGTCACTAGTAAGTCATGACGACGAACTGTAGCCTGGAGTTAACGCTCCAGGCTTTTTTTTCACACCTCCAATCATCAATCAACGCATCTTGCTATGAATAACGCTAAACTTGCAGCTAAATTAAATCCCTTGCATCAATCTCTCGTCCAAATCTCTGATAATGTTACTTTTGGAAGCGAAGAAATAATTATTATTGGTGGACCCTGTGCAGTAGAAAGTTACGAGCAAATGGAAATCGTAGCTGAAAAATTGCATTCATCTCCTGTAAAAGCACTACGTGGTGGAGTTTACAAACCCCGCACATCTCCTTATGCATTCCAAGGAATGGGTGAAGCTGGGTTGAAGGTGTTAGCAGCAGTGAGAGACAAATATAATCTACCTGTAGTTACAGAAGTAATGGCGATTTCACAAATTGAAGTTATCTTAGCAAGTGCTGATATGCTGCAAGTAGGCAGTCGCAACATGCAAAACTTCGATTTACTTAAGGAACTCGGAGGCATCAATAAACCAATTCTGCTCAAACGCGGGTTAGCTGCCACAATTGAAGAGTTTGTTATGGCAGCAGAGTATATTTTAAGCCACGGCAATTCAAATGTTGTATTATGCGAGCGTGGTATACGCAGTTTCGATAACTATACTCGTAACGTTTTAGATTTAGGCGCCGTTGCAGCACTCAAACAAATCACACATTTACCAGTTATCGTAGACCCATCACATGCTGCTGGTAGACGTGAGCTTATAGCACCATTATCCAAAGCAGCAGTCGCATGTGGCGCCGATGGATTAATTATTGAATGTCATCCAGTCCCAGAAAAATCAGTATCCGATGCTCAACAAGCACTCTCCTTAGAAGAAATGATTGATTTAGTTCACACATTAGAACCAGTAGCAGCAGCAGTTGGACGCAAAATATCAACAAACACCAAAGGGGTAGATCGAAAATCTACCCCTTTACATTTAGCTATAGCTTGATAATGGATTAGTTTGCAACGGATATAACGGATGTAACGGATGAGTTATTTGTGACAATCAACAACTTGTTCTATAAAATAAATTATCCGTTACATCCTAGAGTCATCCGTTGCCATTATTGAGTAATTTTGCGGAACTCGTATGACTCAGCCTTGGCGCCCCAAACTTGTTTACCGTTAGCATCAAACCCTCTATCCCAAGTATTCATTCCTGTTTCACTTAAGAAAATCGTGTTAGTAATTCTCACGGCGCCTCGAACATTAGCAGGACAACCTTGAGTTGGCGTTACACCAATATAGTTTTCTCCTGAACGTGTGAGATAAACGGTACAAACAGGTTTACCAATGTCAGTTAATCTGACACTTCGCTCTGTTACAGGTCTATTACAAAAGTTAGCAAAAGATGCTGGGTCAGCAGGTTTGTAAGATAGCGAGCGCACGGTTCGACCGTTGTTTACAGAAGATATTTCTAAAAAGCGTTGCCGATAAGGTTTGTTTAATTCGCTTGATAAAGCTTGCTCTTGATATAGAAAAATTGGTTTGTTAGATTTGTTTGCTCTTTGAGAATTATTATCAACACTCACACGGCAAGCAGTCATTCTGACATTTGCAGCATTAGGATTAACGCGCGCTCGTGCCGAAGTATCCATAATACCCTCTAAGCGCTGTGCAACATCTTCTACTTGCTGTTGATTGTACACGGGTTTATCTTGGGCTACAGCAACCAAAGTATGATGACTCAACACAGAGGCGCCGAGTAACACAATACCCATACAATTTTGGAGAATTTTTGTAATACCCTTCATCGGTACACTTATGTAAAAATATAGAATTAATACAACTATTCTAAATCAAGATTACGTAAGCATCTCAAACATGTAAAAATATGTCATTTTATATAGCGTTGTTACCCAATTTAAGTTAATTAGGACGCTTCTTTACAAACGGCGCCAATCTTCAAAAATCTACATAATTTTTAGTTCCCTTAAATTATGATAGTTAACAAGCAAGAAAGTAGTTAATTTGTGCTATTGTTTACCATAGCATTAGAATATTCAAAAACCATGAGTAGTTAATAAAGCGGAGTAATCCGACGTGAATTATAGTTAATCAGGATAAACTCTGGTAAATCTGTGATTTACGGAAGGTAGGAACCTACCCGGCTACACCAGACTCAGCCAAATGGCTACGTTTAAGGGTACTAGGAGCATAGGGAGGATTCGCTAGTCCTAAGCGCTCGGATGAGGAACATTACCTAGTTTATGAAGGAGAAAAACCAAAATCCGCGAACTGTCTTGGTTAGACGTGACAAAAACCTTAAACATTGTTGAAGCAAACTTTACCCCAAAAGAGCGGCGTAACTGCCAAAAAAACAAAATGCTAACAAATCACGTTTTCGTATTGAATGCGGATAAAAGTTTTTTGAATATGGTGCATCCGGCACGAGCAAGAAAACTTTTAACTCAAGAAAAAGCAGCAGTTTTCAGAACTTATCCATTTGTAATAATTCTAAAAAAACAAGTTTTTAATCCGACTGCTAAAGAATATTTTCTTAAAATCGATCCCGGCTCAAAATGGACAGGTTTTGCGATACAGTGTGGTTCGGATATTGTATTTCGTATGGAGCTTCTTCACCGTGGAATGCAAATTCGTTCTGACCTATTAACTAGAGCCGGATTTAGACGCGGTAGACGTTCGAGAAATTTAAGGCATCGTAAAAAACGTTTCAATAAGCGCAAACCAAATGGATGGTTAGCACCGTCTTTAATGCATCGTGTATTTACAGTAGAAACTTGGATTAAAAGATTTTGTAAGTTTTGCCCAATTGTTGTAATTGAAATCGAACAAGTCAAATTCGACATGCAAAAATTAGCTAATCCAGAAATAAGTGGTATCGAATACCAGCAAGGCGAGTTAATGGGCTATGAAATCAGAGAATATCTTCTAGAGAAATGGGGTAGAGAATGTGTATATTGTGGTGTAAAAGATGTACAGTTAGAGATAGAACACATAGCTCCAAAATCGAAAGGTGGTAGTGATAAAGTTAGTAATTTAACGTTAGCTTGTAATGATTGCAACCAACGTAAAGGAAATATGGATATTTCTGATTTTTTAGATGACAGGCAGAAATTAGAGCAAATTTTAAGTCAAGCTAAGTCTCCTTTAACAGATGCTGCTGCTGTAAATTCGACTAGATTTGCAATCTCAAATATGGCTGATAAATACAACAATATCAAAAATTGGACAGGTGGTAGAACTAAGATGAATAGAGTTAAACAGAGTTTGGAAAAAGGTCATAGCATTGATGCGGCTTGTGTTGGTGAGTCTGGCAGCAACATCAAGATATTGACACAGCAACCTTTAAAAGTAATATCTAAAGGACATGGCAACAGACAAAGTAGAAAGACTAATGATAAGGGGTTCCCTGCATTAATTACAGAAACATGTCAGAAAACTCTTAAGAAAATTGTAAAGAGAAATCCCGATGAGACTGTAAAAACAATAGCGCCAAAGAAGGAGTATAGCCACATACATACAGGCGATATAGTTAGATTCAAGCTGGATAAACCTTGTATGACAAAGGGCAACAAGAAAAAAGGCATTGAGAAGAAAGTTAAAGTGCCATGTGGTTCTTATACTGCAAGAGTAAAAACACCTACTCCCAAAGGTTTCGAGGTTTTAATTAATAAGGAGAGGGTAAGTGTTCCTACGATGAATGGGGTAAGTTTTGCATATCGCGCTGATGGCTATGACTACAAATTCGCCCACTCTTAACACAGATTTATAATGTTTGACCAAAAATTACTACGTTATATTGCCATTAGATACTATGACGGAAGCATACCAGCTACCGCTGTTATCACAGCCCCTTGTACTAAAAGAATCTTTGACACCTAACGCTAATATAGTTTTGCATACAGGCGAGAGTGATAGTTTTTTGCGTTCTTTGCCCAATGACATAGCAAAGCTTATTGTTACATCTCCACCTTACAACATTGGGAAAGAGTACGAAACACGTTTAAGCATCAAGCATTATTTACAAGAACAAGAGTTAATTATAGATGAACTTGTAAGAGTATTAAATCCGCAGGGTAGTATTTGTTGGCAAGTTGGCAATTACGTTGAAGATGGTGAAGTATTCCCGCTAGACATTTATTACTATGATTTATTTAAAAAACGTGGTTTAAAATTGCGTAACCGCATCATCTGGCATTTTGGACACGGGTTACATACTCAAAAACGCTTTTCGGGTCGTTATGAAACATTGCTTTGGTTCACAAAAAGCGATAATTACACATTTAATTTAGATGCTGTACGTGTACCAGCAAAATATCCAGGCAAACGTCATTTTAAAGGAGCAAATAAAGGTAAACCTTCAGGTAATCCTCTTGGTAAAAACCCATCTGACATCTGGGAAGTTGTAGCTAATGATTGGGAAGCACAACTATGGGATATTCCCAATGTAAAATCTAATCATCCTGAGAAAACAATACATCCTTGTCAATTCCCAGTTGAGCTTGTAGAGCGATGCGTACTAGCACTTACAAATGAAGAAGATTATGTTCTTGACCCATATTGTGGTGTTGGTTCTTCGCTTATAGCCGCACTTCATCACAATCGCCGAGGTATAGGTGTAGATAGGGAATTACGTTATACTCAAGTAGCCAAAGAAAGATTACAAGCTTTACATCGCGGTGAGTTAAAGCTGCGTCCAATTGGGAAAGAAATTCATAAACCCACAGGACGTGAACGTGTAGCACAAATACCTCAAGAGTGGATTAACAAAAATATATTTGATGGGAATAGTGAGGAATGATTATCGCAGGTGAATACTCTTTTAATGGTGGCAAAGAGTATATACAAAAGCACTATTCGCATTTACTTACAGAAATATGCGAAGTTATTGCAGCAGTAAATGCTAGTCAACATAAAACTAAAGAAAGTAAAGAGGCTAGACGTGGTTACCAAATGCTGTATAGTCCATCATCACTTAATCAAGCGGTAAATAAAAAAATACATACACTCTAACCGCGAGGCGCTCAGTCTGGCTCAAACTCTTTGTAGCAAAAGCTTTGTGTAGTAGCATAAAAAGAATTTTGCAGCCCCATCTATAAAGAATTTCCTACACACTGCAATCAATTTTACAAAATTAACAGCGACGCGCGTTTCTAATGGTACTTTGTATACGTCAACTATCCCTATAAATTTGGCATATTTTGAAGGGATATGATTCAATGTGTTTGGATGTACCGTAATTTCTCCCAATTCCCCTGCGCCTTGGCTTCGCTAAAGACGTAATATCTTTGGGCTTTAATGATGGCTACATTTGGGTTAACAGATGTATTTCCAGAATCTCAGCTTATCAGTTACGAATAATCTTTGCTAGAAAATAATGCACAATCAAGGTAAGGCAGCTTTCTACTCTAAAAACGACCCTTCTGTTTCAACGGCTTCTGACAAAGTGCTAGCTAACAGTTCGCTTCGGTTGGAAACAGATATAGGAATGGTTTTACACTTGCTAGATGGCACAATTCAAGCGTGTAATACTCGTGCTGAGGAAATACTGGGATTAACTGCTGAACAAATACATGGATCGACCTCTCTAAGCTGCTCGTGGCAAAGCGTGTATGAAAATGGCTCTCCCTTTCTAGGCGAAACGCATCCAGCAACGGTAGCATTGCAGACGCGGCAACCTTGCTTAAATGTAGTCATGGGTTTTTATAAGCCAAGTGGGGACTTGATATGGTTGAATTTAAACTCCCACCCTTTATTCCAACCAAATACATCGATTCCTTATGCGGTAGTCACAACGTTTTCAGAGATTGTTGCACAAGAGATACAACCGATTTTTGAGGAAAAAACCCAGGACTGTATTGATGACGGAAGTGAGCTAAAAGCAGCATTGGCAGAAATTCAAAGGCTCAATCAAGAACTGGAACGGCGAGTAGCGCAAATGCAAACGATTCTTGATGCCGTACCTGTTGGCATTACGATTGCCGAAGATGCAAACTGTCAGGTGATTCGTGCCAATGGGTTTGCTCAATCGATGTTGACAGTTCCACCCGATGCAAACGTTTCTGCCACCGCAGAGCAAGCGGAAACCCTGCCATTTAAACAATTACGCGATGGTAAAGAAATTCCAGGGGAAGAACTGCCGATGCAGGTTGCCACCAATCAAGGTATCGAAGTTCGAGGTGTCGAAATTCAAATGGTGCGCGCGGACGGAGCTATGTTTGACTGGTGGGTAAATGCAGTACCGTTGTTTAATAAACAAGGTACTGTTCGCGGTTGCGTGGCTGCTTTTATGGATATTACCGAACTCAAACAAACTCAAGAATCTTTAACTTTAAGTGAAGAACGATTACGGATTGCCCAACTCGCTGCCAAAGCTGGAACTTGGGAATGGAATGTCGTAACTAACAGCGTTTATTGGTCACCAGAATTCTACACCCTATATGGACTTTCACCAGCTACACTCCCAACTTATGAAAATTGGTTGGCAAGTATTATTGAAGCAGATCGAGAATGCGTAGAGCGAACCATCAGCCAAGCATTGGAGCAGCGACAAACCTCGCTTACTTTTGAGTTTCGTATTAACCATCCCGTACATGGTATAAGATGGTTTGATTCACGCAGTCAAATATTTTACAACGCTGATGAGCAACCTACGCGGTTAATCGGCATCTCGATTGACATTAGCGACCGCAAGCAGGCTGAAATTGCCTTGCAAGAGCAAACGGAGTTACTGCAAGTAATTATTAATAGTATTGGTGATGGTTTAATTCTCGCTAACCCCCAAGGGGAGTTTGTTATTGTTAACCAAGCTGCCAAACGCATTTTTGGGTGCCTAACGAATGAAGAACCCGCCGAGCAATGGTCAAGTACTTATGGATTATTTTTACCCAACCAACAAACCCTTTTCCCGAATGAGGAACTACCTCTAAAAAGAGCAATAAGAGGTGAATACGTCAATGATGTAGAGGTATTTGTCCGCCGTGATCAAGCTTCAGAAGGGCGATGGGTAAGTATAAGTGGCTACCCAGTAGTTGATATTAGTGAGAAAATCAAAGGTGGAGTTATTACCTGTCGTGATATCACCGACCGCAAACGCACTGAAGAAGAACTACGACAAAAGAATGCGATTTTGAGTGTAATTAATGAGTCGGCGCCTACACCAATTTTCGTCAAAGATCGACAGGGGCGGATTATTTATGCAAATCCAGCTACACTTGAAGTATTAGGCAAACCAGCTTCTTCGGTCATAGGCTTACGGGATTGTGATTGCTACCCATCGCCCGAACTGGGAGCAGTGGTTACAGCAAACGACCTACGCATTATGGAATTAGGCCAAACGTCCGTAGTTGAAGAATCTCCAGATGGAATTCGGACATTTTTGGGCACGAAAGCACCTTACTGCAATGAGGCTGGAGAAGTAATTGGGTTGATTGGGATAGCGAATGATATCACCGCTCGCATTCAATTGGAGCGCGACCGCGAACGTGCTTTACAAAAAGAACAAGCGGCACGAGAAGAAGCCGAGCGAGCGAACCGCATTAAAGACGAATTTCTAGCGGTGCTATCTCACGAACTACGCACGCCCCTCAACCCCATCTTAGGTTGGTCGCAACTGTTGCAAACGGGTAAGCTGAACGCAACCAAAACTGCTCTGGCATTGAAAACCATCGAGCGCAACGCCAAGCTGCAAGCGCAATTAATCGAAGATTTACTCGATGTGTCTCGAATTCTGCGTGGCAAACTATCGTTGAATGTCGCACCAGTCACCCTAGCGACAACAATCATGGCTGCCCTAGAAACAGTGCAATTAGCAGCAGAAGCCAAAAACATTCAAATTCAAACATTCTTTGAACCAAATGTAATCCAAGTATCAGGTGATATGGGGCGCCTACAGCAAATTGTTTGGAATCTTTTATCTAATGCCGTTAAATTTACCCAAGAAGGCGGAAGAGTCGAAGTTCGATTAACACAAATAGCAACAAGCGCACAAATTCAAGTTATCGATAATGGAAAGGGCATTAGTCCAGACTTTTTACCTTATGTATTCGAGCATTTCCGGCAAGAAGATGGCGCCACGACGCGCAAATTTGGCGGATTGGGATTAGGACTAGCGATAGTGCGCCAACTCGTCGAACTTCACGGTGGTACAGTCAAAGCCGAAAGTGCGGGGGAAGGTCTTGGCGCCACTTTTACTGTCAGGTTGCCTAAAATCAAACAACTTTCCGAACCTGTAACCTCTCCCTTGCCCTCCCCTCACGAGTCCGAACCACTGGTTGGATTAAAAATTATTGTTGTCGATGATCAGCCTGACTCACGGGATTTTATAGCCTTTGTTCTCGAACAAGCGGGTGCAGAGGTTATTTCTATGCCAAGAGCAATCGAAGTGCTGCAAGTTTTCCAAGACGTTCAACCTGATTTGCTCGTCAGCGATATCGGGATGCCAGAGATGGATGGTTATATGTTAATCGAGCAAATCCAAAAATTGGCGCCTCAGTTTCAACAGGTTCCAGCAATTGCGTTAACTGCCTATGCCGGAGAAGTCAACGAGCGCCAAGTAATGATGGCAGGATTTCAAAAACACTTAGCCAAACCTGTCGATCCGAATGAGTTGGTCGCCACTGTAACACGCTTAGTTATGCCTTTATCCTAAAAAAATCAAAAGTCAAGGAATTTGCCATATTTTTAAGATGTTGCCAGCGCTACCACCACTAGCTATAGTTTGTCCATCTGGACTAGTCGCAATGGAATAAATAAAACCAGAGTCTTGCTTCAAAGTACGAATTTCTTCTCCGGTAGCTGGATTCCATAGTTTAATAGTGTTATCATTACTACCACTAATCAGAATTTCACTCGTCTTAAAAGCTTTACTATAGTTGGCGCCAGATGCAAAGGTAACAGAATTAACCTTATCTGTATGTGCTTTTATAGTACGACTTAATTCTCCTGTCACCAAATTCCATAGCTTAATAGTTTTATCTTTGCTACCACTAGCAAGCATTACACCTTTGGCATCGAAGGCAATAGAGAGAACAAAATCTGAATGTCCTTTAAGTGTACGTATTTCCTGGCCATTGGTTAAATTCCATAGCTTTATAGTATTGTCCCAACTACCACTAGCAAGCGTTACACCATCAGGACTAAAAATAACGTTATCAACTGCTTGAGAATGTCCTTTCAGTGTGCGAACTTCTTGACCATTTGTAATGTTCCATAATTTAATAGTTTTGTCTAAACTGCTACTAGCAAGTTGTTTCCCATCAGGACTTATTGCTACGGAAGTAACACCATTTGTATGTCCTTTGAGTGTACGGATTTGTAAACCTGTTGCTACATCCCACAGTTTTATCGTTTTATCGGCGCCGCAACTAGCAAGTATTTTACCATCAGGACTAAAAGCTATATCCCAAATCCAATCCGAATCTCCTTTCAGGGTACTAATGGACTGTCCGGTAACTGGATTCCATAATTTGATAGTTTTGTCATCACTACTACTAGCAAGCATTTTACCATCAGGAGCAAAGACAACAGAATTGACGTCGCTCGAATGTCCTCTCAAAGTTTTGGGAGCATCTGTGTTTGTGAGTTGACCATTTTGCGTTTCTTGAATGCGCTTGGATTGGTATTGAGAATACCAACCGATGCTTAAACATAACACTAATATTACACCGAAGAGCAGGAGTTGATTTTTGAGTAAATTATTTAGTTGCGTTCGCTGTGTTAGCTTGGTTTGAAGAGAACTTGGAGCTAGTAATTTAGAAGACGCATTAGAAGTGTAATTTATTAAGTATGTTAGGTGTGTACGAGCTTCATCAGCAGATTGATAACGCTTTTGAATGTCAGCTTTCAACAACTGGTCTAAAAAGTCACCTAATTCCCGACTTATTAAAACACTATTATTTACATTAATATAGCGCCGCCAATCATTAACCCAACCAAACCCATGTTCCATCCATAATTTAGATGGCGAAATGCCAGTAAGCAGATAAAAGCAAGTTACACCTAAACTATATAAGTCACTAGCTGGGTAAGCTTGCCCCTTCTGTAACTGTTCGGGTGCGGTATAACCGTGTGAACCAATAGCAGTCCCAACTTTATGTACTGTCGCAGTTAGTTGCTTTGAGGCGCCAAAATCAATCAGTACAAATTTTCCATCACTCGAACGCCGAATAATATTTTGTAGTTTAATATCTCGATGAATTACACCGTGAGAGTGAATATATTTAAGTACGGGTAGTAAATCTAACAATAAATCTCGAATTTGACTTTCGCCGTAAGTTCCTTGAGTATACAATTCTTTAAGTAAATTCTGCCCATCGATATATTGCTGTACCAAATATAAATAATTATCTTGCTCGAAGTAAGCGTATAGCGAAGGTATTTGGTTATGTTCACCTAACTGCTGTAATTGTCTTGCTTCTTGTTTAAATAGCTCGATTGCTTTTTTTACAACTATAGGCTCTTGAGTTTTAGGCGCCAATTGTTTAACAACACACTTTTCATTCAATTTATCTACGTCTTCGGCTAGATAAGTTCTGCCAAATCCTCCCTCGTTAGATAGAACTTTAATAATACGATAATGACCTCGAAGTAGAGGTATTAAAGGTGTATCGCATTCCTGACAATGATTATTGCCAGCAGGGTTCAAAGGATTTGAGCAATCGGGATTTAGGCAACAGAGCATACTGGGGATTCGCTTCCAGGAAGAAGTGATTATTGAGCCATGCCTGAAAATTTTTTTAATAGATTCTACTTAACTAGTAGTTTTCAAACTATTATTAATTTTATAATCGGAATCGCTATACAATACCTGTACTTAAGTAATAAATTGTAAATTTATGATGTTTATATTGTATAGATTGTTACATAAATCTTGATGAATGCAATTTTTTTAACAAAGCTTCAAAGTCAATCGTGAGGAGTAAAGCAATGGTAGGCAAAAAGAATAAATCTTATCAAGAGAAAATAAAATTTATCTTAGCTTGTTGGATTAGTAGCGGTCTGTTATTAGTGAATAATAGTTTATTGGCAGTATCGGCAAAGTCTATAAATTCAGATTATTTAAACTCAAAAAGCTTTGCATCAAAAAAATTTATAATTGCCAAACCACCAGACGAAAGACAACCAGAAGCGGTAGAAGAAGGAATCGAGAAAATCCCTACATCAGAAACACCTGTACAGCGAAAACCATCTCAACCAATTGAGTCTCCCTTACCTCCTACAACATCGCCTGAACCAACTCCGACAGTACAACCATCTCCAACTTCTACCCCATCAAGTAGTGAGGCAACTCCAACAGTACAGCCATCTCCGACACAACCAACCGTAAACCCAACAACACAACCAAACGTAACTCCTACAACAACACCAACGCAAACGGCGCCGAAACCACAACGTCGTCAACCAACAACACAACCAAACGTAACTCCTACAACAACGCCAACGCAAACGGCACCAAAACCACAACGTCGTCAACCAACAACACAACCAAACGTAACTCCTACAACAACACCAACGCAAACGGCGCCGAACCCACAACGTCGTCAACCAACAACACAACCAAACGTAACTCCTATAACAACACCAACGCAGCGTCAGTCTACACCTATAATTACACCCATAAATAGACCTGTAGAGTCAAGCCCTACGAATCAACCAGTAAATCCAACAACTACAAAACCCTCTGGTCGTACCATACCTCAAAGACAGAGAAATCAGCAGCAAAATACAAAATCACCTCTTCCTTCACCTGGCAAATATAAAAATATCAACTTTGTAGATGTAGAAATTGGAGTACTAAAGAGAGGTGATTTCCAGTCACGAGGCAGATACTTTCATTTTTATGAATTCGAGGGTACAGAAAACCAACTTATAGAAATTAGGTTGGCAGGCAGTATAGATAAACGGCGTTCCAATAACTTAAGTTTAGACCCCTTTATGTTTTTACTAGACTCTAACAATCAAGTTCTTTTAACCAGAGGTAGTAACGAAATAAGTAGCGGACGAGTTAAGAGTGCATTTGCGTTTGTTAGACTTCCTGCTACAGGTAGATATACAATTGCGGTAACTAGTCGTAATCCAGGAGATAGCGGTCGCTATAGTTTGGCTTTGCGGAATGATAGAGCTAGTTATGCATTAGATAAATCTGGCGTACTAACCACACAAACTGCTCTTAGAAAAAAAGGCAATCCTTATAGTGTTTCCAAGTTTCAAGGTAGAAGAGATCAGCTAGTTAGCATACGTGCTGATAGCATCTATGAAGATTTTTCACCTTATATTGTCCTTCTGAACTCCAGAGGAGAAGTCGTCGCAAGGGATAATGACAAAGATGGTAAATACAGTGCATTAATTGACCGAGTTAGGTTGCCTCAAGACGATACTTACTATGTAGTAGTTCTTTCAGCAATTCCGCGCGAAAAGGGAACATATCGACTAACTATTTTCTAACTTTATAAGTAGTAGTAGAGTGGGCAGTGCCCACCTTACAAACTTACAAACTAGCGAAGCGTTAAACCAACCGTATGTCCGCGCATCATTTGTAAAATTCCAAATTGTAAAGACGCGATCAATCGCGTCTCTACATGTGTACTCTTCTCTCTGTAAAGACGCGATTAATCGCGTCTCTACTGCGTCTCTGTGGTAATAATTTTTACTACCAAACTAATAAAATGAGCTATTAACACCAAAAATCTTGTTATTAGAATTAATCTAAATAATTGTTACTTCTCCCGTATCTAAATCATAACGTCCCCCTACTATTTTTAGTTTACTTGCATCTACCAATTCAGATAAAAGTTGAGAATTTCCTCTCATTTTTTGAACTTGATATTTGACATTTTCAACTACAGCTTTCTCTACAGCCTCTTTTGAGAAACCCTTGATATCCTTAATGGCTGGTTTAATACCCTTAACAAAAGTGCCCATAAGACCAGGTAATGGTTCGCCTTTTACTGCTGCAGTTACGGCACCACATCTTTCATGACCTAGCACCATAATTAAGGGACAACTCAATTCCACTGCGGCATATTCAATACTGCCTAGTGCTTCAGGTGTAACAATATTCCCTGCGATGCGGATATCAAATAAATCCCCCATCCCTTGGTCAAAGAGAATTTCTCCAGATACGCGAGAATCAGCACAACTAAGTATTGTCGCAAAAGGATGCTGGGCTTGTGCTACTTCTTCCAAGCGAATTTTTGATTGGTGAGGATGTTGAGATTTTTGCTGTATAAACCGCTTGTTCCCATCCAATAGTCTTTCCAACGCTGCATCAGGACTTATCACCTCATTTTCGGCAGCAGTTGCTTGCGCTACACCACTAAAAGACATTAGAATACTACCGCCTGCAAGTTGTAAAAGCTGGCGCCGACCTAAAAATCCATTTATTCGGGTCATTTTATTAATTTCCTAAAGAGAAGCTACACACCTAGTAGAACGAATCTCCATTGCATCGGTGATATAACACGCACCTCCAAACTTGTTGAGAATAGGTCTAATTTTTTCTACCACTGGCTTGAGTTGGTCTGGCAAACAGTAGACTATCACAAAAATATTGTCCAGTTCTGTTGCCGTTGCACCAGGACTTTTGCCCGCCACGTTGCGAATTATAGTGTACGCAGGCGCCCCTGCTTTCTCTAAGCCATCTAAAATTTTTCCCAGTTCTACCGCATTAGCGATAATCTCTATTCTTTTGACTGGGTGCATAATTCACCTCCAAAGTATACTGATGCCATAAAGGTATAAAGGAATTCCAACAATGATATTAAAAGGGAATGTTATTGCTAAAGCGGCAGTAACATAAAGACTGGGGTTTGCTTCTGGCAGTGTCAATCTCATCGCAGCTGGAACAGCTATGTAAGAAGCACTGGCACACAAAACCGAAAATAAAAGTGCGTTTCCTTGTGGCATTCCAATTAATTTTGCTAAAAGTATGCCAATTATTGCATTAACGATTGGGGTCAAAATAGAAAAAGTAATCAAGAACGGGCCTGCTTTACCCAAGTCTTTAATTCTGCCAGCTGCTACTAATCCCATATCTAGCAAAAAGAAAGTGAGAACACCATAAAATATCCCTTGAGTAAACGGCTCCTCCATCTTCCAACCTTTTTCTCCAGAAAGAATCCCAATAACAAGACTACCTATCAAGAGAAATACAGAACTGTTAAGAAAAGCTTCTTGCAAAACTTCTGACCAAGAGATGGTGTCATCTTCTTTATTGTCTTGTGCAAATACTCTTACCAACAAAAGTCCTACAATAATGGCTGGAGATTCCATTAGAGTTAAAGCTGCTACCATATAGCCGCTAAATTGGATTCCAACTTCATTCAAAAAAGACCCTGCTGTAATAAATGTGACGGCACTAATGGAACCATAAGTGGCTGCAATAGCGGCTGCATTATACAGGTCGAGTTGGAGTCTGAGAATAAAAAATGTGTACACTGGTACAGCACAAGCCATGAACATGGCAGCCAAGAGGGTAAATACCACCTCAGAATTTATGCCACTTTTAGCTAGTTCAGCCCCTCCCTTAAATCCTATTGCAAACAGCAAATATAAGGAAAAAAGTTTAGGCAAAGGTTGAGGAATTTCTAAATCTGATTTGAGAGTCACAGCCAACATTCCCAGAAAAAAGGAAAGAACTGGTGGACTCAAAATGTTGGACATTACCAGGCTTATATCCATCCCTAAATCTCCTCCGTACTACAGAACCACGTGTAAAAACAAGCTTTTCTCATCACGGTATTTTGACACCTGAGTAATGACCGCACTTTGTGATTTAAACATAAGTAAGTCAGCAAGAAAACATAACTATATTAAATGTAAATATAGCTAGAACCCTTACCAGTGACTAACTGCTACGGTTATCATATAACGTACAAGCATATCTGCTCAAGTTTCTGCTAGCTAAGAGCCTATTAGAAACCAGTAATACCAGGAAATTTAACAAAATTCTATCCGTTAACGGATGATTGTGTTATAATCAACCTATAAAGCTTGTTGAAGTGTCTGTACTGACTGTGAAAATTTTTGTTGGGTTACGGCGCCTTGATAATTACGATGTATGAATCAAGTTTTTCTCGCGTGCCGTTCCCCAATCTACGTTTGCGTGCTATCTTTTTTATTTATCAGTCAACCCAGTTTTCTACTCGTAGACCTGGAACTTGCCTAAAATGACGGGTGTTGCGCGTTACTAATATAGCTCGGTTTGCCAACGAAATACTCGCTATTAGTAAATCGGCTCGTCCTATCTTGCGTAATGCATGAGACAGCACGCAAACGTTCAAATTATTAAACTAATGGTTCATGTCATAAGTTTTGGTTGGTTAGCGTAAAATCAAACCCCACCCCCTAGCCCCCTCCCCGCAACGGAGAGGGGGAACAAGAAACAATTACTACTCTGCATTTTGCTAAAAATCTTACTCCCCTCCCCGCGCTTCGGGGAGGGGTTGGGGGTGGGGTTTGATTCCGCAACAACCTCCCAAAATTAATGATATAGACCACTAATTGTATTTGATGATGCCACGGAGGAAATAGTTCAATGGATACCAGATTGAAATATCAAGAATGTATTACTTGAACTTGCTGAATATCGTACATCAATACCGGACAGCTATAATTCGGAAATTTTATTTGATGATGAACGAGGACGTTATCTAGTTTTAGATATAGGTTGGGACGGTGATAAATATTTACATGCGACACCCATCCATATTGATTTGATTGGTGACAAAGTTTGGGTTCAATATGATGACACAGAGGAAGGTGTCGCTAACGATTTACTCGCAGCAGGTATTCCTAAAAATAATATTGTACTAGGTTTCCGTCATCAAAAAGTTAGAGAGCATACTGGTTTTGCTACTAAATAGTTTATATAAAGGTAGAACGGCATGTTTTGCTTTAAGTTTTCCGCGCGTGCCATTCGCTAACTCAAAAGTGAATATTTTCTCATATCCACTTTTTAAATGCTTTCAACGCACTGCTTCTCCCTTCAAGTCTACTTTGTTCGGCAAATCTAGGAATTATTTCTAATATTGGTAAGTTGGGAAAAGTCGGACTAATATCAGATTTAACATACTCACCATTTTGATAAATATCTATTTGAAGGTTCCCGTTATCGTAACGCCATAATTCTGGGACTCCAAGTTGCTTGTAAGCATCCAACTGAGTTTTAGAAGTTACATCAACTTGAATTGCCAAGTCGGGTGGTGGGTCAATTGTAAGGTCGATACGTTCTTTACCAACCATCTGAGCATAATTTTGGATGTAGAAAGAATCATCTGGTTCTATACCCTGAGCCATATCTTGCCGTTTAAATGTCGATCACCCAAATGGCTCGCAATCAATTTCCAGTTCATCAAGTAAGATTTTTACTAAGTCTCCGCTCAGGACTTTTGCTTTTTCGTGCTTTGGTAACGGCATCCTAATTTCTAAAGTACCCTGACTATATGCCAAACGCGCGGCTCGATGGTCGCCAAGTTCTTCTAAAATCGCTTCAAATTCCTGCCAATTGACATCGTGTAATATTACCCGGTGTCCAGGCGGTACACTTAATTGTCGTAATTGAAGTGTTACCATTTTAATTATATTTTAGATTTAATTAAGTAGCTCTATTATTACATATAATCCAATATAAGCTTTAATTTTAGGTGATATCAGTTTTACGGTTCGTCCAATCTTACATAATTTAGAGACTACATGTAAACGGTTTATAATAGGGTATAATAAAATTTTAAGCGAAGTTATGATATATGTTAAAAAAGACAGTTACTATAGATGATTCTGTATCGATTCGCTTACCAGAAGAAATAGTTAAAGCCTTGGGCTTAAATCCTGGTAGTGAAGTAGAGTTAGAAGTAGTCGGCAATACTTTGGTTATCCGCCCAGAAACAGAAATAAAGCGCTCTACACAATTTCTAGAAACATTTCAGTCTGTCCTAGAGAAAAGAAAGTCAGCATATGAGGAATTGGCAAAAGGAGAATCATCATAAAAATGAATTTTCCAGATAAATCTGATGTGATAGCAGTTCATGCTCAATTAATAGCTGTTACAGGAGGTAGTCAAGGACTACGAGACGAAGGCGCTCTGGAATCAGCACTTGCGGCGCCATTAAATAGACTATATTATTCACTGTGCAAGTTTAATTACTTGTGCAGCGACTTATGCTTTCCACCTTACTCAAGCTCATGCATTCATTGGTGGAAATAAAAGAATAGCCGCTGCTATTACAGAAACTTTTTTAGAAACGAATGGGGCACAACTAAACATGAGTAACGAAGAAATCGTCACTCTATTTTTAGATATTGCTGCCGGACGTATGAGCCGCGATGATATAGAAATTTTATTTTCCTGGTATATTGCGCTCTTTAATATAATTTATTTATTCAAATTCAGATAAAAATGATGGCAGAGAAAATTTCGACACTCCAACAAGCACTCGATGTTGTGGAAGCACTCGAACCACAAGAACAGGCAATACTTGTCGATATTATTAGCAAACGTTTAAGTCAACAGCAAAGTACGGAGTTGTTAAAGGAAGTTACACAAGCTAGACAGGATTACCAACAAGGTAATATAAAACGTGGGTCTGTTGCTGATTTGATGGCAAAGTTAGATGAGTGAAAAATTTAGACCAAATACAGCTAGAGAGTGAACACCTAAACTTTTAAAATTTGCTTTTAGGCTGACTAATATATCGATTACTTGGTCGCGCGGCATAAAGTTTATCGATAGTCTTACACGCTTTGTCAATCTTATTACAATCAATAAAGGAGAACGTGGCGCCTATAGTGGCACATATTAGAAACCGACGAGTCCCAAGTGTAATTTTAACGAGGTTAGCTGAAAAATGATTGTGAGACAAAATAGCCCATAAGTAATGTCATATAAACAAATAGTTCAAGTATTTTAGCTAGATAAACGCCAATTCTCGATCTGCAAATTCGGCACTCTCTGAAATTCACGAACATTAGATGTTACAATTATGTGATTATGAGCTAGCGCCGTTGCTGCAATTAGTACATCATAAGCACCGATAGGAGTACCTGCTGTTTTTAAGGTACTTCTAATTTGAGCAGCTATTTTAGCTTCTTCCATGCCAAAATCTAAAATTGTAATTGAATTTAAGAATGTTTCAATCAAGGATTGAATTTTGATAGCGCGTTGAGGATTAATTGCTAATCCATATTTCAACTCCATCGCTGTTAATGATGAAATAAATATATCACCAGGAGCGCTAGACTTTAATCGCTTGAGTGTATTTTCTTCCCCTTTAACAAAATCACTAACTACGCAGGTGTCAAGTAAGTAACCCATCATTAAAGCTCTATTTCGTTGGGTGGTAACAGTTCGTCTCGGTAAGACTCAAAAATGATACTATCGCTTATACCTTGATGTTGCATAATAAGTTCTGACCAAGTTGTAGGCTTAGTTTCTAAAAAAGTAACAAACACCCGACTTTCTTTAACACCTTGTGGGATCTCAGCCAGTTCAATTTTGCCGTCTTTATAAATTCCTTCAATAGTTTGCAGCATTATTGTTTAACTCCTGTCTAAATTGTAGGCTTATTATATTTTAGGCGATTTAACAATATGTCCAAATAAAATTTTATATTCACGTAGTGGTCAAAAGTTACCTGTAAGTGTCTTATCGCTAGTAACAGAAGCAAATACAGCTAGAGAATAAACACAATCGCTATTCAAATTTGCTTTCAAGCTGACTAATATATCGATTACTTGACCGCACGGCATAAAATTTATCGATCTTACGCACTTCGTCAATTTTATCACAATTTATAAGGCAGAATGTGGCGCCACAAGTCGCGCATATTATAAACCTAGTCCCAAATGTAGTTTTAACGCAGCATCAATTAAAACCATCAACTCTTCGCTTAAACTACCCACAAAATCGCTAGTTATACGTTCTCTAGAAATTGTTCGCACTTGTTGTGCTTGTACTTTAGATGGTTTAGATAAATTGCTATCCTCTGGCATAATCAAAACTTCAAATGGATAAACGCGCGTTACGTTGGAAGTAAGCGGCAATATCGTTACTGTGGTGGAAGTACGATTATTTGCATTATTGCTTACTATCAAGACCGGACGACGTTTACCCATTTCTGAACCCACCACAGGACTAAGGTCGGCGTAAAAAATATCACCACGTTTCATCTGCTAACCCATCCGCGACTGTCACATCCCAAGCACTGTCAACCTCAGCAGAAGCTAGTCTTAATCGCTCTTCTAGTTCCCGGTTTCGCAGTAACTCCAATGCTTCCTCAATTACTTGAGAACGGGACTTACATCCTTTGCTCAGTTTATAGTTTTCAATAAACTCTACTAAAGATGGTGGCAAGGATATAGATAATTTCTCTACGTTCATATTCCTACTATTGGTAGTAAAACTTTTCCTACCAACATAGTAGCTTAGTTTTTGACCCTGAAGTCAAAATAGGTTAGCTAGTATATCAACTTCAGCTTAAGAATTGGAAGCTTATCTACTACGGCACTATGCTATTCTCCTACAGTGAGGTTAGCCAAGCGACCTTAACGTAGTACAACTGAAGATAAATGTATATAATAATGAATATTTGAAACCCATATGCCAAGAAAAGATATCTACCATGATACAGTCAAAGTAGCTTTACAAAAAGCAGGCTGGACAGTTACCCGTGAGCAGTTTCCTCTTAAAATAGGTAATAAGCGTTTATCTATTGATTTAGGAGCAGAACGTTTAATTAGTGTGGAAAGAGGAATTAAAAAAATTCTGGTTGAAGTCAAGAGTTTTGTTGGTGAATCAGATGTTAAAGATTTAGAGCAAGCTCTAGGGCAATATGTTTTATATCGTCAAGTTTTAAATGAGATGGGTGATAATAGAGAATTATACCTAGCCGTAACTGCAACAATTTTTAATAGTGTATTTAATATAGAGTTAGGACAAGTACTATTAAGGAATAAAATTATCAAATTAGTTGTATTCGATGACATAACGGAGGAAATAGTTCAATGGATACCAGATTGAAGTACCAAGAAATAATCAAAAAAATATTAATAGAAAACGCCGAATATCGCGCATCAATACCAGATTGCTATGATTCTCAAGTTTTATTTGACGATGAGCGAGGGCGTTATTTAGTTTTAGATATTGGTTGGGATAAAGATAGTTACTTACACACCACTCCTATACATATTGATTTAATTGGTAATAAAGTTTGGATTCAATATGATGATACGGAGGAAGGTGTTGCTAATGATTTACTAGCAGCAGGAATTCCAAAAAACGATATTGTACTTGGTTTCCGCAATCCTAGAGTCAGGGAATATACAGGTTTTGCAACGAAATAGTGTTTAGTATAAGTATTGTGTGGCGCCCTTCAAAATGGAAGGGTGAAAAATTATTCAAACAAGCTTTTCAAGCAGACAAGACACTAACTATGTTTATCTTATGCACTCTTTAACAAGTTTACTAGAGTAGCCAGTTCAATTTTGCCGTCTTTATAAATTCCTTCAATGGTTTGTAGCATTATTGTTAAACTCCTGTCTAAATTGCAGGCTTATTATATTTTAGGCTATTAACCAATATCTCTAAGTAAAATTTTATATTTATGTATTAGTCAAAAGTTACCTGTAACTGCATCATTGCTAGCAACAGAACTAAATACAGCTAGAGAATAAACACAATCGCTATTCAAATTTGCTTTTATGCTGACTAAACATATCGAGTACTTAATCGCGCGGCATAAAGTTTATCGATAATCATATGCGCTTTGTCAATGTTACCACAATTTATAAGGGAGAAGCGGCGCCACAAGTCGCGCATATTATAAACCTAGTTCCAAGTGTAATTTTAACGCGGCATCAATTAAAACCATCAATTCTTCACTTAAACTACCCACAACATCGCTGGTTATACGTTATGCAAGAAATTGTTCGCACTTGTTGTGCTTGTGATGAGCGATGGTCTAGATAAATTGCTATCTTCTGGGGTAATCAAAATTTCAAATGGATAAACGCGCGTTACGTTGGAAGTAAGCGGCAAAATAGTTACTGTGGTGGAAGTACGATTATTCGCATTATTGCTTACTATCAAGACTGGACGACGTTTACCCATTTCTGAACCCACTGCAGGACTCAGGTCGGCGTAAAAAATATCACCACGTTTCATCTGCTAACCCATCCGCGACTGTCACATCCCAAGCACTGTCAACCTCAGCAGAAGCTAGTCTATAAGCTTCTTCTAGTTCCCGGTTTCGCAGTAACTCCAATGCTTCCTCAATTACTTGAGAACGAGATTTACATCCTTTGTTCAGTTTATAGTTTTCAATAAACTCCACTAAGGATGGTGGCAAGGAGATAGATAATTTCTCTACATTCATATTCTTACCATTGGTAGTAAAACTCTTCCTACCAATATATTAGCTTAGTTTTTGACCCTGAAGCCAAAATGCTTTAGGTCAAAAATGATGATGTGCGAAGCTGTTCATATCAGCATTCGCGGCATAAAAACTCAGCTTCTCCCTAGAAAATCAGATACAAAGTAGCTAAATATACATTCATAGGCAGTAATATAACTGAAATTTTCTAAATTGTGTTGCTTATGTCTTTAAATTGGGAATCTTGAAATTAGAGCAACTTTTTTAAATTAGAGTTTGCTAACCATGACACAGCAGAATGGTTTGGAGCTTGTGAACCAGAGTAATGCTGTAGTACATAAATATATCCTGTTATATATTTTTTCATGGTTATAATCGACACAATTATTTTTAGGTATTTAAGTTTTTCTCTTAATGCCTGAAATCTAATGTACTTATATTTCAATTATATATTAGGGTTTAAAATGGGATTCACAGAAGATATAGCTAAGTTGTCAGAAAGAGTCCGTAATAGAGCGGAGCAGGTTGTAGGAGAAGAAGCGACAAAAATGGCGCTCATCGTACCTTTTTTAAGCACTCTTGGTTACGATGTTTATGACCCAAGCGAAGTAAAGCCTGAATATATAGCAGATTTTGCTATTAGAAAGGCAGGACAATTTGAGAAGGTTGATTATGCAATAGCCATTAACGGTAGTATTGTAATGCTTGTAGAGGCAAAAGCTCGCGGACAAAAAGCAGAAGCTCATGATGGTCAACTTAGTCGTTATTTCAATGGTCTTATAACTACTAAGGTTGCTATAGTAACCAATGGTATCGAGTACCGCTTTTTTACAGACTTGCGTGACAAAAATGTCATGGACAAGGAGCCATTTTTTACTTTTAGTATTCTTGAGTACGATGATAAAGATATAGAGAATTTGAAGTTATTCCATAGGGATAATTTTGATGTAGCATCGATTAATCAGTATGCAGAAGAAATGGTTTACGTTAAAGGAATGACTCAGTTAGTTGGTCATCTTTTACGTTCCCCATCTGAAGAATTTATTCGTTTCTTAGTCGCTGAACTAGGTAAGGTGGCGCCTAACTATCAGATTCAAGGTAAAATTACCAATAAAGTGATTGAAAAGTTTAAACCTATTGTTAAAAAATCTATTCAAGGCAGTTTAGTCGAATTGATGACACGCTCATTAAGTCAAGAAATTATTCAACTGAGCGAAGTTGCTAACACAGAAGAAGCTGAGGAGTTAGACGCTTTAGAAACGAATGATACTAAAGTTACCGAAGAATCGAAAATTATAACGACAGAAGAAGAACTAAGAGCTTTTGATAAAATTAGGAGTATTGTGACCACCTCCAAAAATTATCACCATGATGTGTACTATAAAGATACCGAGTCTTATTTTAGTGTTCATCTTGGTAAAGCTAATTGGTGGTTCCTTCGTTTCTACTTATCTTCTTCTAAGAAAACATTTATCGCTCGATTAAGCCCAGAAGAAGCAAAATATATAGCACCAGAATTTACAATTCAAGAAGTGCCTTATTCAGCATCAGAAGTTACATCGAAAATTACTATTGCTTCTGTAGACGACTTGGATAAATTATCACAAGTTATCATTAAAGCTTATGAAGCAGAAGCTTCTAAACACTCACTTCAGAAAGTGTAAACAGGATGTTGGGTTACAGCAGGTTGATAGACGCGGCTAGGTTAGAAGTAAGTAGTAAAATCGTTACCGTAGTAGAAGTACGATTATTTTGTGTTATTGCTTACTATTACTACTAAACCGTGTTTATCCATCTCTGAACCCACTGTAGTAGCGTGTCTAATCTAAAATGTCGGGTAGAAGTACGACTAATAATTAGTACTATAAATATAAATTAGGAATTTAACTCACTAAAATTATTGATTTTGACTTCACTATCTGCAAAACGTGCTACTATCTCAAGTTCTCCTCCCATTGCTTGGATAACTTGACGTAAATGACTAACGTACATGTCGGTACGCTTTTCTAAACGTGATATAGCTGGTTGTTTTACTTGTAATTTTTCAGCTAGTTCCGCTTGAGATATTTTTAAGGCTTGACGCAATTCGTGTATTGCCATTTCTTGCTTTAATTGTGCTGTTTTATCAGCTATTTTTGCAATTCTTTCAGCAGAAAAATTTTGAGTCAAGTTAGAAAACTTCTGATGTCCTGTCATATTAAACCTTCTTCTCTAATCTCCTTAAGGTACTCATCATAAAGTTGATCAGCTATAGGAATATATTTTTCGTAAAAACGCTTATCTCCTGTTTTATCACCTCCGATAAGTAGAATAGCAATTCGTCTTGGATCAAAAGCGTAAAAAATCCGAATAGGATTGCCTCCACTTTGTATACGTAATTCTCTCATATGAGAGTGCTTTGAACCGTTAACACCGGACGAATAGGGGAAAGATAGCAGTGTTCCGCTTTCCTCAAGCAGTTTAACAATACTAACCACATCATCTTGTTGATTTGCGGTTAGAGTCTGCCACCAACTATCAAACTCGTTAGTGTACTCTATATCCCAGGACATTCACTCATATATTACATTGATGTAATAATAGCATGTTTTCCACGTACAATTCTACTAAGCTTGTCAAAGTTGACTTGTAAGTTCTATTACGTAACATACGTAGCAGTTATGTAATTCCCTTTGGGGAGATGGCAGCAGCCAAGAATAAGCAAACAATTACAATAATATAAGGTGCCTCAACTCGCTTGCTTAAATGAGGTTAAATATTGATATTAAAATCAAGTGTATGCTTGAAACCTATAAAAAATAATAATATATCACCTTCCTACGCATAACTTTATATAACCTACAGGTGATTTATTTCCGTGATTATAACTACTTGAATCAAACAAATCTCATAAATAAATTAATAAATTTTGATGATTTCTACAAAGAAGCTTAATTATGTCGCATGTAAACAAAGTTATCGTTATAAGCATAGAATTGCATAATTTTTTTAATTTATAGGTTTGGAGTAAATTTCAAAATGAAAGATGAATTAATTGTGGGGGCTACAACCCTGGCTGGTACTTCAATAGGGTCAATCACTGTGGCTACCATACCTGTGGCTGTAACTACAACTGGACCTGCTGCTGGAATTGCTGGATGGTTGGGTATGACAACAACTGTTACTACAATAATGTCTGCTCCTGTTACTTTGCCAGTAGGTGGAATAATAGCGACAGGTGCATTATTAACTTATGGAGGATACAAGGCTTACAAATTTTTAAAAGGCAAGGAAAGTAATCCATAAGCTTGAGAATATTGGGCGAATATACTTCAATATCTCAAACATGAGGATGGAACTTATCCATCCTTTTTGATTGCAATTAACTTGCTACAGGTAGGTTGGTGGAGGCATATAAAGTTATTTTATGTTATATGAATCATTGATATTTGAACTATAACTCAACGTTTTTTTGTATTTCTACTAATCAATGTTGGGTTACGCTGTTGCTCCACCCAACCTACAGATACTTAAAAAGGATGAGCAAGTGCCCATCCTTAAATTCAATACAGAAGAAAAGACGCGAAATTTCGCGTCTCTACATTTATGTGATTGGTGAATTATGTTCCTGATGTCCAGGAGTTGGTGTATTCGATTTGGTCGGGGGTGAGGGTGTCTACGGTGATACCCATTGCTTGGAGTTTCAACCGCGCGATTTCTTTGTCTACATCAGCGGGGATTGAATGGATACCTGGTTGCAAGTTACCTTTGTTTTTAACTAGGTATTCGGCGCCCATTGCTTGGTTTGCGAAGCTCATGTCCATAACAGCGCTGGGGTGTCCTTCTGCTGCTGCTAGGTTAACCAAGCGACCTTCACCTAATACTACTACTGACTTACCGCTGGTAAGTTTGTATTCTTGGGTGAAAGGACGAACGTCTTTAATTTCTCTTGCTTTGTTTGCAAGTGACTTGAGGTCTATTTCGATGTCGAAGTGACCGGAGTTACAAACAATGGCGCCATCTTTCATGACATCGAAGTGTTCGCTACGAATTACGTGCTTGTTACCTGTTACGGTGATGAATAAGTCACCTATAGGCGCCGCTTCTGCCATTGGTAATACACGGAAACCGTCCATTACTGCTTCAATTGCTCTTACTGGGTCAATTTCGGTGACAACTACGTTGGCGCCTAATCCTCTCGCACGCAGGGCAGTTCCTTTACCGCACCAACCATAACCTGCTACTACTACTGTTTTACCAGCTAGTAATACGTTGGTCGCACGGATGATACCGTCTAAGGTAGATTGACCTGTACCGTAACGGTTATCGAAGAAATGCTTTGTGTCAGCGTCGTTGACGTTTATGGCTGGGAATGTAAGAACGCCATCTTTTAACATCGCTTGTAAACGTACAATACCTGTGGTGGTTTCTTCTGTTGTACCAATCAGGTCAGCGATTTGATGTTGACGCTGTTGAATTAATGTTGCTACTACGTCGCAACCGTCGTCAATAATAATGTTTGGACGGTGGTCTAATGCGATTTGTACGTGGCGACTATAGGTTGCTTCGTCTTCGCCTTTAATAGCGAAAACAGGTATACCAAAATCTTCAACTAAGCTTGCTGCTACGTCGTCTTGTGTCGAAAGTGGATTACTAGCAATCAAAATTGCATCGGCGCCACCTGCTTTTAAGGCAATTGCCAAATGTGCTGTTTCGGTGGTTACGTGACAACAAGCCGAAATACGAATACCAGCGAAAGGCTTCTCTTTTTCAAAACGGTCGCGAATTTGTTTGAGAACTGGCATTTCACGTCCAGCCCACTCAATGCGCTGTCTTCCCAAGGAAGCGAGGGCGAGGTCTTTAACCTCGTGCTTTAGTCGGGGAGATGTTGCAGTCATTAAATACTTCCTCAATTTAATGTAAAAACACAGCGTATTAATTACGCTCTCTACTAGGGTAGTCCATGATTGAGAAAGTTAGTTAGTACTTTACTTTTTCAGCCAATGGGTTCCTTGCACTAGCTTGCCGTTAGATAGTTGTATTGTCAATGTCATCTAAACATCTTTTTCAGAATTTTAACTTTTTATATCCGTAAATACACTTGCAACGGATATAACGGATAGTTGATTTGATAGAACAAATAACTCATCCGTTACATCCGTTTATCATCCGTTGCCATTTTTCATCTTTCTAAAGGTTAATGATGTCAAGGCTTGTTATGAGTATATTTACTAAAGTTAATGAATGGAGTATCGTTCTTGAGCAAAGACCTGCTCCATAACTCGTTAATCAAGGAGGAGTAATGCGGTTTAGATTTTTGGCAGTCGCGAGTTCAATCGTTGTTGTAGTTGGCTGTGCTGTGCCAAAAGCTACAGGGCAAATAAATTTGTTACCTAATTTACTAACTCCTACTAGCTCGAACAATGACTCTGAGAATAGAGTTGTTAATGGCTGGGTTTACTTAGATGGTCGTCGCTTATTTCAGTTAGCAGCAGCGAGAGCGAATCTGGCAGAACGTTTAGAAAATGTCCAACAAAATCTCAATGAATCTAGTCGTGGTTATTTTAAATCATCCGCAACAGAGCCGAAGGTGGAATTTCGGACTTTAAATGGATTACCAGTAATATATCTAAACAACCGCTACTTGATGACCGTAACTTCTAATGATGCTGCGTTACTACAAGTAGATTTACAGACAGCAGCAAATCAAATTACTCAAACATTGCGGGATGATTTGATACGCGCGAAGCAGGAGCGCTCAAGAGATTTTTTGATACAGCAAGGTTTTATTGCAGTTGGAATTGGCGCCAGTGTAATTGTTGTAAGTTGGGGTATTTATTCCTGGCAATGTCGCTTAAAAAGGAAAGCTTTGCACTCTACTATACCTGTACCAAGCGAGGCGCCAATATCTACGCAGTTAAAGCAACAACAGCATAAAAATCTCCAAGAAGTTAGGCGCCGTCTGTTTCAGATAACGCAAACAGGAGTATGGGGAAGTGGCGCCTTTGTTATTTTAGGTTTATTTCCGTACACACGAATGCTACAGGTAGTTCTTCTCAGAGTGGCACAAATTCCTTTTACATTAGGTATTGTTGCACTTGGCACTTATGTAGTTATTCGTTTTAGTTATGCTTTAATTGACGGCTTTACTTCAGCTATAGTTAGTAGTACTTTTTTAAGCCCAGAAACTCCTGAACGTTTACAACTACGTATTTCTACAATATCTGGTGTTGCCAAAAGTATTATTACCATTGTTTGGATAGGAGTTGGAATTCTCCTAACTTTAATTTCTTTGGGTATTGATATCGTCCCCTTACTAGCTGGTGTTAGTTTAGTTGGTGTTGCAGTTTCTCTTGCCTCGCAGAATTTAATCAAAGACGCAATTAACGGCTTTCTCATCATTCTCGAAGACCAGTATGCCTTGGGTGATGTTATTGCATTAAACAATGTAAGTGGTTTTGTAGAAACTTTGAATTTGCGTATTACCCAAATACGTGACTCAGAAGGTCGTTTAATAACTATTCCCAACAGCGAAGTAAAAATCGTCGCTAACCTTTCCAGTCGTTGGTCGCGCGCAGACCTAAGTGTCCCTGTTGCCTACAACACCGATATTAGCCAAGCTTTAAAATTAATCGAAACTGTCGCTGTAGATATGGACCATGACCCAGCATGGCAAGCGCAAATCCTCGAAACTCCTAAAGTCCTGGGCATCGATAACTTTGGTGAACGCGGCCTGATTATTCGCGTTTGGATTAAAACACAACCACTTAAACAATGGGATGTTGCTAGAGAATTTAGGCGCCGTCTCATAATAGCCTTTGACAAAGCAGGAATCTCCATTCCCATCCCGCAACAAGCTGTTTGGATCAACGACAACACCCAAACATTTAACGGCAACCATTAAAACAGTAAGGTGGGCATTGCCCACCATACTATTGGACTTAACTCTTACCTCAGTTAACTCTGTGTCTCTGTGGTAAAAATAATTCCTATTATCCTACACAACAAGGTAATTTTGTACTATAATAGAAGAGTAGTGATTATAAAGCCTGAAAACAGCGAAAGCTTTGTAGCAACTGCATTTACAAGCTCCAATAACAGAGTGATGCGAGGGTTAGTCCGATGATAAAGCACTATATTCTTAGCCTCAATCCCATAGCCAAGCACGAATGGGATAGATGTATATTACGCGACCCGCTAACTGCTAAACGTCCGGATATAGCCAAACTAATCGCCGATGCAGTTGGTTCAGAAGCAGGAAGTTATTTAGTTAGTGTCAATATAGACGTGCAGGTTTTAGAGCAAGCAAATGCTCCCCAGGTAGAACAATTGACCATAAACCTTACAGAAGTCACTGAGAAACCACAGTTACGCGAAGCAGCTTAAATACAGTGCTGAGTAGAAAGTGCGCTCGTGCTGAGTTGTTACTCCAGTCCTCTACTCAGCACGAGCGCACGAGCGCACTCATAACTTATTACTTATTATTTATATGATGCAACTTAGTCATTATCCATCCGCTATTGCTCAAGCATCTCAACGAGTTAATGAGATTGACTCGCAGCTAATGGCAGTACAGTTACAAATTAATCGTTTTGAAGGAAATGCCGACCGTATCTCCTCGTTCGATATGGACATGAAAAACGATGCTCAACGCAAAGCACGCCGCTTTGAAGTATTGCTTGTCAATCAAGAGTATCAAAAAGCACTTGATGCTCAGATTCGATTAGCAACAGAAAAAGCAAATGCTATCGCGCATTTAGAATATCTACGAAATCAATTCAGCGTTGCCAAGTTAGAAGCACGTTTACAGATAGCACAACAACTTACCGATTTAGAATCGCGCGAGTTTGTCGGTTTGTAATGTAGCGATAGTACCAAATAGATTTTTGAAATAAGATTCCCGTATTCAAGAGCGAAGACGGGAATCTTCATTCGTTTGTCCAGGTGCAAAATTCATTCGTCGCGTTATACTTGACATTATTACAATCTGTTTAGCCTACAAATGGAAATTCGCCAACTCTTTTATCTCTGTAACTTTTATCTTCGAGTAACGCAGCAATCTTTGAAAGTTGAAAATATATTAGTGTAGAAAGTTGTTTCTTCTTTATTTCAAACGTGACTAATACTTCCTCTTGTTCCTTTTCGGCTTTTGTAAAAAAATCTGAAATTTCTGATATTGTAATAATGACTTTGTGATGTTGCTTATCGTTCCTTCTCAGCCACCATCTACATCCACCTGGTTCACCAGGAAAAACAAATTCAGATTCTACGGCACCTTTGTTTATTAACATGATGGCTTCAATCATGTCGGCTATTGGGCATGAAAAGATATGTGTGATTGCAAAAGTATAGATATCATCGTTTACAGAGAGTAAACATGTACTCCAACCATGTGGTTGTAGATTGTACAGAAAATCAATATTATCACCGTCGTCGTACATTTCTTTAGTGTGAACTTGAGTCTTGTGGGATGGGCATCCTTGCCCGTCCTTTTATAGCAGGCAGGCAGGGATGCCTGCTCCACAATAAATTATATTTTACTAAGTGCTTGGGCGATTTGGTGATTAATTACTTGTACGTCAAATCTTGAACGCGCGCTCTTGAGTGCATTTTCTGCTAACATCGCGGTTTTTGATGGTTCTGTTACACAGGTTTTTATTATTTGTGCAAGTTCTTGGGGTTCTCCTGGTGTGACGAGATAGCCATTTATATCCTGATCTACTATTTCGATGGCGCCACCAGCATTTGCTGCAACTACTGGTTTTCCACATAACATTGCTTCTACTATAACTCTACCAAATGGTTCGGCGGCAATTGAGGTGTGTGCTACTAAATCACATGCTGACATTAGTTGCCCAATGTCTGAACGGAAACCGAGAAATTTAACGCGGTGTTGAAGTCGATGTTTTTCTACTTGCTCATGTAGTTGTTTGACGTATTCTTGTTCACCGAATAATGCATCACCGACTAAAATGGCTGTAACTTCTTGGGGTGACTGTGCTATTGCTTCTATTAATATATGCTGACCTTTCCACGGTGACAAACGGCTAAAGTGTCCGATAATAAATTTGTCTTCAAGTTCTAATTCTTGACGAAGTTGTTTTATTTGGGCTTCGGTAACTTGATATGATATTGAATCAAAGCCGTTGTAAATTACTTCGACTATATCCGCACGTCCACCTGCTGCAATAAAAGCGGTTTTACTTGCTTGTGAGTTGGCGATAATTAATTTGGCAAAACGGTTTGCCAAGGTAACGGCAATAGTACGGTTTGTTTTGCTGAAGTGTTCGGGAGATAATATATCGTGGAGATGATATACTAGTGGGCGCCTACTCAAAAAGCTGGCAATGGCGCCGATAACAAGTGCTTTTTGGGTGTTCGCATAAATGATGTCATAGTCACGAGCAATTTTTGCGACTTTGTTTATTAAGGGTAATAGTTGAGCTAAACTTCCTAAACCTTGTATAAAAGTGCTTTCTTTACGAACTTGAATTGCTTGGTTTGTAAGAATTTTTACAGGTATTTGATTTTTTTTCAGTAAGTCGCGAAATGAACCATCCGCGAACAACCCTACTAAGCTATTTTGACGGTAAGGTTTTGCTATATCTATTAAACATAATTCGGCGCCGCCCGGTTTGCCGCTTTGGTCTAAAAATAAAATTTTCATATATAAGAGACATAAATATATCGTGCCCCTACAATATCTTATTGTTTTATCCAGTTGTAAGCGATTACAGTATTTAAATAATAAATTTACAGTTTTTTTATCCCGCCAACCCCCCTTAAAAAGGCCAGGGCTGTTTCATTCTAAAAAGAATAATACCAGGCGCCTATAAATCTGCCGTTACCGAACGAGATTTTAGTAGTTCCTTAATCGAACAATCATGGTTAAGCGCTTTTTTCTCTAGAAAATGAAACAGCCCTGCCTTAAAAAGGCTACCGTGTACACACATCTTTTAAAATCTTCTCATGTTCCCCCCTTTGTGTCCTTTGTGTCTTCGTGGTTTATCTCTTTAAGGAACCACAAAGGGCACAAAGGACACGAAGAAAGAGAAGAAAGAGGGAAAAAGAAGTTTTAGAAACTCGTGTATACACGGTAGCTTAAAAAGGGGGGCTAAGATTTATGGGTTTTTATTTACATCTAATAAGCGTGAATTTTGCAGTCTATCGAGCCATTTCTGTACAAAGACTTGGTTCGCCATTTGCTCATCTGGGTTTTGGGTATCGATAGGATGGGGCATTAGTCCCAAAATTGTGGCTGAAGTTACACAAAACATTGATTTTTGGAAACTCATACAAATTTGTACCCGCAGGTCATCTTCTCCTCTAGGACTTTTACGGTATATTTCGTGTAGGTATTCGGGTAAATAGTGCCGCATATCTTGCATTAGCAATGTTGGAGGAATACCGGCGCCACCTATAGGTAAAGGGTCTGCATATAAGGCGCCGTATTGAAAGCGCGCTTGGTCTGCGGGTATTTGATAGGCTTGAGCGTTGTATGATACAGTACCTGGGAATGGTGTTCCTCTAAAGAATACTGCTTCGACGTAGGGTATAGCAGTATCTACTAAAAAGGTTAAACCTAATGATTTGGGCAGAATACTGTAAGTTTTACCTTTGATTTTTACCGAGTAGGTTATTGGTTTAGCGGCATCAAAAACTAAACCGTCTTTAATATGTTTTACAACATCTGGAATTGTTTTAATCATTCCCATGTCGTAATAGTCTGATAATGAAAGGAAAATATCAGCCATGACGCGCCAAAATTGTCCTAAACCGCTGTAGTATGCAGAAACCCGCAATTGTTCGGTTAGGAAATCTGGGAATAAGCTATTTAGACTCAAGATAAAAGGATTATTTTGGAATTTGGCTTTAATTACAGCGTTGGCTCGTTCTTGAAATTCTGGAGTATCTAAATAACTATCCAAACCTCCACCACCGTGCCAATACATTGCTTTCATGCAATATTCAGCGTATTCAAAGTTTATACGATCGTGCCACCAATGCCGAAATAGTTTTTTTCTATTTATGTCACCGTTGAAGTATTTAAAGAATGGAAAAAATACTAAAAATTGGTTTTCAGCTATGTAAATTAGGTTTTTAGAATATTCATCTAAAACAACACCGTAACTTTTGAGGATGCCAACTACTTCGCGGACGTTTTCTGGAGTATCTGGAAGTAATGTGTCACCATTTTGTAATCTTTTAACGTATTCAACTAAAGGATAGTTATCAAGTGTTTTTGCTGTTGTTACCATAGCTTTTTGATAAAAATAAAGGGTTTGTTGGGTGTTAGATTCCCGACTTCTTTAAGAAGTCGGGAATCTATGGGAATCTATTACTTAGTAGCTGTTGCAACTACATTCTCGATGTTAACCATTGCAGTAGTAGTTGGTTCTGTCCAGCGTATTAACCATGCGGGTTGAAGACCGAAAATGACAATCAACAGTGCTAGGGCAAAAGCTGGAAGACGGTCACTCCAGTAAACTCTTGGTAGATTCATTACTTGTACTGATAATCTACCGAAGAACGCGCGGTTCATTAAAATCAGGAAGTAAACTGCTGATAGACCAGTTCCAATCATTGATAGTAGAGTTTGTACGGGGAAAACTGCGAAGCTGCCGCGAAAGACGATAAATTCGGAAATAAACCCAATCATTCCGGGTATTCCAGAACTTGCCATTACCCCAACAACCATTAAGCTACCAATTACTGGCATTCCACGTTCGGGGTTGAAAAGTCCTTTAACTACATCTAAATCACGACTGCCTGCTTTTTTATACACAACGCCTACGAGCAAGAACAGTAATGCTGATATTAAACCGTGGCTAATCATTTGTAATACTGCTCCTAACACGCTTAATGGTGTTGCAGCAGCAGCGGCAAGCAGTACATAACCCATGTGTCCCACCGAACTATATGCCACCATTTTCTTCATATCTTTTTGAGCGATGGCACAGGATGAACCATATAGTACGCTTACTACTGCCCATGTTGCTAAAAACGGCGCCAAGTAATTCCAAGCATCAGGTAATAAGTCCATGCCAAACCGCAGTAAACCGTAAGTACCTAGTTTCAACAATACCCCTGCGAGCAGAACTGATATTGGTGTGGAAGCTTCAACGTGAGCATCGGGTAGCCAAGTATGAAAAGGTACTAAAGGCATTTTGATGCCAAAGCCGATTAAGATTCCTAGTAGTAAAATGATTTGAGTTACGAGCGGTAAACTTGTCGTATTCAAGTCATTAAGCGTAAAAGTGTGCGAATCACTCAGCCATACCATGCCAAGGAAACTTGCTAGAATTAAAACTCCTGATATTGCCGTGTATATCAAAAATTTCGTTGCTGCATAACCTCGACGTTGACCACCCCAAATGGCGATTAACAAGTACAGGGGAATCAATTCGATTTCGTAAAACAGGAAAAATAACAGCAAGTCCTGCGATAAAAAGGCGCCTGTAACTCCGATATTTAACAGCAGTAATAATGAATAATAAAATCGCGGTCGATTTATTGATTCATCAGTACTGTAAATCGCTATACAAGTTAACAGCGCATTCAGTACTAGCAATGGTAATGATAAACCATCAACACCAAGATGATAATTCAAGCCTAATACATCTATCCAGGGCAAGAACTCAGTAAATTGGTGCGAGACGTTGCTTGGATTAAATAAAACTGCCAAAACAATCGTCCATACAAAAGCAATGCTAGCAAAACCCAAAGCTATCTGACGTGATAACTTTGATGTGACTTGAATAGGAAAAAACCCAATCAATGCGGCACCTATCAACGGTAAAAGAAGTAAAACAGTAAGCATAATTAAGTAGAAAGTGCTGAGTTCTGAGTGCTGAGTGCTGAGTGCTGAGTGCTGAGTATGAGTATAAGTACTGAGTGAAATTAACAATCAAGAGTTCTAATTAAGAGTTAGGAGTCATAATCACAAACTCAGCACGAGCGCACTTTCTACTCAGCACTATTTCAGCACTATTTAAAATGGGAGGTTATTAAGAAGACCTAATGACCAGCTAATGAAGAAACCTAGTATGCTGACACCAATGATGATGGTCAACATGTAACCTTGTGATTGACCGGATACACTGTATTTCAGACCTTGTCCACTGAATATTGCCGCAAACCCTACTAAGTTTACTAACCCGTCGATGATGTAGCGGTCACTCCATGCTGATACTTTTGAAAGTATTGCGACTATACTTACTACCGTTGATTTATATATACGGTCGATGTAAAAGTCATATCCTAATAAGTCCTGTATAAATCGCCATGCTAGTACAGTTGAACGTGACCATGCTTTGTGCAGATGAATTGTAGAGCCGACTACTACCCCGAATGCAGTAGATGACACAAGTAACGATAATACTGTTAAATTTATGCTTTCCCACGTCGGTAGTAAATACCACTGTTGGAGCATTAATGGTACTAACAAATTTATAATTGTTAACGAAACCATTGGTACCGCCATCTGCCAGCCAACTTCCGGCGCCCGTCGAGTTTTCTGCTGTGGTTTACCCCAAAAAACTAACCGAAACACTCTAGTCAAATTTAATGCAGTTAATCCATTAACTAATATCAACACGATAACTACCCACGGTGAAATAGTAGCTAAACCATCTGCCCAAGAAAGCATTGCCCAAAAACTACCAAGTGGCAACATTGTCACCATACTTGCCGAACCGACTACAAATGCGGTTGTTGTTGCTGGCATTCTTGACCATAGTCCACCCATTTCGGTTAAGTCTTGGCTGCTGGTTGTGAAAATTACTGAACCAGAACTCATGAACAACAGCGCTTTGGCTATCGCATGAGTTAATAGCAGCATCAGCGCAACACCACCCTGTTCCATACCAACAGCTAAGAACACTAACCCCATATACGCACTCGTTGAATGTGACAACGCGCGCTTAATATCAGTTTGGGCAATTGAAACTAGTGTTGCACCAATTGCCGTCACCAAACCCATCACTACTAATGTATTTAACGCTACGGGTGAAAGTGCTAGTACTGGCTGAAGCTTGTACAGTAGATAGGCGCCACCAGCTACGACCATTGAGTTTCGTAATATCGATGCGGGGTTGGGACCTTCCATAGCTTCATCAAGCCAGAGGTGAAAGGGAAACTGCGCGCACTTACCCGCAGGCCCAGCAATTAAAGCTAGTCCTAACAAGGTTGATACCATAGGAGAGAGTTCCGCCGTCTGTGCCCACTCGTACAAATCTGAAAAATTTAAACTGCCCGCTATCACAGAAAGCGCTACAACTGCCATTAAAAGCAGTAAGTCTCCAACCCGCTTCGTCCAAAAAGCATCACGCGCGGCAGTTACAACCAAAGGTTGTGCGTACCAAAAGCCAACGAGTAAATACGTTGATAATGTCAAAACTTCTAAAAGTACGTAACTCAGAAATAGTGAGTCGCTAATTGCTAAACCACTTAACGCTGCTTCAAAAAATCCCATCAACGCAAAAAAGCGCGCCAATGCCCAGTCTTTTTCCATGTACCCTAGAGCATAAATTTGCGCGAGCAAACTCAACCAAGTAATTAATACTGATGCTCCAACACTAATACTTGAAATCTCAATTGCAAACGATAAATCAAAATCAGCAGCTTGAAACCAAGTTATAAGTAAACTTTGTGGTTCACTGCTCCAAACCTCTCTGAAAATTAGTAAGCTGTGAACAAAAGCTAGTACCGTCATTAATATATTAAAGTACGCTGCAGGTCTTGGGCCTGTGCGTCTTACTAGTCCGATTGCCCAAGGTAGCGTCAATACCGCTCCTATTAAGCCATAGAAAGGAACGCACCAACTCGTTGATAGCAAAAATTGATTCATCTATACTTCCTGATTGCCTTTATTAGAGAAATGATTATCGATGAAACTAAGTTAACTAAAAGCTATGTTCTAAGATTGTGTTCAATGTGTGAATTGCATCGAATAGCTTTTTATTACCTAGATTTTCTCCAAAATATGTCTAAAATACTACTCTGCTTCGCATAAATAAACATTTATCTTCTTATGGCACAGTCCTTATCTGCTAGGATTTTGTTGTATCAAAAACCGAGCTTATATGTTTTATAAAAAAAACTTATATTTGATACAAGCTTAGTGCTAGACATGCTAGGCAGCATAATACTGGCAGAGACGCGACATGTACGCTCTCGCTCAACTATTTCCTCACGGTAGATTTGCCGCCTTTGGGAGACTGATTAAACTAACAGTATAAAGAAATTATAATTCATAACGCCAGAATTCGTAATCCGTAGTCTGTAATGACTGGAAATACACTGATATTAAGTTGGTTAAGTTTTTTAAAACCATTTTATTATAAAGTATTATAGTGATTTATCTTGCCAGGGGTGCCAACCTTTTCTATGCTTAATTTGAGAGTGCTTTTTTAAGCTGACTAAGATGAGCATCCCCGTCAAAAAAATTCATTCTTGTTCAGAGTCGCGTAAATTTTTGTAGGAGTCTTACTGTGCCAATTGCAGTTGGAATGATTGAGACTAAAGGTTTTCCAGCAGTTGTAGAAGCTGCGGATGCTATGGTTAAGGCTGCACGTGTAACCTTGGTTGGATATGAAAAAATCGGTAGCGCGCGCGTTACTGTTATAGTTCGAGGCGACGTATCAGAGGTACAAGCTTCGGTAGCTGCTGGAATTGAAGCCGCGCGTCGTGTTAACGGTGGTGAAGTCGTATCCACACACATTATTGCACGTCCACACGAGAACCTAGAATATGTACTACCGATTCGGTACACCGAAGCGGTCGAACAATTCCGAACTTAGGATTTGAGATTTTAGATTGCGCGATTTTAGATTTTAGATTCTAGACGTGGTTTATAGCTTCTTCTAAGTAAATAGCTTGAGTAAAGTAGTATTTGATGTAAGTATTGTCCGAGTTTACAATCCAAAATCCAAAATCCAAAATCTAAAATCAGTAACGCATTGTTTGTTGTAAAAACTTTGGAACGCTCATACAGGATAAAAAAATGTCTATTGCAGTCGGAATGGTAGAAACATTGGGCTTTCCAGCAGTTGTAGAAGCTGCGGATGCAATGGTAAAAGCCGCGCGTGTAACTTTGGTTGGATATGAGAAAATTGGAAGCGGACGTGTAACGGTAATAGTCCGTGGAGATGTGTCAGAAGTCCAAGCTTCTGTAGCAGCTGGTGTTGAAAACGTGAAGCGCGTTAATGGTGGACAAGTTTTATCCACACACATTATTGCTCGTCCTCACGAAAACTTAGAGTACGTTTTACCTATTCGCTACACCGAAGATGTAGAACAGTTCCGCGAAAACGTTAACGCTATTCGTCCTTTTGGTAGAAGACCATAGTTAACAAGGGCGTTAAATAGCGCTTTTCTAGATAATGCAAATTGCAAAGGTTCGCGGCACCGTAGTTAGTACGCAAAAAGACCCAAGTCTTCGAGGCGTAAAACTGCTTTTATTACAGTTAGTTGACGAGGAAGGACAACTCTTGCAATCGTATGAAGTGGCTGCTGATAGCGTTGGAGCAGGAGTTGATGAGTGGGTGCTAGTAAGTCGTGGTAGTGCCGCGCGTCATGTTCAAGGTTCTGAACAGCGTCCTTTAGATGCAGCAGTGATAGCGATTATCGACACAGTTCATGTCGAAGACCGCGTAATTTACAGTAAGAAAGACCAATATCGATAAATCAGTTATGAGTGAAAAGTGCTGAGTGCTGAGTGTATTATTAGTTACTCAGGACTTAGAACTCAGAACTCAGAACTAAATCCAGGAGGCACAAAGAAATGGCAGTCCGTAGCGCGGTGGAGGCGGCGCCCCCAACCCCGTGGTCAAAGAATTTGGC
The DNA here is from genome assembly GCF_002368415.1 of Calothrix sp. NIES-4105. Taxonomy (GTDB): domain Bacteria; phylum Cyanobacteriota; class Cyanobacteriia; order Cyanobacteriales; family Nostocaceae; genus Dulcicalothrix. Next base: position 8,047,246 of record NZ_AP018290.1, read on the forward strand.
TGAACCAAACATCGATGCAACGGCGTTTGTACATTCATTTTCCCATATCATCGGGGATGTCGAGATTGGCGCAAATGTAATTATTGCACCTGGTACTTCGGTTCGAGCCGACGAAGGCACACCGTTTTATATAGGTGAAAATACGAATCTCCAAGATGGTGTAGTTATACATGGTTTGGAGCAAGGTCGCGTAATTGGCGACAATAAAAAAGAATATTCGGTATGGGTTGGTAAAAACTCCTGTATCACTCACATGGCTTTGATTCATGGTCCTTGCTATGTGGGGAATAATTGTTTTATAGGTTTTCGTTCGACGGTATTTAATGCCAGAATTGGTGACGGTTGTATCGTGATGATGCACGCACTAATTCAGGATGTAGAAATTCCGCCGGGTAAGTACGTACCATCGGGAGCAATAATTACAAACCAGCAGCAAGCGGATCGTCTGCCAGATGTGCAAGGTTCGGATAAAGAGTTTGCCCACCACGTTGTTGGTATAAATCAAGCTCTCCGCGCTGGTTATCTCTGTGCTGCGGACACAAAGTGTATTTCATCAATTCGGAACGAGTCGAAGTCATCTAGTTTGAATCAAAATAACGGTTTTAGTTTTGCTTTTGAGAGGGACAACGAGGTGTTAGGTAATAAATTAGGCGCTGAAACAGTAGAGCAATTACGCTATTTGTTAGAGCAAGGATTTAAGATTGGAACTGAGCATGTTGACCAGCGTAGATTCCGCACTGGTTCATGGGCTAGCTGTTCTCCGATTGAAGCGCGTTCGCTCGGTGATGCGGTTGCAGCGTTAGAGTCATGTTTAGTTCAACATAGTGGCGAGTACGTTCGTTTGTTTGGTATTGATAAAAATAGACGGCGTGTTCTTGAAACAATTGTTCAACGTCCTGATGGTGTAATCGCACCCGAAGCAACAACAGTTGGATTTAAGGCGCCTGTTAATAGTTACAGTAGCAATGGTGGTAGTCATAATAGTAGCGTTAGCAGTACTTATGGTAATGCAGGCGCCAGCTATAGCAATCGTAACGGTAGCAGTAAAATCAACAGCGAAACTGTTGAACAAATTCGCTCCTTGCTTTCTAGTGGATACAGAATTGGTACAGAACACGTAGACGAAAGACGCTTCCGTACAGGTTCTTGGCAAAGCTGTCAACCAATCGAATCAACTTCTACAAACGATGTTATTTCTGCCTTGGAAGATTGTATGTTAAATCACCAGGGCGATTACGTGCGTTTAATTGGTATCGACCCTAAAGCCAAGCGCCGCGTTCTCGAAACAATAATCCAGCGCCCAAATGGTACACAAGCACCTAGTAGCAATGGAACTTCAAAATCGTTTGCTGCACCTGCAACATCGGCGCCCAAGACAAGCTACTCTTCTTCACAGTCTTCCTCGTATTCTTCGAGTTACTCTTCTAACTCAAGTTCGCGCTTGAGTCCAGAAGTAATGGATCACCTGCGCCAACTCACAGCTTCTGGGTATAAAATTAGCGCAGAACACGTAGATGAACGTCGTTTCCGCACTGGTTCGTGGCAAAGCTGCGGGCAAATTCAGGCACACTCAGAACGTGATGCAGCAGCAGCACTAGAAGGATTCCTCTCGGAATATCAAGGTGAGTACGTGCGTTTAATCGGCATCGACCCTGTAGCGAAACGCCGCGTCTTAGAATTAATTATTCAACGTCCATAAGAAGTGCTGAGTAGAAAGTGAGTCGTGCTGAGTGGAAAGTGAGTCGTGCTGAGTTTTTATTCATAACTTATAACTTCGCGCCTCATAACTCTTTACTTCTAACTCTACTCAGCACTCAGCACTCAGCACTCAGCACTCATTACTCATTATTTTGGTAACGTTTTTTTATGTCAGTGCCGCCACTGCTGCGATTTGGCAGTAGCTTTGAATCTTATATCGGTGGCGAGGTGATAGTCCACGAGAGTGCAGTAATTGCACCCGGTGTGATTCTAAACGCGGCTCCAGATAGCAAGATAATTATTGGTGCTGGGGTATGTATTGGTATGGGTTCAGTAATCCAAGTTGATACAGGTACCCTAGAAATTGAGGCTGGAGCAAGTATAGGCGCCGGATTTTTAATGGTTGGTGAAGGTAAAATCGGAGCAAATGCCTGTATTGGTTCAGCTACAACTGTTTTTAGATGCTCGGTTGCTGCCTCTTCTGTTGTGGCGCCTGGTTCAATACTAGGAGATAAAAGTCGTAACACTATTGATATTGAAAAGGACTTATCGAGTCAACCCACTTCAACTCAACCTAGCTCAAGTGAAGCTTCTTTGAATTCAACTCAAAGTATGCAGCAAGAACTAGAGGATGTATGGGCGCCCGGTAGTAATAGTAACAGCAATAACAGTAATTTAAACCACAACACTAATAATGGATATAATTCATCAAGTACAATAAACCAACCATCCCAAAGTTCTATCCAACCTCAACCCACCACTGAACAAAACACCTTTGGTACTCAGATTGCTGGACAAACCAGTATCCAACGACTACTAGTCACATTATTCCCCCATCGACAAGCATTAAATAAACCTTTGTTAGATGACGATGAGTCTGAATAAGTGTTAATCCTTAAGTAATACGGTATTATCAAGTCGAGTATCCTGGAGAAATGAGAATGGAGGCATACAATCAACGCTCGATTGGCACGAATCAGCCTCGACGAGATATATTCAAGGATACTGCTCTGGGAATGGTATCAACACGCAGTTTCCCAGCTATAGTTGGCACGGCGGATATGATGCTGAAGTCGGCTGGTGTACATTTAATTGGTTATGAAAAAATAGGCGATGGTTATTGCACTGCTGTTATACGTGGTGGAATAGCCGATATTCGTCTCGCTGTTCAAACTGGTGAAGACACTGCTAAACAATTTAATGAGTTTGTCTCAAGTTTAGTTATTCCTCGCCCGTTTCCTAACTTAGAAGTTATATTGCCAATTAATAGCCGTTTGAGTCAGCTTGCCGAGGGTGACTCTTACAGTCGCTTGAGCAATTTAGCTATCGGTCTAATTGAAACGCGCGGGTTTCCCGCATTAGTAGGTGCCGCTGATGCTATGCTTAAGGCCGCCGATGTGCAGTTAGCAGGTTATGAAAAAATTGGGGCTGGTTTATGTACCGCAATAATTCGCGGTTCAGTAGCAAACGTCGCTGTTGCAGTCGAAGCTGGAATGAATGAAGCTGAACGTATTGGTGAACTTAATGCCGTAATGGTAATTCCACGGCCACTTGACGAACTCGAACAAACATTGCCCGTTGCAAGTTGTTGGATCGAAGAACGTCAACCGCTGAAAATACCACTTAATATTAAAGAACCTGTTGCAGAAGCCGAAGTACTACCAGATTTAGTGAAACTTCCCATGAAAATTACTACTGAAGAACTATAATTAGTAATTACTAAAGTAATTGTTCCAGTTATTGTTCCAGTAACTGTTAAAGAAAACGTTGTACACACCTAGCAGACTAGAGGTCAGTACAACGCTAAATACTATCCCCCAAGATTTATTCTTTTAAGGTGTGTAACGTTTATCAGCGCTATGAACAAAGTGTACGTGGTTAGATTCCCGACTTCGTAAAAGTTGTAGGGAATCTTCAACACTCCAGTAGTCCCACTTTGACTCCATACTGCTGGGCTGGAAGGCATCTTACGCTTTGCTTGTTCTATCGATGATAGCCGAATCCGGCTCATAAAGGAAATACTAATATTTTGATAAATTCAATAGATTAAAATCTATTAAAATTTGAATTTTGTTTTTAAAAGTTAGCTTTATATAAACATTTTACTATCGTTCTAATTGTATTCGTTATTAAATTCATAGATTATAATCTATGGTGTGGAGGAAATTTGGGTTTTTGTCGTGATTTTCCTGCACTATTTCTTAGTGTTCTGTGATACTAGAGTTATATAGTGATGTCAATTGAGCTGTAATATTACTCGATAACGTTGTTAAATGGTTAATCAAGGGACTAGTCAATCCGGCTAAAAACGGTTCCTTGTTTAATTAAGAGTTAATAACATGCGTGTAATCGTGCTTTCTCAAAAAGAATTGCTACTTGCTATATCGTATGAATTGCTATTAGAGGAGAACTACCTTTGAACCAAGCGACCCTACACCAGTTAAAGGTGTTCGAGGCAGCGGCACGTCACGGCAGCTTTACCCGTGCCGCCGAAGAATTGTTTTTGACTCAACCAACCGTTTCGATGCAAATTAAGCAATTGACTAAATCGGTTGGGCTGCCGTTATTTGAGCAGGTTGGTAAACGCTTGTATTTGACAGAGGCAGGAAGAGAGTTATTTGCGACTTGCCGTCAAATTTTTGACACTATAGCCCAGTTTGAGATGAAGGTCGCGGACTTAAAAGGTCTGAAGCAAGGGCAATTACGCTTGGCTGTAATTACTACTGCTAAATATTTTATACCGCGTCTTCTTGGCCCATTTTGTCAATTATACCCAGGTATAGATATTGCGTTACAGGTGACAAATCACGAGGGTATTCTCGAACGCATGAGCGCGAATATGGATGATTTGTACATCTTGAGCCAGGTTCCTGAGCATTTGGACGTTAATTATCAGCCATTTTTGGAAAATCCAATGGTTGTTGTGGCGCCAATAAACCACCGACTTGCGAAGGAGAAAAATATATCTATCCAACAGTTAGAGGACGAACCATTTATCATGCGTGAACCTGGTTCGGGAACTCGTCGTTCTATCCAGAAGCTATTTGACGAACATGGTATCAGCGTGAAAGTCAAACTGGAGTTAGGAAGTAACGAAGCAATAAAACAAGCAATTGCGGGTGGTTTAGGAATCTCGGTACTGTCACGTCACACGCTGATGCCAGAAGTAAGCGACTTGACGGTTTTGGATGTCGAGCATTTTCCTATTAAACGTGATTGGTATATGGTTTATCCCAATGGTAAACAGCTTTCGATTGTCGCGCGCACTTATTGCGAGTATCTTTTGGATGCAGCCAAGCAGTTTAACCCAAAAACTGTTGGAGTTTATGCTGAAGCCGAAAGATAGACTCTGATTGGCAATACAAAGATGATGATGTATATGCCGCTATATATCGCCGTGCGGATGGCGCCAATGTTTGTACAGAAGAGCAGAAATTGTCCTTCTGGCAAATAAAAACGTCATCCAACTGCCACATTTAACTTTACATTCAACGCGCGTGTTCGATTCAGCTATTAATATTGTGAAGTAACTAACCCATGAGGATTATTGGCTGTGGTGAATTCTGAGGCGCCATTCACAAGCAAAATTATCAACACTGAAATTGTCGCAGTTACAGTTTACACAGACCAAGCTCTCGTGACACGTCGAGGAAAAATCGAACTATTTGGAGAAGAGCGAGAATTAGTAATTAATAATATACCCGTTACGCTCGATACCGAATCAGTACGAGTAGGAGGTTTCGGTCGGGTTGCTGTGAAAGTAGGCAATGTAAATATAGGGCGTGAATATGCTACTGAACCAGTAGAAGCGCGCGTTGCCCAAATTACAACTCATATCGAGCAATTAGAATCAGAACAGAGTTATTTACAAGCACAAATCGATGGTTTGGCATTACAAGCGCGATTTATTGAAGGATTACGCGAAAAAACCGAAGAACCATTTGCCCAAAGTCTATCACGCAAAAATCTCAGCCTGAGTGAAACCCTAGATTTTGTTAATTTTCTTGGTAGTCAATATACAGAATATGGTATTGCGACAAGAGATAGCCAAAATCGTAAACAAGAAATTGACAAAGAATTACAAGCATTAAAGCAGCAGCTTAAACAAATTCAAACGCCACAACCAAAAGAAAGTTTTAAATTAACAGTAGATATTGAACCTGCGGGTGCAGGAGAATTTGAGCTAGAAGTAACTTACGTAGTAGACCGTGCTGCATGGGCGCCTTTATATGACGTGCGCGTTAGTAGTACAAATAAAAGCCTTACCCTTAGCTACATCGCCGAAGTAACACAAAACACAGGTGAAGATTGGAATAATGTAGCGCTAACTTTATCAACAGCCAAACCTGGACTTGGGACACTGCCACCAAAATTAGAACCTTGGTATGTAGGAATACGCGAACGACCAATGCCAACAGCAATGAGCATACAAGCAAGCCCACGGCGAATACGGCAACGCGCCTATAATTTAGAATTTAGAGATGAAGATAATGAAGATGAATACGATGCAGTGCAAGAAGAAGTGTATATAGAGGCTGAAATAGAAAAAGCCGAAGTCTCAAAAGAGGGAAGCGTTGTTTCGTTTAAATTAAATAACAGTAGCAACATACCTAATGATGGGGCGCCGCATAAAGTAACAATTTTTAACGAAAATTTTCCTTGTCGTTTTAGTTATGTAGCAATGCCACGTAAGGTCAGCTTTGCTTATTTGCAAACCATAGTTAAAAATCCTCCTAATGGAGCTACCATCATACCAGGCAAAGCAAATATTTTCCGTGATAATGTGTTCGTTGGCACAGCGCAGTTAGACAATGTGGCGCCGGGACAAGAATTTAAAATCAACTTAGGCATTGATGAGAGTATAAAAATCGAGCGTGACCTAGTAGAACGCCAAGTTGATAAAAAGCTAATTAGCAGTAACCGCAAAATTACTTATGGGTATAGATTAATAATTACTAACTTACTTAACCAAGAAACAAGTTTAAAACTTAGTGAGCAGATTCCAAAAAGCAAACACGAACAAATCAAGATTTATCTGAGTCGTTCTAATCCACAAATTCAGGTTAGCGAAATGGGTATATTAGAATGGGAACTGAGAATGGCGTCGCAATCTAAGCAGGAAATTTACTATCAATTTATTATTGAGTATCCACCACAACTGGATATAGTTGGTTTAGATATTTAACTTTAATATTGTTATATAGCGTTTCCTAATCAAGTCAGGTACATTAAATTATCAAAATTATTCTTGTGGAATGGGCAGAGAAAGCCCGTTTTTGTGTACTTGATTTGAATGGAAACCGCTATAGTAATCCTAAATCATTTATAAAAATCGTGCGTTGTAGGGACAAGGGTTTAATCGCGTCTCTACGGGATATAATTTTTTAGAAATCATATAGGAATGCTATATAGCAATCCGTTTAGGAATTGTAAAAATCACTCTTCTCTTTCTTTGTGTCATGCAGCGTCCTTTGTGGTTCGTTACATAAGCCTAGTTTTTTATAAATGATGCGCGGAATGCTATATATTATTGAAAATGATTGATGGTGCTTTATGCTGCTATTCAAGTTAAATATAGAGGCGCTGTAGCATAGGTGTCTCGCCTGTGCATAGTAAATAGTAAGGTGGGCAATAGACAATGGCATGTGCTGCCGCATCGCTTATTTATCTGACAAAAGCTTAATGTACGGAATGTTATATTATACCATTAGAAGTTATATAGTAACCAATTACACATGTGCAACAGTTTTGAATGAATAGTGATAATCCTATTAAAATCCTGTTTTTAGCATCCGATCCAAGTAACTTTTCTCGACTACGATTGGGGCAAGAGTTGCGTGATATCCAAGAACGACTACAATTAGCACGCTACCGAGACAAATTTGTGCTAGAGCAAAGGATGTCAGTGCGTTCTGGTGATATAAGTCAGGCAATACTGGATGTTGAACCGCATATTGTACATTTTTCTGGACACGGTTTAGACACAGGTGAACTTTGTTTTGAAAATGAATTAGGAAATATGCAGCCTGTAAATCATAAGGCATTAGCTGCGTTATTTGCCCTTTTTGATAAACAAGTTAGTTGTGTTATTTTAAATGCTTGTTTTTCCAAAACTCAAGCAAAGGCAATTTCTAAGCATATTGATTTTGTTATTGGAATGAATCGAGAAATTGGCGATAAGGCAGCATTAACATTTGCTACTGGTTTCTATAAAGCTCTTGCTGCAAAGCGCCCAATAGAGGAAGCTTTTAAATTCGGCTGTGTGGAAATTCAAATACATAACATTCCAGAACATTTAACTCCTGTTATCTATAAAAAAAAGTATAAAAAGAGTAATTTAGAACAAGTAAAATATACACTAGTATTAAGCGCTACTATAGACGAAGTTAATAAGCCAGTTGCAGAAGCGATTATAGCCCATTTACGTCAAATTTCTGGAGATGCATCCTTGACGTTAACAAAGATTGAAGTGGGTAGTGTAAAGCTTGTTCTACAAGGCTCTCAAGAAGGGTTAGAGCGAATTTTAGCTTTATTAAATGAAGGTGAATTAACTGAAATATTAGGCTTTCCTGTTGAGGGCGTGCAGGTTTTATCTAGCCAAGAGCTAGCAATTGCAATCTCGCAGCATCAACAAAGGCATAGAATATCTATAAGGGAATCAACACAGTTCGGTGTTGTTTCACGCGGGCGATATGCTGTTGCCACGCCGACTTTTGATACGCGCAATCTCGCAATGAGTACAATTGCGGAAAAATTGGCAAACGAGTGGCGCTCGCGGTTAGCTGCCGAATGCCCTGAACAAAGTCAAGTAAATAGAGAAAGTATTGTTGATTGGTTGCTTGGAAGCGAAAGAACGCGCTACAACGAACTAAGTCATAAAGATTTAGATATTGCCAAGCAAGCAATGGAGTACCGATGGCGAATTTTATACCAGCGCTATTTAGGAAAAAGCCCAAACGTTGCTTTTCGTAACTTGATTACTCGCTTGGGTGGACTAGTAAGTTTACGCAATAAAATTCAAACTTGGGTATCATCAAGTGGCGACCGTCAGCGCTCAGTAGTTGACGTGTTACAGGAAGTCATTCAAGAGTTGCTGCAAAGCGACAACTATATGCTTTCTCAGATGGCTTTTATCGCTAAGTTTACAAAGGAGCCAAGCTTGAAAAATGCGTTGCTATTAGCCAGCGTTGAAGAATATTGTCTGCGTCCAATACGTAATCAGCCGCTGTTAGTATATAGATTTGTAAACTATTTACGACGTACTTCGCGTGGAGGCTTGACACAGGTTCCAACGAGTAATTTGGTAAAATTAGTTTCAGAAGAAGTTTTAACTGATGATACTCATAACCGGGTAAACTTGGCAGATAATCAGGCAATTGCCGACTATCAAGAAGCTCAAGATTTGGAAGAACAGCAAAGCTTACGAAGCGATGTTAAGCAGGAATTCGAGAACTATCTGAAAGAAAACCTTGGAGAAGAAGCTGTACAGTGGTTGCGGATGTACTTACAAGGCAAGTCGCAAGATGTCATTGCCAAGGAATTAAATAAACCAATTAAAGAAGTTTATCGACTGCGAGAAAAAATCAGCTACCATGCTGTACGTGTTTTTGCGCTTAAAAATCAACCTGAACTAGTTGATACTTGGTTAGGAACCTTGCTGACTGAACATAACTTTGGGTTGACTCCTGCACAGTGGGAGCAGTTGTTAGAAAAAATCACCCCAACCCAAAGACAAATCCTAGAGTTGCGTAAAGCTGGGGAATCTATTGAAGCTATTGTACCAAAGTTGAAACTCAAAGCGTACCAAGCTATAGGTGAATGGGCAAAAGTTTATTTGGCTGCACAAGAGCTACGAAGCCAAGAGTAATTGAAGCCCAATAAATGTTATATTTCCTCCACCAGAACAAAAAAACAAACAGGCAAGGATGCCTGTTCCACAAGAGAGTTCTACAAAAGAAGTAAATTACAATCTATATGCTAAAAATGGAATTAACATTTCCGCGCGGCTCAAACCACCGTGAATTCCAACAGGGTAATGTTGTGTATCATTCTCAAAACTAACCCAATCACCTTTGGGAATAATTATTGCATCACCTAAACGGTTGTAGCTTGATTCGCTTATTTCTTTTCCTGGTAGTCCTAATAAACCAAGTTCTATTGCTTCAGCTTTCGACAAAAGCAAAAATTCTTCTGCTAAATGTTGTTGTATATAATCACAAACTTCTTTTTCTTTACCTTTATGAATGTACAGATAGCGCGCTTGAGTTCCTCCTGTAAATGGAGCAGATAAGTTTTTATTTAAAGTCGGGTGCTTATTCAACCAAATTATTTTATCTGGATGAACCGCGCGCTGACCGTGGTCTGCTGTGATAAGTAATACAGTATCGTTACGTCCTGCTAATGGCTCAAACACTTCGCGGTAAAGTGAAAAATCAATACTAGCTACTTCTGCTCGGTAGTTTTGACTTAGCGGTTGATAACAATGGGCAAAAATATCGATTTCAGGAATATATAAATAAGTAAAGCTTTTTACATCTGGAGTCTTACAAAGTAAGCGTTGACGCAGTTGAGAAAAAGCATCAGCAGGAGTTCGGTAGCCAAAAAAGCTGTTGAGCAGAGCATTGCTGCCAGCACTGGTGAAACGACTGATGCTTGTATTTTGAAATTTGAAGTAATTAATAATTTCGACATCTAGACCTGACTTTTCCATTAGCAGGTAGATATTGGGTACTGGTAAAAGTGTATCAGGATTGAGTTGAGAATCTAAATAAGGCGCCGTTGTTGGTGTGAAACTGGGACGAAAGCCAATTAAGTTAACTAAACTACCAACTTCTTGAAAGTATATATGAGTATTAATTAGACCATGTTGAGCAGGCGCCTGTGCAGTTGCAGCAGAAGTTAGCGCTGTTACAGTTGTAGTCGGAAACACAGAAGTAGCAGGCATAAAAAAAGCCTGCGGTGAATTGCAGGCTTGAGTTAAGCTTGGTATTACACCTTCATTACTTAACGTTCGGAACTGTTCGTAGCCAAAAGCATCTAAGATGATTAATACTACATGATTGATAGGCGCCTGATGCAGCCAGTTTTGCCAAGCATCAGTTAAAGATTTAATTGCTAAGAGTTCAGGATTGAAAGGTGTTAAAGTTTTGTGCGCGCTCAACACACAAGGTTCACACAACCAGTCAACCGCTAAAGCTGCAATATTGGAAAGTCCGAGTCCATCGTAACTAGGTTTTAACATCCCCGAAGCTAATGTCTCAGGTAGTTTTTGCCTTTGTATAAGAGCTTGTTGGGCGTTCTCAATTACTTGATTCATAGTAGTTTACTCCACTCTGCACCGTATATTTTAACCTCTGTATATTAGTATCATGCGCTATACGCGAGTTCTTAAAATGACTTGTTTATTTTTAATCGGTTTACTGCTGGTAATATTATTTACCGCTAGTAATATATATATTTACGGAAATACACCAAATAGAGTTAAAGCCGATGCAGCTATAGTATTAGGCGCCGAAGTATGGGGTAGAGAACCATCACCAGTGTTCAAGGAACGTATTAACCACGCAGTAAACCTCTATAAAACTCGTGATGTTGGCAAGATAATTTTTACAGGTGGAGTTGGCACAGGTAAAGAAATATCAGAGGCAGAAGCGGGAAAGCAATATGCTATTCAAAATGGAGTTAATCAGATAGATATATTAACCGAGTCTAAATCACGTACTACTAATCAAAACCTTAAATATGCTCTTGAAGTTGCTCAACAGCACAATTTAAGCAACTTCCTTATCGTTAGCGACCCATTACATATGAAGCGCGCGGTACTAATGGCAAGAAATTTAGGTTTAGATGCGTTTCCATCACCGACACTTACTACTCGCTATCGTAGTGTTAAAAGTCAGTTGCAATTTCTATCGCGCGAGACGTACTTTTATTTTGTTTATTTGATATTTAAAGTTTAGAAAAAATTATCCTTAAAAATTTACTCTTGTTCCCCCCTTCCACGCGGGGGGTTAGGGGGGATTAAACAATTTCTAGCAGAAGTACAATAATAATTATTATTATACTTTATTTACATTTGTTTAAAATTTTCAGATGAAATTATCCGAAATATTGCTGTGTCAAAATGTTATTAAATAAATCAACAACTATAAAAACTAAGGAGGTTTACAATGATTCATCATATTTCGATTTCTGCGCGTAACCCTGAACGTGTAGCACAAGTACTTGCTGAGGTAATGAAAGCGCAAGTTGGGCCATTTCCACCTCATCCAGGTAGCTATTTTGTTCTACCAAATGATGAGTATGGTACGGGGATTGAAGTTTATCCTTTAGGTTCTGAGCTATTACCAGGTGAAGGAAACTCAGAATGTAAGTTTGTGATGAACGAAGCCGCTTCTCAATTTACAGCTACTCATGCAGCAGTTTCTGTACCTACCAGTCAAGAAGAAATTGAGGAAATTGGCAAACGTGAAGGATGGCGTGTAGTGCGTTGTAATCGCGAGTCATTCTTTGATGTTATCGAGTTTTGGGTCGAAAATCGATTAATGATAGAGTTTTTGACCCCCGAAATGGCATCTCAGTATTTAGGCTTTATAACAAACCCAGAACTTCTCAAGTCACTAATGGAGGCGCCTGCACTAGCGTAAAGGTATTAGGTTATTATGCAAGATGTTACGGCTTGCCCTCGATTAATCCAAAACCTTTATGAAATATAACCAACTGGGTAACAGCGACCTCTTGGTTTCTGAAATTTGCCTTGGTACAATGACCTTTGGACAGCAGAATACTTTAGAAGAAGCACATCAGCAGTTAGATTTTGCAGTAGCATCAGGTGTTAACTTTATCGATACTGCTGAGATGTACCCAGTTCCCCCACGGAGCGAAACTTATAGCAAGACGGAAACTTATATTGGGGAGTGGTTAAAAAATCAACAACGTGACAAACTTATTATTGCCACAAAAATGGTCGGCCCTGGACGGCGTTTTAAGTGGGTGCGCGATGGTAAAGTTGGTGTAGACCGTAAAAATATTACCGAGGCAATTGAAGCTAGTCTCAAAAGACTACAAACTGATTACATCGACCTTTATCAAATTCACTGGCCTGACCGTTATGTTCCTACATTTGGGCAAACTGTCTTTGACTATAAACAAGAACGCGCGACAACTCCAATTGCTGAACAGCTAGAAGTTTTCGCCGAAATGGTTAAACAAGGTAAAATACGTTATTTAGGTTTGAGTAACGAAACTCCGTGGGGAGTATGTGAGTTTAGTAATACAGCCAAGCAACTTAATTTACCTAAAGTAGTATCTATACAAAACGCCTATAATTTAATTAACCGTGCGTTTGACTCTGCGCTTGCTGAAGCATGTTACCGCGAAAATATTGGTTTACTTGCGTATAGTCCGCTTGGTTTTGGAATGTTATCGGGCAAATATATAGATAGCAAACCCAAAAAATCTCGTCTTGCCTTATTTGAAGGGTTTGGACAGCGCTATACAAAACCAAATGTCAAAGAAGCAGTAACGGAGTATATAAAGATAGCCAAAAAATATAAATTGACTGGAGTCAAATTAGCATTAGCTTTTGTACGCAGTCGCCCCTTTGTTACTAGTACTATTATTGGCGCCACCACATTAGAACAACTTCAAGAAAATCTAGCAAGCGTCGATACTAATTTAACTCCAGAAATTTTAGCAGATATTGATGCCGTTCATACTCGTTACCCAAATCCGGCGCCGTAACCGTAGCATAGGTGTCAAAAGCCTGTGCTTTAAGTGGCCTGTTAAATTAATTTATAATGTAAAGATAATTACCACAGAGACACAGAGGACACAGAGAGGGATATGTGGAGATTAAAATTGGCGCCACAGTTGCACACTCATAAATCTAATATAAAATACTAATGAACAAATGAAAGCCACTTTGAAAAAGGCTTTCAACAGTTTCTTTATCTCTAAATCTCTAGCTTCATCCGTAGATAATAAATATAAAAAAGTCATTCCTAAAGAAAATATGTCAGATTCTCTAGAAACCCCCTTTAACTAGCTTAGTAAAAAGTTTGTGTCAACAAGATATATCACAATTAGGGATGATCCTCGTAGATGCTTTCACGACTTAAAGCATAATCGGAAAGTGTTGGTATTGATCCATTACGCTGTTCAATCTCATCAAGAAAATTATCTAAATCAGCTACTAACTTGTCTTCATCTTTAAGGTTATTGCCGTTGCTGGTTTTACTTAATAATGCTTCTACTGTAGGCGCCAATGCGCAACTCTAGCAGTTGCCGAACACTAGATGCGTCTTGACGTGCAATACTTTCTTGAAGCTTTTTTTCTAGTTCTGGCGTTAATTGTAAGGTAATAGTAGTCATTTTTTAAAGTAGGGTGCGTTTTTGGGTCAGTAAAATCAAATTCTGGTGAGGAGCGAAATTTTTTTAAATATTTTAGCTGAACAGATTGAACTTTCATATAGCGAATTATCCTCTAATTAGTTTTCCATCCTCCATATCAATACTGACAACAATATATATATATTATATTCTCAAACCGAGCCACTCTTCAGTTATAGTTTAACCAAACTGCTTACAATAATTTTTTTGATAGATTAGCTCGGTTTGATGTTTAATAATTTAATAAAATTGTTTTTTGTTAATCTAACTGATGCCAAGCTTTATTTTCTCCACCCATGTTTAAAACACCATACAATATAGCAATTCCGACAAACCCAAGAAGTGATTGCACTAAATTTATACCAAATGAAAGATTGAGAATGAAAGCAACAACACTGGTTGCCAACAGACCATAAAAACCCCATTTTTTCCACCTTAGCAAAGCAACAGCGCAGACAATATTAAAGATTGATAAGACCGCGAGTCCTATTAAACTCCCACTGGAAATATTAGAAATATTCTGTTGTGCAAAAACACTGCTGAAGTTGTTAAAATTAGCACTAATATATAGATTTGCTAAAGCTCCTAGGGAATTAGAAATAATTGCAAAAATCAACCACGCCGTTAAACAGCCGTGTCTTTGTCTTACTGTCATTAGAGCCTCCTAATGTATTTTATTAGTTGAGATAGTAATAATTTATAACCTATGCGCGCGTTATTCAATTAGACTAAAGAAGATATCTTAAGTGTTTATTAATTCTAATGGTAAAGCTTCGCGCGCAAGTAGCCACTCTGTTGATATAACATGGGCGCCTGTAGAACCAGCTACAATACCACCAACAATTGCACAAGTTGTATCTTTATCACCTAACCCCCTAACAGTTGCCCAAAGTGCCTCTGTATAATTATCAAGGTGTTAAGCGACACACCAGAATACAGAGGCTATTCGTGTAAATAAATATTTTTTAGCTTATGGAAAAATCACTTATAGGCTTCACAATAATGCCGCTTGCAGAAGCTGCAACTGATTGACGCTCGTCAACAGTAATAAGTGGTAAAGCTAAACGTTGGGCTAGTGCAATATACAAGGAGTCATAAATAGCAAGTTGATTAACTAAACCAATTTGCAATGCATCCGACAACAGTTGGTTAACAAATTCGATTTGGAAGGGTAACAGCGTATTGGATAATTATACTGGCATCAACAACATAAGCAGACATTAGCAGTCACGTTCCTCTCGTAGCAATTCTAATGTCGTGGGTGAACCTGCTGGTGGTGAAAGAGCGAATTTTATCCATTGCTGCCAGAACTTCCTCACAAGACCGTTCGTCTTTTTGAGGTTGTGTTCTATGATTTAGCTGGTCATTTACTACTTCAATTACAAATTCTTTAAGTGCCTCAAGGGTCATGTTTGAAATTTGCGTGTTTGACATAGCATAAAAATTAAATCGTTAGATTTATTTTAGAAGATATCTTAAGTGTTTATCAATTCTAATGGTAAAGCTTCGCGCGCTTGTAACCACTCTCTTGGTATAGTATCGGCACCTTTCTCACAACCAGCTACAATACCACCAACAATTGCACAAGTTGTATCCCTATCACCTAAGCCTCTAACAGTAGTCCAAATTGCCTCTGTATAATTATCAAGGTGTTGGGCAGCACACCATAACGTAAAAGGTACCGTGTCTTGTGCAGAAACTTTGGTTCCATTACCAAGAATTGCAGCTGCATTTTCTACAGATGTAGTTTCACTTAATTCTGAAGCGCGCTTAATTTTAGATTTAACTTCGCTGTCAGGAGTATAATCAATAACCTCGTTTAAAAATTGCTGTTTCGTAATTATAGAATTACAAGCAATACCAGCAGCAACTGCAACTGCTACCGCACCAGCTATTGCTTCAGGGTGTGCATGAGTAATTTCTGCACTTTTGATTGCTTGGTCAACCAATAAATCTATATCATCCGCAAAATATGCTCCTAAAGGCGCCACTCGCATTGCAGCACCATTTCCATAAGAACCTTGCCCATTGAATAAACTTGTAGATAACTGGCGCCAGTCTTTATTATGATCACGAATATCTGTAAGTAAGCGATGCATTGCGGCGCCATAACCGCGTTCTGTATCATAAAGTTCGGCGAAGCTTCTTGCTAGTTTGTCTTGATTAATTTCTTGATATTGTTGGAGAATATAAACAATTGATAACGCCATTTGAGTATCATCGGTGTAAGACCATACTCCACTTGGCAGCGCGCGTAAATTAATTAAGTTTTCTGCCACATCAGGATGCACAAAGAATTTTTCTCCAAATGCATCTCCAACTGATAAACCTTGTAGTGAATTTATCGCACGGTTCAAACGCGCTTGTTTTGTCGTTTCCATTTGATTTTACTCTTTCTTTGTGTCCTTTGTGCCTACCCTGCGGGAAATCCTCCGGATTATGTGGTTTTTTTTACATCTATTGTATTGATATTTGCCAAGTATCCAAAGTAGTACCTAGTAATAAATCTAAATTAGTTAAAGCATTGAGATATTGAATTGTTAAATCAAGTTCATTATTACGCGCGGTTGTCAAGTCATTTATATTGTCTTCTGTATCAACTTGCTGTGCTAATTTAGTTGCTTTGGCGCCATCAAGTTGTGAGTAAATAGAATTAATATCGCGTATACTATTCTGTAACTGCATATCTAATTGAGATACAGTTTCTAGTTCCTTAGTCTGTTTAAGTTTACTAATCTCAAGTTTTAACTGGTCACGTAAATAATTCGGTTGATTATTCAATGCTATTTGCTGTAACTTCTGGAAATCTAAAGGTATTGGTTTAATTACAGGAATATCACTTGCGACTATTTGCGTTTTTTTGTCTAACCCTAAAATAGAAGTTAATTCTAACCGTCTTGCTTCAAGTTGATTTTTTGCGACTAATAAAGCAACGCGATGATTAGTAAGATTAACTTGGGGTTTCGTTTTTGCTATATTTAATGTATCTTCAGCAATTCTAACTTTTTCCTGTGCTTGCAGGAATTTTCTGTATACTAGAATTACATCTGTAATTTTACTATTTAATGCATTTCTTGAATTTTGCCTGTCGATAAGTTCATTCAAACGCGCGATTTTTGAATCTGTATCTTTCATCAAAGACAGTTTAAAGTCTCTTTTACTAGTACTAGTATCATCCGTCTCATTCCATGTGTAACTTGGTTCAGTCTTAGGTGTTTTAACGACAATAGTATTTTTTTCGGCGCCTGAAGCTAAAACTAAATATACAGCATCTCCAACTGTAACTGAAACCTTTTTAACTTCTGGTATTACTGCTTGTGTTTGAGTTGAAGCAGAAGGGAAAGAAACGGGCTTTGATGTACTATGTAATTCGTATGTATGTGGAAATATGCCTGAAGTATCGGTTTTAGGTTTAGCTTGTTGAGATGTGATAGGGGTATTTGCTTGCTGTATTGGTGTTACGGGTATAAAAATCTCAGTTCTGTTTAAAGGAGAATTAATATTAGCAGCTAACTTGTCTATTTTATAAGACTTAATATTAGAACTAGTATAGCGATAGTTATCTTGCTGTAAGTTTAACTCAGGCAAGTCTGGTTGTGCGTCATATTTGTGAAAAGGGTTAGGAGGTAAACAGCTAAATACTTGACATTTTTGACTTTCAGCATTAGGAATCTTGAGTAAGCTAAGTCTAAACTTAGGTTTGTTGATATTATTTAAAGTATTTGGTTTATATAAATTAAAAGATAAATCAAATGGTTCTTTTACTGGTTGAGGTGGTGTTTTAACAGGTAATGAAGGTTGGAAGCTAGGTACAATTGCCTGTACAGTACCAAAGGTTGCAACAATAAAGGCAACACTGTTTAAACTCCAGTACCATATCGAAGTGAGTGAATATTGTCTCATATTTCCCTCTTCCTCTTTACGCTAACTTCCTTTAATACATCAGCTATCGAACAATCTTTATCATCAAAACTTAACGAAACTTCATATCGAGTTAATGGAAACGGTTCTAGGAGTTTTCCTTTTTCATAACTTTTAAGGCGCCACCATAACGTTTGCACAGCTAGTTGTTTGGTATCATCGAACTCAAACGTAATTTCGGCAAGATTGTTGACACCGACAACTTCCTTACCATGTCCCCATATTCCTTTATACTCTTGATGGTTTTTTGCCATTGATAAATATTGATTTAAGGGTTTTACACGGTCTTGTCGAGGTAAGGGAGCTACGATTGATTGGGTATTATGTATGTCAGGATTGGATGAATAATGAGTATTTTCTAATTTAGCTGGCAAAAAATCTATACGATACCACCATTCAGGTTGTTTAGTTATATCAGGCAGTCTAAACCAACTACGTTCTTCAACTATATTAATTGTTGCAGGACTTTTATCGATGTGCAAAGGTAGACATTGCATAAAATCATCGGTGTATGTACATATTACCCCGATTTCTTGCTTCTTCGCTTCTGGGTTAGACCATCCTAATATCTCAGCTTTGGGGTGATAGTCAATTAATTGAAACGGAACAAAACCTTTGAGGTGTAACGAGTAGCTACCACCTGGTTCGCGTTTCTCGTTTCGCAACGAACTGCTGGTAAACTGGGCTATAACTAGTTGCGGGTTTGCTTTTTGTGGATACTCGAATGGTTGAATTGCTGAATATTGTAACCGCGCGGAGAAGCTATAGTGAACGTCACCACTTAGCATGACCATACGACTTCTTTGTCTCGGTGTTCGCAGTACTAAACGCGCGATAAATTTTTCAAACGCTTTTTCTTGTAGTCCCCATGCTTCTGGGTCAAACCCCCAAGCAGCAGTGCCAAATTTCTCAGCAACTGAAGAAGCTGACTTTTGAATACCTTCGAGAAAAGGTAAACCGACAACAGGACTAGGTGAGATAACCATTGTCACAACGGTATCGTTGGGTGTTTCAGGTAACTGTTGTTCTAAAGCTTCGTCGCTTAAAAGTTCTGGAAAATTAAAGTCCTCACCTGGAAAACCTCTTAAAGTGCGGGTGTCAAGAAATATTACTTCATAACCGGGGCCTGTAACGGTGTAATTCCACTTTATACTAGTGTCGGAATACGGCAGGCGCCTAGGGTTGGTGTTTCTAATTTCTGTAACAATAGGTAAACCAAGTCGTTTGGATATTTCTGTTACGGATGGGTCATTACCTCCACTTGCTGACCAGGTTTGTAATGCTTCAATAAGTGCTGCACCAGGTTTATCGTTAGTAAACTCCGATGGAGTATTGCCCCAAGCTTGACAAATAGCATATGATAGTAAGCCATTTTGAATAACACGGTGCCCAAGTGGTTTAGAAAAAACACGGTCGCACCATGCCATGTTAAGATTCCAATCGTCGGTAATCTCATGGTCATCGAATATCATATATGTAGGGATATTCGCTAGCGCGCGTCGCACTTGCTTAAGAGTTGATAAAAATTCCTTGAGATAAGTAACTTCTAAATCAAAACCTGATTTATCTTGTTTATAAGTCGCAAGATGTGTGTAAATATCGTCATAGTTTGGAAAATCTTCTACATCAACCCAAAGTACATCACTCCAAGCAAACAAATACATCGCCATAAATTCGCCAAATGTAAATAAATGGCTTTTGGCAATATCAGTAATTCGATTAAGTTTATCTAAACTAGCTGTTAACCCAGCAATATTTGTAGCTAAATTATTACGTTGACCTGGTTTGAGTTCATCTACATTTGTAACATCAGGTAAAGATTCTGACCATCCTAAAAGTGTTTCTGCTGCATCCATGAGCATAAACAGTAATGCATCAGCAACATCATCGACATAAATTTGGTCACCTGTAAGAAAAAGCTGATGTGGACGTTGTTCTACTGATATTGCTAAAGCCTCACGTATCATTTTATCCAAGGAAGCCATTGCATCTAAGCTTTCACCATGCAGCTTTCGACAAGAACCATGAACAATACGTAAATCATTTATATCATTAGGAGGAAGTGCAAATGAAGGTAAATCAAATTCCGGGTAAGCAATTTCTAAAATAGAACCTTCAGAATTTAAAACACTAGGAGTAGTTAAAGTTTCTCCTACATTAAAAGCTAGATTATATAGATAATTTTCGCCATTTCTAAGTATGGAATAATTAGATTCGGCAGTAATTGCGACGATGTGTAAATTAGTACCAATTTGTGTAGTCTTTTTTCGAGCGGTAATTAAAGCATTCTTATTCGTATCTAAAATTACCAAAGTCACCGTGCGACTTTCTTTTAAAGCAATCCACACAGTTACCGAATAATTGTCAGTTCGTCGTAGAATAGGTCCAGCGAGAACTAACGGTAGCGTATCAATTCGTTCTCGTAAAGGAATCCAGGTCATGCATCATTGATTAGAAGTACATTTCGAGTATATTTCGGGTTTACTAAAAAGTGTCAAGGGTCAATTCTCATTCCTTTGTGTCCTTTGTGCCTTTGTGGTAAAATTTATATTGATTTTCTTAAGACCTGTAGAATAATTTTTGGATGATAAAGTGCAAGTGGTGATTTTAATAAATTACTAATTTCAGTAAATGTAGTATATAAATTTGGGTCAAGATTGATATTGGCTATTACTTTGCGGTTGTACCATGCTATAAAATCTTGGATAAAGTTTGTTTTAACCTTTTTGGCGCCAACAGTAGTGGGAAACTGAGAGTCTTGCTGTGTTGCTATCATCCAATGCAATGAGTTACTTTTCGCTAACCGTTGTTGAAAGCGTACACTCACCAATTTATTTGTTTGCAGCCAATCTCGTAGTACCATCGCTGATAAAGCGCTAACCGTCATTCCTTGCCCGTAAACTGGACATAACGCACAAACTGCATCACCCAACGCAACAAAACCCATCGGTATGTCAATTTTCTCATAATGGCGCCAGCGGTTAGCCGTAGCTCGGTGAGCGTATATAGGTGACGTTGGTTCGGCATTTTTAATTGCTTCATAAAATTCTGGACTTGCTAAACTTTGAGCAAATTCCAAAAATCCTGCATCATCTAACGGTGGATAGTCGTGTCCGTAACCACCAAGCGTTGCTATCCACTCTCCACCTTCGATTTTAGCTAAATATCCCAATCGTTTGTTATCAGGCGCCTCTTGGGAAATCAGCATAATTTTCCAATTGCCAGTAAAATTATGAGGCTGCTTATAGCGTCGAGTTGCGTAACCTAAAAATGGATTAATAACGGTTTCAGTTGGAGTTGCGAAACCTAACTCATCTAACCACTGCGGTGCATTAGACGCGCGTCCACTCGCATCAACTACCAAATCAGCACATAATTCTTCTATATTACCGCTCTTGTTATTTTGTATTTTTAGACCAGTGACTTGCATATTATCCAAGTCACCAATTAAACCTAGTACCCGATGCTCCTCAACAAACTTGATATTTTTGATTTCACGTAACCGGGAACGAACTGCCCATTCAAGCAAGGGGCGTGAGCAAGTAAAAGAAATTATATCAGAAACAGTATCTGGGTTTGGACTCCAATTTCCACGAGTAAAGGCATGAAATTCTTGCACCCAATCAATTGTAGGGGCGCCTTTTGTGCTAAGTTCTAAACCTATACCAGGGAATAGTTCTTCAAGAATTCGATAACCGCGTGTTAATAGCACATGTGGCTGTACAGATTGTGGTACACCCCTACGTTTTTCAGGGTATAACGGTAATTTATCGCGTTCGATAATTGTTACCGAAGCGAAATGGTCACTTATAACGCGCGCTGATAGTAATCCTGCTATGCTGGCGCCAATTACAACCGCATGTTCGCGCTTCATGATATCTTCTATAAATTATTAGATTATTAAGTTATGTAATTTTATTATACAACTTTGAATATGATCCCCCCTAGCCCCCCTTAATAAGGGCTGCCGTGTACACACATCTTTAAGAACTGCCTTATTTATCCGTCCTTTGTGTCCTTCGTGTCCTTTGTGGTTTATTTTTTAAGGAACCACAAAGGCACAAAGAACACAAAGAAAGAGAAGAAAAGTAAATTTGAGAGACTTGTGTGTACACAGTAGCTTAATAAGGGGGGGACAAGATAGCTCTATGAGTACACTTGTAATAAAGATGCTTGATTGGAATTATAACGGTGTTGCAGGAAGTGGTTTCGGAGGCGCCGACATTGGGTCTATGCCACCTTGCCCGACTTCAAACTGGCTCATCATGTCGTGGTCTTCGTGAACCATATTATGGCAATGATACATATACTTGCCTGTGTTCGGTTTAAACTTTCCAATAATTCGCACTGTCTCGTTTTCGCCAACGTAGAAGACATCCTTCAAGCCACGCTCGTAAGCAAAAGGAGGCTGACCATCGCGGTCAAGAATTTGACCATCAATGAGGTGAAGGTGAATTGGGTGAAACCATAATCCTGAAGTGTTTTGTAAACTCCAAATCTCCACCTGTTCCAGCAGTGGATTTGCATCTACTCTATTTTTATCCCACCCCTTATCGTTGATAAGCCACATTCTATCGCTGCGATCAAATATAAACTCGCGCGTTCGTATAGCGCTTGATTCTGAAAGAAATTCAACATTGCGTAATGTGCTGGGAATAGAACTGGTATCAACTTCAGAACGCACAACATCGAAACGCATAATCTTGGTCGTGTTGCCAAAATTATCGTTATTGGGGAGTCCCAAATTTTGCAGTTCTACTCGAGTTCCTATGGAGTATTTGGAGAAGTCAATAATCAAGTCATATCGCTCTGCCATTCCAAGACGCATATCTCTAGTATTAACTGGTCTAGGCATTAACCCAGCATCTGTACCAATCACAATCAAGTCATCACCTGTACTCAGAGCCAGTTTGTAAGAACGAGAAATTGATGCGTTTAACACGCGGAAGCGGTACTTGCGGTTAGCAACTTCCATACGAGGCCAAGGGACACCGTTGACTGTAATTACCTCCCCCATCACACTATGTTGAGCTTGGTCATCAAAAATCAGTGAACCATTAGCGGCGAATTTCTTATCGTGAATAATTAGAGGAATATCATAATCTCCGGACGGGAGTGGCAAATTCAGTTCCTGATCATCCTGAACAATATACATGCCAGCCAAACCCATGTAAACATTGAAGGAAGTCTTTCCAACAGCATGGTCGTGATACCATATGGTGGAGGCAGCACTGTTGGGATACACATAATCCTTGTAGTATCCCGGAGATATCAAATCTTCAGCGTAGCCATCATACTGAGGTAGGGATGGCATCCCATGCAAATGAACTGATGTATTTACACTAAGATTATTTATAAATCTGACAATAGATTGCCGCTGCTTGCGTTGTTTAATCGTTGGTCCAGGGAAAATACCGTTATAGCCCCAAATCTGAGTTGTTCGTCCTGGTAAAATCTCTACTTGAGCCGTCTGCATTGTGATCTCATAGTAGTCAGTGTTAGAATCGCTACGCACAGGGTTTAATACTGGCGGTTTACGAAAGGCAAGTGTAAACGGTTCTACTCGCTCATCAGTTCTTTGAGCATATCCCCGATACTGAAGTCCTACGGGTAGCAAAATAGCACCTCCCGCAAGCGCACTAATTTTTAACAATTCACGCCTGGTTACTTTCTTCATGATTGACCTCCTTAATAAGGAAGCTTTACAAATTTGATTAGTTTATTTACTGTGAAAAAGTCTTAACATTGTAATTATTTTGTCACAGTGTAATTATTGCAGAAATCAAATTATGACTTATTAAAGTTTTGTTACGAAAGAAAAATAAATGCAAAGTTGTAAAAAAACATTGTAAAAAACGAGTATTAAGAAAAGTTGCATTTTTCTCATTAATACCTTAATAATTAGTTGCAGTAAAAGCTTGGTATGAGAAAAACGAGCAAAAATTTAATCAAAGTTTATTTTTTAAATCGTTTTTGTTAATTTTATTAAATTTACTTTAATAAAAATAGATGGTATGAATTATTACAGAGTGTAAAAATTGCATTGTTGAATACAATTGTTTGTTACTTAGCACCGCTAAATTCACAAGTTCTTCCAATAAAAAATCAAAAAAAGCGAAAAATATCGCAAAAAAATTTCTGGAGGGTAGAGTATACGTACTTTTATAGCGAATAGTTCAAACAAGCGAATCAGAAGGCGATTACATAAATGAATAGCATAATAAGCCAGTATCAAAACAAAGAAGAATACTTAGAAGCAATTGCCGCTTATGACCGTATCCTCTGCCTTAACCCTGAAAATCTCAACGCTTTGAATAATAAAGGGAATGCGCTACAAAATCTGGCAGACCTATACTTAGAGTTATCGCAGTATTCGGAATCACAACAGTTATATATTCAAGCAATTGCTACCTATGACCGTATCCTCTCCCTGGCGCCTAATCGTATCTCCGTCCTTAACAATAAAGGAAATGCACTACAAAATTTGGCAGATATATACTTAGATCTATCACAGTATATAGAGGCACAAAAATTTTATATTCAAGCTATTGGCGCCTATGACTATACCCTCTCCCTAGGTTCTGATAATATTTACACTCTCAACAATAAAGGGTTAGCACTCAAAAGTCTGGCAGACTTACATAGCTCTTTATCGCAGTATTCACAAGCACAAAAGTTATATTTAGAAGCGATTGGCGCCTACGATAGAATTCTATCTATTGACCCTAATAATATCTACGCTTTCAATAATAAGGGAAATGGGTTACTTTGCTTTGGTCATTTACTTAAAAATCTATTTCAACATCAAGAAGCTCTTCAGTGTTATCAAGCGGCATTGACAGCATTTGATCACTCCGACGCTATTGCCCCAAATGACGAATATATTCAAAACTTGAGAGAACAGACGCACCAACTACTTATAGGACTGCTATAGAATTAAAATGTAAACAAACAGCGAATAATGATACCAATGACACAGACTTCCAGATTAGAACAGGTGATAGAAAGTGTAGAAGCATTATCACGCTTATGAGCAAGAAACACTTAATAAAGCGGCAGCCAGAGTTGCAACAAAGGATTAAAGAATGGTGTATTAAATAATGTAGAGACGTTACATGTAACGTCTCTACCAGGTTGTATGTTAATTATTAATACCTAATACGAGGGTCTACATAGGCGTTTAGAATATCGATGGCGATACTTGCCATGACTACTATGGTACCGAAAAATACCATGATTCCTTGTACTGTTGGGTAATCACGTTCGGTGATGGCTTCAAATAGGCGATTTGCTAAACCGGGCCATGAGAATGTTACCTCGGTGAGAACGGCGCCACCCAATAGCGAAGCAAAAGTTAATCCGAGAACGGTGATAACTGGAATTAAGGCGTTTTTCAAAGCGTGGGAGAAGAGAATTTTGTTTTCGGGAATGCCTCTTGCTCTTGCGGCTTCTACGTAGTCTGATTGTAATGTTTGTTTAAGGTTTACTCGCACTATTCGCTCGAAGATACCGCTTAATAGCACTCCTAGGGTACAGCTTGGTAGTATCAAATATTTGATTGCTGTAAAGAACTCGACAAATTTACCAGTGAGCAAACTATCGATAGTATATAAACCTGTGAGTCGAGCAGGCGCCTCTAAAGTTACGGGAAAGCGACTTCCTAATGGCAGTACATCTAAACTAACGGCAAAGACTAATTGTAATAACATCCCTGCCCAAAACATGGGTAAGGCATAAGTAATAATGCCAAACAATCTACCACCAACATCTAACGAAGTACCAGGACGTGAAGCGGAAAGCGTACCAACGGCAATTCCAACTACTAATGCCACGATGATACTAAACACCGCTAACTCCGCAGTTGCAGGGAAGTGTTCACCAATAATATCCCAAACACTTTTACCGCGACTTGATATAGATTTACCCATATCCAACTTTAAAACCAAATTTCCCAAGTAGTTGAGATACTGCAACGGCAAAGGTAAATTTAATCCTAGTTGTTTTCGCATTGCCTCTTTGGCACTATCAGGCGCCCGACCACCAAGAATAGCATCAACAGGGTCGCCAGGTGTTGCCCGCAGTAACAAAAACACCATTGTGACAATTGTTAGTATTTGTAGCGGCGCCAGTAGCAACCGCGTCACAACATAATATGTAAGAGCTTTTGAACGTGACATAAGATTTTAGTTAGATTCCATAATGGTCAATCATCAAAATACCGTAGGGGCGGGTTAACGAGTAAACATCATCAAAGACGAAAAATATCGTAAACCCGCCCCCACAACAATCATCAAAGACGAAAAATATCGTAAACCCGCCCCCACAACAATCATCAAAGACGAAAAATATCGTAAACCCGCCCCCACAACAATCATCAAAACGAAAAATATCGTAAACCCGCCCCCACAACAATCATTAAAAATAAAACATCAACCCTAACATGTTCGAAATGCAGGCGCCTGATCATCTTGGTCGAGGTCGAGGCGGGTTTAGATAAATTTTGGTAGATGATGTAGTTTGTTGGTTAACCCGCCTCTACTTGGTTATTCCGCTGTAAATTAATAATTGGCTTGCGTCTTGTTTAACACCTTTGACTCCGTTTTGGGCGAACAAATAATCTTGTTCTTGCCATAAAGGAATATAAGGTACATCAAGAGCGAGGATGTCTTGAATTTGGGCAAATATTTGTTTACGTTTTGCAGGGTCTTGTTCTTTGCGCTGCGCTTCAATAAGCTTGTTCATTGTGTCGTTATAGTAAAACGAACCTTGAGAAACACTACCGCCTTTTTCACAGCCTTTTTCTGGTGTGCCTTTTTCACACTGTAAGAATGGTTGAACGTAGTTATCTGCGTCTAGAAAATCTGGATACCATTCAACTAAACTCAATGCGTAAGTTCCTAGAGGAGCATTTTTATAAAAGCTGGTAGAGTCAATACCATTCGTTTGAATTTGTAACAATCCATCCATTGTTTTATTCGCAATAGCTTTGATTACTACTGCCGTCAAACCTGTTGTGGGAATATTAGAACGATACCAAAGTTCTATTTTTGCAGGTTTTTCTCTTGAAAAGCCAGCTTGTTTGAGCAATTGTTGGGCTTTTTCAGCATTGCCATTGGCGCCATATTGGTTTTTAAATACTGGCTTGTAAACATCGAAGGTGTTGGGAACCATGCTAAAAAGCGGTTGCCCTTGCCCATACAATACCCGCTCTAACGTTATACTCCGGTCAAGCATCGCAGCTATTGCTTGTCTTACCAGTGGGTTATCAAGAGGTTTTTGGTTGCGGTTGACTGCCATAAAAGAGATGACGCTACCGTTATTCGCAATTGCCTGCCAATCACCTTTTTCAACATTTTTTTGCAAGCTACGAATTTGGTCAGCATCCATCGACATACCCGCTACATCAATAGACATTTTCCGAAAAGCGTTATATATATTGACACCACTACTCAAAATTTGAACTGTTACACCTTTATTTAATGGCTTTTCACCCCAATATTTATCAAAAACATCAAACTGGATTTTATCGGTAGCGAAGTTTGCTAATTTATAAGGCCCGGTACCAATAAAAGCATTCGGGTTAAATTTACCTTCACCTATTTCATATGCTTTAGGAGATACAGGACATACCCCAGCAAAAGCTAGCAACGAAGGAAAAGCTGCAAATTGTTTTTTTAACTTAATTGTCAACTCATACTCACTTGTTGCTGTTGCCGACTCAACGATATCCCCTAGTAAAAAAGCAGGTTTACCCCCATTCTTAATAAACCGTTCTAAGCTAAACGCCATCGCTTTGGCATTGAACGGTGTACCATCGTGGAATAAAACTCCCTGACGTAGAGGCATAGTATATGTCAAACCATCAGCGCTAATCTTAGGTAAAGTTGTTGCTAACTGTGGTTGAATCTCTGTGCTTCCGACTTTGTAAGTATAAAGTCTATCACTCATGTTATAAATTAAACCTAGTGACCCGGTTTCATAAGCATCCGCTGGGTCAAGAGTTCGAGGTTTATTCGTTGTGCCAATGGTGATGCGACTATCCGATGCTGATGCAGGAGTACTAAATTGTGGACTCACTGCTACACCCACAGCTAGCAGTAAGCATATACAAAATAAACTAATAACTAGTTTGACTCGACCAAAACGTCGCATGAAAGGCGCCATCCTATACATAAACTTAATATTGATATTTTTTTAAACTAGATGGTCAGACATTTTACTATAACAGCACCATAATAGCTCGCTAATTCTTTACGTATCCCTTCAGATGGCGCCAGTCTTAAATTGTTCCATCAATTACACCCAATATTGATGAAACTAGTTTTTATCGGTTCACAGGTGTAGAGAAAGGAAGTTAGACTGTACGTGAAGTAGTCCCATCCGGCTTTACACAGATATTCCCCAGTGGTGGAAATGGAACCTTAGTTACTCTTACTTCCGGTCAAATCGTTGAAGGAATTAATTTTGGTGTTCATAACAGCAGTACAGTTATATAAGTTTAACTAGTAAAACTTTTTAATACATGGTTCCACAAAGAAATACATTTCGTATACAGTATCAAGATATTCTGCCCCCAAATGCCTTGGGATACCGTTTAAAATTGCTGAGTCAAGCCATTGACAGACAGTTCCAAGAAATTCTCGACCCTTTTGGATTGACTCCGTTACATTGGGGTATTCTTTGCTGTTTATGGCAAACCGATGGATTACCTACTCTACAAATTAGCAAACAGCTTATTCAGCGCAGTGGGAATGTTACGGTTGCATTGCCCTTAATGGAGAAACAGCAATATATTCGGCGCCAGTGTGATGAGCATGACCGCCGCGTTATCCGTGTTTGGCTCACCCCATCCGGCTTAAAATTAAAGGATATTTTACCTGCTCAGGCACAGAATCTAGATAGACAACTGTTTGAGTGTTTGTCTCAAGATGAGCGTACCAGCTTTTCGTCCATAATCGAGCGCCTGCGATGCAGTTTTACGGATGCTCATAATTCCGAAGCTATACCATTCGATTAAATTATTTTAGAATTAAACAGAATTAGATCAAGTTTGATCTATATATATTTTTGTATTTGACTCCATCATTTGAGCAGGAGCATTGATTTCTATGCTGGATGTATTTATCATTGGCGCCGGATCCGTGGGAATGGTGACTATGCGATTTTTAGGTCCTGTAGTCTTTCATACTGATGCACTAATGCATCGAATTCGCGATGTAGTTGAAGAAGTTAAGATTGCTTACCGTAAAAGTCCAATTAGTGAAGATCACGGTGGAAGTCATGGACCAACTGCAGGAGAACGGGCGCCTGATGCTACAGTTGTTACACTTTCAAACCGAGCAACGGTGAGACTATTTCAAGTTTTGAATGGACAAGAGTGGAACTTATTGCTATTTGCAGGCAGGAACCCTGATACAAATACAGAAAATCATCTCAAACATCTAGCGAATCAAATCACTACTCAATACTCACAGGTAGTACGGGTACACTATGTAAATATTCTTTGAACGGAACCTCAATTTCAATCGGTGTTAGTAGATCACCTAGAATATGTTCATGATAAGTATGGTGTAGATAAAGCTTGCTTGTATTTGATTCGTCCTGACTGGTATATCGGTTTTCGTGGTTCCTTGGCAGATAGCGAAAAGCTACTTACTTACCTTTCTCAGATTTTTTATTAATTTAAAATAATTAATAATTGCCATAATTACAAGTTTAAATAATGCGTGCAATAATTTGATTTCCCCCAACCCCTCCGAAATCGCGGGGGGGCTAAGACCACTCTTTTCCCTCCTTATTAAGGTGAGGTTAAGACCACTCTTTTTCCCCCCTTAAGAAGGGGGTCAGGGGGGATTACACCAAGGATTTATACTTAAACATAACTTCTAAAAAAGCATTTGAAAATTTCATATAAAAAGAAGTTTTAAAGACAATATAAATAGGAAACATTACCAAAATCAAATATTTGTAGCTACAATCACATAGTTAAATAAATATAAATAAAAATTAAAAACAAATATTTAGAGCTGATTTGTTGAAAAATATTGCGATACTATAAACAACAATTTAGTTATGTAAAAAGAGATGTGTACTGTGAAATACTTTTTTTTGTCTGAAGGTTGGACTGTTGGCAGGGTATGGGGACTAGATGGACTCTGGCAATTTGCTGCATGGCGCCGCGCTCCAAAAATCGAACGTATGAGTGTCTGTCTAATCGAAAAGAGTGAAGTATTATGGCTTTACAGCGTTGAAGATGCTGTTATAACCGTTGAAGTCAAGCCAACTCAAACCGTGGCGAACCAAAATATCGGTCAAGTTATTATCAAGCGTTTGATCACTGCTGAACAAGTTTTAGAACGACTTGGACATGCTGAAACAAGTTGTGCTATGCAAAACTCTCAAGCTGTGCTTGTGTAGGAGGGTAAAGGGTAAAGGGGTTCACAGCAGGAAGCGTTATATTAATTTTTTGTTACTTAACTTAATATTTCTTAAAATTCGCTGTTTCTTAATTTTGGGTATTCTCATTAAGCCTTGAAAGCTCCGCATTTACATGTAGTTTCACTCCTTACCCCTTACCCCTTAACCTTTTTCGGTTACCCGTTTGGCGCCTCGGACATCGTTCCCCCCGCTTGCTTTTGGCTCCATCAATAGTTACACTTTTTAAAACATTCTCATTTTTGCATTGGTAATTTTGACCACAGGGAGTACGTCTCCTGGTAGTCTATTTAATGTTGCCAATTTATCCACGCAGTCTATTTTATAAGACTTAAATGTGGAAAACTGCAAGTTGCAATAACAACAAAATCTCAAAATTTGCTCTCTTTACAAACCGATTCAGGAGGAGCGTAGTCAATGGGACTACCTTGGTACCGGGTACATACAGTTGTTTTGAATGACCCAGGACGGCTGATTTCTGTACACTTGATGCACACAGCCCTAGTGGCAGGCTGGGCTGGTTCGATGGCTTTATACGAACTTGCTATTTTTGACCCCAGCGACCCCGTTCTTAATCCAATGTGGCGTCAAGGTATGTTCGTGCTACCCTTCATGTCACGCTTGGGTGTAGTAGGTTCTTGGGGTGGTTGGAACGTAGTTGGCGACCCCAGCTATGACCCTGGTTTTTGGTCTTTTGAAGGTGTGGCAGCTGCTCACATCGTTCTTTCTGGTTTGCTGTTCTTGGCAGCAGTATGGCACTGGGTTTACTGGGATTTGGAACTTTTCCAAGACCCTCGCACAGGCGAACCCGCGCTTGATTTGCCAAAGATGTTTGGTATTCACTTGTTCTTATCTGGTTTACTCTGCTTCGGTTTTGGTGCGTTCCACCTAACTGGATTGTTTGGACCAGGCATGTGGGTTTCTGATGCTTTTGGAGTAACGGGGCACGTTGCACCAGTGGCACCGGAATGGGGGCCTGATGGGTTTAACCCATTTAATCCAGGTGGTGTAGTTGCTCACCACATTGCTGCAGGTGTAGTTGGTATTATTGCTGGTTTATTCCACTTAACTGTACGTCCACCCGAACGGCTTTATAAAGCGTTACGGATGGGTAACATTGAAACTGTGCTTTCTTCGAGTATTGCCGCAGTATTCTTTGCTGCATTCGTAGTGGCAGGTACAATGTGGTATGGTAACGCGACAACACCAATTGAATTGTTTGGACCAACCCGCTATCAGTGGGACCAAGGATATTTCAAACAAGAAATCAACCGTCGTGTTCAAGAAAGTGTTAATGGTGGCGCCAGTTTGAATGCAGCATGGTCGCAAATACCAGAAAAACTTGCGTTCTATGACTATGTAGGTAACAGCCCAGCAAAAGGTGGTTTGTTCCGCGTTGGTCCAATGGACAAAGGTGACGGTATTGCCCAATCATGGCAAGGTCACGCAGTATTTAAAGATTCAGAAGGTCGTGAGTTGACAGTACGTCGTCTCCCCAACTTCTTTGAAACCTTCCCAGTTATTTTGACTGACAAGGATAACATAGTGCGCGCGGACATTCCATTCCGTCGTGCAGAATCTAGAAGCAGTTTTGAACAAGCAGGTGTAACCGTTAGTTTCTACGGTGGTAACTTGGGTGGTCAAAGCTTTGATGACCCCGCTGACGTTAAGAAATATGCTCGTAAAGCTCAAGGTGGCGAAATCTTTGAATTCGACCGTGAAACCTTGAACTCTGACGGTGTATTCCGTACCAGTCCGCGCGGTTGGTTTACCTTTGGACACGCAGTCTTCGCGCTGCTGTTCTTCTTTGGTCACATTTGGCACGGCGCCCGGACAATTTACCGAGACGTATTTGCTGGTGTCGAAGCTGACATGGAAGAGCAAGTCGAATGGGGTAGATTCCAGAAAGTGGGTGACAAATCAACCCGCCGTAAGGAAGCTGTATAATATTTAGTTAGGAGTTAGCAGGGGCGGGTTTACCTATATCCTGGTAAATATTAGGAAATTTAGATGAACCCGCCCTTACAAGAGTATTGAGTTTAACTCATAACTCCTAACTCATAACTCATAACTCTTAAACTAAGCAAGAAATTTTGATATGGAAGCTATTGCGTACATTCTAATTCTCACCCTCGCAATCGGAACTCTGTTCTTTGCGATTGCATTCCGCGAACCCCCCCGCATCTCGAAGAAAGAAGATTAATTTCGATTTCAATTTGATATTTTTGAGTTAGAGAGCGAAAAGAAGCTCGATTTAAGACCGATATCACAGCCGCTGGTACCATAACAGGTAGTGGCGGTTGTTTGATTTCAGGTTTTCTCATTATTACGATTGGACTTTCCTTGTTACCGCGCGGCGCCAGATATCTGATATAATCTGTTATTTGGAAGTTGATGAGTCAAAAAATCAACTTTTCTGCGCTAGCATAAAAAAAGATGTAGGTGTAGACTGTCAGGCAGGCGCTTGCATGTACATCGCTAGGAGGCAAGAAAATTACGGAGACTAACACCAGGAAACAATTAGCATGGTCAATCAGAAATCAACCGCTACTGCTGAAATAGGATTTACTCACGACGATTTTGCCGCATTATTAGACAAATACGATTACCACTTTAGCCCAGGTGACATCGTACCCGGTACAGTATTCAGTATCGAGCCGCGCGGCGCTCTGATTGACATAGGTGCAAAAACAGCAGCATATATACCTATCCAGGAAATGTCAATTAACCGGGTTGATGCCCCGGAAGAAGTTTTACAATCAAACGAAACTAGAGAATTTTTTATTCTGACCGATGAAAACGAAGATGGGCAATTAACCCTCTCGATTCGTCGTATTGAATACATGCGTGCTTGGGAGCGGGTACGGCAGTTGCAAGCTGAAGACGCAACTGTTCGTTCCGGAGTATTTGCTACCAACCGTGGTGGTGCTTTAGTGCGAATCGAAGGCCTTCGTGGATTTATCCCAGGTTCTCACATCAGCACTCGTAAACCTAAAGAAGAGTTGGTAGGTGAAGAACTACCATTAAAATTCCTCGAAGTAGACGAAGAGCGTAATCGTTTAGTACTATCACATCGTCGTGCGCTGGTTGAGCGTAAGATGAACCGTCTCGAAGTTGGCGAAGTCGTCATTGGTACAGTACGTGGTATCAAACCATACGGTGCTTTTATAGATATTGGTGGTGTGAGTGGTTTGCTACACATCTCAGAAATTTCACACGAGCATATCGATACTCCGCATAGCGTCTTTAACGTCAATGATGAAGTTAAAGTTATGATTATTGACTTAGATGCAGAGCGTGGCAGAATTTCGCTATCAACTAAGCAACTCGAACCAGAACCTGGTGACATGATAAAAAATCGGGATTTGGTATACGACAAAGCTGAAGAAATGGCAGCCAAATACCGCGAGCAAATGCTTGCTAAACAGCAAGGCAATGCAAACGGCAATGGTAATGGTGCTGCAACCGCTGTAGCTCAAGAACTTGTAATTGAAGATGTTCCACCAGCAATTGAAGAGGAAGAAATTCCACCAGCAATTGAAGAGGAAGAAATTCCACCAGCAATTGAAGAGGAAGAAATTCCATCAGCAATTGAAGAGGAAGTTCCAGTAGCTTTACAAGAATAGTTTAAATAATGAGTTTTATCGATAAGACTTAACAAGGGGGTAGACCCCTTTTTTATTGCCCCTTTATTTTTTGTAGGTTGTGTCAAGGAACGAGAAGAGTAAAAGAACTCTTAGTAAAGTAGGCGCCGAACTACTCGATTGCAAATAAGGCGCCTCTACGTTTTATAACCCAGAAAATTATATATTGAAGTATTCAAGCGATAATGATAAATATTTTCAATTTTTTATCACTTGTATTAGTATTCGCTCCACTCTTTTTAGCTTGTAAAATTTATTACTTTAGAAATCTAAAATCTTGGGGCTTCCGCGCGCTTGCCGATTGCGTAACTGTATATATTATTTTCATAAAAATTCGTCTATAAAAAAATATATGATAAATTTACAGAAAAATAGGTCAAATTTATTCTGTCTTCGCATATAAATAACAACATAATAGCTTCATATAAAAAACCTCAACTTTACTCAGTATTAATACTAAATCGATGTTAAAAAACTACTGAAGATATAGTATAAATAACAAATCGATGGACAGAGAAAGCCTTGCTTCGTTAAGTTGATTTTTCTCTAATCCAGATTTTTTCACTAATTTTCTAAAAATGTATATGCACAAGCAAAAAATTTCTCTTGCTGCTGCAGTAGGGGCATTTATCGCTGTCGGAACTGTAACAGTACCTGCTCAAGCTGCTTTACTTGACTTCAGCTTTACTACTCAAAGTGGAGCGACAGGTTCTTTTACTTTGGACACGGATACTCCTCCCTCTCCTCAACCATCGGTAGGTGGTGGACTTGGCTTTCCAGGGATTTTATATCCTAATGCAGTTTCCAACTTCTCTTTGTCATCGTCGTTAATAAGTTTAAGCAACGTTTCGACAGACTATGAAGTTATTCCGTCTTTAACCTCTAATGTTATTGGGCTTCCGCCTGCTCTGGGAGTTCTTAGCGGTGCTGTTTATCCACCTGGATGTTCAGTGGGAACTAGCTTTAGATGTTTAGTTTCTGTTGGTGTACTTTACGCAGGAAACCTTTCAGAACTTCCTACACTTTCCGATGACCCAAATTTTTATCCTAGAGTCCTTAATATTGATTTCTCGAATCTTCCAACAGGGCAGGTTATTGTCCGTGACTTCGTTACCAACTCTCAAGTTGTTCGTAGACAAACTGTTCCTGAGTCGAACTCTGGCTTGGCTACCTTAGCTTTTGGTATTGGAAGTGTAGCTTTGCGAATGAAACGCATTCTGGAAAACAAAGGGCTATCTCGAGCAGCTAGTAAAGCAAGCATTTAGGTTTCGGGGTTCTATAAGAACAAGTATCAACTAATTTTTTTTATATATAGTCTGACTATGCAAGAACAAAAAGCATACGTGCGGGAGAACCACCTAAATCTTTAACCTGCTGTACTACTTCTTGCAGTAAACTCCTGACTTTTTGTTTATCTGTTTCAGCACTGTTATATGTGACTAAGCACAATGCTTCACGGCACTGTTTAATTACATTCGCGTTCCCTGTATCACCTACATATGCTAAACCAGGTAAATCTAGAACTCTCACCCTAACACCTCTAGGTAATTCAAATTTAGATTCTTTTATGAGTCTGGATAATATATAGTTGATTGAGGGCAAGCTAAAGTCGGTTGTTGCTCTTTGTCTTGTTCGGTTAGTTCAGGTAAATTTCCTTGCCATTCTGTAAAAAATATATCATTTTCAATTAATTCCAACTCAAACAAGTCTCTTAACTGTTCGAGAGTAATTGTTTCGGCTGGAATAGTAGTAGTCATAGGTTTATAAGAACTCGTTACTTAAAATATATTTTATCGCTTATTCTGTATCATCAAAAAGTATCAATACTCGCGCAGGCTATTATTGTGAAGTCAGTTGAGTTATTTACAGGCGCCGGTGGTTTAGCGATGGGAACAACACAAGCGGGTTTTCATCATCAAGCACTGGTCGAATACGACAAGTATAGCTGTAACACCATCCGCTCAAATCAACAGCGTGGTATTAGGTTGATTAATGACTGGTGTGTTTATCAGATGAATGTCGTAGACTTTGATTTTTCTGTTATTAGCGAAAAAATAGATTTATTAGCCGGGGGGCCACCTTGTCAGCCATTTTCGATTGGTGGAAAGCATAGTGCTTATTTAGACAAGAGGGATATGTTTCCTGAGTTTTTTCGAGCTTTACGTGAATTACGCCCTAAAGCTTTTGTTATAGAGAATGTCCGTGGACTGCTACGTCAAAACTTTACTGAGTATTTTCAGTATATAATTCTGCAACTGACTTATCCAGAGATTTTGCCTCAGTCTCATCAATCATGGTTTGAGCATCTAAAACAACTTGAGCATCATCACAGCACTAGTAAAGAGTCAGGATTTTCATATAACGTTAGTTATAAGCTAATAAATGCAGCAGACTACGGAGTGCCTCAAAAACGAGAGCGTGTATTTATTGTGGGTTTTTGCGACTATTTAGATATTAATTGGTCTTGGACTGAACCAACACATACCGAAGAAGCTTTAATATGGCAAAAATGGGTAACTGGTGAATATTGGGAGCGTCACCAAATAGACAAAACCAGGCGCCCAGAAGTACCTGAAAAAATTCGTACACATTTGCAACAAAGAGGCGCCAACCTTTTTGGAAGTATGACTGCTCCCTGGCACACGGTAAGGGATGCCATTTTTGATTTGCCATCACCTGAAAACAATCAAGCAGCAAGACAAATTTTAAATCATGTTTATAACCCAGGCGCCAGAAGTTACCCAGGACACACAGGTAGTCCGTTAGATGAGCCTGCCAAAACATTAAAAGCTGGTGTACATGGAGTACCTGGTGGTGAAAATATGTTAGCTTTACCCGATGGACAAGTTCGTTATTTTACGGTGAGAGAAGCAGCAAGGCTACAAACTTTTCCTGACGAGTATTATTTCCCCAATGCTTGGGGCGAGTCAATGCGACAACTTGGCAATGCTGTGCCTGTAAAGCTAGCGTATATTATTGCCGGCAGTATTTACGAGCATTTGCAGAGAGTAAATAACTTGTGCTAAAAAAAAATATCATCGTCGTAGTTAATATTAATACTATTCATATTCGTTTTCTGTTTACGTTTTCTGTCTAAGTAAGACGGGCAATCACGGCTACAATAATCGCAATCGCAATTCTTTCCTTTACAAATAAGGTAGTTACAGGTTGGGTAATTTTCATGTTTCCCGATAATTAGCGGTGCAAATCCACATTTTCCTTTACCTTCTATCCAACCACCGCAATAAGCTAATATTGTTTTTTTTGTTTTGTCTGTCTGTGAACGCTTACCTTTTAGTAATCCTCGACCATTAAACTGAAATATTTTAAATTCTCCTAAATTAGATTTATGCCGACTATCCCAAATAATTTTAAGTGTATCACAAAAATATTCTATCGTATTTAATGGGTGATAAATCTTCAAAGGATTATGCAAATTGTTTTTATAATATATAATTTCTTTGTATTGATAAGGGTTATATTCAGCATCCTTCAAAGAAAACATTGGAAAGAAATGTTTTAGTAAACAAAGAAATAAGTGTGGTAAAGAAATGCGCTCTACAGGTAAATTAATTAATTCATTAATAAAAGAAACTTTCCATTGAGAAAGATTATTAAGCCATTCCTGTGGGAAGTGCCGTCTTGCAACTATAAACATTAGGCTGTTTCTTCTCTGGAAATTATATCTACTGTTGCGTCCATTCCTGATTGGATTGGGTTTTTAGGGTTGTCTTTTAAGAATGTTTTTTCTGGTTGAATGCTTACTTGATAAAAGGGCGCCACTGAATTCCCATTTTCTGATGTAATTGCATCGGCGGATATAGACCTAACTGCACCGCGTAAACTTCCTTTCGTCGGGGAAAGAATATGCGGAGAACCTTAATTGTACTTTGTCTTGTTTACAATCTGCGACTTTTGCTTGTTTATAAACGCTTACGTTACTTATATCTGATGCGGGTACGCGCGCATTGATCGCCTTTATATACTTTTTCTTTGCTTTCTTGATGTTTGGGCAGGTCGTGTTCTTCCAACATCACGGTGGATAGGGCTTTGGAGAGCATCTATCAAGTCTGCTGGATTTAGTGGCATACATGATATGCGTCTATCTTCAGATAAAAAAACTAACCGTGGTTTTTGAGGCGCGTTTCCTTGACCAAGAATTTGTTTGACTTTCTCATAGTCACCTATTAATAGAAGGTCGAGAAGTCGTTTACCATCGCTTCCAGGACTCAATAGAAGATCACGATTGATATCAGCACTACCTTGGTCAATATACCTGATAGTTCCCAGTAATCGATTCAAACTCTCTTCATGAAAGCTAGATAATCGCTGACCACTTGCCCAGAAATGTACGCTTCTGCACGAAACATTAAATAGTTTAGCCAGTTGATCCCAGGTTAATCCGCTCACTTTTCTGAGTTCGTTAACAGCTTTTCGTGTTGCTTCTTCTGTTTGCGTCACTTCTGTAGAACCTGTGGATAACAATATTACGTCTGGTTGGTTGCCCACCCTGGTAGAGACGTTACATGTAACGTCTCTACATTAATTTTATCGCGGTTATGCTACCGAAAAACGAAAAAACCGCCCCAACCAAATGATTGAGACGGAAAATATTCTGTGCAGAACGTTTAAAACTTGTGCTAGGCGCCTCAGTGCTTCATCCTCTTCAACCCAAAGACCATACCGCTAACTACCAAACCCACTGTAACTCCCTCTGCCAAATCATGAGTCAACAGAGCAAATACCATAGTTATCGGCATAATCACTGCTTGGTCCGGCGCCAGTGTACGAAGTAATTTCAAAGATTTCCAGTCAAAAGTCTCAAAAGCTACCATAATCATCACACCAACTAAGGCAGCCATTGGAATTTTAACGACAACATCCTTAAGTGCAAATATCAAAACTAATAAAAATGCCCCAGAAACAAAAGTAGATAATCTAGTGCGTCCACCACAGCGATTATTAATGATGGATTGTCCAACCATACCACAACCAGCCATACCAGTAAAAAACCCGGTAATGATATTAGCTATCCCTTGTCCAGATGCTTCACGGTTTTTAGAACTCTTAGTTTGAGTCGTCTCATCAAGCAAGTCGGCTGTTAATAAAGACTCTAAAAGCCCGACAATAGCTAAGGGTATTGAATAAGGCAGTATAATTGACAAGGTTTGTAGTGAAAAATCTACATGTGGTAAGTGCAGTGATGGTAATTGATTAGTAATAGTACCTATATCACCAACACGACGCACATCGGCGCCTGTCGATATCGCAATAATTGTCATTACCACAATTGCGACTAAAGGTGATGGTATAGCTTTAGTAAAGCGCGGTAGTAAATATACAATTGCGAGTGTACCTGCGACCATAAAGTACATCGGTAAGGGTTCACCAGCGAACTGTTTAATTTGAGCAATAAAAATTAGAATTCCAAGCGCATTCACAAATCCAGCAACAACTGTTTTGGGAATTAAGCTAAAAAATCTACCTAGCTTA
This sequence comes from Calothrix sp. NIES-4105, assembly GCF_002368415.1. Taxonomy (GTDB): domain Bacteria; phylum Cyanobacteriota; class Cyanobacteriia; order Cyanobacteriales; family Nostocaceae; genus Dulcicalothrix. Next base: position 8,086,827 of record NZ_AP018290.1, read on the forward strand.
AATATACCAATAAAAAACTGAATAATACCTGTTAATATAGTAGCCGCAAATAAGTATTCAATCCCATATTTTTCTACCAGTGTAGTCATTAACAACGACATTGAACCCGTTGCCGCTGATATCATTGCTGGGCGCCCGCCAAAGATAGATATACTGATTGCAATACAAAAAGACGTGTATAAAGCAACCATTGGTGGAACCTTCGCTATTGCAGCAAAAGCTAATGACTCAGGTATCAATGCTAATGCAACGGTTATGCCAGCTAACACTTCTGTTTTAATATCGCCTAAATGAAAATTTTGATATTCTCCTAATTTTAATTTGTTAGTTAATTTAATATTTATTCTCTTTGCTTGCTCTTTGAATGATATCACTATTTATTCCCCATATAACTCAAATTTAGCTAAAATCATTGCACAAGCTGATTTCAATTAAGTAATGTTAGCATCATTAATTATAATCCTAAAATTTAATTATATGGAAACTATCAATTTCATCAATAATTTATTGTTTGTAAGCTCAATATAAATTTTTGATAAATTTACAAATGTGGGAACATTTTATGCGCTACATATATTGAGGAGAATAATTATTTCTGACTATTAAAATTCTGTAGAGACAAATGCTACAGGCAAAGTGTTCTGATACCAGTTAGTAGGCAAGTTTGCGGATGCTCCAGCTTTTTTAATTATCGTCATAAATCGTTGCATATCTTGAACGCGATGACGATAGCAGCCATTAGAACCACCTCCTGCTATTAAGTTACCTTCACGTCCGTGAAATCCAATATTTACCGGATTTCCATTTTTATCTTTTTTACCAGTAGGAGAATAAAAGTTTGCATATGCGGGCTTGAAACTAGGGCTATTATCTAATTTAATATAATCAAGGGTATACATTCCCGCTTCTGGGTACCACTGTTTATAACGGGCGCCCACCGCTTGGAATTTTTCTGTAATAATTTGATTTTTTATTTTGTAAATAACAGTAGTTGTAATAGTTTGTGAAGGTTTGCCGACTTCAAAAACTATCATTACAGGAGATTTTATATTTGTGTCGGGGTTATAGCCAAATGTGTTGAGGCAAGCTTCAGTAGTTTGTTTATCTCCGTATTGAGGTAATCTTTTTAAAAGCCCGTTTAAACATTTATTATTCTCTAATGTTATGCTTGGGTCATTATAAGTATTTTCTGCAAGGTTTAAATTATCGTAATTATAGGTATATATTTGTGCTGAATTAGCTTTTGAAATCGCCAGATTTATGTTGCCTGTAACAATTGCTGTGAAGATGAATACAGCAATCGGAATTTTTTGTATCTTTAACATATATCCTCTAGTATGTAAAATTTCTTTCCCAACCTTGATTGAATTGTAAATTGAAATTCAAGTGCTGTTGAGGCAAAGGTCTAATTAACTTGAGATTTCTTCCAAAAATACGATAGGCGCCGATAGCACATTTCGTTTGTGCATCTAATAATATTGAACTACTTTCTTCGACTTGAACTGGAATTGAAGGATGGTGCCCGACTTGTAAAAGCATGAATTTGGTTTCTCCTCGTTCGTAGTCAGTTAGTTGAGATTTCCAGGGTTGTTTATATTCGGTTCGCCATGCTGGGAGCGTTTGACCAGAACCTGCTAGATAATAAGGAGTTGAAAGAATTGTACCGTCATTTAAATAGTTGGTGTAAGAAGCTGTTTTGAGTAAACAACTATTTTGACGAGTAAACGTAACTGTTCCAGGATTGATTTCACGTTTTATTATGGTTGCATATGGAGCTTCGATTAATAATGCTTGTGCATTTAAAGCTTTAACTGGTGTTTGTGCTGTTGCTATTGTACAAGGTGCAAATGCAAGAATTGTAGCGATTGCGACTATATATAAATTTTTAATTTTCATTGTTATATACTCTTTTCTTATTTTTTTATTTGTAAGGTGGCTTAAGCCACCCTACTTTTGTTTTATTAATTACAACCGCGCGCAGTGCATGTACGTGGTTTTTCAGACACTTCGCGAACTTCACGTTGAATAATTACTTTTCCTTCGCTTGAAACGTTGCGAACAATAGGATTACTCGGAGCGCAATTTGCAATGGAACGAGTTTGCGCTTCAGCTAGAGATACAGTACCAAAGTTTAAACGTTTCTCAAATGCTTGTTGAGTATCTACTACATTTATTGCTGTTTCAAAAGCACTGTCCATTTTTCTTTGAACACCTGAGCGATTATCTAGTGTATCAATATCTGTACTAGAAACATCAAGCGCAAAACCTAAACCACCACCACCAAAACGTTTGGGTTTGAGCGCAAATCCTTGACGATAACCAACTGAAGTTCCACAAGCTGAACGGTATTGGAAAGAAAACGCTTCACCACCTGTTCCAGGCGCCTGGTTGCCAAACTGAATATTATTATATTGGTCGCCGTCAACTTTAACTCGTGTAGAAGGCGAAACTGATGTTCCACCAGTACTGATGTTTCCAACGCTGGCGCCGCTACTTGCATTACCACCCGCACTATTTGAATTGTTTGTATTTTTGCTGTTAACTCTGTTGTTTATATCTACGTTAGAGCTTGCATCGCTAGTGGAATTACTTGAAGAATTAGAATTAGCCGTGTTAGGAGTAATAACTGTTGTATTACTTCCACCATTGGAGACGTTCTGATTCAGGGTTGGAGGAATATTGTTGTTATTGTTATTGTTATTGTTATTGTTATTGTTATTATTGTTGTTGTTATTACCACCTGTGCCATGCTGACCATAAATTGCAGTATTACGTCCATCGCAGCGTGGGTCAATAGGCACAGTATTTCTCGCTTCACAATCAATCTTTTGGTTTAAAGTACCTGTGGGATTAACTGTAAAGTTGCTGATGTCAACAAACGTATCAGGACCAATAGCACGACCATTAAGTTCTTGGTTTACTGTTTGAGCAATAGCTGCGTTCGTGAACAAAATAGAAGTCGCAGAAAAACCAGCTAAACTAAGCAAAGCAAATTTCTTAGATAACATAATAAAACCCTGTTTAATTGAAATAGATAGAAGTTTGATAGATTAACAGTATGTATACACTTATTTATTTACATGTAACCAACGTTATATATGTGCGTGGTTTAATGTGTCTATTTATTCAGTGTTTTTACTGTGATGACATAGACTTCAGGTACATCCGGAAGAATTTCGGAAAATATACCTATAAAATCTTAGTAATATTTAGCTATGAGATAAAAAATGTCCAGTCAAACATTACGTCAGTTGCTCGTGCGTTCTTCTATTCTTGTTATCCCAGGTATATATGACTGTATAAGTGCTAAACTTGCTGAACAGTCAGGGTTTGAAGTTGCGGCAACCAGTGGTTTTGGCATTGCAGCATCAACGCTTGGTTTACCTGACTACGGTTTTATGACTGCGACAGAAGTACTTTATAGTGTTGGCAGAATTGCCCAGTCGGTAAATATTCCTATTATCGCTGATATGGATACTGGTTACGGCAATGCTTTGAATGTGATGCGAACTATAAAGGATGCAGTACAGGCAGGTTTAGCAGGTGTAATTTTAGAAGACCAAGAATTTCCTAAAAAATGTGGGCACTTTGAAGGTAAGCGTGTTATTCCTACAATTGAACATGTTAGTAAAATCAAGGCAGCAGTAACTGCGCGCGGTGATAGTGGTTTAGTAATTATTGCTCGTACTGACGCGCGTGCTGTGTTGGGTTTAGATGAAGCTATACAGCGAGGACGTGCTTATATTAATGCAGGCGCCGATGTACTGTTTGTAGAGGCGCCGCAATCTGTAGAAGAATTACAAGCAATTGCAGCAGCATTTCCTGACGTGCCTTTAGTCGCAAATATAATAGAGGGAGGTAAAACACCCCAACTTTCCGCAGCACAGTTAGAAGAGATGGGTTTTAAAATCGTATTTTTTGCACTTTCAACTTTGTTAGCTGTCACTAAAGTGATGAAAGCTTGTTTGCAAGAGTTGAAAGAAAAGGGAACAACAAAAGACTTTACAGAGATGATTAACTTTGGTGAGTTTAAAGAATTAATCGAAGTTTCTAAGTATTTAGATTTGGAAAAGCAGTTTTGAATAAATCCTCCTAAGCTTGAATTAAATCTCCTCTAACCTTGAATAAAATCCCCCCTAACCCCCCTTAATAAGGCTACCGTGTACACACAAGTCTCTTTTTCTTCTCTTTCTTTTCTTTCTTTGTGTCCTTTGTGCCTTTGTGGTTCTTTAAAGAGATAAACCACAAAGAACACAAAGGGCACAAAGGGGGAAAAAAGAGGTTTATTAAAGATGTGTACACCGTAGTTATTAAGGGGGGGAAAGAAGCATTTTAGCCCCCCTTCCACGCGGGGAGTTGGGGGGATCAAACGTATGTTATGTAATAAATATGACTTATTAAAAATTATTTAATAAATCTGGAATCTGAAAACTTATTGTCAAATGGTCAAATAAGTTTCTGTTGGGCTGATAGGTAATACTTTTAACTGTTGATTTTTAACGTCTGGTTCTAAACCTAATGCTTCGAGTCGAATTACACCTAAGAGAGGATTTTTACCTCCTGGTAATTCTAGACACTCAAAAGTTCCTTCTCTTCCGCATATAGATATAGTCGCATCTTTAAAAATTCGTGTTGTTCGTATACCCATTGCGGTAACAACATCAACCTCTTTCAAAACTCTCAAACCCAATTTAGCAATCACATCTGCTGGTAAACACAAAGTCGTAGCGACCGTATCTACTAATACATTCTCTAATGTAACAGAGCGTACTTGTTCAGTTGATATCGTACCATCTTCGGCGCGAATTTGGTCAGCGTTGTTAATTATAGTTAGATTTGTAAATACTTTACCCATTTGATTATTATTCTTAACTTGCATACATGTCTCCTTAATTACCATATCTATGGAAATTATGAGCGTTTGTATCATTGATTATATCAGAACAATAATACTTATTAATTTCTCAATTCAGAATCTGATAAATTTTGGATAATTACGCTCAAAATTATAAAGGTGTAGTAAATTATCCGTTACATCTGTTGTATCCGTTGCCAGGGTTATTAAAATTGAGTTTATTTACTCAGCGCCCATAAATATCAGGATATTTACTGCATCTAGTTGAGGGAACCTTAATTGAATGATACCTTCATTGTTGTGTGTGAGAAGCAACAACTAGGGGTTATATGAAGCATAGACATAGATATATGGATGGCAGGGTCAAAACTTTATCGCTGTTATCACTTGTTTTGACGTTAGTTTCTAACATACTACCTAACCTACTGGCGCCCCAAACGAGCATAGCGGCGCCATCTCGCAACCCAGATAAAACGGTAAACTGTGATATTTTGGTTGCTGGTGGGGGACTATCGGGAGCAGCGACAGCTTATGAAGCGTTGCTTTTGGGAAAAACGGTATGTTTGACAGAAATTACCGACTGGTTGGGAGGACAAATTTCTTCGCAGGGTACGTCAGCACTTGATGAACGTCCTACGCAACGAGCTAAACAATTTTACTCGCGCGGTTATTTAGATTTACGTAACCGTATCGAAAAACGTTATAAAGGGGATATTAACCCTGGTGACTGCTGGGTTAGTGATGCTTGTTTTTTGCCTAAAGATGGACATGAACTTCTAACGGCAATGCTCAAAGATGCCGCATCGCGCGGTAGAGGTAAGCTGGAATGGTTTCCTAATACGGTAATTAAAGAATTAGAAAAAAGTGCGGATGGCAAAATTATTGATAGTGTTTATGCTATTCAACATCAACCAGTCAAAGGCGCCCCATCTATAAATACATTACCGCTATCACAAAATATTGAAGACGCATATAGGTATGAAAACTCCGCGCGTTTGACTAAAACAATTATTAGGTTTAACCCCAAACAAACCAAAATAGCTAATAATGCTCCTAAATGGTACGTTGTAGACACAACCGAAACTGGAGAACTTATTGGTCTTGCTGATGTTCCTTACCGTTTGGGTATCGACCCTCTATCTTATTTAGAACCTTCTTCTTCAAGTACGACCAACGACCCATATTGTACACAAGGGTTTACTTATACGTTTGCGATGGAGTCTACTAAAGACGCACAACCGCAAACTAAACCGACCTACTACGAACAATATTCACCATACTTTAGCTACGAACTTAAGCGACTAGCAGATTTTGATTTGGTGTTTACATACCGTCGCATTTGGAGTCCCGGAGAAGGAAAGGAAAAAACTTTTGGTGGAGTGAAATTTACAGTTCCTACACCTAATGATATCTCGATGCAAAACTGGACTTGGGGTAATGACTACCGTCCAGGTACCGCACAGGATAATTTAATTTATACAAGACAACAACTCCAAGCAACCGGACAGTTAAACCCAGGTGGTTGGATGGGTGGACTGCGAACCGAAGCATTGAGCAAAGCTGAAGAAAAGGCTTTCTCTTATTATTACTGGTTAGTGGCAGGTACTACCGACTCTCAACTTGGTGATGGTGTCAAAACTCCACAACCTAACAACCGCTTTTTATCAGGTTTTAATTCGCCAATGGGAACCGCACATGGGTTATCAAAATACCCTTACATGCGCGAAGGAAGAAGAATTATTGGGCGCCCAAGTTGGGGGCAACCTGAAGGTTTTACAATTGCTGAGATAGATATATCGCGTCGCGACTACAACGACGAATACTATCGCAAAACGTTACCTGCTGATATGTACCGCAGGTTACGCGCGGCACTTGCAGGCTTAGAAGCAGCATCGGTATTATCTGGAAAAGTAGACCCAAATAAAGCAATGCGGCGAACTCGTTCCACGGTTTTCCCTGACTCTATAGGTATTGGACATTACGCCATAGACTTTCACCCTTGTATGGAAAAAAGTCCTCCTGAAGCACCAGGCAACCGCGAACGTCCCGGAGAAAGACGCGGCGCCGGACAGGCATATCCTTTCCAAATTGCACTGCGGGCAATGATACCCCAAAAAATTGATAACTTAATAGTCGGTGGTAAAAGTATCGCTACCAGCCATATAGCAGCTGCTGCATATCGGGTACACTCGTTTGAATGGTCAGCAGGCGCCGCAGCAGGTACAGTTGTAGCATTTTCCTTGAAAAACGGAATAGCACCTTACCAAATGGTTGATGACCTACCAAGAGCGGAACCGCAACTACTAAAACTGCAAGAGATGTTAAAGCGAAACGGCAACCCCACCGCTTTCCCCGACACATCGATATTTAACCAAAACTGGCAAGACTGGAAGTAGTTAAAAGTGCGCTCGTGCGCTCGTGCTGAGGAGCGAAGTTATGAGGAGCGCAGTTGTAGGGTGGGCACTGCCCACCTTACTATTAGGAGTTAGGAGTTTTAATTCCCGACTCAGCACTCAGAACTCATAACTCAGCACTCAGAACTCCTAACTGATTAGTAATGAACTAAACTAGTTATTTGTAGTTGTATATTTGGAAAACGCCAACAGGCAAAATAAATGCTTATGGGAACAAGACTTTCAGCAGCGGTTTACGGCATGGCGACTGCACCTACTGTAACTCCTGAACGGTCTGGTCAAGTCGTTAGTAAACCTTACCCGAACTATAAAGTTATTGTTTTAAACGATGACTTTAATACCTTTCAGCACGTGGCTGAATGTTTGATGAAATATATTCCTGGTATGACCGGTGATCTTGCTTGGGACCTTACTAACCAAGTACATTACGAAGGTCTTGCCACAGTTTGGACTGGTCCCCAAGAACAAGCAGAACTATATCACCAGCAATTACGTCGTGCTGGTTTAACAATGGCGCCTTTAGAAGCAGCATAGTATAAACACATAGTAAAACAATGGAAAAACCCTCCCCTGGCAGACTAGTTTGGAACCATTCCACCCATATATCGGGACTCATACCGATACTTGAACGTCTGTGCAAACAAGACGGCATTGTAACTGTGACTCCGGGTGTAATTGGACGTTCAAAAGGTCACATCCCTAGTCTGCAAATACGTATCTCAGTGCCGATACGGGGAGGTTTTAAAGCCATTGCCCGTCACGGAAAAACCGTACAGGAAGTGTTTATATTAACCGAGTTAGAAAAAGAACAGTTAGAAAGCGCAATCGCAATCGCAATGCGAAAGTAATTTGCTATTCTTCGATTTCGTGGACTGCAAATTTGTGTAGCGGTAAACTAACAATGCACGAAAATGTTAAGAAATATGACAATGCTGTTGTAATTTTCAATGTCGTAGTTATATTTTCCCAATCAGGAAGCACAAGCTTTTGAATACCGAAAGCAATGCAGTATACTAGCCAATAAGTGAAGCTCATTCTAAACAAGACTCGCTCGGTTTCTACTGCTTCGTTTTCTTCTGGCTTCACGTTCCACAGTAGCGCTAATCCAGCCACACAAGCAACAAAAGATAACGCGACAACAAACTCATGGCAAAGTAAACTTGATAAACACATTTTTACTTATCCTAATTATTCTGATTTTTTATCAGTCTATAGGATGAAACTTTCAATTGACAAAAAATAGTTACAAACTGCAATATTCAGTTAAATAACTATAAATAGTCTTAAACGAGTCTAATAAAAAATAATTAACATTTAGTCAAGTGTATAAGAAAGATATTTACATTAATTAACTTGGCAACGGATATAACGGATGTAGCGGATGAGTTATCTGTTACCAACAAAGACGTATTATATAAAATCAACTATCCGTTACATCTGTTCATCATCCGTTGCCAATGAGCGATATTCTTCAACCAGGACAAAACGTTCCCTTATTCTCGGCGCCAAATCAAAACGGCGAAACAGTCAGTCTCAGTCATTTTGAGGGTAAATGGCTGGTAATATACTTTTATCCGAAGGACGACACACCTGGTTGCACTACTGAAGCCAAAGATTTTAGTGCAAAAGTTGACGACTTTAGTAAGTTGGGAGCATCAATAATAGGTGTTAGTACCGACTCGCAGAAGTCTCACTGTAAGTTCATCGATAAGCATAATTTAACTATTACCTTATTAAGCGACCCAGAACATCAAGTTGCCGATGCTTTTGGTGTATGGCGCCTCAAAAAGTTCATGGGTTATCAGCAGTAACTTTAAATCATAGGATTACATAGGATTATTGATTCAAAAATCTCAAAAATCTTATGGATGAAGTTATTATCAGCTTAATAGCTGTACATAATTCCAGGCATTCGATGAGCATGTACTGACCGTAATTTTTAATTTACTTTAATGGTAAAATATGCAAGAATTATATTTGTGAGATTAATATACAACCGTGTATAAATGCCATCAAGAAAGCAAACCTATGTTAAACAAATATACATAGATACTGTCTCAGATTTGTTTTTGGCAGACGAAAGCAGCGATTTGGATGTCCGTATCAATATTTACCATTATTAGAGACTGCGGCGCACGGCGAAGTTGATCCAAGTAGAAAAGTTAGTCTAATATCTGATACTTGTCGATAAATCAGAAGTTTTTAGAGGATTGTACAAGTGCCAACACTCACTTATGTCAAAGGGCTGCCAACACCGGAAAAAGAGTTAAACAGTCTTGGATTTACTGATTTTGAGATGTTCCTTAATGCTTTTTCTCCTATATTTAAGCAGGCAGTTTGTGAGGCTGTTGACATAATGTTGTCCTCAAAAAACTTTGAGAAGGGGAAAAGTAAATTTAATACTCATTTACAAGCTGCGTATGGTTTAAGTAAAAGACAAGCGACTGGAGTTATTACTTTAGCGAAAGCTAAGGTTAATTCAGCTACTGAATGTAGAGCAAATCATATTAAACAATTAGAAGGTAAACTCAAGTCAGCTAAAATATGGTTGAAAAATGCGAATGATAGGCTAAGAGATAGCCAAAAGTTTTATGCTCAGAAGAATTGGCTATACTCTCAGACTGGATGCAAAGTTCCCTTGGCTTGTGATTTAACTACTGGTCGTTCTAACTGGCATACTCTTAAGTTTCAGATTCATCATAAGAAACGTTATATCTACCAGATTGAAAAGAAAATAGCTGACCTTAAATCTGCACGCCTGAGAGTAAAAGTCTCAAGCAGTGAAATTTATATTGTTGGCTCAAAGGATGAAACGAGTGGGAACTCAGTCTGTCAGTATGATGGCAATAAAATTTGTTTTAGGGTTCCTTATTGCCTGGAAGAAAGGTTTGGTAAATATATTGAAACTGAAATAGGTAACTTTGATAGAAATATTAATAGGTTGCCATTTGAAGGAGCTAAAACCTGGCACTTTTATAAAAAGAATGGTCGTTGGGTAGTAGGTGTCCAGTTTACATCTACCATAGTAGAAAAAGTTAGCAGACCTATTCAATACGGTGCTATTGGTATAGACATTAATCCTGGTTCTATTGGCTGGGCATATGTAGATTATCAAGGCAATTTAAGAGCCAGTGGCAGTATCCAGCTATTAACTGGGTTGGGTAAAAATTTCAATACTGAGCAAATAGTTAAGGCTTGTTTAGAATTAGCAAAACTAGCCAACTTATATGCTTGTCCGATTGTTTGTGAAGAGTTAGACTTTTCCAGAAAGAAGGAACAACTCAGAGAGAAAGGAGCAAAGTATGCGAGAATGCTTTCAAGCTTTGCTTACAGTAAATTTTATCAATTACTTGAATCTATACTCTCTAATCGCGGAATCGATTTATATAAAAGGAATCCAGCCTATACCAGTTTAATTGGAGTGGTAAAATATGGAAGGATGTATGGTCTAAGTAGTGACATAGCTGCTGCTATCGTCATTGCAAGACGGGGAATGAATCTATCTGAAAAATTACCCGTATCCACAAACGCTTATCTTGGAGTGAGTCCGAGAAAACACGTGTGGAGCGGGTGGTCGAAACTAAACAAAATAATTAGTCAAAGTGTTGATGTTGTGTCTAGGCACGACTATTACAGCATCTCTAACTGGGGACTATTGGTCAAGGTACAGGTTGAGTGAGTAGGTGTAAAAGCCAAAAGTCGAGCCGGCTCCAAGCGAAAGCACTAATGGTTTTTGATGAAAAGTTACACCGTAGACTTCTGCCTAGGTTTTCCTAGATTTTTAGAAGCGGTAAAGAATATATGGGTATCGAGCGCTCTACTTTCCTAGTATCTCCCGACCACAAAATTGCTTATACTTGGACAAAAGTCAAAACTAAAGGCCATGCACAAGCTGTTTTAAAGCAATTGCAGGTTTTAGTTAGTTAGTCAATGGATAAATCAATCGAAGTTCGCAACCCTAGAACGGGTAAATATGACTACGTAATAATACCACCACCGCAAAAGCTTTTGGCACAACAGTGTCAGCGAATGCGGAGGGCACAAGCACGTTGGTTAGCTCTTGGAATTGAAGGTCGGATTGAGGCGTTACAAAGCTGGAAACAAAGTATTATCAAAGGACGTGAGAAGTTAATCGATGCTTTAATTACTGACACAGGGCGGTTATCTATGTCAGTGTTTGAAGTTGACTGGTTAATTGCTAGTATTGACCGTTGGTGCATGAAGGCGCCTTTCTTATTGCGCGCGAACGAATATGATACTTCAGTTAGTTATATTAACTTACAGCAAACAGCAGAACCATATCCTTTAGTTGGAGTTATTAGTCCGTGGAGTTTTCCACTAATGCTGTCTTGTGCTGATGCTGTTCCCGCATTACTTGCTGGATGTGCAGTTATAGTAAAACCAAGTGAAATTGCTCCTAGATTTATGGCGCCGCTACAAGCTACATTCAATAACATTGGGCAACTGCGCGAAGTTCTTAGTTTTGTTGAAGGTGGTTCAGAAACCGGAGCTTTCTTGCTCGAATGTATTGATGTGGTTTGTTTTACAGGGAATATAGAAACTGGGCGAAGCGTTTTTGAAACAGCAGCAGAACAATTTATCCCCGCTCATTTAGAATTAGGTGGTAAAGACCCAGCAATCGTTTTAGAATCGGCTGATTTAGACTTAGCCACATCAGCAATATTATGGGGCGCCGTGGTTAACAGTGGACAGTCATGTAACTGTATAGAGCGAATTTATGTAGCTTCCTCAATCTTTGAAAAGTTTTACCATCTACTTGTAGCGAAAGCACATAAACTGCAATTTGCACACCCTACAATTGAAAGTGGCGAACTGGGGCCAATCATTGCCGCCAAACAAGCTATAATTATCTCCGAACATTTACAAGATGCCAAACAAGCGGGAGCAGTAGTTCATTGTGGTGGAATTGAAAACATCAATGGTGGTTGGTGGTGTCGTCCAACAGTTTTAACGGAAGTAGACCACACAATGAAAGTAATGACCGAAGAAACTTTTGGGCCAATCATGCCTGTAATGGCATTTAAAAGTGTCTCTGAAGCGATAAACTTAGCAAACGACTCAATATATGGTAACGGCGCCGCTGTTTTTGCATTAGAAGAAGAAGCAATAGTAGTAGCACAGCAAATACATAGCAGCACAGTTAGTATAAACGATGCTAGCCTAGCCCTTGCGATTCCAGAAGGAGAAACAAATGCATTTAAATTTTCAGGTATAGGAGAAAAGCGCTTCGGCGCCGCCGGCTTAACAAGGTTCCTATGTAAAAAAAACCTATTCATCAAAACCAAACCAATTCACAACCCCTGGTGGTTTAATAAGCCAAACTAATGCTCCATATCATAAAATTTGAGGAGTTCTCTCTTTCTTGCTCTTCCTTTGTGTCCTTTGTGCCTTTGTGGTTTAATTCCTCTCTCTGTGTTCTCTGTGCCTCTGTGGTAAAAAAAGAATTATTTATACTACCACAGAGACGCGGAGTACACAGAGAGGAGAGTTAGAGAGATTTAAAATAGGCGTCACAACCCGTAATAACCAGTAGGTTGGCTTCGCTTTGCGGCAACCCAACGTATATCTTTATAACCTTATTCACCATGACCAAATCAGAAAAAGTAAACTTCTCCACACCTAGCGGTTTCCCAGAATTTCTCCCTACCGAAAAACGCCTAGAAGTACACTTATTAGATATTATTCGTCGAGTATACGAAGGCTACGGTTTCACACCAATAGAAACACCTGCAGTAGAACGGTTAGAAGTATTACAAGCCAAAGGAAATCAAGGTGATAACATAATATACGGCATTTCCCCAATCTTACCCCCCAACCGTCAAGAAGAAAAAGACAAAGCCGAGAAAGGAAGCGAAACAGGAACCGAAGCGCGCGCTTTGAAATTTGACCAAACTGTTCCATTAGCAGCATACATCGCGCGTCACCTCAATGATTTAACTTTTCCGTTTGCGCGCTATCAAATGGATACAGTGTTTCGCGGAGAACGTGCCAAAGATGGACGCTTTCGTGCGTTTCGTCAATGCGATATCGATGTAGTTGGGCGCCGGGAATTAAGTTTGCTGTATGATGCCCAAATGCCAGCAATTATCACAGAGATATTTGAGGCAATAAATATTGGTGACTTTCTAATTCGTATCAATAACCGTAAAATACTCACAGGATTTTTTCAATCAGTTGGAGTAGAGCCAAGTAAAATTAAAGCTTGTATCGGTATAATTGACAACTTAGAGAAAATAGGTGAAGCGAAAGTAAAGCAAGAATTAGATAAAGAAGGTATAGCAACCGAAGGTATCGATAAAATTATTGAATTTATTAAAATTAAAGGTTCGGTCATAGAAATGCTTGATAAATTAAAGCATCTAAGTGACTCAATACCCGAAGCAGAACAATTTAAATTAGGTGTAACCGAACTAGAAACAGTTATTAATGGAGTTCGTAATTTAGGTGTCGCTGAGAACAGGTATTGTATAGATTTATCGATAGCGCGCGGGTTAGATTACTATACAGGAACAGTTTACGAAACCACTTTAATAGGACATGAAGCGCTGGGAAGTATTTGTTCGGGTGGTAGATATGAGGAATTAGTAGGGGTATTTCTAGGTGAGAAAATGCCCGGTGTTGGTATTTCTATAGGTTTAACTCGCTTAATAAGTCGCTTGCTCAAAGCTGGTATTTTGTCACCTTTACCTGCCACACCTGCTCAAGTTATGGTAGTCAACATGCAGGATGATTTAATGCCTGTATATTTAGATGTATCACAGAAGTTGCGTAAAGCAGGATTGAATGTAATAACCAGTTTTGAACAGCAAAAACTAGGTAAACAATTTCAGTTAGCAGAAAAACAGGGAATTCAATTTTGTGTAATTATTGGTTCCGAAGAAGCGCAACAGCAAAAAGCTGCTTTGAAGAATTTGAAGACGCGCGAGCAAGTTGATGTTGCTATTGATGACTTGGCTGGTGAGATTCAAAAACAACTTTGAACCCCCGCAGTATTTGTAGGGTGGGCATTGCCCACCATTATCAACCTTGATAGAGTTGGCAATACCTTCTTGTGGAACAGCCTTCCCAGGCTGTCACAGTAATTAACACTATAAATTTTAGTAGTGTAAATATTTACCACAGAGGCACAGAGTTCACAGAGAAAAGAGTAGGAGAGTTTTGAGACAGGCGCCAAGCTTAATATGTTAGTTAATGCTCTCATTAAGCCTTGTATTTCAAAATCTAAACACTACTTTTATTTATGGTTTCCAGCTTTATAAAACTTTAATTAATAATAAAAAACCGTATAACTAAATTACTTAATCATATTATAAAATAAGTAGATAAGCTTAGTATTTCAAAGCAAATGAATACTTTTTCATATGTAGTTGGTGCAACTACTGAACTTCAGCAATATCTAATTCTTTGGGCAATAAAAATTAATGAATACCTAAATCTCTACTATCAAGGAGATATAGAGAATGCCAAAGGAACTATATTTTTTATATGTATAGCAAAAGTAAACACTTTACAAGAAGCACTTAATGACCCAGATAATTATGATAAATTTCGAGCAGTCAAAGATAATCAAGGTTTGATACAAGCTATATGCTTATGTGAAATAGCACAGCTAGAAGTAGATTACCAAACCTGTAGGGGTTTAGCTATTGATACATTGACGAATGCTCCCTGGAATACAATTACATATACACAACCAGAAACAAAGAAAGGAGCCGCTACCTCATTAATTGAAGAGCTAGTATGCGAAAGCCAAAGACTGGAATTAGATGGTATCCTTAAAGCATTGGTTATCCCATCGGCACGAGATTTTTATGAGGATAAGGGTTTTGTTGAAACAGATGGGTCAGGCGAGATGATTCTTACATCCAACGCAGCAGCTATGTTTATACTAGACCAAGAGCAACGTAAATTATCACAACCATTTGATTAAAAAAGGGAATTAAAAATGTCATCAGAAATTTATCAACCTACACCCGAACAACTAGATCGCTGGGCAAAACGCGATGAACTGGATAAATACGCTTTTGCAGGTATAATGTCAGAGTCCGAGCAAGAACTTCATGTTAAAAAATTTCTCGATAAAAACTATTACCATCATCATCTCGCTCAAGTTCGTGCGAATAAACAAAAGCTGCTAAAAGACCTTGAATATCTCGAACAACGCGAACAGTTACTGATAGAGCAAATTAATCAACAAGAACAATCTTCACAAAAATAGAAACTTTCCCCAAGTAATAATACTTAGTAAGTTGAAACACTTTAGCTCTCTTGTGGAACAGCCTGGGAAGGCTGTTCTTGTAATTAATGCGACAAATTAAAATGGTGTATATTTTTACCACAGAGCCACAGAGTACACAGAGAGGAGTTGAGACAGGCGCCAATCTTCTATAATTAATGACATAAAGCACTAAATACAGGAGGGGCAAGGATGCCCATTCCACAAGATGCCCATCCCACAAGATGTTAATTTAATTGTGTGATATTACACTTATTGGGTGGTATAAGATATATTGCTCGTGCCGACAAATTCTAACTCGATATGCCCCGAAAAACGTTAAACGAAGAAATACTAACTCTAAATCTGACTTACACAGGCAAAATCACACAACAGCAACTAGAGAGACATCTCTGGGATGCGGCGGATATTTTGCGAGGAAAAATTGATTCGGGAGACTTCAAGCACTATATTTTCGGGCTATTGTTCTTCAAACGGTTGTGTAATGTATGGGAAGAAGAATATGAAGAAAGGCTTAAACTCTACCAAGATGAAGAGTTAGCAAAAGACCCTGAAGAACACCGCTTTCATATACCAGCAGGCGCCTTTTGGGATGATATACGCAGGTCGTCTACAAATATAGGTGAGAGGTTAAACATTGCTTTTCGGGCTATTGAAGATGCTAACACTCGCTTGCGGGGTGTATTTCAAGATGTAGACTTTAACAATAAAGAGCGGTTTCCAGATGCCACATTAGAATTATTATTACAGCACTTTAGTAAATATCGTCTGCGGAATTGTGATGTTGAGGCAGATGTGTTAGGCGCCGCATATGAATATCTCATTGCTAAATTCGCCGATGATGCGGGAAAGAAGGGTGGTGAATTTTATACACCCAAAATGGTAACGCGCTTAATCGTCACATGCCTACAGCCAGATGAAGGTATGACTATCTACGACCCGACATGCGGAAGTGGAGGTATGTTACTTGAAGTTATAAATTATATTAAACGCTTAGGCAAAAACCCTAAGTCATTACAACTGTATGGGCAGGAAATGAATCTCAACACCTGGGCAATATGTGAGATGAACCTATTCTTACATGATATTGACGATGCATTTATAGTACGAGGGGATACCTTACGCGAACCCAAGCATTTAGCAGCAGAGGGAAGTAAAGTATTAAAAACATTCGATAGAGTATTAGCCAACCCACCCTTCTCTTTAAAGAACTGGGGAGATGAGACTTGGAGCAAGGGAGATAAATTTAGCCGTGATACCTATGGATGTCCCCCAAAATCATATGGTGACTTAGCATTTGTGCAGCACATGATTGCTAGTTTAAACCCAACAGGCAAATAAGGAGTAGTGTTACCCCACGGTATATTATTTAGAGGTGGCGCCGAAGCTAAAATTCGCCAAGGTATATTAAAAGATGATTTGATAGAAGCAGTAATTGGATTGGCGCCAAACTTATTTTATGGGACAGGCATACCCGCTTGCGTATTGATTATAAATAAAAACAAAGAAACAGCGCGGCAAGGTAAAGTGTTATTTGTGAATGGCGCCGAAGAGATGGTAGAAGGCAAAAATCAAAATACCCTCTCCGAAGCAAACGTCACACGACTAGCAAAAGCGTTTTTAGCATTTAATGACGAAGAACGCTTTGCGCGCGTAGTAGGGTTAGACGAAATAGCAAAGAATGATTATAACCTTAATATCGCGCGGTATGTACAAACCAATGAGGAAGAAGCATTAATTGATGTAGCAGAGGAAGTAAGAGTTTTGAAAGAGTTAATAGAAGCGCGCGATAAAGCCGAAGCAACAATGCTAGGATTTCTAGACGAACTTGGATATACCAAATAATGAAAATTGAACGTCAATAATATTCATATCTTGTAGCACATCTGTCTCAGATGTGCAGTGGTTAAGTAATTATATTTACCACAGAGACTATTAGGACACAGAGATGCATAGTAAGGTGATTTTGTTCACGAAGTGTACCGCAGGTAAATTGATGTTGAACTATCATAAATATCGACATGAAATACCATATATAAAACGATGTCATGCTGAACGCAGTGAAGCATCTTAAAAAGTTTGAACATAATCAAGATTCTATCCTGCCCAAAAAACTACACTCTTCGCGCTTCTCAACGAACCATAAACATTGTTTTTGCATTTTTATGATGCACCCGAATGAAAATGCTAGAATTTACCCAGGTAATTAAGGATAGCTCAATGAGTCCATTACTTGAAAAAATTCTAACCGAGATTGGGCAATTAACTCCAGAGGAGCAATTGACAGTCATGGGGTATTTAGTAGAGCGTGTAAAGAAACACGTAACCCAACCGCAACCAAAACGTAAATGGAGTGATTTGAAAGGTATGGCGCCTTATCCTCTTTTCGGTGAAGATGCTCAAAAATGGGTTTCGCGAACTCGACAGGAAAGTTCGGAGCATAGAGAACGGTTGTTGTATAACGTTCCAAATTGATTTATAAAAGTGATATTTATATAACGAACCGCAAAGGACACAAAGAGCGCAAAGAAAGAAAAAGAGGGCTTTTACGAATTATGAATAGCAAAAGTATGGATAATGTTAATAGAATATCGGTAACTGTAGGAAATAAAGGGTAAAAGTTTTGAAGAAGTGCGATAAGGCTGAGGCAAAGATATTGGGATTTTTGGAGGAACTTGGTTATGGTTCCTAACATACCCTCAAAAATAGCTTTTGGAATAACTCACTCGCAAATAAATACTAAGTTTAAACAAACAGAAGTTGGTAAGATACCCCAAGAATGGGAAGTCGTAAAAACTGGTGATGTTTGTACCAGTATCGTGCCTGGAAGAAACAAACCTAAGATATTTGATGGTGACATTCCTTGGATTACTATTCCTGATGTAGATGGTTTAACGCTTTCAGCCTCTAAAACTGGTCTTGCGGTAAGTCGTGAAGAATTAAAAAAAGCTAAAGGTAAAACGATTCCTCCAAATACTGTAGTTATGACTTGTGTAGGAACGTTTGGTATTGCGGCCATAGCTACACGAGAAATTGTAATTAATCAACAGTTACATGGATTTATATGTAAAGAAGATGTTTTACCTTTATATTTATGTTGGGTTCTTCGGGCGAAAGAAGCAGATATGATTGCGCTCGCTGGTAAAACAACAATTCCTTATTTAAATAGAGAAAAATGTGAATCTATTTATTTTGCTCTCCCTCCTCTCCCCGAACAAAAAAAAATTGCTGCTATTTTAAACAGTGTGGATGAAGCTATCGCCAAAACTCAAGCAGTTATCGAGCAAACCCGCAAAGTCAAGCAGGGACTACTCCAGCAACTCCTCACGCGCGGTATTGGTCATACTAAGTTTAAAGATAGCGCAATTGGGAAAATTCCAGAATGTTGGGATGTTAAAACATTATCAAGTGTAGTGGCATCTGATAAACCAATTACATATGGCATTGTTCAGGCAGGACCACATATTCCTGATGGAATTCCCTACATTCGAGTTTCTGATATGGCAGGAACATCTCTTTCCTCTGAAGGAATGCTTCGGACATCTCCAGAAATTGCGGAACGATATAAAAGGTCAGCTGTTGCTTATGGCGATATAGTTTATGCTTTACGAGGAAATATAGGATGCGTTTTACTTGTCCCACAATCTTTGCATGGTGCTAATCTTACACAAGGTACAGCTCGTATTTCTCCTGGTAACAATATCAATCCAATTTATTTACTTTGGTCTTTGCGTTCTCCCTTAGCCGTCAAACAAGCTCTGTTAGAGTCAAAAGGTTCAACTTTTAAAGAAATTTCTTTAGAAAAACTGAGGCAAATCAAAATTACAATTCCACCTATAGAGGAGCAAAGCGCCATAGCCA
This sequence comes from Calothrix sp. NIES-4105, assembly GCF_002368415.1. Lineage (GTDB taxonomy): Bacteria > Cyanobacteriota > Cyanobacteriia > Cyanobacteriales > Nostocaceae > Dulcicalothrix. The sequence goes on from NZ_AP018290.1 coordinate 8,106,214, forward strand.
AGATGATGGAAGAAGTCGAATATTCTTATATAAATAATTTGAAATCACTTAAATCTCTCCAACAATTAAAACGCACGTTAATGCAAGACCTTCTAACAGGTTGCGTTCGCGTCACTACCTGATTATTCCAGTAATTATTTTGCAGCAGCGAAATGACATCACATCATCTTAGTGAGAGCATAAATAGACAGTTAAGTAGAGACGCTCTGGTACTCAAGCATCTCTACAAAAGTTTATAGACTGGCGCCTATAACTTATTTTCTTTTCTACGTTTTCTCCGCTCCATTGCTTCAATTAATATTTCCTCATATTCTTCAGCCGATGCAACTTTTTTCAAAAGCTTCTCTTTGTAAGCACGTACCTCCTCAAGTCTTTTTTGAAAAAAGTTTGGGTCAAGCAATTCTTTAACATTTTTCCATTGTTGCTCTTCTGTCAGAATACCTGCGAACGCAGTTGGTTCAAGCTCTTCTATTTCTTTCCATCTTGCAATTTGCTCAGGTGTTGGTTGATATTTTGGTGTTTCTGACATATTGAAGATTAACCCTTAATTAATCAAATGTTTAATTATATTCACATGAAACAGGCGCCAATAAATTTAGAGACGCTATGAGTAACGTCTCCACAAAGGTTGATAAACTAATAATTATAACTTATGAACCATTTCGTCGCTCCAACTCTTCAAGTAACATCTGTTCATAATCTTCGTCCCATGCAAGTTTTTCCAAAAGCTTTTTTTTATGAGCGCGTACTTTCTCAAGTTGGTCTTTTACATAATCTCTTGCAAGAAACTCTTTAACTTTTTCTCGATGTTCTTCTTCTGAAAAAAGACCTGCAAATGCAGTCCGGTCAAGCTCTTCAATTCGCTTCCACTTTGCAATTTGCTCCGGTGTTGGTTGATATTTTTTGGGTTCTGACATATGTTTATGCTAGTAACAGGCGCCACGAGTACAGGTACTAAGCAAACAGAAATTAACTCAAAGGCTATTTTATCAATTTTTGAATCGTCATCTTTCTGCTCTGATATTTAATTATATTTGTAGAAAGCTTAATACTGCTTATTTCTTTAAGCTGTTTTACACAAAATAACATTATGCAAAATAGTACTATTGTATATCCTGTTTACTACCGATTAGTAGTCCGGCGCCATAAAACTTGGCATTTTACCAAGGGCGAACCTTTTGTAAATTTATTTAACGCTCCGTGGCTTGAGCAGGAAGATTTATTCTCAGCGTTTGATACTTCGATGAAGAAGGTAGCTAACCAACTACGGTTAATTAATAATGGCAGAGAAGGCTTTTACATAGCTGATATCAAAGACAAAAAATATTATTACTGTGGTACTGAGTGGGAAGATGTAAAAAATAAGCTTAGAGAGTTAGGTATCGGTAGAGATGACCCCATGTAGAGGCAATTTACATTAATGATTTATAAAAATTGTATCCACGTAGAGACGCGATTAATCGCGTCTCTACAACGTGATACGATGCGATACGACGTGATACAACCCGATACAACGTGATACAACGCGCGCATTTTTCTCTTGCCTCTGTGCCCTCTGTGCCTCTGTGGTAAAGAAAATCACTGCACAGGCACCCCACCTATGCTACAATTGCTACATCATATGTGTTGCAAAAAATACCACAGTCTCCATGACCTATGCGAACGAATATACTTTAGTCGAAAAACCCTGCATCGGCGCCCTAACATCTTTTGGCTACACTTACCTACCTCCGCAACAAAACCAAGCAGCGCGCGATACACTTAACGAAGTCATGCTTCGCGATATTTTTATTACATCCATTCAACGTATCAATCAAATACCCGAAGAAGCTGCGCGCGCTACTTATCAAGATATGCTCCGAGTGACTGATAATGAGCAATGGACAAATTTACTGCGTGGTAACTACAGTCGCAATGTCAGGAGTGAAAGTACAAAGAAAACTATTCGTCTCATTGACTTCCTAAACCCTGAAAATAACACTTTCACAGTCACTAACCAGTTTTATGTTAAATCTCAAAACGCGCGTAAACCGGATATAGTTATTTTTATTAACGGTATTCCTATTGTTGTCATCGAAGCTAAAAAACCATTTACTGCCAAAGATAAGACAGGGGAAGCGTTTGAACAAATTAAACAGTACGAGCGTGATATTCCTCGGTTGTTCTATTCCAATGCTTTTAATATTATTACTGACGGCGCCAATGTTCTTTATGGTGCTACAAATGCCTCGTCAGCATACTGGGGAAGTTGGAAGGATGACGAAAACACAGCAAATATAAGCTTTAACAACGAGTTAGAGAAACAGCTTTGGTATTTATTAGAACCTTCTCGACTTCTAGATATATTGGCGCACTTCATTGTTTTTGAGAAGCGGGAACAGAAAGTTACTAAAAAGATATGTCGTTACCAACAGTATCGCGCGGTTAATAAGATTGTACAGAGAGTACTGGCGCCTCTTCAACCAGACTCTACAGGACGCAAATATCGCAAGGGTTTAATTTGGCATACCCAAGGTTCGGGTAAAAGTCTGACGATGGTGTTTGCTACTCTCAAGCTTAAAACGCATCGCACTATAAATTCTCCCACGTTAGAAAATCCTAATATTTTAATTCTGACTGACCGCGTTGACTTAGATGAGCAAATTAGTAAAACTTTCCTTGCTTGCGGACTGCCTAACCCAACTAATATAAGTTCTGGAAATGCGTTACAAGAAGCTATACATAGTAACCCTGTTGGTTTAACTTTGCTTTCCACTATATTTAAATTTGATGGTTCTGCACTCAAAGCAGCGAATAGCCATAATTGGATTATCTTAGTAGATGAATGTCACCGCACCCAAGAGAAAGATTTAGGCGCCTATTTGGAAAAGACTTTACCTCATGCTTGTTTTATAGGCTTTACTGGTACACCCATTCAAACCACTGATAAAGACACTTACCAAAACTTTAGCCTTCCTGGTGAAGGATATCTTGACCGTTATAGTATAGATGATGCCGTTACCGATGGCGCCACTGTTCCCATTCGATATACAAGTCGTAAAGCCGAATGGCAAATCGATGAAAAGAAACTTGATATTCTATTTGATAACTGGTTTGCTCACGAACCCGAAGAAGTAGTTAACAAAATCAAAGCGCGCGGTGTCAAAGTTGATGATTTAGTTAAACACCGCGAACGTATCGAACTTTTAGCATATGATATTTGGGCGCATTTTTCCTCTCATGCGTTGCCACAAGGGTTTAAAGCACAAATTGTTGCCATTGATAGAGAAGCTATTATTTTATACAAGCGTGAGTTAAATAAAATTCTTACTAAAAGCCTTCAAAAACAAGGTTTAGATAGAGAAACAGCTACAGCTTGGGCGGATGCAATGAGTATCCCAGTTTACTCATCCAATCAAGAAGACGGTAAACCCAGTGAAGATAAATATATAGATGCACTTCGGCAAGACTTGAGAAAATATGCGCTTAATAAAAATGGGGAAACTGCTGCAATTAGAAAGTTTACTGGGGATGATACAGAATACGAAGCTAAAGTTCTAAATAGAGAGGCGCCACCTGTACATTTTCTCATCGTCTGTAACAAACTGCTCACCGGGTTTGACGCACCCAGAGAAAGTGTCATGTATCTCGATAACCCTTTAAAAGAGCATAATCTATTGCAAGCAATCGCGCGTACCAACCGTGTTTATGATTCGCACAAAGAATTTGGTTTAATAGTAGATTATATCGGTGTCACCAAAAATCTTACCTCAGCCCTCTCCACATATCGAACTGCTGATATTAAAAATGCTTTAGTAGACTTGCAAGTAGAACGCAACCAACTTAAAAGCATCCATACCCAATTAACAAATTTTCTAAAAGCAGCAGAAATATCACTTCCCACTTCCTCTACAGGTGTAACTGAGAAGAAAGGAACTTATCAAACCAAACGCACACCTGCCAAAACAGAAAACATCCGTGCTTTATATGACATCCTCATTCAAAATTTAGGCAATGAGGATAAATGGTATACCTTCCGGCGCCTTGCTTCAGATTTTATTAAAGCTTACGATGCTCTAAGTCCCGACCCATTTATTCTTGACTACAAAGATGATTTAAAATGGGTTGCAGGATTTTTACCTTTAGCTACGCTGACATTCGAGAAACGCGCGTCAACATTAAGACGTGATGTTAGTGCCAAAATTAGAGAAATGCTCGATGAACATCTAAGCATTACAGGAATAACTACATTATGTCAGCTACACGACATCAACGACTCAGAATTTTGGCAAGATTTTAATACTAGTGATAAAGACCTTAAAATTGCTGCTGTTCGTAAAACTGCCGAACTGCGTCAAATTATGCAGCATAAGCTCGATGAGAACGAATTATATTATGGTTTATTTTCCGAGCGAGTCAAAGAAGTATTAAACCAATTTGAACTTCGACAAATAGATGCTGCCGAAACTCTCAGAAAATATGAACAAATTATTCGTGATATGCAAGCATCCGAACGCGCGCATACCAATACAAGTCTAAATCAAAAAGCTTACGGTATTCTCAAAATATTAGAAGCATTTCAAAACGAAAGTAATAATCTACTTGAAGAAACAGCACTAGCTATTAATGCACTTTATACGAGTGAACAGGCGCCGTCTGGGTGGCATTTAAAAGAGCAACTACGCAAACAACTGCGGCAACAAGTTCGCGCTCTGGTATTCAAATTAGACTTAAATAACTGGAAAGATATTCCAAATAAAGTTGAAGAGTACGCAATTAAACATTATATCTAAGAGGTAGGTGCCACGCACCCGACGTTTTTACCATAACAAACACTCAAACTGTCCAATCTTCTATAACCAACCCAGGCACTTTACTAAAATCTTTACTATTTCGAGTTAATACAATTAAATTATAAGACATTATATTAACAAATTCAGAACTACTACCGCGCTGTAAGAAGCTGATATGGTCAGTGTCAAGCAAATATTTCACGCCTACTCGTCACCTTCATCAACAGGTCTATCAGATTGACGAAACGAACGTCCGTATTCCAGAGCTTGAAGAAAAGCATCTTCATCTGAAATAGAGCCAATTAATTTGTTCAGCCAATTATCAGAATTAGAACTATTATTTTTTTGCTTAAGAGCTGCAACCTCTCGTTCAAGATTTGCCAGACGATGCTCAATAGCTTCTTCATCTAACATAATTTATCTCCGACTTTGATTGAATGTATCAATGATACTAAATCATTATATATCATTTTTATATATCTTACAAAAACAGACCCTCTAGCAGCCTGTATTGCTGTGGACAGGAATACAGCCAAATTTCAATAATTAGAGATTTACCGTAAGGGTGGAGAATGGGGAGCGCGCGCCAAGAACACTAATACATGTTTCACTATCGCTATTGACCTATCAAATATATACCAGCATTTAAGAACAAAAATTCCCAACAACTCAGACGAGGTGCCGGGAATTTTGATATTACATTATTAACATTACTAACCTTTTTGAATTTCTTGAGCCATTTTCCGATAATAATCCATCTGCTTATTATTAGAACGACGCTTGTTTGCAGATGGTTCAAAGCTTGTTTTTTCTTCGGTTGTGAGCATTGGTTTTGGTTCCGAACGCTTTATACCTTTTGAATCATCGTTTTCCAAGTAATATTGAGATTCAGATTCGCTAAATCCGAAAACATTAGCCAAGAAATTAGAGATATTTTTGAACAGATTACCAATACTTTTCAATGTCACTGATAGAAAAGCGACAATGCGAATCAATGTGTTTTGTAATAGTTGTATAAGCCCAGACATGATAAGCCTCTAATAACCACTTGATATTATTCTCTTATATTAATAATGAATGTTAATATTGTTTCGCAGTCTCTATCAAAAGTTGTGTTTTGGGGTATAAATTTAGGGTGAGGGGCAGGCTATAAGCCTAGCCTACGTGCCTGAATATATTGCTATTGCATGTGGTATAAGGCGATTTGTTGAAATTATGGGTTTACCATCAATAACTATATTAGTACTACCACCACCATCTAGCATTGCTGTTTCACTGGCGCCAAACTTTCTAAGTGTAGTTGCTGCATCAATTTGACGTGCGTAATTACTCGAATAAAAGATAGCCGTATTTTTTTTAACGCCAACAAATGTACGTGGTAAATAGCGTGATGCTGATTTGTCTGCTGTTGCATCTAAGGCGCCAACGACATCAGAATTACTAGAATTAAATATATATGAGTGAATAAGGTGTAATGGCGGCACTTTTATAATTCCAAGAGAACGCGCTTCCTTTGGCCTGGATATTCTTTACCTATTGCATAACCATATGTAATCACACGTCCATTAACTTTTAACCCGAATGCTATTCCTGTTGGGTTATCGTTCGTTGAAAAAAAGGCGCCGTTAATAACTACTCTTGCTTTCTTGGTAGAAGTGTTGCGGGTAATGGCATCTCGCCAAAACTCGGTTATAACCTTTTTTCTAATACCGTTAGGACTATTTACTACTTCCCCGGTTAGGTTGTTTATTGTTGCATTAACTATATTTACAATTGTAACGTACTCTTTTTTACCATTAGGGTAGTATTTATTGTATACTTGTACACCATTGTCTTTGATTATAGCTTCAAACCCTTGTCGAGTTGACTGCGCGTAGCTTATCTCTGTAACTGTTATCGCAACAGCAATAATTGCAGAATTTATAATTTTGTTCATATTAAGTCACATCAATAGCAGTAATAAACATTGAAATAGAGTACATGCTGCATTTTCCCATCCTCACAATTAACAAATTATTTAGAAAATCGATTGTTTTTTCTTTCTTAGCATAATCGCCCCTGATAATAACCAAGTCGATAAAGCCATGCAAGCGGCGCCCCCTGAACGCTTACCTTTGTGTTAAGTAATAATAAGGTTAAAAATGAGAGCCTTTCTGGGGAAGATACGCCCTCAACAAGTAGAAGTAGTTATAGATGGACTTTTGCGCTTATTAAAAGTGTCTTAAGTTTATGAGAAAGTTATGTAGTTTTGTATAATAAATTGCGAAATGTTGAGTTTTATATAGTTTTGAGTGATTATCAGTTTTTTAGATAGTAATTAGTGAACCCTATCAATAGACGGATGTGGGCGAGAAATAAAACTAGTTAAAAATGCCTATTTAGGCTGAATTGTGTTCGATTTGACGGAGAAAGACTGATTACGTATTTACTTTCTCCTAAATTTTCATGGTTTTTTGCCTACAATCCAACAGACAAGACCTTCGGCTATACTTCAGGATTGTGTCTAATTATGATTAATACTCTAAGTCAGGCTTTTTTACAAAATCGTCCTTGTTTTGATGCTGCTGGTTGGAGCATTGTTGAGTCAGCATTTGATTGTAACAAATTACATCATCAAGAGACAGTATTTACACTAGGTAATGGATATTTAGGAACGCGCGGAACGTTCGAGGAAGGTTATCCGGGTGATTGTGCGGCAACGTTCATCAATGGAGTTTATGATGATGTTGCTATCGGTAAGACAGAACTTGTTAATGTTCCGAGTTGGTTGCCTTTGGTTATTAAGGTAGCTGGTGAAACTTTCCGTTTGGATGCAGGAACGGTTATCAAGTATGAAAGAAGACTTGATATGCGGTTAGGTTTGGTTAGTCGGGATATTCGCTGGCGGGCGCCTTGTGGTCATACAATAGATTTGCACTTTGAAAGATTTGCTTCTTTAGCTGACCAGCATATTATGGCTGTTCGCGTTTCGGTTACTTCGGTTGATTTTACAGGTGATATTTCTATTGAAACTTACTTTGATGATGCTGATAACCAGGGAGTTCAGCATTGGGAAGTATTAAGTAAACGTAGTAAAAATAATTATATTTCGTTACATAGTAGGACTAGGCATTCTAGTATTCAACTTGGTATGGCTACAAAGTTGGTATTAGAAGGTGATCAAGTTAGTTATATAGAATCTTGTTCGCAGCATAGTTTAACTAAAACATTTGCTTGTGTACCAGGACAAACTATATCCTTAGAAAAAATAGTAACTATATTTACGTCGCGCGAGTCAGGAAACCCATTAGCCAGAGCATGTGATTGGTTAGAATTGGCGCCTAGCTATAGTACATTGTTGGCAACACATATCGCCGCATGGGAACAAGTTTGGGAAAACAGCGATATTGTAATTGAGGGAGACAACCAAGCACAGGTAAGCGTTCGTTTTAGCTTATTTCAACTTCTTGCCGCAGCACCTTATCGAGATAATACAGTAAGTATTCCTCCCAAAACGCTTTCGGGGTTTGCTTATCGCGGACACATATTTTGGGATACCGAAATATTCGCAATGCCGTTCTTTAGTTTTACTCAACCGCAAATCGCGCGTAACTTGCTCGAATATCGGTATAATACACTTGCAGGCGCCCGTCGTAAAGCCGAAGAAGCTGGTTATAAGGGGGCAATGTACGCATGGGAAAGTGCGGATACAGGAGATGAAACAACACCGCGTTGGGTACCATCAAGTACTGGTGAACAAATACGAATTTGGTGTGGTGATATTGAAGTTCATATAAATACCGATGTTGCTTATGCCATATGGCAGTATTGGAAAGCAACAGGTGATGATGATTGGATGGTTAATTATGGTGCGTCTATAATTCTGGAAACTGCGCTTTTTTGGGAAAGTCGCATTGAATGGAATGAAGCGCGTTGTGGTTACGATATTTTAGATGTAATTGGCCCCGACGAAAATCACGACCGAGTAAATAATAATGCTTTTACCAATGTTATGGTACGTTGGCATCTGCGCGCGGCGCTAAATTTATGGGAGTGGTTACAACAGAAATCACCAGAAACAGCATTACATATAGAGCAAAAATTGAAATTGAACGATGTTCGACTCGACCGTTGGACAGAAATTGAATATCGTTTGTATGTAAACCAAGATGCTGAAACTGGTTTGATTGAACAATTTGAAGGCTTTTTTGACTTAGAAGACGTAGACTTACAAGACTATGAACCCCGTACCAAGTCAATGCAAGCACTGCTGGGTATCGAAGCAACCAATCAAAAGCAGATTCTCAAACAACCCGATGTTTTAATGCTACTGTACTTGTTGCGAAATATTGGGCGCCATGAATCACCGAATTTACACTGCGACCAAAAAACGCTGCAAGCAAACTGGAATTATTACAGTCCTCGTACCGACCACGCTTATGGTTCTTCCTTGGGTCCAGCTATTCATGCCATAGTAGCTTGCGACATGAACCAACCAGAAGAAGCATACACTCACTTTTTGCGCGCGGCATTAGTTGACTTAGAAGACACCCGAAAAAATGCCGCAGAAGGAATTCACGCAGCAAGTGCAGGAGGTGTATGGCAAGCAGTAATATTTGGATTTGCTGGTATTCGCATTACACCCTTCGGTCCCATTGCCTGTCCCAACCTTCCCCCAACATGGAAACGGTTGAAGTTTAAGCTGCAATGGCAAAACCATTCCTATGAGTTTGATTTAAGTTCCGAAGCTGTACATCAACACCAGGAAAAACAAGATTCTGCTTCTTTGTTAAATCTGGCAATGTAGCAATTATCTTGTGGAACAGGCATCCAGCAATTTCTAATAATGACACGGACTACTAGTAGTCTATGTCATAAGTTTTGGGATGTTTAAGATTCCCGACTTCTTTAAGAAGTCGGGAATCTGTCCACCCGCAATAAACAAGCTTTGAGTTTCTGTGCAATCACTTCTATGTGGGGTTCATCAAGTAGTGTTATATGAGAACCGGGAATATGATGAATATCTATCCCCCCTGCGAAAAGGTCTGTCCAGCCAAAATCAGGGTCATATTTTACACCAATAGCATCATCATCACGATTTTCATCGACAGTCCGAAACAAAGTTAGTTGTCCAGGATATTTTTGTTGGAAGCAATACTGCGATAATGCAATAGCATTTGCTTGTAGAATATTTAAATGCTCATCGGAATCAGGTAAATCGAGTGCAATTTGTAAAAAATTATGCGCCATCTTAGCATAATGTTTATATCGTTCTCGAAGATGAAACTTGCTCCAAGTTTTCATTCCAATAACTTTTTGTTGAATATAATCAGGTTGCTGTAATAATTTCTTGATATGAATAGGAATTCTTTCGAGAAGTGGCAACCGCGCGCTGTAACCAGGACGGCAAGTATCTAACATAAAAAGAAAAGCCACTTCTTCACCGCGTTTTAAAAGTTGTTGGGCAACCTCAAACGCAATAATACCCCCAAATGAATACCCACCAATTAAATAAGGTCCGTGCGGTTGAAGCGTTTGGATATCTCGAATGTAGTGTGATGCCATATCTTCGACCCTAGTATAAGGAGAAGTACCATCTAAACCTACTGGCTGTAATCCGTAAACAGGTTGGTCAAACCCTAGATACATTGATAATTTACGGTAAACTATTATTTCTCCACCAAGTGGATGCATTAAGAACAAAGGTGGTTTGGCGCCATTTGGTTGAATTTTAACTAACGATGACCAAGATATTTTTTCCGTTTGAGTTTCTTGCTCTGTAATAATTGCAGCAATTGCTTCTATCGTTCCCGCTTGTAAAAGTGTAGCAAGGGGAAGTTTTTTACCAAACTGCTTTTCGATTTGCCCGAAAACCTGAACTGCAACTAATGAATGTCCACCCAAGTCAAAGAAGTTGTGTTTAACACCAATTGGATGAACACCCAAGGCTTTTTCCCAAATCTCTACTAGCTGGTGTTCGATATGATTTCGCGCGGCAACAAGTTTAGAGTTAGATTCAAGTTGGTTGAACTCAGGAGCAGGTAAAGCCAGACGGTTAACTTTACTATTAGGCGTTAACGGCAATGCATCTAGAAATACAAATGCACTCGGCAACATGTAATCAGGTAGTTTATCTTGCAGTTGTACTCGCAGTTCCGAAGCCCTCAACGTTTTATTTTGTAATGGCACAATATACGCAACTAAACATTTATCTCCACACGCATTATCGTGCGCCGTGACAACAACTTCTTTAACCACACCAGTATTAAGAAGTGCCATCTCAATTTCAGAAATTTCGATTCTGAAACCTCTAATTTTGACTTGGAAATCTTTTCTTCCCATGTGAATCAAGCACCCGTCAGGCTCAATACGTCCTAAATCACCTGTACAATATATCCTTTCACCACTACCGTTCGAGTCAATAGAAAATTTTGCCGAGGTTTGTTCAGGATTTCGCCAATAGCCAAGAGCTAAATACTGACTTTTAACAGCAATTTCACCAATACAACCATTTGCAACGGAGGCGCCATATTCATCAAGCAGCATAATTTCCATACCCTCGACTGGATAACCAATTGGCACAGTACTGGTGTGAATTGGAGTATGCTTATTGACAATAAACTGACGGACAGTTCCTGTTTCCGTAGAACCCAAGCTAACAAAAACCACACATGAGTCAGTAAAATGCCGTTTGTAAAGTTCGATATCTCGCTGCAAAACCTGCTCACCACCTAATATTAGCGCGCGTAACTTCGGGAACTGCTTCATATCGTTGCAACCAACAAAGTGTCGGAATAGTGTGGCAACCGAGTGGTAAATAGTTATTTCTTCCTCACTTAACAACTTGATTAAATTCGTTAATCCTTCTTCTTTAACATTTAGAGGGTAAAGCGACGCACCATTAAGCAAAGCATTACAGATACCTCGCATTGCTCCCATGACTCCACATGAATGAAGTAGTGTCAAGCGGTCTGAGTGTTTAATGCACAAAGCATTTGTATTATTCATACAGTTGTGCAGTGCATTCCGATGATTCTGCAATACCCCTTTCGGTTTACCAGTAGAACCGCTTGTGTAAATAACATAAGCAGGTGTATCTGGTGGAATTGATAAACCCAAGTTATCAGAACAAAGACTTGTGTCGATATCATCCAGGTTAAGTATCAAACATTCGGGTCGTGCGAATGATAGTGCAAGTGAAAGATTCTGATTATTAGTAACGATTAAGACCGCTCCCGAATCCTCGACAATAGAAGTTAAGCGATTTATCGGAAGCGAAGGGTCAATTGGCACGTAAAATTTTCCGGTTTTCAGAACCCCTAAAATACCAGTAATGAAGTCTGACCCTTGTTCCAGCAACAACGCAATAAGTTCCTGACCTTCACCTCGTTCAGATATTATTGTTCGTGCCAGACGGTTCGCTCTTGAGTTCAAATCATCATAAGTAATAGTTGCATTCTTCGTTTTGATAGCCGTTGCGTATTTATACTTATTTACCTGCTGCTCAAAACGCTCTATTATTGATTGTTCAGTATCTTCTTTTCTAAATTCAACGTAATTATTAAGATTGAGATAAAGTCTATCAACCGACGATTGTGAAGTTTTTTCGGAAGACTTAATATCGAGACTACTCATGGTATTTAACAACTTCCTTCAAAAAAATATTGTTTCAGATTCTAAAATTTTAGAATCCTTGTTTTTGTGCGTAAGTCCTTTAAATGTGCCAAAAATATTATTGATTGTTTATATCGCTCCAGACTTACGAAGATGAATAGTACTGACAGCCAATTCTCAGATTACACCAATCACATTTGATACTCATAAGCAAAAGCGAAAAACTAAAATGGTAGAAGTCCTATTCGTACACTGAACAACAATACAGCTTACACAACGCAAAGTTTATTACTCTAGTAAAAGTTTATACAAACTTTAAACTTTCATTGATATTTTAAATTACACATAACGATTTAAGTATTGCTTGTATTTATGTATAAAATATGACTAGTAATTTTCGTTTTAAATAGTTTTAAGAATTGTGAAGTCAAAGAATATTGTAGCAAATGTTACAGATGATTTGTCTATTATATTAATCATAGATTTTTATGTTGTGGAACAGGCTTTAAGAGTGCCCCATCATACTAATAAATTGTAAAGATTTGAGCTTTTTCAGGAATTGAACAAGTATCTTGTGTATCTGTTAGTTCCATTCAAGAGTTTGGGAACAATAACATAGATAGATTGCGAGATGCAAAAAACAACATATGAAAACACCTTTAAATGTTCTACTAAATGCTATATCTCACGCTATTTTTTGGGGTTGGAACCTAATTTTCCTTTCAGTTGTATATTTAGGTATTTTGCCAATCATTGGTATATTCCTAATAATAGCAACTATTTCCGGACAGGTTCCCATTGAGTTTTTTATATCCTTAGCAACATTAATATTAGTCCCTTTAGCTTGCACCTTCGTTGGCGCCTCTAGGTTTAGTAGACAACCTGGGGAACTATTGCGATTATTTTACGGTGTAGAGGCGCCTTTAGTTTTACTGTGTATATTGCGACTATTTATATTTCGAGAACTTACACCTGCTAGTATCCAGATTCTTGGAAGTGTAGTAATTTGTATTTCCGCTTTTGCTATGGAGATGCTGTATGGATACGTAGGTGGAAGAAGTTTAGCATGGCTGCAAATGCTGGCACATAGTTTAATGCTGTTTTTTGGTATCTACGCTGGCGCCATACTATGTTTTTATGCGTTACCTGTAGCAGCTTGGTCACTAATAGAATTTCTTAAATTTGAATGGGCAGTTGCTCTTTGGCACGGATTAGTACACTACCCAACGCTGGTAATTTTTGGGTGGATACCCTCAAGTTTAATACTGTTTGGTATGACTTGTTCGCTATTTGTAGCGATGCCATTATTCGTAACATATTTATATAGTGTATCAGGAATCAAAATATTAAAAGCATTTGCTGCACAGTACGGACAAAAAAAGGCATTCGCTGGATTATTAGGAGTATCAATCTTCACGCTAACTCTTTTCATTTCGTTCCAACAACAACCACAAGTTCAAGCCTTTTCATTACTTGCAAATACCCCACAAACAGATAGTAACCGTCAAGCACTACTTGCCAAATCAGAAACGATACGCTCTGGATTAGTAAATGCTTATTTATCCAACTACCGCTATCTCAGCAGTGTTAAGGATAATAACCATATCGAGGCAATGTATCAACACATCTTTGGTACTTCTCCTGCGGTAAGTAAAAATATTCAAAATCTCTATAACCAATTGATGTCACCATTTTTGTACAAAGGTGCAGATAGCGACGTTGAAAAAGCAGAAAAGCTTTACGCGCAATTTTTTGACACACCCATACAAAAAGGCGAACAAGAAGCAGTTAATTATGCTTTAAAATCAACTTCTAACCTTGATGAAGCTAAAGCTGGTTTACTAAATCTCAATCAGAGAAAAGTGTGGTTACGAGAGCAAGAAGTTACAGTTAAAGAACATGGTGACTGGGGGGATGTACAGCTTTATGAGGTTTACGAAAACAAAACTAGAGATGTACAAGAAGTATTTTACTCGTTTTCTTTACCAGAAAGTGCAGTAATTACAGGAATTTGGTTAGGGGATACAGCAGATTTATCTAAACGTTTTGAATATGTAGTTTCTCCGCGTGGCGCCGCTCAAAAAGTGTACAATCAGCAAGTGCAGCGTTCTAGACCAATTGACCCAGCTTTGTTAGAACAAGTAGGGCCAAGACATTACCGTTTACGGGCATTTCCCATACCACCCGAAAGAACAGCAATAGAAATTAGTTCTCAACCGAACCGTCCTAAAGAAATGCATCTTTGGCTAACTTACAAAGTTATGCGACATTCTTCTGGTTGGGCATTACCACAATTAGGCGAAAAACGAAATATATTCTGGACAAATCAAACGAAACGAAATTTTAATGGCGCCACTCAAAAAATAGATGGTTGGTTACAAGCGTATATACCTGCTAGCAAGGCGCCTCAACCACAAATTAAAGAAGTAGCACTTACAGCTTCTAGCGATGAATACAAAATCACCGCAAAACCTTTAAGCCAACAAGATTATAAATTACCCCAAAATCAACGCTTTGCGATTGTCCTTGATACTTCCCGCAGTATGAACACGCACATCAAGGATTTAGAAAAAACCTTTAATTGGCTGAAAAATAAAGGTTTCGCCAATAATCAACTATCTGATAACGATGCTGATTTATACATTACATCCATCCCAGGCACAGAACCCAAACGACTCGATGACATCAGCCAATTTAAACCAGAAAAAATCACCTTTTACGGCGCCGTGCAATTCAAAGAAATGTTACAACAGTTTGACAAACTGCGCTCTGATACAAAATATGATGGCATTTTGTTAGTAACAGATGAAGGTAGTTACGAACTATCCGACGATAAGAAGAATTTTCCCACAGTTACCTCACCTTTGTGGATGGTACATTTAGGCGCCCTTCCCAAAGCTTACGACGACAACACCCTTAAAGCGATAGAAAATAGTGGTGGGGGTGTAGCTACAGATATTTCCGAAGTACTTTATAGACAAGCAACAAAAGCTGCACTAGGTAACGCCGTTGTTAGCGTCATTGATGGTTACGCTTGGTTCATGGAGAAATTAACCACTCCTTCCACCCTAGTATCTAATGATTTCGACTCTTTGGCAGCAAGACAACTAATATTAGGCTTAAGTCGCGAGAAAAACTTAGAACAATTAACAGAACTCGATGCAATTCATGAATTAGCGAAAAAATTCAAAATAGTCACACCTTATTCATCAATGATAGTTTTAGTAAACGATGAACAACGGCGCCAATTAAAAGAAGCAGAAGCCCAAAAAGACCGCTTTAACCGCGAAGTAGAATCAGGCAAAGAAAATTTGACAAAGCCAAACAATCCTTTGAAAAATGCCTCAATTCCTGAACCATCAAGTGGCGCCGCGCTATTAGTTGCAGGAATAATAGTTTTTGTATTTACCAAAAAGCGACGAGTTAAAATAAATTAACATTTTAATCCCCCTGACACGCGGCAGGGGGGGATTATTACCAAATGCTATTATTTTCTATTTACACTTCTTTGGTTGCAATCTAGCAATCTCATCCAACGCTTCTGCTCGTTTACTTCCGATAATTGACTCACTAAAGACGGTTCTTGCTCATATTTTTGATCCAGGTTTCTTTACGTAAGTCCTAAATATTACTGATAGTTATTTATCAGCGTGCGTTTTTGCCAAAGTAAATCCCTGAAGGGTTGATTAAAAATAAATTTGCGGTGCCATCTACACCTAATGTGCCTAGAATATTAGAAGCTTGACCACCTGTTACGCGCGTTAATATATTTGTCACTCCAACAGGATTCGCAAAATACACTCGTTGTCCATCATTAATATTAAATTGTGTAAAGCTATGAAACAAATTATTACGACGCTGGGCGCCACCATTAATGACATCATTTGAGGTCAGCTTGGATGCTTCCGTCGATAGCGTATTGTCAGGTATAATTTGTGCATAAATGGGGAGAGGAGCAAATACCGTAAAGCCACATAATAAAAGCGTTTGAGACAAAAATCGTTTATTAAACATGGTGCCTGTACACGTAATAATTAAAATGATTATTATTTTGATTATTAAACTTATATTTATCAGTATTTTTAACTAGAATCAACTGAGACGGCAAATATTAAGCTATTTTTAAGGTTGTGAATGGGATGTAACAGTATAATACCGCGTGCGCGCGGAAGGGGGGTCTCTTTCCTCTGTGAACTCTCGTGGTCTCTGTGGTAAAAAATGTATTATCTCAACCCTGATTTGGGAAATATAAATATATGACCAAGTTTAGAGTGTTGAGGTTCAAAAATGCTATCCGCCTTGAAAATTCCTGGCTACGAAATTACCGAAGTAATTCACGAAGGTTTAAACACAATCGTTTATCGGGCAGTATCGCAATCAACATCAGAAAAAGTAATTCTGAAAGTATTGAAAGCTGAATATCCTTCCCTAGAAGAGATTACCCGCTTGAAGCATGAATATAGCATTACCCAAAACCTTGATATAGAAGGAATTGTTAAAGTCGTGCGTTTGGAGCAAGCATCTCACCATATATTAGTGTTGGAAGATTTTGGCGGTATAAGTCTTCACTCATTTCTTGCTGACCAACAATTATCCCTCATATCCTTTCTGGGCATCGCCATACAACTCGCTAAATGCTTGATATCACTCTATACTCACCAGATAATCCATAAAGATATCAAACCTTCAAATATCATTATTAACCCAGAAAGCGGGATTGTTAAACTTACCGACTTTAGCATCGCTTCACGTATAAGTCAGGAAGCACAGTTAATTAGTGCCAGTAAGTTGGAGGGAACATTAGCATATATTTCCCCTGAGCAAACGGGACGAATGAACCGCACTGTAGATTATCGCAGTGATTTTTACTCTTTAGGCGCCACATTCTATGAGATGCTGACGGGGCAATTGCCATTTCAGAGCGATGATGCTTTGGAAATAGTGCATTGTCATATTGCCAAACAACCACCATGTATTTTGGATTTTAATCCAAATGTACCTAGCGTGATAGCTGCTATTATTACTAAGCTGATGGCAAAAAATGCTGAAGACCGCTATCAAAGTGCAGCAGGGTTGTTAGCTGATTTGGAGCGTTGTTTGGATGAGTTAAAAAATATAGGTAAAATTACTGACTTTTTGCCAGGAGAGAGTGACCGTATTTCCCAATTGAATATTCCTCAAAAGCTTTATGGCAGGGAAAAAGAAGTTGAAACACTACTAGCTGCTTTTGACTCCATTAGTCAAGGGGAAAGTCAACTACTGCTAGTTGCAGGTTACTCTGGAATTGGCAAATCATCGTTAGTACATGAAGTGCATAAGCCAATTGTACGGCAACGCGGGTATTTCCTATGTGGAAAGTTTGACCAGTTTCAGCGCGCTATTCCTTATGCGTCGTTAATTCAGGCATTTCAGTCTTTGATGCGGCAGTTATTAGTCGAAAATGCCACACGACTATTTAGCTGGAAAGAAAAATTACTAACAGCGCTAGGTAACAATGGACAGGTGATTATTGATGTAATTCCAGAATTGGAATTAATTATAGGAACCCAACCACCTGTTGTTGAGTTGGGCGCCACGGAGAGACAAAACCGTTTTAATCAAGTATTCTGTGCATTTGTGAGTGTTTTTGCACAAAAAGAGCATCCTCTCGTTATATTTTTAGATGATTTGCAATGGGCAGATATTGCTACACTTAAGTTAATGCAGCAATTAGTAACCGACAGTAATACTCAGTATTTATTGTTAATTGCCGCTTATCGCGATAACGAAGTTAGTCCAACACATCCGTTTATCCAGACCGTTGAAGAAATTCAAAAAACTAGGACAATTAATCAAATAACTTTACCAAGTTTAAATATCTCTCAAGTACACCAATTAGTAAATGATACCTTGAATATTACTGATAATTATATCACCCAAGATTTAGTATCTTTACTATTTAATAAAACATTTGGTAATCCTTTCTTTTTAACACAGCTACTAACAACACTTTATCAAGAGAAATTAATCAAGTATAATTTTACTTTAAAATGCTGGGAATGGAATATAACACAAATTCAAAGTGTCGGCATCACTAACTTGGGTATAGTAGAATTAATGGCAAGCAAAATCAGTAAATTGCCTGCTGCTACTCAGTCAGCATTGCAGTTAGCTGCTTGTATTGGTGCCACTTTTAAACTAGATGTTTTAGCAACAGTAAGCGAAAAACCTGCATCCGATATCATCAAATCACTCTGGTCAGCATTGGAACAAGGATTAATATTACCATTAAATCATAATTATCAGGCGCCGACTGAACAGTTACTATTAATTTGCGACGAGTCACTGCAAAAATTCGGTTTTGACGAGACAGGATTAGAATTTAAATTTTTACATGATCGAGTTCAGCAGGCTGCTTATTCTCTAATTCCGGAATCATCAAAACAAACTATACATTTAAAAATTGGTAAATTGTTACTTAATTATTACTCATCAGAACTGGAAGCGTATATTTTAAATATTGTTAATCATTTAAATATAGGCGCCAATCTACTAGATTTACAAGCAGAAAAAGAAGAACTATCCAAATTGAATTTATTAGCTGGTCGTAAAGCTAAAACAGCAAACGCTCCTACTGCTTCTACTGAGTATTTAAATATAGGAATACAATTGTTACCAGATAACAGTTGGCATCATTATGATTTGACGCTAAATCTATATGTGGAATTAATCGAAGCTGAGTACTTAAATACTAACTTTGAGCGTTTGCAACAGCTATGTGAAATCGTCTTAATTCATGCCAAAGACATCTTAGATACAATTAAAGTATATGAACTAAAAATTCTGTCTTATAATTCCCAATTTCAGCCGCAATTAGCAATTGAAATAGGTCTTGATGTACTGAATAAGCTGGGAGTAACACTTATTGAAGAATTACCAAAAGATATTGATGTTGAGGGATTAGAAAATCTACCGCAAATTGAAGATACATATCAAATAGCAGTATTAAAAATTCTTAATCAATTAGCTTATTCTACTTATTTAACAGCCCCCGATTTATACGTAAAAGTTGTATTTACAATGGTGGATATTTGTATTCACTACGGTAATTCTGAAACTACGGCTTTTGCCTATGTTAGCTGTGGTGTACTTTGCCAAGTGATTGGTGAGGTTGACTTAGGGTATAAGTATGGTTTATTATCGCTCAAAATATTGGATAAATTTAATGCGATAACTTTTGCTCCTAAAGTTTTAGTACTTTATAACATTTGTGTTCGTCATTGGAAAGAGCATGGCAAATTAACCCTTAATGCATTTTCGGAAGCTTTTAATATAGGTGTCGAGACTGGAGATATTGAATATGCCTGTATTGCCAGTCTCTTGTTTTGCATTTACAGCTTTTTAACTGGTGAAGCACTTCCAGTCTTAGATGAACAATATAGAAAGTATCTTGACTATACAAAATCTGTCAAGCAGGAGTACTCTACTTATTGCCTTCAAATATGGCACCAGCTAGCTTTGAATTTACAAAGTGTGAATCAAGGTTTTAATGAAAACACTTGTCGTTTAATCGGCGATAGTTTTAATGAAGATGAACTATTGCCAATATTCATTGAGTCAAATCAACTTAATTTATTGTTTGGGGTTTATTTTTCTAAATTAATACTAGCTTATCTATTCCAACAATATGAGCAAGCAATTGAGTATTCACGTCTGGTAGAACAATATGCGGTAAGCGCGCGCGCAACAATGATGATTGTACAGCACAAGTTTTATGATTCATTAGCACTACTTAAACATTATCCAAACGTTTCTGCCCAAGAACAAGCACAATATTTAGCCCAAGTTATAGCTAACCAAAATCAAATGAAAATATGGAGTTCTCATTGTGCCGCTAACAACCAACATAAATATGACTTAGTAGAAGCCGAGAAATGTCGTATCTTAGGTCAAAATTGGGAAGCAACACAATTGTATAACAGTGCGATAGAACTAGCATTACTAAATGGATATATACAAGAACAAGCGATAGCTTCGGAGCTTGCAGGTGAGTTTTATTTAGCCTTTGGTAATACTAAAGTTGCCAAAACCTATCTTAATGATGCTCATTATGCATATGAGCAATGGGGAGCAACAGCTAAAGTTAAAGATTTAGAATCGCGCTATCCTTACCTTACCTTTCGTAAAAGAGAATCCACGTCTCCAACTACCACAACCAGTACTCAAACTACTAACAATTATTCATCGCTTGATTCGGCAACCATAATTAAAGCATCTCAAACTCTTTCTAGCGAAATAGTTCTTAGCAGTTTACTGAATCAACTTATGCATTTATTACGCGAGAATGCTGGCGCCCAAAAAGTATGCTTTATTGCTAATACTGGTGAACAATTATTTTTAGAAGCGGTTCTTACAGAAGAACTGGACGAGGCACAGGTATTACAATCACTGCCAATTGAGAAGTGTAATATTTTGCCATTGTCATTAATTGATTATGTACAACGCACTCTCACACCTGTAATATTAGATGATGCTACTCAATCAGAAAATTTTAGTACAGATACTTATATCTCAGCGAATTTTTGCTTATCTGTATTAGTATTTCCAGTTATTCACCAAAGTAAGCTTCAAGGCATTTTATATTTAGAAAACAACCTTACTAAAGCCGCGTTTACACAAGATAGAGTTGAACTACTAAGCGTAATTGCAGCACAAGCAGCTATCTCTCTACAAAACGCGCGCTTTTATACAACCCTAGAAAACCGCGTTGAAGAACGCACACAAGAACTAGCACAAAGTAATCAAGAACTGCAAGCAACATTAGAGAAATTACACCAAACTCAAGTCCAGCTCATCCAAAGCGAGAAAATGTCGAGTTTAGGGCAGTTAGTTGCAGGTATTGCTCATGAAATAAATAATCCAATTAATTTTATCTACGGGAATTTAACTTATACTCATGAATATACTCAATCGCTGTTTGACTTACTTAAAGTGTATCAACAAAACTACCCTAAACCTGTAGAAGAAATCATTGATACTACTGAAGAAATAGATTTAGACTATATTCAAGACGATTTGCCAAAAATATTGGATTCGATGAAGAATGGCGCCGAACGAGTTAAAAGTATAGTGCTGTCATTAAGAAATTTCGCACGTCTTGACGAAGCCGAAAGTAAAAAAGTTAACATTCATGAAGGGCTAGATAATACCTTAATGATTCTTCAGCAAAAATTAGGAACGATTCAAGTCATTAAGCAATATGCAGATCTACCAGAAGTATATTGCTTTGCAGGAGAATTAAATCAGGTATTCATGAATATATTGAACAACGCAATTGATGCAGTGGCAACCAAACCAGAAAATGACTCTACAATTTGGATACGGACTGCCGTAAAAGAAAATAATCAAATTGCAATTACCATAGCTGATAATGGCGCCGGAATCAAACCAGAGATAAAACCTAAAATATTTGACCCATTTTTTACTACAAAACCCGTTGGACAAGGTACTGGTTTGGGGTTATCGATAAGTCATCAAATAATAGAACAGCATCAGGGACAGTTACTTTGTTCTTCTGAATTAGGGGTTGGTACAGAGTTTACTATTTTATTACCGTATTGATCCCCCCCTACCCCCCGCGTGGAATGGTGGGAAAAGAAGCTATTCTTAGCCCCCCTAATTTGCGCTCTGTTGGGGGGATCAACTCATATTCTGTACCTTTAGGTTGATGTTTTTGTCAAAAAATGACTCCAACGTGTAAGTTGAATTATTATCTAGGTACTAAATATAATGGCGCCTAATTTAAAAAATCAGGGTTGGATAGGTATTGCGCTATCATTCTACGCTTTTATCGCTATTGGCATTGCTGAGGGAGGATTGGGTGTTCTTATACCTTCTATTCAAGCAACATACAACTTGAGTGCTGCTACTATTACGCTACTTTTCATAAGCCAGGTTACAGGTTATGTTATAGCCGCTTTTTCTAGCAGTATTCTAAGTAGTCGTATTGGACTCGCACGCATGTTATTGCTAGCATCTACGACTTTGACTCTGGCGCTGCTTATTTATGCACTTTCTGCTTCTTGGTTAGTAATGGTTGCTGCTGGTACATTACTTGGATTAGGAATTGGAATTATAGACGCAGGTATCAACACTTATATTGCCAATCAACAAGATAATGCTGATTTGATGGGGATACTCCACGCATTTTATGGTGTGGGAGCTTTACTTGGTCCTGCGGTAGCAACTAGTTTACTCACAATTAATTTAAACTGGCGCCAAGTTTATTTAGTTATTGCTGCTGTAGTAGGTGTAACAATCTTTGGAATGCTTTGGGCTGTAGTAAACAATTATAAGCCCTTAAATAAAAAAACTGACGCATCAAACACTAATGGTAGAGAAAATTTAAGTGTAGCGTTAAGAACACCGAAAGTATTAATAGCAGGCTTATTACTATTTGTATATGTAGGTGTAGAAGCATCGATAGGTAACTGGGCTTTTAGTGTTCAAAGTAAAGCTAGAAATACACCTGTGACTTTGGCTGGTTACAGCGTTAGCGCTTATTGGTTCGGGTTGACTATAGGAAGACTATTAACAGGAC
Source organism: Calothrix sp. NIES-4105 (assembly GCF_002368415.1). Taxonomy (GTDB): domain Bacteria; phylum Cyanobacteriota; class Cyanobacteriia; order Cyanobacteriales; family Nostocaceae; genus Dulcicalothrix. Next base: position 8,129,158 of record NZ_AP018290.1, read on the forward strand.
GTGTAGTAAAATATTTCGGCGCCACTCGTACACTTGATTTATCTTTCGTGTTGTTAGTAATCAGTGTAGTTGCTTGGTGGTTGTTGCCCCAGCAATTATTTAGCTTACCGTTGATGGGTTTAGGTTTAGCCGCAATTTTCCCAATGATAATATGGTTAGTACCTCAACGAGTATCACCGCAAATAGTACCCGCAGCTATTGGGTTTATGACAAGTGTCGCATCTTTAGGCGCCGCTGGTATTCCAACTATATTAGGATGGTTTGCCGCGCGGTTTGGGTTGAATATTATTCCTGTACTACTCTTACCCTTAGCAATTGTAATGCTAATATTACACCGCTTATTGAATAATAGTAATCGTAGTAATCGTAGGTTGGGTGAAGCTCCGCGTAACCCAACAAAACTATAAAATTATAAGACAATGTTGGGTTTCGTTCCTCCACCCAACCTACTTACGTTATACATACAAATAAAATCAGTCATCCCATAATCATAGCCAAGCTGGTGAAGCAAAGTTGTAACCTGCGCGCGGTGATGTGTTTGATGATTAAAAAAGTGAGTCAGCGCAAACCAAAGCGAATGTTCTCGCTCAATAGTCCTAGATGCATTGTGATATTGCATCCGCGCAGATAACGTCTCATCAGTTAGTTCGCTAGTCCAACTTTCAATAACACTATCCGTCTGCGCGCGTTCGTTACGAAGCTCTATAAAATCACTATATAATTCCTTCCCCAAAGACTCAACTTCCAAAATTAGCTTTGCATCTTGTAGAGAATTAAACTCATAACAAGTACTAGTTGCAAACCTACCTAACCAAGTTCGGTCAGCAAGAAGAATATGATTTAACGTACCATGAATCGAATCAAAAAAAGCTCCAAGATTACGGCGCCGTTCTTCCTCAGTTAGCGATGCCACAAGCTCATAAATTTGATTATTTACCCACGTATTATATTGTGCTATCAATCGAAACTGATTAATATGGGTTGATGCTGGCATTTTCCTGTGTGGCTCTGTGGTGAGAAGAAAGAGCATTTTACCTTATTAGACGCAGAGAAAACAGAGAGAAGACTTTTATATCAATAGCATCTTAGGCTACATCATCAAACGGAAGCTTAGGTATTTGATTGTAAACTTCAGCATTTTCTTCAATTGCTTGTCGTAAATCATACTGTGATTGTAAATTCAACCAAAACTGAGCGCTGTTACCAAAATAACGGGATAAACGCAAAGCTGTATCTGCTGTAATACTGCGCTTTCCAGCTAAAATTTCACTAATCCTTGTCTGAGCTACACCTATATCTTTACTTAATCTATAAGGTGTAATATTCATCGGTTCCAAGAATTCTAATTGCAAGATTTCACGCTTGTTGAATGTTTGGTAGACGGTTATTGTTCATATACTTTTACTTAATGATAATCAACTATTTATACTTCAGAAGCATTGTTTTCATCCGTCCAAACAAAACAGATTCGCCACTTGTCATTAATTCTAATACTATATTGTCCCTCCCTATCACCAACCAACTTTTCCAACCGATTACCAGGTGGAACGCGCAAGTCTATAATAGATGTTGCAGCCTTTGCGCACGAGTAATTTTCGTAAAGCGGTCTTCTGCATATCAGGCGGATACTGGGTAGATTTAAGACCCTGAAAGATAAGCTCTGTCTCTTCAGATTTAAAACTAACAACCACAATACTATCGTTTTGCGTTACTATCGTCAAGCGTTAGTATACACTTTTATGTGCGACATTTGATTATATTGAATAGAGAGATGCCGGAAATTTTCGTATCTATGTAATTTTTTGTAATAATCTAGCATTCGTAGGTTGGGTGTAACGCAGTGAAACCCAACGTTAATTAACGAACCGCTTTGAACGCAAAGGAAAGAAAAAATGAAACAAGAAAAATTCTTACCATCAGAAATATTTTATTCCTTATTCTCGCTAGTCAAAACCCCGAAAACTCAAAATCCTAAAGAAGAATGGGAAGCACATGTATTACCTCACAGTCCCATCCAAGAACTGGCGCCAAATCTCTGGCACGTTACAGGCATCTTACCAGCTAGCGGACACCCACCACGGGAGATGATACTTTATAAATTACCCGATTCTACACTATTAATTCATAGCGGTATTGTCTTAAACGAAGCAACTATGAGACAACTTGAATCATTAGGTACACCCAAAATAATCATAGTACCTAACCGCATTCATCGACTCGACGCGTGCGTATTCAAACAGCGATATCCTAATATAACAGTAGTTGCTCCCGCTGCTGCCATACCTTATGTAGAGCAAGTTGTTTCAGTAGATGCAACAGCAGAAGAATATTTACCTCAATACGGTATAGTATGCCATCAACCAATAGGCATTCGTCCCCAAGAATTAGCATATGAATTACAACTACCAACAGGAAAAGCATTAATATTTACAGATATTCTATTCAACTTAACCGACTCTTACCTAGATAAATATACACCTGCAACAAAATTACCATTAAATATACTAGGCGCCTATGGTTTCTTTGGCATCACCAGATTAGGAAAAATGTTTTACATGACCGATAGAAACGCCTATCGCCAATGGCTAGAATCATTAGCAGATAATATTACAGATTTACAAGTAATCTCAGTCGCACATGGGGAACCAATCATAAATAATTGCACCCAAAAATTACATGAAGCCGCCGCCAGATTAAACACCAATAAATAAAAACCTTCTCTTGTGGAACGGGCATCCTTGCCCGTTACTTCAGTTCTACCCTAAGAAGGATGCTCTAATCCAAATTCTTGATCAAGCTAGGTTGAAACAGTCAGGAAAAATCGAAATGCAACGAGAACAACTTGGCAAATGGCTACTCGGCGCCGCAGCACTTTCAACAATAATTGTTCCTATCGGTGTAGATGCGGTTATATTAGCCGAAGGTCATATGAATAATCCTGCATGGCTACCTCATGCGAAGTTACATTGTGCAATGTCATTTTTTGCTGCTGTATCATTAGGAGGCGCCGCTCTTGCAGTATTGACGCGCCCAGTAACTGATAAATTTTCAATGGGGCTTGCGACATTTTTAAGCTGTAGCTTTTATATAGGATTAATTGCAGCAGGATTTTGGCCTGGTACTTCCTACGGGTTTATCGGCGACCCAGTTCTTGGTGATTTTCCTGAGCCACAAATAGGAGGAATCACGATTTATCCAAACGTCATAGCAAGCGTAATTACCATAGCTATTGCCCTTACAGGCTACTGGTTGACAAGTCAAGTTAATGAGTCAGGTAAGATCAATCAACCTTTAGCAGTAAAAGATAGTTAATCGTTGAAGCGCTAATTAATTTTCAGGTATTCGGGTAAATAAAATACCTTTCACAGTTGGCTCGAAGGGAAAAGTAAGGGGTTGGGGGATCAAAATTCAAAACATACGTAGTATTTAAATGTACAGCATGTTGCGTATTTATAAAACACATGTAGAGACGTTACATGTAACGTCTCTACATGGTTTGCAATATTATGGCTGTACCTCATTTACCTGAAATATGCTGTATTATTTTACAAATTACTCACTATTGGTACAACTATTTAATTACCATTAGTGATAACTTGCTGACATTTAGTTAAAAAATTATCGACCTCAGAATGTTGAGGAAATAACTGTTTAACTAACTGAAATTTTTGCAAGGCTTGTATGTAACTACCTTGGCTATAAAGTTGTAATCCTTTGCGATATTCCTGGTTAACTAGTCCTTGTTTGTTAGTAATGTTTGCAGACTCTAGAAATTCTTGAATTGTATTGCTAGTAAAAATAAAGGTAAAATTGTCGTCGGGACCAAAGGTTACTAAACCGATAACTTCGCCTTGCTCATTTAGAACGGGACCGCCAGAATTTCCTTTAGGTACAGGAGCGGTAATTTGTATAACAGGTGTACCGTCTTTCAGGTTTTTCTTAGCAGAAACTTGACCGCTAGTAAAGCTAGCTTCATAGAAAGATTTTTCGTTAAATAAGGGTAAATCTTCTACTAACCCTGGATACCCTACTACTGTTACTGAGTCTAAAAGTTTCACTTGGTTAGATTCTGCGAGTTTAAGGGTAGGGGCATTGATAAGATTAACTTTGATAATGGAAACATCCTTACCTTCACCCGCAACGGCGCCTGAATTAATTATCTCAAAAGGTAGCTGCTCTTGATTGGGTAAATATACTAACTGAATTGGTTTGGTTTCAATCCACTTTAATTCGGCTTCGACATTTTCTAGTGTTTGTCCGTCAGCTTCAAGTTTTGCTGCTAAATCTTTCTGAAAAATTTGCTGGCAATCTTCTGTGTTGGTAACATGGGCATTGGTGGTAATATAACCGTTAGGGTTGACAAAGAAGCCAGAACCGTGACCTGTTATTGTTTCTAAGTCATATATTTTGCCATTTATTGGTGAATAAACCTTAGCTTTACAACCAACAACAACTCGAACTACCGATGGTTTAACATCTTCTGCGACTAAGTTGGCTTGTGATAGTTTTTTAGGTTGGCTGGAATTGATTTGTAAGGGTTGCTGGGAAATATCAGTTGTTTGAGATTTGACTGGTAAAATAGGGAATGCGGCGGAAAGTAAAGCAGAGAGAATTATAAGAGATTTGAATTGTTTCTGTATTTTGGGCAGCATGATATTATTTCCTTAATCTTCGATATATTTGTCAAATAGTCTTGTGGCTTGATTTTGGATTAGTGAAGCGATTAAATTTATTTGGTTGTCTTGATTGAAAAGTTTGAACTCAAGGAATAATGTAGAAACGCAATATATTCTCATGCTTAAGAACTATTTTGAGTGCGTTTCTACAATAATTGTCACTCAAGTTATTTATTTGATGATTATGGCATCAACCGGAAGGAGTTAAAAAACTTGTTAGTATCACTGACTTGAGGATTTTCCTTGCCTCCAACTAAAAGCATATACATCCGTTGGTTAACAATAAAAATTCTACCTGTCAAAGTTATTCCTTGTTTTTCATCCCACAGTTTAATTTCTCTACCTGAATATGCACCTAAAGTTAGATTTTGCTGACTTAATAACTTTTCCCCATCATCTAACATTCCTTGTACGGCAGAGTCTAGTAATTCGCTTGAGGAAGCCTGAGTCAAATCATTATTAAAGTCAGCATAGCTAACCATGAACACATTTTGTTCATGAATACTCATATACATTTTTGTGGACTTAACACCCGAATGCATCTCAGTTTTATCTGGCGCCATATCTGAAATTTCTTCACTTGGCATGAGAATAGAGAATTTACCTTCATCTGGAGAAAATGTCTTCCATTCTGGTGCTGCTGCGACCTGACTTGATGTGGGCAATTGGGTTATGTCTATATTTTGGCTACTTCTTGCGTTAACTTTGGAACTATTGAATGTTGCTGCTGATACAAAAACCAAAGCTGCTAGAAGTAATGTGTTGAATTTGCTGATTGTTTGTAACATAAGATTGTTGGTTGAACTCGACAACCTTAATGTCACTTACACTGACCCGACTTATACCCTGAGAAATTCGCGTAATTAACGACTTTTATTGAGTTATCTATTGATTTACTAATGATTTACTAAAAGTTCTGAAAATATAGGCGATATAGCTTGCAGCGTATTGTCACCTCGTCATTTAACAGATTTACCAAACCGAGGGCTTTTAATTTATACCTGACTGCATCACTGAATTTTCCTGAACTGGTAGTATTTACAATCTCTTTCATCGCGGCGCCTAATTCCTGTTGCTCTGTTAAAATTAGCCCAAGATGGCGCAAATGATTGCTGAAAATCCCTGCTGCGGTGGGTGCAGTTTCCAGAAGATGAGCTAAAGTTATCTCATGACGAGCTATTTTATACAAAGCCAAACGTACTAAGAAAGGATGTCCTCCAATCATGTCTCTCAATTGCTGAACTTCTGTATTGCTCCATTCCAATTGATGGTGCCTTGCTAAATCTAACATTTGTTCAGGGGTGAATTCTGGTAATTCCACTGGTAAACCCACATTAAATGGGGATTGGTTTATGTCCATTGGTACATAGGCTTCAGTGGAATGTACTATAACTAAGCGTAGTTTTTTCCAAATTTCTTGCTGTCTACCTTCTTGATGCAGGGAGCGCAAAAGCCCAAAAAAGTCTTTGTAAATTCCTGGGTATTCAAATAATCTATCTACTTCTTCCAGTGCCAAGGTTAAGGGCTGGTTAATTTTAGGAAGCAGATACCGCTCAAGGTAATCTTTTACAGCTACTTTACTACCAATACGTTGAGCAAATTTCCAACGCTCGTCTAACTGGTTTAGGAGTTCTGTCCCTAATTCTTGATTATCTTTGCTCAATTCTAAAATGATGCCATCGCAAACCCAGCGTAAAAATGCACTCAAGTTCGTAAAAAATTCCTTCTCCCCTAGCTGAAAGTTGATAATCACCGTCGCGTCACCCTGATTTTTCGCTTGTTGAATAATCCGCGCGAGTAGGGAAGATTTTCCCATTTTCTGCGGAGCTTTAATACAAATGAGGGAAGCTGGTTTGCTAATTTCTTCAAAACATTGCTGTTCTATAGGAGGACGCTCAACATAAAAACTGGAAGTTACTGCTAGTTGTTCTCCATCTGGATATTCTAGAACGCTTGTTGGCGCCGGGGTTGGTAAGGTTATAACTTCCTCTAAATCCTCAAAATCGCTATTTTCTGTTTCATCTGCTTTTTTGCGTGGGGGGGGAGCAGCAATACTTCGCCAGTCTTCTATACCCAAAGCTGCACAAATCTTAACAAAGATAGGACGGTCAACAGGTTGCCTCTGCAAAAACTTGCTCACCGTACTTTGAGCTATTTGTAAATGGTCAGCTAAATCTTGTTGACTAAGGTATTGCCCATCCAAGCGGGCTAGAACTTTTTCTTTGCACTTCTCATCGCGTACTACTACTGAGCGAGGCATGGCTAATTATAAAAATTGCTACAAAGTTTAGCTTAAAGGAAAAGCCTTTTTGTTGTAAAGTCAATAATAAGTCGATGACAAGTCAATTAATACTCAATATTCTCTTGCCCTAAATCAGGTGGTATGACTGTTTAATAAAAACTCACTATATTTTTATTCTTTGAGTAAATAAATTATGACAGGAGATTATGAGTATAAAGTTGGTGGCGGGTTACCAGAAAACGCCCCCAGTTACGTATCTAGAAAAGCCGATACAGAATTTTATCAGTGGCTGAAAGAAGGGGAGTTTTGTTTTGTATTTAACTCCCGACAAATGGGTAAAACCAGCTTGCTCAACCGAACAATGAAACGATTGCAAGAGGAAAGGTTCGCTTGTGCCAAGATTGATTTGAACGAAATAGGTAGCGAAGAGTGCGACCCAGAGCAGTGGTATACTGGTATCGCTTATACCTTAGTTAAGCAACTTCAAATTTTGTCACCACCAGAAGAATTATTTACTTGGTGGGATGAACGCATCCAATTGTCTCCCGTGCAGCGATTTGGCTTGTTCCTAGAAGAGGTAATGCTGCCAAAAGTCAATAGGAACATCATTATTTTTATTGATGAAATCGATAGTATTCTTAGTTTAAAATTCCGCTCCAATGATTTTTTTGCTCTAATTAGAAGTTGTTATGAGAAACGTACTTTAAATCTACAATATAACCGTTTAACTTTTGCTTTACTTGGGGTTGCCGCTCCTAGCGATTTAATTGACGACAAAAGACGAACACCTTTTAATATTGGTCGCGCGATTCAACTCAGTGGGTTTAAAGAAGAAGAAATCAAACCCTTAGCAAAAGGGTTGAGGGGTAAGGTAAGCAATATCCAAGAAGTGATGAAAGGGGTTTTAGGTTGGACTGGTGGACAACCTTTTTTAACACAGAAAGTTTGTAAGTTACTACTGCAAGAATTATCATCTACATACTCAAATACGTACTCAAAACGCTATACCCCAGAACCTAACGCTTTAGATTGGGTAAGGGGAGTTGTCAGAAAGCAAATAATTAATAACTGGGAATCGTTGGATGATCCACAACATTTAAGAACAATAAGGCAAAGGGTTGTTATTGATGATAGATTTGCTGGTAGTTTGTTGGGTTTGTATCAGCAAATTTTAGAATACGGCGTAATTGTGATTGATGATAGTCCGGAACAAATCCAATTACGTTTAACCGGATTGGTAGTAGAGGAAAATAGTCAGTTAAAAGTTTATAATTTGATTTATCAGTTTGTTTTTAACTTAGAGTGGGTAGGAAAAGAATTAGAAAAACTCCGTACCTATGCTGAAAGTTTTAATGCCTGGATAGACAGTAATTATCAAGATGAGTCGCGTTTATTGCGAGGAAAAGCTTTAGAACAAGCACTTAATTGGGCTGAGGGCAAAAGATTAAGTAATGATGATTATAAGTTTTTAGATGCTAGTCGGGAATTAGAGAAAAGGTCAATACAGCGTAAGTTGAAAGCGCAAGAAGAAGCTAATGAATTTCTACTCGAAGCTAGACAGCAAGCGGAAATAGCTTTAGAGGAAGAGAAACAAGCTAGTCAGCGTTTATTAGAAGCGCGACAGGAAGAGGAAAAAGTTAATCAGCGTTTGCTGGAAGCACAACAAAATACCGAAATTATTTTAGAAGAAGAAAGGAAAACTAATAAGCGTTTGCTGGAAGCACAAAAAAATACCGAAGTCATTTTAGAAGAAGAGAGGAAAGCCAATCAGCTTTTGACGGATGTGGAGAGAAAAATCAAGCGACAGATTCGCATTGGTGGAGGTATTTTAGCATTATTTGTTGTTGGGGCAATAGTCGCAGCGATTGGGGCGATTAATGCAAACATAGAACGAAAACAAGCCCAAATAGTCACAGATTTAGAGCGCTCATCGGCTGGTTTATTGCGCTTGCGTGGTAATGTTGGATTGGAAAATTTGATTGAGGCAATGAGGTCTGTAAAAGAATTAAAACAGTTAGTAAAAAATGGCAATCAACTAAAAGATTACCCAACTGTTAGCCCCATATTAGCCTTGCACAATACTTTAGACAATAACCGCGAAATAAATCAATTAAAAGATGACAGTCTAAATAGGCAAGTATTTGGTAAGCAAGTATTTAGCCCTGATAGCAAAATCGTTGCGAGTCTTTCATCTGACGGTACTACCAAGTTACTGAACTTGCAAACAGGGACAATTATCACTCTCAAACATAACGAAAAGGTCAACAACGTAGCATTTAGTCCCGATGGTCAAACTGTTGCTACTGCTTCAGATGACGGTACTGCTAAATTGTGGAATCTACAAGGTGGGGAAATAGCTACTCTCAAACATGACTCGTCTGTCAAAAATATAGCATTTAGCCCCGATGGTCAAAGGGTTGCTACTGCTTCATGGGATGAAACTGCCAAGTTGTGGAATCTCCAAGGAGAGAAAATATCGACTTTTAAGCATGACAGACGACTGGTCGAAAAAGTAGTATTTAGTCCTGATGGTAAAACTCTTGCCAGTAGTGCATTTGGTGGGGGTGCTATCAGCTTGTGGAATCTACAGGATGGGCAAGTTACTACTCTCAAATATAACGGTGTGATAAATTGCGTATTTAGTCCTGATGGTAAGACTGTTGCCACTACCTCATTTGACACTAGAATGGTCAAACTTTGGAACCTACAAGGAAAGGAAATTGCCACTCTCAAGCATGGTTATAGAGTTGAGAAAGTAGCATTTAGCCCCGATGGTCAAACGGTTGCTACTGCTTCAGAGGATAATACTGCCAAGTTGTGGAATCTCCAGGGTGCGGAAATCGCTACTCTCAAACATAATCATTACGTCACGAAAATAGTATTTAGCCCTGACAGTCAAACTATTGCTACTGGTTCATGGGGTGGTACTGCAAAGCTATGGAATCTGCAAGGTGGGTTAATTGCCACTTTCAAACATAATAATGTAAAGCCTCATAATGAGTTCAATGGGTTCAACGATGTAGCATTTAGCCCTGATGGTAAAACTATTATCACTGCTTTCTCATACGACAACACAGCCAAATTATGGAACCTGCAAGGTGAGTTAATTGCCATTCTTAAGCATAATGATGCAGTTAAAAACGCAGTATTTAGCCCTGACGGTAAAACGGTTACTACCGCTTCGCAGGATGGTACTGTCAAGTTATGGAAACTAAGTACAGAAATTCCTACCCTCCAACATAATAATTATGTCGGTTATGTACTATTTAGTCCTGACGGTAAGACTGTTGCCACTGCTTCATGGGATGGTACTGCCAAGCTGTGGAACCAGCAAAATGGTGAAATTACCACTCTCGAACATAATCGTCGTGTTCTATGGCTAGTGTTTAGTGCCGACGGTAAGACAATTGCCACTGCTTCACATGATGCTGCCAAGCTATGGAACCTGCAAGGACGGGAAATTGCTACCTTCAAACATAATGGTGATGTTAGGGATATAGTACTTAGCCCCGACGGTAAGACTATTGCTACTTTTTCATATAATGCTGCCAAGCTATGGAACCTGCAAGGACAGGAAATTCATACTCTCAAATATAATAGTGGAGGAGAGGGGCTTGTATTTAGCCATGATGGTAAGACTATTGTGACTTTTTCGCATGATAACACAGCCAAGCTGTGGAACCTTCAAGGACAGGAAATTGCTACCCTCAAACATAATGGTGCTGTCAGCAATGTAGTATTTAGTCCTGACGATAAAATAATTGCTACTGCTTCATGGGATGGTACTGCCAAGTTATGGAACCTGCAAGGACGGGAAATTGCTACCCTCAAACATAATGGTGCTGTCAGCAATGTAGTATTTAGCCCCGATGGTAAGGCAATTGCCACTGCTTCATGGGATGGTACTGCCAAGCTGTGGAACCTTCAAGGAAGGGAAATTGTTACTCTCAAATATGGTGGTGAGCGCAACTACGTAAGATTTAGTCCTGATGGTAAGACTGTTGTTACTCATTCGCAGGATAACACAGCCAAGCTGTGGAATCTTCAAGGTAAGGAGATTGGTGCTTTCAAACATGATGATTGGGTTATGGGTGCAGTATTTAGCCCTGACAGTAAGACTATTCGCACTACTTCACGAGATGAAATTGTGCGTCTATGGACTGAGGTAAGAGATGGTTCTTGGCAGCAATTTGCTGAATATCAAGGTAGGGGTGCAGCATCTAGCCCAGATAGTAAGTTAATTGCCATCGTAGTAAATTCTAATTTTGTGCAACTGCGTCGGGTTCAAAGTTTAGATAGCTCACTAGCGCGAGGTTGCAACCATTTAAAAGAATACCTCGCTTCCCGTCCCGATTTGCGAAAAGAAATTTGCCCTGATAATAAATAACCACACTGGGCATTTGTAATATTAGGAAATTATAGCTATCGCGTTTATTGGATTTGTGAGAGATACAATCGCGTTTATAATGTTGGGAAGAATGAGATTATCCTACTCATTAATCCGCATATTTATCTGACTTAATTCCTCGCGCACAACTGGCCGTAAAATTTCCTTTAAAGGTTCTCGATGCTGTTGCACGTACTCACACAAGGCATTATTTATCAAAGTCTGATAGTTTCCACCACCAGCAAGATGAACTTGTTCACGGAACCACGTCAAAATATCATCATCTAAGCGAATTGTAATCCTTGTTTTACCTTCGCCTGTAGGCTCAATAGCTCCACGTTTACCTTGACTAAAATCATACTCAGTATCCATGACTTATTCCTCTTCCTCATGCTATTGGCGTAAAACAAGCTGTTGAGATTCAGTCATTAAAAATGTTTTCTATTGTAAAGTCAGTATTATTAAGTTTGTTATAGTGAGCAATTACCTCTTCTACAGAATAAGACTCCCCATCACTTTCTGCTACCGCGCGTTGAAAATCTAATAAATCTTTTGCCTCTTCTAACGCTTCTAAACGCTTTAAGTCCGCATAGCTAATAACTGCTGCAACTTGCTGACCATCTAACTCAATAACTACACGTTCTTGACCTTCAGCTACAAGGGCAAGAACTTCTGCAAACCTTTGTTGCGCTTCTACTGCTTCTAACTTTGTCATTTGAACTTTTGTTGAGTTTGGGTTTTAAGATAGCTTAAGTCCTGCTATCATCCGATTTTTTCCAATAGTGCTTCATTGATAACCGTTTGGTAGCCTACTCCTCGTTTTTCTGCTTCTTCCTTTGCCCAGGCTATGATTTTAGGATGAAATCTGATAGAAATTGGCTCATACTTTTCCTCTTCATCCTTAGTAGGTCGTCCGCGCTTCCTCGGCGTAATTCCAAACTGATGGGCTATCGCATCTCTAAATTTTTGGTTTTCTTCAGGTGTAACTCGTCTTGCTCTGTCAAAAGGAAACTTAGATTCCTGACTCATATTGCTTACACTTGACGTTCCAAAGCGGTTAATTTTTATGGTCATTAGAATTTATATATCAATCCTAAATCATTTGTGTTCACGAAGTGTACCGCAGGTAAACCTACACGTTATGGAGACGCGACATGTCGCGTCTCTACATTTAGGAATTTTTTACAATTCCTGCACAGACTGCTATAGTTGATGCTTTGACTGTGCCTGTATTCTCTTTTGAAATTCAATTACGGCTTGCTCTTCCGTACTAACTACAACTCTACCTGGTTTTGCTCGTATAATAGCAAGGTAATGTTGAAAAGCATCCTCATCTTCTGGATGTTGTTTAATGTAATTTCTTAGTTCAAGTTCTGTTAATTGTTGATAATTAGTGTTATTCATTGAATTATTTCCTCCCCATTACTCAAAATTTCTACTTGAATTTCTTCACCTATTAAAACAAAGATTCGCTGTGTGCGTGTATCATACCTTGTTAATTCAATATTCCTTAATAGATTACTTGCCCGTACACATATACGGAAAAAGGTTTTTAGCTGTTCTGTGGTAGGCACTAGTTTAATTTTACACCTCTTTTAAATTGTTAATATATACTGAGCTTCCCAGCCGTATACTTAATTTAACTTAGTAGAAAAACACTTAGTGGTATGTTTCTTGCTTGCCAGTATTCTTCAGCAGCGTGCAAGATGTCTAGTGCTGTTTGCCAGTTATTAGGGTCAGCTTGTGCAAATATATCCGGACGTTCGTATATTAAAACAGATTGTTCAGCAGGAGACCATGTTAAATCTGTAATACATTCTTCAAAAGCATCCCAGTTCATTCCAAAGTACAAAGGGAATTTCATGACTTCAGCAGCTTTTGCTAAAAAAGTTTCTTTGTTAGAAATTTCTCTTCCGTCCAGGTAAAAAACTTGAATGCCTCGTTCAGATAAAGCTTCACAAACTTTTTCTACTGCTTGTTTTCGGTTAGCTGCAACCTCTGGTTTCGGGAGAGATGTCATAAAAAGTACCTATACTAGAGGAGAGATTTTTCCACTTAAATTTTATTCTAATCAATCACTGTTCTGTAATTTGGGTTTGTTGGAGTTGTTGGATAAGTTTTTGACACTCCCTACTCGCATCTCTAGCTTGGCGCATCAACTCCAGTCCCTGTTTGCGATTTACTTTAGAAGCTTGCACAGCTTGACGGCTTAGGGATGCCGCTTGAGAACTTAACTCTTTGATTTGGCTTTTTAATTCCATTATTACTCCTCGCGTTCTGAGATAATGACATCAAGATTTTCTAATTGTTCATACAGTATATCCGCTCTAGATTGCAGTAAAGAAGCATCACTTAAATCGTCTCTAGCGACCGCGTTATCGGCGCCGTTATACAACTTAAAGGTGATCTGCTCTAAACTGGTCTAAGCATCGAGCAATATATTGTATGTCTCTGTCTTCATTGTATCTTTCCTGATACTTCCCTGGTTGTTTTGTATTATATATCAATAAAAAATTACTACTTGCTGGTTGTAAATAGATAAAATGCCACTATCCTAAGTGTCACATGTCAAAATTATCTTTTTCTATTACTCTTGCTTTCCATTAGTTAGAATCAATTCAAACACTCTCTTCTCCGTGCCCTCTGTGTCTCTGTGGTAAAAAATAATATTATCACTGCACAGGCTTTTCGACCTGTACTACTAAAAGTTATAATTGCTGAACTTCTGGTTCTTCCCAGCTATAAGGCGCCGACTATCCTACTTTATCTTTTATAATAAAAAGAACAAACGCACGTAAAATACTTATGAATTCTTTCTCGCCTGTAATAGCACAAAGCCGCAGCCAAGACGATAATGAGGTTTTAATAAATGTTATTGTTAAAAAGGCGCCTAATGGTAAAACAGTTGCAACTGTTCTAGGCTTGCCTGAATTATATATCGAAGCGAACGACCGTACAACAGCATTAGCTCAACTTCAAGAAAGTATAGAAAAGCATTTGACTGATGCAGAAATTGTTCCTTTAGCTGTAAAGTTACCTCATCAAGAACGAAAAAATCCTTGGCTAGAAATGGCTGGCATTCTTAAAGACGACCCGCAATTTGAGCAAATGCTTGAAGCGATTGAATCTTATAGACGCGAAATAGACGCAAGCACACCCGATTTTAGTCAAGAGTAAGAGCATTAGTATAAGGCATAACTAAAATGGCGTTGTGGATACTTGATACTGATCACGTTTCACTACTACAACGAGGGCATCCAGTTGTTATAAGTAAAGTAGCTGCGGTCAAAAGTAATGACATTGCCGTGACAGTTGTAACTATTGTTGAGCAGATGTACGGACGTTTAGATGTAATCAAAAAAGCAAAGTCAAAGCAAGAATTAGTTAAAGCTTACGCTTTTTTAAGCGATACATTTAGCCGCTTATGTCAATCTAATATCCTTGATTTTAACGAAGCAGCATTTGATACATATAATGAATTGCTAAAACAGAAAATTCGCATTGGTACACAAGATTTAAGGATTGCTGCGATTGCGCTTTCTGTAAATGCAACAGTTGTTACGCGCAATCGTAAAGATTTTGAGAAAGTTACTGATTTAAAAATTGTAGATTGGTCAGTAATTTAAATGTAATACGCACTATGATGCGGAGAAAATATATAGCTTTATATAATTTTGATCCCCCCAACCCCCCTTAATAAGCTATCCATTACCCGGATCTTTCTCAACAATACTAAAACTTACTTAACAACCAGCTAAAACTTACTTAACAGTAGTTGACCTGCATTGCTAGGTATAGTTTTGGAGTGAGATAGTAATCAGGGTGGTGGATAATGGAAAAATGGGCATCAAAAGAATTGGAACACGTAGACCTAGGAGATGCACGACGAAATAAACGTCTCGTGCGTATAGTAGAAGACTTGGCAGCACAACCAACTAGCAGTGTTCCTCAAGCTTGTGGAAGTGTAGCCGCAACAACAGCAGCCTATGATTTTTGGAGTTCACCGTACTTTAAACCTGATGATATACGATATGGGCATATTAAAGCGACTTTGGAAAGAGTCAAAGAACATAATATAGTTTTGATGATTCAAGATACAACAAGTATAGATTTGACAACTCATCCAGCAACAAAAGAAATTGGGTATTTAGATAACAGATATTGCTTTGGCTTAAAAGTACATTCAACACTTGCAGCAAGCATAGATGGAATACCTCTAGGAATAGTTAATCAACAAGTTTGGGCTAGAGATATAGAAGATTTAGGAATAGCGAAAAAACGACATAAACGAAAAATAGAAGAGAAAGAAAGCCAACGTTGGTTAGATGGATTAGAGCAAACACAAGAGTTCGTACCATCAGAAATAACAGTTGTAACAATGGCAGATTCTGAGGCTGATATTTTTGAGTTATTTCACACAAAACGCCCTAATAATTCACATTTACTCATACGAGGAACACATAATAGAAAAGTAAATCATACAGCCGAGTATTTACATGAAGCAATTCGTGCAACTCCAACATGCGGGAAATTAACAGTATCACTCAAACGTAATCCGGAAGGGGCAGCTATAACTGCGGAGCTAATAATTAGATTCGCAACGATTGAAATTGATGTACCTCAGAATCATATCGGACGCTCGCAACTAAAACCAGTAAAATTACTTGTAATTTTAGCAGAAGAAAAAAATCCACCAGAAGGAGTTACTCCCATTAGTTGGCTATTGTTAACAACTTTGGAAGTAAATAGCTTTGAGGACGCAATTCTTTGCGTCAAATGGTATACCTATCGTTGGCTAATAGAACGCTACCACTATACTTTAAAAAGCGGTTGTAAAATTGAAGAATTACAGCTTGAAACTGCACAACGAATAAATATGGCTTTGGCTACATACTCAATTGTTGCATGGCGTTTGTTGTGGCTAACCTATGAAGCAAGACATAATCCAGACGTGAGTTGTGAAACTGTTTTAGATACTGTTGAATGGCAGGCTTTATGCGTTACGATTACTAAAAATCCCATCCCGCCAGAAAAGCCACCAACTTTGAGAGAAGCGGTACGGATGATTGCCAAATTAGGTGGTTTTTTAGGACGTAAAGGAGATGGAGAGCCAGGTGTTAAGACGATTTGGAGAGGATTACGGCGATTACATGATATTGCCACAACCTGGAAAGAGCGCTCACCAGATTTAAGGGAACAATCCGCACTTAATACAGGATAAGTATAAATAAATTTACCGTCAGTTCAGTTTAAAACTCACTACACTGTATAACGTGTCGTGTAGTCGAGTCATAGGTAAAACTTTGGCTTATGGCGCCGTTCAATTATGAGGGATAACATTTTTCTTTAATTATAAAGTAAACTTATATTGAAATTCTTTACCCGTCTGTCAGAGCGCAAATTTTGGGATACCTAAACGACCCGTTTATTTTTACTAACCTGTTTTTTACTGACTAGTGACCGACAGGGCACTCAAGTCAGTAAAAAACAGGTACTTTCTTTGGGGTTTGGGCTTTATAATAATTGTGAAAAACTCTTTATTTCTTAATAAACCCATTTACTGATAACAAAGTTATAGCGTTTTTATCAGAACACAGTATCGTTTTTTGGATTTAATAATTCATTATTTAAAGTAGAGTTATGTGGCGCGGCGGGCGCAAGGCCCCCGCATAGCTTAAGTTATTTGTAAGAATAATAAATTTATTCAAAAACACCACATAATAACTACTTACCTCAACATATTGAGCCGATACGTCAAATTTGACCTACATCTTGTTTTGTTTGTCAACTTGCTTGTTCCCTTCATAGCCATGAAAATCTCTCCAGACAACACTTTCAGCTATGTAAAGAAAGATGTGACTAATGGATAGCTTATTAAGGGGGGTTAGGGGGGATTAAATCGCGCGCGATAATTTTCTTTCTCTTGTGGCTTTATGCGCGTCAAAAATCACGGCAATATTACGAACCAGTAACCTACCTATCTCAGTTACAGCAATACTAGAAGTTGATAAATTAACCAACCCATCATCTTCTAAAAGTTGTAATTGCTGAACTTCGTGAGCAAAATAATCATCAAACACGATGTTATATTTATGCTCTATTTCTGGTTTATTAACTTGCATACCTGACATGATAGTCATGACAACATCACGACGCAGCATGTCATCCCAAGTTAGTTTATAGCCTTTATAGGTTGGTAAATTACCTGCTTCTATGGCTTGGTAGTAGTCTTTGAGTTGCTTATGATTTTGAGCATAAGCTTCTTGCAGCATACTTACTGATGTGGCGCCGAATCCAAATAATTCAGCTTCTTGATGAGTTGTATAACCTTGAAAGTTACGTTTGAGCGCATTTTCGCTTTGTGCTATTGCAAGTTCA
Source organism: Calothrix sp. NIES-4105 (assembly GCF_002368415.1). Classification (GTDB taxonomy): domain Bacteria; phylum Cyanobacteriota; class Cyanobacteriia; order Cyanobacteriales; family Nostocaceae; genus Dulcicalothrix. The sequence continues at coordinate 8,146,841 of NZ_AP018290.1, forward strand.
TCGTTTGGTTTGGCAAAGTGGTCCATGCCAATAAACAGATACTTGCTGCTTGTTAGCTCCTCAATTGTCATTTGTAGGATTTCTAACTTTTCAGAAGGCGCCGGCAACGCATTCTCATCTATATTCTTTTGTACAGGTTTTACCCAAGGTACATAAGCAAAGTTGAATACCGCTATTCTATCTGGGTCAAGAGCAATCGTTTTTTGAACTGTTTGATGGAAACTCTTTAGATTTTGATGCGGTAATCCATAAATTAAGTCAACATTGACACTCTCAAACTCAGCTTCACGAATCCAACCCATAAGATTAAATATCATATCTTCTGGCTGAACTCGATTTACAGCAGTTTGTACCTGAGTGTCAAAATCTTGTAGTCCAAAGCTAATGCGGTTAAACCCAAGCTCACGCAAAAAGAATATATAGTCTTTGTCGATGTAACGAGGATTGATTTCGATTGAAACCTCCGCATTGGAATCAATCTTAAAGTTATTCTCGATATGCTTCCAAATATACCCGACTTGCTCAGTACTTAAATAATTAGGAGTCCCACCACCCCAATGAATTTGTACAACCGGACGGTCAGAGTCGATTAATTTAGCAGTTCGTTCAATATCGCGCGCTAAATAATCTACATATGGTATAGCAATATTCTTATTACCAGAAACAACAATATTGCAACCGCAGTAATAACAAGCGCTTTGACAAAAAGGTATATGAAAGTACAAAGAAAGCGGAGTTTTGCGAGAATTTGAAAGTGCAATAGCGTCTTTAAAATCCTGTTCGGTAAAGCTTTCTGTTAACTCAGTTGCCGGAGGGTAGCTAGTGTATCGGGGTGTGGGTGTATCGTACTTTTTGATTAAATCTAAATCAAACTTCACACCAGGTAATTGAAAGACCATTTTATTAGTTACAAGGTAATGGGAATAAAGCTTGAAGAGTGAAAAACCTAACCCCCCAACCCCCTTCCCTACCAGGGAAGGGGGAGTATATTTGCTCCCCTCCCCTCGCAGGGGAGGGGTTGGGGGAGAGGTTTTAACATGCAATTACTTAACAGGCGCCACTTCAGTGCTACCTTGGTTATGAGAACGAATTAGCGAGTTGTACATAACTTGACCAATTGCTTGAATCAAACTACCTTCCATATCTTGCGCTGCTAGGTTATTCAGATGGAAAGCATAGTTAGCTTCTGCAACAACTCTATCAGCAGTAGCATCATCAAGTGGTAGCGCATTCAACGCTTGACGGTATTTATCTTTAAAACCATTTTTATCGGGAATTTGCTCAAATTGGTAAAAAGAAGTTCCTTGATAACCTTCTAGTTTTAAAGCATTCTGAGCAATTTTCTGGAACATCTGACCACCCGATAAATCTCCCATATACCGGGTGTAGGAATGTGCTAGTAATAATACTGGGTCTGAAGCGGCAATTTCTCGAATTCGGTTGATATAAGTTTGTGCTGCTGGTAATAACGAGATTTGTTTTTTCCAGTCTTTACCGTTGTAAAATTCTAAGTCTTTCTCTAAATTTGCTGTACGGTTTAGTTCAGGAAAATAAAGCGGTTTGATAAATGGGTGTTCGCGATGTTGCTGTAATGCTGCTTCGAGTTCGCTATACACAAAATATAAGTTACCCAAGAACTTCGCAAAACATCCTCTATCTACAACACCTTTGAGAAAACATTTTGTGAAACCAGCATTTTCCGCTGCTGTATGTGCTTTTTGTGTTCCAGCACGAAGCTTAATAGCTAAATTGCTACTCATGTTAAATACCTTAATAATTCTTTGCAAAAGCCAAAAACGTGCAAGAACTTACACAAATATTCCCAACGAACCTGCATCAGAGTGAAGAGAGAGATATTCTGTATTATGGGCGCCTGACCACAGCTACAGATTCCAGCCTTGCTTATTTCTACCAAAAATTCTAAAATATTTCTACATGCATACTCAAACAACTATTCATATAGTTATTTATAAATATTTACATGTATGGTGATGCTTGTAGGGTGGGCAGTGCCCACCATACAGATGTACGTTACAGCAAGGCACCTGTATGAAGGTTAGGCATCTTGCCTGACCTACGTTAATCAATTTTCAAATTTATTTGACAAATTATGGAAATAGACAATTGAATATGATTAGATGGCTATGTGGCAATCTATAAAAGTGAAGGTTTTATATGGTTCAAGCAAACGCAGTTGAAAAGACAGGAAAGTTAAAATCAGGTGTAAAGGCGCCTGTTCAAGAGACACTATTAACACCTCGGTTTTACACTACTGATTTTGAGAAAGTCGCGCAAATGGACTTGTCGGCAGACGATAAGGAATTGCGGGCAGTTATTCAAGAGTTAAAAGCAGATTACAATCGTCACCACTTTGTCCGTGATGAGGAGTTTAAACAAAGCTGGGAACACATCGATGGACAAACACGGCTCGCATTTATTGACTTTTTAGAGCGTTCATGCACATCTGAGTTCTCAGGATTTTTGCTGTTCAAGGAGCTAACACGGCGCCTAAAAAACAAAAGTCCGTTATTATCAGAAGCATTTGAGTACTTAGCGCGCGATGAAGCACGTCACGCTGGGTTTATCAATAAAGCAATGGCGGACTTTAACTTATCACTCGACTTAGGTTATTTAACCAAAAATAGAACCTACACCTTTTTCCCACCAGAGTGGATAATATATACCGTTTACCTATCTGAGAAAATAGGTTACTGGCGTTACATAATAATGTTTCGCCATTTAGAAAAACGTCCAGGGTATCAATATTACCCTTTGTTCCGTTATTTCGAGAACTGGTGTCAAGACGAAAACCGTCACGGAGACTTTTTCAAAGCACTACTACGTTCGCAACCCCAACTTTGGGATAACTGGAAAGCACGGTTATGGGCACGTTTCTTTTTAGTAACAGTGTTTGCTACCCACACACTCACAGTACTCGAACGAGCTAACTTTTATAAATCTCTTGGTATCGACGCGCGACAATATAACATTCAAGTTATCGAAGAAACCAACAAAACCTCAGCACGCGCTTTCCCCGTTATTTTAGACACTCAACACCCAGCATTTATCCCAGCAATGGAACGCTGTTCCAACCTGAATTTACAACTCAAGCTATTAGATATCAAATACAGCAATAGACCTGCTATCTTTAGCGTCTTAAAATTCATCCACAAACTACCACTAATGGTAGGTGTAATGTGGTATATGCTACGGCTATTCCTCATAAAACCAATTGACGCTGAAGCAACAAGGCAAGAAGTTCATTAATTTTGGCTTAATCAGAAACGGCGCCTGTTTTAGTGATATTTTAATTCTCTGCGTAAATCTTCCTTTTATATTTATCTTGTAGCATATCTGTCCCAGATGTGCAGTACATATAATTTTTTCCCACAGAGACACAGAGTACACAGAGTACACAGAGTCACGATTCCATCCGCCATCCAACATCCGTGAAATCCGTGAAATCCGTTGTATCCGTGTCTAGATTTCACAACCTTGTAGCCATTGAGAATGGTGTTTTCGCAGTATAGATGTAGCATCGGTGAAGTTGTTCACACAGTAGGGAATTTGCATATCTTTAGGACTGGCAAGTTGATTTTCAACATTGACCATATACTTATCTGCCCAGTTTACCAATTCTGACCACATTTCCCCAACTAAAATGAAAGGCATATTATTCAGCTTACGTACTTGGAGTAACTGCCATATCATTAAAGCTTCCAGCGTAGTACCAATACCACCAGGTACTACAACAAATGCATTAGAAAGCAAAACAAAGTGATGTAAGCGCGTGAAAAATGTTTGATGCTGATACATTTGTTCGACAAAGGGATTAGCGCTTTGCTCGAAGTCTAAATTTATGCGAATACCAATAGAATTAGTTAAGCGCTCTTTGTTGGCTAAAAAACTTCCTTCGTTTGCTGCTTGCATTAAACCAGGCCCACCACCTGTTACAATGTCGCAACCCATTTTTGTGAGTTCGCCAGCAAAAAACTTTACGCCATTATATAGTGGGCTATCCTGCTTTAAGCGCGCGGAGCCAAATATAGTTACACGATAGCGCTCACAACGTGGAGGTTGAATGCTAGTTAGGTTATTTAATACTTGCCAAAGCCCTAAAATAGAGTCTTCTATTACTTTATAGCTGTTCTCCGCATTATATATACTTGTGTTTCCTGATACTTTAGGTACACTATATCCATTCAGACTTTCGTCATTACTCATAATCAGATTTTAGATTTTAGATTTTAGATTATTAGATAATATAAGATACTGCCTTGACATTTATATCTACAACTTGACAGGCGCCTATTTTAAACAATTTAAATTTAGAATCATGTGGACTGAAATAGACACTCATATTTCAAAGGTACTAGGTACAAAATTTGAAACCGTAACAAAACGCTCGGTTAGTGGCGGTTGTATCAATCAAGGATACTCTGTTTCTAATGGTCAGCATACCTATTTTGTCAAAATAAACCAAGCCTCCTATATTACCATGTTTTCGGCAGAGGCTTTAGGTTTGCAGCAAATGTACGATACACATACTATCCGCGTTCCTAAACCATTATGCTGGGGAAGTGCTGGTAATCAGTCATACATTGTAATGGAGTGGTTAGAGATTGGTAGTGGGGGTAATAAAGCTTGGAAAGAAATGGGGCGCCACCTAGCAGCAATGCATAAAGTCAAACAAAACAGGTTTGGCTGGGATATGAATAATACTATTGGCTCAACTACACAAATCAACACCTGGACAGATAGTTGGGTAGAATTTTATACTGAACATCGGTTAGGATATCAATTTAAACTAGGGCGCCGAAAAGGTGGACATTTTCAAGCTTCAGAAGAATTACTCGCTGCTATTCCTGAACTGTTGGCAGGTCATGAACCCTACCCATCATTAGTTCACGGTGACTTATGGGGAGGAAACGCGGGATGTACAAACGATGGTACACCTGTTATTTTTGACCCAGCTACATATTATGGGGATAGAGAAGTTGATATTGCCATGACTGAATTATTTGGAGGATTCTCACCTGCGTTTTATAGGGGTTATAACGAAGTGTTTCCTTTAGACGAGGGGTACGAGCAAAGAAAAGTACTTTACAATCTGTACCATATCGTTAATCATTTTAATTTATTCGGTGGCAGCTACGAATCCCAAGCCAATCGAATGATTTCGCAAATTTTACGTTGAAAATTACTCTTGATAATTCTTCCTTTGTGTCCTTTGTGTCCTTTGTGTCCTTTGTGGTTCGTTACATAATATATGGAAAAAGACTTTTATTTTCAATATGCAGCAGTCGAAGATAAACATTGGTGGTTTATCGGGCGCCGTCGTATACTCGACAAACTAATTCTGAGACTCAACCTACCAGAAAATGCCAAAATCCTCGAAGCTGGTTGTGGAACTGGTGGTAACTTGCTTTTTCTAGCTCGTCACGGACAAGTTGAAGCGATGGAGTTAGAAGAAACCGCACGTATATTTGCCAACCAGCGTCAAGTTACTACAGTCAAAGCTGGAAGTCTACCTGATAAAATTCCTTTTGAAAACGAAAAATATGATTTAATTGTCGCGTTTGATGTTATCGAACACCTCGATGATGATGTGGCAGCACTTCAAGCTTTGCGAAATCATCTAAAATGCGATGGTTGGTTAGTACTAACTGTTCCAGCATACCAGTTTTTGTGGAGTCATCATGATGATATCAATCATCACAGGCGCCGTTATCGTTTGAAAGGTTTACAACAAGTTGTGCGTAAAGCCGATTTTACCGTACATTACAGCAGCTATTTCAATACTTTCCTGTTTCCTGTAGTCGCAGGTGTCCGCACCTTACAAAAATTGTTAAGAATTGATAATAAATCTCAGATTAGCAGTGATTTAAACCTACCATCGGTGCCTATAAATAAATTTTTGACTATTCTATTTGCTACTGAACGCCATTTAATCAACAAGTTCCGCTTACCATTCGGAGTATCAGCGTTAATTGTGGGACAAAAAATATAAGAATGAAAATCAATAACAAATAATTAGGAACGTTTGAGCGTTATTCACCTACATATATATAGTTATACTGAATAGCGAAAACCAGTTAGAGGTTAGTACATATATTTTATTCAGTTCTTAGTTCCTAACCCTTAAAATCTTTTACCGTGACTCAACCAACCTACTCGATAGTTATCCCTATTTTCAACGAAGAGGACAATATTCATGAGATGTATCGGCGCCTAACTGGTGTGATGCAACAGTTGGATGGTGATTCTGAATTAATATTAGTCGATGATGGTAGTAGAGATAGTTCGCTAAGTGCAATTCGCGAACTTACTAGTTGTGATAGTCGAGTTCGCTATATTAGCTTTGCTCGCAATTTTGGTCATCAAGTTGCTGTCACGGCAGGGTTAAATTTTGTGCGTGCAGAAGGTGCTGTTGTGGTGATGGATGCTGACTTGCAAGACCCACCCGAATTAATTTTACCGATGATTGAAAAATGGCGCCAAGGTCATCAAGTTGTTTATGCACAGCGCACTTCACGTAAAAAGGAAACTTGGTTAAAACGATTTACTGCTTATGCTTTCTACCGTATCCTCCGCAAACTAGCTGATGTTGATATTCCTTCGGATACTGGTGATTTTTGTTTGATGGATAAGCAAGTTGTTGACGTTCTCAACTCAATGCCCGAACGTAACCGTTATATTCGTGGACTGCGCGCATGGGTTGGTTATCGTCAAAGTTCTATCAAATTTGAACGTGATCCCCGCTTTGCTGGTAAAGAAAAATATACCTTTGGAAAATCGTTTGCACTCGCAATTAATGGTATTGTCTCTTTTTCAAGAGTTCCTTTGCGTGTTGCTACTTACTTAGGCATGTTATCTGCCGCTGTTGCTGTACTGATGATGCTGCTAATTGTTTACTGGCGCCTTACCGACCGTGCTACACCTTTGGTTGGTTATACATTAATTGCTGTCGCGTTATTTTTCTTAGGCTCAGTACAGCTATTTTGTATTGGCATTTTAGGAGAGTACATTGGTCGCATCTACGAAGAAGTCAAAGGGCGCCCAATTTATACAGTTAAAGAAATTAGTGGCGTCACATCACAACAGAAACCCGATTTCTTTACGAAGTCCTATCAATAATCTCGAATAATCTTAATATTATTTTGTATATCACTAAAACTGTCTGGGTAATTTCGTGACTCCAAAAGAATTTGCTTTATTGTTACTGTCTGTGCTTTCGAGTGTGGGAGGACAGTTCTTTCTGAAAATGGGCGCCGTAAAACTAGGTAAAGTAGATTTGTCAAATGCACTCAAGCAAATAATTTCCATGATTAGTATACCTGAATTACTAATTGGATTATCATTTTACGGTGTAGGAGCTATTGCTTATATATTAGTATTGACGCGCGTGAATTTGAGTGTAGCTGGTCCTTCTGCTTCACTAGTTTATGTTTTTTCTGTTCTACTTGGTTTATTTGTATTCAAAGAGTCAATACCTGTAGGACGTTTGTTTGGACTAGGCTTTATAGTTTGTGGTGTTATTTTAGTTGTTTGGAACAAGTGAAAAATCATTCCTTGGTCAACAAATACGGGTTTCCAGTACTAATGTGGCTGTCGAGTCGGCTGCTAATTCTGTTTATGATGTTTGCTGTAATGCCAATTATTGCCAAAACATCAAATATCGTAATTGATAAATACGGTTGGTGGGATGTATTGTTCGCGTGGGACAGTGTTTGGTACTACAAAATTGCCACAAGCGGTTATAATTATGGTCCCGATGTGGTAAATAACCAATATGCTGTCGCTTTTTTCCCGTTATATCCTTTACTAAGCTGGATATTGATGCAGTTTGGGTTATCGTTTCCTGTTGCTGCTTTGATAGTCAATAATTTGGCTTTCTTAGGTACCTTAATTTTATTCTACGTTTGGGTATCTGAAATTGGAGGTGAAAATTCTGCTCGTTGGGCAACTGCTGCACTCGCATGGTGTCCTTATTCTTTATATGGAACAGTAATTTACACTGAAGGGTTATTTTTGCTGTTTAGTATATCGGCTTTGCGCGCGTTTGATAGAAAAGAGTACATTTGGGCTGGACTGTGGGGAGCATTATCTACCGCGACCAGAATTACAGGAATAGCACTTTTAGCAGCTTTCTTTTTGGCTGCATGGAAAGAGCGGCGCCCACTAGTAGCTTACATTACAAGTTTTGCTGTTGCTTTGGGTGTAATATTTTACAGCTTGTACTGTGCGCTCAGGTTCGGTGATGCATTAGCATTTCTTCACGCTCAACGAGGGTGGCGAAGTTCCGCTGGGTTCACGCTTGATGGTTGGCTGCTTCTACTTAAACAAATTGTTATTGGCGCCAAGAATACACAATTAGGTTATATTCAAGACTACCTTCATCCAATAAAGTTTGCTATTGTGATAATTAGCGGTTCGTTGTTGTATTGGTTCCGAAATTTAATTGGTAACACTGGTACACGCTACGGATTTTTTGCTTTGTGGATTGCCTTATGGATGCTAAATCAAGACCCATTAATTCAAATAGTTTGGATTTTTGGTTCTTTGTATCTACTTTGGCACTATCGCTCATCATTACCCTTGGTTGCAGCTATCTATGGTTTTTTCTCGTATGCAATTGCTCTGAATACTGGATTAACCATGTCTGTTGATAGATACGTATACGCAATTGCACCTGTATTTATCTCTTGCGGATTTTTATTTGCTAAATATCCGCGTTGGGGCTATGCTGTTATAGCATTTTGCGGTTTTATACTTACTCTTTATTGTGTTCGCTTTGCCCGAGATTTATGGCTGGCGTAAATAAAATTGCTTTATGTATATATTAATCTATGTAAGTTATGTTATTTGTAGCATAGTAAGTATTTATACTTTGAGCAAGCCAAATCAATTAAGTACATTAAGTATTGAGTATTACTTTTCGTCATGGAATAAAATGCTTAAATATTACTTAAATTCGTACTTATTGAATAATTTAACAACAAAGTAACTATTGTAAAGGAACTCAAATCAGTACTTTTACGGTAAACATTGGTATATATTTGTAGTATCAATGTAATAGTAGTATATTTAGTTTTGAGTGTCAGTCCCCCAGTTTGGTTGTTTGTATAACACTTAATCATTCTGGTTATATTGAATTTTTAGTTGTACTCGTTTTTTTAGCTAATAGTTAAAAATATACTTGTCAACGTGGGTAAATAGCTTTTACTTATATGTAGAAATATATTTAATGGAGAAACTATACATACATAAATCGCGTCTAACGGTTCACTAATTACAAAATTAGGTAGACTCAGATAAAAAAACTTAAAGTTTTCTTTCAAGGACTTGAAAATCTAAGGAAGTAAAATATACTTTAGCTAGTAACGGGACTTCTACAATATTACTTAACAATAGTAAATATTCGTTCAGTATTTAGTTAAACATTAGTCTAAGTAATTAGTTCGCGGTAAGGAAAAAATTACACAGCAAGGGTGCTTAGTAGGTTATATAAAGCAACGTTAAGAGCAATGGCGGAATTTTTCTAGTCAAGCAATTGAGTCAAAAACTATATACTGTCTGCTAAAAATCCTAACTAGATCAATAGTTTAGTGTAATTTCTACTCCTTACCATCTGATAGTTTTGTATTTGTTTATATGAATTGTATTACAAAATACCGTGCCTCGGTAATTGCAGATTGTGCCGTGAAGGAGCTGTGAAGTGGAGAACAACAAGTCTTTTGGTTGGTCGCAAGGTGCATTAATTGCATTATTAGGGTTGGGAGGGTGTTTAACTCTAGGTTTAACTTTGCCCGTTATGCCAAACCTAAAGAGTACGCAGACGATTAATATTAAAGAACTATCGCTGAAACCGATGACTTCTGAGCGAATAGAAGGATTAAAGTCATCTATTGTTACAAGTTGGCATAAAGAAGCAACTCTTAAAGGTTTGAGCGAAGTTCCTGAAAGATTTCGCGGTGTTACAATTGCTGAAGCAAATTTGGCGCCGAGCGAGAAAGTGATAGCGTTAACATTTGATGACGGACCTTGGCCTCAAAGCACACCTGCCGTACTTGAGATTCTTAAAAAAAATAATATAAAAGCAACATTTTTTATCGTTGGGCAAATGCTAAAAGAGCATCCCGACATGGGAAAACGCATTGTTGCCGAAGGACACGTAATTGCGAATCATACTTGGCACCACTGGTATCATTACATGAATCCGCAAGCTGCTGCTTTTGAAATCGACAATACAAGCAACTTAATTTATCAAGTAACAGGTGTGAGAACAAGTTTATTTCGACCACCTGGTGGAATTAAAACAAATGGTCCATACGCTTATGCCAAGAATCAAAAATATGCCACCATCATGTGGTCTGCTGATTCTGTCGATTATTCACGACCGGGCGTACCAAGACTTATAAGTAATATTATGCGGGAAGCAAAGCCTGGTGGAATTGTGCTTATGCATGATGGTGGTGGAAACCGCTCGAACACTGTAGCAGCGTTGCCCCAAGTAATTGATATTTTTAGAAAGAAAGGTTATCGTTTTGTCACAGTACCTGAACTCTTAGAGATGCAGGACAAGCAGTTACAAGTAGCTAGTAAAAAATAGTTTAGTTTAAGATTCTCGACTTCTTAAATAAGTCGGGAATCTGACCAACCAAATATTGCTATATAACCAATTTTTAATATATGAATTTGGTTATGGTTTCTATTACTGAATTTTGTTGCTTTTACCTTTTTCATCAAAGTAATTTCTGCTACCCTGTAGTTAAATTTTAATGATTTAGTTGAGGTGGCTGCGAATATTGTTTTGAGAAATTATGCTTGGCGCCTTCATATATATACATATATCTATGAATGAGTACTAACTACAAGTGAAGGAGTGATGAAGTGAAAAAACTGATAAAAGTTAGAAAAGTTAATAATAAGCGTTTCAAAATAACCAAATTTTTTTTGTTATCTGTAGCTGCTTTAATTATGATTGTTGGTTTGGGTATGATAATACCGCTCAAACCATCAGCAAATACGCTTGAACTAGCAGTAAATGCTAGTAGTTTGACAGTAAATACTAAAGGGCAAATTGAAGGTTTCAGGACGCAAATGCTCGATAGTTGGGAAGACGAAGCCAAACAAAAAGGTATACACGATCTGCCAAAACGTTATCAAGGTGTGACGCTAAACGCAGTCAAACCAAATAGTAAAGATAAAATCATTGCCTTAACCTTTGATGACGGTCCTTGGCCTAAATACACAGAGCAAGTACTAGATATTCTTAAAGCCAATAATGTCAAAGGAACATTCTTTGTCATTGGCGCCAATATGAAAAATATGCCAGCAGTAGGGAAACGTATCGTTACTGATGGTCATATCATTGCTAACCACACATGGCATCACTGGTATCATCGCCTTAGTCCCAGTATCGCCGCCAAAGAAATTAACGATACCGAAGAAATTATTTACAAAGTCACAGGTGTAAGAACAAACTTATTTAGACCACCCGGTGGAGTTTTAGGTAATGGGCCTGCCGCGTATGCTCGTAGTAAAAAGTATTCAGTAATAATGTGGTCAGCAGATTCACATGATTACAAACGTCCTGCCGCACCTAGGCTAATAGGAAACGTGATGCGATTTTCCAAACCTGGTGGTATTGTCTTGATGCACGATGGTGGTGGTGTGCGTGACAGTACAGTAAAAGCTTTGCCTGAAATGATTAAAAAATTCAAGCAGCAAGGTTATAGATTTGTAACAATACCTGAAATGTTAGAACTCGAAGACCAACAACTAGCAATTGCAGCAAAATAACTGCTGAGTGCGCTCGTGCTGAGTGCTGAGTTGAAAGTGCGCTCGTGCGCTCGTGCTGAGTGTTGAGCAAGCAAAATAACCCGTAGGTTGGGTGGAGGCTAAAAGAACCCAACATAAAATCATAAAAATTATAGAGGCGCCTTTATTTAATAGGCGCCTTTACCGTTTTAATTCTGGTGAGTTGGCTTGTAACGGATGAACACGGATGTAACGGATAAACAACTAAAACTCCGGTTTAATATACATATCCCAGATATTTCTCAAATTTTGTGCATCAGTATCAGAAATTCTGCCAATTTTTGCTCGTAGTAAAGACTTTTCTAAACAGACGAGACGAGATAAACGTACTGTTGACTCTACACGCAAACCGCTTTCAGCCCAATTATCCAAGATTACGTCGGTTCGAGTACGTGGTTGAACCGATGTAATAGCTGCGGTTATGGCATCATCTCCATCCAACCACAGTATTAAAATTGGGCGTTTTTTACTACCAGTACCAGTACTAAACGGAATATTTGCTACCCACAAATCACCAGCTTCAATAATCGTCATATAATCCTTCGTCTTCTGGTGCGTAGCTGTTGAGAAAAGCGTCGTAGGTTTTGGTTATTTCAGTGCTAGGTTGTCGTCGAATTGTAATTACCCAATGCCCAGGACTTAGATTATTTGTCACTGACTCAGGTAAAGTTAACTTTTCTCCAGGTTTTAATTCTGTTTCGTAAGTTAGGTCAATAATTTTATTTTCTGTACTGATTGCGACTTGAGCATCATGTAAGTCGTATTTTGGTGCTTCAGCCATAGTTTTAACAATCGAAGATTAACTATATTTATATAGTTAGATAGTAACCTACCTCTATAATTATTTCTTCGTGCCTTTTGTGTACGAGTGTGGTTGATCCCATTAAATATGATGAGTTAATTAGCAACGGCGCCACTTTGTTTACCAAATAATTAATTTGTTACAAATAAAGATTCGTTATATAAAATCACCTATCCGTTACATCCGTTCATATCCGTTGCCAACTCTTCTCTGTGCCCTCTGCGCCTCTGTGGTAAAAATAATTACTTGAAAGCACAGGCAGGGATGCCTGTGCCACAAGATGATTATACAGAGCTTAGTTGTTTTTCCTCTTGGGACTTAGCTTCTAAAGTTTCAGCTTCAGAAGGTGGAACCAACTGCCAGAATTTAGGTAAGTATGAGTGCCAGTTGTCCAAAATCATTTGCGCTTTTGGTGAGTTTGTACGTTGTGCGTGTGCTGCTATTAAATCACGCAGTTGTTTTTCACCTGCAGTCGATACAACTCGCTGAATTTTGACGATTTCTTTGTTAACTAGTTCGGCAAAGTTCCCAGACTCGTCTAAGAAATATCCTAATCCGCCAGTCATACCTGCTGCTACGTTACGCCCAACTTTACCAAGCACTACTACTACACCACCAGTCATGTATTCGCAACAGTGATCCCCGGCGCCTTCAATAACTGCAGTCGCTTTGGAGTTACGCACGGCAAAGCGTTCTCCTGCTAAACCATTGGCATATAAGAACCCACCAGTGGCGCCATATAAACAGGTATTGCCAATAATCACGTTTTGTGATGCGTCATAATTGGCATTACTCATTGGTTTAATGATTATTTCCCCACCGTTCATGCCTTTACCAACGTAATCGTTAGCTTCTCCTTCTAAAGTGAGAATCATACCCGGAAGGTTAAATGCACCAAAGCTTTGTCCAATGCTGCCGTTTAAGTTGAGGTTAATTTGACCTTCAAAACCATTATCGCCGTACTGCGATGCTATTCTTCCTGCTAAACGCGCGCCAACTGTTCGGTCGGTGTTAACGATATTTATTGTCTTAGTAACAGCAGATTGGTTATTAATTGCGGCTTGAATTTCAGCCGACTCAATTAATTCATCATCTACAACTGTACCGTTACTATGAACTTCTTCATGCTGTAACCAGTCACGGTTATGTCGCGCGTCGGGTAAATTTGTTAAGCAGTCGAGGTTGAGCGCTTGTGTTTTGGTTAAATGCGTTTCGGCACGTGTTGTTAACAAGTCCGCGCGTCCTACAACTTCCAACAGCGAACGATATCCTAAGCGCGCTAATAAACTACGAACTTCTTCTGCAATAAAGTAGAAGAAATTTACAACATGCTCAGGCATTCCATTAAACCGCTTCCGCAGTTCTTCTTTTTGCGAAGCTACGCCAACAGGACAATTGTTAGTATGGCAAATTCGTGCCATTATACAACCTTCGGCAATCATCGCAATTGAGCCAAACCCAAATTCTTCGGCGCCCATCAAAGCACCCATTAAGACATCCCAACCGCTCTTTAAACCACCATCCACACGCAAAATTACTCGGTCGCGCAGTTGATTTTGCATCAATACACGGTGAACTTCGCTTAAACCGAGTTCCCACGGTGAACCAGCGTGCTTAATCGAACTTAGTGGTGAGGCACCTGTTCCGCCATCGTGTCCAGAAATTTGAATAATATCAGCATTGGCTTTAGCCACACCTGCAGCAATAGTACCAATACCAATTTCGGCGACTAATTTTACAGATACTTGAGCTTTCGGGTTAATTTGGTGCAAGTCAAAAATTAACTGCGCCAAATCTTCGATTGAATAAATATCGTGATGTGGTGGTGGAGAAATCAAAGTTACACCGGGTTTTGATCGACGTAACATCGCGATATATTGGCTAACTTTTGGCCCTGGTAACTGTCCACCTTCACCCGGCTTGGCACCTTGAGCAATTTTAATTTCGATTTGCTTCGCACTCATTAAGTACTCAGGTGTTACACCAAATCTTCCTGATGCGACTTGTTTAATCGAACTGGCTGCTTTATCACCATTACGTAACCCTTTGAGGTGAGGTAAAGTTGCTGATAACCCCGATGCATCAACGTCATCTAACACTTTATATCGTACTGGGTCTTCTCCACCTTCACCAGAATTCGACTTACCACCAATACGGTTCATCGCTATAGCTAAGGTTTCGTGCGCTTCTCTAGATAAGGCGCCTAATGACATTCCACCAGTGCAAAACCGCTTCACAATTTCGCTAACAGGTTCAACTTCTTCAATAGATATAGGTTGTCTATCACTTTGGAAGTCTAACAAATCGCGCAATGCTGTAATTGGTCGGTTTTGCAGGTGCTTTTGGTAAACTTCGTAGTGGTCATATTGTTTGCCATCGACTGCTTTGTGCAACGCTTTGGCGAGTTCTGGGCTGTTCATGTGGTACTCACCACCAGGACGATATTGAACGAAGCCCAAATTTTCGAGTTTTTTGACGTTGAGTTCAGGGAAGGCTTTCGAGTGGAATGATAATACTTCTTGCGCGAGTTCTTTCAAACTTAGTCCGCCAATGCGTGAAGTTGTACCCCGGAAACCTAACTCTAACAAATCTGCACCAATACCAATTGCCTCAAAAATTTGTGCAGCTTGGTAACTTGAAAGCAGCGAAATTCCCATTTTAGACAGAATTTTGAGTAAGCCAGCTTCCACAGCTTTACAGTAATTATTCTGTGCTTTCTCTAAACTCATTGCGCTGATTTTACCGCGCTCCATAAATTGCTGTGTTCTAGGGTCTGTCCACCAATCTTGAACTGTCTGCAATGCCATATAAGGACAAACTGCATCGACTCCGTAGCCAATTAGACAAGCAAAGTGGTGCGTACTCCAACACTGAGCAGTATTTATTATCAGTGATGCCTTTGTTCGTAATCCTTGACTAATTAGGTAATGGTGAACGGCGCCAACTGCTAATAACGGCGGAATGTAAGTATGTTCTGTACCAATCGCGACGTTATCATCCTCACGGTCACTAAGTATCAAAATCTCGGCGCCTTCTTTTACAACTTCTGCCGCTTTGATTTGTAAAGCACGAACTGCTGCTTCTAAACCATCTGGCCCAGATGCAATTTCAAACAACGTTGATAACTCAACAGTTTTGAAAGAAGAGTGTTTAATAAGTTCTAACTCAGCATTTTTGAGAACAGGTGAGTCTAACTTTAAGCGACGTGCATATTCTGGTTTTGGGTCTAATAAATTACCGCGCGCACCCAATTCCACTTTTAGCGACATTACCAAACTTTCACGCAAAGGGTCAATCGCCGGGTTAGTCACCTGCGCGAACCGCTGCTTGAAGTAATCATACAAAAGGTGTGGTTTAGAAGAAAGGATAGCCAAGGGAATATCGTCACCCATACAGAAAGTAGGCTCTTTTCCTTCCTGTGCCATTGGCTGGATAACCATTTCAACATCTTCGGTAGTGTAGCCAAAAGCTATTTGCTGTCTTAATAGACTTTGACGGTCTATATCTTGACCAATATTTGTTTGATACCCACTACCATTGCCATTTCCATTTCCATTTCCATTACCGTTACCGTTACCATTCCCATTAGTCGAGTGACCAGCTTTTAATGACTTTAAATCTTGACGGTGATTAAGTAACCACTCTCCATAAGGACGCTTTTGAGCAATACGCTGTTTAATTTCCCAGTTTTTAAGTATCTCATTCGTTTCCAGGTCAACAGCAATCATTTGCCCAGGTCCCAAACGACCTTTTTCGATAATGCTTTCTTCTGGGAAGTTAACTACACCTGCTTCTGAAGCAACAACAATATAGTCATCTTTTGTAATGCAGTAACGTGCTGGTCTTAACCCGTTACGGTCGAGAGTGGCGCCGACTTTACGTCCATCACCAAATACTAACAGCGCTGGACCATCCCAAGCTTCCTGCATTCCACTGTAATATTCGTAAAAATCAACTATTTCTGGATAGTCATTTAAAGAAGGCTGATTATTATACGCTTCTGGAACCATTATCATCAACGCTTCCAGCGGGCTGCGACCCGAACGTACTAGCACTTCTAAGACATTATCTAGGGTTGCAGAGTCGCTATTATCAATTTGAACAAACGGTTTAAGTTCATCGAAACGTGAACCCCAAACTGGATGGCTTAAACTTTGTTCGCGCGCCATCATCCAGTTTATATTACCTAACAAAGTATTGATTTCGCCGTTATGCCCTAATAAACGCATTGGCTGCGCTAAAGGCCATTTTGGCATTGTGTTTGTACTAAAACGACGGTGGTATACTGCGAAAGAACTTTTGTAAGTGGGTTGTTTCAAGTCAGTATAAAATTCACCCAAAACTGCCGAACGTACCATGCCTTTGTAAACAATGGTGCGGCTCGACAACGAAGCAATATAAAAGTCTTCTTGAGATGCATTTTGTGCAATATTGTTTTGTACAGCTTTGAAGATGCGACGGCGAGCAATATAAAGCTGTTGCTCCAATTCGTTACCGCTATGTACTTCTGAAACTAACAAAACTTGCTCAATACGCGGAAGGTGAAGGCGCGCTTGTATGCCGAGTAAGTCGGGTTGTACTGGCACTACTCGCCAGCCCAGTACAGTCAGTTGTTCAGATGATGCGATTTTCTCAAAAGTTGAGCGCGCGTCATTAGCTGCTTGAGTTTCTTGTGGTAAGAAAATCATTCCAACAGCATATTTATTAGTATTGCAGCCGAATGGTAACTCAAACTCAGTAAGGAACAATTCCCAAGGAATAGCGGTCAAAAGTCCTGCACCATCACCAGAGTCAGAGTCTGCGCTGCATCCACCACGGTGTTCTAAACAAGTTAAAGCTTGCAAGGCTTTTTCAACTAATTCGTGACTTGCTTGGTTTTGACGCTGGGCAATAAAACCCACACCACAAGCATCACGTTCTTCTACCAACCACCTTTGTCCCTGGTACGTACACCTATTAGGAGCATCTGAATTTTGTAAGAAAGCCGAATTTGTCATACTGCCAGATTGATTAATTGCATCGTTGCTCATAGAATGTCCCTGATACAGGTCTTTGTATTTTTTTACGCTTTTACCTTACTAATTTTCTATTCACGTCAACGATGGAGAAATACTGAATCGAAGCGTGATTTAGAAAAAAAAATTCTAACTTCGGGTTCAATTTAACTTTTTACCCGTGTTAAAATTGTACGCACTATTTTTTTGACATCATACTGAGTTCTACAAGCTACTTGTTGGCCTTTATAGTAGTTTTTGGTTTATGGCAGTAAAGTCAACGTATTTTTTCAAGTTTATTTTTTAATGAATGTACAGAGTATAGTTTACGACTTTACCGTGTACCAATTCACATTTTATACTTTACTGGTTGTAAAACTGGAAAATGCCTCATCTATGGACAAAATTCAGCGTATTACAATACATACCCATTTGACAATTCCTAGCTATAACTTTCATAACTCTAGCTAATACATTAGCCCCTGTGACTGATACTACTACCAAATTTACCGAACACACTTTGTGGCAACTATCAATGAGATAGAACCACGACGCATCAATAGTTAAGACTATCTAGATTGCTTTTGCACACGCTTTTTACCACAAAGAGCGTTTTACTTGTACTGGTAGTGGAATTACTGGTTTGGCTTATAGAGATAAAAGCCCATATTTACATTATCATGTTCTTTCACAAAAATAATGTCAATATTTTTTGACATTCGATGAAAATTTGTAACATGGTTAGCTTTGAAGAATTAGTCGATATTAGTAGTAAAAGATAATGTCTGAACAGAAAAATTACGTAGTTAAAAGTATTTTTAAAATGGTAAGCAAAGCTACAGATAAAGCTGTGATAAAGCTTTTTAAGGTTTCGATGCT
This sequence comes from Calothrix sp. NIES-4105, assembly GCF_002368415.1. Taxonomy (GTDB): domain Bacteria; phylum Cyanobacteriota; class Cyanobacteriia; order Cyanobacteriales; family Nostocaceae; genus Dulcicalothrix. The sequence goes on from NZ_AP018290.1 coordinate 8,165,339, forward strand.
ATCAATACTGCCAGTTGCCCTATGTTTAATAACGAACACAAACGGCGCCTTAGCCCAGCCACAAACATCACCAACACCAGTACCAACCCCAACCTTACCACCAAACCCTATACCCGTAACGAAAGTTCAAGGCGCCACCGCATACGGTAATCAAATTTCTCTCAACGGTCGAGTCGTCTCAGGCATCTGGTTTACACGCGCGGCAAGTAAAAGTCAATTTACTACGCATATTGCGGATGGAACATTACGAACTCTAATTGGCTTAGACTTGTTAGACACAAATAACCCAACAAAGCAACCTGTAGGATGGTTTTCTTCGTATGCTAAACCACAGGTTCTTAACGCCAAGTTAATAGGAAATTATCGTTATTTAGATGTTACGCGATTAGCCCAAACATCCGGATGGCAAATGACAAGCCAAGGTAACATATTAACGATAATCACTCCCAACGCCAAAATTACAGATATTCGTGAAAGCGAACTACTACTTCCAAAACCACCAATTAACCCACAAACTAACTCGCAACCAAATAACAATAGCGGAAAATTTATTACTATTAACCTTGACCGTCCAACACCTTGGGTTGTTAGGCAAGAACCACCAGCCAAGCGCGTCGTAGACCCAGATGCTGTTAACCCTCAACCAACAGCACCTCCAGGTCGCGAGTGGACAATTATTTTAGATGGTATTGCTACGAGCGCTTTAGTTCAACGCTATACACCTGTACCAGCACCTGTACCAGTACCCGTACCAAACTCACCAATACAACTTCTTAAACAATTACAGTTACCATTACCTCTACCCGCTCCCGTACCACCAACACCACAACCTGCACCAGAACCGACAATTAAACAAGTTGAGGTAGTTAATAATCAAACTTTAATTCGTATAAACGTTCCATTTGGTTTTGCACCTCGTATTCAACCAAACGCAGCTAATAGCTTGACGGTGGAAATCCGTCCCGACGCATTAGTGCCTCGTAATATTACATGGGCGCCTTCTTTAGTTTGGAGGCAACGGTGGGTAAACTTGGGGCAAGAAAGTTTTCCGATAATTTCTCTAGAAATAAATCCTCGCAATGCTGAAATTAGACCGATAGTAAGCAACCCGAATACAGTTATAGGTACTGCACCTTTAATGCAAACCGCACAGAGTTATTTAGCCGTAGCTGGAATTAACGGTGGTTATTTTAACCGTAATAATCGATACCCTCTTGGTGCAATTCGCGATCGGGGACAATGGTTATCTAGTCCAATACTAAATCGAGGCGCCATCGCATGGAATAATTCCGGGCAGTTTTACGTAGGTAGACTTACTTTACAAGAAACATTAATTACTAGTAATAATCAACGTCTACCAGTACTTTTCTTGAATAGTGGCTACGCACAAGCAGGAATAGCACGTTACACTCCAGCTTGGGGTACTACGTATACTCCGATAACCGATAATGAAATAATCATTGTTGTTCAAAAAAATCAGATTGCGAATCAATATTTAGCGCCCAAAGCAGGACAAACACCAGTTTTAATCCCGTCGGACGGTTATTTACTGACTTTACGTGGGAATGCTTCGAGTAATCTCAGCTTCTTACCAGTAGGCGCCACATTAAATATTAGTAGCGAAACTTTACCGCGCGAATTTAACCGTTTTCCCAATATTATCGGCGCCGGACCACTGCTAGTGCAAAATCGTCAAGTAGTTCTTGATGCCAAAGCAGAAAAATTTAGCGATGCTTTTATCGCTGAAAAAGCAGTTCGTAGCGGCATTTGTACAACTGCAACCGGGAACGTGATGATCACCTCAACATCGAACCGCGCTTTCGGTGCTGGGCCAACATTAGCTGAACATGCTCAACTTATGCAGCTTTTAGGATGTGTAAACGCCTTAAATTTAGACGGAGGTAGTTCCACAACTATTTATCTAGGAGGCCAAATTATCGACCGTGCCCCTAATACAGCCGCGCGTGTTCACAATGGCATAGGCATTTTTATCAAGTAGAGACGCGATTAATCGCGTCTCTACAGTAGTAGGCACGGCACTGCCCACCTTACAACTGCACTCAGCACTCAAAACTTTTTAGAAAATTCATAAAGACTTAGTGTAGATACGGTAAAAGTATAAGGTGCTTAATACACAGTTAGTGTTGGTTTTGTTATCTTTACCAAGGGTGACTAAATTGTGAATTCTACGGTTGCGATATTGCATCATGTTTCTTGATCAATAAGTTAGTAAGTAAAAAATTTTGTCTATGTCTCCTAAAAAAGAGGTTCTTATGGCTACTGAAGCAGCACAAGTTAACATGTCTTTACCTACAGCAGTCACCTCAAGAGGTGTTGCGGCTACAGAGTTACGTCCTTGGGGTTCGTTCACGATTTTAGAAGAAGGTCGCGGTTACAAAATCAAGCGTATTGAAGTAAAACCAGGGCACCGTCTCAGCTTACAAATGCACCATCACCGTAGCGAACACTGGATAGTTGTTTCTGGTACTGCTAAAGTTGTTTGTGCGGAACAAGAAATTTTACTCAGCAACAACCAATCTACCTATGTTCCTCAATGTACTGCACACCGCTTAGAAAATCCTGGTGTCATTCCTTTGGTTTTGATTGAAGTACAAAATGGAGAGTATTTGGGCGAAGACGATATTATTCGCTTCCAAGACGATTACGCGCGTACCGAAAAGACCAGCCAGTAAGTTATAAAAAACTTCAGTTTTTTAAATTCAAATTGTTCTGTAACCCATCTTAAAATTAAAGATGGGTTTCGATCTTAAAAGAGCATGATTCACTTAAGTCCAGCAGCCACATCCGAAATTAAACGATTAGAAGAGAACTTCCTGCGAGGCGCCTTCCCCCCTCTTGATACAACATCTAAGCTTTTACAGCCACTTTGGTTTCGACTTGCCGTAAAAGTTGGCGGTTGTTCTGGGTTATATTATGATATGTCGTTCGAGCAAGATATAAACCTCGATGATATAACTTTCGTTTGTAACGGGATTCAAGTTGCTGTTGATAGTCAAAGTTCGAGCTATATTAACGGGTTAACGCTTGATTACTCAGAAGACTTGATGGGTGGCGGTTTTCGCTTTCATAACCCGCAAGCTACCTCAAGCTGTGGCTGTGGTAACTCTTTTGTTTGTTCGTAGTAGGACGGAGGTCCTTCCAAATTTATTTGACATAAATAGCCATAAAAAGATATAATCAGGATTTGTTAAAACTAAGACCAAAATTCGCAGCTTTACACGCTGTTCAAAATGCCAACAATACAGCAGCTTATAAGAACCGAACGCGAACTCGCGCGTCAGAAAACAAAGTCACCCGCCTTGAAACAATGCCCGCAACGTCGGGGAGTTTGTACAAGGGTATTTACGACTACTCCCAAAAAACCTAATTCAGCGCTTCGCAAAGTCGCACGGGTACGATTAACTTCAGGTTTTGAAGTTACAGCGTATATTCCAGGAATTGGGCACAATTTACAAGAACACTCGGTTGTAATGATTCGTGGTGGTCGGGTTAAAGATTTGCCTGGTGTGAGATATCACATTATTCGCGGCACATTAGATACAGCCGGAGTTAAAGACCGTAAGCAAGGTCGCTCCAAGTACGGAACTAAGCGTCCGAAGGCTGCTGCTAAATAAATAATTGAGGGCGCCTCGAAGCTTTAAAAAAGGCGCGGAATACATTTATCCTCAATTAAATAGAACTGAGCATTGCTTAAATCAACAAAAGACAGAATGCCATTTCTTTTACCCAGCAGTCTGAGCGGTCAAGTTGATTATAAAGGCTTTTACCTCTCAGATTTGCTATTAAGGGTTTATTTTATTTATTCAGGCTGTGTGACAGTGCCGTTTTTGAAGTTGTTTTGATTCATTATGGTCAATTGCTTTATTCTTTGTTAAATTTAGTAAAGCACGCCCTTTTAAAAGTGCATTTAGCTTTTGTTAGTGCTTGGATACAGGCATAACACAGTTTGATTTCAGAAAAAATTGTATTATAATGTCGCTTTGTCTGTCTGTCTGGTTAAAGACATAAGAAAGCGCGTCGCTGCAATTAGTGGTGACAGACTTTTCGCTTCTGAAAGCAAAGTTTTCAGAGGTTGAGGTATGAATAATTGAATTCCGGTTTTATCTAAGGGTAAAGTATGTCTCGTCGTGGTGTTATTCAAAGGCGCCCTGTTCCGCCTGATTCTGTATTTAATAGTCGGTTAGTTAGTATGATTACTCGCCGCATTATGCGTCACGGCAAGAAATCACTAGCCGCGCGGATTGTTTATGATGCGTTAAAAACGATTGGCGACCGTACTGGTGGCGACCCTCTCGAAGTATTTGAAAAAGCAGTACGCAACGCAACACCACTTGTGGAAGTAAAAGCGCGTCGTGTTGGTGGTGCAACTTATCAAGTACCAATGGAAGTGCGTAATGAACGTGGTACAACCCTCGCGTTACGCTGGTTAGTACAATATTCTAGAGCGCGTCCCGGTCGGACTATGGCTTCTAGATTGGCTAACGAATTAATGGATGCTGCAAACGAAACAGGAAGCGCAATCAAAAAGCGCGAAGAAACTCACCGTATGGCAGAAGCGAACAAAGCTTTCGCGCATTACCGTTATTAATTAGACGTTTATACCTCTATCTGAGGGCATATATTAATCGTCAACCGATTTTAGATTTAAGATTTTGGATTTTGGATTGTTTTTTAATCTAAAATTATAAATCCAAAATCTAAAATTGTCGGGCTATTTGTCAGTAAAATGTCGGTTTACCGTAAAATGTATAAACTTAACAAAGTGTAATATACAAGATATTATGAGGCGAAAACTCTAGGAGGCACCTGTGGCACGTACTATCCCGCTAGAAAGGGTACGCAATATAGGGATTGCGGCGCATATAGACGCGGGCAAAACAACAACAACAGAGAGAATATTATTTTACTCTGGGATTATTCATAAAATTGGTGAGGTTCACGAAGGTACTGCTGTCACCGACTGGATGGAACAGGAACGGGAACGTGGTATTACGATTACAGCCGCAGCAATCAGTACGAGTTGGAAAGATCATCAAATTAATATTATTGATACTCCGGGTCACGTAGACTTCACGATTGAAGTTGAGCGTTCGATGCGAGTACTTGATGGTGTAATCACGGTTTTGTGTTCAGTTGGTGGTGTTCAGCCACAGACGGAAACTGTGTGGCGCCAAGCCGACCGCTACAAGGTGCCTCGGATTGTATTTATTAACAAGATGGACCGTACAGGCGCCAACTTTTATCGTGTTTACGAACAAGTGCGCGACCGTTTACGTGCAAATGCGATTCCCATTCAGTTACCAATAGGCGCCGAAAATGACTTTTTGGGATTAGTAGACTTGGTGAAGATGCGTGCTTACATCTACACCAACGACAAAGGTACTGATATCAAAGAAGAAGATATTCCCGCAGATATGCAGGAATTAGCTGTTGAATACCGAACTAAGCTGATCGAAGCCGTTTCGGAAACCAGCGACGAATTAATGGCTAAGTACTTTGAAGGTGAAGAACTAACTGAAGAAGAAATTACCACAGCTTTGCGAAAAGGCACAGTGGCTGGTACGATAATACCGGTGCTTTGTGGTTCTGCTTTCAAAAACAAAGGTGTACAGTTACTGCTTGATGCAGTTGTAGATTATTTACCATCACCTCCAGAAGTTCCAGCAATTCAAGGTACGCTGCTTTCGGGCGAAACCGTTGAACGTCATGCGGATGATTCAGAGCCGTTGTCTGCTCTTGCGTTTAAAATTATGGCTGACCCATATGGGCGCCTAACCTTTGTGCGCGTTTATTCAGGAGTCTTGAAGAAAGGTAGCTATGTATTGAATGCTACCAAGGGCAAGAAAGAAAGAATTTCGCGATTAGTGGTATTAAAAGCGGACGAGCGCCAAGACGTAGACGAACTACGTGCAGGTGATTTAGGAGCAGCTTTAGGATTAAAAGATACATTAACTGGCGATACAATTACAGATGAGAATTCACCAGTAATACTAGAATCTTTATATATTCCAGAGCCTGTCATCTCGGTTGCGGTAGAACCCAAGACCAAGAACGATATGGATAAGCTTTCAAAAGCTTTGCAGTCGTTATCAGAAGAAGACCCAACTTTCCGCGTTAGTGTTGACCAAGAAACCAACCAAACCGTGATTGCTGGAATGGGTGAATTACACCTAGAAATTCTGGTTGACCGGATGCTGCGCGAATTTAAAGTGGAAGCAAACGTCGGGGCGCCGCAAGTTGCTTACCGCGAAACAATTCGTAAGGCTGTTAATAGAGTCGAAGGAAAATTTATTCGTCAGAGCGGTGGTAAAGGTCAGTACGGTCACGTAGTTATCGACCTGGAGCCTGGAGAGCCTGGAAGTGGATTTGAGTTTGTCTCTAAAATAGTCGGTGGTACTGTACCGAAAGAGTACATAAGCCCTGCTGAAGCCGGAATGAAGGAAAGTACTGAGTCTGGTATATTAGCTGGGTACCCACTCATTGATGTTAAAGCAACATTGATTGATGGGTCGTACCATGATGTAGACTCTTCAGAAATGGCTTTCAAAATCGCAGGAAGTATGGCGATGAAGGAAGCTGTAATGAAAGCTTCGCCTGTACTATTAGAACCTATGATGAAGGTTGAAGTCGAAGTTCCCGAAAACTTCCTTGGTGATGTAATGGGCGACCTCAACTCTCGTCGTGGGCAAATTGAAGGTATGGGGTCGGAAGCAGGTCTTGCGAAAGTTACTGCTAAGGTTCCCTTGGCAGAAATGTTTGGCTATGCTACTGACATTCGCTCGAAGACCCAAGGACGCGGAATCTTCTCAATGGAGTTTAGCCATTACGAAGAAGTGCCTCGCAACGTCGCCGAGGCTATTATCGCTAAAAGCAAAGGGAACGCATAACTAGAAAAGGAAACGAGTATTCATGGCACGCGCAAAGTTTGAACGCAATAAACCCCACGTCAATATTGGTACCATTGGTCACGTTGACCACGGTAAAACTACTTTAACAGCAGCTATTACCATGACGCTTGCGGCTTCTGGTAATGCGGTAGCTAAAGCATACGACCAAATCGATGCTGCTCCAGAAGAAAGAGCGCGTGGTATTACAATTAACACCGCTCACGTTGAATATGAAACCGCACAACGTCACTACGCTCACGTGGACTGTCCAGGTCACGCTGACTATGTGAAGAACATGATTACTGGTGCTGCTCAAATGGACGGCGCCATCTTAGTAGTATCAGCAGCAGACGGTCCAATGCCCCAAACTCGCGAACACATTTTGTTAGCGAAGCAGGTAGGTGTACCAAGCTTGGTTGTCTTCATGAATAAAGAAGACATGGTAGACGACGAAGAATTACTCGAACTCGTAGAATTAGAAGTTCGCGAACTTCTTTCAAGCTACGACTTCCCAGGTGATGATATTCCTATCGTCAAGGGTTCCGGTCTGCAAGCACTTGAAAAAATGACTTCGGCACCCAAAACACAGCGTGGAGAAGATAAGTGGGTAGATAAAATCTACGAACTTATGGATGCTGTAGATTCCTACATTCCTACTCCCGAACGTGACATTGACAAGCCTTTCTTGATGGCGGTAGAAGACGTATTCTCAATCTCAGGTCGTGGTACAGTAGCTACCGGACGGATTGAGCGTGGAAAAATAAAAGTTGGCGACAACGTAGAGTTAGTAGGTATTAAAAATACTCGCGCCACGACAGTAACTGGTATCGAGATGTTCAAAAAGAGTCTCGAAGAAGGTATGGCTGGTGACAACGCAGGTCTACTCCTTCGTGGTTTAAAGAAAGAAGATATTGAGCGCGGAATGGTATTGGCAAAACCCGGTTCCATTACTCCTCATACCGACTTTGAAGGTGAAGTTTACGTATTAACCGAAAAAGAAGGCGGTCGTAAAACACCTTTCTTCGCCGGATATCGTCCTCAGTTCTACGTGCGTACAACTGACGTAACTGGTACCATCGAAGCTTTTACCGCTGATGACGGTGGTGCAGCAGAAATGGTAATGCCCGGTGACCGTATCAAAATGACAGTAAAGCTAATCAGCCCAATTGCAATTGAGCAAGGGATGCGCTTCGCGATTCGTGAAGGTGGTCGTACCATCGGTGCAGGTGTTGTTTCTAAAATTGTTAAATAATACCTTGCGCTTTAATCGATAATACGGGCGGAGATGATATAATACATCTCTGCTCTTTTTATGCCCACATGCTCTAAGTAAAGGCGGGTTTACAAATATCTTAAAAGTATAGGGCGGGTAACAGATACCTTAAAAGTATAGGGCGGGTTAACAGATACCCTAAAAGTAAAGGCGGGTTAACAGATACCCTAGAAAGCGAACTAAAAATATCTTTAAACCCGCCCCTAGTAAAAATATCTTTAAACCCGCCCCTACTAAAAATATCTCTAAACCCGCCCCTACTAAAAATATCTCTAAACCCGCCCCTACGAAAATCAACCGAACCAGGAAAACCGAAAATGGCAACGCTACAACAGCAAAAAATCAGAATTCGCTTGCAAGCTTTTGACCGCCGCTTACTCGATACCTCTTGCGAGAAGATAGTAGACACAGCAAATCGTACTAACGCTACAGCAATTGGCCCAATTCCTCTGCCAACAAAACGTAAAATTTACTGTGTGTTGCGCTCACCTCACGTCGATAAAGACTCTCGTGAACACTTTGAAACTCGCACACATCGTAGAATTATCGATATTTATCAACCTTCGTCTAAAACAATCGACGCGCTGATGAAGTTAGACTTGCCATCCGGTGTTGATATTGAAGTTAAATTGTAAAGATAATCCCCCCCTGCCCCCCGAAATCGCAGGGGATTGGGGGGATTGAAAATGTATAATTATTTACTAGCCCTTGAGAAATATTTCTCAGGGGCTTTTTATTTGCCGCAAAACAAAGTGATAATATTTAAGAAAGAATACGGGAATTATAAAGTTTTAACAGTTAAAGAGTAAATTTATACCAAAGAACAATGTCATCCTCATCTAAAATTGCGGTTCGTGAACTGCCTTTGTTCCCGTTACCTGAAGTAGTCTTGTTTCCGACCAGACCCTTACCATTACACATTTTTGAGTATCGCTACCGAATCATGATGAACACGATTTTGGAAGGCGACCGTCGATTTGGAGTACTAATGGTAGACCCTGCTCAGGGCAAAATAGCAAATGTTGGTTGTTGTGCGGAAATAATTCATTATCAGCGTTTACCTGATGATCGAATGAAAATGGTAACTTTGGGGCAGCAACGGTTCCGGGTTCTTGAATATGTTCGCGAAAAACCTTATCGAGTTGGTTTAGTTGAATGGGTTCAAGATGAAGCACCAACCAAAGATTTGCAACCAATTGCCACGGATGTCGAACATCTTTTGCGTGATGTTGTCCGTTTATCTGCAAAACTAACCGACCAAAATATTGAACTTCCTGAAGATTTGCCTGATTTACCTGTTGAGTTATCATACTGGGTCGCGCATAATCTCCACGGTGTTCCAATAGAGCAGCAGTCACTCCTAGAAATGGTCGATACTGCCGCGCGCTTGGAACGCGAAGCTGAAATTTTGACAACAACTCGAAATCACCTAGCTGCTCGTACTGTTCTCAAAGACACGTTCAACCAAAAACTGTAAGTGCAAGGCTTGTTACATATCTTTTGTTGAAAAAACATCGTAACTGCCGAATATCTTTAGAACTTCAGTGTCGGTTGATAGTTCTTTAAGCGCAGATTGCATAACTTCATCATCATAGTCAGCTTCTAAGTCGATAAAAAATAGGTATTCTCCTAATGAGCGCTTCGTTGGACGTGACTCAATACGACTTAAGTTTATGTTTAGTTGAGCAAATATTCTTAGCGCTTTAAACAACGCTCCAGGTTTATTTGCTCTTAAGCTAAACGCCAAAGATGTATACCTTTTATTCGTAGCACGCCTTAAATCAAGATTTAAATCTTGATTCAAATCTTGAGACTTGTTACCTAAACTTACGACCCAAAACTTTGTACAGTTATCAGGGTGGTCATTTATACCAGCAGCTAGGATTGGTAAATTGTACAACTGTGCCGCGCGCTGTGAAGAAATTGTTGCGGCGCCCTCCTCAATTTCTAGTTTTTGCAATGTTTCAGTCGTAGAATTTGTTGCAATCATCTGTACGGACGGAAGAAAACGTTCTAACCATCCCTGACATTGTGCTAAAGCTTGTGGATGCGAGTAAACAGTTTTAACACTGTCTAAACTTGAAGCACAAGATATTAGTACATGAACAATCGGCATCACTATAGCTAATTGGATATATAAGCTATCAAGTTGCCACATCGTATCCATTGTCATCGTGACGCTGCCTTCAATCGAATTTTCTGCAGGTACAACAGCTAACAGAGCATTTTCTTGGGCTACGGCTTTTAAGGACTGTGCAATGCTAGGATAAGGACATAGAATTGCTTTTGTTGATTGTGTCTTCGCAAGCCAGTTGATATAAAAAAGTGCTGCCTGTTCACTGTAGTTTCCTGGAGGACCTAGATGCGCTACCGATAAATTCATATTTTTCTACTTAATATTGCTTTCTTTAAGAAGAGTGAACTGTGTTTTAAAGAACAATAGTAACTTAATTATTAATTTGTATACCTTAAAGTCGATGAAAACTTAAGCAAATTGCTCTTTACTATAGATAATATTTGCGTTTGAGTATTGCAAATTTTTATTGCTAAAAAATATTAAATTAGTTAAAAAGGTATTAGAACGGCTTATGGTTACTAAGTTTACTGCTTCTCAATCAGTAGAAATTCCTGTTCCAGAGCAGCCTGTACCCATTGGGCATTACCTGCGTCAGCGCAGACGCTTGGTTAATGCATTGACAGACCCTAGTCGCATTCAGCAAATTTCAGACGAAGTATTTCGGCTTAGAATGCGTCCTTTAAGTTTTATGTCGCTTAGTGTTCAACCAACCGTAGACATGAGAGTATGGGCTGAATCAAATGGTACAATTAGGCTTCAGTCTATTGCTTGTGAAATTCTAGGTTTTGAGTATATTAACCAGCGCTTTGCACTCTCATTGCAAGGCTTTTTAATTCCTGAACAAATTGGTACAGGTACTCGGCTTCGCGGTCGAGCCGATTTGCAAGTAGAAGTAGATTTCCCTCCGCCATTTTGCTTTACCCCTAAACCTATTTTAGAGACAACTGGTAACAGCTTATTGAAGAGTGTACTACTAACTGTTAAACAAAGATTGTTACACCAGCTACTTGCTGATTACAATGATTGGGTGAAATCAACTCAAGAAACGCTCCCAAACGTAAATACAAGCGTAAATAAAGGTGAACTACCTATATTTAATTTAGAATAAGTACAATTACAAATGGCACGAGTTAGTCAAATTTTAACTCAAGCTGTAATTTAACTTGACACGGTGAGAAAGATTTGCGGTGTAAACGCGAGGCGCCATATTCCTGCAATGCAAGTAGGTGGCGCCGACTGCCGTAACCTTTATTCTGTGCTAAATCATACATTGGATATTTAGTAGCTAATCGCAGTATTAAATCATCGCGCCAAACTTTTGCAACGATGCTCGCTGCCGCAATGGCGATAGATATTGAATCACCCTTAATAATTGTTTTTTGTGGCATTGGCAAACCTTTAACCAATTGATTACCATCAATTAAACAAATGTCAGGTTGTACTGATAGCTTCAGCACAGCCCGCTTCATTGCGAGTAAAGATGCTTGTAGTATATTAAGTTGGTCAATTTCAGCAGTTGAAGCATAACCAATTTTCCAATCGCTGCAAGCTATTATTTGCGCGAAGAGTTGCTTTCTTCTAAGCACTGACAACTTTTTACTGTCATTTATCCCAGCAGCAACTAATTGTGGCAAAGCATTGTTCGGCAATATAACTGCGGCTGCAACCACAGGGCCAAATAAGGCGCCTCGACCTACTTCGTCAACACCCGCTTGTATAATTTCGCACTTGCTAGATAATTCTAGCCAGCTTGATTGACTTGTAGGTAATGAGTTTGCTGTATCGAGGTGCCTTACCATGTTTATTCACCCACTATTACCTATTTGCTAATAGTCAGAATCACCATCAGCTGCTGAAGAACGACGGCGCCTACGACGGGTAGTACCTTCCTTGACTTCATCATCTGTATAACTAGATTGCATGTTGGGTTGTACTGGTGGTTGTACTGGTGGTGGTTGTACTGGCTGTACTGTTTGTATTGGTGGAACAACTTTCCTTGGCATCGGAGTCGGCGTAGAAGCTGGTTCTGATGCAACTTCTCCCCAAGGTTCTGGTAGGTTATCAATATTGGGGATACGCTCAACCCGCTCAGTTTTTGGTCTGGGCAAAGGTGTTGTAGAAACTGTTGGAGACGGTGGTTCGATGTCAAAGTTGGAGGTTTCTGGTGGTTGTCCAGGTAAAGTAACGTTAATAATTACTGATTTTGGATTTTTAACTTCCCTGTTAAGACGTACTAAAGGCGAAACTCCCATCAATGCGTAAACATCTTGCTCATCATCATTCATTTCCACCGATACAATCTCTGGCGGTTCGACAACTGGCTTAATTGGGTCGAGTTTTGAAATTTTACGCTCTCGTATCGGTTCCCAACTGGGTTTTGAACCCATTGTCGATGGAACAGGATTATTATCTATTTCCCCATCTTGTTCGATGTCCATGTCTGAGTCATTTACATATGACATGGGACTTGATGTTACACGCGGTTCTGAATTTCCATTTGCTCCTGGAACACCAATTCGCTGACGGCGCCGAACACGACGTTTATCACCGATTTCATGGTAACTAGGATGGTTAACCCCTACCGAGTTATATTCTGTCTCTGGCTCAAATGATGATTCCGAAAATCCTTCATAAGTCTCTTGAGGATTGCTAGCTCTTGCTTGTGGCACTCGCTCTCGAATTGGTGTTGATGCCACAAAACGGTCGGGTACTTCCGTTGGTGCTGGTGGTGATACGCGTGGTTCGCTTTCTCCTGGTAGCTGCACGATATGCCCTAAACCACCGCAAGTTGGGCAAGTATGTCCAAATAACTCGTATACGTTTTGACCTTGGCGTTTACGTGTAAGTTCGACTAACCCCAACTCGGTTAATTGAGCGATTTGTGGACGTGCTTTGTCAGCTTTTAATGCTTTGTTAAAGTGTTCGAGAACTTGAAGCTGGTCACGCCGTGATTCCATGTCTATGAAATCAACTACAATCACACCAGCAATATTACGTAGGCGTAATTGACGAGCAATCTCGGTTGCCGCTTCGCAGTTAGTCCATAATACGGTTTCGCGCGCAGTTGCCGAGCGTGTAAACGAGCCAGAGTTAACATCTATAACAGTTAATGCTTCGGTCGGCTCGATAATAACATAGCCACCTGAAGGTAAATCAACTCTTGGTCTAAGAGCTTCTTTAATCGCTGCATTTACACGGAAGTATTCTAATATTGCAGTTCGGTCGCGATGGTGATCAATCAATAAACCTTGAGGAGTTTGACCTCCACTCCAGTTTTGTAAATACTGCTTGACTCGTTTTAATCCGGTACTCGAATCAACTACAATTCGGTTGACATCGGCGCCGTACATATCGCGAAGTACACGCTGAATAAAATCATCATCGCGGTTAAGTAAAGCAGGAGCGCGCGTACCAACCGCTTCAACCTGAATAGCTTCCCACTGTTTTTGTAATGCTTCTAAATCTTCGATAATCGCTTCTTCTGGTTTGCCTTCGGCTTCAGTGCGAACTAACAAACCCATTCCCGCAGGTTTGATCAAAATTGCTAACGCTCGCAATCGATTACGTTCGTTTTCGTTACGAATGCGACGCGATAAATTTACGCCTCTACCATACGGCATCAATACTACATAACGACCAGGAAGCGTAATATTCCCTGTAAGTCGTGGTCCTTTGGTGCCTGTAGGTTCTTTCATCACCTGCACCAAAACCTTTTGCTGCGGTGTCAACAACTCAGTAATTGCTGATGCTGCACGTTTTAATCGCAGTGGACCTAAATCTGTAACGTGAATAAAACCATTTCGCTCTGGGTCACCAATATTGACAAAAGCAGCGTCAATACCAGGTAACACATTTTCTACAACACCTAAGTAAATATCACCAATTTGGTGATGTCCTGTAGCAACAACAAGCTCTTGTATTTGGTCTTCAGAAAAGACAGCAGCGATTTGATGCTGCTCGGCTATAATAATTTGTTTTGGCATTCAATTTCCTCAAAAAAACCGCAGCACAAATTCTGGATGTTAATCAGCCGATATACCCATACAAACACGGTCTGAACTACTTCTAATTTATACTGCGCCCATAAGCGCGTATGCGAGTTACACATTAAAGGAATTATCCGATTGACGAACTCCACACTCCAAGAACGTAGGTCATAAAAGCGTTTATAGCGGGAAGGAGTATGGCCTTTATATTAAGAATAAACCCAGAACGGCTGACATAAATTAAGCAATAAAAATCATTCGTCCTTTGTCAATTTTGCTACAATGCTTCATCTACATGATTTCATTCTAAAAGTTCTGCCCGTAACAGCCAAAGTTGCAAAAATCTGTTAAGCCGAAAGCTTGAGTAAAAGGCAACTGCCTGATTTACTCTACTCTAACAAACTGTAATAGAGTCTGCACTTCGAGTTGCGCTCTCATATCTGTAAGGCGCCGTAACTTCGACTGCTTTAAAAAAGATATAGCTAGAGATTTCTGACGGAGCGATGAAACAATAACTGATTCGCAGATCGCGGAAAGGGAGGAAGAGTGTTTTTGTCTACACAACTAAAGTCACAGGATAAACTCCTAGAAACGACACTCCAAGGTAATATAACTTTACTGCCCTAATTATCAGGGTAACGAATCAGCAGTTAGAACATGCAGCGCCAGAAATTTCCTCTTCATATCATTCTAACGCAACCTTGTCAAAAATCAATTCTTTCAAATTAATTTGGGCATGAATAAATTTATTGCTGCGCGAAGAACACATGCTGTGGACACTGCATTTATTGCAAACCTATACCAAGACGATGGATATGGAGCAATTGATAATCACCAGGCATCACAGTCGAGAGCATAAGCAGAATATGTTCAGGACGCAGCAGCATACCATCGTTACGACAACTACCAACATACCGTAATGTGGCAACATGATTGTCGTCGCTTTGATCAACTAGTTCTAAATCTAACAAACGTGAGCGTAAATCAATTTGTTGGTGTTTGCCTGACTTGGTTATCTGTTCGCACCAAATTTCTGTTTGGTTTTTGATTGATGAGAGCGCTTCGTGCCAAAGAATGGGAGTTCCTGGTTCTGTTGCTACAGTAATTAAGTACTCAGCGGTTTGTAATTGGGCAGCAGCAGCAGGCGCCTTCAAATCGATTTCAACGACTTTATATATAGGTATATCGCTAGGCAGAACCGAAGTCAGCTTGATTTTAAAATCTTCAACATCAACAGGTTGTGTCAATTCAAAATCCACAATTTCACCATTGCTAGTGGCGCCTAATGGTAAAGCGCTGGCAAGAGAAATTCGAGGGTTGGGATGATAACCACCTGTAAATGAGACTGGCAAACTTGCCCTTCGCACCACACGGTCAAAAAGACGCATCAAATCCAAATGGCTGACTAATGCCATATCCCCAGTTTTGCCAAACCAAACGCGTAAACGTTGGGTTTTATTTGTGTTAGGCACAAATTCTCCATCAAAAGGAGGGCATTGGGCGGGTGTGATTACTATATTATGACCGAAGTCAGTGCTGCAAACACCGCAGTGCGAACATTCTGCAAACGAACAGTCAGCAATTGTAGCAGCTTCTAACGCACGTTGTAAATCCTCAACTAACCATTTTTTGTCAATCCCACTATCAATATGATCCCAAGGTAAAGCAATATCAAGAAATGTATTTAAATTTTCACATTCCATTACATTCCATTCACCGTTTTCGACTTGGCGATACTTCCAAGACAAATTTGATAAAGCAATAGCTTGACTCCATGCATTAAACGCGCGCTCGATATTGTCATACCACGAATCCATCCCGGCGCCTAGTTCCCATGCTCTTTTCAAAACTTTACCTAAGCTACGATCTCCTCTACCAATAAAATCTTCCATAGCAGAGAGGCGAACATCAGTATAATTTACCTTGACGCCGCGTAAAGAGCGGAATTCTACACGTAAAAGTCTTTGCTTACGCTCAAATTCAGCTTTTGCAACTGAATGCCACTGAAATGGAGTATGAGGTTTGGGAGTGAAGTTAGAAATTGTAATGTTAAAGTTGAGCGGTTTTCTACCTTTGCCTCGGCACTCGCGTTGTAACCAAGCTACAGTTTCAACAATACCAACAACATCCGCGTCGGTTTCGCCTGGTAAGCCAATCATAAAATAAAGCTTAATTTTATCCCAGCCTTTTTCCCAAGCTGTCTTAACACCGCGTAGAAGTTCTTCGTTGGTTAGACCTTTGTTGACAATATCGCGCATTCGCTGGGTTCCAGCTTCTGGAGCAAAAGTTAAACCACTTTGCCGTGTTCCACCCAGTATATTAGCAATATTTTCATCAAACCTGTCTACCCGTTGACTTGGTAATGAAAGCGAGATATTTTCACCTTTTAAGCGATTTTTGATTTCCATCCCGACGGAGGGCAGGGATAAATAATCTGAACAGCTTAATGATAGTAGAGAAAATTCATTATAACCGGTGAAGCGCATTCCTTTCTCAATCGCTTCTACTACCTTTGATGGTTCGACATCGCGCGCGGGACGGGTAAGCATTCCTGGTTGACAAAATCGACATCCCCTTGTACAGCCACGACGAATTTCGATTGTCAAACGGTCATGGACAGTTTGAACGTAGGGCACAAGTCCGACTGAATAAGCGGGAATGGGGGTGGCAACTCGGCGTAAGATTCGTTCGGGTACATCTGAACTTTTGGGACGAACCGATCCGTCAGCAGCTTGCTCATAAAATCTGGGTACGTATACACCGGGTATTTGAGCAAGGTCTAGTAATAATTCTTCACGATTCAAACAAGCCGCTTTACCTTCTTCCAAAACCATACCAATTTCAGGGAGGAGTTCTTCGCCATCGCCAAGGGCAATAAAATCTAAGAAGTCCGTGTATGGTTCAGGGTTCGATGTTGCGGTTTGTCCACCAGCAAAAATTAAGGGGTAATTTCCGTTGTCGCGCTCACTTGAAGTCAGGGGTATTCCTGCCAAGTCAAGCATTTCTAAAATATTAGTCGCACCTAGTTCGTAACTAAGGCTAAAACCAAGGATATCAAAATCAACAAGCGACCGTTTAGACTCGACAGCAAATAACGGCGTTTTAGATGAGCGCAGTTTTGCTGCTAAGTCTGGTGCGGGTAAGTACGCACGGTCGCACAATTGACGTGGTTGGGCGTTCAAAATGTTGTATAGGATAATGTGTCCTAAATTTGATGCCCCAACTTCATAGATTTCTGGATAGGTGAGTACCCAACGGACATTGGCACTTTGCCAAGGTTTGTGTACTGCTCCCAACTCGTTACCGAGGTATCGTGCTGGTTTGAGAATATCCGACGTTATTAATTCTTGTACTGCGAAAGCCACGTTATGCTATCTTTTACGTACTTTAATATACAGCTATACCACCTCCAACATAGCATTTATTAGGGTTATCGAGATATCTCACAATCCTACTTACACTGGTTGGTGTTATTTGGTGCAGTATTGCTGCATTGGGCAAGAGTGTTTACTTCATCCTACAGGGAATTACACGCTTGTCAATGCAGTTTCGTCTGCCAATATCTCAAATACACCATCAAGTTGAGTTAATTCAAAAATAATACGCAATGCGGGGGATACACAGCAGATGCTGAATCGCTTATTGGTGGCTTGTGCGAGCTTGAGAGCGGAAACTAAAGCCATCAACCCTGCGCTATCCATCGATTCAACTGATGCTAGGTTAACTAGCATGGTGCCATTATCGTCTTGTCTTAAAGCTGTTGTTAAATCGCGCTCAAACTCTAAAGCGTTAGCTGCATTCAAATTACCTTGAGGACGAATTACGGTCAATTTTGGATGACTAAGTACTGCTTGCATATTTACTTCCTAATTACCTATTTAAAGTAATCAAACTTCTATGATAGATGTATTTGACCATAAACCTTTTCTCATGACATCGACCATTCGTATTACATCTCTTTGCTGAATCTTTATTGATCTAGCCATCTCGCTTAAAGATTACCAAAACTTGAAAAATTTCTGTGCTTAAATATACTTTTATCAGTTAAATATTAATTTATTTATATACAGTCGCATTGATTTACCTGGGCTTAACCTTAATTTAATAGCGTATACAATCGAGGATTAGTTATGATGAACAAACAATTTATGCTTGTTTTACATAGCTTTGAGAAGCGCTTCTCAATCCATTAATATAGAGCATTTATGTCTCAGGGTAGATGAGCATTTAGTGAAATAACCATACCAGATGATGGCATACAACTTCAAAATAAGCAACATAGTAGCTGTGATTCAAATCACGAATGAACATACACCTCCATCACTTTTTATACAAAACTATGTCTGAGATAATAACTAGTATTAAAATTAGGTTTGTAAAAAAATGAAAACAAAATACGCAATTCGGCAACTAGTCGAGAAAGCTTTGAACATTCAAAAACTAACTCCAGAGATAGAGAATGAGATTAACTACGAGTTAACCGAGATGGGTTATATTTCCGATGTAGACTACGAAGCATTGGAATTGCTTATGGCTGAGATGGACGCAGGTCGAGTTAAGCTAGTCGCAAGCTACTAAATCGGTATATTTTTCTCCAAGCAAAGCTTATGTTTGGTTATGTAGTAAGTCAAATTTCTTATGCTGAGTTCAAAAAAACGAAACCCCTCACCCAAAGTCGTGAGGGGTTTTCAATTATTAAAATATTAACTTAGGTTGGGTGAAGGCTTTGCTCCACCCACTACACGCTCCCTTGAACCCAAAGCTTTTGGATAAAATTATGAAGTTGTTGCTTTGCTGTAATGGAAGACAGCTCCTCAAGATGTGCGAAATCGCTAAAAAATGGAATTACCTCAACTTCCATTGCAGGTTGAAATAAATTTATTGACCAGAGTAAATCGGAACTAGAGCGTAAATCAGTTATTTTATGAGGTTCTATTGACTTGTCGGCAAGGAATAGCGGACGTACCCAGCACAACTGACGCTCTTTAACAACTTGAATAAGTTCAGTGTATAAACGCTCAGTACCGCATTCCAAAAATAAAATTTGTCTTGGTTTAAAATCTAGGCTTTTATCCATATCTACCTAGCGACACAGACCAAACAGATATAATTATATCAATAAATATCAGCCAATAGTGGTAATAATTGTAGTCGAGTGCGAGTATTCGCTTTGAGTCCAAGCTAAAATGGATAAATAAGTGTTAAGATTTCACCTAGCAGCGTCCACGATTGTAGTATTTGAATAACCATAGCATAGAACTGTGTCTGTAGAAACCATTGAAAAAACTTCAACAACCCGAAAGCTGGCGCCTCGATACCGCGTCTTGCTTCATAACGACGATTTCAACTCAATGGAACATGTAGTGCAATCGCTCATAACTACAGTACCGAGTCTTACACAACCGCAGGCTGTTAGCATAATGATGGAAGCACATACCAACGGTCTTGCTTTGGTCATTACCTGTGCGCTGGAACATGCTGAGTTTTATAGCGAAACCCTTAAAGGTCACGGGTTAACTAGCACTATTGAGCCAGATGAGTAATTATGGGACAGCCTGGTCCGGCTGTTCCACAAGATTGGCTAGTTTGTATGAAATTTGACATAAGTTGGTTAGCTCAGTATCCAGCCCCAGTGCGAATTATTGGGTTTTTAGTTTGTTTAGCAATAGTCTGGCTACCTGTTGCGGCGCCAATATACTTACTTATACGCGATGCTAATTTAGTCACAATTTTAACAATGGGACTATTAGCAATCGAATTTTTTATATTTCTGCCGTATTGGGGTAAAGTAGTTCATCACCAACCAAGAATATATAAGCATGTAGGTTTAGAGTTTTCCAAAAAAAATAGCTTTGAACTGTTGCGGGGTTTAGCGATAGGGTTGATAAGCATTGAGTTATTATTTATTGTTCAAGGATTATTCGGTTGGTTAGAGTGGCGCCAAGCTAACTCTGGAGTATTAAGATTTATTATCGAAGCCATACCTACAGCTATTGGAACTGCCCTTGCTGAAGAATTATTCTTTCGCGGCTTTTTATACGATGAATTAGAACGCGACTATAAACCGAACGCAGTACTTTGGGCAGTAGCAATAATTTTTCCTGTATCGCACTTTATAAAACCGATACCAGAGATAATTCGTACTTCCCCACAATTTTTTGGCTTATTGCTCCTGGCATTAATTTGTATATGGGCAAAGCGCAGTTGTAACGGACGTTTAGGTTTACCCATTGGTATTCATGCCGGGTTAATTTGGGGATGGTACGTTGTTAATGTCGGTCAATTAATTAAATATACAGGCGCCGTTCCAGTTTGGGTGACAGGTGTAAATGATAATCCCTTAGCAGGCATAATAGGATTAACGTTCTTATCAGTATTAGCCCTAAGAATGCGCCAAAGATTGTAGCACGGCTGTCCCGCCTGTGCAGTAAGGGTAATTATTTTTACCACGCCCGTCACAGAGGGCACAGAGGAAAGAGAATTTAACCACAAAGACACAAAGGACACAAAGAAAGAGTTAAGAAGAGATTACAAAGGATTACGGATAAAACCACATTTACCGCTAATACAAACATTTGCGACACCTTCAGAAAAGCGACGAACTTCATCGAACTGTGGTTCAATGACTATTTGACCGCTTTTATTTATATAACCCCATTTGGCGCCGACTTTAACTTGAGCTAATCCTTCACTAAAAGCTGTGGCATCTTCAAATGTTGGTTCTATGATAATTTTGCCTTCACGGTTTATATAACCATATTTATCGCCAACTTTGACTTTTGCTAAATCATCTCTAAACTCAGTGGCACCATCAAATTTAGCAGCAATTACAAATTTACCTTGTTTGTTGATAAACCCGTATTTTTCACCCATCTTTACAGGTGTTAGTTCATCACGAAAGAAATTTGCTTCATCAAACTGCGGTTGAATCACAAATTTACCGCTTTTATTGATAAATCCCCATTTACCACCAGATTTTACTGCCGCTAATCCATTTTTGAACAAAAAGGCGCCTTCAAACTGCGCGGGAATTGCAAATTGACCCTGTTTATTTATATAACCGTATTTTTCACCTAACTTGATAGCTGCCAAACCCGACTCAAACCCAGAGGTAACTTCATCAAACTGCGGTTGAATGACAATTTTACCTTGCCGATTAATAAATCCGTACTTATCGCCAATTTTTACAGACACAAGTCCATCACTAAAGAAATCAGGCTCCTCAAGCTGGGGTAAAATCCTAAATCTACCTTCTCTATTTATATAACCCCACTTGGAATCTAACTTTACTGCTGCCAAACCCTCAGAAAAATCTAAAACCTCATCGAAATTGGCTTGAATAACGAGTCTACCGCTTTTGTTAATAAAACCGTACTTCTTACCAATACGAACAGGCGCCAAACCTTCTGAAAACTGCGAACCGTTGTAGAATCTTGCTGGTATCCGGTAACGGGGAATTTTTCTACCTTGGTCTTGCGCTTTTGTCTCGAATGAAATGGGGGTATTAGCAAATGTAGGTGATAAGGTTGTCAGGGGAACACTAGCAGCAATAAATCCTGTAACCCCTAGCTCAAATAGTTTAAGTAGTATTTGCTTGTAAAAAAGTGCCATGATATACATTTATTAAATATGTACATCCAGATTGGCACAGGGTTAGGCTAGATTAGCTGAGTAATATTGCGTATAAATAATTGTAATATATTTATCTTTGTAAATTAAGTTTCTTGTGGAGCTTGTGGAGCTTGTGGAGCAGGCGTCCTCGCCTGCCGAATTTATTTAAGATGAGGCGCCTTAAAGGTCTTGTTGTGGAAAGTTAGCCCATTCCTCAGCGCGCGCTGCATCGATTTCTATTGCCGATGGCGCCTGTCCTAGAGGGGCACATAACCCCCATAATGATTTACGAGGCAAAGGCTTATCTACTAATTCAAGCTTTATATCAGCAGCAAGTTGACGAATCAAACGTAATTTATCTACAGTTGAAAGCTGTTTAGCTAAATTTATAATTTCCTGTAAAGTCATAATTTAATGCCTTGTTTAAATGATTAATAATTTAATTAAAATTATCTGAATTGTTTTCAAGGAGGCACAAAGGGTTGGTTTTTAATTTCTGCCATAGTACTTATATTAAAACAACTGGCATTTTAGGAACGGGCAAGGATGCCCATTCCACAAGATAGCTCTATTCCACAAGATAGGTTTATTTTACAAGATAGATTTATTACACAAGGCAAATTAGTTTATTTTTGGGCTAATGTACCGGTCAGGCAGGCTTTATCTAGGTTGGCGCCATTTAAATTGGTGCCTTCTAGTTCGGCACATAGTAGGTTTGCTCCGGTTAGGTTTGCTCCTGATAGGTTTGCTCCGCGTAGGTCTGCTTCTTCGAGGTTGGCTTCACTTAAGTTGGCACCTTGTAAATCTGCACGGCTTACGTCTGCACCTTTAAGGTTGGCGCCTGTAAGGTTTACACCACGCAAATCTGCACCACGTAGGTCTACACCCTGGAGATTGACGTTCATTAAGTTGGCGCCACTTAAAAATGCTCCTGCAAGTGATACATCGCTGAGTCTGGCACTCATTAGATTTGCACCGCGTAAATTACTGCCGCGTAAATCAGCACCAGTTAAATCGGCTTGCATTAAATTGGCGCCCATTAAGTTCGCCCGTAAGTCGGTTTGCTTTAAGTTGGCGCCCATTAAATTAGCACCTTCTAAATGCCCACCTTCGAGTTTAGAGTTTTGAAAATTAACTCCTACTAAGGTGGCGCCCATTAAAGAAATACGGGTTAAATCTAGACTCGATAAATCCTCGTCTTCTAAATCGCTACCAGGTAAGTTTTTGAGTGTGCCGTTACGGATTGCTTCAATATTCATTTGCTATTTAATTGATTTGCGATTTATTTTCGAGAACCTATTTCTTGACTTATTTTATTTTCACTTTCTAAACGATGATCAAGCAACCACATTCCAGCACTAGTTTTTGGTGTCACCATACCTATTTCTAGTCCTTGCTGTAAACCCATAACTAGCAGTGTTAAAGCTTCTATTAATTTCGGGTCGAATCGTGTCGATTGTTGCAGTCTACATTCTTCTAAAGATTGTGTAAATACATCCTGGCTACTAATATTACCAGCAGATTTTTTCTGATTCACCCTGGCTTGAAAGTCCGATAATAAAGCCAAGATTCTTGACTCTAAAGGAATTTCATTACCCGCTAAACCTGCTGGATCACCTGTCCCATTCCACCATTCGGTTTGATGAGTAATAATTTGAGCAATCGCACGTAGCCTTGGCATTGTTCGCAGTACTTGGGCGCCAGGTATTAATGGACAAGTAAGAGGAGTGCTTGGTGCATCTTCTTGGTAGCGATGAAAGTTAGTGTTTGCCAAAACACTTTCCGCTCGCTGTAATGGGTCGATACGATGTAATAAGGCAGCAAGACGCAAACGCTTAATTTGCCATGCTGGTAAATCAAGTAACTGCCCCATCGTTTCAGCAAGTGCCACAACTTCAGATGCTGCCATTGGGTTTGTAATATCCGCAGCATCCATAATTTGCGCCATCCGTAGAAATGCTTGGATTTCATTAGATAGCAAGTTATTGTCTAGAAGCTGCACTTGTGTATTCTTTTGCCCTGTTTGCAGATAGTCAACGACAAGCGAGACTATTGCATTCAAGTCTTCGGGTGCAGCAAGATGTGGCTGAATTGCATTGTGATATTCAAGTAGCTTTTGTCCTAGTTCGGGGTTGTAACTATTAACATGAGAAATTGCTATCTCGGCAGTTTCTTTGACTAATTCTGGCTCGAATGTCCACAACCCGTAAAATTTCCTTTCTAAATCATGTTGAGGAATTCCCGCAACTCCATAATCTGACGCTGAAAGTTCTTGACAAAGAACCATTGCTGTGTAATCAGGAGACAAAATAATTAAATGCCATTCTTCTGATACTGGGTCAGATGGGTCGAGTGCTAGCAAGTCAAGATTCGGCAACTGGCTTGTGGGATGTTCTGCCCATCCGCTATCAGGCGCCGCCATAATTAGAACATGTTGAGCTTTTTTGGTAATATCTGCATATCGTTCGGCTTCTTGCAGGTACCACTTACCCTTCTGAAAAGCCGTAATTACCAAGGCTTGTCCACTTTTATCGTTTAATATATAGTCTTCTAAAGCATGACATAGCGAAACCAAAGTGTTTTTGAAATACACACCGAATCGTATCGGTCGCTTGCTATGACGATGATTAGCCTCAAGTTTTTGTAAAATAGAGCCTTCGAGCATGGTGGTAATAAAAGTAACCTTACTTCGCGCCAGGGGTGTATATCAATAATATAAACGCTCTTTATCAACAAAACAATTTTTTCTAATGACCAAGACTTATAACCAGACTTTGGCCATATTATTCTATGAAGCAACCTACTAAAGACGTAACTTTTACGAATGATTTAAGACCGCTATCGTTAAAACATTCTAATTGGAATATCATCTATGACAACAAACAAGCGCCAAAGTTTATGAGTATTCATAATCAAACGCGCAGCAAAAATAAGCCAAATACCAGACTACATGCGTTAAAGAGGTAAGTGAGTATATCGACTATTTACTGATAAACCTTTCTACTTCTACTGAACCATCGTTAAAGAATTCTATTTCCCATCGTTGTCCGGGAATAGCTGCCATCACCATTATCGCTTCTTCTCGGTGATGAGCTAATGTGTAATGTATTTTATATCTTTCCAACTGATTAATAAAATTTGTTAGCTTTATAAATCCATTGCTACTCATTTATTAAACCTTTTATTATCACTGCTGAGTTAAAAATGTAGTTTATAAAAATCCCCCCTAGCTCCCCTTAATAAGGGCTACCGTGTACACATATCTTTAATAATCCTTCTTATATTCCCCCCTTTGTGTTCTAAAGAGCGGGAAATACGAGCGGATTATGTGACCAAAGTGGTTTATCTTTTTAAAGAACCACGCTCGTCACAAAGGGCACAAAGAAAGAGAAGAAAAGTAACTTGGAGAGACTTGTGTGTACACGGTAGCCGCGTGGAAGGGAGGATTAAACGCCTACTAGTTGTTTTTGTTTGTTCTCGATAGGCGCCGTTAGTGCTTCTTCGAGAGAGGCACATCCCAAGCGTTGTTCTAGGATGTTCATAACTTCGCGTCCGAAGTCGTTGGGGTTTTGGCGCCAAGCTTGTAAGCAAACTTCACCGAAGAAGGAACCAAGGGGTTCGGGGTTCCATAGTAATTTCTTGGCTGTCCACGGCATTAAGCTCATGGGGTCATATCCAGGTTGAAGAATATTTTCCTTGAGAGCATATTCTTCTAAGTGGGTATGAGGTTGTAAACCAATAAAGAATATAGCAGGTTCTACTTTGTCGGCGCCAAAAATGCGTTCGAGTTCGCGATGATATGCGATGGTTTGACGAATGGTTTCGGGACGTTCGTCAATGACGTTAAATGAGTAGTTTACAGATACTAAGTCATTAAAACCAGCAGCTTTTAGATCACGGCAGTTTTGTAGAACTGTACGTAGGTTATAACCCATTCGCATTTTCCGCACGAGTTCTTGCGAACCGCTGGTAATACCGATTTCAAAATAGTTCATTCCGGTCTTTACCATCAAGTCGGATAATTCAGGTGTAACATTATCCGCGCGAATGTATGCTGCCCAATTAATATCGCTCATTCCAGAATCAACGATTTTCTGTAATAACTCAATTGCATCATCGATGAACCGACGCGCGGGGATAAATTGAGCATCGGTAAACCAGAAGTTACGAACACCTCTGTTATATAGCTGACGCATTTCGGCAACCACTTCGTCTGCTGGGTTGATGCGTACCTGTTTACCTTCAACTACCGTGTACACGCAATAACAACAGTTGTGTGGGCAACCGCGTTTAGTTTGGACACCAATATAAAAGTCTTTCTCTGACAAGTAGTAGTTAAATTCGGGCCAGATGGTTTCGATATAGTCGTAATTGCAAGCTGTTTTTTCGAGTGGAGTTGGCTGCTCGTGAATTAAACGTTCTCTGGGTGCGTCTTCTCCAACAACGTAACATCTCTCGTCGCGAAACTCTCCACCGCTTAATAATTTACTTAAAAGCGTTTCACCTTCACCAACTGAAACAATTGTTCCTTTGGGTAAACTCTTATTTAGCTGCTCGTAAAATACGCTGACCGCTCCACCACCTACCATTGCCCTAGCTTGAGGTTGATATCGCTGCGCGCGTTTTAGCCCACGCTTGATAAGTCCAAGGTTACGCCACAACTCAACGTAGTAAGCAATGAAAATTCTTAAACCACCCAAGGCGCCGCGTAATTTAATAAACGGATTTTTAGCATAGTAAAATTCAAAAGCGTTTTGGAGTGGGTTGCCACCACGTCCACCCACTGGTGCATAAATTTGAATATCTCGCCATGAAAACACTAGCAAAGTCGGTTTAAATTCATCAATACAGCGGTCTAAAGCCGAACTGTAATCCAAAGGTGGTACAGTTCCTAAGTCAAAAATCCGCTGTTCGATATACGGAAACTGTTTATGAACATGGTCAGATAGATAAACAACCCCAATAGGGAAGATAGGGTTACAAGGAAGGCGAACGTAAAGTATTCGGTTTTGTATAATCTGAGTTTTAACTTCCATTTTGCCTTGGTTTTAGTGGGTAAACGGGGTCATCTTAATAAAAGTGTAAATTTATTTTTATTTATATCGTCATCTTCTATTTTACTTGACTTTTCAACGCTCGGTGATTACTAAGCATTACTGCTGCGTACATTAAACGATTTTTAGAGCAACAGTCACTTTATTGCTACACATAGAACGACTAAAATTAATCGTGACTCGATAGGGAGCATCACTCAATAGCTAATATAGGTAAATCTAATGTACTGAAGGTATTTTTCGGTTGTGTTCAAAATCTGTAGTGTATAGTGTATAATTGCAGAAAAGGCATATATTTTTACGAAAATTTCATAAATATACTTCGACCGAGACAAATGCTTTACGTGTAATCCATGTCTTTAGGTAGATTTGCAATATAAAGCTTAAGTTGGTATTCACAGTTACAGCATGTGGGGATCACTCGATGTTAGCTTGGCAGGTGTAATGTAAAATTGTGGCGTATAGATACGAGCGCAGTTATGGCTCAAATATTAGACTCTCTACCACCTGACCAATCTGAGAAAACTCTTTGCTGTTACGTCAATGCCACTAGTAAAATCCAAGTGGCACGTATCAGTGACGTTCCTAACTGGTACTTTGAAAGGGTTGTTTTTCCTGGACAAAGGCTAGTTTTTGAAGCACCACGTGAAGCTCATTTAGAGATTCATACGGGAATGATGGCAAGCGCTATTTTATCGGATCACATCCCATGTCATAGTCTTTCTATCGATGATGCTGTTAATGATAGTAACTCCGAACCCGTTGATCACACTATCAATAATAAAACAAACGTACCATCGATTTTAACAAAACCTGAAGATACAGCAAAAACTTTAAAAGCGCTTGTTTAGCATCAAGTTGTTTAAGAAAAAAATTTTCAATAATTATGGGTTGCTATCTTAAGCAACCCTATTTTATTTATTATCTAGTACGGGTGGGTTTAGTTATATCCTGGTAGATATTTATTATCTAGTACGGGCGGGTTTAGTTATATCCTGATAGGGCGGGTTTAGTTATATCCTGGTAGATATTTATTATCTAGTACGGGCGGGTTTAGTTATATCCTGGTAGATAGTTAAAGATTTAGGTTAACCCGCCCGTACACATGAATTTGCCTTCGTTTATTTGGTTGTGGAAAATTGCTGCTTGGTCAATGGGGTTATCTCTGTTGGCTTATTTTTTCCTGGCAGTGTCGGGTGCGTGGATGTTTTACACTCGCACAGCACAAAAACCCCTTCTTCATGGTTTTAGTCATGTATTTACCGATAAAACAGGGGGTATGCGTTTATTTCATTATGTGATGGGCGCCTCTATGGTAGCGCTAGTGCTATTACTTTTAGCTATTGGGATAGTTGGCACTTTAGGGCACTTTGGAACGCTTGGACATTCTTCGCACCTAGTAGCTGGGTTAATAGTAGTGTTTTTAGTATTAATTTCTGCTTTTAGTGCAACACAAATTGGCGCCAACCGTAACTGGGCTAGACCTTTACACATTGGCACCAATATTATTCTATTCATTGGCTTTGTCTGGGTTTCCCTTACTGGTTGGGATGTAGTACAAAAATATTTACCGTAGGATGCTGTTTATGATTAACGAGAGTGCAACTTTTAAGCTAATCAAAAGCTCATTACGTGATTAACTATGGCATCCGTCAATTCCGACGAATCAGAAAGCACGATTGAATCATGCGTCACGGTGAAGGCAGTTGCTTGCAAAGCACGCAATAAAATATTACGTGCGCCATTTACATCGCGGCTAATTTGTATTCCGCAATGTGGGCATTTAAATACTTTGTTTCCACCTAGTTTATGGTGAATATGACCGCAGTTGCCACAAGTTTTAGAGGTGTAAGATTCGTTGCATAATACAACTATTACACCTTTTCTTTGTGCAGCTTGTTTAAGATGTTGCTCAAACTTGTAATGAGAAAGCGTTAACATTTGACGTACTGACTTGCTGTTAATCTTACGCTTCTTACCACTACGTTTCTTGATTACCATTTGGCTAGAATCAAATGTTGGTAAGTAGATAACTTTATACGAATTAACAAGCAAATTAGCAGCTTTGTTGTGCAAATCCTTAATCAAATTTTGAATTCTTTCTCTTACACGGTTCGCAGCAATACGCATCTTTCTACGTTTACGGCATGTTGTTTTGGTAGAACGGCTTATTAGATTGTCAAGGTGCTGACACAATCTTTGTATGCGTCCGATATCTCCCTTACCAATCTCTAAAACGTTTTCTCCATCAAAACCAGTCAAGAAAGTACGATTACCAGGGTCTAAGGCTATTACTCTATCACTACCAGTAAGTACGATTTCTTTGTATTGAGGAAAGCAACCGAACCATTTACCACGACGGTATACAAGCTCTGTACCGTATTCACATTGAAAAGGAACAGTTTGACCAATCGTAGTAAACCCTAACCCTTTTGTTGTGCGTGAGTACCAAGTACCATTTTTGAAGTTACCTACTTTAAATTGGATGGCTTGGCTAGTTGCTTTACAACTTTTAAACTTAGCATTGCCACCCTGACTACGAGCTTGCTTAAATGCATCAAATGCTTCAAAACACGACTCTTGCCGTTGATGACCGGGTAATGTTTTGACCCATTCAGGTACATCCATTTTTTGAGCTATTTTATCCAACTCTTCAGCAGAAAGCTTAACTTCTTTTTCTTTACCAGTTTTCTTATCAATAATTACTCTAGTCTGAGTATCGTAATTATTGTGGAGATAACTAATACATTGATTGAAGTAATAGCGATAAGCAGCGAGCCAACGTTTCCAAACTTGCTGTAATTCCTTGCTAGGAAATAGCCTGATTTTCAATACACTGTTCGGTGACTGCTTTGTCGAACATGAGTGTCGAGCTTTCTTTTTGTAAGTCTTCTTTGATTGTTGATTTGTACTTTCTAAGTCCGTACAACCTACTAGAGAAACAGTGAATGATGGACAGCATATCTTGTACGAGTTCTTGCTCTGGAGAGAGTTTGCGGTCATTGAGAACCACGAGTTCACACTCAAATTTTGTGCATAACCACTTAACCAATTCAAATCCGAACCGGACGAGTCGGTCAGGGTGGGCAATAACAAGACGTTGGATATCATCGTCGATGATTCGTTCCAAAATTGAGAGGAATTTTTTCCGCTTAAAATTGAGTCCGCTTCCAACCTCTGAAATAACTTCTGCCTCTGGATATCGCGTGCGTAAGTGTTCAAGTTGTCGTTGCAAATCGTCTTGCTGGGAATGAGTCGAGACTCGTCCGTAGCAAACAGTTCTAATTGACCTGGGCATTCCCGCGACTTTCTCAACCTCGTCAAGGATGAATCTCCTTTGACCGCCTGGTGTACGGATTGCTCTAAGCTTTCCTTCATTCTCCCACCTTCTAAGGCTGGAGACGTGTACACCAAGGATTTTTGCTGCTTCCTTGGGGGTGACATGTTGCATTAAAACCTCATCAACTCAACTACTCTTAGTATAGCGTGAGTTAATAAGGTTTACTCGATTTAAGCAAAGAATCTACAATTAGTTACACGTCTCCGCAAAGAAAACTAGCAGGCGCCCAGCCAAGTTTACTTTTATGAGAGATATGCCACCACCATTTACCATCAGTAGAATATTCTCCACCCATCAAAGAAACTTCTTCACCGTTGGGAATTTCTCGAACTTGCTGATAATTTTGTCCAGGGCCAGTACGTAGAAAAAGATTACCAGTATCACGGTTAGTGCATACTGTTGCAGAACCTTGGATGCGCGATGCAAAGCTTGTAGTGCGTCCCATACCTGGGCCTATTCCGGCACTTGCTGGTAATGCTGTTAAGATTAAGGCGCCTGCGATTAGTTTAGAAAACATAATTTTATATATTTTATATTTTTGTAAAACAAACAAGCCCAGTTTCTTTGAAGAAACCAGGCTTTTACTCACGGATTTTCTAGTTCACACAAACGTAGTCAGCACGAACCCATCCCACTTGGCCTCTGTAAGAAACTTTCATCCAGGTAAAACCATCTCTACCTCGTGTGCTTTCCAAAACGCGAATTCCATTGCCTGCGGGAATTTGTGTTAGCACACGGTTGCCTTGTCCAGGCGCCCTACGTAGCGACAAACGACCGCCAGCGTCGTTAGTACAAACGTAAGCTTCATATCCACCACCAACTCCGGGCCCTACTTGCTGTGCGTTTGCTGGTACAGCAGCAACTAGAATTAATGCACTCGCGATTAAAGCTTTAAACATGATTTGAAACTCCTGATTAAACAAATAATTTATTAAAAACTTGAAAAGCTGAAAATTGGTTTACACACACTTCTGAGCAGTTCTCACAAAAGCAATTCATAAGGACTGAAGTCCTTGTGACCAGCGGGTTTTTGTTGCCGTTCGGCTGATTAGATTTTGACTTCGAGTAATTTTGGTCGGTAGGTACGGACGTATTCCAGTACCTCATTTAAATCTTCCTGGTTAGTTAGCCCAATACATCCAGATGTACCGTCCTCGCCGTTGTTTTGGTTGAACGATGGGTCTACATGAATACCCAGCGCTGTACGACCAGTTCGGAAATTTGGATATATCGGTAGAAAAAGCTTTCCTGCTTCCACAATTGTTCCCTTCTTTGTTGATGTCGCAACTCTATATTCGCCATCGGGTAACGGCGCCTCTGTTCCTGAACGGTTACGGTCTTTATTTTGAGTGTGCGCGCGTCCAGATACGGTTCGGTAAGTAGAATCCTCTTGTCCGTTTACGTACAAAGTCAGTTTATAAATTGGGTTGCCCAGATTATTTACTGCTTCTGTCCGCGTCAACCTCATGTAGTTACCATTCCCGGTATAGGCAGGTTCAGTTGAGATTTGCTGAGATTCGTTAGTGCCTTTATTAAATTCCTCATTACTAATATCAAATGACACTTGCTTTGAAGAATCAATTGCACCAGTTACGATGTCAGTCTTCTTGGTATTTTCTGCGGAAAGCTGAATTGTACTAGCTGATTCGGGGATGGAAGAACTTTGTGGTACTCTCACTGCATTCGCACTACAACTTGTTAATACTATGCAACTCAAAGAAGTCATTACTAATCGAAAAACCATTCCAATTGCTTTGTTTTATGTTTTTTCGACTATAAGCTTGCTGTAACGCATAAAACCTGCGAAATAATCCTGATTTCTTTACAGGCGCCGACTTCTGTAAAAATCGCTAATCTTAATCTTATTTTTAATAATTTTTGATAAATTACCTGAATGTAGAGACGTGATATATTACGTCTCCGTAATTTATACATCACGTTCCCATAGTTTTAATACGCACAATTTTGCTGTCATCCAAATAGCCAAATCAAGATGTAGACAGAGATTCATAATATTTTTTATTTATTGAAAGGAAATTTATAGTTCCGTTTTGTAGTAAAATAATACTTATGTGTATTTTCGTATAATTAAGTAATTAAAATAACTTTTATAGTTTTGGTTAAGCTATCAAAAACTAGCGTTAAGCCTCGTAATCAATCGGGAGCAGTCACATTAAAGCCGTTACCATATTATATAGAGCAGCATTCCAAGCGACTTTCATTATGACGACAACTAACTCCACGAGCATACAAACTACTATTTTTCGCCTATCACCGCTAATCAGAATTACTCTTCTGTCTTTATATGTGGCACTTACCGTTCCTTTACCTTTTTTGGCAGAAGCAACTAAGGCGCCAACACCTCCTGCATTACTATGGGTGGGGATTAGTCTTGGTTTGGTAGGTTTGTACGCGGTATTATGCGAACGAGTTATTGTTGATGACGAAACGATTCAAGTTACATACCCAAATTGGGTACCGCGCTTTTTCCGCAAAGGATGGTCATTACCGTGGTCACAGGTTAAAGAATTAAAACCCCGTACTACTGGTCAAGGTGGTTTGGTTTATTATTTTCTTAGTCAAGAAGGTAAAGCTTATTTATTGCCAATGCGTGTAGCTGGTTTCGCGCGTTTGGTAAACCTGGTACAAGAAAAAACTGGTATTGATACAAAAAATGTATATCCGCTCGCACAACCTTGGATGTACGCTATTTTATTAGGATTTACAACGCTACTTCTATTAGTTGACGCTTGGACAATTACAACTGCTTTAGGACAACCGTTGTAGCACAGGTATCCCGTCGTTAGAAATGTACATTTGTATGGTTGCCAATGGCGACTTTACTTACCACAGGGACACAGAAAGAGAAAGAAAAATTAACAAATATTAGATTAATGAGGCGCCATTCTCAGAATATTGCCTCAAAAACTTCTTCTTTGTACTCTTTGCTGTCGCTTTATCCAATTTAAGAGTAGATTTTTGACTATAGCATCCTTAAGATAAAATGGACAAATGTTTGTTAAATAAATTGTAAATAAAGGAAAGTCTTAAAATGCAATATCAGGTTTTTGTGCAAAGCGAATCTGAACAGCACTTTGTAGCATCAGTGCTAGGAATACCAAATTTAACTGTTGAAGGTAAAACAGAGGAAGAAGCTATCTGTAACATAAAATCTGCTTTAGAAGCACAATTAGCCAAAGGTAAATTTATGACAATTGAAGTAGAGGCACCCAAAGAGGGGAATCAAAATGCTACCTGGATGAAATACGCAGGAATATTTGCTTCTGACCCAACATTTGATGACTTTATGGAGAAACTCTCTGTTATCCGCAAAGAAGCAAATGGCACAGTGGATGAATGATGACGATTTATATATTAGACACAGACTATTTAACTTAAATGTTAAAAAGCCCTGCTTCTTAAAAAAACGTAGGTTTTAGCACTATAAATACAGTTAACATAGTAAAAATAATTACTTAGGATTAAACTATTTTACTGTTGTGACTGCACATCACCAGACAGATGTGCTACAAGTTAAAACAATTAAAAAAACAAACTGTTGTTCCCCCCTTATTAAGCTAGGGGGCATCTAAACTAATATATTAAAACTATAGTTACTCACTTACATCAAACTTGAATAATCTTACTTCGCAAGCCATACTCAAGCTTGAACAAGTTAGCTTCAATGCAAAGCTAAACGTCAAAACCAAAGAGAATCTACCGGGATACTCTATTCTTAAAGATATTTCATTTGAAGTACCTACAGGCGCCCGCGTTGCAATTGTAGGGCCAACTGGTGCGGGTAAGACATTTTTGCTGCGTTTGCTAAATCGTTTGAGTGAACCGACTAGCGGCAAGATTATCTATGAAAATCAAGACTATACAAAAATCCCTGTAATACAATTACGTTCCTCGGTTGTACTCGTTCCCCAGGAGTCAAGGTTACTAGGTATGACGGTGAAAGATGCTTTATCTTATCCTTTGGTTCTACAGCGTTTACCTAAAGCTGAAATTACTCAACGGGTAAGTCAATGCGTTGAACAATTACAAATACCCGATGATTGGTTGGGAAGAACTGAGGTACAACTTTCAGTAGGTCAAAGACAGTTGGTTGCCCTAGCGCGCGCTTTGGTTATGAAACCCAAAGTTTTATTACTCGATGAACCAACTTCTAACCTTGATATTGGTACCACACAGAAATTATTACAAACACTTTCCCAGCTAGCTCAGACACAAAATACAACTGTTTTAATGGTCAATCATCAACTCGATATGGCTTCGAGTTGCGATAATGTTATACATTTATCACAAGGGCGCCTAATCTCGAATCAACACGCTCGTGATATCGATTGGGAAATGCTTAAAGCTAACATTACCACTACCGAAGCTCTTGATGATTTTTAGAGGTGTATTACCTGGGTATACTTACTGTTGATGCAGTTGTTGGCGCCAACCGTTCTTTTGCTATCCTTGTTTGTGACTGCGGTAAACTCGCGTTTAATAGCTCCATATTAAAACGATACCCTACGTTGCGGATTGTTTGAATTAAACTTGGCTGACGTGGGTCGAGTTCAACTTTTTTTCTCAGTGATAATACATGCGTGTCAATAGTACGGGGGTTGTCAATGGCATCAGGCCATGCACGACGCAGTAATTCAGATCGACTTAGGGGTACACCGCTAGCTTGTGCCAGAACATACAGCAAGCTAAATTCTTGCGGTGTTAAATCGATGAATTCTCCCTGAAAGCGGACTCGACGCTGGACTAAATCGATTTGCAGTGAACCGTAATCTAGATATGCAGGTGCCACAGGAGTGCGTTTGCGACGAATCAGCGCTTCGGTACGTGCAAGAAATTCCTGCATTCCAAACGGTTTGGACAGGTAATCATCGGCGCCAGCTTTAAGACCTGCGACAACATCACCTTCACCACTACGCGCTGACAGCATTAAAATTAGCGGTTGCTGCTGACGATTTAACCAGCGACAAAACTCAATGCCATCACCATCAGATAAATCAGCATCGAGAATAATTAGCGTTGGCTGGTGGCTTAGAAAAACTTCTCTAGCCTGATAAATACTCGCAGCTTGATGTACTCGATAGTCAAGCTGTTGTAAATGCCAACCAAGCAAAGACCTCAAGTGGGGATTCCCCTCAACAATTTCAATACATACCGAACCCACAGTGGCAAGACCCCTCGTGCGTCTATAGAGTTTCAAGGTATCAAAGCCTTGTGTTATGGTTTTGTAACCGTTGTTACTTCAGTTGTAAATTGTTTGAGAATAACTGTCGAAAATTTTCGTGCTTTGTATCTATCAATCGGTCGATACAGCGATTTTACTCAATTGTTAAATTTTTATGACAAACAGCAGTGCATTTGCTTGTTGTTGCCTGATTGTGTCTTTTTAAGCAAGCATTTCTTTCTCTGAGTTGCATTTAACACACAAAACGCGCGCTGTCATCTTGAGGATATATGAACTACGTTTATCGCGCGGAAAAAAAGTTACAATAATTCCATAATATTATCGATGCAAGAAATCATTTTCCATGCATAATAATAAAAATAACTTTGCTAACTCGCTTATTCCCATACTTCTGGAATAGGATGGGGATAGACTGTAGCTTATGGTAAGTGTTCTCTGAGGGAGATATATTAGCTATGAATTGATGTCAAAATAGGTTTAGTACTTCACTTTTTAGCTTGAATATTTTACAATTCTCATTCCAAACAGATTTCTAAAGCAGCTATGCTCCAAGACACACAGACCATCCGTTTTTATCAAAGAATAACCGATGCCTTCGTCGAGTTATGGAATCGCGGCTATCGGACGGACGATATGCGGATGTATTTGGATGGCTATCTAGCCTCATTGCGACACAGTAATGCCATTGAACCTTACTTGATTCATCGCTTGGAGGAAGAAGCTACTCGCTACTTATATGATGTATCTAATTTTGCAATGACAATGACGCAGCCTGAGCCGGAACACGATTACTATTAGATGTAACTTGATTAATGCGCTTTTGACCGAGACGTTAATCAATAGTTCATCAACGCAGATGATTCTAGCACATCATCTGCTGTTGTCAATAGTAGCGACGGTGTGAAATTTAAGAATTAATTGTAATTTACTTTAATTTAATAACCCCAGCCACATTCTAATGTCGATCTAATGTCGATTATTTCGACGCGGCTGGGGTTATCAAGTGTAGTTTCGTTCTTCGGCTGAGGTTAGGAAGCTAGTGCGACTTCCACCATCTGCTGTAATTCGCCTTTTTGGTAAAGTTCAATCAAGATGTCGGAGCCGCCTACGAACTCTCCATTAATGTAAACTTGAGGAATTGTAGGCCACGCCGAAAACTCTTTTATGCCTTGACGAATATCATAATCGCTTAAAACATCGATTGTTTCAAAAGGAACGCCCAAAGTATTCAGTATTTGCACCACGTTGTTTGAGAAGCCACACTGAGGCATTAGCTTGGTGCCTTTCATGAATACCATGATTTTGTTTTGTTTAATCAGGTTGTCAATACGCTGTTGTAATTCGGGTGTCATGGTTTTTCCTTAAATCGTTGATGGTTAGCGATGAATAGTTTATTGATTCTAATCAGCTTTGTGTAGTTGCTTGCCAAGAGTCAGGAGTGTATGTTTTGAGTGCTAAGGCGTGAATTGCCTCACTAGACATAGCCTGCTGTACAGCACGATACACTATTTGATGCTGTTGTACTAACCCCTTGTTTGTAAACTGCGACGAGACAACAGTTACATCAAAATGCTCGCCGTCTGGACTCTGTACGTTAACTTGGGCATCAGGAAGTGCTGCCTGAATCATTGCCTCAACTTGATCTGGGCTTATCATCGCTCTCAAAGTCGCTCAAAAGGTCATTATCTATTATTAGCAAAATTATTACTGCTTGTTTGCAACGGATACAACGGATGTAACGGATGAGTTATCGGCTATGAACAAGGACTTAATTTGATGAATCAATTTTATAATACATTGGTATTGAAAATAGCTAGTTTGCAACGGATGTAACGGATGAGTTATCGGCTATGAACAAGGACTTAATTTGATGAATCAATTTTGCAATACATTTGTATTTAAAAATAGCTAGTTTGCAACGGATGTAACGGATGAGTTATCGGCTATGAACAAGGACTTAATTAGATGAATCAACTTTACAATACGTTTGTATTGAAAATAGCTAGTTTGCAACGGATGTAACGGATGAGTTATCGGCTATGAACAAGGACTTAATTTGATGAATCAATTTTATAATACATTGGTATTGAAAAATAGCTAGTTTGCAACGGATGTAACGGATGAGTTATTGGCTACGAACAAGGACTTGATTTGATGAATCAATTATCCGTTACATCCGTTTATCATCCGTTGCCAGTTATTTTTGAGATGAGGAAGTATTGCTACCGCGCGGGAATGGAGCATCAACGAATCCTAGTTCCAAAAGTTGCTGGTAAGCTCTTTTACCTAAATCTCGCGTTGGGTTTTGGCTTTTAACGATTT
The DNA here is from genome assembly GCF_002368415.1 of Calothrix sp. NIES-4105. Lineage (GTDB taxonomy): Bacteria > Cyanobacteriota > Cyanobacteriia > Cyanobacteriales > Nostocaceae > Dulcicalothrix. The sequence goes on from NZ_AP018290.1 coordinate 8,203,113, forward strand.
GTACGAGTAGTGGGACTGCGAGTTCAGGTTTGTTTTGCGCGCGGTGTACAAGTGCTAGTTGATAAGTTGCTTGGTCACGCATTTGGGCGCTTTCGAGTGCTTTTTTACGCTGGGTGTCAGCGATACGGTTATCAATTCCAGAAAAACTAGCGGTGAGTTCTTGATAGAAATTGGATAGCTGATTGAAAACAGCGCGCGCGTCTTGAAGTTTCTTCACTGCACTATCATAGTTTTGAGAAGAAACGGCGCTTTCAGCTTCAGACATCAATCGTTTTCCACCTTCCATGCTTAAAACACCGCTGCTTTGACCTGATGGACGCAGGTTAGATGGGTTGCTTGGGTCAATAGGTTGCGCTTGGTTAGAGTTTGGTGTTAGTGGCGTTTGCGCTTGTGCATGAATTGGTGATAACAAGCTAAGGGCTGTTATCAACGACAAACAAGTGAAGCGAACCTTCGTGACAGTTGCTGCTTCTTTCATGAGTATATTTTCGTGGGACAACTGAGTAAAATTATTGGAAAACGAGGATTTCAACTTCGGGTATATTAACTCTGTTTTGGCTTAAGACAAAGCAAAGCTACATACGCGCGTTTCTTTTATTTAAGACTCATAATTAATTGAACCATGTTCCCAGGTTGTCAGAAGACAAAATATAGGAGTAAAATCGAGTAAATCTCAGTTAATCCATCTTTATGCAATATTTGACACCTCAACAAGTGTAAAAACAATACGGCTTCCACCCAAAAACACTTGCTGATTGGGCAGACGATGGAAAAATAGAGTTTATCCGTTCTCCGGGAGGTCATCGACGTTATTCCCAACAATCCATCGAAAATATCAAGGTTGGTGGTGACAATCGCAGTATAATTCTCTATGCGCGTGTTTCGACTTCTCAACAAAAACCGGAACTCGAAAAACAGATTGATTATCTTGGTCAAAGCTTTCCAAATACTCGTTGCATTTTTGAAATTGGTTCTGGAATGAATTTTAAACGTAAAAAATTCATTTCTTTGATGGAATCAGTTGCAAAAAACTAGATTAAAGAGATTGTGATTGCTCATAAAGACAGACTTGTTCGTTTTGGCTTCGAGTTTATTGAATGGTTTTGCCTGAAGCACAATTGTCAAATTACCGTGCTAAACAACAATAGTCCCAGTCCACAAGCTGAGTTAATGCAAGATATGTTACGCATCATACATTGTTCAGTTCGCGCTTATACTTTCGAGCAAAGGTACGAAAAACAGATTTTGAAGCATATTGACAAAACGGAGTGAATAGGAGTAAAATACCATCCCATCCCACTCAGCGGCTCAAGATATGCCTAAACGTAAAGCGACTATAACAACAGAATATACGGTGACTAGAGTTGCTTACTCGATTGGTGACATTAATCCTGAGTTACTGGAATTAGCTTCCACTCTAGGAAAATTACGCTCTGAGTTGTGGAACAAATACGGTTCTCTCAAAGCTTGGGGAATAAATAAAAATGACATAATTAAGGAAATTCGGAATACTCCACATTTGAGAAAAATTTATGGAGCAGAACGTTTTAATTTAAGCTCTGAGATTTGGGAGCGTACAGTTCAATCTGTTCTTGATGATATTCACGCAGTTCAGGAAGCAGCTAAATCACAAGTTATTCGTAAAGTATATCAATTTTTTAAACCAGAACAGCATCAAGTACAGAAAGGTAAAAAGTTAGTTTGGGAAGATATTCCGGAAACATCGTTTAGACATGAATTAATAAAAGCACTTAATTCTTCATATTCTGAATGGTATCAGTATCCACTTTTATCTCGTTGGATACGGCAATATTATCAACGTGGACATACTCATGTTAATAATCAAATAGTTATTAATGCAACTAGTCGTGCAATGAAAGGCAGGATTGAACACAATACTCGTTCAATTACTACTTTTCTAATTCCATCTAAAATGGTAGATTCCAAGTGTCAGTGGCTAGAAATAAAATTTAAAACAGGTAGAGTAACTCCGCGCGCTGGACGGTGTCGGTTAATCTTTAATGGTTCAAATTTTGAGTTACATTATCCTCATACGACTAAAATTACAGTTACCAAACAAAGTAGTGTTGTTGGACTGGATAAAGGATTTACGGAAGGATTTTATAGCAGTGATGGAGATGTTTATGCCTCGGGTCTTGGTGAAATAATTAAAACAGCAAGTCAAGAAAGAACTGACAAGAACAAGAAACGTCACAAGCTATTCGCTTTATCTCGTATCAATACGGAAAAAGCGGATAGAATCTTAAACAATAACCTTGGGCGCCAAAAAGCAGATAAAAAAGATAGAGTTAAGCGTCAGAAAATCAAACAATTAATACGTACAGATGTTCAAAAGATTTTTAATAATTACGGCACTTTAGTTGTTGAGGATTTGAGTAAACATATTAAAGGTAAAAAGAAGGCAAAAGTTTTAAATAGGAAATTAAATGAATGGTCAAAGGGAGAATTACAGAAGGCTTTAGATGAAATTTCTCGGCGGAAAGGGGCTAAAATAGTTTTAGTAAATCCAGCTTATACCTCACAGGTTGACTCATCCAACGGTACGTTACTAGGAAAACGTTTTGGAAACCAATTCTTTACCTACTCTGGGGTGGTATTTCAAGCGGATAAAAATGCAGCAACGAATATTAAAAATCGTGCTTCTGACTCGGAAATAACTCGTTTTATGAAGAAGGAAGAAGTTCACAAAATTTTGATGTCACGTACTGCCAAATTCCTTGAGCAACTAGGTCACACGTTTGATGAGGCTATCTCAATGGGATGGCTTGATAAAAAACACTTGTGTCAAGGTGAAGCTTCGCGGCGTAGAAGCTAGGGTTTAGAAACAGTGTCCTAAGAGGGTTATAGTTTGATGGCACACTCTATAATCACTACTGTCAATCAAACCGCGAATCATGAAGACAAGCAAGTATTGTAAGGTTGTTCAATTGTTTGAATTACTCCAAAATACTACGTTATGTCAGTACGCCGTAGCCAATATTGCACTTCTTTTGTAGCCTTATGACTCAAAACGTAAATCATAACGATTCGCAGTTAACTGGTGTCCCAGCAAGTAGCTTGGGAATGATTCTTCAGCGTGGTGGTGAAGAGTTAGCACTACGAAAAGTTAATGACCGTTTTACTATTCGTCCTAGTCGTAATTTGTCAGCGAGAGATTTATCGCAGGTCAACTGGGGTAATTGGCGCCGCAGTATACCAGGAACGAATCTTGAAGTATTTACAGTACCGTCAGCACAGCTAGATACAGCGATGCAGCAAGCGCGCGCTTCTTCTAGTGTAGAGTTTGCCAGTCATATTTACGAAATTGAGAATAATCCTGGCACGGCTGTTTATTTAGGAAACCAAATCACAATTCAATTTGCACCCTCTATCGATGCAGCAAAAATCAAGACAATTACAGCGACTTTAAATTTAGTTGAAGATAAACCTGTAGAGGGACTGGCGAATACGTTTGTTTTTTTAGTTGGCCCAGATGCTACTGAAAACCCAATTAAAATCGCAAATCGACTACAGAAACTAACGGAAGTTTTGGTTGCTGAACCAAATGTTATTATTCGCCAAGAACCGCACTATAGACCTCGTGATACCCTGTATCCGCAGCAGTGGTATCTCAATAATAACGGTGGTCATCAATTGGCGCCTTCTTCCTCTATTTTTGTGGAACAAGCTTGGGATATTACCAGGGGTGTTCGTTCTGTTGTAGTCGCTATTGTCGATGATTCTTTTGATTTGAACCACCCCGATTTTCAGGGTAATGGTAAAGTTGTGGCGCCACGAAACTTGAAGGATGATAATTTCTTGCCGTTACCAGGTGGAACCCAGAGCAGTCACGGAACAGCATGTGCTGGTGTGGCGGTTGCCGAGGAAAATGGTACAGGTATTGTGGGGGTAGCACCGGGATGCGCTTTGATGCCAATTCGTACTACTGGTTTTCTCGATGATGAGTCTATCGAAGAAATTTTTGATTGGGCAGTCAAAAAAGGGGCAAGTGTGATTTCTTGCAGTTGGGGCGCCTCTGCAGTTTATTTTCCTTTATCTTTACGTCAGCGTGCAGCAATAACGCGCGCAGCTACAAAAGGTCGATCCGGGAAGGGTTGTGTAATTTTATTTGCTGCTGGTAATGCGAATCGCCCAATCGATGGAACGTTAAACGAGAAAAATTGGGTCAAAAATGTTGTATATGCTGATACTAAATGGCTCAGTGGTTTTGCGATACATCCCGATGTTATTGCTGTTGCAGCAACGACGAGTTTAGGCAAAAAAGCAGCTTATAGCAACTGGGGAAAAAGCATTTCTGTCTGCGCTCCAAGTAACAATGCACCCCCAGGAATGTGGTTTCAAACTACAGGGTATGTGTATACAACACCACCAATTGCAGCTGCATTACCTGGATTAGGAGTGCTTACAACTGACCAGTTAGGAGCAGCAGGATATGATAAAGGTGATTTTACATCCGACTTTGGCGGAACATCAAGCGCAACGCCAGTTGTTGCAGGTGTTGCAGCATTAATATTGTCAGCGAATCCTAATTTAACTGCACAGCAAGTCAAGAAGATATTACAAGAAACGGCGGATAAAATTGTAGACTCAGACCCAGACCCACAGTTAGGAATGCGTGAGGGTCGCTATGATGCTAGTGGTCATTCCCAGTGGTTTGGCTATGGAAAAGTAAATGCACACCGCGCGCTAAGAGCGGCACAGCAGTATAAGAGCGCAACTTCTGCCATTAAAGAAATTACGGGTAAAAATGAAAATCGGTTGACAATTCCTGACAACGACCGACAAGGAATGAAAAGCTTAATAGTAATTACGGACTCTAGTTTGGTTAAAAACATTGAGATCGGTATTAATATTACCCATGATTTTTTAGGTGATTTAGAAATTTATTTAATCTCGCCAAATAATCAACGGGTTTTATTACAAAGCCGTACTTTGGGTCGTCGCCGGGAATTGCAAGCGAATTACACAATTAAGAAGGCGCCTGTTTTAGGTCAATTAATTGGTACACCAGCTTCGGGACGCTGGTTTCTCTGGGTAATTGACTATGCGCCGCAAGATGTGGGAACTCTCAATAGCTGGGAGTTAAAATTAGGTACGTAGTTGTTGCTCTAGCCCTCTAAATTCATGGTACGTAGTTGTTGCTCTAGCCCTCTAAATTAATGTTTTTTATGCGAAGACAGCGCTACTACGAACCTATTAATTCATGAATTTGTCATCTCGGCAAAAGTATGATTAGTAATTTCTGTTTGGTGGTGGCTTAGTTGTTGTAATGAAGATGCCAAATCTGCCGTGAGCATAGGAGCGCCAATCTTACAGCTTAAGCCTTGATAATCAGCGACTTTAATCGGTTTACCAATGTTGATATTGACGTTTGTACCCCAAGTCGGGTTAGTTTGGCTGTAATCTATGCTAATGGGAATGATTTTTACTCCCAAGGCAGGGTGGTTAGATTCTGCACTTAAAGCCAAACGCGCGATTCCTGGTTTTAAAGGGTGAAGTTTCCCTTTACGAATACCACCTTCAGGAAAAATAACCAGCGTTTCACCACTAGCTAGTAAATCAACAGCGTGACGAAGCGCAGTAATTGAAGGGTTTTTAGGATTAACTGGAAACCCTCCTAAATGCCTGATGAACCATCCTTGTAGTCCTTGGCATTCAGTTATCGTTACCATAAATCGCAAGTCTCGTCCTGTCAGGCAGCGTCCTGCAGCGTATGGAACGAGTAACGCATCCCACCTCGACCGATGGGTGGGGGCAAGAATAACTGGACCGTCCTTCGGGATGTATTGTTGTCCGGTAACAGAAATATGTCCAAAAAATAAAGGCAGAAGCAAATGGCGCCCCAACAGATACGCCAAAGGAGTTAGCCAAGGAGAAACCCGCGAGATACTGGTTTCGGCAATCGGATTAGCGGCACTAAGGGATTTATTATAGTCGCTTTTATCCTTATTAGCGTGAAATTCGGTCATAGTGGTGGCAGACGGATTGTCGGGTAAGATTTGATAAAAATTCTGATTAGATACACCGTAAATTTTCTTCCCTAACTTTTGTGACACCAGCTGGACAGTTTTACCTCTGTCCCCTTACTTAGTTCTATGTCTTCGATTTGTAAACCACATTTGTAGTACGTTACGACAATCTGATTCCAGAATGCCTCCAATTACACTTAATTGATGATTAGAAGCCGCACTATCAGGAATATTGAGTACAGTCCGCAAAGCTCCAGTTTTCGCATCATCCACTCCATATACAACAGTCCCGACACGGGAATGTACTATTGCACCAGCACACATCGGGCAAGGTTCAAGGGTGACGTAGAGAATACACTCGTTCAGGCGCCAAGTTTGTAACGTTTTTGCAGCAGCCCTTAATGCGATTATTTCCGCATGAGCAGTAGGGTCTTGGTCGCGTTCTTTTCTGTTCTCAGCTTCTGCAATTAATTCTCCATTGGAATTAATAATTACTGCCCCTACAGGAACATCACCATGCTCACCTGCAGATTGAGCTAATTGTAAAGCGTGGCTCATCCATTGCCGATGTATAAGATATTCTTCGTATTCCATTAAGATTTTCTTATCAATGATTTTCTCTGACAACAAAATATTTGAAATTTTGATAACCATTGGTTAACAAATTTGATTAAGTTCCCAAGGCAATTACTGCGTTAGTTCCACCAAATCCGAAGCTGAAGCACATTACCCGCTCAATTCTACTTATGTGTGCTTTGTAAACTAAATTTAAATCAAAGTCAGTTTCGCGCAAACCTACGCATGGTGGAAGTATTTGATTTTTTAATGCCAGTAACGAAAAAGCTACACCGACTGCACCACTAGCGCCAATTGTATGACCTGTGGCGCCTTTAGTTGAACTGACATACGGGCGATGTGTAAAAACATGCTTGATAATACGACTTTCAACTTCATCGTTAAGTATTGTAGCAGTGCCGTGAGCGTGAATGTAGTCGATGTCGTTTGGTTCTAAAGTACTTCGTTTTAAACATTGTTTGACAGCTGCCACAGCCATTTTTCCTTCGGGGTCTGGGGAGTTGGAATGATAAGCATCAGCAGTTGATCCAAAACCAAGAACTTTACCATAAATTCTTGCGTTTCTTTGTTTTGCTAATTTTGCGGACTCTAAAATAAATACTGCTCCACCTTCACCCAAAACCAAACCTTCGCGATGTTTATCGAAGGGATATGCTCCGGTTTTAGCCAAAGCACCCATTTGTGCAAATCCAGTAATCGTCATTCGTGTAATTGGTGCTTCTATTGCACCCGCAATTACACGTACACATTGTCCGGTTTGAATTAGTAAAGCTGCCTGTATAAGAGCGCTAATTCCAGTGGCACATGCAGCCATTGGAGCTAAAACAATACCAGTGGCGCCAATTTGCCGAGCTACTGAAACAGCATTCATGTGAGGTAAACTATTAAGCCAATTATTGCCCCATTGAGTTGTGCGGTGGGCGTAAATATCAGGCGCCATTTTTTCCCATGTTGCTATAAACGCGCGACTAGAGCCAATAACTACACCACAATCTGGTAAAGGTGGATTTATACCAGCATCTTGGAGCGCAGAAAAAACAACCAGTTGAGTTAATTTTTGTAACTCAACTGGTTGATTAGCAATCATCGCCAAAGGGCGTGCAGTAAGTTCTGAAAATGGCTGTTGTAAACGAATTCCTGTTTTAAGTGCGACAATATTTTGCCAGTTAGCTTCTAGGTTTTCACCTATTGCTGAAGTTAAACCGATACCAGTTACTACAACCGAATCCATAGAATAAGTTTAAAGTGCGCTCGTGCGCTCGTGCTGAGTATTGAGTGCTAAGTATTGAGTACTGAGTTTAAAGTTATAACTTTTAACTCCTAGCTCCTAACTTATAACTCCTAACTCTCAATTCCGCTCCTCAGCACGAGCGCACGAGCGCACTCATTACTCTTTATTACTTTCCGCCATTTTTCAAATTTTCGGCGCCTTGTGTGACTTTGGCTGAGTCGATGCGGTCACCTTGCTGAATTTTGTCAACAATATCCATGCCTTGGGTAACGTTACCAAATACAGCATACGAACCATCGAGGAATTCGAGATTTGCCAAAGCAAAGTAGAACTGGGAAGAAGCGGAGTTTGGCATTTGGGAACGTGCCATTGCGACGGCGCCTACCTTATGGGTAAGTACAGGGGGTTGGTTAACTCTAGCTTCTTGGAGAGTTTTACCGTAAATTGGTTCGTCTGAGCCTTTGGTCTTAATTTCGAGGGGAATACGTCGTTCGCTATTAGTAGTTTTATCGATAAAACCACCTGTTCCCAATCTGTTCGCTGGGAAGTTTTGGTCTTTACTTTGTGGATCTCCACCTTGAACTACAAATGGCTGAGGACTACGTACAACTCGATGGAAAGACAAGCCATCATAAACACCTCTTTGAACTAAATCAATAAAATTTCCAGCTGTAATTGGGGCATTTGTGCCGTCAACTTCAATAGTGATTGGTGAACCTTTAACGGTCATCACTACGGTTGCCTTTCCTTCGAGTCTTGGTAAATCGTTCATACCTGGGATATCACTATTATTTTGAGATACAGAGTTGGTCTGAGTTGCAGTCTCTGTTGTTGTTGTCTCGCCTGTTGCAGCAGTAGTTGCGGTTCTTGCTTCAATTGCCGTTGCACTTGAGTCGGCGCCACTTGAGGTTGTCTGTGATGTTGTACACCCACCCACAAATATTGCACCTACAACTATAAGCGCTATCAAAAACTTAGGAATTTTCACGCTGCTCTTGCCAGTCTTTGTGTCAACTTAAGTATCTTAATAAAGATTTTGGATTTTAGATTTTAGATTGATTTAGAATCCCAAATCTATTCATGTCCGTAAACGCAGTTTTCCCGTAGGGTAGGAAAATCCAAAATTCTTAGAGTCCTTCTAGAGAAACGCCTAAAAATCGAGCTAATTGGGCGCCAGTTACTTCCAAATCTTGTAATGCAATAGGTTGTCCAACTCGTGTTAAGGGAATGTCTCTACGACCCTTGACGCGCAAATACAGCGCACGACGGGGGTTAAGACCCTCTTTAATTTCGACACGCACTGACTGTACATCATCGATAGAGCAGTCAATCTCGATTTTGCGGTTTTTACCAGGGAAACCCCAACGAAATATCTTAATTTTATTTGTCTCGCGATTAAATTCGTTATAACCGCCGCCAATGTCCCATAATATAGCCAGCCAAAGGTAAAGCGACAAAAGTAAACCAGCGATACCGTATAGCCCCATTACAATCCCTTGTGGGATGAAGATTAGCTGGGTTGCGTCGGTGACAGGAAGTAAATTTACTTTAAGATAACTTGACAAACCAGCAAGTAAAAACCCTGTTGCACCAGAAGTAACAACAATAGCCCACCAGTAATTGCTAAATCGACGAGAACCCAAAACTTTTTGATTTAAAACTTTTGAAGCGGAGTTGTCGCCGTTGGGCGATTCGCCTCGATTTATCGTTGTTGAAGCTGTCATGTAACTACCGAGAATCCTTAGTTGTTATCTGTATACTCCCAAAAGTCGCGCTTGTTGATTTGTGACAAGCGTAGCTTCTACTTAAAAGTCTGACATTGAATAACGAATTCTTGCAAGTGCTGAAAACAGTGCTGACTATTAACTATTAAGTGTTTGTTCGGAATTTGGGGGCAACAAGAGCGTCGGATTGGCGCCAATACTCCGTAAAGAAACGTAAATTTTAAGTTTTCTGAGAAAACATGTGTCAAATTGTTAATTTTCTGATATTGATATTAGTAGTGAGTGTTTGCGTTTTATACCTGAAAAACAAGTATGAATGAGGCATAAGCACGAACAATGTGATAAATTAAGATTGGTTAAGAAATCATGCATCGCTTTTGATGGTGCATGGTTTGGGTTTTGGCAACACCCAGAAAGCGCTTTGTCATAGTACAAGGTAGCTTCTCATAATCTTGGTAGCTAGAATGTTACGAAGAATGTCACAAACAAACGTTAATTCCTTCTACAGCGACAAAACATAAAGAAATATGTATATTCCTTGTGTTTTGTGCCCTGTTTTAAAACGTCGCAATTTTAGTAAATAAGAGGATTTTACAGTCCGTCACGAACCCCAGACTATCAGTCACGGGGCTTGAAATAGGAAAGCTAACCACTTTCTTCATCGAGTTAAAACAGTGTCTAGCTTACAGGTTAAAAGCCTAAACTGAACTGTCTGGGCGTGGTAGCCCGAAGGATGTTAAGAATGCAGACCCTATTTTTAACCTCTCCGACAGTCAGTAGCGATGGGAAATATATACGGGTTTTGCAAAGTTCCTGGCTTTATAAGCATAAAAACTTTGCTTTTAACAAAAATTGCCACTCAGGATTAATCGTGTTGAGGCGTGTTTCCTCCACGGGTTAAAACCATGTGGTTTCCAAACTATCAGGAGAGATTGATGACCATCGCAGCAGGACGCGCCCCCAGAAGCCGTGGGTGGTTTGACGTACTCGACGACTGGTTAAAGCGTGACCGTTTTGTGTTTGTAGGTTGGTCGGGGATTCTACTGTTTCCCTGTGCTTTCCTAGCACTTGGCGGTTGGCTAACCGGCACAACCTTCGTCACCTCGTGGTATACTCACGGATTAGCATCGAGCTACTTAGAAGGTTGTAACTTCTTGACAGTAGCAGTTTCAACTCCAGCAGACGCAATGGGACACTCATTGTTGCTGTTGTGGGGACCTGAAGCACAAGGCGATTTTACTCGCTGGTGTCAGTTAGGTGGATTGTGGGCATTTGTTGCATTGCACGGAGCTTTCGGATTGATTGGCTTTATGCTACGTCAGTTTGAAGTCGCGCGCTTAGTAGGGATTCGTCCTTACAACGCAATTGCTTTCAGTGCGCCAATTGCTGTATTCGTCAGCGTATTCTTGATGTACCCCTTGGGTCAGTCATCGTGGTTCTTTGCTCCAAGCTTTGGAGTGGCAGCAATCTTCCGTTTCTTGCTGTTTTTACAAGGTTTCCACAACTGGACTCTTAACCCCTTCCACATGATGGGAGTAGCGGGTGTACTCGGTGGCGCGCTGTTATGTGCGATTCACGGTGCAACTGTGGAAAACACTTTGTTTGAAGATGGTGACGGATCGAACACCTTCCGCGCTTTCAACCCAACTCAAGCAGAAGAAACTTATTCGATGGTGACTGCAAACCGTTTCTGGTCACAGATTTTCGGTATTGCTTTCTCTAACAAACGCTGGTTGCACTTCTTCATGTTATTCGTACCTGTAACAGGGTTATGGATGAGTGCAGTTGGTATCGTTGGTCTAGCGCTGAACTTACGTGCATATGATTTCGTATCACAAGAGCTACGTGCAGCAGAAGACCCCGAATTTGAAACTTTTTATACCAAGAACATTTTGCTAAACGAGGGTATCCGCGCTTGGATGGCTCCTCAAGATCAGCCTCACGAAAAATTTGTATTCCCTGAAGAGGTACTACCGCGTGGTAACGCTCTCTAATCGTTCAATCAATTTAGGTGGTCGCGACCAAGAATCCACTGGTTTCGCTTGGTGGTCTGGTAACGCACGTTTAATCAATTTGTCCGGTAAGCTGTTGGGCGCCCATGTGGCCCACTCTGGTTTGATAGTATTCTGGGCTGGTGCAATGACTTTGTTTGAAGTCGCGCACTTTATTCCTGAAAAGCCCATGTACGAGCAAGGTTTAATCTTGCTACCTCACTTAGCAACTCTCGGTTGGGGTGTAGGTCCAGGCGGCGAAGTATTTGATACATTCCCTTACTTCGTAGTTGGCGTACTCCACTTAATTTCGTCTGCAGTTTTAGGATTTGGCGGTATTTATCATGCTGTTCGCGGTCCAGAAACCTTAGAAGAATACTCTTCATTCTTTGGTTACGACTGGAAAGACAAGAACAAGATGACCAATATCATTGGCTTCCACTTAATCATTCTTGGTTGTGGTGCGCTGTTGTTGGTATTGAAAGCTATGTTCTTTGGCGGTTTGTATGATACTTGGGCGCCAGGTGGTGGTGACGTTCGTGTCATTACAAATCCAACGTTGAACCCAGCAACGATTTTTGGTTATTTGCTTAAGTCCCCCTTCGGTGGAGAAGGTTGGATTGTTAGCGTTAACAACCTTGAAGACGTTGTTGGTGGTCACATTTGGGTTGCGTTAATCTGTATCTTCGGTGGTATATTCCATATCTTCTCCAAACCTTTTGCTTGGGCACGTCGTGCATTCATCTGGTCTGGTGAAGCTTACCTTTCCTACAGCTTGGGCGCCTTGTCCTTAATGGGCTTCATCGCTTCTTGTATGGTTTGGTACAACAATACTGTATACCCTAGCGAATTCTTCGGTCCTACAGGACCTGAAGCTTCGCAAGCACAAGCATTAACCTTCTTGATTCGTGACCAACGCTTAGGTGCTAACGTTGGTTCTGCTCAAGGTCCTACAGGTCTTGGTAAATACTTGATGCGCTCACCTTCTGGTGAAATCATCTTCGGTGGTGAAACGATGCGCTTCTGGGACTTTAAAGGTCCTTGGTTAGAGCCATTACGTGGACCCAACGGTCTTGACCTCGACAAAATCAAAAATGATATTCAACCTTGGCAAGCACGTCGTGCTGCTGAGTACATGACACACGCTCCTCTGGGTTCTTTGAACTCTGTAGGTGGTGTTGCAACTGAAATCAACTCCTTCAACTACGTATCTCCTCGTGCGTGGTTGTCAACTTCTCACTTCGTATTAGGATTCTTCTTCCTAATTGGTCACTTATGGCACGCAGGTCGCGCGCGCGCTGCTGCTGGTGGCTTCGAGAAAGGTATCGACCGTGAGAACGAACCAGTAATGTTCATGAAGGAACTTGACTAGTTTGTATTCAACTGCGGGCAACGCAAAAAAATATATCTTTCATAACTTATAATCGTTTAACCCTCGGCTAATTTATAGTCCGAGGGTTTTTAACTAAGTATTGCGGATAGAGTAGGATAACTAATGATACGTTGAGTCCACGTGAAATACTTGTAAGTAATGTACTGAAGACTGCTTTAGGTAATTACTGAATATCTTTAGAAACTCTTCAAAGGATTTCCAGCAAAATTCACCTAGCAGGAAAGATTTCTTACTTTAATAATGAGATAAGGGTTTTAACGCTCTTTGATTCCATTTAACGTGCAGCGAGTTGACAGTGCATGAGCTACTGCTTAAATCCTACTTGTCCTAATCCAGACAATCCAGCTTACAGCGAGAGGTGTCAGTCTTGTGGCTCGCGTTTACTGTTACGCGACCGCTACCGGGTGCTTTCATCGCTAGGTCAAGGCGGCTTCGGTGCTACATTCATTGCCCTTGATGAATTTTTACCTGGGGAACCAACTTGTGTTATTAAACAATTACGTCCTTCAGGAACCGCACCGCATGTCTTGCAAATGGCGCGCGAACTGTTCGAGCGCGAAGCTGTCACTTTAGGAAGAATTGGCAACCATCCTCAAGTTCCGAGGTTGCTTGATTTTTTTGAAGACCGTGAACAATTTTATTTAGTTCAGGAATACATATCAGGCGCCACTTTGCAACAAGAGGTAAAAACTCAAGGAGTATTCAGCGAGGCTGGAGTTAAACAATTCTTGAGTGAAGTTTTACCATTGCTGCAATACATCCACGAGCAAAAGGTGATTCACCGTGACATCAAGCCAGCAAACTTGATACGTCGCGCTCAAGATAGCCGACTTGTACTAATTGATTTTGGTGCAGTTAAAAACCAAGTCAGCCAAACTGCGGCACTTCAATCCGGACAAACCGCATTGACAGCATACGCAATAGGAACTCCTGGGTTTGCCCCACCTGAGCAAATGGCAATGCGTCCAGTATATTCTTCAGATATTTACGCTTTAGGTGTAACTTGTATTTATTTACTAACTGGCAAATCTCCAAAAGATTTAGACTATAATCCGACCACCGGCGAAATGATGTGGGAACATCTAGTGCAAATTAGCCCGCATCTTAGCGATGTACTGCGGAAAATGCTTGATGTATCCGTGAGAAACCGTTATCAATCATCGCCAGATGTACTACGCGCGCTAGAGATGGAGCCGTACCTTGATAGTCTTGCACAAAGCCTAGTTAGCCAACCAGTCGGTGGTATTAAAGACCGAGGTAGTCGTTTTGATGATTCAGGAGTGCTACTAAGTAATTCTTCGAGTGGTGGTTATTCAAGTGCAGGTGTTGCCCAGGTTGCTGCTGCAATTCGTGAAAGACGAGCCAAGGTAGCACAAGCAACAAGTGCAACTGCTCATAAAGTAACAACAGTTAAATCTAATACTTGGAGTGGTATAAATACTAGCGCTAGCATTGGTTCTAAATCTAAAGTTGCTCCCCAGATGAATACTGAAGGACTGCGAGCCGCTTACAGTAAAGGTCGGCGCGATTTTGCACTGTATAATTTTAGCTTGCTTAATCTTTCCGGTACCGATTTATCAGGAGCAAGCTTCCATTCTGGAGTGTTAGAGCGTGCTAATTTAAGCGGCGCCAACTTACACAATAGTGACTTTGGTAGAGCAAGCCTTAACCGTGCCAATCTTCGCGACGCTAATATGAGTAAAGCTTATCTTAGTCATGCCGATTTAGAAGGAGCCGACCTACGTGGCGCTGACCTTAGTTATGCTTACCTTAATAATGCTAACCTGCGCGGAGCTAACTTGTGTGGTGCAAATCTTACTGGCGCCAAAGTTTCAGATGAGCAACTGGCACTAGCTAAGACTAACTGGATGACAGTACGCCCGTCGGGCAAACGCGGTTTATTGTAATCGGTTTTATCATCACAATCACCTGCAATAAACCGTTTGGCAACTTACTGCACCCAGTCGCGCCCATATTCGCGGCGCATTTCTCTATTTTGATAAATTTAATAATATTTTAATTATTATGACTAATTATTTAATAATAATTTAATCATTTTTTCAAGGTAATTTAATACTAATTTAATCATTGCAAGTCTTGATTGTCGCATTTGCTTGTTACAAGCTTTGATTATAACTAGTTGTACTCACTATTTTGTAAAAAAAGCAAGTATATACTCATACGAATAACTTATTGTTATACCTTTAATAATACTATTAAGTTAAGAGTTCTTAAGGTTTTTTTTAGAAGAGACTAGCATAAAAAAGTTACAAAGATGTATATAATGGGACACCAAGTCCTATTAATAATTTTTTTATGAAAATGTTTAGTTATGTAACGGAGTATTAAATCTAGTAAACCAGATATGAAAGCCTAACTATGACTTACTAAGGCTTTCGCGCTTTCTTTGTGTAGTTGTAGTCATTACTCTAGTTTCGGCTACAATCGGCATTTACTAGATGCAATCAAACGATGAACAATCGTTCTAAAACTAGATAGATATTTAACAAGTGTATTTGTTGTTATAGCCAGAGGCTTACCTAACTATGCCTGAGTGTGTAGAAGCAGAACTCGAACAGAGATTATGTCTATATCAGACATTTTTAAAATTATATGAACAACACGGCAGCCTTTTGGATGAAATTCTTGAGTTAGAGACTTTTCATTCCTCAATCACAGGAGTAAAATCATTTTACTTGCAAGGTATCATAGATAATTCCGCTGTATACGTGACTACAAATTTGTGTCAAGGTGAAACATTGTCTTTGAAGCAACCACAACATATTTGGACTTTAGGGCGTGGTGTGAATAGTGGTATTCATATACTTGACTCGTATGTATCGCGATGTCACGCAGCTATTCAATATGTGGAGTGTGAGCAAAAGTTTTATTTGATTGATTTCAATAGCTCGAATGGTTCATATGTTAATGGTGAACAAATATTTAAACAAGTTGAGTTGAAAGACGGCGACCACATTCGTCTTGGAAATACAACTTTCGATTTCTTCTTAAATGTCACCACTCGTATTTTGCCAGCAGTTTCATTAGAAACACTAATGTTACTTAGCCAAGAATCAACAGAAGTTGTTACTACGAAGAATATTTATCAACACGAGAGTGCTAATTTAAATGTTTTGGAAGGTACCGGATATGAATATTTGCCGTGCATAACTGGGGCGCCTTCAAAAGCTTTACACTTTGAACAGTCACAAGAAATTGTAGATTATTTTTTGAGTAAAAAATGAATCAAATGCTTGAACGACTAGAATCTTTCAAAGCTGCAACAATTGCTAGCTTCTGCTCGATTTTAGCGTTCACTATCACAAATCAATTTAGCGCATATGTACTATTGAAATATTCAATATTTAATGCAAAATACATTAATATATTTGATTCGCGCTCTTTGCTAAGTGCTGCTATCGTATTATTTTCTGGATTTCTATTTGGAGTTACGTACAGATATATTGTTCGTGATGACAATAACTTTCAACTTAAAGCTGGAGGAGTCATGGCATTTGGGCTTGTACGCGGATTAGCACAAGTGAATATGACTGTTATACCAAGTGATATTAATAATCTTGGACATGACGCTTTACCTTTAATTTTACTTTTAGCGGAAAATATCTTTTTGTTTGGACTTGCTGCACTTGGGCTTGACGTAGCAATACGTGTTGGTTGGGTAAAACCCTTTAAAGCAGGCGCCATAGTATAAATAGGAATTATCTTTTTGTTTATTTCCATTACTTGTAATTATATAATAATCGTGAATATAATATACAAGGTGATTATAAAAATGTAAAATATGGATTCCTCTAGGTACTGGATTGTCGTAGCATCAAAAAATCATGTACAAAAAGGAGTTTCGGGTGGTTTTATTGCCGCGCGTGTCATGGGAAAGCATCCCCTTTAAGACGCTTACACCCATTTGATTGGGTAATTTATTATTCACCGAAACAAACATATTTAGGGGAAGAAAAATGTCAAGCTTTTACAGCAATAGGCAGAGTAGTAGGAGATTCGGTTTATCCTTGTAATATGGGTAATGGTTTTACGCCATACCGCCGTTCCGTTGAATTTTTTGATTGTAATGAAGTGAGTATCATACCTTTGATTCCAAATTTACATTTCATAAAGAATAAGCTTTGTTGGGGTTATGTATTCCAATATGGCTTGTTAGAAATACAACAGCCTGACTTTGAGTTTATTCACAGTCAGATGTGTCAAACACCTTCTTAAAATCGAGGTAGTGTCCGTTGAACTCGCCACACAAGATGATGGTATTTCAGTTTGAAAACCCAGATGACAGCCCAGGATTTTTACTGTGGCAAGTGTCAAATCTTTGGCAGCGAAAAATGAATTCTGGATTAAAAAAGTTGGGTTTAACCCACGTACAATTTGTTTTGCTCGCAGGAATAATTTGGCTAAGTCAAGGTCAACAAACTGTTACCCAAGCCAAATTGGCTGCCCATGTCAAAGCAGATATTATGATGACTTCCAAAGTTTTACGTGCGTTAGAACAACGAGGATTAATTAAGCGTGAGACTGACTTAAAAGATACCAGAGCAAAATCTTTAACAATAACTAAGGAAGGTTATGATTTAGCAGTTGCAGCAATACACGTTGTTGACAAAGTTGACAAAGATTTTTTCGGCATATTAAACGACCAAGTAACCGATTTAAACTCACACCTTCTCAAAATTATCAATGCCAATAATTCTTAGGGCAGTCCTGGTGAAGAGTAAAAGGTAAATACTATATTCTGTGAGGGTATGACCGCAGCGTTGTACCCTTTTGCATTACTTGACCTCACTTCCCGCATCTGTGGCTTAAGCCACCCTACTACGATTAATGTAATTATATTTAATGTATTATATGTATTATATAAAAAAATACTATTCTTGGGATAAATAATAAAATGTCTAAAAATAAAGATAGAAGTTTTTACTATTTGGTGGTTGATTTAGAGGCAACTTGTTCCGAAGATTCTTCCGTTCCACGTGAGCAAATGGAAATTATTGAAATCGGCGCCGTGATGCTGAACCGTTCGACGTGGCAAATCGATTCGGAGTTTCAGCAATTTGTCAAGCCTGTTAGAAACCCACATTTAACAGAATTTTGCATTCAACTCACGACTATTAAACAGTCAGATGTAGAAAAGGCGCCGACTTTTCCCGAAGTAATGCTTAATTTTCAACATTGGTTGAGTGAGTTTCCTAATTATATTTTTTGTTCTTGGGGAGATTATGATAGAAAGCAATTTATCCAAGACTGTGAATTTCATCAAGTTCTCTATCCATTTTCTTCTGAGCATATCAATATTAAAAAACAGTTCTCAGAATATCTTGGTACATCCAAAGGGTACGGTATGGCAGGCGCCTTATCTAAATTAGGAATTGAATTAAAAGGTACTCATCATCGTGGTATTGATGACGCGCGTAACATTGCAAGCATTTTTAAATACATCAAAAAAGCGTGATCAGTAGAACTCAAAATCGAAACTAATGTATCATAATTAACTTGTAAATTGCTTCAGTGCGTAAGAGCATAAAAACAAAGCGGGAGCAATACGAATTACTTTGTCAATTTATGGGTATACCAGCAGCAAAACTGTCACAGAGGCTTAGTTATAAATGTTGCTAGTATCTAAGAATAGTTGCAGCATTTAATACATCAAACAGACAAGCATCAGACTGTAATAAAAAATATAAAATTAGCATGAATATTTACGTGTAACTAACGAGGATATTTGTGTGGGTTTTATAAAGCAGCATTCAATAGCATTATTTTGTAAGGGTTTCCGGAATTAGATAACAACGTAGGAAAAATGTAGAAAGGAATGACTAAGTAACCAACTTATGACTCACCACATGCTCGGTAAAGTACTGTATAGACGTTACCAAATCGTACAAAGCCTAGGTGCTGGGGTGTTTGGACAGACATACATTGCTGTAGATATTGACCACCCAGAGAATCCGAAGTGCGTTATTAAACAACTTAAAGTGACAAATTTTCACCCTAGTCACCTGGAAACACTGAGGTTACGGTTTTTGACGGAAACTCAAACTCTCAAGCAATTAGGACATCACAACCAAATTCCACAACTTATTGCTTGTTTTGAAGAAAATGAACGTTTTTACTTAGTTCAAGAGTTTATCGAAGGACATGCGCTAACAGCAGAATTGCCGACCAAGCATAAGTTGAGTTATTTCTGGAGCGAAGACGAAGTTATCAAGTTTTTAAGCGATGTTCTGTCCATACTTGATTTTGTTCACTCCAATGGTGTTATTCACTGCGACGTTAAGCCAGAAAATCTAATTCGCCGAGCCAGTGATGGTAAAATAGTATTAATAGATTTTGGTTCAATTCAGCCAGTTGATTTTGGGACAGATACAGTACTACCGATTTATCGAATACCTGTTACTTCGTTAGGATATATTCCTCCTGAGCAATTTATTGGTCAGACACAGCTTAGTAGTGATATTTACGCGCTGGGAATGATTGCAATTCAAGCGCTGACGGGACTAACTCCATTACAATTACAAGTAGACCCTCGAAGTAATGAGATTGTTTGGAGAACTCAAGAAACACAAGTTAGTGATTATTTGGCTGCCATTATTAGTCAAATGATTCGTTACAATCATAAAAATCGTTTCCAAACAGCAGCTTCCGTATATCAGGCACTTCAACGAATACCTAAAAATGCTCATCCATATACGGTTGAAGCTGAGTATACAGTTATTGAAACAGTAGACGAGCTTCCTAAAACTAATCCTAAAACTGATAGTCAAGAAAAGAAGAATACTTCACCGCTTTTAACAGGTGTAAAGGTTGGATTAGCTGCAAATTCGTTAGTATTAGGTTTTGGGGTTTACTCGTTAATTCATAATAATACTCCGGCGCCATCAGAAACTGAGACATTATATAAAGCGACAGAAGATTTTCAGTCTGGAGATTTAAACGGCGCCATTGCAAGAGTAAAATCTATACCTTCAACTTCTAACGTTTATCCAGAAGCGCAGGCAACTATTGAAGAATGGCAGCATCAATGGCAAATAGCAGCCGAACAATATAAAACTGCGGAAAACGCTGTTTCGGAGGGGCGTTGGTCGGATGTATTAAAAGTTGCTCCTATTGTTCCAGATATATTATACTGGCAATCTAAAACTGATAGATTAGTTGCACAAGCGAATCGTCATATTGAAGTGACTAGTAAAACTTTACTTGCAAAAGCTTATGAAAGAGCAGGCGCCAAAGACTTTAATACAGCATTAGATTATTTAGAGCAAATCCCGAAAAACAGTACGAATACAGTAGTAGAGCAAAAGATAGCTGAATATACTCAAAAACGTCATGTACGTGCAGCTTATCTTTTACAACAAGCTTATCAAAAAGCTACAAACCAAGAGTTTGAAGTAGCAGTTAAATACTTAAAACAAATACCTGAAGATACTTCAGTATATGCAACAGCCCAAGCAAAGCTAATTGAGTATACGCATAAACAACGTGTATTTGCTGAAAGCGAAGTTGCAATGTCTACACAGGTTATAAATCTAAATCGTAATCAAACTAGCACAAAAAAATTAGATAATACAAACGACTCATTTATTAATGGCGCCTCGGTAACGAGACTCCAAGATTTACAGCCTGGAGATTTGATGCGAGAGATAAATATTAGATAATAGTAGTACGTAGTTGGACTTGAGTCCTCTATGTATTTTTATACTTTTTGCGCTGCTTGGAGATTTGATGCGAGAGATAAATATTAGATAATAGTAGTACGTAGTTGGACTTGAGTCGTCTATGTATTTTTATACTTTTTGCGCGCTCCGCGCTACTACGTACCTACGTACCTATCTTTTGATTATCTGCTGTGGTTGTTGTAGTTGTTGTTGTGCTTGTGCTGCTTTTAGGGCATTTATTGCTTGTTGGTAGTCTGGTTTTAGCTTGACAGCATGTTCATAAGAAGCAATAGCATCTTGGAAACGCTGCATGTTGAAAAATGAGTTTCCTCGACTGTACCAACTTTCGTAATGGCTTGGCTCATAACGAATGGCACGGTTGTATGATGCTACTGCTTCAGAGTAGCGTTTTAAGCTAAATAGCGAATTACCACGATTGTACCAAGCTTGGTAGTCGTTACGCTTGACTACTATTGCTTTATCGTAAGATTGTACTGCTTGTTCATATTGTTGCTGTTGATGTAATAACCAACCGCGATTTAAAAATGCGCTTATATTATCAGGGTCATATTTTACAACTTGGTTGAATGAGTCAAGCGCTTCTGGGTATCGTCGTAAATTTAGTAACGTATTGCTTCTGGAAATCCACGCAGTCACATAATCTGGTTTTAACTGTACAGCTTTATCGTAAGCATTAAATGCGTCTTGATAGCGTTGTAAATTTATTAACGCATTACCTTTGTTATACCAAGCTGCTTCATAACTAGGTTTCAACTCGATTGTTTTATCATAGGCGCCTATAGCGTCATCATAACGTTTAAGGGTATGGAGTATTTTGCCCTTATTAAACCAAGATTGATAATAATCTGGTTTTATCTCCACAGCCTTATCAAAAGCTTTAATTGCATCATCATACCGCTTTAAATCACTATTAGACTCACCTAATGCGTTCCATACCTCAAAATCATTCGGTTGTATAGTTAATGCTTTATTATATGAAGCAATAGCTTCGCTTTCACGATTTAACTTATCTAAAGTAAATCCTCTACCTTTCCAAGCGTCTTTATTGTTTGGAGAAATTTGAATAGATTTATCATACGCGGATAAAGCATCTTTGTACCGCTTGAGTTCATACAAAGCTTTACCTTTACCATACCAAGCATCACTATAGTCAGCGCGAATCTCAACAGCTTTTTGATATGTATTTAACGCATCATTATAACGCTGTAAGTCATACAATGTATTAGCTTGTTTGTACAATTCATTGGAATTATTAGAGTTTACAGCGTTTGAAACAAACACATATATTGTTGTCACACAACCTAGCACAGCTATTCCAGTTAAAGTTTTAGTAGCAATAGCTTTTATATTAATAGACTTAAATAATTTAATATAATTTATAGGTTGGATATGTTGCTGTACTGGAACAATTGGAGACGCAGGTGCAAGTGCAATTGTAGCTTGTGCTGATTGATGCTTATTTAAATCTTTTAATGCTTGTAGCGCAATACTAGCATCTTGATACCGTTGACGAAAATCGTAACGCACCATTTTATCTAGAAATGCTGCAAGCTCTTCACTGACAGTTGTTTGATGGCGCCAAATAATTTCCGAAGTCGAGTCATCATGTTCTAATTGTTCAGGTGGTATACCCGTTAAAGCTTGAATACCGATAATTCCTAGTGCATAAATATCACTGCTATATCTAGGATTTCCCTGTGCTTGTTCGCTGGGAATGTATCCAGGAGTACCTATAGCTACAGTGAATTTTTGACTTTGAGAAGTTACAACATTTGTAGTAATTTGCTTAACGGCGCCAAAATCAATTAAAAATAACTTATTATTATGCTTGTTGCGGAGGATATTACGGGGGTTTAAATCACGATGAATAACTTTATTTTGATGAACAAATTTTAATATTTCTAAAATTTCTTGTAAAAGTAAAATAACTTGTTCTTGGGAGTAAACTTTACCCGGTATTAATTCATTGCCGAGGTCATGACCTTCAATGAACTCTTGCACAAGGTAAAACTCTTGATTCTCCTCAAAATACGCTCTTAATTGAGGAATTTGTTTGTGAGTACCCAACTGGTATAAAACCTGTGCCTCAGTATCAAATAACCTCCGCGCGGTTTGTAGAGTTTCAGGGTCATTTGATTGAGGCTTGAGTTTTTTAACCACACATTGCGGTGTACCAGGAAGTTGGGTATCACAAGCAACATAGGTTTCACCAAAACCACCACCACCAAGGCAACTAATAATTTGGTATCGAAGTGCGAGTGTGCTTCCTAACATTTGCTTTCATTAATGCGATATATCTAATTTTAATATTGACATACTCAATTTTATGATTCCTGTTAGCGATAATGTATTTTTGTTTACGCGCGCAAAGCCGTTTAGTACTTGGAGCTTAATTGGTTTAAACATCGCTTTATTTTTATACGAACTAAAACTCGAACTTTCAGGAGAGCTAGGATATTTTATTAATACTTGGGGAGTGGCGCCAGCCCAAATTTCAAATGCAATTGCAAGCACTGTATCAGGTAATGCGGCAGCTGGCATTGCCGTTATAATGCGTTCGACGTCCTTATTGACAGGAATGTTTCTACACGGCAGTTTTGCCCAAATACTGGGAAATATGCTGTTTTTGTGGGTTTTTGGTAGTACTCTCGAAAAAGTACTGAGTTCAATACGCTTTTTAACTCTTTATCTTATAGCGGGAATATTAACAATTATAGTACAAATATTCGTAGAGCCGAATTTAGCTGTACCGCTAATAGGAGCGAACGGCGCCGTAGCTGCTTGCTTGGGAGCATACATATATAAATTTCCCAAAGTTAAAATAGATTCAGTATTACCTTTACTAGTTGTATTCATTCCAGTAGAAATACCTGCTTTTTTATATTTATTTTGGTGGTTTATACAACAATTATTTTATGGAATTGGTAGTTTAGATATTCCACCTAACGGTGTTAACCAATGGAGTACTGCTTATTGGACGCATGGAATTGGAATGTTGTTTGGTGCCGTCTTTATGCGATTTCAACGAAGGTAAAAATATATATGGGTTATTATTCTCTCTTGACACAATAATTAACAAGTAATTTAGTTCTAGTTGAATTTTCAGTGGTACATTAGTCTGAACAAGGGTAAACTTATGACAAATACAATACCAACAAAAACGATTGGTGATACTGGTGTTGCTCTACCTCCAACTCAGTTAGAGTTGCCTTACGACGAGAGTACCCCAGGTGATGAAATAAGCATCGCTTTACCCCCTACCCAGTTGGAACTACCTTACGACGACAATACGACGATGGAAACCCAAAGACATAAAGTGCAAATGGAATTGCTGATTGACACTTTATTACCTTGGCTTGACCAGCGTCCAGATGGGTATGTGGGCGGCAACATGTTTGTATACTACAGCTTGGCACAAGTTAAAAATACTGATTTTAAAGGGCCAGATTTTTTCGTTGTACTTGATGTACCAAAAGGAGAGCGACTAAGCTGGGTATGCTGGGAAGAGGGCAAAGCTCCCGATATTATTATCGAGCTACTTTCTGACAGTACAAAAGCTGCTGATAAAGATGAGAAGAAACTTGTCTATCAAAATCAAATGCGTGTACCTGAGTACTTTTGGTTTCACCCTTTTGACCCAAGCGACTGGGCAGGGTTTTCATGGCAAAATCAGATATATCAGCCAATAAATCCGAACGCACAAGGTCAGCTAGTAAGTCAAGTACTCGGTTTGGCATTGGTGCGATGGCAAGGCGACTATAAGGGTGTCAAAAATATTACTTGGTTACGCTGGGCAACTTTGGATGGACAATTACTACCAAACCCTGAAGAACTTGCTGAACAAGGACAACAGCGCGCTGAACAGGAACAACAGCGTGCTGAACAAGAACAACAGCGTGCTGAACAAGAAAAACAACGCGCGGATAATGCTGAGTCACAATTAAAGCAAGTTGCAGCAAATTTGTTAAAGCAAGGTATGACTATAGAACAGGTAGCGCAATTAACGGGTTTATCAGAATTACAAGTTGCAGAACTTGGTAATTGAATTCGGCGTTGCGTAATTTGAGTATCAATTTTTATGTGGAGATGCGATGTTTTACGCATCTCTACACTATTTCTCCTAAGATTTCTAAAATTTCTCGAACAGGCACCTTCTGTTGATTTAACTCTTGAACTATTGCCAACAGTTTTTTCTGAATATACTTTGAGGATTTTATTAAGCAGTCTCCTTTATCCCAAAATTCGTATTGGTAATAAGCCTCGTAATACTCTTTACCTTTCTTAATAACTTTGCGGTGATATATACATCCGCTACCAGTACCCTTTAGGCGCCGCGTTTTCCTAGAGGATATATTTAAGTCTTGTTTATCCTCTAGGAATTCGCAAGTGTCTATTTTCCTAGAGGATATATTTAAGTCTTGCTTATCCTCTAGGAATTCGCAAGTGTCTATTTTCCTAGAGGATATATTAATGTCTTGCTTATCCTCTAGGAATTCAGGAGTGTCTATTTTCCTAGAGGATATATCAATGTCTTGCTTATCCTCTAGGAATTCGGAAGTGTTTATTTTCCTAGAGGATATATCAATGTCTTGCTTATCCTCTAGGAATTCGGAAGTGTTTATTTTCCTAGAGGATATATTTGTGTCAAAAGATTTCTTAATCTTGTTTCCAGTCCAGTATCTACCTTCTGGCTCTTTGACTGGAAAAACGCGCGGTGCTGAAACAGAGTTTCTGTTGAAATCCTTGGTAGAGGTAGTAGTCATAAGTCGCACCTTCTCACATGCATAATGGTTTGCTCGCTTACTTGCCGAATAAAAATTTTGGGGTAATAATACGGAGACATTAATTAACTTGATTGATACAGTTACTAACTTCCGTTTTTAAGGAAGGAAAGCAAGAGGACAACAAGAAGTCGTTAATCGACATTCTCTCTCCTGTCCACTTATCGAGCGCACGAGCAGTCTGGCCTCTACCATCAGTCAGGGCGCCAACAATATTTTTGGTTGGTTCCTTAACAAGCAACTCAAAGTACGATTTAGGCAAAATTGTGAATCGTTTGGTACGATTGGATTAGCCGTATATCGCTACTTACTATTGTATCGCTTAGTATACAGCGTATAGATAACTATACAATATAAAAAATGCAAAGTTTTATAACGCAGGAAAATTTTGAATCGCACTGGCGGTTGTTCGACGAAATGATGAACCGCTTCAATTTGAATGCGACAAAAATAGCTGCTGATGCTGGCATTTCAAGAGTTATTCTTTCGCGATTTCGTCATGGAAAAGCT
This sequence comes from Calothrix sp. NIES-4105, assembly GCF_002368415.1. Classification (GTDB taxonomy): domain Bacteria; phylum Cyanobacteriota; class Cyanobacteriia; order Cyanobacteriales; family Nostocaceae; genus Dulcicalothrix. The sequence goes on from NZ_AP018290.1 coordinate 8,229,009, forward strand.
GATTTAGGAGCCGCAAAGCTAATTGCTCTACTCCTAGTACTGCCCCAAGATGCAAGAACTTGGTATTTATGTGAATTATTTGGAGTAAAGACTGAAGGTGCTAGTTTACGAACAATGGTTGTTCAAGCGGCGCCTGAAGAACAAGTTGAGGTTTTACGATTAATTGCTGACTCTTTAGCAAAGAATAATCTTAAATCATCTAGTACTAATGAATTGCCTCAAGCTGTTTAGTTGGTACCAAAGCAAGTGCTTGTGCGACAACTTGTGACTGTGTACCCTCACGGCAAGAATATTCTGTTAAATGCTGTTTCCACGCGCGACTACCTGGTTGTCCAGCAAATAATTGGAGCATGTGACGGGTAATTTTATTAAGCTTCAAACCCTTTGCTGCCCATTTGTCTATATAAGGAAACATTGCTTCTACTACTTCATGGCGTGTCGGCACCTGAGTATTTTCTTCGTAAATTTGTGAGTCAGCAGTGGCGAATATATAAGGGTTATCATAAGCTGCACGTCCAATCATAACCGCATCAACTGATTGTAACTGCGTGCGAACCTGTTCTAGATTTAAAAAACCGCCGTTGATTTCAATAAATAAGTGTGGAAATTCTGCTTTGAGACGATGAACATCAGAGTAACGTAAAGGTGGAATATCTCGATTTTCCTTTGGACTTAAACCTTTTAACCAAGCTTTACGGGCGTGAACATTAAATATACGGCATCCAGCATCAGCAACAATACTAACGAAGTTTGCCATATCAAAGTAAGAGTCAAGCTCATCAACACCAATACGGTGCTTAACGCTTACAGGAATATTAACAGCATTAATCATTGCTGCTACACAATCAGCAACTTTATGGGGTTGTGTCATTAAACAGGCGCCAAAGTTACCATCTTGGACGCGACTGCTTGGACACCCAACATTTAGATTAATTTCGTCATACCCCATATCGGATGCGATACGCGCGCAAGTAGCAAGTTGTGCGGGGTTATCGCCACCGACTTGTAAAACAAGAGGTTTTTCTTCGGGTGAGAATCCTAAAAGACGTTCTTGATCACCGTGTAATATTGCTGCGCTTGTAACCATTTCGGTATATAGCAGAGTTTTTTTTGTAATCTGCCGCATGAAATACCGGAAGTGACGGTCTGTGTGGTCCATCATTGGCGCCACGCTTAAGGGGTAGTAGTCTTGTCGTATCAAATTTTTAATGTTTGCTGGTTTGATGTAAAAATTGTGCGTTGGTAGAGACGTGATTAATCACGTCTCTACATCACATTTATTAATTTTAGCGTCTTAAATCGGCAATGGCGCCTCTTGTCATTGCGGCAATCGCTTGGTCGGTTGCTTTTGGTAGGTGATAATATTTACCACCTGATACAGTCGCTAATTCTTTTGCAAATCCTGTTGAAACAAATTTGCTTTCGGTATCAATTACTAAAAGCTGCATTCCAAGGGCGCGAATTCGTCCTGCTATATCTAATAATTCGGCTTTGATATCAGGTTTTTGGTCTGGGTCTTGCGGTTCACCTAATGAGCGCGATAAAGAAATATTACCACGACCATCAGTAATTGCTACTAATACTACTTGCCCAATGTCGCCACTCATCTGAGCGTTCATACCTACACGTACAGCTTGAGTTAGTCCATGTGCTAATGGCGAACCACCACCACAAGGCAATCTTTCCAAACGGTTACGTGCCAGCGCTATGGAACGAGTTGGAGGTAATAGCACTTCTGCTTGTTCACCTCTAAAAGGTATTAATGAAACTTGGTCACGGTTTTGATACGCTTCGGTTAGTAATTGCATGACGGCGCCTTTTGCAGACTGCATCCTATTTAATGCCATCGAACCAGATGCATCAACAATAAATACAACTAAGGCGCCTGCTTTACGAACCAACCGTTTTGAGCGGATATCACCTTGTTCAACAACGACTTTACGGTTTGGTTGTCTTTCTCGACGGGCTTTTTGATATGGCGCCGCAGCACGTAAAGTAGCATCAACAGCAATACGTTTAACTTTACCCTTGGGCAACATTGGCTTAACGTAACGTCCTCGGTCATCAGAGAATATCGAATTACGACTTCCGGACTTACCTTGACGTTGTGCCATTTGGGCAAAATACAGCACACTGTCATCAAGAATAACTCCCTCTGGGTCAAAGATAAATTCTTCAGGAATACCCGGTGGTTCTTGTTCAGGTTCTTCTTGGTCTTCGTTTTCTTCCTGCTCCTGTTCCTCTTCTTGATCTTCTTGCTCGTCTTGACTTTGAGGTGGTGGGGGAGGAGGAGGCGGTGGTTGGTCGGGTGGTGTTTGAATAACAGTTGCCCTTGGCACTATTACTAATTCCACCGCACGTTTTAAATCTTCTGCTGTAACTTTATTACGTCCTTCCAAAGCAGCAGCAGCTTTTGCCACTCGTACAGCAAATAACTCCGCACGGTGTCCCTGAACTTGCGCTCGTACTGCCTCATCAACTAAATAAGCTATTTGCTCATGGGTAATAGCTACCTCTTTGAGCCACTCGCGCGCCAAAATAATCTGAGTTTTAATGCTATCAATATCTTCGCTATACTGCTGTAAAAACTCTTGAGGCGAACGGGAGTAAGATATAGCTTGTTCCACAGCTTCAACACGCTGGTCTAAACCAAGTACACCACTAGCAGAAAGCGCTATAGCAATGCGGTCAAGAAGGTGTTCGCGTAAGTCGCCTTCTTCTGGGTTATACGTGGCTATAAATAAAGGTCTACAAGGATGTTGAAAGCTAATACCCTCACGTTCAATTTGGTTACGTCCGTCAGATAATACACTTAATAGCTGATTACTTATTTGGTCATCGAGTAAGTTAATTTCATCAACATATAAAACTCCCCGATGTGCAGCAGCTAGTAAACCAGGTTGAAATATAGTGGCGCCTTGTTTTACTGACTCTTCCACATCAACAGAACCCAATAGCCTATCCTCTGTAGTGCCAAGTGGTATCTGTACAAAAGGCGCCGGAATAATTTCTGTCTCTCTTGTGGAACAGGCATCTTGCCTGTTCAACAAAATATCATCCCACTCATCAGGACGGTCAGGGTCACAATTACTTATCCCCCCCTTTACCACCTCAATAGGAGGCAACAAAGCATGAATAGCGCGCGCCATTACAGACTTTGCCGTACCGCGACGACCAGCAATAGCAACTCCCCCTAGTCCAGGGTCAACTGCTGCTAATAGTAAAGCTAGTTTAATTGCTTCCTGACCGACAACCGCAGTCAGGGGAAAAGCTGTAATAGTAGGTTGAATAGAAGCTGGCATGAACTTAAATAATTATCTTATTGGCTTATAGCATACCAGAATAGTGCTGAGTAGAGACGCGATTAATCGCGTCTGTACGGGTGCTGAGTGTTAGTAAGATAATTACCACAGAGACGCAGGTTCACAGACAGGGGTTACACTGTACACAGCAACTTTTCGCAAGGTACGCTAATTTAAATACAGGCGAAGTATAACAGTGTGCTAACAATGTCAGAAATTATTACTGCTGTCTACTCCAATGGGATGCTGCACCCCCAAAGTACGAGTGTCCCTAACTGATGGGCAGACTGTGCGACTGCAAGTTTTGGGTCAAGAATCATCAAAGGACACCGAACAGATAATTCAGTCACTAGTGGCAGCGGGACTGGTAACTCCTCCCTCTAAAAGCAGCGATGTTGAGCCAGTCTCGGAAGATGCATGGCATGAACTGACCCAGAGACTTACAGCATCAGGAGGCAAGCCGCTCTCTGAAATCATTATCGAAGAACGAGGTTTAATGTGACCGCCTACTTCGTAGATAGCAGCGCCCTTGTAAAACGATACGTGCCAGAAATCGGTAGTATCTGGATACAATCGCTCTCGGCTTTGCAACAGGACAACTTATTATTTATTTCTCGAATTACTTGGGTAGAAGTCCTAAGTGCGCGCTTCGAGAAGAGAACGGGAAGGTACTTTGACTTCTACCGATAGAACATTGATTATTCAACAATTTCGCTTTGACCTAAATAATCAGTACCAAGTTATTGAACTCGATGCCAAACTTGCAGAAACTGCGGGTCTATTAGTTGGGCAATATCCTCTGCGTGCTTATGATGCTGTACAGTTGGCATCAGTGCTAAAAATTCAACCCGCTTTCTCTACTGAGCAACCTATCTCCTTAATTTTTCTTACATAGTAGCGACCGCCTGAATACTATTGCTCAGGCTCTTGGGTTACTAACCGATAATCCTAATTATCATCCTTGAGAAGCTCAACCTACTGGTTCTCCGCTATCTATTTGAGCGTATAAATTATGTGTCGTTACCTGTGATAATAACTCATCAAGGTTATATACTTTCTTGCCAAAGTGGGGTAAGCTGCTTGTAATACCTTGTAAAGCCAAACATTCTACAGATTGACCAGTTAATTCTGCAAAGCGGTGTAATTCCTCAAAGAGTGATTCTGATATTTCAAGCGTTAGCTTTTGAGTAGCCATTTTACTTATCGCTAATGACACAAAATCATTAATGTATGTATAAGGAAACAACCCTTATTCGTTAATTATGATATCACAAGTATAAACTAACTATCACACCAAGCCTAGACTTGTATCAAGATAAATCAATAGCGCTCCTCAGCCGCGTGCATTAATAATAGTAGTGCTTAAAGGCTCTCCTTTAACTGGAATTGCCTCTCGAAATTTTTTAAGGTCTGCTAAATACTGTTCTCTTTGGTGCGGGGGAACCAAACGAAGCTCAACTTTATTTTTCTCTAACAAAATTACCTCCCAAAATATGGCGTAGAATATTGACGTAGTAAAATTAAATCATATAGCAATCCGTTTAGGAGTTGTAAAAAATGATATTGATGTAACGAACCACAAAGGACACAAAGGTAAGAAAGAAGAGAAGAAATATTTTATAAATGATGCGCGGACTGCTATACTAAGCCTTCACTACAAACAATAAAGGGAATTGGTTGAGATAATGTAGGCAAGTTATTGTCTTGTAACTCGTGCATGTTGTGTTGTTTGTAAATTTGTACTAACTGATTAAATAGTTCTTTGCCTGTAAACCCGTCGCGGCGTAATTTATTTAGCTCGCGGTTGACTGCTTGGTTTACACTTAAGCGAAAGGCTTTTTCTAAAATATTGACTTGACCTTTTATTTCCTCGTCTGCGACTAACTTAAAGAATACTCTCAGTTCCCTCACAATATATCTTTGTCCCTGAGTCAAACGCTGGTTAAACTCTCTTTCTGCTTGACGATGTTTTACAACTTCTGCAAATTGTTGTTTGACGCGCGTCACAGTAACATTATGAGATGGAGGAATTTTGGATGTGGGGGTGGTGTCTGTAGCTTTAATGGCGCCTAAGATACGAGGAATATCTCTGGAAATTATTTCTCCGTTATCGTCTAATAAAAATAATTGCTGGTAGCCTTTAATATCAGGACGGTTCGGGTCGGAAGCTTCACAGAAAACGTATGTTCCTTTTTGCATGGAAAATTGAGCAGTACGAATACCATGTGGTAAATTAGCAATGCGTTCAAACTCTTCTGGTTCTTCTTTCTGTAACTTTCTCAGAATTTCTTCTGCTTCGTTTAAATCTAAAAAGTTCTCTTCATCATCGACATCAAAGAGACTTAACTGCTTACCTTGTTGCTCATAGATAGCGTACATAGCTTCTTCGTTGAGTTGTTCTGTTTTATCAAGGATGGCAGCGTCTTCACCGATAGTATCATGAATTTCTTGAATCCTATTTTTCAGCTTTTGTTTTAATCCTAAGTTCCGCTCAATTCCTAGTTCTGGTAAAAAGTTATATCCATATATAACATCTTTATCGCTACCAATACGGTCAATACGACCAAAACGCTGAATTAGTTTAACTGGGTTCCAGTGCAGGTCATAATTAATGATTAAATCACCATCCTGTAGGTTTAACCCTTCTGCTAAAATATCAGTAGCAATTAAGGTATTTAATTCTGACTCTCCAGATTTAAATTTATACTCTTTATTAGCATTAGGCGCAAATCTTCCTACTACCCGTGATTTGTTTTTGTTGTTGCCGCTATAAATTACATCAATCTCATCGCGCGTGCCATCTGGGTTTAAATTATCGTATAAGTACTTTGCAGTATCGGCATACTGAGTAAAAATTAAACGTTTTTTGTCTTTGAGGTTTGGTTTAGATAACCATTTAATTAAAGTCTGTAATTTAGCATCTTTATCAGGAGTAATTGGTTTAACTAAATCTAAAACTTTCTGCAACAGTTTAATATCATGCTCAATATGCTGGTATAATCTTTCTGCATCAAAATCAGCCAGGTCATATTTATTTGATACCTGTTGCAGTGCGTCCATCAAGTCTTGTTCTTCAGCTTGGTTATAATCTTCAGATAGTAAAAGTTGTGCGTCTTCACCAGCAGGCACAAATCCTTGAGATAATGCTTTTAAAAACCGTTCGTGGACTATCAATAGTTTTTTGATAGTTTCTTGAAAAGCATAAACACTTGACTCAAAGCGTTTAAACAATAGTACCCGCATTAAACCGCGTAAATTGGCGCCTGCTCGTTGTAAGGTATTATATGGTTCTTGCTTTTGTTTATCCTTTAAAACATAATTCCATAAACCATAACGCGCGTATTGTAGAGACGTTACATGTGGAGACGCGAAATTTACCTGCGGTACACTTCGTGAACGCGTCTCTACATTTTGATTTTTGCGTTTACCAGATTTACCCATATATTTACGTAAATCTTGATACAGCCCTTGGTACGTGTCCTCAATGCTGTACTCGATAGTTTCTAATTCGCGTTTGGGAAAAAACCGATGCTTTCCACCGACAATGACATAAGCGCGTCGGGTTCCATCTAGATATGCTCTAAAGTTTGTGGGGTCAACTTTTTGGTGAGTTTTTGAGTCAAACCCGTAAAAGCGTAATATATGGTTACGGGTACGACGAATAAGGATATGAGAAAGTAACTCAGGTAATTTCTTCTCACCCCTTTCTACCAATTGAAAATATTCTTTTAAATTAGGTGGGTCTATGGGTAGGTCAGTTTTATCATCTTGATGAAATAACTTGAGTTGATGATAAATGTCCCAAGCTGTTTTGTTACGCGGAGTCGCTGTTAAAAAGCAACAACGTTTCCCGGCGCCTAAAAATGCTTCTACAACTTTATATCTTTGGGTGCTATTATTCCGCAGGTTATGACTTTCGTCGATTAGTACAAAATCTCTATCTTTATATTTAAAATCATTTAATAACGTTTTTACATCGCCTTCATCTTCCTTCAACATTCCCATTGACAGCACACGAGCATTTAGCTGGTATACTTCGTTATAACGTTCCCACATCTCTATAAGTGGCGCCGGACATATAATTAAAGGACGCGCGCGTTCGGTTTGCTCAAATCTTTTCACAATAGCGGCGCCGATAAAACTCTTACCTAACCCAACTACATCTGAAACAAAGGCGCCGTCATAGTCGCGAATATTGCGTACAGCATGATTAACAGCCACTTTTTGAAAATCTGCTAACTGCTTACTAATTTCGTCTTCGATAATTAACTCTTTGGAAGCAGTATCTTCTAACCTATCTTTGACTAAACTATAAAGAGTTTTCATGTAAACATCATAAGGGCGAACGGGTACACCTGCCCAAGATTGTTTCATTTCTTGCATCAAAGCAGCATTAAAATCTTCCGCTTCATCCCATAGTTCATCAAACCAATGAGTTAATTCGCTATGATTATCATTACCATGAATAACTACATTAAGTTCGGTGTTATGGGTAATGCCAGAAAGGGTAAGATTAGAAGAACCAACTATAGCAATACCTTTTTCTGAACGTTCTAAAGGTCTACCTTTATTATCGTAAACAGTACCATAGTCAAAAATATAAGCTTTGGCGTGTAATGTGCCTTTAGTATAAACTCGTACATGAAGCCGTTTTTCTTCTATCATCTGCACTAAGTTTTTAACCAGCGTCTCAGCTTCATCAGTCTGATCCATTAGTTCGATACTAGAACGGATATTAGCTGCTGTTTCCGATGCCATCCGTTTTTCTTCCGCGCGCTTCGGATATTTTTGCGCTTCGATTTTATCTTCAATTAATTCTAATCTACGGTATCCTTGGGCAATTTGTTCGATAGTTTCGCGGTTGGTAGTATTGCCAATTAATAAACGTAGTTCTTTAATATTAGTAAGACGTTCTGCAATAGCAGTGAAGCCGGAGAGAAAAAAGTAACCTACCGCAAAATGTGCTGCTTCGGATGAGTCGAGTATGCACTTGATTTGGTCTACTAATTTTTGATTGCGGTTGTCTATAATATCATGTGTAGGCATTGGTATATATATGAGTAATTTTGAAGAAGTTAATAAGCTGATTGAATCTAATGCTAAAGCAATTCAAAAAATGATTAATTTAAGAGATTCAATTTTACCAAGGATAGATAAAATGCAACGTCAAGTAGCGGATATGCAACAACAAGTAGCGAATATGCAAAAAGAAGTAGCGAATATGCAACGTCATAGAATTAATAGTCAAAAAAGATATAGTGATAATACAGATATTAAAGAGTTGATGCTTGAAAATCAAAGGATTTTAAACTATTTAGAATCTCTAAATAAATAATTGTAGGTTGGGTGGAGGAACGGAACCCAACAAACGCTACAGGTCACACATAATGTATCTACTGGTTCATGTCATCAGTTATGTTTGTAAATATTTTTACCACAGAGACGCAGAGTACACAGAGAGAGTAGAGACACGATTAATCGTGTCTGTACAGAGATTTTATGTTAGCGCTTGCCGTAAGGTGGGCACTGCCCACCATACAACGCCCCAAAATTAATGACATAGACCAGTAGAAGCTGGAATATTTAACGTTCCCATGACTCCCGTTCCTCTTTCAGATACTTATCAACTTCTTCGGCAGTTTTGAAAAGCTGTCTCCCTGGTAACTCGTTAAGAATATCTACTGCTGAACGCTTTTTAGTTTCCACCTTCTCTGGCAAAACCACAAATACATCTACGCTATCCCCAATTTCAGCTTCAGGAACTTGAATTTCTATTTTGTTCCCTGGTGAAACCTTGGTTGTGATATGTAAAGCTGATTGCATGGTTTTTCCTTAAAATTTATTAATACTGTAGGCGAGATTATCGATATATAGGAGACTAGAAGAAGGAAACACTAGCCTTCCCATGATGCACGTTCTTCTTGGAGTTGTCTATCTATATCCTCAGCAGTTCGAGAAGCGTGTCTCTTGCGACTTTCTTCTATAATGTCTAGTACAGAACGCTTTTTGGTTTCTGCTTTTTCTGGCAAAACAACAAATACATCTACACTATCGCCAATTTGAGCTTCTGGAACTTGAATTTCTATTTTGTTTCCTGGTAAAACTTTGGTTGTAATATGTAAAGCTGGTTGCACGGCTTTTTCCTCAATATATCTTAATACGCTAGGTGAGACTATCGATATATAGCATCTCCCATTGATTTGTAAAAAATAATGTTGATGTAACGAACCACAAAGGACACAAAGGACACAAAGGAAGGAAAGAAAGAAGAGAATAAAAATATTACAAATGATTTGAAACTGCTATATGAGACTAGAAGAAGGAAATGCTAGCTGTCCCAAACGGTTAAACAGCTTTTGGGTAAATAACCGTTTAGTTTCAGAATCAATTGCTCCTTTAATTAAACTTTCTACTTTCTCAAAGGTTTTACGATATTCTCTAAAAAATTCCTGAGTGACAGCTTCAACATCAAACGCTTCATCATGGCGTGCTTGAATATCTAAAGGTGATGCATTAGGAATTTTTTCTAAGTCCAACAAACTTATTCTTTCTGTTGCAGTGCGTAGTTGTTCACCTTCCCCTACGGTAATGCGGCGAAATAATCTTCGTTTTTGGGGCGAACTATCGTACTTGACATTTAGAAAGTGCCAACGTGATTGAGTGTTATTGGAAAATACGAACAAAGCATATGGATGTTCTTGCAAAAGGTGATTAACTACTACTCTTTCGCTTTGTCTAGATAAATTTTCTGATTTGAGACGAGTATAAATTACATGGAAAGCTTTATTGGCGCCTCCAGAAGCTAATAACAAAGGTTCACCTTCAACTTCACCCTTGACTGCATCGCTTAATGTTCTGCTAGAAAGTTCTTTGTTTTCGCGCTCGTAATTTAACTGACTCCAAAATAGTTTTTTAAGTGCTTCGATATTTTTTAATTTATGGAGCGAAGATTTTATCGATTCTTGTAGTTCTAGTGCGACTGCCATATATATAAACCCTGTTTACGTGATGTGTTGTCCTCAAAACGCGCGCTTTCATGCCTGCAATGCTCAAATGCAGTAATTATTAATAATTCAAAGCAGCACGGATGCGGCGCCAGTCAGATAAAACTGCTGTGCTTATGTCGTTAAAATTTTTGGTAAAATTTAAATTGTAGGGTGGAGACGTGATTAATCACGTCTCTACATTAATAGGCATTATTTCATAGCAAAATAAAGCATATTCCACAGAGGAAAATGCATTTATATGTATTACAAAGGTTTAAAGATAATAGTGCTTATAGCATTAAACACGTATCCGCGTTACAAGTGTCGTTTTCAAGCCCTGATAAACGTTGTCTCTATGAGATGTAACCTTTACCTGATTTGAACTCAGTATAATTGTCTACACAGTTAAATGTAAGGTATCAAGATAACGAAGAACAAAATTTTATCAATTCATTTTTTGATACTAATCATTGAAACATAGATAGCACCTTGGTTTAAGTTATATTTATGTTAGATGCTTTGTAAAAACGATAGATATCGCCTTACTTAGCTTTACCTTAACTTTAATTTACCCATGTAATATAGTCACTGATATTTATACAGTAAAAGTGAAAAATAAGTAGGTAGGCTTCTACGCAAAATTAACGAACCCTGAATCATGCGCTGATACTATTGTTCTTACAAATGTTTGGCGCCTAGAATCAAAGCCTGTCCTACCTCACCAGAATGCACCATGAGCTTCCAATCGAATAAAAGAGCTTGTAATGTTTATTCTTACGTAGGGTGGGCAGTGCCCACCTTACTCTTACGTAGGGTGGGCAGTGCCCACCTTACCCTTCTTGAGATGGTGCATTCTGGTGAGCTACACCTTTAAAATAGTTGTTATGTCGAAGAGTACAATCGTTATTGAGAAAAGTTATGGCAATTGCTCAGGCTAAACGTTTCACTCTTAATGAGTACCACAAATTAGCAGAACTAGGCTTTTTCCATGAAGATAGTCGCATTGAGCTAATTAAAGGAGAAATCATCCAGATGGCTGCAAAAGGTAGGGCACATGAGACTTGCCTAAGAAAATTATTGAAAGAACTGCCTATATTAGTGGGTAACAGAGCAACTTTACAATGCCAAGCTCCTGTTAGTTTACCTCCCAACAGCGAACCTGAACCAGATTTTGCGATACTTCAAAACCGTTCTGATGATTATTTTTCTGCTCATCCGGCGCCAGAGGATGTATTACTTGTTATGGAAGTATCTGATTCTTCTTTAGATTACGACCAAGATGTAAAGTTACCTTTATATGCCGAAGCTGGTATTTCTGATTATTGGATATTTAATTTAGCTGATAGTCAATTGGAATGTTATAGCGAGCCATTTCAAGATAACCAAGGTAAATATAATTATCGCAACAAGCGGGTTGAATTACCAAGTCAAACTGTGAAGCTACCTTGTTTCCCTGATTTATCAATCGATTTAAACAAAATTTTTCCTGTATAATTCCTTACTGTACAGCGGCGCCATTGTTTAAAGATTATGTAAAATCACTAAATGCACGATCTATTAATATTTCGTAATGCCAAATTGTTATATCAAGCACTTACTCATCGTTCGTATGTCCATGAAAACCCAGGCGCCGGAGAACATAACGAGCGGTTAGAATTTCTAGGTGATGCTTTATTAAATTTTCTAAGTGGGCAATACTTATTTCATCGCTATCCAGAAAAAAGCGAAGATGAATTAACACGAAGACGTTCGGCGTTGGTTGACCAGAAGCAACTAGCTAGGTTTGCTCTTGAAGTTGGTTTAGATTCTCTGATGCGACTAGGAAAAGGTGCTATCCAAGAAGGTGGTTATCGTAACGAGAATTTACTTAGTAGTACCTTTGAAGCTGTTGTCGGCGCCTATTACCTTGATAATGACTGCGACACTAAAGCACTTAAAAAGATTATTGAACCACTTTTTGACTCAGTTCCCGAAGGTGTTGTAGCATCGCGTTCTAATATTGATTCAAAAAATCGTTTTCAAGAGTGGGTACAAAAGAATATTACCAAAAACCCTCCTGAGTATATAACAGTCGATGATGGTGGAGTTCCACATGCGCCAATTTTTTTGGCAGAAGTAATAGTTGAAGGAAAGATATATGGCAAGGGTAGAGGGAAGAGTAAGAAAGAAGCACAAAAAGCAGCTGCCGAAGATGCGTTGATAAAAGTAGGGGTGGGTTAACAAACATCACAAAATATAAGTGCGGACATATAGAGACATATATATAGATACTGGTATGTAGTGGTATGTAAATACTGGTATACAGAGACGGCTATGTAAGGGCGGGTTAACCAACAAACATCACTGAACACAAACCAACATCTAAACCCGCCCCCACGACAATGCGGTGGGCAAAAAAATCATCATCACAAACAATACGTAAACCCACGCTCATGCGAAAATCTTGGTGCCGATAACCAACATCTAAAATGGGGCGGGTTTACAGGGTTGTTCATGGGTGTCGTTAGATTGTTGGTTAACCCGCCCCTACGATACGGCACGTCGAACTTTGTGCCAAATTAATCCAGCGACTATTAATGCTATACCCGCTTGCCAAATTGATGATTCTACCCAGAATGCTAAAAATAAGCAGGATAATAATCCTAAAATTGCTATCCATTTAGGAAAAAGTCGTTCTTGAGGTGGAATTTTTAATGCTGCAAAGTTGGTAATTGCGTAGTATATCAATACGCTAAACGCACTGAATGACCAAGTTGTTTTGACGTTACCTAATAACACTAACAGCACAATTGTGGCGCCTACTAGTATAACGGCATAATATGGGGTTGTTTGCTGTTGATTTAAACGCGCTAAAAATTTTGGTGCATCAGTGCGTCTTCCCATTGCTAACCATACGCGCGATAATCCCAATATCAAATTTAATAGCACACCCAACATTGCTGTCATGGCACCTATTGCTAAAACTACACTAGCACTACTACCTGCTACAGTCCGAACTGCTGCTTGTAGCGGCGCCGTCTTAATTTCCGGACTTTGATTACCTAATACATCTACCCCCACTGCACCAATCCCAACAACTGCTACTGTTATATAAAGCAACATTGTTAGTAATAAACAAACAATCATTGCTTTAGGAATAGTTTCTCTTGGGTTTTTGGCTTCTTCTCCCATTGTCGCGATACGTCCATAACCTGTATAAGCTACAAACATTAACGCGCTAGCTTGAAGTATATTAGCTAAAGTAATTTCGCTTCTAAACAGTGATAAATTACTTGCACCTTCAAAAATTGCGCGCGGTAAACAAGCTAGTATAAAAAATACTAAAGATAACAGCGTTACAGATACTATTGCAGTGTTCGCAAAGTTAGAGCGTTTCACTCCAGTCAGAACAATTATAGTCATAATTGCTACTGCAATAAACGCAATAGGAACAATTAAATTTGAACTTAAACCAAGAATATTGATTAAATATCCAGCAAAACCTAAAGCCGCTGTCGCTGCTGAAGCTGTCTTTGCTACCAGAAACATCCAACCTGCTGTAAACCCAAACGCTGGAGTTAGATATTTATACCCATATTCATAAGTCCCACCGCTAACCGGATGACTCGCTGCTAACTGTGCGCTGTTGAGTCCGTTAAAAGTTGCTACCAAGGCGCCTATGAAGATTGCTAATATTACCGCAGACCCAGCTATTCCGGTTGCAATACCAATACTAACAAATACCCCTGTACCAACTATCGAACCCAAACCCATAAAGGTGGCGCCGAATACTCCTAACTCACGTTTCAACTGAGGCTGTGGGTTAGTAACAGCCATATTTTACCCCCTAAACTACTACCATTTGGCTAAAAGTTCTCAATAACTTAATATCTCTATTATTTTAGATTTTGGTTAAATTTAGGTAATCTTCGTGCCCTGTATGTCGCTTTGTTACTTTTCTACAATAACTCTTTCTTCCTTTGTGTACGAGCGTGTCTTTGTGGTTCAAACTTTTTTTACCCGGTTAGGCACAGAGTACACAGAGAGAAATGTTATAAACTACGTAGAGTTTAAATTATAATGAAAGCTATAAGTAAAAATTTCTAACAAAATGAAAGTTTTAAAGTTAGAAGCGGTTATTGATGATTTAGGAAATTTACATATTGATGTACCAACAGATTTATCTGCTGGCGCCGTTGATGTAGTTGTCGTTGTAAACCCAAGTACTATTGCACAAAATACTCAGAAGTCGTATGATTTTTCAGATTTGGCGGGACGTTTGAGATGGCAAGGTAACAGTGTGAGAATGCAAAGGAAATTAAGGAATGAGTGGTAAACGCTATCTACTTAAACAGTATCTATCTCATGTTTTCTACTTCTTGCACAGTCACAGATAATGCTTGTGCAATTTGTCCCACACTTAGACCCATTTGTAATAATCGACGCACTGAATCGATTTTTGCTTGTTGTTCAAGTTGGGCACGTTGTTGTTCAGCTTGTTGATGCTCTTGTTCAATTAGGGCAAGTTGTTCAGCTTGTTTGTATTCTTTGTATAATTCTACGGGAGTTAAAAACTTTCGACCATTTGGATGATAAATTTCAAGTGTTGTCGGTGTTAATACAAACTTGATTTGTAAATGTGGACTTATCCAGTTATTTATATCCGTAATTGGTTGTAATACGCTACCTGAGCGCAACCAGCCTTTTAAATTATTTTTAATATAGTCATACACGTAGTATTCTTCGGCGCCATATTTCTGGTAAAAGTCAAATTTACTTTGCATTTCTTTATCTGTATTTTTTGGCGTGCGGATTTCAAATACTACCTGTGGCGCCATATTACCTTCACGGTGCTGTACATATGCACCTCTATCACCCTTTGGTCTGCCAATGGCTACCATCGCATCTGGGGCACGTCTTATTTCTTTATTTCCTTTAACTGGATACCATAATAAGTCTCCAGCAACAAATACATATGGAATTTTTGCATATAGTATTTCTAAGCCTTCTTTGATTTTAACAATCCAACTAAAATGCACCGTGGTGTCTGCCATCCGTTCACCGTCGCTTTCCGGGTAAAAATCTGAATCATCATCGTTGGTGTCAAATTCTGTAACTTGTCTTACCATATTGCAGCACCTCCAAATATATTCAGGTTGATATCCCTTCCAACTCGCGCGGGAGCGTGGGTGATGGTGGAAGTATCTACATCCACCACCAATTGATAGATACTAGAATACTATAAAGTGCAAGATAACTGTACTTATTTGTGGAAGATATTGCATTAGCACTACTGTTGCTTGACTTACTTCTTCATGCGTATCTGACATCTTGCATGTTCTCAATAAGCGTAAGGTGGGCAGTGCCCACCCTACGTAGGAATAAGTGTTTCAAACTATAATTTTCTCAATAAGCCACTGGTGCAAGATGTAAGGTATCTTATCAATTCTTCCTTTGTGACCTTTGTGTCTACCCTGCGGGAAATCCTCCGGATTATGTGGTTAATTTCTCCTCTCTGTGTACTCTGTGTCTCTGTGGTAAATAAAAATACATAGATGTACAGTTCGTGATGCCTGTGCCACAATACAGGTTTTATGCTTCTATTGGTAGGGAAGCGTTGACTAAAGGTAATAGAGGCCCAAGTTGTTCTTGACCATTTACAGCTAGTTCACTGTGACATAAATATAGTCGCTCAGAGACGCGCGCTCCTAAGTCGGCTATAATTCGTTTTACTCGTTGGTTTTCTGCTAAAGTTTCGTCAACGGCTGTCCAAGGTTGACCTAATCTATCGCGTAAAAATAAGTTGGCGCCGTATAATGTCGCTGCACCACCTTTTGACCATAAGTGTGAACCCGCATCTAACCAAAAATGCCATTTGTGCGATTTACGACTTGAGCGGTACTGAAATATTGTTGATATTGTAACTGCGTTTGCCGCAGGTCCAACAGCACGAACTGGGTATGGATATGACACAATTGTTCCACGTCGCAGTAATTGAATAAATTCCGCAATTGTTGAATTAGTCGCAAATGGAGCATTAAAAACTGGCAAAGATAGTTGCTCTATCTTCCCACTTCCATCTTCTCCTGTTTTTTGACTTCTTAATCTTGTATCAATTTCCCAGTAATGCTGTGCTGTTTCTAGTAATTCCCGCAGTGTTGTTACTTGGTCGTAGGGTAAATTTGTGACGTTGAGGAAAAATTTCTCGATTGCTGCATACAATAACGAAATTGGACTAGGTATCACACGCTCTTGCTGTCGGCTTCGTTGTGTTTCTATCCACTGTAGTATCTGTTCGTATGCTCTGGTTGCCGCATAACCTAACCTGTCCCAACGGTCAAAGCTTGTGGCAGGTAATAAATTTGGTGCGTCGGGATGTGGAACAAAACAGTGGTCTGCTATTAAACCCGCGCGTACTGGGTCGATATGTGGATAGTGAGGTGTTGCTAGTTGATTATCTTGTTGGTAGTTATCTAAACTTTCTATAACACCACTATCACCTCTAGATACTAAGTTGCCTCGACTTAACACTACTAACATCTCTGCTACTGCATCCCGGTCTACAAGGCGCCCGTTTCCAGGATAAATTAAAGATATCAATGTCAGTAATGCCCGAATTAAAGGTGATGCGATTAAAGGTCGCTGGTTGTTTAATAAGTTGGCATGAATATTCTGCTTACTCAGAATCGATGTTAAACTGTATTCTGCAATTGCATCTAAACCTGGTGCAATTATGGCAATGTCTTTTGGCTCTACTTGCTTTAATTTAACAGATGAGACTATTGTATCGGCTGTTTGACGCAGTAATGCGGCTCGCGATGTTGTTTGAATTGACTGAATGTTATCTGGGAAATTCAGTATAGTCATTGGTTCGCTGACAACTTCCACCATTTGTGTTGTCAGTGTATCACCTAGACCTACGCTCATATCCGGTGTCAGTATTTCTACTTGACAACGTTCGGCTAAAGATTCTAAGTAAACAGGGTCGGCGCCTAAACCTAACCGTACAATATTATCAGGGTTGTAACTAAAGGCGCCTATCGCTCCCTTATCAAGCAATACGTCGAATAAATCACGCGCGGCAGCAGGATAATCACCAACGTCATCTGCTATTATGGCTTGGTATCGCTCAATTAGGCGCCGCTGATAACTTGAATTTAGTAATAAATGCTGACAATAAAGCTCTGTAATTACTCCGTAAGTCAAAAAACCTCGCGTTCTACACCAGTCACGCCACTCTATAATCAACTCTGAGTAAAATTCGGGTTCTAAATTCGACCCACTTCCTAGCCCTTCGCTTAATAAACTTGTTATATCCGATACTCCATTCCCACTCACTGCAGCTAACTGCATTAAGTCAATTACCCGACGCACAAAACGATACTCATTCACACCCGCACGTCGTAACACTTCGTCGTCCAAATGCGGGCGCCATAACCTTCTGGCTAACTCTTGCTCGGTTTCTGGACGCAACCGCACCGGAAATTGCGCCTTTAAATTCAGTAATTCAACTAACAAAGGAAAAAATAAAACTACTTCTTCCTGAAAAAATGTCAAAGGAGTCTTGACGCGAATCGGATATTTACCCTGTGTCGCTGTCACAATTTTATCTGCTAAGTCACTCCGATTTTCATTATTCGCTGCAAACACTAAAATACTTGGCTTGCTTGGATGAATAAATAAACGCTTCGGAGTATTAATATTACTTTTTTTACTTGTGTTTTTAGTATAAAATGATTCATTATTGTCAGAGGCACCTTGCACCCAAAAGCAAAACTGCTCAACTAAGCGAGTAGTTTTACCGCTGCGGCTAGGACCTGTCACCCAAAGCAAATCAAAAATCACAAACCGTCTCCTTACCAATTTGCTAGTATAACTCCTATGTCCTCTCCTAGGTTAATCAATTACGCTCATAATGCGCTTATAATTGCCTGCAATGAATAACCTTAGTATCTCTCAAAAAGTTTATGCCTACTTAGTATCACTTTATAAGTGGTATTTAAAAACACCAGCACGTTCTTTGGATGAAGCTTACCAAGCGGCTTTACGTATAAAGCAAATCGAAGATCAACATTTTAATGGTAGTCAAATCATCATTGACCCAGCCTCAACAAGCAGTGTTAATGACTACTTTGAGTCCGAATTAAGAAAACAGTTAAGGCTTGTGAGAATGAGACTCACTGAGTTTAATTCTAGCCGCTTCTTTTTTAAC
The DNA here is from genome assembly GCF_002368415.1 of Calothrix sp. NIES-4105. Lineage (GTDB taxonomy): Bacteria > Cyanobacteriota > Cyanobacteriia > Cyanobacteriales > Nostocaceae > Dulcicalothrix. The sequence continues at coordinate 8,247,488 of NZ_AP018290.1, forward strand.
GAATCGAATACTCGTGGCGCCTCTAGATACGGGGTAGAATTACTTAATCCCGAACAGGTGTTAACAAAGTTAAAAATCATTGATGAAATTACAGCAAAATATACCAATATTGATACTGATAATCAAGTTATTACACCTCCATCGCTTTTCGGTTCACACATTGCACAAAGAGAAACAGCGTTTTCTCAACCAGGATTAAGAAATCTTGAAACTAGAGAAATTCCTAATAATTCTGGGCGCGGTAAGACTAATACAACAGGAGTTTTGCCTCGTTCGATTTTGGGTACTATCGGTCGGTTGCAAGTCGAGTTAGACCCAAGTGCAGAACAAGATGTTGTTCACAATTTCCGCAAGGCACAGCGTCGAACCATAATAGCAGTTAGGTTTATATTATTGTTAATTATAGTACCAATTTTAACACATCAACTATCAAAAGCGTTTGTTGTTGGGCCTCTTGTTGACCATCTTCGTAACAATGAAAGCGTAAGGGTTTTTATCAATTCCGAAATGGAAGAAGAAGCACTTAATGAGCTAGAGCGATTTGAAGAAAGAATCAAATTTCAAAGCTTAGTTGGTCTTGCGGCGCCAATGTCAGCTTTGGAAATGGAAGAAAAAGTCCAAGAAGAAGCGCGCGAACTAGCTAACGAGTACCGAGGCGAAAGTTCTGGCGCGATTAAAAATGTATTTTCAGATATAATGTCTGTAATTGCCTTTTCATGGCTCCTAATCGTTAGTAAACGTGAAATTGCTGTTTTAAAAGATTTCTTTGACCATATAGTCTATGGTTTGAGCGATAGTGCCAAAGCATTCATTATTATTCTATTTACCGATATTTTTGTCGGTTTCCACTCACCACATGGTTGGGAAGTCATTTTAGAAGGTATCTCCCGTCACTGGGGACTGCCGGGTAATCACAGTTTTATATTTCTCTTCATTGCTACATTCCCTGTGATTTTAGACACAATTTTCAAGTATTGGATATTCCGTTACTTGAACCGTGTTTCTCCTTCGGCAGTCGCGACTTATCGCAATATGAACGAGTAATTTATTTTGGTAGGTTGTAGCACATCTGTCCCAGATGTGCAGTCGCGTATTTATACCTACCATATCATACGCAGAGTAAACGCTCCCTACTCCTCTTCCTTTGTGTTCTTTGTGCCTTTGTGGTTTATCCCTATTATCTCTATGGTAAAAAATTGTATCACTGCACAGGCACCGGACGCCTATGCTACAAGCTAAATTCTGCAACATCTTCTGTACCACTAACATCAACCCCCGCAACTGTCGGTTTAAAGTTATCGGAGCGAATTATGTCATCAAACTTAATTTGCGGGTTTTGATGCATTATATTTAAAATGCTAATAAAATCGCGAACTATTTCGCCAGGAGTTAATAGTGCATCGGCGCCTAGGCGGTTAACTATTTCTTTAACAAAGCTTTTACACTCACGTACACTCAAAGCATTACTACCATAATTCGATGCGTGAATTTCAGCTAGTTTTTGTAGTAATGTTAAAATCTCATCCTCACTCAGCGGGTTTAAACGAATAACAGGACTATTATATTCTTGTACACCCGAAGCTTCGACAAAACGACTTTCTTTTGTACGTCGGCGCCATGCTAGGTCAGAGAAAAGTCCACGGTTTGGGTCTTCTAAAAATTTCGTAGTTCCGCCGATTAATACACCCAAATGTTCGGCTTTGCACTGCATCGTATCATTAAATATCCCCAATAAACGATTGTAATTTTTCTCGCGCGTCACAGTCGTGGGAATTTGATACAAATTTATCGCTTCATCAAGTATAATCAATAACCCTTTATAACCAATTTCAGCAACAAATTTGGCTAAAAGTTTTATGTAATCGTACCAACTTTCATCATCGATAATTACCCGCACACCCAAAGCTTGTTTTGCTTCGATTTTTGTGGTAAACTCACCGCGCAACCAGCGAAGTGCAGCATTTTTCAAATTATCGTCATCACTACGATACCCTCGCCAATATGCACTAATTACACTGCCAAAATCAAAACCGTGAACTAAGTCTTCCATATATTGAACGACTTCGCGAATTTTAAGTTCTACTTTGTCGTCAAACCCTTCATCGTTAGGTCGCATCCCCAATGAGGAAGCTACTTCCTGCTGAATTTTATTTATCCAACCTTCTAATATTGAAACTAAGGCGCCACCCGAAGGACGAGTTTTTGTAGCTAGATGACTCATCATCTCTCGATAAGTAGCAAGTCCTTCATTATTACTTCCAGCTAGGCGCCGACTTGATGACAAATCTGCATCTGCTACAACAAAACCTTGTTCCATCGCGCGGTTTCTAACTAATTGCAGCAAAAAGCTTTTACCTGAACCGTAATTACCAATAATAAAACGAAAAGCCGCAACTCCTTCTGCCATATCATCAAGATTTTTGATTAGACTTTGAAGTTCTTTTTCTCGTCCGACTGCAATATGCTCAACCCCTTCTCTTGGCACTACCCCTGCACCCAAAGAATTTATCAAGCCAATAGATATTTTTTTTGGGAGTTTAACTTTTGCCATTTGAAACCTCTTAGGGGCAGGTCTACTCAAAATCTGCCCTATCTTATTTTACGCTAGTTCTAACATATAGTTCTAACATAATTAAGCGAAGTGCGTTTCGGCTGCTTCAGCTGCTTCATGCGCTTTGATCATAATATGAACATTTTCTATGTGTTCTGTATATATTTTTGGATGCTCTGAACTTGTTTCAATTATCAACTCACCAATTGTGTTCTTTGCAAGTTCGTTAACTGCATCAATTAACAAGCTTGGCATTGTAATATTATCTTCAGCTATTTGTTTAATCGATGCCGAAGGATTTTCTTGCTCTAATATAGCTTTCAAAACTAAAAAATCACGATTTGATAACGAGCTAAAAAAATCATTCCATTCTGGAGATAATTCATCTATTTTATTTTCTTGCGCGTTACTTGATATTGGCTCAATAATTCCAAGTAAATCTGAAAATGGAAACTCTGTTTCTACCTCTAAAGTACTATCGTATGTACTATGATGATCATGCTCAGTTTCTGTATATGGATTAAGTTTTTCTGTTTGCTGCAAAAGCTCCCAAACTTGAGTTTGTAACAAGTTTCGTTCATCTTGCAGTAATGATATTTGTTCTTGTAAATGTTTTAACTCTTCTTGTTTTGTAGTTAATTTAGTTTGAAGAGATTTAATTTTAGAGTCTAATGTTTTGCGCTCGTTAGTTTTTTCTAATATAGTGCTATCTTGATGATTTTCTTTAACTTCTAGCTCTTGAATTTGAACGCGCAGTTCGTGAAGCTTTTCTTCGAGTTGTGGCTTTAGTCTTTCTAATAAAGTTAAATTATTTTCAAAGTCTTCTTTTTCTTTCTTTAGCTCTGCTATATGTATTTGTAGCTGTGTGATTTCCGCGCGGCAAACGCTAACATTTAAATCTTGTTTGCGCTTTTCGGCGGCAAATGAATTGTTTAACTCAATTCTGCTTCTTTCAATGTTCTCTATTTCATGCTGTAATCGATTATAAGTTGTTTCAAGGGCGGCTTTCTGTCCAACAAAACTACCTAACTCGCGGTTAAGTATTTCGCGTTGGTTGCGACGCTCGCTGATTTGACTCTGTAACTGATTCGATTCTTTGTATAATAAATCACGATGGTTTTCAAGCTGGTTAATTTCGGCAATAAACCTAGCTTCTACACCTTCGAGTTCGCGAATCCGCTTTCTGTAAGAATCAAGAATCAGCATTTCATGATTACGGCGCCTCCTGTCAGCACAGAAGGCAGCAATATAAGTTGCCATTACAGTAATTATTCCGGTGAAAACGGCTTCACCGAAATTCCATTTAAAAACAAGACTAAGCCCGAAACTGACGATAAAGGCTATTGTACCTATAAGATATCGATTGCTTAACACTGCTGGCTGCATATTAATTATGGAAGAGCGTCGTTGCATCTGAGCTTCTCTTACACATGTTATAGCAACTGCTAGAAGGAGTATGTAAAACACGTGTGAGTATAACACTTTACTTCATGTGACCAAAAAAAGGAATACTGGTTTTTTTATACACTTGCTTGCCGTGTGTTTAAGTTTTATCTCCAAACACTGCTATATCAGCTTTTAAGTAATCAACAAACTGCCGCGCGGTTCTTCCTGAACGTCCGTTATGCCGAGTTGCCCACTGTAGCGCTTGATACTCTAAATCTTTCTCATCAATATTAATTTCGGCAAGTTTTGCTAGGTGCCGCACTATTTTAAGATAAGTGTTTTGGTCGGCGCCAAGAAATGTTAAAGTCAGACCGAAGCGGTCGCTAAACGATAGCTTTTCTTGCATCGTATCCCAAGCATGAACTTCATCGTTGTCGCGCGGTGCTGGTCGGTCAGCAAAATACTCGCGGATTAAATGGCGCCGATTTGATGTAGCATATACAACTACATTAGAAGCACGCTGCGTCAAGTTACCTTCTAATACGACTTTGAGCGCTTTAAAAGCGTCGTCGTCATCCTCAAACGACAAATCATCAACGAATACAATAAATTTTTGTGGCACAGAACGCAACTGCTCGACAATAACGGGTAAATCCTTTAACTCAGATTTTCCAACTTCGAGCAATCTTAAACCGCGTTCCCAATACTCGTTTAATAAAGCTTTGACCAAAGACGACTTCCCAGAACCGCGACTTCCATATAACAGTACATGTAAGGCGCCAACTCCTGATAATAAAAACTCTGTATTCTTCAACAAAGCCTCATACTGTAACTCATATCCAACCAACTCACTAATTTTAACTGAGTCAGGATATTGAATACCAACGAAACCTCCTTGCCAGCGTAGCGCTTTATATTGGGCAAATAGACCTGTACCATGCTGCCGATAGTAAGAAGCGAGCATAGGGGTAGCATCTGCCCAGTTTTCCAGATGTTGTAGAGACCGAATTAATTCGGTCTCTACCGTTTCAATATTTTGTTGTTCTATATACCATATAACTGGCGACACAGGAAGATGTGCCACAGACTGCACCCACTCACTCAACACAGCACAACTACATTCGTAAAGCGTCTGGAGTATTTGTAAGTCGTGTTCAACAGCGGCAATTAATGCGCTTGGTAAGCTATCTACATCTTGCTGTTGCGCTAACTTCGAGAAAGGGTTATCCGAACGTAAAATTTTCAGAATTAAATAATCTTCCCAATTTTGATTTAGCGTTGCCAGCGACTTGAAATAATTGCCATAAGCTTGCAAACAACCGCGCGCGTCAGCTTCTTTATAACGTATCGCTTGCAACAAATCTAAAAACGCGCGTCCCACTTCTCCTGTTAACACAGACTGATAAATTAAAAGAGAAGCTGCTTGACGTTGGAGATATTGCACCTTGGTGATTGCTTGATTGTCCATATGCTTCACAACTACCGACCTATTCGCAAATTTTACACGGATTTAATAATGAACTTCGCTACTGTTACCACGTTCACTTACGGCATTCTATCAATTGTTGGTGGCATCATTGGCTACAAGCAAGCTGGAAGTAAAATTTCACTCATAAGCGGCGCCATCAGCGGGATATTACTAATTTTGGCTGGTATACTCCAACTTCAAGGACAAAGCTATGCTTTCGTGTTAGCTGGTGTTATTACTTTGATTCTAGTTATATTTTTTGCTTTTAGATTACAAAAAACACGTAAATTTATGCCTGCGGGTTTGATGACTGTTTTAGGAGTGATCACACTTATCGTTATTGCTAGCCAGTTTTTTTAAGAATTTGTAGGTTGGGGTTGCATCCAACTCCATAAACTCTCAAATATTAGTAAATTGACTGAAAAATAATTAAGAGCATATTTTTATCCGCTCAAAATAAATTGTTACAAAAGTTACAGAAAAAGATTTATTCGTCACAATGCGATATGATGCTTTTATGGTATCTATGGCGCCGTTGAATACAATCATATCCGTGTAAAAGTCGTGATTGATAAGACTTTTAGACGATTTGGTTAGAACGTAAAAATTTCCCTCATAAAAAAATAAACCTATCCGGAATTAAAGTAATTTTTTATGTACTGTGTAGATGTTGGTTATATTTACAGGTGTGTTTATTAATGATTTAGAACAAAACAAAATTAAAAATGAAACTCGCTACGGACACGGCAAAAAGTCATGTCATAAAGCATGTACGCAGTTTCCCCCAGATGTTATTTAAAGATTTCAAAGCCGTAATAAGCATTATTTAAAGAAAAAGTAAAGGCTTTATTGCCATTTTGGCAAGTCTTACCACTAGAAATCGGATATTAGTAGATAGTAACAATTACAATTGGTATTTCAGTTGAGTTGTAATGACTTTAATTACCGAATCCGAACGTGTACGGTCGCGCACTTGTTTTTAATTGCAATAATTTAGGTAGGAAGTAATACATGGTATTTTCACTGTCTTCACACAACGTTATCCAGTACCTGCAAGTTGCTGGTCTGTGTAGCTTAGAAGATGGAGCTGAAGTAAATTCTCAATTATCACGTTGCAAGAATCGTAATTTTCTCGTTACCCAACCAGGACAAAAGCTGCTAGTCAAGCAGGAACGCTGTTTGGATAATGGAATTCCCCAAGAACTATTCAACGAACTTCTTCAGCACCAGCTAACGCTTGCATTTCCAGTATTGAGAAACATTACTGCACTGACATCATCGGTAGTGCATTTTGATGAAGAAAATTTGATATTGGTTCGTAATTACTTAGATGATTACCAAGAACTAGGCAGTTTCTATGCTTGTAATGGTATTTATCCAGAAACAATAGCAGCTACGGTAGGTAGTAACTTAGCTGCGCTGCATCGCAGTACCTACAACGGTCGTGAATATCGTAATTTCATGACGACCGCTCCAAATGGGGCAATACGCTATCAATATTTCAATCCAGCACAGGGAGCGAGTTATGTCACACCAGAGATGTTCTCTTCCATTTCTTCTTTCGCGCTCGACTTTTATGTACTTAACCAACACTATGAAAGTTTAGAATACTCTATTGCCGACTTAGCATGTGATTGGAATCCTTGCTGTTTAACACACAATGACTTGAAACTAGAAAACATTCTCGTTCACGCGCGTTGGGATAAGCTTGATAATTGCTTAATACGTTTAATCGACTGGGAAGCTGCAGCATGGGGAGAACCAGCGTTTGATTTAGGAACTTTAATCGCTGATTACCTACAAATTTGGTTATCAAGCATCATAGTTGATTCGACGTTGGAATTAGAAGAATCGCTACAGTTAGCTTTGATTGGAGTTGAAACAGTTCAACCATCGATTTTGGCGTTGACCCGTGCTTATTTAGACGCTTTTCCGATGGTTATGGAGTACCGCCAAAACTTCTTAACGCGCGTAGTCCAGTTTGCGGGTTTAGCTTTGACTCTTAGTCTTGAGCAAAACATCAAGTCTCGGCAAAGCTTTGATAACACTCAACTCAATATGCTAATGATTGCCAAAACACTGCTGACAACGCCATCTGAGTCTATGGAGACAGTATTTGGTGTCAAAGAGTCAGAAATTATTCAACATAAACAAAAACTTCAGAAACCAACTGCAAGTGAGCGCGAGCAAAATCTGTTACGGATTTACTATGAAAAACCCCGTTTACGCGGATGTTGAAAACGGAGATAACCCAGAATTACATCTAAGTAACAAAAATCAGCACATGCTACAAACCGCTATCTCATATCTCAATACCCTACGCGCGATTGTTAGTGATATAGAAATTTCGGAAAATTTTTGCATCTACCATCCTAATTTTGAAAAGTTTGCTCTCCCGTCTGACGTAGTAGCGCGTTTCAAGCGTAATCCTGCTCAATTGCAACAAAAGTACTATTCGCTGCTGCTGCGTAACTTCATCTTTGGAATTTATTTCAACGCATCGCTACAAAATGTTTTAAATAAGCAAAATACGCGCGTAACCGGAATATACGCACTGCATCATAACTTAGAGAATAATTCGATTTTAGGAATCGATGAAGAGTTTAGAGAACAACTCCACGAACATAACCACGGTGTTGGTTATTATGATTCTGGCTGGGAAGTACTGCGACGTGAACCAGATGCTAGTTTAGCCGTAATCAAAAATGGTTTAACTATGTATGCTGACAGTAATCATCTTCAAAAAAATGCCCTCCTCTCCAAACCTGGTGACTATATTTCTGTGCAGTTGCCCAAGAACCGTTTGCAAAACGGATACTATGTTGCTGTTTCCAATTGTGGACAACCAGAATATAGTAGTGTTGTGAGTAGAATTTACTTCAACATTGCCTCAAACGGCGCCATTCCATTGATAGATAGTCTCACCCGAACCCTCAGTCAAGAAATTCCTTTCAGTTTTTATGTTCTATGTCATCCTGCTGCCTTTGGTCGCTATGACTCGTGCATACTTGAATTTCAAAAACAAGACTTCTCAACAATTCGTAAAGTATTACAAATCGTTTATTCACAGCTAAAATCACACTTCCTTGACTCCATACCATTATTTACCAAATTTCTGGCGCCGGGACTAGCAGTAGCAGAAGAACCGCAGCTAAACCTAAAGAGAGAAAGTTTTGGCATGAATCGATGTCAAATTATAGCTAATGCACTGTTAGAAACCTGGCAAAGCAGTCAAGAATCTATCGAATGCAGGATGCAAGCGATTGAAAACAGCTTTAATTCGGCTGGAATAAATCTAGAACATCCTTATCTCAACCCCAATTCGGAGGATATTTATTACCTTTAAGTTAAATTAATTTTTACTAAATGTTTAGATTAAGACTTGGTAAAATATTGGCGCCGTACTGGTAGTTAGAAATGCCATTTATATATCATCGTACCGTTCGGTTTCAAGAGACTGATGCCGCAGGTGTAGTATACTTTGCCAATATTTTAAAAATTTGCCATGAAGCCTACGAAGAATCCTTAGAGGTATCGGGTATCATTCTCAAAGAATTTTTTACAAATTCACCAGTTGCTTATCCAATCATTCATGCCAACGTAGACTTTTTTCGTCCAATATCTTGTGGTGACAAACTTAAAATTCGCCTCATCCCGCAAAAGTTAACAGAAGAGCAGTTTGAAATTGAATACGAAATAATAATAGCCGATTTAGTCGCCAGTAAAGCTATTACTAAACATGTATGTATTGATACAGCTACTCGAAAAAAAAGGCAATTATCCGAAGCAATAAATAAATGGCTACAAGAATATAAATTTGTACCTATTATTTAGATTACCGTAGGGTAGTCTCGCCTGTCCCAAATGTCCCACTAGTGCTTCATGTCAAAAGTTTTGGCTGGTTAGGTACGTAGTAGGGCTTTAGCCCTCTAAAAATTTTTAATACTTTTTGCGCTCTCCGCGCTACTACGTACCTACCAAAATTAATGACATGGACTACTAGTGGTAACAGTTAGCAATTAATTTAGCATTAACAAAAGTTAAAATACGCTCTAATTCAGTTATTCCAGCGTATTCAGCTTCTTCTTGCGAGGTTAACGATTCCGCTTTTCGCTTTTCGAGTAATTCTTCAAGACGAGTATGTATATCATTTGTTAATTTAACCAAGTTAACACCATCAACTTTTTCAATATTGATTCCAGCACGGAGCCATGATGAAGGTTCAATCATCAACACAGGAGTAATTACTTGAGGCGCCATAATGCTAAAAGTATGATAATATTTTACTCATTATATAGGCTAATCTACTCTATACCTACACAGTATTGTGGTTTATACTGTGAGGATATATGTATTCAATTGCAATTCTCTGAATTTGATTACGATTTATTTTACCTTGTGGGTTACGTGGTAGCACAGCAACAGACACCCAATGTTTAGGAATTTTATACTTACTCAAACTGTACTTGAGAAGAGTTTGAATCGCGAAGGTTGATGTATTCGGGTATTTAGGTACGTATACAGCTGTAACTACTTGTCCCCAATATTTATCAGGTATACCAACTACACAAATATCATTCACCATTTCGGTAGCTTGAATTGCAGCTTCAACTTCTTCTGGATAAACATTCTCACCACCAGTAATTATCTTACTACTATCACGACCAACTATATTTAAATAACCTTCCTCATCAAAATAACCAACGTCATCTATTTTAAAAGTGCTGAGTGATGAGTGAGTCGTGCTGAGTGAGTCGTGTTCAGAGTAGTAACCTAAGAAGAGGGATTGAGCTTGGATAGTAATTTTTCCGATTTGATTTGCTGGTAACAACTTATTATTATCATCACAAATCAAAACACGCGCGTGAGGCAGAACTTGTCCGCAACCTCGTTTACCACTTAAAAAATCATTAGGTTTCAACGTAACAATTTGTGAAGCTGTTTCTGTCATTCCATAAGTCGGCGCCAGTCTAATTTTATGATATCTAGCTTTCTCTAACAAATCATCCCAAGCAGGGGCACCACCTAAAAGCACTGTATTAAACTTAGATAACCATATAGTTAACTGTGGGTCATCCAAAAATCTTTGTAGCTGAGTAGGTACTAAAGATATAAAAAAATTAGATAAGTCAATATCAGGCACTTCCCCCGATAGCAATTGTTTAAAATTCCAAATAGCCAGCTTTCCACCAGTTGTAAACGCGCGTATAAACTGCATCAGTCCACTGACATGATACAGCGGTAGTAAACAAACCGAATTAACTTGATTGATTTGAAAATACTCTGTAAAACCTTGCACCGAAGCTATCAGAGTTTCCCAAGTATGAACAGCAAACTTAACTTGCCCAGAAGAACCACCAGTGGGAATCATAATTAGTGCTGAGTGTAGAGACGCGATTAATCGCGTCTGTACGAGTGCTGAGTAGGAAGATGGGGAAGTATTAAGAATTTCAGCCTTTTTCCTTTCCCCCCAGATAACATCTGGTTGTACTAAATCTAAAACTTGGCGCCACTCGTTGTCACCCCAGTCAGGGTTACATAAAAAAACTTGACATTTTGCTTGACAAGCAGCAAGAAATCCAGCAAGAAACTTTACAGGGTTACGGAAAGCAATAATTACTTTTGCAGGGCCGCAATAATTAGAAGTCAGTTCTGCACTTAAATTTTCAACTAAGTTTTTAAATAAGCCATCAAAAAGGAAATCAAAGTTAAGCTCATCGATAAAATTTTCAAAGGCTAGGTATTTTACCATACATTAGTAATTTTAAACTTAAATTTTTATTTCAAGTAAGGGATTTGATGATAAAAGTTATTTTCCCGTAATACGGCAGATTAGGGAAGCATAATCAATTAAATGATTAACTTCTGATTAATCAAAGTCTAATATATTATTAAAAACACTTCAAGATAGATAATTCAAATTATTTATAAAAATTGTCTTTAAATGTATATATATAATCATGAATAATTAGATATGCGTTATATATTATATTCAGTCACTAATGATATTTCAGATATTTAATTAATAAGTATATTAAGACTATTGAGTCAAGACGATCAAAACTAAATTTATTGTTATGCGGAATCAATAAATCCGGGATTGTAGTTTACAATAACCCAACATCAATATTCTATAGTCACCTTCTGAACGGTTACGTCCAAGCGTATATATACTAATATGTTTAAAGTTTAAATAAAATTTATACAAACATATTATTTTCGGCATTATTTTTAATAAAAACGGACTTCCTTCAGTTTAGTATCTATCGACCGAGTATTTACCGAAGTCGTTTACCATTACTTCAATTTAGACTGGAAACAAAAATTTCCAATTTGGTATAAATATGAAAAAAGCAATCTATTGGTTAATGGGTGAAAGAGCCGGAAGAACTATAGTTGGTACTTGGAACTGGCTGTGGGGTATTCCCGTAGAACAAGGTGGAAAAGTAGCTGTAGCGGTTGCTGAAGAATCATTACAGTCAATGCAGTAGTCGGTTCAGAAGTTAGCAGAAGCTGTAGCGATGCAAGTTGGCTCTTATGAAAAAGCTAAAAAGAAGTACGAAGAAAAAGCGGCTGAATTAAAGCAGATAGAACAGCAAGCAGCACTAGCTCAACGTGCTGGAAATCAAGAAGCCGCGCGCTTGGCAATGTCAAGGGTAATCCAAATTGAGCAACTATTACCCCAACTAGAAGCACAGGTGAAGCAAGCGGAACAGTACGTCAACGCTTCTAAAGAAAAGTTGAACCGCGAAAGAATGAAGCTTGAGCAGTACAAAACCGATATGCAAAATATGAAGGACTTGGCGGAAGTTAACGAAGCTTTAGGAGCAATTGCCAAAGTCAACAATGAATTTGATATTGGTTCGGCTCGTTCGCAGTTTGAATCAGCTAAAAACGCCGTTCAGGGCAGAAACCTGCGTCAAAATGCTTTGGCTGAGTTATCAGAAAACCCAGCCGAGAAACTTCAGGCAGACCTGGAGCAAATGACCGTAGACGACGAAATTAATCGGCGCCTACTTTTGTTAAACGATTCTAACCCTAAACAGCTACCTCAATAAGTCCAATATTTACCTAACTAAACACATCAACCACAGAAAAAATTATATGGCTCAAAGAAGTGGTCCACCACCAATAGTTTTTATTGTTGCACTATTAGCATTGCTTGGCGGAGGCTACTGGTTTTTCTTCAAGCGCGACCAGGCGCCTACCCCAGTTGGCGCCAATGCTCCAGTTGATACCACCCAAACAAGTCCGACTGCTACTACCCGTAATACTCCTCCTAACACTCCAACTGGTACTAACACAACAATATCTGCCGCATTTCCATTACCTGCAAGCGTACCTACTGGAACATCAGTTAGAATTGATGGCTCAACATCTATGGTTACTGTGAATGAAAACCTAAAACAAGGTTTCCAAAGACAGTTCCAAGGCACAAATGTAAGTACTAATGCTGGTGGTTCTGATAAAGGTATTCAAGACCTAATTGCTGGAAGGGTTGATATTGCAGCAGTATCCCGACCTCTAACTTCCCAAGAACAAGCACAAGGATTAACTGGCGTTCCTATCGCAAACGATGCAATTGCAGTTGTTGTTGGCAAAAATAATCCTTTTAGTGCTGGGTTAACCATTGCTCAAGTAGCAGATATTTTCCAAGGAAAAATTAACAACTGGTCAGCAGTTGGAGGAACAGCAGGAACTATCCGCGTTATTAACCGACCAGCTATAAGCGGCACAAATAAATCATTTCAAGAATTAATACTTAAAGGCGCCAACTTCGGTACAACGCCAAACATCGCAACACTACCAAGGGATGCAACAACCCCCTTACTTCAAGCTTTAGGAACTGACGGTATAGGTTATGCTACATACGCACAAGTTGCTAACCAACAAACTGTGCGAGTTATTCCTATTGATGGATTGACGCCAGATTCATCCAGCTATCCTTATCAAAGAACGCTATATTATGTTTACAAAAATCCTGCTAGTCCTGCTGTCCAAGCATTTTTAGGCTACGCAACTTCTACAAGTGGACAGCAAGCTTTAGTTATTGGTAATTAACGCGCGCAACGGATACAACGGATGTAACGGATAAGTTATTTGTTTTTGTTATAAACAAAGACTTGTTCGATAAAATCAATCATCCGTTACATCCGTTTATCATCCGTTGCCAATTAATTACTATGATTTGTACTGCTATAACGAACCCTAGTACCTGCCCAAAGTAACTTTTCGCGTAAAGTTTGATAATAAGAATTATTCTCTCGCAGTACAATAAACTTCGCGCGGCAGTCTGCCATTCTAATATCAACGCGATGTCCAGGCCAAATAGAAGTAGCTAATACTCCATCCATCCAGAGCTTTGTACTCAAATCGTTATCTCCTAGAGGCCAAATACTAACTACCGAACCAGGAGGTAAAACAATAGGACGACTTGAGAGACTCATTGGACAAATAGGAGTCACGGTTAGTGCTTCCATTCCATCGTGCATAATGGGGCCATTCGCAGAAACCGTGTAACCTGTTGAACCTGTAGGAGTCGCAACAATTAACCCGTCTCCAACGTACTGGTCTATAACCTCACCGTCAATTTCAATTTCTAAAATTGATGTAATCATCCGGTCTGCTGAAGCAGGTTTGACGCACATCTCATTCAAACATAAATACCGTTCAGTTACCGGTTCCAAATTAGAACCATGTCCCTCAAATACTGCTGCTTGCAACATCATGCGTCGCTGAATTGCATAGCGGTCTTCTAGTAACCTGTCCCAAACTTTTTCGGTGTCTTTAAATTCATCCACCGACTCGGTTAAAAATCCCAGGTGTCCACCGACATTCACCCCTAATATCGGAATACCTTTCTCTGCTAGATGTCTGGCGCCTGTTAATACTGTACCGTCACCACCTAACACTAAAGCCAAGTCTATCTCAAGATTAGCGGAAGCCAAAAATACAGGATAAGGATTATCCTTTGGTCCGCTTGGTCCCATCAAGACTTGGCAGTTACGACTTTCTAGTTGTTTAGCGCAAATCTCTGCCCAACGCTTGCTTTGGGCATCGCGCGCTTTATAAGCAATAATTACCTGCTTTAAATCCACACAAATACTACCACTTGAGGAGATTAAACTGCTCCATATCGACAGTATCGCGATTACGATAAATTGCCAATACTATAGCTAATCCTACCGCTGCTTCGGCTGCCGCTACAGTAATTACGAATACAGTGAAAACTTGACCCTTTATTTCTGCTGGGTCAAGGTAGTTAGAAAATGCCATCAAATTCAGGTTTACGGCATTCAGCAGCAATTCGATTGACATTAGTACTCGTACAGCATTACGGCTAGTAATTAAGCCGAAAATACCAATACAAAACAGCGCTGCGGAAATTATCAAAAAGTACTGAAGTTGCATAAAGTTCTTTTGAAGAGTTAGGAGGCGCGGAGTTAGGAGGCGCGGAGTTAAGAGGCGCGGAGTTAAGAGGCGCGGAGTTAAACTTGGTACTCAGCACGAGCGCACGAGCGCACGAGCGCACTCATAACTCTTATTCATTCTCGCCACCCGATGAGACTAATTCTCTCGGACGTTCGGGTAAAGTCAAAACTGTTTGTGGCAAGTCAGAAGGAGTAATTTCTGGTAAATACTCGCGACGCGCCAAAATAATTGCACCAACCATTGACATTAGCAACAGTACCGACGCAAGTTCAAATGGTAACAAGTAATCACTGAAGAAATGTTCTCCAATCAATATGATGGGTTGCGCCGCCGGAGTGACTGTAGATATCGCCCAAGGAGTCGCTAGAACCATTGTACTGAGAAGTGCAAATAGTCCAAAGCTAACTACTGCTGTCAGTGCTTTCCGCACCCAAGCTGTAGGATATGGGACAAAATTTTGACGCTTGTTTACCAACATAATGGCAAACAAAATCAAAACGTTAATGGCGCCGACGTAAACGAGTAGTTGTGCAGCAGCAACAAAGTCAGCATTGAGCAACAAATACAAACCAGCAATGCTGGCAAATACTCCACCCAACAAAAAAGCGGAATAAACGATGTTATCAAATAAAACTACACCTAGCGCCGACCCAATCATCATCAGCGCTAAAATGACGAACGAAACAGTTTGTACACCGGAAGCTAAATTCACAATACGTTGTCCTTTATTTTTCTGCTTGTTCGACTAAGTCTTGGGGACGGGCGCCTGGACGAGGAGCATCAACAGGAAGTCCATGAGGTTCCATAACGCCTTTTGGCAAGTACACGAGTTCGCGTAACGGTGTCACCATTGGGTCATTAGTAACTTTATAAGGTAAGCGACCAAGGGCAACGTTATCGTAGTTCAACTCGTGGCGGTCATAAGTTGAAAGCTCATACTCTTCTGTCATTGACAAACAGTTAGTAGGACAATACTCAACACAGTTACCGCAGAAAATACAAACACCAAAGTCAATACTATAGTGATTAAGCTTTTTCTTCTTAGTTGCTTTATCAAATGACCAATCAACTACAGGTAAGTTAATAGGACATACCCGTACACAGACTTCACAAGCAATACATTTATCAAATTCAAAATGGATACGACCGCGAAACCGTTCGCTAGGAATCAACTTTTCGTAAGGATACTGAACGGTAATAGGACGGCGCTGCATGTGGTCGAAGGTTACAGAAAGCCCTTCACCAATATATTTAGCAGCTTGTACCGCTTCCTTCGCGTAATCACCAACTTGTTTGAGGAATTTAAGCATAGTTTCTCTCTCTTTTTTATTTCAGGTCAGGGGTCAGGGGTCAGGGGTCAGGAGTCAGGGGTCAGGAGTCAGAAGGAGGAGTTAAGTCTTCTGAATTCTCACTCCTGAATTCTAAATTCTAACTCCTGACTCCTGGATTCGGAATGATAACTCCTGACTCCTGAATCTAAATGATAACTCCTGACTCCTGATCCGTTCAGCCCCCAAAAGCAACGGGAAAAGCTAGTTTCAATGCGGCAGTCAACAGTAAATTAACCAAAGCCACAGGTAACAAAAACTTCCAACCCAAGTCAAGTAGTTGGTCAATACGAACCCGTGGGACTGTCCAACGTAGCAAAATTGCAAGGAATACGAGGAAGTAGGCTTTGAGTAAAGTCATAGTTATACCCACCGTGGCAGCTACAACCTGCAACACTGGGTTTGTTACACTAACGCCCAACCAATTCGCGATCAAGCTGATAGGAACGGGGAAGTCCCAACCACCAAGATACAAAACCGCTACAAGTAAGGCAGAGAGTACAAGGTTAACGTAAGAGCTAAGGTAAAACAGCGCGAACTTCATGCCTGAATATTCAGTTTGATAACCCGCAACTAATTCTTCTTCGGCTTCGGGTAAGTCAAAAGGCATCCGTTCGCACTCTGCCAAAGCTGCGATCCAAAAAATAATGAATCCAACTGGTTGGCGCCAAACGTTCCAACCTAAAATGCCGTAGCCTGATTGCTGGTTAACAATATCAATAGTGCTAAGGCTATTAGACATCATTACAACTGCTAACACCGACAGCGCTAGCGGAATTTCGTAGCTAATCGATTGCGCTGCTGCACGCAACCCACCTAGGAGTGAATATTTGTTATTAGATGCATAACCTGCCATTAACAACCCAATTGGTTGAACGCTAGACAGAGCAATCCATAAAAATACCCCCATTCCGACATCTGTAATTACCAAATTTTGCCCAAACGGTACTATTAGGTAGGACAAAAATACAGGTAATACAACAATGATTGGACCGAGGGTAAACAGCAAAGGGTCAGCCAATGCTGGTACTACATCTTCTTTAAAAACCAGCTTCAGACCATCTGCTACTGGCGCCAATAATCCTAAAGGACCGATATATTCAGGACCAATCCGCTGTTGTGCTGCCGCTGATATCTTTCGTTCCAGCCATACACAGACCAATACCCCAACAGTGGCGCCTATCAGCATCAGTATCATAGGCAGAGGCATCCAAATCGCCTTTGCAGTACCTGCTGGCAGTCCCAATTGCTTTAGGGAATCAATAAAAGTTCCTTGCAGATCAATTCCTGAGTTCATTTTTCCGCTCTTTAAGTCAACTTAATGCCAAGGATTTACCATCCCCAATGTAGTCATTGATTCCGAGTCTTTGACAATTCGATTATGTGAATTAATGTAAACTTACCTTTAGCATTGTATCTAATCGCTAGGTAAATTTAAGATTTTTTGCAACCCTAATGGTTCACTCCATGCCTAGTATATCGTTGGATGGTTTAGCCCTCATCGAAACTAATACGATTTCTACTTATGGTATTGATTAACAAAGTGCTGAGAAGAAGTGCTGAGTTGAAAGTGCTGAGTGCTGAGTAGAAAGTGCTGAGTGCTGAGTAGGTTGAATCGTTAGGAGGCGCGGAGGCGCGGAGGCGCGGAGTTATGAGTAAAAACTCAGCACTCAGCACTCAGCACTCAGCACTCATAACTCAGCACTCAGCACTCAACACTCAGCACTCAGCACTCTTTTACCGTTGTTCTATCGGTGTATAGCTGACCGAGTGGCGCCCGTTATAAACCTGAGTTGGACGGAAAATGCGGTTTTCTTCCAATTGCTCTTTCCAGTGGGCTAACCAACCAGCGACGCGCGCGATTGCAAAAATTGGGGTAAATAAGTCAGTTGGAATTCCCATCTTTCTATACACCAAACCCGAATAAAAGTCAACGTTGGGATAAATACCTTTATGACCCAACTTTTCTTCTGCAACTCTTTCCACTTCTTGGGCAATATCAAAGTATTTATCGTGCCCAAATTTTTCAAATAGCTGCTGGGCTAAATCTTGCAAAATAGTCGCGCGTGGGTCTTTAACTTTATAAACACGGTGCCCAAGCCCCATAATCTTGGCTTTACGCTGTATACAGTCCTCAATATAAGGACGCACATTCTCAACCGAACCAATTTCTTCGAGCATGTGGATAACTTCTTCGTTTGCCCCACCATGCAAGGGACCCCCCAAAGTACCAACCGCACTAGCAACTACAGCGTATGGGTCAGTCAATGTTGATGCTGTTACCCGCGCGCTAAAAGTGGAAGCATTCATGGTATGTTCAGCCTGGAGAATTAAACATACATCAAAAATGCGCGCGGCTAATGCGTCAGGCTTTTTCTCGTCCAACATATACAAGAAGTTGCCCGAATAGTCAAGCTCATCATGTGGACGTACTGGGTCATTACCTTTTCGCATCAACTGAAATGCCGCGACCATAGTCGGGATTGTTGCGAGAAGACGAACAACAGCATCACGAATATATACAGGGTTGTGCAAATCGCGTCGCGAGTAAAATAAGCCCAAGGCAGCAGCAGAAGCTTGAAGAGCATCCATTGGGTGACCGCTTTCTGGAAAAGATTTCATCATGTCGCGGATGCGGTACTTAATTCGGCGATGCATCCGAACTTCTTCTTCAAACTCTGCTATCTGTAGCTTTGTAGGAAGTTCACCCCAAATTAAGAGGTATGCAGTTTCTAAAAACGTACTTTTAGAAGCTAGTTCCTCGATTCGGATGCCACGATATTCAAGAATTCCTTTTTGCCCATCGACAAAACTAATACTAGATTCGGCGGCAGGAATGCCTTCCAAACCGGGCTTGTATTCGCACACCATCATGGCAGTACCATCAGAATAGTTAAAAGTTGCTCAGGCTTAACTTACCAGAAATACTTACTACCATAACAGTATCCGTTCTAACAGATTTTTTTTCTGAAACGTCGAATATCGGTGTTTAGAAGTACTTGGGTGGTGTCAACCAAAACATTTGACTCTGACCCAAAAGAGCAGCGTTTTCTGGCAGCTTTACCCCGATCATACCCGCTTTTTTTAGGACTATGTTGCCTTTGGCTTCGCCCCACACCAAAAGCTCTGCCCAGCTACTTAAATCTGGTTCATGTCCAACCAGCACCAACTTACAATCCGTCTCAAAATTTTGCTTGCTTAACCAATCTTCTATCCAACCCGATAAACTACCGTCAGGCGCCAAGTAACTTGATATTTCTAGCTTATTGCTAAGTCCTGCCTCCATAAGTATTTCTGCCGTTTGATGCGCTCGCACCAAAGGACTTGTGAGCAGAGCGTCAAATTTTAAACCAAGCTCAACAAGTCGTTTGGCGATTTTCTCCGTTTTGTGGCGCCCATATGTAGTCAGCTTGCGCTTTTCATCTTCAATTGCGTCGCTTTTATCTTCAGCGATACCATGACGAAATAAGTAAAGTTCCATAGCTAAATAAATTATCCTTATTTACAACCAAGTCTATAAAATAAGAATAAATCCACATAATGCTCCCACCAGTAATTCATTATGGACGCTCTTGAATTGATACGGCGTTACGAGAAAGGAGAACGTGACTTTTCGGGTATTAACTTGAGTAAAGCCAAGTTGATCGGCGCCAATTTACCTGGAATTAATTTGTGGGGAGCAGACTTAACAGGTGCAAACCTTGCCAAAGCAAAATTGTGGGGGGCAAATTTGTCCCTAGCAAACTTAGCGCAAGCAAACTTAACACGAGCAAACTTAAGTGGCGCCAACTTGCAACAAGCAAACCTTCGAGGCACCCGTCTCTACTATATAAAATATTACGGCGCCAATTTTATTGATTGTACCTACGACACCAGCACAAGGTTTTCACGAGGTTTTGATCCGACCTTATACAATATGCGACTGTTTGAATAAGTAAAAAGTGCGCTCGTGCGCTCGTGCGCTCGTGCGCTCGTGCGCTCGTGCTGAACTCCTAACTCCGCGCCTCCTAACTCCGCGCCTCCTAACTCCGCGCCTCCTAACTTCGCGCCTCCACTCAGCACGAGCGCACTTTCTACTCAGCACTTCTACTCAGCACTTTCCACTCAGCACTACTTCACGCCGCCGTGGTACTTCATAAGTCATAAAATCATACGCCATATCGGTATTTGGGAAAATCGCGCGCGCTTCTAAAAGTAAGTCTTTAAGTTCCAAGCTGTTACCTGGGGCATAGCGAGGACTAAAGTGAGTCATAATTAAGCGATGTGTCGAGGCTGCGAGTGCTGTTTGTGCAGCCATTGTGGTTGTAGAATGCAAACGCTGAAAAGCCATGTCAGCATCTTGATGAGCAAAAGTTGCTTCATGAATAAGAACGTCCGCATCTTGTGCTAGTTCTACGGCGCCATCACAAAATACAGTATCGGTACAATAAGCAATCTTACGTCCAATCTCGGTTGGTCCACATAGTTCGCTGCCCTGTATTGTACGTCCGTCATTAAGAGTTACAGTTTCACCGCGTTTTAGCTGCCCGTAAACACGACCAGGAGGTATCTCCAATGCTTTAGCTTTCTCAACATCAAAGCGTCCAACTCGGTCTTTTTCTACAACACGGTACCCATACGCTGTAACGCGGTGGTTCAATTGACCACAAACAACACTAAACTCCTCGTCTTCGTAAATAACTCCCGGACGGACAGTATGAACTTTAACTGGATATGAAAAATGCGTGTGCGAGTAACGCGAACAAGCTTGAAGGTACTCGTTTAACCCAGCAGGCCCGTAAATATCAACACGGTCTACATTACCTGCTAAACCACAACTTGCCAAAAGTCCCATCAAACCAAATATATGGTCTCCGTGCATGTGGGTGATAAATATTCGAGACAGTTGGCTGACCTTCAAGTCACTCCTCAATATTTGATGCTGCGTACCCTCACCGCAGTCAAATAACCACAGTTCTGCTCGCTGCGGTAATCTCAAAGCTACGCTCGATACATTGCGCGCGCGCGTCGGTACTCCGGAACTTGTCCCCAAAAATGTTATCTGCACAGTTTTTTTTTAGGCTGTAATGCTGCTCTCTAAAAGCGTTTCCATCCATATATATAGTGACACGGAAAAACCTAAAATTCATCCAACAGCCACACTCGTTACAAAAATAAATTTTAATACCTTTGGTGGATGCAATTTTTTGTTATTATTGTTAATTATATTTCATCTCAATTATAATCTTGATTATATTATATTTTAGAGCTAATTAAGTGGTTAAATAGTGATATAACAATTTTTGGATAAATCATAAGTCGCTTGAACTAATCCACCTTAACAATATTGTTATGTATATTAGGTTATACAAAGTATAATTACCACTAGTAACTAAATATACTTATAAATTAAAATTAGGATTTTGGTGCTAAAGTAAAGATTATTACTTCATTAACTTCTTTCCAAAGAAGAAAATTTGATTTTTATCCTTGTATTTCCTTGTTATACTCAAAAAAAACGTCTGTATATATGTATACGAGTATTTGAAATTTTAGTATTTGCTCTAGTGAATATATTGATAAATAATTTATAAGTAGTGCGAAAGTATTTGTGGTGATTACATCATAAAACAAAAGAAATATATGTTTTTTTGGTAAAGTTTTTTGCGAATTTTGATAAAACGATAAAGATTTTAAGGTTTTATTGACAATATTTATAAAGGTGTAATAATAAATACTGAATAGTATGATCAAGGTGCAAAACTAAAAATATGGTGAAACTAATTACTAGGCGCAGCAATATTTGTTAGTAAACGAGCAGCACTTCATCAATGACTGCTTGAAAAGTGAGCGCGAAACAGTATTTTATTGTTCTGTGTTACATCCTACGATCCTGATTTGTGTCCAAGACATTTTACGATTTACATAACTTATTGAGTTTATATAACTAAGGTGTTGCTTTTCAGGCTATCGTAGTATTGAGTTCAGTTGCTAGAATCGACTCAGTATAGATATACTACTGGATTGTGCCTTACGGCAGTTTCAACTATATAATCATAATTGTTCCCATAATCTATTGATTAATGTCTAGCAAGGCATTTGAAAATCTTTTATTTTTGATGTAGCTGCGAAGTGTTGTAACGTCACTGCGAAACTGTAATTGCTGTTACTGTTAAGAAACTAAAACAACAAATATCAAAAACATGGCTTGAATTAGGGAAATTCCCCCTAGACTGGCAATCATAAGGGGAAAACAACTTAATTAAGTCGCATACCACTTAAAAAGTTAACTAGCTTTAAATAGCTAGCGAACGCGCGCAACTGTAGCCTGATCAGAGGATTCTATCAGTTGCTAGGAACTTACGTGCCTAAATTTAGTTGATAGCTACTTATATAGAATTATGTCACGAAAGGTACAATACTACAAGTTCCAAGTCTAATATTTTTTGGTGGTTTGCCTTCGTTATCAGGGTTGCTTATGCAGCTAGTTATAGCGTTGCTGTATTGATATTTCAACAATACTTGAGAGGGTCTTGACAATGCAAACCCAAGAAGAACTAAGTTTAAGAATTACTAAAGTCTTAGGTGAACTTGCACCAAAAGAGCTGCAAAGCTGTGTACAAGCAGCCCAGATACTCGAACTGCCACCCTTAAAGCAGTTCTGGCAGTTAAGAGATGGTGAAAAAGGTATTTATATAGTCCTTACAGGTAAAGTTAGATTTTTAGACGACTTTGAGAACCTAATTACTACTTTATCGGTAGGAGCATCATTTGGAGAAGCGACTCTTTTTGGTGAAGATGAATTTAGTTCGTATGCAGCGAGAGCTTCGCAAAACTTGAGGCTGTGCTACCTCAGTTTAGAAACGTTGAAGCCATTAATGACGCAGTATCCTGAAGTCAAAGACAAGCTTTATAAACAAGCATCCATTTGGGATTTAATTCTTTTATGTCGTCAAAACTCAAATTTTCCTAGCTCTCCATCACAAGTACCAGATATGCTTGAAGCTTTATCGCTGTTCGAGCGACTTGATGTTACTACATCAGAGACAAAGCTGGTCTTGAAAGATTGCAACATGCTGATGATACGTGTTGGGCGCCTGACTCATAGCGATGGAACTCTGCTGTTGCCAGGTAAAATTTGTGCCAATCCAAAACAGGGGAATTGGCACGTAGAGCAACCAACAACTGTATATGTACTAAAAAATACCGATTACCAAACAGCACTCCAACACTGTTATGAATTAGCACAATTTGGGGCGCCATCAGAACAACCTGTTTTCTCGATACGTCAACCACGCAAGAGAAGGGCAGCAGCAGACAATATCGAAAATATAAGAGAAAGTATTAGAGATACTGCGATATCGAATCAGAAGGTAATTCCTTTTCCGTTACGCAATCACAACGAACAAAAACCCAAAAAATCGCGCGCTTACTTTCCCAGTCCCAAGGTCGTTATAAGACATTGGTGGGGACGAATAACCCGGCAATATCCGTTCTACGCTCAACAAAGTGCCTCAGATTGCGGCGCCGCTTGTTTAGTAATGATTGGTAACTATTGGGGTAAACGTTTTAGTGTTAATCGCTTGCGGGATATGACTAATGTCAGTCGTAGTGGCGCCTCTTTACGGGCAGTCGCTGCTGCTGCTGAAAGTTTGGGTTTTGCAAGCCGTCCAGTTAAAGCCACCCTCGATAAATTAGCAGAACAATCACTACCAGCCATTGCTCACTGGGAAGGCAAACATTTTATTGTTGTTTATGAAATCACCTCTAAGCAAGTAATTGTTGGCGACCCTGCAATTGGACAGCGCACCCTAACTCGTCAAGAATTTGTCGCCGGTTGGACTGGCTATGCCTTGTTGCTGCAACCGACAATGGGGCTTAAAAATGCCCTTGAAGAAGGTGCTGAGTTCTGGAAGTTTTTTGAGTTAATCAAACCTCACTATAAGGTACTGATAGAAATTTTTATAGCTTCAGTACTGATGCAATTATTTGGATTAGTAACACCGATATTTACCCAGTTATTGCTAGACCGAGTACTAGTACAGCGCAGCGTAGCCACATTAAATGCCGTTGGTTTGGGGATGATTGTTTTTGGTTTGTTCCGTATCGCCATGAATGGAGTACGAACATACTTGCTAGACCACACTGCTAACCGCGTTAGTCTTTCTTTACTAGTAGGTTTTATCAAGCATACCTTCCGCTTACCCCTTTCTTACTTCGAGTCTCGTTATGTCGGGGATATAGTCTCGCGCGTCCAAGAAAACCAGAAAATTCAGCGCTTCCTTACTGGTCAAACGCTGTCAATTGTTCTGGATATGCTGACGTTGGTTGTTTACTTGGGGTTGATGCTTTCGTATAGCTGGCGCATGACTTTGTTTGTACTGTTAACAGTGCCACCATTTTTTATCTTGGCTCTGGCTAGCACTAGTATTTTGCGCCGCATTTCTAGAGATGTTTTTAACGCTAACGCCGAAGAAAACAGCTATCTCATTCAATCCCTGACTGGAATTCGCACCGTCCGCTCCTTAGCAATTGAACAAACCGTGCGCTGGCGTTGGGAAGAGTTGTTAAATCATTTGATCAAAAAAGGCTTTAATGCTCAGGTAATTGGAAATCGTCTCTCTGTAATTAGTGGTGCCATCGAAACATTTACAAGTACTGGATTAATGTGGTATGGAGCTACGCAAGTAATTAATGGCGAACTCACTATTGGACAATTAGTTGCTTTCAATATGTTGGTGGGTAATGTCCTCAGTCCTTTTCAAAGACTTTCACTGTTGTGGAATGAATTACAGGAGATAGTTATTTCGACTGAACGTATAAATGATGTCTTAGAGGCAGAACCAGAAGAAGACTTGCTCAGTAAACCCCGCAAGACTTTAGGTGTACTCAAAGGAAGAATTCGCTTTCAAAACGTCACCTTCCGCTATCATCCAGAAAGTCCTAAAAACGTCCTAGAGAATATCAACTTTGAAATTAAGCCAGAGCAAATGGTCGCGTTAGTAGGACGTAGTGGTTCTGGAAAAACAACACTAAGTAAATTAATTTTAGGTTTATATCCTCCGACAGATGGCAAAGTACTAATTGATGGTCATGATGTGACTAGCATATCTTTGCGCTCCCTCCGCTCTCAAGTAGGTGTTGTAGATCAAGATACTTTCTTATTTGGTGGCACCATTCGCGAAAATATCTCCATTGCCTATCCAAATGCTTCTTTTGAAGAAATAATTCAAGCCGCACAATTAGCAGGTGCTGATGAATTCATTCAGCAACTCCCACTAGGTTATGAAACCCAAATCGGTGAAGGTGGTGGAATGCTATCTGGTGGGCAACGTCAACGCATCGCTATTGCCCGTGCTTTGATGGGAAATCCCCGTTTATTACTTTTTGATGAAGCCACTAGTCACCTAGACACAGAATCAGAACGAATTATTCAAAACAATCTAAAAACAATTTTGAAGGGACGCACTAGCGTTATTATTGCTCACCGTCTTTCTACAGTACGTAGCGCTGACCTAATCTTGGTATTAGACCACGGTGTATTAGTAGAAAGTGGTACTCATGATGAGTTAATCGCCAAACAAGGTCATTATTACTACTTAAATCAACAACAACTAGCTCAAGCAGGTTAAACAAGACGCGCGCTCTCCCGTGCTATCAAAGGTCTTGCTTGGGTTGTGGGATAACTATCCCAATCCCATATTTAATATTTTGGGAACTATAACTATGCCAAATCCACATATCAATTCTTCATCTACGCTTGCCGAAAGCGAGCATAATAGTAGCATATATAACAATAAATATGATAAGAATACTGAAATTAACCAAGCAATTGCTAATCAAAACGATTTATATTATGGCACTGAAGAACTACTAGATGCCTTACCTAGAGTATGGACACGCAGTGTGCTTTATGTACTGGTAGGTTTTGCTGTTCTTGGCTTACCTTGGGCAACATTCTCCAAAGTTGATGAAACTGGAGGCGCCAGAGGACGTTTAGAACCTATTGGCGCCACACAAAAACTGGACATTGAAGCCGGTGGGAGTGTCAAAGCTGTCAAAGTCAAAGAAGGGGATAGTGTAACAGCAGGGCAGATACTTTTAGAACTAGATTCTGAAATTCTGCTAACTCAATTGAAAGAAACCGAAGCAAAGCTCAATGGAGTTCAAAATCAACTAGCACAACTTAATATACTCAAAAACCAACTACGGATGACTCTTGGGGTGACTGAGCAACAAAACCAGTCACAAACTTTAGAAAAAATGTCTCAAGTCAACCAGGCAAAACAAAACTTGGATGCAAAACAGAGTACTTATAACTTACAAAAATTAGAAAAGCAGGCATTAGTTAATCAGGCACTGCAAGCAATTGATAGCGCAGTTAATGACCAAAAATCGGCACAAGGTCGCTTGGCTATAGACTCTAGACAAGTCCAACGGTTTAGTCAACTGGTGAATGAAGGTGCGGTTTCTCCAACTCAAGTTGAGCAACTTAAAAAAGAAGAACAAGAAAGCCAGCGACTTCACCAAAAAGCCCAGTCTGACATTAAACAAGCGCAACTACGTCTAGCTGAAGAACAAAACCGCTATCAGACAACAGTCAATCAGTTAGAGTCTGATATCAAACAAGCAAAATTACGACTAATTGAGGAGCAAAACGGCTATCAAAGCTTACTCCAAGCTGGTAAATTAGCAGTTCTGAAAACTACTCAGCAACTCAAAGACCTCGAAGCCCAATATGGGACACTCAAATCACAAATTGCTCAGATAGGAAGCCAAATCACCTCATTAAAGCTTCAATTACAGCAGCGTGTAGTGCGGGCGCCAATTGATGGAGTGATTTTTGAGCTACCAGTTACCAAAGCGGGAGCAGTTGTACAACCTGGTCAAAGAATTGCTCAAATTGCACCCAAAAACGCTGGCTTTGTACTCAAAGCGCAAATGCCAAGTCAAGATAGCGGCTTCTTGAAGAAGGGAATGCCAGTCAAAGTCAAGTTTGATGCATATCCGTTTCAAGAATACGGCATTGTCGAAGGCAAAGTCAGTTGGATTTCTCCTGATACCAAAATTACACAAACACCCCAAGGAAACATAGAAAACTTTCAGTTAGAAATTGCCCTAAACCAGCAACATATTCAAAACGGACAGAAACGAATTCTATTAACCGCAGGTCAGACAGCAACAGCTGAAGTAATTATTCGCCAGCGCCGGGTTATCGACTATGTTTTAGACCCATTCAAAAAACTTCAAAAAGGAGGTTTACAAATGTAGAAACCGGATATATTCGGTTTCCACAAAGTTTCGATATTTAAAACGTAAGGTGGGCATTGCCCACCATACTTAAACACTTCAAAAAAAGGTTCTAACTATGCCAAACATAAACATTTCCGTTCCAGACATCATTCACAGCATCAAACTCACATGCCAAATTCCTGATGTTGTAGAAAAAATAGTATCTCAACAGATTATCACCCAAGCAGCACAAGAAGCAGGAATTGAAGTTGAGGACGCAGAACTGCAAACAGAAGGTGACAAACTGCGGTTAGAAAAGAAACTAATCAAAGCTAAAGACACTTGGATGTGGCTGGAAAAACACCATCTTTCTATGAAGGACTTTGAAGAATTAGTCTATAACAAGGTTTTAGAAAGAAAATTAGCGAATCATCTATTTTCGCCTTATGTGGAAAAGTTTTTTTATGAGCGCCGAGTAGATTATGATGCTGCCGTCACTTATGAAGTCATCTTCGATAATAGGGACTTAGCCTTGGAATTATTTTGTGCCTTAGAAGAAGGTGAAATCACTTTCCCTGAAATTGCACGCCAATTCATTCAAGAACCAGAACTTCGTCGTGCCGGTGGATATCAAGGACTCCGGCGCCGTAAGGACTTTCGTCCAGATATTGCCGCTGCTGTGTTTGCTGCTTCACCACCTCAAATTCTCAAACCGATTACTACGCCCAAAGGAGTGTACTTAGTGTGGGTAGAAGAAATCATTCAGCCTCAGTTAGATGACCAATTACGCGAACAAATCATTACAGAATCGTTTTCTGAATGGTTGAAGCAACAAATTCAGGCAGCGAACATTGTCATCACTCCATTTAACACGAGTGCTAACGATTCAGTACCTGAAGAATTGCTGAAACAAGCTTAACACAAGCGAGTAAATTCTCTTTTCTTGGATGGACAAAACTTTGCAGCAAATTGATCAATTCAAATACTTACATCAAAAAACCTCTAAAACCGCTCAGAGCTAAAATTTAATAGCTACTCAAAACATATGTTTTCTATTGAATTTAGCTGTTAATGCTATATTTTTATAGCGTTTAAGGTACTTCAAAAAAAATCTATATTTAATACAAAAAAATATCACATTCGTGTCTGAGCAATAAAAAAAAATCATAATTGCTCGGATTTTTATGCGTTTATTTATTACTAAAATAATATAAAAAAAACTTGTTTAAATCAGCAAATAACTCTATTTTAAATTAAATAATTTTATTGAAATAAACAGTAAAAAGTATTGACTTTATTTGAAATTAAGCTAAACTAATAATGTAACCAATAAAAAACAAGTTGGTTGCAAAAGTAATTCCCAAAATCAATTTTGTAATTCTCAGGAGAAACCTCATGATTATCTCTGATTTGAATGCTTTAGAAGTTGTTGAATCTGCTGAAGTAGTTGGTGGCTTTAACCAGGGCTATGATTTCAGCTATATCAATTTCAATGAGTACGTAAATATCTACAAAAACGTTTACTCAAATACAAACGTCAAGGGTCATCTTGCTACTGCTGAAAGTGATGCAAAAGCTTATGGTTATGGCACCACTACTCAAATATTTACTAACACAGAAACAACACCTTTTAGTTCAAGCTCAAACGGTGTTTCAATTTCCGCATCTAGCTAATAATATATTTTTGTAGCCTGAACTTTAACGTTTGAGAAAAGGCAAGCATCTCAAATTTGCCATTTAATGTCATGAGTTCGGCAGTGAAGCATCTTAAAAATATTGCATATAACCGAGATTCTTCGCTTCTGAAAGAATGACATTCTATTTGAGAAAATTTGGATGCTTTTGGAAAAGTAATTATTGTAAACTTTTTAATTCTTTTAGTGGAATAAAAAAATATCAATAATTGCTTAGAAATTGCAAAATCACTGAAAGCTTGCTCAAGTTTTCAGTGATTAGCTAATCTGTGCCTAAATTGCATCAAATATAAATAGGCATCGGTAGAACCAAACATCAATTTGATTATTGCTATGTCATGCTAGCCAAAAATTTACTAAAGCCAGAACAGCAGTTAAATACCCTCTCTTCTGGAGCGCTACTTTGATAACTCGACTTCATACACTGTCAACTAGTGTGAAATTAATTTTGCCTAGGTACTTAAATTCCTTAACCATCTCAGACTTAAGTTATTTACAGGACATTAACGAAAGTAGCGCTGTAGAAGGAGGCAATACTAACGCTGTTACAGCTACCGTCACGTCTTCAGGACCAGGATATGCCATAGCTGGCGCCTCATCATTTGCGAGCGGTCAGGCTACTTATGCAGGTACTCAGACCAATACAAATGTTCAAAATATAGGTCTATTTAAGTCTAGTACAGCCGATGCAACAGCCAGAGCATTTGCACAGACCGGAAACCAAATTGCTATATCTTCAAGTAGCAGTACATCAATCTGGCTCAGTATCACCAGTCCTTAAGAAACTTAAAGAAATAAATTATCAGATAGGACAGACAAAATTGGCATCTCGATAAATTCCGGCTTGTTAAGCAAAATTAACATAGTTACTAATCTTTTTTCGATTTTCAATGAGGTGCATGTATGCAGTACAATACAAGTAGATTAGAGATATCAGACTTGAGCTATTGTGAACTCGCAGCAGAGGAAGAAGCTGAGATAACAGGCGGATTTATTCTTGCTAGAAGTTTTGGTTTTAATTTCACTTTATATACCTATTTAACCCGGGGTCTGTCTAGCATTTTACCTTCAGGTTTAGAAGGCTATAATAAAAAAGAAATGTATTCTGAACCAGGAACTGTTGTTAACAAACTGGAAAATCCCCAGACTGGCTCAAGTGGAGTAGAAGTGGTAAGCAATAATGGGAATGCTAAATCTCATAGTGTTGTTTTAAAAGGAAGTAATTCGATGACAGCATTTTCAACTTCAACTGTTTCTAATTCCTCTGGTCTTTTATCAACATAACAAACTATCTCTCCCCTAAAATCTTGACAATGATTCGTCGTGAAATAGTCAAAAAAATAATCTCACCCGATGGTAGGGTTATCGCTGAAGCTCGCAGCATAGCTATAGAATCTGAAAACCAAAGTGAGACAAGTCAAAGTGTTTCAGTAAGTGTTTCTTCAGGTAGTTCTAGCAGTTACTCAACATCTAGCTCTAGGAGTTCATCGCAATCTCATGCTAGTAGTCCTAGCAATTAGCTGGAAATAAAAACATTTGATACTTCCAAGAATCTGGGATGGTGCGTTACATTGCTAACGCACTTTATAAAAATCTGCTAATGCCAATTTAATATGAAGCTGCAAATAATTAAATCCCCCCTGCCCCCCTTAATAAGGCTACCGTGTACACACATCTTTAATAATCACCTTATTTTCCGCTCTTTGTGTTCTTTGTGCCTTTGTGGTTTTTCCTTTTGATGAACCACAAAGACACAAAGGTCACAAAGGAAGAGAAGAAAGAGAAGAAAAGTAACTTTGAGAGACTTGTGTGTACACGCCCTGCGTGCGTCAGGGGGGAGTAAGAGAAATAAAGTGTATCTTCATATAGAAATGGTATAAACATCAAATCCTTTGGAACCAATTGATAATTTTCAAGTATTCCAATTTTGTAGAAAGCCTTGAAATTCAGTCAAGATAATAGGGTTTGTTATTGATGATATGGCGTACTGTAACAACTTAGTACAGTGCGTTACACTATCAATAATAAACCCTACGATTACTCAAAATTTAAATTTGGATTGTATTAAAATTTAAATACTTTGATAGACCAGGTGTGTTTGACATGAAAATTATCAAAAATAACAAGTTATTTTGATATAGCCATGAATAGCGAAAATATTTTAGATTATTTAGAATATAACGTTAAATCCCTGATCGAGTCGGCAATTCAAAAGCATCAGTCTGGTGAATGGAATGAAGCAGAATTGCTATATGAACAGGTATTTCAGCTTCAACTCGAATTAGAAAATCAATATCAGCCAACA
Source organism: Calothrix sp. NIES-4105 (assembly GCF_002368415.1). GTDB lineage: Bacteria > Cyanobacteriota > Cyanobacteriia > Cyanobacteriales > Nostocaceae > Dulcicalothrix. Next base: position 8,278,863 of record NZ_AP018290.1, read on the forward strand.
GCGAGTAACAATTTAGGAAGAATATCTGAGCAACAGGGCAACTTAGACACAGCAGTAGATTTTTTCCAACAAGCTTTAAGACTTAAACCTGAATATGCTAAGGCTTATTATAATTTGGGAAATGTCCTCCAGAAGCAGGGTAAGTTAGATGCAGCTATCGAATCTTACCAGCAAGCATTAAAAATTAATCCTGACTGTGCTGAAGCTTATAACAATTTGGGAACTGTCTTCCAGCAAAAAGGCAAGTTAGATGCAGCAATAGAGTCCTACCAGCGAGCATTAGCAATTAAACCTGACTATGCTAAGGTCTATAACAACTTAGCTAATACCTTTGACGAACAGGGTAAGTTAGATGCAGCCGTAGAATCCTACAAGCAAGCTATTAGCTTTAACCCTAACTATGCTGAGTTTCATTATAACTTAGGAAATACACTTTTCGACCACGGGCGCCTAGAGGTAGCGATAGAATCATACTATCAAGCTTTAAAGGTTGATCCTAATTTTGCGCCAGCAAAGTTAGGCATTTGTGTAAGTCAGCTACCAATTATTTATTCCAGTGTTGACGAGATTAATTTGAAGCGAAATCACTATCAGCAACATCTGCTTTCTCTAGCAAACTACTATCAAATTGCTACTCCCCAACAAAGAGCAGAGGCAACTACAGCTATTGGTTTAGTTCAGCCTTTTTACCTGTCTTATCAAGGCTTAAATGACCGTCCTTTGCAGCAAATTTATGGGCAAATGATTACTGGGCTGATGTCGAGTCGCTATCCCCAGTGGAGTCAGCCATTGGCACTGCCAAAATTAGCAGCCAATGAAAAAGTTCGCATCGGTTTTGTTTCTAGATTTTTTTACAATCATTCTAACTGGAAAATCCCCTTAAAGGGTTGGGTGGAAAACCTGGACAGAAGTGAGTTTGAATTATTTGGCTATCACACGAACAACGAACGCGATCAAGGAACTACTTCTGCTGCGAAAGCGTTTGACAAATTTACTCAAGGTTCTTTACCACTGGAAAGATGGGCTGAAATTATTCAACAAGACAAGTTGCACATCCTAATTTTCCCTGAATTTGGCATGGATCCAACAACAGTAAAATTGGGTTGTTTAAGGCTAGCTCCGATTCAAATGACATCTTGGGGACACCCTGTTACTAGTGGGCTACCGACGATTGACTATTACTTGAGCAGTGACTTAATGGAACCAGAAAATGCTCAAGAACATTATACAGAGCAGTTAGTTAGATTGCCTAATTTATCAATTCATTATACGCCGTTAACAATTGAAACTCAACCAATCAGTAAACGGGAAATTGGCATTGCTCTTGACGAAATTATGTTCTGGTGCTGTCAATCCTTATTCAAATATTTACCGCAACATGATCATGTCTTTCCTCAAATTGCCAAGGACTTAGCTAAATGTAAGTTTGTCTTTATTGAGGCGCCGCTAGGAAAGTATGTTACTGAGATGTTTCGCCAAAGGATGAAACGAACTTTTGAGGAATTTGGACTCAATTATAAAGATTACTGCATCTTTTTGCCTCGCTTAGATGCCAGAAAGTTTGCCAGTACTACCGAAGCAGCAGATGTTTTCCTAGATAGCATCAGTTGGTCAGGATGCAACTCGACCTTGGAAGTAATCGCTCATAATATACCAGTTGTTACCCTGTCAGGAGACATGATGCGGGGACGGCATACTATGGCTATTCTCAAAATGATGGGTGTAGAAGAGACGATTGCTGCAACTCTAGATGAGTATGTACAGGTGGCAGTTCGCCTCGGACAAGATGCTGAATATCGTCAACACATCTCTCAACAAGTTGCTGAAAATAAATATAAGTTATACGGCGACTTAAAACCAGTTAGGGCACTGGAGGATTTTCTCTTCAAGGTGGTTAATAAGCCAAGACGATTTGGCGCCGAACAGGTGGCAGAAACTTTTCAACTCGCAGTTCAACACCATCGAGCCAATCGCCTTGTTGAGGCTGAACAGCTATATCGTCAAGTTCTGGAAAAACAACCTGACCACCCGGAAGCTTTATACAATTTAGGGATGCTGGCGCAACAGTTGGGGCAACCCGAAATCGCTCTTACGTGGTTGAATGCTGCAACACAAGTCCAACCAGATTCCGTTAAGACTTGGTTCAGTTTAGGTAATTTGTGTTTAGCTCAAAGCCAGTATGCCCAAGCTGTCATCGCTTACCACCAAGCTTTAGCCTTACGACCAGACTCACTAGCAATTTACAACAACTTGGGCTATGCTCTGCAACAACAAGGACAATTGGACGAAGCAGTTCAATACTATCAAAAAGCCTTAGAACTTAAGCCAGACCTTATAGAAGCTTCGGTTAATTTGGGTAATGCACTGCACGCTCAAGGCAAGCTTTCAAGGGAACAACAACTTAAATATGCTCAATTGAATCACAAGTTGGGCGCGCAAAGGAAAAAAGCTGGTGATTTGCAGACAGCTGTAGCTTACTATCGCTCCAGCATTGCTCTCCAACCTGATTTAGTAGAAGCTCATTACAACTTGGGGATTGTGCTGCAAGAACAAGGAGAGTTGCAAGAGGCAGTTACCTATTATCAAAAAGTAATAGAACTTAATCCCCAGCATACAGAAGCCCACTTGAATTTAAGCAAAATTCATCAACAGCATTCCTCAGTTACAGGAGTGTGATAATTTGTTAATTTTAAGTTGAGATTCTCGAATCAGACCCGATAATAAAATAGAGTGCTATTGTCTCTCGTATCACCTATTCTTCAATTTTCACTGAATGTAATTAGAGGTGTATTATGCCAGGATTAAAGATATCCGACTTGAGTTTTTGTGAAGTAGTAGCAGAGAAAGAGATTGATGTTAAAGGTGGATTGACTATTGCGGGACTTACGTCTACCGGGGTAGTACCCTTATTAAGGAGATTTATGTCTGGTCTAAGTGAGTTAGATAGTGTAAGTGACGTACCTTTAGAGGTAAAATATTCTACTTCCGAAGATGGAAGTACTGTCGAGAAGCTTGAAAATAAAAGCGCCGGCATTTCTGGATTACAAGTCACAAGTCAAGATGGCAGAACCAAATTTAGTATGTTAACTGGTAACAACTTTCAGTTTGCTTCTGCATCAACTATCCAATTGTCTGACTCCTAGATTAATTAGAAAAAAAATTTCGTAAATTTTAGTTAAAAGGTGTGTTCCTTAATTATGCAAATTGTAGATTTGTCCTATCTCGGTAATACCTCAGAAAACGATTTAATTTTAGGTTCTGTTAGAGCTACTGTCGCAGCTAACGCATCAGCCACAGGGTCTTCAACCACGACTTATGCATTAACAGATACTTTCGCCAAACAACTACGAAACGGTGGCGCCGTAGCAATTGGTACAGGGGTAGCTATAGCTAGTGGTAATAATCCTACAGCTAGTGTAGCAGTCGCAGGTGAGGGTGATCTTGTAATTGACATAGATGGCTCTAAATACCTTGTTTCTAAAAACACTGCAATTGCCCTTGGTATTGTAATCGCAATAGATTACCCTCACACAAAGGGCTGATAGGACAAGATTTAAAGTTCCTCTGATCAAGGGGGTCAAGATTTAAAGCCCCCCTTCCACGCGCTCTGTTGGGGGGATCAAAATTGATTAAAACTTTAAAATAATATCGACTTTCATTATGAATACCGCAAATATTCCAGAATCTATTTCAGAATCTAATATTAAATCTCTCATCCAAATAGCAATGCAAAAGCATAAGTCAAATCAATTGGATGAAGCAGAATCGATATATAAACAAATATTACAAGTGCAGCCCAACTCAACCCAGATTTGGTTTGCTATGGGTAATCTCTATCAAGTTCAAGGCTTATTACCAGAAGCAGAAGACGCTTACAAACAAGCCGTTGCTTTACAACCAGATGCAGTACCAATTTATAATAATCTCGGTTACACTTTCCAGCAACAAGGTAAACTCTCAGAAGCTATAAGCTGCTATGAAAAAGCTTTAGAACTACAGCCCAACTGCATGGAAGCTTCAGTGAATTTAGGTAACACCCTCCACGCTACTGGGCAGCTCTCACCAGAAAAACGACTTTACTACGCCGCTTTAAACCATCAGTTGGGTCTTAGGTTAAAAAAAACAGGTGATTTAAAGAATGCTTTTGCTTGCTATAACAGAGCAATTGAACTCAATCCCAATTGCGGGGAAGCTTACATGGGCTTGGGAGAGATTTACCAAATACAGCAGAATTCAAAAGAAGCGGTTGCATTTTATCGGCAAGGGTTAAAGCTGATTAATTCTCATTATGCCGTAGCAGTTGAATCTGGCGAGGAGGATGCACAAACAAATCAACAAACACTCGTTACACCCCCGATAACCCTTGGTGAGGTAACTGTTGGTAACTATAGTTTTCCTACAATTTCTCCAGTCGCAGATCATACAGAGTTGCGCCCCTTCTGGAGTGTGGTAATAACTGTATACAATCGCACCGACTATCTACTTGAATGCCTTGCAAGCGTTCTAGCACAATGGCAGGGTCAAGAACAGATGGAAATCATTGTCATTGATGATGCCAGTACAACGCCAGTGTTTGAAGTTGTCGATAGTATTGGACGAGGAATAATCCGCTACTATCGGAACCCGGACAATCTCGGTCTACCAGGAAATTGGAATGCTGGAATTGCCCTGACTCGCGGTCGCTGGATTCATTTACTTCATGACGACGACTATATCCTCCCAGGTTTTTACTCTCGATTGCAAGAAAGCTTAGAGGGATGTACTGATACCGTCGGGGCAGCTTTTACTGGTTATCAAAATATCAATGAGCAAGGGGAAGTAATTTTTCGCCAACAAGCTTACGGTCAGCAGCGAGGAATCGCTCAAAATTGGCTCTCTAGGATTGGTGTTGCAAATTTATTGAACATGCCAGCGGTAGTTATTCGTCGAACAGCCCACGAACGACTGGGAGTATATCATCCCGAACTGACCTACACTAGTGACTGGGAACTCTACATACGCATTGCCGCTAGTTACGATTGGTGGTACGAACCGGAAATTTTGGCTCGCTACCGTCAACATTCCCAAAGTAAAACAACTGAACTACTATTATCTGGGACGCAAATGACATCAATCCGTAGCGCGCTCCAAATCTCGGAAAGTTACCTTCCTGCTAACTGCTGTGCAGAAATTACAACCCAAGCTCGGAAGCATTACTTTAATTATTGTCTGCAATCCACGGTAATTCCGCTACAGGATGGCAATTTAGCTGCTGCTTGGCAGATGTTGGAAGAGGCTTTGAAAATAGATCGTAGTCCGGAAGCGGTATTAGAGCTATTTACCTGGTTAACAAGAGAAGAATTCGCTCCCTTACGGAGGGAAATTGCCTCTAGACTAACTTTACTTCCTCAACATTCTCAATAGAGATTTCCGGTCAATTGTGGAGAGGACTTTTCACCGGAACGTCTCTACCAAGGTTTCAGAGAAAGCATAATTGTTTTCCAAGCCCGTGTTTAATAAACGATTGTTTTGTAAAAAGCAGATATTCTTTAGTTACAGGTGTAAAAGCTATGTCAATAATTGAAGTTGAACACCCAACTATAAATACTTCATCTTTTGAGCCGCAAAATCGGAAAAATGGTATAAGTGGCTTGATGCGAGTTCGCGATGAAGAAGAATTTATTGCACAAGTTATCGAATCTTGGATTGATTATATCGATGAATTAGTGATTGTGTTTCATCAGTGTACAGACAAAACTCCACAAATCATCGAACAATATCAAATAAAGTATCCTCATAAAATACGAGCTTTTCATTACTTACCACATGTGTATCCTTTTTGTACAAAGGAACACTTAGAATTAGATATAAAAGATATTCATTCTTTTGTTTTTTATTCTAACTTTGGGCTAAGTAAAACCCAATATAAAATATGTGTTACAATCGATGGAGACCATGTTGGTATTACCGATCATATCAAGATTATTTATAATTATTTAAAATCACATCCTATTCAAGATACAGCTTTATTTTTTTCAGGAATTGAGCTGCATCAACGTCCGGATGATTCACGCTACTACATAAATTCCGAATTGCCAGCGGTTGGAAATGGAGACCATGCCTATTGGACTGTCTCACCTCAACATATTTTTGGTAAAAATCCAAATCTTTCATTCTGCGAAGGTATTCAATTCAATGGGCTGACACACCATTATTTAGGCTTTATTTACTGGCATACAAGTCCTCTCAAAAAGAATCAACGCTCGATAAATGGCGGCAAAAATTTGGATGGAGAGTTTTTGGAAATAATCAGCCATATTGAAACGGTAGCTAAGAACCCAAAATTAGCTTTGTTATCTCCAGAACTCAAGCAAGCAAACAAAGATTTTCACATTGTTTCCGCTCCACGTTTCTCCATTTATTTCGATTTTGGTTCTTTACCCGATGTTAGAGGAATTTATATAAAAAGCGTATATGAAACCCTCCAACTTGCTATTCAGCATCATCGGGCTAATCGTTTAGAACAGGCTGAACAAGCATACCGCCAGGTTCTGGAAACACACCCAGACCACCCAGAGGCATTACACAGTCTAGGCATCCTTGCTCAACAATTTGGTCGTTACCAGGAGGCTGAAAATTTCCTAAGTACAGCCCAAAAAGCACAACCTGGGTCTGTAAAAGTTTGGTTTAGTTTGGGTAATTTACGCTCTTCTCAAGGTCAACTAAAAGAAGCAGAGGAAGCATACTCGCAAGCGATCTCCCTCAAGCCAGATGCCGCCCCACTTTACAATAACCTTGGCTACTGCCTGCAACAACAAGGCAAATTAGACGAAGCGATCGCATTGTATCAAAAAGCTTTGCATCTTCAACCGAACTGCATCGAAGCTGATGTGAATTGGGGCAATGCTCTTCATGCACAAGGCAAACTTTCCCAGGAAAAACAAGTTCACTATGCTCAATTGAATCGTAAATTGGGTCTTGCTCGGAAAAACGCAGGGGACTTCAACAACGCTATTGCCTACTATCGGCAAGCAATCGCCATGCAGCAGGATTTGTGCGAGACTTACTACAATCTGAGTATAGTGTTGCAAGAAAAAGGGGAATTCGAGGAGGCGATCGCGTGCTGTCACCAAGCCTTAAAACTCGACACCAAAAACTGGAAAATCTATAATCGCTTGGGTCTGATTTACCAGCAACAAAACAACCAATTTGAAGCAATCGCTCTTTACCGTCAGGGGTTGAATCTTCTTAATCCACACTACGCTCAAGCGGCGATCGCCTACCAAGGTGCTGGTACTACTGAGGAAGCACCAGTGACTCCACCGATACCCCAAGGTGAGGTGACTGTTGGAGCTTATCAATTTCCAATGATTCCTGCGGTAGTAGATGCGGATAAACCGCGACCGTTTTGGAGTGTCGTCATTCCTGTGTGTAACCGCACCGACTATCTGCTTGAATGTTTGGCGAGTGTACTAGTGCAATGGCCAGGGCAAGAAGAAATGGAAATTTTGGTCGTGGACAATGCTAGTATACCGCCCCTATATGAACTGGTGAATAGTCTAGGAAGAGGAATAATTCGCTACTATCGCCATCCGGAAAATATCGGTGCAGTAGGAAATCACAACGCTGGGATTGCGCTAAGTCGCGGTCAGTGGGTGCATGTCCTTCACGATGATGATTGTGTTGTCCCTGGTTTTTACAAAAGCCTCCAAAAAAGTCTGGAAAACTGCCCGGATTCAGTTGGGGTAGCTTGTACGGGATTTGAATATATTAACCAGCAAGGGGAAGCAATTGCGACAGGGGAAATTGTTTCCATATACGGCGAACAACGGGGTATAATAAAAGACTGGCTGTATCGAATCGGTGTTTGTGGTCTAGTTACTATTCCTGCAATGGTAGTTCGTCGCACCACTCACGAACGCTTGGGTGGTTATTACCCGGAACTACCTGAGATTTGCGACTGGGAAATCTTTAAACGCTATGCATCTTTTTGCGATTGGTGGTACGAACCGGGAATTTTAGCTCGTTACCGCGAACATACTCAGAAAATGACATATGAAAATAATCTTTCTGGGAAGCTAGCCAGTGCTATTCGCCATGCGATTGAAGTTTCCGATAGTTACTTTCCGGCTTCTATACGCGCGTCGCTTACAGCCCTAGCTCGTATCCAAAACTTTAACTATTGTCTACAACGGGCAGCAATCCCCCTTCAGGCTGGCAATTTCACTGGAGCATTGTCTGTACTCCAAGAAGTAATCAAAATCGATAGCTCCCCACAAGCCTTAGCTAACTTATTCGCTTGGTTAACTCAAGAGGAAGTTGCTCCGCTGCGAGAAGAAATTGTTTGTAGGTTGCTATTAACACCTGAAAACAATAGTCAAGGCTCTACTAATACTGGGAGAGAAGCTGCTCTCCCAAGAACAAATGTGGTATTAAACTCTTCAATTAAAAATAGTAAATTAAAAATATAAACCACTATAGCCAATGCCAAATCTAATTAGTTCCAAATCAAATCAAGGTCAATGTTTATTTTGCAGTACAGAGTTACGTCACACATTTGTCGATTTGGGAATGTCTCCTCCTTGTGAAAGCTATCGCCAACCAAAACAGCAAAACGAAATGGAGCCTTTTTATCCACTGCATGTTTATGTTTGCGAAAAATGTTATTTAGCACAACTTCAGGAATACATTAATCCTGAAAATATCTTTAGCGACTACGCCTATTTTTCCTCCTACTCTGATAGCTGGTTGCAACACGCTAAAAACTACGTTGATATGGTGACAGAGCGTTTCCAATTACACGACCAGAGTCAGGTAGTGGAAATTGCTAGTAACGATGGTTATTTGTTGCAATACTTTGTTGCCAAAGCTATACCGACACTGGGAATAGAGCCAGCTGCAAATATTGCTAAGGTAGCAATCAAAAAAGGTATTCCCACAGCCGTCAAGTTCTTTGGAGAACAGACAGCCAGGGAACTAGCAAAAGAAAGACTACACGCTGATTTATTGCTAGGTAACAATGTTCTAGCTCATACCCCCTATCTCAATGATTTTGTTAAAGGAATGAAAATTATCCTCAAACCGCATGGAATAATTACAATGGAATTTCCCTACCTGATGCGGTTAATGGAGGAAAATCAGTTTGATACTATCTACCACGAACACTTTTCTTATTTCTCTTTCATGACTGTAGAAAATGTTTTTGCTGCACATGGTTTAACGATTTTTGATGTTGAAGAATTGCCTACTCATGGTGGCTCTTTGAGAATTTATGCTCGTCATACAGAAAATTATTCTCAACCTGTGAGCGAAAACGTATTCGGACTAAGAGCGAGAGAAGAAGCGGCTGGTTTTACATGTTTAGAAACATATTTTTCCTTCAGTGAACAAGTCAAAGAAACCAAACGTAAATTGCTTGATTTCTTAATTCAAGCTAAACGCGAAAAAAAATCGATTGCTGGATATGGCGCCCCTGGTAAAGGCAACACTCTTTTAAACTACTGCGGTATCCGTACTGATTTTCTTGATTACACAGTAGACCGTAGTCCTTACAAACAAGGTCTATTATTACCAGGTACTCATATTCCCATTTTTCACCCAGATAAGATTCAAGAAACCAAACCTGATTATGTATTAATTTTGCCCTGGAACCTCAAGGAAGAAATTATGACGCAAATGGCTCATATTCGGAATTGGGGCGGTCAATTTATTGTACCGATTCCTGAAGTAAAAGTTTACTAGTTTATTAATATTAATGCATTTATAAATATTTATTGCATAAAAAAGGAGAATAATAAAATGAAAGTTGTTTTATTTTGTGGCGGATTAGGAACTAGAATGAGAGACTATTCTGAAACAATTCCTAAACCAATGGTCAATATTGGATATCGACCGATACTATGGCATGTAATGAAATACTATGCCCACTATGGACATAAAGATTTTATTTTGTGCTTAGGTTACAAAGCAGACATGATTAAAAGCTATTTCTTAAACTATAATGAATGGCTATCGAATAATTTTACTATCTCAAATGGCAATAATATCCAATTATTTAATCGAGACATTCAAGATTGGAATATTACTTTTGTAGATACAGGTTTAACTGCCAATATTGGTCAACGTTTCAAAGCAATAGAACAATATTTACAAGGAGAAGACGTATTTCTAGCTAACTATAGTGATGGATTGACAGACTTGCATCTGCCAACATACATTGATAATTTTCATAGCATTGATAAAATCGCCAGTTTTTTATGTGTTAGACCCAGCCAAACCTTTCACTTAGTTGATATGGATGAGAAGGGTTTAGTCAAAGATATTAAAGATGTCAAACAGCGCGATATCTGGATTAATGGAGGATATTTTATCTTTAAAAAGGACATCTTTAAATATATTAACAAAGGTGAAGAACTTGTCCTCAAGCCTTTTCAAAGACTAATTGCTAAAAATGAACTTTTCGCTTACAAATACACTGGCTTTTTCGGAGTTATGGATACGTTTAAAGAAAAGCAAATGTTGGATGATATGTATACTCAAGGTGAAAGACCTTGGGAAGTATGGAGAGACAAAGAATTAGAGGTATCTCATGTATGATGAAAATAGACTTTCACAAAACAGACGAATCAGATTACAAAATCCTTTGTCTCGGCGCCCATTGCGATGATATAGAAATTGGCTGTGGTGGTACAATCTTAAAGCTGATTGAATATAAAAAAGTCATCATTTATTGGGTTATTTTTACTTCTAATGAGCTAAGATTATTAGAAGCAACAGCAAGCGTTAATATTTTTTTAAAAGAAGTAGAAACAAAGAAAGTTATCATCAAAGATTTTCGAGATGGCTTTTTGCCGTTCCACGGTATCGAGGTGAAAGAATGCTTTGAGCAAATAAAGCAAGAATTTTCACCAGATATAATTTTTACTCATTTTCGAGATGACCGTCACCAAGACCATCGCTTAATTTCTGATTTAACCTGGAATACCTTTAGAAATCATTTAATTCTGGAATATGAAATTCCCAAGTATGATGGTGATTTAGGAATTCCCAATTTTTTCGTCCATCTCGATGAAGCGTTGTGTCGCCGAAAAATCCAGTATATATTGGATGCTTTTAAAACACAGAACAATAAGCAATGGTTTGCAGAAGATACATTCCGTTCAATGCTGCGAATTCGAGGTATTGAGTCAAATTCGCCAAGCAAATATGCCGAAGCTTTTTACTGCCGTAAATTATTTCTCTAGGAGTACATTCGTATGTCACATAAAGATGAACAAGCTTTACCATTTTTCTCCCGCTTTCTGGAAGGACAGTTCTGTGATGATTTGTCTGAAGAAGAAATGAATGAAATTAGTGGTGGTTTAAAATTAGCTGTTCCAACACAAAAGTTTCCTCCTGAAAATCCAGATGGAATTGTCACCACTTTAAGATATCCTTCTGACAACGAAGATGGTCAACCAATTCGTCCTCCTATTACCAAAAAGTATCCATCTGACCATGAAGAATACGCTGTCACTAAAAAGTACCCATCCGAAGGTGATGATTGGCTTGCAACAACACCAATACCGTCATATTCAATCGAGTAACAATTCAAAATTAAAAATTAGTAATTAAAAAGAGGCTCATGATGCAAATAAATGATTTGTATTACTTAGAAAATACTCAAGAAAATGAATTAATTTTAGGCGGTGTTAGTGCTTTAATAGGAGCATCAGCATCAGCTTACGGAGATAGTACTCTCGCTATGACTGATACAGACCTTGAACTAAGGACTAAGAAAAACGGTGTTTCTAGGCTAAAGGGTACAGGAGCAGCTCTTGCGATTGGTGAAGACCCTACAGCTGATGTCTATTATGCTCTTGAAGGCTTTGATAAAGTGAAGGTCAAAACTATTTATCGAGAAGGAAAAAACTATGATTTGGAGATTGTTAATATCAAAGCGATTGATCGACCAAACAAATAAAAAATAGTAGTCAATGGAGAGGCGCCCAATCCATTCATGTGCGTTCACGTAGTGTTCGCGCCTGTAAGCAAAATCCACAATCTAAAATCCTTTCATCGTATGGCTGTTTTAATCATCACTCATAGCCAAGACAATCAAAGTATTCCTCTAGTAATGCAAGCGATTCAAGCTAAGGGAGAAAAAGCATTTCGCTTCGACACAGACCGTTTCCCTACACAAGCACGTTTAGATGTGTACTATAGTCACAACTGTGAACGTCAAATTTTAACAGTCGATGATTCAACTTTGGATTTGAGCGAAGTATCTTCTGTTTGGTATCGCCGTATTGCAATGGGCGCCAAAATTCCCATGACAATGGAAAAGCAATTTCGGGAAGCCTCTATTGGAGAATCGCGCGCAACTATCGCAGGTATGATTGCTTCGATTCGAGGCTTCCATCTCGATACTTTACCGAACATTCGTTTGGCTGACAACAAACAGCTACAGTTGCAAGTCGCACGCTCTGTTGGTTTAGATACACCACGTACCTTAATTACTAATAATCCCCAAACAGTAAAAGAATTTGCCAGTGAATGTGAGCAAGGCATGATTGCAAAAATGCTTTCATCGTTTGCTATCTATGACGAGCAGGGGGAAGAATTAGTAGTTTTTACCAACCCAGTTACAACTGAGGACTTAGAACATCTTGATGGGTTGCGCTTCTGTCCAATGACCTTTCAAGAAAAGATACCCAAAGCATTGGAACTTCGCACAATTATTGTGGGAGAGCATTTATTTACTGCCGCTGTAGATTCGCAACGCTTACAAAAAGCCCAGATCGACTGGCGAAAACAAGGGTTGAACTTACTTAACTCTTGGCAAGAGTATGATTTACCTGAAGATGTAAAACAAAAGTTACTTCAATTAATGGGCTATTTTGGGTTAAACTATGGCGCCATAGATATTATTGTTACCCCTAATGGAGAGCATATATTCTTAGAAGTTAACCCAGTTGGAGAATTCTTCTGGCTGGAATGCTGTCCACCTAATTTTACTATATCTCAGTCGATAGCAGAAATTCTTATTAATCGTAATAATAAGCAAAATAAATTACTTGACAAAGCTACGTAAATAGACGTGTATTTATAAGTTTTTATTATTAAAAGTATATTTTAATTAGTAAAATACAATCATTCTTATCCAATAATTCCCCATTCAAGCCATTACGGATGTAACAGATAGCTGCTCACATCTGTTGTAATATCGCTGTTTAAACTGCAAAACAGTTTTGCAGCTATATAAAGTTTATGTGAATTAATAGTAAAGATTATTATAATTAGTTCAAAATGCTACAGTTTTCTGTAAGTATTTTTAAAAGAGATAAATGAATGTTCTTGTGCTGTTCCCCTACGATTACCTATTCCAAATAGTCTTATTGAAAAAAAGCTTATACAGCTATATAGCTATTGAGTTTTGGTTGAGATAGTGTCTATATTGGAAATTTAATAGAAAAGCGTTTTGCTAGAATAATTTTAAAGATTTGGAGAAACTAAATTATGAAAACCGTAATAATGCTTCGAGCTATACGTAGTTAGGTAGCAGTAAATTCTTGTGCTTACTCTTGCGTGCTAATGTAATGTTTTGTGTCTGATTTTAGAGCTAAGTTAAAATAAGTGTAAAAAATTAAAAATTATTGCTGCTTATAATTTACACTAAGGTCAGCAATAAACCGGATATTTTCCCCCAGACACTCGAATTTCCAGGGGAGATACCCAGATTTGGCTGCTGTTCACGTCATCTTTTAAGCTCGCCTTCACAAGGTTACTGTTTACATTGCTTTTATCCTTGCCAGAGGAATAAAGCAGCTAGCCGCAGTAGTTCCTTGTGAATGCTGTCCACATGAAAACAACTTTGTTAATTATGGCACTTTATTTGACTCAGGCGCAAGTTTTGCCATGCAAAACTTTGATGAATTTTGGCATTTATTTTATGAATTAGCGTTTTCTTGGCTAGGCTTCTTTCTATAGAAGAATTTTATTAACTTAGGAAAGAAAAATATCTAGTAATTTATTGGGTTGTATAAGTAACCTTGATTGCGGCGCCGTAATTACAGGTTGGTAGTTGTTGCTGTTCTTGTACAGATATTTGAACTATTTGAAGTATTGAAACTATGGAGGTAAAGTGTGTCTTCTATGTTTTTGGAGCAAGAACTTAGTCAAGCTATCACCAGTATTTTGGGTGAGCAACCAACTCGTGCATGTTTAGAAGCTTGCCTAAGTGCGGTAGAAATTCTCCAACCCCCACCAGCAAAGCTATTTTGGCAAAATCTAACCGCCAGTAGTGGCATTAACATTGTGCTTGCGGGTAAAGTACGCATATCAGATGCAGCGGACAACTTAATAGTTACGCTTCAAAAAAATGCGACTTTTGGTGAGGCAACGCTGTTTGGTGCCAAATCATTCCAAGATTACAGCGCTAGGTCTTCAGATGATTTGCAGCTTGCTTTTCTAAATGTCGAAGTAGTGCAAGATTTGATGGATAAGTATCCCAATATAAAAGAGCGCATGTTAACGCGCGCTGAACTTTTGGATTTTGCGCTTTCATATTGCAGTAATTCGTCCGAAGATTCGTTGTCGATGCCAGGAATGTTAAAGGCATTCTCGCTATCACAACGGCATGAATTTAATGTAGGTGATTTATTAACAAATAATTTACTAATAGATGCTCAGATATTAATAATTCAAAGCGGTACACTGCAAAGTGCTAATAACAAAAACCTAACTGCCGGAAACATCTATGTTGTTACGCAACAATTCGATTGGCAGGTGACTCAAAAAGCAGTTGTTTACGTATTGAAAAAATCGCACACTTTAGAAGCAATTGAATATTGCCCACATTTAGCAACACTCCTAGACACACAACCATTACAAATAACTCCAAAATCGCGCGCGTTACCAAAAGCTAAAATCGAGAAACTCACCAATACGGGCAAAGTAATACCCTTTCCCCAGCGGGACTCTTCACCGCAGCCAAAAAAACAACGTCCCTACTTTCCTAGTCCCAAAGTCAAAGCAGGACATTGGTGGGGTAAATTAACTGATAGTTACCCATTTTTGGCACAGCAAAGCTCTTCAGACTGTGGAGCAGCTTGTTTAGCAATGATTGCTCGTTACTGGGGTAAAAATTTTAGTTTAAATCGTTTACGCGAAATGGCGGATGTCAACCGCAGTGGTGCTTCTTTACGCGCGTTAGCGATGGTAGGTGAAAACTTTGGTTTTACAACCCGACCAGTAAAAGCTAGTCTAGATAAATTTGCCGAACAAACATTACCAGCTATTGCCCATTGGGAAGGCAAACATTTTGTTGTCGTTTATAAAATTACCAAAAACCGTGTAATTATCGCTGACCCTGCCATTGGACAGCGTAGTCTTACACATAAACAATTCAATGCTGGATGGACTGGTTACGGGTTACTGTTGCAACCTACAGCAGAACTCAAAAAAGCTGAAGATTCCAAAACAGAGTTGTGGCAGTTCTTTGATTTAGTCAAACCCCACACAAAAGTTTTGTTGGAAGTATTTGCTGCTTCCATAATGATTCAAGTGTTTGGGCTAATTACACCTATTTTCACTCAACTTCTACTCGACCGCGTAATTACCCAAGGTAGTACTGTTACCCTCAATGCTATAGTTGCCGGGTTATTCGTGTTTGGATTTGCCACTATCTTTATTAACAGTGTTAGACAGTACTTATTAGCACATACAGCAAATCGAATATCCGTAGCATTACTAGTTGGATTTGTTAAGCATACCTTTCGCTTACCTTTATCATTTTTTGAATCGCGCTTTGTCGGTGATATTGTGTCGCGCGTTCAAGAGAACGAGAAAATCAATCGTTTTTTAACAGGTGAAGCGCTATCAATCATTCTTGATTTACTTACAGTTGTTGTATATGCAGGAATGATGTTTTGGTACAACGCGCAAATGGCAATGTTTGCGCTCTTAATTGTACCGCCATTTTTCATACTAGCTTTTGCCACAACTAGTTTATTACGACGAGTATCCAGAGAAATATTTAGTGCCGGAGTCGGGGAAAATAGCTACTTAATTGAATCATTAACTGGTATACGTTCGGTGCGCTCGATGGCTATTGAGCAAACAGTGCGCTGGCGTTGGGAAGAACTATTAAATAAATTTGTCAAGAAAAACTTTTCGGCACAAATTATTAGTATCCGCTTGCAAGCTATAAGCGCAAGCATCGAAACAATTGCACAGGTAGGTTTATTGTGGTTCGGCGCCACATTAGTAATTCAAAATCAACTTACCATTGGTCAGCTAATAGCCTTCAATATGCTATTCGGCAATGTTATACGCCCTTTCCAACGGTTATCAGTAGTTTGGAATCAGCTGCAAGAAATCTTTATTTCGGTTGAAAGAATTAATGACGTTCTGCAAGCGCAACCAGAAGAAGATTTAGAAAAATCGCCTCGTGTAATGCTTCCTCAGCTACGCGGCAGTATTAAATTCGAGCGCGTCACTTTCCGCTATCATCCCGAAAGCGAAGTTAACGTTCTAGAAAATGTCAGCTTTGAGCTTAAACCCGAACAAACTGTTGCTGTCGTTGGTAGAAGTGGCTCAGGGAAGACTACTCTCTCCAAATTAATTCTGGGTTTGTATCCACCTACAGAAGGAAAAATACTAATTGATGGGCGTGATATTACAGGTCTAAATCTCCGTGCGCTGCGGCAACAAATCGGCGTAGTTGACCAAGAGAGTTTCTTATTTGGTGGCACAATCCGCGAAAACATTGGTGTCGCGCATCCAGAAGCAACTCTTGAAGAAATCATGACAGCCGCAAAACTCGCAGGCGCCGATGAATTTATTCAACAACTTCCAATGGGATATGAAACCCAAATTGGTGAAGGTGGTGGCTTGCTCTCAGGAGGACAGCGCCAACGTTTAACCATCGCGCGCGCACTAATTGGAAATCCGCGTTTAATAATTTTCGATGAAGCTACTAGCCACCTAGACTCCGAATCAGAGCGAATAATTCAGAACAATCTCAAAACCATCCTAGCTGGACGCAGCAGTTTAATAATTGCCCATCGTCTCTCCACAATTCGTAATGCCGACATGATTCTAGTTCTAGACCGAGGTGTTCTCGTCGAAAGCGGGAGTCATGACGAACTAATCAGTAAAAAAGGTCATTACTACTACCTCAACCAACAACAATTTGCACAAGCTGGTTAATCTTATATGCCAAATCCATCTCGCAATCCATCACCTGCTACTATTCGGGAACGAGATAACTATCAGAATTCCCACTTGTTACCATCAGCAGAACCAGTAGAAACTCAAACTGACACCGCAAATGATTTATTTTACGGTACAGAAGAACTACTTGATGCACTACCTCAAGTATGGAGTCGTTCTGTACTTTACTTTCTAATTGGTTTCAGCGCACTAGTAATACCTTGGTCGATGCTTGCCAGAGTTGACGAAATTGGCAGCGCTAGAGGACGCATTGAACCCTTTGGCGCCACACAAAAACTAGACGCTGAGGTTTCTGGCAGCGTCAAAGCCGTAAAAATCAAAGAAGGTGATACCGTCAAAGCTGGGCAAGTTTTATTGGAACTTGATTCTAATATTCTATATGCCGAACTTAAAGAAACTGAAGCCAAACTCGCTGGACTGCAAAATCAAAAATCGCAGCTTGGTATACTCGCCAAGCAAATGGAATTAGCAACAAATGTTACTGAACAGCAAAACCAATCCCAATCGCAGGAAAAAATATCCCGAATAAACCAAGCAAAACGGGATTTAGGAATTAAACAAAGTACCTACAACTTACAAAAAATAGAGAAACAGTCATTAGTCAACCAAGTTCATCAGCAAATTAGTACTGCTCGTAATGATGAAAAATCGGCTCAAGGTCGCTTAAAAATAGACACTCAGCAAGTCGAGCGCTTTAACCAACTTGTTGCTTCGGGAGCGGTATCAGCGATGCAACTTGACCAACTTCGTAAAGAACAGCAAGAAAGCCAGCGTCTACATCTCAAAGCGCAGTCTGATGTAAAGCTTGCAGAATCACGCTTATCTGAAGAAGCAAGCCGTTATCAAACAACTATCAGTCAGTTAGAATCCGATATCGAACAAGCAAAACTCCGCATCCAAGAAGAGCAAAACAGTTATCAGAGCTTATTACAGAACGGGAAACTTGCAATTATTAAAAACCAACAGCAATTAAAAGACTTACAAACCCAAATTACACAAAACCAATCACAAATAGCCCAAACCTTTAGCCGCATCAGAGCTTTGAAACTGCAAATGCAACAGAGAGTAGTTCAAGCGCCAATTGACGGCACAATTTTTGCTTTACCAGTTTCTAAACCTGGTGCAGTCGTGCAACCGGGACAAATGGTAGCTGAAATTGCCCCTAAAAATGTAGGTTTCATCCTCAAAGCCAAAATCCCTAATAGCCAAAGTGGATTTGTGAAAGTTGGAAAAAAAGTAAAAGTTAAATTTGACGCTTATCCCTTTCAAGATTACGGAATAGTCACAGGACAAGTTACATGGATATCACCAAATTCCAAGATAGAACAAACACCCCAAGGCAACCTAGAAAATTACGAACTGCAAATCGCTCTAGATAAACCTTACATCCAGTCTGGTAACAAAAAGATTGCGATAACACCAGGTCAAACTGCAGCTGCAGAAGTGATTATCCGTCAGCGTCGCATAATTGATTTCGTCCTTGACCCTTTCAAAAAACTACAAACAAACGGCTTAGAACTGTAATGAAACAACTACGTATCTCTGACGCTGATATTATGCGTCACCTAAAACTCTCTTACCAGATACCTCATGTGTTTAGTGCAATAGCATCGCAAAAAATCATTGCTCAAACTGCTTATGATGCAGGTATCGTCGTTACAACCGAAGAAGTTCAGCAAGCAGGCAACCAATTTCGGATGGCCAACAATTTAGTCAAAGCCAGCGACACCTTCGCATGGTTAGAAAAACATCATCTTGGCGCCGAAGACTTTGAGCAAATTATCGAGCAGCAAATCTTGACTTCAAAACTAGTAGAACACATGTTCGGTGATAAAGTTGAAGCATTCTTCTACCAAAATCAGTACGACTATGAGAGCGCTGTTGTCTACGAAGTTATTCTGAATGACAAAGATTTAGCGTTAGAACTCTTCTACGCAGTCAAAGAAAATGAAGTCACTTTCTTTGAAATCGGCAAAAAATACATCCCAGACCCAGAACTGCGACGCACAGGAGGTTATCGCGGTATCCGCTATCGCCGAGATTTTCGTCCCGAAATAGGCGCCGCTATCTTCGCCGCTCATCCACCACAAATACTTAAACCGATATCAACACCTCAAGGAATTCATCTAATCTGGATAGAAGAAATCATCTCACCCAAATTAGACATAAATCGACGAATCGAAATTCAACAACAGCTTTTTCAAAAATGGCTGTTTTCTCAAATTAATAACTCATTAATTACAAGTGAACATGAACAAAATCCAATATCTAGCACATCAGTAAAACCAAAAGCTGATGAGCGTGAAATATCACTAATTCCATAATTACAATAATCAGAATTATTTTTCAATACAATGACGTACTATTCGTAATACCGATTAAATAAAAATCCTGAAATACTTATTGCAAAGGAGTTTTAAAGAAAAATACGCTAATTTAAACTAAAAAAATATATATATATAATTTATCTTGCCTCAATTTTTCTGATAAAAATTGGGAGTTTTTTGATGTTAAAGCATAATAAATTTATATATTTATTTGTGATTAAAATATCAATTTAATTAATTTTTAATATGTATAAAGTATACATAAATTTATCAACAAAAACAGAAAAAGTAGTTGCATTTAAAAAAGCAAATTGATATATTATAAATGTGACTGAAAGAGAAATAAATTTCAGTTAGACTTAATTCCTAGATAAATTTAACTACTCAATTCCCAGGAGAATCAATCATGATTATCAACGATTTATCCCACATCGAAGTTGCTAACCAAGCTGAAGAAATTCAAGGTGGTGTTGCTTACGCTGATGCATACGCAAACGCATACGGTACATATTTTGCTGCTACCTATACTAGTACTTATGCTTCTTCCGGCTACGGTTACTATTACTATGGTCCTTATGCTACCGCTAGTTCCACATCTTCCTCTACCGCTGCCTAGGGATCTGAATCTCTCTATAAGTGTCTAGAACTTCTAAGTAGTCAATCTTGCTATAAGCCTGACTTCAAGGCATTAGAGAAGGTTTTAACACTTTTCAAAATCCCTAAAAATCGCTAAAGGTATTTAGTACCTTTGGCGATACTTACATTTTAAAAATGGACAAACATATGCATCGACTAACAATTGATGACCTCAGTTTTTGCGTAGTGGAAACCGCTAAAGATATTCAGGTTTGCGGCGGAAATGAAAAAACAGTTTATTCTGGAACTGGATTTGGCACCTATTCTACTGCCTATGATCGCGGCTATGTGGCAGATTATATCACGGGCTACAGTGTTGATAAGACAAATCTCACCTACAGTGCTGAAATAGGCTTTGTAGTTGCATATGGAACTGCTGCTGGAATTGCTGCTGCTGTTTCTGATGGGTATGCTTACGCAAATGCATATGCGTCAGTTAGTATAACTTAGTTTTTATAGCTATTGATTCGAGTATATATCGCTCAAATCAGTAGCTTTTTAATAGCTTCAAAAATTAATTAATTCTTTTTACGTAAATCTTGATTATTAATTATTGTGTGAATAACATAAATGTAGAGACGCAATATATTACGTCTCCACAACCTGCTATTTTTACAAATTATTTATGGTATGTCTACGTCTAATTTTTGTCACCATCAAAATTATTCCTCCTGCAATCAAAAATATTGTACTATTAGTATTTTCTGGAACCGCAACAGCCGCGCGATTCGATTTGAACTCAACCAATGTTAAACTTGTCTCAGAATCAAACATTCGCGAATAGCGTCCGCTAACATCCGTTCGAGCAAATTCTTCATTTCCACCAAAAGAGTTTTGTGTCAACGCATTTGCGCTCCGAAAGCTTCCAGCATTCTTGTAAGTAATAAAGTCTCCATTATTTGGAGTTGCAATTTTACCCTCTAAAGAAATTGAATCTAAAAGACTGCCATCTTTATTGTTATATAACATTAACGAAACTAGACCTTCAGAGACAGCACTCTCTTCTACAGGATTATCAATTGAAGTCAAAAGATGTAAAAAACCACTGAAGTCAAAAGAGAATGTGCCACCTTTAGGAACCAAGAAATTATATCCAATTACTCCAGCAATGCTTTCGGCGTAAGCAACATCATCCGCGCGTTTACCAGTCACCTTGCTAAAAGAAGTGTTATTCGCAAACGTCTTTTCAACATCATCGAACTTCCTAAAGTTTGCCTCTGCCGTAGCATCTGCCGTGGCGCCACCAATACCGCTTGGACTAATGGTCTTTGTAAAAGTTCCTGCACCAGTGAAAATATTTGTTGGGTTAATGCTGAAATTCCCTAGCTGAAACTTAGCTTCTGAAGATGCCAAAGTTGCAGCTTGGACAGGTACACTAGCAATTAACGTTGCAATCGCAGGAGCTGCTACCAGTAAAAAATGTTTTACTAACCCTAAATCTCTTGGCATTCGATTATTCCAAATAATTGTTAAATGAACTACAATAGGCAAGCTCAAATAACTGCCTTATTTATAAGACAGTCTGCAAAATCGCTTGCTTCCGTATAGTTTGACTACCAAATCAAACTACGCGCGCAATCTCTACAGTTTTATATGTGATGCCTCAATACGTTGCCAACAAAAGAATATATGCATTGTCGCATTGCCAACTAGGCAATAAACCTAGATAGTAGATGTGCTTGTGTAACTATACTAAACTCGTAACCGTATTAAAAGTCTAATCTTTGTATAAAAATACTTATTAATCTTTTAAAGAAATATGAAGCTATCAGTAATAATACAAATCCAATATAAACAAGTTTCAAAAACGTCAACAGTAAATATACTTAATTGCACTTAATTACACTTAATTATCTTACCCAAATTCTCTAACCCCCCTTTATTAAGTGGGTTGGGGGATCAAAACTACAATATATAAATATCGTAGGACAGGTGAAACACCTATTCTACGCTCTAACTCTTCATCAACCGATTACGAATGCTTAAAAGTTTTTCCTGACTGTTAACAGGACCTCGTGGTGATGGTACTTCAGTATTAGGCCAAGTTGCTAAATCAAAACAAGGACATGCAGTAGCTGGCATTCCCATATGCCGCATCGGAACTGGCATATCACACCGCGCGCAAGACTCAATACTCCATTGCGACCCCAAAAGCTCGGCAATTGTTTCGTGCGTACCTTCAAGATGATAACTACTCGGCGCCTCAATTATTTTCTGCCAGCATTCTTCAAATTCCGAGCTATAGCCACTAACCGCAAAAATCTTACCGGGCAGCAAGGTTGCCGTTCCGTTATTAATAACAACACCTTTACCTAGCTGAAACCAATAAGCTAGATATTTTTTTACTTCATCTGATTTTGCCATGCTCCCATTATAAATTTTAATAATCAGGCCTCATAGCCCCAATCATAAATAAAGACTTAAGAATACACACCAAACTCCTGTACGGGCGGGTTAACCTAAATTTCCGTTATCATACCAAGATATAGTAAACCCGCCCCTCCGTCCCTCTGCCCCTCCGCCCTCTCCACTCGGCACTCATCACTCATCAATTGCCGTACCTAACACACCCAGATCAAGAGCATATCCACCAGTAACCAAGTAAACCGTATCAGAAATTTTACTCAACCGCCGCACCAAGGAACCCAAACGGTCGCGAAATTTTCTGCCTATCAGATACGCTGGTACTACTCCCCACCCAGTTTCTTCAGCAACGAATACAATATCGGCAGCGACTAGTTCGACTGTATTTAAAAATTCCTGTACAGTATTATCCCACTCAATATCTTCTTGCTCCAATAGATTTGCCACCCAAGTCCCTAAAGAATCAACCAAAATACAGGTTTGTGCATTGACATTTGATAGTGCATGTGATAGTTCAATAGGCACTTCTAGCGTTAACCAGTTTTGCGGGCGCCGATGCAAATGCTGCTGAATCCGAGAAAGCCACTCCGGGTCATTAGCATCTCGATTTGATGTTGCTATATATACAACGTTTTTTGATTTTAAAGCTAGTTTTTCAGCCCACTCGCTTTTGCCAGAACGTGCGGGTCCTGTGATTAATGTAACTTTACCCAAAGTTTTTTCCTTCGTATATTTAACATACTGACTATCTGAGTTGATCAAGCTTGCTTTAAAAATATAAGCACGATTTTTTTGTATAAATAGTATTTTGGCGCCAAAATAATTTTTAGTAGATAAAATTACTATCAGTGTTTTCGTCTATAAAATGTAGAGAATACAGGTTAAAGCAATTATCAGGGTTTTTGCCAATGATTAAGAGTGGAAGATAAATAATTCTTAAAATACGGTGTCTTTAAATAAATGTTCCTTGTGCTTTCCACTTGCATCTAGGTACTTTTGCACTACTAAATCTATATTTCCGCACGGCAGTTTATCAAGATAGGAATTTTTTATGAAAGCAGGCATCAAGCGTATTGAGACGACCCTAGATAATTTAGTACCACAAAGTCCTACACAAGAAGCACCATTAGGGACACCATCACCTGTGTTATCTTTTCAAATCAATACTGGTAAGCAAACAACGCAAACACAACCTGAACCACAAATAAACAGTAAAACTACTGAAATACCACTAAATTCATCACACACACATGATTCTGTACAAGCTTTTTCTGTACAATCAACACAAGATGATGAATGGAGGGCGCCAGATTTACCGAAATTTAAAACTCCAGCTTTTACGAATCATCGCAACGGCGCCAATCCAGCACTTGCAAGTAATCTTCTTTCAGAAATTCAGCAAATAGTAACTAGTTGGCAAGTTGAGTTACAAACAATCATTCGACAAATCCAAGACATTTATATTGAAGGTCCTATCGTTAACGGTTGGCTAGAGTCAGTACAAGCAACTGAAGTCACAATTGGAACCGCCGCACTACGTCACGCCGAGGTTGACCGTTTAATGGACTATGTTGAAGAAATTTGTGCTACCCATTCCCAAAAATCAAAAGAATCACTACGTACTGGCTATCGTTTGTGCGGATTAGACGCTGCAGGTAAAGTATGGAGTCGTCCCTGTCCACCTGAACAAGTTGCAAGTGTCAGTATGGCTATCGCGCGCTACCAAAAGTTACGTCACCTATTAGAACGTAAACAATATCTAGAAAATCGCCTCTCTCAACTGTCAGAAACGCTTGTAATGTTGCATGGACATCTTCAGTCTCAGTAGAATCTAGGCATAGAAATAAAGATAAGTGAAGTTTTTCCGAAAAAACTCGGTTGGTAAGCTTCAGAATTTTGGTATAGATTAGCATCATCAGCATAAATCGTAGAGACGCGGTTCACTACGTCTTTACGATGTAAATATGGAGATGTGTATCGCATTTTCATGTGCTGGTGAATGCACTAACTGTCCAATACATTCCCTATGCCAGAGACGCTTATCTCAGCCATCATCTGTACTCACAATCGAGACACCTACTTAGGCGCCGCGATTGATAGCCTGCTGGCACAACAAACAGCCGTTGGTTTTGAAGTCGTAGTAGTCGATAATGGGTCAACCGACCGCACCCGGCAAATAGTAGAACAGCGGCTTTCAGATGCACGCCTACGTTACGTTTTTGAACCAGTCCTTGGTTTATCAGTCGCACGTAACACAGGTGCTAAATCGTCAAGCGGTAAAATCCTAGCCTATTTAGATGATGATGCTGAAGCTAGCGTTTCATGGTTAGATACTTTGTACTTAGCTTTTGAAGCCAATTCAAAATTAGCGATAGCAGGTGGCAAAGTTACGCTTATTTATCCGCAAGGTCAGGGGGCGCCAGCATGGCTATCCCCTGGATTAGCGGCTAACTTAGGTGCATACGATTTAGGCGATAAAATTATATATATAGATAATCCTGGCTTAACTCCAAGAGGATTAAACTATGCGATTCGTCGCAGTTTCCTAGAAGAAGTTAGGGGTTTTGACACTAATCTTGGTCGAGTCGGCAAAAAATTATTATCAAACGAAGAACTACAAATGACCGAACTTGCGATTCAAAAAGGTTGGCAAGTTGCTTATCTTCCCGAAGCCAAAGCAGCACATAACGTTCAAGCCGAACGTTTGCAACGCAGTTGGTTTTTCAATCGCGGTTGGTGGCAAGGCATTAGCGAGTGTTATCGTGAACAGCTAGCAGGTAAAGCGGGCATTGGACAATTAGGACGCGGCAGCGAGAGATTTTTACGTGGTTTATATAAATCAGTACAATATATATCTGACCCAGCCGAACGCTTTGATAAACTTGTATACGCCTACGGTCAAATTGGCTATTTAAACGCTGCCATTCAAGGTCTTCTATCAAAAAAGAATTAGTTTAATCAAAATTAATCAATAACATAAAGATTATGTCTAACAAAGTACCAGTTTCCGTCATTATCCCAGCTAAAAACGAAGAAGCCAATTTACCCGCTTGTCTTGCTAGCTTACAGCGAGCCTCGGAAATATTTGTTGTAGACTCGCAAAGTACAGATAAAAGTGCGGAAATAGCTCAAAGTTACGGCGCTTCAGTCGTTCAATTCCACTTCAACGGACGCTGGCCTAAAAAGAAAAACTGGTCTTTAGATAATTTACCATTCCGTAACGAGTGGATATTAATAGTCGATTGTGATGAGCGCATAACCCCAGAACTGTGGGACGAAATAGCTTTATCCATCCAAAACAACCAACCTAACCAACCTCAGTTTGATGGTTACTACCTCAACCGTCGCGTATTCTTTATGGGTAAATGGATTCGCCACGGAGGTAAATATCCCGACTGGAATCTACGCCTATTCAAGCACAAACTCGGACGTTACGAAAACCTCAACACCGAAGAAATCCGTAACACAGGCGATAACGAAGTTCACGAACACGTCATTCTCAAAGGGGAAGTCGGCTACCTCAAAAATGACATGCTTCATGAAGACTTTCGTGATTTATTCCACTGGTTAGAAAGACACAACCGTTATTCAAATTGGGAAGCGCGCGTTTACTATAACATCCTTACAGGTCAAGATGACGACGGCACAATCGGCGCCTCATTATTCGGTGATGCAGTTCAACGCAAGCGCTTCTTAAAGAAAATTTGGGTAAGACTACCATTCAAACCCCTCCTACGTTTCATATTGTTCTACATCATCCAACGCGGCTTCAAGGACGGCAAAGCAGGTTACATATACGGTCGCTTACTAAGTCAATATGAATACCAAATTGGAGTAAAACTCTACGAACTACGCAACTGTAACGGTCAACTAAACACAGCCAAAAAGCAAGCAAAATCATCAGCCCCAAAACTGCAACAAAAACAAGAAGCCATATAACACCATCTTGTGGAACTCTAATCCTTGCCCGTCTATTAAAAGTAAGTGGGCGCTCCGGGATGCCCACCCCACAAGATGCCCATCCCACAAGACAATATATTTTATGATTAGCGATATCAAAAACCAAGAAGAACTAAAACCATTCATGGATTTAAGCAAATATGACCAATCTTGGTTTAACCGAGGGCGCCCAAGTTGGTACATATTGCTATGGTGGTTCGTGCAAGCCATTACATTTCCCTTAACTCCCCACCCATTTAATGGATTACGTTGTGCAATACTACGATTATTCGGTGCCCGTATTGGCAAAAAAGTATTAATTCGACCAACCGCGCGTTTTACATATCCTTGGAAAGTAACAATAGGCGATTACAGTTGGATTGGTGATGACGTTGTTTTTTACAGCTTAGACCACATCAACATCGGCAATAACTGCGTCATTTCACAAAAAAGCTATCTATGTACAGGTAGTCACGACATTCTAGACCCAGCATTCGGTCTAAAAACCGATGCCATTACCATCAATGATGGCGCCTGGGTTGCAGCAGACTGCTTCATTGCACCAGGTGTAAATATTGGAACAAATGCAGTTATCGGCGCCCGCAGCAGTGTTTTTACCAACATGCCACCTGGACAAGTTTGTGTAGGTAGTCCATGTCGTCCAAGACACCCACGAATCAAAACTCCTGTACAGACGTGACATGTCACGTCTCTACATCTCCCGTTTACCAATTAACAAATAAGTTGCCATCTTGCCTTTACCTTTGACTTCAATTTCTCCGCGCGCTTCAAAAATAAATTCATCACGCAAAAGATTATACGTAGCTTCTGATACTTGTATTTTCCCAATCAAACCGTGTGATTCCATACGGCTAGCTATATTTACTGTATCTCCCCAAAGGTCATAGGTAAACTTTTTGATTCCAATTACACCTGCAACAACAGAACCACTGTGAATACCAATACGAATATTAAAGTTCTGGTGATTATCAATATTAAAAATTCTGATTGCATTATGCATATCAAGTGCCATACAAGCTATTGCATACGCATGGTCGAGGCGCCGTTTTGGTAAACCACCGACTACCATATACGCATCACCGATAGTTTTAATTTTTTCTAACCCATAATATTCGCTCAGATGGTCAAAAGCTGAAAAAATCTGGTTGAGTAAATTTACTAGTTGAATTGCACTCAACTGCGATGATATCTTTGTAAAATCAACTATATCAGCAAACAAAACTGACACATCCGTAAAATTCTCCGCAATGTTACCTGGTTGCTTTTTAAGACGATTAGCTATTGTTTCTGGTAAAATATTCAGTAACAAACGTTCGGTTTGTTCTTGCTGCTGACGAAGCGCAGTTTCTGTAGCAACCCGGCGTGTAATGTTGCGGAAAATACCGCGCGTTGCAACTGGCTTGTTATCAACAAATTTACAACTTATATTACCCTCTAAAATAACTTTCTCACCCTGCGACGTTAAAAACGCTGTTTGTATATCAATTTTTTCACCTGCCAAAACTCTGCAAAAATAGGAGCGAAAGTGTTGCTGATACTCAGGATGGATAATTTCAAACATGTTTAAACGAGTCACTTCATTTTCGCTATATCCCAAGGTTTCACACCAAGCACGATTTACATATATAAACTTTCCGTAAAAAGTTACCGACTGAATCAAATCATTCGCGTTTTCAAACAAATCGCGATAACGTTCTTCACTTTCTAAAAGTGCTTCTTCTGCGTGTTTGCGCTTGATAAACTCAGCAATTTGGTTGCCAACCGATATTAGTAGTTGTAGTAAATCTACATCAGGTGTTTGCACGTCGCGACTGAAAAAAGTCATTACACCAAAAATTTGATTATCATCTAGGATGGGAAAACCAAACGCACCTCGTAGTCCAGCTTCAGCAGCAGCAAGCGATCTTACATCAATTTCAATTTGTATATCTCGTATCCATAGTGGAGAATGCATCGACCAAATTCGACCTGGTAAACCGACACCAGTAGTATATGTAGTTTGCCAACTTACTGATTTAAATGAGCGTGCAGCAACAGTACGCGAAGACCACACTTCTACACATCTTAGAATTGGATTTACATAAGAATGTAATGAACCATTAGAAGGCATCGTAATATGCTGGTTTGGTGTCCATAGTTCTCCTAAATCCCACCCTAAATTTTCGCAAATAGCCTGGATTATTTTTGGTATTGTCACAGAAATACTTGCCGACTCCGATAAAATGCGAGTCACCGCAAATTGGGCGCCATGATGCTGCTGTCTACGTCGTCGAGTTGTAATATCTCGACCGACATAAACAATATCTTCTAAACCTTCGACCTTTTTCTCAATTACTGAACACGAAAAAGCAACTAATATTTTTTCTCGAGTTTTAGTACGACAAATAACTTCTACATTTTGAAAATATTTTTTAAACAAATTACGTTGTTGAACCGCCTGCTGCAATAATTGATTATCATCGATTAATATTGAAATTGGTTGCTCTATCAGTTCAGCTTCGGTATACCCAAATAACTCAGTTGCAGATCGATTCACCTTCTTAATCTTTCCAAATTTTGTTGTCACTATCAAGGCATCCGCCATTGAAGTGATAATTTTATCCATATAATTTTTATACGATGTCAAAACACTTGATAGCAAATTTGTTTCATTCAATTGTTGTGAAAGTCTTTGCTTTACTAACATTTGACTTGTGACATCTTCAATCAAAATGATTAAACGTCCTGAATTATTCTCTTCTTTTTCACCAAGAATATAAATATCAATATATAAATCAAATTGATTTTCCTGACTTCGGCAAATTGCTTCAATCTCAAATAATTCTTCTTGACCGTCCAATATAGATAACAATACATCCTCTGATCCAATGAACTCTGGAAAAGCTTGTCGAACATCTTCACCAATAATTACCTGTTCAGAGTTTTGAGCAAATCGCTCAACACAATCAGATGTACTAATAATTTTAAAATTGGCATCTACTTCTAAACGCTCAAATTTACGCGGCACCTGATATTTGTTGAAAATTCGGTTGAGTACCTGGTATTTCATTGTGGTACGAAAGTAATTATACTTATTTATTAAAAAATGTATGACCTTTGTAGCACCACTGATAACTCATGCCTTATAAATCGATTCGACCTAGAAACCCGGTTTCTTTGGAAAAAACTGACATATATAAGTTTAATAGGGATAAACAGATATAGCTGCACTGCGAATCTATAACGGTTGCGACTAGTATCAATAACGTTTTATATAACAGTGTTATACATTAATATTAGTGCCCTAACCAAGAACAACTTTATCGCGTCCTCGACGTTTTGCTAAATTTAGTGCTTTTTCAGCTGCTGTGACAATGCATATAGCTTCGGTTTGTGCTGTCGGTACAACACTCGCAACTCCAATACTGACGGTCAGAACATTAGCTGGAAGTCCTCCTATCCCAGGATAATCACAAAGTATTGCTAATTGCTTAACTAAATTGCGAATCTTCTCGGCAATACTAACTCCTGCAGGGGCATCCACACGAGCAAGAATTGCAAACTCTTCACCACCATAACGCGCGACTAATATCGGCAACCGTCTATTATACATTTGGACAGTAGTAAATACGTCTTGATTCTGACTATCGCTTTTCTTACTTGCCATATTACTGCCATTATCAACTAACTCGTTAACCACATTCTGAATAGCCCTAGCAATTTGACGTAAACAGTCATCGCCAGCAGCTTCTCCGTAAGTTTTATTGTAAATCTTGAAGTAGTCTATATCACATATAATCAATGATAATGGCGCCACTTCGTTGAGTGTACCTTTCTCGCTCTCACTAACATAATGCTGCCACAACAGAAGCAAATAAGTATTGAAGTAACGACGAGTTGCAAGCTGCGTTAACTCGTCAAAACTTGAACGATGTCGCAACTGCTCGTTTTCACGTTCCAACGCTTCAACACGAGTAACTGTAGTGTTTTGACTCTTATCAAGCTGAGACAGAAAATAAAGCCGGAATAACTCACACGCACAAACCGCGCGCTCACCTTCCAAATGTACTAATCCTAGGCTTTGTAACCGCTGTGCCGAATTCGGTTCTAACTTTATCGCACTATCAGCAGTAATTACCTCGTAGAAAGCTGCCGCAAGTTCGGGTTGTTGACGTAACAACAACAAATACTGCTGCAAAATGGCATCATAAATTCCAGATGCGGAATGCGCCTGTTGCAGTAACTTCTGTAAATTGCCTTCAAGTCCTCCTTTTGCAACCAAATTGTATAAGGCTAATCGAATTAAATAAGGATGTCCTCCCACCATCGCCATCAAATTATCAACCTCGACTCCGCTATGCCAATCTAAACCATGTAGCTGTGCTAAAACATGAACTTGTTGTTTTGTAAATGGTAATAGCTTTATTGGTAAACCAATATTAAACGGCGAGTCAATTAACCTTAACCCAATACTAATTTCACTCGAATGCACCAGTACTAAGCGCAGTTTTTGCCAAATCTCGTGAGATTTTGCCTGTTCGTACCATGAACGTAACAACGGAAACAAATCTCTTGCTATTTCCGGATATTCCAGAACTATGTCAACTTCATTCAATACCAAAACTAAAGGATTTTTTAGCTCAAAGAGCAAATAATCCTGAAAATAAATAGAGCAGCTAATTTTACTACCCATGTCTTTGTCCCAATAATTATCTAGCTTCGCCGAAATTCCTAACTCTCGGCTAACGTTCGCACATAACCAGCGTAATAATTTGTCGATACTCGCAAAAATTGCTGTGTCCGCTTGCTGAAAATTTACACTTACAGTTTGATAACCCACATTAAGAGCATGTGCCAATACTCTTAATATCAGCGAGCTTTTACCCATTTTATTGGCTGCTTTTATACATATCGCTCCACCTGGTTCAGTAATTTGAGCGCAAGCAATTTCTTCAATTGGCGGACGATAAATATAAAATCGTGAATCAACTGATACAGGCCCATTCGGAAATTCTAATGGTATCGCTGTTGCCGTGCAGTTAAATTCAACAATCGCTTGCTGCTGTCTTTTATTGAGAGAACGCGGTTCTAATAATTGACGAAAGTTCGATTTCTGGATTGGTTCTTCCCATAAATCGCTCAACGATTGCCACAAAGATGAAGCAACTTTTCTAACTCGCTCTTCTCCGTAGTGCGCTTCTAATGCTATACTTGTATAAGTTTTACCTTCCCATGAAGAACGTAATACAAGTTCTTGAAGCGGAGTTAAACCATTCGGAAAGCTTGCTTTGACTAGCTGTAAAATTTCTTCAATTGTCATCAGTCATTTAGTCAACGAAATTAATTAAAGCGTAAATCTTTGTAAATCTTTGTAAATTTTTATATATTAAGCTTAAAAACGATGCTATGTATTCGTGTAGCTTCAGCTTCTTGAACACGCATATCGCTCTTGTTCAAGAAACTACAGCAAGCTATTGACTTTTTTTCTATTTTATGAAACATTTGCCCCGGTTATATTACAGACGTTTATAACGCTAGCCAAAGAAGTCGATTAATAGGTTAAATATAAGTTTAATGTAAATATGTATACTTCATTTTGCCATTACTTGGAACCATTAAGTGATCAGAGTGTAGTTTCTTTTCAAATTCTACTTGGATAAAAACTAATAAGATTGGTTACAATGCTGGGTTTACGTCAAGACAACTTCAGTTCAGGATTGGTAATAGCTACTAACCACTTAATTGAAGTTAACGATTTGTGATTCGTTGCAGCTTCGGAGTGTAAATCTCGAAGTTAGGGTATTAATACCGCGTAGAGCTACAAGATACTTGAACCATCGTACAGCAGCTATGCACATTGAAGAACCAGCCATCCGTAATTTTCTCTCTGTTGATTTACAATCACAACTGCCACTACGTAAGACCTCAAACAGTAAGCAGTTGCTAACGTCGTTACAAATTGCGTTGTCAAATACTGGTTTGGGTTTGTGGGAATGGAATTTAATTTCATCTGAACTTGATTTTGATTCTTGTTCCCAACATATTCTTAGCTATAAACCAGACGAAATCAATAACCGTTAATCATTTAAGGAGCTTATACATCCACACGATATTTCAAGAATCATTCAAAAAAGAAAAGAATATTTTTCGCTTAGTAGACACTATACCGACATCAAAAAGCACGCTAGCTTTTAACTATAAATGTTTACTATATCCGCACAATAATTATTTTAGCTGTAAATCACAACTATCTCAAAGAGGGTTTTAACCCCTTTTTGTTTGAAATTAAATTGCTTGATATTAGCATTTTCAACTATTGTTAGCATCATGATTGCTAATAATTGAACTAGCATGATATTTGCTGCTACATAGATTAATCACAAGAAATTTTCTATACTCCAGCAGGTTTATTTAATGATACCTCTGATGACAGGATTCAAACTGACTATATATTTTTAAGCTGAAATGCTAAATTTGGGTAATGTTACGAATGATGCCATTATTTAGAGTTATATTCATACCTACTTGAGTATTATTTCGTATAACATATTTGCATCGCCAATACACAAATGTCAATTTCAATAAAGTATATTTAACAACTCAGCAGAAAACAAACTTGCTCATAAGCCTATAAAGTCGCTACAAAGCCTGCATATCGGTTTGCTCACTGTGTATATATTGTAAAACTATCTAAATTTTTTCGATGATTAAGTGAACATTAAATGAACATTTTTAAACTAGATTTTTTAAGTATTTATCTGGATAACAAATATTACAATAAGCAAAACTTTACGAAAGCTTCATAAATGTTTCACAAATTATTTAAAAAATAATGAAATAGAGACGCAATCGATATATACACTGTGAAATGAGATAAAAATGTTCCCTATGGCTCGAAAGACTAATAATTTTGAAATTGAGTTATTTAAAGCCATGAATAAAAAGCAGATTGAAGAGATTATCAAGGCGATTATTGCTGGAAAGTATTCTTGGGCTTGTGTTCTTATCCTACGTTTTAATGGATATGACCCCTTGCACTATATTCCATACCGTACTTACATACGATTACTCAAAGATAACTATCAAATCGATAGAGCAAATGCAAGTTTAACGAATAGTAGAACTTGAGTGTTCGAGGGTTAAAATGCGAGAAGACAAAATACATAACAAGAGCAAAGTTAAAATCCTTACGTAGTCCACATATCAAACTGGTACAAGCTGGCTTGACAGGAACAGAGGCGCCGATTGCTTAACGGGGAAATAATGGTATTAATATAGGTGGGTACATCCCACCTTATTTAATGGCTGTTTTACTTTGTGAGTATGACTACCTCTTCTAACCCACAGAAGATTCCCAAAATTGCGATTGCGGCAAAAGTGTTCCACTGGATAAACATTGTCAGCTTATTGACTATGCTTACCAGTGGACTACAAATCTATAATGCCAACCCGGTATTTGGAGGACGCGCGGGTTTACATATCCCTCCCATTTTTGCGTTGGGGGGTTGGTTAGCTGGTGGTAGACATTGGCACTTTGCTGCAATGTGGGTCTTTTCTTTGAATTTACTCTGGTATGGAATTTATATTCTAGTTACTAAGCGCTGGCGCCATCGTTATGTAGGATTACTAGATATCAAAGCTTTGCAAAAAACTCAAAACCCCAAACGTTTAGCTTTTGCTTGGCATCGAATTGCCTATACAAGTATAATTCCCATCCTTTTATTTGCGATATTTACTGGAATTGGAATGTATAAACCTGCTCAATTTCCTTGGATAGTTGACTTTTTTGGAAGTTGGCAAGCTTTACGTATAGTTCATTTTGCGACAGTACCACTTGTAATAGTGTTCGCAATCGTCCACTCGTACCTCGCGCATAAAGTTGGCGGTACAGAATTTACAGAATCGATGTTTTGGTAATTATCTATGGGTATCATACATGTACCGCGTCTTAAATTAACACGGCGCCAGTTTTTAACGTCAGGTATATCCGGAGTCGGTCTACTTCTTTCGGGTTGTGGTTCACCATTATTTGAAGATGTCGCAGGAGCAATCTCCGAACCATTGAATCAAAAAGTCGAATCATTTATTTTTGGACTAAAAGCGCAAAAACTTGTCCCCGAATTTTCAATATCACAAATCGAACCATCTGGACTAATCGTCAATACCTTTCGTGATACACCAATCATCGATGTAGAAAAGTACCGCTTGGTAGTAGATGGAGATGTAAATAATCCTTTAAGCTTAAGTATGGCAGAAATCCAAAAGCTGCCGCTAACTTCGATGATTATTCGTCATGTTTGTGTAGAAGGGTGGGCAGCAATTGTGCAGTGGGGTGGTGTGCGTTTGCGTGATATCGTAGCACTAGCGCAACCCAAGGAAACCGTCAAATACGCATACTTTATATCGGCAGACAAATATTATTCGAGTTGGGATATTGCTTCCTCTGTACACCCACAAACACTACTAGCATATCAAAAAAACGGTGAACCATTACCAATTGATAACGGGGCGCCTTTACGATTAGCATCACCAGTTAAACTAGGCTACAAGCAAAGCAAATGGGTAACTCGCATTTCTTTAGTCAGCAATTTATCTCGTTACAAAGGATACTGGGAAGACCAAGGTTACGAATGGTTTGCAGGACTTTAAGGAGTGCTGAGTGGAAAGTGCGCTCGTGCTGAGTTTTATTCAAATTTACAAAATTATGAATTCGCTGAATCGACTAGTACAAATACTAATAATAACACTGCTATTCCCATTAGTTTTTCTAAATGGTTGGCTAGCATTTCGCGTTTTTGATTACTTCAAACCGATAATAACAACAATTGTACTAGCTTCGCTCTTAGCCTTCATATTAAACTTTCCAGTTTCGATACTTCACGCGCGTGGTATTAAACGCTCCTATTCAGTTGGAATAGTATTCATTTCAACCTTGCTACTTATATTTACGCTAGCTGTTACTATACTACCGCTTGGTTATGAGCAGTTTAGCGAAATGACAAAAGTCATTCCACAATGGATAGACTCAGGAGAGCAAAAGTTACTTGCTGCAAATACTTGGGCTGCAAATCGTGGGTTAGATGTAGATTTTAGCAGAATTGCGACCGAGTTAACTGATAAATTTCCCTCGGAAGTGGAAGTCTTTGGCAAACAACTTTTAACTTTTGCAGTTGAAGCTATTGATAGTGTATCTGAAGCTTTAGTTACGGTTGTGTTTACATTTTACCTTTTAAGCGACGGCGCCCGTATTTGGGATGGCATGTTTAAAAAATTGCCGTCGAGTTTTGCGATAAAATTACAAGAATCATTCCAGGTAAATTTCCGGAACTATTTAATCGGACAAGTAGCTTTAGCTTTATTGATGGGAGTATCGCTAACGATAGTATTTCTACTTCTACAAGTTCCTTTCGGTTTAGTATTCGGTTTAGGAATAGGTATTTTAAGTTTAATCCCGTTTGGTGATGTCGTTAGCCTTGCGGTTATCACCTTAATAATTGCATCCCATGATATTTGGTTGGCAGCAAGAGTATTAGCTGTTTCTGCTGTTATCGACCAATTAATTGACCAAGCTGTGGCGCCTCGTCTTTTAGGTAGTTTTACAGGCTTACGTCCAATATGGGTATTAACTTCGCTACTTGTTGGTACTTACGTTGGTGGATTACTAGGGCTATTAATCGCCGTACCTATAGCAGGTGTAATTAAAGACACTCTCTCTGGCTCAACAGATAAAACTAATGCCGTTGAGGCAGATGCACCGTCGATGTTAACAACAGAGTCTGCACCGTAATGAATCATAAATAAATAAAATACTATAACTAACAAATTACAATCCTGTTGACAAATCCACCACAAGGTGGATTCGACATGGATTTATTATTAATTAGTATTTTTATTGGAAAACTAAATACCAACATTATTGGTATGACTATTAGTCTTCTTTATTGCCAAACACCATTTGTAAAACCATCGGTGTACCGTTTTCTTGGTGATATTTGTCAGCCCAAGCACGGATAACCTCATCTAATTCTTCGATAGCTTGCTTAATTCGTTCTGGAGGAATATCGAGTTCTTCCAAAACCCGCATCGCATTCGGACGACGTTCAGCCCAGTCGCGCATCATTCGGAAATACCGCGCGGTATCTTCGACCATGATATAAGTTCGCTCTTGGTCGTCAGCAGGCGCATAAAATGGGCGAGTTAGTGCATAAAAAGGCATACCCCAAGGCGAATCAATCCGCGTTACCGTACCAGAGTACAGTAAACGACGCTTAATATGTTCCGCCAAGGCTTCACTCAAAAGCATTTGGTGTTGCGTCGGCAGGTCTTCTTGCGAGCGCTTATGGAGAAACTCGATTAACTCTAAGAATTCAAATGAACTAATTAGTTGGGCGTCGGGTAGGTTATCGGGCAATTTCTGCTCGATTTGCCGTTTTTCTTCGCTCGTTAAACTAGTACCAGGAATTCTCGAACGTCCTGGTTGCCAGGGATACTTCTCCATCCAGACATAAGGCAACTGAATTAGATAGCGTGGTTCTTGGGAACCAAGCATCTTTAGCAATTTACCCTCTGTTAGCGCTTGTCTAACTTCCTCAACAATTGCTTTCACTCGTTTTGGTTCGAGGTGATGCAAATGTCCCGTCATTCGCAGGTTTTGTCCCTGCTCGAGGTAAGTCATGTAAATCGCACATTTGGCTGCGGTCGCGGCTGCATCTAGAAACGCCCCATGTCTGTGCCCACTCGTCCGCATGGCACTGAAAGCCAGATAAAGCATGATCTGATCCATCGCACTGGGGCTAAGACTTTTGATCAGATCGATGTCGTTACTCATATTCACAGACAGTTAAATAGCACGTTTACAGGTTATAAGTTACTGGAAAGTAAGTAGTATACACCCGACTCTGAAGCAATGTGTTTACTTTAGATAATCTATTATGCTTCAATTATCGGTATTATTGGTAGTCTTAATCAATTTTTCATCCGTATTTTCTTGTAAATAAATAAAACTCCTTAACTGTTATAATTAGCCTGAAGACTCTACAGGTCAAGCTTTTGGCTCTAATTGCGCGATTCATGCGGGCTTTGTGGGTGAAACTATTATAGCTACAACCAGAAATAATCTCTGACACCGAATTTTTGCTCGTAAACAAAAATTGGTGACAATACCAGATGACGTTTTTTTACAAAACATATTCTGGCATCTAGAGTACCCTTTAGTGGCTCGCTCAATACAATAATTTTTGCTTTACTTGACAAAAACCACGACTGCTAAAGTTAAGGCATACCATACAAATATCCTTAAATACAGATAGCGGCTCTATTAAAGTTTGCATGAATACTAGCACTACTAGCTTGAAAAATATGTCCCAATAGATACATACTCCCACTAAAACCTGATTCATGCGTTTAAGCAGTAGTTTTAGAACTTCGCTCTTCGGTTACGTATTTTTTCTAAGTTGAAAGCACAAGCTCCAACTGTCACAACTAAAACACCCATAACCTGAATGAGTTCCAAGTTTTCTTGAATTATCAACCAGGCAAAAAGCACCGTCAAAGCTGGAACTATTGCACCAATAAGCGCAGAGCGGATGGCGCCAAATTTACGGATACCAAGGTTGTTAAGCACGTATCCAAACAAAGTTAACACACCTAAAATAAAACCGCTGAGAATAAGTTCGAGGAGATTGGTGTTACTAAGTTGTACACCTAGCTCGGCAGGTAGCGGTATGATTAAAGCAACAAAGCAAAGCAGCAGCATCGTAGCGAAATTAAGCAAAGTAAACGAAACAGGATGTAACCTTGCAGCACAAATGCGGGTAAGAACAATATAAATCGAAAAAGTAATACCTGATGCAAGCGCAGCACTGCTTCCGAACGATATATTAGGGTTCGACGTATTAGAACCTAGAACAAGTAACTGACCAAAGCAAATACAAGCAATTGCGCTAACCCTTGAGAATGTAGGACGTGTACGGTCATTCCGAAATAGTAACCAACCAAAGAAGCTACTAATGACTGGGTAAATAAAGAAAAGCGAAATTGCTACACCCGTGGCAACATTACCAATAGCCAAGTAAATTAACACCTGGGACACAAACAAGAAAAATCCACTGATTACCGACAGTACCAACACTTGCTTAGTAATAGCCCGTGGTATAGGCGTAGCATTTTGTGTAGTATATCGTTTATTGCTGCGTAATGAATCTACCAAACCGTTAAGATCATTCCAAATGCCTTGATGCATAATCGGCGCCAATACCAACATTAGCGGTACAACCACGACCATTCGCAGCATCAAAATCAGAAAACAGTTACCAAGAGTAGGAGTTATAAGCTGGTTTACATCATAAACTCCAAAAATTTCTGATCTTGGCAAGAACATCGCTTTAATAGAAACGTTATACAGTGCAGAAGCGACAACCGATAGCATTACAAGCAAAAACCCAACCCTAAGCGAAGTTGGAAGTGAGTTACGTCCGACTTCAGTTTCAGGTGGTCTAGGAGGTAACGGTCTACTAGCTTCAACACGTCTTCGACGTATACTTGGAGTTGGAATTGGTGTTGGAACAATTGTCTCTAGTGTTTCAGGTGTTTCAGGTGGCAATTGGGGTTCTAAAGATTTGACAGATTCATCTAAATCTTTTTCGTTATTATCTACCAATTGGGCATGTTCTACTGGTTCTACATATGCTTCCAGTTGAGCGCGTGTTAAAGGGTTAGGAATTACAGTATCAGGTTGAAGAACACCGGATGCATTATTATTTCCTTCAGAATGGGGATCATCCGCGCGCTTCTGAGTTTCCTGTTCAAGGTTCGATACGTTTATATTTGTATTGTCTGTATTATTTGTATTATTAAGAGTGTAAAATTCAGCAGTTTCAGGGTTTTCAAGCGCTTCTTCAAAATCAAAGTAGGGCCCAGAGACTTCCACTACTTTATGCGGAGATTCTTCCAACTCGTTGCGAAGACGGTATACCAGTTCAGCTAAAATAGCTTCCCCTTGTTCGTGTTCGCTATACATCCTTTGAAGCTGCATTGAAAAATTGCTTTGATAATTATTAAGCTCACTTTGTAGTTCAGAAAACGTACTTGTAACCGCAGCTTTGAGCGAATTAATTAAATTATCAATATCGGAATGATTCTTCGTAATCTGTTCGGTTTGAGTATAAGGCTGTATCGCATTATTGTTTGAGACACGCGCGATTGCCCGATCAAACAACTGCTCTAAGCTTGATTGTAGTTGTATTGAGACGTGGTTTGCAAGAACTTGTACTAGTTGGCGGATTAAAACTTGCTGCTGCTGTTCAATTGCTGTGGACTGTAAATTATCTTTTTGTACTTGCAGCTTTTGGATATCATCACTTAGCCGACGCTTTTCCGCAACTAGCCGCTCGACATCTTCCTGCAACGAGTTAAGAACGTTAGAGTGAAGAAGCTCAAGCTCACTAGTTAATTTTTGTACAGCCATCTCAACTTCACGAGAAGCTTCTCGTTGTTCTAATTGTGGCGCCGAGTTATGATCTCGGTGATTGGTATTGTTCTCGTGACCCATTAGTTCTACACCTCACCGACTGTGAAAGAGTAAGCAGCTAGTCATTCGTACTTTTATGGAACCATTGTGTCAGATCAAGCCGAAACAATAAATCTAATTTTGGCAAGATACCATATTTTTTCTGATCAAAAAAATCATTAAATATTTATTAATTTTTTTACTGATAGACAATTGATACAAACATTGCCTGATATACATACTCACAGTAAATCACTGTAAAGCTTATTACCTATACTTTATAGCCACGAACAGCGATCCCCAAAAATTTATTTCATATAAAATAATGTTTGCCAGTAGGGGCAGGTTATATTTAATAAGCCTTAATAAGCCTTAATAAGCCTTTCAACACATCTAAACCATGCGGCAGCCAGACGATCACTTTCGAGATATCGAAGCCATCATGCAAAAACACAGCATAGCACTAGAAGCAGAAATACGCGCGCTGCAAGCAGCTGATGAAACAGCCCAATGGTCAAGCGCATGGAAAAGAATATACAACTGGCGCTTCGCCAACGCCTTCGCCAGACAAAAAATATTTCGCAACTGGGCAGCAGATGCCGAAGCATGGGGACTATTACCAGTGCGCGAATACCCAAACCAAGGAAATCAAAAAAGTCCTGAGTCTTAATTCAAATCTCAATCTTTATTTTCTACATACTGTAATATATATAAATTTATACAGACTGCATTGTATCTTTTATATAATAATTTTATATAAAGACAGTAAAATACACATATATATGGGTATTACTCATCAACTAATCAGCGAGGTGGGTGTAA
Organism: Calothrix sp. NIES-4105; assembly: GCF_002368415.1. Classification (GTDB taxonomy): domain Bacteria; phylum Cyanobacteriota; class Cyanobacteriia; order Cyanobacteriales; family Nostocaceae; genus Dulcicalothrix. Next base: position 8,319,651 of record NZ_AP018290.1, read on the forward strand.
ATTACGACAACCTAGCAAAATTACTGCTAGCGAAAAGATGGCGCCAAGCAGACGAAGAAACCAGAGCATTAATGCTAAAAATATCTCGACGTGTAAATGCAGGATGGCTAAGAGAAGAAGATTTTGCCAATTTTCCCTGTAGTGACTTAGAAACAATAGACTACTTATGGACTCACGAAAGTTTAGGAAGGTTTGGTTTTACCGCGCAATCCCGAATTTGGGATATGGCGCCAGACTATATAAAATTTAGTAACGTAGTGGGATGGCGCCTAGAAGGTAACTGGCAGCGATACCCACAGTTAAAATTTAATCTAGAAGCGGACACAGGACACTTACCAGCTGCACCCTTCTACAAAGCAGGCGATGATATAGCCATCGGTTGGGCTGCAACACTGGCGCCGAAACTCATACAATGTTTAGAAGAAAGTTTTTGACAAAAAAACACAATATTATGAGCTTCCGCGACATTATAACAATTGAACCTGATAAGCGAGGCGGTAAGCCCTGTATTCGACGCATGAGAATCACAGTGTATGATGTTTTAAGCTGGTTAGCAGCAGGGATGTCTCATGCTCAAATAATGGACGATTTTCCTGAATTAACAGAAGAGGATATTCGAGCTTGCTTAAAATTTGCTGCTGTACAAGTTAATAACAGTAATGAAAGTACGTGAAGTAATCAAGCGATTAGAAGCAGATGGTTGGTATCTTGATAGAACTAGGGGTAGCCATCGACAGTATAAACATCCTGATAAACCTGGTACTGTAACAGTAAAGGCGTAAAGTTCGCTTACCGTGCTGACGGATACGAATATAAATTTAGCTAACACAGATTTACAACGTTTTACCAGTATTGATTACGTTATATCGCTATCTGGTAAAACGACAAGCACAATTATAAGGAGAATACAAATGCGGTACACAGTTATTATTGAAAAAGCTGAGGGAAATTATTCTGCTTATGTTCCTGATTTACCAGGTTGTGTAGCGACAGGTGAAACTATAGAAGAGGTGAAGCTTCAAATTCAGGAAGCTATCGAATTTCATATAGAAGCAATGCTTGAAAACGGATTACCAATTCCTCAGCCTACTGGTTCATGTCATTAATTTGTCGGCTGGTTGGAGGAATGAACCACATAATCCGGAGGATTTCCCGCAGGGTAGACACAAAGGACACAAAGAAAGAATTTTTAAGAAAGTACCCTAAAAAACTTATGACATAGACCACTACGAACTATTCAAAACACCAATTTCAATAATGTAAAAATCAGCGCACTTAAGCCGGCACTAATTGGTACGGTAACAACCCAAGCTGCGGCTATATTTTGCAGTGTTGAAAATTTTATTGACTTTACATCTTTGACTAACCCAATACCTACCACACCTCCAACAAGTGCATGGGAAGTTGAAACAGGTAAACCTAAACGCGAAGCAAGCAAAATTGTAGTAGCTGTCGCAAGTTCGGCGCAAAAACCGCTGCTAGGCTGTAATGTAATAATACTTTCACCGATAGTCGCAATTACCTTTTTACCCAAAATTGCCAAACCCGTAACAATACCAGCGGCGCCAAGTACTAAAATCCATAAGGGTATATCTATCTGACCCAACGGTACAGAGTTATTACGAATCGTATAAACAATAGTTGCCAGTGGTGCTATCGCATTTCCCACATCATTAGAACCATGTGCAAATGCGACAAAGCAAGCACTTAATAATTGGTAACGTCCGAATATTTTTTCTACTGATGAATTATTACTTTCCCCTTGCCCTTTCTCCAACTGGCGCCAATTATAAACCGTTAAACCTACTACAGCAAAAGCACCTGTAAAAATTGAAATATCATGGAATGGTAATTTTACACCAAGTCTTTCAATAAAGAACATAGCGATAGGATGAGTTAAAGTTGGCAAGACGATAACACCAAAAATACTAATTAAAGCAGCACTTAACCAAGGAATCCACTCATTTAATTGTATTATTTGATTCGGATGATTTAAAATCCAGCGTTGAATGATACTGTAGAATAATGCTGCAATTATACCGCTTATTATTGGTGTAAGTACCCAACCAATAGTAATTAACTTAATCGAAGACCAATCAATAGCACTAACTCCTAATGCTACCCAACTAAACCCAGCAATGGCGCCGACCACAGCATGAGAACTCGATACAGGTAAACCGCGCGAAGTTGCAATTTGTAACCATAACCCACACGCTACCAACACTGATACCATTCCAGTTACCAAAACGAATGGAGTATCAGCAAACAACACTGGGTTTGCAATACCTGTTGCTAGTGTCTGTGTCACCTCACGACCAAATAACACGGCGCCAGCAAACTCTAAAATACCTGCAATAATTAAAGCCTGTCTCAACGATACTGCTTTAGAACCAACCGAAGTGCCCATCGCATTAGCAACATCATTGGCGCCGAGGTTAAAAGCAAGGTAAAAAGCCAGAACAGCTACAACAGTTAATATACCTATAGACATTTGCATACCACACACTCACACAAGCAATAATAAGGCAAAGGCGCCTGGTATTTATTAAAATATACAATGTAGGTGTACTATATGCTTTGAATGGGTAGATGAGAAAGAAGAATGAATTATCATTACAAAATAATTATCCAATGGTCAGAAGAAGATAAATGTTATGTAGTTAGTCTTCCAGAGTGGGGAGAATTTTGCCATACCCACGGGGATACTTATGAAGAAGCTTTAAAAAATGCTCAAGAAGTTTTAGAAATGTGAATCGAGTCATATATAGAAGATAGTCAACCTCTCCCTAAACCTAAAATTTTAAATAATTTAATTAAAGCAGCGTAAAATTGGCAACGGATTATGAACGGATGTAGCGGATAGGTAATTTTAAATAACTATATATAGCAGTCCTAAATAAGAGCGTAAAATTTGAAACTTGTATCTTTTTTTTCTTCCTTTGTGTCCTTTGTGCCTTTGTGGTTCATTACACAGGTTTAATTTTTTACAACTCAATTAAGAATGCTATAGCAGTCCTAAATAAGAGCGTAAAATTTTAAACCTTTCTTCTTTTTCTTCCTTTGTGTCCTTTGTGCCTAAGAAAGCGGGAAATCCTCCGGATTATGTGGTTTGTTACAGAGATTTCATTTTTTACAAATCAACTAGGAATGCTATATTTTGTTTGTAGCGAATAACTCATCCGTTACATCCGTTGTATCCGTTGCTAACCAAACATGCTCTAGAATAACAGATATGAGTTAGGGAAACTACACAAATGGCTGAAATATTTGCCACGGCAGAACAAGCGCTTCTAAACCGACAGCAGCTACCAGAAATATTTGGCACCAACAAAATAAGACCAAGTTATGATGGACTGGGACTGGCAAATATAGCTGCACTACCGATACAGTGGCTTTGTCCAGAGGCGCGTAGAGACGCGATTAATCGCGTCTGTACACAGCCTGCATTACCTCCATTTAATCCAAGTTTACTAGGAATCGATGCCGTAACTCAAGCTTGGCAAAACTGGCAAAATATGGCGCCTATCAACCATGTAGTTTTATTGGTGCTGGACGCTTTCGGTTATGACCAGTTGCTTACTTTGATGGAAAAAAATATAGTACCTGGGTTAGCGAATGCTTGTGGTAGTGACAAAGCTTTTTTCATGCCAGCTACTACCGTGTTTCCAAGTACCACCGTCACTGCTATAACTTCCTCAACCACAGCTTATGCGACTGCCCAACATGGTGTTACTTCTACTACTGCTTACCTGAGAGAAATTGGTAGCTTAGTTAGTTTACTACGCTGGCGCCCTCATACTGCTCCAACTTCGGCGATTTATACAGACGAACAACTCAACCCAGATACATTTGTCAAAGTTCCTAATATCTACCTACGCATGGAAAAAGCTGGGTTGAATGTAGGAATAGTTAATTTCAACGGATTCAAAAATACTAGTATTAGCCGCTTTACAACTATAAATAGCGAAGCTGGTAAAGATAAATATACTGGATACTTAACTTATGCTGATGGCTTTGCTCAGTTGCGCGACCGGATATTAACAAGCTACGATAACGGCAAAAGTTTTACATATATATATGTATCAAATATCGACGGTGCAGCGCATCGTTATGCACCGTTAACTCCTTATTACCAAGCACAAGTTGCAACTATTGATTTTGCGTTGAAGCGAGAATTATTAGACGCTTTAACTGGTCGAAGTGATGTTGTTTTATTAATAACTGCTGACCACGGTCAATGTAGTACAGACCCAGAAAAAGTACTTTGGCTGCACGAACATCCAGAATTGACAAAATTATTATGGACTCCTGCAGCTACTGGTGAAGCACGCGCGCGCTTTTTACACGTTAAAAACGGCGCCGAAGATACAGTGAAAGCTTACGTTAACTCACATTTTGACGATAATTTCTTGCTTGTATCGAAAGCAGAAGCTATCGCATTAGGTTTATTTGGATTACCAAATGAACCTTTAAGTCCAGAATCTGATGACCGGGTAGGAGATTTTATATTAGTACCGCGTCATGATTGGATTTGTTATCAGTCTTTAACTGGAGAAAAGTGGGCGCCACACGCTGGTGTTCATGGTGGTTTAAGTCGCGCGGAGATGCTAATCCCATTTCTAGCATACAGATTTTAAGTTCTTGTAGCACTTGTGAAACAGGCGTCCGGTGCCTGTGCAGTTATGTACTTGTATTTATTTTTACCACAGAGTCGCCGAGGGCACAGAGAGGGGCTTAAACAAAAAAATATAACTCACCCATTCCAAGTTTGGCTGCTAAATTTGAATAATATGCTGTAGCCAAAATTATGGAGATAAATTGGCATGACGCTCTTTAATCAAATTATCGGCGCCTTCGCATTAAAAAGTACTACAGTCCTTTCTGCTGTTTTGCTGTCTATTGGTGGCGCCAGCATTCAAAGCACAGCATTGGCAACTACAAGTATATCGAAGCTAGAAGGGCAAGAACTGGCACAACTGGTACAGGCGCCGCCAACAACAGAACGCACTAATAGTACAAACACTTTACTTAATATTGGCTTAATTATTTGGGTATTGTTTCCAGTTGCAGCGCTCGCATCATTTTGGCTACTGCGACGCGCAGCACTCCGGGAAATTGTAAATCGAGCTACAGATAAAGTTCAGGGACTCACGGAACTGCAAAAACAGCTTGTTGCTGTTCAACAACAAGCAGAAAACGCTATTCAAAGAAATCAGGCAATAGCAAACGAATTAGAAAAGGAAGCTGAAAAGCTACGCAACAGTATTAAATTAGAAAAACAGAATTTCCCGTTAATTACCTCTGAGCTTACTCAATCAAAAGAGCAGTTATTGTTACAGCTAGAAACTATTATTAAATCTGCTCAACAACAAGTAAAGATTTTAGAATCGGAATTTGCTGACCAACTTTCAAATGTCAATTTATCTGCAAAGCAAAAAACTGATGCGACTTTAGAAAATATTCTAATATTCGAGTCTCAAACAGCATCTTATTTTTCTGACTTGCAATTAGATGCTAGACAGCAAAAGGATGTAGCAGTTGCTGATATAGCTAAATATAGAGATGAAGCCAAAAATATAATTCTGGAATTACAATCTGATACACAACAAGAAAAGAATTTAGCCATAGTAGATATTACAAAATCTAGAGATGAACTAAAATCTCTGATTTCCAGATTGCAACCTGAAGCTCAACAGCAACTTTCCCAAGCTTTAGAAGAGTTACAATCACAATTTGCTTCTCAACTACTTAATTTACAAACCGATGCTCAACAAGAACGCGACAAAATAATTAAGCATTTAGAAAAAATGCAGTCAGAATTTGTTTCTTTACTTTCAGCATTACATGCAGACACTCAAAATCACAAAAATTTGATAATTGAAAATATAGAAAAATCAAATTCAGAATTTGCCTCCCTATTTTTAGAATTACAGTTAAATACTCAGGAGCAAAAGTCTTTAATTTTAGATAAAATGGAAAAATTAGAGTCGGAATTTGTCTCTCAACTCTCAGAATTGCAAAATCATGCTCAACAAAAAATAGAAGTTTTTTTGGAAAAATTGCCAGAAATTACACCATCGCCAATCTCAAAAGTTATTAGCCCCATCGAGGAAAGATTACCGGATAAACCACAACAATTAACAGCGGATGAATATATTAGAGAAGGTGAAGAACTTTTCGCTCAAAAACGTTATCAAGATGCGATTGCTTGCTATGACGACGCACTGGAAATTGAACCAGAAAACCCCTTAATTTGGTTTAACAGAGGTTTGGCTTTAGCAAAAATTAAACGGTTTCCAGGAGCAATTAATTGCTATGATAAAGCCATAGAATATAAACCAGACTATTATCAAGCCTGGTTAAATCGTGGTGTAGCATTGGGTTATCTCGGTAATTACCAAGAAGCTTTCGACTCGTTTAATAAAGCCGTGCAAATTAAACCGGATGATGTATCCGCTTGGTTAAATCGAGGATTAACATTACAAGAATTAGAGCAATACGAAGAAGCTATATCATCGTTTGATAAAGCCATTGAATTAAAACCAGGATTTGCAAAAGCTTGGAATAAGCGAGGTTACGTTCTTATGAGACTAGGGTCTGATGAAGAAGCTATTGATAGTTTCGACGAAGCGCTGGAAATAAAACCTAATTACGCCGACGCTTACTATAATAAAGCAGCTTGTTATGCGTTGCAAAAAGAAATAGATTTAGCTTTAGAAAATTTACAACAAGCAATAAATCTTGACCCCAGCTACAAAGAAGAAGCAGAAAACGATACAGATTTTGATGAAATTGCCCAAGATAAAAGCTTTCAAAAATTAATTCGAGACTTGTAGCATCGCCGCTACATAGTAGGGTGGGCAGTGCCCACCATACCGCGTATTCCTACCACGTCTCGATTGAATTCGCTATCAGTCTTTAGATAGACAAAAGCGGGTGCCACTTGCCGATGTTCATGGTAGTTTGAGTCGCGCGTAAATTTTAACACTGTAAAAATTTTTGATAATAGTTATTATTCTTCCTCAGTTACTAGCACAAAACGGCGCCGAAGATTTGACTTACAACAAGCATACACCTGCAACAGCCGGTCATTTCTGGGGATATTTATAGAGGACGGGTGAGGACACCCATCCCACAAGACCCATCCCACAAGATTTCAAAATATTAGGGATAAATTAGGATTTTATAGGTTTCTGGGGTTGGTTTAACTGCTTGTTCGACAGCTTGTGATAAATCTTGCAGTGGGAAACGGTCGCTAATTAATGCTTTTACATCAATACGACGGTTGAATACAATATCTGCTGATAGACTTTGGACTTTAAACGATGAACTGTAGCTACCCATCAAGTCTATTTCTCGACGGTAGAGAATATTTGGGTTGATGGGAATTTCCACTTCGTCAGGAAATTCAGCAAAGAATAATATTTTACCTCCTTTGCGCGTGCAGTCTAAAGCTTGAAAAAATGCTTTATCACTAGGCACTGCAAGCAAAGTTACATCAACACCCATACCCGACGTTAGCGCGCGGATTTTTTCAGGCAAATTAGCATCACGCGCGTCAAAAGCAGCTTCGGCGCCAACTTGTTTTGCTTTTTCTATTCGCGAAGGAATTAAATCTGTAGTAATAGCTTTGGCGCCAAAGTACTTAACTAACATCACAAACATTAATCCAATGGGTCCGGCGCCTGTTATAAGTACAGTTTGCCCAGGTTGAATATTTGCCTTTTTCACAGCCTTGAGACAGCAATTCGTCGGTTCAACAAAACTAGCTTCCTCAAAACTAATATCATCCGGAATAGGAATCAAGCCCCCATTTTGAACAATATGCCCAGGTACTTTTACATACTCAGCAAAACCTCCACCACTCGGCGCAAACCCTGCTGTCGTCACAATATTCTTATAAGTGTCGCACATCGAATAGTTTTCATTGAGACAATAATCGCAGCGCATACACGGAATATGGTGCATTACCGCGACTCGTTGCCCAACCTGCCATTTTTTAACATCGCTTCCTACTGCCGCAATAACACCTGCTGTCTCATGTCCAAAAACGCGCGGGGGTTCGTATAGAGGATAAAGAATTTTCTTAATATCTGATTGACATAACCCAACAACCTTTACCTGTACCAGCACCTCCGATGCTTCGAGAGATGGTACGGGAATTTCTTCATAAGATAGATTTTTGACACCACGAAATACTTGTGCTTTCACGTTACTTTCTCACTGTTTATATTTGTATGTGGGCTTTGCCTTACTTACTATTTACCACAGAGACACAGAGAACACAGAGAGAGGGAAAAATGAGTAGAATCCTCGTTACTACACTAGGAACTTTGGGAGATCTTCACCCGATGATTGCCGTCGCGCTAGAATTACGGCAACGTGGTCATGATGTAGTATTTGTAACGCACGAAGTCTACCAATCTAAACTTGAAGCGTTAAAATTTGAGTTTCATCGAATGCGTCCAGATTTTGCCGCGTTTAACGACCCGCAAGAAATGGCGCGAATGATGGATTTGAAAACAGGTCAAGAATACATGGTGCGACAGTGGGCTAACCCAAATTTACGCGATATGTATACAGACTTGTTCAACGTTGCCCAAAAATCAGACTTTATCTTTTCAGGTGAAGGAGTAACAGCAACACCACTAGTAGCAGAAAAACTCAAAATGAAATGGGCATCAAGTGCAATGGTTCCTATGTCATTTTTCTCTGCTTACGACCCACCAGTTCTGGCGCCATTTCCAGCTTTAGCGAATTTATATCAGCTTGGTTTAACTTTTAATCGGGGTATCATTAACTTTGCAAAATTTGTTAGCAACTCTTGGGCTTCCCCAGTTCGTCAACTTCGCAGTGAACTTGGCTTATCACCACTAAAGGGAAATCCTTATATTGATTGCAAGTTCTCGCCTTACCTTGTTATAGCGCTGTTTTCCTCAGTTTTGGGTCAACCTCAACCTGACTGGGCGCCAAATAGTGTAGTTGCAGGCTTTACTTATTACGATGGAACTCAAAGCACAGAACTTCCAGAAGAAGTAGAGCGGTTTTTGAATGCAGGTTCGGCGCCGATAATCTTTACCCTCGGTTCAGCAGCAGTAATGGACGCTGGCAACTTTTACCAGGAAAGTATCAAAGTTGCAAAGCTAATTTACCGCCGTGCTATCCTATTAATTGGCAAAAATCCGCCACCGCAAAACCTTTCAGATTCAAAAAATATTATCGCCGTCAACTACCTACCATATTCTCAGATTTTTCCTCGCGCTGCTGCTATCGTACATCAAGGTGGAATAGGTACTACCGCTCAAGCATTGCGTGCAGGGCGCCCAACCTTAATTATGCCCTATAGCCACGACCAACCAGACAACGCCGCGCGAGTCGAACGGTTAGGAACATCCCGTACAATTAAGCGTAATCAATATTCGGCGCCACGAGTTGCCAAAGCATTAAATGAATTATTAGATAATCCTAGCTATGCCGAGAAAGCAGCAGAAATCGCGCGCATCCTCCAAGCAGAAAACGCTGTAAGTGTTGCGTGTGATGCAATTGAAAAACAGCTTTGAGAAGTTCCAATCGAGCCATGAGCGTCCTTATTATCGATTTCACCCCTATGAACGATAATATAACCTTCAAAACTATTCAGTATTAACGAAATCGATAATAACGCTCAACAGGTTATAGACGTGCGCCACAAAAGAGCGATTATTCTAAGAAGCAACATAAGCTAGGAAACTGTTGAACATATCTCTATCCATTAAACCATTTTCGTCTAATATCCTACGTACAGCTACGTTGAGGCATATTTCTTACACTTGCTTGTTGCTCATAACGCTCGCAAACAACCAACAGTTGTTTAGTACTAATTGGCTCAGGAAAAGTTGCACTTAATGTTGGTTACAGGCACCAAATTTTATAGTTAAAATATACTAATAAGCTGAATTACTCGATGCCGTAATGAATACATTTAATTAGTTAAAAATCTTTATAGTAATCTGACTCAAAAGCTTATGACAAATAAAATCGAATTTTATTAGCAAATTCAATTAAATTTGCGCCATCTTTTTTACTTAGTAAATTTAGTAGTTCAGTCAAGGTAATTGACCGTTTAGTATACTTATTACACTGTAGAGTTAGTACTTCAACTATTTCTTTGGGATATTCATCAAACAGATTACAAAGGAAATTATCTGGAGAGTTAGCTTTTATATTCCAGGGAATCAAAGCTTCAGCATTAAAATCTGCAAGATTACTAGTAACAATAATATTAGCTTTTGCTTCGACAGCAGCAGCTACAACATGTCTATATGCGCGGGTCATTCGTCATTACTCGTTCTAATTCTATAGGCGCCTCCACCATTGCTTCAGGAAAAGCAATTTTCATTACCTGTTCAAGATTGGTAGCTTTCTGAATAGACATTTTCCCTTTTTGAACAAGATTCCGCATTACTTCATCCAAAATTTTTTGTGACCAACGAAGTTCATACAATTCAGCTTCAGCCACAGATAATAAAGTGTCACGCAGGTACATAGGAAACAATACGCAGGCATCTAAGATAACAACGACCATAGTAATATTGTGCTTTCTAGCTACTCGTCTTCGTACAAGCCTGCTTCTTCTGTCATCTCAATTAGTTTTTGCAGCATTTGACTACGGTTTTGGTTACGTTTTTCTCTATACTTACTTAAATCGTCAAATTGTACTCGTCTTTGCGCTCCAATTGAGACATAAGGGATTTCTCCTTGTTCTAACAACTTAATTAGATAAGAATGCGAAACGTTGAGAAAATCTGCTGCTTGTTGAGTAGTTAATTTGCTATTTGGGGGAACTATATGTATTATCTGATCTGATTTGATTGCTTGCAATACTTCAAGTATTAATTGATACTCTGATTGCGAAATAGATATTTCTTCGCCGTTACTGTCTACTAGTTTCGCCTTGAAATCTGATTGGCTCGGCTCATAACCAACTTGCTTAATAGAACGAGGGTTAAGTTTGCTTATCTTATCTGATTCTAAGTGCATAGCTACAAATTTTTATAGGTTATATATACAGTATTACATTAACGCAATATCCAAAACAATAAGCTTTATTTTCTTTGATGACGGAACGCGCGCTTAAGTACCGATACCTTCTTCATTGTAAAAGCCCTCTTCTTGAAGAAACTGGTTGAATTCTTTCATCCCTTTGCGTCGTTGTTTATCTCTTTCTTCTTTATACTTGCTCAAATCCAGTAAATTTACCCGTCGATGAGAACCTACCTTTATGTAAGGAATTTCGCCTTGTTGCAATAATTTAATTAGGTAAGGTCGAGAAACATTCAAAAAATCTGCTGCTTCAGTTGTCGTCATCTCCTGCTGTTGACCTGTTATTGAAATTGTTTGTCCTAACGCCATTGCATGTACGACTTGGCGCCACATTATAACAACTGATTCACCGAATCACAACTTGTTCGCCATTAGCATCTATCATCTTTGGTTGTGAACCGAATGGCACGTGCGAAAAGCTAGAAGGCAGATGGCAGAAGGCAGAAGGTGCAATTAAATAAGGCACTTGCGGGCAGTTTGGTTTACCAAAAGGTATTATTTATGATAAAATGTGATGTTTAGTACAAAAACTCTATCACCATTTTATGAAAAATAAGTTAAATTTAACACCAAGCCAATCAAGTGTGAGTACATAAGCATTATAAGTCATGAATTCTGCAACGAAACAATGCTTACACAAGTTGATGTTTCAGATGTAAAAAAGAAGTTGGAAGTTTTGGAAGTTGATTTTAATTCAGCAGTTGAATTTGATAAGGATTAAGCATCAGCAATATAAAGATTACATTGAGATTTTAAGTAAGAAGCCTTATATACGGTAACTTGGCTTATAGCGTGACTAACTTATAAAATATGAACGTTGAACAAATAGCTCTTGAAACGCGCGACCGATTAGAAATAGTTGATGCATTGTATCGCTTTGTTGCAGGAATCGACTTTAATAATGAAGAATTCTTTGTTTCAGCACTGGCGCCGGATTCTATTGTAGATATGACACCAGGTAACAAGCTGTGGGGACTTTCCCTCCCTGTTTTTGAAGGGCGTGATATTGTAATCGAAGCATTAAAGAACTCAGTATGTTTGTTAGATACGACACATGCTGTTACTAATCCACGAACGGTAATTAGTGGCGACACAGCAAAGCTATACGCAATTGTTGAAGCTCAACATCTTCCCTCAAATGACCATAGCCGGCACTGTTTAATGAAGAATCAGTACGAAGCTAGTCTTGTACGGAGTTGTGATAAGTGGGTCATCAAACACCTGCGGGTAGATGGTGTTTGGTTTACAGGTGAGCCGAGCGTTCTAATGGGACAGTAGGTGGCGCCTATTATTAAAGTATTACTACTTCCAATTCCTTCTTAACCAATTAGTTTTGTAGTACTAATTCAATAAGTAAAAGATATAACAATAAACGTTCGCCCTCGATTATCTCTAAAAACTCTATGAAATTTCAATACCTTTTGTGTAGCCTGAGTATTGTTTACCTATCTACACTTTTTGGCTGCACTAACAACGAATCATTAAAAAAAGTTCAACCAACAGATTTTGTTTTATTTCTTGGTCTTAAGGTATAGCTGATTCTAAAGGTTCGTTTTGACTCAACATAGGTGCCTTCCCAAAGCTAGCTTATAGTAAATTGTGTTCTAATATCATTGGCTTTCGTTGGAAAAAGAACGCGCATTGTCTAATAAAAAAGCATAAACACCAGGTCAAGTATGCGACTCCCGAATTTAACTGCTGCATAGCTATATGCTCGATTATTAATCCAAATATGGTTATCTGTATGTATGGTTCCCATATTTAGATGTGCAATTAACAATGGATTTGAAAAAATACCCCAATATGTGTAATTTTTTATACTTTGGTGGAGTGGGCATCCTTGCCCGCCCTTCCAGATATCAGTGCCACCAACCAATAAAATGGTAATAGCAAGGTTGTAAATTAAATGAATAACTTGATATGTAGGGCTTTTTATGACACTACTTGAAAACTGGCGCCAAAATTTTCAGAGTACCAAGCAGTTGATTAACGATAAGGTTAACGAGCTAAGTAATACTGCACAACAATCGTCATATCAAGCAGTAAATACAGTAACGAGCGGAATTGATACTCTTAAAGATTCGCTCCATAAAACGATGCAGTCGGCTGAAAACATCCAGCAGTCAACATCAACAGCGATTCAAAATTCGATGAATTATTCAATCAATGATTGGTTAGTGCAACATCCTGCTATTTACAAGTTGGTTCAGTTACTTGGGTGGGCAGCGAATCATCCGATTTGGAGTGTTATTCTTGCTTTATTATTTATCGCTTTTGCTTGGAGTATTATCCGCGCGCTTATTCGCTTGATTGAAGCTGCTAGTTTGTCAATATTAAAAACACCGTTAAGATTAATTTGGTTGTTAATTAGTTATATCGGACAAAAATTAGGTAAATATACAGCATTTGGGTGGAATAAGTTAACGAATAGTAATGCAGTAGTAGTAACCCTTCAAGGGGCGCCTATTATTAATGTGAGCGATACAACTACGAATGATACAAAACCGGAAAGATTGGCAGAAATATCTGTACGGTTAGCCGAAATACAAAGCGAGCAAAACGCACTGTTAGCGGAAGCAGCAGAATTATTAAAATTAGATAAGAATCATGTTGAAGTATATCAGCATGTCAACGGAAATCACAATATTGTGTGATTCGCCGGGTGCATATGACAAGGTTTTTTTGGATGAAGAGTTGGTGGTGAGAAGCCCAGTTTCTTTGAGTGGTGAGTAAGTAATATTTTACTCCGCTTCTTTCTTACTTTGTGTCCTTTGTGCCTTTGTGGTTCGTTCTCTCAAGTCTTCACTGCTACCAAGGATATTGCAGCCCTAGCAAACAATATCGCCTCAACAATGCTACAAACTGACCTTTAAGGTAGATATCAAATGCTACTACCTCAGTATACCCTAGAGCCGGAGTAACAAAATAAAGCAATTAAACCAGAAAATTACTTATGAGTATAGAGAATAAAATATCACCTGCGTTCGATCCATTTCTAGCTGGACTTGATGAAGATGACAAGCGTGATGCAATTGTAATTTACGAAGCACCACAAACTGAAGGATTACCAAAACGCGGGCGCCTGCGTGAGATTCATAGTAGGTTAGAAAAGTCTCAACAGCGAGCTAGCATTCAAAAAGCGCTACAGGAAGAAATCTTCGACCAGTATCAAGAAGCGAGTCGTGATTTAGGATATAGCGATGATCCACTGGAAATTTCTCTAATTGGTTCGGGAACATTACCTGTAGCAACAGTTGAAGTTACTCACAAAACCTTAGAAGCACTTGCCGAACAACCTCGTGTAGTCGCGGTTTTACCAAATCAAAGTATCCATCTTATTCAACCACGTCGGGTTGAATATGCTGACTTGGTAACTCAAGGATCTGAAATTAGTACAACCTGGGGACTTGATAGTTTAGACATTCCCAAACTGTGGGAAACTACCAAGGGTGAGAACGTAAATGTCGCGGTCTTAGATACTGGAGTCTACGCAGCGCATCCAGCACTTAATAACCGCGTCAAAGAGTTTGTTGTTATCGACCCTCTTGGACGACGCATTACCGCTTCACCTGCATTCGATAGCGGTCAGCATGGTACTCACGTTTGTGGAACTATTGCTGGTGGCAAAACCGATAAAGGTCTTTCCATTGGTGTGGCGCCTAATGCTAACCTATTAGTAGCAGGTGTACTAATTGGCAACACGACTTTACGAACTTTGCTCGAAGGTATTTCTTGGGCTATCGAAACAGGCGCCGATATTATTAATATGTCGCTTGGCATGAGTTACTACGAACCTTTATTTACCGAAGTTCTCGATATATTAATTAACCAATACGGTATTTTACCTGTTGTCGCAGTTGGGAATGAGAATCACGGCAATACTAGTTCGCCTGGTAACTCGTACAATGCCTTTTCAGTAGGCGCCATCGAAAAGTTATCCAATAATAAACATGACGTAGCGTTTTTCAGCAGTGGAGCAAGTCTAGTTTTTCCTGACCAAGAAGATGCTGGTAGATTGGTTACAAAACCGGATGTTGTTGCGCCAGGGACTCAGATATACTCATGTATACCACCTACTAGAACTCCCGAAGGAACTTACGCTTACAACTACATGGATGGAACCTCAATGGCTACTCCCCACGTTGCTGGGGTTGCAGCTTTACTGATGGCAGCAAATCCAAGAGCATCTGTAATCGATATTATAAGGGTACTAAAGGAAACAGCTAAACATCCAGCAGGTGGTACCCGTCGTCCAGATAATCGCTGGGGATGGGGATTAATACAACCTCTGGAGGCATTACAAGCTCTAAAGTAAGAGCAGCCAGGGGATTGCATCATCTATTATATGTATCAGCGTAACCCTTTTAATCACAAAATTAGCGTCGATTTTGCAAATCGCTTAAGTAATTTGCAACCGCAGCAGAAAGTTCGCGTCATCGTTTTTCTCCATCTCGACAATGGGAAAAGCTGTGGCGCCCGTCAATCTCCTGCGGAACGTAAAGCTGCGATTGAATCATTACGCAACTCAGCTAAAAATGCGTTTGAATATATTCTTAATATTATTAAAGACTTCGGCGGACAGCCTTTAACTGAAAACCCAGGTGCATTAGGTCAAATTCCGATTGAGATATGCGCTGCCGGTGTCAACGCACTAGCTGAGTCGGACATGGTAAAAGCCGTTTTAGAAGACCAAATTATAGAACCAGGAGATGGAACCGAAAGTCACAACATATAACACCGTAGGTTGGGTGTAGCTTTGCGTGCAACCCAAAACCAATTAACCATAACTTATATATAACTATAACGCTATAAAACTATTTTAAGATGAATTGTCAGATTTTCCTGACTTATAGCTCGCATTAATATCGATAAATGTAAATAATATTACTAAATGTTTGTGGATTTATTGGCTACGTTCCTACCCGCATAGAGTTGTAAACTCTATGCTAATAGTGAAAGTCCTCTGTAAGAGGACTAAATAAAGAATGTGATTTTAATTACTATGTATTAGGTGTTATGTAGTTTATACTTAAAAGTGCAAAATATTAGCTGGCGCCGGACATAATATTACTCAATTTTTTTTTACACTGTCATTGTTCCTTTTCTTTTCTGCTGATAACCCTAAAAATTTATAAAACGATTTGGTGATAACTGGTTAATAATTTCGTCTTCTTGTCCTGCTACCCAATTAGCAAACCTATAGGCAAGTGGTGGTATATATACAAGTGGATTGCTAAAACCTGAGAATATATAGATATTATCGTGTTCAGGAACGGCGCCAACCAAAGGCAAGCTGTCTTTACTAAAAGCTACCAAACAGTGGCGCCAAGTTGCAGGTACAGAAGATAAACAAGGTAATACCTGACCTATATTATTACGTAGCCACTTTTCACTCTCTACTGCATCAACTTTTGCATCTGGGTCTGTAAGCGTTCGACTAATTTGCCCAATACGCATACTGCCATCTAAAAACTGCACGGCACCTGTATCTAATATTGCAGCCTCCGGTTCACTACCAGGATGGCGCCAAACTTCATCATCTTGACCAGCTTTAGCTTCAAAACCAAAGCGTTGTAATACTGCTGGCATTACTAATGTGCTAAGTTTGACATCAATTGGCGCCGTTTCCAGAATTTCTGCATGGGTAAAATATTGCTGTAAGAAAATACCAGACTTATTAAGCAACTGTCTAGTAATACCTCCAGCGCAAATGGCAAGGTTTTTATACTCTACCTCCAAGGATTGAATATCAAGGACTTTAGTGAAAAGAATTTTTCCACCATTCTTTAGAAAAGCTTGGATGTATGCTTGTGCTGTGTTCTCTGGTTGAATATGACCATGTTTGACTGTTAAGGCGCCGGAAATGGCGTTTTTATTTAATAATGGTTCTAATTCACATGCAGCTTCGACACAAAGCAACTGTGGTACTGTTTGAAAGCGAGAATAAGATTCAGCAACTACGTTTGGGTCTGAGGAGGCGTCAATAGTTAAAAGTAAATCTATTTCGCGATACTCGATATCATCGCCCAACTCATGCAGCAACTCTCCATAGCGTTGTTTGCCTTCATTACAAAGTTGACGTGTTAATGAACTATTACCAGACCAAAACGCCAAACCACCATAACTGTAACGGGTAGCATTGTCAGGTACTGCATTTTGTTCTAATAAAACAACCGAAAAGCCTTTTTTGACAAGTTCATATCCAAGTGCTGCACCCGTAAATCCGGCGCCAATCACTACCCAATCATAGCTTTCCATACTTACAACACACCTAACTATCAAGGTAAATTGTAAGCCCTAAGCTACGTTAATACTGAGGTTACTATAAATGATGGTACGCCTAATAACAAAGAGCGCCTTTGTCAAGTTAATTTAATACTTGGCATTGCTTATTTATTTAAATAATACTTCCAATAAAGATATCTTGATTTCGGAAAAAGTAGAGACGCGATTTATCGCGTCTAGTACGTAGATTTTAATCGTGTTAAAAGATACTCTATTGCTGAAATTGGCGGATATATTGGTGATTCATTCATACAACTTGGTAAGCAGGTAATTTGAGTATCGTCGTTGGGATGACAGAAAAACGCTATCGAGTAACGCGACTGGTTGAGATTATCTGGAATTACTACTCGATGTTTGGTAGAGCAAAATATGTTATTTGTCCAACGTTGCATTAAGTCACCTGTGTTAACTACTACAGTGCCAGGTATTACAGGCGCCGCTATCCATTCCCCAGATATTGTCTTTACTTCTAGACCACTTACTTCGTGTTGAAACAATAGCGTAATACTACCGTAGTCAGAGTGTTCTCCTGCGCGCGTTTGTCTTGAGTGTGGTGATTTTTGTAGTGGAGGATAATGTAATAGTCTTAGGGTATGGTGATTTTGGTTGTGGTTGTTTGCGAAGAAGTTTGTAGGTAGTTCTAACGCGCGTCCTATTGCTTCTAAGATTTGATTGGATAATTTTGTACAAGCGTTAAAGAATTCTACAATATAGGGATACTGGGCGATGATATGGGAAGTTTGGTTATTTAATCTACTAACATTAAATGCTTCTTTTAAGTCACCTGGTTGGTTTGGGTTAAGTCGTTCGCGTTCAATACCTACGTAACCTTGGTTGCTAAATTCGTCGCTCCATGCTGACTTCTGTTTGATTTCTAATGGTTGATTGAAAAAAGATTTGCTAGTATTAAATATCTTTTCTATTAGGTCTTGAGATATATTAACGTTTTGTAAGTACATGAAGCCTACTTCTGAGCAAGCTTGGTAGATTTGTTTGATAATATTTTCACTTTTTATGTGGCAGAAGTCTATGAGTGGGATTTGATACATTTTTATTCTGTGTGAATAAGGGCATCTCTTGTGGAATGGGCATCCTTGCCCGTTCCAAAAGAAAGGAAAACTTTAGAAGATAGCAAGGAGTACAACTTATTATATGTTAAGTATTCGTTTCGCTGATATTGAGAAAGATATAAATAATATTCGCGAGTTATTTAATGAAAATTTATCTGAAGTCCATCCAATATTTGCACGAGATTTCAATATAAATCTTGATGTTAATGAACTTTTAGCTCAGGACATTGCCAAGCTTAATCAATTTACGGCGCCGAATGGTGGTTTATTTTTGGCACAAGTTGAAAATAAAAATGTTGGTTGTGCAGGATTTAGGCAAAATAGTGAAAGTATAGCCGAAGTTAAAAGGATGTATGTTAAGCCAGAATACCGTAGACAAGGAATTGGTCGCACGTTACTACAAGCAATAATTAATCAAACTAGCAATATTGGTTACTCAAAATTACGTTTAGATACACCAGATTATGCACAAGAAGCGCAATCTTTGTATCGTTCGTTTGGGTTCAAAGAAATTTCTCCATATCTAGAAAGTGATATTCCTGAAGAATTACACCCTAAATGGATTTTCATGGAATTGACTACTTTTTAAGTTCTTTTACAAGTGGTAAATCTTTACTTGCATCTTTCTGGAAAGCGAGACATAAGCTGTGTGTTCCAGAAACAGGCGCCAATAAATCGAAATCCGGCTCTGCGACTCGTGATAAACTCAAAGGAGAGCAGCGAGTGTGAAAACGCGCGGTTTAAACTCAAAGGACGCAGATCGTTAATCGGTTGTGATCGTTGCCAACAGAATTCCTAAGAGGCGCTCGATAGGCGTTATATCATATTCAGTAATATCAACCACAAGTTCAGTTCCTGAGAGCTTGAGGAATTTCCAACTACTGCCGCTGGTTACACAACCATAGACAGAGGGAATCGCAAGATTGTGAGTTTGATTAAACAGTTGTGCTGCTACCATAGCAGCGGCACATTGTCCTAGCCCATTTTCTAAAATGCCACGTTTGGCTGACTCTATCACTACAACTGGAGCTTGAATTACAGATTGACTTTGAATTAGCGAGCGCGTTTCCCGAATGCTGAGATTGAACTGTTCAAGAACCATTTCTAGCGTAAAATCACTATATGCCATCGTAATTATTGCTCCTAAATTCGTAACCGCTCAAAAAAGAATTAACGGATGTAACAGATAAGCCATCCGTTACATCCGTTATATCCGTTGCCACTATGCGCTGGTCAGAAATTCCATTACATCCCCTTCTTGAACAACATACTCTTTTCCTTCCTTACGTAACAAACCTTTCTCTCTGGCGCCACTAAATGAACCAGAACTTATTAAATCATTGTAAGCTACCGTTTCCGCGCGGATAAAACAGCGCTCAAAATCTGAGTGGATAACACCTGCTGCTTGCGGCGCCTTCATTCCAGCTTTAATAGTCCAAGCGCGCGATTCTTTTTCGCCCGTGGTAAAATATGTTCGTAAACCTAACAGCGCGTAGGTTGCACGAATCAAAGATTTTAAACCACCTTCTTCTACACCCAAAGAAGCTAAAAAATCGGCTCTTTCTTCGGCTGGTAATTCAATTAACTCAGACTCTACTTGGGCAGAAACAACTACAACTTGCGCTTTCTCTTGTTCTGCTATCGCGCGCACCTGCTCTACATACTTGTTACCACTTGCCAAGTCATCTTCCGATACATTTGCTGCAAAAATAATCGGTTTGGCAGTCAGCAACCCTAAAAACTTAATTGTTTCCAGTTCTTCCTCGGTCAAATCAATCTGACGAACTGACTTACCTTCGTTTAACTGTGCTGCTACTTTCTCTAATACTACTAACTCAGCTTGGGCTTCTTTGGAAGCGCGCGCTTGCTTCTTAGTCCGTTCGATACGCTTGTCAACTTGCCCTAAGTCAGCTAAAGCAAGCTCCAAATTAATCGTTTCAATATCCCGTACTGGGTCAACCGAACCAGAAACGTGAATAATATCATCATTCTCGAAGCAGCGCACCATGTGAACGATAGCATCTACCTCACGAATATTAGACAAGAAAGCGTTACCCATTCCCTCACCTTTACTCGCACCCTTAATCAAACCAGCAATATCGACAAACTCAACCTGTGCTGGGACGATTTGTTTCGATGAGGAAAGTTTGGACAAAACGTTTAACCGTTCGTCAGGAACCGAAACAATACCGACATTTGGGTCTTTGGTACAAAAAGGGAAGTTCGCAGCTTCTGCCTTGGCATTTTCGACCAAAGCGTTGAATAAAGTAGATTTTCCTACGTTGGGCAGTCCAACAATCCCAGCTCTGAGCATATCAATGTTTTATAGCGTCTCTTACTTTTGCAAGGATATCAAATGTAACGCGCTGTTGGACGGAGTAAATTGGCAAAGGATGATGTAACCCATGTAACGGATGTGTTATTAATTATTTTTTTTATTCGATATTTTCTGTATCTATTATATCAATAATTATGTTAATTATTTTCATCAAAAATTAATTTTATATTTCTACAAATTTTAGGTAAAGTAGATTTATTCCAAGACAATGGTGTCTTACTAACACACCGGATAATTATGGGGAAATTACTCCAATTCAAATCTGTTCCCAAGGTCTTATTTCCAATTATCGCGCTGCCATTTGTAGCATTCACTTCGCAAGCTGCACTGGCAGAGGTATGTAATATTCAGCTTCACAACAGCAGTAGCTTTAAAATTCGTGAAGTTAAGATGTCACATGTTGATAAAGATGATTGGGGGGAAAATCTGGTTGATAATCTTGAAGATAAAGTTGTCTGGCAAGGTCAATCAGTTAACATGCACTTTGACCGCGATAGCGATAAGTGTTTATATGATATGAAAATTATCAATGAACATCATCAAGAAGAGGAACTTCATGGTGTCAACTTATGCGAGAACCCTGATTTTGAAATCTCGGATGAGTAAGTAAAAATTTCTTAGCCCCCCTTAAAAAGCTACCGTGTACACACAACTTTTTGGCATTGGGGGCAGGGGAGCAGGGGGTGTTTTTGGAGGCTGGAAACGGAGGAAATGAGGAAATTGAGGAACTATTCTTCCAAGTATTTGCGTCAATTAAGAATCAATGAAGGCTCCATATTGCTCCTTGTTCCTCCTCCCCTCCCTACATCCGAAGCGCCCAAAGCAACCCAAGCGCCACCTTTTTTCGACTTGTGTGTACACCGTAGCCTTAAAAAGGGGGGTTGGGGAGATAAAAATCCAGTTTCTTGAGTTGTTAGGGTACTGTTTGTGGGATAGGACCTGGGACAGGTTGAGGAATAGGCGCCGGAACTGGCTCAGGTACTGGTGCGGGTATCGGTTGTGGTGTTGGGTCAGGTACAATACCTGGTTCTGGGTTAGGTGATGGTTGTGGACTTGGTAATGGGTTTGGGTTGGGTGTCGGAATTTGTGGTTCGGGTATAGATATTAAGCTGGGAATCATATTAAATAAGTAAGGATTAAAGGGTAAATGGTAAGCGTGCGAACATACACACGGTTTGTAATTTTAATGCCTTCTGTTTCCACTCTCATCTTTTAATTATTTGTTGCCATCTATCGAAATGATTAATAGTGCTTCGCAAGCTCAAACACCTTTACTGACTGCGCTTTATGAATGTGCCAAATCATCACATGCCCCTTTTTATACCCCTGGACACAAGCGAGGTGTAGGAATTTCGCCTTCTCTTATAGATGTGTTTGGTAAATCTGTATTTACTGCGGACTTACCAGAATTAACTGAGTTGGATAATTTGTTTGCACCGGAGGGTGTAATTGATGAAGCACAGCAGTTAGCAGCAGAAGCATTCGGCGCCGCGCGTACTTGGTTTTTAGTAAATGGTTCGACATGCGGTATCGAAGCGGCGATTATGGCAACTTGCAATGCAGGAGATAAAATTATTCTGCCGCGTAATGTTCATTCATCGGTAATTGCTGGCTTAATTCTTTCAGGCGCCATACCTATTTTTATCAATCCAGAATACGACGCAGTTTTAGATATTGCTCATAGTATTACACCAGAAAGTGTTGCAGTAGCATTACATCAACACCCCGATGCGAAAGCAGTATTAATGGTGTATCCAACTTATTACGGTGTTTGTGGTGATGTAGCGAAGATCGCAAATATTGTACATCAATATAATATCCCGTTAATTTTAGACGAAGCACACGGCGCCCATTTTGCCTTTCATCCAGACCTGCCCATATCAGGTTTAGCAGCAGGTGCAGATATTTGTGTTCAATCTACACATAAAACACTGGGCGCCATGACACAAGCATCAATGCTGCACGTTCAAGGAAACATAGTAAACTACGACAGAATTAGTAAAGTATTACAACTAGTTCAATCAACAAGCCCAAGTTACATACTAATGGCTTCACTTGATGCTGCACGCGCGCAAATGGCATTACACGGCAACTCTCTAATTACCCAAACATTACAATTTGCCCACACCGCACGTCTTAACATCAACAAAATCCCAGGTCTATCAACCCCTCTTAGCCCCCCTTATCAAGCTCTGTTGGGGGGATTTATCAATTTAGACGCAACCCGTCTAACAATAAACGTCTCCAACCTCGGAATCACAGGATTTGAAGCAGACGAAATTTTAGAAACTCAACTCGCAGTCAGAAGCGAACTTGCATCACTACAAAATCTCACATTTATTATTAGTATCGGCAACACCCAACAAGACATCGATAAATTAATACAAGCTTTCAACACCCTAGCTGGAATGGCGCCTGTGAGTAAAAACAATACAAAATTAACTAGTGCAAAAATATTATATAGTCTTACTGCATCAAATAGTATATTACACATCTCTCCCCGCGAAGCTTACTTTGCAGCATCCGAAACTTTACCACTTGACCAAACTTACTCGCGCATCAGTGCCGAGACAATATGTCCTTATCCCCCAGGTATACCTGTATTAATGCCTGGAGAAATAATAACCAAAGAAGCTTTAGAATACCTTCAAAAAGTCAAAGTATTAGGAGGTTTTTTAACTGGTTGTAGTGATACCACTTTAAAAACCCTAAAAGTTATTGCTTAATTGCATCCTCACTTGAAGGAAGGCGCCGTTTAATATTTTCCTAGAGGATATATTGACATTGAACTTATCCTCGCTTGAAGGAAGGCGCCGTTGAACATTTTCCTAGAGGATATATTGACATCGAACTTATCCTCTAGGAATTTTGGCAGCTTTTTAATTATTATGCCTTTGTAAGGTTAATTACAAAGAATCATTACAATTATCCCAAGAGTGATGCTTAATAACACCAGCGTGACACAAACTGACTACTCTCCTCTATCACCACAACACCAGGCAAATCCTTATGAGTTCTATGCTCGATCAAGGCAGGAATACCCAGTATTTTACAGTCCAATGCTCAAACTTTGGATTGTTACTCGTTACGCGGAGATTACTCAAGTTTTAAAAGATACAAACCGCTTTTCTTCTGCTAACTCAAATCTCGTTGATTTGGAAATCAGTCCAGAGGTAGAAGCTATTTTGAAAGAAGGCTATCCAGATATGCCGCGTCCTAGCCTTGTGGATAATGACCCACCTGGACATACGCGCATTCGTAGTTTGGTAAGTAGTGTATTGACGCCCGCGCGTATTGCTGCAAATGAACCTCACATTTATGCAACAGCAAATGCGCTCATTGATGATTGGATTGATTCTGGGTGTGTCGATATTATAAAAGGTTTTGCCTCCCCATTACCTCTATTTATCATTGGTGATTTTTTGGGTATTCCCCGTCAAGATATTCACACCGTTAAAAAATGGTGTGATGATTGGTTAATAATACTTTCTGGAGGGGCGCCTGTAGAACAGCATGTTGGATGCGCTCGCAGTTTTGTGTCTTTGCAGCACTATGTTGCAGATATTTTAAAACAGCGTTCTATAAATCCGCAAGATGACTTATTGACGGGGTTGCTTAACGCTAGTTTGGAAGGAGAAGCAAATCTTTCTACATCGGAAATTATTAGCTTAGTTATGCAATTATTATTTGCAGGACATGAAACTACGGCTCATTTAATAGGTAACGCTGTTGCTTTATTAGTACAACACCCCCAACAATTAGAAGCTTTGCGACAAAATCCTAGTTTGGCAGTTAATGCGGTGGAAGAGGTAATACGTTTTGAGTCTCCTGTACCAGGATTAATTCGTACAACCACCGAAGCTGTGGAATTGGGTGGAGTACAGTTACCAAAAGGCGCCCGCGTCCAATTACTATATGCATCGGGTAATAGAGATAATATCCAGTTTCCTGAGCCAGAACGTTTTGACATTCACCGTATTCCTAACGGCAAGCATTTAGCTTTCGGTGGGGGTATCCATTACTGTGTTGGTGCAGCACTTGCACGTTTGGAAGGAAGAATAGCACTCGAAGTGCTAACTCAACGCTTGTCAAACTTACGGATGGTTCCTAACCAAGAAATCGCTTATGTTCCAAGTATCATCATTCGCGGGTTATTAAAGTTTTTAGTCGAGTGGGATGTTGTAGGGCATAATTGATAACTCATTTATAATGCGAAGCGGGGAACGTTAACTTTTCTTAATATAAAGTTATGTTTAATTTGACCTGCACGCTGGGAACTCTAACAAAAGAGTTTCAATAAAGACTGTGAGGTCAAGGTTATGCTGTCCGCTATTAATCTTTCAGGTTACGAAATTACCGAAGTAATTGACGAGGGACTAAATACGATTATTTATCGAGGTGTGTCGCAATTACACAAGCAAAACGTTATCCTCAAGGTTTTAGCGGCAGAATATCCAACCTTAGAGCAGATAGCTCGTCTTAAACATGAACATATTCTCACAAAAAACCTCGATTTAGAGGGAATTGTCAAAGTTTTGGGGCTAGAAAATCACCACAAGCGCTTAATCTTGGTATTACAAGACTTTGGTGGTATTAGCCTCAAAAAATTCCTCTATACTGAAAAACTATCTATTGAATATTTTGTCAGTATTGCCGTACAACTAGCTAGAGCATTAGTATCACTGCATAGTCACCACATTATTCATAAAGATATTAAGCCCAGCAATATCATTATTAATCCCCAATCAGGACAAGTCAAAATCACAGATTTCGGTATTGCTTCGCGTTTAGATAAATATTCTGCACAATTAACTAATCCCAATCAAATCGAAGGGACGTTAGGGTATGTATCTCCAGAACAAACTGGAAGAATGAACCGGGTTGTGGACTATCGCAGTGACTTTTACTCGTTAGGGGTAACTTTTTATGAAATACTTTCTGGTCAATTACCGTTTACTACCTTAGACCCCTTAGAAATAATTTACTGTCATTTGGCTCGGCAACCAAAACCAATTCAAGAATTAAATCCAGAAGTTTCTGCTCCTATTGCTGCAATTGTTACCAAATTGATGGCGAAAAATGCGGAAGACAGATATCAAACTGGAGTTGGGTTATTAGCTGATTTGGAATTTTATCTCGACCATATTCAAAGTCTGGGAGATATAACTCAATTTATACCAGGAAAAAAAGACCGTGCGGCACAACTTTTAATTCCTCAAAAGCTCTACGGACGAGAGCAAGAAATATCAATGCTCTTAGCTGCATTTGACCGTACCAGTCAGGGTGACAGTGAAATTATACTAGTATCTGGCTACTCTGGTATTGGTAAGTCGTCTTTAGTTGCGGAGGTGCATAAGCCAATAGTGCGTCAGCAAGGCTATTTTATCAGTGGCAAATTTGACCAATTAGGACGTAATATCCCTTATGCTTCTCTGATTCAAGCTTTTCAATCGTTGATGCGACAATTACTTACCGAAAGTACTGATAAACTACAAAATTGGCAAGATAAATTATTAGCAGCTTTAGGCGCCAACGGGCAAGTTATAATTGATGTTATCCCAGAAGTTGAATTAATAATTGGTAAGCAACCTGAAGTACCTCAATTAGGCGCCGTAGAATCACAAAAGCGTTTTCATCGCGTATTTCAACAATTTATTCAAGTTTTTACCCAACCAGAACATCCTCTAGTACTATTTTTAGATGACTTACAATGGGCTGATACTGCTTCTTTAAACTTAATACAAGTTTTAATGACTAATCTTGATAGTAAAAATTTACTGCTAATTGGAGCATATCGAGATAACGAAGTGAGTGCTGCTCATGGGTTAATTAATACATTATCAGAAATAGAACAAGCTGGGACGGTAATTAATAACATTGTTCTGCGTCCTTTGGAACTAACTCATGTACAACAAATTGTCGTAGATACATTAAGCAATACAGAAGAAACAGACAACTTAGCAGAACTACTGTTTTATAAAACTCAGGGGAATCCATTTTTTATCACTCAACTATTAAATACACTATCTCAAGAGAAACTTTTAAAATTTGATTTTGAGAAAGAACAATGGGTGTGGGATATTCAAGACATACTCAGTGCAGGAATAGCAGATAAAAGTGTTGTCGAGTTAATTGCATCTAATATCCAAAAACTGCCAGAGCAGACGCAGATGGTATTAAAGCTAGCTGCTTGCATTGGTTCGCGTTTTAGCTTGGATGTTTTGGCAACCGTCAGCGAGCAAAGTGTGTTAACGGTAGCATCAGCTTTAGACTCTGCTTTACAACAGGGTTTAATATTACCCTTAAATAATCATTATAAAGTCCCATTACTATTTGCTTCGGAAGAATTAGAGATACTTGACTTTGATGAAACGCGCGTTAAATATCGATTTTTACACGACCGCGTACAACAAGCTGCTTATGCTTTAATTCCATCAGAGTTAAAAAGAGAGACTCATCAAAGAATTGGGCAATTACTTTTAAAGAATACTTCCCAATCAAAACTCGAATCAAATATTTTTGATATTGTAAATCAGTTAAATGTGGGAATTGATAGGTTAACTCAATCAGAAAACCATGAATTGGCAAGACTAAATTTAATTGCAGGTAGAAAAGCCAAAGCATCAGCAGCTTACGAAGGCGCCTTTAAATATTTGTCTGTTGCGATATTATTATCACCTGATAGTTGGCAATCTGAATATAGTGTAACGTTATTAATGCATGAAGAAGCGGCGGAAGCGGCTTATTTAACTGGAAATTTTGTTGACACGGAGCAATGGGCTGATATTGTTCTGCAACAAGCAAAAACTATTTTGGATAAAGTCAAAGTTTATGAAGTCAAAATTCTCACAAAGATAGCGCAAAATGAACTACTCGAAGCAGTTAAGCTTGGGTTACAAGTACTGGAATTATTGGGTGTTCAACTACCAGAAATACCCACACCATCTGATATTCAGTTAGCTTTACAAGAAACAGCAAGCAACTTACAAGGAAGATGTATTTCTGATTTGAGCAATCTACCTTTAATGACCGATGCTTATCAATTAGCAGCAATGCGAATGCTATCAATTACTTGTTTTCCAACCATTACTGCGGCGCCTGCATTATTCCCACTAACTGTATTTTCTCAAGTTAATCTATCAATTAAATATGGAAATGCCCCTTTTTCAACCTTTGCTTATGCTACTTATGGATTAATTTTGCAAGGATTTTGCCAAGATATTGAAGGTTGTTATCAATTTGGTAAATTGGCTTTAAACCTAATAGAACAGCTAAATGCCTTACAATTAAAAGCGAAGACATATTTTATGGTGGCTGTATCTACAAAACATGGTAAAGAACATATTCAACACACTTTACCTCTTTTCCAAAAAGCATATGAAAGTGGATTGGAAAATGGAGATTTAGAATATGCCGGTCATGCTGCTGTAAACCGATATCAATATGCATATTTTGCAGCTAATGAACTCACTTTATTATCAAGGGAAATAGCAAGTGTTAATGATGCACTTAAATTCAAGCAAGCAGCTAACTCAAATCATCTTGCTACCTTACAACAAGTAGTTTTAAATTTGACAAGTCAAGTTGAGAAACCCTATAATTTAGTTGGTGTTTACAACGAAGAAACTACATTACCTCTTCAGCTAGCAGCAAATGACCGAATTGGTCTTCATTTCTTCTATCTCCATAAAGTTATCCTATGTTATTTATTTGGAGAATATGAGCAAGCTGTGGTTAACGCAGAACAAGCTGGAGTTTATTTAGATGCAGTTGCAGGATGTCTCTACGGACCCATCTTAAATTTTTATGATTCTCTAGCAAAACTAGCGGTATATTTTGATTCTCAGACTATACCACAGGAAATACAAGCTACATTACAAGCAAATCAAGATAAATTAAAGCTTTGGTCGTATCATGCTCCCATGAATTTCCAAAATAAATATGATTTGGTGGAAGCAGAAAAATATCGCTTGCTAGGTCAAAACTATCAAGCAATGGAATATTATGACAAAGCTATCGCTAGTGCAGCAGAAAATGGTTATATCCAAGAAGAAGCTCTTGCGAACGAACTTGCAGCTAAATTTTATTTGTCGCAAGGTAAATATAAAATTGCCAAAACCTATATGACAGATGCATACTACGGCTATAATCGTTGGGGTGCAGTGGCAAAAGTTAAAGACTTAGAAAAACGCTACCCTGACTGTATTATTTATCACGTTAATACCAATATACAGTTAGACAAACATCCAACAATCACTGGGGCAATTAACAAAACAACAGTTAGTACTAGCAGCACCAGCCAAATACTTGATTTAGCTACAGTTATTAAAGCATCATCAGCAATACAGAGCGAAATAAATTTAGAAAACTTGCCCAGCACATTGCTGCATATTATTATTGAAAATACTGGTGCCCAGAAAGGCTGTATAATTTTAGAGAAAGATAATCATTTACTTATCGAAGCTATTGATATTGACGACCAACTTAATCATATAGTGGTGCAATCAACACCAGTAGAACAAAGCGCTGATATTCCAATATCTATCATTAACTACGTTGCCAGAACTCAGCAAATATTAGTCCTCAATCATGCCAAATTAGACCAGATATATAGTCAAGACCCTTACATTCAGCAACATCAATCTAAATCAATACTCTGTGTTCCTATATTATATCAAACAAAGTTTATTGGTATAATCTATTTAGAAAATAATCTAACAATCAGCGCATTTACTGCTGAAAGATTATCACTAATTAAAATACTAGCATCCCAAGCAGCAATTGCCATCAAAAACGCGCGTTTATTAGCGCATGAGCAAGAAAAAACCGAACTATTACAAAAATCAGAGACTGAATTAAGGCAAAAATCAACAGACTTAGAACAAGCATTAATTAAACTGCAAAATACTCAA
Source organism: Calothrix sp. NIES-4105 (assembly GCF_002368415.1). GTDB lineage: Bacteria > Cyanobacteriota > Cyanobacteriia > Cyanobacteriales > Nostocaceae > Dulcicalothrix. Next base: position 8,349,338 of record NZ_AP018290.1, read on the forward strand.
TCTCAACTCATCCAAACAGAAAAAATATCAGCCCTTGGTCAAATGGTTGCAGGTATTGCCCACGAAGTCAATAACCCTGTGAGCTTTATTTCCGGTAATTTATCTCACACTAAACAATATGTAAAAGATTTAATACACTTGCTCACTTTATATCAAAACGAACTCCCCAACCCTGGAACAGAAATAACATCAGAAATAGAAAATGTAGATTTAGAATATTTAATTAAAGACTTACTTAAAATGCTCGACTCAATGAAAATAGGAACAGACCGCATCAAAGAAATTATGCAGTCCTTGCGAAATTATTCCCGTACCGATGGTAACGAGAAAAAAGCCGTTGATATCCATGAGGGAATAAATTCTACATTAATTATATTATCTCATCGTCTTAAATCCAAACCTGAACGTCCCGCAATTGAAATCATCAAATCATATGGAGACTTATCTCTAGTCGAATGCTTCCCAGGACAACTCAACCAAGTATTTACTAACTTAATCGCCAATGCTATCGATGCAATAGATGAATCTAACCTTGGTAAAAGCTATACAGAAATTGAAAAAAAACCTAATCAAATTAGAATTACTACTTCTCTAGACAACCAGCAAGTAAAAATCAGTATAGCTGATAATGGACCCGGTATGCCAGAATCAGTTAGAAATCAAATTTTTCAAGCTTTCTTCACCACCAAACCCGAAGGTAAGGGAACAGGACTGGGACTTTCAATTAGCTATGAAATTATTACACAAAAACACGGTGGAACAATTGAGTGTATTTCCTCTTTAGGACAAGGGACAGAGTTTGTAATTCAAATTCCTGTACTTGGAGAATGAGTTAGTTAGAGGTTTTTCAAGCCTCCCTCTGCGTACTCTGTGACGGGCGTGGTAAAAATAATGACTTGTGAGTTGGGCATCTTGCTTGACCACTGCACATCTGAGACAGATGTGCTACAAGCCAGATTTATCAAGTTACTAATGTGACTTTTCCACTGGCAAGGTCATAAATACCACCAACAATTTTGAGTTTACCTTCATTAACCAACTTGCCTAATATTGTTGAAGTTTCTGGTAACTTTCTGACTTGGTATTGAATATTGGCAATAATTGAATTCTTTTCTAAGTCACCTGTTTTTTGCCTGACTGATTCTACAGCAGGTTTTATCTCTTCGACGAATACACCAATTCTTCCAGGTAATGGATCTCCCTTCACTGCTGCAACTACGGCGCCGCATTTGGCGTGTCCGAGTACTATAATCAGTTGCGACCCTAAGACTGCACTCGAAAATTCTAAACTACCAATAGCTGTCTGACTCGCAACATTACCCGCAACTCGAACTACAAATAAGTCTCCTAAACCTTGGTCAAAAACAATTTCTGCTGGAACGCGCGAATCTGCACATCCTAAAATCGACGCATACGGATACTGTGCAACAGAAGTTTCGAGTAAGCGTAATTTTGACTGATTCGGATTCGCACGTTTACCTGCTATAAATCGTTCATTTCCTCGTAGTAATTTTTTCAAAGCTTCATCTGGAGATACTGGTTTTGGTTTGTTTTCAGTAGTTGTAGGAGTCGTCTGCGCTTCTGCTTCACTACTCAACATTACACCAGCAACTGCACTTGCTGCTATACCCGCGCCTCCTATACCTGCGAGTTTCAGTAAGTTACGGCGCCCTACAAAACCATTTATTCGAGTCATGAAATTATCCTAAATCCTAATTAAACACATTAAACAGTTTTCCCTACATATGTATGTATACATATGCATAAATTACGCTTTTAACCAATCAAAATGGCAAGCGCTGATGTAATCGAGATGCAGAACATCCGATATCAAAACGTAACTAAAAATTCAAGAATTATGTTGCTACAGGTCAAAATATATCAGAATATTGCAACGCAATTACAGTATATTTAAATTCTTCATATTTGTTAAAATACGTTGCCTGTTTCTTTAAGTTCGATTTCAAACTTCCTATTTACAACGAATGTAGGCTTTTTCAAATATATTAAGATAATCATTATCACAAAGTTCAAAGTTATTATCGAGACTTTATTAATATCTATAAATGATTTTCTATGGTATGCATTTAAATAAATCAGAGATAGAATTCTAATTAATCCAAGCTGCTTGAAAGAAATCGAGTTCGCATTGCATAGCATAGCGATAAGTTGAATGAATCAAGTTAGTATCAGTAGTATAAGTATCAACTAAATCAGCTAATTTCTGAGCAATTTCATCAAAATCGGCGCCGCTATATATCCGAATCCATTCACTATAGTCATGTTCAGGAATACCATCGCACGCTAGCTCTTTACCTAAAAACTCGTATAAACGCATACACGGTGACATTGCTGCTGCCGTCAACCCTGAATTTCCACTCCAAGCGGTTGCAATTAAAAAATCAGTGTAGCGACGAGTTGCGGCGCCTGGTTGTATTGAATGTAAATCAATTCCCCAGGATGACGCATAATTAGTGTGGAGTTGCAATTCTTCCAAGACACCACCAGCTAAAGCATGAAATGTTCTAAACCCGTTAAAATCAGGCGCCTTTGCTGCTGCAATACTATAAGCGCGCGCAAACGCTTCTAAGAAAAACGCATCTTGACCAACATAATAAGCAAATTTATGTCGCGGCAAACTACCGTCACCAATACCGCGTACAAAAGGATTATCTAAACAAGCTTGTGCTAAATCAATATTTGCTTGCCAAAGGGTAGATGATATAGACATATTTGATTTTAGATTTTGAATTTTGGATTGCGTGATTTTGCGAAAGCACATGAATGGATTGGGCAATAGGTATTACCCAATTCTTATTTTCTAATTAAAATGGTAAAAACTGAAGTAGAACCGATGCGACTCCGCTAACAAAGTCCATAAAGTTGGGTTTACCTGCACTCACTTGGGTATCTTGAGGTGCTTTTAGCTCCGTGATAAAAGCTTGTGCGGTTTGACTACCATTGAGATTATTTTGAGCTTTGAACATTTTTTCGGCCCTAACCGCGTCTTGGAAGGCGCCAGTACGGTCGAATAGCTGGTAACGGGCAATACCGCGCGCTAAAAATGCTCCTGCATAATCGGGTTTAATCGCAATTGCTTGATTAAAATAATCAATCGCTTGCTGCTGGTTGCCTTTTTCGCCTGCTGCTACTCCTAAAGCATAAAATTCGTCTGGTGTGGCTATTTGTGAAGGAATGCCTGCTGCACCCTGCAAGTTAGCACTGTTAAATGTTACGTTCGTCAATTCTACGTTGTACAGATACGCATTTCTTAAATCTGTACCCACGATTGTGGCGCCACCTAGTTTTGCCCCGTTGAGATTGGCGCCAAATAAACTCGCACTAGTCAAATTCGCACCTCGCAAATCTGCTCCTGTTAAATTTGCACGGCTAAGATTGGCAAGTGCAAGATTGGCGCCTGATAAGTCAGCACCAGATAAATCCGCCATGACTAATCCGGCGCCGCTGAGGTCGCAGTTTTGACATTGTTTTGTGGCAAGTAACTGTCTAACGTGTTCAGTGTTTGCCGCCTGAACTGCGGTTGTAAGGGTTAGAGTTGTTAAAAATGTAACTGTTGCTATAATCTGGTTTTTCATAGAGCCGACGGCAATATGTCTTAGTTGATACCCAACCTTAACCTATGAAAATTGAGAATGGTAAGACGCAGCACGATTAATCTAATAACCCCTGTCTTGCTTCCTGAGACAATATCAAATGAGGATTCACCGATTCTAATTGCTGCCAAGTATGCTTCTGAGGCGGGACGTTGATTTTTGTAAATATGCTTAAGCTAAAGGTTAAACCGATAGCGAGCAAAATTTTCTCTAACATAGCTACACTCCACTATCATACGAAGGTCAATTACACTTTTCTTTACTTAGAAAATATTGTAAGTTTGTTTTCTTTTAACCTACGTGATAACTCTATGTCAAGATGTGACTGATATCATATAATCATTGTGATTTCAGTCACTAGTATAATTCTCTTGTGGGGTGGACATCCTTGCCCGTCTACAATATTAGGACGGCCTCGGCGCCCATCCCACAAGATAGTTAATTTTTACAAACACCTTAACGCAATGCGCCATTTAGATTTGCTCCATCAGTTTTGGCGCCATCTAAGTTTGCTCCTTTGAGGTTTGCACCGCTCAGATTTGCTCCTCTTAAATCGGTATTACTTAAGTTCGCGTTCGTGAGATTTGCCCTTGCAAGGTTTGCTCCACCCATATTGGCGCCACTCAAATCAACCCCACTCAAGTTAGAATTCGCAAGGTTTGCTCCACCCATTTGCGCTTGGCGAAAACTTTTACCTCGCAAATCTTCACCCTGGAAGTTTGCTCCTCCATAATTTTTACGTGTATTGCTCGTTACTATAGTGATTTTTGATTGTGAAGGTTGTGTTACTGTTGTGGGTTTTTCTACGGTCGATGGTACGACAGGTACAGAAGTATCTACAGGCGCCTCGGATATGTCAGGAACTGCAACAGAATCATTATACGCGCGGTTGTCTAATGATTCGGTAGATACTGGCTTTTCAACAGATTTTAGTAGTAAATATATACCTGTTCCTGCAACTAATACCGCTCCCGTTAATACAGCAGTAAGAATAATAAGCAAACCTTGGCGCTGATTTTGCTTATGCATATTGATTTTATATAGATAATATGGGTAGCTCTAATTTAGCTCTAATTTATTTATACTTGAATTATTTTAATCATGCGGAACAGTTTTAGAGGCGCCTTCTTTACGTGACGGTGGTTGTGTCCGAATTGAGTTAGCTGTATCTCGCAGTATAAGTAGAGGAATAGTAAAGCTGCCAAGAATGCCAATGACTACAGCCAATACCCAAACCATAATACGATTCGGTTGATAGTCTTCGCGCTGGATTTGCTGATATATCTGGTCGTAACGCCATACGGCAAATACTATCGTCACAATACCAAGCACCACTAAGCTAATACCCAAATTCTCAGAGTTGAAAACAGGATGTGGTATTGGAGCGCGCTCAGTTGTTGCTGCATCTAGCTGACGCAGGAATAATCCAAAGCGCGCGATTGCAAATCCAAACCCAATAAAAGCAATCGAAGTTCGCACCCAGGCTAAGAATGTACGTTCGTTTGCTTGATATTCGCGTATGCGGTCAATTTTACGTAGTCTAGTCACAAGCTTATTTAATACTTTTTCACTCTTCAATTTTCCAAAATATCATGCAGCGGACATTGTAATTTTTTTTACCAGCATTATTTTTTTACAAATCAATTAGGAATACTATACGTATCCACTTTTATAACTTTTTCTATGTTTGATATTATGCGCTTAGTATCGCTTAACTGTAGGCTTTGTTTTGATATCTCTAAAACTAACTTATTTACGACATGTTCAATTTCTTCAAAAGATTTACAGAACATTAATTTTTTATTCATTTCGGTTAGTTGTTGATAAAAGCTATCTTTACCTTCCCCGTCTTTCAATTCATTAATTTTGGGAGGTTGTTACGGAATTAAACCCCACCCCCAACCCCTCCCCGAAGCGCGGGGAGGGGAGTAAGATTTTCAGCAAAATGCAGAGTAGTAATTGTTTCTAGTTCCCCCTCTCCGTTGCGGGGAGGGGGTCACTCTGTGGGGTTTGATTTTACGCTAACCTACCAAAACTTATGACATGAACCACTAGTAGTCTGTGTCATAAGTTTTGGGGAGTAGAAAGATTGGCAACGGATAGGTAATTTTAAATACCCAGACCTTGTTTTTAACAAATAATTCAGGAGTGACACCGTTAAAATCCGTTGCAAACCAACACCCCAGAATTAATGACACAGACCACTAGTAGGTTGGCGCCCATCCACCAAAAACTAGACATGGTGTTTTATGCCAACCCACTTAGATTTTTTCAATAATCAAATCGGATTCCTATATTAACCATTAACTAACATGCTCTAGCCACAGGTTATTTAATACTTAAGACTTCCTTACTGGTTTATGAGCTTGCGCCTCCGCTTCTAATTGAAGTATCGCTTGTTCAAGCTCATCGAACGCTTGTTCCATCTCCAAACAAGCTTTTTTTGCTTTTTCTGACGAAAGCCTAACTTTTGCCATATCAGGTTGTACTTTTGAACTACTCATGATCTGCCCCAATCGTTTCTAATTTCTTCAATGCTACTTGAGCCGACTCCCCATACTAAAGTGATGGGGTTAGGGGCGAAACCACAGAATTATTTCTAACTCCATTTTTTCCTAACTTTTTGCCCTTATTCAAAGCTATCTGGTTAGGCTGTTTCGCCTTTACACAGTCCTGCTCTGCGGGGGAAATGACACCACCGGGCTTAGAACTAGTCTTCGCGCTCGCAGTTTTAAACTCCCTCCAAGCCTGTGTCAAGAACGGCTCCGTCCTACCCCAGTTGCTTTGAGCCTGGGTTGCTTGAAGTTCCGAGTCATCATTAACAAATCTACTCAGATATGCAGAGAATAAATCTCGCTGCATTTCAAAACCGCTCACATCTTTGTGTACCCTTTCTGATAGCGACTTCTTAATCCGAGTGCCATCAAGATGTGTTTGAGATAACGCGGTTTTCCGAGTAGAAAATGTTGTGAATTTCCCACCGGCGCTCTCAGCCTTGCGGGATAATTCAGATTGAAAAAAACCTGGTGACTTGGCAGATATTGCTTTACCATAACGGCGATGCCAAGCACGAACTGATACTTTTTCAGCTTTAATATTATTACCAAATTCACGAACTATTTTGTTCGCTAAACCTCGATTTTGAGATTTAGAGTAAGCAGCTTTGCGTCTTTCTAGTTCGCGTTTCTTTCGAGCATATTTTTTATAGGCATTAGAATTAAACCATCTCCGAGTTCCTTTTTTAACTTTACCTTTTTTGTGCTTATTTCTACGTCCAACTTTCTTCTCAAAGTCAGGCTCGTAATTAGTTGGATTGGTTGCACGACGCGACCATTCCATTTTACGCTGCAAGGCTTTAATTTCTTGCTCAAACGTGGGTACGTTATCTGCAAATGGAAATAAACCTGCTTTATCATCACCAACTACAGCTACAACACTTACATTTAAATCAATACCAACTAAACCAGTATTAGGATTCACTTTGTTATGTAGCTTATAAGCTGGAGTTTCTTTATAGGGTACGCCATCCGAAATAAGCTGTATATACCAACGACATTTACCATTTATTTCTCGCCACAAAATACGGCAATATTTAACTGGTGAACGATACCCATATTCAAGCACTTCGTTCCATTTATCAGGAAATCTGATTGGAAGAGTTAAATTTTTACCCCATTTTATGCAGCAATCAGTGCCACCAAAGAATCTAATTCCAGAGGCATTGGTTTTACCCTCCAAGGAATGAAATGCATTGAAACTTTTAAATCTAACTTTTCTAGCCTTGCCAAACAATACACGCTCTGCTGCCTTAAACGCGCGCGTCCCAATTTTTTGAATTGTGTGAGAATCTAATTTTTCCGCAATCCATTTTGCATCCTTGGCTGTTATAGTAGCGAAGTCTTGCAACTCAAAATCAGAAAAGCGTGATTGCTTCCGTGCAGTCGCAAATAGCTGATTCCTTAACTTTTTATCTTCGTCACTTTTAACTTTTATTTTTTTAGCTTCTTGATATGGGTCAGAACTACGTACTTGTTCTACGCGAATTATTGCCTCACCTAGCACCGCATTATAAAGATGCCTGCCAGATTGAAATCTAGCATCTAATTCTTTCTCGGCTTGACTTGTTACTACTAACTCAAACTCAGTAACAAAGGACGGCTTTTTTTCTTTCTTCGCCATATCATTCACCTCCTTAAACTGTTATTAAATGTGATATAATATCAAGTATAGTATTATATAAAACAGTTGTCAATATTTTTTTTTGAATGTATAATAAAGTTTATCGTCATAATAATCACGGCTTTGTAAGAGATGCTATGGCTCAACGTTTGGATACAATCAACAAAGAAAGTGCTGATATAAAAATTTTAAAACAAGACGATCTCTGCCATACTTTCTGAGATTATAAGCGAGAATCGACGGATTATAAAAGCGATAAAGATTGCACCCTACCAGAAACACAAAGCTTGTAGAGTAACCCCGCAACGGAAAGCAATTAATCAAATTATTAACGCTTTTAAAGGGGGTTATTCTTATTATTTAAAACATGAATATTCACACTGACAATGCCTTGCATTTATGAAGGAGAAATGCTTGTTTTTCTGATACAACTGGCGCATGTTTCAACGGCTGTTATTCAGGACTATATTAACGACCTGCATCATGCACTCACCATAGCTTTAATACATAAAATAGCGAATGCGATTAAAATCGCATATGGCTTTCATCCCCGTTATAAATAACGTAAAAGTCTTAATTCTTGTTGGAATTAAGACTTTTACTACGGGGCTTTCAGCCTTTCACATTAGACATGGTAAAAAAAATATATGCACAGGCACCCGATGCCTGTGCTACAACCCATCAAATAATGATTTATGTGTTTATCCTAGGAACCAAAGACCTCGTACTGCTACGGCGCCAGCGAATGCTGAGACTGCGAGTGATGTAACAGCGGTACCTAAAAGCCACCAAGCGGCATCTGCGACAGCTTTTTTGGTGTCGCGCGCTTGTTTTTTGGCATTTTCTTTGATTTGGATCAAACGTTTTTGTGTTTCGGTTTGAATTAACTCTGCGCGTTGTAAAACACTATCGCGTGTAGATTCAATACGGTTGACAATTTGGTTTGCTTGCTCTTCGGAAATATCTTCGCGCGAGGAAAGCACTGCTACAAGTGTATTGCGGTCGAATTGACTTAAACGCGCACGCAATGCATCAAAACCTGCTTGTGGGTCGTCGAATAACTGAGTAAAGTCTTGTTGAATACTTTCATAGTTAAGTTCGGGACGGTCGAGCGAGTTGAGGTAGCTGCGAATTTGTCCAAAGGTATTATCAAGAACTGATTGAACCCGCTGTTGAATTTGCTTATATTGTTCGACAACTGAATCACGTACTGATTCGATTTGTCCAACAATTCGATTTGCTTCTTCTTCAGAAATATCTTCCCGTTGTGTAAGTAGTGCTACTAACGTTGAACGGTCGATTTTTGAAATTCGGTCGCTCAAACTGCCAACTCCAGCGCGCGGGTCTTGCAGTAATAACGCTAGGTCGCGCTTTATTGCGTCTGGGTTAAGTTCTTCTTTGTTAGTGTTCCGCAGGTAGTTCTCTAAGTTTGCTTCAAAGTCGGCTACTCGTTTTGTCGCGCGTTTTGCCAAACGTTGTGGCGCCCGAATAATATTGTTAACGCTAGCTTGGAACGAATCAATAACTTGGTTAATTTGCTCTGCACTCAAATCACCACGTTGAGTTAATAATACAACGAGTGTTTCACGGTCAAATTGCGAAAGTCTCTCGCGCAATGCTACTGCACCTTCAGATGGGTCATTAAGCAGTTTTTGCAAGTCGCGTTGAATACCTTCAGGGTTGAGTTCTTCTAAGTTGGTGCTACGAAGATACTCTATGATTGTATTAATCGCTTGGTCGTACTGTTCTTTAGCTTTTTGTGGCGCCTGAAGAATATTGTCACGTACCGATTCCAAATTGTTTAAAATCTCGTTGACACGTTCTTCACTCAAATCTTGACGCTGCGAGAGCAATTTTACTAATGTCTCACGGTCAAATTGCGATAAACGTCCACGTAAAGCACTGGCGCCTGCTTGCGGGTCATCGAGTAAAGTTCTAAAATCACGCTGAATACCTTCAGGATTTAATTCTTCCAGGTTTGTATTGCGTAAATAATCTTCGACTCGTTGACGCAGTTCTTGTGCTTGGGTTGTTACTTGTGATTGTATTTCGCGCGCTTGGTTTAGTACGCGATCGCGAACTCCTTCAAGTTTCTCTACTATATTATTCGCTTCTTCTTCGCTTAAATCTTGACGCGAAGCAAGAACCTGCACCAAAGTATCGCGGTTGATGTTACCGAAGCGTTTACCTAACTCGTCAGCATTTACTTGCGCGTCTTCGATTAAATTGCTAAAGTTTTTCTCAATTCCTTCTGCGGTAAGTTCTTCTTTACCTGTAGAACGTAAGTAGTTTTCTACTCGACCGCTAAGTGACTGTGATTCTTCTTCTCCTTCGGAATTTTTCACCCTTTCAAAGACATATGAACGAACGCTTTCTAACTGTTCTGAAATCTCTTTAACGCGCGCTTCGGACAGGTCACCACGCTGTTTGAGCAAATTTGCAAAATACGAATTATCCAATCCTTCAATTTGTCTGCGAATTGCACTCGGCGCCGCGTTGGGGTCAAAAATAACTTCGTGGAATTCGTCTTTAATTGTTATCCGGTTGAAATGCCAAGGCAGTGAATATAGAATGTACTCTTCTATATCTTCCTTGATTGTATTATCTTCTGTATTATTGGTAATTGCACTTGCAGCTTCAGGTATTGCCGTGGCAACTTTTTCTGTTGCTTTGTCGCGCAGCTGTTTTAATTGATTGGTAATTTTGTCGATATCGACATCTTTTACTTTGCCTTTGATTTCCTGTAATTGATTTGTAACTTTATCAATATCAACTTTAGAAAAATCAACTTTATTGAGTATGGTGCCTGCAACTGCACTTAAAGAAGTACCTACAGCCGTTTCAACTAGACCACCTCTAGAAGAACTGTTACCGTTACCATTCCCAACAGCTACTAACTCTTGTAAACGGGCGCCAATATTTTCAGGTTTTAAATCATCAGGACTTGCAGACTGAAGTAAACCAATTACTTGGTCAGTCGGGGTTTTACGGGTAGTTGCTTGTTGCCAAGCTGCTTCTAACTGGTCTGCAATGCGGTTAACATCGCTTTTAGAAAAGTCGGTACGACTACTAATTAAATCAACAAGCGTTTGACGATTGACATTTTTTAATAAATCGCTATCACCAAGAGATTCAAAATCAACATCTTTGAGCAACTTATCGAACTGACCGCGAATTTCGTTAAGATTTAAATTTGGTAATTGCAACCCGCTCAAAGAACTTTGCAGAGTATTTTTAATACTCGATGCGTCAAAACCAGACGTTAATTCCCTACGTACAGCAGCGGCAATATCTTCAGCAGTTGATACCGCTTGGTTCTTAGCAACGTTGGCGCCAATTGCAGCAGATGCAGTTCCCATTAACCCTTTCAAACCAGAGTTAGCGGTACTGACAATTGCACCAATTAATGAACCAACTGCATTAGAACCTAACCAAGTAATCAGTGCAAAAAATGCCGACCAAATTACTACACCAATAATAGAACCTAGTAATGCACTTTCGATTAAGCTTAATTTAACAGCAAGATAACAAGCGCTTCCTAATGCTAAACTAACAGTAAAAAGTGCCCAGGCGCCTACTTTTGCTTCAACTGCACGAATTTGATTGCCAACAGTGTCAGCGTCATCATCACTACCACCACCACCACCAGCAGAAATACCTATCGCAACAGAGAAGTTAGTCAACAGCAATTGGAATGCAACTGCCATTAGTAAACCCGCAAACAAAGCTACTAAAAATTTTGGACCAGAAAACATTAATGACGCTTGTTCTGGTGTAATTCCCTCTGTGATTACAACAGAGAACAATCCTAACTGCGATGAGTAGGATTGTAATAAATCTCCTAGCTGATACATGTTATAACCTCACTAGCTCAACTTGTAAACATTCGTTATTGATATTTGCTCGCGGCGTGCAACACATTGAATTATTAACCGAGGAGACAATCTTACTTTAACGAGGTAATTCTCTAGAATGATACTTACTCAACTAACCTAGCTACTATAATTAATAACAGTCACTTCCAAAAGGTATATATAATGGTGCTGACATTAACACCATTAGTTAGATTTTATTTAGATTATGATGATTTTAAATTTGTTGTTTGTAACAAAATGTAAACAATATTAATCTAATTTCTTAAATCTACACAGAAAGAATTAATATTCAGCAGAATCTAACTTTAGATAGAGATAAAAAAATCAGCAATTCTAGCAATCGATTGATGAAAAATAAACCTATACAAAGTAGAACTTAGTTAGTGAAGTCAAGAAATTAAATAAGACTTGATTAAACCCAGTAGAACATAAATGAATTTGTGTGGGAGCTAGTATGGTAGTAGGATTACACAGAAGGGCTGTAGGTGTATTTTCTCATCGTCGAGAGGCTGAAAATGCGCTACACGAGTTGAGAAATTCCGGTTTTGCAATGGATCGTGTATCGGTTATCGCTCAAGATATAGATGGTAATGATAATATAGCAGGCGCCGAAGTTCACGACAAAGTAGGTAATAAAGCAGATGAAGGTGCATCACTAGGTGCTTTATCTGGTGGTACATTAGGTGGTTTGACTGGTTTGTTGGTAGGTTTAGGTACGCTAGCAATACCAGGTGTTGGACCCATCATGCTTGCAGGTGCTACTGCAACGGCAATTGCGACTACACTCGCTGGAGCAGGTATTGGTGCAGCAGCAGGTTCTTTGCTGGGAGGTTTGGTAGGTTTAGGAATCCCCGAAGAAGAAGCGCGCGGTTATAATTCACGAGTAGAGCGCGGACATTATTTAGTAATTGTAGACGGCACCGCTTCAGAAATTGCAACTGCTGAAGCAATTATGCGCCGTCATGGTATTGAAGATTTTCAAGTTTATGACCAACCCGGACGTGAATACGATACAGCTTCGGTTGTAGCAGCACCTGTTGTAGCACCATATGACGCATCTGCTGTTCATCCTGCGGCTGTAGTTGCTCCCGTTTATAATTCTAATGTTCGTTCATCGAACCCTTTGCATCGCAATAGACGCATAATTGGTGTATTTGAACATCGTCGCGACGCTGAAGCAGCTTTGACAGAACTGCGTGCTGCTGGTTTTTCAATGGATGAAGTTTCCATTATAGGTAAAGATGCAGGTGGTAATGTTAATACTTCTGTAGGTGGTGCGACTGGTACAGACTTACGTGGTAATAAAGCTGACGATGGCGCCAAAGCAGGTGCAGCAACAGGCGCCGCTTTAGGTGGATTAGGTGGTTTACTAGTAGGTCTAGGCGCATTAGCAATTCCTGGAGTTGGACCAGTACTATTAGGTGGAGCAGCGGCAACCGCACTCGCAACCGCAGCAACAGGTGCAGGTATCGGTGCAGCAGCTGGTGGTATCACTGGTGGACTTGTTGGTTTGGGAATTCCTGAAAATAAAGCGCGCGTTTACAACGACAAACTCAACCGAGGCGACTATATAGTTATGGTTGACGCGACCGATGATGAAGTTCGTCGTGCAGAAGCAATTCTTAGACGCCACAACATTCAAGACTACGATGTCTTCGATGCAACCGATGTCAGCGCATCACGTCGTGAAAGACCAGCTATGGACACGAACCGTGTTGGCTACGCTAATACCAACTCACTATCTCGTGGCAGACGCATAATTGGTGTATTTGAACACCGTCGCGACGCTGAAGCGGCTTTAACCGAACTGCGCGATGCTGGATTCTCAATGGATGAAGTTTCCATCATTGGTAAAGATGCAGGTGGTAATGTTAATACTTCTGTAGGTGGTGCGACTGGTACAGACTTACGTGGTAATAAAGCCGATGATGGCGCCAAAGCAGGTGCAGCAACAGGCGCCGCTTTAGGTGGTTTAGGTGGTTTACTAGTGGGGTTGGGTGCATTAGCAATTCCTGGAGTCGGTCCAGTACTTCTAGGTGGAGCAGCGGCAACCGCACTTGCAACGGCAGCAACAGGTGCAGGTATCGGTGCAGCAGCTGGTGGTATCACTGGTGGACTTGTTGGTTTGGGAATCCCTGAAAACAAAGCGCGCGTTTACAACGACAAACTCAACCGGGGCGACTATATAGTTATGGTTGACGCGACCGATGATGAAGTTCGTCGTGCAGAAGCAATCCTCAGACGCCACAACATTCAAGACTACGATGTCTTCGATGCAACCGATGTCAGTGCATCACGTCGTGAAAGACCAGCTATGGACACGAACCGCGCTGGGTATACTACTGATATTCCTACTACTACCGGAACCATCAACAGCGACGCGGATGTAATCATTATCGACCGTCGCGACGAAACAATCTAATCCTTAGTCAGGGCAGGTCAACACAATTAACTTCGGTATAGACAGAATATTGTTCTAAACCTGTCCTCCCCGCTTCAACCAATATCAAATCACAACAACATACAAGAAAATGAAAAAGCTAACTTTACTCTTTATTAGTAGTGTTCTTGCTTTGGGTACTGCTGCCTGTCAACAGCCTGCTAAAACCAGTGCAGATGCTCCTAACGATGCGACAGCTAACGTTAATCAGATTCAAACACCTAGCGCTCAATCAACCGAAGCAGCTAAAGAAGACGCTCAAAGTCAAGTCCGACGCGATCAATTAAATGCTGATATTCAAGCGCGTGAACAGCGAAACAACATTGCAAATGCTGGTGCTAGTACAAACCGAAATCCAGGTGACCTTGCTAGCCAAGTTCGCTCGAAGCTAGAAGCAAACATTCCTAATGGTGCCCTTACTGTAGAAGGCGATAAAAATGGCGCAGTCACAGTTACGGGAACTGTGCCTAAAAAAGCCCAACTTGCCAAAATTGAACCTTTAGCAAAAGAAATCAAAGGGGTCACGAAGGTAGTTGTGAATGCAAAAGCTACCGAATAAATTTGGTAGTAAACGCTCTGGCGTTCATAAACCGAACGCAGGAAAAGTTATAAACCTATCCTACGGTCGGTTTACCTTTTAATCATCTGAATTAACATCTAAAATAGAGAAAGTTGTATTACCATTAGGGGAATTACTATGGAAACTCAAGAGCAACCACAATATATTAATCCTGATATCACTCCTGAAACAACTCCTACTAGTGTAAATGGTGTAGGAACAGTTGAAGTGCCTATAAAAGATGATTTACCAAAATTACTACCGGCATCCGAATCAACTACAACTCAATTACAGCAAATCAGTAATCAAATAGCTGTTTTTCTCGCGCGCTTACCCGATTATGTCGGTAACTTTTTTAACGACTACAAGCCGCAAATTACCACTGTTGCATTGATATTCGCAGCAATTATTTCAGTCAAGCTTGTATTCGCAGTACTCGATGCAGTTAATGATATTCCTTTGTTTGCAACTTTATTTGAGTTAGTTGGTATTGGTTATACAACTTGGTTTGTTTCCCGTTACCTGCTCAAAGCTTCCACACGTCAGGAATTAGCATCTGATTTCACCACTTTCAAAAATCAAATTCTCGGTCAATAAGTATAAATTGCTTCAATAACAATGTACTTGTAGAGACGCGATTTATCGCGTCTTTATATTTATGTAAATAAGACGCGATTTATCGCGTCTCTACATTTTATATACCTTTTGGTTGATAACTTTAACCAAAAGCATGAATATAATTCCCCTCTCAAGATAGTGTATTTTACGCTACGAAAACTTTACTCTTAATTTTATACATGAAGAAATTCTATTAATCGGGAGAGGTTACGATGGGTAACGCTAATCAAGGCATTGACTCACACGAGCGTGCAGAAAGAGATCAATACGATAGAGGTATTATCCCAGCAGAAACTGCAGCGCGCAAAGAACGTGAAGGCGAACTCTTCAAAACAAAACCAACTGAAGAACGTGAAGCTGCTGCACTCACTGATGACCAAACTAGCTCAGGTAGTGTTCGTACAACAGACGGCTATACCGTAGATAATGAAGGTTTACTAAATAACTATGCAGTTGAACCAGAAATGTACTACGAAACACCTGGTGACGCGCGTCAAGTAATCGAAGAAGATAAACAAGCACGTCTTGAAGAATTGGCACAAATCAAGGACCATAGCGAAGGCGAATTAAGTATGGAAGATGACGAGCGCGGTAGAGGTACTGGTGCTGTTTAATGTAATGTAACGTAGAGACGTTACATGTAACGTCTCTACATACACATACATACGGTTTGATGGGATTCTTTACCTACCTACAACAAATGGTTCCATCTCATACTTATTCCATTGCCTTTGATGCCATTCTGCTACCATTGGACGCACTACAAATTTAGGCACATCTCCAGCTAAAACATCTATACGTAAACATGAATATGGGCGCCGTTTTTGCAAAGATTGTCCGTTGCGACCAACAAAGAGACGCGAACTAGCAACCTTACGCCGTTGACCATTAAATGTTTCCATCAAATCATTACCTTCTGGACGCTGACGACGCAAGCTAAAACCACTACCCCCGCAAACTATCCAATTAATACCCGAATCACCGTATCCAGTATCTTGGGTTTGTAAGTATTCTAAACAATGCGCGTGACCGTTCAATACTAAATCAACAATGGGACGGTCTTTCCTTATTGAATTTACTTTACCTGCTACTTTATTTAATACTTCACGTAACCGCTTGCGAACAGCTAATGTCTGTGCTTGCTGCCACTTTGTTGCTTCGGTTACATAAGGTGGATGGTGGAAAAATACTACCCTGCCCCTAACTTCTTTATTTTGCCAAGACTCAACTAACTTTGAACCAAACCATTCGAGTTGTTCGGTGTCGGTAACGCTTTGATTATTTTTCGGCGCCAGTTGCTTTTCAATATCAAAAGCCATTTCATCCATCTGTGTAATTCGTCCATGCAAATCATCAAGTTCTTCAGCTTCGTTTGGTTTCGATGGGTCAAGCTGAGATATTCTAGCTACAATTTGCTGTTTTTGCTGCTCTAACTCTTGAAGACGCACCTCAAGCTCTTGACGTTGCGCCAAACCTTCACTTGTTTTAGGTATTGGTAACGGGTCGTTGAACGTATTAGAATCAAGAGCAAAAAAATCTATATCACCATAGCGAAACATATAATATCGATTTGGTAAACGAGTAAATTTACCTGGTTCATACCTCAAACAATAACCACTATCTGTTTTTGCGTCGTAGTGGTTATCAAGGTGTTGTATTAATTGTTCATCAGAGTTAAATGCTTTGAGATAATCTATAAATGCTTTTGCATACGCATCACCTGCCCTCGAACCATGCAAACCAACATCTAAGTCAAGTTTTGACTTCAATAAACGTCGAATTGGCATTGTGCCTAAAGATACAATGCTCCAAAATATTGGTAAGTCATAATAATCGTGGTTTCCAGGCACAGGGATTATTGGCAGTTTGAAAGTCATCTTGTCGTAAGCAATATTTTTATAATGCTTGGCGCCGACAAGAAACTCACGATAAGGTTTAATAAAATTTTGCGGGTAATATTCGCTTGACCCGACTAAATACATAACATCCCCTGTGTGGAGCATAAACCGACATTCGTCATGATGAGGAAGCATTAGTTCTGCGACTTGACGCTGCGGGTTGTGTGAGGTGTGCGAACCAGAACCGCTATCACCGACAACAAGAAACGAAAATTCTTGTTCTGAAGCTTTTCCATCATCAAATACAAACTTTGTTTGGTCAATACCTCTATCAACCAGTAATGGGTCTTGCCAGCGTACCCGTTGATTCATTCTACGAATTTTTTCGGCAATTGCAACTTCAGAGGCTAGTTTCATAATTTCAAGGAGTTACTATCAAACAAAAATGGGGTAATGTACGCACGGAGCGAGCAAAAATTCCCCATTTCTATTTTCCTACTTTTCCTCAATTACCAAATTTGGTAATCCTTCCAGTTTTTCTACCGGTTCTGGCTCATCAACGGTAGGAACAAAGATTTGTATAGCTTTAGGAAGACACTTAACCTCAACGGGCCCTGCTTCCATAACTTCTCCATCAACGACTACTTTTTGAGGAGGATTAGTTGTAATTTTAAACTGCTTCGCCCGCATGTAGCCAATGTCATCACGTTCGGCGCCCGAACCAGATGATGCACTTTGAAATAAATGAATCGCTGTTGCAATTGCAGCAGCTTTATTAGCAGGCGCCACAATTGTCAAATCCAGCAGCCCATCATCTACAACTATACCACCACTTCCTTGAGCTAGTACAGACGTTGGTGGCGCTGCATTGGCTACAGTTACAGCTGCTGCGGTCGTTTTAACTATCTTATCTTCGGTTTCTATCTCAACGTCAAAGTATTCTAACTCCCGCAGTTCCTTTAACCCTGCAAGTAAATAAGCCATTACACCTAAACGATTTTTAGCTTCGCGGTCAGCAGCTTCAACTGCTTCAGCTTCAAACCCAATACCAGCGAGCAGTACCATTGGGTGTCCATTACAATAAGCCGCATCAATTGTCCGCGTTAATCCCTGTAAAATAACTTCACAGGCGCCTGGAATTGTATCAGGAATGCCCAATGCATTTGCAAAAGCATTTGCCGTCCCGCGCGATATTATGCCAAATTTGACATCAGTACCAATAACAGCTTCAACTGCGGCACTAAGAGTACCATCTCCTCCAGACGCAATAATTGTATTAACTCCGCGCTTTACTGCTTCTACCGCAAGTTTGTCGGCGCCGACTTCTTTTGTAGTTACTTGAATATCAAGGCTTATTTCTGGTTCCAAAATAGAGCGAATCTGTGTTAATTCTGCTTCTGGGTTTCCTTGACCAGCTACTGGGTTAAATATAAGACAAGCTGAACGGTTCATAAAATACTTTATAAAATATAATATTTTGTCAAATTTTAAGAAAAGCGCTGTTGATTACCAACTCTTAGACATATTATTTACCTATACAGAAAGCTCAGTCTTCCTTCTGCCGATAGGTTTATGCCCATCCCGATTGCTGAATATAATCAGTAGGTTGGCTCTTTGCTCCGCGCGCAACCCAACGAAACATCATTAAATATTGTGTTGAAATTTTATGTCGGGTTGGGTTCCTCCAGCCAACCTACATATAGAGTTAACTTTTATGAATATTTCTTAAGTGTATAACACTCGGCTTCATTTCTAGCTTTTATCGCTCTAAACCTTTACCTAGCTTCAGTTTTGGCTAATTTATCTTTGATATATCACTTTACAATATATACATTTTGAAGCAATATATTTAATATTTTAACGTTACGTGCGTAAAGATATGTTAAAAGGTTAAAAATAAACTTGCCTCAAATCCACAAGGCATAGCTCAAATGGGTCATTCACTGCGGTAGTCTAGAAAAGTATTTAGTCTCCTGTTTTGATAAACCGCTTTATGACATCCGTTGTTTCCAGTCCCCAACGTACAATTCGCATTGGTTCTCGTAAAAGTCAACTAGCCCTAGTGCAAACGTACTGGGTACAAGAACAACTCCAGAAGAGCTTTCCAGAAATGAAATTTGAAGTCCACACAATGGCAACTCAAGGAGATAAAATCCTCGACGTAGCTTTAGCAAAAATTGGTGATAAAGGACTTTTCACGAAAGAACTCGAACTGGGGATGATAAACCAGGAGATTGACTTCGCTGTTCATTCGCTCAAAGATTTGCCAACTCGTTTACCCGAAGGTTTGGCATTGGCAGCAATTACCGAGCGTGAAAATCCTGCTGATGCTCTGGTTGTTCACGAAAAATATAAAGATAAACAAATTGATACACTCCCTCCTGGCGCCATTATTGGTTCTTCTTCGCTGCGACGGTTAGCGCAACTACGGCATCATTTCCCGCATTTAGAATTTAAAGATGTGCGGGGTAATTTAAATACTCGTTTAGCAAAATTAGACGCGGGTGAGTACGATGCTTTAATTTTGGCTGTAGCAGGGTTAGAGCGGTTAGGAATGGGTGAGCGAGTGCATCAAGTTTTGCCTAAAGAAATATCACTTCACGCAGTTGGTCAAGGTGCATTAGGTATCGAGTGTCGAGCAGACGATACTGAGTTAATATCAATGCTTAAAGCAATTGAACATCCTCAAACAAGAAACCGTTGCCTTGCCGAGCGTGCGTTTTTACGTGATTTAGAAGGTGGTTGTCAAGTTCCCATCGGTGTAAACACTGAAATAACTGGTAACACACTTACCATTACAGGAATTGTCGCCAGCGTAGATGGTCAGAGATTTGTAAAAGATACCGTCTCTGGGGAATCTAACGATGCCGAAAAATTAGGAACACAGTTGGCAGACTTATTACGTAGCAAGGGCGCCCAACCAATTCTCGAAGAAATCTTCCAAACCGTTCAACGTGGCTCATAATTTCTGTACGGGCGGGTTTACCTATATCCTGGTACAAATCGGAAATTTAGGTGAACCCGCCCCTTCTAACTCCTGACTCATTACTTAAAAATAGATGCGAATATTATTTGTAGCAGCAGAAGCGGCGCCGATAGCCAAAGTCGGAGGAATGGGGGATGTCGTCGGGGCATTGCCAAAAATTTTGAGACGAATGGGGCATGATGTCAGGATATTTTTGCCTTATTACGGCTTTTTACCTGACAAAATGGAAATTCCATCTGAACCTGTTTGGAAAGGTTACGCCATGTTTCAAAACTTTCATGTTTATGAAAGCGTGTTACCTGGTACTGATGTTCCGTTATATTTATTTGGACATCCGGCTTTTGACCCTCGTCGTATTTATGCTGGCGAAGATGAAGCTTGGCGGTTTACTTTCTTTTCTAACGGCGCCGCAGAATTTTGTTGGAACTATTGGAAACCAGAAATTGTTCACTGTCACGATTGGCATACAGGCATGATACCCGTGTGGATGCACCAATCACCGGATATTAGTACTGTATTTACAATTCATAACCTTGCATATCAAGGCCCTTGGCGCGGTTACTTAGAGAAAGTAACTTGGTGTCCGTGGTACATGCAAGGGCATAATGTAATGGCGGCAGCAGTACAATTTGCCGATAGAGTAAATACTGTATCTCCAACTTATGCCGAGCAAATCCAAACAGCAGCTTACGGCGAAAAAATTGAAGGATTACTATCATTCGTTAGCGGTAAATTATCAGGTATTTTAAACGGTATAGATACTGAAGTTTTTGACCCAAACAAAGATAAATATATACCTCAAAACTTCACCCCCGAAACTTTAGATAAGCGCAAAGCAAATAAAGTTGGATTACAAGAAGAAGTTGGATTAGAGGTCAACAGCAATGCCTTTTTGATTGGTATGGTAACACGCTTAGTCGAGCAAAAAGGAATAGATATAGTATTACAAATCCTAGAAAGATTATTGTCTTATACTGATTCTCAAATAGTATTATTGGGTACAGGCGATAGAAATTATGAAAGCCAAATGTGGCAAATGGCATCGCGTTTTCCAGGACGGGTAGCAACATATTTACTCTACAACGATGCTTTAGCACGGCGTATTTATGCAGGTAGCGATGGGTTTTTGATGCCAAGTCGCTTTGAACCTTGCGGTATTAGTCAAATGATGGCATTGCGCTACGGCTCGATTCCTATCGTTCGTCGTACAGGGGGATTAGTCGATACAGTACAACATCATGACCCAATAAATGGAGTTGGTACGGGTTACTGTTTTGACCGCTATGAAGCATTAGATTTATATACTTGTTTAATCCGCGCGTGGGAAGGTTATCGCTACAAACCCCAATGGCAAGCACTACAGCAACGCGCGATGCATCAAGACTTTAGTTGGTACCAATCAGCAAAGCAATACGTTAAATTGTACCGCTCCATACTTGGTTTGCCCGAAGAAGAGGAACAAAACACAGAAGAACAAAACACAGAAAAGCAAACACAACTTGAAGTTGTAACCGACGTACTAGAACCAGTTGCTAGTCCCAGCTAGTTAATACAAAACTCTTGTGGAGCGGCTGTCCCCAGCCGCCCTGCTTATAAAAATTAGTCATGTATCTTTTCACCACAGAGACTCAGAGCGCACAGAGAGGGAAAAAAAGGCACCCCCAACCACCCCATAAATATCTATGCTTTTAGTTTTTTTGTACTATAGGGGCTGGATTTTAAGATATAATATCAAGTGAATTTATCAAATATTTCGTTGATATGCATCAAGTTGATATATCCCAAGCAACAAGCTCTCCTAAAAGCTTATTTCAAACAGCACTCGATGGTAACGAAGTTATTATTACCCAAGATAACGAACCGATTTTAAAAATAGTTCGTTTAAACCAGCCAAAAAAGCGGCGCCAAAGTGGAAGCGCTAAAGGTTTGATTTGGATGTCTGATGATTTTGATGCACCCCTAGAAGAACTTGGCGAGTATATGGAATGAGATTTCTAATTGATACTCACACATTTTTATGGTTTATTAATGGTAGTTCATAACTCAGTAGCAACGCTAAAAATTTGTTGGAATCAGATAATAACATTTGGATAAGTATTGTGAGTTTATGGGAAACTAGAATTTGGTAATCATTGGTGCAGTTTTAAGAGGCGCCGCAAAAAAATTTTAAAATGAGTGTGATTTTGGTGTGTTTTTTGGGAACCCTAAGTCCAGCAAGAGGTTTTGATAGAAATCGATTGCTTACTACAGTAAATACACATTGACAAGGAAATCATGCCTAAACCAAGTTTTTCGACCAGTCGTAGCGCTAACCAAGTTGCACTTGAGACAGATGTAGCTATTGCAATAATTGGTATTTTTTCAGCGTTCGCAGATGAAGAAGGGTTGAGCCAAGAAGAAAGTGATGCTTTGTGTGAAATGCTTTCTAGCTCATCGGAATTTGAAGAATACTCCGAAGAAGACTTGCAAAGCTTAGTAGACTCAGCTATGGAAGTTTACTCAGGGAAGTCAAAACCAACGTAAAATCAACACTTACAGCCACTAAACATAAAATAATGCTCAAAAACTGCTAAAAACCACTAAAACCACTACCTTTTTATAAGATTTACCAGAACATATGAACCAATTATTGAACATCCAAGAATGTTCACCGAATGCTCATTTTACCATCCTATTAGCCAAAAGTGCTACAAATAGGGGTTTTTGTTAGACTCAAGTTAGCAAGCTGTTAAAAAATAACGTCAAAATGGTTGCTGTATAAGCAAAGTAACGACCAGTAAGCGAATTTTTAAAACCATTTATATATTAAGTAAGTTTTTGTGAGGGTTTTAAGCTGGAATCGAACCAGGTGGATTTTCCTTCCAATCGAGCTAGGCGCATCTCACCTCTAAAAACTATCCAAAAAATTCAACTCTATTTTCAAAAATTTGGGAAGGTCGAACGAAAGAATCAGGGGTCTAGCCATTAGAGGTAGGGTACCTATATGTTTAAAAAAAAAGATGGCATCTTTTATGCCATCTTTTAAAAAATATAAATAGATACTCATCATGTGCGAAGCTAACTTTTTGTTTTGGGTACCCAAACATGCACCATATTTACTTTCCTGCTGACTCTTGACTATTAAGCCATTCTTTAATTAATTCTCTAAGCTTTTCTCGATAGTCAGGTATAGCCGTAAGCGCGTCGTAGTCGGCTTGTGTGAACCGAATACAGACTTGATGAGTTAGTGGATTATCTTTTTTTGGTATAGGCATTGTAAAGTTTTGTAACAATTAGTTGAAAGTATCTGGATTCATATATTTACATAAAAGGTAGGTAAGGAATCAAGTTTGGCGACTCCTCCTTACCTACCTATCTCGATAACCTGTACCAAGACAATTCAATTATGCATGAATTAGAGATGACCGTGTTAAAGCGTTCGCAATACCTAGCTGCTAGCCTGCTAGAACTTAAGGTTTTAGGGAAGCTGTACGGTATTAAACCTGCTGGTAACGACAACTATAAAATTAATTGGGTAGATAACCTAGTTGCTTTTATGCCTCAGCCTGTACGTATCTGGAACTTAGGTTTTATCAGCAATGAATCTAAGCATTGCCTAGCCGAAGCATTGGATGGTTGCGATTTATTTACATCAGTGAATACTTTTAACCATCCATCAATCATGGAAAAAGCCATCATTGGTAGACTAATATTCTTTGGCTGTAACTGGAGAAGCGTTAGACGCTATGAGGTGAGTGATGAATACGATGAGCAGTTCCATGCTATTTATTCCACTATGCGTTTAGATGAGGAAGAGTTACTAAATAAATACTGGTCAATCTATCAAATCAAACAGATGAGTGTAGAGTTGCACTGGTTGTTTTCCAAGTATTGGAGAGTAGATAAGCCTAACGACTCGATACAGTAACTAAAAAATAAAGGGGGTTATTACGCCCCCTTTTTTATTGCTTATTTTTATTAGTACTAATCAACTAATTATTAAAATGGTACATAAACTTCATCCTCTAGCTCTTCCATGAAACTCTCCCAATCACCCTGCACACTTTCACTTACCATCTGAATAGAACCTTTGTTAAGGTTAACCAATTGACTCATCATTAAATCAAAGTCAGTTACAGACATGTCTAGCTCTAAAGTTGAGAACTTGCTGTTGTAACAATCGTCAATACCAAATATCAACGTATCAATCGTATCTGTGAGTATTACATTAGTTCTAAGCGTTCTTAGATAAGGTATGAACTTTCTAGCGTTCTCGTAATCAATTTCTCTTTCAATCATTATATTTCAACTCCTAAATCAGACAAAAATTTACTCCAATTAGCATGTAAGACATACTCAATTATATGCATATACGATGTATCGATAATTCGCAAAAGCTCAAGTGTATATTTCCAATCTTCTATGCTTTTCTGAATTGTCAAAAAATCATCTCCATTATACTTCGCACTTCTAATATCTATTGCTAATGTTTCAAAATACCATTCATCATCATCAAGTGATAATTGTTGATATGTAATAAAATCACAAAACCGTAAAGCATTATTTAAGTCAATATTTTCTATAATCATGCTGCTAACTCCTTTACAGTTTTAATTAATCTCTCAATAGTCAAAGTTTCAATATTACTAGAAAGATATTTTTTATCTCCCTTGCAATATATATAAACTCCTTTTGGGTACCTAGAAACACGCATTACTTTATCTTTATACAAGAGAGTAAAATAATCGTTGCTCTTCATCAAAAAAAACCACTCTTCACTATCAAAATAGATATCAGTCCCTACCACTATCGCAGTTTTATTCTTAAAGTCGATATCTAAAACAATGGTTGTAGCTTGCACTTTTGTCATATCAATTTTAACTCCTTTAAAGTTATTACTGCCATCTCAATAGAAGTCATACCTCTAAAGTCATTGATGTTCAATACTCTATTTTTACTACCTAAAAGTACTACACAGAAACTACCGTAGATAGCATCACCATTTTTAAACCAACATATTGCATTAGTAGCTCTCTTGTCATAGATTACAGCTTTGCTTTGCCACCTCAATAAACCTGTAGCAATTTCAAGTTCTGCATTTTTGTCTAACTCAATTACATCTCTGATGTAATTAATATCCATATATTCAGGACAGTTAACAATGCATGGTGGCTCTTTGTTGACCATCTTTACTAAATAACGCTCATTGTACTTTTTATTCATCTTTTAATAACTTCCCTTCAAGATAATCAGCTATTTCTGAAAAATCTAAACATTGAACATCGTTTAGCTTCGCTATTTCATATGCTTCAGACATAGAAATTCCTATGTCTTGCATTACTTTTTCACATGGAAATTCATCGTCAAATGCACTTGTAAATTGATTTCTTTCTTTTGACTCTAGCCATACATCGCTTATGTTGCACTCTGGATGGATAGCAACTGCTACCCCTAAACAGCAATAGCAATTACCATCTTTTAGTTGATGCCTGCCTTGTATGTACTTATCACTACGTAAAGCTTCAACCCACTCTTTAACAAACTCTCTATTCATGTTTCTACCTCTGTTCCCAACCCTTAGTAGTTAACTTCCACCCTAAAGTATTCATTAACCTAGTGATATCTTTAGTCCTGGGCGTGATATCCAACTTCCCTTCATTCTGTAAAGTGCATAAATAATCCTTAACTTTCTGCGCTCCTATTATTATCTTCTGTGTTTGTAATCCACTAGAAACTAACAACTCATTAGCTTTTAACTGTGTCCCTGCTTCTTGTTCAATTAACTTATGTAAGTGTCCTATGGTAGCCGTTCCTTCTGCTAAGTAATTTGCATTGATGTAACTCCAATACTCCCCTAAGTGGTCTACCGCGTCTTGTATTGAACTCCATGTACCTATAAGTAATCCAGTTACAACTAAATCTATACTTATAGTCCAATTAGCAGAAGTGAAGTTATCGAAGCTAAAGAGAATGAAGCTTTAAATTTGAAGCAACTGTATGATGAATATGTAGCTAATGATATGGTTGAGGATGAAGCTTTGATGGAGATGTTCAACAACGCGCGGCAGGAGCTAGAAACTAAGAAGGGTTAGGCTTGGCATATCACAAGGAGTGTTGTTTGAGGGAGTTTAATAGACTCTCTCATTTTTTTATGTGTATATGTAGAACTTATCAATTGAGGGTAGCTTAGGGGTGATAGGTTGGGTATGTATATGTTTAAAAAAATAGATGGCGTGATTGTCGCCATCTATTAAAAAATATATACACATACTCTAAGCTATAGGGGTAAAAACCCTATTACAGCCATTGATTGATAAGGACTACTTATTCCCTTTTTCTAATTGTTCTAGCCTCCTAAGTAACTCCGCGTTCTGTTCTTTCAGTAAATCTATCTCTGATTTAACTTGATTGTTATTAGCTGGTAAGTCAGGGTTAGCTTGCATAGCGTATGAAGAAACGTCTCTATAGTGCTTACGACTAACTGCTTCACTGTGTTCACACCATGCGTTTACTATCTCTGGTTCTCTGCCTAGGTCGAATATTTGGTGAGTTACGAAAGTATGACGGCAATTGTAAAAAGGGAAATGTTGCTTAAGCTTCCCTTGTTTGATTAGCTCTGGAATTACTCCTTTATTCCGATTGTATTTGTTGCCATTCCAAAATTGGTCAACAGAGCTTTTGTTGAATTTTTTACCCATTTTAGTTTTAAACACGCATTCATTCGGTTCACCTTCTGGTAGCTCTTTAAGTAAGTTCCATAACTCACCATTCTTAGGCATCGGGAATATACGTTTAGTTCCATTCTTTGTATCTTTGAATTTTTTTACACTACTTGCATAGCTACGGCGGATATATATACACTCGTTCTCCCATTTAACATCAGTCCACCATAAACCGTAAGCTTCACCCGGTCTACAACCTGTTAAAAACCTAAAACTAACGATATGGTACCAGCGTGAAATAGTAAGACTGTTCTTTATGTATTCTCTAATTAGCAATGACTCATTCCAGTCATAACACTTAGTTTTATCTAATACATCTGTATCATCATCTATTTCATCATCTTGACTATAAGTTTTATTTGGTTTTTTTAACTCAATATCCTTATGTAAATCTAAAAAAGGATTATGAGTTACTAAATTTTGCTTAATCGCTAGTTGGTATGCACTATCTAAAGCTGATAAAGTTGATTTCGCAGTAAGACCGCATTTATTTTCTATTAACCAGTTAAAAATTTTAACTGCATTATCTTCAGTACCAACCAGCGCTTGCTTAATGGCTCGATAGTATGTTCCGTTGTATTTATCGTGATAGGTCGTTACAGCTAAATTCTTTTCTCTGTATTCACAGTACATTTCATATATCTCAAGAGTTGAGAGTTGAGGTTTCTTGTTACCAGAATCACTAATACCGACAAAGTTGGTACTTTCTAAATTTTTAACTTTCTTATTTATTCCATATTTCTCTAAACTTCTATCAAAACAACCATCTTCTAAATCTAACTGCATCCTATCTGCTATCCTATTAGCCCTAGCCCAGTTAATCTCGTTATCCTCCATGTTTAGAGCATACCTAGGTTGTTCATCGGTAAAATATTGTCTAGGTAGTCTAACTTTTAGTCTTCCGTTCTCTGGATATACTGATACTCTGCCTTTTTTGCCTTTTTTATTTTCTTTGCTTTGCATAATGTTCAAAAGATGTTCAAAAGTGGATATACCTTTTTAGGTAATGAACATTATACAGGAAAAATCAATGCAATTACTCTCTACTCAACAAGAAGGTGTTGCAGGTGCAATGGAACTAGCAATTGCATCGTTAGATAGCAAAGAAGATAGAGAAGTTGCCTATATCACTGCAGTTTGTGTTGTAGCAGTTGATGGTGAAGTTCCGTCGAACGAAGAAGAGTATCTCAACGACCTTCAAAAAGCTTTAAAGATTTCTGACGAACGCGCGTCTGAAATTATAGATGAATTGTTCGCAGAAGAGGAATACGAAGAAGAGGAAGAATAAAACCAATATAATTATTTCATAATGTAGAGACGCTCCGGTTCAGGAGCGTCTCTGCCGGAGCGCGCATTTTACAAATGATTTAGAACTGCTATATATATTCATTCCACATTCAACAAAGTAATTATTTGATGCTGGTGTGGCGCCTTTGTCTTTTCTAGAATAGGTACTGCATCACCTCAAATCAATATGCATCTTGTGGCAGTTCACTTCCCTTTGCCACAAGTTTTGTATTTATGTTGAACAATGAATTTTTAACTGTAACTAAGGGAACTATATACTTGGTAACACCAAAATCTTTTCCTGAGTTATGGAATTCCTACCCAACCAAGCTAATCACAACAGTAAGTCAAAAAAATTACCTCTACGGCTTATACTTGTAGTTCCCTTCGTCCTACAAATTTTTGCAGCGGTAGGATTGACAGGATACTTATCACTGCGTAACGGACGGCAAGCAGTTAATCAGCTTGCAACAAAACTAAGTGAAGAAGTTAGTTCGCGTATCAACCAACATCTAGATAATTATTTAGACACTG
The DNA here is from genome assembly GCF_002368415.1 of Calothrix sp. NIES-4105. Lineage (GTDB taxonomy): Bacteria > Cyanobacteriota > Cyanobacteriia > Cyanobacteriales > Nostocaceae > Dulcicalothrix. The sequence goes on from NZ_AP018290.1 coordinate 8,377,969, forward strand.
CTCGCCATCTTGCCCAAATCAATGGAGATGCAATTGACTTGGGATTATTAGAAATACAAAATCAAGAAAAGATGGGGCATTACTTCTGGAAGCAAGTGCATTTGTACAACGTAGGTTATATTAGCTTTGGAACTCCAACAAATGAATTTACAGGCGCCGGATATTATATAGACCCAAATAAAATAATTGTTAACGCAACATCTCCGAAGAAACAAAATAATAGAGATAACTACCTTTACGAAACTGACTCTGAAGGAAATCGTACTAAGCTGGCTGACATCTTTAAAAATTATGAATTTGAGAAGGAACCTTGGTATGCACAAACAGTCCAAGCGGGTAAACCAATGTGGAGTCCAGTTTACCAGTGGGAAATAGCTCCCTTTCCTCTAGCAATTTCTGCTAACCGTCCTGTCTACGATAAGAATAATAACCTAATTGGAGTAATTGGCATTGACCAGCGCTTAACACAAATCAGAGATTTTCTACGCCAATTAAAAGTTAGCTCCGAAGGAAAAACTTTTATTTTAGAACGTAACGGGTTACTGGTAGCAACATCAAGTCAAGAAGAGCCGTTTAAGATTACTGATGGCAAACCAAAAAGACTTTTAGTTATAAATAGTAATGACATTTTAATTCAATCTACAGCTAAATATTTGCAACAGCATTTTGCTAATTTTAATCAAATTAAGAATACACAACATCTTGAGTTTATCCATGATGGTCAGCGGCAGTTCGTCCAAGTTACTCCTTGGCGTGATGACTGGGGATTAGATTGGCTAGTAGTAGTTGCCGTTCCGGAATCTGATTTTATGGCACAAATCAACGCCAATACCCGCACTACAATTATGCTGTGTCTTGGCGCCTTAGTGCTGGCAACTATCTTAGGTATTTACACATCGCGTTGGATTGCCCGTCCGATATTAGTTTTGAATACTGCATCGGAAGCTATAGCTAGCGGTAAACTTAACCAACAAGTTTCGGAGTCGAATGTAAATGAACTTGGTATGTTAGCACAATCATTTAACCGTATGGCACAGCAGTTGCGCGATTCGTTTACAGCACTAGAAACAACGAATCAACAACTCGAAAAAACTAACCTGGAATTAGAAACACGGGTAGAGGAACGTACACAACAATTACAAACAGCCAAAGAAGTTGCAGACAATGCGAATAGAGCCAAAAGTGAGTTTCTCGCAAACATGAGTCATGAGTTGCGAACTCCTCTCAATGGCATTCTTGGTTATTCTCAAATTCTACGACGTTCGGAACCTTTAACTGACAGTGGAAATAAAGGTGTTGAAATTATCCATCAATGTGCTTCGCATTTACTAACTCTCATCAACGATATTCTTGACCTTTCTAAAATCGAAGCGCGCAAAATGGAATTGCACCCGATAGATTTTCATTTCCTGTCTTTTTTGGAAGGAGTTGCCGAAATTTGCCGCGTTCGAGCAGAGCAAAAAGGTATTGCTTTTATTTATCAGCCAGATGCACGATTACCAATTGGTTTACGCGCGGATGAAAAACGATTGCGTCAAGTTTTAATTAACCTGCTAGGTAATGCGATTAAATTTACCGACTCTGGAGGAGTTACTTTTAAAATAGATGTTATTGACCCCTCTCCAAACTTCTCCCCTGAAAGAAGAGAGGATTTAGATGAAAAGAGAAACTTCAAACTTCGCTTTGAAATTAAAGATACTGGTGTTGGGATGTCACCCGAACAATTAGAAAAGATTTTCTTACCCTTTGAACAAGTCGGTGATACTAAAAAACAATCCGAAGGTACAGGTTTGGGGTTAGCTATCAGCTTAAAAATTATCTCGTTGATGAGTAGTAAAATCGAAGTTGAAAGTACACCTTCAAAAGGCAGTACCTTTTGGTTTGACGTTGAGTTACCGGAAGCACCTAATTGGGCAGAAACTAGTAGAGTGGCGCCGCAAGGTAGAATTGTTGGATATAAAGGAGAAAAGCAAAAAATCCTCGTTGTTGATGACAAGTGGGAAAATCGTTCGGTAATTGTTAATTTGCTTCAACCTATTGGTTTTTATTTAGCAGAAGCAGCTAACGGTCAAGAAGGATTAGAAAAATCAAATCAATTGGCGCCTGATTTAATCATTACCGATTTAGTAATGCCTGTGATGCACGGATTTGACCTAATAAAAAATCTACGGTCAGATGAAACATTAAACAATATTATAATTATAGCTTCCTCAGCTAGTGTTTTTGAAATCGACCAATATAAAAGCTTAGATGCAGGTGCGAATGCATTTTTACCCAAACCAGTGCAAATCGAAGCTTTGCTCGAACTAATTGGTAAACATTTATTAATTGAATGGGTATATCAAGATGTTACTGATACTAAAAAGACTCAAACACAAACTCAATCTGATACCATCATCCTACCGTCAGAGGAGATATTAATAAACTTATATAATATAGCAAAACAAGGTGATGTATATAAAATTATTGACGAAGCAAATCAATTAAAACAAATCGATGAGAATTTGGCGCCTTTTGCCCAAAAAATAATAGTATTAGCAGAAAACTTTCAAATCAAACCTTTGTGGGAATATATTGGAAAATTTATTTAGCATAAAACCTATTAACTAACTACTATGTCAGATACAAGCTTTATCTTAATTGTCGATGATAACCCCACTAACCTCTCAGTACTAGCACAAACTCTTAGAAGTGAAGGTTTTGCAATCCGCATTGCACCCGATGGAGTCAGCGCACTACAGCAACTCGAAGAAGTGTTTAGCAGTGTGGCATTAATTCTGCTTGACGTTCAAATGCCAGGAATAGATGGTTTTGAAACTTGCCGTCGTCTAAAAGCAAATCCGAATACGCATGATATACCAGTAATCTTTATGACTGCACTTGCCGATACCGAAAGTAAAGTCAAAGGATTGTCATTAGGCGCCGTAGACTATATAACAAAACCCTTTGAAGGAGAAGAAGTACTCGCGCGCATTCGCATCCACTTACAAATGCGAGAGCTAACCAAACAACTTCAAGGATGGAACGCATTACTCGAACAACGAGTTCAAGAAAGAACATCAGCACTACAATCCACACAAGTACAATTAGTACAACAAGAGAAATTTGCCACAATTGGGCAATTAGTAGCAGGGGTTGCACACGAAATCAATAACCCTGTTGGCTGTATCGTTAATAATGTAGCGCCTGCACATCAGTATTTAAACTCGCTTACAAAAGTTATTGGTCTTTATCAAAAACATTACCCAGACCCGGAAGATGAAATTCAACAAGCACTGATAGACGAAGATATAGACTTTGCACTTGAAGACTTAGCCAACCTTCTTCAATCAGTCCAAGTTAGCGCTTTACGAATTAAAGATATTTCTGTCTCATTGCGTTCATTTTCCAGAAATGATTCTTCTACGACCAAAGTACTTGCTGATGTACATGAAGGAATAGACAGCACGTTGTTAATATTGCAACACCGTCTAAAACCATCCGGTAAACGTCCAGCAATTCAAGTAATTAAACAATATGGTGACTTACCACAAGTAAAATGCTATCCAGGGTTACTGAACCAAGTATGTATGAACTTATTGGCAAATGCGATTGAAGCATTAGAAGAGGCAATGGAAAATAAAGAAGACTTCACTCCTCAAATTCATATTTACACTCAAGTAAATAATACTCCTACTCCCAGTATAACTATCCTCTTCGCCGATAATGGAATTGGGATGAGTGAATCCGTCAAGCAACGACTATTTGAACCATTGTTTACAACCAAACCACCTGATAAAGGTACAGGGTTGGGACTATCCATCGCGCGTCAAATTATCGAAGACAAACACTTTCCAGGGTGTCTCAGTTGCAAGTCCCAACTTGGACAGGGTACAGAATTTATAATTACCTTGCCTGTATGATTAGCAAATCTCTTGTGGAACAAGCATAGAAAGCCTGTTCTAAATCTAGGGCGGGCTTTTGACGCCCACTCCACAAGAAACAGTAAGTATCTATATATAGTCAATCTAATATCACTCTAAACTTTTACTTTGGATTCATGAAAAAAGGCGCCTTACTCCCTATCTATGGCTTGGTTGGATTAATCTTGGCATTGGTACTAAGTATTAATACTCCTGCTAGAACACAAACTACCAATTCTACTTCAGGTTTTATTTATCCAGCACAAGGAATATTATCGCGCGGTTTTCGTAAATATCAGCACGAAGGAATTGATATTGCTGGCGCCAGTGGAACACCAATTTATGCAGCAGCAGCAGGTAAAGTTATTAAAGCAGGTTGGGATGATTGGGGTTTAGGCAATGCCATCACAATTCAACATCCTGATGGTCGAGTTACAGTTTATGGTCATAATCGGCGCCTATTAGTTAGCGTTGGACAACAAATTGACCAAGGTCAAATTATAGCAGAGATGGGGTCTACAGGTAATAGCTCTGGACCCCATCTTCACTTTGAAATTCATACTAGTCAGCGCAATTCTGTTGACCCTATTGCTTTTTTACCAGCACAAAACGCTGTGGCTACAAGTACGACACGTGTTTCTACAATTAGTTCCAATCAAAAAGTTTTTTGTAACGGTACAACATTAATTGCGGGTGAAACAAAAAACGCGCGCGTTAAAGTTTGCCAAGAAAAAGGTCAATTGTTCTATATTGGCGAATTAAAACAAAACCCCAATCAACCCGTTAAACTACCTGCTTGGAGCATTAGCAATTCCAAATATCGCGCGGAGAATGGTAGTTTTTCTTACTTTGTCACCCCACAAGGAGTTGAGATTTGGCGTAATGGGCGCCGCTTCCGTAACGATATATTTTACACAAATCATAGTTAATCTCCTGCTATCCCCCTTGTAATAAGGGGAATCTCCATCCGGAGGAATGTAGCAAATTTTATTTTTTCTTAATTTTTCTCTCAGTAAGAACGCCTTAAAATATTCAGTAACCTAAGATACACCAAAGCAAATTGGCTTTCTAAATGAGAAATCAAGAGTAAATTAAAGTATTTCAAGTTTTCTCATTTGGAAGAAACCTATTTGTTTGACTTGAAACAATAATTAATATTAGGAGATCAACATGGAATTTCTAGCTTATTCTTCGATGTTTGATGCGAATGAAACAGCAGAACCAGAATTAGGACTCCCCGAAATACAATTCAACTACCAAAAATTTTTCAATCAGAACCTATTTAAATCTACAAGCTTGACCTTAGCAAGTCTCGGTCTTGTGTTTGCAACCTTTGGAGAAGCGCAAGCAGCAGTTAGAGGATTCGTTCGTACTAATGGTAGTTGTTTAAATTTGCGTACTAAACCGAGTCTGAATTCACGAGTCGTTGGATGTTTGCCGAATGGTTCACGAATAGGAATAGTCGTAGATACCGAAAACGGTTTTTCTCGACTGAATTCAGGTTATTACGTTTCAACCAGATATATAAGCGCTCGTGCAGGAGGAGGAACTACTATTCCTGGGCCTGGTGTTGGTGGACCAGTAACTCTGGGTGTTGGTTCAGCAGGCGCCCCAGTTTCACAAGTTCAGCGTCGTTTGGGAATACAACCCACTGGATATTATGGTTCAATAACAGAGCGCGCGGTGCGTAACTTCCAAGTTAATAATGGTTTACTAGCCGATGGTAAAGTTGGGGCACAAACTAGAATTGCACTAGGACTGTAGATATAACAAAATCAACACCTTGAAAGGTATTGCTGGGTGAACAAAGCCTGCGAAGGCAGGCTTTTGATTTTTTATATTATTCCACGATATTCAAAAATGATTTGCGGACACGTTCACATTTAACTTCCCAAATTATAATTTCCCCTTGCTTGATTAAAAAAGAATCACCAGGGCGATATGTGTGAGACAAACCCGACTTATCTGTTATAGTTACTTCACCTTCTAAGATAGTGGCATGTTCTGTGTATGGAAAATCAATTTCCACTTTACCTCTAGTTGATTCAAATATTCCTGCTGTCATTCCATCTTTTTTATAGTCCACTCGCGCTGAAATCTTCATATTTCCCTCCAGCGCCTTAGCACCCAGATTTTCTGGAGAACCCAGGTCTATTAAATCAGAGTCTTGTGTAACGGTATAAACTTGGTAAACAATCATATTCTTTGTTACGTATTGTACGCAACATTATATTAGGCGTATATGCACAAGTACAGTCCAGCAGTTATAAATGTGTTGGTAGAGTCGTAAAATATACATGTCAAAACATCCTAATTTTAAAGCAGCAGTTGTACAAGCTGCACCAGTCTTTCTTGACCTTCAAGGGACGGTAGATAAAGCAGTTTCATTAATAGACGAAGCTTCTGCAAGTGGCGCCAAGTTAATTGCATTCCCAGAAACTTGGATACCTGGTTATCCATTTTGGATTTGGCTTGGTTCACCAGCTTGGGGTATGCAGTTTGTTCAGCGATATCATGATAATTCATTGCAAAGCGGAAGTTTTCAAGAACAGCAACTGTGTTCTGCTGCCAAACGTAATAGTATCTATATATTAATGGGACATAGTGAGAAAATAGGCGGTAGTCTTTATATGGCTCAATGGCTTATTAGTCCTGAAGGTGAAGTGATTACTCGGCGCCGTAAACTTAAACCCACTCATGTTGAACGTGCAATGTTTGGTGATGGTAATGGAAGCGACCTTTTAGTTAAGGATACAGAAATTGGAAGTATTGGATCATTATGTTGTTGGGAGCATCTGCAACCACTAACTAAATATGCTATGTATTCGATGCACGAACAAATTCATATCGCTTCATGGCCTAGTTTTAGTGTGTACAATAATATCGCTTATGCTCTTGGCTCAGAATTAAACATGGCAGCCAGTCAGGTATATGCTGCTGAGGGTCAGTGTTTTGTTTTAGCCGCTTGTGGAGTTGTATCTCAAGAAATGGTTGATTTACTTGTTGATACACCTGATAAAGCTCAACTTTTTCGCACGGGTGGTGGTTACTCAATGATTTTTGCGCCTGATGGCTCACCGATGTGTAAACATTTACCAGAACATGAGGAAGGAATACTTTACGCTGATATTGATTTAAGTCTTATTTCCATTGCTAAATCTGTTGCAGACCCAGTTGGACATTATGCGCGTCCTGATGTTACACGCTTAATGCTTAATAAAGATGGCGCCAGTTGTGTTGAAGCTTTCTCTACACCAATGCAACCAATGCCAGTGATAGTTGAAGCAGTAGAGGCACACTTAAAGTAAATAATATTTTTGGGTGGGCATTGCTCACCATCTAACTTACTATAATCTGAGAAGTATCCTAACAAATTTTACGATTTCGCTTCAGAACTTTACCAGCAGTATTTTCTGAGGTGTTTAAGTTGATTAAATCAGATTCTTAACATAGTAGAATTAGTTTGGTAGACAATCATATTTATTTATTAGATCAATGATTTCAATTTTATTGTACTACTAATGACAACTAATTTTCTATTTTATGTTACATGAGTTATATAAGCATAACTCATGTTGATTGAGCGAATTTATATAATAGTATTTTTGTGTTTAAGTTTTCTATACTCCATAAGAATTACGGCACCATCGGGTAGTGTGGAGATGCCGTATTTTCATATATATTAATTTAGAGACATTAGCCCCTCTGAGTATATTGGCTTCTTCAATATTGATGTTGCTCGTTAATTATACTCCAGTATCATGTATATTTCATTTACAAGCGATTAGTACCAAGTTTGAATTTTTAATATTAACAAATTCGATAGGATGGTTATGTGCATATGTAAGCAGTTCATAAGTCCATTCTGAGAAAATTTTAAAGATTGCCTCGACTACATAAGAAGCTTGTTTTTGCTGTTCCTCAGTTAATTTAATTTTAGCAAAACAACTTTCTACTTCTGATGTACCCATAGTATGACCTGTTTCTACCTCTAGGTGGGATTCGCCAAAATATGCATATTCTTTTTGCGTTATTGAACGCAATTCTGAAGTAACTTTTGATGATGCGGTGAAAAATACATTTCCCATCGCTTCAAGTGCTTCAATTGCAGCTAGTTTTACTATTGGTTCTGCTTGCAACGTTAATCCAGCAACTTGATAAGTAATTTGACGAGTTATTTTTGTTTCCTCTCCCCAAAGAAATTCTAGTACGTCTGTAAAACTCTTGATTGGATTCAGTTTTAATAACTCAAGGTCAACAAGAAACCAAGGAGAGTGTGACTCATCTTCCTTTGTATGCTCGTTTATCATCTCCTGAACTTTTCGGTTGGATTGACAGTTTTCTGCTCTGAAAACGTATTTATTAAAGTCAGTAAAGCTCATAATAAAGTGAGACATACAAGGTGCAAAAGCTAAACGTTGCTTAGGTTCTATTTTGCAATCGTACATGTACTCAAATAATGGAAGGGTTGCAAATTTTTGTTTGTTGCTTTCAATTAGTTTTAATACTTCTTGCATGATTTTTCCTAATTTGCTAGATTATCAAGTTAGAGAAAACGCTATAAATGTAATACCTCAATTGCAAATCAATACTACACTTATAAGTTTTGTCCTATTTGTACTAAAGTCGGCAGTGCAACCTGATAATTTAGCATTCATCTACAAACTGTTTCATAAAAAAATTGGAAACAGATGCTTTAAACAATGTGGGAGAGGCGCTTTCGGTATCTCATCGAATCATAAATATAATTTAGATTACAAAATTCAATTCAACAGCAGTAAAAACTCATAAAATCAAATTTTTATTTTAGAGTAAATAAATGCTTGCCTCATCTAAGTAATTACCCTGACACATGTGATTTAATATTTAAAATTATATATATTTACAATCAACATTGTATTAAATTTTGACAATGAAGATTACGTGGATTTAAAAACAATTAATATTGCAAAATTACAAACGTAAATATTAAAGTTTAATTGAATTTAATTTGATATTTAATTAATCTAAATTAAAGATTTGATTTGAAAATTATGTGAACTACGTAACTTGCTGATATTGAAGTTGACTATAGTAGTTTTAAATCATTCCTGAAAATCATCTTTTTATATCGTAAGGTAGAGATAAATGGATGTAAATCTATTTATTTCCACGCGCAAGTTCTCTTTTTACAACTATATTTTGGGAAAGCAACCCTGCGGAAAAAGCTTAGAAGCGTTAATATTACTTGATTAAGTATTACCAGCTTGGTATATGGGAATTTCAATCACAAATTCAGTACCTTTGCCTGGTTCACTTGTGCAGTGTAGCTTTCCACCGTGTCTATCTACAATAATTTGATAGCTAATAGAAAGTCCTAATCCAGTGCCAACACCAACAGGTTTTGTAGTAAAGAAAGGGTCAAACAAACGCTGTTGAACTTCTGGTGTAATTCCTATCCCATTATCGGCAATACTAATAATCACGCTATCATTTCCTAGTGCCTGAGTAGTTATACTAATAGTAGGGATAGACACTAAATGTTTCTTGAGCGAATCTTCTAGCGCATCAATTGCGTTAGCAAGTAAATTCATGAATACTTGGTTTAATTTTCCTGCATAGCATACGACCTTCGGTAAAGCTGCATATTTTCTATTTATTTCAATAGCTGCTTGACGGTCTTGTTTCGGTTTAAGACGATGTTGCAAAATCATTAATGTACTTTCAATGCCCTCATGAATGTCAACCATTTTCATCTCAGCCTCGTCAAGACGGGAAAAGGTTCGCAGTGACTGAACTATTTCTCTAATTCTTTCAGAACCGACTTTCATCGAAGACATGATTTTTGGTAAATCTGAAATTATAAAATCTAAATCTATCGCATTTATTTCCCTACATATTTTATCCGTTGCTTCAGGATATTCTTGCTGATAAAGTTTAAGTAATTGCAGTAAATCCTCAGTATAGTTGCTGGCATGAGTTATATTGCCATAGATAAAGTTGACAGGATTATTGATTTCGTGCGCGACACCAGCAACTAACTGCCCTAAACTGGACATTTTTTCACTTTGTACTAGTTGACTTTGTGTACGCTTTAATTCAGCAAGAGCATGTTTTATTTGTTGTGCTTGTTCAGTAGCTACTATTGCTGCGTGCTGGCTCTGGGCGTATAGTTCAGCCTGGTTAATGGCAATGGCTAATTGGTCAACAACTGCTTCCAATAGTTCAACTTCGTCTGGAGTCCAAGGACGAGTTTCTGTCCAATGACCACAGACTATTACACCAATTTGACCCGAAAGGGTTTTAATTGGTAGCACAATCTCTGATTTTATGCCCAATGACTCCAAGAATTTCCTGTGAGTCTGTTCGTGGAAATCTTTAACATCATTAATCAAAAGTATTTCTTGATTGATAAACATCTGGGTAACATTTCCAATCTTATCCGCAGCATGACAGCCTAATAAACTAGGAAAATCTGGATTTTTAGCTTCTTTAAGAGTTTCCCAAGAAGGTGGTTTATCATTTGGTCTAAACCAAGAGAAACTACAGCGGTCAACTTGGAGTAGATGTCGAATTTCTTGTATAGCTGTTTCTATTACTTGGTCAAGGTTTAGTGACTCACGAATTTGGCTTGCTAATCTATTAATAAGCTGTTCTCTGCGCGCTAATTCGCGAGACTTTATTTCAGATTGACATAAAGCCTCTTCATTTTTTTTGCGTTCTGATATATCTCTAGTGACAGTAGCTAAAGCTGTAGGTTGCCCTGTGTTCTCATTTTTCAGCAAGAAAACATGATATTCAATTGGAATTAATGCACCTGTCTTAAAGTTGCGAAAATGAAACTCTCCTTGCCAACGTCCCTGTTTAGCAACTATCGGGACAATATTTTCCTCTACGTAAGCCCAATCTTCAGGTGTGTGGTAATCTGATATATATGTTTCTAAATATTCTTCACGGCTTTCAATGCCTACAAGCTTTTGACCAGCTTCATTAATATATAGTGTCTTCGCATCAAGTGTTGCCATCGCGATAAAATCTGAACTATTTTCGACTAAAGATACAAACTTTTGTCTTTCTTCTTCTACCCGCTTACGCTCTGTAATATCGCGCGTTATGGTCGCGAAAGCAATCGGCTGATCATTTTTATGGTCTTTAATTGTAAAAATATTATACTCAATCGGGATAAGGGCGCCAGTTTGAAAATGTCGAAAGCTAAGTTCTCCTTGCCAACTCCCTTGTTCAGTAACTTGAGGTAAAACTTCTTGTTCCAAAAACTCTACATCTTCAGGCGCGTGAAAATTTAGTAGAGAGATTTGCCGAATTTGTTCGTTGTTTTCTATTCCTACAAGTTTTTGCCCTGCTTTATTAATAAATAACGCATTACCTTCAAGCGTTGCCATACCAATAAAGTCTGGGCTATTTTCAATCAAAGCTACCAACTTTTGCCGTTCTTCTTCGGCAAATCTCCGTTCAGTCACATCCATTACTAAGCCATCCCAAACGATATCACCGTTAGGTTGCAATTCTTTTCGGGATGAACCTTGTAACCATTTGAGGCGCCCAGATGGTGTTATGATTCGCCATTCATGGTTCCAAGGTTCGAGAGTTTGGACTGAAGTCTGTATTGATTGATGGAAATCACGCAAATCTTCAGGATGTATTAGTTTGAATAGTACCTCGCTGTCATTCAATACTTGCTTGGGTTCTATTTCATAGACTTGACGACACGCAGCATTGATATATGAGAAGTAATGTGAGCCGTCAGGACAGAGAACATATTGATACAAAACTCCTGGTATATTCGCTGATAGCTTTTGAAAGCGAGTTTCGCTTTTTCGCAGCGCTGCTTCTGCTTTTTGTCTTTCTATGATTTCTGCTTTTAGCTGTGCGTTCGTTGTATTTAATTCACAAGTACGCTTTTCTACTAGGTTTTCTAGCAGTTCTTTATATTGATATAGCTGTGCTTCTGCTAGTTTTTTGTCGCTAATGTCTATAATTAACCCATCCCAAATGATATCGCCGTTTGCTTGCTTTTCTGGGCGCCCAATTGTACGTACCCACTTTAACTTACCAGTGGACGTAGTAACTCGACCTTCCCATAACCAAGGCAAAAGCGTCGAAGCCGAAATTGCTATTGACTCAGTAAATGCTGAATAGTCTTCAGGATGAATTCGATTACAAAATAAAGTGCTGTTTTGCTGAAGCTTTTCTGGTTCGACTTCTAGCAGTTGCTTACAACCAGGACTTACATACGGTAATTCGAGACTACCAGAGGAATGTAACAAGCATTGGTAAATCATCCCCGGAATGTTAGCAGCTAGCTTCTGTAAACGCGCTTGACTTTTCTTGAGTGCTTGTTGTATTTGCTTTTGCTCAGTAATTACTTCAGTACAAAAAATAGTACCGCCAATTTCATCGTCTTTATCATACCAAGGACGACACTCCCACTTTAACCATTCGCATGAACCATCTACCTGGGTAATTTTTTCTGCTTCACACTGATGTGACTCACCTGTTAAACAACGGTCATGGATGTCTTTCCACCTTTGTGCAATACTTGGCAATACTTGGCAATTACACTGACCAATTAAAGAAAGCTCAGTACAGTTATGGTCTATCAACCACTTACGACTAACAGCGATGTAACGCATCTCCCTGTCGAACATGGCAATGGCGACAGGTGTGTGTTCCAGTAAAATTTGAGTCAGTTCTGGGATTTGCGTATACATAGCGTTGCGGTAGAGTTCAGTAGATACATGACAAGCTAACTTATAGTTACCAAGTTTGAGAATCGTTAAACCAGTATAACCAGACTCTTCCCTATTACACTTCCGAGTTTTCTGGTAATTTTCTATGTTTTTATTGAGATAATGCTTAATATTCCGCAATATTGCCCGTAAGATAACCTTCTGGGTACATTGAATTAATGCATAAAAGCAAGGGCGGGTAGGGATACCCGCTCCACAAGAGGTTAGTCCTATATGTTTAAATTAGTACTTCCAAATCAGCGATTGCTTGTACTGCAATATCTCGCACGTCCTCACTAGAATCGTTCAAAGCTTTTTCCCAAACTTCCATTAGCCTAGGACGGTTGAGTTGTAATAGTGCTTCGGCAACTGAATCTCTAACAAAAATATTTTCGTTTTGAAGTAAAACCACTAATTCATCAACTGCTAATTCTACGTAGCCTAAATCACTCAGTGCTTGAATTGCAATATTACGAACATCATCACTAACGTCTTTTAAAGCTTTTTTCCAAACTTCTATTAGTGTAGAACGATTTAGTTTTAGCAGTGACTGTGCTGCTTCATCCCTCACAAAAACGTCCTCATCTTCAAGTAAGATAATTAAAGCATCTACAGCTAACTCAGAGTTATAGTTTTGAAGCTGTTTGGCTACTTCTTGTCTTGGGCGCCTAGAAAGTTTTTCACGATGCACTTCTTCAACTAAGCAAATCAATATATCATGGCTGTGATAGTTTTCTAAAGCAGCTATTGCAACTCCACGTACTTCTTCTGAAGCGTCTTCTTTAGCAGCTGTGATTATATAGGGTACAGCATTTACGTCCTTAATATCGCCTAAATTCCAAACTGCCGCAACTCTTACTCTAGCATTTTCATCCGATAAATAAGGAATAATAATTTCAATAGCATTAGTTGGCTTCATTGTACCGATTGTATCTAATGCTTGAATCCTGGCATGAGGATTTGAATCATTTAAAGCATCTAAAATTGTCTTTATATCCTGTGACATGAGTAACTCCAACCTCCAAGGTATAGTTATTTGACAAGTTTTAATATTTCTCCTGGTATTTGTCCTTCGATAAGAACTTCATCGTTTTTAGTCATATTTTTGTAAATATTTTTTGAATTGTTCCTAACTGCTTTTTCTTCATGAACCGACATTTTAGCTGCAACATCTTCCGGGGTATATATACGGATAACTCCTTGAGTTTGTAATTGTTCAAGCGTGTCCAATGCAGCTTTTAGGATTTGACTCTTTTTTATAACTTTCTTTCCTTGTTGCTCAATAATTGCCTCTGCAAACTTTTTAGCACTTTTTAAAGTTGTAGCAAACGAGGTATATCGGCTTGACTGTCCTGGTTTTTTATCTTGAACGTGTTCCCAAGGCGTTTGAATATCAGCGGCATCAGCTTCTGAGCTATTTAATTCAAATCCTATATCATCGCCTAGTTGGGATAAACCATCACCACGAAATAAATAACTTTTAGCTTTTTGGGCTTCTGCTTTAAGGTCTACAACTCCTCCCTCAATAATATTATCTCTCAGGTTCACTTGTACAACAATCTGAGAGTCATTTGTTCCTTCTTTTTGCATGTAAAATCGACTTTAACCCTGATTAATATGCAAATTATAGGACGCAAGAGGACTTGCGTTCCACAAGAGGTGAGTTAGTTATTTAGGAATTTTTGTACTATATCGAGGATACGCGCGGAAGCTTTTCCATCACCGAATGGGTTAATTGCATTTGCCATTGTTTCATACGCAGTGACATTTGCTAGTAGTTCGGCTGCATTTGTGACAATGCTGTTTGTGTTTGTACCTATAAGCTTGGCTGTTCCTGCTGTTACTGCTTCTGGACGTTCGGTTGTTTCGCGTAGTACTAAAACTGGTTTACCAAGACTTGGCGCCTCTTCTTGTAATCCACCTGAGTCTGTTAATAGTAAATATGAGCGCATTATTGCTCCAACTAGTTCGGCGTAGTCGAGTGGTTCTGTTAAAAATATACGCTCATGATTGCCAAGTAATGCTTGTAATGGCTCGCGTACTGTTGGGTTACGATGTAAGGGAAGTAACAATGCTGTATCAGGGAATTTATCTAAAATTTGTAAAAACCCTTGAGCGATATCCTGCAATGGTTCTCCCCAATTTTCGCGACGATGGACTGTTGCTAAGAGAACGCGGTATTTATCCCACTCTAAACCAGGTATATTACAAGGTGGTTGCTTTGCTGCCACATTTAAGAGCGCATCAATTACTGTATTCCCTGTTAAATGTATTTCACCTAATACACCTGAACGCTGTAAGTTTTCTACTGCTAAACTCGTTGGTGCAAAGTGCAACTGCGTAATTTGTGATATCAGGCGCCGATTTGCTTCTTCAGGATAAGGGTTATACAATTCGTCTGTTCTTAACCCGGCTTCAACATGCCCAACTGGAATTTTACTATAAAAAGCAGCTAAACCCGCTGCAAATGCGGTAGTTGTATCTCCCTGAACAATCACCAAATCTGGGTTCTCTTCTTGAAATAATGTCTCTAACCCTCTCAAACTCCGAATTGTTATATCACTTAAAGACTGCTTCGGTTGCATAATCTCTAAGTCATTATCAGCTTTTATATCAAATAACTGCATTACCTGCTCTACCATTTCTCGATGCTGCCCAGTCAATATCACCTTTGACTTAATACCTGCAACATTTTGAAACACTTTAATCACAGGCGCCAGTTTTATCGCTTCTGGACGGGTACCCAAAATAATGTAAACACATTTATCAATAGTCATGCTTTCAATAGTCAATATTCAATAATTAGTTAACCATTGGTCAATAGTTAATGGTTAATTATAAATAGTCAATTAGCTGTCGTTACATAAATTTATATATATAAATATGAAAAAACCCGGCATCTCACCGGGCAGATTCACTGTTTATCGAGTTGTGTAGCAGTATATATCTACTATTTGAGTTCACAAGTCAAAGGACAAGCAGCATAAACAGTGGTCTGCATTTCTTCAGCCTCTCCGTGCAACCAGCTTAACCATTTCATATCGCTAGGATGAACGCCTTTCGCTGTCAATACACCAGCCGCAATCATAACCGCCATTACGTTAAACAGAATCAATCCACCCGCAACTAGTAAAACTGCACTAACTGGCATTACTGATTGCAAAATTATTGATAACAGACATCCGACCGTAGCCATCAAAACAACCAAGGGAAAACCGACAACCAATAAACATACAGCCAATGTAAAAGTCCATATTAGGAAGCTTTTAATCATTTGCAAAGAGTCAGTTTGTCTTAAATCAGATGCAGTAGCTAAAGTCATGATATTTTCTCCCAAATACACAGTATGAATCGAAAATTAGCGCAGAAAGCAAAGTCGGGGATCAACCTCCCATAGAAATTAAGTATATAAAACCCATCTCTAAAGATGAGCATTTATTTAATAAACTTTACAGTTAATCTTTCGTAATTATGGAAATACACCCCTCAAACGGCGCCGTCAATCTTCCTTTATGGGTATCTATCACAGCAAACAAAGCCTCAAACAATGCTGATTTAATGGTTAAACGTCCTAATTTGATTACTTAGAGACTTAACATTTCTTATTAAAAATCCTATTGGTTCTCATAATTGTCAAATTGTCTGAAGCAATTATCCAGTACGCGATTTTGCCGGAGCGCAAGCTTTGGTTTATATTTTTAACTCCAAAAATCCTCTAATTTAACTTTATGAGGATTATACTAATAATTTTTTGATTTTTTATACATTATAAATTCAGCGTATGTACTGAAAATAGTTATTGATATAAATATGTTAAACAAGTAATTAGAGGCAAGCGAGAATTATAGAGATTTGCGGCAGGAAATACTAGTGCAATATTTCATACTAGTATTTCGGATGCAATTGAACATCATCTCAACATTTGTTTAAACATGTGTTGTTACTTTTCGCTTCTTTTGTGACGGCGTTTTTCCTCCGTCGCTTGTCTTAAAGGTAAATCATTCAATATCGCTTTAAATAGTAAAGATATATGACAGACACAATTCGCGCATCAAGCCCAGCCCCAACAGTACCTCGTGGTATTCCCCCGGCGCCACCACCACCACCATCATTGACACAGCGACAGGCAACACAAACATTAGACATGTCAGCCCAAAGAAGTACAAGGGTTGCTCCAAATAACGCACCACCAGCAGTTTCAGTTGCTCCTACCAGCGCACCAGCAGCAGCACAGGGGAACATGCGCGTGCAGAGCAATCCGAACAGATTGACGATGGCGCAACTTATTAAAGAAGCTTATGATAAAGGATTTTCAGATATTCACTTGGGTGTTGGCGAAGTACCACGCTTCCGCAACAGAGGTGAAATTGAACTGACCGAATACCCCCAAACCGACAAAGAAACCTTTATGGGTTGGTTACACGAGATGATGAGCGAAGAAGAAATTCGTCGCTTCCAAGAATATCTCGAATTTGACGGCGCCACACAATATGACTTCGCGCGCGTGCGGATTAACGTATTTGATTCACTGCTAGGGCCTGCAATGGTACTGCGGTTAATTCCATTAAAAATCTTAACAATGGAACAATTACGTTTACCTCCGGTGTTCCGCGATGTTTGTCATTACCATAAAGGTTTAATTTTGGTGACAGGGCCAACAGGTTCAGGTAAATCAACGACGATGGCGGCAATGATGGACTATATGAACAAAGAAATGCCTCGCCACATTATCACCATCGAAGACCCAATTGAATTTGTTCACCAAAGTAAGAAATCATTGATTAAACAGCGCGAAGTTGGGATGCACACCCGCAAATTCGATAATGCCCTCAAAGCAGCATTACGGGAAGACCCAGATGTAATACTCGTGGGTGAAATGCGGGATAAAGAAACCGTAAACACCGCATTAAAAGCTGCTCAAACAGGTCACTTAGTAATGGGAACCCTGCACACCAACAGTGCGGTCAAAACAATTGAACGTATTTTGAACCTTTACGCAGCTGAAGAACAGGATGCAATGCGCGTTGCAGTCGCAGAATCCTTAGTAGCAGTAATTGCACAAGGATTGTGTCGAACAACGGATGGTAAACGCGCGGCATTCCACGATATCCTAATTAACACAGACGCTGTTAAAGAATGGATTAAAGATGGTAAATACGATGAAATCGGCGAATTAATGAAGCAAGCCAGCTTTGATGGCATGATAACCATGAACCAAGCACTGCTTAATCTCTACCAAGAAGGGCGTATCACCGAAGAAACCGCCTTAGAAATGTCACCAACACCTAACGAAATGGCACAATTCCTCAGAGGTCGAGTGTAATAAAGTAAGGTGGGCAGTGCCCACCCTACAACTCCTAGTAAGGTGGGCAGTGCCCACCCTACAACTCTTAACTATTAACTCCTAACTTTTGACACAACCACCGCTACCAAAATTATTTAAAGGCATTGCCTTGTTTACACCTGGGGGAGATATGCTCTACTGTATCGACCCCAGTAAACAGGGCAGATGGCATTCGCACTTGTGTATAACTTTACAAAGGATTTTAGATTTGCCAGAACCGCCGCATTTTTTAGTTCCTTGTTATACAGCTACAATAGACCATTGGTTAGATCCAAAAACCCAACAAATACAAACGTTTGCTGAAGCACATCCAGCCGTAATTCGATATCAAGCTTTATTGAATGTAATTTTTGACACTCACGGCTTAGTTTGGCAAAAGGCGCCGTGGAAATCCGGGTTATGTGATGGCATTGTATTATCTACATATCGTTCAACGTTTCCTCAACTCTGGGAAGACCATGATTTAATAGTTCGTGCAGACCTTGCAGAAAAAGAATTTAAGGCGCCGATATTAACTAAACCGATACAATCAGAAAATACACAAGCTTACGTACTCAGATTATTTGTAGCAGGACGAAGCCCAAACACCGAACAAATATTAAAATTTCTCTACGAACTACTAGAAAAACACCTATTGCATCCTTACACACTCAAAGTAATTGACGTTATGAGCCATCCTGAACTTGCAGAAGCAAATCAAATATCAGCCACACCAACTTTAGTAAAAGTTTTTCCGCACCCAATACGGCGTGTAATAGGTGATTTAGATAACGCTGACCGCATTTTACACATGCTAGGCGCCAAAGAACAATTGTTGTAAACAATATAATGTAAGTTTGTCACTCAAACTAATGCAGTAATAAGCATCCAAGTCACAGTAATCATTAATAAATTTAACAAAAATGTGACCGCAGCTTTTAATTGTCTGTTCGCGCTAATCTTCCACCCTGTAAATATTAGAAATACAAGCAGCAACAGTGAGTACAACTGCATTACGCAAAGTGGAAACAAGAATAGACCAATTATCGCAGCATTAAATGCATCATCTAAAATTTTATCACTTTTACTATTTGTAGAACTTGAGTGGCGCCTCACTGTTTCTGAAGAAGGAATATTTTCGCTTGTTGATGGCGCCTCATTATAAGACTCAATCAAATCAACAGCAGTCAAAATATCAACAGCATTATCAACATCAGATTGCAAGACTTTTAATTTAATCCATCCTAAAGCAATGGTTAAATGCCAAGCCATACTCGCCGTATCATCATCCATTATAAACGCAGGAATTCCTTCTGCTTCGAGTAACTGCTTCGCGAGGGAAGCTTCGACGGAATTACCAAAAGTCGCAATTGTGATTAGTTTATTGTTCATAGCATCGTAATTATCCGACGCGCGATGTCGTTAATTGCTAGCTAGTAATCTTTTCTTAATATTGAAGTTATAAAAGTTAATAATATTTTTGATCCCCCCACTACCCCCCCTTACTAAGGCTACGGTGTACACACATCTTTGAATAACTACCTTTTTTCTTCCCTTTGTGTACGAGCGTGACGAGAGTGGTTTTTCCTTTTAATGAACCACAAAGACACAAAGAACACAAAGAAAGAGAAGAAAAGTAATTTTGAGAGACTTATGTGTACACCGTAGCTTACTAAGGGGGGAATAAGAACCGTCTCTTAGCCCCCCCCTTAATAAGGGAATAAGAACCGTCTCTTAGCCCACTTATTAAGGGAATAAGAACCGTCTCTTAGCCCACTTATTAAGGGAATAAGAACCGTCTCTTAGCCCCCCTTCCACGCGTTCTTGTTGGGGGGATTAAAATTAACTTAATATATAAACGTTCGTTTGATAAGCTATATAAACAAAACCGCGTTCATCACGAAACTGTTGGTACAAATGTTGCAAACCAGAAATAAGGCTTTCGTGACTTTCCCCTTCGCGCGGAACATAAGAAATACTCATCGCACGCCCGATTAAACCATCTAAATCTAATTCTTGGCGATATGTTTTACATTGATATTCACAATAATTAGAAAAGTATTGAGTTTGCTTTAATGATTCTACAGCTATCTGTCGCGACTTACTGCGGTGGTTATTAGATATAGTGTGGATAAAATTGCTGTACTCAAGAGTAAAATCATCATCCTTATCAAAATTATTCCATACCACAGCTAAACGTCCAGTCGGTTTTAAAATACGCCGAAACTCCAACAAAGTTGGTTCTGGGTTAAACCAATGAAAAGCTTGAAACGCTGTCACTAAATCAACCGATGCATCTGGTAAATTAGTCGCTTCTGCACTACCATTACGATATTCGACATTCTTGTGTGTTTGTGCAACTTCCCGCATTGCTGCATTTGGTTCAACAGCAATAACTTTAACTCCACGTTCCGCTAACAACCGCGATGCTATTCCTGTACCTGCACCAATATCTGCTGCTAAAATTTGAGAAGCTGGCGCCAGTCCAGTAAGAATAACATCAATTGCCTCTGCTGGATAACTGGGACGATGCTTTACATAATCATCCGCGCGTTCCGTAAATCGATTTAATGGGTCTAGTGTGTATAAAGGACTATCTTGCATGAGTTTAGATTGATATAATAGAGTTTTATCGCTTTTTACAAATAAGAGTAAATAAGATGCCTCTTACTAACTTACAACAGCAACTACTGGCATTAGACCCTGCCCAAAAAGCAGAAGCTATTCAACTATTAACCCAGAACATGAGCAATGGTTCGCGAGGAATTACAAAAACACCAGGTGTGTGTGGTGGTGATGCATGTATTGCTAAAACACGTATTCCTGTCTGGAGTTTGATTAACTATCGCCGTCTTGGTGCTAATGATGCAACTATTTTAGAAGCTTTTCCACATCTAACTGCAGCCGATTTAGTTAATGCTTGGGCATACGCAGATGCTTATCAGCCAGAAATCGAACTGGCAATTAGGGAAAACGATGAAGTAATGCAATAAAATATTTAAACTGTGGCAAAATTTTACGCGGACGAACAATTCCCCTACCCTACAGTTAAATTTCTACGAAACCTTGGACATGATGTATTAACTGTACAAGAAGCAGGAAATGCCAATCAAGAAATTCCAGACAATGAAGTTTTGGCGTTTGCAACCAAGAATCAACGAGTTGTTTTAACAGGGAATAGACGCGACTATATCCGGTTACATAACTCACAGCCAGACCACGCGGGCATTATTATTTGTACGGAAGATACCAATTTTGAACGATTAGCCGCTCGAATTGATGAGGCAATTTCCACAGAAGAAGATTTGATGGGAAAACTTATTCGTGTAGTTCGCCCTTCTACATAAAAAACCTTCGCGGCTTTCTTTGCGCTATTGTTGGCTAGAAGCATAACAAACTCGTTTGATATTTTCTACGGCGCCATAGTAATTAAGCACGCGCGTTTCACCTCTCAAGGCGCGTTTTGCCGCTCTAGAAAAAACCACTTAATTAGGCGCCTTGTTCGATAATGACAGCGAACCTGAACCTGATATAACTATTTTGAGAAACAGAGGTGACGATTATCTTGACTCACATCCAAGTCCAGAAGATATTTTACTTTTAATAGAAATTGCGGATTCCTCTTTGAAGTATGACCAAGAAGTCAAGTTGCCACTTTATGCCGAAGCAGGTATTAAATATTACTGGATATTTAACTTAGCTGATAATCATCTAGAAGCGCACAGTGAACCATTACAAGATTCTCAACCTAGATTCACTTATAGAAAGAAGGAGATTTTACTACCAACTGAATCAGTAACTCTGCCTTGTTTTCCTAATTTAACCTTAGATTTGTCGAAAGTATTTCCGCGCGTAGGATTTTACACTAATGTAGTAAAAAGCATCCAAGTAACAGAAATCATTAATAAATTTAACAAAAACGTGACGGGAGGCAATGGTTGCTTACCTATTGGTCTAGACAATTCTTTAAAAGATTGGAATTCTCTTGATAACTATGTTAGCTTTTCATTTTTTGGTGACCATTCTTTTTTGACATTACAACAAGCAATGAGTCTATACTAATGCTTTGTTAACGCTTATAACTGTGGGTACGATGTAGACCTACATTGGTTCCCTATTGCCTGTTACGAGGATGCTATGTTAGCCGTTATTGGTAGTGAGAAACAGGAAGAAGCATCAACTGTTATATCTTTCTATGATACTGATTTCACACCCACAATTGAGTGGCCAAGTCTTGCGAATATGTTATTTGCCTGGGTAGAAATTAGAGAGGGAAGGTTGGATGACTTAGTTTCATACGCTATACATCAAAAGTATGGAAGAAAAGCAGGTGAACTATACTGGTAAACAAAATTGCACTAGTAATTTTTAACAAGTTAAAAGTTACCGTCTTGAACCAAGATATCCTCTTTTTGTCTAATGTCATCCCAGCTAATCACGGCAACCCAAATATTTTCCTCAATAGAATATTCAACAACTCCATCTACTTCTAAATCTTCGCTGTATAAAATCAAATTTTGACCGTTTTTTAACCAAACTTTGTGACGAGCTAAATCTTCAATCGTTCCAGTACAGTTAAGACGCAAACGACCTTGAGAATCAGCATTGTTGAAATCAGCAAAGACTTTTTGTTCATTCATTTTCCATAACTCCTCAATCTACTTGTTTGGGTTACGAATTACGGGGGTCAGAAGGCTGCTAATCTTCTCCGGTGTTAAACCAGTTAGAGTTGCATTCCTAAGCGTTTCTGCCAGAAGTACGAACAACATCACCACCGCAGGAGCGAATTTCGCCCACCGTTGTCACACCAATTTGCCCATGAGGGATTGTTTTTGACAATTCTACTATAGATAATCAAGGGCGCGCTTTCCACCGATATGCCAGTTACGCCACTTGGATGAGTTCCAATGCCACGTTCTATATCTTCAGGACGATTACGTCCACCTCGAACAACCAAAGCTTCATCAGGTATTTTTCCAGTACTCACAAACTAATTTAATATATTCAACTGAATACAGTATTTTAACTGATAATTAACATCTGTAAGTAAATACATTTAATATTAATTCTCTTCTAAACTATTGTCTAAAATTCTATTAATGTCTTCTTTATCTGCTTCCCTTAAGCGTTTTATTTCTTCAAGAGTTGCTTCCCAAAATTCGCCCTCAAATTTGCCAGCAAGGTCTAGAAGCGGATTTTTACTCTTCTGGGCTTTCTTCTTTTTTTGAGGTAGTTTATGAGTAATCATATTTGTTTGTGCGAGAAGTGCGTCTATTTTACAGTCACAATCAAAAGATACCTTCTACGCGCTCAAGCCAGCAACGTTTACTATGCTGGCTTGTGGTTGCGGAAACTTGCCCACGGCGTTTATATTAAATTTCTGGACTTAATTTAATGCGCTTGTTTGTATTTATCTATGGATTATGTGCTTTGCGTCACAAACCTTATTTGCTGATTCATCACAATCTTCTGATGAAGGCTTTGGTAGTACTTGAGAAACTCCCAGCAGTTTTCCTAAAGGTGATTGCTTTAAAAAAGCTTGCCTTTCTGCATGAGTCATTATAACCCTTGTTCCAGCTCTAACCTCTTTATGTTCCATAGCTTTCAGGTACTCCCCATGTGCTTTGATGTTTTTGGCAGAACTCTATGGCTTCTTGATGGAAAAATCGAAAACCGAATCCATCTTCACCTGGTGCTATTGTAGCAGTTCCTAAATACTCCATTTGAATTTTATCTCTGTAGTATGACACGGCATCATCTAAAGATACAAGCACAACTAAAGGTACTCCGGGTTGGGTTACGCAGAATTTCATTCCGACTTGAATCGCATACCATATTAGCCATTTGCCAACAGGTTCTATAAATCTTTTCTCCAAGCTTCCACGACTTATGGGATTTGCTTCTAATTGCTCTATCTCTATATACCGAGGTTCACCCGGATAAGGATAAATACCGTACTTTACCAAGCCCCATATTTGATTGCCGTAAGATAGTTTGACTATATTCTGGCACTCAAAATCTGTGTTTTCCCATAACCGATGCCAGTGAAACGTCCAGTTAGTTGGCATATCTTGCTCTGTAGCGGATGAAAGCAGAGCTAGTTGCCGTTGTGTTGATTCAATTTGTACGTTGACTTGATAAGAACCAATAGTAGTCAATTTAACTGTAAAGTGATTATTGTAAAGTTTATTGCTTCACAGATTATAAAGCTACGGTTAAATTAAATAGCATCTGATACCAAAATTTTAATACTATATTTATTTAAAATTTTTTCGGAATCAAGATCAGGTATCTATAGGCACTCAAGTATAAGTTAAAGCTATAATAAGATGAAAGTTATATTTTTTACACTAATTCTCATTTTATCGTTACTCGTTCACTCTTGATAAGCACATTTATACAATATTTAAGCCTACTTCTAAATCAATTCCTCCAAACTTACTTGTAAATCCTTTGTTAAATCTGCTACAGCTAGTTTGGCGCCTTGCCGATTACTTTTATACGCTGGATATCTATCAGAGACTGATATTGGTTGACCGATAGTAATATGAGCTTCTTGTTTACCTAAGTTTGGGCGCCTTTGAGTATCACTTTCAATAATTCGCGTTACCATTTCCCATAAAATTAAAAGGGTTTCAGCAAAGCGTTCGGGGGTGGGATTTTCTTGTACATAATGACCTGTGACAGCAACGAAACTTTCAACGACGCGCATGTGCCACATTCTCATATTAGCTTCAAGAGCAGCACGATTGCCTAAACCTTTTTCTACAACAGATAATGCTTTAGTATCTTTAAAGTCTTCTCTAAAAATGCAGTTCCAACCAGCTTGCTCGACTCTTCGACATCTATCGCTCAAACTACCTTTGGGCTGTAACTTAAAGAAATCTTCTGCTACTTGTAATATTACATTTAATAATGCACGTAACCGCGCGGCTATAGCTTCATTTTTATCGCTTGGCACGGCGCCATCGTTTGCTGGTAATTTAGAGTGGTAGAACTTTGTGTAAAAGGTTTCCATTATTGACAGTAAATGTTCTGCTAAACGTAGCAGTCGAGCATATAAAGAGTGGTGAGTGCTGAGTTCTGAGTGCTGAGTAGAAGAAGTTAACTCCTCACTCCGTACAGACGCGATTAATCGCGTCTCTACTAACTCATAACTATTTAGCCCGCTTTTAACTTCGAGTTCGGTAAGCAAATCATTAATGGCACCCCACGGTTCGGTTACATAGGTATATTTTATTCCAACTGGTAATATGACAACTTGTTCGGTGCGTCCGGCTTTCTGTAAATCTTCAACGCACCAAAATGCCATTTGCGAAATACCTGGTTCAAGTGGGCTTACTATTTCTGAAAGACCATTCGTAGCACCTTCCGGCGCCGCTGCCATTGGAAACTCGCCATTTGCAAATAAATCACGCGCGCTTTTTAGTCCTGTCCAGTCTGCCTTACCACGTTGTATGGGTGTTCCTCCTAAATGCTGTAATATCCAGCCGATGTGGGCGCCTGCCCAAAGTGGAATGCCTCGGTCATAGATACAATGAGCATGGATTGGAGCCGTGAACTTAATCCCTTTGCTGCGGGCTACGGATGGTACGATGCGAGAAAACAAGTACCCTAATGCAATCGGGTCATCAGTTTTTGGGTGGCGAAATGCTAACATAAAACGGATTTTCCCCCCTTGGAACTGACGGTACAAGTCTACTAATGTTTCAACATTTTCTGCTTCTACCTTGGTGAGTGAAGTTTGCGCGCGCATCCACAGTGGTAGCAGTAAATGAGTAAGACGCAAAAAGTATCGGTTGTACTTGGGAGCGATAAATTCGAGAGGTGGTTGTGCTTGGTACATAACAGGCTTGGGGGGAATGGGTAATTCCTCTGTGTTCTCCGCGTCTGGAGTGGTAAAATAAATAATTTTTTCACCACAGAGGCACAGAGAGCGCAGAGAGATAAAAATGGAGTTTGGTGTCTAGTTGATTTGTTTGATTTAAACTTAACCGAGAAAGTGATTATTTAGTACAGGAAAGGGACAACGATGCGACTGTCACAAATGTTATTCGTCACACTGAGAGATGACCCAGCGGATGCTGAGATTCCTAGTCATAAATTGTTACTTCGCGCAGGTTATATTCGTCGCATCGGTGCTGGTCTTTATGCGTACATGCCGCTAATGTGGCGAGTATTGCAAAAAGTATCCCAGATAGTGCGCGAAGAAATGAATGCTACTGGCGCCCAAGAATGTCTGTTACCACAATTGCAGCCTGCGGAATTATGGAAAGAGTCGGGACGTTGGGATACATACACTAAAGCTGAGGGTATCATGTTTGCGCTCACTGATAGACGTGATAGTCAGGTAGCTTTGGGTCCTACCCACGAAGAAGTAATTACGTATGTAGCACGCGATATGATTCGTTCGTACCGTCAGCTACCTCAGCACCTCTACCAAATACAAACCAAGTTCCGCGATGAAATTCGCCCTCGCTTTGGGTTAATGCGCGGACGCGAGTTTATTATGAAGGATGGGTACTCGTTCCACGCTGACGAGGAAAGTTTAAAGAAAACCTATCAAGATATGTACCAAGCGTACAGTAATATGCTGCGTCGTTCGGGTTTGGCATTTCGTCCTGTAGAAGCAGACTCAGGCGCCATTGGTGGAAGTGGTTCAACCGAATTTATGGTACTTGCCGAAGCTGGAGAAGACGAAGTACTTTACACCGAAGATGGGCAATATGCTGCAAACGTAGAAAAAGCAGTTTCCTTACCCGCTGATGCAGAACCTTCTCCTTTTACAAATTACGAGAAGCTTGAAACACCAGGAACCGAGACAATAGAAAAAATGTGTACGTTCCTCAAGTGTTCACCTACTAACGTTGTTAAAAACGTTTTGTACCAAGCTTCTTACGACAACGGCATGACCGTACTAGTACTAGTAAACATTCGTGGCGACCAAGAAGTTAACGAAGTCAAATTACAAAACGAATTAACTAAGCTTGCTTCGCAGTATGGCGCCAGTGCATTATTAAAGCTAGTTGTTCCTGATGCAGACGCACAATCAAAATGGGCAGCAAAAGCTTTACCCTTGGGATATATCGCACCTGACTTAACTGATGACCATATTAAATCAGCCAAAGATATTGCGCCGAAGTTTTTACGCCTAGTAGATAAAACTGCCGTTGACTTAAAGAACTTTGCTACAGGCGCCGATACTGCTGGATATCACGTTGTTGGCGCCAATTGGAATGAGCAAATTAAATTACCAGACATCACCGTAGATGTGCGTAAAGCTAGACCCGGAGACAGGGCAGTACATAACCCACAACAAACAATTCAAAGCGCGCGGGGTATCGAAGTAGGTCATATATTCCAACTAGGAACCAAGTACTCGCAAGCAATGGGTGCCACATTCACCAACGAACAAGGAGAAGAAAAACCCCTTATTATGGGTTGTTACGGTGTAGGAGTTTCCAGACTGGCACAATCAGCAGTCGAACAGTCCTACGATAAAGACGGAATAATTTTCCCCGTAGCTATCGCACCATATCATGCCATTATTTGTATACCCAACATTAGCGATGCCAAACAAGTCGAAGCCGCAGAACAACTCTACACAGAACTTAATAAAGCAGGTGTAGAAACATTGCTCGACGATAGAAACGAGCGCGCGGGTGTTAAATTCAAAGATGCCGACTTAATAGGTATCCCCTATCGAATAGTCACAGGGAAAGCCTTAGCAAATGGCAAAGTTGAATTAGTCCAGCGCAAAACCAAAGAATCACAAGAAATTGCAGTTGAAGATGTTGTACCCACTTTAAAACAATGGATTCAAGAAGCAATTAAATAATATCTTGTGGAACAGCCGGACCAGGCTGTTCAAAATAAATATAAAGATACAGGCGAGGATACACATCCCACAATAATTATAAAATTGTAGGTTGGTGTAAGCTCCGCTAACCCAACATAACGTCTGTACAATTTAAACAACAAACGGCAACATTAGAATAGGTATACCGCCTTATTTTACAACCCTTATTTTGCATTCCTTAAGAAATAAAATAAATTTTGTGAAGAGTTTTTACGAAAACCGAATTTTACCGTAAAGAAAAGGGTTCGCTTTGAAGTAATAGTCAAAAGTTTAAAATCATTGATTTTTTTGCCTGTTCCAAGCGCAAGCACTAAAAGTTTTTGGTGAGAAGTTATACCGCTGACTTATATCCAGGTTTTCCTAGATTTTTAGAAGCGGCAACAATCTGGGAGTGCAAGCTCTACAGCTTTTTCAAGTAATTCTTCAGCTTAAGAACCGTCTTAGGAGAAATTTATGAAGGGAGAAAATTCGACAGAATCCGACAGTTCTATTTCGACACTTACTTATCACATCACAGCGCTTCAAATAACGATCTATTTCAATAGAGAAGGGGACCACGACCACAACGGTCTCATCTTCGCGCTTACCGAAAACGTCCCGATTCTGAAATATATTCGGGCACTAGGAAGGGTTGGTCTACCGCGAGGAGCGGGTGACCATGACGGACACGATGATACGCCAGAAAAATGGTACAAGCAGGCTCTTGAGCGCGCCCAGAAAATTGGCGTTTCTCTACCATCCAACCCCACTGAAGCGCGCCAGCCGCATCCCCTCGTGCGTCCACTTGTACTACGCGCTCGGAAGTGCGATCGCCTTCAGGTAGAACTCCACAACGAGGTGAGTGGGCGACATGTGGGCCTCCACCTCGTTGGGGACGGATACGATGTGGAGACGAATGATGGCTCCCACGTAGGCAAGAACGATTCCAGCCTCACGCCGCCCGATGAACGACGAATATATACGTGGATTTGCAACCATGAAGGCGTCTTCCCCTTCCACGATGGCGGCAACTATTCCGGCGCCGAGGACGGGACGAACGTTCATGGACTCTTTGGTGCGTTGGTGGTGGAGCCTTTTGGCTCGATTTGGCGCGACCCGGTCACCGGTCGCCGTTCAAAAGACGAGCGGGGCGCCTTCCAAGAACTGGACGGGCTGTACCTAGACATCCTTCCGCCGGGTCTGCCCCAGACGGAATCGCAAAGCTCCTCGCACACGACCCTCGACAATCACCCCTGGCCCAAGCCATGTGCATATACTCAATTTAATGAGAAGGCCCATCGGGAGTTCGTCATCATCTTCCACGACGAACCGGAGTTCCAACCGCCCCACGGTCTGTTAGAACGCGACCCTTGTGACCGGGGCGTTCTCGGAGGTCACGGCGGTGGAGGGCATGATGGTGAGCATATGGATCAACTGCCGATTATGCCTATTTCATATCGATCTGAGCCGATGATCAACCGGGAACGGACTCTCTGGCGGCGAGTGCGCGAAGGGCATTTCCTAAAGCGGCCTGTCCTTAATGAGGAGCAACATCATAGTTCCTGGATGTTTGGAGACCCTGCCACCCCCATCCTCAAGGCCTACATCGGCGACCCCGTCCGAATCCGGCTCGTACATGCTGGGGTGAAGGAGACGCACGTTTTCCATCTCCATCTCTACGAATGGCACGCCGTGCCACAGGACAAGGATTCTCCACGGATCGACGCCATCTCCTTTAGCCCGCAGACTGGACATACCATCGAACCCGTATGGGGGGCTGGCAACCGCCACCAAGTTGCTGGGGATGTCATCTGGCACTGCCACCTCTATCCCCACTTCCACGAGGGCATGTGGGGCATTTTCCGCACCTTCGAGACTCGGCAAGATGGGGAGGACGGCGACTTTCTCCAGAGTACTGACCCGATCTACCGTGGTCGCCGTATCGGGCGCTACCCAGACGGCACGCAGATTGAACGTCTGCTGCCCCTCCCCGACCGAAACCCGCCTCCCCGTCCCACAGCCACCCGCCCTGGCTACCCGCTCTACATTCCTGGGGAAATCCACCAGAAGTCACCCACGCCCCCGTGGCCGCTCCGGAATACGCCCATGCCAAGAGACTTCGACTATCGGCTTGTGCCTACTAGACTCGAGCGAAATGCATTTAACGATCAGCCCGTGCCGGGTGAGATGTTTACGCGCAACCGCATAGCCAAGCAGCAGGACGATGAGTGGGCAAAAGACCCGAAGTTTCAGCAGAACGACAAGAAGGTCGTCCGCCACAACGTGGTGGTAACGCGTTATAGGATCGAATACAACCACCACGGCTGGTTCGACCCAGATGGGCACCTCTACTACCTCGCTGCGGAGGGGGACCCTGACACCCGCTCCGATCCAAAGGAGCCGCTGTTTTTCCGGGCCCAACACGGACAAATCCTAAACCTCACGCTGGCTAACCATCTACCGCCTTCGATCCAAGGCACCGCCTTTGACCCGCCGTTCCCCCCATGCCCAGAACGACCGTGGGAGGGCGAGTGTTCCATGCACGTTCACATGGTGAAGTTCGACCCAATTTGCGGCGATGGTGCGAGCGTAGGCTGGAATTACATTAGCGGCCCCCGGCTTGGCAAGAAAATGGTCTACCGTTGGTGGGCAGACCAGGAGTTCGGGACGATCTTCTTCCACGACCACCTCTTCGCCAACTACCGTCAAAAGCACGGCCTGTTCGGCGCCCTGATTGTGGAACCCGTTGGCGCAAAGTTCTATGACAACTTCTCCAACCGCCAGATTGTTAGTGGGTTACAGGCTAGGATCAAACTTCCTGAAAGTGTGCAGACCAAGATTCCGCGTACACCAGGACTTCCGGACACCAACTGGGTTCGCGAGTTCTGCATCGCCATCGGGGATTTCATCCCCATGTTCGACCGCACCGGAAAGCCACTTAACCCGCCGGCACACCCTGGCGGTCACGGAGACCAGGGCGTCATGGCGCTGAACTACCGCAACGAACCGATTCGCGAGCGCAAGGGCGATCCCGCTTTCTGGTTTAGCTCCCATCACCACCCAGATCCAGCCACTACCCAGTTCGCTGCGTTCGAGAACGACCCGATCTGGTTTCGGTTGGTACAGGGTTCTCATGAGGAGCAGCACAGCTTCCAAATCCACGGTATGCGCTGGCGACGCTTCCGCGTGAATGTGGACTCTCCCATCCGCAACCAGCAGACGTTTGGAATCGCAGAGGCTTTTACCTTCATCAACCACGGACGGTTTGGTCGTGGCGACTACCTCTACAAGCTCTCTGGCGCAGACGACCTGTGGCTCGGTTGCTGGGGTCTGATTCGGTCGTTTCCAATGCCTCTCGTTGCCGCAGAGTCCCAATCTTCTCAAATGTTTGTCGCGACTGTGGAGACTGGGGGACTCCGTCGGTTGGAGGACGAAGATCTTACCGTGCAAGAGTCGGGGACAGCGACCGAGGACGATCCAGTCGAAGTCGAAGCAGAATCATTAGATTTGACGGTTGCGGAAACCGTAGCGACCCAAGAGATGGAAACGCAGGTTTCAAATGATGCCATAGTCAGGCATTTCCACGTGGTCGCCGAGCCGAGGCGCCTCGTTTACCGGGACTCAGACCTGGTAGACCCATTTGGTCTAATTTATCGGCTGGTAAGGGTGACCCATCCCGACGGCACAAGCTACGATGTCCCAACCCCAACCGTGCCCGAACCGCTCGTGCTGCGATGCCGAGAAGGGGAATGGGTGAGAGTAACCGTTGACAATCACCTTCCCCCACGCTTGCAACCGGAGCCATTTGCGCCAGAGGTACCGCTTGAGGAGCGAGAAGAGCGCACGTTCCGACCAGATCGCCCCGTCTCTAGCCACGTCTCCTTACATGCAGATCTTCTAGAGTACGACATCACGCGCTCAGACGGTGCCAACGTGGGGCTAAATCCCGAGCAGACGATTCCACCCGGAGGCAGTCGCACCTACATCTGGCACGCTACCCGTCCCATCGATTCCAAAGTGGACGAACCCCTTGGTCCAGTGCTGTTGCAGGACATGGCAGACTTCCGCAACCACCGCCACCACGGTTTAGTGGGCGCCCTTGTTGTGGAGGCATCGGACGCAACTCCGCTCGCGGTGGGCACCTTTGAGGCAACCGCCGCCCAAGGTGCCCCACAGGCGTGGCATGGGACGCGGGTTACAGTCGTTCGTGAAACCGCGAGCCTGAAAGAGGATGAGAAGCGCTTCGAGGAAATCGTCCTCCTACTCCAAGATGGGCTGCGCCTCTACTTAAACGGCAACGTTCACTTCCCTATCCCCGATGCCCCTCCTGGCGTGGGGGAAGATGAAACGGATTCCGAAGACCAGGGACAGAAGGGGTTTAACTATCGCACGGAGCCGATTGGATCCAACACAAGACCGGACGCTCACCCGGCTTCGTTGGGGGACTGGCTGGCTAATCCGAACCCTGCCACGCCAATATGGCACGTCCCGGTGGGGAAACAGGTCCGGTTTCACTTGGTGGGCGCCTGCGACAAACCGCGCAACCACAGCTTCACCATTCACGGGGTCACCTGGCCAGAATGGCGCTTCCTATCGCCCTTGGAGCAGCCTAGAGTCGCCTCCGAGTCAGCCATCAGTTGTGGCACAGTCCGCACCTTCGAGTTTACACCCGAACATCCGGGTGACCACGCCTACCGCAGCGGTGTGCTGAAGTGGGCTGTCTCGCAAGGACTCTGGGGAATCCTGCGAGTCGTAGGGGGTACTGATGTATCTGGATAGAACTACCTGATTGATGCTGCTCTTTTCAAGACCGCTCTGCTGATCTGAACGGACACTGGAAGCAGCATCGCACTAACAATCGGTTGAAGCCGACCCGCAACGCCGCAAGCCTTTTACATTTGGGGAGCTTAAGCGGGCGGCTATATTATATATTGATGTAGCTACGTTTCAAAATAAAGGTAGCTAATACATAAAAATACCTAAGTGGCTTGACTCGTGGCGCCGCTCTTGTCGTTACATGCCGTGCGCTGTAACTTCCGCTTAAGTTGAATATAGTTTTTGTTCGTTAAGTTTTGCAAAATTTTATTAATTGGATTGTATATGGCGCCGCAGAAATTACAGGCTCTTGGAAGTAGTAAAAACCTTGATATACTAGCATGAGGGATAATTGAGTAATATATAAACAACTAACATCGCATCAATTGTGATATTACAAAATATGACAGAAATATTATTTTTGGTTGAAGATGACGCAGAAGGCGGTTATATTGCAACAGCTGTGGGTGAGTCAATCTTTACTCAAGCTTCAGATATTGAAACTTTGCGCGAGATGGTTCGCGATGCTGTTCATTGTCATTTTCCTAGTAAAGAAAATCGCCCAAAAATCATTCGTTTGCATATAGTTAGAGATGAGGTAATAGCATCTTGAAGCTTCCACGAGACTTATCTGGTAGAGAATTGGCTAACGCATTAAGCTGTTTGGGGTATGAGATAAGCCATCAAACAGGCAGCCACATTCGACTGACTACCCAAAAGAACGGTGAACATCATGTTACGTGCTTCACGAGATAGTACTAATTCATACATGGCGCCGTATGCTATCAAATTTTACAACTTCCCCTGCTTGTACTTGCTGTTTAGCACGCTGTAACTTTTCTTTAAAGCCAGGGATATTTAGAAGTTCAGATGTTGCCTCGTTCTCTTCTCTTTCTTCTAGGTAGCCAATAAAATCTACTACTACCCGCAGTCTATCCGGAGAAAGTCGCAGCAAACGTTCTTGTGCTTCTTGGAGCATTGCATCGTCTTCGGACTTTGAATTCATTTTCCTGTACCTCTTGCTCCCGCTAGTTAGATAGACTATTTACTAAGCTATCCTCATTTTAGTATAGTTGGAGATAGGAAAGGGCAGTATAGTATCCGTATTAATGACTAATGGCGAATCTGTTTTGTCTGGACAGATGAAAATAACGCTCATTTGTTTCAATAGCTGAAGTTTATAGCCAAATCCCTTCCTTGAATTAATACTGACTAATTTTTAACATTTGATTACCACCTTTTTGAAACTCGTAGGCAACGGGTTGAACCTGCACGTTAAAGCCTTTGCTGGATAGGTCTTGAATTACTGGCTCTAGATAAGGTGATAACTCACTATCGAGTTTGAGCAAAGGAAAAATCCGAACCTCTTGGGAAATTCGCAGAAGTTCATTAATTGAAGCGATATGAAAATCGAGCGATAGCTTGTCTGAATATAGAAACAGTAAATGAGAACATAAGCATAATTCAAATTGATTGTCAGCAAATTCTAAATTTGGTAAAGATTGCGGCAAGTAGCGTCCTGCAATTGTACCAGCTTCGTAATCTAATAAGAATTTTTCCATTGTGGCAAGACGAGCTTGACCAAGTTCTTCGGCGCCATGAAAGTATTTCCAAACATATCGATTTGGATTTTGCTTTAACTGTGAAATGACTTGCTCGTAAGTTTCTTGAACACGCTGTTTGATTTGTTCAGCCAAAAATTGATATATTGGGTCAATGGACTTAACGGAGTACCCTAATTCTGTCATTTCGGCATTAAAGCTAGCGGGACCATCGCCACAACCAAGAATTTGAGTTTTTAAATCTGCCTCTGACAGGTTGAACATTAACTTATATTCTTCTAGCGTCCTGCCCCAAGGCACAACTTCATTTAGTTTCATTGCTAAAAAATAATGTTATTTTGACCAATCGTAGTTTACACCCAATTCGTCAATTTGAGCTACTAATAAACTTAAAATGCTTATTTGAAGAACCATTAAGATTGCTATAGTTATTTTAAGGTAACTTTAATTGAAATCGACGTTGCTGACGATACCATTTTCAAATCGCAGGCTAGCAGAAGTTATGTAACTATTATTAGGGTCTTGTAACTTATTATAATAACGCCAAAAAACTACAACTCCTAAATCACTAATTAAATCAGGTTTTCCGAATGCTTGAGTAACTTCATCCATTGTTTTTTTGATAACCGCATTGCGGAAATCTTCCGGAAGCATTAGCTTTGGTAACTGCACAGGATTAGCAATATTCTGATTTGAATCAATTGCTTGCTGAGAATTAGAATGTGGCTTTGCCCCTGGTTTATTATTGTAGCTCACGGGTGTTTTATTTATTTGATTTTGATTTTGTGGCGCCAGCTTTAACCGGGCGTTTTCTTCTCGTAATTCCTGAAGCTGTTTGTCTTTTTTTTGTAATTGTTCTTGATTACTATCTCTTTGTATCTTTAAATCTCTTTCTTTCTGTTCTAACTGATACCTAATTGAATCTTTTTCTATTTGAACTGCTTCTATCTGTTTTTGAAGTCTTATAGGCTGTTCTTGAAGTTGCTTTATTTTTGCTTCAAGTCGTTGTATCGGTGTTTGGGATTGTTGTCCTTGCTGGTCAATTTGAAAAACAACTCTTTGAACAGGGAAATTATTAACTTCAATAATCTTGATTTGGTAATTGTAAATTCCTTTGTAATTGTATACATTGCCAACCTTGCCATCTCTTATTTCTAAACTTTCATAACCGTCTGTACCAATAGTTGCATTTATAGACATATTATACGCATTGTTGACTGCTATGGAAAGTCCCTTTGCATCAATAAAGTATTCTAGCTTT
Source organism: Calothrix sp. NIES-4105 (assembly GCF_002368415.1). Taxonomy (GTDB): domain Bacteria; phylum Cyanobacteriota; class Cyanobacteriia; order Cyanobacteriales; family Nostocaceae; genus Dulcicalothrix. The sequence continues at coordinate 8,413,396 of NZ_AP018290.1, forward strand.
CCTTCTTTAACGGCGAGAGTTGTCAATTTAGATGGCGCCTCTTCTACTTTCTGCTGAAAATTACGAGATACAAATCCAGATATGACTGGCTCGATGTACGGACGTGCGATAAATATACCTGAGACTATAACACTAGGAATCAGCAATTTAATTCCACCAGAAATACCTTTTTGAATTTGTTGTCTAATATATTGCTGCGACTGTTGCCTTTTTGCCCGCTTTAAAGAATGTCGCTCCTCAACATTTTTTACCGCTTGTTGAATGAGTTCTGGAGGTATGCGTGCTTCTAAGCCAGCTAGTTGTAAATCTTCAAGCGAGTAACCAGAGGTCATTTGAGCATGTAAACGGGTTGCTTCAGCTAAAACCTCCGCTGCCAAATGGTCGGGAATACGGGAACTTGGATACATCATAAGCTTTGTGTAGATTTTTCGAGCTAAACCATATGCCACACTTCTATATATTTCTCGTAAAGCGAAGGTTATGCATTTTATACAAATTGCGGGTGGTCAGATTTCCGACAACGCAAATTCTAAAGTCGGGAATCTTAAACTTAAAACAACTTATATAAGACTTTTAGTTAAACTTGCATCAATTAACACTTCTAAAGCGCTTTGGGCAAATGTTGCTCCATCGGGTGACTGTTCAATTGTTGCCATCAAACTGGCGCCACCAATCAATAATAGATACTGTCTAGAAAAAGCATCTGGGTTTTGCACTCCTGTTTCTGCTGCCAAGCGCATGATAATTTGACGAATTGATTCACGTAAATCAATAGAAATATGGTGTGCTTTGTGCGATGCGTCTGCAATTTCTAACACCGCATTAATAAACGGACATCCGCGAAATCCCGGTGATGCATACCAGTCTCGCAGCACATCAAACGTTGCTAATAATCGCTCTTTGGGTGTGTTACCACGTTCACTGACTGCGTTTTCAAACCATTGAATCCATTGCTGCGCGCGGTGTTCCATTACAGACTCTATCAGCTTATCTTTGGAGGGAAACCAACGGTATAACGTTCGTTTGGCTACACCTGACTCCGCAATAACTTCGTTTATACCAACATGCTGAATTCCCTTTTGATAAAAGAGTTCAGACGCAGTTTCTAAAATTTTTAGCCTAGCAGCACTCGTATCGATGGTCATAATTTTTTAATAAATTCAGGTAGACAACTTTGTCTCCATGTGTATATACTAGCATTCATTATATGTAGACAAGTTTGTCTCCCCCTATTTAATCAACGAGGAAAAACGCATGGAATTTACAGTTCATACAATAGAAACGGCGCCTTCTGCTTCCAAAGAAATGCTCGCTCATGCTCTTGATACGTTTGGCATAATTCCAAATCTTGAAGGAGTTTTAGCTTCGGCGCCCGCAGTATTGAAAGCTGGAATGGCATTATGGGATTTATTCGAGACAACTAGTTTCACACCTACTGAAAGACAAGTTATATATTTGACTATTAATTACGCACATGAATGCCATTATTGTATGGCAGCACATTCTGCGCTAGCTACTAGTTGTATGTTGCCTAGGGATATAAATTCACTTCGTAATGGGGAAATTCTAGAAAATCCAAAATTGCAAGCGTTACAGAAATTTACTCGGTGCCTAGTTGAAGCGCGAGGTTGGGTAGAAGATAATGAGGTTGAAGAGTTTATCAACGCTGGTTATACAAAAGAGCAGGTTTTAGAAATTATTTTAGGAATAGCAATCAAAGTCATTCATAACTATACAAACCATATTGCTAAAACACCTGTGGATAAAGAATTTCAACCATATTTATGGAATAATGAAAGCAATGCAAGTTAAATGACAGCGTAAATAATGAAAACACCTAATGAGTGCGAGAATATGACAGATATTCGCGCAGAAATAGATACTATCGTTAAGTTTGTTGAATCTGTTCCACAAGATGTAGTTGAGGAAGTACAGGCAAGGATTGAGCCATTAATTTTTGAAGATTTATAAACCTGATTTTTAGGTTTTCATGCACATGAATGCCCTTATTGTATGGCTGCACATTCTGCACTAGCTAAATAAATATTTTGCTAATCTTAATCTCTCCTCCCTCTGTGTACCCTGCGTCTCTGTGGTAAAAAATATATTATGTTGGGTTACGCAAAAGCGTCCCGTCGGCTCACGGACGGACAGCCTGACCTACCCAGCTTCTCAGGATTCATAATCACAAAAATAGATTGAATTCGACTTTCAACTACTTCCAAGCTAATAGTGCTATGTAAAAATTCATTTACATAATTTACTATCCCTGGTTCTCCATTAACTAAGGCAATATTAGAAGTTAAATCAGGAAACTGTTTATGGCGCCGAATTGCAACTAGAACACGAGCTACTTTTCTAGAACCATACAATGGCTTAAATGTCGCTGGTACTTTACCACCACCATCAGACTCATAAACTACATCATTTGCTAACAAGTTTAATAAATCTTGTATATTTCCGTCATGCCAAGCTTGTAAAAACTTTGCCGTTATCTGTTCACGTTGCTGTAATGAAATATTATTACAGTAATGGCGCCGTGATTGAATTGATTGGTTTGCTCTTCGTAGAATCTGACGGCAGTTTGCGGAACTCTTACCAACGATAGATGCAATTTCAGAATATTCGTAATCAAAAACTTCTCGCAACAGAAAAACCGCGCGCTCGATAGGTGATAAACTTTCTAACATAATCAAAAAAGACATAGAAAGGGAATCGGCTAATTCGACTAAGTTAGCTGGCTCGTTGGTCGGTTGCATAACAATAGGTTCTGGTAGCCACACACCAACATACTGCTCTCTTCGTGCGCGCGCGGAACGCATATAATCGATGCAAAGGCGAGTAATAATCTTTGTTAGATACGGTTTCGGAAATTGCACTACCTCAGATATTTGTTGCCAGCGCAGAAAAGTTTCTTGTACCATATCCTCTGCATCTGCTACGCTTCCTAGCATTCGATACGCAATAGCGAATAAAAGTGATTTGTATTGGTTAAAAATCTCTAAGCTTTGCATAATTACCAAGTTTTTGCCAACTCTAATAATTTTGCTTCGGCGCCTTCTATACTAAGAGAGCGAATATCCGAAGGCATAAATTGATTAGGAACTTTTACACATTCCATCTCCTCAACACCAATAAAACGCAAAACCGCACGCACATAAGGTTCGCAAAAATCTGTCTCAGGGCTTGGAGTAGCTGCACTGGGAGTAATAAGTAAAGACTTCTTTCCTGTAGCAAGTCCAGAAAGTGTAAATGTCTCGCGGTTAAAAGCAAAGGTACGCCCGACGCGAACAATATTATCAATGTATGCTTTAAAATTGGCTGGCACGCTCAGATTATACATAGGAACCGCTAGAACTATATAGTCGGCGCCGAGAAATTCATCAATTAAAGCATCAGATGGAGCAAGGCAGTTTATCATCTCCTGAGTTCTTTCATCTGGGAGCGTATAATTGGCTTTTACCCAAAAATCATCTGGCATCGCAGGACAGTTTGCTCCAACATCACGTACAATGTGCTGCACGTTGGGATGATGTAGGCGCCATGCATCTACAAATAAACTAGAAAGTTGACTAGAGATAGAATTTTGCTGGCGAACACTTGTTCTTACTTCTAGTAATTTTACCTTCATACCTTTAAGAGTGGAACTGTACACTTAAAGACGAGAAAGGCTTAAATTTTGTGACAAAAATTTTTAGGGATCAAAAGCGACTCTCTGCGCGCACGCTTATTTAACCCTATAAACATTACTTTTGAGTAGTGCTAGTTTTCACTTTGGAAAACTGCCTCTATACGCTCGTTCTCACTGGCTAAAATTTCCTTATCTTTTGCCAACAAATATTGTGAATTTATTACAGAAGATAGAATAAATTTAGCAAATTGTAAATTATCAATTTCGGATATTCTCACGTAATCATGTATCCCCGAAGTCTGTTCCGATAGAGTATGTAGTTCTTTACTAAAAAGTGTAAATTCTTCAGGGGTAACGTAAAACACTACTCTCACATTTGAAGCTAAATTAGAATTGTCGAAATCTTCAACTGCTGATGCTAAAGAAATTACTTCTTGTTGCCCTGCACGAAACTGGTCTGGTGTTACGATGTAATCACAAAAGAAGAGCGTAAAAAGCCTAGCTTCAAGTTTGGAGCTAACATTATCAATATTTTCTGGCACCCTAGGTGGCCAATTATTTACATTTATTTCAAATCCAGGCACAAACATTATATTAACTAAAAAATTTAATGTTACAGAATATATACCCTGATAAAACTCAGCAAATTCCGGTGATTCCTCCCATATTTGATGTCTGACGGAGATAGTAAAATTATTTGATAAAGATGGTTTCATTACTTAATACCTCTTAAGTTTTTGTGAGTGTTACATAGTGATTTTTCTAAATGAAAACTATTCTAATACTTTGACTATATCAAAATATCGTGATTGAAGTTCATGGATATCTGGAAAATAGTTTTGGCTCCACTGTTTTTGAGTTTGACTATATCCATCTTTCAAACCTTTTTTTCGATAAGCTTGCAGCCATAATTCTACGCCTTGAGCGTGTTCCTTCAACAATTCAAGACTTGCACCCCTTTCATACAGGCGAATAAACTCATCCAAACGATTATGATACTCAGTAATAGTGTTTTGCCAAGTAGTTAATACTCCCTGTTGGTTTGGAGCGTTTTTTAAGCTACCATCTGAGCGCTCTACCATTCGATGAGTAGGAGGTATTGTATTACCAAACCTCTGAAGTTGTTTTATATGCCCAAATTCATGTTCGAGGTCTAAGTATCTCATATTTTCTTGAACATAAAGGACTTTCTCAACTCGAAGTACGTTTCCATTTAAGTCAACAACTTCTTTTACATCAACATAAGCCTCATTACTTATTCTAATTTCAAATCCTGCTGCCTTGATTTGTTTTATTGTTTCCTCATATTCGGGGTGCTGTTCCATTCGGACGCTACCCTCATGAATAGTCTCAAGCGTAGGATTTTTTCCTGTTGTTGCTCCGGTCGTCAGTTTCAATTGCGTAGTGATAGATTTGTTAAGGTTCCCAAAACAATAGCCTTTGTTCCTAAAATCACCAATATGACTTAATCTTATTCCATCTAGGAGCCTTGGGGCTTGCCTGGTGAGCGTACTAACAGTAATTATAATTGATAGGCAGCGTGCGGAACGCATATAATTACTATAGTATTTAATTATGGCTTAATTTCGTACTGAATTTAATACTTTTTTATGATTAATTTAGAAAATATTCATCCATTAACAGATTTTAAGCGTAATGTCAAGCAGTTTATAGAGCGTACTAAGGCTACAAAATCTCCTCTTGTCCTCACTGTTAACGGCAAAGCAGAAATTGTTATTCAGGATGCAATAAGCTTTCAGGAGACTCAGAAGCGACTCGAGCTTGCAGAAGCAGAAGTGCGAAAACTCAAGCTAGAAGCTTTGCAGCGTGACATTAACCTAGGAGCAGAACAATTACGCAATGGGCAGTACACCGAATACAATGATGAGACTCTGCCTGATTTGCTACAAAAAATTAAGGAGCGAGGAGAACGCAGGTTGCATTAAAAGAAGGATTAAATGAATACCTATAGACTGTCGGAGCTTGCTGAACAAGATTTAGAGGATATTTAGGTTTATATTACTGAGCAAAATCCACTTGCTTCTGACAAACAAATCGCTCAAATTCTTGACCGCTTGCCAATGTTAGCGCAATTTCCTGACATGGGCAAAAAGCAAGATGCCTTACTCCAAGGACTTAGGAGCTTTCCAGTTAAGCCATATATTGTTTTTTACGTCCAAATTGAAGATGGCATTGAAATACTACGAATTTTGCATCAATCAAGGGACGAGCGAAAGTCAATTTGGGAACGAATAAGTTGTAGTAAATTACCATTACATCTCTTATCACTTGCTCGGCGATGCCTTCTAAAAAGAAAATACGGTTCGCAATGTACCTGTAAAAATCGTACCGTTTTCTTCTTGGTTCGCAGGATTGGTAATTACTTGTACTAACGGTGTGATTCTAATGTTATCGGAAACGGGAAGATTATAGAATGCTTCAAAGTTTGTCTGAGTTGCATTACCTACTGCATTTTCAATAAACGGTTGACCTATAGCAATACCTGCCAAGCCGCCTTCTTTAAAAAGGTCTGGAAATGCAAAACCTGCCATCCAGTAGCTGGGTTCAATGTCACCAAAAGCAGTGTCATTATAACTACCGAAACCGTAACGACCAAAGACTGCAAAGGAGGGTGAAATTGCTAACTCAACGTTGGCGCCGAATACGTTGAACTCACCATCGAGTACATTACCGCTTGCATATTGAAGGCGTAGTGCAGCATGTTTAGATGGAGCGTACTCTAATTCAATGACTCCCTGATAAGGGTCGCCAAATAACCCTTGGTTACTGCGACTATTGGGGTAAAGCGTATAACCGAGTGGAAAAATACCGGGAACAAAAGATGAGCTTGCTTCCTCTGGTTGATTTGCAGACGCAGCTATATAAGCAGCGCGCGCGGTGAATGAACCCTGACCAGGTTTCCAACTAACGGCAGCACCTGCTCCTAAACCTTGAACTGGAAAAAGAATATAGTTGTTGACTAGTGCTTGGGTAGAAAAATCTAAAAAGCTGAGGTTCGCATAGCTGTTTAAGTCTACGTAGTCTGTTAGGCTGATTCTTGAACCGAGGGAAACAGTAATATCTTTAGATGGGGAGAATGTATAATACAAGCGCGAAAGTCCGAATTTTTCTAAAGGTGGTTTCGCGGAGAAGTCCAAAGTACTACCAAATCCAGGTTCTAGATATCCAGCAGCGTTATCATCCGCACCATTACTACCAATATCAAGTCGAATCTTCAGTAAATCAGTACCGCTAAAACTTGTATCTAAATCCAAAGCTGCTCGGTAAATAAAAGTAGTGTTTGGGTTTTCTCTTGCAATCTCCCTACCTGTTACATCGATAATGCGTGTACCACTAAAACCTCCCCCAGTCAGTGCAAAAATAACTTGACCACTTAGTTTGGTTGTTGTGGAAAATTGGTTTGCTTCCAAAGATGCTGCACGAGCTTCTAAGGAGTCTACACGACCTCTAATTAACGTCAATTCACTCTTAAACTCCTCCTGAAGTCTTTGCAATGCGGTTAAATCATCGCGGGAAATTGATGTTGTACCTTGTGCTATTAGTCCGTTAACTCGTTCAAGTGTTGTATTTAATGCAGATGCAAATTCATAACGAGTCATTGCTTTATTTCCTCGAAATGTGCCATCTGAATAACCTGCAATTACACCATTACGTTCAATTAAAGATTGAAGCGCGCGAAATGCCCAGTCAGTTGGTTGAATATCTTCTAATTGATTGACTGAAGTTACTTGCTCCTCAAAAGAAGATGTTTTCTGAGAAATTATAGCTGGGGTGGTATTTAAAGATGTGTCCGTAAAATCTTTGTTTGATAATTCTAAATGCCACTGAGCATTATTAATCACACTTCTCTCAACTGTTGCAAAGGCTGGGTTTATAACAGTAGACAAATTTAGCAGTATAGAGCTAATAATTAAGTAGATATATGTATAATTATGTAACATATATTGTTCATTCCATAATATTATCAGCAATATTTAGCGACAAACTGATGAATTGCCGCATGAGCAGCAGCTATAGATTGTTGACCTTCTTGAATTCCCATTGACAAATTTTCAGCATGAATAAACGTAATATCTGTAATACCAATAAGCTCAAAGATTGCCTTTAGATAAGGTTCTTGAAAATCAAGCGTTCCATTAGAATATTTGCCTCCGCGCGTAGTAACTATCAGCATTTTTTTACCTTTCACTAAACCTTCATAACCATCTTGACCAATTATGAAAGTTCTTCTTACCCGTACAATCTGGTCAATATATGCTTTGAAATTAGCTGGTATGCTGTAGTTGTACATAGGAACACCCAAGATATATAAGTCAGCAGCTAAAAACTCATCAATTAGTTCATCGGATATTTTTAGTGCTGCCTCCAATTCTTGAGGTAGTGTTTCAGTACGACTAAAAGCTGCTGCTATCCAAGCTTCATCGATAGGTGGGACTATATAATGTCCTAAATCTCGGTAAGTAATAGCATCACCAGGATGAACTTGTTTCCATATCCTGATAAATTCTTCTGTTAAAGAACGAGAAATAGAGCGCGCGCTTCTTGGGCTGGTATCAATATGTAAAATGTGTTTCATATTCGTCTCCAAGGCACGAAGTACTTACAGCAAAACGGCGCCAAAGCTTTGGAAACTCCCAATTGCTTGTGCGCTTGAATTTAAGTATGCGAAATCTTTAACGTGCGCGTCTTGCAGGTTCTTTCGATATTCAGCAAATTCTTACTGACTTTGCATAAAAACTTTAGGACTGCTACCAAAACGGCGCCTAAAGTGGTAACTTAAATGGCTTTGATGAGTAAAGCCAACTAACGTAGAAATTTCTGCAATACTCAGTTTTCCTTCGAGCAATAATTGTTTAGCACGTTCGACACGATACCGAATTATGTACTGATGCGGCGCCAATCCAGTAGACTGTTTAAATAAAGTAGAAAAATAACTTGGACTCATGTACACAATTGCCGCTAACTTAAAAAGCGTTAAATCTTGGTCTAGATGAGCGTGAATGTAGTCCAGTACTTGTTGTAACTTGCGCTTTGGTAAACCGTTTTTGAATAAAGGCAAGGTACACTTTTGAACAGAATAATTACGTAGCAGATGAGCCATTAATGCTGTTACCAATGAATCAACATATACACGACCACCTAATTGGTTTGATTCCAATTCAGACTTAAGAGCTAACGCAATACCATGTATAAGTGGGTCAGGATGACTTAAGGTAGGTAACAATTCAACGTTATCCACATCAATCGCTTCTGTAATGTATCGTATAAATATATTTGGTTCAAAAGCTAGTGTAATAAATTCATACTCCGTTTCCCAAAATGCCTTATTTCTTACATTCGCTGGCAAAACAGTAATCTTTCCCCAATTTATACGACTTGTTTGAGACACCCCTTCAATTGTCTCAATTATTGGTGGTTGCAAAGTGCAATGGTGCATGATTATACAATGTTGGTTAGAGGAGTGTTCAGGCATCTCATACTGCGGTTGAGAATGATATCGAAAATGAATATCCCAGTTAGATGCATAGCTCGATAGCAACGCAGCGCGCGGGTAAATTATTAAATCCCCATCTTCTTTTGTAAAATCAACCACTAAAGGATTTTTTGACATCATAACTTCTATCGCTGAGTTTAAACATAGTCGAAATGACTTCATTTTAATATAATTTTAAAGCTTGCAACCCCATGCGGGTAGAAAATAAGTCGATAATTCGACAAATACTTAGTAATAATTATTGCTTACTATCTAAATAGTACAAAATATGGGCTAGCCTCAAATGGCGCCAAATCAACTTGTATTATATAGATACAAAGTGTCTTGAGGTAATTCGATGAAAGACTTCAAAGAAGTGTTAAAGAGTTGTTCTGATACTAGCTTAGAGCAGCGCAAAACTTGGTATTCACCAGCCGCCGAAGCTTATAATAAAGCAAGACCCCGCTATCCTCAACAGCTTATTCAGCGCGCGGTCGAGTTAACACAACTTCAGGACAATGCAAATATTTTGGAAGTGGGATGTGGACCTGGTATTGCTACCGTCGCTTTTGCTAAGTTAGGGTATAAGATGCTTTGTGTTGAACCAAACCCTGATTTTTGCTTGTTGACACGGCAAAACTGTCAAGAATATTCTAATGTTCAGATTCTCAATACTTCTTTTGAAGAGTGGCAACTTGAATCTAATAAATTTGATGCTGTTTTAGCTGCTACATCGTTTCATTGGATACCTCCTGAAGTTGGATATTCAAAAGCTGCTTCTTCTTTGAAAGACAATGGTTATTTGATTTTACTATGGAATATGCGGCTAGAGCCTAGCTATGAATTATACCAAAAGTTTATTAAGATATATGAACAATATGCTCCTTCGTTGCTAGAAAAATATGAAGGTGAATATGAGGGTAAGGAAAAACAGGAAGAGCATTTGAAAAGCTTTGGAGAAATAGTTCTCGAATCTGGTCAATTCCAAGATTTAGTTACTGAGTATATTCCCTGTGAATTAACCTACAGTGTTGATGATTATTTTGCACTGTTAAATTCTTACTCACCTTACTTGATGTTAGAACCACAAGTTAAAGACGCTTTGTTTGCTGCTTTACGCGAGAAGATAGAGGATGAACATTTAGGGGGCGCCAGTATTCAGCTTTCATTTTTATCGGGGTTTAATATTGCACGACGTGCGTAAACTTAACAATAAATAACTCGTCCTCTAAAGCGAGATCATGAAGCACCTCTTCTGATAAGTTCGGACAATCCACGTCTTTATCAATCATTAAATCTATATTTTCACTATTCATTGTTCATACTCCTTTTAAAACCGTTAATATTTTGCTTATTCTTTGTTGTTAACTCCCGCATGTAAACCTATAACAGAGACGCTCGAATGCAACTTCTCTCTGTGTACAGACGCGATTAATCGCGTCTCTACCGCCTCTGTGGTAAAAAAAGTAATTTCAAGCAATCCGTGAAAGTACTAGAAATTTTTGGTAAAGTCTAATGAATTTACGGTTACGGTGGTAACAATACTATTTATGCTGGTGAAGCTAACAATACTGTCCTTGCTAGTAGCGGTGATAATACCATTTATTCTGGTGCAGGTAATGATGTGTTTGGTTTAGGTAATGGCAACAACACTATCTACGCAGGTGAAGGTAAAAATACAGTTACTGCTGGTAACGGTAATAATACTATTTATGCAGGCGCCAGTGACGATGTGTTTAATTTAGGAAATGGCGCCAACACAGTTTATGCTGCTGAAGGTAATAACAGTGTATTTGCTGGTGGTGGTAATGATACCGTTTATGCAGGCGCCGGCAATGATGTAATTAACCTTGGAGATGGCAATAATACCATTTACGCTGGTGAAGGTGACAACATCATCACTGTTGGTAATGGTAATGACTTAATATATGCAGGTTCAGGTAAAAACACCATCAGCTTAGGTAGCGGTAACGATACTGTTTATGTAGGCAATGGACTAGATAAATTTATTCTCTCAGCAGGTGCTGGTAGTGCCACAATTTACAATTATGCAACCAGCGACCTAATTAGTCGCGGCGCCGGACTATCTACAAACACACAATTAACAGTTACCATCAGCGGTAGTGATACTTTAATTAGTGCTGGTAATGATTTGTTAGCAACATTGAAATGGGTTCAACTTAGTAGCCTCAATATTGTATAACCACATTGGGGTGTTAAAGATTCCCGACTTCTTAAAGAAGTCGGAATCTGAACACCGCACTTAAATCGCATTTAAGTGTAATAATCGTAAATGCAATTATTTTATTGAGTCCTATGGACGTATTGGAACTAAAACGGGAAATCGAAACGTTGTCTCGCCGCCTGGGTAAAACCCAGGACTATCTTTGACCTACCCGCACTTACAGCCAAAATTCAAGATTTAGAACAAGTATCAGCGCAACCTGAGTTTTGGAACGACCAAACCAAAGCGCAGGAAACAATGCAAGAACTTGATGAACTCAAAGCACACCTCGAGCAGTACCAACAATGGCGAAGTAATTTGGAAGATACTAAAGCTGTTGTAGAACTGTTAGAGTTAGAAACTGACGAAGGGTTACTCAAAGAAGCAGACTCCACCGTCAATAAACTTAACCGTGAACTTGATAATTGGGAACTAGAGCAATTACTTTCCGGTACTTACGATAAAGAAGGCGCCGTATTATCAATTAACGCAGGCGCCGGTGGTACAGACGCTCAAGATTGGGCCGAGATGTTACTAAGAATGTATACTCGCTGGGGTGAAGACCACGGTTACAAAGTTAACTTAGTCGAAGAATCCGAAGGCGACGAAGCAGGAATAAAATCAGCGACAATCGAAATTACCGGACGTTATGCTTACGGTTACTTGCGCTCAGAAATGGGAACTCACCGCTTAGTGCGAATATCACCCTTTAATGCCAACGGCAAACGACAAACCAGCTTTGCGGGAGTTGAGGTGATGCCACAAATTGATAGTAGTGTCCAATTAGACATACCAGAAAAAGACCTAGAAATCACCACATCCAGGTCTGGTGGCAAAGGTGGACAAAACGTCAACAAAGTAGAAACTGCCGTGCGTGTAGTTCACCTTCCCACAGGTATTGCCGTGCGCTGTACCGAAGAACGCAGCCAGCTACAAAATAAAGATAAAGCCCTCGCGCGTTTAAAAGCAAAACTATTAGTGATTGCCCAACAACAGCGTGCCAAAGAAATTGCCGAAATTCGTGGTGATATCGCAGATGCATCCTGGGGCAACCAAATTCGTAACTACGTATTCCATCCTTACCAGCTGGTCAAAGATTTACGTACCAACTTGGAAACGACAGCCATCAACGATGTCATGAACGGCGACCTCGACCCGTTTATCCAGTCCTACCTAAGACAGGAAAATCAATTAGTCGAAATGTAGTAATGAGTGCTGAGTGCTGAGTGCTGAGTGCTGAGTGCTGAGTTTTGAGTAATAACTCGTAACTCCTGTACAGACGCGACATGTCACGTCTCTACAACTCATAACTCCTAACTCTCCTAACTCCTAACTTACTCAGCACTCAGCACTCAGCACTTTCCACTTTTAAGTATTGGCAGACTGGCACGCTATATTATCAACAAACTGTTACATTATTAGTAGGGATTTGTGAACAAATCATATGAGTAATTCTTCTACCGAACCGAAACCTAGTTATGTAAAGCTTGCCATGCGAAACATGGTGCAGAAGCGTCTTACATCCCTCAAGCATTTTGCTTTAACAACTGTGGGGTTATTAGCTGTATTGATTGGGCTAGCTTACCTAACCCGTTAATAGAGCTACTACAAATGTTTGTTATGTGGGGTTGATAAAGTAACTGTGTTCGTTGAACTTTGCGTACAAAATTGTTTTGATGAACTTCGCGACCGCTCTGAAACGCGCGTTATTTATAACGATGCTCAAATTCCCCTGGAAACTTGGGAAAACTGGTTCAGTGTTTGGCTCGAATTAGACCAAGTTCAAATGGCGCCGTCTGGTTTCCCAGGTTATGAGATAGCGCTGCGTTTAACCAACGATGCTGAAATTCAATCGTTAAATTCTCAGTATCGTCATCAAGATAAACCAACGGATGTTCTAGCTTTCGCTGCGTTGGAAGTTGACTCCCCTGAGTTGGAGCAAGACAATTTATCCTCTGATTTACCTTTATACTTGGGTGATATCATTATTTCTATTGAAACAGCCAACCGACAGGCGCAACAACAAGGTCATCCGCTCTCAACTGAACTTGCTTGGTTGAGCGCACATGGATTGCTACATTTATTAGGTTGGGACCATCCGGATGACGAAACACTAGAAAGAATGTTAGAACAGCAAGTAGTAATGCTGAATAAGGTAGGTATTTCTATTGATATTAGTTAGTATAAATATTCATTCGTATAAATTTACTTGGCACCGCGCGGTTGCTATTGATAGGCTCACAAGCTTTTGAAACACGTGTATATAAAGTCTACATGAACTTGAGATAAATTATTGACTAAAATGTCACCTATATCTAGAGTTTTGTAGCATTAATTCCAAATGTCAATGGAAGCAACCTGCAAACAGTGCGATACTTTACTTGGTTATCATACCAAGCGCTCCGATAATTAAAACTGATCTTCTTATCTTAATTACTTATTTATATGCCTATGTCACAAAAATTAACGTCAATAACCAAAATCAACCCTATAGACCCTGTTTTGCCACAAGATCGGCAATTATCTTGGAAGGTTGCTTCAAATTTATTCGTAAGTTTTAAATACGCTTGGGCTGGCGTCAGTTACGCCTTCATGACACAGCGCAATTTCCGCATCCATGTTTGTGTTGGTACGTTAGCGATTGCACTCTCGCTTTTCTTACATCTACAAGCAGTAGAAATCGCAGTAATTGGCATAACTAGCGGGCTGGTTTTAGCCTTAGAGTTGGTAAATACAGCCATCGAGTCTTTAGTTGACCTGACAGTAAAACAAACGTATCATGATTTGGCAAAAATAGCTAAAGACTGTGCTGCTGCTGCTGTACTAATCTCAGCTTTAGTCGCAGTACTCGTCGCAGCTACACTTTTATTGCCTCCGTTACTAAAGCTTGTGCTAGCACAATTTTAGTTTTGATTGTTTTAGTACTAAATTTAGTACAATATTTAAGACTCATAGTATAACCAAATTTGATTATCGTATTGAGATGGCTTTAAAATCCTGTAAAAATCATAGAGAATGCTTTGATTGATAAAATACAGGAGCTATTGTCACGGTGCTAATAGTCATCGATAACTACGATAGTTTTACATATAACTTAGTTCAATATTTAGGAGAGCTTGCGGCAGAATTCAGCGTTGCAGCAGATATCCGAGTTTTTCGCAATGATAAAATATCTATCGAAGAACTTCGCGCGCTTTCTCCAGATGGAATTGTCATATCTCCAGGGCCTGGGCGCCCAGAAGATGCAGGTATCTCACAGTTAATAATCGAGCAACTTGGCTCAAAGGTGCCCATCTTAGGCGTGTGCTTGGGTCATCAAAGTATTGGTCAAGTATTTGGCGGTCAAATTACAAGAGCCAAGGAATTAATGCACGGCAAAACTTCCCAAGTATCCCATACTGGGGTCGGTGTTTTCAAAGGTATCGAAAATCCGATGACTGCGACTCGCTATCACAGCTTAGTCATAGACCGTGATACGTGCCCAGAGGTATTAGAGATTACAGCTTGGGTTGATGATGGCACGATAATGGGCGTGCGTCATCGGAACTATCCTCATATTGAAGGCGTCCAATTTCATCCAGAGAGTGTTCTTACTACTTCTGGTAAGCAGTTGCTACGTAATTTTCTGGAACAACTACAGGCGAGAATAAATTAATGAAACGAAGAGAGTTGATGGGTTATGGTAGCGCACTCGCAGCTACAGCATTGATTACGACTTTGGCTGACTCAGAAGTTTTCGCACAGGCTGGTGGATTATCAGTACAGTGGTTGGGTCATACCTGCTTTCTGTTTTCTGGCAGTGGTTTGAGAATTTTGGTCAATCCGTTTCGGACACTTGGCTGTACAGCTAAGTATCGCGCTCCCAAAGTAGCAGCTGATTTGGTTATGATTAGCAGTCAACTTTTTGATGAAGGTGCGGTTGAGGGTTTACCCGGTAATCCTAAGTTAATTTACGAACCAGGTGTTTACGACTTTAAAGGCATTAAATTCCAAGGAGTCGGTATTGACCATGACCGTAAAGGTGGGAAACAATTTGGAATTAATGCTGCTTGGAGTTGGAGCCAAGCTGGTATTAAAATCACCCACTTAGGCGTCCCAGCAGCACCACTATCGTTCGAGCAAAAAGTTCTGTTTGGGCGCCCAGATATTCTATTTGTGCCCGTAGGTGGTGGGCCAAAAGCGTATAATGCGACTGAAGCGAAGCAAGCAATTCAAGCATTAAATCCCAAACTGGTAGTTCCTACGCACTTCCGTAACGAAGCTGCCGACCCAGCATCATGTGATATTGCACCACTCGATGAGTTTCTTAATGTCATGCAAGGTACACCTGTAAGACGTAGTAACAGCGATACTATTTCACTCTCGCCCCGCAGCTTACCAGAAACAACCACAATTCAAATCATGAGTTACAGGTTTTAGGCAACGGATGACTCTAGGATGTAACGGATAAGTGATTCTAGGCAACGGATGACTCTAGGATGTAACGGATAAGTGATTCTGGGCAACGGATAATAAACGGATGTAACGGATAAGTGATTTTAAATAACGCGCGCTTTGTTTTATACCAGTAACTCATCCGTTACATCCGTTGTATCCGTTGCCATTATTCTGCGCGCAATCGCGTTACTTTCAACGTGAAGGCGCCAAGAGCGGGTTCAGTCCCAAAACTACGTACACGAACAATATAATTACCATCTTTAGCAATGCGCTCGAACAACAGCGAATTTGTTGTTCCTTCTGCGGCATCGTCGTTTTCTCCTACTACCACACCTTTGGCGCCAATTAAAGTGACGATTGTATCAAAGCTATCAGACTTCAAGTCTATGACAATTTGATCCCCTGCGCGTAAATTAATAATATAATCGCGCGCAAAGCCTCCTTCTCCTGTTGGAAAATCAGACTTTGTTAATTTATCTTTAATTTCTTTACCCATTGGCAGGAGTATAGGGTTGTATACTTGGCTTGGTGTCGCAGCCAGACTTACTAGTACATTTATTTGATTAATTAATATTGCAACTAAAGCTATTACAATTTGTATTACAAAATTCATAGTTTGTTAGTATATCTTACACATTTGAAATTAGCCTACGTAATCTTACCAGCTTCAGAGTGAATATTACGAACATAATTTTGTGAAAGATAACAAAAAAATCTAAGTAAACAATACTAGATAATTTGTTATTTTTTGATAAATTCTGGGAATACTAAATATGTAATCACTATATTTAGTAGTTAGCTTAGGCAAAATGTTTGCACTATCTCGTCAACTTGTAGGAGCATCACTTGCAACTTTATTATGTCTGATTGGAGTGACATCACTTCAGTATCCGCGCATGAATAAAATGCTTTCTACAAAACAGGGATTATCTAAAGAAGCTTTAGAACGTGAAGTACTAGCAGAAAAAGCGCGTTTAAACTTGCTCGAAAAATTACCTGCATTTGGTTACGATAACTTAATTGCAAATTGGGTTTATTTAAGCTTTCTACAATACTTTGGTGATGATGAAGTTCGGGCAAAAACAGGTTATGCTCTAAGTCCTGAATATTTTGAAATTATCCTCAAACACGACCCGCGTTTTCGTTTGGCATATTTAGCACTTTCCACAAGTACGTCTATGTATGCTGCTATGCCCGAACGTTCGGTTAAAATGACAGAACGAGGTTTGAAACACCTCACTCCTTGGGCGCCTCCTGATTCATACTATGTTTGGCGATACAAAGGAATAGATGAGCTATTATTTCTAGGGAATTCCCAAGCTGCCAGAAAATCATTTCAGTCAGCAGCAGATTGGGCAAATAAGCATTCAGACTCTGAAAGCAAGCTTTCTGCGAGTATTTCTCAAAGTACAGCAAATTTCCTCGCGCGCAACCCAAACAGTAAACGCGCGCAAATCTCAGCTTGGGGGATGGTGCTACAAAATCAAATTGACAAAGAAACAGAAAAACGTGCGATTCGTGCTATTGAAGCTTTAGGTGGTCAAGTCATTAGCACCCCTCAAGGTAATCAAATCAAATTTCCTGACAACGACTAATATCATTACTGACTTTTCACGCTTGGGTTAAAAACCTCTCCCCCGACCCCTCTCCTTGTAGGATACTGCTGGTCATTCAGGGGTATTACCCCTCAGTTCCACGATTTTGCGTTGTTTCCGAAATTGTAAAGACGCGAAATTTCGCGTCTCTACACGCCTGTTTTCATGAAATAATGGGCACCACCCCTGATTCGCCAGCAGTATCCTTGTAGGAGAGGGGAGTACATATACTCCCCCTTCCCTTGTAGGGAAGGGGGCTGGGGGGTTAGGTTTTATGTTAGTTTTTCCACATAACGTGAAAAGTGAGAATATTATTAAGGTATTGCGTTTACGTTTAAATTTGACAGAAGTAGAACTTAGCATTAATTGGGGATCTATAAGTTTAGTGCCTAAGTAACTTTCACACATAGAAACCAAATATGAATATTACTATTGCAGGTTACAATCTCATCGAACTCCTTTATGAAGGTACTACTACCTGTGTGTATCGGGCTTTACGAGAATCCGAGCAAACATCGGTGATTATTAAAACTTTTAAGTCTGAGTATCCGACCATAGAACAAGTATCGAGATTACGACACGAGTATAAAATACTTCAAAGTTTAGAGATAGAAGGGATTGTGAAACCCCTATCTTTGGATAATTATCAAAATGGTCTGGCGCTAATTTTGTCAGATTTTGAAGGAGAAACTCTAAAAAACTTTTTTATTAACAAAAATTTACAATTAAACGTTTTTTTACATATTGCTATTCAATTAGCTTCTACCCTTGCTCAGTTACACCAAGCTAATATTATTCACAAAGATATTAAACCTCATAATATTTTAATTAACCCGAAAACAGGCGAAGTAAAAATTATTGATTTTAGCATTTCATCATGCTTATCTCAAGAAAACCTAAATCCCAGTAATTCGAATTTACTAGAAGGTACCCTTGCCTATATGTCTCCAGAACAGACAGGGAGGATGAACCGCTCAATTGATTACCGAAGTGATTTTTACTCTTTAGGTGTTACTTTCTATGAAATGTTAACGGGACAGCTACCTTTTCAAGCTAATGATTCTTTAGAATTAGTTCATTATCATATTGCCAAAATACCAATACATCCTCAAGAAATTAAATCAGAAATTCCTTCGGTAGTTTCGGATATTGTCATGAAATTATTAGCGAAAATTCCTGAAGATAGATATCAAAATGCCTTGGGGTTAAAAGCAGATTTAGAAGAATGTTTACGACAACTGCAAGCAACTGGAAAAATTGAAAATTTTATTGTCGGTCAGCTTGATTTATATAGTCAATTTCTGATTCCCCAAAAACTTTATGGTCGCGAGAAAGAAGTTGCCATATTTATGAATGCATTTGAGCGAGTTAGTCTTGGGACAACTGAGATGATATTAGTAAGTGGGTATCCTGGTATAGGAAAATCCTGCTTAGTCAATGAAGTTCATAAACCTATAGTGCGTCAACGCGGCTATTTTATTTCGGGTAAGTTTGATCAATTTAAACGTAATATCCCGTATGCTTCTTTGATTCAAGCTTTTCAAGAATTAATCCGACAGTTATTAACAGAAAGTAGTGAGCAAATAGCAATTTGGCAAGCAAAGCTTTTAGCCGCTTTGGGTAACAATGCTCAAGTTATTATTGATGTTATTCCCGAAGTCGAACGAATTATTGGACCTCAACCAGATGTGCCACAATTAGGTCTTACTGAATCGCAAAACAGATTTAATTGGTTGTTTCAGCGATTTATTCATGTATTTTGTAAACCCGAACATCCTTTGGTGCTATTTTTGGATGACTTACAGTGGGCAGATTCCGCTTCATTAAAGTTGATTCAGTTGGTTGCTAATGATCCAGATAGTCAATATTTATTACTGATTGGCGCCTACCGGGATAACGAAGTCAATGCAACTCATCCTTTGATGTTGACTTTAGAAGAAATTCAAAAATATGGCACCGTTGTCAATAATATTATACTTCAGCCTTTGCAGATTTCTCATATTAATCAATTAGTGAGTGATACCCTCCACACTCACTTGGAGAAATCAGAGCCGCTAGCTAATTTAGTATACAACAAAACTCAAGGTAATCCTTTTTTCTTAACGCAGCTACTTAAATCTCTTTATCAAGAAAAATTATTATTTAATTTTAGTGAATGTTGCTGGCAGTGGGACATTCATCGTTTAGAAAATATTGATATCACTGATAATGTAATTGAATTAATGGTCAGCCAGATTCAAAAGCTGTTGCCGACTACACAAAATGTTTTAAAGTTAGCGGCTTGTATAGGAGATAAATTTACTTTAGAAGTTTTGGCAACTGTTAGTAATACAAATCAGTCAGAAACAGCCACAGATTTATGGGAAGCTCTGCAAGCAGGTTTAATATTACCTTTAAATAATTCCTACAAAATCCCCCTTTTACTTGACCAAGAGGAAATAAACAATGGGCATTACCAAGCAGAAACAATATTAAATCATACCTATCAAACAATCAAATATAAATTCTTGCATGACCGAGTGCAGCAAGCAGCCTATTCTCTAATTCCTGATGAGCAGAAGAAAGCAACACACCTGAAAATTGGTCAATTACTGCTGCAAAATACAACGCCAGAAGAACGCAAAGAAAACATATTTGCACTAGTTAATCAACTTAACTACGGTACCGAACTACTCATATCTGAGTCAGAAAAATATGAATTAGCTCAACTTAACCTCTTAGCAGGGCAAAAAGCCAAAGTAGCCACAGCCTATGACTCAGCTGTTCGTTATTTCAACGTAGGTTTGAGATTGTTACCAGCCAATAGCTGGTTGACTCAATATGAACTAGTATTAGCTCTGCATCAGGAAGCAGCAGAAGCAGCATTTCTGAATGGTGATTTTGAGCAAATGGAGCAACTGATTAAAGTTGTTCTGCAACAAGCAAAATCGCAACTTGATAAAATGAAAGTGTATGAGTTGCAAATCAAAAGTTGTGGAGTACAAAGAAAACTCCTTGAAGCGGTAAAGCTAGGTTTAGAAGTTCTAGAAATACTGGGAGTAAAACTCACTCAATCCCCAACTGATGACGATATTCAGAAAGCTATTGAGGAAACAACAGCTAATTTAGCTGAGAAAGGAATAGAAAATTTAATTAATCTACCGTCAATGACAGATGCTCCTAAGCTAGCAGCATTTCGACTCATAGTAAGTTTAGTTCCTGCTGCCTATCAATCTGCACCTGCATTATTTATCTTGATGGCTTGTCAGCAAGTAAATTTATCAATTCAATATGGAATTACTTCTTTGTCTGTTAGCGGCTTTGCTGATTATGGGATTATTTTCAGTGGTCTTTTACAAGATATAGAAGCTGCTTATAAATTTGGAGAAGTGGCTTTACATCTATTAGAACAGTTAGACACTCATGAGGTTAGAAGCCAAACTTTATTTAAAGTTTCGACGTTCATCCTGCCTTGGAAATATCATGTCAAAGAAACATTACCACTTTTAGAAGATGCTTATTACAGTGGTTTGGAATATGGAGACTTAATACATAGTGGATATGCAGCTAGTAATAAATGCCAATATTCTTATTGGAGCGGTTCAGAATTAAAAAGCCTAGAACAGGAAATGTCAAAATATAGTAAAGCAATCGCTAAAATTAATCAAGAAATAGCTTTAAAGTTTCATCAGGTGTTTCATCAGGCAGTGTTGAATTTAATAGGAGCGTCTGAAAATCCTTGTCATTTAGTTGGCAAAGCTTATGATGAAGAGGAATTTTTGCCAGTTCATATTCAATTCAATGAGCGAACAGTCATTTATTATGTATTCTTGAATAAATTAATCCTGTGCTACCTGTTTGGTGAATTTTCTCAAGCTGTGGAAAATGCTACCAAAGCCGAACAGTATTTAGATGGGGTAATTGGGTGGTTAATTGTACCGTTGTTTCATTTGTACGATTCTTTAGCACAACTAGCAATATATTCATCACTGCCACAGTCACAACAACAAGACTTATTAATTAGAGTAATTAATAATCAACAAAAAATGCAAAAATGGGCGCATTATGCCCCAATGAATTATCTGCACAAATTTTATTTAGTAGAAGCAGAACGGCATCGAGTTTTAGGTGAAAAAATAGAAGCAATTGAGATGTACGATCGTGCAATTGCACTTGCCAAAGACAACGATTACATCAACGAAGAAGCCCTCGCTCACGAACTCGCTGCTAAATTTTATCTGTCATGGGGTAGACAAACTATTGCCCGCACTTATATGACTAATGCTTACCATGCCTATAGCCGTTGGGGAGCGATCGCTAAAGTCAAAGATTTAGAAACACGCTATCCGCAATTAATTACAATATCGCCTGCACAAAATATAGAAACAAATTACCAAGAACTTAATCAGGCAAATTCCACGAGAATTAGCAGAACTCGCAGTCTCGACTTGATGACTGTGATGAAAGCTTCTCAAGCTCTTTCAGGCGAAATTGTTTTAAGCAAGTTGCTGGCTAATTTGATGCGAATTTTAATTGAAAATGCGGGTGCAGAAAAGGGATTTTTAATTTTAGAAACAGCAGGAAAGTTACAGATAGAAGCTTCAGGAAGTGTAGATAAAGATGAAATAAATGTCGAGCAATCGATACCAGTGGAAAGCAGTCAGCAGTTACCAATATCCCTCATTAACTATGTGCAGAGAACCCATAAAGATGTGGTTCTGAATGATGCAACTAGCGAAGCTGTATTTAATCTGGATAATTATATCATCACCCAAAAACCAAAATCTATTTTATGTACTCCAATTATCCATCAAAGTAAACTCATTGGTATTCTTTACTTAGAAAATAATGTAACTACTAAAGCATTTACGCCAGAGCGGTTAGAAGTTTTACAACTTTTATCTTCGCAAGCAGCAATTTCAATTGAAAACGCGCGTCTTTATAATGACTTAGAAGAATATAATCGCACACTCGAAGTCAGAGTAAAAGAGCGAACTCTAGAATTACAAGCTAAAAATTTGCAACTGCAACACGAAATTCGCGATCGCCAAAGAGCAGAAGAAGCCGCAGCCGCAGCCAACCGCGCGAAAAGCGAGTTTCTAGCTAGTATGAGCCATGAACTCCGCACGCCGCTTAATGGGATTTTAGGGTATACTCAAATTTTTCAGAAAAATCAAAGTTTAACAACTCAGCAAAAGAAGGGTATAAATATTATTCATCAATGTGGTGAACATCTACTAACGCTAATCAACGATATTTTAGACATTTCTAAAATTGAAGCTCGAAAACTGGAACTTTATCCCACAGAATTTTATTTTCCAGATTTTCTTGAAGGTATTGTGCAAATCTGCCGTATTCGTAGCGAACAAAAAGAAATTTTGTTAACTTATCAGCCACTTTCTCCTCTGCCTAGAATTGTTAAAGCTGATGAAAAACGTTTGCGCCAGGTTTTAATTAATTTACTTAGTAATGCTGTCAAATTTACAGAAAAAGGTACTGTAAATTTTCAGGTGGGATATTACGATGGAAAATTAAGGTTTCAAGTCGAGGATACAGGAATTGGCATTGCACAAGAGCAATTAGAAGAAATATTTTTGCCGTTTAAGCAAGTCGGGGAAGATAACCGTAAGACTGAAGGCACAGGATTAGGGTTAGCAATTAGCCGTCAATTAGTTGAGATGATGGGCGGTGAAATTAAGGTGAAAAGTACATTAGGTAAAGGTAGCGTTTTTTGGGTAGATCTAAATTTACATGAAGTTTTATCACCAATTAGTGTTAAGAAATTTGACGAACGTAAGATTATTAGTTTTGTTGGTGATAAAAAGAAAGTTTTAGTCGTAGATGATAAATGGGAAAATCGTTCTGTTTTAGTAAATTTACTAGAGCCTTTAGGTTTTGAAATTATAGAAGCAACAGATGGTTTAGACTGCCTTAACAAAGCACCAAAGTTTAAGCCAAATGTGATTTTGATGGACTTAGTTATGAGTGTGATGGATGGTTTTGAAGCCACTCGGCGCCTGAAAATGTTACCAGACCTTAAGGAAGCAGTAGTAATTGCTATATCAGCCAGCGTTTTTGATCTTGATAAAAAACAGAGTCTAGAAGTAGGTTGTGATGATTTTCTTCCCAAGCCATTGCAAGTTGCGGAACTTTTAGAAAAATTAAGAGTGTACTTGGGATTAGAATGGGTTTATGAAGAAATAAAAAACTATATAAAAGAGCCAGAAGATGTTAAACTAAAATCACAAACTCCAAATAAAGATTTGATTGCTCCACCAGCAGAGGAAATCGCAATTTTACTCGATTTGGCAATTAGAGGTAATCTAAGGAGTATTGTACAAAGAGCAGCTTTCTTAGAGGAATTGGATGAAAAATGGGCGCCGTTTGCTAATCATTTACGCCAACTTGCCAAAGAATTTAAATGTAAACAAATCGTAAGTTTTATTAAAAAATATTCACAGGAAACATCAAGTTAATTAAGAATGTCGATACAAATAAAGCTAACTAGTTAAGATCGCCATTTCTCCTTTGTCATTGGTAAGATTTATAGATATATTGCCTTTTGGCGACCTAGTTAGGTGTATTCTCACTGACTTACTTGGTATCCAAGAGTATAAATTATTATCCTTTCTGCTCTCGGTGTAATTTAAAATGAGGTTTTATGAGTACTGATGTTGATGATAAAGGCGCCATCTTAATTGTTGATGACAACGCGGCAAATTTAGAAATGTTGCTTGAGTTTTTAACTGATGCAGGATTTACTGTTTTGGTTGCGGAAGATGGGGAAAGTGCGATCACGGGAGCCGAATATGCCCCACCTGATATGATTCTATTGGATATACTGATGCCAGTAATGGACGGTTTTGAAACTTGTCAGCGTTTGAAAGCGAATCCATTAACACAAGATATTCCCATTATTTTCATGACCGCGCTTACGGAAACCGTGGATAAGGTAAAAGGCTTAAGTTTAGGAGCAGTTGATTATGTTACTAAACCGCTACAGCACGAAGAGGTTTTAGCCCGGATTGAACTTCATCTTCAGCTGCGAAACTTAACCAAGACACTGCAAGAACAAAATCAGCGTTTGGAGAGGGAAATTTGTGAGCGCACGCAAGCAGAACAAAAAATCCGCGAACAAGCTGCTTTGCTAGATATCACTACAGACGCAATTCTCGTTAGAGATTTCAACAATCAAATCAGCTTTTGGAACCAAGGGGCTGAACATTTATACAGATGGCAGGCAACAGAAGTAATTGGTAAAAATATTAATCAACTTTTGTATCGACCGAATCTCTTACCACAACTACAAAATGTCCAGAAAAGTCTTACCGAACATGGCTATTGGCAAGGTGAGTTAGAGCAAGTTACCAAACAAGACAAAAAAATTATTGTTGCTAGTCGCTGGACTTTAATGCGTGATCAACATGGACAACCTAAATCTATTTTGACAGTTAATACTGATATTACAGAAAAAAAACAACTTGAAAACCAATTTCTTCGCGCTCAACGTTTGGAAAGTTTGGGTACACTTGCTGGCGGTATTGCCCATGACTTAAATAATATACTGACACCAATTTTATCGGCAGCACAACTACTACAGCTAAAACACCCTAAGTCTGATGAATGGAGTCAGCAAATATTTAAGACGATAGAAACCAGCGCTAAACGTGGAGCTGCTGTAGTTAAGCAAGTGCTACAGTTTGCGCGCGGAGTCGATAGTAAGCCTGCAAGCGTACTACTTGGCAATCTGTTGTTGGAAATTCAGCAGATTATTCATGGCACATTTCCCAAATCCATAGAATTTTCTCTTAATATTCAGTCAGACCTTTGGGCTGTAATTGGAGATGGCACACACTTGCACCAGGTACTGATGAATCTTATAGTAAATGCTCGTGATGCCATGCCCAATGGTGGTACTCTCAGTGTTTCTGCCAAAAATCTTTTAATTGATGAACAATATGCCCGGATGAATCTGGAGGCTAATGTCAGCCCCTACATTGTAATTACTGTTGCGGATACAGGAATTGGGATGCCGCCAGTAATCTTAGATAGAATATTTGAGCCGTTTTTTACTACTAAAGAGGTTGGGAAAGGTACAGGTTTAGGTCTTTCTACTGTGAGAGGAATCATCAAAAGCCACGGTGGTTTTATTAATGTGCATAGTGAAATTGGGAAAGGAACTGAATTTAAATTGTTCTTGCCTGCAGTAAAGAACATGACAACGTTGCTAACCGAAAATCTTGATTTGCCATCTGGAAATCAAGAATTAATTTTAGTAGTCGATGATGAAGCTAAAATTCTCGAAACTACTCAAGCTTCATTGGAAAGTTATAATTACAGAGTCGTGACTGCCAGTGATGGTATTGAAGCGATCGCACTGTATGCTCGCCATCAAGATAAAATCAGTGTAGTTTTGGTAGATATGATGATGCCGTTGATGGATGGTGCAATTACCATTCGCATTTTGCAAAAAATGAATTCGTTAGTCAAGATTGTTGCTGTTAGCGGTCTAGTAGACAGCAATAACATTACCCAAGATGTGACTGTCAAAAAATTTATTTCTAAGCCCTATACAACTCAAGAATTATTGCAAACTTTACATGAGCTTCTTTACCAAGAGATTTCCAGAAAATAAATTGTCCCAAAAAAACTAGAGACAGCATTTTTTCAAGAATAATAATCATTTATATGTTTTGGTACAACGGTAAATCGATTAATTCCCAGACTATTGAGTTAGATATTAACAATCCAGGGTTATTATACGGCGCCACCATTTTTTCAACGCTACGAGTATATGACTCTCTGGATAATCCTTTAACGCAATGGCAAGCACATCTCGCACGCATTAAAACTTCCTTAAATTATTTTAACTGGCAACAACCGAATTGGGAGTCTATACGTGATGGCGCCGAATTAATGAAACAGCATTTCCCTGTGTTGCGAATAACGGTGTTTCCTGATGGTAAAGAATGGATAACTGGGAGAATGTTGGCGCCTGACTTACCAGAAAAACAAAAGCATGGAATTACAGCGAGTATAGTTCAAGATTATTACCGTTCGCTACCTGGTCACAAAACAGGAAATTATCTGGCGCCAATTTTAGCAAAAGCAGATGCCCAAAATCAGAATTCTCAAGAAGCTATATTTATAGATGGAGAAGGAAACTGGTTAGAAACAACTACAGGCAATCTTTGGGGATGGAAAGATAACTGTTGGTGGACTCCTCCAATTAATGCGGGTATTTTACCAGGAATCGCGCGGGAGTATTTAAGAACTAGTTTGATAAAGCAAAATCAGATAGTACGTGAAGACGTTTGGAATATAGAGTTAGTTAAAAGCTTTAAAACCCTTGCAAACAGTAATTGCGTGGTAGAAATTATACCTATTCACACTGTTATTCATTGTACTGGCCAATTAACATATAATACTGAGCATTCTAGTTTAAAGCTTTTACAAAATTTTTTTCATTTGTAGGGTGGGCAATGCCCACCATACATATACATATTATTCGGGGTGCCATCTCCCGTGTCGTTAAGTGCTGACCGAACTACAGCAATAGCTACACTAACAAATGATGCTAAGAAAAAGCTTGTTTATTTGGTTGATGACCCGGTTCCACAAGAAAAGAAAGTTGTAGTGTAATCCGACTTGTGATACTCAGGCGCCTCCCTAATTGGCTCGCTACAATATATCTTTAAGGGTCAGGTATCAATTAGGTATCAATCAGCTCTTCCAAAAAGGGCTGTAAACTAGATTTTTTTTGCTTTTACATCAATATGAGAGCATTTTGCGATACCTTAAGATAAGTTAACATAATTCTTAACTACACAAGCGTTGATTTTGGAGCGCTCTGCGGTTCTCTAATAAACAAGAGGCACTGGGCATGACAGCACAAATGTACAGGAGGACTCACTTCGGTGAATAGTAACAACAACAACAATAATAAAAAGTGGAGAAGCGCAGGGCTGTACGCACTGCTGTTTATTGTAGTCATTGCGTTGGGTACAGCGTTCTTTGACAAACAGCCTCAAAACAGGGAAACATGGCGCTATAGCCAGTTTATTCAGGAAGTAGAAAAAGGTAACGTCGCACAAGTTAGACTCAGTGCTGACCGTACACAAGCTATCGTCAAGTCACAAAGTGGTAATCAAGTACTGGTTACTTTGGTTGACGACCCACAATTAATTAATACGCTTACCGAGAAAAACGTAGATATTAGCGTTTTGCCTCAAACCGATGAAGGTTTCTGGTTTAAGGCACTTAGCAGTTTATTCTTCCCAGTATTGCTATTAGTAGGTTTATTCTTTTTACTTCGCCGAGCGCAAAATGGTCCAGGTAGCCAAGCGATGAACTTCGGTAAGTCGCGCGCTAGGGTACAAATGGAACCACAAACCCAAGTTACCTTTGGTGATGTTGCGGGTATCGACCAAGCAAAACTGGAATTAAACGAAGTTGTTGACTTCCTTAAAAACGCTGACCGCTTCACTGCTATTGGCGCCAAAATTCCTAAAGGTGTATTGTTAGTTGGACCTCCAGGAACAGGTAAAACCTTGTTAGCGCGCGCGGTTGCGGGTGAAGCTGGTGTACCTTTCTTCTCTATCTCTGGTTCAGAGTTTGTAGAGATGTTCGTTGGTGTAGGTGCTTCACGTGTACGCGACTTGTTCGAGCAAGCAAAAGCTAATGCACCTTGTATTGTATTTATAGATGAAATTGACGCAGTAGGTCGTCAACGTGGCGCCGGTTTAGGTGGTGGTAACGACGAACGTGAACAAACCCTTAACCAGTTGCTCACCGAAATGGATGGTTTTGAAGGTAACACTGGTATTATTATCATCGCTGCTACCAACCGTCCCGACGTATTAGACGCAGCGTTATTACGTCCTGGTCGCTTCGACCGTCAGGTTGTTGTAGACCGTCCTGACTACGCTGGACGTGTAGAAATTCTCAAAGTACACGCGCGTGGTAAAACTTTAGGTAAAGACGTAGATATTGAAAGAATTGCACGTCGTTCACCAGGGTTTACAGGTGCTGACTTGTCGAACTTGCTCAACGAAGCAGCAATTTTGGCAGCACGTCGCAACCTCACCGAAATTTCGATGGACGAAATTAACGATGCTATCGACCGTGTATTAGCTGGGCCTGAGAAGAAAGACCGCGTAATGAGCGAACGTCGCAAGCAGTTAGTAGCGTACCACGAAGCAGGTCATGCTCTTGTTGGTGCATTAATGCCCGACTATGACCCAGTACAAAAAATCAGCATTATCCCGCGCGGTCGTGCAGGTGGTTTAACTTGGTTTACCCCTTCCGAAGACCGTATGGACAGCGGACTTTACAGTCGCTCCTATTTGGAAAACCAAATGGCTGTTGCTTTAGGTGGACGTATTGCTGAAGAATTAATCTTTGGTGACGAAGAAGTAACAACAGGTGCTTCCGGTGACTTACAACAAGTTGCGCGCGTTGCCCGTCAAATGGTGACACGCTTCGGTATGAGCGACAAACTTGGGCCAGTAGCTTTAGGGCGCCAGCAAGGTAACATGTTCTTAGGCCGTGACATCATGTCCGAGCGCGACTTCTCCGAAGAAACTGCCGCTTCTATCGACGAAGAAGTACGTAAGTTAGTAGACGTTGCTTACAAGCGCGCGAAAGAAGTGCTACTTAAGAACAGACACATCCTCGACAAACTAGCAGACATGTTAGTTGAAAAAGAAACCGTAGACGCAGAAGAACTGCAAGACTTACTCGCTAATAACGACGTACAAACCGCAGCATTCGCGTAAGAAGTTAGGAGTTAGAAGTTATGAGTTATGAGTTATGAGTTAATAGAATAATTTCTAACTTCTAATAATTAACTGTAGGGTGGGCAATGCCCACCTTACTTTTTGTTAAAATTAACAATGCTCTAATAGTGAGTAACTTATGGCAATTAATATCCAAATTGATGAGGCTTTAATAAAAGAAGCCCTAACCTTTGATAGCCAACAGAGTGAACGCGATATAGTTGAGCAAGCTTTGCGTGAATACGTGCAACGTCGCAAGCAAATAAAAATTATAGATTTGTTTGAAACAATTGATTATGACGAAGACTACGATTATAAACAGCAACGGCAAAAGTAATGAAAGTAGTTGTAGATACTTCTCCTAAATGTTTTCTTGCTTAGGTGGCAGTATTTCTCGAACAGTAATTTGTAAATCAGGGAACTGTAGTGGTGAAATACTTTCATCTTCACCCAAAATTACCTTACTTTGATAGCCTTCTGGTGTCGGTTGTCGATATACGTATAGTTCACGGTCAATTACATCTAGTACCCAGTAATCAGCAATACCCCCCTTTGCGTAAGCTTTACCTTTGGTATCGCAGTCAAATTTTAAGCTGCTGTCTGCAACTTCAATAATTAAATAAACTTCTTCGGGTGTAGGATGGTGGTCAGCATAATCTAAAGGGTCTATTTTGACAACAGCTATGTCAGGTTCCGGTTCGGAATGCTTACTTAAAGCTATTGGGTCTTGGACAGATATCCACGCGCGATTTCCTAAACGCTTTTGCAATAATTTGTCAAGTCTTCCTACCGCACACCTATGTGCTGTTCCCTTTGCGCTCATCCAAATAATTTTTCCTTCAATAAGTTCTACTCGTTCTGAATTGTCTAAAATACCAGCAAGAGCCATGCGATGGTATTCATCAACTGTCCACAAACGAAGGTTAAAGGTTGTTTCTATACTTTGCATGGCTCAAAAATATCCTCAACTGACAAAGCGTTACTTATATGATACACAACTCGAACCTATAAGTTGCTTGGGGCGCCTTGTAGCTAATTAACTTTTAATTATCGCTTTCAAAATCTATCTCTAGCTGAGTTTCGGTTACTGTATCATCTTCAGAGTCGGCTATTTCAATATTTGGCTCGTCCATTCTTTCAGAAAGATGCTCAGTAAATATTTGTATAAATCGTTGAAGCTCTGCTTGATTTGGAATTACACTTCTTTCTCCTCCATCTCCAAATAAAAAGAATTTTCTGCTAGCTTGTGATGCTTCAACAATTGTTAAATCCATTTCTTTTCTGAGAGCTATTTGAACAGACAAGCAATGCGGATTTCCTCTGTTCATTAATTGCCCTCGACCTAACCAATCAAAAAACTCCGATTGTGAAATTCTAATTTTTGAATTAATTGTAGAAATTGGTACTACAGTCTGATTTTTGAGTAACTTGTATATTGGCTGTTTTGGGTAAGGTTCATCTGAAAGCTTTATTTTTCCATCTTCAATCAAATAACCTACTGCAATATCCGAACGTTCAGATGGTGTTCGATAATATACTTGTCCAGCTTCCCAAATTGGATAAGTGCCAAATGGAACACGCACCTCGCTAAAAACATCTAATTGTGGATATGATTCACAGAGCTTAATAATTAAGTTTACTAAATAGTCTTGCATGAGAGCAGCAGTCAAATTTCGTGATAAATTTTGGCTAAAATTAAACGTTTGCTTATTTGTATTATCTCCAAGCCAATTATATCTTTGTACAAATGCCTCCAACCCGTCTATGGGATTTGAAGAAGCAAAAATATTATAGTTAGACCGAGTCTCATCAAGAAGGTCAGCTAACCTTTTTTGAGCATCAGAATCACTCAGCCGAAAATCATTGATATATTGATTTAAAAACTTCATCTATTGAGCCAATCCTAAAAATTTAAAGATAGTTGTTCAGTTATTAAAGGTTTACGTGTAAAGTTTTTCTTAATTTGCTGATTATTATTGTTACCATGTTTACTTTCGCTTTGTTCTAAAGCTTGTAATAATGCATTGCCGATTGCTTTTGCAAGAAGTGGCGGAACTGCATTTCCAACTTGGGAATATTGAGGAAGTTCGGAGTTTCGTTTTTTATTACCTTTACCTCCACCACCAGATGCTCTCGGTCCTAAAAATTCAAAGGTGTCATCAAATGATTGAAGACGAGCCATTTCGCGAACAGTCAGAATTCGATGCCTTTCATAGTGAACAAAATCATCAGGTAAAGTAACAACAGTAAAGGAGGGTAAATCAGGGTGTAAACGTACACACCATTTTTTTGAAGAATGTAAATGAGCTTCCCATAAGGCTTTTGGAATTGAATCTAAACCTTTACCTTGTTCAATCATTGCAAACCTGGCAATAACTTCAGGTGAATGTTTGGCTGCTTCATGATTTGTTAGCTCATTATTTGTACGCTCAATTCCTTGCTTTAAGAACAATCTTCCAATACGGCTTTCTTCTTGATAATTACAGCTTAGAGGATAGTTAATGTCGTAATTACTACTAGTCTCCCAAGTTCTTAAAAAAGCTAAATCTCCTATTGCTTCTTTTACTGTTATGCGTTTTGTGATAAAATTCTGAGTTAATTTCGTGATTGGAGGCATATCTTCTCGATGCCCGATAAAAAGAATACGTTCCCGTAATTGAGGCACTCCAAAGTCAGCTGCATTTACTTGTATTGGACCATTCACACCGTATCTGATTGATTTTATACTAGATACTTCGTCATGAATTCTCTGAATTGTTTTTCCTCCATACATGGTTGCTAATCCAGGTACATTTTCCATTACAAAATACTTTGGTTTCAACTTTTCAATAACTTTTAAGTATGAAATAAATAAATCATTACGGGGGTCATCTTCATTTCGTTTTCCAAATACTGAAAAACCTTGGCAAGGTGGTCCTCCCACTATTACATCAACACAAGCTTCGCCAATTTGATTACTAATTTGCTCTGTAATATTTTTAACAAAACTATCAGAGCTTATATCTTCCACAAGAAAAGAATAATTTATACCTAATTGTTTACAAAATCTTTTCTGATGTGTTAAACATGCGTTTGGATGTATATCGCTTGCAGCCACTAATTGAAAACAACTTGTGTTGGAACTAGCAAGTAACATTCCTTCTGTAAATCCTCCGGCGCCTGCAAATAAGTCTAAAAATGTATATATAGACATAAAAATTTGTAAATTAATATAAAATAATCAGCAAATGCAACAACCTTAAGTTGAGCAAAATACAATATAGAGATGCTTAAGTTTTAAAGCATCTCTATAGACTTTATATATTATCTCTAGCTGTCTATTCTAGCTAGTAGGTGGCAGCATTTGTGCAACAATAACTTGAAAATCAGGGAACTGTAGTGGTGAAATACTTTCATCTTCACCCAAAATTACTTTACTTTGATAACCTTCTTGTGTTGGCACCCGGTATACATATAGTTCACGGTCAATTACATCTAGTACCCAATAATCAGCAATACCTGCCTTTGCGTAAGCTTTCCCTTTAGTATCGCAGTCAAATTTTAAGCTACTGTCTGCTACGCGCGATAATTAAATAAACTTCTTCTGGTGTAGGATGGTGATCAGCGTAATATAAAGGGTCTATTTTAACTACAGCAATATCAGGTTCTGGCTCAGAATTATCGTTTAATACTATTGGGTCTTGGACAGATACCCACGCGCGATTTTTTAAGGCTTCTTTGAATAAATAGTCTGTTATGCCGACTGCTGACCTGTGTGCTGTTCCCTTTGCGCTCATCCAAATAATTTTTCCTTCAAGAAGTTCGACTCGCTCTGAATTGTCTAAAATACCAGTAAGAGCCATGCGATGGTATTCCTTGACTGTCCACAAACGAAGGTTAAAGGTTTCTATACTTTGCATAGCTTTAAAATACCCTCAACAAACAAAACCTTATTTATATAATATACAGCAATGTACTATTCCTCATCTTTGTCGTCTTGTAGTGTTTTTATCACTGCTTTAATACAGTAGATTGATTCTTGAATATAGTAACCAGCGGCACCTGTTTCTTCAAAAACATCATTAAATCTTGGATGTTCTCTAGGAAAAAGTTTCATCAAACGCTTATTTATTTGCTCTAACTCTTGTTCAATATCTAATAGTTATTCAATTTCGTCCATAATATAACAATCCTATCTAGTGGGTTGATTAGCAACGGATGCAACGGATGTAACGGATGATTTATTTGTTACAAACAAAGCCTAGTACAACAAGGCAAAGTCAAAAGTCAAAAGAAAGAAATCTTATTTTATAAGCTTTGCACGCTTTTTCTAACTCGTAAGTTATTTTAGCCACGCTGTACTAGTTTTTCTATTACTTATCCGTTACATCCTAGAGTCATCCGTTGCTAATATTTCTACCATCCAAAACTTTTGACACAGACCACTAATATACAACCAAGACTGC
The DNA here is from genome assembly GCF_002368415.1 of Calothrix sp. NIES-4105. Lineage (GTDB taxonomy): Bacteria > Cyanobacteriota > Cyanobacteriia > Cyanobacteriales > Nostocaceae > Dulcicalothrix. Next base: position 8,446,978 of record NZ_AP018290.1, read on the forward strand.
CAAATATAAAACCTGGCTTCTACGGAGAAACCAGGTTTTGCTGACGTTCTTAGTGAAAGCATCCCTTATCTAACTAGAACTAGCTTTTGTGATTCAGATTCAATCTAAAATCTTTAAACCTTAGATGTCGATGTTGGTTTTAGAAATAACCACGCTGCGAAGAAAGTTGCTGCTGTGAACAACTGTGTCAAATCTAATGCAGATAAATACCCATCTGAAAATGAAGCAATACTTCTATCAGTTATACCGAACACCCAAGACGATACACCAAACAGCCATATACCATTCTTAAGATTCCCTACAAATTCATTCGAGTCAGTCGATTGCTGATTATTCATAATTTCCTATTTTTTCGTATAAGTTGGCAAAATCGCACTAATTAGACTTATTTGTAAAAATTAATCTCCTTAACATAACTTAATAATTTTATTGCCAAGTATATACTTATATTAATATATATTTTGCTTACTTGACATAACTACCATTGGGTACATGTATGATTTGGGGTACTATGCCTTCGGGATAGTTATTGCTTCTCAAGAAATATGCTAAGTCCCTTTTTGTAGACTAGATAAGACTTTTGACGTTTTTAGGCAGGAACGTCCCACAGCCTGTTTCGTTTGTATATTGCACCCAGGTAGCACTTTTTTGATGCTATTCTAATCACCGGTATCCGGAATTGGTGTTACCAATGTAACAAATTTTGTAATAAATCTTAATTTGTTGACATTAATGTAGAGACGTGATGTGTACGGAAACAGGAATAATACCTATAACCTGAGATTCTGTCTTTAGATACTGATTGTATGGTGATTAAATTTGTAAAAGTAGTTAAAAGCGGTACTCAATTAAACAAGACTCATGACTGTAACTCAAATCAACACACCTAAACTAGAAACAAGACGTAACAAGATTACGCCACAATTGGGATTGGTTTGTATTACGTCTTCTAAAGATGTGCGCTATAAGACAATTACTCGCACACGCTATTTACAGTTAACTGAGAATTTAAAGGCACGTACTTTAGAAGAACTCTACCGTGAAAATTTACGGCGCCTGCATATAGCACTAGAGTTTTGCCATAAGCGTGGAATAACTTTATATCGAATGCCTTCGGGACTTTTTCCGCTTAGTGACTGGGAAGATAATATTGGCGCCACTATTTTAGAGAACATGGCTACCGACTTAGTAAGAGTTGGTCAAAAGGCGACAAAATTGGGTGTAAGAGTCGTACTGCACCCTGACCAATTCGTTGTATTAAGCTCAGATTCACCGCAAATTGTCTCTTCAAGCATCAAAATCTTGACAGACCACGCGCGTACTTTTGATTTAATGGGTTTACCGCAGTCACCTTGGGCATTAATGAATATTCACGGTGGTAAATCGCAACGCGCGGATAATTTAGTAAATGTAGTATTACAGCTACCCGACAATATCAAAAACAGATTGACGTTTGAAAACGACGAACACGCTTACAGCAGCAGTGAGATATTAGATGTATGTCAGCGTACCGGAGTGCCAATGGTATTTGACGCACACCATCATATATGTCATGAAAATCTAGATTCCTACGATGACCCCAGCGTTACAGAAATGTTTTATGCCGCGCGTGAAACCTGGGAAAATCCAGATTGGCAATTAGTTCATATTTCCAACGGAGAAGAAGCATTCAAAGATCGAAAACATAGCGATTTGATTAATTCTATGCCTGAAGTGTATCGAGAGGCGCCGTGGATTGAAGTCGAAGCCAAGCACAAAGAAGACGCTATCGATAATTTACGCGAGTGGTGGATTGATGAGTAAAAGCACCTGTAGCTATTTTTGAGCAAGAGGAAGATTAGTAACTTTTGTAGGCAACAGCAGCATGACTAAAACTTAGACATTAGCTACTATCCGGAATACTACAGCTATAAATTGTAGTTAAATCAAGTGGGTAGGAAACGAAAAATGTAGCCAATGTTATTAAATTGCACGAAAGGCTTATCTCTGTTTTTATGGTTATTTGCTAGCTGGGTTAGCTGCTCGATGCCTTTGTTTGCCGAAACCGGAAAGCAAGCTAACAATGACCAAACTCAAGCACAAGTTAATTCAACCGACGAAGAGAAAGACCCTCCAAGTCGGGGAACTCCTCCAGCAAGAGAGGGAACGGGAAGCAGAGGTGACTGTGGATACAAGCAGGGTATGCCTCCACTTACTCGTGTGGTAGGTAGTAATCAATTGAAGTCAACAGTGAAGCAATACCCGACTATTTGGATTTATTTGCCTTATACTTCTACTGATGCCACCAACGGTGAATTTTCCTTGCAAGATGGAGATATTGAAGTATATCGCACTCGCTTGCAGTTACCAGCAAAAGCTGGAATTATAGGTGTTAGTTTACCCTCAACAGCACCAGGTTTAGCAGTTGGTAAAGAATATCGATGGTATTTTGAAATTAATTGTCATAGTGCTGCTTCTACTAATTCACATACACCTGCTTCGGTGACAGGATTGGTACAACGACAATCAATATCAGTTGAACTTGAAAGGCAGTTAGAAAAAGCAAAAAGCCCTTTAGAAAAGATTTCTGCTTACGCCAAATATGGCATTTGGTATGAAACGATAACGGAGTTAGCTAATTTACGTTTAAAAGAGCCGCAAAATTCGACTATTAAAAAAATGTGGGTTGAGCTTTTAAGTGCTGACAAAGTAGGTTTAGTAAACATTTCCCAAGAGCCGATTATTGGCAATATTGCTTTAAAATCCGTTGAGTTAACTGTCTCGCACTAACAAAGTAAGGGCGGGTTAACAAATATCCTAAAACTGTGTAAGGGCGGGTTAACAAATATCCTAAAACTGTGTAAGGGCGGGTTAACAAATATCCTAAAACTGTGTAAGGGCGGGTTAACAAATATGCTAAAACTGTGTAAGGGCGGGTTAACAAATATGCTAAAACTGTGTTTAATATCTCGTAAACCCGCCCCAACTTTGCCCAAAATCATCACAGCCAGTAAGTGCGGGTTAACAAATATGCTAAAACTGTGTTTAATATCTCGTAAACCCGCCCCAACTTTGCCCAAAATCATCACAGCCAATTTCCCACCAAAATAAACGAAGCCCAATGATAAGGGCGATTGTAATCTCTACTTGAAGACTCTTTCAAAAACGCAAGTTGAGCATTTCTTAACGCTTCCGCTTTCGTAACCTGCTCAAGATTAAGTTGTTGGTAAAATTTAATCATAAATTCAGCAGTAGATGCATCGTTAATTTGCCACAATGAAGCTAGGGTAGTGCGGGCGCCTGCTCGAATTGCGACTCCTGCTAGTCCTAAAGCCGCTCGCTTATCTCCTGTTGCGGTTTCACAAGCGCTAAGAATCAGCAATTCAATTGGCTTGGCGCTCCTTTGGTAATCTAAATGCAGTAAATTGTCTAAATCCTTAACTTTAATACGTCCGTTCCAGTCTAAAATATAAGTTTGTTCAGGATTGGAACTAAACTTACCATGAGTTGCCAAGTGAACTATATTGAAACTTGTAGCATTAATCTTAGTTTGAACGTTATTTTTAATAAATTCTCGATTCTCTAGTGCCTGATTACGTTGCACTTGCTTTTTAATTCCCGCTAATTCTAGTGTGACGTTATCAATTGCTCCCAATCCTTCTTTTTTAAAGCTGGGAGCATCACTAGCTCCAGCAACTAAAACACTAATGTTTGAACGTTGTAGTGGTTTTGCTTCGAGTAACTGTAAAGTTGGAGTGACACTTACAGCATACCTTTCGAGCAAATATCTTTGTCCGTCGTAAAGAACTGCCATTGGGATATTTCGGAATGAACCATCAAGGACAAATACCAAAGTTTTTATCTGGCTTTGTTCGCGTGTGGTTATGGCGCCGAGTTCTGCCGCAAAAGGTTTAATTAACCAGTCATATAATTGTTTTGCTTCTGTTTTTACTTGTTTTAAGCTTGTACTGGGTCGTGTCAACGACTTTTGCAGTTGCGTTACTGCTGCATCGACTTGAGTCTCTGAAACATTTGGGTGAGCATAATGACGTAAATTATCTGAACCTGGTAATTTGAGAATTACCTCCAAACGGTTTTGCAAGACAATTGGATAAATAACAGCAGCATTCGGGTCTAAATCGTCAATATTTACCTGTTTTGGTTTAGCACAAGCATCTCCAAAAAAGTTATCCAATTCTGCTAGTTGTAACGCTTCCATTATCTGACGAGCTTGAATGAGATTACTCTTACTTGGGTTTGGGGAGCGCAAAAGCAATTCAACTAATTGCCGATAAACTGGTTCTACACTTTCTCGGAAGGAAAACTGAACTTCTGGACTGAGAGCAACTAAATCGCTGCGTAAATTACTGAGGTTATTAAATGCTTGAGTGTAATATTCAACTGCTTCGGTGTTGGCGCCTTGGTGTAGAGTTTCTGCTTCACCCTGAAACAATCTTCCCATTTGCCACTGCCATTGATAGCTTATATCTGGTGCATTTATACCCTGTGCAAGTGATAACGCAACAGCAGTAAATTTTTTTGCCTTTGACCAGTCTTTGGTGTTTTCGTACAGTGTACCAAGAGTACCAAGTGCATAAGATTCCGCGCGTTGGTCTTGCAAAGTTCGAGATTGGTCAATTGCTGTTTCCAATACCTGAATAATATCTGAAGTATTAGCACTACTTATCTTCATCAAACTTTGAGCAAAGTTTACGCGCGCATAAATAGATACTCGACTAGCAGGTAGTTGATTGATAGACGCGCTAATTTGATTAATCAATGACGAAATATTTGCTAATTGCTTAGTGTCAATTAACACTGCAATTTGATTAAGTTGTGCCTGAATTTTTGTTATCGGTACCGCAATTGTTGCGGCTTGATAATATTCTAAACCCTTTTGCCTGTGCTGTTGAGTTTTCTGTATATCTTTTAATGCTTCTGCTCTGTTCGCTAAAGCTATTTCTACATTTCCTAAATTGAGCAAAGCTATACTTTCTTCTTGGGGTAAATGCAATCTTTGGGCAATAGCTAAACCAAGAGTCAAAATTTCTATAGATTTTTCTAAATCACCATCAAATCGGCGAATATTGCCAAGGTTGAGCAAACCAGACGCTTTCAGGGGAGAGTCTGATTGTTGATAAAATTGTTGTTCGGCTTGAGTTAATAGTTTTTCTGCCCGACGGTAAAGTCCTAAAGCTTGCAATGCTGAAGCTTGATTTATCTGGCTACCAATAACACTTATGTTATCACCAGCTTGAGCATAAAATTTTCCAGCTAACTGCCAGCTTAAGAGCGCTGCTTCGGTTTGTCCCTGTGCTAGTTGCCAATGTCCTTGGCTATTAAAAACTTGCGCGCTAATTTTATATGACTGTCGTTCAGATGGTAATTTACTTAACAAATCTAAACTTGTGTCAATTGCTGCTTTTGCTTGCTGCCATTGTCCGAGTTTTTGCTTCACTAAAGATAGTAAACTTAGTACCTGAGCTTGATGAAGTTTGTTTCCCGAAGCTTGATAAATTTGGTTTGCCTGTTCTAACAATTGCGCTGCGGCAAAATACTGCCCAGCATCATAATACTTTTTACCAGACTGCACTAAAGCTAAGGCTGACGCTAAGTTAGTTTGTTCTATTTGGTGCGGTAGTTGTGCGATAACGGGAATTATTGGAATACCCAAGCTGAATATTAGTCCAAGAAGACTAACCAAAATTAGGTTTAGTAGGCGCCTCATGATTTAGCTCTCCCAGTTTGGCAGTTTGGTGAATGCGACCAGCTACTTGACGGCGCCACTTTTACAGGTTTTGCCGTAAGTATTACATCACCGTTGGCATCAGTTACCCAACCTTGAGCTTCAATAATTGTTGTAGATGCTTTTTGTGAGGAGCGTGGTGAGTTGCTAGTCGATGCTGGTTTGGTAGTATATGGTTCTAATATCGACCAATCTTCCCAAGCTGCATTTGCACTGACAAGTCCATAGGGAGAGGCAGGTAAACCACCTCTACCAGTGATTGTAAATTCACTTCCAATAGATGCGACACAAAGGTTTTGGTTAACTAACCCAGAAGCATCGACTATTTCTGTCGGTAATTCTTCGATTCCCCTGCTAGGGTCAGTATCGGGAGTGTTAAGATTTATTTCCCCATTTAATGAAGGGTTAGTTTGAGAGATAGCAGTGATGTCACTTGTTTGTAATTGACTAGGATTTAGTTGTGTTGGGTCAGTTGTTTGCAACAACCGCTCAAGTTCTTGACGACTGAGTGGTTTTAGCCCAAATATACCAGCAGAATTGATAGTAACCTTGCCACCACTACCTTGAAAAGCATTGGCGGTAATGTCGCTGTTTTCTTTTGGGGGAGCGACTATGAATTTGGCATTAATATCTATGTTCCCGCCATCTCCTCCGGCTCCGTTAGTCCCTGCATTCGTAGAAATTTTACTATCACGACGCAGTAGTAATAGTTCTTGCATTTTTAGGTTGATACTACCTCCAGTATTGCTCGCTGTTTCGGCAGAAATGGCGGCTTGATTGTCTAAAGTGAGGGCGCCTGCTTGAATTTGGATATCACCACCCTTGCCACTACCTTGACTATCTACGGCAATACGGGCGCCATCTCGTAGGATGATGCTTCTAGGGTCGATAAAGATATTACCACCATCGCCAGTAGAACCTGGTTCGGTGTTGGCAAATAACCCACTATTTACTCCAGCTAGAAGTATGCTGTCCTTAACGTTCAAAGTGATATCGCCAGCTTTATTAATGCTTGTTGTAGTGGTGCGGAATTTGCCTCCATTAATGGTTTCTAAGCGATTCGCTGTGATTGAAATGTTACCACTAGCACCATTATTCGTTGCACTGGAGATAGTTGCTCCATCCCGAATAATGAGTTTTGGGCTATTGACGCTAAGATTTCCCGCTTTTCCTGTGCCTCTAGTAGCGGTAAATAAACCACTTGGATATTTATTAATCGCTGTCTTTCCGATTAGTTGCACTGATTCTGATGCGTTTACTGTTAAATCCCCACCATCTCCTGTACTACCGACATCGGTGCCAGCATCAATCTGCGCTCCATCTTGGACAATAAGAACTGGAGTATTGATAGTCAAAGTTTGTGCTTTTCCAGTACCTTGAGTTTGAGTAAACAAACCACTTATACCTAGTTCATTCGGATTATTTATTACTTGTACTGATTCTGTAGCATTTACTGTTAACTTGCCACCGTTTCCCTCGTTTGTAGTAGCACTAGAAATAATGCCACCCTCTCGAATCATCAATTTGTTAGTATCAATATTTATATTCCCTGCGTTGCCTTTACTAATAGTTTCCGCTGCAATTCTTGCCTGCTCCTGAATAGTCAGGTTAGGGGTGCTAAGGGTGATGCTTCCTGCATTACCTGTTCTCCAAGCTTGAGAGGATAATCCACTACCAACACCTCTTAGCTGCACCGACTCCGAGGCTTTTATTGTCAACTTCCCTCCCTCACCTTCACCAATAGTACTAGTTGAAATTTGGGCGCCATTATCAACTATCAGTACTGGAGTATCAACAACTAAGTCGCCGGCTTTGCCTGTATTGCTAGTACTAGCAAAAAGACCAGTAGTTCGTCTGCCATCCTTTGAAGTACCATTTAGTTGCACTTGTTTTGAAGCATTTACAACTAAACGTCCTCCATTTCCACTGCTAACAGTGATAGTTGAAATCTGCGCTCCATTTTCAGCAATTAAATAATTAGTATTAATTCTCAGATTGCCTGCATTTCCTTTACTCGCAGTTCCGGCAAAAATATTTCCCTCGTCCAGCACTAACAGTGGTGTGTTAATCGTTAACTCTCCCCCTTTACCTGTTGCGTAGGCGCCAGCAGTCAACTCACTTGTAAACTTACCATCAACTGAAGTACCGCGCACATGTACTGATTCCGATGCATTTACAAGTAAACTTCCGGCATCACCATCACCTGACGTACTCGCACTAATCTCTGCGCCATCTTGGACAACTAGTTTTCCTGTATTGATTATCAAGTCTCCCCCCTTGCCTTTCCCATTTGTGTTGGCTGCTAAGATACTTTCGGAGGAGCCACTAACTTCTACTAATTCAGATGCGTTGATAGTTAACCTTCCCCCATTGCCATCTCCAAAAGTAGAAACTCCAATCTGTCCACCATTTTGCACTAATAATCGTTTGGTAGTAACAATCAGTTCTCCCCCATCTCCCGTTGAACCCCTTCGAGTTTGAGCAAATAAATCACTACCAAATTCACGAGTTTTAGTAAAACCACTTACTTGGACAGATGATGCTGTTACCGTCAAATTTCCCGCCTTTCCCGCACCATTGGTAGTTGTAGAAACTCTTGCTCCCTCTAGAATGCGAAACACGGGAGCAGTAATTATTAAGTTTCCGGCATTACCCGTTCCTGTGGTGCGTGCAACCAACTCGCTGCGTTGACCAATAGCTGATTCTCCAACGACTTCTAATATTTCTGAAGCATCTACCCTTAAATCTCCGCCAACTAGCGACCCTAAAGTATTGGCTTCAATTCGCGAACCATCACTAACTGTCACATGTTTTCCAAAAAGCCGAATATTACCTCCTCCTTGGTTACTTGTACTAACAGATGCACTGTTACGAAGGGATATATCCGCTCGTTCTATTTTCTGAGGAAAATTAATATTTAGCTTGTTGTCATTAACAGTTAACCCTACCGTTCCCACTGCCACACCTGCTAATTCCACTTGCCCCCCTAATGCGTGCAATCCTCCTTTATCAATGACAATTTCTCCTCCTAGTAGTAACAAGCTTTGACCATCCGGTACTCGTAAGCCAAACAGGGGAGTTCCTGCTATATTTAACCCTGCTTCTGCTCTAGATTGATTTTCAATTTTTTTAGTATTTATCTGGTTAAAGAATAATGCAGAAGGATTGACTGTTAATAGTGCAGGCGCCTCTGGATTAGTTACACTGAAAAAGCCTTGCTCGCCAAATTGAATTGCATTTGCCGTGCTAGCAGCAAACGAACCCCTAACGTCCAAACGTGCATTTTCCCCAAAAATTATCCCGTTGGGATTGAGTAAAAACAAATTTGCGCTACCATTTACACCCAGCGTTCCCAGGATATTCGAGAGGTCAGTACCTGTAACTCTACCTAAAATATTTTGTATTCCTGAAGGATTTGAGAAATACACTCGTTGCCCATCTTTGACGTTAAACTCGCTAAAACTGTGAAAAAGATTACTGCCTCGGATGGCGCCACCATCAATTTGATCCGCTACAGCACCTTTAATATTTACATTGGGCGTAATTACTGAACGTTCGGCGCCTAAAGTTTCATCAGGGCTAATTTGGGCAAGGACATTATTAGAAGAAAATGTAATCGCTAATCCTGACAGTGCGAGTGATTTAATGATTCTAAGTAATATATGTAGTAAAAAAGTATTGTTAGTGCTTTTCATAAACTACCCCTTTGACATACCTGTAAATAAATAAACTACTTTCCACAGCTATTAATGCCAAAGCTGGAGGAACTATGGGTATCCAACCTCCGTTAAAAATCAGTAATCCCCAACAAGTGGCATATAAGGCGCCGGAAGCAACTACTACTCCTAGTAAAATTAGGTGTGGTGATGTCAAACGCCAAGCTAACAACCCTCCGACTAACGACCAACCGCAAATCCATATTGCTTCTACTGGTTTTGACGACGACCAAATTAACGGTCGCTTATCTAGCACTGTACTGAGAATTTGACTGACCATGTGTGCTTGAATTTCTACACCTGTCAGAGTTTCTGCTGCTAAGTAACTGCCACTGTAAGGTGTGCGCCAATGATAATCGCTAAAACTCGGATCTGTAGTGCCAATAATAACTATGCGATTTTTTGCTCTTTCAGTGTTGAACTGATTGCTAAGAATTTCTTGAAGAGTTACTTTTTCTGCAATCTGCCGCGACGCGCGATAGTTTAATAATATTTGATGACCGCTAACATTAATCTTGTGATAGCCACCTGTATTTTCGTCTAAAGTTTTAAATATTACTTTGCCAAGTTTTAAGTATTTATCTGGTGTAAATTCTTGCTTAATTCCTGAAACAGCTAAGTAATGGGTTGCTAATTTCCAACTAAACGAGTATTTGCTTTGGCAAGGAGATGCAGAATCGACAGCGAGTATTTGGCGCCGCAAAATTCCATCGGGGTCGCGTTCTATATTATTAAACCCTTGACCGTGTTTTGGAACTTCTGGAGCAGGTTGAATACCATGTTTCCCATACATACAAATAGCAAAGAAGTTATTGCTATTCATCTTTTGGGCTAAGGTTCTATATTTTTCTCCTACACTCGTTTCTCGATAAATATCTAAACCAATAGCTCGCGGTTGGGACTGCTCTAGTTTTGTTAGTATTTTATCTAACGAGTTCGTAGACAAAGAAGCTGCTCCTCGCTCTGTAGCAGGTTGAGACTGGACATCTTTATCTGTAATAGTAACTAGTAACAATCGTTTATCTACTCCTTCATCATGGCGCCACTGCATTAGTTGGTCGTAAGCTTGAAGTTCCCACGTTTGCAACAAACCAAGGGTTCTAATACCAATAACTATACTGGCAACGGTAATGCTGGACAAAGCCGCTTGCCAAACTTTTATAGTATCTGTGTTCTGATATTGCTTCAGATGTTGGTTAAGCCATTTCAAATCAAAAACCGCTTGATAGATAGGGTTTTTGATGACTAAATTACCTTGATGTTGATTTACTAAACCAGAAAGACGTAGTTCTAAATGCTCGTTAGAATTATTAGCAGGTATTTTTCCCTGCTGCAAAATCTTTTTATATAATAACAGTAAGCGTTTCGTGGAACGCGCGTTTCTGAGGATACGGTCTTTGACTGTCCGTAAATGCTCTGGTTCATCCTGAGATTCCCAATTTTCAATAATTTGCTGTTTGACTAATTGGTTTATTGAGTGGGGTGTTTGCGGTTGAGATTGCTGGGAAATGAGCAAACAAAGTTTTTGAGTTAAAAAAGGTTGTCCCGCAGTCCAATACAAAACTTGTTTTAAAACCGCTTCCGGGTTGCTAGTTTTTTCAAGCAAACCTCGTACAAAAGTATTACTCTCATGCAGTTGAAAGCCTTTTAATTCAATTGCTCGACCAATATTAAAGGGAGTAGCATTTTCATCTTGAATCAAATCAGCAGGTGTTGCGACACCCAACAGTGCAAAGGAAAGTCTTCGATATTCTGTTTTGCTTGCCCTTTTATCGTAGCAGTGGCGAATTAAAGCAAAAAACTCATCTGTAGAGAAGCTTAAACTAAGAACGCTATCAATTTCATCAATAAAGATAACAATTTTTTCCTGAATTTGTGTTAATAGCACCGTTTCAATAAACTCTGCTAAACGTTGTACGGGGGAAAGGTCTTCAAGCTTTTGCGACCAACTACGACGGTCGATCTCTAGCTCAAAGCCGCTAATTAGCTCTTGAATAATTCCCCCATACCACTGGGATGCAGTAATTTCTTGGCTCCCAATTCCGCTCAATTCAATCTCGGCACAGACAATACCTTGTGCTTGTAAGTTACACATTGTCCTAATGCGTAAGCTTGATTTACCCATTTGTCGGGAATTAAGAACATAGCAATATTCAAGACCTAACAAAGCATTATAAAGTTCATGGTCTGCTTCTCGGACGACATAAGTAGGAGCGTCAGGCGATAGACTTCCTCCGACTTGATATTTGTAATTGGAGTTAAAATCAGCCCTCATCTTTTGATTCCCACGAAGGTGATATAAATATTGTGATCTACAAAGGCTTAATTTGTACCAAATTATATATCGTTTCAGCACACAAACCAAATTTTATGTGCTTTACCTGAATTTTCCTGAATTTCCCAGAATTACTGCAACTAAACCTAATTTTATACTCCTCAATTTAACTCAACAATTCAATTAAGCCTTCAAACATACTATTAATAGAAAGCAACATTAAAGCTTTCAAATGACAACAATTAAAACTAACAAATCACAAATTCAGGACTTTCATTATGTCACTTTCTACTTCTAACGAACAACTATTTACCGAATTAACTGCTGAAGAAGCATCTGTACTTGAAGGAGGCGCCACTCTTATTTTATATAACGCAACTGCTATCAAAGCTGATGCAGACTTTGGGCCAAGTAACGGAGATGACCTTTATATTAAAGTCAACGGTAGAAAAATCTTTGGAACTGCTGACGACGTAGATACAGGCGAAACCGTTAATATTGGCAAACGGATAAGCTTCAGTGGAACTGCAAAGGTTAATCTTTTTGACGGCGACCCCTGGCCTAACGACGACGACTCCTTGGGAGGTTTTACTGTAGGTAGCACTCCAACATACGGTACAAGAACTGCGCGAGTCAGTGGTTCTGGCTCAACTTACGATATAACCTACAGTATCGTCTAAAAAACCCGCTTGTTTCCCCCCTTAAAAAGCTACTGTGTACACACAAGTTTCTAAAACTTACTTCTCTTCTCTTTCTTTGTGTCCTTTGTGACCTTTGTGGTTCATTAAAAGGAAAAACCACAAAGGCACAAAGGACACAAAGGGGGGTGAGGGTTTACAACCATAAAAGTAGTGTGAATAAAAAACACCCTTATTCCATTAAAGTCAACACCCTAGGGTTAGGGGGGATCATCATCGGACTTATTGTTCCTTCTTCAGAATCAAAACATATCGGGGTTGCATTACCCCGATGTTTCTTATAAATTATGAAATATCAGATTGTTCTTCAACATAGCGAGGAAGACTGCGGCGCCGCTTGTCTTGCTACTATTGCCAAACACTACGGACGCACTTTTGCTATCAACCGCACGCGCTCTTGCGTTGGTACAGGTTCGCGAGGTACTAGCTTACTAGGTTTAAAACGGGGAGCAGAAGCACTAGGCTTTAATGCACGTCAAGTTAAAGCTAATCCTCAATTACTTGAACGACTTAATGAAATTCCTTTGCCTGCAACTATTCATTGGAAAGGCTATCACTGGGTTGTTTTATACGGTAAAAAGGGAAAAAAATACGTAATTGCCGACCCTGCTGTTGGTATACGTTATCTTACCAGTCAGGAATTAATCGCTGGTTGGATGAATGGCGTAATGTTGCTATTGGAACCAGACGATAGCCGTTTTTACCAACAAGAGTCAGATAAAATTGGCGGTTTTGGGCGTTATATCCAACGAGTTTTACCTTATCGCTGGATTCTTGCCCAAGCGATTGCGATTAACTTATTTATTGGATTATTATCGCTTGCTTCTCCCTTTATGATGCAACTCTTAACTGATGATGTGCTGGTGCGGGGAGATACCCAATTGCTAACTACTGTGGCTATTGGGGTAATTGTAATGAATTTAGTTAGAAGTGCCATTGGTTTAGTACAGTCAAATTTAATTGGTCACTTTGCACAACGGTTGCAATTAGGACTAATTCTCGAATACGGTCGAAAACTGCTGCATTTACCCCTCTCTTATTTTGAAGGGCGCCGTAGTGGAGAAGTAGTTAGTCGTATTTCTGATGTTCATGCTATCAATGCCTTAGTTTCGCAAATCGTCCTTGGTTTACCGAGCCAACTTTTTATTGCTTTGGTTTCCTTGGGTTTAATGCTGTTCTACAGTTGGGAACTTACTTGTGCTTCGATTCTTGCTTTTGTCATTGTCACTGGAATTAATTTGCTTTTCCTGCCAGCATTACGTAACAAAAGTCGTAATCTTTTAGTACTGGGTACAGAAAATCAAGGTTTTCTCGTTGAAACCTTTCGTGGCGTTCAGGTATTAAAAACTACACAAGCTACTCCTCAAGCTTGGGAAGAGTATCAAACAAATTACGGGCGCCTAGCAAATTTGGGCTGGAGTCGTATGCAACTAGGATTGTATAGTGGTACTTTTACAGGTATTATTTCGACTTTGACTAATATTACCTTGCTTTGGCTGGGTAGTAGCTTAGTAATTAATCAGACTTTGAGCATTGGGCAATTGCTAATGTTTAACGGTATGAGTGGTAACTTCCTCGGTTTTTTAAGTTCGGTAATTGGGTTAGCTGATGAATTTATTACTGCTCAAATAGTTGTCCAACGTTTGACGGAAGTTATAGACGCGACTCCAGAAGACGAAAATGATTTTAAAAAGCCTTGGGCACAAATTCCAGGCAATGCTGATATTAGTTGTAATAATCTTAATTTTCATCATGCAGGTAGAGTTGACTTACTAGAAGATTTTTCTTTAACCATTCCTGGTGGTCAAGTAATTGCTTTAATTGGTAAATCGGGTTGTGGTAAAAGTACCCTTGCTAAATTGCTTGCAGGTTTATATGAGTGCCAATCAGGCAATATTCGATATGGCATTTATAATCAGCACGACCTTTCCCTGGACTGTTTGCGCTCCTCAGTTGTATTAGTTCCTCAAGAACCGCACTTCTGGAGTCGCTCGATTGTTGATAATTTCCGCTTTAGCTATCCCAATATTAGTTTTGAACAAATTGTTAAAGCTTGTCAAATAGCTGGTGCAGATGAATTTATTAGTAAGTTACCTGACAAATATCAAACTGTGTTAGGTGAATTTGGCACCAACCTTTCTGGTGGACAGCGACAAAGATTAGCCATTGCTAGAGCTATAGTCACCGACCCACCCATACTAATTTTGGATGAATCTACAGGCGCCCTTGACCCAGTTAGTGAAGCTGAAGTTTTGGATAAACTGCTGTATGAGCGTCAGGGTAAAACCACAATCATGATTAGTCACCGTCCCAAAGTTATCCAGCGCGCGGATTTAATTGTACTGCTAGAACTTGGGCGCCTGAAAATTCAAGGTAGTCCAGAACAATTACGTGAAATACCAGGTACACACTTAGACTTTTTAGACGATTTTCTCCCCCCAACTCGCTATGCTTACTCAAATTCCACCCGATTTTTCAATCCCCGTTGAACAAAATTTTCTACCCCCAATTAAACGCTGGACTCAGTTTGGTGGATTTTTTATCCTCTGCGTATTAGGACTAACTATTCCGATTGCTTATGCAGCCAAGTATAAAGTGACAGTCAAAGCACAAGCAACCATCCGTCCGGCTGGTGAATTACGAATCGTTCAGTCAGCGGTCGAGGGTCAAGTAATCAATATCTCCGTCCAAGAAAATCAAATAGTCAAAAAAGGAGATGTGCTTGCGACTATCGACGACTCGCGTCTGCAAACTAAAAAAAGTCAACTCCAAAGCAATATTCAGCAAAGCAAATTACAACTCGTCCAAATCAATGCCCAAATTAATGCTATGGGTAGTCAAATTCGAGCCGAAACCGAGCGTATAAATGGTACTATTGCCTCAGCTGAAGCTGAATTAAGTGGTCGTACCCGTGAGCATAGAGATAAAAATTTGACCACAGTTGCAGAAGTCCAAGAAGCTGAAGCCAATATAAGAATTGCCCAAGAAGAACTACACAAAGGCTACGCTGATTTAAAATCAGTATATTCAAACTTTTACGCGACTGAAGCTATCCTAGCAGCAGCGAGAACAAAGCGAAACAGATACGAAAGTGTAGCTAGAGAAGGAGCTATTTCCAAAAATCAGCTAGAAGAAACCCAGCTAGCAGTCTCTCAACAAGAACAAGCAGTAGAAGCACAAAAAGCATTGATTGAATCACAAAAACAAACAATTAAACGCCTTGAACAAGCTGTTTTAGCTGCGCGCGCTAGAAAACAACGCGCGCAAGCTATCCTTAATCCTAGTAATGCAGAAGTAGGAATCGCGCAACAACGTATAGCCCAAGAAAAAGCAACTCTGAAAGCAAGCTTTGCAACACTAAGCAAGGAACGACAAGCTCTTGTAAAACAACAAATTGATATCCAAAAACAACTAGAACGCGATAGTCGCGAGTTAAACCAAATCGAAATCGACATCAAGCAAACAGTTATTGCGGCGCCATCCGACGGTACTATATTCAAGCTGGTTCTACGAAACTCCACCCAAACTGTACGAGCAGGTGAAGAAATCGCCTATATTGCACCCAGCAACAGTAACCTAATTGTGAAAGCAGTCGTTGAATCTCAAGATGTAAGCAAAGTTAAAATAGGTCAAAAAGTAAATTTACGAGTATCAGCCTGTCCTTATCCAGATTATGGAACTCTTTCTGGTAAAGTAAAAGCAATTTCTCCAGACGCAATTTCCCCCCAAAGTTATGGTAATACACCCAACGGCGCCACTGTTGCCGCAAGTCAAAAACCGGGTGCAGTCGGTACATTCTACGAGGTTACAATTGAACCGCAAAGCCTTCTTTTAGGCAAAGGTAAAAACAAATGTTCTATGCAATTGGGTATGGAAGGCAGAGCAGATATTATCTCAAGAGAAGACAATGTACTCCAATTCTTCCTAAGAAAAGCAAAACTAATAACAGATATTTAATACCAATTTAATATATATAGCATTCCTAAATGATTTGTAAAAAATGCCTAAATGTAGAGATGCGATTAATCGCGTCTCTACGGATATAATTTTTTATAAATCTTCGCTAACATTTTTCCAGCAAATGCGCTTGAAAATACTGGCGATATAAATTACACCTCGGCTCTACTGAATTTCCACATAGCTTCACTAAACCTATGCTTTGTAACTGATAAGCAAACATTGGTTCTATTTGCACGGGACGAGTAGAATTAATAACTTTTTTAAAGGCTTTTAATAATTCAAGGTTTTGTTCCAAATTTAACCAATGCTCGCGCAAATGATGCGCGTAAATACCAGCTTCTGTAGTTCCAAGAGCCAAGATTTGCTCAAGGGTAATACCTGAGTAATTTTTGAGGTGAGAAAAAGCCATCTCTAATAAATAAGGATGTCCTCCTACTAAGTTCATGAGTGAGTCTATTGAAGTGGTATCTAAATTGAGTTCATGTTGCTGGGCAAAGTCTTCCACTTGTTCGTGCGTAAATTCGGATAACTCTATAGGTAATCCAACATTAAATGGTGATTGATTAATGTTTAATCGAATATAAACATCGGTAGAATGTATCAGCACTAACCGCAACTTTGTCCAAACTTTTCTCGTTCTTGCTTTTTCATGCCAAGAACGCAGCAACCCAAAAAAATCTTCATAAATCTCTGGATAGGGAAAAAGTAAATCAACATTATCTAGACACAAAAGCAAAGGACTATCGCTAGCAGCTAATAAATATTTTTCAAAGTAGGTCGTGCAACTTACCTTTGCTCCCATACCTTCCTCATCCCAATATACATCTAACTCACTTTTGGATGATAGCTCTCGACTTACATTAGTACAAAACCAACGCAAGAATTTATTAAGGTTGGTAAAATGACTGCTTCTATCTGCTAACTCAAAGCTTAAAATAACACCTCTGTTACCTTCTTTTGTTAATTGAGCAATCACATTATTTATCAATGATGTCTTACCCATCAAACTAGGCGCCTTAATTCGGATTAAAGAACCGGGTTCCTTGATAGTTTCGTAACAAATAGATTCTATCGGATGTCTTTTAACATAAATTTTAGGAATTATATTTTCGGTTTGTTGCTCCTCTAAGTTAATTGTAATTTCATCATCGAGATTATTTGAAGTTTTATAAATATTAGTTAAATCGTCACTTTTGATTGCTAAAGCGTTGGTGTTAGCGTTTAATTCCCATCTTCGCTTTAATGCTTCTTTGAAACTATTTTTTTTGACTTTTTCTTCTAACGAATCAGAAAGCAACTTCCAGAGCTTAGGCGCCACATCTTGACTAAGATAAGTAGTAGCATATTGGTGTTTCGCAGCTATCTGATCATATTCTTGACGTTCCCAAGCTCCTTTGATAATGATAATCTCTATATCTGTTAAATTTCGATTAAATTTTTCATGAACTGCTTGATTAGCAACCTGAATTGCCTCATTTAAGTTGAAATCCATAACGCTAGCCATTGCCCTGTAAGAATATATAGAACATCTTTATCATTTGCGGTGTCGTATAGCGTTACCCTCAAGGGTGATGTCATGCGACTCGCTCTATGAAATTAGAAATTTATACATTGTTACTATATAAATACCACATTTTCAGGGTTCGTCAGTGCCTATTGCTTCGACAAACCTTGTAACAAATTAACAAGATGATTCTAAAGTAAATATAAAAATAAGAGTTAATACTGTAATCGTCTTATATTATACATCTAGATTTTTTAAGTGTCAGGAAAAGAGGATTATTTTGTGGCAAAAACTTATGTGAGAAAGAATAATAACATTGTTCAAATTAGGAGAATTACATCTCTCTATTCCAAGTCAACTGTTAAAGCTTCATATGGAATAATAACTGTAGCATTGACGATACTTATAAGTTGGGGAGTAGTCCAATTGTATCGACAAGAATTAGTCCAGCAGCAACAGGAAATAAACACAGAAGCGGTTGGTGTTGATGCTCTACTTGCTACTACACTGAACGTTGACTTAGCTTTAGAACAGATGAATAATTTTGCGAGCCGACTAGGTAGTAAAAATACTCTTATTTTGACTAGCTCTGGGCAAATTTTAAGCCATTTCAGCTTGCAACCTAAGTCAACAAAATCAATTGTTAATATAGACAATTTTATAAAATATGATTTTAGTAATACAGAAACACTAAATATTTTTAATACTCAAAGTTATAGTCAGCTAGTTAGGGTTGGCTCAAATAGTCAGGTTCACACTAACGGATATTTGATAACGTACCAGAGATTAAATAATGCGCCTTGGTTGATTGTAAACATCACGTCAGTAAACACTTTAATTCAAAATATTGTCACTAAACATTTACCGATAATTTTGGTATTTATAGTTAGCATAATATGCTTAATATTCATAAATATAAATATAATAAATAAAGTATTTGAGCAATTGAATCAAGCAAATATTGCAGCAGAACTAGCAAATAAAAAATTATCTTACGCACTTACCGAACTAGAATCTCTAACTTCTACTGATAAATTAACAGGTATTTGGAATCGGCATGACTTTGAGATAATCGCATCTGCCAATACGAATCGTATTTTACGTCACAATGAATCTCTATCACTCTTAATATTAAAAATTGATTATTTTCAGGTCATTAATGATAAGTACGGAGATCAAATTAGTGATAATTTAATAGCTATTATAGCTAGTTTTATCAAGGAAAATATTCGCACATCGGATTTACTCGCACGCTGGAGTTATGAAGAGTTTGCAATTCTTGCTCCCTTAACCTCAATTTTAGGAGCAGTAGAATTGGCTGAAAGGTTACGTCTAGTTATTACAAACCAGAATTTTCCTGATGTTGGAAATATAACGGTGAGTTTCGGTGTTGCCCAGTTTCAAAACGGTGAAAATCTAAACAATTGCTCTAAACGTGCTGATAAGGCACTTTATCATTCTAAAATCAGTGGCAGAAATACTGTCACAATGGCGCCAAGACAATATTCTCCTATCCAATGAAAGAAGCTTACTAATAGTCCATGTCATTAAATTTGGTAGGTTCGTAGTAGCGCCTGACTCGCACGAAAATCTAGAGGGCTAAAGCATAAAGTAGTACCTAACTCCCCAAAACTTATGACATGAACCATTAGTAGTCCATGTCATTAATTTTGGGGTGTTGGTTTGCAACGGATTTTAACGGTGTCACTCCTGAATTATTTGTTAAAAACAAGGTCTGGTTATTTAAAATTACCTATCCGTTACATCCGTTCCAACATCCGTTGCTAATTTATCTACCACCCAAAACTTTTGACACGAGCTATTAGTAGTCTATGTCATTAAATTTGGTAGGTTGTAGAATTAAATCCCCCCAACCCCCCGCGTGGAAGGCTACCGTGTACACACATCTTTAATAACCCTCTTTTTTCCCCCCCTTTGTGCCCTTTGTGTTCAAAGTGGTTTATCTCTTTAAAGAACCACGCTCGTCACAAAGGACACAAAGAAAGAGAAGAAAGAGAAGAAAGAAAAAAAAAGAGACTTGTGTGTACACGGTAGGCGTGGAAGGGGGGCTAAGAATAACCCTCTTTCCCCCCTTATTAAAGGGGGCAGGGGGGATCAGAATCTGCGACAACTTACCAAAACTTTTGACATGAACCACTAGCAATACTACGTAGGTTTTGCCCTAAAACACCAAAATACGTAGATTGAATTGAGGAACGTTAACGGAGTTATCGCTTATGAAAACCCAACATTTCCAAGACGCGAGTTGGGAACGCCCGGCGCCTCTACCCAACCTACAATAATTATTAACCGAGCAGTATTGGAACCACTAGGGGCACAACACTTACTGTAAAATCTCGATAACACCGTAGTATATGCAAGCACCAGCAGACAAAACTGATGTGAACTTTTAAAACATCCTCTCAACTCTGTAAAATGTTAGCAACTTAATCAACTAAAATAATGGAATGGTTAGATTCGGAATTTGAAGAGTGAGAAATTTGATTTAAAAGAAGTGAATTTAAAGTTACAGTACATCGCTGAATAATTCAAAAGAACTAATGGTATTTTAGTACTGACAAAGACAGAGGGATATGATTCGTACATGATTACAAAAATGCCTAAATTTTTGCTCCTGATGCATAAATCAGATTTGAATAAACCTATTAGTTATAAAACCTTCTAAAGTTTATGCCAGATATAAAACAAATTGAAAGCAATGAGTATGAAGCCTTCCACTCAAAAAAATTCTTCAACGAGCAGTGGAAAATATATCAGAAACTACTTGATAACAATTACATCAGACATCAAGAGATGTATTCTATACTGCACGAATTGTTAGTTAGCTATTTTCAAAAACCCTTTAAAATGCTCGACCTTGGGTGCGGTGATGCCAGTCTCACTGTTGATGCTCTGTTAAATACCAATATTGTTTTCTATCAAGGTATTGACCTATCTGTACCTGCATTGGAGATTGCTAAAAAAAATATGGCAAGAATTCAGTGCCATACAACTTTTACCAAAGGAGATTTCTCGCAATCAATTTCTGAATTTGCCCTTGAAGGACACAACAAATTCGATGCTATTTTAATGTCTTTTGCTCTCCATCACTTGCATCTCGATGAAAAGTGCTATTTGATTGAACAACTTCAGAACCTTCTTTTACCAAACGGTGTTTTGATTCTCATCGATATTGTTCGCAAACAAGAAGAAGATCGAGAAACTTATATTCAGCGTTACCTAGATATTATACAAAAAGACTGGCTTTCAATCACCCCTGAAGAGTATTCAATCATGGCAAACCATATTTCATCGAACGATTTTCCTGAAACTCAACACACTTTCCAAGAAATCTCCCAAAAATACGGTTTTGCTCTTTTTGAATGCCTTTACCGCGACTCACTTGACATCACGCAAATGTTATGCATGTATAACGCCTCGTAAAGGTTATATCAAGTGCGGTGCTTATACATAATTCGACTAAATTTTGAATAAGGGTGAAACTATTTAATTATGAAGCCATTTACTGATAAAGTTGTTCTGATTACAGGAGGTAATTCTGGTATTGGCAAAGCAACAGCATTAGCTTTTGCAGAGTCAGGGGCAAAAGTAGTGATTGCTGGCAGGAGAATTAAAGAAGGTGAAGAGACTGTTGATTTAATTGAAAAAGCAGGTAGTTCAAGTATTTTTATCCCTACAGATATTACTCAAGAAGCGGAAGTTAAAAATTTAGTAAGTCAAACAGTTAAAACTTTTGGTCGTTTAGATTATGCTTTTAATAATGCTGGAACTCCTGGAATTCTAAAAGTCAATATGGATGACTCGGAAGAGAATTGGAATCAAATTATTAATACTAATTTGAAAGGAGTCTGGCTATGTATGAAACATCAAATTTCGGAAATGCTTAAAAATGGTGGTGGTGCAATTGTAAATAATGCTTCTATTCGAGGATTAATTGCTGCTAATTTAACGTCGGAGCAAGAAAATAAACCACAACATAATATTCATTTTTATTGTACGAGCAAGCACGCAGTTTTAGGACTTACTAAATCTTTAGCTGTACAATATGCTAAGGATGGTATTAGAATTAATGCTGTTTGTCCAGGAACTATTGTAACTCCTATGGTAATGTCAGCTTTAAGTGAGGAAACAATCGAGAATTATAGCAATCAATATCCCATAAAACGATTAGGTACACCATCAGAAATTGCTCAGGCAGTATTATGGTTATGTTCAGATTCAGCTAGTTTTTTGATTGGACATTCATTAGTTTTAGATGGTGGTTTAACTATTCAACATTAGCTGTTATGCTGTGTATTTATCATCCATTGAAGTACGTTCATAAAAACATACAACCACCTGTTGTATAAAGAGCATCGGTAGAACTTGGTTTGGAGCGGATATAGTCAAAGGCGCCATAAACTTCACCGTCAACTACGCGCATCACCTTCCGATATGTAAATTTCTTCGCCTGTTGCATGACTATGTAAAGGATAGCTAACACCCGGCGCCGCGCGTAAAATTCCCTACTTCTTCGCGCTTTATAATGGCATTTAGACTATTCTTGTTAAGTGTAATGTCAGTCAAATTTTATGCTGTCCACTCAAATTATCTAAAAATTGCAAACTGCATTATTTCGTGCAAAACACTTATAAAGGTGAATTTTAGTAGTAAATTATCAGAACGAGCGGATTTTCTCTTTCAGTCTGTAATAAAGCTAAGTTTAAAACCGTTCGCTGGGCAAAAACAGGTAAAGCTTGATGGTGAGTTATGCAACATGGCAAGTAATGAAAATGAGAAAGATAATTTAGAACCAGGAACCGACGTAACTTCCGAGACACTTGAGTTAAGTAGTGGTGGTTGTGCAGGTATTGATGAACCTGGCTGGAGTCATAAGTTTGGCGAATTAGGTATAGAGTTAACACCAGATGAACTTGAAGTAAGAGTGCAATATCTACGACAACAGCTTTTACAAAACCCAGATGTTAAAAATGTCAGAGATGCTCTCAGAAACTGTGGTGTCTCCGAGAGAGAGGACATCATTAAATTGGTGAAACGTTATAACTTTGATAGTCCAGGCATTCTTTTCACACCTGATAATTACGATTCGTGGAGGAAACTGGCAAACAATGATGGTACTATCAACGACGCACGATACCTTGTTCATGAAATTGCAGAAGTTAAGGAGTTAGAACGTATCAAGCAACAAAAACAGTTTGATTACATGGGAAAAGGTATGAAAAGTATGACACGCAGGCAAAAACAAGAGTGGGCGATAGATTTTAAGATTTATTACATGCAAGCTCACTCTAAGGCGCTCGAAGCAGAGTACGAGTTTATAGCGAACCAAGTATCTGTTGCTACAAATGGTATGATTTCAATCTCACGAATTGTAGCAGCGGCAGTAGACCCAAATCGAGACGAAGCGCGTGCATTTATGTTAGTTGATGGAATTGTTCTGGAAAAGCATCCAAATTTTAGCATCTGGCAACAACGCGGTGAAGAAACTCTTCAACTAAATCGTAATCAGCGGCTAAAATTAAAATTACTAGCAAATCCAACGCTTGTTGAGTTGGTAAGAGTGGTTAAACAGAAAAGAATAAGTCAACTTTAAAATTTATTTGAAAAACCCACACAATCAGGAAAACTATGTTAAGTGATATTGAGTTTCAGGAATTAGCAGAGGATTTATCAAGTCTTGACGTATCAATACGTGTTGAAACGTTAAAATGCCTATATAGAGAGCCTGCTGTTGATGAGCGAGTACTGCCATACTTGGAAAATTTGCTAGATGATGATACATTAACCCTTCTAATGTTGCCCTACCGTTTTGGGGAAGTTAGGTGGTTAGCTGCTAAGGTTTTGGTAGCGGAGCGTGCAGCACTTGGACATAAGGAGCCTGTACATTTAGATAACGTTGTTCAACCAATGAATGTAGAAGAGTTTGCGTCGTTAGCTAAAAGTGCCGGAATCAAAGGTTACGGTGGTCTTGATGGTGTAATTGAAGCTCTTGGTATTCTTCGCGCTCAGGGACAATTACCATTATCTAACTTGCAACTTATACCGAGTAGTACAAGTAATAAAAAAATAAAAGTTAATGATTTAAATTATACAAACAGTCAGGTAAGGTAACAATATACTGGTTGTAATCAAATTACGTTTTATGCTACGTATTCATCATCCATTGAAGTACGGAAGAAAAACATACAACCACCTGTTGTATAGGGAGCATGGGTAGAACTTGGTTCGGAGCGGATATAGTCAAAGGCGCCATAAACTTCACCCTCAACTACTAAATCACCTTCTAATATATAAATTTCTTCGCCTGTTGCATGACTATGCAAAGGATAGCTAACACCCGGCGCCGCGCGTAAAACTCCTACAACTTCGCGCTTTATGTTATCAGTATGTAAAGTTGCAATTTCTATACCTGGGACGCTATAAGGTTGCCATTGAAAATCTTGAGTACGAATCGTTAGTGACTTCTTGATTTCTGATTCGTTTTCGGGTTGAGGTGGTGGCGCCAGTTGTAAACGCGCGAACAGTCGGTCTTTTAAATCTGTAGCAATTGGTACAATGGGTACACCATAAGGAATTGCTGTTGCTGCGGTTTGGTAGTAAGTTAGTTCTTCGGCTAGTTCTGGAGATTGTTGTAATTCTCGTTCGACCCAAACCCGTTTTGAGTCGGTGAGTAAATCTAGTACATATAATGGTACTAATTCGCAGAAACAGTAGTTTTCAATAGCCATTGGGAGTTTTACAGTGTTTTACGGGTTTTTACTCAAGAGCTGATTTTAACTTATTTAAGCCTAACCGAATTCTAGTTTTGACAGTTCCCAAAGAAATACTAGTTTGAACAGAGATTTGGCTGTGACTTAGACCATGATAATAAGCTAGCTCAATGACTTGACGCTGCTCAGGAGGTAAAAGTTGTAACGCAGCTAAAACGCGCGCGCGTCGCTCATTAATTATTACATCATCAGTTGGGTCTATACTGATGGATGAGGTTTGAATTTCTGAAAGTTTAGTTACAGCAGGGGATGATAGTTGAATTCGCACTTGTTTACGAAGTTTATCTAAAATCCGACTACGAACTAGCATAAAAAGCCAAGTATCGACTCTACCTTTAGTAGCATCATAACGTTCAGCGATTCGCCAAACCTGAGAAAAAACATCTAGTACAACTTCTTCGCTTTCCTCAACTGATTTCAAACCGTTAAAGGCAACCGAATAAATGATTTTAGCATAACGGTTGTACAGTTCAGACAAAGCAGTCTGGTCATGCTTGGCGATTTTACTTAGTAACGCTTCATCGGAAGCTACAGGTCGGCAATCCATTTACAGGCTTAGTTTTTTTTATCTGACTACCAATTATACCAAGCGTCTAGACCTATTTTAAAATTTTGTTCAAAATTTTTGTTTCAAGAGTTAATTTTAAAGAGTAAGTTTAACCCGAATACACAATATATCATGACATTAAGTGTAATATTTATTGCTATTTATTACGCCTCTAAAAGGCAGAAACCGGGAATAGTTAGTTAATATCTCGTAATTAATACGAATATTTTACACTTATATCTCAATTTATTTACGTAAATGATAATTTCGTCTCATTCTTTACATCGGTCGTAAAAATTTGTACAAAAATCCTTTAGGAAGCGTAAGCGTAAGGTGGGCACTGCCCACCCTACTACAATTGGGATAAGCTGTTTAGGCTGCGGTTTTCGCAACAAGACAGTGGTGCAAGATATCGCTTAGGAAGCTTACAAATAACTTTTAATTGGCAGAAAGTTCTACACCGCTATTCATCAACATTAACTCAAGTTGAGAAATTCTACGATTTAAGGCGCCGATAACATCTTGAGGGTCAGAAGACTTTTGCAACCACCACTTATTTCTTGCTGTTTTTAGTGACAGGTTGCGTTCTTGTACAAATTTATGAACAGCAGTTGCAACACCAATGTGGTTGAGGTCAGTATAGTCATCCCCAATCATTATCCCATCAGGTTTGAGTAATTCCCAGTACTGTATAATATCAGCATAAACATCATCCGCTTCATGGCTAGCATCGATGTAAATCAAATCAGCTTTGAAATCTTTTTGTTTTAGTAATCGAGCAGCAATATTACTAGGAACTGGCAATGGCACAATCGAATCATGTAAGTTTTTGTACATGACATTTGCTAAAAATTGATAGAACAGTGTTGGATAACCGTGCTTTCGGGATAAACCAAGCGCATAATCTCCCGATAAATGCTCGATAGCTCCTAGCCATGTATCAATACAGATAATCGTGCCGTCAATGTTTTTATTCTGTAACAAAGAAGCCATGTGAACAGCAGAACCACCCTTCCAAGTACCGACTTCGATAATAGTTTTGGGCTTGATTTGGTCGATTAGCTGTTCAAACAATGGGTCGTTACTACCCCAACCTTGTAAATCTAACGGATAATCGCGGTAATTGAAGTGAGTGTAGGGATTCTCTAAACCGAGATTGTCGGCAATTTCCTGAGTTGACTTTTTGAATCTAGCAGCTTTGCCGTTCTGTTCAAGATTAGCTTCCGAGATTTCTACAGCTAATTGTGTTTGATTATATGAACCTTCTTGGGCAGTTATAGATGTAGGCAGATTGTCCGCTTGAATCCTCGGTTCTTTCTGCCAAGGAAAACCTTCAGGATATTTGGTCTGCATTACAGTATTACCTTGGTGGAAGAACTCAGGCTTTACAGCAAACTGACCTAATCCCGCGCGGTAATTAACTGTGTAGGCGCCATTCGTATCACAGCGAGGATACGCTTTCACTAATTCATTACACAGCATTACATCTGTAGATTTAAGAATAGGCGCGCCTGGTTTTTTAACATCGTTAGGTTTACTAAATCTAACGTAAAACAGGTGAGCATATTCAAGGGCAATGCATTTTTTGAGAAAGTAGCAGTTGGTATCAATTACATGACAGCTGTCCGCAAAGTCTTGCCATTTACCCAAGCTTTCACAGTTGTCATGGGTTGCCAAAGTACCATCGAGGTTAACTATTTTCCTTAAGGCATAAGCCCAATCTAAATGCTTTTCTTCGACAACTTGAACTAGAGAAGTAATATGATTTGAGTCAAACCAATTATCTTCATCTAGAAACGCTAGGTAATCCCCATTAGCTAGAAAAAGAGACATGCCATAAATACGGTGTCCATTAAACCCACCTTTACCTGTAGCATATGGTAAACAAATCACATGAGTTTGAGGTTTCTTAAACTCTATTTCTTGCAAAAGAGCTTGGGCAGCAGCTTCCCGTTCTTTTCCATCAATAACAATTATGTGTTCAATATTTGGATAATCCTGGTCTTGAACACTTTGAATTGCCTGCTTCATCAAAGGATTACCTGTTACAGGAGTGATCACAGAAACTAGCATGATATAATTACCTCCAAGTGCGGATAGTTTGGCGACAGTCGTAAGCAGTGATAGCCATTTGGAAAAAACGAGCTATTTCTGAAATGGCAGATTTATTTTCATATAGCACAGAGTTACGTGCTTGAATTTCTTGCTGAATGTGGCGCCGCCATTCTGGGTCATGTGCAATACGATAGGCTACTTCAACATAGGATTGAGCGTCCCAAACAACGCAATCGAGCAAGCCCATTTGTTGGTAAAATCCATAAGTAAGTCGGCTACGCAAAAATTCTCCAGGCAAGGTAACAATTGGTAATCCAGTTGCAAAAGCTTCCAACGAAGTGTTACCACCCCCAAAGTGAATCGGGTCAAGCATTACATCCCCTAGCATTAGTAGCTGGAGATATTCTTCATAACTAAGGTGCCGTAAAAAATGAATTTGATCTACAACATCAGGAATAGTTTTAGTCCAGCGTTGTTGCAGTAACTCATCCCAATAACTAGACGCTCCTTGGATCAGCACAAGCCATCCTTTTTGATCGCGTCGTAACAAATCTCCAATAATTTGGTCAAACTCTGGGTGGAACTTGAATGAGCTTTGAGGACATAGGTAGAGTGTACCAACTCCGGGCAAATTAAAGGTTTCGCGACTAGCAGGAGCAGGTAAAGTTGGTCGGGTGTAATAAATACCTGGTTGTTTGAGTCGAATTAAACGCTCGCTATAGTGTTCCTGAGCATTCTCTTGATCAAAAACTGTTGCAGACAGGAAGTAATCCATATTGGGAATGCCGGTAGTATCTGGATGTCCCCAAGTCATGCACTGAACTGGCGCCAATCGTGCAAAAGCGAGGAAGTAAGACAAGGGCGCCATACCAATGTCAGTATAGAATAGTATGTCTAGTTCCTGTTCGGCAATCTGCTCACGAGCTTTAACTAAATCGCCTTCTAATATAATTATACTATCTGCATAGCTATCAATTTTTACACTTCTAGCATCTTTAGATTTAGCCAGACGCAGCAACACTATTTCAAACAAGTCATGAGGTAATTGACCCAGAATTTCCCCGTAGAGTTTACCCATTGTGTGTTCCCGTAAAAATTGGGAACAAACTCCTATCCGTATGCGTTGCCGAGGTTTACGATTACCGCGACAGTGAGGAGCAACCCAGTCCAAACCAGAGCAATTATTCAGGTAAAAGCGAGCAATTGCTTCTTGTAGTTGGCGGTCATTGCGACCATGATAAGTTAGGTAAAAGTTTGCAGTAGAAGCAACTCCAACTGGTTGCGTCAGCTTAACTCCTTCAGCATCTAACGCTTGCAGTTCTTGGAGTAAACGATTACGTTCTAAATCAATTTCCTTGCAGTTCGTCAAAATCACAGGCAAGGATAGTCCTCGTCGAACCCGAAAATTAGGGTCGCGAAGCTTAGAAGATCCTTGTTGCAAAATATCTCTGCCTTCTGCAACTCGCCCTTGAACGATAAGAGTTCCGCCTAATTCATAATAGTTTTCAGGATTTTCTGGGTCTAACTCTAGAGCCACTCGCAGACTCTCAGCCGCTTTATCTACTTTGCTGATACGATTATAAAGCGCACCTTGTATATTATGTAGAACAGCAGATTTTGGATATTGCTCTAGACCTCGTTGACACCAAGAAAGACCTTCCTCTAACCGAGATTGTTGAGAAAACAAATAGCACAACGAATTCCAGGCATCTTGGTCTTTCAATCCTGAATTCAGGGCGTTTTGATAGCTTGTAATCGCTTCGCTATAACGAAGCGTTAGCATAAAAATATCAGCCAAATTTTTATGAGCAAGGGCGTAATTAGGACGCAAATTAATTGCTTGCTGAAAGTAATTAATAGCCTCTTGCCATCTTTGCTGACGTTTACAAATAATTCCCAGGTTGTTAAGAGCTTCAGGAAACTTTGGTTGTAAACGCAAGGCTGTTTCTAGACACTTTGTTGCCTCTTGAAGTTCGTTTTGCCGTGTTAATATTAATCCTAAATTGCGGTATGCATCCGCATAATTAGGGTTAAGCTCAATCGCACGACGATAATAGGCGCCTGCTTCCTCAAAATTTCCTTGGTCTTTGTAAACAGTACCCAGGTGGTTATAAGCAATTGGTTCTTGTGGTGCAAACTCAATTGCTTGTTTTAAACTTTCAGCTGCCTCTTCTAACTGTCCCTTTGCTTTTAAAGCTAAACCTAAATGATTGAGAGCATCGATATAATCAGGCTTTAATTTCAAAGCTTGCCTAAGTAATATAATCGCTTCATCTAGTTCTTCAAGAGAAGTCAGTACCAAACCCAAATTATTCAGAGCTTCGAGATAATAAGGGTTCAGGGTTAAAGCTTGCCGAAAACTACTTACTGCTTCATCTAATTTGCCCTGCTCTTTAAGCAAAAATCCTAAATTATTATGAATTTCTGGAAGGTTTGGTTGCAACCGCACAGCATGACGATAACAGATAATAGCTTCGTCTAACCGTCCTTGGAGAGAAAGTAAAACTCCTAAGTTACTATAAGCTTCCGCATATTCTGGATTTAGCTCTAAAGCTTGCTGAAATGCAGGTACAGCTTCTTGAATTTGACTGCTCAACGCCAAAGCTGTTCCTAAGTGGAAGTAATATTCTGGTGTGTTCGGGTTTTCAGTAATTTCCTGCTGAAAATAAGTAACAGCCTCTGAGTAATGCCCTTGGGACAGTAAAGCAATACCTTCACTCATTCGTATCTTCCTGAGTACGTAAGAATAATTAAAAATACTATAAGTATTACTCAGTACAACATTAAAATCGAGCAGCGACCTCAGTACTTATACGGAAAAAAATAATTTTGCTTAATGGTAGACTTAATTCCCGGAATTTCTATCACTATATATATAATAAATTTATTTTCTTAAAGACATTATATTCACTTTAGCCTTCAACGATAAAACTACTATAATATTGCAACATCATAAAAATAAATAAGTGTATTCACGGTTATGATTATCAGAGATATGAAACTATAAATTTAAAAGACCGAGTTCAAATATCAAGGGAATTTGAACAATGGCGCCATTAGATGCCATATAGGTTAGGTTTCCTAAGTAAATCTTCTAGAAAACCCCCTCTGTAAACACTGTGTAAACGATTAAGGAATTAAATTGTCATGAATAACAACGTAAAGAAAGCCCTTTTACTTACAACCGCTTCTTTAGGTCTTCTTAGTGTTTCAGTAGCAACAGCAGATGTAGCTTCAGCAGGCTATGCATCTGGTAGTGCTTCTGTTACCAACATTGACGGCAGCACTTACAGCGTGGGTGGTGAATTCGGTGGACCAGGAGTAAATTACAACTCCGTTACTGTTGAACCAACTTATAACGCTGTAGACTCAGCCAATATCTCTAGCTATGCAGTCAACAATCTTGTTGTGACAGGTTCTACAACTGTAAATGCTGCGGACACTATGACCATTAGTGAACAAGTAGTAGAAACATTGAATAATTTGGCGCCTAATGGTGCTATCACCACCGCTAACCTCAGCAATTACGTTGGAATCATCCGCGCGGCTGGTGGCGCTGACGGTTTGGAATAAGTTTGACTAATTCAAACATTTGATTATTAAGATAAAGGTTTAGATAGATAACTATTCTAACCTTTATCTTTAATGTGCTTGAAAAAGTGACTAATCAAATAATTGTTATTTTTCTAGCTTTATTCTTGAGAGGTTGACAAATGAAAAAATATCTTATTGGTCTTACATTCGGATGTGCAATTTGCCTAGAACCGACACTAGCTTTTGGCCAGACTACTAATAATATTACTAATCAGACTACTAATGTTAATAATCCATCAGTTGTTTATCCTGTATCAGGTGCTTCTATTTCAGGAGCAGTAACGTATCAATCCGCAGCTAATGTAATTACAACCATTTCAGGGCAGATAACACTTCCTCAAAATTTATATTACAATGGTTCCGCCACTATCACATATCAAACTACTAGTCCCACTGATTTGCGTCCCACAAGCTTAACATTAACCCCTGAAGCTAACTCAATTCAAGTCGTTGACACTTCTAGCTCTATATCTGCTGTAACTGCTACAGAATTGAAAAATGCATTAAATCCTACTACTGGTAATCTACAAAGAGCAATTACAATTATCCGTGCGGCAGGTGGCACCGATGGACTCGAATAAGTGCTAATGTATAAATTAGTTGAGCGGTTGCTACGAAAGTTAGACTAAGAACTACCCTTTTAATTTTGGCGCCGAAATTAAAAGTAGTAGTCATACATATCAGTATAAAAATGTTGTATTGTTGAATTTGAATTGTATGTGTAGTTCAACTATACGGTAACGTTTCAGATTATGAGCTTATACACAAACTAAAGCATATTTTAGTTCAGTAATATTAAACAGATTAAGGGTTAAGCAATATCAGCATAAGTTCCAAATGTACATACTTTTATAATATTATTAACCCAAAAATCTAAGTTTTATAAAGATATGTAAAAACTATTTATAAAGTAAATGTTCAATTTTTTTAGATTGAGGTTCAGTAATTGCGTTGTCTAAACTGTTGAGGATGCTGGTTTGCGTGCAAGCATTACTCAGCCGACAAATTAGTTAAAGCTTTATACGTAGACTTTTTGAGTTCCTGGAGATGTCAAAAATTGCAATTAGTTATCACCAAAAAATTAAGCAAAGGGCAGTATATTAATCAAGTCTTGCAAATAGTCTGCATCCAAATAATACTTGCAACATTCTGCAAATTGCCTGCTCTATCCCAAACTCCTTTAAAATCCACGCCATTACAATCACAAGAACTTAACTCAAATAACCAACCAGAAGATATTGAATTAGATACAGCAAACTCCGAGCTAGCACCACAACCTAGATTAACTTTATCTAAGGTTCACTTTGCTTCGATATCACGAAAAGATGAGCATAGTTTTAGCGTTCAATCAGGAAGTATTAACGTAGTTACATCAAACTCTAATTTAAATTTACCAAATGCAGAATTAACTTTATCCGAAGTAAAATTTGCTTCGATATCACAACAAGGTGAGCATAACTTTAATGTTCAACTAGAAAGTAGTGATATAGTTACATCAACCTCGAATTTAAATTCGCCAAATGCGGAATTAACTTTATCCGAAGTAAAATTCGCTTCGATGTCGCAACAAGGCGAGCATAACTTTAATATTCAACTAGAAAGTAGTGATATAGTTACATCAACCTCGAATTTAAATTCGCCAAATGCGGAATTAACTTTATCCGAAGTAAAATTTGCTTCGATGTCGCAACAAGGCGAGCATACGAAAAACTTAACTCCCCAGCAGAGTGCCCTATTAGAGAAGGGAGACTCCACTCCCTCCTCGCCTCTCCTTGTAGGAGAGGGGCTAGGGGAGAGGTTTTTAACATCTCATGAAAAGTCAGAACTAGCAAGTAGTGATGTAGTTACATTAACTCCAGAATTACTTTTATCTCAAGTTTCTTCTCCTTCAGTAACACCACAGGGGGGACTCAATCCAAGTATCCAATCAGGAGGTGTTGACCCTTTACAACTGGCGCCTGACTCCTCACTAGATTCATCTGCACGTGATCTGAATCTATCTCAACAATATCCCTTACCTACAACACCATCACAACCGGGAACACCTAATCAAAACGTTCAACCAGGAGGTGTTGACCCGTTACAAACTGCTCCAGATTCTCGCGTAGACCAATTTAACCCAAATCGACCCCTCGAAAAACTTGAGGGAAATGCCGAATTAACCGAAGTCCTTGTTCGTAATGCAATAATTAATACTGCTGGTCGCTATCCTTGGGTTATTGACCCAACAGATAAGTTAACTTTTTCGGCTTTGCTGTTTCGTCCAGGTGAGAAAGAAGTATATTCTAGTTTCGATTTTCAATCAATTGATGGAGGTTCTGGGGTTAATCGCTTCTCAGTGGGCGTTTTTCCTAAAAAAGATAGCTTTTACTGGATATTAGATGATAATCAAGTAGTGATGGAAACAAAAGGGGAGTTATACGGTGTTTCTTATCAAGGAGAATCAAAAGAAACTCACATAACCCGAACAATGGATTTGGTTCAGAGCTATGGGGGTAATCAATTCATCGCTGCTCTGGCGCCGGATATGGAGCGTTTGTTGCGTAACCCTGATTCTAATACCAGTGATGCTTCTAATGCTAGTGTATTAAGTGTTGCGGCTCAGGTCACCAATCCTTCGGGCATACAAGCACCCCAAATTATCATCAATAATCCAGCAATTAGCAATAATAGTGGTAATATAACCAATATTCAATTCCCTAGCCAAAGTAATTTCTTTAACAATATAGATATTGCAAATGCACCTAGAGTGTTGCAAGCGTATCCCACGCTAAATATACAATCACTAGCTTCTCTTGGCTTTTATCGTGGAGAAATTATTCCCACTGAAGTGTTAAAAGAAGCTGGTATTACTTTTGGTAGTATTTACAAAAATGCTCCTCCACAGTTTACTCCGACCGTTAGTAGCACCGCTGGTATTAAAGTGTTACAGTCTGGCAAGTTTGACAACCCCGATCTACTTCGGATGTTACTTGACCGCTCTTTAAGTGATGGTGAGAGAAAAACACACTATTTTAACTCGCTTTATTGGACTTCGTTTGGTATCCGTGGTGAAAACCAAACCGAAACAATTAATAAATCTGAAAGCTACAAATGGTATCGATTCTACGCGAGTCAAGCGCATAATCGGGTTTTGATACGGTACCATAAAGACAAACCTGAAGCGACATATACCCAAGTCTTCGCAAACCCAGGAATTTCACTTACGTTTCGTCCAGACACATTTGATGTAGATGCACCGCAAACCATAATTAACTCAGTAGGGTTACTAACAGGTTTGATATTTGACCAAATAAATCCTGAAAATATAAACAAATTATTACAAACCGCTCGCGAACGCTATAACAAGAAGCAAACCTTCTCTGCCTTACAAACTAAAGCTACTACTGATGAGCGTCGTCAAATAAATCGGCGCCTTAATAGTACCTTAGCTTTTACCAATCTTGCCAGTGGAGTCGAGCAACTATCTGGACAAGTAACATTTTCTAGTAGCGTCAAACCGAATCAAAGTTCGCTGTGGCAAGTACGAAGCGGGTTATACCGTCGTTCGGTTCTGTTTTTTGAGTCGCAGTCAGATGTCACCTCTGGACCAATTTCATTTGGAGAAACACGTTTTTCACCAGAGCGATTAGGACCCTTGGGTTTTGCTAATAGTTTTGTACCAGAAAACAGAGTGGATAATCAAAACCAGTCGAATGAATCTTTCGCTGTACAAACATTAGTAACTACAGGTTCGGGTAGACAGTTCCTTTTCCAAGACTCCTCTAATAGCTTATTAGGAGTGCCGGTACCAGCAAGAGCAACTGCTTTGGTATTTGATCGATTTGAATTACGTCGCTCTGAAACACAGAAAATTAAAAATTATATTTTTTCTGGTTATAAATTTCTACCTGCAACAGAATTAGTTTTTTCTGGAACTAATAAAAATTTAAATTATAGTGTTAGTGTTGGAACGTGGATAAATCCAAATGCCGACCAACTTCTAAATGTTTCAGATAACCAATCTGTTTTTAAAGAGCCTACAGTGGGAGTATATACAAACGCAAGCGTCACCAGTACTAACCTCAAAATTACGCGCGATGCTAAAGGCAATCCTTCAGAAATTTTTAATTTTAGCCCCTCACTCACTTTACGTTTAAATAGTGCTTCCAGCGTTCTTAATCAAAATGTAGTAGCGCTAAGTTCGCTATTCTATTATCAAAATAGAAGTTTTGAGTTCGCAGTTGCTCCTGGAATTCAATATGCCAATCAACTTATCGGTGTCCTACCAGCTAGTCTGCGCTTTAGAAATGGACTCAGTTTTGAAACTGCTTTAGAACTAGGAGAACGTCTATATTATCGTTTTGAAACTTTAAAGACTTTAAATAGGGATTTAAGCTTAGGGTTATACGTGCGGAATTTTACAGATATCGACAGAAACCGTATTAACGGACATAGTTATGGTCTTAAAGTTCGTTTCAATGTTCCCAAAACCGTTTTATTCACTGATTTTACAGTCGGAAACAGTAGCCAAGGTTTAGATATTCGCTTGCAAGGAAGCATAAATTTCTAAGAAAATTTAAAAGTATATAATTATACTATAAATTTAGAAAATCCCCCCTTAATAAGGGGGGCTTTCCCACAAAACTGGAACAATAACTCTGCCTGTATATTTTGCATCGGCTTTGAGGTAGATTTATCATAAATATTGTGTGTGGTTTACCAAATCGGGAATAGTTCCTGGCGCCATCAGTTATTCATTTACCTTTAACCTACGTCTGACTAAAGCAGAAATTACTAGCTATTTTGCGACCAAACAAAAGTATCTTCAAAGCCTGAAGTAAGGAAATCATCTCACGCTACCTAACCTTCGGCGATGGGTGGGTGCGTTAAACTTATTTGGAAGTAGCTAAAGCTACCTGACCGCCAATCAGGCTTAAAAAGCTTGTACCAAAATGCTGAATTTCTAAAAAATTTGCTTGTTGTGGTTCTGTTTTATAAATTCTAAATGTCTTCATAATACCCAAAGTTGCAGCACTTTCTAAAGGGCTAACAAAGCTTGTATCTCGGTCGATAAAATGTGCTTGTTTTACCCAATGAGCCATCTGATTAGCATTCAAAAAATAACAACCTGAATGGGGATTTAAAGCACGATGAAAAGTGATTGGCATCCCCATAATTGTACCTTTGAGTTCGGCTTGCTCCTGCACATTTTGAAATCTTGCGGTGACTCGTGGAAGTAAATCGCCATCAACATAGGCTTTATTGGTAAGGTTATTGATGGAAACTTCATAGCGATTGGGTTGCAGCAGGTTGATATCACCCGCTTGTTGAGTGAACCAATTTAATTTCAAAAAAAACCAAGGATCGTGAATGATTAAATCATCTTCTAGGAAACAGTAATAATCGTACTTGCCTAAATTATTTCTCAGCACTGCTTGACATTCAAATCCTAATAGCAAAGGTTCGGCTTGAGTCGGATAATGCTGATAAAAATGGGATGGTAAAGATAGTTGTTCGAGTAGATGACAATCTTGAGTAGTACAAATAATAATATCGAGTTGGCTACATTGAGGTTGGTTCGCAGGAAAAGCCAGCCTTTGACCAATATTAATAATGCTTTGAGATTTGCCAAATAGCTGATGCAAGTTAGTAATGCTTTCACGCAAAGCTTGTACGCGCGGTTGGGGATTTTTTCTTTGGGAAGCGTGCTTACCCTTGCTATCGGGTTGAAAAAAGTGGGCGATGGTAAAAAGTATTCGCATTGACTTACCTTACAAGATTTAGTCAGATTCCCGACTTCTTAGAGAAATCGGGAATCTTGTAGCTAGTTGAAAAAGTTAAAAGATAAAGTCGGTAGCATCAACATTGGTGGCAGTGAAGTTGCCTAGCGTAATGGTATCTGTACCGAATACCGCACCGGAAATCACAGTGTTGGCGCCATTTTGAGTCACCGTCAAAGCACCGAAGCTGGTTGCAAATGCCGTCAAGTTAATTTTGTCTGCACTGTCTGCGAAAGCATTAATGCGATCGCTACCAAAACCTGATGCAAAAATAAAGGTGTCATTGCCGGCGCCACCATTCATAGTATCGTTCCCGGCGCCACCAATTAAAGTATCATTACCACCTGCCCCAGTCAGATTATCAGCACCAGCACCACCGACTAGGGTATCAGCACCAGCACCACCATTGAGGTTATCATTACCAGCACCACCATCGAGATAATCATTACCAGCATCACCAGTCAGGGTGTCATTACCAGCATTACCAAAGATATTATCGTTTCCGGTTGTGCCGTTGAGGGTGTTGTCTAAATCATCTCCAACAATTAGACCAATCGCATCAACAGCGCTCGCACCTGTAAGGTCAGCACCGAAAAAGTTAGCATTGGTGAAATTGCCTTTGGACAGGTTCGCGTTAGTTAAATTGGCATTTGTGAAATTTGCACCAGTGGCGATTGCGTCAGTGGTGAGTACTCCACTCAGGTTAGCTCCCGTGAAGTTGGCGTTTGTCAAGTCACCTGTTGTAAAATCAGCGTTAGTCAAATTGGCATTGGTGAAATTTGCACCAACCGCAGACCCGTTAATAAAGACACCTTCTGCATTGGCTTGGGTAAAGTTTGCTCCACTTACATCAGTCTGATCAAATCTGGTTCCAGTCAGGTTGGTAACTGTACTACCAGAGGCGCTAAAATCAGAACCAGAAAGAACTGCATCATCGATCAGCGCACCACTTAAATTTGCACCACGAAAACTAACATTAGCAGTTTGACCCGGAGCAAGGGGAGCATCACTCAAAGAAAGACCGCTCAAATTAGCGAGGTCAAAAATAGAGTTTTGCA
This sequence comes from Calothrix sp. NIES-4105, assembly GCF_002368415.1. GTDB lineage: Bacteria > Cyanobacteriota > Cyanobacteriia > Cyanobacteriales > Nostocaceae > Dulcicalothrix. Next base: position 8,484,663 of record NZ_AP018290.1, read on the forward strand.
GAGTGACATCTGTGAAATTTGTTTGCCGGAAGTCTGCACCTGTGGCATTGACATTGACTAAGAGAGTGGCCTCCAGAGTAGCTCCTTGGAGGTCGGCATTTGTAAGATTGGCGCCTGTAAAGTCAGCAGCTTTCAAATTCGCCAAAGACAAGTCCGCACGGGTAAAGTTAGCACCAGTAAGGTTAGGACGCTCAGATTGTTCGCCACTCAGATTAGCTTCCTGCAAATTTGCATCCGTTAAGTTGGCATTTGAAAGGTTGATGTTGGTTGTGTTGACTTGAGACAAATTTGCTTGTCTCAAGTTGGCGCCACTCAGGTTAACATCCTGTAATGTTGCTAAAGAAAAATTAGTTGGTGTGGGAAAGTTTGCATTAGGGGCAAAAATGGCATTTGATGCATTTACGTTGCTCAGAAAAGCTTCTGAAAAGTTAGTGCTTCTTAAAAGCGTGCCAACTAATTGGACATCTGTAAGACTGGCTTTGAAAAAAGTTGAGCCATTCAGGTTTTGACCGTTAAAATTATTGCCAACCAGAACTTGATTGCTAAAATCTTGAGCTGCCATAGTATATATCCTGAGAAAATCTAAATTGCTTTGAAGTTTGAAAATTTAAAAGATAAAGTCGCTAGCATCAACATTTGTAGCGGTGAAATTTGCTAGGGTAATAGTATTTGTACCGAACAGCGAACTGGAAATCACTGTGTTGGCGCCATTTTGAGCCACCGTCAAAGCACTGAAACTGGTCGCAAATGCCGTCAAGTCAATTTTGTCTGCACTGTCTGCGAAAGCATTAATGCGATCGCTTCCAAAACCTGATGCAAAAATAAAGGTGTCATTGCCGGTGCCTCCGTTCATGATATCGTTACCAGCGCCACCAGTTAGGATATCAACACCACCACCACCATTAAGATTATCGGCGCCTGCACCGCCAATCAAGGTATCATTGCCGATTTCACCAGTTAGGGTGTCATTACCGTTACCACCGTTCAGATAGTCAGCACCATCATTGCCATTCAGGTTATCGGCGCCTGCACCACCGTCTAAATAATCATTACCACCAGCACCAGTGAGAGTGTCATTACCATCAAAGCCGAAGATATTATCTTTGCTACTTGTGCCGTTGATTGTATCATTACCAGAAGTCCCAAGCGTCAGACCAATGGCATCAACAGCGCTCGCACCTGTGAGATTTGCTCCGATAAAAGTTGCATCCGTGAAATTACCTTTCGACAGGTTTGCGTTAGTTAAATTGGCATTTGTAAAATTTGCACCAGTAGCAATTGCATCGGTGGTAAGCACCCCGCTCATGTCAGCTCCTGTAAAGTTGGCATTGCTAAGGTTGGTTTTAGATAGGTCAGTGTTTACCAGTGTGGCACTACTAAAATTTGAACCACTAAAATCACTGTCAACTAATTTAGCTCCAGTCAAGTTTGTGGCTGTAACTGTACCATTGGTGGCAACATAGGCACTAAAATCAGCCCCAGTCAACACTGCATCATCTAAAATTAAGTTGCTTAAATCAGCACCACGAAAGCTAACGTTAACAGGTTGTGTTGGGTCAAACGCGGCTGTATCACTTATAGAAACGCCACTGAAATTAGCCAGGTCAAAGGTAGAATTTTGCAGAGTTAAATCTGTGAGTTTTGCTAATCGGAAATCAGCACCTGTTGCATTAACATTGACTAAAAGAGTTGCCTCAAAGTCAGTTTCTTCAAACTTAGCATTTGTGAAATTTGCACCTGTCAAATCGGCAGCTTTCAACTTTGCCTTAAATAAATCGGCGCCTGTAAAATTTGCCCCTGCTAGATTTGGTCGGTCAGATTGTTCACCACTGAGATTAGCTTCATGCAAGATAGCATTGGTAAGATTGGCATTTGACAAGTTAATGAATTTTGTATCGATTAATGATAGATTAGCTTGTCTGAGGTTTGCCCCACTCAGATTAACATTCTCTAATGTTGCCTTGAATAAATTAGCTGGTGATGGAAAGTTGGTATTAGGAGCAAAAATTGCATTAGATGCATTAACATTAAACCACTTAGATTCTTCAAAATTAGTACTTCTTAGCCCTGTACCAACAAATTGGACATCTGTAAGAGTTGCTTTGAAAAAATTTGAGCCATTAAGGTTTTGACCGTTGAAATTGTTTCCAACTAGAAATTGATTGCTAAAATCTTGAGCTGCCATAGTATATCCTGAGAAAATTTAATTGGTTTTAAATTTGAAAAATTAAGCTGATTTTTTGATTTCTACTGGTTGTTGTGCAGTTGCTTCTTGAAGTTGTTCTTGTAGCCAGGTGCTAAATAATTCATTCAATAATTTTTGTTTCATTGGTTCATTTAATTTGGCAGGTAAAAACTTTTCTAAACGGACAATTATCCACCATTCACCTACGCGCGTAGGGGGTGATAATTGACCTGGTTCATTGATGGTAAGAATTTGGGCTAATTTGGGATGGGGTGATGAAAGAGGCACTGGGCCAATTAAACCACCTGTAGAAGTTTCTGTGCCTTCCGAATATTGTCTTGCTAATTCCGCAAAAGGTTGTTCGTCTTCTAAAAGGCGAAAGTAAAGTTCGCGCGCTAAATCTGCATCTCGAACACGAATTAGGGAGTAAATGACTTGATCAAGTTGTTGTTTGCGTCTCAGGAAGTAGGATTCTAAACGACTACCCCAAGTCGCTTGTTGGAACTTCTCAATTCTAAGTCTTCGAGTTGCTAATTCGAGAAATTGTGCTTCTGTCAATCCTTGCTGTTGCAACCAAGTTTGACGTACAGTCTCGGATGTTAATTGGTGTTGTTGGCTAAATTCCTCGTGACACTTAGCTTCTTCTTCAAGAGTACAGGTAAAAGGTGCAATTGCCTCTTCAATTACCAGTTCTTGTTTGAGTTTAGGCAGCATTTGATACTGACTTAACAATGGTACTATTTCTTGGGCTGTCACCTTGCGATTATTTACTTGTAATACTTCAGGCGATGCAGGTATGAGTTTTTCTAACTCTTGGTACTTAGCGTTTACTTTCTTTTCTGTAATTAATAATACTTTTGAATCGTTTTTGATTTCACTACTTGGGAATATCAATCTCGTATCATCTTCCTGCTGTTGTATCCATTGCAGATGCTTGGGTAATAATACTGACAAATTATAGTATTTTTCAACTGTTTCCCTAGCTTTGGTGCGAATCGGCGCCATTTTATCGGGGTGGTTGAGTGCTTCCTCAATGCGATCACAAATTTCCTGGGGTGAGAAAAAGTCTGCTAACAAACCATTAACCCCATCTTGAATAACTTCCATTACAGGAGCGGTTCTCGAAGCCACGACCAAACAACCCGTACAAAGGGATTCGAGTAACGACCAGGATAAAACAAACGGACGGGTTAAATAAACATGTACTGAGGAAGCTTGGAGAACTTGCAAATATTCTTGGTAAGGCAGCCAACCTGTAAAATGGATACGACTTTGGTCAATGGAGAACTGTTCGAGCATCAAATCTTTATAGGTTTGACCATCAGGTAACTTTTTACCATAGGCGACCCGATTTTCCCCTACAACTACTACATGACAATTCGGGCGCCGCTGCTGAAGTAAGGAAACTGTTTCCATAAATTGCGGGAAACCTCGATAAGGTTCCATGCCTCTAGTCGCATAAGTGACAATCTCCTCGACATGGGAAAGGTCAAGGTTTTTGCTAGGTAGAACTAACTTTGCCCTCGGTTTGGGACGGAAAAACTCAGTATCAATTCCATCATGAAGAACATTGATTTTAGTTTGATATTCTGAAGGGAACTGCTGACGCTGCCAATAGGTCGGAGAAAGACCACGATCACAACTATATAAGTCTTGCAAAATCGGCGCATTTTTGATACGAATCCGGGCTTCATCATCCTGAGTTAGTTGTTCATTGGGGTCAAAATCAGCATCAGAACCATGTGCGTTATAAAACCACTCAAAATAACATAATAATTTGGCTTGAGGAAAAATATCTTTAATAAATAGAGTTGGACCCCAACCCGAATGACCATAAACGACATCAGGTACAAATTCCTTAGCCTTTAACTGTTCTGCCATGCGATAAACAGCCTGACCTTGAAGAACAGCATTTTCCAAAGTTTTAACATAGTGGTGGGTTTCCGGTCGAGCTTCGCGTTTTGCCTGATAAAAAACCTTGTTCACACCAGGTAAGCTTCCTTCATGACGAGTAGTACCAAAAAAAACCTGGTTACTACTGTCTTTGGCTAAAGCTGCGGCGACATGACGAAATTGAGCTGGGAAATTGGGGTGAAGAAATAATATTCGCATGGCAGTTTTCTAAATTGGACATCTCCAAATTGCAAAGATTTTTATCCTGCCCTTCCATTTCGTAAAAACAGGAGATTAAAATAATTTAATTCCGAAGAGTAGCAAAAGCGAATTCCTACAACGCTGCTACCCCCCGGTTTTAGGGAAGCTATCAAGCTGATGTTACTTGGTTATCACCAAGCATACCTGCTTGATAGCCCATTCTCTTAGACAGAAAAATCTTCGACTGTGAGTGTGATAGCAGAGCCATTTAGCCCATTCAAAGTAGCTACTTTTTCTGTAAAGTCAGGTATTTCTCCTGGTACACCTTCATTCACAACGCTGATAGTAACCTGAGAAGTACCGTTGCCTGTGATAATTAGGTCGCCAAAGTCGAATGCGCCACTGCCATACTCTAACTCGATCAGGTCGATATTATCTTCGTAACCGTTGATGATGTCACCTGGAGGAACAGGTAATGGCTCGGCAGGGTCTTGCAAGAAGCCTGTGCTTGCCAACAGGAATAAGTCATTACCAGCTCCACCATTTAAAATATCGGCTGCTGCTTGACCTTCCAAGTCTTCTCCACCAGTAAGGGTGTCATTACCAGCACCACCCAAAACGCGGTCTACGCCAACACCACCATTGAGGTTGTCATCACCACCTTGACCATTGAGGCTGTCATTGCCAGCTTGACCCAAGATGGTGTCATTGCCTGCACCGCCATACAACGAGTCATTGTCTTCTCCACCATCGATGAAGTCAGCGTCAGCACCGCCCTGAATGGTTTCTAGACCAGCACCACCAAAGAAGGTAGTAGCACCACTTGTATCGGTGAGAACGTCATTACCGGCGCCACCATCAAGGACATCAATACCATCACCACCTGCGAGGTTGTCATTGCCGTCGCCACCAGTGAGGGTATCATTATCTGCTCCACCACTGAGGTTGTCATCGCCATCACCACCATCAAGGGTGTCATTACCTACTCCACCATCAAGGGTGTCATTACCGAAATAGCCAGACAGGTTATCATCGCCATCTCCACCATTGAGGATATCATTGCCGCCTTCCGTAGCCAAGGGGTCATCACCTTCGAGAACATCATTACCAGCTAGACCATTGATAGTGTCATTACCTGCTCCGCCCTCAAGGGTATCACCTTCAATTAAGTTGGTGCTACCAACTAAAGAGTCATTGCCATCTCCACCGTCAACAGTATTTTTACCATCAGCATTATTCTCGACAGTGAGAGTGTCATTACCTGCTCCACCAAATAGGCTATCCTCGAAACCTCCAAAAATTAAATCATCGCCATCACCCCCATCAAGGGCATCTTTGCCATCACTAACATCGGTCGCATTGGCGCCACCATAGAGGGTGTCATTTCCAGCACCACCATCAAGCGCGTCCTCTCCCGCTTCCCCATATAAAATATCGTTATCGGCTCCACCATTTATGGTATCGCCACCATCTTCACCGTGAAGGATGTCATTACCTGCACCCCCATCTAGTAAGTCTTCCTCTGTACCTCCAAATAACCTATCGACACCGAGTCCACCAAATAGTTGATCGCTACCGGCTTCACCTCTGAGGGTATCATTATTGGCACCCCCATCTAGCAAGTCTTCCTCATCACCTCCAAATAATCTATCGTTACCATTCTGACCTAATAGGGTATCCTTACCAGCTTCACCATAGAGCCAGTCAGCACCAGCTCCACCGTCGATAGAGTCTTCTTTGTCGGCACCTCTGAGGGTGTCATTCGCACCAAGACCAGTAATGGTATTTTCTTCGTTCGCAACACCTGTGAGATTGTCTGCTCCTGCGGTTCCAGTAATTACTGCCATAAAATTAGATTCCTGAGTTCAAACAAAAATTGTGTTAGTTAACTTGAATGTGCAGATGCACAATACAAAGTCTGTTTCCAGCCTCACCACCATCTTCTTCCCCCCCCTCAAATTTGAGAGAGGGGCGCCAAAGACATAGTGAGAATATGTAACACACTGTTGGTAAAGTCCATAACTAAAGTTGCGATGTCAGTATTCATTTTTATTAGATAAAGGTGTAAAAATTTGCGATTGTCAATAATATTACCTTGAGCGTCTAGGATGGTTCCACCCTAAGAGTCATTTCCAGCACCACCTAAGAGAGTATCGTCACCATCTTGACCAAAGAGTGTGTCATTCTCTGTTCCACCATCAAGGAAATCGTTACCATTTTCACCATTTAGAAAATCTGTACCAGCACGACCGAAAAGACGATCATTACCATCTTCACCAAAAAGTTGGTCATTATCTGCTCCACCATCAATGGAATCTTCACCATCATCACCAAAAATGGTGTCGTTTCCTATATTGCCTAAGAGGGTATCATTGCCATCATCACCAAAAATTTGGTCATTACCAGCTAGAGCATTGATAAAATCATCACCACTAGTTCCAAACAGAATATCATCACCTGGAGTTGCCATATCTATATAATCCTTTACTGATCTGTTGAATTTCGTCGAAACACTGAGGACCCCGGTCGGTTCATCAGGAAAAAATGTTTCTGCGTTTTTTGTGCATGTCTTCTCAAATACTTATTGTCATAACGCAAAATATTAATTAAGGGGTATAACCCCCTGATTCGCTAACGACATACTATAATATAGGAGAGGCGCCGTAGCTAGGGCTTCTGTGATAACGAGTCACCCAAAACTCCTAATATCACATTGTGTTACGATTCAGTTGCCATTTTGGCAGAAGTTATGCTAGGGTTAAGTTTGTATTAGAACATTAGAAAAGCCAAAGCTTTTGCTTCTAACTGCCATATCTATATTGATTTTGATGAAGTTGATTTTAGATACCAGTTAAGCCAAACTCGATAAATTAGAATCAACGAACAACTATCGTCATTAGAAATGACAACAGGAATTTGACCACCTTTAGTAGCAGTTAATACTGCCGACTATTTGTATATATACTTAATTTTTGCCGATTTATGCTTTGAAAGTCTGAATAAATACTTTAAGAGCAAATAGGCGAAAAATTTTTGCAGGTTAAATGTTTTATCCCAATACAAAAGTAAAGAGGTTATTCAAGAGTCTCTAGCAGCAATTAAGGAAAGTCAGAAAAAGTTAGGGAAATTAAGAAAATTTAAATGTTTTCTACACAACTAGCAATATAGTAGCTTGATTCAGAGGTTGTCAATGCTACAAAGATGAGAAAATTCTCATAAATGAAAATACTTTACAGTTTATTCGTGCTTTTTTATACTGATAATTTTGCTAACACAAACGAATATCCTGTAATTGATACATTAAGCAAGTATTATTAGCTATTGTTAATTGTTAAAAAAAAAACATTATAAGTCTAGGTTATGATAAGAATAGAAAATAATTTAACTAAAATCATACTTTAGATAGATAAGCAGAATTCATCTAAAGATGGTTGAATAAAATCATTAGTTAAGCAAAATACAAACTAGATAATTAATTTCTTCGAGCATACAGACCCCAAACCTAAATTAAATTCGATAAATCCCAATCGGAAACTGGTATGTCTGTTGCTACGGATTCTATTGCTGAATTTATTGTCAAGCTTGAAGGGTTTGACAAGTTGCCAAGTCAGGCTTTTGCGAATTTATTAGAAAATATTCGCCCTGCTCGTTATCGTGTAGGGCAGAATATTTTAGGGAAAGACAAAATACCCGATCGCATCGTAATTATTTATGAGGGGAGAGTACGTTTACTGACACATGACCCTCGTACTAAGGTTCCAACTACCTTAAAATTTCTCGAATCTGGAGATGTTTTAGGGGAAATTGGTGTTTTGCGAGAGTTAGGATGTGAAATTGCGATCGCATCGAGTGAAGTTACATGTTTAACATTAGATGCTGGGGAGTACTTGCATTTACTTTCCAAATATCCAGCTTTTGCTCAGGTGCGTAAAAATCGCTGTCACTTGTTGGAAATATTTGATGTCTTGGGGATGCAAAAGCAAATCCAAGCGAATGCAGCGATTAATCTCAAAGAATTGGCTCAAAATGCTTTATTATCAGCCCAAGTATATTATCTTTCTCCGAAAACAACCCAAGTTCGTCAGCTAGAGAAAGAATTAGACCCGGCAAGAATCTGGTTTGTCAGTGGTGGGGGAACATTAAAAAACTTTTCTCCCGGTTCGAGTTTGGAATTGGGTAATAGTACAGGTAAATTAGAAATTATCGGCAAAAGTCCCGTGCGTCTGATCGGTTTACGCGCGTTTGATTTATTACTACTAGACACAAGTCAGCAACAGCATCATATATATGAAGATAGTGGAGTCGGGGATTTAGATAAATTAGATCAAATCGAGTTCCCCTATGCCGAAAAGGAAGAGGCAAAAGCAGCTAGCACCGTATCTAGGAAAGATAAAAGAAAATATCCGTTTTTTCAGGGAAAGGGACAATTAAACTCGGCGATCGCCTGTTTTCAAATGGTATCCAAACATTTGCAAATGCCATTTCGTCGGGATATTGTTAATCGTATATTAACTGAGAATAGCAAGCGCTCTGGTACGGTATCATTTCAGCTATGTGCGTATCTAGCAGAGTTGGTAGGATTAAAGTCTCAACTAGTAGATGTACCTGTTTCCCAGATGGGACGGATTCCGACACCAGCTTTGATTCGCTATGAAGATAATTTTGCGGTGCTGTATGAAACGGGTGAAAAATTCGTGGTTTTGGGTGTACCGTCCCAAGGAATTCAGTACTTTCAACCCGCAGAATTTGTACAGGAGTTAGAGAATGAGTTTGAAACCTCAGAAAGTGTTGCTCCACAAAAGTTGCGGGTATTGCTGCTTTCTCCGACCAAAGCCACACCCCAACAACGCTTTGGTTTACAATGGTTTGTTCCCTATTTATGGCGCTACAAACGGGTACTGATAGAAGTGTTTATAGCTTCTTTCTTTGTACAGTTAGCAGCGTTAGTAAATCCCCTAGTTGTTCAGATAATAATTGACCAAGTAATTGTTCAAAGTAGTACTAAAACCCTACATATTTTCGGTGGATTGCTAGTAGTTGTCGCATTGTTTGAAGCGCTATTGACAACATTAAGAACCTACTTATTTGTTGATACTACTAACCGAATTGATATGGGTTTGGGGTCACAAATTATTGACCACTTACTACGTCTTCCTCTTAACTATTATCAACGCCGACCAGTCGGTGAATTAGCAACCCGTATTAATGAGTTAGAAAATATTCGTCAATTTCTCACAGGTACAGCTTTAACTGTGGGTTTAGATGCGTTATTCTCAGTCATTTATATTATTGTCATGCTGTTTTACAGTTGGCAATTAACTCTAGTCGGTTTAGCGACAATTCCGATATTCATACTTCTGACATTAGTATTTTCTCCTTTAGTTAGGAAACAGCTACGAACAAAAGCTGAACGTAATGCTGTTACCCAATCTTATTTAGTAGAGGTAATATCCGGAATTCAGACAGTCAAAGCTCAAAACATCGAATTGCGCTCGCGCTTTTCTTGGCAAGAACGTTATGCCAACTATATTGCCTCCGGTTTCAAAACAGTTGTTACTTCTACGATTGCTAGTTCTGCGAGTAGTTTCCTCAATAAACTCAGCAGTTTACTCGTTTTATGGATGGGAGCTTATTTAGTAGTTCAAGGAGAATTAACTCTCGGTGAATTAATTGCTTTTAGAATTATTTCTAGTTACGTTACTAGCCCCTTGTTACGTTTAGCACAACTGTGGCAGAGTTTTCAAGAAACAGCCTTATCTTTAGAGCGTTTAAGCGATATTGTTGATACTCCGCAAGAAGCTGAAGACGACCGCAATAATATTCCCTTACCAGCAGTTACTGGTGCTGTCAGATACGAGAATATTTACTTTCGCTTTAGAGCAGATGGACCGCTACAACTTTGCAACGTGAATCTCGATTTTGCTCCCGGTCAATTTATTGGAATCGTTGGGGGAAGTGGCGCCGGAAAAAGTACTTTGACTAAACTTTTAATTCGACTGTACGAACCAGAATCAGGTAGAATTTTAGTTGATGGCTACGATATTTCTAAAGTTGAATTATATTCACTACGGCGCCAAGTAGGGTTTGTGCCTCAAGATTCTTTATTATTTGAAGGAACAATTCAAGAAAATATTGCTTTAACTAATCCCGACGCAACAACAGAGGAAATCATCGAAGCTGCAAGAATTGCTGCCGCTCATGATTTTATTATGGACTTACCCAACGGTTACAATACCAAGGTCGGTGAACGTGGTGCATCACTATCAGGAGGGCAAAGGCAAAGAATTGCAATCGCACGCTCTGTTTTACAAAGACCAAAGTTATTAGTGTTGGATGAGGCAACCAGCGCCTTAGATTATATCACAGAAAGGCAAGTTTGTTTGAATCTAGCTCAAGCCTTTCAGGATAGTACAGTGTTTTTTATCACTCACCGTTTAAACACCGTCAAACATGCAGATACAATTGTTGTCATGGATGCTGGTAGAGTAATTGAGCAAGGAACCCATCATGAATTAATGGCAATGGAAGGTCATTATTTCTATCTCTACAATCAACAAGATGTGAATTTTTAATTGAGCGATTCAGTCTGACACAAAGCAGGATTAGTGACTTCTTTGAAAAGTCAGGAATCTGAAACATAACAGACCAATCAGAAAAAGTATCAATCAAAAATCTTGTAAGAGCAAGTTCGCTGATCAACGTTGACTCCAACAAATTAATCAACTAAACCTGCCCAATCTAAAATCTAAAATCTAAAATCTAAAATCCAAAACTGCCATGACTAAACTAGATAATTACCAACTGAATGGTAGAAATGGTAACAGAAAGCATAAAGACAGTATCACACTAGTAGAATCAAAGAGATTACAAACTGAACCAAAAACTCCCAAAACTCCTAAATTTTCTGCAAAAACACTTCCAAAAACCGATACACACAGTTTTGAGCAATCTGTAGTCCTGCGTCAATCTCCAATTTGGTCGCGCGTAATTATGGGGACTTTAGTAGGTTCAGCATGTCTTGGAATTGCTTGGGCATCTATAGCCAAAATTGAGCAAGCTGTTCCAGCAGTTGGTCAATTAAAACCGGAAGGAAGTGTCAAAAAAATTCAAGCACCAGTGGGTGGAGTTGTTAAACAAGTTTATGTCAAAGATGGACAGAAAGTAAAATCAGGAGATTTATTGTTAATTTTTGACTCTACTGCTACAAATGCGGAATTAAATTCCCTGCAAAAAATTCGTACTAGTTTGATGCAGGAGAATCAAATTTATCGCCAATTAGTACAGGCTAATTTACCTGTAAGTGTATCTGGAAAAGATTTAAGAAATTCTTTATCTCCAGAGGCTAGTTCTCTACTTAAAACTCGTACCGCTTTGCTTGCTGAAAACGAGCTATTACGAAAAGAATTGGCAAACTCAGATAATACTTCTGAGTTAGGAAGTGACGAACAAGTCCGCTTACAAACAGCCAAAATAGAATTAGATACCCGCACAAATGCATCGCGTTTGGAGGTCGAACAAATCAGGAGATTATTGGCGCAAAATTCCATTAAAATCACCGATACTCAATCTACTTTAGCTATCGAAACAGAAATTATTGCTAAATTGGAACCTTTGGCAAAAGAAGGGGCAATTGCACAAATGCAATATCTACAGCAACAAAAGAAAGTACAAAACTTAAAGGCACAAATAGCGCAATTATTAGAAGAACAGCAACGTTTGCAATTTGATATTCAACAAGGGCAACAGGAAGTAAAAAATACGGTAGCTGTTTCTCATAAAAATGTTTTAGAAAAAATTACGAATAATAAAAATAGGATTGCGGAAATAGAGAGCCAATTTACTAAAATTTTGTTAGATAACGAAAAGCAACTAGCTGATATCAATAGCAAAATTTCCCAAGCACAATTAAACGCCAAATATCAAGAACTTCGGGCGCCTATAGCTGGAACAATTTTTGATTTACAAGCTGGCGATAGCGGTTTCGTCACTAGACCAAGCGAAAAACTCCTCTCAATTGTACCCGACGATCAATTTATTGCCGAAGCATATATAACCAATAAAGATATTGGTTTTGTGCGAGAAGGGATGAAAGTAGATGTGAGGATAGATTCCTTCCCCTTTAGCGAATTTGGCGATATTAAAGGAGAAATTACTTCGATAGCTTCAGATGCATTACCACCAGATGAAACTCATCAATATTATCGCTTTCCAATCAAAATCAAATTGAATCAACAATCACTTAATGTTAAAGGTAGACAAATATCCTTACAATCAGGAATGTCTGTAACTGCTAACATTAAAATACGCGAAGAAAGAAGTGTGATTAGTATGTTTACAGAGTTATTTACCAAACAAATCGAAAGCTTGAAGGAAGTTCGTTAAAATCCGAATCGACATAGTTCAACCGCTAACAGGATTTTGGATTTACGATTTTCACGTGCGGGTGTTGTAGAATCAAATTTTAGATGTGCAGCATATATATTTTCACCACAGAGGCACAGAGAACGCACAGGGAAGAGGGAATTTCAAAATCTCTCTGTGCCCTCCGCGTCTCTGTGGTAAAAAAAATACCCACCAAAATTAAACTGTTATTCAAGGGTGAGGTTATGGGTTGATGAGATAATACAGGGGCAATTGGGCTATACAAATCTTTAGGTTTTCAAGTTATTGACAAATGTTACTCTAGCTATTGGAAAGAGGTGATTTAAATCAGTTGTACCTAATGTAAAAATGGAGCCAACATGAATCAGCAATTGCCTCAGTTCATCCACCACGTTGTTGAGCGTTTGCAATCAATCCACGGAATTGCAGCTATTGCACTTGGTGGTTCAAGAGCGCGAGGCAATCATACCCAGAACTCAGATGTAGATTTAGGAATTTATTACCAGCCAGAAAATTCGCTCGATATAATTGCTCTTAATCACCTTGCTTCTGAACTTGATGATAAGGGTCGCCAAAACCTAATTACACCAATAGGTGGGTGGGGAAAATGGATTAATGGGGGTGGTTGGCTAAAGGTAGAAGGTTTATCTGTAGATTTCCTATATCGTGATGTGGTTCAAGTAAATCGTGTCATTGATGATTGTTGTGCTGGGCAAATTACTATTGATTATCAACCGGGACATCCACACGGCTTTGTCTCCTCTATTTATATGGGCGAAGTTGCCATTGGTTTACCACTTTTCGATCCAAATGGTGTTTTAGAAACTTTAAAGGCAAAAACAAAACCCTATCCTACACAGCTTCAAAAAGTAACAATTAATACCTTTGCCTGGGAAATAAGTTTTTCATTATCAGTTGCGAAAAAGTCAATTGCGCGCGGAGATATTGCATATGCAGCAGGTTGTTGCTTCCGCAGCGTCGCTTGTATGAATCAGGTATTATTCGCACTCAATCAAGAATACCTATTGAATGAAAAAGGCGCCGTGGCAATTGCCAATAGCTTTCCCCTTTGTCCGCAAAACTATCAACTCAGGGTTGAAGTGGCATTTGCTTTGTTAACTGTTGAGGCAAAATCGATTGTAGATGCTATAGCTATGCTTGAAGGAATTGAGCATGATTTAAGCCAATGGTATGGTGATCGTCGTTTAGACATATAAAGTCAAAGCGCCGCCCCGTCACGAACATTCGCGGTTATTTAAGATTAGCTTAACTTTAAGTTTAACTTCTGTAATTATTATGTATATATTAATTCTCCGTGATTGAGAATTTCTTTAGTAGTAGTAATTAGTACTACATGGTAGTGCATTTTTCCAAGTAAGGTACTGAGTAAGGGTGCCCAGATTATAAGTGGCTTTAGGATAGGCAGTACTTAACTAAAGTAAAAACCGCTATGTTTGAGGGCAATTTAGTAATTTTGTGCTTTTACAAACCAGGTGGCACATTTGTAACCAAAACCAATAAACCTTGATTTGATAAAAGCTTCAGCTTAACAGATAATGCCATTCGAGTATTTACCTACTTGAAATTGCAAGAAAATCTGTATATGCGAAAACTCTTTTATCGATAGTTTGAATCTGAAGTTTTGAGTGTATCAGTTATAAAAGTTTTAGGAGATACTAACAAATGGCTTTGACGCAAGGCGATATTGCTATTGTTGCTTATAATACCGATGGGGATGATAATTTTGCCTGGGTAGCGCTTGTAGATATTCCAGCAAATACAAACATCAATTTTACCGATTCATCTTGGCAAGATACAGGTTTTCGTACAACCGAACACTTGGATGCAGCAGGTGGTGGACCTTTAGTATGGAGTCACACGAGCATTATTACCGCTGGAACAGTAATTACATACAGTGGTGGTAACGCTGCTAACTGGAGCATTGGTACCAGAACAGGGACAGGGTTGAACTTAGCAGCCGGTGGGGACCAAATCTTCGTTTATACTGGTACAAATGCTAGCCCAACATTTATCTACGGCGCCCATTTTGCAATTGGGACAAATTGGTTAGCAAGTGGTAGCAATAGTACTAATACAAGTAACATTCCCCCTGGTCTTTCAGTAGAAGCAGGGACAGCGTTTTACGTCGGGAATTTTGATAACGGTTATTATACTGGCACTACAACAGGAACTAAGGCACAGCTACTAGCAGCCATTTCTAATACAGATAACTGGACTCGTGATGATGCTGGTCCTCTTGCTTCTTCTAATTGGAAATCAGCATTTACCCTCACTGCACCAAATAATGCTCCAGTAGTTGTACTCAACGAAATTAACGTTAACCCACCAAGTACTGACAATCCCTTTGAGTATATAGAAATCAAAGGTACGCCAAATCAAACTCTTAGTAATCTCTATTTTGTTTCTATTGAAGGTGATAATAGCGGAACACAGGCAGGAACCGCTGACATGGTTGTTAGCCTCAATGGTCAAACATTCGGTACTAACGGTCTGCTAGTAATTGCTAGCCCTACAGGTGGACATACCATCCCAGCAGCAACAACAAAAATCACCGATGCTCAGTTAAATAGCAGTGGTGGTGGATTAGAAAACGGTACTAATTCTTTTCTACTAATTAGCAGTCCAACTGCTATCACCGAAGGTACTGACTTTGATACTGATAATGATGGTGTTTTAGAATTACCCGCAGGCGCCACAATTGTTGATGCTGTTGGTTGGACGGATGGTGATGCTAACGATATTGTTTATGGTGGCGTAGTTCTAACTCAAAGTTCAGGTACTCCCGATGCTGCTACCCGTTTTCCGAATAACACTACACCAAATTCGGCTGCGGCTTGGTATAACGGTGATTTAACAGGTACTACAAATAATTCGGTTACTTACAGTTCTACTGCTGCTAGTGCCAACTTACCAGCAGGCGCCGTTCTCACACCAGGAGATGTTAATTATAACGGCGTCGTCCAAGCTGACCTGACAATTAGTAGTCTTACCGACTCCCCTGACCCAGTGGTAGTAGGTAACACGCTTACTTACACCCTAACGGTAAATAATGCTGGTAGCGCTAATGCTAGCGGTGTTTCTGTACAATTCACTTTACCCAACGGTGTAACCTACAACAGCGCAGGAGTTAGTAACGGTTTTACTGCTAGCCAATCTAGTAACGTTATCACCTTCACAGGTGGTAGCATCAATGCTGGTAACAACGCAACACTTACCATTAGCGTTACTCCTACTTCTACAGGTACATTAACTAGTGGAAGTGCGGTTGTTGACCCTAGTAACACAATTACTGAAAGTAACGAAGCTAACAATTCAATTGCGGGAATTACAACTACCGTAAACGCTGCTAGTAACGCTACACCAACAATTCAAGAAGCTACAGCAACACCTTTTGTCAACCTTGCAGCTACTGGTTCGGGAGCAGTTAGTGGTGTAATTAATGACCCTACTGACCCCGCAAAAACTTTAGGTATTGATTTTACAGTTGCTGATGCCGACACCCCAGTTGGTAATTTAAGCGTAACAGCAACTAGCAATAACACTAGTGTTGTTAGCAACGCCAACCTAACACTAACGGGAAGTGGAGCAAGCCGCAATTTAAAGATTAATCCAACTGGAGTCGGCTACGCCAACATCATTGTCACTGTCAGCGATGGCAGCACAAGCAGTTCCTACACAATTAATTACGCAGCTTCGGCAGCTTCCGTAAACCCCAGTACTACTAATTTTCATACAGGCGCCAGCGATGCAAGTACAGCTGTCGCTATTGATGCCAACTACATGTTTGTAGCTGATGACGAAGACCAGAAGATTCGGTTATATGACCGTAATGACTCTGGTTTGCCTGTAGCTAGCTTTGATTTTACTTCTTCTTTAGGACTAACCGATATTTCGGGCGGTGTACCTAGAGAAGTTGATATCGAAGCTTCAACAAAGGTCGGAAACCGCATTTACTGGTTAGGTTCCCTCAGTAATGCTACTAACGGGAATTTGCGTCCTAACCGTAACCGTGTATTTGCTACAGATATTAGCGGTAGCGGTGCAAGTACTACACTTTCCTACGTTGGTAGATATGACAACTTGCGCGCGGACTTAATTGCTTGGGGTGATGCTAACGGATATAACTTCACAGCTAGCGCTGCAAGTGGCAATATTCCCGAAGACCCGCAACTCGATGGTTTCAATGTTGAAGGATTGACAATTGCACCTAATGGTACGACTGCTTACGTAGCTTTCCGCGCGCCAAACGTTCCAACTTCCAGCCGTACCAAAGCGTTAATTGCTCCAATTACCAACTTTGCTGACTTGCTAACAGGCGCTGCAACCAGCGCGAATATCGGCACCCCCATCGAATTCGATTTAGGTGGACGTGGTATCCGCAGTATTGAACGTAACAGCAGTGGAGAATATCTAATTGTTGCAGGCCCTGCTGATCCTGATACAGGAACGGCGCCAAAAGACTTCCGTTTTTACACTTGGACTGGTAATGCTGTAGATGCTCCAGTTTTGCGTGCTGCTAATTTAACTGCACTACAAACAGGTGGAAGTATCGAGTCGATTGTCGAAGTTCCTAATAACCTCACTGGTACTACGCAAATAGAGGTATTAGTTGATAACGGTGATACCGTCTTCTACAACGATGGTACAATCGCCAAAGACCTACAAGATAACTTCCAAAAATTCCGTAGTGAAATTATTACACTAGGCGCCGCTGTTACACCTACCCGCATTCGCGATATTCAAGGCGCCGCGCATATTTCTCCCTTGGTCGGTCAAACGGTAAATAATGTTGCTGGTATCGTTACTACTGTACGTTCTAACGGGTTCTACTACCAAGACCCTAACCCAGATAATAATGATGCAACCTCAGAAGGTATTTTTGTTTTTACCTCTTCGGCGCCAACCGTAGCTGTCGGTGACTCAATATTAGTTAGCGGTACTGTCACCGAGTTTCGTGCTGGTAATAACAGCGATAACCTAACAATTACAGAGATTACCAGTCCCACGGTTACTAAGCTATCGAGTGGTAATGCTTTGCCTACTGCTATAGTACTTGGTAATGGTGGAAGAAGCATTCCTACCCAAGTAATTGATAACGATGCAGCAAGTGGAAACGTCGAAAATGCTGGTACAGTATTTGACCCAGCACAAGATGGAATTGACTTCTACGAAAGTTTAGAGGGGATGCGGGTACAGATAAATAACGCTGTATCGGTTAGTCCAACTAATAACTTTGGTGAAATTTGGGTGTTAGCTGACAACGGCGCCAATGCAACCGGACGTACCGCGCGCGGTGGTATTGGTATTAGTGCCAATGACTTTAACCCCGAACGAATTCAAATCGATCCAACAGGAACAGCACCTACAGTTAATGTTGGCGCCACTTTCGACACAATTATCGGTGTAGTTGATTACAGTTTCAATAACTACGAAGTTATACCCACTTCGCTAACTGTAACTTCGCAAGGTTCTTTAACTAGAGAAGTTACTAACTTAACATCTAGTGCAAATCAACTTACAGTCGGCACCTTTAACGTTGAAAACCTTGACCCAAGCGATGGCGCCAGCAAGTTTAATGCTTTAGCTGACCGAATTGTTAACAACCTTAAAGCGCCTGATATCCTTACCATAGAGGAAATTCAAGACAACAACGGCGCCACGAATGATAGTGTAGTTGATGCCACTACAACTTACCAGACATTAATTAATGCTATCGCTGCGGCTGGTGGTCCTACCTATCAATTCCGCCAAATTAACCCTGCTGACGACCAAGACGGGGGTGAACCGGGTGGTAATATCCGTGTTGGTTTCTTATACAACCCTAACCGCGTCGAGTTTGTAGACCGTCCAGGTGGTGGTTCTTTAACTAATACCACTGTTAGTAATGTGGGTGGTGTACCACAATTATCTGCTAGTCCCGGTCGTATCGACCCGACGAACTCAGCATTTAACTCTAGTCGCAAACCTCTTGTTGGAGAATTCAAATTTAACGGTCAAACCGTATTTATAGTTGGCAACCACTTTAACTCTAAAGGTGGTGATGACCCGCTTTACGGACCAACCCAACCTCCAGTACTTAGCAGCGAAACACAGCGCAACCAACAAGCGACAATAGTCAAAAACTTTGTTGAAAGTATTTTGGCAGTTGATGCAAATGCAAACGTGATTGTAATGGGAGATTTGAATGACTTTGAATTCTCGAACCCTCTCACAATTCTAGAAAGCGGTGGCTTAAATACGCTTATCGAAACCTTACCGCTTCAGGAACGTTATACCTACAACTTCCAAGGTAATGCTCAATCGCTTGACCACATTCTAGTTAGCAATAACTTACTGAACAAACTCGATGGTTTCGATGTAGTTCACATCAACTCCGAATTTGCCGACCAAATCAGCGACCACGACCCCAGTGTTGCAAGGTTTAATATTGTTCCCCCAGCAGTCACAATTACTCAATCGGGTGGTAATACTGCTGTTGCTGAAGGTGGCGCCACTGATACTTTCACTGTTGTGCTTGACAGCAAACCTACAAGTAATGTTGCTGTTGCTCTCAACGTTGGTACTCAACTAACAGCTAACGCAAACACATTAACATTTACATCTGCTAACTGGAACGTTGCACAAACCGTAACAGTAGGTGCAGTAGATGACGCGGTTGTAGAAGGCAATCACACTGGTACAATTACGTATACAGTTACTAGTGCTGATACTAGTTACAATGGCATTAGTGTTGCTCCTGTTACTGCTTCTATCACAGACAACGACAGCGTTATAGGGTCATATGTTACAGGTACTTCGGGTAACGATATCCTAACTACAGGTAGCGGTCGCGACACTATTATTGGTGGTGCAGGAGATGATGTTATCACAGGTGGTTCGGGCGCCGATACACTTACGGGTGGTAGCGGTAATGACCAATTTGTATACACCAGCATCCGTGATAGAGGTGATATAATCAGCGACTTCGAGGTGAGTGTAGATAAACTTGTCTTCACTGAGTTACTCGATAGTTTAGTTTCAGGTGGCTACACAGGTAGTAATGCTATTGCTGATGGTTACGTGAGAATTGTCCAAGGTAGTAGTGCTAACAATTACAACGTTCAAATTGACTCAGATGGCCCAGGTCGTGATATCTTCCGACCCTTTATTACAGTAAACGTTGCAAGTGGTGGTAGTTTAAACAATCCAAGCAACTTTATATTCTAACAATCTTGTGGATGGGCGCCCATATTGCCCGTCCCAGAACAACAAGCAATTAATACAACTAACGGAATCTAAAATGTCACCTAAAACAAAAACTCTGCTCAAGTCTGTACTTTACAGTTTATTGAGTATCGCTAGCATCACAATGGCTTCTCCCTCACTAGCCGCAGCTATTGACCTCAGCACTTCCGATACACTGGGTGATGCTATCACCTCATCATCACAAGCAACCATCACTAACGCTGTTCCTGATGGTAGAGATGATGCTACTAACTACAACGTCTCTGGGAAGGCGCCAGAACAATTTCTCGTTAATTTAGAAACAAGCCTTGGTCTTAATGCGGGCACCCTCGGTTTAGATGCCACAGAAGGTTCTGCTATTGCTCTAAAGTTGCTAGGTCTTCAAAGAGGTGATGTACTCAGTTTCAATTCGGACTTCAAAATCTACGACACAATTAATCTAGACCGCGCGTTTGTAAGCATTCGCAATACTACCAATATTGACCCTGCCCAAGCCGTTATTCGACAACTAGCGAGCGGGATTTCTTCGTTTAGCTATACTTTTGCAGATGCTGGTGACTACAACATTGGTATCGGTGTTTTAGATGTAGATGATACATCATTTTCGTCCGAGTTGAAAGTGAGTGATGCACGATTAACTCCCGTTCCCGAACCTATAACTATATTAGGTTCAGCTACAGCACTTGGGTTTGGTGCGGTTATGCGGCGCCGTTTTAGTAAAAAAGTTGAAGAATAGCTAGGAATTATAACTTGGTTTCAATTGTACTTACTATTGTATGGTGGGCAGTGCCCACCTTACTATTTATGCATCAAGACGATTCCAAGGAGCAAATGCGTTTTTGCTTCCAAGAAGTGCTGGTTCTAGTTTGGGGTAGTGACGTAATAAGACGGTTCTCATGTTATTATCAGCTACCCATTTAAAACCAACGGGGCTATAAACTTCGGGGGTAAAATCAACTGTGAAAAAGCGGTCGCTATTTAATCTTCGCGAAGCCATCAATATAAAAATGCGGAATGCAGTATCGCTAAAACCAAAGCCTTGTGGTGGTTGTTCCGCAAACATGCCTATCATTAAGTCCACATCGTCAATTTTTCCTTCGTATACTGTTTCCAATTTTTTAGCTAGTTCTGAGTTGGGTGTGAGTGCGCTAAAGGTTTTAACTCTTGGCAAGCGCAGCAGCTCGCGGAAATCGTTGTATCTAGGAACACCTCTTTCTCTGTCTCTAAGAATATCTACGGCAGCTAAGTCCATCTTGTTATCGCCGTGACTGGGGAGATTACGTAGGAAGTTGGGGTAGTTCATCAAAGTGATGGCGCCTGGGTGAGCAATGCCCATTGAATAAAATAGGTCGTTAATATCTAATTCCTCCATGATTTTCCGGGCGCCTTTACCTACAGCTTCACCAAGACTTGCTTCGCCGAGAATTGCACCATTATCTACCGAGCGAAATATAAATGAATCTGGTAATAAAGGATGCATTCTATATACAGAGACAAATTCCTCTGTTAAGGAGTAGGGAACGCCGAAGTGATTAGTTGCAGAACCAGGAATACCGCTCACGATTTCACTTTTGCTGATACGACCAACAAGTTTGGTAATTTTTTCACCTACTAATCCCCACCAGTTAGCATTCATACTAATTTGTAGGGCAGGATGTCCGAGAATAGCTGTCGTCCACTCGACGGTATGAATTTTTGCAATTAAAGCAGTGTTAACTAAACGAGCTTTGTTAAATAACTGCTCATCATCCCACGATGGATATTCTAATTTCAACTTGTCACAAATAGCATTATGTTCTTGGGTGAAGATAACTTGCATTAAACCCAAACCTAGCCACCAGTTGTTACTAAAAGCAACTTTTTCAACTGCATCAACTTTACCGCGTTGCGCTTGTTCTTCTTTAGTCGCTAGAGGTAATAATCCCCGCTCATCTACTAGCAATTTCCCATCTTGATGAGAACGTAGTGTGTGCTGAATTTCTAAATTGCGTCCGTAAATTTGCGAACCATCCCACCAAGGACTTTCACGGTTAAGGTAGGCTGTAGGACGCCCTTTGGGGTCGGCGGCATTTGTAGGGTCAGACTGCGTGCGGTTAACACGCATTGGTTTTTCATACCAGTTATCATCCTCTTTTATATCAATTTCAATGGGTGGTTTTTCGTTGGTTGTAGGATGGAAAAACCAATCGTGAGTCATAAACTGAATCCACCCAGCAGCCAAAATATTCAGTGTTGTTGCCCCTTTGAAGCTATCCCTAGTTAAAACAGATTGGGCAATGACTCTGGGGTTAGGGGTAAGAATTCGTTCGTCTGTTGATTGCTGTACCTTATCTAAAGGTATGTTGCGCCCAAATCGCGTTCCTGCTTTTCCCATACTTGGTTCCGAGAGGTCGTTATAGGAACCATCAGGAGAACGATTGGTTTGGTATTCGTTCGGGCAAGTTATGGGTAGGTTGTGTGTAGCGCGCGATGCCGAGGTTTCTGTATCGTAAAGATTAAACTCGCGCAGGGCAGTTCGCAACTGAGCCAAGCTAAGGACACTTAACCAAGTAGGCAATTTATCCCAACGAATGAAGCGGTTAACAACACCAAACACAGCGTCATTTATACGAGCAAATATAGACTTAGGTGGAATATAAGCTTCACGCCCAGTACGAAAATTTTCGCTCGCCATATATACAGGTTGGCGCCCTCGGTTGAGTTGCCCAAGAGGACGGAATATTTCTGCACCGTTCCAAGGATTAAAGGCTATTTGCTGAATTACAGCCTCTGTATCTAATGCTTGATTGTCACCTAAATCTTGCTTCGGTAAAACCAACTGAGCAATTCTAAATGGGGGTGAATCAGATTCTTGCCAGCGAACGGCGCCATCTTCGATTGGTGTTTTCTGCTCATTGACAAACAATTGCGCCATAATGTCAAAGGTAACATCGCTCTTTTTTAAACGCTCTACCAAATCATCGCGCAAATAGTTATCAGTTTTGCCCCTTTTAGCTTCTTTTGTTAATGAAGCAGGTCGAGCATGGAATTGCAAAGCTGCTTGACCGAGTTGAAAAGGTCCGCGACTCCAATAAGTTTCTTTCGCTAAACTTTCGACTTTGCGAGACGAATACTTAATGATATTCCAAAGCATCCGCACCGTTTCAGTCAAACCAATAGCAAAAATCAGCCGCGCGGGTAAAAGTATCATTGGACGCGCGCTAGCAGTTTTAGCAAACTCCATAAACTGGCTAACGTTGCGAGCATGAGAGACGGGGGCACTAGTCATTAATAAATCATTAATGCGTTCTTTCCCCTCAGAATCACTAGAAAAGACGCGAATCGCTAACCCC
Organism: Calothrix sp. NIES-4105; assembly: GCF_002368415.1. Taxonomy (GTDB): domain Bacteria; phylum Cyanobacteriota; class Cyanobacteriia; order Cyanobacteriales; family Nostocaceae; genus Dulcicalothrix. The sequence continues at coordinate 8,507,901 of NZ_AP018290.1, forward strand.
CGTAAATCTCTCTTAGTATCAGGTTGAACGACCCCAGAAGCACTAGATAAACGTACATACGCTTTATAAGTTTTGCCTGGTTGAAAAATTCCATGCTGTAAAAATTGAGGAATATTCGTATCAATCCGCAACTCAGCATTTGTAATACCAGCATGAATTTTAGCGTGGAGCGCGCGCCCAGCACGACTTCCCCCCGATTTTTTGCGATTACGCTCTTGAACCAGGTGAATGTCCTGAGCATATTTTTTAAGAATTTCTGCTTCTTTTTCTAAATTACCACCAAGAAAAGTTTCTTTCCAGCCTTCACCAGTAAGATTTTCTAAGCCGGTAGTCATCGTGATTGAGTATCGATTTATATTTATCATGACAATTCAATAAAGACTATTGTGACTATTGTTATAAGTAGAAACAGATGGTTGTGCCATATGCAGAATACGTTTCTCTTTACTACTCATTGATGCGCCACAATTTCTGATTGATCGGCATGAATTTCCTTTGCACTTTTGCCAAGAGCGCGCAACTCCGAAGGGATTGCTAAATATATTTGCGTCTGTTACACTTGTACACTAACCAGTACAAGTATGAAACAGATGAAAGTTGTGTCTTTTAGCGAAGCGAGAAATAACCTCAAAGATGTTTTAGACCGAGTGGTGGAAGATGCCGACTATACGATCATTACTAGAAGAGATGCAGCGGATGCTGTGGTGATGTCTCTAGATGTATTTAATAGTTTGTTAGAGACGGTACATTTACTTAAATCTCCCGCTAATGCTGCCCATTTAGAGCGTTCTGTTGCTCAGTTCAAGCAGGGGAAAGTAGTGGAGCGAAATTTGTTGGATGAGTAGAAAGTTAGCGTGGACAGATGCGGCTTGGCTTGATTATTTATATTGGCAAGGACAGGACAAGAAAACTTTAAAACGAATTAACAAGTTGATTGAGGCAACCATGCGACTACCGTTTGAGGGAATAGGGAAACCAGAAGCACTACTCGAGAATCTGGCAGGTTTTTGGTCGCGGCGAATTGATGATACGAATCGGTTAGTTTATGCAGTGGATGATGAGTATTTAACGATTATTGCTTGTCGATACCACTATTCTGAGTAACATACTCCTTATATTTGAATAAAACAGGTTTTAAATACGTATAAATACGCAATAAAGAGACGTGATTTAATTGCATCCCTACATAACCCATCCGTTACATCCGTTTATAATCCGTTGCTAAAATTTCTTTCAAGATGTGTTGTAAGATAAAAAGGTAATAGTCACATTTTTATAAATGTCGGTAATTACAAAACCGAGATTGTTAATTAGTTAACAAGTGCTTGTTGAGAAGAAATGACAATAGCAATTGATTTTGGCACCAGTAATACCGTCATCGCGCGCTGGAATCCTATCACGCAGCAACCGGAGACTCTCAGTATACCAGGTTTATCGATTCAGCAAAGCTTGAACCCACCGCTAATTCCCAGTTTGGTATATGTAGAGGATGCAGCTAAAAATCAAGTATTGGTTGGGCAACAAGTACGCGACAAAGGTTTAGACTTATCGAACGAACCAAGATTTTTTCGCAGTTTCAAACGTGGTATCGGCGCCAATATTCAAGGATTTTTACCTGAACTCGATGGGCAAGATGTCACATTTGAGCAGGTAGGGAAATGGTTTTTGACTTCGGTCATTACACAGTTGAGTACAGCACAACCCGAAGTTGCTGATTCGCTTGTGCTAACAGTACCTGTCGATAGCTTTGAAGCATATCGTCACTGGTTAGGGAGCGTTTGTCAAGATTTAGCGGTGCAAGAAGTGCGGATGTTGGATGAACCGACAGCAGCAGCGCTAGGTTATGGAATTGCTGACCAAGATATATTATTAGTTATCGACTTTGGTGGTGGTACGCTTGATTTGTCATTGGTACGGTTAGATAAAAGCGCGCAGCAATCCAATAGTAAACCATTAGGATTTTTATTGAAGTTTGGTAACAAGTCTTTAGCAGAGGACTCTAAGCAGAAAGTCAAAACCGCGCGCGTACTAGCGAAAGCTGGGCAAAACTTAGGTGGTACCGATATTGACAACTGGGTAGTAGATTATTTCGTTAAAAACACAGGTTTAGTCGCAAGTCCTTTAACCGCGCGTTTGGCAGAAAGAGTAAAAATTCAGCTTTCGACGCAAACCAGTGCATCCGAAGTTTATTTTAATGACCAAACGTTTGAAACCTACGAACTCAATTTAAACCGAGACACATTTGAGAATATTCTCAGAGAACACGCATTTTTTGAACGTCTCGATGATTCGATGACAAGTTTACTCCAACAAGCACGGCGCCAAGGTATCGAAGTTACAGATATTAACTCAGTGCTACTAGTGGGTGGAACATCGCAACTACCAGCAGTGCAAACATGGATAAAAAATTATTTTGATACAAGCAAAATACGCAGTGAGCGTCCGTTTGAAGCAATTGCTCAAGGCGCCTTACAATTAACGCAAGGTGTAGAAATCAAAGATTTCTTATATCACAGCTACGGTATTCGCTATTGGGATAAACGCAACAGTCGTCACAGTTGGCACCCCATCGTCAAATCTGGACAACCTTACCCAATGAGCCAACCTATAGAATTGCTTTTAGGCGCCTCCCTAGAAAATCAACCTAGCATTGAGTTAATTATGGGGGAACTCGGCGCCGAAACTGGTGGAACTGAAGTATTCTTTGATGGTGATAGATTAATAACTAGGCGCCTTGATAGCGGAACAACTAGCGTTAAACCCCTTAATGATAGTGATGGCGCCAGAACTATCGCAAATCTAACACCTCCAGGTTTTCCCGGTAGTGATAGGGTTAAAATATACTTCCAAGTTGACAAACAGCGTTTTTTACGAATTACTGTAGAGGATTTGTTAACAAATCAAACACTGTTAGAAAATCAACTAGTTGCACAACTCAGTTGAGGTATTATTAACGATTTCTTAAGATAGTCTGTTTCATATTTTGCTCCGTACCCAATAATATATGTATAACTAGAGACGCTTTAATGTTAAGTGTCTCTACAGCTGCTTATTCAGAAATAATTTGCATCTACGTATAAAAAACTTTGAGAACCATTAAACTATGTTAACCACAAAAAACTCACTTAAACTATCACTTCTAGGCTTCTCTATCTCGGTTATTACAGCTTCAACTATTGGCTTTTTTGTTAGTCCTTCTACTGTTCAAGCGCAGAAAGTCCAAAGACCAACAACTGCTAGAGTTACAGGTCTAACAAATGGCGACGTAGCTTGTTACGTTGATTTAGTAGATACAAGAGGGAAAAGTTACAACATTGTTGGGAACTTTGATTTGTGTTCAAAACGAAAAACTTACTTAAACAAGAGAGTGCGTTTAACTTATGGAAAAGCGCGAATCAGTAATTGCCAAAGCGCAGAACCCTGTGGCAAAACGCACGTAGTAACCGCAATTCAGAGAATGCAAGTCATCAGATAATTCAATATACCGGGTTTTCCAAGCCCGGTTTTAAATCAAATACTTAAATAAGTTTCTGTTGAACTAATAGGTGGTACTTTTAGCTATTGAGTTTTAGAGTCATCCAATGCAGGTGTTTATCGACCAGACAGGCGTACCATCGGGACGGTAGATAACTACGTTGCCGTCATTCTCGACTACCAGGTAACTGCCTGGATGCTGCGAGGTGTCCGACGACCAGATCGGGTTAGCATCCCAGTCGTAGATGACGAAATTGCCGTCGCTGTGCATTATGCACATCCCATTTGTCTTTCCCCGTGTTTTTGAAATCCAAAGAGGCTGGTTGTTGCTATTCTGGTAAAGGACGAGGTTGCCATCGCCTTGGTAAACGAAGGTATATTGTCCGTTCGCGCTCAGTATGAACTCCGACGGATTCAGAACCTCCCCAGGTTGCATGTTGTCTCTGTGTGCAGTACAACCGAGTTGAGTATTTATATTGTTAGATAGGGCGCCCTTGATGTAAAATTTGTCTTCTAACCCAAATGTAGATATATCTTCGGTCTTGCTCTCTGTAACATTTAGTAGTTCAATCCGTACTTTAGGCATTTGACCTCTCCTTATCCTTCCCTGCTTAATTTGAATTTGATTTATTGATGCAGCTAGCGTTGTAATTACAAAATTGCTTGCCGAATTCATGTCTCTATAATCACTGATTATTTTTTAATAGTCAGCAGGAAATAAGCAGGTTATTTTTTTACTTGTTAATTAACAATTCACCCTTATAAAACCAGAGAAATAGGGCAATAAATAAAGTTCCAGAAAAAATCCGGTTTTTTCCGGTTATTTGGTTATCAAAAATATCAACAGCATTCTTTACACCAAGGCGCCGAGTGATTAAATATAGCCATCGCAAATAGTACCCGTGAGGGTACTGTGATGTAGGTTCATTCCAGCTATATATAATCAACAGCGTTAAAATATACTATGAAATTGCATACTAGCATCAGTAAGCTTAATAATATGTATATATTTACACAGCATTTTGTTAACCATACAAGTTTAAAAATCAATAATTATTCGGTAATATGTGTTACATGCATCTTCATGATATATATCGATATTGCCACTCAACACTATTCGTAAATACGTCAACTCACCGCCATACACGCCTGTGTAAACCTTGGTTTATTGCGGCTTTAGTTCTGTCCTTAAGGAGAAAAAGTAAATTCAACTTATGATAGTTTATGGGTAGTTTTAAACAAGGCAATGAATACCAAGTAGGGGGAAGTCTCAATGAAAAAGCTCCCACTTATGTAGTGCGACAGGCTGACAAAGACCTCTACCAAAGTTTAAAAGTTGGGATGTTTTGCTATGTGCTTAACTCCCGGCAAATGGGTAAGTCTAGCTTACGGGTGAGAACAATGGCAAAGCTCAAAAGAGAAGGTTTTGTCTGTGTTGCATTTGAAATGAGAGAGCTTTGTGTTCATGAAGTGACGGAAGATGAATTTTATGGGGGATTTGTTAGTCATTTAGTCAGCGAGTTTAATATAGATATTGACCTGGAAGACTGGTGGCGCCAACACAGCTTTTTTCATCCATCTTTAAGGTTGAGTAAGTTTGTTTGTCGGTTTTAGTCCTGACTCAAAGACCATTGCAATTGATGATGCTCAAAATACCATCAAACTTTGGGATATTAACGGCAAAGAGATAAAAACCATTAAAGGGGATAGCAGTTTTATTTATAATGGTCTTACTTTTAGCCCAGATTCTAAGAACCTTGCCACTGCCAGTCATGACAAAACCATCAAACTATGGAAGCGTGACGGTACCCTAATTACTACTCTCATAGGGCATAGTGATGTTATTAATAGCCTTAGTTTTAGTCCAGATTCTAAAACCCTTGCCTCTGCCAGTAATGACAAAACCATCAAACTATGGAAGCGTGATGGTACCCTAATTACTACCCTCACGCTCGCTAGTAATGCAGTTGAAAACATTAGTTTCAGCCCTGATGCTAAAACTCTTGCTTCTGCCGATAGAAACGGAACAGTAATTATGTGGAGTCTGGATTTAGATGATTTACTCGCGCGCGGTTGCAACTGGCTCACAGATTACCTTGCTAATCATCCACAAACGCGAAAAAAACTGGAATGCCAAAATTAAAAATTAATATAAAGAGTGCTGCCTACATTCACTTTGTTAAAAATAATTATATATATAGTTATATATCAAGTAATTATGTATTTTGGTGCTTGTAAACATAATTGTTTTTGGTGTTACTTCTTGACAACGTTGTTATCAAAGCCGCCTTTGCTTAGAGCGGCTTTGATTTTAATTAATCTAACAAGCAACAAAAGGTTATGGAACGTAAGTTGATGTGCATTTTTGCTCACATCTTACTTTCAGAGTAGAATCTGTGTTTCCATCTCTAGAACCTGGCAAGTCTTCTACACGAGTGTTTACATGTATTGGAACTCTACCTCCTTGGTCACAAACTTGTTGACCAGTGTAGCCAAAATCGAAAACCCTGAAATCTAAGCTATTGTTAGCGTGGGTTATACCTAAATCTAAGCACTTCTGTCTTCTCTCCAATCCGTTTACTTGCCCAAGTTTAATCTCATAAGTTGCTCTCCCATTGGATGTAAATGTTGCGAAACAATCTTTTTTTCTTCCTAATATATTTCCACGTTCTGCTTCTCCTTCTGATTCTCCAGGCGCCTTCTCTGGAGCAGTCTCACTAGGAACACTCTGTGCATGAGTAGAAATTGCCGAAACAGCAGGAATTATCGTAGATGCCATTATCGGCAGTAACAAAAACAATTTTAATTTTTTCATAGCGAAAGTTGCAGCAATATTTTTGAGTTTCATATTTGTTAACCTTTCCTTTGGAATAAATTCATTACTCGTTAATATTTTTTGGAAGCTGTTTTATTAGCTTGCCGAATTCATGTTCCTATAATCACTGATTATTTTGTAATAGTCAGCCGGAAAAAAACAGGTTATTTATTTACTTGTAAATCAGTAATTCACCCTTATAAAACCGGAATTATTAGGTGAAAAATAAAGTTCCAGAAAAAATCCGGTTTTTTCCGGTTGTTTGTACAGTTATGGCTTAAGGCAACGAAGAATGATGCTAATCTATCAATCAGATTGAACGCGCGCAGGTTGCATTTTTAAAATAATTAGCGGCATTATGATGAGAGTAAGTAGTTAAAATATCCTGTTTAATTGGGGTGCAGCATGAATTAAGACTATTTTGGGGCACTATGCTTATGAAATCAGAATCAAAATTTGAACTAGACTGGGCACAGACGCAAAACCTGGTAGACACTCTTGTTTTCTCCGTCACCAACAAGCATCTTGGTAATGCTGAGGTTCAAGTACTGCGCGGCGCCTGGGATGGTAAAACTTATGAGACTATTGCTTCTGAGTCACACTTGGCAGTTAAGTATATTGGTGAAGTCGGTGGTAAATTATGGCACAATCTTTCGGATGCTTTAGGGGAAGAAGTTAAAAAGACCAATTTCCGTCAAGCGTTGCAACGAGAGTGGGAGAAACAAGGCAATAAAAATGGAAATATGCCGATAATTTCAAATCAATTTCCAAAACCGATGGAATTTTCGGAAGAACCTTATATAGAACGTCCTCCAGTTGAGTCTCGCTGTTATGAGGAGATATGCAACAGAGGCGCCTTGTTGCGAATTCAGGCGCCGTTACAGTTTGGCAAAACCGAGCTAATGTCACGTGTAATGCATTATGCTGAACAACAAGGGTATCGCACGGTAGTTTTAAACCTACGCGATGCAGTAGCAGAAGATTTTAGTAGCTTAGATAAATTTTTGCAGTGGTTTATCACTAGTATTGCTGAGACATTAGAGTTAGAGAAATCTGTAGAAGAACACTGGCGCAAAAGTCTGGGTAATTGTAAGATCAAGTGCCGAACTTACTTTGAAAAATATGTCTTACCTGGAGATAACACCGTTGCCATCGCTTTAGATGAGGTAGATAGACTGTTTCAAGTCGGGGAAATAGCTGGAGAGTTTTTGGGAATGTTGCGAACTTGGCATGAAGACGCAAAAACTAAACCTCTCTGGCGGCAACTACGGTTATTAATGTTGCATACACAAATATATAGCGAGCTAAACATCAATCAGTCGCCGTTTAATGCCGGCACAGAAATTAAATTAACAGATTTTACTACCGAGCAAGTGAAATCTTTGGCACAACAATATAAATTAAACTGGGGAAATAATCAAATTGACCAACTAATGGCAATGGTAGGAGGACATCCTTATTTAGTTACAAAAGCCTTACAAACAGTATCACGCCAAGATATGACTTTAGAAGATTTATTACAGTCGGCGCCTACTGCTTCAGGAATTTATCGGAACCATTTAGAAAAACACTGGCGTTATTTACAGTCAAATCCTACACTACTAACGGCTTTTAAAACTATCGTTTTAGAAGATAGTCCTGTTAAATTTAATTCAAATATAACCTTAAATTTAGAAGATGCTGTGAAGTTATATGACTTCGGATTAGTACAATTGCAAACTAATAGTGCGGCGCCGCGTTATAAAATCTATCGGTTATATTTTAGAGAAAGGTTAGGAAGTTAATAATATCAAACCTAACCCCCTAACCCCCTTCCCTACAAAGGAAGGGGGAATATGAAAACTAAATTAAAGCCCCTCTCCGATGTTCGAGAGGGGTTGGGGGAGAGGTAAAAATAATTTATAAATATACTATTATGAACTATTCAAAACAAAATACAACATATCAAGTAGGAGGAAGTCTCTGTGAAGAAGCTTCAACCTATGTTGTACGGCAAGCAGACTCTCAACTTTACTCAGGCTTAAAAGCTGGGCAATTCTGCTATTTATTAAATTGCCGACAAATGGGTAAATCAAGTTTGCGCGTACAAACAATGAGGCGCCTCAAAAAAGAAGGTGTCGCTTGCATTGCGTTTGAAATGCGTGAACTGTGCCTATATGAAGTTACAGAAGAAGAATTTTATGGCGGTTTTGTTAGCTATTTAGTAAGTGAATTTAATTTAGATATCGATTTAGAAAACTGGTGGTATGGGCAAAAAATAATTCATCCAGCACTAAGATTAAATAAATTTATAGAAGAAATACTATTAGAACAAATTACAGAAAGCATTGTCATCTTTATAGATGAAGTAGATAGTGTTTTAAATTTAGTTTTCAAAGACGATTTCTTTGCCTTTATTCGTTCCTGTTATAACAAACGTGCTGATAAACCCAAATTTAACCGCTTGACTTTTGCACTACTAGGTGTTGCAACTCCTGCTGATTTAATTGAAGACAAAGACCGCACACCGTTTAATATAGAAAGCCAAGCAATCGAATTAACTGGTTTTCAATTAGATGAAGCAACACCCTTAGAAACAGGATTTGTTACCATCACCAACAACCCGCACGCAGTGTTAAAAGAAATTTTACTTTGGACAGGGGGGCAACCGTTTCTAACGCAATGGGTTTGTCAACTTGTATCTTCATTGTCACATATTGAGAATGGAAGAGAAGCAGACTCTGTAGCTCAAATAGTAAGCACACGTATTATAGCAAATTGGTTAGCACAGGATAAACAACAACATTTACAAACAATACGCGACCGTATATTAAATAATGAGCAACTCGCTTGTTGGTCACTAGGAATGTATCAACAAGTATTAGAAGCTGGGGAATTAGCAGTTGATGACAGTCCAGAAATTATGAAGTTGCGTTTATCAAGCTTAGTCATCAAACAATCAGGCTACCTTAAAGTTTACAACCGCATCTACCAATCAGTTTTTGACAACACTTGGGTAGAAAAGGAACTACAAAAAATGAGACCATATGCCGAAGCATTTGCAGCATGGGAAGCATCAGGACGTGACGCATCACAGTTGTTGCATGGCGATAATTTACGCAATGCCTTAACCTGGGCTTCGGGCAGAAGCTTGAGTGATAAAGATTATCAGTTTTTAGTAGCTAGCCAAGAATTGGAACTTACACAAGTACAGCAAAGAACAGAAATTGCTTTGCTGCAAGAAAAACAAGCGCAGCAGAATTCACAAATAGCCCAACTACAAGCTAAACGAAGCAAACAACTAGGCTTGATAGCAGTAGTTACAGGTTTGGCACTGGGCGCCATGCCAATCATTTTCACTTCCGAAGCTCTAGCAATTTTTTTAAATAATAGAGCATTAGAAATTTATAGTGCTGGTAATCTACAAACAGCGCTACGAGTTTATGACTTAGCACTTTTAATTAAACCAGGCTATCCAGAAGCTCTTTATAACCAAGGAACTATTTACGAAGAATTGCAAGATTTTGATAATGCTTACGATAACTATAATTCTGCTAAATACCAAAAGTTTTCTCCAGCATACAGTGAACTAGCTCGCCTGCACATTCGTAATAAAAGATACTCCCGCGCTGTTGGCATACTTTCAGATGGCTTAAAATTGCCTCTTACAGACCCTGAAAAATATGCTATGTTGAAAAACTTAGGTTGGGCGCAATTGCAGCTAGCACGACAGGGGAAAGCAACCTATGAACAAGCGGAAACTTCTCTGCTTCAAGCAATTGCCATAGAAGACCAGTCTGCTTCCCCACACTGTTTATTAGCTCAAGTCCTTGAAACTAAAGCTTTGAAGTCAAAATCTCTAAAATCAAAATCTCTAACAGAATGGCGTAAATGCCTTGATTTAGGAGACCCCGAACACCCCGATGAACGAGACTGGATGAAAGAGGCACAGAAGCGCGTCAAAAAAAATGTAGCCAATTGATGCTTTAAAGTCACAAGCCAATACTTATAAACACCTAAATTATTGGAATAGTTCCGGAATGTGAATTTTAAGCATTGAATAAATTTTCGTAAAAATTAAAACATCTGGAATTGACGATGCTTAAAGGCTCACAAATTACAGCATTGACACTCTTCTTAGTATCGACACTAATAACTATTAATACCAGTGTCGCATACTCAAAGCCCCCGAACTATAATTCAGAACCTGCTGAAAGGAGATGTTTGATTTATACTCCTTCTGGCACAATTCAGTGTCCTCGACGTGGTGGTGCAGACGATATCCCAAGTTTTATAAGCGAAATATTAAAGACTCGCGAAGAACTTGATGGTCTTACGATTGACGACGCAATAAAAAAACTTGAAGCGCCGAAATACATAAGAAAAGTAACCATCGATGATTACATTCTTCTAGGTTATTTCTACAGTCTGGAGGAAAAATATAATCAGTCACGGGCTTATTATCTTAAAGCGTTAGAACTCGAAACTGATGATGCCAGAAAAGATGCTGTCAAAAAAGAACTCGAAAAACTTCCTAATGCAACGTTTGAAGTGAAACCAGTTGAAAAATAAGTATAACTAAAAAGCGTTTGGTACATAATTGCAGTTTCCGTGAGGCAATCTCCGATTTTTCACTCGCCAGTTATCTACCAACCTACATGAGTACTGTGAACATATCAGCCCTATGCTTTAAAAGCAGGTGCCTGGTAAGTAACCCTACTTATAAATAGTATCAAATTTTACAGGCTGTACCAGATCGCTACATTTAACACAAGCTATCTAAGGGTTATCGGCACCAAAAAAATTGGCAACTTTTCGCTACGTTCAAACCCTTGTAAGACGCTCCTTATCGCGTCTCTCCATTTAGAATTCTTACCTTGATTCAGCAACGCCAAAACTTAAATATAACCAAGATTCTTCGCGATACCAAGAATGACGATCTATGTTGTTGTTAGGGGCTTATTTACAGTTTTTAGTGTTCTTGTTTGCAGTTAGCTACACCTAATATAGTTAAAATAGCTTGTATTAGTACCTCTGGCTCAATTGGTTTGGAAATATGCTGTTGAAATCCGGCGGCTAGTGCAAGTTGTTGATCAATTTCTCCCGCATAAGCAGTGAGGGCGATCGCTGGAATTTCTCCGCCGGAGTCAGGCGCCTGCTTTCTAATGTGACGAATTAGTGTGTAGCCATCCATATCGGGCATACCAATATCACTGATTAGCAAGTCAAATTTTGCCTGCCCTAAACTGTTCAAAGCTTCACTAGCTGAGGAAGCTGCGGTCACTTGCACCCCGTACTGTTCTAGCAGGAAGGCGATGAGTTCCCGCGAATCTCTGTCATCGTCTACTAGCAGCGCTTGCAATCCATTTAAATTTAAGTTTGAGCGATTATGAGACGCAGTATCATCTTGATTCGATTTTACCGCAGCCAATGGAAGCTTGACTGTAAATGTTGCTCCTTGCCCTTCTCCAGAACTCAGTGCTTCAACTGTTCCTCCGTGCAGTTCAACCAAATAACGCACGATCGCTAACCCCAACCCTAACCCTCCAAATTTTCGGGTCGTTGTGCCATCAGCTTGGCGGAAGTATTCAAAGACGTAGGGCAGAAAGTCACCAGAAATGCCTCTGCCATTGTCGCTGACAGTGATTTGAGCGTATTCCTTTGGATGAGTATCAATTTCATTTATCGCTTCGACTTCATCCTTTACCCTTTTTAACTGCACCTCTACTCGACCACCCTGTGGGGTAAATTTAATTGCGTTGGCAAGTAAATTCCAAACAACCTGTTGCAGGCGCCCGGAATCACCCAACACTTGCCCAACGTCAGACTCAAACATTAATTCGATTTGAATTGATTTAGCTTCAGCAGCGAGCCGCACGGTTTCAAGGGCAGCTTTGATGGTGAATGCTAGATCGATTGGAACAAAGTTTAAACTCAACTTGCCTTGGAGAATACGCGACACATCGAGCAAATCCTCGATCAGTTGTGCTTGTAATTTAGCATTGCGTTCAATCGTTTCGAGGGCGTACCGAGTTTTGGCTGCGTCCTGCTGGCTCGTTAGCAAAATTTTGGACCAACCTAAAATTGGATTCAGGGGTGATCGCAATTCATGAGACAGCACTGCCAGAAACTCATCTTTGATTCGGTTAGCTTGCTGTGCTTGCTCTGTTTGTTGCTGCAAAGAGAGCATCAGCTGATTGAGGCTTAAGTTCTGATGTTGCAGTAAGGCTTCTGCTTGTTTACGTTCGGTAATATCGGACAAAATGAAAACGGCACCTGTGAGAGTCCCATGCTGATCAAATACCGGGTCGATGGTTTTGGCAAACCACCGTCCTTGGGACTCAAATTCTAGAATTTGCCGTTGGTGAGTTTCTTTAGCACGACGAAAACAGGCGCCATCACCCATTCCCATTTCTGCGCGCATCAACTCATAATGATTACAACCTAAGATTTCGTGGTGCGGCTTGCAAAAAAGCTGCGTCATTGCTCGATTACAGCGCAGTATTATACCTTCCCGGTCTACCAAACATACACCGTCGTTGATAGAGTCAAAGGTGGTTTGCCACTCCCGTGCTGACGTGCGAGCAGTTTCCTCCGCGCGTCGAATTCGCAACAGAGATCGCACGGTGGCAAGCAGTTCGATTGGTTCAACGGGTTGTATTAGATAAGCATCGGCGCCGCTGTCCAAGCCTTCTGCTTTATCCTGGCTTTGGATACAGGTAGCAGAAAGGTGTAGCACCGGAATAAAAACCGTTTCGGGATTTGCCTTAATTTGGCGACATACCTCAAAGCCGCTCAAATCCGGTAATTTTACATCCAGAATTACCAGAGCAGGCTGGTACTCAGCAACTGCCTTTAATCCAGTTGCTCCAGTTGCTGCTTCTACGACGATAAAGTTCGCATTTTGCAAAATACGCGACACAACGTAACGATTGGCTTCGTTATCGTCAATATGCAGGATCGTTACCTGTGGCTCAAACATTGCTTTCCTCCCAACCACCTAAAACAAGTCCGGCTTTAACGAGCGCATCTTGAAGTTGGACTTGCGCTGCCGTTTGAGAGCCTGTTTCTTTGGAAAGAATCGTAATACTTTGTTCTGCTAACTGCCTTTGCACTTCTGCATCCAGTTGTGCAGATGAATGGATGATCACAGGAATCGACTCAGTTAGGGAATTGCTTTTAAGCTGCTTGAGTACATCAAACCCGGTCATAGAAGGCATCTCCAAGTCAAGCACAATCGCGTTTGGCTGCTCGCGTTGTGCCTTCTTTAATCCTTCTTGTCCGTTTGCGGCTTCTAAAATACTCAACGGTGTACTTACCAACAGCTGTTTTATAAGATACCGATAAGCGGCATCATCGTCAATTAATAAGATTTTTTGAGTTCTATTTTTATTAATTAGGGTATTGAGTTTGTTCAATAAAGGCAATCTGTCTACAGGCTTAATTAAAAAGCCGTCAGCTCCTAACGCCAGTGCTTGCTTCTCATTATCAATGATGGTAATAACGAGTACAGGGATAGTGCGAGTCGTTTCATCTCCTTTGATTTCTCGCAAGAACGTCCACCCGTTTTCTCCTTCTAGCATAATATCTAGCATAATCGCCGTCGGCTGAAGTTGCTGTAATGCAAGCCTAGCAGTCGCTAAAGTGCGAGTCGCAATAATTTGATAAATTGACTCTTGAAGGTGCTTTTCGTAAATAAATAGTGTTTCAGGATGATCTTCAACCACCAAAATGGGCAAGCGAGTTGGCTCAAGTGATGGAGGTTGCATCCGGGTGGGAAATTCAGTCACGTGTGGGTACACGATTGGAATCAATGCTGTAAAGGTGGAGCCTGTACCCAGATTACTTGTAACCGAAACGCTGCCACCGAGTAGCTCTGCCAGCTTGCGCGATAACGGCAATCCTAACCCGGTACCCTTCACCTGCTTTTGCAGAGGGGACTCAATTTGCACAAAATCCTCAAAAATGCGCTCAAGATCGGCCTCTGCAATGCCGATGCCCGTATCAGATACTGAGAAGGCTACGGTATAACCTGTTTGCACAGCGGTGACGCACACTTCTCCCTGCTCGGTAAATTTGAGCGCATTCGAGACAAAGTTTCTGAGAATTTGAGCGACTTTGCCCTCATCAGTATAAAGCTTCGGTATGGCATCGGGTTCCTCCACAACTAGCGTGACAGAGGAGCCTTGAACCAATAATGGACGCAGCATTCCCCGCAACGTGCCCAACAAGTCGCTAACTTCAAAGGAACTGGGACGCACTTCAGTTTTTCCAGCTTCCACCTTTGCCAAATCCAGCAGGTCGTTAATCAGTTCTGATAATCCGCTCGCCGCTTTTTGGATAAATGTTACCTGTTTTTCTTGCTCGGTAGTCAAATCGCCATCCATCCGTGCCAGCAACATCCGAGAAAGCGACAAAATCGAGTTGATCGGCGTGCGAAACTCGTGGCTCATGTTTGAGAGAAAACGGGTTTTTAGCTCGTTTGCCTGCTGCAAAGAACTTGCCTTCTCATCCAGTTCCGCGTAGAGGGCAATTACACCGCGATTGGTATCTTCCAGTTCTCGGTTGAGGTGTGTTAATTCTTCCTCGCGCTTTCGTAGCTCTGCCATTGCCCGCAGTAACTCCTGGTTTTGGCGCTGGATTTCTTCATAGGGATTTTGGGGTTCGCTACCAATCACGGTTTCTCGAATTTGTTGCAATTGGGAATCGGTGAAAGTAGGTGTGCGCTTCGACAACCTTTTGCTCATCACCACTGTTGTTCCCTGTTCTGACGATTTAATCTCAAAGAAATCCATCAGCCTGCGGGCGCCCACAATGCCCAACCCCATTCCTGTGTGAGAGGTGTAGCTTCCTGCCAAAACCTCTGCCAAATGAGGAATGCCCCCACCCCAATCCTGTATCCGAATCAAAAACGTTTGAGGCTCTCTTTCCAAATAATATTCAACTCTTCCGCCTTTGGCATATTTCCATGCGTTGCGTGCAATTTCTGAAACTGCCGTTGCCAATCGTACCTGATCTTGAGCATCAAAGTCCAACGCGGAAGCGAGATCGCGAGTTCGTTGCCGAGCTTGCACAACATCCTGTTGATAGTGGATTTCGAGCGCAAAAAGGATTATCATGCACAAATTCCTTTCGCTACTAACACCGTCACATCGTCCCGTTCTCGGTTAAAGTCTCGGTATAACACACCTGCAATCAGGCTAGGATGTTTTTGACTCAAGCCGGGATAGCGATCAAGGCGCCACTTAGCGCTTAATCCGTCAGAATGCATAATTAAAAGTCCGTTGGGATACCAAGGGTAGCTAAACTCTTGAATTTTGCGGATTTCATGCCCGACTGTACCATTGTGCGACAGCAAATTGTGATATTCAGTAAACGAGAAAATGGTAGCAGCGATATTGCCAATTCCGGCAAAACGCACAGACTCTTGTTCAAAGTCGATTTCGGCAATGGCCAGTACTGCCCCTCGTGTACTTCGCAATGCTGCGTGGGCAGCTTCGACGTAAGCACCAGGAGAACGACCATGATCGTCTTGAAAGATTCTCACGGCTAAGACAGCAGCACTCGCAGCTGCAGCCCCATGCCCTAAGCCATCAACTACTAGCAACAAACTGCGGCAACTCGCAACTTCACATGCCCAGGCATCCCCTGAAACGTCCTCCCCTCGTTTGGGCAAACAGATTACCCCAATTTCTAAGGTTTTTTCCGGACTCTTCGTAGCACTATTTGACCAGAGGTGGGCGAGGAGCGCTGTCCCTTGGTTGGGAATAGAGTAAATTTCAAATAAATTAGACAGGCGACGAATTGCGCCCATTCCATTGCCTGACGTTCCGGCTGTGGAAAAGCCATCTTGCAAACACTCATCTACATCGACCATCCCCGATCCCTTATCGAGCGACAAAACCTCAATGCCGACGACTAAATCGTGCTTGAGTACCCGCAGCAACAATACTCCACCTTCTGCGTGCTGCACCAAATTGTTAGCAACCTCTGTCACCACAATACCAACTTTGCCTCGTTGGGTTTCCTCAAAGCCAAGCCGAGTTGCCAAAGCCATCGCTACCCGTCGGGCTTCCCCGATCTGGCTAGATTCAGTAATTGTGATAGCGACAGATTGTTCCATTTTATTTCCATCGTACAATTGTTACTCGTGTCCCTTCTCCCACCACAGACTGAATCTCAAACTCGCTGGCAAGTCGTTTGGCGCCGCCCAACCCCATACCCAATCCGCTCCCCGTCGTAAACCCATCCTTAAGCGCCAGTTCAATATCGAGAATTCCAGGCCCTTGATCTTCAAAGGTCAGCCTGAGTCCTCGTCGTCTCCCTTCTAAGAGCGTTTCTAACTTTGCTGTGCCGCCTCCCCCATAGTCTAGGGTATTACGGGCTAACTCCGATGCAGCAGTCACAATTTTAGTTTGGTCTACTAAGCCAAAGCCAATCTCCACAGCAAACTGGCGCACGGCCTGCCGAACTAAAACTACATCTGTAGAAGATTGAATTAAGATCGTTTCACTCTTCTGCATCGTCCAAAGCACGCCATTTAGTCGTACTAATTTGATTTGTAGTTTCATTAAGTGACGAGCGCAACAGTGCCATGCCCTTGGACACATTTAGGGCAGTGCGAATGCCCGTCAGTGATAACCCCAATTCGACTAAGGTAATTGCCACAGCAGGCTGCATCCCAACAACAACCGTTTCTGCATCCAGCACCCGTGACATTTTGGCAATGTTGCCTAAAATTCTACCAATAAAGGAATCAACAATCTCTAAGGCAGAAATATCGATCAGGACACCGTGAGCGTGAGTTTGAGTGATGCGATTGGTTAGATCGTCCTGTAGCGTCATGGCAAGACGATCATACATATCCACCTGGATCGTCACAAGCAGGAAATTGCCCATTTTGAGTATGGGAATGCGTTCCATTCGTTTCTCCTATCCACCTATTTAGGTTGAGAGCTAATTGTCACTCCCAAGCGTTTTAGCGCTGTGAGAAAGGCATCGGCTAACGTTGCCTTTGTTATGACACCCGCCAAATCAATGCCAAGATAGACGATTGTTTGGGCAATTTGAGGACGAATACCACTGATCATACAATCGGCGCCCATAAGACGGGCAGCAGTAACGGTCTTAAGCAGATGTTGAGCGGTGAGGGTATCGACAGTGGGAACCCCGGTAATGTCAATGATGGCAACTTCTGACCCGGTTTCCACAATCTTCTGCAATAACGACTCCATTACTATTTGAGTGCGGGCACTATCCAGGGTGCCGATAATGGGTAATGCCAAAATTCCCTCCCAGAGTTTAACCACTGGCGTAGATAGCTCCATCAACTCTTCCTGCTGTCGCAAAATCACCTCTTCGCGCGCCTTCTGATACGCTTCCATGATCAGCAACCCCATCTGATCTAGTAAGTTTGTGGCTAACCAAATTTCTTCACCCAACTCAATTGGGTCTTTCAATTGCTGACGCATCCGGTTGAAGAGGGGTTGCTTGAACGAAAAGACGAATGTAGCCGTTTCAGACGGTGTAAAGCCTTTTTGTGACCGCGATCGAGAAATGCTACTCAGCATCTCCCGCATCTCCTGCCAAGCTGCTGCCTGAATATTGGTCAAGTTGCCCTGCCCAACGGCGCCTCGAAACAAGCTAAGGAATTCCCGACACTCCTCCTTTAGCTCGACTTCTTTAATCAAGCCTCTGCGAACATTAATAGTGGCTAACTCAGCCATCCACTCCGACAATAAATCTGCCTCGAAGGTTTCCAGAATCTTTGGTATTTTACTTTCGCTCATCGTTCCTATAACTTAAGGGCAACCACCTTGATTAGCTTAATATAGTAAGAAGCCCCGCACCATACACGCGCGACCTACTTTTGAACAATTACAGGTGTTCCTACAGGCGCCCAGTCGTATAACCATTTTGCATGATTAGGCGCCACATTTACACAACCCCTACTAACAGGTGTACCAAAACTACGATGCCAAAAGGCGCCATGAATACCATAATTACCATCGTAATACATTACATATGGAACATTCTGAATATCATAACCGGCGCCGCGCATTCTAGCTTTACGGTGTTTGGTTTGGACGTTGAAAGTTCCTACTAGAGTCGGAGTCTTTTTCTTACCTGTGGATACTTTGACTGCGTAAACAGGATTGCTTCCTTCCCAAGCTGTTAATGTTTGACTAGATATATCAACTAGTATCCAGCGTTTTACTGATTGTTTAAGATTTTGTATTTGGTTTTCCTTCGCATATGAATGTATTCGTTTGGTTTTGGATTGCGCTAATACTTCGTTTGAAGGTGTGGTGATGGAAAGGGTTAGTAAAGTGGCAAGGAAAAATATTTTTAATTTCATTTTTTGATTGAATTTTGTAGAATACCTATAAAATTTATGTAAACTATTTTATCTCTCTTGTGGAACCATTATCGAGGCAACAAAATAGTAAACTTACTACCTTGGTTCGGCGCCGAAGTACAACTTAGTTTCCCCTGATGTTTGTCAACTATAATCTGATAACATATTGATAACCCTAAACCTGTACCTTTGCCAACTGGCTTGGTTGTAAAAAATGGGTCGAAGATTTTATTTAATATCTCTTGACTCATGCCAATACCATTATCAGCAATTTCAATTCCAATGTCATTATCTTTGCTAAGATATGTTTTAATCCAGATGATGCTGTGAGAACATACCTCTAAAGCATCAATAGCATTAGTGAGTATATTCAAGATTACTTGATTTATTTCTCCAGCAAAACAGTTAACTAGTGGAATGTCACCATAGTCCTTGATAATTTGGATATTGGTTAATTTTTGCTGAAGTATCATCAGTGTACTCTCAATGCCCATGTGGATGTCAACTTCTTTAAGTGTTGCTTCATCGAGACGTGAGAAGTTGCGTAAAGACAATACAACATCTTTAATTCGTTTAGCACCATTATGCATTGATTGGATGATTTGAGGTAAATCCTCTGAGATAAAGTCTAAATCTATTTCGTTAATTTTACTTATGATTTTAGAACTTGGATTTGGCAACTCATTTTGGTATAATCTAATTAAATCAAGCAAAAAATGGGTATATTCTTTTGTGTGCAGTAAGTTACCGAATATAAAACTGACTGGATTATTAATTTCGTGAGCAATACCAGCTACTAATTGACCTAAACCTGACATTTTCTCACTTTGAATTAGCTGTAGCTGCGCGCGGTTGAGTTCTTCGAGTGCTGTTTCTAATTTTTGAGTACGTTCACTAACGCGCGCTTCTAGAGTAGCGTAAAATCGAGCGTTTTCTAACGAAATTGCCGCTTGTGATGCCAGTATTTGCAATATTTCTACTCTTTCACTTGTAAAGGCGCCTTTAACTAGATTATTCTCTAAATATAAAACTCCTAACAGTTTACCAGTATGAATAATAGGTACAGCTAGTACTGATAACGGTTTGGTAATATTTATATATGGATCAGAATTAAATTCTAGTGTTTGTGATGCATCGTCTAATACTAAGTATGTTTGAGTGCGTTCGATATAGTTGATTAAGGAAACAGGTAATTGATAGCTTTCAGTAATAGGAATGCGTTGCCATACGGTATTATCATTACTATCACCAACAAGCGATGATTCGATGATTAGCTGATTATTTTGCTTAATAATAAAATATACTTTTTCGGCGCCTGCATTTTCTCGAACTAAATGTAAAAGCTTACTGTTTAAACGACTAGGAATAAGTTCACGAGACAGTGCAAGGGAAGCTTTAACGACGGTTGCAATATCAAGCGAATAGTTTTTATTAGAAGTGTTAGTTTTATCATTTGAGTTGGTAATTAAATATGGATAATGTTTTTCTAATTGTTTAGCTTTCACTTTTGCTCCCCATTTATCGTAACAGCGATGCGCTTTAGTAATGTAAATCTTTGAAAAATCTGAGTTGCCTTGATTTTCCCAAAACAAACCTGCAAGTTCATTCGCTAAAGCTTCATTTTGAATAAATCCATTTTTTCGTGCTAACTCAATTGCTTGGTCATATAATTTAACTGCTTGCCAATTTTTTTCTGTTATGCGCGCGAGTTCAGCTTCAACAAGTAAATACTTGTGTAAAAAATTACTAGGACAACTTGAAGCCCAAATTTTAAACTGTTGTTGATTTTGATTAATTTGCAATAAATATTTTTCCTGTATTACTACATCGCATTGTCCATATAATTTAGCCAAAACCAGTGAATAATAAAAGTAATACTCTGAAGAAATAGTAAAACCTAATATTGCAAGTAAATGTTTTTGAGCTTTATTTATATAATCTAAAGCTGCATCCTGATTATTTAGCAAGTACAATACTTGTATCTGACATACATAATATGAACTTAACGTCCAAAAAGATTGCTTCTGTTGACATTGTACAACAAAATTTGATTTCGTAATTTTATAATTACATATTTCTAAATTGTTTAAACCATCACTATTTACATTCGTTAAATCATTTACAGTAAATTTCAGACCAATAATGCTCTCAATAAGTAAAACGTGTTGAATTTTAGTTGCTGCTTGATAGCTAATTAATATTTCTTTGTTAATTGAGTCAAGCGATAGACCTTGAATAAACAAATTATAAATCATGGAAAATAGATTGCAACCAGCAAACATAAATTCTCCAGATTCTAATCCCGCTTGATAGCCTTTACGGCTAATTACAGCAGCATCTTTAATATGTTTAGACCAGCAATGTAACCATCCAGTTAATAATGCACTAGCTTTAGATTGTTGTGATTTTTCATTAAGTTTTTCGCTAAGTTCGTATGCTGATAAACCTAATTGATAACCACTTTCATAATCGCCTAATTTCGAGCCAACAATTAAGCCGAAATTAGCGTAAGCTTTAACTGATTCTGAAACATTACCATACTTCAGCGATAAATTTACAGCTTTACTCACAATTAATGTATATAACGTAAAATTTGAAACAGTATAAACTAAGGGTTCAAGATTAATTAAAAGTTTAATAGCTGCTTCTATCTGCTTATTCTTAATTTTCGGTAAATTAACTATTGAATTAATACCAATATTATCTAAATTTTGTTTTGCAATCATTAATTCTTCATTAGCAATGTGTTCACAGTTACCTTCGGGTAGATAAATATCAAGTAAGTTTAAACCATTTTTAGCAGCGTTTACTACATCCTCATATCTTCCTTGTCGCGTGTACTGAGATACTAGAAGTTTATACAAATCTGCTTTTTCTAAATTTAATGATACTTTCTCAATTGCTGTATATGTCAAAACTTCTGCGAATTCAAAGTTGCCGTTCAGAAACTCAATTTCCGCGCGTTCTCGATATATATCTAAAGTTAAATTATAATATTGGCGCCAACTATCTACAGATAGAAGTTCTACAGCTTGATGTAAATATTTAGCCGCAGCAGTCAAAGCAAGCGAAGCTTTAGCTTTACGTGCCGCAATTAGATTTAATTCTGCAATTTTTGCAAGTTCTTGCGCTTCGTGTTCATTCTCAAGCTGAGAAATTCCTAAATTAAGTTGGTTAACTATATCAAATATATTTTCTTCTATCTGTTTTGGTTGTTGATGCAGTAATAACTTACCAATTCTGTAATGCGTTCTTTCATAAAGCGCGCGCTCAATAAGCGAGTATGCAGCTTGCTGTACACGGTCGTGCAAAAAACGATATTCATGTTCTGCTTGTACCGGAACGGGCATACTATTTTGAACAGGTAAGATTAACCCTTGTATTAAAGCGTAGCTCAAATGTTGTGTAACTTCAGTCGGCGGTGTTTGAGATACAATTGAAAGCGTTGTCAAACTAAAATGATGACCAATACAAGCTGCTAATTTTAATAATTCTTGAGTAGGAGCAGGAAGCTTAATTAAATTACGCACCATTAGCTCAACTACACTCAAATCACTGATTCCTACTGTTTGAATTTGCTTTCTATTCCACTTCCAGCATTGAAGTTGAAAATCGTATTTGATTAATCCTTCAGTATAAAGTGTTTTAATAATCTGAGTCAGGAAAAACGGATTACCAGCGGTTTTATTTAACAGCAGTGATGCCAGATGTACTAGTTCTGCATTTTCATCGGTATCAAGCGTGTCACACAGAAGTTGGATAGTTTGGTCTAAATTTAGGGGTTTTAGGGCAAGACGAACTATGTTTGTAACTTTTTCAATTTCTCTCACGCACTGCATCAAAGCATGTTCGCTCTCTACTTCGTTATCGCGGTAGGCGCCTATTAATAACAAACATTGATTATCATTATCAGTAATTAGTTGCTGTATCAATAAGAGCGAAGCTGTATCTGCCCACTGTAAATCATCTAGAAAAATTACTAAAGGATGCTCTTTTTGAGCAAACACACTAATAAATGCGCGAAAAATTAAATGAAAACGGTTTTGAGTCTCATTTAGACTTAATTGAGGTACAGGTGGTTGTTTACCAATGATTAATTCGAGTTCTGGAATCACTTCTACTATGACTTGTCCATTATCTCCTAGTGCTGTTTGCAATTTTTGGCGCCAGTCAAGTAACTTTCTCTCTTCTTCGACCAAAATAATCCGCATCAACGACTCAAAAGCCTGGAAAAAAGCAGCATAAGGGATGTTACGCTGATGGTCAAATTTACCTGCAATAAAATAACCCCGCTGACGGATAATTACTTGCTGAATCTCATTAACAAGTGCTGATTTACCAATACCGGAATAACCAGAAATTAGAACTAGCTCACTACTACTTCCATTACTTACGGAAGCAAAAGCATCGAGTAAAGTTTCAACTTCCTTGTCTCTTCCATAAAGCTTGTCAGGTAACGACAACTGTCCAGCTTTGTCACGTTCTCCTGGTTGGAATGTAGGAATCACACCGTTTGCTTTGAGTTGCGTTAAACAAAACTCCAAGTCAGCTAAAAGTCCAACTGCGCTTTGATACCGATCTTCAGCGTTTTTCGCCATCAGCTTCATGACAATTGCCGCTAATGGTGGCGCCGTTGTTAATGGAGGAGGTTGTTTAGCAATGTGACCGTGAATCAATTCCAAAGCATCATCACTTACAAACGGTAGTCTAAAAGCCAGCATTTCATACAAAGTCACACCCAAAGAGTAAAAATCACTGCGATAATCAACTGCACGGTTTATTCTCCCGGTTTGTTCGGGAGACATATACGCGAAGCTTCCTTCGAGTTGACAAGAGGATACATTTTTTTCCTTAAATGAAGCAATGCCAAAATCTGTAAGTTTAATTTCTCCAGTTTTTTGGTTAACTATAATATTGGATGGCTTAATATCTTTGTGGATAATGTCACAGGAGTGCAGCGACACCAACACACTAGCAAGCTGAACTGCAATACTCAAACATGAAACAACATCTAGAGCTTGGGACGCAATTATTTTATCCAGCGATATTCCACCAAAGTCCTCCAACACTAAAAATGAGGCTTCTTCCTGCTTAACCAACCTATAAACTTTTACAACACCAGCTATCTCTGAATTTTTAGCTTTGGCTAGATTCTTAGCAATTCGATACTCGTGCTTCAAGCGTGCTACAGCATCGATAGGGCAATCAGGTTTTAGAACTTTGAGAATAACAGATTTTTTTTCTTCCAGCGAAAATGCTCGAATTACTAGCTTGCTGGCAGTTTCGCTAATCACTTCATGCAATTCATAACCCGGTATCCTCGTAGCTCTTAGCATAAACGCTCAAATCTAAATATAATGGCAATACCTCATTACATAGAATTGCTTATAATATATACTTTTGCACTCAGTGATTTTGCTGAATGATTGTTAAAAAAAAACAGCCTGGAAAGGCTGTTCCACAAGAGGTGTTATAATATAGGGAAATATAAAGATTTAAAATACTGGAGAGTAACTTCAGCAACACTCAAGGCAATCAAGTCAAATATTTAATCACAAGCGCATTACCGTACATTAACGGGATTAAGCATCTGGGAAACCTTGTTGGTTCAATGCTTCCAGCAGATGTGTACGCACGCTTCTTAAGGCAATGTGGTGAACAAGTTCTGTTTATTTGTGCTACCGATGAACACGGTACACCTGCTGAACTCGCTGCGCTAGAAGCTGGACTAGATACTGAGAGCTTCTGCCAAAATATGTATCAAATTCAATTAGATATCTATCGAAACTTCGGTTTATCTTTTGATTATTTTGGTCGCAATTATAGTCAATATAACCATGAATTAACCCAAAATTTCTACAAATTACTCGATAAAAACGGTTATATCGAAGAACGCGAAATCAATCTTGTCTATTCGCTCTCGGACGCGCGCTTTTTACCTGATAGATATGTTATCGGCACTTGTCCACATTGCGGTTATCAATCAGCAAGAGGTGACCAATGCGAAAACTGTACATCTGTACTTGACCCAACAGATTTAATCGAACTACGTTCAGCAATATCAGGAAGCACAAAATTAGAAGTTCGCAGAACCAAACACCTGTTTCTAAAACTTTCTGCACTTAGCGACGAAGTCAGAAATTGGGTAGAACAACATCCAAATTGGTCAAACCTCACCAAATCAATAGCACTTAAGTGGTTAAACGAAGGACTTCAAGACAGATGTATTACTCGTGATTTAAATTGGGGAGTACCTGTTCCTCGTCCTGGTTTTGAAGATAAAGTATTTTATGTTTGGTTTGACGCACCAATTGGATATATTGCTGCTACCCAAGCATGGGGTATTGAAAATTCTCAAGATTGGGAAACTTGGTGGCAAGATACTGAAAATACCAAATACGTGCAATTCATGGCAAAAGATAACTTGCCGTTCCATACAATTATGTTTCCAGCCATGATTTTAGGAACGCGAGAAAATTTCAAACTCGCCGACGAAATCAAAGGATTTAACTGGCTGAACTATTATGGTGGCAAATTTTCTACTAGCTCCAAACGCGGTATATTCTTAGACCAGGCATTAGATATTTTGCCTGCGGACTATTGGCGATATAGTTTATTATCAATGATTCCCGAATCAGCCGATTCTACTTTTACCTGGGAGTTATTCCAAGTCAAGGTAAATAAAGAATTAGCAGATACCTTTGGTAATTTTGTCAACCGGATTTTAAAATTTGCCGCAACGCATTTTGATTCGACTGTTCCCGAAGGAGGAATTGCAGGAGAGCGAGAACAAGAGTTAGAAAACACCTGCGCGCGATTAGTTAACAAATATTGCGATTGTTTAAGTAACTT
The DNA here is from genome assembly GCF_002368415.1 of Calothrix sp. NIES-4105. Lineage (GTDB taxonomy): Bacteria > Cyanobacteriota > Cyanobacteriia > Cyanobacteriales > Nostocaceae > Dulcicalothrix. The sequence continues at coordinate 8,533,379 of NZ_AP018290.1, forward strand.
AGAATTTCGTAAAGCACTAGATACACTTTACTCTTTATGGATACTAGGCAATCAATATATAGATGACAAGGCGCCGTGGAAACTAATTAAAACTAACCGCGACGAAGCAGCACAAGTGATACGGACGTGCATCAATTTAATTAGAACTTATGCACTGGTACAGGTGCCTATCCTTCCATTTACATCAGCAAAATTATTTGATGCATTACATCTATCAGATGTAGATAGAATAACCAAGATTAGCGAAAGCATTAATTTTGCAGCTTTGCAACCTGGTCATAAATTTGACTTAATTCCACCTTTGTTTAGAAAATTGGAGGATGAAGAAATTAAAGCTTTGTCAATAAAATTTGGTAGTTGATGTATGGTGGGCAGTGCCCACCCTACTATTCACCATAAATAGTTATCATTACTTGCCGTTGCCGGGTTTTAACGTCACACTCCAGATGAAAAATTTGTTGCCAAGTTCCCAAAATCAACTTTCCATTTTGAATTGGAACAGTTAAAGATGGTCCAAGCCAAGTTGCTTGAAGGTGCGAATGACCATTGCCATCGTGCCAAGTTTGCTCGTGTTTATAGTCTTGACTAGGAGGAATTAATTTATTGAGAATAGCTGGTAAGTCTTGTTTTAAACCTGGCTCAAATTCAATGGCGCCAATGACTCCAGTGCTACCAACGTTAAATACATTGACCATGCCAAATTTTACACCAGATTTTTTGACTATTTGATTTACTTGCTCGGTAAGGTCATGCATATCGCCATGACCTCTTGTTGATACAATTATTTGCTCTTGATGAATCATAATAGTATTTTTAATTGTGACATCTCCTACACCAACCGCAAGCGGTATGGTGTAGGCTTCATTGAGTCCTTTTAAGGATATCAATGATTTCCTTCGTGGTACTTTCTGACATAATGCCAGTAATAATTAACTTCCCACTACGGCGTTTTATTCTGGGGAAAATGCCCAACCCCAGTCGCTTCAAATTAATAGAGGCATTAATATCTCTATCAACTTTCAACATTTCTTTTTCATCCCAATATTCTCGTATATCAGTATCCGTAAACACTATCTCGTTTCGGTAGCTGAGAACTTGGGAAGTATATGCAGGATTTTGGGGTATCACAACGGCTCCAGCTTTTTCGGCTATGTACGCCAATATCCCAAAAAATTGCCCAAAAGCAGCGTCCATCCAAGACTTGTTCAATCCCGACTTTGCAGATTGACCATTTGGTAAATATTTACCATCTTCGTCCTGTTTGGGCGCATTTCTTTTGCTCAAACCTTGTAAATTCAGTTTTTCGGGAAAGAAAACTTTCTTGCCAGTCCTTACAAGTTTATGAGCAGTTTTATATTGAAAATCTTTACGGCTCCTAGCTATTTTTTGATGCTGCCGCGCTTCACGTTTTGCGAGATTGCGTCTACGTTTACTACCACGTTGACGTTTTTGTTTTTTCTTAGATATTTTAGCAAGCTTATCTTGATTTTTACGTAAAGGCTTAAGTGAAGGAAATAAATTTCCTTCACTGGTTGCAAGGTAATCATCACCTTGTAGAACAGCATCCAAACCCATTGAATTTTCCCAAGTTGGGGTAATTACATCTGGATTGAATTCTGGTACAGAAGTGTCTTCCATAGTTAGTTGCATATACCAACCATCTGCTTTTTTAGTTACGCTAACAAGATTAAGCTTAAACCCATCGGGCAGTGGTCGATGCATTCTAACTTTTACAACACCAAGTTTAGGCAGTCTTAAATAAAACCATTCAGATCGAATCAGTTTTATCCAATCATCCGAGGCAGTTGCAAATGTCATTGTTCGGAAGCTCGCTTGTGTTTTCATGCGAGGTTTTCCCGAACGTTTGCCATTACAATCACCTATTACAAAGCGCACAAAAGCTTCATCAACACGTTTACAAATATCCTGAAGGACAGTTGAATCTACCTGCTTAAAATCAAGCAATTCTCCACTATGCATTACCCGAACCAAGTCTTGCTTAATACCAGGTAATTGTAGTTTTTGACTGTAATAGTTTGGGCGATTCCCAAATAGTGTTGGAAATATTTCTTTCCATTGAGGGAATGCTTGCAACTGTAAATGATTATTCTGCCACCAAATAAAGCGTTCACCCAACTGACGATTGTACCAGTAACGGCAAATACGCAACCAATCATTTAACTCTAATTTTTGGTTGGTGTCTGGATAAAATTTATACTGATACGTAGTCTTCATAAACGCTTCGACCCTGCGTGATTGACTTGGTGTTTGAATGTAGTTATAGTAGCAAGGTAGTTAGTTTGATGTCAAGCATGAAAGAAGAATTTATTTCCCGTGCCAGAGGCGTGTCAGACCTCAAGGCGCATTTAGTGTTGACGACAAAATACCGTAGAAAGGTATTTACGGGGGAAATGATAAATCGGTTAAATGAGATATTAAAAGAACTATTAAAAAAATGGGATTGTGAAGTAGTCGATTTTAATGGCGAATCCGACCATGTACACTTACTTTTTCGTTACACACCACAAACCGAATTACCCAAATTTATTAATAACGTTAAGACTGTCACAAGTCGCTATTTACGCAAAGAATATTCAGATAGAGTTAATCAATTTTACAAAAAAGATGTTATGCAGGAATGGCTCGTATTTTATTGCATCTTGTGGAGGAGTAACAGTTGAAACACTTAAAAAGTATGTCGAATCCCAAAACAAACCTGAATAAATTGTCACGCATCGCAACTGCTCCCAAAACTTGTCCCTAATAAATCAGGAATTCTGTTTTGGGAGCGTTACGTTTTTGACTGCCTTATATCCCGACACCAACCACTCCGTGGTATGGTGCGGGGCTTACGGCAATAGAGCTAAATCTATATCAACAAGATTAATTTATACAAACAAACCCGCCTTCTTCTAGAAGACGGGTTTTTTTGATGGTTGTTGTAGAGACGTTACATGTAACGTCTCTACCTATGTAATGTTACGTATCTACTTACTTGAGTAAGTGAATTGCAGCACCAGCAGCGGCGCCAGTTATCGCATTATTGCCAGTGTTTCTATTTCCTCTAATAGCCCCTGTTCCTACGCCAGCACCAGCACCAACACCGATATCTAGAACTGCGTTACGGTTCTTTCTACGATTTCTATTACTTCTGCCTTGTTTTGCAGTACCTTGTGCCGCGTTTACAGCAGCACCAGCAGCACCACCGTTAACGGCATTGCCCAAAAACGAACCTTGACCAGTAATTAAGCCAGCAGCGGCGCCAGCAGCAGCACCTACACCAATATCACGTAGAACTCGGTCGTCTGCTGATGCTTGTTGCGCTGGTAATAATGTGGCGCCGAATAAGCTCGTAGCCATAAAGCTTGATAAAATTGTCTTCTTGATAGATAAATTCATTACGCACCTACCTCTTCATTAAGGTTAGTAGAATATTATGTTTTGCCCTTATCTCCATATTAGACAATATTACCGAAAGAAAAATTGTCATGTTCAACTTACGTAAGTGTCACATCCTACTCATAAAATCGTATGATTGGAGGATGTTTCTATGTTAAAAAACGCTACCTATATCATTAGTTATATATCTTGAGTGGGTACAGAAATATTCTTTGAAACTTGTTTCTTTTCTATTACAGCTTGTCGAAAACCCAACACAATTAATATATTAGTAAGCGTTAAAAACACTTCTGCACTACCATGTAACCAGTCAACGTTAGCCAAAGACGTACCGTAGTGGACTTGAGCATAAATGCCAGCAGGAATTGTAACAGCAACAAATACAAGAGTACCATAAAATCCGTATAGAGCTAACTTAGGCATTTGTCCGGAACGGGTAATAAACCATAAAAAGCCCAAGTAGGGAAATAGTGAAAGCGCAAATAATGTTTCTTTAGACATATTGGGGAAAAGGGGGTAAATTAAACTTGTTGTGATTTACTAGAGCGCCAAATCAAGAATCCGGCTATCAATAAAGTAAAATTACCTATTACTGTCATGCTAGCTTGAAGTGTAACCAACCATTCCAAAGCTGGGGAATTATCAAAATAATGCCACGTACAAGCGCACATCGCACTGACTAACGCGGGTAGCATCGCGAACGAAAATCCCCACCAAGCTTTATTTTGAGTCAGTGTACCATAGGTCCAAATTAGCCAAATAGCAGCTATCCATTCAATAACGCTAGAAAGGTGAATTATCCAAGTAGGAATCGAAAGAGCGTGCATAAGTGAGGGCGGGTTTACGTAAATTTTCCATTATTAAGCAGGATATAGGTAAACCCGCCCGTATAGGAAGCGCGGCGGGTTTACGTAAATTTTCCATTATTAAGCAGGATATAGGTAAACGCGCCCGTACAGGAAGCAGGGCGGGTTTACGTAAATTTTCCATTATTAAGCAGGATATAGGTAAACGCGCCCGTACAGGAAGCGCGGAGTTGGGCTATTTTAATTGTGTATCGCTTCTGCATACCCAGTTTAAAAAAAAGCTGTTAATCTAAAATCCTGTAAGGGCGGGTTTTACTCATCTCTACCATAATCTCGTAACGGCGGGTTAACGAAATAATTAATTCAGCTTTAGGATATCTGTAAACCCGCCCCTAGGGTAATCTAAAATCTAAAATCCAAAATCCTGTATGCGCGCGTTACTATCTGGATATTACGGTAAAGGGAACGGTGGCGATGAAGCACTGTTAGCAACACTTTTACAAATGCTACCATCACACGTCACACCTGTAGTGCTGTCAGGAAACCCTAACGAAACGAGTCAGCGCTATGGAGTCGAAGCACATGAACGTATGTCTATTGCTGCCGTTATCAAAACTTTACGCTCGTGTGATGCGTTTATATGGGGTGGTGGTAGTTTAATTCAAGATGCAACAAGCGCGATAAGTCCATTTTATTATGGTGGCTTGATGGCATTAGCGCAAAAAATGGGTTTAAGAACAGTAGCATGGGCACAAGGTATTGGACCACTCAAACGCAAACCTGTACAATGGATGGCAAGGCAAACATTCGGTAATTGTACTAAAGTAAGTGTGCGCGATATCAAGAGCGCAGCACTGTTAAATGAGTGGAAAATTCCTTATTTCCTCGCCCCAGACCCTGTATGGGCAATGGAGTCAAAGCCAACACCTGGACTTTGGGATTTGCCGGCGCCAAGGGTAGCAGTTACGCTCAGGTCACACCCGCAACTAACGGCGCCACGCTTACAAACAATAACGCGCGCATTAGCTGATTTTCAGAAAGCGACACAAACATTTATCGTGCTTTTACCGTTCCAAAAAGCACAAGATTATGCCATTGCCGAAACTATACAACCTGCACTTAAAGATGTTAGTAAAATATTACATTTTGAAGAACCGCAAATCTTGAAAGGTGTATTTCGTGGTGTTGAAATGGCCATAGGAATGCGGTTGCATAGCTTAATTATGGCAGCAAGCGAAGGATGTCGCGCGTTTGCCATCAGCTATGACCCAAAAGTAAACCGCTTGATGGAAGATACAGATATGCCAGGTTGGGATTTGGCAAATTTACCTAATGATGCCAATATAATTAGTAAGACTTGGATTGAACATTATGCCAATGGCGACCCACTATCACCAGATAAGATACAATTTTTACTCGATAGGGCGTCAATTCATAAAGCTGTATTAGAAGATGCATTGAGTTAGCTTGTAAAAGATGTTGGGTTCCGCAAAGCCTACACCCAACCTACAATCCATCCGTTACATCCGTTGTATCCGTTGCCAATTTACTTGCTTGGTTGTTCGGGTATCCAAACTGTAAAAACTGAACCAACTTCAACTGTTGATTCTACTTCGATTCGACCACGATGCATTTCAACGAGTTGCTTAGTTAAAGCTAACCCTAAACCTGTACCTCCATAACGGCGCCGTAATGGATTATCAAGTTGGTGAAACTTTTCAAATAATTGTGGCAATTGTTCTTCAGGTATACCAATGCCTGTATCTTCGATTTGGAAAACTGCATTGTTATCTTCACACCACAGTCGTAAGGTAACACTGCCACCTTCAGGGGTAAATTTGATTGCGTTGCTAAGAAGATTATTAAGAATTTGCTGTACTCGTCGTGCATCTGCACAGAAGTGACGATTTGCATTAACTTGTAAATCTAATTTTAAATCCACTTGTTGAGTTATTGCTTTTTCTTGCAGCGAGTTACTAATCAATTCTGCTACTTCTGTTAATGAAAACTCTGTATTATTTAATACTGCTTTCCCTGCTTCAATTTGTGATAAATCAAGGATATCGTTAATCATTTCCAGCAGGTGTTCACCGCTATCATGAATAGTTTGTAGATAATCGCGCTGACGCTGCGATAATTCACCGAATGACCAACGCAGTAAAGTTGACGACATACCAATTACATAAGTTAAAGGTGTCAACAACTCATGACTAATAGTAGCTAAAAACTCACTGCGAATACGACTAGCAGCTTCAGCAGCAACCAAAGCATCGTGTAGTGCCATTGTACGCTCTATTACCCGTTGTTCGAGACTTTGCTTTTCTTGAGTAAGCGATTTCATTAACTCAGCTTGGTGGATGGCAATAGCTAGTTGTTCTGCAACGGCGCCTAATAAATTTTTTTCACTTTCATTCCAGTTACGCACGCTGTAACATTGATGAGCAATCAGTAACCCCCATAGTTTATTTTCAAACATAATCGGCGCCACTAATTTAGCCCGAACTTGAGCATCTTCCAAAAAGTTGAGCAAACACGTCTCATTAGTATAAGTTTTATAAATATCATTGACTGCCAGCGTGAAACCCTGACGGTACTTACTCCAACATTCGGTAGTAGGAGTAAAACAATTTTGTTCTGTATAATTTAATACTGTAGAAATCGCATCACTTGCACGAACTTCGTAAACAATGCAACCTCCATACTCTACAAATTGATGCTTAATTGCTGCACCAGCAACGGACACAGAAGAATTAGGTATAGATAAATGTCTATGATTAGATTTTGACTGTTCAAATTTATATATTACTAAACGGTCTAATTCTAAAAACTCACGCACCTGCGCGAGTGCTGTTGTCATAATTACAGATAAATCTAAACTTTTACGAATTTGAGTTGTGACGCGATTTAGTAGTCGTTCTTGAGCAATTTGCTTTTCGAGTGCATCCTCAACATGCTGGCAAGCATAAAAATTTGAGTTATCGTTCGAGAATGGCTGTATCGGTTCAGGCTGCGTTAATAAACATTCTAATAGCTGTAACGTAAACTTTTCTTGACATGTTACCGAGTTAGGTACCATCTGCTCTGAGTAGCGTTCTAATTCTCGGTATGTTTCAGAATGGCGCCCAAGCAATCCACTTAGTTCTAACAAGAACGAACTTATTAGACCTTGATCAAAAGTCAAACTTGTATCTAGCAGGTGATAGTCATCATCAATATGATTATTCGTTAAATTATTTTGTATAGCACTCCCAGAATCAGGTTGCCTCATTCCTGTTAATAGCGCACTGAACCCCTGCGAGACTACCACTGTAAACCGCTTAAGGAGCCATTCGTTTGAAAGTGGAATTCGACTCAGTACAGCTTCGGTTAGAACTAAAGCTGTATTTTCCACAGAATAAGCCATTTGCTCTAGCAATTTCCCGAGCTGATGAAATGTATCGATACGTAAAGTTCGAGAAAAGCCCAAATCTGGAGAACTAAGCATTTTCATCTGTGACAATAAAAGGGTAGTGGAGAGGTGTCATTAACAGTTTGTAATAATCTTTAACTTTCTTTGGCTCTATTAAGCTTTATTTATACCTTATATAGTTTAAAACGGTTATACAGGCCTATGCATCGTATTAATACCACATCAGTTGGTGTTGTTTCTCAATCTGAAGGCATTATTTTTGTAGAACAAAATCCTGCTCCGGTTGTATTCTTAACGGCGGCAGACACTGATATTCAAAGTATCGCTGCTGCTTATGGTAAGTTACCGTTTCCTGCGCTGAGAGTGGCTAACTTATTACAATTGCAGCATCAAATAAGCATTGATACATACGCTGAACAAGTTTTAGAGTACGCTTCGGTAATTATTTTACGCCTTTTAGGGGGGCGTTCATATTGGACTTACGGCTTGGAAGTTGTGCAGGAACTCGTGCAACGTAACCATATAGATTTAATTGTAATGCCAGGAGACGACGGAATTGACCCCTATTTAATATCTCATTCCACCTTGGGAGAAGCCAAAGTCAACAGGATATGGCGTTATTTTAACGAAGGTGGCGTATCCAATATTGTTCATGCATTTCAATATATTTCAGATTGCTGTTTATCAACCACATTTAGCCCTCCTCAACCGCAGCTAGTTCCGCGCGTGGGGGTGTATGGGGTAACGGACAAAGAGGAATACTCAAGACCTAGGGTTGGCATACTTTTCTATCGCGCGCACTATTTAGTGGGTAACACCAAAGTTATTGATGCTTTGTGCGAAGCTTTAATTAAACAAAATTTAGAACCACTCCCAGTTTTTGTATCTTCGCTACGAGAAAAAGACGTTCAAGCCGAACTCGAAGCAATTTTTCAACCACCTCCCTTGGACTCAAGACCTCCCATTTCTCTATTACTCAACACAACGAGCTTTTCACTGGCGCGCTTAGAAACTGAAACCCCGCAAATTGAACTTTGGCAAAAATTAGATGTGCCAGTGTTGCAAGTTATTTTTTCGGGTGGTTTTATTGAACAGTGGGAGTCAGATTTGATGGGTTTATCACCGCGCGATATGGCGATGAATGTGGCACTTCCCGAAGTTGATGGCAGAATTATTAGTCGTGCGGTTTCGTTTAAAGCAGTACAAAACTATCATCCTGAATTAGAAACGAATGTAGTTGGTTATGAACCAATTGCTTCGCGCATCGACTTTGTTGCCGAACTTGCCGCCAACTGGGTACGACTGCGTAATAAACCATCATCACAACGGCGCCTTGCCTTCATTTTAGCGAACTATCCAACGCGCGATGGTCGTTTAGCAAATGGAGTTGGTTTAGATACACCAGCTAGTTGCGTAGAAATTTTAAAAGGCTTACAAAACAGCGGTTACGAACTAGAGAAAATTCCACAAAATGGTGATGAATTGATACAGTGGCTGACTTCATCTGTTACAAACGACCCTGAAGGCAGAGAATTACGTTCTATATATCAAAGCCTTTCGCAGGAAGAATATCAAGCTTATTTCACATCTTTACCTGAAACCGTTCAACAGGCAATTAGTCAACGTTGGGGAGATACTCAAGCTCAAATTCCGATTTCTGGTATTCAACTTGGCAATATATTCATCGGTATTCAACCATCGCGCGGTTACGACCTTGACCCTAGCTTAAATTATCATGCTCCAGACTTAGAACCAACTCATAATTACCTAGCGTTTTACCACTGGGTACGTCAGCATTTTAAAGCTGATGCTATAGTTCATGTGGGCAAGCACGGAAACTTAGAATGGTTGCCAGGTAAAAGTATTGCATTATCTAATAATTGTTTTCCAGAAGTGGCATTAGGCGCCATGCCACATTTGTATCCTTTTATTGTGAACGACCCAGGTGAAGGTTCTCAAGCAAAACGTCGCGCACAAGCCGTTATTGTAGACCACTTAACACCACCTTTGACCCGCGCAGAACTTTACGGTTCGTTGCAAAACTTAGAAAATCTGATTGATGAGTATTATGAAGCCCATAGTTTAAACCCCAGCAGACTACCCGCAATAACCGTGCGTATTAGCGAACTAGTGACGCAACAAAATCTTCATTTAGATTTAAGAATGCGTAAAGGGGACGACAAGGGGGATGAAGTCTCAATTAACAAAATAGATGGTTATCTATGTGAACTGAAAGAGGCACAAATTCGGGATGGGTTACATATTTTTGGGCAGTGTCCTGATGGTCGGCAACTTCGCGATTTAATTATTGCCATAGCCAGACAGCCATGCCGACACCATATAGGTATTACTTGTGCCATCGCTACTGACTGGGGTTTAGAAATCAATCCTTTGACAGATGATTTTAGTCAAAAACTTACTAGCAAACAAATAGAACTTTTAGCGCAAAAAACAAATTATAAAACTCATACCATCGGTGATGCAGTCGAAGCTCTCGAAGAACGCGCGGCACATTTAGTAGAACAAATAATTCAAAATTCCTTAAATATAGACATAGACGCGCGCGGTACAGACGCGATAAATATTCGTACAGACGCGATAAATATTCGTACAGACGCGATAAATATTCGTACAGACGCGATAAATATTCGTACAGACGCGATTAATCGCGTCTCTACATGGATACAATCACGTCTTTTGCCAGCGTTGTTACAAACTGATAGAGAAATTATTAATTTGTTACGCGGTCTTGATGGTAAATACGTACCGAGTGGAGCATCTGGTGCGCCTACACGTGGGCGCCCGGAAGTTTTGCCAACAGGTAATAATTTTTACTCAGTTGATATTCGTGCTGTTCCAACAGAATCGGCGTGGGATGTAGGCTCTAAGGCAGCAGAGACGGTGATAGAATGTTACACTCAAGAGCATGGCGAGTATCCAAAAACACTAGTGTTGTCTTTATGGGGAACTGCGACGATGCGAACTGGGGGTGATGATATCGCCCAAGCGCTTGCTTTGCTTGGTGTACAGCCAGTATGGGATAGTGCAGCACGCCGTGTTGTCGATTTAGAAATATTACCGTTGTCCGTGCTAGGGCGCCCACGTGTGGATGTAACATTACGAGTTTCGGGGTTTTTCCGAGATGCTTTTGGAAATTTGATAAACTTATTTGACCAAGCTGTAGAAGCTGTGGCAGCATTGGATGAACCGCCCGGTGCCAACCCGCTAGCTGCTCAAGTTTTAGAAGAAATGGAGTACTGGCAAAAAGTTGGATTGAGTGAAACTGAGGCGAAAGAACGCTCTCTCTACCGAATTTTTGGTTCAAAACCAGGTGCATATGGTGCTGGACTCCAAGGTTTAATCGAGTCGCAGAATTGGTCTGATGATTCCGACTTAGCGCGCGCTTATATAAATTGGAGTTCTTATGCTTATACGAGAAAAAGCGATGGACGTTCTGCACCCGAAGCGTTTTCTCAACGTTTACTCTTAACGCAAGTGGTACTGCACAACCAAGACAACCGCGAACACGATTTGCTTGACTCTGATGATTATTATCAATTTCAAGGCGGTTTGACAGCAGCAGTACGTTCGATTCGAGGGGAAAATCCTGAGACTTATTTTGGCGATAACTCAATTCCAGCAAAACCGCGAGTTCGTCAATTATCTGAGGAAATAGCCAGGGTATACCGTTCACGGGTAATTAATCCAAAATGGATTGCTTCGGTGATGCGTCACGGTTATAAGGGTGCATTTGAAATGGCTGCTACGGTTGACTTTTTATTCGCTTACGATGCTACTGCCAAGTGTGTAGAAGACCACATGTATGAAGGAATTGCAAAGACATACCTTTTTGATTCAAGAGTTTGTAAATTTATTGAAGAAAAGAACCCGTATGCTCTGCGTGATATCGCTGAGAGATTACTTGAAGCATACAAGCGTGGTTTATGGGAGGATGTAAATATACAAACATTGGAAAATCTGCGAAACTTAGTACATCAAGCCGAAGCAGCTATCGAACAGCCAGTGGTTTCGGGATTATCCGAACCGTAGCAATTGGCGCCGCATTCTTAATGAATGTGGGTGCTACTGGCATCGAAAAATAAGTGGTGTAGGAAAACTTTAGGAAAATAACTATGGAAAACCTTGCGTATTTACACCTAGCTTTCGATCATGAAGACTGCCCATCGATTGAATTAGCTAAATTTAGTTTAGTCAATCGGGGAACATCACCAGACTGGAAGAAATTATCGAGTCGAGCTTGGCGGTACATGTTGCCTCTAGCTTTGACTTTATCGATGATGACTACGATGAGTAGTGCTTTTGCACTTCAAAAAGGCGATCAAGGACCCTCGGTTCGCGAACTACAGCAAGACTTGAGACGGGCAGGTTTTTATAATGCTCCAATTACTCAAGTATTTGATGTTCGTACTGAAGATGCCGTAAAACGGTTCCAAAAAGCTTCTGGGTTAAAGGTAAGCGGTATTGCAGGACCTACAACTGTAGGAAAATTGGATAACTGGCGCCCAGTTGCCCGAAACCAAGTTAGACAACAAGCACAAAACGTAGTCAATACTCAAACTACGAAACCGCGCGCTCAAAGTACTCAATCTCGTACCGAACAGCAAGCAGCACCACTTGCTTCTCGTCGCGTTTCCGGAGTTCTTGGTAAAGGTGACGAAGGAGAACAAGTTCGTCTTTTGCAAGAACAGTTACGGATAGCGGGATATTATTATGGCAATTCAACAGGTATTTTCGGACCAATCACCGAAGATGCAGTCAAACGCTTCCAGCAAGCTTACAACTTAGAGGCAGATGGATTAGTTGGACCTGCAACACTACGCCGACTGCCTCCTGCGAATATTGGTTACGGTGAAGACACACAAAATCGGCGCCCTTCTAGCGATAAACTTCGTTTAGGCGACCGTGGTGAACCCGTGCGAGTTTTACAAGAACAGTTAATTAAAGCTGGATACTTAGAAGGTCAGCCAAATGGTTATTACGGTCCATATACAGCAGATGCCGTCAAACGCTTTCAGGCTGAGAATTATTTAGCAGCAAGTGGAATTGCTGGGCCAACAACACGTGCTAAATTATACACTAGCACAACGAATGGAGACAGTAACGAATTTAATGTTCTGGAAATCCAACGTCGGTTAAGAGAAAGAGGTTTTTATAAAGGTCCACTCAATGGCGTAATGGGTAACGATACGAAGCGAGCAATTAAGCAAGCACAAGAGTTTTATGGCATTAGCCTTAATGATGTAACAACTGGACGCTATTAAGATGTCATTAGAAATCCCACGCCGACACCCGCGTGGGATTTTTGTATGAGCATATATCAGAGATTCCCCCAAAAAACTTACCCAAATTACCCAATAATTTACCCAATTGCGTCCGCTTGAAATTACAACGGCATTAACGCGCGTTGACACTTCGGGCAAACAGCATGAATAGTCATTTGACAATCAAGAAGGCTAAAACCTTCTTTTTGGGCTGTCTTTGATCCAATTTTGAGAACTGAATCGTTCTTAAATTCAATCGTAGTGTTACACCTTACACAAATTAAGTGATGGTGATGATGCGGATATGGCTGGTTGATTTCGTAATGTTTATGTCCTTCTCCCAGTTCCAGTTCCCGTAAAATCCCCATCCGCGCCATTAATTTGAGCGTGCGGTAAATCGTTGATAAGCTGATGCCTTCTCCTTGCTCTTCTAACCTTTCGTAAAGGTCTTCAGCGCTGAGATGTTCACCTTGTGGAAGTTCTTGGAAAATATGTAATATCACTTCCCTTTGGGGAGTTAGGCGCCAGCCACGTTCATTAAGTTCTGCTTTGAGTGAAGCAGATGTATAGACAGACATACTAATCTTTCTCAACAAAGGCTGTCAATTGAGAATATAACAAATATTTTGACTAAGTTGCAACAATCTTAAATTATTGCGAATATTTACCAAATATCTTAAAAGTATAGTATGTAATGCAGTAACCTTAAATCGTTTATATTCTCACAAATCACCTGAAATTGCTATATTTATGCAGTTCTGCTGCTATTGAAAATTTTTTTAGAAAAAGTTGACAAAATTTTGTAGTTGTGTAATTGCAAGTTTTTACCTATAAGCTGTCGTGAAGTTGCAAATTTTACCAGTTATTAATAGTACACTGAGAGTCGTAAATCAGTATACAGCGTTCGCTGCTACGCGCTTTACTGAGATAAAAAATTACTTTTTATCGAAAAATTAATATTTGTGTAGAGTTGTTTACAATTACGATTGGGTTGTAGAGACGTTACATGTAACGTCTCTACAACGTGGTGAATAACCCATCACAATTAATTCAGAATACTAGTAGTTAATAGCGAGCGCGTTTTAATCAGAGAGTTGGGTAATTATATACCTGATTTCTTTTAGAAATCGGGTATATTGTATATTTTGCAACCCTACTTCTGCTAATGACATAAACTACTAGCTCAAAGATTCTAAGTAATCGCGAATTAAGTTACGACGCTTGGGTTGACGTAGTTTTTGCAATGCTTTGGATTCGATTTGGCGTACTCGTTCGCGCGATAAATCAAGCGCGCGTCCGATTTCAGCTAACGAGTAAGGATGACCATCAGCTAAACCAAAGCGCATAAGAATAACATCGCGTTCGCGACTGGTTAAATCTGCTAACAAGTGCTGTAAATCACGTTGAAGTGATTCGCGCATTAGCATTTCTTCTGGGGTAACGCCATCAGTTTCGAGAAGTTCGCCCAATTCAGTATCTTTGTCTTTGCCAACTTTGGTTTCGAGAGATACTGAACGAGGTACGCGCAGTAATACTTCTCTAACTTGTGTTGGTGACATTTCGAGTTCAATTGCCAAATCTTCTAAAGTCGGTGTGCGACCTTTTTCTTGAGCAATTTTACGCTGTGCTTTTTTAATCTTGTTGAGTTTTTCTGTGATGTGGACAGGGAGGCGAATAGTGCGACTGCTTGTAGCAATTGCACGAGTGATACCCTGACGAATCCACCAGTAAGCATAAGTGCTAAAGCGGTACCCTTTAGTTGGGTCAAACTTTTCGACCGCGCGCTCTAAACCTAAAGTACCTTCTTGAACTAAATCTAATAGTTCTAAGCCACGATTTTGATACTTCTTAGCAACGGACACAACAAGACGGAGATTCGCCTTAATCATGTGTTCTTTAGATTGAAGTCCTTGGCTTTGAATTTGTTCTAACTCTTCGACAGTCAACTTAGCAACTTCTGCCCAGCGACGTTTACCCTTAGCAAGAAGTTGCTTGAGTTCAAAAACATCCATATCACCTGTTTTTGCCCAGCGTTCGAGCGAAGGACGATGCCCCAACTCGGAAGTTAAACGCTCTTGAATTTCAATAATGCGTGAGTAGGAAGCGATAATATCATCACCCTGCTTGGCAGAATTGGCTAGCAAAATACGTAACCGTAGGTAGCGTTGAACTTTCTGAGCTTCTGAAACTTCTTCATCACGTCCCAACAAACGAACCCGTCCAATTTCCTGAAGATACAAGCGTACCAGGTCAGTGCTACGACGGTTGGGGGTTGTAGCAAAGCTGGCTGGGTCTTGCGATACCATTTCCAGCTCTTCCAAATCCTCTACAGATAACTCACTTTCATCAACTCCGAGGTCTGGGTCAAATGTTTGGTTAGGTTGTTGGGCTTCTTCTGCATCTGCGGCGTAAAAAGATGTTGCTGGCATAAGGTTCGTCTCAATGGCTCCAGGTAACAATAGATTGTGGTGGGCAGTACGCCAACTTAGAGGTTATCTTTAATAAGCGGCTGCAAACCCTGCACGGTTGTAGCATTGCGGTCAGCATAATCAACTGTTGATATCATTCCCGCAATCTCACAGAAACTAACATCAAGTTGAAAGTTTTTTTTGAATTTATTTCTTGAGTTAAAGCCATTTTAGTATTTATATATACTTAATAAGCTAAGTATAGGACGTGATTACAACTCAAGAGCGAGATTAATCATGAGTAAAAACTGATTGATATTAAGGGTTGCAGTCTTTATAATTATTATTCATTAAATAAATATTTACTGTAGCTTTTTTGACGTACTATAATCATAAATTAAGTAGAAGTAAGGGAAAATATTTTTTGTTACGTGTGATGGTTTTTGTGTGATGGTTATGTATACAGGAATCTTTTTATAATTTCCTGAAGGTTTTAGTATGCTTTGGATTGATTTTGCGTTAAGTATTGTTCGCGTTGTTTTAAGGATCGCTTCTAACCCCTGATATTTGACCTGACTTTTCACGTTATGTGTCCAAGCATAGAAAAAACCTAACCCCCCAACCCCCTTCCCTACTAGGGAATGGGGAGTACAATTGCTCCCCTCTCCTTGTAGGAGCTACCGTGTACACATAAGTTTTTGAAAGTTAATTTTCTTCCCTTTCTTCTCTTTCTTTGTGTCCGAGCGTGTCTTTGTGGTTCCTTAAAAACATAAACCACAAAGGTCACAAAGGGCACAAAGGAGGGAATATAAGAAGGGTTATAAAGATGTGTGTACACCGTAGCCTTGTAGGAGAGGGGTCGGGGGAGAGGTTTTCAACATGCAAATGAATTTTTGTTTATTCGTAGTATTCAGGCTTGATGTGACGTAGCATTAATTCTTCTAAAGCTTGGCGGGGTGTGGAGTCAGATTTGAGGACGCGGTAAACTTGTTCGGTGATAGGCATTGAGATATTTTGCCCAGAAGCGCGCGTTATTAATACTGAACAGGTGTTTACTCCCTCTACAGTTCCTTGTAAGTGGGCAAGAATTTCAGGAAGTGTTCTACCACAAGCTAGCTGATAACCAACTTGGTAATTTCGGCTAAGAGAACTGTTACAAGTTGCGAGTAAGTCACCTAATCCTGACAAACCATAGAATGTTTCAGTTTTGGCGCCTAAACTTACACCAATGCGAACCATTTCGGTAAGACCGCGCGTGACTAAAGCAGCTTTGGCATTAGTTCCTAATTGCAAACCATCACAGACACCTGCTGCGATAGCGATAACATTTTTTAGAGTTCCCCCTAGTTCGACGCCTAAAGGGTCAAGATTTGTATAAACTCGAAACCGTGGTGAGGAGAAAACGAGTTGTACAGACTCTGCCGCAGTTGCCGAATAACTTGCTACTACTGTTGCAGCAGGTAAGCCTAATTCTATTTCTTTAGATAAATTTGGGCCAGATAACACCACAACCGGATGCTTCGGAAATGCTGCTTGCAAAATTTGCGACGGTGTACAAGTAGTTTGAGTATCTAAACCTTTAGTGGCAGTTACGAAAATAGCTTTATCTCTTAGCTTTATTTTTTGAAGTTGCGCGATGACTTCAGGCACACCTTTCATAGATATGGCACTAACAATGATATCCGCATTTTCAACGGCAGGCGCCAGTTCTAATTCACCACGACGCGACCAAATGCGTACTTGATGACCGTTTGGTGATACTAAGGAAGCTAGACTAGTTCCCCAGGCGCCGGCGCCGAGGATGGTTACTGATTTTGGATTACCCTGTGGAAAGTCAAAAGGAATATGGGTTTTGGATTTTAGATTAGTCAATTTTGCGGGTTGCGATGGTTCAAAATTATATAAGGGCGGGTTTAGTTAGATTTTAAATTCAATTTTAAGATATCTGTTAACCCGCCCGTACAGTAGTCGCGTAATTCAAAATTATTTACGTGGGTAGCGCTGCATTAATTCCCGAACTTGTTCTGCATGGTAGGAGCTTCTGGTCAAGGGTGATGATACAACTTGTAAAAAACCGATTTTTTCACCGAAAGCTTGCCAAGCATCAAATTGTTCGGGGCGAACAAAATCGCTAACCTGTAGATGTTTCTGGCTAGGCTGTAGATATTGTCCGATGGTCAATATATCACAATCAACCGCGCGCAAATCTTGCATAACTTGACGAATTTCTTCGTCGGTTTCTCCAAGTCCAACCATAATGCCAGATTTTGTGTAAACCCAAGGTGCAATTTCACGACTGCGTTTGAGTAGCTCTAAGGTACGCTCGTAATTAGCTTGTGGACGCACTCGACGATACAAGCGGGGGATAGTTTCTGTATTATGGTTGAGAACTTCAGGTTGGGAAAGGAGAATTATTTCTAGCGCTTTCCAGTTTCCACACAAATCAGGAATTAATAATTCTATAGTTGTATGCGGTGATACAGCACGAATATTTTCAATACATTCTACAAACTGAGAGGCACCTCCATCAGGTAAATCATCGCGGTTAACAGAAGTAATTACTACATGGTTAAGCTTCATGCGTCGTACTGCTTCAGCCAACCGTGTTGGTTCAGTAGGGTCGAGAGGTTTGGGTTTTTTCTCAAAGTCGATATCACAATAAGGACAAGCGCGCGTGCAAGCAGGACCCATAATTAGAAACGTCGCGGTTCCTGCATTAAAGCATTCCCCAATATTCGGACACGACGCTTCCTCACATACTGTATTTAAAGCTAAATCCCGTAATATTTCCTTAACACTACCGACACGCTCCCATTGAGGCGCCTTTACCCGCAACCAATCTGGTTTTACAGCCACAATCTACTTTTACCCATTTATATAGATATACAAAGTTAATCGTAGCAAGTTGTGCAAGGGCGGGTTTACTATATGCTGGCAAATAATCGGAAATTTGGGTGAACCCGCCCGTACAGGTGGCATGGAGTTGGGGATTAGCAAAAATAAATGATTTAATTTTGTGGGGTAGGCATCCTGCCTGCCCATAACATGTGATATACTGCATTGTAGGCTAGTAATACTATGCCGGGATGTAGCGCAGCTTGGTAGCGCACTTCGTTCGGGACGAAGGGGTCGCTGGTTCGAATCCAGTCATCCCGATAATTTTTATTGATGATAAATCGTTTTACTGATCATAAAAATAATCTTGGTTAAAATGCAGTTATTTAGAAGTTTAGTTTGAAAGTTCTTTATTTAGATACTTTATGCTGATATTTTTTTAGATTGCTTTGCACTTATATTTATTATCTTTGCAAATTCGTCATAGCAAAGGACATTGAGAATTATAACAGTTCTGATTTTCAGCTATTTTATTACTTATTATACGAAAATGAGTCTAGAAGACTACTTAGTACCTAAAGAAAATATCGAAGCTTATAACTACTTATTCATGATTGAAACAGGGCTTCGAGAGCTAATTATAGAAGAGTTACAGAGAGTAGAGATAAAATGGTATAAAACTCGTTTACCTGAAGATATTAAAAAAAAGTATATAGACGGTAAAAAAGCAGAAAATAATATTAAGTGGAGCAAATTAATTCTGCATCATCCTATTTACTATGTTGATTTTCCTGACCTTAAAAAGGTTATAGAAAGTAATACCAACTGGAAGGGTGTTTTTGATACTATTTTTGGAAGAAAAGAGATTTTAAGTGCTACTTTATCAGAAATAGAATATGTACGCAACAAAGTGGCTCATAACCGAAAAGTAATCAGAGCAGATGTTGATATCGTAAAAGGAGCTTATACGAAAATTTCAAATGCTGTAGGCGAAGGCAGATTTAAAAGTCTAGCATCAAAATGTACCTTAGCTGACGATATTACTTCTCAATTAGTCGCTCTAAAATTAGATGCTAATAATTTTTTTGTCCTCATCAATAATTATAAAATTATAGACAATATAAAGATATGGGCATGTATTTGTGATAGTTGGTGGTTTGATTTTGAATATCTCAATCATAGTATAGACGCAATCAAAGAATTCTTTAAATTAGTAGAGCAGTACATGGAACTACCTAGAGTTCGAGGAAGTGGTCATAAAATAGAGTCATGGGTTAAGTCGAATAATGTAAGCGAAAAATATAATCATGCTATTGATGAAATTATGATTATTATATCTGAAAAAGGAGAATTTTAAGTGTTAGAAATAAATCAAGTTCACAATCCATACGATTTTTCAAACCCAGTATCAAAGTTAGAACTTTTTGCTGGCAGAAAAACAGAGTTAGAAGATATAATTTATTATTTAAATCATGCAGTAAAAGCTCCTAAGCCAATTAATATTGCGCTACTTGGCAAAAGAGCTTCTGGCAAAACTAGTTTTCTCAATATTATTAATGAAGAAGCAAAAAAATTAGGTTTCTGTGCTGTAAGAGTAGATTTAGATGAGGGAGACACTCAAACTCAATTACAATTTTTTAGTAAATTATTTAACTCTATTCTGTTAGAAGCTTGTGAACTAGGTGCTTTTGCTGGGATACATGGTAAAACCTATGAAACTCATCAAGACATTATGTTTACATATACTATTCCAGATGATAAGACTTTTTCTCCTTTTTTGTTTCCTCTTCAGTATGCTAGGGCTATGAATGGCGGTAATCATAATATCCAAATAGATGACAATGTTTTTAAGAGAGATTTGATTACGATTCAAACTGAGCTTGATAAGCCGATAATTGTTCTCTTTGACGAATGCAATGTACTTTCCAATAGTAGAGTAATTTTAGAAAAAATCAGAAACATATTTATGAATATTTGTGGTTATATGCTTGTTTTTACTGGTACTCCTGAACTTTTTCCAATTATCGATGATATATTTTCTCCAATAATACGCCAATTTAAAAAAATTAACATTGTTGATTTCAAGAAAATAAATGATACTCATGACTGTATCTTAAAACCATTGAAAGAAGTAGGAATTGATATTGAACACGTTTTGGATTTAGAAACAAACGAAGATATTCAAGAAATTCATGACTTGTCTGGAGGGCGTCCTTATGAGATTCAACTAATATGTCACATAATGTTTCGGCGCCTTCAAAACAAACGTGCGAAAAAAATGAAGTTAGATTTAAGCATCCTAGAAGATGTTCGTCGAGAGCTTGAAACTTCACAGACTTTATCAAATCGTCCTATTTTATCAAAAATACTCAATCTTACTCATACTGAACTTTCTGCTTTAAAAATTTTCTCAATAGGTAATGGCAAAGTTACATTTGAGCAAGCATGGGCAATAGAATATATATTTAATGAAAATACTAACTGGACAAAAGATATCTTACAAGAATTACTTAATAAATTTATTCGAGAGCAGATTTTTACAATTGAAGGAGATATAATCAAGTTTTCTGGTGATGATTTTGATAAGATTTATACAAAATATTATGCTCGTGAACAAAGCATACCTCTTAGCTTTCTTGATTTTCCAATAGACGTAATTTTTGTGATACATGCATTATCTAAATTTAGAATTACAGACTTAGATAATATAACAATAATTAGCACAAATTCAAGTGTTGAAGAATCTGATATTTACAATTTAACTCAACAATTAGCTAGCGACGATTTAAAGTATGACGTATTCGTAGAGAGTCCTCACATGGTTAAGGATTTATATTTTTTAATGGTTGAACATCGAAAAAATGATAAATTACAACTATTAAATATAAGGTTTATTCTTCCTTGGTTAACTATTCAATTGTGGTTAGGAAGCAAAGAAAACTCTTGTGAAACTATTATAAATTCTTTTCCTTTTTCTATCGAACAAATGAAAGAAAGAATTTCTATTATATCAGGAGAGCTTATATTAAAAACACATGATTTAGCAGTTGCTCCGGTAAACTCTTTAATTAAAAAATTGGTTTCTACTGCTAATGAGGAAGTTAAGAAATCAATAGCTTATCAACATTTTCGTAATGCCTATGATATATATGTTAGTAGTAAAAATTTTGAAGAGGTTGCTTTTCACATTAATCTCGCATTTGCAATAAGCACAGAAATTGAAGATTGGATGGTAAACGCTTGTTATCTACTTATAGTTACCGAAGATTATATGCCAGAAAATGTTAGTACTGCAAAATCTGTTTTAGAGCAACTTGCGACTTCGGATATATTAAAGGAAAATCAACCTCTTATCAACTATAATTTAGGCATACTGTATCTTAAAGAAGATAACCCTGAACAAGCATTAAATAAATTCGACTCATGTATTGAGTATTTAAAAAATTCAGAATCACCATATCCTTGTTCTCATTTACTAATTGTTGATGTACAGGACGATAAACTTGTGATTAGAGAACAAGAAAATGTTAATCTTTTCGATATCGCACGCACATCAAAATTGGTTTTAGAAGCTTTTTTGAAATAGTTTCGGTATGATTCGCTATTCAACCTTCTAATGCTACCTAAAAAAGTTTAAAGCAGTAAGCTACACTTTACTCTTGCTTACTGCCTAGATAAAATCTTAAGCCTTTTGAAACTTTACGATATGTTTCTAAAAGCCATACTTAACTGATACGTACTACTTCGCTAAGCTTTTTCACCTGAATTAGAACTATCCTGGCAATCAACTTCATGATTTGAGCGTGACAAGTTTATTACTTGAAAATATTGATTTGACTGCTCTTTTACTCTTTTGGAGCCAATAGAGTATAACCCAAGTTTCTTTAACATTTTATTACCTCGGAATATATAATGACTTTATCCGTTACCAGATAAATGTAACGATTCTAACCTAATCAAAATAGAACTTTGTTTTTTCCAGCACTCAGGCTACATTATAGCATACACTAGCTGCTTTTTTGGCCGCTATAGTATGTAGATACAGTTTCACAAAGCTCTTTCCGGATATATTAACTCTATTTTAGCTTTTTAAAATCTAAAATCAAGTCTTTTTAATCTGTTCACCTAATTGGCAATAATGAAGGAGATATGTTAGTGTTAGTATTAATATCAGTTGTAAGTGTTCAAATTCTTGAAAGCAAGGTCTTATACTTTGGCCTGCAAAACAAATGTATATTTAAGTACATTAGTATTTAGCGTGAAAAGCACATAATCTAAATTTGGTATTATCAAATCTATGCTTAATGTTTCAAAAATAGAGTCCTTGAATTGATTTTATCAAATTTACTTGGTTTCCATCCAGTTTTCGCCCGCGCGCGCTTCAACTAGTAGAGGTACAGTCAGTTTTACTGCGTTTTCCATGACTGATTTAATTTGAGGTTGTAGTTCTTCCCATTCGTTGGGTGGGACTTCAAATATCAGTTCGTCGTGGACTTGGAGGAGTACGCGCGCTTGGTAGTTTTGCAAGACTTCGTGCATTTTTACCATTGCGATTTTGATGATGTCGGCGCTTGAGCCTTGAATTGGGGCGTTTGCGGCTGAACGTAGTAACCCAGCGTCGAAGTTACCTAGGTTTTTGAGTTTGCTGAGGTCGATGTCTGAGGGTTTGCTATTTTTTAATTTACGTAGGCTTTCTGTTGTGAAGTCAAAGTAGCGGCGCCGACCGATGATTGTTTCGACATAACCTTTGCTAATTGCTTGTTTTTTGACTCCTTCTAAGTATTCAAATATTTTGGGGTAACGGGTGTAAAAGCGTTTGATGAATTCGTTTGCTAGGTTTTTGTCTACACCTGTGGAACGCGAAAACCTTAATGAACCCATCCCGTAGATGACACCGAAGTTGATTGTTTTTGCTACGCGACGTTCGTCTGATGTGACGTTTTCTTTCTCGAACATTAAGCGCGCGGTGACGGTGTGAATATCCTCGTTGTTTTTGTATGCTTCTACCAGTATGGGTTCTTGGCACAAGTGCGCTAAAATTCGCAGTTCGATTTGCGAGTAATCTGCTGCTACCAGTAACCATCCAGATTCGGGTATGAAGGCTTTACGTATTTGACGACTGAATGCGGTACGTATGGGGATGTTTTGTAAGTTGGGATTTGATGATGATAGGCGCCCGGTTGATGTTGCTGTTTGGTTAAAGTTAGTGTGGATGCGATGTGTATCGGAACGTACTAGCAATGGTAGTGCATCTACATAAGTTGACTTTAATTTGGAAAGCGTTCTAAATTCGCTAATGGCTTCAATTATACCGGTTTCATCTACTTCGCGCAGCTTTTCTAATGTTGCTGCATCGGTTGAGTAGCCTGTTTGGATTTTACGCGAGTGCTTGGTGCTTAATTTTAATTTGGTAAATAAAATTTCACTGAGCTTTTTGGGTGAACCTAAGTTAAATTTCTCACCAGCAATATCATAGACTTGCTGTTCATATTTGGCTAAATCAACTTCTAACTGCTTGGAAAGTTCTTTTAAATAATCACTATTGATGCGGATACCTTGGTATTCCATCTCAGCTAAAACTGGTTCGAGTGGTTGCTCAATATCTACAAGTAGCTTTGATAAATCTGGAATTTTATTAAGTTCTCCACGCAGTTTAGAAACGAGTTGGTATGTCGCATGTACTTGTGAGCAACAGTAGTCAGCTACACTTTTAATGTCTATATCAGCAATAGTTTTGGTTTTAGGAACCAAGTCTTGATAACTTGTCAGCGTTAATTTTAAATAGCGTTCGGTGATTTCGTTTAAACTGTGAGAGGTATCGGGGTTAATAATGTAACTTGCGAGCATTGGGTCGAATACAACCCCTGCTAAATTAACTCCCTGGCAGCGAAAAACTAAACGGTCGAATTTAGCGTTTTGGAAAGTTTTGGGATATTTGTCACTTTCTAAAATTGGTTTTAATGCGTTGAGTGCTTTTTCTAAGTCTAAATTTTCACCTTGAGTATGATTTAGAGGTATGTAAGCAACTTCCGATGGTTGAGTTCCCCAGCAACAACCGATACCAACTAGTTTCGCATCGCGCGGTTCTAAGTCGCTTGTTTCAGTGTCCCAGGCTACGGGGGTTTCTACACTGGTATGTTTTTTAAGTATATTTATTAATTCTTCTAGCTGAGAGTCAGAGGTAATAATACGCGGTTGAATTTCTGATTTTTCCTGCTGTTGAAATGCGTCAGTGTCTTCTGCACTCCAAAACCATAAATCGTAATCGCTACTAAATGTAGAAGCGCGCGAAGTGGAGGTGTCCGAAGTAGAGACATCGTTTGTGGAGACATCGTTTGTAGAGACATCGTTTGTAGAGACATCGTTTGTAGAGACATCGTTTGTAGAGACGCGATTAATCGCGTCTCTACCAGAGGATTCGTTTTCTTTTAGGGGTGGTTCTTGTGTGGCGCCACCGAGACGTTCTTGAATTTGGTTGATTTTGCCTAGGAAGGATTTAAATTCGAGTTTTTCAAGAAGTGGTGTGAGGTTGTTTGTATCGAAACCTTGGAGTTTACAGTCTTCTAGATTTACGGATAATGGAACGTCTTGGACTATTGTGGCTAAATAGCGGGATTTTTCTGCGTCTTCTCTACCCGAAGAGAGTTTTTTCTGAGCGGCGCCTTTAATTTGCTCTAGAGAATTATAAATATTTTCAAGGGAACCGTATTTAGAAAGCAAATCAACAGCTGTCTTGTCACCGATTCCCTTAACTCCGGGTATATTATCTGATGTATCGCCGCAGAGGGCTTTATAGTCAATAATTTGTGATGGTAACACACCGAGTTTCTGTTTGACTTCTTCTAATCCAAACTCGGTAGGGCCTGATGTGGAGGAACGTTGAAGCGCTTCTTTATTAAGATATAAAACTTTAATTTCTTTTTCAGGGTCAACTAGTTGAAATAAATCTCTGTCTCCTGTAAGAATCTTGACGCGATAACCTTGTTCTGAAGCTTTTTTAGCCAGAGTTCCAAGAACATCATCTGCCTCATAACCAGATGCAGTCAATATTTTTAAATTGAGCGCATCCAGTAACTCATGCAAATTCTTAAGGTCGGGGACGAAATCTTCGGGTGTCCCTGGACGGTCAGCTTTGTAGGTATCATCCGCTTCGTGACGGAAAGTCGGTAAACCTAAATCAAATGCGACAGCTATATGCGAGGGTTGCCATGTTGCTATTACCTCTAGCAGGGACTTAAGAAAACCGAAGCATACGCTAGTAGGAATCCCCGACTTGGTTCGCAAACCCCCGTCGCGTCCTTTCGCGAAGGCAAAGTAGGAACGAAATGCGAGTGAGTGTCCATCAACGAGGATGAACGTGGGTTGCTCTGCGATAGATTGGGAAGCCAACTGGTTTGATGTTTTAGTATCTGACATATTTTAATTGTAACCAGTTGCTTCCGCCACAGAACATCTTTCTTTAGGCTTTTTTTGGGGTTGTGGGCGGTAATAATTCCGGCTTTTTTATTTTTGCTGCGAACCGCGTAGATTAAAATGAGCAAGTTGCGATAGTTCAGTTTTCAAATATTCAGCCTAACCATTTATGCCGCAAGCACCATACTCAACATTCCCTCAACCAAACGAGAGTAGTAAGGAATCTGTAAATGATATTAAGTTACTAGTAGTCGATATTGATGGCACAATAGCTGGACACTCAAACAAAATAAGCCAAGGTGTGAAAAATGCTATCCAACAAGCTAAAGCGCGCGGAGTTCAAGTAGCTGTCGCAACTGGCAGAATGTATCGTTCCGCGTTACGCTTCCATCTAGAAATTGGTTCGACGCTACCGCTTATTGCTTATCAAGGCGCCTGGATTCAAAACCCAGCTACGAATAAAATTCATAGACATTACCCAGTTGACCGCACAACCGCGATACAGCTACTCGATTATTTCGAGCAACCAGAACTACGCGAACAGCTATCTGTACACTTTTATATCAATGACGAACTTTACGTGCGCTCGATAACGCGCGAAACAAAGATTTATGCTAAACGTTCTAATATCACTCCTATCGCAGTCGGTGACTTACGCTTAACACTCGACAACGAACCGACTAAAATTCTCGCTTTGTGTGACGACACTGATGTGATAAACAAACTACTAGGAAATTTACGGCGCCAATATACTCCCGCAGAACTCTACCTGACTACATCAGTTGCAACTTTCTTTGAAGCTACTAACCCATTAGTAAATAAAGGAATAGCCGTTAAATATCTAGCTGAAGAACTGCTAGGAATTCAAAATAATAACGTGATGACGATAGGTGACAATTTTAATGATGTTGAAATGCTGCAATATGCTGGTACTGGTGTTGCTATGGGCAGTGCGCCAGAACAAGTAAAGGCTATTGCTGACTGGGTTGCCCCAAGCGTTGAAAATGACGGAGTTGCTGCCGCTGTTGAAAAGTTTGTTCTTTGCTAACACCTAATGGTTAATGATTAATCATCTCTATTTATTAATCATTACCATTGAAATTTATTTATAGTGTTGAAAATAATAAATGCAAGGAGATACGTGTTGCAAAAAATCAGAAAGGGCACCGACGACTGGCCGTGTTTCGTCTCGGTGCCCTTGCTGGTTCGCTCCTCACACACTTGATACTATATACCGACCTCTTTAGTGAGTCAATAGCTTTTACAAAACTTTTTATATTTCTAATAATTCTGTTAATTATTTAATTGGCTAATTACCTCTAAAACGCTAGTGCCTGTTTAATTTATAAAAATATGCACAATTAGTAATCTACATTTCAAACCAAGCAACGCTATTTAATTTTTCTTCTAACAATAATCTTAATATCTGTTGAGTAGCTACTATCAATCCAATATGCGTGCGGACAAGTTCAGGTTTCACTTTAACTTCACTCCAAATACGAGTATGGCGCCAAAAACAGATCAAAGCTTGGCTCAAATTTAACGCTTTAGAATGCCAGTAAGCATCAGGACGATCAACACATACCAAATCATCTACTACTTCCACTAAGTTCGCAATTAAACGCTGTGACTCGTCCGAGTTGAAGCGAAGTTTACCTTGACTATCTAACCAAGAAATCTGTAGTGGCCGCTCAAATGATATCAACCCGGAGTGTAAAGCTATGAGCAGTAGAGAGCAGCAGCGCGCGTGGGCATATTGAATCGAAAATGAAGCAGTGTGGGAGTTCCGGAGTCTGGGAGTGTGAGAGTGTGGGAGTGTGGGAAAGCTGTGTTGCTCTACCAAACTTTGCAAAAAGACAGCTATAACACTGTCACCGACTTCGATATGAATCAAACCCTCCACTGCCTTAAACATAAAATTCTCTTTACAATCACAAAAATGAGAGACTACTTGATTCGCAATGACTGAAGCGCTTGTCCCATATACTTTTGCAAGTTTAAAAGCGATTTCGGAAATATACAAAACTTTACATATTTCTTTACTTTTGCGCGCGGCAATTTCTTCCAAAGCAAACGTTAATATTTTTTTTTCGCTAGTATAAATACTTAAAGCTTCTTGCAAATGACTGTTTATTAGCTGCTTAATTGCTGTGTATTTGCTAACTAGTATCATGGAATACACATAGTAATCGGGTTACAACTGTCTTACATAGCAAACATCGTGTTTTTACGCTATCTACCTTTTGGCATAACTTTAATTTATTGAGAGAAAAATAAGAATTGCATAAAATTTAATGAAAGATGGGTAAATTTTACTACCATCATTGTACAGTAAGAAGTATAACAATCATAGTAGAGGTTTAAATTCTACTTTGTTGATGGCTGGCACGTTAGGTGTTAAGCCGCGACTTGCCAACACAAAGACACTCCTTGCACCTTTTTTTTGACGCCTGTCTTTGTCTTCAGCCGAACGCTCTTTGTTACCTATGCAATCTCCATCCTCCTTTTCAGAAGCATCACGTCCTTTCTTGACCTGGCAACGTATTCTTGACTGGGCGCAAGAACACTATCGCTGCCGTACCTTTAGCAAAGATGAGCGCATTCCAGCTAGACCTGGATTGTTGTACTTGGTGCAAAGAGGTGCTATCCGCATGGTCGGTACTGCACAAGTCAGTGCTACAGCCAGTCAGCTAACGTCTCGTCGTATTAATCGAACTCCTGAAGAAGCTTTTTTAGGGTTTGTTGGCGCCGGACAGCCATTTGAAATAGTAGCTCAGTCACCGTTCACACTCCAAGCTTATGCTCATGTTGACCAAACAGCGGTGTTGTGGATGTATTGGCATGACCTAGACAACTGGCCTCACTTCCGTCGTGAAGTGATGGATGCCTTTAGGTACCAGCACCAGCGCAAGCTATTGTGGCTTAGTGCTTTGGGACAACGGCGTACTATCGACCGACTCCTCGGTTTCTTGACCTTGTTAATTGAGGAATACGGTGAGCCAGCGATGAGCGAAACTGACCCAGATGTAATTCGTGGTTACTGTTTACCATTCCCTCTAACTCATGCTCAAATTGGTAGCGCGATTGGTTCAACCCGCGTTACTGTAACTCGTTTGATGGGTAAACTGCGTCAACGCGGTTTGATTTTAACTCAAGGGGATAATTTAATCTGCTTGCCTGCTGAGTCGATTAATCGAGCTAGCTAACATTAAAGTATTAAAGCGGCAGGTGTCAGCGGATTTGACTTTCCCCAGCTTGGGAAATTAGTTCCTGTGCCTGCTCGGTAAGAAGTAAGTTAGCGACCATCCTCACCTAAAAGTTGCTCAAGGAAGCCCGTTTTGTTTGATCACTATAAACAAATTGCGTGTAATTGGGTACTTACCAGATTGAAATGCCTCAATGTTCAATTTGTTGCTCTGCGCTCTATCATTCTGCTGGGAGGATGAATGTAAGAGTGTATGCAGCAACGTTTTACCCTTGCTTCCGCCCCAACGGCACTGGTTTAATTGAGCATTGAGGAACGGCTTCTGGGGCAGAAGCGAAGTACATACCATCGGTTCCACCGTCATATACACGGCGTGAGTAGGCTTTAATTGGAATGGAAGAGCCACCCAATTCTTTCCAATTGCTAACTTTCCATGTGTAGATAGATTTAAGTTGGTCGGCGCCCAATTTGTGCTGACGAATCGTAGTTAAACAGTCCTGTTGGGACGTTTTGAACTGCGACAAAATTTGATGTGCTTTTTATTAACCCTTAACAGACGTGATAAATCACGTCTCTACTTATAATTACCTAATTCTTACAAATCCACTTTTAGATATTAATTTTTGTCCTTGTTCGGTAAGAAGCATTGAAGCATAGGCCATTCCAACTTGCTGGTCGCTTTGATCATTTTGCTTCACAATCACAAACAGCCGCCTAGTAATTGGGTATTTGTCTGTTTTAAAAGTGTCAACATTAATTTGATTGCGCTTAGTTGGACATTCAGATGGCTGAACAAATGGTTCTTTGTATGGTGGTATGAATTCTGAAGCTTGGCGCCCAATAGGTAAAGGTCTAATTTGGCACTGCCCTACGACTTCCGGCGCCGAAGCGTAGTAAATACCACCTTTGTTTCTTTCGAGTTGTCTCAACCCATCAGTCGTAGTTGAAACAAATTGAACGTTGGCACCGAAGTTCTCTTTGTTTAAAACGTTATCATGAAAAAACTCAATTGTTCCTCCATCTTCTAAGCGTCGGGAATAAGGTGTTATTGGTAGGTTTGGACCACCTAGTTGCTGCCAGTTTTTAATTTTACCAGTATATATATTTTTGATTTGGGCGACTGTTAACCCAGGTATTTGTATATTTGGATTAACTGCAATCGCAATACCATCAATTGCAACTGGTATTTGTACTAGCTCAAAACCCAGAGAACGCGCGGTGGATTGTTCTTCTGCTTTGATTTGACGCGAAGATTGAGAAAAGGCAAGTTGCCCCTGAATTAACATTCTGATACCAGGAGAGGAACCTGGGGCGCCTGTTATTGGTTCTGTATAGCGAAGTTGAAACTGGGGCAATTCTTTTTGTATCACTGAGTCAACATCTCGACGAATAGTTGCCCAAGTAGTGCTTCCTCCATAGTTAAACAATCCTGTCGGAACTTTTGTAATGCTTGTAAATCCGTTTGTATTGGATTGTATTTGCTGAGTACTTCCATTTGAAACTGATACAATACGAGGATTTTTAAACCATAAAAATGCTCCACCACATACAAGCCCTAATGTAGTTAAAAAGGCAATAATTAAAATCGCTGTTTCATTTTTATCGTGTTGCTGTGACATTTTTTATCTTTTATTTTTTCATAGAGTTTATTTGTATAGGCGCCCCTGAGCAATAAATCTTGTCTTTTATTGTGAATCTAATACCTTAACTTCTGGTTAACGTTTTTTGTTTAACAAAAATATTTTTTTGTAAAAAATGTTAACTTGTATAAATGATTACTTAAATATTTACAAATGTTACGTGCGCTAGTAACCTTATTTGTTGTGAAAAGACAAAAAATGCTCCTTATTCTTTTATTTATAAAGGAGCAGCACTTTTTTATGCGGTTTGGAGGGATAAATTAATTAATAAGTTTTTTGATTAGATTATCATTGATAAAACTTTATATATCAGTCGAAATAGTGAAGTGACAGCAATGGATATTAAGCCAGCAATAACAGCATAGAATAAGACTTGCGGTATACTCAACGAAGCTCGTACAAGATATAAAACGATTGGTAAAGTAATTAGTGGAAAAATTATTAAATCTGAACCACCTACCCAACGTCGGAACTGAGCAAATATCATCAAGCTAATTACTATAACTGATATGCCTAAACTAATTGCTGGAGATTTAATCAAAGTCATAAGCGCTATTGCAATTAATCCGCCTTCAAGACCGCTAAATCCTGCTCCTATTAATATTTGAGATAGGGAAAATTGCGCTTTTGATGTTAGATGTGTAACTTGTTGTGATGGCTGAAGCTGTGTTTGATGTTGGTGTTGCGCCTGTTGCAATTGTAGTGATGATAATGCGTTTAGTACATCTGTAGCGGTTTGAAACCTTTGATTTGCAGCAGGAAGTAACATTCGATTTAGAATGGATGTTAGCGTTCGACTAGTATTTACTAAATTTTCCCATTTCCACTGGTTAGTGTAGGAATCAAACAGTTCTGTGGCATCTTTACCAGTGAGCAGAATAATTATAGTTACTGCTAAAGCATACAAGTCTGTTGATGGAAATACTTGACCTCCTGACATTTGTTCGGGTGGTGCAAACCCTAATGAATAAATCCCTGTCGAGGCGCCTAGGGTACCCGTAAGAGAATTTGTTATTAATTTAACTGCTCCAAAGTCAAGCAAAAAAAGTTTGCCGCTTTTGTCACGCATGATATTGGAGGGTTTAATATCACGATGAATAATACCTCGATTATGAACGAACTCAAGTATCTTTAAAATCGAACTTAATACAAACACAGCATCCGATTCGGAAAATTTACCTTTTTGTATTAGTTCTTGTTCTAAATTTTCCCCATTAATATATTCTTGAACTAAATAAAAAAACTGCTCTTGCCGTCCTAGTGGTACACTTTCAACAATAACCGGAAAGTAAGCATACAAATCAGGGATTTGGTCGTGCTGGTAGCCAATTTCTTCTAAAACTACTGCCTCGCGTTCAAATAAATCTTGCGCGACTTTTAGTTGTGTAGAACTTAAGGAACCAGCTGGCAAAAATTGCTTGACTACACAGGAGCGCATTGCAGGAGTATAACGATCAAGCGCTAAAAATGCTGCACCAAATCCACCTCTACCAAGTAACTTGGTTGGGATATAACGTCCGGCTAAAATCAATGGCATCCCGCAACTAGTACAGTATTTCTGCTGGGCGGTTCTAATTAGAGCAGTTTCGTCAAGGTCGGTAAAATGATTCAGCGGACGTGGGCAATGAGGACGAGTGCAGTAGACTTCCATATTTAGCTTATTGGCGGCGTATCAAGGAGGTGAGATAGCCCACGGATCGCGCTGTGGGTATCCCCGGATTATGTGACAAAGCGAACAAAAGCCACGAGTTTATCCGTTGTATGGGAACTGCAAAGCCTTTTTTTATACTTTCAGGAATTAATCATCGTCTAAAACTGGCTCCTCAACATTTAAAGCACTAACCACTATTTCCCTGTGCGTTGATTTTAACACTTCCATATTCCAGCCCGGTGCTGCAAATTGAGGCAGGATTTCTTGGCTGAAAGCTTCGGCGGCTTTGGAACGGTAACGGTTGGGATTAAAAATTAACCATAGCGTTCGTTTAACTACTACACCTTCAATTGGTGAGCGGTGAAGTACTCCCATTTGCAACTCTTTAGAAATTGCGCTCGTTGAAACAAAGGCTGCTCCTAAGCCTGATTGCACAGCGGTTTTGATTGCTTCGATCGAATTTAACTCCATTTCAATTTTGAAACGGCGTGTATCTATATCGCAACGCGATAGTACTTGTTCGATGACCTTGCGTATAGTGGATTGCGAATCGAGAGTAATGAATTGTAATTTATATAAGTCTTCTTTTTGAATTTTTTCCAGTTTTGCAAAGGGATGGGATACAGGTAAAATCAAAGCCAGTTCGTCTTCTGAATAGGAAATAGTTTCCAACGACTCGGCAAGTTCACCAGGGACTTCACCGCCAATGATCGCTAAATCGACTTGTCCATTTGCAACGCCCCAAGCTGTGCGTCGGGTTGAGTGGACGTGTAATTGTACAGCTACATCGGGGTATTTTTGTCGGAACATGCCTATCATTCGCGGCAGCAAATAAGTGCCTGTTGTTTGAGAGGCGCCGACAATTAAAGTGCCACCTTGGAGGTTTTGCAAGTCATCGATAGCACGACAGGTTTCTTGACACAAGCTAAGGATTTTTTCGCCGTAGCTTAGTAATAGATGTCCTGCTTCGGTTAATTGCGCGCGTCTACCTCCACGGTCAAATAAGGGAACATCAAGTTGGCGCTCTAAGTTTTGCACTTGCAAGCTAACAGCAGGTTGAGAAACATATAAACTGTCAGCAGCACGCTTGAAGCTCCCTTCTGCGGCAATCGCTTTGAGAATACGTAACTGATCTAGAGTAAAAGGAAGGTCAGACATAAGGCTCAACACACAAACGTTCTTTGGAGCGATTTGAAAATTGATAATGTACTGTGTAAAAGGCACCCGTAATGAAACGAGTGCGGGGAAAGTTAATAATTCTCCACAATTAGAGGACGATTAGAGATTGCATCTTAAGTTTGGAGGCTCTTGTTAAAAAACACAACATAAACAACATCTTGACTAAAGTCCCCCTTTAAATACTTTGTAGTATTGATTGTACTTAAACGCGCGTTTTCATTTAAATTATCCGGAGCGTATGTCGAGAGATGATGCCAGATTGGTTTACTCCTAGTCATTTTATGATGCTTGGACTGCAAATTGTATTTGCAATCGCGCACAGCGGAGGCGCTGCACTACGTCCGTGGGCAGAAAAGTATACAGGTGCTAGGCTATATCGCGTTATTTTTGCTTTAATCAGCCTGCCTTTGGCTGTTATCTTAATTGTTTACTTTTTTAATCACCGTTATGATGGGTTGCAACTTTGGCAAGTCCAAGGACTGCCAGGGGTACAAACATTCGTTTGGGTGCTATCGGCGATATCGTTTTTGTTTTTGTATCCTGCCACATTCAATCTACTAGAAATTGCTGCCATTCAAAAGCCCCAAGTTCTTCTGTATGAAACAGGGATTATTCGCGTTACCCGCCATCCCCAAATGGTCGGGCAGATAATTTGGTGCATTGCTCACACTTTATGGATAGGTACAACTTTCACACTTGTTACTTCACTGGGGCTAATTTTGCACCACATGTTTGGGGTTTGGCACGGCGATCGGCGCCTACAAGCACGTTACGGTGAGGCTTTTGAATTGGTAAAACAACGTACAAGCATTATTCCATTGTTAGCAGTTCTTGACGGGCGCCAGTCAATTAAGTGGCAGGAATTTGCACGTCCTGCTTATTTAGGTGTTACGCTTTTTGTACTACTGTTTTGGTGGTTACACCCTTTGCTCTTGGTGTCAACAAGTAAGATACAGTTTTGAATACTAGCACATAGTCTATTGACAAACTTACCAAAACAAATTTTCGCCCAACGTTTCCTGTTATCAAATACAGCAAAATCAATGTACGATGGATTGAAGTAGCTATTGATTGGGGGTAGCGCTACCCCCAGTAGCCATTTTCCTTAATATTAAAACCCTATAAATCATAGAGGCGTCATGGTGTTGTCGGTTAGTGAGCGGACATTTACTCAAGAAGTTTTAGAATCTCATGTTCCTGTGTTAGTAAACTTTGGGGCGCCTTGGTGCGGCTTATGTCGGATTATTCACCCTCTACTGTTGCAGTTCAACCGAGAATGTGGAGGGGAAATCAAACTCGTTGGAATCAACGCTGATGAAAATTTTAAAATATCGAATAAGTATAAGCTTAAATCACTGCCAACTTTAATCTTGATTGAACAAGGGTTAGTTCGGCTACGGCTTGAAGGATTTAAAGGACGTGAGGACTTACTTTATTCCTTACAACAAATTAAAGAAAGCTACATTTCGGAACATAATCACAGTAGCTCAAAAACAGTCAATGTCATGTAATGTGACTATTCTTTTTCACGCCTGAAGGGTGCTTATATTTGGTCAGATTCCCGACTTCTGAAGTCGGGAATCTTAAAGAGCGCGCGTTTGGAACTCCATGCGTATATTAGTAATCTTTGTCATCATCCTTCGTGATGATATAAATGCCTAATCTATGGTTAGATAAGATGATCGGGTAGAAAAGCTTTAATCATGGGTTAAGTTTGAAGTAGAGTCATTCAAGAGCGAGGTTTATTTTCGGTGCTGTTTAAAATACTTGTCTTAGGAAGAAAAAAATTGTGTCTTATTGTACAGGACGATAAACTAGTCACCCTTAAGAATGTTAATGCATTTCTTCAAAATCTAAACAATGGCTTAACTACCCACCCGATTCCATTCTGGTGGGGTATTTTATGAATAAAGGTGTGTGTCACAATTATTAACAGTTCCGACAAATAACTTAATCTTTGAATTCTAGAAGTAGGCGCCAGTGATGGAAATAATCTATCAGTATGCTTGGCTAATTCCAGTACTCCCGCTGCTTGGGGCAATGCTGGTAGGGCTAGGATTACTCTCTCTCAATCAGGTAACAAACAAAGCGCGACAGCTAAACTCCGCATTAATCATCTCGTTGATGGGTATAGCGATGGGTCTTAGTGTTGCCATCTTATGGAGCCAAATTCAAGGACACCCTACCTACACCAGTATCTTTGAATGGGCAGCAGCTGGTAACTTCCATTTGAGCATGGGTTACACGATTGACCACCTGACAGCCTTAATGCTTGTAGTTGTAACAACTGTAGCTTTCCTAGTAATGATATATACGGATGGCTACATGGCACATGACCCAGGTTATGTGCGCTTCTACGCTTACTTAAGCTTATTCGGTTCGTCAATGCTAGGGTTAGTGGTCAGTCCTAACCTTGTACAAGTTTATGTATTTTGGGAACTCGTAGGGATGTGTTCCTATTTGCTGGTCGGTTTTTGGTATGACCGCAAGGCAGCAGCAGACGCTTGTCAAAAGGCGTTTGTCACTAACCGCGTAGGTGACTTTGGTTTGTTGTTGGGTATCTTAGGGCTTTTCTGGGCAACAGGAAGCTTTGAGTTTGATATTATGGGCGTCCGTCTTGGCGAACTTGTCCAGAATGGCTCTGTAAGCAATTTTCTAGCAATTTTGCTGGCGATTTTAGTATTTTTAGGACCCGTTGCGAAATCCGCACAGTTTCCCTTACATGTTTGGCTTCCAGACGCGATGGAAGGTCCTACACCAATTTCCGCGCTGATCCATGCAGCAACAATGGTAGCGGCTGGTGTATTCTTAGTCGCACGCATGTACCCTGTGTTTGAACATGTACCTGCAGCAATGAATGTAATTGCGTACACAGGCGCCTTTACTGCGTTTTTGGGAGCAACAATTGCGATAACCCAAAACGATATCAAAAAAGGATTGGCGTATTCAACAATTTCCCAGCTTGGCTACATGGTCATGGCAATGGGTGTTGGCGCCTATAGTGCAGGATTATTCCACCTAATGACCCACGCTTACTTTAAAGCGATGTTGTTCTTAGGTTCAGGTTCTGTCATCCACGGTATGGAAGGTGTTGTCGGTCATAACCCAGCTTTGGCGCAGGATATGCGGTTGATGGGTGGACTACGAAAATACATGCCAGTTACAGGTATTACCTTCTTAATTGGTTGCTTGGCAATTTCTGGTATTCCTCCTTTTGCTGGTTTTTGGTCAAAAGATGAAATCCTCGGCGCCGCATTTGCAGCAAACCCATTATTATGGTTTGTTGGTTATGCAACCGCTGGTATCACCGCTTTTTATATGTTCCGGATGTACTTTTCTACCTTTGAAGGTGGGTTCCGGGGTACTGATAAGAAGATAATTCAGAAGCTTGAGAAAGCTGCAACAATTTTGGTTGAAGGCGAAGCACTGGCGCCTAATTTTGGACCTGGTGCAATGAAACAAGGCGAGTTAGAAGCTACTGGTGGTGGTCATCACTCAGACCACGGTCATGGACATAGCAGCGAACCGCACGAGTCGCCGTGGACAATGACTTTACCATTAGCAGTACTTGCGATTCCTTCGATGTTAATTGGTTTAGTTGGTACACCTTATGCTAACTACTTTGAGGAGTTTATTCATGCTCCTAGCGAAACAGCTTTGGAGATAGCAGAAAAAGCTGCTGAATTCAACCCCCAAGAATTTTATGTGATGGCGGGTAGTTCGGTTGGTATTTCGTTAATTGGGATAACCTTAGCTTCGCTGATGTACTTGTGGCGGAAAATTGACCCCGCTGCTATTGCATCTCAAATCAAGCCTTTGTACGAGCTTTCGCTCAACAAGTGGTATTTCGATGATATTTACCACAAAGTTTTCGTTTTAGGATTACGGCGCCTTGCCCGTCAAGTTATGGAAGTTGACTTCCGCGTCGTTGATGGTGCTGTTAACTTGACTGGTTTCTTCACGCTTGTGAGTGGTGAAGGATTGAAGTATATCGAAAACGGACGCGCGCAATTCTACGCTTTGATTATATTTGGTGCGGTTTTAGCGCTAGTAATTTTGTTTGGCGTTACTTAAAGAAGTGCTGAGTGTAAAGTGCGCTCGTGCTGAGTTATGAGTTTTTATACTCAGCACGAGCGCACGAGCGCACTTTTAACTAATTTAGCTTCATTTTTATTAAATCAAGCTAACAATGTAGGCGAAAGCCGAAAAAAACTGCTAGTAAATAGAGCTAGTGGACGATAGCCGAAAACTTAATTATTCGTTACTAGATAACTTTCGATGAATACAGCTCATTTCCCGTGGCTGACGACGATTATTCTTTTGCCAATTGCGGCGTCGCTACTAGTACCAATTATCCCGGATAAAGATGGCAAAACAGTTCGCTGGTTCGCGCTGATCGTTGGACTAGTTGATTTTGCATTGATTGTTACTGCGTTCTATACTGGATACGATTTTTCTAATCCAGATTTGCAGCTAGTTGAAAGCTACCCTTGGGTACCACAACTTGATTTGAATTGGTCAGTAGGGGCAGACGGCTTGTCGATGCCCCTTATTATTTTGACAGGGTTTATCACAACGCTGGCAATTTTGGCAGCATGGCCTGTAACTCTGAAACCAAGGCTATTTTATTTCTTAATTTTGGCAATGTACGGTGGACAAATAGCCGTGTTCGCTGTACAAGACATGCTGTTGTTCTTCCTGGTATGGGAACTCGAACTTGTGCCTGTATATTTCTTGCTGTCGATATGGGGTGGTAAGAAAAGACAGTATGCGGCAACTAAGTTTATTTTGTACACAGCAGGTGGGTCGCTGTTTATTTTGCTCGCTGCCTTAACAATGGGATTTTACGGCGACACGGTAACGTTCAATATGCACGCTTTAGGGCTTAAAGATTACGCCCTTAACGTTGAACTCTTGCTTTACGGCGCCTTTTTAATTGCCTACGCGGTCAAATTACCTATCATTCCTCTCCACACTTGGCTACCTGATGCTCACGGCGAAGCAACAGCCCCCGTCCACATGTTGCTTGCTGGTATTCTGCTAAAAATGGGTGGATATGCTTTAGTTCGCATGAATGCTCAGATGTTACCTGATGCTCATGCTTATTTTGCGCCTGTGCTGGTGATATTAGGTGTAGTCAATATTATCTACGCCGCTTTAACATCGTTTGCCCAGCGTAACCTCAAGCGTAAAATCGCTTATTCTTCGATTTCGCACATGGGGTTTGTGACTATTGGTATTGCTTCGTTTACTGATTTGGGTTTAAACGGCGCCATACTGCAAATGGTATCCCACGGTTTGATTGGGGCTAGTTTATTCTTCCTTGTCGGTGCTACATACGACCGTACTCATACACTGATGCTGGATGAGATGGGTGGTGTTGGTCAACGTATGGGTAAAATCTTTGCGATGTTTACTACTTGTTCGTTGGCATCTTTGGCATTGCCGGGAATGAGCGGTTTTGTTGCAGAATTAATGGTATTCGTTGGTTTCGCCACCAGCGATGCTTATAGTCCAACTTTTAAAGTGATTGTGGTCTTCTTGATGGCAATTGGTGTCATTCTCACTCCAATCTACTTGCTATCGATGCTGCGCGAGATTTTCTACGGTAAAGAAAACGAAGAACTCGTATCGCATCAAAAGCTTATCGATGCCGAACCGCGCGAGATTTTCATTATCGCCTGCTTGTTGGTACCGATTATCGGAATTGGTTTATATCCTAAGATGTTGACTCAGGTTTATGATTCAACCACAATACAGCTAACTGCAAGGCTACGTGATTCGGTGCCAACGATAGCACAAAAAGAATCACCCGCTGTTTCGCTTAAGGCGCCAGTACTTAGCGAAGAAATAAAATGACTTAAATTTGATTAACTTTGCAGGGTAGGAGTAACCGTTCAGGGGGCGCCTACCTTTTTTTTATTCTAAATTTTTAATTATTGATAAATGTTTAATTAATCTGGGAATAATAAATTTGTAGACAAATTCCCGACTTCTTGAATAAGTCGAGAATCTTTGAACTTTTAAAATCATTAAATTTTAGGATTGGCAAAATGGAGCTAATAGGCTTTTTTCTATTTTGTACAATATATTCATGGTATTTAAGTTCAACTAGTCCTGACTCTAAACCGGAAATAATTGAAAATAAGGCAATGGATATAGTCAAAGTTGTGAATTTAAATCATACTGAACTAATTAGATATATTGACAAAATGTTAGGGCAGGAATTTGAATCTTTTTTACAGTGTCTTTTAGAAAAGCTTGGATACATAGTATTCCAAACTGCTACTAGTGGAGACTTTGGGGCAGATTTAATAGCTTATAAAGATGGTTTCAAAATCATTATTCAGGCTAAAAGATATAGTAGTGCTGTTGGAATTAAAGCTGTACAAGAAGCTTTAGGCGCCGTTAATCACTATAATGCAAACAAAGCAATCGTAATTACTAATAATAGTTTTACCAAAAAAGCCTGTGAACTTGCCGCCAGCAATAATGTAGAACTATGGGATAGAAGTATTTTATTTGAATTAATACTATTTGTAAAACGTAAACTAAAGGATTAAGTGTCAAACTCGTAGCTTGGTGACAGCAATGTTACCTGAAAAGCATACTTCAACATCACTTCCTTCTGTGCGCTCACGTTGGCTGTAATTTCCTACGTAATAAAATTCATTCCCTTCGATGCGGTAGTTTACGGGTAGGGGTTTAGTACAAGGTTGGCAAAATATAATTTCAGGTTCTGGTTCACCTGGTTGAAGGTGTGGTAAGTTTACGTTCCAAAATGTGCCAGGTTCCCATGAACGATTTAATAAGTCTTCTAATACTTTTGCTGTAAACTTTGATGCTGCATCCCAGTTGTAATTTAGTTTGCCTTTGCGGTAGTGTGAAATTGCAATGCCTGGTACACCAAGCATTGCTGCTTCACGAACTGCAGCAACTGTACCAGAAATATACGCATCAACACCCAAGTTACCTCCAGCATTGATACCTGATAGGACAAATTTGGCACTTTTACAAATATGAGTTAGGGCAATTCGGGAACAGTCAGCAGGGGTGCCACCAATTGCATATTCGCGTTCGGAACGATGTAAAAGTGGTATCGAACGGGTAGTAGTTACTTGATGTCCACAACCTGACTGATGATCCTTTGGAGCGGCAATGATTGTTTCGTAACCTTCTACAGCTTTTAATAGTGCTTGAATTCCTGGAGCATCAATACCGTCATCATTGGTAAGAATTAAAGTCATGTTGGGGCGGGTTAACCTAAATTTTGGACTATTACTAGGATACAGGTAAACCCGCCCGTACTTTTGCGGTTAGGAGGCGCGGAGTACGGTGGCAAAAGCCACCTTACTATTAAGAAAAATCAATTGCTGCCCATTCGGGTTGGCGGTAATAACGTGTCATGTCGTCGAATTTACGCAATTCGGCGCGGTGTACTATGAATTCGGGGAGATTTCCTAACCATTTCTGATTTAAGTCGGTAATCATTGCGACTAAAGACGCGCGGTCTAAATCTGGCACTACTTTGCCGAAGTAACCTAATGTAATGTGAGCGGTTAAATGATAGTTTTGTTCGATACCTAAACTCATTAATTGCGGGTTTTGGTATAAAGTGCGACGGAAATTAATGATTTGCTCGTAGCTTGCGCGTTCAGTAGGCGCCAAACAAACACCAATTGCCCTTGGCATTACCATTACTCCCAGCACGGCAAAGCGAATTGGACTTGAAACTGGCGCCGTTTGTTTATACGTATTAAATATTTTGGCGCAGCAAGTTTGTAAATCTGATTCGTAATTGGGATTGCGTACACGTTCATCAAGGTAGGTACTATCCCAGATTAAATCAGCTACTGTTAAGTGAAAACTCGTAGATGGTAGCGGGACAATAAGTTCAGTACTTATAGATAAATTTAGTAGTTGGGATTGATATTCCTGTAAGTTACCATAGAAATCAGCATTTTTTGTATCATCCTCACTTGGTGGGGTAATGATTGTATAGCCGGGAAATGGGGCAGCTTGTCGGGTTCCATTTGGCGCCACTTGGTATTTGTACGACTCATGAATATGTTGAACTTGAGTTTGGTAGAACTCAGGCAACGTCATGCGTGCTAGTCGGTTTAAGTAAGTTTGATAATCGTCGTCCACCCTGTATGTACCTCGCACAGTGTCAAAAGATATTGTATGCGTATTAATGGGGAACTGTAAAAACTATATGCGTTTCTTGGTTTTACTTAATTTACGATGCTAAGAATGGGAACTGTATTTAGGTAAACGAGCGTCCATGTGAAAAATAGCATAAAGTACCATTGTTTTTGCTCTTCCCATTCTTGGAGTCAGGGAGTTAATTTAGGGGTTGGATGTATTTATAAATGATTCAACCTATGCCTAGAACTCCGAACGAATACGTAGTACATATGATGATGGAAAGCGGTCACAGGGAAGAAGTGCGCTTCCCTACGATTCAAGAATTCCAAAAGTGGTACAGTGGCGAATTGATGCCCAAGGCTGCTTCGGATGATTTCATCAGTGTACCGATAAAAAATATTCAAGGCGAATACATGGTTGTCCGACCTTCTAAAGTTGTAGCAATCCGTGTTGAACCTATTTTTAGCTCTAGTGTCGAACGATTTACTTAAACGATGAGAAAAACGCTTGCTTTATTTTCCGGTTTGCTAGGTATTGCCGCTTTTATACCCCTTTTATCTGTGGTTGCTCAACCAATATTACCTCCAATACGAATTCCTAGTAGTCCACAACAGTTACCAACCCAGCCACTTCCACAGTTACCACCCCCTGGTCAAACTCCCGTTCCATTACCTGGAGGGGAAATTCAACCAGTTCAACCAGTTCAACCGCTCAAACTAGTCAAATTGGACTTAAATTGCCAGCCCGCGCGCGGTTGTATTGGTTGGGATGAGCAGCTTTTCTGGAGCAAAGGCAAGCCAGGAGACGTAAGAGCGCTATTAAGGTCAATTGACAATAGCTTGCGTTATTTGAATACACCGAGAGCGGCTACAGTGTATCAAAATTTTCCTGTTGAAGGAATTACGCTTGATCGGGTACGCAGAAGTTTAGTGCGGTTCCGGCAATTAGTCGTCAGCGCTAAGTCACCTGAACAATTACAAATAGCAGTTAAACGAGAGTTTGATTTTTATAAGTCAATCGGTAACGATGGTAAAGGCACTGTAAAATTCACTGCTTACTATGAGCCTGTTTATACTGCTAGCCGTGTTCCCACGCGAGCGTATAGATACCCTCTTTATAGAATTCCCCAAAACCTCGACCAGTGGGCAAAACCTCATCCAACACGAGTCCAACTCGAAGGGGAAGATGGGTTGTTAGGCAATAGAAGCCAATTACGCGGCTCAGAACTGTTTTGGTTTCGTGACCGTTTGGATGCCTACATGATTCATATTCAAGGGTCTGCCCAACTTAGATTAACTGATGGTAGGACGACGAGTGTCGGATTTGCTGGCGCCACTGACTACCCTTGGACAAGTATCGGTAGGGCACTAATTAAAGACGGCAAATTAGACCCTCAAAATGCTACTATGCCTGCTTTAATTAACCATTTCCGTCGCGTACCACAAGA
This sequence comes from Calothrix sp. NIES-4105, assembly GCF_002368415.1. Taxonomy (GTDB): domain Bacteria; phylum Cyanobacteriota; class Cyanobacteriia; order Cyanobacteriales; family Nostocaceae; genus Dulcicalothrix. The sequence goes on from NZ_AP018290.1 coordinate 8,576,201, forward strand.
TTTAAATGTCTATTTACCTTTATGGGAGCGGTTTGTTTTCTTCAAGGAAACTAAAGGTCAACCAGCGACTGGTAGCATTAATGTACCTGTAACAGCCGAACGTTCGATTGCTACAGATAAATCACTAATGCCTCCAGGTGCCCTTGCTTTAATTAACAACGCTTTCCCATTTCCTGCACCTGGTGGAGGTATGGTTAGGCGCCAAGTTAGTCGTTTTGTTCTTGACCAAGATACTGGCAGTGCAATTAAAGGGCCTGGTAGAGTTGATTATTTCATGGGTACTGGTGAAATGGCTGGCAATAGAGCTGGTGTTACTGGTGGTAATGGACAGTTATATTATTTGCTGCTGAAATAAATCAAATAACTTATATTCTGACTTAGAGGCGTTCAAAGTGGCGCCTCTATTTTGTTTGTAGAGTTGAACCAGAAATACTACTTTGTATGTATATCTATAACGGACGCTTATACGAGGATTCAAGTTATAGTGCATTTATAACAATATAGAAAAAAACATCTGTGTTTCCTCTATACGATGAAAATCCAACGCGAATCAGTCCGTACATTACTTACGGACTGATAGGTATTAATGTTCTGGTATTTTTACACGAGTGGCGCCTGTTTAGCACTGGTCAAATCGACCAATTTTTACAGCTTTATGCTGTTATTCCACGTCAATTAACTAGGTTTCCTAATGCCGAATGGGTAACGCTATTTACGTCACAATTTTTACATGGTGGCTGGTGGCACCTTGGTTCTAATATGCTGTATTTATGGGTGTTCGGTAATAATATCGAAGACCGTATGGGTCACTTTAAGTATCTAATTTTCTATTTAACTTGTGGTGCTTTAGCTGCGTTGTGTCAGTGGATAATTGGTGTAGATTCTACAATTCCTTCTCTGGGCGCTAGTGGTGCTATTTCAGGAATTTTAGGCGCCTATCTAATTCGCTTTCCCCAAACACGAGTTGTAACTCTAGTATTTTTATTTTTTTTCGTGACTACAATTCGTTTACCAGCATTAGTACTAATTGGACTCTTCGTAGTTAACAATGTTGTATCTGGTTTAGCTAGTTTACAAGCTGCAGCTAATATGAGCGTCGAAAGCGGAGGTGTTGCCTACTGGGCACACATTGGCGGGTTTGTTTTTGGTATTATTCTTAGTCCAGTATTTGGATTATTTAAGCAGGATGAATATTAGTAATAAGTGCGCTCGTTGAAAGTGCTGAGTGCTGAGTTGAAGTTAGGAGTTAGGAAGTAGGGTGCGTGACGCTATAAAAATCTTACAACGAAGCTAGTTGTCTAGTAGCGTCACGCACCTTACAGTTAGGAGGCGCGGAGTTAGGAGGCGCGGAGTTGGATATTTATTACTCAGAACTCAGCACTCAGCACTCAGAACTCAGCACTCAGCACTCATTTATTTTATTAATTTCTACCGTTAACTGTGATTCTATCTACTTCTGGTTCAAGTGTTGCTACTCGTTGAGAGGTAATAACTACATCTTCTGCACCGTTGACGATGGCGCCTATTAAGCCCATTTCAGATTCAACTAGCTGGTCAACGGCTTCGCCAAATACGTTTTCTTGAGTGAAGTTAGGTCGTGCGACCATGATTATACCGTCGCTGTAAGGTTGAATTAATAGCGCGTCATTCGATAAACCGAGGGGGTTTGAGTCTAAGATGACGAAATCAAACCGCGCGCGCACGTCTTCCATTAGACGCCGCATTTCGCTTGATTCAAGAATTGCCGCTGAATTCCTTACAGGGCCTGGACTGGGAACTATATATAAGTTCTCAATTTCGGGTACAAGACGGATACATTCACCATTAGCATAATAACGTAGCGGTTCGAGAGCAGCGTCTGGGTCTACACTAACTCCTAAAGATTCACAGTAAGAAGCAGAACGTAAATCCGTTTCGATGATTAAAGTTCGTTTTCCTGCGCGCGCACAAGCTATTCCTAAGTTGTAAGCACTAACTGTTTTTCCTTCTCCTGTACCTGTACTCGTAATCAATACGACTTTGACATCGGTGCCACCAACTCGACGCAAGTTACTGCGGAATTTCTCATAGATTTCTAGATAACCAGAATCTGGTGAAATAATTACGGGTACCGTATTTTTACTATATTCAAATGGTAATATAGGTAATTCTCCGAGTAGTGCAACTTCTTTTTGCTTCAAGTTGTCGCGAATATCTTCTTTGGTTTTGAAGGTACCTTCGAGTGAACCAAGTAAGAATATTATCCCACCTCCAATAACTAAACCAAAGAATCCACCTGCTGCCAAGGTAATAGGAACGCTTTTTGGTGGTTTGACATTGGCAATAACTCGTGGTGGACGAGCAATAGTTAAACTGCTTACAGTTTCTGCTTCAGCAGCTCTTGCATCGGTAAGCTTGACCTGCATTTGGTCAAAGATAGATTTTTTAAGAATTATTTGCTGTTCTAAACGCGAACGTTCAAGTTGTTTATTCGGGATTTGAGCATATTGTAGACGCAATACGCCTTCTTGACGAGTTTCGTTACCTAGTTGCTGCCGCAGTGTATCGCGCTGAGTTTGCAAGGCGACTAGTTGATTTGCAAGTTCTTGACGCGCGGGGTCTAAATTATTACGAGCTAACTGGTCTGTAACTCTTCCAGGCAAAGGTGCTGCGTTACCACCACCAGTTGCAACTTGTGCTTTACGCTCATTAAATAATGTTTCAGCCGCTTCAAGTTGGCGCCTTAACTGTACCATTGCTGGATATTCGGCTCGCACTTCCTTCTGCAAAGGTTCCATTTGCGCCTTTATTTGAAAAATTTGCGCTCGCAAGCTATTTAATATCGGGTCTGCACTTAGCGCACTGGATACATACGCTGTCGTTGCGTCCATGCCCAATTTGCCTTGGATACTGCGAATTTGAGCATCAATACCAATCAAAACTTGCTGCAACTGACGCTGCTGGTTTTGACTAGCTGTTACAGCACCTAGTAAGCTGCCGTTTTCTGCTGCTAAAATCGCAGGACGTTCAATACGGTCATATTGCTCAAGTTTTTTTTCAGCAGCTTCAAGCTCTTTCTTCGCATTCGGCAACCGCTCGTTAATTTTGTTGATAATTGATTTTAATTGCCCTGTATTACGGTCGGCACTTAATTTTACCGATTCTTGCAGCATAATTGTTAAAACTTCTGCTGTTCTTTTACGGTCGGTATCTTGATATTTAATCTCAATAATATTTGATTCTAACTCGCCTGTTTTTGTTCGCTGCGGAAAGTCAATGGCAATTGTATTTGCTAACTGTTGCGGTTTAAACTTTGTTTTATCGACCAACTCGCGCATGATTGGTTCAGACAACAAATCATCTGCGGTTAAAGTTTGTCCCTTCTGCTGAATTTGGCTTCCAATTGCCGAAAAAGATATTGGTGGACCGCTATAAGCTAACGCTGCGTCTCCTTGGTAAGTTGCAGGTGGGTCTGGTTGCATCGCGACTACGGTCGAACCTGCAACAACTAGCGCAAAACCAGCTAGCCCAATCCATTTATATTTATCAAATGCTATTAAGTAACGCTTTACAATAGGTGGTGCCATTTGTCCTGGTGGAGAAGGGAGGGTGGGAGTATAGGAGTGTAGGAATGTTTTTTAATACCTACCAAAATCATTAAAAAAGCGAAGAAATGATTGTATATCAAAAAATGGTCTTGTAATCGTACTCAATACATTAGTAATTTTACCAAGTAAGTTTCGACCAACTACAATAACATCATTGTCTTGAAGTGGTACGTTTTGGGTTACATCTCCCGATAATGCCCTTTTGGCATCAAGTCGCTGCGTTACTGCTTTACCGCGTTCAGGGTCAAATCTAACAAGAGCGATGTTGCTTATATTCGCGTTATCTGGATTGATTCCTGATATAGCATCAACAAAGTTACTCCCATTTGGCAGGGCTTGCGTGATTAAGCCACCACCCGCATAATTTAATATACGTATACGAATTTGAGGTACTGCTAGAGATGAACGCGCGACTAAATTGCGGTCATAACCTTCTGAATCTCCGACTTCTCGACGGGGTATTACAATACTATCACCGTCTTGTAAGCGCAAGTTAGGTACTGAGCCACCATTTTGTATTGACGCATATAAATTAATGTTCTGTGAAATTACAGTACCATCAACTAGGCGCCTTCGTACCTGAACTTGTCGCAAGTCAGCCATCATTGTTGAACCACCCGCAATTAATACAGCGTCTGTTATACGCGGTATACCTGAAGCAACTGGATAGATACCAGGTCGGAAAACTTCACCACTCACAGTAATTTGTACTGGTCGTGGGGCTGATAAAGATACAGTAATTACAGGCTGTACTAATATTTTACTCAATCCGACGCGAATTTTTTCTTGGGCTTCTTCTAACGTCAAGCCTTGTACCGAAATAGTTCCTAACTGCGGAACAGCAATATTTCCTTCAGTATTAACTTGAAGTTGATACCCTTGTTCTGGACGCTGCCCAACTAGCGCTAGTACTACTTCTGGATTTACAACAAAGCGATTATATGAAACACGGATTTTTTCTTGCGCTTGTTGCAGTGACAAATTTTGTAGCCTTACTGTACCCAGTAGCGGCACAATTATATTGCCTTCAGGATTGATTTGCGCGCTAAAGCTTAAATCTGGAAAGCGCAGCACCGAAACAGAAACAGCGTCACCCGGTCCCAAAATATAGCGACCAGGAGGACGTTGAACTGCGATGCTGATTACATCACCAGGTCCTAAATAGTATCGACTAAACTGTGGAGAATTTCCATCATTAATATCTAATGGCGCAAACTCAACACTCGATGGGGGTGGAGCTGGTTGTAAGGGTGATTCTCCTGTAGTTGGTGAGGGTGGTGACGATGGCACCAGTTGTGATGGTGCTATCGGTTGATTGTTTTGAGCAAAAGCTGCTTCCGAAGCAACTGCTGCAAAAAAAACTACTGCCTGAAGACTTGCGACACACAGCGCGCCCAATCCACGTATTTTCCGAATCAATGACATAAATTTTGATACTATAATCCTTCGAGCGAGAGTTGACGGCGCCAAACACCTATTTACTCTCTTCAGATAATAAAATGTGTCTCCCGTCTGGTTTAAGAAGTTCCCGAAAGCAACCATCTACACAATCAGGGCGAACCACATATACGGTTATAAGCTTAGTAGCAATTAATTGCTAATTATTAAATCAATAAATTAAAAAAATTGATTTTAAAGGCTGCATAACAAGATAAGGTACAGCCAAACCACGACACGCGCAATGACAATTTTTTATGAAAATAATTATTTTTCTACAAAGTTTTTGCAATTGCAGGCGCCCACTGTTGCTTTTAACTCTTGGCTCCTGACAAGATACCTTCCATCAGTCGAGTTTGTACGGTTTGACCTAATAACTTAGTTTGCTCCCAAGTTTTATCTATCTGCCCTAACGGTTCCATTGGTATTTGAATACTCACGGCAACCCAAGCAGCACGTTGTTTGTGCCATTGTGCTGACTGGTCGGCAAGGAACCATTTTAATTGTGATGGGTTGCCACCATCCGACCAAGCATACCACTGTAATACGCTAAAGGTTTGCTGCTTAGTTGAGCCGCGAAGGAATCTAGCTTTGATTTTGACATCAGTTTTTACAGTTGAGCCAGGTGGTGGTTTGACTGTGAATTCAACGTCACGTTCCTGAGCAGTATCCCACCGCCAAAAACTATTTACTTCCGTCCATTCAACTTGGGGTTGATCCATTGGTCCATTTTGCGGTAAAAGTAGCAAAATTACTTTATTTTTATCGTCAGCATCCGAGGCACCAACTTTAGTAATTGTCTGTAACGACCATTTGCGCTCACCAATTGTGTATTCCTTTTGTTCGGTCGTTTGCCATCCTGGTAAATTTAAACCTTGATGACGTATTTGCCTTAACTGTTTGAGTGTAGGAATTGGGGGAGGTTGTTTCCATTGCCACTTTCCACTCAAATATCCTGGCACTGCTGCAAACACAAGTAACAGTATCAGCAACAACAGTGCCATTAGCTGAGGATATTGGCGTTCTTTTACGAGTTTAGATAAAGAAATCATTTATACGTTCGCTTATTACCTAAGTATCCATATTACATTTTTAACTTAATTATGAGTTCAGTAACAGTGCTTAGTAATAAGTGCTGAGTTGAAAGTGCTGAGTGCTGAGTTATGAGTTATGAGTTATGAGTTATGAGTTATGAGTTATGAGTTATGAGTTATGAGTTATGAGTTATGAGTTATGAGTTATGAGTTATGAGTTATGAGTTATGAGTTATGAGTTATGAGTTATGAATGTACTACTCAGCACTCAGCACTCAGCACTCAGCACTCAGCACTCAGCACTCAGTACTCAGCACTCAGCACTCAGTACTCAGCACTCAGTACTCAGCACTCAGTACTTTGACTATATCTGGGTAATCGTTATATTCTGCGAGCATTAGCGCTGTATATCCACCTTTATTTTTTAAACTGACATCGGCGCCTGCTTTGATTAAGATTTGTAATGCTGGCATTTCTCCGCGTGAAGCTGCCCACATTAGTGGTGTTGCTCCTGCTGCATCTTGAAAATTTACATTGGCACCTGCTTCTGCTAGATATTTAATGATATCGGTATGACTACGTTCAGATGCTTTGAGCAGGACACTTTGACCGGATGCTGTTAGTGAGTTGGGATTGGCGCCAAAATCTAATAGTGTTTTGACGATATCTGTATGTCCTTGTGTGACGGCAAGGGTTAAAGGATTTTCATTCAAGTTGCTGGCATTTACATCGGCGCCGTGTCTTAGTAAGGCTTCGATAATTTGATTATGCCCTTGTAATGCTGCTACTAATAATGGAGTATCACCGAGTTTGTTTCTAATATTGACATCAGCATCACGGTTGAGTAAGACTTCAGCGACATCACCATATCCTTCAAGAGCTGCAATATGAAGCGCGGTTTCACCGTCAGAATCTTGATGATTGACATCGGCGCCTGCTTGCAGCAATAAGGATACTATGGCACTATTTCCCGCTGCTGCTGCTGCTGATAGTGCAGTTAGAATTCCTGCAGAGCGCAGTTTGACGGATGAAGCATTGGAGAGCAAGGTTTGAATGACATCGATTTTTCCTAAGTCCGCTGCTAACATTAGCACGGTTTCACCATCGGCATCTTGACTATCTATATCTACACCTGCTTTTAGGAGTAGTTTAATAACAGAAACATTACCAAGTTTTACTGCTAGTCGCAGTGCTGTATCGGAGTCATTATCTACTATATTTGGGTCGGCGCCTTTTTCAAGAAGCATTTGTACAACTTCAGTATTACCTTTACTCGTTGCTACCATTAAAGCTGTACTACCGTCTTCGTTTGTCGCGTTGACATCTGAGCCTTTGTCAACGAGCAATTTTACAACATCAATTTGGTTTGCTGCCGCTGCTAGCATTAATGCTGTTAAGCCATATTGCCGACGACGCAAGTTGACATCAGCCCCCGCTTCAATTAGCGCACGCACAACTTCGACATAACCATAGTTAGCAGCATACATTAGCGCACTTGTACCACTATAGTTGTCACAGGCGTTTACACTAGCACCCGTCGCTAATAGCATTTGTACTTTCTTAATGTCGCCACTTTGTGCGGCTAGCAGCAAGTCTTGATTCATATTGTAGGGTGTGTGACGCCACCAACAATTTTACAACGAAGCGTAGTATTTAATAGCGTCACGCACCTTACTTACGGTCTTAAGACACAACTCCCGGAATAAAATTATCCTGTCCGTATTCTTGTAGTTGGATTATTTGAGGTTGAATTTTCCAAATCTCTTGGCAATATTCTTGAATTGCGCGGTCGGAGGAGAATTTACCCGCACGGGCACTGTTGAGGCTAGACATGCGTGTCCAGTTATTGGAGTCAAGATAAACTTGACTTACAAGGTCTTGACACTCTATGTATAATTGATAATCTGCCATTAACATGTAATGGTTAATAAGACCCTGCTTCAATATCCTTCGGGAAGTTTGGAATTTAATTTTCTGTACGTAAGTCCTAAAATTATTACATTACAATCTACTAAAAGTTGAGTACTTTACTTTTAGATATGTAATACTTAGTTTTTGCTGCTAATTATTTTAAACTACAAATTGTATTCATATGTCATTTTTTTTGATGTATTTAAAAATACTTAAATATTCTTTTTATTTTGACAATCAAACTCAATTAAATATTTGATCTTAGTACCTGAAAGTTAATAAGTGATTAACGCTTATTCAAAATATTCTCATTGTTATAAATCAAATCAACGATAAGTTTTTTTAGGACTTAGCTTCTTAAACATTCTTTTCATTTACGAAAAGTATAAAATAATACTTTTTTGTACTTAGTTAATTATGTGGGTAGAAGTGAAAAAATTTTGAGATGCATTTCCGGAATGCGTGCGTATGTAGTTGAAGTTATCAGCATGTTTATTTGAGTAGTAAACAACAAACAATATAATTAAGATTCGACTTATGAGTGCTTGAATAAGTGTTTTGTTAATCACAATACCAAGCGATATCAGTCACAAAGTATCAATAAGTTACATATAATCTGTAAAGATATGTAGTGAATATATATACTAAATATATATTTACTGAGGATGTCTAAGTTCTTTGACTTGTAAATTGTCGCATTATTGCAATTTGAAGTCAGAAGGAATGTTACGACTTTTAGAAGCTAGGCACCGAAAAACGCATAAAACCTTGCGATAAAGTCTGTATATTATCTATGTCTATTATTCAATCATCTGTAAATATTAATCGGCACGGAGGGAAATTATGATTGTCGGAGATGCTAAAACCCAATATATTACTACTACAAACAATATGACAGCGAATGCAATAAATGCAGAGGGAGAGGAAAAGAAAAATAATTTTCAGGCTGATGATGTAATTGATTGGCAAGTTCTTGGTAAAGCGTGTACTTCTTTACCGACAACATTTTTAGTGACTTCGCGTCAAGGTATCACAGTTCAGGTAAGTATTGCTTCTGGACATTTGTCAAGAATAGACCAGACATCAAAAGAACCATTGGATTTTTCTATTGGTGATGCGCTTTTATCTACAGGTTTTGGTAATCCTGGTCCAATTACAATCGTGTTTGAACATCCAATATATGGTGTCAACATGAGAATTCAACCTGATGTTGTTAATGACCCTGATTATTCTGTCTCGATAGAAGCATTTGACCGTTTAGACTGTAGTATAGAAAAAATCAAGCATTCAGCACTTAATCAAAATTTAGATGCTGGCGCCATTCCTTTAACTTTGGTAGACGTAAAAGGTCGAGTTAAAAAGTTAGTAATAGCTGCTAAAGAGCAAGGTATTCATATACCTTTTGCTATTAATTCTATGGAGCTAAAAACTGTATAGCAAACAATCTCACTTGTAAATCCCTTTAGGGCGCCAAAATTCCTCTGACTTTTCAAAGGTTTTTAAAACCTCTCCCCCAACCCCGGAACCTGCAAGGAGGGGGGAGCAATTGTACTCCCCCTTCCCTGTAAGGATACTGCTGGTCATTCAGGGGTATTACCCCTCAGTTCCACGATTTTGCGTTGTTTCCGAAATTGTAAAGACGCGAAATTTCGCGTCTCTACACGCCTGTTTTCATGAAATAATGGGCACCACCCCTGATTCGCCAGCAGTATCCTGTAAGGAAAGGGGACTGGGGGTTAGATTCTACATTGGTTTTTCCACATGACGTGAAAAGTCAGTAAAATTCCTAGAGGATAAACAGAGTCAGAATATATCCTCTAGGAAAATACTTTTACGGCGCCAAAATTCCTAGAGGATAAACAGAGTCAGAATATATCCTCTAGGAAAATACTTTTACGGCGCCAAAATTCCTAGAGGATAAACAGAGTCAGAATATATCCTCTAGGAAAATACTTTTAAGGCGCTAAAGTTCTTAGTATTCCATGTCATTAATTGTGGGGGGTTATCTCTTAATAATTCTTTCTTCGTGTCCTTTGCGTCCTTTGCGGTTCGTTTTTCTTACGCACCAAAACTTTTGACATGAACCATTACCTTAATGCTAAACTTGCTAATTCCATAATTTTCTCAAAGTAATAACTCTGAGCTAAATTTTGTAAAAAGTCGTTTAGCCCAATATGTGGTACGGGCATTTGTTGAAGTAGGGCGAGAATTAGATTATCGCTGCAACTGGCGGCAAAATTATATAGCTGTTCTACCCATTCGTTCGGTTGCTTCGACAGAATTTTAACTACTTGAGCGTCGGATAAGGTATCGGGATGGGCAGCTTCTTCGCTATGAAGATTTGTTGCATCTTGATATATATATTCAACGTTGAGATGCTGCTTAATTTTTTCGAGGAGAAATTGTTCGCGAAAAGGTTTATCAATAAAATCGTCACATCCAGCTTCTTTCATCGCATGACGCTGTTCTGAGAAGACGTTGGCAGTTAGAGCTATGATTACAGTACGATTCAAAGGAAAATATTTTTGCGCGCGCAGTTTAATTTCTCGTGTTGCGGCGTAACCATCCATTGTTGGCATTCGTAAATCCATTAAAATTAGATTCGGTTGCCATTCATTCCATATCGAAATTGCTTCTCTTCCGTTTACTGCTTCTTTAACTGCAAAACCAATTAAGCTAAGTAGTTTTACTATCAGTATACGGCTATCTTCGGCATCATCGACAACAAGAATACGGTAAGTCGGTTGGTTAGGCGCCAAACCTATAATTTGATAGGTAGATGAATCTGTCGAGATATCGTCTAAAAGTGGAGGCAATATTTTAATATGAAAACTAAATTTACTACCTACATCTAAAGTACTATTAAACGTAATATCACCTCCCATCATCTTGACATATTTACGACTAATCGCTAAACCAAGCCCGGTTCCTTGCTGCGATTTTCTACCAGTTTCAGTTTGTCCAAATGCTTCAAAAACTAGCTCGATTTCTTTTGGAGAAATACCACTTCCTGTATCTATAACTTCAAACATAACATAGTCGGGGTTTTCTTGTCTCAAAAAGACCCGCAGCGTAACACTTCCGTTGGTTGTAAATTTTATGGCGTTGCTTAGAAGATTTAATAAAACTTGGCGAAGTTTATTAGCATCGGTTTGAATATATTGAGGAATATCACTGTCATATTCAAAAGTCAGGATTAAACCTTTTGCTGTTGCACGGAATTGCAACATTTCTTTAAGGGTGTCAAGTAAGCTAACCAAATTAAAGCTACTGATGTTGAGGTTGCTTTGACCGGCTTCTATTTTCGACATTTCTAAAATGTCGTTAATTAGGTTGAGCAGATGTTCACCTGCACGGTTAATAATGCTAAGGTCTTGCTGATGTTCTTCGGATAGATCCGGATCGTGACTCATTAGCTGTGTAAATCCCAAGATAGCATTGAGTGGAGTTCGTAACTCATGACTCATGTTCGCAATGAATTCACTTTTCGCGCGGTTGGCAGCTTCAGCAGCGATGGCAGCTTGTTGTAGCGCTTGCGATTGAAGTTGTGTCATTTCCAACTGCGTTGCAATAGACTTAATTTCGCGCTCGCTATATAGCTGTTGACTTTTTATTTCTAATTCCTTTTCTAGTACTATAGTTCGCAAATGCGTTTTGACCCTAACTAATAATTCTTCTTTTGTAAATGGCTTTTTGAGATAATCAACATTTAAACTATTTATATCTATACTTTTTATGGATGAAAAACTTTTATTAATATTAGTTATAAAAATAACTGGAATTTTCAAAAAACAACTTTGTTTAGAATTATTTTTTATTTGACAATATTTATATATTTCAACTTCATCTATTTCAGAATTTGTCACATCTAATATTATTAAATCTGGCGGGCAATTTAGCGCCTTGATAGCTTCTTGCGTTGAAGTCGCTATTTTAATAACTAAATTTTGAGCTTTAATAAAATCAATCGGAAAAACAACACTTTCTTGTTCTTTTATTACTAATAATACTTCAATATAGCTTTTATCCATGACCATCTAAACTGCACTTTTATCTTATTTAAAAATAATTAAAAAGTTAAATTTTTACTAATACTTACACTTTAATTAAATTTAATAATAATTGTATACGATTATTAATATAATGTATACTACTTACGGAATATAACCGCTTTAGGCGCCGTAGACGGATGTAACAGTAGTAAAATTCCCGACAACGGTCAACCGCACATCGGGAATATAAAGGAATCATTAAAAGCGCCACCAAGTTTTCTGTACGTAAGCAAGAATAGCTAACGCTATTGAAATTGCGAGTAGCAACCAAATTATTCCTCCGGGAATGGCTGCTAAAATTCCGACCCCAAGTCCTCGCAATATCCAGACAGCAAGAGCAATACCAAAAAACATTCCAAACGCTTGCGTTAGTAGACGGTTTAATTTGGAAGACTGTGACACTTGATTCTCTCCAAGAACTATAAAGATTTGATGAAGTATAAATAGTTATCTATCTTTTTTCTTTTTACTAACGGTAAGCTAACAGTGTTTTGCAGTCGCTAGTACATAAGATTGCTTGTTGTATGCAATTCGTGATTTCTGGACATTAAGCAGCAGTAGACGCTAGAGACGCATTCGTTATGCTTTTTGTGCTATTGTAGCGTCTTGAATCGCAACCAAGATGGATTTGATGTTGCTGATTTAAATAAATGTTTCAGTATTTTTACAGAAAAAACATATTATTCGTGAAGATGACATATTTTTAGTGAATTTTTGGGAATAATGGGAAAAGAAACCACTACTTCCGGAAAATGTAGGTATTGTAGTGGAATGGAAACTAGTGAGTTAATTTAAACTCTTATAAAAGTTCCTACCAGATTGCAACCAAGTTTAAAATTTTAAGTCTTGTCCAAATTTTGTCTAAATGTTGTAGTTAAATTGTTGAGGAGTGATTGAAGTTCTTATGTTTGCATCCCATACTTCTAATTCGGTCATATATACAGAAGGCACAGCTTGGAGTCCAGACCAACAAGCTAGAGTAATACAAGGTGAAGTTTTTGTCGAAACATCCGCTTATAGTGCTTGGGGTGGTGCGGTGACAGCGTGGATGTATTTGCCCATGCAACGAAACCAAGTATGGCAACAGCTAACAGATTATCCTCGTTGGGTGCAATATTTTCCCGACGTGACGAAAAGCGAGATATTACAACGGGGCGAAGTTAAACGTCTGTATCAAGCAGCACAGAAAATGTTTTTATTTTTTACTGCCCAAGTAGAAATTTACTTAAATGTAGTAGAAGAACTAGGACAGCGTATCCAATTTAAACTAGAGAAGGGTACTTTCCACGATTTTACGGCAAATCTTGAATTATCTGATTTTGGTAATGGAACCCTACTTAAATATGCTGTTAAAGCTACACCAACAATTCCTGTGCCATCGATTTTAATTCAACAAGCCATGAACCTTGAATTGCCTGCTAATATGCGTAAAATGCGACAAGTGATTTGTCAAAGTTAAAAGTGCTGAGTGCTGAGTGCTGAGTGCTGAGTAGGTTAGGAGTTAGGAGTTAGGGTTCGATCAGTCCATAAAAATTTTAGAACTCAGCAAGTGGTTTAGTGGCCTGATCGCACAGAAGCGAGTTAGGAGGCGCGAAGTTAGGGGTTGTTTCTAACTCAGCACTCAGCACTCATAACTCAGCACTCAGCACTCAGCACTCAGCACTCAGCACTCATAACTCATAACTATTAACAGGCGCCGACTTTGGCTAAGATGACGTAAATAGTTTTTACGATTACTAATACGTCATACATTGGATACCATTTTTTTTGGTACTGTAAGTCTAAATCGACTACTGCCTCAAAGTCTTTTACTTGTGAGCGACCGTTGACTTGCCATTCACCAGTCAAACCAGGTTTAACGTTCAACCGCTGCCAGTGACGCTCGTTATAGTTAATAACTTCGTCAACAGTTGGAGGACGAGTACCAACCAAACTCATATCCCCGATTAGAACATTCCAGAACTGAGGTAACTCATCTAAACTTGTGCTTCGCAAAAAACGACCTAATTTCGTAACTCTAAAGTCGTTCTGATTTTTAAAAAACAACCCGTTAGCTTCGTTCTTAACCAAATTTTTTAACTGCTCCGCTTCTGTTACCATCGAGCGGAATTTACAAATCTTAAATGTTTTTCCATGTAGCCCATAACGCTCTTGTACAAAGAAAACAGGCCCAGGACTGTCTAACTTTATAGCAATCGCTATAGGTATGAATACGATACTTAAAATAATTAACCCGACTATACTACCCACGATATCTAAACAACGTTTAAATTTAGACTTGACCGAAGGATGGTATTGAGTTTCATTATCCCAAGTTTCAGTAGCACCCTGAACAATGGTTGTAAATAATATTTGATACATCGTAAAGCCGACCAAATTTTTATTAAAACGTATATTTACGTAAGCTAAATTCAACTATAGACTTTGCTTTCATAATTACAATTAGCATCAACCGTATATTCACTGAATCTTCATCAGTATGTGCCTGATTATGAGCTTTTTTAAATCTTGTATAAAGTTAATTTAATATATCTTATGAAGGATGAAAAATACTTTCTAGTGTGCATCTTCAAGAGAGATGTGCTATAGTTTACTACTAGCTAAGTACGTGTAACAAATGCATTAGCATGTGTATAAATTACATGGAAGTAGCAGATGAAATACCTATATAACTTAAATATTTACAATATATCTGACAAAAAGTTGTCTTAGTGTAGCTTAGGTATTTGACTGTAATGTAAATTTGGGTTAAACATTAGAATTATCTGTATAAAATATTGATTAAGTTTGGAATTTTGGTATTAAATTTTACTACCACTTTGATTCCAAATAATTATATGTTCCAGGACGGCTAATCTATGATTGCTGTCTACTCGTGCTATTGATTGAGGTGAAGAGCGAAATGGTTGCTATTGGGTTTGATGCAAAAGTTGGTCGTTTAGAGTCAATTGTCGAGCAAATAGGAGAAGCAGTACTTGCGACTACGGAGACAATTGAGCGGTTGGGGGATCGCGTTGATAATTTAAGTGGGCAGATTGAAGAGCAGGGGAAGCAAATTAAACAGCAGGGATATCAAATTTTGGCTTTGTGCGACGCAGTGCAAACTTTGGCTGAAACCCAAGATGACTCTTTGCAAAAGCTCTCGCAACTTACACAAACTTTAGACCGTTTAATGACGATGATTCAAGGGTCTGGAGATTAAAGCCCAACCGCCTTTTTTACTATTTTAAGTATACTAGTACTATATAATTAATATAGCTAGATTGCGCGCGTTGTAATGATGCCGTCGCGTCTGGGTACACTTACTGTAGCGTGTAAGAGAGGGCGTATGGATATAAAGTTGGGGTTTGGCTCAGTTCCGAAAGCGCAATATGTTTTCGTGAGTCGAGAAGGTGATGCTTGTTGGTATAGTCTTTCAGAAGAAGGTAAGCAAGTACCAATTCATGAAAAGGCTTTAACAGGGTTAATTACTGGGATTGAATGTAATAAGAGCGTTGAAACGCAGTATGGCTTAACTTATAAGACTGACTTAGCGATTTTGGCGCCAACACCTTGTATAATACGTTCGGGAAGAGAGTCTTATTTCTCTAAAAGTTTGTTACTATCGCTTGACGCTTTGACTATAGAGCAATTACGTAACCCTTTGACAATTGCGGTTAGTCCTGGTGATAAAACGGTAGTTTTTTGCAGTATTTATGACCCAGCGACATATAAAGTTGTTGATTTTAGTTGGGGTGGACATAAAGAAATTGATTTGCAAGCGTTAGAACAAAGAGTCACATATAAAGTCAGCCAAGTAGCTTCACAAACCCAGGCGCCGTTGACTCAAATTTCTGTGAGTAAAAACACTGAAATACGCGCGATGATGATGGCACAAATTGATAAGTATTTGTCGCAGTTGAATTGGACACCAGAAATGGGGCGTAAATACTTACAGCAAAATTATGCTAAAACTTCACGCCGACAATTAGATGATACTGAACTATTAGATTTTACATTTCGAGTTATCGAGATGGCAAAAGTGCAAACTGCGTTGTCTATTGCTTCTTAAAGTGCTGAGTAGAAAGTGCTGAGTGCTGAGTAGTTATTCTTAATTCTTAACTCAGCACGACTCACTCAGCACTTTGCACTTCTCTTAACTCAGCACGACTCACTTTGCACTTCTCTTAACTCAGCACGACTCACTCAGCACTTTTCTTAACTCAGCACGACTCACTCAGCACTTTGCACTCTATTGTGTTCGGCATAATTTACGTTCGCTGTCGTGTTGGGGGTCTTGCCAGGAGTAGGCGAAGTGACTAACGGAACGTACACGCGGGGCAAATTGGCGAAGTGCTTGCATTTGAATTTCTAATGGTGGGCGCCCGCTAACAGATTGACCCCAACCACCAGCGATGGCGGGAATTATTTGTGTTTCGGGTTTTGCCATACTTAAGACGCGCTGAACTTGTTGGGCAATACAAGCAACGTTTCCACAGTTTGCATATGACATTGGATGCCATTCAAAGTTACTAGGAAATCTATCCCACGGTTGTAAACGCGAGTCGTAACCTTGACCGTGAATTTGGTTGCCTTCAGGAAAAAAGACGGCGCCTGTGGGTACACCCATTTGTTGCGCTGGATATGCGGCTAAATTGACAAAATCAACAATTCCCTGCATTGCGTGGGCAACCGAAAGCTGCCATAAATCTGATTGAAGTTGCGGTTGACGTTGACTTGCTGACAAGATCGACTTATTCGCAATGAGAGTACGTCCTTGCCACATTGGTTCGCCTTCATTTGGATATAGTTGATCCACCTGTGCGACATCACTCGCAGTTACATATCCTTTGCCTAAAAAGCGGCGTATTAAATCTAATCCTTTCGTATTTTGTGCCCTTCTAAATAAAGCTTGCTGAGTTGCTTCTGTATAAAGCCATAAATCAGTAACTTTTGTCGCTATTGAGTTACTACCAGATTGACGTGGATAGCGTACATAGTCGAATAAAATACCATCTGGGCGCCGACGAGCGACTGATTGTACCATACGTCCATAATCTGTTTTTGCTTGAACGCTATACGGGTCAATAAAAACATGACTACCGTTATCAACAACGTACAAACTAGTTTGCCCTTTACCGTTACGCGCGATTGCACTTTCTCTATCTTTCCGTTGAGCGTAGTTGAAACCGAAATTAACTGTATACATCCAAGCGTAAACTTTCAAACCACGTTCGCGTCCTTTCTGAATTGCAAGAGCCAGTAAATCGGTGTTTTCTTGTCCAGACGCGCGCACTACAGACGGCCAAACTGTAGGATTATCGTTCGAGGGTAACATTACCCGTCCATCGTAAAAAGTTTCTACATAGACAGCGTTATAGCCTTTATTAACGATTCGATCCATAATTCGGTCGAGGGCGCCAGCCTTTACATCACAAGGATACAAACGTAACCAAATCGCTTGGACTTGTAACCAATTGTCTTGACGGCAATCTCGAACAGCTTCAGAGTGTTGCAATAGTAACTTTTGATATTTTTTTTGTGCCTCAAAGTCTCCTCGAAGCGCTGATAAACGTAAATTTTCCTTTTCTTGTACTGCCTGTAATGGTAACTGACAATACTCATTCAATTGAGCCTTTGAAGGTTGTCCCAAAAAGGGAAGTAGCAAACTACCAATAAAAGCGGCAGCAAACAAGCGGCGCCAAAACAACATTACAACATTCAAAGAACGTAGAGACATAGATGAAATTTAATTTTAAGTTTAAGTATTGGGCAAGATGTTGGAATAGCCACAAATACTTTCATTCCACATCAGCCCTAAGATATAAATAATAGCAATAGCTTATAAGAGTCAAGAATCAGTTATTTTAGCTATTTAATTTAAGCTTTTAATTTAAAAAATAATTTCTAGTAGGTTGGTTTTACCCAACCCACACAGTTAGTACTGTAAAGTTGGTTAAGCACCACGTTGCAAAGCTGATTCTACCTGTTTTAACTCTTGCTCTAAACGGTTTTTAAGTTTTTGAGGTACAGGGCGGTTAGGATAAGAGCTATAATGTCCTGCTAAAGAATTCAGGGCAGTTCGCATAGTAGTGAAAGAACTTAAGCCCGCAACAGAGGTGTTACGCTGATAGCGTGCCGAAAAGTCGTTGATTTTTTGACGCGCTTCTGTTTGAACTGCAGCTTTAGAAGGTTCCGAGTCTGGTAGTTCAATGGCATTACGTATAACCTTTACTACAGTTAAAGTGTCTTGGCTATAATTCCCCGTTAAGCTGTTGGGGTCAGAAGACGAACAACCCATCAAACCAATAGTTACAACCAAAACTAGGGCAAGTAAGCGTGACAAATAGCGCTTCATAAGCAATCAAAAGTGAAAAAATACCTAAATCAAAGTCCATCGTATCCTGGATTGGGATCAAAGAGAGTTAAAAGTGCTGAGTGCTGAGTGCTGAGTGTTGAGTGCTGAGTGTTGAGTGCTGAGTGCTGAGTGCTGAGTGCTGAGTGCTGAGTGCTGAGTGAGGAGTTAGGAGTTAGGAGTTATAAATAGCTACTCAGAACTATACTCAGCACTTTCTACTCACTACTCTACTCAGCACTCAGCACTTTCCACTCATAACTTTATAAAGGGTGTCTCTTTGTTGATATGGGCGCCCAAGTTCTGATATTGCGTTTTGTAAATCTTGAACAGACATACAGGTTCCACCGATGGCGCCTGCCATTGTGGTAATATGCTCTTCCATTAAGGTGCCGCCAATATCGTTACATCCCCAAGTTAATGCTTCTTTTGCGCCTTGAAGTCCGAGTTTCACCCAGCTTGGCTGATGATTTGGTATGTATTTACCTAAATATAATCGGGCTACGGCTGTAAGTAATAGTGCGTCTTGTAAGACTGGCTGGTCACGACCAACACGGCGCCGTAAGGGTTTTGGAGCTAATGCACCCACAAAGGGTAATAAAATAAATTCGGTAATTCTTGCTGGATAGTTGTTTTTGATAGCAGTTTGCTGAAGCGCGCGGAGTTTTTCTAAGTGTGCTATTTGCTGTGAGGGTGTTTCGATATGTCCTGATAACATTGTGCTGGTGGTAGGTAAACCCAATTTATGCGCGGTTTCGACTATTTCTAACCAAGTTGCTGAATTAATTTTTTCAGGGCATAATACAGAGCGAACATTATCATCTAATACTTCGGCAGCAGTTCCGGGCATTGAGTTGACACCCGCAGAGTGCAAAGCTGTTATGACCTCGGCTATTGAAATTGAATCAATTCTGGCGATAAATTGAACTTCTTGAGGTGAAAAAGCGTGGAGATGGAGTTGCGGAAACTCTTGTTTAATAATTTCGACTAACTTTATATAGTAGTTCAGTGACTTGCCGTTGATTTTTGCTTCTGGGTTTAAACCACCCTGCATACAAATTTCTGTGGCGCCTCGTTCTACTGCGTCAATTGTTTTAGCCCGAATTTGCTCGCCATCTAACCAGTATGAGCCATCCGAATTTGAATCTCGACGAAAAGCGCAGAAACTACAGTGCTGTTCACAAATGTTTGTAAAATTGATGTTGCGATTCACAACGTATGTTACAGTGTCTCCAACTTGTAAGTTACGCAGTTTATCAGCAGCTTGGCGAATTTCGGCAATAATACTTGGGTCAGTTTGTTTCAATAATAACAAACCTTCAGTTGGAGATAAATCATACTCTCCAGCACGTTCTAAAATAGCATCAATAGTTATAACAACCACAGTTTAGCTTGTTTGATAAAGGTTTATTTATAGCAAATCACTTTATCAATTGTAATATATACGACTATTATTCGTTCTAAAAAGTGTAACCAATGCTTGAATTATGCTTACTTTGACTTAAAATCAAGAGCGAGAAATTTTTACACTACCCTACAGCCAATCCAAAGCTCACCCTTTGACATTCCCCATTTTATTGAATGAGTATTATTGAACCAAATCGACTGCTATCGGCGCCAACTGGTGCATTACGGGTTCCAAAGTGTCCTATCTTAGGTACTGATAGTAAAGGTGGCATCTTATTCTCACTAATAATTCCCACATATAACGAGCGCAACAACATCATAAACGTTATACAGGTGTTGACCAACTTGCTCGACTCGTCAATACATGGAGATTATGAGCTAATCGTTGTAGATGATGATAGCCCTGATGGAACCTGGGAAGTTGCCGCTTCTCTCATGACCTCATATCCCCAGCTGCGAGTGATGCGTCGAGTTTCTGAGCGAGGACTATCACAAGCGGTAATTCGCGGTTGGCAAGTAGCTAAGGGACGAATTTTAGGAGTTATTGACGGGGATTTGCAACATCCTCCGCATGTTATGTTGCAATTGCTACGTGCTGTATCTGAAGGCGCCGATTTAGCGGTTGGCAGTCGTCATGTAGATGGAGGTGGGGTAAGTAGCTGGAGTGTGGTACGAAGGTTTTTATCACGAGGCGCCCAAGTCTTGGGGTTGATAATTTTACCAGGAGTTTTAGGTAGAGTATCTGACCCAATGAGCGGTTATTTTATGGTGCGGAGAGATAGTATAGCCGAAATCACACTACATCCGGTTGGTTACAAAATACTTTTGGAAATAATTGGAAGAGGCGATATTCGGGAAATTGCTGAAGTCGGATATGTTTTTAACGAGCGCGTAGAGGGTGAAAGCAAAGTGACATGGAAGCAATACGTTGATTATTTACGCCATTTAGTGCGTTTACGACTAACAACAGGACACTTGGGACGTTCTTTGGGTCGCTTCAAATTTCCAGTTGGCAGGTTTTTGCGGTTTGGTGTAGTCGGTTTTAGCGGTTTAGGAGTAGACTTAACTGTTTTTTACGTTTTACGTGAAGTTCTAAAGCTGGGACTAACACGCAGCACAATACTTTCGGCAGAAATGGCCATCATTAATAACTTTCTATGGAATGATATTTGGACATTTCGCGACATCTCACGTTGGCAAACTGGAAGAGGCGCCCGTCTAAAAAGATTTTTGAAATTCAACGTTATTTGTTTAGCTGGAGTAATTTTGCAAGCTTTGATAGTAAATTTGCTCTATAACGTTTTGAAGGTTAACGAGTATTTAGCCAAATTAATTGCAATAGCGGTAGTCGTTTTGTGGAACTTTTGGGTTAATTTAAAGCTCAGTTGGCGTGTAACCGATGTAAATAAGTAAATAATGTAGAGACTGTACATGTACAGTCTCAGTGCATTCGTTCTATTATTCCTTCCCGCTTTCTACCCCATGCTGAAGTCTATGCTGAAAAAGCTATTTTCTTACTCTTCACCCAAAAATCAGCATTCAGCACAAACGTTTGGAAAAGACGTGATATATCACGTCTCTACATTTCAGAATTCTGTACTTTTGCTTTTATCCTGGTTTGCTATTGGTGCTATTTTACGCTTCATTAATTTGGATGCTAAACCCCCTTGGACTGATGAGTTTTCAACTTTGGTATTTAGTCTCGGTAATAGCTTTTTAAATGTCCCGCTCGACCAACCTATTAGTATTGATACACTTTTACAACCACTGCAACCGCGCGTTGGTGCTGGTGTGCAAGATGTTTTAAAGCACTTATTAACTGAAAGTAATCATCCACCGCTTTATTTTATACTGACGCATTGGTGGCTGCGGTTATTTCCAAGCGATGACGGTTTGGTGTCGGTTTGGGGCGCCCGTTCGTTGGCTGCTATATTTGGTGCTATTAGTGTTCCTGCAATTTATTTGTTGAGCTTTAAGCTATATCGTTCGCGGTTAGTCAGTCATTTAGCTGCGGCTTTTATGGCTACTTCACCCTATGCAATTTTTCTAGCTCAAGAAACACGGCACTACACTTTACCTATTTTATGGGTGATGGCAACGCTTGCGTGTTTTATAACTGCTGTTAGACGTGTTCAAAGTCGTAGTCAATTACCTATTAAAGTAGTAGTGGCATGGATTGTAGTTAATGCTCTGGGGATAGCTACACATTATTTCTTTGTTTTAACTCTTTGTTGTCAAGCAATTGTATTACTTTTCCTTTTGGTCAAACAAGTCAGGAATAAAGAATGGAGAACTGTTTGGTACCGTATATTCGCGGTTGCAGGGGGTACAGCTATTGCAGGCGCCGTATGGATACCTGTATTTTTACAGAATAGCTATGGTGGAAAATTAACTGAATGGATTCAAGGTGATAGAGTTGGTCTTGCTTGGTTGAATCCGATTTTTCAAGCTTTAGCTGCTTGGATTACAATGATTTCGCTACTGCCTGTTGAGTCTCCACGTTTAGCTGTCGTCGTGACTTCGGGACTTGTAATGCTGGCTTTCTTTATTTGGGCAACACCAATATTAGTTCGCGGTTTGAAAGCTAGACTTGCTCTTACTGAAAACCAATTAGTCACAAAGGTCTTAATTGGCTTTATAATTAGCGCACTGCTATTATTTTTCATCTTTACCTACTTTTTAGGTATTGATTTGACGCGCGGCGCCCGCTACAACTTTATTTATTTCCCTGCGGTGATAGTACTATTAGGAGCTTCTTTGGCTGTATGCTGGCGGGCGCCCACAGTCAAAATGTTTAAATGGTCAATATCAGGGAAAAAAGCCGTGTTAATAATTTGGCTGATGTCACTAGCGAGTGGCATAACAGTTGTTAATAACTTAGGCTATCAAAAATACTATCGTCCTGATTTATTCGTTAGTGTTATTCAAAGAGTCTCTAGCCAACCAGTATTGATTGCTACCACACAGAAAACACATGTCCATATAGGGGAAATGATGGGTGTAGCAAGGGAATTGAAAAAAAATGTGAAAAATAATACTAAATTTTTATTGGCACACCAAGATGATAAACCTGAAGCTTCATCAAAAGCTTTAGGAAAAGCCGTCAAAACCCTACCCCGTCCATTTGATTTATGGAAGGTGAACTTTTTTGCCGACGACCCTGAAGAACTAGAAACTTGTTCGCTTAACAGTAAACCTTTGCCAGCAGTAAATGGTTATGAGTACAAAGTTTATCGGTGTAGATAAATAAATTGCATAAAATTACCACAGAGACGCAGAGTTAACAGAGGGATCCCCCCAACCCCCCCTTAATAAGCAGGGCGTGTACACACATCTTTAATAACCCCCTTCTTTTCCCCCCTTTGTGTTCTTTGTGTTCTAAAGAGCGGGAAATCCTCCGGATTATCTGGTTTATTTCTTTAAGGAACCACAAAGGCACAAAGGGCACAAAGAAAGAGAAGAAAGAGAGACTTGTGTGTACACGCTCTGCGCGCGGAAGGGGGGCTTTAAGAACTCACTTCTTAGCCCCCCGCGTGGAAGGGGGGTTGGGGGGATCAAATAAACTAACTGCAAAATAAGTAAAGTCATGCTGAAAGTTTTTGCTGACCGGGGTGGTACATTTACAGACCTTGTTGCTGTTACTGATAGTAGAGAAATTATAAGTAACCTCGAAAATCATCGTGAACGATTTTTAATTGTTCCGTTGGAAAATAACCAATGGGTAATAGTTTACAAGCTTTTGTCCGAGAATCCAGAGTTATATGAGGATGCGGCGATTCAAGGAATAAAGGATATTATGGGGCTTTCGGGTGATGAACTTATTCCCTGTGAAGAAATTGAAGTGGTAAAAATGGGAACGACGGTAGCTACAAATGCGCTGTTGGAAAGGAATGGTTCGCGCGTTGTTCTGCTTATCACAAAAGGGTTTAAAGATGCTTTGCGAATAGGTTATCAAAACCGTCCGAATATTTTTGCCCGTCGCATCGTTTTACCGACAATGCTTTACGAACAGGTTATTGAGGTTGACGAACGTTACGATGCTCACGGTACCGAACTGGCGCCAGTAAATATTGAAGAAGTAAAAAAAGACTTACAAGCAGCTTATAATTCAGGTATTCGTAGCTGTGCAATTGTATTGATGCACGCTTACCGCTATCCTGAACACGAACAACAGGTTGCACAATTAGCTTCAAGCATTGGATTTACACAAATATCTGTATCGCATCAAGTTAGTCCTTTGATGAAATTAGTTAGTCGAGGAGATACAACTGTTGTGGATGCTTATTTAACTCCTATTTTGCGGCACTACGTTAACCAAGTCGCAAGTCATCTACCTGGAGTTAGATTAATGTTTATGAAATCTGATGGAGGTTTAGTTGCTGCCGAACAGTTTCAAGGTAAAGATAGTATATTAAGTGGGCCTGCTGGTGGTATTGTCGGCGCCGTTCAAACAAGCAAACGCGCGGGTTTTTCCAAAGTCATTACCTTTGATATGGGAGGTACGAGTACTGATGTTGCCCATTTTAAAGGCGAATATGAACGACAGTTAGAAAGCGAAATTGCAGGCGCCCGAATGCGAGTACCAGTATTAGATATTCATACTATCGCAGCAGGTGGAGGTTCAGTACTATTTTTCGATGGTTCTAGTTACCGTGTTGGCCCAGAGTCTGCTCGCTCAAACCCTGGCCCTGCAAGTTATCGACGGGGTGGACCTACTTCGGTTACAGATGCTAATGTTATGCTTGGCAAAATTCATCCCCAGTATTTTCCATCAGTATTTGGAGTCGATGGAAATTTACCTTTAGATAAAGATATCGTCGTCGAGAAATTTACGCAGTTAGCACAAGAGATATCAGCAAAAACAGGAAATGTTAGTACACCCGAACAGGTAGCTGCTGGGTTTATTGCTATTGCTGTAGAAAATATGGCAAATGCAATTAAAAAGATTAGTTTACAGCGTGGTTATGATGTGACGCGGTATGCGCTTTGCTGTTTTGGAGGCGCCGGAGCGCAGGTAGCTTGTTTAATAGCTGATACTTTAGGGATGAAAAAGATATTTTTACATCCTTATGCAGGAGTTTTATCAGCTTATGGCATGGGACTTGCTGATGTACGCGCGCTGCGTGAGGGTGCTGTTGAACAAGTTTTAACGCAGGGTTTGATACAGCAGTTACAGGTGTTGATGGAAAGTTTGGAGACGAGTGCGAGAAAAGAGTTACCCCTCCCTACAGAGATAGTGCGAAAAGTTAATTTGAAATATGAAGGGACTAATTCGATACTGACTGTTAATTTTGACTTAGATGTAACAGTTATGCAGGAAGAATTTGAGATAGAACATAAGACGCGCTACGGTTTCATTCAATCTGGTAAAACTTTAGTTGTTGAGTCAGCAAGCGTGGAAGTTATTCAAAAAATGGATACTCCTGAAGAACCTTTAATTAGTCGTACTCGCTCTGACTCAGAGGCGCCTCAAAGTGTAGATACTGTAAAAATGTTTGCCTTAGATAAATGGCATAATGCTCCAGTTTATCGACGCGACCATTTACAACCAGAGGACAATGTAAACGGGCCTGCGATTATTGTAGAGAAAATTAGCACAATTGTAGTTGAACCAAATTGGCAAGCAAAATTAACAGAACGTAATCATTTAATTTTAGAGCGGTAGGGTGTGTGACGCTATTAACAATCTAACAGCGAAGCGAATAACCCTGTAGCGTCACGCACCAGATAATATCGATTTTAAAAACGGTTGAAATATATGAAATCTCGAATTCAGTCATACCTACGCTTTGCAGCAAGCAAGCAGCGTGATATCGAGCAAATTGGCTCATTCTTAGCAACTTTTAGCGTTCATAGTGACAACCCCTTTCTCAACTACGCCATTCCTGACGATAATGCTATTCCATCCGAAGCTGATGTCAATGCTTTGATTACTGCTTACAAACAGCGTTTGCGAATACCTCGTCTTGAATATATTACACAACTGGCGCCATCAGTTGAAGGAGCGCTACTAGCAGCAGGGTTTACAGTTGAGGGACGCTTGCCACTTATGACCTGCCTTCCCGGCTCACAACAAAACTTACCCGTACCAGAAGGTATCGAATTAGTTGCGCCAGTCACTGATACGGAACTATTTGCCACTATTGCAGCACAGAACGAAGCTTATGGCGAGTCGGCGCCAACAGATGATGCCGTCATGAGACTTCGGGAAAGTATGGCGGCAGGACAAATTGTAATTCTTGCTCGCGTTGCCTCTACAGGTGAAGCTGTGGGAGCAGGAGTTTGCACTGTGCCAAATAATGGAATGACAGAAATTGCCGCTATTGGTGTACGGGCACCGTTCCGAAGACGTGGAGTTGCAGGTGCTATAACAACACGGTTAGCATGTGAAGCTTTTGATAAAGCTGTTACTGTAGCTTTTTTAATGGCAGCTCACGAAGCGGAAGAACGAATATACACACGGGCTGGGTTCTCCAAAGTTGGGGAAATTTTGCACATTTCTTTCCAAAACGGAAGAACTGTCTTCTAAATATTTACAGCATAATTATTAATGTCAGTTGATTAAATTCAGATAGGAGTTTTATGTCACCTTATCAGTATCCAGTCGTTGAGACTACGGACATAGAAACAACTTTTTTGGAGTTAGCAGAACAATGGCGGCGTGAAACTGGAATGCTGTCTGTCACCTCCAAAATGTCAATGCATCCAGCGTATCAAAGAATAATTGGGATGGGGCAACCTGTTGTACCATTGATTATGCGTGAGCTTGAACGTGAACCAGACCATTGGTTTTGGGCATTAACTGCTATTACAGGTGCAAATCCTGTTAAAGCTGAACAGCGTGGCAGAATCGACCAAATGGCTCAAGCTTGGATTGCGTGGGGAAGAGAAAATGGATACAGATGGTAAGTTAGAAATTTTTAGAGAAAACAAGTTTCCTAACTTATCGCTTACTGAGTATTCTGTAACTAGCAAGCAAAGTGAATTGTATAACTGTTTTGCTTGGGCTGCGGGCGAAGATAACCGTTGGTGGAGTCCTATTGACCCTGAAAATATTAATTATTGGGTAGAAGGTGTAGCTGTTGAGTTAACGATATCAGCTTTTGTTCAAGCATACCAAACCTTGGGTTATGAGGTTTGTGATAATAGCGAGCTTGAGCCAGGTTTTAAAAAAATAGCAATATATGGCGATTCTGATGGAGAAGCAACCCATGCTGCTAGGCAACTACCTAACGGGAAATGGACAAGTAAACTAGGACGCTGGCAGGATATTGAGCATGAACTCGAAGGTTTGATAGGTGAAATGTATGGCGATGTGAAACAAATCTTAAAACGCCCAATTAGGTAAAGGTTAATCTTAGTAAAAGGCTCAAATTTTATGAATAATGCTAAGTTGGAAACTAAGCACCAACACCAAACCTCGCCTTTGCAAGCCATATTATTATTTGTTAATCAGACGCTTGCTAAGTTTTTTCAACGCTCAGAGGAATATTATCTTTATGTAATTCTACGTCATCCAAGCGTTGCTAAGGTTTTGATGCATTCCGAAAACGGTAGTTATTTTCTACCTTATGTTCATGTAAATAAAAGTGTTGATTTTGAGGATTTTGTAGCGATTAAGTCAGAAATAGAAGCAAAGCTGGGATTTGCTGTTAACATTTTATATTATGCTAGCTCTGATTATGATGAATCGAGGCGCCGAGCTAACTATATATATGTACTCGAACCAGATACTTCTATTCAGGAAGTTAAAGAAGGTGATTGGATTGATTTGGAAACTTTGAGAAATATATCTTTAAGAATTCCTGAACATTTAGCAGTTATTGAAACATATTTGACAGAACTTGAAAGTGGTCATGTTCCAGAACTGCGTCCACCTTGGGCAAGAGTTGGTTGGTTGAAATCAGCGACTCAATGGATTGATGAGCAATTATTAGAGTTAAACTATCAAAGACTTTCTCCAGTAGAGTGTATAAAAAGTTGGGGTATTTCTTGTGTATTAAGGGTGAATACTACAGGAGGAAAGATTTACTTGAAGGAATCTTCTACATTACCTCTTTTTTGTAACGAACCAGTAGTGACGACAGAATTAGGGAATTTATTTCCCACACATATTCCGAATGTTCTTAGCATTGATACTGGGCGCCACTGGATGTTATTATCTGATTTTGGAGAACCGATTGGTAGAGATGCACCAATAAAATTGCAGAAAGATATTTATAAATTACTTGCTCAAATACAAATCAAATCAGTTCAATATATAGATAATTTACTAAGTACAGGATGTTTAGACAGACGTTTGGATTGGTTAGCAACTCAAATCGATATTTTATTTAACGATGAAATTGCTTTATCTCAATTGCGAGCAGACGAAATCAAACAGCTACAAAACTCTGCTCCCTATCTGAAAGACTTATGCTCTCAACTAGCTAGTTATAATATACCACAGACATTAATTCATGGTGATTTACATTTAGGTAATGTTGCTGCTTATAAAGATAGCTACCTAATTTTTGATTGGACTGATAGCTGTATTTCACATCCTTTCTTTGATATGATTGGCTTGTTTTTTTCCCGTAAAAAGAAACCAAATTTATCAGCAATTAAGGTTTTACAAGAGGAATATTTAGCCCAATGGACAGCTTATGAACCAATGTCGCGTTTACAAGAAGCTTGGACATTAGCCAAATGTTTATCTGCTTTGCATCATGCTGTTACATACCAGCATATTATCGCTTGTTTAGAACCTAGGGCAAAACACGAGTTAAGTAATGCTGTACCCGCTTTTCTGCGAGAGCTTATAAAATGCACAACTGAACGGGTTGAAAAGTTATGAAAATACGTTTATTTCAAGAAAATGATGCCGAACAAATTGCGCGTTTGTTTCATAATACTATTCGCGAAGTAAATATTCGTGATTATTCGCTTAAACAGGTTGAAGCATGGGCGCCGGATGATATAAATTTTAGAGACTGGGCAAAAGCTTGTTCAAGTAAGTTTACTTTTGTTGCTGATGATGAACTTATTATTGCCGGGTTTGGTGAATTAGAAGCAAATGGTCATATAGATTGTTTCTACTGTCACAAAGATTATCAGCGAATGGGTGTTGGTAGTAAGATTTATAGTGCGATAGAAACAAAAGCGCGCGAGTTGGGAATTAAACGTTTGTATACAGAAGCAAGTCTTACCGCGAAACCCTTTTTCCTACGCATGGGTTTTTCAGTTATAAAAGAACAACAAGTACAGTGTAGAGGACAAACTTTTATAAATTTTCAAATGGAAAAGTTTCTTTAACTAAAATAAACCTCTTACCTTTGTGCCCTTTGTGTACTTTGTGGTTCATTAAAAGAAAAACCACGCTCGTCACAAAGGACACAAAGAAAGGAAGAAAGAAAATATTTATCAAGGATTTTACAATGAACAGAACATCACAACCCGACCCAATACGCTTGGAAATTTTCAAAAACTTATATCAGTTTATTGCCGAGCAAATGGGGATAGTGCTGCAAAACACAGCTACCTCAGTAAACATCAAAGAAAGATTAGATTTTTCCTGTGCAATTTTTGATTCTTCGGGTTTATTAGTGGCAAACGCTCCTCATATACCTGTACACTTAGGGTCAATGAGTGAAAGCGTTCGCAGTTTAATTAACGATAAAGCGAATACTATTAAACGAGGAAATGTATATTTATCTAATAACCCCTATAACGGAGGAACCCATCTTCCTGATATTACAGCTATTACACCTGTTTATCTAAACGGCGCCAATTTATCCTCTCCTATATTTTATGTAGCATCGCGCGGACATCAAGCTGATATTGGTGGTATAACTCCCGGCTCGATGCCTCCTAATAGCACTACAATTGAAGAAGAAGGGATTTTGTTTGATAATTTTCTCTTAGTCGAAGAAGGAAATTTCCAAGAAGTACAATTACGTGAAGTTCTGGCAAATCATCGTTATCCCGCGCGCAACCCTGACCAAAATATAGCAGACCTGAAAGCACAAATTGCCGCAAACGAACGCGGAGTGCAAGAACTGCAACGCATGGTTTCTCAATATGGGTTAGAAACAGTTCAAGCTTACATGCAATTTGTGCAAAATAATGCTGAAGAAGCAGTGAGGCGCGCTATTGATGTTCTTAAAGACGGCGCCTTTACTTATTATATGGATGGGGATGCAGTAATTAAGGTTACAGTCACCATTAATAAACAAAATCGTAGTGCCGTTATAGATTTTACCGGAACATCTCAGCAACTAAATACAAACTTTAATGCACCTAAAGCCGTTACTCAAGCTGCTGTATTATACGTATTTAGAACATTAGTGGATGATAGCATTCCCCTTAACGCTGGATGTCTTAACCCCTTAGAAATAATAATCCCCGAAAGCTCAATGCTTAACCCCGTATATCCAGCAGCAGTAGTTGCGGGTAACGTCGAAACATCCCAAACTATAGTTGATGCTTTGTATGGAGCATTAGGAGTAATGGCAGCATCTCAAGGAACAATGAATAATTTCACTTTCGGTAACGCGCGCTATCAATATTATGAAACAATTTGTGGCGGTTCGGGAGCAGGCGCCGACTTTGATGGAACCGACGCAGTACATACACACATGACAAACTCCCGCTTAACCGACCCAGAAGTATTAGAAACAAGATATCCAGTCATGGTAGAAAGTTTTGGAATACGTCTAAACAGTGGAGGTAAAGGAAAACATACAGGAGGAAACGGAGTAATTCGTAAAATTAAGTTTCTAGAACCAATGACGGCAAATATCCTTTCCAATCATAGATTAATTCCACCCTTTGGATTAAATAATGCGTTATCTGGACAGTTAGGAAAAAACTCAATACGGCGCCATAATGGCACAGAAGAAACTTTAGGTAGCACTGGAACAGTAGAAATGCAACCAGGAGACATATTTATAATCGAAACACCTGGAGGAGGAGGTTTTGGTAGCAACTAGTAAAGGGTAACGTAATAGTAAGGTAGCTATGCCGCACCTACGTAATAAGAATTATACAAAATCGCTTGTTGTTTATAGCGGTTTCCATTCAAATGAAGTACATAAAAACGGGCAGGGATGCCCATTCCACAAGAATTTTGATAATTTAATATGTACCTGGCTTGATTAGGAAACGCTATATAAATTTTCTATGAAGAGATAAAAATACTAATTAGCACAAGATATGTTAGTACAAAAATACTATAAAAAATATAAAGTATAAAAAATCTCTAATACATTATTGGCGCCTTTCGTTGATAGAGGCGCCTACTTCTCGCTGCAAAAATTAGACATCAAAACACAGGGTCATTACATGACAAAAAACCCATTTGACCAATTTTCTAAGCAGTTCTTTGAAACATTCCTCAGTCCATATGGTGAAGTCAAAATTAGTGAGGAAGTGCCTGGGGAACCTACGCTTATAGATATATATTTCTCGCCAACGGTAAAACCAACAAAGATACCAAAGTCCCTAGGTTTAATACGTCGTATTGCATCATCACCATGTTTGTTAGAACCTTACCGAAACCAACCAACTTTTGATGATATTGAAAGCTGTCTAAATAAGTTATTTGCTGTACGTGCGGAGTATAGACGCGATGTTGGACATACTAATGAAATTGTTTCTGATAAAAAATCCCCAAAGCTATGGATAATTGCACCTTCAGCATCAGATGACTTACTCAACCATTATGGCGCCCAACCTCGCCGTAAATGGGTATCGGGTATATACTTTTGCTCACAAGGTTTCCACACAAGATTTATATCAGTGAACAAACTGCCCAAAACCCCAGACACAATGTGGTTAAGACTCTTTGGACGGGGTGGAGTCCAAGAAGAAGCAATAGATGAAGTTCTAACTCTAGAAGTAAATGATAATCAGCGCAACGAAGCACTACGTTTATTATCGACTTGGAGGATTAGTATAGATGTAATACCACAACCAACTTCGGAAGATTTGGAGTTTAAGATGATAGTATCAAAAGCTTATCAGGAATGGGAACAAGCTACTAAGCGCCAAGGTATCGAGCAAGGTCAACGTATTGTAGTGGAAAATTTGCTCAAAGCTCGTTTCGGAACACTTGACCCTGAATTAACTAACATTATTCCATCACTCTTAACCCAACCCACTGAAGAATATACCCGTTTATTACTGCAATTATCTCGCGAAGAGTTAATAAATCGCTTTAGTTAGTTTTTACTTTATTAAAGCGACTTCCAAATCAAAAAATCTCCACAATTTTCTTGTGGGATGGGTGTCCTCACCCGTCCCTAAAATAGCCACAACTCTGTTTTGAACAATATAGATTTAATACCCCAAGCAACTGCTGAAGATTTGGAGTTTAAAATGATAGTATCAAAAGCTTATCAGGAATGGGAACAAGCTACCAGGCGCCAAGGTATCGAGCAAGGTATCGAGCAAGGTATCGAGCAAGGTATCGAGCAAGGTATTGAGCAAGGTATCGAGCAAGGTATCGAGCAAGGTCAACGTATTGTAGTGGAAAATTTGCTTAAAGCTCGTTTCGGAACACTTGACCCTGAATTAACTAACATTATTCCATCACTCTTAACCCAACCCACTGAAGAATATACCCGTTTATTACTGCAATTATCTCGCGAAGAGTTAATAAATCGCTTTAGTTAGTTTTTACTTTATTAAGCGACTTCCAAATTAAGCACGCTTTGCTAGAGGGAAAAGAAGGTTTGGAAGCGCGCAAAATATAACAATTAGTATTTTTATGTTAGCTTTTGTCTTTGTAAACGTAGCTACGATTTTCTATTCTGACAATACTTACTAAAAGTACATTATCAAAAACATCATATTAAATACGATAATCACCGACTCGAATACGATAACCGTTTTCTCTGCCTTTAAGTTTTTTAACCCCATCTGGACGGGGTTCTATAGCTAAATCATTAATTCTAGCTTGTAT
This sequence comes from Calothrix sp. NIES-4105, assembly GCF_002368415.1. Taxonomy (GTDB): domain Bacteria; phylum Cyanobacteriota; class Cyanobacteriia; order Cyanobacteriales; family Nostocaceae; genus Dulcicalothrix. The sequence goes on from NZ_AP018290.1 coordinate 8,608,906, forward strand.
GCGCTCTTGAAGTTCTGCTGATAACTTATTAAATTGTTTTGATGCACCCTTTGAGAATGAAACTTTGTAACTCACACTACTTCCTTTTTCATTTCTTTTTTAACTTCTTCCCAAGATACCGTGCCGTTAAGACGTATATCTTCCTTACCTTCATCATAGGCTCTTAGGTCGTCTTCTTCCTCTTCATCATCGATTCTTTTTAAAAGTGCATAAATATCATCTAAAATGCTATCATAAGCCTGATTTAACAGTATGTTGATATCTTGAATCAATTGTTTTCTTTCGCGTTCATTTTTCATTGCTAATGTTCCTTTTCTATTGTTCTTCTAAATCTCACTTTAACCGCATAACAAGTTTTATCTATATGAATAATATTTTATCCTCCCAACAAGAACGCGCGTTCGGGGAGCTAAGAAATAAATTCTTGCTTCCCATTATTAACGAATGTTAAAAACCTTCCTCTTACTCCCCCCGAACTCGCGTTCTTGTTGGGGGGATCAACCTTATCTACGAACACCCACAGGAGAAAGTCCAGCAGTCGCGCGCAAATTCTGACAGCGAATTAATTCGATAAAATCTAAACCTGGGCGCCCTTCAATTTTTGCGACTATTTCTATTGCAGTTAGTAAATGTTCTGCAGCCTCGGTTTCTGTATAGTCTCGACGTTGTGCGATTTTAATTGCGGCAGTGTCGGCGCCTATTTCTGAGTCTTGGTCATTATTTTGGCGCCATATTCGTAATATTGCCATTGAGCTTAAACCAACAGCAGCTATAATACCTACTACATCTCGCTGTGCTAACTCGACAAACCCACCTAATAATCCAGCAACTGCTACACCTTGATAGATATCTGGTTTAAACCATTTTACTCCTGTTAACCAACTTACCGTTCGCAGTAACAACATGTCACGCTGCGGTTTGGTTAATCGGCGCCACAAATCAAAGTTAATATATATAGGTCTATCTGAATTCCAAGGCAATGGAAAAGTTACATCTATTACTTTAGCTTGCTCTGGTTTGCTGATGATTTTTACTGTCATCCTGCTTGATGCTGGCATTATATCCAACAAACGGCGAATCTCAATGTTCGGCTCCATATTTTTGATCTAAAATAAATTGTTATTACTAAAACAAGTAACGTCAGCGGATTCCGAAGGGCTATAGTAATATTTTTTACATAATTTCTACTAGCTATCAAACAATCTTGGATAATAAATATCACACACAAAACTTCAAAATCAAACCTTTACGCATACAAATCAATTCTAATTAAACATATTATGGAAGCTTTTGCATTTATCCCACCTGAATGGACGAATGAGGCAATTCATGCTTACGATTTTTGTTGTCCTAAGTGCCATTCGAGTAGCTTGGAAGCAACAAAAGTTTGGATTAACCGACGGGCGCCTGTAACTACCGAGAATTATAGACGCAAATGGCAAGAATTTTATAAATGTCAATGCGGAGGCGTTTGGTGGGCTTGGAGTAATGATAGACCACCCACTAATTTAAAGAAACCAGACGAACTGAATGAATTGTAGGTTGGGTGAAGGAACGTAACCCAACAAGGAAATTCAAACAAAAAGCCCACCACTTGGTGAGCGTGAGCGCAAATTCAATTAAATCACGGTTGTGGTAGAGACTAAACATGTTTAGTCTCTACAGCATATTCATAGTTTTAGAATGTGAAGGTTGTACGTAAGGTACCGATGTAAACGGTATCGTTACGGTCGTTGTGTTCTGGGTTGAAGATTACTAACAACGCAGGAGTTACCGAAACGTTGTCATTAAGTTGTAATCTGTACAGAGTTTCTAATTGGTAAGAAGTGTCTTCGTCTTTCTGACGTGTACCAGCTGCGTTGCCCACACCACCAGCTACAGCTCCTCTAAAATTGCTACCTGTAATTTTAGGAGGTTGACCAAAAGTAACACCTAGTAAACTGCCTTTGCTACCAAAATCTCTAAGCGCTAAGTTTGCTGCCCAATATGTAGCAGTGGCATCTAATCTATTATTATTTACTCCTGTTTCACCTGAGATGTCAGCTAAACCATACCATCCACCAATTGCGATTTTGTCACTTAGACGGAAGTTAACTTGGGCGCCGTAGTGGTTTGCAGAAGTGGCAATGTTGTTATTGATAGTACCATTGGCGTTAAGCGTAGCAAAAGGTGCGCTAGCAAAATCACTACCTGTGCTTTCAAATACGTTTACTCCACCAGCATTGTTTTGATAAGTGTGAGCATAAGTCAAACCAATACCTAGTTGTCTGCTAGGTTGGAAAGCAAGTTGTGCAAGTGCAGCATAGTTACCTTCTGTAAGACCATTTCTATCATTAGGGTTGTTTGCTGTGTTAGTACGTCCACCTGCCAAGTAACCACCTGATAGAGATATTGCTCCACTGGGGTTAAAGGTAATAGTAGCACCGGCGCCACCTTGACCTTGGCGGTAAATTGGGCTAAAACGACCGTAACGAGAAATTGAACCACGGCTAGAACTAGCAAAGTCTGGGTTAAAGTTATTGATGTTTTCCCAGAACTCACCGTTATTAGCATCAACCTTAATACGAATAGCATCGCTCAGGTTAAAAGCGTAGTTAATTTTATCAATAGCAACGCTGTTAGGGTTGTTGTTGAAACCATCGTATGCCAAGCGGGTCATTTGTGTACCTGTAGAACCTGTACCAGCAGCGTTGTCATTATTAGAAATAACGTTTCCTGCTTGCAAACGAATTTGCAACTGGTCTTTACCACTAAAACTGCTAAGTAAGTTCAAACGAATCCGGTCAGAGAAGGTGGTATTGCTGTTTAAGTCTCTTCTTGCAGCATTTGGGTTGTTAACTAATGTGCGAGAACCAACTGCAGCTTCGTCACCAAAAGCATCAGATACGCTGAAGATTGCTTCCCCTAATAACTTGGTTGTGGTGGAGAACTGGTTTGCTTCCAACTCAGCGGTGCGTGCTTCTAAGTTGTCAACGCGACCGCGTAGGGTTGCTAGTTCTGCAGAAAATTCTTCTTGTAAGCGTTGTAATGTTGCTAGGTCTTCTTTTCTAACTAAGTCAGCGGTTGCGGTTGCGATTAATTCGTTTACGCGGTCTAAACAAGCGTTCAAACCTGCTGCGAATTCATAACGAGTTAATGCGCGGTTTCCACGGTAGGTTCCGTTGGGATAACCTGCGATACAACCGTAACGTTCAACTAATGACTGTAATGCTTGGAATGCCCAATCGGTTGGCTGTACATCCGAAAACTGCGAAACCGATGTTACCTGACCGATGTTGTCGGACTTCTGTGCTTGCGATATTTCGCTAACCGAAGGCACTTTCTCATTCATTTCGGAAGCATAAGCGCTGTTTGCAGTGGCAAATGCCGCAGCCACAACTACTGGACTTAACTTAATCGTGTTCCAAACTAATCTACGCATCTTTGTATTCTCACTCACACCTACGTAATTATTTTACATATGTCTGGGAGTTTTTTCTCATTTCTACAAAGATTTTATTTTAATTTATTTAAATTGTTGCCATTAAATTTGTTAATTCAGGTCTTGACAATACTTCATTTTTCTGAAATCCCCTATTTTATCCTTGTCGCAGCAATTTCTAAAAACGGGTAATTTTACTTGACAATAGGTTAAGCTAAGGTTATGAAGCTTGAAAATTTCTTAATAAAAGTCTGAAAGTACGATTTTGTATACATTTTAGTTAGTAACATTTTTTACATAAAAAATTTATAAAAAAGTGGGCACAAAAATTTGTTTATAACGTCTTGTTATTGTTATCTATAAAATCGCCTATTTAAATGTAAGGCATAGAGTTTATTTTGTCAGCAAGGTAAATACTCCACGTTAAGCACAGTAACAGTAAGATTCCCGACTTCTCTAAGAAGTCGGGAATCTTGAGGAAAAATTATTGGAAAATTACTGGAGAAACATGGACAACTAAGATTAAATCTTAGAAAGTGAAGGTGGTACGGAGAGTACCAACGTAGATTGTGTCGTTACGATCGTTGTGTTCTGGGTTGAAGATAACCAACAAGCTAGGTGCAACAGTGATGTTGCTGTTGATTTGCATCCGGTAGAGTGCCTCTAAGTGGTAAGAGGTGCCAGCATCCTTCTGCTCAATTCGTCCGAATGAACCAACTGTTGGTCTGAAGTCGCTGCTTGTTACTTTAGGAGGTTGACCAAAGGTTAAAGCAAGCAGGTTACCTTCTTTGATGAAGTCTTTAACTGTCAAGTTAGCAGCCCAGTAGAACATGTCTGCGCTGTCGCCTTTTCTAACAACGTTACCGTTTGCAACAGCAGTACTAAGCGCTGTGCCTGTTAAAGCAGTAGAACTTGCAGGATTTAAGTTGCCGTTCAGTTCAGCAGTAGTATTGGAGAAGCCTACCCAACCACCAAGAGCAACTTGGGGATTGAATTTGTAGTTAGCTTGAATACCGTAGTGGTTAGCACTTGTGGGGATGTTTCCGAGGGGTTGGTTAGCTAAGTCGCTACCTGTTGTTCCAGAGAAGCTTACAACACCAGCCGCGTTTTGGTAACTGCGAACATAAGTACCACCGATACTGAAAGCATCGTTGAACTTGTAAGCAAGTTGTCCAAGAGCAGCATAGTTACCATCGGTTAAACCTCTTCCTACTGAAGGGTCATTGGCAACGTTGTTGCTACCACCTGCTAAGTAACCGAAAGAAGCACTCAAGTTACCACTAGGGTTGAGGGTAACGGTTGCACCAGCACCACCAGCACCTTGACGGTAGATAGGGCTGAAACGACCGTAGCGAGAGATAGAACCTCTGCTGGAACTAGCTAGGTCGGGGTTGAAGTTGTTGATGTTTTCCCAGAATTCACCGTTGTTCGCATCAACTTTAACGCGAACTTTATCGCTTAAGTTAAATGCGTAGTTGATTTTATCAATTTGAACGGCTTGTGCATTACCATTGCCGGCGGCACTGGTGTTGTTGTCGTATGCTAAACGGGTCATAGCAGTACCCGTGGATGGAGAAGTTCCAACAGGAGCTGTACTTGCACCAGCGCTGTTGTTGCTGAGAACGTTTCCAGCTTGTAAACGGATTTGTAATGCGTCTGTACCAGTGAAGCTGCTGTTTAAGCTTAGACGAATCCGGTCAGAGAAAGTGGTGTTGCTGTCTAATCTGTTGGGTCTTGCTGCTGTTGGAGTAACTCCGTTAACAACGGGGTTGTTAATCAAAGTACGTGAACTAACTGCTGAGTCATCACCAAAAGTATCAGATACGCTGAAAATAGCTTCGCCAACTAGCTTGGTGGTGGTAGAGAACTGTTTCGCTTCTAATGTTGTGGTGCGCGCGTCGAGTTCATCTACTTTGCCACGTAGAGCTGCGAGTTCATCAGCGAAATCTTCTCGTAAGCGTTGTAGTGCCTCTATGTCTTCTTTCTTAACTAAATCTGCTGTTGCGGTGGCAATCAATTCATTTACACGGTCTAAGCACGCATTTAAACCAGCCGCAAACTCGTAACGAGTCAATGCACGGTTGCCACGAAATGTACCGCCGGGATAACCTGCGATACATCCATAACGTTCTACTAAAGACTGTAATGCTTGGAAAGCCCAATCGGTAGGCTGTACATCGGAAAACTGTGAAACGGAAGTTACTTGTCCGATGTTATTTGCTTGTTCAGATAGTTTAGCTACTGATGTTTCATTTGCTTCTGCGGCAAAGGCGCCGTTAGCAGTGATGAATGTTGCAGCAACTAAAACTGGCGCCAACTTGATAACGTTCCAGAATAGCTTTGTCATTAATTTTTTCTCACTCACACCTATTGGTTTAATCATTTCGCTCATTCCCATAGTCTTTTTTCTACGAAAATTTACTTATGACTCACACTCGCAGTGTAGCAAGAAGCGATGGCTGATTTATGTCAACCACCGCACGTTTAATTTATTTTCGTTGAATGGTATTCTGGTTGTTATTTGGTGTACGCAAGATAATCCGACGTTTGTGACGAATCAATGTGTTCTCTTCTTCAAACTGTTGTAGCAAACGAGTTACTGTTACTCGTGTAGTATTTAATACTTCCGCCATTTCTTGGTGAGTAACATTGAGGTCAATTAATTTACCTTGCTCAACGTCACGACCAAACTTCTCGCTCAACCACACTAAGAACTGCCACAAGCGGAGAGAAATTGGCTTACGGTGTACGATGCTTAGTAACTCTTCAGCTTGCTGAATGTGTGACAAGAATGAGTTGATGTCCTGATGCCATAACTGAGGAGGAACTACACTAACTTCAACGCTGGTCAAACATTCAATTTGGTAAGGCTTTACGCGCGACAAAGGATATCCTATCAAATCTCCAGGACCCCAATATCCTAAAGTTATGAACGTTCCATCTTCACTCCATGTCAAAGTCCTCACGGCGCCACGCTCAATTTTCCACAGCACGTCATTGCGCGCGGGAATTGTTTCACGACGGGTAAATAAACGCTGTTGCAGACCACTTGTACTGCTGTTGGGATTGGTGGTATTAGTATTGTTAGCTGGATTTTGTGGGATACCGTTGCTGTTGCGGCTTGTGGAATACATCATAGTTGGTGGTGTAAGTAAACGTGTTTTGTGGATTTAAACTTGAAAGGAGGTATCCTAATAACCTGCTCTAAACTCGCTCCTAAGTGGCAGAATTGATTTAGGTACATTTAAGTATTCAACCGCCTAAAACTTCGGTTCTACCCAAAGATAGATGCCTTAAGGCTTAGATTTGTATACCCTGATAGGAAGCAAATATATTAACTACAGATATTCAGTCGAAAATTTTTCAATCAGGCAATATTCACATGCTTTTCGTCGAGCGCAAGTAAGTTTTTGATTGAGCTACCTATCATTGCTGAAGGGGCGCATCAACCAGAGAGAAAAGTTATTTTGTTGACTTCTCACTACCAAAACTTCTCAAAATTATTGAAATTAGCTTTGTTGTTACTTCTATTCCTTACTCTTCATTCAAGCGCTTAACTGTTGCTCTACCCTTAAGCAGTTACAACTCAAGAAATTAGTTTAATTTTATTGATTATTTAATTTCTTGATGTATTCTATGTTACTTGACAGTCAATGTCAAATAATTAGTTACATCATCGTGCTTCCTAGCTTGAATAATCTAGGTAAAGGTAATAAGGTTCCAAAACTTTTACAATAACCGCGCTCATCAACGTATAAATTTTCGGTCTTTAAGGTTTAATCCACAAATCTTGTGTTGCGAATTTTCCTTTGTAACGAGCTTGACGTTCAACCGCATTATTATGCTTTTTTACATCAATGTCTGTTACTTTCTATACATTGGTTTTTTTGATGGTAGCAAAGTTAATTATTTGCCAGCCTCTATATCAAGTTCGATTACACCCTATCTGCTCCTTCTTTACTTGTATAGATACTAAGGTACACAGATCTTATATTTGATTTTTCCCTGATGGCTTTGTAAAAACGCTACACTAATAGCCCATATTAACACAGTGATATTCACTTATGCTCTACAAAATATTAAAAATTAAAAGCTACTTTTAACTTTTGTACTTAAATAGAAAGACTAATTCTGACAATCCAGACGGCATGGTTTTGTCTAAGTGGCTTTTACAAAAGCTTTACCACTCCGATTGAACAAAAAGTTAGTGTGAGTAGTAAACATCTTTCATGTATTGTAGCAGAGCTATGAGTGCAATAAGAGACAACTATTGTCGTCTCTGATAATGTAAACTTACAAGATTAAGAATAGGTAAGCTTTACATGAAATGTATGTAATTTAACCGATATTTAATATAATTTTTGAATATTGTCGAATACAGTTACATTGTACTCTTTACTTGTATTGTATATATAACGAGGGATACAGAATTAGAAAACGTACATTCTTAATGCGTAGAACTAATTATACACTTACTGAATTTAATCAAAACTTATACCTTTACCGATTCTTTACGTACAAATGTAAGTAATTAAAACATAAACATTACATGTGTCTTCATGAAGATAACGTAACTACTATAGAGTATTACCTATTTTTTATATAAAATTTGATGAAATGAACAATAGATAATCTCAAAGCTAGATGAGTATTTGATAGATGTAATATTTCATAGTTATATACGATTAATGAGCATTTTGTGTATCTATCTTATGGAAGAATTAATTTAGAAGTTATAATTTATACAAAAATTACGCAATATTATAAACGTTGACCTGTAACAATGTACGCGACTCGTTGACCAATATTGGTAGCATGGTCTGCCATCCGCTCTAGACAGCGAATTGCTAATCCTAAAAGTAAATATGGCTCTAAGGCGCCTCGAATATCTTGCTGTTGAGCTAAAGCGTTGTAAACTCGTTCATAAGCGTTATCAACAGTGTCATCAAGATATTTAATGCTACGTCCGTTTACTTCATCTAAATCGGCGAGTGCAACTAAACTAGTTGCTAGCATTGCTTGTGCATGATGCGACATCAGCGCAATTTCTGCAAGCAAGGGATGTTGAGGATAAGGAAATATTTTGACTGCTATCTCGCTTAAGTCTTCAGCATAATCACCAATACGTTCTAAATCGCGCACTAGCTGCATAAACGCACTTAAACACCGTAAATCCCTATCTGTAGGTGCAAGACTTGTCATTATTAACGTACAGTCATGTTCGATTTGCCGATAAAAGCTGTCGATTTTCTTATCAAGTTGCGGCAGTTCTGATGCTGCAGCAAGGTCACGGGCAAATAACGCTTGATGACTAAGACGAAAAGACTTTTCTGTTAAGGCGCCCATACGTAGTACATCTCGCTCAAGGCGCCGAATGTCGCGCGTTAGCTGAGATTCTGAGGAACTGCCACTGTTACTGTTCTTTTGAAATGGAGCTTTCACGCTTTCTCAACTGAGAAGATAATTCTAACTATAATATCGACTTTATGATTTTGCCATCACTCCTGGTAGTACAATTTGCATCCAGGCGCCTCCAGTTTCCGGATGATTCATAGCTTTGATTGAGCCACCATGCGCTAATATTATCTGTCTGACTATAGCTAAACCAAGACCAGTACCAATTGTTGCTGTGCTTTCTGAAAGGGAATTAACACGAGTTCGGGCAGTATCTCCTCGATAAAACCGCTCAAACACGTGGGGTAAGTCATCGCCTGAAAATCCAAATCCAGAGTCAATTATATTAATTTCGACGCTCGACAAATTGTTTTTACTACCTTCAGATTGTTTTAGAGGGTTAATTTTAACTTCGACGTGAATTTTTGCACTAGGCGGATTATATTTGATGCAGTTGTCAAGCAAATTTATAAACACCTGGAACATTCGGGTTTGATCGACGTTAATCCATACATGGTCTGGACCAGAGTAGAAAAAATGCATTTCTTGCTGCTGCGCGCGCAGTTCAAGTGTTTCCCAAACAGATATAATTAGCGAGCGTAGGTCTACCATTTGCCGAGTTAACTGCATTGTGGGATTGGTTTCAAGTTGGGTTAAGTCTAACCAGCTTTGTACCAAATTAATCAAGCGGTCAACTTCAAGCATCAAACGGTCAACCCAGCGCTTCAACGGTGAATCTAAACGGTCTTGTAAAGTTTCTACTACGAGTCGAATTGATGTTAAAGGCGTTCTAAGTTCATGTGCTAAGTCGGAAAATGCACGATCTCGAACTTGGTTTAGTTCAAGTAGTGGCTGACGGTTTTCTAGAAACACACCAACTTGACCTTTCGGTAAAGGCAATCCAGTTGCGCGCAAAACCGATGACTTCACTTCTAACATTGCCGCTGCATTCTCACAAGAGGGGTGATACTCCCAGTCTTTAATTTGTAGCTGTTGACGTTCGCGCGTCCGTTCAACTAATCGATCTAGTTCATACGAACGTACTAGTTCTACCAACAATCTAACTTGCCCTGGTTGCCAGCGCTGTAAATATAATATTTCGCGCGCTTGTTCGTTACACCACAGAAGTTGATTTTGATCGTCTAGCTGTAAATAACCAATTGGTGCGAACTCTAACAAATCTTGATAAGTTTGTAACTGCTGCTGTAGATGCAGCCCTTGATATTTTACCAATGCAAGTTCATGACGCAAACGGGGAATTAATGGTAGCGCCACCTTCGTGCCACTCGTGGTTAGTGGTCGCAGCACTTGGGATATATAACGGTTTAATTGAAACTGCTGCCACACCCAAATACTTATACCAACCACCAAACCCAAACAAAAACTCAATAACACCATAATTTTTATCAGTGCTGAGTGGAAAGTGCGCTCGTGCTGAGTAGAGTTAGAAGTTAGGAGTTAGAAGTTAGGAATTAGGAATTAGGTGTTAAAACTCAAAACTCATCACGAGCGCACTCATCACTTATTACTTATAACTCAGCACTCAGCACGAGCGCACTTCTAACTTATAACTCAGCACGAGCGCACGAGCGCACTCAGCACTTTTAACTTATCCAAATCTATAACCAAAACCACGTACCGTTACAATGTATTCGGGATGACTAGGGTCTTTTTCGAGCTTTTCGCGCAACCAGCGAATATGAACGTCAACTGTTTTGCTATCACCTACAAAATCTGGGCCCCATACTTGGTCTAATAATTGTTCGCGCGACCAAACTCGTCGTGCATAGCTCATAAATACTTCTAACAACCGAAATTCTTTTGGTGATAAGTTCACTTGCTGTCCCCGAACCAAAACTCTACATTCCTGTGGGTACAACGTTACTTCCTTATATTGTAAAACAGGTGATTGTGGTAACGCGCTCAACCGCTGGCGCCTTAATAATGCTCGACAACGCGCGACAAGCTCTCGCACACTAAACGGTTTTGTTAAATAATCATCGGCACCGACTTCTAACCCTAACACGCGATCAGTTTCGCTACCCTTTGCACTCAACATCATAATTGGTACAGGATTACCTTGTTGTCGCAAAAATCGACAAATATCTAAACCATTAATTTGCGGCAACATTAAATCTAAAATAACTAAATCAAAGCTATTCTCACCTGGATTCGATTCATTAGCCTTCAAATAATCAACCGCTGAACGTCCGTCCGAAGCTGTCACTACTTCATATCCTTCACCCTCCAAAGCCATCAGCAGCATGTCGCGTATCAACTCTTCGTCTTCCACTACTAAAATGCGGCTTGTTTGTACAAATTCCGCATTTGAAGGATATTTACTTAGTTCATTGCTATACATCGATATCACTTTATGAGGTTTGCGCTTGTATAAATGTGAATATTACTTATACGTACTAAATGCCCGTTTGTTACCTCAATAACTTATAAAAAAGTAACACGTGCGCCAGTTACCCACCCAATTATAAACTAACTCAGTATAAATCATGAGAAGTTTACTATCGTTCGTGCCCAACTTTTTCTTGACAAAGCATATTTTCCTTTGTATACTATTTTTTAGTACAATAGAACTAAACTAAGTCATAAGAAACTATTCTTGAGGCTTAACAAAGTTGTTTTCAGCATTTTCACTCTACCAAAAATAAGCGTTTAAAAGCTAGGCTAATGTCTGCATGTTTAATGACTTGATATTAGCTTGCGAGTGCGAGATTTTGTATTATCAATGGAGTTTGTGAGTATGGAAGTTGGAAATAAAGATAGTAAACAAAAGTTAATGCAAGCTTTTGGGCAGATTATAAAGGAGCGTAGAGCCATTGAGTCAAAAATCGCTACAAAGCTTGAAGTTGCGGAAAAAGCTAAAAATAAACAAATTCTTGAAACTGCTTCTACATATACAGTTGATAGTATAGTTAAAAGCTTGGCTGATTTACAGTTAGAGTTTGGTGGAATCGTTAATAGCTTATCTACGAAGTTAGCACTCGAAAACTCGAAGCTTGATGAACTCAACCGTGGGATTGAAATTGAAACTCAACATTTGCAAGAACTCCAACAAGTTAGAGTTGTTGCAGATGCGGTTGATATTTTGACTCAAGAGCATCAAGAAAAATTGAAAACTCTTGAACAAGATGCCCAAAGTAAACGCGAAGCTTTAGAAAAAGAAGCAACACAAGCTCGTTCTTATTGGCTCAAGGAACAAGCCGAGTTCGATGAAGCCGTACAAGTATATAATCAACTGCAAGCAAAGCAACGTCAGCAAGAAACTGAAGACTATCAGTATAAACTCGAAAATACTCGTAAAATTAATACCGACGCATACGAAGCTAAAAAGCGTAATTTAGAACGTGAACTACAACTTGGCGCCACAACAAGAGAGAAAAATTGGGCAGAACGCGAAAAAACTCTAAAAGCAAATCAACCATTGTTGAGCGAATATCAAAAGAAAGTGGATGCATGGACAGCAGAATTAGAAGAAGCAGTTAAAAAAGCGCGCGAAGAAGCAATAAAAGATACAAGTCAAAAAGCGAAAGTTGAAGCTGACTTACTTGAGAAAGAGTGGGAGGCAACAAAGCAAAGCTACGAATTGAAGGTTAAATCGCTTGAAGAAACAATTCAAAAACAGGTTGAACAAATCGAAAGCATCTCCACTCAACTACAAGTAACGCTCAAGCAAGCACAAGATTTAGCAATGCGTGCGTTTAATCAATAATACATAAAAACTAAATAGATAAATTGTTCAGTGCTTCTGAAGGAGAATAACAGTGCCAGCAAAAAAACCAACGGATAAAAGTACAAAAGCCGAAATCCTCCAAGCTTACGAAGAGTTAGCCAAAGAGAAGGCAGCATTGAAAACAGAGCTTGATGCAGCTTTAAAAAATCCTGCTAGCTCCAATAATAATACAGAACTGGCGCCACTTGCCACCAAAGAAAAACCAATAGAAAAAGAAGTTAAAACAACTATGAATTCATCAACAAGCGTTCAACAAAAAATGAACTCAACGATTGAAAGCTTGGTTAAAATTCAAATGGGATTTGGGAGTGCTGCGAATGAACTGTCTGAACTATTAACAGCAAGAGCATTAAAGCTTGTTGAAGTGAAACAATCTGTTGCTATTGAAGTCAAGCAACTCAAAGAATTACATAAGCTAGAAGTAAAAGAGAATACCTTAGATACTCTAATCGAAACTTACGAGAGTAATTCTAAAACTTATCAGGAAGAATATTTAAAGCAGTCGGAAACATTATTGCAGCAAATTCAGGAAATGCAAATTTCTTGGCAAAAGGAACAAGAAACGCATAAGTTAGCAGTTAAAGAACGGAATGATAATCTTTCTAAGACTCGTCAGCGTGAAGAAGCTGGTTATAAATATGACCTAGAGCTTCAACGCAAATTAGCGATAGATGAATATGAGCAGCAGCAAACAGGTTTATATAATCAGTTAGAAGAATCACAACAAGAAACGAATAAGCAATGGGATGCGCGCGAAAAGGGTATTTCTGAGCGTGAGCAGCAATTTGAAGAATTAAAAGCAAAAGTCGAAGCTTTGCCCAAAGAGAAAGAAGCTGCAATTAAGAAAGCGACTGAAGAAGGTAAAGGAATTGCACATTATCAAGCAAAGATTAAAGCTGATTTATTAGCTAAAGACGTTGACGGGCAAAAGCGCTTCTACGAACAAAGACTTCAATCTCTTGAGCAAACTATTTCTAACCAAGACGCGCGGATTCAAAATCTCTCTAGACAACTTGAATCTGCATTAAAACAAGTTCAAGATTTAGCAGTCAAGGCAATAGAAGGTTCTTCGAGTGTAAATTCTTACCAAGCAATGAAAGAAATTGCTTTGGAACAAGCTAAAAGTCAAATGAAAGCTAAGTAATATGTGCTAAGTAATATGTATGGTGGCTTCAGCCACCATACATATTATGGTTTGTTTTTCTTACTATTATTTTTATTCAGTGAATTCATTTCTCCTATAAAACCTGGTTCGCTAATTATTGGTTGACCACTTGGTGGTGGGTCTTGTCTTTTTGAGTCTGCCATAATAGTTAGGATTTACGGTTAATAATTTTTTTGTCGTATCTGTCGTATCTATCTATTAATGAAATAAATTAAAAACAAATCGTTTATGGAGTTTGCTTTTTATTTTTATTGTTGTTATCATTTGATGTATTCGTTTCTACAGTAAAACCGTTCTCTGTTCTGAATGGTTTGCCGCCTGGAGTAGGTGGTTTAGGTCTTGAGCGAGACATTGTTTGTTTACCTTTGTTGTAGTTGGTTACAGGTATTACTACATACGTGTTTTTCTTGAATCCGGAAATGAAAAGATGTTTTTATGATGTTAGTTGCTATGTATTAGTGGTAATATATGATGGTTACTATCAAAAAAAAATAGAGGCGCCGCGCGTCTCTATTAAGAGGAAACCCATTAATTTTTTTTATTTATAAAAATATTGAAAAATATATTGAAACAACAAATTGAAATAACAAATTGAAATGTAGCTGTTGTAGATAGTTTTGAAGGTAATGAGTCATGTGAAGAACTCAGAAGCTTCGTAATTATCTATAACTTGAGATACACTTTGGTAAATTCTGAATCCGGAAATATTGAAAAATATTCAAAACAAAATCTTATGGAACAGGCACCGGGCGCCTGTTCTACTTTATTATGCGAAGGTAGGAAAATCGAAGTTTGGAGGGATATCTTGAATGCGTCCGGGGCCAACCGCGCGTATTGCTTCACGCAAGCTGACATCACCTGTGTAAATAGCGCGTCCAACAATTGCACCTGTTACACCTTGAGGTTCGAGGGCGAGTAAACTAAGTAAATCGGTGACAGAACTAACTCCACCTGAAGCAATTATTGGAATTGATATTGTTTGAGCGAGTTCGCGAAGTGCGTCAAGGTTGGGACCTTGCATGGTTCCATCACGGTGGATATCGGTGTATATAATAGCCGAGGCGCCTAGTTCTTGCATTTGAAGTGCGAGTTGGGTTGCTTGCATTTCTGAAGTTTCAAGCCAACCGCGCGTAGCAACAAGACCATTACGAGCATCAATACCAACAATTATTTGATCTGGATATTGTTGTGATAGCGTTTGAACTAATTGAGGTTGTTCAACTGCGACAGTACCTAATATACAGTAGCGTACACCTAAATCGAAAAGCTGTTTGACGCTCTCTAAGTCGCGCAAACCCCCACCAACTTCTACAGGTATCGATACTGCCTGGGTTATTGCTTCTATTGCTTCAAGGTTGACAGGTTTACCTTGTTTTGCACCGTCCAAGTCAACCAAATGTAATCGAGTGGCGCCTTGTTCAACCCACTCTTGAGCTACTTCAACCGGATTTTCATTAAAAACTTGAGACTGAGCGTAGTCTCCTTGATAAAGTCTTACACAACGTCCTTCGAGTAAATCAATTGCTGGAATAACTTCCATTTACAGCGTTCCTCTTAAATATAAGGGGATACCTTTTGCGGTTTCCCCCAAATATTTTATCGGTTTACAACTACTGGTGTACCAACGGATGCCCAACTATATAAACTTCTCGCTTGGCTTGGTCGCAAATTCACACAACCACGACTAACACGGGAACCAAAGCTATTATGCCAGTAGGCGCCGTGAATACCATAGCTACCGTCATAGTACATAACGCTAGGAACATTTTGCCTGTCATAGTCTGCACCGCGCATTCTAGCTTTGCGGTGTTTACTTTGAATATTAAAAACACCAGTTAGTGTAGGTGTATCTTTTTTGCCAGTAGAAACCCGCATCGAATAAACTGGGTTTCGACCTTGCCAAGCAACTAACTTTTGTTCCGATAAGTCTACTTGAATCCAACGACGCTCTGACTGTTTGAGTCTTTGAATTGATTGACGAATCCTAGAACCTTTTGATTGCGCCAAAGCTTCTGTTGAACTTGCACCTAAAGAACCTAGAGTTAGTGCTGCACCAACGAATATTGCTGTTAAGGGACGCACCCAATTGCTGGAAATCCAATTTTTCATGATTTACGTTCTATTTATTATTTTTCAGCAAATATCGGCATATTGCCGTGGTGTGTGAGGTAGCTCTAATTACATATTAATATTTGTTCGTCTCATTTTTAACACACTAAATTAAGTAATATCTATATTTTGAATCAGATTTTTAGCGTTTTGAGTAATGAGTTCCCAGTTTCTGGCTTCTACTAATGCTTTTGGAAATAGTTCGGAGCTTAACCCGACTGCGATGGCGCCTGCAGATAAAAATTGATTGGCGTTATCTATTGTGACGCCTCCTGTGGGAATGAGCGGGATATGTCCGAGGGGTCCAGTTAAGCTTTTGATATAATTGGCGCCACCAAGTGATTGAACGGGAAATACTTTTACTGATGGAGCGCCGAAATTCCAAGCTGTCACAATTTCTGTAGGAGTTAGGGCGCCGGGAATAATTGGTATATTTTGAGCTACGGCAGCATGAATTAGTTCGGGGTCAACGTGTGGAGTAAAAATATATTGCGCTCCGCAATCAATGCAAGAGTGCAAATCTTGTAAATTTAGTACTGTTCCTGTACCAATAATACAGTCTGGTAATTCGCAGCGCAGCTTGGTAATTAAATCCACTGCTTTATCACTATTCCAAGTAATTTCAATCAGCCGCATTCCTGATGCAGCAACCGCAAGCGCCATTTGTCGCCCTATTTCTAGTGAGGGTGCCCGAATCACAGCAAACGCGCGATTCTTCTGTAATATCGATAACCAATCATCAGCCATCAAATCTGAACTATTAAATCAACTTCATAAATTTACAACACTTTGATTTTTCTCTCTACAAATGTATTCTAAGTAAATCCTGGTAAAAAACAGTTCATCTTTGTGATTGCATGATAAATCCAAGAAAAATGCTTGACAAAACAGCCATTAGTCTGCTGGCGCTAATTGCGGTTACTTGTGCGGGAGTGCCAACGATATCGCAAGCAAGCAAAATCGTGCTGCCAAAAGTATCAAAGATTTCTCTTAATAGTTCATATAGCTTACGAGTACATATATGGGATGTAACTTCAATAGCTTTTACTTCAGATGGAAAAACTTTAGTCAGCGGTAGTTTGGATGAAACAATTCAAGTATGGAACTTGCCAAAACGTGCGTTAGTTCGGTCGCTACCTGGTAACAAAGAAGGTGTAAACGCTGTAGCTATAACTCTTGACGGACTAACTTTAGCGAGTGCAGGAGGTTCTGCAAACAGCAACGCTGATAAAACAATTCGCATTACAAATCTAAAGACAGGCAAAGTTATCCACACTCTTACAGGTCATACACTAGGTATTACTTCTTTGACTATAAGTCCTGATTCTAAGACTCTCGTAAGTGGAAGTTATGACAAAACTATTAAGCTTTGGAATTTAAATACAGGTCAACTAATTAATACGCTAACCGGACATGGCGCCTGGGTGCGGGCAGTGGCAATTAGTCCAGACGGTAAAACCCTTGTGAGTGCAGGAGGTGCGGTTAACACGAATACCGATACAACGATTCGAGTATGGGATTTGCCAACAGGAAAACTAATTCGTAGCATCACAGGCAATACTAATCCCGTTAGTTTTATCGGCTTTACTCCTGATGGACAAACTATAGTTAGCGGTGATGAAACCGCTGTTAAATCATGGAACGTCTCAAAGGGTGAGTTGATAAATACTATAAATTCACCATCTGTAGAAGGAATTAAGGCAATTGCGATTAGTCCCGATGGTTCCACCGTGGCTACAACTTCCTTAGATGCATCAGTACAATTATGGAATTTAGCTTCAGGAAAACTTGTGCGGACTCTTGTCCCAGCTGCAAATAACCAAAATCTTGATCGTATATACCCTAGTAGCGTTTGCTTTAGTCCTGATGGTAAAACTATTGCCATTGGACATGGTGGAGGCGCCTACAACTCTCAATTTTCAATCGACGTACAACCACTTTACTGATCTAAGAGTAAGGTGGATGGGCGCCACCTACCGAAGTAATAAAAAGTATTACTATTAATTCACAGACTTCAGTCGCCAGCAGGATGTAATAAACATAAAGATAAATTTACACTCAAAACAACAAACTTTAAACATAAATGTAGCTAAAAATATGCCTCTCCATAAACTTGCTAGCTTTGACCCTAATTATAAAGAAACGTTTGGTGGTGATGACGTTAAAGGGTTAGAACTTTATACGGAAAGCGGTACAAAAGTTGGTTCAGTTGATGATGTACTTGTTGATGATGAAGGCAAGTTTCGCTATTTAGTTATCAATACATTGCATGATTCAACAAATAAAGGTATTTTATTACCAGTTGGACTATCTCGAATTGATTATACCCAGAAGCGGGTCTATGTCGATGGACTTAGTAAAGAACAAGTAGAACATCTACCTGAATATAGAGATAATATAGTTGTTGATTACGATTACGAGGAAGGAGTACGTCAAGCGTATCGCCCAACACAAGCTACTTATAATCGCGACACCTATAATTACCAACAAGATGCTAACTTATATGATTTGAGCGCGCGTGACAATCAGACATTTAAATTATACGAAGAACGATTAATCGCTAGTAAAAACCGTGTTAAAGCTGGAGAAGTAACTCTTGGCAAACATATTGAAACTGAAACCGCAACAGTTACAGTACCGCTTGAAAAAGAAAGAGTAGTAATTGAGCGTGTTCCAGCATCTAGCGAAGCAGTAGTAGATTCTACTGTAATTGACTTCCAAGAAGGAGAAATCGCGCGCGTTGAAATTTACGAAGAAATACCAGAAATTCGTAAAGAAGCATATGTACGCGAAGAAGTGCGCGTTAAAAAAGTTGTTGAGCAAGAAAACTTTGAAGCTCAAGAAACAATTCGTCGTGAAGAATTAGATATCGACACTCAAGGTGATTTGAACGTCAACGATAGAAAGTAGGCGTAACTTGGTCGTAGGTTGGGTTTGTGGAACCCGACGTGTAAGGTGGGCAGTGCCCACCCTACTGTACTATATTCACAATCGCGCTAAAAAATCATTTATCCTATCTTTATAAACGATCTCCCCAAATATATATTCTGAATACTGCACTCGATACACGTCCTCACGTACTTCTTGAAAATCAATTATTTTCCCGTTTCTTTTAGCTTGAGATAGCTTTTTTACCTCACTTGGCGTTATTAAAATTATTCGGCGCCTTTCCACAGGTGTTAGTGCATCCCAAGCTTGTTGCTTAAACTCTTCATAACTTTTTGACGCTACGCTAATTTCCTGCCACGACCGTGCAGTTTGTAATGCCTCTATCAATAAATCAACAGGTTGTTTTTCCGAATCATTATAAATTTCTTTTGTAAAAACCTCTTCATCTTCTATATCATCGTCTTTTTCATCTGGCTCAAAGCTCCAAGTACCTTCAACTTCGTATTCTTCCTCACTCCAATCAATCGGCACCTCTAAAATTTCTTCATCTATTTCATCAAGATTATTATTGCTAAAACTCAATTCTTCCTCATATAAAGTTGATGCTTCTTGATTTTGAGGAGGTGCCGTATCTTCTTGTACATCACAAGCCCAAACAAGGCGCCCATCTATATAAGCTTGTCGAAGTTCCATTCCATCAGCAACAATATACTGAGGCGTCCTTCCCTCAGAATCTGCCATTTTTTGTATTATTACGCCTGTTTTTTCGTCATAAATCATTATTACGCATACTCGCCCGCTATCTAGCGCAGAATGCCAGACGCTCGCCTTGGGTTGCGGTTTGTAAGTTCTTTTCTTGCGTGTAGATGCTATTAACCCACGTACACCATCTTGTGTAATAGCAGCAAGAGTATGAAATTTATCTATAACACACTGATACCTTTTGAGGTTTCCAGATAATTGAAAAATTGTTCTCGGTTCAATTTGCGCGAGTGAGTGCGGTGTATAGTCAGCAAACGCTTCAGCAACTTTTAAATAACTTCTCTCTTCACCTGACCAACCCAACACACTTAAAATTTTATTAAATTCTTTCTTGGCAAGAACTGCTTTCTGGTTTGCGAGCCAAAATGCATAGTGCAGTATACGCGCGGTTGCTCCAAAAATGGCGCCTATATTATTGGCAGCCGTAATTGCATCATTTACGTGCGCGTGCCATATAGCTAAATCATCAAGCTCAGTACCGGTGCTTAAAGTTTGCAGTTGTGTCATTATAGTAGTCTGTTTTTTTTGTGGGCGACCGCAAAGTTCTTTATAGAATCGCGCGGTCGTTTTTGTTTGCTTAATTCTTATTATACAATAAATGTATTTAAAAATAAACTTGTCTTTTACATTTATTAATGTGTTATTTTAATAAATAAATGTACAGACATGATTTTAGATATTAATATAAAAATACTAGTTGAGTTGATGTGGAGTTTGTTATGACCAGAGGTTTGATTCGTTGGAAATTAAATGAAGTGATGGCACGGCACCGAGTAAAAGGTAAAGACCTTGCTGACTATTTGGGAATCAGCCCAAATTCTGTATCGTTGTTAAAAAAAGCAACGATACTACCGGAAATTGGTGGTGAACGTTGGGAACAAATTTGTGCAGGAATAAACGAGTTATCGCAAATTAATGAACCTATAACTCCATTCGATATGGTTGAGTATGTTGAAAATCAAACTTCAAATGCGATAAATACGAACATTAGTTCTAAAAGCTTAACCAATGAAGTGAGTTTGCCTCGAAAAACTTCCCGAAAAAGAAAAGATAGCGCAGCATGATTAAAATTTAAAGATTTCCTGGCGCGAATTACAGCATATTGCGTATTCATATGATACATGTAGAGACGCTTTCTTTATGCGTGTCTCTACAAGGTTTCGGGCATTATGCGTGTACTTCATTTACCCGAAATTAGGTGTATTTGATAAACTTATATGAAATCTGTGTTTAATTTTTGAAATACTACGCTCATGTGGCTTAAGCGACCAAGACCTTGATCTGGTGGGATGTGGTGGGCGGTGCCTACGGATGCGTTTTATTTGTGAACAAAATTGTTGTAAGGCGCCGTGAATTAATTTGTAGCGTTGACTACAAAATGTCAATTATTTTGCCGATGGTAGCTATAAAAACAAATATGTATTTTTTTAAGTAAATATACCGATAGTGGCAATTGAATTATTAAAAGTGTCTTAATATAGCTTAATGTCGAACAAAAGCGACATTATGACTTGTATAAATGAAAAGTGAACAAATTTTCTCGCCTTGAAAGTACAATACTGCTGTAAATGTCTACTGACACAGCGTAGAATCGATACGAACAAGGAATGAGATTACAAACAACGAACTTGCAGTTGCGTATTGTATCTCATCAGGGTAAGACTGACTTCTACCTTGCTACATATTTTCTACTCTAGTAGTTAATTTGTAACAGTGGGTGTAGTTAATTATTTTGACTTGCCCGAAGTGGAAGAAATCAACTGTCATAATTAATGGAAGCTACACAATGCAAGAACCGGAAATCATGGAAACTCAATCTGCACAAGACAAGATGCAAGAATTAAATAACCAAACGGGAACGATTACAAAAATTCAGCCCTCGCAGTCGCAAGACGAATGGGTCAAGTATGGAGAGCAAATTTCTAGCTTTCTAGCGACCCTTCCTGAGTATGCTGGAACAATTTTTAACAGATATAAACAGCCTTTAACTGTCTTAGGCTTGATTGTTGCTGCTATTGTGACGCTGAAGGTTGTTCTGGCGGTATTAGATGCATTAAATGATATTCCTTTATTAGCGCCTACTTTTGAGTTGATTGGGATTGGCTACTCTGGTTGGTTTATCTACCGTTATTTGCTCAAAGCTTCAAGTCGCAAAGAGTTAACCTCTGAAATCACAACCATCAAAAAGCAAGTTGTAGGTAAAGAAGCTACTAATTAAGTCTCTTTTAGTAAGGTGGGCAGTCCCCACCCTACTACTAACTCCTAACTCATAACTCCTAACTTTATTGCTATTTAACTTGAACGATATTGTCTGACTTTATTGCTGGTAGTCTGCCTGTTCGCACTAATGCTTGATGAATCATTGCTGCAACTTCCGCGCGCGTTGCTTCTCGATTTGGTGCAAAAGCGTTTCGGTCTGGGTAGTTAACTACAAGTCCTTCTTGAGTTGCTGCTGCGACTCTATCGATTGCGTATTTCGGAATATCTTTCGTGTCAGAGTAAATATTAACTACTTTATCGGGCGCCGCAGGTGATTTGAGTCCTAAACCGCTAACAAGTGCAACTAATACTTGAACACGGGGAATTTTTTGTTCTGGTTTAAAAGTTTTATCAGGATATCCCTTCAAGAATCCTGTGCCAATTGCATCATTAATTGCCCCAGTTGCCCAGTAGTTGCCGGGAACGTCAGTAAACGCTAACTTTGTTTGTCCAATCTCTTTATTAAAAGCGCGTTCTATGATAGCTGCAAATTCTGCGCGCGTGATTGGTTGGTCAGGGCGAAACGTATAGTCTTTAAATCCCTCGATAATTTTACGTGATGACAGCACATCAATGAAACGTCTAGCCCAAAAGTTATCGGGTACATCCGTAAATGCTCTTGGTGGTGGTGTTACTGGGAGAACCGCTACTGGAGTTGTAACTTGAAATGGCGCCCCTGATGTGTTGGGTACAGGCGCACTCAGTTCAGGCTTTTGCTCGTTATCAACTCCAGGCAAGGGTAAAGGTAAAGGTAAAATATTAGTCGAATCTTGCTGTGGCTTTCCGACTGGTGGAATAACAGGTAGCGTCACACCATCTGGATTTGTTTGAGTAGATAATCCTGGTAGTAAATTATTGGGATTGGCTGGAGGAGTTTGTTCTATATTCGGCGTTGGAGTTGGAGTTGGCAGTAATTGACCTAAATTAAATCCTGTCTCTCTACGTGAAAATGACCAGAATATAATTGCTCCAATAGTCGTAAATGCAACTATTAGTCCAATAAACTCATCAAAGTCAAGTGGATTTCTTTGAGGCGACCTGGGACCCGAAGGAGGTAAATTTGTCATATTAGCAAATTTGTTCTGAGTGTTGGGTGCTGTACAATTGACACTGTGTATAAAATTTTGTACGTAACTACAAAATTGTTACACGATAATAGCGATAGCAAATATTAATTACAGCCTACAGGCTTACTCGACAAACGTAACAATCGGAACTATTTTTTTATTTTTATTTTTTATTCTAATGGTGGGTAATTTGGTTTACCGGGGCGGGTTTAGTTATATTGTCGTGGATGGGTTTATTTTTTGGTTTACCCGCTTGTTTGCGGGGGGCGGGTTTAGTTATATTGTGGTGAATAAGTTCTTTTTTGGTTAACCCGCTTGTTTGCGGGGGGCGGGTTTAGTTATATTGTGGTGAATAAGTTCTTTTTTGGTTAACCCGCTTGTTTGCGGGGGGCGGGTTTAGTTATATTGTGGTGAATAAGTTCTTTTTTGGTTAACCCGCCCCTACAGTACTCGCAATAAACTGGGGATACTGTGTATTGCCTCGAATGAACGTATTTCTTCGAGCGCTTGCTTAAAATCTCCTTCTAATACATCGTGCGTTACTACGACGATTTCGGCTAGTTTGTCTTGAAAACCTGTTTGTACAATAGATTCTAAACTAACGCCGTGTTGACCAAAGCTGGTACCGAGTTTACCGATTACTCCTGGTTGGTCTAAAGTTAAGAATCGTGTGTAAAATCTTGCTGTTAGTTCGTTTTGAGGCGCTATTTGGCAGTAATCTTGATGTGAACAACCTAAAAGTGGGTCTAAGGGCGCCGCTTCTGAGCTTCCTACTCGCGCGACTAAATTTAGAATATCTGATGATACTGCGCTTGCTGTGGCGCCTGCACCTGCACCGGGACCAAAAAACATCACTTGTCCTAGGGGTTCACCTTCTACAAGTATTGCGTTATACACACCGTTAATACTCGCGAGAGGATGGGTTTTAGGAACAAGTGTAGGGTGAACACGGACGGATAGGGTTGAAGAAGTTGGAGATACTTTTTTGGCGATAGCGAGTAATTTAATCACAAAGCCTAAATTATTGGCATAAGTGATATCGGTTTTACTAACTTGTCGAATACCTTCACAGCTAACTTCTTCGCGGTTGATGCGTCCACCGAAAGCTAATGATGCCAATATTGAGATTTTATCAGCGGCATCCCACCCATCAACATCAGCAGTTGGGTCAGCTTCGGCATAACCTAATTTTTGGGCATCTGCTAAAACCGCATCAAAGCTACTGCCTTCGGTTTGCATCCGCGTCAATATATAGTTAGTCGTACCGTTGATAATACCTGTAACTGTGTGAATTCGGTTTACACTTAAAGATTGTTTCAATGGTTGTATAACCGGAATACCACCACCAACTGCTGCTTCGAGCATTACGTATACACCCTGACGGTTTGCCGAAGTAAAAATCTCGGTGCCAAACCTTGATATAACAGCTTTGTTTGCTGTAACAACGTGCTTACCGTTTTGAATTGCTTTTAAGATTAACTCGCGCGCTGGCTCTAGTCCACCAATTAGTTCAACAACAATATCTACTTCTGGGTCATTGACAATTGATTCTAAATCTGTAGTAAGCACTGATTGAGGTAATGTGACATCACGGGGTTTATCGAGTGATTTAACGCCAACTCGATAAATTTCAACTAACTGTAACAGCGAATGGCGGCCGATATTGTCTTGAAGTAATTGTACAGTTCCAGTTCCAACCGTACCTAATCCTAATATTCCTAATTTTATACCCACAAATAAAACACCCCAGAGTAGAGTAATGAGTGCTGAGTGCTGAGTGCTGAGTGCTGAGTGCGCGCGTCTTGGATAAAGTGAAGAAGCAGAAGTCAGAACAAAGAACTCTGTGTACTCAAGATATTTTTATCAACAACAGAAAACATTATAGGGTGGCACATGACCACCCTACTAGTTTCAAATTAATTTACCATTAGTAGGGTGGGCAGTGCCCACCTTACACTCAACACTATAGTGATAAACACTCAACACTATACTGATCAACACGCGCGCACTATACTGATAAACACGAGCGCACGAGCGCACGAGCGCACTTTCTACTTATTAGTAGGTTTCAACGTGCCAACGACCAGCTTTTTTGAGGTCTTTTTGGTAGTCACTCCAAGTGATACCTTCTTTAGCAGCAGCAGCAGTTAAAGCAGCATCAATACCGTCTTCCATACCGCGTAAACCGCAAATATAGGTGTGGGTCTTTGGTTCTTTAATTAGTTTCCACAACTCGTCTGCATGTTCTGCTACACGGTCTTGGATGTACATTCTACCGCCGCTTGGGTTTTTCTGCTCACGGCTAATAGCAGCAGTGAGACGGAAGTTATTTGGATAACGCTGTTGCATTTCTTCCAATTCTTCTTTGTAAAGAAGGTTTGGAGTTGTAGGAACACCGAAAATCAACCAAGCAAAACCATTGAACTGGTATTGTGGATTGGCTGCTCTTTCTGCGTCTTTGAACATCCGCCACAAGTACGCGCGCATTGGCGCAATACCTGTACCAGTTGCCATCATAATAACTTTAGCGTCGGTGTCTTCGGGTAAGAGCATTTCCTTACCGACTGGGCCTGTTATTTTAACTTCGTCACCAGGTTTGAGGTTACACAAGAAAGTTGAGCATACACCAAACACTTTCTCTTTAGTTTCTGGATGTTCGTATTCTAACTGACGAACGCAAAGCGAAACGGTTTTATCATTTACATCATCGCCATGACGAGTTGATGCAATGGAGTAAAGTCTTAATTTTTCGGGCTTACCGTTTTTATCTAGTCCTGGTGGAATGATGCCGATACTTTGACCTTCGATATACCGCAAATCTCCTCCTGTGAGGTCAAATTTGAGGTGCTGTACTAAACCAATACCGCCTTCTTTTACTAACGCTTCGTTTGATATACATTTACCAATGAAAGGAGCATTAGGACGGTAAATGTTGACGGGAACGTCAGCGTGTTTGGCTTTCGCTTGAGTCATGCTGTTGCCTTCTTTACTCTTCTTGGGCTGTTGGTCAGATGTGGCATTTCCATTCCCTTCAATATTAGCAACCGCAGTTTGTGTTGAACCGTTACCGTTTGGTTGTTCTAATATACCAGCTGGTTGGATGCTAACTATTTTGCCGCCTAGGCGAGTAATCCGCCGCATTTCTTGGTTCATGCGGTTGTAAGGCACTTTGATGAATTCACTGCCGCTTTTACGAACTGGGTAGCTTGTTTGGTCGGTGTCGTCGCTTTGGCGCAGACCCACTACTTCATATATAAATAAACGACTACCATTACTTGTAATGGCAGCACCCTCAACGGCACCTTGATTGTTCATTTCTTATTACCACTCCGATTTTTACTTAACATGCACACAAAGACCCTCTTCACGATTAATGCTGCTAAATGTAATTAGCACAACCGTATATAAAATCAGCATTCAAAAACAATGCCTTGCGCTTCGGACACTCGCCATAGACATGCAGGCACTGAAAAAACACACCTGTGTACCTTCTAAAGTAAAGGATAAGTCTATTGGAGAATGTTAATAATGAGTCAATTTAATCTTTTTTCTTGAAATACTACCCCTACGAGATAGAGATAGTTCAAGGGAAAAGCACTTCTTGAAAGCCGATAAGTTGCATGGCTTACATATTGACTTCATCGCCGCCTTTTACCAATGCTTGACTGTAGTTGCTACAACATATACACATCTGGTAGGTGAAGCACCTATAAACCTAGTTTTAAATAAACCTGGTTCTAATTGGTACATTCTCACCGAAATTGCTTCCTAAACTTGGTAGCGAATACAACCAGTAGTAATGTAATAACCAATATCCTGACCTGACCACATACGTATATATAAGCAGCTACAATATTAAGTTTTACTTGATGTGAAAAATCTGTCAACCTTATCAGTTGCCAGTTTTAAGACTTCTAATTTCAATCCACTACTCGCAATTGTTCAAATTTATCCCAAAAATATTAAAAAATTATAATTATACCTTATTAAAAGCTTTTATAGCACTGCAATTGGTAATAATTCTTGATTCAACCTCAAATTGAAAGGCGTGTAGCTTCATAGCTTCTTTAAGATTGCAATAACCCCAGGTAAGATGTCAAGTTGTAAAAATTCTTCCCGAAATTAAGCCTTGTATAGATTAACCTCCTTCTGTTAAAATCCCATATAACACTAGGATTAAATACTTACCAGCAACAAATCTCTGATGACGAGTGCTTCGGGTGGTGAAAACGCTTGTTTTTACCCGTAGTTTGTTATATGGCTTGCGCTGGATAGCAGTAAACGCTTTTAAGGATGCCAGTGGGGTAACTCCGAGCCTCACCAAATAAGTCTGTTGTGTAAAAAATCATTCGACAATTCATTGTTTTAGTATAAGTAAGGAGATTTATGAGTAAGCCGGAACGTGTGGTGCTGATTGGAGTTGCTGGAGACTCTGGGTGTGGTAAGTCTACATTTTTGCGTCGTCTTACAGATTTGTTCGGTGAAGAATTAATGACGGTTATCTGTTTGGATGACTATCATTGTCTCGACCGTAAACAGCGCAAAGAAACAGGAATAACTGCACTTGACCCACGGGCAAATAATTTTGACTTGATGTATGAGCAAATTAAAGCGCTCAAAGACAATCAGTCGATTATGAAGCCTATCTACAACCACGAAACCGGCATGATTGACCCGCCGGAATTAATCGAACCAAATCATATTATTGTGGTTGAGGGTTTACATCCTTTATATGACGAGCGGGTACGCGGACTTATCGACTTCAGCGTTTACTTTGATATTAGCGATGAAGTCAAAATAGCTTGGAAAGTTCAGCGCGATATGGCTGAACGCGGTCATAGCTATGAAGATGTCTTACAAGCCATCAACTCGCGTAGACCAGATTTCCAGAAATATATTGAACCCCAACGCGAATTTGCTGATGTGGTTCTTCAGGTATTGCCTACCAACTTGATTAAAAATGACACTGAGCGTAAAGTTCTGCGTGTGCGGATGCTACAGCGCGAAGGTAAAGAAGGATTTGAGCCAGTGTATCTATTTGATGAAGGTTCAACTATTACCTGGACTCCTTGCGGTCGTAAGCTAACTTGTTCTTACCCCGGTATGCAACTGTACTATGGTTCAGATGTATATTATGGTCGTTACGTCTCTGTCTTGGAGGTTGATGGTCAGTTCGATAATCTTGACGAAGTGATTTACATTGAAACCCACCTCAGCAAAACTTCAACTAAGTACGAGGGTGAAATGACCCATTTGTTAGTCCAGCACCGTGAGTATCCTGGTTCTAACAATGGTACTGGTTTGTTCCAAGTACTTACTGGTTTGAAGATGCGCGCAGCTTACGAACGCTTAACTGCAAAAGAAGCAAAATTAGCAGTCAATGTATAATTAAATACGAGTTAGTTGGCAACAGTGAATAAAAGGCGCTCAAATGAGCGTCTTTTTTCGTATAAGTATTTAAAGATATTCAGTGAAAACTCGTAATTTTGATGAAGATAGCTAAACTCACTCGTTGTGGTAGTAGAAATGTTGTTATGATTGCTGATTAAAGCCGCTAAATAATATCTGTCTTTGTATACAGATTTTCATAGCAGCTTAGTATAAAGCGTCTAACTGGAGGAATATCCATTTGTCACGTAGAAATTTATTCACCTCTGAGTCTGTAACCGAAGGGCATCCAGATAAAGTTTGCGACCAAATTTCGGATACGATTTTGGATGCGCTGCTGGCGCAAGACTCGCAAAGCCGCGTTGCCGCTGAGGTTGTAGTCAATACTGGCATGGTAGTAATTACAGGTGAAATCACAACCAAAGCTAACGTCAACTACGTTAAATTGGTACGTCAGAAAATTTCTGAGATCGGCTATAACGATGCCGATAATGGTTTTTCTGCTACAAGTTGCTCGGTTTTAGTCGCGTTAGACGAACAGTCACCTGACATTGCTCAAGGTGTAAACACTGCTCAAGAAACTCGCGAACAAAGCAGCGATGAACTTTTTGACAAGGTTGGCGCCGGCGACCAAGGTATTATGTTTGGTTTTGCTTGTAACGAAACCCCTGAGCTAATGCCTTTACCTATATGCCTTTCTCACCGTATCGCGCGTCGTTTAGCTGTTGTTCGTAAAACCAAACAACTACCTTACCTGCGTCCAGACGGTAAAACCCAAGTTACCGTTATTTACGAAAACGGGCGCCCAGTTGGAATTGACACAATTCTAATTTCAACTCAGCATGATGCCACAATTGGTGACATTACCGACGAAGTTGCTGTTCAAGCCAAAATTAAAGAAGATTTGTGGGGCGCCGTTGTTGAGCCTGTATTTGGCGATTTAGAAATTAAACCAGATGCAGAAACACGCTTTTTAGTCAACCCCACCGGTAAATTTGTTGTTGGTGGTCCACAAGGCGATGCAGGTTTGACCGGACGCAAAATTATCGTTGACACCTACGGTGGTTACTCTCGACATGGTGGTGGCGCCTTCAGTGGAAAAGACCCCACAAAAGTAGACCGCAGTGCAGCATATTCTTGTCGCTATGTAGCCAAGAATATAGTCGCTGCTGGTTTGGCTGAAAAATGCGAAGTGCAGTTAAGCTACGCTATTGGTGTTGCAAGACCAACAAGTATTTTTGTTGAAACCTTCGGCACAGGCAAAGTTGACGATGAAATCTTGCTAGAAATTATCAAGCAAAATTTTGAATTGCGTCCAGCAGGAATTATCCATACCTTAAATCTTAAGAACTTGCCAAACGAACGAGGCGGACGTTTTTATCAGGACGTCGCGGCTTACGGTCACTTTGGTCGAGATGATTTAGATTTACCTTGGGAAAAAACCGACAAAGCTGAATTACTTAAAGCCGCTGCTACCAATTCGCAATTAACTGTAGTTGTTTAAAGCTTTACAATTAAAGCTTTAATTTTATAATCTACTTTAGGCGCCTGGCTTGTTGAACTATGGACGTTCTCCCAAAGGCGCCCTTTATTTCCACCAAACCCAATGTATAATTGATTACACATTGTCATCACACTTTTGCTTATTGCTGCGAAATTGTAATTCTGACATCTTTTTAATTAATAAAACTTCGTATAAATATATTAATTCAAGACAATCAGGGTGAATTTAGGCTTATATATAAATGTCCAATGCGGGAGGGCAAGGGAGGATTGAGGGATGCGAACGAAGCTACAGCCAACCGCTTTCTACAAACGTTCCGAAGATAAAACAGTGCCAGCAAATCAGCCCTCAACCGATGAACTGCCAACGATTGAATTTCCCACACGCGGGAAACTCAAAGCAAGCTCTTGGCGGATTCACCAAAAAATAGGCTATGGATATTTTTTAGCAATTGGTATTGGCTTTTTTGGCTCTTTAACTGGATTTATTACTGCTAATTATTACCGAGGACATGAAATCAGACAGTTACAGCAAGCATCAGAGCAATCTAAACTTTTAGCTAGTTATAAAGATGCGGCATTGGGGACACTGCTCCTTAGCTACAAGCTGCCTGCTGTCGTAGAAGATAAACAGCAATTACAGCAAAGACTTTCTGCGACGCGCGATAATTTTCAAAGAGCGCAGTTGTCAGAAAAAAAGCTTGCCTTTTTCCTTGAGGAAAATAAGCGTGATGGTAGTCTAGAGCGAAAACGGTTACGTTCTTTTATCAGTGAGTACGCTAATAACTTAAAATTTTATGTTGGACAAGTTGAATCGATTTTGCAAGATGTAGAAGCCAAACCATTAATTGGACAGTCTTCTACAAAGCTTGGTTCTGAGTTACTTTCAGTGATGCGTTCAGAAACTGCTACACAGTTAGACCAACTGTCACAAAAGTTACTTGAAACTGTTGAAGCTGCTCAACAAGAAAGTGATAGGCGTTCTAAAGATGTTGAAGAGGCAAAAATCTATGAACGTTTGATTACTATCTTAAGTATGGTAGCTTCGGTGGCTGTTGCTGCTATTGTTGCTTGGCGGACTTCGCGCGATATTGCCGAACCTGTTATTATTGTTACGCAAGTCGCCGAGCAAGTCGCAAGAAAATCCAACTTTGATTTACGGGCGCCTGTAACAACCGAAGACGAAATTGGGTTGCTCGCAAAATCACTTAATAGATTAATAGAAAGAGTTTCGGAAAGAACAAAAGAACTACAGCAAGCAAAAGAAGAAGCGGAAGCAGCTAGCAAAACTAAAAGTCAATTTCTTGCGAACGTTAGCCACGAGTTACGTACTCCACTTAATGCCGTTATCGGTTTGAGTCAGTTGCTGCAAGACGATGCTGCCGACTTAGGGTTAGAGGGAGATTTTGCGACTGACCTAGAAACTATTAATTCTGCAGGTAGACATTTACTCGAACTAATAAACGACATTCTCGACTTATCGAAGATTGAAGCGGGTAAAATGACGCTTTATCCGGAAACATTTGAAATTGCAACGTTAATAAATAATGTTGTCCTCACAGTCAAACCAGCAATCGAAAAAAATGGTAATGTTTTTGAGATCGACTGCGACCCGCAATTAGGAACAATGTATGCTGACCAAACGCGCGTCCGTCAGGTATTATTGAATTTGCTCAGTAATGCTGCTAAATTTACAACGAATGGCAAAGTTTGTTTGAAAGTACGCACGGAAAAAGAAGACTTTGGCGGTGAGTATCCGCAGGAAAAAATAATCTTTACCGTTGGCGACACTGGTATTGGCATGACATACCATCAGCAGCAGCAGCTATTCAAACCCTTTACTCAAGGTGACGCTTCGACTACTAAAAAGTACGGTGGTACTGGTTTAGGGTTAGCTATTAGCCGTCATTTTTGCCAAATGATGGGTGGTGAAATTCTGCTTAAAAGCGAACCTGGTAATGGTTCAACTTTTACAGTCAGTTTGCCACTTATGGCAGAAGGATAAATTTATTTTCGATTTTTGATTTTCGATTTTGGATTAATCTATAATCCAATATTTGAAGCATTCACCTTGTAGTTCGTTTGTAAGATCTATTAAACACAAAGGCTGAAAATTATGAACTTCGGAACTATGAACGCGGAAATTAGACTGCTCGATATTGTCGCTTTGGTCGAGGATTTACCGGAATATGGAATATATCGAGGTCAAGTAGGTACAATTACTGATGTTGTGGCGCCAGATGTATTTGAAGTGGATTTTAGCGATACATCGGGAGAAACATTTGCTGAACTTAATCTCACATCACAACAATTAATGGTTTTGCTTCATGAACCAATCTCGTATGTTAGCCAATTTGTACTAAATTAGTTTTTTTAACTACAAGTGCTTTAATCTCGCCGTAAGCCATGCTAATTGTTGTTTTCATTCGCAAGTTCTGGTTAATCTCATATGCTATAACGGAAAAAATATGGCATTATTTGATACAGAATTAATTATGAACACAATTAGTAATCAGCTACCTATACCAGCGCACTTTAAACGTGATAAAGTCAGCGAGGTTTGGCGAGTACCTTATCAGCAACGTGCAGTTGAGGCATCTCAATGGGCAAAGCAACATCAAATAAAACATAGTCTTGAAGATAAAACTCGTGTTTGCTTGCTTTTAATAGATGTTCAAAATACGTTTTGCATTCCTGATTTTGAGTTATTTGTTGGTGGTCGGTCTGGACGCGGCGCCGTTGAAGATAATATACGTATATGTGAATTTATATATCGCAACTTAGGAACAATTACAACAATTGTCCCAACGATAGATACTCACACAGCAATGCAAATTTTCCATCCAATATTTTGGATAAATTCAGCAGGGGAACATCCAATACCCTCAGCAACTAATATTACACCTGCTGATATTGATAACGGTACTTGGAAAGTTAACCCAGCAGTAGCTTACAGCTTAAAATATAACTACGAATTCTTAGAAAAACACGCATATCATTACGTAGCAAAACTTACGCAAAATGGTAAATATCCTTTAACAGTATGGCCATATCATTCGATGTTTGGAGGTATTGGTCATGCTTTAGTATCAGCAGTTGAAGAAGCGATATTTTTCCACTGTATTGCCAGAAACAGCCAAACGCAATTTGAAATTAAAGGTGATAATCCTCTAACAGAGAACTACTCAGTCCTACGTCCAGAAGTGATGTCAGGATTTGATAATCAACCAATTGCTCAAAAAAACGCGCGTTTAATTAAACAATTATTAGAATACGATGCTGTAATTATTGCTGGACAAGCAAAAAGTCACTGTGTTGCTTGGACTATTGATGATTTATTAACAGATATACAGCTTCAAGATGCCTCTTTGGCAAAAAAAATCTATTTATTAGAAGACTGTACTTCGCCTGTTGTCGTACCAGGAGTGGTAGATTATACCGAAGCCGCAAATGCCGCGTATGCTAGGTTTGCCGACTCTGGAATGCATATAGTAAAATCTAACGAAGGTTTTACCTTGTAGCATATCTGTCTTGTGATGTGCAGTGTATGTAATTCTTTTTACCTTATTAGGCGCAGAGGGCACAGAGAAGAGAGGTGTGGGCATAAAATCGGTGCCTATCTCTTAGAATAAATAAGTAGCTACAAATAACAGAGAAACTCATGAAAACTCAAATCTATCCGTGTTAAGATTCCCGATTTCTTCAAGAAGTCGGGAATCTAAAACATTAAATTTGGGGGGTAGGCGCCCTTCCTCGCGCCTCTCTTAACTCTTATCTCTGTGGACTCTGTGTCTAATAAGGTAAAAATAATGATTCGTTTGCCCACTGCACATCACAAGACAGATGTGCTAGAGCTGGTGCTATTTTAAATAGTCTTGGGGGTTTAGGGCTTTCCAACCTAAGTCAGAACTGGTACGGACTTCAAAGTGTAGGTGGGGTTGGGGTGATGTTGGTTGTCCGGTGGTACCGACTGTACCAAGGATGTCACCAAGAAGAACTTTTTGACCTTTTGTGACTTTGATTGTTTCTAGTTGGGCGTAACGAGTTTGTAAACCTTGGGCGTGGTTGATTATTACTAAGTTTCCATAGCTACCTTGTGTACCTGCAAATACTACTGTTCCATCTTTGGTTGCTTGTACTGATGTTCCTACTGGCGCCAGTAGGTCTATTCCGCTATGGAAAAATACTTCGCCATTTTTAGGATTATTTTGCCATCCGTAGGATAAAGCTATTGTTGCAGCTTGCGTGAGGGGATAACCAGTAAGAACTGGTGCAGGCTGCGTTGTAGAATTATTATTTATAGAGTTTATATTGTCTGTTTGATTGAGTGGGCGCCTTGACTGTGGAACAAACACAAGTCGAGGTGTGGATTGACAACCGTTAACTTCAAATAGTACATCAGCACGAATTTTATATTGCTTTGCAATATCGCGCCAAGTCATTGAGCGCGGCACTTCGACGATAATACCATCGTAGGGAGGAATAAGTATTTGATTACCTTGTTGAATTTGACGGTTTTGCAGCCCTGGATTCATGGTAAGAATTGATTTAGGCGTAAGATTGTACGCCTGGGCTATGCGTTCCAGGGTTTCACCATTAGATACTGTATGGCGCAAAAATCTCGATAATGCAGGCCTTGGACAATTGCTGCTGCTTTGGGCTAGCGTAATTGATGTAAATGCTAATAATACTGCGGATATGTTAAATACGTAACAAATTATCGGCTTGAAGTTAGGAATTTTCTTAACAATAGTGTAAGGAACATTAGTACGGGGAGATTTCATGCATGAATCCAAGCTTTGCATTAAATAATTTTAGGTTTAATTTTAGGTTTTAGATAGAGATTTGATATTAAGTGTCTCCATATAATACGGGTATTACGAAATAACCAATGAATACATGGCTATGACTAGTAATTACCAGTGAGGAGTTCCACACAAAACACAAATAAAGTCTCAAAGCCTTGTCTGTATAGTGTTATACGCACCTCGCTCTTTCAACTTCGCTTTTTGCTTGATTAAACTTATAGATTAGTACTTGCATTGTAGCTTTACTTTAAATTATTGAACTCTTACGTGTTATTACTTATGAAATTACCCTTAAAGCAACTATTTGTTTATTTTTCCCTTGTAACGGTCGGTGGGATGTTTGGTGGTAGTACGGTATTGTTCGCTAATTCTTTTGTGTACCCACAGGGAAGGCGCCAATTCTTAGAGTTAAGACAAGAGTTAAGAAATGTTACAGTCTCTTCAACCCCAGATACGATAGTGACTCCAAGAGTAGGAGGTGTAATTGGGGCAATTGGAAAGGAAGATGTAAATTTTATTGCAGCGGCAGCTCAACGTACAGGCCCAGCAGTTGTACGAATTAATGCAACACGTAAAGTCGCAAACCCAATCTCGGACGCATTCAAAAATCCTATATTAAAGCGATTTTTTGGTGAAAACGAGCAACCAGTACCCCAAGAACGAATTGAAAGAGGTACTGGTTCAGGTTTTGTCTTAACTCAAGATGGTCAAATACTTACGAATGCCCATGTCGTCGCTGATACTGACACAGTGCAGGTGACGCTTAAAGATGGTCGAACTTATGAAGGAAAAGTTGTAGGAGTCGATACAGTCACAGATGTTGCCGCCGTTAAAATTGATGGTTCTAAGCTACCAACTGTAAAATTAGGCAGTTCGCAAAATTTGATTCCTGGACAGTGGGCAATTGCAATTGGTAATCCACTCGGTTTGGATAATACTGTGACGATTGGCATTATTAGCGCTACCGACCGCACCAGCGCCCAAGTTGGTGTACCAGAAAAAAGAGTTAGTTTTATTCAAACTGATGCTGCTATTAACCCAGGTAACTCAGGTGGACCGCTTCTCAATTCCCAAGGTGATGTAATTGGCGTGAATACGGCTATCCGTGCTGATGCACAAGGTTTAGGGTTTGCTATTCCCATCGAAACTGCCGCGCGTATTGCTGGTGAACTATTTACAAAAGGGCGCGTCGAACATCCCTTCTTGGGAATTGAGATGGTAGATTTAACTCCAAACAAAAAACAGCAAATCAATCAAGAAAATAACCTAGATATAAAGCAAGATACCGGAATATTGATTAAGGAAATTAGTCAAAATTCCCCAGCTCAAAAAGCCGGACTTCTCCGTGGCGATTTAATAGTCAAAGTTAATCGCAAACCTGTGAGAACAGCCGCTCAAGTTCAAAAGCTCGTAGAATCAAGCTCAGTCGGCGACATCCTAGAAATAGAGGTCAACCGTAAGGGTTTTATTCAAGCTTTCAAAATCCAATCGGGAGCTTACCCAAAAAGTTAGTTACACCTTGTGCGATTAGAGTCATTAACTAGCGCACGATTAGCCATTTAATTAATTGCGCTAGGGATGGCTACTATTCAAATTATCTAAATGCATTCGCTGTTCCATCTGGCGTAGAAAATATCCTGTCATCATCGCCGATGCCAACAGTCCGGCTAAATTGTCGCGGTCAGTTGTGATTTGTACGTTGAAGTTTTCGGGAGGCAGCATCCCGACAAGACCTTGGACATTTTGCGATATGATTTGTTTGATTTCCGGGCTGACAGATTGGGCGACGCGCGCTAAAACTTCCGGTGATTGGTGCTGGAGATAATTGAGTAACGGATTTGGGTGTTCCTCAAAACTCTCGCTCATGAACTCAGAAGTGCGTCCATCAAAGTTGTCATTCAAAAAGTTAGGGTCAAATACCATTGGCTATTTTTTTTAGCTTGAGTTGCTAATTCTACTCTAAACCATAGCATCAAGAGGGAGCCACATTCCAAGGGGTGAAAGGCAGAATTTCAACCTCAATACGCGCACGCAGTTATTAGCTTGCTTCTGCTTGTGGTAAGAGTTCTAATTCTAACTGACGTTCTTCTTGTCGTGGTACAAAGGGTTGCGGAAGTTGTTCGATTTGGAAGTACTGGTTAAACTTTGAGGTTGTTTGTAACGAGTACGAACGAGAATCGCTATCACGGCGCTTACGTATAAAACCTTGCTCAACTAATTCTTGAACATGTTGATATGCTCCAGAACCGCGCACATTAATCAAATCGCTTTGTTTAATGGGACTATGAAGTGCAATCGCTGCCAGAGTTCTTAAGGCGCCAACACCTAATTCTACCGGAATCAACGTTTGTACTAAGTCTTGATAATCTGAACGTACTTGCAGACAGTAACCACCTGGTGTTTCCACTACTTCCAAAGCAGTATCTCGACGGGCATATTCATCAATCAGTTCAATAACTCCCTCTTCTGCCGTCATACGGTCGCACGCTGCATATTCGGCTATTTCGCCAATAGACAAGGGTCTACCCTTTAAATAGAGAATTGCTTCGATTTTTGTCGCTGCTATACTCATTGGCTTCGGGGACAAATAACAAGTGGGACGGATTATACTTTTATTTACTAGTAATGTCAAGTCGATTCCAAAATTAAGCCTTTCTTTGATTAAGTATAAATTCGGCGATTGCTAAGTCTTGGGGTGTAGTAACTTTCAAATTGGTTTCCTCCCCTTCTACGATTTTGACGTTAATATCACATTTCTCGAATAAAGCGGCATCGTCAGTAACTTCCCAACCGTTTTTTACTCCTAACTCATGACATTGTTTTAGTAATTTTACGTCAAAAGCTTGTGGGGTTTGTGCCGCCCATAAATTTTTTCGGTCGGGTGTGCTATTAATTATCCCACTTTCATCAACAACTTTAATCGTATCTTTTACGGGTATTGCTGCGATTAAACCAGCACAAGTACGTACAGTTACAGCACATCTATCGAATAAAGCAGGAGTAGCAAGACATCTGGCGCCATCATGAATTAGTACAAGTTCTGCACCATATGGCAACGCCTTTAAGCCATTGTATACAGATTGTTGTCTCGTGGCGCCGCCAATTATAAGTTGTACTGGTTTGCTCAAATTTAAGGACGATAAGATTAGATTAAGGTCAGGCCAGTCAGTAGGCTGTGATATAATGCCAATCCACTTAATTTCAACAGATGCTTCTGCCGCTAGTAACGTCCAAGCGATGATAGGACGCTCCTTGAGCAAGAGTAAAAGTTTATTGCGGTCGCTTCCCATCCGCTTACCCATACCCGCAGCCGGAATTAGTAGATACATATTAATAAAAGCTAAAACAAGAATATTCAATATACCGCTAAATCCCTCTCAATTAACCATTAACTGCAAACAACTAATAAAATAATGAGCGAGTAGCCGTAAGAGCGAAAATAATAATTATGCGAGTAGTAGCCCTTGTCTCAGGTGGAATAGGCGACCAAATTCTCTTTTTTCCGACAATCGATACAATTAGGCGCCATTATCCAGACGCGCAAATCGATGTCGTTGCATCAAGCACAAGTAAGGCTGCTTACCGAGTAAGTAAGTCAGTGTCAGAAGTTATAGCGTTTGATTTTCAAGACCGTAATAGTTTGGCTGACTGGGGTAACTTAGTCGGCACACTTCGTGACCGTGAGTATGATGTTGCGATTACTCTAGAACAAAGTTGGGGTGTAGGTCTTGTGCTGTGGTTAACAGGAATTCCCACTCGTATCGGCTTTCTGGGTAAAGGTTCAGGGTTTTTAACTTATAAAATACCTATGAACACCGAACAGTACCTTGCTAGTACATATCATGATCTGCTTAAAGGTTTGGGTATTAATTCGCCTTGTCCTGAATTAGCACTCAACGTCCCAAAACCAGATATCGAATGGGCTGAAAATGAACAAAAACGGCTTGGAGTCAAAGATACAGGGTATGTGCTAATATCTGGTACCACGAATCAAACCTCATTGAATGATGTTTACCCAGTACAAAATTGGCTAAAAATTATTCAAGATTGGAAACTATCTCAAAAAGATATGCCAATAGTCGCGGTTGCATCCAAGGCAAACGAAGAATTAGTACGTATTCTTAAAGAGCAGCAGCCCAATCTTAAAGTTACCGCTCCTGACAATATTGGTAAATTAGCCGCGATGATTGCAGGCGCCAACTTAATGGTATGTGACTCAAGCTATCCTATGCACTTAAGTGTAGCGGTTCAAACCTTTACAATTGCCTTGTTGAGCTATTCGGGCACTCGGATGCTACCTCAAAACGACTTTTTAAGAGTCATCGAATCACCTACTGGTAAGGTCGGGGATATTTCAAGTAAAACCGTTTTAGAAAAAATCTGGGGTTAATAGCAGCGGTTAATCAGTTAGCTTATTAATCTAAAATCGTTTTTAATTGTTTCATTTTTCCCTAGGCAGGCAAATTAGTCTGCCTTAATACAATTATCAATTTCTTTCTGAAAAATTAAATAATCTTAAAAAATTATAAACAACCATATTCACATTCTAATGTAGCAAAACGTAAGCCTATCAAGCAAAATAGTTAATTGTAATCTGTAATACCTACCTAAATCTAAAATAATTATTTTTTACTAGTGTTTTTCAAAGATTTATATAGTATTATTTAAGACCAGCTAAAAAATAACTAGCACTTCTTAAAGTTATTGTTTCTAATCAAGAAATAAATAGCTTGAGTTAGGTCTAGAGTAATTTTAGTCTATATCTAAAGGCTGATGTTGCCTTGAAAAAACGAAAAAGCATATGAAACTACTTGAAATTTTATTACTCAAGTTAGAAACTAAGTTAACAGTTAATTTGAAGTGAAAAAATGAATAGAATTTTGCTTAATGTTACATCTGACTGAGTATAGAAGGTTGCGATGCTGACAATCAAGTATGCTATATCACATTACGAGATGCTTGAACTTTTGTTTAATTACTTAGCGTTCGCGTCCAATACTTATAAGGTGTTAGACATTATGTTAAAACAATTGTAATTCAGAATACCTATTAATAGTAAATGAGTGGTATGACCCCTCTGTACAAATTTAGGTAGAACTAATTATTATATTAATCTTTGAACGAAGGTTTGGCTCTGAGGTTTTTGCATTAAATATTTATGATTGTGTTAAGCGTTTAGGCGCCGTAACGAGAGTTCGTGCATTCCAGTTCTCTACGGCTTACGAATTCGCGCGCAGTCGTGCATCCCAAATTACATTTGACAAATGTAAAATAAACACATTGCATTTCAGATGCTTACTCCGTAAGGGTTTAAAGGCAACTGAAAAAAAATTAAAATTTTTTAGAGAAATCTGTTAGTTTCTGCAAATCTTTGGGAACACTATATAGGACTGATATTAGAGACGCATATAGTGAGTCTCTAAACTTTGTTATTTAACTTAACATCGCAGTTCTAACATCAACTTAAATTTGTCAAGTATAGCATTTAGCAATTATGGTCAAATGCAATATAGGCAGCATGTATTCAAAGTTACAAACTTAATTGATCAGTGGATACTACCAAAGGAGGATGTTTAAGCTGTGGTGTTAATTTAAGTAGATGAAAGTTATTAAGTCTAACTTAAATCAAGAACGGAAGTGATTAAGAAATTTAGAATAATGTAGCGAAACTACTTACCAAAATAATAAATTTAGGTTAGAAAATAGATAAGCCAATATTGCAATTGGGTTAAGACTATCTAATCTTACAGGTAAAAAACTACCAATATATTTGTTTTGGTGTGATGGATACGGGTTAAATAAACCGCCATGTTCTGTATTTCGTTCCTTCCCTCTTGCTGTGAATTAGGGGCATTTGCAAACAGAATTGATTACTATCAAGGGGACAATATAATGGCGATTAAATTACATAGCTTTGTAACTAGCTGTAAAAGATATATCCAAGTTGAAAGCTTGCCGCTTCATATTACTGGTATCTTACGAAAAATGATTGATTTGATCAGCTTACGTGGATGCGACATTATTGATATTCATAATGCTTATTATTATTGTGAAGAAGACGGTACAGTTACTTTCTATCAGGCAGATAAAGCAGAAGTAGACCATCCTGGAATCTGGACTTACATGTTATATGAATGTCCCGAAGGTCAAGAAAAAGTATTCCGGGACTCAAATATTGACACAAGTCTAAAACCACTTTATCGACTTTTAGCAGGTGATAAACTTGTTCAAGAAACAGTAGATATTAATCAGTATCTTCAATATAGGTATCAAGAAGGTGAATATCTTGATGTCCAATTACCACCGGAATGGAATAACCAGGAAGGTAGAAAAATTGCTAATTTATTATTTAGAGAGTATCAAGTATTTAAGAAATCAGCAATTTTTGCCGAAACCGCTGGCGAAAACTATATGCAAACGGTTATGAAAAAATTTATTCAAGCTGCAACATCTATACTAGAAGCGGGTGGAAACTCGATTGAATTTGAATATATACAGCACGAAATTCTCAAACAAGTAAAAATTGATGATATTGCTAATCTAATTCTAGATTTAAATGATTATCGTATTTGGCAAGCTTTATTACCAAGTGAGTCAAAAGCTGTTGAGTATGCTTTCAATACAGCATTGAGTCGCATCGCGTAAATATAGCAAATGTAAAGACGCGTTAGCGAAGCTTACCGAAGGTAAATTTACCTGCGGTACACTCCGTGAACGCGTCTCTACAACGGTTAAAACATGGAAAATAGACCATCTTCTAGGTCGTAACCTAATAGCTGCGCCATTGCTTTAAGTCTAGATTGGTGCGGTATTCCTTGTTTTTTGAGCCAGTCGCTTAAAACGAAAATCTTGCTCATTAAAAATATTTCTAGTGCTTCTGGGTTGTATTGTATTCCTTCTTTTGTGAATTGATGCGGTACTAACATAGCTGTATAGCGAGTAAATTCCTTTTCTTGCCAATTTAGAAAAAATGGTAGCCACGGGTAAAGGGTATCAAGACGAACAAACCATAAACGAATTTCAGGTATTTCTGAAAGTTCGCGCGGATCGCCCTCTTCCCTTGGATAATCAATATTGAAAATTAGCTGCTGCTCAAATGAGATTACATCTGAAATAATTTTTTCTATCACCTCGAAAGCAGGCGACATGTTCAAAGTGTTAATCTGGTCACTATTTACTGTAATTGTTGTTGACATTTACGTTCTCAAGCTCTTCAGACCAAGTTACCAGCTATCATGCCAGCAAGCAAAATAAATCCTATCCAAACATTTTGCCTGAACATTTCGCCATATGCTATACTATCTAAATTGTCATCTTTTAGTAAGATAAATTGCCAAGCCCAGCCGATAGCTGCAACTGCAAGACTTAGCCAGAAAGCAATATGAAGATGAATAGTTAAACCTAATAAGCCTAGTAGAGCAATAGTACCAATG
This sequence comes from Calothrix sp. NIES-4105, assembly GCF_002368415.1. GTDB lineage: Bacteria > Cyanobacteriota > Cyanobacteriia > Cyanobacteriales > Nostocaceae > Dulcicalothrix. The sequence goes on from NZ_AP018290.1 coordinate 8,650,852, forward strand.
TAAAAAATAGCAATTGCAATTGGGGCATAGGCGCCGAAAAACAGAGCGCTAGAATTGACACCGATGCGAACGTCGTCTTCTCTATCGCTCATCGCGTATACAGTATCAAACCCCAAAGTCCATAGTACAGTGGCGCCCCATAATAACCAAGTCGGTTGTTCAAGATTTTTTGTGACAGCGCTCCAGCTAATTAAAACAGCAAAACCCCAAGCAATGGATAAAACTAATTGTGGGATAGGGAATACTCTTTTGGCGCCAGGGTAAAGAACAATAACTGGAACAGCAGCAACACACAACCAAAATGAGAGCGCGTTAAGATAGAAGGCGAGAACTGCCGCGCAAACAAAAGAAACAATCGCAACAGCAATGCCTACTTTGATAGAAAGCGCGCGTGAAGCGATAGGACGGTTCTTGGTGCGCTCAACTTGTGGGTCAATGTTTCGATCCCATAAGTCATTGATAACGCAACCAGCAGCACTAGTAGCAAGGGTACCAAGCACAATGACGCCAACTAAAGGTAGTGGAGGTTTTCCCGCAGCTGCTAGGAATACAGCCCAGAGTGCAGGAATCATTAGAATTAATCTTCCTTCGGGCTTGTGCCACCTCAAAAGCTGAATTACGGCAACAGCTGTGTTTTGGTGGTTTTCGAGTGACTTTAGCATGAACAGGAAAATGATTTACAAAAATATTTAATACATCTTCACATTTATAGGATAACTTTTTTTGCTATTGATTAAGATAATTCATCAACGATAGCGTTTTAAATACATTTAATTTATTTTGTTGATGATATGCAGCATTTGTGAATGTCAGTGTTAGTTCTTTGCTCGCGGTTTGTTCATAGAGATAAGTAAAAATGGTGGATACAGTTTCGTCGGCTAGCTTTCCAGTTGGATTAACAACAGTTGACCTACAACGGATAATTGCTGCAATTGATTTGGGCACAAATTCGTTACACATGGTAATTGTACGGATTGAACCGACGTTACCAGCGTTTAGCATTATTGCTAGAGAAAAAGAAACAGTTCGACTTGGTGACCGTGATTTACAGACAGGTAATTTAAAACCTGAAGTTATGACGCGCGCAATTGCTGCATTGCGAAGGTTTCAGGATGTTGCTCAAACGCTCAACGCCGAAACTATTATTGCTGTGGCAACTTCTGCCGTGCGTGAGGCGCCTAACGGCAGAGATTTTCTTATCCAAGTCGAAACTGAGTTAGGGTTGGAAGTTGACTTAATATCCGGTACTGAAGAAGCGCGTCGAATTTACTTAGGTGTGCTGTCGGGAATGGAATTTAATAACCAGCCCCATATGATAATAGATATTGGTGGCGGTTCGACCGAGATTATTTTGGGTGATAGTCATGAAGAACGAGTTCTTACTAGTACAAAAATAGGCGCCGTGCGTTTGACTAGTGAACTTATTACTACTGACCCTATTTCGACTGCGGAGTTTGATTACCTTCAAGCATATTCAAGAGGAATGCTTGAACGTTCGACAGAAGAAGTACTAAGAGACTTGCGATCTTTTGAGTCTCCACGTTTAGTTGGAACAGCGGGAACAATAGAGACTATAGCAGGAATTCACGCACGCGAGCATTTGGGTTTTATACCTTCAACGCTTAACGGTTATCAGTTCCCATTGCGAGATTTACGTGAATTAGTAACTCGTTTGCGAACCATGACCAACGTCGAGCGCGCGACAGTTCCAGGAATGCCAGAAAAGCGCTCAGAAGTGATCCTCGCAGGTGCCCTAATTTTACAGGAAGCGATGATGCTATTACGGTGTGAAACAATCACCGTTTGTGAACGTTCCTTGCGCGAAGGTGTTATTGTTGATTGGATGCTAACTCACGGTTTAATCGAAGACCGTTTGCGCTACCAAGGTTCAGTACGTCAACGTAACGTCCTCAAAACAGCCAAGAAGTATCACGTTAATTTATCTCATAGTGACCGTGTGGCAAATTTTGCTACAAGTATATTCGACCAAACCAAGGGTGTTTTACATAACTGGGATAACGAAACACGTCGGCTACTTTGGTCAGCAGCAATTTTACATAATTGTGGTCACTATGTTAGCCATTCTTCACACCATAAACACTCTTACTATTTAGTTCGTAACAGTGAACTACTTGGTTACACTGAAACTGAAATCGAAATCATCGCTAACATCGCGCGTTATCATCGAAAATCTCCACCAAAGAAAAAGCACGAAAACTACCGCGTTTTGGTGAGTAAAGAGCATCGTTTGATGGTAGATCATTTAAGTGCTATATTGCGCTTGGCAACTGCCCTCGACCGTAGACAAATTGGTGCAGTAGCGCGCGTTCATTGCGACTACAACCAGCAAGCAAAGCAACTGAAACTAAAAATTCATCCATCCAACCCCGCCGACGACTGTGCGTTAGAACTTTGGAGTTTAGACTACAGTAAAGAAGTGTTTGAGCAAGAGTTTCAGCTTAAAGTCTCCGCAATTTTGGAACCAACAGTAATTACTGTTAGTTAGTTCTAAAAATCAACTGCAATTTTTCTCTCTTGTGGAGCGGGCATCCTTGCCCGCCTTAAGTATTGGCATTAGATGGGACGGCCTCGATGCCCATCCCACAAGACCATTCCACAAGACCATCCCACAAGACTATCCAACAAAATATCAAGCTCTAGTCAATACAAAATTTAAATAATTATCATCTGATTAGATATATATTTTCCTTCAGATTGAGTAATTTGAAATACTTATTTTTGCGCGTTGATACATATTAAACTAATCCATTCTTGAAAAAAATAGTACACTCTAAATAATTTGGGGTGTACTGTTAGCACTTGGGTGTATAAAAATAATTTGTTTAATATTTCATAGTAACCAACTGCAATTATTAAGCCACTGTCAATAATTTTACTAAATCTCGCTTGATATAAAAAGCGGGAATATCTGCTTTGGTCGCGCGTTCTATTTGTAAACATGTGCGGTTACGTCCAAGAACTTTTGAAGAGAACCGACGGCGCCCCCTTCACTTTAAGCACAGCAGTAACATTTGCACGGTCGAATAACGTACTGATTAATTTAATTAACAATAATCGTAATGAATTTAAGCAGTGAGGCTTGACTAAGGGTGGATTTGCTTTTAGCAACGAAAGGGACGGAGAATTATTTATCCTCACCCTGTCTACTCCAATGCACTATCAATTTAAAGGTGGAAGTGCTGTGTGGCTGACTCCGACTTTAGGATTTGTGCAACGCTCGGAACTTGATATTGGTGGGTTAAACTTTGGCGCCTCAGTTCCTGTGTTTAAAAATTTAGATGTAATTGCTGAAGCTGGTGTAGATATTTTAGGCAATGGCAATGCCTTTATTGGCAATAACCTCCAAAAAGTTATTCCTTGGACTGTCGGTTTGCGTTGGTATCCCGGCGCCGTTACTGGTATGCAATTAGAAGCTTACCTCACCAACCGACTCGGAACATCCCCTTACGATAGTCTCAGAGTCAGAGCCGATAATGAAACTGCTGTAGGTGTTGGCTTAATTCTTCCGATTCAATTTTAGATAGTAAGGTGGCTTCAGCCACCCTACGATTAAGCTATAAACTGCTTCAAACTGGTTGATTTTAACAAATAAATTGAAAAGATAGTCAGTAACACTACTAAGGCACCTACCAAAGAAAATATTATATTTAAAGGGATTGCGGCTAAACTTGTAAATAAGCTTAATTCATAGTGCTTGACTAACAAAAATAATAAACTTTGCCAGTATTTGTGTATTGCAAATAATCCCAACGAGTATTGAGATAATTTTTGTATACACCAGTTTTCTGGAATTTTGAGAGTATAAACATAGCTAAAAATAGTTAAGGCACCGAATACTATGGAAATTCTTCCATAGATACTTTGGTTATAGCCATAAATACGTAAATATATATCATGAATTGAAAATAAAATGTATGTCAAGAAATAAAAAAACCTAAATTTTAATACTTGGTTTGAGTAATTAGCAATGTAAAAAGCTATCGGAATATAAAGAAGAAAATTTGATAGCCAATGATAGGGAATATTATAATTCGCTATACTAACAGCTTCAAAGTATAACAAAGAAAATATAACCGCTACAGATGATATAATCTTGACAATTTTACTAGAATTAATTTGGTAGTATAAAAAACTAACTATAGTTAACACCATTAAATTAAATAGAAAATAGAAAACCGAATCACCTGCAAAGGGTAAGCTAGGTTTTAAGCCTGTAAGAATATCCCAAGAAAAATCAGGAAATTCCCTAGTGACGACAAACAAGAAAATATTATGGAATATAGACCAAAATGCAAATAGCTTCGCAAGCTTGATTAATCTAATTTTTAGATATTCTTTGTCTGGCTTCTTGACGAAGAATAAATAAAGAGAAACAAGAAAAAATAGGGGAACCGCTGTTAAAGAAACTTGTAGTTCTAAATCTCGAATAATCCGAGCAATAATGGCAATAATTACATGAGTATTGTTATTTACAAGAAAGCTAATAGGACGCAAATGCCACATCAATACAAAAATAATACTAATTGCTTTTAAAGCGTCTAATCTGTTATCTCTTTCTATCTTCTTTGTTTTCATAAATAATTTTGGTAACTACATAGAAAATTTTGGTATCAATAAATACTATTTTGTACGTAATTATTGAACCCAAGGCAAACTCATATCTGATACATATAGTTCCCCATCAGGAAGCGATTCTCACAGTAGAGACGCGAATATTCGCGTCTCTACAAATATCTTCACAAATCGCAATGTTTAGGTAAAATTGGGTAAAGCACTGTAGCGTTATTAAACAAAGGCTTCGACTAACCCATGCAACTAAACGAGCGTGCATCACGCCTTCCCTTAGCTCCGATACTGTTAATTGCGCCGTTTTTCCTCTGGGGAACGGCGATGGTGGCAATGAAAGGTGTAATTGACCATACTACGCCGATGTTTATGGCTGGGGTGCGAATAATACCAGCAGGAATACTAATTTTGATTGCTGGCGCCTTTATGGGCAAACCTCAACCGCGCTCTATAAAAGCGTGGTTATGGATTTTGTTATTTGCTCTAGTAGATGGAGCAATGTTTCAAGGATTTCTCGCTCAAGGGCTGGTGCGGACAGGCGCCGGTTTGGGTTCAGTGATGATTGACTCCCAACCGTTGGCAGTCGCGCTGATGTCACTATGGCTGTTTAAAGAACATATTGGGCTGTGGGGATGGTTAGGATTAAGTCTAGGTGTTGCGGGTATTAGTTTTATCGGCTTACCGCACGATTTAATTCTGAATTTAATTTCGATGCATGACATTACTTTTGAACTGAAGGAACTGTCATCATTACCCGAAGCGTTGTTTAAGAGCGGGGAGTGGTTGATGCTGCTTGCTGCTTTATCGATGGCTGTAGGAACAGTTTTAATAAGATATGTAACAAAACATGTAGACCCAGTAATCGCAACTGGGTGGCACATGATAATAGGTGGTTTACCATTGTGGGGAATTTCTGCTGTTACAGAAACCCAGCAATGGTCAAATTTAGTAGCTTCTGATTGGATAGCGCTTAGTTATGCCACGATTTTTGGAAGCGCAGTAGCATATGCTTTGTTTTTCTATTTTGCTTCAAGCGGTAATTTGACTTCTTTAAGTTCGTTAACTTTTCTAACGCCTGTATTTGCCTTATGTTTTGGTAATTTGCTGCTTGGAGAAGTTCTAAGCTCGATACAATGGACAGGTGTCGGTTTAACTTTGATTAGTATTTACCTAATTAACCAACGTGATACCCTAGCGCTCACCGAAACAAAAACGATTGTTAAGGAAATCACTGCCGTACAGCAGCAAAATACTGTAACCGTACCTGTAAAGCATACAAAATCGGAAGTGATGCGTTCTTAAGTGGGGTTACTGAGTTGATCTGAAATCTTTACAACGTAACCTTTATCCTAGATTCTAAAGGAGCGCAAATCTGACTATTTTTTTGATTTGAGGCGCCGACAAGATTTTTCGGTCAAGATAAAAGTTAACATTAAACTGCGAATGAAGTTATCGTATTAATCAGTAACTTAAAGTACATGTACTGACTCAACCTTCCTAATATGTGGCTATGCGGTTCTTCCATCCTAATTACTAGCTGTTTGCTTGTTGGGTTTAGCTCAAGTCAAATTGCCCTATCGAGTCAAAAGGTGCCTGATGCGGTAAAGCTCGCGCAGGCAACGGCAACTCCGGCCAATAGTCCAAATGATTCTCAAAATCAAACAAACGGTACTAATGCCGATAGCAACCAGCGTATATTAAGACCTGGTAATTCAGGCACGGAAGTTAAAGCATTGCAAACCAAACTCAAACAATTAGGATTGTACACTGAAGATATAGACGGTGATTATGGTGTTAGTACGCGGATTGCAGTTTCTCGGTTTCAAACTGAAAACAATTTAACGGCAGATGGCATTCTTGGCGCCACAACTCGTGCGAAACTTGATGCAGCTGTTTTACAAAAAACGCAGCCAACATCAACACCTAGCCCGACAACAAAAGAGAAAGCATCATCAGAAGATGAGGGACGCGGTATATTTTGGTGGGGACTAATGGGATTAGGTTTAATCGGAACATTGGGCGCCATTGCGTACACTTTGCGGCACCTAAGCAAGCCAAAATCAGACGTAGCTCGTTTTAAAGTTATAAATTCAGAATTAACCCAAACCCAACAAATAGCAAAAACAGAACCGTCAGAGCCGTTTATAATAGCTCAGTTACCAGCGCAAACACAAGCAGGTATTATTGATCAAAACGAAACCCTAGTTGAATCAGTAGTTGATACAAATTTAAATGGTTCTCAAAACGGTGTATACGACCTGAATAAAAATTCAAGCGAGTTAATTACAACGGAAACCACTTCTCGTCTTGCCAAAGTTAATATTGTTGACGAATTAGTTAAAGACCTTCGTAGTCCTGACCCAAATAAACGACGCAAAGCAATTTGGGATTTAGGACAACAAGGAGACTCGCGCGCAATTCAACCGCTTGTCGATACAATGATAGACGCTGACTCGCAACAGCGCAGCTTGATATTAGCAGCTTTATCTGAAATTGGTACTCGTACCCTCAAACCAATGAACCGCGCGTTAGCAATGTCACTCCAAGATGAAAGTCCAGAAGTTCGACAAAATGCGATTCGCGACCTAACGCGCGTGTACGACATGATGACACAATTAAGTCAAATGTTATATCACGCTACCCACGATAACGATGCGAATGTACAAGCAACCGCAAAGTACGCATTATCACAAATGAATCGAATTCGCTCGCTGGCGCCTGATACTTCACCCGAAGAATAGTTTTGGTTAAAATAGTGAAAATATAGAGGCGCCTACTCCCATATGAAAGCTATTGAAGTAACTGCCAGTATTGACGATAACGGAAACCTAATTTTGGATGAACCCATCCAAGTAGAAAATCGCTCGGAGCGCGTCCGAGTTATAGTATTGTTTACAGAACAAGAAGAAAATGATCCTGATGATACGCCTATAGAAGATGTTAAGGCTTCTTTAAGAAGAGGATTTCAGCATTTCCTAGCTGGGCAAACTAGACCAATCAGCGAGCTGTGGAGTAGAATTGATGCCAAATGAGGACATTATTTCAGTCCAATTCTCAAATGAGTTTGAAGAACAACTTTATAATCTTTCAAAAAGATATCGTAGTATCCGCTTAGATATCGAGCCAATTATTGAACAGCTACAATCGGGAAACTTTACTGGTAACAGAATTGCTGGTATTGGTGAGGAATATTTTTTTTACAAAGTTAGAGTTCGCAACAGTAACCTTAAAAAAGGTAAAAGTGCTGGCTATCGTGTAATATATAGCAGTCCTAAATCATTCGTAAAATTTTAAACATGTATCTTCCTTTTCTTCCTTTGTGTCCTTTGTGTCTTTGTGGTTCGTCATAGAGATTTAATTTTTCACTTTGCAGTTAGGAATGCTATATCTAGTCGAATCACCCACGAGTGTTTTACTGATATCAATTTATTCAAAATCTGATCGAGAAGATATAGAGGCAAACGAAATTAGAGAAATTATCAACCAATATTATAGCGATTAACAAGGTAGTGGTTTATGTCATTAATTTTGTGGTGTTGGAGGAATGAACCACAAAGACACAAAGGACACAAAGGAAGAATTATTAATAAGTGAACCCACCAAAACTTTTGACACAGACTAGCAGTGGTCTATTTCAAAAGTTTTGGGGGTTAAAATCCTGACAAATATTTCATATTGATTTTGACATCAGTTTGAGGACCTGCGATAAAAAATGCTGACTCGCTGAATTTCGGCGCCCGATTTGTAATTTCAGGGTTTTGCGAAAAACCGAAACCTTCGCGCGGCATTCCTAAGCTGTCCATTTCCATTGTTTTAGTGCCATTTTCATCGTGTAATAAAACAACAGCGTAGCTACCTGCTTTTAACCCGTCAAATTTAATAACTAAGGGAATTTCTGTAATTTTGAAGCATTTATCTTCCAGAGCTTGTTTTCCGTTATCTGGAAATCCTTTGCTGCTACCAAAAAGGGTGATGCAAACTTGTCCAACGTTATTTCTCAGTCCATCGATTTCAACATTAAGACTACCTTTAAAATCAGCTTTTGCGCTTGTAGAGAATACCAAACCTAACAATGGCGCCCATGCCAAGTTAATTCCGAATCGTTTCGTCATAGAATTTAATTTTACCTTGACGTTTCAAGTACCATGCAGAATATAACACCATCACCCAAGCGTTTAAAGTTACTTTTTGTCTCAACTCCCGTAGGTGGACTTGGGACTGGTCTTGGTGGAGGTGTCGAGTTAAGTTTATACAATATAGCTAAATTTTTTATTGAGCAGGGTATCGAGGTGCAAATAGTTGCTCCCTCTGGTTCATTGTGGAATCGTGAGGTTTTTAATATAGTTGAAATTACTGGCAATTTACAAGTTATTGCTCAAATTCAGGAACGTGATACTCCTATAACTATGCCTCTTAACTCGCTGTTGGCGAATATGTGGGAATACGCGCGCTCAGTTCAAAACGAGTATGACTTAATTGTAAATTTTGCTTACGATTGGTTGCCATTTTATCTAACACCCTTTTTTCAAACACCGATAGCTCACTTTGTGAGTATGGGTTCGCTTAGTAATGCTCTCGACAAAGTAATTTCTCAAATCTCAAAGTTATATCCTGGCACAATAGGATTTTACACTCCCTCACAAGGCGCCACTTTTCCAAATTTAACTCCTCCGTTATATTACTTAAGCAGCGGTATAGATTTATCGCTATATGAATTTTGTGCCGAACCTAAACAACAACTAGCTTGTTTAGGAAGAATTTCTCCTGAAAAGGGTTTAGAAGATATAGTCGCAGTTGCTGCACAAACGAATGTACCGTTAAAAATAATGGGTAAAATTCAAGATGAAGCGTACTGGCAAAAAATTATAAATGATTATCCCAAGGCACCTATTGAATATCTAGGATTTCTATCAACTGATAAAATGCAGCAAGTTGTACGTCAATGCAAAGGGTTATTAATGGCGCCAAGGTGGGTAGAAGCGTTTGGTAATGTTGCTATTGAAGCGCTTGCATGTGGTGTCCCGGTAATATCTTACGCGCGCGGAGGTCCTGCGGAAATAATCAAAGATGGGAAAACAGGGTTTTTAGTGGAACCCGATAGTGTAACAGGGTTAATAGACGCTGTTGAACGTTTGGATAGTATTGACCGTAATGAGTGTAGAAAACAAGCAGAGGTAGAGTTTTCACTTTCAGCTTTGGGCGCCAGGTTTCTTCAATGGTTTGAAGATATTTTGCAACGGATATAACGGATGTAACGGATGGTTTATCGGTTTATCCGTTACATCTGTTTTATCCGTTGCTAACTTTGTGATGTCGCTGTCGGACTAGGTATCGTTACATCAATAGGCGTTACTTGAGTAGCAAGTTGTGAAAGTGGGGGGTTAATAGCTGTTTGATTTCCTACAACTAGTGTGACTAAATTATCTGGTTTGAGATATTTTTGTGCGACTCTTTGTACATCAGCAATATTTGTTGCTTCTACTTGTTTGCGGTAAGTAAATAGAAAGTCGGCGGGATATCCATAGTATTCGTATCGAATTAACCGCGATAAAGTTTGTGCTGGGTCTTCAAAGTTAAAAACAAATGAGTTGAGTGTGGAGTCTTTGGCGAATGCTAGTTCGTTTGCTGTTACTGGCTCATTTTGTAAGCGTTTAATTTCTGTTTGGATAGCTTTGATAAATTGCACTGTTGCATCACTACGAGTTTGTCCACCAGCGATAAACATTCCCGGATAATCAAATGCGGGATTCCAATATCCATATACAGAATATGCTAAACCTTGACGCGAACGTACTTCGTTAAATAGGCGCCCACCAAACCCATTCAACACTCCATTAAGTACATCCAACGCTGCATAGTCAGGACTATTGAATTGTCCACCTAAATGCCCAATTAAAACATTACTTTGTGTTAACTGTGGTTGGTTAACAAAGTATATACCTCCGCCGCTTGCTTGGTTAACTTGAGGTAATTGAGGTTTAATGGGTGTTGGGCGCTTGTTCCAATTGCCAAATTTAGCTTGGATAAGCGATTTCATTTTTTGCGTATCGAAGTCCCCAGCAATTCCCAAAATCATATTATTGGGATAAAAGTAAGAGTTATAAAACTTGACTAAATCATCACGATTAATATTAGACAACGTTGTAAACTCAGTAATACGCGCGTAAGGACTAGTTTTGCCGTAAACTAACTTCTTAAATTCACGTTGGGCAATTGCATCTGGACTATCATTACGGCGAGAAATGCTACCACTCTCTTGAGTCTTTGCCAACTCTAATTTATCAGGTGCAAAAGCAGGAGTTCGTAATACTTCAGCATACAATCCAAACACAGCTTCTAAATCTTCGCTCAAACTTTGGAAACGAGCAGTACCCATACTCTCACCAATACTCGTTTCCACCGCAGCAGCACGCGCTTCTAACATTTCATTAAGCTGGTCAGGAGTATGTTCTTGTGTACCCCCTGTTCGCATTACGGTACCAACAAACTGAGCTAAACCAACTTTATCAGCAGGTTCAAACCTATCCCCAGTTCTAATTGCTGCAGTACCACTAACCAACGGTAACTCATGGTCTTCCATCAAATAAACGACCATACCATTACTTAATACATACCGTTCATACTTCGGTAACTTCACCTCTGGCAATGGTGGTAACTGCAAATCAGTATAATGTTTTGCCTCCCCACTAGCTGCAGCCCAAGAATAATTAAAAGTTAAAAGTAAAAAGCTAAAAGTCAAAACCAACGTATAAACGAAACTCTTCTTCAACCTCATCTTCCTTTACGTCCTTTGCGTTCTTTGCGGTTCCCAAGTCTTCCACCAACTATTTTTTAGGTAACAACTTACCAATAGTTCGATTTTGAGGTGTAAAAGTAGCAATTGCGACTCGTTGCACATCTTTAGCACCTACAGCTTCCAACCGTCCTAGTTGCTTAAACAGATTTCGCCACGAACCAGTTTTGACTTCATATTCCAACAACTGCTGTGCCATACCCATATTAGAGTCAAGCGCTTCTATCAACTCAGCGCGCGCTTGAGTTTTTACCCGCTTCAACTCAGCTTCGGTGACAGGTTGAGTTTTCAAACGTTCAATTTCCGCTCTTAAGGAAGTCGCAACTTCGTCAACCGAACGACCTGGAGCAGTAAGCGCATAAAATAACATTAGATTTGGGTACTTATCGCCAGGAAAACCACTAAAACCCTGTGCGGCAAGCGCTAATCGTTTTTCCTCAACTAAAGATTTATACAACCTTGAAGTACGTCCATCACTTAACAACCTGCCGATAATGTTATATACAACTTCATCAGGGTGCGTAATTGCTGGACGATGATATCCTTCTAAATACCAAGGTTGTGAAGGTAAATTGACTGTAACTTCGCGCGTTTGGGTTTGTTTCGGTTCAACAGCAATTTTTGACTTAGGTTTGGGGCTAGACTTGTAGCGTCCAAAGTAAATTTGTGCGAACCGCTTAACCTCGGTAGGGTTAACATCACCAACGACAGCCATCGTCAAATTGCTTGGTACATAATATGTTGCGAAGAAATCTCTGATATTAGCAGGTGTTAAATTGCGAATATCCTCGTCATAACCAATTACCGGGCGCCGATAAGGGTGAACTTTATACGCTGCATCAATAAATCTCTCTATCATCAACCCGATAGGAGAATTTTCTACCCGCAAGCGACGTTCTTCTAAAATTACCTGTTTTTCCTTATAAAATTCGCGACTTAGTACAGGTTCCAAAAATCTTTCCGACTCTAACGACATCCACAACTCTAATTTATTTGCAGGAAAGCTGTATAAATAACGAGTTGCCTCAGTAGAGGTATTCGCATTTAAGCCAACTCCACCAGCTTGTTCGACTATTTGCCCTAGTTCGTTTTGCTTAACGAGCTTAACTGCTTGTGACTCGATTTGATTGAACTGTGCTTGTAGTTTTGCGACTTCATCCGTTTTCTTAGCAGTTTTTGCCGCGCGGATTTGCGAGTCAAGCTGTTCTAATTTATCAAGCAGCGGTTTTTCGGCTTTATAGTCAACTGTACCAATACGAGTTGTGCCTTTAAACGCCAAGTGTTCTAAAAAGTGCGCTACACCAGTTTGTCCAACGGGTTCATCGACACCACCAACATCGGCATAAGTCAAAAATGAAACTACAGGCGCCTGGTGACGTTCCAAAACAATGAACTTCATGCCATTGTTGAGACGAAACTCAGTGAGATTTTTAACTACGTTATCTAAGTATGGTTGTATTGAAGCTGAATTTGGTTTAGCTGGTGCAACGGTTTTAGCAAGGGCAATTTCAGGTAAAAATCCCCAGGAAAAAAATAGAACAGTTACAAAAATTAACAGTAACTGCTGTCGTTGCTTCAATAATTGGTTTATCCTTGCGAATATCCCGTTAATAAAAAGTTCGTTCTTTTTACTCACGCCTAACCGGAAGTCATTAATTCGGTTCATAACTGGAAATAAGAGCGTACACAACACGGTAGACAATTAAAACAGGGATGTTTTAATTTTTTTTTAATTATTACTTCTATTTTGGCAAGGCATAAGCACCCAGAAGTTATTACTCATCGAAAAATGAACTCAGCAATACCAATCACCTAAAAAGTACAGTTACCTTAATCTTATATTAAGCTTTTCAGGCTTAGGCTTTTGAACGTTAGACAATGATGTTACTCACCTAGTTCCGAAAATATTACGATAACTACGATAACTTTTATGCGCGTGTTTAATTCTCCCCCACCTTCTGAAGCACAAACTCGTAATCGTATTTTAAGTGCAGCGCAACGTTTGTTTGCCGCCCAAGGGTTTGACGGTACGACAACTCGCGACCTGGCGAATGCAGCAGGAGTAGCGGAAGGAACGTTATTTCGTCATTTTTCCAATAAAAAAGCTATTTTAGTCGAAGTCGCAACTCAGGGTTGGGTAGAAATTCTCACTGATTTACTAACCGAGTTAAGCGAAATGGGTAGCTATAAAGCTGTCGCTCAAGTTATGAGGCGCCGAATGTGGAACATGCGTAAAAACGCCGACATGATGCGAGTTTGCTTTATGGAAGCACAGTTTCATCCAGACTTGCGCGAAAGAATACAGCACGAAGTCATTGAGAAAATGACTGGTGTTGCCGAAGCATTCTTTCAAGAAGCAATGGATAAAGGAATCTATCGCAAGATGGATGCTAATTTAGTGGCAAAAGTTTTTTTAGGAATGTTTGCGGTTGCTGGCTTCTCGAATGAAACAATCGCATCACCCGATGCCTCACCTCAAGAAATACAATCAATGGCTGAAGGTTTAGCTGACATATTTTTAAATGGTGTTCTCGCAAAGTAAAGCGCACTCAGCACTTTTCACTTTGTATCGCTTGTGCTTCTTGAATCCACTGTTGTACTACATCAACAGCTGGACATAAATCACTTCGTTGCATAGTCGCTACCTGCAACCGTAAAATTTGTTTATGAAGACGATGTGTAGGTATTTGTGCTAGCTGTACAACCGAAATAACACCCGCATGAAGCAGTAACCCACAGTATTCTGTTCCTATGCTTGGTACGCGCGCCAAATCAGCCAAAGCAATCCACTTATTAATATAAGTTAGATGCATCTGGAGTTTATTTGCTAGCTCAGTTCGTTTTTGGAGGGTCTTGCCTTCTTTTACCAGTTGGTTTGTACTGTCAATTCCACAGTTGTGCAGTTGTAATTTATCTTGTTCGCTTAATCCTGGTAATTCTTCAACTGACCAATTGCAGGATAAGACACGGCTCATCCTGGTTTGTTTTAAACGAGACATGTAATAAAGCTCAAATAAACAGTATTTTTACTATTGTGGCAAGTAAATAGCAGAATGCAATTTGATAATTTTGATGATTCGGATAAATAATAAACCACTTTGTCGTAAAAATTGAATAATATATTAATTTTTATTAACGGTTTATAATATTACAAGCGAAACTCTGTTTATTTAGTACCCCTGCAAATAAAAAAGTAAACAATGTCATCAGAATTTAATTTTTTCCAACACTGGTATCCGTTAACTGCAATCGAAGACTTAGACCCTAAATTCCCTACTCCTATAACCGTTCTAGGTATTAGACTAGTGATTTGGAAACCTAAGTCATCTGACACTTACCAAGTATTTTTAGACCAATGTCCTCACCGTCTGGCGCCATTAAGTGAAGGGAGAATTGATGATAAAACAGGTAACTTGATGTGCAGTTACCACGGTTGGCAATTTAACTCTCAAGGCATTTGCACTAATATTCCCCAAGCAGAAAATACTGATATAGTAAGTAAAAATAAAGACAATTTCTGTGTAGTATCTTTACCAGTTCGTCAAGCAACTGATTTAGTTTGGGTATGGCTTGATGCAAATTCTAGAGAATTAGCAGATAATACGCCATTACCATTATCCCCTTATGCTGACACAAGCAAAGGTTTTTTTTGGAAGTCTATTGTACGTGACTTGGAATATGACTGGCAGACCTTAATCGAAAACGTTGCAGACCCTAGTCATGTACCTTTTGCCCATCATGGAGTTCAGGGAAACCGCGATAAAGCTGTTCCTGTACCCCTAAAAATCACTACTAGTACACCTAATTTAATTGAGGCGATAATCGAAAGAGGTTTCAAAAGTACAATTACATTTGAGGCGCCTTGTCGCTTAGAATATACAATTCCTTTTGGTACAGGAAAACAATTAGGGTTAGTGACTTACTGCATTCCAGTTAGTCCTGGTAAATCGCGGATTGTTGCCTTATTCGTGCGTAATTTTGCTAAAACACTCCATAATTTTACACCTCGTTGGTGGGACCATGTTATGGAACGTAACCAAATTCTGGATGGTGATATGGTACTTTTACAGACTCAAGAGTATTTA
The DNA here is from genome assembly GCF_002368415.1 of Calothrix sp. NIES-4105. Classification (GTDB taxonomy): domain Bacteria; phylum Cyanobacteriota; class Cyanobacteriia; order Cyanobacteriales; family Nostocaceae; genus Dulcicalothrix. The sequence goes on from NZ_AP018290.1 coordinate 8,666,317, forward strand.
TTAAAGCGAAATTCTCAAAGCTGGAAAAATGTCTACAAAATGCCGACGAGTGCTGACCGCTTAGTTATAGAATTTCGTAATTGGTTTGATAAGTACTGCCAAGGTACATTACCTTGGGATCAAGTAGGAATCAGTAATAATGAAAGTACTAGTATTAATAATAACCGTCAAGAAGTTCTCAATCGTTATACGCAACATACTCAAAATTGTAGTAGCTGTAGGGGCGCCTTAAAAAATATCCAACGTTTACAAATCTTTCTTTTAGCCTATTTTGCTATTTCAGTGTCAATTGTTGCAGTGCTTCCAGATGCACAAAGGCAGAAATTGGGTATCCCACTGATAATTTTGGCACTTTTCGGCTTAGGAATTTACGCAGGACTAAAATTATGGCTGGAACCAAAATTTTATTTTGTCGATTATATTCACGCTCATAAGTAATGTCGAAAATGTAGATGCAATGTACCCTAGGTTTAGAAGTCTTTTAGATGAGTGTGGAGAAATTTCAATGTTGCACAAAAATTTTAAGATGACGGTCTTAGCAGGGAAATTGTTTGCTGCTATTGCTTTTATAATCACTTCTACCATACTTAGCGGTTGTAGTACTCCAGAATCTCAAAAGCCAGAAGTACCAACTCAACCTCAAAAACCTCAATCGTTGAATAATCAATCTAACCAACAACCAAATCAACAGCTACAACAATCTAATCAAGCTAATAATGGCAGTAAAGACGATGATAAAGATGATGATAAAGATAGTAGCAAAGAGGATAAAGATTAATTTATCTTTTTTATAATTAAAATAAACAAACCCGATGACTTTTACACATACTATCGGCAAATAAGGGTTAATACCCCTTGTTCACATTAAATTGGTATGTAGAGACGCGATCAAATTAGACATGATCAAATCAGACGCGATCAAATTAGACATGATCAAATCAGACGCGATCAAATCAGACGCGATCAAATCGCGTCTCTACGTATGGCATTTATACATTTAATTTATCTTTTTTATGACTTTATCTTTAATTGATACTTTGCTGACTCGGCGCCAGCGTCTTGCTTCTTTAATAAATTTTCCAGCAATACTCTGGTCAGGAAACAGCAGTCCTCGTAATTTTCCTGCTAATGTTTATCGTTTCCGTGCAAGTAGTCATTTTCTATACTTTGCTGGGTTGTCCTTACCTAATGCAGTAATTCGTCTCGAAGCAGGTAAACTTGAACTTTTTATCGATGACCCCAAACCAAGCAGCGCACTTTGGCATGGTGTAACCCCGACGCGCGATGAAATAGCAGTTCAAATTGGTGCTTCGGCTGCATATCCAATGTCAGAATTAGCTTCACGAGTTGATGGTGCAGCAACAATTGCCGTTCAAGATGCGGCAACATGGACTGCTCAAACACAATTACTCGACAGGATGGTTTTACCACAACTGCCAGCGCAAGGTATTGATTTAGAATTAGCTAAAGCTGTTATTCAGTTGCGCTTAATTCATGATGAAGGCGCCTTGGTTGAATTACGTTCTGCTGCTGCTGTTAGTGTTAAGGCACATACTGCAGGAATTAAGGCAGTTACAACCGCTAAAACTGAAGCCTCAGTTCGAGCAGCAATGGAATCTGTAATTATTGCCCATAATTGCCAAACTTCTTACAACAGTATCGTTACTGTTCATGGTGAAGTTTTACATAACGAAGAATATCATCATCCGATTGGGGCTGGTGATTTACTGTTAGCTGACGTTGGCGCCGAAAGTGCTGGGTGGGCAGGTGATATCACTCGCACTTTTCCTGTGTCTGGAAAATTTTCTTCTACGCAACTCGATATATATAATGTCGTATTAGCAGCGCACGATGCTTGTATTGCTGCTATGCATCCAGGTGTAGAGTATGCTGATATTCACCTTTTAGCTTGTAAAACGATTGCCGAAGGTTTAGTAGATTTAGGTATATTACGCGGTAAACCTGAAGATTTAGTCGAAAAAGACGTTCATGCGGTATTTTTCCCTCATGGTATAGGTCACTTGCTAGGGTTAGATGTCCATGACATGGAAGACCTGGGAGATTTAGCGGGATATGAAGAAGGAAGAGAAAGAAGCGCGCGATTTGGTTTAGGCTATTTAAGATTAAGTCGTCCCCTACGTCCAGGAATGCTAGTAACCATCGAACCAGGATTTTACCAAGTGCCAGCAATCTTAAATGCCGTGCGCTCTCAATACCAATATTTAATAGACTGGGAACGCCTAGAACAATTCGCCGATGTCCGAGGAATCCGCATTGAAGATGACGTATTAGTTACACAAACAGGCGCCGACGTATTAACAAAAGCATTACCCGCCACCCCCCCCGAAATCGAAGAACTCGTAGGGGCAGGTTAACCAAAAACCTACATATCAACGAAAAAAACCGTAAACCTGCCCCTAAAATTACCGTGTTTCCAACCAATTATTTAAATCAGCAACCGATGTAAAATCAAGCAAATCCTCACCTAAAGTTTCCAAATCAGGCAACAGCAACCTCTCAACACGCTCAATTAGGGTGTTATCTATATTTCCCAAGCGACGATTGAGTAGGCGCCTGATTAAAGATAAAGCTTCTTGCTGTTTACCTTGTTCGATACCTTGCTCGATACCTTTCTCAATACCAATACGTTCAACCGAGGTTACATACTTCATTCTTTTTGACTCCTCAAAGCTACTATAGGAATCCAATTTGATTATTGAAAAAATGTAAGTAATTGTAAGGTGGGCACTGCCCACCCTACCTACTACCTACGTATTCAAAAATCAAATAGTAATCCTATATACTCTTGCCATTTGGATATTGCTGCTCCTAAAATTAACGTCTTTCCAACCAACTATTTAAATCAGCAACAGATGTAAAATCGAGCAAATCTTCGCCTAAAGTTTCCAAATCAGGCAACAGCAACCTCTCAACACGCTCAATTAGGGTGTTATCTATACTGCCTAAACGGCGATTGAGTTGGCGCCTGATTAAAGATAAAGCTTCTTGCTGTTTACCTTGTTCGATACCTTGTTCGATACCTTGCTCGATACCTTGCTCGATACCTTTCTCAATACCAATGCGTTCAACTGAGGTTACATATTTCATTTTTTTTGACTCCTCAAAGCTACTATACTCTTGCCAGAACTCTTTATCCAAATTTGGGGGAAGCGTAAGCATCCAATCTATAAACGTAAATAAGTTAACAATATCTTCTCGCTTCAATTTTAACTGATATAATCTTTTTACTAAAGCAAGCTTTTGCTGCTTACGCTCAGTACGATTATTGGTTGTTTGTTTAGCAATAAGATGTGCTAATACTACTGTAGCAAAAGGATTACGGCTTTTTTCAAGCTTCGGGATATCTTGTGCAAAGTCTAATAGCTTGACTACAGGGAACCTAAAAGTTAGGCTACAACCAAATAAATTACGGCTAAACTTTGAAGGGCGCCAATTCACATTGTCATCACCAAGAATCGCTAAAGAAGCTACTGGCTGATCGTATAAATCAAAGATTCGATAATTATACGTATACATCCGTTTTGGAAAAACAAACTCTTCTTGAGCTTGCACCTCAACATGAACCAGCAGCCAATTCTCCTCACCATCACGGCTAAAAACCTTAACTAATTTATCAGCAAAACGTAATCCTAATTCTGCTTCTCTTGTAACCTGATGCAGTTCCTTGTCCAAAAACTCAGGTTTTCTCGTCCAATCAATCTGAGAATAAGCACTCTTAAAAAAGAACTGCATAAATTCTTTAAAATAAAGCTGTAAGATATCTTTCCAAGGCGAATCATACTCTGTTGCTGGGTTAGGGTTGGTTGAAGTATCATCAGTAGCCATGCACACTCTACTCTAATTTATACACGTTTACGTTTACATGTGTAATTAGAATAAACTATACAAGCTTACTTAAAGACAAACGTTCTACAATTATTTATATGAACAATTGCCATTGTAAAAAATGATTCATTTTTAAAATATCTATTTTTACTTACCTATCCTATTTGTTATTGTAATAGCAAGCTTTTTAGCAATTAGCGCTTTGAAGTCGTGTGCTACGTTCGCTGTTTATGTAAAAAAAATTATACCGTAATAAGTCATATTTGTAACCAGTGTCTGCCGATTACAAACTGTTCCGGGGATCGCTCAGATAGTTGTTCGATGACATTTTCCTAAATTCCAATAACACCAGCGGCGCCTGTTGCGTTGTAAGAAGTAACAGTCTGCCTCGAAAACTACTAAGCTAGGTATATAGCCGCGAGCTGTCTCTGCTGTGCGCGTTAAAATCACGCGGCCTGCAGAGTGCAATTTCATTGAGCCGAACACTACTTGTAATATTGATCATGTTTGACGCACTATCAGACCGTTTAGAATCAGCCTGGAAGAAACTCCGAGGGCAAGATAAAATCTCTCAATCGAATATTCAAGATGCTTTGCGGGAAGTGCGCCGCGCGCTGTTGGAAGCTGATGTTAACCTCCAGGTTGTCAAGGACTTTATTAGCGAAGTTGAAACAAAAGCACAAGGCGCCGAAGTTATTTCAGGTGTTAAGCCCGATCAGCAGTTTGTTAAGATTGTTTACGATGAACTGCTAGCGGTGATGGGGGAAGAAAATGTTCCTCTCGCACAAGCGAAGTCTGCTCCGACAGTAGTGTTGATGGCTGGGTTGCAAGGTACTGGTAAAACTACAGCCACGGCTAAGTTAGCCTTACATTTACGTAAAATTAATCGTACTTGTATGATGGTAGCGACTGACGTTTATCGTCCAGCCGCGATTGACCAGTTGATAACTTTGGGTAAGCAAATTGATGTGCCTGTGTTTGATATGGGTAGCGATGCAAACCCAGTAGAAATAGCACGTCTTGGTGTTGAGCGAGCAAGGGCTGAAGGTGTTGATACTGTAATAGTCGATACTGCTGGGCGCCTGTTCATTGACTCGGATATGATGGCGGAACTCGCGAGTATTAAACAAACTATCAAACCCGATGAAGTTTTATTAGTTGTTGACGCAATGACGGGTCAAGAAGCGGCGAATCTGACTCGTACTTTCCATGAACAAATTGGTATAACTGGCGCCATTTTAACCAAGATGGATGGCGATAGCCGTGGTGGTGCGGCGTTGTCGGTACGGCGAATTTCTGGTCAGCCAATCAAATTTATTGGTGTAGGGGAAAAAGTTGAAGCGCTACAGCCATTTTACCCAGACCGGATGGCATCGCGAATCTTGGGAATGGGCGATGTTTTGACGCTAGTTGAAAAAGCTCAGGAAGAAATTGACCTTGCTGACGCTGAGAAAATGCAAGAAAAAATTCTCAGCGCGAAGTTTGATTTTACAGACTTTCTTAAACAATTACGTTTATTAAAGAATATGGGTTCGCTGGGAGGAATTATGAAAATGATTCCCGGTATGAACAAAATCAGCGACGACCAACTTAAACAGGGTGAAGTTCAGTTGAAGCGCTGCGAAGCCATGATTAATTCGATGACTCCCCAAGAACGTCGCGACCCAGATTTACTCGCTAGTTCTCCAAGTCGTCGGCGCCGTGTTGCCAAAGGTTCGGGGTATAAAGAACCTGATATTAGCAAATTAGTCAGCGATTTTCAACGAATGCGCTCGATGATGCAGCAAATGGGTCAAGGAAAATTTCCTGGAATGCCTGGTGGAGGAGGAATGTTTGGCGGTGGGGATCCATACTCCGCAGGTGGTCGTCCAGCAGCACCTGGATGGCGTGGGTATAATGGTGGTGTTGATGCTGGCAAAAAGAAACAAAAAAAGGATAAAAAGAAAAAGGGCTTTGGAACGCTTTAGCATAATAATGCAAGCAAACATGATTCTAAATACCCAATAATTCATATCCAATGCTAAAATTAGCATTTCAGTATCAAGTAACTAAGAACGACAAAATCTCAGTATGATTAAATTGCGCTTGAAGCGATTCGGTAAAAAGCGGGAAGCAAGCTTCCGTATTGTCGCGATGAATAGTCTATCTCGTCGCGATGGACTACCCCTAGAAGAACTGGGATTTTATAACCCCAGAACAAAAGAAGTTAAACTGGATGAAGAAGGAATTCGTCGGCGATTACAGCAAGGCGCCCAACCTACTGATACTGTGCGTCACATTTTAGAGAAAGCTAACGTCTTGGAAAAGGTCAGTGCAAAACCCGCGTCATAATGTAACAATTAATTCAAGCGCTCCTGACTACTTTGATTTAGTCAGGTATCTCATCGAACCGTTTTTGGAGTCTCCTGAGTCTTTGAGTATCGATTGCGAGGTGTCTACTAACCATAATCGAATTTGGATTCGTGTTGCCTTCTCAAGTGCAGACAAAGGAAAAGTATTTGGACGAGGTGGACGCAATATTCAAGCGATTCGCACATGTCTAACGGCTTTCGCCCTCTTAACTAAACAATCCGTTTACTTGGATGTTTTTGGTAGCGGTAGTCGTGACGAAATGTATGATTCGGAAGACAACGAAGAGCGATTCTCACCTCCTCGCTCAAGAGATAGACGTGCTATTAGTAGCAATAGTAGCAGTAGTAGCGGTACTAATGGGCAGCGCCCCTTCATAAAACCTCGCTCTCGCCAGGTTTAGTTAAATTAGTTTTAGGCGCCCTAATTGTGTTATTCAACCAAACAGGCGCCCATTCGTTAAGTAAACTTCAAGGAGGTGAAAGCAGAAAGTGGCTGAAGTCCGTTTGGGTGAAAATGAAACAATTGACTCAGCGTTAAGACGTTTTAAGAAAAAAATTCGTGCGTCCGGAATTTTATCTGAAGTCAAGCGCCGAGAACGTTATGAAAAGCCCAGTTTGCGCCGTAAGCTCAAAGCGGAAGCCGCGCGTAAGGGTGGACGACAATAAAAAACTAGTATATTTGTTGTACTCAGTGCGTTTCACTTTTGCAATCTGTTGTATTAGTTTGAGACAATATATCTCAACCTTTTAACTAATTTGAAGCAAGTAGAGGCGTGAATTGCGTCTCTGCTTTAACTCTTTATATTGAAAATTAACTATGGCAGGTGCCTCTATAATTCAACTGCCCAGTATTGAAAGCGCACTCGCACTTGCGGGTAATTATGAAGAAAATCTTAAACTAATTGGGCGCCGTACCGGAGCTTCAGTTGCACTGCGTGGACAAGAGTTACTCCTAACTGGTACACAAAATCAAGTTGAGCGCGCGTCGAAAATAGTCCACTCTTTAGAAGAGTTATGGAGTCATAGCAAAAATATTTACAGTACTGATATATTAGCTGCAATTCAAGCTCTTGATACGCACAATGAAGATGATTTGCAAGACTTGCAGCGCGATATTGTCGCAAAGACTCGTCGTGGTGAAGAAGTTCGAGCTAAAACGTTTCGTCAGCGGCAGTATATTCAAGCCTTGCGCTCTGATGATTTAATTTTTTGTACTGGACCTGCGGGTACTGGTAAGACATTTTTGGCCGTAGTTGTTGCGGTACAGGCATTACTTGCCAACCAATTTGAGAAAATAATTCTTACCCGTCCAGCAGTCGAAGCAGGTGAGAAGCTTGGTTTTTTACCTGGAGATTTGCAGCAAAAAGTTAATCCTTACCTGCGTCCGCTTTATGATGCGATTAATGAATTTATCGACTCTGAGAAAGTGCCTAATTTGATTGAACGCGGCATTATTGAAGTGGCGCCGCTTGCTTACATGCGAGGACGCACGCTTAACAATGCTTTTGTAATAGTCGATGAAGCTCAAAATACAACACCAGCGCAAATGAAAATGGTATTAACGCGCTTAGGTTTTCATTCGCGCATGGTAATTACAGGAGACATGACGCAGACAGATTTATTACCAAGTCAACAATCGGGACTAGCTGTTGCATTACGCATTTTAAAAGGCGTTGAAGGAATCGCATTCAGTGAATTTACGCAAAAAGATGTTGTGCGTCATGCTTTAGTACAGCGAATTGTTGCTGCGTATGAAAGATACGAAAAATAGAATTGTTACATTTGTAGCAGAAGTTTTTCGCCTGTGCAGTGAGGTTTGTATGGTGGGCAATGCCCACCTTACTGATAATAATGTGTGTTATTTGACATAAAAACATGGGAACACTGAGGAAAGAGTTACATGTGATCTACCGATTATGTCAAACGATTTAATAAAAATTGATATTGATAATCAAAATTGCCAAGAACAGCTAGAGCGAACAGTTCAATATCAAAAAATATTAACCAGGATTCTTAGTAAAATTCGCGCGTCAATTCAATTAGAAAGTTTGTGTTTGACAACTTCGCAAGATATATGTTTGGCTCTTGGAGTTGAGCGAGTAGCGTTTTACCGTTTTAATTCTGACTGGAGCGGGAGCTTTGTTGATGCTTTTGGGTTTGCCCAAGCTCCTTGGGATAGTTTAAATGTATTTGGAAAGAATTTAATTTGGGAAGATACGCATTTGCAGGAAACCAAAGGGGGACGGTATCGCAAGAATGAACCGTTTGCGGTTACGGATGTTTACTCTTGTGGTCATTCACGCTGTCATATTGAGTTGCTTGAACAATTTCAGGTGCGTGCTTATGCTTTGGCGCCTATTTTTGTTGGTGCTTCGTTATGGGGGTTACTTGCAGCTTATCAGCATTCGGATAAGCGTCCGTGGGCTTGTTACGAAGTGGAATTTTTAGCGACTGCTGGACAACATTTGGGAATTGCGATCCAGCAAGCAGAAATTTTGGAGCAGTCACAACAAAGAACTACAGAATTACAAGATGCTGTTGCACGACAGCACGCTTTAAGTGAGGTAGTGGGAAATATTCGCTCATCACTCGATACAAACTTTATCTTTGATACAACTTGCAAGGAGCTTTGTAAACTACTCAAGCTTGAGCGTGCTGCTATCTATCGCTTTAACTCGGACTGGAGTGGCGAATTTATTAGTAATTTTGGCACTGTTGAATCGCAGTGGGATAGTGCAAATCGCTTGGGTCAAAATATGGTTTGGGAGGATACTCACCTACAAGAAACCTTCGGTGGTCGCTACCGTAATAATGAATGCTTTGCAGTCGCTGATATTTATAAAGCTGGACATTCACGCTGTCATTTAGATGTGTTAGAGCAGTTCAAGATACGTGCTTATGCGTTGGCGCCTATTTTTGTTGGTTCTAAGCTGTGGGGACTTTTAGCAGCTTACCAACATTCTAGTACACGGCAATGGGCAGCTTACGAAGTGGAGTTTCTTGCTCAAGCTGGCGCCCAATTGGGTGTAGCAATTCAACAAGCAGAAATTTTAGAGCAATCGAAACAACAAGCGAATGCTTTATTCAATGCTGTTGCTCGACAGCGCGCGTTAACAGAAGTTGTGAGTAAAATTCGCTCGTCTCTGGATACTGAATTAATTCTTCAAACTACTAGCCAAGAAGTTTGTAAGCTATTGAAAGTGGAACGGGTTGCAGTATATAGATTTAATGAAGATTGGAGTGGTGAATTTGTCAGCCAGTTTTGTATGGCTGAACCACAATGGGTAGGTATAGGAATTGGGAAAAACACGGTATGGGAAGATACGCATCTCCAAGACACTAAAGGTGGTCGATACCGCAATAACGAAACGTTCGCGGTTGCCGATATTTATAACGTTGGACATGCACGCTGTCACTTGGATTTGTTAGAACAATTTAAGATTCGAGCTTATGCTTTGGCGCCTATTTTTGTTGGACGCAGTTTATGGGGACTACTTGCAGCTTATCAACATTCGGCGCCGCGTCAATGGGATGATGTGGAAGTTGAATTTTTGGCTCAGGTTGCAGGTCAACTAGGGGTGGCAATTCAAAGCGCTGATTTATTATCTAAATCCCAAAGTCGAGCTACTGAATTACAGCAATCAGCTTTCCAGCGTCAAATATTGTTTGATGTGGTAGCAAAAATTCGCGCATCGCTTGACTTAGAAACAATTTTTAAAACAATGGCTCAAGAGGTGCGACGTTCTTTAAAAGCCGACCGAGTAGGTGTTTTCCGCTTTGACCCCAACTCTAACTTTTGTAGTGGTGAATTTATCGCCGAAGACGTACTATCATTTGAATCAGCACTAGGGTCTAAAATTGAAGACCATTGTTTCGGCGAACAATACGCTCCTCAATATAAAAAAGGTCGAGTCCAGGTTATTAATGACATCAAAGAAGCTCAGTTTCAAGATTGTCACCTAGAAATGTTAGAGCGGTTTCAAATCAAAGCTCAAATGATTGTACCTTTGATGGAAGGAGAAAGATTGTGGGGACTTTTGTGTATTCATCAATGTAGTCGTTCTCGAAATTGGGAAGAAGTTGAACTTAAGTTTGTCACACAGGTTGCAGCACAATTAAGTGTTGCTTTACGCCAAGCTAACTTGCTTCATCAAACGCGCGAGCAAACCGATAAATTAACAAAAACATTAAATGACTTGCAAAAAGCTCAACTTCAAATCATCCAATCAGAGAAAATGGCTTCTTTAGGACAGTTAGTATCAGGAGTTGCACATGAAATTAATAACCCTATAAACTTTATATATGGCAACCTCCAACATGCTAGTGAGTATACTCAGCAATTACTTCACTGCTTACAATTATATCGGCGCCATTATCCAATACCAGTCGCCGAAATTCAACACTATCTAGACGCAACAGACCTAGAATATTTGTTTGAAGATATAACAAATATATTTCAATCAATGCAAATTGGAACCGACCGTATTCGTGAAATAGTCTTATCACTACGCAATTTTTCCCGTTTAGATGAAGCAGAACTAAAAAAAGTTAACATTCATGAAGGAATTGATAGTACTTTGATGATTTTACAAAATCGTTTAAAACCCTTATCAGATGCCCATCATATTCAAGTAATTAGAGACTATGGTAAATTACCTTTAGTAGAATGCTATCCAGGTCAACTTAATCAAGTGTTCATGAACATATTAGTAAATGCCATTGACGCACTCGAAGAGCATAAGCAAAAGCTAACACCTGAAGAAATCAAAGCAAAACCAAGTACTATCAGGATTTCAACAACTGTAATCGATAATAATTGGGTAGCAATTTCGATTGCAGATAATGGAGCAGGAATTACAGAGGAAGTAATTTTGCAGCTATTTAATCCATTTTTTACGACTAAACCAGTAGGTAAAGGTACAGGACTAGGTTTATCAATTAGCTATCAAATAGTCACTGATACACATAATGGTAAAATTTATTGCCAATCGGCGCCGGGTCAAGGTGCAGAATTTGTAGTTGAAATTCCAGTTAGTCAAAAAATATAATTATGTAGCTCACGGATGGGCGCCTGTGCTGCTTTCACATAGCAGCTAAAACAGAATTAGCATAGGTAAAAATCTGTGCCAATTCAGATATACCATCTAACTCAGCTTTTTCTTCTTTTGTAATTAATCCTGATTTATTTTTGTCTAATAGTTCGTCGGAACGAGCTTGGAGTTCATCAGTAAGCCTGAAAAAATTAAGATTATTTACTTTCTCAAGCTTAATCCCTGTTTCTAACCAGTATGACGGCTCTATCATCAATTTTGGATCAATCATGGCTTGAACATCGAATACAGCATATTTATTTTAGCTTTTCTAAATGTTGTATTACAACTAAGTGTTCTCGGCGCCTCTGTGGTAAGTAATTTTTTTGCGCTGAAGCGCTACTACGTACCTATTCCCAATTAATGGGTATGTCTAAAAAATAACTCAGTTCTTCTGCTAACCAGTAAAGTTCTGGTGTAGTAAGTTTATAATTTAGTCCATATCTTTTGTTGGCTACCCACAGATATAAGCTGGGTGGTACTTCCTTTTGCTCTGTTGTTTTATTTCCATGATCATCGGTTCCTGTCTCGACTAATTTATAACTTTTCTTTTCAAATATTATTTTTGAAATACTTTGTGTGGGTTTTTTTAAAATGGTGTAAGTTTCTTTGCTTTGAAATATACTTGTGTAGGTAAATCGGATTGTTATACTTTCTTGATTTATATTTACATTTAACGCATCTAAATGTTTTAAATCTTGATGTAATATAGGTTTTTCGTCAGGTATCAAAGCTTGATAAAAACTTTTGATGTTAGAAGACGTTTTTGGTGATAGCAAGCGTATAACTATGGCACCAACACTAACAAATAAGAGTGAGTTGCGGATAAATTCGGGGAAAACGAAGAGAAAAGCCCACAAAAGTGAGATTGGAATACCAATAACTGGTAGCAGTACGAGTAAGGAACATGAAATTAAAATTAACCATGACCAAAGACCGCGAAGAGTTATAATATCAAATATTTTACTAGCCCAAGTTGGCTGATAATCTTTTTTAAGATTATTTATCACTTGAAGATAAGCTTTTCTTGTCGATGAGTATTGTCTATAAGGAATAGTAATATCTATATGACTAGCGGCTTTTGTCAATATAATATTACTTAAAGGTGGCTTTTTAATTGTTAGTTCGCCTGTTAAGCCTGTTAAAGCCGACTGAACCGAATCAAAACGCTTTTTCAAACTGGGGTGAGTCATCAACTTCAGCCAATCTTTAAATGTAGAACTAATGTTTGCCGCCTCTTCAAACTGAATTTGTAAATCTACAAATTGCAAATCAACTGGTTCAACACCTGTTACTAGATGGATCAGCGTTGCACCTAAACTGTATAAGTCAGAAGCAAAAGATACTCTACCTACAAATTGTTCTGGCGCCATATAACCATAAGTACCGACTATTGTCATGGTTCCATCTTGAGCAGAACGTGTTTGTACTGAACCAAAATCAACTAAATAAACACTACCGATATGGTGAGCAGAACGGTCAGCTAATAAAATATTACTTGGTTTAATATCACGATGAATAACAGGTGGTTGGTGTGAGTGAAGATAATCTAATACTGAAAGTAAAGATTTTGCTAGCTGCTTAACTTCGGTTTCGCTGAATGTTCTACCACCCACCAAGTACTCTTGAAGAGATTGAGCATTAATGTAAGTTTGCGTATGAGCAAATGCTTTTAAATTAGGAGTATCAACACTGAAGTAATCTATATATTGAGGAATTGAAGGATGTGATAAAGACTTGAGAGTTTCAACTTCGCGCTCAAATAATTTTAAATCATCCCAACGAAAATTTTCGTTGAAGATTAATAATTTAATGACTAGTAACTCTTGTGTTTGCAAATCCTGTGCTAAAAAAGTCCGGCGCCCAGCGTTACGCCCTAACTCTCTTTTAATTTTATAGCGATTATTTAGCAATTCATTTGACAATATAAAATTCTTCATATTTTTTATCAAGTACACTAGTGGATGAATTTTAGATGTTTTTCACTTATTCCTTAAACAAAGGAACATCTAAAAAATTGCTTATTTGCTGTGCCAACCAATCTCGTTCTTCTAATTTTAAAGGTTGATGCAAATATGTATTTAAATCGTGCTGCCCAAATGTTGCCTCCCAAAAAATTATACTAGGAGACTTTTGCATCTTTTCAACCATATTTCTTAGATTGATTAGTTTATATTGTTCGGCGCTAGCAACTATCTTCCAAATATGTTCTCTGGCAATTATTTTTGGCTGTGAACCTGTTAATGTACGACTACCATTAACTTCTTTGGCAATAACTATCTGTTTTTCATCCAATGTCAAAATTGTCTGCCCAAATAAATGAATAATCAGATTAATCATTATATAGGTAGTCAGTGATACACTTAATAGTGTAATTATTGATAGTGTAATTATATCTCCTGAAATTAGTGCATTTAAAAAAATATCAATTATTAAATTAATAAAAGTTTGTAAAAAGAAAAACCCGACAAATGATATAACTAAAGTTGGGAAAAAGGCATAACAAATATTGCTGATGATTTGCCATCTAGTTTTAGCCGGAAATCTGATTTCTAACTTCTCATTGGTTCTAATCAGTTTGATTTTACTGTATGATGGCTTGCATAATTGTGAATAATTTTTTTGATTAAATAAATTATATTCATTTTTTAATTTTATGTCCGATAAATTATTTATAGCTTCTAGTGCTGTTTTTGCTGAATTAAAACGCCGATTTAAACTAGGCTGTATCATTAAACTTAACCAAGTTTTTAACTCGATACTAAGATGACTTATTTGGTCGAATTGAATATTTAAATCATCATCAAGTAATTCAGAAGGGTGTTTTAGTGTCGCTAAATAAATTAAAGTCATTCCCAAACTATATAAATCTGATGCAGGAAAAGCTCTTCCTCCAAATTGTTCAGGTGGCATGTAACCATAAGTACCAACTACTGTTCTAGTGCCATGTGACTTTATAGTTGTCTGCACTGAACCAAAATCTACTAAATATATATCTCCAACACTATTGCCCGAACTATTTTTTAATAAAATATTGCTGGGTTTGATGTCACGATGAATGACTGCTGGTTGCCGTGAATGTAGATAATCTAATATTTCTAATAGTAATTTACCTAATTGAATGATTTCGTGTTCGCTAAAATTTCGCCCAGCTTCCACATATTCTTGAAGTGATTTTGCTTCGATATAAGTTTGTACTAACGCAAATCCTTTTAATTCTTCAGTGTCTAGCTCAAAATAGTCAAGATATTTAGGAATAGCTGGATAATCTAGATTTTTTAGCGTTTCTGCTTCTCTTTCAAATAACTTTAAATCTTCCCAGCGAAATTCCTCGTTAAATAATAAAATTTTGATAACTACTAACTCATTTTGCAGCTCTTGAGCAAGTAGCGTGCGTCTTGCTCCGTTTTGCGCGATTTTTCTGATGATAGTGTAACGGTTGTGTAGCATATCAGAAGCATCGCGCGGTAGTTTCTCTAACATAGTTTGAATGCTTACGGTTTGTTATATACCCTTCCTTAGTACTAGTATAGAAAATTAAACTTATGCAGTTGTTTACATTTCTTCATTAAATGCAATAAACCCGGTATCTTAGAGATAGTGGGTAAAATAGAGGTCTGATCAAAATGGCTAAACCATTAAAGGAATTTTTAGAAGCTTGTGAGAGCTTGGGAACTTTGCGCTTGATTGTGACAAGTAGTGCTGCAGTGTTAGAAGCGCGCGGTAAAGTAGAGAAAATATTTTATGCGGAGTTGGCTAAGGGCAAATACGCGAACATGCATACCGAAGGTTTTGAGTTTCACTTAAATATGGATTTAATCAAGCAAGTAAAGTTTGAAACAGGTGAAGCGAAGCGTGGTAACTTTACAACCTACGCGATTAGATTTTTAGACGAAAAGCAAGAGTCCGCATTGAGCTTATTTTTACAATGGGGCAAACCAGGAGAATATGAACCTGGACAAGTCGAAGCTTGGCTTTCCCTGCGCGAACAGTATGGTGAAATATGGGAAACGGCGCCTGTCGTACTTTAGGCAACGGATACAACGGATGTAACGGATGAATTTGTTACAAAACAAAAATTGGTTATTTAAAATCAGCTATCCGTTACATCCGTTCATCATCCGTTGCCAAGGTTATTTGAATTCAACAAATTCAAACACATCATGAGTTCCACCACGTAGCACTGACTCGGTATGTTTACCCTGAAAGCGTTTGCCGAAAGTTTGTTCTAAGGCGCCCCAAACAGCACCAAGGGTATATGTACACTTACGTTCTGAACCTTGGGGTTCTCCTGCTGAACATAAAGTTTCGCTGGTGTAGACTTTTATCACATTATTTTCGGAAAAAATTTTCTCTACATTACATAAACATGTACCGTTTCTACCCAAGGCATAACTAAGTTTATAGGCAATGTCCTGTAGCGACATCATGGAACCAGTTAAACCAAGTTCATTTGCAAGTTGTTTACCGCGCGTGCGACCTGCTGCTGTTAAAGCAATTGCGGTTGCTTTATCTCCTAAAGCATCTTCCATTCCCACAATTGCAGCTTTAAAGCAAACAATGCTGCTAAAATCTCCTAAATTAGGACGTAACATTGTTGAGACTCCCTCAAAATTTGTTATGAATATGAAATGCTAATTGTTTAATTGTTTAACCAATTAACGGCGCGAGTCTGCTAATTATTCGTTTGATTTCTAAAAATAAAATACCTTGCTTGACTCCTGTACCTGCAAGTACAAGTAATACCGCATCACCACCGCAACCAACTAACACACCATAACCTTTTTCTCCTTCGACTACGATGCGTTCAACGCTTCCGCGCGCGAGTTCACGTCCAATTCTTTCACCTAGTGAAAGCATTGATGCCGACATTGCTGCTGTACGTTCTTCATCCATTTGACCTGGAAGTACTGATGCAAGCGCTAAACCATCTGGACTTACCAATGCTGCACCTTGAACATCAGAGGCGCCAGTAACAAAGTTTTGCAGTTCGTCTTGTAACATCGAAATATTAATCATTGTTTTGCCCCAATACAAATTACTATCGGTTATTACAATTGTTCTACTAATCTAGTTAACGCTGTCTTGATTGATATTTGGTCGGTTGGGTTGATTTTCGTTATCGGCGCCTGCGCGAACATAGCAGAAATATCCGATAATATATCTTCCTGTAAATCTGTATACGTTAGTCCAATTAAATATGGAATCTGCAACTGACTTTCAATAATTTTAACAACCGAGCGTGCATATAATAAATCAGCTTCGCGAGTTGCATTTGCTAGTACAATGCAAGCCTGAGCTTTTTGAATTAGGATATCTCGCATAAATTCAAATCGAGCTTGTCCTGGTGTTCCATACAGATGCAATGAATCTTTGTTTGATAGCGCTAAAGTACCAAAGTCCATTGCTACTGTAGTTCGTGGTTTGAGTTTCGCAGTCTCATCGGTAGCTCGTTTATCAGTATCTATAACATCAGTATCGCTAATTGTGCGGATTAAGGTTGTTTTTCCAGCACCTACATTACCCGTAACTACAATGTGTAAAATGCTCATCTATCAGAATTGGGATATTGCGTATAAACATTTAGCTACGAATTGACTTGAAAACATCAAACTTCCTTAAATGGTTATCGTTTGAGAAACCGGGTTTGTTTATCGGTATCTTGTAATAAAAGCAATGATTTTGCATAGAAACCCGATTTCTGACACGAATATGGTGTGTATATACTATCTATCTTTTGGAGATTTTACCTTATATAACTTTACTTATATTTACTGTGTATTTACTTATTTATAGATAAATATTTATATATTATTGCACAATTTACTAGCACATTATGATACAGATTTCAAAAAATAAGGGCGCATCTTCGATCTACCTTTATCGAAGAGACACGGGGCGTAGAGACACGGGGACGCGGAGAGTATGCTTTATTATAATCACCGCGTCTTTGCGTCTCCCAGTCACCGTGTCTCCCCAAGGGGGGATTTAAATGGATATTACAGTGCTTTGGCGCCTGTAGCGATCAAGCGTCTAAACAAACCTTCACTCCAACCAGTTTCTTGAAGGACTGCGGAGGAAGAGACTTCTACATATGCTTGCTCGATAAAAGCTAAGTCAATCATGCAAATTCGTCCTAGCGCGTCTTTGAGGTCTTCGGCTTTACCATCTGTTTTGATATGTTTACCAACTTCTTGTACAACTGTTGCCATTGCAGGAACAACATGCTGTGGTCCAATACCAAGACGGACGTGAATTAAACCAATTCTCCAACGACGGTCTGCGTATGCATTACCCCACTCGTCCATACCTGTAAACATCTCTTGGAACCAATTTGTGAAGGTTTCGTGCAGACGATGAACTCGTTCTGCACCACCATCATTAAGTATGCCGTTCATTTCTTGGTCACGTCCAAGATAAGCATAAAAGTGGTCAGCCATTTCAGGAGCTAGTTGAGAACCCCACTCTGCTTCAGATTTTAGTAAAGCTTTGTCAGCATCGGTTAAGCCAACGCGCTTTTCAAGGGTGGACATAAAGACATGTGGGTCTAAAGCCATGACGTAAACTCCTAACTGTGTGTGAATCGAAATAAATGTAGTTGCTTTAAATTATTAGATGCAAGCTTCTGATAATCCTTCAATATTTTTTGCGCTCCGAGGCATTATTTAAACTCAGTAATCCAAACATCTGAGTAAG
Organism: Calothrix sp. NIES-4105; assembly: GCF_002368415.1. GTDB lineage: Bacteria > Cyanobacteriota > Cyanobacteriia > Cyanobacteriales > Nostocaceae > Dulcicalothrix. The sequence goes on from NZ_AP018290.1 coordinate 8,684,300, forward strand.
GATTGTTGTTAACTATCCCAACAAAGGGGCGAGCTTTGCTACCACCCGTTTGAGTTCCAAAAATAAAATCCCTTGTTTTACTGCTGCACTTGCGAGTACGAGTAATACAGCATCACTACCGCATCCTACTAATACACCGTAACCTTTTTCGCCTTCAACAACGATACGTTCAACGTTTCCGCGCGAAAGTTCACGCCCAATTCTTTCACCAAGCGACAGCATTGATGCCGACATTGCCGCAGTACGCTCTTCATCCATTCCACCAGGAAGCACTGATGCTAACGCCAGCCCATCTGGACTTACTAATGCGGCACCTTGAACATCAGAGGCGCCCGTGACAAAGCTTTGCAACTCTTGTTGCAGCATCGAAATGTTAATCATGTTTTTTCCTTCAGAAATTGGTAATTCAATGGTTGTTAAATCAGGCTGAGGTGATTTAACAGTTGTTAACTCAATGGCTGGAGTTGTTGCTGTGACGGGTACTGAAACTTCATCTGATTTAATCTCAAACTCGGTTGCAGGTGGTTCCGCCAAAATTTCAGCTGACTCCTCTAACTGGGGTACTGCATTATCAGGAGACGTTTGCTTCCATCCACCCATGAGTAGCTTCAGGATTCTGCCTAAAGCCATAGCGGTTTATCTACTTAATTTTTTGTAATTTTTCGATGTTTTTATCACCACATATACAGTAACAGTATTATCTCCGTATAGTAAGTACAACTCAATAATAGTAATGTAAAATATACTTTAAGAAAAGATAATAAATGTGCTATGTTTTACATTTAATATTTAAATATTTTTTTTTATGAATGATGTTGATAGCAATTTGTCAATAGTTCAACAACATTAATTAAAGCTTCTCGAACTGACGCTGGTTCAGTAGCGTTAACAGTGATTACTGGTGCTTGCCCATCTAACATTCCTAAACTCAAGGCAATATCGTCAGCTTCCCAGGCGCCTTCACAATCTGAATGTGTTACGCCAATTAAATAAGGTATGTCCACCCTTTTTTTAAAGAACTGGAGAATCTTACGGTTATGGCGAAAATATTCGGGACGGTGTGCATCAATTAAAACTATATAAGCATGAGCTTTCTGAATTAAAATATCCCACATAAAATCAAACCGAGCTTGTCCGGGTGTACCATACAAGTGCAACGATTGTTTTGGGCTAATAGTTAGGCGCCCGAAGTCTAAAGCTACAGTAGTGTTAGCTTTAATTTCTGCCATCTCATCAGTCGCGCGCTTGTCGGTGTCAACAACATCAATCTCGCTAATTGTGCGAATGAAACTTGTTTTTCCCGCACCGACGCTTCCTGTAACTACAATTCGTAGAATTTCCATACCAACGTTTATACAGTTTTTAAGCCTTGCTCTTTAGAAAACCAACTAGATTTTGTAAAAATGAAGTACTCACTTTTAACGGTTGAGACTTTTGGGTGTTGTAGGTTGATACATAATCCTCAAACTGTGATTGTGGTAATAACGGAATTTCTTCGACTAAACCAGCAACCATTAATCGGAAAGCAACTTGCTGGATAGTTGCAATTGGTTGGTTAAGTTGAGATGCGAGTGTGTTTAAACTAACATTTCCATCAGCAAATTCCCATACCTGCCATTCGAGTGGATTTAGGTGGAGTTGAGTTTTAGCTGGTGAAATTCCTTCAATTGCAGAACTTGGTAAAGGTAAAGCATCTGCCAAAGCTGCCCAATTTTTCATGACTCGTAAAGCCATTAAAGCTACTTCAGTCGCGCGTAAACTGATTCCAGTCATTTCGCTATGAGGTAAAACTGCTTTGCTATCGAGTTTGAAGACACCCTTTTGGATTTCAAACAACTGTCTGACTTGCTGTAACTGACTAGCAAATAACAAGTTTAACTGTTCTGCGCTTAAAAGTTCTAGTGTTTTGAGATATAAACCTAGAGGTGTGTTTGTTGGTGCTTGCAAACGAAGTCTTCTTAATGTACGCTCGTTTACCCAACCTCGCTGCACAATCTTCTCAACTAACCCTTGTCCATTTAATCGACTAGTAGCAGCAACAACCTGCCCTTGTCGAAACCAAATATAATAGTGCTGCGATTTTGAGCCAATAACACTTAAATTAGGTAAAGTACAAACCGTCAAGCAACCTGACTTTCTTCCTTGGTCAATCAGCTGAAATAGTTCAGCTAAAGAAAAATCTGTGAAAGAACTAGATAGACTCATTTGTTTTATTGCTACTGCATATAAATTTATACTAAGCTGCACCTTCTGACTGAAATATTGGGCTTGCTACAAGCTTTTTATAACTTTGCCTTTATACTTACGCGCGGTATGTCTGTGTACTAATAAAACAATAGTTCATTTTTTGAATATCAAAATAAGTAATAACACTGTTGAATCAGCTTACTCTGAGTGATTATTCCGTGAAATTACTTATCTATCTACTAAATTAATACTTATACACTTAAGTATTAATTGTTTTACAAGCGACAATTCTGATTTTGATGGTATTTAATCGCCTGTTTAATGACTAAAAATTTACTTAAAAATTACCAGTACGGGCAAATGTTGATTTTTATAATGTGTCTGTTACATTATATTAAGTCTATGCAACATATAGACAAATATCTATGAGCAATTCGTCAAAGAATAATTAACATTTGTTTACAGGCAGCGGATTTAACGGATGTAACGGATGGTTTGTTATAAACGATAAGCTATCCGTTATATCCGTTGTATCCGTTGCCAATTAGCTGCTTAAGGCTTTTAGAAACCGCTGTAAGCTTCGTAACATATTTGGTTTCTTGGCAGGCACGGTTTCTCCGTTGGGGGTAGTGGTGGGTTGTCCTTTGGCAAGAATCATATCAATTTCTTCACCCGTGGGTCTTTGGGGTAATTCAGCAACTTTTTGGTAGTTACCAGCGTTTTGAACCCATATTTCCCACATTCCTGGGTAGCAACGAAACACTGCTGCTTCCTCAAATATTGGACGCAGGTAGTAACATGATTCGATAGTATTAATAAATCTTTCACGAACTTGGCGGGCAGCGTAGCCAATACCTACGATTGAAGAATCTTCGAGACGTGGGTTTAACATTACGAAGGGACGCGCGTCACCAATTATCTGACAAAGCTGTTCTAATTGGGGTACTTCTTGCGTAGTTGGGGAAATAAACAAGAAAAGCTCATCTTCAGGTTTAATTTTAGATTCAAGCGAAGCTGCTCTACCTGTACCAACATCTTCAATTTGAAATGGTACACTTCCCCAATCACGACGTGCGAGGGCACTGGCGCCTGCATCTGCAAACAAAACCTTGAGTTTATCGCCGTAAGATTCAAAACCCGGAATAAATTGTTCAGCTACAGGCATAAACTTGAGTTCGGAAAAAAGTAACTCGACCTGCAACCGTGTCTGACCATCTGCTATTGCAGCTTGAGTTGCTTGCTGCGCCTGAATAATAGCGTCTTCTAAAGTCTTTGGTAATTCAGCCATTTTGTTTTAAAAAAAATCTATATCCGGATGCTCACTGTCAATCTTCAATTTTACAGCTTCAAGACAGGCGCCGGACTTTCAAATCCTGCCCACACTATATTTGAGTGTTAAAATCGTTTTAATAATGAGAGCAAATAATATTGTGTCGATTTCTACTCGTTATCCAGCAAGTAACACAACGGCGCCAATACCAACCGAACCGATTTGGCGTTTTAGTGTTTTCGCATATCATGAAATGATTCGACTTGGTATACTCACTTCAGATGACCCAGTAGAATTGCTCGAAGGGTGGATAATTGAGAAAATGCCAAAAAATCCTCCACATCGAGTTGCGAATAAGTTAGTTCGTGACGCATTGGAACAAATCGTTCCGATTGGTTGGTACGTTGATGCCCAAGAACCAATTACTTTGGAAGATAGCGAACCTGAGCCTGATGTTGTAATTGTACGAGGTACTACTCGTGATTATACTGAGCGTCATCCTGGTTCTGAAGATTTAGCTTTGGTTGTAGAAGTAGCTGACTCAACTTTGGAACGGGATAGAAGTTACAAGAAACGTATTTACGCGCGCGCGGGTATTCCTATTTATTGGATAGTTAATCTAATTGAGCAACAAATCGAAGTTTATACAGAACCTGATATTTCTGGTGATGAAGCTACTTATAAATGGCGCCGAGGTTATGATTTATCTTCACTCTTAAGTGTGATTATTGAGGGATGTGAGGTGGGTCGGTTAAATGTTGGAGATTTGTTGGCATAATATAGATAGAAACAGGCAAGATGCCTGTTCCACAAGAAATACAAAAACTAGTTGCCTTGCTTTTTCTTCAGATAATTTTTTAATATTTCATGCATTTTCTCTAAATCTTCATCTGTTTGAGGATAAGGATACCACACGCCAGGATTTGCAGTTTCAATTAGTACCTCGATAGCATCATCATCTTCTCGATTTTCTAGTACATAAGCTCTAAGCTCTTGTCTAGTCATTTTATTAAAGTCAGGTTTCATCATAATCAACAAATTCCCATTCTCCATCTGGGGGAATCAAAATTTCCATGCTTTCAGTTACACCCGCGCTTGATATAAATTATACCCGTTTGTGGATTGTATCTGAAAAGATGAACTGGTTGGTATCCGGTTGAGAGCATTTGAAATACTCTCACACAAGCAAAAGCTTGTTCTACTGTTGGCATATACGATTGGTCATATTATAGCAAACACTACAATACCGTAAAAGGTATGCAGTGTTAATTATTTGAAGTGTAAATAGCATAAATAGCATAAATAAACAGGCTTTCTATGCCTGTTCCACAAGAGTTTTTTTAGAGTCTTGATAAGATTTGCTTGAATACCATTGCTGTCCAATCTATGTCTTGTTGTGTGGTGTCTTTTCCTAGTGTCATTCTAATCCCTGCTGTTGCGGCTTTTTCTGAATATCCCATTGCTAATAGTATGGGACTGGGAGTAAGTTTGCCGCTACTACATGCTGAACCTGCGCTAATTCCTATTCCTGCTAAGTTCATTTGTCGAACTAAGTTTCTACCGTTAATTTTTTCTTTATCTCCTGATTCTATACAAAAGCTAATATGATGCGGTAAGCGGTGGATTAAATCTCCTGTTGGCATTAATCCTGGTATATCTAATAATTGCGAAAATAAGCTATCTCGCAATTTTATTAGTCTCGGCGCCTCTGTTATAATTTCTTTTTCTACTAGTTCTGCTGCTAACCCAAACCCGGCTATCATAGCAACTGCTTGTGTTCCTGAACGTAGTCGTGTTTCTTGTCCACCACCTAATACTAATGGCACTATTTCAACACCTGGACGAATATACAAGGCGCCTGCTCCTTGGGCACCATATATTTTATGACTTGATAAGCTAAGTAAATCTACAGGTATTGCTTGCACATCAATCGGTAAACGACCTGCAACTTGCACTGCGTCAGTGTGAAATAATACGCCACAGGAACGCGCGATTTCGCTTAGTTGGGCAATTGGTTGAACGGTTCCGACTTCGCTTTGCCCATAAACTATAGACACTAATACAGTATTTTCTTTGATTGCCGCTTTCAAATCTTCGGGGTTTACTTGCCCTTTTGCGTCAACACCTAGTCGGGTGACTTGCCATCCCCATAGTTCTAACATGCGCGCAGGTTCAGATATCGCTGAATGCTCGACGCTGGATATTATTATGTGTTGAGGCTGGCTATATAAACGCGCTACACCCATTATCGCTAAATTATCGGCTTCTGTACCGCCTGATGTGAATACTATTGACTCTGCTGAGGCATTTATCAATGAGGCAACAGTCGCGCGCGCGGTTTCTATTACCGTAGCAGCCCGCTGCCCCCATTCATGTAGGCTGGAAGGATTGCCCCACTGTTGCTCTTGAACAGATTGAATAAGTGTAATGACTTCTTTGCGAGTCGGAGTTGTAGCACTATAGTCTAGATAAATTTGCATACCTTAATCAATTCTTTACTTACGAAGGCAACGGACTAACTTTATTTTCAGCCTACACAGTTATGCGTTGCAAATACTCGCCCCTTTTCGCGTACCTGTATCTGTACTTTTAGATAGATTTTTTAGTTTGGGAGTAAATTAAAGTCATAACGAGTTTGATTTTGTTAGGATAGGTTGTAAGAAGAAACTGAAGTCCCGACGGACGGACGGACGGACGGTGAGCCGCAGGGAGATTTTAATATGGCACATTTAGAAAATCGGCGCCCGCAAAATGTCAGTGGTGATTTTTATGTTGATACTAGCTGCATAGATTGCGATACTTGTAGGTGGATGGCGCCAAGTGTATTTATAGAGGATGGCGAACAGTCGGCAGTTTATCATCAGCCTGAAAACGAAACTGAGAGAAAAATGGCACTCCAAGCTTTATTAGCTTGTCCCACGGGTTCGATAGGGACTATGGAGAAACCGCGAGATATTAAAGAGGCACAACAAAGTTTTCCAATACTTGTAGAAGATAATGTTTATCATTGTGGGTACCATTCGGAAAATTCCTATGGCGCCGCGAGTTACTTGATTAAGTTACCAGAGGGAAATATATTAGTAGACTCGCCTCGATTTACTCCACCGTTAGTTAAGCGACTTACGGAATTAGGAGGAATTCGCTATATGTATCTAACACACCGTGATGATGTGGCTGACCATAAGAAGTTTGCCGAGCATTTTAAGTGTGAGCGGATTCTCCATCGAGATGATATTACATCCGGTACTCAGGATGTGGAAATTCAGCTTACTGCCACAGAACCCGTAGAGTTGGCGCCTGAGTTACTAATTATTCCTGTACCTGGTCATAGTAAAGGACATACAGTCTTACTGTACAAAAACAAGTTCCTATTTACAGGCGACCATTTAGCGTGGTCAGAAGAAAACCATCAACTCGTAGCTTTTCGTGACTTCTGTTGGTATTCGTACTCAGAACAAATTAAATCGATGCGGAAGTTAGCTGAGTATACATTTGAATGGGTTTTACCCGGTCACGGCCGTAGGTATCATGCAGACGCTAAATATATGAAGCAGCAGATGCAGAAATGCCTAACTTGGATGGAAGTATAAAGAGCATAGCTTGGGTCCGGCACCGCGTTGCCTCTCTCTCCCCCGGTTGTAGCGAGTGCCGTCTTCCAGCTGTACGTAACCCAACTTACATAAGATTTACAATAGCAGTAATATTATAATTTTTTGTCAAATAGCGCTACACAAGTGATGTATACTGTGATAAGCTATATAACCCAATAATATACCAACAGTTTGGTGCATTTATATTCAAATATTAAATATAATATATTTGCGGAAAATACATATAAGAGTATGAAGTATTTTAGATAATTAAGGTGTGTGGAAAAAATAAAACTAAATAAATATAAATGCTTTATGATATGTTACGAAAAACGTTCGGTTGTTAACCATCACGTACTCACCGCTACAGCAAATATTACGGTATCCGAAGCGCTGAGTTTGATGAGCTATAACCACAGTAATTATTTATTTATAGTTACTCAGAATCAGACTAATACTACGTCGGCAGGAAAACTAATAGGAGTATTTACTCTTAGAGATTTGGTAAGACTCGCTGCAAACAAAATCGATTTAAATAGCGTTACACTTTATGATGTAATGAGTCTAAAATTAGTAACGATTACAGAAACAGAATCGCAAGATGTATTTACAGCGCTGATTAAATTTCGTGACCATAATATTTGTCATCTCCCTGTAATCGATAACGAGGGTGATTTAATAGGAGTAATTACCCCTGAAGGCATTCGAGAAATTATTCAACCGTTGGATTTACTTAGGCAAAAACGGGTTTCGGAAATAATGTCACCTGATGTAATTTGCGCTTCTCTTCACACTTCTATTTTGGAGTTAACGCAAGTTATGGCTCAACGACAAGTAAGTTGTGTAGTAATTGTTGAAGAAAGGCAGTTACAAGTTCAAGATAAAGTTGCTTATATTCCATTGGGAATTGTTACCGAACAAGATATTATTGAATTTTGTAATCAGAAATTGGATTTAGCGAATACAAAAGCCTCATCCATCGTTCTAAGTACTTTAGTACTTAAGGTAAAATATTTTGATTCGATGTGGACTGCTAACCAACTCATGCAAAAACGTCAAGTACAGCACTTAGTTGTTACAGACGACAATAATTGTCTAGTTGGGGTAATTACTCAAACTCAAATTTTGGAAGCAATGAACTGTGTAGAACTTTTACAAACACTCGAAACATTACAAGATATTGTTGAAGAACAGACCTCAGAATTGAAACAATTAAACGAGCAGTTGCAGCGCGAGGTCAATCATCGTAAGCTTTATGAAGCCAAGCTACGTTCTTCTGAAGAGCAAATGCGGGCATTGTTTGAGGCAATGAGCGATATTATCTTGACAATAGATATAAACGACAGCAAAGTTGGAACAGTGCAAATATTACCGACCTATTACGGCTATGAAGAACAAGTGAAGATTGATTTAGCTAGTGAAACGGTTGAATGCTTTTATCAACAGCAAACAGCGCCTTTATGGTTAGAAAAAGTCACTGAAGCATTAAGAAAGCAGCAAGTAGTTAATTTTGACTATAGTCTACACGATAATAACAGTGAAAAGTGGTTTAGTGCAAATATTTCACCAATTGCAGAAAATAAAGTATTATGGGTAGCGCGCGATATTAGCAAACATAAATTTCTTGAAGTCGCTTTACAAATTAGTGAAACCCAAGAGCGTCAAAAAGCCCAACAACTCGAAGTTGCTTTAAGAGAACTTAAGCGTGCAGAAGTAAAATTAATCTTAGATGAGAAAATGGCTTCGTTAGGTCGCATGGTCGGAGGTATTGCTCACGAAATCAATAATCCTAATAATTTTATTTATGCAAATATTCAACCAGCCAATGAATATTCCCAACAACTTCTTAACTTAGTAAACTTATATCAGCACCACTACCCTCAACCTGTTTCAGAAATTACTCAACAGCAAGCAGCAATCGATTTAGAATATATAAGCCAAGATTTTCCAAAATTGCTTGGCTCAATCCAAGAAGGCGCCGAACGTATTCGTAAAATAGTTAAATTACTACAGGCTTTTTCTAGCACAGACAGTCCTAAGTATAAAAAAATTAATATACACGAAAGTCTTGACAGTGCAATACAGCTTTTGCAACATCGTCTCAAAGGACAATCACACCGTCCAGCGATTCAAATAATTAAAGAGTATAAATTAAAAACAAGTGTCGAATGTTACCCTGGTCAAATTACTCAGGTATTCATAAGCATAATAGCTAATGCAATCGATGCCATCGAAGAAAGTATTAAAAATAGTAATAAATATTCATATGCATATATTAGGATTTTTACACAGGTTGTAAATTCTAACGCTGTGATTACCATCTCCAATAATGGAGCGACTATTAAACCTGAGATTATAGCTAAGATTTTTGACCCATTTTTTACAACCAAGGCGCCGGGTCAAGGAACAGGTTTAGGTTTATCCATTTGCTATAAAATCATTTCAGAGACACATCGTGGTCAAATTAGTTGCCATTCTTTTGAAAATCAACATACCGAGTTTGTTATTAGCTTGCCCACCCAACACCTTATGTAGCTTAAGAATACTCTACTCAGCACTCAGCACTCAGCACTCATTACTGCATTATGGCGCCAAAGCATATGTAATTTAGTAGCGGGCATGGTCAAGTACAATGTATCTCCAGGGCATAAACTTGTATTGAGTAAATCCCAACCATGTAAAGTTTGATTATTGGTTTCAAGATATAAGGGTACACAGTCAGCTAACATTGCTGCGTCTTCAACTTTTAAACAGCAGAAGGGATGTGTGATAGATATCGAAGTTGCTAGAGCTACCCAAAGACTATCTCCAGTAATTCCATTACCAAGAATACGTCCACCCAAACTAGCAGCAGCAAACGCAGGCGCCGCGAGTTCGGCGGGACTAAGTACAGCATCAAAGTCAAATACCTGCTGTGCCATTCGTGCAAAGTCCGGGTCAGCATAGCGGACTATGATAGGAACATCTGATTTAATACCTTTGGCATTCAGGGCAATTTCTAGATTAGTTGCATCGTTACCGCTAACTGCTAAAAGTGCTGCTGCTGTTTCTAAGTTGGCGCTTTGCAACATCGTTGGAAAAGTGGCATCACCGTTAATTACAGGTATTCCCCATCTGCGGGCATTATTAACAAAGCGGTTATTGACATCTGGTTCAATAACAACTACTTCATGTCCGCTCTCATGGAGAGTTTGAACAATTTTTATCCCAGTACCGCTAAGTCCACAAACTATATAGTGGTTGCGTGGAGGTACGCGCGCTGCATCTAAAAATTCTCGAAACCTGGTACCCAATACAAAATCATTCAGAAGCGCGTATAATAAACCAATTACACCGGCGCCTACGAGCATCATAATCACAGTAAATAATTTGATGCTGATAGAAGCATTTTCAACAACTTTATCGTTACCACCGGCGCCTGTAATCATCCCCACGGCAAAGTACAACGCATCAATAATAGATACATTTGTGCTTGTGTATGTATAGATAAATGTAGCAAACAGAACAATAGCTCCAAGTGCTGCGGTCATAGCGATTAGGGGGCTAGCATGTTCTTGAAAGCGCTGTATATTAGTTATGATTTTTAGAGATTTGGCAATTATCGACCTGCGAGTAGAACGTACTTTTGGTTTAGTGCCAACAATAATTCTGTCCCCTTCGCGCAAACGTCGTCTTTCCAAAACTGCTGACACTAAATCAGTATCGCCATCTATAGGCAAATAGTAAATCAGCATTCGTGAACGATTTTCCCACAAATCATCTAACTGGCGCCCATGCCAAGGATGTTTGTTATGTATATATTCTTCGTGAATAGGCCAAGTTTGTTCAAACAGCTTGATATGTCCAACCGTTTTACTACCCAACGCAGTAAAAGCAAATACAGGCGCCGCCAAACCTGCGACACTCATACTCATATGGTTAGGCAAAGTTTGGTCAAGACGTTCACCCAAACTCGTGTTAAAAAATCGATTAATAATACGGATACTAGGATTTAAAACGCGCGCTTGCATAGTCACCGACAAATTCACAGCATCATCGGGGCCAGCTATCACCAAAGTGTGCGCGGTTTCAATACCTGCCGCTTTTAATGTCGCAGCAGTATCTAAATTTCCAATAATAAGATCATGTCCCGTTTCACTCTTGATAGGGTGCTGATGAATACCCACCACCATTGCCCCTTGCTGACGGAGTAAACGAAACACTTTATATCCAGTGCGTCCTAAGCCACAAACAATAATACGTGGTTTCATGAATCAGCAGCAATAGTAAAGAGAGGCTGCCTCAAATATTTATTATTTATATTCTTACTTGCTTTTCAATCAGCATACTGTAACTGCAAACACTTAATCTGAGGCAAATGACTTTTCTTGTGGAACAGGCATACGAACTGTTAAATTTTAAAAGGGCAGTTTACCTGTTTATATTAAAACGGCGGGCAAGGATGCCCACTCCACAAGAGCATCTTATTCTACCTGGAATTTGGTTGAGGCGCCTTGTAGATAATCTTAAACACCTTTAATATAAGCACTTAACAATATGCCATATTTATTTATACATTATAATCCTAAGTATATTGTTACTAATAAAACAAATACAGAAACACTTATACTTTCCCAGACTCAGCCAATACCACCAGAAGTACAATCAAATCAACCTCCTAACTTTGAGATACTGCCAGGTTTCTCTCTAATTTTCCCTGCAATTATAGTTGGGGTATTCGTTTTAGTTTTTGGTTTGTTTGGTTATGCAATTTTTAAAGGTATATCCACTGCTGCCTATAATAGAAAACAGCCAATTATTAACCGAGAAGCAAAAGTAGTAAGTAAACGTCAGCATGTTTCGGGAGGAGGAGGAGATAGCAGCACATCAACTAGTTACTATATTACTTTTGAATTTGCTGATGGCAGTCGAGAAGAATTTGCTTTAAGCGCTCGCGAATATGGGTTAATTGCTGAAGGCGATAAAGGAACGCTTCATTCTCAAGGCACATGGTATAAAAATTTTAAGCGTCAATTTTAATTTGCCATAGAATTTTAAAGGGGTTAATCCATAAATCAATAATGAAAATGATTATTGAATGGCTATAGTAAATTTTGTATAAATAGATTTGATGTGATTCAGAAAGATGCTATATTTGATTCATCAGCAACCTGTCAAAAGTTGAAAAATTTATCATTAGTGACTTTATGATCTATGACTATTTTAAATGCTAGAAATTTATCACTTGAAGAAGTTCATCGCATTTTTGGTTATCAAAAACAGTATACTGAGTCATTTAATCCTTTATTATCTTTAGAACCTCTAACGGAAATCGAACAACAAGAGCTTTTACAAATTCGAGACGACTTCGACAGGTATCTTAGTGCTGGCAAAGTCTCGGAAGGACAGGTAAAGTTCCTTGTTATTGCGCCATTAATGCGATTAGCTAGATTTTATCGTGACCCTATCGAAATCAGGCTTGAGGAAGATATAGCTGATATTGAAATTGAAGACAAGGATACCATAATTACCGGAAGAATGGATATTTTGGCTGTGAATAAAGCTAAAATGTCTAAAAATAAAGTATACTTTTGGACATTAATAATTGAATCAAAAAACAGTCAAATAGATGTTTTAGTAGGACTTCCGCAATTACTGACATATATAAATCAAAGTTTAACTTCTCAAGAATCAGTTTGGGGATTAGTAACCAACGGCAGAAGTTACCAGTTTGTATATATCCAGCAAGGAAATCCCCCAATTTATCAAATTTTACCTGAATTGAATTTAATGGAACACGCGCGCTCTGTAATACTACTACAAGTTTTCAAAGCAATTTGTTTGTTGTAAAGACTATTTTTGATCCCCCCAACAGAGCGCGTGGAAGGGGGGCTAAGAATAACCGTCTTGTTCCCCCCTTCGACGCGGGGGGTTTAGGGGGGATCAAACATCCGCATCAGCAATACGAGTAGTAGGACGGGCGCCCGTTAAATCTTGCACTACTTGAAAAATTGCGATTCCTGCAATAATTCCAATTACCACAACTGGTAATAAACCTTTACCAAAAAATAAAAGTGCAGTTGCAGCAACGGCGCCACAAAGACGATATTTGGCGCGCATTTTACAGTAGCGAATGACTCCGGTGCGGTGCAAAATTGCTAGTGCTAACCAGCATAAAGCAACGGAACCGCACATTAAATAACGGATTTTATCAGGTAAAGGTTGGGTTTGTTCGCTTAGTAATACTTCTTCAACACCAACACCAGCAGCAGCAATACCAATTACCAAAGGGAAATGCGTGTACAGCCACAATAACATTTTCCGAACTCGTCCTTCAGATTTAGCAGCTACAATTGGAGTGCCGCCAAGGTTATCAAAGTAAACCCACCACAAGCTAAATGCAGTAGTCAAAGCCAAGACGGCGCCCATAGTGCTATAAATATCCCAACGTTGTTCGGAAACACCATCAACAACAGCGATAATTGCTTCACCCAAAACTATCATTGTAAACAGTCCAAACCGTTCGGGTAAATGTGACGCATGGGGAAGTAACTTTAATTGGTATTTGCGCGCGGTAAAAGGTGTCACTAAGTCTACAACTATTCCTATACCCCAAACAGCAAACCGCCAAGGTAAAACAACAAAATCAGAAATCAACCAAATAATAGCTGCTATAGCAAACCCAGCAGCATACCGTGTTGTTAAAGGACGTGCTTCCGGTATGTAACTTCCTGCGCGTACATATTCAATTACAAGTACAATTCTACTTAAAGCGTAAGATGTCGCAAATCCCGTCGAGTTTTCAGTTAAACCGTGGTGTATATTTACAGCCATAGCTGCCGCTGTAAGCATTTGTAAACCAACGAGTAAACGGCGCCCAATATCATCACTATCAAACCTATTCGCGTACATCGTCGTCCCTATCCATGACCACCACACAGGTATAAATAAAAATACAAACCCTAGAAACCCTGATATCGAAATATCTTCTTTAAGGTTGTGAGCAAGTTGTGACACTGCCACAACAAACACTAAATCATAGAATAGTTCAAGCCAAGTCGCACGTCGTTCCGATTCTTCTTCGCTAGTACGCAAACGCGGTGGTTCTAGAATATTTGCCATTGTCGTCAATTGCTAGTAACTTCTTATTTTTTAACATCCAGACACAATAATCGTGAAAAACGCATCTCGCCAACTTCTGACTTGCTTAACTTGCAACTAATGTACTATACTAACAATCACCCTCTGTGCCCTAGAAGTCTCTGTGGTAAAAAGAATTAATTTCAGTAATCCGAAGCTAAACCAAATTCGGCTAGAAGATGGCGCCGCTCATAGTTGGTATCGCTTTGTTCTTTCCTACCCACCTCATTTAGTACAGGATTATATTAAAAAGTTTGGCATAGATTATACTCATAAAGTGCTTGACCCATTCTGTGGAACAGGGACAACTGTTGTAGAGTGTAAGAAATTGGGGATTGAGAGTTTTGGTGTTGAAGCAAATCCGATGGCTTGGTTTGCTGCTTCTGTAAAATTAGACTGGAATATTAATCCTGACAAGCTTCTTTCAAATGCGATGCAAATTGTAGAGAGAGCGAATGATGTAATTGAAAATGAAAAAATATTAAGAACTATGCCAGCAGAAAGCCAAAAAGTTATTTTGAAAAATTCTATTAGCCCCTTACCGCTTCACAAAACTTTAGTACTATTAGAGCAAATCCAAAATTTAGCTGATAAGTCTTGTTTAAATCATTTACTGCTAGCACTAGCATCATCCGTAATTACCAACGTCAGTAACCTCAAGTTTAGACCAGAAGTTTGTGTGAGTAAGAAGCTAAAAGATGATGCTCCTGTTGTAGAAGCATGGTTATCTATGGTGAATATAATCGCACAAGACCTACGTCAATTACAAATGTGCCATTCCACACCAGCTATTGTTCAAAAAGCTGATTCTCGAAACATTTCTAAGAGTTTAACGGTAAATTCTGTAGATACAGTAATTACATCGCCTCCATACCCTAATGAAAAGGATTATACTCGCACAACTCGATTAGAATCAGTGTTATTAGGTTTTATCCAAAGTAAAGCAGAGTTGCGGTTGTTAAAAGATGGTTTAATACGTTCTAACACTCGAAATGTTTTTAAAGTGGATACAGATGATATATGGGTATCCAAACATTCAGAAATTCAGCGAATTGCTAACGAGATTGAACAACGGAGAATAGAACTAGGCAAAACCAGCGGGTTTGAGCGGCTTTATCACCGAACTGTTAAATTATATTTTGGAGGAATGGCGAAACATTTAGCTGATTTAAGATGTATTCTACGTCCTGGCGCCCAGCTTGCTTATATAGTTGGCGACCAAAAATCTTTTTTACAAGTAATGATTCATACAGGTTCGCTTTTAGCGGATATTGCTCAAGGTCTAGGTTATGAAGTAGTTGGAATTGATTTATTTCGTACACGGTTATCAACAGTCACAAAAGAACAAATGCGAGAAGAAGTAGTTTTACTGCGCTGGTCAGGACAAATGCCATTAAATAGTTACCCTTTTAGTGATAAGCCGTTGTAATGAAGTCATCTAACCGCTACGAACAAATAATTGAGCGCATTTTTCTCTCTAAGTACCAAGAAGGGATAAGCGAATTAGATTTTGTGCGGCAAGATATTATTGATGTGGCTCAAGAATTGGGTATGGAGGCGCCTAAAAATGTTGGCGATGTTATTTACAGCTTTCGTTATCGAAACATCTTACCTAATTCTATTAAATCAAAAGCCCCTGAAGGGTATAGTTGGATCATTCGGTCAGTAGGACGTTCTCGCTATCGTTTTATTATCGTCCCTGAACAAATAATTATCCCGTCACAGATGCTGTCTGAGACAAAAATACCAGATGCCACTCCTGGCATGGTTTTAATGTACTCACTGAGCGACGAACAAGCTTTATTAGCTAGATTACGTTACAATCGCCTAATTGATATTTTTACTGGTGTTACTTGCTATTCATTGCAAAACCATTTGCGAACGACTGTGCCGAATATTGGGCAGGTAGAGACAGATGAATTATACATTGGAGTTGACCGTAGAGGCGCCCATTATGTTTTTCCTGTGCAAGCAAAAGGTAAAAAAGATAGATTGAGTATTGTTCAAATTGAACAAGATTTTGCTTTATGTGCAGCTAAATTTCCTTCACTAATTTGTCGTCCAATAGCAGCGCAGTTTATGGATGCTAGTTTAATTGCACTATTTGAGTTTGAGCAAAATAATGACCGCATTAGTATTGTTACTGAAAAGCATTACCGTTTGGTGGCGCCTGAAAGTATTTCTAAGAGCGAGTTAGAAAGTTACCAACATCGTTCTATGTGATAATCTATTAGATTTTATATTACTAAAGCAAACTAGCGATTAGTATATAGTTATACTGCCTTGGAGTTTATAGCTATGAAATTTTATATATTATTAGGGCTACTAAGTAAATTAGATAATTTGAATTTAGAAGAATTAATAGAAATTAAACAAAATATTGATGAATTAATACAGTCAAAAACTTCTTTATCTCAAGATACTAATATTTTAGCTTCATCAATTAATCAGATGAACAGCCAAAATGACATGCAAGCTTTGGATTCAATGATTGAGCTTGTAGATAAGTGGCTACAAGATGATTCAAAATATGATAAGGAAGTTTATTCTTTAATTGAAGATGGGCTAATCCAAAACTAAAATTTTAGTTCGGTGAGTCGCTAACCTGTGCTACGACCGATCAAAATTAATGACATGGACTACTACTAGTCTATGTCATTAATTGTGGGGGGTTATCTCTTAATAATTCTTTCTTTGTGTCCTTTGCGTCCTTTGCGGTTCGTTTTTCTTACCCACCAAAACTTATGACATGAACCACTACTACAACATGTCAAAAGTTTTGGAAGGTTGTAAGTAGGGCTATGCCTCACATACTCTTGGCACCAACTACTATATTAATAAGATTTATGTTGGGTTCGCTCCGCGTACACCAACCTACAAAAACTTACTATCAGTAATCTCCTTTTTTATAGTTCCTCATGGTTTTAGTAATTTTTTTCCATTTCTCTTTTTCGGCTAAATGTTCCCTTTGGTCTTGTTTGCGCGCGATGTAATTATTTTCCTTTTGCAACTTCTGATAACTCTCAAATCTTGAGTAATCAAGTTGGGAATCTAATAGTGCTTGTTGTATTGCACAACCTGGTTCATTGATATGCTGGCAATTTCGGAAACGACACTCTTTAGTTAGAGCTTCGATATCAGCAAAGGTTGACTGTAAACCTTCATCCCCTGACCACATCTGTATTTCCCGCATTCCAGGAGTATCTATTATTAAGCCTCCATCCGGAAGTACAATTAATTCTCGATGTGTGGTTGTGTGTTTGCCTCGGTCATCACCAGAACGTACAGATTGTACTGAAGCAATTTCAAATCCCATTAGTTGGTTGGTGATAGTAGATTTACCAACACCAGAAGAACCTAATAAAGCTACTGTTTGCCCAGGTTGCAAGTATGATTTTAGGTCATCTAATCCTTGATTGTTAGCTGCACTAATAGTAACAATCGGTACACCCAAAGCTAATGCTTCGACTTCTGACAAACATTGTGCTAGATTTTTGCACAAGTCTGTTTTATTTAAGATAATCACCGGATTGGCGCCGCTTGACCAAGCTAGAGTGAGATAACGTTCAATTCTCCTCAGATTATAATCATTATCTAATCCTGAGACTAGGAATACAGTATCAACATTGGTGGCAACAATCTGTTCTTCTGTCTTTGCGCCTACAGTTTTGCGAGAGAACTTAGTTTTTCTGGGCAATATTTCGTGAATAGTTGCACTTCCAGCTACTCCAACACGGATAACTACCCAATCTCCAACTGCTGGAAAATCTTCACTATTCTGGGCACGATGCCTAAGTTTACCTGTTATTTCTGCTGTTAGTTCCCCGTGTTCGCTATATAAAACGTAAGTATTTTTACGTTGTATTGCGACTCTTCCAACACTAAATTCTTGATGACGATATGATTCAAAGCTGGAAGCAAAAAAGTTACTCCAACCTAATAATTCTAAATTCACTTGTTTTTCCTCAATGCGTTTTACTTGTTCCACACAAGATACGCAGAGGTTTTTAGGTTTTATTTATTACCCAAATGATGTGTTCAATCCAAATTGTGTTTTGGCGCCTTTTAAAGTATAAAGATAACCTTAAATCCTTATATTGTCAGCGGATTGAACAATAACCTCCGCGCGTTGCACCTGTGGACGGTGATTGCTGTAAGCTAAAAATTCACTCATTGACAAATCTCCTCATGTATTACATGTAGTATGGAATAATCCTACATTAGCAAATTTTTACTTATTATGGAATAGCTTCTTGTGGAATAGCTTCTTGTGGAACAGCTTCTTGTGGAACAGCTTCTTGTGGAATGGGCGTCCCCGCCCGTTCTTGTAAATAGTAATATTTATGTTGGCTTACTGGTCAGTATCAAAAGATTTGTTGTGTTCTCTGTTCACTGTGTACTCTGTGTCTCTGTAGGAAATAAAATACATATGTACACAGGCGGGGACGCCTGCTCCACAAGAAGTCACAAGCCACAAGCCATAATTACACAATTATTTGCCACAAGCTTGCTGTTAGAATAACGGTTGCTAAATGTTGCCAAATTAATGCTCGTATGGGTTGGCGCCCAATTTTCTGTGTCAGTACAAAGGCTAAGAATGCTCCTAATATTAATGTGAAACCTTGTAAAAAGGCAATTACCGCAGGATGTCCGACTACAACGGGTAAAGATTCACCGTTTAGACCAAAGGTTGCAAATGCTACAGGTAATATGCGTCCACCTTCTCCTAAACCTAGGCGTAGATAGTGTGCTAAGTTACCTGCTAGAACTAATGGTAGGTATCCGTAGGCAAGTTCGATAAATCTACGATTTTTAATTGTTCCCTGAAGTTTGATTATGCCGTATGCTGCAAAGGGGATTAATACGGGTACTATTAAAGCTAGTAGTGAGAATCCTAGATGTTGCCAGAATTGACTGAAGTCAATGATAACGGCAAGTTTCGCTTGTATTTCGGGTAAACGATGTAAATACACTCCTCCCAACATTAAGAATAATAAAGCGACTTCGTATGTATGTGGGATGTGAGATGTCCATAATTCTATACCTGGAGGACGCAAGTTAACTTCAACTGAGCGGTGTGGACATGCTTTTAAACAAGTCATGCATAGCACGCAGTCGCGGTTATCTTCGAGTTGGGCAGGATGGGAATATAATGGACAACCGTTCGTTTCCATTCCTTCACCTTTTTGGGCGCCACCTTTATAGCATTGGTAAGTCGTGCAAGTTGCCGAACAAATACCTTGTTGCGCGCGCAGTTCGGTCATTGATAGTTTTGCGAATAACCCGTTCATTCCTCCTATTGGACAAAGGTAACGACACCAAAACCTTCTTTCAAAAATAGCGGAAAAAATCATGGCGCCAGCAGTTATAAGTAGCAGTAAGCACCCAGATAAATATGCGGTGTTTTCTAAATGCCAAAGTTCTTCCCACAGGAATATTAGGGTGAATAAACCATATAGAAACCAACCTCCCCATTTTTCGGCTTTTTCACGTGGCCACTTTTTAAGTTGCCTTGGAAACAATTTGAGTGAGAGTTTTTGCGTAATTTCACCGTAAATCATGAATGGACAAAACGCGCACCATATACGTCCAAGGAAGGGGAATAGAAATAAAAACCCCATCCACCACCATGACCAAAATAAATTTAATACAAAGTTTTTATCGCGCGTTTGTGGACCAAGGAATAATACCAGGACGATAAAAGCGAAAGCAAAAGTCGTAACGTAATTTATTCGGTCTGGATACCAGTCGCTACGCAGGAATTTTCTGAAATTTGGGTATATATTTAATAAATTGACTCGAAAGCGTTTTTTCTTCGTTTCTGCTGACCAAAAAATTTCTTCGGTAAGTTCATTTTGATCTTGTGCTTGAACTATTGCCCGTTCGACTAAGTTTTCTAACTCTTTTAAATTACCAGGAAAGTCATATGACTGTAACCGACGCAATGCTTCGGGTGTTACTTTTGATTTAGAAATTCCGCGCGCGCGTGTATACAAGCTAATATAATAATCAATCTGGGCTTTGATATCAGCTTTGCGTACCCGTAACGGTGGTACTTTGATTATTGACCCCACCGTGCGTTCGATTTGCGGCAATGATTTTTCTGAAACTATTATAATGCGGGCATTACTGACTCTAGATTCGACTTCTATATCAAGAGAGCGGTTTACAGGTGTATAAGTCCCGGTTTTAATTAAATTATTTATACTAGGGAGAAGCTCTTTAGGTAATTCTTGGATATTATTCAGAACTAAAGTACCATTGCCTAAATATTCTAAAAGTCCTGGTTTACCACCATACCTGCCAAACAAATCGGCGCCGCTAGTTTGGAGAATACCACAATTAACTTTAATAATAGGCTCACGACGGTAATTTGAACCATAGTGAATCAAAGCAGCAATATTATCTTTTTCTAAACCCGGTTCACCAAAAACTAACACTGACTTACGGTTATTTGCTGCTTCACGAATTTGGGAGCGGAGTTTTGTTGCGTATCTACTGGCGCCAACTATACCACGTTTAGCTTTAGTCACTAAGTATGGACGCAATTCTATCGAACGTTCTTGCTCGTAAGATAAAGCAGAAGCTAACTGCGCTAACTCGTCTGCTAGTAATATATTTCCAGCTTGGGCAATTTCTGGATATTGATTAATAATTTCACGGAACTTGTCTTTAGGAACTACCCACAGATGACATTCACTCAGAGTAGTAACTGTGTATTGAGTATTTTGTTGAAGTAAAAACTCTTTAAGGTTAATAACAGTACCAGGAAGCAAGCCACAACAGGAAGCAGCATTATTAGAAATGCTACTAGTTTCAATACGACCATTTATAAGTATATATAGCGCATCAGGCGCCATCCCTTCTTTTACAAGCTGGGTTTGGTCACCTACAACTTGTTTTTCTATAACTTCGGCAATAGCATCTAATACCGTAGGGGATAAAATACCTAAAGCAGTGCGTTCCTGTAACCATATCGCTGTATCTGGAGATATCATAATGCGTTTGATAGCGCGCGCTGGTGTATCAAGAAAATTATATTGCATTACAGTAGTTGTCTGAATTCCTCGCGGCTGATTTGACAGTCACTAAGTATCTGAGCGAATAAACCAGGGCCAATTGTTTCACCAGAATGGACTGGAACAACAGTTCTACGACCATCACTATGTACAAGAATATGATGACTACCTCGAATCCTTGCAACGTTAAAACCCGCTTTTTCTAACGCTGAAATTACTTCGCGTCCAGTTACACTGGGTAATTTACTCATACCTGAACTAAAACTTTCTGGACACCTACAAATTCTAATACCTCACTTTGTTCCTGCTCAAATTCTAAACAAAGTTCAATAGCTTCTTTAATACGCTCCATAAGTTCGTCTAAAGATTTTGCTTGGGTATGACATCCAGCAAGATTAGGGACTGAGGCTATAAAATAACCACTACTATCACGTTGTATGATTACGTTAAATTCTTTAGTCATCTAAAATTTTTTAATGTTTTAATGCTACTACCCTACCATTATCAGCTACCTTTCGCTCTTCTTTGCCGCTCACTTGAAGGTGGTAGAGGGTGTAATATACGTGTAAGTAAAAATTAATACCTCATGACTGTATCTGACGTACCCAACTTATGGGCGCCTTTAGTGCTATTAAGTTTGATTATCTTGGCTGCTGTATTTTTCAGTCGTAGTCCTTGATAGTTTCCCCTCTCTCACACGAATAGCAACTAATTAACAAATTTCTCCGCGCTTAGGGGTACAATAAATGCCGATTGTCTTGAAAATTTAAATGTTTCATGATTTCCAGTAACGATTTTCGCCCTGGTGTTTCGATTGTGTTAGATGGGTCTGTATGGCGGGTGGTAGAGTTTCTCCACGTTAAACCAGGCAAAGGCGCCGCTTTTGTACGGACTAAGCTCAAAAATGCTCAAAGTGGCAACACTGTAGAGCGTACTTTCCGCGCGGGTGAAACCGTACCGCAGGCAAACCTAGAAAAAAGCACGATGCAGCACACCTACAAAGAAGGTGATGAGTACGTGTTTATGGATATGGAAACCTATGAAGAAGGTAGATTGACTGCACAACAAATTGGCGATAAAGTCAAGTACCTTAAGGAAGGTATGGAAGCTAACGTTGTCCGTTGGAACGAGCAAGTGCTTGATGTTGAACTTCCAAACTCGGTAGTGCTTGAAGTTACCGAAACCGATCCGGGTGTCAAAGGTGATACTGCTACAGGTGGTAGCAAACCAGCGAAGTTAGAAACAGGCGCCACGGTAATGGTTCCCTTGTTTATTGCACAAGGAGAGCGCATCCGTATTGATACACGTGAAGATAAGTACTTAGGTCGGGAATAAGGCGCCAATCCCTATTTCCCTTGCTTATTGGATATTAACCCCTAATTGCATGAGGTAATTTAAGCTGTGCCATTGGACTTTAGTGAAATCCGCCAATTATTAACAACTATTGCACAAACAGATATTGCAGAAGTAACGCTAAAAAGCAACGACTTCGAGATTATAGTACGTAAAGCTGTTAGCGCTCCTCATCAAATTTTGTCTTTTGGGCAAGCTGGGTTAGGTACCTTGGGAAGTACGGGAGCAGAACAGGCGCCGACACCACAGGTAATAGTGTCACCTCCTGTGGTAGAATCTGTTGCTAATCGTGTGGATAGTACTTTAGGAGTACCCCAAACAAATCCACCGAGTACAAACGATTCCAAATTCGTTGAAATAACATCCCCAATGGTAGGCACATTTTATCGCGCGTCTGCACCTGGGGAAGCTCCTTTCATCGAAATAGGCGGTCGGGTACGTAAAGGTGATACAGTTTGTATCATTGAAGCCATGAAGCTAATGAACGAGATCGAAGCCGAAATATCGGGTTCAGTGATGGAAATTCTATTGCAAAATGGCGAACCTGTAGAATATGGTCAACCTCTGGTGCGAATAAATCCCGATTAGGTATTAATCTATATAACGGAGATGTAATTTTCACTAATTTCAGTGTCGTCTTGCGGGTCAAACCTGATGAAACAAATGTTGCCTGTACCGCCAGAAGTTGTGCAACAAGTCGCGGAATACTTCAGCCTGCTGAGTGAACCAATGCGGCTGAGGTTGTTGCATCTACTGCGGGATGAAGAAAAATGCGTACAAGAGTTGGTGGAGGCAACACAGACGTCTCAGGCGAATGTCTCAAAACACCTGAAGGTAATGTGGCAAGCCGGAATTCTTAGCCGTCGTAGTGAAGGCACCTGTGCCTACTACCGCGTAGAGGATGAAATGATTTTTGAACTTTGCAACCGAGTTTGCGACCGTCTCGCGACCAGACTCGAACAGCAAGCCAAAAACTTTCGCGTCTTAAATACAAAATAAAATTATCGGTGATGTAGAGACCGTACATGTACGGTCTTGGCTACCATTAAGACGTGTAAACCGGAGGTTTTCCCGAAGGGATATATCACGTCTCTACATACCTAAAGCTGATAATTTTTATTAAAGCTGTCACGGGTTAAGGGTTGGTCTAATTCCAAACCTTCTCCACCTAGAACCTCCAATGGCTTGCCGTTTACGTCAATGTAAACTTTAGCACTGGGGTTCAAACTTGTGGCAGTATACACAACTTGCCCCACACGTCCTGTCATCGACGCGCTTCCACCACCACTTGTAAATTCCTCAGATAAATTCACCCGAACAGTGTCGTTCTCTATTTTGACTCCCAATATTTTTGTTCCTGATGGAATTGTGCTGCTAGTGTCTCCATCATTTTTTGCAGTCAATAAACTATTGAATGCAGCGCCTATAAATTCATTGGGCTTATCTTTTGATGCGGATACTTTCACCGGCAGAGGCACTAGTTTTAAATTTTTACCAGTATCTCTAAGCAAATATATTTCGGCTGTTTGCTCTGTTGGAACTTGTGGTTTAGTATTATTCTGACTTACTTTCTGTTTTGGAGTATTGGCTGGTGGAGCATTTGTTGTAGCTTGCCAAGTTATCCAAGCTACACCTCCACTGACAGCTACAACCGCAGCTGAGACTGCTGCAATTACACCAGAAGAGATACGATTATTTCTTGGCTGTTCTCTCATTTTCATTACCTTCCTTGTAGCTAGTAATCATGAATATAATGACGCTTCACGTGCGCGTGGAACTTATAACCTGACATTCAACAATTTTGAATTTCGTTCAATTCTTACAAAAGCACCTATTTCTAGCTCGCTGTTCTTCATATTAAATTTCAGAATTCGCATTATTAAACCGTCAGCTTCCAAGTTACGTAAATTTAAGCGTTGGTTAAGGTTATTTACTATAACATTTAGAAATCGAGCTGGAACCTGTTCTGAGTTTACCTGAGCAACTGGATTAATTAGCTGGATTCTTCCTGCTACTACATCCATTCCTGTTTCTACTTTTACCAGTAATGGCTGATTATTGCCCTCCTCCAGTATTTCTACTTCTAAATTGACACGCTGATTGGCTATAAATTTTACTTTAGGATTTGCAATACGGTATATGGGGTTAGATGCTGTATTGACTGAACCAATAGAAGCTATGTTCAGTTTACGAACGCGCGCCTTAAATGCTTCCGACTGTAAAAGTTTATTAACATCAGCTTCGGTAAGAACCACCCGAAAACCAGCTTGTAAAGGTTGCTTAAGAAAAGGTTTCCCTTTGCTTAGATTAAATTCAATCGCGTCAGTTTCTAACTCCAACGCGGCAATGCGAATACAGTAGCGCCTTAATTGTAGCGAACGTCCAGCAATTCTGACTCGATTAACTTTACCTTGTAGCAATTGATGCGTTGGTGCATTATCCACACGCACTAGTAACTGCTCAGAAGAAGTAAACTGCGAACGAATTGCATTTTCTGCAGTACGGTCAATAACAAGTCCAACAGGAGTAACTAACCCCAATAACCCAGATAGAAGTAAAGTTATCAATTCCATGAGTTAATACGTGCTTTTTCTTACATATAGCCTCCAGTAGAGTAGCACTAATAATCAAAACATCAAGTTGAGACACGAAGATACATACTACTTCATCACGTTCAATCACAATTCCGAACAAAGCAGCTAACAAAAAATTCAATAAACAAAGTTTCTATGTACAAAAAATAAATTACCTATCTTGTGGAGTGGGCATCCTTGCCCGCCCATTCAAAATCCCTTGCCCATCCAAAAAAATTCCATAAGATTTGTTAGGACGGCCTCGACGCCCATTCCACAAGAAGTTTTTGTATCTGTTTGAAAATTTCGGCGCCTACGACAAACTTTTCAACATCCGCACAACAGGTAGCGCTAACCCCTGAGCCAATTCAATATCATATCGTTCAACAGCAATATAGCCATATGCAGCATACAAAGGTTCACCCGTCAATGTAGCAACTAACTCCGCGCGTGTATAACCCGAAACAATAATAGCCTCTTCGCAAGCTCTTAAAATAGCAGTACCAATACCTTTACGAACATAATTCGGGTCTACGAAAAACGCACGCACGCGCGCTGCATCATATTTAGCGTCAAGCAAACAAGATTCATCGACACTTCGGAGTTGGTCGCTACCATATAATAACTTACGCTGACTCCAACCACCGCATCCAATGATACTAGTATCTTCAACTACAAAATATGTACCATCTCTGATCAGCTGGCTGTCAACACCGAAAACAGAACCCAAGGCGCCTTCAATTTGGTCATGAGAATAATGGTCTTTTTGTAGATGGTGAACAGAACGAGGGATAAGTTCATGTAAAGCAGGAATATCCTTATGCGTAGCTAAACGTAATTTCCACTCCAACATTTAGACCTAATATTTTTAATTAAACAAAATTGTTCTATGATGTTAAACGGCAAAAATAACCGTAAAATGCTGACGCTAAATTTTTATCGTAGTCAGGCGCCATTCAAAACGCTACTTCTGTTATACCAGCATGATTGGCACAAGCTTTTACTATCACTGCTGTTTTATGTAATCAAACACAGTCCAGAATGGATACGTCCTGTAGTTTTTGCCAATATTATTGATATTATCTCTCGACCTCAACAACATCAGTTAACTCAGCTTTGGCTTAACGGCGCCGTTTTAGCTGTATCTATCATTCAAAATATACCAACCCATTACTGGCATATTATGGCAATGAGCGCAGCAACTCGCCAAATGGAAGTTAATCTACGGTATAGTTTGACACAACAATTACAGCAACTTAGCATTGGATTTTATAAGCAGCGCAGTACAGGGGTATTGCAATCTAAGCTTTTGCGAGATGTAGAAGAAATTCAAATACTGACTACGTATATTTTTCAGCTTGTACCTGCTGCGTTATTAACGATTATAGTTTCTGTGGTAGTGACTGCAATGCGGGCGCCGTGGTTTCTGTTATTTTTTGTAATTACAATTCCAATTGCAGTAGCTTTAGTGGAGATATTAAAGGCGCCGATAACTGAGCGTAACCATAATTTTCGGCGAAAAATCGAAGTAATGTCCGCGTATTTGATAGAGATGGTAAAGTTAGTACCCGTGACGCGCGCGCATGGAGTCGAGGCAGCTGAGATGGAACGTACAAGTTCGCATCTAATCTCAGTCAAAAAAGCTGCAATGCGGTTAGATGGAATTAATGCAATTACGGGGGCATCAAGTTGGGTGATACTGCGGTTATTTCATGCAGTATGTTTAGTGACTTCAGGTTATTTAGCATATACAGGTTATGGAGGAATTACCGCAGGTGATGTGGTGTTGCTTGCAGGATATTTTGATACACTTACTGGCTCTGTAGTGCAAATACTCACAGTACTACCGCAAATGGGTACAGGGTTTGAGTCAATTAGGTCATTAGGTGAAATATTAGAATGTCCAGATATCGAACTTAATCAAGGTAAGGGCAAGTTATCGCAAGTAAGGGGAGAGTTTTTATTCGATGCAGTTAGCTTTGCTTATCCAAACAGCGACCACAAAGCAATTGATAATCTTACACTTCAGGTAAATACTAACGAGACAATTGCTATTATCGGTTCGAGCGGCGCCGGAAAATCTACTTTACTAAATCTAATAATTGGTTTTGTACGACCATCTGCAGGAAAAATTTATTTAGATGGTCAGGATATGAGCGACTTAGACTTAAGAACTTATCGTCAGTTTATCTCGATAGTCCCCCAGGAAACGATACTATTTGAAGGCACTGTGCGCGAAAATATCCTTTATGGGTTACAAGGAGTTAGCAACCAGCAATTAGAACAAACCCTTATTGATGCCAACGCAAGAGAATTTATTGCTAACTTACCCCTACAATTGGATACCCCTATAGGAGAAAATGGCGTTAAACTTTCAGGTGGTCAACGTCAAAGACTTGCTATAGCGCGCGCGTTAATTCGCAACCCTAAAGTATTAATATTAGACGAAGCAACGGCATCAGTAGACACCGCAACCGAAGCATTAATTCAAGAAGCACTCCAAAGGTTAATGAAAAACCGCACAACCTTTGTAGTAGCTCACCGACTTTCGACTATTCGTAAAGCAGACCGAATAGTAGTATTAGAGAAAGGACGAATTGTTGAAATTGGTAATCACCATGAACTTATGCAAGACTCTAATAGCATGTACGCGCGGTTTAGAGCATTACAAGCATAAAATCATCGTAGGATATCTGTCTGGTGATGTCCTTCATCCCGATTGAGTTGCGTTATGGTACTGACACGAATTATCATGTGAAAGTAAAAATAAATCCTGAATAAGGAAAAATACAAATTGTTTGAGGTTATACAATTTCAAGTAAAAACAGGGCAGAGTGTTGCCTGTGCTAAAAAAGGTAAGGTATTGGTTGCTTTAGCCAAGGTGGAAATTTACGCTATGGGTAAGGTTGCCATGTATCCTTATGAGGAACTGAGAGAACTTCAACAAATGAAACAAACAGCCCGTAAACAATTTGACAATAACCCAGAGAATGAAAAAAGGTTAAAAAAAATAAAAGATTTGAAGCATAATTATGAACGCTCTCAAGCTATGCTGAAAGCAATTAAAAGTGTAGGGCTGACAGATACTGTTGATGATATTAATATGATTACTTTACACTTGCTATCTGTTGGTGAGCGAGTAACCGTTGAAACACGTATTGATTATCTTAGTATAATAGAAGGTAGAAATAATCAACTTAAGCTTTTTAGTACATGGATAGTACTAGAGGGTGATATAAAATATTTATCAACTATTAGGTTCACTCCCGAGTTAGGAGAATAAATCATGGAAATTAATGAATTAATGATGTTGGCAGATGAAGATATAGACTATGGTAGTTTATCAGTAGATACACTCAAAGAACTGGCTTTAGGTGACGAGTTATTTATTGCTACTTCTGCGTTAGGGGAATTGTCACAAAGAAACGGTAGTGTAGCAGCTTCAACCGCTTGGGAAATTTTATTGAAATTACGTGGTGATTGCTATCTACAAGCTGCTGCATTGGAAACTATTTTTGAACTTGATCAAGAGAAAGCATTGGATTATATCAGGGAACAAGCTCCTAAATGTAACACTTATATTTTGAATTCTGTTTTGGAAATTATGATAGAAAACGAGTCGGTATTTAGGTCTAAAAATGTTTTACCTGTAGTTAGCATTGTTATACAGCGATTAAAGGAACTGGACTCTACAACACAATATCCTGAGCCAGAAGTTAGAGATAATTTTTTGAATATGTATAATGATATCACGAATCTTCAAGTTGCAGATGCTTTAACATAATGATAGAAGATGAGCCAAACTTTCAACATATCTTACTGGTGGGAAAAGTTAAGCGAACCTGATTATTTTTTGGAGATAGTAGATGCCACTAAAATCTTTGCCTCCTTAAACTATTTCATGAAGCGTTATAAAGGACAATTTATTATCAGTGTTCAAGAGCATGACGCTTGCTTTGATCTGCGTCCTGACCTATCTACTATATTTGAAGATATTCCTCTTGTATTGGAAAAACTGACAAAGGACACACACTCACCAGTCGAGTTTGATTTTTTTGAACAGGGTACAGATGTGGGAATGTTAATGGAGCGTCAAGGTGATCTCGTCAAGGTTCGTTTTGAGATAACCGAAGCTTCTGCTATGAAGTTTCAATTTTTGCCAAATACCAATATTTTAGTTTCAGTATGGGAATTTTTAGGGCAATGGCTCCAATTTATTAAGGCAATACTAGATGCGATGGTGGAACTACAACCAGAGCTTATGAAGGACGAGAGTTATAAAGAGTATATAACTCATCTTAGGGCTGTGGAAGAACATATTGCAATACGAATTTAGTCAGAAATATATAAAAATGCAAAATTCAAAATGTAAAATGCGAAATAAAAAAATCTTTTTAATTTTTACTTTTTAATTTTTAATTTCGCGCGACTGATGTATTGCCCGTGAACATTGACCAGATAAGGGACAATATAAGTCAGACCCGCAGAAATCCAACGTCCTCTGTTCATTTCACCGTTTAGCAATGCCCAACCGTGATTAATCACAAACAAAATCGTACCAACAATTACAGCTACTTTCAATGCTGTTGGCGCCAATTCACGGTCAAATAAACTATAAAAGTATTGAATTACAGCTTTCATTTCATGTTCTACTTTTGTAGGTAGTTACAAACTATTCCAAATTTACCAACAAATCTGAAATATCCTCATAATCATAAGGAGGACGCTTCCTAATGGCTAAAACAGCCACTTGCTGAAACTCTTCGTCAATAGCATAAACTACTCGCCACATACTAAGACGAATCCGCCTAATTTCCTAATCAGTATCGACTTCTAAGTCCAATTCAACGCTATTGTGGGGACGTGGTTCTTCTGCCAACGACGATGGGCAAATTCTTCATTCGTTGCCGAACATTCCCTGGTAAAGCTTTTCGCTCATCGTAAACGACTGCTAGTAATCTAACATTGTACAGCAGCCTACTTTAATCTTTATCCCATTGTATTTAGATTTGAAACAATCGTTTTCGATGAAGATGATGTAGAAGTTGAGAGCATACTACTTCCACTATCTATGTTTGAGGACTTGCTGAAAAACGATATTAAGCCATCTGGCAAGCTTTTGGAAGAAATCCAAAATGGCGAATACAAGTCAAAACCTGATGACGAGCGGAATATTAAAATTTATGCGTGGCTACAAAAAAATTCATTAATTTCATTACTACAAACAACAAGCGGCTAAAAGGCAGTGTTGAGGCGCCAATGTCGCTTATTGTTTGTAAACTCATAATTGAGATTCCCTATAACGTTCTTGAATTAGTTCCTCAGCAAGTGGTGAAGTATTTGTAAACGACCCAACTAATTTCGGTTTACGTAGACAAGGACCGCAAGGAGATATCCAAAATATTATTGAGCGATTTAAAAAAATATTAAAAGATAAGAACAAAGGAGCAGAATAAGATGTTGACAGATACTGAGTTATTAGCTTTACTGCCATCAAAACAAAAAGATTTTCTTGCTTTATGTATTTGCTTCTTAAAGCCTATGATTTTGATATTATTTCTCTCGACTACAATTTGCGTGGGGAATTAACTGGCGCCAACGTTGCAAAAGAAATAAAGTTATCTCGAAACATAAACACTAAAATTATTGTACATTCACTTAATCCTAAAGGGGTAAAGCAAATATTGAAAATTCTCCCTGATGCGATAAGCTACCCAGTGTCAAAAATGATTCGCTCAAATAAGCATTTTAAGCAGATAAGAGTTAAAATTGAAGAATTTGGTGCTGACTACGATTGGTCAAAATGATAATATCCTTAACTACCCGTTAATTAGGAAACAAATCTTTACATTATTTATATCCAGCTATGGTTACTCTTGCAAAGCCAAAAACACAGCTTAACCTCCCACCTGGCCCAAAAGGACATCCGATATTTGGTGTTTTGCCAAATTATAGAGACGGCGCCTTAGAATTTTCAACCCGATGTGCCAAAGAATACGGTGATATTGTGCTGTGGCAGGGGCCGTTATTCCGCGCGTTTCAACTCAACCACCCTGATTATATCGAGTCCGTACTAGTAAGTAGCAGTAACTTATTTGGCAAACATGTAAGTTTAAACATATTCAAAAGACTTCTTGGAAATGGGTTAGTTAGTAGCGATGGAGAATTTTGGCAACGTCAACGCAGAATGATACAACCCGCATTTCACCAAGAACGGATTGTTGGTTACGGTAAGGTCATGGTTGACTATGCTCTTGCCATGCTTAATAGTTGGGTTCCGGGGCAAGAGCGCGATATTCATACTGATATGATGGGGTTAACGCTGGAAATTGTTGCCAAAACATTATTTGAAGCTGACGTTAAGCAGCAAGTCGAAATTGTAGGCAAAGCATTGGAAACCAGCATTGAATATTATGAAGTACGCAATACAAATTTATTAGTGTATTTACTTCCTGATTGGTTTCCGACTCGCAGAAACTTAGCATATGTACGCGCGATGCAGCAGATGGATGAAATGCTTTACACCATCATCAATCAACGTCGCGTTAGTAACGAAGATAAAGGTGATTTGCTATCAATGTTACTGCATATTCAAGATGAAGACGGCGCCCGGATGACAGACAAACAATTACGCGACGAAGTGATGACGCTAATGTTTGCAGGACATGAAACCACTGCTTTAACTTTATCATGGGCATTATATCTATTATCGCAACATCCCGAAGTTGAGGCAAAGTTACTTGAAGAAATTAATGCAGTATTGGGAGAAAAGGCGCCTACTGTTACTGACTTACCTACTTTACGTTACACCGAACAAGTCATAATGGAAGTAATGCGGTTATATCCTGCTGCATGGGCAATAGGTCGTCAAGCATTACAAGACTGTGAAATAGGTGGATACAATTTGCGCGCGGGAGATGCAGTTATTGTAAGTCAATGGGTAATGCAACGCGACGCGCGTTACTTCCAAGACCCCGAAGCATTCAAACCTGAACGCTGGGAAGGTGACTTCGCAAAAAAACTACCAAAATTTGCATATTTTCCCTTTGGTGGAGGTTCAAGAGTTTGTATCGGTAAATCTTTTGCAATGATGGAAGCTGTATTACTGTTAGCCACCATTATCCAAAAGTATCACCTGTCCCTTGTGCCAGGACAAGAAATTACACCTTGGCCTGCTTTTACACTCCGTCCTAAACACGGAATCAAAATGAGACTTAGTAAAAGGTAAGTTTTACTTCATAGTACACAAAGAGAAGAATGTCTTTACGATGCTTTATGAACATAAATATCTAAATGTTCTTGAGAGCGTAATGAATTTAATTCTTTTTGATAAAAATCATTTAACTGAGCAGTAAATTTTCCATTTTTATTTTTGAAACCAAGCGCTGATTGTACTTTTAAAAAACTTACGTAACTAGCATTATGATAATTCTTCTCTTCAAACCTAATAATTTGTTCTTCAGTATGGTTACTTAAAAATGCCAATTCTTTTTGTGTTATTTTTAATGCAATTCTAGCTTTAATAAGCAAATCTGAAAAATACTTCATATCTTCGAGTTCAAACTCTACTGGCTGTGATAAATCATGAGCTAATAGTGCTTCATACTCTCTAATCTCATTTAACAAATTTTGTTTTTGAACATTGTAAGAATCTTGCATTAACTGCCAACCTTCAGGGTCTTTTAATTGTCGCTCAGATGACTCTTTTACTTTGAGAGATGCTTCTTCAAACTTTGTAACCCAGTTCTTTGTAATTTGATATTCTTGAGAATCTTTAATCATAGTTCCCACTCTCGTAAATTAATTCCTATTATATAGCAGTCCTAAATCATTCATAAAATACGCATGTTGTAGAGACGCGATTAAATCGCGTCTCTACGGGTATATAATTTTTTACAATTCATATAGGAATGCTATATCATAGTGAACACAAATATAAAGACTCTATTGTGACTTCATCCCTGCCCAGTAGTGTTGCTTGAGATGAGCGTCCAACTACAATTTCAATTTTTTTAAGTTTTAAATGTGAGGGCAACTCATTACCAAAGGTTTTGTTTCCTCGTCTGCCATCGTAGCTAACTGCAAATGGTATCTGTTTATGATTTAAATTTTCAAGGGAATCGACAAATTCATCAAAATTTATTCCAGCAAGGTATCTTGAGTCTCTTTCACCACAAACTCCTTGGTAGGGAGGGTCGATGTAAACAAAGTCACTTGGTTTCACTTCAGCCAAAACTTCTCTATAATCTAAGCATGTAAATATACACTTGTTTTTGAGTAGTTTGGAAACACCTTCTATATTTTTTCTCATTTTCTCAGGGTGGGTTCCCTTTCGCCGCTTATCAGGACTTTGATTAAAAAGTTTTTCAGAGTTGTATCTAACAGCACCTTTAACACATCGAGCTAGTAAGTATAAAAGAATTTTTGGGTCGTTAGTCTGATTAAATTTATACCTTGCTTGATAATAATGCTCTATAGAATCATTATGCTGCTGATTCCATATTTCTGTATAGGCGCCTGCTATCGTTGATGGTTGCTCTACAATCAACTCTAATAACTCAACTAGTGCAACAAGGCACTCATTAAAAAGGCACTCATTAAAAAGAAAGAAATCGTTGCATATCAAGCTTCGGAAGCTGGCTCATCGCGCGGCGCCGTTACATCCCATTGGTGCAGAAAATGTGAATTTTTCATGCGGCAGTGGTTAGATACAAATCAGAGGCTGTTTGGAGAAGATCGCTATGACAGATAAGCTAGATGTTTTACGAGAACTGGCTATTCCCTTGCCAATTCCAGTATCGTTTCGCCGACAAGCTAAAGTATATGCGTCGCAGTACTTCGCACAAGATGCTCAAGAAAGAACTTACTTTAATACCCTTGCTGTACTTGTTGTCGATGCGTATTTTCGTATGCTGGGTTTCGAGACTAATCTTGCCAAGCTAGAAAGATGGAATGCTGCTAATCGTTTGTGGAGCGAAGCAAACGAGATAGAATTGCCTGGGTTGGGATATTTGGAATGTTGTGTAATTCAACCTGGTCAGCTATCAATTGTTTTACCACAAGAAAGTTTAAGTGGGAACCTAGGCTATTTATTTGTAGAAATTAACAGTGAAAATACAGCAACATTGTTTGGTTTTTTGCCTGCTTCTCATTCCAATGCGACAGATACAGAAGTTTCGCTTACAGATTTACTATCTATGGATGACCTAATTGATTATTTGGCGCCACAAGAAGATTCACTGACTGAGATAGTCGAGACAGATGACCTAACACAAGAATTTACACAGAAGAAAATTACTTATTTAAGAAACTGGTTGAATAGCATTTATGAGGCAGGTTGGGAACCCTCAATGCGCGATTTAAAAACAGCTACTTGCAAAAAAAATTTAGAATTGGCAGGGCAAGTTTTTGAAATACAGCTTTCTGTGTCTGAAAACGACGAAGTAATTTTGGTAAGAGTTATTGTACGAGGCACCAGTGGTAGTCTACCTAAAGGTTTGCAAGTAAGTGTACCTGATGAAACGGATATTTATACAGAAACAGTTAATGATGTGGCAGATTTAATTTCTATTCCTCTGGAGTTATCAAAGGGTGAAAAATTTTGGGTAGAGTTGCGAATAGGGCAAAACTTTATTAGAGAGTACTTTGTTGCCTAAAAAGGAGTTGTGATGGCATTAAAAATTTCCTTTAAAATTGCTGGGCGAGTAAAAATCAACGATTCAGAAGTTTTGCCTGTCACCTTAGCTATTTTTGATGAAGAAGGGCAAATAGAAGAAATTGTTTCATTTCTTTATCCTTTACCGAAAGCTCTTGAAGATAAGTTCAAAGAATGGCAGTATTATATTGGTTTCCAAGGTAATCGTAAAGTTGCAAAAAATCGTGACAAGAATTATTCAGGGGTAGTCAACCTTACAGAAGTGGCAAATTCCTTAAAAGAAGAATTAAATAAATGGTTAGGAAAATATGGTTGGATTGATGAGAATGGGCAATCTGATTTCCGTGTCAATTTGGTTTTAGAAAGATTTAGAGAGAAAATTACACAAAAAGATGAAGTCCAGATTATTCTACAAACAGAAGACCGACAATTACGAGGACTTCCTTGGCAAGAGTGGGATACTTTGGCAGCATATACTAGTAGAGGTGTAGAAGTTGCCATTAGTGCTACAAATTTCCGGCGCCTAACTCAAAAGCAAACACCACAACTAAGAGCAACCGTGCGTATACTTGTAGTCTTTGGTGACGAAAAGCTTGGTTTTGCACAAGAAGAAGACTTTATTAAAAGTTTAAAACAATATGGTGGAGAACCACACATCTTTAGACAACCTACACGCCAAGAATTAGAGAAAAAATTAAAAGACCCTCAAAGCTGGCACATTTTCTTTTTTGCGGGACATAGTGAAAGCGATGCTAATGGGCGAATTGGACGCATTCAAATTAACCCAACTCCTGGCGCCCTAGGAATTATTGAAATTAGAGAATTGAAAGATTTACTTGCAGGCGCCATTCAAAAAAAGTTACAACTAGCTATTTTTAATTCTTGTGATGGTTTGGGACTTGCTAACCAGTTAACTGAATTATCGCTACCCTACTGTATTGTAATGCGAGAGATGGTAGAGTCTTCTGTCGCCAGAGAATTATTAAAGCATTTTCTCGCAGCTTTTGTTAAAGATAAGTCTTTGTTCGCATCAATGAATGCAGCAAGGCAGCAGTTACAACAGAAATTTGAAGCCGGAAAAAGTTGGCTACCTGTAATTGTCGCTAATCCTTTGGCTAAAGAACTTACATGGAATCGTTTGTTTTCTGAGAGGAGGTTATCTTCACAATGGGAAATAATACTAGGACTAATTGTAGTCGCTGTACTGCTTTGCTTACCCATAGGAATACTCACCGAGTTTCAAAGTTGGGAAACTTTAGCATTTTATGCTCAACTTTACCCTCACCTTGTAGTCTATCCTTCATTATTCCTCTGGTTATCTATATTTGCTTCTTACAGAGCGCATTGCATGATTCGTGTTAAGACACGTCCATTCGTATTTTTAACACTCCTGACTATTGTTCTGACATCTTTGGCGTTACTGTTTGAATTATATGGTAATCGTATGATGTTGATGGAGTTCCAACATAATGCGACAACGACTATTAACGCAAAGCAACTTCCACAACTTTATTTAAGGTGGAAAACTTCTGAAGCTGAGATTTTAAGTATTCCCCAAGACATTTTTAACACTCGTGAAGCTTTCGATGCTAAAGGAAATTTGGCGCTGAAAAAATCAGATTTAGAGTTAGCCATACAGCGTATTTATAAATCTAATAATATAAAGGGATTACAAGGACTTTTACGTATTGCCACTGCTTATGATGTTTGGCGCCATAATTTTAAATATTTTTCGATTACTCGCTGGTTTTATGCTATATCCTTTGTAACAATTGTAAGTTGTGGTGTGCAGATTTTGACGTTGGTTTCAACGATTTTATTTGTGCCAGCTTCAATATTCAACAAAAATAAATACTTGACATATTTGATAATTAGTGAATTTGGTATATTACTATGGGTGCCCTTTCAACGCTACACCATAGAGCATACTAAAAGTATGTTATTTTCGCCTGAGTTTAGAGGCACTTTTGCTGGAATCAATATTCTTGCCTACGCTATTATTTCTGTACTATTTTTAGTAACCGTTAGCAGTATATATAGAGGCGCCAGTAAAAAATATCAGCCGCTTTTATTAACTTTCTTATTGGGTACTTTAATTATCACACTTTTAAGTGGCGTTTTCGGCGCCTCTATAATTGACCAACTGTTTGGAATGAGCAGTACCGAACCGCTAACTTCATGGTTCTCAAGTACTATATTATTTGCTTCATTATTTTTCTTGCTTGTTCGTTTTATTGACCTTAGCGTAAAGAATGAGTAAATTATGGGAATTTTGCCAATCAACCAAGAAAGACAAAAGCTTATCCTAATTATGAGCTTAGGATATATTTTACCCGTTTTACTACTTTATTTAAAAATAATACCTTTCTCCTGGCGATTTTATCTCCTCATCCTAACTGCTATTGCTACCTTGGCAATTACCCGACTATATAACTTCTCTCCTGTAGAATTGGGGTTAACTAGACAGCGTTTAGGAATTTCCTTTAAAGTTATCGCTTTACCAACGTTAGCATTTGTACTGTTGATGCTCATCAACTATATGATGCAAAGACCACGCATCGACAACTCCACATATCAATTACCTTTCTACTTGTTCTTTGTTGGTGTCTCCTCTCCTGTACAAGAGTTTTTATACAGGGGCTTTTTATTCGCCGTATTTTCCAGAGCTAAGTTGGCGCCTTGGCTTATGATTTTACTTTCTTCATTACTCTACAGCTTTGTTCATCTTATCTATCAAGATGTTCCCACACTGCTGTTTACATTTATTATTGGTGTACTGTGGGGTATTCACTACGTATCGTTTCGTAATTTGTATAGTATTATCCTCAGCCATTCAGTACTTGGTGTAGTCGCTATTCTAGTAGGACAAGTGTAAACCTGATTCAAAAATATTTCTTTTAGTAAAGAATTGTTGCATATACTTGTTCTAAAGTTATAGATGTGTATGTCTGGGCAATTTCTTCTGGAGTGCGAGAACGGTAGATATAATCATAAAGAATAGTTTCTATACCAATGCGCGAACCTTTTATGCGTATATCATCGGGCGCCAGAAAGTTGAAGTAATCTTCAAGTTGCATCTGTTAACTCTCTTTGTATTTATTCTAATGCTTTACTGTTTGACTATAATATATCAATTTATATTACTATATTCAAAGTCACATACATTCAAAAATTATGCTAAAGCTGTATCTTAATCCTATTTCTCCCCACTCTCGGCGCGTTTTGGTAGCGCTACTGGAAAAAGAAATAGAAGCCGAATTAGTGGAACTTGAGTTAAATGCTCAATCAAATCGACCAGAATTATTAGCGATTAATCCTTTCCA
Organism: Calothrix sp. NIES-4105; assembly: GCF_002368415.1. GTDB lineage: Bacteria > Cyanobacteriota > Cyanobacteriia > Cyanobacteriales > Nostocaceae > Dulcicalothrix. Next base: position 8,722,389 of record NZ_AP018290.1, read on the forward strand.
TCATATCCCTGTTTTGGAAGATGATGGCTTTAGAATAGTTGAATCCTTTGCTATTCTCGATTATTTAGAAGCAAAATATCCAGAACCTTCCTTGCTTCCTCGTGATGCTCGAAATTTAGCTAAAGTACGGATGGTGCAAATGGTGACAGTTAACGAGTTGTTACCTGGAATAATGCCCATGTTCCCAATACTGTTTGGATTACCTGTAGAACCAGAAAAAATTGAGCAAACACAAAAGAAGGTTTCTACAGTATTGGCGTTTTTTGAAGACCTTCTCGGTGAGCAAACATACTTTGCAGGTGAACAACTTACCCTAGCAGAGGTGACAGCAGGAACAGTAGTAAGTAGTTTACATCTTGTGGGTCTATCGCTTGAGAATCATCCGAAACTAAGTACTTGGCTTGAAAATCTAAATCAACGTCCTGCTTGGGTTAAAAGTTTACCTACACAAGAAGCGATGGAAAAATTTAAGTCCAGTAGGGCTAGATTAGCTGGTTAAAAGGGAATCAATCAATGTTTGACGCTAATATTGATGAAAAGGTAGAAATCAGTTACAGAGGTGGCTGTATCAATATTGCTCAAGTTGTGGTGAAAAAAATAATTAAAATTCAAAACAATGAACAAATCATCACGAATAACTAGATGTGAAGTATGTAAACTTAGGCATACTACCAATGCAGGAAAGCTTAATTATAGGTGTTGCAATATATCCTGACTTTGATTGGTTGAGCGGTGCCTATATTAAACCATCTTTAGAGTATCTACTTTTTACGCTTAGTCCATACCGTTTTGAACAATTTATTGACCAAACAAAGTTGTGTGTAAACAAAGCTTTCATTCATCAAGTGAAGATTATCGACCCTTCCATGCTGTATATGGCAAGTTTGCTTAGAACCGAAATTGAATATCCAAAACCTCTAAGTCAACAATTTGCTTCTTCCCTTACTGCGGTTATACTCACCCATTGCTTACTTCAGATTCCTTCAGATTCCCGACTTCTTAAAGTCGGGAATCTAGTATGTACCATAACTCATGACTGCGGTTTTTTTGTTTCAATCGCAGAAATTCTGATGAATGCGGAGCATTTTGTAGTGTATAATGCCATAGCTAATATTTTGACAAAATATTGGTGTTCGAGTAAAAAGCTTTGGGAGATGTGTTACATAACGTTACGTTGCTCAACAATGTGTATCTGTGCTGTAGAATGTTAAAAACCCTATTTTTGTAGTAAAATACTTAAATTTCAACTTGTGAGCAAAGTTTTTTGAAAGTCGCATAAATTTTTCCCAGATTGTAAAATCCTAGCTCGATTTTGGGTACAACAAGAATAAGCAGAATTGAATGATGCTTGTGGTAGTTATAATAAAACGCCAAAACGCTCGCATGGTAAGCGATTGAGGCTAATTACACCTACTATTATTCACCCGCAACGCCAAGCTAAAATTTGCCTAGAACAGAACATCCCGTAAAAGATAACCGTATAAACACTGACTGTGGGTTTGACCCCTTTCGTAAGTTCAGTAGAACAACGAATGGTGTCTAAAAGCATCAGTAAGGAAAATAATTACAGCTTAGATGAAAAATTACGCAACTCCGGTTTTGCAGTACCAGGGTTAATTAAAAGGATATATTTATGGTCGCCAATCAGTCGTATATGCGGTACGGCAATTGTGGAAGCGGTAATCGCGCTACAATGCCTTCTGATAGCATGGAGCTATTGCTCACTTATCACCAAAATCCCTCTATAAAACTTCGTAATGAATTAGTCCAGCTACACACTGGTTTGGTTCGTAAAATGGCGCACAAATTTAGCCATCAATGCAATGAACCTTATGAGGATTTGGAACAAATTGGTTATTTCGGTCTAATTCGCGCGATTGAACGCTTTGACCCTAGTCAAGGTTATGCTTTTAGCTCGTTTGCTGTACCTTACATTCGAGGTGAAATGCTGCACTTCTTGCGTGACCGCAGCACTCTGTTGAAAATTCCTCGTCGTTGGCAGGAGCTATACAACGAAGGACAGAAAGTTCGCAAAGACTTGGCGGAATCTTTAGGGCGCCCACCCAAAGATTCAGAAATTGCCGACCTACTCAATGTACCATTACACGAATGGCAAGAAACAAAGCTCGCTGCCCAAAATCGGATGCCATTGAGTTTGGATGCGACCGTTGTTCACTATGTAGACTGCCAAATTACCTTGGGTGAAGCACTACCCTGTCCACGTTCCACTTCTGTACAGCTTGAAGAAGAAGAACGTCAGCAGTTACAAGGCGCCATTACACAGCTTGAAGAGAAACCTCGTATGGCAGTAGAACTTGTGTTCTTAAAAGAACTTTCGCGTAAAGACGCAGCCAAGAAAATTGGTACCAGTCCAATGACTGTAACGCGATATCTGCAAAAAGGCATTCAAGATTTGATGTATATGATGCAGTCTCAGCCAATAGCTGTTAACTCTTGAAGAAATGTTGAGTGTTGAGTGCTGAGTGTAATTTCTGACTCGATTTTATATCTCGATATATACATACTTAGTAACAAACAACCATTAGTTTAACGTTTCAGTCTAACTAAATAAATTATTTGCCCTAAAAACGCCCAGATAACTATTTAACCTACGTTCGTTACAAGTCATTCATTTTAATTACCGCGACTTTTTCGTTCTTTCTTCAAAGAAGATAGTGCATTATTGATTGAAACGAGCGCAAATTGTGCAGCGTCAAAATCAGAGTTTGTTTTTAGCAGGTAACTCACTGTTTCCAAATGATATATAACTTGTTCCAGTTCCAACACAGATAGATAATAGGCTTTGTCTTGGAAATGTAGAGCAATAATACCTAAATTCAGAGCAGTTGTGATGCGAGTACTGGCATCCTCTTTTTCAAGCATCTGCATCAAAATATTCATACTATGACCTATATGCGAGCCTATTTTGATTAATGCTTTAGCTGCATTGATTTGAACATACAAGTCTTCCGAATGTAAAGCATTTAGTAAATGCGGCGCCGAGTCTAGGGCATCTGAACCAAACATACCCAAACCGTCAGCAACAGCAGCACGCACTCTTGCATCTGTATCTGTTAATGCTGCAATTAATAGCGGTACAGCAAAACTAGCTTCAGCAATATTAGGTAATGCTAAAGCTGCTTTCGCGCGTACTCCTGGATAGTTATCGTGTAAGGCAGTAGCTAAATGCACAGTCGCTTTTGGATGACGAATGTAACTTAAAGCTTCAACAGCTTTCGTCCGTACCCACTCATCAGAGTCTTCCAAACTCATAATTAGAGGTTCAACAGCAGTTATAGCTTGAAAACGAAAACAGCCAAGCGCAAACGCAGCAGTCGCACGGACTTGTGCGCTCGCATCTTGCAAAGCATTAATTAATGGTTCAATTGCCTTATCATCACGAATTTTGCAAAGCGACTCAATAGCGTTGATACGAAGCGTTACGTCTTCATTCTTCAACACCTCAATTAAAGCAGGTACTACAGTTTCTGCTTCTCTTCCAAAATTTCCTAATGCGATAACGGCATCTGGTCGCTGCAAATCATCATTTAATCTAGCAATCAACTCGGAAACAGTCTGTTTATCTTGTTCCATTTGCGGTAATGTTGTCCTAACAGGATTTGAACAACCCCGTGATTTAAGTTGCCATCTTTTGATAACCATAAGCGATTGCTTCACAAGATTTTTCATGACTATGAAACGTGAGAAAGAAGCTGCAATTGTCATGGTTCTGCATCCCGGATTATTCAAACGCTATCACAAGCGTACATTTTATTTGACACTGGTAATATTTGTATTTTTCGTATCAATTTCGGAACAGTGTTTTGACGCTCGACTAGTAGGTATAATTATCCTTGGCTAAAGTTTAATTGATATCAAATTGCGAGGCTTACGGAAATCAAATCAGGTGTTTTGTACTAATACAATCTCAAAATCTAAATTACGGAAAATTCTCAAACTTTTATTTATTTTTTGTGGAATGGGCAGAGAAAGCCCGTTTCAAATATAGCGTAGCTTGCCCGTTTCAAATATAGCGTAGCTTGCCCGTTTCAAATATAGCGTAGCTTGCCCGTTTCAAATATAGGGTAGCTTGCCCGTTCCAAATATAGGGTAGCTTGCCCGTTCTAAAATATAGGGCGGGCTTTTGACACCCACCCCACAAGATAATTTTAGGTGTTTTATTTGGAAGACTCTTAGGTATCTACATTTGTGGGAATTTTCGTACTGTAATACTCAGTTTTGGCGTATACTCCAATTATGGTATCGCCTACTTCAAAAAATGTGCCTTTTTTTTCATCCTCACTAAACTGTAAATTTGGATATTTTGCTGCAAGCTCTATAGCCGAAAGTGCTTTTGCATCGATTTCGTCAGGTAAAATTCCAGTTGAACCGATGTAAAAAATAAACGGTGAAATATTTTCGCGGTAAACCCTTTCTATATGATGCCCTAACTTAGTATTTGCCGTTGTAAAAGCTGTTACCGTTTCTTCTTTATTTACCGTAATACCTTTTCGCTTGTCTTCTAATATGCTAGCTAAGGCGCCTGCACCAACTTTATTGAGTATTGTACTAACGATACCGTTACCCTCGAAGCCAAGAAAGTCATCAAAAATAGGCGCCATCAAGTTATCAACTGCTGTAATCTTCATGCGCGCTTTATGTGACTTACGTCGAAAGCGAATGTTTTCTTCCCATGCCATTTCAAATATTGCCTTTTGAAAGACTTCCCCAGTTTCACTATCATAAGCACGGTACATCCTATCAAGAAATTTATTCGCGCTCATTAATTTACTGAAATTAAGAATGTCTCGACTACCGATATCAATTTTATAGCTAGTACGTGTATCAATTAGACCCGTGGCTAGTGCTATATTGATATCAGTATACTCGTTTGTAGTCGGAAAATTGAGATAAACATTCTTTGACAGATAATGTTTTTGCAATTCATCTAATTGATCTGGTACATATACATCTGATTTCTGCTTGAGATGTGCCCTGATAATACTTACTAACACTTTCATCTGGGCAAGTTCATAAAATACCCCATCTACACTTTTGTAATGTGCATCGAATGTCACTAGAGGTAACTTATCGAGTTGGATTTCATACTCCAAGCGAAAATCAAATTTTTCTGCTATAATTAGACCCCTAGCTCTAAGTAAATTAAAAACTTTCTTCGCACTAATTTTGATTCGTATCGACTCGATATTAACTTCACCATCACTTACGACTGTATAATTATTAAAAGTGTAAAGGTCATTAGTTAGTAAACCTGCAACTTCGATGATTGGTGTTTTATCTTCTGCTGTTACTAATCTAACCCGACGTTTTATAAGCATGTTAATAGTGGCAGTGTTGCGGTTAAGTTCAAACGTCCCCATATCAACATACTCACCTGTATCTATATAGTGAGTTTTTAACCAAGGTTCAATTAAGTCTCCGTTGGTATCGCGCACACCTTTTAAACGTTTAATTCCTTGACGTTGGTAATTTTCCTGTAAATGCTTAAAGTTGATTATAATGCTGTTGCGATGTTCCTCTAAGATTTTAATCAATTCCAGCAGCGATATTTGGGCGCCTGTTTTATAAGTCATGGTTGTACCCTCCCTTGGCAACGGATATGAACGGATGTAACGGATAATTTTTTCTTACAATGCAGATATTGCAAAATGTTTACTATATGGCGCCTTACATTTACAGCAGTCTTGTCGGCGCCGTGAATAGTTATATGGTACTTTAGTACCATCAAATTGTCAAGGCGAACTCACTTCAGCCGCAAATATCAGTATATTTCTTTATATAAGTTTAAAAAAGTACTTGTAAAATCTCAAACGAAAGTCATTAAAATTGAGACTAGTTAGACGGCAAATCAATAACAAGACTCAATCATGGGGTATTTTATGCATCGCCAGTTTTTTTCGGGTACTGTTTTAGCTGTGCTATTTGCTACTCAATTACTCGAAATGGCTCCTAGTTTTGCAGTGACTACAAGTAGTTGTTCGATGCAGCATGATATTAGAGCGTTAGAAGCAAGCTGGAACAAGCTGGTAGTGGGGATAACAAGTTTGCTTAAACAAGATAAAGTTGCAAGTAACTCGAAGAATAATTTCAATTTCTTGGTTTTAGCGGGTGGTGGCGCCCCAGACCATAATGAAATAGCGTTAGAAAAAAACGTTCTTTACTTTCAGCGAACGCTTAAAGAGTTGGGATATAACCAAAGTCGCGCATCGGTATACTTTGCCAATGGTAATGACGGTGAAGCAACAATTCGCTATATAGATGATACAGGCAACGAGAAATTTAAAGTGCCAGCCATTCCTGAACTCAAAGGCGCCTCAACTTTTAGTAATTTGGAAAGCTGGGTACAGCAAGCTAGCAAAACTCCTGAAAAACCAATATTAATGTACTTTACAGGGCATGGAATTCCTAATGAACAAGATTTGGACAATAACTCATTGACACTTTGGAATCGACAATCAATGAGTGTTAAACAATTTTCGACAATGCTTGATAAAATGCCTCAAGAGACACCAGTTGCGGTAGTGATGGCGCAGTGTTTTTCTGGTTCTTTTGCCAATTTTATCTATACTGGAGGAGATCCAAAGCGTCCAGTTGCGCTACAAACGCGCTGTGGTTTCTTTGCCACAATTAAAACATTACCTTCGGTGGGATGTACACCACTCGTTAACGAAGCTGATTATAAAGATTATAGTTCAAGCTTCTTTGCTGGTTTGAGCGGTAAAAATCGAATTGGGCAGCCTGTAGCTTCAGCCGATTATAACAAAGATAATAAAGTCTCCTATGCTGAGGCTCATGCTTTTGCTAAAGTTGACGAGCAAACAATGGATTTGCCTATTTCAACTTCGGAATCTTGGCTACAAGAAAAAGCTACTTCCAAAGATATAGAAACAATATCACAGCAACCAATAAGCAAAATTCTTCTCGAAGCGCGTCCTGAGCAAAAGTATGTGGTGAATTCGATAGTGAAAATGTTTAATTGGAATATTACTAAATCTTTTAGCAGTAACTACGAGCAATTAAGCGCAGCTAAATATGATACCGAAGAAAAACAAGCTTATTTAAAACGCTTAGGTATGGAACTTATAGATATCAGTATGGAAAATAACATTCGCAAATCGGGGAATCAGCAGCAAATTGCGATTTTGAATAAGCTGCTTAAATGTGAGAGTTCAACACCCTAATAACTCCGCGCCGACGCGCCGACTGTACGGGCGGGTTTACTCAAATGAGCGATTATTTACCAGGATATAGGTTAACCCGCCCCGACTAACTATTAAATATTTCTAATATTTGACGACAAATTTGCTTGAGTCGTTCCCCTACTTGGTCTGATGGCATCGTGGCGCCTACAAACTTCCAGTTTTCCACCGTTGATAGGCGCCAAGCTTCACCGCGATGATCGAAACCAGCAACTTCGATACCAACACAAAAACGCGAATTAGTCTCTGGGTCTAAATGCAAGCGAATTTGAAATAGTAAACTGCGAACACGCCACGACCGACTAATGCCAGGAAAATGAAAACCAATATCAATTGAATCTGGATCAACTAACTCGCGCGTGTCAGGGTCATTATGCCAAGGTTTAAGATCAGATTTAGCATCTGGAAATTCGTGTTTGAACAAATTAACTACGGTGGCGATTTTGCTGGTAAATTCAAGGCTGGTTGCCATCTCAGCTGCGTTCACGAATTTTCCTCCATTCTTACTGCATCAATTCCTTAATTTTTGACAACGAAAAAACTGCCACGCAGGCTTGCCTTATTGGTGTTACAGCTTATCAAGACTTTCACGATAAAGCAACTTCATTCATCACCATTTGATAATATTTGTTTCTTTAGTTATATTTTTTGAAACTTATGATACGAAAATTTTTGAGCTAATTTATAATATATATTGAGTAATTATACTCAATTTAACGCTGACGTGATAAAAGTTGCCAGTTTTGTAGTATGTAAGTTTTGAGCCTTTGTTTATCACCCACGTTCAGAAACCAAGAATTGCTAATAAGCACTCGTAAACGAGGCCGCTCCGATCTAAAATGACAACTGTTATACGGCTAACAAATCGGCTTTGCTTATGGCGCGTCAACGGAGCATCATTTCCTTAATACTGGTATTTTTGGCAACTTTCTTAATGAGTTGTGGTGGACCTAGTGTTGCAACTCCACCTCCAACCTATACGCAAGCGCAACTGGAAAAGATTGAGGGATATTTGACTGATATCGTAGCAGTACGCGACCGTAAATCAGAACTTGGAAAGTTAATCCTCGAAAAAGAATGGATTAAGGTAGGTAATTTTATACATGGACCAATGGCGGAAGCGCGTTTGGACATGACATATATTGTTCCTAACCTATTGCCATCTGAACAGGCGCCTGCGCGTAAAGTCGCACGCGATGTGTTCGACCACCTAGTCAAAGTTGACCAAGCGGCTTCTTCTGGTAATCAGATAGCTGCTGCAACCAACTATGAGGCGGTATATTCGGATATTGACAAATTCTTGAATTTAATGCCCCCCAAGCTTAATTCCCAAGAACAAGGTTAATCTTAAATAAAGGGGCTAGGGCTTAGTCCCTAGTCTCTATTCTCTTAATCATGCACGTAGCAATTATCGGATGTGGCGTAGTCGGCGCCGCTCTTGCGTATGAACTGAGTCAAGTTCCAGGATTAAAAATTACTGTCTTCGACCAAAAACCGCCTGCACAAGCTTCAACAGGGGCGGCATTAGGTGTATTAATGGGCATTATTAGCCACAAGACTAAGGGTAAAGCGTGGCGAATGCGAGAACAGAGTATTGCGACTTACTCTAAATGGGTTCCGCTCTTAGAAGCTGTTTCTGGGCGTAAAATACCTTTTAACCGTCAGGGAATCTTGATGTTACTAACTCCTGATGATCCTCCTTATCAAGGGGGGCAGGGGGGATCACAATGGGAAAATCTTGCAGCAATTCGTGCTAAACAAGGTTGGCAGTTGGAAGTATGGGACACAGCTAAACTCAAGCAAGCTTGTCCGCAAATAAATACTGAAAAATTAATCGGCGCCGTATATTCTCCATGTGACCGTCAACTCGACCCAACAACATTGACATTAGCTTTGGTAGATGGAGCTTCTTCAAACGGTGTTAGTTTCAAATTTGGTGTAGAAGTTCATGGGTTTAGTCCTGTAAGTATGAACTCAGAGCAAGTGTGCCAATATATTCAGACCAGCGATGGTAAAATATCCGTGGACAAAGTGATTATATCTGCTGGGCTTGGTTCTTCTGGCTTAACAGCACAGTTAAATCAAAAAATAGATATTCGTCCCGTATTAGGGCAAGCTATACACTTCCACGTTGGACATGCACTTGGCAACCCAGATTTTCAGCCAGCGATTACAGGAAATGATGTACATATTGTTCCATGCGGCGCCGGTATTGTACCCGCAACAGATTATTGGATAGGCGCCACCGTTGAGTTTCCTAACACCGATGGATATAGCTTACCTCCCGACGCTGAATTATTAGAGTCAGTTAAACAACAAGCTATCTCTTTTTGCCCCGAACTAAAGAACGCGACTATTACGCGCACATGGTCAGGGTTACGTCCTCGTCCCGAAGGGCGCCCTGCACCAATTATTGAAAAACTACCTGGGTATAGTAATATCCTTGTAGCTACAGGACATTATCGTAACGGTGTTTTGCTGGCGCCTGCTACTGCGGTAACAATTCGTGAGATGATTATTTGATAAAACCCAAATACAAGCAACGAATAAAAAACCGTGTCAGTAGCAGAAAAAAAGATAAAAATCGACTCATTAGAATGGTTTTACCGCGAATCTGAACCTATCGGTCGTAGCGATTTACTACCCGTAATATTACTACATGGAATAGTATCACAAAGCTACAGTTGGCGAAATATTTTGCCAGCATTAGCACAGCAGGGAACACACGCAATCGCACCTGACTGGATTGGATACGGCTTTTCTTCTAAACCTGAAAAACGCGACTTTGCGTATACACCAGATGCATTTATTACTGCACTAGAAAATTTTATTAAAGAATTAAAGCTTGAAAGATTTTCTTTAGTCGTTCAGGGTTTTCTAGGTTCAGTTGGGTTGCAATATGCTTTACGTCATCCTGAACAAGTCGCTAATATCGCAATTTTGAATGCACCAATTACACAAACTGCGAAATTACCTTGGAAAATTCAGCAAATGGGTTTACCCTTAGCAGGTGAGATGATGACTCAAGACCCATTATTAGTTGATAGAACATTAGAAGGTGGCGCCCGTTATCGTATCGATGACAAGCATTTAGATATTTATCGTAAACCATATTTAAAAAGTTCTTCATCAGGACGCGCGCTTTTAGCGACTATTCGTAACTTGCAACTCGATAAAGCCATGCAAGAAATCGAAACTGGATTTAAAGAATGGAAGCAACCCGTGTTAGTGCAATGGGGAGCAATAGACCCTTGGTTATCTGTGGATATGGCAGAAACATTTTCTAAAGCTGCACCCAGTGCTGAGTTAGTCAAACTCAATAACGTCGGTCACTACCCGCAAGAACATTATCACGAAACAATATTGCAAGACTTGTTACCATTCATGCGACACTCAGAAAAATCATAAAACTATCTTGTGGAACAGGCATCCTGCCTGTCCTACAATATTTATGATTTTAAATACTCTAGTAACCAACTTGGTAAAACTAACAACATCCGTACACGTATACAAAAATACTAGCGATTCTCAATATCAAAATGCGTGAATAGTTAAACCCTTATATTTCAAGGATAACACTTAGCAATCCTTTACTGAGAATGATTATTATCGGCTTAAGTAATATTTCGTAACTAAGATAAATATGATTCAATCTGGCGTTATATATTATTCACTAAACCATCAATTTTGATGAAATGTTCTGAAGGTATAACTAGAAATGGCACAAGCATCCGATATTGGTTCCAAGCGTCTAATTAGTTTGGCGCCGCAGCAATGGGTAAATTGGTTAACAAACACTTCAGATATTGCGGTTAAAGAAATTCTCAACTCCGAATTTCAGTGGGTAAGTCGTGAAAGTGATGTTTTAATCCGTGCGAATAGTCCAAGACATGGAGAATTTCTTATCCTCAACGAGTTACAGTTGCGCTATAAATCTTATATGCCGAGACGAGTACGCGCATACGCAGCATTATCAGAAGAAAAATTCAATTTACCTACTTACCCTATCCTCATCAACATTCTCAAACATAGCGACACCAAAGTACCTACAAAATTCAGATCAAAATTTATGGGTTTGTTGGCGCATCAAGACTATAAAGTTATCAACCTTTGGGAGATTGACGCACAAGTAGCTTTTAATGGAGTGTCTTCCTTGCTACCATTTGTGCCAATTCTTAAAAACGGTGGTGATGAAGCTACAATTGAACAAGCATTACGAGTACTGCGTGCTGACGAGGAATTAGAGCAATTTGAAATGCTCCTGGGTTTCTTTGCTACATTTGTGTTAGATAGTCCATTAGTCCAAAGCATCATGAGGTTAGATATGGCGGTACTACAACAATCTCCTTGGTATCAGCAAATTCTCAAAGAAGGACAGCAAATAGGAGAAGAAATTGGTGAGCAACGGGGTGAGCAACGGGGTATCTTATCAGCAATTGAGTTAGGGCTGGAGTTAAAATTCGGCGCCGAAGCATTACAATTAATGGAACCTATTTCTCAAATCTCTGATTTAGACCGACTTAAAATAATTAAAGATGCAATAAAAGTTGTGCATACCTTGGATGAATTGCGTCAATTAATTTAAAATTAAAAACCAAGTGTGTGAACATATTAACAAATATACGACTACTATTTGATTGTTGAAATGTAAGTAGGGTGGCTTAAGCCACCTTACAAATTAGGATTGTTGCGCGCTGACGAGGAATCAGAGCAATTTGAAATGCTCCTAGGTTTTTTGCTACATTTGTGTTAGATAGTCCATTAGTTCACCTTATATATCCTCACGAGAGAAATTACCCCAAACTTATTGACGCATTTGAGCTATATCTAATTCAGTAATATTACTACCACGCCATAAATCCCGCAAAGATTTTCGTGGCAGAAACACAAAAACCCAGCCGAATAGACTGAGTTTAAGTTGGGATAAGTTCCCGCGCGTTAATTATATAGATTAGATATAGTCGTTTGTATATTATCTACTACCCAACCACGGTTGATGATTTCGGAAAAACTGACTTACTGATAAATGTGCAGAAACACAAAAACCCAGCCGAATAGACTGAGTTTAAGTTGGGATAAGTTCCCGCACGTTAATTATATAGATTAGATATAGTCGTTTGTATATTATCTACTACCTAACCACGGTTGATGATTTCGGAAAAACTGACTCGCTGATAAATGTGGCAGAAACACAAAAACCCAGTCGGGTAGACTGAGTTGAAGTTGGGATAAGTTCCCGCGCGTTAATTATATAGATTAGATATAGCCGTTTGTATATTATCTACTACCCAACCACGGTTGATGATTTCGGAAAAACTGACTCGCTGATAAATGTGCAGAAACACAAAAACCCAGTCGAATAGACTGAGTTGAAGTTGGGATAAGTTCCCGCGCGTTAATTATATAGATTAGATATAGTCGTTTGTATATTATCTACTACCCAACCACGGTTGATGATTTCGGAAAAACTGACTCACTGATAAATGTGCAGAAACACAAAAACCCAATCGGGTAGACTGAGTTGAAGTTGGGATAAGTTCCCGCGCGTTAATTATATAGATTAGATATAGTCGTTTGTATATTATCTACTACCCAACCACGGTTGATGATTTCGGAAAAACCTCCATGCGAATTTTGGCACCAATCCCAAGCGATAATGATGATTGGTTATAGATAAGCGCGAACAAATGAACTCAGTAAGTTATTGGCTAATGAAGTCAGAACCAGATGTTTACAGCATTGCAGACCTTGAAAAGCAGGGTGAAACAGTCTGGGATGGTGTTCGCAATTATCAAGCACGTAACTTCCTACGGCAAATGCAAGAAGGAGACTTAGCTTTTTTCTATCACTCAAATACCAATCCTCCTGGTATCGTTGGATTAATGCGTGTTGTCAAAGCTTCGGTTGCAGACCCAAGTCAGTTTGACCTAGAAAGTGAATATTACGACCCCAAATCAACTCCCGAATCTCCTCGCTGGCAAACTGTTGTAATAGAGTTTGTTGAGACTTTTCCGAACTTAATCTCACTGTCACAACTTCGCTCTGAGTTTACCCCAGAACAACTAATGGTAGTAAAACTGGGTAATCGCTTGTCAGTAATGCCTGTTTTTACAGAAGTTGCAGACAAAATTTTGGCAATGAAAAGTGGCAACGGATATAAACGCGGATAATTTATTGGTTTTAAACAGAGCCTATTGGTGTATTTCTTCTCTGTGCCCTCCGTGCCTCTGTGGTAAAAAATATATCCGTTACATCCGTTTATAATCCGTTGCCAGACTTGTCCACCCCAACCTACGAAACGCTATAATGAATATTATGCAAAATTATTCATTATTCATTTATGACTCCAGCAACCAAAAAACGCTTACCACCAGCACTGTCTGGATACTTATTTTTCAATGCAACAGAAATAAAGAACGACCCACTTGCTTTCTACAACAGAGTTTGGCGCCAATATGGGGATATTGTTTATTTACCAATTTTGCCTAATTATAATTTTTTCCTTGCGGCACATCCTGATTATGTAGAACATATGCTCTCTACGCATCAAGAGCGTTATGGCAAACCAGATATAATTAAAAAGCCATTTGGTTTATTGATGGGTCAGGGTCTTGTAGTTAGTGAAGGAGATTATTGGCTTAAGCATCGGCGCCTAATGCAACCAGTATTTCATCAAAAGTATATAGAAGGTTTTTTTTCTGTAATGCTAAGTTGTACTGAGTCTTTACTTCAACAGTTCGGGAAAAAGCCTGATGGTGAAGTGATTGATATAGCTAATGCAATGATGCCTTTGACTTTAAAAATAGCTGGGTTGACTTTGTTTAGTACAGATATCAGTGATGAAGAGAGCGTTTTTGGAAAAGCTTTCCGCACAGGGTTTGAATTTATTAGCTATAAGATGAATAACTTGCCGACGGCACCAATGTGGGCGCCGACTCCAAGAAATGTTCGTTTCCGTCAAGCTCTTCAAACTTTGGATGATTTAGTTTTTGACATTATTAATAAGAGGCGCCAAAACCCTACAGATAATCACGACTTACTATCATTGTTGCTAGCTGCGTCATATGAAGTTACAGGTGAGGGGATGACGGATAAACAACTGCGGGATGAAGTAATTACTTTGCTCGTTGCGGGACACGAAACTGTATCTTCTGCCTTATCTTGGACTTGGTATATTTTAGGACAGCATTTAGATATAAGCGCCAATCTTCAAAATGAATTACAGGCAGTTCTCAATGGCAGCAGTCTTACATATGACAAACTATCACAACTACAATACACTCGTAGAATAATTGATGAAACGTTGCGTTTATACCCACCTGCTTTTGGAGTACCAAGGGTAGCATTAGAAGATGATGAGGTAAAAGGTTACTTTATACCCAAAGGTTCAATCATTAACATGAGCCAATATATAATTCATCGTCACCCAGAATTTTGGGACAACCCAGAAAAATTTGACCCAGACCATTTTTTACCAGAAAAAGTCAACCGAAGACCAAAACTAGCTTACTTTCCCTTTGGCGCCGGTCAAAGAATTTGTATAGGTAAGAGTTTTGCGTTGATGGAAGCCACAATAATCTTGGCATCAATCGTCCAGCGTTTCAGGCTAGAATTAGTACCACAACAACAAATTGAAATAGACCCTACCTTTACCCTACGTCCGAAATATGGCGTTAAGGTTAAATTGTGGAGAAGAAGCTAGTAAATAATGCAAAAACTGGATGCGGCAAAACGAGAAGCAATATTAAATGCAGCTAAACAGCGTCTTCGTCAATATGGTATCCAAAAAACGACGATGCAAGAAATTGCCAAGGATGTCGGGATTGCAGTGGGGACGCTTTATCTGTATTTTAAAAACAAAGATGATATTTTGATTGCTAGTGCAGAAAGTTATACCCAGAAACATATAACAGACGCGCTGGAAATTTTAAATTCACAAATTTCCCCAAGCGAAAAACTGAAAGCTTATATTATTAACCGCTTTCGTGCTGCATTAGATACACGTCAAAGTATATCTCATGCTGCCGAACTCGCGCGCGCGGTTATTCGACTTAAACCACAGTTATTAGAAGAGCAAACTAATTGGATGAGAGAAAATTTGTATAAAATCATTCAAGAAGGGATTGATAGAAATTTATTTTATATAGATAACATTGAACAGGATATAGAGGTTTTTTTATACTCTATCGCTTACTTTTTTCCAGTTGCCACTACAGAAAAATATCATGACCCTGAAGAAGAAAAGCTATGTATGGTGATTGATTGGTTTATTAAACAATGGTCATATGGGGGCGGCTGGGGACAGCCGCTCCACAAGAGATAATAAGGGGTTGTGGAACAGGCATCCTTGCCTGTGTTGCTATGTGCTTTTTTATCACAGAGGCACAGAGGTACAGAGAGGGAAATTGGCGCCTGTGGAGGAGTGCGTGAAAGCACTTTATTCTTGCGTTTCATTTTAGTTTGTAATGGCTTTCACGCACCCTACTCCTCTTTCTTTGTGCCCTTTGTGTCTTTGTGGTTTATTTCTCTTCACTCTGTGTTCTCTGCGTCTCTGTGGTGAAAAAATATATACGAGCAACTAATTTTTATACGTTGTATTACAATATGGATGAGTAAGCTGTGCATTATCTATAGTACCTAAACCACCATCAGCTTTTCTTTTAATATGGTCTATCGAATTAAAGCGGTCAGGGATGTAACCACCACATATTTTACATCTTGGTGTGCCTCGTAATGCATCTCTTATATAAGTTGCTGATTTTGTTTCACGAGAAAATTCTTTACTTTGAGTTTCACTACCATCACCTTTTGTTTTTATCTTCAAAGTTCCAAAAGCTCTTTCCGCAACGATTTCTTTCATAATATTCTTTTTATCGATTTTTTGTAGTAATTTATCAATAATTGTTAGATAAAACTTTTTAACTCTTTCTCTTGCTTCTATCGCACTACTTTTACTTACAAGCTGTGGTACCATATCATATTGCCAAATTACCCATTCAAAGTCTTTTCTTACTTCTGTAAATTTAGCAAAAGATTTTGTTTTCTCTAACTCCAACATTAAAGTCACAACCCCATAAAATGAACCTATCTTAGGTTTACCAGCACTCGTGTAGAAATATACTACTGGATGAAGACCAAGTGATGAAGGATGATTACTATTTATTCGTTGAGCTATTCTTCGACAATTTCTTAAAAGCTCTACAGTTTTATCTCCCGTAGAATCTTCTCCTAATTGGTCATCAGACTCTATGCTATTCACTATATTTACAAACTCTAATATTAACTCAAGCTTTTCTGCTGAAGATAAATTACCCACTATTGGTAAGTCTAAAGTTTTGATAGGATTCTTTAATTTTGGCTCAAAAATAAGTTGATGTATCTCTTGAGCTATGATTTCAATTTCCTCCTGTTTTTGTTGTGAAAATTCAGACCAGTATTTATGACCGTTACCGCTTCTATTAATTGCGCGCGCTGCAACTCCGTTAGGTGTTTTCCGAGCTAACAACAATCGCATCTCTGTTTGACCAATTGGCGCCGCTTTTTGGTTAATCTTGAAAAATGACGCTTCTGCCTTACTTGCATCACCTTCAACCCACTGAAGTTGAATACCCAAGGCACCTAAATTTCTAGCTCTCTCTAAAATTTTGGGGTCTACTTCTTTGCGCTGCTGTGCTAGCGTTTGATAATACTTATAAGAACCTATCTTAGCCTCAACAAGTTTCCTGGCTTTCTGAGCAGCACTTTTTTGTTCGTCGCTTATATCTCCATCATAAAATTCCTTGGAAATTTTACCATCCCCGTAATCATCGTTTATCCAAGCAATTAAAGAACTCAGCCGATGCGAACCATCAATAACAAAGTAGTAACTACTCGTACTTCTCCAAAGAATCACTGCTGGTATTAAATCCGCGTCTAAAAAACTTTCAATAAAATCGCATACTTTCTCAGTGTCCCATTCATTTGTCTCGCGTTGAAAATCGGGTTTTCGCAAATACGGGTAAAAAAAGGAATTCTGCTCTAAATCCCGTACCGATATCATTAGTATGTTTCTTCCTGCGTTGTGACTATGTTGCTCTTGAATATCAAACGCTTCTCTTGAAATTAGCGCATCTAAACTAACTTTTGTGACTTCTTTCACCATTTTTACTGCCCTGCTACTGATTGTACAAACTACGAAGGCAGTATTCTACTATACAGATGTTACGATACGCTATCTATGTACCTTTAGAAAGAGATTTGTATGAATTTATTCTTATCTATCGTAATAATTACATAATTAATATTCACGTTTTCTAAACCATTGTAACCGCGCGTTTAATCTTTCCAAGCTTTGAGAGTCATGCTGTCCAATAATATAGTTCCAAAGCACCGTTTGAAAAGTTCGCGCTTGGACTAACAAATCTAACAACCCTTCATCTATATCTATACCATATCCCTGAAGTGCTGCGTTCGCTTGTTCTATACCAGTACCAAACACTATAGCGCGTGCTACCAAACAAGCTAAGTCCCAAGCAACTGGGCCAATAAAAGTATCTTCCCAGTCTCCCCACAAAACCCCGCGCGTTGTGTTTAACACGTTAGAAAAATTTGCATCTCCATGAAGCGGTTGCATCGGCGCCTGAATTTGTTTAATCTGATTATTTAATCTTTGACTAATGCTAACTAACATTTCGGCATCCTCAGCAGAAAATGCTTTATCTGTTAGAAGTTGTGTTAGTATCTGCTGTGATTCCTCAAACAGGTCAAGTACAGTTAACTCACCTTGGAAGTTACTTAGCACCTCATGACAAGAACGCAACGCGCGACCTACAGCAACAGGGTCAGGTGGTTGTTCCAAAACTTTTACAAATTCCCAAAAGCTTAATATTAAACCGTTATGTTCATATGGCCCTGGTGGTAACTGCACGCTGGGAGGGATAATTGGGGCGCCGTTTTCTGCTAAATAACTACTAACTGCGACTTCGCGTTTTAGCCATGCATCACCCTTGCGAACTGTACCTGTTGTCGTCGCTACCCTTGCCACAACAGAAGTAGGATGCAGGTGTATGAGTACATTACTTTGGTTGCTAAGAATAATTGGTTTATTAAATGTAATATTATGATTCTCAGCAACTTCGCAAGCCGCGCGTACTGCTTTTTGTAAAGTTAAGTTTTCTTGAGTATTGACCATGTTAGGATATAGTGTTTTGCGCGCGTTAGATACGTTATGCAAATTGTAACTAAAAATAAAAAACTAGAATATGGAGATTTTCAAACACCGTTAGAACTTTGTATACTAGTTTGTCAAAAATTAGTTAAACTTAATGTTAATCCTGATGTTATTCTTGAACCCACGTGTGGAGTTGGTAATTTTATTGATGCTGCTGCAAAATCATTTAAATCAGCAAAGCATATAATAGGTGTAGAAGCTAACCCATGTTATTTAGAACAGTTTGATAAAAGAAAAAAAATATTACCTGATATAGCGATTAATATCAAACAAGCAGATTTTTTTTAATTTGATTGGTCGTCACTTATAAATAGTATCAATAGTAATATTCTTGTGCTGGGTAACTTCCCTTGGGTAACAAATTCACGACAAGGGTGTATTGAAGGTGTAAATTTGCCTAGTAAAACAAACTTTCAGAAACATCATGGTTTAGAGGCAATTACAGGTAAAAGTAATTTTGATATTTCAGAATGGATGTTAATACAGGTTGCTCATTGGTTACAAAACCGTGATGCTGACTTGGCAATGCTTTGTAAAACCTCTGTTGCTCGAAAATTATTAAATTATCTTTATGCTAACCAGCTTAATCTTTGTGACTGTGCGACTTATAGTATAGATGCTAAAAAATACTTTGGCGCCAGTGTTGAAGCATGTTTACTAGTCTGTCAATTTGGCTCAAGTGCAAAAAACTATTTTTGTAATGTCTTTTCTAGTCTCGACAGTCCATTGTCTCATCGAATTGGTTACTGTAATAATATTTTAGTTAAAGATATAGATAGTTTTAAAGAGCTAAATTACCTGTATGATACTAATCCTACAACACAATGGCGTTCTGGAATTAAACATGATTGTTCTAATGTGATGGAACTTCGGCGCCATCATGATAAGTATATAAATGGTTTTGGAGAAGTTGTAGATATAGAAGATACTTATATCTATCCTCTTATCAAAGGTTCTGATGTTGCTCAAAATCGTTTAAATACTGAAAAATATACTATTGTTACTCAAAAAAATGTAGGCGAATCAACTGAGCATATTAAAGACATTGCTCCTAAGACTTGGGCATATTTAGAACATTATGCAAGTTATTTAGACAATAGAAAAAGTAAGATATATCAAAACAATCCCCGTTTTTCGATTTTTGGAGTTGGCACCTATACTTTTGCAAGTTGGAAGATAGCTATTTGTGGACTGTATAAAAAATTAGAGTTTAGACTTGTTGGGAAAATAGGTAATAAACCTGTTGTCTTCGATGACACAGTTTACTTTCTCAGCTTTGATGAGGAGAAAGCAGCATGTGAAACATTTGAGCTTTTAAACTCAAAACAAGTAATAGCTTTTTATTCATCCCAAATATTCTGGGACGATAAGCGTCCAATAAAATCTAATATCCTAAATAGTCTTAATATGAGAAGACTTTTGGAGAATGAGAAATCCCCCCCTGCCCCCCTTAATAAGCAGGCGCAATTACGTTTAGCGCAACAGTTGAAACCCAAGCTTAGGAATAATAATAGTATCCTGAAGCTCTTCGGGGCAAGGAACCGGGGGCGCACTCGGAGCGCGTCTTGATTTTACCAGTAAGCTAAAATCAAGGATCGCAACCTCAATATAATTGGTATTAAACAGGGTCGCGAAATTTATTCAAGCTTAAAGAGTGTTAATTCTAGAATCTTAATTATATTATGAAAAGTATTAGCATCCTCTAGGTTGTTTAAATATTAACAAATATTTCGATATATTCAAAAAGCTTGATTATTTTTTGAGAAAAATATATAATACTTACAAGCGCCAAAAAAAAGGTGTTAAGATATGGCATTAAAGAAACAAAAAGGTCATTTTCAAGTTAACGAGTCAATTCTCGCTACTGTCGAGACTAAGAATCCTGAGTATGTGAAACTAACACAGCAACTCTTTAACTCAACTGTGATGTTTTATGTATCTAAAATGTCTGAAAATCTTTCATTATTTCTTGAGACTTCAAATGATGGTCTTTACAAAGTCTACGAAAAGCTAATTAACTCTAACTTAGAATTAAAGGCGGCTCGCATTCCTCAAGACCTCAGACGTGCTGCAATCAAAAAAGCTGCTGGTGTTGTCAAGTCTTGGCACGCGAATTATCAACGTTGGAAAAAACATATTGAGAATTCCCAACGGTGTAAAACTCTTAAAAAACGTACAAGATTAAAGAAAAAAGCAGGTAAACCGCCAGTTCTGCCAAAATCTACTAATTTTCCAATACACATTTATTCCAAGATGTTCAAATGTGACACTGGAAAAAGTTTGGTTGTGAAATTATGGACAGGCAAGACCTGGATTTTTGAGAAAATTGAATATGCGATAAGGGAACTCCCTGACGGTTACGTTAAGGGAACGTTTTCTTTAATTTACTCTGAATCTCAACTCAAACTTGTTTGGGTAATTCAAAAAAATACACCGTCAAAAGGAACAATAATAGACCACATTAAAGCGAATGGGAAACTCCGAGTTTTTAGTATTGATCTAAACTTAGATGACCCGATAGTTTTAGGTAAAGTTTTAGAAAGTAGCGAAGATACGAGCGTTGTTGTAGAGTTAGCCACTTTACGGATAAAAGGAAACAATCGACTTAATCATCGAAGGCGCGCGCTACCTTGGATTCATTGCTAAAGCTAAAGGGTTAACTAATACTCATACCGAGCTTGGTAGTATTGTCAACACTGATATGTGTCGTAATTGGTGGAAGAGAATCAAAAATTTAGAAAAGGAAATCGTCGAACAAGTTTCTAACCAAGTTGTTGATTTTTCACATCAATACGGTTGCCAAATTATCGTTTTTGAAAACTTAAAATCTTTAAAGCCTAATCACAAAAAGTACTCGGTTCGTAGTAATATAAAACGTTCAAATTGGGTAGCTAAAAAGATTCAAAAACGTACTCAAGAGAAAGCTTTAAATCAATATTCGATTTATACGACTCGTGTGAACCCGCGATACACTAGCGTCACCGATGCAGTTAATGGTGATAAGTGTTTGCGTGGTCAACAAGTGGGTTCTCTTAATCTTTATCTCTGGCGTGAAACCGGACTTGGCAAATTGGTTAAGTCCAAAAATGGCAAGATTTATGATGCGCTACTATAACGCGGCACTTAATATCGGCCTCAAATACCTAGCCGCAAAGTTTCAAAAGCCTATGATGTATAAGCCTCAAGGTTTAGATGCTGTGGCAATAAGTTGGCTACCTTACACAGCAGAATCGCGGAAACGTGGTGGCGATGCCCAGTTGGTATGTCCTGAGTTTAAGCAATGCTTAAGAGTTTACCTCATCAATCAAGTAGCTGCTAGTTCAGTCGTCTTGGATGTAGGTGTAGAGGATAAGCCGCGAAAAAAAGCACCGAATGTAGGAGAAGTCCGATTTGTTCCTATTTTCGATTACCACACCCACAAAATGTTTATCTCATAAGGCAGCGAGAATTGAGCAGGCGCCTACGAGGCATTTTGGCGTAACCTGTTATTTATAGGATATGTGGCTCAAGTACGAGCAAAGTTTAACAAAGGCAGGTTACGATTCAATGGCTTATTCCTGGTTTAAAGCATTTCACATTATTGGCGTAGTGGTTTGGTTCGCTGGGTTGTTTTACTTAGTACGTTTGTTCATTTACCATATTGAGGCTGAACAAGAACCTGAACCAGCAAAAACGATACTTCAAAACCAGTATCAAATTATGGAGAAGCGTCTCTACAACATCATCACTACTCCTGGGATGTTGGTGACTGTCGCTTGTGCTGTTGGGTTGCTCGTTACTCAACCTGACTGGTTACATCAAACTTGGTTACACGTCAAACTTGGTTTTGTTGTATTGTTACTAGGCTATCACCATTACTGCAAACGGTTGATGAAGCAACTTGAAGCGGGAACCTGTAAATGGACAAGTAAACAAATGCGCGCGCTTAATGAGGCGCCGACTCTTTTACTAGTCGCTATTGTATTACTCGCAGTGTTTAAAAACAGCTTACCCACAGATACAACCGTCTGGGTTATTTTTGGTCTTGTTGTTCTCATGGCTGTTACTATCCAGCTTTATGCTCGAAAACGGCGCCTTGATAAAGAAAAAGAATTAGCGCAAGTGGCACCTCAACAACTTCAAGAACAAGCGTAATCAAAGTTAAGAGTTAGGAGTTAGGAATTAGGAGTTATCAGTGATGAGAATTGTAGGGTGGGCAGTGCCCACCTTACGATTTAGGAGTTATGAGTTGTAAATTATTACTCAGCACTCAGCACTTAGCACTCTTCACTCTTAAAATGTCATACATTAAGAAATGTAAATCTTAATTTTGACATCTCGCGCGCTCATTATGTCCGACAAAGCTTTAGGTACACCTCGTCCCCTGTGGAAAGTAATATCTCTGTCTGTGGTTACGTTAACGCTATACTACGGCTGGTACAAATGGATTATTCAGGAAGAACTACGTAATTATAAAGGTAGCGGTTGGTCGGGGACACTATGTTTGGCGCCGTTTGTTCTAGGTGTGGCAGTTCCTCAACTATTACGAATATTTGACCCAGATGTACCAGGATGGTTTGGTTGGTTTTCGTTACTGGGTATTGCTTGGATTTATATTGTTCAGTTTCGGTTGTACCGAGATGTTAACGAATTATACCGTGAAGCTGGGATGAAAGAACCATTAGTAGTTTGGTGGTTATTTATACCAGGTTTCAATTTAATTGTCGGATTAAGACAAATTTATTTTTTAAGTCAATATTGGGCAAAGCAACAAGGTATTATTGTTAATGATGTAGTTGCTGATAAGATTCCATTTTTGTCTGCTAATGCATAAAATATTGAGAATAAAATAACCACGCTCGTCACAAAGGTCACATAATCCGCTCGTATTTCCCGTTATCCGAAGGATATCCCGAAGGGTAGGGTAGAAAACTTCTTACCTTTGTGTTCTTTGTGTTCTTTGTGGTTCATACTAAAAAATTTAAAATGTCACTACCATTATTTACCAACCGTGTAGCTGTGCTGGCTACTATGCACCAAAAACAGCAAGTCATGGCGCCTATTTTAGAAGAATTAGGCTTAAAGGTTATAGTCCCAGCTAATTTTAATACCGATATATTCGGTACTTTTACTCGTGAAGTTAAACGACCTGGAACGCAAATTGAAGCTGCACGTATTAAAGCACAAAAAGTATTAGAAATTACTGGCGAAACAATCGCTGTAGCTAGTGAAGGAAGTTTTGCGCCGCATCCTAGCTTACCTTACATTTCTAGTAATCGCGAAATAGTTATTTTCATTGATAAAGAAAATGATTTAGAGATTATTGGCGAGGAGTTTTCAATCGATACTAATCATAGTTATCAAATTATCAATAGTGTTGATGAAGCTTATGAGTTTGCCAGCAAAGTGGGTTTTCCTGAACATGGTTTAATTGTAATGTTTGATGAACCTAAGAATAGTAGCGAAGTATTCAAAGGTATTACTACCTTAGACCAACTTACCGAAGCTGTGAATTTTGTATTAAGTCATTCTACCACTGGCAAAGCACATATTGAAACTGATATGCGCGCGATGTACAACCCAACGCGAATGAAGAATATTGAGAAAGCTACTCGTAATTTAATTAGTAAGATAAATAGCTGCTGTCAGAGATGTTCGGCGCCAGGTTTTGAAATTACTCAAAGAATTCAGGGTTTACCTTGTGAATTATGCTATGCTCCAACGCTTTTAATTAAATCTGTGATTTACCAGTGTAAGAAGTGTGAGTATAAGGAAGAAAAGTTATACCCAGATGGCGCCGAGTTTGCTGACCCAGGTCAATGTATGTACTGTAATCCTTGATTTTACCAAAATAAATGATTTAGGAAGTTACGGAACAGTTTGATTCCTGTTGGCTCTTGGTAATGTAAAGGAAGTAAATCTTGCATCTTGGAATGCAATTCGTCGCAAACTGCTTGTATTTGCTGTGACTTAGGACGGGTACATTGAGGTAATATTAATGGTTCGCCAATTCTGACTGTTAACTGTTTGCGGAAAAATAAGTCTTTTGTTCCAATCAATGCTATTGGAACAATTGGTACACCTGAACGTAGAGCATAAATAACGGCGCCTCGTTTTAGGGGTAATAATTGACCTTCAACATCGCCTAGTTTACCTTCAGGAAATAGCATTACACTTTCATTGCGTGCGAAAATACCTTGAACGATACGGTCTAGTCTTCGCATTGACTCGATAGAATTACCCTTGGGAACATATTTTTCAATATCATAAGCCAACTCTGCTAAGTCCTTGCGTCCATTTTTCGCTGCTTCTACTACTGCTATTTCTTCCTTCCACATTCTGTCGAGTGGAATTACTCCTTTGGCAAAATGCAATAATAATCTTTTTCCAACACTGTTATATAATGTACGGGCGTCACCTAAAATGTGAAAATAAGGCTTGGCTGGTAATTCTGATAGCAGTAGAAACGGGTCGATATGGTTGAGGTGATTAGCTGCAAACAGTACTGGTGTATTTGGTATTCTTTCGGGATTTTCAACTTTGACATTAAATAATATGTGGATTAACACACGTAAGACCGCGCGGCGAATTTTTCCACTGATACGATTTTCTCTACCAGTATTAATTGCATTTTCCTGTGATGAGAGCGCTTGTTCAATCATTTTGTTACTTTGTTGACAACGCGCGTATGCTACACCCTCACCAGCACGTTTAATTACCGCTTCTGTTAATTCGGGTAAAGGTTGTTGATATTCGCTTGTTTGTTCTGGCTTTGTCTGCAACATTGATACCATAGCGCTTCTCACTTACTAATTTTTTATATAACTCTTATATATCCAAACTACGCTACCGCTCAACCGACTGATATCTTCACAAGGACAGTTTCCCTTTTGTCCCTAAAACAAAATGTTATTACCTAAACACACAATCACAACCACTTGTATCAATGGACAGATCTAAAACTGCCATATAGATATTCAACAACAGGCGCCTCCTTAACTGTCATATAAAAAGCTTCCTTATCCGGAGACAAGGAAGCAATGGTGTGGTGTGAGGAGCAAACTCAATGTTTGCATTATAGTAATTATACCAAATTAATATGAAGTAGTTATGACATCAATGTAAATTTTATTCAATTTACTTAATGGTACCAAAATACTTATTAATACACATATATTACCATGAAGCGTATAAATCAATCGGTGCCTGGTTATTACTACATCAACTACTTATGGTAGATGTAACAAGCTAAAGAAAATCTTAAAACTACTGTAGGTATTGCTGATTTAATGCAAATCTAATTATAAGTATAAGTTACTTAATGATATCGGAGGCAAATATATAAAGTCTCTTAATCCAGTTATTTGGAAAAATAATGTAACATATTGTTAAATATCTATACTAAATTTTGAAAGCAAAAATTAGTACACAAACACTTGAGGTCAGCTAGGAGCCGCTCTTCGTGATGAGTCCGCTGCAAATTATTTCCCAGTTCTTAACTTACAAATTTCCGTGGTGGGGAATTAGTCAGTTTAAATTTGACCCAAAGTATAACACTTTGTACATGCGTTGTGTCAACCCAGATACAAGAAGAGCAATATTTAAGGAAGCTGCGGCACTTTCAAATCTGGATATCGGGATTGAACGATTTATAGTTGTATACCCAGGTTATCCGGATATTATTATTCCTTATGCTCACAGCCAGTAAAGTTATTAAAACTAAAATAAGGTTCCCACTATTAAAGGGGAACCTTACTTTCTAAGCCCATGACGGGGATTGAACTCGTGACCTCACCCTTACCAAGGGTGTGCTCTACCACTGAGCTACATGGGCGTATATGTAGAG
Organism: Calothrix sp. NIES-4105; assembly: GCF_002368415.1. Taxonomy (GTDB): domain Bacteria; phylum Cyanobacteriota; class Cyanobacteriia; order Cyanobacteriales; family Nostocaceae; genus Dulcicalothrix. The sequence continues at coordinate 8,748,643 of NZ_AP018290.1, forward strand.
ACGCGATTAATCGCGTCTCTACGTAGAATGTGGGCCGAGCTGGATTTGAACCAGCGTAGCTCTCGCAACGGATTTACAGTCCGTCTCCATTAACCACTCGGACATCGACCCAAGTCATCTACGAATATATATAGTAGCACAATGACTAGAAATTACAAGGGGTTGGAAAAAAAAGTTTTGTATAGGGGTTACGCGGTAGAGACGTGATTAATCACGTCTCTACGGTAAATATTAGGCTGCGTTGGGGTTGATGAAACGATTTGCGAATTTCATAACGTCGCCAAAATCGGTGTCGGAATCTTTATCGCTGTCGAGGAACGAATTTAGTAGGGGGTTTGAGTTACCCCAGGCGCCTGTTTGCGGGGCGCCCATTTGTAGCATTCCTAAAACGGCTCTTACTATGGTTGGTAAAGCTGACTGTACGAGGTTGGGACTCATGCCAGTTTGTTGTGTAACTGCTTCGCTTATTTGCTGCATTAACTGCGGTGAAAGCAACGAAGTTAATGCACTACCCGAAGCATCACTTGCAACAACTTGGCTGATTAAGTTTTCTAAGCGACCGCTACCAATTGTTGCTTGCTGCTGTTTGAGTACAGGACGAATCATATTGCCTACAATTGACATCATGCTTTGCACTTGATTCGGTTGCATTCCTCGGTTCGCTGTCAAACTTTGAACCGAGTTCATTATAGAAGCAAGTTGACCAACGTTTGCTTGTTGGTCAGGATTATTAACTGCGCTCAAAAGGTCAAAGAAAAGACTCATGATAACCTCCTTTTTAAAACGGAATTATGCAGGAACGCGAACGTGGAAAGAGCGGATAATGCGTATCCAGCGCTTGTCTAAAGTGTAGTAACCAACTTCGGCAATGTAGTCGCGGTTACTGACAGGAATGTTGATGTGCTTATCGAATTCGCTTTCAGAGCAAATGTACTCCTGGGTTGCGTGCGGTTGTTGAGAGTCGATATCTAAGTTAGTTGAGTCGTGGACTCGTAACATGAATCTCTGTCCACCTTGGGAGCGCGCGGCAATTTTATAGTCTTCTGATACTTCCCAGTATGCATAAGCATCTTTAGCAGATAGCGGTACAAGGATTATTTGACATTTCTTAATGGTGTTGGCTGGGCGCGTGTTACTGTTATCGGGTAGGTATGAAGTAACGTTTGTTTGTGTGGCTTCTTTTTTGACGTTGGTATCTCTACTGTGTGACGTTTCTTTGTTGCCATTTGTGTCAAAAGCTTTTGTTACGCTTCCAACTGCAACCGCACCAGCACCAGCAACAGCACTACCTATTTTCGCAGCTTTATCCCACCAACTAAAGGTTGTATTATTCCCATTGGTTCCATTATTCCCATTGGTTCCATTAGTTCCATTGGTATCACCACGATTTTCTACTGCATTTGCTGTGTCTTCAAAGGCGCCTACACTGTTATTATCTGTATCCTCATCAACAGGTAACAAAGATGATATTCTTACAGGTTCCGACGTTTTAACTTTTAACCAACTGCCATCAGAGCGAATGTAACCAAGCTGTGCCACATAATCACGATCACATGCGGGAATACGAATGTGCAAATCGTTGTTTCGGTTGCATTCATATTGCTGTGTTGGCTCAATTTCATTTAAATTAATATCGGCGCCATCGATATTATTTACTACATTCGTTACATCATACAGGCGAAGTCCAAGTTTGCGTCCACCTAATTTGATAAAATCAGCTCTACGCTCGACTGGTATTTCCCAGTATGCATAAGCTTCTTGTTTGGTGCGCTGTACAAGAATTACTCGACCGTTGTCTAAATTGGTGGAAGTTGTGTCTGTTGTGTCTTGTACAGTATTAACTGTATCTAAAATACTTGCTGTATTGACTGTATCTACAGTGCTTACAGTATTGCTAGGTTGAATCTCGGTTTGCGGCTGATTATTTTTGTTGAATAGATTGAATGCTGCTCCTGTAGCTGCTGTAGCTGCTGCTAAACCTATTGTGTTACCAGCGGGTGTAGTGTCAACTTGATTATCATTACCCCATAGCGAAGCAGCTTGTAATTGTTCAGTAGTTGGTGCAAATGCTGCTTCCATGTCAGCTGGCACATGAACTTGTGGAGAACTAGCAACTTTAAACCAGCCATCATCAGTTGTAGAATAACCAATTTCCGCAAAATAGTCGCGGTTTGCTGCTGGAATGGGTACATGTAAATCTGGTTCGCGCTCTACACAATTTAATTCTTGAACAAGTGTCGCTGGGTGTAAATCGGTATCGGTGTTCGTAGCATCATATAAACGCAGTTTTAAACCACGTCTACCTTCTCGTCGTAAATCTTCTTGGACGTGATGAGGAATTTCCCAATATGCATATGCACTTTGAGCAGATCGCGGTGTTAGAACCATCCGACTTTCACCTGGCGCCCCAACCACGGGTGTAACAGGTGTAATAGGTGTAACAGGTGTAACGGCGGCTTTTACTGGCTCGCTAGGTTTACGAGTGAACCACCACCACATACCAGCAAGCAATGCTATTAGCGGTAATAACTTCAGAAAATCTCTATCTGATGTTACTGGTGTATCTTCTGCGATGGCACCAGGTGCATTAGCAACAGTTGCATTTTGGTCGTTTGCCGAATTGGAAGTTGTTGCTGGTGTAGTTGCAGCAGGTTTATTTGGTACATTCTGGTTCACTGCTACAGCAGCTACTCTTGCTTGTTCGACAACTTTTTGATTTTGGTTTGCTGTTGCATAACCTAAAAATGCTTGTACTGCATTCGCTGGTTTGTCTCCTTTGTATACATATGATAATGGTTGTGAGAAAGGATAGCGCGCGTCAGTAGGTAAAACGCCGTGCATCGGAACGACTCGCACGTTCGGATTTTTCACAACTTGGTCAGCAATAGCATACCCAATACCATCTTTGCCCAATGCTTTAATTACAGCATTGGTACTATCTTCTTTTACCGTTACCGCATTTGCCCCAGCTTTAAGCGGCGCGTTCTTAAATACTGGATAATTTTGAAATGCTCTTCTCGTATCGCTTGTTTCTGGACGGTCAACTAAGCGAATTTTTCCCTTACCCAGTTTGAGTTGTGACAAGTCAGTTGCTTTCGAGCGGAAAATTTGAGCAAACTGAGGGATTGTAATACTCTTTTTTAGAGGATTATCTTTACCTACAAATGTGGCTATTTTATTGCGCGCTATAGGTACAGCTACCAAACCCTTAGCTTTTTCCGCATCGGTAAGTGGACGACCAATAGATGCCAAGTCAGCTTTTCCTTCTAAAACAGCTTTCAAAGCTGCATCAGTTCCGTTGTAAGCAGTCTTAACGTCAGTTTTGGCAAACTGAGCTTTAAAGTTCTTCGCTAAAGCATCATTAATTTTCATCATGCTGCTCGAACCGTTAATTCGCACTACTGTTCCTTCTTTAACCTGTTTCGGCAGTGGAAAAGTAAAGGGCGCCGAAGATTGAGCTGCAACAGGAGAAATTTGAGTAGTAGCCACTGGTACACTAGCACTCAATATCAGCAAAACCGCTAATGCGGATAAGGAACCCTTTTTATTAGACACCCTCACAGTCGCTCCTCTTTAGATTTCAAATGTTGATTATGAACCAATAGCCGATAGGAACCTACGTCTATCAAACGTGATGCAGAACAATTTTGTTAAACACCGCGTATTTAAAAAAACTTTATTGCTGATTTAACCAAAAAACATCAAAGTTACGCAAGTCACATTCATAACGTAGCGCCCATCTCAATTTTCTGCGATTTAGTCACCAGTTATACGTTCCACAAGATTCTTTTAATACATCAAGCTCAAAATTACCGCTATATTTTTATTTATTTACACTTGGTATAAAAAATTTAACTATCTGTAAAAATCTTTACATGTTTAAGATTCCTGACTTCTTTAAGAAGTCGGGAATCTTAAGGGAATCTGACCACCCGTTAATGCTGATGGTAATAGCGACTGAAAGACGGCCCGTATGTAGCCAAAAGGTTTTCTTGCGAGAATGCCAGTTCAGGGGTACCACTACAAACAACTGTTTGGTTAAGACAAATAACACGGTCACAATTTTGATTGACCATATCTATATCGTGGGAGACTTGTAAAATAGTCCAACCCTGCTCACGTTTAATCTGATTGAGTAAAGTGTAAAATTCTGCTGTTCCCTGTGCATCAACTCCAGCAAAAGCTTCATCTAAAACTAATAGCTGACGCGGCGCCACCAAACAGTAAGCTAGTAAAACCCGCTTAAACTGTCCTCCACTCAGTGTACCAATCGCTTGGTTTCGTAAATGTAGTGCATCAGTTCGCTTCAACGCTTGTTCAATAGCAGCAATTTTATCTCGATCTTTTTTCCACCTAGAAAACACTCCAGAAGGTCTTGAACGTGTCCACCCTAAACCTACTAGCTCAGATACCGAAATTGGAAAACTACGGTCGAAGATAAAGTTTTGTGGCATATAGCCTATTTGCTGCCGTAAATGTCCTAAACGTGTAATTGGGCGCCCAAAAATCTGAACGTTACCGCTACTACGAGGAATTAAATCTAAAACTGATTGTACTAATGTACTTTTACCGGCGCCGTTAGGCCCGACTATTGCAGTATTCGTTCCTGGTTCTAATTGAAATGAAACATCGCGAAGCGCAAGATACTTTCCTTGATAAACAGTTAAGCCTTCGACTTGAAGAATAGGAATATTACTCGTCATTAGTGATAAATATTAAAACTAAAAGAACACAGAAAAACAGCTGTAACGTGGGCTTCAGCCCACTACAAGTTGAAAGTAGACAAAAATAAACTTATTGAAGCGAGATATTTATGGTTACTGATAATGATGACAAATAACAAAACCTATCAGCAAAGATAAATATCAAACTGGTTATTCCAGAGAATTTATTTTTGTGTTCTTACTATTACTTATAATCACAAGCTTATATACATAACTTACTTACAAGCCAATTGTAAAGATTCTAAATTTGATTTCATTGCTTTGAAATAACTCTGCGGGTCTTTATCACCTGCTTCTAAAGAATCAATTTCACGCAGTGTCAAATTTAAATCTTTCGATAAACTTGCAAGTAATTTATTATCAGTTCCCGGCTCATTAAACAACGCTCTCACGTTATACTTTTTCACCGTGTTCACCACTTTCTGCACATCATACGGCGCCAGTTGGTCTTCTGGTACTTCCACTACTGCCACCTGCTTTAAGTTATATCTTTGTGCTATGTATGGGTAAGCATCATGGAAAGTTACAAAAGTACAGTTAGGAGTTTTTCGCAATTGAGCAAGAAACTCGTTGTGTAAATCATCAAGTTGCTTTATGTAAGCTGCTGCGTTCGCTTCATAGGTTGCTTTATTAGCAGGGTCAGCCGCAATTAACCCATCACGAATATTCGTAACTTGCTGTTTCGCTAACACTGGGTCTAACCAAACATGAGGGTTTCCTGCTGAATGGTCGTGGTCGTGTCCTTTCCCCTCTACAGTCACAACTGGAGAAATTTCATTCAATGCTTTAATTCCTTTGCTTGCGTCAACAGAAAGCAACTTCGCATTTTGAGCATTCTTTACTGTATCTTCAAGAAACTCTTCTAACCCCAACCCATTTTTCACTAGAACGTTCGCAGTCGCTATTGCCTTGACATTTTCTGGTGTCGCTTGGTAATCATGAACTTCTGTACCAGGTGGTATTAAGATTTCCACCTCTGCTGCGTCAAGGGCTACTGCTCTTGTAAACCAGTACATCGGTAGAAATGTTGTCACTACCTTTATTTTGGGTTTTCCTGATTCTGCTGTAGGTGTAGGTGTTGCAGCACTCGTTTGAGATGATGTCTCAGTAGTCGCTGTAGTACTTTGGTTACTGGTCTGACTACAAGCTGCTGTAGTAAGTAGTACTAATAACCCTAACAGCGATATCACACCACCCTTGAGGCTACTCCCACCGTACAATTTTATCGGCGCCTTTTTACACTTCATAAAACACAAACTGCCCTCGTGCCACATTTCTCTTGACAATTAAGCTATTATCGTATGATAATGATTCTCGTTATTGTGCTATTTTAACTAAAAGTAGTCATTAAAGTCAATTGTGATTAGCAACAATTGCATCAAGTTGAGGCAGTTGTTACATCGTTCAGGTTAAAAATCTATATTTTTTGTTAAATGGACGGATAAGTGGCGGTTAAAAATAGATAATATATATGCAATTTTTTTTAATTAAACATTACAAATCAATAGTAGTATTAGTAGTGATTATCAATAGTGTGAGGAGTAGACGTGAAAAATATCTGGTTTAGAGCGGCTAGCCCTGTTGTTTTAGCTACAGTTCTAACAGTAAACTCAACTGCGGAAGCGGAAGATGCAAAGCGGTTGCAGCAAGCCGAAGTATCTCAAATTACAATTCCAGTTGAACAAACAGGAAATGTTCCGACTCAAACCATGTCACAAGTAACATCTGTTTCTCAACTCTCGGATGTACAGCCAACTGATTGGGCATTCCAAGCGCTACAGTCATTAGTAGAACGTTATGGTTGTATAGCGGGTTATCCAAATGGAACTTATCGTGGCAACCGCGCGATGACTAGATATGAGTTTGCCGCAGGTGTAAATGCGTGTTTGGATAGAGTGAATGAACTTATCGCGACTGCTACGGCAGATTTGGTAAGGAAAGAAGATTTAGATACGATACGGAGACTGCAAGAAGAGTTTACCGCAGAACTTGCCACATTACGAGGACGTGTTGATGCGGTTGAAGCGAAAGCAGCAGAATTGGAGGCAAATCGATTTTCAACTACGTCCAAACTACAAGGGCAAATAGTAACTGTTCTCAGTGATGTTTTAAGTGGAGATAGAGTAAATGGTGTTCGTCCTACAGACAATAACGCGACTCTTGCCACTCGAACTCGTATAGAGTTCGTCACCAGCTTTTCGGGTACAGATACCTTATTTACTCGACTTCAAGCAAACAATATCAATAACACTATCGTCAACTCAGATAATGGTACTCCAGAGGGCAACTTCTTCTTTGCTGGAGATGGTACCAATGATGTAGAGCTTGATGCGTTATGGTACGGGTTTAATATTGGCACAACTCAAATTAAACTACTTGCCAACGCAGCAGCAGCAGATGATATTACCGATATGGTCACTATATTTGACGGTGACGGTGCCTTTGGTGCTTTATCTAGCTTTGGAACCCGCAACCCAATTTACTTACAGGTAGGAGGCGCCGGGGCAGCGATTAATCAAGATTTTGGTGATAAGCTAACTTTGAGTTTAGGCTACTTGTCAAGTACAAACAATGACCCAACACCATCAAATGGTGTCTTTAATGGTGCGTATGCAGCGTTAGCACAATTAACCGTAAAACCAACTGAGCGTATTAAGTTTGGGCTGACTTATATAAATGCTTATAAGCAACCATTTGGAACTGGTAGCAATGCAGCGACTTTAAATGTAATAAGAAACGTAGTTGGTCCAAACGGTCTAGAAATATTTAATGATGATGGTCAGATTGCAGAAAGTACTCTTGGCGTAGATGTACCATTTATTACCAATTCCTATGGTGTAGAAGCATCGATTGGTTTGAGCGAAAGATTTGTTCTTGGCGGTTGGTTTGGTTACAGCAATACACGCAACTTAGTTACTACGCCAACATTCCCCACCCGTGGTTCCGCTGATATTTGGAATTGGGCAGTTACCCTTGGCTTCCCCGACTTATTTAATAAAGGCAGCCTCGGAGGCATTATCGTCGGTATGGAACCAAAACTTACTAGTTCAAGTATTAATGGATTAGAGCGAGACAGAGACACCTCATACCATATCGAGGCATTTTATCAATATAGACTTAGCGACAATATTTCCATTACTCCAGGTGTAATATGGCTAACGGCGCCTGACCATAATGAAAACAATGACGACGTTGTAATCGGCGCCCTACGAACCACATTCAGCTTCTAGTAGCACAGGCTTGTGGCACAGGCTTGTAGCACAGGCATCACGAACTGTGGATATTATAGTCAGTTCGGGATGCCTGACCCACAATATTCTTTATTTACAAAAATTTACTTTTTGCAATAAATCTAAATAAATTTACTTAGGTATTATAACTGAAGATGTATTACAAGTTTACAAAATCCTATCCAAACTTCAGTAGTATTTGTGATAAGATGATGACTATAGATTAATAAAAAATGACCAGTCTACCACAACTGGCCATATACGTGTTTCGTCATCTTCTCAAAAGAGTCTATCCAGTTGCGCGTTCCCAAAACGCAACAGGATGTTTTTCAATTAAATATTGTAACAGCCAGCACAGATTTTTAGTTAACTTTTGAGAAAAAAGTTAGACGAACTTGAAATTGTGCTGTTTTGTTGTTTTACCTGACTTTTTGCGGTTGTCCCCAAATAATGCGCTCATTCTTGTAAATCGCAATTCCAGGTTTGGCGCCTTTAGGTTTGTAGACGTACTTTGGTTGCGTGTAGACTACAGGTACCTGCTCACTTTGACGCGCGCGGCTGTAATAAGCTGTGAGGTTAGCGGTGTGCTGCAAATCAACCTCATCAGGAACATTACCAGCTTGAAGACGTAAAAGCACGTGACTGCCAGGAATTTCTTGAGTGTGGAACCATAAATCGTAATCACCAGCAAAGCGAAAAGTTAGTTGGTCATTTTGACGGTTGTTACGACCGATAAACACTTCAAAGCCATTCGGAGTTTGGAAACGTCTAAAGTTAATATCTTTATCTTTATCGTTACTGCGATTGCGGTAATCAGTATCTTCGAGATATTTTTGAGAAACAAGTTCATCACGAATTTCTTCGAGAGTTTGCAAATCTTCAGGAGCTTGGTAAGTTTCAACCTGTAAAATCGCAGCTTCGACTTGTTCTAAATATTCAATTTCAGCTTCAACATCAGCTAATAATGGTTCAACTGCACCACGCGCACGTTTCAGCTTTTGATGCTGCTTATAAAGTGCTTGCGCGTTGAGTACAGCATTTTTATCTGGTTGAAGAGCAATAGTAACAGGTTTACCGCTTTCAAAATCAGCCAACGTCATCTCACTCATTCCAGGTTGCCACTCATGCAGGTAAGCCATAAGTAAATCAGCATTTTGCCGATATTCATCCGCGCGTTCGCTTTGTGCCAACCTTTGTTTAAACGTGTTTGCCTTCTGCCGTAACTTCTCCAAAATATTATTAAGCTTCTGCGTCAACTGATGCCGCAACTGCGAAAATACTAATTGATTAAACTGGCTCGTATAATACTCATTTATTAGTTCCTGAGTACTATTAGCTTGCTTAATTCCACCCCAACCTAACACCGTATAACCAGAATCTAAAAAGAAAGGTTCAAACTGGTTTTTTTCAAGTCGGTGTAACCATTCTTGCCAGCGTTGAAATAAACTTTGCCATTCTTGAGCATTTAACTTATCGGTAGTTGCTTCCAAATCAATATTCGCAGCTTGCAACATCAACTGTATTAACATTGGTGAAAGACCGCGATAAGTTTTGAGCAACTGCTTTTTGATGGCGCCAGGTACTAAACTTACCCGTTCATGCCAGCGTTCAAAAGGCTCACTCAAACTCGGAGCAGTATTCGTCATATTAGGAGGCGCCTCATACATTTGCCCAGTTAGGACAGTACGAACGCTCGATTGTTGTTGATTTACTTGATGCGCTGTAGTGATAATCTCATTTTTGGCATTAGTAAGCACTACATTACTGTACTTACCCATGATTTCTATATATATATGATATACAGCATCTTCACCTGGGCGCCCAGCAAACTGTAAATCAACAACTCGTTCCCAAGGTGCAATAGTTTCAACTTTAACAAGCGCCAAACCATTTAGCTGACTAACTAACTGCTGACTAAAAGTAAAAGTATCAGGAATTCTAGGTGGTGGCGAACCAATATGTAAACGCGCAGCTTGAGGATGCCAAGAAACTTCCAGCCATCCACGTCCCTTTAAAGTACGTAAAGCAATAGAAATAGTAGTGCGGTCACGCTGGTAAACTTGCTCAACGCGCGATGGTATCCAAGTTTCGCGCAGTTCGTTACAAACCGCAGTGAGAGTAGTAAAGTCAAAAGATTGCACAGCGATTTGTCCGTTTACATTCAAGTTACAAAACTTAGTATAACTGCTCTGGCACACTCTTGTGGAACAGCCTTCCCAGGCTGTGTCTTTTCTTTACTACAGTTCTAGGAGAAGACTGTAGGTTGGGTGAAGCTCCGCGCGTAACCCAACATAGATACAACATGCACCCAACATAAAATTATTAAGCACTATTACATTAATTGGACTTTGGACAAAAGTGCATGTTCGCGTATCATCACCGCGAACTGTATTTAGATTACATTTATTTATATTTTTCAGCTTCTTCGATCAAATCCGCGCTCACCAAGAAGCAAGGTATCTATAGCTCGTTGCAACGCTGTATTACTGCATTTATAAAAGGATGTTAAATCCCCCCAACCCCCCGCGTGGAAGGGGGACTAAGAATGCTCTTTTATTTCCTATTAAAAGAGCGCGTAAATACTCTTGTTCCCCCCCATCGGGGGGTTAGGGGGGATTTCAACACAATCAAACAGTACCAGCACAATAAATTCGTATAACCCTATATACGGCGCCATGCCATAAAGACTGGCGCCTTTTCCGTCCTTGATAAGCAGTATATTAACTAACGCTAATAATCCGTATAAGTACGCTGATTACCTCACCTGGATTGGAGCTTGGTAAAAGTGGACTCCAATCGGTTATATTGGCGTATCCTAACTGATGTAGCACTTTAATTGTGCCTTTAACAGCGCGCTGTGAACCAATAAGAGTATGTTTAATTTGTTCACGCTCTGGCGCCGTATTACCTGTAGGTAAAGGTAATTTCTCAGTTTGATTATCTGTGTCGATGAAAGCTTTAACTTCTGTAGATTGTGCCATGATTTTTCGCTCTTGTTATACAAATTTACGTTGTGCTGGTATCGTCAACTAACTTTATATATCTTAACCTAACTTTACCATTGAGTAACTAATTAGATACCAAATTGTGATAATTTGGTAACTAAATAGTGACAAATAGCGGTAAACTATTCAAGTCAACGTAAATACAACATTACTTATGGCTAGGAAACGAGACAGGAGATTCCCTATAAATCTGCCTATTGTTAAAGAGATACGTTTATCCCTATGGGGACACACCAAGGGAGTATCAAAAACTCGTATGGCAGAAGCAATATTAATAGAGAAAGTCTCTTCTGAAGATAATTGGAATGAGGTTTGTAGAGACTTAAGGCAAGAAGCTGCTGTTCGCAAAATTCCTGTAGAGGAGCTAATTAAAGAGGTCTTACAATCTGATGGTTACGAAGAGTCTATAGAGTTGGACGGTGTGGACTGGACTTGTTTACTTAATAACGAAGACCCGTTAATACCAGAGTCACCAGAGTCTGAATAATTTAGGCGCCGACTCTTACATATAAATTAATAGTGAAAAATATAATAAATGGTATTATCTTTCTATAAAATTACAAGTTACATATCATAATGCTTGTAACTAGACATTAATATCAGGGGCGCTCCTTTTGCAACAATGATTCGGTGATTTTGAAGACAATGGTAATCTACCACCAGGCATACATTACTGTTTTTGGGATGAATTTAAAGAAAGGTTTGGTTACACAGAAAAACGGATGCAGATGATTCGTGGCATGGAAATGGTAATGATAGAATTAAAAGCTGCTGGTTGTAGGAATTTTTACTTAAATGGTTCGTTCGTGACCCGCAAACTAACACCCAAAGACTTTGACTGCTGCTGGGACTCGGACGATGTTGATACAGAGTACCTTAAACAGAAGGCGCCTTTAATCTTAAAGTATTATGATAGTGCAGCACAGAAAGCCAAGTACAGAGGAGAAATATATCAATCTGACCAGCCTGTAGATGAGTCTACAACCTCAATTGAATTTTTTCAACGTGACCGGGACTTAAATAAAAAGGGTATCATAGCTATAGATTTACAGGAATGGGCGCCATGATGCGCGAATGACTCGCAATTAGCATATTCTAAAGAATGGGTATCCTTTCTTTGAAGAAGCAAACCATAAAATTAGGGCAAACTCAGAAAGAAAACGCTTAGACCCTTTATGTTGGCAGTTAATTCAAGAATCTAACGATGCTAAGGAGTAAAAATTGTTGCGGAAATTGTCGAATATGAAACACTAGTTGCCCATGACCCAAGTAAACCAATAGTGCTGGAAATAGAAAACCTTGATTATTTATCTGACTTATTAATTAAAGCTCGTATTGCTTTTAAAGTAAGCCATAAAGAACTAGCTATACTTTTAAAATGTACAGAAGAACAAGCAGAAGCATAAGAAAAGCGAAGATTATCAAAATGCTAGCTATGTGGATGTTTTAGCAGCAATGAATGTATTTGGAATTAAGCTAGTTAACGGTAAATTTGTTGCTGAGATAGATGATTATTACTTTGAAAGATTAACGAACATACGTTCGGAACCCATTAATATAGATATCAACATGAAAAAAGCTTCCTAGTAGAACGTGGAACAATGAAAAAGGGGGTTGTATCAATATACATCCCCTCATTAAGGTGCTTTTCTTAAAGTAATTTAAAAACTGTGGTTTAATTTGTTACTAACTCTGAAAACACATATAAAAAGCGCCCCCAATGAGAGAAGGAGCGCTTTTTATTATTTATTCAATTTTTACTCATTCGGTACTAACCATTAATAGCAGGCGCCGACAGTGCTACAGGTGCAACTTCCATACCTAGGTTCGCGCGGTTAATAATATCTGCCCAGGTAAAGCCGATCTTTAAAGTAATATGGTATAAAAGGATTTTCAGACTAGCAATACAGGAAATCATACGAATTTGGGTCTTATCAGGTAAACAAATTAAGGTTTTTCAACTTGTCTGGAATCGACGAAAGTCTAATAGTAGTTAAAAGTATTTTTAACTATAATGTTTAAATGAATCTGCTGCATTGGTGATGTTTGCCTGTGAAAAAGCTGTTAAACTTGAACCAGATAGTAGCTATATTCGTGATAGTCGAGGTTTAGCAAGAGCGCTGATGGGCAATTACAAAGGCACCATATCCGACTTTGAGGCATACATGCAAGAGACTGATGATAAAGAAAGTAAAGCACAGCGACAAGGGTGGGTGAAAGCCCTGCGCGCGGGTAAGAATCCCTTTACTAAGGAAGTGTTAAATAAATTGCGTCAGCAGAACTAGGCGCCTTTTAATCCGTATGTGTACTTATTTTTGACAAACAAAATATTCATTGCTGCGGATAAGTAGCTCTCACCCTTGTCCCAACTGAATTCCCCTTTTTTGGGGTCAAACCCTAATAAATATTACTTTAATTAATATGACATCAAGTATATCGAACTTTAGCAACATTTTTGAAATAGATGGTCTTCATCTAGTAATTAGGGAACCAAATCTTATAGACTAAAATCCTCCTTAGCAGAGCGTTCCGCGCGCTCTGTTGGGGGAATTAAATTTTTGTATAACAAATATTATTTTAACTAACATGACATCTAAGATTGATTAACTGTAAATTAAGATTTGGTAATCATTATTAAGTGTATTTTAAAAGTAGATTTAAAAATAGAATATAAGCTACTTTGAAATCTTTATAGGATAAAATCAAATAAACAAGTTATACCAATCATTCATTAACTTATCGGAATGCACCAGTGCCAAGCCGTGTGAAAAGCTGATTTTTACGTAATTATACTTACATTTATTCTAAATAAAGTCGATATAAGTGTTATAAATGATACCGTAGAAGCGGATATGAGGATGCAACCTATGTATCAATTCCAGGTTAGTGCTAACACGCAAACTGGTGAATCCATTGCTATAGTCGGTTCTACTCCCGAATTGGGATTGTGGGACATTACCAAATGTGTTCACCTGCGTACAAGTGGCGATCGCTATCCAAAATGGTGGACAGACAAAAAAATCGACATTCAGCCATCAAAGGAGTTAGGCGCCTCTCAAAGATTAGAATATAAGTATGTACGTCTCGATGCAAAAGGGCGTGGGGAATGGGAAGCTCTAGGTTCAAATCGTTGGTTGCCACTCAAAGAGCAGGAGCAAAACAGTACTATTGTTGTGGATGATGGCGTATTTGGTTATTTGCAGCCTTATCCATTCGGATATATTGAGGAACCTGCTGTTAGGAAGCCTTTGGAAGAAGGGTTTCTTGGTTTAAAAATTGTGGTTATTGGTAGTTCTGTTGCTGATGGTCATAAAGCATGGCTGTTGAAAGGTTGGGTCAAGTTATTAGAAGAGACTTTGCAGGAAAAATATGGGCATAGAGTAGTAAATGTATCAGAGGTGGGGGCAAATGTCACCCGAACGATTGACCGATTTGCAGAAGTTGTTACAAAAGAACAACCAGATATCGTCATTATTGCCTTGTCTCTGGGTAACGAAGGATTAGCTTATTGTCCCCCTCACGAACGACGGGCTATACAGCGGCGATTTGAAAGCGGCTTGTTAACTTTAGTGAAAATGACGCGCGCACTAGGAGCAAGACCGATTTTAGGCGGAGTCTATCCCAATGGCGCCTATTCCCCTGAACATTACTTTCTGCTGAAGGACACACACAACCGGATGTTGAATTGGGATGTTCCAATACTGAATTGGTTGGCAGCAGTGGACAATGGGGACGGACGTTGGAGAGAGGGGATATCCTTCGACCCATCTCATCCCAACACAATGGGTCATCGTCTCATGTATCAGGCAATCGACCTGAACCTGTTCCAAATTGACAAAAACGAATTAGCAGTAGAAAAGCAACGCTTCTTTTCACCGAATGAAATCCCCATTTATCGTGACAATGCAGGCTTTTATATCGGCGCCTGTATCGAAGAGAAGCGTTTGCGGATCAGCAATCCATCAAAATACACTTATACAATTGCTCCCTATTGGCAAGAACTGCAAACTGTACTGCAAAGTAAAGCAGGATTGATCCCAGGCATCTACATTGCCAAAAATCCCCAGAAAGGAACACTCCCATATTTTGCTGTACAGGCTCAGGGTGCCATCTCGACGACTGTAGAAATTCCTCCTGGTGCTGACTTGGAATACAGTGCTGCCTTCAACCTCTTCGCGCCGAACAACTCACAAGTTTTGTTCTATGATGGGCATTTGGGGATTCTACAAAACGACGCGCGTCATCTCTGGGTAATCAACGAATCAGACCACGAGTACAACATTCATCCGATGTGGAAAGAGGTGCGTCTAGCACTAAAAGCCATGCCAGCAGGTGTATATGAAGACCCTCTGTATCCCGATATTCCTTTCCGGACGATGATGATTGGCAACCAGGGACTAGAAAGCCGGGTTAAACTCCCACCCCAGTCTGCTGTCTTGTTCCAATACAAATGCAAATTATCAGACATTAGCCGTGTGGCAATCGTGCCGTTAGGGGATCGCTGTGCCGTCCGAATGATGCTTTACAAAATGGAGTATGATGGCCCTGCCTTTCCGTTTGACTTGACGCGCACTACCAATATTGCAGATATCGCGGATATCATTGAAAACCGTTTTTATGATATTTGGAATCCTAGCTTCCTGCATTACAATCCAGACGCAGGTAGAATTTACCACAGTAAATGGGGGGGTCTATCCTTTGCCCATGAAGTTGAGGACACAGATGACCCAACAAGCGATATGTCTCCCGTCCATGAACGGATGCGTGTTAGGTATACCGCGCGCTCAGAAAGGTTTTGGTACACAATCCAGAATTGCGACAAAGCGCTTTTCGTTCGCACAGGTATTGCTGATCGCGGTGGCGTGATAGATTTGGTCAACAAGCTAGAAAAAGAATGCTCTAGCAAGCTATTTCAACTTCTACTTCTTTCTCCCCAAGCTTCTGATGAGTTCTCAAACCTTCCTAATGTACTGCACTATAATGTCGAGTTTAATCCCGATCTCATGTATGATGACTTGGGACACTGGATGTACTGTACAGAGGTGATGCGCGGAATTCTCGAATCTCTTGGTATATCCAGCAAAAACCTTTTTTGGTGTCCGCCAAATCCTCCGAAAGTTTGAAATAGTGGTTCATCTCATAAGTTTTGGTGGGTTGGTTAGCAACGGATACAACGGATGTAACGGATAATTTATTTGTTAAAAACAAGGTCTGGTTATTTAAAATTACCTATCCGTTACATCCGTTCATCATCCGTTGCCAATTTTCCTACCAGCCAAAACTTATGACTACTAGAACTAATTGATGTTTATGATCAAGATGACTGAAATAGCTCAACTACCGTCGGCTTAATCACTTTCCCCATAGCGTTGCGCGGTAATTCTTCAACTGTGAGAATTCGGCTTGGTATCTTATAAACTGCCAATAGCTCTTTTGCCCAACTCCTAAAAGATTCTAGTGTCAACTGGCGTTGCGGTTGCAATACCAACGCCGCACAAACTCGCTCACCCCACTCTAGATCAGCAACCCCGACCACAGCACATTCCTGAATATCTGGATGAGAACGCAGCACTTCCTCAATTTCTAAAGCTGAAACTTTATAACCTCCGGTTTTGATGATATCTACGCTCATTCTTCCCAAAATACGATAGTTACCGTTCTCGACTACAGCAAAATCTCCAGTACAGAACCAGCCATCTTGAAAGGCTTTGGCGGTTGCTTGGGGGTTTTGCCAATATTCTAAAAACACTCCAGGGCTTTTGACTTGGATTTCTCCCGGCGCCCCTAATGGTGATAATCCAGTCTCATCCACTAATCTAACTTCCACTCGCGGCAAAGGCTGACCCACATATCCTGAGTAGCGTTGACCATGTAAAGGATTCGATAGAGCCATGCCAATTTCTGTCATCCCATAGCGCTCAAGCAGAAAATGGCTGCTGATAGTCTGCCACTTTTCTAAAACTTGAACTGGTAAAGCTGCTGAACCAGAAACCATCAAGCGCATTTTGGCGCAGCCTGCTGACATAATTTTTTGGCGTTCGCTCGATTCGTTTTCCCAAGCAGCAATTAACTTCACATAAATCGTTGGCACTGCCATAAATAAGGTTAAGTCACCCTCACAAATTCGGTTCCAAACGGTTTGGGCATCAAAGAAGCTCAACATATGGCACTCTGCCCCAGCCCATAAAGCACAAGTCAGTACGTTAATAATCCCGTGAATGTGATGCAATGGCAGTATATGCAAAATGCGGTCGCTCTTATTCCATTCCCAAGCGGTGATTAAGCTAGTCACTTGAGCTTGGATATTTTGATGCGTCGTAACTACACCCTTCGGTTTACCTGTTGTACCGCTTGTGTAGAGAATTAACGCGCGTCTATTAATATCTATATTTGGGAGGGGAACAATATGATTTGGGAGCGTTTCTGAGGTAAGGATAAATCGCAAATTATGTTCAGTAGCAATTCGGCGCAGTATATCCTCATAATTGGGATGGGCAACAATAATCGATGCTCCTGAATTTATAATCACATATTCTAATTCGGGTCGCGGGTGGGAAATACACAGAGGTACAGCTATTCCGCCCGCGCGCCAAATACCCCACTGAGTAGCTACATACTCAAAACCAGGTGGAATTATATAAGCAACTCGTTGCTCTTGTAAATCTTCTGCATCCTGAAGAAGACATGTTGCGATTTGACTGGAGGTGTGCAGCAAATCCTTATAGGTAAATGCTTCAACCGTTGTAGCGTTGGCGCCGCTGGGAACGATAATCGCTATTTTCTCGTCATATTCTATAGCACGGGTAATCAAAGGGAGATTCACTTTTATTTACCAATTTCTCGTTGATTTCAATCTCAAGGTAATTGTACATCGCGTTCACTCGCTACCCACGAAGCGCGAATTATATTTTGGCGATTCGCCCACACAAGATTATAACCGTCACAAGTACAATAGTATGAATAAAATGTGGTTAGGACGAGTTGATACTCCATTTGTAGATTTAACTTTTGTCTAGTTATTGCTGTAAATGGCGCCACCAATTTTGTAAACGGTATTTAATATGACATCAAATATATTTAACTTTCGCAATTTCTTTGAAGTAGATGGCATTCATCTAGCAATTTGGGAACCAAATCTTATAGTGCTAGCTATCCCAGATAATAACTCTGATTCCAAAACCCGTGTAGAAATTAAAGTTGATTTAAGAAACAACACAGCAGAATCTTTTTACCTTAGTTCTGATCAAACATTGAGTCTAGAATTTTTGGCGCCAGATGGTGAAGTATTGCAAGCACAATTGACTCCAGGTAAAATTGATGAAAGTTTGTTAAATCGCCCTATTAAAAGAGATTGGGGGGATTAAATTCTTGTATAATAAATATTAATTTAACTAACATGGTATATTTTGAAGATAATAACAGCAATGCTGCTGAAGTAGATGGTATTCGGTTTAAAACATTGATGTCTAAGCGTGTACTGCAAATTCCGCGCTCAGAACCTGGCGCTAAAACTACACTCCAGTTTGGCATTCAAATTACTAATAACACAGAAAATTCTCATCGTTTCCTACTCTTTTTTGCGCGTCCAGAATTTTTTCAAGCCGATAAGCAAAAATTGCAACGGTTCAGCCCTAATGTAAACGGCAGCTATAACCCTGAAGTATCTGACTTTAAACTACTGGCGCCATTGGAGAGTGTGTCTATTCTATTGTTAGGGTATTTTTGCTCTTTAGGACAGTAAACTAAAATTTGTATTTCGTGAAAAAGATGGTTGCTATTGGATATTTTATGATTTCACTCATGGCGAATATTGGGTTCAATTAATATACGAAAATCAATACCCTGCATGGGAACATCAAGGCATCAGGGGCGACCTCATAGATTTAAAACCAGTGTGGGAAAATCAAATTTACAATAACCCTAGAAGCAACATTGTAAAAATGGAAAATGTCTGGGTAGGTGAGATACATACACCCCCAATAAAGTTTCAGCTTATAAAGAACTGACCAGCATATGAAAAAATAAGAATTGACAGGATAGGAAACATGACCTTTTCTCAATCGAATGGTATACAAATAGAACTAGTTAATCCCAACACTCTACTCTATCCTACTAGAGTGTATCCCATCCCGAAAAGGAAAGTTGGCGTTAATATGCCAATTAAATTCCATGTAAGCATAAACCATACTAATTCAAATAATTTTCACCTTAACTCTTTACAAGCTTTTATTCCAGAGCTTTTGACATTGGATGGTAAAATAATACAAGGGCGTTTAGGCGCCGATAAAGCTATTACTAACAATCAGAGTAAACAATATAACTGGTGGAGAATCATACCTAATTGCCGTACAACTTTTATTGTAACCGCAAGGCTTTTTTGGCAAGAGAATTCTTTACAGCTAAAAATACCTGCTGTTCCTGACTACGTGCTTGGTTCTGTAAGTCCCGCTTATTTCTGGTATTTTGATGCGCTTGCAGCAGAAACTTATCAGCTTCGCTTTATTTTAAATACAGACCTAGATACTCAATGCATCTCTAAACCAAACATTAGCCAAGAAGAAAACGCACAAAAAGCTAGTTCAGAGATATTAGCAACACCTTGGGTAAATCTCCGTCTAGTTCAAACCTTATTATTTGACAGTCGTGCAATAGAAGTTGATGGGGTCTTGTTCAAAATAGAAATGGCAAAGTCCTTGCTGACTATTCCTTCTAAGCTATTTAGAACCAAAACTGATGTAAAGCTAGGTATTCATGTGACTAACAATACCTTAAATCCTCTTCGTTTTAACCAGGCACATTCTATTGACGTAATTTTGATAAGTGACGACGGTAAAGAAATAAATTGGCTTAGTGATATGGTAAGACCTGGATTAGGTAAAGAACCAAGATATTACTTAGTTCAACCAGGAGAAAGCGCATATTTTGATTCAGATGCAATGCTTTCATGGTATTGCAATAAGCTTGAACTCGCAGTTTCTAATAAAGCTAGAGGCTTAACAGCTTGTGGCTTTTATTATTTCTCCAATCTTAAAAAAGGAGGATACAAAATGCAAGTTATATATCGTTCTTGCCAATCTAGAGCGAAGCATTTAGAAGAACAGGTTTTAGAAAAAAAGTGGACTGGGTGGGTAGCTATGCCCTTTATAGAGTTTTATCTTGTTTAGCAATATAGACCATCCCAAAGCTTCTAAGTCTTGAGTTTCGATAGCCAACCATCCATCTGTAAACCCAGTATCAAGTAAAGCTTCAACATAAAATTTGTCATTATTGGCGCCAATAAGCTCAATTCCAAAAAATAATTCTTTATTGTCGCCAAACCGTCCATTTATCATATTCTTCCACAAGAACCTGTATCATTAAGCCTAAACATCGTTAGCTTTGGCTCATTACTGTAACCGTATGTATTTATAACTTTTTTTGTTATTCCATCAAAAGTTGGGTCAATGATATATTCTTCTGTGTCAGGGTCAATGGCAATATACCAGTTTAGGTGAAGCTCAATCAAGCTGGGACGCACGCGCTCAAAAATAACACGACATCTTGCTGCCAGGTCATCACGTAGTTGTCGGCGCCTTTCTTGTTCTTCTTTAGGTATTGGTTTACGGGGTAAGTTAGTACGCCCTCTTTGAGATAATTGTGTCATGGTAAGAAAACGCGAGTTATATGGTTTTATTATGTGCAATAAGGTTTTCAGGTTGATACAATTCGCGTATCTTAATTACCGAATCTAAATAATCCAAACTCTCAATAATATTACTTGACTGATAATTTTCCAAACCATAAGCAGCAGCAAGTGCTTCAACCCACTTTTCTAACGGCGCCAACGCAACACCAGCGCCAGCACCCCAACCTTGTAAAATATGCCGTAGTAACAACCGACTTCCAACTATACTGTTACCCACAATTAACTGCGAGTCAATTAGTTCCAACTTACCTTCGGCGCCGTAATCACAGAAATTATCAAATAATTCCCTCGTTGTTGGATATCCATCCTCTGGGTTAATATCTTGGTTGTCATGTTCAGCAAAATCATCTGACATAATATTTACTAGCTATGAAGCACTGTACATTTCCAATGTATAAGGTTGTATTAAAACCTCAGCAGGAATACCAAGTTGATTATGTAAACGTTGAATCATTTCTAACGTTAAAGCCTGCTTACGATTCAGTACTTCAACGACCTTTGACTCACTCCCAATAGCTTCCTCTAAATCACGCTCAGATAATCCTCGGCTTTCAATGTAATATTTAATAGCTTCAATTGGGTCTGGCGCCTCAATAGGATAATGACATTGTACGCATACGCTTCTACTAATGTAGCAAGAATGTCCAAGCGGTCACACTCTGGTGTATTTGGCTGTGCATCAAAAAGTGCTTCAATTTCACACAGAGCCGCACGATAATCAGCTTCTGTTTTTATAGGACGCAGTTCAATCATTGTAATATTACCTCAAAGGTCTTTTTCATGACACTTTTGTAATATTCTGTGTTTTCTATGTCATCAGTTAGGTTAAGCATGGCTTTAATTCCTTCTGGGTTAAGATTTGGATACTTACTGGCAACGTCTTGAATAAATTCTAGCACTTTGCTCTAATTCGTTTCATGTTCTATTTCTTCAAGTGAACCACGATTCATAAAAACTTTTATATAAAGCATTTTCTCGATGGTATTATATTTATATCAAATTACAGGTTATATATAGATAGCTTGTATTTTAATATTAATAGTGAGGGGCGCACGCTGAGTATAAATGATTCCAGATTTTGATGAAAATGGTAATCTACCACCAGGGATACATTACTGTTTTTTGGACGAATTTAAGGAGAGGTTTGGTTATACAGATAAACGAAGGCGGATGATTAGTAACATGGAAGCAATAATGTTAGAATTACAAGCTGCAGGGGGTAGAAATTTTTACGTGAATGGCTCATTCGTAACTCGTAAATCAATACCGAATGATTTTGACTGTTGTTGGGATAGAGATAATGTTGATATGGAATACCTGAAAAAGAAGGCGCCTTTAATATTGAAGTATTATGATAGTAAAGCACAAAAAGCCAGGTATGGAGGTGAAATATATCCATCTGATCAACCTGTTGATGAGTCTTTAGAATCAATAGAGTTATTTCAACGTGATAGGAAGCAGAGAAAAAAAGGTATCATAGCAATAGACTTACGGGAATGGGCGCCATGATTAAAGATGACTTTGAATTATCATACTCTAAGGAGTTAGTATCTAAATTTGAAGAAGCAAACCGTAAAATCAGGTCAAACTTAGAAAAACAACGTTTAGACCCTGTAGGTTGGCAGCTAATACAAGAGTCTAACGATGCACTACGGTTAAAAATTGTTGCGGAAATAGTCGAGTATGAAGCACTAGTTGCCCATGACCCCGATAAACCAATAGTGCTGGAAATAGAAAGTTTAGATGCTTTATCCGACTTATTAATTAAGGCTCGTATTGCTTTCAAAATAATTCATAAAGAACTAGCAGTCTTTTTAAGATGTACAGAAGAACAAGTAGCAGCATTTGAAAACGAAGATTATCAAAATGCTACCTATGTAGATTTTTTAACCGCAATGGACGTATTCGGAATTAAGCTAGTTGAGGGTAAATTTGTTGCTAAACTAGAAGATTATTATAAAAAGAGATTAATGGAGATACGCTCCAAACCCATTAATATAGATATCAACATGAAAAAAGCGTCGTAGTCGAACGTGGAACAATGAAAAAGGCACAAGCTGGGCAGGTAAATACTGCCTCGCAAGCATTAGAATTTATCCAAAATACTCTACCGACAGTCATAACTGAGTACAGATGCTCTGGTTAATTATGCTTTATAAAAATAATTATGAAGATATGATTAGAGCATTTATTTTGTACTGGTACTTACCATAAGTCTTGTATAAATGACTCAATACTAAACGTTGAGATTATGCGTAAGTTACCTATATTATTTGCCTTTTCACTATTGTTAGTCAACCCTTATCTTTCTGTTGCTGCGATACCTCAATCAACTAAAATATCTGCTTTTTGTCGTAACGAGCTACAAAAAACTAGTTACGATAGGATTTCTTTACTAATTAATGAATTAGATTCGATGATATCAAAAGGTCAGGTTGAGTCAAGTATTACTCAAGTTAATCGAATTATAGAAATTGCTTTTAAGTCTAAAAACAAAAGTTTATCTTATGACCTTGGAAGCTTGTTAGGAGATGATTTCGTTAGGCGCCAAGATTATCGAATCGCGCGTTTAATAAAGATAACTCCTACCGCAAAGAAAAGTTTGATTTTGGCGATGCTGGATAATATATCAGGACGGATACAAAGTCTTGATGCGAGCTATAGCAGTACTAAAATTCAAGCTTTTACACAATTAGCGCGTATTTATCATAGTTTAGGTGTTAAAGAGAAACCTAGTATATTATTGAACCAAGCAGTACAATTATCATCAGGAGTTAGGCTCACTGAACTACGGGCAAATTTATTAACTAGAATCGCAGGAACTTATATAGATATAGGTCAACCGACACTAGCACAAAAGACGTTAGCACAATCATATCAAGTTGCACTCCAGTTTGATAAAGAAACAAAAGATAAAAACCGTGAGTCTCATCCTTCTTATGTTATTGCTTATACATATGCCGAATTAGGTAAGTTTGACCGTGCATTGGATGTTGCCAAGTCTATACCTAACAGACGTAGACAAGACGAAACTTTAGGCGCCATAGCAGGTCAGTATATAAAAATCAATCAGTTAGAACAAGCGCA
The DNA here is from genome assembly GCF_002368415.1 of Calothrix sp. NIES-4105. Taxonomy (GTDB): domain Bacteria; phylum Cyanobacteriota; class Cyanobacteriia; order Cyanobacteriales; family Nostocaceae; genus Dulcicalothrix. The sequence goes on from NZ_AP018290.1 coordinate 8,772,374, forward strand.
AAAACTTCTCCCAGCTATTATTGGTGAAAAAGAAAAAGCCAAACTACTTGGACAACTTGCAGTTGCTTATAGTCGTGCTAAAAATCTGAATGTAGCAGACCAATTATTTAACAAAGCTGTAAAACTAAAGAGTGCAAACATTAATAATGACTATATTTTATCAGAAATTATTACTGACTACGCGCAAGCAGGGCAGGTAGATACAGCGTCACAGGCTGTAGAATTAATTCAGGATGCTTACACAAAAGGAAATGTATATCTTGCAATTGCAAGCGAGTATCGAAAGCAAAAACAAGAAGCTGCTTCCGCGCGGAGTGTTGAAGCAATGGTTACTCTAGCGCAACAACAAGATATAATGCGGATTGAATCGTTAATACAAAGAGCAATTGAGACTGGTAATATTAGTGATTATCATTCTTTATTTAACTCTTTACTCGTTAAGTTAAAAGCTAGACCAGAATCATTAGAATATTTGGTTCAAGTTGCTTTAAGGCATAATCAGATAGATTTTGCTTATTTAATTGCCCAAACTATCGATAATCCACAAAGCCATCAGATAAATCGACTACTGTCTCGTCTTGCTGTTGCTTATGCTAATGCCAAGCAACCAGACAAAGCTATACAAGCAGCACTTAGAGCCAATAATGTAGATATTATGCCATATACTGTATATGGATTAGCGCAAACTGCTACTGCTTTTTATAAAACTGGGCAAACAGTCCTTGCTGATACAACTTTTAACCAAGCAATACAAAATGCCAATGCTTTATCAGATACAAAACTTCGTGCTGTAGCATTAACAATAATCGCGCGTGAGTACAACTCAGCAGGGCAAAAGCAACTAGGACAACAATTCTTAACACAGGCAATTCAAACTGCAAAATCTGATGTGGCGCCGGATAAAAAGCAAAAAGCTGAGTTGGTAGAATTAATGTCATATATATTACACGAAGCAAAACAATATGAGCAAGCACTGCAACTAGCAATTGAAATTCATAATTCTGAATTAAAAGTGGATTTCTCTGGTATCGCAATTGGTGCCTTGCTAGCTGGGCAGGATGATTTAGCATTGAAAGCAATACAATTTGAGACAAATCAAAAAGTCAAAGCTAGTAGTTTAATTCTGATTGCAAAATATCAAATATGGCGCCTTTCTGAACCTAAAGCCATCGCGACTCTAGCTCAAGCCTCACTCGCAGCACAAACAATGCCACGGGATAGCGGTACAATTTCAATTCAAGATATTGATAGTAGAGCAAACTTGCTTGAAAGTATTGCACTGCTATATGCTCAAATTGGGCAAAATAAGCAAGCTTTACAGGTGGCAATGGCTCAAAATGCTTCTGAAATTAATCGCATTAAACAGCGTATTAGTTGTTATTAATATAAAATTTTCTACCGACAGTCACACCTGAGTACAAATGCTCTGATTAATTATGCTTTATAAAAATAATTATGAAGATATGATTAGAGCATTTGTTTTGTACTGGTACTTACTACAGGGACTGTATAAATAACTCAATACTAAACGTTGATATTATGCGTAAATTACCTGTGGTATTTGCTTTTGCGCTACTGTTAGTCAATCCTTGCCTTTCTATTGCCTCTACTCCTCAACCAACTAAAATATCTGCTTTTTGCCGTAATGAATTGCAAAAAACTAGTTACGATAGAATTTCTTTGCTGGGCAATGATTTAGATTCGATGATATCCAATGGTCAAGTTGAGTCAAGTATTGCTCAAATTAATAAAATTATTGATGTTGCTCTTACGTCTAAAAGTAAAAGTTTATCTGAAGACCTTGGGCGCCTATTAGGAGATGATTTCACTTGGCGCCAAAATTCTTACATTGAGCGTTTAATAAAGGTGACTCCTACAGCGAAGAGAAGTTTAATTTTGGCAATGCTGGATAATATATCAGGACGAATACAAAGCCTTGATGCTGGCTATAGTAGTACAAAAATTCAAGCTTTTGTACAATTAGCTATTATTTATCATAATTTAGGCGCCAAAGATAAACCCAGCATATTATTAAACCAAGCAGTACAAATATCACCAGGAGTACGGCTTACTAAGAAGCGGGCAAATTTATTAACTAAAATTGCGCGAACTTATATAGATATCGGTCAACCCGCACTAGCACAAAAAATCTTAGCACAATCGTATCAAGTTGCACTCCAGTTTGATAAAGAGACAAAAGATAAAAACCGTGATTCTCATCCTTCTTCTTTTATTGCTTAGATTTATGCCGATAATGGTAACTTTGACCGCGCGCTTTCTATTGCCAAGTCTATACCTAGCAAACGTAAACAAGATGAGACTAATGGTGCCATAGCAAGTCAGTATATAAAAATTAATCAGTTAGAACAAGCCCAGAAACTTGTGCCAGCTATTATTAATGAAAGAGAAAAAGCCAAACTTTTGGGACAACTCGCTGTAGCTTATAGTCGTAGCAAAAATTTAAATCTAGCAGACAAATTATTTAACCAAGCAGTAAAATTTGCAAGTACGAATATGGTAAATAATTATATTTTACCAGAAATTATCACTGACTACGCACAAGCAGGACAGGTAGATACAGCCTTACAGGCAGTAGAATTACTTCAGGATGATTACATGAAAGCAAATTTACATCTTGTAATTGCAAGCGAGTATCGAAAGCAAAACCAACAAGCTGCTTCCGCGCGCAGTATTGAAGCGATGGTTACTTTAATGCAACAACAAGATATAATGCGGATTGAATCGTTAATACAAAAGGCAATAGAAATTGGTAATATAAGTGATTATTATTCTTTGTTTAACCCTTTACTCATTAAGTTAAAAGTTAGACCAGAATCATTAGAATATTTGGCTCAAGTTGCTTTTAGGCATAATCAAATAGATTTTGCTTATTTAATTATCCAAGCTATTGACGAAACCAACAGGCATTACAAAAATCGACTATTGTCTCGTATAGCTGTTGCTTATGCTAATGCCAACCAACCAGACAAAGCTATACAAGCAGCGCTTAAAGCCAATAATGTAAGTATTATGCCATATACTGTATATGCATTAGCGCAAACCGCTACTGCTTTTCAAAAAACTGGGCAAACAGTCTTTGCTGAGACAACTTTTAACCAAGCAATACAAAATGCCAATGCTTTATCAGATACAAAACTTCGTGCTGTAGCATTAACAATAATTGCACGTGAGTACAATTCAGCAGGGCAAAAGCAACTAGGGCAACAATTCTTAACACAGGCAATTAAAACTGCAAAATCTGATGTGGCGCCGGATGGTAAAGAAAAAGCTGAGTTGATAGAACTAATGTCATATCAATTACGCGAAGCAAAACAATATGAGCAAGCGCTACAATTAGCTATTGAATTTTCTAACCCTGAATTAATTAATGGGAATTTTTCTGGTATTGCAATTAGCGCCTTGCTAGCTGAACAGAATGATTTAGCATTGAAAGCTGTACAATTTGAAACAAATAAAAAACTAAAAGCTAGGGGTTTAATTCAGATTGCAAAAGACCAAATATGGCGCCTTTCTGAATCTAAAGGCATCGCGACTTTAGACCAAGCCTCACTTGTAGCACAAACAATACCACAGGATAGCGATACAAGTTCAAATCAATATACTGATACTAGAGCTAGCTTGCTTGAAGAGATTGCGCTGCTATATGCTCAAATTGGGCAAAATAAGCAAGCTTTACAGGTGGCAATGGCTCAAAATGCTTCTGAAATTAATCGTGTTAAACAGCGTATTAGTTGTTATTAGATTTTAATCCCCCCGAAGCATTGCGCTCAGGAGGGGGGAACAAGAGAGGCGGGTTAAAGCCCCCCGCGCTCTTAGGGGGTTGGGGGGATCGAACGCATTAAATACAAACTTACGCTACCTCCCGGCGCCTAATTTCTCCAATACTACCTTATATACTTTAACCAGGTTTAATGGCGCCTTTGATAAATACTAACTTTAAAGAATTTGATATTCCGTTGCTTTAGTGATGTAACGGAGAATCAACTCAAAGTTTTTACAAATTCCCTCAACAGGAGCGCAAGCATTGTTAAAATACGACCATACCCTTTATGTTATGAGCGCAAACAGCTATGATGACTCAAGTAATGGTTCAACCTTCATCCTGGGTAGAGTCAGGAATCAAAATTAGTCAAGTTAGAAATCTTAAGTTGTTCAAATTTACCGACGAACTACAATCACGCTTGGAAGAACTCAATGCAAATAAGAAAGCTGGTATGCTTAACTCAGAAGAAGAAGCTGAATTAACGGGAATTTTAGAGCTTGATAGAATTTTTACTTTGCTTAACGCTAAAATAATTGCTGATTCATGACCATTAATAATGCGACCAGAAAATTAGTTAGAAAAAGAGCAAAGTATCTTTGTGAATACTGTCACTCATCAGAAGAAGCAGGTGCTGCCTTATTTGAAATTGACCATATAACTCCCCAGTCTCTTCCCAATTCAACTGATGAACCGAATAATTTAGCTTTGGCTTGCCAACGTTGTAATGGATACCGCTACAATTTTACAACAGGTGTTGACCCAGAAACAGGGAATGTAATCTCACTTTTTAATCCTCGCGAACAAAACTGGGCAGATCATTTTGTTTGGTCGCCAGATGGTTTAAAAATTATTGGTACTACCCCAACAGGGCGAGCTACTTGTAATCGTTTAGATTTAAATGACGAACGTAACAATGAAGGTTCTATTATAAAAGCGCGTCGTCTTTGGATAAAGGGTGGTTGGCATCCACCTTTAAAAGACCCACGGCAAGAAAGTTAAAAGCGCACATCCCTAGGATATGGGCTACTGTGTACACACATCTTTAATAACGACCTTTTTTCCCCCCTTTGTGTGCTTCGTGCCTTTGTGGTTTATCTCTTTAAGGAACCACAAAGGTCACTGCATGTCACAAAGAAAGAGAAGAAAGAGAAGAAAAGTAAGTTTTAGAAACTTGTGTGTACACAGTAGAGGATATGGGAGGGAGCCAGGCTTTCTATGCCTGCTCCACAAGGTTTATGCTACTAAGGCGCCTAATTTCTCCAGTACTGGTTTTGTTGATACGATGTGTCGTTCTAAGCCTAGTTCTTTTGGGCTAATGCCTAGTGCTAAAGCTATCAACTGGGGTAAGTGTAGTATAGGTAAACCTAGTTTTTTTCCAATTACTTTTTCTACTTCAGGTTGACGTGAGTCTAGGTTGAGGTGACAGAGTGGGCAAGGTGTAACTATACAGTCGGCGCCTGATTCGATAGCATCTTGGATATGAGTACCTGCCATTTTAAATGATTCAGTGGTGGCGTAACTAGAAAGCGGCCAGCCACAGCATTGTGTACGACCTCGGTAGTATATTGGTGTTGCCCCAACTGCTCGAAAGACATTTTCCATTGTTTCAGGTCGGAAGGGGTTATCGTAGTTGTTTTTAGAAGCGCGCAGCAAGTAACAACCATAAAACGCAGCGCATTTTAACCCGCTTAATTTACGAGTCACGCGGTTTTGAATTTCTTCTAGACCGTAGTCTGCTACTAAAGCATATAAAAGGTGTTTTACTTCGGTGCTACCGCGATATGGCAAACAGCCTTCTTTTTGCAATAAGCCATTTACTTTATTGATATAGTTAGGATTGCTTTGCTGAGATTCTTTTAAGCGTTCATCAACATGTCCTATCACACCTTGGCATGTACTGCAATGGGTTAGCAAAGGCAAATTTAGTTCTTCGGCTAGAGCTATATTGCGCGCGTTAACTGTGTCTTCGAGTAATTGCGAGTCTTCTTTGAATGTACCAGAACCACAGCAGGAAGCTTTTTTGAGTTCGACTAGCTCGATATTAAGCGCGCGTGCGAGAGCAGTCGTAGACAGATGTAGCTCACCACAAGCACCCTGAGCAACACAACCTGGAAAATAAGCGTACTTTAATTGAGGAGATACCATAGTAGGAGCGTTAAATAAAGTCCAAAGCTTGATAAGTACTGTTTTATCATTGTCACAAGTATATCTATTTGGCGCCTAAAATCTTGATCAGGAGAATCAAAGCAAAATCTAGATAATGGGGAAAGTTTGAAGAAGTTTTCCACGCACTAGGGAATTATAAGAAATATTAAGCGTTTTGACCAAGTATAAAGAACAAAGGCGTTGCGGTTAACCTAAATTAGGTTGTCATACCAAAGGGTGCATCGAATGTTATATGCTTGGGTTTGTGTATTTAATCTTTTATTCCTATGTGAAAAGATAGAAATATAAATTGAGTGATATTAACTGGGGTAAGCGTGTACGTTAGCTCGCGCTTTCCGATAAGATGTAATATGCTTTCAAAGCTATCGCCCACGACAAGCGCATTATAGCAACTGGTTGAGGAATTTAACTATGAGCCAAACGGAAACTTTTGAGAAGGTCAAGAAAATTGTTGCTGACCAACTAAGTGTAGAAGCGTCTACTATCAACCCCCAATCCAATTTTGCCAACGACCTAGGGGCAGATTCCCTTGATACTGTTGAACTAGTAATGGCTTTGGAAGAAGAGTTTGATATCGAAATTCCCGATGAAGCCGCTGAAAAGATTACCACCGTTCAAGAAGCTGTGGACTACATCAATAACAAAGTTGCCGCATCCGCGTAAAACAGTGAAAAGTGCTGAGTGCTGAGTGCTGAGTAAAGAGTAGAGACGTGATTAATCACGTCTGTACAGGAGGCGCGGAGTTATCAGATTTAGTTTTACACCCTCCCACTATCTCGCTCTCGCTCTCCTACTCTCTTGTTCCCACTCAGCACTCAGCACGAGCGCACTCAGCACTCTCATTTGAACTATCGTCATGACAGAAGATTTTAAACGTAAACGTGTTGTTGTAACTGGTGTTGGCGCCATTACACCGATTGGTAACAATCCTTCGGAATATTGGTCTGGGCTTATAAGTGGACGCAATGGTATTGGCAATATCACCCTTTTCGATGCCGAGCGTCACGACTGCCGCATAGCTGGTGAGGTCAAAAACTTTGACCCACAAGACTTTATGGACCGCAAGGAAGCCAAGCGGATGGATCGGTTTTCACAATTTGGGGTTTCGGCAGCAAAACAGGCACTTCTAGACGCTCAATTAGTTATCAATGACCTGAACGCTGAACAAATCGGTGTCATGATTGGTTCGGGTATTGGTGGCTTAAAAGTGATGGAAGAACAGCAAACTATTTACCTCAACCGAGGTCCCGACCGCTGTAGTCCTTTTATGGTGCCGATGATGATTGCCAATATGGCATCAGGTTTAACCGCGATTCAACTTGGCGCCAAAGGTCCGAATTCCTGTGCAGTAACTGCTTGTGCAGCAGGCTCAAACGCGATTGGTGATGCGTTTCGGTTGGTGCAAGGAGGGTATGCTCAAGCGATGATTTGCGGTGGTGCAGAAGCAGCGATTACGCCTTTATCAATTGCGGGTTTTGCTGCATGTAGGGCGCTTTCGCTTCGTAATGATAACCCCACAAAAGCTTCGCGTCCTTTTGACTTAAACCGCGATGGGTTTGTAATGGGCGAAGGTTCGGGCATTTTAGTATTGGAAGAATTACAACATGCTTTAAGCCGAGGCGCCCGCATTTATGCGGAAATAGTCGGTTATGGTATGACTTGCGATGCCTTCCACTATACATCCCCACCTCCCGGTCATGAAGGCGCCGCACGAGCAATGCGACTAGCACTGAAGGATGCGGGAATTTCCACTACTGATGTCAGCTATATCAACGCTCACGGTACAAGTACCCCAGCAAACGATTCCGCAGAAAGCACTGCCGTTAAAACTGTGTTTGGAGAACATGCACAGAAATTAGCAGTTAGTTCGACAAAATCGATGACCGGACACCTTTTAGGCGCCTCCGGTGGTATCGAAGCAGTCGCATCTGTACTGTCTATAGCTTTCGACCGGGTTCCACCCACAATTAACCACGAAACCCCAGACCCCGAATGTGACTTAGATTACGTACCAAACGTTAGCCGCGAACTAAAAGTTGAAGTCGCATTATCCAACTCATTTGGTTTCGGAGGCCACAATGTCGCGCTAGTCTTTAAGAAGTACATCCCTTAATTAGAATGAGAACCAAAATCTAAAAGTTTCTCGTTATACGGCTAATCCGTAAAAAAATAACAAATGGGATGATGAGATAAATTGCTTAAAAAAATTTAAAATTTCTTTAGGCAATGTTAAGTCAGAGAGTGCTAACCCGTCGTTAAGAACAATCGTATTATGGCTGTTGCAACCCAAACCCCCACCAAGACCCTAGAAGAGATTTGTATTAACTCGATTCGCTTTTTGGCAGTAGATGCCGTAGAAAAAGCAAAGTCTGGACACCCAGGACTGCCAATGGGCGCCGCTCCAATGGCATTTGTACTCTGGGATAAATTCATGCGGGTTAATCCCAAAAATCCAAAGTGGTTTAACCGCGACCGTTTCGTATTGTCAGCAGGTCACGGGTGTATGTTGCAGTATGCACTGCTATACCTAAGTGGTTTTGATAGCGTGACGATAGAGGATATCAAGCAGTTTCGTCAATGGGGGTCACGCACCCCTGGACACCCAGAAAACTTTGAAACAGCAGGTATAGAAGTTACCACTGGCCCGTTAGGACAAGGTATTGCTAATGCAGTTGGTTTAGCAATGGCAGAAGCTCACCTAGCAGCTAAGTTCAACAAACCTGATGCCAAAATCGTTGACCACTACACCTACGTAATACTAGGTGATGGTTGCAACATGGAAGGGGTTTCTGGTGAAGCGTGTTCTTTTGCAGGACACTTGGGATTAGGCAAACTGATAGCTCTGTACGACGATAACCACATCTCGATTGATGGTTCTACAGATGTAGCATTCACTGAAGACGTTTCTAAGCGTTTTGAAGCATACGGTTGGCATGTATTGCATGTCGAAGATGGCAATACTGATTTAGAAGGAATTGCTAGAGCGATTGAAGAAGCAAAATCTGTCACCGATAAGCCTTCGATGATTAAGGTGACAACCATCATTGGTTATGGTTCACCTAACAAGCAAAATACTGCTGGTGTTCACGGCGCCGCATTAGGTGGTGATGAAATTGCACTTACCCGTCAAAACTTGGGTTGGGAGCATGAGCCTTTTGTAGTGCCTCAAGATGCTCTTGACCACATGCAAAAAGCTATTGAACGTGGAGCTGCAGCAGAAAGCGAGTGGAACCAAGTTTACAGTGACTATAAAGCTAAGTACGCTTCCGAAGCTGCCCTCTTTGAACGTTACATCAGCGGCAAACTTCCTGATGGTTGGGAAAATGTATTACCTACCTACACTCCTGAAGACAAAGGTGTTGCAACTCGTAAACATTCCGAAACATGTCTTAACAAATTAGCAACAGTACTACCTGAGTTAATTGGTGGTTCGGCTGACTTAACCCACTCCAACTTGACCGAAATTAAAGGTCAGGGAGACTTCCAAAAAGGACACTACGAAAACCCTAACATTCACTACGGTGTACGTGAACATGGTATGGGCGCCATTGTTAATGGTTTAGCGCTGCATGGTTCAGGCTTAATTCCTTACGGTGCGACCTTCTTAATTTTCACCGACTACATGCGTGCGGCTATCCGCTTATCTGCTTTGTCTTTAGCTGGGTCAATTTGGGTAATGACCCACGACTCAATCGGACAAGGTGAAGACGGCCCAACACACCAACCTGTTGAAACAATTGCTTCCTTACGCGCAATTCCTAACCTCACAGTCATTCGTCCTGCTGATGGTACAGAAACTTCCGGCGCCTACAAAGTAGCAATCGAAAAATCAAAAGCCCATAACCCAACATTGTTGGCCTTTACACGTCAAAACGTACCAAACTTAGCAGGTACATCGATTGAAGGAGTAACAAAAGGCGCCTACACAATTGTAGACAGCGAAGGAACACCAGATATCATCCTAATAGGTACAGGTTCCGAAGTCAGCCTTTGTGTAACCGCAGCAGAAAAACTCACCGCAGAAGGTAAGAAAGTTCGTGTAGTTTCAATGCCTTCTTGGGAATTATTTGAAGCTCAAGACGAAGCTTACAAAGAATCTGTTTTACCAAAAGCTGTCACCAAGCGCGTATCTGTAGAAGCAGGTGTAAGCTTCGGTTGGCACAAATACGTTGGTACCGAAGGCGCCACCGTTAGCATCGACAGATTCGGTGCATCGGCGCCTGGCCCAGTTTGTATGGAAAAATTCGGCTTCACCGTTGACAACGTACTAGCAACAGCCAAAAAAGTGCTAGGTTAATTTAAAATATTAATGTACTAATTGCACCAATGAGTGGGGTGGGCTTTTTCTGCCCACCCCTTTTTTCATTCTTGTAGCATAGGCGTCAAAAGCCTGTGCAGCGGATATATTTTTTACCACAGAGACTATTAGCGCACAGAGGTAGGTTGGGGAGCCACCTCCGTGCGGGGGTTTCCCCCGAATCGCGAGAGTGGCGTTGGAGGCTTTGCGGAACCCAACTTAAGTTTTAGGTTATTGTTTTTACTCACAGGCGCCTTTGCCACACCTTCAGCTAAGAAATTTTATATCCTCTAGGAAAAATCGACCACCTTGTTTTTGATTCTTACGAGATTTCTTAATAATATCGGTAAACTTGGAATTTAAAGTCAAGCTAAGGCTTTCAATATCATCATCAATAGGACATAAAAGCGCTACAGGTTGACCGTTACGAGTTATAACCGACGGTTGCTCATTTGTACTGTAGTTTTCCAGTAATGCTATAATTTCACTTATTTCAACGGTTTTCATAATTAAGTTATTTTTTATATATGGTATTATTATCAGGAATTTTTCGCGACACTCCCATCAATACGCAAGAAATTCCTCAAAAGCTTTTAGACATTCAAGATAAACAGCGTAGCAATCCTCTACCCTGGAAAGGGCAATTTTCCCCACAATTAATTGAGACGCTCATCAAAAAATATGCTACCAGTAATAGTGTTATCTTTGACCCCTTTCTAGGTAGCGGAACCGTTTTATATGAAGCAGCAAGATTCGGTATAGAAGCACATGGAACCGATATAAATCCAGCAGCTTTAACTCTTGCTAGTGTTTATAAATTTACCAATATTTATCAAAGACAGCGTGAAATATACACAAGCAAATTTATTGAGCGGTTAAAAGCTGAGATTCCTGATGATACAATGCCACTGTTCCAAGGTATAAATATACGAGAGGATTTGGCGCCGGACGAAATCAAGCAAAAACTTATCAAACTTGTAGATAATAGCGAAGAAAGTCTAATTAAACTGCTACATAAAATTTTAGTTATACTATTAGACTTTGGCAACACGGAACTCACAAGCTTCAGAATATTTACCCTTGCTAACACAATCAGCACCTTTATTCATAAATTACCTTACACAGAAAAAACAGTAAATGCTTATAACGCGGATTCTAGAAACACGCCTTTAACAGATGGCAAAGTAAATCTTATTATTACATCCCCTCCCTACATAAACGTATTTAACTATCACCAACAATATCGAGCTTCTACGGAAGCATTAGGATGGAACCTTTTAGAAGTAGCTAAATCCGAGTTTGGTTCAAATCGTAAGCATAGAGCTAACAGATTTTTAACAGTAATTCAATACTGCTTAGATATGGCTGCTACTTTACAAGAACTTTTGCGTATATGCAGCACTGACAGTAGGATGATATTTGTTGTTGGCAGAGAATCTAACGTAAGAGGAACAGCTTTTTATAATGGTGAGATAGTTACAGAAATAGCTTATCAAGTATTTGGTATCGATTTACATACACGCCAAGAAAGAAAATTTACAAATCGTTATGGGCAAATTATAAAAGAAGATATTTTACATTTTAAAAAACCGAAAGCAATAGATTATAATAATATCAATATACAAACAGCAATAATTGTTGCAATCAAAGCATTAGAAGCTGCAAATTCATTAGCTATTAATGATGTGAAAAGTGATATTAAAGATGCCATTACGAAAGCTGACAAAGTAGAGCCATCACCTTACTATAATCCAGAGAAAGCACGAAAATAGTTAGAAAGTTAATTATGCAGGATAGGTTTATGTTTGATTTGCCTACACCACATGGAGATAAACTAGTGGCACTACTCGACAATAAAAAACTACCTGCGACAGATAAACAATGTGTTGTAAAAGCAATTGAACGCTATAATAATTGGATAGAAACGCTGAGAAATATCAATGGTGGCATGGAATTTGTGCCAAGTATGGTATCACATTTAACATCTTATAAGCGATATATTGATGTTGAATTAATATTTGATAGTAAAGACGATTTCTTATATCGCCAGAAGGGTCAGTTAAAGCTAGATAACTCTATCATTGAAGAATTTCTTCCTATCTTAGTTACAACAGTATTCGCAGATTCATTAAAGAACAAAGACCTTTCCTTTGGACCAACACAATGTTTTTCTTCACTAAGATTTGAATCTAACTTGAGAGCAAGTCCGCAAGGTGGTGGTATGAGCATCAGAGCTAAAGACCAAGATTTTGCAATTAGTAGAAAAATATTCATTCAAGCCTCTCACAACCAAAATTTTAGTGATAGCGTCATAGACGAAGCAAATATTGCTTATATCACGGCTGAATGTAAAACGAATCTTGACAAAACCATGTTTCAAGAAGGCGCCGCGACTGCATTTGACGTAAAAAATAGTGTCCCAGGAGCAAAGTATTTCTTGATATGCGAGTGGCTTGATATGGCGCCTATAAGCTCATCACTTACAGCAATTGACGAAATTTTAATTCTTAGAAAGGCAAAGCGTTTGCCTTCTAACATCAGAAGTGCATATAGTAGTGTAAAAGGAAGACAACAAAACCGTGACAGTTTTGTCAAGTACCTTGATGACCATCCGTTTGCACCATCAGTTTTTATTCGCTTCTTGAGTAAAATAGAACGTATGATAGGGCATGACGAGCTAGACGAACAAGATATATTATCAAAAGGCTATTTTTAGATTAACCGATATTGTTAGAGTACCCAATGGCAATAGAGTTTTTATAACGATTTACGATTTATGAAGATTGTTGACATTACAGAGGCAAATGCTTCCTTGGCAGAATACACGTCTGGTCTTTCTGGAGAACCTGTGATTATTACCAACAATGGTGAACCAATTGCAGCATTAGTTAATTTAGAGAATGTTGATTTTGAAACCATCTCACTAAGTAGCAACCCGAAGTTTATTGAGATGCCAATCGCGTTCAAGAGCGCGCCGCCAAAAAGAAGGTGGTATTTCTAGTACCGAGATGCGTCGTAGATTAGGATTAGGCGAAAGCTAATAATACAAAAAAGTTTAAAACTATCACAATGTGTAGTAGCCATAACTGACGCTTAGGCAATACAAAGCTTAGGCGCCTATACTTGATTTAAGTACCTTTGTAATAAAAATCATGTCTGAATACTTAGCTGGCAAGCAACCAACCACAGAGCAATTGAATGAATGGGTTGAGTATTTTCATACTAATGGATTTATAGTTATTCACAACGTGTTGGCGCCGGAACTATGTAAACACCTAAGAAATGATTTAGATGAAATTCTCAAAATTACAGAAGGAGAAAAATATAACCCATCAAGAAAGTTGATGCAAAAGAGGATGTTTGAGCATTCTCAACACAACCTGAATCTGTTTGCGCTCGAACCAATTGTTACCTTTGCAGAGCATTTAATTGGTGGTGCTTCAGGAGCAGGATATTCCATGCACGATGGACTTCCTAACGCCAATACTGTTCACGTTATCCACAATAATTCATTTATAGTTCCAAAAGAAACAGATGGATTAGCGAAAAATGCATGGCATCAAGATGATACACCTCATGTCTTATCCCTCGACGGCAAACCTTTAACAAATATTCGGCTTAATGTTCTGGCATTTACCGTCAATTATTATTTAACTGACGTGTTATCGGTAGAAAATGGGCCAACACAAGTAATTCCAGGTTCACATCTATTTGGCAAATTTTGCGATGGTGATATTTCCCAGTACGAAAACCAAGTTCATAGCTGTTTAGGAGCTATGGGTTCAGCAGTTTGTTTTAATAACCAAGTATGGCATCGCGGTTCTAGAAATTCTTCTAACGTTGCTCGCTACATTACACAGGTTACATATGCAAAGCGACTAGTTGGGCACAAATACGAATCATGCATGAATTACCAAATGCCTAGCCATTGTTACGAAGGAGCGGATGACAGATTAAAACGACTTTTGGGATTTTTACCTAAAGGCGCCTATAGCTGATAAAACTGTAATATATATGTAGAGTAAACTATTAAAAACTATATATGAATTTAGCAATCTTAGCTAAACCCATTCCTCTAGAAACTAATGCTGATGGCGTAGTCCTTGTTGGTAAAACTCGTGTAACCTTAGATACTGTAGTCGCAACCTTCAATCAAGGTGCAACAGCAGAAGAAATCGTGTTTCGTTATCCATCACTTAAACTAGCTGATGTATACGCTACAATCGCATTCTACCTAGATCATCAGCAAGAAGTAGAAACATATTTACAGCAACGACAGCAGCAAGCACAAGCAGTTCGGCAAATGAACCAGTCTAAATTTGACCCCCAAGGGCTACGTGATAGATTGCTTGCTCGTAAAGCTTCCCGTTCAGCATGTTAAAGTTACTTGCCGACGAAAATTTTAATAATACTATTGTTAGAGGGTTGCTAAGACGTAACCCAAATATAGATATTGTTCGAGTTCAAGATGTGGGTTTGTCTGGTCAAGATGACCCAACAGTATTAGAATGGGCAGCCGAGGAAAACCGAGTGTTGCTTACTCATGATGTTGCTACAATTACGCGCTATGCATATGAGCGTGTAACACAAGGTCAGCCAATGCCAGGAGTTATTGAGATTGGTGTAGATGCTCCAATTGGACAGGTAATAGAAGATATTCTTATAATTCTGGAGTGCTGTGAGGATAGAGAATTAGAAGGACAAATTCGCTACCTTCCTCTGTAAGGTGTTAGCAAAAGCTCACTAAATTTCATGCGGTGGCTATAGTTAATCTTACGTAAAATTACATAGAATATTTGGCATTAATTTATTGATATCTTTTGGGAACACTACTTATATATAGATAGTGGTGTTTTAAAAGATGTTTACAACCAAAAATTCTTGGATAGAACAAGTTTATCAATATGTTGAGTATTACTACTGGTGCCCGCAAGCACTAAATAAGCAGTCTACTGAAAAAGTTGGTGGAACTGCATTTAGACAAGTGCAAGAAAGAATGCGAAGTTATGAGGTTCCTCTCAATGCCATTTTCAACATTACACTAAGGCTTTTACCATCACGTATACTTACCAACCTGTTAAGCTTATTTGTTAAAAGTAGTTTTGGACAACAATTTGCTTTAATAGATGTCTATTCAGCTATTCCTGAGATGGGAAACTTTACTCAGCCAGATATAGCGATAGAAACAGAAAGCTCTCGTATCTTTATTGAAATGAAGATTGGTGCTAATTTTCACCTTGACCAAATTTACAAATATATATTATTACATGCGTGGTTGAATCAGAAAACAGGGTATAAACAGCCTTTTCTTTTACTTTTATCTCCTAAAAGTATAAGCAAACAGTGGGCAAGCACAGAGAGAAATCAAATTTTTACAGAAGATGAATCTGTAAATAGTCTTTTAATGTATTTGAAAAACCAGGACTTACCTATAGCACTAGGAGATTTAAAATCAACAGAGTTTTTGCTTCCCGGCGCCTCTGAAGTACTAGAATCACTTACAATTGGTTCAGCTACATGGTCTGAAGTTGGTAATTATTTCAATCAAGAGCTTGAAAGCCTTCATCAAAAAGGTTTTAACGACGGTCAAGAGGTAATTTACAAGTTAATTTCAGATTTCCTAACTGAATTAAAAAACCGTAATCTTTACAATAATAGCAAAGCATAAATCATCAATATATAGCAGTCCTAGATGATTTGTAAAAAATTCATAAATGTAGAGACGCGAAATTTCGCGTCTCTACAGCGTGCGGGTTTTACTTACAGTTGAAGCTGTTTCAGGTACGTTGAACGATTTAACTCCTGAACAAATCAAAATTTTTGATGAGGCAGTGGAAGGTAAAATTGCATCTAATGGTAGTAAATTAATCGTCGAAGGTTTTGTTTAAAGTTTATAATTTTGTAGTAGGTGTGGCATAAACCACCTTACTTTTACTTATAAGGAGTTAGCGATGCAAAGCGTGTCTAGTTATACCCAAGAGCTTTATAACACCATTACCCCAATTGTTGAAAAGCTATTTAAAAGTAGTAGTTTATACATAGTTAAATTGAATAAGCAAGAAATGATAGATATGCTGGTAGAACTATTTGGCAAGTTTACACCAGAAGAGATGAGGTCTATTAAAGAGGATGACTTAATTCAAAGAATAAATAGTATTTTAGTATTAAATGCTGTTTCTGGTACATTAAATGATTTAACGCCAGAACAAATTAAAATGTTTGACGAAGCAGTAGAAGGAAGATAAGCAGGGTGAGTTACATACTAGATACGAATATTGTTAGTTACATTTTAAAGAGGAAAAATACATCTGTAGAAAATAAATTACGTCAAGCACGAGTTTTAGGACAAGACGTATTTATCAGTTGCGTAACGTATTATGAGGTTAAAAGAGGACTTCTCTATGCGAAGGCAACAACGCAACTGGCTGAATTTGATACTTTTTGTCGAACCTATCCAATTTTATATCTGGATGATATAGAAATAATTGAAAAAGCTTGTGAGATACATGCTAATTTAAAAAGTAAAGGAACACCGATACAAGACGCTGATGTACTAATTGCAGCTACAGCTCAGATCGCGCGGATTAATTTTGGTTACTAATGATAGTGATATGTCAAGAGTTAATGGTTTAAATTTAGAAAACTGGCTCTGAATAAACTCTTTCTTCTCTTCCTTTGTGTCCTTTGTGTCCTTTGTGGTTCACCCCTCTTCTCTCTGTGCCCTCTGCGTCTCTGTGGTAAAAAAATATATAAGCCGAACAGGCAGGGATGCCTGTTCCACAATGTTATATTTTTTGAAGTGGTGATAGAGCCAAAGTTTTTGTCTCATCATTAAGGAGAAAGCGCTCGCAAACTTCAAACAGTTCCACCTCAGTTTGTGCTTGTCGCATCAGTCTTAAAAAATGACCATTCGCATCAACTAACAGAGCAACATAATTAAGAAACATTTTGATATAACCAATACGCGCGCGCTGAGGAAAATTTTCTGCAGCAGGTGCCTGCCATAAACGATTAATATAGTTATACACCTCCACCAAAGGAACGGATGTAATTGCCTCTCCTCGCAAAGCTTGACGAATTTGACTAAAAATCCAAGGATTTCCTATTGCCCAACGTCCCACCATCACACCAGCAGCACCAGTTTTATCAAGCACTTCAAGTGCAGTTGTTGCAGAATAGATATTACCATTAGCAAGCACAGGACAATTAACATATCTAACTGCTTCGGCAATTAAATCATATTTCACAGTTCCGTGATACATCTCCTTTACTGTACGACCATGCAAACTCAATAAATCAATGCTGTGATAATTTATTAAATCTAGAATATCGTAAAAGGTATCTGTATTTTCAAAACCTACACGCATCTTCACGGTTAAAGGCTTATCATTTACTGCCTGTCGCAGTTCTCCCAATATCCTATTTACTTTTTCTGGTTCTCGCAGTAACCCACCCCCTACATTTTTACGATAAATTCTAGGCGCTGGACAACCCATATTCAAGTCAACACCAGCAATGTTATAGCGACATAGCTCCTTTGCTGTTCTTACCAAGTCTGGAATACTTTCACCAATCATTTGAGCAAAAACAGGGCGCCCTGTATCATTTTCTGTAATAGATGCCAAAATGTTACGATTAAGCCGTGAAGTTTCATTCACACGGAAATATTCGGTAAAGTAGTAGTCAGGACTGCCGTATTCGGCAATCACCTTCATAAACCAGAGGTTTGTCACATCCTGCATTGGCGCCAAAGCGGTAAGGGGTAATTTGTGTAGTAATTTGGACATGACTATAATTTATTTAAATCTTCTAATACGGACGATGCAGATTGATATCGTTCGTTGAAGTGATAGCAAACCATTTTATCTAATATATTTCCTAACTTATCGCTGACTGTAACAAGATGGCGCCACTCAACATTTCCTGTATCAGGGTTAATATCTAGCGCTTGTGGTAGTACACCTGTTAAAGCTTGAATACCAATCATTCCCAAAGCGTAAATATCACTGCTTAAACGCGGATGTCCTGCTAGTTGCTCCGGCGCCGCATATCCACGTGTGCCAATTGCTACGGTTGCTAGTTCCGTTTCGTTACTGGGTGGCTGCATTTTCTTGACGGCACCGAAGTCAATTAATACTAAATTATTATCCTCGGAGTTGCGAATTATATTATCAGGTTTAATATCACGATGAATAACTCGGTGTTCGTGAACAAATTTCAGAACTTGTAACACGCTTTTAAGCATTTCGATTACATACGTTTCGTCTTGAAAATCGCGCGCTGATAACTCTAACTTCAGCGTTTGTCCTTTTATGTACTCTTCTACCAAGTAAAATTCGTTGTTCTCTTCAAAATATGCGAGTAAGTCAGGAATTTGTACATGTTTACCCAATATTAATAAAATCTCAGCTTCAGCATCGAACAACCGACGCGCGACTTCTATAAAACGGGTATCGCGACGTGCAGGCATTAATTGTTTAACTACACAAGTTGGATTACCTGGACGCTGTGTATCTTTAGCAACATAAGTAGAGCCAAAACCACCAGAACCAAGCACGTGCGTAATTTCATATCGTCCACTTAGCAGGAAATCACCTGCATTGCGCTCTTGTGGAGCATCTACAAAGTTACCTGCATTTAGTTGTGTGTTTATGCGAGTAGGTTCTTTGAGAATAGCACTAAGTTGAGCTATTGCTTCCTGCTGTTTTTCAACTTGAACAATAATTATCTTTGTTTCTATTTCGGTACGGTAAGCTGAATATGCCATTACACCAATACCACTTATTAATAACGCTATTGCAGGTGGTACTACTGGTACCCAGAGAGCTTGCAAGAATAATAAATAGCATATAAGTAGCAAGGCGCCTAAACTAGTTCCACCTGCCACTAAAAACATCAACGGGTTACGGAAACGCCAAGCTACTGCTCCTCCTACAAGTGCCCAAAGTAACACCCATCCAATTTCTACAAAGTCTGACCAGTACCGAATTATAGGTCTATTATCTAATACATTACTGAGAATACTACTTATTGCCTGTGCTTGGATAAACACTCCTTGTGTACCAGATAGCTGTTTTGGCAAGGCGCCGTATGGTGTTGAAATTCCTCTATCAAGAATAGAAGCAGTGTTACCAATAATAACTAACTTGTCTTTTACCAAATCTGGATTTATTTGATTATTGAGAACTTGTGTTAACGTTACTCGTGGCGCTAAAAAGTCAGGGTGACGATAGTTAAGCAACATTTGATAACCGCCTGAATCCCAATCTTCGTAGCTACCGGGTTTACCTTGCAAGTTGGGTATAATCTTATTACCAAAAACCCAATTATCACCTTGAAAACTAGTTTCTATACCTTGCTTTTGTAAGTAAACTAATGAAGCTAAGGCTGCAAATGAATATTTTGTACTGCATCTTTTATCACGTGATTCACCAGATAACAAAGCGCGGCGAACTGTACGGTCACCTGGGTCGGGTATAATGTCGTTAAAACCGATATTATCTGCTGAAAGCCCTAACGGTGGAGGTATCTCGGATACTTTATAGCTGCTAAACTTGCAGGCGCCTATAATATTAGTTTTATTTGCAACATCCAAATTCTGCCCTGGAAAGTAAATATTTAGACCAATAACGCGCGGTTTATAAGACTGTAAGAGAGTTAGTAGTTTATTTACTGTTGCAACTGGTAACGGATTACCAAAACTTTGAATATCTTCTTCCTTAACCTCCACTATTAGCAAACGATTGTCAATCTTGTCTACTGGACGCGAGCGCAGCATTTTATCATATGCTGATAATTCTACCGATTGCAGCAAATGTAAATGACGGGCGCCTGTTATCAAAGCTGTTATTCCCACACTTGTAGCAATAACCATTAGTAACTTACTATTGGGGTGACTACCCTGCGCTACTAAACTTTTCGGCTTCGAGTCAACCGTAATAGCACTATGCTTATCTTTAACAAGTGTTGCACGGATTTTTCTGAAAAGTCCATTCATCACGGCGTTGCGGTAGGTTGCTATAAGTGGCAGATGTTGCTCTAAGGGCAGTGGTAGTTCACACAGCCCCAGATATTTAATGTAGCAATTTATTCGCTATATTGGGATAATTGAGATATTTTATTTATTCCTTCGCTTAATTGTTTAATATACCCAAAGCTACAAAATTAAGAAATCTTCTATATTATCAGGTGTTAACATGGAACAAACTTTAAGACGGATTATATCAAGACCTTGGCTGCAACCTTTTTGGGAAAAAACACTCAAGCTTTGCCACGCTGGGATGAATGTTGGAGGTGGGTATGATATCAAAGATAGTGGCGAGCAACAGGCTCTTAACTGGTATTTTACAAAAGTCAACATCAAAGATAATTATTGTGTGTTTGATGTTGGCGCCAGTACTGGACAATTTGCAAACGATGTTATCGAAATACTTGGTGCCAAAGCTAATATATATTGTTTTGAGCCACAAAATAAATGTTATGTTAGTTTAATAAATCGATTTTCGCATCAAGATAATGTTTCGATTTCCAATTTTGCTTTAAGTAAAGAAAATACAACAGGTAATATTTACTTTTCTAGCGAAGGTGAGGCTATTGCATCTCTAACGCCTAATATTCTAATTAAAAATGCAGGTAATGTACGTCAAGATGAAATAACAATAAAGACGCTTGATTCTTTTTGTGCTGATAAAGATATTTCAGTAATAGATTTATTAAAAATTGACGTTGAAGGACATGAGATAGATGTGCTTTTGGGTAGCGAGAGGATGCTAGCGCGCGGTGGGATAAAATGCATACAGTTTGAATTTGGTCAAACATGTTTGTCTACAAGAGTCTTTATGCATGACTTTTTTGAATTATTAGGTGATAAATATGATTTTTATCGCGTGTTGAGAAACGGAGTTTATAAAATTAATGATTATCACTATGGTTTGGAGATTTTTAAAATAACTAATTTTTTAGCTATTCAAAGGTAATTTAGTTATAAACTTTGATATCACCTGTGGAACTTAGGTATTACCAAATGTCTACCATTGGTGGACATTTGGCAATATCACAATCTGCTAATTCCATTGCTGTCTTCATCAGGGCGGGTTTAGTTAGATTTTGGGTTTGGTTTTGAGGTATCTGTTAACCCGCCCCTACGGTACCAACATCCATTCTAATACTATGCCGACGCGGCTTTCTTTTTTTTGGCGCCCGTTTTGTTGTTCTATGTCTGTGGAGATTCTCAGTTTGCGTGTGACTGCGTAACCTACGGATAATTTGGTTAATCCAATTTCTTCATTTGATGTTGGCGCCACCCAAGTTTGTGTTAAGGAAATATCTCCACCTCCAGAGCGCGATAATACTAGTAATAGTTTGGCGCCTACGTTGACTCCGTTAGTAGAATGGTCTTCTGTGGATATGTGACGATAACCTAAAACTGGCGCCACATTTATATAACTTCCTAAAGGACGCAGATAATAATTTATATCTCCACCATAATTGGTGTGTTTCCCGTTGAATGTTGTGTAGTATTCGCCGCTAAGTGTAAATCTAGTTTTATCTATTAGAATATCTTCGGCGCCAATTTTTATCCCTCCCCCACTCGTTGGAAAATAGCCAAAACGTAATCTAGCACGAAAACTAGGGTCGTTTTTTATATCTTCTAATACGTTTGGTACTTTCTGGCGCCATCTTTGTAAAACTGGACTTTCTTTGATAATCTCTGGACTTAAATCTAAATCTTGGGCACTCGTTGAAGGTGTTTCGCTAAGGGCAGGTTTTCCACTTATATATAAGCATAAAAAAACTAGTACGGTTACATATTTAATCATTGTTTGTTTATATACATAAAAATAGTGGCGCTACAGATGCAGGCGCCACTCTAACTTATAGCAAATTGGGGATGTTTTAACGAACTACACCGTGATTTGATGCAGCATCTATTGGTTTGATTAGATACAATTTAAGAATTTGCCAAGCACTGGAGACGTAGTAAGGCAATTTTTGGAAGAATTGAAATGGTTTAGGAGTGCTGGAATTAGCGATTTCTGCCAATTTTTCGTTGTTTTTGACGCAAACTTCTAACCGCTTGTAAAAGTCAGGATGGTCTGTATTCAACATTACTGGGAATACACGTCCTGCAGTTTTGTTGGTTTTGTCGATGACTTCGTACTCAAACTCACGAGTATTTAGACCGAGTGCTTCGTAAAAACCACTGCGCTGAATATCATTAAGATACATCGTCACAAATACCGACAGTAAGAAGAAGCGACACCATAAACGCGCTTTCCAGTCATTGAGGGTTTGAGGTTGCGCGCGCATTATTGCATCAAAGAAGTCACCGTGACGGTTTTCGTCTTGGCACCAGTTTTCAAACCAGCGGAAAATTGGATAAATCTGATGGTTTGGATTTGCTTCGAGGCTACGATAAATTGTGATGTAGCGCCAGTATCCAATCTTCTCTGATAGATAAGTAGCGTAGAAGATGAATTTAGGCTTGAAGAATGTATAACTGCGGCTCTTTGTCAAGAAACCTAAATCGAGCGACAAGTTAAAGTCAGACAGTGCTTTATTCAAAAAGCCTGCATGACGTGCTTCATCGCGCGACATTAAATTAAAGCCCTCAGCGAGTAAAGGACTCTTATCTTTTAAACGACGACCGAGTTCCTTGTACAGTAAAAAGCCAGAGAACTCAGCAGTACAAGAACGCTCTAAAAATTCAACGAACAGCTTACGAGTTTCCCCATCAATATGGTCCCAGGATTGTTCAAATTGGGCATCCCGAACAAAGTGATGGCGGTTGTAGTCGGCGCGAAACTCTTGCACAATGGCTCGTAACTCATCTTCGTTGACCGAGAGATCCATTCGCGCCATTTCATCAAAGTCGGTGGTATAAAACCGGGGGGTCAGCAGAGTCTCCTTCGCTGGAACCTTAGTCCCCGGACGCATTTCTTCAATACCTGGTTTTTTGAGGGAATCTACCATGTTTAAAATTGCTCTTGTATGCAAGTTTTTATGTTTTAGGGCGCCAGAAAATAGGCTAACGCTTTCCGGCAACGCGAAAAACGCTCTTTTTGATTCACAAGTATAAAACTTAGTTTACCAAGCCTTGGGTGCAAACCAAGAGGGTACAAACATTAAGAGTTGCAACAAAACTTTGTTTTATTTAGGAATTGCGCGCGGAAACTTTGTAGTTATTTCCGATCAATCACCCAGTCGGGCGAGCCTGAAGGGCGAAGTGCAATTAGGTTATGTTAACGCATCGTTATAATTAGGAGAAGCTCGCAGGCGCCATCTAGAGCATTGATAGCTAAGTATATTTTGTCACTATTGAAAAATCAAATCGTAGTAATATACGTAAAAAACTAAAAGAATTACTAAGGAAATAAAAATTATGAATGCTGAACAACAGAAAAAAGACCGTTTAGTAATGTCCTATATCTTTGCAGCGGGACTGCTATTTGGTTTCGGTGGACTGCACCGTCTTTATAATGGCAAAATTGGCAGTGGTATTTTGTGGTTAATTACTGGGGGTTTATTTGGGGTTGGACAAGTAGTAGATTTGTTCATGATGCCAGATATGGTAGCAGAACGTGAAATGCAACTGCGTCTCAAAGCTGGTCTATCTCCTTTAGGAGTACCAATGGATCAATCAGTTGTAGCATCCCAAGTTTATCGCTCACCGCAAGAACAGCTAACGATGAAACTTATTGATGCAGCCGAGAAGAATGCAGGTAAACTGACTGTCACCCAAGCAGTAAAAGCTACTGGACTAGGATTTGCAGAAATTGAAGCAGCATTAAAAGAAATGCTCAAATCTGGTTACGTCAGAATTGGTAACGACCATGATACTGGCGCCGTTACATATTATTTTCACGAAATCGCCTAAAAATGTAGAGACGCGATATATGGCGTCTGATTGCGTTTATAAATTGAAGACGCGAATGAAGACGCGAAATTTCGCGTCTCTACATTCTTAATTTCTTCCTAACCACTTTTGACCATTCAAGCGGTAAACCAATCTTGATACCAACATATCAAGCGTGACTTTGCGCTCATCAATTAAAAATGATTCAAGTGTACTCGGCGCCTTTCCTTCGTTGCAAGAAAAAGCCTTCTTACCTTGAATATTTTCTTCGGGGAAATATAAATTGAACTGGCGATAACCATTTTGCCAGCTACCTGTAACTTGCCAACACTCACCTAACTGTACACCCTTGAGCGGAATTGGTTGCTTGGCAAACTTTAGTGATAAATCACGTACTCCCTCGGTTGCAATTGCTTTTTGTAATGCTGGAACATAGTCTTGTTCCATAAATTCCAAAAATGGCTTATCTTCAACTGCCGGAGCTTTTTCCTTTTTAGCAGCAGGTTTTTTCTCTGCTGGAGCTTCACCATCAGCAGGCGCCTCTTTTTTAGCAGCAGCAGCTTTTTGAGCAGCAGGAGGTTTTGCTGCGTTTGGGTTATCTCCGCTTACAGCTTCGGGGTCGGGAGCATTAGCTGTAGGGATATTAGTCGCTTCGGGTGAGTCAGTACCGGGAACCTTGTCCTCTGTTTGATTTTGGTTATTTTCTTCTGCCATAGCGGAGCCGTTAATCCTTATATATATAGAAGATTCGAGCAATTCTCTTACAAAGACAAAGAGCTAGCTCACCTGATCGGTCATCATCCCTTATATTTTGACATAGCACAGCGAAACCGATTGATTACAATCAACAAGGGCATTGATTTACATCTATCGATGATAAACGTAGGGTGCGTAACGGCACGAAAAAACAATCAACACAGCGAAAAATCTACAACCGTTACGCACCACCAATATTCGGCACCTGTTGAAAAAGTTCTGTCACAGATATTTGAATATCTGGGAACATTATTGGTGAGATATCCCCACTGTTAAGTTCCTGCCTTTGAAGGTAATTTGACCCTTGAGGATTGCGAAATACAATCAACAGTGAGTTGATTAAATCCAAAACCCAGTACTCAGGAATTCCTGCTTCTGCATAAGCAGACTTTTTTCTATCTAAGTCTTTTGCTAAACTTGATTGTGATATTTCTACCAATAAAAATACTTCTTCAGGACTCGGATGACGTAAACGGTAATCTAACCAAATTCCCTGCACCAGAGCTATATCCGGTTCTGGTTCAGAATCATCAGCAAGTGTAATTGGACGTGCTTCTCTAACTAACGCGCGGTTATCTAAACATCCCCGAAAAAAATCAGCCATACTTCCACCATAGAAAGTATGTGGCGGTCTTTCAGGCGCCATCTCATGAATTTCCCCTGCTAAAAGTTCTACGTGACGGTCTTTTAATATACCGGCCTCAATCATTAAATGGTAATCATCAACCGTCCATTTGGCTAAAGTATCCATTGGTTGCGATTAAATACTTGTCTTTACATTATTGCTTACCTACAACTGAAATGGGAAGTCTAACCAGTTAAAATAAATAGGTAGTGCCCTATGGAGTATACTTGTATCCAGGGTAAATGCATCTAAAAAAAAGCGTATAATAATTCAAGAAACAGCCATGAATGCTTACAAAAAACTTATCACTATAGAAGACCCAAATAATGTAGTTTTATCAGGTTTACCTTTTCAACCAGGACAACGGGTAGAAATAACTATTTCGGCAGAGGACAATTCCAGAGCCGAAATTAGTCAAAAACTCAGAAACTTATTTGATAAAACGCAAGAAATTCCGGGAGTACAAGAAATTACAGAAGAAGAAATCGCGGCAGAAATTGAGGCTTACCGTCGCGGCGAATGAAAATTGTAATTATTGATACTAATGTTTTAGTTTCTGCTGCTCTTAGAGGTAGAGAACCAAGAACTGTTATTCAATTTATTGTTGACAATCCAAAATTTGAGTGGGTTGTATCAGTAGACATTTTAGCAGAATACAAAGAAGTTTTAAGTCGGAAAAAGTTTAAGTTAACTTCGGAAGTAAAAGCAGAATGGTTTGAAATTATTGATACTTTCCCAACTCTTATTGATGTTAATGTGGAGATTGATTTTCCTAGAGATCAAAAGGATGCTAAGTTTTTGGCTTGTGCAGTGGCAGCAGATGCTGATTTTTTGATTACTGGAGATTCCGATTTTACGGAAGCTCAAGCTTTGGTAAAGACTACTATTATTTCTGTGTCTTCGTTTAAAAGGTTGGTTTGTGATGTTGAAGGCACTTAAGGACTCCCAGTAAGTAAATCAGCAATCTTACGGGACGGGCTTTTGATGCCCATCCCACAAGAAAAGTAAACAAAAATCAACAAGAATTAAGGGAAATACTCAGCACTCGTACAGACGTGATTAATCACGTCTCTACGAGCGCACTTTTCTAACCACCAGCAACTGCAGGTACAATACTTACCTCATCACCATCTTTTAAAGGTGTAGATGTTCCGTCCAAAAAGCGAATATCTTCGCTATTTACGTAGAAATTTAAGAACCGACGCGGTTGTCCTTTTTCATCACATAAACGTTCTTTTATACCAGGACAAGTTTGTTCGAGTGATTCCAAAAGTTCACCAACATTATTACCTCCACACTCCAAAACTGCTTGGTTATTAGTAAATTTCTGAAGCGGGGTAGGAACTAATACTTTTACTGTCATACAAATCAAAATTTAAATAGTAAGGAGTGCTGAGTGCTGAGTGCTGAGTAAGGAGTTACTACTCAGAACTCAGCACTCATAACTTTTAACTAAACAAGTACTTGCTGCCATTCGAGACGGTCTAAAGTACGCGAGCGTTCTAGTGCTTGTTCAAAGCTATCAAGTTTCGCTTCGATTGTGAAGGGTTCGCCGATGTAACCTTGAACTGCTTCTTGAGTCTTCAAACCGTTACCTGTGATGTAAACAACTGTTGTTTCCTCTGGGTCAATTTTACCAGCTTCGACTAATTTCTTCAGCACTGCAACGGTAGTACCACCAGCAGTTTCGGTAAATATCCCTTCGGTTTCAGCTAATAACTTGATACCTTCGATAATTTCCGCATCGGTGACAGATTCAATATTACCATTTGTCTTGTTCGCAATATCAACAGCATATACACCATCTGCTGGATTTCCGATAGCTATCGATTTTGCAATTGTATTTGGTTTGACTGGTTTAATAAAGTCGCGTTTTTCTCTAAATGCTTCTGCTATTGGTGAACATCCTTCTGCTTGGGCGCCACTAAATCTTACATTCTTATCTTCTACCAAACCTACCTCAACAAACTCTTTGAAACCTTTGTAAATTTTTGTAAATAGCGAACCACTTGCAAGCGGCGCCACAATATGGTCAGGTAATTCCCATCCTAATTGTTCAGCAACTTCATAGCCAAGAGTTTTAGAACCTTCAGAATAGTAAGGACGTAAATTAATATTGACAAAACCCCAACCATGTGTATTCGCTACTTCCGAACAAAGACGGTTAACTTGGTCGTAGTTACCATGAACAGCCATTAAAGTTGGGCTATATATTAAGCTACCCAGAACCTTACCTGCTTCCAAATCAGAGGGAATAAATACACAACAATCTAATCCTGCATGTGCTGCAATAGCTGCTGTAGAGTTCGCTAAATTTCCAGTACTTGCACAAGATACAGTTGTGAAGCCTAATTCGCGCGCGCGTGATAGTGCTACCGATACCACCCTATCTTTGAAGCTGAGGGTTGGCATATTTACAGCATCATTTTTAATATAAAGTTTCTTTAAACCAAGGCGCCGAGCTAATCGTTGTGAACGAACTAGCGGAGTCATCCCTGTACCAACATCTATATAGTTATCTGTCGCAACGGGCAAAAACTGACGATAACGCCATATCGAATTTGGACCAGCTTGAATACTTTCACGAGTCACAGAGCGCAGGTTACTAAAGTCGTACTTGACTTCCAAAGGTCCAAAACACAATTCGCATACGTGCTGTGCTTTCAACTCATACTCAGCGCCACACTCTTTACACTTTAACGCTTTAAAAGTAGCTGTGGATAATGCCTGTGCTGTTGGTGCCTGTGTCATAACTTCGCTTTTCCCTGTTCTTCGTCGATTTCGTTCGATAGTATCACGAGTAAAAATACTCGTCAAACATACCCGACAAATTTTATCGGGTATATATCAGTTTGCAACGGATATAACAGATGTAACGGATTAATAGCAAAACTATCCGTTACATCCGTTCAATCCGTTGCCAAAAATATCCGGGACTTATAGTAAAAAAAAGAACATGTAAATAAATGTCGGCTCAAAAATATATGAATAAATTTATACTTAAGCTTTTTATTTTCCGTTTTTTTCTTCAGCCAAGTAAAAACAAATGTAGTATCCTCGGTTTATGTTTATACTTTGCGCTTTCAACATTGGTAAATACTGCTCATGCTGGTGAGCTTGCTACATCTGTACGGATAGTAGTCAACAGCAACAAAGATGGCGCCGTGCAACCAGATGATGTAGTAACATTACGCGAAGCTATTCAAATTGTGAATGGTGCCTTACCCTTAGAAAAGCTATCTCCAGCCGAAAAAGCGCAAGTTACACCAAGTAATACACCTAGAATTGATTTCAATCTACCGATCACTAAAACAACTATTGCAATACTTGATATTTTGCCACCTTTAACGGTGCCTAATTTAGTTATTGATGGCGCCACTCAACCAGGCTATAACATCAATAAGTCACCAACTGCGGAAATTCATATACCAATACCAATTATTTCTATACAACCAGAATCAACACGTAATATAATACGTGGATTTACGGTAGCAGCAAATCAAATCACAATACGTGGTTTGAGTATATACGGATTTACAAGTCAGCATGAACGCACTGCTAGTATTCCTCCAGCAGATATTTTTATTTCTAGCCTTGTGCCAAACACCAATATAAAACCTAAAGATGTAGTCATTGAAAATAACTGGTTAGGTATAACACCCGATCAAAAAATGCCCGTAACACCTTCTGCGTTTGGTGTATCGGTATTTAATGCCGTCGGCGCCAAAATTGAACGTAACCGAATTTCGTATCATGACGGTAGCGCGATCATTACAGGAGCAACCGCCTCTTCAACACAAATAAAGGAAAATATTATCGTTGGTAACGGTTTAGCAGGAATGCCGGATGCAATACGCTTAGAGGGTTTTATTGATGGTTCTAAAATTACAGAAAACTTGATATGCGCGAACGATGGTAGCGGAGCATTTTTATTCAAACCTCAAGGAAGCGTAGAAATTACCAACAACAAAATCAAATATAATGGGCGCCGTTTGCGACGTGCAGCAGTTTACCTGATGGGAAGCGACAATAAAGTTACCAATAACGAAATTACCAACCAAGCTGGCCCAGGTGTTGTTGTCACGGCATTTCCAAACGGTGGTTCGTTCCTTAATGGTGCTGCGGTTCGTAATGTAATTCAAAATAACCGCTTTGCGAACTTAGAAGGACTTAGCATTGATTTAAACACGAGAGCTAATACTGATGTTTCAGACTTCCAGATCGGAGATGGCATTAACCCAATCAGAACTTCTTCAAACCGCCGTTTAGATACAGGAAACGCTGCAATTAACGCTCCAAAGTTTGTATCCAAAGAATTCTTGCTGATTAATAATATAGTTACTATTACTGGAACTGCTGACCCAGGTTCAGAAGTTCAAATTTATCGCGTTGAAAATTCGGGCGCCTTAAGTCAAGCAATAACTACCGTTAAAACCAATGCCAAAGGACGCTTTGAAACAACATTAGAAGCAACATCACAAAACTTACAACCAGGAACTCGTCTTAGTGCTATTGCCACATCATCAAGTTACGGAACTTCCGAACCTGCATACAGTGCTGTCATCGTTTCAACATCACAACAGGCGCCTCAACTAAAACAAGACAACAAACTAACTCAACATCAAGGCGAAATTCCCAACTGTACAACCACTCCTACACCCCCTATTCCCCCTACACCCCCTACACCACCTACTCTCCCTACACCTCCTGTATCTCCACTACCTATTCGTCTAAAAGTCCCAAATAACATTCACTACGCATTAGACAAAGACTTTATTAGCTCTACAAGTGGCGAAATTCTGGATAAAATAGCCGCAGTAATGCAGCAATATCCCACAATAGTTATTGAACTACAAGGTCACACCGACGCGCGTGCAAGTGATGCATATAATCAAGACCTCGCAAAAAGACGCGCTCGTAATGCTAGAAACTATTTAATTAAAAAAGGTATTGCACCCGAACGTATGACCATTCGTTCTTTTGGCGAACGTCAACTCAAAACTCCAGGTAGAAACAAACTAGAACACGCTTTTAATCGTCGCGTTGAAGTCCTATTCTTTGATATTAGAGGAGTTGAAATTATTCTGGAACCTCAAAACAGCGACTTACAAATCGAACGCTAGCAAGTTAAAATCCCCCTAACGGCAGAGCGTGTACACACAAGTCTCTCTTTCTTCTCTTTCTTTGTGCCCTTTGTGTCTTTGTGGTTCCTTAAAGAAATAAACCACAAAGAACACAAAGAACACAAAGGGGGGAAAAGAAGGGGGTTATTAAAGATGTGTGTACACGCCCTGCCTCTAACGGGGGGATTAAAATTACATCAACCACCACTAACAGGAGGTACTAACACGACTTCATCACCATTTTTGAGCGGAGTGTCTGGCTCGACGAACAGTAAATTTATACCATAACGAGTTACATCTTGCCATTTAGATAGTTCGGGACGTTCAGCAACAAGATGTTTACATACTGCTTTGACTGGTGTTCCTTGTGGAAACTTCAGCTTTAATTCCGGAACTCCATATGCTTCTTGATATGCAGCAAATAGCTTGACAGTTATTGAGACTAAGGAATTTGACATATTATAAGTTTAGGGAACGTTCTGAACTAGCATCGTAAGAGCGCACGAGTCGGGATTTTAATTGCAAGCGAATTGCTAAAAGTGTCGCTTGATATATCATACATTAAAATCCCTTAGTAAAATCTATAATCAGAATACGTAAGTATGATACATAGTTTAATGTTTATTTTATTTTTCTAGTTAAGTAAAATTCTGTTTTGCAGTATAAGCGCGTAAATAAGTATTTTTGATTAGAAAATTTAAAAAAATAGTCTGTAATAATATGTTGACTTGATGAATAAGCGAATTTTAGTAATTTTAGATAACGTTATATGAGTCATTGTCTCAATCCCAAATGCTTTAACCCTAATGACCCAATCAATAAATATGGGATAATTTGTATCCACTGTGGTGAAAATCTTTTATTACAAAAGCAATATAGAATTATAAGACGAATGGGTACAGGGGGATTTGCTAGGACATTTGAGGTTGAATCACAAGACAACACAAAAAGCATTAAAGTTGTTAAAATTTTGAATTTATCGCGGTATGATAATTTTGACCAAAAAGAGCGCGATAAAAAAGAGAAAATTATTAAATTATTTAAGCGTGAAGCTGAGGTTTTAAATCGTTTAAATCATCCGGGTATTCCGAAAGTGGATGACGGTTACTTTGAATTTGAATTTAAAAATGGCAGTGAACCATTACATTGTCTAATCATGGAAAAAATAGACGGTGTAAATTTACAACAATGGCTTGATGAAAGAAATAATCAACCGATTGACTTTGAACTAGCGCGCGAGTGGTTAAAACAAATAACTCTAATTTTAGAGCAAGTTCATGCACATGGTTTTTTCCATCGTGATATTAAACCTGCTAATATTATGCTCCGACCTAATGGGCAGTTAGTACTAATTGATTTCGGCGCCGTTCGCGATTTAGCTGACACATTTTTGCAATTCGACTCAACCGATGCGCGAGGTACTTGTATTGGTTCTGTTGGATATGCACCACCCGAACAATATCTACATGGTTTAGCTGTTCAGCAGTCAGATTTTTTTGCTTTGGGACGCACTTTTGTACATTTATTAACTGGTGTACCCCCGTGCGATATCTCAGATATACAAAAATCTAGCCACTTCAACTGGCGCCAATATTTGCCAGTAAAAAACAATTCGCGTTCTAGTGTTATCTCTAAATTTCGCACCAAGTTGATGTGTGATTTACTAGATAGCATGATGGAACACGACTGGGAAAAAAGACCAAAAAACACACGTGTTATTATTGCTTCTTTAAATCGTAAAACCCCAATTCCTCGGATTTACAAAAAAATTATCTACGTTGCTACTTTTTTCTTAGTAGGACTAATTAGCAGTTACTGGTATGCTACTGGTGTAAACGGTTGTGAAAAAATTTGGATACGACGCTTCAACTTGAATGATAAGATGAGTTGCGGCGAAGAAATCATGATGCTTAACTCTATAGATAAAGATAAACAAGATGGAGTAAACGCTTTTGCAGCAGGTAAATATTCTGATTCTATTAAGCTACTAGAAAAATCTTTACAAGCTAGGCAAGACCCAGAAAGCTTTATTTATTTAAATAACGCGCGGCTCAAAGCAAATAATTATAAAACTTTAACTATCGCAATCGTTGCTCCCATCAGTGATAGCAATAATGATACCATCAATTCGAGTCGGGAAATGTTACAGGGTGTTGCACAGGCACAAAATGAATTTAATCAAAAACACCAAAGCCAAAAAATTGGTTTACATGTTTTAATTGCGAGCGATAATAATAAGCCTCAAGATGCTCTTAAAATTGCCCAAGCATTAGGAAAGCTAATTGACGTTGTTGCCGTTATTGGTCATTTTCGCAGCGAGACAACTTTAGCTGCACAAACAGCATACCAAGAAGCTAAACTTTTATTAATTTCATCAACTGCAACTTCTGATGACCTTTCAAACACATGTCCTCAACAAGAGCATAATTGCTTTTTTCGAGTCGTTTCAAGCAACAGTGTTACAAGCACAGTTTTGGCAAATTATTTAAATATTGCTCAAAAACGTCGCTTGGCAGTATTTTATAACCCTAGCAGCAACTATAGTAAATCATTACTTGAAAAATTACGCGATAGTTTTACTAAACTAAATGGCGAAATTGTTGCAGAAATTTCTTTGTCTGATAACATTGAATCTAATATCAATCAAGTCAAACAAAAAGGCGCCGACGCAATTGTTCTTTTTCCTACCACCGATGGTTTAACATCAGATGCAGCGGTACAAGTCATTGAATATGCTAACCAGTTTAACTATTTAGTTGTAGGTGGGGATAGCCTTGATAATTCCAAGATAATTAGAAAACTCGCCTTAAATAATATAGGCAGCGCAATTGCATTACCTTGGTATTCTGGAATACCATCTGACTTTAATACACAAGCTGACCAACTTTGGAAAAAGCGTATTAGCTGGCATACAGCCCTTACTTACGATGCCACAAAAGCATTAATCGCAGCTTTTGACAAACAGAATTTTAATACTAGCTATATACGCAGTAATTTATCTAAATATCTAGCTAACCCTAACTTTGCTTTAATTGGCGCCACCGGAGAAATAAGCTTCACTCCAAACGGCAACCGCAAGCAGCAAAGCGTACATATCGTGAAAATTCGCCTTAATCCTCTAACTGGCAAAACTGAGTTTAAGTCGGGAACCTAACTTTCATGCTAACGAATGCAGGTCAAAGCTTTAAACCAATATAAAAAGTTAGTATCTGCATAACAAAAACCTCAAACAATTTTTTTGAACTGTAAAGGGCGTGTGATTAGGGAGTGCGTATTGTTTTACGTATCTAAATATCATTTATCACGGTGCAAATACTATTGACGAATGTAACGCAGCATTATAGGAATAATAAAGAGGATTTCAGGTATAATAAAATTTTACTCATTCTATAGGCGCTCCATAGTCAGGTATAGTAAAATATTCCTGACAGCAATATAGGCATAAATAGGTTTTTATCACAAGAGTTTGTTATCTTAATTGTAGGTCGATTCAAGGAATTAAAAATGCAGCTAGTAGAAAGGAGAGTAATTAAGTCGAATCATCAAGTCTATAAACAGATTGATGAAATGAGTTTTGCATCAAAAAATTTATACAACAAAGCAACTTTTATTATGAGGCAAAGTTTTTTATCTTGGGGACAGTCCAATGTTCCAAGGTATGAAAGGTTGTATCACATGATGAAAGACTGTGAGGAATATAAATCTCTCCCAGCAAAGGTATCTCAACAAGTATTAAAAATGGTAGCTCAAAACTGGACATCATTTTTTGCAGCTAGTGTTGAATACCAAATCGAACCGTCTAAATTCACGGGTAGACCGTCACTGCCTGGATATCTAGAGAAAGATGGAAGGTACTGTTTGATTTTTACAAGTCAAGCAACATTCAAAAAACAACTAGGTCAGGGGTTAATTCGACTAAGTGAAATTGATTACTGTTTTGAGACTTGTGTCAAGCTGGGCAAGGTAAATAAGTATTGTCAATCGCGCATTGTTCCTAAACTTGACCATTACGTTTTAGAAATAGTTTATGAAATTCCAGATGTCCCGGTACTAAATAATGATTTGATTGCAGCGATAGATTTTGGTGTGAATAACTTGATGGCTATAACTTCAAATGTGCCTGGTTTTGAACCAGTTCTCATTAATGGTAGACCGTTAAAATCTATAAACCAATTCTATAATTCAAAGCGTGCCGCAATTACTTCTAACAACTTCAATAAAATCTCAAAACGTCTTAAACGCTTTACTACATCTCGGAATCACAAGGTTAAAGATTATTTGCATAGAGCATCAACTTATGTAATTAATATTTTATCTGAGTTAGGAATCACTAAATTAGTTTTGGGTAAAAATAAGGGATGGAAGAATGGTATTAATATAGGAGGAGTTAACAATCAGAATTTTGTGCAAATTCCTCATGCACAATTAATTGAACTGCTCACCTATAAAGGCGCGATGAAAGGGATTGAGATAATTATTCAAGAAGAATCTTACACGTCTAAAGCTAGTTTTTTGAATAACGATTTTATCCCAACATATAATTCCAAACCTGTAGATTGGGAACCGTCAGGAAAACGGGTCAAAAGAGGTCTTTATGTTACGCAAGATGGTATAGCTCTCAATGCCGACATCAACGGCAGTTACAACATTTTAGTCAAAGCATTCCCCAACGCCTTCGGGATAGGGGATAGAGAGGTGTTAGTTACCCCCAGGAAGGTGAATTTAGGAGGTCATACACCCACATTGGTGATTCCCTTCTAGATAAGGATTCAATTCCAATCCTTCTATAAAGTTTTGTGAAGAAGTAGAAGTTATCTATTATAGAAAACTACGTCTGCCTATATTAGGCTATACAAAACTGAACTATATTCTCAAATCATTGCTCAAATTTAATCTAGTTATTTGTAGTTATTTGTAGCATAGCCCCACATACGACGAGAAATATCCCGTAGAAGATTGAAGTATAAAAAATAAGGAAAATACAATTGTGGTTTTTTTACACGATGAACAAAGTACAAATATAGTCTGGGGAGCTTACCCAGTAGACGATAGCAGCGACCCATACGATTGGGTACTCGACTCAATTATGGCGGCAAGTCCAATTGACCAACCTGCACCAATTGATATTGTCGTCGAGCCAGTAGCGCAGTCAGCAGATGATTAAATATATTTAAACCAAAGCTTTCAGTAACGCTTGAAACTTGAGTTGAATTTCTGCTAATTCCTTACTTGGGTCAGAACCAGCAACGATACCGGCGCCTGCATACAACCGTGCGCGGTTGCCATCGATCAACGCCGAACGAATTCCAACAATGAATTCGCAGTTCCCCGAAGTATCTACCCAACCTAAAGGCGCCGCATACAAACCTCGTTCAAAACTTTCATAACGTCGAATTTGCTTCATAGCATCCAAGCGCGACTCACCAGCAACTGCGGGTGTGGGATGTAAATGGGCGATAATCTGTAAAGGATGTACATGACTTGGGACTAATGCCTGAATTGGTGTCCATAAGTGTTGAATATTTGATAACTGCCGTAAACGCGGTGTCCCCTGAAAGTTTACAACTTGTGGAAATAATCCTAGTTTTAATAATTGTTGTGTGATAAAGTCAATAACTAAGGAATGTTCGTGTCGTTCTTTCTCGCTCTTAAGTAAACGATCTGCATTTATGGCATCTTCTTCTGGTGTTTTGCCGCGCGGTGCGCTTCCTGCCAACGCATCAGTAACAAGAGTCAAGTTATGAACATTTATCAAACGTTCCGGACTGGCGCCGATAAAACTTTGCCCTTTACCGTTACTCGTAGAAAATATATAACAGTTAGGATGAAGTCGTCGCAGATTGTTTAATGACTTGAATAAATTAAATGCCGTCCTTGAATATATATCAAGCGCAGAGGCTAAAACAATTTTACTAAAATGACCGTCGCGAATCGCACCAAGCGCAGAAACTACAGATGCTTTGAACTCTTCGGGGTTTGCGACCAATCTTTGACTATATCTAGCAGGCGAATTATTTGGATTGGGCGAATAATAGCCTAGAGATTGAATTATTTCAATTTTTGTCCATAAAACATGTAGAATAGTATGAACATTGGTATTCGCATCAATCGCAAGATTTACCATGACCTGACAGCGGTTATTTTTCACAGAAACTTGCCAAGCAGGCAAGAAAACAGTGCCATCCGAGAAAGGATAATCTGACTGTGAATTATCATCAAAAAAACTAAAGCTACAAAAAAAACGTGGCTGTATATTTTTGTTATCTGTTTTTCTATGTATACTATTTGTTTTATCTTGTTCAAAATGCACAAGATTGCTTAAAGTCTCTTGAATAAATTCTTCTGTTTTACGAAATCTTGCTTTGCCTGTGATTTCTAGCTTTGCTACTGCATCAATTGCAACAATTGATTCCCCACTAGCTTGATTTTCCCAATAAAATGTTACCTGCTGCCTTCGTGCTAATTTTGCCAGAACAACTAAGGGGTCAACCAAATTAATCTCAAATGAAATACTTGCGATTTTCGCGCTGTTACTTCGGGCACAGTTAGACCGAACAGCGTCTAGAAATTCGTATATTTCCCTATTATATACAAAAAAGTCAGAGCGACATGGAGAAACTGTCATGGTATTAAACAAAAGTAAATTTTTTTGAAGTTATCTTCCTAAAGAGTCCTGAATTGTGGTCGTATTTCTACAGGTAACATAAAGCGTCGCCTTAAAGCTAGCCTACTGCGCTCCAAGATTGAACGCTCGTTTGAGCATGTGCTGCACGGTTAAAGCAGTACAATGTCCAAAAGCGTTCAATCTTTAGCACAGTCGCGGTGGCGATGAATTATAAAGCAAGTAGTTTAGTAATTGTAGAAAATGACTACAAAGCTGATTTTATATCCTAATAACAAATTGTGGATGGCTGCGATTAAGCCACCGATGTACAGCGTTGCGATTATGCCAATTTGGGTAGGAACCGCTGTTGCTTATGCACAAACGCAACATCTTGATAGTACAATTTTCTCCACTTTTTTAGGCGCCGCAATATTAATATTAGCTTGGGAAAACCTGAGCAACGATGTCTTTGATTCCGAAACAGGAATCGATCAAAACAAACATCACTCGCTAGTTAACTTAACTGGAAACAAGCCATTAGTATTTTGGTTAGGAAACTTGTGTTTGATATTAGGATTGTTAGGAATATTTACAATTACTTGGTGGCAACAAGACCCAACTGTAATTGGAATTATTTTACTATGTTGTGGCTTAGGTTACATTTACCAAGGACCCCCCTTCCGTCTCGGATATAAAGGTTTAGGGGAGATATTATGCTTTTTCGCGTTTGGCCCTTTAGCATGTGAAGCAGCATACTACAGTCAAACTCAAGCTTGGTCGATTTCTAGCTTAGTCGCTTCGATAATAGTTGGAGTTGCCACAAGCCTAATTTTATTTTGCTCACACTTTCACCAAGTCAAAGACGACCTCGCAGCCGGAAAACTCTCACCAATTGTTCGACTTGGTACATTTCGAGGCGCCCAAGTTTTAACTATTTGTACTGTCAGTATTTACGTACTGATGGGAATATTTGTGATTTTGGGTTTCTTTCCTATCTGGACTTTACTAAGTTGGGGTAGTTTACCATTTGCCGTCAAACTTTGTCGTCACGTTCAGCTTAATCATGACAAACCTGATCTAGTCAGTAACTGTAAGTTTATCGCAGTCGCCGTCCACTTTTGGTGCTGTTCGTTATTTGGGTTGGGATTTTTACTTGGTTAATGTATTTATTTTTACCACAGAGACGCAGAGAACACAGAGGAAGGAAAGATGAACCACTTTGACACAAAGAACACAAAGAAGGAGTTATTGAGATGTAACCCACCAAATTCAAGTTTTGAATAAAAGGTATACTTTGGGGTGGTGATATATCAATTTAATTTTCGTCCTTATAAAAGGCGATTTGTTCACCCTGTTCAAACTAATCACGGTTTATGGGAAATTCGTGAAGGCATTATTATTGAATTAGAACAGGAAGATGGTCAGGTTGGATGGGGTGAAATAGCTCCTATTCCCTGGTTTGGCTCAGAAACTCTCGACCAAGCTCTGGAATTTTGCCAATATTTACCCAAAGAAATTAATGGTGATGTAATTTTTTCTATTCCCGATACATTACCTGCATGTCAATTCGGATTTGAAACAGCATTAACTCCATTACCATCATCCTATATTCCCCATTCCCTAAAATTGAGTGCCTTACTACCTGCCGGAAAAAGCGCTATTGATGCATATCTTCCTTTATGGCAATCTGGATACCGTACTTTTAAATGGAAAATAGCTGTTAATTCAATTGATGAAGAACTAGCAATATTGGAATTACTCGTACAAAAATTACCAGCAGGCGCCATTAGGTTAGACGCGAATGCAGGACTAGGCTATGATGAGGCAAAACTCTGGTTAGAGACTTGTGATAAATTAATGTCAAACGGTGTAAACATTGAATTTATCGAACAACCGTTACCACCATCCCAGTTCGAGGAAATGTTGGAATTGAGCGTAAGCTATAAAACAAAACTCGCGCTTGATGAGTCAGTTGCTACACTTCAGAATCTTGAAACCTGTTACTCCAAAGGATGGCGCCAGATTTTTGTTATCAAACCCCTTATTATTGGTTCCCCAAGTAAACTGTCGAAATTTTGCCAGCAACATCAAATCGACGCAGTATTTTCATCAGTTTTTGAAACAGATATTGGTAGAAATGCCGCGCTACAGCTAGCAAATGAACTATCGCTTCATCATCGAGCAGTTGGTTTTGGCGTTAACCATTGGTTTTAGTAAGGTGGGCACTGCCCACCCTACGCACTCAACACTCATATGGTTTTAGTAAGGTGGGCACTGCCCACCCTACGCACTCAGCACTCATCACTACTCTGGTAATTCTGCTCTTCCACGAATATTTTCTAAGGTTAAATCTGAGCAAGTGCGCTTAATTAAACCTGTTAGTACATTACCTGGGCCTATCTCTATAACCTTTTCGATGCCAAATTGTGGAAATGCTAACGCGATTTCTCGCCATCGGACACTACCTGTCATCTGTTTTAATAATCGCTGTTTTAACTCGTTCGCGTCATCGGATGGTGTTGGTTCGACGTTAGATAGTACTGGACACCTAGCTGTTTGGAATTCTACTGACTCCAAAACTTCTCTATATTCATTATCGGCTGCTCGCATCAACGGTGAATGAAAGGCGCCGGAAACATTCAAAGGAATTGCCCGTCTCGCTTTTACCTTTGACATTACCGTTTGTACAGCATTTTCTGTACCAGAGATAACAACCTGTGCTGGACTATTATCGTTTGCCAACACAACGTCAGGAGTTTCAGAAATTACTTGAGAAAGCTGTTCACGGTCAAAGTTCATTAATGCTGCCATCATCCCACCAGATGCATTTTGCATTAATTCCGCGCGTCGCTTAACTAAACGCAATCCTGTAGACCATTCAAAAACACCCGCACTATACAAAGCTACATACTCTCCCAAGCTATGCCCTGCCACTAAATCGGGCTTTTGTTTTTCGCTTAACAAGTCTGATAAAATACTCTCAATTACGTATAAACACGGTTGAGTGTAGACAGTGCTGGCTAGCTTTTCTTCATCTTGACAGACATCAACAACTGACCAGCCCAAAATTTCTTCAGCTTGAGTAAATTTATCTTTACAAGCAGGCAAGTCAAGAATATCAATTCCCATTCCAGCAGTTTGAGAACCTTGTCCTGGGAACACCCACGCAGTTTTAGTCATTTAATCGAAAGTAAAAAAGTTTCAAGTTTTGAGTTTTGAGTTTTGAGTTGTGAGTTGTGAGTTATGAGTTGTGAGTCACTAAATATTTATTGAAATTTAGGATTTAAGTTTTAAATGAAAAGCTTTCTAAAAACTCTTAACTCCTAACTCCTAACTCCTAACTCCTAACTGTATTATTTTCCCCACTGAAAAATAGCTGCTCCCCATGATAAACCGGCACCAAATCCGGAGGCAGCAATAATGTGATTATTTTTGATTTTACCCGCGCGCACAGCTTCATCAAGTGCTAAGGGAATAGAAGCGGCGGAGGTATTACCATAATTAGCTAGATTGCTAATAACTTTATCGTCTGGTATTCCTAAACGCTGTGCAACTGCATCAAGGATACGTTGATTAGCTTGGTGTAAAAGTAACCAATCAACGTTATCAACGGTAATATTGGCGCGAAATAAAGCTTTATCTATTACTTCTGGAACCTTTTGAGCAGCAAAACGATAAACTTCTTTACCGTTCATAGTCACTTGTTGATAATTACCTTTTCCAACGCTAATTCCTTTAGTAAGTTCTTGACTTTGGACAGTATAACCAAGATTAAGATAATGATTTTGACTGCCATCACTTCTTAATTCAAATCCAAGCAATTTATTGCTCGAACTTGCTTGCATAACTATTGCCCCAGCACCATCACCAAATAACACACAAGTCGTGCGGTCTTGCCAATTCACCCAACGTGAATGTATATCGGCGCCAATTACCAATACATTTTTAAAAACCCCTGTATTAATGTATTGAGCAGCTGTCACCATTGCAAAAATGAAACCAGAACACGCTGCACTTAAATCAAATGCGACAGCTCGGTTGGCGCCTAAAGCTGCTTGAACTTTACAAGCACTTCCATACAAATCATCAGGTGTAGAAGTTGCAAGTAATATTAAATCTACATCTTGTGCTGTAATTCCAGCCATTGCAATCGCGTTTAAACTCGCAACAGCAGCAAGGTTGCTCAAAGACTCGTTAGCCTGTGCTACTCGTCGCTTTTTAATACCAGTTCGCGTTGTTATCCACTCGTCAGAAGTATCAACAAGTGCAGTCAATGCATCGTTTTCGAGGCAAGCAACTGGCACTGCTGACCCACTTCCAGTAATTACTATTCCTGTGTTTTGCACTCCTACTCTCCCACGCTAATAAAAATAGTGCTGACTACATAGTGCTGAGTAGAAAGTGCTGAGTGCTGAGTAATATTCTTAACTCCTAACTCCTAACTCTTAACTCTTAACTCATAACTCAGCACTCAGCACTCAGCACTCAGCACTTTTTAACTGCTTTCGCGCTGTAGGCTTTGATATTGAGATTGAATTCTATCTAACACTTGGTTGTCCACAGCTTCTTTTGCCATTCGCACGGCATTAAAGATAGAAGGTGCCTGGGAGCTACCGTGACTGATTATACAAATTCCGTCTACGCCTAAAAGTAATGCACCACCGTGTTCTGCATGGTCCATGCGCTGTTTAATTCGCCTTAAATTGGGTTTTAAGATAGCAGTACCGATTTGACCGCGTATACCTTGTGGTAGTTCTTCGCGGATAATTTGCAGCATCACTTCCCCAACTGCTTCGGCGAATTTGAGCAGCACGTTACCTACAAAACCGTCGCAGACAATTACATCAAAGTTACCTGACAGAACATCACGCCCTTCAGCATTGCCAACAAAATCAATGTTTGGGTTTTCACGTAACATCTGATTCGCACGGACTGCTGCGTCATTGCCCTTGCAGTCTTCTTCACCGATATTTAATAAACCTACCTTTGGTGCATCTATACCCAGTACATACTGACTATAAACTGACCCCATTATGGCGAACTGTTCAAGAAATTTCGGACGACAGTCTACATTGGCGCCGACATCAAGTATAAGAACTTGCTTACTGGCTACTATAGTTGGAAATACAGCTCCAATCGCTGGACGGTCAATTCCTTTGAGTCTTCCTAGACGCAGCAAAGCACTCGCCATAGCTGCTCCAGAGTGACCAGCAGAAACAACCGCATCCGCGCGTTTTTGCTTGACCAAATCCATTGCCACATTGATAGAGGACTTTGGTTTGCGCCGGATAGCGCTTAAAGGCTCCTCCTCCATTTCAATTGCTCCCTCGGAAGGAACAATTTCAATCTGCGCTGTATTGGTTTTCGGTGGCAGCACAGCTTCAATTTGTTGGGGATCACCCACCAACAATACTTCAACACCCAGTTCTTCTCGTGCCCGCAGTGCGCCAGTCACGATTTCACCAGGTGCCCGATCCCCTCCCATTGCGTCAATTGCGATCCTCACGCAAGTCGATCCCATTGCTTAAAGCTTCTAGAAACCTTACAAATTTTACCAGATGGTTTTACCCAAACGAGCAAGCATCTTTCTTTCAAATAGTTTGTAACTACGTTAACAATTATTGACAATTCAAACAAGGGGTCAGATCAAAGTTATGAGTTAAGAGTTGAGAGTTAGTAGTTAAGAGTTAATAGTTATGAGTTAGGAGTTAAGAGTTAGGAGTAGGTGGGGCTATGCCCTACTTACAAGTTAGATTTGAGAGCGTCTGCACAAATAAATATTTAGGCAAATTTTCCAGATTTGTTGAAAGAGTAAACGAAAAAGTAGAAAATTCACTCAATTGTAGTCAGTCCTAATTTATTTTAAATTAAGGCTGTACTTAGATATGGCTTGGATGTTATGTTTATGAATTTACATCCGTGCCTCGACATTCGTAGTGAAATTTTTTAGGTGCCTCGATTTAAAACCTAAATGTAAAAGCGGCTCTCATCCTAAAACTAAGTTTACTTAAAGGTTGTACTAAATGTGTTCAGACGCACTTCCTTAATCAAAATTCATTAGTTACTATAGTTACTCGATTCTCAAAATCGTTAAAAATCGTATATTATCACACAAAGTTAAAAACTACATCCCTATTGAGGAATAAACATGCTGGAATTAATTGGCTCAGGCTTGTTTTCACTGTGGCTGGAAATAGCAGGGTTACAAGTAAAGCCTCTAGATGCTTTAGAAGCATTGGCATGGCAAAGTAGCCCAGGTCTAGTTCTAGCCCCCGACCCAAATCCAGCAGGCACAACCACAGTTGAACAGTATTTGAAAGACCTGATTACTGCAAAATTAGTAGCCGCAAATACGATGCAGAGCCAGGGAGTTTGGATGCAGTCAGGGCCAATCTTGATGGCAAATCATGAAGGCACAACTCCAGTTCCTGCCGCATCATTAACAAAAATTGCGACTTCGCTTGTATCTTTAACAACCTTGGGCGCCGACCATAAGTTTCAAACATTGATTAGTGCAACAGGGCCAATTAAAAACGGGGTGTTGGAAGGAGATTTAGTTATAACAGGTGGTGGCGACCCCTTATTTGTTATCCAAGAAGCAATTACACTTGGCAACATGCTTCACCAAATGGGTATCAAGCAAGTCAAGGGTAATCTAATCATTACAGGCAATTTTGCGATGAACTTCCAGCGTAATCCAACGCTTGCAGGTCAATTT
This sequence comes from Calothrix sp. NIES-4105, assembly GCF_002368415.1. GTDB lineage: Bacteria > Cyanobacteriota > Cyanobacteriia > Cyanobacteriales > Nostocaceae > Dulcicalothrix. Next base: position 8,816,302 of record NZ_AP018290.1, read on the forward strand.
CTAAAACAAACGCTCAATTCTGCAACTTGGACGCGCGATATTAACCTGTATTACTCAACAATGCCCAAGGGTACACCCAAACCCCAACTAGTAATCGCCGGCAAAGTTCAACTTGCCACTCAAACTGTCCCTCAAAGTAATTTATTAATCAGACATTATTCATTGCCACTCAAGCAACTCATCAACGAGATGAACATATTCAGCAATAACGAAATGGCTGAAATGTTAGCAGAAGCAGTAGGAGGGGCAACAGTAGTCCAGTCTTCTTCAGCTAGACTCGCGCGCGTTCCAGAATCAGAAATCCAATTAATCAACGGTTCCGGACTGGGAGTTGAAAATCGCATTTCTCCTCGTGCCGTTTGTGCCATGTTGATGATACTGCAACGCGAAGCAGTGGCAAATAATATGACAATAGCTGATTTTTTCCCGACATCTGGTTTTGACCATCGAGGCACAGTACACGCACGCCACCTACCCAACGCTACAGTTATGAAAACAGGAACGTTACGTGATGTCAGCGCATTAGCTGGTGTAGTCCCCACACGTGACCGTGGTTTAGTTTGGTTTGCCATCATCAACCGAGGCCCAGGAGTCGGCGCCTTTCGTACTGAACAAGACAAACTCTTACAAAACCTAGTCAAACAACTTCAAGTTCCTGAATCTGTCCCAATCGCAATTGCCCCCCATGCAGAATACAAAGCTTTACCCCTGCTTGGTGACGCACAAAGAAATGAAGTTGTTTATAAGGGATAGTGCTGAGTTGAAAGTGCTGAGTGCTGAGTAGGAGTTGAGAGTTATGAGTTATGAGTTATGAGTTAAGAGTAAGTTGAAATTCTGCATTCATAACTCAGCACTCAGCACTCAGCACCAAGCACTCAACACTCAGCACTCAGCACTCAGCACCAAGCACTCAACACTCAGCACTCAGCACTCAGCACTCAACACTCAGCACTCAGCACTCAGCACTCAGCACTCAGCACTCAGCACTAATTCTGTGGTTCTTCTGGAATAATATTTGTAATTACTCGATTATTGCTATTACTACTTCTAACTACTATATTTTCCTGCTGAATATTACCAGTAGCGGTATCTCCTGTAAAACTTAAGGGTGGTTCAACTTGCTGGTAAAATACATTTCCTTCGGCTTCAACTTGCTGATTATTTAAATACCAAGTCAACTTATCTGATTTGATAGTTTGGCGCCGTTGTCCTACACCGTTGACGTTACCCTGTAAATATACGGTTTGCTGCGGTATCCTAAGTTCGCTCTGATTTGCTGTTACTACCATATTGTCAGTACGATGAAATACGCGCACTGGAGTTTTAGTAGTGACAATTTCTTTGTTGAGATTCCAAGCCATCGAACTACTGGTAATTTGCACTGGTGGTTGTGCTAGCTCTGCTTGGGCATTTTTGGTAATCGTCACAATCTTAGTATTTAAATCAACTTCTGCCGCGTCACCTTTACCTCTATCGGTAACTTGATTATCTTTAAATCGTTCAAACTGTAACGGACGGTTGCCAATTAATTTTTGTTGTTTTAAATTCCAAGTTAAATGCTCGGTGCGAACCCGTAATGGTGGGTCAATAGAATTCGCAACTACTCCTCCAAAGAAATCTACTTTTTGCTCACGAGTTTTCGCGCGCGCTTCAATAGCAACTGCGACAAGCTGCTTGTGACTACCATTTAACTGGTTACGAACGATTAATAAGTCTTCTTGTGGGCGCCATTCTAATTCATTTCCACGTAATGTAACGCCATTTTTGGGGTCTACTGCGACTATCTTACCTTTAAGCAATAGCTGTTTACCGTTTTGCTGAATGTCCGCTTTTTCAGCAGTAACTTGATAAACAACTTTTCCATCTTGATACAACTCACCATAAGGACTTTCGAGTTGACCTATTTCTTTCTCTTTTGTATACCTACCTGTTTTAGCATTAACTCGCCAAATTAATCTTCCTGACTCATCAGTCGCATCAAGCGAACCCTCAAATAAAGTTAACTGACTATCGTTAGGTTGGTTTGTTGGTTTATCTTTACTAGCTTGTGATTTTGGAGGAGGACTACTGCAAGCAAATAGTCCTACTGTTAGTAAAATCGTTATAGACAGACGAAACAAAACCGTTGGGGCGCCTGCATTTTTCATCCCGCTATAAGCCTCGTTTTATGGTTCTGGTATTTGCAGATGACCATCCATGTCAGGTTGTTCCAAAAAACCAACACCAGATAACGGTCGATACGGATAACTTTGACGCGGGGTCTTTTGAATGTCCTCTTTTACCGCTTCTAAATCAATATAGCGATCACTAACGTTAATCAAACTATCGCTAGTCATTGACCGTAAACTCACAACCTCAACCCGCACACCTCGGTAAGAAACCGAGTTTACAGCATAAGCTAAATCTCCATCTCCACTCACAAGAACCGCTGTATCATATGAATCGACTAAAGCCATCATATCTACAGCAATTTCCACATCCAAATTAGCCTTTTTAGAACCATCTGGCAACTGCACTAAATCTTTTGCTATTACACGATAGCCGTTGCGCCGCATCCACAACAGAAAACCTTGCTGCTTTTCGTTAGTTCTATCTACACCTGTGTAAAAAAAGGCACGCAATAACCTCGAACCACCTGTTAGCCGACACAGCAACTTTGTGTAGTCAATTTCTATACCTAATTGTAAAGCCGCATAAAATAAATTCGACCCATCTATAAATATAGCTACTCTACCTCGATTTTCTAAGACCTGCTCAGGCGTAAAAATCGAGTCGCCTTCTAAATTACTTAACATTGTTGTCATACCTCGTTTTTTATCTATGTAATAAAGGATACTAAAATGTACTGAAACAGGGTTTTGAACGTTTTATGATAGTTTCCAGCAGAAACCGGGTTTTTTGGTCAAGAGCTTGTAATAAAAACACGATTTTGGGTAGAAACCCGGTTTCTTTACGCTTTTTAGAGATTAAAAAAAATTAATTGTCTTTGGACAAATCAATTCGTTTAAAAATGGGTTGGGGTGTACCTAAGTTTTGTGTATTACTTAGTAATCCCCATTTGGAATGGATATCAAACGGCAAAGCAGCAATATCGGTTGGGTCATTAAAATCAACTCCAAAACCTAGTTGCTGATATGCAGCAGTGCTGATAGTAGGAATCACTGGCGATAATAGATAAACAGCTAACCTGACAGATTCCAGCACAGTGTACAATACTTGTTCAACGGATTGCTGTTTTCCTTGTTTATATAAACTCCAAGGCGCCTGGTCATCGATAAACTTGTTACACTGCTGTACAAGTGACAGAACTAAATTACAAGCTTGACTGAAGGCAAGCGCTTCATAAGCTGTTTTTACTTGTGCCCCTAGATGTAAACTTAATCCCTTTAGAGGATTATCATCAGAAATATCTTCTGTTGTTACTACTGGAATATTACCGCCACAGTATTTTTTCACCATCCCCAAAATTCGATTCAGCAAATTTCCTAAGTCATTCGCCAAATCTGCATTTAAAACATCGATGAACCTTACTTCATTAAAATCGCCATCTTTACCAAATTCGATTTCCTTAAGAAAGTAATAACGAACTGCATCGGCGCCGTATTTATCAATCAATCCTACTGGGTCAATTGTATTACCAGAAGTTTTACCCATTTTTTTTCCATCTTTGGTCAAAAAACCATGCCCAAAGACTTTTCTTGGTAATGGCAACCCTGCTGATATCAGCATTGCAGGCCAGTAAACTGCATGAAACCTTAAAATGTCTTTTCCAATTAGATGTAAATCGAATGGGTACCACTTCTTTAAAGCATTTTCTAATGTCGGCTCATCAAACGGTTCAAGTAATGCTGTTATATAACCCAAAAGTGCATCGAACCAAACATAAAGCGTATGTTTATGATTTTCGGGAACTGGAAAACCCCAGTCTAAGTTGACGCGCGAAATCGAAAAATCCTGTAATCCTTGGTTTACAAAATTTAAAACTTCATTGCGACGACTTTCTGGTTGAATAAAATCTGGTTTTTCTTCAAAAAATGCCAATAATTTATCTTGATATTTCGATAAGCGGAAGAAATAGTTTTCCTCATCACGCCACTCAACTTCTTTGGTTGGGTGAAGAGAACACCGATGTCCTTCCAACAAATCGCGTTCTTCTTTAAATTCTTCGCAAGATACGCAATACCAGCCTTTTTGCTGACCTAAATATATATCGCCATTATCCCAAACTCGTTTAAAGAACTGTTGAACTATTGCTTCGTGCTTCGGCGCCGTAGTTCTGCTAAAACGGTCATATTGGATGTTCAACAACTTCCATAATGAGATAAAGTTAGGTACAATCTCATCGCAGAACTGTTGTGGTTTCATGCCCTTGGCTTCGGCACTACGCTCAATTTTTTGTCCATGCTCATCAGTTCCAGTCACCAATAAAACGGACACCGATAACAATTTTTGAAATCTTGCTATCGTATCGGCAGCCATTGTTGTATAAGCACTGCCTATATGTGGTAAATCATTTACATAATAGAGCGGTGTTGTAAGCGCGAATGTATTTTCTGTTGTCTTCACTGAATTCATGCAATATTAAATAACTTCTTATAACATTTTTTAATCTTGAGTATGTAGCTAAAACCACGTAATTATAAAACATTTCTCACGGATTTTCAACTATAAGTTTTATATTAGCATTCTGACGAGGCGCCTATATTAAGTCAACTTATAAATACGGATGCTCGCTATTTGGGGCTAATATTGCTGGCTTTATACCTGATGTAACAGGTTATTGTTACTGAAGATACAAAATCCGCAATTTAATAAACATTTTTACTTTTCATGGTAGACAGCACATTTCTACCTTAAGGCTATCTACTATCTCGTTATGAAATGTAAAAATCCAATAATTAGACAGTATCTCTTAGCAATGAACATAAATAGCCCTTTAGAGATTTCCCGCGCGTTGTTAACAGCGTTATCGACGACCATGTTTCGCTACTACGAAGATCGTATACCTGATGATGCAAGCGTAATAGTCACGAGTAACCATCGCAGTTTCATGGACGCACCATTATTAATGGCAGCGTTATCACATCCAATTCGATTTGCTTGTCATCACTACATGGGACAAGTACCAGTAATGCGCGAGTTTGTCACCCACGCACTCGGATGCTTTCCGTTAGAAGCAGAAAATCAAAGGTATTCGAGTTTACTGACACAATCAGAGACTTTACTTAAATCTCGACAGATGGTAGGACTCTTCCCCGAAGGAACCAAACCAATGGTTAACTTCACTCAACCGAACCAAGTGGCAGAGTTTCAGCGAGGGTTCGCGCATTTAGCACTGCGTTGTAAAGTCGATAACTTAGCCATTTTGCCAATTGCGATAGCATCTATTGAAGAAGTTAACTCCAGTGCTATACCACTGAAATTTTTAACTTTGTTCGACCCATCAGAACCGTTATTTAACCAGCCAGGTTGGCATCCTTTGGTTGTATACCGTCGAGTCGCAGTACTTATCGGTCGTCCCTACTGGATAAAGTCACACCATCGAGAAATGTATCAAGGCAAGAAAGCTAAAACTGTAGTCTCAGAAATTAGTAACTACTGCCGCTCTGAAATTACAGGTCTACTTAAGGAGGGAATTTACTAAAACCGCGCGGCTTGAGTTATTCTCAACACTTCAGAATCAGAATTTTTTTTATATAGTTATTTAGAGCTATTTGCGAGGGATGAATACCCTCACGAAATAATAAAAAGGTAAGTTTTGTTAAATAGCTACAAATAATTCATCACAATATAACGCATGAGTGCTAATGACTATCCCAAAAGTTGAATTAAAACCCTGTTTCCTAACTCCTAAAAAACTACAGCCTGAGTATCCTCTATTCATTTACTTACCTGGGATGGATGGCACAGGTCAACTGCTGCGGTCGCAAACTGCAGGACTTGAGGCTGGTTTTGATGTGCGGTGTTTAGCGATATCGCGTAGTGACATGACCAGTTGGGAAGATATAACAGACAATGTACTTAGTTTAATTGACGTTGAACTTGCACGAAACTCACAGCGCTCAGTTTATTTGTGTGGTGAGTCTTTTGGCGGTTGTTTAGCGCAAAAAGTTGCAATAAAGGCGCCGCATTTATTCAAACGTATTATTTTAATCAACCCAGCTTCAAGTTTCAAACTGCGTCCTTGGTATATTTGGGCATCTCCACTAATGAACTACGTTCCTGGATGGGTATTTGATGTAGGCGCCATAGGTTTACTGCCCTTCTTAGCATCATTATCGCGTATCACCGAACGTGACCGCTCAGAACTGCTCGAAACCGTTCAGTCCGTCCCGTCAGAAACAATTCGCTGGCGGGTTTCTTTATTGCGCGAATTTAATATAGATAAAGATAAATTAGCTCAACTTACACAACCAATATTACTAGTAGCAAGTACCGACGACCGACTTTTACCATCATTAGAAGAAGTAAATCGACTCTTCAATATTTTACCAAACGCCAAAATCGTAACACTACCCAACAGTGGACACGCCTGCCTACTCGAAGCCGAAATTAATCTTTATGAAATTCTCAAAGCAAATAACTTTCTAGGAGACTTAACAGCACCCTTACCATCCAAAACCTAATTCTTGCAAGCTATTCTTATAAGCTATTCTTGTGGAACGCAAGTCCTCTTGCGTCCCTTCATCCAAATTAAAAAGCAGAAAAATTTCTAGCTAACCAAACCTACCGCCGTTCTGCTCAATTATTTGATTAGTAAAACTATGAATCAAACTAACGACAATACACCAACACAAGAACAGATCAAAATGTGGCAGGTTCTTGACGAAATAGATAAAGACCCAGGTATCGGACGACTAACTCCAACTCAACAAGAAGCTTTGGTAGAAAAATTTTTCAGTAAAGAAGCACGCGCGCAGCGGTTAGAAAGAGTTCGCTTTTCGTAGCAAGCTTTAGAGTTACAGCTAGCAAATGTAATAGCGATGGAAAAACAATTGACAGAAAGTCTTAATCAATAATCATGCTAACATCTTGTGTAGAGACGAAATTAATCCTGTCTCTACCCAAGATTAAAAATACCGCATAAATAAAAAATTATTTTCCAAATGGATACACTAATAACCAAAGAAAAAATTCATCTCCCACCTGGCGCCGTAGTGCGACTACCGGGTAACTGGCAAGACTATCAAAAATTATGCCATTTATTAGGTGATAGAAGCATACCTCGCATCAAGTATAGAACAGGGGAAATTTTATTAATGGCGCCGCTACCTGAACATGGTCGTAATGTAAGTATAATCGCTGACGTTATTAAAATATTGCTTGATTATTTAGGGCGAGATTATGAACAATTTACGCCAATTACAATGGAACTGCCACAACAAAGCGGTGTTGAGCCAGATTACTGCTTTTATATAGATAACTCGGCAGCAGTCGCAGGTAAAAACAGAATCAATTGGGGTGTAGACCCATCACCAGATTTAGCAATCGAAATAGATGTAACGAGTTATACAGACATTAATGATTATCTACCTTATGCCGTTCCTGAAGTTTGGTTACTACGAAAAAGTAGACTAATTATTTATAAACTACAAGGCGCCAGTTACACCGTACAAACAAGCAGTCAGTATTTTCCAAATATTAATGTATTAGATATTATTCAAGAATGCTTGCAGAAATCGTATCAAAGTAATACAAGCAGAGCAATACGAGAATTACGTAAAAAATTTCCAGCTAAATAATATAATCCCCCCCCTTTGTGTCCTACCCTACCATAAGCGGATATCCTACCCTTCGGGAAAACTGCGTTTACGGATAACGGGAAAACCTCCGGTTTACGTGACGAGCGTGGTTTATCTCTTTAAAGAACCACAAAGGTCACATAATCCGGAGGATTTCCCGCAGGGTAGGGCACAAAGAAAGAGAAGAAAGAGAAGAAAAAGAGACTTATGTGTACACGGTAGCCTTGTAAGGGGGCTAGGGGGATTAAACATTTCCATCTCTCGATAAACACATAATCTTCTCCCAGGAAGATGCATATTCCAGGCATTTGCTCAATAATTCAGTTTAAAACTGTAACTAGAAACTAAATATTATTGACTTATGCCAGACCAATCAGCATCAAATCAGAATAATAAATCACTTAATAAATTTGATAAATCATTAGTTCAATCATTAGCAAAGCAAGTTACCGGAGCAGGGCAAGCTGCAGCAACCCAAGCACGTAAGTTATTTGAAGTTTCCACACAATTTACTGGAAATGTCGCAAATACTCTTGGTAATAACTGGTTCATTCGTAAACTTGCCGGAGTCTTAAATCTTAACTGGCTTGTCGGCGCCTCAGATAACGTTAATCTAGATAAAGCAGCAGAGTCCGTCAAAAAACTCAAGCAAACTTATCCAAATGAAACACACCAACAACTTGCCCACCGTGTCATGGTTGAAAAGGCAACAAAAGCGGGTGGAATAGGTTTGGCAACAAGCGTTATACCAGGATTCGCAGCAGCATTACTCGCTATTGACTTAGCTGCAACAACCGAACTGCAATCAGAAATGGTATATCAAATTGCCTCTATATATGGTTTAGACTTAAAAGACCCCGCGCGTAAAGGTGAAGTCGTTGCTATTTTTGGATTAGCATTAGGCGGTGGTCGATTACTTAAAGCTGCTGGTTTAAGCTTACTGCGTAACGTTCCCTTCGCAGGTGCCGTGATAGGCGCCAGTTCCAACGCCACAATGATTTACTCATTGGGGTATGCTGCATGTAGATTCTACGAAGCCAAACTAGATGATGCTACAGATTTAAACTCAGAAGCAACAATAGATAAACTCAAACTTGAAAGCGAAGAATATCTAGAAAAAGCTGTTTCTCAACAAGCTATCATGGATCGAATCCTTGTGAACATGATTCTTACCAGCCATCCAAATAAAACCTGGGAAGAAATATTACCAGAACTAAAAGCCATCAACCTCGGTACACACTCACTCGAAGAAATTGGCAAAAGCATTCATTCTCCACAACCAATAGAAGAACTACTCAATCAACTCGACCGTGATTACGCAATTACATTATTAGCACAATGTCAACGTATCGCCCAAATCAACGCTAATATTTCACCCGAAGAACAACAAATTATCGGCGCCATCCAATCTAAATTTCAATTATAAGTAGGGTGGGCACTGCCCACCTTACTGAATCTGTTGAACACAATCTAGATTTGTCAACCGTACAAAGAGATATATATAGAGTACTAACTACCTCTATCCAAAGATACATCTATAAACCGCTTCAAACCTATAGACTAGTCCTGATATACCTCTGAGGTATTGCACGTAAATAAATAATGTATTAATTTATATAGTAGATGAGTTTTAAAAAGTTAATAAGATGCGGCGCCATTTTCAAGAGTCAGCCTAGTTCCAATTCAACCCTAAATCAATTTCTACAAAATGATACGTGACTTGAAGGCGACACAAATTTTTACCAAACTGGCAAGTGCAGTTGTAATTTGTATAAGCTGCATAGCTTTGCTGGGTTGGGCAGTTAATATTGATATTTTCAAAAGTTTAATTCCCGGCGCCGCTACAATGAAAGCAAATACAGCTATTTGCTTTTTGCTAGCAGGAGTCACACTGTGGTTAAAAACACAGCAAAGACAAAATAATAGACTTTATAATTTATCGCGGATTTGCATACCAGTAATTTTTATCGTTGCTTTATTAACGCTCTGTCAATACCTCTTTGGGTGGAATTTAGGTCTTGATGAGCTATTGTTTCGTGACTTTTCATTATCACGAGCAACATTACAGCCAGGTAGGATGGGTTTAAATACTGCTATTAATTGGTTGTTAATTAGCGCAGCACTATGGTTAGAAACAGATAAAAATACTAATCCCTGCAGGAAAACCTTCGGTTTACGCATTCGTAGAGACGTTACATGTAACGTGTCTACATTTATTGCCATATTTATTTCTTTTCAGGCTTTAATTGGCTATATCTATGGAGTGAGGGTTTTCTATCAATTTAGCGTTTATACTACCTCTATGGCAGTGCTTACAGCGCTTTCTTTCATAGTGTTATGTCTAGGAATACTATTTAATAATCCATATCGCGGACTTATGGCAACCGTTACTACTGAACTTAATGGTGGTGTAACTGCGCGACGATTAATACCAACTGCTGTATTTCTGCCTTCAATATTAGGTTGGGTAGTTATTCATGGCGAAAAAGCTAATTACTATAATTCGGCTTTTGGTACGTCGCTGATGACGATTTCATTAACCGTGATATATTTAATTACGATTTGGCGAAATGCTATTTATTTAAATAAATTAGATAAAGAACGTCGTGTTGCCGAAGCAGAGTTACGTGAAAGTGAAGCACGCTACAGTATGTTAGCAGAAAATGTGCCGTCCATACTCTTCACAAATCTGCCGGATGGTTCATCTGATTATGTTAGTGACCGACTATATCAATATACAGGATTACAAAAAGGCGCCTTTAATGGCTTTAACTGGATTGATTTACTGCATCCTGATGATAAAGCATCAAGTCTCGCACGTTGGATGGAGTCACTAAAAACAGGACAACCGTTTGAACATGAATATCGATTTCGCGGTGTCGATAATAATTATCGCTGGTTTAAAGGCCGCGCCGTACCGATTCGTGATGAGAATGGTAATATTATTAAATGGTTTGGCGTTTGTACTGATATTACAGAAACAAAGCTAGCACAATCCGAATTACAAGCAAGCGAACAAAAGTATCGAAGTTTAATTGAACTGGCGCCTGATGCTATTTTGATCGCGAATCAAGATTTGGCTTATACTGACGTTAATAACAAAGCGTGTGAATTACTTGGGTACACGCACGCTGAACTCACTAATAAATCCATAGTTGATATTATTTCCCCAGAAGATATACCACGTTTAGAATTAGAACGAGAATATATACTCGCTGGTCATGCTTATACCGGAGAATGGACATTAATACGCAAAGACAACACTAAAGTATTAATAGAAATCAGTCACAAATTAGTTGCTCAAAATCAGTGGGTTGCTTTCGTGCGTGATATAACCGCGCGCAAAGCGATGGAAAACGATTTGCGACAAAATTTAGCTATTCTTAACGCGATTAATCAAAATACCCCTAATTTAATTTACGTCAAAGACCGTGACAGTAACTTTTTAATGGCAAACCCTGCTACGCTTTCTTCCATAGGCAAGTCAGAAGCAGAGGTTCTAGGTAGAAGCGATGTTCATTTTCTTCCAGTTGACCAAGCTGCATCAGTTCTAGCAAATGACCGTTTGGTAATAGAAAGCGGCGAAGTTCATGTATTTGAAAATACAGTTGAAGTTGCCGAAGGAACTCGTACTTTCTTAAGTACAAAGTCACCTTATTACGACTCGAACGGCAATATTATTGGATTAATAGGTATTTCTATTGATATAACTAGCCGCAAAGAAATGGAAAACCAATTGCGGCAGAGTTTGGCAATCTTAAATACTATAAGTCAAAGTACGCCGACTTTAATATATATAAAAGACCGTCAAAATCGTATAGTGATGGCAAACCCTGCTACGCTTGAAGTTATTGGCAAGCCCGAAGATGAAGTTCTCAATACCAGAACTGTTGAATATCATCCAGGACATGAGGAAGCAATAGCAGTTTCAGAGAATGACCGTTTGGTTATTGAAAGCGGTCAGTTACACATATTTGAAGAAGAAGCAAAAACTCCACAAGGAAAGCGCGTATTTCAATCTGCTAAATCACCTTATTATGACTCAGACGGTAATATTATTGGGTTAATTGGTGTTTCAACTGACATAACCGCACGCAAAGCGATGGAAAACGAGTTGCGGCAAAGTTTGGCTATTCTTAATGCCATTAACCAAACTACACCTAATTTTATTTACGCTAAAGACCGTGACGGCAAATTCTTAATGGCAAACCCCGCTACACTAGAAGCAATTGGGTTAGAAGAAACAGAAGTTATCGGCAAAACAGACAAGGAGTTTCTAAAAGACCGTGATCAAGCTTTAATGGTAATGGAAAATGACCGTTTGGTTTTAGAAAGTGGTCAAGTTCAGGTACTAGAGGAAACAGTGCAATTTCCCAAAGGAACTCGTACTTATATTTCTTCAAAGTCACCTTACTATGACTCGGACGGTAGTATTATTGGGCTAATAGGTGTTTCAGCTGACATTACTGAGCGTAAACAAATCGAACGATTACTTGCCGAAAGTGAAGAGTTATATCGAACATTAGCCGAAGCTTCATCGCAATTTGTTTGGTTGCTTAACCTCGATGGTTCTATAGAATATGCTAATTCTCACTGGCGCTCTTTTACAGGGTATCAACCATCTGATATTGATTATAACGGTTGGGTTAAACTTATCCATCCTGATGATTTACAGAATGTTATTAATAAATGGCAAGAAGATGCTGCTGCTGGTTTAACCCATGAAGTCGAATACCGCGCGCGCAAATTCGATGGTACATATCGTTGGTACATCGCACGCTCGGCACCTCTACTAGATGCACAAGGTAATATGATTAAGTGGGTCGGAACTGCTACAGATATTCATGAACTAAAACAAACAGAAATAGCTCTGCGCGAAAGCCAAAATCTTCTCCAACGTGCGTTATCAGCTACAGATACATTCTTGTGGGAACGTAATTTAGACAACGACGAAATAACTTTTGTCAACTCTTACATTGACCCAGCGCAACATTTAATAATGTCATGGACACAAGCTTTAAAGGTTGTACACCCACAGGACTATGAAGTTGTAAATGCTGCTTTTGAATGTGGAATTTCTACAGGTCTTGTGTTTGAGGCTGAACATCGTGTTAAGTTAGCCATCAATAATGTTGATATCGAAAGCGTGCCGTATCGTTGGATGATGTTGCGTGGTCAAATTAAATATGATGATAATGGCAAAGCTTCATGTGCAGTTGGCGCCACCCTAGACATTCACGAGCGTAAAATTGCCGAACTCGCACGTCGTGAAGCTGAAAACGCATTGCAACAAACTTTATCAATACTTAATACAATAAACAATACGACGGAAACACTAATTTTTGCCAAAGATTTACAAGGAAAGTTTATATATGCCAACCCAGCAATACTTCGTGTACTTGGCAAGTCAGAATACGAAGTTATTGGTCACACTAACCCTGATATTCTTAGAAATAGTGAGGATGCGATTCAAGTCAGGGCAAATGACCATATTGTGATTGAAACTGGCGAAACACATGTATTTGAGGAAACGGCATTAGTAAGCAAAGGATTACGAACATATATCGCGACCAAATCGCCTTACCGTGATGAAACTGGTAATATCATTGGAGTAATTTGCATTTCCACAGACATCACCGAGCGTAAGGATATGGAAACCGCATTAGCCCAAAGCGATAAACGTTTCCGCTTTTTGGCAGAAGCAATACCTCATTTAGTTTGGCAAGCTGATGCCGAAGGTAAACCGTTGTATTTGAACCAACAATGGCAGGAGTATTGTGGTATTACATTAGATAATATTGAACAAACTATCAAAGATAAATGGTCATCGATAATACCAAGCGAAGATTTAGAAGTAACTAAGCGGCGCTGGTTAGAATGCAAAGCCAACGGAAATATTTACGAAGCTGAACTGAGAATTAAGCGTTCTTCTGATGGTCAATACCGCTGGCATTTAGCGCGCGCTGTACCTGTTCATGATGAGAGCGGAAATCTTACAGGCTGGATAGGTACAAACACAGATATTCATGACAGTAAAACACACCAAGCTCAACTTGCTGAAAGTGAAAATCGTTATCGACAGCTTGCCGAAAACGTACCTCAACTTGTTTGGGTATCAGATTCGGATGGTACTGTTACATACTTTAACCAACGTTGGGTTAACTATACAGGATTAGAACTAAATGCAACTTTAGGATGGGACTGGCGCCAAATAGTTCATCCTGACGACTTGCAGGGAGCGATGGAAAAATGGACAACTGCTATCAATACTGGAACCCCGATGCCAGATGTCCAATACCGTTTGCGGCGCCATGATGGTACATTTCGCTCTTTTCTTGCCCGTGCAGTACCAATGCACGATGCAGAAAATAATATCACAAAATGGTTAGGTACTTGTACTGATATAGATGACAAAGTAAAAGCGGAAGAAGCTTTACGGCAAAGCGAACAGCGACTACGTTTATTTGTAGATTCCGATATAATTGGTATCCTTTATGCGGATTTTCAAGGCGAAATTTACGAAGCAAACAACGCCTTTTTAAAGATGACTGGTTATACAAAAGAAGATATTGAAAATAAAACACTCGACTGGCGCAATTTAACACCAAAAGAATATTTACCAGTAGATGAAAATGGTATTGTTGAAGCAATTACAAAAGGAGTATGTACGCCGTATGAAAAAGAGTATATTCGTAAAGACGGTTCGCGTATTCCTGTATTTGTTGGTTTTAGATTAGTTGAAGAGCAAGCGGCAGTAGCATTTATATTAGATAATTCTCAAAGAAAGCGCGCGGAAGCTGAACGCGACAAATTCTTCAATGTATCAATAGATTTGCTTAGTATTTCTGGTTTTGATGGTTACTTTAAACGCATTAATCCTGCCTTCAGCAAAACCCTTGGTTACAGCGAAGCAGAGGTGCTATCAACACCGTTTATTAATTTCATCCACAAAGACGATGTTGCTGCAACTAAGAGCGAATTTGAAAAGTTAAAATCAGGTGCCACAACACTTCAATTTGAGAATCGCTATCGTTGCAAGAACGGTGAGTACAGGTGGTTAATGTGGAACGTGGTTCCTGATGTTGAAAGTGGTTTAATGTATGGTGTTGCACATGATTTGACCGATCGTAAACAAGCAGAAGCTGAACGCGATAAATTTTTTAATGTCTCAATAGACTTACTTTGTATTTCTAGCTTTGATGGTTACTTTAAACGTATAAACCCTGCTTTTGTAAATACGCTTGGTTATAGCGAAGATTTCATACTATCTACTCCATATCTAGATTTAATTCATCCTGATGATATTGCTGTAACTATACGTGAAGTAGAAAAGTTAAATTCCGGCGCCACTACACTCAAATTCGAGAACCGCTATCGTTGTAAAAACGGTGAGTACAAATGGCTGGTGTGGAACTTAGTACCAGACGTTGAAACTTGCTTAATGTATGCTGTAGCTCATGATATTACAGAACGTAAGAAAACAGAAGAAGCTTTACGGCAAAGTGAACAAAGACTGCGCTTATTCGCCGAATCTGACGTTATTGGAATGTTATATGGTGATATTAAAGGTGGTGTATTCCAGGCAAACAATGCCTTTTTAGATATTATCGGTTACACGCGCTCGGATTTGGAAGCTCTTCGAGTAAGTTGGGTTGATATTACTCCCCCTGAATATTTACCTTTGGATGAAGCTGGTATTGCAGAAGCAAAAACGCGCGGGAACTGTACGCCTTACGAAAAACAATACATTCGTAAAGATGGAACGCTCGTTGATGTATTAGTAGGCTATATACTTCACGGAGAAAACCGCAGTAAATCGGTAGCATTTATATTAGATATCACTGATAGAAAGCGTGCGGATGCTGAAGTGCGGCGCCTCAATGAAACCCTCGAAGAACGAGTTAAACAACGCACCGCTCAACTCGAAGCTGCAAATAAAGAATTAGAATCATTCTCTTATTCAGTATCTCATGACCTGCGGGCGCCTTTACGTCACATCGCAGGATTTGTTGACTTATTGAAAAAACGACTAGACAAACAAGAAACAGACGACACAGCGAAACGATACATAAATACTATTATTGACGCGACGGGTCAAGCTGGTAAACTAATTGATGACTTGTTAGCATTTTCACGCATGGGACGCGCGGAACTTCGCTACACAACGTTAGATATGAATCTACTCGTAGAAGAAGTTAAACACGACTCGTGCGACATCATTAAAAATCGCCAAGTTAAATGGCATATAGAAAATCTTCCCCACGTGCAAGGCGACCCTGCAATGCTGCGCCTAGTTCTGCGGAATTTAATCGAAAACGCTCTAAAATATAGCAAAACTCGTGAAGTGGCATCCGTTACAATTGGCACCCTAAAACAAGTGGAAAGTGCTGAAAAAGAAGTGGAAAGTGCTGAAAAAGAAGTGGAAAGTGCTGAGTGTAGAGACACGATTAATCGTGTCTCTACGAGTGAAAAAATAGGAACTACGGTGGAAGAAAAAGTAAAAAAACAAACTACTTCTTTAACTCCCTACTCCCTATTAACCACTCAGCACTCAGCACGACTCACTCAGCACTCCCCACTCAGCACGACTCACGACTCACTTTCTACTCAAGAAATAGTATTCTACGTCAAAGATAATGGCATAGGTTTTGACATGCGTTATATACATAAATTATTTGGTGTATTTCAACGCCTGCACACAGACCCACGTTTTGAAGGAACAGGGGTTGGACTAGCTAATGTCCAACGCATTATTCACCGTCACGGTGGGCGTGTTTGGGCTATTGGCGAAGTTGATATTGGTGCAACATTTTACTTTTCATTACCCAAAAAGAGTGAAGTGTGGCAACCATTACAAGAGGTCAGGAGTGGAGATTAAAGAAAGGTCAATGGAATTAAAGCGCATACTCCTGGTCGAAGACAGCATTAATGATGTCGAATTAATCCTGGCTTCGCTGGCGGAAAATCATCTTGGTAACGAAGTTGTAGTCGTCCGAGATGGTGAGGAAGCCTTAGATTACTTATACCGTAGAGGTATGTACCGCTTACGCCGCGAAGGCAATCCGGTAGTAGTTCTACTCGACTTAAAGTTACCCAAAGTAGATGGAATTGAGGTATTGTCAGAACTAAAAGCTAACAACTTACTTCGGACTGTTCCGGTAGTAGTTTTGACATCATCGCGCGAGGATCATGACTTAGCGCGTTGTTATGAACTGGGGACAAATGCCTATGTTGTCAAGCCTATTGACTTCCACGAATTTGTGGACGTAATCAAAGGGCTAGGATTATTTTGGGCAATAATAAATGAACCACCTCCAGGTTCAATACCCCCGACCATGCGTAGTGCCCAAGGAATTAGATAGGAGTCAAAATGGTATGTCACAGCTGATGTTTCTCTTGCTTGAAGATAGCCTGCTGGATGCAGAATTAATCCAGGCGGTACTCGCCGAGGGAGGCATTACCTGCGAACTTATTCAAGTGCAAACAGGTCAGGAGTTTGAAGATAAACTGACTTCATGCCCTTTTGATTTGATACTTTCTGACTATTCCATACCTGGCTTCAATGGTATCGCCGCGTTAGAAATTGCGCGGCGGCAATGTCCAGAAGTGCCGTTTATTTTTGTGACGGCAACAATGGGCGAAGAAGTTGCGATTGAAACGCTTAAAAGCGGCGCCACTGATTATGTTCTCAAACAGCGGCTCGACAGATTGGTACCATCGATAATACGCGCCTTACGCGAAGCCGAAGAAATAAAAGCACGTCAAAAAGCCGAAGCCGAATTACACCGTCGCGAACAAGAATTTCGTGCGCTCGTAGAAAATTCACCTGATATCATTGTTCGCTTCGATACTAATTTTCGTATTCTTTATATCTGCCCAGCTATTTCTCAAATTACAGATTTACCGAAAGAACATTTACTCAATAAAACTCTTATTGAACAGAACGTTATTCCTTTTGCAGTTTATACTCAATGGCTTGAAGAAATGCAAACCGTACTGAGTCAACTTGAAGCACGGTTTTTTGAATTAGAGTTTCCTTCAAAAAGTGGTACACGCTACCTCGACGTGCGAATGGTACCAGAATATGGTATAGATGGCTCAATTGAAACTATATTAAGTGTTGCTCGTGACATTACTGTCATTAAACGCGCGGAAATAAAACTGCGCGAACAAAAAGCAGAGCTAGAAGAACTCAACCGCGTCAAAGATGAATTTTTAGCAGTACTTTCCCACGAACTACGAAGCCCCCTCAATGCTATTTTAGGATGGTCAAAAATATTACGGGGTCGTACCGTAGATGCCACAACATCAGAGCGCGCGTTAGAAACCATCGAACGCAACGCCAAATTACAAACTCAATTAATTGAAGACCTGCTTGACGTATCACGTATCATTCGAGGTAAATTAAGCTTAAAACCTCAAAAAACAAACTTAGTACCCGCTATCGAAGCAGCTATCGATACGATGCGTCTCGCAGCACAAGCAAAATCAATCGATTTTAGATTTGTAAATCAGGAAAATGCTAAGTTTGAAGTTCTTGGTGACCCTAGTCGTTTACAGCAAATCGTTTGGAACCTTCTTTCAAACGCAATTAAATTTACTCCAAATACTGGAAAAGTAGAAATAATACTTGAACAAGTCGTAAGCAAAAAGAAAGAGTTAGAAAAATTTGAATCAGAACATGTACAAACCAGGGGGCAATCTGCTGTATATGCTCAAATAACCGTTAAAGATACAGGTATGGGTATAAAAAGTGACTTTTTACCTTATGTTTTCGATTCATTTCGTCAAGCAGATGGTTCATCAACACGCAGGTTTGGCGGTTTAGGATTAGGACTAGCAATAGTTCGCCATCTCGTCGAGCTTCATGGTGGTTCGGTTGCGGCGTATAGTGCTGGAGAAGGTAAAGGCGCCACATTTATAGTTCGCATACCGATGGTACATAGTGCTGAGTCAAAAGTGCTGAGTCCTGAGTTCAAACAAATACCAGACCTACTCAGCACTCAGTACTCAGAACTCAGCACTGAAAACTTAGCTCTTACAGGTATACGTGTATTAGTAGTCGATGACGATACAGACTCGCGCGATTTTTTAGTTTTTGCTCTCGTTGCAGCAGGCGCCGAAATAGCATCAGCATCTTCAGCACAAGAAGCGCTTAATATTCTGCCAAACTTTAAACCGATGGTATTAGTAAGCGATATTGGAATGCCAGAGCAAGACGGTTACAGTTTAATTCGCTCTATTCGCACACTGCCATATGAAAAAGGAGGAGCAACTCCAGCTATAGCCTTAACAGCATATGCAGGAGACGCAGACAGAAAAGCTGCCATTGCTGCCGGTTTCCAAGCTCATCTTCCCAAACCTGTGGCGCCCGACGATATCGTTGACGCAGTTTCCGAATTAGTAAAAAGTTAATTTCTTGTAGCATAGGATTATAGCCTGTGCAGTGACTTACTTTTTTACCACAGAGACACAGAGTTCACAGAGAAAGAATTGGAAAAAACATAACTATTTGGCGCCAGAATCTCTACTATGTGAGGTTTAAAAGTTAAATTATAGATATTTAATACAATAAAAATTAATTTTGTTTTGATACTAATCTTAAAATATTTCAAGTATAAATTAGCTTAAAATTCTTAACGTGGGGATTTATATCCCCATATTAAAACCTTAAAATTCAAGGAGGTAATAAGTGAATCAAAACGGCAATGGTCGTAAAAGCTTGTTTGACCCAGTACTAATTTTTCTTCGTTTAATCCAGGGATACTGGGAGCGGCGAAATTTAGTAAATGGTGAGACAACAATTGTTGATGACCAAACCGTCGAAGAAGACTTACAGGATAGGCTTGATAATCCTGAGTCTGATAATCAGAATAACTGATTCTAGATGATTAGCAGTCCCTAGTTGCATCTAGGGGCTGTTTCTTGATTGTAATCAAAATATATAAAATTATGCTAGCAGATTTAGACACTTGTGTTGTAATGCCGATTTACTATCAAGTCGCTCGGCGCCAAGGTAAAGAGTGGGCTTTTATACATGGAGACACATTCTACAATCATTACAACTTACCACGCTTTTCAATCGAGGATACATTTGCTGGGTTTGGAACTTCGCTTTCCTTAGTCGCAAGAGAATTTTTTAGAATCAATGGAGGTAAAGAAGGATATTATCTTGCGAATATTTTGGAAAAACAATATTATTACTGTGGCGAAAATCCTTATGATGTCAAAGCCAAATTAAACGAGTTGGGAATTATCAGACCTGAGTAAATAGAGATATTTTCCCTGTTCAACAATTTTTCTAGTTAGCGATGTTGGGACGCTTTTGAACGTCTCAACATCCAAACGGGTTTTAACTAAAATATCAACATCTACGATTAAATCATCTAATGCGTTTAATGCTCGCACTCCCCATTCGATTCGGTCAAACCCAGGAATGTTATCCGGTACAATTACGCATAAGTCAATATCACTGTATTTATGTGGTGTTCCCCAAGCGTAAGAACCAAACAAAATAATTTCTTCTGGATTGACAGCAGTAACAACGCGGTGGACAATTTTCTTAATCAGGTCATCTGTAATAGGTATCATAAAGTTATTAATATATTGGTATGATTGAAATCTGTTGAGCAGTGGAACAGGCGCTACTTTATTTTAGTACGACGTTAAGAGAGCAAAGCTACTAAGAAAAACTAAGGGATTTTCAAAAATTAAATTATTCATCTTGTGGAATGGGCATCGCAAGCCCCGTTCCATAGACCAGGGCGGGCAAGGATGCCCGCTCCACAAGCTCTACAAGAAAAACCTCTCCAGGTACAAGCATAAAACCGAATTTTTGAGCAATACTGGTACATGAAAGTTTAAGTTGAGTCCAAAAAATGGAAGTTCGAGCAACGGATACGCCACTATTAGAGTGGACAGGGGATGGTTTAGCTGTCGGATTATTTGAAGATGCTACAGAATTAACTGGTGACTTAGCGGCTTTAGATGAAAAGTTAGCTGGTGTATTAAAAGAACTAATAACTGAAGAAGAATTTAAGGGTAAACTCGGTTGCACTGCCGTAACGCGCGTTGGTGCAGGTAGTCCAATACGTAAATTTATACTAGTAGGCTTAGGTAAACCAGATACTTTAAAGACTGAAACACTACGACGTGCAGCAGCAGCTATCGCGCGTTCTGCCAAAAAACAAAAGTGTAAAACTCTCGGTATTAGTTTACCTATTGCAAGTAGTGACCCTGCTAGCAGCGCTCAAGCTATTACCGAAGGTGTACAATTAGCGCTTTACCAAGATATCCGTTTCAAATCTGAACCGGAAGATAAAGGACCACAAATCGAAACAGTAGATTTACTAGGCTTAAGTGGACAAGAAGCCGCGATAGAACGCGCCAATAAAATTGCGGATGGGGTGTTTTTAGCTCGGCAACTAGTCGCGGCGCCTGCAAATGCAGTAACACCGATTACAATGGCCGAAACAGCCCAAAAAATTGCTAACGACCACGGGCTGCAAATCCAAATTTTAGAACAAGAAGACTGTGAAAAGCTGGGGATGGGCGCCTTTTTGGGTGTTGCCCAAGCATCGGAAATACCACCCAAATTTATTCACCTAACTTATAAACCCGAAGGAACTCCCAAGCGTAAAGTGGCAATAATTGGTAAGGGTTTAACCTTTGACTCAGGTGGTTTAAACATTAAAGGTATGGGTAGCGGTATCGAAACGATGAAAATCGATATGGGTGGTGCTGCAGCAACATTAGGCGCCGCTCTTGCTATTGGGCAACTAAAGCCAGATGTTGAAGTTCACTTTATTTCCGCTGTCACCGAAAACATGATTAGTGGACGCGCGATGCACCCAGGTGATATTCTTACCGCATCCAACGGTAAAACTATTGAAGTTAACAATACCGACGCTGAAGGTCGTTTAACACTTGCCGATGCATTGGTGTACACCGATAAATTGGGAGTTGAGGCAATTGTTGATTTAGCAACATTAACAGGCGCCTGTGTAATTGCTTTAGGTGATGATATCGCTGGGTTGTTCACACCCGATGATAACTTAGCCAAGCAATTAGAAGAAGCTTCCACTGAATCTGGTGAGAAACTCTGGCGAATGCCGATGGAAGAAAAATACTTTGAAGGATTAAAATCTGGTATTGCCGACATGAAAAATACAGGCCCCCGACCAGGTGGTTCAATAACCGCAGCTTTATTCCTCAAACAATTTGTCAAAGAAACCCCCGCTTGGGCACACCTTGATATTGCAGGCCCAGTGTGGTCAGATAAAGAAAACGGTTATAACGGCAGTGGCGCCACAGGTTTCGGTGTCCGCACCTTAGTTAACTGGGTATTAAGTTAACTCCCATTTCAAAAAACAGGCAAATGTAGAGACGCGATGTTCCTCGCGTCTCCACAGGGCACAATTTTTACAAATAATAAATAGGCTGCGAGAGCGCGTAAAATAAAGATGAATACGGGAATGGAGTAAGCGCAGTGATAGGAGAAAGTAAATATCAACCACTTCAAGAATACTTAGAAAACAGCAATGCTGCTGAGACTACGCTCACCTTTACAGAAATTGAGGAAATAATCGGCAACACCCTTCCTGACTCCGCGCGTACTAAAAAGCAGTGGTGGGGAAATCGTAACAAAGGAGCATTGCAAGCTGATTCTTGGATGAAAGCAGGCTATGTTGTAAAAAAAATTAACTTAGATGAAAAAAAAGTTACATTTGGCAAACCAGTTACCACCTACAAAGTTGAGCCTGTTAAAGACACTGTTAAATGGAACAGCGAATCAATAAAAGCTTTGCGTCAGAAAATGGGACTTACTCAATCAGAGTTCGCTATGGAGTTAGGCGTTCGTCAGCAAACTGTTAGCGAATGGGAAAATGGCGTATATGAGCCAAGACGCATGGCATCCAAGTACTTAAGCAAAGTAGCCGAAAATGTTGAGTCCAACAATAAAACAGAATATTAGCACAGGCAGGATGCCTGTGCTACAAGACATCAAAATAAAATGATGGAATACTACTTTAATTCGGGATGCGCTCTATCCTCGGCGGAAGGTTTACCCATCTTATTTATGGCTGCTATCATCTGATACAACCTTCCTAAGTCTCTTTGATTGAAGTCTAATATCAATCGAGGTAAATCTACGGTGTCATCTTGCCCTTCTTGAGATAGCGCTTGTGTTCTTTCTATCTTACCTTGAACCAGGATGTCACTAAAGTTAGTGTTGAGTTGATCAAGCGCTTCGTCAGATAAATCTGATTTAAGACGAATGATTAACCTGTTATTAACATAACGGCTTGAATGATAAACCTGATAAAACTGTGTAATTGCATCACAAGCTACATCAAGATTGTCAGTTATGGTGTATAAACTAGAATCATCCGGACTTACTAAGCCAGTTTGTAAAAGATGTTTCTCAATATATTCGCTCCAACAACGCCAATAGTCACCGCCTGGATAGTCTATTAATACTAAAGGAACAGGACCAAATTTACCTGTTTGACTCAGAGTCATGCACTCAAATGCTTCATCTTGAGTCCCAAAACCACCAGCGAATAATGCTACTGCGTCACTTTCTTTGAGTAAAAACAGCTTGCGGGTAAAGAAATATTTGAAATGGATTAATTTGTGATCTCCTTCGATATAAGGGTTTGCTTGCTGTTCAAAAGGAAGTTGGATGTTTAAGCCAAATGAATTTTCGCGTCCTGCTCCTTCGTGACCAGCTTGCATAATACCACCACCACCGCCAGTCATCACCATAAAATTTAAATCTGTGACGCGCTGTGCAAACTCTTTTGCCATTTTATATTCAGGAGTAGATGGCGCCAAACGTGCGGAGCCAAAAATAGTAACTTTACGAACATGCCGATAGTTGTAAAATAATTGAAATCCTCGTTCCATATCAGCTAAAGCTGACGATAGAATTTTCCAGTCCAGACGCTCAATTTCAGTGTCAGCTATACGTAAAATCGTGTGTAGTGCCTGCTGGATAAATTGCCGATTTTTTGAAGTTGGTAAACGCTCAATTAATTCGGCGATATCCGCTTTGAGAGTGTCTAATGTATCAAATGAAGCTTTGGAGGTCATGAGAACTGCTGCTAATAGAGCTTTATATTTACGTAAAATTAGATGTAGACTTTTGTTAATCCGCCCTTACAAAGGAATAGATTAGCTATTCCACTATAAAGCGCTTCTTGTTATTCGTGACTATACGGTTATGCCCTTATGTGAGTCTTAAACTTAACTCAATCAATGTGATTGCTGCAATAAGCGCTTTGCCCTGCCCATTGGTAAAACCACCCCTACACAGGGCGTAGGGGTGGGAGAATTTTAAAACCACATGCTTGTGGGTAGAATATTCAATGTTTATTGAAAAATCGCTACTAGATTTAAATGGAAAACGCCATGCCACCTGTCGGCGTAAAAAATTTTTGAGGAGAGGCAACAGGCTTTACCTCTCATGACGCATATTTTACAAATTTAAAGATATTTTTCGAGAGTGTTAGCTAATGTAGTTTTCGGAACGGCGCCGACAACCATATCAACTTTTTGCCCACCTTTAAAAATCATTAAAGTTGGAATGCTGCGAATGCCATACTGACTAGCAACGTTTGGATTCTCATCAGTATTAACTTTTACTACCTTGAGTTGTCCATCGTACTGAGCGGCGATTTCATCCACAACGGGTCCAACCATGCGGCACGGACCACACCAGGGCGCCCAAAAATCAACGAGAACAGGAACTTCACTGTCGAGTACTTCCTGTTTAAAACTAGAGTCCGTAACTTGTGCGGCTGCTGACATGCCTTCAACCCTTGCCTTACATTGTTTTCATTTTTGTGAAAATTCTACCACAGCAAGCAGACACTGGGAGCGGAGTCGTGAACATACCTTTACAACAATATTAAAGAATTTTTTTATAAAGTTAGAGGGGTAAAGGCGCGCAGGTTGTATTTCTTTCCCAGTTTCCTATAATAAGGAACCGCCCGAACATATAGTCCGGGCGGAGTGTGGTGTGAGGAGTGAACGGAAACATGCGTCTCCGCTTTTTCCATTGTAAGCTAGATATGTGATTTTTCCAGCAATTGTTCTAGGACTAAGCGAAAAATTTTATTAACGCTATTTACCCATACCAAGTTGCTGTGCTTTTTGGTAAACTTTTCCTTCTGTGAGCAAACTAGGAGCAATTACGACTTCAACTTGTTGCATTTCTTTAATATTTTTGGCACCTAAAGTGCCCATGCTAGTCTTTAAAGCACCTAATAAATTATGGGTACCATCATCAAGTCCTGCGGGTCCTCTAAGAATTTGCTCTAAAGAACCAGTAGTTGCAACGCGAATCCGTGTACCACGAGGTAACACAGGACTTGGTGTTGCCATCCCCCAGTGATAACCCCGTCCTGGTGCCTCAGCTGCGCGCGCAAATGGTGAACCTATCATTACACCATCAGCACCACAAGCAATACACTTACAAATGTCACCACCTGTTATTAATCCACCATCAGCAATGACTGGTATATATTTACCAGTTTGTTGAAAAAAGTCATCACGTGCGGCAGCACAGTCAGCAATTGCGGTAGCTTGGGGAACACCAACGCCCAATACACCTCTTGATGTACAAGCGGCGCCAGGACCAATACCAACTAGTACACCTGCTGCGCCAGCTTTCATAAGGTTAAGGGTAACTTCATAAGTTACACAGTTACCTAGTAAAACTGGCATTGGCATTTCTTGACAAAAAGTTGCTAAGTCAAGCGGTACTATTGATTCTGGCGACAGGTGGGCAGTTGATACCACTGTTGCTTGTACAAAAAATAAATCAGCACCCGCTTCTGCCGTAACTTTACCAAACTTACTGGCGCCTGCTGGAGTTGCGCTAACAGCGGCAATACCACCAAGCTCTTTAATTTCCTTAATTCTTTGCGTAATTAATTCAGGTTTTATAGGTTCAGCATAAAGCTCCTGCATTAGCCCTACGAATTCCGAATTACCAACAGACGTGATGCGGTCTAGAATTGGCTCTGGGTTTTCATAACGAGTTTGAATACCTTCGAGGTTAATTACCCCTAAAGCACCCAACTTTGACAAGCCAACAGCCATACGCACATCAACAACACCATCCATAGCACTGGCAATAATGGGAATTTCCCGCTCGATATTACCAATTCGCCACTTGGTATCCGCTAAACTTGGGTCGAGTGTTCGATTTCCTGGGGCTAGAGCAATTTCATCGATGCCATATGCTCTACGAGCTGTTTTCCCCCGCCCTATTTGAATGTCCACGCTTGTAATGTTCTCAATTCTGTTTAAGCTAGGTTAGCAAATTGTGGGGTACTTCTACCTACTTTTTTCTTATTCAACTCCCGTTAATTGGAACCACCTTTGACTCTAAACGTAGGGAAGGTACTGCTCCCGTAAGAGTCTCAGTTTCGGCAGCAGTCAGAATTTTAAAGATAACAAATATTTAGCTATCACAAAAATCGAGGGTTGCGCTACCAAATAAAAAATAATTTTGATGCGAGCAATAAGGGCTGTAAAATCGCTAAGATTATTAATATAACTTAAAATTTTTTGTCATAATCTATTCCCTTGATTCAGTCTGAAACCCTAGAATTACTCGAATGGCCACGCCTGTGTCAGCATTTGTCAACCTTTGCTGCCACTAAGTTGGGTGCTGTTGCATCGCGACATCTAACAATTCCTACTTTGCAGAACGAAAGCGAAGAACTGCTCGCGCAAACCAAAGAAGTCTATGAACTCGAAAGCCGTCTGAATAGTGGATTATCGTTTGAGGGTATTCAAGATATTGGGGATTCTCTTGAACGCGCGCAACTTCAGGGTATTTTAGCAGGTGATGAGTTGCTGGCGATTGCCACAACTTTATTTGGGGCACGTAATTTACGACGCGCAATTGATAACCATGAGGATTTAGTTGTACTAACTAATTTAGTCTCCGAGCTACGGACTTACCCTGAAGTTGAGCAAGAAATCCATCGCTGTGTAGATGAACGTGGACAAATAGCCGACCGTGCGAGTCAGAAACTCGGCGATATTCGCGCCGACTTGCGGAAAACACGTAGTCAAATTACGCAAAAGTTACATAATATTATTCAAGTAAAATCAAGTGCGCTTCAAGAGAATATTATTACTCAGCGTGGTGATAGATTTGTAATTCCTGTAAAAGCAACTCATAAAGACGCAATACCTGGTATCGTTCACGACACATCAACGAGTGGCTTGACGCTGTATGTAGAACCAAACTCAGTTGTACCAATGGGTAATCAACTGCGTCAACTCAACCGTAAGGAAGAAATAGAAGAAGAAGCTATCAGGCGCCAATTAACAGAGCAAGTAGCAGCAATTTGTCCAGACCTAGAAAGATTGCTTTTAATTGTCACGACTTTAGATTTAGCTACAGCAAAAGCGCGGTATGGTTATTGGCTCAAAGCAAACGCACCCCGCTTTATCAATCCTGCTCTTGGTGAAAAAATTACACTTAGACAATTACGGCATCCTTTATTAGAATGGCAGCATCATCACGAACAAGGGCACGCTGTAATTCCAGTAGATTTGTTAGTACAACCTGAAACTCGCGTTGTCACCATTACTGGCCCCAACACAGGAGGAAAAACAGTTACCTTAAAAACTCTTGCCCTCGCAGCGTTAATGGCAAAAGCTGGGATGTTTGTGCCCGCACGTGAGCCTGTAGAGTTACCTTGGTTTGACTTGATATTAGCTGATATTGGTGACGAGCAATCATTACAGCAAAGCTTATCAACATTTTCAGGACATATTCGTCGCATTAGTCGAATTTTAAACGCTTTAAGTAGTGCTGAGTCGAAAGTGCTGAGTGCTGAGGATAGTGCTGAGAAAAAAGTGCTGAGTGCTGAGGATAGTGCTGAGTCGAAAGTGCTGAGTGCTGAGGATAGTGCTGAGAAAAAAGTGCTGAGTGCTGAGGATAGTGCTGAGAAAAAAGTGCTGAGTGCTGAGAAAGAAGAAAATTTAGAACTCAGAACTCAGAACTCAGAACTCAGCACTCAGCACTCAAAACTCAGAACTCAGAACTCAGAACTCAGCACTCAAAACTCAGCACTCAGCACTCAGCACTCATCACTAATTCTTTTAGATGAAGTAGGCGCCGGAACAGACCCAGCAGAAGGAAGTGCTTTAGCAATAGCATTATTAAGGTATCTTGCTGACCATGCGCTGTTAACGATGGCGAGTACACACTTTGGTGAACTCAAAGCTTTGAAGTATCAAGATGAACGTTTCGAGAATGCTTCGGTGGAATTTGATGATGCCACATTATCGCCCACATATCGTTTATTGTGGGGAATTCCTGGACGTTCCAACGCACTTGCTATTGCACGCCGTTTAGGTTTAAACCCTGAAGTCGTAGAAGCCGCAAAGCAAGAAATGGGAGGCGCCAACGACGAAGTAAACTCGGTTATTGCTGGGTTAGAAGCACAACGTCGGCGCCAAGAAACCAAAGCTGCTGAGGCTCAAAAGTTATTACAGCAAGCCGAAACTTTATACAAACAAGTATCCGAAAAAGCCACATCACTAGAAGAACGCGAGCAATCTTTAAAAGCTTCGCAAGAAATTGCTGTACAACAAGCTATAGCTCAAGCTAAAGGTGAAGTTGCGGCCATTATTCGGCGCCTGCAAAAAGGTACACCAACTGCACAAGATGCTCAAATTGCAACAAACAGCTTAAATCAAATTGCGGACAAATTTATATCAGCAAAAGTTCAAGAAAAACCAAAAGCTGGGTTTATGCCCAAAGTTGGCGACCGCATTCGCATTTCTAAGTTGGGACAAACCGCCGAGGTGATAACAGCACCCGACTCCGACGGAGAGTTAAACGTCCGCTTTGGTATTATGAAAATGACGGTAAAGCTGTCTGATATAGAATCTCTCGATGGTCAAAAAGTCGAGCCAACTGTCAAAGCTTCACGTGGTGGATCAAGTGGGGCACCTGTGAAGGAACCACCACCACAAGAGGCGCCAAATATTCGCACCTCCAAAAATACCTTTGATATACGCGGTAAACGGGTAGCTGATGCTGAAATAATTTTAGACAAAGCAATTTCAGAAGCGAATGGACCAATATGGATTATCCACGGACATGGTACAGGTAAACTACGTGAAGGAGTTCATGCATACCTAAAACAGCATTCAAGAGTTAAGCGCATTGAACCCGCAGCTTCTTCAGATGGTGGCACTGGTGTAACTATCGCTTATGTTTAAGTGCTGAGTGGAAAGTGCTGAGTGCTGAGTAGAGGCGCGGAGTTAGGAGTTAGGAGTTAGGAGTTAAGAGTTAGGAGTTACTACTCAGAACTCAGCACTCAGCACTTTCCACTCAGCACTCAGCACTCAGCACTCAGCACTCAGCACTCAGCACTCAGCACTCAGCACTCAGCACTCAACACTCAGCACTCAACACTCAGCACTCAGCACTCAGCACTCATTACTCAAATAAAGATTTGCTGACAAAAAAATATTGCTTCTTGGGCTTGTCAAAAGTAACATTTTTTGCATTCAAACTGCTCATCGTTAACAGTAAAAAAATGTTGGCTGTTTGTTGCTAACACATTACAATCAGGCATTAAGGTAGTCGGTAATTTCATACCTATAAGGCGGCATTTGCTTATACTATGCATAGGCTATTACCCGCTTCTACTGATATAAAGGCAAGATAAATCTTTTCTTCGTTTGCTTTTACAGACCAGAAGTTTCGTCTTAGAGTTAAGACATTCGTATAAACGCTGTTGTCCGATTGAAAAGGCGCCCACATACAGATAAGGGAAACCAATCTTAACGTATGAAGTCTGGTTTCAAAATGGGTAACAGCAATAGCCCAATTAGCCTGATCACCTATGCTAAAAGTTATGCAACCTGCCGCCAATTCCCCAAACCCGACTTCTCAGTGGGAGGACTTAACCCAAATAGGTGCCCCCAACTCTTTAGAGTGGGACAATATCAAAGCCCAATTGGACTTGGTGTTGTTGGCGCTAGAAACACTAACCGGCATTGGCTCCGAAGCAATGCTTACTGCTGCCATTGATTTGGGTTTAGAGTCAAAAGTGCCAGACCGTGTAGCACTATGGCGCCTGCGTCAGTCAAACCCGATACGCAAAGGTCAGGGAGGACGGAAAAAGCTTGACGTTGAAGAAGCGCGTTCGCTAGTTTTGATTATTTGTCATCTAGCGAAACAGCACCAAGAACTAATTCGTCGTGCTGTCAGCTTACTTGAACAAATGGCGGAAACAAATCGTGAACCGCATACCTCTGCTCTACTGGGAGATTATATTGATGCTTTTTGCAATACTTACCAAGAGCGGATGGAAGAAGACGAGGCAATATCTACAGATTTGCTTACCCGGTTGGCGCTGAAATTGCTAGTTGATTTACTGTTCTACAGCGGTCCTGGTGGACATCGCCGCCTTTGGCTTACACTTATCGACCGTTCAACAAAATTTTAGATTCTAGATTGCGCGATTTTAGATTGTATAAATAAGCACAAGAATAAATCGTAATCCGAAGGATTTCCCTTTAGGAAAATCGAAAATCGAAAATTGAAAATTTATATTCCCCATTGCATTTTTTGCCATGCCTCTATCAAATTCTGTCATCCGTCGCTATACACCGCCGACTTGCACTCTTGAAGTAAGCGCGCAAAACTCTCCGTTGTCACAGTGGATGGGTAAGTCAGTCCTGAAGCAGCTTCGCTTTGAGCTTCGCTTGGATGACCCGCGACTCCCAGAAAACCAGAGGATAACAATTCGAGGCAACCGCGACCAACTTGAAGCTTTGTGTGCAGCAGTGACAGCTTATGTCCAACAGTTTTTACACACTCAACCAGATAAATTCTGGGAAAGCTATAACAATAGCGGCGATGTTACTCAAATATTGAACGGTACTGAGGCGCCACAAGATACCCACAATAGCTCAACACGGCTTTCAACTTTAGGAAAACCTTACAACCTTAACAAGACCCAATTTTCTTCGGGTGATATACATATAGAGCCGAGTGGTTATCTATCACATAATTTATATCTTGGAAATCTTGCTTCTCCAACTTCAGGAGAATTTGTTAAATTAAGCCTTTTACAATTATTCGATTTAGCGTCTGCCCTTGACGAGTATTCAGATGATGTGTTGGCATTACCTAACCTTAATACTCGTCGTCGCACTTCTGTAATTCC
Source organism: Calothrix sp. NIES-4105 (assembly GCF_002368415.1). Taxonomy (GTDB): domain Bacteria; phylum Cyanobacteriota; class Cyanobacteriia; order Cyanobacteriales; family Nostocaceae; genus Dulcicalothrix. The sequence continues at coordinate 8,847,260 of NZ_AP018290.1, forward strand.
AAATTGGGCGCCGATTGCAGCAGTATTTGCCTTAGCATTAGGTCTAACACCCTTTACTATTCAGTACGCAAACCGCGCACGTCAAAATCAACAATCTCAACAAACTGCTGCGAATACTCAGATTGATACGCTTCAAACTCCATTGCCAACTGTCGTAGCTACACCTGGACTTCTACCCACACCACTCGATACCCTGCCATCAATTGCAGGCCTACCTCCAACCCCTCCAACTGGCTCAGTTAGTACACAATTACCCATACCAACCGCAATCCCGACTTCAGGCGCCAACATAAATACGAATACGCTTCCAAATACAACTTTGCCTCCTGGGAACATTGCTACTACTATTCCTGGTTCATCAGCAACACAACGTTCAAATTCAGGGGCGGCTTCTACATTACAGCCAGGTACAAACTTTACTTTTCCAAGCAATTTATCACCAGGAAACACTCTTGCTATTCCTGAGCCGACAAATCCATTACCCACAACCTCAAGGGGCAAGAACCCATCGCCTTTAACATTACCAGATTCGATTGCTCTGCAACCAAATATCACCCCAACCCAAACGCGGAGCAGTTCTCAAACTAGAACGACTGCTTCCACAAGGACAAACACATCGTCCAAAAAATTACCTTCTACAACATCACCTTCTGCAATATTGCCTCCTACGAGTAATTTACCGCCTCTTTCAGCGTTAGAAACACCACTTAACGAACCACGTCCTGCTACACCTAACCGCACTCAAGCAGGTGGAACCATAGATGATAGTTCGCTATTAAACCGTTTGCGTGAAGCTCGTGATAGCTCCGGACGAGTTGCTACAGCTAGTAATAGAACTACTACCACCGCTACTAACACAATCTTTGATACACCACAAGTCGCAGAAGCACGTACTGCATTACGCGCGCGCTGGCAACCTCCACAAGGTTTAAAACAGACTTTAGAATACAGTTTATTACTTGGTGTTGATGGTTCCATCGAACGCATCTTACCTATAGGAAAAGCCGCGCGTGATTACATCGACCGTACAGGAATGCCATTAATCGGCGAACAGTTTGTATCACCCAACCGTAACGGGCAGTCAGTTCGTATTCGTGCGGTATTCAGTCCCGACGGCAAAGTTCAAACCTTTCCTGAAAACGATTAATATTCTCATAAATGTGAACCATTGGTTCACATTTATGTAGGCTGGGCACTGTCCACCATACAAAAGAGGGGCTGCTACCACAACCCCCCTATACATAGATTTAAGTTATTGTTTAATAACGTGATTTTTTGGTGTTTTTCAATTTTGCCTTTCTACGGCGCCGCTCGGAAGCTGCGACAGCTTCTTCAACAGGATACCCAGCTAAAGGAATGACTTGATACTTACGCTCGTCTTCTAACTTTCTAAGTTCGGTGTAATCAACCCAGTGAATGCAGTCAACGGGACAGGTGTCAATTGCTTCTTGAATAACTTCCTCTGAATCTGCATCTTGACGAACGACGCGCGAACGCCCATAATCAGGTTCAATATAGAAAGTGTTACGAGCAACATGCGCGCAATGCTTACAGCCAATACAGGTAATTTCATCAACATAAACACCCTTTTGACGCAGCATACCTCCTAACTCCGGCTCAAAACCAGAACGTTCGGGTTGCGAGCGCAAAAAACCACCCAGTTCCGGCTCAAAACCAGACCGTCCGTCTTCACTGTCAGTAGGTGACGGCATAAAATCAACCATTACGCACTCCAGCGTTGTACTACTAAACGGATAGAACCATCTTCATTTTTTTGCTGTTCCGCAATTTGGAAACCAGCGCGCGCGGTTTCTTTCATCACTGTTTGGAATGCATAACGCTGGGTTACTTTACGTAAAAAACCTTCAACTGACAAATTTTGTTGCCAATATTGTAAATCAGCGACTAACTCATACTCGTTGCCATTCCATTTAAAACCTATATCGTAGCCGTTATCTTGCTCGATAGTAATTTCTGCATCGTGAGTTTGCCCACGGTAACCACGCACTTGACGTGGCCCCTGCTTCCAATCAATATTCAATTCTGTGAGCGCTTCCTTCAATGATTCAACGTTACGGATTTGAGTTTTAATTTGGCTAAAGTGTGACATGATGTTTGTGAGATAACGAAACTAAACGGTTTGACAACTTACCAATCGCTGAAACTGGTTTGTGTATTTACCACATCAGATTGTTGAACAAGCTGCTGGGCAAAAAACTCTGAGGTTGGTTCATGATGCAGTACTAGTCCTAGCTGTGCTTCAATTGCGGCTGTAACTTCAGCGCACGAAGCACCTGTTATGCCAGTAACTTTTTCTAGTACCCGACCATCTGGATAAATAATGAACTCTAATGTTTCCATAATCTATTGCCAACGAATCCAACCAGTTTTCAGTACCTTAGTACTGTATTGTGTGAACAGAGGCTATAAAATATAGCCTTTGGAACATACCCCTAGTTACAAACTTGTCATTTGTTAACTAATGTTCCATCTCTCAAAATATATATCTCAGAAAATTTACAAAACTTATTAAGTTTATTAGTCAGCACGTTCACTATATGTAAGTTTCCCTTAACCTATGGGATTAGTCAAGCTTCAAAAGGTATAAGTATGTTTAAGTATAAAAAAGTTAAAACATAGATATTATAAGCGTTCAGATGCTGGTTTACTCATCAACCTATACAAAAATTATTGCGAAACTTTATTATTATTAATGATTGAACTCGATGTGAGTACGTATTATATATTCCTGTGGCGCCACGTTCGGAGCATCAAGTGTACTCAGAAACATAACGAAAAATCTACAATCTAAAATCCCCAATCGAAAATGTTGTAAGCTTTGATCCAATTGGTGAATATTGATTATGACTGCAAAGCAAGTAACAGATTCTAACTTACCAGTAGCGCGCGTCGGAGTACTGGGTTTTGGTGGACTAGGGCAAGCTGCTGCAAAAGTACTGGCGCCTAAACGGGAAATGATACTAGTAGCAGCAGCAGATAAACATGGTTATGTTTATCGTGCAGACGGTTTAAATGCTTCAGAATGTATTAGTGCCTATCAGTGTCTTGGTTCAGTCGGATATTTAGAGCCATTTGGGAAATTAACTACCGAAAGCGTTGAGGAATTAATCAGTCTAAGCTCCTCAGTCGATGGTTATTTTTTGGCACTACCCAATTTGCCCAATGATTTTATACCAACTGTAGCCAAGCAGTTCATTAAGTTAGGTTGGCGCGGAGTGCTTGTTGATGCTATCAAGCGTACAAGTGCTGTTGAACAACTTTTAGAAATGCGTGCTGAACTTACAGAAGCTGGCATTACTTATATGACCGGGTGTGGCGCCACACCAGGGTTGTTAACTGCAGCAGCATCACTCGCCGCGCAAAGCTATGCTGATATTCATAAAGTCGAAATTACTTTTGGTGTAGGTATTGCCAACTGGGAAGCATACCGCGCGACCATTCGTGAAGATATTGGTCATATGCCAGGTTACAGCGTAGAGACAGCCAGGGCAATGACCGATGCTGAAGTTGAAGCATTATTAGACAAAACCAACGGCATTCTCAAATTAGAAAATATGGAACATGCCGATGACATAATGCTCGAACTTGCAGGAATTTGCGCGCGTAACCGCGTTACTGTCGGTGGTATCGTCGATACTCGTAACCCCAAAAAGCCTCTTAGTACTAATGTAAAGGTTACAGGTAGAACGTTTGAAGGAAAGATTTCTACTCATACTTTTACATTAGGTGATGAAACGAGTATGGCTGCTAACGTTTGTGGACCCGCTTTTGGTTACTTAAAAGCTGGTATGCAATTACATAAGCGCGGCATTCACGGTATATTTACTGCCGCAGAAATAATGCCACACTTTGTTCGATAATTTGTATGGTGGCTTAAGCCACCTTACTAAGACAAACTTTCAACTGTGTTTTCATCAAGCGAGACTTCAGGCATTTGTACTACAAAGGGTAATTCAGCTCCCACAAGTCCACGTTTGATGCGTTCGGGTGTTTCAGCAAATACAACAAACAATGGGTATTTAGTATTTGTACCCTCGCTTAAAATATGGCTGTGACGTTCGGGCATTAGCCACTCGTAATATGAATCAAGTAGAACTTGGGTTTGGCGCCAGCGCATTAATAAATCCGAAAAATCCTCCCCTGGACGGTGGATAAATATAAAAATCTCGGCACCTGTTTTAATTTTCCATTCTGGGTCACACATTAAAATTGCTACATCGCATGGTAACGTTGTTGCCTCTGCTGTTGAACCCGCTTTACGAATGCGAATTATTGGTAAAGGTATAGTAATTACACTTTCAGAGGGGCGCCTTAAACTTGGTACCATTTCTAAGTAAGGACGGTACTGCTTGAATAATTCTATGGCGCCGACATGATGGCTGTATTCTGCCAAACACGCTTCATAATCAGATTTTTGTACTGGCATAAATCCTTACTTTCGTTTTTATCCCAATTTTTCAAATACGGCGAACATAGGTAAGTACATTGATAATAGAATCGTACCGACCATTCCCCCAAGAACTACAATCATAATTGGTTCCAAAATACTTGTTAAAGCTTTTACAGCTTGTTCAACTTCGTCCTCATAAAAGTCAGCGACTTTCATTAACATCGCGTCAATTTCTCCTGTTTCCTCACCAATACTAATCATCTGAATTGCCATTGGTGGAAAAACTTTTTCTTTTTGTAATGCCATACTAATCATTCCACCTTGTTGCACTTCGATTTTTGCAGCATCGATAGCGTTAGAAATAACCTGATTTCCTGCTGTATCACGTACAATTTCTAAAGAAGTAAGAATTGGAACACCTGAACGAGTCAAAGAACCAAAAGTACGGCTAAATTTAGCAACCGCTGATTTTTGAATCAAGTCTCCAAATAAAGGCACTTTTAAAGAAAGACGGTCAATAGTTTGTCTACCAACAGGTGTTTTATAGTATTGTTGATAAGCAATCCATAAACCAATGACAGCGGCAATTACTACCACTAGTCGCCAACTTCGCAAAATTTCACTAACATCAAGCATGAATTGTGTTAAAGGGGGCAATGTAGTACCCAAATCTTTGAAGATATTAGCAAAAATTGGAATTAGAAAAACAGTCATCCCGATAAAAATTGCAACTGCTAAAAAACCAACTACAACCGGATATGATAGTGCGGCTTTAATTTGGTTCTGTAAGCGTGCAACGTCTTCTAATAATTTAGCTAATCGGTTGAGTACTTCATCTAATACACCTCCAACCTCACCAGCTTGTATCATACTCACATATAATCCATCAAAGCACTGAGGATGTTTCCGCATTGCATCAGATAAATTAAGCCCATTTTGAACATCAGAACTAATATCTAAAAGTGCTTGTTTAAGTTTAGGATTTGTACATTGTTCACCGAGTACACCTAAACTTCTAACTATAGCTACACCTGCATTCACTAGTGCCGCAAATTGACGTGAAAAAACAGCTTTGTCTTTGACAGAAACTGAAGCAAAGCGTGTCTGAAAATCAAGTGCATTCTTCAGATCAAAGCCTTGTGCTTTTTTAAGGTCTTGAACTACAAAACCTTGCTGGCGTAGACTTATACGAGCTTCTTTTATAGATTCTGCAGTAATTTTTTCAGTCCGAGCTTTTCCTTGAGAGTCTCTAACGCGCGCTACAAAACTTGGCATATTTTAAAAAGTTATGAGTAGGGTGCGTGACGCTATAAACAATTCTTATCGAAGCTAGTTATTTGGTGGCGTCACGCACCGGCGCGAGTTATGAGTTATGAATTTTAACTCCTAACTCGTAACTCCTAACTCCTAACTATTTGTTTAGTGTGCTTTTGCAGCTACTTTGGCGCCTGATTGTGGAGGAGCGCCACCGATTAAACGTTGGACTTCATCGGGTTTAGATGTTTTAGACATTGCTGCTTCAAAGGAAATTGTTCCTTGCTTATAAAGGTTCGCTAAAACTGTTTCTAATGTTTGCATACCTAATTTACCACCAGTTTGAATTGCTGAGTAAATTTGTGATGTTTTACCTTCACGAATTAAGTTAGAAATAGCTGGTGTAATTACCATGATTTCTTGTGCCATTACCCGACCATATTCACCAGGTTTGGGATTTTTCTTGGGCACTAGAGTTTGACTGAATACTGCTACTAACGAGTTAGATAGTTGTACACGAACTTGTGTTTGTCTTTCATGTGGAAAAACGTCGATAATCCGGTCAACTGTTTGCGCTGCTGAACTTGTATGTAGCGTTCCAAATACTAAGTGACCTGTTTCAGCGGCAGAAATCGCGAGCGAAATTGTTTCTAAGTCCCGCATTTCACCCACTAGAATAATATCTGGGTCTTCGCGTAAAGCAGCTTTTAGAGCGTTTGCAAAACTCTTTGTGTCTTCACCTAATTGACGCTGGTGGACTAAACTTTTGATTGGTTCATAAACGAATTCAATCGGGTCTTCTACTGTTAATATATGCTCCGCGCGCGTGCGGTTAATTAAATCAATCATTGCCGCAAGCGTTGTAGTTTTACCTGAACCTGTAGGACCTGTCACCAAAATTAATCCTCTTGGTTTCTCTGACATTTCCCGCACTACATCTGGTAAACCTAATTTTTCAAAGTTAGGAATTTTAGAACTCAACGCGCGTAAACAAGCTGCATAGGCGCCACGGTCTTTATAAACGTTAACACGGAAGCGCGCTAACCCTTTCACACCATAAGAACAATCTAACTCCCAAGTTTGTTCTAATGTTTTACGCTGAGTGTTATTGAGCATACTAAAAATTAGTCGCTGACAAACATCAACTGACATAACACCATATTTTTCTTGAGGTGTGAGTTTTCCACTGACACGGAAATAAGGAGGAAGTCCTGCAGATAAGTGTAAATCTGAACCTCCTTGCTCAATCATGTCTTCCATCAAGTCTTCAATCATGAAATCCATTGTTTTTCTCCTTTTTTAAGGACTGAAGTCCTTGTAACGTTTGTGTTTGTGTGTTTGTGTGTGTCTGTGTGTGTGTGGGTTAGTCTTGGAAGCGTGAAGTCATACAGTACGGACAATCAAGCCATTCGGGTTGAAGTTGGGCGCTACATGTACGACAAGTCAACCCACTCTTGCGCTTGGCTTTAAGTTCAGCTTCTAAACCTGTATCGGTGAAAGTTACCCGCTCTACTTCTTCAAGCGTTGTTGCACCTTGACGCACTAAGTCAAGACTGTATGCAAGCAGGGTTTTCATCCCTTCTTCTACAGCAACTTCTTTAATACGTTCAGTCGGCGCCTCTTCGTTAATTAAAGTTTGCAGGTTTTCTGTAATCTTCATTACTTCATAAACACCACAACGCCCTTTATAACCAACACCGTTACAACTTGGGCAAAGCGAACCGTTACTCTTAGCATGTTGAATTTGCTCATTACTGAGTGCGTTGGCTTTGTAAAGAGTCAAGCCGACATCTTGTGATGCTGTCATTCCATAACGAGCAAATTCTTCAGAAGTCGGAGTATAAGGAATGCGACAGTCTGAACATACACGTCGTACCAAGCGCTGCGCCAAGACTCCAAGTAGTGAGCTAGAAACCATGAACGGTTCAATACCCATTTCACCTAAACGCGCGATAGCACCAGGAGCATCATTAGTGTGAAGTGTTGTTAATACTAAGTGTCCAGTTAGCGCTGCTTCAATTGCGGTTTTTGCTGTTTCTTTATCTCGTGTCTCACCTACAAGCAGTACATCAGGGTCTTGACGTAAGAACGCGCGTAGTGCAGTTCCAAAATCTAGTCCTTTTTCACGTATAACCTGTACCTGCGTAATTCCAGGCAAACTGTACTCAATCGGGTCTTCGACTGTACTAATATTAATTCCAGGGTCGTTACGTTCGGCAAGTGCTGAATAAAGCGAGGTCGTTTTACCCGAACCAGTTGGCCCTGTTACCAAAATCAAACCAAAAGGACGTAACACCATTTCTTGGACAATACGCAAAGTTTCTGGGTCGGTAATTAATTTATCCAGACCTAACTGTGTAGCGGAGTTGTCCAAAATCCGCAGTACAACTTTTTCTCCGTAACGACTTGGTAGGGTATTAACGCGGAAGTCAACTTTACGTCCCTCATACATCCGACGAATCCGTCCGTCCTGTGGTAAACGACGTTCGGCAATATCTAAATTCGAGATAATCTTAAATCTAGCTGTAATGGCGGGAATAATTTTTTTTGGTAATGCGTCAAATGCTTCGCGTAACACCCCATCTTTCCGAAAGCGAATGCGTAAATTCTCTTCCTGCGGTTCTATATGAATATCTGAAACTTTCTCTTGTAAAGCTTTTCCTAAAATTCGATTCACTAAATTAATAATCGGTGCATCTTCTGCACCTTTCATCGCTGAACCCAAATCAGCTTCTGCATCATCCGGAGCATCGGCTAAATCTAAGTCACCAAGGTTTTCTAAGTCTTGATTAATATCCGTTAATTTTTGCTGCTCAATGTGCTTCTGCTTAACTGCTAGCTCATCAAGAAACTGGTTGATAATCTGCTGGTAATCTTCTTGGGTAATTACCATCCTTTGCAGTTCTATATTTTGCGGACGCAAAATGCGCTTTAGGTCATCCGAAGCTTCTAAGTTATCTGGGTCAACCATTGCCACCAATACCGATGGCGGATTTTGTTCGTTATTACGCGATAACGGAACTAAACGATGGCGCCGACAAATATCCACAGGGATAAGAGTCTCAATCAAATTAGCCACCATCGATGTGCCAACCGAGTTAAGTTCCGGGTCTAGCGATTCAACCCCGTATAGTATCTTTAGTTCAAAAAGTTGTTGTTTTTTATATAATCTCAGCAGTTCAGGTGATAGCTGGCGCCCTGCAATCGATTCAAGTACTTCAAGCAGTGGTGTCCCGTTTTTGCGACTTTCCACTAATGCTTGTCGCATTTGATCGGAATCAATAAACCCTGATTGCACCAACTTGGTACCGAAGGGCGAAAATTCCGTTCTCGTTGTAAGAGCGGTACTTCGCCTTTGTTGTGACGACGAGTAAGTCATATATTTATATACTTATATGGGTAGCCGAAACCTCTTCTAAATTGAGTATTCCCATGAGTCAGCCCAGAACTCTCATCTTGACCAAGAAAAATTAGAACATGCAACTCAATTTACGGAAACCCGCACTACAATACTCTACGGAAAGCCGTCCTCGTTACGATGGAAGAATACGCCCAGCTTTTGTAAAAATAGAGAACGTATCGATTTTGGATTCGGGATTTTCCCGCTATAGGGACATGAATGGATTTTGGATTGAACGCAAAGTCTCAAATCCCGAATCTAAAATCCAAAATCTAAAATCTAAAATCTCAGCAATCAGGAGAATACAAAGAGGCAATGCAAACGATGAATAGCGACTTCCCTGAACAAATTAACACTAGTACATCTGGCAGCGAAGTAGCTGACCAAGATGCTGTGGCAACCAATGATGTTGAAAAAGACGCATCAACAACTAACAACGGTGCAAATACTGATGCTGCTTCTGATTCTTCCTATGCCCAATTGGCGCCGCAGATCGATTCGCTTAAAGCTCAACTCGAAGCTTCTAGCAATCAATACACGCGCTTAGTAGCAGATTTTGACAACTATCGCAAGCGCACTCAGAAGGAAAAAGATGACCTTGATGCCCAAGTTAAGCGAAATACGATTACAGAATTATTACCAGTAGTCGATAACTTTGAGCGTGCGCGCGCTCACATCAAACCTCAAAACGATGCTGAGATGGCAATTCATAAAAGCTATCAAGGTGTTTATAAACAATTGGTTGAATGCCTAAAACGATTGGGTGTTTCGCCAATGCGTCCTGAAGGTCAACCATTCGACCCCAATATTCATGAAGCAGTATTGCGCGAACCTACGGATGAACATCCAGAGGGAACAGTGTTAGAAGAGTTAGTACGCGGATATTTTCTGGGCGACCGTGTACTACGCCATGCTATGGTGAAAGTCGCAGCTCCAAAAGAAGATACACCTGTTCTTGATGAGCTATCAAGTTCAGCCGACAGTTAAGGAAGATTTTATAGAAAAATCCTAACTTGAGAGCAGGAAAAGTTAAGTACGTATTTACCGCGTCAATTTTTTGATTGACACGGTTATACTACTATTACTAATAACTTCTACTAAACGACTGTTCGGTATTAAATAGTGCTTAATGCTTCTTTTGCGCTGATTGCTTTTTCGCTGCTAGTAATAATTACGTAAGTACGCCCAAAACCCAATTTAAATATTCCGTGTTATGTCATGCCAGAAGTGAGCGTAACCGCACATCGGTACTGCTAAAACTTCAAACGATAGTAATGAAGCTAACAAATACTGAATATTATAGTTATGGGAAAGGTTATTGGGATTGACTTGGGCACTACTAACAGTTGTGTAGCAGTCTTAGAGGGTGGTCAACCGATTGTTATTGCTAATACCGAAGGTGGAAGAACGACTCCAAGTATCGTCGGTTTTGGTAAGGGTGGTGAGCGCTTAGTCGGTCAATTGGCAAAACGCCAAGCTGTTACAAACGCAGAAAATACTATTTTTAGTATCAAGCGATTTATTGGGCGCCGTTGGGAAGACACACAAATCGAACGGTCGAGGGTGCCTTATCAATGTATCAAAGGTCGTGATGATACCGTCGATGTGCAAATTCGCTCCAAGAACTACACACCCCAAGAAATCTCTGCGATGGTTTTGCAAAAGCTTAAACAAGACGCGGAGAATTTTTTGGGTGAAACCGTTACGCAAGCAGTTATCACAGTACCTGCGTACTTTACTGATGCTCAACGCCAAGCTACAAAAGATGCAGGTACAATTGCTGGTCTTGAAGTTTTACGCATTATCAACGAACCTACCGCAGCAGCTCTTGCATTTGGGTTAGATAAACAAGACCAAGAACAGTTAATTCTTGTATTTGACCTTGGTGGTGGAACATTTGACGTATCTATTCTTCAACTTGGGGATTCTGTATTTGAAGTTAAAGCAACTTGTGGTAATAACCACTTAGGTGGTGATGACTTTGATAACGTTATCGTCGAGTGGATGATTGAAGTTTTCCGTTCTGCCGAAGCAGTTGACTTATCCCAAGACAAAATGGCGCTGCAACGTTTGCGTGAAGCTGCGGAAAAAGCAAAAATTGAGCTATCAAGCATGGGCAGCACAAGCATCAACTTACCGTTCATTACTGCTGATGCAACTGGCCCTAAGCACTTAGAAACCGAACTTAGTCGTGCGAAATTTGAAGAGTTAGCTAGTAGTTTGATAACAGCAACGCTTGAACCAATGGCGCAAGCGCTTAAAGATGCTGACCTCAAACCTCAAAATATCGAGAAAATTATTTTGGTGGGTGGCTCGACACGCATTCCTGCGGTTCAAAACGCTTTAATGAAGTTTTTTAATGGTAAAGCTCCAGACCGTTCTATCAATCCTGATGAAGCTGTTGCCCTTGGCGCCGCAATTCAAGCTGGGGTATTAGGTGGTGAGGTTGATAATTTATTGCTACTCGATGTCACTCCGCTTTCGTTAGGTATTGAAACCCTAGGCGAAGTTTTCACTAAAATTATTGAGCGCAACACAACAATCCCTACCAGTAGATCTCAAGTTTTCTCCACCGCTATTGATGGACAAACTTCAGTCGAAATTCACGTTCTCCAAGGTGAACGGGCAATGGCGCGCGATAATAAAAGCCTTGGTAAATTCCTCCTTACTGGTATTCCACCTGCACCGCGCGGTGTTCCACAAATTGAGGTATCGTTTGAAATTGATGTCAACGGTATCATGCAAGTTGCTGCCCAAGATAAAGGTACTGGTAGAGAGCAAAGTATACGCATTACTAATACAGGTGGTTTAAATGCATCGGAAATCGAAAAAATGCGTGCTGAAGCCGAAATCTTTGCAGAAGAAGATAAGAAGCGCATTGAATTAGTTGCTTTGAGAAATCAAGCTGATAACTTGCTAGGCAGCTATGAATCAACTTTAAGAAATGACGCTCATTTGATTAGCGATTCAATGAAACAGCTAGCTGATGAAAAATTATCTCAATTACAAGCTATAACTAACGATACTAGTGTCTCGATACACGAGTTCCAACAGCGTCTAGATGCGTTCCAACAAGCTTTATTTGCTATCGGCGCCGAGGTTTATAATCGAGCTAACAACAGTCAACCAGGCGAAATTGTCGAACTGACTAATACCTTAAGTCATGAAAACAGTAATGGTGTAAATGAAAACATGACACCGCAATTTAATTTTGATTTTGAAGAAGAAGCGAATGTGCTAGCAGATTACGAAGCAATTGACTAGGATAACAATTATTTTGCTCCAAAACTGCTAAATTGTTATAACAAGCTATAATTGCCGGGACTTTTTGTGTCTCGGCATTTGCTGTTGAGCCGTATATATTCAAATTTTTGCGTTCTTCTATACGGTTTTCCACACCTACAGTACTATCACAAGCGTTAGGAGCTTAAGTAAACGAACATAAAAAATCAATCTAAAAATCAATAAGAACGGCTATTGCCGTATAAGGCGGTGGAAACCACACCTGCACTTCCTTGATGATTTTAAGTATACTCATACATGACGTTTAATAACGATTCGCTAACTAAAAAGTTACATACCTTTTCATTTAGTGGACGCTTTTACAGTCTAGATCGACTAAATATATTTATTTTTGGTGATTTTTGTAGAAGGTAAAAGGTAAAATTTATTATTAACAAAACTTAACTCTTGCCTTCGGCACCTCTATCAACCAGAAATTGAGAGAGGCTAACGTGCGATCTTTCTAACTTCTAACTCTCACCTTTTACAATATGGCTCGCGACTATTATGAAATTTTAGGTGTCTCTCGTGAGGCAGACAAGGACGAAATTAAAAGTGCTTACCGCCGATTAGCTCGTAAGTACCACCCAGATGTTAATAAAGAAGCGGGAGCCGAAGAACGTTTTAAAGAAATTAACCGTGCTTATGAAGTGCTTTCCGAGCCAGAAGTACGGGCACGCTACGACCGTTTCGGTCACGATGGTGTGAACGCCGGTGCTGGTGTAGGCTTTCAAGATATGGGCGACATGGGTGGTTTTGCCGATATTTTTGAAAGTATTTTCAGCGGTTTTGCTGGTGGTATGGGTGGTCAAGGGCAACAGCGGCGCCGTAGTGGTCCGGTTCGTGGTGACGACCTACAACTCGACTTAAAGTTAGACTTTCGAGAAGCCGTGTTTGGTGGCGAAAAGCAAATTCGCATTGCTCATTTAGAAACTTGTGAAGTTTGTACTGGAAGTGGCGCCAAACCAGGTACTCGTCCACGTCAATGTTCAACCTGTAGTGGTTCTGGACAAGTACGTCGCGTTACACGAACACCTTTTGGTAGCTTTACTCAAGTTTCCACTTGTCCTACGTGTAATGGAACGGGAATGGTTATCGAAGATAAATGCGATAACTGTGGTGGCAAAGGCGCCAACCAAGTAGCTAAACAACTCAAAATTACAATTCCAGCAGGGGTATACGATGGACTTCGGTTGCGTATACCAGGTGAGGGAGATGCAGGTCAGCGCTCAGGTCCTGCCGGAGACTTGTATGTTCAGCTAACGGTTAACGAAGATAGCGAATTCCAACGCGAAGATTTAAATATTCGCTCTACTATCTCGATAAGTTATCTGCAAGCAATTTTAGGATGTAGACTACAGGTAAATACTGTAGATGGACCGGAGGAATTAACGATTCCTTCAGGAACACAGCCTTATGCTGAGTTTAAATTAGAAAATCACGGTGTGCCAAGATTAGGTAATCCTGTGAATCGGGGTGACCAGTTGGTAACAGTCATGGTTGATATCCCAAATCCGTCTAAATTAAGCACTGAAGAGCGGAAATTGCTCGAAGAACTCGCTAAAATTAGAGGAGAACGCACGGGAAAAGGCGGTATTGAAGGATTTTTAGGTAACTTGTTCCACCAAAAATAAACATAAATATAGTTGCGAATGAGCGTATCTTCTACTTACACACCCGATGCTCAACTTGATTTGCGCGGCACTCCTTGTCCGATTAATTTTGTTCGGACAAAGTTAAGTTTAGAAAAAATGACTCCAGGTAGTTTGCTAGAAGTGTGGTTAGACCCTGGTGAACCAATCGAGCAAGTACCTGATAGCTTAACTATGGCAGGTTATCAAGTTGAGCAAGTAACCGATTGTTCTGGTTACTTTTCATTGTTAGTACGCCGTCCTAATACGCTATGAACGCGGTTGAAAAGGAACCAAAGGTACAACTGACAGGTACAGTGCTTGCTGTACAGGCTAATTTCTATCAGGTACAACTTGATTACGACAAGGGGGACAAGAGAGAACTTGTTCCCTTAACTCTCCTGTGTACTCGTCGAACTCGATTAAAAAAAATCGGGCATTCTGTGATGGTTGGAGACCGTGTTATTGTCGAAGAACCTGACTGGGCTGGTACTAGGGGTGCTATAGCCTCAGTTTTACCACGTTCGAGTTTATTAGACCGTCCGGCGATTGCTAACGTTGATCAAATTTTACTCGTATTTGCTGCTGCTGACCCACCGTTAGAACCATATCAACTCAGCCGTTTCTTGGTCAAAGCTGAATCTACAGGGTTAGATGTGGTTTTATGTCTTAATAAATGTGATTTAATATCAGATACTCTTCAAGCTTCTATTTTTGAACGTTTAAGTTCATGGGGATATCAGCCTACTTTTATTAGTGTATATAACAGTATAAACACTGAAGCTTTATTGAGTAGACTTCAGAACAAAACTACTGTATTAGCAGGCGCCTCTGGTGTTGGTAAATCGAGCTTGATCAATAAATTAATACCTTCGGTCAACCTGCGCGTTGGTGAAGTATCTGGAAAGCTCGCAAAGGGGCGCCATACTACCCGTCACGTTGAACTGTTTGAACTACCAAACGGTGGTCTACTCGCTGATACACCCGGTTTTAATCAACCAGACTTAGATTGTAGCCCATCTGAACTAGCTTACTATTTTCCTGAAGCCAAACAAAAGTTAGAAGAGGGAACCTGTCGGTTTGGTGACTGCCTGCATCGTGATGAACCATCATGTGTTGTCCGGGGAGATTGGGAACGTTACGAACATTATTTGGTTCTTTTAGAAGAAACTTTATCGAGACAAGCTTACCTTAATTCTTCAACTGACCCCGAATCTACTTTGAAGCTCAAAACCAAAGGTAAAGGTGAAAGTCACTACGAACCGAAACTCGAAACAAAAAAATATCGTCAAAAGTCTCGACGTACTCAATTACAAGAATTACAGCAGTTTTATCAAGACGAAGATTAATTTTTGTAATACGCACTATACGTTTAAATACTTAAACACGAATATAACAAATATTAGTTATTTTCGTATTATTACTCTGCTACAAAAAAATAAAAACGGTTAAAGTTTTTATTAAAAGGGCAAACTACTGTTTTGTTTTGTAAGTCTTGAATATTAATACGGCAACTAACTATATATCTGGTAGCTGTAAATTTTAACGCATTAAAACACACATAAATTAAGTAATAACCCATGACTTTATCTGTCTTGACTCCTAAACTTTCTCCGAGTCGAATATGGACTTGGCGGGGTTTTCCAATCTCTTACCAAGCACAAGGAACCACAGGGCCTGCAGTAATTTTGATACATGGTTTTGGCGCTTCGTGGTGGCATTGGCGGAAAAATATTCCGGTACTAGCAGATAATTGTCGTGTTTTTGCGATTGATTTGATTGGGTTTGGTGGTTCGGCAAAGCCCAACCCGATAGAAGAGGTTGCCTACACTTTTGAAACTTGGGGACAGCAGATAGCTGACTTTTGTCGTGAAGTTGTTGGGGAACCCGTTTTTTTAGTGGGTAACTCAATTGGTTGTATTGTCGCTATGCAAGCAGCAGTAGATAACCCAGATATTGTCCGCTCAGTCGCGATGCTTAACTGTTCGCTACGTTTGTTACACGACCGTAAACGCGCGTCTTTACCTTGGCATCGTCGTTTCGGCGCCCCATTATTACAAAAAATATTATCGAATCAAGCAGTAGGTAATTTCTTTTTTAACCAACTTGCTAAACCTAAAACAGTTCGTAAAATCTTATTACAAGCTTACGTTAACCCCGATGCTGTCACCGACGAGCTAATAGATATTTTAATGTCACCGGCTTCAGACCCAGGTGCTGTTGCTGTATTTCTAGCATTTACATCATATTCGAGTGGACCTTTACCCGAAGACTTATTACCTAAATTACCTTGTCCTGCGATTATTGTATGGGGTGCTGCTGACCCTTGGGAACCTATCGATTTGGGACGCGAATTCGCTAACTACCCCCAAGTACTCAAGTTTATCCCTATCGAAGGAGTTGGGCATTGTCCTCAAGATGAGGCACCGCAAATTGTTAACCCAATTTTACAAGATTGGATTTCAGAGCAATGTAGGTCTTAATGTAGCACGGGCCAAGGCGCCTGTGCAGTAACAAAAAGTATTTATTTTTACCACGCCCGTCACAGAGAACACAGAGTCGGGTTGGCGCCTGCCTGGAATATACAGAATATAATTGACGCTCCGGGATGCCCATCCCACAAGAAGCTATACACAAAATTAGATTAGGTTTGATAACCAATGGTTATCAAATGCTTTACGCACGCTTATATAGCCACTTTATTTGACCAAATACTTAGTAAAATTTGATCATCAAAGTCTTCCCAGTGAGCCGATAATGCTTTGGTATCGCGGCAAAATTTCTCAAAATCAGAACAAATGACAGATGTTGTCATTATTACGTTAGCCAAAATATCAACATCTGGGTACATTCGTAGTGTGGCTGTTCTTTCATCTAGCGACATATAAATAGTTCCGTATCCAAGCAATACATTACACTCACGGGAATAAGTGGGCATAAATTACAAAAAATCCCGGCTACGTAAAAGTTTCCGGGATGTTGATTTTCTATGCTTAATGAGCAATTAATAACTCAATTTACGCTTGGCTTTTGCAACCAGAAGAATAGCGGCTGTGCCGAACAGAGCCAATGTGCTATTTGATTCTGGAACTGTAACACTTGCGCGATTACTTTTTAGCTCAAACAAACTTAGATTGGCGCCTGCTGTAAATTTCCGAGAATAGTAACCTGTAACGAGAGCAAGAGCGTCGTTATTTATACTCGTAGATTGTCGATTGAAAGATGTGCTTTTGGGAACAAAGGAAAAATTTTCACTTTTATTGTAAGTCAGATAATTTGAGTTGCTAGGATTTGCTACATTTCCTTTAATTGAAAGC
The DNA here is from genome assembly GCF_002368415.1 of Calothrix sp. NIES-4105. Classification (GTDB taxonomy): domain Bacteria; phylum Cyanobacteriota; class Cyanobacteriia; order Cyanobacteriales; family Nostocaceae; genus Dulcicalothrix. Next base: position 8,864,555 of record NZ_AP018290.1, read on the forward strand.
GAATCTAAAAGACTTCCGTTTTCTTGGTCGTATAATAGCACCTCGATTAAACCACTGGCGCCTGCATTTTCAGTATCCGGATTATCAACTGAAGTCTCAAGACTAAGAAAACCCATGAAATTAAATGAAAAAATACCTCCTGGAGCTACTTTAAAGTCATAACCTTTAGCAGAAGCCAAACTTTCAGCGATACCAAAATAATTTTTACCTTGACCAGCGGCTTGAGTTAAAGAAATATTATTCGCAAATGTTTCAGAGTACTTGGGGAAACTGCTAAAGTAAGCATTTGCTAGCGCATCAGAATTAACTCGACCTTGACCATTAAAACTAATTGCCTCGGTACTTGTATTTGTAAAAGTCTCAACATTTAAAGGGTTAACGCTGAAGTTTTGTAACTGAAAACCTGCTTCTGAAGATGCATAAGTTGCAGCTTGACTGGGTGTAGCAGTAGTTAGAAAAGTAGCAATAGCACTTGCTGTTAATAGTAAAAAACGCTCGAGCAATTCCAATTGCTTCTGCATATAATTCCTCTGGTTTTTGGTTAAATTCTTGACAATACACAAGTCAATTCACGCCACCTAATTAAGTCAGGTAACTCCAAGAACAAAAATAAATTTTTTTGTTAAGTGATTATGTCAACTTCATACGCAATATAATTATCCTAAAAGTATACACTTAGTATTTATGTAAAATTATTGTAATTTTGTATGTAATTCTGACTAAGTATTTGTAATTTATATGTAAACTTACTTATAATGACCACAGGCGAAGAAGGGCTGTCCTACAAGCTACAAGCGAGCAAAATTAATCACATAGTAAAAATTGACAATGAATCATTGTCAATTTTAGATTTTAAAATTTATTTGTAACTATATAGTGATTTTTATTGTGGTGCATGACTATATAACATCACGCACCAAAAAGCAAGTTATCGTGAACTTGGAATTGAATTTTGAATCGAATTAAGTTGCTGTAACCAGTCTTTGCCAACTTGGATACTAACATCCGAGCCAAGAGTACCTGTACTTTCGACTCGAACTTCACCGAAACCTATAGTATTACGAACTGTCTCAGCTTCATTACCGTCACCTTGCTGGGCAACAATATGAGTTACTTGTAAAGGTTCACCCCAGCTTTTGGCGATAAATACGTTACGATAACCTGCTTTTTCTAAAGTCCTAATTAATGGTTGAAGGTTCGTTTTCTCATCACCTGTGCTATCTTGAATCGCAACGCGCAGCTTCCTTGGTTCAGTGTCTTTTGTAGTTGCTGTAGATTGCAAATCAAAGTGCTGCGCCATTGTTTTAGCAATCTTATCAGGATTTGGAACCCAATAGCTAGCATCGAATTCTTTGTTTTCGCTAAACCTACCTGGCACCATTAACTGTAAAATATTTGAGCGGTTTGTACGGGCGCCATATCCAACTAACGCTAATAATTCTTCAACCGTCAAGTTAGTATCAATGTGTTCTTTAACAACATTGAGTACATCTGGTAAGCGTCCTAAAGTCGCTGGATTGAGAGTTTGATCCATAAGCGCGCGCATTACCATTTGCTGACGCTGAATTCGACCAATATCGCCATTTTCATCGTGACGGTAACGTAATAACTGTAATGCTTTATTACCATCAAGATGCTGCTGCCCTTTTTTGAGGTTAATGTAAAGATGCTGCGAGTCATCTTGATATTTCATGTCTTTGGGGACAAAAACATTTACACCACCTAGCGCATCAATCAGCTTACCAACACCTAGAACGTTGATACGAACATAGCGGTCAACTCCTACACCACCCAGCAAGTTGCTGACTGTTTTAGCAGTCAAAGCTGGCCCTCCAAATGTATTAGCAGCATTAATTTTTTTCATCCCATGTCCCTCAACTTCAATTCGGGTATCACGGGGAATCGAGAGCATTTTTAAAGTTTTGCTCTCTGGGTCAAAACGAATTAGTAACATTACATCCGCTAAACCGTCAAACGAATTCACTTGAGGAAGATAACGGAGATTTTGACTTTCAGCGGGAGGATTTTTGACATCGGGAGGAAGTACGCTCATCCCCATCACAAGAATGTTGACAGGACGGGTTAATTCAGAAAAGCGTAACCCACCTCCAGCAATGCGGTCTCCATCGAATACTGCTGCTTCTTGTGGACTTAAGTTCGCTTGCATCAGAGGAGTGCTGCTTAAGGATACTGCTAGTAGTGCCCCAGCAGTTGCTGATACCATCGCAATTCCGCTCATTCCTACCCAAAACCACAGCCAACGTCCAGATTTAGCAGGAATTTTTTTACTGCTTACATCCGAGGTTTCACTTGAAAAGTTCTCTTCCGCAGAAGTTCTTTGAATCGTCACTGACTTCCTCACACTTAATCTATATAAATTTCACCGAGTCTACTTTTTATACGTAGATGCTTACAAATTTCGCTTGCTAATTATTAAATTATTAAGGCTAAGTACCGTATCCCGATGTTAACCTAAACACTTATAACTGTATTTTTCCTATTTTTCTGTTCCTCCCTTTGCAAATCCGGAGATACCAAAGCATATTTTATTGAAGTATGGCAATATTTAAGCCGATTTGACTAGACCTAAATGCAGGATGTTTGTTCTGTTGGACAAAATCCCGTATAACTACTTATATATATTGCCTTATTGGCTAATTATTACTTTTACCTAGTATATTTACTTAAAATTTGCTCCGAAAGCTTATTAAATCCGGGTAAGCGCTTACGAGTGCCCCTAATCGTGCGTAATACAAGCCAAACGCTAACCAAGAAGTAGCCTGAAGTTAGAAAAGTATTTAAAATCAGTAGACGCAATGCTAACAAATTTGACGTTTGCTCTGCCCCTGTTGCTAGTAGTAGATATCCAAGTATCCAGGTAAGCATCAAAGTTATAGACAACTTACTAGCCGTAAGTTGTTCCCGTGTAGAATGACGACTATACAATGTCCATAGCGAAGGAAAAAAGCCAACAACCGGAATCATGTACAACGCTAACTGTAAACTTGACGAATTTGACTTGGCGCCAGCCGACCGAGAGATATTTTCAATTGATTTACGTTTTTTCATATATTAATTGTGCAATCCTGTTTCTAGACAGATGTGTGTAGGTCGTGTAGTCAGAGATAATAGACTAATGATTTCCAAACATATTCCCAAAGTTGTACAGTAATGTAGCAGCAGATGCAGACACGCAAGCTCCTAAACTGGTGGCAAACACTAACGCCACTTGCGCGATTCCTGGCAATCGCACTCTTTGCTCCGCTACTTGTCCTTAATGGATGGGCGATTTCAGCAATTTTCGATTACTTTCATTCGCTAATTATTATTTTAGTCGGAGCATCAGTGTTAGCTTTTTTGCTTAACTATCCCGTAAGTTGGATGGAACGGCAAGGCGCCAAACGCGAACCAGTAGCTATATTAGTATTTTTACTAGCTTTGTCAATTCTACTGGCATTAGGCGTTACGCTGATTCCACTTGCTCTAACTCAAGCTCAACAATTAGTCGCGCGCATTCCAGAGTTGATTGACTCAGGACGCTCGCAATTAATGATGTTAAACGAAAAAGCCGAAATTTTGGGTTTACCTGTAAACCTAGATGCCTTAGTAGTACAAATAAATGACCGTGTAAAAGGACAATTGCAAGCCATCGCAGGACAAGTTCTAAATCTAGCAGTTATTACAGTTACTTCCTTGCTAGACTTCTTGCTGACAATGGTGTTGACATTTTACCTATTACAACACGGTGATGAACTTTGGCAAAGTCTGGTCGATTGGCTTCCTGCCAGATTCCGCGATCCGTTTTCACAAACGTTACGCTCTAGCTTTGAAAATTTCTTTATTACCCAGCTAATTATCTCGACCTGTATGGCGAGTGCCTTAATTCCTACTTTTTTATGGCTGAAAGTGCCATTTGGGCTATTATTTGGCTTAACAATTGGTTTAATGGCGCTTATACCTTATGGGGGTTCTGTTGGTATCGCCTTAACAACATCACTCGTAGCGCTGCAAGATTTTGCAATGGGGGGAAGAGTATTAATTGCAGCGGTTATCGTTCAACAAATTTTGGAAAACTTGATTGCGCCTCGAATTCTAGGCAGTTTCACTGGCTTAAACCCTGTTTGGCTACTAATTTCTGTTTTAACTGGTGCTAGAATAGGGGGTTTACTAGGAGTTATTTTAGCTGTTCCTAGTGCGGTAGTAGTTAAAACTGCTTTAAGCGCCCTGCGAAATGGACGTGGTAGTGACGACTCTATTATTTTGTCAGAGGTAGCTACACCCGTCAGTAGTAGCGATTCATCGCTAACACAAATTAGTAATTCAACCTCTAATCCTTCTACGACTGTGGCGCCGCAATTGAACCCATAAATAAAATGCTGCCCGTTTGATTATCGCGAATACAAGTGAAAAATGGACGGTCAACAATCATCGAAAATGGAGGTTCCATAGGGGCAGAAAGCGCAACAATACCAACCGAAGTTGCTGCTGCTGCCTCTGTTCCTTCTTCTGATACTTCAACAAAAGTTTTATGCTTAACAGCACTAATTGCAAGGTTTTTGCCAATTCCTGAAAAATTAGCTTTATCGCTAAACGCTTCTCCCATACCCAACGCCGTTAAAGCATCATTCAGCGTTACTTCATAATCCATCTTAAAACGCGGTAATCGAATTTCACCATCACGCTTCCTAAACTGCGACATCCATTTGTCCCAGTTTTCAGCGTTTAAAGTTTGATAAAACTCCTTCAAATTAGTATTATCTTTCGGTAAAAATACATAAAAGCTAATTTTACCGTCCTTACCATAAGGTAAGCTTATTGCTTGAAAATTTTCATCCTCTAAATACTTATACTTCCCGCTTTGGGACATCATCGGAGTTTGTACAACCTGTCCCGATGCTTTCTCGAATGGATATTGTTTAGTTTGAGTTTTATCAAATGGGGAAGTCCAAGCACCCTTAAAGTAAATCGCATTAATCAAGAACATTACTTGGTCTGGACTTATTTGTTCGACAATTTTATTAATCTTACCGCGCGTCGAATCTTTGACCCAGTTATTAATCGTATCAGCGGCGCCACTCTTGGTAAAATCTAAATTTGTAACGCGCGAAGAATAAAAATCGCGATTTTTTTGTAGGAAATCTGGGTTTAACGACGTATTACTGTTAGTCCACAGCGAATTTGCTATCGTTAACTGTACTTTTGAGTCAGGATTCTCTAAAAGTGCTTTTAATGCAGCGTTTGATGAATTTATTTGTTGCAAGCTCAACCCGGAATATTCTAAAGCTTTCGCCATTGCTTGCTGCGTCGTTCCCGTAGCACCGTTATAAGTCATCGCCAACGCAAATGATACACTCGAAGGTGAAACAAAAACATTGGCGCCTTCATCTTTTTTGATAACTTCTGAAAATAACTTGAAACCAAACTTAGTATTACTATTAACAAGCTTTGTATCGGGAATTACGGCTTTTGACATTGGAGATTCTGTGTTGTACTGACGTGCGGCAATTGCGCTCGACTCACTAAGCGGCGAGCATCCAATCATTCCCATCAATACTACACCTGCTGCCGCCAATGCGTAACGTCTTCCCAAACGCACGCCATACCGTCTTTGTAGAAAATTATTGCAACGCTGGCTGGAGTTATGGAGCATCCGCTTCACCCTTGTGTCCACTTTCATGTTCGACTATGACACCTAAATCAGTGTGTACACAAGGCGGTTACACTTTTAGCAACAGTAGTTTTAATCTTTTTGGCAACGGATAATGAACGGATGTAACGGATGAATTATTCGTTACAAGCAAAAACTTGTTCAATAAAACAAACTATCCGTTACATCCGTGTTCATCCGTTGCCTAAATATCTTCAACTTCCAAACGCGCGGCAGTAACAGCATCAAAAGCAAAAGCCAAAATCATTGGCATAGGACATTTTAGCAAGTAAGTAGAAATTACTGCAACAAACGTACCAACAATCGCTGATATTGACCAGAATTTTTCACTGCTGGTCATTCCATTTTTGGACTTAATATTTCTTAAAATTTTTCCAGGAATTGGTTCGGGCATTACCGCTCCTGGAGGAAAAGCCCAATAGTTGTTTTTACGTTCCATGAACAAGTCAGTCCAGCCGTTTTCTTGGCACCAATCTTCAACCCATTCATCGTGGAAATGTTTAATATTAACGTTGGGGCGGGAGGTTAGGCTTAACATGTTGTTTAGATGACTATATATATTGGTTTGAGTAATTTAAGTTCTTGAGCGTTGCCGTAGCTAATCTACTTTTGCTTTAAGCGCTTTAATTTAGGAAATGTTAAATTATATTACGCACTGCATTATTCGGTTTCGTTACTTTTCAACCATATCAGCTTTAAATGAGTGAAGGGAAGAAATGAAAACAAACTTTACTTTTAAATTCCAATCTAAATATTTCGCAACAATTAAGATTGATAGGTATTGATTCATTAATATCTAACTTATTAAGTAAAGCTTAAAAAGGCGGTAATTAGCATCTTCATTGTTCGGTATTCTACTAAGCGATAGTGTTGAGAATCAAATCATAAAAATAATAAAAAATTGTTCACTGTTAAACTCAGATAATTGAGTGTCAATATGTATATAGGTATAAAAAGCAAGGTAGTGCAACAATTCGCGGTAAGCTAAAAATAGCGGTAATCTTCTTTCGTATGACTGTATATATATGTGGCGCCTCCTAAATGTTTACCATCAAGTAGTGGTAGTTTTGGTAATTGTAGTTTGTGTAGTATTTGTTTCTGATAACGCGCTTGCGGATTGGACGCATCCGATGTCTTTTAGCAATGCGGAATTGTCAAGAAGAGATTTTTCTGGGCAAGAATTACAAGCGTGTGAGTTTTCTAATGCCAATATGGAGTTAGTAAATTTTAGCAATGCTGATTTACGTGGGGCAGTAATGAGTGCTTCGGTGCTAACAAAAGCAAATTTACACTCGGCTAATCTATCGAATGCGCTAGTAGATCAGGTAGACTTAACAGGGGCAGACTTAAGTAATGCAATATTGCAAGAAGCGCTGCTGCTCCGTGCCACGTTCAAGGATGTGAATATTAATGGTGCTGATTTTACTGATGCAGTCCTTGACGGCGCACAGGTTAAAGAACTGTGTAGCAAGGCTAGTGGAGTAAATGAAGAGACAGGTATTAATACTCGTGATTCGCTAGGGTGCAGATGAAACGTATAGGCGTAATTGGTGGTGGACAGCTTGCTTGGATGATGGATGAAGCAGCAAGCAAGCTTGGTTTGGAAGTAGTTGTACAAACTCCGAGTGCAAAAGATCCAGCTGTTGCACTCCGGCACAACAACGGTTGTCATAAGACTAACAGCGCGCAGTACTTAATTGAACCGCAGCAAAGATTATTTGCAATCACTGAGACTCCTGTAAAAGAGCCGATTAATTTTGTACAAGCGCGTGTTGATGATGCAGTCGCTACCGTACAACTGGCTAAGAACAGTGATGTTATTACGTTTGAAAACGAATTCGTTGACTTAGAGGCGCTATCAACTTTAGCCGAACGTGGCGTTTGTTTTCGTCCGAGACTTGAAGCGCTTGCACCTCTTTTAGATAAGTATCATCAACGGTGCTATTTACGTGACATTGGTTTACCAGTGCCAGCATTTACTAGTTTTGATGTCATCAATACCACCAACGGCGCCATTTCTAATTTAAATTTTCCTGTAGTTTTGAAAGCTCGCCGTCATGGCTATGATGGTCAAGGTACGTACATTATTAAAGACGAACACTCATTTCGTAAGGTCATAAGCCAGCTTGAGAATGGACGTTTCAAAGCTAGTAACACCGAGTTTCTTCTTGAAGAGTTTGTCGGCTTTAAATATGAACTCGCTGTTATTGCTGCCCGTTCAATCGATGGCGAAGTTGTCATCTATCCTGTGGTAGAAACTCAGCAGGAGCAGCAAGTATGTCGTCGTGTAATTGTGCCGGCTAATATCTCACCCCAGGTAACAGCCCAAATAGAAGATATTGCTAAAACTCTTTTATCTAGTCTTGATGCTGTTGGAGTATTTGGCATTGAACTCTTCTTAACCCAAAAAGACTCGGTATTGATTAATGAAGTGGCACCGCGTACCCATAATTCGGGACATTTTTCAATCGATGCCTGTGAAACTTCGCAATTCGAGCAGCACCTACGGGCAGTTTGTGGACTTCCATTAGGTAGTACTGCGCTAACTAGTCCTGGCGCCGTCATGGTAAACTTGCTTGGTTATGAAAACTCTCTTTCAGACTACCGTGAAAAGCGTGAGCGCATCGAGCATCTTGAAAATGCCCACCTTCACTGGTACGGTAAAACCGAATCGCGCCCAGGTCGCAAACTCGGACATGTGACTATATTATTAGATAACAAGAGTCGAGATGCCGCCCAGTTAGCCGCACGTACTGTCGAATTAATTTGGTATCCAAATCAAAACTGACTTATAAAAAATAAAAAAATGCCGTGCGGATGCACAACATGATTTTTGGAGGCTATAATGGGGTTGTTGTACTGCAACGTTGGTGACTGCCATCAAGTTTTTTGATCTATGTCTTTAAGAATTAGGGAACCAATTATTGTTCGTGGCAGTAGACTGAGCTTGTACTCAGAAACTTTAAACGAAACACAAGGCTCCCACCTGGTTATACCAGGTCATAAACTTAGGTAAAACGGCGTCGCGGTATAACAAAATTATTAGCTCCTGAAGTCTTTGGACGCGGGAGCTTTCACTTTTTTAACAAACCCAGTTTCTAGATATCATAAACAATACCTTTGGCTGATCAAAATAAATTTGTATAAATTGAAGCTAAATGGCGCCACATTCAGAGCTACAATCATTAGAATTGTAAGAAATTGTGATTACAATTACAAAAAATATTATAACCTCCAATAAATACAGTGTTTCCAGCCTCTATATTCAAACTGGACAGCGGTTTAACGTTAATACATCAAGAAATACCCACAACACCCGTAGTTGTGGCAGATGTTTGGGTCAGTGCGGGTAGTCTAAGAGAACCATTAGCTGGGTTCGGAATAGCGCATTTCCTAGAGCATATGATATTCAAAGGTACGTCAAAACTGCCCGCAGGAGTTTTTGACTACAATATTGAAAATCAAGGTGGGGTCAGCAATGCAGCAACAAGTTACGACTACGCGCATTATTCTATTACATCCACCAACTCTTATTTACACTCTTCTTTCCCACAGCTAGCAGAAATGCTGTTAAATGCTGCAATTCCCGATGATGAGTTAGAGCGAGAACGTGATGTTGTATTAGAAGAAATTCGGTCGTATAATGATGACCCAGATTGGGTAGGATACCAGCATTTAGTTCAGAGCATTTATCAACAGCATCCCTACGGACGTTCAATTTTGGGTAACGAAGCTGATATTGAGCAGCACTCTAGCTCCAAGATGCGATGTTTTCACCGCACTTATTATCGACCAGAAAATATGACCGTCGTTATTGTAGGTGGAATTCCTGTTGCACCTGCTTTAGAATTAGTAAAAAAGACTTTTAAATCAGATAGTCAGCCTTCGTTATCTAACAATAATAAAAACGATAATGATAATGATATTAACTGTAATTATCATTCTAGAGAATTTGAACCATTTATAGCAGGTATTCGGCGCCAGGAAATAAACTTACCGCGTCTTGAAAACGCACGTTTGATGATGGCATGGACTGGGCCTGGAGTACATCAGCTAACAACGGCATGTGGATTAGACTTATTATCAGTATTATTAGCATCCGGTAGAACTTCACGTTTAGTAAGAGACTTACGTGAAGAACAGCAGTTAGTGCGCTATATTTGCTGCAATTTTTCGCTGCAAAAAGAATCAAGCTTATTTACAATTAGCGCAATTTTAGAACCAGAATATCTAGAAAAAGTCGAGGGAGCAATTCGCTTTCATTTGCAAGATATTATTACTAATGGTATCAGTGAACATGAACTAAGGCGCGCTCAACGGTTATTGTGTAACGACTTTGCTTTTTCAACCGAAACACCCAATCAAATAGCTGGACTTTACGGTTATTACAACACAATTTCTAATGTTGAGTTAGCTGTAACCTACCCAGACCAAATTTTATCGTTTAACACCCAAGAACTGCAAAAATTAGCGCAAGAATATCTTTCGCCAAATCAATATGCGGTAACTACGCTCAAACCATCAGTGATTGAATAAAATGACAATTACGCCACGAAAATCTCATGTTCATCGCACAGTATTAAATAATGGTATTGTCGTTATAGTTACAGAAAATCCAGTAGCTGATATTGTTGCTGCGCGTTTATTTATCCGTGCTGGAAGTTTTTGTGAGCAACCGGAAAAAGCGGGTTTGTCGCATTTATTATCAGCAGTAATGACGAAAGGATGTGATGGACTTTCGAGCATGGAAATTGCTGAAGCTGTAGAGTCGGTTGGAGCTTCTTTAAGTGCTGATAGCACAACTGATTATTTTTTAGTATCGCTAAAAACAGTAACGGCAGATTTTGTTGAGATTTTAGCGTTAGCAGCAAGGATATTACGATTTCCAACTTTTCCAGAACTCGAAGTTGAACTTGAAAGACGACTAGCACTTCAAGATATTCGCTCTCAAAAGGAACAACCGTTTAGCGTTGCATTCGAGCAGCTACGTCAAGCAATGTACCAAAATCATCCTTATGCAATGTCAGCATTAGGAGATGAAGTAACAATGAGCAGTTTAACGCGCGCTGATTTAGTTGAGTTTCATAACACCTATTTTCGTCCCAATAATTTAGTTATTAGCATAGCTGGACGTATAACGAGTGAAAACGCAATTGCATTAGTTGAAAAAATCTTTGGTGACTGGAAAGATACTCATCAAACGATTTCTACAAACTTATACGACATCGAAATTGCTCCTCAAAGTGTCTTCACACATCAAAATACACAGCAGTCGATTTTAATGTTAGGGTATTTGGCGCCATCGGTACATTCTTCTGATTATGCTGCACTTAAATTATTATCTACATATTTAGGTAACGGACTGTCGAGTCGATTATTTGTTGAGTTACGTGAAAAACGCGGTTTAGCTTACGAAGTATCAGCACTTTATCCAACTCGGTTATCGAATGCTGCATTTGTTGTTTACATGGGAACGGCGCCAGAAAATACTAAAATAGCACTTACTGAACTCCAAAACGAAGTCGCCTTACTGAGAACTGTACAATTAGAAGAAACATCGCTCCAAGCAGCAAAAAATAAAATTTTAGGACAATATGCACTAGGTAAACAAACTAACGCTCAACTTGCCCAATTATACGGTTGGTATGAAACATTAGGACTTGGAATTGAGTTTGACTCAGAATTCCAAGACTTAATTACAGCAGTCACATCAAAAAGCGCTCAATCCGCTGCATGTACTTATTTACGGGAACCTTATATATCACTAGTAGGTCAAAAAGAAGCGATTGACAATGCTTTAAATAAGTAAAAAGTGCGCTCGTGCTGAGTGCTGAGTGCTGAGGAGCGGAGTTAGGAGTTAGGAGTTAGGAGTTAGGAGTTAGGAGTTAGGAGTTAGGAGTTAGGAGTTAGAATACTACTCAGCACTCAGCACTTTCTACTCAGCACTATTACTCAGCACTTTCTACTCAGCACTATTACTCAGCACTTGGTAATTGTACTATTAGTGTAAAGACGCCGGGGGCAAATTCCAATGAAAGGTAGAAACAAGAGAAGTATATTTTATTACGTCGTATCAGTCATCTCGTTCAACTTCTTCACTAAGAAGAACTTTTACTGCTTGCTTTTATGTTCTTCTGTGCCCTTACTATTTAGCTCTCCGTCTGTAGCTTCTGTTACAGTTGAACAGCAAATAGCTCAAGTTACGACTACAGGCACTATAAACCGTCCAACTCTTAAAGTTGGTAGTACTGGAGAAGCAGTAAGTGAACTACAAGCTGCTTTAAAAATCATGGGCTATTATAACGGCGCCGTTGATGGGACGTATGGTCAGACGACAGCAACAGCAGTTTCTCAGTTTAAACAATCAGCAGGATTGGCGCCAGATGGTGTAGTTGATGCCGCAACTTGGCAACAGCTATTTCCTGGTGGACAAACAGTAGCTGCTAATGCCGAACAAATATCTTCAACTCCAACCACTACAAACAATTTCCCTAAGCCTAATCAAACTGCTGCTAGTTTACCTAGACCAGTAGTAACATCCAACCAAGAATCTAGGACTACTACTACCACAAGAATAAATACAGGTAACGCACAACAGTTAGAAACAGTGCGTACTACATCTACAAGTCGTACTACAAATAATAACTCACGCTCAGAAAGCTCACGCAATAATACACGACAAAGCGCGCGCACAACGAATGTAACTAGTACGAATAACAGTACTAATCGTGGACGCAGCACGAATAACACGTCAAGTACTAATACAAATCGTAACAATGCGAATGCCAGTACAACTAATCGTAGACGTACTGCGACTAATACAACATCAACAAGAAATACAGGCAATTCTGGACGTAATACGGCAAACAATACGTCCAATTACCGCACTCGTCAAACTGACCAAAATTCACAAAAACCTGGTATTCAATATACAGCAGCGGGATTGCCGATTTTGCGTTTAGGAATGCGCGGTGAAGAAGTTTACGACTTACAAACGAGATTACAGCGATTAGGATATCTAAAAAATAACCCTGATGGTGATTTTGGCGCCGCTACCGAAGCAGCAGTCAAAGCGTTACAACAGCGTTTTGGTCTAGAGGCTGATGGTGTTGCAGGTGGCGAAACCTGGGAAATTTTAACTCGCCGCCGCACTAACCGCACCCAGTCTTAAAATAAAGGTTAGGGATTAAGCGGTTCTTAATTCTTAATCCCTATTCTTTAGCGCTTGTTAGTAAGATTATGGGAAAAATTAGGTCATCCTGTTTATTTTCTCTAGAGTAACCATATGAAGCACTTTTTATTAACTTTAGTGGGTTCTGCTGTAGCTCTACTTATTACAGCGCATATTGTCCCTGGCTTTTTTGTTAAAAACTTTGTTGCTGCTCTTGTTGCTGCTTTCGTTATTGGGTTAGTAAATGCTTTCATCCGTCCTATTTTAGGCTTTTTTGCATTCCCAATTACTTTGGTCACTTTTGGATTATTTACATTTGTCCTTAATGCATTTGCACTAATGATTGCTAGCGCTTTGACCCCTAGTTATGGTTTTATTGTTAGAGGGTTTGTTCCGGCATTTTTAGGTTCAATAGTATTATCTATCGTTTCAAGTATTATTAATTACCTTTTGAGAGCAGTTGATTAAACTGGCAACGGATATAACGGATATAACGGATGTAACGGATGTTGTAGCACAAAATCCTAGATGTGTATTGAAGTAATTATTTTTACCACAGAGGCGCAGAGGGCACAGAGGGGTATAGCAATAAACCACGTAATCCGGAGGATTTCCCGCTCTTTAGACACGCTCGTACACAAAGAAAGAAAAAAGAAGAGAGAAGACCCCAAAACTTTATTAGAAGCACCGTTACATCCGTTGCCAACTGACCGCTAATGTAACGGCGCCTTTTAAATCTTGAACTGAACGAATAATTTGTTTGGGTACACGTAGAGACGTTACATGTAACGTCTTTACAGATGCGGCAAGAATGGCGGCAGCTTCGGCTACACTTAGAGTTTGAACTATACTACCAACAATTTGTGATGGGTTGGGTACATTCACATTTTGTAATTCTTCAGCAGTAAAAAATATTAAAGGTAAATTACGCGAATAGCAATACTCAATTAAACCAGCTTCGTTTGCTTTACTATCTATAGTGGCAACTCCGGCAATGGCGCCAAGAGATAAGTTGTTTTCTTGGAACACATGTTTTATTGCTGCTTCGATAAATTTGCACTCCGTTCCACGCTGGCAACCAATACCAACCCATAAATTGCTTTGATGGCTCATAAGATTACATGGTATGCGGGAAACGAGCGAGGCTTTAGCTCTTCCTAGGGAAGCGACCCAAGTGACTTTAGTCGCATTGTTCTTCTATTAGCTTATCAACTGCTTGTCTTAAGCGTTCTTGCCAGTTAGGAATATTTTTAAGTCTTTCTTTAACTCCGGGTAATACTTTGAAGCACACGGGGTCTTTGTCAAACGGCTGATTACTCGTAAAACCTAATTTATTTTTTTTCTCGAATGTCATTGTAATTTTCTGTACATGTTGATATACTAACAGTATAACATTGAGGTCGAACAATGGCAAAGAAGAAAAAAGATAGAAAGACTATAGGAGTACAGCAAGTGCTGTTACAGCCAGATGTAGAAACACAAGCAATATTGTGCTACTTGTGTGAGCAGTCGGGCAAGTTGTACAACAACGGGGTTTACTTTGCACGTCAAACATTTTTCAAAACAGGGAAGTTGTTGACAGGTAAATTTGATGTAGCTTTTGAACCATCTGTTGCAAAGACATTAATCGCCCAATCCTTGCCATCAACACCGATGCAGCAAACGCTAATGTCGGTAACAGAAGCATTTAAGTCTTTCAAAGAATTGCGGTCTTTATTCAAGAGTGGTCAATTGCATTTTAAGCCACAAGTACCTAATTATTTAACAGGTTCTAAGTTGTTTAAAGTTGCTTATCCAAATTCAGGAGCGCAAAGACCAACTATTGTTGACGGGCAGCTTAGATTTTCTTTAGGCTTGACAATTAGACGATGGTTTGGAATATCTGATTTTTTCCTCCCTATGCCTTCAAATCTTGATTATTCTAAGGTTAAAGAGTTTACTATTCTCCCTAAAAATGGCGCTTTTTACCTTGAAATGTCTTATGAGATTGAGGAGAAGAAACACGAGCTAGATATTAATCAAGCTTTATCTATTGACTTGGGAACTGCGGATAACTTAGCAGCATGTGTTGATACTTTGGGTAATTCCTTATTAATTGATGCACGTGCGATGAAGGCAATGAATCAGTTATGGAACAAGAAAGTAGCTACCCGCGCATATGATAAACCCCAAGCATATTGGGATAGTTGGCTAGACCGTGTTACCCGTAAACGCAATCACCAAATGCGTGATGGGATTAACAAAGCAGCAAAGTTAATAATTGACCATTGCTTAAAATATGGCATTGGAACATTAGTAATAGGGTGGAATGAAGGCTTTAAAGCTAACGCTAATATTGGACGAGTTCAAAATCAGAAGTTCGTCCAAATGCCGTTAGGTAAATTGAAAGACAGATTAGAACAATTGTGTAATTTGCATGGTATTAGGTTTCAAGTAACTGAAGAATCCTACACGTCAAAAGCAAGCTATTTAGATGGAGACTCCCTACCCGTTTATGGTAACAAACCTTTATGGTGGAAAGCATCTGGGAAGCGCGTTCAACGTGGATTATACCGCACAGCAAATGGTTTAATTGTCAATGCCGATTTGAACGGCAGTGCGAATATTTTAAAAAAAGTAGCTAGAAACTTAAGCCTGGACTTAAGCAGACTAGGTAGGCGGTGTTTGACGACCGCAGCAAGGATAAGAGTCTGGAACGGTTCGAGTAAGAATCCTCTTCCTGGTAGTCTCCTGTTAGCAGAATCTCAGTGTCTAAAGACCTGAGAGTGTCAATTTCTCTGAAACCAATTTACAACTTTTTCACGCCACAAACGTGGACTGTCATTTTTTCGGTATGTTGTATCGAGCATTGAAAGCAATAATGGCAAACCTCCAACTTTAGCACTCATTAATAAGTGCATTAATAGTGCAAGTACTATTACAACCCAAGCTATTAAATGAATATAATAAGCAATGTGGTTTAATTCACCTTGCGGAAGCCAATTTTCGTCTTGAAATTTACCTGAAATTACTGAAAATAATGCTGATATCAATACTAAAGTGTTGGTAACGTGCTGGAGTGCGTACCACCATGCTGGTGTTCCGATATTGCCTAGTTGCTTGAATGTTGAAGCTTCAATTAAACGCTTTCTACCTGCATTCCAACAGTAAATTAAAAATATTGGCAGTGCAACATACGAGATAAAAAATCCAAATGTTCCATGAATGTCTATTAACGCGCGGTTCGCTTTGGTTATTCCTATGCTTCCAAACCTACCATCCCAACTATCGTAAACTAGAAATCCTGTAAGAGAGGCGCCGATGATTAGTACTGCGTTTATATTGTGTAAAAGTCGTAGCAGTAAGGGTTGGTAGGGTTTGGAGGGAGGCATAAGTACATTTACAGAAATAGCACTATGTTAATTGTACTATGCATAATACAGCACAGGCGGGACGCCTATGCTACAAAAACTCCTGACTCCTAACTTTTAACTCCTAACTCTTAACTGATAACTACGTTTTGCCTTTGAGGACGTCGGCTGCGGAGATGCCGTCACCTTGTGTGCCAAAATACCATAAAGCTGCTGCTGCTTCTGCGCGCGTTACGGTTCTTTTGGGTTGAAAGAGCGTGGTAAATCCGAATACACGCCGAATATTCGATTGTTCTCCATTTTGAAAATCGGCTAATACTGCTCGCAATGCTCTAGAGTCTATTTTACCTGCATCTTGAAAGCCCCAAGTTTGTTTGACTGCTTCTAGATTTGCTGCTGGTAACGCTGCGCGCGTATCAAGGGGTAATTTCCATAAAAGTAACTGTTCGCGCGTGAGTGGTGCATCTGGTCGAAATAATACTTCAGTAGAATCACCTGATAAAGTGCTGGGGATTATACCTGCTTCTGCAAGTCCTTGTATAAAAGCAAAATCAGGATTGGTTTTAGGTACATCGCTAAATGCGGGTTGTGCTGTTTCTGAAACTGTACGAATTTGTTTTGCTGGGTTATTAGTATACATCGCGTTATTCGCAGCAACTAACCAGCGCGCGTATTCACGTCGGGTTATAACTTTATTCGGTTCAAATAAACCTGTATTAGAACTTTTAGCTTGATTATTAGAATTTACTGTTAAGACACCTAGTGTTCCTAGGTCTTGAATATAACGCTGTAACTGTTGCGGAGCTTTGCTTACATCACTAAACTGTTGCGCTGTTTGTGTGTTTGTAGCTGTGCTTGGTAATGTATTTGTTGGTGTTGGTGTACTTGTAGGCGCCGAGTTATTATCTGGTAAGACTGGACCAATAAAATCTGGACTTCCAGGTTGGGGAATGTTGCTTGCGACTTCGGAATTAGTTGTACTAGTCGGGTTGGGAGTTGGTGTTGTATCTGTTGATGGAATAGGGGATGCAAAAGCTACACCGTTTGGAGAATAATCTATCCGCAACTCGGTTGATGTTTGAGATTGATTTGGTGTAGCGTTTGTAACTGACTTTGGCTGAATTGTAACTCTTACTAACAGATTATTGCGTCGAGCTTCAAATGTTCCAGTATCTTCGCTCGGTTGCTGGACAATTTGCCAATTATTGGCGCCAAATTGACTACGGTAAAAGCTTGTAATGAAATTACTAGGGTCAATACTTTGCCAACGTGCTGTAGATTGACCATCGGCGCCTGGTATAACTTCTTGTAATTGGGAATTTGGATATATTGGAATATATGAAGGAAAATCCGCTGGTAGCTGAACTGTTGGCTGCGGTTGTGGTGTAGTTTGAGGTGATTGATTTGCACCTAGAATAGCAGGATTATTTTGCAGTCGCGAATCTGCTGCTAAAGAGTTTTCCCAGTTTTTAGCAGTAGGACTATTCGCACAGGCAGTTAAAGAACTTAATATAACTACCGAACTTAGATACACAACCAAACGTTTGCAGTAAAGCACAGACACAAGGGTAATTTTAATTCCATCATTCCTACACTAGCGCATTTGGATTTTGGATTGTTGTGGGGAGGCGACTTCTGGCGGGGCGGGTTTACAATATTGTAAATATGAATTTAGATTGTAACTTAACCCGCCCTTACAGGATTTTGCATTTGTAGACGTTACATGTAACGTCTCTATATGTGGTCTATTTACATGAAAATTGCTACAACTCCATGCTGATTAATATTTCAAATAGGTTTCTAAATCTTCGATTTGTGGTGCGCTTAATCTATTTACTACGCGCCAAAGCACGGTATAACTGCCATCAGAACGTTGTCTAACTGGACGAAACGCTACAATCGTATCGCTGCTTTGGATTTTTAGTAATTCATCAATTCTTAAACGTTCTTGTGGGGTAAGCTTTTCGCCACTGACTATAGCTTCAGGAAGTTGAAACTGAAACAAACGCACTAAATAGGTATTGTTTAGTCGTGCTGGAACACTTGATAGTAAATTGAAATTATTTTTTTTATTGCTGGCTAAACGGCGCCGTTCCTGCTGTAATGTACTTAACTGTCTAGGTGGTTGGTAAGTCAGAAAAGCTTTGGCAATTTCTGGACTCACAGGTAGTAAAGTCGCGTCTAATTTTTCAATCGGTATATTCCCTAAGTTCGCCATCAAGCTGTAATCAATGCCGTTTGGTAAGATTTGAAAGTTATCTCCAACTAGAGAAAGTGCTAAATTAGGAGTAAAACTATCTTTTTCGCCAAGAGTTGGAAAAGGATATCGTTCGGCAACAGTTTTGGATAATCGATTTTGGAGCGTGTTTAACGGACGATGATAAACTGAATATGGTAGGACGCGAAAAATACCTGTTTGAGGCAATGCTAAAAATTTAGAGTAGGTTTGCCTTTCTTGTGGGTCAAGGTCGTAAGCAAAACGGTCAAGTGCGAGTGCTGTCTGTTTTGGGTCGTGAAAGTTTGCTTCAGTACCAAACTCAGCTTGCGCTTGTGCAATGTATTTTTCTGCTGTTTCTAACACTCTTATTGCTTCTTGGGGAATCTTAATGGCGCCGGAGATTGGTGGCGTATAATTTGCAATTAGCTTTTTAGTAGAACTACCAGTAATAAGCTTCGGTGTCAAAACAGGTAGATTCGGTTCAAGCGTTGCATGGGGAGTTGCAGGACTGCCCAAATTTGGACGTGTTACGGGTGACATTGCCAGTACTGGGTCTGATTGACGTTCTCCACTAACTAATGGTAGTTCGCGAACAAGAGCTGATTCACCTCGTCGCGATAAGATACGGTCAAGTAAAGGAGAAAGTTTTAATAACTCTTGGCTTGATGCGTATAGCGGACAAAGAATTTTTGCTTCTTTGTTCTCTAGTGGCAAAGCACAAACGGTTTTAAAATTAGGGTCTTGTCGCTTAACAAAACCGGAAATTGCTTTGAACTGCACAAGTACTTGTCCACGTACCGCACGAACTCGGTTAGGGTCTTTATTTTCAAGCGCTTTTTCAATACGCGCGATTAAGTTGATTTGCTCTTGGACAAAACCTCTTGTCACAGTATAAAAACTGTCAATAGGTCGCGACTGAGCATTGTAAATCATCTTTGATTGTGGCTTATATTCGACAAGCGCACTTACAGGCATCGCTTGTAGGCAAAAAGGTGCCAAAAAGCTCAAAAAAATGTATCTCATTCCAAATTTATGATTGGATGGTAGTATGAAAAATCTAAAATTGATATTAAATTTGTAAACAATAAGCGGCAGGTACAGACGTTTGACGAATTTATCGTTGAATGCTGACTTTTATATAGCCTCGTCAGTTTGTTAACGGTGTTAAGACACGATTACATGCAAGCAGAAGCAAACCAGCCAGTTGAATCAGAGGTTTCACTCCAACTGTTTCTTTTTGTTGATGACCGTCCTAAGTCTCGACAAGAAGTACAGCAGGTAAAGTCATATCTAGACAAATTACAAACTGAGTATAGGTTTGAACTTCAGGTTGTTGATGTCGGGCAAAAACCATATTTGGCGGAACATTACAAGTTAGTTGCGACACCCGCGCTGGTGAAAGTTTATCCCGAACCTAGCCAAACTATCGCCGGCAGTAATATTATTAACGAATTGAAAACTTGGTGGCCCCATTGGCAAGCTGCTGCGGACGCTTCTAGTCGTTTAGAAACTGAACTAGAACCACAGCCAGAAGTCGAAAATGGTCATTCTACATCTTCAAAATCCTCAATTCGTTCGCTAGCTTTATCAACAGAGTTAATTCAACTTTCTGACGAGATTTTTCGTCTCAAGCAGGAAAAAGAAAAGCTTACTGAACAACTTTTGTTTAAAGACCGGGTTATTGGGATGCTCGCGCACGACCTTCGTAACCCTTTGACAGCAGCTTCTATTGCCATTGAGACTTTACAATCGAACTACAACGTCTCTAGCGGCGCCTTCGAGCGTTTAAAACCGAGTTTAACTGCGAGTCTTTTCAAACAAGCACGTACCCAGGTTAAAACTATCGACCGCATGATTACCGACTTGTTGCAGGTAGGTCGTAGAAGTGATAGTGAGTTTCGCATTCAGCCCGAAAAAATGGAGATTGCGAAGCTGTTTCAAGAAGTTTTTGATGAATTTCGTGACCGCATCGCCTCGAAATCACTTGTAGTTGAAAAAGACATTCCCAAAGATTTGCCTGCTGTTTACGCTGACCCTGACCGTATTCGTCAAGTTTTGGTTAATCTCCTTGATAATGCAATTAAATACACCCCTTCGAGCGGCAGTTTAATTATTTCTGGACTTCATCGCACTACCCAAAAAGTGCAGTTTAGCATCGGTGACTCTGGACCTGGTATCCCCGAAGAAAACCGCGAGCGCATCTTTGAAAATCGTTACCGTTTAGAACGTGACGAAGACGTAGATGGATATGGCATTGGTTTGTGTTTATGCCAGCGTATTATCCGCGCGCACTATGGTCAAATTTGGGTTGATGACTCACCTATTGGTGGAGCATGGTTCCATTTGATACTGCCCGTTTATCCAAAATAATTTACATTAACTAAAAATAACTTCAGTATTACTTCGTAATTTCTCTAATGCTGAAATAATCTGCGTATTAGCTTCAGGAAATTCAAACTGAGATAATTCATCTAAATTCACCCACCGCACTTCATCACATTCAATTGGCTGGGGAACTCCGCTTACATACTTACACATGTGTACTGTTAACGTAACTTTTAAGTGGCTATACGTATGGTCGATTGTGATTAATAACTCACAAACTTCAATATTTATCCCTAATTCTTCTTTGATTTCTCTTTGAATACATTCTATAACCGTTTCACCCGGTTCTACTTTTCCACCAGGAAACTCCCATAACCCCCCCATCACTCCTTCCGGGCGCCGACGATCAATTAAAATTTGACCAGAACAGTTCCAAATAACAGCAACACCAATAATTTTATGTGGTGGAGAGGATATATCTTGATTCATGATTGGTAATGCGAATTGATACATAAATGTAGAGACGCGAAGTAGAGACGCGATTAATCGCGTCTCTACAACCTACAATATTACAAATGATTTAGGACTGCTATATTATTGAATTTCTAGAAATTATATTGATGCCAGCAAATAATCAAAGCTTATTCTGATTGTTCTTCTGTATCAGTACCGTGTAAAGCTACCTCAAAATTCATGCGCTGTTCAGCATTGCGTAAAAAATAACCGCTCATCATCGCACTTGCTAGTAACCGACCAAGATTTTCTCTATTAGTAGTAATGGTCACGTTGAAATGCTCAGAAGGCAAATTACCTAGCAAACCAACTATATTGCGCTCCATCACTTGAAACACTTCAGGTGAAGACGGTTTAGACAACTGAGACAACGTTTCTGGACTCAAGGACTTGACATACTGCCATAGCAAGTTCACATTTTCTGACTCGCTATCAAAGAATTCGGAAACTCGATTAGGTTGATTACTCACTTTTTGCCTCCTATACTTTTACAGCTAGCGTTTAGTTTATGCAATTCTATACTTTATGCAGTTACAATGCCTTTAACTCCAGCTAACTGTTTTCTACTGTTGCTAACTAATGTAACAAGCTGTGAGTCTAGTTGGCAGCCGGTGTAACCGTACAAGTAAAGCGTATTATCTCTAATTAGTGCTGAGTCGAAAGTGCTGAGTGCTGAGTATAGTTAGCAGTTAGCAGTTAGCAGTTAGCAGTTAGCAGTTAGCAGTTAGCAGTTAGCAGTTAGCAGTTAGCAGTTAGCAGTTAGCACTCAGCACTCAGCACTCATTACTCAGCACTCAGCACTCAGCACTCAGCACTCATTACTCAGCACTCATTACTCAGCTTGCTAAATATTCGTTAATGCTGATTTTCGATTTACGAAGTTTTGTTAAAGCTTCACGTTCAATTTGTCTGACTCTTTCACGACTGATATTAAGCATTTCACCAATACGCGCGAGAGTCATTGATTGCCCATCTGCTAATCCATATCTTAACGATATAACTTCGCGCTGCTGGGTAGTCAAACTTGACATTAAACGTTCTAAGTCAGTTGAAAGCGAAGATTGAACTACAAACTCTTCTGGTGTTGCATTTGTATCTTCCAGCATTTCCCCAAGCTCAGTGTCATGGTTGTCACCCAGACGCAGGTCGAGCGAAAGTGGTAAGCGCGCTCTTTCTAAATATTCACGCACTTGCCTAGGAGTTAACTCAAGCTCTTCGGCTAACTCTCCTACACTAGGCGCCCGTCCCAACTGCTGAGATAAATAGCGCTGTGCTTTTTTGATCTTATTTAACTTTTCTGTGATATGAATTGGTAAACGTATAGTTCTACCCTTCTCTGCTATAGCACGGGTAATCGCTTGCCGTATCCACCAATAAGCATATGTAGAAAAACGGTATCCCTTAGTCGGGTCAAATTTCTCTACACCCCGTTGCATTCCGATACTACCTTCTTGAATCAAATCAAGCAGGTCTACATTTCGTTTTATATATTTTTTTGCCACGGATACCACAAGTCGCAAATTGGCTTCCACCATCTTACGCTTGGCAAACTCGCCTTCTGCAATTGCGGTATTTAAATCTTTTATATCTAGGTCTGCGGCTTTCGCCCACTCATCAAGTGTTGGCTCGTGACCCAACTGAGCGGCAAGAGACTCTTTAACTTCATACAAGCCAGTTACACGCTTAACTTGCTTTCCATAATATATCTCTTCCTCGTGGGTTAAGAGTGGCACTTTGCCAATCTCACGCAGGTAAGCCCGCACGAGGTCTGTAGCTGTCTGAGCGGTCTTCATGGCGCTACTCTGTAAATGAATTAGTTTGACAGTGGGCAGGGATTGTGTACACCGATAGATACCTAGTATCAAGCTTTTCCAAATTTGATTGGAAGCTTCAAAAGGCAATCTAAGTATAAACACCGCTTCGGTACAGAGCGGTCATTTGAGAACTTTTATAGTTATTAATTCGAGTAAAGGTACTATATTTTGGACTTTGCTCGCAATTATCTAAAGTTAGATTAAAAGTCACGAGCTACACAAATGTTATTTTCTAAGCTTTCGTGTTAATCATTGTAACATTTATTAGAGAGGTTTGGCTAGTCATTTTTCAATTATTTTTAGGCGTTTCAGCTTTTACCATGAATAAAATTATACCTAAAATACCCTAAAATTACTGTTATTCTTTAATTAATAATTAATGTCAATCATCAAGAAATGTAACCAATTCTCAGAAATGAGTATTGAGTGTTGAGTGCTGAGTGCTGAGTGTTGAGTGCTGAGTGTTGAGTACTGAAGAGCAGAGTTAGAAGTTAAAAGTTTAAACTTACTACTTCAACCCTCATATACTCAGCACTCAGCACTTTCTACTCAGCACTGTTTACTGCGTATTCTTGAATGACTCGCACGTCTAAGTTGGTATTTTGTAACGAGCGAATAGCAGCAGCAGTGGCTTTGGCGCCTGCGAGGGTAGTGATAATGGGAATTTTGTAGGTTAGTGCGGTACGACGGATGAGTCGGCCATCAGATTGTGCTTCCCCTCCAGAGGGAGTATTAATAATGATTTGGATTTTGTGGTTTTTGATTGCATCTAGAACATGAGGGCGCCCTTCATGAAGTTTCAGTATAAGTTCCACATCTAAGCCATTTTCTTTTAAAATGCGGCGTGTGCCGTCGGTGGCGATAATGTGAAAACCCATATCAATGAATTCCTTGACAATGGGCACTACAGGTGTTTTATCGCGGTCGTTCATTGTCACAAACACTGTTCCTGTTAAAGGTAATTGTTCGCCGGCGCCGAGTTCAGCTTTAGCATAAGCCCGTCCAAAGTCGGTATCAATTCCCATTACTTCGCCAGTTGAGCGCATTTCTGGACCTAGTAACGTATCGGTTCCTGGGAATTTATTAAATGGTAATACAGCTTCTTTCACAGCGATGTGCGAAGGAATAACTTCTTGGGTAAAACCTAGTTCTTCTAAGGTTTTGCCTGACATAATTAAAGAAGCTAATTTCGCCAGTTGTATACCTGTTGCTTTAGAAACAAACGGTACAGTTCGCGAAGCGCGCGGGTTTGCTTCCAGAATATACACGCTCGGTGAATAACCTTGGGCGCCGACAACAGCAAACTGGATATTCATTAACCCAATTACAGAAAGCTCTTTTGCTAACTGTACTGTCCAGGTGCGAATTTTATCTAGTACTGCTGGAGGGAGTGAAATTGATGGCAACGCACAAGCTGAGTCACCTGAGTGAATACCCGCTTGCTCAATGTGTTCCATAATACCGCCAATCACAACACGTCCGGTATGATCGGCAATTGCATCAACATCTACTTCAATGGCATTTTCTAAAAATTTATCAATTAAAATTGGATGCTCAGGCTCTACTTGGACGGCAAAGGTCATGTAACGCTCAAGTTCCGAGTCGGAGTACACAATTTCCATCGCGCGTCCACCTAAAACGTAACTAGGACGAACTACAACTGGATAACCGATACGTTTAGCAACAACTAAAGCATCTTCGTAAGTGCGAGCAAGACCATTTGGTGGTTGAGCAATATCGAGTTGCTTAAGAATCTTCTCAAACCGCTCCCTATCTTCAGCAATATCAATAGAATCAGGAGACGTGCCCCAAATTTTTGTGCTGACCACTAAATTCTGACCACTGACCACTGAATTCTGACCACTGACCACTAAATTCTGACCACTGACCACTGAATTCTGACTACTGAGTGCTTGTTGTAAAGGAACTGATAATTTTAAAGGTGTTTGTCCACCAAATTGAACAATGACGCCAACAGGGTTTTCGGCTTCAATAATATTGAGAACGTCTTCTAAAGTTAACGGCTCAAAATATAACCTATCGCTGGTGTCATAGTCAGTAGAGACGGTTTCAGGGTTGGAGTTAACCATTATCGTCTCAAAACCTGCTTTTCTCAAAGCATAAGCAGCATGGCAACAACAATAATCAAACTCGATACCCTGTCCAATACGATTTGGACCACCTCCCAAAATCATCACTTTGGGTTTATCAGTGGGCATTATTTCGGTTTCTTCTTCGTAAGTTGAGTAGTGATATGGCGTAAACGCTTCAAATTCAGCAGCACAGGTATCTACTGTTTTATAAACTGGAATGACTCCTAACTGCTTACGATACGCGCGCACTTGGGCTTCATTAGTTTTAGTTGCAAAAGCTATTTGTTTATCGCTAAATCCTTGACGTTTTATCTCATATAAATGCTCTTTTGTCAACTGTTGTAAAGGTGTGCGCTTGAGAAATTTCTCAACATCAAGAATTGACAGCATTTTGTCGAGGAACCAAGGGTCAATACCTGTCAGTTCAAAAATATCCTCGGTACTCATTCCCAGTTGCATCGCGTGACGCAAAGCAAAAATTCGTTCGGGGTTCGGAGTTCGCAGTTGCGCGCGAATTTGTTCTCCACTCGGCAGTTTTTCTGGTTTATCACACCCCCAACCCGCGCGTCCTGTTTCTAATGAACGCAACGCTTTTTGGAATGATTCGTTGAAAGTGCGTCCTATTGCCATCGCTTCCCCAACAGATTTCATCTGGGTAGTTAATACCGGTTCAGACCCAGGAAACTTTTCAAAGGCAAAGCGAGGAATTTTAGTAACTACATAATCAATAGTAGGTTCAAACGATGCAGGAGTTTGCTTCGTAATATCGTTTCTAATTTCATCAAGCGTATAACCAACCGCGAGTTTTGCTGCCATTTTGGCGATAGGGAAACCAGTTGCTTTAGAAGCAAGTGCCGAAGAGCGAGAAACGCGCGGGTTCATCTCGATTACAACAACTTCACCATTAACAGGATTTACGGCAAACTGAATATTAGAGCCACCCGTCTCTACACCAATTTCACGAATTATTTTAATAGCCATATCCCGCAACCGCTGATATTCTTTATCAGTCAGCGTTTGAGCAGGAGCAACCGTAATCGAGTCTCCTGTATGGATACCCATTGGGTCAAGGTTTTCAATCGAGCAAATAATTACCACATTATCTGCTAAGTCGCGCATGACTTCAAGTTCGTACTCTTTCCATCCCAGCAGCGACTGGTCGATTAAAATTTGTGAAACAGGGGAAGCATCAATACCCCCTTGTGCCATTTCCGCAAACTCTTCCTCGTTATAACTAATACCTCCACCCGTACCACCCATTGTAAAAGCTGGACGAATAATTAGAGGATAAGTACCAATACGACGCGCGATACTCTTAGCTTCTTCCAAAGTTGAAGCAGTTCCGCTAGGACAAACATCTACACCGATTTTTGCCATTGCTTCATTAAACAGCTTTCTATCTTCAGCTTTTTCGATAGCTGGTAGCTTGGCGCCGATTAGCTCCACATTATATTTATCTAAAACCCCATTTTTTGCCAATGCCACAGCAATATTCAACGCAGTTTGTCCCCCCATCGTTGGCAACAAAGCATCGGGACGTTCTTTAGCAATTACTTTTTCTACCAACTCCGGCGTTAGTGGTTCAATATAAGTACGGTCAGCAGTTTCCGGGTCGGTCATGATTGTAGCTGGGTTTGAGTTCACTAGTACTACTATATAACCTTCCTCACGTAGTGCTTTACAAGCTTGAGTACCCGAATAATCAAATTCGCAAGCTTGTCCAATAACGATGGGCCCAGAACCAAGAAGCAATATTTTTTTGATGTCGTTGCGGCGAGGCATAATTTTGGAGTACGAGAATACAAATCCTGATTATTGTACACGGATTATTATGGATGGCACGGATTTGACGGATTTAGGGATGTCACTGTAGCATCGGACAAAGCGCCTGTGCAGTGACAGCAAAAAAGGCAGATAGATAATAATATCTTTTCTGCCTCTTATAAGATTATGTCAACAAATTTTGATTAAACTTAAACAAGCTTTATAAAGATGTTGCTAGTTGCTTGCTTGGACAAATCCTAAAGTTAAGCTATCTTTTGCTAAGAAGTGTGCTAAATGATAAGCTCTTTCTTCGGTTTTAAGTAGAATTTGTTCGTAAAGATATCTTGTCGCGCGGTCACCTAAACTTTCTGCTTGCGAAGCTTGGCGCCGAATTAACCCAATCATTGCTTGCTCTGCTTTCAGGTCATTTTCTACCATTTGACGGCAAGCAAATACACCATCTGGTTCTTGCTCGAAGCAGCATAATTCCGCCAATTTTGTCAGATTTGCTACTGGCACACCACCTAGCCCATCTAAACGTTCACCAATGTCGTGAACATGTCCTTGAACTTGTTCATAGCTTTCACTAAAGAACTCGTGTAATGAGTAAAATTCGGCGCCATCTACTACAAAATGATGCTTTTGATACTGTAAATACAGCGCTTGAAAACTAGCTAAAACAACATTAAATCCTTCACAAACTGGAGTTGTTACACTCTTGTCAAGCAATATGGGGTTGTCATATACCTCACCATAATTGCGTAAAATTGTTTGTGTTTCAGACATTAGCTTTTCTCCCTTTTGTAGCAGTTATAGCGATTAACCGCTTGGTTTTTATATCATAGCACTCAAAATTATGAATGCAACCCCAACTAATATTAAATAGTTTTGACTTTTGTTATGAAAAATTATTTTTATGTCTCTTTTTTTGCACTGTTATGAATCTAAAATAATTATGTATAAATTATATAGCATTCCTATATGAGTTGTAAAATCTCTTCTTTTCTTCCTTTGTGTCCTTTGTGCCCTTTGTGGTTCATTCTCGAATTATAAATTTTATGAATGATGCGCGGACTGCTACATATGTAAATTATAAAAATGTATAATTTTTAACGTATATATATCAGTAATAATTGCGGCGTTATAACAGAGGGTGAAGTGTAAATGAGATAATATTATGTTGTAATTTACTGACAAAATTATTACCTAGATTAATAATGGCTGTGAATCAGCAAAATCCTGGCAATCATAAAATATTTAACAACCTAAAAAGTTTAACTGAGAGTTTTAGGCACCATAGTTTGGCTTGGTTGATTGGTGCGAGTATACTAATATTTTTTACATGTAGCAGTGTACGCCATATTCTATTCCAATCACTCGCTTTTGATTTAGGAATTTTTGACCAAGCGGTATATTTAATTAGTCAAGGAAAAGAACCGTTCTCTACGTTCCTCGGATTTCATATTCTAGGTGACCATGCGGCTCTTATTTGGTATCCCTTAGCATTACTTTACAAAATTTACCCTAGCGTTTACTGGTTATTTGCTGTACAGTCTGTGGCTTTGGCTGCTGGCGCCTTACCAGTTTGGCATTTAGCGAAGCTTGCCGGTTTAGATAAATATGCTACGACAATATCGGCTGTTTATTTGCTCTATCCGGTGATATTTAACGTCAACTTGTTTGACTTTCACTCCGAAGTTATTGCTATGCCAATGCTATTTACAGCAGTTTGGTGCGCGCGCACGCATAAATGGGGGTACTTTTGCCTCAGTGTTGTTGTTGTATTGATGTGCAAAGCAGTACTTGCTTTTACTGTTGTGGGGATGGGTGTTTGGTTATTGCTGTTTGAGAGGCGACGCTGGTATGGCGCCACAGCAATTATTATGGGTGTATTTTGGTTCGTAATCGCGTCTAAAGTAATTATTCCGACTTTTAACAGTCAAGAGTTAACGGCTGTGGCGCGGTATAGTTATTTAGGTAGCTCGATTTGGGAAATTGCCAAGAACCTGATAATCAGTCCAAGTCTAGTATTGAGTAAAATTTTCACGTTGGACAATTTGGTATATCTAATATTACTTTCAGCACCTATATTTTGGGGACTATCATTAAAAGGCGCCGCACCATTAGTAGGTGCCATTCCCTGTGTTGCGCTAAATCTAATCGCGGACTATCAACCACAGAAAGATTTAGTTCATCAATACTCTGTACCAGCAGTACCATTTTTAATACTAGCGGTAATTGCGACCTTGGCGGCAGGAAAAGGATTAGTGCGTAGCCAACGTGGCATTATTATCTGGTCACTAATCGGATTTTTATTACTGGCAAAATTTACTTACTTTGGTAGTATATACCTGAAAAAACTTGATACTTGGCAAGCGACCAACGAAGCTGTCCAAAGAGTTAAAACTCAAGGAAGCGTTCTCACTACTGCCTCAATATCACCTCATCTCAGTCACCGGCAAGTTATAAATCTGGCTTTTAGCGGGCAAACAGTTAAAGATGCCCTCAAGTTTGATTATATATTGATGGATGTTCGTTATCCTGGCTGGAACAATGATTCACAATCCGCACGGCGCCTGGTTGAGGAGCTAAAACGCAGTGACTTTAAGTTAATTTATCAGCGTACAGACGTTTATTTGTTCCAAAAGGTTGTAGAGACGTGAGCAGGCAGTAGAGACGCGATTAATCGCGTCTCTACTGCTTACATTTCAAGCATTTTGAGAAATATTTTTATTTTTTTTTCAAAAATTACTGATAATTATTTGCACTTGTAGTATGCTATTAAAAAGGGCTAATTTGCTATCTTTCTCAACTGGCGCGTGATTTTATTGGATTTTTAAAGAGGATTTTTGTGAAACCTTTAACTACACCAGACGTAAAGATAGTTGTTTCCGTGGATTGGACAGACCGTTGGCAAGTTTATACACGCTTGCAAGAACTTAATATAAATTGTTCGTGTGGAATGAACCAGCCACTGACTGTAGAAATAAGTAACGTAACAACAGCTATTCAACTGTGGAGCGTAGTTCAGCAATTTACTGCATCGCGTTGCCAGTTAATAAAGGCTTTAGAGCAATGTTGGTGTTGTGATGCTTAAATAGTTTTTATTTCGCAATTATAAAAAACTTTGTCAATAAGGAGGTTTGAATAATGGGTAAAGTATGTCTAGAGCAAATTTCAGAGTTTTACCTTGAAGGACGTTTTGTTGAATTAGTAATCAAAGATGGCTACAAGCTCAAGGGTTTGATGCTTGAAACGAGTGAAGGTGAGTGTTATGTGAAGTTAGCCAAGCATTTGCGAGGTACATTTGACTGGAGATTGGCGCCTCAAACTAAACTGCAAATTGTTGGTACCAAAAAGCTTTGCTCCAAAACAGGTGAGTATAAACTCAAAGCCGAAAGAATAATGGCAGCGCGCGCTTCGGGAGAAGAATACATAAGTCCTCCTCAAGCGAGTGAATCGGTTAAAAATAAACCAGCAAAACAGACAACTATTTTGATGTGTCAAAAGTCTGATTGTATGAACCGGGGTGGAAAGGCGCTTTGTCAGGCAATGCAGCAACAGTTACAAGAACGAAATCTCGATACTGAAGTTATAATTAAACCTACAGGTTGCATGAAAAACTGTAAGGGTGGACCGAATTTAATCATGCCCGACAAAACTCGCTACAGTCGTATTCAAGCTAAAGATGTGTCGGCATTGTTAGATAAATATTTTCCAGTTAGTGCAAAAAGCAAAACTTCTGATAAGCAAAACGATGCGGCGCCAGTTACTGTATTGCGCGTGTTTGCATGATTATTTAATAAAAAAATATATTGATTTTGATGCCCCCCAACAGGAACCGCGTGGAAGGGGGGCTAAGAGTATTAACGGGAGCATCCGTTGCCAATATTACATCTCATCAAGGCGCCGTCTTAGAAAGCTGCTGAAAAAATCAATTACCGTTACAACGACAAGCAGCACGAGCATAAAAGTTGTAGCTTTATTATATTCAAACCCATCGATATAGCTTTTTAACTCAAACCCAATACCACCTGCTCCAACAACACCAAGAACTGAAGCCGCGCGAATGTTGTATTCAAACATCCAGAGCGTGTAGCCCAATGCTAATGGTAAGACTTGGGGCACAATACCATATTGAGTAATTTGCCAACGTGAGGCGCCAATAACTTGTAAAGATTCTATAGAACGAGAATTCACAGCTTCAATAGCTTGTTGATAAAATTTTGCAAGGTAGCCGATAGTATAAATGCTCAAAGCTAAAGTTCCAGCAGGGGCGCCAAGTCCGGTAGCAGCGACAAAAATCAAGCCTAAAATAATTGAAGGCACAGAACGGACAGCATTTTGGATAAAGTTGGCTAACCATTGCAACCATATAGGTGCAATATTACTAGCACTGGCAATCGCAATTGGCACTGAAATAATTGCCCCAATTGTTGTTCCCCAAAGTGACATTTGTATTGTTTGTATAAGTGACTGTACAGCATTGGGAAAAACATCAAGATTGGGTGGGAAAAACCGAGAAATAAAATCTGTAACGTAAAACCAGCTATTATTTAGAACTTCTGCGTTTATACCTATACCTTCGAGTGACCAAGCATAAACTATAACTAATAAAATAACTACAGGGATAATTAATAACTTACCTACCCAAGGATGCCGCCCAGTTAATTTATTTATATGAGTTAAATTATTCATTTTTTTGATAAAGAGTTAATTTGGGCAAATTCAGATTGTAAGTTATTACAGGCGCCATTATAAACAATACGTCCAGCATCAAGCACAAGCGCGCGCTGGGCATATTCGGCTGCAATACCTAAATCATGTAGTACAGTTACAATAGTAATTCCATGCTCATTGTTTAATTTTGCTAAAGTATCCATCACCTGTTTAGCTGCCATTACATCTAAACCCGTAATTGGTTCATCAGCTAAAAGTATTTGAGGTGACTGTATTAAAGCGCGTGCGATAGCTACACGCTGCTGCTGTCCACCACTTAGAGAACTAGTTTTTTGATAAGCATGTTTATGCAATCCTAATTCCGAGAGTAGTTGAAGCGCTAAACGGTAATCTTGCTTTGGAAACCCAAATAAAGTTTGCCAAGGTTTTCTAACTCCCAATCTGCCACAAAGAACATTTTCCACTGCACTCAGTTGGCGAATTAAACCTCCTCCTTGAAATAACATTCCGACTTGGCGCCGAATTTTGGGCAATGTTTGTGGAGTCATCACCGTATTATTTATACTAATCGTTCCCTGTACAACTGGTGTAAGTCCCACGAATGAACGTAGTAACGTAGATTTTCCAGCGCCATTTAATCCCAAAAGAACTACAAACTCACCGCTTTGAATCTCACAGTTGACTTGATTTAATATAGGACGATTCAGCGACGTTAAAAACGCCGTTTCGACATTACGACATTCGATTACTGTTTCATTCATTTTAAAAGTTAGGAGTGAGTCGTGCGCTCGTGCGCTCGTGCGCTCGTGTTGAGTGAGTCGTGCTGAGTGCTGAGTTAATAGTTACTCCTAATTCCTTACTCAGAACTCAGCACTCATAACTTTCAACTGTTAAATATCAATACCCGCGCGTTTTAACGCATCACGAACAGGCGCCAAGTGACGGTTATGATCAACTCTGACTAATTCTGTTGAATTGTATAAATTACGCAGCAAACCATTATTTGATCCCTGGTTGAGCTTCAACATGGCATTGATTAAACGTTCACGCATTGGTGCTGGAACATCATCATCTATGGCAACACCATGTGCTGGGACACCAGGTATTTTGTGTAAGATTCGCAGTTGTGACCGTTCTTGGTTAGTTATGTAGGGAGGAAATAGAGCATATTCTGATACTGCTGCAACTTCTGCTTGACCACGTAGAACTGCTTGTAAAGCTTTACTATAATTACCACCGTAGCTTACCTGACCGAAGAATCTATTTAAGTTATCACGGTTAGGCACTAAACCTAATCTAACTAACTCACTTGTAGGGAAAATAAATCCTGAACCAGAGGTAGGAGAAGTAAATGCCATTTTTCTTCCTCGAAGCTGTTCGAGTGAAGCTTTACCAGAGTTCTTGGTTTTTAGAGGACTCGAAGCTGGAACAACAAAAACTGAATTATATGTAAATCTTCCTGAGTAGTTATCGCGAACTTCAGCAAGATAGAGCTTTGCGTTTGCTAGCTGTTCAGCTTTGAGCGCTGGACGACTGCTCAAAAATGCTACATCCGCACGGTTCGCGCGTAATGCTTCTACTGCTGCAGTGTCATCACCAACCTGCGCTCTTACTGGCATTCCGGTTTCTCTAGAAAGAAACGCTGCAACTGCATTTGCTTTATTTTGCAGGTCAGTGGAATCTGAACGACTCGGAAAAACTATGTTGATAGTTCTATTTTGAGCAATTAAAGTACCTTGAGTTTTATTAACAAGGTTAGCAATTGCTTCTTTATTTCCAACAGCGCTCAATAATCCACCTACTACTATTACAGCACTAATGCCTAGCAAACCTCGACTCCAAGCCATGACTACCTCCCAATGCAAATAGTTGCAGTAATATTACGAATTAATCTCAATATTAATGTATAAATATTCAATCATTACGCTAGGTAAAGTCAATCAATATAGCTATAGAGGTTTTCTATGATTTTAATAGGTTTAACTTATATGATTAAATTGATACTTTTGTTTGAAGCTAATAACTATTGCCAGCAGTGGTATTTCTTGGTAAATAGAACAATAATGTAGGTATAGGGATTAAATCACGGCGCCGATAAGCAATGATAAAGCAACCATCAGTATTAATAATTAGTGATTTTCCAGAAACTAGGGAGAATTTTCGACGTTATTTACTGGAATCAAAATTTACATTCAGAATATTGGTAGAAAAGTCGGTTAGCGCTAGTTTACTCTTGTGTCAACAGCAAATTGATTTAATTTTATTTGACTTTAGTTTACCTGATTATAATGCGTTAGAATTTTTAGCTAAATTACGAGCATCAGTCAATGAGAACTGTCCAGCGGTAATAATACTAGGTGAAAACGATGTAGCACTGGCAGTTAAGCTGATCAAAAGCGGAGCAAAAGATTATTTAGTTAAACAACAATTAACAAAAGAAATATTATTACAAGCTGTTATAGACGCAGTTATAAAAAAAGATATTGAGCTTCTTCAAACAAATCAAACAAATCAAACATCATGTGCGAATGAATTAGCAGAACTTAATCAGGTCGAACAAGCTTTACGTGAAAGTGAAGAGAAATTAAGCTTTATTCTTAACAACGTTAATGTCTCAATTAGCAGGTTTTGTGTATTTGCTAATCGTGAGTGGCAGTATGACTACTATTCATCGGGTTGCGAAACAATTTTTGGTTACACAAGTCAAGAGTTAGTGGCAGATAAAAACCTCTGGTTGTCGCGCGTATTGCCCCAAGATTTAGAGCAGGTGATTACACCAATGTTTGAAGATATATTTGCCGAACGCAAAATTGACTATCAATATCGATTTTATCATAAAGACGGCAGTTTACGATGGATTCGTGCAACCCTAACTTCTCGACGTGATGATATTCGAGATGTTTGGTATGTAACTTCAGTTGACAATGATATTACTGAACAGAAACGCGCGGAGTTAGCGCTACAGGAAAGCGAAGCATTATTTCGAGGTATCTTCGAGTCGGGTTTGATAGGGATTTTATTGTGGAATTTGGAAGGTCAAATTACCGATGCCAACAATGTTTTTACTCAAATGACGGGTTACAGTCGCGAAGAATTGCAATCGGGAAAAATTTACTATAGTGATATTACACCAAAAGAGTATCATCAACTTGATATCGATAAACTTCAACTATTATTGAAGGGAGAAAGTTATATCCCTTATGAAAAAGAATATATATGTAAAGATGGCACTTGCCTACCAATAATGATTGGTTGCGCTTTTTTACCAGGTTTTACTGACCGTGGTGTTGCATTTGTCTTGGATATTAGCGACCAAAAACGGTTGCAACAAGAAAAACAAAGGCTTTTAGCTACTGCTGAAGCGGCACGTAATCAAGCTGAAATTGCTAATACTACAAAAGATGAATTTTTAGCAATAGTATCGCATGAATTGCGGTCGCCTTTAAACTCGATTTTGGGCTGGGCAAAACTCATGCAAACTCGTAAGTTAGACGAAAATGCAAAACTTCGCGCGCTCCAAACTATCGAACGCAATGCGAAAGCACAAGCTCAACTAATCGAAGATTTACTCGATATTTCCCGGATGATTCAAGGGTTACTTCGTTTGAATATGGCGCCTGTTAATTTGATTAATATTATAGAGGCTGCAATTGATGTAGTTAGTCCATTAGCTCAAATCAAACAAATTAATATTGAATTAAACGTGGATAATTCTGTAGGTTATGTTTCAGGTGACTTTAACCGCTTACAGCAAATCGTTGTTAACTTGTTAACCAACGCCGTTAAATTTACACCAGCTCGGGGAAAAGTTGAAGTAAGTTTATCAGTTAATAATTCATCTCATGCTCAATTTACTGTTACGGACACAGGTAAAGGTATTAGTCCTGACTTTCTACCTCATGTCTTTGAAAGATTTCGTCGCGCGGATAGTACAACAACAAGAAGTAAAGATGGGTTAGGACTTGGGTTGGCAATAGTTTACAACCTCGTAGAATTACATAATGGTAAGGTGACAGCTGCAAGTCCAGGTGTGGGAATGGGAGCTACATTCACCGTTACATTACCGATTTTAGATAATTTGGCGCCGCAATTACCGCAAGACTCAGAAAATCCTGAAGTCTCCTTGTCTGGAATAAAATTATTAGTTGTTGATGATGATAAAGACTGCTGTGAATTTGTGGAGTTCATACTTACAAACGCGGGAGGCGCAGTTAAAATAGCTACATCGGTGATTGAGGCATTTAATATTCTTCAAGATTTTCACCCCAATATTATTATCAGCGATATTAGTATGCCCGAACAAGATGGCTACATGTTTTTAGAAAATTTACGCTTACAAGAATCACAAACAAGCCAAAATAAAATCCCAGCAATTGCTTTAACTGCTAATGTTTCAGAGGAGGATAAACAAAAAGCCATTAAGGCAGGTTTTCAATTCCATTTATCTAAACCAGTTGAACCTGAGATGTTGCTTAGTACGATAGCTGAGGTTTTGATCCCCCCCAACCCCCCTTAATAAGGCTACAGTGTACACATATTTTTATAATCCTTCTCATATTCCCCCTTTGTGTCCTACCCTACCATAAGCGGATATCCTTCGGATAACGGGAAAACCTCCGGTTTACGTGACGAGAGTGGTTACTCCTTTAATGAACCACAAAGGTCACAAAGGGCACAAAGAAAGAGGAGGAAAGTAGAGAGTTATCTCGTACTTAAGCAACTTTAAAGGACTTGTGTATACACAGTAGCGCTCCGGAGGGGGGGCTAAGAGAAGAAGCTTAAATTCCTGTAATGGTAATTTTGGCGCCTTGTTGAGATTTTTCGACTTTGATTTGTGTTCCTAGTTCTTCACCTAAAGCGGGAACGTAGGTAATTATGCCAACTAATTTGTCTTGTTGCCCTAGTGACTGTAAGATACTTGAGACACTTTGTAAGGTTTCAGCGTCTAATGTCCCAAATCCTTCATCTATAAATAAACTACCAAGTTTGGCGCCAGTTTCCATAATAAAGCCGCATACTTATCGCTTAAATAACTTTTGTGCATTGTTTTGATATAGCCCAAAACATAATTCGGCGAATCATAAGGCAATCTTCCATCACGTATTACCAAAGTATCAGAAACAAGGTTCAAGCTATGCTGGATTGCTGTTGCCGCAATCCAGATATCATGATCATCGAAGCCCAGAGAGGCAATACTTGTCCCTCGACGTTTACTTTTGTCCTTGGGAGCAAACTTATTAAATATCGCTGGCTTAAGTTGACTATATAAAATAGCTGTTTCTTCGTCTATAAAGTATAAATCAACACTTTGCAGGAATGATTGAACTACATCAAAGTTTTGAGCTTTACGTTCTGATTTTTCAGTCATATACAACAGTTCACCATATGTTATAATACTAATTCCTATTTCATTAGTAGAACGTGAGCGTAAAGCAGTAGTCACTTTAGGGTTATTATTAATGATGTAACTGCAATGGTTAGTGTCGAGTAGATACATTGATTAAATTTGAGAGATAGTTGTTAGAATTGAGTTTTAGAGCGAGTTTCCTTGACAAAGCTAAGACACTCTTCTAAATCATCACCTTGCCATGTTCCGGCAAATTTTAGCAAATCACGTGCTTTCATCCCTCGCTTAATTGGCGCCATACGACGGAGTGGTTGCTGATTAACAGAGCTTTTGTTTTGGATAGAATCTAGAAAATCACTGACCAAAGAAAGTTCATTGGGTGAAAGTTGGGTTAGTTGCTGTTAAACTTTTTGGCGTAGTTCTGTATAAGTCATATTTCACCTCATTACATAAACTGTTTGCTGACTCTTTAATTGTACAAGAGGACAATAGTATTATAATGCGTCACTGCACGCTTATTTTTTCGTTTTTGGTTTGCTTGGTTGATGCAGTGACGCACCCTACGGGTTAAACTACTGCAATGCACTCAATCTCGACTAGTACATCTTTGGGTAAGCGTGATACTTCTACACAAGCGCGCGCTGGCGCCGAATCTGATGGAAAATATTTAGCGTAGATAGCATTCATTGCGGCAAAGTCGTTCATATCTTTAAGGAAAACGCTTGTTTTGACTACATTTTCAAATGTGGCGCCTGCTGCTGTTAAAATAGCTTCTAAATTTGCCATTACTTGCTCGGTTTGCTTACTAACATCATCTTTGTGTAATACATCACCTAACCTAGGGTCAATAGCAATTTGTCCAGCAACAAATATCATTTGCCCGGAAGCTACTATAGCTTGGTTATAAGGTCCAACTGGTGCAGGTGCTTTTTCGGTATTAATTACTTTACGTGCCATAGATAATATATTTTCGTTCAGTTTTGTTACACTAATTTCTCCATCAGGCATTATCGCATCTATTAGGTCAGCATTATCGAAACTCACACCATAAATATTTGCTTGGGTTAAATCTACTTTTTTTAGGTTGGCACAATCAAGATTTGCACTAATTAAGTTTGTTCTTTGAAGCGATGCTACCTCTAGATTAGCAGATTGTAAACACGATGCTGTTAAATTACAATCTTCAATATTTGCTCCAACAAGATAGGCATTAGTAAGATTTGCACCTGATAAATCTGATTTTGACAAATTGCTTAACTGAAGTTGGGCAAACTGAAGGTTAGCATTTATGAGTTTAACATTAGTTAATATGGCTCGATTTAAATTAGCTCTTTCTAAATTTGAAGAAGTTAAGTTTGCGCTGGATAAGTTTACTTTGACTAAATTCGCTTGGCTAAGAGTTGCTGCAATTAAGCTGGCAGAAGTTAAATTTGCTTCGTTTAAATTTACTCGTTCAAGATTGCTATTCTTGAGATTAGTAGAATTTAAAGTTGCTTTACTTAAATCTGCTTGGCTAAGTATTGATCCGTTTAAATTTGCTGAGTCTAAACTCGCGCTTTTTAGACTCGCACCTGTGAGACAAGCATTGGTCAAATTTATTTGATACAAATTTGATTCACTCAAGTTGACATTACTTAAATCAGCTTCGGATAAGTCAGCGTATTGTAAATTTATACTACTTAGGTCGGCATCCTTGAGATTTATTCCATTTAACTTTGCTTTGTCAAAGTTTCTTTCACCTTTTGCGTATTTTTCCAAAAGCTCTTGCGCGTCAATACTGCAGCTTTTTATACATTTAGCCCAGTATATTCGCTTTGTTTTAGGATTTGGGTATAATTTAAGATGTTAATGTTGGGTTACGCGATAGCTTCAGCCAACCTACGGTGGCAACTTTTGGTTTTTTGTTTAGTCTCTATATATATGTAAGAAATTTTGGACTTATGCTGAAGCGGTTGTTGTGGGTATTTGGCGGCGCCCTAGGTATTGTGTTTATAGTTTTAATAGTAGTGTGGCGCCAAGCAACGTATTTACCTAGTTGGTATGTTTTGTCGGCGCCAACACCAAATGCTACTTCAGTTCAGGAGACTAAACCGAAAGATTTAACGCGCGAAGAAATCTGGAGCAAAGTTAGTGATACGTTGAAAAAACAATCATCTGCAGGTGAGCGTGTTGGAACAGTACAGTTAAACTCTGATGAAATGAATCGCTTGATTTTTTCAGAGATACAGGTTAACGAGGAAGTTACAAGCGATGCTAAGTTAGAAAAAATTATTGTTGGTAAAAATACTCAATTTCGTGATGGTAAGTTGGTTGTAGGCGCCGTTATTAATTTACAGGAATTGACGCAGCACAAAGAATTGCAAGGTGGACGCGCGGACTTTGCTCAAGCTTTTTTAAATTTACCTATCGTTAAAGACCGTCCTGTATATATTGAAGTCGAAGCCACACCAATAGTCAAAAATCGAAAAATTGCTTTAGACTCACCCCGCATCAAATTAGCTAATGTGAGTATGACTGTTGAGGAATTATCTAAATATTTAGGTGTTTCACCTGCGTTTATTAATCAACGTATTACCCGCGAGCGCGCGTTAGTTCCGATGTCCGTCCAGGATGTGAAAATACAGGGAGACATAATTTCGATTAGCGGCACAGGTACGGCACGGTAGGGGCGGGTTAACCAACAATTCATCATATCAACGAAACGCCATTTAAACCCGCCCCCATCCCAAATACCAACAATTCATCATATCAACGAAACGCCATCTAAACCCGCCCCCATCCCAAATACCAACAATTCATCATATCAACGAAACGTCATCTAAACCCGCCCCCATCCCAAATGTTAAACGGCGCCATAAATATACCCATCCACCACATATATCATGATGCCGGGGCGGGTTTAGAGTGATTGTTTGTTGAGGTGATAGATTGTTGGTTAACCCGCCCCTACCCTTGGACGTATTCCATAATTACGGTATTGCCAATAATCGTGCAAAATTTTATTGTGGTCGAAACATAGATTGCTGGGCAGGCGCCATTGTTCAAATATATCTAGACCTTTTGCGTCATCTCCCGCTTGGGGTTTTCCTGTGGCGGTCGCTAGGAATACAATACTTAATGTGTGTTGGCGCGGGTCGCG
Source organism: Calothrix sp. NIES-4105 (assembly GCF_002368415.1). Classification (GTDB taxonomy): domain Bacteria; phylum Cyanobacteriota; class Cyanobacteriia; order Cyanobacteriales; family Nostocaceae; genus Dulcicalothrix. The sequence goes on from NZ_AP018290.1 coordinate 8,904,637, forward strand.
ACTGGGGTCAGAATAAACTAGGAATTGTTCGATTAATTCAACCTGTAAACCAGTCTCTTCTTGTGCTTCGCGTTTTGCAGCAACCTCAACTGATTCGCCATAATCGACAAATCCACCTGGAATTGCCCACCCTAATGGCTCGTTATGACGTTCAATTAAGACTATTGGTCGATGAGGACGGTCGATTAGTTCGATGATGATATCAACTGTTGGCGCCGGATTTCTATACATGGAATTCGTGCTGAATTGTTGGGTTAATGTAAAATTTTATATTTTCTATTTGGTGAATATCTATGCCATTTCCGAGATCCAGTGGTGTTTTACTGCATCCTACTAGTTTTCCCAGTCGATTTGGAATTGGGGACTTAGGATACGAAGCTTATCGTTTTATTGATTTTTTGGAAAGTAGTAATCAACAGTACTGGCAGGTTTTACCTCTCGGCCCCACTGGGTATGGTAATTCTCCGTATATGTGTTACTCAGCTATGGCAGGAAATCCCTTTTTAATTAGTTTGGACAAGTTACGCGAAGACCATTTGCTCGCAGATTGGGATTTGGCGGATATACCAGCATTTCCAACGCATAAAGTTGATTTTAATGCTGTGTTCCCGTACAAAACCAATTTACTCAAACTTGCTTGCAACAACTTTAAAAATCAAGCAGATTCAAAACTGCGCCAAGAATTTGACACTTTCTGCGAAACTAAAGCGAAGTGGCTGGATGATTATGCTTTGTTTATGGCTTTAAAGGAAGCACATGATGGCGCCAGTTGGTACACTTGGGAACCAGGATATGCAAAACGCAAACCTGACAGCATTGCCACCGCGCGCAAAGAACTCGAAGATTTGATATTTTACCAAAAATTCGTCCAGTTTCAATTCTTTCACCAATGGTCAGAACTAAAAACTTACGCTAATAAACGCGGTATCGAAATTATTGGTGATATCCCAATTTATGTTGCCCACGATAGTGCAGATGTATGGGCAAATCCAGAAATTTTTTGTTTGGATGAAGAAACAGGTGAAACTTTATTAGTAGCAGGGGTTCCACCAGATTACTTTAGTGCTACAGGTCAACTGTGGGGAAACCCAGTTTACAAATGGGAAGAATTAGAGAAACAAGACTTTGCGTGGTGGATAAAACGTTTTGAAGTCATGCTCGACTACGTTGATATTATTCGTATCGACCATTTTCGAGGATTTGAAGCTTTTTGGGCTGTTCCCCAAGGTGAAGAAACAGCAGAAAATGGTAAATGGATAAAGGCGCCTGGTGAAGCATTATTTAAAACGATTGCGAAAAAGTTAGGTAAATTACCTGTCTTAGCTGAAGATTTAGGGGTAATTACACCAGATGTTGAAGCATTACGTGACAAGTTTGAATTTCCAGGTATGAAGATACTACAATTTGCTTTTGGTTCTGACCCTGGAAATCCGTTTTTACCGTTTAATTACACTCGAAATTCTGTAGTTTACACAGGTTCTCACGATAACGATACCTGTGAGGGTTGGTTTAGCCAAGCCAGCGATTGGGAGAAAGATAAACTTCGGATGTATCTAGGTAATATCAACCATGATGGCGCCCACTGGGATTTTATCCGATTGGCGTTAAGTTCAATTGCAAATCAAGCAATTATTCAACTGCAGGATGTTTTAGGACATGGTGGTGACGCGCGGATGAATTTTCCAGGTAAAGCTGAAGGTAACTGGGAATGGCGATATCACGACCATGAATTAACACCCGAACTCATCACTAAATTTAAAGACTTAACTACATTATATGGACGGGCACCAATAAAAAGTAGAAAGTGAGTCGTGAGTCGTGAGTCGTGCTGAGTGATGAGTGAGTCGTGAGTCGTGCTGAGTAATACTCCTAACTCAATACTCCTAACTCAATACTCCTAACTCAATACTCCTAACTCCTCTCAGCACTCAGCACTTTTCACTCAGCACTTCTTGCTGCGATTTTCATTTCTTCGGGTTTACCAGGTTCTCCCATTGGTTTTGGTTGTTGCTGGTTGACACTTACCATTACGCTACCAGCATTACCCGCGCGAACAATGAGTTGTGCTTGTGCTTTCCATGTACGCTGGGTTCCTTGGGGAAGAATACCCTCAAATTCAGTTTTACCATCAGCTTCAACGCGAATCCATGATGAGTCTTTCAATGTGACTCCCACTTGAACAGCACGATTTTTATCGTCGCTAGTTTGGCTGTTGATAGCAGGTTGAAGAGCAAACGAATTGCTGGATGAAGATGGTGGTGATTGCGATGTTGCTTGGCTTTGATTATTGTTTGTGACTGTTGCGATATTTAAAACGTGGGATAAACCGCTAACAGAGCAAACTATTAAACCAACATAAATTAAATATAAATGAACTGGGCGCAATTGACCTGGTGACTTGGTTTTCCAACCAGACATACGCTTAACGCGGTTGATCCCAATTGGGTAGCTCGAAGCGAGTTCTGCACCATCAAGACCAAGTGCATCAGCATAACGCTTGATTAATCCTTGGGTATAAATGGGTTCTGGTAAATTATCAAAATTTACGTCTTCAATCGCTTGTAGCAATCGACGAGCTATTTTTGTGTAGGCAGCTACGTCATCTAATCCAAATCCATATCCTTCACGTGTCGAACGAAGCTTGGCACTAATTTCGGTCAAAATTGTAGCTCTTTGTTCTTCTAATGAAGGAGACTGTTCAATATTATTTTCTTCGGCTTTTTCTCTTGACCACTTCATGTTTTTCACTCCTTAACCAAGCTGAATCTTTAATAGGGATCTATTTTCACGAATCTGCGTCTAAATATAAATGCAAACTGCGAATTTCAAAATCTTCTAGATAACGATAGGAACCCTCTGGCAACTTTGACTGTCCTGTTTTTTGTAACTCAATCGAACCGATCGCGGTACGATGTAGTTCAATAACTGGATGCCCTAGTTGCTGTGCAACCCTGCGAATTTGGCGATTCCTACCCTCAAACAAAATTATTTCTAACCTTGTTTGTGTTGGCATTTTCTTGACAACATACACTTGAGCAGGGCGTGTTTTTCTGCCGTCAAGCATTACCCCTTGGCGCCACTCAGAGAGTACGACATCGCTTACTTGTCCTTGTACCAATACGCGATAAGTTTTAGGAATACTATGTTTTGGATGAGTTAACGAGTACGTTAAATCACCATCATTAGTTAGAATTAGCGCTCCTGTTGACTCTGCGTCAAGACGACCTACTGGATGAATACCTAGACCAGAGTTCAATTCTTTTGGTAGTAAGTCTAGTACCGTTGTTCGTCCTTGGGGATCGTCGCAAGTCGAGACTACTCCAACTGGCTTATTTAGTAATAAATATATTAAAGATGGACGTTCAACTGTAGTTATTGCTTTTCCGTCAACTGTAATCATATCGCGTTCTGGGTCTACTTTTTGCCCTAAAGACGCGACGGTTCCATTTATTCGCACTCTTGAATGCCGAATCATTTCTTCGGCTTGGCGACGGGAAGCAACACCCCACTGCGAAAGTACTTTTTGTAACCTAGCCTCCATAATAATACTGTGATGAGCGAACAATGGTAATTAAATAATATATGTTGTGCCATGTACTTAATAGAGTCTGATGCTACAGTTAAAACTTGTTTAATCAAGCAAAGTATATTGACTAAATTTAGTATTCATGGCTTGAGCTGTTTACCGATCTAATTAAATGTCAAGTAATCAAACAGAAAATAAAACTACACCCAGAATCCGAGTTATTACTAGTGTCCTTAAAGGCGCCCTCAAGTTGTTCTTACGCTCACAAGTCAGCGATATCGAAGATTTGGACATCGATATTCAGGCTAGTGACCGTCAACTTTTATCTGGCGTAATCCCTAAAGTTTCTGTGTTTGCTAGTGGCGCCGTTTACAAAGGTCTTCACATTACGTCAGTTCAACTAGCCGCCGAAAATATCCGCATCAATACTGGCTCTATACTTAAGGGGCAATCGCTTAGGTTGTCAGAAGCAATACCAGTAAGTGGAACCTTGGTTTTAGAGGAAGAAGACATAAATGCCTCTCTTACATCTGCGTTATTATCGTCAGCTCTAAATGACGTCTTGCTACAACTTATACCAGAACTCGCTAAAAATTCCAAGTCTATTATTTGGAAAAAAATTATTCTTAGCAATAATCGATTTACACTTTTTGCAAATCCAACTGCTCAAACCAACACCAAACCCGAACCACCATTAAAAATTGGCATCGACTTGGAGTTACTCAATAGTCAAGAGCTAAAGCTTACACCAACTTTACAGCACAGCGAAAAGTTCCACAAGGTCAATGGGCAACATTTTGACCTCGGTTCTGATGTTGATATTGAAGAACTAGACCTTACACCAGGTAAAGTCACTTGTAAAGGGCGAATTAATGTGAACCCCTAATTACTATATTATCAGGGGCGGCGCCAGGGGTGTATCAAATAAAAAAGCGATAGCAGTTTTGATTGCATCAATACAACTCATATTGAAGCGATTGCTTGTACCATTCATTGCTCTCTCCTTGTTCCTTAACAGCAATAAATTAAAAAGTGGTACAGCACCTGAGTCATATGCACTCAGCAGAAGTATAATTGCATACACTTCAAAACTGTTCGCTTATGCTAAGATTCCCATAAACTACCTAAATTTTAAGCTTGACTGTGCCGATAAGCACTGCTTAGGAAGTAATGGGGATCACCTTGGGCTGAAAACCACTAACCGATTAATTGGGACTTACACACTTAATCTTCAGAATATTAAACACAGGGTACTGCTGTATAGAAGATTATTGCTTTTTTATTAGAAGATTCTTGCTTTAAGAAGTGCTGAATTCTGAGTGCTGAGTGCTGAGTGCTGAGTTCTGAGTGCTGAATTCTAAATTCTGAGTACTAAATTCTGAATTCTGAATTCTAACTCCTAACTCCTAACTTATCTTAAAACTTCTTGTGGTGTGGCTCCAACTAAGCGTTTAAAGTGTCGTGTAAATTGACTTTGGTCGCTAAATCCTACTGTTGAAGCCACTTCAGAAATCTTTGCTGTTTTATCTCGGAGCAATATTTTAGCACGTTCAATGCGACATTTTATTAAATATTGATAAGGAGACATTCCTGTTGATTGTTTAAATAAACGCGCGAAATGATATTTGCTCATCCCAATTTCTGAGGCCATCGAACCTACCAACAATTCTTCTGCTAAGTGATTAAAGATAAACTCGTTGACTTTGAGTAACTTCGATAACGGTAAACCCTTACAACACTTAGTTCTTTGTCTTTTATATACTGAGTAATTTTGTACCAAATGTGCCGCCAATGCTGTTGCCATTGATTCAGCATACGAATAACTGCATGTAGCATCTGATGCCAGCGTGGCTTTGAGCGCTACCCCGATTTGATGAATCAGTGGGTCGGGTTTGGCGAAATGTGGTATGACTTCATAAATTTCCTCTTGAAAATCTTTGCTTTGAGCTTCAAATATTAACTTTGAAGAAAGTATCAAAATAATAAACTCAGATTTTTGTGTTGTTGTACAAGAGTGAATCACACCTGGAGGAATTACTGCGATATCCCCAGTTTTGATATTTTCGACTTTAAAGCATTCACCCAATCTTCTATTTACCTCTCCCATGTGCAAATGAATTACAACTGTGTAATCGTTTTGATAATGCGCTGGGATTTCAAACGCTGGAAGTTGATAATACTCTAGACAGATGTTTTCCCAACCTGCTTTGTGGCTACATATCACCGGGGGTATAGGTAAGATACTTCTGCGATTTTCTACTCTTGTCACATCAATTGCTGGGGACTGACACATTAACATGGTTTCCACCTGCGAGCGTTGACTAACAATTAGTGCTACACAAGCACGAATACTATTTCCACTTTTAGCAAATAACATTAAGAAAATCTAAATAAATTCATGGGTTTTACCAATGATTTTCATAAGATTACATGGTATGCGGGAAACGAGCGAGTATGCGCGCCCTGAGAGTGTCAATTAGTTTTCTAGTTAAGTAGTGGTAGTAATAGAGTTACAAAGTAGTATACGAGCGGCGCCGTAAAAATATAGCTATCAGTGCGGTCTAATATACCACCATGACCGGGGATCAATTGTCCTGAGTCTTTAACCCCAGCATCACGTTTAAGCATTGACTCAGTTAAATCACCCAAAAGACTTGCGATACCAATTAATAATCCTAGCGCGGCGCCTGTAAGTAAAAATTGCGGGAATTTCAGGTAGTACGCGCTAATTACTGCAACCGTAATACTGCCACCGACACCAAAGACGGCGCCTTCGACTGTTTTCTTGGGACTGATGCCTGATAGCGGAGTTTTACCAAAGTATTTACCAATAAAATAGGCGCCGATGTCAGAAGCCCAGATACATAAAAACGTAACAACTGTAACACTTAATCCTTGAGGTATAGAATTTACATTAGCTCTATCAAATAAATCACTCCATGAAGATGGGAAATAACCACCTAAAGGCAAATTTGCTGCTAAGTCGCTATTTATTTGTCGTAATCTTACCCAATAAGAAGGTAAATAACCTGTATAAAATAAACCTAATATAGAAGCCGCAATATCAGCAATAGTTGCAATTTTAGGTTGGAAAAGTAAGTAAAAACAAATAAAAGTGCCAGCAATAGGCATTACCGCATCAGCAAGACTTCCATCAACAGTACAAATTCCTAGAAGCGTAAGACTAACAACAAGCGTAGTTTTAGCAGCAGGTGCAATACCCTTCGCGCGCACAAGATTAAAAAACTCGTTTTGACCAAGATAAATAATTACCGCGTAAACAAACGTAAAATACCAGCCACCCAAAAGCGTAGCAGTAAGCGCAACTGCGATTGCAACAACTCCACTAAAAATCCGAGTCCAAGGAACACCAGGATTTTTAATTTTTGATTTTTGATTATGGATTAGATTATCTTGCGGTATATCACCATCACGGTTTTGAATTTTGGATTGGTTAGCCACTTTTTGCATCTCCTATCATTGAATCATTTATTTTATTGGCTTATGAACATAAGCTCATAACTGTACACTTTATCTAGTAAATAAGTTAATTTAACCATTGCTAGTTCTTTACTCCCCAATCCAAAATCGAAAATCGAAAATCTAGTCAGTCTAATTTTTCTCCGCTCAAAATAAAAATTGGGTCAACAGCAGCAAAAGCTTGAGAAAAGCCACGCATCTCTAAGCGGTTAACAGAAGATTGAACGACCTCGATATTTACTGCTCGTAACTGAGCAAAGCTTTGAGAAACGGCATACAGACTTTCTAGATTAGCAGCTGTAGCGACGACTCGACCATTGGCTGGTAAATAACTCCATACTGCCTGCATAATTTCACTGATAGCGCGTCCTCCCTCGATACATACACGGTCAGGCGCCATTTTTAAGTCATGTAAGCATTCTGGCGCGCTTCCTTCGATAACTTCAACATTTTTGACTTCAAAACGTGTACAGTTATGTCGAATTAAATTTGCTACTTCTTCATCACGCTCAACTGCCACGATTTTACCCTGCGGACACAGTAATCCTGCTTCAACTGGAATAGTCCCTGTTCCTGCACCAATATCCCATAATACCGAATCAGACTTCAGTCGTAATTGTGACAATAACTGCAATCTGATTTCGCGCGGACTCAAGGGAATACCCGGTAAATTTTCAAATAAATCATCAGGGATACCAGGAGTAACATAAGGCCAAAGTTTAGAAGTCATAATAAAAATTTACCATTCATAAAAGCGTTACTAATCCGCTTCTAGCTTACAAGCTCTTCTGTAATCTTTACATATCTATCTACACGCGCGGTAATAGCACGAAATTTGTAGAGAGGCTAATGTATTAATAGATATTTACTAATCAATATAATCATCAAGAATCATAAGTTCGTAATGGCTAATCAAATGCTAGGACGCTACGAGATATTACAGCAGCTAGGTAAAAAAGCTGGAAGGCGCACACTATTAGCTCGTGACATACAATCTGATCAACAAGTAGTCATTAAGCTATTATCCTTTAGCAATGACTTCGAGTGGGATGATTTAAAGCTATTTGAGCGCGAAGCTGAAACCCTCAAAACTCTCAAGCATTTAGCGATACCCAGTTATATAGATTATTTTGAAGTTAACACGCCCGAACAAAAGGGTTTTGCGCTTGTTCAAACTTACATACAAGCTAAAACTCTTGAACAATATACCATGTCGGGGCGTAGTTTTACGGAAGCAGAAGTCAAAGAAATAGCCCAATCACTTCTTGAAATCTTAATTTATCTTCACTCCCAAAACCCTCCAGTTATCCACCGCGACATTAAACCCAGTAATATTTTGCTTGGTGACAGGTCAGGCAATAGTCCAGGAAAAGTCTACTTAGTAGATTTTGGCTCAGTGCAAAACATCGCTGCTACTGAAGGTGGCACGATTACCATTGTCGGTACTTATGGCTACATGCCACCCGAACAATTTAGCGGTCGTACTGTTTCTAGTTCAGACCTTTATAGTTTAGGCGCCACATTAATTTATCTTTTAACAGGTACACACCCAGCAAACTTACCACAGCAAGATTTACGATTAAAGTTTGAACATCTTACCAATATAAGCGTTGGTTTTGCTTATTGGCTGCGGTTGATGGTAGAACCCAGTTTAGAGAAACGCATTTCAACAGCGCGCGAAGCTGTAGAAGTATTAAACCGTGACTACGCACCGTTGACCGTCAAAAAACCATTGGCAAGTAAAATTCGTCTTAAAAAAGACAGCGATGGGTTTGAAATTTTTATTCCGCCAGTTGGGTTTCATCCGTTGTTTGGTGTGGGAAGTTTGTTTGCTATTGGCTGGAACTCGTTTATTTTACTGTGGACACTGGGTGTAACGACCATACCCTTTCCCGCTAACTTACTGCTTGCTATCATGTCCATCCCTTTTTGGGGCGCCAGTTTTTTGATGGGTAACACGGTGTTGTTTGCGCTGTTTCTCAGCATTCGTTTAAAACTCAACCGCCAACAGCTAGCTTTGAATTGGGAAATTCTTGGTTTAAAATTACCTCGGTTCCGCAAAGCTAAAAGAGAAGACATTAGCAAAATAATATATATCCCTCAGCAATATAAATCTGATTTTCTCGGCGCCAAACTCGAAATTCCTCCGCAGTTAATTCTATGGGCAGGAAAGCAAAAGTACCAAATTTGCGGTATTGGTGGAGGAGTTAACACCGAAGCCGAAGTTCAATGGTTAGCACACGAACTAAATGATTGGTTAGGTTTGAGTATTACTACAGAACAAACGTGAAAAATCTAATTGGCAAAACACTGGGTAATTACGAAATTGTAAGCGAACTTAGCAAGAAAGCTGGAAGAAGAACCGTTATAGCGCGCGACTTGAAAACACAAGAATCCGTCGTTATCAAGCTGCTGTTATTTAGTGACGAATTTGAGTGGGATGATTTAAAGCTGTTTGAACGCGAAGTACAAACGCTCAAAAACCTTAACCATCCAGCTATTCCGCGCTATATAGATAGTTTTGACTCCCAAACCGAAGCATTTTTTGCCCTTGTTCAAAGTTATATTCCCATTCCAACTTTAGAACAGCACCTCAAAGCAGGGCGTAGTTTTACTGAGATAGAAGTTAAGCAAATCGCGCGGCAAATTCTAGAAATACTGATTTATTTACACGAACAAAACCCTCCCGTTATCCATCGTGATATTAAGCCCAGTAATATATTGCTTGATTTCAAGCCTGATAATACGATTGGTCAAGTTTATTTAATCGATTTTGGTTCAGTTAAAACTATCACATCTAACTTTGAGCATACCGTTGTTGGAACTTATGGATATATGGCGCCCGAACAATTTGGAAGTCAATCAGTTCCTGCATCAGACCTTTACAGTTTAGGCGCCACATTAATTCACTGTTGTACAGGTACTCATCCTGCTGACTTACCGCAAAATAATTTACAAATTCAATTTAAACAAGCAACCAATTTAAGTATAGAGTTTACACATTGGTTACAGTTAATGACTCAACCAAGTTTAGATAAAAGATTACATTCTGCACGTAATGCAATAGAAGTATTAGAGGTGCCATCTCAACTAGTAAGCACTACTATCAAGCCGAGCGGGAGCAAAATTCAACTAACTAAAAGTGAAGGTGCCTTAGATATTTTGATACCGCCATCAGGACTTGATACATCGTTAATATTTATCGCGTTATTTGCCGTTGCTTGGAATGCAGGAATTTTTGCTTGGACAATAGGCGCCTTGAATATACCATCTCCTCTAAATATTGCTTTAGCTTTATTTTCCCTGCCGTTTTGGGGAGTAGGTGTTTTTATGGTGTACTGGGTACTATTTTGCTTATTTGCTAAAACTCGCTTGCGACTAAATCAATATCAAATCTCTTTAACTTACGAATTGTTCGGCGCCAAATTTCATAATTTCTGGAAAGAAGCTCCTTCACAGCTAACTATTGATGCTGTAAAGAGCGAATATCAACTTCTAGCGGATGCAGCTTGTATTAAATCAGAAGTTGAACTCCAATGGTTAGCGGGCGAAATAAGTGATTGGTTGGCGCCTATTGATCAAAAACTTCATAAATAAGCGTGCGATAATAAAGATTGCGTAATAATTAATTATCGTATTCCATTTCATGCAACAACTATTATCACTCCGGAGTAATATGGTCTAGGTAATATTTTTCACGTCTATGAAAATAATGAGAGCATTTTTAATTGCTGCTGCCTTAACGGTATTTTATCCTAGTTCAATTCTTTTAACTCCCGCTCAAACATCGACTCAAAGAAAAGTAAATTTAAATATAGTTAAAGACAAAAGAGGAAACGTAATAGCAATCAATAATTTAACAATTGACAACCAACGCTATAATGCTAAGTTTATCTACGGAACTTTTGGTGAAATTTTTAAGAATCCAAGTACTCCAATGTGGCAAAATGAGCAAATAGCTTTACGCGCGCTCTTATCAATTAATACAGCATTGAACGCACGTAAACCTGTGACGACATTTAGAGGAGTTATGCCCACAAATCAATCATCTTTTGCTGGGAGTGGAAACAACTTCATGATTCCAGTTGCACAGGCGCGCGTTGTACGCCAATATGGTAAAGAACGCACCGAGAACGTTTATGTGAATGGAGTTTTAGGCGGTTTTGACGAAAAGCAAAAAACTTGGAGCAATTACTCGTTTGATGCGTTTTCGCTGACTCCGGATACTCCATTCATGTTTGTAAAATTAGAAGCAAGGTAAGTGGCCTAAATAATTAGGCGCCAAAATATGAGTGCAACAGTACTGGATAAATTTTGGGAAGTTGTAATTGCAGCAATTACGCTTAACCCAGAAGCATTTAAGGCAATGGAAACGCTTCCACGAGGTAATGAAGCAGCTTTTCTATTGCTGTTGATGGTGGGTCTTTCTAATGCACTCGCGCAAGCAATTGTACTATTTATAAATCGCGTTAGTAAATTACGTTTTGTTCTTAGCCTTTTGATTTCAGCTTTATTATTTGCTTTTAGCTATGTATTTTGGATTTGTAGCGTCTGGCTTGTATCGCACTTTTTATTTAGAGCTGATGTTTCTTTTGATGCGGTGTTTCGCACTCTCGCACTAGCAACGGCGCCATTATTGCTCTCGTTCTTTGTTGCGTTACCGTATTTGGGAGTTCCAGTACAGATTCTGCTATCGCTGTGGAATTTGTTGGCATTTGTGCGGGGATTTTCAATTACATCGAGTTTAACTTTGTGGCAAGTATTTTGGTGCGGTATTATTGGTTGGTTTGTACTTCAAGTAGCACAACGTAGTATTGGAAAACCTGTAGCAACCTTTGGAAAGTGGTTATCTAATACTGCCGCAGGTACATATCTTGTCACTGATTTGCGACAATTAGAAGAAACTTTGCAAACGGGTCTTGGTATTAAGCCCGTGCGCGAACAAAAGCGAAGGAGACGGAGATGAGTCGAAAGCAAGTTATCAAATTTTTAGTCATAGCTTTAGTTGGATTACTCGCTTTTGGTGCCTTATTCCAGTTTCAGGTTGTTGTCAAGGGTACTTATTCAGCTTTAACTGGTACATTTAAAATTACTTTAAATCTAGCTACCATTGGTTTGATTGCTTTGATTTTAGCGGCAATGCTGGCGCCTTTAGAAGCACTCGGTTGGTGGGCTGGATGGTATGGTGATTCGGTTGATACGAGTATTTACCCTGAACTTAAACAGCAGCAAAGCCAGAATGCACCTCCAATTAAAGTATCTCATTATATTATTTACTTAGACGGAGTTGGGCAAGCTAAGTACGAATATTTACCCGATGTTGAGCGATTTCTTAGGGATTTAACTACAGCATTACCAGAAAGCTTTTATTTGATACGGGGAGTAATGCCGTATTCGGTGTTAAATCGCTCTTTAACTGAAGATTATCCGTTATCTTGGTTTTGGCGATTTGCTGACAAACTGCGTATAAAAAATCCTGCTAATATTCTTGGCGCCATTATTAATATACGCAATGCTTTAATTGTTTGGGTTTCTGCTGACCAGCGATACGGCACCATTTACAACCGAGGAACCGCGCAAGTAATATATAACAGTTTAATCAAACATGGTTATCAACCAGGTAGTAATGTTCCTATCACCTTAATTGGGTTTAGCGGTGGGGGACAGATATCAATGGCTGCAGCACCCCATCTCGATGATGTTCTATTTTCACCACCGATTGATATTATTTCCCTAGGGGGAGTGTTCAGCGGTAATAATAATATTCTTAAAATTCAACATGTTTATCACTTAGCTGGGAAAAAAGACCCACTAGCAAAACTAGGCGCCATTGCGTTTCCCAAACGTTGGAAGGTGTTTTTTCTATCTTATTGGAACCGTGCTCTTCGACGTGGTAAAGTTAGTTTGATTTCTCTAGGTCAAGTTGGTCATCAACTACCTGGAGGAGTAATGGATCCAGATAAACGTTTACCTGATGGTCGCACTTACTTAGAGCAAACAATTGACTGGGTAGCCAATATTTTACAGGATAAGGCGCCTTTAAAAGAACTTGCGCTTCCCAGGCATCAAAGCAACTACGAAAAATACTGGCAAGCTGCATTTAACCGTCCAGAATTTTATCCGTTACATCAATCTTTATTGCCAGAATACCGAGCGCTTGCTGATTGGATGGGAAGATTAATTTTGCCAGCTAAAAACGAGCGTCGCAACATTAAAGATGTATTATTTGAAGTACACCATACACCACCTGAGTATAAACATTTAATTGGACAAGTAGTGCAATTACGGTGGCTAGATACTCCGGAGTTGCAAAAAGATATACGGTCAGTAACATTAGATGTGCATTTTAATGCTGAAGCCGAGTATAGCACTGAGCAGGGCTTGATTCTTCCTACCCGTATTAATCACTGGCGCCTAGTAAACCCGCTTGAGTCACTAGCAGGCGCCCATCCTTATGATGACATGATGGTGATGTTAAATGACCCAATATTGATGCATATAGGAGATAAATATTCCCTGTGTATTGCATCTGAACCCGTACAAATCACTGGTTTATATTATGGCTTAGTGCAATTTATCAAACCAATTGGAAACGATTTATTTAGAGTTATTCACTATAACCGTAATTCGCAGAAATTTGATGGCGCTGAAGAATTTGTATCAATGCCTTCTGTAGTAGCGTCGGTCGATGGCTTACAACCATTTACTAACCAAGATATCGAAAAATCACCCCTCAATCAAACTGGTTGGTATATATATGGTACCCATGATGACTCCAAACGATTTGTAGTACGTTCACTTGCTCCCCGCGCGCTTCTACAATTAAAACCAGAACGTCAAATCGTTGGCGAAGATGCAGTTAAGCATTATCTTAAAAAAGAGTCTTGGAATAACTTAGCTGTTCAAAAAGGCAATATAAGTTCAGTTTTATTATGTAACGATTCAGGAAATATACAGAGCGAGCAAACTTGGCGAGAAGGTGACCGCGCGCTGTTACTGCACAACTACGGTGGTATTGGTGGTAGAAAAACCGAGGCAGCAGCAAAAGGTCCTGTATACTTTGGACACTTCGCTTATGGTGTCGCAACAGTAGTACGCGAACCATTAACAGGAGAGCTTCGATTTGACATTGTATACCACCAAATATATACCCAAAATATAGACGGAGTGATAGCAGGTACATTACACTGGTCACGATTTTTAGGCGACCGTCAATATGGTTGGGCAGGAATACGTCCAACATGTGATATTTTATTAAAATTTGAACCCTTCACAGGACACTTTGAAACTACCGAAGGCACAGTGTATTCACCTTTAGACCAAATGATTCGTCAACTCGAAATAATGGCAGCACGCTATCGTATCGGTGACGGAACAGGAGGTACTTATGTAGGCGCTGCGAACAACTGTTCTCAAGATTCAAACCAAGCGCTATATGCTGCACTCAGACAAATAACTCAAGCGATCCGTTCTCACTCTCTCATTGACGAGTGGATGCAACAGCGTCCCGAACAAGCAGATAATTTAACCCAGCTTGAAGAACTAGGCAAAAAACTCAAGCGTCAACTGCTTCCTTTAGGTTCACGCGCGGACTGGCAAAAACCAGGCAAAAGCTTAGGAAGCAGTTTAGAAGACGACCCTATCAAAAACCTAGTCACCGGCTTACTAAGTTGGCGTGCCATACTGCCCCGTGTAGCCAACGATACCGTCGCTGAAACATTTCTAAAACTTGGCGCCACCGCATGGGTACTGCGAACAAACCAAATAGGTGGGTCTAACCCTGACATTGAACCAGTGGCGCCAATCACATTTTAATAAGTAGAAAGTGCGCTCGTGCGCTCGTGCTGAGTATGTAGGTTGGGTGAAGCTCCGCGCGTAACCCAACAATATGTGATTAATCCTCTAGTGGTCTATGTCATAAGTTTTGAGATGTTGGTACCAAGCGTAAGTGCGGCAAAAGCCACCCTACAACACACCAAAATTAATGACATGAACTACTAGTATTCCATGTCAAAAGTTTTGGGAGGTTTACTTCTTAAAAATTCTTTCTTTGTGTCCTTTGTGTCTTTGTGGTTCATTCCTCCAACACCCCAAAATTAATGACATAGACCACTAGGAATTTTAGCCCCGTCCGATGTTTTCCGCTTAGGATATATCTATATCTAATTTATCCTCTAGGAATTCTGGTGCCAGATTTAAATTTTCCGCTTAGGATATATCTATATCTAATTTATCCTCTAGGAATTCCCTTTCACGCGGCTACCGTGTACACACAAATCTTTTAAGTAGCTTTACTACGAGATTACCCATAAGTTAATTCTCTGACTTTGTGCCCTTTGTGACATGCAGTGGTTTATTTTTTTACGAACCACAAAGAACACAAAGAACACAAAGGGGGGATATGCTCTTAATCATGCATATGTGTGTACACAGTAGCTTCCACGCTCTCTCCGTGGGGGATCAATTCTGCTTCATAATCCAAACTAAAAAGCCCAAAATTTGCTCAACGGGTGGAATTGGGTAATCCATCAAATCTAAAGTTAATATATTTCCTTCTAACTTCAAAAATCGCCACTGAGTGCCAGTACTAACACTACCGTAAATTGCTTTAACTGATTGCTGTTTATTTTGGTTAAACCTTTGAGCAGCTACCATTGTTGCCGCACATTGTCCCAAACCAGATTTAATATTTTCCTGCTTTGCTTCTACAACTACAACAACAGGCGCCTCAACTTCAATTTGTTCAGATGATTTACTAATCAAAAAATCGCAGAAGCCATTAAGTCCAACGCTCGCATCAACATCAAACTTCTCACCGGAAAAAACGCTAATTTGCCGTTCTAATATATCGCGCACTTCTAACAAAATAGGATTAATAATACCTTCCGAACGAGCTTTTTCATTTCCTGTAGCAGTTGCCCAAGGTAAAGAGCGCGCAAGTAACATAGTTAACAAATTACTTGGCGCCACTGGTTCAATTTCTGGGAAAAAGCGTGTTCCTTCAATTGCTGTTAACCCAAAATCTTGCCTAGCTTTGCCCCAAGTAAACTCGTTGTATGCCATAAGACCTCCAGGAAGTATGAAAACCGCATGTTGTTTTACCTTACTCCTTGTAAACTCGTAATTGTGCTATTTCAACTTCAAGTGATGCTGCGAGTTTACATATCACTAAAGCGAGGTATCATACAAGTACATTAATATAAATTAACAATGGTAGAACGTCCAATCAAGAAATCTGAACGTCAGGCGATTGCTGAAACTCAATTAGAACCTCAATCACAACCTCAATCAGAACCTCAATCAGAACCTCAATTAGAAGAGCAATCTCAATCCCAGCCTTCACCTGTCCCTTTACCTGTACTTAAAAAGAGAACTGACAAAGATTCTGAAGATTCAGATGTTGAAGAGCGTCGTGAGTCGAATCCTAGAGGTTCAAACCGTAATGACCGTAATGAACGTAACGACCGTAACGACCGTAATGACCGTAACGACCGTAACGACCGTAACGATAAACGATCGGGTAAAGGTAAAAAAGGTTCTTTCGGTGATGATCAAAGGCCACCAGCTAATCCAGCATTAGCGCGCGGTCCCAAACCTGTTAGACCTGTTGCTAAAGTAGAGCCTGAGCCAGAAGCAGAACAAACCGAGTCGGAACCAAGTGAAGAGTCCGAATAAAATCTAAGTGTAAATGATAAAATTTACACAAAAACTAATATATGTGGAGGCGCCGAGATTAAACTGACGACTCCACATTATTCATGTACAATTAAGTGAATACTTATAAGTTTAATAATTTTATAATAATTCTATAATAATTAAATTTTAAAGCTAACTAAAAAGCTACCGCCTTCGCCTCATAAAATCTGAATCCAACAGTATTTTATTAAAACTAGAAAAAAGAATGATGAAGCTTCTCGAAGGTTATCAGTTTCAAGAGATAATTTACCAACATAATAGTACTGTTGTTTATCGTGGTTTGGAAGAATCAGCAGCATTACCTGTACTGGTCAAATTTATAGACTCTGAATTTCCTACGCTCGTTCAATTAGCTCGAATCAAGCACGAGTATAATATACTACAACATATCGAGAGTTTAGGCATAACAGGAGTAATAAAACTATGAAGCTTAAAGGAATTAAGTCGTGGCTCGGCACTGATGTTGGAATATGGAGGTGAGCCACTTTCTAAATTACTGAGTCACCGCGCGCACGAATTTCGCTCGTTTCTTCTCATTGCCATTCAGCTTGCCGAAATATTGGCGCAACTGCATTCGACTTGTAAAGTAATTCACAAAAACCTTCAAACAGCGAATCAGATTTACTATTAAGTGATATTGGTATGGCAGAAATGGATGGTTATGCATTAATGCGGCAAATAAGAACTAGCTCAGAATCTCCTATGCAACAAATACCTGCCATTGCCCTCACCGCATTCGCCACAGAAATCGACTCTCAACAAATACTTAAAGCAGGTTTCCAACGACACATAGCCAAACCAGTCGAACCTGACACACTAGTTCAAGAAATTGCAGAACTGTTGAAAATCCCCCCAACCCCCCGCGTGGAAGGGGGGCTAAGAATCACGTTCAACCACCTGTTTTTCTGGTTCTACTTCCTCTTGCTCACTCTTCACTTCCAGCCAACCAGTAATCGCATCTTGTAACATTTCCAATAAATGTTCATAACTATTACCCCAAGTATGACACCCTGGTAAAGCAGGTACAGAACCGCACCATACATCATCTTCTTGCCAAATAACTGCCTTGATTTTCATATTTTATACAACTAAGTTTTAAGCAGACCCTTTTAGGAACGTAGACTGGCGCCTCAGAAGATTTCACGACCTACTGGCTCTCCAATATCAAATTCACCGTGCAAATTATCTTCTGTAATTCTCGAAAGCAGTTCATCAAGATCATTTGCTTTTTGACGAAAGCTAGGTAGGCTAGTAGCTATACTCAGTATTATAACAGACTCAATTGAGTCGCCTTTTAAGAGAGCCAGTTGTTCTAGTTCTTCAAATAGCTCTTTCGGAATTTCTAAAGTTAGCTTCTTGGTTGTCATATTTCTACCTTTATAATTAATATAATTTTATAGGCGAAAATTTACCTATGAACGAAACAAATTGTAAATATATTAGATAAAATTAAGTAAATGCCTTTACTCGTTTATTTAAGAGTTCGCAAATAGTTTCTATAACTAAGGAATTTATCGGTTTTAAATATCAAACTTTATCTTCTCAAAGGCACTGTATACAAAAAATAGTATATAAGGTTCCACATAGTTTTCAAATACACCAACTTATAATTTGGGCAGGTATACGCAAGTTTATAATAGCTAATGGAAATCAATTATCTCAAATTTTATCGGAACCAGAAGTTGAGTAGATAGCACATGAGTTGAGTGATTTTTTAAAAATAGCTATATCGCGAGAATAATTAATATACAGCAAACTATTTATATCGCAATCCGTTCAGAATTAGTGAAAATATACTCTACCTCTTTCTCTGTGTACTCTGCGTCTCTGTGGTAAATTTTAGTGTTACTGAATTGGCGTATTAATGAAAATGTAGAGACAAGGATTTTAAAATTAAAAGACATAATTTAATGTTGGGTTCCGTTCCAGAAGACGCCACTCTCGCGATTCGGGGGGGACCCGCGCACGGAGGTGGCTCCCCAACCTACGAATTTACAATAATCTTAGCCCCCCTTAGTAAGGCAGGGCTGTTTCATTCTAAAAAGAAAAATTGCTATTACCCTTTGTGTTCTAAAGAGCGGGAAATACGAGCGGATTATGTGTTCAAAGTGGTTCATTAAATGAATAAACCACTGCATGTCACAAAGGGCACAAAGAAAGAGACGGTAGTTAAGGGTAATCTCGTAGCAAGTCTCAACTGAATTTAATTTCCTTCCAAGAATGAAACGGCCCTGCCCTTAGTAAGGGGGGTTGGGGGGATCAACTATAGTAATTGAAGGAAGATTTTTTGTAGGTGGTACTTATGTTTGGATTGGGATGGACGGAAGTGGCGGTGATTGGTATAGTTGCACTATTGGTGTTTGGACCGAAAAAAATTCCTGAACTGGGTAGTGCGCTTGGTAAAACTCTACGGGGGTTTAAGGATGAGTTAAACAATCCGAATTCAGAAGCGACCAGTCAGGATGATGATAATGATGAGAAAAAGTAGGAAGAAGCTCCGTTGCAAGTGTTTGTCACCAGTACTTTAGTGCTGATATAAAACACTTACAATGAAGCTCTCTCCTATAATCGATTTACAACCGTGGTAGAAGAGGTGCCAAGCTGTGAAGAGTCACTAACGGTTGTAGGTAGAGTTTTTTGTGTCTCCTCTTTAACAACACCGCGCGCTCTAATTAATTCAATCGCGCGACTAACGCTTTCGGGTAAAATCACGACTAAGCTATTGTCTGGCGCCGCGTCGAGTGCTTTGTTAATTGCTTGAGTTTCGTCGAGTATGGTTTCGTAAGTAAAATTAGGTTTAACTTGCTTGATACCTTTCAAGATTAACTCAGCCGCAGAACCACGCTGGCGCCCGCGCGTATCATCATCTTCTTTGATAATTACTCGGTCGAAAATGTCAGCGGCAAGTTTACCGAGCATGACAAAATCTTCGTCGCGTCTATCTCCAGGACCTCCAACTACACCTATTCGCTGTCCTGTAGTCCAGTTACGAACAAATGAACCGACTGCTTCGTAGCTGTGAGGGTTGTGAGCATAGTCTACGAGTGCGTGGTAGTTACCCAAGTTAAACAAGTTCATTCGTCCTGGTGTTTGACTCACCGACGCGCGGAATGTGGTTAACCCTGCCCGAATTTGCTCGATATTAACGTTTTGTACAAATGCCGCTAACGATGCTGCTAACGCATTCGCGATCATAAACGGCGCCCGTCCACCCATTGTGAGAGGAATATTCTCTACTTTCTCAATTCGGTGTGTCCAGTCACCTTTTAATATCGAAATGTAACCGTTTTCATATAGCGCTGCAACTCCACCCTTTTGGATATGGTCGCGCACAAGCTGTGAGTCCGACTTCATGGTGAAGTAGGCAATGTTCGCTTTGGTTTTTTCTGCCATTGCCGCTACTCGTGGGTCATCGGCGTTGAGAACTGCATACCCATCTGGATATATAGCTTCGGCAACTACGCTTTTGAGATGTCCAAGTTGGTCGATAGTATCAATATCGCCGAGTCCTAAGTGGTCTGCGGCAACATTTAATACCACTCCTACGTTAGAAGCTTCAAACGCTAAACCAGAACGAAGGATACCACCGCGCGCGGTTTCTAAGACTGCAACTTCTACTGTTGGGTCTTGTAGAATTAGTTGTGCGCTTTGAGGCCCGGTATTGTCTCCTGCTTCTACTAAATAATCTCCGATATAAGTTCCGTCTGTGGTGGTATATCCGACTACTTTGCCTGTTTGGCGGAAGATATGCGCTAGCAAACGGGTTGTAGTAGTTTTCCCATTTGTACCTGTTACCGAAAGAAGCGGGACGCGACTTGCTTGTTCGTTTTTAAACAGCATATCTACCACGGCGCCTGCGACGTTACGAGGTGTACCGTGCGAAGGAGCGATGTGCATCCGGAAACCAGGAGCAGCGTTAACCTCGACAATTACACTTTCGGTTTCACGCAAAGGACGACTGATATCCGAAGTGACAACATCTATACCAGCAATGTCCAAGCCAATGACTTTAACGACGCGCTGCGCTATCCAAATATTCTCAGGGTGAATTTCGTCGGTTCGGTCAACTGCTATACCACCAGTGCTTAAATTGGCAGTAGCACGTAAATAACAAATTCTATCTTTAGGTAGAACACTATTTAAAGTAAGACCTTGCCTTTCTAGTAATTGATAACTAGTGCGGTCTAATTCTATTTTTGTGAGTACTTTGTCGTGTCCCTCACCACGATTTGGGTCATTATTGGTTTCTTCTATCAACTCGGAAATTGTAGATTTGCCATCACCTACAACGTGTGCGGGTACACGTTCTGCTACCGCTACGACTTTGCCGTCTACTACTAATACGCGGTGGTCACGCCCGACGTAATATTTCTCAACAATTACCGAGCGAGATATTTGACGCGCGGCATCATATGCAGCTTCGGCTTCGTCCCAACTGCGAATATCAATCGTGATACCACGTCCGTGGTTGCCATCTAATGGTTTAAGAACAATTGGATAGCCACCGACAAACTCAATAGCTTCTTGCAAATCATCAAGGAAGTTGATGACGGTGCCTCTAGGAACGGGAATTCCTGATGAAGCTAAAATGCGTTTGGTTGCTTCTTTGTCGCAAGCCAGTTCCACTCCCAAAATACCTGTATTATTGGTCATGGTCGCTTGAATGCGCTTCTGAGAGGCGCCGTAACCCAATTGAATTAAAAAGCGGGCGCCAAGAGCCATCCAGGGGATACCTTTTTTCTCAGCTTCCTTAACGATGGCTTCGGTCGAAGGTCCAAGCGCCGAGTCGCGGGCAAAGTCACGCAAATCTTGCAAATCTTGCTCAAGTTCGGCTTTTGGATAGCGTCCTCGGTCAGCGATGCTTTGGCACAGTCTTACTGCTGCTCTGCCAGCGTAGCGTCCTGCTTCCTCATTTTGATACTCGAAAACAACCTGGTAGACTCCTGGTGTGGCAGTTTCGCGTGTACGTCCAAAGGCAGCAGGCATTCCGACTAGTTCTTGCAGTTCTAAGGCAACATGTTCGATGATGTGACCCATCATCGTGCCTTCTTTGACTCGCATTAAAAAGCCACCACGATGGCCAGGCGAACAATAGTGACCCTCCAGACTTGGCAGCGCCTCAACTAATCCTTCGTAAAAACCGGGGATTTCATTCGAGGGCGTCTCGGCGAGGTTCTCTAAATCGAGGCGCATGACAATCAACTTGTGGCGTCGAATGCTCCAATAGTTGGGACCGCGTAAGGTCTGGATTTTGAGGATTCTCATGGGAATAGGTAGATGGAGATTCGGAGTCAATTTCTAGTTTCTTACTGGAATGACCGCTTCACTGTTCTTATAAAACAGTTTTTTCTTCTTACATCGTATTATTCTCACTTTTTCTCGTGCAACGTCGTAATGAGCGGTCAACTCAGTGTAACCCCTGACACACTATTCCGTCAGCTGGAAATTCGGTAGTTGGCGGGTAGGGCAGTGCGTTGGTAAAGGTGATATCGATCACCGTGGCTGAGAATATGCATCCGCATGTTATGAATCGTTAACGGTTCTGTGGCGCCAACGTAAGGTTCGTTAGTGTGGGTGACTTCGGTAGGGTCAACGATAGTAACGCTGCCTTTACCCAAGACTTGTAGCCAACCGTCGCGCTCAAACATCGCGCACGTATCTTCATCAATGCCAATGCCAATGCGGTCAGGGTGCGACGCAATGGCACTTACCAAACGTACCATTCTATTACGATTGTGGAAATGTTGGTCAACTATTACTTCGGGAATTAAGCCCAAGCCAGTTGCCATATCAACCAACGAACGATTGGGTGACTCACCACTACCTCCACCAGCAATCATGTGATGTCCCATCACTGCTGCCCCTGCACTCGTTCCCGCTAGCGTTAATTCCCCAGAACGCACCCGGCGCCGGATAATCTCCATAGCCGAAGTATCAGAGAGAACTCCGCATAGCCGTAGTTGGTCGCCTCCAGTCAAAAAAACACCTGTACAATTTTCCAGGGATTCTTTAAAATTACGGTCTTCGCACTGGTCGCGTTCGCGAATGTCCAAAACCTCAATTTTACTGGCGCCCATTTCTTCAAAAATCCGGACATAACGTCCACTGATAATGGCGGGTTCTCTTGATGCAGATGGAATAATAGTAATATAGCCATCATTAGCACCGGAACGGGCTACAAAAGTTCGTAATATTTCGCGTCCATGAACCTTATCTTCGGCGCCTCCAATTACGAGAACGGCGGTTTTAGTTGCTTGGGGTGTCGTCATTTCCAGCCATTTAGCTTTTAATTGCCGCATTGTGTATCTCCTGTCAACAACTTCAGGTGAATAAAACAAGTACGCAAGAAAAATCTGATGATTTTGCTTTCTTACCTAAAAGGACACGGCTCTGGCTCTTATCGATGGGAGGCAATTACCATTCGATACCATTGTCAATGGTGCCCAGAGCGAAAAATTATTTTCGCATGTCCCATATTGCTATCATTCGGGTGTTGATTCACCTGTTAACCAGTTGGTGGCATCTTTTTATTCCTTTCTGCTTTTATCTGTAACCATAAGGGTTAAATAAAGACTTAAGGAAACTGCTATGGGTGAAGCAGGGCTTGACACGCATTCGTTCTGGTGGTAGCTTTCAGCATCCTAGAAGTTGTTAACCCGATTAATCTATTAATTTAAATCTAGATGTGACAATATTTAAACATAAATTAAGTAATTAGAAAAACTTTTATGTTATCCGAGAACCTACCATTTGCAGTACTTTTAAACAGACTCTTAACGATTTGATGTGTTCTACACAACATAGACCGCTCGCCTCGCAATCGATATTCAAACTTAACAATAGTGTCCTCGAATACGAATTACTGTGCGCTTTGATATAGTTACGCTGTTTCCAGACTGTTTTACCTCAGTTCTCAACTCAGGGCTGTTGGGTAAAGCTTTAGCCAAACAGATTGCCCAAGTCAATCTGATAAATCCACGCGACTTTACTAGCGACAAGCATCGCAAAGTCGATGACGAACCTTACGGTGGTGGTGTCGGGATGCTCATGAAGCCCGAACCGATTTTTGCCGCTGTTGAGTCGCTGCCGATTCTACCCCGAAGAGAAGTAATATTGATGAGTCCTCAAGGACAAACCATCAATCAACCTTTGTTACGAGAGTTAGCAATTAACTACGACCAACTGATAGTTATATGTGGACATTACGAGGGTATCGATGAGCGAGTACAACAAATTGTTACCCGTGAGGTTTCCCTCGGAGATTTTATTTTAACCGGTGGCGAAATTCCTGCAATGGCATTAATCAATGGTGTCACCCGTTTACTTCCCGGCACCGTTGCCAAAGTCGAATCGATCAAATACGAAAGTTTTGAAGAAAATCTACTCGACTACCCTCAATATACTCGCCCTGCCAACTTTCGTGGTTGGAAAGTCCCCAGCGTCCTTCTTAGCGGCAACCACAAGGAAATTGCCAAATGGCGCCTATGCCAACAAATTGAACGCACTCGCCTTCGTCGTCCCGACTTACTCAAAGCTTGGGAAGAACAGAATAAGGAGGAGAGTTAGGAGTTATGAGTTATGAGTTATGAGTTATGAGTTAATGAGTTAATAAGTTACGGATAAGATCAACTAGCTCTAATTCTTCATTCCTAACTCCTAACTCCTAACTCATAACTTTTATTATGTCTATTCGTATTGGTAACGGCTACGATATCCATCGCTTAACTACAGGGCGCCGTCTCATACTCGGTGGCGTTCAAATTGACCACGAACTCGGCTTGCTTGGACATAGTGATGCTGATGTACTAACTCATGCAATAATGGACGCGATGTTAGGCGCCTTGTCTTTGGGTGACATAGGTTATTATTTTCCACCAACAGATCAAAAATGGGCAGGCGCCGATAGTTTAGTTTTGTTAAGCCAAGTAAATCAATTAGTACTAGATAAAGGCTGGAAAATTGGCAATATTGACTCAGTAGTAGTAGCAGAACGCCCAAAATTAAAACCTCACATTGAGAAAATGCGCGACAAAATAGCAGGAGTATTGCAATTAGAACCAACACAAGTAGGTATTAAAGCAACCACTAATGAAAAACTAGGACCCGTTGGACGCGAAGAAGGAATTTGCGCTTATGCAGTAGTTTTATTACAAGCAGCTTAATAAGTTCTTGTGGAGCGGGCATCCTCGCCCGCCCCAGATATTGGGCAATAATTCTCATAATACTGGGCGCCTAGTCACAGCCATCCCTACAAAAACCTTATATTCCAAAATAGCAGTAATTTAATCTAACATATAAGTTAAATGTCCAACTTACACAAATCAAAATAGCTGAAGATTATGTACGACTGGATGCGAAAAGAGACTTACACTGAGTCTTTCATGGATGGTAAAGAACATCTAGCGATGTTAGTAACAAACTTGCGAGACATAGAACTTCCTGATTTTATTGCTTTAGATAAAGATGAAAATGTTATACTTGTTGCCGAAGTTACAAGCGAACCACATAGCTTTAAAAATCCTGATACCAGAAAATATGCAGTTTTAGATTTAATTGATGTCTTAAAATTTGCGACCAAAAATATAATTCCTTTTGCAATGCTTGCTGATCAGGAAAATATTGAGTTTTTACGTTGGGATGGTCAAAATTTATCTGAGCCTATTTTAACTTTAAATACAGCAGACGTACTTAGCCATTACGAACCTAACTTTGAGGATAAAAGTATATATGATAGATATCTTGTAACTTTGATAGAGTCTTGGCTACGAGATTTAGGGTATAATTGGAATTCAGAAATTCCACCGTATTTAAAAGAAATGAAAGAAATAGGTTTTTTGCAGTTAATTCAAGGTGGAATGACTAAAGCATATTATTAAGAATTGAAAGTGATACTATACATTGAAACTAATTTTATAATTAGTCTTGCGAAAGGACAGGATGTCGAAGCACAAGACTTACTATTCAATACACCAGCATCTATTTCCATAGTAATACCCAGTATTTGTTTTTTAGAAGCTCATGCAACATGGCAAAACGGACAGAAGAATAATGAAGATTTTCTTAGAAAAGTAGACATTCAAATTAGTGAATCATTACAAGATAAAACTTCAATAAATGCTCTATTTACAGCTTCGAGACTCGAGCAATCAAAAAGTAGTTTTGAAGGTCGGATAAGTGATATTAAGAAACGTTTTGACTTAACATGTAATGAGCTTGCAAATAAAGCTGAAGAAATACCCCTAGAATTTCCTGTAATTCAGGAGAGTCTAAAAAGGGATATTTTAGAAGATAAGCACTTATTTGATAAAATAATTCTAGAGTGTATAATTCGCCACGCGCGTTTGCATCCTGATATAACAAAAGTATTTTTAAGCTTGAATTATAAAGAATTTAGTCAGCAGAAAGTTGCACAACTGTTACAAGATACTGGTATTAGGTATTTCAGTAAAACAACGAATTTTATAGGCTGGTTACAAGCGCAAAACCCCTAAGCTGTAAATATAGGCGCCCCTCATGACACATCATCCCAACGATTGGCGCCGTCTAAATCGAAAAATTTGTTATTATAATTGCCACAAATAGTATATCTACGGAATTATTTATTTGACCAAGTATATATACTTATATGATTTAACATAGGAATAAATTATACGTATATGGCTAGTTTGACCCAGATATTCAAAATACTTAACTTTAAGCGCACTTGGGTTATTGGGCTAGTAGGGGTGTTTGTTGCCCTGACGCTCAACGCTTGTAACCCTGCGGGACTAAAAACCAGTGCCGCTCAAACTCCGCAGCTTGTTGTAAGTATTCTCAGCGACCCTAAGACTTTTAACTACCCACTCAGTAATGAATCTCCTAATATATTTGGGTTGACTTATGAAGGACTTGTTACTCAAGACCCATTTACAGGTGAAGTTCAACCTGATTTGGCTGAATCTTGGCAAATTTCTGAAGATAAGCTCAAAATTATTTTTACGATGCGCGATGGGTTGAAATGGTCGGATGGGAAACCCCTGACTGTTGATGATGTGGTTTTTACCTTCAATAATATTTATCTCAACGAAGCAATTCCTACTGACGCGCGCGATGTTCTTAGGGTTGGCGCCAAAGGATTATTACCTACCGTGCGGAAGCTAGATGAACGACGTGTAGAATTTATAACACCAGAACCGTTTAGTCCGTTCCTGGGTGTAACAGGACTACCGCTTTTACCAGCTCATGCGCTTCGTCCATTTATTCAAACTAAAGACTCTGAAGGAAAACCTGTATTCCTCTCAAAGTGGGATGTTGATACTCCCCCAGACCAAATTATAGTTAATGGTCCTTACAAGCTTGCTAGATATAATACAGGCGAACGGCTTGTATTTACCCGCAATCCTTATTACTGGCGTAAAGATGCCAAAGGTCAGCAGCAACCATATATAGACAGGGTTATTTGGCAAATCGTCGAGTCAACTGATACTGGGTTAATTCAGTTTCGTTCGGGTGGACTTGATAATGTCGCTGTTACACCTGATTATTTCTCGTTACTAAAAGCTCAAGAAGAGCAAGGTAAATTTAAAATCTACAATGGTGGACCTGCTGCAAGCACAACGTTTATGTTTTTTAACTTGAATAAGGGAAAGCGTAACGGTGTACCGCTTGTTAACCCTATCAAGTCACGCTGGTTCAATACAGTCGAATTTCGTCAAGCTGTTGCTTACGCCATCGATAGGCAAACGATGGTAAATAATATCTATCGAGGATTAGGAGAACTTCAAGATTCTCCGCTTTATGCAAAAAGTCCCTACTACTTATCTCCCCAAGAAGGACTTAAGGTTTATAACTACAATCCTGAACAAGCGCGTTCTTTACTTACCAAAGCTGGCTTTAAATATAATAATCGTGGACAGTTACTTGATTCGGATGGCAACCGCGTTAGGTTCACACTGCTTACAAACGCAGGAAATAAAATCCGCGAAGCAATGGGAGCGCAAATTAAACAAGACTTAGAGAAAGTCGGAATTACGGTTGACTTTACTCCTGTAGCTTGGAGTGCCTTCTTAGATAAAATAGATAACACCCTAGATTGGGATGCCGGAATGATTGGTTTTGGCGCCGATTTTGAGCCGAACTCCAGCGCTAACTTGTGGACTCCTGATGGGGGTTCGCATATGTTTAACTTAAAACCACGCGCGGGAGCTAAACCAATTGAAGGAAGGGTTGTTTATCCTTGGGAAGCTAAAATTGGTGAGTTGTACGTAAAAGCTGCACAAGAATTTGACCAAGCGAAACGTAAAGCAATTTATGCTGAGTCACAGCAGCTTGCACAGGAATATTTACCTTTAATTCACTTGGTTAACCCATATTCACTGTCAGCTGTGCGTGATAAATTTATAGGAATTCGCCATTCTGCAACTGGTGGTTCCTTCTGGAATATCCAAGATATTAAAGTTAAACAAGTTCAACAGTAGGTGCGGCAAAAGCCACCATACATCTTAGGGCTAGAGTAGGTGCGGCAAAAGCCACCGTACTTAATTAAGGTAAACCACAAGTACCTGTAGCTACACTCGTAAATGTAGCAGCAGGAAGTGGGAGCGCAGGGCTAAATGTACCAACGTTACTTGAAAGCAGCGCGTTTTCTACTCTGAAAATAGAAGTATTACTTCTGGTAAAAGCGTAACCTGTAGTAGAAGTGGCGCCTGCTGTATTATTTCGTAATGCCAAGCAGAAATTAGAGTTATTTGCAGAACTTGCAGTTAAAGTACCAGTTGCTGTACCACCAGTGTTATTACTCTGTACATTATTATTTTTAACACTGGCATTAACTTGTGAATTACCACCACTAACCCCAGTATTAGTGCCAGTACGAATACGAATACCTTCCGCGCGACTACCGCTAATTGTATTTGTATCAAGTGTTAACTGAAGTTTGCCGTTTTCCTGTGTTTGTACGTCAATACCTCTGGTACTACCAGTAGTAAGAGTGTTGGTAATCGTGTTATTAGCAACAGTGACTGTTTGTTGTCCTGTACCACGGGCGCCAACCGCTATTCCATTACTACCACTGTTAGATATTGTATTATTAGAAACAATACCAGTGCTTACAGAATTGTTATCATTACGAGTCAGAATATACTCAATACCGTTATTTCCAGCATTTCTAATTGTGTTGCCAGTAGCAACATAATTGGAAGTTGAATTGAAACGGGAACGCAAAGCAAGTCCAATATCCCCGACTGTATCTACCTGGTTATTGGTGACGATACCCTGTGTTAGTACAGCATCTCCATCAACACCAAAGCTTACACCCTTATCTGCAATATTGGAAATTCTATTACCACTAATTGTTAGACTACCAACTCTGGCGCCTGTATCTGTAGGGTCGTCACCATTATTCAAGTTGATATCAATACCATCGGCGCCATCACCACTTCCAATCACACCAATGTTTCTAACGGTATTATTTAAGATGGCAACTTGTGCCGTCGCTGTACCACTACACTTTGCAAATGTATCTAAAACTGGTGCAGCGTAACTCCGACAAAGGCTAAATTCAATCCCATCTATTTCCGACGCAACTAAAGGAGTTCCATCATTATTAAAGCTAGAGCGAGTGTTATTGTCTCCCACTGTATTATTGGCAATAGTTAAATTAACATCACCTCTATTATTGCGAACAAAAATACTAGCTTCTAACCCTGTTTGAGTTTGTGGTTGAATGGTATTGAGAACAGTATTATTGGTAATAAATGCTCTACCGCTAACGTTATCTAAACGAATACCTTCACCAATCGCGTTTCTAACGGTATTACTATCAATATTTGTAGTACTATTGGTGCCTACGAGTACAATACCTCTACCAGCAAGTAGCGTATTTGTATTGGCGCCATTGATAGTAACTTGGTTTTGCAAAATGCTAGCATTGGTGTTGTTAGTACCAACAATGCCAGGTTGACCAGCAGTATTGGTAATTGCAAATCCAGATAAAGTTTGATTACTACCGTTACTAGCTAAAGTAACTGTTCCTGTAACTCTGGGTAATATACCAGTTCCGGAACCTGGTATTTGAACATTCCCTGCTTGTGTATTAACTACCTGTACAGGCGCACTAGATAGAACTTGTACAAGGCTTGGAACTGTAAAACTACCGATGCTAGAATTTGTTCCACCTTGTACGTAAACAATATCGTTCGCTTTTGCTGACGCTAAAGTTGAGGTGATACTTCCTAATTGATTGTCAGCTAAACTAAATAATGTAATTGCTCCTCCATTTGAGTTGATGGCAGGAACGGTATCTCTAACAACTCGGTTATCTACAATAATGCTAGATTCGCGCTGTACTGATTCACCCATGCGCGCGAGTATGCTTTGATTATTATTCTTATTCTTGACTCCACCTAAACTGGCGCCAATATTAAATACTAAGCGAGTATCAAACTGGGAGTCATTTTGTAACGACAGTCCCATCGTTAAACCGTTCCAGTTTCCAACTAATCTACCGCGAACACCTACAAATGCCGGGATACCATCGCTGCTATATACGTAACCTCCAGCATAACCACGTAAGGCACCGTTATTCCAAGAAGCTAGCTTTGTACCAACTTCTGCATCAACTCCAGAAAATGCTTGCTGGAAAACTCTAACTCGATCTAGCTGTAACGAATTACCTACAAATGAGGGACTTGCAAGTACATTTTCTGATAGCTGGTTGCTACTTTTGCTTATAGGAAGATAACCGTTAAGATGAAAATCCCAGTTACCTAAACTTTCAAAACCTACGCCAAGTTGATTAAATACACCTTGCCCAGTGTTGCGAGTATCGTATGAAACGTAACCACCAACAATGCGGGTTTTAGCATCGTTAATAACACGATGTCCTAGTAATATATTACCGCCGAGTGAATCTGTATCTGTATCCCAAAGCATCTTACCTTCGATAAAAGTAAGACTTCTTCCTGGGTTTTGCAATATTGGAAAAAAGATATCAAAACTGCCATATGGATTATATCCGGCGCCTTCTGTTGTGTACCCAGCACCAACGCGGGGACCAAAGGTAATTACTTCGGGTGCAGCAGTTTCTTCAGTTTGAGCTAGGAGGTCTTTTGCTGTGTTGGTAGTAAAATTTACTTGGTTTTTAGAAAATGCTGTTTGAGCATTTACTGTTGATGTAAATATACTTAAAAACAGTAGGGTTAGTGATAGAGATAAAGATGATTTTTGCAGGAGCATTAATTTCACGCCTAGAATTTTTAAATTGATACTTGGCTCAATCTAAGATTTATCTGTATTACGTTAAGAATAGGTAATGCTTCGATTTATGCTAATTTATGATTAGTCATAATAAACTAATTTAAAATTTTCCTTTGACCTGTAAATCTTGCTTTTAATTCCGCAAAATTAAAATTAGTAATAAAGTTGATTATAAATGAAATTCATATTATTAATTTACGTAGATATACTTTTTTAAAAATATTTATCAAGGCATGGAAATGTACCATCTTAATTACGTAGTATGGTGACTGTCTAGGAATACTAATATATGGTGAGCAGATTGCTATATATTATTTGATGTGTGTATAATATATGGCTTATGGAGATGTGAGCGCTAAAGCGCTACTACGAGCTATGAGTGATGATTGTTTGCGGTGTTGGCGCCGTTGGGTTGCATTGGTTTTAGTGGGGATATTATTTGTATTTTTTCAGGTTGCTATTATTAGTTGTAATCCTAGTAATTTAAGGGCTAAAAGTAATCAGTCACAGTGGACTACTACTCTTCTTAGCGACCCTAAGACTTTTAATTTTGCTCTCAATGAAGAATTTCCTAATGTGTTTTTGTTTACGGCTGAAGGGTTGACTACTATTAACGCGATGACTCGGAAAATTGAGCCTGCTTTAGCTCAGTCTTGGCAAATTTCGGATGATAATAAGCGTGTTACTTTTACTTTGCGCGATAATTTAAAGTGGTCGGATGGTCAGCCGTTAACAGCGGAGGATGTTGTTTTTACTTATAAAGATATTGCTTTTAATAAGGATATTCCTACAAGTTGGCAAGATACTCTCAAAATTGGTAAGAGTCGCGCGTTTCCTGAAGTACGTCAAATTGATCAGCGTACAGTAGAGTTTATTTTGCCTGAACCGTTTGCACCGTTTTTGTTTTCAACTACTGGTTCACCTGATGGTGTGGGAATTTTACCGAAGCATGTTTTAGAAAAAACGACAAAAACTAAAGACAAAAATGGCAATACTCAATTTCTATCGACATGGGGTACTGGTACGAACCCTAGAAACATTGTAGTAAATGGTCCCTATTTGATTGATAGATATATTCCTAGTCAACGGGTGGTGTTTAAACGCAATCCTTATTACTGGCGCCAAGATAATCAAGGTAACAGGTTGCCTTACGTCGAACAAGTTGTTTGGGAAATTATTGAATCTACTGATACTGGAGTACTGCAATTTCGTTCAGGTGGTTTAGATACGTTGACTGTTTCTCCAGAGAACTTTTCTTTGCTCAAGAACGAACAAAAACGTGGTGATTTTACTGTATATAATGGTGGCCCTGCTTTTAGTAAAAGCTTTATTTCTTTTAACTTGAACACTGGCAAACGCCAAAATGGACAACCTGTAGTTAACTCTATAAAATCACGCTGGTTTAATAATGTGGCATTTAGACGCGCGGTTGCTCATGCTATTGACCGTGAGACGATGCTAAATAACGTATTACGGGGTTTGGGTGAATTACATAACTCTCCAATAGATATTCAAAGTCCGTATTATTTATCACCTGAAAAAGGTTTGAAAGTATACGAGTATAATCAAGAAAAGGCGAGGAAATTACTTTTAGACGCTGGATTTAAATATGATGCTAGAAAGCAGTTAGTCGATGCGGATGGAAATCGTGTGCGTTTTACCTTGAATACAAACGTGGAAAATAAAACCCGTGTGACAATGGCAGCGCAAATCAAGGGTGATTTAGCTAGAATAGGTATTCAAGTTGATTTTAATCCGATTTCTTTTAACACGCTTGTTGATAAACTAAATAATACTCTTGATTGGGAATGTTATTTACTTGGCTTTACTGGTTCGTTGGAACCAAACGACGGCGCCAATAAATGGACTCCCGAAGGAAACTCACATTCTTTTAACCAACAGCCACAGCGAGGACAAGAAAAATTAATCGGTAGAAAAATTAATGAGTGGGAAGAAGAAATTGGGCGCCTATATATCGAAGCAGCACAAGAATTAGACGACAATAAACGTAAGGAAATCTACGCAAAAACTCAACAACTAACGCAGCAATATTTACCTGAAATTTACTTAGTGACTCCATTATCTTTGGTAGCAGTCAGAAACCGTATTCAAAACGTTAAATTTTCTGCACTCGGCGCCCAAGGTGGAACATTATGGAATAAATATGAATTAAAAGTCAAAGAATAGTTCATTAGTATAGTTCCTTCGTAAGGTGGGCAATGCCCACCATACAATATAGTTCGTTCGTAACTGCCCACCATACAATATAGTTCGTTCGTAGTTCGTAGGGTGGGCACTGCCCACCATACAATATGACAAAACAATATGACAAATGACCAAAATTTGCGCTACCTTCTCGAATCTGTTGCGAATGGTAGTCTGAGTACCGATACCGCATTCGATAAACTCAAAGATTTAGCATATGAACCTGTAGAGGAATTTGCAAAAATCGACCATCATAGAGAACTGCGAACAGGTTTTCCCGAAGTTATTTGGGGACAAGGCAAAACTCCTGAACAAATTGCCCAAATTATGAATGTAATGCGTCAACGCAACCCTGTAGTTATGGCAACACGTATTTCACCAGATGTATATTACTTGTTACAGCCAAAAGTTAGGGAACTGCGCTATTACGAAATGGCGAGAATTTGCGCTATTACCCCCGACAAAGTTGAACCGAGATATCACGGTACTATTGGTATTATTTCTGCTGGCACGGCTGATTTACCAGTTGCAGAAGAAACTGCCGTGACTGCTGAACTTTGCGGTTTTCGTGTCCAGCGACTATGGGATGTAGGTGTTGCTGGTATTCATCGTTTGCTTGATAACCGTCACGTGATTGAATCCGCATCTGTATTAGTTGTCGTTGCTGGTATGGAAGGCGCCTTACCTAGCGTTGTTGCGGGTTTAGCTGATTGTCCGGTGGTTGCTGTACCTACAAGTATTGGTTACGGCGCCAGTTTCGCTGGACTTGCACCGCTGTTGACGATGCTTAATTCGTGTGCAGCAGGTATTGGAGTTGTAAATATTGATAATGGGTTTGGTGCTGCAGTACTAGCTGGACAAATTTTACGAACAGCCGAGAAATTGCGGTTGGCGCCACCCTAACATTGAGGTTATGACTGTATGAAAGTAAATCCATTAATACAGTCAGCAAAGTTTAAAATGGCACATTTTTTGACAAAAAACTGGGTAATACTTGCGGCTTTTGCTCTTAGCTTTCTATTAACTATCAGTATTTCCACTTAGATAGATTATCGTAGTGGACATTACCAGCGTATTGAGGTTATGACTGACATCAAATAGTAGCAAACTAATATTTTTGACACAATGCAAGGCACAGTATGGAAATTCTTAGTGATTGGGTGTTTCAACTTGGACAGGCGCCTATAGACTTAACGGTCTTGGCTCAAAACGTTACCGACCCAAATATCTTGGGTCAAATGCAAAAGTCATTTACGCACTTTGTACAAACAGGGCAAGCATGGGCACTGTTGATTGGGCTGGCTATTGGCTATATGATTCGGAATCTAACTAGCTACGGCTAGGAAAGTTATGAGTTATGAGTTATGAGTTATAAGTTATGAGTTATTATTTTTAACTCCTAACTCCTAACTCCTAACTATTCTTAACTCCTAACTCCTCACTCCTAACTATAAGTGTTTATGACTCAGCAACAAAATTGGAGTCCCCGATTTGAATCAGGACTGCATCCTCATATTGCTCGCTTTAATGCGAGTATTGACTTTGATATTGAATTAATCGAATACGATATTACTGGTTCTGTGGCACATGCTAAAATGCTTGCTCATACTGGTATTATCTCTGTTGAAGAAGGCGAAAAGCTTGTTTCTGGTTTGGAACAAATTCGCCAAGAGTATCGCGAAGGTAAATTCACCCCAGGTGTTGATGCTGAAGATGTGCATTTTGCTGTTGAACGGCGCCTGACGGATATTGCTGGTGATGTAGGTAAAAAACTACATACCGCACGTTCGCGTAATGACCAAGTTGGTACTGATACTCGTCTTTATTTACGCGCGCAAATTGAGCAAATTCAATTTCAAATCAGAGAATTTCAATCTGTATTGCTTGATATTGCAGAAGCTAATGTTGAAACGTTAATACCTGGTTATACTCATTTACAACGCGCGCAACCTCTCAGTTTAGCTCACCACCTTCTTGCTTATTTCCAAATGTTACAGCGCGACTGGGAACGGTTAAGTGATGTTCGGCGCCGTGTAAATATATCACCGCTTGGATGTGGTGCTTTAGCAGGCACAACTTTTCCTATCGACCGCCACTATACTGCTGAACTATTACATTTTGATGCTGTTTACGAAAATAGCCTTGATGGTGTTAGCGATAGAGATTTTGCCATTGAATTTACATGTGCTGCTAGCTTAATTATGGTTCACCTTAGCCGTCTTGCTGAAGAAGTAATTTTTTGGGCAAGCCAAGAATTCGGCTTTGTGACTTTATTAGATAGCTGTGCTACAGGTTCAAGTATTATGCCCCAAAAGAAAAACCCCGATGTTCCAGAACTAGTGCGGGGTAAAACTGGTCGTGTATTCGGTCATCTCCAAGCGCTGTTGGTGATGATGAAAGGACTACCCTTGGCATATAACAAGGACTTACAAGAAGATAAAGAGGGTTTATTTGATAGCGTCAAAACCGTCAAACTTTGTTTAGAATCAATGACTATATTACTGCGCGAAGGGTTGGAATTTCGCACTCCTCGCTTGAAAGAAGCTGTATGCGAAGACTTTTCTAATGCTACTGATGTCGCCGACTATTTAGCAACTAAGGGAGTTCCATTCCGCGAAGCTTATAACCTTGTGGGCAAAGTTGTTAAAACTTGTATTGCCGCGAATAAACTTCTTAAAGATTTGACTATATTCGAGTGGAAACAATTACATCCTGCTTTTGAAGCTGATATTTACCACGCTATCGACATCAGTCAAGTTGTTGCCGCGCGTAACAGCTACGGTGGTACTGGTTTTACTCAAGTTAGAGAAGCATTAAAAAATGCTCGTGCCACTTTGAACGTACCAACTTAGTAATAATTCTCTTAAAAAGCAAATTGGGGTGTACAGTAATGTACGCCCCAGCTTTGTATGTAACAGCAACAACAATAAACTTTCTTATTAGTACTGAAATACTAACCCTCAGCGTCCATTGCTGCTGTACTTTCTTCTTCTTCACTCTTAGGCGATCTCTGCTGGAATCTTCGTTGCATTCTTCCCGTAGTCGTCCGTTTACGGAATTTCCGGGCGTAAGCCTGGTTCCGTAGCGCCTTTTCTTTTTTTGGGTTACGGCGCTTGGCCATGTTCACCTCATTTTGTAAACAACAAAAAAGCTATGCTTGGGCATCTGCTTGGTAATCTTATCAGTTACCAATCCTATCAATATAGTTTCTGCCGAAAGCCGCTTTAACTATTTATAGAACAGCAATCTAGTATACCCTATACGCTACGATTATGTCAAATATTCCTACGTTGGCAATATAATTATTCAATAAATCTGAGTTACGTATTTAGCCATACACCACTCAAATATTTAGTCGATGCTAATATTGATATGTTCTAAGATAGTCGATGGAATGTACCCCGAAATCATAAGTATTATCATCCAATCAAAAATTAATCACTAATTAGCTGCGCTCATCGTAGTATTATTAGGGATTCGAGAAATACTTATAGTTTCAAGAACATATACAGTCAAATCATAAACTAAATCCGATTGAATATATTTGCCTTGGTAGCTTTTACAATTGAAACCACACGTAGCTTGTGGCGTTTCGGACAAACTGTACTCGGTGTTATATTTCGTCACCCAGTTCCTGGTACGAGTATAATCCCAATTTTACCTGATGGCAGAATCGTGCTAATTCGGCGCCGCGACAACGGTCTTTGGTCGCTACCCGGAGGCATGATTGATTGGGGAGAAGATATACCGATTACGGTTGAACGTGAGTTAAAGGAGGAGACTGGCTTAGAGTTAGTCAAAATTACACGCTTAGTTGGCGTTTACTCGGCGCCTGACCGTGACCCTAGAATTCATTCGATCTGTGTAGTCGTTGAAGCGCAAGTCAAAGGCGATATGTGTGTTCAAGACAAAATGGAAGTCATGGAAATACAAGCGTTCTCTCTTGATTGTTTACCGAATGAACCAATGTCCCACGACCACGCTCAACAGTTAAAAGACTACTTAAAGGGTTTAACCACAGTTTCGTAAGTTTATTGGTACCAATAGATATTAGTAATCATAAATTATGTAGATATTAATCATTGATTCTTGACAATCAAGTATGATAAACGTATCTATTAATAAGGAATATTTTGGAACATCACTGATTTACATCTTTAAATCTACAAAAATATTTATTATTTAGTACTCATATATTAAACTTGCTTCTACATTAAAATGGACACTTTATTTCGTAACTCCCGGAGAAAACTTTCTCAAGGGCAGATATTTTGGCGCGAAGTTGGTCAGGGATCAAATATTGTTTTTTTACACGGTAGCTGGAATGAGGGTAGTCAATGGGTTCCAGCAATGGAGTCATTAGCACATGAATACCACTGTTGGGCGCCAGATTTATTTGGATTTGGGGAGTCAGAAACTCCAGATATTCATTATTCAATAGATGTACAAGTCGAATGCTTGGCGCAATTTCTAATGGCGTTAAAACTGGAGCGAGTATATTTAGTTGGAGATACATTAGGCGCCTGGATTGCGGCAAGCTATGCTTTGAAATACCCAGAACGAGTTCTTGGTTTAATTTTGGTTTCTCCCGAAGGTGTAGCAATAGAAGGAACTGATAAGCGTTTGAAGCAAATGCAAAATATACTTCAACGTTCGGAATTAATGTTTTTTATTTTAAAGTTGCTGCGTCCAATTGCCAAAATGTTTGGACGTGAAATCAATGTTAGACAAGAATGGCGCCAGCGTTTGGTTATGGAGAAGTTCCCAACCGCCTGCGAGTTATTATTTGACCGTCAACTTCCGGAAATTCACGCAGAATTTCTTGAAAATCGTCTTGCTTTTCTAGTAATTCCCGTTTTACTTCTACAAGGTGGTAAAGATACAAAAGAAGCGATAGCAAAGAGTCAAACTTACGCACAACTAATACCAGGAGCTAATCTTAAAATGATTGCTCATGGAGAGCATGATTTACCACAGTCATGTAGTAATGTTGTAGTGCAAGAAATCCGTGACTTTATTAAAAGCCGTAAAACTAGTAGGGCTGTTTTCAGTTAGGAGTAAATTGGCAACGGATTACAACGGATGTAACGGATGACTTGTTTTAAGAACGCGCACATACTCCTACATTAACCTTGCTGTTTTAACTTCTAACTTCCGGACAAGTACTAGATACGTATCTTATTAGAAACTAATTAACCATCCGTTACATCCGTTACATCCGTTGCAAACTTCATTCCCCAAAATATTAAATCACGTTCTACAATCATGCGCGCGGCTATTTCTGGATTAGTAGATTGTAAATATGAATTTAGGAGCGAACTATTACCCCCAGTCATTACGACTTTGCTTTGTGGAAAGTCATCCCACCAATGAGTTACAAAATCTTTAATTCCGGCAAGTAAGTTATAAATAACTCCGCTTTGTATTGCTTCAGGAGTATTCATTGCCCAACGTAGGGGTAATTTTTGCGGTGGTTCGATATTCGGTAACTGCCCTGTTCGCCCCGATAAACTTCCCAACTGTAAACTCAATCCTGGTAAAATCGCTCCACCTACTAATGCTTGGTTACTATCGGCGCCTGTAAATGTCAGTGCTGTACCTGCATCAATTACCAATATCGGAAATCCTAAAACTCGACCGGCGCCGAATACAGCTAATGCTCTATCTATTCCAAAAGTTGGGTACATTTGCCCTATCGAAATATTTTGTAGTGTAATTATCTTGACATTTGGATAATTTTGCCATATGGCAGTTTGCGATGGAACTACAGAAGCAAGAATTAGAGGAAGATTTGGAGACAGGCAGGATAATGGCATTAATAAGTAATCGCTATCCCAACTATAGATTAAATCTTGTTGATCAAATAGCCCCCAATGCAAGCGAGAATTGCCAATCATTAATCCCAGCCAGCTTTCCGACATATTACTCCACGCCTCCGCGCCGACTGTACGGGCGGGTTCACCTAAATTTTCGTTCTGAACGCAGCATATAGATAAACCCGCCCCTCCGCCCCGACTAACTTATCACCCCCGTCGCTTTTGTTTTATTTAACTGATCGATAGCTTTTTTAATAATTATTTACATTTAAGTCATGTCACAATATAACCAGAGGTAAGAAATACTTATTAATACAGGAGGCGAGTCATGGTAGCGCTCACCGAGAAAACTCAAAAAAGACTTACTATACAGATAGCCGATATTGCTACCGACACAACAGCAATTCGCTCGCTGGATTGGGATAGAGACCGTTTCGATATCGAGTTCGGTTTGCAGAATGGCACAACATATAACTCGTTTATTATTCGCGGAGATAAAACAGCGCTAGTTGATACATCACATGAGAAGTTCCGTCATCTATATTTAGATGCGGTTAAAGGATTAATCGATTTTAGCGAAATAGACTATTTAATTATCAGTCATACAGAACCTGACCACAGCGGGTTAGTCAAAGACGTTCTTAAACTGGCGCCTGATATTACTGTAGTTGGTTCAAAAGTCGCGATTCAATTTTTAGAAAATCTAGTACATACACCATTTAAGCGGCAAATCGTCAAAAACGCCGATAAATTAGATTTGGGCAACGGGCATGAACTCGAATTCGTGATTGCTCCTAATTTACACTGGCCTGACACCATTTTTACATTCGACCACAAAACCAAAACTCTTTACACCTGTGATGCATTCGGGTTGCATTATTGTTCCGATGCCACGTTCGATGAAAATTTGGAAGCAATTTCGCCTGACTATAAATACTACTACGAATGTTTAATGGCGCCAAACGCGCGCTCAGTGTTGTCAGCACTCAAGCGGATGGGCGAACTTCAACAAATCGACATGATCGCCACAGGTCACGGACCACTGTTATTGCATAATGTTGACGAGCTAACAGGAAGATACCGCACCTGGAGTCAAACGCAAGCAAAAGCCGAAACAGCAGTTGGTATATTCTATGTTTCTGAGTATGGTGCTTCAGATCGACTTGCGGCTTCCCTAGCAAATGGTATTACCAAAGCAGGTGTAGCTGTTGAAATGATAGACTTAAGCGGCAACCCAGATTTACAAGAACTACGTGAACTAGTAAGTCGAGTTGCGGGTATTGTAGTCGGTATGCCTCCTGCAACGAATGATGCTAATATTCAAGGTGCCCTTGGTACAATATTAGGTTCAGCCAAAGAAAAACAAGCTATCGGTATTTTTGAAACAGGTGGTGGCAACGACGAACCAACCTACCCATTACTCAACAAATTCCGTGCGTTAGGTTTACACGTAGCATTCCCAGTTATTGAAATTCGCGAAACACCAACCGAAAACACCTACAAACTTTGCGAAGAAGCAGGTACTGACTTAGCACAGTGGGTAACGCGCGATAAAAACATCAAACAAATGAAATCGCTAGGTGCCGACCTAGACAAAGCACTAGGAAGAATTAGTGGCGGTTTATACATTATCACAGCCAAGAAAAGTGATGTCCAAAGCGCGATGTTAGCTTCATGGGTAGCACAAGCCAGCTTCAAGCCATTAGGTTTTTCACTTGCCGTAGCCAAAGACCGCGCGATTGAATCACTGATGCAAGTAGGTGATAAATTTGTCCTCAACGTCCTCGAAGAAGGGAATTATCAAGGCTTAATGAAACACTTCCTAAAACGATTTGCACCTGGTGCAGACCGTTTTGAAGGTGTACGTACACAACCAGCCCAAAACGGCGCCCCTATTCTCGCGGATGCATTAGCGTACATGGAATGTGAAGTAGCAAGCCGACTCGACGCAGGTGACCACTGGATAGTTTACTGTACTGTTTACGCTGGCAGAGTTTCCAAACCCGAAGGACTAACAGCAGTACACCACCGTAAAGTTGGTAATCACTATTAGAGTAAAAAGTGCTGAGTGCTGAGTGCTGAGTATGAAGTTTTAACTCCTAAATCGTAAGGTGGGCACTGCCCACCCTACTACTCAGAACTCAAAACTCAGCACTCAAAACTCAGAACTCAAAACTCAGCACTCAAAACTCAGAACTCAAAACTCAGCACTCAAAACTCAGCACTCAAAACTCAGCACTCAAAACTCAGCACTCAAAACTCAGCACTCAAAACTCAGCACTCAAAACTCAGCACTCAGCACTCAGCACTCATCACTTTTAACTATGTCAATAAAACCTCGTGACGTTCAAGTTCTCCCGGTTGCTACAGATACGCGCGTCTTCCGTTCTCGCAGTTGGGCACGTTTAAGATTTGAAGTTGAGTATGCTTTAGCGAAGGGTACTACTGCCAATTGTTTTTTAATTGAAGGCAACAAAACAGCCCTTATTGACCCTCCTGGAGAAACTTTTACCGAGATTTTCTTAAATGCGTTACAGCAACGGATTGATATTAAAAAGATAGATTATGTAATTCTCGGTCACGTCAACCCTAACCGCGCGGCTACATTAAAAGCTTTATTTGATATAGCACCGCAAATTACCTTTGTTTGTTCTAACCCAGGCGCCATCAATTTACGCGGCGCCTTAGAAAATCCAGATTTACCTATATTAGTCAAACGCGGTGAAGAAACACTAGATTTAGGTAAAGGACACCACCTCGAATTTATTCCTACACCTAACCCCCGTTATCCTGACGAACTTTGCACCTACGACCCGCAGACAGAAATTTTATACACAGACAAATTATTCGGCGCCCATATATGTGGCGACCAAGTATTTGATGAAGGTTGGCAATCGTTCCTAGAGGATAGAAGATATTACTTTGAATGCGTAATGGCGCCTCACGCGCGTCAAGTTGATACAGCACTAGAAAAGCTGTCTGATTTGAAAGTGCGGATGTACGCCCCTAACCACGGTCCAATGGTACGTTATGGGTTAATCGAATTAACCAAAGCGTATCGCGAATGGATACAGCAACAAACCAACCAAGAAAACACCGTAGCATTAATTTATGCTTCAGCCTACGGAAATACCGCAACAGTAGCTCAAGCTATTGCCTACGGTATTACTAAAGCAGGTGTAAGAGTAGAATCAATAAACTGTGAATTTGCCGACCCAGCAGAAATTCAAGAAGCTGTCGAAAAATCAGCCGGGTTTATCATGGGTTCTCCCACATTAGGAGGACATGCACCCACACCCGTACAAACAGCTTTAGGAATAGTACTAGCCAACGCTAGCAAAACCAAACTTGCAGGAGTATTTGGTTCCTATGGTTGGAGCGGAGAAGCTATTGACATCTTAGAAACAAAACTCAAAGACGGAGGATTTCGTTTTGGGTTTGACCCCATCCGCGTCAAATTCAAACCCGACGATAAAACAATCCAATTTTGCGAAGAAGCAGGAACCGACTTTGCCCAAGCTATCAAACGCACAAACCGAGTTCGAGTAGCAAGCGCACCTGCAAGCAGTTTAGAACAAGCAGTAGGAAGAATTCTTGGTTCAATGTCAGTAGTTACCGCCAAGCAAGGCGATGTATCAAGCGCTATGCTCGCATCGTGGATATCACAGGCAAGCTTTAATCCCCCTGGCTTAACAATATCTATAGCCAAAGACCGCGCGTTAGA
This sequence comes from Calothrix sp. NIES-4105, assembly GCF_002368415.1. Taxonomy (GTDB): domain Bacteria; phylum Cyanobacteriota; class Cyanobacteriia; order Cyanobacteriales; family Nostocaceae; genus Dulcicalothrix. The sequence goes on from NZ_AP018290.1 coordinate 8,947,319, forward strand.
ACCACTTATGCATACCGGAAATTCCTTCGTCGTCAATGTTTTAGCCGAAGGTAGAGAAATTCGCAAGCACTTCATGAAGAACTACGCACCGGGTCAAGATAGATTTGCCGGCTTAGAAACAACTGATGCTGCTAACGGTTCACCTGTTTTAACAGGCGCCTTAGCTTACTTAGAATGTACCGTCAAAGACCGGATGGAAGTAGGCGACCACTGGTTAGTCTACGCCACAGTAGACGACGGTAAAGTCCTAAATCAAGATGGCGTCACCGCAGTACACCACCGTAAATCAGGCAACCATTATTAATCTTTTAATCGGCTGTAGCACATCTGTCTCAGATGTGCAGTGATGCATTTATTTTTTACCACAGAGGCACAGAGTACACAGAGGGAAGATTAGCAACGGATGATGAACGGATGTAACGGATAGTTGATTTAAGATAACAAGTTTTGTTTGTAATCAGTAACCAATCTGTTACATCCGTTGTATCCGTTGCTAATCAATCGACCAATTTTTCTAAGACTTGCTTTTCATCTGCATCTTTTCCTCAATTGCCGCTTTAATTTTGACCTAAAAATCAGGGTCATTAGCAGTAGCAATAACCTTACGTTCGCGCGTGCTTAACCTGAAGTGCTAATTTATCTTCACGATTCCGAAGAAAGTACTGCTTTAACTCTTGGTCTGACATACCATAATAATTAATCTGAGTCATCAAAACACCTCTATTTTATAAACTTATATATAGATTAAGACCAAGCTATCCTGTGAAATCAGCTATTATCAAAGAATAAACAAATATAGACACCATAAGCCAACGACAAAAATTAAGTGTGACAAATTTTACATGTTTAGCAATTAAACTATAACGTCAACAATACCGTGATTTTTTCTCATGAAAGAAGATTACGATTTTCCCAATCTGTTGAAAATCCATACGTCAATAAACTCAAAAAGCCATTCACAATTAGCCTAGACGATGAAGTGGTCAACTATTTTAAAAATCTTGCAGAAGAAACAGGTATAAATTACAAAAGTTTAATAAATCTTTACTTACAGAACTGCGTCCGGACAAAATGGAAGCCATTATTGGAATAAGTATCTAATGTCTAAACCATTGTTATAGTAAAATAAATAAAACCCTTGATACTAGCAGCCGTTGCGATGTCAGCTAAGGATAAGTTTCACGAAACCGTGAAAAACGCACTTCAAAAAGATGGGTGGACGATAACTGATGACCCTCTAAAAATTCGTGTTACTGCTACAAGTAAACTGTATATCGATTTAGGAGCAGAGAAAATTATAGCTGCTAACCGCAATGGAGAAAAAATTGCCGTTGAAGTCAAAAGTTTTTTAGGCGCCTCGACTATGACTGAATTTCATGTTGCAATAGGGCAATATACTAACTATCGGTATGCTCGCTTAAGACTTACAATATGAACATACTTTATATTTAGCTGTACCTGTAACTATTTATAATGATTTTTTTAACGATAAATTTGTACAGTCAGTAATTCAGCGTAGTCAAGTTAATTTAATTATATACGATGAAGAGAAAGAAGAGGTAGTCAAATGGCAAAAATAGATGAATACCGGGAAGCTATTCAAAAATTACTAACAGAATACGCAGAGGAAGATTCTGATGAAGAAAATGTTGAGTTACAAAACGTTTTTGACACCTTACACGACCATTACCAACTTCTATATGTGGGCTGGGAAAATCGGAAAAGAATATTTGGCCCAGTTATGCATTTAGATATTAAAAATGAAAAAATTTGGATTCAGTGGAATGGTACTGAATTAGATATTGCAGCACAATTAATGAGTATGGGTGTAGCGAGAGAAGATATTGTCCTAGGATTTCATACACCTTACATGCGACAATATAGCGATTTTGCAGTCGGATAAATTTTGAAATGTAGGTTATGAAACAAGAATACGATTTTGGTTCTTTCGTAAGCGCGCGCAGGAGTTTTCACAGCCTAAGCGATGGCGCCTATTGGACTCTCTCGAATGGCGTTAAGTCAAATTTAGAAGTATAAGTTCAATTGATTAATATCAACAGTGTAGTTATGATATATTAGAAGCTTTACATAGCTACAATAGGATAAACAGTATTTACAAACCATGTTGACAAGGATTTTTTATGATTGTCCTTAAAGAAGTGATTACCCAAGAGTTAAATAACCTTAATGAACAACAACTTCAACAGGTTGCAGATTTTCTAGCCTTTCTTAGATACAAAAACCGTGTAGCTAGTTTGAAAATTGATGAAAGGCAAATGGCGGCTCTATATCAAGAGTTTGGCGAGGAAGATAGAAAACTTGCTGAAGAGGGAATTGATGAATATGCAAAATCTTTACACCAAGAAGATTTAAGATGACTATTAAAAGAGGTGAAATATGGTTGGCTGATTTAAATCCAACTAGAGGCTCTGAACAGGGTGGTAATCGACCTGTAATTATTTTTCAAAACGATGTTATTTCTCAGTTTTCGCGCAACTTTAATCACCATTCCTCTAACTACGCGCTTTGCGTCGAGTATCATTACCTACCTGTATACTAATTCCTAGCGGTGAAGGTGGTATTGATAGAGACTCTGTAGCTTTATGTCATCAACTACGAGTTCTTGATGTAACCAGGCTGGAAAGAAAATTAGGTGAACTCAATCCTGAAACTTTAGTAAATATCGAAAGCGTTGTTTTATTGACTTTAGGCCATCAATTTTAAAACTTTAAGTTTTTTGGCTCAGGGACTTCAACGACTATTTTGTCTTTGCATGTCTCATATAAGGTTAATAATCACGAAGTGCGGATGATGTAGTAACTTTATTCAAAGTATTGCTATAAAAGTAGGTTTACTGACATCTTGCACCAGTTACTTATTGAGAATTAAAAAGCTTGTAAACCTTATTTTTGCGTAGGGTGGGCAGTGCCCACCTTACGTTTATTAAGAAAATGCAAGATGTGAGTTTAGGTTTTACTGCGTTCCACCCAACCTACGATTATGTATTATTAACAAATTAAAGTTTGAGTTTTCGGTATTGTATTAGCATTTGTAGATAGTAACAGGCGCCCCGAAGATGTTGTTACTAACTGTGTTGCTTCTTGGATTTTATCGCCAAGTTTCCAAGTTACCTGTGTATTTTGGATATTTTTAGCAGCAGTAATATTGACAGGGCTGACTGATAAAATAGAGTAATCTAAGTCAACATGATTACTCGGTGTATTTGGTAAGCCTCCACTACCTGTGACTACAAAGCGACCTTGAATAGCGTTATTTCTAGCTAGGCAACTTGTGGCAATTGCTTGATTTGTGTCAATAAAGTTACTAGCCTGTTTTTGAAGCGAATTATCTTGTCTGATTTTTTGAGTAGTGATATTTGTAGTGCCACTAATGCCGCGTTCTGATGCTGCAATAATATTGCTGTCTTCAGATTTAAATAGCCCTTGAGTTGTAATTTGGATATTACCACCGCTACCTTTTACTGCATTTGCTGTGATGTTGCTATTTTCTAGTTGTGCTATAGCTGCTGCATTAATTGTAATATTACCTCCATTTGCATCTTCGCTGGCATTGGTTGTAATATTACTGGCGCCAAGCATAATAAGTGTTTGAGTATCAATGTTAATATTTCCTTGGCTGCCGACATTAACATCACCTTTAAGATTGGCGCCTCGATTTAATTGAATTGAGTTAGCCTGAATATTAAGGTTGCCAGAATTACCACTACCCAGTGAACTAACTGAAACTTCAGCTTGATCTCGAACTATCAAATCTCTGGTATTAATATTGACTGAACCTGCTGTACCTGTATTAGAATTTTGTGTAGGAATTGATGCAGCAGCGATTCGACTTGGTGATTGAAATGCTGACTTACCCGCAACTTCAACTAAATTAGAGGTAATAGAAATATCTCCTGCTTTACCAGAGCTATTGGTGACTGTGGAGATTTGCGCTCCATTAAGAATACGCAGTTGTTTTGCATCCACAGTAATATTTCCAGCATTCCCTGTAGAACCATCGAGTGCTGCTGTTATAAAACCACTATAATCGGCGCCAGATGCGTTAGTTCCTGTAAGAGTAATTTCCGAAGCTCGCACTGTAATATTTCCGCTATTCCCCGAACCGAAAGTTCCTGCTCTGATGGCAGAACCGTCTTGTAAATGCAACTGTTTTACGTCAAGTGAAATATTGCCTGCATTACCAGGAGATATTGTGTAAGCAGAAATCGCATTGCGATACCAACCAAACCATGAAAATTCATCAGGTGGAGCAGATGTTTCGCCTGCTAAAGTCACAGACTCGGCTCGAATATTAATATTGCCTGCATCCCCGAATTCATCGGAACTACTTGCAAGCCTTCCACCATCAAGGATTTGTAGCTGTTCGGTATCAATCGTAATATTACCAGCTTTGCCCCTACCGTAAGAAGTGCTTTCAATTACGGTTGTTGGGTTTTCGGGTGTAGCGATAATTTGTATTTCTTTTGCAGTAATGTTTAAATTACCCGCGTTTCCATCTCCCTCGGTTGTCGCAGTTAATAGTCCTCCATCGCGAACAATAACTGAATTAGCTTCTACTGTTAGGTTGCCAGCATTACCTGTATCAACGTTTTGCTTCCAAATACCACTGGTAGTAAATAGCGTAGCTTGTTCTGCTACTTCAACTTGATTAGCTTTGACTGTTAAATTACCACCGATACCTGTCCCTAAAGTCACTGCATTAACGGTTGAAGTTGTTTTATTAGTGGTTTCAGCAGTAATTGTTAGTCCATCGAATATACGTAAATTATTCGTTTCTACCATTACATCGCTTCCACGTCCGCTGGCGCCATCAATAACTGTAGAATAAATACCACTGGGTGCAGTCACATCAGTCCCAGAACCAGTAATCTCGATTAAATCAGAAGCGTAGACATTAATTAGTCCACCTGTACCTGTGCCCTGAGTACGACTAACGATATTAGAACCTTCACGTAAAATTAACTGGCGCCCTTGTACTTGAATACTACCACCTGCGCTCCCACTAACATCAGCGGATGCAGCGCGACGCATGTTAATATCTCTAAAACTAGTGACTCCACCATAGTTAAGCGTCCAACCTGGTTGAGTTGAGGTAATACCGACGGAACTATTAGCACCAACACTACCTAATTCTATTCGTCCGTCAGGCGCCATTACTTTACCTTGGTCAAATGATATTGCTCCACCCACCAAAGCTAAAGTTTGTCCGGGCAGAACATTTAAACCTGGAGTTGCTTGGTTGACTATTGCTGCTTCACCAGTACCAAACCCCAAACCTACAGGTACACTTACTGTTAATAAAGGCGTAGCTTCGCTAATTATCGTACTAAATTTTGTTCCATCGGCAAAGTTGATGTTACTAGCAGTAGTGCCCAAAAATGAACCTTTCACATCCAACTTCGCATCGGCGCCGAACACTATACCGTTAGGATTAAGAAATAATAAGTTAGCTGAACCCAAAACACCTAAAGTACCATTAATATTCGAGGAATTAACTCCCGTTACGCGCGTAAATATATTTGTAACATCTGTCGGATTAGCGAAATAAACTCCCCGTCCACTGTCAACGTTGAATTCACGCTCATCTATGAAATAAGTTATTACCCCGAACGGCACCGCCATCGATTTTATCGCTCAAAACCCCATTTATATTAATATTTTTTAACACCTGGCTTCCTACAGTCGCATCAGGTATAATTTGCGCGTTCGCAGACGAGGAAAATACGAGTGCCAAAATAACTGTTAACGGAGCGCAACTTTTCATAAATCTGATTTAAAATTTTTAAACTAAAATTCCTGAGTTTATAATTCCCTTCCTCGCTAGATAAATTGAGTTATATCGGTTCACTGCTATATCAAATTATTATCATTATGATTGTTTAACAAAGTAGCTCTAATTAGCGGTCTTTAGGATATTATCGGCATTTTTTGGGATTTGAACGCAAAATACTTTACGGATGTTACAAAAATTGTATATAAACTATACTTATAAATGTTGACAATCTACTTTACGTGATTAACCCTTATAAAGGTAGCGTCCTTTTCTTTCGTCCTGTCAACAAACTTCGTTAACATCAAATTTAGGCTTACAACAGTTTTTAAGAATAATTATTTTAATTTTAATAAATTATAGAAATAATCAAAATTAAAGAAGTAATTTTAGCCGATGGCACAACTTTATTATCGGGGAATGGTAGAGGAAAATGGTAAGCCTAAAGTAGGGCGTAATGCTAGGTTATTAGGAGTTAGACCAGGTATTGACATCGAAGTTGAAAAAATGCCTTCTTGTTGGTTTAACGAAGACGGGTACTTGCTACCAGAAAACGAGCGTAAATCTACTGGCAAATTAGTAGATGCAGCTATTAGGGGTATAAAAGGCATGTCTACTTCGCTTTCGATTGAAAGTTTGCCCGAATTTCGCAGACCAATAAAATTTGGAGGAACTGTCCAATTACCCTTTATGGCAAATAGAAGACAGTAAGATTAGTGGCGATATTGAAGCAGTGCAAGATAGTCCTACTCACATTAGCATTATGCCAAGAACTACAATGCTTTTAGAGAAGTATGAAACAGCTTTGGCTAACACTAAAGATGATTGGGTGCTTGTTTAATGGGTTAGTACAGTTAATAGGAGAACGGTAATGGCATGGGTATTTAGCTTATCTGCCGAATGTGGTTCTGACCAAGCGCGCGCGCAGGAGTTTTCAGAACATTTTAATGGCGCTCATTGGACTCTCTCAAATGGCGCCCAGTCTCAGTGCCGCGTAAGCATTTTTCAAGATATTGAGGACAACTGGTGGTGTCGGGTTTGCCCTAATAATATAAGTGAATCAGGAGTAGATACACCAGAAACAGCTTATTTAATGACAGAACTAGGTATATTGCTGTATCAACGTTTGCTTTCTGCTCCTAGCTTTCGTTATGCTTTGGTTGGTGTGGAAGTGGATGAATTTAGAACTTATAGCGAATTATTAGAGGATTTACCGAATTTGGCTTTTCCTGGTTTAGTCCTGGCTCTCGGCATTTGGCAAGAAGCTGGTTCACCTCAAACCTTTCAACCTTTTAGCATGGGATATGTCTGGAAAACTTATGAAGGTGAGGTGTATAAGCCGCTTATGGCATCGCCAGATTTGAAAACTAAGCTTAATAACTTATTGACTGTGCAGTAATCTAAATGTATGTTAGTTGCGTAAATATAAATATTAATTTTTATATATAAATAATTTAGAGATTTTATAGCCTCTAAATTATTTATAATCAAATCAGCTAGTAATTAATTGCTAAAGTAAAAATTTGTACCTTAACCAATTAAAAAGTGCTGTTAATGCAAAATCTTTAATTTTCTCCCAAACCCATCGGACTGTTTCTTTTATCCATTGTACAAATGAGTTTTCACTGGTAATAATAGCTTTCTTGCGGGAGTTATCCAATTGACGATAACGTCTAATTATTTCCTCTTCTTCGGATGTTAAGTTCATTTATTTAACCTATTTTAAAGTTAAGTTGCTTAAAGCTTAGAAAAAACTACAGAAGAAATTCCAAACGTCGCTGGCAAATCCTGATATTTTTTCCCACAAGATATAATACAACATCCGCTGAGGGTAAAACACGCTTATAAATCTCTATATAGCGTTTATCAAGTTCAATATCTTCTCCTAAACCTGGCATATCTATTACTGATAAACGACCACCATCAGGAAGTGCAATATTATTTTCACTTGCTTCTGTGGTTCCCGTCGTGGTGTGGCTTACCTTTTCTTCTAAGCCGAATAAAGAATTAATCGTTGTACTCTTACCAACGCCTGTTTTACCTATAATGGCAACTTTTGGCGCCTTTGCTAATTCATCATCGACTAATCTTTGAAACCTATCGAAATCTTTATCACCCAATACTTGGCGTAGCTTATCAATTGTTTCTTGTTGTTCCGGCGACACCTTTTTTTTGAAAATTGCCATCTTACACCTCAACAGTATAGTAGTTGTTAATAACATTCACAAGATTACTCAAGCCATATCCCCTCATGGCAGAACACGGAATAATGTGTTGTGTTTGAATAGGTATATAAGGTGAAAAACGCTTGTGAACAAGATTAATTTTTTCTGGTATTAAAGAAAATTGTTCGGATGATGGAGCATTGTTGGCCATATCCCAGTTTTCGGGATGCACCTTGTCTATTTGGTTAATAGCCATTACAAAGTGTGCTTTTGGTATTTTCTGACTGTTATCAGTTAGCCTCAGTATTGACTCTTGGTCTTCTCTAAAGGCGCGCGTATCAGCCTGAACAACCCACAAAATTACATTGGCACTGTGGAAAGAGTTGTAAAGCTGTCGAAAATGAACTTCATCAGCTTCTTCACTTTCTCCTACACCAGGAGTATCTAATAGGCGCCACTTCGGAAATTTGCCTTGATTAAAAGATGCAGCTATTGTGCCTGAATGCTCAGATACTGTTTGCGTACAAGCTACAGCATCATCAGTACGCCACTTTAGCTCAAAAAGAACGTTGGATAGGCTGGTTTTGCCTGCTCCAGTTTGCCCAAAGATAGCCAGGGTCAACATAAATGTAAATTATTTAACTAGGCTTAAAGATGTTTTACTTATTGCAGAGCATAAATTTATACCCTTACCTCTTTTTTCAGGTTAATTTGGGATTTTTTCTAAGAGAACTAGTAAGCGCTAGCAATTCAGTTAGGATATGGTTAGGAAAATTCGTGAACATTAATCGCGCTCTATGACATCTACTAACGAGCAATTCATCCAAGCTGCGAATCAATGGGATTTGGAGACGCTATATATAGATTTGGCATCTGCCAAGGGAAAGCGTCTTACTCCGGTAGAAAAGCTGCACTTGCGCGGATTGCTTTGTGGTTACAGTCCGGTGGAAATTGCGGAAAAGTTAAATAAGAGTGCTAGAGGTGTTGGAGTTGACCTCTGTAAGACTTTATACGTTTATGTGAAAAATCTGGTTGATAAATCAGATGAAAGTATAGAGAACTGGAGGGATGTTACAGAGTGGTTGGAAGAAGCAGGATATAAAACACAAGTCTCTTTTGAGGCAGATAATAGCGATAGTGTAAGTTTAAAGGTTGTGGTAAAGAAAGCAAATATTATTCTTGAGAATAATCATTTAATTATTGACCTCAATATGCGAATAGTGGCGCCTTCACCTTCAGAGGCAGCAATTATAGAAGATAAAAGCACCGATAATTCCTAAGTGGATATAATGGTCTATGTCACTAATTTTAGGGTGTTGTAAGTGAGGCATAGCCCCACGTACAAGAGGCGCCAACTTACCAAAACTATTGATACAGACCACTACTGGTTTGTGTCGAAAGTTCTGATGGGTTAGGTACGTAGTTGTTGCTCTAGCCCTTTTGAAATTTTTAACAGCTTTGATGCGCTGAAGCGCTACTACGAACCTACCAAAATTAATGACATGAACTACTACTCTCCTCTCTGTGTACTCTGTGTCTCTGTGGTAAAAATCATCGTCTGTACTGCACAGGCGAGACACCTGTGCTACAACGCGCCGAAATATTAAAGACTTGAAATTAAAGGTAAAGTTATGACAAATTCAGTACCTTGACCGAGTTGAGAGTGTACAGCAATGTGACCGTTATGTTTTTCTTCAATAATTTGTTTAGCAATAGCTAATCCTAAACCAGTTCCTTTTCCAACCAGTTTAGTGGTAAATGAATGGTCAAATATTCTGGCTTTAACTTCTTCACTCATACCTGTAGCATTATCAGCAATAGAAATTTTCACTAAATTATTATCTACTAAGGTTTTAATTATAATTTGGTTAGGCTTTGCTTTAATTTCCTTAAAACTTTTTCCTTGATTTGATTCTTCTAATGCATCAATTGCGTTCGCGAGGATATTCATGAATACCTGATTTAATTGTCCAGCGAAACATTCGATTTTAGGAATATCGCCGTATTGTTTAATAACTTCAATTGCTGGGCGCCGTTCATTCGCCTTGAGACGATGTTTAAGTATGAGAATTGTGCTGTCTAAACCTTCATGGAGATTAAATGGTTGTTTGAAGTTGGTATCGGCACGGGAAAAAGTGCGTAAACTGGTGCTAATATTTTCGAGGCGCTCACAAGCTAAAATCATTGCATCGAGCATTTTGGGAAAATCTTCTAAAGTGTAATCTATGTCGGTTGACTTGGCATGTGCAAGAATTTCTTTACTCTTGTTGGGTAAGATTGCTTGATAAAGTTGGAGATGTTGAGCTACATCTGTAAAAGCGGGTTGAGCTTGGTTGAGGGTAGCGGCAATAAAGGAAAGGGGGTTATTCATTTCGTGTGCTACCCCAGCAACTAAGTTACCTAGTGCTGACATTTTTTCACTTTGGACGATTTGTAATTGTGCTTGCTGTAAATCTTGTAGTGCTAGTTTCGCTTGTTGATAAAGCCTAGCATTTTCTAGCGATACGGCAGCTTGGGAGGAAAGTAATTCGATTGCTTGTAGGCGCCCGCTTGTAAACACCCCAGATGTATATTGGTTTTCTAAATATAAAATTCCCACCAAATGCCCTTGGTTAATAATGGGGGTACATAGTACACTTTTCGGCTGATGCTCTAGCATGTATTTCCCTATTAACCCTGGTATATCGGTTTTGCAGTTATCTAAAATAATTGTTTGTTGAGTATTTTTGACGTAATTAATAATTTTTATCGGAATATCTTGACAGTTGTCAATATTTTGTGATAATAAAATTGTCTTGATATCATCGCTAGAATTTAATGAGCTATTAACAGAAGTAATTGCCCTAACAAGCAAAATATCATTTTGGGGGATAATTAATACAGATTTTTTGGCGCCGCTGTTTTCGAGGATAATTGTAGTTAGGCTAGTGATAAGTTTGTCTAAATCGATATTACTGGAAATAGTTCGAGCAGCTTTGAGGAAAGAAGTAAAATCGAGTGCATGAGAAATACTGTTGCTACTGTTGGTGGAAGTAAATGTTTGATATGGGGAACTAAGTGTAGAGCTACGAGCAATAGTAGCAATAGTTTCCAGTGGATTAAGATTGATATTGAGATTTTGTTGTTGCAGAATATGTTCGAGTAATTGAGGATAGCGTTTTTCTAAGTCGGCAACTTTAGCTTTCGCTCCCCAACGTGCGTAACAGTAGTATGCTTCTTGCATGTAAACCTGAGCAATTTTTTCAAAACCGCATTCGAGATAAAATTTAGCAGCAAGTTCGTTTGCTAAAGCTTCTTCGTGGATGTTGCCGTTTTGTTTTGCCCCTGATATTGCCAAGGAGTAATATTCTTGTGCTTGAAGGGTATTGCCAAGAATGCGCGCGCGTTCGGCTCTAATTAAATCGCATTTGTGTTTAATATCGGTGGGGACTAAGAAAGCCCGTCGTTCTAAGTTGCGCTGAATGAACGTAACTCGTTTGAGTAGCTGCTTTTTTCGTTGAGGTGAGGAGTTAGGATAAGCAGCCAATCGTGTTAAGGCATCGTAAAACCAAATAGATACAATACCATAGATGCCAATTAATTCTTGTTCGTAGGGAAGTGCAGCATCACAGAAGTAGAGCGCTACTGAAACATTACTAAATAAGTACGCTATCAAAACTTTGTTGTAATAAATACTAGAAAGAGAGACACTATCATTACTAGCTTGAAAGCGCGGAATTAGCTGTGTTTCATCGCACGCTGTACCAACTAATATATGCGGATGGGGAGATGCCTCCGTCAGATTTAGCATTACCTGCCGTATAAAACTAATATACAGTTGACTGGATTCATCGGCTATTCCCGTTGCCAATGCTTGAAAGTATTCGGTAATTGGTAATAACTCAGTGAGTGGCTTTCCTAAATATAGATATACATTGGGTTCATGAAAGTATCCCAAACCTGTGTAGGCAAAATCACCACAATCTAAGGCTAGCTGTTTGCCTTCTTGAATCAAATGTAAACTATTGCTGAGTGGTTGTTGCCAGTTTTGGCTGAAAATTGCCACACTGACTTTTATTCGTCCTTCAATGTAGAGGTTTGGTAGTTTATTTAGTAATTGTAGGGAAAATTGTCCCATTTGATAACTTGCTTCTAGTTCTTGTAAATTGGATAAAATAACGCTGTAGGCTGCATAAAAACTAGATGACCAAATGGAATTACCTTGTTGAAGAGATTTCTGCACGCCTAGGAATGTCAATAGTGCCATTAATGACTGCGAACAAAAATATGCTGGAAAAAAAATTAAATTACAAATTCGCAGTACCACAATAGTTTCTGGATTTGTCATTACAGGTAATTGCAACAGCTTTTCTGATGACTTACCGCGCAATAAAATCTTAGTTTTGATTAATTCTACTAACACTTGTAATTTACTGGGCTGCAATGGTAATTCAACACCTAACAATTGGATAAATTCTAAACCTATATAAATCGACTTTTGATAATTCTTCTGGGCACTATAAGCTTGAATTTGAGCCTCATAAGCGGGAAGTTTATCTAATACCGTTCGTGAATTAAGTTTTACTATTTGCATCAATTGAGTAACTTCTGCAAACTTACCCGTTAGAAATGCTGTATCTGCGGCAATATTATGCAAACCAAGAGTAATATCATATTGCCGTTGCCAACTATTCTCATCTAACAAACTCATCCCTTTTTGTGCATAACTAAAAGCTGCTGAATATGCCGTTGCAGTTCTCGCTTTTTGAGCCGCATTTAGATTGATTTGAGCAACTTGATATTTCTCTGCTTCATCGTTGACCAGAGGAATTGCCATATTGAATTGATTTGCAATATCAAATAATTTGTCTGTTTTACCATCTGAGTAATGTGATAATAATAAACGTCCAATCTGTAAATGGGTTGCTTGTTTCTCCGAATCAATAATCAACGAATAAGCAGCTTGCTGGATGCGGTCGTGGGAAAACTTATAATTAACAGTATAATTAACAACCTGGCATATCTCTTGTTGATGTATTGCTTCTTCCTCGGCGCCAATGTAAAATTTATAGACTTCACTTTGCGGCAAAACAAAACCTTCCTGTAACGCTTTCCAAAGCGCGGCAGCAGTTCCTGAATCTGACTGCTGAGAAACAACTGCCAAGGTCATTAAATCAAATTGACTGCCAATACATGCCGCTAACTTTAAAATTGCTTGGGTAGAAGAAGGTAGCTTTTGCAACTGTCGCGCCATAAATTCGACCACATCGTCAGTTAATGCAGCTTCTTGAACCTTGGTGATATCGCACTGCCAGCAACCTAGATGCGAGTTAAATACAATTAAATTATCTTCATACAAAGCCTTGAGAAACTGCGTACTAAAAAATGGGTTTCCTTGAGTTTTTTGATAAATTAGCTGCGTCAAAGGTGTCGCTAAATGCTGCACGCAATCTAGAGTATCTGCTATTAGTTCATTTAAACTATTTTGGTTAAGGGCTTGCAAGGTAATACTATTAACAATTGCACCAGCTTTATGTATCTCCTCCAAAGTCATCATCAAAGGATGTGTTGGAGATACTTCATTATCACGGTAGGCGCCAATTAATAACAAATATCCACTATTCTCACCCATCAATAATTCAATGAGTTTAAAAGATGCCGAATCAGCCCACTGTAAATCATCCAAAAACATCACTAATGGATGTTCTTTAGTTGTAAAAACTCTAATAAATTTCTGAAATATTGAATTAAATCGATTTTGCGCTGCTGTTCCCGATAATTCTGACACAGGTGGTTGAATACCAATAAATTTTTCCAATTCCGGAATTACTTCAGTTATGACTCGTCCATTTTCACCAACAGCTTCAAGAATCTTTCTTCTCCATTCTTGAATTTGACCATCACTTTCGGTTAATAACTGCCCCATCAAACCCCGAAATGCCTGCACAAATGCCGAAAACGGAATATTACGATTGAATTGGTCGTATTTGCCTTTAATAAAATAACCGTTTTGCTTGACAATGGGTTTATGAACCTCATTGACCACAGCGGTTTTGCCAATCCCCGAAAACCCTGCAACTAAAACTAACTCATTACTTCCAAGACTAACTCGCTCAAATGTGTCTAATAGTAGTTGAACTTCATTCTCTCTACCATATAACTTTTCAGGAATAATAAACTTATCACAAAGATCACGCTGACCAATTTTAAAATCTGCTATTTGACCCGTTTCCTTTAATTGATATAAACAAGTTTCTAAATCATGCTTTAACCCTAACGCACTTTGGTATCTATTCTCAGCATTTTTTGCCATCAATTTCATTATAATATTAGCAATAACCTCCGGAATCATTTCCTTTCTTGCTTTACCCCTTTCCCTTAAAATCGGTGGTTGTTTAGCAATATGACAATGTGCTAATTCCATTGCATTATCAGTTAGAAACGGTAAATTACCTGATACTAGCTCGTATAGCGTTACACCCAAAGAATAAAAATCGCTACGGTAATCTACTCCTCGGTTCATTCTTCCAGTTTGTTCAGGAGAAATGTAAGCAAGAGTTCCCTCTAAAATATTGGGACTTTTAATTTCTTGGGTTTCTTTAGGAAGAAGCGAAGCAATGCTAAAGTCAATTAATTTTACTTGTTTAGTTTCAGGATTAATCAGGATATTTGCAGGTTTAATATCTTTGTGGATGACACGGTTAGAGTAGAGTACTTCAAGAATGGAAGCTAACTGTAGCGCTATAATTAAACATTCCTCTAGGGTTACTAAATACCCCTTCTTCGTTTTCATATATTCATGAAGCGAAATTGCCCCAAAATCCTCCATCACCAACATATAACCATTGCGGTACGTCTCCAAACTCAGAGGACGGACAATACTGGGAACATTCAGATTCTTGGTAATAGTGTACTGATTCCGAAACTGTAATAATTCGCCGAAAGTTGGATATTGCGCTGATAAAAGTTTGATGACCACCCCTAGAGAATCCGAGTTGCGGATTGCCCGATAGACGACGGTACTAGACCCCGTATATAGTTGCTCAATTATTTGATATCCAGGGATGAATTGATTATTTACTATATTGGTCATTGATATTAACGTTTTATTAGTGTTTTACTCGTGCGATATTAGTATTATTCCCTGGAGTGAGTTGGTTGTAACATTTAGTACTAATGTCATCACTTTTTCACCTTCACTCTTTAGCAAAAAAGCCTGCGATTGCTAAAGCAGGTCAAACGGTGATCCCACTTAAAACTACAGTGTTTTAAGTTTTTAAAATATTTTTTATACGTGATAATACTTAGTAAAGTTTTTTAATATACAAAAGGTTCTCAGATCAAAATGATGGCGCCTATTTGACTGTTTCCAATGGCGCCTAATTCCTGTGTCGGGTAAGAATTTTTAAAAATATTGAGGACAACTGGTGTCGGTTTGCTTTAATAATAAAGCGTGAAATGGGAGTTAATACACCAAATAATTTTAAAATTTTAGTGATAGAATTATATGCGGCTAATTCTTGGTGCTAATGTAAATTAGAATATGGAAAACGTTTCAGTTAATGTATTTTACAAGCTACATTTAATCTATCCAGCTGGAAAAATGCTCAAATACCTCTATGTTTTTTAGCAGAAAGCTTTGCCATTGTACCTCTTAACATAATCCACAGGGGAATGACTGCTGGAAATATCATTAGGGAAAGTATGAAGCTTTTTGATGCTATTGCGGCGCCTAAAATCAGTAGATATGTTCCTCCAAATAGTATCCAGCCTGAAATTATTACTATCCAAGGCATTTGTCCAGAAGACATGTTTCTCATCGCACGACCTCTAAGGTAAATTTCCCCCATTGGGTCATACCCAGAAGACAGTTTCTCTACATACGGGGGTCTTTCCTCAGCAGGAACTTCGACGACTTTCTTGTCTTCGTCCGTTTCATATCCATTAAAAAATTTTTTGTACTCGTCATTATTGCTCATAGCTTTTAGCAGATACTCACTGCGCGCGAACAGGTCATAGTTATCTATATATCTCTACAAGTTGTAGTTATGCAGTTTCGCACGCGCTTCATGTGCTAATACCCTTTAAATCATGACGCTATCCAACCCCTGTTTCTTAACTATATGCAGCAGCTTAAGGGCGGCGCCTGTGGGTCGCTTCTGTCCAATTTCCCACTTTTGAACCGTTGATAAACTTACATTCAAAGCCGCAGCAAATACCGCTTGGCTGACATGGGATGATTCACGGATTTGCTTAATTTGGTTAGGCTCTAGATATTCAATCGGAGGCAAGCACAGCCGCTCGAATTCGCGCATTGTTACCTGATTCATTACGCCAGCCTTATGTAGTCCTTTAGCCGTTTCATGAACAGCATCAAGAATCGCTGATTTCTTCTTCCGCATGACAATTTATATAGCATTCCTATATGATTTGTAAAAAATTATATCCCGTAGAGACGCGATTGAACCCTTGTCTCTACAACGCACGATTTTTATAAACGATTTAGGACTACTATATCCTTACCAGTATTTAACTATTAAGATGATATTTAGGCTCTGTTTGGTGTAAGGTTATGGCTATAACGCTGCAAGACCATTTTCGCCCACCACTTTCGGTTCGTCGCCACTGGCACGCATTTCATAATGCATGGGCTACTTATATTGCGTCAGATTTAAACGCTAAGTTACCTGAAGGATATTTTGCTGAACCGAATGTTCAATTTGGAATTGAAATTGATGTAGCAGCTTTTGAAGAATCTTTACAACAGTCTGAAGAAGTTACAATTAATACATTGAAAGATTCATATCCAAATTGGGCGCCTCCATTGCCAGCGCAGACAGTGCCTTTTTTACCTACAGAAGAAAGCGTACAAATAAGTATTTTTAACACTGAAGCTGGCCCTGTTTTAGCAGGCGCCATCGAACTAGTTAGTCCTGCGAATAAAGACCGCTTGTCTCATCGTAATGCTTTTGTTTCTAAGTGTGAGACTTATCTACGTCAAGGAATTGGTTTAGTCATTGTTGATGTTGTAACTGAACGCAAAGCCAACTTACACAATGAATTACTCGCGCGCGTCGTTGGAAGTAACGCATCTTTTTTTAACGCCGAACTTTATGCTACAGCTTATCGACTTGTGAAAAGAGATGGAGAATATAGCCTTGATATTTGGCAGGAACAGCTTGCTGTCGGTTGCGCGTTACCAACTCTACCATTATGGCTACATGGTGAAATTTGTTTACCTGTAGATTTAAATACTATTTACGAGCGCACTTGCCGTGAGCAGCGAGTTACAATTTCTAGTGCTTGAATTGCTATTTATTAAAGCTTTTACGAAGCTTTATGGACAAAATTGTTAATAATTGTTAATATTTTATCTAAAAGAGCGGGTAATTTTCCATGAATACCGTTGTGCTAAATTTAGAACCTGTGGCTCATATAACTGACGAGCAGTTTTATCAATTGTGCATGGCAAACCGTGATTTAAGCCTAGAATTGAATGCTTCGGGGGAGTTAGTTATTGTGTCACCAGTCGGAGGAGAAAGCGGTAATAACGAAGCTGGGTTAATTACCGATTTAGAAATTTGGAATCGCCAAAGTAAATTAGGTAAAGTTTTTAGTTCTTCGACTATTTTTAGATTACCAAACGGCGCCAATCGTTCTCCAGATGCTGCTTGGGTTAGTTTAGAGCGTTGGAATGCGTTGACTCCTGAACAACGTAAAAAATTTCCACCGCTTACACCTGACTTTTTGATTGAACTGCGTTCTGAAACTGACACTCTCAAACGCTTACAGGAGAAAATGAAGGAATATTTGGAAAATGGCTTGCGTTTAGGTTGGCTTGTAAATCCTCAAAATCAACAGGTGGAAAT
The DNA here is from genome assembly GCF_002368415.1 of Calothrix sp. NIES-4105. Lineage (GTDB taxonomy): Bacteria > Cyanobacteriota > Cyanobacteriia > Cyanobacteriales > Nostocaceae > Dulcicalothrix. The sequence goes on from NZ_AP018290.1 coordinate 8,965,122, forward strand.
TTATCGGCAAGGGCAACCTGTATCCGTCCTAGCATTACCAGTTAGACTTTCTGGAGAAGATGTTTTACCTGGGTTTGAATTACAACTTTAAGCCCTTAAGTCATCATCCTATCTATCCCCACGCTTTTTAGTACAAATTATTTTTGTTTATAGTTAATAAAGATATCGCAGTGGTATCGTGTTTTTCGATGATTTAGAATAAATTTAATTGATAAATTTGAACTGAATTACGATAACTTATCCCTCCGAAAGATATCTCTTGAAGGGATGTTTTTGTGGGGTCTGCTGGAATGTTAGCGGGGTCGTTGGAATTCCAACCACGTACTAATTAACCGCCATCCAACGCTGAACAGGGGTTTCTATTTAACTATTATTCAGTTAAACACGACGGTTAAGAATTAATTTTTCTTCATTTCCTGATTTAAAGTGATTGATTGCAGCCTGGATTAGATTTACATTTACAGGGTCATCAATAGGTCTATGGGCATCTTTAAGATAAATTTTTACTGCTTTTAGAGAGATTCGCTCTATCAAGTCAACAAATAATAATCTGCCATAATCCTCTTTATTAATCAAAATATCATAATATTGCGGATTAAATATACTTGATAATATTTGAAAACAGGGCAAGTATTGTATTTCTTCCGAGTCGAGATTACTTATGTTTTGCGAATTATAAATCTTACCATTGGTAAAATAATTCATAACAACTCCTTGGTCGCTAAATTTACAACCAGGCATTATATAGGAGTTATACTGAATAGTATATGAATTCTTAATTATTTTTAATCTATAGTGCAATTAATACCACTTACGCCACGAAACCCCTAACTTGCTGCGCCATATAAGGTGTTACAACTTGTTTATATTACATATTCTACAGAAGCTGGAGAGTTTACTATGCATACGTTTAAAACTATAAAATCAATTGTTGTGTTTAATTGTACATATTACATAAATAAAAACTGTGATGCCTTTATGACCGTTGTTAGTTTCCTACTTTTAAACGACATTTAGTAAACATAAGTACAAAAAAAACACCATCTTAAATAATTAAGTAAGAATACTCAAATAGTGAATTAATCTTAAAAACGTAATTAAGTAAATACAGCGTTTACTATAAAGTAATAACTAATAAATAATATTATTTGTTTACCAAAATATTACTGAAAGTACAGCTTTTAATTATGGCTTTACTATTTCATATTAACCCCCAACGTGATTACTGCATCGCCAAGTTTTTTGTAAAAAAGGAATATGCTTTAACTTGGTTTAATCTTATATCATTAGCTTGTCCACTTGAATTACCGGATGACGTAGAACGTTTTACATATAAAAAATATACCGATAATGAAAATTATATTTTTACAGTTGTTGATATTTATATAAACTGTTTAAGCTATCTTGATATATATATAAAACATCATAAAGACCCATCATATCTATTTCCTCAAATGTTTGAGAAAGATGAACCCGAACATATGAGGATGGGCTATAACTCAAAAGAAGAGTATGAAGAGTTTTTACGTATAGATACAGCTTTAAACTATCTGTTTACCCCTGTTACTAGACTTAATACCTATAGCCATTATGAAGACTATATACCTGAATTTGAATAGTTATATAGGAATCAGGTTTGATTTTTGAAAAGATACGTAGATAAGTAGGGCGCCGATTCGACTGCGTAACGCGCTATTATCAAGGCTTTAGTACTTTAGTACAATACCTAATTTTGTTCAAAAATTAAATAGTAGTCCTATAGGAAGTTATCGCCCATAGGAATCTTCGCCACGTAGTGCTAAAGCAGTAAAGTTAAGTAAGTGGGCATTAAAAAACACAGCTAGAATAAGAAAGCAGAATCGCTGAAGACCCAATATTTTAAGCCTTTACCGCACTTTACAAAACTTTACATAGTTGACTTTAATTGTGCCTACCTACTTAGCATCAAAAAATCATTCAATAAACTCTTTGACACTTAATAATCTAAATTCCTCTTGCATTTCGACTCATCTGCTTTACGATATGAACGTTTTAGTGGGATTTACTGCGGCACCAACAGACGTTATGGATGAAAACCGCAGCACAACCGAGCTAGTTAACTATTTAGAGAACCGCGTAAACGAGTTAAAATCGCTCTTAAACAAACGCAAACAATCTAATGGGTGAATTAATTCTTACCCTGTTATTTATGGTATCAATAGAACATGTACCGCGTTTAGCGATAGGTTTATTTACGGAAGTCATTACAAACGTCACCATTCGTGTCATAAAAACGTTTATGGTGATATTGCGAAACGACTGATAACTTTATTAAGCCGATGGCGGGATTTGAACCCGCGACCGCTCGATTACGAATCGAGTGCTCTACCAACTGAGCCACATCGGCGCCCAATACAAAACTTTCACAACTATAGCACTATTTGCGTAATTATGGTAGAACAAAATCCTAAAGAACAGCTTAAAGGTCGCGCGTCTCAACTTGACCCAGAAATAAAAGCACGTCTATTAGCCGAAATGGCTGCTCCATATCGAGGGTTTCGGAAGTTTATCTATTTTGGTTGTGCAGCTTCTGGGTTTATTGGCGCCTTTGTCTTTTTATCCCAAATTATTGCAGGACGTGATGTTTCGACAGCGCTGCCGAATTTTACACTACAACTTGGAGTTATTGCCTTGATGGCCTTTCTTTGGCAATGGGAATTTCATCGGGAGCAGGGCAAGCAGCGTAAGTAGGTGTCCAGAATGTTACTTTTATTCACATAGCGTAACATGATGCAATAAAAGGTGAGGAAACATAAAAAAAATATTAGGAAATTTGAAAATCTCAAAATTTCTGAGACACTAGTATTGTTGAAACGGGGTCAGCCTATATAAAGACCCTGAACATAAGTAAACACTTTAAAATCGGAGTCAGCCTTTTTAAAGACTCCAAGTAAGATAAAATCGATTGCTTTCTTAAGTGTCAGACAGACTAGTTGTCAGTTCTGGCACTTTTGATTTTCAAGTAACTTTCAATTAATTTTTGAATCTGATTATATAAATTATTTTACGAGCGTTTTTATTAAAATTATGATTTGACAAATGGATGAATTTATGCAATTAACGTGAAACTAAATTTATACTAAATTCATACTAAATTCATAAAATTAAATTTATTTAACCTGTCCTTGTTTGAGAATAATACGATTTCGTCCTTGTTCTTTTGCCTGATATAGCGCTTTGTCAGCCATTGTTATTAACTCCTGTGGTGAGGACTCAAAGCTAGGAATAACTGTACCTACTCCTAAACTCAAGGTGACGTACTGACTTACAGTAGATTCGATATGAACCATTTCTAGTTCGCGTACTCCTGCTTGCATTGATGCTGCAATATTTACTGCACCAGCACCAGTAGTATATGGCATAATCACAGCAAACTCTTCTCCACCGTAACGCGCGACTAAATTCTGCTCTTTTTGCGCTGCGTATTTCAAGACAGTAGCAACTTTTTGCAAACACGTATCTCCTGCCGGATGTCCATATTTGTCGTTATAACGTTTAAAATAGTCTATATCGCACAATATTAGTGATAACGGCGCCTGTTCTTGCGCTAAAGCTAGCCATTTTGAATTGATACATTGGTCAAAGTGGCGCCGATTAGCGACATTTGTTAATCCATCAACGTTTGCAAGTTGCTGTAAAGCTTGGTTTGCTGCTTCTAGCTGTTTGTAAAGTTGAGCTTGCTGTAAAAGTCTTCTAACTCGCTGACGCAATACTGCCCAATGGATAGGTTTAGTAACAAAATCACTAGCTCCACATTCAAAGGCTTGATCTACTGACTTTGGGTCATCTAGTCCAGTAATCATCAATATTGGAGTTCGCTCCCAAAGTTTGGAAATAACCGTATTCCCAAATGAACCATTACCACTGTCAAAGTTGGCAAGTGCAATAGCAAGGTTATTTTTAGCAATCTGAAGTAGTTCTTTACAGCAAGTAAAACCATCCATTACTGGCATCACCGCATCCAGCAATATCAAATCTGGTTTATTTGAAGCAAAAGTTTCTAGACAATCTTTGCCATTAGTTGCTTCAACTACTCGATAACCTTCTTGTTCCATAAACTCACGCAGTAGTACCCGCATGGTTTTATCATCATCAACTACAAGTATTAAAGGTGGTTTACTAGAAATCATTATTGGTCTTTTCCCTGACATGAGTTGCGCCCTTCAGAAAATTTTGACTTTGATTGTATTGCTATAAGTATAAAAATAATCAGCTAGTTGGTATTAAAAATAATGCGCGTTTTTGCTTGCTCATAAAAAGTTATATACTTTAAGAGAGCTTTCGCGTAAGTTTGACTATTTATATCTGTATAGTTAATATTTGTGGATTACGCTGAATTACTGAGATATCTCAGATGAGCAAACTCCCAGCAGTGAAATCTCGCGTTTTTTATTTGGTGATGATTTAATGAAATCAGCACCACTAGTAGATGACAGTTGTGCATAGATTTTGTAATATGTGACGCAAATGGTGTATTTATCAACCTATTGGTAACTAGGTGTAATTTTATATTTCCCATTTATCAGCGTCTAATCTCATTATTTGCAAAAATGATGTTTCACTGCCTGTTGTAGAATCGCGCCACAAAGAGAAGGCGCGCGCTATTACAATCAGTACTAGATGACATCTAGTAGTTTTTAGAACATGTTTACTACTTTTTCGCAATTGCAAATCGGAAATTATTTCCGTATACAAGGTACTAGTGCTGGATTAGTGTACACAAAAGCAGGTAGTGCAGAGTGTAGTTTAGGCGCCCTATTACAGCCAATACGACCAGAAACCGAAGTTGAGCTACTTAATGACAATGAGGTTGCTGAGTACTTTAAAGAAAAGTTTACAGCAAAGCTTGAATTCCTTACGAGTCTTAGAAAATACAACTAATCTCTAAAAATGCCAAATTCAATAATGTATGAGGAAGATTATTTTGTCGTCCTCGAAACTAACCAACCTGAACAAATTGTCTCTGTTTCGGAGCTACGGGAAAAGCTCAAAGCTACGTTGCTTAAGCTAAACTCCGTGGATTTACCTAATGATTTGCGGCGCTTTGACAACTTGGAAGCACAGGTTCAATATTTAATTGATACGAGTTGCGAGTTAGACCTTGGTCCTGGGGAGTATTTGCAATGGTATGCTGTACGTTTGGAAAAGTAGGTTGGGTACGTAGTTGTTGCTCTAGCCCTCTGATTTTTTATACTTTTGGCGCTGAAGCGCTACTACGTACCCAACCTACGTGAATTAGCTTTTGGTGGTGATTAGAGATAGCTCGATTTGTTCTTCACCTGTTTGGGCGATCTTAATATCAACGTTGGGCCCAAAGTACTTTAGCATTTTTTCCTGTTTTGCCTGCCAAGCTTCTAATGGTACACAGGGTGAATCAAATTCTAATGTTAAAGTATATGCTCCCGAAGTAGAGGTTTCGCGCAAACCTGTGACTATTGGCATTTCGTCATCTGAAGGACTTAGTTGTAAGTATTCGAGTGCTTGGTCGAAATGAGCTTCTTGTCCGTAGCAGTAACGAGTGATGTCTTTGCGGATTTTATTTTGAGTGACGGTTGCTTGCTCAGAGCGCAGTTTTAATATTTCTGGGGTACTTGGTTGGGTGAAAGGTACAGGTTCTAATTCGCTAGCTTTGAGCGCTAGTCCTCCTAGTAGTAAAGGTATACCGTAGAAGAAACCAGCAAGGTTGAGCGTGGCGTTATCGTTAGCATAAGCAACAAAGCCAATTGTTGTTAAAATGCCACCCACAGTTAAACCAAGAATAGATAAGCGAATTTTACCGAACATAGGACAAAGGTATAAATTAGGCGGACTTCGACTTCTGTTTCTATATCATCGACTATTGGTTGACATTTTGGAAATATTTTGACCCGTCACGTAAGCACGAAACATAAAGCTCTGCACGTTCGTCTCTAGTTCCTAAGTAGGTGTGATTCCATTCCTTACACAAGAGGTGTCAGCTCTTTAAGATGCCTGTTTTAACCAGTAGCTTGTAAACTACAAATTATACCGTGGGTTCTATAATGATTCCAGATTGTGCTTTTGGCACCTGGATATACTACTAGAAATCACGCTTATTAAAGTCGTTAACACAACGAAATTATAAATAAAGCCTCCTTACCCTATGGTTTCTGCTAATAATTTTCTGACAAAGAGTCAGATTCGTCGTTTTGGTCTAGCTTTAGTGTTACCTATTACACTTTTCGGCGCCCTTAATATAGATAACCCGTTTCGTCATGCATCGTTAACTTCTACCGCAAATGCTCAAACTGCTGGACAAAATCGCGGAATCCGGATTAGTTCTGATGTTCAAGAATACGATGCGAAAGCGCAAGTAGCCACAGCGCGCGGTAATGTGCAAATGTTTTATCCTGCCCGTGGTATTCAAGCAACTGCCACACAAGCTCAGTACTTTAGCCGCGAACGTCAAATTATTTTAAGTGGGAATGTGTATATATTGCAACAAGGCGGTAATAGTATTAAAGGCGAACGTGTAGTTTACCTAATTGACCAAGGAAGATTTGTTGCACAGCCACAAAGCGGTCGTCAAGTAGAATCGATTTATATTGTTGATGAGACACAAAACCAATCGGCACCTGCACCCAAAACACCCGCGTTGAGACGTTCAAGATAATTGTAGAGACGTGACATGTCGCGTCTTTAAAATCAGGTGCCATGCATATAAGGTTTTCAATTCGTGAAAATAAGTTTAGAGAATGTTCACAAATCTTACGGCAAGCGAGTAATCGTTAATCGTGTTAGCATTTCAGTCTCTCAAGGAGAAATTGTTGGTTTACTAGGCCCCAATGGTGCTGGTAAAACAACTACCTTTTATATCGCTACTGGCTTGGAAAAACCCAACCAAGGCAAGGTCTGGCTTGATAATATGGATATTACTGCCTTACCAATGCACAAGCGCGCACGTCTTGGTATTGGCTATTTAGCGCAGGAAGCAAGCGTATTTCGCCAACTGTCTGTACGAGAAAATATTCTCTTGGTACTCGAACAAACCAATGTACCTCGTTGGGAATGGTCGATGCGAATGGACACCTTATTGCGTGAGTTCCGTTTGGAAAAAGTCGCTAGAAGCAAAGGTATTCAACTTTCAGGTGGTGAACGGCGCCGCTGTGAGTTAGCTCGCGCGTTAGCAGCTGGACAGAATGGACCTAGCTTTTTATTGCTAGATGAACCTTTCGCTGGAGTTGACCCTATTGCTGTTTCTGAAATTCAGCAAATCGTAGCACAACTTCGTGACCGCAATATGGGTATTCTCATTACTGACCACAATGTTCGCGAAACTCTCGCTATTACCGACCGTTCGTACATTATGCGTGAAGGACAAATACTGGCTAACGGTACATCTTCCGAACTGTATAACAACCCTCTTGTTAGGCAATATTACTTAGGAGATAATTTTCAAGTTTAGTCCAAGTTTAGTCCAGGTTTAGCTTCAAGGGAAGCGAAATATTAAATTCATCATCACTTATCTAGGAATAGTTAGGTGAAAAGTGGATATTTAAGTGATATATGATGGCATCAAAAAAGCTCAAATCATTTTATAGTCTTGGCTCGCTGGTCCCATTTACAATAATGGACCGCTACCTTATTAGCCAATTGCTGCCACCATTTTTATTTGGTGTTGGTGCGTTTGCTTCGCTTGTATTAGCGATTGATAGCTTGTTTGAAATAATGCGGAAGTTGGTAGAATCAGGGCTTCCACCTATCGTTGCCTTGAAGGTTCTTGTTTTACAATTGCCTCGAGCCGTTGTATTTGCATTTCCAATGTCAACGTTGTTAGCGACTTTAATGACTTATAGTCGTCTTTCGGGTGAAAGCGAACTTGTTGCGTTGCGCTCTTGTGGGGTCAGCGTTTACCGAATGGTAATGCCAGCAATCATGTTAAGCTTGATTGTTACGGGTTTAACTTTTGTTTTCAACGAGAAAATTGTACCTGCTGCGACTTATGAAGCTAGTATGACTCTTGAAAATGCGATCAAATCTGATAAGCCATCATATCGACGCGAAAATATATTTTATCCTGAGTACCGCGAAACCAAAGATGCCAAAGGTAATAAACAGAAAATCCTGACTCGCTTATTTTATGCGGATGAATTCGACGGTAAGCAGATGAAAGGTTTGACGATTATTGACCGTTCTGAGGGCGCCCTAAATCAAATTGTTGTTTCAGAATCTGGTGAATGGAATCCGATTGAGAACATTTGGGATTTTTATAATGGAACAGCTTATTTAATTGCCCCTGATAATTCTTACCGTAATATAGTCCGTTTCAAACGCCAAAAAATTGAACTGCCTCGTACTCCATTAAGTTTAGCAGAACGTGAGCGCGACACTGAGGAAATGAATATTTCTGAGTCAGTAGAACAGCTTGAACTTGAACGTCTTAGTGGTGACGACCAAAAAATTCGCAAGCTCAAAGTTCGTATTCAGCAAAAAATCGCTTTCCCGTTTGCTTGTGTTGTCTTTGGTTTAGTGGGTTCTGTTGTGGGAACTGTGCCTCAACGTACAGGTCGAGGTGCCAGTTTTGGGATAAGTTTAATAGTTATTTTCTCTTTCTACGTACTTTTAGTTTTCACACGCGCGCTTGGAGACGCTGGTATTTTATCTCCTCTCGTTGCCGCATGGTCGCCGAACGCATTCGGTTTAGGAGCAGGTATATTTTTACTAACACGAGTTGCAAGAAAATAAAATATTATTTGAGTAGGGTGGGCACTGCCCACCATACCTATTAATACCATACGTATTAATATCGCTTCATCGCACGTTGCATTTCGCGTTGGTCGTCACGTCGCTTCATATCTTCGCGCTTGTCGTGTAATTTTTTACCTTTACCGAGAGCAAAGCTAACTTTGACAAGACCACGTTTGAGGTACATTTTCAGGGGTACTAAAGTTAAACCCTGCTGTTCGACTTTACCTACAAGGGTTCTAATTTCTTTACGATGCAGCAATAGTTTGCGGGTGCGACGCGGTTCGTGGTTGAAGTACTCGCTACTTTGAGTGTAAGGAGAAATATGTACGTTGATTAGCCATACTTCACCATTACGTACTAATGCATAACCATCTTGGAGATTCACTTTTCCCGCGCGGATTGACTTTACCTCTGTCCCCGTCAGTTGAATTCCAGCTTCGTAGGTTTCGAGGATTTCGTATAAAAAGCGCGCTTGACGGTTGTCGGCAATAACTTTGAAACCTTCACTTTTGTCTTTCATTAAAAATCTGGCTTGTGTCCTATATATAAATAATATTTGAGCGGCTTATGGCTGTAAATTTGTAAATCTTTATCTTTATACTATATATCTACTAGCATAACTAACAAATCGCGAACAGCCTCTAACTGTTAACAAATAACAATACTCTCAACTTTGTATACCGATAGTACGAGTCATAACTCAAATTAGTTTATGGCTAATGGCTGATTTCCTAAGATAACTAACCCAGTAAAGTAGGCAGTAACAAGAAAGCGATAGGAACTTTAGCAATGAAACGTCAATTTAACAAAGTCATCGGGGCTAGTGTATTAGCTGCTAGTTTGTCAATTTTACCTTTATCGATCAGTGCCCAGGCTCAAACTAATACTGGTACTGATAATAATACTGGTTCTTCAACTACAACAACAACTACCGGAACTACTAACGACGGTACTTACAACAGAGACAACGGTTTTGACTGGGGATGGTTAGGATTACTTGGTTTAGCAGGTTTGGCTGGTCTTGCTGGTAAGAAGCGCGCGGAAGAACCAACTCGCTATCGTGACCCCAATGCTGTTGGTGGCACTGGACACCGCGAATAAGTTAGAAATTAAGCATTTGCAATAATCAAATAACTAGGGCATTAGCAACCATGATAAGTTTTGCTTATGCCCTTTCGCATTTTATCTTTACACAACATTAATTATGGTATGACTACACAGCCTAGGAAGGCTGTGCCACAAGTGCGGTGGTAATAATATTTACTACTAATTTGCTGCAGGTTGGGGGTCGGGTAGTTCTTGGTTGCTTTTGGAAGGTTGTTGTGTCCAATAAGAGGCTACTAAACCTACCATTAACCACCATAACGTGTTAATTTCTGGACGATACCAAACTGTATCTACTAAACCGTGACCAAGCATTGCAACGAGTGACCCTATGGCGCCTATTAACCATAGTCCATCATTACTATGAGTTTGACGGAATTGTCGTAATTGTAACCAACCAGTGTTAAATGTTACAGTCAAAAACCATAAAAAGACTCCTAAGCCAATAAAGCCCATTTCTACGGTTACTTCTAAAATGATTGAGTACGCGCTTAACGCTGTAAAACGTGGTATTTGATACAGAGGATAAACGTGGTTAAACGAAGCATGACCTGGGCCAATTCCAATTATTGGACGGTCGCGAATCATTTGAAAGACCGCAGTCCAAACGTTCATTCGGAAGTTATTGCTGCTGTCACCTCGACCAGCGAAAATACTTACAATTCGTAAACGAAACTCTTCGGATACACCGAAAGCAACGGCAAATAATGCGATGAAGCTACCTAACAGAATTGGTACAAGCCAAGTTCGCCAAAACCTTGGTAAAAATTCGCTGTACCAATACCGTAGTAGCAACACCACAACAACAGAAGCTATTGCTAACCCAATAAAGCTACCGCGACTATCAGCAAATCGAAAGCACATTAAGTTGATAACTAGCATTGTTGTAGCTAGCGCTTTACGCGCGATTCCACGCCAAGCAAAAATCGCTATCAAGCTTAAAATTATCGCAGGCAGCAAATACCCTGCTAGTAAGTTTGGATTACCTAAATAACTATAAACTCTTGTATTTTTAGAGAGCGGCGATTCTGGGTCAACCCAAGTCGCCAACTGTGCGGCGCCGAAAAGCTTTTGTCTTACTCCGTACACGCTGACGACGAGCGAGACGAGTAAGTACAAAACAAGCAACCAATTACGAAAAAGTGGTAATCTAAGTACTCTGGCGCAAAGGGCAAATAGTAATAGATAAAGAGTTAGATTTATGAAGTCGGAAATGGCGTGCTGTCGTACTGGTGAGAAAGTGGTAGCCAAAAGAGCGACTACCCAGTACATGATTACTAGCAGGTGAATAGGGGTAACGGTTGGAGCGTTTCTATCTGTAGGCTCGTCAGATATTGTTAGAAGAAGCCAAAAGGCTCCACATGCTCCTAAAAGTACCCCCGTTAACGTGCTTGAAACAAACGGTGTCAGTCCATATACAAAACTAACTAACACAGCAGCAATTGTTTCTCCCCAGCGCATTAAAGTGCTGGTTTGCTTCCAGGAATGTAGCAGTCCAAACAGTGAATTGTGTAAGTAACTGGTACTAAGATACTGCCGTAACGGCAAATCAGACAATGTAAATCGTTGCCAAACTAAATTCATAAACAACGTCGCGATATGATTTCACTTCTAGATAGAAGTGCGACTTAATCATAATCCGCATAGTTCCAAAAAGTTAATAACCGCTGATTGCAAATTGTAAATTGCTTATGTATTGCTTGCATCGGCTGTCGCAATTAATGGTAACGATAATACATAGCGGTACCCTGATTCCACAGACCCCTGAATCGATATTTGCCCTTTATGAAGCTCTGCAAGTTGGCACGAGAGCAATAACCCTAAGCTTTCGCGCGACATGTGGTTAGTTGGCCGCTTCAAATCTAAATCACTTGAATTTAAAGAAATAGTGCTATTAGAGACAGGCTCAGAAGATTTATCGACCATAACCGCCAATAACGTATCTTGGTTATCTAAATTCATATTGTAGTTTTGAGCAATGCTCGTTAATTCGAGCAAAGGCTGCGGGTTCAAGCGGAAATACGGATCAACTTCAGTAATTCCATCTCCTAGCCAAGGATGTGATACCCATACTGTAATGCCGAGCGTATCTTCTTTGTACGAAACGTGAATCCGCACAATACTACCTGTCGCCGATACCTGAATCACACTAAAGATTAAGTGGTATAAAATTTGACGTACTTTATCTTTATCAAGAGGTAAAATACGATTGCGTCCAGGTTCTAGTGAAAGGCGTATATCTTGCTCACGACGGTTTGCCGCTTCTTCTAGTGTGTTAATAGCTTGTTGGCACAGCATTTCAATATCAACTGGCGCCACGTTTAGGACATTTGTGTTGCTATCCATTGCTCCCAACTCAGTAATTTCGTTAACTAGCGAAAGCAAATAACGACCGCTGTGCTGAATAATTTCAAGGTATTCGCGCTGTTTGGTTGTAAGTGGACCGTAAATTTCGCGCCCTAACACGCTTGCCATTCCCAATACTGAAGTCAGCGGGGTACGTAACTCGTGTGTTAGTTGCGATAATAATTCGAGTTTAAGTTGGTTTGTTGTGCGGTCGTTTGGAAGCTCTTTGTGTACGATTGGCGCCGTCAGTTTGATTTCTTGGGTGCTAGAGGTAGATTGTGACCAACCAGCATCACTATACACTTTTTCGCTCGAAGCTGATTGTAGCAGGCGATTTCTCTCGAATTCACTCATGCTCCAGCGTGCGATGATTTGTAAAAATTCGATATCTCGCGTAGTAAAACTACGTGGTACCAAGTCCATAACTGCTAGTGTACCTAGACAATTACCATTCGCATCGAATAATGGCGCCCCTAAATAAGCACGAATGCCATATTCTTTAACAAGCTTGGTTGTTACAAGTTCTAAGCTCGAATATTTATGCGTATCGTTGATAACAACAACTTGTGTACTATCAACAACAGAAGTACAAAAGGACTCCTTACGGGGTAAAGCTCTGGCTTGTGCAAGTTGGTTCATCAGTCCCAAACGCGATAAACCGACTGCGGATTTAAACCAGTGACGTTCATGGTCAATAAACCCTAGTAGTGAGATGGGAGCTTCTAGAAAATGGGCAGCAGTTTGAGTTGCTTCCTCAAATACAGGAATCGTTTCAGGCTGCCTTAGACCAAGCTCAGATAAGGCTTTGAGACGTTTTTGCTCGTGAAGGTCTGAAGTACTCCAACCTTCTTTTAAACTTAACAATTTATTTTCCGGCTCTAACATTACTACAGTTACCTTGATAAGTACTCGATAGTGTATTTCATATAACCAACGACATAACTGGTTATTCCTATTTCTAAGCATTCCCCATTTTTATGCCAGACAAACAATTACGAGCATTTTTTTTTAACCATCTCAAGTCCGCGATTCAACGGACTGTTTACTACGAGATAAAATTGCTCTAAACCCTGTAGGACATACTATAAGCGCCTAACACGCATAATCATTTACAGTCCCAAAATCAAAATCTTAAGGTAAAAAAGTTGCCCACCTAAGCAAAACCCGCGAGATATCTGTATGTTTTGTATGTTTTGATTTAGTTATATCAATATAATTACGGTAGTAGAATATAAATCGACTTACATTTATACTTATGATTCCAGCATTTGAAATATCATTGTTATTACTGAGGTAGGTTGGTAAATATATTGTGTTAATTATTAATTATAAACAATACTTTTCGGCTTTTAAAAATGTGAAACAATATCACTCCTAAATCGCGAATTGTTTTGTCCCGTTTACCTTAGAACAATAAAAATACATCTAATTGCAAAAGAAAAGGCAAATAAAGATAAAGCTTGATAAAAAATTTACAATTCCTTCATGTTAAAGTTTGACTGAGTAATTTATGCTCAAGCAAATATAGAGTGCGCTTGATTACAGGGCAGGTAAATAAAAATTTTTGAATTACGATTATTTGAGTAATATGAACGTTAAAATTCCTTTTGTAGATTTAAATTTCCAACATCTGCCGATTCAAAACAAAATAAATTCTGCAATTCAGTCTGTACTGCAAGACGGAGATTTTATTCTAGGCAAAGCGCTGTCTGATTTTGAAAAAGCATTTGCAAAAGCATCGTGTGCAGAATTTGGAATTGGAGTAGCTTCTGGAACGGATGCTATAGCTCTGGGTTTGCAGGCTTGTGACATTGGCGCCGGGGACGAAGTAATTTTGCCCGCGAACACATTTGTTGCGACTTTAATCGGGGTAATCAGAGCAGGAGCAACCCCGATTCTTGTTGATTGCGATCCAAAAACAGCATTAATCGATTTAGAAGCGGCAAACAGAGCTGTTACATCAAAAACGAAAGCGATTGTTCCAGTACACTTATATGGGCAAATGGTTTCACCTTTAGAATTACTAAATTTTGCCCAAAAGCACAACTTATTAATTTTTGAAGATGCAGCGCAAGCGCATTTAGCAACTCGTGACGGATATTATGCTGGAGAAGTTGGAACTGCAGCAGCATTTAGCTTTTACCCTAGTAAAAACTTGGGTGCAATTGGTGATGGAGGAATGGTTCTAACGAGTGATGCAGAAGTCGCGCAAAAAATGACGCGCTTGCGAAATTATGGAGCTTCGTATAAATACTATCACACTGACCCAGGTACAAACAGTCGTCTAGATACACTACAAGCAGCGGTCTTATTAGAAAAATTACCATATTTAGCCCAATGGAATAGTCAACGTTTTGAGATTGCAAAACTTTATGATTCAGAATTGGCGCCATTGGCATCAAAAGGAATAGTGCCAATGCAAAATCATAGCGACTCTGGGCATGTATATCACTTATACGTTGTTAAAATTACTGAAGATAGTCCAGTATCTCGCCAAGATTTGCAGCAAAAATTTATTGAGGCTGGAATCCAAACAGGTATTCATTACCCTATACCTTGTCACCTTCAGCCCGCTTTTGGTAATCTCGGTTATCAAATTGGCGACTTCCCACACGCCGAAGCATTAGCAAAACAAATACTATCATTGCCTATGTACCCAGGCTTAACTCCAAGTCAGGTTAAAGAAACAGTAGCAACAATTGCATCTGTATTATCTGAACAAGAAGTAGTAGTAGTTAGGAGGGGCGTCGGGGCGGGTTAACGTATATCCTGCTTAATAATCAAAATTTAGGTAAACCCGCCCGTACAGGAGTTAATGAGAGTTCCTTGTTCCCTCACACATATATTATGTATCAACGTCAAGTTAGAACTACAAATCCAACAGAGTTATTCAACTTCGCCATTATTGGTGTTTTAGCCTTACTTTATGCGCCTATACTTTTACACTGGGTTGATGGTTGGGTTAATAAAAACATTAGTACAGAACACGAGTATTTTAGCCACGGGTTGATTGGTTTACCTTTTGCTGCATACTTGGTGTGGCAAAATCGCAAATTATGGTACAGACTCCGTACTCGTAATCACCCGCTCGGCGCCATCCTGCTATTGGTAGGAGCATTTTTTTATATCAATGGCATTACTGAATATGTAAACCTTTCGCTTCCAATTATTCTGACAGGTTTATGCTTATGGCTCAAAGGTCGAGCTGGATTAAAACTGCAATGGTTTCCTTTGTTACTAGTTTTTTTGGCAACGCCTAATTCATTGCCTTATCTTATCGCTCCGTTTACTATGCCTCTACAAAGCTTTATAGCAGGTACGGCTGGTTTTATCTTAAATCAGTTAGGTATGAACGTCATTGTAGATGGTATAAATATATTCGTCGGTGGGCGGATTGTTGAAGTGGCGCCTTACTGCGCGGGCTTAAAAATGCTATTTACAACTCTATATGTATGTTTGATGTTGCTACATTGGACAGGCGCCATTACCTCACGTCGTAAGATTGTTTGGTTTCTTGGTAGCGCAGTTGTAATCAGCGTTGGTGCCAATATTATTCGCAACACACTACTAACATTTTTCCACGGTACAGGACAAGAAGGATTATTTAAATGGCTGCACGATAGCTGGGGAGGTGACCTCTACTCAGCATTAATGCTGCTATCTCTAGTTCCAGTCTTAAATTGGATTGATAATTATTTCTCAGAACCACCAGAAACCAGTAAAGAACCCATAACCTAATTGTGGCAAAGGTCTTGTGGCAAAGGCTTTGTGGCACAGGCGTCCCGCCTGTGCATTCAATTATTAACCCGATTTCACTTAAGCTTTAGCATACTTTTCAATAACTTTAGCAAAATCTGGTACTGCCTCTTCTACATGCTTTTTAGCTGAACCACGAAGCTTTTCGTATGTTCCTTTAACTATTTGGCGACTTGACTTTTTGACTCTTTCATCGGTGACACTAAGCAGCGCATCCGCTGTTACAGAACTGCTTGCTACCATATGTCCCACTGGGTCGCCTGCCTGTAAACCTTCTTTCCAAATTGGGTCAATTGCTGTTAAACATGATGGCAGAAGTTGTTCTACGGCGCCGTTAATGTATCCTGGCTTAATTCCTTTAAGGGCGCCGAAAGCAGCTTTCAAAGCCATACCACTTATACCTGACTTGGAAGCAAGCTGCTCCTCAATCATATTGCAGCAGTCATTGACAACCATTTCTTTTTTGCCTGAGTTTAAAAGTTCGTTGCTAAGTTCCATGTTACTCCTCTGGGTTTGATAAACTTCTTTATACTACACAATCCTAATGTACTACAGATAACTCTGTATATCCAGAAACTACTTCGTTTTTACTACTATATCCGGACAACGTACTAGACTAAACTACTCGATTTATGTGTTCCTTAAATACAAGGATTTACAAAATCTTTACCAAATATAGCAAGTATTTTAGTTAACGCAAATAAAAGCATTTGCACCAATACTGATGATTTTATAGTTTTTGTAATTTAAAATACTAACTTTAATAAAATAAAATTTTATACATAATCATCGGCACAAATATTTCACAAGAAACGGTATAAAAGTTTGTGCCACCTCGTATATATATAGATTAGGACAAAACGACATCGATACGAATTTACCGCAAGGTTGGGGCTTTAATTTAGAAATTATCGGCACCTTAATTTATCGTGGCGCCATTCGTAATAGTGTACCTTCTCAACCAGATAATCAAGAAACTGCTCATCACAAATTTCCTGAAGATGCAAAGCATCCCTTCAAAACCGCAGCTTTTAGCTGGTAACTCGTAGTATAGGCATTCAGTGCTACAGTATACATTTGTAAGGTGGGCTTCGGCCCACCATACATTTTGCTATTGTAGTTAGATATATCGGACTTTTGGCAAAAATTTCTAACAGTAAAAAAGACTACCGTTAAACAATGCTATTTAAGCTTTGTATGATATTATCAAGTCTTGATAAAGCTTTTTTAAATGGTAACTTTTCATCCTCAGCCGCGCAATAATTCGCATAGAATACCAATCCTTCTCAATGAAGGAGCTATCTACGCCTAATCCAACAGCTATTATCTTTATAGTTTCTAATTCAATCAAGGTACTCAAAAGCTATATACATTCCTGCATAACCTATCTTACGCTTTATGCGTGTTTTTACACCAATAAGTCTACCAGTGGGTACTTGTGTAGAGCGTCCTTCATTATATGCTTGCTGATAGCTAGATGGGAATGTTTCAATTCCAAATTTCTTTAATACCTCAACACCCAACTCAGGTAGTGGTTTTCGAGGAATAACACGCTTTGAGAAAGGAGATACTATGGCTTTGGCGTAAAGGCCATGCCCTATTCTTATCATTTTGCCCTTTTTTACCAAATTGCGGAGACTACGCCCGACGCTATTGTAATCACCGATACCGTTAAAATCCTTACGTGTAAAGACTTCATCTTCGGCAAGCGTTATTTTTTCAATTATCTTATCCTCCAGAGTTCTGGAAGCCTCAATGGTTTTCATTTTAAATTAGCCTTTAAACGTAAAACTTATAATTGAGGAACGATGCCTAAATTATAACAAATAGTTTGTTTATAAGTGACTTATACCTACTTATAAGTTATTATTATATACGTATCGATAATAACAGAATAGTATTTTTACCTTATTAGACGCAGAGGACACAGAGAGGGATTTTTCAGGAAAAGTATGTTTTGC
This sequence comes from Calothrix sp. NIES-4105, assembly GCF_002368415.1. Taxonomy (GTDB): domain Bacteria; phylum Cyanobacteriota; class Cyanobacteriia; order Cyanobacteriales; family Nostocaceae; genus Dulcicalothrix. The sequence goes on from NZ_AP018290.1 coordinate 8,983,034, forward strand.
TGTTGTTGTTAGCTATAAAATTAATGCAGTTAAATGCTTAAATTTATACAACAGCAATTTATTTATACAAAAACAAAACGTTGGTTTGGGATTCGGCGCCGTTGGTTTATATTAATTCTGTTATCTTTTTGGTTTATTGTTTCATTATGGCAGGCGCCGACTGTAAGTTTAAGTAAATCTACTTTTGAAATACGCGGTATTTGGATAACGAATTTTGGTGTTGCTTTAAATTACTATACGACTCGTTTAGATGAAGCTGTAGCTAATATTGCTAAACATAATTTAAATATAGTTTACCCAGCAGTATGGAATCGTGGTTATACGTTACATCAAGCGTAATGTGGCAAAAAATGTCAGTGGTTCTGAGCGATATTATTTGACTTCGTTACCTTTGTTACCTTTTCAAGATGCACTACGCGCGATGAAGTTATAGTGCAGGTTTATCGCGAAGATTTATCAAGTCTGAAGTCTGAACTTAGAAATGATAATTTGCTAAGTATTAAAAATAAGATTCCTGTAGCAATTGGTTTGTATACTGGCCCTTTTCTAGATGCAAAGCCAATTGAAAGGGTTAAGCAAGAAATTAAAATTGTTAAAGAGTCAGCATATAAAGGTGTTTCTTTCTTTTGCTGGGAAACTACTTTGTGGTTTTTTAAGGGAGGTTCGCATCAGCAAGTTGAACGGAGTTTTCGTCAATTGTTTATTTAATATTGCTACAAGGTAGAGTAAGGTGGGCCGAAGCCCACCCTACTACTATCTAGTATTATTATGACTCAAGTTAACCTATACTTAATAATTTGCATTAACAATGAGAGAATAAAATTCGATAATTTTATGGTGGCTTAAATGATTGCGATACGCCGAAAATATCAGAAATGGCTTGCTTTGATGGCATCTGCTATCTTATTAACGTTTGTAGCATTCGGCTGTAATCAAGTTCTCCAATCAACGCGCGGTAACGGTATCAATGTAATATTGATGATTGGCGATGGTATGGGATGGCAAATGGCGCGCGCTGGAGCAGTGGGTTTGGGCGCCCCTATGTATACATCCGGCAAAGGACAAGGTTTAAATTTTCAAAAGCTTTCTGGTTATACTTTGGCAACTAACTACAGCACAATTATACAGGGCAAAGACGGTTCGTTTTCGCCTAATAATTCCGCTCTTGATGAAACAAATTTTGAAACTGGTAAAAGTGCTGTTACCTCTGGCTTTGTTTTCAAGCCTGCATTTAATAACACTGATAGTAAAAATCCAACTAGTTCCAATGGTGGTAATCTTGTTGGCTATGACCCTGTGCGCGGTGGTCAAAACCCTTGGACACTCGGTAGTGACAAAGAATATATAAAACTTAATTATCCTGATTCTGCTGGTACTGCTACTACTCTTTATACAGGTAACAAAACTTACAACAACGCGATGGGTGTAGATATCTACGAAAGGCGCCAAACTACTATTCTTGAACAAGCTGCACTCAAAGGTAAATCTACAGGTTTAGTTACATCTGTCCCTATTAGCCATGCTACACCAGGCGCCGCTGCTTCATTCGTAAATCGACGCAGTAAATATGATGCTCCTAATGCTGATTTAGATAATATTCTCCAGCAAACATTAAAAATCTTTAAACCGACTGTGTTACTGGGTGGTGGTCATCCGCTTGACTTGGATAACAAAACAGCTAGGGGAGGATTTAATAACTATGTTTATATGATGGAGTCAACTTATAAGGAGTTTAAAGAAAAGCCCAAGGATAACTCTTATGGTTACACGTTTGTAGAACGGGGACCAAACGCGGCTCAAACTTTGTTGGAAACAGCTAAATCTCTTGACCCAAATAAGCGAGAGAAGCTTTTGGGATTATATGGCGCCCGTGGACAAAGTGGTAATTTACCTTTTAGTACGGCAAATGGTGACTACAGTAGTACCGGATTTGATAGTGCTTCTGTATATTCTACCGCTAGCAAAAATCAGCAAATTCCTAAACCCGATACAGTACGTCCTTTATTACCTGGTGAAACTGATGCTGATTTTATCAAAAGAGAAATCAACGAAAATCCAACTTTATCAGATTTGACGCAAGCAGCATTAACTGTTTTGGGTAAAGACCCTGATGGTTTTTGGTTGATGGTCGAAGGTGGGGATATTGACTGGGCTTGTCATGATGATAATATGGACAACCTCATCGGTACAGTGAAGGACTTTGACAAAGCTGTCGGTACCGTTGTTAGCTGGATTAATCTTAATGGTGGTTGGAAGAAGAATTTGCTAATTGTTACTGCCGACCATGACCATTATTTAACGCTTAATCCCAATTTTGAGGAATTATTAACTACAGTAGGCGCCGAAGATTTGACGTACAACAAACATAAACCAACTGAAGCTGCCCATTTCTGGGGTAGTGATTCAAGTATTAAGTACGGCTGGGGTAATCATAGTAATCACTTAGTACCTGTTTATTATCAAGGTGGCCCGGTTAGCTTTGATAAATATGTTGGTCAAAATGTTACCTTTATCGATCATCCCCCTGGAGGCGCCGCTAAAACTTACTCGATACCTGGAGTCAAAGGTGCTGTAGACCAGTCTCACATATATAAAGTTATGCTGGAAGCTATAACGGCGCCTGTTGCTAAAAGTTAAAATAAAACCGAACTATAATTAATTTAATAAATCAGGTTGTTGTCGAGTAATCAGATCGTAAAGGGGTTGGAAGTTAAGCCAACCCATGTAGTGTGAACCGACTTGGTGACGTGCTAAAGTTGCTGAGTCATGGTTGATAAAGTTAGGTTTGCCTGCAGCTTCAGCAAGTAACTGCGCTTGGCTAATACGTTCCAGCGAAATAAACCACCACGCAGCTTCATCGACTGAGTGACCAACTGTTAGTAAACCGTGATTTTTTAAAATTAAAGCTTTGTTATCGCCTAAAGTCTCAGCAATACGTCTACCTTCTTCTAGGTCTAAAACTACACCAGTATAGTCATGATGAACTCTGTGATGATTGTAGAAAGCGCAGGCATCTTGACTTAGAGGGTCTAATTCGCGACCTAAAGTTGACCAGCTTTTTCCGTAAATTGAGTGAGTGTGAACTATGGCAATTACATCAGGACGCGCGGCGTGAATTTGAGAATGGATAGCGAATGCAGTTTCATTACCAAGATTTTCACCTTCTACGACTTCTCCCATATTGTTAACACGGATAAGGTCACTAGCTTTAATTTCACTAAAATCCATCAAGCATGGATTTACCCAAAAACTATCCAAATATTCTGGGTCACGCACGGTAATATGTCCACCAACTCCTTCATTGAAACCGTATTTAGCAAATAGTCGAAGTGCTGCTGCAACACGTTGTTTGCGATGTAAACGTTCTTCGCCAATACAAGTAAAGGTTGGTGGAGTGGGAGTTTTAGGTTTAAGGCGTGATGCTATTTGCATTTTTAATTTTTATATAAGGTGTGCGCGTTAGCGATAAAAATAGAATTTTTAAGGCTTTTAATACAAGTTTATACTTCTCTATATATATATGCATCCTTCAGTTTCATTTATTAACAATAATTACGAATAGTTACGAATATTTACAATAATTCCGACGAAACAAAAACGGTAACAATGTGTATCGCTGCATAAAACAGGTAAGAAAATTTCCTTACAATGAACTAAAAGACTATATATAGGGTCTTGTTTTTACTTAGTAATACAAGAGTGCATAAGGAAAAGCATGTCTAAAACCGTTGCCGATGTGATGAGCCGCAACCCAGTAGTTGTTCGGCGTGAAACTTCCTTAACCGAAGCGATAAAAATTTTAGCAGAGCGTCGAATCAGCGGATTACCCGTTGTGGACGATAGCGGCAAGCTTGTAGGGATTATCTCGGAGACGGATTTGATGTGGCAGGAAACAGGTGTTACACCACCTGCCTACATTATGTTTCTTGATAGTGTGATTTATTTACAAAACCCTGCTACATACGAACGTGATTTACATAAAGCGCTTGGGCAAACGGTTGGAGAGGTGATGAGCAAAGACCCAATTACCGTAGCTCCAGATAAATCAGTGCGCGATGCTGCTAAACTCATGCACGATAAAAATGTCCACCGTCTACCGATACTTGACAGCGAGGGTCAAGTCATTGGTATCCTCACACGTGGTGATATTATCCGCGCGATGGCTAGTGGTTAATCACCACATGTGAATGTATTCGCCTGTATTCAAGATAAGTTTTAAAAGAGAGAGATTTAGATGAGCGTTACACCTGATAGTGTTAAGCAGATGCTAGCTTCAGAAAATTTAGGCGACCGTTTGCGTGCCGTAAATTTAATTAGGGACTTAGAACCATCTATTGGTTTTGAATTGATTCAATCTGCTGTGAATGATTCTAATGCGCGCGTTCGCTACTCAGCAGTTAGTCAAGTAGATACTTTAGGTGGTCAAGACTTAGATTTATCGCTTTCATTGCTGCGTCGCATGATGCAAGACCCTGAACCAGACGTTCAAGCTGCTGCTGCTGACTGTGTTGGCGCCTTAAAGTTAGTTGCAGCATACGACGATTTGAATCAGCTATATCACAGTACAAGTGAATGGATAGTTCAACTTAGCATAATAGCCACATTAGGAGCATTAGGGGAACCACGGGGATTTGAGTTGCTAAAAGTTGCGCTCGACTCAAGTAACGAACTAGTTAAAATTTCTGCAATTAGCGCTTTGGGTGAGTTAGGGAACCCAGAAGCAATTTCTTTGATCGCACCACTCGCAGAAAACCCCGACTGGCAAATTCGTCATCGAGTTGTCCTTGCTTTACGTCTTCTAGGTGGAGAACAAGCTCAATCTATATTAGAGTCTTTGAGCAAAGACGAAGTAGAAGCAGTTGCAGTAGAAGCCAAAAGACCCGCTTAGAAAAAAGTAAACTCATAAATTAGTAAATTCACTAGTCCGGTACAATTACTGTCCACGGACTTTTTTATTGTCGCAACGTGCGGTATATACTCTACATTATTAGTACTTTCACCAAACACTACAAATCTTGATTAACGATGTTATTAGGTATATAAAAATTTAACAAAGTAGATACAAAGATTTATTTTTTGACCGTAAAAGCATAATTCTCGTGCTAACTTATTTGACTTACTTTGTTGCCATACTGTTGTCAAAAGTTACACTGAACTTGCGTAATTTACCAAATATTATTACTGGTATCAAGTTCAAGTAAACCTTGTCGAAAAGGGATGACGTTTGCACGGAGGCGGAAATACTATACGAATATCAATCAGAGAAAACACGCAGAAAAAACTCTAGTGTGCTTCCTGAAAGAAATACGTAATTATTTCAATTCAAACCATGCAAAAAGCTATGTTGTCCGCAAAAATTCTCGCAGCAGCTACTCTCGGTCTAAGTGTTCTTACTTTTGCTTCCACTGCAAGTGCTACTTCCTTAGTTCCGAATCGAGAAGGTGAAATTAAAACAGAAAATCTTGGCTGTATTGTTGCTGCTGCTAATTGTATCGACACTACTAACCCAACACAATCACCTTTTACTTATAAAGTTAAAAGCTTAGAATACGATTTTGATGGCTTGAACCCTCAATTTATCGAAAGCCGTTTGTTTGTTGATAACCGTAGCACTGAAAACGATTACGGTTTCGGTATTAAATTTGGTGAAACAGATAAAGGTACAAACCCACCTCCTGGTGAGTACTGGTTCCGTCCTGTAGCACAATATATTGATGGTGTTGATGAAGATGGTAAACCTTTGGTTAAGGCTTTTGAAGACGGGCAATTAGAAGTTGGTAGATTCTTGTTTGATTTTCTTGGTAAAACAGTTTCTTCCGTAACTTTTGATTTATTTGATGTTGAAGATGCAGATTTCACCAAAATTTTGGAAGTTAACGATCAGGCTCTCAATCCAGAAAAGATTGCTATTGCTGGCGCCGATGGCAACAGACAGCAAATCACCATCTACGATGTCAAATCATTTAAAATTCAACTTGGCAAGCCTGGTCCTAACAGCGTATTTTCTAACACTGGTGATGGTGTAGCAATGCGTGCTAGTGTTCCTGAACCTGCTACTGTAATTAGCTTGGGTGCGTTGGCTGTGGCTGGTATGTTTGGTACTCGTCAACGTCGTAGAATGGGTGTTTGATGGAACGGGCTTTCCTGCCCATTCCACAATACATGCCCATTCCATAAGATGGCTATTCCATAAGATGGCTATTCCATAAGATGGCTTAATTATAAACTTGTGGATAAGTAGTATAAATAAATACGACAACTGCAGCAATTGCGAGTAATCCTTGGATTAAATTACCCACTAGGGTGCCTACCACAATACCAAGACCTGCTTTAACAGCAGTTTGAAAATTTTTACAATACAAATATTCGCCAATAATTGCTCCTAATAATGGTCCAAGTAACATACCTACCAATGGACCACCAACAGGAAGCGCGGGCAATAAACCTAAAAATCCGACTATTAAACCAATAAAGGCGCCTATTTGTCCCCAATTACTAGCACCTGCTTTCTTGGCGCCAATGTAACCGGCTAGGAAATCAACGCCAATACTTAACAGTAAAACTATACCTGTAACAATAAGAGGAGTACTGATAGCGGCAAAAGACTTTTGCACAAAACCCCAAATAATAATCGCAATTAAAATCAAACTGCTTCCCGGTAAAGCTGGAACAACGGCGCCAACTATCCCAATTATCATTACTATTACCAGCGACCAATAAATAATTTGCATTTTTAAGTTAGGAGTATTGAGTTAGGAGGCGCGTCGGGGCGGGTTTACCTATATCCTGGTATATAACGGGAAACTTTGGTAAACCCGCCCGTACAGGAGTTGGGAGGAGCGGAGTTAAACTCAGCACTCAGCACTCAGCACTCAGCACTCAGCACTCAGCACTCAGCACTCAGCACTCTTCCAGACTAACAGCTAATTTATCAGCAATTCCAGCTATCCAGTTTTCATCTTGCTTTGTATAACTACGGGGTGCGTTGGCGCCTAATATCATTGCACCATCTTTACCTATTGGTTGACAAATTATCCCTTGCGTGTTTTCAGGTAGGTAATCAAACTCTATTCTTCCTGGATAAGCTTTGACATCAACTAAATAAACAGGCTTTTGTTTTTCGAGTACTCGGTTTAATATTGCTCCTGGTTTGACTTCTGATTTTTGCCCTAGAATTCCTCGCCGCAATAAAACTTGACCTTTATATACAATTACAATCGAGCGCGTTACTGTGTTCAGTAGCAATAATCGCGAAGCCCAGGCTAATTCATTTTTTACTTGCTCAGGTAAAGACGGCGCCATTTCAAACCCTTCTTCGCCTATCAACTCTACAGCATCAGGAATTCGGGCTTGTACTTGTTGCCATAGCATACCTGTTAGCACCAATAACGCACTCAATATTACTCCCAAAACATCGGCGCGCGATTGGGAGTTTGTTAGTTCTTGTGTGAATATTCTATTTATAAATAATAATATGGCTCCTAATATACCTACTACTAGCGGTAGGCGCCTGATTACGCGATTTGGGTCTTTTGCCATAAATTAAAAGGAGGGGCGGGTTTACTTATATTTTGGTAGATAATGGGAAATTTAGGTGAACCCGCCCGTGCAGTAGTTATGAAGTGCAATGTATCGTGTCTATAAAAAGTTAAGAATTATGAATCTAAATTTGTCACTATCAAATTTAATATTCACAATTCTTAATAAATATTATACAAACAAGCGATTAGCCTTCTATCAAGCCTTTCCCCTCCTAACTCTTGAATTCAGAATTCTGAATTCCGCGCCTCCTAACTTCTATTCTTCACCCGGTTCGATAATGCGTTGAAAAAGATAGCCGGTACCTCGTGCTGTCAATATCAATTCTGGGTTGCTTGGGTCGTCTTCGAGTTTTGCCCGGAGTCTAGAGATATGTACATCTACTACGCGCGTATCGACGTGACGTTCAGGTGTGTATCCCCAAACTTCTTGCAGAATTTCTGAGCGAGAAAAAGCTTCTCCAGAACGACTTACGAGTAATTCAAGTAAGCTAAACTCCATTCCTGTCAACCGAATGCGTTCATCACCTTTATAAACTTGACGCTTGTTGGTATCAATTTTTATTGTGCTGACATGTATCACGCCTGAACTTGGAATGCCTGAAGCGCCTGTTTTATCTACTCTACGGAGTACAGAACGTATTCGAGCTTCGAGTTCTTTCGGAGAAAAAGGTTTAACTACGTAGTCATCAGCACCTAATTCCAGCCCTGTGATGCGGTCAGCGACATCTCCTAGGGCTGTTAACATAATGATAGGTACATCTGATTCTTTACGTAATTCCTGGCAAACCCCATATCCATCCAGTTTTGGCATCATAACATCCAAAACAACTAAGTCGGGTTCTGCTTTACGAAATGTTTCTAAAGCTTCTTCACCATCCCCAGCGGTGACTACATCGTAGCCAATCATCGAAAGGCGCGTTTCCAATATTCGACGAATGCTAGCCTCATCGTCTACCACTAGGATTTTTTCTTTATGGCTTTCCAAGTTTCTCAACGCTCCTTAACTAAACTTCGCATGATTAATTTTTACTACCATATTATTAAGATATCATTCCTATTATTCGTTAGTAAAAACCTACAAGTATTGCGTTTACTAGCTTTTACTTTGAAGTGAAACTTAAGGAAAAATTAAGAATATTTAACTAAATTAAAATGCCAAAGTCTCGTACAATTTACGTTTGCAACGAATGCGGTTGTGAATCACCACAGTGGTTCGGTCGGTGTCCAGCTTGTGGAACGTACAACTCGCTTGAGGAACAGGTTTCTAACCAACCTGTAAGTGATGTTTCACCAAGTCGTGGTGTTGGTAGCTGGCATAATCAATCAAGTACTAGTAAAGCTCCTAACAAACCTCCTAAAGCGCGCGCGTCTCTCAAGTTTGACCAAATTAGTGACCGTCAAGTTTTACGTTTACCTTCAGGATATGGCGAACTTGACCGTGTTTTAGGTGGGGGTGTAGTACCTGGTTCGATGGTACTCATCGGTGGAGATCCTGGTATTGGTAAATCGACGCTGCTTTTACAGGTATCGAATCAGTTAGCGCAGCGTTATCGTATTCTCTATATTTCTGGTGAAGAATCTGGACAACAAGTTAAGCTTCGCGCGTCGCGTTTAGGGGTTTCACCAAATCTAGAAATCGAGGCGCCTGATGATAATCCTGTTGAAAATGAGATTCCACAAAATGAGAGTGAGAATGGTAATGGTAGTATCGTTCTTCATGGTAATGGTAATGGAAACGTCAATAAAAGCACCAAAGTAGAAGAGATTTCTTTACTCGAAATGCCAAAATCGGAAGGTGCCGATTTGTACATCTTGCCTGAGACTGATTTAGAGGAAATACTGCGTGAAATCGATTCACTAAAGCCAGATTTAGCGGTAATAGATAGTATTCAAACCGTATTTTTTCCAAGTCTAGCTTCGGCGCCTGGTTCAGTAGCACAGGTACGCGAATGTACTGCGGCACTAATGAAAGTCGCAAAACACGAAGATATCACGATGTTAATAGTCGGACACGTGACTAAAGAAGGTGCAATTGCAGGGCCGAGAGTATTAGAACACCTTGTAGATACGGTGCTTTATTTTGAGGGTGACAGGTTTGCTTCACACCGTTTGTTACGAACTGTTAAAAACCGTTTTGGCGCCACTCATGAAATTGGCATTTTTGAAATGGTTGCTAACGGACTAAGAGAAGTACCGAATCCATCTGAATTGTTCTTGGGAAACCGCGATGATCCGGCGCCGGGTAGTGCAATTGTTGTAGCGTGTGAAGGAACACGTCCCATTGTAGTTGAACTACAAGCGTTAGTAAGTCCAACAAGTTACTCGTCTCCACGTCGTTCAACAACAGGTATTGACTATAACCGTCTAGTGCAAATTCTCGCAGTGTTAGAAAAGCGAGTCGGAATTCCAATGTCAAAATTGGATTCTTATGTCGCTTCTGTGGGTGGGTTGAACGTCGAAGAACCTGCTGTTGACTTAGGAGTAGCAATTGCCTTGGTCGCGAGTTTCCGAGACAGAATAGTAGATTCGAGTACAGTGCTAATAGGTGAAGTCGGTTTAGGTGGACAAGTGCGTCCTGTTTCGCAAATGGAAATGCGACTCAAAGAAGCTGCAAAACTTGGTTTTAAACGCGCGATTGTCCCAAAAGGGCAGAAATTCCCCGAATTAAATATCGAGATTATCCCAGTAGCAAAAGTAATCGACGCTATTATTGCCGCAATACCCCAACAATCACTTAGTGTTGAAGATTTTGCTCCTGATGATGATGAAGTCGAAAGTGCTGAGTACTGAGTGCTGAGTAATTAGTAGAGACGCTTGGCTACCGAAGCGTTTCTACAGTATTAAAAGTTTAGGTAGAATTTATTCTGTGTTAAAAATATGGCTATAAGGCTGCATCCACATGCACAAGCGCGATTAATTGAACGTGGTGCAACAGAGCAAGAAGTCATAGCTACCGTAGAAAGTGGTATTACCTTCGATGCTAAATTTAATAGAACTGGGTTCAAACAAAACTTTCCGTTTGATGCTGAGTGGAAAGGAAAACAATATGCTACAAAAAAGTTGAAGTAATAGCCGTTCAAGAAGCTGAAGATTGGCTTGTAATTACAGTAATCGTAAAATATTTTTAAAGGAAAGCTTTGTTATGAAAATTACCTATGACCCAAGATTTAATATCGCCTATATTTATTTACGCGAAAAAACAGCGCAGGTAGAAACGATTCAAGTTAGTGACGAAATGAATGTAGATATTGCTCCAGATGGAACAATATACGGAATAGAATTACTTGATGCAAATAACCAGTTAGGTATGGATGAGCAAGGTAAGCTAACTATTGTTAATGAAGCATTAGGCAAATCTACAGAGATGAAACTGTTATTATAATTCTTATGATTGTGGGGTTTAAACCCCATCAAAAAACGTTTTATAAACTGCAAATTTAATTTTAACATTTGTTAGTGATAAACAATTTAGTTAATTAAAAAGGACAATTAAAAACATATTATATTAGTAATTTATTACACTTTTTTAACAATTTATTGCAAAGTATATTTATTTAATTACTGTTTCATTTCAACTTTTATTTAGATAAAAAATTGATGATCCCCTAACCCCCCCTTTATAAGGGCTACCGTGTACACACATCTCTATAATCTTTCTTGTATCCTCTTTGTGCCCTTTGTGTCTAAGAAAGCGGGAAATCCTCCGGATTATGTGGTTTTTCCTTTTTTAATTAACCACAAAGGCACGAAGAACACAAAGGAAGAGAAGAAAGGGAAGAAAAGTAACTTTTAAAAACTTGTGTGTACACCGTAGCTTTATAAGGGGGGGAAAGAATGTTCTTATACCCCCGCTCTATAAGGGGTTGGGGGGAGCAATTCTAACAATGACCTAAACGCTATAACTTACTGCGTAATGAAATTCATGAGGTTGTCGGGCGTTTTGCTGCTGCAAGTTCTAATCGTTGGACTGTTTGCGGTGGGATGCGGTACTAAAAATGATAATGATGACGACTCGAATATCGATAAGCTGAGTATTGGTGTTGTTAGCTACGGCGAAGGCGCCAACTCGCTGTCTAAGTACGAACAATTTAAGGATTATATTGCTAATAAAACTAAGAAAATTGTCGAACTTGAACCTGCTTACAATGAACTACAAGCAGTCGCACAAGTACAGCGCAAAACGTGGGAAATTGTTTTTGCTCCACCTGGACTAGCAGCAATTGCTATAGCTTCGTCGCAATATAAACCAATATTTTCGATGGAGGGTGTTAGTAGCACGCAGCGTTCGTTAATCTTGGTTCGTGATGATAAACCTTATCAAAAAATTGGGGACTTAGCTAATCGAGTTATTGCATTAGGTGAAAACGGTTCAGCCGCTGCTTTTTATGTGCCGTTATACGATTTATATGGAATGACGCTAGCACAAATTAAATCGGCGCCAACTCCAAAAGTTGCGCTAACTTGGTTGAGTGATGGAACTGTTGAAGCAATTGCGATTTCTGAAAGCGATTTTGAAACGACGAAGCGTGAATTTTCACAAACCAAGTTTCGAGTTTTACATACGAGTCGTTGGATACCAGCAGGTGTTGTATTAGCATCACCAAATCTTGACCGTAACCTTCTTTCTGTAATCCAAAAATCAATGCGTGAGGCGCCTCCCGATATCGTCGCAGATGCTGGGTATGTTCCTGCTGCAAAAATTCCTAATTACGAACAGTTTATTAAACTAGTCGAAAAAGTTCGACCGTTCGAGGAAAAAGTCAAGCAAACCCCTGTTGTACTAGTACAACCCACACCACCCGTCACAACACAAATCAACCAACAAACCAAATAACCAAAATGTAGAGACGCGATACATCGCGTCTTCTGTGGCGTCGTGTCATCTAGGAGTAATAATATGTCTGGGTTTCCTTCGGCAGGTTCAGAAATAGCTGCTGGAACATTAATTGATAATCGTTACATAATTCAAAAGCTACTTGGACAAGGAGGACTTGGGAGGACTTATTTAGCTTTTGATACCCGTCGTTTCAATGAAGCTTGTGTCCTAAAAGAGTTTGCCCCAATTGGTACGGGTGAAAGCGGTATAGAAAAATGCCGCAATTTATTTAAACGCGAAGCCAAAATTTTGCACCAACTCGAACATCCACAAATTCCTCGTTTTCTGGCGTGTTTTGAAGGAGAAGGCAGATTATTTTTGGTGCAGGAATACGTAGACGGTAAGACTTATTCGGCTATATTGCGTGAACGGCAACAGCAGGATAAAGTTTTTACTGAGAATGAAGTCATTGAATGGCTGAATAAATTATTACCTGTTCTTCAGTATGTACACGAACATAATATAATTCATCGCGATATTTCGCCTGATAATATTATGTTACCTTCAGGAAAAGATTTACCTGTATTAATTGATTTTGGGGTGGGCAAGCAAATTGCTGACCTTAATGATGCTAGTAGCGGTGAGCAGGTAACTTTTGTTGGCAAAATGTCATTGGTTGGAAAAGTCGGATATGCACCGCGCGAGCAAATTAGCATAGGTATGTGTTCACCTAGTAGCGATTTATATGCTTTGGGTGTTACCGCAGTTGTTTTATTAACTGGTCGTGACCCGTCGTTTTTAATGGATCAATACTCTTTGGAGTGGAAATGGCGATTTTATGCATCGGTTCGCGATGGTTTTGCTCAAATTCTCGATAAAATGCTGATTGATATCCCTAAAAACCGTTACCAATCAGCATCTGAAGTTATTCAACACTTGGAACAATTAGAGGCGCCATCCACTCCACCAAAAAACGAAATAAACTTACCGTATAGTTTGTTGCCTAAATTTGAATCACCATCTGAGACTTTATCTGTACAGCTACCGCCGCAAGTACCTACTTCACCGTGGCAACGACCATTCGTTAATACCCAACAAGAAAATACTTTAATTAATGCTCCAGTAGATAATACTCAGTATAGTATGTTTAGTAGTACTTTAAATAGTACTTTTAGTAATACTTCAAATAACACACCAAACAATATAATAAATGAGAATAATAATATATCTAACGAAGATTATTCAAATACAAAACCTCGATTACCATCGCTGGATATAGAATTTATTGAGCGTTGCGAGCAGTATTTGGCTTATTATATTGGTCCAATGGCTAATTTAATTATTGAAGAAGTACTAGCAGAAAATCCTGATATTTCTCATTATCATTTTATTCAGCTTTTATCGAGAGAAATTACTGACTCGCGCTCGGCTATCGAATTTTCACGCAAGTTACTTGGATAAGTGCTGAGTAATGAGTGCTGAGTGCTGAGTATAGTTAGGAGTTTACTCAGAACTCAGCACTCAGCACTTTTAACTTCTTGTGTGTTTACTCAGCACGACTCACTCAGCACTTTTAACTTCTTGTGTGTTTACTCAGCACGACTCACTCAGCACTTTTAACTTCTTGTATTTCCGTGTGTTTTTTTGAGTCTTCGCATTGCCATTTCTAAGCTAAACTGCATCCGTTTAAATGCTTTGGCTAGGTTGCCAATTTCATCATTTGAGTATTGCTCAAATTCTACATCCATATGACCTGTACTTACTTCTTCTGCTACGCGCGTTATGCGTTTGAGTGGACGAATTACTTGGTTGTTTAAGAACATGTTCACAAGTAAAATTACGGCGATAAAAACCCCTGATACTATACCAATAATTACAAACGATGATTTGTTGGCTTTGTCTATTACTTTGCTGGCAGGCGCCGAGATGACTTGGGCGCCGATAATTTCATTCAACTGCCAGTTAAAACCATTCGCATTACCGTAACGGTCAATCATGCTTTTGGGAGCAATATCTGGGGTGGAATGACACTGTAAGCAGCTTGGTTCAGAAACTGATAAGGGACGCGCGATGTAATATATGTCCCTACCTGATATTGCTCGAAAACCACTTAGCTGTTTTAATCTTCTATCACCACGAAATTGGTTAATTAAATTTGATTCAAAACTATCTGCTTTATCACGCAAATTTGTTGGATTCAGCGTTGCTTCTTTGTAGAAAAAGTCTCGATAATCTTGTTTGCCTCGTAATATCTCAAAAACCTCGCGCGCGGAATAACCAGGCACAGACTGCGGTAAAAACTTTGTTTCTAATTTGTCTACGAGTTCAGGATTGACTTGCGTACTAGTATATTTACGCACTGAAGTCATTGTCTCCATTAGCATTAGACCAGTAGAAGCAATATCGTTTTTAGCATTTTGTTGAAGTAAAGAAGATAATGTAAATCCACTGATACATAAACCAAATACTAATATTACAATTAGCAGCACTGTAAATTTTTGCTTCAAATACAGATTTTTTAGCATATTTTTTAACGTATTAAATATATAAACGAATCAACACGGTTTATTGGACGCGGTATATTAGGCAAAAATGCTTTTTGTTAGTTAGCAAACAGCTACTCAACACGTTTTAACAATATAACAATTTCAAAATATTAATGATGCTATTGATAAACAATTTTAGACATTTTTGAAAAAATCAACTAATCAATAATACCTAAAGTTTAGTGAATGTATATTGATAACATTTAGAAAAATCAATAAGTATTTAATTAGATAATCAACTGCACGCTGAGGCTATATAAAATCAAAATCAGCATAATTAGGCATTATAGTTATTTGTTAACAAAAAATGGATTGGAATCGAGGACAGTCATTGTTTGGCGGACGCTATATTATCGAAGCTAAACTTGGTGAGGGGGGAATAGGTATAACTTACCTAGCGAGAAACCAAATGTCGGAATTACGGGTAATCAAAACTCTTAAAGAAGAAATTTTAAATAATTGCACATGGAAATCACACCGCGATAAATTGCGGCAAGATTTCCGTTCGGAAGGAGTACGTCTTGCAGTATGTCGTCACCCTCATATTGTCCAAATCGAAAATATATTCGATGACTATGATTTGCCTTGTATTGTCATGGAGTATATCGAAGGAGATGATTTAGGTAAGCGGTTGAGAGAACGAGGAACATTATTACAAAACGAAGCGCTTTTATATACTCAGCAAATCGGAGATGCATTAACTGTTATTCATCAGAAGGGTTTGCTGCATCGAGATATCAAACCTCGCAATATTATTATTCGCGCGGGTAAACCAGAAGCTGTATTAATTGACTTTGGCATTGCTAGAGAGTTTATACCTGGTGTTATACAACGTCACACCGTTTACCGAACTCCAGGATTTGCACCTCCTGAACAATATCAACTTGAGGCGCCGCGCGGTGAATATATTGATGTTTATGGTTTAGCTGCGACGTTATATACACTATTAACTGGTATTGTTCCCACCAGTGCTGATGAACGTAACCGTAATACTCCGCTTTTACCACCAAGTCATTTTAATCCTAATATCAGTAGTACTGTTGACCGGGCTATTATGCGGGCAATGGCAATGCAACCGCAGTATCGTCCCCAATCAGTAAAAGAATGGTTATCGCTTTTATCCAGTTCGGGAGATGTTGAGGATATACATTTATCTGAAACCAGATCACCCCCAACACCGCAACCAGAAATTTTATTCAATAAACCATTCAACAAACCAACGAAGGCGCCAGTAATTACTAACACCCCTGTTATTCAATCATCTAAATTACCTAAACTACCAATCACACCCCAGTTCACATGGCAATGCGTCCGTACTATTAAAGGACACGCTGGTATGGTTCATACTGTTGCAATTAGTCCAGATGGACAATTAATTGTTAGTGGTAGCGGTGACAATAATATAAAGCTGTGGAAGTTACATACAGGTAGAAATGTACGCAATTTTGGACGCTGGTTTTCAGCACATACTGATTCAGTTTGGACAGTAGCTATTAGTCCTGATGGGCAAATACTTGCTAGCGGTGGTTGGGATAATACTATTAAGCTTTGGTTTCTAAATACTGGTAAGAATATACGTACTCTAAATACTCATACTAATTGGGTAAATTCCCTTGCTTTTAGTCCAAATGGAAAGTTTTTAGCCAGTGGTAGTTCTGACTGTACTGTTAAGCTGACTCTGATTAGCACTGGTGATGTTATCAATACCTTTTTTGGTCATACTGATGCGGTGCGAACTGTCACTTTCAGCCCAGACGGACAATGCATTGCTAGTGCAGGCGCCGATTGTACTATCAAAGTGTGGCAAGTTAGTACTGGTCGAGAAATACGCACGTTGGTTGGTCATTCGTGTTCTGTGAATTGTCTGACTTTTGACTCAACTGGTGAAACTCTTATTAGTGGTAGCAGTGATAAAACGATTAAATTCTGGCATGGAATTACAGGTAGAATTCTGAAAACTTTTACAGGTCATACTCATACTGTTTCATCGATTGCACTTAGTCGAGATATGCAAATCCTTGCTAGTGGTAGTTGGGATAATACGATTAAACTTTGGCACGTAGGTATGGAAACTCAAATATGTACTCTTACTGGTCACAAAAATTACATTAGGTCTGTAGCTTTTAGCCCTGATGGGCGCCAGATTGTTAGTGGTAGCGACGACGATACGATTAAAGTTTGGCGAAATAAAGATTGGCAACGGATGTAACGGATGTAACGGATGTAACGGATGATTGATAGATATTTATCACTAGGGTGTGATCAGGCTACAAAAATTTGAAAATGAAGCCAATAATCCAATAGCCTGATCGCACCTTACTTCTTTAGGTAGAAATGTGGTTAGCCAAAAATTGTGAGAATAATTGGGGCAACTACTATTTTTGGAACCAAGATTAATAATTATGGGCTTTGGTATCGGTGATTTATTCTGGATTTTTCTTTTGCTCTCCTCGCTGCAACCTATCTGGCAACGGCGCCAAACCGAGTACCGCCGTTTCAGTTCGTTACAAAAGTTCCAGCAGGAACGTAAAAGCCGGGTGATTTTACTTATTCACCGCCAAGAATCGATTAGTTTGTTGGGGATTCCTTTATCTCGTTATATTACTATTGAAGATTCTGAACAAATTTTACGTGCGATTCGCCTAACCCCTGATGATGTTCCAATCGATTTGATTTTACATACACCTGGTGGTTTGGTATTAGCTACTGAGCAAATCGCGCGTGCGTTGATTCGTCATCCCGCTAAGGTAACAGTTTTTGTACCACACTACGCGATGAGTGGCGGTACGATGTTAGCGCTTGCAGCAGATGAAATTGTTATGGATGCTAACGCGGTACTTGGACCAGTTGACCCTCAGTTAGGTAATTTCCCTGCTGCTAGCATTATTAAGGTTGTTGAAGATAAGCCAATTGGGGAAGTTGATGACCAAACATTGATTATGGCTGACTTGTCGCGTAAAGCAATCGCGCAGGTACAACGATTTGTGCGTACACTACTTAAAGATTCGACACCCAAACAAAAGGTTTTGCCTGAGAATATCGAAAATATTATTGACGCTTTAACAACTGGACGTGTTACCCACGATTATCCAATTACTGTAGAAGAAGCTACCGAAATGGGATTACCTGTAACTGTTGGTCTTCCCCGTTCAATTTACACTTTGATGGATATGTACCCACAACCTCAAGGCGGTAGACCTAGTGTTCAATATGTTCCTATGCCTTTTGATGATAGGCGCCCAATGTTACCTGTTCCCAAAGGTAGACCAATGGAAGAACCTACACAAAAGTTTTAATTTAAGACTTTATAAAAAAACCCGCCCTAACTTAGGACGGGTTTTTTGGTTGGGTATGTTTACGTAGTTGTTGCTCTAGCCCTCTAAATATTCTTTATGGTTGGCTAAAGCCCACCCTACTACTACTATCTTGTTGGTTTTGGCTTTGGAGTCGCGGTTGTTGTTGGAGTTGGTGTTGCGGTTGTTTCTGGTGTTGCGGTTGTTTCTGGTGTTGCGGTTGTTTCTGGTGTTGGGGTTTCGGTTGGCGTCGCTTCGGGTGTCGCCGTTGAGGTTGAGGTTGGAGTTGGGGTTGGTTTTGGTGCTGGTCTTGTTGTTGGTCTTGTTGTTGGTTTTGTTGTTGGTTTTGTTGTTGGTTTGGTTGGCGCCGTCGTAGTTGGTTTTTTCTCTAGAATATTACTTGCTTCTTGGTCAAGCTTTTGTCTCAAAGCAAGGTCAGCTATCCCGGTTTCAGTTAGCTGATTTTTCTTTTGATACTCCCTTACTACTGCTTCAGTTCTGCGACTAAAGTACTGACTGCGAGGCAAAGGGGGATTAGGTTTCACTACTAAGTTGAGATTAGCTTGCAGGATTTGCATAATTTGCGCTGCAAAGTCTTGGGTTTTTGGGCCAGCTAATCCATCTGCTGGTTTTAATCTATACCCTGTTTGAAATTCTGTAATTGCTTTTTTGGCATCGGCATTTGTTAATGGTTCGTTTGAAACTTTGATGTCATAACCTAATCCACGTAACACCGCGCGAAATTGTTGCGGTGTATAATCACGTTGACGTACTGCATCCGCTGTATCTGATATGACAACTACTGCGGACACCAAACATGCTGTTGCTATGCTAAAACTAGATTTTCCTATCCCACACCACATGGTCAAAACTCCTGCTTAATAAAATCTGTTGCTAGTAACTAGTTTTTCATTGATTATTAATGATTTTTGAATATTTTTACTGATGTTAATTTAATTTAAATAATTTCTTATAATTTAGCTTTGTCATCCTCCAATAGAGGTATCTTATATAATCTTGCTGATTTTGTTGATAGTCAAAAATATGCAGTATAAAAAATAATACCCAGTAACTTCAAGCGTGATCTAAAAATATGATTAGCCGAAAACCTTTGAATCGTCGGAGTCTCTGGTTTGAGAGATTAATGGCGATTACTGCCACTATTAATTTAGGATTAGTTTTGTTTGATTTAAGTTACATTCCTTGGCGGGATTTTTACTTACGAAACTTCCCTTCTTTGACTCGTTTGTATGACCCTATAAAAGGTATACAACCTCATCGTGAGACAGAAGCTTATTTAGCAGCAGTTAATACTATCTCCCAACAAGTTAGTCAAACGGGGTTACAGTCAAAACTTGTTGAATCCCAATTAGACTCACTACGGCGGCTTAGTAGTGAGATAATCGATACGAACCCGTTTGCAGTGGCAGACAAAAGTGGAACGCTTGAAAAAATTAAGAACCGGATGCGTGACCATACTGGAGAAAGGTCTGCAAAGAAAGCATTCGCGTCTTTCTGGAGTCAAACCAACCTACAGCAAAAGGGGTGGAATCAAGAAATAGAGTTTTTCAATTCGTTTATTAAACCACTAATTGCTACCAACTACTACCGTGCTATTGGTGAGAACGGCGAATTTATTGATAGATTTTTTTTGATTGACTTGCCCTTCACCTTAATATTCGGAATGGAATTGCTAGCGGGCAGCTTTTTGATTAAACGTCGTCATCCTGAGTTTAGCTGGCTTGAAGCATTTATTTGGCATTGGTATAATATATTACTAATAATTCCTTTTTGGCGAATTTTGCGTGTGATTCCTGTAATCATTCGTCTTGATAAAGCCAAAATCATTAATTTTCAATCGATTCGCACACAAATACATAGAGGTATAGTATCTAACTTTGCGGAAGAACTTACTGAGATTATTGTGGTTCGAGTAATCAACCAAATCCAGGGTTCAGTAGAGCGTGGTGAATTAACTAAGTGGTTACTTCAAAAAGAAAGTATTCGTCCTTACATTGACATCAACAACGTTAATGAAGTTGAAGCAATTTCTACAATTCTTATTCAAACGATAATTTACCAGGTTTTGCCAAAAATTCAGCCCGAAATTACTGCAATTTTACGCCATAACATCGACGGCGCCTTGAATCAAAGCCCGGTGTATAAAAATTTGCAATCACTACCTGGTGTAAGCGTGGTTCAATCTCAAATCAGCGAACAGCTAGCATCTCAAATTGCCACGAATCTATATAATGCTATTGTTAGCGCCGTCTCTGACCCAGTTTCTGCAAATCTTTCAAGTCAACTAATTAACCGTTTTACCGATACCTTGGGCGCCGAAATGCAGAAAAAACACGTCATCAAAGAAGTGCAAACCCTACTTTCTGACTTTTTAGAAGAAGTAAAACTTAACTACGTTCAGCGTCTGTCGCAAGAAGATATCCAACAAGTGCTTGAACAAACGCGAAACATGAAAGTTCAAGTAGTGGTTCATAATGCTTCAAAGCGTAACCGTTGAGGAACTAAAAGCTTCTAGATTCTTAAATAAAGTTAATTTATAGCTTCTCCCTCAGAAAGAAATGCGCTAAACTCGAAGAAGAGGCGAATCATCTAACGGTTCGTCACAAGACTTCTTGAAAGATATCCTTATCGCAGGAAGTGGGTTGTAGCCCACTTTTTTTGTTGGAATTTATTGCATGACTCATCCGTTAGTCCCACAAGTTATAGAAATGGCGACACCAGTGGCAGAAGAACTGGGGTTGGAAGTTGTTGGCGCTGTTTTTCATACAAATCAGCGTCCTCCGGTTTTACGGGTGGATATCCGTAATAAACAGCAGGATACTGGTTTAGACGATTGTGAGCGAATGAGTCGTGCATTGGAAGCCTCATTAGATGCAGCATCGATTATTCCAGATGCTTATGTTTTAGAAATCTCCAGTCCTGGAATTTCTAGACAGCTAGCTACTGACCGGGAGTTTATTTCCTTTAAAGGCTTTCCTGTAATTGTCTCGACTTCGCCACCCCATGATGGACAGCAGGATTGGGCTGGTCAGCTAATTCGTAGGGATGACACAAAAGTTTTTTTGAACCTAAAAGGACGAACTGTTGAGATTCCTCGCTCTCAAATTACTAAAGTTGAACTTGATGAGCGTCGAGCCAAATAGGAGCATAACTATTTTTTGAAAAGTCAAACGGCGCCTCGAAATTCGATAAGGAGTTCATGTCTGACTCCCTTTGAATCCGCTACGAATGCAGCCGCGCGCGTTACTAATTGGTCGTGAGACGCGAGCGTTGCTTGTTTACACAAGTTTACGCATTTTTAGACGAGGGAAACCCGTCTATTCTTTGCTCGCTGACTATACGGTGCAAAGGTTAAGGGCACACGCGCATTTGATTACAAACAACGGGTTTGTGTCCGCTGTTGTCATAACGGGTAATGAAATAACTATTAAATAATCAACTACATATAGATTTCAGGAGATTTACACGATGTCGATGATTGAATTACAGGGATTAAAAGAACTTATTGAGAGTATAAGTCGTGAGCGCAATTTACCTCGTTCGGCTGTACAAGCGGCTATTCGTGAAGCATTACTTAAAGGGTACGAACGTTATCGACGCGCTCAAAATATGGAGCGCAAACAGTTTGATGAGGATTATTTTGATAATTTTGATGTTCAGCTTGATATTGAAGACGAAGGTTTTCGTGTAGTCGCGACTAAAACAATCGTTGAACAAGTTGCTAACTCTGACCATGAAATCTCACTTGAACAAGTCAAGGATATGGGTGGTGAGGGAGCTGAGTTAGGACAGGAGGTAATTCTTGATGTTACCCCAGATAAAAAAGAAGAGTTTGGACGCATGGCAGCGATGCAAACAAAGCAAGTGCTAGCGCAGAAGCTTCGAGACCAACAGCGTCAAATGGTGCAAGAAGAGTTTCAAGATTTGGAAAGTTCAGTTTTAACTGCGCGCGTGCTGCGGTTTGAGCGTCAATCTGTGATTTTAGCGGTCAGCAGTGGATTTGGGCAACCGGAAGTCGAAGCTGAGTTGCCAAAGCGCGAACAACTTCCGAATGATAATTATCGGGCAAATGCAACATTTAAGGTTTATTTAAAGAAAGTATCTCAAGGGCAGCAGCGTGGACCCCAACTTTTGGTATCGCGCGCTGATGCTGGTTTAGTTGTATATTTATTTGCCAACGAAGTCCCCGAAATTGAAGACGAAGTAGTACGGATTGTCGCTGTTGCTAGAGAAGCTAACCCTCCTTCTCGTTATGTCGGACCTCGAACCAAAATTGCCGTTGATACCTTAGACCGTGATGTAGACCCTGTTGGCGCCTGTATTGGTGCGCGGGGATCAAGAATTCAAGTTGTAGTTAACGAGTTGCGCGGCGAAAAAATTGACGTAATTCGTTGGTCCCCTGACCCTGCTACCTATATTGCTAATGCTTTGAGTCCCGCGCGCGTCGATGAGGTGCGACTGATGGATCCAGAAACTCGTCAAACACATGTACTAGTAGCTGAAGACCAATTAAGTTTAGCAATAGGTAAAGAAGGTCAAAACGTTCGGTTAGCAGCTCGCCTAACTGGCTGGAAAATAGATATAAAAGATAAAGCGAAGTACGACCGTGAAGGAGAGGATACTAAATTTGCTGCGGCTCGTGCCAAAGCGGCAGAGGAAGCAGCACGACTTGAGGCTCTTGAAGAGGAGTATGAGGACGAATACGATGAAGAGGAGGAGTATGATGAAAAAATGGAACTAGGTCGGGACTTAGATGATTTAGGTGACGACTTAGATTCTGACTTGGATGAGGACTTAGATGATTTGGATGTCGATTTAGAAAAAGATGTGCGAAGATAAAATCTTTGACACTTAGTACCGATAGTAAGTACAGTCAAAGAGAATAAAATCTTTTTTAACAAACACATCACACAAAATACAGAACACACACAAAACACACAAAGATGAAACCTAATTATCGGCGCTGCATCAGTTGCCGTAAAATCGGTTTAAAACAGGAGTTTTGGCGGATTGTCCGCGTAGGACCTTCTGGGCAGGTACAATTAGATAAGGGCATGGGTCGTTCAGCCTATATTTGTCCATCCGTTAATTGTTTAGGAGTAGCTCAGAAAAAAAATCGTTTAGGGCGAGCGTTGCACTCCAGAGTCTCTGATGAAATTTATCAGGAGTTGTGGCAGATGCTAGCTCAATCCCTACCCCAAAAAGAAATTTTGGTTTAAACCCTATTAAACCGTTATCTCAAAAATGCTGTTGAAAGCAGCTTTTATAAAAATTGCGCTACGAAAGATAATCGTGCGTAGCTTGGGGATAATGTCACAATAGTAGTTGAGTGGATGTAGATCGCGTGCGGGTTAGAATTATTTATGCTCCGGCGCGGGCAATCGCTCAAATCTCGGTATGCGAGCTATGCGTGATAATGTCGAGGTTAAACTTACGGAAACTAACAAAACAAAGAAACATAAATTGGCACTCCTACTTGGTAGCGCAAACAAGCCACAAGGCTTTAAACCGATTAAAGGCATGGGTGATGCCAGCATTAAAACAAACATCTCTCTTTCCTATATACTTGGAGGCACCGGCAAACAGGATTCGACGGCAACCTAAAAGCAGTAACCTCTGGATGGAGATGCGCGTTCAATAGCGCTGGTAACCATCCGCAAAACTGTATTCTTATAGGGGAAGAGTGGATGAACAACGGCAAAGTCAGAATCTATGAATTATCAAAGGAATTGAATTTGGATAACAAAGAGCTATTAGCAATTTGCGACCAGCTCAATATCTCAGTTAAGAGTCATAGTAGTACAATTACAGAATCAGAGGCTCAGAGCATTCGGTCAGAAGCCGAAAAGCGACCACCAGCTTCTTCAAATATCAGAAAGGATAATGGCGCCAGTCAAAAAAATAATTTACAAGTGGCTGGCAACCGCTCGACAACACCAACCAAACAACAGATTTTAGAAATTCGTAAACCTAAATTGTCAAATAACTTTAATACCAACGCCGTTGATGCTTATAGCCTCAGCAATAACCAATCTGCTTATAACGAAGCTAAATCTCCCTCAAACCCTCGACCTATCGCTCCATCAGTCTCCCCCATGAAGCCGACGGCACCTATTCGACCTGTAGCCCGTAACCAGTCTGATTCCACACAACCATCTGCACCAGCAGTAAATGTGGATAGCAAGCCTAATTCCAATCAGCCCGCTGAGAAAATCGCCGCCGAGAAACCCGAAAAATCGGCACCGTCGCGTAAATCGCCGGAAAAACCGATTAAGCCACAGTTGTCGGCACCTCCAAGCCGACCAGATGGCAATGAAACGGTGGCAAATGCTGCAACTCCAACAGAAAAACCGATATTGAAACGCGACCGTAGCGAAGCGCCACCGAGTAAGCCAAAAGGCAACAAAGGCGGCGGGGCAAACACCGAGCAACAGTCTGGAACACCAAAACCAGCACGTCCAGGTGGCGGTGGTGCAAAACCTGAAAGAGGAAACCGTCAAAACGCTCCATCCGGCGATAGAAGCGATGTTGCTAGACCAAATCGCCCTTCACGTAATGCCCCAGAAGCTGCTCCAGTTGCAACTCCGCCACGGCTAGTTGCGCCATCACGACCATCAGCAGCAGTCGCCGAAAAAACGACCGAAGTCCAAGCTACGATTCCAGACGAAACAATCGAACTCAGGCGCCCAACTCCACCTCGTCCAAGTAAAGGTGGTAAAAAATGGGTTGAGGAAGAAATTGAAGAAACAAAAGAAGCTAAAGCAGCAAAAGCCGCCAAAGCTAAACGTAATAAACCTCTCATCGAAGAAGAATTTGACGAAGATGATCTTCTTGATGATGACGACCCAGATGCACAAACTGCGGTTTTGGTAAGCAATGCGATTGTTCGTCCTCCAAAACCAAAAGCAACTAAACCAATTCAAGCTCCAACTGCGACTACTGTTACGACTCAAAGAGTAAAAAGAAGTGGTTCTTCTTCTTCTCGCGACCAAAATCGCCGCCGTAACGACACCGAAGTTAAGCGCGAGCGTCCCGAGACAATAATCGTAACTGGTACGATGACCGTGCCGGAATTGGCTGAAGCTTTGGCTGTTGCTGATACCGAAATCGTCAAAATTCTTTTCATCAAAGGTATTCCAGTTAGCATTACTCAAAACCTCGACATCCCCACAATTACCTTAATCGCGAATGAGCTAGAAGTTGCTGTTGAAACTCAACAGAAAGAAGCTGAAGCTCGTAAAGTTACCGAGATGATTGAAGTTGGCGACTTAGATAGTCTCCAACGTCGTCCACCTGTCGTTACGATTATGGGTCACGTTGACCACGGTAAAACCACCTTGCTCGACTCGATTCGTAAAACTAAGGTCGCAGCAGGTGAAGCTGGTGGTATTACCCAGCACATTGGTGCCTACCACGTAGATGTTGAACACAACGGTGCCTTGCAGCAAGTAGTGTTCCTCGATACACCTGGTCACGAAGCATTTACCGCGATGCGGGCACGAGGAGCGCGCGTAACTGATATCGCGATTTTAGTTGTGGCAGCCGATGACGGTGTACGTCCACAAACAGTAGAAGCAATTAGCCACGCCCAAGCGGCAGGAGTGCCAATTGTTGTAGCTATCAACAAAATTGATAAAGAAGGCGCCCAGCCCGACCGCGTGAAACAAGAGCTAACGCAGTATAGTATGACACCTGAAGAATGGGGTGGCGAAACCATTATGGTACCCGTCAGCGCCATCAAGGGTGAGAATCTAGATACCTTGTTAGAGATGATTTTGCTTGTAGCAGAAGTTGAAGAACTATCAGCGAATCCAAATCGTCCAGCAAGGGGAACTGTAATTGAAGCGCATCTTGATAAAGCGAAGGGAGCGGTTGCGACTTTATTAATTCAAAACGGTACTTTGAAAGTCGGCGATATTCTCGTTGCTGGTTCCGTGTTTGGTAAAGTGCGGGCAATGGTTGATGACCAAGGTAAGCGCGTAGAAGCAGCTTCTCCATCGTTTGCAGTTGAGGTATTAGGCTTAAGTGATGTACCTGCTGCAGGTGATGAGTTTGAAGTATTCTTGGTTGAAAAAGAAGCTCGCTCAATTGCCGCTGTACGTGCCGAGAAGATTCGTCAGTCCCGCTTGATGCAGGGACGTGTGACTTTGGCGGGTATTTCCGCGAAGGCACAGGAAGGCGAACTCAAGGAACTCAACTTGATTTTGAAAGGCGACGTTCAAGGTTCAGTCGAAGCAATTGTTGGTTCATTGAAGCAACTTCCGCAAAACGAAGTGCAAATTCGCTTATTGCTTTCAGCGGCAGGTGAGATTACTCAAACTGATATCGATTTAGCCGCAGCTTCCGGTGCGGTTATTATTGGCTTTAATACTACCTATGCCAGCGGCGCCCGTTCAGCTGCTGATGAAGCAGGTGTGGATGTTCGTGAGTACAACATTATTTACAAGTTACTCGAAGACATTCAAGATGCTCTCGAAGGTTTATTGGAACCCGAATTGGTCGAAGAGCCACTGGGCACCGCCGAAGTCCGTGCGGTCTTCCCTGTTGGTCGTGGCGCCGTTGCTGGTTGCTACATCCAAAATGGCAAGTTGATCCGCAACTGCAAAGTACGAGTATTACGTGCAGGCAAGCAATTGTTTGAAGGTGCGCTTGACTCACTCAAGCGTATGAAAGAAGACGCACGTGAAGTCAACGCTGGCTACGAATGCGGTATTGGCATCGACAAGTTCAACGACTGGGTAGAAGGCGACATCATTGAAGGCTTCCAGATGGTCACAAAACGTCGTACCCTCGCTTCTACTAGAACTTAATCTCCAGGTTTGCTATTTCATTTATCAGTATTTAGATGGGCACAATTTTTGTTGTGCCCTCTATAATTTTAAGTAGATATAAAATCAATTTTTCAAATTTCCGTAATTATTCGTGTGTTTGGTCACCGATGTAACAGAATTTGCGTAACAACAAGATTACAAATAGAAAGGAATAGTTAAAGTTAAAGTTAATTTCTTACTTTTTCAGGGTGCTTTCTTTACACATTGCCCCAACCGAAGAGCGAAGGTCAACTATCGGAGTTATATATAATGGGTAACATTAATTTATCAGAAAATAACGGCATCGCGGATACAGAAATTTGGGACAGCTTGCAACATGCTATTGCCGCAAGCTCTGGTTTTTTACGCTGGCAACTCGAAGCTGGCGCCAAATTTCATGATTTACGTCTGGAAGAACAAGTACAAAAGTATTTACGAGAGACTTTGGAAAATTTAGCTTATTAGTATAGATTTTAATCCCCCCTTAATAAGGCTAACGTATACACACAAATCTCTTTTTCTTTTCTTTCTTCTCTTTCTTTGTGTCCTTAGTGCCTTTGTGGTTCTTTAAAGAGATAAACCACGTAATCCGGAGGATTTCCCGCTCTTTAGAACACAAAGGGCACAAAGGGGGGAAAAGAAGAGGGTTATTAAAGATGTGTGTACACGCCCTGCGCGTGGAAGGCGGGTTGGGGGGATAAAATTCTTTATTAAAAACCCAATATATTCTGTAAGCTGCCTTGTAAAGAGCGCAATTGGCGATAAGCTTTCTCAAGATTATCTCCATCTACCTCTACTTCTGTAGTTGGGTAGTTTCTAATAACTTCAATTAACTTGATATCATTATCCTTTGCCGCCGATAATACAAGCGCACTTCGCATTGCTTGTCTATCGGCTTTTCGCGTTGGTGTATGAATCACCTGGCTAATTTGGTCTAAAATTACATTTCCAACTGGACTGTTTAACACCCTGTCCAAAATAACAGGATTTACGGGAACAGGCGCCGTCAGGTAGTTACGAACTTTCTGGGGGTCTTGTTTTGCTAAGGCTAAGGTTGCCCGTAACGCAAGCGATGGTTTGCCTGTATCCGCAAGAGTCGAAAGTTCTTTGACAGGAAACGACTGGCGGAAAACACGATATTTAAGAACAATTTGTTCTGCTGCAAATACAGGGGCAGTAGTGGAAAATACGTATACACTTGCAGCTATTATTAAGCAAGAGCGTATTGATACAAATTGCAGCATATATCTATATATATTGATTTTATTTTAGTAGGCGCCATAAATGCGTGACGATATTTACCACAGATTAGTTGCATGTGTTGTAGCAATAGCTTTTAATGCCATCTATCTATAAATATAAATTCTGATTTTTGCAAGGAACTGTGCTGATATTGTATGAGTCTTCCGGTATAGTTTTGCATGGGTTTGATAGCAAAACTGCTGTTAAATACACCCAGTTCGACATGCCAATATTTCACCTTCAAAATAAACGCGAACCAAGATGACACGTCAGGGTTTACACAACCAAAATAAAAATCCCCGTTTCCCACTCAGCAACGGTATGAAAAAACAACGTGCGCTGCCCGCTATTTTATCCGCTTTAGTTGTAGCTTCTGGCGCCTCTGCCATTGTGCCAGCATTTACCAACAATGGTGCTACCAACGCTCAAACCCCTGTTCGTACCGTCCAAGCACCTGCTACTGGTACTATATTATACGTTAATCCCACAAGTGGTAATGATGCAGCAGGCGCTGGAACTGCTACTGCAACACCATTTAAAACAATTACTTTTGCTCTTAGACAAGCTCAACCTGGCACTATTATTCAATTGGCGCCAGGAACTTATAATGCACAAACTGGTGAAACATTCCCCCTTGCTTTAAATCAAGGAGTCACTCTACGGGGGGATGACAGTTCTAAAGGTCAATCAGTTTTGATTAGTGGTAGTGGAGAATATACAAGCCGTACTTTCGCGCGTCAGAATATTACAATTTTGGCAGGTAATGACGCGGTGGTTTCTGGGGTAACAGTAACTAACCCTAATACACGTGGAACTGGGGTATGGGTAGAATCAACAAATCCTACTATTCAAAATAGTACTTTTACACAAAGCGTCCGTGAAGGTGTATTTGTCACTGGTACAGGTAATCCTAAAATCGAAAATAATATCTTTACTCTTAACCAAGGTAACGGTGTTTCATTCGCCAGAAATGCTAAAGGCGAAATTCGTAACAATCAGTTTCAAAACACAGGTTTTGGTATTGCAGTTAGCGACAACGCATCACCTTTAATTACTGATAACCAAATTACTCAGAATAACGGTGGTATAGTCATAACCAGTAGCGGAAACAATGTTGCTAGACCAGTATTAAGAAACAACTTCATCCAAGATAACCGTGACCACGGTGTAATTGCTATTTCAACCGCCGAACCCGACTTAGGTACTCAAGAAAGTCCAGGTAAAAACCTAATTCGTAACAACGGTAAAAAAGACCCGAAAAAATTCTTTGATATTTATAACTTTAATGCAAACAAAACTCTAGCTGCTGTTGGCAACGATGTAGACCCAACCCGCACATTAGGTAAACTCGAACTAGTTGTAGCAAAAGTTGAGCCACCACCAGTAGTAGGAGGTGCAACAGCTTTTAAAGATGTAACTGGTGATTATTGGGCAAAAGCGCATATTGAAGCTTTGGCTTCGCGCAATATTATTGCTGGGTTCCCCGATGGTACCTTTAGACCAAATGAACCTGTAACACGCGCGCAATTTGCAGCTATTATCGCTAAAGCCTTTAACCCAGCAGCGAAGCGAGAAGCAGCTAACTTTACTGATGTCAAAAATGACTTTTGGGCTTTCCAAGTAATTCAAACTGCTGCGCGCGGTGGTTTTATTTCTGGTTATCCTGACCGTACATTTAAACCACAGCAACAAATCGAACGTGTACAAGTACTTGTTGCACTAGCAAATGGCTTAGGTTTAACTGCTCCTAACCCAAACGTTAATTCTTTCTTTAGTGATGCTGCTCGTATCCCTGGATATGCAGCTAGTCCAGTTGCCGCTGCAACCACTAGAGGATTAGTAGTTAACTATCCTACCGTAAAACAACTTAACCCAACTCGCGAAGCAACCCGTGCGGAAGTAGCAGCTTTTGTTTACCAAGCTTTAGTTAACGCTGGTCAAGCTCAAGCTATTCCTTCCCCTTATATTGTCAGAACCCCCTAAATGTAATTGTAGAGACGTGATATATCACGTCTCATGGGCGGAGTGTGGTTTGAAGAGCTGATCCCCCCCTAACCCCCCCGCGTGTCAGGGGGGGGACAAGAGGTAGTTCTTTCCCCCTTATTAAGTGGGGTTAAGAAACAATATATTTCCCCCCTGACACGCGGGGGGCAGGGGGGTTGCCAATGGGTGTAATAACTCAGGTGGATTAAATTACCCGAATGAACAGACGTTTGCAAGTCCGCTTCCGGGCGGTTAGAGTGCCATCTTGAAATAGGTGGAGGAAATCGTACTTAGAACCGCGATTGTGCGTGGATTTAGGAGTTACCAGATTTACCTAGATTTTTTGAAGCGGATTAAAGTCTAAAAAAATATTGAGAGTGTTCTGATTACAGGCGCCTATTTTTAGGAACGTAAATTTTGAATAAAATGCTTTTGCCAAGGTAGAGCAGCGCGCATTTCTACCTTGGCATTTGCGATAGCCTAAAGTTAAATGTAGTTAAAATATGACTGCAACAGGGGCGCCGGATGGTTCAAATATAATAACCTTTCAAATAATGATAAGACTGAATTGTCGTTGCAATCTAATTGATAATTTAACATTAAATCTTTTGCAGCTTCTTCCCATCCTTCTGTCATTTCTCCTGCATAATTAACATGCATTTCCGCTGATAAAGCAATACTATCGCTAACTCTAGCAGCAGGATATCCCATCTGAACAAATTTAGACAATACTGATGCAGGCGTTTTTAAGCTTTTTACCAGAGTCTCAAATACTGAATAATCATTGTGAATGTTACGGTTAGCTGCTCTTACCATCCAATCTTCTGGCACTGTCTCTAACTTCAGTAATTCTACTAATGTTGCTGCTGGCATTTCTTCTATGAGATTTGGATTTTCTAAAAACAGTAGCGATAAAACTGAGTTATTGAACAGTTCTTGTGGAAATTCTGCACCTAATTTTAATAGTACATTTGTTGGTGTATTTGGATTGCTTACGACACTTTGCCGAGTTTCTTTGTCCTTGCTATTGCCAAGTTTCTGTAATAACTCCGGCGCCGCATTCAGATTTTGTGCAACAACGCGCGCTAATTCAACAGTCATATTTGCTAACTCTTCTAACCGCGCTTGCGGTGTATTTTCACATTTAGCTTCTTGTGAGTGTTTAACTTTGCCAAACTCGGAAGAATTAGTCATGAGGATAGTAGGTAAATAAAAATGCCATTAAGAACTTTTATTTAACAATGTGTCATATCTTCTTCTAAGATAACCTTTGTATTTACACGGAAATTAATCGACTAAATAACAACAAATAAATTCTCAAGTGATGGCGCTGATGGTTCAAATACAATAACCCTTACATTTGCTAATTGGGTCAATACGGATTCTATAAAGTACGCTTGAACTGACTATTTCATTATGTCAACCAATTTTATGTACTAATTAGTTTAAAGGTATTTGTTTTAATACTCTTCGCGCGTGTAAGCATAGGTATCCTACACGTTCCACAAACAGAAGCTTGAAGAATGACGTTATTTCAATCCTTTGATAGAGTTCATAAAACTTAAGACTGTTTAGACTGGTTATCAAAGTTAATTGGCAACTCAGTATAATTTTTTGTTTAGCACCCGTATTATTCGTGTTTCTAATGACTAGTAGCGTGTAGACTGGTATGACTGGATAAAACTAAAACTCAATATTTTTTTTCAAATAAATTTTAATTTGTTGCTCTGTCATATAAGCGTTTTTGCGCTTTGTATGTTTTTTATTCGATTCCCGACTTCCTCGGAGTTGTCGGCAGTCTTGTAAACGCCAAATTTATGACGTTAGCTAGGTGATTAACGTGATTGACGTAGGTAAATACTTTAGGATGAAAAGTAAAAACTCGCTCTTTGCTGACGTAGCCTGCGGCAACAGTCTAACGGCTTGCAGCAATAATACTAGAAATAGTCTACTACTTGCTTTTGTACTTAGTTTTGGATTTTTGTGTGCAGGTTGCGGTGCCAACGTTAAGGACAAAGCAGAAGCACAGTCACAACAGCCTTCAGCGGCTGCGAATAGAGCTACACCTGTAGATGTAGCAATAGCTAAAACTGGTGTACTGCAAAAACAACCAGAGTTTACGGCAACAACGGCGCCATTCCGGACTGTATCGTTACGTTCGCAAATTGAAGGGCAGCTTTTAGCGCTTTCGGTTGACGTTGGAAGTACGGTAAAGCAAGGGCAAGTAATTGGGCAAGTAGATGATGCACTGCTTGTAACTACATTAAATCAGGCAGAAGCGGAATTAGCTTCGTTAAAATCAGAGGTTGCTAGGACAAATACACAAATAGCAAACCGAAAAGCTGAAGTTGAGCGTTTACGGTTGGAACTTGTGCAAGCGCAATCTGATGCGAAACGTCAACAACAATTATTTAAGGAAGGCGCCATTGCTGAACAAGCTGCTCAACAAAGTCGTACTGAAGCACAAACTGCTGCTCAAGCACTACGCGCAGCTATTTCACAAGTCAGTACGGAACAGCAAGCTGTTGCAACTGCCCAAGGAAGAGTTGTAGCACAACAAGCAGTAGTTGCCGAAGCTAAAAAGCGTCGTTCTTATGCAAGGTTAGTATCTCCGATTAATGGTGTAGTGGCAGAAAAAGTTTCTGAGCCAGGAAATTTACTACAACCAGGTAATGAAGTTATAAAAATTAGTGATTTAAGTAAGGTCAAGGTCGTAGTGCAACTCTCAGAGTTAGAACTAGGAAGAGTTAGAGTCGGGCAACAAGTACAAGTTCGGTTAGACGCATTTCCCAATCAAACATATACAGGTGTAGTTGGTCGTATTTCTCCTGTTGCGGATGCTACCGCGCGCTTAGTACCTGTTGAGGTAGATATATCTAATAACAACGGGAAAATAGGGAGTGGGCTTTTAGCAAGAGTAACTTTTAATGCTAGTAATGCCGAGCGAGTAGTAATACCGTTAACAGCACTAACTGAAAGCGGACAACAAAACAAAGCAAGACAATCACAAGACACTCAAAATAGTCAACCAAGTCAAAGCACTATATTTGTACTGCAACTCGGCGCCGCAAAACCAACGGTTAGCGCTAGAAGTGTAACGCTTGGGCAAAGAAGTAATGGAAACGTTGAAATTTTATCGGGGTTGCAACCTGGTGAGTCTTTTGTAGTAAGAAGCGGTAGACCTCTCAAAGATGGTGAAACTGTTGGACTTTCGATTCTTTCAGAGAAATCATGATGTTGGGTTGAGTCTCGTTCCTCAACCTACTCAGCACTTAGCACTCAGCACTTTCTACTCTATATGCAGCAAACTAACACCACAGGATTTAGTATTAGCGCAATTTCGATTCGTCAGCATATCGGTACGCTGATGTTGACGCTAGCGGTAATTGTAATGGGTGTCTTTTTCATCCTAAAGTTGCCAGTAGATTTACTACCTTCGATTACTTATCCCCGGATTGGTATTAATATTACGGCGCCTGGAATATCACCAGAGGTGGCAATTGATGAAGTAACAAGACCTCTGGAAGAAGCTTTTGCAGCAACAGAAGGAGTGGTACAAATATTCTCGCAAACGCGCGAAGGACAAATAAATTTGAATTTGTTCTTTCAACCAGGGGGTAATATTGACCAAGCTTTGAATGATGCGACTGCTGCTTTTAACCGCGCGCGAAGCAATTTACCCGACACTATTGAAGAACCGCGCATTTTTAAAGTTGACCCTTCGCAGTTACCTGTTTATGAATTTGCTTTGACTTCACCTAAATTGGAAGCAGTTCAGTTGCGCGTGTTTGCCGAAGAAGAACTCGCACGTGAACTTAGTGTAGTACCAGGAGTTGCAGGGGTTGATGTATCGGGTGGAGTTCAAGAAGAGGTTAATGTCAATATTGATTTGGATAGGTTGCAAGCGGTGGGTGTTGGTTTGACTGATGTCTTAGATGAATTGCAAAACCGTAACCAAGATATTTCTGGCGGTAGAATATTTGGTCAAAATTCTGAACCTCTTACCCGTACAGTTGGACGTTTCCAAACGGCTGATGAAATTCGTGATCTTTCCTTTGAAGTTTCTTCTGCTGCTTCTAATTCTTCAAATTCAACTTCAACTTCAACTTCAACTCCAAATAGACGTGTTTATCTCCGTGACTTTGCTTCTGTTATTGATGGTACAGAGAACCAACGATTATTTGCTTTACTAAATAAACAACCAGCAGTAAAAGTCAGTATTCAAAAGCAACCGGATGCTAACACTATTAATGTTGTAGATGGTGTCAAGAAGCGATTGAATGAACTGAGGCAGTCAGGGTTGGTACCGCAGGAAATGACGCTGACGGCAACATTAGATGAGTCCAAGTTTATTAGTAATTCGATTTCTAATGTTACTAGTTCTGGATTAATTG
The DNA here is from genome assembly GCF_002368415.1 of Calothrix sp. NIES-4105. GTDB lineage: Bacteria > Cyanobacteriota > Cyanobacteriia > Cyanobacteriales > Nostocaceae > Dulcicalothrix. The sequence continues at coordinate 9,017,680 of NZ_AP018290.1, forward strand.
GCGCCGGTTTAGCTGCTTTAGCTGTTTTACTATTTCTCGGTTCGCTACGCCAAACTTTTATTATTGTTATGGCTATTCCCCTTGCGACTCTTGCAGCAATTATTTTCATGGGGTTATTTGGTTTATCTATAAATGTATTCAGCTTGGGTGGTTTGGCACTAGGTGTGGGTATTGTTGTTGATAACTCAATTGTGATGTTAGAAAACATTGCTGAGGGGGCAGGTGTAACTCCTGGTAAAGACAGCAAAAGCCGCTTGAATCAACAGGAAATGATAAATCAAGCCCAGAAAAGTAGTAGCGAAGTTGAGTCGGCACTGATTGCTTCTACAAGTACTAACTTAGTCGCTGTGTTACCGTTTTTACTTATTGGTGGATTTATTTCACTGTTGTTTAATGAGTTGATATTGACAATTACTTTTTCTGTTGCAGCTTCAATTTTGATTGCTGTAACGGTAGTACCAATGTTAACTTCGCGATTGTTGGCTTGGCGCCTTTCTAGCGGAGTAGGAAAATTTTGGTTTTTGCGCGAATTTAATCGTCGCTTTGAAGGTGCAACCAGTGGATATGGTGGTTTCTTAAATAAGGTGTTGCGCTACCGTTTGTTAGCTGTCGGACTTGCTATTTTGCTTTTCGGTGGTGGTAGTTTATGGATGGCGCCACAAATTCCTCAAGAAATTTTACCTCGTATCAATACTGGACAAGCAAATTTAAATGCTCAGTTTCCTCCCGGTACTCCTTTGGAAACTAACCGTAAGGTAATGACCGCAGTTGATGACATTTTAACTAAACAGCCTGAAACTGAATATGTGTTTTCTACTGTAGGTGGAGCATTATTTGGTAGTAACACCAGCGAAAACCCATTACGAAGCTCAAGCACTATTACCCTGAAAGCGGGAACAGATGTAGAAGCGTATGCTGAAAAAGTTACTAAAGAATTTAACAAATTAAACTTAGCGGGTATTCGTCTCCGTGTTGCACCCGGTCAAGTTCGAGGTTTGATACTTAGTAACTCACCCGTTCGTGGCGCCGATGTTGATGTGATACTTCAAGGCAATGATGAGCGAAGTTTGCAACAAGCTGGTCAACAAGTTTTAAGGGCTTTAGAAGAAAAAGTGCAAGCCGCTCGATTCCGTCCTGATGCTGACGCACGTCAACCAGAAATTCAAATCCGTCCTGACTGGGAAAGAGTCGCTGCTTTAGGATTAACAACTACAGATATTGGCAACACAATTCAAACTGCAATTGAAGGTAGTACTCCAACTCAGTTACAACGCGGCAACCGTCTAGTTGATGTTAGAGTGCAATTAGATGAAGAATCTATTACAAATGGCTCACAATTAGAAAGAATACCTTTATTTACTGATAGTAATCGCCAAGTTCGCCTTAGCGATGTTGCCCAAATAGTCGAAGGTCAGGCTCCAGGAGAAATTCAGCGTATTAATCAACGTCAGGTGTTCTTAATCGCTGGTAACTTGAGTGAAGGTGCCAGTCTTAGTGATGCGATTACCCAAGTTAATCAAGTAATTAGTAACCTCAAATTACCACAAGGCGTGACAATTTTACCTAGTGCAGCGGTTGAATCAAATCGACAATTGCAAAGTTCGCTTGGAATATTAGGAGGATTAGCTGCATTTCTCGTATTTGTGGTGATGGCAGTACAGTACAACTCGCTCATCGACCCGCTAGTAATTATGTTCACAATTCCACTCGCTTTAGCTGGGGGAATTTTCGGTCTTTATATTACCAAAACTGCTATTGGCGCCACAGTTATAGTTGGAGCAGTCTTACTAGTTGGTATTGTTGTAAACAATGCCATCATTATGGTTGAACTTGCGAATCAACTTAGGGAACAAAAAGGTATCAACCGTCGAACTGCAATATTAGAAGCTGCACCACAACGTTTACGTCCAGTCTTAATGACTACAATTACCACTGTATTGGGTATGTTTCCACTGGCTTTAGGAATTGGTGAAGGTTCTGAATTTTTACAACCTTTAGGTGTAGTTGTGTTTTCAGGGTTATCTTTAGCAACGGTACTAACGCTGTTTATTATTCCTTGCTTCTATGTAATGCTGCATGATTTTTTTGGGTTACGCTGGGCAAAGCCGATTTTATCTCGATTGGGGGTATCGAAGAAATATTTTGGCTAGTGCATAAAAGTAATTCACGATAGACAGACAACGTTTCTTGATTTACCCGTTCCACACTTAACCATTCTAAATTTGAACCCGCGCGGTCTTTCCATGTTTGGAGTGTGTCAGCATCACTTAATAGTTTTGATAATGCTGAAGCCAAAGCGTCACTATTTTTAGCTGGTACTAATATACCAGCTTGTCCAGAATCTAATGTTTGAGAAATACCATCAACATCCGAGGCAATAATCGCACAATTTGCTTCGCGCGCTTCGGCAATCGCTAGTCCAAACGATTCGTAGTAAGATGCCAACACAAAAATATCTGAAGATAATAAGTAACGTTGTGGTTGAGGTTGAAATCCTTCAAAGTGGATTCTAGATGCAACCGCACTCTTCATTGCTATTGTTTCAAACAATTTCTTATCTGGACCATCACCGACTATATATAGATGTGCCAAGGGAAAATCAAAGGCAATTTTTTCAAACGCTTTAATTAGTTCTTTAATTCCTTTACGTTTGTACATCCCAGCGACAGTTGTAATTGCTGGACGCTGCAAAGCAAGTGGTAAATAAGTTTTTATTGGTGTGCGCGGACTACCTAGTGTTCCATTCGACACGACTCTTAACTTGGACAAGGGAATACCTCGTCTTTGCATACTGTTTGCAACTGCTTGACTGACCGCAATTACACGGTCTGCTAAACCCATTAATATGGCACTACGCTGAAATTCATTATGCACAGTAGATACAAGCACATAACGACGCGCGCGGTGCAGAAAACCTAACACCACTCCTGTCATCATGTGAGCATGAACTATATCTGGCTCAAAGTCAGCAATTATTTCTCGGTAGCGAATACAAGCTTTAATAGTATTTACTGGAGTCCGATTTAAATTTAATGTGTAATGCTTTACACCAAATCCATCGAGTAATATCTCATACTCTCCACCGCTTGATATGACAGCTACTTGATAACCAGTCTTGGCTTGCAGACAGGCTAAATCAATAGCGACGTTTACTATCCCGTTACCAATCTTTTGAACGTGGTTTAAGACATGTACTATTCGCATGAGCAGTATATTTAATTATTGTGCAAGGAATGTGTTATTTTAGCTTCTTTATCCACAATATTACTTATGGACTTTCGTATTTGATGTTACCAAATATCTTTATTTGTTAATGAAATTAATTGTTATGATTTTACAAAGTTTTCGTACTATTTGGATGAATAAATTAGCTTAAGGGTAAGTTAAGTTTTGATTATTTTAATATTAAGATTATTGTATTAAAATATGCTTGCGTATATGGGAATTTTGATGGCGCCAGCGTCGAACTAAGAAGGCACTGATTAATAACCACCAAGCTCTCAAAGACAAAATTGATGGCTCAAATATTTTGAAGACGCTCTTGATGTTTTTATCTTTGAGTGCTACGAGCATCCAATGCAGTTTGAGATAACTTCGCATATCTTCTAGCTTAGGAATCTTTCCGCTGTGAGTAGCATTAACCAAAGCGTAAATTTTTTCTTTCATTAATATATTTGTATCGAGTCGCTGCTTAAAAGCAATTTTTTGGTCATACCCCCCACTCCAATGAGTCCGAAAGGCAAGACATTGATTTAAAAAAATCGCATCCCCAAACTGACTAATCCGAATCCATGAGTCTATATCATCGCAACTCGTCATATTAATGTCCCACCCTCCCGACTCTAAAAAAGCTTGGCGCCTGCAAGCTACTTGTACTGGTGTACCAAATGGGATAATTTCTAGCAACATACCATAATGAATGTCAGCTTGGGGTATGCAATATGCTTTACCTGGACCTAATTGTGGAGTCCGACTGATTTCGATGCCATTTGGGTCTACTTGAGCGGCAACACAAGAGCAAATTGCTGCATCTTCTTGAAGCATAATTGCTTTTGTCATTTCTTCTAAACAGTTGGGCGCCAAGTAGTCGTCGTCATCCAAAAACTTAATCCAATCTCCGCTACTTTTCTCGACACCAATATTTACTGTAGCAGCATGTCCTAAGTTTTTAGAGTTGCGATGGTAAACTAAGCGAAAATCTTCGCGTGCGTACATTTGTTTATATAAAGTTTCTACAAATTCCTGTGTTCCATCAATAGAACAATCATCGACAACCACAACTTCACATTGCACAGTTTGCTGTAAAGCTGAAGTTACAGCTCTTTGTAGCAATTCCAAACGGTTATACGTTGTGATGACGACACTAAATTTCATAGACCGAACACTTGCCTCATATTGTCATTTATTACACATTTCTATTGCAATTATTTCACTACCGGATAGTCGCTTGTCCAGTTATGTTAATTGTGCCCAGATGATAATGGTTACATACACGTCTTGACAAAATATCAAATCGGATGCCGAATTTTTGATCTATTCTGTAATAGAAACTATTCATCCCTAAACGGAGAAAAAACGGTGAAGTTGCAGCGACCTATATTAGTAGGAGGACTGGGACTGTCCTTCGCGTTATGGCTGTTTGATACCTTGCAAGACTCATTTGTCCAAATTGGTGAGTTCAGCTTGTTAGGTTTAGTCGCAGTTGGTGGTTCTTTGTGGCTATTCAAACCGCGTAGCAGTAAACCAGTATTGCAAGAAGAGTTACCTCGTGACCGCGCGACTGTAGAAAAAGCGATCTCTGATGCCGAAGTAGTTATCAACCAGTTAGCAGGCGCCTGTGATCAGGATGTAGAGACAAAAAACTTTGCCTTTCTACTCCAAAACCAAATCTCTAAATTACAGAACGAAATTGACTCCAAAGAGATTCAACTTGCTGTGACTGGTGGAAAATCTGTAGGTAAATCTACTCTTATTAAGACTTTACAGCAAAATGCATCTTCATTACCTGTAGCAACATTAAAAGAAACGGCGCCGTTATTTATCGGGGCTTCTAACACTGATAATGAAGTTATAGCTGATACTGTAACATCCGATTACGTGTTATTTGTTACTAACGGTGATTTAACCGATACGGAATATCAAACGCTGACTGAGCTTAATGCTACGCCAGGTCGCGTTATGGTGGTCTTTAATAAACAAGACCAATACATCCCTGATGAACGTGAAAGTATCGTGTCGTCTTTGAAACAGCGCTTGCAATGTTCAGTTACTGCAACATCAGCTTCTCCTGTACCTATTAAAGTTCGTAAGCACAACGCTGATGGTACTACCAGTGAATGGATGGAGCAATCGGCGCCTGATATACAGCAATTAACTACTCAGTTGAGTCAAGTTATAACTAGTAGTGGTCAACAGCTAATTTGGGGTACTACCGTTAGAAAAGCAAATTTTCTCAAAACTGAAGCCAAAACAGCATTAAATATAGTAAGGGAACGAAAAGCAAATCCAATTATTGAACAACATCAATGGATAGCTGCTGCTGCTGCCTTTGCCAACCCAGTACCCGCATTAGATATTTTGGCGACTGCTGCAATAAACGCGCAAATGGTCATAGACTTGGGTAGCGTGTACCAGCAAAAATTCTCCCTTGAACAAGCTAAAACTGTAGCAGCAGAAATGGGAGGGTTAATGCTTAAACTCGGTTTAGTCGAACTTTCGACGAAAGCTATAAGTACTGTACTCAAAACTAATGCTGTTACATACGCAGTTGGTGGTGTTATTCAAGGTGTTAGTGCAGCATACCTAACGCGCGTTGCTGGTTTAGCATTGGTTGAATATCTCCAAGCGCAGGAAGTCTCTCTTGAAACTGGAAATGCTTTGAACTTGGACAAGTTACGTTCGATAATGCAAAATGTTTTTCAGCAAAATCAACAGGTGGCGTTATTACAAGGGTTTGTTAGTCAAGGTGTGAAGCGGTTAGTGCCTGCAAGTGAAGGTGTTTGATCCCCCCCAACCCCCCTTACTAAGGCAGAGCGTGTACACGCAAGTCTCTCTTTCTTCTCTTTCTTTGTGTCCTTCGTGCCTTTGTGGTTCTTTAAAGAGATAAACCACTTTGAACACAAAGAACACACTCGTGGGGAAAGAAGAGGGTTATTAAAGATGTGTGTACAGCCTAGCATAGGGAAGGGGGGGAGTAAGAGTTTGTATTATAGAGAGAAGTTTGGTGAATGACGCTTAAACCGAAAATATTTTCTTTTTTTGCTGGTTCTGGTTTTTTAGATTTAGGATTTGAGGCTAGTGGTTATGATGTTGTTTATGTCAGCGAGATTTTTAAGCCTTTTATGGCAGCATATAAATACTCGCGCGTCAATCTAAATTTACCTTTGCCTGAATATGGATATCATGATGGGGAAGATGGTGATGTTAATAGGCTTATATCACACGCTAATTATTTAAAGAGCGTTGTCAAGGATTGCCGCGCGGATGATAGAAATATAATTGGATTTATTGGTGGCCCTCCATGTCCTGATTTTGCAGTGGGTGGTAAAAATCGAGGTTGTTCAGGCTCTAATGGTAAGCTTAGTAGTTCGTATGTTGAATTGATTTGTCAACAGCAGCCTGATTTTTTTGTATTTGAAAATGTTAAAGGATTGTGGAAGACGCAAAAGCATCGTTTGTTTTATGATGCGCTTAAAGCTTTATTGCAGCAAGCTGGTTATATATTGACTGAGCGCTTGATTAATGCTGTTGAGTATGGTGTACCGCAAGATAGACAGCGAATTATATTAATTGGTTTTCATTCTAGTTATTTAAATATAAACGAAGATAGGATTAAAAATTTCCCTTGGCTTAATTATATTTTATATTCTCAAGATACTGTTTTTGCTTATCCTTGGAGTCAGTCGGCGCCGTTTGTTGCAGATTCTAGTTTTCCTTGTCCAGAAAAAATTCCTCAAGAACTAACCGTTGAATACTGGTTTAATAAAAATAATGTCTTAAGTCATCCAAATTCATTACACCATTTTCAGCCTAAAGCTGGGTTAAAAAAGTTTGCGTCAATTGCTGAAGGTGATAATTCGAGAAAGTCTTTTAAACGCTTGCATCGTTGGCGTTATTCTCCAACCGCTTGTTATGGCAATAATGAAGTTCATTTACACCCGTATAAACTTCGCCGTATATCTGTTGCTGAGGCGTTAGCAATTCAATCTTTACCGTCTAACTTTATCTTACCTGATAGTATGTCACTTACCAATATGTTTAAAACTATAGGTAACGGTGTGCCTTTTTTAGCTTCCAAAGCAATTGCTCAATCAATTCTTGATTTTATCCAAGGTTCCGTCTAAGATACCCGACTTCTTAAAGAAGTCGGGTATCTTAGTGCAAAGTTTTGATAAGATTTAATAATATACAGATTATTGAAAACGTAATGGCAGCAAGGTATTCAGATACAGAGTATTCGGACATTGATATTGCGCCATTTATCGACCATTCGCTGCTGGTACCGACGGCAACGCCAGATATGGTTACTCAATGGTGTGAGCAGGCTGATAGATATCGGTTTGCGTCAGTATGTGTATACCCTACTTACGTGAAGTTAGCGGCAGAACTCCTTCATAATAAAAAGCCTGTTGTTTGTACTGTTATTGGTTTTCCTACAGGGTCAACAACTTCGGCTACCAAGCTATATGAAGCACAGGAAGCGGTGGAAAACGGCGCCACTGAGTTGGATGTTGTGTTAAATTTAGGCTGGTTGAAAGCAGGTAAAACCGATGATGTACACCGTGAAATTGCTGATATTTGTGAAGAAACAGAACAAACTGTTAAAGTAATATTAGAGACTTCGTTACTCACGGATACTGAGAAACGCTTGGCTGCGGAAATTGCAATGGATGCAGGCGCCGCGTTTTTGAAGACGAGTACGGGGTGGAACGGGGGCGCCACTGTAGAGGATGTACGTCTTTTGAAAGAAGTTGCGCGAGATAGGGTAGGAATTAAAGCCTCAGGGGGTATTCGGACGTTACAAGCAGCCTTAGACTTAGTATTAGCGGGAGCAACTCGATTGGGAACTTCCCGCAGTGTGGAATTACTTAAAGGAGTAGCTAATTAGCCCAGTAATGAGTAGAACCTACAAAGCAACTGGTATTAATCTGAAAACTCAAGTATTTGGGGAATCGGATAGATTAGTAACTATTTTGACAAAAGAGTACGGTTTACTCACAGCCATTGCTCCAGGCGCACGTAAGCACAACTCTAGTCTGGGCGGTAGAAGTGCAATGTTTGTAGTGAACGAAGTACTGATTGCCAAAGGACGGTCACTCGACAAAATTACACAAGCTTCGACTGTAAAATCATATCCGGGTTTGGCTAAAGATTTAGGAAAATTAGCCGCGAGTCAATACTTGGCCGAAATTGTTTTGTCTCAAGCTTTGAGCGAAAACCCGCAAGAAGAACTATATGAATTACTTAACGAACATTTAGCCCGTTTAGAAAATGTCAGTAGTAATGACTCATTACAAGTGGTTCCATACCTTTGTCATGCAGTGTTTCAATTTCTAGCTTTAGCTGGCTTTGCACCTGAAGTTGACGCTTGTTGTTTAACTCGGCGCCCAATAATAGCCGATTTTGGTGCCGCGCGTAATCAAGTTGGATTCAGTGTTAATGCTGGTGGGACTATAAGTCTAGCTGCATGGGAAAAACTACGTTCACAAAACCAAACCCAACAGGAGGCGCCTTCGACTGTACGTGAAGCAGGGGGAAGTTATATAGTCCCTAATACCGAATTGCCGCACGACACATACGAAACAATTCATCACTCTGTTGAATTACCTACCCTAACTAAGCGCCTAAATGCAACAGAATTATTTCTTTTTCAGCAGTTATCACAATTAGATATTTCTAACAGCGATGCTGTGCGAGATATTCAAGATAACAGTTGGTTATCTGTTGAGCAAGTATTGCGCCAATACGCTCAGTATCATTTAGGACGTTCAATCCGCTCTGCTGCCTTAATTGATTCTTATTTCGCCGCCAATTATGATGCAACCGTCTGAACTAGAAAGAAAAACCAATTACCCATCACTTAGCCATCCTGCAAAGCCAAATCGAACACCCATTAGCAACAATAATACGCCCGATTCCAAATCGTCCTCACAGGGTTTCAAAAATATACCCTCTGTAGATTCAACTCCAAAAAATGGCGCCTCGGTGCATTCTAAAGCCGATGCTCATAATGATTTGGCTTCATTAAATGGTGCTGACTCAATTAATGGTGGTGCCGCATCTTTAAATGCGAAGGCTAGTGTAGACTCTGATAACCGAATTGGATTTTTACCTGTATTAAAAAATCCCAACTTTTTAGCACTTTGGGGAGGTCAAGTCTTCTGCCAATTGGCTGATAAAGTTTATTTAGTATTAATGATTGCGATAATCAAAATCCATTTTCAATCAGCCGAGCAAAGTATAAGTGGTTGGGTTTCGGCGATAATGATGGCGTTTACTATACCAGCAGTATTATTTGGTTCGGTAGCTGGTGTATTTGTAGACCGCTGGTCAAAAAAGGCTGTGTTAGTTGCTACCAATATTTTGCGTGGAATGTTTGTTTTTGCCATTCCAATAATGTTATGGCTTACACATGACTTGCAACCAGTTGGCGCCTTACCTGTAGGGTTTTTAATTATTTTGGCGGTAACTTTCTTCGTTTCTACTCTCACCCAATTTTTTGCACCTGCTGAACAAGCTGCTATTCCGTTAATTGTTGAGGAAAATAACTTACTTTCGGCAAATTCGCTATATACAGCAACGATGATGGCATCGGTGATTATTGGATTTGCCGTTGGAGAACCAATGCTCAACTTTGCGGATCGAATTTGGTGTCAGCTAGGATTTTTTGGAACTTTGGGTAAAGAATTTGTGGTCGGTGGAAGCTATGTGATTGCTGGAATAATTTTATTGCTTATTGGCACTCATGAAAAGCCTCATCCAGATAGCGAGGCGCCGCATGTGCTAGCTGATTTACGCGATGGTTTACGATATCTCAAAGGAAATCATCCGCTGCGTAGTGCCTTACTACAATTAATAGTCTTATTTTCTGTTTTTGCTGCACTGACTGTTTTAGCTGTAAGGTTAGCAGAAATTATACCGAATATGAAAGCTGAACAGTTTGGCTTTTTGCTTGCTTCTGGAGGTGTAGGTATTGCTTTTGGTGCGATGATTATCGGTCAATTCGGTTCGCGCTTGCAGAATAGTCAGATGAGTTTATTGGGATGTTTTGGTATGGCAGCGTCCCTGATTGGATTGTCAATATTTACAAAACAACTTTATATTGTACTCGCATTAATCATGTTACTAGGAGTCTTTGGAGCGTTAATTGGTATACCAATGCAAACCGTGCTTCAAACTCAAACTCCTCCAGAAATGCGAGGCAAAGTCTTTGGTTTACAAAACAATGTGATTAATATTGCTCTTTCTTTGCCTTTAGCATTAGCTGGTGTTGCTGAAACATTTTTTGGACTCAAAACTGTATTTTTAGGACTTGCAACAATAGTGATTTTGAGCTGTGCTTTGGTTTTATTTAAAAGCAAACCGAGTACAAATTAATTATCAATCACTTAGTGTTACATCCTCAAGAAATTTTACTTAGATTGAATGTAATCAATTTATCATAGTTGAACTTGACAAAAATTAATTTTTACTGGTTATTATATATTTCGGCGGAATTTTATGATATTAAAAGTCCATAAAGTGTACTTCTTATCGAAGCACAGCAATAAAGGCAGAATTTAATATTTAACCTCCCGAAATTAATAACTAATAAAGAATGCGTATAGCTTGGATTGGAAAAAAAACACCCTTTTGTGGTAATGTCACCTACAGTCGAGAAATTACAAACGCATTACTCGACCGAGGGCATCAGGTAAGCTTTTTGCATTTTGCCACCGAATCTCACGCTGACAATTCATGGAATTGTCAAGAGGTTCCCTTACCTTTCATCTATAAATCTCAGGTATATACGATTCCCTCGTTTAAAGCGACTAAACTATTAACACAGTCGCTTAAACGTATCAGACCTGATATTGTACATGCCTCGCTAACGCTATCACCTTTAGATTTTGTACTACCAGAAATTTGTGAAGAACTGAATTTACCGTTAATTGCGACTTTTCACACACCGTTCGCGGGTAAAGGCGCCAAACTGGTATCAGGAACACAGCTTTTAGCGTACCAATTATACGCGCCATTTTTATATAACTACGATTCGACAATTATCTTCTCGCAAATACAACGGGAACTATTAGCGCGTTTGGGTGTACCAGAAGATAACATTGCTGTCATCCCAAATGGGGTAGATACAATTAAATATTCTCCTGGTGCTTCCAGAATTAAACAAGAATTTCAAGCCGAACGTTTGTTTGTTTATCAAGGACGTATTGCCGCCGAGAAAAATGTAGAATCTTTATTGCGTGCGTGGAAACAAGCACAAATGGGGTCACAAAGCAAGCTATTGATAGTTGGTGATGGTCCATTAAAGAATTCGCTCGAACCTTTTTACGGCGCCGAACATAATATAACTTGGCTAGGTTTTGTCGCAGACGAACAGCGACGTATTGAAATATTACGAGGAGCAGATGTATTTATTTTGCCTTCGTTAGTTGAAGGCTTATCGCTGTCTTTACTCGAAGCAATGGCGTGTGGAATAGCTTGTATAGCTACAGATGTCGGCGCCGATGGAGAAGCATTAGAAGGAGCAGGTGTAATATTAGATACAAAGAGTGTACGTTCACAACTACGAACATTATTGCCCTTATTCCAAGACCATCCAGAAATGGCAACGATACTTGGACAAAAAGCAAGAGCGCGCGCTATCGAACGCTACACACTCGATAAAAATGTTTCACAGTTAGAACAACTGTATACTCATGTGCTGAAAAAACCACGTTTACAAATATTCCGTGGCGCCTGACAAAACTCCCTTTAACCTCTTACCTCTGTGTCCTCTGCGCCTCTGTGGTAAAAAGAAATTATTTTTCTTACCACAGAGACACTCAAGGGCGCAGAGAAGATTAAGACTGGCTTTTTACTGGTTGAGTTGGTGGCAACAAATAAATGACTCCAGAAATAACAGTTAGTGCAACACACAGCCAAAAAGCAGCAAGCGAGAGAACTCTCCAACTTTCTCCGAGCGGTGCAATTAAAAGCGCAATAGCAATAATTTGACTAACCGTTTTGAGCTTACCCCAAATATTGGCGCCAGATATAGTAGCCTGATTAACACACCAACCAGCTATCGCCAACTCCCTGTATGTTATGTTAGTAGCTAAAAAAATAGTTTTTTAGATGATGAGTGGGTAAGCAATGTATGAACGTTTTGAAGAAGCTTCTCGTGAAGTGGTTATTTTAGCTCAGGAGGAAGCACGCCGTCTGGGCAAGAGTCGTATTGGAACTGAATTTATTCTTCTTGCCTTAATTGGTCAGGAAACTGGTCTTGCAAGCAGAATTTTGAAGTCTTTGGGTGCAAATGTTACAGAAGTAAGGTCAAAAGTTGAACAATTAACTGCCTTTTCACCAGGAACTAGCAATAATGAAATTTTTAGATATTCGCCAACTGCTGAACGTGCTGTAATAGAATCTTCAAAAAAAGCCTTGCAACTAAAATCTAACTTAATTTGTACTGAACACCTGTTACTAGCTTTAATTGAAGAACAAGAAAGCGTAGCAGTCAAAGTCCTAATGGATTTAGGAATTAGTCCTGAGCAAGTACGTATAAAAGTCTATGAAACTTTAAACGATTAACTCTACTTGAACGCACCTCACCCAAATAAAAATAAAAGGTGGGGACTGCGGTAAACATTTCTGTTCAAAGTAGCTATAAAATTTCCCCACCAAGTGTTGGCAAAAGCAATACATCAAGGTTTTTGCGGATTTTCTCCAGGTATGACACTGCCGTAGGGTAGTTTTCGTGCGGGTCGCTCTACTAGTGGTCTTGGTAGCGGTTCAGGCATACTAGGTGCTGGGGTTATGGGTTTGTTTGGTATATCTGGTAAAGTGGCATCATTAAGTACACGCCGGAAATACTCCCCTTGTACTCCTGTGGAAATAAAGCTAGGTATGCCAGCACGCAGGTCAAAAACGTAAGCAATGTATTTAACTTTGGTACGGGGTTTTAAATCGTCAAATCTACCACTAATCAAGTTGCTGATATCAAAGTCTCCTTTAACTACCACAAGCATTAGTGGCGGTTCAAGAGCAATAAAGTTAATCTCACCAAGACCAGTAGAAGGTAATTCAGCCGTTGTAATTGAGCGAGTAAAGGCTACAGTTGGCGCCCCACTCAAAATATTAAATCTGGCTTGAGTGTAGCCAATAGCAGCTTTTCCAACTTCAGATGGCGAAGCATTTACTAATGAACGTGCTTGAAATAAAGATTCAGACCTTCTAGCTCTCTCAAGACGCTCCTTGTACCGAGGATTATTCGGTTGGTTTTGAGTCATTGCACGCTTTGACCAAAAAAACTAAAGTATAAAACAACTACGTATACAAGTATTCCGTGGCGCCTGATAAACGCTCTTACCTCTGTGTCTAGAGTGTCTCTGTGGTAAAAAGAAGCTTTTTATTTCACCACAGAGACGCTCAAGGGCGCAGAGAAAATTAAGACTGGCTTTTTACTGGTTGAGTTGGTGGTAACAAATAAATTACTCCAGAAATAACAGTTAGTGCTACACAAACCCAAAAAGCACCAAGCGAGGGAATTTTCCAACTTTCTCCAAGCGGCGCAATTAAAAGTGCTATAGCAATAATTTGACTAACCGTTTTGAGCTTGCCCCAAATATTCGCACCAGATATAGTAGCTTGATTAACACGCCATCCAGCTATCGCCAACTCTCTACCCAAAATTATAAACACCCCCCAAGCAGGTATTTGCCCAAGCTCAATTAACGAAAGTAACGGTGCCAGTACAAGTAACTTATCAACTAAAGGGTCTAGAAACTTTCCTAAGTCAGTAATTTGATTTAACTTACGCGCGAGATATCCATCCAACCAGTCAGTCAGCGCGCAGACCAAAAATATTGTCAAACATATCCACCTTGCCTGCGGTGTCGGGTTAAGCAAACCATACAGCAGAAACGGTATACCCAAAAGTCGAGAGAAAGTAATTAAGTTGGGGATATTCATGAACAAAGAATATTTACAAAACTTTTACTATTGTCGCTCTACTGGTTAGAAAGTTTTAACAAAGCTTTTGCTTTTGCTATTCTAACCAAATGTTCTAAATATTCATATTGCTTCCACATTTGTTCTTCTTCTAAAGTCAATCCACAATTACAATTTTTTTCAAGTAATGCATCTATTTGCACTTGTAATTCCTCAGATGGACGTAAAGCCAAAATCTCTTCCGGGGTAGGAAGTTGTGCCAGAAATTCTAGTATTTGTGTAACACCGCTCAAACCTGTTTGGGAGGAGGCATTTAGTTCACGCAATCCTAATTCTATTACTTGTGGTAATTTATCACCTACTAAATTTAAGCGTATGGCTAATTCTTCTGGAATGTTTAAAGTAAATTCCATAATGAGCTAAAGGGCATTATAAACTACTATAGCAATTCACGTATTCTTGTTCTTTATGCAAAACCAGGAGCAGTATATAGTATATATGTATAAAGTCTCGAAAAATCTCTTGAACTAGAACTAGGCTTTCCCTCCCAATTTTGGCTTGATATAAATGACACCCAACGCCATAACTGCTTTCCGACTTGGTAACTTCAAAGCATTTGGTGATATTCAACGTATACCACTTCGACCCCTAACGTTGATTTATGGCGCCAATAGTGCAGGTAAATCAAGTATTATTCATAGTTTGTTACTGGCACGCCACGGCTTTGACACTGGTGAGTTGGATGTTTACCGTACCAAAATAGGTGGTGAAGCTGTTGATTTGGGTGGTTTTGGGCAATATGTGTATCAACGTAAACGTAATAATGTGGTTGAGTGGGCTGTTGAATTAGACCCGAAACAGCTACAGTTAGGGCGCCTAAGCAAATTGTTAGAGTCAGTACAAAATTTGACAGTAGGAATTACTATAGGGTTAGGCTTTAGTGGCTTTGCGAGCGAAGTTGATGGAAATAATCAAGTGCGGGTGGAATCTTTCTCACTAGAAGCAGATGGACAAAAATTGCTGAATATGAGTTTTTGCGATGACCACAAGCTGCGATTGAATAGTCTTGACTATACACATCCTCTAATTAAACAGGTAATTCCTGAATCTCAACCTTTAATTGAGGCAGTAATTAATGAATTGGCGCCAACAATTACCACTCAAGTTTTTCGTTTATTTCCAGAAAGTATCCAGGTAAATGGCAAGCAGCTAGGAACTTATGAGGAAGACGACAAGCAAGAGCTAGTCCAAATTGGCTTTTGGTTGCTGCGTCTGTTACAAGACTTAATTAGCCCAATCACTGAAAGCGTAGAGCGTGAAATACAACGTTTGCGCTATTTGGGTTCGTTTCGCTCGTTTCCACCACGATATTTTGGTTTGCTCCCGTCACAGGATACTAGTTGGGATAATGGTGGTGTTGATGCTTGGAATACACTTTTGATTAACCACCAGGTGCGGCAAAAAGTAAATGCTTGGTTAGGGGATGCAAAAAAAATGAAAACCTCTTACCAATTACTTGTCCAAGATTTGATAGGTAGTGATGGAATAAATGCAGAACATGGAAAACTTATAAATAAAAGCTTGAATGAAAATTTGTTATCAGAAATCCAAAAGATGGTTTCAAACCTAACCGATACTGACACGCTTATAGATACTTGGACTCATAGCATCGTAGAAAATAGCAGCGAACGTTTACCAAATTTAGTATTGATGGACACTCGTAATCAAACTTATGTTAGTCATCGCGATGTTGGTATTGGTGTTCGTCAAGTTATCCCCATTCTCGTTTATGCATACGGTTCTTCAAATGCTTTAGTAGCAATAGAACAGCCAGAAACTAATTTACATCCAAAGCTACAGGCAGAATTAGGAGATGTTTTTATTGAATCTGCCCTTGGTGAAAATAAAAATAATTTTATTATAGAAACTCATAGTGAAAATCTGCTGCTACGAATAATGCGGCGAATGCGACAAACCTTTAATAATGAATTACCAGAAGGTCTTTTGCCAGTCACACCTGAAGATGTTTCTGTACTTTATATAGAACCTATTGGTAATCAAAGTGTAGTCAGAGAAATGCCTTTGAACGAATGCGGTGAACTTGTAGAAGCATGGCCTGGTGGATTTTTTGAAGAAGGACTTGAGGAGGTATTTTCATAGACATGCTTGCCTCATTTTGCACTTTCAACGTGTATTTTTGATATTGACTCTTATAATGGCGATGATAGATCAAGTCGTAATAGATTATGTGACTCTTCCTTAAAAAATATTAGAGACATTTTAATAGAAGAAGAAGCATTAGTACGTAATTTACATAATGGTAATTGGAGTAAATATGTATTAAGTCTTAGTTCAAAGCATCCAAACACAAAATATATAGCATTCCTATATGAGTTGTGAAAAATTAAATTACTGTAATGAACCACGCTCGTCACAAAGGACACAAAGGAAGAAAAAGAAGATGAATGTTTAAAATTTCATAAATGATTTAGGATTGCTATATATTGCGTATTCTGAATTTACGTTCTGTAAAATCTATCAAAACTATAGAGCCATCTAAGCACTTAGAATGGTGTTAGGAAGCATTAGAATCTCATAAACGAGAACCATTGAATGGAATTATTGCATCTCAAAGTGTGGCTGCAAATTTTTTGAATGAGAAGATAATTTCTTCAATAGAAGACCTTTCCATCGTTGGATGGTTAAAAAGTCGTAGTAGCTCCGTTCGTCTTTCTAGAACCATGAGCGACTATCTTGATAATCTACGCTTGATTTTAAGTAATGCTAATTCAATTAAGTTTATTGACCCCTATCTTGACCCAACTGGAACAAATTACAGAGAATTTTACCAATTCATTAGCGCAATTCACAGGACTAGCGGCGCCGCTCCTCGAATTGAAGTTCATAGAAAATATTCAGGTTCTCCATCTGACCCACTATTGACCAAAGATGATTGGATAAATAGATTTAAGAAGCTTTCTGCCACTTTAACAACGGCTAAACTTAAAATTGAAGTTTTTGTTTGGGATGATTTTCACGACCCTTATCTTATCAGCAACCTTATTGGCATTAATCTTAATAATGGTTTTGATATCAGTACAGCTAACGATATTACCACATGGAATAAATTAAGTCGTCAAGTCAGAGAAGATATTAATAAGGAGTTTACCCCTGACTCATTAAGTAAAAAATCGTTAGTTGGAGAACGTAAGTTAATATACAGGTTCACTATTCCAGAATAACAGTTATTTTATATACTGTTAACTTCTGAAATTAAAAATAATTATGTCGCAAACACAAGATTCTCAATTCCGTATCGAACGCGATTCGATGGGAGAAAAGCAGATACCTGGTAATGTATACTACGGTATTCAAACGCTACGCGCGCTCGAAAACTTCCCTATCAGCGGTATTAAGCCTTTACCTACTTACGTTGATGCGTGTATCTATATCAAAAAAGCTACAGCGATAGTAAATGGTGAACTTGGTTGTATTTCTCTTGAAATTAGTAAAGCTATTGTTCAAGCTGCTGATGAAGTACTCACTGGCAAACTTCGTGACCAATTTGTAGTTGATGTGTACCAAGCAGGCGCCGGCACGTCGCATCATATGAATGTTAACGAAGTTCTGGCAAACCGCGCGTTAGAAATTCTTGGTGACGAGAAAGGTAACTATAAACGAGTTAATCCTAACGACGATGTAAATTATGGTCAGTCTACCAATGATGTAATTCCCACTGCAATTAGAATTGGTGCGTTATTGGCATTAATGAAGACGCTGCACCCAGCTTTGGAAAATACGGTTGAAGCAATGAACGCGAAAGCTCTGGAATTTCAAAATGTTATAAAGTCAGGTCGCACTCACCTTCAAGATGCTGTTCCTGTACGGTTGGGTGATAATTTTGGCGCATGGGCACATATTTTAAGCGAACATCAAAACCGTATTTATACAGCTTCGAGTGATTTAATGGTGCTGGGGTTAGGGGGTAGTGCTGCTGGTACGGGGTTAAACACTCATCCCAAATATCGCGCGCGTGTGGTAGAAATACTTTCACAGCTTATTGATTGTCCTTTACAACCAGCATCACATCTGATGGCGGCAATGCAAAGTATGGCGCCTTTTGTTAATGTATCCGGCGCCCTTCGTAACTTGGCTCAAGATTTAGCTAAAATATCCCATGACTTACGGTTGATGGACTCAGGCCCAAAAACTGGGTTCAAAGAAATTCAACTTCCACCAGTTCAACCCGGTTCTTCAATAATGCCAGGTAAATATAATCCTGTTATGGCAGAAATGACTAGTATGGTTTGCTTCCAAGTTATGGGTTACGATAACGCCATTACATTTGCCGCTGCTTCTGGACAACTCGAACTTAATGTCATGATGCCGCTAATTGCTTACGATTTAATCCATAGTATCGAAATTCTTGGTAACACCATAGGCGCCCTAACAGACAAATGTATCAAAGGCATCACAGCCAATACAGAAAGATGCTTACAATACGCAGAAGGTAGTTTAGCTTTAGTAACAGCATTAAATACTCATATCGGCTATCTCAACGCTGCCGCAGTTGCCAAGGAATCACTCGAAACAGGAAAATCACTTCGACAAATTGTGTTAGAAAAGGAACTAATGACCGAAGCTCAACTTACCGAAGTTCTCAACCTCGAACAAATGAGCGCAATTGTACCACTAAGTACATGATAGATATCGTAAAGGCGGGTTAACGAAAAATATAGATTCAACATTAAAAAACCTGTAAACCCGCCCCCATTTTAGGATATAAACCCGCCCTCCCCCAACAAAAACATGGCGCCATCTGTTAGTTTAATTCGTGCAACTTCTTATGAACGTGAGATATTAAGAGACTCCCTCGAAACTCTTATAGAACCTCTTGGTGGAATAAAAGCGTTTGTAAAACCAGGAAACCGAGTTCTTTTAAAACCGAATTTACTGACAGGCGCCCGTCCTACCAAAGAGTGTACCACCCGTCCAGAACTTGTATACGCAGTTGCCAAAATGGTAATCGAAGCTGGTGGTAAACCTTTCTTAGGTGATAGTCCAGCGTTTGGTAGTGCTAAGGGTGTTGCTATAGCTAATGGATATCAGTTTATTTTGGATGAACTGAAATTGCCTGTCGTTGAGTTTCACGGCAAACGCTATACTGCAGCAAGCGAAGATTTTAATCATTTGCTGCTGTGTAAAGAAGCGATGGAAGCTGATGTAGTAATTAACTTACCAAAAGTTAAATCGCACGTTCAACTTGTCCTGACTATGGGGGTAAAAAATTTATTTGGCTGTGTTCCTGGCAAAATGAAAGCTTGGTGGCACATGGAAGCTGGTAAAGATGCTAATCGTTTTGCTGATATGCTCGTAGAAACCGCGCGTGCAATTAATCCTGATTTAACTATACTTGATGGCATTATTGGACATGAAGGTAATGGACCGAGTGGAGGTGAACCACGTCAACTCGGTGTTTTAGCTGCATCTACTGATGTTTTTGCTTTAGATAGAGCAATAGTAGAAATACTTAAAGTTCCACCTCAACAAGTTCCAACGCTTGCTGCTTCGATGCGCGCGAATTTAGTCCCTGAGCTAACTAGTATTGATTTTCCACTTCTACAAACTGATATCTTACAAATCGATGATTGGCGCCTGCCTGACAAGTTTATTCCAATTGATTTTGGAATGCCTAGAGTAATTAAATCCACCTTCAAACATCTTTACATTCGATTCATCAAAGAGCCAATGCGTGCTTACAATATGCACTCTTGATAACTATGCTTCGCTTTTTTGTTTATTTAAAGTTTTTAAGTGATAACTTGGCTACAACAATTCTTGTAGTAGGCAGAGTAAGCTATTAATACCCTCCGATTGCTTAACCAGACCGCCCATTTAATTTTAGGGCGGTTTTTTTAGCTCTTTTTTTGGTTCCCCAGCAAGAATTATAACTTGGGGGCTGGTTTCGATCAATATCTGAAATTTTGATTACAATCGTATCAGTCGCATCAATCGTACTTATTATTTAAAAAGTGCAAATAACTTTGATTATCTGTCTTGAGAAGGATTGCATAATTTTTTTTATAGTGCATATTAAGAATTTACAATTGTTAATTTTAAGTTTTGTTGACTTTAATTAATAGATAATTACTTGCAGCTATAAAACTAGTATGTGTATTTATTCGTACCTCTCAGTAGCCACAAAGCAATTTTTGAGTTTATTTACGGACGTATGATTATTTTTGAGTATAACTACTTATATTACCGAAACTAGAATTTTTCCTTCAGTAATTGTTCGGTTGATTTTTGCTAATTGTAACAGCGGTCAATTTTGATTAATAACCCTCTGTATGCAGGCATCGAAAGCTTATATGTTCAGGATTTAAGAGATTAATCTTGCTGATTATAAAATTCGGAATTAAGATAATACATGTACAGTGAGTGTAAATTATAATGCTAGGTCTAGCGTTAAAAGTATCGGACATGAATTACTGGATAATCACATGCATCTAAGGATATATATAACAAAATTGAAACACAGAATACAGATTTTACGCACGCAGCTGAAAATTTGATGTGTAAAATTTTAGATGTAGAATGTAGTCTGAACGTTTTTAAGGTTATCAAATACTAGGTAATGCTCCCGTCGGATATTAGTTAAAATAATATCAAGACTCTCGCTTTTTGAGAGTCAGTGCAATAATGTCAAGATTTTGGTTTTTTATGAACTCTAATAGTCAGTCTGCTAATATTGATAGGTCATCTCATCGGTTGGCAGACATTGTCGGAACTTTCATTGCAATTTTAACTTTAGGGTTGCCTTTGTTTGTTATTGCTCATTATTCATCAAGTAATGTTGAAATAAACAGGGAGCAACCAATTACGTCTAGATTGCAGCAAAGTCGAGACTAACATTATACAATCTTCTTTGTTTCGCATTTCCCGCACGTGCGCGCATTGGCGACTTCATTCGGCACAACAAGCTTGTGTGCATGTACAGAACCTTAGTGTATATAATACGTGACTTATCATCAAGTTGAAACGCGCGCTCTTTAAGAATCGCTTTAGCTGAATGCACTAAATAATATAATTTGTCAACTCCCTGGTTCGATCTAGGGAGTTAATTTTTTTTGCTCAGATATAATTAAAAATTCTGAATAAATTATCAGTCAACAAAAGTACAATATTCGCCTTAGAATCTATTACGGGTAGCTTAAAAGTGCTGCCCGTTGTATTCGTGTGCATAGAAGGAGATTTGTTGTGGATTTGTCGCGTATCCCAGCCCAACCGAAACCCGGTATTATCAACGTACTGATTGAAATTACAGGTGGGAGTAAGAATAAATATGAATTTGATAAGGATTTGAATGCTTTTGCTTTAGACCGCGTATTATATTCGTCGGTGCAATATCCATACGATTACGGTTTTGTGCCCAACACTTTGGCTGATGATGGCGACCCCTTAGACGGAATGGTAATTATGGATGAACCTACCTTTCCTGGATGCGTCATTGCCGCGCGACCAATTGGCATGTTAGAGATGATTGACGGTGGTGATCGCGATGAAAAAATCCTTTGCGTTCCTGACAAAGACCCACGCTATACTCACGTCAAATCTCTTAAAGACCTTGCTCCCCACAAACTTGATGAAATCGCCGAGTTCTTTCGCAGCTACAAGAATTTAGAAAAGAAAGTTACTGAAATTCTTGGTTGGCAAGATGTTGATCAAGTTCAACCCCTTGTTGACAAGTGTATTAAAGCTGGCGCCAAGTAAAGTTAAAAGTTTTGAGTGCTGAGTCGGGGCGGGTTAACCAAAATTTCCCGTTATATACCAGGATATAGGTAAACCCGCCCGTACAAGAGGCGCGGGGTTAGGTGATGTGAGAACGGTAATTTAATACAGAGAATTGTGTGTACTCTATAAGATGTAATAAGTTGCGAGTACAAAAATTATCTTTCTACTCTGCTCTAAAATATAGAGGCGCCAGCGAGACTGAAACCTCTCTAAAACTTATTACTCTCGTACAGACGTGATTAATCACGTCTCTACACTCAGCACTCAGCACTCTTAACTATTAAAATGTACCGCACAATTCTTTTAGCAAAGATTCATAACTGTACTCTGACCGCAGCAAATATAAATTATGTGGGTAGTATTAGTATTGACCAAGTATTGTTAGATAAATCTGGTATTTTACCTTACGAGCAGGTACATGTTGTCAACATCAATAATGGTGAGCGTTTCACGACTTATGCAATCCCGGCGCCAGCATTTTCAGGAGCGATAGAACTAAATGGGGCTGCGGCACGTCTAGGCATTTCAGGGGATCGCTTGATTATAATGTCTTACGGGCAGTTTACAACTTCGGAGTTAAAAACATACTCTCCTACTGTTGTACTAGTAGATGAAAAAAATCGAATTTTAGAAGTTCGATACTATGATGATCTGCTTGCCTAGGAGCGTTCCTGTACACGAAAATGTCTAATGAAACAGATGTCACCGACTCGAAGTTACCTAAAATACGATGCAGCGAATATTCCTCTATGCTCCCAGGAACTAGGAAATTTTGCCGTACAATTTTGGGGTGTACGGGGTTTAATTCCAACACCAGGTAGTAACACCAATCGTTATGGAGGTAATACTGCTTGTGTTGAAATGTTTGTAGCTGGTAAGCACTTGATTTTTGATGGTGGTACTGGTTTGCGAAGCTTGGGTAAAAATTTACTGTTGAACCAGAACTTACGCGCGCATTTATTTTTTACCAACTCACAGTCTAACCGTATTCAAGGATTCCCATTTTTTGCTCCTGCGTTTGTTCCGAACAATCATCTTTGTATTTATGGCAGTGCTGCCTCTAACGGCGCCTCGATTAAACAGAGTTTGGGCGACCAAATGTTACAACCACACTTTCCGTATCCACTACAAGTTATGCAATCGGAGTTAGCATTTTGCTATCTCACTCCAAACCGCGTAATTACACTAGATGATATAACGATTACTACTGGTTTAATTAATAGTACTCAGAAATCGCTTGGATATCGTATTGCTTGGCAGGAGTATAGTGTTGCTTATATTACAGATTTGAGTAATAGTGTTGATGATGTTGAACTAGCAAATATAATTGAGTTAGTACAAGGTGCGGATTTATTGATTGCCAACGCAACTTATACAGAATTGACACCGCGAAACCATCAAAATGATGATTCACCTTGGCAAGCAGCAGTTGATTTAGCGTTGAAAAGTGATGTTAAGCGTTTGGTAATTTCACATCACCACCCTGACGACGATGATGATTTCCTTGATGGAGTGCAAACAAAAATTAAATCGGTCTTTGAGTTAGCTATATTAGCGCGCGAAGGATTGGTTTTAAGTATAGATATATAAATTCAAAAGCACTTGTGTATCAAATAAAACCCTTCTTAAAATTCATTTTTTAAAAATGTCCACAGCAAAATGTCCACCAATGGTGGACATTTTAAAATCATGTTTGTATAGTTCTTTTGTACCCAAGTGGAATTTAAGCTGGCTGAAAAAGATGTAGTGATGTAGCAACTGCGCTCTTTACTTCTTCGAGTTTTTTAAGAACAGTTCCATTACTGAGAAGTTCTTCAGCTTTGGCAATACCTGCAAAAATATCCTGACATACACCACTGCGCCACAGATAAAATCCTCCATTCCACAATGCACTTTGCATAACTTCACACTTTTGACCTTTTAGTGCTGCTTTGATTTCTAATATCAACTCGGATGTTGTTTTTAACGGTACGTCTTGCGTTGTAAAGTTGTAATCACGAGGCGCCAAAAGTAATCGTTCGATTGATGCTGTTTCAGATGCAGTAGACCCTAAACCAATTATTGCTGTACGGTCGCGCGGTAAATCACAACTGCCTTCTAAGCCTTTAACAGTAGTGAATTGAGTAATACCCTGTAATGTTAAAGCGGTTTGAAACATTTCTTCGGTAGGAGGATGAACGAAGCCAGAAATAATATGAGCATCACCCAAGTAAGGGTTCCATATTAATTCCATTGTGGCAAATGGGGGTCGTTTACCTAATTGGTCGCGGTATTCCCAGATTGCATTAGTCAGAGGAAAATGCTTGGGTGTGTATACTAAAGCAATACCTGTTTGCTCAAATACCTGTTGGGTTAGATCAAACGACATGGAAGTCCAGTCAACTCCTAATGACTGCCATACCTCAACCAAAGGTAAACCATATTTAGTTGGCAAACGACCCCCACCATGCATAACAACAGGTTGTCCTGCTGCTGCAAGTAATAAAGCTGTTATTGGACTAATTGGTGCAGTGCGAGCGCGACCGTCATAAGGTATACCTAAAACTATAATTCGCTCATTCGCAATTGGTTTAAGCTTTGGCCCTAGTTCATTATACGCATCCAACATCCCCGCTAATTCTTCACCTGTTGGGCGCCGAATGCGGTGAGCAATCATAAATGCACCAATTTGTGCTGGTGTTGCCTCACCCAGCAACATCATCCTAGTAACAGTAGCAGCCGACTCACGAGTTAGATTAGAAGAAGTATGGTTTCCACTGCCGACTTTTTTTAGCAATTCCCGAAATTTATTACTCATTTTATTCACTGTTTATTATTTACAACTGGTGATTGCGCTGTATCACCAATAATTAACTTGCGTTTCGCATCATATCCAAATTGAACTGAGGTGGTATGTGTTGACGCACCAGTTGCCAGAAATGTTGAATTGGAGGAATTTGCAAACGGTCATTAGTAGTTACCATAACGACTCGACGGGTTAAACTCGATGTCGTCTCCGGAAGAAGACTGTTGTTATTAGCAAGGGGACGAACTGCAAGAGTCGGGTCATTGCGTGCTTCGACTAAAGCTGAATATGGTAACAGCGCTACAAATTCACCTTGTCGAACTACTCCTCTAAAAGCATCAAGCGTATTTACTTCTAAAGCCGCTTGTAAAGTTGCTTCGAGTCGCTCAAATTTATCTTGTACTAACCTTTGCATTCCATACCCGTCTTTGAATACAACTTGCGGGTAATTAACTAACTCCGACCAGGAAATTGTGTCATATTGTGCTAAAGGATGGCTAACTGCGATCAAAACCTCAATTGGTTCCTCATATAGTGTTTCTACAATCATTTCGCGACCTGTAGTCAGGAAACGATTGTTCATCACAATTGCTAAGTCAACCAAACCATCCTTAAGAACTTTCAGCGCGCGGTCACTCCCTAACGATGTCACCCGCAACTGTACATCCGGGTAATCGTGGCAAAATTGCTGTAATACTGGCGGTAAGTAATAAGCACATAGCGAGTGAATCGCAGCAATACATAGCTCTGGTTGCTTTCCAGACACCAAATCAGCTATTTCCTGCGTCGCGCTTTGCCATTCAGCATATATTTTACGCGCGCGCGGCAATAACCGCTCACCCGCAAGCGTTAATTTTGCCTGACTTGTACGGTGAAAAAGTTCACATCCCAAGTCCGCTTCTAATGCCTGAATTTGACGACTGATAGTCGATTGCGTGACACCGCATTTACGCGCTGCCCCTTGAAAACTACCAGCCTCAGCAATACCCAGAAAAGCTTGTAGCTGCTCTAGTCGCATTGTTTATGTAGCCTGAATTACATTTGTGGCTTTTATCAACTTAGCTGATTTGACACTAAGTTTTAGTAGATTTTGTTACATCTTGCTGATTCGCTGCCATTTTTTGCAGCAGGTGCAATGTTGGGTTATTTACGTTCAATACGGTAAAACAACCGAGTTTTTGACGAAATCTGACTATCAGAGAATTCTAAATATTTTCTTAAAAAATAATTCAGTCCCACAAAAAAATTAACATTTGATTCCCATATGTTAAGAAAAGTCAACAATATGGTACATTTGCATTGCATGATCAGACGCGCGTTCTAGGTAGGGTCTATTTGTTTATATTGCTTGCGCTCTAAACAAGCCTAAAAATATGAAGTGTTGATAAATCATAAACTGATGACTTTTATATTAAAGTTTTTTTACAATTCAGTACTGATAACTTTGCACTTTCAACATAAAGCAACCAACTAGCAGCAACATATTTTCAGCGTATTCTCGTAATTATAAGATTTATTGCACGTTAAATAAATCACATTATTTTCTGAGCCGAGGAAAATCAAAAAAATCAGGGATACCTCTGGTGTCGGAAGCTAGAAAGGATTACACAATGGGCGTATAAACAAAAAACGTTCATTAGTGTTGACGAGAATGATTATGAAAATTGCAAATTTAGTAAGTAAAGCAGCTATCGTTTCTGGTGTAATTTTGTCTGCCGCTATTGTAAGTCGCCCTGCAATGGCTGCGTCTTTTACAATAACAATTGAAGACCCAGGTGTAATGAATGCAAATTCATCAAATTTGAGTAATCGCTATGTACAAACTTTTGATGGACAAGCAACTGGTTTTAACGAAAATGGCTTCAAATGGATTGATAGTAATGGGCAAACGATTGGTCAATATAGTACTGTTATGATCCAAGATCCAGACCAATATGGTGCTGCTGGTGGAAACGGGAAGTATTTCGATGTAAATACAGGAAGATCGGGTAACGCAAACCAAACGATTGCTACCCTAAAACTGGCAAACGCACAAAAGTACTTCGGATTTTGGTGGTCTGCGGGTGACAGTAACAACAAACTAGAGTTTCTATCAAACGGTACATCTGTATACACGATGACTACTGCGGATTTAGTTAATCAAATAAACAGCCTATCAAATAAAGAGGCATACTACGGTAATCCTAACTCGCCATTTCAAGATCAAAATTCTGGTGAAGCCTATGCTTTCATCAACTTCTACAATACTGATGGAACCTTTGACGAAATTAGATTTACCAACATTGGTGCAACTGGTTTTGAATCAGATAATCACACAGTAGCCGCTAATTTCACCAATACTCGTGCGGTTCCTGAGTCTTCTTTTGTGTTAGGCATTGGTTCGATTGCTTTTGTAGGTGCTGCTTCAGTTATGACTCGCACGAAGAAGAAGAAGACCGTTTTTAAATTGTCATAAGCGCACGGTTCAACCAATTCAAATAGCTATGATTCTGCTAATGACAATATAAGGATTGGGCTTGCGTCCAGTCCTTTTTTATTGGTTACTTTCATCATTCCTAGAGGAAAAATCAAACGAGTGTAGGGTTTATATCTTTATATTGCTCGCGCTTTGGACAAGCCTAAAAAAATGAATTGCTGATCAGGCATAAACTAACACATTTGTATTCAATTTTCTTAAAATTTAGTACTTATAACTTCGCATTTTCTAGATAAAGCAATCAATAAGCAGCAGCATTTTTCTGCGTATTATCGTCATATTTAGATTAATACTTTGTTAAATAAATAACATTTTTATTTAAGCAAAGTCAAATCAAGAAAATCAGGGATATCTCTGGTGTCAGAAGCTGAGAAAGGCTTGCAAAATAAGCATATAAACTACAGTAACGCACTTCGAGCGTTTCACAATAATGATTATGAAAGTTAGAAATATTGTAAGTAAAGCAGCTATCGTTTCTGGTGTAATTTTGTCCGCTGCGATTGTAAGCCGCCCTGCAATGGCTGCGTCTTTTAAAGTAACAGTCGAAGACCCAGGTGTAATGAATGCAAATTTATCAAGTTTGCAAAATGCTTATGTACAAACTTTTGATGGACAAGCATCTGGTTTTAACAAAAACGGCTTTACATGGATTGTTAATGATCTAACGATTGGTCAATATAGTAATGTTCTGATCATAGACGCGGATCAATACGGCGGTGCTGGTGGAACCGGAAAGTATTTTGATGTAGATACAAAAAGATCGGGTGCAGGTCAAACGATTTCTACGTTAAAGCTGACAACCCCACAAAAATACTTCGGATTTTGGTGGTCTGCAGGTGACAGTAATAACCAACTAGAGTTTATTTCAAAAGGTACATCTGTATACAAAATGACTACTAAGGATGTGGTTGATATAATAAGCAACCTATCAAATAAACAGGCATACTATGGTAATCCTTATTCGCCATTTAAGGGTCAAGATGGTAAGGAAGCCTTTGCTTTCATCAACTTCTACAATACTGATGGAACCTTTGATGAAATTAGATATACCAACATTGGTAAAACTGGTTTTGAGTCAGATAATCACACAATAGCTGCTGGTTACATTGTTCATTCGGTTCCTGAGTCTTCTTTTGTGTTAGGCATTGCTTCGATTGCTTTTGTTGGTGCTGCTTCAGTTATGACTCGCACCAGAAAGAAAAATACCACTTTGAAATTGTCATAAGCGCGCGGCTTCAACCAATTTACACAGCACAATAAGAATGACAATTTCAGGATTGGACGCAAGCCCAATCCTTTTTTATATTTATCCTCGCTTGAAGGGCTTGTCAATTTTCCGCTTAGGATACGATTTACTTCTAATTTGTAAGGAATCTGGATGTTTTGATTTTTATTTATTAAGTTTATTATCCCAATTGTAGTAGTAGGTGAGGCATAGCCCTACTTACTCTCAATTTTATTATTTATCCTGTACCATCCAAGTTAAGAAACCGAGAATTTGTTCAACTGGAGGTAAAGGATAATCGTTTAAATCAATCGTAACAGTTTTACTAACCAACTTCATAAAACGCCATTGCGTACCACTGGTAACACAGCCATAAATTTTTGTAATTGGAGCAGAATTTAATTCATTAAATCTTTGTGCTGCCACCATTTCTGCTATACATTGCCCAACACCTGATTTTAAATCAGCTTTTTTTGCTTCTACAAGCACAACTACTGGCGCCTCAATTTCCATAAGTTCTGGCGAACGACTAATTAAAAAGTCGCATCTGCCATTCAGACCTACGCTTTCATCAACATCAAAGCTTTCACCCGAAAATAAGCTAATTTGACGTTCCAAAATTTTACGCACTTCTAAAAGCACAGGACTTATTATCAATTCTGAACGTGCTTTTTCACTTCCTGTTGCAGTCGCTAGAGGTAAACTTTCTTGCAAAAATTCTACTAGTGTAGAACTAGGAACAATTGGCTCTATAGCAGGCAAAAACCGAACGTTTTCAACTGTAGTTAAATCAAATGCTTTCTTTACTTTACCAACTGTTGAAAAATCATTGTAAGCCATAAATAATTAAGAGTTTAGAATTTAGATTAACTTGACTCGTTTAAGTTTACTCCCATTTTTTAGTAACTGTTTAGGGAGCGCCAAGTTTTTCAAAACGGCTAAAGTTTATTTTAGTATGTAAATACTATTAATTTTCCTAGAGGATATGTTTACAGATAATTTATCCTCTAGGAAATCCGCAGCTTCCACTTAGAGAAAAATATAAATTAGTATAAAAGCTACACTATTTGTACAGATTAATTATATAAAATAGCGCTTTTTTTGCGTTAACGCAGTTTGCCCGGAGGGCGATAAATACTTAATCTAAATTTAAAGAAGTAATAATAATTACCTTTTTTACATTAAGACAACACATTTTATTACTTTCACCCATGAACTTTAAAACTGGCGCCTTAAATATTCCACGTTTATGCGACGATTACATGTAGAGACGCTTACATGTTAGTCTCTACAAGGTTTTTTGGTGTATTTACAACACAGCTAAGTTCCACTGTTTTTCCGGCGCCAAATTATTTAAAGCGGCTAAAGCGTGTAGGCGTACTTGAGTATTACTATCAGCAAGTAGTACAGTTAATGGTTCAACTGCATCAATTTTACCAAGTTGTCCTAAAGACAAAGCAATTGCACTTTTAACGCTGTCGAAACAACAAGCAGAATGATTTTGACGCAGCATTTCTAGTAAAATATCGGCGGCTTTATCAATTAAATCTGACTGCTGAACTCGTCCTAAAACAGTGACGATTTGCTCGCATAGAGTTTGTGATTTGATAATATTAAGCGCTTGCTGTAAATATTCCAAGCCGGAAATAGTGCCGACCCACGATAACGCGCGGATTGTTTCAATTTGTAACTGCACTGGCGCCTGTTGCGATACGAGCAACTGATACAAATGACTTGCTGCAGCATCATTACCGATCCGCGATAGAGAAACAGCAGCTGCGTTTCGTACTCCCAAATCATCATCATAAAGTTTGGGTTGTAATAATGCGACTAAATTTAACTCAGAATTATGTAAATCACGACGGTAACTTAACCCTGTAACAACCGTGCGCCTAACTTGTGCCGATTCATCGTCTAAACTATGTAAAAGTACTGGAACGACGCGCGGGTCGTGAAAACTACTTAACGCTTCAATTGCTGCTGCACGAACGGTAACTTGGGAATCGAAGGCAACACTCAATAAGGGGGCAATAGTATCTTTGTTACGAATGTAACATAGTGCTTGCGTAGCTAATAATCGTGTATCCTCTGTTGCAAGTAAATCTGAAAGTGACAAAATTGCTTGTCCACCAAGTTGCCCTAATGCTAAAGATGCCATTGATCTTAATTCTTCGTCGTCCGAGGTTTGAATTAAAGAGATTAATGCTGGAATTGCTTTATCGTTTTTGAGTTCTCCTAAAATTCGCACCGTATACCAACGTAACTCCGAATCAACCGTATCATCAGACAATATTTCTACGAGTTTTGGAATTGCCACACTTCCCAAGCGCTTGAATACTGTCTTCATTTCCCAACGAGAATGAAAATCACCGCGCTCAAAAATCAACAGTGCTAATTCGAGCAAATCTTCTTGACACTCGACTATCTCAGGATGATTTGAATTTTCCAAAATCAATGCGAACAGTTGATTTAAGGACGACCAATCGGCAGTATCGCGCGCTGCGATGGCTTGGGTTAAAAGCTGGCTGATATTATTCACGTCTTGTGCTACTTACTCTATGTATTGGTGTAATCAAAGAAAATTACGTTTTTCAACTTGAATCTCTCTTATCTAGTTGAATATCTAAAAATGTTTTTTGCTTTCAATTTAGATAATTTTATGCGCGTGTTACATAGCTAGCATCCGTATTTTGCATATGTCACAACATTCCGTAACAATTTATACGATTTTTACTCTCACTCAACATTAACTTAAGTTATGTAAAGAGTTACTAGCCCAGTATCCAAACCTCGCTTCCTGCTTCTTTACAAACAAGAAAGGGTGCAATAGCAAACAAATGGGTTGATATTGGGATATCGTCACCGCAGCCTCGAACTACAACGATCGCAAAGCTATTATGACAGCAACCACTATCAATACTACCAGCCAAAACAAGTTTGAGAAATTAAAAGCAGAAAAAGACGGGCTAACCCTTAAGGCAGAGATTGAAAAATTTGCATTACTCGGTTGGGAAGCGATGGACGAAACCGACCGTGAGCATCGGCTGAAATGGTTGGGTGTTTTTTTTCGCCCCGTTACTCCTGGTAAATTTATGATGCGGTTACGAATGCCGAATGGTATTCTTAATTCTTCACAAATGCGGGTATTAGCTGAAGTCGTTCAGCGGTACGGTGACGATGGTTGTGCTGATGTTACCACTAGACAGAATTTTCAGCTACGCGGTATACGAATTGAAGATTTACCAGAAATTTTCAATCGATTTAAAGAAGTTGACTTAACTTCTGTTCAATCTGGGATGGATAATGTTCGTAATATTACTGGCGACCCTCTTGCTGGATTAGATGCTTCAGAATTATATGATACGCGCGATTTGGTGGAACAAATCCAAGCGATGATTACCAATAGCGGAGAAGGAAACTCAGAATTTTCAAATCTACCGCGTAAATTTAATATTGCGATTACTGGAGGACGCGACAATTCGGTTCATGCCGAAATTAATGACTTGGCATTTGTGCCTGCATTTAAAGATGGAAATTTCGGATTCAATATATTAGTAGGTGGATTTTTCTCAGCTAAACGCTGTGATGCTGCTATTCCTTTAAATGCATGGGTTGCTCCAGAAGATGTAGTCGCTGTATGTCGAGCTATTTTGGAGGTTTACCGTGATCATGGATTACGCGCGAACCGTCAAAAATCACGTTTAATGTGGTTGATTGATGAGTGGGGTTTGGATAAATTCCGCTCGGAAGTCGAGTTGCGCTTAGGTAAGCCATTTGTACCTGCTGCTGCAAAAGACGAAATTGACTGGGAAAAACGTGACCATATTGGTATACATAAACAAAAGCAATCAGATTTATACTACGTAGGATTACATGTCCCGGTAGGTCGGCTATATGCAGAAGAGATGTTTGAGCTTGCGCGAATTGCCGAGGTTTATGGAAGTAGTGAGATTCGGCTGACTGTCGAACAAAACATTGTTATTCCCAATATCTCTGAATCAAGTTTGGCATCATTTTTTACAGAACCTCTGCTCGAAAAGTTTAAAATTAATCCTGAACCACTTACGCGCGCGTTGGTGTCTTGTACAGGCGCCCAGTTCTGTAATTTTGCCTTGATAGAGACTAAAAACCGCGCGCTAGCAATGATAAAAGCTCTGGAATCTGAGTTAGAAATGACTCATCCAGTACGTATACATTGGACAGGATGTCCAAACTCGTGCGGACAACCTCAAGTCGCGGATATCGGCTTGATGGGAACTAAAGCGCGTAAAAATGGCAAACCTGTCGAAGGTGTTGACATTTACATGGGTGGCAAAGTTGGCAAAGACGCGCACTTAGGAACTTGTGTAACCAAAGGAGTTCCCTGTGAGGACTTACAGCCAGTATTGCGCGACTTGCTCGTAACGCATTTTGGCGCCAAATCAAAGGTATTAGTTAATACGTAGCGTAGTACCCCAGTAAGTAAGGTGGGCACTGCCCACCCTACTACTACTGCAATTAAAAATTTAACCACTAAATAAATAAACAAACAGGATGACAAACCTCTCCAGAAGAAAATTCATCATCACCGCAGGTATTACCGCTGCTAGCGCCATCATCGCAAACGGTTGTTCGTCTAATGGTTCAAATGCTGACAATTCTGGGGCTTCGACTAGCACGACAGCAAAACCAGCAGCTAACGTTACGACCGTCGCAAATGCTCCCAAGGTTGAAACAAAATCAGCGAAACTTGGATTTATCGCTTTAACCGACTCGGCGCCCTTAATTATTGCTTTTGAAAAAGGACTATTCCAGAAATATGGAATGACCGATGTGCAAGTTGTCAAACAGACATCATGGGCAGCAACGCGCGACAATTTAGAACTCGGTTCTGCTCAAGGTGGTATAGATGGAGCGCACATTCTTAGCCCCATGCCTTACTTGATGACTGCTGGCGCCATCACCAAGACCAAGCAACCGTTGCCCATGCAAATTCTGGCACGTTTGAATACTAACGGTCAGGGAATTTCTGTAAGTAATAAATATAAAGATTTAAAGATAGGTAAAGATAGTTCACCACTCAAACAAGTCATAGCTGGTGGTAAAAAGCTGACTTGTGCAGTGACATTTCCAGGTGGAACCCATGATTTGTGGATGCGTTCGTGGTTAGCTGCAGGTGGAATTGACCCCGAAAAAGATGTAGAAATCATTGTCATCCCACCACCACAAATGGTTGCCAGTATGAAAGCAGGTAAGATGGATGCTTTCTGTGTTGGTGAACCTTGGAATGGCAAACTCATTCAAGAACAAATAGGTTATTCAGCAGTAGTAACTGGTGAATTGTGGAAAGACCATCCAGAAAAAGCGTTATCAATGCGCGCGGACTGGGTAGAAAAGAATCCAAACGCAGCCAAAGCGATATTAATGGCAGTGCAAGAAGCGCAAATTTGGTGCGATAAGCCTGAAAATAAAGACGAAATGTCTAAAATCATTGCGACTGGTAAATATTTAAAAGTAGATGCTCTTGCTATTAATGACCGCTCAAAAGGTAAAATAGATTACGGTACAGGTCGGATTGAAACTGCAAGTCCAGTAGCAATGAAATTCTGGGATGGTAACACTTCATTCCCTTATAAGAGTCACGATACCTGGTTTTTAACTGAAAATATACGTTGGGGTCAACTTCCTGCTGATACCGATGTTAAAGCTTTGGTTGAAAAAGTCAATCGTTCAGATATGTGGAAAGAAGCAGCCAAAGCTATCGGACAAGAAGCTGCAATTCCTGCTAATGATTCGCGCGGTGTTGAAGATATTCTTGGAGTTAAATTTGACCCTGCTGACTCAACAGGTTATCTCAAAGGATTAAAAATCAAGAAAGTCTAGGCAACGGATGCAACGGATGTAACGGATGATTTATTTGTTACACATAGCGCATTTTTAAGTAGGGCGAAGCCCCACCTTAGTATCCGTTACATCCGTTCATATCCGTTGCCAATATTACCCACTACACGAATAACAATCTAGAATAATGGCAGTACAAGTAAACAGATTATCTACTAAGAATAGTAGCAGCAAATTACTAGCTCAAATTGGAAAAAAATCTAAAAAAGCAATCCCTCCTTTAGTTGCTGTTTTGATTTTCTTAGTAATTTGGCAAATACTTTGTTCGGCACCTGATGCCGGATTCCCTGGACCAATTAAAATTCTTTCAGACCCTAAAGTTCAAAAATTCCTGTTTAATCCTTTCCTTGATGATGACGATGGTAAAGGTTTAGCATTTCAATTATTTGCTAGCTTACAAAGGGTTGGTTACGGCTATTTCTTAGCAGCAACTATTGGTGTCGCTTTAGGAGTGCTAACCGGAACAAATCGTTTGATGTTTGAAGCATTAGACCCCATTTTTCAAATATTACGAACAGTTCCTCCGCTTGCTTGGTTGCCTATTGCTTTATCTGCCGTACCCGCTTTAGGTGGTATTAGTAAAAGCGAAATTGCAGCAATATTCGTAATTTTCATCACCGCAGTTTGGCCAATTGTTATTAATACTACAGTTGGTGTCCAAGAAATTCCTCAAGATTATCGTAACGTTGCGAGAGTGTTACGATTAAAAGGAAGAAAATACTTTTTCAAGATATTATTTCCCGCAGCAGTTCCTTATATATTCAGCGGATTACGCATTGGTATTGGTTTAGCATGGTTAGCTATTGTTGCTGCTGAAATGGTTAACGCAGGTAGTAGCGATGGCGCCGGTGGTTTAGGTTTCTTTATCTGGAACGCTTACAACAGTGGTGACATGGGTGAAGTTGTATTAGCACTAGTTTACATCGGTGTAGTAGGTCTTTTGCTTGACCGCGCGATTGGTTGGATTGCCAGCTTAGTAATTCCAGCAGAACAAAAATAAAGTTGAAAGTGCTGAGTGATGAGTGCTGAGTGTTATTTATAACATCTAACTTCTCACTTATAACTGTACTCAGCACGACTCACTTTCCACTCAGCACTCATAATTCCTAACTCCTAACTAAAAAGATGACAACCTGCTTTGTTGAAGTAGACCATATTGACCGCGTATTCGATTTACCTAACGGTAAGACTTATATTGCCCTCAAAAATATTGAATTGAAGATTCAACAAGGTGAGTTTATTTCACTAATTGGGCATTCTGGTTGCGGTAAATCGACTTTACTTAATATTATTGCGGGACTAGACCGCGCTTCGATTGGCGGTGTAACGCTGGAAGGACGTGAAGTACGTGAACCAGGCCCCGACCGAATGGTGGTGTTTCAAAATTACTCGTTGCTACCTTGGTTAAGTGTTCGCGAAAATATTGCTTTGGCTGTTGATGAAGTTTACCAAGACAAACCCAAAGGCGAACGACGCTCAATTGTTGAGCAAAATATTGATATGGTGGGACTGCGGCGCCATGCGAATAAGCGACCATCGGAATTATCTGGTGGGATGAAACAACGGGTATCGATAGCGCGCGCTTTGGCTATTCGTCCAAAGTTATTATTACTCGATGAACCTTTTGGTGCCTTAGATGCGTTAACAAGGGGTGGGTTGCAGGAACAGCTAATGAAAATCTGCAACGAAAATAATTTGACTTGTGTAATGGTAACGCATGATGTTGACGAAGCATTGCTGCTTTCTGACCGCATTGTAATGCTGACAAATGGACCCGAAGCACATATCGGACAAATTTTGGAGGTAGATATTCCTCGTCCACGTCAACGGATGGAAGTTGTTAACCATCCCGACTATTACAACTTGCGGAATGAAATAATTTATTTCCTTAACCAGCAAAAAGAAGCTAAGAAACGTCAAGCTAAAGCAGGAAAGACCGCTACACCTGTATTAATATCCCGCAACGGGTTGGAAAAAATTAATCTTGATATTGGCTTTTTACCTTTAACTGATGCCGCACCTTTAATAGTCGCTGCATATAAGGGCTTTTTTGCTAAATACGGGTTGGAAGAAATTACCCTGAACCGCGAAACGAGTTGGAAGGACATTGCTAAAGGTGTTGGGACTGGTAGACTTGATGCTGCTCAAATGGTAGCTGGAATGCCGCTTGCTTTAACATTAGGCGCAGGTGGTAAAACGCCAATTCCCGTAATTAACGCTCTTAATCTTTCTCGGAATGCTAACGCTATTACCTTAAGTAAAAGATTATACGACCAGGGAGTAAGAACTGTCTCAGATTTGAAAGCTGCTATTAACGCTAATGCTGACCGTATTTTGAATATGGGAGTTGTACATCCCACGTCAATGCAGAATTTTATTTTGCGTTACTGGTTAGCTGCTGGTGGTATTGACCCTGACCTAGATGTGAATTTGACAGTATTACCACCAATGCAAATGGCTTCGCAACTTGAAGCTGGAACACTTGATGGTTACTGCGCGGGTGAACCTTGGAATTATATGGCTGTTCATCAAAATACGGGTTTTGTTGCTGCTACAGCTTTAGAAATTTGGTCAGGGCAACCAGCTAAAGTTCTGGGAGTGCGAGAAGAATGGGCACAAAAGTATCCAGAAACTTATCTTGCTCTTATTAAAGCTTTACTGGAAGCTTGCGAATATTGTGACGACCTTCGTAACCGAGAAGAAATTCTTAAAATCATTTGTCGTCCTGAATATCTTGATATTGACCCAGTATTTGTTCGTCCTGGTTTTGTAACACCATACGAACGCGCGGATGGCAGCAAACCACAAGAATTAACCGCATATATTAGATTTTTTGTCAATAAAACAAATTATCCCAACCGTACAGAAATTCTGTGGATGATGACACAGATGGCACGCTGGGGTTTAAGTCCATTTCCGAAAAACTGGGTAGAAGTTATTGAACGAGTTTGCCGTCCAGATATATTCGGCGCCGCAGCCCGCGATTTAGGTGTTCTTGATATTGGATGGGATAACCCAATTCATTTATTTGATGGTAAAGTCTTTAATCCATCAGACCCAATGGAGTACCTCAACAGCTTAGAAATCAAGCGTCAGATACGTGTCGAAGAAATATTCATCTAAATAATTACTTAACAATCATATGCAAACAGAAATTAAATCAAATCAATTGTACGCACCGAAAGCTGACAATTTTCTAGTTGTTGAGGGTGTTAGCAAGATTTACCCAACTGCAGATGGTCCTTATACTGTTCTTGATGGAATTGATCTTAAAGTCCGTGAGGGTGAGTTTGTTTGCTTGATTGGTCACTCTGGTTGCGGTAAGTCAACGCTGCTAAATATGATTTCAGGTTTCAATACCCCTACTGAGGGTGTTGTACTGTTGCAAGATGAACCAATTACCGAACCAGGACCAGACAGGATGATGGTATTTCAAAATTACTGTTTGTTACCTTGGCTTTCGGTGTTTGAAAATGTTTACTTGGCTGTTGATGCGGTTTTTCCCGAAAAAATCGAAGCTGAGAAAAGGGCAATTGTTAAAGAGCATTTGGCGCTGGTGGGTCTTACGGAAGCTGCTGAGAAAAGACCTTCACAAATTTCTGGTGGGATGAAGCAACGGGTTGCTATTGCCCGCGCGCTTTCTATTCGTCCGAAAGTGTTGATTCTTGATGAGCCTTTCGGCGCCCTTGATGCGATTACTAAAGAAGAGTTGCAGGAGGAATTACTGCAAATTTGGCGTGACCATCAAGTTACTGTGCTGATGATTACGCATGATATTGATGAAGCTTTGTTTCTCGCTGACCGACTTGTGATGATGACTAACGGGCCTGCTGCTCAAATTGGCGAAGTTCTCGATATTCCGTTCTCTCGTCCTCGCAACCGTAAGCGCATTATGGAAGATACGAGATACTACGAATTACGCAATTATGCTCTCGATTTCTTGTACCGTCGCTGCGCGCATGTAGAAGAGTAGAAGCTAAAGAGTGTGAGTATCTTTTATAACGCATTGTCTCAATGCGTTTTTTTCATGGATACTTTCAAACGGTTACAGGTGATACCAATATAGTTTCTATGTAGTTATAATTTGTATACATGTGAAGCTTTTTAGATGTTCATTCATACACAATCAAAATGAGTAAGATAAGAAACCACAAAGGCACATAATCCGGAGGATTTCCCGCAGGGTAGGGCACAAAGAAAGAAGCTTAAAGAGAATTTCAACAGTACAGACTATCACTTTTATCAATGGTAAGGCTATTTGCGTGCATTAGCCTTGATGTTGGCTTACGTATTTTTTGTTAGATAAAGGGTAATATGCTCAATAAGTTATTCACATTTAAGGGTCGCTATCGAATTTTGCACCAAACTTGGTTTGCTTTTTTTCTAACGTTTGTGTGCTGGTTTAATTTTGCTCCTTTTGCTACCACAATTGGTAAAGAATTACATTTATTACCTGAACAAATTAAAACTTTGGGTATCTGTAATCTTGCTCTAACAATACCTGCACGTATTATTATTGGTATGCTTTTAGACCGTTTTGGTCCAAGAGTTACATATTCAATGCTATTGATGTTTGCTGCTGTTCCTTGTTTAGCAACAGCGATGTCCAATAACTTTAGCGAGTTAGTAATTAGTCGCTTGTTAATGGGTATTGTTGGTTCTGGGTTTGTTGTTGGTATCCGGATGGTATCAGAATGGTTTCCACCGAAAGATATTGGTATTGCCCAAGGTATTTATGGTGGTTGGGGTAATTTCGGCGCCTTTGGTGCAGAGTTTGCTTTACCTCTAATTGCAGTTGCAACAGGGTTTTTTGCTGGTGGTGGTTCTAACTGGAGATTCGCAATTGGATTAACAGGTGTTATTGCTGCTGTATACGGCGTTATCTATTACAAGTCTGTTGAAAATACACCTCCAGGTAAAGCTTACAAACGTCCTTCTAAAAACGGCGCCTTGGAAGTCACGAGTGTTAAAAGCTTCTGGGCAATGATTGTCTCGAATTTTGGTTTGATTTTTGCCCTTGGTTTACTGGCTTGGCGGTTGGAACAGAAAAATATTCATTTTCTGACCGAAAGTCAAATGTATATTGTTTGGGTGTTGCTTTTAGGATTATTCGCTTTCCAAACTTACAAAGCTTATCAAGTTAACTCTGAACTGCTCGCTGGTCGAAAAACTTACGCTCCTTCTCAACGCTTTCAATTCAGCCAAGTTGCTTTACTCGAATTTACCTACGTTACAAACTTTGGTTCAGAACTAGCTGCTGTTTCGATGCTGCCTGCATTCTTTGAAAAGACTTTTGGTCTGGAACATGTAGTAGCTGGAATGATTGCTGCAAGTTACCCTTTCTTGAATTTAGTTTCTCGTCCTAGCGGTGGCTTAATCTCTGATAAACTAGGCTCACGTAAATGGACGATGACTATTTTGAGTGCTGGTATAGGAATTGCTTATTTAACTACTCACTTTATTAATAAAAGCTGGCCGCTTCCACTTGCTGTAGCAGCTACAATGTTCGCCGCTTATTTTGCCCAAGCTGGTTGCGGCGCCACTTATGGAATTGTGCCTTTAATCAAGAAAGAAGCAACAGGACAAATTGCCGGAAACGTTGGCGCCTACGGTAACTTTGGCGGTGTCGTTTACCTAACAGTCTTTAGCTTAACTGACGCATCGACACTATTTAGCACAATGGGTTTGGCGGCAATAGTTTGTGCGTTTATGTGCGCTTTCTTCCTCAAAGAACCCAAAGGTTCATTCGCTGCTGCATACGAAGGGGAAGTACCAGTTACTAATGAAACATCTGAACAAATAGCTTCTGGAGTTTTCGTAGAAGAATAATTTGACCCCCCCAACCCTTCTTACTAAAGCTACCATCTACACACAAGTTTTTAAAAGTTACTTTTTTCCCCTTTCTTCTCTTTCTTCGTGTCCTTTGTGCCTTTGTGGTTCCTTAAAGAAATAAACCACTGCATGTCACAAAGAACACAAAGGGGAGATTGGGGGGATCTCCAAGGGTAGTAAGCTACTTTGTATGAGGTTTTATGACTGAATCAACCAAAACTCAGTGTCCTTATTGTGGTGTAGGTTGTGGACTTGAAGTTTCACCTCCAGCGCAACATGGTAAAGCAACAAATCGCGATGATGAAGGAAATCCGATTTGGCGAGTGAGAGGAGATAAAGCACATCCATCAAGTCAAGGTATGGTGTGTGTCAAAGGCGCCACAATTGCCGAGTCATTAGATAAAAATAGATTGCATTTTCCAATGGTGCGGAACTCGTTGAATGATAAATTTCGACGCGCGACTTGGGATGAAGCATTTAATTTAATTACCAAGCGTATTCAACAAGTACTGCAAACAACTGGACCAGAAGCAATATGTATGTACGGTTCGGGTCAGTTTCAAACTGAAGATTACTACATTGCCCAGAAATTAATGAAAGGGTGTCTGGGAAGCAATAATTTCGATGCTAACTCGCGTTTGTGCATGTCCAGTGCAGTATCTGGGTATATTCAAAGCTTTGGTTCGGATGGTCCACCCTGTTGTTACGACGACTTAGAATTAACTGACTGTGCATTTTTGATTGGTACAAATGCAGCAGAGTGTCACCCCATTGCTTTTAACCGATTAGCTAAATACCATAAAAAGAACCGTAAAGTCAAAATGATTGTGGTTGACCCACGTCGAACACAAACAGCCGAAGCTGCCGATTTACATTTGGCAATTCGTCCCGGTACAGATATTGATTTAATGAATGGGATGGCGCATTTATTAATGCGTTGGAATTGTCTTGATACAGGATTTATCGACGAATGTACAAGTAATTTCCCAGCTTTTGCAGAAGTAATTCGTCATTATTCCCCTGATGTCGTCGCACGTACCTGCGGTATCACTGTCGAAGAATTAGCAACAGCCGCGCGCTATTGGGCTGATTCTAAAAACGTGCTGTCGCTGTGGTCAATGGGAGTAAATCAATCTTCTGAAGGTACAGCAAAAGTACGAAGCATTATTAACTTGCACTTAATGACCGGGCAAATTGGTAGACCTGGGAGTGGTCCTTTTTCCTTAACAGGTCAACCAAACGCAATGGGAGGTCGTGAAGCTGGTGGTTTATCGCACTTGCTCCCAGGTTATCGCTTGATTAAAAACCCCCAGCACCGCGCGGAAGTTGAACAATTTTGGGGGATAAAGCCAGGGAAAATCTCTGACAAACCTGGTTTGACTGCGTGGGACATGATAACAGGTCTTGAAACTGGGGATGTTGGCTTGTTGTGGATTGCCGCAACAAATCCAGCAGTCAGTATGCCTGATTTAGATAGAACAAAAGCAGCTTTATTAAAATCTCCTTTCACTGTTTACCAAGACGCATATTATCCAACAGAAACCGCCGCTTATGCTCACGTACTTTTACCTGCAGCACAGTGGGGTGAAAAAACAGGTGTTATGACAAATTCGGAACGTGTCGTAACATTATGCCAAGCATTTCGACCAGCACCAGGAGAAGCAAAAGCTGATTGGGAGATTTTTGCAGAAGTTGGGCGCCGTTTAGGTTTTGTCGGAGAATTTGCTTTTGCAAACTCTGCCCACGTATATAATGAATTCACACAATTAACTCGTCAACGTCCTTGTGATGTTACAGGCATTTCTCACGAAAAATTGGAACAGAGTCCAATTCAATGGCCCTACCCCGAAAATAGTGATGAGTATAAAGTGCAGAGTGCTGAGTTACGTTCTAACACTCAGCACTCAGCACTCAGCACTCATAACTCAAAAAGATTATATACAGACTTACGTTTTCATACACCGGATGGACGCGCGCGGTTTGGCGCCTATTACTCGCGTGGACTAGCAGAACCACCCGACCCAGATTATCCATTTGTACTAACAACAGGAAGACTTTACGGACATTGGCACACACAAACGCGAACTGGTCGCATTGACAAAATTCGACAAATGCACCCTGAACCATTTATTGAAATTCATCCCCGTGATGCTTCGAGCTTAAACATTACAGAAAATTCATACGTTCAAGTTGGTTCGCGTCGAGGAAGCGCTAAATTTAAAGCCAAAATTACCCGCGCGATAGCTCCCGGTACAGTATTTGTGCCTATGCATTGGGGCGCCTTATGGGCAGAAGACGCAGAAGCAAATGCGATGACACACCATAAGTCATGTCCAGACTCGCTACAACCGGAACTAAAAGCTTGTGCAGTAAGCCTTACACCAATCAAAATCAATTTGCCAGTTAATAACTATCAATTGGAACCCTCTGAATGTTAAGCTGCTAACAAGTCAGATTTGAAAATTATTACTTAGTCCGGAGCGTGCGTTAGAGGAAACTCTAGCGTACTGTTGTGTGTGTTTCTACTTATACAAGCAATAAGTATTTATTAGGGGGTAAGGCAGATGAGAGGGTTAATTAAACGGTTTCGTGAAATCACCAAAGACGAAAACTTTATGCATATCATCGAAAATGTTGAGGTGATTGTCGCTAAAGTTCTCTCTGTCTGTATGTTGCTTGTAATTGTAGTCGCAATTGCTGACTTAATCAGTTTTACATTCAAAGAATTAATCTCACCAAAATACGGTAGCTTCTACAAGACATTATTTCAAGTATTTGGATTGTTTTTGAACGTCTTAATTGCTCTAGAAATATTAG
The DNA here is from genome assembly GCF_002368415.1 of Calothrix sp. NIES-4105. Taxonomy (GTDB): domain Bacteria; phylum Cyanobacteriota; class Cyanobacteriia; order Cyanobacteriales; family Nostocaceae; genus Dulcicalothrix. The sequence goes on from NZ_AP018290.1 coordinate 9,060,637, forward strand.
AAAATATTACAGGTTATCTCAAAAAACACGTATTACAGGTAGAATTAGTAATCGTGACATCTTTAATCGCCGTAGCCAGAAAAATCATTATTCTTGATTTAGATAAAGTTGAAGGAATAGACATTATTGGTCTAGGTTTAGCCGTTCTATCTTTAGCAATTAGTTATCTAATTATCCGCACTAGTAACTCTAAACCCAGACATTAATTTTGAGAGATTTTAGCATATCTGTTCCAGATGTGCAGTCACATATTTGTCTTTACCTTATTAGACACAGAGTACACAGAGGAAGAAAGATTTAACCTAATTTGATATTATGGTACAATTCTTTGAATTTGAAACAGATTTTGTTGACTCCCTGCGATGTATCCCTATGCAAGCAAGATACAATCTTGACACCTGCGGAATCAAATTAAAACTAGCTGATTGGAGCCATTTGACTCAAGACGAACGTCAAGCTTTAGTTGAGTTAGCCTGTACAACTGAGCAAGAAATAGATACTTATCGAGTTTATTTACAAAATCTTATACATGAACGTACAGGTAGTTATCCATCAGAACTACCAATCGAATCATATCCTGCGTGGATGGATGTAAATAATATACCAGAAAGCGTTCAAGAAAAAGCAACCGAATATAATGTTAAAATAGAGGCGCCTTCCTGGGCAGCACTATCTCCTTTAGAAAGATTTGCTTTAATTAAACTTAGCCGCTCCGGACACGAAAACAAAAACTTTCCTAGAGCATTAGAGGAATTTAATTTAGTTAATGATTGATCCCCCAACCCCCCGCGTGGAAGGGGGTCAGGGGGTTAGGTTTTTAAAATTTACGCTAATTTATCGTAATCTTCTGGTTCAACATCGGGAACTTTGCTTAACACTTGTTTGAATTTATCCAAACTGCCGCGCGCTTTCCTTGCTTCTATATAGTCTTTACTTGCCCACTCTGATACCTGTGCTGAAGCGTGCGATAACAACAAGTTGGTCAATAGGTACATTTTCTTTAGCTGCTTTTGCTTCTATTTGTTTATATAGAGAATTTGGTATTTGTACGTTTAGATTAGTCATGGTATTTCTCATACTTGTTGTATAAATTCATATGGTGTCACAACTTTAATGCCAAATAAAGAAGCTGCCTGTAAATCTTTTTGATTATAAGTGATAATAAAATCGGCTTGACATTCGACCGCTAAATCTATCAGAAAATCATCGTCGGGGTCGCGTTCTTGTTGGGTGCCATAGGTAAAAAATATCACATAGATTAGCAAGGGAGCAGATTCCATCTATAAAAGCTAGTAAATTTGTAACAGCATCATGAAGTAAGCGGTCAGATTGGGTAGCATGAAAATAAAAAATACAATTAAGTGCATCTGCTGGTAATCTGTGGTTAACTAAAGTCACTAATGCTTTTGTAACTGGCGCCTCCACCAAGTATCGTTGACGAAAAATAGCTAAAATATCTTTTACCCTAGAGCGAGATGCTTTGCCGAAAATATTTTCAGAAAGGAACTTATCTAAATTCTCATCTACAGTGCAAGATAAATCCCAGCTTGCCAAAAGAGTTTTTGTGTCTTCTATTAGCGCTCCTGCTTTAATAATTTTGCTTGTATAAACATCAGACTGATATGGCATTAGTTTTTATATCCCTGCTGTGATAATCTATACCTCATACATCAAATAATTAAATATGACTTGCAACCCTCACCAAGTATATAAAAATAAAATTTGACTCGTATTACTTGACAAATTTAAATTAAAATCGAATTAACACAAAAGCGATGCTTGCGTGTTCAGGAAAGGCGCCGAAGCTAAAAGATAAATCCGCATGATTACCCTCGAAAACCTTGAAAAATGGCTGATTGCACCCGCAGAGACGGAATGCCTAGAATTTAAAGAAGCTAAGACACAATTCGATACAACCAAATTGTTACGCTACTGCGTGGCTTTAGCCAACGAAGGGGGTGGATATGTTGTTTTGGGCGTAACTGACAAGCCTCCACGTCGAGTCGTAGGTTCGCAAGCTTTTCCATCTTTAACCGCCCTCAATGATATCAAAGCTCGTATTGTGGAGAAACTCAGATTTAGGGTAGACGCTACAGAATTACAACATCCTGATGGACGAGTGCTGGTTTTTGAAGTGCCAACCCGTCCTGTCGGGCAACCATTAGCCTTTGATGGTGCCTACCTAATGAGAGCGGGAGAAGATTTGGTGCCAATGACACCAGACGTACTCAAGAGAATTTTTGCAGAAGACCAACAAGACTGGTTTTGCCAAGGTGCCCATTAGTAATGCGAGTCCTGAAGATGTAATCGCCCTTTTGGACACACAAACCTACTTTGAACTACTAAAAATTCCCTATCCAACTAACCGCGATGCTGTACTTGAAAGATTGTCCAAGCAACAGTTAATCAAACAAACAGCACAGGGTTGGACAATCACAAACCTAGCAGCTATTCTTTTAGCAAAAAAACTGGATGCTTTTTCTCCTGCATTGGCTCGTAAAGCACCCCGTGTAATTATATATGAAGGTAATAATAAGCTACAAACTCGTGATGAAAAGACAGGCAACCGAGGGTATGCTGTTGGCTTTGACAGATTAGTAGATTTTGTCCACTCCGCAGCACCACAAAATCGCTTTATCGAGGAAGTTTTGAGGGAAGAAGTAAAGATGTTTCCGGCACAGGCTTTACGAGAACTTATTGCTAATGCTTTGGTGCATCAGGATTTTCTAGCAACAGGTACTTCAGTGATGATAGAGATGTATCGCGACCGCATTGAAATATCTAATCCTGGCATTCCGCCTATTAAGGTGGAGCGATTTATTGATGAAAATCGCTCCCGTAATGAACAACTCGCTGATACAATGCGACGTTTCGGTATATGTGAAGAAAAAGGCAGTGGTATTGATAAAGTTGTAAGCGCAGCAGAATATTTTCAACTACCTGCACCTGATTTTCGAGTAGGTGAAACACGCACCACAGCAGTGCTATTTGCACATCAAGATTTTACAGACATGAGTAAAGCAGACCGAACTCGGGCTTGCTACCAGCATTGCTGCCTGCTATACGTTAACAATAAACGAATGTCTAACCAAACCTTACGGGAGCGATTTCGTCTAGGCGAGTCACAGGCAGCAACTGTTTCTCTGATTATAGGAGCTGCAAAAGAAGCTGGCTTAATCAAGACAGATGAATCTGAATCAACATCTACCCGCTATGCTCGCTATCTTCCTTTTTGGGCATGAAAGTGTTTTAACGCAAATCGAGCGAAGCCCCTCTCAATTGCTCAAACCCTTGTAAAATCAGCAAAAAAGTGTTTTAACGCAAATCGAGCGAAGCCCCTCTTAATTCCTAAACCCTTGTAAAACCAACCAAAAAGTGTTTTAACGCAAATCGAGCGAAGCCCCTCTCAATTGCTCAAACCCTTGTAAAACCAACCAAAAAGTGTTTTAACGCAAATCGAGCGAAGCCCCTCTCAATTGCTCAAACCCTTGTAAAACCAACCAAAAAGTGTTTTAACGCAAATCGAGCGAAGCCACCCTCAATTGCTTAAACCCTTGTAAAACTAACCAAAAAGTGTTTTAACGCAAATCGAGCGAAGCCCCTCTCAATTGCTCAAACCCTTGCAAAACCAACAAAAAAGTGTTTTAACGCAAATCGATGCTAGCGAAATATGAACTCCGTTGACTTCCTCGATCTACAGATTCCCTCCATCCTCCAACGATACAGAAGGTCAGAACTCTGGCTTGAAGATAAATTAAAGCTTTCAGCAAGCGCTCGCCTGAGCAATGTTATCTCAAAAAGGTGGGTATTTAACTGCTCCCGGCGCCTTTTCCTCTAAACATCTCCTTAATGACTAATGTATCAGTCATCAATTTAATTTATTAATCATTTCACGTAAGTCATTAAGAGGTGACTGTGATGTAGATGATTCTTTTTCTTGAACTTCTTTTATCTCTGGCTCATCAGGAATAAATTCTAATTTAACCGAAGAGCCTCATTTTTCCAGACTGCCACCCTTGACCATCTGTCTTCAGTACTTCGCAAATTATTCCTTCATTAAACCTATTCAAATAATTGTTAACTTCTCTTCCATCAACATATCCTATCGGCTCTATTTTTATATCTTGACTCTGTAAATTTTCATACAGTTTACTTGCTAAATTCTTAAAAGTATTCTTAATAGCCTTTTTGACTTTAGAAATCTTAAAAGTCTTATCTTTGACACATAAAACATCATTATCGTTAAAGTTATCAGAATTAAAGTTATCTAACATGATAATAATTAGTGTCATATCTAAGACTTAGACCCTGCAACCAGGCTTATTAAAGGGTTTAGAGATTTTGAGACTTAGAAGAAATATCTATTATTTTATAAATGTTTATTTTTCTTTAGGTTCAGTAGATTTACTAAATATTATACTTTGAGGAGTAGAAAAGCGTGACGCAAAACGTTAGGTGCGTGAAAGTAGTTTAATATTTCATCTTATTATAGATGGTAATAACTTTCACGCACCCTACCAAAATCATTTGCAATATCTATCAAAATAAAGAGGTGCTAAAAACTTATGGCTACCAAAAACATTTTAATGCTTGTCGGTGATTTTGTTGAAGATTATGAGGTGATGGTTCCTTTCCAAGCTTTACAGATGGTTGGGCATACTGTACATGCTGTTTGCCCGAACAAAAAGGCTGGTGAGAAAATACGTACTGCTGTGCATGATTTTGAGGGGGATCAAACGTACAGTGAGAAACCTGGTCATAATTTTACACTCAATGCTACGTTTGATGAAATCCAAGCTGCTAGTTATGATGCTTTAGTTATTCCTGGTGGACGGGCGCCTGAATATATTCGCTTAAATCAGGAAGTTATAGAAATTACCCGCCATTTTGCTTATGCCAATAAACCTATTGCTGCTATTTGCCACGGTTTACAGTTACTTGCAGCAGCAAATGTACTAAAAGGCAAAACTTGTACTGCGTATCCGGCTTGTAGTCCAGATGTAAGAGGTGCGGGTGGTGAATACGTAGAAATTGCTGCTGATGATGCAATTGTTGATGGTAATTTGGTAACGGCGCCTGCTTGGCCTGCTCATCCGCGTTGGCTAGCTGAGTTTCTTAAGTTGCTTGGTACTAAGGTTGAACATGTTGAGCCACATTTGGAACTGGCTGAAGTTTAAGTTGCTTTACCTAGTTTCGATCCCCCCTAGCCTCCCGAAATCGCGGGGGGAACAAGAGAGGGGTAAAGCCCCCCTTATCAAGGGGTTGGGGGGGATCAAATAATCTGGTAAGCCCGAAAAATGACTTGAAAAATACAGAATTAATATATTTACTTTGGTAAATTTTTGTGTAGATGCTAGTAGTAATACCCAGTATGGTTTGCTGAAAGTGTTTTTATTTTTAATTTTTAATTTTTAATTCTCCTTCATGGAGTGAAGCTATATTGTATTTATCGATGAGTAAAATGCGGTTGTGGTTTCGTGCTGCTGCCCAACTCGTCTGTGTTTAATGTATTTAATGTGTTAATAACCACCTTGTAAATGAATGACAGGCAAAAATGCGCCGGCGACTAGTGCTTTTCTACGGCTAGTGTCTGGTAACGGAATACCTAGTGGATCTGAGTCGAACTATGCCTTACTCAAAAATCGAGAGGTGGTAATTGGACGTGACCCAGGTTGTCAAATTGTTTTGGATGCCATTAAGTTTCGGATGGTATCACGGCGCCATGCGGTTGTTCGTTCAACTCATAATCCAGATGGTCGAAGCAGTTGGATAATTTGTGACCTTAGTAGCGCTAATGGTACTTACCTAAATGGGCAGCGTTTGGAAGGTTGTCAAGAATTACATTCTGGGGACCGCATTTCTTTAGCACAAGATGGTCCACTGTTTGAATTTGAATATGAAGCGAGTAGCCCCCAACAAACTGTTGTTAATTCAGCTTCTGCTACATCCCTCACCCCTGCAAGTAAATATGAAGCACCCACACAAATAGATTCTGTTAGCTTTACACAGCTTTTTCCAATTATCTCTACTGGAAAGGATTTAACTACCAAAGCGTTTTTAATCCCTGGAATTCTAACTGTAGTATTTGTTGTGTTAATGTTTGCTACAGTCGGTTCGCCGCAAGCAAATCAAGTTATTGTAGGTACTTATATTGCCTCCGCTGCATATTATTTTATTTATCGTTTGTGTGGTAAGCACAAGCCTTGGTGGATATTGCTCACTTCTGCTTTGGCGACGGCAGTAATTTTAAAAAGCCCTATTTTAGATTTATTTATTTTTATATTCCGTGTTGTTCTACCAGGTAATTTACCTAGAGAAAACCAAGAAATTACCCTTACTGAATTACTCGTGCGAATGTTTTTTGGCGCCGGGTTAATGGAAGAGTTACTCAAAGCTTTGCCGATTTTGGGTATATTTGTAATATCAAAAACACTACCTTCTCCTTGGCGTGAACGGCTTGGTGTTTCTGAACCGCTGGATGGCATTCTGCTTGGTACTGCTTCGGCTGTTGGTTTTACTTTGTTGGAAACACTGGGTCAATATGTGCCGCAAATTGCACAAAATGTTGCACAGCAATCAGGCGCCGATGCTGGTCAGTTAGTCGGTTTACAGCTTTTAATTCCCCGAATATTAGGATTAGTCGCTGGTCATATGGCTTATAGCGGTTATTTAGGATATTTCATCGGTTTAGCTGTTCTCAAACCAAGTAAAGGATTGCAAATTTTAGTGGTAGGCTATTTAACTGCCGCTGGACTTCATGCTCTATGGAATGCTTCTGGAGCAATTAACGCTTTATTACTTGTAATTGTAGGTGTTATTTCCTACGCATTTCTAATGGCTGCTATTCTGAAAGCGCGCGCTTTATCTCCTAATCGCTCACAAAATTTTGCTACTCGTTTCTTAGAAAGAAAATAAAAAGCAACTCGGAAAAATCAGGCTGCTTTTTAATTTATTCCAAAAATAATCTGGGTGTCAAATTCAAATTGCAACACTTATTTTTTTCTGTCTTTTGATAGATAGTCGGTATTTATGTCAGAGTCTATAGTTAGATTTAGAATAGTGAAATGGTTTTTAAGAATTAATCTAATCACACTCTACACCCAAACCTTGAAGCGCGCTCATCACATCGTACTTAAGACGTGCTTCTATTCTTGTGCTTGAGTTTGAAGTTGTTTTAGCGCGTAGTAAGCAACAGCTACACTGACTCTTGCTTGCTCGATTTCTGATAATTTGTCCCATTGGTGTTGACCCACTTTTTGAAGTGTAGACTCTAAAGTGTTTGTTTCACTCCGCATTGCATAAGCATATGGACGTGCTAATACTGATAAATCATCGGCGCCTAAAGTCGGTACTACAGAAGCAGCAACTTCTATTAGTTGGTCTGCTATCGACATCGACGAATTAAATAATTCACTTGCTTTAGTCGCTATTTTCTCAATCCAATCGTGAGGAATTCGAGAAGAAATCGCTGTTTGTAAATTTTCTTTAAGTTGAGATTTTAATACTACACTTGTGCTACATTGAGATTGCGCGGTATTAGACCACAAAGTATCAAGATGACTGTAAAAAGCTTCTTGGCGCTCGTTTCCTTCAGAGTCAAGAAGCTCATCAATCGCGTTCTGCATTTCACATTGATGAAAAAAATCTTCTGATTCAGGTAGTGCTGGGTTCCAAGGATAAGTTACTTCGTCTTCAAGTAAAGCATCAAGCAAATCTAAATGGCATTGAGATAGGTAAAATTCTGAACTGTTAGCTGAACCGTTAGTAGTGTGAGTCATTTCTAGCCTTCCTTATTAATTGGTTTAATCTGTGTGTGTACCATGAGCTACAGCATAAGTAGCAGGGTTTCCGCAAAAGGAATATAAATTCGCGTGCTTGTTTTATTGGGTGATACAAAAAATTAGAGTAATATTTTGGAATCATACATCGAAGATGATGTACATAAAATAAAAATTCAATAATGTCAAGAGTAAATTTCTAGATTCCTTATAAGTTGTTTACGGATTTTCTATCATAAACTCCCAAGTGTCACTACGGCTACTACCAAACTTTAATTGCATTCCTGACATTAAGGGTACTTCTTCGTGATGAATTCGTTGCCATGCTCCAGACTGATAAATTAAAGTGCCTCCTGTTGAATCATCACGCAAGTAGTAGAGATGCTCTAGTTTTGTATTTGTAAAACTATCACGGCAAATAATTTGAGCATGTTGCCTGGAGACGGATAAGTCTGGAATGATAATGTTATTGTCTGTAGTGCGACCGATACGGGTAATGGGAGTTGGAAGTACCTGCCGAGTGCCATCGCTAAGTAATCGCAGTGAAGCGGTAGGAAATGATCTTCTTGATTCTGGTAGAGAAGTAGGCAACTCGGTTATGCTTTCATCTAAGCTTCGCAGTAATTGCCCTTCAAAATCTGGATGTAGATAAAGAACCGGTAGAGTCCAACCAGGTTGATTGAATTTATATAGAGATAGTAATTTTTGCCTAGCTTCGGCAACAGCTTCGTCGATTGCTCGACGTGAACGTAGTGCTTCTGAAAAAGCTTGGATAAAACTAAGACTTTCACGGTCGGCAATTTCATCACGCATTCCCAATACTGCTGGTACACCGTGTCTAATTAACACTTCTGCCAAGCTACTGTAAGCTATCGGTTGATGATTTACTGCGAAAGGTTGGGCGCCCCAACATGAGTTAAAAACAGCTAGTTTTATACCAGTTCGCGTTAATACCTGAGCTAGTTCAATGCCGTTGAGTGTGCCTTCTGGGTGAAGTCTTAAAATGCCACCATCTGGCCCACGTAAGCCATGTCCAGCATAAAAAAACACATTGTATGAGCGTGTTTCTAAGGCTGCGACTAATTCTTCACGAGTGGGTTGAATTAACTTAGTAACGATACAAGGTGCATACCCGCGCGAACTGCTACCGCTTGTGCTACCTTGTGTTAAAGTTCGCTTTAATAGTTCAGCTTCAGCTTCAAGTTGGAGATTTTCATCAGCCCCAAGCACGAGCAAAATATTTAACCCAGCATCGTTTCGTAAAGCGGGCAGTCGTTCAACATCGCTCGTAGTACGACTAAATATGACATTTTGACTTAGAGAAATTGCAGCTTGACCAGGACGCTGCATAATTTCCCAAGGTACCGATACTAAATAGGGGTCACGTATTTCTAGACGTAGCCGTAGACTTTTTTCCTGTCCGGATGCAATTCCGCGACTGTGTTCTAAGCTATTTAATATTGCTCCATCAAAAACCCACAGCCATAAACAGTTGCCAAAGTACTGCATCAGGCGCCCAGCATAATTAGTGGGTTGTCCGGTAGCAGGTTGTGGTAATTCGATTGGTAACGGGTTCTTAGTTGAAATTGTCTCATCATTAGCGGGAGATATATCGAGATTGCTATGGCCTGCAAAAAATTGTTGCCATTCCTGCCATACTTGTGTCAGGTTGGGTGTCCAAACGCAATCGTGAAAAACGTGCCCGCTGGTTTCGGGAGCGCGCACCACCCAAATAGCGAAATTGTTGGTGCCAGCGCGACGTAGACGGTCTATCGCCAGGTTTAGGGATGGCATGGGTTTCAAAGCTTTGGTTAGAGCTGGTTGAGCCAAAAGGTTAATTTTCATAACAGAAAAATAGAAAGCTGATAACTTCCTATCTCTTTATAGTTTTAACCGAATTCGCCACAAAAATATTTTACGTTCGCGATTGATACACCGCTATCAATTTGACAAGAGCGCGCGTTACCTAACGGATGAAGGCTTTTGGTTGCCTGGATTAGATTCTTTGCGTGCTTCATCGCATGGGAAACTGCCATTTTTTGCCGGTTGGGATGTTGAAACGTTTTTGCCTTCTTGAAGTTGCTCTTCCTGAATCCAAATTTCGGCGCCCTGTTTAATTATTGGCACACTTTTAGGATCAACTGTAGGCGCTTCCGGTTTTCGTTGTTCAACTTTACAAACCCGCAAAAGTAGCAAGTCGCCACGCGCGGCAACGCTTGGCACTTTTGAGTCTATAACCTGTAAAGTTGTATTTACTGGAATATTACCAACTGTTTGAGATTCAGGACTTAGGCTATATTCGATTTGGGATTTGATATTAATTAGCGTTCCTCTTGGAGTCGCTGATTTCCCGGACGGTGAAGAAGAAGATGTGACTATCCCAGAAGGTGTCTCCGTATTTTTATTTTGCCCAAAAAAGTATTGTTGTAGTAATACCCCAATTACACTTCCTAGAACAACCACTGACAACAGCGCAATTAAATGTAAAGGTATAGGTTTTTTCGCTCTTTGTGTGTCAGGTATTACCTGTGTTCTCTGATTTGGAGAAACAAAACTACTTAACGTATTGCTTGTATGATTGTTTGAATTATAACTCAGAGACAAATCAGTAATATTGGGAACTTGTATTGTTTCGGGTTCAGAGTATTTTATTTGACACTGAACCAGCGCAATTGTCACGTTATCATGACCATTTTGTTTATTGGCAATTTCAGTTAAATTATTAACTGCCTCGGAAATGTCTACACCGTCGGTCAAAATCGGCAATATTTCTGTTTCCCAGTATTGCTCAACTCTGTCAAAATCGCTTAACCCATCTGAACACAGTAAAAACACACAGTCTTCATCTAGCACAAACCTTTGAGCTGTTGGATGTAATGAATTGCTACTCCCCATTCCTAAAGCTTGCACCAAAGAACCGCTGGCGCCTTGCATAATGGCATCGCGATAAAGTGCATATCCTAGCCGCACTTCTCGTGATGCAACATCATCATCCAGCGTAACTTGGTAGCAACCAAAGCGCGTAATTAAGTACGCGCGGCTATCACCGACATGAGTAATATACATTTCGTGAGCGATAGGTAACGCCATTACCAAGGTCGTTCCCATCCGCTGGCGCCCTTGCCTACCCTCGCCATCATTTCGCGCTGCTATTTTATCGTTTGCTGCTGCTGCTGCCTTTTCTAGGTCAGTTAGTAACGTTGTTGAATCAACATGTCCACGCTTAAGTAGCCCTAACTGGCTAACATGTTGCTGAATTACATCTATTGCTATATTAGAGGCGACATTACCACCCTCATGCCCACCAATACCATCACAAACAATTGCTAAAGCCGTAGGTGATGGTGGTTTGCTAATAATGTTTCCTGCTGCTGGATAACAAGCATCTTCATTTCGCTGCCGACTTGGGCCTGTATCCGTGTTGGTAACTATTTTAACTGAGTACTGTGATGTATCTCCATTCGCTGTGCTAAGTGAGATGAGTCCTTGGTCTAAAACAGCAACTAACTGCTCACCAGAGTGAATTTTGCCTGAAATCAAGGAATCACAAACTTCAGTTAAAAATTCTTTGATCGCACTTTTTGTGTTTGGCAGTAAAACACGCCAAAAATCACCTAAGTCTTGCAAGGAAGGAGATACATCTGAGTCGGAGCGCAATTCTAGTATTTTTACTAAACCTCCTTCGGGTCGCAGTAATAAAGGGTCTAGTAAAGTCGAAGCAACACCCTCTGAAGCTAAGGGTTGCCAAATATGTGCAATTTGCCACAACCAGTTCAACTGCCGTAGTGATGTTGCGTTATCCCATGCTGAGTCTAACGATTTGTGCAACCGCACTTCGAGTTCTGTGTCTACATCAAGTGGTGGTTTCTCTAATAGCAAAATTTCTTTTTGCGTTTCCGAATCACTTTTACCGATGATTCCATATACTTGAGGAACATGTAAGCGATAAGGAAATAAACGTAGATAAGGCCTGAGTTTTTGTAGCGATTCTGGCTCTAAGACCTGTGGGACTAATCCAGGTTTGGTATCTAGAACGACAAACTGGCTAATAATTAAATAACGATCGGCAATAGTCGCGCCCACCTCGAGCAGACTTTTTCCACCTGTAACTGCCCAAAGATATCGTTTTGGCAGAGGCGTTGAACACTGCTGACAATAATTGTGCTTGAGCGGATTAGCTGCCTGACAAAGTTCGTTTGGGCAGTAGAGCGTTGCCGCGTCTTGTTCCATAATTTTCTTCGACCGATCGGCTACCTTAGCAATTTTAATCAAAACAATAAACAGCGGCACCCAAAACCGCGCATGTTTTTTAAATATATATCAAACGCTGGTGAATCGTTTACATAAATCAGGTTACAGATTATGTATAGCACCACAATCAGGTTTTTTGATGCCTCCTTACACAAATTAATCGATTCCGTACATTACAAATAGTGAAACTACTTTAATAGTTTATAAGAACGCGAGCAATAAAAAGCTTAATTTAATACTAAAAATTATAGATAGAGAGTAAAGTTATTTTGCTGTGACGTAGGTATTTTGTCTGGTGGAGACTCATCAGGTCAAGTTCAATGGTTTATTTAGCTTAATTTTAATGAATTCGGTGTTATCGACTTGGTTAGGGGTTCGACCGATGCTATCGGCATAGTTGTTATCGTTAATTACGAGTAGCGTTGTTGCATCGAGTAGAAGGACGTTCTCAATCGTTACAAACGGAAATGTAAACACGCCATTTTTAGTTGCGTTTGTACCAATACCGTTGGGGTCAGAAATATTCAGCAAATCTACTAACAATTCTTTTTCTACAAAACCCGCTTTATTTACTTTGGCAAGATTAATTTTATATAGACGCTTCTTGGAGGCAGGTGTTTCAAAGGCAGGGTTGTTTGGATCGCCTTGATTCTTGTCCCGTTCGATCACAATATATTCATTATCGTTAACCGCTGTTAATTCGCCGATTGCGTAACTTGGATTTTCTAATTTATACGCAAAAGTTCTGCCTGTATATTTTTTACTTGTTAGATCAAACTGATTAATCAGTAAGCGATTTTGAGCATCCCCTTTGATTGCACCCTCTAACATCGCGTATAGCTTTGTCTTACTGGCATTAATCGCTAAACCTTCAAAACCGTTAGAACCGCCTATGTTGGCGAGTTTATTTCGCACAGCATCTTCTAAGGTCGCAAATTCTGGATTGTCAGGAGATTTGACAAATTCTGATTGACCATTTTTTGAAAAATTTGGCAGTGGTATAGGTGGCACCAGTAGTTCTCCTGTTTTTGCAAAATGTAGTAAAAATGGACCAAATTCATCTCCTACCCAAAAACTACCATCAGTAGCGCGACGAAATGATTCAGTATCAAAGTCACCACCTGTAAGCAAGCGATTTGTTTTTATTGCCTGCGATACGGCAATATTACTTCCAGGGTAATTTACTTGTTCTGCAACAATAGGGAAATTAGCTTGACGGTTACGGTCGTTAAGTTCGATAAAGCTTTCACGACTAAATCGCGTAATTCGCTTTCCAGTTTGAAAATCGACTGGATATACTTTCCCACTAGAAAAATCTGGTTCAACCGCGTATATACGAAGTACATAATCGAGAGAATTACTTTTTGCCCCAAACCCATTGTCTGAAATTACCAGAAATGTACCTTGTTTTGGTCCAGGCTCGACGCACGAAAAACCTTGTACTGGCTGGGCGCCTAAAAAAGGTGTAGTACGTTGAGTTTTCTTAAATTGCCCACTAGTATAACCTGGGGCAAATGTATCAGCCGCTAAAATCGCGCGTCCAACAAGTTCAGCTGCACTTGCTTGCGAAACAGCAAGTAGCGAAATCACCGCAAACGTCAAAAAAAATTTGAGCATAGTTTAAGAAGTAATGAGTGCGCTCGTGCGCTCGTGCTGAGTAATAAGTGATGAGTAATAATTAAGTACCTTAGCTGTTAACTCTTAGAAACAGGATTTATTCGGTTTCCACTCAGCACGAGCGCACGAGCGCACTGTCCACTCTATTGTGCTTCTACGCGCGGAAGTCCCATGCTGTAGTTAGCAACACGGGCATTAAGGTTATAGCTAATTTCACCTTTTTGTAAAAGTGAGCGAATCAAATGTTCTAAATCTGAACCGATACGACGAAGGTTATAGTCGGTAAGATCGGCGCCTGCGTTCGCTTCAACATATTCATCGAATTTACGGTAAACCTGTTGTAGGGCATCCTCACTCCAATTAAATTCATTATCGGGGTCAACGTCCAGCGTTAAGACTTGGCTGCTAGGTACCAATTCTCCAACCGAGTCTAATTCCGCCGCAAAAATACGGATATGCCGGGTCGTTGACTTTAGTAGCATTGCGTTGTCTGTCATAGAGGATGTCTTTTAATAAGGGTTAATTTCACTCTTCACAATTGTAGACCTATCACCCGCTCCGTGGAGGCAGAAGATTTGTCGATGCACAGCATTGGTACAAAACGCTTCATAAATTAGCTTTGTCTTGATTTCTTGATTTTTCTGGGAACTAGAGTATTTTAGTTGGGGTCATTTCGCAACAGTATCAACTTTTAATTTAAATGGCGCCGTGAGCATAGTTAAATTGATTCATAAGTTGTTCGCTGTAACACCAAAAAGTTTCGTTCATGCCGATGTAGCTATTTATTGCAAAAAAGCACTTAGTTTCTTTACCTAATTATCACAATTTTTTCTCAAATGAACAAATCATACATTTAGTACTTTTACGTAGTTTCGATGCAGTTGGCTCTGGCGTTGCTTAATCAAAAATTTTCCCGCGTTATTACTTACGTATAAACACGTTATTAAATGTAAAAACAAAAACTGTTGTTGACGTTAATTTCAAGTTGATGTAAAAACCTTTAAAAAGCATCAGCAAGTTCTTACAAAAACTTCATTGTATAGAATCGTAAACACTGAATAATAGTTATGGTTTACCTAAATCGTAGCTGGGGGCACTCTCCCTAGAATCAGGGGACAAAAAGAGTATAAGCACAAAAAAAGTAAACAAAGGAGCAATATGGGATACAAATTGCATTGACTAACAGGAATTCTTAATTCAAACTAGAGAGATTTAAATAAAGATAAAGTTAATTGCAGCTTGAAACACAGAGAGGAGCTTCTCTCTCTCCCTAAGACCGACACCAAACCAATAACCGAAGGAATCCACCAAACTTATGAACTCTAAAGCGTTACCACGCCAAATTAATAACGTCGAGGTTGGCGTATACGAATGTGAAATCCATCTCAAGTTCCGTTTAGTTGAGGAGAAAAGTTTATTTTCTGACCGCGACCAACTATTGCAAGTGCTTTTAGAAGCAATTGTGGATGGCTCGGATGACTTCATTGAAACTTTGCAGGCAGCGGTCAAAGCTCATGAAATTAGCGAGTTAAAGGCTTCTCCGCAAATGCGGCGCCAATTAATGCGTTTACGTAACTCTACTGAAAATATTCAATAACAATTAAACAATTAATCTAAGTAGAACAAAGAGTATAGATAAAACGGTAAATTTTTTTTAAGTTTGCTTGCTTGTCTTCTATATTCACAACATCTAAACTTGACCGCGAGTAGGCTTATGTAACGAACCACCTACAACTTCTATTTCGATACTGTATTGGCTTTCAAGGGTTAACTTAAAATAAACAAGCGCTCGTTGCAGCTTCACCCTAAACAGTTACAGCCCCACGTATAGTAAAGCCTTACACTTACAAAGATGGAGTTAGCAGTCGGATTTACAGTAGCCCTCACCCATTGCACTACACAATATACTTGGGTGCCTACTAAACCAATCATTCCTTGCTTACGAGTAAGGTTAAGATTGACAACTTTATTATTCCAGGGTAATCCGAACGCTTCTTAATAACTTTTGTCAAAAATTGTCAAAAATTGTCAAAAATAGGTAGACAGGGGGACTTTAGAGACATCCCCCTAGAGTTCTACTTTGCCAATCCGTGTTCGAGTGCAAAACGTACTAATTCAGTGCGGCTGTTTGTACCAGTTTTGCTAAATAGACGACTAACGTACTTTTCGACGTTACGAACGCTAGTATCCAAACGACGGGCTATTTCTTTATTCATCAATCCTTCGGCAACCAGATTTAAAACGCTTTGCTCTCTAGGTGTCAAATCGATAGTAA
Source organism: Calothrix sp. NIES-4105 (assembly GCF_002368415.1). Taxonomy (GTDB): domain Bacteria; phylum Cyanobacteriota; class Cyanobacteriia; order Cyanobacteriales; family Nostocaceae; genus Dulcicalothrix. The sequence goes on from NZ_AP018290.1 coordinate 9,076,558, forward strand.
ACGGTGCTGGTGATTGCGCGATTGCATTTTTCTGAGTCAACAGTGCTTTTATTTGGGCAATTTGTTTTGCCAATTCAGCAATATCTGGCGTTTCACCGTCTTCACCCGACTGTTGTGCGCTACTCGTTCGTCGTATCAATAAATTTTCGACGATCGCTACTAACTCATCTGGGTCAAATGGCTTAGGTAGATAAGCATCAACTCCTGCTTGATAGCCTTGAATACGGTCGCCTGTCATTCCTTTAGCAGTTAAAAATACTACTGGTAATGATTTAAAACGCGCGTCTTCACGTACCTGCTTGAGAAATTGATAACCATCTACCTGCGGCATCATAATGTCCGAGATAAGTAAGTCTGGTGTATTGTGTTGCATCAAATCCCACCCTTCACGGGCGTTACTGGCAACTTGAACGCTGAAACCACTGTCTTCCAAGTAATCTTTTACGGCTTCGCGCAATCCTGGCTCATCATCTACCAGTAACAATTGTGCTGACATCGAATCATCCTTATCCCATACTTTTCTCCAATTTAACGCGGTTTTATGTAAGAAAGTGCGTGCGCTTGTTTTGAAGTCTGCTTTTATTTACTACAACCAGTCAATTTGAGCCGCATTTTCTGGCATTTGAGCTGAGATTTGACCGTAGTAACGCGCTCTAGCTGTAAATAATCCAATTGGAGTACTTAGTAAATCGATTATGCTGGCTTTTCCCAAAGCGGCTTTTAAACTAAGTTTAGGTACTTCTTTAAACATCCAGCGAGCCAAACCGTAAAAGCATTCAGATAGCGTTATTGCCCGCATCAAATCTATACCATGCAATTCGTGTAGGTAGCGATTAGAACGTCCGTAGCGGCGCCACTGAGAAGCAAGTTCTTTAAAGGTGGTACGATGACGGTGTTGAACAATGGCTAACTCAGCAAATTCTAATCTTCCAATATACTCTTGTTGAATTCGCCAGCATATATCAGCATCGCCCCCTGTTGTCAAGTAAGGACGGAATAAACCAACTTTTTGTAGCGCAATGTGGCGAATCGCTAAGTTAGCCGTTTGACCGTAAGGACGTTTGTTCGCTAATGTATGTTTTTGTGATAGCGTCTCATTACGGTCGGCGAATCTTTCTAAAAGTGTTTTACCTGGAAGTGACGCCACCTCACCTGCAACAATCGCTACGTCTAAATCTTTAAATGGTTTTACTAATAATTCTAACCATTGTGGTTGTGGACGGCAGTCTGCGTCTGTAAACGCGATAATTTCTCCAGTTGCCGCGCGAATTCCTGTATTTCTAGCTGCGTATGAGCTTTGTATCTTATTTTCGCTTAATGGACGTATTGTAATTGGATATTGTTCTGCGGCTGTTTGTAGACATTTTAGGGTGTTGTCGCTACTGTTATTGTCTACAAGTAGATATTCTACAAGGGAAGAGGGGTAAGTTTGTGCTAGTAAGCAAGCTAAAAGTTCGCGTAAATCTTCTTCACCATTATATATAGGGACAACCACAGACACTTTGGGTAAATATCTTGATTCGGTTGTGTTGGTGATTGTATCGCTTGTATTACTCATAAAATAAGGATTTTGAATAATGGGATTACTACTTACTACATATGTTTATAGTATTCCCATTATTAGTGCTAAGTATAAAGTGCTGAGTGCTGAGTATTTTTATTCACACTCAGCACTCAGCACTCAGCACTTATAACTGAGTATTTTTATTCACACTCAGCACTCAGCACTCAGCACTCAGCACTGTATTTTTACAATTTCAAATCAACCGCGCGTCCGTTAACGGGTCTTTGAGAGGTTTGATTTGGTGCAACAGGTTTCGCAAAATTGTTACTAGCTAGAACAGCTAACGCACGAGCGTACTGAGGGTCATTTTGTGTACCCAATAAATCTGGATTCGATGCTAGGTAGCGCTGTTGTGACTCACTCAAGTCAATTTTGACATCTGGGGTAATGCCTTTGTGGTTGATATCAGTTCCTTGGGGTGTGTAATAATGGGCAATTGTAATTGCGACACCCGAACCATCTGCTAATTCGTGTACAGATTGCACAAGTGCTTTACCAAAACTTTGAGAACCAATTACTACCGCGCGCTTGTTGTCTTTAAGCGCACCTGTTAGGATTTCGCTGGCACTAGCAGAATTACCATCGATTAATACAGCAAGAGGTAAATTTGTTAATGCTGTACGGTTGGCTTTAAATGTTTCATCACTTACACCTTCACGGTCTACAGTGCGAACAATTGAACCATTATCCATCCACATACGCGCGATTTCAATACTCGCTTGTAATAAACCACCAGGGTTGCCGCGTAAATCTAACACGTAACTATCGGCGCCTTTTGTACTGAGGTCGCGGATCGCTTTTCGCATTTGATCACCAGCATGGGCACTAAATTCGCGCAGACGAATATAACCAACACGCTTTTGACCTTCATTACGTAAAGCGTAACGAACAGTCGGAACTTCGATGCTAGCTCGTGTTAAATTTAGATTAAAATCACTTTTTCCTTGACGCGATAGTTTCAAGGTGACTGGTGTTCCAGCTTTACCGCGAATCAACTTCGAGGCATCGTCAACCTTCATGTTTTGCGTAAGCTTACCGTCAATCGCCACAATTTGATCACCGGGTTTAATACCTGCTTTCAGAGCCGGCGAGTTTTCTATCGCTTCGACAACCGTTAGACGCTTGGTTTTACTATCGACCTCCATCCGGATACCAATCCCAGATACTTCACCCGAAGTTTGACTAGTTAGGGCTTCATACTGTTTAGGATCCATAAATCGGGTGTAGGGGTCACCTAACTTTTGTAAAGCCGCACGAATCGCAGTATATGCTTCATCACGTGAGGAGTAGTTCTTAGTCAACAAATCTTGGCGAATAGCCACCCAGTTTTGTTGATTAAATTTGCCATCTACATACTCACGGTTTACTAGCTGCCATACTTGGTCCACAATCGCTTTTGGACTATCTTGCAGAGCAGCTTTAACCGACCGACACCATGCCGGCCCAAATACTGAAAGCATAGCTGTGGAGGCAATTGCTCCACCAATCAAAGCGACTTGCAGCGGCGAGTAACGTTTCGCAGATTGGTTCATGTATATTAGCTGGAATAATTTGTGTTGTTGACAGTTTAACAATTAGCTTTGTTAAAGAAGCTTATAAGTCTTTATACTATTTAAGCTTCCTTAAACCTGGAACTTTAACCGAAAATTTATTTGATAATTTATGTAACTATTGCTACATTCTTTTTTGAGCCGATTCCCTCCCGAAGTAATTTGGAATCATACTACACATATTTTCACGCATGAAGCACCGAATCTTGTTTTTATAAGATAGCACTTGAATCCTTGAAATGTGGGAGTTTATAGAAATATTACTCCATTAAATTCTATGATAAATAATAAAACAAAAAGTTACATAATTTTCATCCGCATGACCGTTAGACCTCGGTCGTTGAGGTGGCGATTTTTACAAAGACTCAGCTTTGGTTTGTGCCTTCTGCTTTGTATTTGGCTGGTTTTTAACACTATAACCTTAATTAATTCATCTTCCAAGCCAGTTGATGCCATTTTTGTGCTTGGTGGCAGCATCGCGCGCGAAGAATATGCAGCTGATTTAGCGTCTAAAAACAGCAAAATCCCGGTTCTGATCTCGAAAGGTTCACAAGACCCGTGTATTTTGGAGATTTTTGAGCGCAAACAAGCTATTTTGTCCAACATTTGGCTAGAAAAATGTGCGGATTCAACGTTTGATAACTTTTTTTACAGCTTGCCTATTTTGGAGAGGTGGCAGGTTCGCAAAATTAAGTTAATTACCTCGTACAGTCATTTACCGCGCGCTAAATGGATGGCACAAATTATTTTTGGAGCGCATGGCATCTGGGTAGAATTTGACGTTGTGCAAGAGCAAGGTGTTCCCGGAAATAAAGAATCACGCTTCAAAACTGCGCTCGATATAGCTCGCAGCTTTGCCTGGGCGCTTTTGAGCCATTTTCAACACCCAGAATGTACAAATGTAATAAATCTTAAAGACGTGAATTTAGATGCTTGGCGCCAGGTTGGCTATAAGTGTGAACGTCGGCTTATATATAAGTAACAGTATTTCGCCACCGTGCTTACACGCATATCCGCGTGTCAATTCCGAAAAAAATGCAACATATATCAGTAAAAATTCTCTGGGTGAAATAGTAAAATATCAAGTTAAATTTATTATATATCACCGCAAAGTTTGCGGCATATATGACCACATGGGTGAAAAAGCCCTCGAAAAAGCGAATTTATCTTTGAAGCGTTATAAAGAAATGATATAGTTACTAGCAAAAAATCACAATCTTATATTTATAAATTAACACGGTTCAACATGACATCAACAACACAAAATAAATACGTTTTTTATACAGGCGAACTATCGCTTGAACCCAATACAGCACACGAAATTCACGACGTACTTTGTGCCAATGCTGCCGCCAACTTAGGGTTTTCTTCGGTCTTAGTTTATCACAATAAAAATGCCAGCATCTTCAACCCTAACTGGTTTCTCAATCCCTTTCAACCCCAGCAACCGAACGAAAAATTTGTCGATTTTTATAATCCTGAAGAACATCTTAAAGTTTTACCCCTACCGATGCCATATCCCATTGATAGAATACAAGGAAAATTTACCAGTTCTAATACAATTGCTACTAAATATTATTTACCATTTCATTTACATCGCCATACAAAAATTGTTCATACTCGCGATTGGAACTTTGCCAAAGCATCAGTCAAAAATCGAATACCTGTAATATTTGAAAAACACCATTTTCAATCCACCCCCTTTGAATCCGAAATCGTTAAAAGCCCCTATTTACAAATCGTCATTACCCAATCCGAACCAGTCCGTCAAAGCTTGATTCAATATGGAATGCCACCCGAAAAAGTCGTATGGCAATATAACGGCTTTGAACAATCGTTTTTAGATAGACAGCCCCAAGAAGCCGAAACATGGCGCCAACAACTACTAACTGACGGACGCAAAATATTAATAGTTTATTCTGGCGCATTATATACATTTAAAGGTATTGATTTATTAATCGATGTCGCCGCACAACTACCCCACATTCAATTTGCTGTCACCGGCGGCAAAGAATCGCAAGTCGAAGCATATCAACAAATCGCCAAACAAAAAAACGTCCAAAACATCAACTTCTTAGGCTGGGTAATGCCCCGCAAACGATTAGTAAGCCTATTCCAAGCCGCCGACTTACTAGCACATCCACATCTTTCTGGCAAAGAAGCCGACTTCACCAATCCCGTCAAATTTTTTCAATATATGGCATCGGGAACCCCCATAGTTGTCACCGAAATACTACCATTAATTCCATTCAAAGACTCACCTTTAATCGCAACTTGGTGCGAACCAGACAACCCACAAAAATTTGCCCAATCAATTTTATATGCCCTCGAAAAATATCCGAGAAAAATCGAAGGATACACTGATAGCATTAACTACGCCCGCCAATTCTCCTGGGAAAGCCGCATATTAAAGATATTAAACTACGTTGAAGAACCAATGCGTCCAAAAATAATGAACTAATAACTTTTTAAAACTGAATCAATACTAAATATAGGACAGAGAAAATGGCGATTGCAAAAATTGGCATGATGAGCAGTTATCCAGGTTTAGATAAGAAACCGGACTGGTTGTGGCAACAAACCCCGCATCATTTTGGTATTTGGAACAATATTCAGATGCTTGCTTCTGAACCAAAGCCTGATTTTATTCTCATGTACAACTACACGAGTTTTCCAGAAGCACCAGAGGAGCAACTTCAAAATAAATTGCTGTTTTGGAAAAATCAAAAAGTACAAGCTGAATACCAAAAATCATTACATGAGTTTCAGGCAAAACTACGTGGAGTTCCTAAAGAAAGAGTTATTTACTTATTACGTGAACCACCTTTAGATGAAATAGTAGAGTTCAATAAAAAGTTTTATCGGCAGGCTGAACCTTATGCTGGGTATATATCGGGCCCGGATGATTTTGCGCCGACTCCCGACTATATGCCTGCTATTTGGTATTACTCAAATTCATTCCGCGAATTAAATGAGATGCCACCACCAGTAAAAACTGCTGTTTGTAGTTGGGTAACTTCAGGAATTAATCGCACGGCGAATCATCGCAAGCGTTTAGATTTTTTGAGAATGTTAAAAAATAGCGATTTAGATTTATGTGTATATGGTAGAAATTTGCCTGATTGGGCAGGTGGTGTCGGAGAACTTACTAATAAATGGTATGGCATGGCTCCTTACTATTATAACTTAGCAATTGAAAATTATGCTGAAAATAATTGGTACGTTAGCGAGAAGCTTTGGGATTCTTTATTAGCATGGTGCTTGCCTATTTACTATGGGAGTTCTGGTGCTGACAAATTATTACCGCCTGGTAGTTTTTTGCGATTGCCAAGTTTAGATGAAAATGGATTCAAGTATATTCAAGAAGTTACCTCAACACCCGATGCATGGTATGAAGCCAAAGATGCCATTGCCGAGGCTAGACAAATTATTCTGCACAAATTAAATCTACTTAACTGGCTGTCAGAGTATAGTAATAAGTTTTAAGTTTCAACTTGAAATATTGAGTTTTTTTGAATTGTCTTGTTATCAAATGTAATAATATAAATAAATGAATTCAATGACAATGGACTACTGTTTTTGTACGTTAGCACTCGGTAAAAAATATCGAATTCTTGCCCAGCAGCTAGCAACGGATTTAGCAAAATATTGCCCCAAAGTGTTTATCTTTGTATATACAGATAATCCCGATGATTTTCGGAGTTCAAATAATGTCTTGGCATTCAAACACCGTCAGCAGGGAACATTACTTTGCTACAACGATAAACGTTTAGTACTTGCCAAAGCTTTATCTAAATTTCGTACAGCGATTTGTATTGATGCTGATACGCGAATTATCGCCGATATTCCCGATGATTTGCAATGGCAACCTGGTATTACAACTGGACACGCCGAGAATTTAGTTGAACATGCTCAAAAATATAATCCCGAACGCTTAGAGTCGCTGCAAAAGTTAGCATCTAAGTTAGATTTACCATTAGAAAAAGTTAATTACGTTGGGGAATCGTTATTTGTCATCACGCGCGATAGTGGTAAAGAAATCGAATTTTTTAACTACTGGGGTAGAGTAGGTAGGTATTTGGAATTTCAAGGAATTCATGGTGGTGAAGGTAATGCAATGGGGTTAGCTGCTGCTAAGGTAGGTTGGGCAGTCCACCGCTCAGGTTGGCAAACAGTTAAGCAAGCAAGTCAGCATATTGATGCATCATATATACCAACTAAGTCAAGCTCTTGGGATAAGTGGAAATTACGGTTGACTTACCATTATCGTCTTAACTTCGCACGCTTAAAAGCTTTGAATGATTTTGATTTTTTTTATCGGTAATTGAACTATAAGGTTGGTAATTGCACTGTGAAGGTGGCGCCTTGATTTTCTCCGGGACTGTCTACCCAAATTCTTCCTCCGTGCAATTCTACCAATTGACGCACAATTGCTAGTCCAAGCCCTAAACCACCAAAATTACGAGTTGTAGAACTGTCTTCTTGGCGAAAATATTCAAACACATACGGCAAAAACTCTGGCTTAATTCCCTTACCTGTATCAATGACCTGAATTTGGGCGTAATCGTTTATGTTACGTAACGTGACAGTAACCTGTCCACCTTCTTGTGTGAACTTGACGGCATTTGTGGCTTTCCAAACATAGTCGGATGCTTGGCTCCTAACACTGAGCTATAAGCATCATTGTAAAACTTAATAAATTCAGAACCCCAGAACAATGCAATCTGTGCTTTGGAGGGCAGTAAAATACTAATGGCACTTCGCAAACTTTGAGGAAAACTTTCAACTGAGCCTAATGGAGTTTTAGCCCAATCAAACGAGCGCATCAGCTTTCCCATTTCCCCGCCGCCGCTCAGAAAGTCGCCTCTTATCTGATTAGCCATTACTTGTAGTTATTCTCGATATCTCAAAAAGATATTATAAGATAATTTATTTGGAAGTGCTTCTAACTATCGATATAACTACATTTTAAAATAAAGTTTCATATTAAATTGGCGCCAGTTTTGAATCTATTCTCTCTGTGTTCTCTGCGTCTCTGTGGTAAAAAAATACTGACTGCATAGGCGAGATGTCTATGGTACAAAATCTATGCGAGATGCCATTGCAGTGACTGCAGAAAGCGGAACTTCATTAAAATACGCGCGCTGGAACTGTTCTTCTTGAACTCCAGCTAAAAATTGTTCTAATGAAGATTGTGCGTGTTTTATGTTTGATTTGTTTTGAGAATCCTCGATAAACATCAAACTACGGTCATTGAAAGTACTTTTGAGTCCTAAATATCTTAAAGCTTTTAATCCTAAATGTAAGGGTTGATCTCCAATGCCAAGTTTTTCTCGTAGTTGGACGCGCGTTACTGGTTGTTGAGTGCGTGCGAGGTATTTAGCAATTCCGGCAAGTTTACACCAAACATCTTGTGGTGATTGATTTTGGGGTTTTAACCAAGCTAGTGCTAAAGGTTGATTAAGGTGATATGACTTTTTAATCCACGCGCGGATTTCATCCCAAGAAGCAGGACAGTCTTTTAGTAAAAGTGCTGAGTGCTGAGTGAGTCGTGCTGAGTGCTGAGTGTTGAGTGCTGAGTGGCGCCAGTCAAGTATTTCATTTGGTGTTTTTTGGGTGTTGGATAGTGAGTTAGTATTAGGGCGGACTGCGATGAGTCGAATTTCGTAGCGTTTTTTAAAGCTGTTGTAGTCGAGTTCAGCGATACAGTCACATTTACCCTCTGGTAGTTCTTCTTTATAATGTCCCCACCATATACCTGGGAATGGGTTGACGGTAGAGTGATCGTGAATATCGAACTCTGTCTTTATATATTGTATTTTTTTACCTTGGCTGTCTTGTTGATTACGATGCCAAGCGTTTTTAAACCAACAATCTTGAATCAGTAGTTTGGGTACTGGGTTGCCCATTCCACAAGGTTCGAGTAATTTAAACTCTAAAAATAATTCTTTACCTAAATCTGCTACTTGAACTTTAATATCAGCTTGTATGGTTGGCGCCAGTATTGCAGTACCCATAGTTTGCCGTAGTTGCTGGTTAATAGCTTCTGAGAATAAAGGAATATTTTCGACAGGTAAACTTAATCCTGCTGCAAATGGATGTCCACCGAATTTATGTAGCAGATGTGCTTGGTCTTTCACTAGTTGATATAAATCTACCGAATTTATCGAACGCGCGGAACCACGAGCTAGGTTTGTAGGGGAATGTTCTGTACTTAGTAGAATTGTTGGGCGCCCTGTTTCTTGTGCTACTTGTCCTGCTACTAGTCCTAATACCCCAGGTGACCATTGTGGGTCAGAGAGAACTATAACATTCGTAGTTGATAAATCTGTTTGAGAAAGCTTTTGATTAACTTGTTGTGTGATATCTTTTTGGAGAGATTTACGACGCGCGTTTGCTAATTCGGTTTCTTCTGCAAGTTGACTTACGCGGCTTTGGTCGCGGCTTGTAAGTAATTCCACGCAAAATCTAGCGTCACCTTGAATACGACTAACTGCATTGATGCGTGGTCCTAAACCAAAGGATATATCAGTTGGTCTATCGCCACTTTTTTGACAAAGTTCTAATAATCTTCCTACTCCTGGGCGCCTTCTAAGTGCTGCTGGTTGTTGAAAATCGGTTTGTAAACGCTGAATTCCTCGCTGCGCTAAATAACGACAATCTCCACTAAGCTGAACTAAATCGGCAATAAGTCCAACTGCTACTAAATCAAGTAAATCTTCGAGTGGTTGCTGTGCCACATTGGGCAAAGCTGTATAAAGCGCTTCGACTAATTTATAAGCAACCGCTACTCCAGAAAGATTATACAACGGGTGAGAGTTGGGTAAATAACGCGGGTTAATTATTGCTGTAACTGCGGGACGTTCGGCAGGTAAAGTATGATGGTCTGTAACTATTACATCTATACCAAACTTGTTTGCGTAAATAATTTCTTGTATATTTGTGCTGCCTGTATCACAAGTAACGATAAGCTTGCATCCTTGTTTAACAAGCGCATCAATCCCTTGGATATTAAGTCCATGAGATTCAGTGATGCGATTTGGGATGTAATAAATTAATTTGCTATTTTGAGTAAAAAATTGTCCTAACCCATCCCATAACACTGCCGTCGAAGTAATACCATCTGCGTCAAAATCTCCCCATATTGCTATCTTCTCACGATTTGCGCGCGCTGCTTGTAACCGTGCGATTGCTAGGTGCATCTCTTGTCCAAACTGAAATGGACTTGCTGATTTATATACTTTTGGGTTAATAAATGCTTCTAATTGTTCGACTTCACAAATTCCTCGCTGCCATAATAAGCGCGCGGCAAATTCTCCGGTAGAGTTTGGAGTGTAGCACTTGACTGCTTCGGTGAACCACTGCGGTGGTTGTTGAGTTGCGATTAAATTCCACTGCGGTTGAGATAACATTGCAGAAGGGTTTTTTCCAAAAATTGAATTATTGAATTGTTGTAGAGACGTTACATGTAACGTCTCTACAATACATAATTCAATCATACTAATAATACAGAGGTTCTGAAATTATTTTATGTTCTTCTACTGCTACCGCGACTAGGTACTTGTTTTTCATCATCAGATTCTGCCAATGTTTTGATGTTGGGCATTTCTATTGCATTGTTTTCATTTTGCTGTTGATTTATTGCCATCCAAGCGCGTGCACGAATTGCGACTTCTTCGTCGTTGTTTGCGATTTCAAGAAGCGGTGCCGTAATTTGTGGTAAGATTTCAGGTTGAGTTTCACTAATAGCACCTGCGAGTGCTTCGAGTCCAGTTACTGCTGCATAACGCACTACCCATTCTGGGTCTTTTGCAACTTGAATTAAAGTTTCGATTGCTTGCTGCTGCTTGGTTAAAACTTGTTCAGATGGAAGAAGTTGCCAGTGAATTGTTCCTAAACCGCGCGCTGCTGCTCGACGTACACTCAAAGCAAAGTCATTTTCTGCTGCATCGAGTAAAATATCAAAACCTCTAGGGTCGCCAATACCTGCTAATGCACGTACTGCCCAAGCGCGCGCTCCATAGTTGTAATTATCGAGTAATGAGAGCAAAGGTTCAACAGCTTTAGAGCCAATTGCGATCAATCCGTCAACAGCTGCAACTGCGGCGCCTGGATTGTTATATCCTAAAGCAGCAATCAATGTTGGTACAGCTTCTTCTAATCTGGAGGATGCTAAATTTTGTACAGCTTCGAGTAGGGAAGCAGAAGAATCTGCTTGTTCTACCGCACTAATTAGTTGGGCAATATTATTAGTCATATTTTTAATAATTAAGTTAGGAGTTGTAGGGTGGGCAGTGCCCACCTTACTAAGTTAGTAGTTGTAGGGTGGGCAGTGCCCACCTTACGAGCGCACTCATAACTATTTAAAGTAAAGAGTCCATTAATTTCATGACTTTTATAACACGGTCAGATAAAGTGGGGGTGGGGGGTGTTAACTCTTTTACCTCATATTCGAGTAACCCTTTCAGTGCTATTAGCTTTAAACTGTTTTCTGCAAGAGTTTGAGTAATTGCGTCTGCAGCCTCAAAGTATCCTATTGCACCTAAGTCTGCGAGTGCGGAGCGTCGCAGTTGTAAATTATTTCCTGCTAATGCCTTAACCAACCGCTCTCCATATGAGGAATCTCCAGTTAGTTGGTACATCGCGCGTGCTGCTGAGTACTGTACTCGTTCGGTTGGATGCTTTAAAAATAGTTGAATTTGCGGTATTGAATCGAGGGCGCCAAGACTACCTAAAGCCTCTAATATACTTTCGTATGGTTGGCTTTGAGCAGATTGAATGATTAATTCTTCACCCGTCAATCCAGTAGTTAGTAAATTATGTAACGCTGGAATTGCTCTAAAATCCGATAACATTCCTAAAGATTCAGCAGCAGCTTCGCGGACGTAATAATCTGAACATTCTAAACTTTGAATTAAAGCTTCGACCGCGCTTTGCGAACCTAACTTACCTAACGCGCGTGCTGCATTACGTCGCAGAGGATAACCACCTTCGGGTGTTCTATCTAATTCATCAGCGAGTGCTTGAATTAAAAGAGTAATAGCTCGTGGTTCATTAACTTTAAATCGACCTAACCACCAAGCAGCATAAAATCGCAAACCTGGGTCTGTACCTTCTAGATTTGCGATTGCAGTTTCTATTGTCAAAGATTCACCACCGCCAGTAGTTGCTGACGGTGATAACGGTTCAAAGTTATCCTTACTGGAATTCATCTTTAAAAGCGTCGGCGTTAGTATTTGATTGTCCGCCTTCATGATTTAAAGGCTCAATCTTTACTATTCTGCCACCCAAACGGGTAATTCGCTGCATTTCTGAATTCATGCGGTTGTAAGGAACCGTAATAAATGTGCTAGCGCTCGAACGAATCTCGTAATCGGTTTTATCAGTTTCTTCGTTTTGACGTAATCCTTCTACTTCATAGCGAAAGTAGCGGGCTGCTGATTCTCTGTTAGGTGCGATTTGACCAAGCATAATATTTTGGTTGCTAATAAATGAATGATTGTGTGTAGAGACGTGATTTATCACGTCTTGATTTATCACGTCTTTACATTATTTAGAGAGGAGTAACGCTAGCGATTTTGCCGCCTTGTTTTAGAACTCTTTGGATGTAGGTGGATAATTCTTCGTAGGGAATTACTACTGCTTGATTCACCTTGCGAGTGCTAGGATAACCAGAACCAAATACTCTTGCTGCTTCTACGCGGAACATTCTACCTTCTTTACCAAAGGTTCCGGCGCCACCAAAAGTACTGTTAGGAGTAACACCTTTAGCTGGAGCAGCATATGCAAAACCACCATCATTACTACCGCTAGGAGCAACTACAGGTGAAGCACCATTACGACCTAGTTCAACTGCAAGGTGTGGAAAGTTGCCTTTGAGTTGCGCGCGGTCGCTGTTTGCGTAACCGCGATACAACTGGAACATGCGGTTGAATCCAACAGTTTTTTGTCCGGTTTGGGTTTTGAAACCACGGTAGTAAGGGACAATGTTTTCACCGAAGTTTGCTTCGTATTCTTCTGAATCAACAAATGAATCGATGTCAGCGTCGTAACCTTCGTTTTGATACATGTCTAAGTGAAAAACCACTTCCGACTCATCATATGGAGCGCGACCCAACAAGTGTTTGTAATTTAACTCGATGGTGCGAGTTTGGAAGTTGTTGTAGAAGAATTTCTCTTTGTATAGCTCAGATTTAGCAACTTGGCGCACGAAGTCGCGTACAGTAATTTTACCGTCACGTAATAGTGATTCAGCACTGATTAAACGCTGTGACTTCATTAAGTAGTCATTACCTAACAGTTGACGATAAACTGCTGAAATTGCTAATTCAATTTCTTCTTTGGTTGGACGTTGACGTATCTCAACTGGAGTTACATCGGTGTAAGCTTCGGTTCCCAAACGTGATGCTTCGGTTGTGACTGCCATGTATTAGACCTTTAAAAAATTTTTGACTTGAAATTAAGAAAGTAATTTACGACTAGCATTGCCATGTCTAAATCGCCTCCTTTACAACTTTGAGTCGAATTCAGCTCGCTTGTAACGAACACATGGATACATACGCAAAACAATGCCCTCGATTATCAGTCTAAGGCAAAGGCTTTCTATATTTTTATATTCAATTTCAAAAAGACTAGCCCTCTATCACAAGCGTATGGAAATCAATGAAGGCGCCGACTTGATTATCAAAACCATTCATATCAAGATTTGACTATTAGTGGCAATACCTATTTCACACACCACGCGAGTTAAGTTGAGTGAACTAGTATTTTGGATTTACTATTTATGGGGAAAAGTTTGACTTCCTATTCAATACCTTTCTTACTTCTTTTCCCTGAATATTATCTAGAAAGCACAATCGCGCGTCCAAGCGTCGTTCTGTATTTACAAATCTTCTTAAAATTAAAACTGCCCGGAAAGCTAAACAACTCCTAGCTTTATTTGCCAGTTGAGCCGCTCAACCTTCCGGGCAAGGGGTCCCGCGTCTTAGCTTAGGACGTTAATTGCGTAATCGATGTATGAATTAGCTTCAACAGCAGGGTCACCACTCAAACCGTGGTTGCTCTTGATATGCTTGAGAGCTTCTACGTACCAGCTGGGAGACAAATCAAATGTTTTGTTTATTTCAGCCAAACCAGCGATCAGGTAGTCGTCCATTGGACCTGTACCACCAACAACTAAGCAGTAGGTGACCATCCGCAAGTAGTAACCGATATCACGAACACACTTTTCTTTACCTGTTTGGGTAGAAGCGTAGTTCGGCCCCTGCATTTGGGTGGTGTAGGGGAACTTTTGGTATACAGCATTTGCTGCACCTTCTGCCAAACGTTGTGCATTGCCTGTCAATGCTTTAGCAGCTTCTAAGCTTGCTGCTGCTTGACGGTAGCGACCAAAAGCGGTTTGCATTTCAGTGCTGCTCAGAAAACGTCCTTGTGAGTCAGCAGCTGCTACTGCTTCGGTAAGAGGGGTTTTCATCGGTCCGGTATCTCCCTTTTACAAAATTTTGTTTGAAAGTAGTTTATGTGGAACTGACTTGTGGCCAGCGTTGTGCGTTTTTTAGCGCTTTGTTTATGCTACAGCAGATGCTGCACGGTCGAAGTAGCTAGATACTTCAGACATCAATGCACTGCAATCACCTTTGGTGATATTGTTGGGGTCGCCAGCAATAGCTAATGCAGCTTCTTTCATCTTTTGAACGCCTACAGCTACTGAAGAACCTGGGGTTCCTAAAGCCAAGTAGGTTTCGCGTAAACCGTTCAAGCAACGGTCATCAAGAACGCTAGCGTCGCCAGAGAAAATTGCGTAGGTTACATAGCGTAAAATGATTTCCATGTCGCGCAAGCAAGCAGCCATACGACGGCTGGTGTAAGCATTTCCACCAGGTGCGATTAACTGAGGCTGTTCTGCAAACAATGCACGAGCCGCGTTAGCAACAATCGAAGAACCGTTGCTGGTAATGCGGTTTACAGTGTCCATGCGCTTGTTACCGTCACGAACCATGTTCATTAAAGCATCCAACTGGGAAGCGCTTAAGTACTCACCACGAGTATCAGCTTGGGAAACTACTTTAGCAAACGCATCTAACATCGATTCAATCTCCTATCTGCTTGATTTTCGACTTTAGTATTCGCTTCAAAACTGGGATAACTTAAGCACTCACTCTTGAGTTACTCAGTTTTTGCTGATGTCAAACCGCAACAGCAGCGCGGAAAGGTTAAATTGACATCTGTTATACAGTTTAGTCGCTTCTGTGCCAAAAGATTAAAAATTTTTAACAAAACTTTATCTTTCGTTCAGAAGCCTAAAAGCACGAAGAAGTAACACTTTTGCGAACCTCGTTCTGCTTTTTACCCTTACAAATTTAATTTATACAATGCCTTTGCCCTAAATTTCGTTACAAATTATTATGATGTCGTCTCACTTTGTTACATTACTTTACATTAAACCTCATTGTTTCCCTTTCTAAAGGCTTAAACCCTAGGGAGGAGCTTTTAGACGCTGTGTGATTAATTTTGGGGGATAGGCGCCAATTAAAAGTCCCTCTTTTGTATGTACTCTGTGTTTGTAGTGGTAACTAAAAATACATAGACGCACAGACAATACGCCCATAACTCTTGAAAATTTGTGATCTGTGGCTTCGTATCTTGGTGACTTAATTTTTTGGCAATCAACAAAAACAAATAGCAAGTATTTATAGCATTGCTATATGATTTGTAAAAATTATATTTATGTAGAGACACGATTTAACCCTTGTCTGTACAACATGGGAATTTTACGAATTATTTAGGATTGCTATATATGAATAAATTAATGTTGTAAAACTTTATTTATAATTGCGTTGCAGACTATTTTTAGTGTAATAAAGGTTAGTCTTTGTAATATAATTTCGCTGTATTTTTATTTAAAAATAATAGTAGTATTAAGAGTATTAAATTCGCACGGGAGTAGGAAGTGCTGAGTTTACCCAGCACAAACGCATTTTTTACATTCTTCTTTCTAAATACTGCCCAATCATAATTTCTTCACCCGCGCGCGAGATAATTGTTTGACGGGTGCGATGGCTTGTACCAATAAGTTTAATTTCTTCCTCGAACACGGAACCGCTGTACTCAGTTCGTAAGTGCATTGTTTTAGGGTCGCGTAAAGTGTACTGCGCTGTGACTGGTTTCGATGTGGCAAAACCACGGTCACGATACAAAATATTTCCTTGAATACCAAATACTGTTGAACCTTTAGTCGGTTTTCGTCCTGGTTGTAAATAGTTACTATCCCAGGTGACTGAGGTGCCGCAAACTATAGCCGAATCTGATAATTCATGCATTTCGGCAAGCTGTATAAGTTCAGAACTGCCCCTTTCTAAAAATTTAACTGTGATATGGCTTACAACTTCTTCTATTTCACCACTTTTTAGCGTGTAGTAACGACGTTCCGAGCGCCAGCTACCAACGGAATCCTCAAAAAATTTCTCTGCTAAAGCTTCTAACGTATATTCCACTATTTGTACGGGAGTTGTCATAATTATACCTCTTTCGCGATTACACAATCATATACTCGACATTCGGTCAAGCTCTTCCAAAATGCATTCACATATCTTAACATTACAAAATGTTTAAATCTGTATAAATCATTAACGAAGAAGCTTTAGGCTTGATATAGAATTTGCGGTTTGTGTAGATAGTAAAGCTTATGCGTGCCTGCTTGAAGCTTGTTTACACTGACTGCCAATTCTTCTTGAGCAATGCAACAAAAGTCGCATACCCTTGTGAAAAGCCTGGTGGGTCAGGCAA
The DNA here is from genome assembly GCF_002368415.1 of Calothrix sp. NIES-4105. Taxonomy (GTDB): domain Bacteria; phylum Cyanobacteriota; class Cyanobacteriia; order Cyanobacteriales; family Nostocaceae; genus Dulcicalothrix. The sequence continues at coordinate 9,093,457 of NZ_AP018290.1, forward strand.
AAAGTATTCTGGATCTTGGTAAGGGTGCCAAGTTTCTGTATCGCTGTGCCGGAGGTGCAAGCAGCAATCATTTGTACCAGCCACTTTCCAACTCATTTGACCTACGGAATTATCACTCATATATCTCCGAATAGCTGAAAACTGTAATACATAACTACAGTTTTTAGGTATATTTTTACGGATTTTGCCAGAGTTACATAATATTGCTGTCAAGTTGAATACTTTTTGAGCTAATATTTTTAACCTCATGTCATTTAAATATTACAAATATACTTATTCGGCGCCGTCCATACATCGCCTGTGAGTCTACTGTTTTATTGCTTTGCGAGAGAGTCGCGTATAACTTTTGGTTGAAGACATTAAGATTTGTCACCTAGCTTGAGAGGTAGATTTTGGCGTGAATGTCAGTATTTTGCCACCGTGCTTATACGCATATTCGCCTGCAAAGTCGGGAAAAATTGTGTTATATTTCAGTAAAAATTCTCTAGGTAAAATAGTAAATACAAAGTTAAGTTTTGGGGAAATTCAATACAAATAACTTAACATACAACCATGAGAGAGATTCCACGTATTTATTTTTACATGCATCCATCTGAAATGCCCGCCTCTGGTGTTCCTGATGATGCAGGCCCTACATGGTCAGGTTTTATCGACTATATGCGTCAACCTGGTATCGGACTAAATCCAGTTATCACTTCATACTGCTGGACATTACAAACATTCCTTTATTTACGAGAAGCAGGTTTGAAATGTGAAATTACAGCTACTATACCTGATGACGGGATTATAATTGTGCAGCGTGCGGCTTTACCTTTTAATTTTAAACCGAAGCCAAAACAGTTAATTGTTTGTATCAAAGCCGATTTTGAAATTCATCCTTATGCACAACTTAATGTTGTACAAAATCCTGAAGAAGTAAAGACCGTTAGAGATAGTTTCTTTATTCGCCTTTGGTTGCAACCGGGATTAATTAAGCGTGACCCTGCAAGAGGTAATAAGTTTGAAAATATTGCTTTTATTGGTGCAATCGGAAGTCTTGCACCCGAACTGAAAAACCCGTCTTGGTCAGCAATGCTTGAGTCAATAGGTTTACGTTGGCTAATGCCTGGTGAACAACACTGGCATGATTACAGCAATATTGATGCAATTGTTGCTGTACGTACTTTTGACCCAAAAGAGGATTATCGATATAAACCTGCAACAAAACTTCAGAATGCTTGGCTTGGAGACGTACCTGCTATTGTCGGTACAGATTCGGCATTTCGTGGTGAACGTCAAAGCGAACTTGACTTTATTGAAGTATCATCAATCGATGAAACAATTGCAGCGTTAAAACGGTTGCGCGATGATTATGATTTATATCAAGCAATGGTAAAAAATGGACGAGTAAGGTCTGAGAAACTTACTACTACATCACTGGTAGAAAGGTGGAAGGAATTTATTACGCAGAAGGCAATACCAGCTTATTATCAATGGTGTGAACTATCGAGTTTGCAGCAAAAATTATGGTTAGCAAAGCAAAATCTTACTGTTACAGAAAATAATCTTAGACCTAATACATTTTATCCCTATGAATTAGAACCAGTAAATAATGACCATATTGGGATTCAAGATTCGGTTATGCTCTCAACGATACAAATGTACCGTAAAGCTAAAAAGTTGCTAACTAGTGGTTCGTCTCGTTAATTTTGATAGGTACGTAGTAGCGCTTTAGCGCGTAAAAAACATTAATCTAGACCAACTACGTACTTAACATCTGTAAAAAACATTAATTTAGAGGGCTAGAGCAACAACTACGTACTTAACATCTATCACAAAACTGAGATTTATATGTACTATCGCGTTTGCCAAAGATTGTATAGCGGTTATCGCGGATTTGTTCGTAGAATTTATCCCCTGCCCATTTCACACCAGGTAACGCACGGTACGTATCGACAAATATACTGCCCATCGGTAACAGGCGCCCAATTTCTTCTGCTGCACTGCTACCTTGCCAGCGTCGTGACGGTGTATTTGCATCAATTAAAATCATTCCCATTTCACAGTCACTAGGTGCAATTCCCCACTGTGACAGGGTTTGACTATCTTGCATGGGAGTATAACTAAATAGTTTACCTTGGTCAAGGTTCTCTAACAGCTGTACAAGGGTGACACAAAGGTTGCAGTTACCGTCATATACAACGTTGTATTTGGCATTATCAGTCATTTAATTTCAACCTTTCTAACAAATATGTATTCATCTATATTTTAAGTAAATTCCACATTGTTAGAAACAACTTGCTGATTATTGGTTATACTTACAACGGATGGGCTGTAAATACCAAAATCTTGCATTCCATTGCGCTCTAATATATCTCTGGCGCCTGCAAGTTGAATATCCGTACCGCTTACAAATACTAGGAAATCACCGAGTGAAACTCTGTACTCATACTCTTTTACGACATTGCGAGGAATTTCGAGTGCAGAGAAATCGTCTTTGGGAGTACAAATTTCGACTCCAGAAATATCTTTGAGAGGTCCTACGCTTTTGGCAACGACAGAAACTTGGTTCATATCATAACCATTTTCTTTGAGTTCATTAAATGCGGCTTCTACTTCATGACGCATTTTATAGATACCAACAGCGTACTTACTGCGACTGCTTGGAGGTGTTGGTAAATTATAAATTCCCCACTCTTCTACACCACGGTTACGAAGAATTCTCTCAGCTAAAACTATTTCTTCTTTTGTACCGTTAATCATTACAAGGTAATAACCTTTGGAAATCAAGTCGCTATAAGCATCTGCCCGTTCTTTAGGAATTCCTAAACCGACTAAGGCGCCAGCTAATGTACCAGCAGCAGCACCAATTGCTCCACCAGCAAATGTACTTGCTAGTGCTGTTGCTCCTGCCCCAGCAAGCATAACTGGCCCAATACCAGGAATTGCTAGTAGACCCAAACCAACGAGTAAACCAGTCAAACTACCTAACGCACCACCAGTTAAAGCTCCTCTAACGGCACCTTCTTCTGCTTGGTTGTCGGTATGTTCTTTAACTTCAACACCAGCTATTTCTTCTACCTGTTCTGCATCGCGCGCAATAACAGATACTTTCTCCATTGGGAAATTAGCAATTTTTAATTCGCGAAGCGCTTGCTCAACGTCCGCACGTCGAGCAAATACACCTACTGCTCGCTTTTCTCCAGATAACCCAGATAACATCTTTATATATCTCCTCTATATATAGTGCTGAGTGCTGAGTTCTGAGTGCTGAGTGACTAACGCGACTTCTAACTCCTAACTCCGTACAGACGTGATTAATCACGTCTCTACTCAGCACTCAGCACTTTCTACTCAGTACTACTATGCAGTTCTACGGGTTACTAAACCCCAGATGAAGATTAATAGCATTGCACCGAGTACAGAGAAGATGATGCTTCCAATTGATATAGCTCCTACTGATGCTGCTGCTGCTCCACTACTTCCTAATAATACTTGACCTAAATAACCACCAACTATGGCGCCTAAAATACCTAATCCAATTGTAGAGAAAATACCACCACCTTGCTGTCCTGGATAAAAAGCTTTAGCTAAGGCGCCTGCAATTAAACCTAATACTACCCATGCAATAATACCGCTCATTTGAATGTCTCCTTTTTGAAATAATGTTTTATGCGTTTCTGTTAATACTTATTAAAAACTAAACTTCAAGTATCCAGTTCTACCTAACGAACGAATATGACAAATCTTGCGATACTTTTTTCGCCTAATTATTTATCTTCTAGATGTAGCGATTTGTCTTACTTATTTAATCCGGACAAAGTTTATTTTTCTTAACATTTTGTTCAAATTTAATTTATCTAAATATATAAGCCTAAATACAGAAAGGGTATAAGTGATAACAAAAGTTTTTAACATATCATACTGCTAAATTCAAAATTATCCACCATAAGGAATAAAAACCTTGCCCCGTGTGCAGGAAGAAGAAGCTCGAATTGCTATAACCAATGATTCATTAATAAAATCTCGAAGCCGAGTGTATTGTGACTAAAACTATATACAACGGACAAATATTAGGATTTTAATAATATTCTGAAGGTAGAAGTGTTACCAAGTAAAAGATATTAATATAGATACTATAAGTTTGGTTCGCAAACTTAGTTAGAAAATTTAGTCTACAAATTTATTATTAGCTAGTTGGGAGAAAATTATGAGCATTGAAAATCGCGTAGAAGCAGTTGCTAAAAACATTGAAGGGAAAATTCAAGAAGCAGTAGGCGAAGTTACTGGCAACCCTAACGATAAAGCTGAAGGTAAAGCTAAACAAGCGGAAGCGCAAGTTCGCCACACCGCAGAAAACATTAAGGACGAAGTTAAAAAAACTCTTGACTAGTTTGAAACAAGCTTATTTGCCCTTTTAAAGTCTTTTCACCTCTAGTTGTCATAGGTTTTGTGAGGTAATATAGTCCCGGTATCTTAATAGATACTGGGATTTTTGTATTTGACTATTGGGATGGCGTATAATAAAACATTAAAAATACTTATATAAAATAAACCACATGACTGGTATAATCTGTCTGCAGTCAGATGTAAAAATTGACTTTATAGTATGAGATGTAGATTCAAACCAGACTCCCGACAGTTATATGTCTACTTATATTCGAGCCAACGATAGATGAAATTATCTGTCAGCTTCCGATTTACATAAAATTTGATTAAAATAGCTTAATTAAATTACATTAGAAAAAGTTAGGTAGAGAAGAAACAGCCATGAGCGATGTTAAGGTTCTTGTAATTGAAGACCACAACCTTACCAGAATGGGTTTAAGGGCTGCTTTAAAAGCTGATGCCGAAATTGAGATAGTCGGTGAAGCTGCCAATGCGAAGCAGGGGTTACATCTTCTGAAAACGCTCAAACCAGATGTTGCTACCATTGATATCGGTTTACCTGATATGGATGGTGTTGAGCTAACACGTTTGTTTAGGCAATATCAAGCGGAAGATAACGACAATCATACAAAAGTACTAATGCTGACGATGCAGGACAGTGAGGATACTGTTTTGGCTGCTTTTGCTGCAGGAGCAGATTCTTACTGCATGAAGGATATTGAAAGCGAGAATTTAATAAAAGCAGTTAAAACTACAGCTAGTGGTACTTCGTGGATAGACTCGGTGATAGCGGATGTTGTGCTGCGTCAATTGCGACAAGATGTAGATGGTAGTTCAGATAGCGGCAAACGAGTTGTAATTCAAGGTATTGACCCAGATATTGAGAAGACAATAGTTGCTTACCCGTTAACTCAAAGGGAAAAAGAAGTATTAGAGTTGATTGTTGCGGGATGCGACAACGCGGAAATTGCTGGCAAGCTTTACCTAACCGTTGGTACCGTTAAAACCCATGTTCGCGGTATTCTGAGTAAACTTTGTGTTGCTGACCGTACTCAAGCTGCTGTACGTGCTTTACGCGCGGGGTTAGTCCAGTAACGACAAAGAGGGCGCCTTGAAAATGGATTTGATCTCAAATGATTGTGCCATACGCTCCACTGTTGGGAAATACTTTTTGTAATCGGCGACATTGGCGGCATAAGTAATTTTGTAGACTTGTTTATTATATAAAGTTGATTTCTTCCAGTACTTGGTAGTTTTATTTCCTTCTTTTGCGGTATATTCCAACTCTAATGCCCTATATAAAGCAAGTGTACTATTTTGATTAATAGTCATGCTTGCTGATTTGAGATGAAGGCGAATATCTTGAATTTCTGATTGTGTGTACTGTTTAAAGGTGCCAGGAAATTTCTCTACGCTTATTGTTACGCACGAGCGAAAACTGTCACCTTGAGCTTTTGGAGATATAAACTGTACTATATCACCGATAAAGTTGTTATTAATTTTGCGAACTTCCCAATCTAAGGGTCGTTGTATTTCTATACCATTCTTACTGTCAAGGTAAGGTACTAACCTTGAGGGGTCGCTCAACAAACTAAGTAAGTACAGCACTGCTATTGGCGCCGAAGCGAATACAGTTCCTACCGTCAATCCACTTATAATAACTTTCCACGGAACTTGCGTTGATAGTGATGGTATGCTATCAAGATTTTGTTGATCCAAGTTATATGCACCGCTTTCGTGGTCTTGTTCGCCTACCATTCTAATTTTAGAAAATAGCTGAAAATTTTAGTCTATATTTTATTATACAAGTAAATTATGAAACTCAGTCTCTGTATAATCGCTAAAAACGAAGAGTCTACACTGCATAAATGCATTGGAAGTGCAAAAAGTATAGTCAATGAAATTGTTGTATTAGATACCGGGTCTACTGATAAAACGATAGCTGTTGCTGAAAAGTTAGGAGCTTTGGTTTATGAGTATGAATGGAACAATGATTTTAGTGCCGCACGTAACGAAGCGTTAAGGTATGTTACAGGTGATTGGGTATTAGTGTTAGATGCTGATGAGACGTTGACATCGAAGATAAAATCGCAGATTCGGCAAACAATCGTTCGGGACGAGTATATTATGGTAAACTTGCTGCGTCACGAGATAGGCGCCGCTCAATCACCATACTCGATGGTGTCACGGTTATTCCGAAAGCATCCTGATATTAAGTTTTCGCGTCCATATCATGCGATCATAGACGACAGTGTAATTGAAATATTACAAAAAGAGCCTGACTGGCAGATTGGACATTTGAGTGAAGTCGCAATTTTGCACGAAGGATATACAGAAGCAGCTATCAAGCAACAAAACAAGACAACAAAAGCACAAGCTGTAATGGAAGGGTTTATAGTAAATCATCCCAATGACCCTTATGTATGTAGTAAGCTTGGGGGTTTGTATGTTGAAAATGGGAAACTTTCTGAAGGAATAGAGTTATTAGAGCGTGGAATAGCATCAAAGAGCGCAAATATAGACTTGATGTATGAATTACACTACCATTTGGGTATCGGCTATACTCGTGCAGGGGATATTAGAAAAGCAGTATCGCATTATCAAGCAGCAATCAAACAGGTAGTAGTTCCAATTTTAAAGCTAGGCGCCTATAATAACTTGGGGAGTTTACTCAAAAGCTTAGGAGATTTACAAAGCGCGAAAAGTGCCTTTGAAATGACAATTCGTATCGACCCCAATTTTGCAGTTGGACACTACAACTTGGGAATGACACTAAAAGCAATGGGTAAATTTACAGACGCGATATCATCATACCAACGTGCGGTTCAATTAAATCCTAAATACGCTGAAGCATATCAAAATTTAGGCGTCGCATGGTTGAAAGTGGGAAATCAAAAAGGCAGTTTAGCTGCATTTAATAAAGCTATTTCTCTGCACGAAAAAAATAACCCTATCGAAGCTTTACGCTTGCGTCAAGGTTTAGAAGAAATGGGACTAATTTAATAGTGCTGAGTGGAAAGTGCTGAGTGCTGAGTAAGTTAGGAGTTAGGTGTGAGGAGTTAGGAGTTAGGAGTTAGGAGTTAGAAGTAAGAGTTAAACTCAGCACTTAGCACTCAGCACTCAGCACTCAGCACTCAGCACTCAGCACTTAAATTTTCGACCTAACAAATTTATCCAACCTGTCCATTCCTTTTTCAATTGTTGCCATATCGGTAGCGTAAGATAAACGTACTGTATCATCGGCGCCAAATGCGATACCAGGAATAACTGCTACTTGATGTTCTTCAAGAAGTTTATTAGAAAAATCTAGGGATTTTAACCCAGTTTTTTTGATATCGGGTAATAGATAAAAGGCGCCATCTGGTTTAGGACAACTCAAACCTGGGATAGCATTAAGACGTTCGTACATGACTTCGCGTCGTTTGGCAAAAGCAAGACGCATTTCTTCGACACAATCTTGCTGACCATCTAATGCTGCAATGGCGCCATACTGAGCGAAGGTACAAACGTTTGATGTGCTGTGGCTTTGAATGGTAGTTGTGGCTTTGATTAAATCTAATGGCCCAGCAAGATAACCAATACGCCAACCTGTCATTGAGTAACCTTTGGCAAAACCGTTACTAATAATAGTACGCGCAAAAATTTCTGCTCCTAACGAACCTATGCTGACATGTTTGGCGCCGTCGTAGAGAATTTTTTCGTAAATTTCATCAGAGACAACTAAAATGTCTTTTTCAACGATGATGTCAGCAATTGCTTTGATTTCTTCAGGAGTATATACCATCCCGGTGGGATTGGATGGTGAATTAAGGATGAATAATTTGGTATTCGGAGTTATCGACGCGCGCAACTGGTCGGGTGTAATTTTGTAACCGTTTGCAGCATCGGTATGTACAATAACTGACTTACCACCAGCTAAAGTAACCATTTCTGGATAACTTAACCAATATGGCGCCGGGATAATTACTTCATCACCTGGTTCAATTAAAGCAAGTATCAGGTTATATAGCGAATGCTTACCACCATTGGTAACGATGATATTTTCGGCTTTAAACTCAAGCTTGTTTTCGCGCTGCAACTTACGAGCAATGCTGTCACGTAACCCAGGTTCACCAGATGCGGCGCCATACTTAGTTTTACCTTCTTCTAACGCTTTAGCTGCAGCAGCTTTGATATGTGCTGGAGTATCAAAGTCGGGTTCACCAGCGCTAAAACTACAAACGTCAATTCCTTCTGCCTTCATCGCCTTTGCTTTCGCGGTGATAGCCAAGGTAATCGAAGGCGTTACCTGACTAACTCTTTGTGCCAGTTTCATCGTTACTTTTTGTATTTGGCATATTTCCAATCATCTCCAGCATATCCCAAAGAGTGATGAGTGCTGAGTGCGCTCGTGCTGAGTTGGGGATTAATACTCAGCACGAGCGCACTTTCTACTAATCTGAGAACATTTGTACGGCATATAGGTGTCCATCAGGACTAGCAGCAATGCCATAGCCAAATTTTTGATATTCGGGAGTTAAAAGGTTTTCACGGTGTCCGTTGCTGACTATTAACTAACCACAAAATATATTAATAAATACTAAATATTTGCTAAAGATTAGCATGTTTTATTATCAGTAGCCATTTGAGATTCCCCGTTTATGCACAAACATCCGGAATAAAGTAATTACAGAACGAAAATCGTTGAAATTACGCAAAATTGACAATTAAATAAGCAACGTGCCTTATGGACGCTACATTTACTTACTATTCCTGGCAGGGTCAAACTGGGAGCAATGCGTGGAAATATTTGTCCGAAGAGACGTTACATGTGAGCGTCTCTACCAGGACGTGATATTAAAAGGCGCCCATCCATAGTATTATTTATGAGATTTATTTAAATAAAAATTTGTGGCTATGACAGATATAAAGGCGCCAGGTTGCGATGATAAGTTAATTTGGAACACTTGGATGTCAATGTTCAATTTTCCAGCATTAACAGTTGCTGCGGAGTTGGGGTTATTTAGTTTACTGCATAAAAATCCAGCAACATCAGATGTGGTTGCAAAAGAATTCGGATTTGAATTACGCGCGGCTGAAGCACTTCTAGGTATTTTAACATCTTTAGGATATTTGATACAAAGAGATAAAAAGTTTTACTTAACAGACGTATCACAATATTACTTGATTCCAGAAAGTCCTTATTATTGGGGTGGAATGTTAAAACTCATGTCAAACTTTCCTTTACATCACTCCGTGTTAATGGAAGCTTTGAAAAAAAATGACGCAAACGCAAGTTATTCCTGGGCAACAACCAAACCAAATCTAGAAATGATAAAAATGTTTACAAGTGCCATGCACAGTATGACAAAACCTGCTGCTTTATCAGCGGCAAAATTGGGTGATTTTTCATCTGTAAAGCGTCTTTTGGATGTTGGTGGAGGTTCTGCGGCGATGTCTACTGCTATTGCACAGCAACACCCTCATATACATTGTACAATTATGGAATTACCCGCAGTGGCGCCTCAAACAGAGGAATATATTGCCAAAGCTGGGTTAACAGACAGAGTAAATGTAATACATGGCGATTTTTTCAAAGATTCTTTTCCAACAGATTATGATACATTTTTGTTTAGTCATGTTTTAGAAGATTGGAAAGAAGAAAAATGTCTATTTTTACTAAAACGCTGCTTTGAAGCATTACCGCAAGGTGGTAGAATATACATCCACGAACCAATACTTGCTGAAACAAAAGATTCTCCTGCTGTTTCAGTCGGGTTTGCAATGTGTATGGTTTGGTGGAGTGAAGGTAAAGTTTTAACAATTAGCGAAATTACTCAGCTTTTACAAACTGTTGGATTTCAAGATATATCCGTCACACCAACTCACGGTCACATTTGTTTAATTACTGCTTGTAAACCTTAATTAATTTGGAAAAAAGCAAAAATTTCTTGTGGAACGGGCATCCTTGCCCGTGCTGTATCGCCCACCCAACAAGATAATTTTGGATACTTTTTAATTTGAAAGTTCTTTAGGCAACAGCAAAATTAGTATTAGCGCGTACTTCCGGAGGATAAAAAGCTAATACAATATCACGAGGAGGAACACCCGCTTCAACTAAGGCATTCCCTATTCCTTCATCCGTCCAATCTTCTTCAATCCAAATTTTATTATTTTTGATGCGTACATGAATTGTAATTCCTCTTACTCGTTCTTTAGGAGTCCAGCCAACTTGAAACCAAAGATACTGGTCGCGTTCCTCATCAAAAGATAATAAAGTTTCAACCCCAGGTGTTGCTGGAGTGCTTGCTAATTCGTCGTAATTAGTCAAAATACTTTTAATTAAAGTACGGTATTCAACTAACTTATCCATTGTGTAATTACCTCATTTTCTACATCTGTTTCAACGCATCATTTTTTCAATCGTGATAATAAGCAATATGGATAATCACTGCTATATATCAGTAGATGCTAAGACTTCGTATATTCGATAGTTTTGTGACACTTGATACTTTTCTTTATGAATTGTGGTTTCTTTAATCCATACAAATCGCCAGTTTTCTAGCCCTTTGCCATAACGCTGTTTGCGAAGGTGCGCTCGTCTTTTATGGGGAGATACGTTTTTACTTTCTGTGGCACCGCAACCTACCAATACTGACTCATCTATAACTTCATCTTCAACTGTATCAAATCGTTGTTTATTGATGGTGCAGAATTTAATTTTTCTATATCCTAACTGATGTAACTTTTTTTGGGCAATAATTGCCGCTTTTGATGTACTTTATAAAATTTAACTCAATATAATAATAATGTACTAAATTTTGGAAGATAGATTCTTCACTGCGTTCGCTTGGGACAGCTTCGCGTTCAAAATGACAAAGCTGCGCTCCCTTGCGACAGTTTTTTAAATCAACCATCCGTTACATCTGTTTTATCCGTTGCCAGGGGGTTTTTAAGGCAACCAAAAGTCAGGCAGAATAGATTTAGTAAGCTGGCGCCAATTCCTATTTACTTGTCTAAGGGTTTGAATATGCGCTTCATCTGGTTCGATAGGTAGTACATTTGCATATATACCTTCACCTAATTGGGAAATAACTAAATTTGCTGCTTCTAAACCTGTTACATATGCTTTTTCTTGCGACCATGAACCGTGACGGGTAATTATCCAGTCACCACTCATAAATACATTAGAAAAACTTGTACTAGCTGGTAACATGTGTCGATAACTACCTGGTGCAAAATGTGACACAGCTTGTGGTAATCTAATCACGCTACTATCAATTACTTTGGCGCCACCAAATGCAGGTACACATGATTGTAAATACTGCTGGACAATTGGGATAATTTCTTTGTCGTCAAGTGGTATAAATTGATTACCGTGATAAAAATCTACTTCTACAACTGTTCCTGGTTCATCGCGGTATTCGTCGTGTAAAGCATTTAAATCAAAGAACGTCCATCCGGTTGTGGCATCAAAACCAAAGCAAGCGTTAGAAGGAAGCGGAATATTTATTTTTCTATCAAACCATAAACGCACAGCGACTACATCAACGGCGCCTAAGTTTGTCAAATTTCTAAATTCGCTACGACTTTGCAGGGTAGGACTATTTGCGACAATCTTTTTCATTCCCGTAATTCCAACTGCGAAAATTACGGCATCAGCATCAAATACTTCATCACCACAAACAACACCTGTAGCTTTGTTATTTTGAGTAATTACATCAGTAACGCGACGGTTAGCTAAGACTTTTGCACTTAGTTTTTCGATATGTTCTACCCAAGGACGGAAGATTTTTTCTCCTACAGTACCGCGACACCAAACGACATCAAAATCAGGTTGATGAGCAAGAATAAAATAATATAACATTCCCAATGTTGCAGCAGCAGAACATTGTTCACCAGGAGCAAATAATCCTACTAGTAACATTGGTTCAAACGATTCGCGGTAAAGGCGCCCGGAAACACCAAATTGCTTAAATAACTCGCGCGCTGTTACAGAGTCATAACGGCGCCAAGCTTCATCTGAGTTATCAAAATCAACAACAGCATACAGTAAAGGTAAAGCGCTGATGCGGTCAATTAACGGTAAGCGTTTAAACCGGGTGTAAACAAATGTGCCTAATGGGGTTGGCAGTCTGGGTAAATCTTGAAATATTGGAGATTCAACTTCTAAACCGTTAGGGGAATACTGCGATGAACGTGTCCAATGAGTAAAAGGGTTTATTTCTAATTCGTTGGTGAGCGAGAATATATTGCGGTAAGGATACCAAAAACCATGAATACCTGCTTCTACTGAACGTCCACCAGGAGTTCTCCAACCTGCTACTAACCCACCTGGATAGGCGCCAGCTTCTAACAGCGTCACATCGTACCCTTGTTTGGCAAGATGATACGTGGCACCTAACCCAGCCCAACCGGCGCCGACTACGACTACTTTTTTATGATGTGACGCAATTGACATAGTAGCCTCAGACTCTACAGCTATGACTATATTAAACAACTTTTATAAAAACTATACACTTCATATTGAAAATGGATATTTCTTGCAAGCTACCGATATTTTCGATAATTCACTAAAAATTTGGATATAGTATCGGAAAAAATACCGATAAAATTAAAAAAATCTCTTTATATACCCGCAAATCCAACAATTGCGGTTCAATATAGATTGCGCGTATAACCGAAAACATATAATACTCAAGAGCGATTACTTTTATGAGTCAAGCGATGAGCGTGAAACCCAACCTGAACGAGTATCAGCTTCGGGACGGTGTTTACTTGCCCAAAGATTATGAAATTTTAAATAATACCGGACACAAGCAACTTTGGGACGAAATCGGTAAGACGTACTACGGTTCGCAAAAAATCGAACAAGCAGAAGCTGGCGCCGCAATCAAAAAAGACTATAAACTCCTAACTGGCAAGCCTTCGGGAGTTTGGAGCAGGTTTCCTGAAAATAAATCTGTAGATAGTATATTAGAGATTGGCTGCGGTTACGGACGCATTCCTTTATATCTCTCATTAGATAAAAATCTTCGCTGCCAAAAATACTACGGTCTGGATATCTCTGAAACATTGTTACGGCGCCTACTCAAGTGTAAGCAAGAGTATGACTTTTTCCCAGGCGCCGAGTTTAACGTGATTTGTAACTCAGCCGAAATTCTACCACTAGAAGACAACTCAATAGATTTATTAATTTCTAACTGCGTCTTCATGCACATCCCCGAAGCACAACTGCGGAAACTGATGGTAGAAATGGCGCGCGTACTCAAACCAGGTGGGGTATTTGTTTTCAACCATTCATTCCACAATAAAGTTTGCCCTTCGCATATTATCCATAACTGGATACGCCGTTTAAACCCAGCAGGAAAAAACGATATTTATCTCAGACAATTTACCGCAGCAGAAATTGACGAGATGTTAGCGAAAGCGGGAATGAAAGCGAAGTCTCCCCAGTACAGCGTAGAACCAACCAACGAATATGCCATTCTACCAGAAACCATCAAAGGCATAAAAATACCATTTGCCCAGTCCATCAACCGGAGCATCAAACCCGTCGAGTCAATGCGCGAAACAATGGCATACGGATACAGCGCATATACAACAAACCTGTAGGGGCGGGTTAAGTTACCATCTCCACCAAAACAAACAATCTCATAAACCCGCCCTCAATGTAAGGGCGGGTTAAGTTACCATCTCCACCAAAACAAACAATCTCATAAACCCGCCCTCAATGTAAGGGCGGGTTAATATTAGAATATTGTAAGGGACGGGGCATTCTTAAAGCCCTAACACCCCCACAGATGTTTTATTAAAAATAGGCGCCAATTTTCCAAAGCAATTACTCGAAAATGCTTCTACCGTTCTAAGTCAGAATTTGAGGTTAAAGCAAAATCTTAAGTAGCGCACGGACTTAAATATTAGTATCGTCAGTCGTAGTCAGCATGAAGAGTATTTTGCATCAACATGTTGAGAGTATGGAACGTGATAATTTTTTAGTGCGTCCCTATCTGGAACAAGTTGATGATTTTTCGCAGCGCGCGCGGTGGGATGAGATGAAGTTGGAGGATGTGGAAGTTATTAATAAGCTGGCTGAACTCAATCATGGGTTGCCGACTGAGAATCCTTTGTCTAAACAGTTTAATTTGCTTTGCTTGAAATTGCAGTGATGAGAATAACAATATTATTTGTGGGGTTGTTTAGTGATGATGTTGAGTTCGGCGCCGCGTGAGATGTGTAAATTCTTAACTTATTCGCTCTGGATAATTAGTATTATAAATAACTTTTGAGGAACGGATAACCACTAGGTTCATACAGTGGAACCCGCTCCTGTTAATCGCTACAGCTACTCTAGTCAAAAATATATAATAGAGATAAGTAAAAAATATAACTTATTATCTCTATGAAATTACAGAAAAAAGTACTGGTTGTGATAGAAAATTACGCGCGTCTCAATGAAGAAACAGTAGTGTTACTGGTTGGAAAAGGACGTGGTTCTGGAAGGTAATTTATGACGGGCAGGATGCCCGTTCCACAAGACAAGACAATATAATTATTAGCTTATTGGTTCAAATACCATAGTTGGAATTAACAGGTTATCTTTAAATTCCCCGATGCCTAAAAATAGCCCATCTGAGGCGTAAACTCGTAAATATTGTGAAGAAGATTCATTTATTCCTTCTGGTATACGCTGTCCTTGGCGCCATTTCTTAGCATCTTCTTGTACTAAGCTAATGGACGATAAATACTGTAGAGGTGCATCAGGATTTATTGGTTGAAAGGTTCGTAGTTGCGCTTCAAGCGCATCTACACCAACACTGTTACCTATATCAAAACCACTACTAACAGTACGTTGTAGTCCTACTAGCGTTCCACCAACATCTAAAGCTTCCCCTAAATCGCGCGCAATAGACCTAATATAAGTACCTGCACCGCAAGCTATCGCGATTTCTAACTCCGGAAACTCACCGTCGCGCCAATCCAAAAGCTCTATACTAAATATTTCCACTGCTCTTACAGGCGCCTCAACAGCAATACCTCGCCGCGCTAAATCATAAAGTCGCTTACCATCGACTTGAATTGCACTGTAACTAGGTGGTATTTGGTTAATTTTACCTAGAAACTGCGGCAATAAATCTTTAATATCTTCTAATTGTAAATCTGGACAAGCGCGCGAACTAATAACTTCACCCTCTAAATCATCTGTTGTTGTGCGTGTACCAAAACGAATCGTAGCGTTATAAGCTTTATTTCCAGGTAGATACTGTAATAAACGTGTTGCTTTACCCAGTGCAATAGGTAATACTCCAGTAGCAGCAGGGTCTAAAGTTCCAGCATGTCCAACACGTTTGAGACGCAGTAGCTTACGTACCTTCGCAACACAGTCATGCGAAGTCCAGCCGAATGGTTTGTTGAGATTCAGAAAGCCTTGCAATTTAGAACGATGGATTTAATAGGTTGACTTGAATATCATAAATTAACCCATAGGCGCCTGATACAACAATTAATAATTTATAATCCCCACTAAAGTCTTGACTAACAAATCAATTTCTTCTGGTACCCGGTATAGTTTAATGTCTTCTAGAATTATTTTCTCCGCGCGCTTATAAATACCAAATCGCCAGTCTTCACCTGTGGTAACGGCGCCGTATAAAATTGGTGTATCCTTATTAGTCCATTGGTCAAGGGCAATAAGTTCTACAGCTAACTGAGTAAATCCCCTATTTAAATCTGCTTGTTTTGCCTCGATAACCAACATTCCTCTATCTTTATTTATATAGTAATCAAAACTTCCTTTCAACCACTCGCTAACACTCACCGGATACTCAACGTTTAATCGAGTTTGAGTTATTTTACAAATTTCTAGAAGTATAGGGGCTATGATAACTTGTTGTCGTGCTGATTCACTCGAAAGCTTAACATAATTAAGATTACTTTCTATATTTTGTTTCAAACTGTTGATTAAGTTAGTGTCAACTTCTGAACAAGGTAAGGTTAAAGGCTCTAGATTATAAGAACAACCTAACTCAGCAAGAATATCTTCGATTGCAAACGGAAGTTCAAAATACTTGCGAAAGGTATAGCTTTGACCTGGTTGAAGTATACGGGGACGAGTCATAATTAGTAAACCTGGGCAAACCGGGCTTCTTTAGTATATCTAAGAGAAGCCCAGTAAGAATCGGCGCCGTTAGGGCACATTAATTAACGTTGCTTAATTTCTTTCAACTCACCATTAAAAACTTGCGCTAGTTCAGTTGATGTTAGTGACTGAATCATATTTAATCCTAATGGTTGAGTTGAAATTGCTTTAGCATAAGCTGCATTTAAATATGGCGTATATTTTGTAATACCAGCAACATAAGATTGAAAGAAAGGTAGCGAAAGCGAGTTTAAGTATTTACGCACTTGTGCTGGGTCATCACCAGCTATATCTGAAGGTAGTCCAATTTGGTCTGCACTGTTTTTGCCTTCACCTATTGCTGAGAAGTGGGTTGCCCCTTGTAGCACTGCTAAGTATTTTTGCTGATTTCCAATCCATGAGAAAGGTAATATCTGCTCGTACAATGCTGGTGCAACTGTATCGTCGCTACTGGCAACAATCATTACGGGAATTTTTATATTGTTCAGTCCTGTTTCACCAAAAATACTGCTGGTGATCGGATTGACTGCTATTACCGCTTTGATACGTTCGTCACGTAAGTTTTTACTCGCTAATGGGCTAAAGTTCCGTAGTTCTAAAGCTCGACATTGTAGTAGTAATGATACATTCCAAGTTTCTGCGAGTGCTTTCGGTTTGCAGTCTTTTTCTAGCTGTCCGAAGTTAATTTGCGCTCCCGCTAATGCTAACCCAGTATATCCACCGAACGATTGCCCGAATACCCCTACTTCTTCAAAGTTGAGGCGCCCGCGAAATGCGGATTTATTACGCTGTTGCAATTCGTCGAGAACAAATTTGATATCAAGAGGACGATTGTAGAATTCGCTTGGTTCGGCGACTTCATTTGCACTACCCTTCATTAGCGAGCTTAATTGCTTTGTATCACTACCAGGATGGTTGGGAACTATTACAGCAAATCCGTGAGAGGCAAGGTGTGAACCTAAATACTCAAAATTGCTACTGTCAGTACCTACACCGTGGGAAATGACAATTACTGGAACTTTCTCGACTCCTGAAGGGATATAAACGTCAGTAAGTAAAAACCGATTGCGAACTGCATCGAGTAATTTATATGTTTGTTTCGATGTGGCAAATTTACCTTTACGACGAAAATCGGGAAGCTTGGCTACTCCGAGCGAAGGTTGCTCGACTGCTGCCTCGATTTTGGCTTTTTGAGATACTGCCGCGATAGCTTTTTCGGTATCGCTAACCATCTTTTCAAGTTCCGAGGCAATTCCTAAAGTTCGCGCTAAATCAATATGAATGCTCGAAACAGGATATTCACGTAGTAAACCTAGTAAAGTTAAGCCTCCAGGGTCTGCAGCTGCCAGAATTAAAGCTGACCGCAACGCATGAAAGCCAGGTTTTTCCTGACGTGATTCTGTTTTAATTACTTCTCCTAGTCTCCGCAGCAGAAATTCACCTTGCGGAGTATAGAGAAACTGTGATACTGCCACTGCGTTAGCTTTGATCGGACTTTGCAGTACTCTTCGCAACTCTTGGAGTTGTTCTGGTTTGAGATACTGAGCATACACCGCTAAACTCGAGTCTACGGCGCCTGTCCGAACAAATTCCTCTAACGAAGTAACGGAAATTGACCGTTCTAACGCCGAGTAAGATGCATAAACTCTCTGTGCTGCAAGTGCTGAAGCACTGATTCCAAAAGTTGGCAGCAGCATTGAGAGTACCAGCAACAATATATTCCTTCGCAGGGTGCTGGTCCAGATACCAAAAAAGCTTTTCATCGCAAAACGTCTACACTTGGGATGTTATTTGATGAGGCTTGCTCAAACTGGTAGTTATGCGGACACCCTAAATGATTCGATTGTTCGCCTCAAAATTATGGTTTATAGTAGAAGATTTTCTAACTATAAAATTGTAAAAAGAACTGTGGTAGAGACACTGGGCTGTGTCGGGCAATATAGGTTGATTTACCTATTTGGAAAAAATAATTTATCCAACGATGCCATCATAACAGATAATAAAATAATACGCTTCAGTATGCAAAAAACAACTATGAAGAAGCCGCATCTTTGATTAAAGATACCGTAAAATTACTTAACACAAATCTTCATTTAAATAATATCTATTATTTACCCAAAGCCATTGCTACTGAGCCAGCTACGACCAAGACGGCGCCTATAATTCCAGTGATTGACAGACTTTCTGGAGCAATTAGACTAGGTGCAATAACTGATACAATATCAACAGATATTAAAGTAACAATTGGTGCAGCAGCCAAGACCGCACTTACACGTGATGACTCCCAATGCTCTAATGATTCAGCAAAAGCACCATAAGCAATTAGGGTATTTAAGCCACAAAAAATTAATGTAAACCAGTGAAAATAATTAAGTGTAAAAAGTAACTTAGGTGTAGCAAATGGTAAGAATAAAAAAGCACATGTACAGTAAATAATTACCATGATGTGCATCGAAGATAAAGTTCGTAATAATTGCTTTTGTGCCAGAGCATAAACAGCCCAAGCGACTGCACCCAGCACAACCAAGCCAGTACCAAGTAGATAATTTGTTGGGGCAGTTATTATATTGGTTAATTTCTCATGAAAAAATAAAACGAGTCCAGTCGTGAGAACACCGACCCCGCACCATTGGCGCCAGCTATAATGTTCACGAAAAATTAATAATCCACCCAAACCCATTAATAAAGGTGCTATTTGAATGATAACTTCAGCGTTCGCAGGAGACGTTAGTGCCAGACCCTTCAAAAACAGAATATAATTCGCTGCAAGAAAAATAATCGCACACAATAGTAATTTCCAAGAAGTCGTGCGTATCTGTTTAAGCGTAGGTAATTTTCCTCTTGCCCCTAAATAAATAGCTAGTAGTACGAACGAGAATAAGAATCTAAACCAAGTAACGGTGTAAACATCTAAAACAGAGAGCGTCACCGTTAGCGCAATTGGTAATACCCCCCAAAGTATCACCGTTAATGAAGATAGTGCTAGCCCCAGGCGCCATTTTCCAGAAGTTTTATGCATAAATAAGTTGTGAGTGCTGAGTGAGTCGTGCTAAGTGAGTCGTGCTAAGTGCTGAATATTAACTTTCTACTCATAACTCAGCACTCAGCACTTTAAAAAAAGTCTGCCATCCAGGCAGAGGTGCCTGCGAATATTTGCGTTGCGGTAGTTATTGCGTTTTCTGTAGCTTCTAGCTTTCCTATCATCTGTAATTGATTAGGAGAGAATAAACTTGTGTAGAGTGAAGCAAACGCGCGAATATCAAGTTTCAAATCACCTTTCCCACCTGGCGTTACATCCGCACGTCCATTAGCGACATTTAAAATAAATTTATTATTATTCTCAGATAAGAAATCATCCAGCACTTCTAAATGAAGGGATGCTTCGACAAAATGAGGATAACCACGTTTCTGTAGCGCTGTCTTCACATCCACCGCGCGTAACATCCAGCGTGTCGATGATTTAAGCTTGGCTGTTTGTTCGGGCAATATTAAAGTCAGTGCATCCACAAGCGCACTTCTATAACGAACCGTATTGATTTGTGAACGATGACCACCAAGAAATGCCCAAAAACTTTGTACAGCAGCAGACGTTAACAATACCCAATCTCGTATATAAATGTAATCATTATTGTCGCCACGATGTTGTGTAAATATAATGTAGCCTTGAGGGTCATCCAAACCCCCAATTATATAAGCGTATTGTTGTGCATCTTTTGAACGCCCAATATCAGCCCATATAAATTCATTTCTTTTTAAATTACCATTATGCCGACGCGCTTGTTTTTGATGTAATTCGCGCAAAATATCTTTTTCATCAGTAATTAACGTCAATGGTAACTGAGGTTTTCCCATCCCAATACTCGCAGTAGTAATTTCCCAATTACAAAAACTACCTGCTTGTTCATATCCAGCAGCACGATACAAACGCTGCACAGCAGGGAATAAAGCCGAAATAGGCGCCTCTTGTTCTTCGTAAATTTCTTTAACAGCACTTTGCATCATAGCCAAAGCGGCGCCACTTCCCCTATATTCTGGTGCAATACCCACTGCTGCAATACCTGCCATTGGTACAAACTCACCACCATAACACTGACCAAATGACAATATTGCTAATCCACCAGCAATTTTTCCATTCTGACGAATAACGCGAAAATTCTCTTTCCCTACCGACTGCATGTAAGCCTCACCATCAGATGGCGCCATCATAAAGCACTGACTGAGAATCGATATTAACTTACTAGCATCCCCTGAATCGTTTATTTTGCCATATTCAAATGAAGGCATACGTAATGCACCTAGTAGTAGCACACAGCTACAACATGTTACATCAGAATTGCCTTAAACACATTCACCCGATTGGAGGATATTGAGCGGATACGGCGCCTGTGACAAATGTATTATGCTAAGGACTCTAAGAGGATGTTTGAAAAGTAATATTTATCACACAATCAATAATTTAATCCCCCCAACCCCCCGCGATTTCGGGGGCTAGGGGGGATTTTAATACTATGGTTTAATTCGATACTTCCCAAACAACCTCTAAGGATGCCCATTCCACCCTTATTGTCATTTAGAGTCACTAATCTATTTTTATATATTCAACAGCTTAATTTAATTTTAATAATTATTTACAACATCTCAAGTGTAAATGTGCCATTTTGTTTATTAATAACTAACTCCACAATATCCAACTAATAGCATCTAGTTCTTGGGTATTAATCGCTAACCATCCATCTATAAACCCATTATCTAACAAAGCTTCGATAGAAAATTTTTCACCATTGGTAGCAACAAGTTCAACCTCAAAAAACAATTCCTTGTTATCACTAAATCGCCCTTCAATCATATCTTTCCACAGCAGCCTGTTTCGTTGAGCCTAAAGATTGTTAACTTTGGTTCCGAACTGTAACCATATACCTCTACAATTTTTTCTGTTATTCCTTTCAAAGTTGGGTCAATTATATATTGTTCTGTATCAGGTTCAATGGCAATATGCCAGTTGTAGTATGTTTCAATTAATTGTGGGCGTAAACGCTCAAAGATAACGTTACATCGCATAGCAAGTTCATCGCTTTGTTGTTGGCGCCTAGCTCTTTCATCCGAAGCTTCCGCTTTTGGTGGCAAGATACGAGAACGTCGTTGTTGGGATAACTGTGTCATGTAAACAATTGGATTAGGTGAGTTCTATATTTTATATTAACTTAGATACAAACAGCTGGCAAAAGTGTATAAAAGAGTGAATTTTAGTTTATTGCTCGTCTTCTTTCAGCTTCTCGTAGCTTTTTTGCAAACGGTTAAGTTCAGCTTCTGCTTGTTTAAGGAGAATATCCCAATCATCCGGAGGGTAGTCATTTTGAAGCATTTTTTTAAAGACTCGGTAAGCGTCAGTCTTACTGTCATAAGCTCGCTTAGATTTTTCATCATTGACCCAAACGAATATAATTATCCTACTTTCTTGGTGATACCTAAAGAACAGTCTATATTGTTGAAAAAATTTGGCTCGGAACCAATGTTTATACTTATCGCCTAGAGTCGCACCTTGACGATACTCGTTACGTGTAGGTTCAGTAGGAATAACTTCAAATACAAGTTTAATGATGGCGGCTAAACGTTTTGTAGTATTTTTTTTATGGTAATTTTGAGGGTCGTTTTGACGCAGAAGTTCAACAGAATTCAAAAGCTCCTCAAGTTCGTCAAGAAAAAGCGGATGGGCAAAAATACTCCACCCATTAATTACTAATGGTTGACTTGTAGACAAATTTACTCATCCTCATCAGACAAGGGTACATCGATATCAAACTCAACATCAGCCACTAAGGACTGGGCACGTCTGAGCAAATCAGAAGTGATTGGTTTAATTCGCTGAGGATTATTTTTGATATCTTTGGCAAGAAAATCCAAAAACTCTCCAAGCACTGGGTCATTTTCCACATCGTCAGCATTTGAAATAATGACTTGACCATTTGGCTGAATTGCGTAATGAATTTTATCGCGCTTATTTAAGCCCAAGGCTTTTCGCACACTTTCAGGAATTGTGGTTTGGTATCGGTCAGTAAGAGTGGATTCTGCTTGAAAAGTAAAATCTTTAGCCATAGTGCTTTCAAGTTAATTTGGCAGATTCTACAGAATATAGTAATGCAATTGCATTGTAAGCGTCAAGAACAGTATTATTCATTGCGGTTCTTGCGTCCAGTCTCGAATCCCCAAACGAGGCGAAGTTTAAACCTTTTCACAAGGTTTAATTATAAACTCTTGTGTTCAAGGTAAGGGCGCCGTTCCGGACATTCATCTTCAAAAAAGACTACTAGTTCTCCCGATACTATCTGGCGCAAGGTGCGCTTGAAGCCACGCTGTGATTTCTATTTTTTTTAGCTACAGTAATCCGTCAACCAAGTGGGACAAATTACAAAGTTACTCCGATGCAATGGTGCCGGGTTTATGAACTTAAAGCAAGTAGAAAACTTTCGCGCGTCCCGGTAATCAACAAATAAAAGAATGATTTCACGGTGCCTGCTACCATGCGTTCAAGTTGCTTAGGCTATTTGAGGTGCCTCGCACTTGCAAGGTTGAAAGTTGGTTTAGGAACGAATTGAGACTGAATAGCGGCACTTATGCTATTCAAATAGAAGAGTCTAAAACTCACTAGTCTTATAGAGCTTACAGATGCCTTCTAGTAAATCTAGGAGTTTAGAAAAGCGCGCATATTGATGGGAGGTACATTACACCCCTAGCTTAGTAATCTGATTTGGTAATGCAAGGAGCGTCCAATACCTTTACTTTTCAACTCATTCTCGGCTAGCATAAAGCCTAAAAAATTGTATTTGTATAGTGCTTGTAACTACAAATATTTGCATGTTTTACAAGCACTAAATTTACAATTGTCTTTTAACTACAACCGCCAGGAAAATATCTACGATTCGTATATGATACCTACGTAATAGAAAGCTAAGAAGGCATTGTTAAGTTAAGACCACCTTGATTCTGACTAATCCAATCGTTTCCCATTTTTCGCGGAACCCATATTGAAATTACAGGTATATTTTCAATTATTTTTTCTTCAGATTCTACATTTAGTTTATGAATTTGAATTGTTAACCTATCTTTTATCATGATTTGTCTATCACCTGGGTATTTATCCCAAACATCGGAATCTGCTCTCCCTTGAAATAAATTTAATCTACTCATATTCTTAACACTTCTTAAGCGTTTCCTACCCTTGTCCATAAGATATATATCGCAAAGTTCGTCTGGATTTTCTTCCAAATAACTCTGTACTTGTAACATTAGCCCGGTTAATCGTTGTGAATCGTTAGGGTGTGTTGTACGAAACTTTATAATAAGTTGTTCAAATGTATTTAAAAGAGAGATATCAGTTGCAAAAAAATGCTTATTGACTGGTACTTTTCCAAATATCTTTTCGTCAGTATAGCTTAACTGCAACCAAAATGTATCTACAACTTCTTGATTTTTTATAATAGTATCTTCATCTGAGTCATAAGGATAATTTGGAATATACCAATCATTACTAAATCCGCCTGCTGTTAAGGGTAAATCTAACACATTACCTCTAGTTGGCTTAAGAGAATTATCTAGGAAAAAGGCACGTTTCCATTCTGACAATGGTTTGCCTCTATATTTTTTCAACTGATAGCGTATATTTTCTTCATGTTCTACGTAAGTTATAAATGCATCTTTTACGTCCTTTTCCAGGAATACGCGGCAGTAACCTAAGTATGAGCGTTTGTATCCAAAGAAACGCGCTCTTTGTTGAAGTGTATCAGCATTGCCAACACCTGCTCCTCTTGGCATATAAGTTATAGTCAAACCTTCGATTGTAAAACCTCTATCCATTGCTTGTCCACCAACAAGGATGTGGGCATATTCATTTTTCCAATCTATTTGGGGTGTTTTACCTCCAGTAGCATTTATCTCTTGGATATTTGTCTGATTTATAGCACGTGGAAGAGCTTCAACAAGCTCTTTAAAAGATGGTAGATTAGGCACTGTTTTAACTAAATCATTGTAGGCAATTTTAAAAGCTTCTAGCAATTTTATACGTTCTGGCTCATGTATATCCTTGCCTAAAGCTTTCTTCCATTGGTTATTTATCTGTCTAGCCCAATGAAAGTATTCTCCATGAGGAGCCGTATTTCGTGATGGATGAACCATCATTGAGCGGTTTCCTCTGCTTTTATCCTGTATATAACCAGCTGCTACTCCAAGATAAAAGAGCATCGAAGCGTATAAGAAGGTTTCAGGAGGTTCAATAACCTCATTATTTTTAGTTGGAATTTCTTTGGAAGGGATAGTTTTTATGAGATGTAAGTCGTTATTTAAGAAAAACTCTTTTCCTCCAGTATAGTTTGCACCAGGACTTAGGGCTTCAGCAAAATCAGGTGATAATACATCAGCTATATTTATTAGCAATGGAGCTTGAGGTGTTGCTGTATATTGCAGAAAGGAATGATGAGGAAGTAATTGTTTAAGCTCGATTATATTACGATAAATCGTACTCATTAACCCCTCGTTTACTTTGTTATTAAGTCCTGCTTGATCTGCTTCATCATCAATTATAAGCACAGGTACTCCCTCTAAATTAAGGCTACGAAGTAGGTTGTTTAAGTGTTGTAGGTGATCACTCTGCTTCATTACTGTCAAAAGTGCTATTTCTTTTTCATCCTCCAGGATTGAAGGGTCATCCCATGTGTCTAGAGAGCTTTGAATATTTTGGCGTTTATTTTCTCGTGGATTTTCAAAATACTTCCATCTACGATCCTCACGCGTATCCCAACGCAAATCCTTTTTTAGCCTGTCGTTAGATTGTTTGAACAAATTTGTCTTTGTTCCTCCTATAATAATCACCATACGATAACCATTATCACAAGCTAAAGCTGTAACTGTAGTAAAGGACATTGTTTTACCACTTTGTACATATCCGGTTACTAGCCCTGTCTTGCTACCACAGGCTAATTTTGGCGACACACATCGCTTTATTATATCAATCGCCTCATCCAGTATTCTTGTTTCACTTTCTATATCACAAAGATTAAGATGCTCAAATAAATCCTTCGTCTCTTTGCCTACGACTGGAGACCATAAATCCTTTGGCTCCTGCGCTTCAGTCATATTTACCGTTTTTTCCAGGGTTTCTGAATAACTGTTCATAGTTGCGCTTCCATATATTACTAACGCTATAATATAAACACTAGCGTGACTAAGTTCTACTAGCGTTACTGTGGATTATACTCTTTTTTACCACGTAAGACAACATAAAGCACCATGAAGAAAATTCGTTGTAATCTAAGGTATTTAATGGAAAAGCGCGAACTGTCTCAATATCAACTGGCTAAGGAGACAGGTCTTAGCATCAATGCCATCGGCAGGCTTTATAAAGAGGAGTTTGACCGCATTGATTGCAACACGGCTGAAGTGCTGTGTAATTACTTCAACTGTGACTTATGTAAACTTTTTCCCTTAGAGACAGCTTTTTCTAACCGAATAACAGATTCTGAGTTTCGTAAACGGTATGCAGATGGGGAGAGAGATTTTTCTGAAGTAGACCTAAGCAAAGTTGATCTAAGTGGATTAAGTTTTCAAGATTTAAATTTGACAGGAGCAATACTGAGGCAGGTAATATTTCGTAATATAAATTTAATAAATGCAAATCTAGACAAAGCAGACTTAACAGAAGCTGATTTAGAAGGAGCAATTCTTGAAAAAGTGTCTTTAAATACTGCAAAGCTTAATAAAGCTAATCTCAAAGCAGCCCAGTTAACCTATGTTGAACTAAAAGATGCAGAACTCGGTGAAGTCTTGCTGCAAAATAGCAAGTTTCATTGGTCGGACTTAAATGGTGCAATTTTGACAGCAGCAAAGTTAAATAACGCACAAATAGTTAGAGGTAATTTTGAAAAAGCAGACTTAACTAATGCTGAGTTAAGAAACGTGGACTTAAAATGGACGGATTTACGGGAAGTTAAGCTTGGTAGTTCTGATTTGAGTGGTGCTAAAGTAGAAGCAAGTTGTTTGATAGGCGCCGATCTTCGCAATGCTAACCTTAATAATGCCTGTTTCAGCTTAACTGACCTTACTTTCGCTAATTTGAGCCATGCTGATCTTATAAGAACTAAATTTGATGATACTAACCTTAGTTATGCTAATTTAAGCCTAACTAACCTTACTCTTACTATTCTTAATCAGGCTAGCTTGGTAAATGCTAACTTAAAGGATTGCAATTTAGGTGGTTGCAATTTAAGCGGTGTTAATTTGAGTTATGCTGACCTTACTAGTGTAAATCTAAGAAATGCTACTCTCAAGGGCGCTAAACTGAGTCATGCAAAACTAAAATTTACTGATCTTAGATATGCTGACCTTCTTAACACAGATTTAAGCAGTACCAATTTAGATGATGCATATCTTGAAGGAGCAACAATGCCTGATGGCAACATTAGTTAAGTATAATTTAATACTTTTATTTTAAATACCTAATAAATAAGAGTAGTTAATAACTTAACTTATCCTTAAATTTGTTTGTCAGACACTTAAAAGTTTTGGACTTATATTTTATTGAGGTAAGTCATAGATACCAGCGCCACATTCAAAAGGCGCCCGCAAGACTTACAATTTCCAGAGCAAGAAATAGTCCAGGGCAATTAGTGATACGCTTTGTAGGCGCCAAGAACGCTATATGACTGTGTTGAATAAATATAGGCGCCACATCAAAACAAACAGGCGCCTGCGATTAGCAAGTAGTAAAATAGTAGAAGGCAAAATACCCGTAGCTATCGAGTACTTACCAAAGATGTCACTAATCGAACTTTTAGAATATGGTGATTGGCGCTCTTCCCTTCGTAGGAGCTTTGAGGGAGCAATTCGTTTATTACAAACAGACAGATTTGGTCGATGTTCCAGTGCCGTCGATGATGTCAAAATTTGGTTAGTTTCAGGTGGCGTGAGTCGTGTCAAACTTCAACTTGATCGAGAGATGAAATACCGCCGTTTGGAAGAAGACCACCGACAGGAGATTCGTGATTTCTTGGGTCAACTGGTACAAAAAAACCAGCGTACTCTATTACAATTGATGGCTGACCGCATCATTCCTTGGGATAAATCTGATTTTTTGGCGACTTGCAATATCTCAGAATCAGATTTTGACGAAATGTTAGAACAAATTGCATCCGGCGCCAATCATGAGTGAAACTTGGATGTTAGCTAACGGCTATTCTCAAGAAGATATTAACCATATTTATCAAATTATTGATGAGTGGCTTGTCAAAAATGGATTAAGTCGATCTGTAGTTCCTAACAACCCTAGTTTGAACTAATATTTTAAGTACTTATGTTCGTAGTGTTTCAGGCGCCACAATTGTTTAAGATGATGACGACTCAAGACAATTACGATTAAATTTAACTTCTTGCAATATGACCAAAATCGCATTAATTACAGGGGGCAGCCGAGGTCTTGGTAAAGACATGGCTTTGCGTCTGGCTCAAACCAAATGTGACATTATAATTACTTACCAATCAAAGCTAGAAGAAGCCAATAATGTAGTGTCTCAAATCAGAGAAATGGGACAGAGGGCTACTGCTTTAAAACTTGATGTGGGGGAAGTCAAGAGTTTTGATGATTTTGTATCTAAGTTAGAAGCTGTATTATTACAAGAGTTTGAAACAGACAAGCTGGATTTTTTAATTAATAATGCTGGCATCGGCGCCACCATTCCAATTGCCCAGGTAACGGAAGAGGATTTTGATCAGCTTGTAAATATTCATTTCAAGGGAGTGTATTTTTTGACCCAAAAGCTTTTACCACACATGAATGACGGAGGTAGAATTATTAATATTTCGAGTGGTACAACTCGCTTCGCTAATCCCGGTTACTCGGTTTACGCTTCTGCTAAAAGCGCCATTGAGACTTTTACCCGCTATCTTGCGTCAGAAGTAGGAGCAAGAGGAATTACCGCGAATGTACTGGCGCCTGGAGCGATTGAAACCGACTTTAACAACGCTACTGTCCGCTCCAATCCCCAAATTAAAGGTATGATAGCCTCTAATACTGCTTTGGGTAGGGTGGGACAAGCCGAAGACATTGGTGGAATTGTAGCTTTTTTGTGTTCACGTGATGCCGGATGGATTAACGGTCAAAGAATTGAAGCCAGCGGTGGAGTGTTTCTTTAAGTATTTGGGGAGCGCATTCATTTCAGGCGCCACAAATTAATTAGGGTGCATACCTTATTCAAGAGTTGATGCCAAAATCGATGCAGGGCAAACTAGGAGCAATAAAGGGCTTTTTATCTTTGCTAAGATTAAAGTTAAAACTTATGAAGCATAGCGCTCTATCGATGAATTTTGAAGAGTGTGTACCCATTGAACAGCGTCTTTGCGGGGTGGTTAATAGGAAATTAAGTAAAGATGTCACTACAATGTTAGTGACTGCCTGCCGAAAGGAAAAAACAACTGTACAGAGTGCTTTGTGTGCTGCGTTAATGTTTGCGGCAGCAAAAATAATTCGCTCCGAATATGAAGGAAATTTACGCATAAGTTGCCGCTCATATGTCGATTTGCGAAAACGTTTTAAACCCGAAGTAAATCGTGAAAACTTAGGTGTATTAGCTTCATCTATTACCTCATTTCACAACGTAGATATAAATATGCCTTTTTGGGATTTAGCGCGAGATGTTAGACAACAATTGGAAATAGGTTTAAAAAGTGAAGATATCTTCAGTATAATTGTAATGACTAGAAAGATTTATGAATCTCTTCTATCTCGACCAAATGAAGCACCTGTAACTGTAAGTGTTACTAATGTTGGTCGAGTAGAAATTACCGATGATTATGGTTTATTTAAGCTTGAAGAAATCAGCTTTGTTCCAGCACAAGCAGTTTTTGGGGGTGTTTTTACTGCTGCTGTTACAACATTCCCTGCGTAACAATGGTTTTAAACTTTCCCTTTTCTAAGCCTTCTATCAGCCAAGAAAGAATAGAAACACTAGCTTCGGATGTAATTTCTTGTCTTGTTAATGTTTGTAACAACGATGCATGTGCTTGATTTTACAGGCGTGAGTTAAACATCATTTGAATTAATAGGGCGCCCTTCTTTCATGAAAATCATAGATAGCTTTTACTTTGGCATTGAGCGCAAATTACAAAGTTTTTAAATACAAAGTAACTAGTTTAAACTGGCGCCACTCCTGTTCGTAGTTTATGAGGAATGGCGCCAAAACTATATTAAAGAAACCTTTCAATAAGAGTATTATAAATCAATCTGCGCTCATAGAATTTAGTGAAGATGATTTTACTATAGAAGCTAAAGTCATAAGGTATCAAGTCAAGAAGAAATATTTACATATAGTTGTAAATTTTCAAAATGTATCCTTGATGCAAAATCGTTGTTTAGTTGAAATGTTATACTGCAATCTGAACTGGTGGAAACAACGTAAAAAACCTGGTTTCACCGATTCTTTTTTAGCTTTGATGACAGCAACATTAACTTTAAGACCTGTATCCAATTCATATAAATAACAAAAACCCTGTTTTCTTGTAGCATAGGCGTCTCGCCTGTGTATTCATGTATTTTTATTTACCACAGAGACACAGAGACACAGAGACACAGAGGGAAAAGAGGGAAAAGGAATAACAAAACATAAATATTGAGAAATGTATACGAGTTAGCTTTCGCCTACCCAGCAGTTCAAGGTATTGTAATTAATGTCGTAATTTTATAGTTGCTGCCAATCAATGTAGCTTCTACTACATCACTATATAAATTAGACATTCACTATCATTATCCTATACAATTGACTAAAACTGAAATTGTATAAAGTTGCTGGATAATTGACAATGAAGCTATCGTTTAAAGACATCACATTTATTATAGAAGCAATCAATAATTTAATCAAACTATATCAAGAACGTTTAAATAATCTTAGTCTTGATGAGCGTGAAGCTTCAGATATTGGTAATGATTATATTTTTTTAGAGACGCTTCGAGATGATTTGGTGAAAAGTTTGAAGCAAAACTCAGATATTCAACTAAGTTATGCTCCAACACCAGTGTCTATAGAAGAGTTGATAATCCCGGTTTTACAGTTACCAATTAGTCAGCGCTTGGCTTTGGTAGATGCAATTACGCAATCAATTAGATTGGAATTACGATTAAATAATCCTTAGATTATTTTTTCTCAACACGAATACCATCATTTTCAATTGCACTATAAGCTTCACTGTTCATTAATCCTAACCAAGGGTCAGAACTTGGAGTCAGAAACAGTTGTGCATATACTCTTTCATTTAGTATGTTTACATTACTTGTTACATTAGGTTGAGTGAACCATTGATGAATTTGTCTGTGCAGCATATACTCGTTTCTGACAGTATCTAACGCCATTGCAGTTTCAAAGTTACTAACGATGCGCTGCAAATCATTCGACGTACCTTTTTGGTTGAACCGTTTGGAATTTATTAAGGCAACACTATTCTTATCTAGCTTGGCATCGTTAACATAAAGTTGAGCAATACGTTGCCACGTTGCTTGGTCTGTAATTTCTCTAAGCGGCGCCGGATTACTAGTACTTGGTGACATACCTTGTAACATCGGCGCCTCTACTCGCATCTTCGTAACAGCAATTGTACCAGCAACAGGTGCGCTAGGGGAATTAGAATTTATAGGCATTTCTACCAAACGTGGAGGGTTTGAAATTCCAAGTTTGGCTAAGTCTTTACTCCATTGCTGCCCAATAGATGCTAAACGCTGTGTGTGATATTCGCGTAAAAAGTTTTCTTTGCTAGCACTAGGGCGCCTATTATATTCTTTGATTAATTTTTCACCATTAACCAACTGCTTCAAGAAAGCTTGCGGTCCGTATAACCCAGGAATTGCATCAACAGGGCGCCCAGCACTATCTAATATATAGTGAATGCTGTTACCTGTAATAGTCCGTTCTAATTTACGTCCATCACCAAAATCTACAGTTACTTTGGGCGCCGAACGTACAGTTTGCCAGTGCAATATATAATTTTGGCGTAAATATTTAGATATTTCCGCATTCGGATATAACGCTACACGGAAGAAGCGACTATTTGCACAGCTTAAATCTTCATCAAGTCTTCCCAACAACCGTAGTGAAAGAATAGGTTTTCCACTAACCCTTGCTTTCTCTTTCGCTTGTTCAATATCAGTGTACCAATATAGCTTAGAAGCATAACAGTCTTTCTGCTGACAAACTGCATCTAAAGCAGCGCGCGTTTGTGATGAAGGGTTATTAAGTTCCTTTGCATAAGTACTAAGAAACCTTTCTAAACCCTGCTGTCCCTGACTGCGAAATTGTGCAACCTGTGGTTGGGGAGTTGCTGCAAACGTTTGATTATAAGCTGGTGCCAGAGAGGCGCCGACTATAGTGCAAGTTAATGCTGTTGTAAGAAATTTCGATTTCATAATATGTTAAGTAGGGTGTGTGAAAGCTATTACAAATCATAACCATAATGAGGAATTATGATAGCTTTCACGCACCATCAGAATGAAAGCAATTGTAATATTGTAAAATTTTTATAACGTTATGATTCCCCCCCTCCACGCGCTCTGTTGGGGGATCAAATGCGCTTATAACAAAACATGAACAGCTTAAATTAAATCAGCTTTGATTTTATCAGACTATTGCTGTAATTTTTTGTTCCCCAACTATAATCAATTATAATAAAACTTCACATTCCCAATGTTATAAAACTTTTCCGAAATCAATAAATTGCAACTTGTAATCTTAAAATAAGAGTAAATCACAACTTTAAATATCTAATATATAGCCCGGAGATAGTAGTGACTACACAAAATTGGAAGAAACTATTTGTAGTATTCGGATTAGGAATTACAGCAGTTACTCCCTTTTTACCAGCTTCTGCCAAGGAGGCGCCCAAAGCTGAAAGATTCCGCGTTGTTGGCACAGAACCATTCTGGGGTATAGACATCAACCAAAAAGGTATTGTTTACACTTCCGTGAAGGATAATATTAACAAACAAACATTTCGTTATGTGCCACCTCAACCAGCACAAGGAAGAACTCTAGAAGCTGTGAGAGTTTACCGTTTTGGTGCCAACCCTAATCATATCCTTATTCTTCATAAAGATAATGGCTATTGTAGCGATGGCATGTCTGATAATAAATATCCTTACACAGCAACCTTGATTTCTGGCAATACAGTTAAAACTGGTTGCGCTCAAAATCAATAATAGTGACTTTATAAGCGTTAACTTTGTTCAAGTAGCTTGACTAGGGCGTATACTGTATCAATATGTGGAGTTGGGGTATTTGTTAATTTTCCTAATTCGGCAACGGCGCCAACAATTGCATCAACTTCAGTTGGACGTTTAGCTTCGATATCTTGTAGCATCGAGGTTTTGTGGGCGCCTACTTTTTGGGCTCCAGCAATTCGTTGTTCTAATGTAATACCAAAATCTATTCCTAGTTTTTGCGCGATTGTTTGCGTTTCGGTCATAATAGCCAAAGCTAGTTCTCTTGTTAAAGGATATTGGCAAATTTTATCTAAAGTAGTGCGTGTAAGTGCGCTGATGGGATTGAATGCGACGTTTCCCCATAATTTAACCCATAAATCAGTACGAATTTGATTGCGTATTGGCGCCTTTAACCCAGCTTTTTTGAGTACGTTTGCTAAAATTTGAATTCGTTCGGTTTTGGCGCCATCAATTT
This sequence comes from Calothrix sp. NIES-4105, assembly GCF_002368415.1. Taxonomy (GTDB): domain Bacteria; phylum Cyanobacteriota; class Cyanobacteriia; order Cyanobacteriales; family Nostocaceae; genus Dulcicalothrix. The sequence continues at coordinate 9,126,643 of NZ_AP018290.1, forward strand.
CACCAATACTAAAGCGTTCACCTTCGATATGTCGAATTACTCCTGGTTCTGCAATTTCTGCGGCAGGATAAACTACGCATCCAATAGTACGCTCTACACCTATATTCGCTTCTACCGTACCATCGGGGTCAACTGATGTAATTTTTGCTCCTTCATATTGAGTTCCACACTTACGGAAGTACCACCAAGGTACACCATTTTGTGCTGGAACTACCATTGTTTGGGAATGATATAAACTAGGTAAACTAGCAGCTATCGGTGGCAGACTTTGAGCTTTCATTGCCAATATAACTACATCTTGTGGTTCTAGAGTACTAATATTATCTGTTGCAGCAATGTTAGATATATGGGTTGCACTCTGCTCTGTAATTAATTTTAATCCATGAGTTTGAATAGCATTTAAATGGGCGCCTCTAGCTATTAGCGTTACTTCTTCTCCTGATAATGCTAGCTTTGCTCCTAAGTAACCACCAATGGCGCCGGCGCCGACTATACAAATTTTCATTACACTACCTCTTGATAAATATTACAATTTTATTCCTTCTCTTCCTCTTGTGGAGCAGGCATCCGAAGCTGCCCTTGCAGTAATTTCTTTTTTTTACCACTCCAGACGCAGAGTTCACAGAGATAAAAGTTAAAAAAGAGATTATCATTTGATTTGAGTGACTTTGATCTGATATATTGATATGGTATTGTAGATACTAAGGAAATTTTTGCATTAGCAGGAATGAGATTGAGATTCTTTATCATGGTACATCTTCTAGCCGTGCAAAGAAAATAGTGGAACAAGGCTTTAGACAAGCTCCTACCTTTTTCGCAGAAGAATATCCAACTGCTAGGTATTTTGCTTTTGAGTCGATATCTAGGTATAATACTGAATTAAAACGTCAAAATAGATTTACTCTTGAAACTCCACCAAAATCTTTGACTATTATCGAGTTTCAAATATCGAAAAGCCTTGCATTTGAGCTAAAAATTGATAGAGTACATAGAACCCGAATTGGGCAAGAGATGGATTTACCTATTTTATATATTGAAGGAGGTTCTGAGCATGAAAGAATATTGTATCGTATTAATACGTTTAATCAAGCACTAAAATCAGGGCAAATAAATACAAGACGTTATAGAATTAGGCTAGAAGATTATGGATAACAAGTATTGTCAGAAACTAATTAAAAGGCTCCATAGTAAAAGATTGCCTGATGATGTTGCTAAAGAAATTATTAAATTAGGCAAGGATGGATACGATTATTTGTGGGAAATAATAGATGACTCGAATCTTACTGACTACCAAGTTATCAACATAATCAGAATTTTATATCAGATGAAGTACTATGATATCGATGTATTTGTTAATAAACTTTTGTCATTTACCCAAGATAAAAGAATTGATGTGCGCTCAACAGCGTGTTTTCTAGCAATCTGCTTATTTCGCATCAAAAAAGAATTTAAAGAACTAAATATTCCTTTGGAGCAAGAAATATTGGTAAAATATCTTCGTCAAGCTTTAGAAATGGAGTTGCACCAAAGTATTAGACAACAAATTGAAGATTTGTTTCAAGTAAGTATTTAATTAATAGAAAAGGCGTTAAAAAAATTAATAAAAAGACTTCATAGCACACGATTACTTGACGATGTTGCGTCATGGATTTTTAAGTTTGGTAAACCTGGGTATTATTACTTATGGACGGTAATAGATGACCCTAGTTTCACCTGACTTTTCACGGTATGTTAAAAACCTCTCCCCCAACCCCTCTCCTACGAGGAGAGGGGGGTATATTTTTCCCCCTTCCCTTCAAGGGAAGGGGGTTAGGGGGTTAGGTTTTACGTTCATTTTTCCACATAACGTGAAAAGTCAGTAGTTTCACAGATTATCAAGTTATCAACTTACTTAAAGCTTTATTTCAGATGAAGTACCATGATATAGATTTATTTGTAAGTAGACTTTTATCGTTTACTCAAGATAAAAGAATTGAAGTACGTTCAACAGCTACTTTTCTGGCAATATGTTTATATCGTATAAGTGACAGATTTAAGGAATTAAATATTCCTTTAAAGGAAGAAATCTTAACGCAATATTTGTATAAAGCTTTAGTGTTGGGATTGAATGAAGCAATTATAGAGGAAGCACAAGATGTTCTTAAAGTCAGTATTTAAAACGCTCTTTTCTCTGCGCTCTCTGTGTCTGGAGTGGTGAAAAAAAGTTATTACAAGGGCGGGCAAGGATGCCCGCTCCACAAGAGGTAAAGTTTATTCTATCTTTAGTAGTTTGGACATGTTGAGTCTTTGTAGTTTGCCAGTGGCGCCGCGCGGTAATTCTTCTAGGATATGAAATTTTGCTGGCACTTTAAATTCTGCGAGCATTTGTGAACAGTGCGAACGTAGTTCTTTTTCGTCTGTTGGATTTTTTAATACTACTGCTGCGTGAATATCTTCGCCTAGGGTTTTGTGTGGTACGGCAAAGGCAAGTGCTTCGCTAACAGCAGGATGTCGTAGCAGTACATCATCTACTTCTAAGGGTGATATTTTTTCGCCACCTCTATTAATTAATTCTTTTAATCTTCCTGTTAATGATAAATATCCTTCTTCGTCTAAAAAACCTTGGTCGCCGGTTCTAAACCAACCGTTGACGAAAGCTGTTGCGTTGGCTTGAGGATTATTTTCGTAACCATCTATAACGTTGGCGCCTTTTACTACTACTTCTCCTAAGCTGCCTGTAGGTAAAAGATTTCCATCCGAGTCCATAATGCCAACATCTACACCAAAGCCGTAACCAACACTATTATGTTTGCGTGTTTTGGGTGGTAAGGGATTGGTTGTCATTAAGTGGGCTGCTTCGGTCATGCTATATGATTGGATGACGGGAGCGTTTAATGTTGCTTCGATTTGTTCTAAGATTACTGGTGGTAAAGGCGCGCTGCTTGAACGAATAAATCTAAATTGGTTTGCCTGAATAATTTCTGAGTTACGACTAGCTCGTGCTAATACCATTTGATGCATTGTTGGCGCCGCAGAATACCAAGTTGGTTTAAATGCTTCTACAAGTTTCCAAAATTCTAAAGCATTAAAACCAGGGGGGCAAATTACTGTACCTCCAGATGCAAAAGTTGATAGCATACAGCCTACTAAACCATGAATATGGAATAAAGGCATAACTAAGAGCGTTTTGTCATTCGCTGTTAACGAGTAAGCATTGACAAAATTATTCGCAGAGGCAATTAAATTACGATGGCGAATAGGTACTCGTTTGGGGCGACTAGTTGTACCACTAGTGTGGAGAACCATTGCTATGTCTTGCTCTGAAGCTTGCTCAACTTCACGCGCGTGCGGTTGTGCTTGAACTAACTCAAAATGTAAGGCGCCATCATCTGAAGTTTTAACCATTATCACTTTCATTGCTTCTGTACAAGCCGCAAGCGCATTATTGTTACTATCTGGTAAAATAATTAACGCTTTGGCTTGCGTATCTTCGTAATAAAAAGCAAACTCTTCTTGTTTATACTTGGGATTCAACGGACAAGCAGTAGCCGCAATCGTAGTAGCCAAAAATACAGTTATCATCTCCGGGCTATTAGAAATAGCAATAGCAACTCTGTCTCCACGTCCTAAACCAAAGCTATTAAGTTGTTCTGCAAGCTCAACCACATTCTCTCGTAGTTGCTTGTAGGTCATAGCCGGACGTTCGTTTGAAGTTAGGGCTATATGTTCGTCTGCACCATTTAGAAGATTTAAGATATTCATCTGTATATTGCAAAGCTACTGCATAATCTATTTTATGTTAAGCATTGAATTCCATGTTGGGGGTATTTCTGCTGGATTTTGAAAAATTACGGGCAGCCAAGTTGCACTCTTAAACCTGTTTTCCCAGTGGTGTAGTTGTTCTCGCGCGTCTCGTACTGATTGATAAAGAGATTTTCCACCTCGAAACGCTTTAAAAAAGTTTCTTAAAAAGTCTTGTGCAACTTCATCTGGCACCCACTCGCGCATGACAATTATTTGTGGAATACGCAAAGTTGCTAAATTAATGGCTAATCCCATGCCATCACAAGAGTTGAAAATTGCTAGTTTAAAACCATTTTCAATTGCGTTTGAGAGAGCATATTTTAAATCAGCAATCGTTAGCTTTTCTGATGAATTTGTATATATATAACCAATTTCATCATTGTTGCTGCTAGAACTATGCCCCGCAAAATAGAGAATATCCCATGTTTTATGCCAAAGTAACTCATTTATTTGTTTTCTAATCGCGGTTCTTTCGTACATAGCGTGCTAAATTTTAATTAAAATCTACAAGTACGCTTTATTTACAAGGCTTACAGTCACTTATACTTTCAATTTAAGCAAGGAATACCATTCTGATGCTAATAATGGCTGTAAGACAAGCCCAGCAATAGTTGTAAGCTGATTTACCCACAAGTTTAGCACGCGCTTTGTACAGATTTCAAAGTAAAAATGAAAGTTTTAAAGCTAGCAACAGTTATCGATACGTCAGGAAATTTGCACCTTGATTGATAGATGTATTCAAAAATTTAGCTTGAACTTCCTATTGTACCTCACGCTTACTAAGAACCCCCTTTTGTAGCTTTTCTCGCATAGAAGCGGCCTGTCTCTGACATCACTCTAATTTATCCATCATTTCTTACTTTACTTTGATGCTCAAAGTAAGAACGTAATACAGTGTTTATTAAAGACTGATAGCCTTTACCTTGACTTTTAAACCATTGTAAAATATCACTGTCAATTCTTAATGAAATTGCTTGTTTAGTGATAGGTTCAATCAGTTTTGCCTTCTCCCAAAAATGCTCATCTAATTCGGGAATATCAGTAGTATCAATATCCTCATCAGGTATACTTTCAATTTCTTTAAGTCGCTTGGCTGAGATAGTCATGCGGATTCTCTTCTTTCTTTTGGAGTTGCTTTTCTTGCTGAAATAATACGAATAATTCCTTCTCTTTCAGTATGAGTTACAGTCACAATAACTACACCTTGTATTGTCCCTATACTGATTTATCGAATTTCCCCATAATCAAAACGGTCGTCAATACTGGTAAATATAATCCCGTCAAATATTTCTCTTGCCTCCTCAAAGCTGATGCCATGTTTTTTCAAATTTTGGGTATTTTTGTTTTCATCCCACTCAAACTGCATTATGAATAGTATATACAATCTGTATCTACAATTCACACTAGCATGTTTATGATTGAGATGCAATATGCCTTCGGCATTAAGCGGAGCTTATCGCTTTTGGGATTTTGGTATGGAAATTTCGCCTTATGCAACTGGGGCACCGAGCGTCAAAACCCTCTGGTTGATTCTAGTGCAGCATGGCGAAAATAAACCCACCATTACAAAGCTTTTTAAGTTAAAATACTTAAGAAAAAGCAAGCCACTTTAACAAAAGGGCGCCTTCCTAACTTATCCATTGGATAATTGTAGACGGTTGCTCACAGTCTAGATAATACATTTTTAGTTTTTAGTGTGCGTGCGTTACAGCGTTTTATACGAAGCATATTCAGCAATTTTGCCTTTAAATATTTGTATTCAAAAAATAAAAGATGCTTTACTTCAAGACAATACAAAAGCTGATTTGCTACAAGATTTGATTGAACTATTGCATGAGATACATACACAGTACATATATACAAACATTTAAATTTGCCTTGCGTTGAATTGTGGCATTATCTAGAGGTTTGGTTTGTACTTCCTCCCGTGGCATCGAGAGGCGTCAGTTTCTTTAGTAAACAATTAATTTACCTTCACAGATACTGTCCATCCCAACCGCAAGGCCAATGTCCGCGCGCGATACCACTCCATTAAGTTATGGACTAAAGCGTGGTCTGTGTCATTAATTTTGATAGGTACGTAGTAGCGCTGTCTTCGCATCAAAAACATGAATTTAGAGAGCTAGAGCAACAACTACCAAATTACCAAAACTTTTGACATAAACCACTAGTAGTTCGTGTCATTAATTTTGGTAGGTACGTAGTAGCGATTCCGGAGCGTCAAAAATCTTAATTTAGAGGGCTAAAGCCCAACTACGAACCGTCCAAAACTTTTGACATGGACTACTAGTTCGCCTCAAATTCAGCAATAAACTAAGGGGGCACGAAAGAGATATAAAATAAATAGCACGTGAATGATGATATGACTCAAGCGCTACCATGCCTGGACTTCGTAAAAAGCAAACTGCATCCCACTCTCATTTAAAATGGGCGCCTGACACAGAGTTAGTCGGGTTGGAGTTTGAGTTAGTCTTAGAAAAAGATGCTTACCTTTACCCAGAGTACTCCAAAGGACTCCATGCTTGGTTTCTTCATCAAGTTCAGCAAATTGACCCGCAGCTATCCGCTTATTTGCATGATGAAGAGTCAGAAAAAGCTTTTACTGTTTCTGGGTTACTCGATGGAGAAATAGTTAGTAGTGGTAGACAGGTAAAATTATTGTCAAATACTATATATCGTTGGTACGTGACTGGTTTATCAAGTCGAGTTATAAAGTGGATGGATCGATGGGTAAAGAAATTACCAGTAATAGTAAATTTACATGATGCAGCTTTACATGTACGCGCGTGTAATATTGTTCATCCCCCTACAACTTACGAAGAACTGTTAAACTCAAACCATGACAGAAGTATAATCTTACAATTTATTACTCCTACAAGTTTTCGTCGTAAAGGTCATCATTTACCGTTACCTGTACCAACGAATCTTTTTCACAGCTATTTACGACGTTGGAATAATTTTTCGGGGATGGCAGTAGACCATAATGATTTTTTAGCTTGGATAGATGATTGTGTTTTTATTAACCGTTGCCAAATTACTACTACTAAGGTATTGGCAGGTAAACGCGGTGCTGTTACAGGATTTACGGGCGCCATCGAATTAAGTTTAACTCAACAAGCAGCAAAAAATCCAGAATATGAGCAGCTATTTTATGCTTTGGGAAAATTGGCGCCTTATTGTGGTACAGGTCATAAAACTACTTTTGGGTTAGGACAAACGCGGTTAGGTTGGTCATCGGAACTAGTGCAAGATGTACCTTCGGTTGAAACTGTATTAACTCAACGTATTGAAGAGTTAGCAGAAATATTTAAAGCGCAACGTAAAAGAACTGGGGGAACGCGCGCTTCGGAAATTGCTTCAAAATGGGCAACTATACTGGCACGGCGAGAAATGGGAGAATCAGTACAGGAAATAGCAGATGATTTACAGATGCCTTATGAAACTGTAAAAACTTATGTAAAGTTGGCACGACGCGCGTTGAAAGATGGCAACGGATAAAGCGGATGTAACGGATGATTTATTTGTTATATCTAGACCAAGAACAGCGATTATTGTTACAACCATTTGATTAAAAAAAGAAACTTAATTAGAACTGGTTGCGCTGATAAAAAGTAAGATAATAATGAGTAACATCAATATATTGGCTTAAACGTAATAACACAACCAAGAGACAGCAAAACGTAATTAGTAAAAAGGATATATACTATACTGTGTACGAAGTTGAATATACAGACGAATTTGAGCAATGGTGGCTCACGCTTGATTTATATACACAAGACTCTATTGATATAGTAGTCGATTTACTTATAGAAAGGGGACCAAATCTTTCATTTCCATACAGTTTTGGCATTAAGAGTTCTCGTCACCAGCATATGAGGGAACTTAGGGTACAATGTAGAGGAGAACCATACAGAATTTTATACGCTTTTGACCCTCGTAGAGTTGCTGTACTTCTCTTAGGAGGGAACAAAGTAGGTAACGACCGCTGGTACGAAGAAAATGTAGCAAAAGCTGACAAGCTTTACGATGAACTGTTAGAAGAACTTAAAAAAGAAGGATATATATGAAAACAAAACCTTTTAGCGAATTACGTAATAGGATGGCGCCTGAACGAAGGGCAAAAAATGCGACTCGTGCCAAAATAGCTTTACTTTATCTTACCCTAGTTGAATTACAAAATTCCTTGGGACTTCTACAAGAGAATTCAGAAGATTATGACGCTGTTTTGCCTGATATCTTAATGAATGAGAATCAGCAAGAAATTGATATTTCTACTCTCTCTGAATATATTAAAGCTCTTGGCGGAAGTTTGAAAATAGTTGCTAACTTTCGTGAAAAGGAAATTGTTCTTGCCCAATTCGATGATTAAATTCATTTTGTAATTTTATTCTTTGCAGCAAAGCTGATAGTTTTATTGGCTTTGTGCATTTGCACTGACGAATTCCAAAGCATGATTGACAGCCCATTTAGTAAAATATACGACAAAAGTATCTAATTATAGTGCAAGTAAACAACTCCATTTTATGCTGTGCCTGAAACGGCGCCTAAAACCCGCAATGAAAGGAGTGTTGCGTCTGTTAAACCAGAAACACCATTGATATTCATTCCTTCGTAGGGTTTAGGAATTCTTAGAGTTTTTATACAGTTTAATGCGCGAATATCCCAAAGTTTAATGGTTTCATCTTCGCCGCAGCTAAATAAGATATCTAATTGCTCACTGTAACAGAGCGACCAAATACGGTTTTGATGACCTGTTAATACTTTAAAGCATCCTGTTTTAGTATCCCATAATCTAATGGTGGCGTCATCACTGGCGCTAATAAGAATGGATGGTGTATTGTCAGATGCGGGAATAAAAGTAAGCGCGCGAATTTCTCCAGTATGTCCCCAAAACAGTTGTAAGCATTGCTGTGTTTCCACATTCCACAGTCTGATACTAAAATCATCGCTGCTACTGGCAATGAGTTTACCATTCTCATTAAAAGTTATAGCTCTCAAGCGATGGGTGTGTCCTTTTAGACTAGTTAGGCATTTTCTAGTATGAATATCCCAAAAGTTGATAGTTTCACCAGTTCCAGCTGTCGCTAAAGTTTCGGTGTGGGGTGATAGAGCTATTGCCCACATCCATTCGGTTTCTAAATTCTCTAAAATTTGGGATTGATTGGTGTGTGTATCCCATAATCTAATAGTGTGGTCATCACTGGCACTAATTAAGGTATGATTATTTTGGAATATTACTGACCATACCCAATCAGTATGACCGCGCCAAGTTTTGAGACATGTTCCCGTACTTACATCCCAAAGTTTAATAGTGCGGTCGTGACTAGCGCTTGCTAATAATGCCCCATCAGGACTGAAACTCACATGCCTAATTCTGCCTTGATGTCCTGATAAAGTTTGATAACATTCACCAGTTGCCGCATTCCACAACCTGATATTACCATCATCGCTACCACTAGCAAGACAAATTATATCCTGTTGAGGAACAGGGTTAACAGCTACACTCCAAATCCGATTGCTGTAACCTTGAAAAGTTTTAATTGCCTCACCAGTTTGAGTATCCCACAACCTCACTAACTGGTCATCACTTCCTACAGCAATCATTTTTTGATCGGGACTATAAGCTAACGAACGAATGCGATGATGGGGTTCGTGGAAAGTCCGAAGCGGTTCCCCATTTTCCAAATTCCAAAGTTGAATTTTATCTGTACCGCAACTTATAACCGTTTTGCCCGACTGACTAAATTTTACAGCCCAAATGGCGCCAGTTGGTGCAGTTTTTACACGCAGCAAACATTTACCCGACTTCACATCCCAAGCTTTGATACTTTGATTATCGCTGCTTCCCACTAAAGTTTTACCATCAGGACTAAAAGCCAAAGTGCGAACGCGCGTTGAATTTTCGTCAAACGTTTTCAAACATTTATTAGTCCAGACATTCCATAATCTTATTGATGATGCACCACCTGTAGCTAAAGTTTTACCGTTATTACTAAACGCAAATGACCAAACCTCTCGATCTGGTTCATGGAAAGTGTAAATGCAAACCTCTAAATCGAGACTCCAAACTTTTGCAGTGCGGTCGCTACTTGCACTAACTACCAAACGCTTACCCAATACAAAATACACCGACCACACCCAATCAGTATGTCCGCGAAATATTTTTAAACATTTTGCACTTTCACTATCCCAAATTCTCACCGCGCGGTCATTGCCACAACTAGCTATTAGCTTACCATCAGAACTAAAAGCCACACATCGAATCCAATCATCATGAGCTTGCCATGCTAGAATTTGTGTACTATCCGCCACATTCCAAAGACGAATTTGTCCATCCATTCCCCCTGTAGCGAGTAATTTTTGGTCGGGACTGAATGTAACGCTAAATATACTACCTAAAGATTGAGAAAAAACAGTTTTATTAAAACTACAATCATTAAAATTTACTTGTGATAATTCCACCCCCTGTAAATAAGCTTGGGAAATGGGAAGACGAGAAAAATCGTAACCGTTCAGATTTACTTGTAGTTGAATTAAAAGATTAATTAAATTTCCCCCAGCATATCCTACGGGTACTTGTAGTTCTTTTTCTCTTAATTTCTCAACAATGATGCGGAATTTATGTTCTATAACTCTTTTCGTATGATTTTTGCATAAATACCCTACCACAGGTTTTAATAGTACCTGCGTTTGATTTTCCCGGATGTAATCAGGCGCCGAAGCTTTAATAATCGCATGAGTTCTCAATAAATCTAATTCGCAACACTCCAACTCATTAATTACTTTGTCAATAAAAACCTCACTTACATACTCCATTACCACATTTTGCAGCGTAAAACTATCATGGGTAGATTGAATTAAACAGCGACCTAACAAAGAATTTAAACTAGAGAGAATTTGGCGTTGTGATAAACCCAAAACATCCTCAAATAAATCACTTTGCAGCACAGGTTGACGATTAATTGCTAACCAATACATTAAAGATTGTTCTGGTTTCGACAATCGTTGAAACTGTTGTGTCAATAAATCATCTATATCATCAAAAATAATTGTCCCAGAATCTAGAAAAGCCCTAATATTACCATTAAACAGTTTTTTAATTGTTGCTGGAACAATTTGTAAAGCTAAAGGATTACCATGATAAAGCTCTATCAATTCTTCAATATCGGATGCTAAACCACTTATACCCCTCGTAGTCAAAATTTCTGTTGCTGACTGTAACCCTTCTAACTCCCAAACTCGCACGGGTAAGCTTTCCCCCGCTAAAGGTCGCATTTCCTGAAACTGTTCGCGACTAGTTAAAAGCAAGCAACTTTGATGTTGACATTCCCCGACTCGTCGAAATAACTCACCATAACCTTCATATCCCTCACGATAGCAACCAGTGGAAGACCCACCTTGCAAAATTGACTCGCCATTATCGAGTATCAGCAAACAACGGGAAGTATTGAAATAATGGATAAGTCGCGTAATTTTCTCCCCTAAACTTTGGGGTAATTCAATTTCTTGCTGTAGGGAAAGAAACTTAACCACATCCGCGATGATTTTTTCTACCGTCGGCGCCTCTCGTAAACTCCGCCAAATAATATAGTCAAATTCCTCACTTACCTCTTGCGCTAGTTTTACCGCCAAAGCAGTTTTACCTACTCCACCCATCGCCAAAATTGTCACCAAACGACATTTATCGTTAATTAACCACTGTTTTAATTGGTTTCGTTCTATACTCCTATCGTAGAAAATTGATACATCAGGCGCCGAATCCCAATCATACTTTGTAGGTGATGATTTATCTTCATCCTTCCCACCTTTAACCTCATCCTTAATATCAACAACCTCCTCCCAGTCAAGTTCGAGGACTTGACAAAAAGCCTTGAAATACAAAGGTTTAACAGGCGTACCCTGCAAAAAGCGTTTCCAAGTACCAATCGACACAGTTGCAGGAAGGACATTTTTACCATTCTTTACTGGTGGTATCAAATTACTAGCTTCTTCCAGCCACTTAGGGTTATCAATGGCTGACCCCTCCGTCTCTCGTGCTTCCTTGATTTTTTTCAGTCCCAATGGTGACGCTTTTAAGCTCCGCATGATTACTGATATTTATTATTATTTTCAAGTACATTTACGGAACACTACAAGGCGAGAGGTAACTGATCCGGAATTGTGCTGGTTACTTTAAGTATATTTTACGATGATAGAAGAGTCAAAACATACAAACACTTAAAAGTATGCGTAAATATTTGCTAGGCTCCATATTAATGATTAGCAGTTTGTTCACTTTTACAAATACTGCAAATGCGAATTCTGTTCAAGATGAAATAAACAGAACCAACCAACTAATAGGAGAGTATGAGCAGTTTGAAAGGAAGGTAGTTAACCCAGAAGTTCAAAAATATCAAAGATATTTAAACAGGCTTTATATGGCTTGTATGAATGGAAACAGAAATGCTTGTAATTTATATACAATTAAAATTCAACAACAAAATGAACGTTTAGAAAGAGCTACTCAAATAATTCGTAACAGAAGAAGATATTAAAAAGTGTAAGCATATAGCAGTTATAAATGACTCATAAAAATTTACAAATCGGGTTGTCGGGCATTGTAAACTTTCAAAAATTATTCAAGATTGCTATAAACAATATATTTAGTTTCAAAAATCATCGCACTATGCGGATATTCAAAAACTGACATCTTGCAACACTTAAAAAAGTGTGTTCATAAAACAAATTAGGAGATAAAAAAATGACTAGTGTGTCACGCTATACTTCATGGGAGCGATTTATGGCTGATATTGTTGACACTGCTGACAGCACTGTAAACCTTAAAGAACTATTTGACCTTACAAGCCATGCAATAGTTATGATCATCTTGAAAATCATAATAAGTAGTTGGGTAATATTTAATGCAATTGTCTTGCTTCTAAGTTTAGCTTTTCCCAGTTTTTTAATCGCGCTAGGCTCATTTACTCTAACTCCAATGGGAATTGCTACTATTGGAATATTCGGAGTTAGTATGGCCGCAACAATGAAATTGCTTTATCAAAACAGGCAGCTTCCGATAGCAATTAAGAAAGTTGGAGATAAGAACAAAGATAAGTACGATTTTATAAGAGAAAAATACGCATATGAAAGATTTACTCTTGTGGAACAAATCGACTCTCTCATGTTTAAGTCCGTTAAAGAACTTATTTCACTAGCAGAGAATGAAGCAGAAGCTTTGAAGGCTAAAGCAATTGCTAGTACTTTTGAGAAAATATATCTTGCATATACCGATCCTGAAGTAGATGATGTAATAGAATGCGTCACAGATATTGGCAAAGCAGTTCTCGAAGTCGAGAAAGAAAATTTAGAGGAAAGTGCAGAACAGAAAATAAAGCAGTTACTTTCGGAACGACTAAAAAGGATTCAATCAAAATAAGAGGGTAGGACAAGCACATGTAGGTTAGCTCAAAAGATGCAATTGAATATAATTGCTTGCTAGTACTACTCGGTTAAGAATTTAAATCCCCCAACCTCTTATCCACCTACCCGCTAAAATTGTTGCCAAGTGAGATTTAATTATTAATTAACCACTGTTTTAACTGGACTTATATAGTAGATTAGCAGCAGTATTTAAAATGCTGTGCCATCCGTTTTTTACTGTATTAACGAGATGCAAAGTAATTTCAATAAAAATCATAGGCTGAATTATAAAAGGAGATCATTATGCTAGAAAACCGCGATTATACGTTAATTATTGACAAGAGCGGTAGTATGTCAACAAAGGATCAAGCTGGTGGTAGAAGCCGTTGGGATGTCATGCAGGAGTCTACACTTGCTTTGGCTAGTAAATGCGAAAAGTTTGACCCAGACGGTATTACTATTTACACTTTTTCAACTCGATTCAAGCGTTATGAAAATGTCACTGCTAATAAAGTTAACCAAATATTCGAGGAAAATGAGCCTTTGGGACGAACGGAGATGGCCGATGTGTTGAGAGATGCGTTCCAAAATTACTTCCATCGGCGGGAATTGGGGCAAATCAAACCTAACGGAGAGACTATGTTGGTTGTTACTGATGGTCAGCCAGACAATCGTAAATCAGTTATTACGACAATTGTTGAAGCAACCCAACGCATGGATAAAGATGAAGAGTTAGCTATCTCCTTTATTCAAATTGGAAATGATTCAGAAGCAACTGCATTTCTTAAGCTTTTAGATGATCAGCTAGAGAATGTAGGGGCTAAGTTTGATATTGTTGACACAATTACTATCCAAGAGATAGAAGAAGAGGATTTATCTCTCAAGGAAGTTTTGCTTAAGGCTATTCAAGACTAATCACTCCTGGTTCGCTCATTTTTTTTTGAATTTGAGAAGTTGCCGAAAAACATAAAATCTAGATTCCACAACGGTTTGAGCGATTTACCTAAATTTATCTTAAACTACCATCCCGCTCTAAAAACTCTATTTCTATGGGATGGCGCCAATTCGCCACGACAGTACATTTGAATTATAAGCTAGAACCCTGATTAAATCGTTCAGCTTTTTCCTAACTCAATTTAGAATGGGCGAACCAGAAGTAATCAATTATCAAGGTAACTGTTATGGACGAAGAGAAGATAGACCAACTTTTAGCAAAACTAGAAAGACGGGCTTCTAATTCCCAAGATATTGTGTTGCCAGGTTCAGAGCCGCTTTTAACAACAGATGAGTCGTTTTTGAAAGAAATCAGAAAAGAAGCCGCTTTAAACCAAATCGCAGGCACGAAAACCCTAAAAGGGCAGTTGCTGTGGATTTGGGGGTTCTTACGCGGGCAAGGACACAAGGACACCTAAGATACGGTGAAGGTCGTAAATTCCCTAGCCGTTGCCATATAAGCTTTCTACATATATTCCATGAACGCGCAATTTGCTGTATCTTGGCTCAACCTTTAGTTCTCATCGTATTCGCATGATTAACAACTCTTCGGTTAGAAAAATCTTGATTCTGTCAGCTAATCCCCTTAAGACATCACGACTCCGCTTGGATAACGAAGTACGGGAAATCGATCAGGGATTAAACCGTGCTAAACACCGAGAACAATATGAGTTAGTGCAAAAATGGGCAGTTAGAACTGACGATATCAGAAGAGCATTATTGGATACAGAGCCTCAATTTGTCCATTTTTGTGGTCATGGATATGGAGAAAATGGTCTAGCTTTTGAAGCAGAAGATGGCAAAGTCAAGCTAGTGAGTACAAATGCCTTAGCCGGACTATTTGAGTTGTGCCAAGACCACGTTAAGTGTGTCATTCTCAATGCTTGCTACTCGGAAGTACAAGCTGAAGCTATTAGCCAGCATATTGATTACGTGGTTGGAATGAAACAATCAATTGGGGATGAGGCAGCGATTAAGTTTGCTATTGGTTTCTATGATGCTATCGGCGCCGGACGTTCTGTTGAAGATGCTTACAAATTTGGTTGCAATGCTATTGAGCTAGAAACAATTCCAGAACATCTCACACCAATACTTAAAAAAAGAGCCAACGGAATTTCGATGAATTGTAAAAAACAAATTACATTTGTACTTAGTGGTACTTTAGACTCATTAGAACGGAGCAAACTGGAAGCTATTGTCGCTCATTTGCGTATAGTTGCAAGGGATGCTTATTTGACAATTGTTGATGTTCAAGAAGGTAGTATCAAATTAGTACTAGAAGGTTCACAAGAAGGTCTGGAACGACTTGAGACACTATTTAAGTCTGGGAAAATTTCTGAGGTATTGGGTATTTCTGTTGAAGATGTTTATTTTGTAACTAGCGAGAATGCACATGCTAGGGAGGATACCAAATCTGAAGGTAATAATGAAATAGATGCAAATTTAAAAGAACTGGTCAAAAGCATTTTAGGTCAAGTATGGCGTGTACAGTACAGGGTATTAGGTGATGCGTCAGTAGATAAGCTTTATGATGCCATTCAGGGTGGAAGGTCACTAGATGATTTATTGAGTTTTGCGGCGGGTGGAAGTGCTTTTGATATGAGATCTGCCTGGGAATTACTCTATCAAGCAGTTGGACTTACGGTTAATGTACTGGCTCTTTACAAAATATGGAAGCAAGAGCATAATCGTCCTCCTTCCAAAGAAGAACTTTCACAAAAAGCTAGAGAGGCTGGAATTTATGATTCTTATGAACGTGCTGTACTAAAAAAACTAGATGCCCTAATTGAGGAGGTGACGAAACAGTGAAACACCTTAGCTGGTTACTTGGTAACACATTTTATCTGATTGCAAGCTTTTGGTTGGACGAACTTAGATGGCTGAGAGTCTGGCTCTAAAATCAAGTTTTAACTACTCTACTTTCAACTTCATTGCTAATCTCTAAAAATTGATTCAGACGTTTGTTATGGAGTGCATATAAAAATAAAGATGAAAACATCAATACAAAGGGTATTATAGGAGGAGATAGTGTAATTCTACCTAAGTATAAAAAGAATAGATTAAAAGGAAGAGCAAATAATCTGTCTTCCAAAGGTATCCAATCAAGATAAGGCAATTTTTTGTGATTTTTTAAGCAATCCTGATACAATTTAAAGTACCCTAAACGATACATCCATTCCTTAATATAATCCCTCTTATCTTGATTGCTTAGTTTACCTTGATCCATTAACATAGTAAGGATTTCAAATCTTTTTTTTATCGCCTCCATATCAATTTGAGGTTCAGGTAACTCGCTTAAATCTTGATTCAATTCAATAAAATATTCGATTGCTTCTTCTTGCTCTTCTGAATTAGAGAGCTTTCGTAAAGCTCCATTATCTGCGATTGCCTCGCGTCTTTCTTTTGCTCTAATACTGGTAACTATATTCAGTAATACATAGGTAATTATTATTAGCCAATGCCACCAAGCAGTCGCGAGGAAAGAGAGGAGAATTACGGCAAAACTTAAAGCAATTGGACGTGCGTGCATCTGGCTCAACTGTTCTGCACCATCACGATTAACATGTTCAAGTTCATGTAGTAAAAGGAAGCGAAAAAATGCATCCATTTCCTCTGGTCGCCTATTTAGAAAAACTAGTGACGGGCCAAGAAGGTTGGTATATGCTTTACACGCAGTTAGTGACTTGCCATCTTTATGTTCAACACTAAGTATAAGTAGCGGTTCCTTGGATAGATTATCATAGAGAGGGCTTTTCTCCATAACATTTTTGACAAACAAGGGTAGCATTCGATACATTTTTTGATACACTCCGATACCACAAAACTCTTTTATTGACTCATACACTGAGCTATCTACTGGATGAATCAAATAGTTTCCGTCTAAGATGTCATTGCGAGCATCTTTCAAGTGTTTGAACGAGCATTCAATGTCAGCCCAAGTAAATACCCATCCATAGAATAAACATGTAATTATAAAGCCAAAAACCCATAGCCACGAGGGATGGCAAACAAAACCCACCAAACAAACAGTTAATGATGGATAATAGTAACCCATGTGAAGACAACAGTTGAGCCATCTAAATAGTTTATTCAAGAAACCACCTCCAAATTTCTCCTACTAGAATAATAAAAATTACATGAAGTTCAAGAGTCTCATAAC
Source organism: Calothrix sp. NIES-4105 (assembly GCF_002368415.1). Taxonomy (GTDB): domain Bacteria; phylum Cyanobacteriota; class Cyanobacteriia; order Cyanobacteriales; family Nostocaceae; genus Dulcicalothrix. Next base: position 9,143,978 of record NZ_AP018290.1, read on the forward strand.
TTTATATATTTATTATCACCTATAATCAGTATATACAGTGAAAATAATTTCCATATAAAGTTTTTGATTCCTAGTTCCAGGTAATTTTTCCATTATATAAAATGCCTCTCATCGCATCTACTATAGACTGCGTATATAAAATAAAGCAAACTATTCAGGGTACGAGAATCATCCCAATAAAAAACTGAAAATAAGCACATTATACATATAGCATAAAAAGTCTTAAATAAAAAACACGGAACCTGATACATATAAATATCATTATCTTCCGAAATAACACAAAAATAGTCTGTAGGAATTTACATAAGAGCATCTACTTCTAACAGTTTATCAACAAATCATTAAGGTGTTCTCTACATTATTTATTTACAACATGTACCAATTTATGCATATCTCAGCGATACCTATTTAATGTCTGAGTAATGTGCGAGAGAATCGTTTGTTTATTTTTTTATCAACTAAGGAGACAAATCATGAACCATATTGATTCTGATAACATTAACGCAGGACAAACAATAACTTATAATCTATCATTTCGAGCCGGAATTACTTACAAGATTTATGTTCAGAATGCTTTACCTGGGGTAGATTTAGACGTTTATGTTTTAGATGGAAACCGTAAGGTGTTAGCTGGGGATAATTCCATTGCTAGTGATGCAGCATGTACATTTACTCCTGGTTGGTCAGGAGAGTATACTATTGCAGTAACCTGTGAAAAAGGTTCTACAAGTTATCATTTGTACGTTGGTTAATCACTATTTTGATTAAGAGACTTTAATGTTGTAAAACCAGGCATATATATAGTTAAGCGTTACCAGACCCAGAATTTTCAGGGTCTGGTGACTTACATCAGAACTTTATCCAACGGAGGAAATTTCCAGGTTACCAGACCCAGAATTTTTCAGGGTCTGGTGACAGCTATATCTACCCCTTCCTCCAACAGCAGCACATCACCGTCGTTCCGAATTTCAACGACAGATATTGTCCCCTCTGAAATTATCTCAGCAGGCGCCCCAAATTTTATCAACTTTCCTGACTTTTCACGTCTTGTGGAAAAACGAACATAGAACCTAACCCCCGACCCCCTTCCCTAAGAAGGAATTCCTGAGTATAATTACTCCCCTCTCCTTATAGGAGAGGGGTTGGGGGAGAGGTTTTCAACATACAAATGAATTGTCAGATCAACTTCCACCATTTCAAACGAGTCAACACACCCGATGCCATATCTACCACCAAGCGTCGCGTCGGGTTTTCAACCACTTTAAACCAAATAAAACTTCCGTCAACCCTTCGCCAACACGAACTAAAATATCAAACTCACTGCCATCAAAACGTACCAAACCCCGCGTAGATATCAAAATCACTTATTCACGAGCGCAGATTGTTGCACTATTAGTCTTGGACACTAATTTTGGTTATAATCGTTTAACGATATTTTTCTCGCTGAAATTAACTGTCATAACATGAAAGCGTTGTCAAGGACTAGATAAATTTAAATGGCTCAGTACAAACACGACCGATTCTTCAAATTTTATATTCAATCTTTATATAAAACGAAGGGAGATACTTTACAAAATATCCAAGTCCACAACGATGAAGACCTCGAAATTGATTTAATGTTTATAGTCCAAGAAAATCTTGGATGGCAGCAAGAGAATTTAGGCTTATTTGACCGATTAATGCAAGAGCATCCAACGATTATCATCGAACATTATAGCTCGTATTTAGAAGAAACAGATATTAATAAATCGATTACTAGAAAGAATCTGTATTGGACACAAAAGCAAAAAGAACTAGTAGAGAATGCTAAAACCAAACAGGAGCTAACAGCTTCTGGGCGACTGTCGAAACAGGCAAAAAAACAAATAGAAAACCAAAATCCATTTACCTGGATACTTACGGTTAATTGCAGTGAAAAACTATTGAATTTATGTAACGCTCAACCAGCTAATGAATTAGGCGCAGGTGTATATCGGCTTCCTCAAATATTGCGGATGGGAATTGTAATTATTGAGCAATTGATTGATAGTCCTGACACTATTTGGTTGAAAATGTTGGGAGATAAAGAAAGTGCGAAGCTCGCTTTTCAATCAATCAAGCAGTTATCGCCAAATCGTAGGGAAAAAAATGATATAATCAGTGCATGTATTAAATATTGTGTTTACCTACGAGACATACCTACTGATAACTTAACTCCAGAGGACAAAGATTTTATGAGAACGATGGCAGAAATCGATGCTTGGTATGAAGCTGAAATTAACAACGCTAAGTTAGAAGGCAAACTAGAAGGCAAACTAGAAGGCAAGGTTGAGTCGGCAATTACTATAATTAGAGTCAAGTTTGGGGATGAGATTCTCACGCCACAGATAGTGAGTCAACTCCAAAAGTTAAACGCCAAGCAACTTGATGATTTTATGATCGGAATGTTTAATTGGCAACAACAAGAAGAGATGTCCGAATGGCTGTTTGGGAGTGAAAAAGTCTAAACGCTCACGTTATTATATGCCTTTGAGCTTTTAATAGGAGGATTATTGGGAGATTTGAAACCCGATATCATGAGTCTGTCTACTGGCAGCCAAAGTTCCTACAGCAGCACATCAGCGTCGTTCCGAATTCCAACAACAAATATTGTCCCCTCTGAAATTATCTCAGCAGGCGCCCCAAATCTTATCAACTTCCAACCATCCTTGAGAGTCAACACACCCGATGCCATATCTACCACCAAGCGTCGGGTTTTCAAACACTTAAAACCAAATAAAACTTCCGTAAAACCTTCGCCAACCTAAACTAAAATATCAAAATTGCTTACTCCTGTGGCAGTTTGTTGCACTATTGTCCAATGGTTATTTCTCTGTTAGCTTTTCAGCAAAGCGAGCAAAAGTAGGGCAACGATTTAGCTTATTTAAATCTTCTAGCTTTTCAACAATCATTTTTGCGTGCTGTCTATCAACATAAGGACGACCAATATTTTCTTGAAACATTTTATTTAAGGTTTTTTTTGGATTGCGTACCCGTTCTGGATTTTTCGTGTCTTTGATTTTGACTGGATGAGTTGGTTTTGAAAGGACTGAAGAAATAGCACGACCATCGGCAAGTAACCATGCTTCCAGTTCTTCCTCAATACAAACTAGATACACCTGTGATGATGTCACTCCAGCTTGAGCTAAAGACTCCAGAATTGCAACACGATCCTCTTTACGACAAGGAGATTCTTTTTTTTCACGCCAAGCAGGGTAAAGATCCCAAACAATCAGTATACGCTCACATCCATCTTTTAAGAGTTGCGCTGCTGCAATGCCACATTCAGAAACTAAATTTGGCTTGTTGTCGAGAGTGACACTCGATATCTCTATATCTTTCTGAAGCATACGTGCGCTTGTGTTCGCATACTTTTTTGTCTGCACCATCTGGTCCACATTCAAAAATCATTCCAACCTTCATTGCCTATCCTTTCTGGCTCAAACGATTCATAGTGTAAAGTTTTCCTGGGCCAAATTTTTTAGACCATTCTTGGAGTGATTCTTGCTCGGCAGGACGACTAAATACAGGCTGACCATTTTCGTCTCGTTCAACTAAAATAATTTGAGATAAAAGTAAAAGGTCAAGTAAATACGGAGAATGCGTCGTAATAATAACTTTACTTCTTCCCGTTTCAACTAAATTTCTAATTTCATCTACAATTAAATGAATACTTCTTGGGTCTAGTCCATTTTCAATTTCTTCAATTACAATTAGTGGTGCTGGTTGCGGATGTCGTAGTACAGCTAATAATGCCAATATTCTTAGCGTCCCCGTTGAAAACAGCCATGTTGGAAGCTTAAAATTATTTTCGGTTAACTGGAGATAAACATTACGCTCCAATTCAGAAGTGACGTTAGCTTGTAAATCACGAGCATAAGGAACTATGTATTGTAAGGTTTCTACAATTCCATCAAATACATTACTATCAAGTCTATATATACTTAAAAGGTATTCAGCTAGATTTGAACCATCACTTGCTAAACTAATGTTCTTATTTGTAAGTTTTCTAGGGTTAGGCGAAACCATAGAATACGGGTTCAAATTTAGAAACTGCCAATTTAATATATTAGTAAATATATCATATTCTTGAAAATTCTCTCGAACAGTAAATGTAGATATTATAGATTGACCGTCTAAGCATTTGCCTTGAAATTTATATTTTTCTGTTATATCTAAATTCTTATTTTGCTTCCCTTTTATAGAAAACTCACCAGTATCTGTTCTTGTAAATACAGTTTTAGATTTATTAAATAATATCTCTAAAGTTTCTTTTTGTATGAATAACTCATCTTTACTGGAATCTATAGTTACAGCCATTTCAGAATAATAGTCTTCCCAACAAATTTTAAAATCAACTGGATTGGTTTCATAAGAACGTTCTATACCAGATTTTTCTGTAATATGAGATACAGCTTGATTACGTATATGTTCAAAACCACCCCAATAATTCATTGCTTTATCAAGACCATCTCTCACTATCATTTGATAAGTTGAAAGTGCTTCAATAATACTACTTTTTCCAGAACCATTATTTCCAATGAATACTGTTAAAGGTGTGAAGCTAATTGTTTTGCTATCACATATAGCCTTAAAATTTTTAACTTGAAATGTTTTAAGCATAATGTTAATGTTTATACTTTAATTAAATTATGTGTTACTGCATGAACTTAATTAGTGGCGCCGATTATTATTACAAAACGCGCACTTCTTTGCGACGCGCGGTAAGATAAAGCGATAGCATGATTGTAGCAGCATTATAAGGCGCCTGGGATTTTTTGCTCTTTTATATTTTCCCTTATTTATAGCAAACATAGTGAAACTAATAGGTGGTTGGTGATGGTGCGTAACTGCTACTTTAATTTACGTTTTATTTGTTGTTTTTTCAAGCAGTTACACACCCTACGTTTATGTTGGGAACCTCGGCGCCTCACCCAACCTACACGTAACGAATAAATCATCCGTTACATCCGTTTAATCCGTTGCCAGCATTTCCAACAATTGTGCTTCACTCAAAGTTGTAACACCTAGTGATTCGGCTTTTGCTAGTTTGGAACCGGCTTCTTCACCTACTACTAAATAGTCAGTTTTTTTACTTACTGAGTCTGTGACTTTACCGCCTGCTTTTTGTATTAAAGCTTTGGCTTCGTCGCGTTTTAGTATTGGTAATGTACCTGTTATTACAAATGTTTTACCTACAAATTTCTCGTTTTCGCTGCTACTATCTGTAGGCGCCTCACTTGTTTCTAGTTGCAAACCAGCAATTTTTAATCGTTCGATTAGTGTTTGGTTTGAGGGTATGCGGAACCATTGATATATACTGTCGGCTATTTCGGCGCCTATTCCATATATACCTTCGTATGCTGTGCGTGATGCTTCGGCGATTTGTTCGACGGTGGGGAATTTTTCTGTTAGTGTTTGGGCAGTAACGTTACCGACGTGTCGAATTCCTAAACCGTAAAGTACTCTTGACCAAGGTTGATTTTTTGATTGGGTTATTGCTTCGACTATTTTCTCTGCCGATTTTTTACCCATTCGTTCTAATGCACATAATTTGTCTGGTGTCAAGTCATATAAATCAGCTACTGAATGCACTACACCTTTATCGACAAGTTGATGCACTAGTTTTTCACCCATACCGCGAATATCCAAAGCATCGCGACTTACCCAATGTTCTATCGAACCTTTTAAAATAGCTTGGCATGATGCGTTTACACACCGTGTTACCGCTTCGTCTTTTTCGCGCACTACAGGTTGACTGCATACGGGACAGTTACTTGGCATTATAAATGCTTTGGTTCCATCTGGACGCAGTTCTTTGAGTACGCGCAATACTTCGGGTATTATTTCCCCTGCTTTGCGAACTATTACTGTGTCACCGATACGAATGTCAAGTTGCGCGATGCGGTCGCCGTTGTGTAAAGTGGCTCTAGATACGGTTGTACCTGCTAATTGTACTGGACGCATTTCTGCTAGCGGTGTTAATGCTCCTGTTCTGCCTACATTTACTGATATATTTTCGACGATGGTCGGCGCCTCTTCGGCAGCATATTTTAAAGCTACAGCCCAACGGGGAAATTTTTGTGTGAAACCTAATTGTTCTTGCAGCTTAAACGAGTCTAGCTTTACTACTACCCCATCAGTCATGTAGGGTAAATTTAATCGTTCGGTATCCCAATATTCATAATATTCAGCAACTTCTTGCAGTGAAGCACAAAGCTTCATTTTCGGGTTGACTTTAAAACCCATTTTCTGTAAAAGTTCTAATGCTCCCCATTGAGTACTTGCGATACTTGTGTCATCAAGACCGGGAATATGTAAAGTATAAGCGAAAAAGTCTAATTGCCTTTTGTCTACTATCTTTGGGTTGAGTTGACGTAAAGTGCCTGCAGTGGCGTTGCGAGGGTTTGCAAATACCGACTCACCTGCTTTTTGTCGTTCTGAGTTGATTTGCTTAAATATATTAAGCGGCAAAAAAGCTTCACCCCGTACCTCAACACGTTCAGGTATGGCGCCATTAAAAGCTTCTGCATTTAACCGCAACGGTATCGAACGTATTGTTCGGACGTTCTGGGTTATATCCTCACCCGTTACTCCATCACCTCGTGTGGCACCGCGCGTTAATATACCGTTTTCATACGTTAGTGCCAGTGCGTTACCATCTATCTTTAACTCACAAACGTAGCCAACATCGTTAAGAGGAGATAACTGTCTCTTCCAACGCGCGTCCCAGTTTTTTAGCTCATCAACATTAAAAGCGTTTTCTAAACTATAAAGCGGCACGTTATGGCGTACCGTAGTAAATTGCGTAGCAGGTCTTTCACCCACTCGCTGTGTTGGACTATCAGGTGTTACTAGCTCAGGATGTTTGGCTTCTATATCTTGCAGTTCACGATAAAGCCTATCGTAAACAGCATCATCCATAATCGGATTATCAAGCACATAGTAAGCATAGCTAGCCTTTTGGACAAGCTGCCGCAGTTCAATTACTCGTGTTTTAACTTCGCTTATTGCTTCCACCACATCCACCTCCATTTGGTTGTAGGATTTCTATACTAATCAGGGAAAGGGGCAAAGGGGAAGGGGTAAAGGAATATTAAGTGCTGAGTGCTGAGTGCTGAGTGCTGAGTAATGAGTGGTGAGTGCTGAGTGGTGAGTGCTGAGTAGTAACTCCTAACTTCTAACTCCTAACTCAATACTCCTAACTTTACTCAGCACTCAGCACTTTCTACTCAGCACTACTTCCAGTCTTCTACTTCATAGAGAAATTTGGTTTTACCGATTAATTTACGATTTGCTGAAGTACTTTGGACAAAAACCATATACTTTTCGAGATTGTTTGGTTTTATACGAGCGGTCGAACCTTCCGGTAAACCTAACATCTCGCGCGCTGCTTGTCCTTCAAATAAATCTCCTGTTGCCCTTTCCATTAAAATAATTTCTTTATAACCTTGAATTGTTTCTGTTTTGGTAAACTCATAAAAACCACGACCGACTTTGAAATTTAAACCGTTTTCTAAAACGAACCCTTTAATAGAAACATTATCGTCAATATCTAGAACCTGAAATCTACCTGGAGATACAGCGCGTAAATCAGCTGCTTGAAACATTGTTGTTTCTTCGCGGTTCATCATTGAGTTAAATATTCTGTTTAACCCGCGACTCATTCTTCCTTGTGCTACAACTTCTTGTTCGTATGCTTGCAGTTGTTCGTTTGAAGACTGCTGATAACAAACTGCTAAAAATAAGTCAGTAATATATGAAAATTGGTCAAGATTTACGTGGAAACCACCTGATTGTTCTGCTAATTCTCTATAAAATGGTGTTGCATGTGACCTATTTAGCGCTTGCACTCCATAAACGGTAATACTTTTATCTGCTAGTTTCTTTATTTCCTGGCGCCAATTTAACTTTTGCGGGTTGTATGCAGGTGCATGGGGAATATCATCACCAATTAATACTAAAGATTTTGACGCAGAGTCTGACCAAGCAAGAGATTGTGCTTCGTGTAACACTAATTCATAGCATTCGGGTGCATCACCACCACCCGTTGGTTCGACGTTTTGAACAAAATTGCAAATCGCATCAATATCGCTTGATAAATTAAAATACTTGGTGACATATGTTGAACCTGCATCGCAATAGTCACCATGTGCAATAATACCAATCTTAATTAACGGAATTTCATTCATCAACCGAGTTACGGTTTCTTTGATTCTTCGTCGTACCTGCGTTAAGCAAGGATACATGCTGCCTGTGGTGTCAAAACTAAAAACAACTTCTATGCTGCTCATAATTAAAGCCTTGTTTTTGTGTTGATTTTAACTTTTGTCAGTAAGGAAACCACAACAACCGCGCGTAATCTTTATCTAAGTTTTACGCAAGCTTTTTTATTTGTTGATGCGGTTATATATAACTATTTCTGGTCGAGTTAAACTTATGCAAATCCCCCCTTATTAAGGCTACCGTGTACACACAAATCTTTTAAGTTGCTTTCCTACGATATTACCCGTAACTTAATTTTCTTCCTTTGTGCCCTTTGTGACATGCAGTGGTTTATTTTTTTACGAACCACAAAGAACACAAAGAACACAAAGGGGGGATATGCTCTTAATCATGCATATGTGTGTACACAGTAGCTTATTAAGGGGGGGTTGGGGGGGATCAATTCTTTATCTGTGCAATTCTTGTAAGCAGGTATGGATTATAACCAGCGTTATAATAGGCAAGCAATAAATGGATTTATTACGCATTGTAGGCGCCTTCCTAACTTGTTAGTAATATTATACTATAGTTGTCAAAAAAAAGCAAGGGTTAATTACTCTTAGTATAAAAAGGCAGTTGAATTATAAATTCGGTTCCTTTACCTGGTGAGGTAATACATTCTAATGTGCCACCGTGTTTTTCGGTAATGATATGGTAGCTAATAGAAAGACCTAAGCCAGTACCTTTACCTTCCGGTTTTGTGGTATAAAAAGCTTGGAATATTTGGTCACGTACTGATAAATCCATGCCTTTACCGTTGTCTCCAATTTGAATTGTGACGTTTTCTTTATCTGCTGTGGTGCAAATACAGATTAAGGGAACTGTGAGTACATTCTCAGGAGTTAGATATTTATCTATTTTACTTTTATCACCTTCCCAGTTTTTATCTTGTACACTTTCGTCAATTGCGTCGATAGCGTTGGCAATGAGATTCATGAAAACTTGGTTGAGTTGTCCTGGGTAACATTCAATTAAGGGTAAATTGCCGTATTCTTTGACAACGTGAATTGCTGGACGGAATGTTTGAGGTTTAAGACGATGTTGGAGAATCATTAGTGTGGTTTCGATACCTTCGTGGATATCCACTGCTTTTTTCTCTTTTCCATCCGCGCGCGAGTAGGTACGCATTGACTGCATGATTCCACGTATTCTGTCGCTTCCCAATTTCATCGACGAAATTAATTTTGGTAAGTCTTGAGAAATATGGTCTAAGTCTACTGCTTCAATAATTTCTTCAATCTCAGTACCTGGTTGAGGAAATTTTTGCCGATAAAGTTGAAGTAGGTTTATTAAGTCGCGCGCGTATTGGCTAGCATGATATAAATTAGTCGAAATAAAGCCAATTGGGTTGTTGACTTCATGAGCAACCCCAGCTACCATTTGTCCTAACGAGGAAATTTTCTCGGTTTGCACTAGTTGTAACTGCGTTTTTTGGAGTTCTTCTAGCGCTTCTGATAGTTCAGCGGTTCTTTCTGCTACTCGTTCTTCTAATTTTTGTTTTTGCTGGTCTAATTCTAGATTTAAGCGTCGTAGTTTTAATTGTACGTTAATCCGCGCGATTACTTCTTCTTGCTGAAATGGTTTAGTTATATAATCAACTGCTCCCATTTGGAAACCTTTGACTTTCTCAACAGTATCAGATAAAGCTGTCATAAAGATGATGGGGATGTCTTTTGTAACAGGATTTGATTGTAGCTTGCTACAAGCTTCAAAACCGTTGACTTTTGGCATCATTATATCGAGCAATATTAAATCTGGCGGATTGTTTTTTGCTTGCTCGATTCCTTCTAAACTATCCATTTCAACTAATACTTCATATCCAGCATCTGCTAATGTTGTATATAAAACTTCTAAGTTGGTTGGACTATCATCGATTACTAAGATAGTTTCGACGGGTCTAATATTTGAATTCTGTAGTTTATCGTTTACCATTGTTTTAATGTATTAATAATTATATATACAATAATTTAACTCAAGTTTTTAGTTTCGTATGTATTCTTGTATGAAATTTCGGATTTTTTGAATATTCAGATTTTTGGCATACTTATTTAGTTGTCTCACGAAAATGTGATATTTCTCATCCATCCTGGCAATTTTGTCCAATTCTTGTTTAATTCCTTTAATTTGTCCTTTGCGAGCATATTCGAGCAGCATTGTTAAATCTGAAACTGGTGGTATTACCATTTCACTAGTAAATACTGTTACAGCTTCACTCGACTCAACAGGAGGCGCCGCATAAGTCCAGTTAATTTTGAGATGCTTTGTCAACATGTTATATAGCTCCTCTGGCTGTATCGGTCGAGTTAAAAAACCATCGGCGCCTGCAACCAGAGTTTTTTGACGGTCAATTTCATATACATTTGGTGATGCAATAATAATGACAATATCTTGAAAAAGTTCAGATTGACGCATTTTGGTGAGCATTTCCCACCCGTTCATAATTGGCATAGTAATGTCAGAAATAATTAAGTCAGGGTTATGTTGATTTGCTCTATCTATTCCCTCCTTACCGTTACTAGCTTCAATAACAACAAAACCAAGCGGTTCGAGTAAACTAATAAATAATGAGCGGTTTTCCCAAGAATCATCGACAATTAATATCTTCTTTTCATTGCCCGAATAACCAATTATTTTGCCGCGACTGGTAATAGTACTACTTTCTGTCCAGTCTTCAGCAATTCGGCATTCAAGCTCAAATTCAAATAAACTACCAACTCCTACTTGACTTTTAACTTGAATATTACCTCCCATCATTTCAATTATTTTTTGACTGATTGTTAATCCTAGTCCAGTACCTTCATGTTGCCTTTCATTACTCATCACCTGCTCAAACGGTGAGAATATCATCTCCATTTGTTCGGGTTTCATACCAACACCTGTATCCACAACAGTAAAATTAATTTTTACAGAATTAACTTTAGTACTATTACTGAATTTAACTTGTAACTTTACACATCCAGAATCAGTAAATTTGATAGCATTTGTAAGTAAGTTGATTAATACCTGTCGTAATCTTTTTTTATCAGCGCTAATTCCCACAGGTAAATTTGAAGCCTCATAAATAAAATCAATACCTTTTTGTTCGGCTTTAATCCGGCATATTTCTACAACTCCTTGGAGAAATGAGGGTAAATGAAAATCTACTAGCTGTAGCTCCATTTTACGCGATTCGATTTTAGATAAATCCAAGATGTCGTTGATTAAATTAAGTAAATGAAATCCACATTCATATATTGTTTTAATTCCATGCTTTTGTTCTTCAGTCAGATTGTGAGAATTAGCCAAAATTTGGGCATAACCGAGAATACCATTGAGTGGAGTTCTTAACTCATGACTCATCGAAGCCAAAAATTTACTTTTTGCTTGGTTCGCTGTTTCTAAACTTAATTCCGTCTTTTTTTGTACCTCGATAAGTGTCTGAAGCTGGTTTACTAATTCATTGACATAATTTACAAGTTTAGATGTATCATAATCTTTAGTAACAGGTAATTTCAAGTCAAAGTTTGATTTTGTTTTGGCTTGCTTACTTGCTCGTTGAGTTATATCAATAACGCTTGTAATTGGACTCGAAATTTCATGGCTTAAGGAGCGTATAAATAAATATGTCAGTAGAAGTGCTATATTAGTACTAATAACAATAATTATCATCCTGATTAACTGTGAACGACTTAAATCGTTTTCGGCTTTATCTTCGTGTTGCTCTGTTGTTTCAATTACATTCGTGAGTTGCTGAACGAATTCTTGTGTTTCCTCTGTATCTTTGCTATTATATACATCAGAAAATGATTCTTGAACTCGTAATATTTGTCTTTCTAATAATCTAGTTTCAGTTTTATTTAAAACGTTTTCTAAGCTTTCGAGGTAGTCTATGTAATGCTCCTTGTATTTATCGAATAAATGCTTGAACATTTGATTCGATGATTTTTCTTTCTTGCGGTCTAATTCTGTAATTAATTGTCTACTTTGTGTGATTCGTGTTAATGCTGTTGATTTTGCCTGCTGAAAGCTTTTTGGTTTTTGAAGTGAGTTTGGAAAACTGGTTACTGTTAATAAGCTTAATGTTTGTAACCGTAAGTCACTAAGTAATTTACGCTCACGTCGTATTCTTAAACGCTGATCATTGACTTGTGAATGAAAATAATCACCTATGGCAATAGGCGCCAAACTGGCAAACATTGCTATTAATACGGCAATAATATATCCGAATTGAATTTTTCTTCGGATGGTCAAGCGATTATTTTGATTTAGGAATTCAAGTAGCCATTTTAATATTGCAACAAAGGACTGCTGCCTTATGTTTTTCTGGTTTTCATTTGCATGGTGATTCATGAGTATCTTGTGTAGTACATAATTATTTTTCTAAGTATTACAACGGTTGGCAGCATAATGTAGAGACGTAATATATTACGTCTTCAAACATCCCCCTAATTCATAGTTCCCAAAAAAGAAGCAATAATTTACACCTTCTATAAGGTTCATAAGCTGGCGCTTAAAGTATTATTAAGGGAGGCGCTAAAGCGCTACTACGAGCGATACGAGCGGAGAAGGGATGCGCGCGATGAGTTATGATTTACTACTACGCCAAGCTAAGTTGGTGACTGTACCAGATAGTCAAAAGGTACTAGATGTTGGGATTAAGGATGGTTTGGTTGTAGAGATTGCATCTAGTATTGATGGGGATGGGTTGCTGGAACTTAATGTTGATGGTAAATTGGTTTCGCCGCCTTTTGTGGAGTCTCATATTCATTTAGATTCGGCGTTGACTGCTGGTGAGCCTCGTTGGAATCAAAGTGGTACGCTATTTGAAGGTATTCAAATTTGGAGTGAGCGTAAGCAAAATTTATCGCTCGAAGATATCAAAACGCGCGCTATCGAAACTCTCAAGCAGCAAGCTGAATATGGAATTTTATTTGTACGAACACACGCTGATGTTAGCGAACCTTCTCTTATTGCACTACAGGGTTTGCTCGAAGCGCGCGATGCTGTTAAAGATTGGATAACTGTACAAGTCGTAGCTTTTCCTCAAGATGGTATTTATTCAAGTCCCCTAAATGAAGCGCTACTCGAAAAAGCTTTACAAATGGGCGCCGATGTCGTTGGAGGCATACCACATTACGAGCTGACTCGTGAATATGGAGTAAAATCAGTCGAGCGAGTCTTTGAATTAGCTCAACAATACGACCGTTTGATAGATATTCATTGTGACGAAGTAGACGACGAACAGTCACGGTTTCTCGAAGTTGTCGCAGCATGTGCCGCGCGTACTGGAACAGGAAAACGTGTCACCGCAAGTCATACAACTGCTTTCGGCTCATATAATAATGCCTATGCTTTTAAATTAATGGGGTTTTTACAACGCGCGCAAATCAACTTTATTGCCAACCCGCTTATTAATATTACTTTACAAGGACGTGCTGATACTTATCCTAAACGTCGGGGTGTAACGCGCGTTAAAGAACTTTGGCAAAACGGATTAAATGTTAGCTTTGGGCACGACTGTATTCAAGACCCTTGGTATAGTTTGGGTACAGGTAATATGCTCGATGTTGCCCATATGGGTGTTCACGTATGTCAAATGACTGGGATACCTGAAATTAATGCTTGTTACGAGATGGTGACTGTTAATGGTGCGAAAACATTACACGTCGAAGATATATATGGTGTAGAAGTTGGAAAACCCGCATCGCTTATTGTGCTAGATACCGATAACTATTATGATGCAGTGCGGCGCCGTAGCAAACCACGCTATGTTATTTCACAAGGTAAGCTACTAACCCAAACAACACCCGAAGCCACTAAATGGCTATAACTACTGCTTTATATTAGGTACGTAGTAGCGCTTCAGCGCACGAAAGCGATTTAAATTATTTAGAGGGCTAGAGCAACAACTACGTACCTATTCCATGTCATTAATTTTAATGGGTCGTAGCATAGGCGTCTCGCCTGTGCAGTGATGTCTTTATCTTGACCACAGAGACAGCTGGTGCGCTGGATGATAAGGGTTTCATGTTTAAAAATTTTCACTATCAATTCAAATGACCTTTCCCAAATACTAACCAAATTTGAGCTTCATGTCATTCTGCTATGCAAACAAAGCTTAACCAATAGCTTAACTTGAGTTCAAATGAAGCGGGTGAGGGGAATCGAACCCCTATCATTAGCTTGGAAGGCTAAGGTTTTACCACTAAACTACACCCGCAGGTTTATGATTTTTATTCAACTTCCCAAATATAACATGACTTGGATTCAAAAGCAAGTATTTAACTAGGATTTTTCTTATCCGGCGCCGCAGACTTTATTTCAATGTATCTAAGCATGTAACCAGGTGTCGCAATTCCATCAACATCTTTACCTGGTTCAAATCTGATATTTCCCTTGTTCAGCTTGAAATATTGTTCTGCGTATCTTTGGCACAAGTCGCCTGTTTCTGATGAACCAGTAGCTTTAATACCCGAAGCACCTTCTCCAGGTTTATCTATTTCACCCTTATTGTTGATAAATAACTGGACAAGGCATCTTTGAGATTTTGTTAACAACTTTTTGTCTTTTTCATCGAGTACAGGTAATTTTTTTGGAGTTTTCGCTGTATCTATAAGCCGAGGGGGCACCACAAGCTGATCAACTCCTCCCTTGTTGTTGAGTACGTTCTGTGCCTCATCATCTACGGGTAATGAGCTTGCGATCCAAAATCCTCCTTGACTTTCGCTATTACCTGCTGTTGTAGTTGCTGGTATTGATGTCGGTTTGGGTTGAGATGTTGGTGTTGATGTTGGTGTGAATATTGGTTTTGGTGTAGATGTTTGTGTTGGTGTGGGTGTAGGAGTTTCTGTCGGAGGTGCAGGTGCATTTCCTGGTACTTCTATAGGAGTGCTTAGAGGTACAGGTAGCTGATTTGTTGCAACTTCTCGTTTTCGTCGTTCTGCATCAATTTCTTCCTGACGCAGTTGCTCGGCAAGTTTCTGTTGACGTTGTTGTTCGGCAATTTCTTTTTGACGTTGTTCAGTAAGTTTCTGCTGTAGTTGACGCTCGGCTTCTTGCTGACGCAGTTGAGAGGCAATTTCTTTTTGACGTTGTTGTTCGGTAAGTTTCTGCTGCCGTTGGCGTTCGGCTTCTTGCTCAAGCCTAATTTCGGCTTCTTGTTGCTGACGTTGCTGTTCGGTAAGTTGTTGAAGGCGCCTAATTTCGGCAATTTCTTTTTGACGTTGTTGTTCTGCAAGTTTTGAAAGGCGCCGTCTTTCTGCTTCTTGTTGTAGGCGCCTAATTTCGGCGAGTTGTTGAAGGCGCCTAATTTCGGCGAGCTTGGGGTCTGGTTTGGGTTTCGGATTTAATTTTTTAGGCTCAATTTTAGGAGTCGGTGGTGTTAGTACAGTTTTTTTATCTAATGGTGATTTATTAACAGGCTTTTTAATAGTTACCTTATTTGTAAATGCAATTGTACCCGGTTGTGATACTTGCTTTTGAGGCGGTTGTACTGGAGTCGATTTTACTTGAATTGGTTTTGTTGATTGTAATTTGGGTTTTTGCGCTATTATTCTAGGTTTTGTTCTAATTGTTGCCCTAGGCACTACTTCTACTACTTGAAGTGGTCTTGCCCCAGCTCGTGAAGAACGACCTACTATATTTAATTTGGATGAAAGCATCAACCAAAGTAATAGTGAGTGTAATGCGACAGAACCAATCACAATGGCTATCCACAAACCCGGCGGGTCAATGTGGCGCCGTTCGATTGTGATTGGCATTGGTGTTTTATCAGCTACCGATTCAGGCATTGTATAGAGTAGGCTCGCGTTTTAACAATAACCATTTGCCATTCTAACGATTCGCCACGACTTCTGGTGTAACTACAAATGTTAAAACTGTCTCATCAACTCCTTTTAATTCTAATGAACTGCCTTTAATTATTTCTTCGTCTTGTAAATAGTCTGCAACTGCTGCCGAGGCAAGTATTGTACCTGGCTTTGCTGCTTGCTGTAACCGCGCGGCTATATTCACGCTTGGACCTATTGCTGTATAGTCTGCACGTTCGGAACTGCCGAACATCCCAACTACTGCTGTACCTTGATGGATGCCACACCTGAATTGAACTTCGCTTCGACCATCAGTATCGAATATTCCTTGCTGGCGCCAACGTGCGTTTAGTTTGTCAAGAGAACGTAACATTGCTCTTGCTGTGTTTATCGACCGTCGCACTTGCTCGTTAGGAGTTAATTCTTCTGGTGCCCCAAATAAAGCTAAAATTGCATCTCCCATAAATTTATCGACGGTGCCACCATTATCAAACACTGCTCGTGTCATTGCTTCAAGATACTCGTTCAGTAACTCGGCAACTTTGCGTGACCTAAGTGTATTCGATAACTGCGTAAATCCTACTATGTCGCTAAATAACACTGTAATTAATCGCGGCTCTGGACGTAAATCTAGTACTAAATCACCTGCTGCTGCTTTTTGCACTAATGCTGGTGGTAAAAAACGTTGCAATACAGATTCTGTTAGATATGTATTTAGTTCCAAAACGCGACGTTCGTTTTCTTTTAATGCTACGAGATTTCGCACTTCTGCAAGTAGCTCACGGTCGTTAAAGGGTTTTGCTAAATAAGCGTCGGCGCCTAATTCTGTGCCGGAAATACGGGTTTCTTCATCGATTTTTGCAGTTAGAAGAATTACTGGTGTTCCTTTTAACTTTGAATCATTCCGAATCATGCCAATCATTTCCAATCCTGTCACTAAGGGCATCATTAAATCGGTGACAATTAAACTAGGTTGGAATTTTTGAGCATTTTTGAAACCGTCTGCACCGTTGCGTGCGGTATGTACTTTATACCCATTCGCTCGAAGAATACCTGAAACATAACCACGTAAGTCAGGATTATCATCAACTACAAGAATTGTATGCCCCGTGGGAACAACTTCGTGCGCTTCAGAAAAATCATGGGCGCCAGTAGGAGTTTCGTCAACTTCGATAAGTTCTAAATCAGCAAGTTCAACCGAAGCACGGTTAACGTTTAATTCAGCAGGTGCATCAATAACGCAGTCAAGAGGTAAATGCTCGGTTCCAGCTAGTAATGAAATAGTAAAAGTTGTTCCCTCACCATAAACTGAGTCAACTGTCACCTCACCACCGTGAAGTTCCACTAATTCTTTAACTAAAGCTAAACCTAAACCACTACCTTCATATGAACGGTTCTCTGAACCTTCAGCTTGACGGAAGCGTTCAAATAAGTGTGGAAGTTGCTGCTTGATAATTCCGATACCAGTATCTCTAACTTGTAAAATACAATTTTGCTTATTTGAAACTAGTTCAACTGAAATCGTTCCACCATCTGGTGTAAACTTCATTGCGTTCGACAGTAGGTTATAAAGTACCTTGTCAAATTTTTCCATATCCAGATACACTGCTGGACATTGACTAAGCTTGCTAACTAGCTGCAATCCTTTTTTCTCGCAGTAGGTGCGGAATGACTCGACAATTTGGCTTGTAAATTCTACCAAATCGCATTTGCGAAAAGTTGGTTGCATCCTGCCTGCATCAAGACGCTGTAGGTCTAATAGCTGGTTAACTAATCGCAGCAAGCGACGCGAGTTACGTAAAGCGATAGTACTTTGAGCATAAGATAATCCTTCTTTGTTAGCAACCGCTGATTCGAGCGGCCCTTGAATCAATGTAATAGGTGTCCGAAACTCGTGCGAGATATTTTGGAAAAATTCTGTTTTTTGTCTATCTAGTTCTAATAACCGTTCGGCTTGTTCGCGCGTCTTTTGATATAAGCGTGACTGCTGTACTGCTATTGCAGCTTGAGCTGCGACACTAGACGCTAGTTCAATTTCTGTATTAAGCCATTTCCGCGCTTTGTTGTCTTGCCGCAGCGTTATACTGCCGATACTTTTTCCATCTGCTAATAATGGCACAACTATAAGCGAACGCGAACGACCCCGCAAAGGCAAGTCAAACCCGCTTAACTCCGGTGGACAATTATTCATATCCGTTACTACAACTGGTTCGAGTGTTCGTAACATGTGTAGCAGTATTGGATTTTCTCTTATTGGCGCCGAAGACAAAGGTAATTGTGATAATATGTCGTGTTGTATATTTTCATCTAAATGATTATCATTACTTTCATATAAACCTACACACTGAACATATTCGTCTTCCTCAGTCCACAGTGACAATACGCAACCGTTGACTTGTAAAGCTTGTCCAAGTTGTTGAGTAATAGCAGCAAAAATATCTTGTTGGTTAAGGCTAGAACGAATCGCACTAGTAATTGTATTAATTAATGCTTCTCTTTGTGCTAATGCCCGTACTTGTTCGTAGGCATAAGCTTGTGATAATGCTAAAGCGGCTTGATCTGCCACCATCATTACTAGTTTAACTTCATCATCGCTCCACATACGACTAGAGTCGCATTGATGCAGCGCTAATACAGCCATCAATTCTTGTCGGAGAATTAATGGTACTACTAAACTCGAACTAATATTTGAGACAGCAAATGCCTGCGCGCGGACATGAAAGACCGCTTGACTTTGAATGCGCTCATCATTACTGACATCATTAATGACCTGCACAGAGCGCGTTTCCCAAACAGTCTCGCGGAGTATAGATAGGTTTTGCTCGTCATCCAAATGGTCTGCGTTAAAAGGCGCCTTTTGGTAAATAAAGCTTTCGTCCGCTAACTGCCCATTTAAAAAAGGACGCAATAAACAGACATCAACTTCAAGCATATGACCAACTGTATCGACAATCGTTTGTAAAATTTGTCGATAATCAAGCGCACTACGAATTGTATTTGTAACTGTATTTAGTAGTGACTCTTGACGCAGCGTTCGCGTTAGTTCGCGCGTGCGAGCTTTGAGAACATTGTGAGTGTCCAAAGCTTGACGTACTACCGCCTTTAACTCTTCGGCTTCCCACGGTTTTGTAACATATTTAAATACTTTACCAGCATTAATAGCCTCTACCAAGTCTTCAACATCGGTATAGCCAGTTAAAATAATCCGAATAATATCAGGATATTGTGTAGCTGTCAGGCTTAAAAATTCTGTACCGCTCATCATTGGCATTCGTTGGTCAGAGATAATGACTGAGATATCTCCTTCACTCTTTAACAATTCGAGCGCGTCAGGCCCCGAATTCGCTTTTATCACCTTGTATTCACGATAGAAGGTGCGATAAAGCAAGTCTAGATTGTCGGGTTCGTCGTCAACAACCAATATTTTTGGCTTACTGTTTACTTGAGATTTCATGCACCGCTTTCCTGGAGCAAGGGTATTAGGATAATGAACTTACTACTCAAGTCATGGGACCTAGAGCAGTTAAGGGTATAGCAGAACATTTTTACTAATTTGTTAATGTGTTTACATGACTGCATTTGAAGAAAGCACGTTTTCACGTTAGTTTACTCCAGTAGCCCTTCATGGTTATTCACCAGCGATATATGTCGATAAAATATAGTTGCCAATTGCTTTTCTCCTTTTCATAACAGTTGAAGCGGACATGCAACGCCCGAAGACTGACCATCTTACAACCGATCTATCCGCTTCCTTAAGTTTTCCCGTTTACGCCTCAACACTAACACTTGCCCGCTAATTTTATTTATTGTCAGGAGGTAGGAGGTCAGGAGGCAGGAGGTAGGAGGTCAGGAGGTAGGGGGTCAGGAGGGAGGAGGGAGAAGGGAGGAGGGATGTTGGTAGTACATAGTATATTATTAGACATATAGTATTACACATGCCCCCGCTTCACATGCTTCTGCTTCGGTCTGGCGGAGGAGCGGCATAGTATGATTAAATAAGGCAACTGAGAAGGAATGCGTGGTTATAACCCCCCCTTCCCCCCCTAACAAGAACGCACACCAATCGTGCATAACAAGTGTTTTTATAAAATTATTACCGAACTAACCTTGATTCCCTGGTTTTCTAATTCATCCCACCAACAACCAAAGGAGGTAACAACTGATTTGGATTACGTCCAAGTACGTCCTGCATGTAAAGATGATTTGAATGATGTTTCCCAAATCATTACCGAAAGTTTTCATTCACCTACTGGCTTTTGGGGATGGACTTTACCCCTGTTACGCTTAGGTGTTTACGAAGATTTGAGACACCGTTTGGCAACTGCCGCACCGCATCACCTTTGTTTAGTCGCAGTTGATACGACTACAGATAGTAATTGTTTGGCTGGTACTGTTGAATTAGGTGTGCGTTACAGTGATGCTTGGGCACAAAGGGCTAAAAGCTTTGTTTATTTATCGAACTTAGCCGTACATCCAAATTATCGTCGGCGAGGTGTTGCCTCCAATTTGCTTGCTCAATGCGAAAAAACTGCCTCCGGATGGGGGTTTCAGGATATATACCTCCACGTCTTGGAAAATAACCATACCGCGCGGCAACTTTACTTCAAATTTGGATATCGTGTGCATAAAGTTGAGTCGAGTTGGAATCTATTTTTTTTCAAAAGCGCGCGGCAAATACTTTTACATAAGCACTTGAGCTAACACGCTCATATCGACTACCTAAAAATTGTTATACGTGAAACAGTTCACACTGTTATCTATATATACATGTTTTTTAACTTGGAAATGTACGTAATGTCTTAAAACGATGAAACATTGTTAAGTATAATTAATTAACTTCGATTTTTAGGGCTTGTATGTCAGATACTTGTCTATCTAAACAATCTATCTAAGGAAGCAGAGAATATAGAGAACAACTATAGACAATATTAAGATACGAAAAACGAAGTCATGTAATACTCATGTTTCGTTAGAATCTTCAGGTACGTCTGATGCGGCAATTTAAGGATGGGCAAAGTATCAAACTTTTTCTGTTGCAAGATATGCTTTATATATTCTTTACACAACTACAGACTATTATAAAGACGCATTCAAGCGATTAAACTTGAAATCAATACTTTGGTTTAAGCATGAAACTAGCTCTGCTCTATAGTCATCATTCTTTAAGTAGATGTAGTTGATCACTTCAAGAGTATATCAGGACTTAAACCCATTAAATCCTTATAATGTCATCAGTAATAATACGTGAAATTACGAATCGATTTTCTCACGGTAACTTTGTAATTTTGATGTTCAACTTTATAAAAACTTTAAGGAAAAACCTTTATGTTTCAAGACAAAGTTGGTCAAATCTCATAAAATAAGATTACTCAACTTTTTAGTAACCTTACTATCTTCTTATCTAACTTGAATAACTTAGAAAAGTTTTGATAATAAAAACTCAGCTTAATAGATGGCTTCTAGCTGTAGTAAAAGTTCACGTTAGTACAGACAACATAAATTAAAAAAAACATCGATAGCCAAAAATAACGCTATCAGGCTGCTATGGTATCAATTTATTATCCTGACACCAGTTTTCTCGAATATCTTGTAACGCCAGATGGCTGTGACCAATTTTATGGCTCTGACATTCTGACAATGTTACACAGTGGAAAGGTTTTTGTGGTCAATAGCCGTAGGCGAAATGGTTTATTACTATTCAAGCGTTATCACGCCGAATTTGCTGGACCTGGAGCCGCTGTAGGTGGTGATTATGACCGTGACTGCTTGGGTGCCCTACCAATTGGCAATCTTTCTTTACTAAGTCCTGAAACCCATGAAGAACGCCAAAAGGCGTACTTAATTAGGCGCCAATGGATTCGTCTAATCAAGCAAATTACAGAGTATTCTGTTGCTTCCAAGCGAGTTGTAAAGATTCTCGACCAGTTTGAACAGTATTTTCCGTCTGAAATGGTTTCTCGATTACCAGATGAAGCATTCGCACTATTAGTTGGTGTATTGCCACAAACAGTAGCAACCGTGCGTCGGCCTGCTAATGAGATTGAAGATAAATTCGATTATTAAGAAAATCTAAACATAATCATATAAAAATAAAATAATTCTAAAGACTTTGTTTAATATTTTCTAAAACTACTTTCATTCTCATCAAAGTATGAGCATTTTCTTGAGGAGTTCCAACAGTAATTCGCAAACCACCCCCAGTTTGACGTACCAAAGTACCCATATTTCTAAATTCCTCACTAAAGCTCGTTAATACATTATCAATTTTGGCAGTATTGTTTATTTTTGGTTGCAAATAAATAAAATTTGCAGCGCTATTCCAGACTTTTAATTGTGAGTGTTGTGCTAGAGCAGCTTTTAAGTTATTTCGTTCGTTAATTGTTTCAGGTATTGACTTGAGTAGTAAGTTGCGCTCTTGCATTGCCAGTAATGCACCTGCAATAGAAAAACTTGGAAGATTGTAAGGTAAACGGACTTTTTCGAGAACCGATATTAATTCTGGATGAGCAATGCAATATCCCACTCGCATTGCAGCTAGTCGAAAAGCTTTAGAAAAAGTTCTCATTATCACCCAATTTGGGCGTGTTTGTAATTCTTTAACTAAGGTGTTTTGGCTAAACTCAAAATAAGCTTCATCTATAACTATTAAGATATCTTCCGATATAGTTTGAAGCCATGTTAATTCTTTATCAGTAAGCGCATTTGCAGTGGGAGAATTTGGATGAACAACAAAAATTGCCTTAATTGGTGGATTTTGCTGTGTTATAGCAGATTGCGCTGCATCCAAATCGATTTCAAAATCTTGATTTCTGCCTACAGTTACAACATTAATCCCCAGCGTTTGCGCCAAGATACCGTACATTGAAAACGTTGGGTTTGCTACTAATATCGAACCATTGCCTCCAAGGCACGTGGCAATTAACAGTGAACGTATTAATTCATCTGAACCATTTCCGACTGATATATTAGATGATGTAATAGATAATGCTTGGTCAGACTCGTTAACGTATTCAGCTATCGCGCGCTTTAATTCTTCATGTCCGCCATCTGGATAACGATTTGTTTCAATAACTTGTTCATAAGTCCAAGCTAACTTCTGTTTTAACTCGACTGGCAAATCATAAGGACTTTCATTCGTATCAAGTCTATCGAATACAGTTGCTACAGGTGAAGCAGTGTCACTTGCAGGATGTGGTTTATAAGCACTGAACCGCGCGAGGTCTTGGCGAATATATGGAAGCATCGTAAATTTTGGATTAGGATTTGCATTGTACGGGCGGGTTAACAGATATCCTAAAACAGTGCTTAATATCTTGTAAACCCGCCCTTACTGCAATTGGCAAAACCGTGAAATTGCAACATTAATTTCATTGACTACATTTAACAGTGCGTGGTCGCTATCTAATTCAACCAGTTCAACTGTATGACGTACACGTGCGAAGTCTCTGCTAGCCTGAATTGGTATGACTTCATCATTAGTACCATGCAATATCAGAGTCGGGACAGGGCGCCGTAATTCTTCTTGATATAGTGCTGCGTCTTTTATAAAATCGTAGTGTAAAGGCAACTCGCGAGCTTCGCCATGATGATAAACCATCATATATTTGTCTTGCTGCCAGCGAGTCAGTTTTTCTTCGCCAAGTTTGGCCAACCAGTGCGATAAAAAACCAAAAGCAGGTGCAAGTAATACTAAACGCTGTACACAAAGGTTCTTTTGGGCTAGATAAGCAGAAGTTAAACCACCTAGACTTGAGCCTATAAGCGTTACAGGAGTACCATCACAAGGAAGCTCTTTCTCAACTTGTTTGAGTTGACGAGTGATAGTTAAGTGTGAAAAATCCCCGTTATTTAAATCAGGAATTGTTATATCAATATTTAATGAAGCGAAAAATGACTTAATGTCGCGCGCTTTCACACTCTTTGGGCTAGAAGCAAAGCCGTGTAGGTAGATGTAATACATAGTTATTAGTGCTGAGTGCTGAGTGAGTCGTGCTGAGTGAGTAGTTGTGAGTTATGAGTTAATATCCTAACTTCTAACTTCTAACTTCTCACTTCTCACTTCTCACTTCTAACTTCTAATTCTTAACTCAGCACGACTCACTCAGCACTTTAAACTCTTTACTCAGCACTCAGCACTCAGCACTTTTAACTCCTACCTCATTGTGACAAATTCTTCAGCTGCGGATGGGTGAATACCAACGGTCGCGTCGAAGTCTTTTTTGGTGGCGCCCATTTTGACTGCGATAGCAATACCTTGGATAATTTCGGCGGCATCGTCACCTACCATATGGGCGCCTAATACTTTGTCTGTATTACTATCCACTATTAATTTCATCATTGTACGTTCTTCGGCGTTTGGTAGAGTATAGTACATGGGACGAAAACGAGTTTTATAGACTTTGATGTTATCACCGTATTTACCCTTAGCTTGTTCTTCAGTTAATCCAACAGTTGCAGCTTCAGGTGTGGAAAATACGGCAGTAGCAACATCATCATGACTAAATACACGTCGGTTATTACCGAATTCACTATCCGCAAAAGCACGCCCTTCACCAATTGCTACTGGAGTTAGGTTGATTCTATCCGTAACATCACCGACAGCGTAAATGTTTTCTTGGGAAGTTTGGCTGTATTCATTAACGGCTATAGCATTCATTGTGCTGTAACCTGGACCTTCAATTGAACCTTGTACTAGCTCAACTCCAGCATTTTCTAATCCTAAACCCTCAACGTTAGGCGCCCGTCCCGCAGCAATTAAAAATACATCGGCATTTAATGGTGCCAAGTTTTCATCAGATAAAGTTAATTTTAACCCTTCATCTGTTTTCTCTACCTGTTTAACAATATTGTTGCGAATCAAGTTAATACCGTGATTCTTCATGCCTTCTTCAATATTGTCGCGGATATCTTCGTCAAATCCTTTTAATATTTTTTGCCCGCGCGTGATTTGTGTTACCTCACATCCTAAACCCCGCATGATACAAGCAAACTCTGTACCAATATAACCAGCACCAATAATTGCAATATGCTTAGGTTTTTCCTTGAGGTGGAATATTTCGTTCGATGTAATGCCGTATTCTGCAAAACCGGGCATATCTGGTTTGATCGGGCGCCCACCAACAGCGATTAGAATTTTATCAGCAGTATACTTCTTATCGCCAACTTCAACGGTGTGAGCATCTAGTAACTTGCCTTTACCGGAAATCAATTCTACGCCAGCTTTATCCAAAAAGTTTATGTGTAACTGCGACAGGCGCCGAACTTCTTTATCAATAGATGTAATAAAGTGTTCCCAGTCTAACTCGGCATCCCCAACCTTCCAACCATAACCTTGTGCTTCTTTAAATATCGCAGGAAAATGCGAAGCGTAAACCATCAGCTTCTTTGGAACACAACCGCGAATTACACATGTACCACCAACTAAGTCATTTTCAGCGATTGCCACTTTAGCACCGTAGCTTGCCGCGCGCTTGGAAGCTGCTAAACCACCTGAACCGGCGCCAATAACGAACAAATCATAATCGTATGCCATATTACAACTTCCCGTACATAAAACTTAATACTAGTTTAATAAAGTATAGAAGCAGTGAATAAGTAAATTAACATCTATATATATAAGCGCAGGGCCAGAAGGCCTGCACTACTAATATCTATTAAAGCGTCATGAATTCTTCGGCAGTTGTTGGGTGAATACCAATAGTATCATCTAAGTCTTGCTTGGTAATACCCTTTCTAATGGCTACACCCAAACTTTGAATGATATCCGCAGCATGTTCCCCAACCATATGGGCGCCTAAAACTCGTTGATTTTCACTTTGTACAATGATTTTCATCATCGCTTTCTCTTCAGTGCCACCAAATTGTGAGAACAACGGTTTAAACTCGGTGCTAAAACATTCAACACCATCATCACCAAATTCGGAGCGCGCTTGCTTTTCTGTCATTCCAAAACTTGCACCTTCGGGACGTGAGAACACCGCAGTCGGGACTTCTGAGTAGTTTACTGTTTTGGGTGTTTTGCCAAAAACAGTTTTAGCAAAAGCTTGACCTTCTGCTTTCGCCACAGGTGTTAACTGTAAACTACTTGAACAGTCACCAACTGCGTAAATATTATCTACATTGGTGCAATTATACTCATTGACTTTGATAGTGCCTTTTTCGGCTAGTTCGACACTAACTTTTTCCAAACCTAGTTTTTCAACGTTCGGTGCCCGACCTGTTGCAACTAAAATAGTGTCAGCAGCAACAGTTGCTTGCTTATCACCTTTAATATTTACAAGCAAGCCATCTTCACCAAGTTTAATTTGCTTTGCAGTGCTGTTGTGAAAAAATCTAATTCCTCGGTTAGCCAAACCTTGCTGAATACGACTGCGAACATCATCATCAAACCCTGATAATATCAGTTCATCGTTATTAATAACGGTAACTTTACATCCCAAAGCGTTCATCATACTGGCAAACTCTATGCCAATATAACCACCACCAATAACTACAAAGCGCTTGGGTAGGTAAGGTAAATGAAACATCTCGCGCGATGTTATCGCAAATTCAATACCAGGAATATCTGGTAAATTCGGGCGCCCGCCAACAGCGATTAAAATCTTATCAGCCGTAATTTTACGCCCATCTAATTCTAAGGTGTGGTTATCAACAAAGGTCGCATATCCCTTTATTAAATCCACTCCTGCTTTTTGTAGCTGTTTTGAAAACGAGTCGTTAAGACTTTCAAGATGCTTATCTACAGATTTTGTAAACCGAGTCCAGTCAAAATAATTATCGCACTCAGTCCATCCATAACGGTGTGCCATTTGCTTTTGTAGTGCAAAATCAGCAGCATAAACAATCAGTTTTTTGGGAATGCAGCCACGATTAACACAAGTACCGCCTAAAGCTTCGTGTTCTGCTATACCAACACGGGCACCGTAGCTGGCGGCTGCTTTGGCTGCTGCTAGTCCTCCTGAACCAGCACCAATTACAAACAAGTCGTAGTCAAAAGTCATGGCTGTAGAGAGATGATGGCATTTCCTTCTATCTTTACAAATCTTTACGTTTTTGACATCTATCTCGAACGTTTATTTGTAGTCAGATGAATAGAAATCTAGCTAAGGATATAGATTGTAAACTCTAACACAGGCGCCTCACACCGTGGCACATCTGAGACAGATGTGCAGTAATTATTACTTTATTTATTAATTAGTAAGTATTTATCGCAAAAAAACCGCTGTTTTATATGATGAGTGTGTGTTACAAGGACTATTTTGATACATTATCCTATATGTAAGCACATTAATTCCTAGAGGATAAGTAGGCGCCAATCTTTCTCTCCTCTGTGTTCTCTGCGGATCTGTGGTAAAAATAATTACACTCTATGCACATCTGAGACAGATATGCTACAAGTTAGGCGCTTTAATATTTTCAGCACATCATATAACTCATTATCCGGATTGCGAAGTTCAAAAATCCTAGAGGTAGCATACTGTGGCTGTTCACCCTGGATTAGTTTTATAAATACAAAACTTCCTCCTGTGGTAATCATCCCAAAACTAGGTTGATTTCGGTAAGGATTTGCTAACATATAAGCTAAAATCTGTGCCAAACCTGCTTCTCCACTCGAAAGCTGCTTGTTTACATTCAATCACCATGAGCCAAAACTGCTCTTTTAAAACCAGGACATCTAAACTTCCCTTGATAATTGTATCTTCATCAAGAGCGGAAATTTCACTCTTACTTTCGGACTTGACGTAGTACGGGGAAAGGTAAAAATCACCAATAAATAAAAGAGGGTCTAGCACTGCCATTTTTACAATGTTTTCGAGAAAAGGCGGATATCTAAGTAAATTAAAATATCCAGCTTGTATTTTATCTAGCTGCTGTTTTTCTAATTCAGTCAGTTCTGGTAAATTTTCTTGCCATTCACGAAAAAATTCTTTATCTCTTGTGAGTTTAATGTTAAATAAGGTTTCTAATTTTAGTAATGTAATATCTCTTGGCTGTATTGTTTTTACCATATTGCACTATTCTGGTTATTTGTATAAGTTATATACGCATTATTATATAAATATCTTAGCCTAAATGTAGAGACGTGATATATCACGTCTCAATGTTTGAGTAATGAACCACAAAGGCACAAAGGACACAAAGGAAGAAAGAAAGAAGGGGAAATTTATTATGTGGTTGAATTATGGTGTGGATAATTCAGGTATTTTAGTATATATTGAGGATGTGTGTAGCGGTAAGTCTAGGCTTAAATGTCCTTATTGTAGTGGCACCTTGACTGCTAAAAAGGGTAAGAAGAAGTCACATCATTTTGCCCATACTGATGAGACTTGTCGCTCTGTTGCTAATCAAGAATTTCCTGTTTTACCTTTTTACGATAGCTTTAATATTCAGTTATCTGGTAAGGATTTGAAGTTACTTAAGTTGTTATGGAATGAGTATGGTTCTAGAAATTATGCAGTAAGTTCGCAGTTGCTTACTCCTGGTTTATTAAAGTCAGGATTATTAAATAAGAATGTTTATATTGTTCCACCTGGGTATGAGTTTAATGATTTAGGTAAGATACCCGTTGGCGCGTTAGACTTAGCGTTATTCAATTCGGTGCAGGAACCTTTAATACTTAAGAAGCTTTTAAAATTGGAGTTGGCTGTTGAACATGCGACTTTTAAGAAAACTTCTGATTTGTCAACTCGAATTATTGATTTACAATTATACCGAGCGCAGTTGAGACGAATTTTATCGTGTACGCTGTATTTTTTGGAAATTCAGACTGATAAAGAATTATTCTATAAAGTTGGTGTGACTGGGCGCCATATTCAAAAGCGTCTCAAAGAAGTAGAAATAGATTTGGTTGCACATTATAAGACAATTAAGATAGAGGTATTAGGCGCCTGGGAAAATAGGGGAAATATTGAAAAGTATTTTAAGCACCGCTACCAAAGTTTTAATTATCCAATTGGCAGTTTGACGGAGTACTATAAATTTAGTAGCGATAACGTCAAAACTGTAATGGACGATTTGCAACAAATTCAACCGAAACAACTTACTCAAACCGAGTTAGATATATTAGCAGAAGAACAATACCAAATCAAAGTGCTGATTAATCGCTAGATTATACTAGCTTCTGCGGTATTAATTTCAACACAAACATGACTTCCATACTTAATGTCAGGTATCGGTAATGCAATAATTTCCATAACCGAGGGGTTCTGAAAGTGATTGATTTTAGTTTCTGGATGCGGGTAGTATATGAGCGCATCATATTTACTACCGTTAAAGATTATTTGACAGTGTGAGAAAGAAAAGTCTTCTGTATCATGTT
Organism: Calothrix sp. NIES-4105; assembly: GCF_002368415.1. Classification (GTDB taxonomy): domain Bacteria; phylum Cyanobacteriota; class Cyanobacteriia; order Cyanobacteriales; family Nostocaceae; genus Dulcicalothrix. Next base: position 9,173,366 of record NZ_AP018290.1, read on the forward strand.
CAGGCGACCACTTAACATTTCTAAATGTATATTGTGGATTATTTAGCTTAAACTCTTTAGGGCTAATCGATATATTTAAAGTACCTAGGTAGTATTTGCTTATATCAAGTCCTAAATCCTTAAAAAAAGGTAGCTGCATCTCTAAAGTCCCTCTGGGGTAAGGACTATTGTTTGATTTCCCGGAAGCTACTTGATATCCTGATGTGACTACTCCCTCAACAGTTGCCCAGTCTTGACTCATAATTTGTATAACTAAATCTTTAAACTTATCTTATTATATGCATGATACAAATGCGAAACTCGCTAAACTGCAAAGCCTACGTAAACTAAGTGATTTATGGGACCGTTCGTTAGGCGTTCCCGGCACAAGTTTTAAAGTTGGACTAGAGTCACTTGTGGGGTTATTACCTGTAGGTGGAGATTTTATTGGTATTTTAATGTCTGTATATATTGTTTTTCAGGCGATTCAATTTAAGCTGCCTAAAACAGTACTAGCAAAAATGATATTTAATATAGTAATTGATGGCGCCGTTGGTTCGATACCAATACTAGGGGATATATTTGATACAACATGGAAAGCTAATACTAAAAACGTAAATTTGCTAGAAGCGCATGTGCGTGAACCAGTTAAAAGCCGTCAAAAAGATGAATGGTTTATTAATATAGTCCTAGTTGTTTTAGTATTAATTTTAATTGGGATAATTGCTTTGTTTGGTTTTGGAATATGGCTAGCAGTAAGATTTTTTGGTGGTAATCAGTAATAATAATCCCCCCCTAACCCCCCCTTAATAAGGGGGGGAACAAGAACGCTCCTCTTCCCCCCCCTTACTAAGGGGGGTAGGGGGGATTTCAACTTGTTATTTGCGGCTATTGATTACACTATTGCACAAAAGTAAAATAATGGTTGACTATACAGATATTATCAGCATATTAACTATACGGATAATTTCACATGGTATCAGTTCCCTCTAATCCGAAAATTTATCACATCACCCATATAGACAATTTGCCGAGTATTGCAGCAAGCATGGAGCTAGTTTCAGACGCGAAGCGTATTGCAAGTGGACTCTTATGCTCACTTGTAGGAATGTCCACCATTAAGCGGCGCCGACTGGACGAAATAGAAGTTTTATGTCATCCAGGAACAAAGGTTGGGCAGTATGTGCCGTTTTACTTTTGCCCGCGTTCAATCATGCTCTACATTTTACACAAAGCAAATCATCCAGAATTAAGTTACAAAGGCGGGCAAGTACCTATTGTTCATCTTGAAGCCGATTTTTATACAGTTGTAAATTGGGCAAATACAGAAGGAGTGCGTTGGGCTTTTAGTAACGGCAATGCGGGTGCTTACATAACCAACTTTTATAAAGAAACAGCGGATATCATCTACCTTGATTGGTCTGCTATACAATCCAATGATTTTAGTGATAATAAAGTCAAAGAAGCTAAACAAGCAGAGTTTCTAATGTTTGATACCTTCCCGTGGACACTTGTTGAAAAAATTGGGACAATTAATAATACAATAGCATTAAGGGTTCAAGCAACTTTGGCAAATGTTGGGCATCAACCCCTTATTGTTGCAGAACCTAGTTGGTATTTTTAAGTGGAGATGCGACAGCCTATGATTGAGCTAACTCAAGGTGATATCCTCAAAGCCGACGCTGAAGCATTGGTTAACACTGTGAATTGTGTTGGAGTTATGGGGCGTGGTATCGCACTGCAATTCAAGAAAGCTTTCGGTGAAAACTTCAAAGCTTATGAGGCTGCTTGTAAGTCTAATCAGGTAAAACCTGGCAAGATGTTTATATATAACCTGAATAGCTTATATAATCCACGTTTTATCATTAATTTTCCTACTAAACGTCATTGGAAAGGAAAAAGCCACATCGAGGATATTAAATCTGGGCTTGTAGACCTGATAGATGTTGTACACCAGCAACAAATTCGCTCGATAGCAATTCCTCCTTTGGGCTGTGGGTTGGGTGGTTTGAACTGGTCAGAAGTGCGACCACTAATTATCGAAGCTTTCGAGTCTTTGCCAGAGGTAACTGTTCTTTTATTTGAGCCTACTGGGGCACCACAAGCTACTGTAATGGTTAAAGAGAAAAAAGTACCGAACATGACTGTTGGGCGAGCGGCTTTACTGGGACTAATGCGCCGCTACTTAGCAGCTGTTATGGACCCTACTGTAACTCTTTTGGAAGTGCATAAATTAATGTACTTTATGCAAGAAACTGGTGAACCTTTGCGTCTAAATTATCAAAAAGCGCCTTATGGACCTTATGCCGAGAATTTACGACATGTTCTCAGTCATATTGAAGGGCATTTTATCAGTGGCTATGGTGATGGAGAAGATAAACCGGATAAACCATTGGAGCTAAAGCCCCATGCTTGTCGAGCCGCTGAAGCATTTTTAGCACAGTATGAGGCAACTCAGCAAAGATTTTACCGTGTTGCGAATATTATAAAAGGATTTGAAACTAGCTTCGGTATGGAGTTGTTGTCTACTGTGCATTGGGTTGCAACTCGCGAAGAAGCGACTACGGTATCTGAGGCTGTTACGAAGGTTCATGCTTGGAGTAAACGCAAACAAATGTTTGAACCCTGTCATATTGGTTTAGCATGGGAGCGACTGCACAATGAGGGGTGGATAGCTTAATCTCATGATACCTCGTGCTGTCAGAAATAGTAAGTAGGGCTATGCCTCACATACGTAATAAAAAGTTTCTACTCTATTTCATACCTCTCTAAGCTTTCGGCGCCATGCCTGTAAGCTGCATGAATTTATTAAGGTTATTTGCAATAACGACTTATGATTTGTAGCTGACGGGGCGCCTACCCCTAATAACATAGACCACTAACCGTCTTGCTGCCGATACCATTCGGGAGCAAGAGGCTCAATCTTCTTAATCCACTCGTTTTTGCCGTCGTTGTAAGCACCGATATCTGCTGGATGACGCGCGTAAACTTCTCGTTTTAAAGCTTCATATTCCGCGCAAACCTGCTTATGACTTCTTAGATAAGCACAGCAGTCATCGTCACCAAACTGTTATATTAAAATACATATTATAATTCTTAGCTCCCGAATTTATGGGAGATTGAGGGGATATAATTACTTGCAGTTTCATCTAAATCTCACTTCTAAAAAGAAGTTTCTACGTTTATTTTATAGCTCTGTAAGCTTTCGGTGCCATGCCTGTAAGTTGTCGAAACTGTTTACTCAAATGGCTGTGACTGTTAAACCCACATAAAAAAGCAATCTCCATAATCGAATGATCGCTCGCTTTCAATAACTGCTTCGCGCGTTGTACCCGTTGTTGGAGAAGATATTGATAAGGAGTTGTACCAAGAGATTTTTTAAACAGATAGCTGAAATGAAATTGACTAATACTTAGTAGGTCAGCTAAATCAATAAGCTTAATATCTTTATGTAAATGTTCGTGAATGTAATCTAAAGTTTCTGCGTTTGCGCGCGATAAATGAACCTACTCCAAATACAGCAAACGCCACTACAACCGATGCAGAGCTTGATTCAGGAACTTTTGCTTTTGGGTTAATCTTCAAAACTTGTCCAACTCCCGCACGATCCCCTTTACTTGAAACGTAAACTGCACCATCAGAACCTATAGTCAAAGCAGTTGCCGACTCTAGTCCATTACCACTAATAAGAGTCGTCCGAGTTCCATCAGGAGCTATTTGAATCAGTGAAGCATCTAAATTCCCTTTGAAAAATGCCTGATTGGCAAATTGTAAAGCATACAAATTGCCCTCAGTATCGAAAGCCAAGTCAGTGAGTTGCGTAAAGCCATCAGCGTAAACAGTCGCTTTACCATCAGAATCAACACGAAATATATTTGCTTTACCTTCTGGGATGGGAACACCTGTCAATTGACTGACATATAAAGCCTTATCCGGACCAATTGCAACACCTGTGGGTACTGCTTGATATTTAACCTCTTGTGTAGGAGTAGTTAGGGTTTGGTCGGGAAACTCAACAAACGTCTTTAAATTACTACCATCAAGTTTTACACTTAAAACCTCGTTCCTATTTGCATTTGCAATATAAGCAGTATCACCCTCAATTGTAAAAGAGTAAGGATTGCTACCTACAAAACCATTAGGTAAAAGCACAGTTGGGTCTTTAGCAAATTCATAGCTAGAAATATCGGCAATACTTGTCAAAGCACCCGTGTTAAAGTCAACTTTATATAGCTCTCCAAAATTTGGAGAATTTGGTGGCGTATTGTTGTAATTTACACCAGCAGAAAGACCAATTAGAAGGTAAGGATTTCCAGCAGCATCAAATTTGATATCGTTGGCACCAATTGCCTGACTGCTAGTAGGTGATAATGCGTAAGACGGCAAATTTGTAATAACACGCTCTTGCTTACCGTCTTTAATTCTCGTTACAGCACCACTCGCACCAATACAAGCTTGCTGATCTGGAAAATTAAATGATACATCACATAGCTGGTCTCCCCCCACACCTGCTTCGGTGACATAGAGACTACCATCGGGACTAAAACTAAGACCCCTGACGTTATCAAGACCGTCGGCAACAACACTAAACGATGCAGCTGTTGTTTTTGAAACAAAACCAGCAGCAAAACAAAAGGTCAAAGATGTAAAGCTTAAAACTACAAACTTCAGAATAGACATAAATAGTTAGAAATTAAGAATCAAGATATTCTTATTTCGATAAGTTGTGTATTTGTTCAAAATGTTATAAAAGATTACCATCAATTACAAGAGAATAAATTTCGATTACTTTGACATTTCTTTTGTTATTGTTTTCTTTAACTTTTTATTTTTCCAAATGATTAAGCTAGGAAAAAAACTATCTGTAAGTATGCCTATGTTGTACACATGTACTGCTATGATAATGAAATAGTATTTAAGAACTATAAATGGGAGCGAGATAATATATTTAATTGTAATTATATTCACTTGCAAATGGTTTTTACCAATAATTTGAAACTTGACCACAATAATTTGATAGTTGATTAGTGAGTGTTTTATATAAACTGGAATTGTAATTTTCAAAAACAATAAGGCTTCTTCTTAATCTCCTTTGCTAGTTGGTAATTGACGAAATTCGCGCTTCGCCACGTTAGAATCTCAACAATGGATTTGAGTAATACTAAGAATCTCTTTCTGCTCTTATTTGCTTTCCTGACTGATTAGCTGTTAAAGCTTGTATATTTCCTATAGCATCCTTTTCAAACTTAATTTTGGTATTAACTGCAACAGCAAAAAACTCAAGTTCTGAAATTGGAAAAAAGCAAAGTGGTGGTTGTTGGGCAAATTTAACAATAATCTTCCCATTATTGCTCGGTTTCCTATCGAGTTTACAAACGAAATTCTTAGCGAACACAAACTTGCTGTTGACATCGAGCGTTTCCAAGAATGCTTTGCCGCACATCAAGAAAAATCCAAGCACGCGCTTAAGTTTATTATTCATACATTTGAGGAGTCATTTAATGAATAGAGATGATTTTCTTTCCTTGCTTGGCGCCATGCCCATAAAAGATTCTCTTAATTTCAACGTTATCGAGGAAGTAGATTGTGGAACATTTGTTCGTAATAAGATTAGCTATTCTGCTGAAGTCGGAGAAACTATTAGTGCATTTCTTTGCATTCCAAAAGCAAAGCGTGCGCCACTTCCTGCCATTTACTGTTTTCATCAACATGCAGGAAATTGGCGCCTTGGTAAAAGCTCTCGTTGTGGGACTTGCTGGTTTGCCTGACCAAGCCTATGCAAAGCAATTAGCGGAAAGGCGATATATAACTTTAGCTCCCGATGCTATTTGTTTTGAAGAGAGAGCATGTCCAAATGACCCTATACTATATCATGCTTCTCAACTTCACACAAGGTTGTTGAGAGGACAAACTTTACTGGCAAAGGTGCTATTTGATATCAGTGCTGGTATTGATTTACTTGAGAGTCTTGCAGAAGTAGATTCAACAAAAATTGGTTTTACTGGACATTCATATGGTGGTAGGACAGCATTATTTGCACCCGCATTTGACAAAAGAATTAAAGCCTCAGTTAGTAACTGCGGTTCTACCAATTTTAAGGAAATGTTAGCCCGAAACATTAAAATACAGTTTGATTATGTAGTTCCTAATTTTCTAGCTGATGGTGATGTTGAAGATGTTGTACGATTAGTAGAACCTTCTAGTCTGCTTATTCTTGGCGCCGATGATGATAAATTTAGTTTAAATACCGAAGACATTTTTAAATACGCTTCAAATGCATTTATTTATGGTACACTTGAACGACACATTTATTCCGGTAAGCACGCATTCCCTGAAGAGATGCGCTTGAAAGCATATACATTTTTAGATTATCACCTTAATCATCAATAAATGTTAGAATTTTTTAAGAATGTGATACTGAATCAGTTATTACAATTTTGCAGCAAGTATAATTTGCATTCTGGTATGAACTCCTGTAACTTTACACTACAATCATAATACAGAAATGATCTAGGTTAGTTAAATGAATGTTCAAATAGCAATAGTTATATCGTTGTTTCAAATGTCGTATTTTTAAGATTGAAAGTACAGCAGTTGAGGAAGTTTGTACATATTGTTAAAAACAATTTTTGCTCCTTTCTCAGTCAGAGCGGCGCCATCGTGGTGGTCGTGAGCATAGCCAAAAACGGTCATTCCTGCTGCGTATGCTGCTTGCACACCTGGCGCAGAATCTTCAATTACAACACAATTTTGTGGATTTGTGTTCATCTGCTGGGCTGCATAAAGATATATATCGGGAAAAGGCTTGGGGCGAGCAACATCATTAGCACTATATAAGTTTCCCTGAAATTTATGTATAAGTCCAGTTAAATTTAAGACTAGCTGAATATGACGGTGGTTGCTATTTGATGCAACACATTTTGGTAATGTAATTTGCTCTAATGTTTCGGTAATACCTGAAACTGGCTGTAGTTCTTGCTGGAATGCGGCAAATTCTCGCTCCTTGCAACGTTCAAAAAAATTAGGAGGAAGTGGTTTGCCGTAGGATTGCTCAATAATTTCTAAACAGGTTTTAAGGGACTTTCCTTTAAATTGTCGATTTATTTCTGCATAAGTAATAGGAAAACCAACTTCAGTGAGCATTTCCGCAAAAATGCGATTCAATATTGGTTCGCTATCAACCAACACTCCATCGCAATCAAAAATTACAAGCTCGAACTGAGTTGTATTCATATTATTGTCTTAAATGTATAATTATACAGCAGATTGCGTGTACATACAATACATGTAGACAATGGGAGCAATTGCCTAGTCTCTACAAGGTTTCGGGCATTATGTCACGTACTTCATACACCTGAAATATGCTGTAAGTGTCTTTGTGGATAACTATGATATGGAACTTAGAAGGAAAAGGTATTTTAAGCTTAGTTCACAAATTGCTCAATTGGATAATGCACAATTGTGTTCTCTGTTGGATAATAAGAAGTCAAATGAGTCAAGTACAGGTTGGGGTCAAAATCAGGTTATAGTTTTTGGACAATCTAAAGTCTTTGTAAAACGTATTCCGGTTACGAACCTTGAATATAACAATCTATTCTCTACCAAAAACTTCTATAACCTGCCGACATCTTTTAATTACGGTTTTGGTTCCACTGGTTTTGGAGTCTTCCGTGAGCTTATTACTTGTATCAAAACAACTCATTGGGTATTAGAGGAAGCAATTACGACTTTCCCACTAATGTACCATTATCGGATTGTGCCTTTTTTCGGGCGCCGTGCAAATAGTGTAAATATGGAACAATGGGGTAATAATACTAACGTTCAAAACTATGTATTAGATAGAGCAAATGCTAACTATGAGTTAGTTATCTTCCTAGAATACATACCATATGTTCTGGATAAATGGCTACAAGAAAACAAGAGTAAACTTGAAAAATCTCTAGATGACTTACGCGCGACGATTGACTTTTTGAGGAAATCAGGAATTATTCACTTCGACGCGCATTTTCAAAATATTCTCACCGATGGTGAGCAAATATATTTGACAGATTTTGGTTTGGTACTTGATAAAAGTTTTGCGTTAACGAATGAAGAAGAGTCTTTCTTTGAGCAAAATACATTTTATGACTATGGAGAAGTTTTGCGGAATATTGGTCATCTGATTTGGGCGCCTTATAATTCATGTTCGGAAGACGATAAACACAGGATAAGGCAAAAATATGGCATTAAAGAAGGCTTAAAACACTATGAACTGCGCTCTATATTACTCGACAACATTGAACAAATACATGTTGATGGAATTATGAAGTTAGATGAATATTATGTTGCCACTATCGTCAAATATCGTAGCATCATTGCCCTAATGCAAGACTTCTTTGCTGAGATGTGGGATAATGAAAAGAAGGATACAAAACTTCCAGAAGCAAAACTACGGCGCCTGCTTGAAGAAACAGGGTTTATTTCTGGTAATGAATTTATATGAAATCTAATATTCGCCTAATACCAATAATTAGCTTAATCGTAGCAGAATCGTTGTCCTTGTTAGGAAACCAAATCGCAGCTGTTGCAATTCCAATACTAGTATTACAATATACTGATTCTCCCTTGATTGCTGGAATTGCTAGTACTGGTAACGTAGTTCCAATAGTATTGGCGGCAATTTTTGGCGGACGCACGATTGATAAATTTGGCGCCTGGCATATAAGCGTGTTGGCGGATATACTAAGTTTTTTTTCTGTTCTCGCTTTGCCATTAGCGTTTATTTATTTTGATCAAGTTTCTCCATTGTTGATTTTTGTATTAGTATTCTTAGGAGCGCTGTTTGACCCAACGGGAGCATCAGCTAGACAAACACTTGTACCAAGTTTGGCTTCTTTATCAAATACATCATTACAAAAAATCAATTCGTGGCGAGGAGGACTTGAAAACGGCGCCGATTTTCTCGGCCCTGTTATTGGCGTTGGTTTAATTAGTATGATTGGAGTTATCAATACATTTTTTATTAATGCTGCTACTTTTTTGCTGTGTGCGGGCATATTTTTAATAGCAGTACCAAAACGAGTCAAAGCGTCAATAAGCAATGAAAAAGCTACACTATCGGGTATAAATTTTATCTTTAAACACCCTCAAATCAGACCTTTAGCAATTGTCGGTATGGTCGCAAATTCTGTCATCCTGCCATTTTTGAGCTTACTTTTACCTGTATTGGCAACGGTTAAGTTTAGAAGCAATACATTACTTGGCATTTCTCTATCAGTATTTGGGTTAGCAGCAACAATTGGTGCAGCATCTTTCTCACTACTATCTAATAAGTTTTCTCGTTCAGCTATTTATTATGGTGGGTTGCTTGTAACAGGAGGTTCTATTATTCTCGGCGCCTTTGCCACTAATCAATATGGAGTCATATTATCTGCAGGTTTGGCTGGTTTGTTATTAGGAGCGGGTAATCCTTTATCGCAAACAATTTTACTTGAAGTTACACCAGAAAGAATCGCGGGAAAAGTGTTTACCTCATTTAACGCCATTCATTTTATTGGCGGTCCAGTCGGTTTGCTGTTGGCTGGCATGATGACCGAGTTGTCAAGTGTTGAACTGGTTCTTATGCAAGCAGGTGGTTTGCTGATGGTATTAGCTATTTTTGGCTGGTATCGTTTACCACTGTAATTCCAAAATCGCAGTTAAACATTTTGTATTATGTTGTAGTATGGTAAAGAAAGTATATTTTGTCTTTCCCCTATGCCCAATGACAAACCAAATCGTTCTATCCTGACGAAGCGCGCGGTCAATGCATCAGTGGCTGTTGCGTCTAGTTATGGCATTAATATTGATGACCCACATATATTAGCTGATGCTTATTCCGTCAGAATTCATTTACGACCGGCACCTATAGTTGCCCGTGTGAGTACTATTACTTGTGTGTTGCGTTCGCCAATAGATGCTTGGCTAGCAAGAGAAATATCTGTTTCTGAATTTCTTTTATCGAAAGGCGCCCCAGTGGTTCCACCCAGTGATTTGTTACCAGCACGGCCTCATCATCACGATGGTCTATGTATGAGTTTTTGGCGTTACGTTCAACCTGTATCTGATGAAGTACCAAAATCTGCTGTAGTTGGAGAAATGCTAGGAGAGTTACATAGTGTTCTGCGGAATTACCAAAGCGAGTTGCCATTTTTGGCGCCACCACTCAATGATATTCCACGGGGACTTGACCGACTTGATAGCATTGGTAATATTGTGAATAAAAGTGACCTCGTAATATTGCGAGAAGCTTACGATAAGTTGCTACTTCAGGTGAAAAATGATTCAGGCGATTTTTTGCAACCAATACATGGTGATGGACATGCTCATAATTTAATTCCGACAATGAAAGGATTACTTTGGAATGATTTTGAGGATACTTGTTTCGGTTCTATTGCTTGGGATTTGATAAACCTTGATGATGAAGGAAGAGCCACTTATCCAAATGCTCCTGATTCTAAAGTACTAGAACCGTATCATAAACTGCGACAACTTCATGGGATTGTCTGGGTTTATGCATTGCTGCCAGAATTTCCAGATTGGCTTGAACCTGTTAAGGTTATGCTCAACGACATAAGAGCGCGATTGTCAATAAAAGATGTAACTAAAAAAATGACTTTGGAAAATATTTAATTTATGCCTTGTAGCATAGGCGTCCCGCCTCGGCAGTGTACGAATTTTTACCTTATTAGGCGCAGAGAACACAGAGAGAGGGATGAACAACGCTCGTCACAAAGAAAGAATTATTTGTTTGTTATGCCCTTTGGTAGTGGCGCCGTCTTACAAAACTTTTGTGTAATTATAGCTTATACTACTGATGTGAGGTAAAAGCTAAATGACACTCACACAAATATGGCGATTTCTAACAATTATGCTGGCTTCCTTTAGCCTTAGCTTGTCTATGGCACATCTATTAGAATTGCCGCAGAGGATGAAATTTGACCAGCAACTTTGGGTTAGAGTGACAGTTTTTGAAAATGTTTATCGGCTATTTGGCTCAGTTGGCGCCTTTTTTGAAGTTAGTGCAATTTTTATGGCGATTGTGCTATCGTATCTTGTGCGTAAACGAAGTTCGACTTTTTATTGGACGTTGGGTGGGACAGTTCTTTTAACTATAGCATTAGTAAGTTGGATAATATTTGTCGCACCAATGAATGCAGAATTTGCTAAATGGTTGACAAACCCAGTTCCATTAGACTGGACGAGATATCGCAACCAATGGGAGTACGCACATGCAATAAATGCTATTATCAAAATCATTGGATTCAGTTTGCTGGTGCTTTCTGTAACTATTGAAACACCGACGAGGAAAAGAGTTCATTAAACTTGATCACAAGAATTTGATAGTTTCACAAGAATTTGATAGCGCTATTATGAGTAATGTTTCTAACCTGTAATGGTGTGTATAATAATCGCGCATTGGCGCCATTCGCTATTAGCTTTATGAGTTTTTATGTTTGCATTGAAACTTTTCATCGCACTAGGGTCTGGCTTAATTGCCGGAGTCTTTTTCGCCTTCTCAACTTTTGTAATGCAAGCGCTTGCGAAACTTCCACCAGCACAGGGTATAATTCAACGAAGCATTAGCGAAAGTTAAACCAGAAAGTACTGATGGCGCCAGTTTATGGGCCAACTACCTGAAAGAGTGGGTTTTTTGGAACCACGTTAGAACTTCGAGTGCGCTTGTAGCCGCAGCATTACTCACGATAGCACTCCGAAATGAAGGCGCAATGTAAGTAGATGCATATGGCAAAATTTAGATGACGGTAATTGCGTTTCCAAATACGAGAAAATCTTGAACGCAACAAAACAGAGTTGGAAGAGTAAGACCTTTACCATCTTCATCCCAAAGGAGTCCTTTATGCAAATCACTTCTTCAGCCATCTCGCTCAATGTCGATGATGTTACAGCATCAGCTAATTTTGTTAAGCAACACTTTGGCTTTAATGAAGATATGTCAGCCGATGGCTTTGTGTCTCTTTCTAGGCAAGACGCTGGTTTTAACCTTATTTTCCTTCAAACTGGGCTGAAAAGTTTTAAACCAATCCATATGCGTGGACATCGCGCGGACGGTTTGCTAATTGTTTTCGTGGTCGATAATATTGATGGCGAGTATGAACGATTACAAGCTTTATGTGTAACAATTATAACGCCAATTGAAACAGAATCTTGGGGCGAGAGGTATTTTCAGGTCAAAGACCCAAATGGTGTGATTATTCAACTCGTCCAATGGATGACCGCGTAAGTTGTATTATTTTTGGCGCCAATATCCAAAATTAAATAGCCATAATTTACAGGAGTGTATTATGCTTAAAGTAAGTGGATACTGGTTAATTACAATCAGTATAATTCATGGGCTAAATAATATATCGTATTATTTTGAACCTTGGTCAGATGTAGTTCGTAACGGCATATTCAACGCTGTAGACCCTTACTTAGATCGAGGTACTGCGTTTTGGATGTTTATGTTCAGCCCATTAATTTTTGCTTTGGGTCAATTATGCTGTTGGGCGCAAGACAATAATGTTAGATTACCAGCTTTTATCGGTTGGAATCTTCTGATAACCTCAGCATTTGGCGCCTTTCTTATGCCAATTTCAGGTTTTTGGCTATTAATACCTCCATCAATCTTAATGATTATTTCATCTTATTCAAGGATAAGATTTATTACAAACGATATTACTGAAGAGCGTAAGGTGGGAACTGCCCACCCTACTACGGAATTAAACACTGATGTCAAAGGTAAATTGTTTTAGATTAGTTTGGTTAGGAGGTGTAAATCATGTTGTATTTTCTACAGATTACGACCACACTCCTTGTCGCTGTTGGAATGGCTCTTGCTCTTGCACATGCGCTTGAATTACCAGGAAAGATGAGGCTTAATAAAGAAGCATACTTTGCCATGCAGCCTATCTATTATCCAGGATTTACTATTGGCGGAGGCATTGGTGAATTTGGTGGCTTAATTTCAACGATTATTTTATTGTTATTTACGCCTTACTTAAGTGCTAAATTCTGGCTGACGCTCGTGGCATTACTTGGACTTATTGGTATGCAAGCGGTATACTGGCTCTTTACACACCCAGTCAATAAATTTTGGCTTGAGAACGAAAAACTAAGCGACTTTAGTTCTGGTTTTTTCTCATTTGGAGCAAATAGGTCTAAGCTTAATAATCAAACCCATCCAGTAGAATGGACGCACTTGCGTAACCAATGGGAATATTCGCATGTCGCACGCGCGGGATTTTCAATTATAAGTTTAATCGCGCTCCTAATTCGCCATTGAGCCTCATACAATTTTTTTATAGGCGCGCGAACGCAGTCGAGGAAAAGTGCTTGTCTTCGCACACAATTGTTGCCTCCTTTCCAATAATGTTCAAATACGTATCCTGCTGCCCTGCAAAAGAGGCCGTCGGTAAATCCTCTACAGTTGCGCTGGATCGTACTGCATAGGCATTTTTTTCATCAAGTTTGGAGAGGAAGCGGGTGATCTCTTCATTAATGTCTTGAGGAATGGCTATCCCTTCGATGAAAGAGCGAATCTCACCGCTAAGTTCACCGATTTTTTTTCGGTCTTCCACTTTTAGAAGCGATAACTGATCAAGTAATTCGTTAATCAACGACGTTTCCCCAATGATTCTTTTAAAGGCTTCAGTAGAAATACAAAAGCCTTCCGGTACGAGGATTCCTTCAATCTTGGAAAGTTCCCCCAGGTTCGCGCCCTTTACCCCCAACAAGCATGAGTTGTGTTTTGTCAATATCCTCAAAACCGAGTACAAAGGGACTCATCCTTTTCCCTCCTTTAGCAATTCGTACTTTGGTAATTTTGATGACATCCTTTCCATAATAATACTAGACCTTCCAATTTTGCCTTTCATTGTTTGAGGAACTCATTTAAACTAATCATAAATATTTCCTTGTGGTCTTCAAATGCAATGTGTCCCGCAAACGGAATATTTAATAATTTTGAGTTTTCGACTAATCTCGACAATTCAAAAACAGTCTCTCTTACAGACACTCATGTGTTGTTTTCTATTATTTACATTATTCCAGAAAACCGTCGTATCAGTCTACCACCTTAAGTTAGATGTAATATCTTGAAGCACTGTGTTACATTGTGTATGCTAAAAATTTTCCACCTTCGTTAAGAGTAGGTTAACAATTTCCAAGATCAAGAAGTCTGAGTATATCGCTTTTGTGCCTTCACAGAAGCTAATGGGGCATTTGTGCTTTTATCCTAAGAACGAAAAATACGTAACATGAAAGTCATACAATCAACGACCTTCCAGGCATTCCACCGCAGTGTGGTTATGGTGATGCAGGCTGCTCCACGGGAGCTACGTTATGTGACAATTTTGACGTTATTTGCAGGAGCAATACCAAGTGTTGTTGTTTGGCTGAACAAGTTGATCATTGATGATATTACTAAGATTCTCAGCACACAGACAGTAGAAAATCCGATTTATCTAGTTACTTTTCACTCTTCTTTACTTTACAGTATAGCAATTTTACTGCTGCTGAATTTATTTGCTGATTCTGTTGGAACTATTACCAGTTTTGTCTTTGCCAATGAAAGCAGATAAAGTTCAGGGTTTTATCGAACTAATGGTGTTAGATAAAATTACCAATTTTCAGGACATTGCATTATTTGAATCACCCGATTTACTCAACATAGTTCAGCTTACAGAAAAAGGAGTTTTGCGACTTAAAGAGCTTTCTTTTCGACTAGTTCAGACATTGCAAGGCTTTTTTATTTTTATTCCTGCTGTATTGCTTTCTGCTTCCCTTGCTTGGTGGGCGCCATTGATTTTATTTAGCTGTGCAACTCCTGCCCTGTATGTAGATATGAAATATCGTAAACTCAGTTGGAGAGCCGAAAAAACCCAAGCTCCTATCGCGCGTGAAATGAATTTGTACAAGATGATGTTAAGTGGGGAAGCTTACGCTAAAGAGTTACGTTTATTTCATTTACAAAGCTTACTGCTAGAACGTTGGAAAGGGCTTTTTCAAACTATGTTTAAAGCGATGGAAAAAATTCGTCGTCGCGGGAGCAAAGAAATTTTTGTTTGGTCATTACTTAGTGGTTTGGGTATCGCTTTACCTTACGTATATATAGTTTTTGGAGTATTAGCTAAAAAAAATACTCTTGGAGATTTGGCTTTATATAGCGGCGTGATTTTACAAGTACGGCGCAGTTTAATGTTCCTTATTGATGGAGGTGGAGAATTATATGACGTTTCTCTAGCCACTACCCCCATTTTCCAACTTTTAGAGTTAAAACCAAACTTATCTCCACAAACAAAAAATTCTTTACCCCCTATTCCCCATTGTCCACTCAAAAAAGGAGGAATTGAAATTAAAAACTTATCCTTTAGTTACCCAAACAGCAATAGTCAAATTTTGCGCGATATTAATTTGACAATTCAACCAAACGAGATGATTGTGTTGGTGGGTGAAAACGGCGCCGGAAAGACAACTTTAGCGAAATTATTATGTCGTTTATACGACCCCAGCGCGGGTAACATTATTTGGAATAATCAGGATTTAAGAGATTTTAGCGTCGAAGAACTACGCAAACGCATAGCCGTTGTCATGCAAGATTATGCTCGCTTTCCTACGACTGTTCGAGAAAATATAGGCTTTGGCTATCTTCCAGATATAGAAAATCATGCTACCATCGCCGAAGCTATAGCAGAAACGGGGATGACAAAGGTAATCGACAAATTAGAAAATGGTCTAGAAACTCTTTTAGGTAAACAACTTGAAGGTGGTGTTGACTTATCAGGGGGACAATGGCAACGCTTATCTATTGCTCGTGCTTTGCTGCGATTATCTGATGCCGAATTAGTTATACTCGATGAACCAACAGCCAATTTAGACCCAAAAACTGAAAATGAAATTTATGAAATTTTCTGCACTTTGGCAAAAGGAAGAATTGCGGTAATAGTTAGCCATCGTCTTGCTTTAGCAAAACTCGCCGACCGAATAGTAGTTTTAGAACACGGTCAAATTATTGAAATGGGAACTCATGATGAATTAATGAGGTTAGAGGGACAGTACCATTTGATGTTTACCCGTCAAGCTAGCAGTTATCAGTAGCCTTACACGTAGTGGTTCATGTCATAAGTTTTGGTAGGTTGGTTATTACCATATAAAAATCCCCCCTAGCCCCCCGCGTGGGCTACTGTGTACACACATCTTTTAATCCTGCTTATATTCCCCCCTTTGTGCCCTTTGTGTTCTTTGTGGTTTATTTTTTTAAGGAACCACAAAGACACGAAGAACACAAAGAAAGAAAAGAAAGAAAAGAAAGAGAAGAAAAGTAACTTTTAGAAACTTGTGTGTACATCGTAGCCGCGTGGGAGGAGGGTTGGGGGGATCAAAATCTACAACCTCTCAAAATTAATGACATGAACCAGTAGTGGTTTACGTCATTAATTTTGAAGAGTTGAATAAATATATAAATCTTGTAGAGACGTAATTAAATCGCGTCTCTACCAACCAAAATTAATTGTTAATTTATATTTTTATTAAAAATTACGTGTTTTTGTTAACGGAATGTTTTTATTAAGCAAATGTAATCCAATATCGTCTATATTATTTATAGAATTTGAAAGAACGACAACTCCTATACGTTTATTCTTATCAAATCCTATAAAACTATGAAATCCACCAGTACCGCCATTATGCCAGATTATTTCTCTATTATCTTTTTTCATAATATGCCAACCTAACCCCATTGACAAATTGGAAATATCATTTTTATATACAACCTGCTGACTTAGCTGCATTGCTGATGATAAACTTGATTTTATCAAACCTAAATTAGCTGCAACAAATTTCAACAAATCATTTGCAGTTGAATGCAAAGCTCCGGCGCCTGCTAAAGTTGGAATATCCCAATATTTAACAGCTTCGAGTTTTTGATTATGTCCAGTTGCAAAACGTGGTTGCATTTCTGATGAGATTTGAATTTGAGTTGAATTCATTTGTAGTGGTTTAGCAATACGTGTCACAACTAATTTTTCATAATCAATTCCTGTTTTGAGACTCAAAATATGTCCTAATAATCCAACTCCAAGATTTGAGTATTCATATTTTGTACCAATATCTCTAGGTAGTTGGTAGTTAGATAAAAATGAATACAACTGCTCAATAGTATAGTCAGCGTAAGGATTTTCAATATCTTTAGGTTTTAAATTATTTGGTAACCGTGGTAATCCTGAAGTATGAGTAGCTAAATCAACTAATGTAATTTCCTTGCCTTTTCTGGTTGGCGCCGTGACCGATTTAGGTAATAATTTTGAAATAGGGTCTTTTAAATTTAGTTGTTTACGTTCAACCATATCCGCTAATAATAGTGTCGTAAAAACTTTACTAACAGAGCCTATTTCAAATATTGTATCACCATTTACTGCTTGGGAACTGCTTTGGCTTAACTTTCCATAATTGATAATTTTGGAATTTTGAGGATTAATCAAACCTACAACAATTCCAACACTTTGCTTTTCTTTATCAATACGTTCTTGTAAAATTGCTTTTACAATACTTCCTGAAGGTAAATTTGCAGCCGATAGCATAGGATTGATTATGATAATCGCAACAACTAAAAGTGCAAGTATAGGCAGTTTGGTTAGCTTCATAATTTGTTACATCCTTATTTGTTAAGAATGGTTACACATCTTGGATTTCAAAGACAGTTATTAAACCATTTTCAATCGTAAAGATTTGCTTAACCATTTTATCAAAGAGCAAATTTCCCTCTATATCTCGAACAATTTGATGAACGGTTATAATAGCACGATTGTTTTCGTCCGTCTCAACATTCAAAACTTCAAGCTGCGGTTGAATAATATCAAATTGTTTTCTCCAATATTCACGCACTTGGTTTTGCCCGTAAACGAAACCGCCTTCCATCCCATTTGCCCATTTCACGTTCGAGTGCATCAACGAAATTATCGTTTCAATTTCACGTTCATTAAACGCTTCGTATAAATTGTACAGAAATTGTTGTAAAGTCATATTATTCACTTATATACATCCTCTATCAATATACTAACTTGTTAATCGTTAAGTGAAGTTGGTCTTGCAGTTTTAAATAGCATCCAAGTAATGGCAATAATGATAAGTACGGCGCCAATGAGAAAGCAGAATTGTTAAAGTTTGACCGAACCAAATCCATGCAATTACACCAGTAATAACAGGTTCAAGCGTGGCAGCAATTGCGGTTCTTTCAGCCTGAACTCGTTGGATAGACCAAAAAAATAGTAAGTATAAAGAAATTATTAAAAATTTTTCATAAACTTTTCATGGATGCTTAATGCAGTTGGTCTAAACTCATATATTAAGAAAGTTTGCGGTTTAACTGCGTTATCAAGGAGGGTAGGCGCCATGAGTCCAAGGGAGTCTGAGATTGTTACAGATACGCAAGCTATTGTTGAAGATGAAGATATTAATGACTGCATACCGACTCGAAAACCTTGGCTCGGAGTGTTGCTTGCTGGACTAGTACTTGGCGCCGGCGCTATAGGTTGGCGAGTTTTGGCGCCAGCTAGCAAAACATCGCAACCTGCTACAGCACAAACACCCCAAACTCCACCCCCGCGTCCAGTAGAAACCACTACATTAACTACTGGGCAAGGTATGCGTAGTTACCAGTTATTAGGACAAGTAGAAGCAACGCAGCAAGCTACTATCCGCGCGCAAACTGGTGGAATTATAAAGCAAGTTATGGTGCAACCAGGTGATAGAGTTACTCCTGGTATGACTATTGCTGTACTTGATGATGCCGACCAACAACTTGCACTTTCACAAGCTTTGGCACAGTTGGCACAGCAGCGTAGTAATATGGCACGTTTGGAAGTTGGTACTCGTCCAGAAATTATTGCTCAACGTCAAGCTGCGGTACGTTCGGCTTTGGCAAGGGAACAAGAAGCGCGCGATAATTTGCAGCGTAATAGTAATTTAGTAAGAGAAGGCGCCATTTCTCAGCGTTTGTTAGTTGAAGCAAGAGCCAATGTTGATGATACACATGGTACACGTCTTGCTGCGGAAGCTACTTTGAAGGAAGCAAAAGCTGGTGCAACACGCGAAGAAATGGAGGCACAACGCGCTCAAGTTGGCGCCGCTGCTGCTGCTGTTAATCAAGCAAAGTTAGCTTTACAACGTACTAAAATTACTTCTAATTCTACTGGCATTGTTCAAGAGAGAAAAGTTAGTGTTGGAGATTTAGTTCAAACTGGTGGAGAAATTGCTAGCCTTGTTGCTGGTGATAGGCTTGATGTGTTTTTGGAGTTACCTGAAGAGTTAACGGGACGTGTTAATGCTGGGACACGGGTGGAGTTAACTGCGCGCGCTTTGCCTAACTGGCGAGGTAATGCAACTATTACAGGTGTTGTGCCTACAGCTAATGGCGCCTCTCGTCGGCAACGTGTTCGTGTGCAGTTGAATAATGTACCTAGGGGTTTAGTGTCTGGTATGGCTGTTAGTGGTACTTTACAGTCTGCTACTAATCAACCTAGTTTTGTTGTGTCGCGTGATGTTTTAACTAAGCGTCAAGATAAGTGGTTTGTATATACTGTCGCTGAGGGTAAAGCGAAACAGCAAGAGGTACAAATGGTTGCTGATATGGGTGAGAAGGTTGCTATTTTTCATCCTCTGTTACGGGTGGGTCAAGAAATTGTTTCGCGCGGTGGCGATATGTTAACTGATGGCGCCGCTATTCGTAAGGTGGGGAGTGGGGTTTAGTTATTGAACCACAAAGGACACAAAGGGCACAAAGGAAGAGAAGAAAGAGAAGAGAAAACAATGAAATTAATTGAAACTGCTGTTCGTTGGCGACATGGCACTTTTGTTTTATTCTGCCTCCTCGCTGTATTCGGTATAATGTCTCTGTTAAATTTACCTTTGGAACTTCAACCTGGTGGTGATAGACCAGAGATTACTATTAGTACTACTTATCCCGGCGCCGGACCTACAGAAGTTGAAGATTTAATTACCCGTCCTATTGAAGAACGCATGGAAGAGGTATTGGGAGTAAAAGAAATTAGTAGTACTTCACGGTCGGGACGTAGCACTATTAATTTAGAATTTAATTGGGGTAGTGATGTTGATGAACGTTTGGTTGATGTTTTAAATCGCTTACAGCAAGTTGAACGTTTACCTGAAGAAGCTGGAGAATCTGCTGTTGAAATTGTTAGTGGCGCCAGTTCTCCAATGATGTGGATACCATTGGCGCCTAAGCCCGGTTTTAAAAGTGACCCAAATCGTAATCGTGATTTAGCTGAGGAAGTTATTATACCTCGGTTGCGTCGTGTGGAAGGTACTGGACAATTTCTAGTTGTGGGTGGACAGCAACGTGAGGTTGAAGTACGTGTTGACCCCAAAGCTTTGGCTGAAAGAAATTTAGCTATTGGTGATGTAGTAAGAGTGTTGCGGGAAAACAACCGTGATATCCGAGGTGGCCCATTAATTTTGGGTCGTCGTGAATACAGAGTTCGCACGGTCAGCAGGTCGCAAGATATGGAGGAAATTGCGGGTTTTGTGTTGCGACGCGATGCTTCCGGGACGGTATATTTACGCGATGTTGCTCAAATACAAATGGGACGCAAACCCCAAGATAGTGCATTATTATTTAATGATAATCCTACTGTGGCTATTGGAATTATTCGCCGGATTGGCGCCAATGTTCCAGAAGTTGCGAAAGGTGTACGCGCGGCAATTACTGAATTAGAAGCTCAATTCGACCGCGCGAATGAAGGCATCAAGTTTATCTATAATTATGATGAGAGTGAGTATATTAATCAGTCAGTAACGCTGGTACAAGAGAATTTACTTAGCGGCTCTTTGCTTGCGGTAGTGATATTATTACTGTTTCTCGGTTCAATGCGAACTGTTGCAGTTGTGGCTTTAACTATTCCCACAACAATGATAACCGTGTTTATTGCTATGTCGTTGTTGGGACGAACTTTAAATATTATTAGTTTGGCAGCACTGGGTTTTGCATCAGGGATGGTTGTAGATAACGCAATAGTAGTGGTGGAAAATGCTTTTACCCACATGCAGCAAGGTAAAAACCCAGTTAAAGCAACTATTGACGGTACAAAGGAAGTTACGGGAGGATTATTAGGCGCCACTTTAACAAATATTGCGGTATTTGCTCCTTTAGTATTGGTAAGAGGAGAAATTGCCCAGTTATTTACAGATATGGCAATTGCAATTACTGCTGCTGCTTTATTTTCGATGTTGGCAGCAGTTACACTTGTACCAATGTTATCTGGGTTATTTTTAAACCAAGCTGAAGCAGTACAGGTATTGGAAGGTGGTAAATATAAAGGTGGTAACTGGTTAGTTCGTGCAGTTGCGAATACTTCTGCTGTTTTCAGAGTATTTCAAACCAGGTTTGAAAATCTTCTTCTGGCTACAGTTGGTTGGTCTACTGGAAATGGTAGACTTGGGCGCCGACTATTTATATTATCAATACCAATTGGTTTAATGGTAGCAAGTATATTTTTATTGCCACCTGCCGATTATTTACCTGAAGGTAATCGTAACTTATTAGTATGGCGCGCCGAACCAATGCCCGGTACAAGTATACCCGAAGCAATTCGTCAATCGGAACCTGTGCGCGCGTATTTGAGAAAGCAACCGGAAGTAGAAAGGGTAATGTATGTAGACCGTCCAGGTGCTATACGTGGTATAACAGCTATTCTCAAACCGGAGTTTGCGACTTCTAACGGTTTAGCAATGATGATAGAACGGATGCGAAAAGCCTCAAATAACTTTGCTGGTTATCGGTTTATGGTACCAAACCGTATTTCGATATTCCGTGACCCAGGTAAAGAATTTGAAGTAGATATAGTCGGCGCCGATTTAAATCAACTAAGTGAATACGAACGCGATATCATGGGTAAACTCCGTCCCTTACCAGGTGTACGTAACGTTCGTTCTAATTATGTCGGAGGCGCCGCCGAACTGCAAGTAATCCCCAACCGCGAACGACTAGCCGAAGTAGGAATAGCAGAAGCCGAAGTTGGTTCAATGGTAGAAGCAGCATTAGGAGGACGTTTAGCATCAGAATTTATCGACGGCAAAGAAGAACTAGATGTCTCTGTAGAACTTAAAGATTTATTCGTACAAACACCCGAACAACTGCGACAACTACCTTTGTATACCAATGGTGGACAAATTCAACTAAGTGACGTTGCCGAAGTTAAAGAAACAGTCGGACCAGATGTCATTAACCACGTAGACTTAGAACGCTCAATTACCCTCACAGTAACACTTAACCCAGAGGCGCCATTAGGCAGTATAGTCGAACGTACCCAACAAGATATTCTGGCGCCAATCCAAGCAAAATTACCAGCCGGGTATCGAATCGAACTATCTGGTTCTGCTGATAGACTCGGTGAAACAGTTACACAGCTGGCCACAGCCTTTGTTTTATCAATATTTATCATCTACCTGTTGCTTGTTGCCTTATATCGTTCTTTCTTATACCCAGTAGTCATTATGGCAACCGTACCAATGGGAATGAGCGGCGCCTTACTAAGCTTAGTCATTGCAAACAGCATCCCTGGTGTAAGTGTTCCCCTTGATATGATTACCGCGTTAGGATTTATAATCTTGACAGGGGTAGTTGTAAACACTTCAATCTTAATCGTAGAACGCGCGCTGCAACTACTAGAAGAAGGCATGGACTACGACAAAGCAACATACCAAGCCACAAAAGACCGACTGCGCGCAATTTTTATGTCAGCCATTACCAGCGTACTAGGAATGTTACCCCTCGCTGTTGTACCAGGACAAGGTGCCGAACTATATCAAGGACTAGGCATAGTCTTAACAGGAGGACTATTATTCTCAACCATACTCACACCCACAGTAGTACCCGCATTAATGGGACTAATATACGATTTTTCAGGCAAGCGCAAAGTTAAAAAGACTAGGAAAAAACAATTGGCGCCGTCCTAACAACATCCCTGCTGTAGCACAGGCATCTTGCCTGTGCATTCATAATTTGCAACGGATACAACAGATGTAACGGATAAGTTATTCGTTATGAACAGACTCTAAATTGTAGGTTGGGTGTAGCTACGTTCCTACCCGCTCCGGGTTGAAAACCCAGAGCTAATAGCATAAGCCCTCTTATAGAGGACTAAACAATAAATATCTCCTCTTGCCATTTAGTTCTCTTGAAATGCCAGTGTTTGTTCAATATTTAGCCAATCTTCATCACTTATCTTGCACCTCTAAGTAAAAGCTACATAAAAAGTGATATTGAGTAACAAAAATAACAAAATTTTTAGAGTCCTCTTCAAGAGGACTTTTGCTACTAGCATAGTGGTTTACAACCCTATGCGGGTAAGAACGCAGCGAAAATTTACAATTACTGAGTATTATTAAATTCGAGAAAATCCTTGGTGCAAGATATAAGTCATACAAATCTATTGGTAGCGTAACTTGAGCGTCAATCGTTTTAGTAACATCCATAAAACTTAAAATGATGACGATTGTTTATATTATGACTTAAATTGAAGTGCATTATTAAGCCACACTTTTTTAGAAGCACTTACAATCTTGATTATAGGTGCCGTAATATATATAACCTACGCACGCACAATTATAATAGAAAGTCCGTTTTTTGTAGTTGTGGTTTTTGTTGACAAACGGTCTTCAATTTTTGGTGCCTTAGAACGTCGGTCAAAAATAACCAACCACCCAGAATTTACTTCTATCCGGGCTAAATAAGAGTCTAATTGTTCAAGACCTTCTTTTTCTGGGTCGCCTATTTTATCTCGCCAAACTTTTAGTTCTATTCCTAACTCTAAACCTCTATACCTTAAGCATAAATCCATACGGTCACTGCCAATAGCATATTCGCGTTCTAAAGTTCCACCTCCATTAACGACACGGTGTAGAAATGCCATTAAAACTAAATGTGGCGCCACTTCATGATACCCAGTAGTGCCAAGTAACGGTTCACCATGCTGGCGCCAAAATTTCAAGAATGCTTTTAGTAAAGCTTCGGTATTTAACTCACCTGTTTCAGTTAGCCAAGTTGGAGAAATATGAGGTAACGAAGCCATTGGTGTTATTGTTAATACTCGCGGTAAGATTTCACGATAAATAGGATTAGCAATAATTAATCCACCTTGCGGGTCTATTTTACATAAACCTAAATCTATAACAAATTGAATATCATCTGGTGGAACATTTCCTAATTCTGTGCCTGCTAAAATTGGTTCAATAATTGCTTGGACTCTTGGCTCTTGAAGTCTTTCTGCAAGTGAGTCTAAATGGGTATCCCTACGAGCAATTAATATTTCTTTAGCTTGTAAAATATGCTCACGTGTAATTGCGATACTTGTATCCTTAACCATATTTTCGACAACTTCTTTAGCTAAAGCATTTACTAACCAAGGTTGCCCTTGAGTCAAATCAAATGCTGTTGTACATGCATCTTTAGTAAAAACTTGCCCAGTCTCTTCAGTATGTTGGTAATATAATTCCGCAACCTCAGCGACATTAAAATCTCTTAAAGTGATAGAACTAACTTTAATATTAAAAGGACTTGAAGTATTTAATCTATCACTTCCTCCAGATGCAATTTTGTAATCACGTACATCTCGTAAACCAATTAATCCTATAGATTGTGGGAAATTTTTAGGACGACTGCGATACCCTTCACGTAATTGTCGTAGAAATGATATTAAAGTTTCGTTTTGTAAAGAATCAATTTCATCTATAAAAAGTACTACAGGTCGTTTACAAACCCGTGACCAAGCTCTTAAACTAGCTCTAATTCTTTGCCCCGGTTCTGGAAAATTCCAAGTAGGAGGTTGCAAATCTTGTGGGATGTCTTCAATTGTATCACGCCAAGTTGGAAGAATCGCGACTTCTGCGGCGCCTGGGTCATCATTATAAGCGCTTCCTACTTCTGCCGATACCATTACTGCGGCATAACGTCCACTCGAAGTTAGTTTTTCAGCTAATGGTAGTTTTACCACTTTGGCGAGGCGCATGGATAACAAAATAATTTTCTTGAGCAATTAAGCCCTCTAAATCAGGTAATCGACTGGTAGGCGACAGCATGTAGTGAATGTCGGCTCGGCAATGACCTGTAGTGTTAAACCAACGAGGCATAAGTTAATAAATAAGTTGCTGAGTTGCACTTGACGCTCCTACCAAGTATAACTCGTGAGCGTGGCGCCATCATAAATCCCCAACAAGCGCGAAAAATCTTCTAGCATCACGCATCAAAGAAGATAAACATTTTGGGCGCCAGGTTAATTACTTGAAAATTAGAAACATAATTAACACCTTATACCATTTTTATATGAAGATGCACATTATTGTTCTTTAGCCCCCCTTATTAAGGTAGGTTGGGGGAATTTAATTAGTTGCAGCTTCATATTAAATCGGTATTACAGTAATCAAAGGTTAAACATATTAAGTTTTTTAGAGGATAGATACTCTGTGGTCAATACCTTACGGTAATCAGAGGTTAAACACTAATTGACCGTCGCGACATATTAAACTGGCGCCATAGTGATCAATACCTTACGGTATCTAAGGTCAAAACATCTTCTTCTGCTGACACATCAACGATTTACTCTGCTGAGTGATCAACACCTTACGGTATCTAAGGTCAAAACACGTTCGAGGTTTACCCCACTCTTTATAACTTGCCTTGTGATCAACACCTTACGGTATCTATAGCATTTTTCTAATTATCTTAGAATTGCTACAGAGCTTACAATACAAGCATTATAAGAATTTTGCAAGCACCTGTTAGTCGCTTGTGCTAGCTCAAAGTGCAAGTGAAATGTTGTGCTAAAAACGTGTTATTGTTGGTTTAGCCTATGATGCCGCTAGTTGCTAAAGTTGGCTTTGAGCATTTTCACGGTGTAAAGTTGTTGAAGTGCCTAAGTGCAAGCAGCTGCAAGGTTCAATGTACCCTTGTATGCTCAATACCTCAGATGCCGTCTGGCGTTAAACAAATTTAATAAATAGATACTTGACACAAATATAGCCTATCTGGTAGCGTGAATTTGTTCTAATGTTTCAAGGTGTATAAAACTGATAAACAAAGTTAGGTTGAATTAAAAGTCAAAAGCAAACCACAAGGCAATATAACGATAACGATTTTGTTCTACTAGCTGGCTAAGAGTAAGTGCCTTTGAATGCCGTAAGGTTTTGAAAACTATATGTAATGCGCGTTCGCTAGTTTTTGAGGGGGAATTTTTTGTGAAACCTTCTTTTAATGTTTCTGCGTCCCAGAGTACTGGGGATGATTTGGCGCCTTTTGTAGAATTAGCCTATCAAGTGCATGGTAAGTATTTACCTGCTGACCATAATTACGGTTTATATGCGGCGTTTGTTCATTTGGTGCCTGAGTTACGGCAGCATGATGATGTTAGTATTTTGTCTATTCCAGGTATTGGAGATAAGCAAGGAAAAATCCTTCTTACAGAGCAATCTTATTTAAAGATTAGAGTCCCTGTTACTAAAATACCTCTGGTTTATCAACTGGCAGGTAAACGTTTTTCTGTAGGAGTACACGAAATTCAAATTGGCATTCCAACTGTATCTGTCTTAAAGCCAACGTCAAAGCTTCGCGCTAGGATTGTCACGATTAAAGGTAAAGAATATACAGAAAAAGATGCATTTTTAGAAGCTGCACGGCGCCAGTTACAAAGCTTGAATATTAGCGGTGATATTTCTGTTCCACTTGATAGACAAGGTTTACCAAGTCGTAAAACTATCAAAGTTAAACGCTTTACTATAGTTGGCTTTACTACCGAAATTACGCAGTTAAGCGATGAAGATTCACTAAAATTGCAGCAGTGGGGATTAGGTGGAAAGCGTCATATGGGTTGTGGAATTTTTATGCCTTATCGCAACCTTTGATGCCTCTAGGTGTTTAATCAAACTTTTTAGTGCTTATGTACACCAAGTTTATGTCGGATTTTAAAGGATTTAAACCGCTTCTTGCAAAATCTCTGCCTAAAAAAGGTTCAAAGGATTATTCGGAACAAGCACGTGGTGCCGCAAAGTACACAGGTCATATAAGCCTAGTTATGCAAGCTGCTGATGTTTTAGTGGAAGTATTGGGAGAGCAAATTTTAAAGCAATTAGGATTAATTGACGTTGATTTAAAGTACTTTGCTAAAACTGTAAAACTAGGCGCCTATTTACACGACTGGGGTAAAGCAAATCAGCATTTCCAAGAAATGGTTTATTGGAAATCACTTGACTTGCAGTCGAAAGAACCAAAGGTTGTTAACTTTAAGAAAGTTTTGAAGGAACTTGCACAAACACACTCAGATAGGCAAATGCTGCGTCATGAAATAATTAGCGGTATTTTAGCGCTGCAAGTTCCTAGTATTAAAGAATGGCTTGGAAAATGTGAGGATGTAGATTTAGTCGCTGCAGTCTGGGCAGCAATGGGACATCACCTCAAAACAGGGGTGAACAAAGATGATAAACCAGCCGAGTTTATTGCAGAAATTTCAGATGGAACTGGAGGTGAACTAAATATTTATACTCATCACCAGGATTTTGAAGCTATTTTAAAAATGGGTTGTAAATATCTTGGCTTACCGGAGCAACTACCAGAGTTACCTAAAGAAACTTGGTCAAAATCTGAGTTGCAAACAGCTTTAAATTTACTACGTGACGAATTTATTAAGCTTGAGTCTAACTTAACTTGGGAGCAGCAAAAATTTATTGCGGCAGTTAAGGCAACTGTTATGGCTGCTGACCTTGCAGGTTCAGCGTTACCTCTAGTTGAAGAAGATTTCAAAAGCTGGATGCAAGAAGTACTAAGTCTGACTTTATCTAGCGAGGAAATACAAAGGTTAGTTAATCAGCGTTTAGAAGGTCAACCGTTACGACCATTTCAGAAGAAAATAGCTCAAGCTTCTCGCCGAGTCACTTTAGTTAAAGCAGGTTGCGGAACTGGTAAGACAGTCGGCGCCTATGCTTGGGCAGAAAAATGGGCAGTTAATCGTAAGCTATTTTTTTGTTACCCAACTACAGGAACCGCATCGCAGGGATTTATTGATTATGCTGAAGGAACTGATATTGAAGCTGAGTTAATGCACTCTCGTGCAGATTTAGATAGAGAGTTACTTTTTTCTGGAGATTCAGATGAATCAGAAGGTATTGACGCGCGTTTAAGTGCATTTACCGCATGGCGTAAAAAACTATTAGTTTGTACCGTTGATACGGTGTTGGGCTTAATTCAAAATAATCGCAAACCATTGTATGCTTGGACAGCCATCGCTCAATCAGCTTTTGTATTTGATGAGGTTCACGCTTATGATGCAAGACTTTTTGGCGCCTTATTAGAATTTATTAAAACATTTCGCGGCGCCCCTATTTTGTTGATGAGTGCTAGCTTTACTCCTGGACAACTCACAAAAATTCGTGAGGCAATGGCAGAATTAGGTGAAAAAATTGATGAACCAATTGAAGGTCCAGAAGAATTAGAAAAGCTGAAACGCTATGAAATACGTCAGTTAACAGAAGTTTCTGATTCCAAAGATATGCCAGAAGTCTGGGAATCTGTACTCGAAGCTTTGAAAAATCGCCAAAAAGTACTATGGGTAACAAATTCTGTACAATCCTGTATTGATTTGTATCGTCAAGCTAAAATACAAGTCCAGAAGTTGCCTGTAGAAGCTAATCCGCTAATATACCACAGTCGTTTTAGATACAGAGATAGAGTTAGTAAACATAAGGCTGTAATTGATGCATTTAGAACAAATGAACCTGTACTAGCGATAACAACTCAGGTGTGTGAAATGTCACTTGATTTAAGTGCTGATTTACTAGTATCGGCAATGGCGCCTTTTTCAGCTTTAATTCAGCGTTTGGGTCGGTTAAATCGTCGTATGAGTAAACCAGAAGAAGGTACAGGTCTAGCAATTATTTATCCTTGGAAAAATAATAAACCCTACAAAGCGACAGAACTTAACACTGGAAAAGATTTACTTAATAGGCTAACTGATAAAAGTGCTGTTTCTCAACACGATTTATCAGAAATTGCAGCTGAACTTAGTAGTAATATTCCAGAAAGTGTAAAATCTATTTGGTTAGAAGGTAATTGGTGTGCTTATCCGGATTTTTTACGTCAACCTGGTTATACAGTTACTGTTTTATTACAAGATGATTTAACAAGTATTAAGGACGCAGCTCTGTTACGTTCAGATAAATCCTTTATGCGGGAAGCACAAGGATGGTCAGTCCCAGTTCATATAGATAAAAATTTGTATGATTGGCGCCGGATAAAATTTTACCCTATTGCCGCTCCTGAAGATATTTACTATAGTGAAGAGACAGGGGCAGAACCATGCAAATAGAGTTTGACTTAAGTAATCCTAGTTATACATTATTACATCGTGCAGGATTAGCAGGATTGTGGATAAGTTTAAACCAGTTGGAGAAAGATAAGGTTGAACTTTCTCACAAAATTAAATGGGAAAAAACAAATAGAAAAATAATGCTGAGTTGGGAAGATAACGGCGAAGACAAAGCAGTTATAGAATGGTTACTAAACGAGTGTTTCCAGCTTCAAGACGGTTTAATCGCATTGCGAGGATTAGATGCTAAAACAATGCGGAAAGATGCTTTGGTCATAGTGCATCAAGGCGTTTTAGGTACATTTTTACAACATAATAGTACTCATAAATCTACGGGGGTTGTAAAAGAAACTTTGCAGTTAGATGAGGGAGAAATACAAATACCTATTACGTATAAGTCTTTGGAAAGTTATGCTTATCAAGATTTTGCAAGTAATCTTTGTGATAAAAAAGGTAAGTTTCTTAACAAACCCATTAGTGTTGCAGGATGGTTAAATCCTGGTGCTGTAGTTCGTCATGTTGCATTTAGTACAGATACAAGTTTTGAAGAACCACCTGAAAATGCATTCTTACTACTGTTTGCACCAGTTGCTTGTTACTATTATGTTCTTCGTTCAAGATTACGAGACAAACGCGCGCAATATGCACTTGTAATACCTGAAATTAGAGATTTAGAGAAATATGCTTTGTATCGTCAAAACAAACACCTTAGAAATGCAGTTTACAAAGATTTTTATGCATCTGGCTTGGGTGATGCCGGATTAAGATTTTTGACTTATGAAACAACAGCGAATATAGTTAAAAATTTCGGTTTATCAAGTTGTCAAGTTGTGACATTAGGAACCGTCGCATGGTCTACACAGCAAAAAACACGTACTGATTTATATATAGTTAAAGCAGATAGTCAAGTTTGTAAAAACTATCAAGTTTGTAAAGACTATTTACAAGATAAATCAGTTAAAGGAAAAGAAAACGGATTTATTGCTTGTAGCTTTGCTCGCGAAATCATTGCTGAAAATCTCGCACAAAATAAACCTTGGTATGAAGGTTTAGCAGATAAAGTTAACAGTAATGAATTATTTGAAAGATTAACGTATGAAAGAGGAGGATTACATCAAATGGTTCAAAAAGTAGATTGGGCAGAGCGCGAAAAGTTATTTGTTCAAGTATGTCACGAAGCAATTAAATACACGTATGGAAAAATATATGACAACGCTCAGAAACGACATGAAATAGCTAATTTTGACAGAGAAACTGTACGTATAAGAACAGGGTTAGCACGCTGTAAAAATGCTAATACTTTTAGAGAGTTTATTACAGATTTTTGGTCAAGGGCAGGAAAAATTCCAACTTTGCAAGAAAATTGGCAAGACTTGATGGAGTTAGTTATGCAAGAAAAACATTGGAAGAAATCTAGAGACTTGGCTTTATTAGCGCTTGCTAGCTATAAGGGTAAAGGAGTTAGTAATGGAGAAGATGAAGGTGAAAGTGATGCAGATGAGAATACGGAAGTTAAAGAATCAGATGATGGAATATATGGGTTTGATGATTTAGAGTAACTTTTGACTACCAACTCATAAATTACGCAAACTTACATATTACAAACAAAACAGGAGTAGATAATTCATGACATTACATCTTTTTGGTAACATCTTAACTAGTTACGGTACAGCAGCAAATAATCGTGGTGAAAATGAAGGTAATATAACAACTCTGCAAAAAATACTGTGGAAAGGAGAAGTTCACACAACAGTATCAGCAGAAGCTATTCGTTGGGCATTACGTTATTATTGGCAAACTGCTGGTAATGGTTGTAAAGTTAATCGTCGTTGGGATGATGACACAAACGATAATATTTGGGAAAACCAGAATTTCGACGACACTATTTTTATTGATGATGATGTTTTAGGGTTTATGCGAGCAGAAGGCGCCAAAACAGAAGGTTCTGATAAACCTGAAAAACCAGCAAAAGGTAAAGGTAAAGAAACAGCAAAAGGAACCACTACAGCCAAACGTGGAGTATTAGAAGTTACTCGTGCCGTTTCTATGACTCCTTATGCAGGAGATTTAACTTTTAATTCGACAAGTGGTAAAAAAGGTCGCACATCACTTTATGGAACAGAAGTTCATGCAACGTCTTATCAGTATGGTTTTGCACTAACTCCAAACCGTCTTAAAGATCAATCTCGTATTATTCCAGTGTTAGAAGGTTTGACTTCTTTAGGTGAAGTTGCAGGTAATCATTCGCGCTTTTTATACGATTTTTCTCCTGACTGTACTGTATTACGTTGGACACATGATTTTTCTCCTAGACTACTTTATTCTTTTGAAGAAGGAGAAGACGGTGAAATAACTGCACCAGAATTAATACGTCGTGTAGAAGCAAAAGATTTAGAAGCAAAGGAATTATGGGTTGGAGGGACTATTGCTAATTCAGAACATGGCGAAAAGCTAAAACAATTAGGCGCCAACGTAACCCCAGGTATTAAAGCTGCTGTACAAAACTTAAAACAAAAAATTGCTCAAGATTTACAGTTACCACAACTGGAGTTAACGAAATGACAAATTCTTTAGCTGTTAATTCTCTAGCTATCCAAATTGAAGTACCTATTGCCTGTTTCCGTCAATCTCATGCGCGCGAATATGCAGAAACTTATCCTGTACCCCCACCTTCAACAGTATACGGAATGTTACTATCTATGATAGGAGAAACAGACCGTTACAAACATTGTGGAGTCGAGTTAGCAATTGCTTTACTATCTGAACCTGAAAAATCAACAGTAATCAGAACCTTTCGTAGGTTCAAAAAAAAAGATATTCACGACCCCACTAACGCGCGTCCTGATTATCAAGAATTGTTGACGAATACTGAATTTATCGTTTGGGTAAAACCAGGTACAGATGCAGCAAAGCCAAATTTATTAGAACGCTTGCAACATGCATTTAACCACCCTGAAATGATAGACCGCTTTGGTGGATTATCATTAGGCGAAAGTCGAGATTTAGTAAATTCCGTTCAACTTTGGTCAGGTAGTTTTAACAAACAACCGCGTTGCTTGGTTCAAGACGAAGATGGAACGCTAGCATTACCTTATTGGGTAGACCATGTTGGCTCACAAGGTACTCGTTGGCGCCGATACCTACTTCGAGAACAGACACAAACCCAACCACCAGAACAAGCTTGGACAGTAATTCAACCTAAATATGCTACAAACGGGTAGAATATGGACTTTTGTCATGCTGAGGAACGAAGCATCTTAAAGATTTGGACTTTATTTCAAAGTAAAGTTATAACCCGTTTATAGTATAAAATTACCAACCATCTAAAATTGCAAGCACCTCCGAGTGTGAAGTTCAAGAAAGTAAGTTTTTCCCCCAGAAGGCTTGTAATAACAGGGTATTGAGTAGTTTTTAAAGCCTTAGAGGTGCTTGCAAAATCCTGAAAGCTTTACTAGGTAAAAGTTGTAGAAGTCAAATTTGCTCACTTACTCATGCAATTAACCTCTGTAATAGCATTTGGCGCCAGGTGCTTGTAAAATTGTTCAAGAGGCTTTGCTGCGTAATGCTTTCAGCAGGTGCCGTGTTTTAACCTTAGATGTCGAAAGGCGTTGAGCATGAGTTATTTTTAAGTATTATCCAACCTGTTTTAGTTGGTGTTTTAACCTTAGATGTCGAAAGGCGTTGAGCATTCCAGAATGTAAGCGATATGATTGGGGCTGTGCGCGTGTTTTAACCTTAGATGTCGAAAGGCGTTGAGCATGGGCTAATGGGAATCATTGCAGTCATAACTGGACTGTGTTTTAACCTTAGATGTCGAAAGGCGTTGAGCATATAAAATAATCCCAAAGCTGGTATTTACAAGTAAGGTGTTTTAACCTTAGATGTCGAAAGGCGTTGAGCATAAAAAGCATCATTCCATCAAAAAGGTACAAAGAAGAGTGTTTTAACCTTAGATGTCGAAAGGCGTTGAGCATAATGATATTGAGCTTATAACGCACTTAGCAACGATTGTGTTTTAACCTTAGATGTCGAAAGGCGTTGAGCATATTATGTTTACATACTAGACTTTTCATTTGAACCTTGTGTTTTAACCTTAGATGTCGAAAGGCGTTGAGCATATTATTTTGATATCAAGTAGATAAGCCCCCAAGCTTGTGTTTTAACCTTAGATGTCGAAAGGCGTTGAGCATAAACAGATGCTTTAGCAAGACTACTACATGTTCCTAGTGTTTTAACCTTAGATGTCGAAAGGCGTTGAGCATCTCATCGAAGTCACCATCCTCAGAGAGTTGGCGCAGTGTTTTAACCTTAGATGTCGAAAGGCGTTGAGCATTATTGAAGCTTTGCCTGGTGGTAATAATGAAGAAGGGGTGTTTTAACCTTAGATGTCGAAAGGCGTTGAGCATATTATTTAACCTTCGGGTAATAATTAATTTTACTAAGGTGTTTTAACCTTAGATGTCGAAAGGCGTTGAGCAGCTTACCTAAAATAGGTTTATGTACTGGCGCCATCAAACGTGTTTTTACCTTAGATGTCGCAAGGCGTTGAGCAGGACATTGACTTAACCAAGCAGGTCTTGGATGCGCGAGTGTTTTTACCTTAGATGTCGCAAGGCGTTGAGCAGGAAGATATTTGGGTTGTTGTTTGCGAAGATCAACGTGTGTTTTTACCTTAGATTTCGTAAGGCGTTGAGCAGGCGAACACGCTGTCAATCGAAGACTACCCAGTCGTGGTGTTTTTACCTAAGATGTCCGTAAGGCGTTGAGCAGATGGATTGCAAGGACGAACTAAAAGCAACTGGATACCGTGTCTTAACCTAAGATGTCATGAGGCGTTGAGCAGAAATAAGCTTTACATTGCGGGCAGGTGATTTCTTGTTGTGTTTTAACCTAAGATGTTGTAAAGCGTTGAGCAGTCCCAATACTTCTGCCAAATGAAATTAAAAATATGGTGTTTTTACCTTAGATGTCGTAAGGCGTTGAGCATACGAACAATAGCAGGCGCCGTTGTTGCTCCAAGATATTGTTTTAACCTAAGATGTCGCAAGGCGTTGAGCATTGTTCTAGGGGCTTTATTGTTTGGGTTTAATTAATGTGTTTTTACCTTTAGATGCCGCAAGGTGTTGAGCATTTGATATTGCTTTAATAGTCATTATTTTAATTGATTGTGTCTTAACCCAAGATGTCGTGAGGCGTTGAGCAGGCTATTCGCCCTGACCACGAAGCGATGGTCAAGTGACGTTTTTAGGGAGCATCCCTATTTTGCAAAAACATAAATTTGTCATTTTGAGCGCAGCGAAAAATCCTAGTAGAATTCAAGTTTTTAAAGATGCTACCCTGCGGGAAAACTGCGTTAACGTACCTCAGCATGACATTATTCTTGCAAATTGGGATGCTCCCTGTTTTTACCTCAGATATCGCAAGGCGTTGAGCATTATGGGCATTCTTTCCAAAGCGTCGCAAAATACGTGTGCTGCAACCTCAGATGTCGTAAGGCGTAAAAAATTATAAAACTTATCACAATTACCTTACAGACATTTATGGAAACTACTCGATACCTTGAACTCAACACCAAACTTGAAACTATTCGTGTGTCCTCGCTTCACGCACTTGCGTATTGTCCTCGTCTTTTTTACCTTGAGGAAGTAGAGGAACTTTATACACAAGATGCAGCAGTCTTTGCTGGGCGCCGTTTACATGCGGAACTTGAGAAAAAGGAAGATGAGGAGTGGGAGGAATTATTTCTTGTTAGTGAA
Organism: Calothrix sp. NIES-4105; assembly: GCF_002368415.1. GTDB lineage: Bacteria > Cyanobacteriota > Cyanobacteriia > Cyanobacteriales > Nostocaceae > Dulcicalothrix. The sequence goes on from NZ_AP018290.1 coordinate 9,208,485, forward strand.
GAGTTAGGTTTGCGTGGACGTGTTGATGCACTGCGAACTCGTGATGGAGAAACTATTCCTTATGAACACAAGCGTGGACGTTGCCATCGGGATGAAAAAAAGCAACCGCAAGCTTGGGAAAGTGATAAGTTGCAGATTCTCGCTTATGCTTGTTTACTTGAGTCAGCATTAGGTGTTCCAATTAAAGAAGGTCGTATTCGCTACCATGCTGAGAATGTGTTGGTGCGTGTACCTTTAGATGATGTCGGGCGCCAAGCAGTACGTGACGCGATACAGCAAGCGCGTAAACTGCAACAATCTACACATAGACCACCTGTTGCTGATAACGAACGGCTTTGTGCAAGGTGTTCATTGGCGCCTGTATGTTTACCAGAAGAAGCGCGTTTAGTACATGACCGCGAGTGGCAACCAATAAGACTTTTTCCAGAAGACGATACACGGCGAATTATACATATACTTGAACCAGGTACAGCAGTTGGAAGAACTGGAGAACAAATTAAAATTGCCCGTCGTGGTCAACCAGAAGAAAAAATACCAGCACAACAAATCGGACAGTTAGTTTTACACAGTTTTTCACAAATTTCCACTCAAGCATTATATTTCTGTGCAGAACACGGTATTGGAGTGCATTTTATTTCTGGTGGTGGGCGTTATCTTGGTAGTTTCGATATTCGTCAAGGTAGTATTCAACGACGAGTGCGTCAATATGCGGTGTTAAGTAACTCAGAAACTTGCTTAGAACTCGCAAAAAGATTAGTAATTTGTCGAGGACAGGGACAACGTAAATTTTTGATGCGTGGTACACGAGGTAAAGCAGCATCAGAGATATTACAAACAACTATTAAGCAGATGCAAATCTTGCTTAAACAAGTTCCCTCAGTAAAATCAATTGCCTCTTTACTTGGAATGGAAGGTAGACTCGCTGCTTTATACTTCGGCGCCTTACCAAGTTTAATTTTACCTAACGTCGCCAATGAGCTACAATTCGATGGACGCAATCGGCGTCCACCTAAAGACCGCTTCAATACAATGTTAGGATTTGGGTATTCATTGCTACTTAAAGATGTGATGAATGCTATTTTAACAGTTGGTTTAGAACCAGCATTAGGACTTTATCACCAACCTCGTACTCAGGCGCCGCCATTAGCATTAGACTTAATGGAAATTTTCCGTGTCTCACTTGTTGACATGCCAATTGTCGCATCAATAAATCGTGGTCAATGGGATGTAAAAGAAGACTTTGAAGCGCGCGGAAACCGAGTTTGGTTAAGTGAAACAGGTAAGCGTAAATTTGTAGACATGTACGAACGACGTAAACAAGAAACTTGGAAACATCCTGTTACAGAATATTCACTGACATACCGAAGACTTTTAGAACTGGAAGTGAGGTTATTAGAAAAAGAGTGGTCAGGTGAAGGCGGGTTATTTGCACAATTAATTGTTAGATAAATCAACTTTAAACACTATGGCAGAACTAAAAAATTGCTACATCGTTTGTTACGACATTCGCTGTCAAAAACGATGGCGTAAAGCTTATAAACTCATAGAGGGATACGGCGAAAGAGTTCAATACTCAATATTTCGCTGTTGGTTAAGTCAACGCACGCGCGAAAAGTTACGTTGGGAATTAGAAACAATACTAGCTAGCGAGGACAACATCCTATTTATTCGTCTAAGCAACCGCTGTGTCGAAGATATCCCCAAATATAACCGCCCTGGAATATGGCAAAATCGAGACGAACCTTTTTTAATCGTCTAAAATTACAAGCACCTCTGAGTGTGAAACCAAAAAAGATACCTTTTTTACCCAGAAGACTTGTAGCAGAATAGTTTAAAGCCTTTTTAACTCTTTAGAGGTGCTTGCAAAATGCTGAAAGCCTTACCATTAGGAAATTATAGAAGTTGAATTTTTCTGTTTTTTCACATAACCAAGTGCTGTAATAGCTTTTTGCACCAGGTGCTTGTAAAATCGTCTAGGGAACTGCGCCATACAAGGATTTTGGAAGGCGCTGTGCTGTAACCTTAGATGTCGTAAGGCGTTGAGCAGATTAAACATTCAAACACTCAATTTAATAATGATTTAGTGCTGTAACCTTAGATGTCGTAAGGCGTTGAGCAGAATTGTTCACGAAAATTAATGAACTATTTGAAGAAGGTGCTGTAACCTTAGATGTCGTAAGGCGTTGAGCAGACTTGTTAGATATTCCCGTTAACGAAGCAGCGTAAGTGCTGTAACCTTAGATGTCGTAAGGCGTTGAGCAGAATACTGCTCGCTTTTTAGATATTGACCAGCTTGCGTGCTGTAACCTTAGATGTCGTAAGGCGTTGAGCAGTGAGCAAGCAGTATTATTAAGCGGCGCCTTTGTATTTGTGCTGTAACCTTAGATGTCGTAAGGCGTTGAGCAGTTGTCGCATCTTTCTCACCCAATCTTGCTGTTAGTGTGCTGTAACCTTAGATGTCGTAAGGCGTTGAGCAGTTAGTACTATCGGTGCTAGTGTCGGTGTCGGTGTCGTGCTGTAACCTTAGATGTCGTAAGGCGTTGAGCAGTCAAGTCTAAGCGAACACCATACCGAAATCAAACATGTGCTGTAACCTTAGATGTCGTAAGGCGTTGAGCAGTAAAATCAAAGACATCGTATTAAATAATTATGTAGAGTGCTGTAACCTTAGATGTCGTAAGGCGTTGAGCAGCGTAGTAATCCCAACTTGGGTCAGGTGTTGATATTGGTGCTGTAACCTTAGATGTCGTAAGGCGTTGAGCAGATGTCGCGTAACCGCTCCACATGCGGCATCAAGCCGTGCTGTAACCTTAGATGTCGTAAGGCGTTGAGCAGTATTTGTTGCTGCATTGCTGGGTGTATTACTGGACTGTGCTGTAACCTTAGATGTCGTAAGGCGTTGAGCAGGCGCAAATAGCCTCATCGAGCGTAAGGCAAGACCGTGTGCTGTAACCTTAGATGTCGTAAGGCGTTGAGCAGCAAGAGGAACACAACAAGAATTTGAATTACAAAACGTGCTGTAACCTTAGATGTCGTAAGGCGTTGAGCAGTCCAGCCATATATGGTCCAGTTCTTGGAGGGTTAAAGTGCTGTAACCTTAGATGTCGTAAGGCGTTGAGCAGGCTAGAATCTGGATGGCTGCATAGAGAAGAATATGGTGCTGTAACCTTAGATGTCGTAAGGCGTTGAGCAGAATGCACCGATTACGCTTACAACAAGTCAGAATAGTGCTGTAACCTTAGATGTCGTAAGGCGTTGAGCAGGCTATGCGGAACGTGGGATGGATGGTTTTACTAATTGTGCTGTAACCTTAGATGCCTTCTGGCGTTGAGCATATGCTTAGTTAGAAGATTTAGTAAGCTTTTGCTCTATTTCTCTTTCAATTTCTTCTAACTCAGCAACCTTAGCTAGTAGCTGCTGTTTTTTAGCTTTCACCTTATTTAAGTGTCTAACCCAGTTGCTACCGTCTAACAATGACTGTACTATTTCTGTGAATTCTGAATCAGATACAGGCTTACCAGCAAAGGCTATACAATCTAGCTCATCTAATTCTTTCCAATATTGAATTTGTTCTGGAGTAGGTTGTTGTAAGTTTGAATCGTTAGTTGTTGACATTTTTGTTCACTAATTTAATTAAGTATTCAAATTACTGACGGCTTGCTTGGGTTATTAAAAAATTCCTACTTGCAGTTTCTGTCAGTATGAACTCTCCTGAACCGTTTGACTCTACAAAACCAATTTTTTCATAAAATGAAAATATGTACTTAAGCGACGCGCGCGGTGTACGTCGCTTAAAACACTCTATTGAACCGCAATATTACGGCTTAAGATGCTCATCACCTCACCAGGGTTGGCGGTTGGTATTAATTGACTCCAGTCACCGACTTGTGCATAACCCAGAACTTGTAATGAGTAAATAGTGCTTTTAACTGCTTTGGGTGAACCAATAACCAAGTGTTTAACCGTTTCGCGACTTGGTTCGCTCGCTTTATCTGATAAAACGGTTCCTTGCTCGTCAACTGAGGAATATCTTGATTGTGTCATCATATAATTGTTCTTCCTTACTCAGGTTGGGCATTTGGGCGGTGTGGCTTCCGGCAAGAATTAAGCACCGCCCAAACTTATATATATTGTATACATAAATATGTAAGTATGTAAATATGTATTTTAATCGGCAAAAAATTTGTCAAAATGAACGTTGAGGTATTTATGTATGTATATAAAAGATTGTGCCAAGACCTAAGCGAACCGAAAAAGACAAGTATGGCGAAAGTAAGAAGAAGTATCAAATAATGCTTACCTCGACAGCTTCTAGTGAATTAGATACAGTATCTGAAGAGCTAGGAATTACTAGGAGTGAGCTACTTGAACTTGTAATTAGGCAAGGATTCCTCAAGCAGGTTAAGCTTGAATAATCTTGGCTTTCTGGCGCCTTTTTATTACCATCATTTTTAGTGTAAAAATATACATAGTAGAGACGCGATTTATCGCGTCTCTACATTTAATAATCAGCAATGACAAAGCCACCGCTGACTAAAAATGAGTAAACAAGTAGTCCAAATATATGAAATACATTAACACCACCAATAAGTGCGAATATTTTTATCAAGTTTTGACGGCGCCAATTTAGCATTAATATCATTCCAATTCCTAGAGCCGCAAATAAGCCAGCAATAAGCATTATTTGTGGCTCGTTTAAACTGTATAATATGCTTGACACTGGCTTAATTTTGTAAAGTTGGATTACACTCAGATAAAATATATTGAACCCAATAACTAAACTTGCTGTGATTTGTATACACTTATTTGGGTATTGCCAGATAATAATTGCGGCAAGAATACCAAAAATACCCGATAAAATGGTTGATACTTGTAACCAAGAAGTTTGATTTAACTGAGCAAACCAATTGTCTTTGCTTAAAGATTGTAATTGCTGACTAGTTAAACCCAAAGTGCTGGTAATAACTACTGAGTTTAGAAATCTAACTCCACCAGCATAACCACCACTTGATACTATACAACTATAATCTTGCCCTGCATATGATGCAATACACCTAGGAAGTTGGTTTCGCTCTAGTTGTTTATAATTAAGCGTTATTTCCAAAGGACGTTTTTGTACATCTACACTACACTGAGTAAAATTACTATCTTTGGTACATGATTCAAACGTATTTGGAAAAAAGCGAACGGGTGTTGGTGTCTGAAATCCAATTGTAACAGCTTCTATTGGTGTATTTGCCCGCATTGGCGCCACTGTATTTAAGAATAAGGCAAATGAAGTAATAGATATGACAATAAGAGAGGTTACAAATAATAGAATAAATTTTACTTTTCTTTGCATAATCAGTTTATGGGTAAAGTGTTTATTTTTTAACCTTGGTTGATCCCCCCCAACCCCCCCGCGTGGAAGGGGGGGCTAAGAACTTGCTTCTTGTTCCCCCCTTACCAAGGGGGGTTAGGGGGGATTTTACTATTACATTGCTAATTCCAAAGCTTGAGCAAGCAAGAGTAAAGATTTATCTTTTTGCCCCTTTTCTGAATATTCACTAGCTATTTTTGTCAGAGCATTAACTCGAGCCTCTTTTATTTTAATCGAGTTAGCGATTTTTATTGCCTGGTCAAAATTTCCTGCTTTTGCATAACTTGTAGCTACAGTAGGTAGCATCCAATCTATATCATTTCCTTCATCAGACAATTTATCAATTATATTGACAAGTTTCATTGCTTTCTCAGGATTTCCATTCTCGGCATATTTAAGAGCAATCTCTGATAAAACTCCAGCTTTTTCGTACTTACCGTTAATACTTTGAGCAACTTCGACAGCTTTGTCTAATTGCTTTGCAGTAACCAGCGCACGTGTAATTTCCATTAAGGCGCCTGCTTTATATTGAGCGTCACCAATTTGCCGTTGAGCAATTTGTAAAGCTAAGTCAAATTTACCCTGACGCGCAACCTTACCAGCAATTTGAGATAATGCGGCAGCTTGATTTTGACGATTTTTTATAGATGAAGCAATTTTGAGAGCTTGGTCGTATTTTCCAGATATAGCAGTATAATTTGCAACTGTTATTAATAAATTATCTCGTTCGGAAGTTGGTTTTGTTTTATTTGCGGTTGTTAAAGCTTGTGCCAGTAATAGATTTGCGCTATTGTTCTGATTAACTGCTGCGTACTCAGCTGCAATGGCGCCTAAATTATGCATTCTAAAAGATATCTTAGAAACTTTTTGTGTAGCAAATGTAGCTTGTTCAAGAAGCTTGATAGTTTCGGTAGGTTGTCCAAGTTTATTATAAGCGCGCGCAATTAAAAGTAATGTATCTGGTTTTCCATCTACATCTTTAATTGCAGGTATAGCTTTTTGTGCCTCGGCTAGCAACTTGAGAGCTTGTGTATTTAATCGCGCTTCTATTAACTCATAGGCGCCACGACTTAAAGCAAAAGCTCTTTGGTTAGCATCTTTGATATTTTGAGCCGCATTTAATATCTCAGTAGTTAGCGTATTTATTTGGTCAACTTTATTACTTTTAGCTAAATCGCGCGCAATTAAAGATAGTCCATAAACTCGATACAATGAGGAAGGAGCATCATTAAACCCCCTTACACTTTGCAGGGCTAATTCATAAAGACCTTCATCAATGTATTTATTTGAAATATCTAATAAATTTTCAACAGCATCATTAGTACTATTGCAACCCTTAGCTGTTTTAGCAACTTGAATTGCTTGTTCCAACAACTGAAGTGCTTGAGTATTCTGCCCTACTCTAGCATAGTTCCCAGCAATAGTAGCCATAGGTTTGGGCTTGTCACAATTACTAGGAATATTATTAATTAAAGGAAGCGCTTGGGTAATAAGTTCTGAAGCTTTTTGTTTTTGTCCAGCTTCTGCAAATTGTTGAGCAATACTACTTAGCATCCAAACCTTGTTAGGATTGTTTGGAGTAGCTGTTTTTGCTACAACGCTAATTGGAATGAGAAATGCAAGTGTTGTAACTGCTAGAGTTATAGATAGCATCTGGAAATTACTTAAATATATAAAATAATTGTTGAATATATTTAAGTTAGAGTTATTTATTACACTAGTTGTTCCTGCATTGCCATCAAAATCAATTAATTATCTCGTGAGTGTCCATGATGCACTAATATTTTACTAAATTTTAAACTAAAATACACGCGAAGTTCTACGAGTGCGATTTATAAGCGTGACCATCAAGTTAAAATGCTTCCAGATAGGGGCAATTGTTTTCCTTACTACAATTATCGCATTACCTGCAATTGCAAAGCCTTCGATTATAGGTAATCCTAAGAACGTCAATCCTCCTCTTGCTGGCCCCGTTTATAATTTGGGTGGTGGTGGTACTGATGTAGATTCGGCGATACAATGGATGGTCAACCAAGCGCGCGGGTGTTCAAGGTGTTCTAACAAAGTAGATGTGGTAATAATTCGCGCGAATGGTGGTGATGCTTATAATCAACCTATTTATAATATGAGGGGTGTTGACTCGGTAGAAACTTTAATTATTAATAATAGAAATCACGCAAATAACGCGAGTATAGTTGAAAAAGTTAAAAACGCTGAGGTAATTTTCTTTGCAGGTGGCGACCAGTGTAAATACATTCGTAACTTCCAAAATACTAAATTAGAGAAAGCTATTGAATCAGTTTCCGCTCGTGGAGGCGCCATTGGTGGCACGAGTGCAGGCGCTATGATACAAAGTAGCTTTGTTTACAATGCTTGTGGTCGTGCCGTAGAATCGCGCGATGCACTTTATGACCCTTATCGTAATATAGAATTTACTTATAACTTTTTGCCTTGGCCTAATCTCAGAAATACCATAATAGATACGCACTTTGATACACGCGATAGAATGGGGCGCCTGATGACATTTATCGCGCGGCAACTTCAAGATGGAAAAGCAAAGTCTGTTTTAGGTATCGGTATTAGCGAAGAAACATCTGTTGTAGTTGATAGAAACGGAAATGCTTTAGTTATGGGTAGAGGTCCAGCATACTTTGTACTTGGCAACCACCAACCAGAAGTATGTGAAAGGGGTAGATATCTTACTTATAGAGACTTTAAAATTTGGAGAGTTAACAGGGGAGAAACATTTAACTTAAGAAACCGACCCAAACGAGGCTATTACTTAAGGAGTGTCGAAAGAGGCAGATTCAATTCCAACCCTTACTAATTACCACAAAACCCTCGCAAAAACTACGAATTAAACGGCGCCCATAATAATGTAGAGACGTGACATGTCACGTCTCTACAATTTTGTTATTATAAAACACCTATCAAAAAATTAAACAGGCGCCACCTGTGGTAAATTTGGGTCTTGTTCAACGGTGTCCATATTGCTAGGGTCATATTCACCCGTTGTCAAAAACCTAAAAGTCTCTTGATATAAACTTTGCCAAAAGCGGTTTGTCATACCTTGACTTTGAACATTAGGTTCAGCGAGTGGATGCGGTACTAAATCACTTGCTGGATACTTAAACAAACGATGTCCTGCATCAGTTCCACCAATTTTGCTGAAAAAATCTTCGTTAGTTGGAATACTCGCAGCATCCTCATTTTCTGTCAGAACCATCCAAGTTGGAACGTTTTTGAGCGCTTTGATATTTTGAGGTTCGCGGACATATGCTCCATATCGTGATGCTGCTGTTAAGGCGCCAACAGGGAAACTTTCTCCAGGATGCCAACTCTTTTCGTACATATCCAAAGGACCTGCTAGCTCAATATATCGCTCAACCGTTGGTTCGTAAAGTTTTAACAACGGTGTGTATGCAACAACTTTTACTATACGTTTTGGTTGGTCTGCTGCTAATCCTAATGCAATGGCGGCGCCTACCGATAGTCCAATTACATAAATAGGTGCTGGCATTGCATCGAGTTCTGACAAACGTTTACGTGCGTCAGTGAGATAATCCATGTGATTGGAAGTAAAGTAGCGCGAGAAATTTGGGTCATTATCGTTTTCTGCTGCTGCCATAATTTTCATCAAACGTGGTTCAATCAACATTAACCGCGATACCAAATTAGCCATTTGCAGCATTGGAGGACGCTGATATTTAGTTGGGTCTTCTGGCAAACTCTTGATAAAATCCTGTAAAACTTGGTCTTTATTTACCTTTTCGCGCAGAGGATTAAGAATTTCTGGCTTTAAATCAACTTGACACCAAAACTTATCAGGTGGCTGTAACGTATGATTAGCTAAGTTCGCTTGATAATAATTAAAACCGTTACTATATAAATAATCAGACAGCGCAGATAACTGAGTTGGTTTAGCGCTAAAACCGTGGAATATTATCACAGTACCACGTACAGCTTTGCCAGCATCGTGAAAACCGTAGAATGGAGCAGAACCAGGACGATAGCTGGGGTTAGCTTTTATATTTTGAACCGAAGCATCTATTTTAGCTTTAGTGCGCGCGATTTGGTCTGTAGTAGGAGTTACCCAAGTTTCAGAAGCAGCAGTCATCATATATAGTGGCTCTTAATATAGTTTCTTAAGTAAAACTACCCAACATGTATATACGATTTCGTAAAATGAAAAAATTATCCCCGTAAGATAGGTGTCGATACGTCCTACAATATATTCACGGATAGATCGCCAAGCAATACGTGTAATGTACGAAATTATCTATACGGAAAGCGTTTTTCAGGATTTAAGAGAATTACGTGCTGATAAAAGAGCTAAAATCTTAGATAGCATAGAAGAACAGTTAACTTATGAGCCAACCAAGGCGACGCGAAATAAAAAGATTTTGGTGAATTTAGTACCCCCTTGGGAGTACATCGAGCCAATATGGGAGTTACGGGTTGATGAATACCGAGCTTTTTATGATGTGAATGAAGAGGATGCATCTGTTACTGTTCGAGCAATTCGGCATAAACCACCGCATAAAACAACAGAGGAAATTTTATGAAAGAAGTAAACTTAGAAGCAATTACATTAGAAAACTGTATTAGTGATGCTCAAAAAGAGCAAATACTTATTAATCGTGATGGTAAGCCTGTTGCTCTTATAATTGGACTTGAAGATATGGACTCTGAGCAGCTAGAACTCAGTAAAGATAGTAATTTTTGGAAGCTTATCGCACTTAGGCGCCAGGAAAAAACAATTAGCCGTGCAGAACTAGAAAGAAGATTAAGCAACGAATTATAATATCATAATTTATTAATGCTGAAGCTTTTTCGGTTGATTGGTATAAAGTAACTGGTGATTCTCGGTTGCTTCTGCCCAAGATTTAGGCATGATATATTGACGCAATAAAATATCATTTATTGCTGTTCGCACTTGTAAAGCGCAGGTTTTAGAGTGAATATTTCCAACTCCGGTACCTAAACCTGGCATTGCTACGGTTTTAACATGGTCTGATATTTTTTCTCCAGCTTTGGCGCCAGATGTAAATAAACCTGAACTAACTAATATAAATACTGCTCGTGCGGCAAGGTATGCGTTTACCGAGTCATGTAAAACCATTGGAACACGCATTGTTGGCGCCGCGATTAGATAGGGTATTTTAGAATCACCCGTTTCCACAATATCAGCATTACCTACAATCAATTCTCCATGATGGTAGTCGAAAATTTGGCGCCGGACTTTTAGTTGAATATCTTTGCCAAAATAATCCATGTAAATAAAGTCAATACCACCATCCATAAAGCCAAAGCTATTTGCCGGACTTACCACTGCATCACATTCAACATCTAATATAGAACCACGATGTACCGTTACAAAATCGCGCGTCACCGCAATATTGAGTCCAAGCGTCTGCCAGTGAAGACTTTACAGCGCAGAGAATAAGACGCATAGGTTTTTTCTGATAATACTAACTCATTTTACAATGTACAAATGAATCATCTAGTTAGAAGATTATCATAAATATTTTAATAATTAATACTTTTACTACTCGCACGAAAATAACTCCTCTTTTGATAGAAGTCAAAAGGGCAAGCGCTGATTAGCATAAATATCAATCTGTTGGGCAGAGCAGCTTGTCTGTGCTGTTTTCAAAATTGTCGCATGGCTTTAGCTGCTACAAATCGCAAAGTTCATCAGATGCTGTACTTGTAACTACCTGGAGCAACGAACATGAAAGCAGTCATTATTAACAGATATGGTTCAGCTGAAGTTTTACAGTACCAAGACGTTGAAAAGCCGCAAATAAAGAGCGACCAAATGCTGGTTAAAGTTTATGCTACCAGCGTTAACCCAATTGATTGGAAAATTAGGAAAGGGATGCTCAAACTATTAACGGGGAACAAATTTCCGATGATTCTAGGATTTGACGTTTCTGGAGAAGTGGTGGAAGTTGGCCAGAAAGTTACCCGTTTCAAACCAGGAGATGCGCTCTACGCTCGACTTGATAACTTGACAGGAGGAGCTTATGCTGAATATGCAGCAGTTTCAGAAAAAGTTGCTGCTTTTAAACCAAGCAACATGACCCATGAGCAAGCAGCAGCTGTTCCTTTAGCTGCAATGACTGCCTTACAAGCTTTGCGAGATCAGGGCAAGATTAAGCAGGGATACAAGGTGCTGATCAATGGTGCTTCAGGTGGAGTGGGTACAAAAGCCCGTCCAAATTGCTAAAGCTTTGGAAGCAGAAGTAACAGCTGTTTGTGGCACGAGCAATGTTGAACTAGTAAAAACTTTGGGCGCCAATCGCGTTATTGATTATACACAACAAGATTTCACTAAAGAAACAGTGAAGTATGACATTATTTTTGATGTGGTTGGCAATTCCTCATTGTCTAAGTGCAAAAATGTTTTACAACCCAACGGGATTTATATTACGACTCAACCCACTCCCGACAAATTTGTAGAAAGTTTCCTGACAATGTTGACTGGCAGAAAAGCTAAAGTCATCGTTCTTCAATCAAGTGGTAAAGATTTGGCGTATTTGAAGGATTTAATTGAAGCAGGAAAAATTCGATCTGTAATTGAGCGCACGTATCCATTATCAGAAACAGCAGCCGCTCATGTCCATAGTGAAAAAGAACACGCAGTAGGTAAGCTTGTAATCGAGATAACTACTAGTTAAGCTTCACAGTTAAGAATATTATAGCGTGAGCAAATATAGCATCCAGGCGCCATTTGAATAGAGAACGCTTACAAAATTTCATAATTAGATTATTGTCCCCTTTTAAAGGACTTATCCTATAACTATATATATAAAGCTAAAAACTCAATTAGAACGAGGCGTAAATAGTCTAACTCTCTAATGTAAGCTTTCATTTTAGGATAATTTTCATTATAAAAATAAAAATTAGCAATTACAGGAATATTAAAAACTGTCATTGCTTGTAATCGTTGAATTGTCTCTTGCTTATTTTCAATTTTAGCTTGTGATTTAATTGTATTCGCGTAACCTCTGATATTTACTGTTAAAAGTTCAACTTCTTCTATAATGGTAAATTCTTCATCGTCAACAGGATATTTCGCAGCAATCTCTTTCCGTTCTTGTCTAGTGTTATGATAATCAATTGTTAATTTTTCTAACAATTGAGTTATGTAATGTCTTTTGATTTCGGGGCTTTGAGTATCAAGTGTTGCTTTAGTCATCATAGGTTTTAAGGTTAGAGGCGGGTGTCCTCACCCGCTTCACAAGAAAATGTTAATATTTTTTTTATCTGTAAGCTATTAAGAAGCTTTGGTTTTAATAATATTTTTTTCTTCACGCCACTGGCGCCATTTTGCTGCGCTCTTCTTTCCTTCTTCAATTTCCTCAAAATCTACTTGGACTGTTGCATCTTTAAACTCTACCCCTAAAGCGGCGCTGACCCCAAGTATTTCTACAAAGCTAGCACATTGATAATCTGTTTGCTCATATTGTTGAACTCTATCCTCTTCAATAGATAAAATATCAGCAAGCTCCTTGTGAGTCAACTTAGCAGCTATTCGTGCCTTGATTAAAACATCTGGTAATTTATTAAACGACTCTACTTTAATTGTAAGTGTTTGATTATGATTACAATTAACAAGCCTTTCATATTCTGCTATTTCTTGTTTAAATTCATCAACTTGACTTTGGTAAGAGTCTTTGTAAAGCATGTAGCGTGTCGGTTCAGATTTCAAATTTTCATTACTTTCTATTTCAGCTACCGACTGCTCAAATTTATGCAAATAAGTTAATGAATTTTTATACTGTTCATCATTTTTTATCATCATTCAGAAGGTAAAAGCCATTGTTAACTGCTCGAATTATGGTTCTAAGGTGAAAGCCCTTAAGCTATCACCAATAGTTAGAGGCTGGAGAAATTACCACAGATTCTGTAAAATGGATGGGTCGCGGTTCTCACTGTACCACTTACAAAACAGAGCATATAAGGTATTCAATAAAGAAACCAAACAAGACCGTCATTCTAGTAAGAAACTATTAGATAGAGCGTTCCCAGCGGTTTCTTACTCCGAAAACAAACATGTCAACGTTAAAGGAAATAAATCACCTTTTGACGGCGATTTAACGTATTGGAGTGAACGTAATAGTAAGCTCTATGACGGGGAAACCTCTAAAGTCCTAAAAAGACAAAACCATACATGTGGACATTGTGGATTAAAGTTTACAAGTGAAGAACGAGTACACTTACATCATATAGATGGGAACCACAACAATTGGAAAACCAAAAATCTAATTGTTATTCATCAATCCTGTCATCAATATGTTCATATGAGCAAAAACGCAAGTTAAGAATATCGAGATCTGGATACACGGAAACGGGTACGTCCAGATCGAACAGGGAGGTGCGGGAGATAATACTCCCCATCGACCCTAACAATTGTTAAAGTCACGCACTGTATAAATCTAATTAGGTTCCAAGCACATAAAGGAATGTAATTCTAATAAAAAGATATCTATTTTTAACCTCGTAGGGTAAACCGGAAAGCCTGCCCGTGTATTTGTAGGACAGGCGAGACGCCTATCCTACGCTTGCATCAGCGTAAATTTCTTTACCTAGTTGTCGAAATTCATCATCAAGGTAATATTGGGAGTTACGAATTGATTGACGTAGTTTTATTGCTGGTTCTACACAATCTCGATAAAAATCAGTTAATGTTAGTTGTAAGTGGGGATAGAGAATTTTTAAAAATCCTGATGCTGATTTGAGGATTGCATTTTGGTCACGGACTGTGACGTTATTCTCAAACTGGGTATGGTCTTTTGCGTAAGTTATAAAACTATTATCTTTACGTAAGGAAAGTAAAGCTTCACCAAAGAAGTCCATTTTTAAACCAATTTGAGATGCTGCCATTTCTTGTTTAAATTTTGGAATTTCCCAACCTGGGATAATGCCTGCAAAACGGTCTAAAAAGGCTGTTTCACTAAAAAACTTTGGTAACTCGCTGATTAAATTATCTTCGTTGCGTGGTCGTAACTGTTCGTCTAGTTCGATATTTGCCAGCATTACGAGCGAACAGTCACTAGAAATTTCTGCAAAACCGGAACGGTTATACCGACCGCTAGCTAGATAGTTTTTTAAGGGACCTATTATTTCATCGGGTGAGTCAAAGGTTAAGCTTTGTACTTCATCGAGGACGACTACATCATGGCGCCCTAATAATCCTATTTCTCTAGTGCTACCATTGATAAATAATCGCGCTGGAGTAATTTTACCTCCACTGATAAGAGATACTTTGCTGCTGATGTTTTCAAAAACAAAGCTTTTGCCTGTACCTTTAGGCGCCAATTCCATTACATGGTAGTTAGATTCAACTAAGGGTAATAACCTAGCTAAAACCCAAGTTTTTGCTTCTAAAGTATATTCTGGATGTTCGGGATTAAAACCCATTGAACAAAACAGTAAATCTCGCCATTGCTGTGTACTAAATTTTTCTCTACACTCTGCGTAAAGTTTCAAATTAACTTCAGAACATTGAAATGGGTCAAAGTCCATTACTTCCACAGTTCCACCCTTCAACATTGCTAAGGTAATTTTTCCCCAAACTCCTTGGCGTAAAAGCATTTGATGACGTTCTACAATTGTAGGAGAAATTCTACAGCCTTCTAAATTAAGTACTTTGATTTCTGCTAAAGGTTCAGGAATTAATTTACCTTGTGAGTCTATTTTTATACTTACTTGCATTAAAGCAATTATTTTCTTTGCTTCTCCTTGCGATAGCTCAAACATGATAACTTTATAGTCATCTTTACGAGGAAAAGCTTTACTTATAAATGTGTTAATTTTTTCTAACTCTGCTGGCGCCAGTTTTCCAGTTCCAGGTACAATTTTATCGAGTAACCATTCTGCAACAAAGCTAGGTACACCAGCAGAAGTTAAGCCACTTGATGGTAATCGAGTTTTATCAATACAAAGATTACCAAAAACTTCAGTGATTAAATCGTTATTGTAAATAAAAGCGTCTGTATAACTCATTTAGAAAAATTCCTCTACACTAAAACCACTATCAAATAATCGTTCAATAACCATGTTGGAGTCGCTAGACAGGATTATACTTTTCGTTTCAGCGTTTGCAAATTGAAACGTTAGTTCACCAGTTAATGGCAAAATATCTCCTTGATAATCTGGAGGTAATGACGGTACATGAATATCAATATTAAAAGTTAATTTGTCATTTGCTGAAACATTTCTTTCTAGAGGTTGTCCTAATTTAAAAATGCTTATTTCATTAATACGTAACCAAAGGTTTGTAAGGGGTACAGAGTTTGCGTTATCAATGGTAATAGTTAATTCTCCCTGCTTGTTAGCTTCTCCTTTTCCGCTACATGTTACTAGTACAGGTAAACGCTGGATAGATGTTCGCAGTACCGATACTCCAACTACAACTTCTTCTGGAAATAACCCACCATGAGAACCAATAATTTTTTTATCTGTTGTGTAACTAAATGAGCCAAGACTAGCGGCGCCTTTCACAACGCTGATATCATGAGGCAGACCATAACGTTCACGGTCTAAAACGACAAGACGAGTATCATCACTTTTGCCTATAGCCATTCTGCCTTTTGTGTCTAATTTATTGCCACTTGGTAATATCTTCTCCGAAATACCCAACATTTGACCGTGGTCACTGGCAATTACTATTTGAAGATTTTCAGGTTGCCCATATTCTTTTATCAAAGATAAGATATATTTCGCAATACCCTCTAGAGCATCAGGGCGCCTATTATTATAAAAGTCTTCCCAGTCCCGTTCATCGTGATAAAGTTCGTCAAGCCATTGTGTATCCCAACAATATAAGTTGTGTTTGCTCGCTCTTAAATCTTGACGCAGTTCCGGTCTACGTTTATCTGTGTAGCGTTTTCCCTGACCCATTTTTATAAAACCTTTACCAGCATCATTAACCCACGAAGCATGGGAAGGTAAAAGTTGAGTATATAAACTCCATTTAGCATACTCTGTTTTGGTTGGTAAAATGCTAAAGCGAGGTTCAATATAACGCTCTATAACAAGTTGATTATTTTTTGTCAGGTAAGATAAAAGTTCTATATGGTCTAACCAACCTAGTCCATCAACAACCACCCAAAGCACAGGACTTGTCTTACAAAGCTTTTGGACATCATATGCAACACTATAATTAAGCAGTGAATGTTCTACCGTTTCAAATTTTAGTTTTGGGTAGTGCTGTAGTATCCACTCAACAAAACTATCTGCTAGAATGTCGCTGTCTCTCCGGTCATATGGTTTTTGGTCAACAACAATTTCCCAACGACGGAAAGGAAGATAATTTTCTGTTACCCAAGTAAATGCTTGTTGTGGACTTGCATCTATTGCTAGAGGTTCAGGTTTTGGTGGAGACTGTTTATCACGTAATGTTACTTGTTGTTGAAAATCAAGGTAAGGAGCGATTTTATTTTCTCTAACCTTATTAAGGAAACCAGGTCTATTTTTGAAAACCTCACAAGCAAGGTTTGCAATTCGCTTGAAACCGACTTGCTGACTCGGTATATTTATATCGTCTAAACTTTTAGCTTCTGTACGGTATAACTTTTCTGTCCAATAATCATCAAATTCTTTTTCTAGAATACTGGGAATTTCTAATGGATACTGAGGTAATTCGGTAATACTTGGCTCTGCAATACATAACCAACGACGTAGAAATCCTATTTTGTCGTCAGTTTGATAATAAACAGCTAATTCGTGTTGTAATTTTTGCTGCCATACTTTTTCTAATATTTTATATTCTTGTGGAACTTGTATTTTTAGCCAAGCTGCTAAATTTTCAACCGAAGGCGCCTCAAGCCATATTTTTCTATTAGTTTGCGTTACATCTGCTAATAAATGAGCAATTGGATTTTCTTCTGGATAAGAGTCAAGTTTTGTTGCAAGAGTTAGAAGTTGTGCTTCTGTCCACTCGTTCGGTATAGGTACAGGTTCAAACAGTCGCGCGATACTTTGACGAGGACTTTGTTTTTCTTGAGCTATCAAGTCTAGTTTATTCCAAACTAGTAACCATTCTTTTGCCCAGTCACACAGGCGCCGACCTTTTACCCAACATGGTGAGTTACTTGTACCAAAAAACCTTATCCATTCAACTTCTGTTGTAATGGGTATATAACCAGGGGGAATTTCGTATACTCCTGTAGGGTCAAGAACTATGGGTTTATCTGGGTTAATGGTGTGTGGTTGAGATGGCGCCAATGTAGATATTGTTTGTAAAAGTGAAATATTACCAATAGCTATTATAATATCTTCTGCGGAATTAAACCTATCTTTTTTGTATGGTGCAATTATCTTCATAAGTAACTGCACTAACTCATTACTTAAATTTTCATAACCGGGAATTGTATGAGGATGAATAGGTAACTTACCTCTCGGTGGTTGCGCTTCTTCAAAAGGATAACGACTTGTTACACACTCATAAAAAACTATACCCAAAGCATATAAATCACGGTCAATCTTATCTTGTTCTGAGAATTTACAATCAGGTGGTATATAGCGTAACGTACCAGCATTTACATCTGTTTCATCACTTTCAGATACAGCAATATTAAAATCGATTATTCGTACACCGTTTTGAGTCAAAAGAAGATTAGAGGGTTTTATATCTTGGTGACAAACTTTGTGCTTGTGCAGATGCGATAAACCTTCAGCAGTTTGCTTGGCTATTTCAACAGCTTGTGTTAAAGAGATATTTTGGTTTTCAATGAGACTTTGAATATCTTGCCCTTCGAGATATTCAAAAAGAATAAAAGGAGTACCATCTTTTAGAGAATCACTCCAAGTTACTTTGACAATATGAGGATGCTCAGGAACTTTTTGTAGTGTTTTATATTCTTGTCGTACCCGCTCGTATAAAGAATATCTATCGCGAGTAACTAACTTTATTACTCTTTCTACATCACCAGTAGTATCTAATATATGATACGCAATCGCAAAACTTCCTGGGCGCCCTAATTGCTTGATAACTCGATAACGGTCATCAATAATATCATTAGCTTTCAGTTTAGTTACATCTATATTATTTGAGAGTACAACTGGTGTGATAATTTTAGTTAACTCTTTGAGTGCGGCGCCTGCATTTGAGTAACGATCTAGTGCATCAAAAGCACACATCTTTTGCAACCAGTTATCCCACCCACTTGTAAGTTGGGCGTTAAGTTGAGATGGTTTAACAGGAAATTCAGCGCTACATTCATAAATATGCTTGGCGCCAGTAAAAGCAGGAGTATTTGTCAATAATTCATAAAATACAAGTCCAGCCGAAAAAAGGTCTGAGGCAACGCTTGCTTGTCCAGGGTCGCTTTGGCACTCGATAGCTTGATATGCAGCATACTTTTCAAGCTCATCTTTAATATCGTTAGCGATAGTACTAGTGCGGTTAGAAATACGCGCGTAATCAAAGCCAATTAAACGCGCTTGCCCTGTAGATGTAACTAAAATAGTATCAGGGGTAATATTGCGGTGAATAATTTCATGCTCGTGAATATGTTGTAACCCACGTAAAACATTTTTGATAATAGATATTTTTCTTTTCCAACTAAGACTTTGCTTTTTAATATGTTGACTTAAAACCTGTCCCTTCACATCTTCTGTCACCATCACTAAGCTGTTATGCTCTGGACTTTCAAAACAATCTTGTATCTTTAATATATTCTGATGTGATGGTAGTTGACTAAGCGCAAGCATTGCTGTACTAATCAGCCTGTATTGTTCCTTACGTTCTAATGGTTCTAATAAGGGGTCAACTTTATAAACCCGCAAACGCGCGGTTAAACCACTCATACCTATAGTAGTTTTCTTCGCAAGATATTCTGTATATTGTTGTAGCTCATTTGAACTAAGTTTTTCTTCTACTTGCCAGTTATGATAGCGTAGCGGCGCCGACTTTGGGTTTGATTTACCTTTTATTGCCTGTTCAACGAAGGATATATAACTTTTAATATCTATATAACGATGTTCGGGAATGGATGATTTATCTTTGAAATACTCAATACAGCGCTTATCTAAGAACGTAACATGGGCGCCGTCTTTATCACCATAATCAGTTATTTTAATATTTACATCTGTCATTAAAACAGAAGCTTGGATATGAACATTTCGCAGTTCTTGTATTCTGGCACGGTTAGTATCACAAATAGCACTACTAAGAACCTTCGCGTGTTTTCTTAACTTTTTTAACGGTGAAGTAAAAGGCTGGTAATTATCAGGGTGCCAGTTAGGATCGTATATGTCAATATTACCATGCCAGTTTTTGATATCTACAACGTATACGCAGTGTGGCGCCAGAATGATTAAATCTATTTCATAGATATCTACACCTTGGCTAATCTCTAAATTAGTATATAGTTTATACGACTCAGGTAAGTGCGCGCGTAAATATTCAAAAGCTTTACGCTCGGACTCGTTTTCAGGTTGACCGATAGAGAAGAGTTCAGCCATTAAAACTTCTCCGTTACAGTTGTGTTAATTTCAGCTAACTTTCTTAGTAAAGCTTCACGTTTGGAGCGCGGTAGCTTCTGGAATAGAACAATAATCTTACTTTCTGTATTTTTATTCTCAATTCCTTTACAGGATATAATAATTTGCTCTAAATCCTCTTTTTGCTTTTCTTGTAAGATTTTTTCATATTTACTTCTTTCTGTTTGAATTTTTTTTAGCAAATTAGTAGCATTATTAATGTTTGTGGTTTCGCTAGAATTTTCGAGGTTTAACTTTTGAATAGTCAACTCACGGAACCATTGTTTTGCTGCTTCTATTTGTTGATTTTCTAGCTGGCGCCGTGTTTCTTCCAAATCATTAAGTATTGTATCAAAGCGAGCTTGTACAGTTGCCGTGATTTGTCCTTTACTTTGGCGCCAGTCTTGTAAGCGTGCTATTTCTTGTGTACAGTTATCAACCGTATCAACTTTTCGATCAGCATAAATTTGTAGTAGGGTATTGAGAGTGCTAAGTTCTGACCGAAGCTCTTGATAACTTTGTTGTTCTGGAGAATCTATATAATAAAAAGATTTACGAGTTAGTTCTTCTTGGAGCCTTTGAGCTTCTTTTTGATTTATGATACTACCTAATTGAGCCTTGAGTTCATCCAGTTGGTCAATATAATCTTGTTTTTGACTTGCAAGATTTGCTTTTAATTGCTCAAGATGAGGTTTAAAGCGTTCAACGTTATGTAAACTAGCTTCATCTTGAGTAACTGTTTCTAAAATACTATTGCAAGAAGCAATTGAGTTACTTTGCTTGTAAAGACCTTCCCAATAGTTGATACGTTCTACATCTGCTGCTAATGAGTCAATAGCAGCTTGTAGTTCTTGATAAGTGCTATACTCACTGGAATCATTAAATATTAGTTTTAACTGTGCATGAGTATTTCTAATATTTGCAACTTCTTGAGATGTTTTAGCTGTAGATAGTTTTTCTTGCAAAATTTCTAACTTTTGCTTATAGCTGTTTACTTTGTCGGTAAAATCTTTGACTAATCTGTCAACTTCAGAAACAAATTTTTCAAGATAATTAAATTTACGTCTGAAAATCTCTATATCCGCAATTGCTTCTTCACATAAATGAATTGTATTGGCATTTTTAAGAGTTTTTTGACGAATAGCTTCAATAGTTTTGCTATCTTGTTCATGCTTTTGAAACTCATCATACTGCCCTTGTAAATTATCTTCAGCTTCGCGTAGGTCATCTGATAATCTTCTAAAATCATCACAAGTAGTAATAAATTCTTTGACTTGTTGTAGAGAATCTTGCAATTGCTCGTAGTCTAATTTTTGGCTTATAGGTTGGTCGCATTTTTCAATAACTTGAGTTATTTTACCTCTAACCAATTCCTCAGTTTCAGATTTCAAGCTATTTAATTCTGCTGGTTTATTTTTCAATGCAGTAGATTTTATCTGAAGGGGTAATTTTAATCCTTCTATTTCTTTGTATGCTTTAAAAATGTCAGATAATTGCTTTGCAATTTTTGCCTCTGCTAATTTACGTCTTGCAATATCAATTGTATAATTAATGTCATTCGCTTCTCTATCCTCATTATCACGCTCTAATATTATATCGTCCAATCGACTGGAAAGGTCATCCAATCTTTTTTTACAGGCTTCGTTTGTTAAACGTGGACTTAATCTATTTATCCTCTTATTAAGATTAACTGCTAAAACTTTTGACATAGATGAAGAAAACGAGTTTTCACAATCAGAAATTTCTTGAAGGATAGTTTCTTTTTTTGCTTGTATTTGTCTGATAATATTCTTATAAGTGTCTTTATCTCTTACAATAGGAACTTCTCTAACTAAATTTTCTATTTGAGCTTGGATGTCATCACACTCACTTTGTGTAGCCAAAGCATTTAAAGAATTATAAAGTTTATGTACGTCATTTATACAACTATCGATTTTGCTTTGCTCTACAATTTCTGATAATCTACTATCACCAGCAAGTGTTGCACTTTGTAGCTTTTCTAGAAATCTAGGTGGCAAGTAAGTTGTTTGAGAAACTTTAGATTGAAGTTTATTTATGTCAGCTTTATAAGTTTCACACTCAACTTGGGTTTTTAATAAGTTGACGCGCGCACACTCCAAGTCTATAATTTGTTCAATTTTTGTGATGACTGCTTGTAAAGCATAAAGGCGCCTTTCTTGTTGCTGCTGCGTAGGAGTTATAGATAATCTCCCTGCTACAACTGTAGACAAAGGTTTTTGTAAAGACTCAGAAATACTAAAGAAAGACTCAATATCTATATCTGTAGATAGATTATCTGCTTGAAGAATATCTTCTGCTTTTGCGATAGGTTCGATTAATTTATCAAGCTGTTCTATGCCCATTATCAGCATTTGCTCATCAACTCTTATTTTTTTAATCTTACTTGCATCTTGCTCGTTTGCTATGTAGTCAGTAATATCTTGAATAAATTGTTGTGCTTCGTCATAGTTAATAGAATTTGGTACTTGAGGGTAAAGGGTTGGTTTACGACGAATTATAGAATTGCGTCCATTTTTCACCCATAAAGTAATAAAATCTCTTGGTTTTTCAAAAACGTTTATAGATGCCCAGCTTTTAACTGGTTCTCGACGTACTGTTACTTGTTCTGTTTTTTTCAGAGGAATACCAAACGCGCCATTAATTAATAGTTCTGAACGATGATATGCAAGCCAACCTGCAAGTAAAATTGTAAAAGTATATGGATTATAGCCATAAGGTGGACTTGAAAGAGTTTCCCAAATTTTGCTAACTTCAACAATTTTTTCTGATTTGTCATCAAATGCCATTAAATCAGAAATTTTATCCCAAGCTTCTTTAATATTGCGATGTGTTGGAACTGCAACAACATATTTTTGATTGTCTAATTTAAATAAACCCCAAGAATTTGTAAAAACTTGGTCTACTACAGTTTTATAACTCTTGTCAAGAAATGCTTGAGGTAGAGTGTTGTCCTCTAAAAGGCATTTTGAAAGAGAACCGATAACCTTGGCGCCTGTGGCATGACCGAAATATAATTTGTCATTACTATTGACAGTTGGAACAAAAGGATATCTATCTTCAAGAGCTGCGCTAACAATTTTAGAAATATTATTATGTTCACCAGTTGGTATTTTATCTAAAATATGGCAATGATAAATACAAGACTTAAATAACTCTATTGCACTATTATTTATTTCCTTTTCGTACAACTGCTTGACTTGAGCTACAGCAGTGCTATTATCTTGTCGCATAATTTCTAAGGCTTTGTACTCCATCAAAGCTATGGCAAGCTTATTGATAGGTTGAGATATAATTGCTACAACAATTTGACCTTTATTTGGAGAACGTTGTAGTAACTGGTTTATTTCATTACGTAGTTCCAGTAACTGTTCTTGAGTTTCTCCAACAACGTAAGCGACTATACCAGATGCGTTAACATCAAGAGTTTTGGAATTTAATAAAGCTTGCTTAAATTTCGGAACAGTATAAACCTGATTTTGGTATTTCCAATCTTCACTACGCAGACCATTTTTTGCTATAAATTGATTTGGTATTGTATTTTCGTCACCAGCAAATTTAGAAATATGAGTTTGACAAAAATTTACTACTGCTTCAATTGAAGGAAACTTATTAATAGTTTTTTCTTTGATTTGTCTTTTAATTTCATCAATTCCAACCCCACCTGTAAAAAAGCGATAAGTATTATCTGCTTCATTTAAATATATAACTCCTCTAACTTTTTCAAGTTGGTCTAAGGTTTCTTTAGTTTTCTTAATAGATAATCCGGTTAGAAGACTTAAAAATTCTTCATGTTTTTCTTTATCTGATTTAACCAGCTTTCCATTACTAGTGTTAAAAAGTAATAAAGCTTTTAATATTAACAGTTCTTCTGGTAGTGCATCTGCAGAAGCTTTTACCTTATTAATTGCAGAAATATAGTCAGAAAAGCTTGTTGAATAGTCTGAATCACTAGATTTATAAAAATTGTTCTCTAACGCATCAACTAATTGGACAGGATAAAGAAAATTAATACTACCATTAACTTCAACAGGCTGTTGTTGAATAAAATTATTAACAGTTTCTTGGACGAACTGAATTGCTCCACGACCTTGAGTAAAATCTAAATTACATAGTAAGTAGGATGTTAGCGGGTGTAGTGGAAAACAGCCTAATGTTATTTCTTTTCTAAACTTCTCTGCTTGCCAGTTACGGCTCTGATAGTAGTTTGCAGTGCGGTACTGAAACATTTTTGTATTAATATCATTTAATGTATCTCGCCACTTCTTCTCAAATTCTTGCCATGTAGACGTTTGAGTTTGCTGACTCAATAAATTATTTAGTACTGACTCTAGACTTGTAGCTGGTTCATAAGTGCTAGTTATTAGTTCAACTCTGGAAACTAATCTATTATAATCTTCAACATTCTTAGATGGACTAACTCGCCCAGGTCTTCGCTGTGTTAAGCTTAGTAAAGCTATCTTACCCTTGTATCTTTCGCAAATATTAGTTATATTTTGTAAAGTTGTACTACCAGCAGCAGCAGGGTCAGTTGACCAATTTTGCAGGTAGTTATAAAGTTCATCAAATATAATTAATATTCCATTAAAACGTCTATCATCACCAGTACATAATTTATCTACTAACTCAGTTAAAATCTCTTCAACATCAATATCCGCTTCAAAGTCAGGCGTATATTTATTAATATGACGATATATTTGTTTAACACGATTAACAAGTTGATAATTATTTTCGCGTAAATTATTTATAATTTCATCTACGTCTCCCTCTGGATTTCCAATTTCTTGCAAATAAGCTTCTGCTAATTCTCGATGCTCTGGACTTAGATTTTCTAAATAATCGAGAGGTTCGCTACAAATCTTTTGAGCAATGACATCAGTTATTCCTTCAATATTTAAAGTTTTTTTAACAGCTTGTATAAACTGCCTTTTTAAATCTTTATCACTTTTGTCACCACTCAAACAAATTACTAAATTTCTGCCTTGCTGCTTATAATGCTTTAAAGCGTCTAATACTTGATTAGTGCTAGAAGTTGCATATTCAACTTGTCTTAAAACACCTTCAACTTCTGGACTATTGTAATGTCTTTGAAAAAAGTTAGCAATCGCTAAGGCAAAATGAGATTTTCCCTTACCATAATCCTGTACCATTAAATGAATATTTGGCTCGTTTGGACTGTGGAAACTGCGTCTCAAAGCATCTAACACACCAACTGTAGAGCTTTTAGGTTTATTTGAATCGTAGTTGAAGACAAAACCTTCACATAATAATAAATTTTTCGCTGGGTCATCCATTAACCCAAAGTTCACTGCATTTGCAACTATTGCTTTTTCATTTATTGTAACAAGTTGACTTAAGTACATTTGATTATATTACCTTTATAAAATAAATAAATTAGTTACTAATACTTTTTAAATATATTTAATACGGCTTTCGTCCCAATCGACAGGCGCCAATTTACGAGGTAGTATTATCCAAAGAATACTTTGTAAATGTCGAGTTGTCTCAAGGTTTTTCCAGAAAAAAGTAACTTTTGTATCTGGTTCTGTATATATATATGTAATTAAACAATCTAAGTCAGAGATAAGTACAACAGGTTTACTAACTTCTGTACATACATTTTTAATTGCTTCTAGTTCACGAGGAAGATGCAAATGCAACTTCAAGAAGCGACTTGTTGCTGGTGTACGACTTATAAGATTATTCCGATAACTAATGCATTCAGCATTCTCGTATAAAGCAAGTTGTTTTAGTTCCAAATCATTTGGAGTGTCCCAAAACAATAAGTGGGGACGGTCACTTGGTCGTGCTTCACGTAATTTTAAATCATTGATTTGCATATGCTTTCTCCAATAAAGTCATTGGGTCATCCCAGCGACGAATTATTTGTGCAGGAGAAACCGCACGTCTTTGTTCAATTATTGCTAATGTCTCCATCTGATTTAAATAACTTTGCAAAGTTGAAGCGTCTATTCCTAAAACAGGCGCCAGTCCCATTTTATGATTTAAAATATCATCAGTCAAAACTGAAGTAGTGGCGCCAAAATCACGTTCCCACAGTTTTGCTAGAAAATATCCAACCAAATAATAATTTTCTAAGTTATTGTTGTAAGCATAATACTGGTCGTCTTGCTTAGTCAGAAAACCACAAGTTGCTAAACCCTGAGAGTCAGTATACGCGCGTAATATAAAAGCGAACCTTTCAGAAATTACTTTACTCTTTTCCTCAAAAATTGCTGAACCACAATTATGTAAATCTGTAGCTGTAAATACTTTATATTGTGGCAGAAAACTATAAACAAAATAAGACCAACCACCCCATTCAGCAGGTGTATTAGGTGGTTTTTGCAGTCCTTTACTTCCAAAGGATAAATAAAAATGCATTAACCAACATGTTATATACAACTCAAGGTAAGGGTCTAATTTCCAAACTAGTTTTCCCTCTGGACTTAGATGCTTCCCTTTTACTAAACCTCCCCGTTCTGCCCAGCTTTTGATTTTTCCGACTTTCGCATTCCCTAAATTAGTTCTTTCCATTAAACTCTCAAGCGTATCATCTAATGCTTTTTCTTCACTAGCTGCTTTGAGGATTCTACTGACTTCTTCCCTTTTTAGAGCAAAGGTTCCATTGAAGTGCATTTCTAATCTAGCCATAAATAATTAATTTATTTAGTGTATTTGTACTGGATATTTTTAGATTTAAGGTAATGGTCGATTATATACATTTAAAAAAGTATTAAATCCGGATTAAGTCTAGTAAACTTTTTGTAACATTAATTTTTCAAAGTTGCCAACCGTAATTTACGCAACCATTTTGAGAATGAGAACGGTACTAGAAGTCATATATTTAGAGCGGGCAAGAGCTTGTCCACTTCACAAGTATGAATTTATCTATATAAGTTATGCTCTAATAAAATAGGGAATACAAAATTTTATAGGAACCTCAAAGCACGCGCTAGTTATATTAATAAGGCAAATGTATTAAACTTGGCTTATTCAGTCTAAGTAATATCCGAATGCGCTCTTTTGCTAAGAAAAATTACTGTATTCCCAAGAGTCTAACATGTACTGTTGTAATTTTGCCACAAGGGTGACATCAGTAGTTAGTTATTTATAATTTCGATAAACGTATTGCTATGCATGGCTTTATAAGCATGGAAAAGGCGCCGTACTGCCTCTTTCCTCTCTGTGTTCTCGGCGCCTCTGTGGTAAAAAATTACAAATCAAGAAGTTTTGTAGGTTGGTGTAGATAATTCTCTCTTCTTAACTCTTCTTTGTGTACGAGCGTGACGGGCGTGGTAAAAATAATACATGCATTGCACAGCCTGGGAAGGCTGTGCCACAACAAATACATTATCCGTTACATCCGTTGCAGGAGTTACCAGTCTTCGGTTTCTCCTCCAGTAACGGGAGGGCGCCCGGAAACGATAATAAAGCCAACGGAGTCAAGACGAATATTAGGGAGACGGATTCCTTCTATTATTGCTTGGTTTAGTTTGGCTTCTTCGATTACTTCTTGGGTTAGTGCTTTGTCGGTGAATTTTTCTTGTTGTTTGATACGGTTGAGACGCAGACGCAGTTGTTCGAGTCGTCTACCTAGTTTTTGTTCTGCGTTTGAGGCTGTTTTTTCGCACATTTCTATAAAGTTAGCTTGGCTAATTAGTAACTCTACAGAAGTGTTACGCGCGTCACGACAAAAACCTTCCCATTCGTCTGGGTCTACAAAATTATCAAGAATTGGCAAACGACTTTTTGCTAGGTTGTAATCTTGATTTGTGGCGCCTTTTGGAGGTGTTTTGCTAGCTGTTTTCGCGGCAGCTCTATCACTAGCTTTAATTGGAGGTTTGATTGGTGGTTTCCCTTTTCCTTTGTAAGGGCGTTGTAAAATTTCCAACAGTGCCTCATCCTCAACAATACTCATTGGCTCATTGCGCGCGTCAATAAAGATGCTTTGGATGATTGGAGGAAATAAGCTATCTGCACGACGCTGTAGTGTTTTGTACTTGATTGCGTCTATTTTGTAGTCACTTAAATCGGTTTCGATTATATAATCAAATCGAAAACCATACCACTCCATACCTTCTCCTGTATCCCAAGAGTCATCAACTCTCCACATGGCGAATGCTTGACCTCGGTCATCCCAATGTATATAAGATGATAGGGAATCTATTAAACCTTCGCCAATTCGATACAGGTTTATATTCGGTTTCTGATTCGCTACTCTCCGATTATAAGTACCTACATCATTTGTTAACCCAACGAAATAAGTTCTTAAATCGTCAATGGGTATCAATGTTTTTGACGTAGGTTCATAACGCTGTGCTGCTGATACATTAGCATCATTTAGCTGTTTTAACCGCAAAGCGTTACATAACCAGTCTTCAGTGACTCGCTCGATTTCTTGATGTTGAGCATCAAAATTATCTAAGCTTTCAAAATACTCACTGGCAATTTCATCGAGAGCATTGATTTCATCAAGCGCGTTTTGTTCGTCAATTTTAACTAGCTCTAAGCCTATTTCTTGCTTAACTTGTTCTACACTCTCTAATAGTGCATTTGCTCCAGATTTAAATAAAGTCGCTTCTAACTGCGGCAACTTCTCATCGACGTAAAACTGGAAGCTCGCTATCGACTGTTCAAAGATATTAAACCCATCTTTCAACAATTGATACCACGCATCGTGCGGACTATCATCTATCTCGGCGCCTGCAAATACTGTAAATTCTACATTCAACTGGCGCCCGATACGGTCAATTCTACCAATTCGTTGCTCCAAACGATTTGGCGACCAAGGCAAGTCAAAATGT
Source organism: Calothrix sp. NIES-4105 (assembly GCF_002368415.1). GTDB lineage: Bacteria > Cyanobacteriota > Cyanobacteriia > Cyanobacteriales > Nostocaceae > Dulcicalothrix. Next base: position 9,237,165 of record NZ_AP018290.1, read on the forward strand.
ATCATCGAGTCTGCGTATTGCAAATTACGACCTTCTTCACCCGAATAGTCGCAAACGAGAATAAAGCAGTTAGGGTCATTTTTGAATTTATCAAGACTCTTTTCTACTTGCGCGCGTGGTTCTCCTAGTTGATGACTTGCAATACACGTTTCACCAAAGCTATCGCGTAAAAACTTGACGATTTGACCGCAAGCTTGCACATAACTGGTGAAGATGACGATTTTTGGCAGTTTATCCCCAGGTACTGGTCTTCGTAACCGTAATTGCACCTGTTCGAGTAACTTAGGTAAATTACTACGGAACGATTGGAGTTTAAAGTTTTCTGATAGCTTGTATAGTATTACTATTCTCAGTAACACTAAACGGTCGCCATCTTCTGAAGGTTTTGAGAGGATTTTCAGCAAACGAAGTAAAATTTCCTCTTCCTTGTCGAATTTGGCAGTTTTAACCAGAATATTCAAGCTATCAACATCAAACTCTTTCGTTAACTCAGTAGAAAAACTACCCTTTAAACGCGCTTGGATAACTTGCTGTAAAATACCTAACCAAGTACCATTCGCACGGAACAATAGTAGAAAAATGCGGTGATATTCGGAAGTATCAGGCGCCAATCCACGCCATTCTTCGAGTAACTCGTGAATGTCGTAAACACGCTCATCTATATCATACTCAGCTTTCGGCGCCACATTGCGGTCAAAAATTACATCCTCTACAGACGCGCGACGATTACGCAGCATTCGACGGTAAAGTCTATAAGTATCGCTAATATGAGTCCGAATTGCTCTAACTATTTTATTTTCGTTACCAGTTTTCTCTTGTAAAGAAGTTTGTAGTTTTTCTGCCAAATCTGATAAATATTTATCTTCGGGAAATAAACCGCAAAGTTGTGTAACCTGATTTTTAAGAACTTCCTGATTTGCACCTTCTTTGAACGACAGCAGCACCCTACCAATATCTTGACGTTTTGCCACCCGTTCACGAAAACCTTCCAAATCATCTAATTTATAATTTGTTGGGTCGAGCAGATGCAACATTGCCAAGAAATCTTGCTCGTTGTTAACAACAGGAGTGGCAGAAAGTAGTAGCAACCGTTCTGACTGGTGAGCAAGCGTCTTGAAACTTCCAAAACTACTGCGCTTTGCTGCTTCCGTTGACCTTGCCATTGCCGCAACGTGGTGAGCTTCATCTATAATTAGTAGCCCAATATCCGCCTTCGCATTAACTTTGTGAACATCCTCAACTGCTGCTAATACTACCCTATCGGGAAAATGCGACAGATAGAACTTATTCTTCAACTCAGTACGCCATTGTTCGAGTAAATACTGCGGCGCCAACACTACCGCGCGTCGCTCAGGGTCATCGAGTAAATATTGACGCAAAATGGCGCCTGCTTCTACAGTTTTTCCTAGTCCCACCTCATCAGCTAACAAATAACGTTGAATAGGGTCTTCAAGTACGCGACGCACAACTTCAACTTGGTGACGCAGCAACTCGATATTCGCAGAAATTAACCCCGTCATCCCTCGACTAACCGCACGCTGCGAAGTTAAGTTTTTCACGAGCGCAAAACGTCTTTGATGAAAATAAGGCGTTTCTTGACCCCTCATCGCTAATATATCAATCGGGTCTTCGATAGGCAAATTGCAGCGAACGTATACGTCTCGCTCCCTAGCAAACAAAGTTTTACTATCGGGCAAATCAATTTGATAGGCGCCGTAACTCTCGTCCCAACCAAAAATGCGTCCAACTAACCATCTATCAAGCTCTTCTGACTTGACGTAACACCGAGTTTGACGCTGAAGTGTAACCCGACGCAACTCGCTTAAAGGTACTGTTTCCTCAATACGCTGTCCTACTGAGCAGAAATACTCAACCACTACGTCTTGAGAACCTTGTTGAACTACCTTTCCTGTACCTAGTTCATTATCAAGCGAACGCACTAGTGAACCAATTTGAACCATAGCGGTAGTCCCACATGTACTTTTGCATAAACCTTAAATAAGATATCTCTTTAAAATCACTTAATCAACTTGCACGCCCGCGCGCCATTCACAAATCTTATTAACGCAACGTATTGTATCGTAGGATAGATATTAACCCTGCCCTACACACAGAATTATACTTTTAACTTTCCCTAAATTACTTTGTAGCTATAAAAATTAAAATAAAATTAGTGCCGTTCGGAAGCATTAATTATAGGAATAGATACCGAATGAAGTTAAATTTAACAAGTCCATTAGTATTTATTGATTTAGAGACGACAGGTATAGATATAAATCAAGATAGAATTGTACAACTTGCTATTTTAAAAGTATTGCCTAACGGAAGTGAAGAAAGGAAAAAAGTTCTACTTAATCCGACTATCCCCATACAGCCAGCAGCTTCAAATATGCATGGTATATATGATGAAGATGTAAAACAGGCGCCAACTTTTGCTCAAATAGCTACAAATTTAGCTGAATATATTGATGATGCTGATTTTGCTGGATATAATTCTAATAAATTTGATATTCCTTTGTTAATAGTAGAATTCTTGCGCGTTGGTATTGAATTTAAACTAGAAGGAAAGAAATTTATCGATGTAATGACAATATTCCACAAAATGGAACCGAGAACACTAAAAGCCGCATATAAATTATACTGTGGAAAAGAATTAGTGGGCGCCCATGATGCGGAAAATGATATTGTTGCTACATATGAAGTTTTGAAAGCTCAACTTCTGCGTTATGAGAATGTAGCGTATGAAGACAAAGAAGGAAATATATCTTACCCTATAAGTAATAATGTTGATACTTTAGCTGACTTTACACCCTTTAATTTAATTGACCCTACCAATAAAATAATTTCTGATGAGCAGGGTAAAGTTATATTTAATTTTGGTCAGTACAAAGGACAAGCTGTAGTAGATGTGCTTTTGGAGAAACCAGGATATTACCACTGGATGATGGAAGCAAATTTTTCCATATTTACCAAAAAAATAATTACACATGTTTGGGAAGGGGTAAAGAGAGAGTAAGGCTAAATTGGTAAAGTTTTAGCCCTTCTCTCAAAGCTGTTGAAATCTACAACTTTCGACTTTCTTGCAGCTTCCCAAATTTCGTTGACAATATCTATCAATGGTGGGATCACAATTAAAACATATTGACCCACTTGCTTACCGCTTTTTCCTGCTACTTTCACGGCTGTGGGAAGGTTTTCGCCGAAATCCGACCAATCTTGCTTAACCCAGAAGATTTCTTCGCCAACAACAACTAGCTGTTTATCCCGCAGACTGTTGTCGTAACCACTATCGTCCAAAAATTTAATTAACTTCCTAACCGTTTGTAGAGAGACATCTTTTCTCAGGTTTTTGATTGCCCGTATTTCCAGAAGCTGCTCCCAGCTAAAAATGACGGTCGGTCTTGCATTATTACCGAACCGATAGGGAACAATGAGACCTACCTTTTCTAAATAGGCAAGTCTGCTAGATGTGCAGCCAGCCAGATGCATTGTCTCTTGTCTTGTAAAACCTGACATCTGGTTCATACCCGTTACCTGTCTACTTGCTTGCTCAAGTTAATGCTTTGGCTTTCTTTTGAGCTAAACGTTGCCTAATATTATACCAAAGCCCTAAATATATACAACCTAGTATGTTTTAACTTGTTTAAGTAAAATTTTGTTGTAAAAAAAGCTAATTTTGTACAACAAAGTGATAATATTATGGCACGTCAATAATTGCTTCTGGTGTAGTACATTGGGATAAACATGGCTGGACGGGGACTTGATTATGTAATTGAAACAGCTTGCCAGGTGTGGAACATGGAGCCACACCGAGATGTGCGTGTTCCCCCAGTTATAATCAGTGACAGCAAACCAATACTTATTGATGCCTTATGGACGGATTACGCACTTCGTCCTAGCGCAACGAATTTGGCATTTATGGTGCAATCGGTTCAAGAGTCGAATGTTGAACAGTGGAAACAAAGGCTAAGTCGTTATCCTATTCGTGCAGGACTGTTAGTTACAGAATCAGCTTATATCCTGCTCCAGTATCTCGACCCATCTGGTAAGTTGGAAGAACGGGAAATCGATCCAGAATCCTTAGCGGTTGAGCTTGCTGAACCAAGAAGCAAACTATTTACACCAAAAGCTTTAGCAGAATTTCGTACAGGTCAACTAACGCTTGCTGATTTAGAAGAATCAATTACCGAGCGTAGTTTATCTTTTTTACTTCGACAAAGGGCGGAGTTGGATAGAGCATTTCAAACAGCGATTCAGGGAGTGCTTGAAGACATTGGCCTTCCACAGCAACAAAAACGTCCACAAAGTTATGTATCCTCTCGTGCAGAAATTGCAGCACATGGAATTCGCGTTGCCATCGCATTTATGGCTGCACGAATTTTAGAGGACAAAGGTTTTTTCGGTTCATCGCGTCCAACAAACGACCCTTATGCTTTACTAAATCGGACGGTTTCTCGTGTTAATGGTTTTTTTAAAAAGGCGTTGAAAGAATCTATGCCTTATTTAAGCGATAGGGTGTTGCAACGTCTAGCTGCTAACTTAGGGAGTCGAGTCAGTTTTGCGCTGGTAGATCATAAAGATGTTGGGTTGTTGTACGAGCGAGCTATTAAAGAACTGCCTAACGATGTTGATGGCGCAAACTGGACTGACTTACAGCGACATTACACACCAGTTGCGATCGCTGAACGTATGCTCGAACTGCTTCCTTTGGAACGCCTGCGTCCAGAGGAACGTGTAATTTTTGATCCAGCTGCAGGTTCGGGTAGCCTCTTATTAGCTGCTACATCTCGTCTTGCAGGAATGCCTGATATTCCTGAAGATGTAGAAGCACGAAAATATTATCTTGCACAGCATGTTGCAGGAAATGACTTAGATCAATATGCGGACTTAGTAACGCAACTGAGGTACACTTTAGCAAGAGAGTCTTTGGGTCAAGGTCTTCCATTCCCCTTTCCTTCTCACTTTTCCCACGAAAATTATGAGGACTTAAATAAGGAAAACTTGGGTATCAAACCGCGTGTTATTGTTGCAAATCCGCCATTTGGAAAAAAGGGCAATACTCAACAAGCAGCAACATTTATAGAAAAAGTTTTCAGTTGGTTGGAAAAAGATGCTCAATTTGCTTTTATCTTGCCTCAATCTTTTTTAACAGCTTCAACTTATGGCATACCAAATGTACGGAGATTGCTAACTGAAAATTGCCGTATATGTGAAGTATGGCAATTTCCGGAAGGTGCTGTTGGAATTGATGCAAGACAATCTGTATGCATTGTAATTGGAACCTTAGGTAAGTCTAGAATTATTGTTCCAACTGTTGCACGAGCAATTTTTTCAGGAGCGAAAATTTCTGAGGTACGAGATAATAGTTTTCTCGGTGCAACATGGATTACGCAATTAAATTCCGCTGATGATTGGGCATCAGTTACAGCACCACCCATCAGTATAAATGTTCCTACAATACCCCTTGAAAACCTTTTTTTCGTTTTTAATGGTGTCAAACCTGGCTATCTCAGTAAAACTTATCCACCAGTTTCTCAATGTCTGGATGGGATTACATGTAAGCGCTACTGGAATTTAAAATGGCGTGACAAAAATCGACTATGGATAGATCCAGAACTAGTAGATGACAATGAACGTTGGATCCGTTACGGCTCAGAATTTCTTGAGGGTTCAAGGCTAGAAAATGCTGAGTTATTTGATAAGCCAAAAATATTAGTTAGTCGCAAAGTTAATCGTAGTTCTTTAGAACCGCTTGCAGTTCAACTGGATACTACAGGTTTTTGCCCTAACGATAGTTTATTTTGTGTTCTTCCAATTGGGGAAACAGCAAGGTGCAATAATGGTTATAACCTAAATGAAATCCCTGAAGGATGGAATGATCTAAATTATGAGCAGCAGAGACTTTGGCTGCTTGGCATTCTCGCCTCGAAAATAGGTAATTTGCTATCATTAATTGGGCGTAGTACTCGTGGATTAACAAGAGAGACATTGTGTAAACTACAATTACCTCTAAAAATAGACTTTCGCATAATCGATATTACTCATCAGATTATTGAGCGCGATCAAAATCGTGTTCCTATTCCTAAACCAGATGAGCTACGCAGGCAATTAGATGAAATTGTAGAAGAATCATATGGAAATCCACACTGTATTGAGATAGCTCGCACAGGAGAACCGCCAGAATTAAAGGAATGGAAATCAGAGCAAACAAAGCCTACATTTGTTGTACGTGGTCAAGTTTTAGAAGTGTCTAAAGATAATAGTCAAATTCATTTATATTTGAGTGGATTAATGGATGACAATAAAGAAGAATGGGTACCAATGCTACCAGAAATACCTGGCTGGGCACTTGATGGCACAGTTTTTGAAGCTGAATTAAGTGAAGATGTAGCAACATTTGAAGAAATTGCTCAACGTCCTTGGGCTATAAGACATTTTCGTCATACGCCTCGTCCTTATTTTACAGACGATGAGTTAAGGGAAGAACTGGGGATGGAGACGTAAAACAAATTCTATGACTTGTGAGTTAGTTTTTTTACCTGTTGGAAATGCTGATAGTATCGTTATTAGTCCTAATGACGATTCTGTTGTTGTAGTCGATCTACATAAGATACCTATCCTTCTTAAGTGGTTGCAAACTAAAAAAGTAACTAACATTAGTAGAATCTATATAACTCACGAACATCGAGACCATTTTCCATCACTGGAAGATTTGGTTACATTTCTTGATAATTGGTTAAAACGTGGAAACATCAGTACTCTTTGTCTTCCTCATGAAGTATATAAAGATGCAAAGAAAAAAGTGATATCTGATAGAGCAAAATATAAAAGCCTTGAAGATGCTTTATTACGCCTTAGACAATGGGAAAAGAAAAATATGATCAAATTTATAGAAGCGACTCGTGGTTCTAATCCCTATTTGCAAGGCGCCCTCTCAATTAGTATTTTACACCCAGGACTTTTATACGCTCAAGATCATCTAGCAACAGTCAAAGGTAAAGATAACGAAATATCTGTTGTGTTACGTGTCAGTTATGGCAATTTTGTTGCACTGCTACTGGCAGATATAGAAGGCACCGGACTAAAAGAATGTGTTGAAATTTGCCAACCAGATGAATTAAGCGCGAACATAGTAAAAATTCCGCATCATGGCGCCTATCCCAAAAATGGAGATGACCTCAAGCATTTACTTGAAAAAATTGATGCGGAACTAGCTGTTTTATCAGTAGGCAGTACTAATACATATGGACATGTAGTCCCAGAGCTATTTAAAGTTTTATCGAATCAAAAAGATGATGAATTTAAGAAATTAGACAATTTTGTTTGCACAGAGGCAACTCGGGCGTGCGTTAATTCAAATAAAGAACGTGCAGCAATGGGAAAATCTGGATTAGAGAAAGCTCAGAAATGTGCGGGAGAAATAACAATTAATGCTGAAACCTCTGGTAAATGGGATTTGAAAACAGAAACAGAGCATGAAAGTGTAATTTCTGAATTCAAATATCCCGCATGTAAAGGTAAAATTGACTTTGGTTCTATTTCCAAGTAATCAATTTTCCATAACTTATCTTAATAATCCTTTCTTTGTGCCCTTTGTGCCCTTTGTGGTTCATTCTCTTCCCTCTATGCCCTCTGCACCTCTGTGGTAAATAAAATTACATAACTGCACATCTGAGGACAGATATGCTACAACTACCCCCAAGATTTATTGTTGGGTCTTGTTCCTCGACCCAACCTACAATTAAGTCCAGTATAAGATTTTGGCGTTGGGGAAACGGCGCCCAATTTCACCCTCAAAAAACCTACGCAGTGTCTTCATAATGTCGTTATCGTACACATACTTGGTACCGCCAAACTTGTTACGCTTCACGCTACGCTTTTCTTCGTCCATATCTAACTTCGAGTGTGGATACCAAGTTTGTAAAACTTCCTTGGAACCAGGTGTAAAGCGGTGCGATATTAACTCGAACGTTAAATCACATTCAAAATCTAAAGCTTCGCTAATTTGGTCAAACAAATTACTATAGTGCATTTCCCAATCATCCATCGGCATAATTGGCGCCACTACCAACCCAACTGGATACTTCGCCAATGCTAACTTTCGCAGTCCCATTAACCGAGATGCAACTGACGCAGTACCACCTTCAAACCTACCAGAAATAGGCGCCGCATTTACACTGACTCTACAGCGAGTATGTCCGTTATGCGGTAAATCTAAAAGTGGTTCAACAGCATCAAACTTCGATACCCAACGTAAATACCCATCTTCACGGGTACCAAAATAACGAATACATTCAGCTAAACTACCCGTTAAATGCTCAATACCTAGCGGGTCAGTATAACAGCTAACCTCATAACTGGTAGCCTTTCCTGGCTGCTCATATTTAGCTAAATTATCTAAGATTTGCGGTAAGTTGGCGTATGCTCTAATTACTGGTGGTCCACTTAAACTGCCTGCTAAATAACAATATTGACAGTGTGCAGGACAACCCTCAGCTAAATGAAACTGCCAGTCAGCAGAAGGTGGAATAGGACTAAGCTTAAACTGACTTGGTGGCGCCGTCACTACAGCAAGAGTACGTTTAGAAATATCATAAGTCTCGCGCTCAGTTTCTCCGCGTAAACCAGTCAAACGGTTACGTGGCAACTCCTCAATAGGTAAATTAAGCGCTTCGATACGCTGCTTAATCTTCTGTCCCCAAGGTTCATCAAGCGCTGCGGGTGTAAATATCACTCGTTCAGGCATCCAAACGCGCGCTGGACGCGGTTGAGTGCTATCTGTACTAACTTTATCTGCAAGCATCATAATTATTCTTATATTAAGTTGTGTTCAAGGCTGTAGCAGAAGCGTTGCTGTATCTCTATACTTCTTATAATAATGCTTGACCAAATTAGTGAGCATACCGGATTTTACCCAATTAGATGTAGTGCTTTCCAATTGGGCACCTTTAGCAACGGATTACGTAACGGATGTAACGGATGGTTTATCCGTTACATCCGCTCTATCCGTTGCCAGTTAATGTTTAAGCTTCTGAGTCACCCTCAGTGTTACGATTTTGAAGGATATCGAAGATACGACGATTTTCTGTTTGCAAACCCCTTATCTCTAGTGTTATCTCCAACATATCCGCGCGTAAGTCTCGAATTTCATTTTGCACAATCTCGAAATTGCGCTGGGTTGTTTCAAAGTTGCGCTGATGCTGGGTGACGGTTTCCAGCAGTGCGCTTACTGCTAAACGCATATCAATTAATTGGTCTTCCATCCGGTTGATGCGTTCTTCGTTACTCATGTTTTTACCAGTCTCTAAATTACGTTGATTTCTTTCAAAATTGCGCTGATGCTGGGTAGCGCTTTCCAATAGTGCTATTACTGCTATACGCATGTCTATTAAGTTCTCTATGCGGTTGATGCGTTCGGAGTTGCTCATATGGAAGCGCCAATACACAAGGTATAAGTGTTCTAATTATAATTTATATACGTGAATTTTGTATTAATATTGGTCAAAGCTATTTAATAAAAATTAAAAAGCAGACGTTTTTTGTGATTTCAGGTACGATAACGCTTGCAGGTCTATATAATACAGGCTCTGGGCATCTAAACGCTGGTAATTTTTATGACTCCTCGGATTAAGTTTTTGATGTGCGCTCCTGACCACTATGATGTGGACTATGTGATTAACCCTTGGATGGAGGGAAATATTCACAAGTCTTCGCGCGACAAGGCTGTTGAGCAATGGGAAGGTTTACACCATGTACTCAAGGAACACGCAATTGTTGATTTGGTGAAACCTGAAAAAGGTGTGCCTGATATGGTTTTTACCGCTAATGCTGGATTAGTATTAGGTAAAAATGTTGTTTTAAGCCGCTTTTTACATAAAGAACGGCAGGGTGAAGAACCATTTTTTAAAGCTTGGTTTGAGCAAAACGGTTACACTGTTTACGAACTTCCTAAAGATTTACCTTTTGAAGGCGCCGGTGATGCGCTTCTTGACCGGGAAGGACGCTGGCTTTGGGCTGGATATGGTTTTCGCTCAGAGTTAGACTCACACCCTTATTTGGCTAAGTGGTTAGATATTGAGGTGTTGTCTTTACGCTTAATTGACGATAGATTTTATCATCTTGATACGTGTTTTTGTCCTTTAGCTAACGGGTATTTACTTTATTATCCAGGCGCCTTTGACTCATATTCAAATCGCCTTATTGAGATGCGCGTGGCAGCAGAAAAACGTATTGCTCTTGAAGAAGCTGACGCGGTTAACTTTGCTTGTAATGCGGTAAATATTGACCATATCGTCGTGATGAATAAAGCCTCTGATGGCTTGAAAGCACGACTCGCAGAAGTTGGTTTTCAAGTCCTCGAAACTCCACTGAACGAATTTCTCAAAGCAGGTGGCGCCGCTAAATGTTTGACTTTACGCACCACCGAACCTGTACGCGACGAAGTTCATGCAAGTGTGTACGTTGAAAGTCGTATACTTAAACTTGAAGGACATTTACTTGATTCAGGTTTAATTAACCGCGCGCTCGATTTAATTATCGATAACGGTGGTAGCTTCCAGGTATTAAACTTTAACTTAGGCGAACAGCGTCAAAGTACTTCGGCAGCAGAAGTAAAAGTTTCTGCACCTTCCCACGAAGTCATGGAAAGTATTCTTTCGCACTTAATTGATTTAGGTGCTGTAGATTTACCCCAAGATGAACGCGATGCTAAACTTGAGCCTGTTGAGCAAAACGGTGTGGCACCTGATGATTTCTACGTCACTACTATATACCCAACAGAAGTGCGCGTTAGTGGTGAGTGGGTGCAAGTGCAAAATCAACGTATGGATGGCGCCATTGCAATTACTCGAAATCAAGGTATTGTTGCTAAGTGTAAATTATTACGCGATTTAGAAGTTGGCGAAGAAGTAATTGTTGATGTTCAAGGTATCCGCACTATTCGTAAACCTGAATTGCGCGAGAAACGCAATGCTGAGGAATTCAGCTTTATGTCGGCAGGTGTTTCTAGCGAACGCCGTGTAGAATTAGTTGTTGAACAGGTAGCTTGGGAATTACGTAAAATTCGTGATGCAGGTGGTAAAGTTGTTGTCACCGCAGGTCCAGTTGTAATTCATACTGGTGGTGGCGAACATTTATCGCGTTTAATTCGTGAAGGCTATGTACAAGCATTGCTAGGTGGTAATGCCATAGCTGTTCACGATATCGAACAGTCAATGATGGGTACATCATTAGGTGTTGATATGAAACGCGGTATTTCAGTACGTGGAGGACATCGCCACCATCTCAAAGCAATAAATACAATTCGCCGTCATGGTAGCATTGCCAAAGCCGTAGAAGCGGGAATTATTAAAGGTGGGATAATGTACGAGTGCGTTAAAAATAACGTACCTTTCGTACTTGCAGGCTCAATTCGTGATGATGGTCCACTGCCTGATACTCAGATGGATTTGATTAAAGCACAAGTTGAGTATACAGAACATATTCGCGGCGCCGAAATGATATTGATGCTATCCTCAATGCTGCACTCAATAGGTGTGGGTAACATGACACCTGCGGGAGTCAAAATGGTTTGCGTCGATATTAACCCAGCAGTAGTAACCAAGTTAAGTGACAGAGGTTCAATAGAGTCAGTTGGTGTAGTCACAGACGTAGGGTTATTCCTAAGTTTATTAATACAGCAACTCGATAAACTAACCAGCCCTTATATAACCAAAGCAAGGTAATATAACCTTGTAGGGTAGGCATCCTGCCTGCCCTTAAAATCGTAGGTTGGGTGAAACACTACTATTTAATCATGGCTACAGGGTAATTCGGGTTAGCAGGGTTTGGAATTAGTTTTTGATTTTTACAATCGACCAGTAAGTCTAATTTTTCTAATATAACCTGACCAATTAACACTTCATTACCAACGACTAATGCTTCGTCGGTTGTTGCGCGGTTTTCACATTCTACTATTATTGCCCCTGTTACACTTATTGTTTGTTGGTCACCATTTGCAAATTCTGCTACCCTTTGAGTTAAAATACGTAAACCTAGCTGTGTAACAATATATTGCGGAATTATTAAAGAAACTGCACCTGTATCTACTAGTCCTGTAACTTCTACTTCTCGTAGTAAACGTGGTGCTAGTAGACCACGACTTACTAACTCTTCATCTACAGCGTTTTTTAGTTTGATTGATACCCGAACTGCTCCCATCATTTTAACTATCTTATTAAATATTTCTATAAGTTCGTAGATTATAGTTGACTATAACATTATCTTATATACTAGTACTACAAGGCAAAAGTAAAAAGAAAGAAATCTTATTTTATAAGCTTTGCTTGCTTTTCTAAATGGTAAGTTATTTTAGCTATGCTGTACTAGTTAGAATAATGTTTATATTGGTTTTCGTTACCCACCAACATAGAGTAATTTAAATAACATAACTACTATAATTTCAGTGTTTATATTGACCAAAACACTTCATTTTATTGTTGCCACAAGTAATTAATTTTACTAAATCTCAACTAGATTGTCTTGGCGCCGCACATAAATGTTAAGCATTGGTTAAGATTTTGTCTATGTGATTTTTCAATAGATGATAAATATTCCACTCTTCGGTTAAGGTAAAGTATAATGATTTCCAACAATTAGCCACATCAGAAACATGCTTTAGTTCCTGTAGATGCATCTTATCTTAACGTCTCTACATCTAAAAAACGTTTGTCGAAGAATTTCACAGCTTGCGGACAAGTTTAGTGCTGCTTCCCTTATCTGTAAAAAATTTATACAACAAAAATGTGAACCAATGGTTCACATTTTTGTGTCAGATTGTCCAAATAGTTCATTTGTATTTATTAAAGGCTTCTATACAAGGCACTATTTCAAATAAACGATTTAATTAAATTAATTTAAGAACATAGTTAAAGTGTTCTATATTATGCAATAATCAGGCAAAGTTACAACACACAAGAAATCATAGAATGTTGAATACATCAAGTTTAAGTAGTATTCTAGATGTAATACAGAATAAGCAATTAAGTATTTCTAATCGCCTTGGCACCTACGAAAAATCAAATAGCCTGCATCCAATTTTTATACAGAGTGATGCATTATACGCATTAAAGCAAATACCTGATGATTGTTTTGACGTTTGTATGACGAGTCCTCCATATTGGAGTCATCGTGAGTATTCCGGTTTAGGTATTGGTCTTGAAGATACGTATGATGAATACATTGACAATTTAATCAAAATTCTACTTGAGGTAAAACGAGTTTTAAAACCGACTGGCTCTTTGTGGCTTAATATTGGGGATACTTATATTAATAAGCATTTAATTGGTATACCCTGGAGAGTTGCGTTAAGGCTAGCAGATGAATGCGGATTTATACTTCGTAACAGTGTAATTTGGAATAAAGTCAAAGGCGCCCCTGATAATTCTAAAGATAAGCTAAGATGTGTACATGAACATTTGTTTCATTTTGTTAAGTCAAAAAACTATTATTACAACGTAGATGCAATAAGAAATTCCTCACGTTCAGCTAAAGTTGAAAACGGTAAAGTTATTTCGGCAACAGGAGTTTCAGGGATAAAATATAGGCGCCAAATAGAATTGTCAACAGCTTTAACAGAAATAGAAAAACACAATGCTTTTACATCCCTAGAAAATATTTTAAATGACGTGAAAGAAGGAAGACTTTCTGACTTTCGTATGATTATTCGCGGTCAACAACGCATTACACATTCTGGTGGAGAAAAAGTATCAGGACGAGCTAGAGAGTTGAAGGAGCGAGGCTTTTATTTTTTGAAATATCATCCCAAAGGCGCCAAACCAGGCGATGTTTGGGATATTTTACCTGAAGATACACAAAAACGAGAAGGTCATTATGCTGCTTACCCAGAAGATTTATGTAAAGTTCCTATACTCGCTTCTTGCCCAGAAAATGGTATTGTCTTAGACCCTTTTTGTGGAACTGGTTCTACTATGAAAGTAGCTAAAGCTTTAGGACGTAAATCCTTGGGTATAGATATATGTCAAGATTATATTGAAATGGCTGAAAAGCGTTGTGGATTATGAGTAAAATAGTAGAGTTATTCGGACATTATAAAAATGCACAAGTTGATTGGCAAGAAGTTGTTACTCAACAGCAATGTCCGTTTCTATCTAAAAAATGTATCAAAGTACGTAAGAGCCAACCTGAAATTTCAATAGGAACATGCACTGTTCAATATGGTAAAAATGAGCAACAAGTAATAATTTGCCCGCACAGGTTTCGCGAACGTAAACAAGTCTTTATAGACTGCATTCATTTACTAACCCAGCACGAACCAGGAAACGAGCTACACTTAATCTCGGAAGTTGCTATTCCAGGAGGAAGCGTAGATTATTTTTTGGTATCATCTTTAAAGCGTCGCGTGCGAGATTTTGTAGGAATTGAACTACAAACATTAGATACAACAGGGACTGTATGGCCTGAAAGACAAAAATTCCTATCCGAGCATAATGTCGAAGTATCAGATAACTTAGTATCGCCAAAAGCTTTCGGTATGAATTGGATTCCGGACCGCGAAAACTATTCTTGTGCAGTTACATCATAAAATCCAGACATTTGAACATTTAAATAAGCATTTTGTGTTAGTGGTACAAAGCGTGTTCGCCAATTACATGAAACGTGAGTTCAATTTTTCCCATATTGATAAAGTTAGATTAGGCGACCCTATGCATTTTCATACGTATGAACTAACTTTTAGCAATGGAGAGCTAAGAATTGAGCTAGCTGAACGCTTTAGTACGGATACTGATGGTCTTGCGAGGTGCTTAGGGCTTCAGGCTGAAGCAAGAGTTGAGCTAGACGTAATTATTGGACAACTAGAAGCTAAAATGTCCGACCGGACATTACTAGGAATTGTTGAGTAGCAGTTATAAATTTAGAATCTTAAGGTAATGCTGGTGCCGACTTACTCCTCGTATCAAATGTGAACCAATGGTTCACATTGTGCTGGTCAGAAGTTAAAGTAGTTAAAATGTATTATGATTTTGAGTGAAATTAAATATTACAATATCTTTACAATCAACTTTAATTTTCGCAAACAGGCTATGCAAGGCGCCATTTTAGATAAACGGTTACGTATCAACTGGGTTAGCTTTATTGGAGACTTTCTACTTTCAGGGATGGTAGTCGGCCCTCTAGTCGCTCCTTTCCTTGCGGCATCTGGTTTACCGATGTTGCCGATAATTGCCAATATTATCTATTTTATGGGTGATCATGTGTGTCCACAGCCTGATATGGGAGTTATGCTGGCGCCACCTTTTATTATGGCTGTGTGTATGCGCTGCTATGGTACTGTTACAGGATTACTATTAACGCGCGTTTTATTTGCTGTTACGGGTGGTAAAGGTTTTTACTGGTTGAGTCAGTATGGTTGGAACGGCGCCGCTATCGCTGCTGTTTTGATGATGGCTTATCCTTTTGAGTTAGCTGTGCAAGTGTTGGGATGGTACTCGTTTAATAATTATTTTGTGGCGCCGTTTGGTTTGGTTACTGGGTTAGCATGGGGTTTATTTATGATGCCTATATTGCATGGAAGCCAAGTGTTGCGGCTAAAATAGAAGGTAGTTCGCTTTAAATTGAAAACAAGTAATAGCGCGTTACAATGGCTAAAATATAACCATGTGCGGATTGGAAAATGGCGGAAGATAAGGGATACACACTAGCTACTGGAGAGTCAGGAGCATACCGTTTACAAATTCGATTGGGCAATCCACCAGCCGTATACAGAGTTTTTAATGCAACGAGTAGGATTAAAAGAAGGAATGCGTGTAGCTGATATCGGTTGCGGCACAGGAAATGTTTCTTCTATGATGGCTTCTATTGTTGGACTTAGTGGTTTGGTACATGGTATAGATATGAGTTCCGAACAGCTAGATATCGCGCGCTCCCAAGCTACAGTTCTCAACCTTAAAAATGTAGAATTTACCTGTGGCAGTGCCTATGATACTAAATTACCTAAAGAATTTTTTGATTTAGTTTACTGCCGCTTTTTATTGATGCATCTCCATCAACCTGTCCATGCACTTCTGGAAATGCGCGCGCTTCTTAAACCAGGTGGGTTGCTTGTGTGTGAGGAAGCAGATTTTAGTACCGCGTTTTGTCAACCATCTTATAAAGCCCATGACCGTTGTTATGAAATGCTTATTGCCCTTGCCAAAGAAAGAGGTAGTAAATGAATGCATGGGCACTGTACTCTACCAGATTTTCCAAAATGCTGGGTTTAGCACTCCAGAAATGTCTTTCGTACAGCCTGTTGTAGTACGTGGAGAAAGTAAGCGTCTTGTAGATTTGTCACTCTTGGAAGCTTTATCGGCTGTAATTGATGCTAGGCTGGCAACAAAAGAAGAAATGGAGCAAACAACCACTCAATTAAAAGCACTTGCAAGTGACGAAACTACAATATTTGGTATTGCCCGTGTCACTCAAAGAAAGGGCACGTAAATAGGGGTACTTTGATATGGCGCCACTTTATTCCAAGGTACTGAAAGCGAACGCCCCTTCCACTCGTCATTTTCTAAAACTTCATACGAATATGGCATATCATTCATATTTTATAATTCTCTAGCAAGTTCGAGGCACCTTTATATATGGTATAGACTTTTACCCGATAATCTGCATTTACTATAAATTTACCCAATATATAAAATTCCAGACTGTTCATATGAGATTGGCGCCTGCAATATCCTGTACACGAACCTTACCAACATTAGTCATCATCACCCGACGCCCATCCATCATCAGGAAAATCTTTCAATCCTATCATGTCTAAATACTGCCCAGTAGTTACAACTAAGCCTACATGTGTTTTATCAATACGTAACCTGCTGTAATATTACTGCTGTGGATGCGATGGTAAAGGTTTTTATAGGTAGTTGAGCCAGCTCGCGTTGGAACGGTGCTTTTGCGAAAGCTATTTTTCTACCTTCAGCTAAACCTAGTAGTCTGTGTCATTAAATTTGGACGGTTGGAAGAATAAACCACATAATCCGGAGGATTTCCCGCAGGGTAGACACAAAGGACACACTCGTAAGAATTATTAAGAAGTACACCTACCAAAACTATTGACATAGACCACTAGGCGCCTTGCCCAGTAATAATTTCAAAATTCCTTAACAAAACTAAACAACGGAAACTTCTGTCCGGTAAGTATTGCAAAAGGTGCGGCGCTGTTACGCAGTATTGGCGCCTCTGCCTCTATTGGACATGCGGAGCAAACGCACAAAAATTTATTCCCTACTCCCTAAAGTTCCTTCACTGACTAAGCTTTAGCTAAACATGCCTTTATTTACGCCCGTTGGTTTCATGTTGTTTACTGCATAAGTTGATTTTCGTGTTTTCTATAACTTTGAGGAAGAGTTCAAACGGAGCAGCTACCTTTGTAAGTGCATAAGTTGATTCTTTCAAATTCTAAGACTAATTAGAAAAACGTGGCTTCCCAAACTGAAAGAAGCATAACTTCTAATTACGACAACTAAGTGATAATCAAATCCAAAACTCAACTATTCAAAACACAAAGGAGTAACAACATGACTTACGCTAACCAAACGAATCAAAACTACTGCGAATGTGAATTTACTGTTCCGATTAAGCTCAATATTCCAATTACGATTAATTCTCAGGTTCGTATCAATGCTGTACCTGTTACTAAGCAAAAACTACCTATCTTTATTGAGCCAGACTTATTGTTAGAACCAGAAGTAAGAGCAAACGCGCCTGTTTGTTATCCCCAAGACGGTTGTGACGTTCAACAGCCATATCAACCCAAAGAAATACTACCTGCTTCTAATTAATTCGCTGATCAGTTTCATCAATAATCCAAGACTAACATATTCAAAACATAAAGGAGTAACAACATGACTTACGCTAACCAAACGAATCAAAACTACTGCGAATGTGAATTTACTGTTCCGATTAAACTCAATATTCCAATTACGATTAATTCTCAGGTTCGTGTCAATGCAGTACCTGTTACTAAGCAAAAGCTGCCTATCTTTATTGAGCCAGATTTGTTGTTAGAACCAGAAGTAAGAGCGAAGGCGCCTGTTTGTTATGCCCAAGAAGGTTGTGACGTTCAACAGCCATATCAACCCAAAGAAATACTACCTGCTTCTAATTAATTTGCTCATCAGTTTCATCAATAATCCAAGACTAACATATTCAAAACACAAAGGAGTAATAAAACCATGACTTACGCTAACCAAACCAATCAAAACTACTGCGAATGTGAATTTACTGTTCCGATTAAACTCAATATTCCAATTACGATTAATTCTCAGGTTCGTGTCAATGCAGTACCTGTTACTAAGCAAAAGCTGCCTATCTTTATTCAGCCAGATTTGTTGTTAGAACCAGAAGTAAGAGCGAAGGCGCCTGTTTGTTATCCCCAAGAAGGTTGTGACGTTCAACAGCCATATCAACCTAAAGAAATACTACCTGCCTCTAATTAATTTGCTGATCAGTTTCATCAATAATCCAAGACTAACATATTCAAAACATAAAGGAGTAACAACATGACTTACGCTAACCAAACGAATCAAAACTACTGCGAATGTGAATTTACTGTTCCGATTAAACTCAATATTCCAATTACGATTAATTCTCAGGTTCGTGTCAATGCAGTACCTGTTACTAAGCAAAAGCTGCCTATCTTTATTCAGCCAGATTTGTTGTTAGAACCAGAAGTAAGAGCGAAGGCGCCTGTTTGTTATGCCCAAGAAGGTTGTGACGTTCAACAGCCATATCAACCCAAAGAAATACTACCTGCTTCTAATTAATTTGCTCATCAGTTTCATCAATAATCCAAGACTCAACTATTCAAAACACAAAGGAGTAATAAAACCATGACTTACGCTAACCAAACTAATCAAAACTACTGCGAATGCGAATTTTATATTCCCATTAAGCTTAATATTCCAATTACGATTAATTCTCAAGTTCGTATTAATGCTGTACCTGTTACTAAGCAAAAACTGCCTATCTTCATTGAGCCAGACCTATTGTTAGAACCAGAAGTAAGAGCAAACGCGCCTGTTTGTTATCCCCAAGACGGTTGTGACTATAAGAGTTTACAATATGAAAATGTGATGCAATCAGCAGAGATTGAATAGTTAATTATCTGTAGTGAGTGTGCAGGATTGTAAGAAGCTCGATATTCACACCATCCTGATTTATAGATGGTGTGAATTATTTCCATGCAAAATACAAAAATTATGTAACCAAAAGGAATCTTGAGTTATGTCTACTATGCCAGAGTTAAATTATAAATTAGAAAACAATAAAGTTTTAGTATCTTTAACTTTAAAAGTTCCAATCCAGTTTGAGATAGAAATGCAAACAATGGCAAATAGAGACTATTTTTCAGTCGATGATTCAGCAAAGATAGAAAAAGTAAATATTGAAAACGCCGTTAATGCAGGCGCAAATTTCATCATAAACGAAATCAATAATTTTAAAATTAATGAACAGCTAGAATTTTTATCAAGTCAAATAGCTACTCAAATATCAACAGATAATTCCAATCAATTTGAGTCTGATATCTATGATGTTAAATCGCCATTCAATAATTTTGAACATGAAGAGAAGTTAACAGCATTACCGATAGATAATCGTGAAGAACAACGAAATAATCAGCAAATAGAATATTATAATCAAGAAAATTTAACTAATAAAAAACGAAAATTGCGTTTTAGTGAATCATTAAATGATAGTTTGAGCTTGATGGTAAATTGTGTGGGAGGTATGCTATTTATCGGTAAAATAGCTAACTATAGCTGGGAATAGAACTCATATATTAATGAAAATGCAACCAGTATTAATAGTATGATGTCTATATTGCACGGCGCCGCTGATGTTTATCCTCGTGCCAAAAAATTCACAAGCTTTTAGTCTAAAGCTAATTTCCCACTAAAACGAGGTACCAAAGCTGTGAGAGGTTCATTTGTAATTGGACAATTACCGCGAGTTCCTGCGCCTTTTCTGTCTCTTGGGGCACCGCGATTTTCTGGTTGCCTTTCTAAGGCTGGCTGAACAAAATGTATTGTTGCAGTATTTGATTGCTGAGATTGTGCTAATAATGGCATACTATTAACTATTAAAAAAGTTGCAGACAATGTTAAAGCTTTTTGTAGTGAAATAAAGTTAATTTTAGTCATAATTCAACTCTAAATTATTTATAGTTAAGTACTTTGACATAATTAATTACACAAATTTGTTTCCTGTTGACTGTCTCCTCTAATGAAATTAGAAATTACGCTTTGACAGGAATTTGCTTATGTAATATTAGCTATATAGCAAGCCTAAATCATTTATAAACAGTAGATGATTTTGTAAAGTAGACTGAAGCCCACTACTTCTTATATAGGGATAAGCGAAATTAATTTATGCACTGGCAGCAGATGGAATATGTATGGTATCTCAACTCGATACTTTTTAACTTGCCTACAAACGAAAAAATGGTAAGAAAAATTTTTAATTTAGCTATATGTTAAGCAGATATTTTAATAAACTACACTTGATTAAAGTTAAGTTGTTAACCCAGTAATTATTAAAAATTGTAAATAAGAAAAACATTATGAGTGTCTGCTGTTATCTCAGTGGACACCCTATACTGCTAGAAGCAAAAAATTTACATAAATTTATAGCATCTATCTGGAATCATATACAGTACCTAAGTTCTAGAAATTAATTTTGTCTCTCTACTTATTTTCTGAAAAATTTTTCGTATTCTTTTACACTAATTGCCGTAAGGATTAATCCCAGTGCAGAGGGAAGGAATGGCATCCAACCTCCATACAGCAGAAGAATAAAGCAGCAACCGTAGAGGGTGAGTAATTCAGCACTAATGAAAATAGTTAGTTTTAATTTTGACTGACTGTATACAGTTAATATTCCGGCTAGCAAAGACGAACTGAAAATCCACAGCATTTCACCCCATGCAGGTAAAACCCACAGCAACGGTCGATGGTCTAAAACAGCACTCAAAAGTTGACTAACCATATGTGCTTGAAGCACTACCCCAGGAATTTCTTTTTGAGGGGTAGTTGCCATACTGTAGGGTGTGAGAAAATAATCTTTAACGCTTTGTGAGTCAACGCCAATCAAAACAATCTTATCTTTTACCCAGTTGGGGTTGAATTGACTATTCAGGATTTGTGCGACACTGACAACTTTGGCAACCTGCCGCGAAGAGCGATAATTAAGCAGTATTTGGTGTCCGCCTGCATCAAATTGTTGGTAAGCACCCATTGGGAAATCTATGGGTTTAAAAACGACTTTGCCAAGCTGCAAGTAGCCTAAGTCAGTAATATGGAATTGGATGCCACTAGCCGCTAGATATTGTCGCGCGACTTGGAAGTTGAAGGAGTAGCGCGACAAGCAATTTGATTCCGGGTCTGGTGTCATAGATAGTAGATGACGACGGATTACCAAATCGCCATCAAATACAACATCGCTAAAACCGATACGGTCTGTGCGATTCGTTGCAATTTCCGGTGGTGGTGCAATCCCGGCTGAAAGTTGTTTGCTATCGCTGGGTTGACAAATAGCAATAAAGTTGTTACTAGTTCGTAAACGAGTTGCTAAATCTGGATATTGAGAATCTACCGGAAAATCTCGATAGATATCCAAACCAATAACTCTTGGTTTGTATAGTGACAATTTCTGCAATAATTGTTGTAGTGTACTATCTGATAATGATGATTTTTGTCTTTGTTTTTGAGCCTGAATATCTGCTTCTGTGATAGTAATCACCAAAAGTCGTTTATCTGCACCTTCCTTTGGTCGCATCCGCATCATTGAGTCGAAAGCTGACAGTTCCCATTGTTGCATAAAGCCAAGCGATCGCACTCCCGCAATTAAGCTAGTTACAATAGCACTTATTACCAATGCGGTTTGCAGATGCCGTACTGTCAATTTAGGGAAATGTTTTGTGTTCGTTTTACCGCATAATTGAAGCCAAGTTATAGTATCTTCCGCTGGGTTTTGGCAAATTACAGGTAGCCAAGAAGCACCGGGAAATCTATCTTCCAAACCCTGCAATCTTAAACGCGCATAACGCACCGCTAAATAGAAAGATTGACCGCTTGAAAAAGCACCCAGGAAATGTTTCACAAACTCTTGCGCTACCAAATCCGGGATTTTTTCCCGCATGACAATAATTTGGTTAATTTGCAAATCCGTTAACTGCCGAGCTAATCCCAACCCATCACACGAATTGAAAATTGCTATTTTTAATCCGCGTGAAATTGCGTAAGTTAGCGCATTTTTTAACTCGCTTATTGTTAAACTACTAGTTTTATTTATATGTATCTGACCCTTATTGTTATGGCTGTGACTGTGACCTGCAAAAAACAGAATATCCCAGCCTTGTTCGTCCCAAAGGCACTTATCTAGCTCCTGACGTGTCGGCTCTACTAAAAATACTGTTGATGCGTGGGGTAATTGTTCTAGAATATTTCTATCTTGCTGAATATTAATTCCTTTACTATTACCCAATACTGCTAATATTCTAACTTTATTTGTTTTCTGTTTGGGTAATGGTGTTACTCGCTCATATTTAGGGATACTTACAGCTACTTCGCATAACTGGTAATTCTCAACAAAATTCCACAAATACCAAGGTAGCTGTTGCAAGAGGGGATCGCTTGCTTCAATAATAATCTGAAACTCTTCATCTAAAGCTAATTTCTCTCGTAATTTTTGGTCGATTGGGCGAAATAAATCGGAGTTTAACCACTCATTGATAGCAAAATATAACTGTTCTTGAACTTCGCTACAATCTACTTCACTAACGTTAGTTAAACCTGTCGAATCTATTTCCAGGTCGTCACAACGCAGTATAAGTTGTTGGAGCGCATCATATATTAATTGAAAGCGTTTATAGAGTTCAGCGATTTCTGGTGCAGGAGGTAAACTACCTGTAAATTTTATTGGACGAGAGTTGTTATCCCACAATTGTGCAGTCACCGGGGAAAAGCCATCGTTTAAGTTACCTTTTTCTAAATTGATAACAATTAACTTACTCATCTTTAATTATAAGGCACTTATAAGGATGCTAACATTTAAGTATGGCAAGATGGTGCGTTTAACCTTGAACCTAGAGGTATGACAGTAGGTTAATTAGCTGGCATCATTTTGATTATTTATTAGATATTTCTATTAATTAGTCAATTTTAATTAATTTTAACATTTTATGACCGATTGTAAATGTACACCATTGGTGTACATTCGAGTAATTAGATTGTTTTTTAGTTCTTAAGTATTAATTAGTAAAACAATCAAATATTATAATATTGTTATAATTAATTAAGGTTTTTACATAGAGCGGTAGCAAGGCGCCTACATATCGCGCGAACAAGTGACAGATAAATCTAAAATTTAATGAGTCGCTGGCAACCGCGCGATTTAATTCTAAGTGAACCTGCTTCCGAATACGATGATTGGGTAGCTAGTCAAGTTCTAATCAAAACAATTAGACCTGCAACGCCGGTATTTTGAAGTGTTTATAGTATAGTGGCCGAAGCCACCTTACTTTTATCACGGCGCCGTTTCGTTTGATTACTGGGGAGCGCATAAGGTGGTATGAGTAATTCGGGATAAACCGGACACTCGCTTTGTGATCCTGTTTGATACACCAATCGGAAAGACGACGGAACTAGCCGCTACTTTATACGATGGTATCTCGTTACCCATGTAACACTACGCACAAGACCAAGCAGGAATCACCACATTCCCTTTACCCATAGGCTTCGGTAGCCAAACAACACAACCTGTGGGCAAACCTGCACGCTTTAATACTACAGGCTTTTCAAACTTTGCAGCTAGGTATTTTAAACCAATGTTCCGAGCTGCGTTCTCACCAGAGCATAATATTTTATTATCCGGTGTTTTAACTAATTTTCCATTACCGGAATCTTTCCATAAATAAAGATTCAGTGAGCCAACTTGTGAACCTCTTAAACATTTACCACTCCCGTGCGAATCTGTAATGCTTGTGAATGCTGGGTTGACTCTAACAGTATAAATAGAGTGCCTGTTTAAAGCTTTTTGTTCAACTCGTTTTTGTATTTTCTTCGCGACCCAAAACGAACGTTTGGCATTGCTACGACGCGAGTATTTACCACGTTGAGCCTTTAAACTTTTGAGGTTTTCAAAAACAATTACATTACAATTGTTGTCATTAGCAATTTCCACAATTGAGTGCGAAATTGTTTCAACGAGTTCCTTTTCTAAACTTTTGATTCGCTTCCATAGCTTGGCACATAAGTTTTCAGGAGGTAATACACCTAATTCAGTTCTAGTATTAGTTAAACTTTTCGCTTTGGCAATTCTACCTAGATAACGCTTCCTAAGATGGTGGAGTCGATTGTTTCCTTTTATGCGTAGGTTGGCTAACTCTACAACAACGCTCGTATCTTCGTATCCTTCTAATACCTTGCCTACAACTATCGGGTCATCTAAGTTAAGGTCAATGCTTAAAATTCGGAGTTTACCTAATCGCTTTATATGGTCTACTAACTTTCCCTTTGATGGTGTATTTTTCTGAATTACCCAAACCAGTTTTAATTTACTTTCATCAGAAATTAAAGAGAAAGTTCCTTTGGCGTAATCGGGTGGTAATTCTCGACATTTGTAACTAACTTTCTGGAATTGCCATGTTTTCCCTGTCCATAGTTTCACAACTAGGGAGTCTCCAGTATCGTCTTTAAACATACCAGAATAAACCTGAATCGGGAAATTAGTCGATTGTGGTAAAACTGGCGGTTTGCCTGCCTTCTTTTTTAACCTTGTACGTTTTTTGAGTGTATGACAAGTCTTTGACCTTTCAATTCGCTTCATCCATCGCTCAAAATTCGTGTGCCAAGACTTAACGACACCTGCGGCTTTTTTTATTGCAGCACGTCTCAAGTCTTGAGGAATACGAGCAGCATTAAGAATCTGATCGCTTCTTATTAGTTTTTCATAAACATTGTAAAGTGTTTCTGTTGATGTGTCCAGAAATAATTTTAGATTCGATGACATTTGAGAAACATAAAACATCACACAGTCGTTAAAAAGTAACTGTGTCAGCTTCACATATTCAGGTGTTGCTGTTTCAACAGTTGCTAGAATTGACTCATTTATCTGAAAGTGACCTTTTTGTTTCTTCAATGCCATAAATTAATCACCTCTATGTCTAAACATTTATTACATTTTTTTGAGCATTTAAAATTAATTATACCCTTTCTCCACAAAAAATCAAGAATCTGATATTTGAAGTTCTGATTTTCATCATCAATTATTTATAACTTTTATTGATTTATAATAACAATGCACTTGCTTTAATACTTCATTATATAAAATCCAAATTAGAAGTTTAAAAATTTACACTACGACTGTTGATTCTATCAAATTGAGAGAAGATTTTAGGCATTTTTTGTATAATGCACAATAAGCATAAGTAAGTGAGCGCTAAAAAAGACAACTAGTGCAACCAGGCAAAAGTAAAAAGGCAAAATTAAAAACAAAGAAATTCTTATATACCAGGATTTCAAGTGCAAACTTACTGGCTAGTTATTTCTGCTTTTTACTACACTAGATTAAGAAATGTGAATCCCCTAAAAGCTTGTCTTTAAAGCATTTACGACACTTTACATCAGTTTACATAGTTCGGTATAATTGTGCCTACCTACTAATCAATTTTATTCAAAGCAATGTAACAAGTGTAATCTTGTATTACAAGTTGTCCGCTTTACTCTGATATTGTCTAATATGTACAAATAAAGCTCCATCTAGTACTACGTCTATTCAATATGACTATACTGCACCAGAAACAAGTTTTGTAATAATACCAATAATGGCGCCAACCAGTAAAATCATACCTGAAAGAGAGCTAATGCCAAAACCAAGCGTCCGTTTTTCTGCTGCTTGGTAATATCCCCAAGCGTAAACTATACGACCAACCAGCCAAACGGCGCCGATAATAGCTCCCCACAAAGGGCTAACATAGAAAGAAAACAACCATAAACTTGGTAAAAAGAAAATTAATTGTTCCAAAGTATTTTGCTGTACACGCAATACTCGCTCAAAATTTGCGTCTCCACTCATTTGCGGTACTGGTACTTTATATTTAGCTCTAGCTCTACCAACATTTATCGTTAATACCAAATAAACAAGAAGCGTAAGAGATGTAACAAGACTTGTCAAAGTAAACATATTTAACATTATTATGTAACTATACTTTTAACATACTCAATATTAACAGACAATCAAGTATTTTTAGTAACATGAATAATCAAATTTAAGTATTTATTGACTTAAATGCGAAATTTTATCTTGACGGGAAGTAATTTATTTAACTAATACTCACTTAGAACTGCCTTAACACCATAACTTAAATGTGAACCAATGGTTCACATTCGGGTAATTAGATGATTTTTAGTATAATTGTATTAAATAGTAAGGTAAGTCAAATATTATATTATAGTTATATTCTAAATTAGAAAGCAATAAAGTCCTAGAATCTTTAACTGATAACTACGATATCCAATCGCCATTAAATAATTTCTCTAATTACGAAGAGAAGTTAAGAGCATTACCAATAGATAATGGTGAACAACGAAATAATCAGCAAATAGAATATTATAATAGTGTTGCGGCTAAAATAGAAAGTAGTTCGCTTTAAATTGAAAAGCGACGCCGAATTTGAATTTCAATAAACATGAATTGATTGCAATTTATACAACTATTAAACACTATTATGAATCGTCCCCGGATTCTTCAACCCAATCAAACCTATACCTTCAGTGAATATTTTAAGCTAGCTTTCTCTCCAGAAGATATCCTAGCCGAATTAGGGTGTACCTACAACAGAGAAAGGTTGCAATTACCAACAAAAAAGTCTAATTTAAATACGGTAGCTGAACTTACTGCCATTATAGAGCGCAACCTGAGACGAGTTAAACTATTGAGTGAAGATGCTCGCAAACAAGTAATTATTGCTCCAATTCTTCTAGAAGTTTGCGAAATCACCCAAACCCAACTAAATATTGAATATCCAATCAGTGTTAACGAAAGACTCAAAGGTAGTTTAAACTACTACATAAATAAAGGTAAAGGATTACTGGTAGTAGAAGCTAAACAAGCTGATTTAAGCAAAGGATTTACCCAACTTGCTGTTGAATTAATTGCTCTAGACCTTTGGACTGATTCAGACACTCCTATTTTATATGGAGCAGTGACAACGGGGGAAGATTGGCGATTTGGTACGTATAATCGTCAAGGAAAACTAATCACTGAAGACTTAAAATTATATCGAGTACCAGAAGAAATAGCAACATTACTAAGTATTTTAGTGGAAATAGTAGCTTGATAAACTAAACCCATTCACAAGGTTTGCTATAGATATTTTTATAGGGAACCTAGATTACAAGTTACTCATTATTTTAACAAACTTTTCTATATATAATTTGTGATTATAATGTTGTAATATTAATTCATAACCTTTGAGTGCTAACATATCTGCTTTTTGAGGGTTGTTTAATAATTCTGTTATGGCTTGACGTAATTCTAAAGCATCACCTTGAGTTACTGTTTGAATTGCTCCTGCTTGTTCTAATTCTGTGATAATTCCTGGGGATTTTGTGATTATAACCGGGCGCCGACATGCTAGTGCTTCAAACATTGTACTTAGTCCGGCTTGATAGTTGTTTTGGAATAAGGGTATTACTACAATATCGGCATCTCTATATAATTGTACTAATTCTTGCCAATCGTAATAGCGACACGACATGTTATTTGGCACGACTTCGGGAAACGCGCGTGATTGTTCTTTGGCATTTGGTGATGCTACACATATTTTGACTTCGATATCTAATAAGTCTTGAGTCGCAGCAGCAAGGGTACGATAGTCTCGCTGTTCTAACCCCGCACTTGCTATTATTGGACGTGTTTTAGTAGAAGAGACTTTTCCGGGTTTGAAGAATGAAATATCTGTGGGTTGTTCTACAAATAATTTGACTTTACTTTCTGGTAGGTTTAAGTACTCGCGTAAAAAGTTCGCACTCTTCTGTGTGTATGTTATGAACAAGTCTATTTTGTCTTGAACTTGAAATAATTTTAATGCCAAGCGTCCGCGCAGTCTATTGAT
This sequence comes from Calothrix sp. NIES-4105, assembly GCF_002368415.1. Classification (GTDB taxonomy): domain Bacteria; phylum Cyanobacteriota; class Cyanobacteriia; order Cyanobacteriales; family Nostocaceae; genus Dulcicalothrix. The sequence continues at coordinate 9,265,324 of NZ_AP018290.1, forward strand.
ATTATGAATAAATACTGCTATTTTTGGACGGTTTGAATTGGCGCCACATAAACTAGCTACTGGTATTCCAATATCTTCGCCTGTACAAAATACTACTGAGTCTTCAGTTAATTGCTGTGATAATGCGCGCGCTAATGCCCAGTGTTGTTTGTTACCTATAACCAGCGCGCGAATTTTGTCTGATGGTATAAATATTTGTTCGTGCGGTTGATGTATTTTAGCTCTTAAGATTTGACTTGCCTCCCACATTACGTGGCAAGGAGATTTACCTGCTTGTGAGTTTTGAGCTATAGACTCTAGGTCAAATGCACGACTAAGAACGATATGGTACTTCACAGTAAGCCCTGCGATGCTTGTAATATTATATTATCATAGGTGCGTAATATTACTTCCTCACAAGCGGTGTATGTCATTAATTTTGGCTAGTTGGCGCCTGTCGTTATGGTATGGTAGGGTGTGTGACGCTACGAAAAAACTCCACTCAAGACTATTAGACTATTAGCCTTCACGCACCGGCATTTTCGATGGTGCTCCGGGCGCATTTAAATTTTTCGTTTCAAATGAAGATTGTAACGGCGCCCTCCACACCCTACGAACCGACCAAAATTAATGACATACACCAAAGCGTGGTCTATGTCAATAATTTTGGGGTGTAGGCGCCTGTCGTTACCGTATGGTAGGGTGTGTGACCTGAGCGGAAAAATTCCACTCAAGACGAAAAGATTATTAGCCTTCACGCACCACCATGACGAATGTCGGTGCTAGTAAGCTGATTAATTTTTCTATCAATTGAAGATAGTAATAGCTTTGACGCACCCTACGGTAGCGTTACATACTATATCCAAATACTTTATCAAATTTGACGGCGCCGTCGCTAAGAATGGAAACTTTTTCTTCGTCTAAAAGTTTACTTTCGATCAGGGTTTGCATTTTGCTTCGGAACTGTGAGTAATTTTGTCTTGTTTGCGGTTGGATGTAGGTGACAGGGTTTGCTGAGTCGGTGATACCTTTGATTAGTTCATCTATTTCTGGTACTTGGTACTTCCAGTCTGTGTCAAATGCTTCGATAAGTAGTCGAATTAAAACAATTCGGAAGCATTCGTCTTCAAATGGTGTTTTACTTTTTTGAAACCAACGATAAGTACAGATGACATAATTAAAGTGAATGAATCCCCATTCTCGCTGGTGATATCTAATTAGGTCTGGTTTAGTTTGACATTGCGGAAACAGAGTTGTGTCGAATGTGTGCAATACACCCGCAATTTCACCATCATGACCTCGATGTTGCCAAGGTTGAAAATTTCTTACCCAGTCTACGTTTAACATCATTTCCCATGTTGCTGTCAGATGTGTAAGCCCCTGCTCTTTATACCAACTATCCCACACAGGACTGACCCCAAGACATGCTAAATTTTCTGATTCGCAAGTCTCGTAGTGAGTCTTCATGAATGTATCTTCGGTAATAAACAAGTCAGCATCATGTAAAAGTGCATGTTTCGTTCGAGTTGCATTCACTCCACGCACCAGTTGCAACCAGTGGTTGTTATGAGGATTGTTTTGGTAACGAGAAATGAGTTGTTCCAGGGGGTTGGGATTGATTAACCGAATTGGATGGTAGTATTTATCTTGCCAGTTCGTAAGCAATTCACCGAAACCTGGCACAAACTGGTCGGGAATTACAAGTGTTTCAACCAAACCATCCGGTTTCTGAGTTGAACAAATTTCTAGAGCAATTTTAAGAAAAACGGGTAAGTCTCCCGGAACAGGTAGTAAGATTGTGTAGCCTGAGATTTCATCAATTGGTTTATCCCAATGTGAATATTGCAACTTCCAAAGAGATGCTGTTTTTAACATGATATTTTAAAAGCATGTGTTTCAGTAGGGTTGCCAATGGCGACCTTACGGTTTATTGAAGAAAAATCTTGAATGGACTTCCTAAACCAATAGAGGTGCGAATCAAAACTAATAATGTTACCATCCCCACAAATATTGCTGTTGCTTGAACATCTTGAATGAGTGAGAAAAACTTTTCACGCCATAATCCATAAAGGTTGGCAAGGTACAATGGAAAGTCTGAAAGCGCAATTATAACGATTACTCCTAATGTTCCTTGTGTGGTAAATGCTAAAGGCATACCGATACTAATCATTAGAAATCTAAGCAAATTACTTTGTGCTGCGTACATTGGCTTCCCTACCGCTAGTAAAGCCGGACTTGTTGTATAAAATAGGACTGAGAACCAAATTCCACAACAAAGTATTGGCATCATCCATGTTGCTTCTATGTATCTTTGGTCATACAGTTTGCCTATGATTAAGTCACCCGTATTTACAAGCATTGCTAATAAAACTGCACTTCCAAATACTATTAACCGACGCTGACGAAGGATTTTTGCCCTCAGCGTTTCTCTTGGTAAGTCAGTCTGGTTTGATATCGTTGGAAATATGACTCGGTAGCTTAAATGTTTTATAACTTCGCGCGGCATGTTGGCTAATGTCGCGGCTATCGTGTAAACCCCCACTAATTGAAATGAAAGCAACCTACCTAATATCAATCGGTCTGCTTGCTCCGCTAAAAACATTAGCGCTGTAGCAACGAACATCCATCTACCAAAAGATAGAAGCTCTTTAACTACTGTTTTATCCCAAGTCAATTTGGGTTTTTGAGGTATTAGAAAGTAAGTACCAATCGCACGAATTGTTCCTCCTAATAGTCCACTAATCGCAAATGCCCATAAGTTACGAAGCCACCAAGCTAAGAATATCAGTGTTATAAGCGAAAGTGTCTGAACGATAAAGTCGAAAATAATTAATTTACCAATTTCCATGCGCCGATTTAGTAGCGCTGGCGCCGGCGAAGCAAACCCCAAAATGATTGACGTTAGTCCCATTATCGGTACTAACCATAACAGTCGAGGTTCTTTGTAGAACATCGCTGCGGGATAGGTAATAAATAAACAAATCAACCAGACCCAAAACCCACGGGTAATTTGTAGTGTCCACGCTGTGTTAAAAAATTCCGGTTCTTCACCACGCTTGTTCTGAATAATACTCTGACCGATACCAAGGTCTGAAAATAATTCAATACCCATCAAAAGTGTGTTTACTACTGCCATTAACCCAAAGTACTCTGGTACTAATAACCGAGTCAAAATAATATTGCCTATCAACCGTGCAAATTGACTGGCGCCATAACCAAAGATTGTCCATACTGCACCACGGATGGCAAGCTTTTTTAGAGTCGGTTTTTTAAGGGTTGTCATGAGAGTATCTAATGCGTTACTGGCTGTAATTGCTGCTGTTGGATTTCGATGTTATTTTGGTTGTCAGCAAGTAATGCTGCTAACTTATAAGCTTCAGTAGTGACGTTATGTTGCTTTCTTACCGTTACAACTCCTTGGACTCCCATTTGCATTAAGGTTTCAGCAGGAAGAACTAAAACTTTTTTAATCGCAGCAACTAAAGCTTCAACTGAACCTGCCGGTACTAACCAGCCATTAACATCAGATTGAACAAGTTCTGGAATACCCGCAACGTAAGTACTAATGACTGGGCGCCGAAGTGCTAATGCTTCCATCAGCACAACTGGCAACCCTTCAGCAAAACTTGGCAAGATTAAAGCACGAGCATCCTCTATATAGTGTTGCACTTCAGTACCAGTTGCCCATCCCGTAATTTTGACGCAGTTGTGCAAACCATAATCTTGGATAATCGTTTCAAGTTGACTTCGCATCTCCCCATCTCCAACTAAAGTCAACTGTAAATCCCATCCCTCATCACGAAGTTGCTTAATCGCTTCTAATAATAGGATTTGTCCTTTCTGTTCGCATAACCTTCCTACACAAACTAAATTATTCACATTACGAATATTCGTTTGCGGTTGGTCAAAATAATCATCATCAACCCCACAGCGAATTATATGGATTTTTTGCCATTGCTCGTAATCACACCAACGATACAACTGACTTAAACCAAAAGAGCAAATCGCAATCACGAACTTGGCACGATTTATCTTTTCTGTTAAGGCAATATTAGACGCGCGGTCAAACTCTTCGGGACCATGAACTGTAAAACTATATTCTGGACCACCCATTACATGACATAACATTGCCACAGTAGTCGAATTAGTTCCGAAGTGGACGTGAAGATGAGTTGCTTCACATGAGTAAAGCCAACGTTTAAGCGTACAAGCTTCTGCTAGATAAATAATATGACGCAAAAGTCCTGCATCAGACTTTATACCCACCTTGAGTGCGACATACAAACCAGAAAGAAATGAAACTGGCTTTACTATCGCACTAACTAAGCTCAATAATAAGCCCCATACTCCGACATCTAATATTACCCGCGTTTTCTTATATTCAAGCTTGTCTTCTGGGTCTACTAATTCAGAAAAAGAAGAACGTATTGAAAATCGAGTTACTGATAAACCAGCCGCTTCAAGCGCCGATATTTCACGTCGAATGAAGCTATGACTTACCTTCGGGTATTGATTGACCAGGTATGCTATTTTCATTTTTGCTTTATGGAGCCAGAATATTGCAATTGGTTAGTATGTGTGTGCCTAAACCAACTGTGTAGGCGCCGTGAGTAGAAACTTTGTAATGACTGTCTTGATAACCGACAGTTCTACATGCTAAGGAGCATATAAACTGCAAGAAACTGTACTATTTATTAGTAAAAGTAATATTTTTCCAGAGCAAAATCAACTACTTATGTGAAGTTAATCTTTAAATTCATGTTTTTTTTGTAAAGTTACTGTAAAGATGACTGTAAAGTTTCGGAATTAGCCTTTTTTTTGATGTTCTTAACATATGTTTCTCATTGAGGTGTATGGTTGCTTTACATAAATTTACTATTTGTAACCTCTATCTGAATGCAGATATCAAAAATGTAGAGACGCGATATATTGCGTCTCTGCTAGAAAGTTAAGATGTGGCATTTTTATATTCAACCAAGGTTGATTGACGTTTGAGTAAGCGTGACAGGTGAAATTGAATTTGACCTTGTACTTGGGGAAATTTACTCAGTACGCAGTTTATAGCGTATAATGTAGCGTCTTGTGACTTAAAAGAGCGCGTTTTTCCATATTTATAAATTCGATAGATTAATAGTATATAAGCCAATACCAGCAGTAGTAAGCTGATACCCGAAGTTAAAAAGCTAGTAGTGACTGCAATTAGCGGTAATACTAAACCCCATAACCAAATGCTGCGAGACTCTCTCACCCAGTACCGCTCAGAATTATGACCATGCATCCGAGCTCCTTGTGCGTATGCATGACCCGCGCGTAGTGAACGCTTCCACCATTGTTTTATATTTGTAATTTGAGCGTCGTGCAGCGTCATTTCTTCATCAAGACGCACTATCTTACCTCCTAGCGCGCGCAGTCGCAAGCATAATTCTGGTTCTTCTCCAGCTATTAAAGATGGATTAAAACCTCCCACTGCTTTAAATGCGCTCACACGCATCATCGAGTCACCACCACAAGCATTTGTTTCTCCGATTGGTGTATCCCACTCGATATCGCACAGCCGATTGTAAACTGAATCGTTAGGAAACTCTTCACGGCGCCGACCACACACCACTACAACCTGTTCCCAAGCTTTTAAATAGTCTGCTGCAATATTAAGCCAAGATGGCATTATTTGACAGTCTCCATCTACAAACTGAACGTACTCGAGATTTGGCGCCAATTTCATTAACATTTCAAACCCAGCATTACGAGCGCGCGCGGCAGTAAACGGAATTGATAAATCAAGTGTAATAACATGAACTCCGAGCGAAGTAGCCATTGCCACACTATCATCAGTTGAACCAGAATCGACATATACTACAATCACTCCTTCGGATATCACCGAGCGTAAACACTGCTGGAGACGTTTGCCTTCATTTCTTCCAATTACTACCACCCCTATTGATTGCATACCAAAATCCCTTACTACACAGAACCATCAGACAATTATCAAGTATTCTCCACACTCAGGAAGAAGGACAATACCCCTTGGACTCTATCATGTTTCCATATTTTTACTTTTACACCTATCTCCGCAGAAATAATTAAGTGTTTATTTTTTAGCAATTAGCCTTTATACTTAAAACATCATACTCAAGATAGATAATATTACACATCTTAGAAAAAATAATATTTTTACGCGAAATAATCAATATTTTGAATTTAAATTCTATTCTCAATAAGGTATAAAATGGACACAACGCAAACCACTTTTGTTTGTTGTATTGAATCTGGCTGGCTTGAAGCACAAACGCTACGTATGATTGAAAGTCTACGTCGCTGGGGAGGTCGTTATGCGGAGGCACCTGTATACGCTATCACACCCCGTTTTGGGGCGCCTATCTCTAAGAGTACACGTCTAAAATTGGAACAACTTCAGGTTCAGTACATTAGTTTTATAAATAAACATAAATATTCTTGGAATAAGTTTTTGAATAAACTTTTATCTTTAACAACAGTTGAAAAAATAGCTAAAACTGAATATATAGCCTGGTTAGACAGTGATTTACTAATCGTTGATGAACCTTTGGAATTTATAATGGACTCGGATAAAAGCTTTCTGGCTTGTCCCTCTGACAAACTTAGTAACGCAACAGGAGGAACAAACGACCCAAATGAACCTTACTGGCGTGAGATTTGTAAATGTGTTGGTCTAGATATAGAAGCTTTACCTTGGATAAACAGTGAACCAGAGCATTTACCAATCCGTTTCTGCTTTAATAGTGGTGTTTTTATTTATCGTCGCAGCACAAATTTTGCTCAATATTATTTAGACACTTTTACACGGTTGTGTGATAGCCATATTATATCTAATCAATCAGGTCTTTTTTTCAACGACCAACTGGCATTAGGATTGACTGTTGCAAAAGTTGGAATTCCTTGGGACACGCTTTCGTATTCACACAATTTTGCTATTGGCTCAGTTGTTCCACCTGCATGGTACAATCCAGAACATCTTCAAACTGCCAAAATTATTCACTACCATGATGCAATGTGGCCTCAGTTTTGGGACACTTTCTATAAGTCTGTTAATGATAGCCATCCTGCGGTTGGAGAATGGTTAGCGCCACTTGGTTCTATGAAAACCTCTTCGAGTATTGGGGCGCGCGCGATGAAGAAGATGCTAGATTTGATTAGGAAGCGAAAAGAAGTAGCTTATTGTAAACTTTGCCAAAGCTATTAATAAATGCAATCCCAACAATTGAAAAACAGTTTTACCTCTTTGCCTTACCCCGTCACGTTTGTATGTCGCTATTTAGAAAAATGGCCTGATTTATTATCCAACGATATCCAGCATCTACCTGACCCCAACACAATTCCTGAACGAATTATTACGAATGAGGAATGCTGGATTATTATGACTTATTTACACCTGAAGCGAAGAAACCTCAATGTGCATTTATCTAACCAATTTGTTAAAGGTTCTATATGTATTGCAAGCGCTTTAGATTTTGGAATTAAGCAAAAAACTTTTTCATCTTTTGTTGTCGGTTGTCGTTCGGATGGTCCAAAACCTGCTTTGTGTGATATTGCAATTGTTCAAAATCAAGCAAATATCAAGTCAATTACAGATATATTTATACCCCACTGGCCACAACCAGGTTTAATCAAACGAGACAGCGCGCGTAAAAATCGTATTAGTAATATTGTTTTCAAAGGTTCCGAAATTAATCTATATGAGTCATTTCGCTCACCAGAGTTTATTCAAGAACTAGAGAATCTTGGCATCAAGTTACAAATTAATGGTTTATATAAAGATAAACCAGTACAATGGCATGATTACAGCGAAGCTGATTTAGTTTTAGCTGTACGCGACTTAACTGAAAAAGATGCTTTAGTCAAACCCGCGAGTAAGTTAATCAACGCTTGGGCAGCAGGGGTACCAGCACTTTTAGGACCAGAACCAGCTTTTCAAAACTTACGACAATCGCATCTTGATTATATCGAGGTAAAAACTCCTACTGAAGCACTTTCATCAATTCGGCGCCTTCTTAATGACCCTAGTCTTTACGAACAAATGGTAATCAACGGTCAAAAACGCGCGGTTGAATTTTCATGTGAACAAATAGCAATGCGTTGGCATGAAGTTTTGTCTACACAAGTTGCTTCATCATATTCACACTGGTGCAAGCAGAGCTATTTAAATCGAATTGGTAATTTTTTCGTGCGAGCAATTAATCAGAAACTAGCAGTACGGGAAGCTGACTACCATCGCGCTCATGGATATCGTCCCATCTCTAATAGGTGGACTTAATTTGCAACGGATACAACGGATGTAACGGATAGGTTATTTTAAATAAATAGAACTTGTTTGTAACCAATAACTCATCCGTTACATCCTAGAGTCATCCGTTGCCACTCTTTTTCCCTAGCGATAAAGCTAACATTACATATAATGTCCAATCAATATTGGTCTTAAACAACATTAAGCTTTCAGTCATATTGTTCATGAAAAAAAAGATTAGAACGGATGTAACGGATAGGTTATTTTAAATAAATAGAACTTGTTTGTAACCAATAACTCATCCGTTACATCCTAGAGTCATCCGTTGCCATTTTTCCCTAGCGATCAAGCTAACATTACATATAATGTCCAATCAATATTGGTCTTAAACAACATTAAGCTTTCAGTCATATTGTTCATGAAAAAAAACATTAGAACGGATGTAACGGATAGGTTATTTTAAATAAATAAGTAGTCAGACAAAATTAATTACACAAAATTGGGCTTAAATCCCCTGCCCAGCCTAGAAAGCAACGTGTAATTATTTCTGTCCAGGTACTTAGAACTTGTTTGTAACCAATAACTCATCCGTTACATCCGTTGATCATCCGTTGCCATTTTTCCCTAATGATAGTGCTGATGTTATGTATAGTGTCCAATAAATATTGGTTTTGAACAACATCAAGCTTTCGGTCATGTTGTTCATGAAAAAAAACATTAGAAAGGCTAAATACCACATTCTATATGGCGCCTTAGTCGCATAAGCTAGTTTCAAGGCTCTGAAGTAAGCGATTAAAAAACTAATTGCAAACAATACAATGCCAATCAACCCAACGTCAAGAGCTAAGTCTATAAATCCATTATGCCCATGTGGAGGAATAAAACCAGGCGCCACAGCTTGACCTGCTTCTAATGCATATGAACTACCAGGTGCCCAAAAAGCACCACGTCCAAAACCTAGTAAAGGTCTATCCATTAGTCGGGTTATGGCAATACCCCACATTGGTGTTCTTCCTGTTAATGTTGGATCTCTACCAAGAGCTGTTAAAAGTTCTGTCCAGTTAGTTAAAACGACGGTGAGTGCTGCACCAACGACTAATATAACTAAATCTAAAAAAATAATCGCGGTTTTACTTGCCAAACGAAAATAACGGTAGAAAAACAAAATCAAAAATAATAATGCTGTAACTACTAGCGAGGTTTTTGACGTTGAGAGCAACATGAGTATTATCCCAAACACCAAACCAGTCCATTTATAGATTTTTTGTAGCTGACTACCGTTAGTAGGTAACAATAAAAACGTAAATGAACTGACTACCATTATTGCTCCTAGCAAGTTTTTATACCCGAATACCCCTTTCCAGGCGCCTGGGTGGTCGCTACCATGAATGGCAAGTGTAGGCATTACAACAGCTGCAACCAAACTCATTAATTCCCCAATAAAAAAAGCAATACCTAGTGTTTCTACTTGCTCTTTGACTGTAAAGCGTGCGGCAATATACAAACCAAATGCAGTCATCTGTAAAATTTCACGACTGTCTTTCATCGTGCTAACAAATACATCTGACCATAAAAACGATACAAATGCGATTATACTCAGAAAAACTAAGAATATATCTGATTTTATTACCCGTAACGAATCTTTCCAGCGTAAACAAGCTAAAACAGTTGCACCACCCCAAACGATATATCGTAGCAGCGTAATTGGCGCCCCTGGAAATAATTCTGAAAAAGCTCCAGAAAAAAATAACACCCCGATAATGACAAATATTTTTTCAAAAATCGTAATATTAAACACAGTATTAATCAGAGTATAAGTGTTTATAAGGCAGAAAGAGTAGACTTTAATACAGTAGCCCAACTTTTATTAATATCGTAGAACTGTTCCTGTAGCTTTAAACAAGCAAGTCGCTTTTTTTCACCAATTGTCGGGTCTTCATATATTTGAAGTATAGCTGTTACATATACTTCTATGTCATTTGGTGGTACTTCAATTACAGCTTCACGAACGTAAGACAAAGCTGGACAAACGTCAGAAGTTATTACCGGACGACCTGATAAAACACTTTCAGCGACAACACGGTTAAAACCTTCAATAAAATCAGTACGTGTTGGTACAATTACAGCGTGTGATTTACCGAACATAAAACACATTTTTTGTTTGTTGCAATATCCGTGAAATACGAAGAAGTCTTCTATACCTTCAGATTTGACAGATGCTTGTAGAGGTTGTAGCGCTGCACCATCTCCACAAACATCGAAAACAATATCTTTTATACCAATAGAAGCTATACGCTTGGCAATCTTTAGTAAGTCGAAGGCGCCTTTATCATACTCGACTCGACCCGCGAATAAAATTCGTAATGGTAGTTGTTGGGGTGGAGGTGGGATATCAGCGAAGTCGCTTCTTTTATATATTGGTAAAAATTCATAGATAGGTGGATGTGTATGACCAGTTAATACATAAACTTGTTCAGTGATATCATGCGATACCGCGTGTATACTATGACATTTAGTAAACAAACTACGACTCAAATAAAGAATAATTTTTTCGCCTAGAGTTTGCTTGGAATACTTACGCCACAAGGTACAGTGCAGCGATGGAATCACCTTGATACCAATCCAATTCAAAGGTAATAAAAGAAACCAGTAAGTTGTACCACTATCGGCAATCACAACGTTGGCGCCGAAACTAATTGCTGAAATAAATAGCTGTATTCCTAGCAGAACTTGTTTCACATGATAAAAAACACCCTTGGCGCCATGCAGCAGAACTCGGCGCCGTTCAATTCGAAAACGACCTTGAAGCAGAACTTCAGTTTTTCTAGCTAATCCAATAACATACCCAACCGCATCTAAATCTGTACAGACAGAATAGAAATAAGTTGAAAAGGTCATCGACACCTGGGACGATACATCCTCGCCCTTCATCCAACATTTATATGCCTCAATTACATCTTCCGTACCAATTGCGTATACAATCCGCAGTTGCTTGGACATTTTATAACTTCGGTTTTGAATACTATAGTAATTATCAGATTATATTCATTTCTCGTATATTTACTTAAAGTGTGAAGCATTCCTTACATAGTACAGCAGTAATCAGGTTAGTTGCTGGATATAAAATGTAACAACTTTACTTTTTGTACTGACCCGATTCAATCGTGATACGCTCAAATAATGTCGCGGCGCCAATTTGACTGTCAAAATGCTCAATAATTGAGGAGCGTCCGTTAAGTCCTAGCTGTATTCTAAATGCAGGATTTTCAATAAGTTGTATGAGCGCGCGCGTCAAGGCTGTAACATCTCTCGGTGGAATTAGTAACCCGTTTTTTCCATCAGTAATTATTTCAGGAACACCACCAGCATTAGTTCCAATTGTTGCTACTTCCATTGCCATCGCTTCCATGTAAACTACACCTAAAGGTTCAGCGTGACTTGCAAGTACAAATGCATCAGCTTGAAGCATTTTTTCGATAATTTGGTCTTCTGATAAAGAACCTGTGAATTCTACTAAATGTGATATTTCAAGCTTTGCTGCTAATGTTTTTAAGTTTTCTAATTCTGAACCAGCACCGATGATGGTTAGATTAACCAATTTGCCTGCATCAACAAGACATTTCACAGCTTGAATTACAGTATCGTGACCTTTGCTTGTATGTAAACGACCAACGGTAAGAATTTGAAACGTTTGATTGGTTAAATTATTTAATTTATAAAGCTGTGGATTCCACTTAGCTGTATCAACACCAATACGTCCCAACACAACTTGGTTTGGATGCAGTGGGTAATTAAGTCTTACTTCTTCTTCTAGCTTTTGGGTTATAGCAATAATAAAAGCAGCATTACTAAACTTTGCTGTAAGTCCACCTCCCCACCATTCCAAATTTGCGTTTAGTGTCAGCGAGTATGAAATGCCAGTTAGCTGTTTGAGCATCATTGCTAATATTGCCGAATTTGCACAGCTATGACAGTGTATATGCTCTATTGAACGTGCGATACTAGAGCGAGCTAGTACACAAGCAATTGGCACTAAAGCGATAATACGCCAACGAGGCGCCTCAACATCGATAGTTACTAGCTTTATTGCCTTATACAAACCAATTGGACGAGTCACAGCCCAGCATAAACTAACAAAAATGTCAAATATATTCTTTAAAATATTTTGCTTCCACAAATAGTAAGTTTGTGCGTCTGCAAAATCGTGTTTAGCTTTGACTTCTTTTGAAGGATGCTTAGTAGAAAAAATATCAATTTGAGTACCCCACGCGCGCAGATGGGTAATTTCTCGCCAAATCCAGATGTGTGTTTGTCCAGGAAATTCAGGAATTAAATAGCCGATTCGCATTTAAAAAAATTGCTTAACTTGACAGCTAAAACCAGGAAGTAAGGGTGAGGTGATTACATCGTTAACAAATAACGTTGCAACTTGAACCAATTGAGCATTTTGACGCTGGTAAACTTCGATTTGTTGCGCGCGCCAATCCACTATCCAATACTCTTGTACGCCTTTGATTGAATAAAGCTTTAACTTTGCTTCTCGATCGCGTCGTTGATTAATAACACCTTCAGAGAGAATTTCGACGATTAATTCTGGGGCGCCTGTTAAATGACCTTCGGCATCTACAACTTGTGCTAGTCGCCCATTGCTAATCCAAATTACATCAGGAATAACGTTATCAGCATCAGAGAAAATTAGTCCTGGAGCTAGAATTGGCTCACCATTACCGGTAGACTCCGACCAAGCCAGCAATCTTGCGTGAATTTTTCCACCAGCACTCTGATGTTTAATATGAGGCGCACGTGTCACAAACAATTCTCCATCAATAATTTCGTAACGCTTCCATTCATCGGTAGCGATAAGCTCTAAATCAGCTATTGTCCAGCGAATATCTGTTGCTTGAGTCATGACAATACAATGCCTTGGCGTAGTGCGTTTTAATATTATAAACTATTGAACACAACTTTTTATAAGTTACTTTTCTTCTCTTTCTTTGTGTCCTTTGTGACCTTTGTGGTTCATTAATAAAGGAAAAACCACAAAGACACAAAGGGCACAAAGGGAATACAATTTCAGATTATTCCGATGTGTGCGTAGTAGCCTTATTAGGGGGGATTTTCCAAGCTTTGATGAAAATTTTTGACTAAGTTCTCATATTTTTGCACTGAAATACCTGCTTTGGCTGATATCATCACAGCAATATTATGTTCTGGGATACTGCTAAAGAAGTCTTGCAACTGAACATCAGACATTTGTTTATTAAACCAGTATTCATGACAAATGCACTCGGAATCATAATAATGTCCTGATGCTTTAAGTACTTCCTCAACAAAAACCCCGTATATTACGTACTCTGATAAATTCCAGTAACTACATACAGTTTCAAGCCATCCGCGTCCTGATACTGTTTCGATATGTTTATACAGTTGTTTTAAATTATCACTTCTCCATGTCATGATTTGACTTATATAACCAGTGACTGGAGTAGTGCCACTTGGTAAATTGAGTAAACGACGAGCATTATAATTCCATTTTTCACCGATAGGCGCCTGTGGACAGAGATTTCCGGGAATACGGTATAAACGAACTTCACCGTCACGGATAAAGTAATTCCAGTCAAAAGGACGAATAAAGGCAATATCAGAGTCTACAAACACAAATACATTACTCGTTATAAATTCTGCTGCTGCGAGTTTGATAAGTTGTTGAATTATCCATCCTCGAATGACTGGATGCTTGAAACTAAACCAGCAATTTTTAATCAAGGGTAATTGGCGCCAAGGCAAGATAGATTCAACGGTAATTATTCGGGTATTTCTATATTTGATTTGATTGAAAAGATGTAAATCGCGCTTTGGAACAATTATATAATGCTTTGCCGTTTTGGGTGCAAATGCGTCTATACTCCAAGCTAGCAACTGACATCGATGATAGTCTGGTGCATAGCTAGGAGTAATTAAACAAAAATCAAATTCTTGCATTCGTAGATTTGAGCTTGGCGCCCCAACTTTTATTTAATTGTAGAAAGACTCTTATTGAGCGCGGCAGCCCAACTATTATTAATATCGTAAAACTGTTCCTGTAATTCTAAACAGGCAAGTTGCTTTCGTTCATAAATACTCTGGTCATAATATAATTGGAGTATAGCTGCTGCATATGCTTCGATGTCATTAGGTGGTACTTCAATAACAGCGTCGCGCACGTAAGACAGAGCCGGACATACAGCGGAAGTAATTACTGGACGACCAGATAAAATGCTTTCTGCAACAACCCGATTGAACCCCTCAATAAAATCGGTACGAGTTGGTACAATTACAGCGTGCGACTTTCCAAACATTTCCCGCATTTGCTGTTTATTGCAATATCCATGAAATGCAAAAAATTCCCCAACTCCTTCAAGTTGTACAGAGGTTTGCAAAGGTTGTAAAGCTGTACCATCTCCACAAATATCAAAAACAACGTCAGATAAACCACTTTCTTTCAAGAGCTTGGCGATCAACAGCAAGTCGAAGGCGCCTTTGTCATATTCAACTCGACCAGCAAATAAAACCCGTAAAGGCATCTTGAAAGCAGATGGAGCTAGAATATCGGCGAAGTCGCTTCTTTTATAGATTGGTAAAAATTCGTAAATTGGTTGGTGTATACCTCCTGTCAACTGTGAAATTTGTTCTGAAATATCACGTGAGACAGCTTGTATACTATGACACGCTGTTTTAAACAAACCCTGACTCAATTTCAGAGTAATTCTCTCTCCTAGAGTTTGCTTTGAATACTTACGCCACAATGTACATTGCAGCGATGGAATTACTTTAATACCAATCCAAGTTAAAGGCAATAAAGCAAACCAGTAAGTTGTGCCACTATCGGCGATTACAATATCGGCGCCAAACTTAACTGCGGAAACAAATAATTGTAATCCTCGCAAAATTTGTCGTAGATGGTAAAAAATACCCTTTGCTTTACTGAATGGAACTGGGCGCCGCTCAATAATAAAGCGCTCGTCCCGAATAACCTCTTTAGAGCTTGCTTCAGCAATAACATATCCAAAGGCATCCACAGCAGCACATACTTCGTAGAAATGACCTGAGAAGGTCATCGAAACTTGAGAAGAAGCATCTTCACCTTTTTTCCAAGACTTGTATGCCTCAATAACATCTTCTGGTCCAATTGTATATACAATCCGTAGTTGTTTGGGCATGTGGTGACTTAGGTTTTTATAATCAAGCTAATAACTAGCTACTCGCGCTCAGTACGAACCCATGTTTTTTGAGGTTGAACTAAGAACTTGAAGTACAAAGGAATTTTCCAGAGTATATAAAATGGTACAGCAAGTAGTTCAAGCAAGGGTAAATCGGAACGCCCGAAGTTTGCCCAAGCGATCAAAATTGCTGTCAAGATAAACATTCCCGCTACTACTGTAATCCAAACTGGTATCCATATTGACATCAAAAATGCAAATAACAGTGAGATACACATTACTCCAAACCATATCGCAACAAATAATGATAGTGGTGGAATACACAAGTCCAGTGCGCTGCAAAATAAGTCAAATCGTTTTTGATTAATCGAAGCTCGAATTAATTTGGGTACATAAGTAAGCAAGGTTTGAATATGACCATGTTCCCATCGAGTGCGCTGATTTTTCGCAGTTTTAGAGCTTTGAGGTAGACTGCCAATAACGCGCGCTTCTGGGCAAAAAATCGGTGGATATCCTGCAATAGTCAAATCTAACCCTAGTTTCATATCCTCAACAATATCAGAGTTTGCAAGGTCAATTGAACGAATTACCGACCAAGGGAATGCCATTCCTGTACCTGCCAACAAACATGGTAAATTCATCCGTACCAGACCGCACGAGCGAACAAAGTTTTTAACTTTGAATGCAAAAGCTGATATTGAGTCACGAGGAGTGGGTTGTAATGGTTTTTCCATCAAGTAAGTTGCTTGTACTGGTCTTGATGTAGTCATTGCCTTAGAAGTCAAAAGTGTTATTGCGTTTCTTTCAACTAGACAATCTGCATCAACGAAAACAACTACTTCCGGAGGGTTTAAGTCGAGAAATTGTAAACCGTAGTCTAAAGCGTATCCTTTACCTTTGTTTTGTGAATCTTGTCTTTCAATAACTGTCACTCCTGCATCCCGCGCGATTTGGGCAGTTGCATCAGTACAGTTATCCGCAATTACTATAATTTTATACTGCGGTGATGTAGACTTTAAATTTTTGAGTGTATTACCAATTACTGATTCTTCATTATGAGCAGGAACTAAAATAGCAACGTTACTAGCTTGAATTTTATTAATAGTTGAAGTCACTGGAAACAGCGCAGCTATGCATTCGATTAGTAAAACCGAACACAGAACAAGCAAAAAAAAAGCACTTATCAGCAGAATTATTTCCATTGATAGATGCATAAAATGATTTATATACATATTTTAGATTCCTTAATAATAGAACCGGGTTTTAATAAACCAATGACTTATTAATAACTTTTGCAGGAATACCCACAGCAGTTGCTTTAGAAGGAATATGGCATAATACAACTGCATTGGCACCGATATTGACATCATCCCCAATAGTAATATTACCGAATATTTTGGCGCCAGCACCAACGTTAACACGCTTACCTAACTTCGGTGCATCTAACGGACGGTCGAGATAACGATTTCCTAAAGTTACACCTTGACGAATAATACATTCATCACCAATTGTGCTGTAGCCATGAATAACAATTCCTCCTTGATGTTCAATAACTACACGGCGCCCTAAATTAACTGTATAAGGTAGCTCGATACCATAACCATTACGAATTTTACGGTACAGCATCCGGTAAAGAATACTCAAAGGAGCGCGCAAAAGCTTTGGTTGCACTTTCATACGCCAAACACCAAATCTATGTACTACAACCGCACGAAAACCAGGAAGAGTCCAGTCACATCCATGTGCCCGCCAATCTTCTTGAATTTGCTGCCAAAAACTTAATTCTGTTTGAATCCTATTATCCATAGCGGCGCCTACACTTTGGTTTTACTATTAGATGCTTGAGTCACTAATGAGCTATTATCGGTATCACGAGTACTGTTGTAATAGAAATATCTATCAGGCTCGTGTTTGATATTGACACCATTTGCTACCATACCCAAAACATTTGCTTCTGAACGCATCAACAAAGTTTTGGCGGCGAGTGCGCTGGCTGAATCTGCAACACCAGGACGAACTACAACTAAAACACCGTCTACAACTTTTCCCAAGACTGCCGCATCCGCAGTTCCCGCTAAAGGTGGAGTATCAAAGATGATGTAGTCGTAATGTTGTGATAAAGCTTGAATCAAAGCACTCATGCTTTCAGAGTCTAGCAATGCTTGAGGATTAGGCGGTATTACCCCAGCAGTTAGTACTGATAGATTTCGTGTTACCGATTGAATACAACTGCGAATTCGGTCTTGCCCAACTATCACATTACTCAATCCGGTCAAATTCATTACTCCCCACAAATGATGTTGGGCAGGATTACGCATGTCTCCATCTACGAGTAAAACACGTTTCCCGGCTTGGGCAATTACAGCCGCTAAATTCGCACTTACCTCAGATTTTCCTTCACCTGGAACTGAACTAGTAATCACGATAGTGCGAACTTTTTTATGACTGATAAATTTCAAGTTAGCTTGTAGCATTTGATACGCTTCGTGAATTACAGAGCGTGGCAAAGTGCCTACAACTATTCTTGGAGAGGCGCCTTCAATTGTTTGTTCAATAGTAGGAGCGTTTTCAAACTTGGGAATTAAGCCAAGCATTGTGTAGCCAAATACATCTTGAGCTTCTTTGACAGTCTTGATTGATTTATCAATAACATCGACAAGGAACGCAGCTGCAACTCCCAATAAGGCGCCGATAAAAATTCCACCTGCTCCTAAAAGGAACATCATTCTTAACCGTGCTGGGTTTGGTGAAACAACGGCATTTTGAATTACGCGCGCGTTGCCAACGGTTTGGTTTTCGGCGACGCGAATTTCTTGAAGACGACCAAGTAACGTTTCGTAGGATTTCTGAGCTACCATTAGGCGCCGTTCTAAGTCACCTTGTTTTTTCTCTAAATTCGGTAGAACTTCAGCGCGTTGCTTAAACTGTTCGTGCAAACCTGATAAAGTTTGGACTTTATTTTCTAAGCCCAAACGCTGCGCTTGAAGTCTAACTGACTCTCCAACAAGCTGTTCTTTGAGTTGACCTAACTGTAATTTATTTGGTGAAACTTTAACGTTTGTACCTAAAGACTGACTTGCTCGCTGCTGTAATAAGTTATTGAGCGCAGCTTCTTTCTGCCTTAAAGAAATTATCTTTGGGTGGTTACTTGTATATGTCGTTGCCTCAGTAGCTAGTTGACTTTGAATTTTTTGCAGTTCACCCAACGATTCTTGCACACCTGGTATTAATGACAGTGATGTTCTATCTACTGCTTCATTACTTGGTATTTTAATTTGAGCGCGAAGTTCTGCTTGTTGCGATGTTACTTCTGCCAGTTGTCCTTTAACTTCATTTAGTTGCTTATCAAGTTCGCCAATATTTTTAACGGTTTCCTCGGTTTCTTTGTCTAGGTTAATGACTTTGTTGTTTGTCTTGAATGAGCGTAACTCTTCGGTTGTTTTGTTTAATTCCTGTTCCGCGCGCGGGAGTTGATTCTCGATAAACTTGCGTGCGGAAACTGCTTCCAAGCGGTTAGTTTGAATGTTGTTTTCTACATACGACCGCATCACGTAATTTATAACATCCGCAGCTAATCTAGAGTCGCTAGATATATGCGACACATTTAGAACATCTGCACCAATAATTGGCTCGACTTTAATATTTAAAGACTCTGGTTTTACAAGGTTACCATTTTTATCGCGCAGGTCAAGTTTTTTTATCACTGCTTCTAAAATCGGACGTGACTGCAAAATCTCCGCTTGAGTTGAAAGAGGGTTTGCTTCGCGTCTAACAGTTTCTAAATCTCCTATTTTTTCTCCCACTCCAGTTAAAAATGACGCACGGTTTGTTTGAAACAGTAGTTTTCCTGAAGCTTGATAGGTGGGTCGTTGCAGCGATATCGCAAACCCTGATAGTGCAACGGTTGTGATAAAAATCCCTGATGCAACTAACCAGCGTCGTTTTAAAGCTAACCAGTAATTGCGAATATCAATATCTTCAGAACGATTATTTTGCTGCTCCATACAAGTTATTTATTTTACTAATGATTGAACACACACGCGGACAAGTTTGTTAAATGATACTCCTGGGAATAGATATTAGTTTCTTTCCTACTGGTTCTATCGGCTTTTCAGACGCTGATTTTTGTGATATTGCTTTAACTTTAGTTTCAGACCAAGGATTTTTGTACAGTTGAATTCGCTGCTTCAAAATCAACCAAAAAAACGGCAAAGCACTTAATACATACCGTTTCCAAAGTCTTTTCGGTTCGAGTATCAGCCGATATAACCATTCCAAACCAACTTCGCTCATCCATTTAGGAGAACGCTGAATATTTCCAGCTTCAAAATCGATTGTGGCTCCAATTGCAAGGAATATTCTGACATTTTTTAATTTATGTCGATACTTTGCAATCCACATTTCCTGCTTAGGGGCGCCAACACCAATTGCTAGAACTGTGGCATCGGAATTATTAATCAAATCAACGATTTCTCGACACTCTTGCTCGTTAGCCTCAAATCCATATGATGGAGAATGTGCTGCAACAATTATGTCTCGACCTACCTTAGTATTTATACTAATTTGAGCTTGCTTGACAACTTTCGGTTCTGAGCCAAGCAAAAAAATCTTGATATTTTTATCATTACGATAGTAATCGTAGAACGCAGGAAACAAATCTGAACCAGAGATTTTTTCTCGGATAGGTGTTCCCAAAAAGTTTGATACGTATATCAAAACCTTGCTATCGCAAACTCGGTAATCTGCTTCCTGATAAACGTCATAGAACTCGTAGCTTTGTTGCAGTTTCATAACATGGTCTACGTTTGGAGTAAAGACTACTCCACCGCCGTAGAGCTTTTCAAGAAGCTCCATCATTGTAATGTTATGAATCTTAATATTTAGTAAGTTTATTTGCCTCATCACCAATTAAAACAAGTGAAATCTAATGTATACGTAATTGAGTCTCACTAATCTAGCCACTTGCTTTCAACACGGGAACACAAAATAATTTACAAAAAATCAACTTAGTTGCTGTTTAAAATTTTATTTCTCTAAACTAAAAACTTCCTCCTTTTGATTGCTCAACTTGAAATTCATCATTAATGTTACGTCAATATTTAGTTAATGTTTATCATATTATTTAACTTGATT
This sequence comes from Calothrix sp. NIES-4105, assembly GCF_002368415.1. Classification (GTDB taxonomy): domain Bacteria; phylum Cyanobacteriota; class Cyanobacteriia; order Cyanobacteriales; family Nostocaceae; genus Dulcicalothrix. The sequence goes on from NZ_AP018290.1 coordinate 9,285,895, forward strand.
TTTTTTACTTATACTTCAATCAATAGGTAGACTTTTTCTTAATTATTATTACCTTTTATTTTTGACATGGATGATATAGATAAACGAACAAATTAGCTAGCAATAATTAAATCAAGATTGATTTTAACTTCAAAGATAATTTGTATAGCCTGCACATCGACAAGTGAATGCATCTACACGTACTATCAGCCCATATATAGACTTATTCAATGAAGAACTGCGAAAATTTTTACCTCCCATCGCACTTACGCAGTAATGCAACTGAGTAAATAAACGAATTATTAAACTTTAATATATCTTTTATTTTGAATAATTTTAAATAGTTACGTAAAGCTATTATGTAGAAAAAAACAATTTTTTGTAAAGAATTGATGAAGCAAGCGTTTTTCTACGGATTTAGTAAGGAAAATTTGATTGATTGCATAAATTACTATCAACAATAGTCAAATTTGATTAAAGAATGTAATAAAGTGTCTGAAAATACATTTTTATTGACAAAGATATGCATAGTGATTAAGCGAAGCCCGCGCGTGATATCATGCCCGGTTGATTGCCCACCCCGGTAGAGACTAAACATGTTTAGTCTCTACTTATTACACGTGCATTTGCATTCAACTGTACTGTCTTGGCAGAAAATCACCCCCAGGTCTAGGGCCTTCAATTTCCCAAGCTAATTCTGGTAAATCTGGAGCAGAACCGAGGAAGAATCCTTGATCAAGTGCATACTGGTTGTTTTGAACCTTCATCCGCCAAATTGCATTTTCACCTGTAGTGTAGTTGCGCCATACCAAGTCAGGTATACCATCTCCTGTATAGTCGGCACTTCCTTCAAGTACCCAGTTAATGTCTGGTATAGGGTTGAAGTAACCTGTCTGCGCTGGGTTATAATCACCTCCGCTTTGCATTCCCCAATAAGCGTTTTCGCCTGTTCTGTAGTTGCGCCAAACAATATCTGCTACACCATCTTTGTTGAAGTCAATAACATCTGCTATTTTCCAAGAAGTGTCTGCAACTGGATTAATGTAATAGCCATCAGCGGCATTAAAGTAAGGATTGGCGCCAGTTGCATTTGTGTTCAACTTCCAAATCGCATTTAGACCAGTATTGTAATTACGCCAGAGGATATCAGGAACATTGTCATTGTTAAAGTCAGCCCAACCTTCGACTTTCCAGTCAGTACTTACTACAGTACTAAGATTTTGAGTTCGGCTTAAGTCACGGGTAAAGGCGCTTTGTCCACTAATGCTGGCATCAAATTTATATCCCCATATAGCTGTTTGACCAGTTGTGTAATTATGCCAAAGAATCGAAGGACCGCCAGCATTATCAAAGTTTGCAACACCTTCCATTCTCCAACTTGTATCACTAATTGGGTCTAGGAACTGAGTTCTAGCTAAATCGAGTTCAACGCCAGTGTTAGCGTCAAATCTCATAAACCAAACAGCATTTTCACCTGTTCTGTAGTTGCGCCAAAAGATATCAGTAATACCGTTGCCATCCACGTCATACAAACCTTCTATGTCCCAACCAGATTCCCTCCCGTCCCGAAGATACTTGGTTAGTTTTGGGTCTGTACTCCGGGTAAAGGCGTTTGTTGTATTGGCAGCGTCGTAATTAATACCCCAAACAGCACTTAAACCACTATTGGTTGGGTCTGTACCGTAATTACGCCAGAGAATTTGTGGTACATTAACGTTATTAAAATTAGGAACATTTGTGGTACCAGGATTTGTAACAGTATTGAAGCTGAGTGTTACGCTTGCGCGAGTTATTACAGAAGAATTTGCTGGTAAACCACTGAACTCGACGACGTAACCTTGGGGTTGGTAATCACTAACTTCTGACTTTGTATAATCTTGCTGGTCAGGAAGATCGTTCCACTTACCTATATTCCCAGCTCCCGAATTTCCAACGATGTGGGCATAATCTTCGCCGCTAAGATTATTAATACCGCCAGTCAGATTGTTCGGTTCATTCCTTGCTAAATCCCAGTTGTTGTAATTATTTCCAACTGCTCCAAGTCCAGGTACATTATTATTGAAGTCGGCGCCTGTACCCCGCCAAAATAATCTTCCAGTACCTCCGTCCTCAGCACCCTCCGGACCAGTAACCCATCTCCACTCTCCTTCAACTGCTGAGTCACTGGCGCCAATCCAACCGTTACCGTTAATTCGTACTTGAACGTTGTTTTGCTCCGCTTGAGAGGTAATTGTTGCTAAATATCCTTGGCGCCCAAATTCGTCTATCTGCGTAGCAGCAGCGTCTCTAGCAGCAGTCCAAGAAATGCCTTGAGCATCTACAAACCTATAACCATTCCCGGTGTTTGCATCTATCAGCGCATTACCTAGCGAAAACTGAATCGTGCGCGTTGGTCCAGGATTATTGGGGTCAGTATTGGCATATGTAGCTCGACGTAATAAGCTTTGGTAAATATCCGGACTAACATTAGTCGCTGAATTTGAAGGGTCTAAGGTCAGAACACCTGCTGACTGGTTATAGTTCCAACTAACTCCGTTTTCGCTACCACTTGCAACTCCATTAATTCCTAAAATGTCTCTATTGGCATCGAAGTTGTCAATTAGCACCCGCGCGCCACTTAGCGTAGAAATATTTGTGATAGTTAAATCAGAGTCAATAACTATTGGAGCAGTTCCTGTGTAACTTACATTCCCTGATATTCCTCCTAGTCCAGAACTTACATCTGCAGGGACAGGATTTGATGAAGCACTTTGGGGTATTAAAGATTCTAGAGGGTCTTTTTGTACGGTTTGAAATTCTGTTGTCAGTGACTGGCTTTGGCTTTGTTCAAAAGACACTTTTTTCCCCCTTGGTAGATTATTAAACAGGTTTAGTTATAGTGCGTACAAACTTTGATTATGCTAGTTAAAAATTTGCACATGTACTCGGTATGAGTATCAATTTTGATAGCTTCTCTGTAAATGCACCACCCTTGTACATAGAAACCATTAAGTTGGCAAAAAGGTATAATACGCTTACTTCATCACATGTACTATACTTCTGTTATCTATGATACAGGTAATATTATTAACCTAAAGCCACTACATAGTCAAATTTTTTATTGTGGCTAGAAAATTACACTCAAGTACTTACGTTATCTGATTATCTGTAGATTATTTATGAAGTAAAGATTAAATTTTGGGTTGAGAGTAAATTTGACTAATACAGCTAAATAAGGTATTTCAAGCACTTTTCGTTCTGGAGCGTCTTACTTATAAAAGCTTAATATTTTCTTTATATAGCAATCCTATATGAGTTGTAAAAATTGCCTAAATGTAGAGACGCGAAATTTCGCGTCTCTACAGTGCGTGGATTTTACAAATGATTTAGGACTGCTATATATACCTTTTCTAGATTATTTGTAACAATTATATCTACGTAGAGACGCGTTCACGGAGTGTACCGCAGGTAAATTTCGCGTCTCTACACATCCGAATTACGCGAAATCACGTGTGGGGCTAGGACCTTCAATTTCCCAACCTAAATCTTCAACAGAATTGATGAAGAATCCTGCGTCGAGAACAAGCTTGCTATTTTCAATCTTCATCCGCCAAATTGCATCTTGACCTGTTTCGTAATTGCGCCATAAAAGGTCAGGTATATTATCACCCGTAAAGTCGGCGCTTCCTTCAAGTTCCCAGTTAATGTTCAATACTTCGTTGATGTAACCTGTTTGCGCTGGGTTAAGATCACCTCCGCTTTGCATTCCCCAAACAGCGTTTTCACCTGTGCTGTAGTTGCGCCAAATAATATCTGCTACACCATCTCTATTGAAGTCGATAACATCTGATATTTCCCAGTCCCTATCTGCAACTGGGTTAATAAAGTAGCCATCCGCGACATTAAAGTAAGGATTGTTACCACTAACATTTGTATTCAACTTCCAGATTGCATTCTCACCAGTATTATAATTACGCCAGAGGATATCAGCAATTTGATCATTGTTAAAGTCAGCCCAACCTTCTATTCTCCAATCGCTACTTACCGCAGGACCAACAAATTTAGTTCTGTTTGCGTCACGGGTGAGGGCACCTGTTCCACTAACGTTAGCATCAAAGTTATATCCCCATATAGCCGTTTCACCAGATATGCGGTTATGCCAGAGAATCTCAAATCCGCCAGCATTATCAAAGTTTGTAACACCTTCGATTTCCCAACTTCTATCACTTACCGAGTCGAGGAACTGAGTTCTAGATGTATCTATTTCAACGCCTGTATTTTGGTTAAACGTCATGAACCAAACAGCATTTTCACCTGTTGAGTAGTTACGCCAAAAGATATCAGTAATACCGTTGCTATCAATGTCAAACAAACCTTCGATTTCCCAATTTAGGTCTTTTTGCTCTTGAATATACTTAGTTAGTCTTGAGTCTGTGTTCACCGTAAAGGCATTAGTTGCATTTGTCGCATCATAATTGAGAGTCCAAACAGCATTCAAACCGCTTTGAGGTGAATCTTCACCATAATTACGCCACAGAAGTTCTGGTACATTAAAGCTGCCATCGCCAGCATTCGGATTAAAATTCGGAACTGTTGTAGTAGTACCAACTGCAGCAGTACCACCAGTACCACCGCCACCAGTACCACCGCCACCAGTACCACCAAAGCTCAGTGTTACCGAAGCGGTAATTGTTGGGGAAGTATCTCCTGATAAACCACCATACTCAACGATGAAACCTTGAGGTTGGTAAGCGCCAATATCACCTGCATAATTTTGCTGGTCAGGAAGGTCGTTCCACTTACCTATATTCCCTGCACCTGCATTTCCTACGATGTGAGCATAATCTTCGCCATTAGGAATATTTGCGTTGGTAGAGTTGTTAGGTTCATTATTTTGTAAATCCCAGTTATTGTAAAAACCTCCAACTGGCCCAGCACCGTTGACATTATTGTTAAAATCGGCGCCTGTTCTGAGCCAATATAGTCTTCCAGTACCTCCATCTTCTGTACCTTCAGGCCCACTAACCCATCTCCACTCTCCTTCAACTGCTGAGTCACTGGCGCCTATCCAACCATTACCGCTAACTCGGCTTTGAACGAAATCTTGTTCAGTTTGTGAGGTAAGTGTTACTAAATACCCTTGGCGCCCTAAATAGTTACGACTGTTTGTCCTGGTTGTAGCGTCAGTCCAAGAAATACCAACATTATCTCCACCAGTAACAAACTCATAAAAATGCCCATTTTCTGGATTTGCCAGCAGATTCCCTAGCGAAAATTGAATCGTGCGCGCGGCGCCAGGATTACTAGCATCAGTATTACTATATGTTGCTCGACGTAATAAACCTTGGTAAACATCTGAACTAACAGCACTAGCTGAATCTAAAGTTAGAACACCCCTTGTGGAGTCATAATTCCAACTAACTCCGTTTTCGCTACCACTTGCAATTCCATTGATACCTAAAATGTCTTTATTGGCATCAAAGTTGCCAATTAGTACCCGCGCGCCATTGAGTGTAGGAACATTCGTGATAGTTAAATCAGAGTCAATAACTATTGGAGTTGTACCTGTGTAACTAATATTCCCTGATACTCCTCCTAAACCTCCACTTGCATCAGCAGGGGCAGGAATTGATGAAGCACTTAAGGCTATCGGAGATAGAGGGTCTTTTTGTACGGTTTGAAATTCTGTTGTCAGTGACTGGCTTTGGCTTTGTTCAAAAGACACTTTGTTTTCCCCTTGGTAGATTATTAAACAGCTTTAGTTCTAGCGCGTACAAACGTTGATTATGTTAGTTGTAAATTTGCACATGTACTCGGTATGAGTATTAATTTGTGAGCTTCTCTGTAGATTCACCACTGTACATAGAGGCTATTAAATTTGCATAATACACGCACTACAATCTAGCATTATACTTTTGTTCCCTATGATACAAGTGATATTATTTACCGAAAGCCAATATATAGTCAAATGCTTTATTATGCCCAGAAATATTTTCTAGATAACATTTAATCACAATTTTGCTGAAATGTAACATCCGTCATGAATAAAAACGAAACATAGTTACACTTAAGTACTTACGTTATCTGATTATTTATGAGGTAAAGATTAATTTATTGTTTGACAGTAAATTTGACTAATACAGCGAGCGCACGATTTCAAGGACTTTCCCGCTCATTCAAGTCAGGCGCCCCGTGAAAGATTAGCTATAATCACTGGCTATATAAGTAACAATACAGGCGCATTGCAGTTTAATAGTACTGTAGCTACGTGAAATCACGTGTAGGGCTAGGGCCTTCAATTTGCCAACCTAAACCTTCAACAGAATTAATAAAGAATCCTGCGTCAAGCACAAGCCTGCTATTTTCAATCTTCATCCGCCAAATCGCATTTTCATCTGTATCATAATTGCGCCATAAAAGGTCAGGTATATTATCACCCGTAAAATCGGCGCTTCCTTCAAGTTCCCAGTTAATGTCTGGAACAGAGTTAATAAAACCTGTCAGCGCTGGGTTAAAATTACCTCCACTTTGCATTCCCCAAACAGCGTTTTCACCTGTACGGTAGTTGCGCCAAACAATATCTGCTACACCATCTCTATTGAAGTCAATAACATCTAATACTTCCCAGTCCCTATCTGCAACTGAGTTAATAAAATAGCCATCCACGACATTAAAGTAAGGATTGTTACCACTAACATTTGTATTTAACTTCCAGATTGCATTCTCACCAGTATTATAATTACGCCAGAGAATATCAGCAATCTGATCATTGTTAAAGTCAGCCCAACCTTCTATTCTCCAATCACTACTTACTACAGGCCCAACAAGTTTAGTTCTGTTTGCGTCACGGGTCAGGGCGCTTTGTCCACTAACGTTATTGTCAAAGTTATATCCCCATATAGCTGTTTGACCAGTTGTTTGGTTATGCCAGAGAATTTCAAATCCGCCAGCATTATCAAAGTTTGTAACACCTTCCATTTCCCAACTTCTATCACTTACCGAGTCGAGGAACTGAGTTCTAGATGTATCTATTTCAACGCCTGTATTTTGGTTAAACGTCATGAACCAAACAGCATTTTCACCTGTTGAGTAGTTACGCCAAAAGATATCAGTAATACCGTTGCTATCAACGTCAAACAAACCTTCGATTTCCCAATTAAGGTCTTCTACCTCTTGAATATATTTAGTTAGTCTTGAGTCTGTGTTCACCGTAAAGGCATTAGTTGCATTTGTCGCATCATAATTAAGAGTCAAAACAGCATTGAAACCACTTTCGAGTGAATCTTCACTATAATTACGCCACAGAATTTCTGGTACATTAAAGCTGCCATTGCGTGGATTCGGATTAAAATTCGGAACTGTTGTAGTAGTACCAACTGCAGCAAGTCCCCCACTCGTATCAGCAGGGACAGGATTTGATGAAGCACTTAAGGGTATTGAAGATTGTAGAGGGTCTTTTTGTACGGATTGAAATTCTGTTGTTAGTGACTGGCTTTGTTCTAAAGGCACTTTGTTTCCCCTTGGTAGATTATTGTTCGCACATGCATTCGGTATGGGGGCAAAAAATATAATACACTTACTACAGAATATGTACTATATTTTTGTTCTTTATAATACAAGTGATATTATTTACCGAAAGCCACTATATAGTCAAATGCTTTATTGTGTCCATAAATATTCTCTAGATAAAATTTAATCAAAATTTTACTGAAATGTAACATCCGTCATGAATAAAATGCAACATAGTTACACTTAAGTACCTACCTTACCTAATTATTTCTAAATTATTCTGAAGTAAAGATTAATTTTTTGCTCGACAGTAAATTTGACTAATACAGTTGAATTAAGCGATTTCAAGCACTTTCGTTGATGAGCGTGTTGTTTATAAAAGTTTAATATTTTCTTTATATATATTTCTATGTACAAACTTTTTAATATATTAGCTTGTAAAAGTTTTAAATTACTTATATTTAATTTTTGCGGGTGGACACAGATTCCCGACAGATTCCCGACTTCTTTAAGAAGTCGGGAATCTTAATATTTCCGCGTTTTGTTGAACCACTCAACGATACCGTCAGTGATGGTCTGCGCCATTTTCTTCTGATCTGAAGGGTCTACAATTAGCTGTATTTCGTTGGGGTTGCTCATAAACCCAAGTTCGAGTAGTACTGATGGAGAACTAGCAGGACGTGTCAGTGCTAAGTTATTCCAAAATACTCCATAAGAAGGACGATTCAATTTTTTAACTACATAATTATGTAGAAATAAAGCTAAATCGTGCGCTTGCGTATTGTACCAGAACGTACCAAATCCTTTGATATTTTCCGCATCACCGTTATCGGGTAGTGAGTTATGGTGAATGGACAAAGCTATAGTTGGTTCTGAGTTGTCAATTATTTTTTGGCGGTCAACTAGCGAAAGTTCTACATCCGAGTCGCGCGTCATTACGACTGTGGCGCCACGTTTGATTAAATCATCACGTATCAACCGAGAAATAACCAAGTTAACATCTTTTTCCAAAGTACCTTCTGGACCACTGGCGCCAGATTCAGCACCTCCATGTCCAGGGTCTAGTAGCACTTTTACACCAGACAAAGGTTTACGACCGTTTTTAATTGGCGGATGACGCATTGTTAAAATCAAGCTCGTGCCTTCATAGCGAAGTTTATAACCCCACTGCTGGTTTTTCTTGAGGTTAAAAGTGTATTGAACTTGATTTGGATTAACTTGCTGCCAATCAAGACGTGAAATAATTGGATTATCGTCAGTGCGGAATGTATCAGTTTGCGCGGTCGTATTATATAGTGTCAACACAAGAGATTTGTCACCTTGCACAACGCTAACGGGAACAGGCGCCTGTAATGGAAAAACTATCTCGGTCTTACCCGGTAAATTCCGATAGCCCACACTGCGAATAATAGTGCTTGGCGCTACAGCACCTGGTATAATACGAGTTTCTTTGCCATTAATCCAGGCGCCGTAATCTAAACGCAACCAATCGCCATCTCTTCCAGTAATCGATACTCTTGTACCTTTTGGTAAGGGTGTAAGCCGAGAAAAATCGGTACTTGGACCAGTTCGTGCTACGCCGGCATCTGATGTGACTTCGGCTACTTGCAATTGGTTTGTAGGAAGTACAGTGATTTTACCAGTACCAGTAGTGGTAATAGTCTTACCATTGAGGGTTAGTTGGAATTCCGGTTTACCTAAATCAATCAAAGTGGGAGTATCTGGAGTAACTGTATTAGAGATATTATTGCGGTAAAGTGGCGTTTTGAAAGACAAATTAGACCCAACAGTGGTGCAACCAGAGTATGTATGGGAGCTTGAAGCAGTAATAGGTTGGTTCCTTCCTGTTAAGGCGGCTTTATTATCTGGGAGTAGTGCAGTTTGCGGTTGAGGTGAAAGAGAAACTGTTTGATTACCAAGCTTTACGGAAACATTCGATGACGGAGGTGCGACAGCGCTAAAACAAACAGTTTCGCCAGGTAATCGGGCGATATCTACCGCTGGTGTGAGAGAATTTGGAGCAAATGCTGCCACACCTTGGGGAATTTCGGGTTGTAAACCAACTCGCGTTACTTTAATTAACAATTCTTGATTTTGGTAACGAAAAGTAAAGTTATTTTCTCCAATTTGTAACGGTAAACTTGGTGCAAAATGACCCGCAGAACTCCTTTGGATTAGCTTACCATTAATAAAAACTTGTCCGGTTGACGGCGCCGTGCCAATGAAGAAGATTCTATCGGCACTTGTTTTGTGGTTGGTTCGGGGGTAGACGACCTTGAGGGATTGTTCAGTCGCATTAGCTGCCTGGGAGGTGAGTATCAAGCTGAATAAAAATAATCCTAATACGGGTTTCACGCCATTAAATAAATAGAACACAACATTTACTGTGGCACAATGACGGGGTGTCTTTTAGAGAAGTTGCTAAAATTTGATAATTGATGTATGACTAAGTTTGTATTTGTGACTGGTGGGGTAGTATCTAGTATTGGTAAAGGAATTGTAGCAGCAAGTTTGGGGCGCCTGCTCAAATCCCGTCAATATTCGGTATCGATTCTCAAACTCGACCCTTATATTAACGTAGACCCAGGTACAATGAGTCCGTTTCAACATGGTGAAGTATTCGTTACCAAGGATGGAGCGGAAACCGATTTAGACCTAGGGCATTATGAGCGGTTTACTGATACACCCATGTCTCGACTTAATAGCGTGACTACTGGTTCGGTATATCAAGCAGTTATCAACCGCGAACGTCGCGGAGACTATAACGGTGGCACCGTCCAAGTTATTCCCCACATCACGAACGAAATTAAAGATAGAATTCAGCGCGTAGCTCAAGACACAAACCCTGATGTGGTAATTACTGAGATAGGCGGTACAGTTGGCGATATTGAATCATTACCATTTTTGGAAGCGATCCGTCAATTTCGTAAAGAAGTTGGGCGCCAAAACGTGATTTACATGCACGTAACATTAGTACCGTGGATTGCGTCAGCAGGGGAAATGAAAACCAAGCCAACACAACACTCAGTAAAAGAACTGCGATCTATTGGCATCCAACCAGACATCTTAGTATGTCGAAGCGACCGACCACTACCTCCAGGCATCAAAGAAAAGCTTTCAGAATTTTGTGATGTACCCGTCGAATGCGTCGTCACATCGCAAGATGCCAATAGCATTTACGAAGTACCACTTGCATTAGAGCGCGAAGGGTTAGCCCAGCAAACCCTAGAACTTCTACAAATGGAGCAGCGCAAACCAGACTTACGTTCTTGGCAAACCATAATAGAAAGATTGTATAGTCCAAAATACCAAGTTGAAATTGCCATCGTTGGTAAATATGTTCGTTTAAACGATGCGTATTTATCAGTAGTAGAAGCAGTTCGTCACGCAGCAATAGCAACTCATGGAGAATTGCGACTGCGGTGGGTAAATTCAGAAAAACTAGAAACCGAATCTGTCGAAAACTACCTTGAAGGTGTAGATGGTATTATTGTACCAGGTGGTTTTGGCACAAGAGGAGTAGATGGAAAAATCGAAGCAATTAAATACGCGCGTACCCATCAAATACCGTTTTTAGGGTTATGTTTAGGAATGCAATGTGCCGTTATTGAATGGGCACGTAACGTTGCAGGGTTAATAGATGCTAACAGTGTCGAATTTGAACCTAATCCTGAGCATCCTGTAATCAACTTGCTTCCAGAACAGCTTGATGTAGTGGACTTAGGTGGAACAATGCGTTTAGGTTTGTATCCTTGTCGCGTCCAACCAAACACACATGCTTTCAAACAATATCAACAAGAAGTCGTATACGAGCGTCATCGCCACCGCTACGAATTCAATAACGCTTACCGCAGTTTATTTCTAGACTCTGGCTATTTAATTAGTGGCACATCACCTGATGGGCGCCTAGTAGAAATGATTGAATATCCAGAACATCCATACTTTGTTGCATCTCAGTTCCATCCGGAATTTCAATCTAGCCCAAGCAAACCGCATCCTTTATTTGAAGGATTTCTCGAAGCCGCAATTAGGCACTCCCACCCAACAATCAACTTTCCGACACCCGCAGAAGTGTTATAAATTGTTGTAGAGACGTGATTAATCACGTCTCCAACCAAATAATATCAAAGGAAAGATCGTGGCGTACTGGGAAAAAATCCTTTTCGACCGCAACGAGTACACAGTTAACTTTGAGTGCGTCAGTGCCTTTTGCCGCGAGCCGAATAATAGAGTAACATTTTGGCTACCAGATAACGCCATTCCAATTGTGATAAACCCACAAAGTAACCCAAAAGACTACCAAAAAATTCTTGACTACACCGAAACGGTTACACAATCGCGCGAAGATACATACTGGGTAAAAATATTGTACGAAAGAAACGAATATATAATCAACCTAAAATGTATCAGTTCATTTTGCCGCGAACCAAACGGCAGAATTACGTTTTGGCTACCCGATAGCACAATTCCCATTATTCTCAACCCCGTCAGCAACCCCGAATCATATCAAAAAATCATCGACTACATCGAAAAAGCTACAGGCTACTCTATGTAAGTAGAAAGTGCTGAGTGCGCTCGTGCTGAGTAAAGTAATTAGAGTAAGTAGTAAGTAGGTTGCCTTTGTGGAACGCAACCCAACATTACCATCAAAATATTACAGGCGCCCAAAATATTAAGTAAGCAACATCCCGTAGCGTATTCGTTAATTCACATCTTGCATCTTCGATTGGGAACGTAAGGTGGGCACTGCCCACCCTACGCAAAAATAAGGTTTACAAGCTTTTTAATTCTTAATAAGTAACTCGTGCAAGATGTCAGTTAAACATTTAATTTATATAACTGTACACTAACTGGATTTTCCTTAGTTAACGTCAGTTCATACAAATTATCTTCAAAATTAAATTCTTTCTCTAGAGCATAAGAATTTTTCATATGTTTATCGAGTTCGATGTAATATTCCTGCTCTTGGGTAGTTTGTGGCTTAAGTCTAACTATGTATTTTGGTTGTTTTCTAAAGATTGAATCTAACTCTTGTACTGTATCAACTCCAGCAACGCTAATTAATTTTGGTACGAGTAGGAAATCAAAAAACACATATTTAGTAGGTGCTTTAGCTGGCACATAATAATATATTATTGACTCATAGTCAGCAACATATATATAATCATTATGATTAACTTTGCCTTGTAAATAGGCAGCAACAGTAGCCGCATTATTTCCCCAGTTATCTACTTTTTTAATTGTTTGCTGATAAGCTGTTTGCACACCCACTTTAAAAGCAGGGTATACGTTAACAAATAATGGTTGAGCAATAATGAGAATCAAAATTATTAATTTCTTCGCTATATCTATCCCTTCGCTCTGTATAGTTTTGGCAATCAAATAAGAACATAATAAACATAAAATAGGGAACAACTGTATAAAATAGTGAACATAAAAGCTTTTAGGGGCACAGACACCCAAAAATGCCATAGCTAACCAAATAAAAAGATAAGTTAAATTTCTTTTTTCAAGAGTATTATTATCTTTAGAGGTAATGAGATAAAAAGGAATTAAGGCTAAACTAGCCCAAAGTAGCAAGTTACTTTTAAATTGAATTATAAAACCTGTTGCAAAATTGCCTAACGAGAAGCTTTCTCCCGAAACTCTTGCCAAATTAGCGCTAAAATTTGCGTGAACATAATCATTAAAATGTCCACTGATAACAAAATATAGAGAAGTCGTCAAAAAAGGTAAGATGAATCCACAAATTAATACAACATTATTTTGAATTATTTCTCCAAATGGAATCCTACCAGTAATTGAGAACTGTCTATACCTATATATTCCAAGGATAAGTAGTACTGCGATAAATTCAAATAGAACAACTTGTTTAATTTGAAAACCAATGCCCATTAATAAGCCGATTGCAAATAATCTCAATAAACTTTTTGTAATTGGTTTATTTGATTCATTTAGTTTATTTAATTCATTTAAACGAGAAAAAAGTAAATAAAAACCTGAAACAGCAAATGGAGCAAAGAAAATTTCTGTATTAGTAAAAATTCCACCACTACCTAAAGTAAATATTGCATAGAGTATTCCAGTTAATAAACCTATACTTCTATTATTTTCATTGATTTTACTTCCTAATAAATATAGAAAGTAACATGTAGTGGCAATTGCAATGGCGCCAGCTATAAATAACGAAGTAACTGAATTTCCGAATATTAACAAAGCTAAACAGTATATTATGTATATCCCAATGGGTTTATTGTCCCAAACTGCCGTATAAGGAGCATGTCCCTCTAACATGCTTTTAGCCATTAATAAATAAAGACTTTCGTCGTTAGACATTATTGGTTGTAAAAAAGAAGGAAATCTTAGAAAAAATACGAAAATTACGAAAAATGGAAAAACTAAAGTATGGAAGTTTTTAATCTTCATCACAGTTATTTCACCCTTAAAACGGTAGTTAGTACTATAAAACTTATCTGTATTTAGTTCCGGTTTAATCTTGGTTTACTATAAATACAGTGAAATTACTTATCTATAAGCTTTTTCGCTTCTGTCTACATCTATTAGATAAGTTATTTTTGACACAATTTACTGCATAAGAGTATTCTAAAGTACATTCAGTGTATGTAAATGCAGAAGTGCTGTAACTTACAATTACTTCATATAACTAAGGTTTTTTTTAAAGATACGCACAAAAAATTCCAAACATCTAGTTGTAAACACGGATACACTGTTTAATTTAGATAAATTTGTTTAATTCAATACAATTCTCAAACCTAAAAATAAGTTTATGAGATTGAATTCGTCCAATTCCTTGCTATCGGTGCCATCTTCTTCGCTACAAATTCCGGAATTTCCAGTTGGTACAAACGAAGGTGTAAATGAATCGATAGAATTTTCGTTAGTGATACCGACTTATAATGAGGCTGCAAATGTTTGCAAAATCGTTGCGACGTTAACTGATCTGCTAGATGAGTTTATTCCTGGGGACTATGAACTAATAGTAGTAGACGATGATAGTCCTGATAGAACATGGGAAATTGCTCAATCGTTGATGCCAGAGTACCCACAACTAAAAGTGATGCGGCGCCAAAACGAACGAGGACTTTCCTCAGCTGTAATACGTGGGTGGCAGGTTGCTTCAGGACGTGTATTAGGAGTAATCGATGGAGATTTACAGCACCCACCTCATATATTGTTGAAAATGTTACGAGCTATTACAGAAGGAGCAGAAGTAATAGATTTAGCAGTTGCAAGTCGTCACGCTTCGGGGGGTGGTGTTAGTAGTTGGAGTGTTCTCAGACGTTTTTTATCACGTGGCGCCCAAGTTTTGGGGTTAGTAATATTACCAGAGGTTTTGGGTAGAGTTTCTGACCCAATGAGCGGTTATTTTCTTGTACGTCGAAGTGCGATAGCAGGAGTAACACTTAATCCAATCGGGTACAAAATTTTACTAGAAGTAATTGGTAGAGGAAAAATACGTAAAATTACTGAAGTTGGTTACGTATTTCAAGAAAGAGAAGAAGGTGAAAGTAAAGTTACATGGAAGCAGTACATAGAATACTTACATCATCTAATATTATTACGTTCTTCTACAGGAAGACTGGCCCAATTAAGCCATCACTTCAATATTCCAATAGGTAGATTTATTCGCTTTGCGCTCGTAGGTTTATCAGGTGTATTTGTTGACATGACACTATTATACTTACTTAGCGACCCAACGACCCTTAATTTCCCATTAACTCGCAGTAAGATACTTGCCTCCGAAATAGCAATATACAACAACTTCTTATGGAACGACATATGGACTTTTGGCGATATATCCCGTCAGCAAAAACAATGGCATCAGCGTATAAAGCGGTTATTAAAATTTAATATTATTTGTTTAGCTGGTCTAGTTATAAACGTTTTTGTGTTAAACATACTGTTTAATAAATTTGGTATTAATCGATATGTCGCTAACTTAATTGCAATTGGAATTGCAACAATTTGGAATTTTTGGATTAACCTAAAGCTAAGTTGGCGAGTCACAGAAGTAAAGTAGATTGGTGCCGTTCCGCATTAAGTAATGTTTCGTATGGTGTGTAGCTGCATGAAGAAACCAAAACAAAAATGAAAAATTTGGGCGCAGTCACGCACCACCGTCCAAGCCTTAAAAAATGTAATTATGTACAATATATTTAGGTATAGTGTTTATGGACACGACTTACTATGACAATAAACATCACAATTGAGGAAGCTACCAATAACCTGCTTGACTTGCTAGACAGGGTTAGTCAAGGTGAAGAGATTATCATTCTCAAAGATGGTCAACAGATTGCTCGCCTTCTTCCAGCCTTGCCTACATTGCCACCAAGGGTTCCAGGCACTGCTGCAGGAATGATTAAAATAGCGCCAGATTTTGACCAACCCTTGCCTGATGATATTCTGGAAGCATTTGAAGCATGAAGGCACTTCTAGATACGCACGCATTCCTTTGGTGGGTAACTAATGATTCACAACTATCATCAACTGTAATATCTATTCTTAGCGACCGTAGTAATGAGATATTTTTTAGCACAGCTAGCAGTTGGGAAATTGCGATTAAAGCTCAATTGCAAAAGCTTGAGTTACCAAGTAACCCTGAAATTTATATTGCAGAACAATTAGAAATCAATTCGTTTCAAGTTTTACCAATTGAGTTAAAGCACACTTTACAAACTTATTATTTACCAAATCATCACAAAGACCCCTTTGACCGAATTTTAGTAGCGCAAAGTCAAGTTGAGAATTTACCTCTACTGACGTTAGATGCCAAGATTGCTCAGTATGGAGTTAATGTTATTTGGTAGCAGGCGCCACCAACAATTGCAAACACTTCACCTTTATACATTTATCAAGTAAAATAGACAAACGTACCAATAAAACCAAACATTTTATATGGCAACAGGGATACCTGGCAAAAACGGTCATACAAGTAACTTAATAAATAAAAATATATCCTTTCAATTAAATTACGAAGGTAAAACTCCAGTAGAAGATATACTAACTACCCAACCAGCCAAATTAAAACGTGTCGCCACCGTAGATAATAACCTGAAAAATAAATTAATCTACGGTGAAAACGTGAGAGTATTAAGCTTCTTACTAAACGACAAAGCTATTACTGGAAAAGTCGGATTAGTATATATAGACCCTCCCTATGCAACAGGAAGCACCTTTGAATCTCGCAAAAGCGACCATGCATATCACGACTGCATGGAAGGAGCAGTATATCTAGAATTTTTGCGTCAAAGATTAATATTACTAAAAGAAATTTTATCTGAGCAAGGCGCCATATATGTTCACCTAGATGAAAATATGGCTTTCCCGGTTAAAATTATTATGGACGAAATATTTGGCGCCAAAAATTTCCGTAACTGGATAACAAGAAAAAAGTGTAATCCCAAAAACTACACAAGAAAACAATACGGAAATATTGCTGATTACATATTATTTTATACAAAGACTGATAAATATACATGGAATCAGCCATTTGAAGCATGGACTGAAGCAGCAATAAAAAAAGAGTATCAATATATAGAAGAAGCAACAGGAAGATTATATAAAAAAGTTCCTATTCACGCACCTGGTACAAGAAAAGGATCAACGGGGCAACCTTGGCGAGGAATGTTACCTCCTCCAGGCAAACACTGGCAATATACCCCTGAAACATTAGATGAAATGGATGCTAAAGGGGAAATATATTGGTCACCTACAGGAAACCCAAGACGAAAAGTTTATTTAGACAACAGTCAAGGGATAGGAGTTCAGGACATTTGGCTTGATTATAAAGATGCTCACAACCAAAATATCAAAATTACAGGTTATCCTACAGAAAAAAATCCAGACTTACTCAAAAGGATAATTCTTGCTTCATCAAACACAGGTGATCTAGTACTAGACGCATTTGCAGGAAGTGGAACCACCGCTGCTGTAGCTGAAGAATTAGGCAGACAATGGATAGCAATTGATAATTCTCCCCTTGCTATAGCTACGATAATTAAAAGGCTAGTTCAGGGTAGTGAAATAATGGGTGATTTTGTGAATGGACACACTCAATCACAGCAAATGTCCCTAATAAATACAAATAGAATTTTACATAGCGGTTTAGACTTTTACGTTGAGGAACATCCAGAATTAGAAATAATAAATGAATCTTTTATCAAAGATTGGGATAGTAAACTAAATGTAGAGACGCGACATGTCGCGTCTTTTAATATGCCATAGGGTGTTTGAAAATATCAATAATGCCATCCAAAATTTTCTTGTGGTGTGGGTGTCCTGGCCTGCCTTCAATAATGGGACGGGCAAGGATGCCCATTCCACAAGATGATTAATTTATTTTTGTTAATGCCAACTTTGCGGCGCCCAACATTCCTGCTGAGTTACCTAATTCTGCTGGTAAAATTTCTAAACCAACGCGCGAAGTAATAAAAACTCGTTTCTCAATTTCTTCTTTAGCAGCAGGTAAAAAAAACTTTGCGCTGGCACTAACTCCACCACCAATTAAAATAGCTTGTGGTGTCAGTACATAAATTAAACTAGTTAAACCAATACCTAAATCTCTACCGTATTCTTGCCAAAATTTTAAAGCTTCTACGTCACCAGTTTCTGCTAATTCACCTAATTCTGAGGGTTCTTTTCCAGTACGGCGCCGTATTGCCCGAATCGAAGTAAATTGTTCTAATGAACCTTGGTTGCCACTGTTACACTGAGGTCCATCTGAGTGCAAGCTAATTAAACCTAGTTCTCCTGCTGCACCGTGATGTCCAATAAATAATTTACCGTCAATAAAAACGGCGCCGCCAACACCAGTGCCCAAAGTCAGCATGATAAAATTTTTGAACCGACGACCGACGCCTAACCAAGCTTCACCTAACCCAGCACAGTTAGCATCGTTAGCCAAAATAGTTGGTAACTTTGTTTTTTCCTCTAACCATTGGGCTAACGGGACATCAACCCATCCTGGTAAATTAATAGATACTAGCGCAATTCTTCCCTCTGGGTCAGAAGGTCCAGGCATTCCAACACCAATAGCAACAGCTTGGTTTTCTGGGTCAAGTTCCTTAATGGCGCCGACTATAACATTCAAAACTTGTTCTGGAACAGGAGGTTGAGGAGTTGGAACCGTCTTTGACTGTAAAATGGCGCCGTCAACGGTAAATCTCCCCAACTTTATAGCTGTCCCACCTAGGTCAATCCCAATAACTTGAATATTATTATTTGTCATTGGTTATTTATTGCCTAGCCTAACTTTTTCATTTCATGTACTTCAGATTTTTTGACACTCACATAAGTGACAGGAGAAATATTAAAACTAGCTTCACTAGCTATATTAGTTACAGGCTTTCCCTGTAATATCCCGGTTAAAGCAACCGATAGCATGAAACCTCCAGCCGTAGCAGCAATCAAAGAAATGTTATCTTTCACGTCAAGACTCTCTGTTATAAATACAACAAACAATAGATTAACAAATGAATTTAATTTGTGGTGT
Source organism: Calothrix sp. NIES-4105 (assembly GCF_002368415.1). Classification (GTDB taxonomy): domain Bacteria; phylum Cyanobacteriota; class Cyanobacteriia; order Cyanobacteriales; family Nostocaceae; genus Dulcicalothrix. Next base: position 9,304,874 of record NZ_AP018290.1, read on the forward strand.
AGAGACGCGATTAATCGCGTCTCTACATAAACGTTTCTACATGTAACGTTCATCTAATTCCTAATTTGTTTTCGCAAGCGTGGGTTAACAAATTCATTCAACCCTTCGCCAAATAGTGATAAACCCACCACCATCAGCGTTAATGCTAAACCCGGAAATAAAGTAGTCCACCAAATTCCTGTAGGTAAAGCTTCCAACGCTTGCTTTAAATCATGCCCCCATTCGGGCACTTCATCCGGAAGTCCTAGACCTAAAAATCCTAAACCACCCAATACAAGAATGGCATCCGCAGCATTAAGGGTAAAGAGTACAGGTACACTTTGAATGACATTAAAAAATAAATATTTGCTAAGTACCTGCCAAGTATTGGCGCCCATTGCTTGTGCTGCTTCGATAAATACTTCTGTTTTAACGCTAACTGTATGATTACGAACAACTCGATAGTACTGAGGTATATAAGCAATACTAATAGCAATAGCAGCGTTTAATATCCCGCGTCCAACCACGAATGCCAGCGTTACCGAAAGTAATAATCCCGGCAAAGTGTAAATGCTATCCATAATAAATAGCAATACTTTATCTAACTTGCCTCCCATGTAACCACTCAGCATTCCCAGCGGTACACCTATAACCATACTTAACGCCGTAGCGACTATTACCACTTGTAACGCAGCTTGGGCGCCGAACATAGTGCGAGAAAACACATCATATCCCAAACGGCTAGTACCAAACCAGTACTTAAGAGAAGGCGCCTCATGCATAGGGTTACTAAGAAACTCAGTCGGATTTTGTAGTAGTCCAATTGCTTGTAATACAGGAGCAAAAAACGCCAGAAAGATAAAAAATAAAGTTAAAACCAACCCCACATACATCAACTTCTGCGAAAGACTAGGATTTTGGGGAAGCTGTAGAAACTTCGGTAGAGGACTCTTTGTAACGGCCATATATATAGTTATGAGTTAGGAGTTATGAGTTAAGAGTAATAATATATAACACAGGTTTTGTCAACGGGATATTAAACCAATTGAACGCGCGCGGCAACAAAATGTTTCGTAGGGGCGGGTTAACCAACAATCATCAACTAAAACGCAAAATCACTGTAAACCCGCCCCTGTGTACGGTGTAGTGTTAGGTATATGTTGGCGCCGATGCGTATGGCGCCCTCGGTTGGGTTGGGGGGCGGGTTTACATTATTTTTTCGCTACGCTTGGATTTGTCGGGTAACCCGCCCTTACACTAGGGTTTACCGTCCATTACTTTTGGGTTACGAGTTATTCTAGTTGAGTTTTGCATGGCTTATATATTATGCTGCTTTTTATATTATTGTAGAACTGCAAGTGAAGCGTGAAGTAAGGTTATTATTGATTTTCCGTTAGCTATATAGATGTTGGCGCCTTTCTGTTTTTGCGTTGAGACAGCTTTTAATAATTTGTAGTTCTTGGAAAAATCCCCCCTTAATAAGGGGGAATGTGTAGTACTATTGTTCTATTTACGATTTCAGAGGGATTAATATTAAACGTTAGTTTCAATTAATTGACGGTATTGGCTTTTTTGCTTGACGCCTTTGACTTCTTGGAGGAGTTCTTTGTCTTTAAAGAACTGAACTGTGGGTGTGCCTGTTACACCAGCGTTTTCGGCAATGTCTCGGTCTTTGTCGATATCTATTTCGACGAAGTGTATTTTACCGTCAAATTCGTCTACTACTTTGTTTAATATGGGTTTGAGGGTGTGGCATGGACCGCAACCAGGTGATACATATTTGACGACGATTAATCTATCGCTGTCGTGGAATAGTTTACGCAGTGCAAAACCGCCTTGATGGCGTGTTGTATTAACGTCAAATTCGACTGGGGTGACTGTTTTCGCTTCGGGTTCATGTTCGAGTTCGTTGTCTGGAATATGCGGCGCCTGTTTGAATTCTTGAACTAAGCCATTTACAGATAACCAACGTTCGGCTAACATTGCTGCGGAACATCCAGAACCTGCGGCTGTAATTGCTTGGCGATATTCATGGTCTTGTACGTCACCTGCTGCGTATACACCTTCTACGCTGGTTTCTGGTGAACCGGGTTTAGTAACGATGTAACCTACTTCGTCAAGTTGAATTTGTTCTTCAAATAACGAAGTATTGGGTTTGTGACCGATCGCGTAAAATAAACCCTTGGCATGTAATAAAGTTTCATCGCCCGTTTTAGTATTACGGACTTTTACCCCTTCCATATGCCCATTACCGTAAATATCTACAGCTTCAGTATTCCAATGTACGGTAATTTTAGGGTTATTTAATACACGGTTTTGCATTGCTTTCGACGCGCGCATTTTCTCGGTACGCACAAGCAAGTTGACCTTGGAACCGTATTTAGTTAAATAAATCGCCTCTTCTGCCGCTGAATCTCCGGCGCCAATTACCGCAAGTTCAGCACCGTGGAATATCGGAGTAGCACCGTCACAAATTGCACATGCACTTATTCCTCGACTCCAAAAAGTATGCTCACTAGGTAAACCTAAACGCTTCGCAGTGGCGCCAGTAGCTATGATAATACTGTGGGTTTTAAATTCCCTTTCTTCCGAGCGAACCGTAAACGGACGTTGACTCAAATCAACCGATATTACATCCTCAGTATATAACTCGGCGCCCCAGCGTTCAGCCTGCGCTTTCATCTTATCCATCAACTCAGGGCCAGTTATACCAGCAGGAAACCCAGGAAAGTTCTCAACCTCAGTTGTCGTCATTAACTGCCCACCAGGTAAACCCCCCGCTTGGAAACCCTCAAACACAACAGGTTTCAGGTTCGCGCGACCTGCGTATATAGCAGCGGTATAACCAGCAGGACCAGAACCAATAATTACTACGTTTTCTACTGTGGGATTTGTCATAACAGCTTATACAAACTCATAACGACTACGCTTAATTTAATATAACACATTTTTTGGCAACGGATATAACGGATGTAACGGATAGATGTAGGGAGCGGTGGAGGAACGGAACCCAACGTATAAAGCGCGCGTTGTACTAGGGGAGACAAAAAAAGCGCGCGTAACAGTAAATTCGATAATTTAACGTGCTTCAGTTGCCGAACACTGCTTCCTTATAATTCAGCAAATTAATTATATTTATACGTACATTCTCCCTGCTTTTTATTCAACACCAAACTCAGTTAATTGACGCGCTTCGGGTGGATGAAATCCAATTACAACGTCAGATTTTGGCACACCCATTTCTATTAACTCTTTTGCGACATCTACTTCTGTTATGTTTTCCTGAATCCAAATTTTTTCGTTTTTTATATCCAAATGCATAATTGGGTTATAAATCCGCTTCTGATTATTCCAACCTATGCTGAGAATTTGATAATGGTCGCGCTCTTTATCAAAAATTTTTTCGACATCAATGTTTCCATAGCTATATTTATGCTCTGCATATTCAGTGAGTATAGTTTTTACTTTTTCTCTGTATAAATCTAATTTGTCCATAACACAATTTCCTTAGTTTTAATATCGTAAACTAGTATCTTAAGCTGATTTTCAGCTTGATTAGAATCTTGAATTAATTGCCAACCGTCAGGGTCAAGGCGCCGCTTCTCTTCATTTGCCTTTAATTTTCGATTTGCTTCCTCAAATTTAGAAGCGAGTTCTTTGGTGTATGCTAGTTGCTCATCATCTTTAATCATGGCGCCCACTCCTGTAAATCTATAGCTATGATACCTTTTTTCCTTTGATAGCGATACTTATAGAGCTATCTATAGCAGTCCTAAATCATTTGTAAAATTCACGCACTGTAGAGACGCGCAAGCGAAGCTTCTCCGCAGGAAAATTTACCTGCGGTACACTCCGCTCTGCGCGTCTCTACATCAATTTAGGCAATTTTTTACAATTCATTTAGGATTGCTATATACGGTTAAGTTAGGAGGTGTAGTTTATGTCTTACATGCTTTCCAAAAGAAATCAAAGCAGGGTATAGCTACACCTAAACAAAATATTAAATTAATCAAAGCTAGGCTAAAGCAAGCGAAAGAGCATTACACTCAAAACTATAGCACCCAGGAAAAGGAAGAGGAAAATGACTGAAGAAATTATTGTACATGAAGGCAGTGGAAACGTTTTTGCGGATTTAGGTCTGCCAAACCCTGATGAACTGCTTGTAAAAGCAGAACTGGTACGTCGCATCAGTGAGATTATTAGCTTTTCAAACATTACCCAAGTTCAAGCAGCAGAACTTTTAGCAATTGACCAACCTAAAATTTCCGCATTACTTAAAGGAAAACTTAATGGTTTTTCAACTGAAAGACTTTTTCGATTTTTAAATATTTTAGGTTGTGATATAGAAATCGTTGTTAAAACGAAACCAGAATCCAAAAAACATGCTCAGACAAAAGTTTGTAGTTATTAGGGTGTAATAATTATAAGCTGCCGATGCAACTTCATTTGCCTTTAATTTTCGGTTAGCCCCAAATTTAGAAGCGAGTTCTTTGGTGTATGCTAGTTGCTCATCATCTTTAATCATGGCGCCCACTTCTATTGATAGGCTCGTAGTAGCGCGCGACTCGCTTGTCTTTAAAAAGCGCTTACTACAAACCTTATTTAACTAAGCTTCTTGCAATGCCTGTGTCGTTTGAATTTTTGGCAGTGGTTCCAACGGTGTAGTTACTGGAGAGTAGCGGCAGTAACAAATCACTATTGTCTCGAAATCACTATCCGGTTGTCCTGATGGATACTCCTCAACTCGCGTTACTTCCCAATCTCCAATCCTGCTGTGGGTACTAGCCTTGCTGAAATTGAGAATCAGCAAACTGTTCAATTTTATAATACTCCCTTAGCCTATAACCTTGTGTTGGTAATGGGGAGTTTGATGAGTCGTAGTGTTCTGCAAGAATATCTGTCAAGGCGCCTGTGTGAGCCAGTACGCCTTCTTCCCACCCAGAATCTGACATCGACTCAGTTTTAAAAATAATATATTTGCCCATGTTTTAATCCTCTCAATACGCAGGGCAGTACGATAGTTAATATTGTTGCAACCCTTGCCTTACGTGGCTTTCAAGGTGATTATACCGCACTCAAAGAACGAATGTAGCAGACAAATCTATCCGTTACATCCGTTTTTATCCGTTGCTAAACTTCTTGCAATGCCTGTGTCGTTTGAATTTTTGGCAGTGGTTCCAACGGTGTAGTAACTGGGGAGTAGCGGCAGTAACAAATCACTATTGTCTCGAAATCACTATCCGGTTGCCCTGATGGATACTCCTCAACTCGCGTTACTTCCCAATCTCCAATCCTGCTGTGGGTACTAGCATTAGGGAACCGTTGGTCAGCAAATTGCTCAATTCGATGAAACTCCCTTGGTCTATAACCAGGTTTGGGTATTGGGCGAGTACTATTCGAGTCAAAGTGTTCTACAAGGATATCTGTCATTGCTCCTGTATGAGCAAGCTGCCTAGTTTCGGCGCCGTGTTCTTCCTTCCAATCCGCGCGGAAGATAATATATTTTCTGCCCATTGGTTAATCCTCTATATAAGTAGGAAATTCTGTTTTACCCTCAAATACGCAATTCCATTTGAGTATTTTGTCGCCTGTTGGTTCTATTCGCAACAGCGTCCAACCATATCTACTCTCCATTTGATAACATCTCCATTTCTCAGTTACCGTAAATCGCGCTCTTGGCATTCTGATTAAATATCTGTAGAGATGTTACATTGTAGCGTCTCTATAATTGTTTGAGGAACGCCGCGCGTAGGGCAGTTTATTTCTTAGATAGTAGTACATTGGTAAAGCGTTACATCCCAATCTCAACTTCGACTGTGGATACTGGCGCCTGGAAATTTTGGGTCGGTAAACTGTTCACTGTAAAATTCTCTAGGTCTATAACCCAGTTGCGGTATTGGGCGAGTGCTAGAGTCAAAGTGTTTTATAAGGATATCCGTCATTGCCCTAGTGTGAGATAACTGCCTAGAGAAGGCACCGTGTTCTTCTCGTAAGTCCGTGCGGAAGATAATATATTTTCTACCCATCGCTTAATCCTCTATATAAGTAGGAAATTCTGTTTTACCCTCGAATACGCAATTTTACTTGAGTATTTTGTTGCCTGTAGGTTCTATTCGCAACAGTCACCAACCATATGTAAATCAAGCTTTTTATATTTGTCTTAATCTTTTTTGTCGGTTGTGATAGCGGGCTAGAAAAATTGGGAATACTAAATGGCGTATACAGCTATTGATTATAAGTTGTGGGATGTAAGAGTTCGGATGTCGTTTGTAATCGAAGCAGGACAGGCGGCACTAGTGATAATGAAGTTCCAAAAATTGTAAGCGGTATCAGAGAAAAATAGTCTTAGGAGAAAAAGTTCTTCTTCGTAAATAACTTATATTAAAAAGCCTTCCAAGGTTATATTTATGACACAAAAAGCATTAATCACTGGACTTACAGGACAAGACGGTTCTTATCTTGCGGAACTTCTTCTAGACAAAGGTTATCAAGTATTTGGCTTAGTCCGTCGCTCAAGCACCAGTAATTTGGAACGCATCAATCATCTTTTCGACAAAATCACCATTGTGTCTGGCGACCTGCTTGACCAGTGTTCCCTCATGGATGTTATTAACGAAAGCCAGCCAGATGAAATTTATAACCTAGCTTCACAAAGCTACGTTCCCCTCTCTTGGACGCAACCAGCTTTAACTGCTGAGTATACGGCAATTGGTGTTTCTCGTTTACTTGAGGCGATACGTCGCTGTAAACCCGATGCAAAATTTTACCAAGCATCAAGTAGTGAGGTGTTTGGACAACCTCACGAGTCGCCTCAAAATGAACGCACAGCTTTCCGTCCTCGCAACCCTTATGGTGTTGCTAAAGCTTATGCTCACTGGATGACTGTTAATTATCGCCAGCAGTATAATCTTTATTCCTGTTGCGGCATTACTTATACTCACGAATCACCTCGACGCGGTACAGAATTCGTATTTAGGAAAATTACCCGTACCACAGCAATGATAAAACTAGGTATGGCGAAAGAACTAAGATTAGGCAACTTGGATGCTAAACGTGATTGGTGTTACGCAAAAGACGCAGTTCGCGCGATGTGGTTAATGCTACAACAAGAAAAACCTGATGACTATATTATCGCTAGTGGCGAAACGCACTCAGTTAAAGAATTAGTAGAGTGTGCCTTTAACTGTGTAGGTTTGAATTGGGAAGATTATGTAACTGTTGACCAAGCTTTTTATCGCCCCGATGAACCAGTACAATTAGTAGGCTGCATTTACAAGATAAAAGCAAAGTTAGGCTGGAAACCCCAGTACTCTTTTGAACACTTGGTAGAATTAATGGTAGACCAAGATTTAAAAGACTTAAGCGATAAAGAATATTGATTATTGTTGATTATATAAAAAGTTTATTCTGTCGTATGGTGGGCAGTGCCCACCTAACCCTTGTTTCTACGTAGTCTGAAATGACGCAAAATCGTATTTAGGTATATCAAATAGGTTTATCCGTTACATCCGTTAAATCCGTTGCCAATATTTCCAAACCGGGTTGTGATAGAAAGCTCGAAGAAATGGGAATACTTAGATACGTATGCGGCAATTGGTCATGAGTTATGAGATTTAGGCGCCTAGATAGTCGTTTTTGTACGTAATCTCGCGACTGAGTAAATTGTAAGCAGCACCAGAAAATAATTAATATTAGGAGAAAATATGACGGCTCTTGCACCTTCCCAAAACTCAGCAGCATCTGAAATGCTTGAAAAAATTCGCCAGCAATTTGATAACGCTCCTTATCCAAGGGTTCCTCTAGAGAAGTCGCCGAAAGACGATGCAAATATATTGTATTTTCATAACTTAACAACTCCTTACTATTTAAGAAATCAACGAGTTATTGACCTGAAGGGAAAAGTCATTCTTGATGCAGGTTGTGGCACAGGTTATAAGACTTTAATTCTAGCCCTTGCAAACCCTGAAGCTAAAATAGTTGGGGTTGATTTGTCTGAAGAATCTATCAAACTAGCTGAGAAACGTTTGCAGCACCACGGAGTTGATAATGTAGAGTTTCATGTACTGTTGCTTGAAGACCTACCTAAACTTGGTTTGAGTTTTGACTATATTAATTGTGACGATGTGCTGTATCTTCTAGAAGATGCGGCTAAAGGTTTGCAAGCAATGAGGTCAGTTTTAAAACCAGAAGGTATTATTCGTGCAAACCTTCATAGTTCGCTGCAACGGGCTAATTTCTTCCGCGCGCAAAAACTCTTTCAGTTTATGGGTCTAATGGACAACAATCCAGAGGAAATGGAAATTGGTATTGTGCGTGACATTATGAAAGCCCTTAAAGATGCCGTTTTGATTAAGGCACAGACTTGGAATCCTAGAAGTGAAACTGAAAATGAGGCAATACTTGCCAATCATATGCTGGTTGGAGATAAAGGGTTTACGATTCCCGAATTTTTCGCAATTTTGCGTGCGGCTCAATTAGAGTTTATCAGCATGGTCAACTGGATGCAGTGGGACGTTACCCAACTTTTCAAAGAGCCAGACAATCTGCCTGCTTATGTTGCAATGAGCTTACCTGACCTCTCAGATGAAGAAAAGCTGCATTTATTTGAATTATTACACCCAAATCAGCGCTTACTTGATTTATGGTGTGGTCATCCTGAACAGAAGCATTCACTTACGCCAATTGCTGAATGGACAGATTCAGATTGGCAAAATAGCAAAGCATATTTACACCCCCAACTCAAAACACCAAAATTTCGCGAAGACCTTACCGCTTGCGTTACAGATTTGAGAGCCTTCGCAATTAGCCAACATTTACCATTGATAGAGCCAGTAATAAGTATTGATAGCGCAATGGCTATTTGCTTACTGCGATTGTTAGAGCAACCTCAGCCAATGATGGCGTTGGTTGAAAACTGGAAGCAAATACACCCGCTCAACCCTGTTACTTTGAAGCCTATAGAACATGAGCAAGCATTTAACTTGATACAGCAAATGCTCTTGCGTTTACACGGTCTAGGTTACGTAATGCTGGAACGTTAACCTTAACAGGTAAGTTCTTCAGGGTAAATTCCTCTTTGATCAAACCAAGTGGAAATAATCACATTTCGTAGGGGGTGCATGACAATAATTGCACCCCAAGTTTTTAGCTACTGAGTTTATTTACTGAGAGTCTGACAATTTTTTTAGATAGAGTGATATCAAACTCAAGCAAAGTGGGTAAGTTTATTTCAGAAGACGAAAATCAAATTCCAAAATTTAAACTAGACAAGGAAACCTCTGATATGAAAACCGAACTCAAAGCAAAATTTCTTCAACACATCCTCAAGAAAAAGAAAGATGACCAAGGTTTTACCTTAATTGAACTATTAGTTGTAATCATCATTATTGGTATTCTATCTGCTATTGCACTACCTTCTTTCCTTAACCAAGCAAACAAAGCAAAACAGTCTGAAGCTAAAACATATACAGGTTCTATGAACCGCGCGCAACAAGCACAATATATGGAAGCTAATGCGTTTGCTGCTACTGCTGATTTTGGTAAATTAGGTCTTGGAGTAAAAACAGAAACTGAAAACTACCAATACAAAGCTGTACTGAAAGACGCAACCGCAGTTACGAATCAAGCAGTAGTTAAAACTGCGGGCGCACCTATCAAAGCTTATATAGGTGGTGTGCAAATAGCGACAATTGGCAGTACAAGTGAAGCTACTACACTTGCTATTTTATGTGAAGCTCAGAAATCTGTTGCTAGTAGTGGTAAAACAGGTATAGAAGAAGCAAGTTTCGCTGCTGCTGCTGATCCAACTGGACCCTCATGTCCCAACGGTGATTACATAGCAGTTAAGTAATACTTTTATACTTCAGTAGTTGTAAATGAATACCGCTGCGGTAGAAAGTATTTTTGTTAATACTAGTATTTTTCAACTCGTTTTGTAAAAATTAAAGGAGTGGGTAGATATTTCTACTCACTTTATTAACATTTATTAGCTATGACTATTGGCAATAAAAAATTAAATGACTTTAACTAATTTATATATAAATTACTAACTGTTCAATCTTAATATTTATTTTCATTATATCTTAATAAAAAAATCTATAAGTCATTAATTATGGTTGTAAATTTAGTTAATTGGCAACGACAAGCTGAACAATACTTAAGCGAAGGTAATTATACTTCGGCTGCTTATGTATATGAAGAGGCAATTATCGCTGAACCACACATAACTTCACATTACTGGCACTTAGGATTAATTTTACTGTTACAAGGTCAAGAAGCCGAAGCGCAAATGACTTGGATGCTTCCAATGGCTGAAGTGGATGAAGAAGAAATAGGTAAGTTGACGAATGAACTTCTTCAAGTGCTAGAAACAGAGGCAATACAACGTGAGAAGTTTGAAGAATTTTCTGTAGCGTGGGTTATTCGTCAACACATTCGAGAAATTAATCCTAGTAATATTAATAACCTAATCAAAATTATTACGCTTTCTATCAAGCTTAATAATTTTGAAGTTGATGATTTGATGGGATTAGGGTTAATTCAATATTTAAAGACAAATGAAAACGATAAGGTTTTGTACGAAGAATTTAAAAGTCTAATTCAGGAGGTTTTGAAAGTAGAACCTTTGCATTCTGCATCGTTTAGGCTTTTAGAAGCTAGTTTGCCTTACTTTTCTAGTTCAAATGATTGTTATGAGATTTTCTTACCTGTTGCAATGCGAATTGGTCATACTATGAAATGTCCTGCATTGGCAGCAGAAATTTTAAAGTTAATTTTACGTTTAGATGGTAATAATGTAGAAGTTATAAGAAATTTAGCAACTTTTTATCAAAATTCACAAAATTATAATCAAGGTATTAAAGTTGCAAAACAATGCTATTCTCTTTCACATGACTTGCCAGATAAAATTTTTGCCATCCATTTATTACTTCGTGGATTAATGAATGCAGGTGGATATTGGGAAGAAGTTTGTAGTGCTTGTCAAAAACTAGAGTCATTGGTGCAAGAATTGATACATTCGCAACCAATAGAAATTTCTGAAATACAAATTCTTCGTCTTCTAACTCCATTATTTGCTATTCCACATATCAAAGATAATCCTGTAGAATTTAAAACAATAAACAATCAACTTGCAAAATTTTTTCAAGCAAGTATACAAACGTTTGCAGGGGAAGATTTAAATCGTTATTCTCAACTAAAACAGAATAAAAAAGTTTGTCATGCTCATAAAAAATTAAAAATAGGATATTTATCTTATGCTTTGAGACATCATTCTGTTGGTTGGCTCGCACGTTGGCTAATTCAATATCATGACAAAGATAAATTTGAAACTCATATATATTTTATAGACTATAAAGAAATTAATGATTGGTTGCAAGAATGGTATTTTAACCAAGTTTCATATCCTCATAAAGTAGGAATAGATGCTTGGGATATTGCTGAAAAGATTCGCAATGACGAAATTGATATTTTAATAGACTTAGACAGTTTAACTTTAGATATAACTTCTGAAGTTGTTGCGCTTAAACCAGCACCAGTACAAGTAACTTGGTTGGGATGGGATGCATCTGGAATACCTACAGTAGATTACTTCATTGCTGACCCTTACGTACTCCCAGATACTGCACAAAATTACTACACTGAGAAAATTTGGCGATTACCTAATACTTATATAGCAGTTGATGGCTTTGAAGTTGGAGTACCTACACTGCGTCGGGATGAATTAAATATCCCTGACGATGCAGTAGTTTACCTGAGCGCGCAACGAGGGTATAAGCGTCATCCCGAAACAGCACGTTGGCAAATGAAAATAATTAAAGAGGTGCCTAACAGTTACTTATTGATTAAAGGTTTAGCTGAGGAACAAGCCATTCAAAACTTTTTCTACAAAATAGCTGACGAAGAAGGTGTTGATTGTTCTCGGTTAAGATTTTTGCAGCAAGACATGCTTGAAGCAACTCATCGCGCGAATTTAGGTATTGCTGATGTTGTCCTTGACACTTACCCTTACAACGGCGCCACAACAACATTAGAAACACTTTGGATGGGTATTCCTCTAGTTACCCGCATTGGTGAACAATTTGCCGCACGCAACAGCTACACCATGATGATAAATGCTGGTATTACAGAAGGTATTGCTTGGACAGATGAAGAGTATATTGAATGGGGTATTCGTCTAGGTAAAGACGCTTATTTAAGGCAGCAAGTAGCTTGGAAACTACGACAGTCAAGACAAACGGCGCCTCTTTGGAATGCTAAACAGTTTACTCGTGAAATGGAAAAGGCTTATCAGCAAATGTGGCAAATCTATGTTGAAGGACATTAATATTTAAAAGTCAGGTGGGCACTGCCCACCCTCTAAAATTAATGCATAGAACTTTTTAATTTACTAACAACAGCTAAAAATTCAATTCCAGCTTGTGCCAAATCTGGAATTTCAGACAAACTTTCAATAATGCTGTTTGCAAAATTGTACTTTGAGTCATTTCCGTAATTTAAAGTAAGATAAGTTAATAATTCTAAAGCGTAATCGGGAAAGTGCATAATATCAGCGATACAAGCTAACTTAAAAATTTGCTCAGGTGTTTTTAAATTAATATCTGTATCTTCTTTAATTAAATCTCGAAAAAAAAATGCGTCTGCCCAGAGTAGTTGACCAGGATGAATAGTAGATTGAATTGGAGAATTAGAACGAGTACGGTAAGATGTAGCTAAGTCGAATAAACTAAAACCCTGGTTCCTTAGAAAAATGTCTACATCTGTAAATAAAGGTTGATTTTGGTATAAGGGCGAAAATTCAACTTCTATCTGGATAGCCAATACACTATTTTCTAATATAGCATTAGCTCCTTTTAGTACATCAAGGTCTGCTCCTTGAACGTCAATTTGTAAAAAATCGATTTCTGTGATTCCTTCACTTTGACAAAAAGTATCTAAAGTTGTTATTTCAATCTCTAAGCTAAAATCTAAATTCACTAACTCTGATAATCCTTGAAAGCGCTTTAGATAAGGTTCATTAGGAGGATAAAGCGAACTACACATAGGGTGCTTTGTCACGTATAATGTAGACTCTCCAACAGAGCTTCCTAATGCTAAAGGAATGTGTTTTTCTTTCCAATTTACTTGTCTAGCTTCAATATTCGCGTTTGCTTCTTCACATGCATCTGCATCAGCATCAAATCCATATATACTCAAGTTAGGTGCAAATATTTCCCAGCCTAAGCTAGCATAATCATCGTTTATTCCAAGCTTGCGCGAACCAACATTGCAAACTGTCATGTGAATTTGGTCTAAGTGACCCCTTTTTTTTAGATTGTTGAGAAATACTGACATAATTGAATTAATATTTGTAAAAAAATGTGGGATTAGTGAATATCGCAGGGATTTTATATCCAGATACCCGACTTTTTTAAAAAGTCGGGTGTCTAGAAATAGGAATATAACTTCTTAACTGCGTGGAAAAGCAATCAAGTTAAGATTTCCTTGAATCTCTTCTAGGGAATTTATAGGTATTAAGTTCTGTAAATATGGCTGATATCTAAAAAGTTGATACCCTAACTTGTTTAAATATTCAGCAACTTGATAATTACTACCTTTACTACCAGCAATATTTTCATAAAGTATCACTGGCGCCATTTCCGATAGAATCTTTGTACTTCCTTCAAGTACTGCAAGCTCATGGTTTTCTGCATCAATTTTGAGTATATCGACTCGCTCGAATTTTTCTCGTTCAACCAGACTATCTAATGTAAAACACTCTGCTTCTTCAAAAGAAGCATTTGGCATATTTGCTGCAGCTTCGCTAGAAATTACCTCGTTCATCTCGTTGGCATTGTGAAGAAGCAGTTTAACTGTTCCGTTAAAGTTACTTGCGGCGCCTGAACACACGGTTACTTGTGATAATTTATTTACTCGACAAGTTTCTGTTAAATAATTTACACAACTTGAAAAAGGTTCAACAGCCAATACTCTTCCCTCAGAACCAACTTGCAGCGCTGCGCTAAATGTATAAACCCCTGCATTGGCGCCCACATCTATCACCGTCATACCTGGTTTAATGAAGTGGCGCCAAAACTCCATCTCTTTTTCAAACCATTCTCCTTCACCAATAAGCACACTCGTGACAATACTACGTAAGCTTGGCTCAACTGCCATCGTTAAACCTTCAAATGGAACATAGGTAAATGCGTTATCGCTTTTAAGCTGTGTCCATTGCCAATCTGAAGATTGAGGATTTTGTTGATATAGTTCTTGACTTAATTTAAGCCAATAATTAGCAGTTTCAATTTGGTTAAAAGCTCGATATGCTAAATATAAAGCTTGATGAGTTACAGAAGAATATGGAGCTAACTGTTTCGCACGGTGCAAATGCAACATTCCTTCCCATTCATTTGCCATTAAACTAGCAATTCCAAGTTTCAACGCTATATTCGCCGAATTAGGTATAACTTGAGCCGCAAGTTGCAAAAAACGACGACCTACAGCATTATAAAATACTAATTGCGAACTACACAAAACTTGACTTAAAACAACAAGCGCTTGCTGATAACTGTTTTGCGTATATAAAGCTGCTTGCGTCAATTGGTAATCTGATTTTGATAAACCTTGCTGTGGAAACAGATACACTAAATACTGAGAATCAGTGTTTGTATTCTCATCGGCTAGCTGAAGCGTGTTAATAAATGCATTAAACGCAATTTCTATTGCTCGTTGTGTCTCCCCTATCATGCTATGTATTAAAGCAAGATGAGCAGCACACAAAGGATGTTGTTCTAGCTCTAGCGCATTATTTAAAGCATCAAAAGCCATCTCTAAATAAAGCGCGCGTGTTTCCATCTCCGAACTATATCGTTCAGCTTCAGTTAGAGCAACCACCGCTACATTATTCCAATCACTTGAAGAATTGGCATTTTCCCAAAGGGTATTTTCTATAATGTTAGTAATCCTTGATAAACTACCAACATCAATCTTTGGAGCTATTTGTTTAACATACTGTAAATACGAATCTTGATGTGACATAGATGATTCCATAATAAAACAGAGCAAGAAATTACCTTGCCATAAGTTAAAGTTGTGGGTTTGACTGTCAATGAAAATGTATCCGTACTAAGGATTACATTACATGCTTAATAATTAAAACTACTAGTAATTACTTATAACTTCTATTTTTTTATTTCCCTACTTGCTTTTTCAATTCTTCTAATAGTTTTTTATAATCTTGCCTATCTGAATTTAACTTTACTAACTTCTCTAACGGCGCCACTGCTCCTTTCACATCCTTCATCTGAAGCCGCGCGTTTACCAATCCTTCCAAAGCAACTCGGTTCTCAGGTTCACGCTGTAACACCATCTCAAACCCCTGAGCTTGTTGCAGTAGTGTATTAGAAGCATTAGATACAGCTTGTTGCTGCTGAGGTTTTTGATTAAATGCATCATAAAGTGTTGGCACCACAGCCATCGCACCAGAGCCACCAAAAGACACAATAGATACCCATGTTAAAATCCGCTGCAACCTTTTTGTTTTTTTGGCGCGCGCTTCAAAGTATTCTTTTTCAGAGCTAGTCATTGTTTAAATGTTTATTGTAGTTACCACTCGGTTACGAGTAATGTCCTGTAGTTAAGATACCCATTCGTTTACCCAAAACTAACATTCGCTTTGTAAAATTTTTACAGTTTGCTCCCGTCATATCTTATATATATAGCAATCCTAAATCATTTGTGTTCACGCAGTGAGCGCTTGCGCTAAATCGAGATTGTAGAGACGCGATTAATCGCGTCTCTACGTAGATATAATTTTTACAACTCATATAGGATTGGTATAGTGCTGAGTTTACCCATTCACATTGGTTAAAGTTGTAACTTGTTGTGCATTTTCTTTAACAACTGCTTGGTTACTTACTAAGTTATTCACATTCGCAAGGGTTTGATTGTGGATTGAATTAGATAATGGCTTTACTACAACTAACTCAGCGATAACGTGAATGACTCCACCAGGGGATTCGATATGTTCAAGTTTGACTGCATTAAACTCACCTTTAAACCCATATTTACGACAAAGTTCCATGTAAGCAGGGAATTGATTACAGTAGTATAAAAAAGAATTAATATTCCAAAAACTGACGTGAGTTGGGTCTTGAAAAGCTCCTCGACCATCTGTAGATGGTACAAGAATATCTACTTTTGCACCAGGTTTACAAACTCTCCAAATTTCATTCATTGTATTAATTCTATCATGGAGATGTTCGATAGCGTCATGCGCTCTTAACTCATCAACCGAATTATCAGGAAAAGGAAACTCTTTATTCAGATCAGCTACGATATCAACACCAATTCCTGGGTGAATATCAACTCCAACAAAATTTTGGGGCTTTCTATCTCCACATCCTATATCAACGCGCAAAATATCTTGTTCTATCTTCATATCATTGTCAATTTTGCTTGTCTTCGTTTCTAAACACTTTTTGCTTGCAGAATCTACACTAGCCGTTAATATATTACTGATATCCTCCACACAACAAACTGGAATGTTTTCTGCTTTGGCACCCTCTATCGCTGCAAGATTATCTATATTGAGTACGACTCTATTTGAGATTTTAGGTAATAAAGCTTGCCATTGTTTTTGCGTTAGGTCACCAGTTAAGGAAATTGCTGGTTCTTTAATAGCATTTGAATCATCTTTATTAAACAAATTAAAGACGAGATAAGATATTACAAAGTTCGCTTCTTCAGAAGAAATACCAGTGTTATCGACTAACAGCTTAATTTTATCTGCTGACGAATGATTGATAATATTCTTAATCACACTGCTTAACTCTTGATAAATCAAATCCTCTGGCTGCTGCCAATCTGGAAATACTATTAAGTTAATATCCTTTAAACCAAATCCAACTTTTTGCTCTTGTTCTCGAATTTGATTGATAGTAGCAAAAATATTTTCTTGCTTAGTATCAACAAAAATGGAAGTAAAAACTCTTAACAAATCTTCTGATTTTATAAATAGTTGGGCAAGCGAATTCATAACTGCCGAAGATTTGCTACACTTTAAACCCTCTTTAATTTGTGTAACTGCTATTTCTAAATTACCCGACTGCATTATTTGCTGGGCTATATTAAAGGCATAAATAGCATAAAATTCTCTAGCTCTTCTTGATACATCTACAGCAATATCTTTTGGTAGATATGATTCTGAAATTTCAATAGTTCGACGAAGATAAACAATGTTAGTGCCTGATGCAATATATTTATAAGTTTCTGAAAGATTATGGCAACGAAAAGCAGCTAAAATTTCGGGTTCAAACCAATATTGGTAGCGACTAGCAATTCGTTTCCACATCTCCCAGTCCGCAGCATAACCCGCTTGTGAACAGTAACCACCTAGTTCTTCATAAACACTACGTTTGACGACTATCGAAGCACATTCAATAAAGCATTGTACACCTATACGCTCTAGCCAGTTTTCTATTATACCTGGTGTTGCCCGCTCTAAATGTGACTCCGATAGTTTACTACCTTCATTATTTATAAATAAATGACGACAAAAAGCGGCACCAATATCTGGCTGTTGTTCAATACTAGCTTGTAATTTAGCGTAGAATCCAGGCATCACTAAATCATCTTGGTGTAAAATATGAACCCAATGTCCGCGTGCGCGCGCTATACAGGCATTCCAATTACCAATTAAGCCTAGATTTTGAGCGTTTCGATAAAAACTAATTCTTCCTTTACCAACTCGTTTAACAATTTCCTCTACATCTCCTTGTGTAGAACAGTCATCCACAACTTCAATTTGCATTACTTCTTCAGAAGGCGCCTGCTCTAAAACAGCAATGAGTGTCTGTTCTAGATATTTTGTATTGTTATAAGTAGGAATCATTACAGACCAAAACGGTCTATCAGAATTGTTAGAAATAGCTTTTATAGCTGGAAATTCAATTGCTTCAGGGCTGAATTGTGACTGGCTAACGAAATTTTCTATCATTTTCATTTAGAATATAAAACCTGACTTGTATAAGTAGTTACTGGACTTGCTAACTTAACTAAGTGACACTGCCATTACTGTAAAGCCACCAAAAGATATGGTAGATACCCATGTAAAAATCCGCTACAACCTCTTTGTTTTTTTGGCGCGCGCTTCAAAGTATTCTTTTTCAGAGCTAGTCATTATTTAAGCGTCTGTTGTGGTTATCACCCAGTTACGAGTTATATGCTGTTGTTAAGATACCCATTATTTACTCAAAACTAACATTCGCTTTGTAAAATTTTTACAGACTGCGAAGAAACCATATCTACTATATATAGTGCTGAGTTAAAGCCGCAACTCCTTCGACAACTGAAATATTTACACTGACTCTAGGTATAGCAATCCTATATGAGTTGTAAAAAATTATATCCACGTAGAGACGCGATTAATCGCGTCTCTACAATCTCGATTTAGCGCAAGCGCTCACTGCGTGAACACGAATGATTTAGGATTGCTATAGAACAAAATAACTATTTGGGCGCGCTTCTGCGGGTGATTAGATTCTCGACTTCTCAAAAAAGTCGGGAATTTTAAAGGACTCCACATAGCAAACAGGAATGTTTTTTGCTTTGGCGCCCTCTATTGCTGCAAAATTATCTATATTTAATGCAACTCTATTTGAGATTTTAGGTAATAAACCTTGCCATTGTTTTTGCGTAAGACCGCCAGTTAAAGAAATTGCTGGTTCTGCTGTAGCATTCAAATCTTCTTCAAACAAACTAAAGACAATATTAAATATTATAAAGTCTACGTTTTCCTCCAGAACGCCAGTGTTGTCGATTAACAGCTTAATTTTATCTGCTGACGGATGAGTAATAATATTCTTTATGAGACTACTTAACTCTTGATAAATCAATTCCTCCGGCTGTTGCCAATCTGGGAATACTATCAAGTTAATATCTTTTAAATCAAATGCAAGTTTTTGCTCTTGTTCTCGAATTTGATTGATGGTAGCACTAATATTTTCTTTATTAGTATCCGCAAAAATTGAAGTAAACACGTTAAACAAATCTTTATATTTTGTTAATAATTCTGCGAGCAAATTCATAACTTTTGCAGATTTGCTACACTTTAAACCCTCTTGAATTTGTGTGACTGCTATTTCTAAGTAACCTAACTGCATCATTTGCTGGGCTATATCGAAGGCATAAAGAGCATAATATTCTCTAGCTCTTGTTGATGCTTCTACAGCAATATGTTTTGGTAGATACGATTCTGATATTTCAATAGCTCGACGAGTATCAGCAATATTGGCGCCTGATTTAGTATATTTAGAAGTTGCTGAAAAAGGATGCGAGCGATAAGCAGCAAGAGTTTCCGGTTCAAACCAAAATTGGTAGCGACTAGCAATTCGCTTCCACATTTCCCAGTCTGCTGCATAACCAGCTTGTGGACAATAACCACCTAGTTGTTCGTAAACACTACGTTTGACTACTATTGAAGAACATTGAATTTGTTGTTTTTCTACAATACGCTCCAACCAATTTTCTATAATTCCTGGCGTTTCCCGATGCAAATATGACTCCGCTAGTTTACTACCTTCTTCATTCACAAATAAATAACGACAAAAAGCGGCGCCAATATTTGGCTGTTGTTCAATACCAGCTTGTAATTTAGCATAAAATCCAGGCATCACTAAATCATCTTGGTGTAATATGTGTACCCAGTCTCCCTGCGCGCGCGCTATACAAGCATTCCAATTACCAATTAAGCCTAGATTTTGAGCGTTACGATAAAAACTGATTCTTCCAAAACCAACTCGTTTAACAATTTCCTCTACATCTCCTTCTGTCGAACAATCATCCACAACTTCAATTTGCATTACTTCCTCAGAAGGCGCCTGTTCTAAAACAGCGATGAGTGTCTGTTCTAGATACTTTGTATTATTGTAAGTCGGAATAATTATAGACCAAAAAGGTCTTTTTTCAGCTTTAATAACTTGCTGTATCTGAGGAAATTCTATAACATTTAATTCTGCCTTTTGCTCACTAACTATAAGAGATTCTTTAACTTCAAAATTATTTAATTGATTGTTATTGGTCATATTCCCTACACTTGTGTTATGTTTATTCATGTGAATCTTAACGCAATACAAAATTGCTCACCATAAAGTAAATGCGATGAGATTATTCACAAATTACTTTAGGGGATGTTTGAAAAGTATCAATATTGACTAAAAACCTAACCCCTAACCCCAACCCGCGCGAGGGAAGCGGAACGATAATATAAGGCTTTTAAAGCCTCCAAGCGCTTCGGATGCCATTGGCAAATTAGGGGTAAGACTCCTCGTTCTCTCACCACTCCCCACCCGCCAGCACCCTAGAAGGGTGCGGCTAATCTAACAAAGCCTGCCTTCGCAGGCTAAAAACAGCCTGCGAAGGCAGGCTTTGTGTCAATAGCCCCAGGCTTTTAGCCTGTGGGCGTTGTAGGCGATTGATGGGTCAAACCTACAATTCGCCAATGGCATCCGCTTCGGGGAGAGGTTTGGAGAAGGGTTTCATGTATATTTTTAGACTTTTCAAACAACCTCTAAGACTGCTACCCTTACCCTCTCTCGTTTTTATCCCTGATTTAACACTAACGAAGTCGAGGCGCCATCGTTCCTTTCACATCATTCATCTGAAGCCGCGCTACCAATACGAACAAACCAACACGGTTCTCAAGTCCACACTGTAACACGGAACTACTGCCAGTAGTAATACTATACGATTATGCGACTAGTCACATAGTCACATAATCGAATTAATCGCTAAATTCTTCTTGGTGGGTGCGACAATGGTGATGTAGTATAATTTGTCAACTAATGGCTAAACGAGAAAATGTAGACCGCTTAACCATTTCAATCGACGCAAATATTAAACGGCAGTTTGATCTGGTGTGTAGGTGGAAAAATACGAACATGAGCGAGGTTTCTCAAGCTTTAATCGCAAATTGGCTTTTGGCTAATGCTCCTTCAGAATTTCTAAAAAGCGAACAAAAACAAAATGACTAACTCTGAACTTCCTGGTGATAATATTGATGCGCGTCTAAATGCGCTAGGTGATGAACTTGACCAGCTTCGTACAGAAATGCGGCAAGTACCAGAAGAAACTCGATATAATAGTCAAACAATCTCGCGACTTCAAGGTACTGTTGCGGAATTGGTAGAAATCGCGCGCCTGCATCAACAAGCACTGCGTATTTCAGAACGTAATGCTGAACAAGATAGAGACGTAACTCGTCAACTTCTAACTCAAATGCGGGGAATACAAACCGAAAATCAGCGAATTTTAGGACATTTATTTGGACAGCAAGACGAATAAGAGCAACACTGCTTGTTTTAGCTCAAAGAACGACAATACGTAGGTTAGGTTGAGGTACACACGAGCCAAGTTATCCTGAAGGGAAACCCAACCTGAAATGAACCTCTTTGTTGCGTCTCGTTCTTCAACACCAACCTACAAGCCAATATTAAGGTTTCATCACAGCAATTGTTTGCGTGGTAGAATTATCTTAACTAGTACGACGCTTAAATAAGTTTACAAATAATTGCGTAACAAAGGTAATTAACACATGGTAGCCAGCCTTAAGGAACTAATTACAGTACCAGAACTGGGATATGGCGCCGACCCAGAGGAAAGGTTTGCCAGTAGTGATGTAAGCTGGGAAGATTATGAATCCTTATTAGTTAAATTAGAAGATAATTCTCATTACCGTGTTAATTATTTAGATGGAATATTAGAGATTGTATCACCATCCAGACGGCATGAAAAAGTAAAAACGAACTTGGGCACTCTGGTAGAACGCTTCTTTCATAAAAAGCGTATTCGTTATGTACCTTTGGGAAGCTCTACTTTTAGAAACAAAGCCAAAAAAGCAGGCGCCGACAGTAACGAGTGCTACTGTATAGGGGAAGAAAAAGACATTCCAGACCTAGTGATAGAAGTAGTTATTACTAGTGGTAGTGTAAATAAACTGGAAATATACCGAAGATTAGGTGTTGCAGAAGTTTGGTTTTGGGAAGTAAACCAGCTTAAAATATACCACCTACGAGATAGCGGACAACTTCCAAAAGCTACTGTTTTCGCTAATAACTATGGTTATGAGCAAATTACAGCAAGCGAGTTACTGCCTTCTTTAGATATTGCGTTACTTGAACAGTGTATTACAATTACAGATTCAATATTAGCAGTAGATGAATTTGAAAAAGGCATTAACCCATAGCTAACCCACACAACCAAATATGGTTATTCTAAATAATTTGTAAAAATCCCTGCGGGAAAACCTCCGGTTGACGCACATTGTAGAGACGCGATTAATCGCGTCTCTACGGAATATAATTTTTTACAATTCCTCCACGGACTGCTATATATAACTTAATGTTAAGTTTTACCACTTAACTCTTGACTTTTGGAACGGCTTTTAGATAAACGTAAGTCTTTTATTGTAATCGGTATTCTCTCTAAAGTATCTAATGCTACCAAAAATTTCCCGCTTTGAATCTTTATGTTAAGTGCAAAAATCACACGTTTAAAATCAAGGTAACTAGCACTTTGATAATCATCTTTTTCATAACGCTTAATTTGTTCTTCGGTACATCCGCATAAGGCGCCAAGTTCCTTCTCGCTCAGTTTTGCTGCAATGCGCGCTTTGATTAATATATCAATTAATTTGCTCCGTAACAAATGTTTTAATTATCCACTGCAAGAGCTTATTCATCAAACGGGCGCCAAATCCCCACTCTCCAGTTCCCCCCGGAGTTCGGGGGGCTAGGGGGGATTTAATGTATACTGCAAACATCTACACTGAAAATTTACTCCATACTTTCACTTACTGAAAATGTTTTGTAATATACATATAATCCCAACAAATGAAATCCGGATATGGAACGGGCAAGGATGCCCATTCCACAATTTGCTCATTCTACAACAAAGAAAGATTAAAATATTCTAAAGATTGATGTGATTTGTTTCTATCTACAGATGTTTGCGATAAGCTATAAGACGATTAACTGCAATTCGTTATCTAGTACCATATATATAGTGCTGCAGTTACTTGACAAAACAGCGTCGTTACTCTTCTGTAAAAGGCACCTCACACAGAATGCATCATACTGTGCTGAAATAGAGCGTTTATCTCCAGATAATGAACAAAACCACTGTAGATGTAATTAATATGTGTTCTTTGCATTTACTATGTGTTTTTATCTCGGTTGTCCGGTTCTCATAAACCATGTAATATCTGCAAGTAGTAGGATGACTTTCAATTCTGCCTGAGTTTAACATTAGTACTAAGCACTATATCCATTTTTGTGGTGATTACCGTACAAACTAGAATTTAATGCCAGCAACATTGAGTTCGTTGTGATATAGTGAAGAAGATAAGACTGAATTTGCCAAAGGTAATATTACTCTACGTATAGGCAAACTTTCCAAACACAAGGAAAATCAGTTTTGACTAAGTTTTTATTTCAACCAAATCAAAATTAAATTGAGGTTATGGCTCAACAAGTACTTCACCCAATGGTGAAATTGCAGCGCAATGTGCAATCACTTGTAGATTCTAATATTGTCAAACCAACAGACAGCATTTCAAAGATTGCTTTACTTTTTGGCAATGACTGGCAGTTCTGGAAGCAAGAACTGTTAGATTTTGGATTTACTATGCAAGACCCGCTTGGCGAATTATTATCTGTAGAAGCATGGGACGAAGAAGAATAATTCTAACCCATGATGTAGAGACGTGAAATTTCACGTCTCCTTAAATGGCCTAGAAAGACGTGAAATTTCACGTCTCTACACACACTAATTACAATTCTTTCAACGCAGCAATTACCTCTTTTGCAGTTTGATATCTATCGCGCGGCAACGGTTCGGTCAAGCGGTCGATGATTTCACGCAGTTTAGGGGTGATTGTCGGAATATTGGCAATTTCAAATCGAAACTGGCGCCCACGTTGGCGGTAATATTTGAATGGGCTTTCGCCTGATAGTAAGAATATCAGGGTAGGTCCGATTGCGTATAAATCTGATACTGTTAACGGTTGTCCTCGTTCTTGTTCGGGGGCACAATATCCTTCTGCACCTATACGGGTACCTGGTATCGTTGAACTTTCTTTGACGGCGCCGAAGTCAAGCACCACAATATTATTATTCGAGGAACGCATCATTAAATTTGCTGGTTTAATGTCGCGATGGATAAGTGGTGGGTCTTGAGAATGCAAATAGTCTAAAACATCACAAGTTTGTATCATCCAGAAAATAGCGATGTGTGGGTTGACTGGCCCTTTCAATAAAACCAGTTTTTCTAAATCCTCCCCGTGGACTAATTCCATAGCTAGATATTTTTTCCCATCCTCAACAAAAAAGTCATAGTATTTTGGAATTCCTGGATGCGATAGCGATTTTAATGTATTTGCTTCGCGTTCAAATAATTCTTGTGCTTTCGCAATTCGTGCCATATCGGCATTCATTTGCTTTAATACTAACAATTGCGGGCGCCCCGTTTTACCGTGCGAGTCCCAAGCGAGATACGTAGTCCCCATACCTCCTTGTCCCAAAGTTCGTAATATTTGGTAGTTACGAACTGTTTGTAAGACTGTTATTGGTTGACCGCAATGGATACAAAATAAATTATTTGGATTATTACCTTCGTGGGTACAAACAGGTAGTGGAGTTGGAGTTGGAGTTGGAGTTGCTTCAACGTCAAACTTTAGCAAGGGACCACCGTTTGCCAGTTGCAACAAACAATTATTAGGTATTTGTGCCTGAGTAACTAAAATACCATTGACAAAAGTACCGTTTATTCCCTTATTTACTAAGTGCCAAGCACTTTTTTGCCCACCTGCATCAACTCGTCGAAGTTCGAGATGATAGCGAGACACCAAATCGTCGGCGATGACAATATCATTATCTGCCGAGCGACCAATCCGAATCAAGGGTTCCGAGCTAAAATTCCACTCATGAAGTGGTTTTTTTTGTTGCGGTTCTAGTAAGGTGAGCGTAACCACATTATCTGTCTTTAGTAGTAGTTGAGCGGTTTAGTTGTATTAAACCGTACCTGGATTTGGGCGTACTTTCGCTCTTACAAGCACTGCGGTGATGTTATCATGACCGTTAAACTTGTTAGCTAATTCAACTAGCTCGCGCGTACCTCTATCTAAGTTAGCATTTGAACTCAGTAAAGGTTTAAGATGCGTTTGCCAATTGCTTTCGAGTAAATTATTATCTGTTAAGCCGTCTGAGGCAAGAATAAATAAACTATCTTCATTTATTTGGAAAAATTGCACGTCTGGGTCGATTAAATTTTCTGAGCGTGGGCCAAGTGCTTGTGTTAGCTGATACGCATCCGGGCGCCCATAAGCTATACTTGGCTCAACACCACGCATAATTTCACGCTGCCCAACTTCGTGGTCAATAGTAACTTGCTCAAGTCCCCTGCGAGTTAAACAGTACATACGACTATCACCAACATGGGCAACAGCAACATGCGTATCCTGTATTAAAAGCATTACTAATGTAGTCCCCATCCTGCCAACACCCGAACGAGCATCTTTCTGGTTGAGGTCGTAAATAGCTTTATTCGCCTCCCGTACTCCTTCCTTGATAATATCTACACTTGGTAAATGATTAAAATTCCAATGCGAGTTAAAGTACTTTTGCAGTGTGCTAACAGCTAGCTCACTCGCAACTTCCCCACTCGCATGTCCACCCATACCATCGCATAATATGTATAGACCACGTGCGGCAATCGCTTGTGCTTTAGGAAATTCAACTTTATTGATTCTTGTCTCAATACCAAAATAGTCTTCATTATGGTCGCGTTGACGACCAACATCGGTAAGTCCTGCATTGTCCAGACTGTTTAACTGCATCGGGAGAACAACTGTAGGCATATCATCACTTTTTGTTTCATTCTCCTCCGATTCTTCAAATTCTGGAACAGTAGGTGCCGCAGTATTTGATGTCGTGCCGATCGTAACCGTCACATCCTCTGACTCGTAATTATTATTAAAATCTTTAGTATCATAATTATTTTCTTCAATAACCGGAGTCGGCTCGACTTCAGATGCAATTTTTCTTAACCGTGCTTGTAACTCCTCAAGAGTCTCAATAGTCCCAACTTCCACGTCCCCCAATAACTGCATCAAAGGGCCGA
The DNA here is from genome assembly GCF_002368415.1 of Calothrix sp. NIES-4105. Lineage (GTDB taxonomy): Bacteria > Cyanobacteriota > Cyanobacteriia > Cyanobacteriales > Nostocaceae > Dulcicalothrix. The sequence goes on from NZ_AP018290.1 coordinate 9,331,007, forward strand.
ACTGTGTACGCTGCGACTGTTTGAACAAAGTGTGCCAAACATTAGCTAATGCTTTTATTCCTAACTCATGTGACGGTTCAAAAGCCTCAAAATCAAGATTAGTATTAATTGGAGGTTCTTGATACAGTCTTTGCAGCACTAACTCTTGGTCTTCATCTAAACGTAAATTTCCTAACTCTAATAAACTTTGACGACAATTTAACGGTTCGAGTATTTGCCAAAGTTGAGTCATACGGTGGAAGTAATGTACAACTCGCAGCGATGACGTTTGGTCTTCTTGCCAAAGTTCTAGTAAATATTCCCAACTCGAACGGTCTTCAAGCAGGACTACTTCTACATTCTCATCAACCCAAGCATCATGTATTAGTGGTATTCCATAATTACACGCCGTATGTAAAGCTAGATATGGTTTAGCTGCATCCGGAACTCCCGGCGCCTCAGATAAAGACGTTACTCCTTGCTTTAACTGGGCAGTAATCGGTGTGATTTGATACGGTATACAATCTAATACACGTAGAAGTAACTCTTGCTCAGAAGCTTTCGGCACTTCTTTTAAAACTTCAATTATTTTATACCGCTGCTGTTTATCTAAGTATGAACCAACCTCAAGACAGCGCCTATCTTTTGCTGAAACTACAGAAATAGTTTCTTCAACCTCTTGTGGTGCTGATACTGGAAGTTGGATGAAAGTGCTTTCCTCATCCAAAGGAGTCGGAATTTCTACTTCATTAAACTTAATAATTCCCCACCATATCGTTCCTGATAACTTACCACAATCCTGGCACTGTTCAGCATCGTTGGGCACATCGGCGCCGCAAGCAGGACAAGCTCGTTCGGTTAGGGAAGTGCCACAATTTTGACAAAACTTATTCTTATCGGGGTTCTCAAATTTACATTCTGGGCAAATCAGCATTGCGTCCATTCCTAAATCCCATTCCAAGGTGCTTGAAGCTATGACAGGCGCCGTTCGTTAAAAGGACTTCAGCCCTTAAAATCAGCGATGAGTCGCTACTTCGTCGTTAAAAGGACTTTAGTCCTTAAAATCAGCGATGAATCGCTACTACGAACTTATCAAGCCAGTATAGGGAATTATTTTAACTCATGATTCGTTATCTATCAGCCTGATTCTTTGATACCAATAACTTATTCGTTACATCCGTTACATCCTTTGCCAAGGTAGCTGTACACTAAAGCGAGTACGGTTTGACTTACTTTCAACTTCTATTGTTCCTCCCAGACACTTAGTGAGTTTTTGCACCAGTGCTAACCCCAAACCTGTACCACCTTGCTTCCAAGGGTCATTACTAGGAATACGATAGAACTTATCAAAAATATACGGCAACTCAGATGCGGGAATTTCTACACCAGTATTTGTAACAAGAAACTCTACATATGTCGATTTATTTCTTGCACTAACAATAATTTCTTTGCCTTGTGGGCTAAATTTACATGCATTAGTCAAGAGTTCGATTAAAATTCGCTCTAAGCTAAAGGGGTCACTAACTAACTGAGGCAGGTCTGAAGCATTATCTACATACAAGTTACTTGCTTTCCGGTTCCTTGCTTTGAATAACTCTACTACCTTGACTAACCATTCCTGAATATATATGGTTTCCAAAACCAAGGGTTTGCTATTAATATCAAGCTTTTGTAAATCTAAGAAATTATTAATCAAGTTTATTTCACGCTCGCACTCATTATTCAATATCTGGAAATAACGCGCGGCTTTTGATTCTTTATGCTGTATTGTATTTTGTGAACCTTGACTTGAGTCGATACCTATGTTAAGCGCAATCCCAAGCATCTGAATTGCCATTTTCATATTTGTGAGGGGTGTACGCAACTCGTGCGATACAGTACTAAGAAACTCATCCTTGAGACGATTAAGTTTTTCCTTCTCCGAGATTTGTAGTTGTTTCTCTTTCTCGCTTTGCAACAGTAAAAATTCAATCGATTTATGTTCGTTAATATCTACACAGCAACCAATATAACCAGCAAACTCTCCTGTATTTGTAAATCGTGGAATACCTGTATCTGAAACCCAACGGTATTCACCATCCGCGCGCTGTAACCGATACTCCATACTAAACTTTGTTTTGGAGTTAAATGCTGAATAATACGTTTGCAAGCACTCGATTTTATCATCTACATGTACATTTTCAAGCCATCCTATCCCATACCCCTGCTCTGGTGAGCGTCCCGTAAATTCAGACCAAAACTCATTAAAAAAGTTATACATTCCATTACTGCTTGCCATCCATAACATCACAGGAGCAGTATTCGCTATTGTCTTAAACCGCTGTTCACTTTCACAGTAAGCATCTTCTAAATGCTTTTGCCGTGTAATATCCTCACAAACCATTAAAACTACAGGTGCTGATAAAGGCAATATTCGTGCGGTTGCTTTGACCCAAACAATCTTACTGTTTGGACAATTCAAGCGACACTCACAACTATTAAGCTTTGCTCCGGAGACTTTGAATAAACTTGATATCAAAGAAGCCAAATTTTCATGCTCACTCGAAGCAAATAATTCAAAAATTGGTTTATGAAGCAACTCATCTTTATTGTAACCAAGTAAATTGGCGCCAAATCGATTGAGTGACAAAACAATTCCTGACTCATTGAGCGTAAAATTAATTGACGGTGATTCATCGTAAAGCTTACGATACGATAAAGCACTATCACATCCATGTAATTCTGTTTGACTAATTTCGCTAGCTGAAGCTTTATCAGGTACAAGTTCTAAGCGTGGCGAAGAAATAGGCAAAATATTATCTTGCTCTTGGCAGCGGTTCCAATTTGATGTTTGGTTAAGGGTCATAGGAATATAATATGTTGCACCCGAAAAAAAGGTTAATACGGCAAAAACACGATAATGATTATCATTATACTGCTTTTTCAAGAATTTTTTTAGACGACTTTACACTAAAGTTTTGAAAGCTTATTCATCTGTGTTTAGCAATATTACTCATACAATTATTAAAAAAATATTAAAATGGATTAAAATTTTGTAAAAAAAATCATTATGACTTGCGATAACTCATTTTTTTAGCCGACTGTTTATATTTACAGCTAGTAAAAACACTATTATGCAGCAAATTGACTTCAAGAGATGTGAGGTGGCGCCATTCACCCATCTGTAAAGTATCCAACGTCAAATGCGCGATTTGGAAACGCACTAACCTTAACGTCGGAAACCCCACTGCTGCGGTCATTCTGCGAACTTGGCGATTTTTTCCCTCAGAAAGCGTCATTTCAAGCCATGCAGTATCCACACTTTTTCTAAATCTTATGGGTGGGTCACGTTCGGGCAAAGTCGGTTGATTAGGCAATAACCGTACTTTTGCTTGCTTAGTGCGGTAATCTTGAATTTCCACACCAGAACGTAGTTTAGACAAAGCAACTTCATCAGGAATACGCTCAACTTGTACCCAATAACTTCGCTCATGTCCGAACTTAGGATTTGATAGACGGTGTTGTAATTGTCCGTTATCCGTTAACAAAACTAAACCTTCACTATCCCAGTCAAGGCGCCCAACAGGGTAAACATTAGGCACATCAATATAATCCTGAAGCGTTTGACGTTCTGGAGTATCGCGCGTAAATTGACACAGAACCCCGTATGGCTTGTAAAAAATAATATATTTATACGTCATCGGGCAAATGGTAAAGGGGAAGACTTATAATATCGCACTATGACAAATTCTGTTAATGAGCGTTCATTCTTATTTTTGGGAGGCGCCGCACTAGGTAGAATCTTAGATAAAGTTGCCAATGAGTATGGTACATATAAATTTAAATTAATCTACCAGTGCCTACATCTTAGAAGGATGACGTTATTGTAATATAATTCTGTATAACTATATATCAAAGGAGCCGTTATTCTTCCTACAGCACAAGGGCAAAAGTGTATATACTTGTCCCAGTCGCTAACTACAGCATACATATTGATCCAGATGGTGCGTTTGGATGAGCGTACAGGAGAAGTATATATTTTAGCTGGCGATGAAATAGAAATAATAATTAGGCGTGATGGAAATTGGGAATATTTATGAATCAGCCAAACTTCAACGCTATGAGCGAAGCAGAATTGCGAGCTTACGTATATGAACACAAAGATGATAAAGAGGCTTTTTACGCATTTGTAGACCGTCTAAAAGCAAAACCTCGTTCTGTAGTTTACCCTGCATCAATGACCCCAGAGGAAATTGACAAGGTAATATTCGACAGAGTTGCACAAAAGCGGAAACCATAGAATCTAGAGACAAGGGTTTAATCCTCGTCTCTACAAGTGTTTTGATGTTTATCCAACTCACGAAAATCAATTACATTGCCAAATTTCAACTATTCCCTCATTACTTGCACAAATAAGACTTTTTGAAACCAAGCTAAATTTCGCAACATTAATCGAACTTATGCCCATCTCAAGTTCTTCTCTAGTACTAATGTCCCACACTTTCAAAGCGCCATCTCCACTTGTACTAGCTATAATCTGAGAATCATAGCTAAAAGATATAGATGAAATTAGGGCGCGGTGTCCAGCAAAATTATTAATCTTTTTTCCTGTACTGATATCCCACAATATTATACTTTGGTCAGAGCTACCACTAGCAATAAACCTTCCATCTGGGCTAATAGCAATACAAGTAACAGGCGCCGTGTGTGATATAACACTTAGAGATTTACGTTTTTTTAAATCCCACCATTTTATCGTTTTATCACTACTACAACTAGCTAATATTGTGTTATCCGCACAAAGTACTAAAGAATGCACAGTATGAGTATGTGCTTTAATCACATGTAACATTTCTCCCATACCAATATGGGAGATTTTAATACTAGTGTCATTACCACCACTAATTATAGTTTGATTATCTGGACTGATAATAACCGAGCAAACAGGCGCCGAATGTACTTTGAATTTATTAATTAATTTACCTGTTGCCAGCCAAACGGTAATACTACCATCATCACTACCGATGGCAAGCATTTGATTATCATTACTAAACGTAACACATCGTATTAATTGGTCATGAGTAAAAGTATTTATCAATTCACCCGTTGAAAATTTCCAAATTTTGACAGTATTATCACTACCAGCGCTAGCAATAAATTGTGCATCGGGACTAACTGCTAATCTCCAGATACAGCTACCATGATTTAAAGACTTGACTAATTGACATGGATATGGTTTTTTCGGCTTTTGAGTCACAGGAGGTTTCTGATACCTTTGTTCTTGCTCTTTTCGCAGTTGTTCTCTAACCTCAAGTTTCCGTTGAATTATTTGTAACTCTGAAGCTTTTTTATAATCTGATCTTGCGCGGTTGACATATCAAGCGCTTTTCACAAGCAAGCGCGCGAAACTTATATGCTTCAACATAATCAGGCTTCAACCGAATCGCTATAGTAAAATCCTCGATAGCTTCACTGTATTTACCACTCGCAGCTTTACTCATCGCTCGCTGGTAAATTGTTTCTGGAGTCGATGCTTGAGAAGAGACACTGGTTTTACTTGCTGTTGTGCTTATAATATTTTGCGTATCAATATATTGATAATTCTTAAGCTGCTCATAAGCTTGGTTGATAATTTTAATCTTTTCTTCGGCGCCTTGTTTTTCCGTTGCGTCCAGAAAACGGTCGGGATGCCACTGTTTCGCAAGCTTACGGTACGCTTGTTTTATTTCTTCCTGGGATACAGCTGGTTTTAAATCGAGTATTTTTAAAGCAGAATCTATATCAATATTTTCAGCCATGACGACTAAGTAGATATTAAGTATTTAACGCTACTTTAGTTTTCCCCAAAATACTTACTATCTAACTCTCTTCATGATTGAGACTCACCTAATCTAAAAGCTTCCCAATCTGCATGTGCGAATTCTCGATTTATAATCTTAACTTCTGCCTGATACTCGGTATCATTACCCATTTCAGCAAATTCGGCATCAATTTCTGCTCTTTTTATCGCTGCTAATTCGTTATGAATCGCGCGCACGATAAAATCGTTACGATTTTTAGCTTTTCCTTGACTAATAACACTATCTACAGTTTGTACTAGTTGTATTAGTAGCGTAAGAGTTATTTGAATGGTGCTGTTTGACATAGTTTTATCAATTTTGATGTTAATAATACTCATTTTAGTATCAATAGTATAAATTCTTTATATTGCACAGTTCGTGATGCCTGTGCTACAGATTTGTTTACAAAAGCACATAAAAGTAATGGATTTGGACAAATTTGTAATACATTAATTAATCTTTAATGGCACAAAAACCGTCACAATAAAAACAGTAGGATTAATTTCCTTGCTAGGGGTGCCTGAGTTAAACCGGGCTGAGATTACACCCTTAACACCTGAGTCTGGGTAATACCAGCGGAGGGAAGCTCTTTTATGAAGGAAATAATTTAAGATTATGCGAACTGAATGGGTTGCCAAGCGACGTGGACAAGATAATGTTTCTCAGATGCATTATGCTCGTACTGGTGTAATTACTGAGGAAATGCACTACGTTGCCAAGCGGGAAAACCTTCCTGTTGATTTAATTCGTGATGAAGTCGCGCGGGGAAGGTTGATTATTCCTGCTAATATCAATCACACCAACTTGGAACCAATGGCGATTGGTGTTGCCTCCAAGTGTAAAGTGAATGCTAATATCGGCGCCTCTCCTAACTCATCAGATATGAATGAGGAAGTGGCTAAGTTAAACTTGGCTGTAAAATATGGCGCCGATACAGTGATGGATTTGTCTACAGGTGGTGGTAACTTAGACGAAATTCGTACTGCTATCATCAACGCCTCACCAGTACCTATTGGCACTGTACCTATTTACCAAGTTTTAGAAAGCGTCCACGGGAACTTAGATAAACTCACCCCTGATGACTTTTTGCATGTAATCGAAAAACATGCTCAACAAGGGGTAGATTATATGACTATCCACGCGGGTTTACTAATTGAGTACTTACCTTTAGTCAAATCGCGTATTACAGGTATAGTTTCTCGTGGTGGTGGTATCATCGCACGATGGATGCTGCAACACCATAAACAAAACCCTTTATATACGCACTTCAACGACATTATCGAAATATTTAAACGATACGATGTCTCATTCAGCTTAGGTGACTCACTACGTCCTGGTTGTACACACGACGCATCCGACGAAGCACAGTTATCCGAACTTAAAACATTAGGGCAACTAACCCGCAAAGCTTGGGAACACAACGTTCAAGTCATGGTCGAAGGTCCCGGACATGTGCCGATGGATCAAATTGAGTTCAACGTTAAAAAACAAATGGAGGAGTGTTCCGAGGCGCCTTTCTACGTCCTTGGTCCACTCGTCACCGATATTGCTCCTGGTTACGACCATATCACCTCAGCTATTGGCGCCGCTATGGCTGGTTGGTACGGTACCGCAATGCTGTGTTACGTAACACCTAAAGAACACTTAGGATTACCAAACGCCGAAGACGTGCGTAACGGATTAATTGCCTACAAAATAGCCGCACACGCCGCTGATATTGCCCGTCGTCGTCCTGGCGCCCGCGATAGAGACGATGAACTATCACATGCCCGTTACAACTTCGACTGGAACCGTCAGTTTGAATTATCACTCGACCCAGAACGCGCGCGGGAGTACCACGACGAAACTCTACCAGCAGATATTTACAAAACTGCTGAGTTCTGCTCGATGTGTGGTCCAAAGTTCTGCCCAATGCAAACCAAAGTTGATGCGGATGCTTTGACAGAGTTGGAGAAGTTTTTAGCAAAGGATAAAGAAGTTGTAGCGAAATCTTAATCCCCCCTAACCCCCCTTAATAAGGCTATCGTGTACACACAACTCCTTGGCATGGGGGGCAGGGGAGAAGGGAGGCAGGGGGGGTACGGAAAATCAAGCAATTGGAGAGTTGGGGGATTAAAAAATCAATTTTGCTTCGGCGCCTGCTTGTAAATATATGCGGGACTGAAAAACCTTTAAAACCATGCCTTTTTGCCACCCCTGCCACCCCTGCCACCCCCGCTTTTTAAGACTTATGTGTACACCGTAGCGCGTGGAAGGGGGGAAAATTAAAGGCGTAGGTTGGGTGGAGGCTTTGCGGAACCCAACATTACAGTTCTGTTCTGACTTTTCACGGGATGTTAAAAACCTCTCCCCCAACCCCGGAACCTGCAAGGAGAGGGGAGCAGTTGTACTCAGGAATTCCCTCGTAGGGAAGGGGGTTGGGGGTTAGGTTCTACGTTAGTTTTTCCACATGACGTGAAAAGTCAGAGTTCTGTTAGGTTTCTTTGCGATAAAATAGAGAAGACAATATATGTATATTTGTGTATAAATCAAACCAAGTAAATGCTTAAATCGATAGAAGGTATTTATCAAAACGGAAAAATTGAACTACTTGAAACACCTGATTTATTAGAAGGAGCAAAGGTTATTGTTACTTTTGTTCCAACAGATAATTCTGTAGATTTATCTTCTCGTGGGATAGACCCAGAACAAGCAGCAAACTTGCGCGCAAGATTACAATGCTTTGCTCTTGACTGGGAACACCCTGATATGGACGCTTACGATGCCTTATAATCGTGGACAAATAGTATTAGTTTTGTTTCCAGACTCAAACCTTCGCAGTGCAAAACGCCGTCCGGCTCTAGTTGTGCAAGCCGATAACTTAACAACTGGTTTACCACAAACAATTGTTGCAATGATTACCAGTAACTTATCGCGCGCTGGGCATCCAAGTAGGGTTTTGATACAAATAGCAACAGAAGAAGGACAACAAACCGGGTTACTACATGACTCAGTTATTATGACTGACAATCTTGTTACTGTCCTTGAAATAGAAATTGACGGAGTAATTGGCGTTTGGTCGGATATGTCTTCTGTTGATGTTGCGCTGGCACATACTTTTGGGCTTGCTTGAAAATTGGTGGTGCGTAACTGCCATTTTAATTTCTTGTCTTGGTTGTGGTTATTTAATGCAGTTACGCACTTTACTCTTTGTTACATTGTATTGCTTTAGCTATAAGCTCGAAGCTAGAAGCTTTTGACTAATGTAATTAACAGCCTGTTGAATTGTTGTAATTTTTTCAGCATCCTCATCGGGAATCTCAATATCAAATTCTTCTTCTAAAGCCATAATTAACTCAACAGCATCTAAAGAATCCGCACCTAAATCTTGAATTAAGTTTGTATTCAGAGTTATTGTATGAGCATCAACTGATAATTGTCTAGCAACAATAATTTTGACTTTTTGGAATAGACCTACGTTCAAATTATTATCAATTACAGGTTCTATTGCTAGATTTTTTGTGTCTACTTGAGTCGTTTGAGGGCTATCAGCTAATTCTTCCTCAACTTCATCTTCAGATTCATCTCTAATTTTGAAATAATGATAAAGATTAGCGACAGTTAAATCTGATGCTTTTTCCAAATTAGATGGTACTAATGTTTTATAACCGACATTTTTACCTTGCTGATTAATATAAAGTTCGTATTCTTGCCGTAGCTCATCATCAAACAAAAATAATAGCTGGTCGCGCAAAGAGTAAAAATGAGATTTTTCTGCTAACTCTTCGTATATTAATTGCTCTGTTGGCGCCGTTAATACTGCCTCTTGACTAGTTATCAATTCAAAGTCATTAAAATCAGCACTACTTAAAAGTTTCAATTCAGATGAAGGAAGCGCGCGCATCCAATCAACATGATTTTGCCATGAGTTTAATACAGCCAAATCATGCCCGTAAATACGTGTAATCTCAGGAAACAGAAAATCAAGCTCGTCATGAGATTCACAATTACCGATAATACTAACGGTTTCTTGACAAATATTGTTTTGTAGCTGAGAAATTCTGTCACTTACTACTGACATTTCGTTCTGTACTTGATAAGTTCCAATAATTCCTTGTTCAATTATCCAAGCGCACTCAAGTCTCCGCAGGTGCCCAGCAGCACAAGTTTCTTCTAATAAATGGGGGTTTGTATAATCAGCTAAAGCCTCAAACAACATGCCGCGCGCACCATCTATTTCAGCATTTCTACGGCTTAAATCTTGTAATTGCATCGCTGAACGAAAGCGGTTTATTGCCTGAAGAAATAACCCATACGCTCGTACTAAAACTAGACGATGCTGTTCAAATTTAATATTTTGGGATACCTCTTCAATTAATTGCCTAATTTCTGCTCCTTGGTCTTTTAAAGCTTGTTTAAGGTCAACAAACCCATTTTTGACCTCTAGCCGTAACTGTTCAACTTCTTTTCTCAGTTTTAGTGTTTGATGTAAGTTTACTGCTGCTAATGCTACACCCGCTACAGTTCCTACACCAATTAATGCTGTAGTAGCTTGCAGTACTCCTAGAGTAGCCTGCATGGTTTGTAAACTACTTAGTACACTTGTAAATCCTTGGTGTGTTTGATACATTTGCACTCCACCAGTAACGAATTGAGAAGCAGCTAACAGTGGAGATAAAGGGCTGTTATTAACAGTGGCGCCGATAGCGTGGGCAACAAATTGTCCTGTAACACTATCTCTGGCAATAGCTATTGGTACCCCATTACTAATAACTTGAGCGTATTTACCTGCTTGAATACCAGCATCAATTAAAGGGGAGAATTGGAAATGCATTGTTTTAAATTGCTATAAGTTAATTTTTTCGAGCCTAACTTGTTCAGGAAAATTAAAATAACCGTAATTACGCGGTATATAGATAAATTTTGGCTAAGGATGTGGGAATACTAAATCCAACTAGTCTATGTACTGTATATATGAATTCTTCCGCGCGTTAGCTCTCAAGTCGTTGATTTGTTGTCACGCATTACTGGGCAAAAGTTGACTCAAAATCACATTACGGCGCCTGTAACATTTCTGGCAAGTTTAGTCACAGTGTTGCTAGGAGTAATATTTGTAGATGGCGCAGTGGCAGAAGAGGAAAAGCAAAAGCTGCTAACGATTCTTTATAGATTTAGCACACCTGAAAGTGATGTGCGGCGCCTGACGCATTTGATGATTAAGGGAATTAAAGAAAACCAGATTTATAAACAAATTAATAATTTACTTACACTCAGCAATTCCCTCTCTGAATCTGAGAAATTGCTAATAATAGCTTTTGGTTATGAAATATCAGCTATAGATGGTATAGGTTTGACTGAGAAGCAGTATTTAGAAATTATAGGTAAACATTTAGGTATTAACCCTAAATATTTATCAGTTTTAGAGTCAGCGTTTGCTCATAATAATCATATAGACTATGCAGCTTTAGATGAAGTAAGATTTCGGCTCGAACCGTGTCTATTTAACGAGTTGGATATTGTCTTTGTTAAAGCTGCGAGTGATATGCTAGCTGCTTTACCTACCAAACCTGAAATACAAGTAACCCAACAAAAGCAAATAGCTTATAGTGGATTAAAAAAGTTTCAAGAAAATCAAAAAGAACTAGACTATCTTTGTTATCGCGTTTTCCAAGTAGTTGAAGATTGTAACGCGCGTGGTTTCTTGCATAGCAAATTAACCGACGAAGTAGAAGCAGTTTCTAAAAAATTACAATCTCAGAGTTTTCGATTAGCGGTAGTAGGTGAGTTTAGCCAAGGAAAATCAACATTACTTAATGCCTTGCTAGGTGAAGAAATTCAGCCAGTAAGAGCAATTCCTTGCAGTGGTACAGTCACAGTTCTTAAATATGGAACTCAAAAACGAGTAATTTGCCGCTATAAAGATGGAAGTTCTGAGGAAATTCCTTTTGAGGAATATAAACTCAAAGCAGCGATTTCCAAAGAAGCAGCACTTGAGCATCGCAGTGACGAGCTAGCACAATCTAATATTGCAGAAATAATTTTTGAGCATCCTGACTTAGAGTTATGTAAAAGTGGTGTAGAAATTCTTGATTCTCCGGGGTTAAATGAACACCCAGAGAGAACAGCAATTACTCAAAAACTTCTTAAAGATGCAGATGCAGCGATTTTCCTTACAAACGCAATGCGTCTGCTGCCAGAAAAAGAAAAAGAGTTAATACAGGATGTAAGATTACATTTAAATGCGAATAAAGATAATCAGCCTGCTGAAAATCTCTTTGTCGTAGTTAATTTTATGGATTCTCTAGATGATGAACAAGATAGGCAAGATGTTAAACAGCGGCTAACAAGCTTTGTCAAGGATAAGAACTTACTAAGCTCTACAGGTGAAAATCGTATCCATTATATATCAGCAAAAGCAGCCTTGAAAGCTATCATAAATGGAAATAATGACGAATACAAGAAAACTTTCCAAGCTTTCAGTGACTGTCTCGAAAAATTCCTGACACTTGAGCGTGGCGCCTTAAAAATAAAGCGCTCTGTAAATGAGGTCAGCGATTTGATTACAAAAAGTTTAGAAGGGCTAAAGCAAGCAGAGAAAATATTAGATGGCAAAGTAGAAATATCTGAAGCTGAAAAACAGAAAATATTTGAACAAATAGGTGAAGCTAGTGGACGTGATGTTAGAATTCGTATAATGGCTTCTCAATTAATAGACCAAGTAATTGACGAAGCTGCTGAATCTTGGGATGAGTGGCGCCAAGGATTAGGCGAACGTATGGCTGAAAAAAGTAGATACTGGTATTCTGAACACAGCCCTGTTTGGAGCCAAAATAAACTTATTCAAGACTACACTAATCAATTTGTTAAAAACTTATCGCAAGAGATAGATGACTGGGGAAATGCACAGCTAAAAGATATTATCCTGCAAAATAACTTAAAAATTCTAGATAATAATATCGAGTATGAGCTAGATGCGATTCAATCAGAATTTAAGAACATTGAACAGCAAGTAAAAGCCGATTTTAGTCAACAGCTTCAATTATCCATTAACGGCATAAACGATGATTTTATGGGTTTAGGGGGAATTGGTGGTGGTTTAGGGATAGGTGGAGCTTTAGCTGCTGGATTAATAGTGTTTACAGGTCTTGGTTTCGTTGCAGTAATTGTTGCCAGTATAGCTGCTACAATAGCTGGCTCATTCGGTTTGGGAATGTTTGATATTGATGGATTGCACGACCAAATCAAGTTGAAAGTTTTTGAAATAGGATTTGAAAAATTTGATGAATCTATCGATAAACTCTCTGAAAAACTCCACGAAATTACTACTTCTGTTTTTGATACTAAACTTGAATCAGCAAGTAGAGTAATTTCTGAAGCCATCTCACTTTATGAAAATCTCTTACAGCAGCATGAAAAAGCACACCAAGAAACTCTGGAACAACGTGAAGCAGACAAAACATGGATATGCCAAAAACAGCAAGAGCTTGAACAGCTAAACAATCAAATCGAAGCAATAATCCAACATTACGCTATTTAAATGATTGCGGGCTATGTAGAGACGCGATTAAATCGCGTCTCTACCAACCAATTTGATACAAAAGAGGGGTCTAAAGCTACAATCGGAGTGGTTACTACTACAGATTACACACAGACACTACTAGCAAAGGACGGGTGTTGACAATACTTTTTTGATTAATATTAGCGACAATACCAAAGGATACAACGGATGAGTTATTGCTATCAAACAAAGTCTAGTTATTTAAAATTACCTATCCGTTACATCCTAGAGTCATCCGTTGCCAATCTTGCTTTGTGTCCTTTGTGCCCTTTGTGGTTTATTCCTCTTACTCTTACTTTCTTCTCTGTGCCCTCAGTGTCTCTGTGGTAAACACATCATATCTATTTGTAATGACTGCACAGGCGAGACGCCCGTGCTACAACTCATCAAAATTAATGGTACACAATTATTACTCTTAGCCCCCCTTATTAAGGGGGGTTGGGGGGATCAATTCCTTATATCGCTTTTGAATTTCCTCAATATTAAATACTGCTTCAAACTTTAACCCTTGCGACTCATAAAACTCGGCGCCACCTTGTTTCCTGTCCACAAGCGAAATAACTTCATCAACAATATAACCAGCGTCACGTAATCTTGTTACAGCTTTCATTGCTGACTGTCCAGTTGTGACAACATCTTCTAACACAATAACTTTGGCGCCACTTGGTAAAACTGGCCCTTCAATATACGCTTGTGTACCGTGCCCTTTGGCTTCTTTACGAATAATAAGCGCATATACAGGTTTATTTTCATACGCTGATACAACGCTAACGGCACTAACTATAGGGTCGGCGCCTAAAGTTAATCCTGCCACAGCTTGTGTATCTGGTGGCAACATACTTAAAAGTAACCTACCAATAGCCAAGGCGCCAATTGGATGCAGTGTTACTAGTTTGCCGTTTATATAATATGTACTTTTTGCCCCAGAGGAAAGCACAAAATCTCCCTCCTTGTACGCATCTTGGCAAAGTAAATCTAACAACTTGTCACGTAGGGTAGATATATCAGTACGGAAAGCCCAATTATCTGACTTCTGGCTAATTTCAGCGGAATAACTCATTACAACTGGTAAAAAATTGTGCTACACCAAAGTTGAACTCATCCGAGTTCCCAAACTAAGCATAAATTAAGATGCGCTCATTAAAGCGCACTCACAATAGCTCAATAGTTAATTCATTAGGAGTAATTTGATTGTGGATTTAAAGTTTAAATTATTAAGTAGTCTACTTATACTACTTGGGTGTGCAGTTCCATCAGTTGCAGCAGCACAAGAAAGTACGTCTGATAATGCACCTAACTATGAAACCGTAAGTGACGTAATGGAAAGGGCTTATTTTAAGAATAGTCCGAACTACTACCGTAACCAAGGTATAAACCGAGATATTGATTTAATATTAGGCCCTGGTTCTCTGTTCCGCAGTTCTTTTCCAGAAAAAGAAATTGAGAGAGATGCTGACTTGGTAAATGCTCTTTATCGAGATGTAATTATGCAGCAAGCAATGAATGACCCGTACATCCGAACTCCAGACCTACCCAATCCTTACAATACATCTTTAATGATGTCTCCACGCATGAATCAAGAGAAGCTCAGAACAGGGACTGAGTTCCGCTTTGAACAAAGATAAATAGTGCTGAGTGATGAGTGCTGAGTGCTGAGTAGGAATTCTTAAATACTCAGCACTCAGCACTTTCTACTTTCCACTCAATCCAGGGTACAGGAGTTGAACCTGTCTGGGACGAATTATGAGTTCGTTGCCTAAACCGATCGGCCAACCCTGGAGGACTAAACTAATTATCTATAATAACTCACAAAATCATTTTTGCCAGCTGCCTTAACAAAAAAAATGTGACTTATATAATGTAATGGTAGTTTCCCGGATTATAATACATAATTTGACTTAGAAATAGTGCAAACTGATATTGATAACCCCTTGTTCCTTTATTTTTTAGTTACATAGCCCAATTATTATTCAAACGTGAGTATCGAGAGCAATGAAACTTAATTCTACAGTGCTTCTGACTTTGACTTTACTGACCTTGATGTTGGGAGCTGGTTCTGTAAGCGCAATTATTGGTTTTGATGTCGGTAGTAAGGCACTTAAAGGTGTAACTACACCCGACGCGCGTCCTACAAGTAAATTTGCTAGCGCTCGTGGCAGTACAGCACATACTGGAGTCGCACTATTAAGGGAAGAAGAAATATTAAAAATTGTAAAGTCTCGTATTGAGGGTAAAACAAAAGCTGCTAAAGCTAGTAAGTCAGATGATGACGAGGATAACAAGGAGAAGCAAAAGCCTGTTGACAAACCACAAGAAACTATAGAATTGCCCCAAGCCGGATTTCCGATTAACTCTAATAACAGCGGTGTGAACTTTTCTGTACAGTCCGCGCGCTTTTCGGGTGGTGATTTTGTCATGAAAGTCAAAATGCAAAACAAAGGGTCAGAAACTGTACGTTTTTTGTATAGTTTTTTGGATGTTACCGACGATAAGGGAAGAACACTTAGTCAAAGTACTGAAGGATTACCAGCCGAATTACCGGGAAATAGTTCAGAATTTACAGGAACGGTCAGTATTCCTACGCCACTGCTTGATGATGTCAAGAAAATTTCACTTGCTTTAACTGACTACCCAGCGCAAAAAATGCGACTCGAAGTACCTAATATCCCTGTGGAAAGATGAGTCGATTTGTCTTCGACTTCGGAATGGATTTTGGATTGGAAATTTTGGATTAGGGATTTTGGATTATATCAGTCAATATGTACTATATAGTGCGTTGTCTTTTAATCTAAAATCCAAAATCTTCTAGGGCAGCGGCACGAAGTGCTATCTAAAATTTTAAGTAGGTCGCTTATTTATTGGCGGGTTATTAAGCAGTGATTTTGAGAGATATCGGGCTGAGGTTGTTGTCGGTGTTGTTGCTGATTGCAATCAATGCCTTTTTTGTTACAGCTGAATTTTCGATGGTGACGGTGCGACGTTCGCGCATCCACCAGTTGGTTGAATCAGGTGATATCGGCGCCGTTGCAGTTGAATCGCTACATCGTAGTATCGATAGATTGTTATCTACCACTCAATTAGGCATAACTTTATCCAGCTTGGCATTGGGGTGGATAGGGGAAAGTACGATGGTTGGGTTAATTGATAGATGGCTTGACTCATTTCCATTACCTGGGGGAATGAATTTTGTTGCTGTGCATTCAGTCTCTGTTCCCATCACTTTTATTTTGATTGCTTACTTACAAATTGTTTTGGGCGAACTTTGCCCCAAATCGCTTGCAATTCTTTACTCTGAACAAATTGCAAGATTTTTAGCACCTTTATTCAAGGCTATAGTACGATTTTTTAGACCCTTTATCTGGGTACTTAACCAATCTAACCGTTGGTTGCTGAAACTTTTTGGTATCGAATATACAGGTAAAAGCTGGCGCCCACCCGTTACATCTGAAGAATTGCAGCTAATTATATCAACCGAACGCGAATCAACAGGACTACTTGCTAGAGAACGGGAACTACTTAAAAAGGTTTTTGAATTTGGAGAAATTACTGTTCAAGCTGTAATGATTCCACGTACTAGTATTGTATCACTACCAATAAATGCTTCATTACAAACTCTTCTCAGAACAATGATAACTACTGGTTACTCTTGCTACCCAGTTATCGGTGAAACATTGGACGATGTTCGCGGGATTGCTTACTTCAAAGACCTTACAAAACCTCTAGCTTTAGGTAAACTCACGCTAGATACACAAATACAACCTTGGATACGTCCGGCAAGGTTTGTTCCAGAAAACACACGAGTTCACGAATTACTACCAGTCATGCAACGACAAAAGCCAGCAATGGTAATGGTGGTTGATGAGTTTGGTCAAACTGCCGGACTGGCTACTATTGAAGACGTTATTGCCACTATCATCGGTGATGCCAGCAACTCAGATAATACTAATAATCTATCGATTCAGGTTTTAGACGAACACACATATTTAGTACAAGCGCAAATTAATGTCGAAGAATTGAACGATACTTTACATATCAATTTACCTCTGACTAGAGAATATCAGACCGTAGGAGGTTTTTTGCTGTATCAACTACAGAAAATACCAGCTTTAGGCGAAATCTTCGTTTATCAAAACCTAGAGTTTACCGTTATTTCTGTTGCTGGACCGCGCTTGCATCAGATTCAACTGCGTTTCTTGGATATTAGTCGGTCAGTGTGAGATAAAAATACACTGATAACAGTATCGAACAATACAGTTTTAATTGTATTTCAAGCAATTACTTTTACTGTTGATACAATTTGCTTTCAACAGTATTAAATTTATATATACTTGTATTTTCACTGACCGTTTAGGAGTTATCAATCCTGCTAGTATTTTTTTTCTGATTACCTGCAATTGGGGTGTAATAAGATCAATCCGGCTCAAGGTAATTTGGAGTAAAAGATATAAAGTTTGTGAGAAACAAGATTAAAGTTTGTGCAAAGTATACAAAACGCTTGTAAGTAGAATCCCATAGTATAGGCAATTAAGCCAAGACATGGATGTAACGGGAACTCACAACAAACTTTGAAATTCTTCATAAATATAACCTCCATGTTACCATCTGGATGGTTTAAAACGGCTCGTTATTGGTATTTTGTATGATATGCCAATGTCCGTAGCATCTTTATATTTGGTGGTTGAGGAGAGAATAATAGTGCAAGATAGCATGTCAGTGGCAGAATCAAATCCATATACACAACGTAGTCCACTACGTCCGATCCGCGTCGGCGTGATTGGTGTAGGTAACATGGGGCAACATCATGCCCGCGTACTTAGTTCAATGAAGGACGTTGAACTAATTGGAGTGGTAGATATTAATATTGAGCGGGGACTGGAAACAGCAAGCAAGTACAAAGCCCGCTTTTTTGAAGATTATGCTGACTTGCTACCTCTTGTCGATGCGGTTTGTATTGCAGTTCCTACAAGGATGCATTACGCCGTCGGTATTAGCTGTTTGTTAGCAGGCGTTCATGTTTTAATTGAAAAGCCTATTGCTGCAAGTATTTCTGAAGCGGAATCACTCGTTAACGCTGCTGCTGAGTCGGGATGTATTTTGCAAGTTGGTCATATTGAGCGCTTTAACCCAGTTTTTCAGGAATTGAGTCAAGTCGTCAAAACTGAAAAAGTTTTAGCACTCGAAGCACACAGGATGAGTCCTTACTCGAACCGTGCGAACGATGTATCGGTAGTCTTAGATTTAATGATTCACGATATTGACCTGTTGCTTAATTTAGCCGCTTCCCCTGTAGTGAAACTAACCGCTAATGGTACTCGTAGCCCTGACTCTGTTTATTTAGATTATGTAACAGCAACATTGGGATTTGCTAATGGAGTTGTTGCTACACTTACAGCAAGTAAAATTACGCATCGAAAAACTCGCAGTATTTTAGCTCACTGTCAAAACTCATTAACTGAAGCAGATTTTCTCAAAAACGAAATATTGATTCATCGACATACAGCCAACCAAACTCCCGATTTTCGCCAGGCTTACAAACAAGATGGCTTGATTGAAAAAGTTTACACTGGCAATACTGAGCCTTTACGTGCGGAATTAGAACACTTCGTCAATTGTGTTCGTGGTGGCAACCCACCATCTGTTGGTGGCGAACAAGCATTAAAAGCTTTGCGTTTAGCTAGTTTAATTGAACAAATGGCTGTCTCAGAACGTGTGTGGAACCCGTTTGACTGGGAATCAGAACATGCTGCAACTTGGCAATCACTAACGCCTATTGTTTAATTAGCTGATCGGAAATGTAGAGACGTGAAATTTCGCGTCTCTCCCCAATGTTAATGAACATTTTTAGAAATATTTTGAAATATATATTAAATTTCTACGATTAATGAATTAGTTTAGCTGTTATACTTGCTACGTGAGTTGAGTGTATTAATTTTTTATTAAGCACATAATCAGCTAACGTTGTTTAACTTTTTGGCGCCTCGAAGCGTCAATTTAAGGGCACAATTGTTAAAAGTGTGACGAGACGGCTAGACATCGGGATAAGAGTCAATGTTCCATTGGATAAACAAGAGTGTAATTAATATCGTGTATTCGTTTTTGCACTTGGGAATAGCTTTGATGATGTTCCTATATAACCTGTTTCCACCAATTCCATCAGAATTGATAATGCCCTTAGCAGGTTTTACAGCAAACCCAGTAGCATCTACAGCGCAAGCTTCTGTTAAGTTACCTCTCAACGTACAGCCACTCAATATCGGAGCAGTTTTTTGGCTTTGCTTAATTGGTTCAACCTTGGGTGGTTTAGTTTGGTACTATCAAGGCAAGACGCTAGGAGAAAAGCGTCTCTTAAAACTTGATGATAAATACTGTAAGTGGAAAACTGTATCAAGCCTCGATATTACCAAATCTATCGAATGGTTTCACTGTCAAGGTAATAAAGCTGTTTTTATCGGGCGCCTTGTACTGTTCGTGCGAACTTTAATTTCCGTTCTTAGGGGTAAGCAACATGCATTTGCTACCAATATATTTTATACAACATTGGGTAGCGCACTGTGGACAGGTTTGCTAACATACTCAGGATATGCGTCCTTGTACACAGTATGAAGCTCGTTGATAAGTACCTTGCCCCTGTATAAAAAATTGTGCTGGTGGCTTTGGTTTTGGCATTCGGCTTGTGGGTGTTTAAACACAAACAGAAGCGAAGACCTAGATAAGAACGTTTGGAGAGTAAGTGTTGATTTGGTAAAAAAAGAAGTTTTTAGAGCCATAATTTCAACCATTACGCACGTTTTGTAACAAGAGCGAGTTTTTAATTAAGTATGCACTTATTGACTGGCGTATCTCTAACTACATCTGTATTTAGGTAAAAATTTTTGTTACCAGCGTTTTCTGGTACTCGTTTTTTACGATAAGAGCATGATAATTTGTTAGAGCTAAGTAATTACTAGGAGCTTTATGACAGACCAACCCAACAATACAACACCAATTAGCGGCGCGACTCCAATGAACGCTGCTTCGATTCCAATGAACCGTACTCCAGTAACTGCAAATCCGATTGGTGTTAATCCAATTGCTGCAAACACAGGAGTGGCGCCAAGACCCGTAGGAAACAGCTCAGGTAAAAATATACTTAGCGTTGACTTAGGCAGAACTTCTACTAAAACTTCCGTAAGTCGCGAACCAAACAGCGTATTATTTATTCCTGCCAATGTCAAAAAAATGACGATGGAAGAAGTACGTGGTGGAGTATTTGAAGCACGCGCGACTGACCCATTAATGGACTTGTGGATGGAGTTTCAAGGTAGCGGTTATGCTATTGGTCAACTAGCTGCTGACTTTGGCGCTAATTTAGGTGTTGGTCAATCAAAGGTAGAAGATGCGCTAGCAAAAGTGTTAGCTTGTGCAGGTTACTTCAAACTCAGAGACGAAATTTCTGTAGTATTGAGTCTGCCCTATCATTCCCAAGAGCAATTTGAAAAAGAAAAAAGTCAGTTGATGAGCCAAATCAGCGGACCACACGTGATGAACTTCCGTGGTGAGACTGTTGAACTCAACGTAACCAAAGTTTGGATAATGCCCGAAGGTTACGGCAGCTTGTTATGGTGTGAAGCACAACCCAAGAAAGGTCCTGGCACTCCAGATTTTACAAAAGTTTCCGTCGCAATCGTTGACATCGGTCATCAGACAATTGACTGCTTAATGGTTGATAACTTCCGCTTCGCACGTGGAGCTTCCAAGAGCGAAGAATTCGGGATGAACAAATTCTATGAACTAGTTGCCGCCGAAATCGAAGGTTCTGACGCACAATCATTATCCTTGATTGCTGCTGTAAACCGTCCAAAAGGTGACCGCTTCTACCGTCCACGTGGTGCAAGCAAACCTGCCAACCTAGATGATTTCCTACCTAACCTCATTGAGATGTTCTCGCGCGAAATTTGCAATCGCGTTTTAGCATGGTTGCCAGAACGGGTTACAGATGTAATTCTCACAGGTGGTGGTGGTGAATTTTTCTGGGAAGATATGCAGCGTTTGCTCAAAGAAGCAAAAATTAACGCTCATTTAGCTGCACCATCGCGGCAAGCTAACGCTTTGGGACAGTATATTTATGGAGAGGCACAGCTATCCAATCGTCCCGCTAAGGCTTAAAAGAAATGTTCCAATGGTCAAAAAAAGTAGTTAAATCGGTTACGTTTAATCCGGGGGTTGCGGACGAAAGTTTGCTTGCGCTAGTCGAAAGCCATTTGGAAAAAGACCCTGATAAGTCGTTTAGCGACCTTTGTAAAGAAGCGCTGTGGCAAGCTTTATGCGTACCCGAATCAGTACGCCCAAATCAAAAAGCTACACAAGCACTACCACCATCACAATCAACACCCCCAGCCTCATCACCACAACTTATTAATAGTAGTGGTGAACCAAAAATTGCCGACCTGCACCGTCAAATTAACGACCTTGAAGGACGCTATTATTCTAGGGAAGCGAATCGGTTGGATGCTGTTGAAAATCAGTTAATACAACTTAGTCAACAAGTTGCACAACTGGCAATCATGGTAACACAAGGTGTCACCGTCCAAGTTGCTCCAACCCAATCACTACCCGTCGGAGGAGAAGTATATAGAACTAGCAGTCCTCCTCCCCCGGCGCCTGTCGAGGTTGACCCTGTTATTAGTCGCTTGAGTCAACTTGTTGATGATTTCTAGCTCAAGCAAACATCCACCACAGGGTGAATCATCTATACTTCTATCCGCACTCCTTAATACAAGTGTATTGAGGAGTATTGTTTTGATCCCCCCCTTAATGTTGGCGATTCGGGTGTAATACACATCATTTCATAAAAACAGGCGTGTAGAGACGCGATATATCGCGTCTCTACATTTTCGAAAACAAAGCAAAATCGTGGAACCGAGGGGCGATACCCCTGAATGACCAGCAGTATCCTTAATAAAGGGGGCTAGTGGTATATGTCATAAGTTTTGGTAGGTTCGTAGTAGCGCTTTAGCGCACGAAAATCTAGAGGGCTAAAGCCCAACTACGTACCTAACTCGCCAAAACTTTTGACATGGAATAATAGTCTATTTTAATTAAATAAAACCTTGTATCATCCATCGTTGGAACAACCATAGTTATACTTAAATCTAATTAGTTTGACGCAGAACAAAATTGAGGTTATCTGGCATGAGCAATACAAAATTTTGGAAGCCCGCTTACCAATTATTCAAGCCAGAAGAACCATTAAACAACCCTGAAGACCTGCGAGACTTTTACGTACAACGCGCAAACAGTCCAGTAGATAGCCTCATTACCTCACTGGCAATGGAAGACGACCCAGCAAAATTTTTACTAGCAGGTCACAGAGGAGGAGGTAAAACTACTGAATTACGCTGGCTACAACAACAACTAAATCAAGAATACACAGTAATTTGGGTTGATACAGAAACAGCACTTGACCGCTATAACATAGGTTACGCCGAAGTAGTAGTTTTAATCGGGGTAAAAATATTTGAAACAGTCCTTCAATCAAACTGGGGTTTAAACGACGAGTTATTACAAAATCTTGGAGAAAGCCTCAAAACAGTAGTATTACAAGACGAAGAAACAGCAGACGCAGGGTTAAAACTGCCAGAATTCATCGAAAAGCTTGGTTTCATCCTCAAACAAGGCTTAAATCAGAAAGTTACCAAAACCGTTAATATTCGCCCAGTTCTCAGCGAGATTATTCAAAGAGTTAACGCCATTGTTGAAATAGCAGAGAAAAAAAGCGATTCAAAGCTAGTAGTAATAGTAGATGGATTAGATAGACATGATTTTGTCACTGCTTTACAAATGTTCTCCAGTCCCCTACTAACCGAGATAAGCTGTCACATTATTTATTCAATTCCCATCGCACTCAGATACTCACCCAACTTCCGCCAACCAATGGAAAGCTTTCAAAAATGCCTAGATTTAACAAATCCGCCAGTTTTTGAATGCGATAATAACTCAAACCCTACTCTCAACACACATAAAGCTGGTAGAGACATTTTAATCAGCGTCATCAACAAGCGACTCGCGCGATTAGGCAACAGCTACAAAGGTTTATTCAATCCCGATGCATTAGAGCTAATATGTGAGAAAAGTGGTGGTGTTATCCGTGACTTGATACGATTAGCGCGCGCTTCGTGTGAAGTATCTTTAAGAAAAAAACTAATATTAGTCGATTTAGACACAGCATTTGAAGCAGTACAAGAAGTCCGTAAAGACTACACACTAAGTGATTACCATTATCCTGTGATGGAAGAAATACACCGTACAGGCAAACTTAATACCAAAACTCACAACTTACCAGGCAAAGGAGACTTTGTAATTTGTGACGAATTATTACAAAACAAGTTTGTTTTAGGCTACTACGACGAACGCCGAAATCAGTGGTTTGACGTTAACCCAATTCTTACCGAAGATTTACAACGCTGGAAAGCTTAAGATTCCCTAAGATTCCCGACTTCTTGAAGAAGTCGGGAATCTGACCACCCGCAGGGCGCCCAAACTCTCATAACAAAAAATAATATTATCCACCTATGACAACTGCTCCCAACGAGTCAACCAATTATCTCAGCGAAACTGACAACACAGAGCTAGATAAACTAGTTACCACCTTAGAACTATCTGACGGCGCCACCATTATTTTTGCCATAGCACCAGATAGCAGTCCTCAACATCCAGTGGTGGAGCAGTTCAAAATTTTATTATCAGACAGTGACGAAAATTTTCAAATTCAAAACTTTTTCTACAGCGATAACTCCTTATATAACTTCCTCTACAGCTTAAATCATCAAGCAAATCGCAAGCTAATTATGGCATTTGGAATAGACCAACTGCCCTTACCACGCCTAGTACGCGAGATGAAACAGTTAAATTTGGGTAGAGAGTCTATATTTAACCGAGATATAGTAATTATTTTTTGGCTGAATAAATGTGGATTCTTACAGGAATTCAGTAACCGGGCGCCTGATTTTTGGGATTGGCGCCACAAAGTAGTAACCTTTGAGACACGTCCTATTTTAAATCCACTACTTTATTCATATCTAGAGCGCTTAATTGCCGAAAACTCCTATTTAAAAATCAGTGGCGTAATGCAAGTACAGCGCCAAGTAGATATTTTTCTCGACCAAATTTATGTTTCCCTACAAGCAGTACGGCGCCAAGAAGTAGTAGAAATCGAGCGAGAACATAAAAGCAATTACACGCAAAGGCTAACAATTGGAAGTTCTAGCCCCCATGACTTAGATGAGCCTAGTTACTATGACGAACCAGTTGTTCTGGAATCATCTTTTTCTACCAGCACAAAAATTATTACGCAAAAGGTTGATTTATCTGAAGCAGTGCGGCAAAACCAATACAATGTAATTTTGGGGGCGCCAGGTGCAGGTAAAACAACGTTACTACGTTATTTAGCATTGCATTATGCTGTTGCCAAACGTGACAGTCAGGAAATAGTTACAGATGGTGAACAAGAACTAGGTAAAACACTCTTACCTGTCTTCTTCCGTATCGCTGACTATGCAGAACGATTAGACAAACAACCAAATTTAACCTTGCTAGATTATTTACGTCAGTACCACACCGAAACTGAAGTAATAGCACGAATATTAGAAACAATGCAGCAAGGGCAGTGCTTAATGCTACTTGATGGCTTAGACGAAGTATTTGACCAACAGAGCCGCAGACAAATAGTTGAATGCATCAACCAGTTTACTGATGAATTTGCAGGTAATAAATTTGTCATTACAAGCCGTATTGCTGGCTACCGTGACGTACAACTAAGCAGCCGCTTTGCTGAATTTACCATTGAGGATATGGACAGCGAAGAAGTAGAAAAATTTCTACATCGCTGGTGTCGCGCGGTTGAAAAAGCGCAGCAACCAGAGGCAACCGAAGAGCAATGGCAAACAGCAGGAGATAATCAAACCAGGGAAATTTTAGAGGCAATACAAGATAACGAAGGTGTTAAACGCCTGACGGCAAACCCATTACTACTAACAATTTTGGCATTGATACACCGCAATGGCGCCCGTTTGCCAAATCGTAGAGTTGAACTTTATGCTTTAGCAGTAAAGACATTAATAGAAGATTGGCAGCTAAGTAAGAAACTGCCCGATGCACCAACGGTAGTGCTTAAAGAAACCGAAGTAGTGAGACTACTGGCGCCGCTAGCTTACTGGATGCATGAAGAAAAGCCATCAGGGTTAGTAACTCAAGCCGAAGTAGAAGAACAGCTAGCAGAACAACTAGCAGAATTAAACGATATTGAGCAAGAAACAGAAAGCGTGCGTCAAGCAGTAGAAGAGTTTCTGCGGAAAGTGCGGGAAACTACCGGGATATTTGTTGAAAGGGCGCCTGGGGTTTACGGCTTTATGCACCTAACATTTGAAGAATATTTTGCCGCGCGTTACATAGCAGATAACGACCAAAGTGAAATTTTAAGCCTAATTGACAAACACTTTTACGAGCCACGTTGGAATGAACCAATCTTACTAGCTTTAGGCTACTACGGAATTCATTTTAATGCCCAGGTTGATAAATTATTAAAGAAGTTGTTTAGTAAACTTGACACCTACGAGCCAACACTTCAAGGTGGAGATATAAGAATTAAAAATGCTTCATCTAACGAAGCTATTCTAGTTTGTCCTAATTTACCAGATAAATCAGAAACAAGTAAGTTAGAAGTAAAATTAAAAGATTTGCTATTTGCTGGTGAGGTTCTAACTCAAGTCGAGGTAAGTAATAGTAGCATTCGTAAAAAAATCATCCAAAAAATAGTTATTACTTACCTTTGTTTGGATACAGATTTTGAAGAGGATACAACCAAGCACCTTTTAAGACTGCTACGCAGAATTGAATCGTTTACTCAAAAAGGTGAAGTGGTAGCACTACTTAAACAAGCTACAAATGGCTCAGAATTATCAGAAGAAAACAGAGTAAAGGCGCAACTAGCTATTTTATATATTGCTTTTAGCAAAGCAGGTACGCAATTAGTAAACTGTGTTACCGATATTACTTATACATTAAATCCAACACTTTTTTGTGGCATTTTAGACTTAGTAAAAGAATTGGGTGAACAAATGTCTCCTGCTTTTTTTGAATGCTATAAATATATAATTAGTGAGAAAATAAGTCAAAATACATTAAGCTTTTTGACTCCTATGACTTTCCTTAGTCAAGATAACTACGAGAAAGCTATTACTCATTTTGAAGAAGTTAATCAAATATCAGATACTAATCTTAGTCCTTATTTTGATTGGATATTAGCTGATTATTTTAAAGAAAAAGAAGAATTTAATAAAGCATATAACTATTATCAGCAATGCTTTCAAAAGCTAACATTATATACTGAACCATCAGCTTTAAGACCTTTGTGGCTTTGCATAGGTGTTTGTCATCGTTTACACGGCAATGGAACTTGATAGCTGATACTTATCGCGATTCTGGAAAATATGAGCAAGCAGTTGAATATCAACTACAATGTTTAACACAACGTCAGAAACTTGGAAGCCAATCAGATGTAGCTTCGTCATTTTATAAGCTAGGACGTATTTATCAAGCATGGGGTAAATACGAACAAGCTATTTCCTATTATCAGCAAAGTCGTAACCTTTACGAGCAATTGGACAGAGAACAAAGTGTAGCTAATCAATGTGGTTGGATATCGGACTGCTATCATGATTGGGGTAAATACGAGCAGGCTATTGAGTGCCTGCAAAACTACTTACAAACCTATCAAAATTCGGATAATAATTTGAATACCGCTTTAGCCTATTTACGGTTAGGACGCATTTATCAAGCATGGGGTAAATACGAACAAGCTATTTCCTACTATCAGCAAAGTCGTGGCATATATGAGCAACTAGATAAAAAGCAAGATGTAGCTAGCTTATGGGGCTGGATGTCTAACTGCTACCGTGATTGGGGCAAGTACAAGCAAGCAATTGAGTATCGGCAAAATTATTTACAGATGAATCAACGCTTGGATAATCAGCCAATTGTAGCTGGCGCCTATTCTGGTATTGGACAAATCTGTCAAGAATGGGATAAATACGAACAAGCAATTTCCTATTATCAACAAAGTAATGAACTTTATAAGGAATTAGGTAGAGAGCAGGATTTAGCCAATCAATTATCAAGGGTAGCTAACTGCTATCTAAATTTAAAGGACTATAACAAAGCAATTGACTATTATCAGCAAAGCTGCGATTTACACTCTTTATTGGGTGATAATAAAAGTGTTGCTATACGTTGCAGGCGCCTAGCTTACACTCAAAGTTTGTTAGCAAGAAATCTTGAAGATACAACACAAGCTTTTGACTTACTAGCACAAGCGGAGCAAAACATCCATCAAGCTATGCAAATAAATACCGCAGGCGCCTATACCGAAAATCTTGCCTACGATTATATAGCCCTTAGCCTACTTATTTCGGAACGTCTACGCCTTTCACCTAACAACGGCTTATCACCACAAGAACAAATAGCCCAATTTGAGCAAAATTATAATATAGGTTTGTGTTATTTTGATGAGCTAGGGCAAACTGTAGATAAAGCAGAAGAAGTGCTTGATATCGCGCGCGCATATCTTGAAGTCGGCGCCTTAGAAAATCTTGAATTTGCCGAAGAATTAGCTCAAGAATCCCTTCATGTATTCCAAGAATTTAACCGTCGTAAACTAGAAGCATCTGCTTACAAGCTTTTGGGCGAAATATATTTAAAGCGTCGAGAGCGCAAAAATAGTAATGCAGAAGCAATTGCTACACAGTTTTTAACTGAAAGCTTGCAAATTTACCACGCGCTTGATTTACAAGAAAAAGCCATCGAGGTCGAAAAGTTGCTATAGCAGTTCTAAATCATTTATCAAATCCGTGCGTCTCTACAATCTAGATTTTTACAAATAATTTACGTCAAAAACTAACTATTCGAGCTTTTTAAACATCAACTCTTGTATAATGTAACTCTTCCATTAAGCTATCAAAATCTGTACGGCTCTCATTCACAGGCTGAACAAATGAATAGACAAAAGGAAAATAACCTTTAGTTACCATATTATGGTTTGCCTCTATCAGTTCATTTTCAGCATCAGTGCTTGTTTTAATTAAAAATAACTGATATCCTTCTATCTTTTGCTCAGAATAAATTTTTTCTAATATATTTTTTGTTTTCTGTATTACTTCTTCACATCTCGTAAAGTTTCCAACAGAATCATAGTGAACGTATTCATGGGCAAACTGACTAATCATTTTGAGATTCTTTGTATTTGTACTAAAAGATACTCTTAAAATAGGCTGTTACTGTAAATTATAATTCAAACAAAACTTCACGTAACTAGTACAGAGCAGCGGAAATATGCTTACCCTAAAAGGACTTGAGTTTAGTCCTCTTCAAGAGGACTTTTGCCTTTAGGCAGCGATTTATAATCGCTGCCGGGTTAAGTATTAATAATAGTATGTTTACTTATGCCGTACTGTACTAGTGTAGTACGGCTAAAATAACTATTCAGTTGGAAAAAGCAAAGCATCGCTTGTGAAATAAGGTTTTCTTTATGAGTGCTTTTTAGCTTTTTACTTTTGCCTTGTTGCACTAGCTTATATACCTGTATCTAATTTAGACAAATAATAACACTGTCAAAATATTGGTCAGCGCTGAAAGTAATATATTAGTATTAATAAGATACATCACACTTAACCTCGCTCTCCGTAAATACTTTCTCGACTAATATCTTCATCTGAAAGGTTTGGAAGGTTAAGTCCTCGGTGACTATTTATCCACTCTTTAAATGCTGCTATCCATTTATCAGCAGTTGCTATTTTGCCAAATAATAGATTATAATTAATTTGGCTTTCTTTGCCTTCATCTAATGATGTGTTGGTTGTCATATTGTTACTTTTATACTTTCACTTACAAACTTTTTTCATTATTATTCAACTTTTTTTCTTTAACATAATTATGAAATTCATCCGTTGTAAGTTGATCGAGCCATTGATGACGTTCTTTTGTGTAATTACCATAGCCTACTTTTAACTGCTGTAAAAATTTCAGTGTTCCTGCTACTCCTAAAGCATCAATTAGGGCTTTATATGCTTGTTTTTTAATAGATGTCAGTTTCATACTTTTTATCTATTTGTAAAATATTCGTTAACTAAATAGTAGGGTTTTCTACTTAATATAGTAGTCACTGTACGCGAATAATCAGTATCTAACAACCAAAGGCTGATGTTGCATCATCTCTATCAAAATCTAACTCGCGCTCTGCCAGTAGTTGTGCCGAAATCTCCTCAAAGTCCTTGTTTCCCTCAAACATACCAATAAAATCTAATTAGGGATTATTTAGAATTTCCAGTGTCAGAACCTCTGTATTCTTAAGCCTAGCTGTAACTTTCTCTTGTACAGCAGCAATTGCTGCCTCACGAGTTTCTGCTGATACCACGCAGTCACCTAACTCTGGCACCCATGCCCTAAAATGCTCTGACTCAAGCCGTTCCACTAGAACATGAAGAGATAACTTATCTGAATTCTTAACAGTTATAAGATTCATATGCACCAATACTTAAGTTCTCTTCCTTTATAATAATGCTTTTGCAGCATTATTTTTTTCCTGCACGAATAATAAAACGAAAACATTAAAGATATTTATTTTTAGAAGTTTAGTTTTGTGGGGGTTTGTTGGGTTGCGCGCTCCGCTACACCCAACCTACGGTTTTAATATGGTTTTACTTTAGTCTTACTCCCCTCTCCGCTTCGGAGAGGGGTTGGGGGAGAGGTTCAAGTCTACTAAGAAACAATTTTAGTAATGTTTGTGTCAAGTTTTATGGGCTTATATGTAATGATTGTTATACCGAAGTCATTTATTACCGGGTGACTTGCGTAAGTGCTAGAATCCTCTGTTGGAAAGTTAGGATATCTTGATGTCAGTAGCAGCTAAGTCAATAAAGTTTGGTACAGATGGCTGGCGTGGTGTAATTGCCGATGAGTTCACTTTTGAACGTGTCGCATTAGTCGCTCCCGTTGCAGCTAAAGTTTTATTTGATACCTACGGAGAAAATGTAGGTAATCGTAAAATTATTGTCGGTTATGACCGTCGGTTTATGGCGGAAGATTTCGCCCTTTTTGTCGCAAATATTGTTTCTGCGGCTGGTTTTGATGTTTTATTAAGCGAAACTTTTGCCCCAACTCCTGCTTTTAGTTGGGCTGCAAAGCAAGAAAATGCTTTAGGCGCCTTAGTTATCACAGCTAGTCATAATCCTGGTAAATACTTAGGGTTAAAAGTGAAGAGTGCTTTTGGTGGCTCTGTACCTCCAGAAGTAACGAAAGAAATAGAAGCATTGTTAGGTGAAGTATTACCTCCTGCTACGACACCAGGAAAAATAGAAAAATTTAACCCTTGGCTTAGTTACTGCGAAGGTCTAAAAAGTAAAGTTGATATTACCAAACTTCGCGATGCAGTTGCTGAGGGTTCGCTAACTTTATTCGCTGATGTTATGCACGGCGCCGCTGCTGGTGGTTTGGCAATGCTATTAGGTGATAACGTCAAGGAAATTAATAGCGATAGAGATCCAACTTTTGAAGGTGGGGCGCCGGAACCTTTACCAAAATATCTGTCAAAATTATTTGGTGTAATGAAAACACACCGTGAACAAAATCCTCAAGGTTTAACGGTCGCTTTAGTATTTGATGGTGACTGTGACCGTATCGCTGCTGTAGACGGACAAGGTAATTTCCTTAGTTCACAAATATTAATTCCAATTTTGATCGACCATTTAACCAAGCGACGCGGTTTTACTGGTGAAATAGTCAAAACCGTTAGCGGCTCAGATATAATTCCTTTGGTTGCTAAACTGCACAACCTTTCACTTTTTGAAACTCCTGTTGGTTATAAATATATAGCCGACCGAATGCTCGCGGCGCCTGTATTACTTGGTGGTGAAGAATCAGGTGGTATTGGTTATGGTACTCATATACCAGAACGTGATGCGCTGCTATCTGCTCTATATACTTTAGAAGCCATTGTTGAGTCAGGTTTAGATTTAAGCGATTATTACCGCGACTTACAAGAAAAAACTGACTTTAACTCCGCATACGACCGTATTGACTTGCCTTTGGCAAGCATGGAAGTACGCGCGAAGTTATTAGAACAGCTACAAAAAGAACCGTTAAAGGAAATTGCGGGACTTGCCGTAACTGGTTGTCAAACTATCGATGGTTATAAATACCGTCTTGCTGATAACCGTTGGTTAATGATTCGTTTTAGTGGTACTGAACCTGTTTTACGTCTTTACTGCGAAGCTGCAACCCTCGAACAAGTACACGATACCTTAGCGTGGGCAAAAAATTGGGCATCTTAAATATTGTAGATATTATTTGATCCCCCCTTGCCCCCCTTAATAACCCTACTGTGTACACACATCTTTAGTAATGACCTTTTTTCCCCCCTTTGTGTCCTTTGTGTCAAAGTGGTTTATCTCTTTAAGGAACCACAAAGGTCACTGCATGTCACAAAGGAAGAGAAGAAAGAGAAGAAAGAGAAGAAAAGTAACTTTAAGAAACTTGTGTATACACCGTAGCCTTAATAACGGGGGATAAAAGTGCTTTAAGCCCCCCTTAATAAGGGGGTTGGGGGGATCGAACATTTACCTTATGATAAATAATCAATAAATAGGCAGGTGTAACTAATTATAGGTGACTTTTAATAATATCCTTGAGCAGGTCAGAGAAGCAGCATCAAAGAGGTTATTATTCCTGCCTCATACGATTCGACAAATGTCACGCCCCGAACGAATGATTTCGACTGCCGATATTGAAACTGTTGTGATGACGGGCGAGGTTATAGAAGACTATCCTGAAGATGCGAGGGGTCATAGTTGTTTAATATTAGGTTTGGTTCAAAGTAATCGACATATACATGTGGTCTGTGCGCCAAAAGATGATTATCTAGCTATCATCACAGCCTATCTCCCAGACCCAAACCAATGGTCATCAGATTTTAAAAGGAGACTTTTATAGAATGGAATGCTTATACTGTAAATCAAAAATGCGACGTGGAACCGCTCCTTTTAGCATTGACAGAAATGGCTACCATTTAACCTGGGATGCAATTCCTGCATGGGTTTGTGACCAGTGTGGTGAGACATTATTTGAAGCGCGCGAGGTTGATTTAATCCAAGAGGCTCTGACGGCGTTAGATAGTAAAACTGCTACATTTGCAACAGTAAAAAACTAAGTAAGGACTGTTTAATAAATGACTTTATTAGTAGTTGCTACAGGAAATCCAGGTAAGTTACGCGAGATGCAAGCTTACCTCGCTGACTCAGGTTGGGAATTAACGCTCAAACCACCTGAATTAGATGTTGAAGAAACTGGCGAAACTTTTGCCGCAAATGCTTGTTTAAAAGCTTCACAAGTCGCAATTGCTACAAATAACTGGGCAATTGCCGATGATTCAGGTTTAGAAGTTGATGCTTTGAACGGCGCCCCTGGAGTGTATTCTGCACGGTATGGTAATTCTGATGCTGACCGTATAGCTCGCTTATTACGTACACTTGGTAATAATAATCAAAGGGGAGCGCAGTTTGTTTGTGCAGCAGCAATCGCGCGTCCTGATGGAACGATTGCGCTGCAATCTGAAGGTATTTGTCGCGGTGAAATACTAAATGCACCGCGCGGGGATGGGGGTTTTGGTTATGACCCCGTTTTTTTCGTTCCTGAGCAAAATCTTACTTTTGCCGAAATGACACCAGAAGTGAAGCGCTCTGTAAGTCATCGAGGTAAAGCTTTTACTGATTTACTCCAGAAGTTACCACATGTACAAACATGATTTTTGTACAGACGTGATTAATCACGTCTCTACTGTTAAACCGCTTCGGTATTTTTCTCGCCAGTCCGTATCCGTACTACCTGCTCAACTGGCGATATGAAAATTTTACCATCGCCGATTTCCCCGGTACGAGCCGCAGCAATGATTTTATCCACCACCATATCAACTTGATTGTCTTCTACGACTATTTCTACCTTCAGTTTTTGTAGAAACTCAACGGTGTACTCGGAACCCCGATATCGTTCGGTTTGTCCTTTCTGGCGCCCAAAACCTCGAACTTCTGATACTGTCATACCAACAATACCAGCGTTGACCAGCGCTATCTTGACTTCATCAAGTTTAAAAGGGCGGATAATTGCTTCGACTTTTCTCATTTTGTTTTCTCCTTGCTTGTAGTAGCTTCGTTTATCTATCTAATCAAAATATCTGTCAGCAGGTCTAATTTTTTCATTAAGGAAAAATTTATTTATTCAGTAGCTCTCGCACAGCAAATCTGAGAAGATATTTCTCCCCTTGTTTATTCCTTAAGCATATGCATTTCTAATCTTAACCATCATTTATTCTACATGATTTTGTATTTATTGTAACAGAAATAATGGTTAATATTTGGTAATGCTCCGATATAGTTAAGAATTATTGTGATTTGCGAGCAATGGGCGTACAATCAAATACCCGGCGCCAAATGCTGTAAGAACGATTAACAAAATGGCAATTAACAACATCCATCCATTGCCTTCTGCTTTTTGCGTATGGCTATAAGGGTAATAGCGAACTTCCTCCTCTTCAATATAAACAGATTCAGCCATTGGAAAATATTCAGGAGTGGGTTGTGGTTGCGGCGCCCTGTTGACTTTAATTTTTTTTGGTGCCGCAGTGCGCTGTTTGCGTGGTTGTGGTTTAGGATTTTGTTGCGGTTGTACTGATGGTTGTTGATTGTTGGCAGTTGGATAACCTTGTGGGTTATAACTGTTTGTTGTAGTGGCAGATAATAATTGCTGCAACTGCATGACTGAGTTGACCGCTTTCGTTATTTCTTGCCGCAAAAGCTGATTTTCTTGATTTAAAAGGTGATTTTTGGCAGAAAGTGAATCAACTACCGACTGTGCTGCTTGGAGTTCTGCCGCTAAGTCACGGTACACCGACAAGGGTACAGATGGAGGGTAACCTTGATTATTTGAGTATTGAGTATTAGGGACGCTTGTTGTAGTTCGCATGTTCTGAAAAATAATCAATGTGTAAATTGCCACAATAAACATTAGATAGATATAACAATAACTGCCTCTACCCGCTAGGCAGTTATTGAAGCTATGCCGGCATAATAGTAGAAAACTGCTTCATGAGCAAAGTTTTTTTACACTATATTTGACACTATATTTTAAGCAGTGGATAGAAATGTCCCACAGGGCCTGTACCTTGACCGATATCAAGCGCATGTGATAAGGCTACAGTGACGTAATCTTTAGCTTTTTGAACTGCGGTAAATAAATTTTCGCCACAAGCAAGGTTCGCTGTAATTGCTGCTGACAAAGTGCAACCTGTACCATGAGTATTTTTTGTGTCAACTTGCTGAGTCGTTATTGTCTCCAAAGTTTTTCCATCAAACCATACATCAGTACCACGTTGCTCTGTCATTCCACCACCTTTGACTAACACTGCTGATACCGCTAAATTATCGTGGATATATTCAGCCGCGCGTTTCATGTCTTGGAGTGAATTAATTTCTATCCCGGTTAGAATTTGAGCTTCATAACGGTTCGGTGTCACCAAAACCGCTAACGGTAGCAAAGTCTCACGAAGTGTTTTTACTGCCTCATCATCGATTAATTGTGCCCCAGCGCGCGATACCATAACTGGGTCTACAACTAAATTCTCGATATGTAACAATTTTACTTGTTCGGCAACAGTAGTAATTATTTCTTTATTGAGTAACATCCCTGTTTTTACAGCTTGCACACCAATATCTTCGACAACGGCTTGCATTTGGGCGCCAACCGCTTCAGGTGGCATTGCATCAACGCGCGTTACACCTAGTGTATTTTGTGCTGTAATACAAGTAACCGCACTAGTACCATGTACACAATGAAACGCAAAAGTCCGTAAATCCGCTTGAATTCCGGCGCCACCCCCACTGTCTGAACCAGCAATTGTCAAAGCAACAGGCACCCTAGATACTTTTGTTACATCCATAATTAAAAAATTCAATTCATAAATCCATACTAATTAATATAAATCTTGTGGAATGGGCATCCTTGCCCGTCCATAATATTATTTTTGTAGAATAAGCATCATTATTGTTACTATCAAGCTACTTATGGGCATTATAAATAAAGATTCATAATGAAATTATTAAAAAAATCTATATGTCAATTAATTTATCTAATTTAGAAGTATTTTTACAACAGTCTCTTAGTCAACTTAAAAATCAAATTGGGCTTCTTAATATAGATAGGAATTTAAAAAACTCTATTAGTAATGATTTGAAGCAAATCGAACAACTTATTTCCTTAAAAACAGTTGAAGATATTACGGCAAATAAAGAGATGGAAATTGCTTTAAATCGTAGTGAAGCACGCTTTAAAAAGCTTGTAGAAAATGTACCGGGTGTAATATACCAATTTAGTTTGAAACCCGACGGTACTATGTGTTTTCCTTATATTTCTGATGCTTGTCGAGAACTGTTTGGAATTGAACCAGAAGAAATTTTACAAAATGCAGCTTTGCTTGTTGATGCAGTACATCCAGAAGACCGCGATGAATTTTCTAAGTCTGTACAAGAAAGCGCGCGAACTTTAGAACGTTGGGACTGGTCTGGACGGATGAAAGCACGTACAGGGGAATTTAAATGGATACGTGGAATTTCACGACCGGAACTATTAGATTCAGGAGTCATTATTTGGGATGGACTCTTAATTGATGTGAGTGAGGGTTGCAAAATACAATTAGCGCTTGAACAAACACAAGCAGAACTTGAAAGCAAAGTTGCCCAACGAACAGCGCATTTACAGCAAGAAATTTACGAACGTAAAATGGTAGAAACCGCTTTAATTGAGAGCGAAGCTAAATTTCGCAGCATTGTTGAAAATGCAAACGATATTATTTATTCTCTTTCCCTCGATAGTTTGTTTACTTATTTATCTCCCAAATTTACCGATTTACTGGGATATGAAGTAGAGGAGTATATAGGTAAATCATTTGCACCTTTAATTCATCCTGATGATTTAGTTACCTGCCAAAATTTTTTTAATCTTGTAGGGCAAACAGGCAAAAAACAAGCTGGTTTAGAAGTTAGAGTGAAACATAAAAATGGTAGTTATGTGTGGATAACATCGAATGTTTCACCTGTTTTAAATGCTTTGGCTGAAGTAATTGCTTTTCAAGGAATAACGCGCGATATCACTCAAAGCAAGCAAATTGAAGCGCAACTTCGTTGTTCAACCATCGAATTAGAAAAAACTCTCGACTCACTCAAACGTACTCAATCGCAATTAATCCAAAATGAGAAAATGTCATCACTTGGGCAATTAGTTGCAGGAGTCGCACATGAAATCAATAACCCTGTCAACTTTATTTTCGGCAACCTCCGCCATGCTCAAGTTTACACTCAAGACTTGTTAAATATACTTGCTCTTTACAAAAAGCATTACCCCAAACCTGATATAGAAATACAAAACCAAGCTGAAGCTACAGACCTTGATTTTATAAACGAAGACCTACCAAAACTATATACTTCGATGCAAATAGGCGCCAATCGTATACGTGAAATCGTTACATCACTGCGTACTTTTTCACGACTCGACGAAGCTGAGTTTAAAGAAGCAAATATTCACGAGGGTATTGATAGCACTCTCATGATACTAGAACATCGTCTCAAAGCTAAACAAAACCGTTCAGCAATTACTGTTATCAAACAGTATGGCAATTTACCTTTAGTAGAATGTTACGCAGGACAACTCAACCAAGTTTTTATGAATCTAATTGCAAATGCTATTGATGCAGTCGAAGAGGAAATAAAAAACAGAGACTTACAATCCTTTACTCCTTGTATCCGCATTTGTACCGAATCTAAATCAAATCAAATTATCATAAGTATCGCCGATAATGGTACTGGCATACCAGAAAAAGTCAAACATAGATTATTTGACCCTTTCTATACAACTAAACCCGTCGGTAAAGGTACTGGTATGGGATTATCAATCAGCTATCAAATAATCACTGAAAGACATCGTGGAAGTTTAAAGTGTATTTCGGAAGAAGGGAAAGGCGCCGAATTCATAATTAAAATCCCAAAATAACTTACGAGCGCACGAGCGCACGAGCGCACTCAGCACTCAGCACTTTTAACTTTTTCCAGATACTTACCCCAATTAGCAGCAAGGGGTACCTCTGTAAAAGGTACTCGTACTGATTTTTCGGGTTCAGCAAAACTAAACTCTAATTCAATAGAACGACCACGCTCAGGTGGTTGCTCGATATCTACTTTATTACCATTGATTAATAGCTTGATATCAACCACATCATTTAGTGAAAAAGTTTCTAGGTTGATAAGACCCTTGGGAGTAGGTTTTCCCCAGGTAATACTTTTCTCTTTCTGACCTAAAACAGCGTAAATATCATATTTTGCCTTGTCGAACTGGGAAGCCCAAGTTTCGTAAGCTTGAACTTTTTTGAACTCCCTCGAACCTTGCCAAGCTAACCAGAAGAATGCAAATAGTAAAGGCAACCAGAAAAGACCACGTTCCATAATATTTTAATAATTTAAGGTTTCGGAGGAATTACAAGCCTGTTTTAATGAAATTTTTGTAACTAATTCCGGAATATCTAAGCCAAGCCTGGTGTGTATAAGTTATCTTAGTGGCAACTGGCTTTCATCGGTAATCAGTCATATATGAGAAGGCTAATACTAATTTGTTTGTTTGTGATAGGGCTAAGTGCAGCCTTATTCAACTTCGTTAACTTCCAGGGACTAGGCGCCCAAGGGGAGTTTGATACGCTTTTGCTTGACTTCCGGGAAAATATCCCCCAAACCAAGTTGCAGCAAGATTTAAATAAAATCGCGCAGCAGTACAACGTCACGCCAAAGCTGGATAATAAATTCTCCGAAAAGGATAACGTATATATTATCAAAGGTGATAAAGCGCGTCTAAAGCAGTTGCGCTCCTCTGAATTCGCACTGGATACCGAATTCATTGAACCTAACTATATTTACAAGATTCCTAAACCAGGTCAAGCCGCAAGGCTCGCAGAATTTCTTGACCCTCGACCCGAAGAAGCAACAGGAGATAAACCTTTATTAACTGGTGCTAATGACCCCCTTTATAGCAAACAATGGCACTTACACAACATTAACGTTGAAGATGCCTGGAAACAAACTAAAGGTAGTGGTGTTACCGTTGCTGTAATTGATACAGGCGTTACTCAAATTCGTGATTTGGTCGAAACAAAGTTTGTTAAAGGTTACGACTTTGTTAACGACCGTGAAAAAGCGAACGATGACAACGGACATGGAACACACGTTGCTGGTACAATTGCTCAAGCGACTAATAATAGTTATGGTGTTGCGGGTATTGCCTACGAAGCCAGCGTCATGCCTTTAAAAGTTCTTAGTGATTACGGTGGTGGTACTGTTGCTGATATTGCTGAAGCTATTCGCTTTGCTGCTGACAACGGCGCCAATGTCATTAATATGAGTTTGGGTGGTGGTGGTGAAAGCCAGTTGATGAAAGATGCAATTGACTATGCATACAATAAAGGTGTAGTTATTATTGCTGCTGCGGGTAACGAAGACAATAACGGCGCCGCATATCCCGCACGTTATCCTCACGTTATTGGTGTTTCTGCCCTCGGTCCAGATGGAGAAAGAGCGCCCTATTCTAACTATGGTGCTGGTATAGATATTTCTGCTCCTGGTGGTAGTGATGCAGGTAAAGTACTCCAAGCAACCGTTGATATGGATAACAAAGGAGAAGAAGCATTCCTTGGGTTCCAAGGTACAAGCATGGCATCTCCTCACGTTGCAGGTGTAGCAGCTTTAGTTCGTGCATCCGGAGTTGAAAAACCCGATGAAATTGAAGCAGTACTTCTTGCTTCCGCACGTCCTACCCATGAAGATAGCTTAAACTACTACGGCGCCGGACAACTCAACGCCTCTGAAGCAGTTAAGCGCGCGCAAGAAGGTCAAATCACTTTCCAAGACTTTTGGCGCTGGTTACGCGAAAACGGTTACCTCAATCCTCGCTTCTGGATTGACGGTGGTGCATATGCACTCATACCTAAAATTCTTATGGTTGTAGGTTCTTACCTACTTGCCTGGTTCTTACGGGTTTACTTTCCATTCTCATGGAGTTGGAGTTTATCGGCAGGCTTAATCTTTGGTAGTTCGGGTTTATTTCCTCTCAAAGGACTTTATATCTTTGACTTACCGCAATGGCCTTTCCGCGTACTCGGCAGTTCTATTCCTGAACTTGGTAACGCCATTCAAGGAACAGACGCATTTAATCCTATCTTCGCAAGCGTACTTATTCCTTTAGGTCTAGTTGCTTTGCTGCTAGGACATCCAAAATGGAAATGGTTTGCTATTGGTTCTTCGATAGGGATCGCGGCATGTTTGGCAATAAGCTCAGTTTCAGACCCAGCCGTATGGGGTTTGGGAGCAGGCTTTCTTTCGAGAATATTCCTTCTCGTTAATGCCCTCATTTGTTACGGTCTAGCTCACTTTATTGTGACAAACGAAGAAAAAACAGCACAATAATTAAAGTTAGGAGTCAGAATTCAGGAGTCAGAAGTTAGGAGTTTTAATTTTTAGCTTCTAGCCTTTGAATTCTAAATTCTGACCACCTAACTCCTCTCCTGACCTCTGAGTGCTAACTCCTAACTAAAATTATGTCTATTACAGTTACAGGTACAATTCAACGTCGTGATATTGGTGTAGGCGCCTGGGCGTTTGTCACCGATGAAGGCACTACTTATGAAATTCCTCGTAGTGCCGACAAAAAGTTGCTTCAAGCAGGACAAAAAGCCAAAGTCACTGGACAAGTCCGTGAAGATGTTATGACGAGTGCAATGATTGGACCCGTCTTAGAAGTTAAGTCTTTTGAAGTTTTGTAAAGCTGTTGAAATGTAACCTTTTAAACGGCGCCTACGCCATTCTTTACTGAACAGGAGCAGAATCTAAAACAGCTTGCAAGCGTTCTCGAAACTCACCCTTGGGATGTCCCCCTTTGACTTCACCGATAATTTGAAATTCTCCTTCCGGTGACTCACACACAATGTAAGTAGGCCATCCCATCTCTGACTTATCGGGATATTGTTTCAACAATATTTGCCGATATTTACGATACGTTGCAGTATCCTGCATCTTGACATCAATAAACTCCAAACCAAGCTCTGTTGAAACTTTCTGGTCATAAAAAGCCATTTTGTGGCAAATCCCGCAATCTTCACTCGAAAACTTAATCACAGCTAAAGGCATATTCTTAGTTTTTTTGTACTGTAACAGCGTATCAATTGTAGCTAAATTTATATTCTGATTATTTATCTTATTATCAATCCTGTTTGATAGTCCAAAAACTTATAACAGTGTTATAATATATACGAATCTACCGTTATGTGACAGTCCGGCACGTACTATTAGCCCTTACATAATTAGTACAATGATTTAAGGCTAATTCCGGAACATTTAAGTCGGAACATTTTAGAAGATTAAGTATTTATTTCCACAATTGCATAGAAAAACCCCTAGCGGATGGCAGTCTACTAGGGGAGTAAGTTATCAGGGTGCATCTACCACTTAATTGTTCGCTCCCTGTAAGTTGTTGTCAGGACAAGTCTAAAAATAAAACCTTGAGATAGTTGTCAATATTGCATTGTTATGATTACAATAAAAAACCCTAGCGGATCGAAATCTACTAGGGAGTGAGTTATCAGGGTGCATCTACCACTTAATTGTTCGTCATCTAGGTGTCATCTTCAGGACAAATCGAAATAATTGGTTCAAGGTCGTTTCAATGTCGTAAATATAGCCATAAAAAAACCCCTAGCGGATGGCAGTCTACTAGGGGAGTGAGTTATCAGGGTGCATCTACCATTTACTTGTTCTTTAAGTAACCAGTGGTTTCCGGATATTTTCGGCGCCAACTGGTAAAAAAATTTTAAATAGATAAAAAAATTCCCCAAGTTGGTTGTTACCATCAAGGGGAGTGAATTATTAGGGTGCATCTACCATCTACTTGTTCGCGTTTGTATTTGCATCTTCCGGAGAATTTTCAGTTTCAAGGTGGAAATTAGAAAACTTATGCTAAAAAAACAAAAAAAACCCCTAGTCAAACATTTAAGTCAACTAGGGGAGTGAGTTATCAGGGTGCATCTACCATATACTTGTTCGATAAATAACAAGTGTATTCCGGATAAAATTGAATGTATTTAATCATAATATATTTGAGGCAATATTTGGCGCCTAATTTTTATCAAAAGAAAAACCCCTAGTAGAATACCAGTGGAATACCAATGGAAAACCATCTAGGGGAGGGCTAATTATCAGGGTGCATCTACCATATACTTGTTCGATAAAGAACAATGAGCATCCGGATAAATCTAGAAATAATAATGCCCAATCATATTGGTGTTGATGTGTTTTGTGA
This sequence comes from Calothrix sp. NIES-4105, assembly GCF_002368415.1. Lineage (GTDB taxonomy): Bacteria > Cyanobacteriota > Cyanobacteriia > Cyanobacteriales > Nostocaceae > Dulcicalothrix. The sequence continues at coordinate 9,372,806 of NZ_AP018290.1, forward strand.
TTATTTTGTGTAAATATCTGAGTATTTGTAGTGAAATAGTATTGTTTTTGAGATAAATTAGTTACATGTACCCGTTCTACCAGACCAAGAAAGCTTTTGGTTTCAAATTAATGATCAAATAAAAAAAAACCCCAACTGATTTGAACCAATTGGGGGTTTGAAGATTAAGGTGCATCTACCACTAATGATGTTCTTTCCCAAATCGATGTGATCCGGATAAAGTGGTAAAAGCTTTTTTACTTCGCGGCGCGAAACATTCGGTTCTGTCGATGCATCTAAGATATTAGTAGGGAGAGAAACATTTATGAATGAACTGTTCGGGAGCAGTCAGGAATGAACACTCCCGTTTCAAAATCTGATTTAGGAGACGAATAGGAGAAGTTGTGACCCAGGAATTTCACATTTCCGTAACGTTGGTAGGACAAAACGACTACTTGGTACGAACGGAACAAGTCGCGTCTGGGGTGCCATTAGCGGAAGAACTGGTGACTTGGCCTGTAGCTGATTGGTTAGCAGCTGCTGGGCATCTCATGAATGACCCGCTCAAGTCCGTGTTGCAGGGAGATGCAATGGTGCGGAACTCCGTCAACTTAGCGGCGCTGGGTCAACAATTATACAATGAACTTTTTCAAGGCACTCTCAGAGATAGTTGGATAACAGCACAAGGCATTGCTCAGAACCATCAACAAGTTCTGCATTTGCGGATTGGAATTAAAGATAATCGTTTGGCGCGCTTACCTTGGGAGGTAATGCAGGCTGGGGATCGTCCGGTTGCGACTGGACCTTATATTTCGTTTTCTCGCTATCAAACCGGAGTTGCAGGCGCCTCGCGTTTGCCGTCAATGAATATGCCAATACCGCCTGATGAAGGTGGAATTAAGGTATTAATGGTGCTTGCGTCTCCAACTGATTTAGTACGTTTAGATTTGCTCAAGCAAGAAGCAATTAAACTTCAGGCAGAACTGCATCGTCAAGCACCGAATATTACCGAAGGTGGTCATTTTTTTCCTGATATACAATTGCATTTTCTGGAGCAACCGGGAAGGGAAGAATTGACGCAAGCCTTAGAACAAGGACGTTACCATATTTTGCACTACTCAGGTCATAGCAACTTGGGTGCAAACGGTGGCGAAATTTATCTAGTGAACCGACGAACTGGTTTAACAGAGACTTTAACTGGTGATGATTTAGCTGGTTTGCTTGTCAATAATAATATCCAAATGGCGGTATTTAATTCCTGTTTAGGAGCTTATGGCGCTTCTGGTGGGAATGGGGAAACAGGTGAGCAAAGTTTAACAGAGAGTCTGGTTAAACGCGGTATCCGTAGCGTCTTGGCAATGTCCGAACGAATCCCCGACGAAGTGGCACTGACATTAACACAATTGTTTTACCGCAATTTGATAATGGGATACCCAATCGATTTGTGTGTAAGTCGTGTACGTCAAGGATTAATTTCTGCATACGGTTCGCATCAAATGTACTGGGCTTTGCCAATTTTATACCTCCACTCAGAATTTGATGGAAATCTTAGCCCTGGCTTATATTTACCGCAAAGAACAGAACTATTACCTGAGTACTCACCTTCTATAAGGGCAACAAACGCGCTGTACACTGGTATGGGCGATGATGCTCAAATGTCATTACCAATCGATGACGTCATGTCGGGATCACTTGGACAAGACGACTTAGAACTCGATTGGTTAGGAGAAGAAACTTGGGGTGACTTAGTTGACGAAATCGAGGATTATGATGACCCAAGCTATGCTGATGATTCGGCTATAGTTTCTGACTTATTCCGTCAACTCGACCAGCAAAAAGCTGTAGAATCTTCAATCTCGGATTCTCTCATTGATCCGGAAGAGACTATTCCTGGTCTTGAAGTCTCTGATGATTTATCTTCCGTTGATCGGCAGGTCGAAAAGTGGCGCCGAGACAGGTCAGCAAGAGATTCAGAATCTATAGTATCTAGAGCCTCAAATCAAACTAGTCTCCAGGGCAGGGAAATGCTTGGTAGTACTAATGCTTCAAATAGCACCATAACTACATCACCCCATGACCTAGTTAGCATCAAAGAACAAGGTGTAAAGCGTCGTAAGTCGAAATTAATACCACTTGTTGGACTTGTTGGAGCAGGTGCAATTGCATTTGCAGTTGGAATAAACTGGTGGCACCAGCCAAACGTATTAAACAATTTACCTCAAGTTACGGTTCCGGACTATAGTAAAATTAACTTAGACAAAGAAAAAACAGAAAAAGTTACAGCATTTGCAACTGAAAAAATCAATCAAGGTGATTTAAATACAGGATTAAAAGCCATCGAAGCTTTGCTAAATCGTAACGCACTCCCAGAGGCAGAGACAGTACTCAAACTAATACCACAGCAAAACATCGATAACCCATCCGTAACTTTCTTATTTGGGCGCCTAGCATGGCAATCAATACAAGTAGGCAACAAAAAATATAGTATTGATGACGCGCGTCGTTATTGGCAAACAGCTGTCAAAGCCAAGCCAGATTCAATAGTTTATACTAACGCTTTAGGATTTGCTTACTACGCAGAAGGTGATATTAATCGAGCTAACGACTCTTGGTTTCAAGCTTTAAGCATAGCTACAAAAGCGCAACAGCCAACAGCATTAAACATGTCGGCAAACGCATCTGTGCAACCTACACAGCGGCAAGACCTAATGGCTTACGCAGGATTAGCCCTTGGACTGTATAAATCAGCACAGCAACAACCACCAGCCAAACGTGAGCAATATCTCAGCGAAGCAGTAAAACTGCGTCAAAAAGTAATAAGTGAAGACCCAAGAAGTTTCCAAGTTGATAAACTCAATCAAAATTGGTTATGGACTGAAAAAATCACCCAAGATTGGAAATCACTACTAAAAATACCAAGTCAGCGACGATAAACATAAATGTAGAGACGCGACATGTCGCGTCTGATGTTGATGTTCAAATCAAGACGCGATATATCGCGTCTCTACAAATTATTTAATTCCCTCAAACCTGCCCAAGAAAGTTGGTGACGGGCGGGTTACATGAACTTCCCACAAAGCTTTGATAGTAGACACTTGTTCTCTAAAAGTGTAAAAAGAAACAGTTTTTTTACTATAGCTTCCCCAGTCAGGAGTACCTAAACCAGTTGCCTCAATACCAAGTTGACGACACGTGTAAACAGCGCGCGGTAAATGGAAATTTTGCGTAACTAAAATAGCTTCCTTAACACCAAAAATCTCTTTAGCACGGTAACAGCTTTCATAAGTGCTGAACCCTGCATGGTCAAGAGTTATATCTTCTACTGGTACACCCTGTGAAACCGCATAGTTCTGCATGACCATGACTTCATTGTAGTCAATACTACTATTGTCGCCCGTCATTAATATCTTTTGTACACGTCCCAATTTATACAAATCAACAGCAGCAGTTACTCTATCAGCAAGCATTGGTGTAGGTGTGTTATCTGGACGAATTCCGGCGCCAAACACCACAGCGACTTTTTGCGTTGGAACTTTGGCAACTTCAGTAAAACGACGAGTGTTAGTAGCTGCATTCACGTACAAACCAAGAGTAAAGGGAGAAAGAATAGAGTTTACAATCATAACTCCCAAAATTAGGCGCCAATGCAATAGTAACGATTTAGGAAACATATGATTATTTACTGTGTGTGAGATATATCTATTATCTATAAGATTTTTCCCAGTCAACAATAGTTTCTCAGGATAAACAAAAAATATCAAGTGTAAAAAATTACCTTGACTTACTAATTGTAGCTACATATATACATATATATAAATAAATAAATAAAGGGTAAGAAATTAATTCGCTTACCCTTTATTAGTATGGTCGTCACTGACGACCTACGTACTCTTTACTACGTAATCTTTACGCTTTAATTATTGATTTTGCTGTTGCTGTTGTTGACGTTGTTGACGCTTTTGCTGCCATTGCGCGCGCTGTTGTTCGAGTTGGCGTTTTTGGTCAGCAGTGAAAACGCTGTCCATCTTCGCTTTTTGAGCTTCTCGAATTTGCTTAATTCTAGCTTTTTGATCCTCATTCAAATTCAAGGATTGCATCAGCTCACGACGATTAGTACGTTGCCCTTGTTGACGCTGTGATTTGGCTGCTTCAAGTTTTGCAAGCTGGTCAGGTGTATAAACTTTTTCTATAAGGCTTCTAGTTTCTTGCTTAATGTCACGCAACTGTTGTTTTTGTGTGTCGGTGAGATTCAAATTTGCCCAGTTACCTCCTTTTTTGTAAGGAGTTTGCTCACCTTGTGCGATCAATGGGAATCCTTTATGAATTGCATCTGCTTTAACAATCAAAGGAACTGTAGCAACACTAAAAGCAACGGCGCCTACTAAGAAAGGCATTAATTTATTAATTTTCATCATACCTGAGAAGTAAATATCTGTTTGTTTACATCAACATCATAAGAAATTTCCTTTGCTTACAGCATCAGCTAAACGTCATGACTTATACCATGACTTTTTTCATGCTACTTCTACTTTTAATCGTTTGAACATCGCTTCGCGCGCGGAGATTGCTAATTTATCTTCCAGAGGTTTTAACTGGATAGGCTGTTGATATTTCAAACGTAATGCGGTTTGAATAAGCCAGTCTGCCACAAAAGGGTTTTTGGGTAATAGGGGACCGTGGGAGTATGTAGCAATGGCATTTTGATGAAATGCTCCTTCAGTACCGTCTTCACCGTTGTTACCCAAACCGTAAATAACTTTGCCTAGTGCTTCGACTTTTCCGAGTTTGGTGCGTCCACCGTGGTTTTCAAAACCAACTAAATAAGCTTTAGTACCAGTCATTTCTTCAAGGTCGCGCGCAAGTTTTGTTGCAGTAACTTCAATCACTAAGTTACCAATACAGCGCTTAGTGTTTTCACCTGGATGTATTGATACTAAATCTAAAATTCCTAATCCTTCGATACGCTGTCCGGCGCCTGGTTCGTAGTAATGTCCAAGTAGTTGAGGTGAACCACAGGTAAATACACCTGGTGTACCATTATCTAATTTTTCACGCATCGCCTGTGCTTTGGCCCCTATTAAATCACGCATCACAAGTTCTTGCTGACGGTCTTGGGCGCCTCCCCCAACGATAATATCTACAGATTTAATGTCTTCTGGAGTTGCATAGTCGTCAAGGGCTACTATTTTAACATCAAATTGGCGCCATTGCGCGCGGCGCTGTATTGTAATCACGTTACCTCTGTCACCATAGGTACTCATCAACTTGGGATATAACCAACCGATAACTATCTCGTAGTGCGTACTCATAAATTTTTACCTAAAGCTGAATAATTTTAATACTTTATTTTTGAGAATGCTAAACAAATTAGAAGTAATGTAAACGTTTGTTCAATTACCTCGAACAAAGCATTACCATATTTTGTGTCTGTGTCCGACGTTCCTGTAAAATTACTTAGTTGAGAAATGGACTGTAAAACAGCGACTTTGGTTTATCAGGGTGGAAACTACCTCGAAAATATCCGTGAGATTTTCCCCGTTGCTTGGAAATTTCTAGAAGAAGTCTCCGAAGCTTATGTGGATGGAAAACCCGATAAATTTGATTCAGATATCAGAGACATAGTTGGGGAGCAACCATTTAAATTTAGAATGGTTCACCGTGATGATAAAGACCAGTTGACAAAAGATTTATCTGATTTATTGGGTGATATCACCTCACGTTTGTTACTAGAGAAGCATTTTTCTGAAGTAGTAGGAAAACCTGTATTTTTTAGCACAATTTGTTGTAATAGCCATTTGACTTCTGACCACGAATTAAGTTTGGAGGAAGTTTTGCCATTACAGTGTGCAGCAGTGAAATTACAATAAGTGAGGAGTTAGGAGTGCTGAGTGCTGAGTGCTGAGTGCTGAGTACGGTGGGCAGTGCCCACCCTACATTCATTACCTGATTTTTTTACCTGTGAGAACCTCGCGCACATCCAACATTGCAGTATAAGTTGGTAGGATATGCAAAGTCTCATCCGGTTTAGTATGTTCTAACGCAGTATTAATTGCTGTCTTTAAATCTTCCTCAACAATCAAATTAATCTTACTATCATAAGAATCGCTATATTTCAAACGTAGTGCCATATCATATACCCTGTCTCCACTTACAACAAGGGTTCCACCACGTTGAACTAGCGCTTCCGTATCTACATCCCATATCCAAGATACATCTTCACCATCTTGTACCCTGTCATTAAGTATCAACAGCGTAGTTTTATCATTGCTTTCAGTAACAACTCGAATCGTTTCGTTTGTACCTACAGGGTTCTTAGATAGCAAAATTCTGACTCGTTTACCATCGATTTGCAACTCTTCCGCGCGTCCAAATGCGGGTTGAAATGTGGGTATAGTCTCCCTAACAGTAGCTTCATCAACACCTAATTCAATTGCTGCCGTTGCTGCTGCTAAAGTATTGTACTTGTTATAAAGTCCAACCAGCACCTGTGACCATTCGCTGCTGTTCAAAGCTGGTTTGCTACGCTTAAAACCGCAACTGGGACAGTTAAATTCTCCCAAGTGCGATAAATAAACACCTTCATAGTCAAGCGAGTGTCCACAGTTAGGACAATATATCGAGTCTACAGCGTGAGGAATTTCTTCAAGATACTTATTTGGTTCATTCAAACCGAAAAATACGACTTTTTGCGATAGCTGCTGACCTAGATAAGATAAAGTCGGGTCGTCAGCGTTAGAAATAACAGTAGTATTTGGGGAATTCGTCGATATAGCTTTTGTCCACCGTTTACTAATCGTATCGACTTCGCCATATCTATCTAACTGGTCACGAAATAGATTTAAGCATAAAATCGCTTTCGGTTGAATCGGCGCCAGTACTTTCGGCACAATATTCTCATCAACTTCTAAAATCGCGTAGTCAACATTCAAACCACCAAAAGCATCAGCACTTTCCATTAAAGCAGTAACCAAGCCATTTTCGAGATTGGCGCCAGTAGAATTATGCGCGACCTTAAACCCCTTACGTTCAAGAATTTCCCGTAATAATAATGAAGTCGTAGTTTTACCATTCGTACCAGCAATTAGAATAACTCCATTTTTAACCTGTTGGCTGAGTAACTCTAATAAACGAGGTTCTATTTTGCGTGCTATAGAACCAGGAAGCACCGAAGCAGCACCCAAACGCAGCGCGCGTACAGCGATCTGGACACTTTTTGCCGCTGACACAGCCATTCCCAGTTTTACTCTATCAATCAAATTTATATTCTTACCCACGTCCGTACCCTTATTTTCAGGCAAATGCTAGTAACCAGCACAATAAAGAAAAATTAATAAGCGAGAGTTTAGCGAATCTTCGTAAAAAAAGCCAGCATTTCTAATACAAAGTGCGCTCGTAGAAAGTGCTGAGTGCTGAGTAGAGACACGATTAATCGTGTCTTTACAAGTTAGAAGTTCCCACTCAGCACGAGCGCACTCGTTACTCGTTACTCTTTGGAGTTATCTTAAAAATGGTGCAGGCGTAAATGATTTTTCTAGTCCAGTCTGCTTTCTTCAGCACAAATTTACCAAAATTATCTATCAAAGTTGAAAGGCTGTTTTAATGAATTGCATGAAGTTGGATATAAAAAATATACTCCAAAGTATAATTACAGACTGGCGCCAGTTTCTGTCAAGATGCTTGCTGCTGACAATTTGCTTGTGTTGTTTAATTATTCAACCAGCCCAAGCTGGTATAAATGATGACAGGAACGACGGAAATATTTTTGTTGTGTATGCAGGAAACGGTTCGCTGATACCACCCAAAGAAAACCTCCCAACCGCACTTAAAGAACACAAACCGATATTTATGGCGTTCTACGTCGATGACAGCAAAGACTGTAAACAGTATGCAATTACTATAAACCGAGTACAAGAATTTTATGGGCGCCCATCTGAAATTATCCCCGTAAATGTCGATACAATTTTGCCTAAAGATAAATATGAACCAACCGAGCCAGGTTACTACTACTCCGGTAAGGTTCCTCAAGTTGTAGTATTTAATCAGGAAGGCAAAGTCGTTTTAAACAAAACAGGTCAAGTACCCTTTGAAGAAATCGACGATAAATTTAGAGAAGTGTTTGATTTGCTACCACGTACCGAATCAGTAGAATTAAAGCGTCGTTCCTTCAACGAGTTCAGCAGTGAGTTAGCTAAATAACATAATGGGTAGGCATAATTTGCCTGCCTGAAAATTTGGTGTTATTGAATACTACATTTACCAAGCAAGAAAGAGATAATAATAAAATAGAATTAAACCGCAATGCCTCCTGTACGGGCGGGTTAACATATATCCTAGTACATAGTGTCCAATCTAGTAAACCCGCCCCTGAACCCCTCCTTTCCTCCTAACTCGTAGGTTTCCTAATGTCAGAGGTTTACACTACAGAGAAATTAATCGAAATTTTGCACTCTGAACGTCAAGCTTGTTTAAAAGGACAACGCTTAAAGTTAGACGTGACTGTTTCAGGTAGTCCTGTACTTGACCAGTTTATCCGTTCAGAAGGGTTACAAAAGTTCACTGCCTATCAAGATTTTAAAGCCGCAATTCATCAATATCAACGCGATAATAATGTATCAGGGATTGTCTGGCGCCGAGTTACTGCAAAAGGTATAACTTTGAAATATCCTGAAGTAGACGCGCAGTTAGTAGCATTACCTGATGATATTGAAATACTTAAAAATGCCAAAAATTCAATATGGGAATTTTGGCAACAAGTAACAGACTCTATGGATTTATTTTTGAGTGTCAACCACGGCAAACAGCATCAACTAATACAAAAAGAAGACTGCGCGCGTGTACAAGAACGCACAGAATGGGCAGGTTTATTAGTATACGAAAAATCAAACTTTTTAGAAATAGTATTACAATTAGGATGGGGCAAACCCGAAGAAGCTTGTTATAAAAGAGGCTTTCCCGCATCAGGTAGCGAGTACATCCACGCAGTGAACAAAGGTCAACATCCAATTACTTAATAAGCCAAACCATATTATACACATCTTGTGGAACGGGCATCCTGCCCGTTATTTTACTAAAACCCATAGCATAATATATTTACCACAGAGACACAGAGTACACAAAGTGAATATTTATATTGTAGAGGCGGCTTGAGTATTGCATCTCTATATTGATATAAAATTTTGTTAAGAGAAAAATACAACATTAAGAAGCTAGCAATATGAGTAGAGGAGAAGTAAAAAAGCTCTGAAAAATTATAAGATTGTTGACATATAAATTTTTACATCTGTATTGGAGTGTTTCACAGATGGATGAGCAGTCAGACCTTCAACTGACATCAGGTGGTTTGAAAAAGTTAGGTAATCTTGTTAATCTAAAAGATAGTACTGTTGCTAATGCAATTAAAGAGCGTGGTGGAGGCCAAGGTCAAGTTAATCAGGTACGAAGTGATTATCAAAGTCTCAAAGTCGGTGAATTAGCCAATATGGCAGCAGCAGGAGATGCAGAAGCTGAGACTGCTATAAAAATTATTAAACAAGCGAATAAAAAACGTGAAAAGTATGGTAATTAATGAATTTCCTATTGGACAAGAGCTAAAAGCAATATCAATTATAGAAGATAAAGAATTTCAAAGCGATGAACTCTGTTTTGATAAAGTTCAGTTTTTATTTAAAGATACGGCAGTTACATTAACGCCAATCATCGATACTGACGAAATTAACATAAGTCAAGAAAGTAATGTTAACTTTTCTGCGGTAGATACTCCACCTTGGTGCAAGCATTTTCTTGGCAAAAAGCTTATGACTTTGTGGGTGTGCGAAAATGACCAAGGCTACCAAGACCAAGTAATTTTTGCGTTTGAAAATCTACGTCCCAGTATAGCCTTTGTGGCTGAAGGTTCTGTTATTAAAGCGTTTCGGCAAGAACTAGTGCGTGTAGTTAGCGCTACAAATTCACATTTCCATACTGAGGTATCCCATTAACGTATACCAAGCTATAGAATCTGAGGCAAAATAGATATATATAGCATTGCTACCGTTAAATGAGTTATTGCCTAAACCCCCGTTGTCCAAAACCAGAAAATACAGGTGACGTAAAATTTTGCTTGACTTGCGGCGCCAAGTTACTGCTGAAGGATAGATATCGTGCAGTAAAACCACTTGGGCAAGGTGGTTTCGGCAGGACTTTTTTAGCTGTCGATGAAGATAAACCTTCCAGACCCCAATGTGTAATTAAGCAATTTTATCCGCAAGCGCAAGGAACAAGTACAGTACAAAAAGCGGTGGAGTTGTTCAACCAGGAAGCAATGCGTCTCGATGAGTTGGGTGAACATCCGCAAATTCCTGATTTATTTGCTTACTTGACTCAAGAAGATAGACAGTATTTAGTACAAGAATTTATAGACGGGTATAACTTAGCACAGGAGTTAGCACGGCAAGGCGCCTACAACCAAACAAAAATTCGTCATCTTCTCGATGATTTATTGCCTGTGCTGCAATTTTGTCACGCGCGTCATGTAATTCACCGTGATATCAAACCTGAAAATATTATCCGGCGCCGTGGATTACCTGGGCGTTCGACTGTAATTAGCGAAAATAATCCTGGTAATTTATTTTTAGTAGACTTTGGCGCCTCAAAAGTCGCTACAAACGAAGATGTTAATAAAACAGGTACAAGTATTGGCTCTCCTGAATATGTGGCGCCAGAGCAAATTCGTGGTAAAGCTTTATTTGCCAGTGATATATATAGTCTAGGTGTAACTTGTATACATCTACTAACTGGAAAATCACCTTTTGACTTGCATGATATTCATAACGACGTTTGGATATGGCGCCAGTATTTAAAGTCATCCATCAGTAATGAACTAGCGAGCGTCCTCGATAAAATGATTGAAACAATCCCCGCACGACGCTATCAAACAGTAGACGAAGTATTACAAGATTTACACAACTGGGCGCCAAGCACGAACTATCAGCCACCAAGTAAACCTATAATCAGTACTAATACCCAACCAGCAACTAACAACACATCACAAACAAATAATCATTTAATACCAACAGCCGCAAGTATAAGTCAAATAGATACAGAATTAGAAGAAATAAAGACAATGTTCATGAGCGGGAGCAAGCCTAAGAATAATTCTCAATCTCAACCGCAAACAGGCGCCCCTAAAACTACGAGTAAAATTGATGAAGAATTAGAAGAAATTCGTAGCAAGTTTTTGGGGAATAATCCATGATAATTATGTATATTTAATCACATGCAAATCAATTAAAAAAATTATAATATGTATCTTACGCAATTAGAAGAAGCGCTAAATGAAAATACACCTGCTGGAAATTTGCGAAAGTTGGTAAGAGAAATAGACGAAAGAAATTTTTCGTCTAGTGGCGATGGTAATATTTGTAGAGCAATTGCAAAAAATCCCAATACACCACCTGATATTTTAAAAGAATTATTTTCAGAACATGGTTATCCGTTTGATGTTTTAAACAATCCTATTTTAGATTTGTTATTGTTGGAAAACCCCAATTTTATCAATGAACTGTTTGAAAATCATAAATATCATTATTACGACGATACAATAGAACCTTTTTTTTGTCTTGATGAATGGGCTGCATCTCACAAAAATAAGTTTATACGTATTGCAGTCGCAAAGAACCCAGAAGCTTTAGAAACCGTTTTAGAAGAATTAGTGCAAGATAATGATAGAGACGTTCGTCTTGCGGTAGTTAATAATATGAGGGTTGGATTTGATATTCTTAAAAAATTCTTTGAGGACGAAGATAAGGAAGTTCGTTATGCTGCAATGAATAAGTATAAAACAATATCTGACCGTAATATGTTACTCAAAGATTGGTTTTAACAACTAGCATTATATTCAGAACTTTTTCAGAACTTTTCAAACTAAAAGTCAACTCGACGAAAAATCAGATAAATTTACACTCTCCTTTTGAAAAATGCTCTTTAACAATAGGTAAATACTACTCTTTATTGGGTATTACCCTCAGTCACGTAGAATTATAACTCTATAGATAAGTACGAAAAAAAAATCTGCACTATGTATAATTTTATAATTTCATGAGAGTAAATCTACCAATAGTATTTTGCTTGAGAGCAAACAAGTCTGGGGATCAGATAAAGGCAATAGTACTTATCAAACTTGAATGGGGTTCTGGGCACCGACATGTCAAAGACAGTAATTTGTAGGGTGGGCAATGCCCACCTTACCCCAGAAGCCCGATGCATTCTGGTTAGATAACAGATGGGTTATTTCTTAGATTCGGTAATAGGTACCCATTCGGTGTGGAACGTACCAGCTTTGTCGATGCGCTGATAAGTGTGGGCACCGAAGTAGTCGCGTTGTGCCTGAGTGAGGTTTTGAGGCAATCTGTCGCGACGGTAGCTATCGAAGTAATCTAACGAAGCGCTAAACGCAGGAACAGGGATACCCATTTGTGCTGCGCTCATGATAACTTCACGCCAAGCAGTTTGTCTGTCAAGAATGGTTTGCTTAAATTCTGGTGCTAACAACAAGTTTGCCAAAGACGCATTTTCATCGTATGCGTGTTTGATTTTATTTAAGAAGCCAGCACGAATAATACAACCACCTTTCCAAATTCGAGCCAACTCGCCTAATTTTAAATTCCAGTTATAGGTAGTAGAAGCGGTACCTAGTAACGCCATACCTTGCGCGTAAGAACAAATCTTCGAGCAGTAAAGCGCATCGCGGACTTTGTTAACAAACGCTTTGACATCTCCACTGTAGCTACCACTTGGGCCAGTAAGTTGCTTCGATGCTGCAATACGCTCGTCACGAATTGATGACATAATCCGAGCATTAACTGCGGCAACGATTGTTGGGATAGCAACACCTAGTTCCAAAGCAGTTTGTACAGTCCAACGTCCAGTTCCCTTTTGTCCTGCTGCGTCAACAATTAACTCAACGAGGGGTTTCTTGGTGTCGGGGTCGATGTATGGGAAAATGTTCGAGGTAATCTCAATCAAGAATGAATTGAGTTCGTCGGTAGTATTCCACTCTTTGAATACATCGTGAAGCTGGGTATGGTCGAGTCCTGCAACGTTTTTGAGCAAGTCGTATGCTTCAGCAATTAGCTGCATATCACCATACTCAATACCGTTGTGAACCATTTTCACATAGTGACCCGAACCACCAGGACCAATATAGGTTACACAAGGACCATCATCAACTTGAGCCGCAACTTTTGTAAAAATGGGAGACAAGTATTGATAAGAACTATCAGTTCCACCGGGCATTAGCGAAGGGCCATTAAGGGCGCCTTCTTCACCACCACTCACACCCATACCGATGTAGCGTAAACCAGTAGGTTCTAATTCGCGGGTGCGTCGGTCGGTATCTTCAAACCAAGAGTTACCACCATCAATGATAATATCGCCTTCATCGAGCATAGGCTTGAGTTGCTCGATAACCGCATCAACAGGTTTACCTGCTTGCACCATCACCAAAATACGACGGGGACGTTCTAGGGCAGCGACAAAATCCTTCAAATCAAAAGCCGCTTTGACGTTCCGACCTCCGGCGCGGTTCGCCATGAAGGCATCAGTTTTTTCTCTCGAACGGTTGTAAACCGCGATTGGGAAGCCGTTACGTTCTACGTTAAGCGCGATATTCTCGCCCATAACAGCTAGACCAATCACACCAAAGCTTTGCAATGTCATAATCCTATTGGCTAATTGCTGTTCCTTTCATTCTTTAGGGTAGTCCGAGAATTTGGCTTCTCCCCTAAAGAAGACATTAAGAGTTATAGCGCAGAGTAAAAATACATTGCCAACACACATAAAATATTTAAATTTGTATCTAGGTAGACTTTCCCTTGCAAAAATCCCTAAATTGAAATAAATATAGTGCTGAGTGTAGAGTGTAAAGTGCTGAGTGCTGAGTGCTGAGTGAAGAAAAGTTAGCTGATAACATAAGTTCATTTTGAATTCATACTCTTGAAATCACAACCTTGCACTCTAAAAACTGTTTAATAAATAAGTAAATATTATCTAATCATAAAATTTTATACTCACTACTCAGCACTCAGCACTCAGCACTCGTCACTTTTATTAGGAGTACATAAAAATGCTGGCATATGTCCTAGCTCTAACAGTTGGAATCGGTAGTATCGCGCTATACGTAGCAGCTTTCTTTTTTCCTGAAATCCACAAAAAGAATGATTTTATTTGGAGTGGTGTAGGTTTATTTTATGCACTGGTATTATGGATATTCGCGCGCCGCATTAGTGGAGGTCTTTTACTCGGACACATTGCCAACGTCTCGCTTCTATATTGGTTTGGCTGGCAAACTTTTGCACTACGTCGTCAAGTTGTACCAGTTGGACAGCGAACTCCCCTACCCAGTGCAGAAGAACTCAAAATAGATGGTAACAAGCTTTCCTTACCCCAACGTCTAGGGCAACTACAAAGAAGTATTGGTGGCGCCTTGTCCGGTGCAAAAAACAAAGCACAGCAAACCATCAAAAAAACCCAACCACGAGATACAACTTCGGCAACCGCGTCACCCGCACAAATTATCGATGCACTAACCGAAGAGGCGCCTGCAACATCAGCACCAACCGATATAGTAAATTCAACAATTGAAATCAAACCAGCACCTAATACTACCGTTACTAATTCTGTAGTTAAGGTTGATACAAAGAAGTCCTCACAACCTACCGCAGAAACCAAAATAGCAGAACCCACTCCAGAAACAGTAGAAGCAGCACAAATACCAACCGAAGAGGCGCCACTTCCCCCAGTTGAAGAAATAGCCCCCGACGCAGAACCACCTGGAGAAAGTTGATCCCCCCCAACCCCCCCGCGTGGAAGGGGGGCTGTTTCATTCTTGAAAGAAAATTAAATTAAGTTTCAACTTCCTACGAGATTATCCTTAATTTCTGTCTCTGACTTTGTGCCCTTTGTGACATGCAGTGGTTTATTTCTTTGATGAACCACGTAATCCGGAGGATTTCCCGCTTTCTTAGACACAAAGAACACAAAGGGTAATAGCTATTATCCTTTTTAGAATGAAACGGCCCTGCCCGCGAGTTCGGGGGGGCTAAGAAAAAACCCTCTTATTCCTCCTTATTAAGGGCTATATTAAGGGCTATATTAAAGGCTAAGAACCCCCTCTTGTTCCCCCCTTCCACGCGGGGGGCTAGGGGGGATCAAATAATTTATTAACATATGTCATACAGCGACTTCACAAAAATAGACCAAGCTGTTACCGCTCTCGAACTAACAGTAGAAGATATTCCCCACTTATTTAGTCAAATACCACTAATAGAACCCTCGCAACGGCTAAAAGAAACACTAGAAGAAAGCTTAGACTTAGCAGCAAGCATCAGTACCGAAAAAGCACGTTCAGAATTGATAATCACGCCCATCTTGCTAGAAATACGGCGCCTATTCAAAAATAAAATTGGCTATTTTTCGGGCAACACATTTAATATTGATGCATCAAAAGGGCTAACAGGCGCCTGTGACTTCATCTTAAGTGCATCTAACAACCAATCACTCATCACAGCACCTGTACTAACTTTAGTAGAAGCCAAGGATAACGATATTAGTATTGGACTAGGGCAATGTGTAGCACAAATGGTAGGCGCCCAAATATTTAACGCTCGTAAGGGAGCAGAACAGAAAATTATCTACGGTGCAGTATCAACAGGCACTAACTGGAAATTTTTGACATTAGAAGGTAATTTAGTCAAAATCGACTTAACCGAATATTTTATCAATCAAATTGACAAAATCTTAGGTATTCTCGCTGAACCTTTTAAGCTTTATTACGGAAGCTAGTTAATAACCTGCTAATTTATTTACCTGTATATATAACGTACCGTTTCTAATTTTCTCCACAATTGGATGTTGAATATTATCTGATTGAGGTTTATTAATATCATGCCAATCTTGCCATATTTGTGCTGCTGCGTCGGTGAAATCTTTGGAAACACTCGACCACCTTGGATTATCTTCTCTTTGCCACAAGCTGTAAATAAATTTTATAACTTTTTCGGTAGAGTAATTATCAGATTGCTCGAATAATTTATCTTAGCTCTTTCTATAGTTGAAGGTATGCTAATACTCATACTTATATTCAGCCCTAATAACTCCAAATTGAATGAGCAAGTAAAAAACATCTGTAACCTATTTGTATGGGCTATATATTTTATTGAATATGTCCAAGAATTAGGCTCATCAGAGAAAGACGAAAAGCCCGAAAATAACAAACATAATCAAAAGGATGGAGGATAGTAGGGTGTAATCAGGCAAAATAATCCTTTGCGCTTGTATGTAGAGACGCAAAATTTTGCGTCTCCACAACTCCAACCGTGTCTCTTAGTACATTTGCCTTTAAATCTTTAAAAAATAAGTGTGCTAACTAAGCTTGTATAGTTAAGTATAGGCGCCATCTATATAATATAATTACTATAAAGCCAGATTTTTAGTCACACACTAGTTTGAATCTCAAATAATTTATGCCAACTTATCCAAACTATCCATTTGATATTAAAGAAATAATACTTGAAAATCAAAATGCACCTAACATTGTAACCTACTTGGTTTCAAGTAATGCACCAACAAGTGTTGAAATTACTAACGAAAAACATGTTGACGGTAGTAATCAAAAGTTAATTGTTGATGATACTCCTGATGTAACGCGCGAAAAGCTTGCAAAAATAGCCGAGTTTTTGACTAACAATAAAAATGAAGCGGAAATTGTAATTCATATACATGGATATAATACGAGAGTAAAAGATTTTGAAAACTGGGTAAGAGAAATACAGCAGTATATTACTACGGATAAATCTATCAACAAAAAGACAATTGCTTTTATTGGTTATTACTGGCCTTCAGAATATATTAATTTCAAATCAGATAATAAAGATGAATTGGTAACTAGTCACCTTGGAAAAGCGATTAGGAGTCAACCAATATTTTTCAAAACAATTTATAATTATTCTAGCTTAGGGCTAATAGCTGCTTTCGCTTTTATATTAGCGCTTTCTGGTTTAAGTATCAATGATAGTTTTTCCTTTTCCTTTTCCGGTTTTGCATTCTTTTTATTTACATTAGGAATTGCCTTTTTTGCCTGTTTATTTGGTTATGTTCTATGTGCTATATTACTAAGAGTTTCAATTTACTTTCGAGATAGTTACCGCGCTGTTAACTATGGAGTGCCAGATTTAGTAGAGTTTATTCGTCAAATAGATAATGCAATTATAGACCAGGCGCCTGGAGAAAGGCGAGATCAGAAGAAATGGAATTTCTCTCAGGAGGGAAATCCTAGAATTAAGCTATCTTTTATCGCTCATAGTATGGGTGCATTCGTCACCACAAACGTAATTCGTATTCTCTCAGATATCTTCGATGAGAACTCAATTCCGAAATTTAGTCAAGGTAATGTTGAAATAGAACCATCACCAAACATTGGTAATGTATTTTCGTTAGGTCGTTTAGTTTTAGCTTCACCAGATATACCTATCGAGACTATAATGCCAGAAAGGTCTAATTTTTTGCGTTCTTCATTACGTCGTTTTAACGAATCTTATTTATTTAGTAACCAAGGAGATGTCATCCTGCGAGTTGCATCAACCGCAGCTAACTATATAAGTTTTCCTGCAAATACTTATGACCGAGGTTTTAGACTAGGTAACGTCGTAGTTGATAGTCGTATTCCTGCAAATTCCGTCATAGTACCAATGAATTATGGTATTATTAATCAAAGTCATAACGATGGTAGTGTAGACTCTAATGCTAGAAGTGCCATGACGAAAATAGGTATTGTTTCTGACAACACGTTAAAAACATTATCAGACATTTTGTCAAACAATAGTAAAGTGACTCAAAACAATGCAATAGCAGGATTATTTACCTACTTTGACTGTACAGATTACAAAGATAAGATTTACAAAGACAATAAACTCGTTAGTGACAAACCAGAGGGTGTTTTAACTAGAGCATTACGCAAAGACGTACTTTCCTTTTGGGATTGCCTAATTCTAATTTTTGATTCCATCATAATTGAAAAAAATGTTCATGGAGGATACTTCCAAGGTGATTTAAGCAGGAAAATGCTTTATAGGTTAGCATTTTTAGGATATAAAGACCTTTTATTATCCTTAAAAGATGAACCTGATTATCAGGAAATAATTGAAAAAATTGAAGCTTCAATAAATACCGAAACAATTCAAACCTCCTTACAAAATCAAAATGTAGAATTAGATGCTCAAAAAGAAGCGATGATTAAATTATCACGATTTTTATCGCAAAAGTGCGAAGATAAAGGAATTAAAGTATTTTTGGCGCCGGAGCGATACCTTGTAGACATGTTAGGAAAAGAGCGAAACCGTAAAGGGTACTAATAGGTACTAATAGGTACATAGAGATAAAATTTATCACGTTTCTCTATCGATTGGAAGAAGGATTTACTCTCAAGTATTGGTAATCTACCGACAATAGATTGAAAGTAAGGGCAACAGATAAACAAGGAGTTACAGAACAAATTGTTAAGGCAGTGATGATTAGCACAAGCTTCCAACAAGGGGTATCATTTACTACCTATGGTCGAGTTATTCAAGAAATAAAACCATAGAACAAGTTTGATGTTATCACAGCTATTTATTATTGCTGGAACCCTTCTTTTAGCAAGCATCTTTGCTAATAAAGCCGCAATTAAATTTGGAGTTCCCGCGCTTATTTTAGTTCTAGCAATTGGTATATTAGCTGGTTCGGAGGGAATTGGCGGCATTTATTTTGATGACCCTGTATTGACCCAGATGGTTGGGGATGTAGCGCTGACACTGATTCTATTTGCAGGTGGGCTAGAAACAGATTGGAGACAAATTCGTCCTGTTATTTATCAAGGATTGATTTTGTCAACTGCTGGAGTCGCAATTACAGCGGTAATGGTTGGCTTGTTTGCTTGGTTCATACTCGGTTCCTTCTCATCCTTTAATATTGGATTTGCAGGAATTAATTGGCAGCAAGGGTTATTATTAGGCGCCGTTGTCTCATCCACGGATGCTGCGGCTGTATTTTCGATACTACGTGCGAGTAACCTGCAACTAAAGGGAAATTTACAGCCTTTATTAGAATTAGAATCGGGTAGTAACGACCCAATGGCAGTATTGCTTACAACAGAATTAATAAAAATTCTGACTACATCTAATGCATCATTCACTTCCCTTGCTGTATCACTAATTCAACAACTAACTGTAGGAATGATAATTGGCTACGGTGGAGGAAGAGGAATAGTTTGGGTATTAAATAATATAAGACTTACTACTCAAGGGTTGTATCCTGTTGCAACCTTAGCTTTGATGCTGCTAATATCTGGAGTTACAACAGTTTTTGGAGGCAACGGTTTTTTAGCTGTATATATCGCAGGAGTTGTAATAGGTAATCTTGAATTTATCTGTCGAGAAAATATTATTAGCTTTCATGATGGTTTAAGTTGGTTGATGCAAATTATAATGTTTCTTGTTTTAGGTTTACTTGTCTTTCCATCACAACTATTATCAATTTCATTAATTGGGTTAGCAATTGCCCTATTTCTCATCTTTATTGCTCGTCCCATAACTGTTTTTCTGTGTCTTTTGCCATTTAATATTAACTCACGCGAGAAGATTTTCATCGCTTGGGGAGGGTTAAGGGGAGCGGTGCCAATTATCCTAGCAACCTTTCCTTTAGCTGCAGGAATTGCTGATGCCACTCAACTATTTAATGTTGTCTTTTTTGTTGTTCTGATTTCTGTGTTAGCTCAGGGTTTATCATTGGCTCATGTAGCCCGTTTGCTTCAATTATCAAGGACTGATACTTTATAATATTATATTTATATTTGACTCTTAACTATTAATAACTGGCTATTAATAAAATTAGAGAAAATTTGAATACCATATCGTGTATAGTGCGTAGGAAATAGTCATGCAAATTAGTGCTGGATAACCTTACTATGAGTAAAGTTTTAACAACCTTAACTGTAATAAATCATGCAGACCAGATTCGCGCCGAATGTGGAACTATATCACCAAAACAAGTACGTTCCGTTACACTTGAAAATGTATTAGTAAATACTCGCGCTACGACGTTATGCTTACCAGCAGATATTATTGCTCAACTAGGCTTAGAATTTTTAAAACAAGCCTATGTAGAAACTGCGACAGGTATTGAGCAAACTCGAATTTTCCAAGATGCCACTATTTCCCTTTGCGGAAGAGAAGGAACCTTGGATTGTTTAGAACTACCAGCAGGACGCGATGGAATTTTAGGTATGATTCCACTAGAAGCATTAGGTATAGAATTAGACTTAATAAATCAAAATCTGAAAGTATTACCTACTAGTTCAACAGACACATACTTGACTATTTAATGAAGCCTAATTTTAACTTACGTAAAGGCGCCATTTATATTATTTGTTAAATCAAAATTATCTGAACGGCGCCGTATAATATTTGTGACACCATAAACACTCATGTTGCAGGTGCCATCGCTGAGGTTTGACCTATTTATACTACTGCTTTTCAACGTTCACGCCTATAATTAGAGTATAAAAAGCAGGCTGTTAACACATGGCTGAAATTGTTACCCTTCAACTTCCTCTATACTTGGCGCAAAGAGCAAAAAAAATAGCTGCTCTTAATCATCGGCAGTTGGAAGATTTACTAATCGAATTCATAGACCGTGCAATAACAGAACTACCTGTAGAGTCACTACCTGATGAGCAAGTTTTGGCTTTATGTGAGATGCAGATGGAAACTGAGCAGCAAGAACTTTTTAGTGATTTACTAGCGCGTAATACTGAAGGACAGCTTAATGAGGTAGAAACTCAGCAGCTAGAGGAACTCATGCAGGTGTATCGGCGTGGCTTAGTTCGCAAAGCAAGAGCATTAAAAGTAGCAGTAGAACGTGGCTTAAAATCATCCTTATATTAAGTGCAATGGCTCGCCCAAATCTGGTCTGAACATTTTTATTGGACTCAAGATGGTTTGCGTATTGTGGGCAAAACACCTACTGGTCGTGCAACAGCTATAGCCTTACATTTGAGCGATGACCCGGATGCCCTCGAAGTTCGCAGTTATTGGGTGCTTGCTGGATGGCACCCTCCAGAAGATTAACGCTTGGTAAGTTCGCAGTATATATGTATTGATTAACTTGATTGTGTTTATGTTAGTTCGGCGTACTTGGTGGGAACTATACGAATAAGTACAAACAAATATTAAAAATTATGAATAACATCGGGGATTTGCTGCATCCCTCTCTCGAACAATTGGTTCGGGAGATTAAAGCATTTAATCACGCTTGGAAGGCAACAAGCGAGTTATTCGGGAAAGACTCACCCTTTTCTACTTCAACGCGCGATTTAAAAAACTGTTTGCAGGTGCGTTTGCTTTTGAGTTATGCACCTGAGCAGGTTTATCTGGCTATTGACACAAAAGCTGAAGCGTCAGAACCTTTATACGGGTTACGTCTAAGACAACCTATTGGGGAATGGAAAGATGCAGACCATTTGCCAGTGAGGGTAGTTGAAGAGTGGGTACAAAAAAAGTGGCTAACACTCAGAGAAGTAGAAAAGTTTAAAAAAATACAAGGGTGATGTATGGGATTAGCAAAGATTTGGGACATTGTTTGGGATAATAGCCTTTTTCATTGGGCTACGGCAATTGTGGTGTTTATTGCTGTATGCGTTGAGTTATATACAGTATGGCAGTATTGGAAGTCTGATTGTGGAATTACTGGCGCCGCAGTTAAATCTCTGAAAAATCCCAAGCAGAAGGAAGATAGAAGTATTCGCCGATGGAAGCAGGAACATTTACAAATTAATAATGAAGGCGCCGTTGTCAAACAAGATAATAAATATATATTGATAAAGTATCCAGAAGTTTTATTACGCCCCGTTCCTCGAAGTTCTTTACGCTTCGTTACTACTCTGTGTACAGCCATCGGTGTTTTAGGAACCTTTTACGGAATACAAGAAGGGTTACAGGGAATAAATTTAGAGACTAGTAGTTCTGAGCAATTGATGGCTTCGAGTAAGGAATTGTTAGTAGGGATGAAGACAGCATTCTCTACTTCCTTGATGGGACTTGGTTCAGGTAGCTTTTTTACTTTAGTATTATTCTTTTGTGAATCGTTACGACAAAAACGACGTGATGATTTACGTAAACAGTTAAGTATAGCCACAGTTCCGATAGCAGCAAACAATGACAGTAAAGAAGTCGCACTGCAACTAAGTCAGGTAGCAAGTAAATTAGACAATATTAGCGCTGAAGCAATAGGTGATGCTGTAGGAAAAAGTATTGCAGAACAACTGCAAGGACTACAGCAACTAAGTTCTACTGCTATCGGTGAAGCAGTGGGTAGAAAAGTTTTACCAGCATTACAAGAAATTTACAAAGAACAGAAGCAAATTAGAGAATTACAGCAAAACCAAGGGCAAAGAGTTTTAGAACAACTTATCAGGGACTTGCGAGTAGATTTGATTGAACCGCTAGCTCAGAAATTAGACGATAGCGCTAATTTAACAAGAGAAGCTTCTCAAGCAGTGCAAAAACTGCACCAAGAATTAGGCGGTATTACTACAAGTTTAGCAAGTTCTATTGTAACAATTCAGAATTTTCAAGAAAAGACATTAGGTGACTTACAAAATTTTGCTGAGAATTTAAAAAATACTTTAAGTACCTTTCAGAGTGAGACAAAGGGCGTTTTAGAACAAACCGGAGCAGAAATTAATCGCGCGGTTGAAAAAAGCATTCAGGGAATGGAGTTACAACGTACAGCTTTTGAAGAAAGTGCAAACGAAGCCGCAAATACATTCCGAGGTATTCGAGAAGAGCTTCAAACCGCATTACAACAGAGAGCAGAAATTGAGAAGCAAATGCTGCAAGAAACTCATACAAAAATCACCGATATTCTTGCACAAGCAAATACAGCCTTCCGCGAGCAAACAAACACTCTAACCACAGTTGGTAATGAAGCTAGCCAATTTATGAATAGTGCTAAGGAGAATTTAGTAGATACACTGACCGCTACTCGTGAAGTAGTACAAGATGATTTAACTAAATTTAGACAGGAATATCAAATCAACCTTCAAAATTTCTTTGAAACACAAAATAATTTACTAGAGAATACGTTAGGTCAGCAACGTAATGGGTTAGCTGAAGTTGTAGAAAATCTAGATAAAACATTTAAAGAAGAAGCAAGTAGACGCAGTGAGTTAACAAAAGAAGTAGACCAAACTTTTATAAAACTTCATAAAGCTGCTGAAGAGGTTAACAGATTAGCAATTGCATCTGGACTTCATGATACTCAACGTTTGACACAATTACAACTATTTTCTCAAGATATAGGTACGCAAATACAAATTGTAAATAATTCTTACAGTGAAATGGCTTCTACTTTCCGAGAAACTCTACAGGATTGGAAAAACCACTTTGCAGTTTCACGAGAAAATTTCTTCAGTAAAGCTGATTCTGCAATGGCTGATGTTTGCTCAGAATTACTAAAAACTGCCAACTTCTTGGTTGATGTTAACGACAATCGTAACATTATGAACAGGGGCAATTAAGATGACTGATTTTACTACTAGTGGGTTAGACACAGATATTAGCGAAGAAGATGATAGTAGTGTTTATCTTTCTATCGGTGACTTGATGTCTGGTTTATTAATGTTTTTCGCATTGTTATTTATTACAGCATTACTCCAGCTTGCAGAAAAAGATGAACCTAAAAGGGTAGTTATTGGTAATGTTGTAGAAGCAATGCAAAGCAAAAATATAGATGTACAAGTTAATCCAGAAAATGGTGATATAAGTATTAGAGAATCAATATTGTTTGATAAAGGTAGCGCCGAATTAAAACTACAAGGCAAAGCTTTCCTTCGTGACTTTATTCCTGCTTATAGTCATGTAATTTTATCAAAACCGGAATTTGATAAAGAAGTTAGCCGTGTCGTTATCGAGGGTCATACTAGTTCGGCTGGAGATTACAAAGATAATATGGAACTTAGTTTACAGCGTTCTGCATCAGTGACTCGATTTATCTTTAATGAAATGAAATTTTCCAAGCAAGAACGCTTTAGCAGAAAAATTTTAGCTGCTGGGCGTGGCGAAATAGAAGCAGAAGAACGCTATGATAAACCATCCGACCGTAAAGTTGTTTTTCGTTTTCAATTTCGTAGTGAAGAGATTGGTAATAAACTTGGTAAAAATACTTCTAAAAATAATCAAGTATCTGAAAAATGAATTTTGATTTTCCTACTCCTAGTTCACAAAAATTAAAAACTACTATCCCAAGCAGATTAATTGAGGTTGCTAGTAAATTACCAGCTTCGCAAATCTCTTTACCAAGTGTTGATAAAGTACTCCAAGCCATTCAAACAGGTAATGAACGTCAAATTACAAGCCTAGAATGGATTTATTGTATTCATGCGAAGGCAAAATGGGATAAACAAAATCCTCAAAGTAGTTATCTAACTTCTAAAGATATCTGGAGAATTGCTATAAACAACTCATGGTTACAAAAACAACTCTTATGGCGCCTAGCTCTATATCATAATAACCAAGGAGAGAAAGTATTAGCAAAATCTCTTGCTGATTCTTTTGACATATTTGTAAATTCTCCTTTAGCTAATACATTACTACCAGTGCGAATTCTTCTAGCACTCCGTACTCAAGAGCCAGGTTTAGAATTAGTAAAAATAGCTTGTCAACAAAATTTAAATTACAGTAGTTTACAAAATCAGCTTCACCATGACATACCTAGTTGGATAGAAAAACTTAACTTTCTAAAATATGTTTCGTCCTATTTTTGTAAACTTGTTTTGCCAACCGAACAACAAGTAAATTGGCTGTTAACCTGTTTGGATGAAATGTCAGTACAACTGCAACTAGAGTCAGTTAATTATCTACTTACCCATGTTTCTAAAGAATTAGCAAGTCAACATCCGCAGTTAGTTGATTGGTTACAACGAAACTACCGTAACGGCGCCGGATGGAATTTACTAACAGAGCAAGCAAAACAGGCTTTGCGTGAGTGGATTGGTTCAATTAACTATAATGATTTTCAAAATTTGGTAATTTTGATTTTAGAAAGGCGCCGACTAGAGGGTAGAGCAAAGGAGCAGCTACAAAAGCGAAAAGAGTTTTGGGCGAACTATAGTAACCGTTTTGAGCGTATTCGCATTCTCATACCAGAAGATTATTTTACAGTTATCAGTGGTAGATTTAGGCAAGATGAAGATGTTCATGCTCTACAAAAAGATGGCAGTGATGCAACAGAAGTTTGTATTTTTGATTTTGGCAGTTTTTTGGTTGTAGAATTTTTTCATGGACGTGGTAGCGAAACTAGGCTTATTCACAAAAGCGATGAAGTTGAAAGGAAACTTTTTGGTTCCTTACCTATTTCAATTAAACGCATTCGCAATATTCCAGGCGAGGCACATGACCATGTTATTTGTTGGCAATGGGATTGTGAAAGATGGCTAAGACAAAATAGTATTTTGCCTAATGAAGGTACATCCTACTTCAAAGGTTTACCAGAAAGGTTTGGTAAGTATAACCCAGTAACCGGACTTGTTACACCTTCACTCGACAAACAGCGAGAGCGAGATTTTCAACTACAAGGGTGGCGTAAAGTAATTTCTCAACTAGAGCGAGAAGCTAGAGATTATTGTAACAACATTTGAAGTTACCAAATAATTGTTACTAGTCCTGATGCTGTGATATTTTGGTCGCAGCTTAACAAAGCGACTTTTTCGCCTTGTTGCTCTAAAACCATTGCAGTCGCAACAATCTGTCGGTCGTGCATTTCACCTATAGCAACCAAGTTGATAGTTTTTTGTATTACATTTGTATCTATTTGTATCTAATGGATATACTACTGCACGACTATCCAAGTTCACTGACTCAAGTATTGCTGTAGCTTCCGAGATAGATGTTCGCCCACGTTCAACAATCCATACTGCTTCAGCCAAAGCCGTGGCAGGTATTACCAATTGATTATCAGGCGCCGAAAGTATTGCTTTGGCTTTACTACCTAAGCGAGGATTACCTTCTCAAAACCAAATTAAAGCATGGGTATCGACAACGTACTTCATGTTATCTGAGCTTAGTCTAATTCATCATCGACATCGCCACGGAACTCTGCTATTTTAAAATCTTCCTCGGTTGATTGTTTATTTGAAGTAGATAACATACCAAAGTACATGTTTTGCGAAGTAACTTTGACAGGTTGAACCTCCAAAAACGTAACAATTACAGCACTTTCTGATATATCACATGGTACTTCGGATAGCTCAATAGCACCTTCCTTATAAATTCTTTCAACAGACTTTAACATAAATTTTAACCCTACTCTTTAGTTGATATTTTAACTTATATGATATCGTGCCACATCTAATTCAAGGGTTAGGGTTATCATGAGCGTAAAAATATTTAAAATTGAATAAATATTATAAAATTACGGTTTAGCAAAGTTTATGGAAGCAGAACATAGCAAGCGTCTTTCGTTCATAAGAAGCTTTAAAATATTACCAATCTTTGAAACTTTATAGAATTTTTATCTAATCAAATGTAAAATAGTATTAAGTCAATATATAACTTTAAATAATTTCTGCTATTTTAAAATTATTAAATTCAATTTCCGTTTTAGATATGCATTTAAGATTTAATAGTCAAGGTAATATACCACACAAGATGTTTGCACAAGTTAAGAACAATCAAATTCGTATTTCAACGTGAGTTCGATGACGCGCGCTTCTCCAAACCCATCGATTTTGCTGAATTCAAGGCAATTAATTGTATAAATCATTACGTGGTTTGATCGAAAGCTTCAAATCCAAGCTTGAGAAGATTGGCGCCTGCTCTAGTAATTTGAACGGCAATTCCCAACAATATTATCTGCTTCTACTATCTCATCACTATTTAGATTATGAAACTTGACAAATTGCAAGAACTCAAACAAAAGCTGACTAATGAAACAGACTTTTCTAAAATCTGGTTGTTTTACATGGATCATTTTGCAGATCATCCAGAATTTATTGAAGTTGGTGGACGTGCCTACAATGAACATCTAGATACAGTTGTCCGCCAAACTTGTCAGGAAATGTTTGGCAAGAAAATAAAAATTAATCACGACCTTACAATCTATATTCCAGAGCATAAATTCTTTCATGGGCCGTTCCAAGTAGGAGGACGTATTGGCGGTTTTATTTATTTTGAAGATATAAAAGTTGGACTAATTGCTGTATCGGCTGATTATCCCCCTACCGATGCAGTTAAGTATTCACGTTTTACCGAACTACCTATTAACAAAATACCTAAACGGGGATTTAGTAAGGGTTTTAGTAAGCAAGACCTCAATTAAAACTCACAACTCGCGGCGCTTGTATGGAGGACGGGGAAAAACTTTTTCCCTATCCTTTGAAGTTATTATCACTAATCGCGCAAATTAATACTGATACCGCACACCGTTACGCGCCCCTGGCCTGGTCTTGGGTAAGTACTATTTCACTAAGAGTGTTAATCTGGTTACAAGGTAATATTTAAGCGTTAAAATAGTATTAGGCTAAGAAGAAAACCTAAAAGGCTTGTTTAAGGTATAAAAATGCTAGAAATTACTAAAAATTTTGTTACAGATGAAAACCAGCAACCAATTGCTGTACAAATTCCTATCGCTGAGTTTGAAAAAATTGAAGAAATCTTAGAAAACTATGGTTTGATAAAACTTATGGAAGCAGATGATGATGAACGTCTTTCAAAAGAAGAGGCTTTAAAATATTACCAATCTTTGAAAAAAAAGCATGTGGAAAGTTGAGTATACAAAAAGATTTCTGAAAGACCTAGCAGATTTACCAGAAGATATTCAAGCTAAAATCGAGCCAATTGTTTTTCAAGAACTTGAGTCCGAAAATCCTTTTAATATAGGATATCTAGAAAAAATGAAGGGATATGACGATAAATACAAAATTCGTGTGGGTAATCACAGAATAGGTATTAGTATTAACAAGGATGTACAGACGTTAATTTGTCAAAGAGTTGCACACCGCAAAGACATCTATAGAATTTTTCCCTAATAAAATGTGAAACAGTATTAAGTTAAGATACAAATTTAGAGAGTTTTTGTTATTTTTAAATTATTTAATTCGAGTTTCGTTAAGGCCATTAGCAACAATTTATTGAGGTTTTTTAACTTCACAACTTGTTAAGCCCTTTGCACGCTTCACAAATTTATCATCAAATGTATAAAATTGAGGATAATTCTGGCTTTGTGCTAAGTGAAAAGCGTCTGCAAAATCTAAGCCTAGTTCATGCCATTGCAGTGCTTGAATAACTAAATTCGGATTTATAAGGTTAACAGTTAGTAAACCAAAGAATTTTCTTAATGCAGAACAAATTTCGAGTGGTTTAAATTTGTACGCAAATCTTAATACCCATTCTGTTTCAAGAATAACAGTATCTGGTATAAAAACATTATTATTCTGGATAATTTCTAGACTTTTTTGGTATTGTACTTCATCATCCTGAGTCAACAGCCGTACAATCACATTAGTATCAACTGCAATCATTTTAATGAATCCTCTACACCTAGGCGAATCGCATCTTCCATGTCCTCAAGAGTTTTTGGTATACCTTCATACTTCAAACATCCTGCAACATCTTCTATAGAAGTTTTGGCAAAAGGGTTTTTTGGTTTAAGAAGTATTCCATCGCCTGTATTTATTGCTACTAGTTCCTGTCCTACTTCCCAACCAATAGCTCTTATTAATGATTCGGAAATTGTTACCTGCCCTTCGTCTAAAACCTTTGCTATGTCCATATATCTGGCGAATAAACTCTTAGTATGTATACTTATACGATTATAGCTTGAGTTAATTAATTTTTTCAGTATGAGCAAGTAAATATTAAT
Source organism: Calothrix sp. NIES-4105 (assembly GCF_002368415.1). Lineage (GTDB taxonomy): Bacteria > Cyanobacteriota > Cyanobacteriia > Cyanobacteriales > Nostocaceae > Dulcicalothrix. Next base: position 9,401,711 of record NZ_AP018290.1, read on the forward strand.
GAGGTTAAGACAATTATTGTTAACATGTCTTCACAAACACTATGAAGTAATTAGTTATTATACTTCAGATATATTAAGGAGTTGAGGTTGAAAATTCAACTACAATAAGAGACGCAAGTTCCCTTGATTTAAACGTTTAGCAAGATATTCATCCATAGTCGCATATTCTCCAACTGCATACTCAGCGCGAACTGCTTGAATTTCTGCCTGTGTTTCTACATCGTCTTCGTACAGTGCTTCAGCTTCAAAAATTTGTTGCTCAATTATCTCTTGAAGTTGGCGTTTTTCTTCTAAATTAAGGGAAGATATTACTTCTGCCAAAGCTTCTAATGAGAGTTGTAGTTTAACAATAGCTGTCATTTTTCCCAATAAATCTTGTAGTTTTAGGACTATTCTAGCGTTTCTATACTTCAGATGGTCAGCAAGAAACAACACATGATTATTTTACTCCCGTGCTGCGCGATTCAATCCACACAATATCAGGCGCCGTAATCCAAAATAAATAAACTGTCTGTTACGTGCGCTCACGATATTTAAAACGTTGGGAACCGAGGCGCCGTAACCCAACCTACAACTGTAGCGGTTTCTATTCAAATAAGTATACAAAGGCGGGCAAGGATGCCCGCTCCACAAGAAGTTCCAATGCTAGGCGGTTTGCATAACACACAATATCAGGCGCCGTAATCCAAAACAAATAACCCATCCGTTACATCCGTTGCATCCGTTGCCAGCTATGCTACAATTATGCTACAATAATTCAAAATCCAAGCAGTACAATCATATGGACATTATTCCCATTACAATATCATCCACTCCCCACTTTTCCAACGATAATAGTGAAAATCTGACCCTATATTCAACAACCAATCAGTACAGTGACAGAAGCAAAAAGTTACAAAGACACAGTTAATCTGCCGCAAACGAAATTTGACATGCGCGCGAATGCGGTAAAGCGTGAGCCAGAAATCCAGAAGTTTTGGGAAGACAACAACATATACGGGCGCCTCTCAGAAGAGAACCCAGGTGAATTATTTATACTGCATGATGGACCACCCTACGCAAATGGTTCGCTGCATGTAGGTCATGCTTTAAATAAGATTCTTAAAGATATCATCAATCGCTATCAGCTTTTGCAAGGTCGTAAAGTTCGTTATGTACCGGGTTGGGACTGCCACGGTTTACCTATCGAACTTAAGGTTCTGCAAAATATGAAACAAGCAGAACGGCAAGATTTAACGCCTTTGAAGCTAAGACAAAAAGCGAAAGAGTTTGCATTACAAGCTGTTAATGAGCAACGTAAAGGCTTTAAACGCTACGGTGTTTGGGGTGATTGGGAACACCCGTATTTAACAATGGCGCCTGAATACGAAGCTGCACAAATCGGTGTGTTTGGGCAGATGGTGTTAAAGGGTTATATATATAGAGGACTAAAGCCTGTAAACTGGAGTCCTAGTTCGAGGACTGCTTTGGCTGAAGCTGAATTAGAGTATCCAGAAGGACATACTTCACGCTCTTTGTATGCAGCATTCCCGATGACGAGTTTATCGGATAGTGTGAAGGATAAGTTAGGTGAGTATTTGCCTGATTTAGGTGTTGCTATCTGGACGACAACACCTTGGACTATCCCTGCAAACTTGGCTGTTGCTGTAAACCCTGATTTAGATTATGCAGTAGTTGAGGCGCCAGTTGAAGGTGTCAATTTTAAATATATAATCGTTGCGAATGATTTAGCGGCACGGTTATCTGAGACTTTCAGCACCCAATTAACAGTAAAAACTACAGTTAAAGGCAAAGAATTAGAACATTCTACTTACAAGCATCCTTTATATGACCGTGAGAGTCCGGTAATAATAGGGGGAGATTATATCACTACTGAGTCTGGTACAGGATTAGTACATACGGCGCCTGGTCATGGTCAAGAAGACTATATAGTTGGGCAACGTTACGGTTTACCTATCTTGGCGCCAGTTGATGATGGTGGTAATTTTACTGCTGAAGCTGGACAGTTTGCTGGGTTGAATGTGCTGGGTGATGGCAACCAAGCGGTTATCGATGCTTTAACGCAAGCAGGTTCTTTATTAAAAGAAGAACCGTATCAACATAAATATCCTTACGACTGGAGAACCAAAAAACCAACAATATTCCGTGCAACCGAACAGTGGTTTGCATCGGTAGAAGGATTCCGTGACGAAGCACTCAAAGCTATCTCAGAAGTACGCTGGATACCTGCACAAGGTGAAAATCGTATCACACCAATGGTAGCCGACCGTTCGGACTGGTGTATATCACGTCAGCGGAATTGGGGTGTACCTATCCCTGTATTCTACGATGAAGAAACCAACGAACCTTTATTGAACGAAGAAACTATCAACTACGTTCAAAAAATCATCGCAGAAAAAGGTTCAGATGTATGGTGGGAGTTGTCGGTAGAAGAATTATTACCTGAAAAATACCGTAACAACGGGCGCCACTATCGTAAAGGAACCGATACGATGGATGTATGGTTTGACTCTGGTTCATCGTGGGCAGCAGTTGCAGAACAGCGGGGTGAGTTACATTATCCTGTAGAGATGTATTTAGAAGGTTCCGACCAACACCGAGGATGGTTCCAGTCAAGTTTGCTAACTAGCGTTGCTGTAAATGACCGGGCGCCATATAAAATAGTGTTAACTCACGGATTTACTCTTGATGAAAAAGGTTTCAAGATGAGTAAATCGCTCGGTAACGTGCTTGACCCGAATGTTGTAATCGAAGGTGGAAAAAATCAGAAAGAAGAACCACCATATGGCGCCGATGTTTTAAGATTATGGGCATCATCGGTTGATTACACATCTGACCAGCGTATCGGTAAAAATATCATCAAGCAATTAGGAGATATACGCGGAAAAATCCGTAACACCGCGCGCGTATTATTAGGCAACTTGCATGACTTTGACCCAGAAAAACATCTAGTACCCCTAGAACAACTACCTGCAGTTGACCGTTACATGTTGCACCGGATGACGGAAGTATTCAAAGAAGTAACAGATGCATTTGATACTTTCCAATTTTTCCGCTTCTTCCAAACAGTGCAAAACTTCTGCGTTGTTGATTTATCCAACTTCTATATAGATATCGCCAAAGATAGACTATATATCAGCACACCCGATGGATTTAGGCGCCGTAGCTGTCAAACAGTGTTGTACTATGCATTAGATAACCTAACGCGCGCGATAGCACCTGTATTATGTCACCTTGCCGAAGACATCTGGCAATTTCTCCCCTACAAAACACCATATAAATCAGTATTTGAAGCTGGTTGGGTAAAGTTAGATAGTAAATGGGAAAACCCAGAACTAGCAACCTTTTGGGAAAAAATGCGCGATATCCGCAATGATGTAAATAAAGTACTGGAACAAGCGCGCGTAGATAAACAAATAGGTTCTTCTCTGGAAGCAAAGGTATTACTTTACGTAGCAGATGAAAAACTACGTTCAGCAGTAAAAACACTGGAAATAGATACCAATGGCATAGACGAACTAAGATATTTGTTTATCACCTCGCAAGCAACAGTGTTAGACTCAGCACAACAAATAGAAGGGTTAAAATATAACTTGATATCTGACAACTGGAGTATTGGAGTAGTTAATGCAGAAGGAGAAAAATGTGACCGCTGCTGGAACTACTCAACCCACGTTGGAGAATCAAAAGAAGACCCATTACTATGCGAACGCTGCGTTAGCGCATTAGCCGGCGAATTTTAATAATGGCTTGTGGCACAGGCCAAGGCGCCTGTGCAGTCACATAAATTATTATTTTTACCACAGAGACACAGAGGACACAGAGGATAAGTAAAAATGAAAACCGAACAAGAAAGAAAAGAAACAATTGAAGCCATTAACGTGCTGCTGCATCAAGCTTATGACAGTACCCTGGATGAGATTTACGCACTACTTCAAAAAATCGAAGACGAAGAGGAAGAAGAAGATTTAAAAGCCTATGACAGAGCTAAAAAAGACGCTGAAATTAATGGTAGTGTGTCATGGGAAGAAGCTAAAAAAGAACTGAAAACTAAAATTGAAAAGGAAGTTGCGTGAGTTATAAAGTTGAAATATTAAAGGGTGCATTAAAACAAATAAAAAAATTATCACCAGAACTTCAAGAACGCATACAAGTTAGAATTGATAAATTAGCTACAGAACCCCGTCCGAACGGCGTAAAAAAGCTGAAAGGTAGAGAAAATGCTTATCGAATTAGAGTAGGTAACTACCGCATTATATACGATATTTTTGACGATATTTTATTGGTGAATGTTGTGGAAATAGATCATCGAAGCCAAATTTATAAAAATGAAAGTTGATAGCTGAACCTCAAAGAACAGTTCGCCGTCCTCGCCGAATGTTCCTGCAATCATATCCTGCCACACATCCCGGTATCGTTGAGCCGAAAGATCATCGGGATTGTGTTTCCCTTGAGAGTTTGGCTGATTTTTTCGGTAAGACCACGCAGGGTCGGGTCAAGAAGATAGTCTTCCGTATCAGGGTCTATGGCAATAAACCAATTTGGATAGGTTTCTCTCAGGGTAGGACGGAGACGCTCGAACACTGGACGACACCGTTCTTCCAGGGCTTGTTGAGCTTCCTGCTCACGTTGCAGAACCTCCGGATCGGTTGGGGTTGGTGGCACAATGCGCGTGCGGCGTGGCTGTGATAACGAAGTCATGGCACTTACCTTAATCAGGGTAATTTCATTATGCCGTTTCCCCGACATCTTGCCTAACTAAAGCCTTGATACTAAATTGACCAATACTGGTATATTTTTGGACATCATACAAGCAAATAAAGTATTTTTTATTCTTATCGTTAACAAAATGTACACTAAAAACTCTTTTTGTGACAGTCAATAGATAAAACCCAAGTATTGACCCTGTTTTGCGCTATACTTATGCTCCATTGACTTATGAATAATCTTATACCAATTTTATGTGAAGCTGCATATTATTTTGACCCCACCCCCGCGAGCCCCCTCCCCGCAACGGAGAGGGGGAAAGTTTATAAAAATCTTACTCCCCTCCCCCGTAACGGGGAGGGGCTGGGGGAGGGGTTCTTTCTATGCACGTTCATAAAAAATTGGTATTAGTTTAAAAAAATTATAACCATGAAATTACTAAATGTTGTTGCTCTTCTTAAGGATTTACCAACAATCAAACTATATCGTGGTCAGGTTGGGACAATCGTAGAAGAATACGAGCCAGGAGTGTTTGAAGTCGAGTTTAGTGATTTGAACGGGCGAGCTTATGCAATAGAAACATTGAACGCTCATCAGTTATTAGTTTTATATCATCAACCTATTGAAGAAAAAGTAATAGCGTAATAACACTTACTATGTTCCTATAATAAAGGAACAAGGTGGTTGAAAATATATGGAAGACTTAAAGAGCCAAATTCAACATGAATCATCACGCTTCAGCAAACTACGCGCGTCAAGCGAAGGTAGCATTTGCCGAAAATAACCTTGCTCATGGTGGTGAGCTAATGCGGCAGGCACATGCAGCCGGTAGAAGATGTCAGCAACTTATTCAAGAATATCAATTTTTGTCTAGCACAATTCTCTATTAGACATTCCGTCGCTGCTAAAGTACCTAACGTACTAGCAGCGCAACCCTGTCATCAACTTTGATATGTTCTCTCTTCTTTACTCTTCCTTCGTGTCCTTTGTGCCTTTGTGGTTCATTTCTCTTACCCTCTGTACAGACGCGATTAATCGCGTCTCTACTGCGTCTCTGTGGTAAAGATAAATACATTAATGCACAGGCGAGGACGCCTGTGCCACAACTGTCTTTTCTGGCTGTGCTACAACGGTTTTTTCTACTATAGGCTGGTGTGTAATGACTTTAGCCAACGCTAAAGATTCTTGACCAGTAATTAATCTCGAACCACGTTTGCGGGTGATGTAGTTCCATGCCCATTGGAACATTACTAAGAATTTACTGTCGAACTCAATTAAGAAATAGATATGAATTAGTAGCCAGAAAATCCATGCAAAGAAACCTTGTAACTTGATAGAACCTAAGTCTACAACTGCAGCATTTTGTCCAATCATGGCTAGGCTACCATAATCGTTATATTTGAATGCTGGCATGGTTTTACCAGAGAGGCGCCTTTGAATTAATTTAGCAACGTATTCACCTTCTTGTGTTGCAACTGGCGCCACACCAGGCAGTGGTTGATCGCCTTGATGAGAGAAGTTAGCTAAGTCTCCCACAACAAAAATATTTGGATGTCCCTTAATACTCAAGTCTGGTTCTACGATAACTCGTCCCGCGCGGTCACATTCTGCACCTGTGCGTAATCCTAGAATTCTCCCCATTATTGAAGCTTGAATACCTGCTGCCCATAATATAGTCTTGGAGGCAATTTCGTGTAATTCATCCCCTTGCTTGTAGGTAACTACACTGTTTTCAATATTTATGACGCGCGTGTTTGTTTGTACACTCGCACCCAACTTTTCTAGAGATGCTTTTGCAGCTTTCGATAAAGAAGGTGCCATGCCTGGAAGTACACGGTCTGCGCCTTGCAATAGTAAAATTTTCGTTTCAGAGGTGTCGATATTACGAAAGTCTTCTTGGAGAGTTTTGTTAGCCAACTCTGCAATGGCACCTGATAATTCTACACCAGTTGGACCACCACCCACAATTACAAAGGTCAACAAGGCACGGCGTTTCTGGGGGTCAGTTTCTTTTTCTGCTGCCTCAAATGCACTAAATATCCGACTACGTATTTCTAGCGCATCTTCAACAGTTTTTAAGCCAGGAGCAACTTCTTTCCAGGCTTCATTACCAAAATAAGAATGATTGGCGCCTGTAGCAACAACTAATGTATCGTATCGTACTACTCTATCGGGCATTATTAATTCTTGTGCTTTTGGGTCGATGTCCTTAACTTCTCCCAACAACACTTTAGTATTCTTGCTTTTGCTGAGTATAGAGCGCAATGGTGCGGAAATATCACTAGGTGAAAGTGTACCTGTAGCAACTTGATATAAAAGCGGCTGAAATAAATGGAAATTACGTTTATCAATTAGAGTAACATCTACATCTGCTTTCGCAAGTGCCTTTGCTGTATACATTCCACCAAAGCCACCACCAATAATTACAACCTGGTGTCGTTGATTTTTCTCAACTGAAGCTACCATAAATAATATTTCCTTTTGTCAATATATTTGTAACTATTCTTCACATAAATTTAACAAAACCATAAGATTAGTTGTAGTTAGCTTTGAACAATTGGAAAAATAATGAAATTAGTCAAAGTTACAATTCTTGAGGGATAAAGTGTCTAATTGCATTGTCCACATTTTTGTTGACAATATTAAAACCCTTTTATCATGAGCATCTTAAAGACTCAATGATTGGGCATACTTAACAAATTTAGTTAAATTATTATTGATATAAATACCTTTCATGGAAGATTAAAGTTTAGCTAATCTTTATCTGGCTATCCATATCTAGACGAAGTTTTGCATACACGGTCATTTCATAAAATTAAATTATTTTTTTGATGAATAAGTTAAACAAAGCTAATATTAAACTGTGTAATTAATTTTTAACTTTTCCGGAACAAACATTATTTTGATGTAGTCTTTGATACTGTAATATCTTATGGATTTTAATTATAAATCCGAAAACTCACTGTTTTTGTGAATGATTAAAAATGTGTGGTAAATAATGCCCACTAAAGAAAATTTTTATACATTTTATTAGTTTATTTATAAATTTTAATTTTCCAGAGGGGGCAAAATACAAAATGAACCAAAAACGTCCATTTATTAGCAAATCTGTAGATGATTTAGAAATAATTACTAAAGCAAGTAAAAATAATTTAGAACTTTTAAAGTCAATTGAAAGCGAATTAAATTTTCGAGATAACAAAAAAGCTCAAATACTACTTACAAATATATCCCTACTAATTAAAAATATAGAAAGCGTGAAGCCACCATCTAAAAATATAAAAATAGGCATTAGTTCTGATAGTCTGTCAAATGATATTTTTATATATGAACAAGGTATATTAGGATACTATGGATACAGAGTTGGTTTAAATGGCTTAGAAGAAAATCAACGTAGGCAAATTCTTGATAGAATTTTTTTATATCCTCTACCATCTATAAATGATGCCGCATATATCAAAGACTGGGGTGAACCAGTTACGAAAGTCAGATTAAAAAAAATGCTGGACTCAATAGCTACATTTGTAAAAAATGCAAAGCGACGCAATGACAAAGAAAATTATAGAAAAGCAATTCAAGATTGGGAAGCAGATTTAGAATATTTAAAAATAACATATGGTCAAATTAAGTTTAACAATAACAAGTTAAAAGAAGATTATGAAAAGCTTGTACGTCTCTACGACACAGAAAAAGTCAAAGCAGATGAACTAACCTTTCAACTTGATGGATGGCAACAACGCGCGGAATTAAATTTTCAGAAATACCTGGATGAGCAAAAAAAATCTCAGCAGGTTTTACACGATTATAATGAGGCGAAAGCGAAAGCAACAGAATTAACTACTCAACGCGATGAATGGCAACAACGCGCGCTTACAAACGAGAAAGATTTAACTGAAGCTCAACAAAAACTTAAAACTTACCAAGCTGAGGTTGACGGGTTACAAGAACGTGTTACAGAACTTTACCAAACATATCTTAATCAACGAAAAAGCTGTCAAAATGCTTTAACTCTCTATGACCACGAAAAAACAAGAGCAACTCAGCTAGTCGTTCAACGTGATGAATGGCAACAACGTGCAAAACAAAATGAAGAAGCAGCATCTCAACTTGTTTTAGTTCGGCAAGATATTCAAACCTACCAAGTTGAAATTAATGATTTAAAAACACGTGTCACTCAAAATTATCAGAGTTATCTCGAAGAGCAAAAAAACTATCAGCAAGCTTTACATCGTTATCATGAGGCACAAACGAAAGCAACTGAGTTAATAGCTCAACGTGATGAATGGCAACAACGCGCGCTTATAAATCAGGAAGCTGCAACACAACTTACTCAAGTTCAGCAAGATATCCAAGTTTACCAAGTTAAGGTTAATGAGTTAAAAGAACAAGCAGCGCACAATTACCAAATATATATTGATGAGCAGAAAAATTATCAGGAAGCTTTAGCTCGTTATAACGAAGAAAAAGCTAGAGCGAATGAACTACTTATCCAATATGAGCAAGTAACTTCTGAACGAGACAATTATTTGACTTTATATAATGAAGCACAAACACAACTCAAATTTGAGCGACGTTCTAAAGCTAGTATCAAAGGATGGGAAACTCGTCGTAAAGCTGAAAACGAAAAGCTAAAACGGGAAATTGCCGAGATGGTTGTTTTGCTGCGTGACTCTTTAGCTTCCAAAGATGAAGCTATAAACAATCTTTATGTTGTTGCAGAGCGTATGGATAGAATTCAATCTTTAGTTGACTCAGTAGAAGAAGATACAACAAGCAATCCTGTCGGATTAGTACAAAAGTTCAAACGTATCTGGTTTGCTATTAAAGAAATACTTTCGGAGTAAATAAGCATTTTATGGCCAAAAAATCCGCATCAACCGGAACTCAACGTAAACCAAAGTTGGGAGATAAAATTCGTAATATTGCCGATAAACTTAAACAAGAGACTGAGATACAGAAAAAAGCTACTTCTCGTATTTTAGGCGCCGCTGCTCAAATTTCAGCAAATCACGAGCAACTTATAGATGAGGTCGTTGATATGGTTTCAGAAGACCTTGATCTGCAAACTCAAGCATCTAAAAGTCATATTTATACAGTTGAGATTCTTAAGCAAAAGTTTAAAACATTACGTGAAGCAAAAGACAACTTTAAATTAAAAGTCAATAGTTGGGAATCTCTTGCTAATAAACTAAATGAAACATCTTCCCAAAAGCTTGAACATGAAAGTAAACCTCAATCAAATCAAGTTTTGAAAATCAACAACATACAAAAACCTAAATGTCAACAGAGTAATCTTGAAGGGTTGACAGTTCATTTAGAAGCAGATGTTGCAGAAATGTTTCCCAACTCTCAAGCAGTAAACGAAGCTTTACGTTTTCTAATTAAAGTTACAAATAAAAATACTAAATAACTTATCCGTTACATCCGTTGTATCCGTTGCAACTCTTGGAAAAAAAGGCACTTATTTTCATCGAGGTAATGGCACCCACTCCGCAAGGTATACCATAAGAATAAGTAAATTTGCTCTTTTGGTAGACGCTTGCAAGCAACAACGATATTTATTCTGTAAAGAATAAGTAGGATTTTTAATTATGAAAAAAGCTATTTCTCTAATACTATCTATCCCCTTAATCGTTTTCCTTGGCGATAAAGGACAAGCCCAGCAGATACAGTCTACAAGTGACCGTCCCTACTTAGCGTTAGTTAAAGGAGACACCAGTAACAATAGTTGTAGTTTTACCTCTGGTGAGTTTTTACAACGAACAGCGGACATCGTTCAAGGTCTGTTATTTGTTACTCCTCAAGACAACAGAGATCAAGTTCTGTATAAAATGCGCTTTGCTCCTGACCAGTATAATTCAGCTAGTGCCTTGCAATGGACGGCACTTGCTCAGAGTAACTATACTAAGGCCGTTGTATCATTCCGTGGTGACGTTGTTCAAAATCGTACTTTCACTATGGCAATTAATTATAAACAACCAAATCAAAGAGAATGCCAGTGGGAGGTACGACAACCACAACAACAACTACAGCAACAACCACAATCACAACAACAACAACAATAGTTTAACGTTTAGTTTGTTGTACTGGTATTATAATCACAAATTCTGCTCCGCTTCCAGGTTTAGAATAATACTCTAATATGCCTGCGTGTAGTTCTACTATAATTTGATAACTTATTGACAAACCTAAACCTGTTCCTTTGCCTATATCTTTGGTAGTAAAAAAAGGTGTAAATAATTGCGACTGCGCTTTCTCACTAATACCAAGTCCATTATCAGCAATACGAATTACTGCCTGCTCGTTAACTAATTCTGTGGTAATACTAATTGTCGGAAGTAGTTGCGGATTTTTTATGACTGCATCTTCTAATGCGTCAATTGCATTTACAATAATATTTAAAAATACTTGATTTAATTGACCTGGGTAACATTCCATCGCAGGTAATGTGCCAAAGTTGCGAATTACTTGAATTCCTTGAGTTACGTTTGCTGAGGGTTTCAAGCGATGGTTTAAAATAGACAGTGTACTATCAATACCTAAATGAATATCAGCTGTTTTAAAGTCAGCTTCATCAAGACGGGAAAATATACGCAGTGATTTGACGATTTCAAAAATTCGCTCTGCCCCTGTATTCATTGACTCGAATAATGATTGTAAGTCTTGTTTAATAAAATCGAGTTCAATAGTTTCTATTTCTTGTTGAATTTCAGCTACAGGTTCTGGATAATAATATTCATATAAATTTATTAAATTTAATATACTTTTAAAATAATTATTAGCATAATATAAGTTCCCATAAATGAAATTGACAGGGTTATTGATTTCGTGAGCAATTCCAGCGACTAAAACTCCCAGCGCGGACATTTTTTCAGATTCGATAAGTTTCATTTGTAACGCTTTGAGATTTTGGAGTGCTGTTTCTAGTTCTTGCCCTCGTTTTTCACTCAGCGCTTGCGACTCTTCAAGCTCTCGAATCACACTTTTAAGAAGTAACTCTTTGATTTCGCTCGCTTTTTCTAAAACTTTTCGGTCAGCTTCTGAGCGTTCGAGTCTTTTTTGCAAAATCCGAACGCTTTTTTCTAGCTGCTTAATTTTATTATGATTATTATTGTCATCCGCATCACTTGTGTTATCCTTGTGTAACATTCGCTTATGTTAATCTTTAATTCGTGCCAATTAACAGAGTAACAAAAGTTTCCTGGTGATAGTAATTAGGACTAGGAAATTGTAAAGGTGCTAATTCTCCGTAAGTATAAAATCCGCAGATAGGCGCCTCATATGGAAGTGAATTTTTAATAACTTCGTACTCTTCCTTGGTTCTTGTTCCCAAAACCCAACGACGGCAACAGCAGGAAAACAACAGTACTGCATCTAACTTGTTTCCTGGATAGTTTTGTAAAGCAGTCTGAAAAGAATTTAGGGACGCGGCAATTATATCGTCTCGACTTGCATCAGTAAGTTGAACAATTGCTTGTTCGGGAATATCGTCTAATAGATTGATGCTGCCATCCTTCTCAAGGGCGTTTGGTACTCGTATATAATAACGCTCACTATCGCCAAAGTACACAGCTAGCGAGTTTTCAGCACTTGGCAGACGACCGCCTAAGTAACGTTGGTAAAATTCAACGGCGGGTATACCATCTATTTCGTACAGTCTACTTCCTGAAGCCTTTGTTATCATACTTTTGCGTCCTATTGGGCGCCAGCCACAAGCTGCTCCAAAAGAAAATACCACATCTCCACCAAACGTCAAAATGGGTAGCGAGTCAGTCAATACATTACTGCCATAAAATTGATAAGTTATTTTTGAGCGACATTGATCTCCTGCGGCGCCACCAACAATTGGAACTTGAAAACCGAAAGCGTTTTCCAACCCCTTTAGCAACATTCCACCATTCGCAGTGGTGCCGTCTCCAATATAGCTAGCTGGCAAAGCAATACATAATTTAGTAGTATAGCCACACCCTTCGAGGGCGTGGCTACTTTTTGCGGTTGCTTGGTGTACAGCTTGACTTGCAGCAACGCTAGGATTTTTACTCGCACAATATCCTACTCCCGCATGTATTTCCACCGTATCTGAACAGAAAAGCATCAGCGTTAAAGAGTCTTGCCCAAACCCTGCCTTTGAAGAAATTTCACCATCCGTAGTGCAACCTATTAACTCAATTCCAGGATACACCCGCAATATTTCTTCAAGAATAATTGCATGGTCAAAATCAATCGCTGCAAACAAAATACCTGCTGCTGGCGCCATACCCATTAAATCTTGAGAACACTGTTCCAAAACTTCGCCTATAGCATACTGCGAATCTGGGTCTTCACTATGACCAACAACAACTTTCAACATTTAGTGTCTCCGTAAATGATTTATGTGGGTGATTGATTTAACACCCATTTTAACCATTCTCCGAGAGATGTAACAGAACTTAAACAGAACTTAAACGATATACTCCAGGCACCTTAGCTATCAGCAAATATACTAACGAGTTTTTTCTCTGTGCCCGTCGAGTCTCTGTGGTAAAAAAATTACTTACTGCACATCACCAGACAGATGTGCTACAACTATGTCGGTGATTGGTTGAATACCCATTTTAACCATTGTCCGAAGGATGTAACTGGATTTAAACGATGTACTCCAGGCGCCCGCGCCGCAGCTAATGAATCTACTGATACCAAACATGCGTACTGTAAGCCGAGAAAACTATCAACAGCAGCGTATGGACCACCAAGAGTAATGGCGCCAGCAGCATACATATGAGCTTTGTTGTTCTGCATCTCTACTAGTTCAAAATTATTCGATACTGATAGTCTTCCTAAATTATTTAGCGGCAAGTTGTAATGGTTTACTAAATCTTCGAGTAAAGGATTTGCTTCAACTTTTGCATCGAGTCCAGTTGCATCTACAATAAAGTCGGCATCGAGGGTCATTTGCCCAAAGCCTTGTTCTTCTATATAAGTAATTGTCCGTCCTTTTGAGTCGCGCTCAACTTTACTGACTTTACCAAACTGGATATTGTACCAACCTTCCCGTAACCCTGTTTCAGTGATACGTTGCCAGTCCGAACGGTCGGCTGTTGTTGTACCACCCCAGTCAGTTAATAAAGCTTTGCGTTCCGAAGGACTGGCTTTTTCAAGCATGACGCGAAGTTCTCCACCCCAACAAGCTTTAGGCCAGTTGAAGGGTTGAAATTCATAGTGATTTTTAACTAAACGCTGGGCTTTTTGAAATTTATTGCCTTGTGGTTTCGGCGAACGCATTAAATGTAATACTGTTATATTCTTATTTTTATTGCGGGCTTCATAAAGTCGCTGTACAACGCGCGAAGCTACAATACCGCGTCCGCGAATCAAAACCTTACCACCAAAACGTTCGAGTTGTTCGTAAACGTGGTTGTGTTCTTCGTAAGCATTTACAACCGATTTAAAATCTTGATATTTTTCTCGATATGCTTGCAGGTCTGGTAGAAACTGGATAGCTGGATACCCTGTTGCTAGATGCAGGTGTCGTGTCACCATAAACGCATGATTCCCTGGCGCCCGCGAATAAGCAATACAATATCTGCCATCATCGGTTTTACGGATACCTCTAACTCTTCCGTAGCGATATATCTTATCCCAGCCGATACGTCTAGCTTCGCGGTCGATTGAATCAAATACATTTCCCGCACGGGGTGTATAAGTTTCAGCAAAAGTCGGTTCGGCAAATACTTGCCACAAATATTTAATTGCTTGATTGAATTTGCCTTTTATTGCATCTCGCCAAGCTTCACGCAACGCATAGCTAGGATATCCCCAAATATTATCAGGGCACGAATCAGAATTTGAGCGCAAACGTTCGTATAAAGGAATCTGCGAATTGAGGCAAAGACGTTTGTAGCGAGCGTAAGGTTCTTTCTCTAAACCCAAAGCAACAATTTTCTCAGTTTTAACACCAGAAATTCGCAGTAAATCAGCCCAAATAAAACTGCCTAAACCGGCGCCAGCGGTCAGAAAATCAAACTCTTCTACAGGCAAACCAGTTGCGTGCAGCGCTTGCACAGGTATATTTTGCTGATTAAATAAAGGAGGAGGAAAACTGCTGCCAAGCGGCGTTGCTTGTGGAGTATTGCGCCAGTTTGGGTCAGGTAAATTTGTATTCGGGTTAAATAAAATTGAAGAACCACCAGTAAGCGGCTGTGGAATTGGTGCAGCAGCAAAAGCTACAAATGTAAGAGTTATAATGTACGGGCCAATTTGTAACGTATCACCACTTCTAATCACGCTTCGTGTTTGACGCTGACCATTGACAAATATGCCATTAACACTAACTTGGTCGGTAATGACAAGCTCGTTTTGCTGCCATTCCAATAACGCATGGAATCTAGAAATCTCATCACTATTAAGTATCATCCGCGCGACACGCTGCCCATTATGTTCAACAGGCATCCGCGCGAATTCTCGACCAAAAGCAATTGGCGCAGTTAAAGTCGGTTCACGCCGTTCCCCACTTACCGGGTCATCCCAACTTAGTTGTATCTGTTGGTTATTGGTCATTGTTTAATATTTAATAATTAATTGTTTAAATGAATGATTCTAGAGTATAAGTTGAAAGCAAGTTCGCGTCTGCATACAATTCATAATAAGTGACATTATTGATTTTTCGGCTCTACCAGAACACTAGCGGCAGCAGCAAGCGAAGTACCGCACCATCGACACCCAATATGTAGATAATCAGTTGAAGAAACTTTATGGCATCTGGGACACTCCAACCCGTAAGTCGCTTGTTGCTGATTACCCAGCGGTTTGGTAGGCGCCTTTACAGGTATATTGATAGGAGGACCAGACAAAACAGTTGGTGGAACATTGCTAGGGTCAGAGGAAAATATAGCTATAACTTTTAGTTGAGCTTGTCCAAGAAAAATAACGCTACCCTGTTGAAGAGCTTGTTCTCCCTGAGTCAGTTGTTTGCCATTGACCAAAGGAGGATTAGAAGAGCGCAAATTACGAATCAAGAACTGCCCTAAATTAAAAAATATTTCAACGTGTAAACCAGATACCGTAGGGTCAGAAAGAACAATATCGCAACGAAGCGGATCGCGACCAATGCGAACAGTGCCAGGATTCTTAGTTTGCTGTTGCTGCTCGTAAATTGTCTGAGTTTTCTCTCGACCTGCATCGTACCACTGTAAAGTTAATGCGCTCATTGTAAATTGCCCTGGAACTCCTCTTAATTTTTACTTCAAATTTTAATTGCATAATTCCGTTAAGGAAAGGCAAATAGGCGCCTTTTGTACGGGCGGGTTAACCTATACCCTAGTTAACAACGAAAAATTTATATAAACCTGCTCATGTTAACAACGGAAAATTCATATAAACCCGTCCCCAAGATATCATCTCGCCGAAGCAAGTTTATCAGCAACGCGCGTTGTTTCTGGAAGACGATACTTAGTAGTGCAGCGCAAAGCATAATCAATAGCTGTAGCCAAACTAATTCGATGACCAGGTGATACATAAACAGGCTTTACTCCTGTTCGTGTGCGTACCACTGCTCCAACCGTCTTACCTTTATATATCAGAGGTTGCCAGCTACCCTTCGCTTCACCTAAAGGTTCATGTTTACCAACCAGTAAAGATTTTGCTACACCGATTGTTGGTATATCTACTAGGACACCTAAATGGCAAGCAATCCCAAAACCGCGCGGGTGGGCAATACCTTGACCATCACAAAGAATAATATCAGGTGTGATTTTTACCTTGGACAAAGCATCAAGCACCGCAGGAACTTCTCGAAACGAAAGAAAACCTGGAATATAAGGAAACATTGTTGGACGATAAGCTATACTCGTTTCAACAATCTGCAAGTCAGGATAACTTAACACCGCAACAGCCGCGCGGCTAACAGTACCATTCTCCTCAAACCCCATATCGACTCCCGCAACGTACTCGATATTTTGCTTAAGTTCATCTTCGGTTATAACCTCACTACTCAACTGTTCCTGAATAGCTATTGCTTGTTCCGTTGACAGTGACCACTCATGACGCTGAGAAATCTTCATAAATGTTAAATAAATATAAAAAAATAAACAAAATTAAAAATAAATTAAAAAGCTTAAAATCACCTATAAAGACGCAACACCTCACATATCTACTGTATCAGTATCTTATTAATTCACATTACTACATCTCAGCAACTCAATATAAATTTACTATAGATTCAACCCCCCTGCTGTCCTTTTTAAGGGTAGTACTCTGTGTCATTAAATTTGGGGGGTAGAAATATTAGCAACGGATGAAGAGCGGTGAGGCACTTGCGGTGGACGGGTTTCCCGGCATAAGCAAAGTGCCGAACCCGAAGGGATGTAACGGATAAGTAATTTAAAATAACAAAATCTATATGTTTGACGAATAACTCATCCGTTAAATCCGTTGTATCCGTTGCCAGCCAACCAGCCAAAACTTATGACACAGACCACTAGTACAGCAGTTATAAAATCAACCATCCGTTACATCCGTTGCAAAATTAATTCATTTCCTGACGGTATATTTGTGACAACCGCGCGATTAAATTCTCGTCTTCAGCGTCTAAATCTTGACTTGCTTGCAAGCTAGTATACAAACCCATCAAAGAATTTAAAGCTTTGAAGCGTAAAGGGTTGCCTTGAGGGAGTGCTTCGATCTCATCTATAGCTTGTAGTAAAACCTCTCCTTTCGTCAAAAGTCTTAACCATAGCGTTTCATAAGTTCTAGGCAACTCGTCAATTGCAATAATTCCCATTCTAAATATTGGCGCCATAAAATAAATCCCTTTCTCCCAATCTTCGGACGGGTCAGCGCGAAAACCATCTAACAACGATTCAGAAACAGTTGGTACTATTACCCATGAAAAAGGGAAAAAATGCTCTCTAATCCACAAATCTTTTGCATCTCGATATGCATAATCTTCATGTTCATAATCATCTTCGTCTTCGTCTTCATCTTTAAACTCGTCTAAATAATCGCTATGTTCCTTCAGGAAATTATCAAATTCAAGCGTATACCTCTCATCCCGCGCATCATACTCTTTAAACAAATTCAGAATCACAAGTAAACAATCGTGAATATCAAACTCTTCTATCTCATTAAAATATGGATGAAAAAGAGTGTTTTTATTCAGAAATCTTTTTAATAACCCCAAATCATCAGGAATTTGTGTATCTATATTAGGTGTACAGTAAATTGGAATTACTTTTGGTTCCGCTGGTGGTAGCTCCTTGTCTATTTCCACAGTTCCATACGGTGATAGCAAGGCACTAAATAAACCTTTCCCAAACTGTCTATAAGAATCTTCTTCCTTCGGTTCAGAGTGTTTCGGTATCACCTGGCGCCCAAGTTCGACTTGCAGGTATGGCGATAACAAATCCCTAAGATAATTCTTAGCAAATTCTTCATATATTAAATCTGTCATTTGAAAGCGCCCCTAAAAGTTTACTAATTGAGTGAATTTTATTCTATGCATTGTAAACGAGGTCGCTCCGAGCGCGCAAATATGTTTATTGTAAATTTATATAAACGCGAGCCAGATTCTCGACTTCTTTAAAAAGTCAGAAATATTAAGGGAATCTTAAAGTTGGTGATGGAACGGGTACGTTAGGCTTGATAGTGTTAATTGGAACAGGCGCCGGAGTGGGTTTTGGTTTGATGGTGATAATAAATGGTCTTTCTAAAGCTTGCTGCTTACCTGATTTATCGATGACTTGAAGTGCAACTCGTGCAGTTTGTGGTGGGAAGTTAATAATAACAGGAAATTGTAATGTATCACTTTGTTTGACATTACCATAGGGGTCTAAATTAACTAGAATATTTTCTCCCTCTACTTTCCAACTGACCGTAATTTTTTCTCCTTCGTTTACTTCTATATTGGTCGGTTGATTTGTAAGTTGGTCACGGTTGTTAATTCTAAAAAAGACAATTTGAAACGGTTTTGGTAATACTTCAATTGGGCTATCAGCTTGTTTCGGGGTACTTCTATCTCTTACGTCGATAGTACCGACTGTGATTTGATAACTGAAAGTTCCAACTTGATCAGCAGTAAAATCATCAATCTTACAACTCAAACGCTGTTTATCTTCGGCATCTGGTTTACAAGCATTCTTGTATTTTGAGTCAGCAATTGTACCATTTTTAAATGTGAAAAGTCTTGAATTTACTTTTACATTACCTGCTCCAAGTGTATCAATTATCACATCTTTAGCTAACTCTGGACGTAACATTTTCCAATTCAAGCTTACTTTTTCACCTTTTTTGTATCGTTGTTGACCTACTTTAAATTCAACAATTTCAGCAGTTGGTCTTTGCCCAATTTCAACTTCAGCCGTTTTTTGAATATCAGGTTGAGTTCTACGGTTAAATGGTGATCCACTTGGTGCGGAAGCAACTTTCAGTTCAAAAACATATTTACCTTTAGCTGTAACCCCTGTAGGAACACGTTGACATATTAATTCTTCCTGGGGTGTGATGCGACAGGGTAAGTTAGAATTATTTTGACCTCGATTAATAAGTTGATTAAGTTTCTCGTTATTTAATATCGCTTCATTATTTACAGATGGTTTGACTGTAACTTGCAAATCTTTCTTTCGCTTGTAATTACTTACTGCAAAGTTTAATTCAACTTCATCACCTTCAATAAGTTGCGAATTCTCTATGCTAAAATTGTCAATTGTTAAAGGGTCAGGGTTCAAAGCTCTCCAAATTAAATATGAGGCGCCAGCAAATAATCCCAATCCAAGTAAAAGTAATAATAAAAATTGCCACCAAGGACGCGCTTTCCATGATAAAGAAGCTTGGGGAGATGCGTTAGCTAAATCATAGCCTTGCTTATCTGTAACATCAACTTGGAAGTTAATTAGTAACGGTTCACCAAGCAAAGGTTGGCGCCACCAAGGTCGAGGTTTGACAGCAAGATTGACTTTTTCTGTTTTACCAGGTAATAATTTTAGTTCTCTAGTTTCAAATTCATAAGTGCAAAGTTCTTCCTCGTCCCTACCTTTAGCACTAAAATATAATTCTCGTACCAAGTTACCTTGGTTATTTAGTACTAGTTCATAGGCGCCTTTTTTATGGCTGACTCTTCCTAAAATAGTATTAAGCTCTACACCCAACTTATAATTATCAGGAATGAGTATGTATACTAAATCCAGTAATACCAAGTCTGGATTATTTTCTGAAGCTAAACGAATTGTTGGAGAATAGCTACCAGCGAGAGTATTAGTAGGGGGAGTAAATTCAACATTTATTTCACCTTCGGTATTAGGGTTAAGTTCTATAGCATTGACTTCAAATAACCCTACTGATTCTAATCCACTTGCAGGATAAGTTATTTTGTACCAATTTGCCTCTAAATCTGGACAAGTCAAGCGGAAACGGTCTACACGGTTCGAGCGATTTTCGACTTTGATGATTACTTGTAAAGCTGTGTCAAGTCTATAAATTATAGGTTTATTTGGATTAGTAGCAGGAATAATCGAAAAAGTCGGGTCAGACGCGCGGATGACAGTTTGTTCTCTGAGCAAAACCTTGAGTTGCCCTGGAAAGTTTATTGGAGTATCTTGTGGATAATGTTCAGGAGAATCTACGACAAAAGTATAGTCATAAGTTCCTGGAAGCGCATCTACAGGAATATCAAAGTTAAACGTTACTTCATCACTACTTTCTTGAGATGCAACTGCTAAACTTGCTTTTGGAGAATTAGACCAACCACTAATTTTTTGAAATGTCTCATCAAAACTGAAAAATAAGTCGATAACAGCGCTTTGATCTCCTTCATTAATTATCACAACATAAAGTGAGACAACATCTCCCGGCATTCCAGATTGAATGCCAGGTGGGTTAATAATAACTGATATTGGATTAGACATAACCGGAGTACTATCGTAAATGCTAATTAATATTGTGTGAAATTAACTTGAGAATCTTCACCGCCGCTAATGACAATAATTCTTTTATCTGGACTATTTTTTAAATCAATGCTATTGATTTTTTTAGAACTTTTGTAAATAGTTTCACCATCACCATCACCATCTACTAATTTTGTTTTGTCAAGTTCGTATTTAGGAGTTAAGTGCCATACAATAATCTTTCCGTCATCCCCACCACTAATGAGTAAATTCCTATCTTCGCTAAATGCTAAACTTCGGATCGCAAATGTTGATTTAGCTTGCCAACTGTCTATAAGTTTACAACTCAACTCGTTGAGTTTTAGCTGAGGATTACTAATTGGGTTACATGGCTCATTTAAATCCCAAATAGCAATATAACCAGCAGAATCAGAAGTTGCAAGAATTTTTTCTTTTGAGTTCGGCAGAAAAGCTAACCCATAAATATAATCATTCGGTGCCCCTCTGCCACCTAATTGTTTGAAATTTTCTAATTTTTGCAGTGATATACCTTTGAATTGGTTATATTGACTTGAATTTACAGGTAGTACTAGAAAACGATTAAATTGACCGGAAGCAACAATTATTTTATCATCGGGACTCAAAGCTAACGCGCGGATTTGAAACTGCGTTAACAGTTGCTGTTTTTCTAATTCAACTACTTCTGGTTTAGCCTGAAATTGTGTATTAGGGTTTGCTCTCGACCATTCTCTGAGCTTACCTTTACCCGAACCGCTAAACAAATTTAACGAATTTGTGGTAAATGCAATATCAAAAACTTGATCACCTAGCCCATCAGGGTCTTGAAGTGTATCAAGTAGTTTACCACCAGGTACTTCTCTAATCTCAATAGCTCCTGTATCTAGACCAGTTGCAACGCTTTTATTTTGGACTGGCTCAAATTGCACAACTCTGATAGCCTTTTCACCTATAGCTAATAATCCTCTAGGTTTATGAGGTTGGGAGCAAGCCAAAGGTTGTCCTAAAAAGTTGACTGTTTCTTCTGGCGCCACTGCATTATTGCGGATTTTCCATAATCGCAGAGTACAATCATCTGAAGCACTAACAACAGATAAACTATTACCACTAATATTAACAGAGTTTACAGAAGCTGTATGTGCGATTGCTTCAGGTTTGAGTATGAAAGCTAGTAATAATGCAATCAAAGCAAGAATCGCTAACTGCAACCACAAAGGAATAATTGGTAAAACTTCTAGCTCTAAACTTTGAGTTGCAGGGTCTGTACTGCCCAACCTTTGGTCAGAAACTTCTGCTCTTGCTTCAAAAAATAAAGTTTTGCCAATTCCCACCCAAGGACGTTTTGTTTTTACACCTAAAATTACTTTTGCCGTCTCTCCTAAATTCAGATCCGCAGGTTCAGGAGACTTCTTAATACCCGTAAATTTTCGCCAATCTCTACCCTGAACTTGTATATTGATATCTTGACGTAAATTGCTAGAATTTTTAAACAGCAAATCATACAAAGCTTCATTCGACTTCCAATCAAGCACCCACCAACCTCCCAAAGGAATCCTTTGTTTATTTTGAGGAGTGGTAAAGTTAATAAAACCTACAGGCAGTACTTCTAAATTACCTTGCGTATTAGCTGGGTTACTATTACTACTTGTAACCTCAGCATTCAAAACATAATTTTGACTCAGAGCTTGAACCACAGAAGGTAATTGGCATTGAAAAGTCACTTCTGTTTGACTGCTAGCATTTATAGTCAGGCGCCGTTCAGCACTATTATTTAACCAAGACGGTTCAATACCAGTCAAACGCAGCAGCGCATTACTGGCAACCTGTCCATGATTTCTGACTCGCACAGGAATATCAACAGAATTACCAGGATATAATTGAAAAATGCGTATAGGCAACTCAACACTCAAAAGAATAGGCTTATTATCACGTCCAACTTCTAAACGCAGTAAAAGCCTACGCTCTCGTCCTAATTGAGGAGAAAGAACTTTTACACTTAAATTAACCGTACCAATAAATCCAGGAATTGGCGTATTAAAAATAAACACTTGAAACTTAGTAGTGCTACCAGGAGGTTTTGCAGCAGCAACTTCGGGTTCCAGTCGATACCACCGATAATCAGAATTACGAACTTCACCAGCAGCAATTATTTCCAACTGGAAATTGGCAAAACTATCACTATCATTATTAACAGTAACTTCAAAAGTAACAGGAGAACCACCAGGTATAAAAGTTAAACTTTGCGTAGAAAGACTAGCACTGATAACATGTTTATTTTCCATATTAATTTATATTAGTAACAACCTTCTCTCCCTCTCTTCTCCCCCTTCCACGCGGGAGGTTGGGGGGGATCAAATATTCTCCAAAACCTTTAAAACATCAGCAGTTACCTGATACCGCTGCATAAAATCTATATCTACCATCTTGTCAATAATTGCCACTAACTCATCAGTAGCATCAGTAAATTCCTCCCAGTTACGTAAATTAGCATTTGTTTGAACTTGAATAGTAACTTTATTTGTTATTGAGTCTCTACGATAAGTTTTTGGAGCAATACCCGTCAAAGCTTCAATTCCCAACATACCTAGTGCATATATATCACTATTAAGTCGTGGTATTCCAGCCATCTGTTCAGGAGGAGCATAACCTGCAGTTCCAATTGCAATTGTTAAGCTTTCTTGCTGCTCAGGTATAATTTGTTTAACGGCGCCATAATCGATTAAAACAATATGCTCATCAGACTCGCGTCGAATTAAATTACTTGGTTTGACATCACGATGAATAATATCATAGCTATGAACAAAGCCAAGCACCTCTAAAACTTCTTTAAGTATATTTACAACTTCAGACTGTCTTAAACGTTGCCCAGGAAGTAACTCTTGAGAAAGTGGTTTGCCACGAATAAACTCTTGGACAATATAAAACTGTTGATTTTCCTCAAAAACAGCCATCAATTGAGGAATTTGCTTATGCTTACCCAAAGTTTCTAATATCTCAGCTTCAGTTTTAAACAAACGACTTAGAATTTCTAAATAGTCAGGTTCCAAAGAAGCAGGTCGCAACTGTTTAACAACGCATTTTGGACTACCAGGACGCTGAGTATCTATAGCTAAGTACGTATTACTAAATCCTCCCGAACCTAAATTATCAATAATTTTATAGCGTGTATTTAGTAACGTATCTCGTAAAACTTCTTCTCCAAGGAAACTAGCAGCAGTACCTTGTTTTAAAGTCACTCCACTTTCACGCGATACAGCTTGTAACTGAGCAATTAAATCTTTTTGCTGTTTAACCAAGTGCGAAATTTCTTTTTGCTCTTGCTTTGCTTGATAAGCAGTGTAAGCAAGCATAGTACCAGATGACAGTACAAACCCCAAAGCCGGAGCTACAAACGGAACCCATCCTGCCTGGGTAAAAATAAAAAAAATACCACCAAATAAAACTGCAATAATAGACACACCACTAACAGCTAACAAAAGTGGATGTTGAAGGCGCCAAACAAGCAAACCACCAATTAAAGCACATCCTCCAATCAGTAAAACCTCCCCCCACTCAGGTAAACTCCACAACAAAGGTTGCCCGTTCAAAACGACACTCAGAATTTGACTAACACTTTGAGCATGAATTTCCACCCCAGCCATATCACCAGAGTTATCTAACTTACCGCTACTATAAGGAGTCTTTAAAATATCCTTTAAACTTTCCGCCGTCGAACCAATTAAAACAATACGATTTTTAATCAAATCAGGTTTAACTTGATCAGTAAGTATATCAGTAACAGTAACTTGCTCGGCAATCTTGCTCGAACGATAATTAAGCATAACTTGATAACCACCAGCATCAGCCGCGCGGTAACCACCAAAATCATTTTGCAGACGTTTAAATATAATATTACGTAGCTTCAGTTCTTCATTTATATACTCAGCCCGAATATTTTGCACCTCCAAATACTTGAGTGCAAGCTGTAAACCAAAAGAAAACTCAGCAGAGCAAGATTGTGAAGGACTAAGCAATAAAAGATTGCGACGAATAATACCATCAGTATCTTCAGCCACATCAACAAACCCCACCCTTTCAGCTTCAATTCCTTGAGGTGGAGGCGTACCAATATTTGTCTTATCAGTATGCTTACAAACAGGAGTAATAGTATCACTCAACCGTAAACGTTCCGATAACTTATCATGACCAGGATTAACAGGTTGGTCGCGAAAAATATCCAAACCAATCGCGCGGGGTTGAAATGAGTCAAGCTTACCCAAAAGCCGATCTAAAATCTCACCACTTAAAGGCCAACCCCACTTTCGTACATCCTTTTCAGTGACACCAACAATTAACAAGCGAGAATCCACACCCGGTGAAGCACGCAACTGCTGCATTTGGTCATATACCCTAAGCTCCAAACCTTCTAAAACACCCAACTTTTGAATCCCAACAAGCATCATCGTCACAACGGCGCCAGACAATAACACTACAGATTGAGATTTTGTAAATATTTTCTTTAAGCTTTTAAACATAAATATAATAGTGCTGAAGAATAGTGCTGAAGAATAGTGCTGAGTAGAAAGTGCTGAGTAGAAAGTGCTGAGTGCTGAGTTGTAGGGTGGGCACTGCCCACCTTACAAGAAGCAGAGTTATAAGTATTACTCAGCACTCAGCACTCATCACTCAGCACTCATCACTCAGCACTCAACACTCAGCACGAGCGCACTCATCACTCTTAGTCCTTCAAATTTTTGAGATAATGAACAACCGCCTGCGCCGTCGGTAAATTAGTTGCAAGTAAAACATTGTTAATATTGCATATTCTTAACAACGCTTCTTCATTGGCTTGACCAGGTTGAGGCACCATCAAATCTCTTAAGAAAATAACAGCTAAAATTTCACCAGAGTTAACCAGCGAATTAATAGCTTGATATCCTCCCGAAGTTGGTGGGGGAATTTCCTGAGTAACACTTAAACCAGTATTCTTATACAAATCATCGCTAAAAGTTTGCCACGTTCTTGTTAGGCAGCACGATAAAAACTGCTCATGTTCAGAAACCAATTGAGCCAGTTCAGATTTTTTACTCTCGTGACCTACAAGTACTATTTGCTTTTCTTCAAGAACTTTAGCAAGCTGTATATGTGGTTCTTCTAATTCTTCAACTTCTTCGGTTTCTTGAGTTGCAACTGATTCGTTCTCTGGCTCAGGTGTTATATCAGAAACTTCTTCAGACACTAATTCGGGCACTAATTCTTCCTCTGCTTCATCTTCGTATTCTTGATGTGCAATATCCTCAGTTTTATGTTCGGCGCCTGCTATATTATCATTTTGATTATCAATATCATTAGCTTGAACAGCAGTATAATCAGGCGTATGCTCAGAGACTTGATTTTCTGGTTCTGAGCTTGTTACATCCTCTATTTGATGTTCGGTATCTTCGATATGCTCGGCGCCAGCAATCTCACCTTGTTGATTATCTATATCATTAGCTTGAACAATAGTATAATCAGGTGTATGCTCAGAAACTTGATTTTCTGGTTCTGAGTTTGTTACATCCTCAGTTTGGTGTTCGGTATCTTCGATATGCTCGGCGCCAGCAATCTCATCTTCTTGATTATCAATATCATTAGCTTGAACAACAGTATAATCAGGTGTATGCTCAGATATTTGATTTTCTGGTTCTGAGCTTGTTACATCCTCGGTTTGATGTTCGGTATGTTCGATATGCTCGGCGCCAGCAATCTCATCTTGATTATCAATATCATTAGCTTGGACAACAGTATAATCAGGCGTATGCTCGGATATTTGATTTTCTGGTTCTGAGCTTGTTACATCCTCGGTTTGGTGTTCGGTATCTTCGATATGCTCGGCGCCAGCAATCTCACCTTGTTGATTATCTATATCATTAGCTTGAACAACAGTATAATCAGGCGTATGCTCAGAGACTTGATTTTCTGGTTCTGAGCTTGTTACATCCTCGGTTTGGTGTTCGGTATCTTCGATATGTTCGGCGCCAGCAATCTCATCTTGATTATTTATATTATTATCATTATTATCGTCCGAAGATGCAACGTTATCAGGTGCAGAAACATCTTCAGACTGGATAAAAGTCGGTTCAGATTTTTCAACTGGTGCTTCTACTACTTCAGAGGTATTGACAAGACTTTGTTCTTGTGGAATAGGCACTTGTAATTGTTCGGGTTGTTGTGCCTCAACACTAGCATTTTGGCGCCGATTAGAAAAAACAGAAGGGTTAATAATTCTAACAACAGTTTCCGCTTGCTGAGAGTCAGGCATTTCTTCTTCTAACATCAGCACAAAATCACCGATGCGAATAATATCGCCATTTTGAAGCATGTATGATTGGTCTTTTTGTGCGAGTTTCCCGTTAACTATAGAGCCATTTCTACTACCAGTATCAGAGAAATAATAATGCCCACCTTGATAAAAGAACTTTCCATGTAATCTACTAACATCATCGCTATCAAGAACTAAATCAGAATCAGGGGAACGACCGATTAAACATTCGCTTCCTCTTCTAGTAGTTATACTTAAGTCTACTTCCTCAAATTGGGTTTGCGTGGGAGATGTTGCAACTTTTACTTTCATATTCAGGTTTTAGTTAATTTAATAGTGGATTTTCTGGTTAATTTTATTTATTTCCGCTACCCATCGTTGGCGAGTAATATGTTCTAGGTTAAAAATCTCGTCTTGCGACCAATGGAAATGGTAGGCAATGAAAGCTACCTCCTCATATAAAGTATCTGAGGGGTAGCTCATTACTCCCCCGCAAATTCCAACCTCACATTAAATTGCGTATCACAATGTGGACAATGCGTAGGAATATGAGTATTACCCTGCTGATTAATTCGGTTGTAAAACTCTCGAAGAAAAGAGATATCTTGTAATACCAACCCTTCCAATTGTTCAGGAGTCACAGAATTCAAACTGCCTAAACGCGAGATAACCAAAGAAAACATAACTAAGGCGCCGTAAGCTGGATTATCCTGAACTATACGCTCTTGCTGCACCATAATTTCATCCTTGGCAGTAGCTAAACGCATTACACCATGACGATGCACACGGTTTTGAGCATCAATAAATCCTCTAGGAAGCGTAAAATTGAATTCAGTACAAATTTCCTTACGACGCATAAAAAAATAATACCTAACTTTAAAATCCCCCCCTTCCACGCTTTCTTGTTAGGGGGGATCAAACTTAATTCTGAACGACCACAGCAGATTCAGATTCAGACGAAGGAGTCGCAGGTTCCAAGCCATTGATTTCACGATAGAAATCCTGGAGGTAATTTAAATCCTGGCTAAAAAAGCTCTCGACTATCGCAGGAGTAACTTCAGATAAAGCGCCTAAACGAGTAATCACGCGCGACAAAATAATAATCGTGGCATAAGCAGCATTTGCTTTAACGCGCGGGTCACGCAAAGGAGAAATTTCGTCTATCGCTGTTGATAACCTCATTACACCCTTACGATGGAGGTTGCCCGAAGTATCTATATATCCCTTCGGCAACGTAAATTCAAACTCTGTAGCAAACATAGTCTGTTATATAACCTCCATTACTTCACCCGTTTGAATTCCTCAAAAGCAACTTCAACTTCCTCAATTTCTATTTCTGTGCTGCGCGCGTTAACATCAGCAATTTTGTAACGAGTGGGCCAAGCACCTGCTAATTCAAACCTGGCAACTTCCTGACTTGCTTGATTATAAATTGACAAAGAAACAAGTTTTCTCTGCTTTGCCCATTGACCTGTTTGAACCTTATCAAACCAATTCCAAAAATCTATCGAGTTGGTCATACCTCTACGAAGAGTAATATTACCACTCTTAACATTGCCTGGAATTTTGGTTCTGACTGGTAAACCTTTAGATTGTCCGCTTCCCCAAGTTTGAGAAGTAACCTCACAAATTTCGATTACATCCTGCGTTCTGGTAAAACCTTGACACTCCAAGAAGTAAGCGTCAGGACCTTGCTGCCCGTCTAAGTCTAATCCCAAATAGAAACGGTGCGCGGTTAGAATTTCAGCATTTGTTCCAGCTGCTTGTACCACTGTTTTACTCCACGCTATTTATTACTTGGTACGTTTAATTCCTTCGTGAACCAATTCGATTGTTTCATTTGCCATATCGCCACCAGATGCTGTTAACGTAGGCCCTGTGTATTTACAGGGATAACAATTTGTGATGTCCCAACGTGCTTTTTCACTATTTTGCTGGTCGTAAGCAACTACTGAAGCAGTTTTGCGCTTTTGTTTCCACTGCCGAGAGTCTCCCATGTCTTTGTTACAATCTTCATACCACGTGTATAAATCTTTATCATCAGTCGCAATTAATTTTAGTGTTATGTTTGTAAATTTTACGACAGTAGGTGTTGCTTGTCGTGAGAGTCTTCCTTGCTTTGATGAGCCGTGAACTTCTTGAGCAGGGGTGTTTTCTATACCTAAGCCGCTTATTTCTTTGATAAATTTGTCTGTTAGTCCGTCTGCTTCAAAGTAAAATTTACAAGCGGTTAGAAATTCTCCTGGCATAATTTTTTAACTCCTTTGCGATTAGTTATTTATTCAAAGAATAATTTGTGCTGACGTGATTTTGGTAGAGACGCGATATTGGTGGAGACGCGATATTGGTGGAGACGCGATATTGGTGGAGACGCGATATTGGTGGAGACGCGATATTGGTGGAGACGCGATATTGGTGGAGACGCGATATTGGTGGAGACGCGATTAATCGCGTCTCTACTGTTGTTCGTCGTCTTCAATACCGTTCCATTGGCTGATACGGAGGATAACGAACTCTGCTGGTCTAACAGGGCATACGCCGACTTCGATGTATAATCTACCTAGAATTCTTGTGTCTGGTGGATTTAGTTCTTCGTCGCATTTGACGTAAAATGCTTGTTCAGGTGAGGAGCCAAATAATGCTCCTTCACGCCAGATTCTTTCTAGGAAATTACTTACTGTTCGTCGCACGCGCGCCCACAAGTCTTCGTCGTTTGGCTCAAATACTACCCATTGAGTACCTAGTTCCAAAGATTTTTCAATGTAGCTAATTAATCTACGAACGCTGATATAACGCCATTCGGTTTTATCTGGTTCTACTAGTGTACGGGCGCCCCATATCCGAATGCCTCGATTGGGAAATCTACGAATGCAATTTATACCAAGTGGGTTTAAAAGTTCTTGTTCACGGAAATTGGTATCGTAGTCTAAACCAATTACTCCTCTAGGAACCTCATTTGCAGGCGCCTTGTAAACTCCACGAGTTTCATCAGTACGACCCCAAACGCCCATAACATGACCGCAAGGAGGAACACTAATTGGGTTGCCACGGTCGCGCGGGTTGGCTACTTTAATCCAAGGATAATAAAGAGCGCCGAACATCGAACGACGATTAAATCTATTTAACCATTCCACAACCTGTTGTGGTTTAGGACAGTCGGGAGGAGAATCAAGAACTACCATGCGATTAGGTGGGTTAGGAATATCGCCACTGTTGGCGCCTTCGCACATGCTAATCATCAATTCCATGATGCCGTGAACTTGGTCTAAGTTCATTAGTTCCGATTGATACGCACGCATCAAATCAGGACAAGCAACCATTGTGATTTCATCAATTTCAAATAAACCACGTACCCCTGTACGGTCATCACGCACACCCTCAATATCGCTAGAAAATCTATCGGGTGCAGTGGCAACTATTGGCGCCGCGAGTTCATACTGACCATTTCCAGGACGACGTGCTAAAGGTTGTCCAGTTTGAGATATATCCTCGATTGTAATGAACATTGAATTTCTCAATGCCGCAACCGCATAAGTTGCAAATTGACCATTCCCATCACGGTTCATTGTCAAGTTGTCATACTCTTCAAGAGTTTCATCACCTCGACGAATTTGCACCTTGAAGTACTCACCTGTATTTGGTGGCACCGACCCTTCTGTTCCTTCTGGTAAAGCACGAGGTCCACTATCGCTAATCAAAATTGTAATAGTGCCTGCTGAAATTTGCTCAGGACGCATATTAAAACGTAGCGACGGACGATTGCCTCGACCAGTAATCCGAAGTGAAGCTGGTTGTGGGTCTGGAGGTTTAGGGGCGCCGGGTAATGAAGTACCAATACTAGTAATCCAACAGCGACCACCACCATTCATAAAGTAGCCGTAGACAGCAAAAGGCAAATAAGCATTGAAATCAGTATAACCATCCGAATTAGGACGGCTAAAATAGTTTAAGTACTGTGTCCAGTTAGTAACAAGCATCGGCTTGAATAACTCAGCCCCACCACGCACATCTTCAGTAAAACCAACAAATCCGGCAATGGCAGTACTAACACCTTCAATTGGACGACTACCACGGTCTATTTCTTCTATATAGACACCAGGAGCGAAATAATCAAGTCTTGGCATGAAAATATCTCCAATCTAATCAATCTAATCACCCACCATGTAGAGACGCGATTAATCGCGTCTCTACGAACGTGCGAATTACGTAGGATTTAACGAAATTTCTTTGAAGGAACAGACTAAACCATCCACCAAGGCGTTAACCTGACAAGGTAAACATCCTTGATAGCTAACTTCTAATATGTAGCTACCATTCCGAAGTTGTTCAAAATAGAACAACCCGTCTTTATTACTGGTAGTTGATTTCTGTGTTCCTATCACCTTAACTTCACATCCATTCATCGGCAAATTAGTAACAGCATTTCTGACTATTCCTGCAATTGCTATCCGCTTAGTAACGGTTTCAATAGTTCCATTTCTACTTGCATTCTCATTTTGATAATCAAAATTATTAGTAAATCGAAAATTTCGCTCCCAAACTAAAGATGCTAAAGACATTTGCGGCTCTACAGGCACAGTCACCGTTAAATACAAAGCTGGACGTAAAGGTATAGTTAACGCACTCCACAAAGACCCAGCCTCAATTTGTGGCTCAACAGCAACCGTCATATTCAAATTTCCATTACCCCGCAATTCTGGTACTAAAAACTCTTCCTTAAGCGCGCGGTGGCGTAGTAATAATGTCAAAGCTTGAGAGAGCAAGTAATGCTCACCCAAAGCCGTCCTATCCCAAGCCGTTAGTACCATCGACACATCAAACCAGGTCGGCGACCAATTCACAGAAACAGGTTGCAAAGCTTGTGACAGCTTGCGTTCAACTTGCCTTCCCGAATGTTGGATTTGCTTACTCTCACGAATATCATAAATATACAAATTAAGTATTGCTCCTCCGCCTTCTTCCTTACGATTACTCGGATGACTAAACTCAATTTGCTCCGTACTAGTAAGCGACGTTCCTCCAGCGAGAATTTCTGCTAGGGTTTGAAGAATAAAAATAAGCATGTCAATATTATGTCGTGAGTCAAACCCCTTGGGTAATTAGACTTTTGTCGAGATTTTTGTAGCTCCTGGCCAAGGCGTCTGTGTCTTAGATAACCCCACAGAATAATTAATCCTGTTTTGAGGGATGATAGAAGAGAGGTAATTTAAGTGTGCAGCCGATATATGGTAAAAGTTAGAAAATTAATTTTTGTTAAACGTTCGTCAGGGATAGAATTATCTTTTTTGTGTGGCTTTCTTAGCCTGTGCATTGCCATTCATTAAGCAATATGAATAAAAATTAAGAAAACCCTCCAATAATGCATAATCTCATATCAGTGGGCATCTATACCTTAAAAAGACACATTTAATTGCAAAGGTGAGTAAAGCTATGACTGTCAGCTTATCTCTCAAACCAACAAATCATTTGCATTTCGAGCAGGCACCTTCTTTAGAAGGGTTTGTAGAACTGCAAGCAGAGCAATTAACCTCTCATTATCCTATTTGCTTTGCCCGTATTTACTATTATGATTTGGTATCAAAAAGATATCAGGAGGTAATTAAATACGCAGAAGGGCAATCTTGTTTATCTCAACAAGAGATAGCATATTTGAGGTTAGAAAATTGGTTGACAGATTTTCATCATGTTTGGGATGTACATGAATTTGAATTTAATCTAGAATATTCCGGTTATGTTTGCCCTATTGGCTATAAAAACCATAGACCAGAGTATATTCAAATCATAAGCCATCAACAACTTTCCTTAAAGTTCAAACAGTACGTCAGAAATACTGCAATATCTCTCAGTAAATATATAGATATAAACTCCGAATACTTGCAGCAAAAGTCTAAAATTCAGTTACTAGAACATGTGCTTCATAAAGTTGGTCATCAACTGCGGAATAACCTAGCACTGATAAAACTCTATGCACACAATTTACTTTTGGGGTTGCAAGATAGCTCTTGGCAAGAGCAAGCGAAAGTGATTTGTGAGAGTGTAGGTGATTTAGACGCGAATCTAACCGATATTATCTCTTGTGGTCAACAAACAATATTAAGAGTAACCCCTCAAGACCTAAAAAGTTTAGTAGACGAAAGTATAAAGTCTTTCTTGCCACTAATTAATCAAAAAAAATTAAAGGTCAATACTCCTGACTCATCTGCTACATTACCATTAGACAAATTACAGATGAAGCAAGTGTTTGATAATTTACTGAGTAACGCAATTCACTTTAGCCCCGACTCAGGCACCATCACCTTTAGCTGGCAAATTTTTCGCGAAGAAGTACTAATCAAAGTTTCTGACCAAGGGCAAGGAATATCCAAAGATGACATGCAAAAAATATTTAATCCTTTTTATTCACAGCGTCAGGGTGGTACAGGACTAGGTTTAACTATAGCCAAGAAAATAGTATTAGACCATAGTGGAAATCTTTGGGCCGATAGTTTACCAAGAGGAGGTGCCCAATTTTCTTTAATATTACCCACCAAAGTAAAGAATTATGAACAGTAAACAAATCTCAATTTTACTTGTAGATGACGAAGAACGCTTTCGTCAAGGGTTAAAAACTCTTCTAAACTTTTATAGCGCTAGTGCTTCTTTACCAATAAACGTTGTTGGTGAAGCTGACTGTGTTGAGCAAGTTATCAAATTAGCCATTCAAAAGAGTCCAGATGTAATACTGCTTGACATGGAACTTGTCAATAGTGATGGAATTACGGCTATGGAGCGGTTGAAAGATATATCTTATACAGGTCGAGTACTAGTACTATCTGCTCACCAAGAAGATAATTGGATTTTTCAAGCGATGCAAAAAGGCGCCGCAGGTTATGTTTTTAAAAGTCGTGTAGCAAATCAGCTATGTGATGCAATTAGCACAGTATTACGGTCAGAAGTTTATTTACCACCAGAAGCAGCTAGCGGATTTTTCCGTCATTTTCAACAAAATGCAAATGCTTCGTCAAAAGCTTCTTACCAGTTACATTTAACAGAAAGGGAAAAAGAAGTTTTGCAACTACTAACGAGCGGCGCCTCGAATGAAGAAATAGCCAAAAACCTATACGTAACCGTTGCTACAGTCAAAGCTCATCTTACAAGCATTTTTGAGAAATTGAAAGTGACGAGCAGAACTCAAGCAATAGTCGCAGCTATCAAATTAGGATTGGTTCAAGCTTAGTGAATAAATAGTTATCTATACTCTTTGTTATGACATCTACAGAACAATTTTATCAAGAATACCCCTGCACTCATAAAAATCCTTTCAATTGCGACAAACCGCTAGAAACGGTAAAAGAATTAGAAGCGATGCAAGAATTTAAAGGCGCCAAATTTTGTTATGAGTGTGGTTTTCCGGCAATTTTACCTATAGAAGCAGAGATTAAAGGAAATAGAGGTAGCTATCGGGTAAAAGAGTACTTAGGTGTACGAGGTTTTGGACGTTTGTATTCAGGTGTACAAACAAAAGACCAACAGCCAGTAATAATCAAAGAGTATTTACTACCAACTCGTAGTTTTAACCAAGATGAAACATTCCAGCGTAAAGAGACTTTTAGAAGTATAGGAGGAGTTGAATTAGCAGATGGTCGAGTTCAAAATTTTCGCTTAATTCAAACTTGGGAAGCTATTGCTCCAGAAAAGGGAGAGCGCTGTTATTTAATTACTAAAGATATACAACCGTCTCAAACTTTGAACGAGTATTTGAAAAAAAATGTTGCAATGACACCCGAACAAGTCCGCGAGTTTTTAGATGAGGTGATACAAACTCTAGTATTTATGCATACTCAGAAAATACGTTTTCCCTCGAATAAAATCCAGAAAGGTTTGGCACATGGCAATATAAATTTAGATAGCGTATTAATTAAAGTCGAAAATCAGCAAAGATTTGTTGTGTACCTTTGTGATATAGCGATTTGGGAAAATTTGTTTATACCTCCTATTATTCCTCAAATAACATCTAAAACACAGGCGCAAGATTTAGAATCATTAGGATTAGCTGCATTTCATTTATGGGTAGGCAAAAATCAATTATTTAACCTGAAAGACTATCAAACTTGGCCGTGGCCTAATAATGATGAACACCTGAAAAACTATCTTGAACGTTTGCTTTCTATAAAGACACCTTTTAGCAGTGCAGAAGAAGCGCGTCAAGCACTGTTAAAACTTCCTCGACCAAATGAAAGCAGAAACTTACAACCATCATTTGAACCTGAAAAGCAAAAGCGTTCTTGGAAAAAATATTGGATAGGGTTAGGGTTATTAGTTTTTTTACTACTTGGAGGCGCCCTATGGTATTTCATTTCGCGGCGCCATCAAGACGAACTAGCCGAAAATAAATATCTGGCTTGGAGACAACTTAAACAAAATTTCTCTGACGTAGATAATGTCACTTCTGGAAACTTTTCTTATGCAGGAGAAAAAAATAGTACTTGGAGTTTTGTTTTGACACATCCGTCAAATGGTGAGAGTCGATTAGAAGATATATTAACTCAACCAAAACCAGAGGCAAAAGCAACATTTATATACAATAAACTTGTATCTGAAGATATTAATAATGTTAGTAAACCTATAGAAGAAACGAAACAGCGTAAACAAGAATTTGCAATCACCTCATTAGAAGACAAAATTAAAAATGATTTAAATTTAAATAAACAGCCAATTGCTTACGATGGTTTACTCGTCTTCGTAGCAGCTAGCAAAAACAGCTTCAAACTTCCTCGTGATTTAGGTGGAAAAATTTCACTTGACCAACTGCGTGGAATATATACAGGCAAGATTCAAAATTGGAATCAAATCGACTCAAGTCTTGAGTCGCTGCCAATCGACCCAAAAGTGCCAATAGAACCAGAAGCAATACAACAATTCAAAAAGCTAGTTCTCAACAACGACCAACAAGCTATTGCTT
Organism: Calothrix sp. NIES-4105; assembly: GCF_002368415.1. Taxonomy (GTDB): domain Bacteria; phylum Cyanobacteriota; class Cyanobacteriia; order Cyanobacteriales; family Nostocaceae; genus Dulcicalothrix. The sequence goes on from NZ_AP018290.1 coordinate 9,437,511, forward strand.
TATTTAATCAGATCGCGAAATCTCCTCAGAACACAGGTGAGACTCAGAACCAGATGCGTACTGAACTCGCCAAAAACGGAAAAACAGGTATAATTAGTTTTGGCATTCTCAGTAAAACTTGGGATCAATGTGCGGGATATCCTCTGGCAATAGTCGATAATAGGAATCAGGCAATTCAACCGCTATTTCATCAGGTTCATAAAAGTCAAATAAACCCGGAGGATAACTTGTGCGACAAAGTTAGCTACTTTGACGTAGAAACATTCCAAACAAATGGAACAGTAAATTATCCTTTGGGTTATCCGCTATATGTAGTGTATCCTAAAGACAATAGTCGTCAGTCAGCGGGTTTAATTTTTGCTCTGATGCTACAAACCCGTCAAGGTCAATGTTTACTTAGTAAGGTAGGTCTTGTCCCATTACAACCTATGCCCAATGAAATAAAAACTTATGCCTGCAAATCGGTGCCCAAACCCTAGCTGCGAATATTTCAATCGAGCCTTGCCAAATAATGCCAAGGTCTGTCCTTGGTGTTCAACACCTTTAGGTAACGTAATACCTTCCACACCCTCGCAACCAACAAACCCACCAATTCAACCTCAAGTACCACCAATACGAGAGCAACCTAGTTATCAACCTCCTCCTGATTATTCAAATTATTCAACGCAATATCAGCAGCGTGGGTATAATGCACCATCCCCACCTGCTTACACCCCAACACCTTCAAGACTACCAGTCCTAAAACTTATCCACTCCACTACTGGCAGAGAATTTCACCTAGCAGGTGAAGGAGGTTCAATAGGGCGCCGTAGTCAAAGTATGCCAACTCCACCAGAAATAGACCTAACAGGTATACCCCAGGAAGGAATAGTTTCCCGGCGCCATGCGCGCGTATTTTGGGACTGGTCGCAAAACGCTTATATGATAGTTGATACAAGTACAAATGGTGTTTATTTAAACGGCAACCTTCTCAACAGTGGCGTATCTTACCGTATACTCAACGGTGACTCATTACAACTAGGTCAAGATGGACTAGTCACCTTTACCATATCCGTTACGTAGCACAGGCGTTCCGCCTGTGCATATGGTCAGGCAGGATGCCTAACCTACAAATTATTTCAACACCAACTTTTTATTTTTACGTTTTACCACTCGCACGGCGCCTAAACTAGCGAGAGTTAATAAACCCAAACCCATCGAAGGTTCTGGAATAGATTTATTTCCACTTCTAATTGACGCTAGCGCAGCATCTGCAATAAACCTGTGCGCGGCAGAGGAAGGATGCACATCATCAAAAAACAGAAATTTATCGGGTTCATCACAAACATTTGTTGCTAATTGAAAATTGCCAGTTATACAAGCATCACTAACGTTTGTAAGACCAAATGCTGCAGGATTACTACTTGCTGATCTAAATAGTGTATTAATATCAACAGAATAAATATTTAACTGCGGGTTGACAGAGCGAAGATTATCCACAGCTAACGCTAATTGCTTATTATGCTCTTGCACTAAACCATTTAATACTTGAGTAGCAGCAACACCTTGCCTTTTGGCAAAAGGGGTTTCACCTATATCCGGCAAATTAAATACTAAAAAGTTTTTGGCATTTTTTTGAGCAAGTAAACCGATTGAATCTGTTAAATTTTTGACTACTTCACTAACATTTCTATTGCCAAAAAAGTAATCATTTGAACCACCAAAAATAGAGTAAATGCCATTGGAATCAACAGGTACATTTGTTTGTTGACTAAACAAAATAGCCTGCCCTAATACACCCGGTATATCACCAGCCAAACCAGGGAATCTACTCTTTTCACCTGTTTGGGCGCCACCAGAGGCATAATTTACACCCCCTTGAGTTCCAAGTGAGCTTAGAAGGAAAGGTGTAGGTTGCTTACCAATTTCCTGACTCAAATAATCAACCCATATTGGGCCATTAGAAAAACGTCCCTGAGAAAGAGAACCCTGAGAAGGAAGTCCCTGAAAATAGGCTGGCTGTTCTAAAGTCGTTTTAGGTACAGGTATTGTCCCTCCTGTCGCAGCAGATGTATTACCTGTATCAGAGAGACTATCACCAAAAACAAAAAACTGACTAAAATCTAAATCCGCAGCTACTGCCTTTGATGCTGACATCACAGAGAAGACAATACATCCAGCAGCTACTAATACTTTTTTCATACTTTTATACAATTGGTTATTCAATTTACACGTATGAGTATATGTTTATTTAATACAACAGTCATACGTTATTATACTCAATTATAAAAACTTGTAATTAAGCTATAACTACAATATCACCGTAGCCATACTTAAAATCTTAAAGTAACAGCTTTATTTGTAAGAATACTGTAAAGAATTTGTAACAGTACGTACCATCGGCACCATAACTATACTATTTAACAAGTTCGACCTTTGGCTACTTTTGATTATTGAGTTATACCTTTAGCCTAGATTTATTAGGTTATATGTTGCGCCTCGAAAGAAACCATAGAAGCCGGGTTCTTGGGAGAAGCGCGTTAAATGGGAACAATAGCAATTATGGACTTAGAAAAAAGAGAAGTTTTTTTTACACCACTTGGGGATGTCGGTGGTACAGCAGGATATGCTGACATTTCAGCAGTATCCAATCCTAGTAAAGTTTCAGAAGAAGCAGAACGATGTCTCAAAGATTTACTTTTATTAAATACACTTACTGAGCGAGTGTATGAACTATTACTTGAAGATATTCGTAATCAACGCGAGAGAGTAAGTAACTACGGTCAAAAAAGGTGGTTCTGATGGCAGGTAATAACAGCAACGTAACTCATGAGTTAAATTATGTTACAACTAATCGGTTTTATATCGAGATAGAAAGCGCTATTGCTGCATCTTTCACTGAATGTTCGGGACTAGGCGCCCAAATTCAGAAACAGGTTATCCACGAGGGTGGTGTTAACGACCAGCAAAGGGTATATTTAGGGCACGCAGAATTTAGTGACGTGACATTGAAACGGGGTGTTACCGACCATCCGGGTTTTTGGAACTGGATAAGTGAAGTTTTTGACGAAAATAAAAAAATATCTCGACGCAACGTAAATATTTTAGTTTTTAACCAAGCTGGTGAAACGATGATGAGTTGGACACTCATTGGTGCAGTACCTATTGGGTGGAAGGCGCCAACAATGACCGCAGACGGAAATGCTGCAGCAATTGAAGAGTTAACTTTAACTTATGAAGGTTTACAGATAGGAAAAGAAAAAGGAGGAGGTAATAAGTCAACAAGAGCGAAGTCAGGGTTCTTCTCTTCTAAATAAAGGACTTCTAATTGGTGTAACGAACCGCTAAGGACGCAAAGAACGCAAAGGAAGGAAGGAAGGAAAAGAAAAAATTTTACAAATGATTTCGACTTGCTATATTACAAAATATCGACAAAGAAACCGGGTTTATAAGAGAATGTTTTAAAAGCTATATTTTATCATAATCCTTGGTTTAATTCCCCCTAGCAAAGTGCGCGGAAGGGGGAAAAAGAGGGATTTTAGCTCTTTGATTAGGGAAGTTAGGGGGATTTTCTGAGTTTCTAGTCTGATTTAATTTTCAAATATCCTTTAAGGTTTATAACTTTTCATCTGTAAGTCTCGTCAACGAATGAATAGGATTTTTGTTAGTTATGGAAAATATTCAACCATTAGGTAGTAAAGCAAATAGACTTGGATTAGGAGAATCTTTGTGTCAACCTAATAAATTGATATTAAGGCAAGAATCTAATTTTATTCATCATAATAATACAACTTATCCTATTGTTAATCAAAAACCATTAGTTACAGAGTCTCAATTTGAATTACCGCGTCATCACAGCAATATTTTTTTCAATCCTGATGCTTTATTAAACTGGGATAACTGGAATAATAGTAATGAAGATACTGATTTATTTTCAGAACCGAACATAAATTATCAAAATGAGAGTATAGCTACGTTTTCAGATACATTACCCGCTCTGAACCAAAGCAGTGTAGAAAATCAGAGCCGAGCAGAAATATATAATACACCTAGTATTGATAATAAAATTTTAAATACATCTCAAGAAAGAAAAAATAAGAAAAGTTCTAAATCTCAGATTCAAAAAAAAACTAAATCAACATCAACATTACAAGCTAAAAATGAGACTAAAACTAAAAAATCTTCTCAAACGTCTAAAACAAGTAAAGAAAAACTTGTAGGTTCTAAATCAAAGAACAGAAACAAAACATTATTTGAAAATACTCATCAAGTATTACCTGAAAATTCAGAAACAACGGCGCCAACTTTAGAGCAAACATTACCACTTCAAAGTTCAGAAGTTGTACCATTACAACAAGCTTCAAATCAAACACTTAATCCAATAACTCCAAATTTCCAGACAATTGTACCAGCTTTCGAGCAAACATTACCATATCAAGCTTCAGAAGTCGTACCATTACAACAAGCTTCAAATCAAACACTTAACCCAACAACTCCAAATTTCCAGACAATTGTACCAGCTTTCGAGCAAATAGTACCACTTCAAGCTTCAGAAGTCGTACCATTACAACAAGCTTCAAGCCAAACACTTAACCCAACTCCAAATTTAGAAACAACGGCGCCAACTTTGGAGCAAATAGTACCACTTCAAGCTTCAGAAGTCGTACCATTACAACAAGCTTCAAGCCAAACACTTAACCCAACTCCAAATTTAGAAACAACTGTACCAGCATTGGAGCAAATAGTACCATATCAAGCTTCAGAAGTCGTACCATTACAACAAGCTTCAAACCAAACACTTAACCCAACTCCAAATTTCGAGACAACTGTACCAGCATTGGAGCAAACAGTACCATATCAAGCTTCAGAAGTCGTACCATTACAACAAGCTTCAAACCAAACACTTAACCCAACTCCAAATTTCGAAACAACTGTACCAGCATTGGAGCAAATAGTACCACTTCAAGCTTCAGAAGTCGTACCATTACAACAAGCTTCAAACCAAACACTTAACCCAACTCCAAATTTCGAGACAACTGTACCAGCATTGGAGCAAACAGTACCATATCAAGCTTCAGAAGTCGTACCATTACAACAAGCTTCAAATCAAACGCTTAACCCAACAACTACAAATTTCGAGACAACTGTACCAGCATTGGAGCAAACAGTACCATATCAAGCTTCAGAAGTCGTACCATTACAACAAGCTTCAAATCAAACGCTTAACCCAACAACTACAAATTTCGAGACAACGGCGCCAACTTTGGAGCAAATATTACCATATCAAGCTTCAGAAGTCTTACCATTACAACAAGCTTCAAATCAAACACTTAACCCACCAACTCCAAATTTAGGAACAACCGTACCAGCTTTCGAGCAAACAGTACCATATCAAACTTCAGAAGTTGTACCATTACAACAAGCTTCAAACCAAACACTTAACCCAACTCCAAATTTAGAAACAACGGCGCCAACTTTCGAGCAAACATTACCATATCAAGCTTCAGAAGTTGTATCATTACAACAAGCTTCAAACCAAACACTTAACCCAACTCCAAATTTAGAAACAACGGTGCCAACTTTCGGGCAAACATTACCATATCAAGCTTCAGAAGTCGTACCATTACAACAAGCTTCAAACCAAACACTTAACCCAACTCCAAATTTAGAAACAACGGCGCCAACTTTGGAGCAAACAGTACCATATCAAGCTTCAGAAGTTGTACCATTACAACAAGCTTCAAACCAAACACTTAACCCAACTCCAAATTTAGAAACAACGGCGCCAACTTTAGAACAAACAGTACCATATCAAACTTCAGAAGTTGTACCATTACAACAAGCTTCAAACCAAACACTTAACCCAACAACTCCAAATTTCGAGACAATAGTACCAGCTTTGGAGCAAACATTACCATATCAAGCTTCAGAAGTCGTACCATTACAACAAGCGTCAAACCAAACACTTAACCCAACAACTCCAAATTTCGAGACAATAGTACCAGCTTTAGAACAAACAGTACGACATAAAACTTCAGAAGTTGTACCACTTCAACAAGCTTCAAACCAAACACTTAACCCAACAACTCCAAATTTCGAGACAACCCTACCAGCATTAGAGCAAACAGTACCACTACAAACTTCAGAAGTTGTACCACTTCAACAAGCTTCAAACCAAACGCTTAACCCAACAACAGCAAATTTCGAGACAACCCTACCAGCATTAGAGCAAACAGTACCACTACAACAAGTTTCAAACCAAACGCTTAACCCAACAACAGCAAATTTCGAGACAACCCTACCAGCATTAGAGCAAACAGTACCACTACAACAAGTTTCAAACCAAACGCTTAACCCAACAACATTAAATTTCGAGACAACCCTACCAGCATTGGAGCAAACAGTACCACTTCAAACTTCGGAAGTTGTACCATTACAACAAGCTTCAAACCAAACGCTTAACCCAACTACACCAAATTTCGAGACAACCCTACCAGCATTAGAGCAAACAGTACCACTTCAAACTTCGGAAGTTGTACCACTACAACAAGCTTCAAACCAAACACTTGACCCTACAACATTAAATTTCGAGACAACCCTACCAGCATTAGAGCAAACAGTACCACTTCAAACTTCGGAAGTTGTACCACTACAACAAGCTTCAAACCAAACACTTGACCCTACAACATTAAATTTCGAGACAAATGTACCAGCATTGGAGGAAACTTTCCCATTACAACCAGCTTCGAGCCAAACACCTGACCAAACTACATTAAATTTCGAGACAACGCTACCAGCTTTGGAGCAAACAGTACCACTTCAAACTCCGGAAACTCTACCATTACAACAAGCTTCAAGCCAAACTCTTGACCCTACTACACCAAATTTAGAGACAACCCTACCAGTATTAGAGCAGACAGTACCACTTCAAACTTCGGAAGTCGTACCATTACAACAAGCTTCCAATCAAACACTATATACGGATGCAGAAGCAACGGCGCCTCAAATTGAACAAACTAAATTACCAGAAACTTTAGATGCCAATAGCAACGCATATGCGACTTCCCCGCAACACTCATCACTCAGCACTCATCACTCAGCACTCGTCACTCAAGACTTAGCACCTCAAGGTTTTGCTACAGGTGGACATGTAACACAGTTAAAAGTTAATAGTAATCAACCTATAGCTGCTTCAGACACTATACCAGCTATGCTCACGCCGGGTGAATTTGTAATTAATAAAGCTGATGCTCAAAAACATGTTGATTTACTAGAGCATATTAATAAGGGTGGTGCGGCAGAACATTTTGCTCCTGTACAGGCGCCTAAAAATATTAAGAGTGAAAATTCGACGAAAGTCGATTCTTTGTCTGATAATGTAGTGCAAAGCAAAGTAGTACAAAGAAAAAATGATGAAACCGCTAATGTCAAAAGCCAAGCTTCTACAACTCATTATTCTTCACCTTCTTTAATTTTTAGAAAATCTGATACTACAAATACATTTTCTAATAATAATAGTAATAATTTAGATACTCCCGCACAATGGTCAAGTGTTGAAGATTTGCTCAATGTAGACAAAGAATCTAATTTTATTGGTTTTAATAGTACCCATGAAAACTTTAATGCTCAACCAACTCAAAATTATAATTTACCAAACTATAATTCACAAAATTTTAATTCTTATCCTATCCAAAAGGCACCTTCTTATTCGCATAAAGCCGTTGATATTGAACAAGATAGTAATCAACCAGAATCAGACAGGAATGATATTTCTAACGATATTAAACCCATTACAAAGTCTATCAATAGCCCTTTGAATAAATCATTTAATTCAAAAGAAGATGATGAGATAGCACTCGAAGCGCTTGCTCGCGAAGTTTATTCTAGACTGCGGCAACGCTTAGAAATTGAGCAAGAACGTCAAGGTACATCTAGAGGTCGTATACCCTGGTAATAGGAGAGTAATTAATATGGCAAGTCAATCTGTAATCGCTCCTCAGAAACGCAAACCTGAACTTGAAAAAGCTAAACTTAAAGGTAACGGTGAGGCGCCTGATATTGAATTAATGTTTAATCCTACGGAAATTAGTTTTAGTCGAACTGTTAATTGGCAAAAACATCCAGGTAATAGAGGTACAACTTTATTGCCTAAAATCAACTTTTCTGGTGTTGAACCATATCAATTTACACTTAAACAATTAATATTTGATACTTATGAAACGAAAGAGTCAGTAATGAAATATATAGATATTATTAAAAAGGGAGTAGAAACTATGAAAGGGGGAACCGATAAGCGCCCTCCTGTTTATACTTTTACTTGGAAGGATGAATACTTTTATTGTGTAATGACGAGTTTAACTTATACTTTAAATATGTTTCTTACTGATGGAACACCTGTGAGAGCAATGGTGGATATTTCATTGCAGGAAGTAGATAAAAATAACTTACCTGGAGGTAGTGAGTCTGCTTCTAAAGGTGATGCACGTCAGGCAGACTCCCGAATTTAGTTATATAACCTCACAACACCTAATATACTTATGCCTAACCAAAGTCTTTACTTAGCTTTACCTAAAATCGAAATAGGAGGGCAAGCTGCATCTCCTGAATTGGTTAAAGATTTATTACAAATTACTGTTGAAGAAAGTTTACATCTGCCTGCGATGTTTACTTTGGTAGTACATAACAGCTACCTTCCTACTAATAAGAAATCAGAATATAAACCCTGGCGCCACGAAAAGGTGTTTGAAATTGGTAAAAAAGTGAAGATAGGCTTTAGTTCCAGTACTACTAAAGATGCAAATTTTAAGCAGGATAAAGAAGGCTTTTTAATTGAAGGTGAAATTACTGCTATTGAAGTTCATTTTAATGACAAATCAGAGGCGCCGATAATTGTTCGTGGCTATGATATGTCACATCGACTGCATAGAGGGCGCCATAATCGTTCTTTTTTAAATGATACTGATAGCGGGATAGTACGCAAAATTGCTCAAGAAGCAGGTATACAGTTAGGTAAAATAGACAACAGTGGCGGAGTACATGAGTATGTTTTCCAAGAAAATCAAACAAATATGGAGTTTTTACGGCAGAGAGCTGCTCGTATTGGATTTGAGTTATTTATAGAAGAAGGCAAAATCAATTTTTGTAAGCCAGAAAGTAAAGAAGCTGTGGAACTAAAATGGCTTGATGAAATTAGCAGTTTTAGCACACGCGTAACTAGTACAGAACAAGTCAGCTCGGTAGAAGTACGTAGCTGGGATTATACGCAGAAAAAATTAATTACATCAACAGCTAAATCAGAGAAATTAGTCACGAATACGGGTAATAAGCAAGGAAGCAATAGCAGTAATAAATTTAATATGCGTAAACCCCCGCAAATGACTGTTGTTGATAAACCTGTTTTCACTGCTAAAGAAGCTGAGAAAATGGCTCAGGCTTTGTGTGATGAACTAGGGGGAGAATTTGTTTATGCTGATGCTAAGGCTGAGGGTAATCCGAAAATTCGTCCTGGTAGAGTTGTGACTCTAAAAGATATGGGTGAGCGTTTTAGCGGCAAGTATTATATTACTGAAACACGCCATTTTTATAACCAACGAGTTTATACAACTGAGTTTAGTGTTCGGGGTTTGCGTTCTGGTAATCTATATACCTCGATATCACCACAAACACATTTACAACCTGGTCAAACATTTTTAGTAGGAGTCGTCACTAATAATCAAGACCCGAAAGGATTAAGTCGAGTCAAAGTCAAATTTCCTACTCTTACTGAGGAGCATGAAAGTTACTGGGCAAGGATGGTGTCAATAGGCGCCGGTTCTGGGCGTGGAACTGACTGGTTGCCAGAAATAAACGACGAAGTGCTGGTTGGTTTCGAGCATGGTGACATTCATCGACCTTATATTATTGGTTCAGTATGGAATGGAAAAGACAAACCACCAACTCCTGTTAGAGATAGTGTTATGAATGGTAAGGTTCGTTTAAGGACTTTCAAAACGCGCGTTGGTCATGAATTACAGTTTGTAGATGAAGATAAGGCTGCTAGTAACACTGGTGTATATATTGAAACAAAGGGTAGAAATAAAATTAGCATTAATGACACCAGGAAGTTTATAGAAATAAAAACATCAGCAGGACAGAGAATACTTGTTAATGACCTTGATGGCAGTATCACCATTAGAGCTAACACTACTATTACTAATACAGCTACAGCTTCCATTTTTTCCAGAGCTACATCTATTGATTCAACGGCAGGCGGTAATATGAGCATGAAATCAGGTGCTGCAATGAGTATGACTGCAGGCGCCGCTATTAATATGGCCGCAACTGGCGCCATTACAATTACTACACCAGGTCTTTTGTCAATTACCGCTGGAACTATGACACTAACTAGTACTTTAGGACCTATTACCATGATTACACCAATAACGGGACCAAAACCAATTATATAGAAACGCGAAACTCGACCTTTGGCGAATAGGTTTATGTCTTCTGCACGAATATTTTAGATATATATGTATGGTATTTACTGCGGAGGGCGCCAAAAATGCCAGACCCCGTTTATGGTCAGCAGCAAGAATATCTGGGGAAAGGTTGGGCTTTTCCACTGCAATTAAATTTGCAGGGTGGGGTAAAGTTTAGCAGCGAGGATGAGAAGGTTAAAGAGTCGATATGGATTATTCTTCGTACTAGTGTCGGTGAACGAGTTTATCGACCTAACTTTGGCTGTCGTTTGTCAGAGTTGGCGTTTGCTCCTTTGAACAGTGACACCTTATTACAAATTCGTTTGTATGTTATAGAAGCGCTGGAAGTTTGGGAACCGCGTATTACTCTGAATGAAGTTCGCACTGACCCTGACCCTATACGTGGCAGGGTGGACATTATTGTTGAGTACAGACTCAAAGATTATCCTGACGTTCACAGCTTTGTTTATCCTTTCTATTTAATTTCATCAGAAGAGTAGGGGAACTGTGGAATTTGACTTTTTACCAAAATTACCTTCTTCTAATTTAGATGACCGCAGCTTCGATGATTTGGTAGAGGAGTGCATTATGCGTATTCCTCGCTACTGTCCTGAATGGACTGACCATAATCTCAGTGACCCAGGAATTACACTGGTTGAACTGTTTGCTTGGTTAACCGACCAAATGCTACTTAGGTTTAATAAGGTACCGCGTAAAAATTATATTGCTTTTCTAGAATTACTGGGTATTCGTTTACAACCACCTGCGTCAGCACGCACGGATTTAACTTTTTATTTAAGTTCTGATTTGCCGGAGACTTATACTGTTCGGGAGGGAATTGAGGTTTCAACGGTAAAAACTGAAACAACAGAAGCTATAACTTTTAGTACTGATTTTCCTTTAATTGTTGCAAAACCTCGTTTACAGCATGTTTTAACTGGATTAACTCAAGAAGAAATTCCTCAATCTTTAAGAGAAAGAGTTATTAGTACTTGGAATCGCCAATCTGATAGTTTCTGGGAGGGTAGTGAACAACCAATATTTGAAGAAGAACCATCACCTGGTAACTGTTTGTATTTGGTTATTAATTCTGATGACCCTCTTGATGGTAATGTTTTAGAAATTACTGTGCAAGGCGCCTCTGCTACTCCTACTGGTATTAACCCGAACCAACCACCGCGTCGCTGGGAAGCTTGGGATGGACAGAAGTGGCAAAATGTGCTTATAAAAGAAGTAGACGATAAAACACGGGGTTTCAGTTTTTACGAAATAGCCCAACAAGGTAGTAATCCTGAGCAGGGAACTGAAGTACGGTTGCATTTACCACAAACTTGGCCTGTAACTAACTTTACATCTTATCGAGGTCGCTGGATTCGTTGTGTGCTTACTCCATTGGGGACAAATGATTCTGGTTATAATCGTCCTCCAAGAATTGTTGGTATTGGAGTACGTTCAGTTGGTGCTACTGTCCGCGCGAGTCAGAGTTATATGATTCAAGATGAGCGTTTGGGTATTAGTAATGGAAAACCTGGACAAACTTTTCAACTCCAACAACCACCAATATTAGAACGTCGAGATTCGGAGTACATTATAGTTATTCCTCCTGGTGGTTTACCCCAAAAATGGGAAGAAGTTCGAGATTTTGCAGATTCTACTTCGCATTGTCTCCATTACGTAATTGATTCTATTAGCGGTACGGTTCAGTTTGGTCCATTAATTCGCGAACCTAGTCAATTAAAAAGCCAAACAGAGGTTCGTGTGCGTATTCAACAACCAAAACCAGAAGATACGTTTGTTCAAAGTAGTGTTGAAAATAGTACTCTTGAGCATCAGTATGGTGCAGTTCCTCCACGTGGCGCCGAAATTAGAATTGTTAGTTATCGTACTGGAGGAGGTAGAGAAGGTAATGTTCAAGCTCAGTCACTGCAATTTTTAAAATCTGCTGTTCCTTATGTTGACAGTGTTATTAATCATAAAGGTGCTATTAATGGAGCAGATGCAGAGTCTCTCGAACAAGCGGTTATTAAGGCACCAAGAATATTGCGTTCTCGTGACCGTGCAGTTACTGTAGAAGACTTTGAAGTTTTAGCACAAACTGCTGGTGAAGGTGCTATTGCGCGCGTTCGCTGTTTACCAGCTGATATGACGCGACAAGCTGGAACAGTTGGTTTGTTGATAGTGCCTAATTATAATACAGATGCCATTACTCAAGGGCTAGGTTTATCTCCTGATAAATTTGACCTTAGTCCTGGACTCCAAGAACAAATTAAGTCTTATTTAGATGAGAGGAAGTTATTAGGAATACAAGTTCAATTACAACAGCCAGAATATATAGGTGTTTCAGTCCAAACAGAAATCGCTTTGGAACCAACTTATGATAACCCTCTCGCGCGTGAAGAGATTTTGCGTGCTATTAGAATTTCACTATATAAATATTTAAATCCTTTAACAGGAGGTATTGATGGAAAAGGCTGGCCATTTGGGCGCCCACTTTATGAGTCAGATATTGTGGCGTTGCTCCAACAAGCGCGCGGTGTTCGCTATCTCGGTACTGTTCTACTTTTTCCTATACGTAAACAATCAGATACATTCCGGCGCCAGCCTTCTCCTGAGCGCGTAATTGACCCAGGAGTTCAAGGTTTGATTTGTTCGTGGGCTGATAATAGTTTGCGCTCTGGTCATGTGGTTAATATTCTTAGTCGATGATATTAAGTGCTGAGTGGAAAGTGCGCTCGTGCTGAGTAGGAAAACTCAAAACTCAGCACTCAAAACTAAATACTCAGTACTCAAAACTAAACACTCAGCACTCAGCACTCAGCACTCAGCACTCAGCACTCAGCACTCATTACTCATTACTACTATGGTTCAAAGTCGCTCAACTTCTGATGTCAAAATAGATTTAATTCCAATGCAAATTCCCGAAGCTTTACCGGGAGTTGCTTTGGCGTTTACTGGGGCAGAAAGTCTTGATGTGACTAGTGGGCATAGTTTATTACTACATCCTGGGCAACCAAGTGAGATGATTGTGCAAGTTAAAAATTTGACGGCAAATCCTTTGCGGTTGAATTTTAAGGTTGAAGGCAATTTTCCTCAAGAGTGGTGTCGAATTGGAACGGAGGGTAGCGAAATTGCACCTGGAGAACAGATGCAAGCTGTGCTTTATTTTCAAATCCCTGTTAACTTTTTTGAAGACCAGCAAGCGATTTTACCAGGGAAAGTTGATAGATTAAATCTAAATTTTCGCTCAAATGTTCATCTATATATAAATCCAGGTACTGACCAAGAAAAAATCGAAACAAGCGATTATTTTAGTATCTGTATACGACCTTGGTCTGCTTACATGGAGTTTTTGCCGCTTCTTTATCGTGAAGTGGACTTTATAGGTCGCTTTATGAATATATTTGAGCAAGCTTATCAACCAGCTATTGATAGCTTTAATAATATGTGGGCAAATCTTGACCCGTTAACGGCGCCATCCGCTTTGTTACCATTTTTAGCTTATTGGGTTGGTTGGCAGTTTGATTCAATGTGGGAGCTTCCACAGCAGCGTCGTCTAATTCGACGCGCGGTTGAGTTATATAGATGGCGAGGAACTCGTAAGGGTTTGCGTCTTTATTTACATTTATATACTGGATTACCTTTGGATGAAGATGTAGCAAGTGAGGGCGATAAACATATTAGTATTACTGAGCCTTTTGGTAATAGTTTTACTCTGAATGAGGCTGTCCTTGGTAATGCTGTTTTAGGAGGAGGTCAAGCTTATCATTTTGTTGTGCGTTTACGCCCGAAGAGTGCAGATAGTATACATGAAGCGCTGATTAGGAGGATTATTGAACAGGAAAAACCCGCTTTTTGTACATATGAATTGTTTATAGAAAATCCGTAAGGTGGGCAGTGCCCACCCTACTCCTAACTCCTAACTCCTAACTTTTTATGTCACATCCTTTTCCAACTCCACCAATTCAACCTTTTGAACGTTTACAGGCTTCGGATGGTTTACTTATTAATGCTGAACGCTGGCGTAAGGCACATAATTACCACCGTGCGCGTCAAAATACTCATTATCAATGTTTAAATCAACCGGGTATTGTCTGCGGTTTAGGTGTGCGAGATATTCCGGCGCCGAGTAAAGTTGAGGCTAAATATCGAGATGGACGCTGGGTACAAATTCAGCCGGGGATCGCCATAGATTTGGCTGGAAATTTAATTGTTGTGCCTACACCTTATGATTTTCCGGTTGATTTGGAAGTTGCAAATACTGAGCCGCTTATGGTCTATTTAACTGTTAGTTATATTGACCCTGATGACCTACGCGCGCGTGATTCCAGAGATACTGTTCGTGAAACTTATCGGTTTGACCAAAGAAATTCAACGCTGGATATTTCAGAAATTGAAATTTGCCGTATTCTTTTACAGACTGGACAGAAGGATATTACCCAACCTGCGGATGCGTTTTTTCCTGGCTATAATAATATAAATTTGTGTTTCCGTCGTCAAGCACAAGCGCGACCTCAAGCTATTGTAAGATTGGCACAGGTAGATCATAGTGACTCTGGATGTGACCGTAATTTTTTCAATTTGGCTTACTTGTTACAATCAATCGAGCCTTTATATTCTTATTTACGAGGAACTGATGAAGCGGGGCAAGTTAGTCTATCAGAAAAATTTCAAAAGTTTCAAGAATACGATTTACTCTATCTGACTGGGCAACAAGCGTTATCTTTCACTAACGTTGAGTTAGAAACTCTCAAAAATTACCTTAACTCAGGAGGAGTGCTTTTAGTTGATGCACCCGTAGATGCAACTCCTTTAATAGAAAGTACTCATTCGCTAGCAGAACAGCTAAAAAACCCTTTGAAACCTTTAGCTGAATTACGACGTGACCATCCTTTAAGAACACAGCCTTTTTTATTTGCTGCTTTGCCAATTATAAATCAAAGACCAATAGAAATATTAACTAATGGAGGAATTATTTTAATTATTGGTGATTTAGCATCTGCTTGGGGATTAGATAAAGAGCTAACTTTACCTAGATTAGTGATTCGCACTGCCCAAGAATTAGGTGTTAATATTCTCAATTATGCTTGGAAACGGCGCCAGTTGATTGGTTTGCAGCAGGAAGATGATTCTGGAAAGTGGTAAGCAATATACACTGAAAATAAAGCTCAATTAACAAATTTAACCTCCTCTATGGCTTCTCGCGTCTCTCGTAAATGTGCTAACATTCGAGATTCTCCTATCCATTCATCAAAGTCGAAATTATGGAGTAATTCATCATTATTAAAGCGAGTAATAAACTCTTCTGTCGATAATTTATATTTATTTTCAAATGCCTGAAGACGTTCTTCTGTTCGTTTTATTCCTGCTTCAACACTATGTAATCTTTCTAACAAAGCGCTTTGAATAATTTTTCTAAGTGAATCTGGGTCTTTTGAGCTTAGTTTTAGTTCTGCCATTATTTTCTCTCGTTATCTAAATATTTTGGAGATTTATAAATTAAATTCTAGCTTATTCGCAGTATGTGCTCTTGTTACGGGCACCCAAAGTCAACACCCTGCGTTCAGGCGCCTGTGACAAGAGCAATTTTAGGCATTTATGCAAATCAAAATAAGTATAGATAATATATTATACCTATACCATAAAAATTACTTAAATTTGAACCAGACGCTTTAGCATAATTTATGTATTAGATTATAAAAATAACTCAGTAGTTGGACTAATGTTAGGAATTGGTTACAACTTTTAATGGCGCCGCTCTACAGTAATTATATACTTTAATAGATAATGTAAGGACTTTTATGACAACTAGTAATCCCAAAACACTGCCTTTACCCCCGGTAAATTTGGCTTACCCATCATTGGCGAAACAATCAGCTTTTTACGAGATTCAAATTTTGCAGATAAGCGAACTCAAAAGTACGGTTCTCTTTTTAAAACTCATATTTTTGGAAATCCCACTATAATTATGATTGGTTCGGAAGCTAACCGTTTTCTGTTTACAAATGATAATAAATATTTTTCTAATCAATGGCCACCTAGTACTAAGATTTTATTAGGTCCTGCCTCTTTATCGGTACAAGCAGGCAGCACGCATCAAAATCGGCGTAAGATTCTCTCAGAAGCTTTTCAGCCAAGGGCTTTGGCAGAATATACTTCCACAATGGAGGAGATTCTTTATAGTTATTTTGACAAATGGGAAAAAATGGGTACATTTACTTGGTACCCAGAAATTAGAAAATATACCTTTGATGTCGCCTGTAAATTGTTTGTAGGAATCGATGCAGCGAGCAATGGTAATTTTGTAGAACTTTTTGAAGAGTGGGTGGGAGGTTTATTTACTATTCCCCTACCTTTACCTTGGACAAATTTTGGTAGAGCATTGCGTTGTCGCAAATTGTTACTCAAGCAAATTGAAGAAATTATTTTACAGCGTCAACAAGAACCTATTTCAAGTAATGATGCTTTAGGAATGTTGTTACAAGCTAAAGATGATAATGGTAATAGTATTTCGGTAGAGGAAATTAAAGACCAAATATTAACTTTATTATTTGCCGGACATGAAACTTTAACATCGGCAATCGCTTTAATGTGTCTGTTTTTAGCACAGCATCCCGAAGTGAAAGCAGCAGTACGTAACGAACAGCAGCAACTTGGATTTTCAGAACCCTTAACTCTAGAGAATCTTAAGCATATGACTTATTTAGATCAAGTGATGAAAGAAGTGTTGCGCTTAATTCCTCCTGTTGGTGGTGGTTTCCGAAAAGTCATCAAATCTTGTGAATTCAACGGTTACTTTATTCCTGAAGGTTATTCTATATTATATCAAGTAGCTAAAACGCATCAAGATAGTAGTGTATATACTGAGCCATCAGAATTTGACCCAGAACGTTTTGCATCATCTCGATCTGAGGATAAATCAAAACCCTTTGCTTATATACCATTTGGCGGTGGTGTGCGCGAGTGCATTGGTAAAGAGTTCGCAAAGTTGGAAATGAAACTTTTTGCAGCGCTTTTAGTTCGGAAGTATGATTGGGAACTTTTACCAAACCAAAATCTTAATATAGTTTCAATACCTACACCGCATCCTCATGATGGTTTGAAAGTTAAATTTAGTAGGTTGAATCCATAGAATTGTCGCGCGTTAGGACTACAAGTTTTTAGCTGCTGATGCGAATGATACTCGCTTCTAGTTCTCCAAGTTTAGACTTTTGGCTAATGGTTCTATGAACACAGTTGCACTATTGTACGTATTTATACTGGCAAGATATTAATTCACCTACTGCTTGAGCATGAGGAAGAAGAATGAGAGAACGAGTAGGTCAAAGTAAGAAAGCAACTACAGAGAACTTCTCTATATCTACACTGAAGCAACCGACGCGCGGCTTTGGTTTAGAGTCTCCTCATGTTATGCCCAAAGTAATTACTGAGCAACAAGCAGTACAAAAACCTCTCAGCTACGACTTTAGTCGAATATCAATGCGTCCCCAAGCAAAGCTCACAATAAACAAGCCAGGAGACGTTTATGAGCAGGAAGCTGATAACGTTGCACAGCAAGTGATGCAACGGATGAGCAAGTCTGCAGGTCAGGAGAAATTGCAACGGCAATTGGCGCCACAGAAAGAAGAAACAAAAAATATACCTGTAACTAGTAATTCATCTATACATGTTCAAGCAGCTCCTGAAGCTGCTTATGTAACTGACACTGCCCATTTCCACAAACAGGATACTAAAGTTACAGGAAGTGTAGTTGTCAATGGTAAAGCTGCAGGACGTATCGGTAAAAAGCTGAAAACTGGCGACACTATTTTTGTTGATCCAAGTCAAGTAATTGATAACACTTGGTACGAAGCAAAAGCGGGTAATCAGAAAGGTTACATTCGTAAACACAAAGTTGTATTGCTTTCATCGCTTAAACAAAATTCATCTTCACCAACAGGAGATTCTAAGAAATTAGAACAAGTAGGTGGTTTAAGTGATGGAGTTGGAGGCGCCAGTGACAAAGTTGCTAATGGTCTAGAAAATGCTTACATTAAAAGTAATCAAGAAGGCTTATTAAAGGATATAGCTGATGATAAAGATCCGATGACCTCCGCAGAAACAGGAAAAGCAGGTGTAAGCATTGCGGCAGGTGCTGGAGATTCAGTAACCGGAATTTTAGGAATGATAGGTTCTGCTCAACAAATTAGTAGGCAGAATAATCGTTGGCAGAACTTAGAAAATGGCTTTGGCTTTGTTGAATCAACTTCAAAGGCAGTATCTGGAAGTACTAAAACGGTTGATTCCTTTGCAAAAGCTCTTGGTGAGAAGAAAGGAACGGGAAAATCTGACACTGTTGAAAAATATACATCAGCAGTAGCGGATGGTTTAAGTTCGGTTAAATCTACAGCTTTGGGTGTAATTGGACTTTATAAGCTTTACAAACACCAAAGCAGCGAAAAACCAAAGGATGCACTTGTCACTTTTAAGCAATTAGTTGAAGCTGCACACGGAGCGGCTAAAGTTGCTAAGTCAGCTTATGATATTATTGGCAACGGCATTCCGATGTCCGTAGTATATACAATACCAGCTTTGAGCATTGCTGTATCAACAATTAACTGCCTAATTAGGTTGGCTGATGCGCTTAAAGCAGGGCAACAAAAAGAAGATATGGGTGGGGAAGCAGATTCTTTGCGAACAGAATTAGCTACAATTTTTGGAGTTCCTGTTCCAGATGAATCTAAGGATTCTGGACTCTTTGATAAAACTCGTCGAGGTACTTTTCCTGCTTATAAAACTTATCACAGAGTTAAAGCGCAAATTCGCCAGACCTTAGATACAGCTATTCAAAAAGGTGACGGAAGGTTAAGCAATGTCACAAATGCATCTGGCAAGCAACAAAGACTAAGTGAAATAAACGCTGCATGTACAGAAATTGATGATACCATTGAAAAAGGTATTAATGATAATGAAATAAAAGATAAAGTAAAAAATAAACTAGGCGCCTATACTCAACGTGTAACTGGTTTAAGAAAGCGTGTTGAAAAACTTAAAGATTTCAAAGAAAAAATTGACCGATACGAATTTGTAGATAAAATGTCTGAAATAAACCAGAAGCGAAAAGTGTCTGGGTGGACGGATGTTGCGATGGAATTAGTCAATTTAAGTGGCGATATTGTCACAATTAGTACAGGAGCAACTGGTGTTGGTGCGATTGTTGGTCAAGCGATGAAAGCAGGAGCGGGGGGAGCAAAGTTAGCTCATTCAGGTGCTAAATTTACTCAGCAGATGTATCGCGATCGGGGTAAAGGTTCAAGTGAAAAATCCACATCAACAAAACATAAAGAGTATGTGGCTCATACTAAGTTCATTTTCTCACAGATAGCTGCTCTTAATGCCAATGATCAGAATGTTATGCAAAAAGCTAAAAAAATAGACGGTTATATTAAAGCAACGGGTGTTAATAAGGCAATGTTCTACGCTTTAAGTAAATCACCTGACCAACAAGTTGAAATGATGGTTGAGGCAATGAAACGCCGTTGATGATAGTAAGGAAATTATAATTAGTATGACTTCAGAATTAACTGATGCCAAGTATTTACTTGAATTAGATAATCTCCGAGATATAATTACAGAGGAATTAAGATTAGATGCTCAAATAATTGAACGTTCAGAGTTACTTCCTGTAAGCTCACTAGTAATAACTCTTGAATCTGATTATAAAGAAAGACCCAGATTTGCAAGTTTAGCTTATCTACCTTTGAGTGATGATGAATGTGAATCGATAAAGTTGCTACAGTTCTATTTAGCTATTCCTTGCGAAATTAAATCAGATTTTCAACAAGCAGTAGAAAAAGTTTTGCTTTTAATTAATCTCAAAGCACCTATAGGCAGCTTTACTATAAATGAAGAAAGCAAAGAAGTTGTTGCTAGATACGTATATTCATTAGGTAAATTTAAGATTGTAGACAAAGAAGAATTTTTAGAAACTTTTATGTTATTTATGTATACAGTAGACCAATTTAGTGGACTAATAGAAGAGGTCGCAATAGGTATAAAAAACTATGAATCAGTGTATAAAGAACTGCTATAAAACCCAGCATAAGCATTTACCAAGATAGGCGCCACTCGCCAACCTAAAAAAATAATTTTGATTATGAGTCAATTTGAATATTTATTTAACTCGTTTTTCGAGTTATATTGCTAAGGTATGAAACATCGATTTTCTTATAATTTGATACCGGGGTTACAGTATATTTCCAATTATATTAATCCTGAAGTTGAGCAAGAGTTGATTAATATAATTGATCCTTCTAGAAGAATTTCTCCATTTTTTTCCATCTCATCAATTAGACATACACACTCATAATAAATTGTCCTTTATAAAGCGAAAAAAAATAGCTTAAGGATACAAAAACCGATTTTGCTGCTTTAGTTGTAAAGCACTCACGAACAGCATTTGATACACCTTGCGTTAAATATACAATTTGTAAAACCTCTTAATTCTGTAAAACTAAGGGTACGGATAGGGATAAGGTTTGCCAGTACAATCAACATGTCCTTGAAAATTTGGATGAAATCCTTTTGGTCTTAATGATTCAAAGGCTTCTTTGGCAATTTTTCATCAATATTTGTTCATAATTAAATTTTTATTATAATAAGTTCTTCTACAGCACTGAGATGTGCTGTATATTGTTTATAACTTTCATCCAGAACAAGTTCTGGTTGTAGTTCCACTATCGCATCTAGTACCGCCCTAATAAATTGGAGCCATTGCCCTAAAAATTCCCATGCTGAAACCAAAATATTGGTATCAGGCAAAAACTGAAACTTCATAGCAGAAGCTGCGGTTGTCTCAAAACGAACCTTGATGATATCACCTTGACGCTCCATTAACATTCCTATATCTGTACCCTGTTCAAAAAAATCAAACTCTACTGGTAACTGTGTGTCTTTTGTCAGTTTTTCCAATACAAGAGGAATATCTTCAAATATAGTAGATAAATCAGGACGCAGATCAAAGCAAGCGTCATGCTCTTGCACACTGATAATAAATTGTCCTTTATAAAGCGAAAGAAAATAGCTTAAGGATACAAAAATTTTATTCGCATCTACTATCTCCAAAAAATAATTAGCTTCGCGTAACTTTTCCCAATAGTAAGATATCTTAAAGGTTTGGCTCATCTTCTAACTACCTCAACAAAAAGGATATGCTGTTTTTAATGTTAAATCTTTACTACGGATAACTTTGACAATCATTACGCCTTCAAGGGTTGTGCTATCAGGAAGATATATATTACCAGCAGGCTTATTCATATTGATAACATGTTCACCAGGCTCCAAAGGTGTTAACAGTTCAGCTTCGATTATAAATTGATCGTCCTTCCAATGCCCTTGAGGTTTACCTGTATCACGGGCACGGTTTTGAAGTTCCGGTGCTAGTCTTCGCGTACCATGCTCAATTACAGCGTGTCCATAAACCTTTGACTTAAAATTACCCCACTCCCCTTTTACAATTATATCTTCTCCTAGCTGACGAGGTGGAGCAGAGGGTTTTTCTCGACTTAGCTTTGTCCATTCTTCAAATCTCATTGGCTCTCCTAAAGCGCCACGACCACGTTCAGCCATATAATGCTGGTATCGCTCCCAATCACCTAGATCAGTTCCTTGAAGATGGTTTTTCATGCCTTGGTAACGACGCTGTTGTAATTGCCACAATATCCTAAATGATGAAAACAGAGAGTTTGTTTCAAGCAAGTTTGTAAAACTAGAAATACTACCTAAAGCAATTTATAATCAACAACAAAAAGAAAAAGATTTTTATGAAACCTTCTTCAACTCAGTTACGCATTGGGCAACAGACTTAGAGCAAATTACAGAAGACGGTTATCAAATCGCTTATACTTATGGTTTAGCAGCAGTGGATGCACTTCATGTTGCTGCAGCCTTGTGGCTCAAAGCATCAGAACTAGTTACTACTGAAAAAATAACTAAACCTATACACAGAGTTACAGAAATTAAAATTATTTCAATTTAGATGGGGTATTGCACATTAAAATGGACTAATAAATACAGTTCTATTCAAAAATTGTTTAGTATCAATTTGTTATTAATACGTAGAGGTGCTGTTCGGTTAGCCTCCGACTGGCGCCCCAAGCGCACCAGTAAAATAGGATTTATCTGACAAAATGACTAATAGTCAATGTCGCAGGAGGTAATATTCGCAGTATTGCATTAAATGCCGCATTTTTAGCAGCAGATGCCAATGATTCGGTAACAATGTATTATATGTTGCAGGCAGCTAAAAGCGAGTATATTAAATTAGAGCGAACCCTGACAGATACAGAGGTTAAGGGATGGGTTTAATTAAAATTGATACTGTTACGCACGTATAACAATTACCTCTCGTCCTTTTTTAGTTGTTGCTGTTTTAGTTTTTAAACGGTCTATAAAAGGTGGAGCGTTTTTGCGTCTATCAAAAACAAATAACCAACCGTAATCTGCTTTTATTCTTTCTAAATAACCATCTAACTGGTCTAACCCTTGTTCTTCTGGGTCTTTTACTTTATCTCTCCAAGCTTTGACTTCAATTCCTAAAGTTACTTTTTTATATTTTAAGCACAAATCCATGCGACCACTGCCAATTGCATATTCTCGCTCTAATGTGCCGCCACCGTTTACAACTCGGTGTAAAAATGACATTAATACAATATGTGGTGCGATTTCATGATATGATGTAGTAGCTAATAAAGGCTCTCCATGTTGGCGCCAAAAATCAATAAATGCCTCTAGTAAAGCATCAACGTTTAGCTCACCTTTAGAGGTTAACCAAGTAGGATTAATAGCAGGTAAACTATCAGAGGCGCCCTGAGTCAAAACACGGGGAATAACCTCGCGATAAATTGGGTTAGCAATTGTTAGTCCTGCGTTTGGCTCCCTACGCAACAATCCCAAGTCAACTAAATATTGTCGATCGTCCGAAGGTGTATCGCCTAATGTAGCACCAGCCAACATTGGTTCAATAATTGCCTTTACTCTTGATTCAGTCAGTTTTTCTGCGAGGGAATCGAGGTGGGTGTCTTTACGAGAAATTAGTATTTCTTTCGCTTGATTAATATGTTCTACAGTAATTGCAACTGATGTATCTGTCACCAATTCTTCAACAATTTCTTTTGCCAAAGCATTTACTAACCAAGGTTGCCCCTGAGTTAAATCATAAGCCGTTTGTGATGCTTCAGGAGTAAAAACTTGCCCTGTATCCGAAGTATGCTGCTGGTATAATTGCGCGACCTCAGCAGCATTAAAATCTCTCATTGTCAAAGAGCGGTCTTTTATATTAAATGGGCTTGCAGTATTTAATCTACCACCACCACCAGAAGCCACTTTATAATCTCGTACATCTCGTAAGCCGATTAACCCAACACTGCTGGGAAAATTTGTTGGGCGCCCGCGATAACCATCGCGCAATTGTCGCAAAATAGAAATTAGCGTTTCGTCTCTCAAAGAGTCAATTTCGTCAATAAACAATACTAATGGTCGTTTTGATGCTTGTGCCCAAACCTGCAATGCTCCTTGAATTCTTCTTCCTGGCTGTGCAGTGTCCCAATTTAATGGTGGATGTAAATCTTCAGGTAAATCAAGTTTTGCGCTAGCTTGCCATGAATCAAGAATAGTTGTTTCTGCCGAGAAAGGGTCATGACTAAAAGGGGCGCCGAGTTCCACTGACACCAAAGCTGCTGTATAATTACCGCTTTCGGTTAGCTGTTTAGCCAACGCTAACATTGCTGTTGTTTTACCCGTTTGACGTGGTGCGTGGATGACGAAATAGCTACGTTGTCTAATCAACCGCTCTAGGGAAGGTAGCCGAACGGTGGGAGGTAACATGTAGTGAATGTCAGTTTCACAAGGACCTGAGATATTGAACCAACGAGCCATGACAACAAAAGCGCCTATTGACTATAACGCTCTCAAGTGTAACGCATTATATATTTTAGAAGTCGTTCGGGTTTTTTAGCCCAGTTTCCTTTCCTTGATTCTACGATGGCGTGCGGTCTCAAGGTAAAATCGTGCAAATGCGATTTCCTGCTACCATGCCCAACTCTATCCAACAAGAAGCCCGTCAAATCCTCGACACTCATCCTTACAACGTTAAAATCCCCAGAGAATTATGACTCAATTGTCTTTGTAATTTTTGCTGTCCTGTAGGGTTGCTCATCCGTTGCATTACTTGTTGTGCAACTCGATCTGCTTCCTGTTCGTAAACGTCTCCTGGTTTGTTAACTGTGAGTTGAGCTTGGGGACGCATTGATATGCGGTTAAAGTCGTAGCTGCTAGGTTTTTGTACTGCTTGTTGCTCAGTAGTTACCTTGGGCATGACATGAGGGGAGTCTAAACCGAAGCCGCGCGTCGGTTGCCTGAGTGTAGATATTGAGAAGGAATTTGTAGCAGCTTTTTTACCTTGACCTACTCGTTCTCTCATTTTCTTTCTCCTCGTGCCCAAGCAGTAGGTTAATCAATATCTCACCAGTATAAATTTCTAGGATAGTGGGGATATGTATATGGAACAATTAGCCAAAAGTCTAAATCGCAACAATTCCTAAGCATTTTCGTTACACGCCTAAGTACATTTATGTTTTCTTTATAGAAAACCTGGAATACTACCAGTAAATGCCACCTCAGCTTGATTAAGAATTCTAGTTATAATTTTAACCTTGCCTTGGTTTTGTAAATCCTGTATATTTATCGCTTTTTGGTCTACCAACTCTTTGACAGTAAATAAATATACAAATATCCTACCAACAATTTATTAATATAGTAAATTAGTTTTATATAATATCCCTTTTTCTCCAAAAGCATACCTAGCAGCATGTTGTGCATTTTTTGAGGTGGATATTAAGGGTATACTACTCCCTTCCCACTCAAAGAATACTGATTTGGAATTAACCACAAAGGACACAAAGCTCACAAAGGAGGAAGGAAGATAGGTAATCTTATGCCGGGAAGGGAGTAATCTCATTTAACATCCTGGTTATTTATCTATAAATACTATCCATAGAAGTTAAATTAAACTGAAACCCCCAATTTGCTAAGTCTATTATTTGATTCTTGCTTTTGTACATTCTCCAACAAGATGCTTTCACTCCCATCTTCATTTGTTTGAATAATTATTTGCTCTTGGTATTTGGGGACATTATTTTCTATAATAAATTTGACCTGCTGTATCGTTTTTGGTTTTATATTAATTAGCGTCTCTAATAGCATGTCATATCTATTAACTTCTTTTCCCAAAGTCTGGGTCATAATCATCCTATCCTCACCTTTATTCCAAAATGTTTCTGATTGAATATACTCAATACTATTGCGTTCATCTAATATAGTTACTTTTGTATGTTCGACATCGCTAATTTCACATCCTATGTACTCTATAGCATGAAAATATTTGGGAACGGAATCATAATCATATTCTTCGTCTGCATTATTAAAATCTGGGTCTTCATCCTCATCAAGTGGCTCAAAATAATCTTCTGGTGCAATTTCGATTTTTAGAGAATCGGGATTATTTACTAGTTTATACTCAATCCATATAGAAATTGTATTCATTGAATTTTCCTCCTTACTAAATACAGTATAATTAAAATCACTGACCATGAGTTAAATCTCTATCTTCAAAAAACTTACGAACTGTTCTCAGGATTTTCTTTTTGCGTTTCTGATCTATTTTACCAGAATCTACTAAATCCTGAAGCCGCTCTTCGAGTTGTCTTGGATTTAAGCTACGTACTTCTTGGGAACTTAATGGTGACAAACTACCACCTGGAATTCTATTTAATGCGGCAAGTTGACCTCTATATTTTAATTGTGTTTCAATGGTTTCTTCTAAGTTCCAACCTTTTGTATCTCTTTGTTTTGTTTCTTGCTTTTGGGTATTTTGCTCATCGTCTTGAATTTGTGATTCTGTTGGTATTATTTCTCGTAGGATAACTTGAAGCAATTTTTCAACAGATTCTGCGCCTTCTTTTACTTGGCTTAATGCTTGTATTGCTTCCTTTGAATCTTGTATCAATACTGCTTTTTCAAATTGACTCTCAATAGATAGCAGTGTATTTTTCATAGACTCTAAGAACTCTTCAGGAGAGGTATTCACCAGTTTTCTCAACTTATGAAGCTTATACTTTCTTGTTAATTCAGTCTTGGCTTTATCAAGTGCATTTTTTGCCTCAACTCTAGCTTGAGATTCTTCTGCTTCCACTTTTTTATAATTAAGGCATTTGTTGTGTATTTTAGGATATAGCTTGCAGCCTCGTCAATATTTGCGCCGTGTTTTGCTAGGTACAGCAATAAATCGGGTTTGAGGCTAGTTTAAATTGTAATGTCAGATTTGCGAAGGAATTTTCTTGTACCTAGATTGCGAACATCTGGCTTGAGATTAAGGCGCCTCATGAAGTTGTAATTGTTGCTGCCCAGCAGGGTTGCTCATCGTTTAATTAACATAGATTAGTTTCGGCGCCCGCGTTGCCAACCTACAAAGATGATTTTGATTATAAGTCGATTTGATTAATCGCTTCTTCTGGCGATAAATTACCATAAATGATAGACATAATTGAGGGCATATATTCGTCCATCATCCTGACGTTGGCATAAACCAAGTTTTTAATTAGTGCTGAGGAAAGTCTGTCACCTTCTACATCAATACTAGTTTTATAGCTAATCTCCCCGTCGGCAAACTCTAGTTCAAAATTACCAATTGCCAAACCAGAATTTGCTCTAGTCAAGAACTCCGCTATCGCCAACAGCTTAGATGAAGGCGCCTTGACTGGGCAAACTGAGTAAAATAAGAATTGCTGTTGTTCAGCCCTTGCCCTTGCATAACAAGTCCATGTACCATTTTCGCCTTGAAAAGCTATTTGTAAAGTTGGTTGTCCTTGAAGTTGAACGAATGGCCAGTCATCTGCTGTGAAGAAATTGACCATTTCCTCAAAAATATTGTTATTTGTAGGAGATGGTGACAAATTGATATCTATTTTTTCTGTAATTTCATCGACATTAATATCAGCTAATTCTGTTAAGAATGTATTTATCCCTTCGAGCATTTGAGACGCGGCTTTCTGGGTTTTAACAGACAAATTAGCTTCAGTCCAATCTTTAAAGAAGTTGACAATACCTTCAGAAATTGCTTCACCAGAAGTTGTTGGAACAAGATTTTCTGGACTAATATAAGACCAAAGAGTACGGTAGCCAATTGAGCCTGATTCTTGTTGCTGCTTAACAGATAAACCTAACCAATTTTCAGTAAATAGTATTTGGTGATCTGGTTGTTCTTGACTTAAATTTAAGATATATTTTGTAACTGAGTCAATTGTGGCGCCGTGTGCTAGTACTGGTAGTAAATCTGGTTTGAGAGCCGTTTCGATTATAATGTCGGTGTCGGGGAGGAATTTGCCAGTTGATAGGGGGTTACGTGCGTCTGGTTTGAGATTAAATAAGGCGCAATTGTCAATACGTTTATAAAGTTGTGGGTTGACACAGAAGGTTAGACGACATTCAATGAGTTGGTCGTCTTGTTTGGTTAGAGATAGGGTGAGCGCGCGAACGGTCAGGGGAAATTGGGAGTCGTCGTATAGGCTTAATTCGTTGTCCAGTTGACTATTTTCAGTGTAAGGTGTCATGTCAAGTTATATGTATTACTCATTTTCTCCCTAATGTAAACCCGATGGTGTGCTTTTTACTGGTATTAATAAATCTAAATTCGCTAACGCTTTTGTTGCTATTTCTGACACATAATAATTTTCTGAATCTAAAGCATCAATCCAAACTTGACGTAATCTAAGACGATTTAGTTCAAGAAGTGAATCAACAGCAGGTATTTTTACATAATCATCCTCATCTTGAAGTAACTCTATCAAGGCATCAACTGCTTCCTCAGTATTATAATGCTTGAGTTGCCTAGCAACTTCTTGCCGAGGTCGTCTTGAACGTTTTTCACGGTTAACTTCATTAATGAGACAATTAAGTATTTCAGAACTTTGATACTCACCTAATGCAGATAGTGCATCCGCGCGCACTTCCTCATCATTATCATTTTTAACTATATTAATTAGATGAGGTATCGCACGAATATCTTGAATCTCTCCTAAATTACAAGCTGCTGTTGAGCGTACTCCGGGTTCTGAATCTGACAAAAAAGGGAGTATTATTTCTAGAGAATTACTTAGCTTTAATATACCTATTTTATCCAACGCCAATTCCCTAATTTCAGAATTTGGGTTTTTCAAATCTTCTAAAATAACTGATATCTCATCCAACATAGATTTCCTCTCATTTATCAAAAATTATTAATTACTATTAAAACTTCTTCAGGTAACTGTCCTTCTATAAGAATTTCTCCATTTTTCTCCATCTCATCTCTAACCGCCTGAGCGCGCTTGTTAATTTTACGCTTTTGCTGTAACATGAGGCATTCAACGAATTCGGGAGTATATACCTTTATTTTACCTTCACTTTCCAGCTGCTTAATAATATCCCAGCTAACTTTTATAATAATCCTTTTTTTGGTAAAAAAGATAGCACCACGATTTCCAGGCATTCTTATTCTTTCCGAAAAGGATATATATCTACTAGTCTGGTAACTTTCTTTTTTACTAACATGTTCCCAAGGAGTTTGAATATCTGCCTCATCTGATAGTTTACTACCTATTTCAAAACCTAAAGAGCCACCTCTGTATTCATCGTCTCCACGAAAGATATACTGAGAACCAGTATTACCAGCTTGTTCAACTTCTACCTTTGGGTGTACTATGTCGCTTTTGTCTTCATGACTGCTCATGTTGGATTAGTTTTTTTGTTCTATAGAGATTTTGGTAACAACCATAGTCCTATAAAAACCATTCTATTTACATCGATTAAGTTACAAAAGTTTATTATTCATAAGGCTATGCTGTCTAAATCTATTATCAAGTAAAATAAGAGACACATAGATTCGTTTCGGCGCCCGCGTTGCCAACTTACAAAGATAATTTTGATTATGAGTCGATTTGAATAATCGCTTCTTCTGGTGATAAATTACCATAAATAACAGACATAATACCAGGCATATATTCGTCCATCATCCTGACGTTGGCGTAAACCAAGTTTTTGATCAGTGCTGAGGATAGTCTGTCACCTTCTACATCAATACTCGTTTTGTAGCTTATTTCCCCGTCAGCAAACTCTAGTTCAAAGTTACCAATTACCAAACCAGAATTTGCTCTAGTTAAAAACTCTGCTATCGCCAACAGCTTAGATGAAGGCGCCTTGACTGGACAAACTGAGTAAAATAAGAATTGCTGTTGTTCAGCCCTTGCCCTTGCATAACAAGTCCATGTACCATTTTCGCCTTGAAAAGCTATTTGTAAAGTTGGTTGTCCTTGAAGTTGAACGAATGGCCAGTCGTCTTCTGTGAAGAAATTGACCATTTCCTCAAAAATATTGTTATTTGTAGGAGATGATGATAGATTTGTATCGATTTGCGTAATTTCATCGACATTAATATCAGCTAATTCTGTTAAAAATGTATTTATCCCTTCGAGCATTTGAGACGCGGCTTTCTGGGTTTTAACAGACAAATTAGCTTCAGTCCAATCTTTAAAGAAGTTGACAATACCTTCAGAAATTGCTTCACCAGAAGTTGTTGGAACAAGATTTTCTGGGCTAATATAAGACCAAAGAGTACGATAGCCAATTTCGCCTGATTCTTGTTGCTGCTTAACAGATAAACCTAACCAATTTTCGGTGAATAGTATTTGGTGATCTGGCTGTTCTTGACTTAAATTTAAGATATATTTTGTAACTGAGTCAATTGTGGCAACCTGTGTTAAAACTGGTAGTAAATCGGGTTTGAGAGCCGTTTCGATTATAATGTCGGTGTCGGGGAGGAATTTGCTAGATGATAGGGGGTTACGTGCGTCTGGTTTGAGATTGAATAAGGCGCAATTGTCAATGCGTTTGTAAAGTTGTGGGTTGACACAGAAGGTCAGGCGACATTCTATAATTTGGTCGTCTTGTTTGGTTAGAGATAGGGCGAGCGTGCGAACGGTTAAGGAGGTTTGGGAGTTGCTGTGTAAGGTTAAGTCGGTGTCTAGTTGATAATTTTTAGTGTAAGGTATCATGTAAAGTTATATGTATTACTCTTCTACAAAAGGCCAGTTGCCTTCCAGATATAGCTTAATTAAACTTGCGTGTGGTAAGGGACGCGCGCCTTGTTCATTTCAGCTTCATACCAAGCATCAATTTCTTCCATCGTTCTCATAAAATGAGTGTTTAGACTTTTTCGCTGCTTTTGAGCCATTCCTCAATCTCAAGAGGTTGTTGCCAATTAAGCATTCTTAACATAAAACCATCAAGTTGCTTGGCGTTTAACTTTTGAAGTTGACTAACTATCTGTGGCGTGAGAATCTCAGCCCCAAACTTAACTCGAATCATAGTACTTGCCAACTCAATCTTGCCTTCTAATTCGCCCTCTAACCTAGCCTTGTTCATTTGGGCTTCATACCAAGCATCGATTTCTTCCATCGTTCTCATAAAATCTCTCTCCTCTGAAGTTAAGTTATCAGTAGATATGTTTCGTAAGTAAACACAATATTTAACACATGTACTGATTATATCATTTTTCTCTCTGCGATCCGGCGATAACTGCTTGATTGATTCAAAAGCGATCTGAGCGCTTTCTTTATTTCCCAACATTTTCAACCAAATTGTGTCAGAATTATCAAGCAATTGTTCGATAATCACAATTCCCATTCGTAAAATTTGAGGAAGTCGGTATACACCTACGCCTAATTCATTAGCTTGCTCAACGTTACATAATCTCAATAATTTTTCACTACAATTTACCGTCAGTATCCAGGTAAATGGATTTTGATGTTCTATTTGTTGTTTTGCTTGTTTCGACAGTCGCTCTCGACCTGTTTCCAATCTATTTTTGGCATTCTCTAACAGTTCTTTTTCCTTTTGCGTCCAATACAGATTCTTTCTAGTAATCGATTTATGAATATCTGTCTCTTCTAAATACGAGCTATAATGTTCGATAATTATTGTTGGATGTTCTTGCATTAATCTATCGAATAAACCTAAATTCTCCTGCTGCCATTCTAGAGTTTCTTGTCTCATAAACATCAAATCAATTTCCAGGTCTTCATCGTTGTGGACTTGGATATTTTGTAGAGTATCTCCCTTCGTTTTATATAGAGATTGGATATAGAATTTGAAAAATCGATCGTGTTTGTACTGAGCCATTTAAATTTATCTAGTCCTCGACAACGCTTTTATGTTGCGACATTTAATTTAAGCGAGAAAAATATCGTTAAACCATTATAAACAAAGTTAGTGTCCAAGACTTACAATTTGAGCTTTGCCCCTTCATGAGTCCTGTTTCTTGCTGTACTACCTGAAGAGTTTTAGGTTTTAACAGCTTCTTCTGGCGATAAATTACCATAAATGACAGACATAATTGAGGGCTGCTGTACCTAGATTGCGAACATCTGGCTTGAGATTAAATAAGGCGCAATTGTCAATGCGTTTGTAAAGTTGTAGGTTGACACGGAAGGTTAGGCGACATTCTATAATTTGGTCGTCTTGTTTAGTTAGGGTTAGGGTGAGCGCGAGCGTGCGAAGAGTTATCGGGGATTGGGACGAGTCGTGTAGGATTAAGTAGGTGGTTAGTGCAAAGTCTTCAGTCTTTATGGTCATGTAGAATTAGTCATTTAATAATTTTATTCATTATTCAACCTTTGAAAATCTGATGCATCAAAGTCTGGAAAAAGTTGCGGCATAATTTCTCTAAAGTTAGTTTCTTCAACTGACATGGGTACATAAGGGTTAACATATTCCGGTTGAACAATAGCTTTGTGCCAATACCAAAAACCGCGAGATTTAAGTAAAAGTTTTAGATAACCTTCAAAATCTACACCTAGCGGACTCATTTCCTCACCAAGATAATGATAATAAACTTGAGGGTTATCAGAGCCGTCTAGGTAAAGTGCCGCACAAGCTTCATCAATAAAAAAATCTAATGGATGTAGAGATTTATAAGCATCATTTTTATCAAAATAAATGATATTATCCCAGTTCTTAAATACTTCTTGAATAGATAACAGATTAATATATCCAACTGCTAATCCTCCGTCAGCAATTTTTTTTTGCTTTTTTCTTTCCCATTGAATTGTAATACCATTTGCTGCACTGTAAAAATCAATCATCGCTGCCGTTAATTTGAAATAGCTTTGAGTCGCATTTAATTCTTTCTCTGTTGCTGGCGGATTAAATTCAGATTTCATAACTTTAATCAGTGGATTATTTTCAAGATCGACTACCATTGAACGAAATTGCTGAACAATACTTGGCTGCGTCATTATATAATTACCTATTTGCTAAAATTTTCATTATTATTTGTAATGTTAATACGGTGTTCCCGGACGTGGATATGCTCTTTTCAATTTTTGAATAGTTAGTGATCCTATACCATCAATTTTTTCAAGTTCAGATACTTCAACTTTCCCTGTTGGTCCTTTTATAGCAATAATTTTTTCAGCTTGGTCTTTAGTAAAACGTTGTAGACCTACTCGTTTGACTTTTTTTACCATAGTTTTAGCATTATCATTTCCGATATTGATTGGAGGAACTGAAGGTTTGGTTGCAGTACCTAAAGCAGTATCGGGGGGAAGTGTATGCGGTAACGTATTACTATAAATTTTAGTGTCTTTCACCCAATCAGCTTTGTCTTTTCCAGATTTTCCGGCAACTTTCTTCATCTTATAGAGTTCAAATTTAAGAGCAGTAGCCAAATTCGCTTCTTCGGGAATGTGCGTTCTTGATCCTTGACCTGCATATTCAACTTTAACTTTATAACTTACAACCTTTTTTTGTCCCAATACTTGGTCTTTTACCTTATCTTCAACCTCTCTTTCCATGTCTCCATTTAGCTGACCTGTAATCGGTGTCAAATTTTGGATTTCTCCCGGTCCATGTACATGGTGATTAAGAAGATGACCCCGTATATATACTTGATTCCCTCCTTCGTTTCGTTGGCGTACCTTTTTCCAAAGGTTTGACTCTCCAGAAGGTTCACTACCTCTCAACTTTCCTGGATTTAAACTTAAGGGTTCTGCTATCATTTCTTCGGCATCTATACTAGAAACACTTTCCCCAATTGACCGTGGTTTAGTAGGATTAAAGATAACTTCTGTCGGAGGCAAACCCTTATCTTTACCCCCTGCATGTTTATAAAAGATTTCCAATTGCTCTTTTATCTCGCCGAATAGTTCCTGAATCTTTGCTCCTCCAGTACTAGCAGAATAGCTTGCAGGTAAACTTGTATCTTTAGCACCTTTTTTGGCTTTAAAATTCTTTTTGATTTTATCAATTTCGCTGGCCAATCTTTGAATTTCTGCAAGTGCTTGTTCTTGTGGACTGCCTGCTGGTCTAGGGTACTTGCTTTTATCTTTAAGTTTCTCAATAAAAGACTTTAACGTTACTGGCGTACTAGCTACCATCAATTCCGCTGACTTCTCTTTACCTTTGAAGAAAAGAGTATGCGTCTCACCATCTTCGGTCTTAAATTGCTTTTTGGCTTTCCACCATTCAACAATAGCAGCTACTTTTTCTTTGCCTTTGTCTACTGTATTTTTATATTTGTCTTTTATTGCTCCCTTCTTCTCATCAAGCTTGTTCTTGGCGCCTTCCTTTTTATCTTCAACCCACTGCTTACCAGCTTTATATTTTTCCTTAGCTGAATCTGTAACGGCGCCTACCTTCTTGCCTACCTTGCTATTCTTAACCTTATCCTTCGCAGCTTCCTTCTTATCATTAACCCATTGTTCAGCGCCTTCCTTCTTATCATTAACCCACTGTTCAGCGCCTTGTTTCTTATCCTCAGCCCACTGCTTACCAGCGTTGTATTTCTCTTGTGCTGAATCTTTAGCGGCGCCTACTTTCTTGCCTACCTTGCTATTCTTAACTTTCCCACCAACTTTGTTGGCAAATTTAGCACCTTTGTCAATTACCCAGTCAACTGCTTTTTCCATTGGTCGGCGCAGTTTTTGGAAGATTGATTGAATCTTTCCAGCTATTCCACCTAAGCCCAAAAGGCTTGCCAGGAAACTAATAACTACTGGTATCGACTTAGCAAGGGCATTTTCTACACCCTTCACGGCTTGGTCAATCGAACCTTTGGCGATGGCAACTATCGAGTCAAGAATTGCGTTGATTAAATCGGCAATTTGCTGCGCGCGTTCGATGAAGAATTTGACGATTTCGTAAATTGTTTTACATGCTTTGATGAATGCCGAAGCTGGGGTGAGGAGGCTCATAATCCACTCTATCCCGGCGACAATCACGGTTTGAATTATATAGTTCTTGATTGGTTCAAGTATTAATGTATTGAGGTCGCCAACTTGTTCCTTAACAAACTCCCACAAACCTCCTACACCTTTAGTTGACAAGGTTTTAAACATTTCAACGTTTTGTTCGAGGTAGGTGACTTTTTCTTCTCCTAGTCGTTGCGCTACCTGTCCGCGAATTGCTTCATAGGTAAACCCTAAAAGCTGCATCGCTAAACTAAAAATGCCTTCGAGGTTTAAGCTTTCTGGCATTTGAATTCCACTTTGTGCCATAGTGCCAGTCAACCAACCGATTAGCCCCTGTTCAAGGTGCTGCCCGATGTTCTTCATAAAGTTCATGAAGCCTTGTTTGACTGCTTGGATTAAATTGCCCAGGAAGCCAATTGGGTTCGCAATGATTTGCCCAATTACACTAGCCGCGCGCGCGAGTACCGAAAGCAGCAATTTTGTCATTTCGATAATCGTCTTGACAACCCCGACGATAAAATCGAATGCTTTTTGGAAGAAACCGCGATTTTCCGCTTTCATTTCCTCAATACGGTCATCAACGGCTTTGAGATTTTCCTGATATTTCTGCGCTAGGGTATCAATTAATTCATCCTGCTTACTGTCAACGGTCTGCTGCAACTCCTCAAACTTGCTATCAATGCTTGCTGCTGTTTCCTGACCAAATGCTTGCAGGTCTTGTGGTAATTGAGCTACATACTCTTGAACCTGCTGTTTCCCTTCGGCAATTTTCGCTTTTGCTTGGGTTAACCCTTTACTGATAATGCTGACGACGTTATCAATTACACCGTCCATTTTTTCAATGTAAAGCTTCCGTCCCTCTTCATAAAAAGCATTTACTTCCTTTGGCAAACCCAGAAATTGATCTACAAGCCATTTTCCCGGACCCCAGAAGCCACTATAACGCTTTTTCTTATAAGCTTTCATCCGCGCGGAGACATCATCCTCAAATACTTTTTTCGCTTCAGTCGCACCAGCATCGAACGCTTGCTGAACTTGACCATCTAGATCGCCGAGTGTTTTTTCAACTTCCGTTTTGGTTTTTTCGTATATCTGATTAATATCGCTAGCTACTTTAGTCCGTGCTTCCTCGTCTTTGCCCTTGCCTCCTGCCTGTTTGTCTGAAACCTCATTCAGGTGTTGAGCGCGGATATCGTGCATTCCTTCAAGATGCTGTTGCGCTGTGGTTTCAGCAGTGGCTTGAGCATTTGATATTATTTGTTGCTCTGAGTTGCGATATTGTTGGGGAGCTTGTGTTGCATTTGTTTGGGCATCTTTCTTCGCTGCTACCGCTTGTTGGAATTCTGGTTCATTGGAATTTTTTAATTGCTCCTCAGTAATATTATTCTCAGACATTTTATCGTCGAGCTTTTGATTGTTTTCTTGCAGTGGCGCCTCGACTTCGCTCTCTGCTTTTTGCTTGGGAGCAGCTTTTTCTGCACCAATTTGTGATGGCGCCTTTCCTGGCTCGTTTTGTTGTAGAGGTGTTACTTGTTTTGCCTCAATGCCACTGGTATCGGGCTTTTCTTTTGTTTTTTCTTCGAGTTGACCTTGAGAGTTTTTCTGCTCTTCTTTGACCTGCCCACTTAAATCGCCTTTTACTGAGTCAAGCTTGTTATTATCCTTAAAATTATCGGCTTCTTTCAAGTTCTTGGGCGCCATATCAGCAATGCGCTCCATCAGCTTGGCTTTAAAAGCAGCTGCGTCAAATTCTGGAGTTTGGGCTTGCCCCATTTCACCAACTTGGTTGGCTTGTGCTTTGCTGTCAACTTCATTACCTGGAGGTACGGCAGCATCTTGAGCTTGTTTAGCTTTACTTTCAGATGGCTCGTGTTCCTTCTGCGTTTCTGCAACTTCTTTTGTCGTGTTAACTACTGATTGAAATTCTGGGTCTTCTTCGGCGGAAGCTGGCGCCTTTTCACCACCCCCTGTTTTTGATGTAACATCTGTTTGTGACCCTGATGTACTTACATCTGATTGTGTACCTGGCAACCCTGCACTTACGTCTCCTTGTACCCCTGGCATCCCAGCTATTACACCTGCTACAGCCTCGCCTACCCCTGTGCTGCCTGCTTCCGACCCAGATTTATCGTCTGAAGCTCCTTTTTCTGCATCTGCTTTGGGGTCAGTTGACTTTTGCTGTCCTTGTTTATCTCCCTCTGTTTTTTGAGGATTTTCTGCGTTTTTAGCTGATTTATCCGGCGCCTGATCCTGTGTTCCTTGAGGTGAATCTGTCTTCAGGTCAGTTGACTTTTGTTCTTTTTGTTCTTTTGATTGATTCTTATCGTTCTTATTGTCGGATGGTTCCCCAGATGCTCCTGCTCCACCCCCATTAGCAGAAGGATTCGTTGCCGCACCATCCCCATTACCGTTCGGTGGCGCCGTCAACCCGCCTTTTTTCTCAGAAGACTGACCCTGCTGTTCCCCTTTATCAGCATTAAGCTTGGCATTTGGATCCTCTTTTTGCCCTTTATCTTCTATTTTCTGAGGATTATCCTTGGAATTGTTTGCTGTTGTGGTATTAGCGGGTGCTTTTCCTGATGATGGGGTTGTTGAGGTTTTAGGCTTCTCTTTTAGATCAGTCGCAGATGCTTTTTTTTTAGAAGATGTTGGAGATGCTTTTGCTTGTATTTTATTTTCCTTTTGAGCTATTGTAGAAACCGATTTTTTTTGAACGGCGCCACCACTTTGCTGAACAACGTGAGTTAATTCATGGGCAAGTAACTCCTTTCCCCCATTACTTCCTGGTGAGTATTCTCCTTGACGGAAGAAAATATCCGATCCGGTTGTAAAAGCGCGCGCTTGAACTGATTGGTTAAGGTCATGAGAACGAGAATCAGTATGGATTTTTACACCACTAAAGTCAGCCCCAAACGCCTGTTCCATTGGTTGCCGAATATCGTCTGCCATCGGCTGTCCACTTCCGCGCGCCCCTTTGATAGAATTTTCCACGTCGGAAGCGGGCGCCGTGCCAGTTCCTCCTGACTTTCGCTGCAAATAAGGCTTCATTTGAGCTTGTTCTTCTTCCTCTGGCATTGCTTCGCGTTGCAGTGGAGTTATGGAATTAGCCAGAGATTTGGTTTGTACTTGTTGTTCTTCCTCTTCTGGCATTGCCTCACGTTGTAGTGGGGTGATCGAATTAGCCAGAGATTTGGTTTGTACTTGTTGTTCTTCCTCTTCTGGCATTGCTTCGCGTTGCAGTGGAGTTATGGAATTAGCCAGAGATTTGGTTTGTACTTGTTGTTCTTCCTCTTCTGGCATTGCTTCACGTTGTAGTGGGGTGATCGAATTAGCCAGAGATTTGGTTTGTACTTGTTGTTCTTCCTCTTCTGGCATTGCCTCACGTTGTAGTGGGGTGATCGAATTAGCCAGAGATTTGGTTTGTACTTGTTGTTCTTCCTCTTCTGGCATTGCCTCACGTTGCAGTGGGGTGATGGAATTAGCCAGAGATTTGGTTTGTACTTGTTGTTGTTCTTCGTCTTCTGGCATTGCCTCACGTTGTAGTGGGGTGATGGAGTTAGCCAGAGACTTGGTTTGTACTTGTTGCTGTTCTTCTTCCTCTGGCATTGCCTCACGTTGTAGTGGGGTGATGGAGTTAGCCAGAGATTTGGTTTGTACTTGTTGTTGTTCTTCCTCTTCTGGCATTGCCTCACGCTGTACTAGTGGGGTGATGGAATTAGCCAGAGATTTGGTTTGTAATTTTTCTTCTTCCTCTTGTGGCGCCTCCTTTTGTTGTACTGATTGCTGATTTGCAGGATTGCTCATCCGCTGCATTACTTGGTGTGCTACTCGATCTGCTTCTTGCTCGTAAACGTCTCCCGGTTTGCCAACTGTGAGTTTTGCTTGGGGACGCATTGAGATTCGATTCAAGTCGTAGCTGGGAGGTTTTTTTACTGCTTGTTGCTCAGTCGTGGGTTTGGGCATGACATGAGATGACTCTAAACCAAAGCCGCGCGTCGGTTGCTTCAGTGTAGATATTGAGAAGGAATTCGTAGTAGTTTTCTTACCTTGACCTACTCGTTCTCTCATTTTTTTCTCCTCATGCCCAAGCAGTAGGTTAATAAATATCTTGCCAGTACAAAATTCTAGGATAGTGCGACTGTGTACATCACACAATTAGCCAAAAGTCTAAATATCAATTGACGATATCTAGTACTCGATGTCAAAAGTTTTGACAGTATGTATATATATTTACCACATAGACACAGAGTTCACAGAGAGAGTTAGAGAGGTTTACAATTGGCTCCTACTGTTGTGTTAGTAAATATAAATACTAAAAATAGCTATTTTAACGATGATACTACTTAATTTGTGCATCTTTTATTACTTACAGATTTTTCTGTGTAATTAATAATGACTTTATCACTATTTTCTGTGATATCTAATTTCATCTATATTTCATTAGGTTTCGATACGCTTATTAGATTTTTATCTTGTGAATACTTGTTAAAAATTATACTAATAAGTAAGTTTATTTTTTAAATTATTTCGTGCGTATTGTTTAAATGCAACGTTTATTCTTTAATGAAAAAACATTTGCACTACCTAGGAAATAAATTTATGATTAATAAAAAAACTAATAAAAAAAAGCGCGCGGATAATGATTCACCTTGGAAAGAAATTATCGAAACATATTTTGCCCAAGCAATGATGTTTTTCTTCCCTGAAACCGCGAGTATTATAGACTGGAGTCGAAAATATGAGTTTTTAGATAAGGAGTTCCAACAAATTTCTCGTAAAGCAAAACAAGGCAAACGATATGCTGATAAATTAGTCAAAGTATGGGGGCATAAAGGGGAGGAATTGTGGTTATTAATACATATAGAGATTCAAGCCAATCCTGAGAAAGGCTTTGAAATACGTATGTTCACCTATAATTTCCGAATTTTTGATAAGTTTGGGAAACCAGCAATTAGCTTGGCGATTTTATGCGATAACAGTAAAGACTGGCGCCCAAAGGGTTTCAGTTTTACTTACCCAGGTACAAGTCTGGATTTTCAATTCGGAAGCAATAAGCTTTTAGATTACAAGGATAAGTGGGTTTCCCTCGAAGCGAGTGATAACGTGTTTGCTCACGTGGTAATGGCACACCTGAAAATGCAGGAAACACAAAGGAAGCCCAAGCAACGAAAAGAG
Organism: Calothrix sp. NIES-4105; assembly: GCF_002368415.1. GTDB lineage: Bacteria > Cyanobacteriota > Cyanobacteriia > Cyanobacteriales > Nostocaceae > Dulcicalothrix. The sequence continues at coordinate 9,477,436 of NZ_AP018290.1, forward strand.
TCGAAATTTAGTTTGATACGCAGGCTGTACGAAAAAGGACTTGACGAACAGGATATTCGTAATCTATATCGATTTATAGATTGGGTTATGATCTTACCAGAAAGACTGGAAAACGAATTTTGGAAAGAGTTAAAACAATTTGAGGAGGATACTACAATGCCTTATCTTACCACAGGTGAACGGATTGGTTACAGGCTTGGCAGAGAGGAAGGGCTACAGGAAGGACGAGAGGAAGGGCTACAGGAAGGACGAGAGGAAGGGCTACAGGAAGGACGAGAGGAAGGGCGCCAAGAAGGAAAGCAAGGGCTGATTTTACGCTTACTGTCACGACGATTTGGACAATTATCGTCTCAAGTACGCGCGCGTGTTGAGTCTATGAATTCAACTCAGTTAGAAGCGCTTGGCGAAGCGTTGTTAGATTTTACTGGTATTGATGATTTAAACAACTGGTTCCAAGAACATTAAACAATAATTTTGTATTAGTGCGGGTTTAGAGCAAATACTGTAAAGGTTACAGATTCTCCTAACCCTACTGCTCAAAAATTTTTATTAGAAGGATTGGAAAAAGAGTTTTGGAAAAAATTAAAACAGTTTTAAGAGGAATAGGCTATATCTAGTTAAAGAAAAAGCACTATTCAATCTCCAGCCCAGCTTCTTCGTAATATTCCTTCATGTCAGGAATGTACCACCCCTCGTCATCGCAAATAGTCATTACACCAAGGATGTACTCGTTAATACTAATCTGTGGAACACCGATGTCCCATTGAGCTTCAATGTCTCCTCGAAGCATTCCCATCAAAATGTAGGTGCGCTCCTCGCCTTCGGGTATATCAGGATCGTGGCTGAGGGTTATCTGCAACCCAAGGCAGGATGCCTCGATCCCCTCACCACTGTCGAACATGTGATCAAACGAGGGTTCAAAATTACAACCAAGGATGCTTCCTACTCTCTCTCCCAAATCTGACAGCGTGGCACGGGATTTTAATCGAACTTGGAATGTGACTTGTGGGTAGTTCATGTTAGATTTTTCTCTCTTACTTCTTAGGTGGTTTAACTTCTAACGGGTTGCCCCACTCTCCCGGAAATCTCAGCTCTTCCATTGCTTTTTGATCTCTCTTTACCGTGCCTGCTGCGTTCTTGCGCGAACGAATAAGAACGTTGAATTTCCACTCAGTAGGAGGCACATCTCGGTTGCCTGATATCTTGGCTAAAACTATCCTCATCTCTCCAATAATAGCATTCACCTGGTCGTGCTTTGAACCTGCAATTTGCCCGCGCGCTGCTGCGTTGGGGTCTTTTTTAACTGCTTCTTTAAATAACTTCTCACTGACTACATATGCATCGATATCAAAGTCAGTTGGGTTGAATAGAAGACGCTGACCCGTCTTGTCAACTTTGTTCGGACCTTTAATACCAGAAGCAAGGCTGCCGCGAATTTTTACTTCGGCATCGGTATCCAGTGCTTGGAAGCGAGGGACGAATGCTTGCATTGCGTCATGCACTTCTTTCTGCTTATCAGTCCAAGCCTGTAGCCATTTTTCATTGTTCACCTCAGATAGGGGCAGGTCTGGCTCCTTCTTAACCGTTTTTTGATTACCATCTTTGGGATTATTTTCGTGCCCTGTTGCTGTTGGTTGATTTTTTCCAGCATTTGTACTGGAACCAGCAACAGCTTTTGTTCCTTCACTACTAACAGCAGCTTTCGTACCTTCACTATTTCCAGCATTTGTACTGGAACCAGCAGCTATTGCCGCCCAAGTCGATTTACTATTTCCAGCATTTGTACTCGAACCAGCAACAGCTTTTGTTCCTTCACTACTACTAACAGCAGCATTCGTACCTTTACTATTTCCAGCATTTGTACTCGAACCAGCAACAGCTTTTGTTTCTTCACTACTGCTGGCAGCAGCTGTTGTACCTTTACTATTTCCAGCATTTGTACTGGAACCAGCAACAGCTTTTTTACCTCTCCTACCACCTGTACGCTGAATTGTATAAGTATCTTGAGTTGGTACAGAGCTTGAGGATGTGTCAGGTGTAACCATATGCGTTGCCGTTTGCACCTCTGAATCCGCTTCTTGCTCTTCTTCACCTGGTTCATTCACCGTGAGTTTTGCCTGTGGACGCATTGATATTCGGCTAATATCGTGTCCTATAGAAGGTTGCAAAGAATGCTGATTTGCTGATGCTGGCTCAGTATCTGTTTGTATACCAAATCCGCGCGTTGGATTTTCCAGCGTTGGAGATGTGGGTGAGGTTAATGATAAGCTCGCCAAATTCGATGTAGCTGCTTTGTTGCGCTTGAGCATCATGCGTTCGCTTATCATTTTACTAGTCCTTTTGGGTAGTGGTATGAGTTAGATGTACTGCCTGATTGTTTTTTGCACAGGCTATAAGCCTATGCTACGATTAATGATATTTTTTGATGGCGCCGTTTGTCTAATATTATTGGTTTTATTTTGATGCAGCTTGGTTAGCTCGGTTTATTTCAATTTCTCGCATTAGAGATTCAAAGTCGCCGTTGTTGTTTCCACCTCTAGCAAATAAAGATTTGATTTTATTTATAACTCCATTGATATCTCTGTATAACCATCTTCCTAGGTTGTTTACGAAGTTTTTCAGTTTCTCAAACATTGTGAGTTCAGCGGTGAAATATTTATTGGCGTATGGGTAGACGATTTTTCCTTTTTCGGTTTCATAGTATTCTTGTTCTGGCATAAATATTGATTTAAGCGGGTCTTTCTGTCTTGCCATATCAGCTTCTGGTTTTTTATCGCTGAGGAATAAAAGATCAAAAATTTGTCCGTTCCAAACTGCCCAATAATGGTTTTGGAAGAACCAGCGTTTGCCGTTATCACAATTTGGTTCTTTGCCTTGATATGGTGTTTTTCCGGCTTCGCTTATAAATGGTTTTCTGATGCTGCTTTGATCATCACCTACTTTTATACCTTGTATTCCAAAATACCCTTCTGCTACTGCTTTAAATGCGCGCGCTAATGTCTGACAATCTCCTTCTAGGGTTCCTTCTAGGAGTTTTTCATGACTCTTGCTTACCATCGTGTATTTGAAGCCGATGTTTTTAAAGTTTTTGAAAAGGGTTTGTAGGATTTCTTTAGCTTCTGATTTATCGTTTATTCCTGCTACTAATTTATGGGCTATTGGATATTTTTTTAAGAATGCTTGTTTTTCTGCTGCTTTTTTCTCTGCTGCTGCTGACGCTTTGTCTTTTTCTTTTGATGCTACAGGCGCCTTGCCTTTGTCGTTTGATTTCACTCGTTGTAGAATATTTGTACTGTTAGATGCTGGTTTGTGCAAAACCTGATCCATCTTTGCTTGTAAGACTGTGAGCCGTTCTTGTCCTTGCGAGGTAATAGTGCCATGCTTGGCTTGTATCTTTAGTTTTGTTGCTTCTATTTGATGCTGTTTGAATTCTTGATTTTCTGTTACCTGCATCCCTTGCTTGCCGAAGTTACTTTTAGCTCTACCTGTTGAGGGGCGCAACTGCAAGCGGCTTTGCTCTAATTCTGAATTAGATGGGGAGGAAACTTTCTGGCGTACTTGCAGCCGTTTTTTCATTGGTCAGAACTCACCGACGATAAATTATATTATTATCTTATTTACATTTACTTTTGTGTTTTAGACTTTGGTCGGAATGTTTGGAGGGCTAAAGCCCAACTACGTACCTATTTCATATTACGTTCCTTAACCTAACCTACAGTGTTACATCCAACCGTCGATTTCTGAGTCTGTTAGGGGTTTTTCTAATTTGGTGTATTCTGTACGCGCGGCACGTAGTATATGTTTCATTTGTACTGGTTCTTCTGCATCCGCAGCGAGGAATGCGGCATTTAAAGCGATGTTGCGAATGTTACCACCTGAAACACTTAGCTGGGCTAATTTGGTTGTGTTTAAATCGACGGTTGGGGCACTTTGTGGAAAAATACGGCGCCAAATTTCCGCGCGTTGAGCTGTATCTGGGAAGGGAAATTGAACTACGAAGCGGATACGTCGCAGAAAAGCTGTGTCTAATGAACTTTTAAGGTTGGTTGTTAAAATTGCTAAACCTGGGTAGCATTCCATACGTTGCAGTAGGTAGCTAACTTCGATGTTGGCATGACGGTCATGGCTGTCTTTAACGTCGCTACGTTTTCCAAATAAGGCGTCTGCTTCGTCGAATAGTAGAATAACTCCCCCTTCTTCTGCTGCGTCAAATACTTGTCGCAAATTTTTCTCTGTCTCACCAATGTATTTACTGACTACTGATGATAGGTCAATGCGGTATACATCAAGACGCAACTCTGCAGCTAGCACTTCTGCTGCTAATGTTTTACCTGTTCCACTGGTGCCTGCAAATAAAGCACTGATTCCTAGCCCGCGCGCGTTTTTAGCCGCAAATCCCCAGGATTGATACACAGTGGCTCTTTGTCGCACGTGTGCTGCAATCTCATGTAGCATTTGTTGCTGTGCAGTTGGTAATACTAAATCTTGCCAACTCATTGTGGGGGTTATACGCTGGGCAAGTTCATCTAGTCGTGGACGTGCTTGCATTCGACAAGCATCCCATAAAATATTTCCCAAATCTTTTTCTTGCCCTACTATCAATTTGCCTGCTGCTTCAGTATAAGCCGCGCGAATAGTTGAGGGGCTGAGGTTAAACTGAGCGACTAACCTACTTACTTGTCCGTTTAATTGGGGTGCTTTGTCAGCTAAAGTTCCTTGCCAAAGTGCTGTTTGCTCTTCAGTTGTGGGTTTGTGAACATCATAACTAACGATTGGACGTTGCGCTAAATGCATCCGTTCTCGACTAGTTACAAATAAAAAACTGTTGACTCGCTCGATAAAACGCCTTATTGTTATTTCGCGCGTAGAGTCTGCTGTGTTCATATCACAGTCTACCAGCAAGGCGCCTCGACTTAATATTGTCTCCCGCTCCCACAGCCGAATTAAGACTTCCATTTCGCTAGGTGTGGATGGGATAAGTTGAGCGGGTATTATACTTAAATTTATACCTAGTTCTTTACAGACGTTTGCTGCTATTGACCGCTTGGTTGTAGGCTCTAGTCCACATAGTTGTACAGCGGGTAATGTTGGCGCCCCAAAGGCTTCTTTTGTGTGTGTCCACAACAGTGATACTTGTTCTACTAGTTTGATGTGCGATGATGCCAAGTTTCCAACTTCAGATAACGGCTCAATAATACCAACTAGCCGTTCGTCAACATAGTCTGTACCGACGAGATAGTGTAAAATTCGTTCGTCAATCCTTAAGGGACATAAAGTAAGTGCCCGACCCTCCCCCATTTCAATGAGGCGCCAACGACGTAACGGAGCATGAGGTGCAATTGCGTCCCAGTGGGCATCAGGTAATACGGAATAGGCTAAACTGAATGTCGGGTAAGCTCGCTGTGTGTCTCCCTGAGCTGCGGCACATAAACCACCAAAGTCGCCACTAAACTCCATGCAGGCACACATTAATAATATATTGGATTCAAAGTTGGATAAACCAAAAATTTTACATATTTTATCTAATGCTGCTGGTTCTGGCATGGCAGCAGCAGCTTCTTGCAATGCTTCCAGCAATGCTTTTTCTTGTTCGGCTCCATTCTCTGACTCGACGGTGTATTTCTCTATTTCATAGCGCACCAAGGCACTTGCTGCCGATAAGTAACATTGATTTGCATCAAACCAATTTGGACTAATTGTTGTACCATTCATAAGATTACATGGTATGCGGGAAACTCAAAGGCTTTAGCCCTGAGTCGCTGATCTTAGGGCACGGCTTTTCACTGCTACTCTCTTAAAAATATCGGTATAGTCGGCTCTAAACATATTCCCCAAAAGTCGAGAACTTATTTTTTATCACTATATAGTCACCTGTGGCGAATCGTATTCCCCATTTTTGTTTTTATAAAGTATACTCTCTGCCCCATCTACTTGTACTCTTACGATATATACTCCTGGCTTAACGTTTTTGATACCAATTGCGATAGTATCTGTATCGGATGCACGCACGGTTACAGGAAAAGAGTAAAAGAGTGGATTCTCACGGGATATTTGATTCAGTAATAAAATAACTCGTTGTTCTTTACCAATTTTTGGATTAAATTTGACGCTAAGAAAGCCTGAACGTAAATCTCCCTCAATACCTTCTGGAGAGGACTCAATACGCTCTATATTAATTTTAGGATGTATTATAAAAGCGGCAACGTTTGACTCAATCAAGTTCTGAGCTTGTCCGGAATCCATTGTTTGATGTACTACTTGCACACTCTGGACACCCGCGCGTAAATCTGGAGGTACTTGTAAACTCACTTGCGTGTCTTTAACATCAAAAGGTGTAAAAATTTTATCTAGATTACTAAATCGAACTTTAGTAATATCACCCTGCAACGATTTACCCCGAACTAGTAATGTACTACCTATAATAATTTTTTCTTCTACTTGTGAGGAAGGCACCGCTACTTGTTCAATAATTGGTTCGTTAGATAATAATATTGAGTCAACTTTGGATTTATCGCCCTGCTCGCTCTCTATCAGAACCATTGACGCTTGATAAGTAGCCGAAGGTCGATAATGTGTTTGCAGAGCAGACCAAATTTTAGAACTTTCTTCCATGTTCAAAAATTCTGGGCTAAGTTTTATTTGCCCTATTTGCGCTGCTAAATTAGATACAGATATACCAGCAATAGCTTGTGAAAATACGCTAGATGTACTTGTTTCGGACGAGTTTTTTAATGCATTTTCAATCGTACTAGATGTGACAATAGGTAATTTATGTAACATTTGCATTGCGTAGCCAAGTAAAATTTCCGCTTGGAAATCTTTGCCGCCGTAAGCTGTTAGTACATAATGTAGGTCAAGAGCTAGAGGTGGATTTGTCGCGCGTGTGCTACTAATGCTACTATGACGACTGCGATATTCCTGAGATACCCAGTCAACGTTACGATTTTGCGTGACATGATATAGGAAAAGATTTATTTGCGCGCGTTCGTCGCTTCCTACTTGAATTTTATCTGGTGGTAATGCTGTTACAAGTACATCACCTACACTAGCTGCTATGGTATCACTGACTAAACCATTTTCTAGCAAGTTTTTTATTACTGCTGTGACGGTGGCTATAGATAGCGCATTACTCATTCTGCTTCCTCATGGCAATGTCATAAATATGATACCTGAGATGTTGGGTTACGCTTAAGCAAACCCAACCTACGTTTGGGGTTTAGACGAAGGTAGAATGTTAGATATATATTTAATATATTAGGATTATCGTTAATTATGTAATTTGTATGATTATTAGTTAACAGTTGAACTATTTAGTACGTTAGATTTGTAATCTTAAAAACTTTATTCAAAAATAGGATGGGTTTGCTTATAATGAACTCCCCACCATCAAATAATTCTTGGATAGGCCGCTTGATAGGTGATAACCAACGTTATCGTCTGGAGAAACGCTTGGGTGGAGGTGGTATGGGAGAAGTTTTCCTTGCCACTGATACGCGCGTTGGTAAAGATGTCGCGTTAAAACTGCTCAAAGATAAATTGGTTGCGTCTGGTGAGATGAGAAAACGCTTTGAGCGCGAAATCTCGATTTGTGCTGCTCTGCAAAGCGACCATATTATTGAAATTAGTGATTGTGGTGTTACGACAGAAGGTTATCCTTTTTATGTAATGGAGTATTTGCGCGGGCAAACGCTGCGACAATTATTGATGCGCGAAAGACAATTACCACCTGAGCGTGTGGTAAAAATTATGACACAGGTGTGTAAGGGTTTGCAGCTTGCCCATCGTGGTGTAATTATGCAGCGTGATGGAAATAACACAGAACGAATAAAGGTTATTCATCGCGACTTAAAACCAGATAATATTTTTTTGGTTCCTACAGAATTTGGTGAGTGGGTGAAGATTCTTGATTTTGGTATTGCTAAAATCTATAGCGAATCTTCGGAACATACGAATTTAACCAAAACGTTTATTGGTACGTTTCGCTATTCGTCACCCGAACAAATTCAAAACGATAAGAATATAGACGTAAGTGCTGATATTTATAGTTTAGGAATTATTCTTTATGAAATGCTCAGTGCTGCAGACCCTTTTGGTTTAAGCATTAAAGGTGAGCATATTAGTGAACCTTCATGGTTACTAGCTCATAGTTATGAACCACCTCGACCGTTACGCTCGCAACCTGGGTGTGAGCAATTATCTTTAGAATTAGAAGCAGTAGTAATTAAATGTCTACAAAAGAAACCAAGCAACCGTTTTGCTTCAGTTAGTGAACTTTCTCAAGCATTGGAAACTGCGATAAAAAGACAAACTAATACTGGTACTTTAAAGTCTACAACAATTGTTCAGCCAAGACCGCAGCCGCAAGGAGGTTCTCAGAATGAAACTGTTCCTAGACCCGTTCCAGTATCTAACGATGAGACAGTAGATAGACCTCTACAACCACCGCAAAACAAACCTCAACAAGGTTCTAACCAAGAAACGATTAATAAACCTTTACAACCACCGCAAAACCAACCTCAACAGGGTTCTAACCAAGAAACGATTAATAAACCTTTACAACCACCGCAAAATCCACTCTTCTCTCAATTATTTCAACAATCACCAGCATCTCCAAATCCGGTGGCGCCTGAAGGTACAGTAGTGCAACCGCGCGTTCCTAGTAGCGAGAATAAACCAACACCACCAGACAAAACCTTATTTCAGCCACGACCAGGAACAAATTCGGGCAATCAAGACATAGATAATACGATAATGCAGCAGCCCCCTCGTGCTACAAATAATCAAATACCCGACAATACTATACTTCAACCAAAACCTACTAGTAATAATGCACCACAACAGGCGCCAGATGGTACAATATTACAGCCTAGAAAAGATAAACCAAAATCTGACAATAGCAATACCTTAAAAATGTTCGGCATTGCCTTTGCTATAGCATTAATACTAGGTGTTATTTTTTTCATCGTTGCTAATAAGAAGCCTCAAAATAACGAGAACAGAACGCCTGTGTCTGTACTTCCTAAATCTTGATCCCCCCTTTGTGTCCTTTGTGGTTTATCTGTTTAAGGAACCACGAAGGGCACAAAGGGCACAAAGAAAGAGAAGAAAGAGAAGAAAATTTTGTTTCAGAAACTTGTGTATACAGCGTAGCTTATTAAGGGGGGCTAAAATCTCTTAAATTCGTCTTAATAATGGGCTAAAAATCTGTTAATATTCCCCTTATTTTGTGTGACTTTCAAATCTTGTCCCCCCCTTCCACGCGGCAGGGCTGTTTCATTCTTGAAAGAAAATTAAATTAAGTTTCAACTTCCTACGAGATTATCCTTAATTTCTGTCTCTAACTTTGTGCCCTTTGTGACATGCAGTGGTTTATTTCTTTGATGAACCACGTAATCCGGAGGATTTCCCGCTTTCTTAGACACAAAGAACACAAAGGGTAATAGCTATTATCCTTTTTAGAATGAAACGGCCCTGCTTCCACGCGGGGGGTTAGGGGGGATCTGCTTTGAATAAATGTTTTATAGCAGCATTTTTGTACTAAAAGGTGCCAAAATTCCTAGAGGATAAATTGAATTATAAATATCCTCTAGGAAAATATCGTTACTTAACCCCTACCAACTCAACGTCGAAAATTAAAGTTGCATTTGGAGGAATAACGCCATTCCCAGCACCCTCGGCGCCATAACCTAAGCTAGGTGGAATAATCAACTTGCGCTGCCCGCCAACTTTCATGGTACTTAAACCTTCGTCCCAACCCTTAATTACTTGTCCGGCGCCAAGTATAAACTCAATTGGCTCGCCTCTATCGCGTGAACTATCGAATTTTGTTCCATTTTCTAAAGTCCCTGTGTAGTGAACGCTGATCGTTTGACCAGTTTTTGGTGTGGCGCCTTTGCCTGGTTTCAGGTCTACATACTTTAATCCTGAAGCAGTGGTAATTACCTTCTCGGTACCTTTTTTGGCGCCAGGGGCTGAAGTCTTTGTTGGTGTGGCAGTAACGGTAGTTGTAGGGTTAGCAGTTACGTTTGTAGCGGTTGCTTCTACTGATGGAGTAGTCGCTGCATTCGACGCTTGGTTATCTTGGGTTTGTGTGCAGGCAACCATTAAACAGCAAACAGTTATTAATCCTGCGCGCGATAAAATTAATTTCAACATCAATCGTAATTATCATCTATATATACAACGTCGTAAATTCTACTCGTCCTTTAATAATTCTTCAAATACTTGTATCTATTTTTACTTATATATTATGGATAAAATTAGTACTGTGGCAATAGTGGGTGGAACTCATGGAAATGAGTTGACGGGAGTTTATATTGCCAAAAAATTTAGCAATAATCAAGATTTAATAACTCGACCTAGCTTTTCATCTCAGGTTTTATTTGGAAATCCTAAAGCTATTGAGCAGTGTAGACGATATATTGATAAAGATTTAAATCGCTGTTTTAGTCGTGCTGACTTACAAAATGCAGCGCTATCTAGTTATGAAGATACGCGCGCTAAGGAAATCCAAAAGATTTTATTATCTCCACAAGGTAAACCTTATGATGTAATTATTGATTTACACACTACAACATCCAATATGGGATTAAGCGTACTATTGAGTAGTGAGCATCCTTTTTTACTGCGATTGTCTAGTTATCTGAGTTCGATTAGTGATGATGTAAAGGTTTTTTGTTCTCCAAAATCTCAAAACGGTGTATATCTTGATTCTCTTAGTGATTTAGGTTTTGCTATTGAAGTAGGCGCCGTTGCTCAAGGTGTGTTAAATGCTGATTTATTTCAGAAAACAGAAAAACTAATACTTGCAGCTTTAGATTATTTTGAAGGATATAATCAAGGTACACTTTTTGATATACCAAGTACGCTGACTATTTATAATTATATAGGCGCTATTGATTATCCTAGAAACGCGCGCGGGGAAATTGAAGCGATGATTCACCCCCAGCGTCAGTTTCAAGATTATCAACCTTTACATCCTGGCGCCCCTATATTTATAACATTTGATGGTCAAGAAATTTCATACGAAGGCACATCTACTGTTTATCCTATCTTTATTAACGAGGCAGCATATTATGAAAAGGGTGTTGCTATGTGTTTAACGCAAAAAAAGACTGTTACCATATACCATCCCAAGCGTGAAAGGCAGATTAGATGAAAGCATATGAGTTTCCCGCCGTGGTAAACGCTGAAGGTAAGATTGTATTACCAGATACAGTTTTGCAGCATTTACCACAAAATCAGCATCTGAAAGTAATTATTATGTTTAATGAGCCGAGCCAAGAAGAAATTGATGATCAAGCTTGGCATCGTCTTGCCGCAGAGCAGTTATTAAAAGGCTACAGTGATTCGGATGCTATCTACGACACTATATAATAAATAATGCAATACTATCAACCCGGTTCTGTAGTCTTGCTTACATTACCTTTTTCGGATGCAACTACATTTAAGCGTCGCCCTGCATTAGTGCTTTCAGACGCTGGAGATAATGACATTGTTGTGTCACGAATAACTACCCAAATTTATAGAACGGATTTTGATGTTGAAATCTTAGAATGGCAGCAAGCAGGTTTAATGCGTCCATCAGTAGTTCGGCTACATAAACTAAATACTGTAGAAAAAAAAATTAGTACATCAGATATTAGGAATTTTAGAGCCAAAAGATTGGCAACAAGTTTATCAATGTATTCAACAAATTATGGTGTTAAATCTTGGAAGTACTCAATTTCTAGAATAAGACTTTTATTTTCATTACTTTTGATTATATAGCAATCCTAAATCATTTATGAAATTTTAAACATTCATCTTCTTTTTCTTCCTTTGTGTCCTTTGTGCCTTTGTGGTTCATTACAGTAATTTAATTTTTCACAACTCATACAGGAATGCTATATTAATAAACCTTTTTTGTGTAATTTTTGCTCGATGGACTGTATTTCTTGAATAGTATTTGCTGCGATGATTCCATAGATATCGGTGTAGTCGCTTCCTTTGTTGAGTTCTTGTGCTGATAGAATTATAAATTCGCTGTTTTCTAGTTCGGGTTTTAAGGTTTTAAAAGTTGATTCTAATGTTCCTGCTATGCGGTAGTCACTTGAATATTTTGCAACTTCTTTTCCTATTTTTAGTAAGCTATGACGCTGTAAGCATAGGGGAGTTGAGCCATTAACTCGGAAGTTGGCATCGATGACAAAGAGTTCTCCGTCTTTGTTTTCTAGTACGTCAAATCCTATGGCGCCAAAATAACCTTTTTGATGAGCATATTGACCTATTGCCGCAATCATGGTAAAGAATTTACTCATGTCGTTTTGACGATAGTTGATTATTCCTCCTAGATAATTTCCTTCTTCTGTAACTAGTTGGCTTGTTGTACCTATTAATGTTATATTTCCTGTTTTGCTGAGATAAAATTGTACGCAGTAATTTTGTACGGTGTTTTTAACGAATTCTGAGACGACTATTGTAGAGAGTGATTTATTGTTTAGGTACTTTCTCAGTTCTGCATAGCAATAGTTTAAGTCGCTTTCACCTTTTATAATATAAGTTCCTTCTCCTGATAGTCCATGAGATACTTTGATTAAATATGGATATTGTGGTAATTTAATATCTTCAAGATTTATTTCATTGAGATTATAGGTTTCGTATTTTGGACATTGCACTCCTAAACTGGATAAAGTTGCTTTACTTAGCAGGTGGTAGTGAATGTCGGGTGCAACGGCATGTTTTTCTGTTTGTAAAGCGTCAAATGGAAATAAAGTAATGAATTTATCGAAGCGCGCGTTTTGATTAAGGAAGTTTAGATAAACTGATTCCGGTATTACATGAATATTATTATAACTAAATCCAAAATGCTCTCGCCAATAGTCAAGCAATAAATTTGGTGGTGGACTTACGGTTATACCTGGAATTATATCACCTAATACTGCAAGATTTTTCCAAGCTTCTTTCTGAAAAAGTTTATCGTAAGAAATTTTATTATATTCATCACTACCATCTTGAATTAAATATTTTTTGTTGTTTGGGTAAGCTGCCCAACCTGCTGTGGTGGCATAGTTTAATATAAATGCATAAGATGCGTCTTCAGCATCTCGCGCGTATAGTTCTGAAAATGAGTTGCCCTGAAAGTAGTCGAAGTCGTGCTGTAAATTCATTTTTAGAATTTTGTCAAGCTATATTAATCGTATTTAATTATATCTAAATCGTATACGATTGTATTTTTAATTACTTATACTGGCTTCTATCGCAAGTTATTGATGTATTGAAATTATCTATTCCTGTAGACTGTATGTTGGGTTAAGTTCCACAAAGCCAACCTACAATCTTGTTATGAAAAATAAATCATCCGTTACATCCGTTATATCCGTTGCCATTATTGCCAGTTGCCTACTAAAACGAAAGGCGCCCAATAATACGGATGTTTGAATGTGGGGTTGTCTCCGGATAGAAGAGAGGTTTGTGCTAAACGCAGGGCTTCTCCTCGTGTCTTTTGATTGTTAATATATTCTTTGTAAAAGTCAATCATTAAGTCTGTTGTGGCATCGTCGTTAACACTCCATAGACTTCCTATTGTACTACGGGCGCCTGATTGAACGGCGATTCCTGCAAGTCCTAATGCTGCTCTTTCGTCACCCACTGCTGTTTGACAAGCACTGAGAACTAATAAATCTATTGCTTGCTGTTGACTTTCTCTGGCTTTGAGAACTGAGTCTAATTGTTTAATAGTTACTGGTTCTGCCCAAGCTAATATAAATGTATCTTCGGCTCTGGAACTAAATTTTCCGTGAGTCGCTAGGTGGACTATTGGCGCCGGAAATGAGGTAACTGCCTGTTCAAATTTCTCTGGAGTAAAGTTATTATTTAATAGTTCTTTAGTATTAGAAAGGTTTTTGGTGATTGTTTCTAACTCTCTTGTGACGGCTGGTAATTCAGGAAAAGTTTGATTAGAAATTTTGTTAGGTTGATTAATTCCTGCAATGATTCCTTGCTGTTTAACTCGTCCGGCATTTCTAAATGGTAATAGTTCTAACCCTGGTGTCAAGGCTATATCATACCCTTTTTGAACCAAATACTCGTTTTTTTGTGCATCGTGAAGCGCTGCCATTGGAATACCTTGTAATCTTCCATCTAAAACAAATACAAGGTTTCTCACACGACTATTTTGTAAATCTGCCTCAATTGGTCGAATTAACCAATTATACATATTTTGTGCTAGCGGCAAAAATTCATAAGTGCTTCTAATCGTTAGTTGTTGACGCAATGTACTTACTTGTTTTTCAAAGTCGCTTTGAGATATATTAATTGTGTGGAGTTTTAATGATTTTTCTTGCGGCTGATTAGGAAACCATGTAATCACTGCTAAACGGTCGCTTAATATAAACGGATATATTACAGATGTTGCTTGGTTTCTGTCAATATTTTTGATTTCAACAGGTTGAGCATCTACGCAAGCGCTACGGAAAAAGTTATTTAATTCGGCTACTTGTAATGCCTCAATTGTTTTCCTAGCTTTTTCTAAAGTCTTAAAATCGGGTTGTCCATTTTGAGATAGCAATAATAATCTTACATATTGACGGTAAACTGGCTCGACTTCTTCACGAAATGAAAATTGTACATCTCGGCTAACTGATGCTAAATCGCGGCGCAAAGATATTAATATATTAACAGTTTGTTCGTATGCTACAAGCGCCTGTTGTTGATTCCGTTCAGGATTACTATCCGCGCTTTTAATTCTACCTAATTGCCATAACCAACGCGCGCTAATATCTTTGGCTTGAATACCTTCTGATAATTTCAAAGCTTGCTTGCTTAAATTTTCTGCAATAGTCCATTGCTGAGTTTGTTCGTATAAGTTACCCAGAGTTCCCACTGCATAAGCTTCCGCGCGTAAATCTTTTAAACTTTGAGCTTGCTTTATACCTGTGACTATAGCTTTTGCTGCTGTACAAATAGGATGACCGTTCGTACATGCGTCTTGCGGTGATGTTCCTGTTGAGTCAGTTTTATTAGCTAACTTGATTAAGCTTTGAGCAAAATTGATTCGAGCATAAACAGTACTATGACTTGGTGGTAGATTATCTAGTTTAGCTTGAAGTTGTTGTGATAAAGTTTGGGCGCCTCTCCATTGGTCTGGTTGTGATGAAGAGACTAGTAACCGTAATATATTAAGTTGTGCTTGTACTTGAGTTGTTGGTTTTTCTGAAGTTGCAGCTGCTTGCTGGTAAAGCTGTATTGCTTCAGTAGTTCCATCTTCTCGAAGCGTTTTTTTCTGCGCTTGAACTGTATTGCCTTTGCTCAACAGTATCTCTGCTAGTATTTCTTTTGATGACGCCAATTTACTTGCATTATCTAATACACGTAAAGACGAATCTAAATCGCCGACAACTCGCATGGCGTTACCAAGACTGAGTAACCCAGTAGCTTTTAATACTGTGTCTTGTTGTTTCTCTAAATCTAGGTTAACATTTTCGAGGGTATTTCTAGCACGTCGAAACAAACCTAACGCTTGGAGTGCTTGTGCTTGGTTAATTTGAGTACCAATTTTTCCTGAACTATCTTGAATTTGACTATATATATTGATAGCTTCTTGCCAACTTAAGAGCGCATTTTCGGGTTGTCCTTGTGCTAACTGTAATTTGCCTAATGTATTAAAAGCTTGCGCGCGTACCGATAAATATTCTTTACTGCCACTTTTACTCTGTAATAACTTTATACTCTCGTTAATTATTCCAGCTTCAGATACTTGTCCTAATTCTTGATAACTTAATGATAGATAGTTCCAGCTTAATGCCTGGTTTAGTTTATCTCCACTATTACCATAAGCTGTGGCAGCTTCTTGAAATAACCTTGCTGCTTCTGAATATTTCTGTACTTGGTATAATTTTAATCCTTGGTCAAATAGTTTGGTATTTGCTGATGCTTGAAGACCTAACCCCCTTGCCCCCTTCCCTTGTAGGGAAGGGGGAAAGTTTAAAGTCTCTCTCTTTGCAGGAGAGAGATTTAGAGAGAGGTTTGCCGGAGTTGTGATAAATATTTGAGATAATGCTGCTAATGCAAAAAATGTAGACATATATTTAAGTGGTAAATTCGTTTTATTGAAGATTTTGATCCCCCCTAGCCCCCCCTTTGTGCCCTTTGTGTTCTAAAGAGCGGGAAATCCTCCGGATTATGTGGTTTATTTTTTTAAGGAACCACAAAGACACGAAGAACACAAAGAAAGAAAAGAAAGAAAAGAAAGAGAAGAAAAGTAACTTTTAGAAACTTGTGTGTACACCGTAGCCTTAGCAAGGGGGGAACAAGAGAGGTTAAAGCCCCCCAGCACCACGCGCTCTGTTGGGGGATCAAAATGGTTGGTTATAAATGATGGAAAAATATAATCCATTTTCTTGCCATGAGTTTTTATCACCAGAAACGTTGCCTAGAGGAATACCCCAGTCGAAGCGCGCGGTTAGTCTATTGTTTTGTTGCCACAATAAACCAAGTCCAACCGATGCCAAAGTATCTGGGTTGAGCGCACCTCTTCCTGCATTTGATGTATTCCAAGCTGTACCAAAATCGATAAATGGTGTAACTTGTAGTAATCCTTGGATTTCGGGAACTCGCAATACAGGGTAACGTAATTCAGCAGAAGCCAAAAACCCGTTATCTGATAATGTTCGGTCTTGACGATATCCTCGAACTGTTGCTTGTCCTCCTAAACCTATTTGTTCACTTGGTAATAATGGTCTATCTGCAAGTTGTAAATCTGTACGCGCGATAAATAAAGTATCTGGCGCCAAAAGTTTTACCCATTGTGCTTGTCCACGCCAAGCAAAAAATTCACCATCTGGGCCAGTGGTGTTAGTGGTTGCGTCGAAAGCATCGATACCCAAACTTAGCTGTGACCGCGCGGCAAAAACAGAGCTACTACCACGCTGCGTCCAGTCTTGGGCAAAACGTAAAATAGTCGCGCGAGTTTGACCATTTTCATCGGCGCCAGGAGAAGGAAACGGAAATCGTTGACCAAGCAACGCTTCTAAATAACCAATGTCACTTTCGCGACGAGTTGCAGATAAAGATAATGCAAACTCTTTTGTTGGTGTTCGTATCAGAGGTTGACGGTAAGTTATTCCATATTCCTGTGAAGTTCCCTCAATGCCAAAAATATCAAACGGTTTTTCAATGATTTCACTTGATGCATAGTTGTAATTGAATGTCAATGTGCCATTTTGAGGATTTAAAGGTATTTGGTAACTTGCATACACGCTATTACTACCATCGGTATTGGCATAAGCAACGCTCAAACCGTCTCCTAGTCCTAATAAGTTGGCTTGGTTAAATTGAATTTGTCGTTCAAAGCTACCAATACTAGGTTGTCTATTGTTATTTAAATTTAGTTGAACGCTAAACGTTTTGGCTTCTCTAACTTGAACGGCTAAAATGCTACCACCAGGAGTAATGCCTGTTGCTAGTTCTGCTTTAACATTGTTGATTAAAGGGTCTAGCTGTAGTAATTGTAAAGCTTCTAATAGTTTCTTCAAGTTTAGAGGTTTATCGGCGCCTAAAGCTAAACGACTTCGTACATAATCAGAATGTAGTCTTTGCGTTCCCTTGACATCGATATTTTCTAAACTACCTTCAATAACTCTGATTTTTACTACACCACCATCGACTTTAAAGGTTTGGTCAGCAGGAATGTAGGCGCCGGAGTTTATATAACAAGCTTCTTTAGAATTATTATCATTACAACCTTTGGTGTAAAGGCTAGTAATTCTATCAGCAGCTTGTAGTAACTCGGTGAAGCTGATAGGTCTATTAATTAAATCTTTAGTCGCATCATTTAATTGTTGTTTATTAAAAACAGTGCTGCCTTCTATTTCAAAGTTTGTAACTTTGATGGTGCCACTTATATCGTTTGGTATAACTTGGGGGGTTGGTGGGGTGGGAGTGGTTATTGATGGGAATTGAAATAATTCTTGTGGTGATGGTAGTTTGGGTATGTTTGGTGTAGGGGTAGGTGGAGGTTCTATTTGTCGCTGTAGGTCTTGCCCTGGCGCCGTTTGGGCAAGTGCATATTTTGGAGTTATTAGGTTTAGTAGTATTGTAAGGGTGATATAAAAGTATCGTTTAATATTCATTTTTGATTGGGAAATAAGAGGAAAATAATTACACAGAATTGGATGAATTGGATTCCCCCGAACCCCCCGCGTGGAAGGGGGAAGGCTTTAAGAATCCTCTCTTACTCCCCCCTTCCACGCCTACCGTGTACACACAAGTCTCTTTTTTTTTCTTTCTTCTCTTTCTTTGTGTCCTTTGTGCCTTTGTGGTTCTTTAAAGAGATAAACCACATAATCCGGAGGATTTCCCGCTCTTTAGAACACAAAGGGCACAAAGGGGGGGAAAAAAGAGGGTTATTAAAGATGTGTGTACACCGTAGCCTTCCACGCGGGGGGCAGGGGGGGGATCAACGAACTGGACAAATAGATGTATTATTAAACGAAGAATTAGTACCAGGCGCCGCAGATACAAGAGTTACTTCGCCTTTACCGTTGAATACCCACGTAGTAGCTGGTTTTGGAGGCGCCACTGCTGTTTTACTAGTTGTATTAGTTGCTGTTGGTACTTTTTGCGGTGTTAGAATTGCTGTTAAGCGTGTATCTTTCCACACTGCGTCACTGTTTAATGGTTCATCGGGTCGAGGTGGTAAACCACCGTTTCCTGTATTGACAAATTCACTACCTCTACCAGCAAAATTCTCACATCTTTGAGGTACTAATCTGGAAGTATCGACTGTGGTTTGAGGAAGATTAATTAAAACCTCACTAATTTCACTTTCAGGTGAATTAGGTTGGACTTCCTGATTATTGATAGGGGATACTTGTGAAGAAATAGCTGTGATGTCATTGGTTGACAAATCGCGAGGGTTTTGATTTTGAGGGTCTAATCTCTGTAGGTCTTGCCTGGTTAAGGGGTTGAACCCAAATCCTCCTAATGCATTAATAGTGACTCGACCGTCTGTACCTGTTCGAGCGTTGGCTATAATATCGTTATTTTCTCCTGGAACTGTTAAAAGAAGCGGAACAGAGCCGCCGACACCATTAATATTGATATTTCCGCCATTTCCATTAGTTTGACCAGCAGTGGTAGAAATTAAACTGTTACGTCTCATTGACAATAAATCTCTGACGTTAAGTGCTATATTTCCACCATTGCCATTATTTGTGTTGGCTGTAATATTACCTTGATCAAGATTTAAACGACTTGCTTCAAGTTGTATTTGACCTGCATCACCAGAACCTCTACTATCTACAGCAATTCTGGCGCCATCTGTAATTGTTACTTGTTCGGGGTCAATAGAAATACTACCACCCTTTCCTGCAGAGTTGGCGCCTGTTGTCGCAAAAATCCCACTAGGAATTCGATTATTTGCATCTATGTAATAAGAATTTTGATCGCTGTTGGGATTAGCTGATAGTCTAGAGCCAGATAGAGTGATATTATCTTTAACTTTTAGTATTATACCTCCAGCTGTCTGATCACTATTGGTAGTATTGGTGACGCTTCGGACTTGACCACCTTCTCGTGCATCAAAACTATTAGCTGTAATATTTATAGTGCCAGCATTGCCTTGTGTTCCAATAACACTGGCATCAATACTAGCATTGTTTAAAGACAATGAACCCGTATTAATAAAAATATCACCACCATTACCCTTTTCTGTTCCTGCTTGTACGGCACTTTGTATTGCACGACGGTTTGGGCTATCGTTAGCTAGATTGACTGACTGTGCTGTAATATTAATTGAACCAGCATTTCCATTTCTGGTAGTACCGTTATCTATAAAGCCACCATTTTGAATAGTCAGGCTACCTGTATTGATATCAATTTTACCAGCATCCCCAATTCCAAAAGTCTTAGCTGCTATTCCCGCATTCGGTGTTGCTATTGTATTTGTAGGACTATTTCCATTTATTAACATTGACCCAGAGATAATGGTGATATCTCCTCCCCTACCAGTTGCATTGGTAAAACCTTGTGCGGCTCCGTTTCCTAACGTACTAAAAATCCCTGTGATACCTTGGCCATTTGACGCAGCATTAATTTCAAAGTTGCCATTGCCAACATTAATATTTATATTTCCAGCATTGGCAAATGGGCGGTCTTTAGCATTTAGGTCTGAGTTGCTAGTATTTACAAAAGCATTGATTTGACTATTATTACTTAATTTGAACGAACCTGCTGTAATATTTATATTGCCGCCGTTACGAAATTCTTCTGGTTTAGGGTTAGCAATGTCTTGTGGTAGAAGGTTTGCACGTGATAACACCTGACTGCTAATAGTACTATTGTTTAAGTCAACACCTCCATTGGTTGCATTAATTGTGATATCCCCTGCGTTTCCTCTTGTTACAGTGTTTGTATTAATATCGGCGCCATTTAGTAAAAGGGAACCAGTATCGATGGATATAGGACCACTATTAGCGTTACCAGTATTATTTGTTGCTTCCTCAGATAAGGCTGAACTGGTAGTGCTAAGTGTAGAGTTTTTTATTTCAACTGTTTGTGGAGAAAAAGATGCATATTCATTAGATTTACCAATAAAGATGCGCCCAAAATTTCCCCGACTAGAAATTTCTGCTTTTCCATTGTCACCACCAATTAAAACTTGATTACGCGCGGTAATACTTATGTCTCCTGCGAATCCTGAACCTATATTATCTGTTCTTAAAGTAGCTCCTTCTTTAAGAAATATATTACCACCCGTAACTTCTATATTTCCTGCTTTTCCGTTGCTAGTTGCTTCCTGCACTGAACTTAATATACCACTTGCGCGTGACCTATCGTTATTTGCAAAGGTTTTACCAACACCCCCTACACCTTCAAAAATAACGTCTCCACTAATATTAAGTTTTATGTTTCCTGCTTGCCCTGTTGCACCTGGCTCTACATTACTAGTGATTTGTCCACCATTTGTTAAATTCAGAGAAGCGGCGCCAATATCGATAGTACCACCCTGTTTATTTTGACCACGAAAAGACACATTAGTAGCTATTGTAGTTGGGAAAAATGAGTTATTTTCATCAACACGAAAGCCATCCAAGCTGATATTACCATTGTTTGCTCTAACTGTAATATTACCTGCTTTTGTATTTTCCCCACTACCAAAATTATTTGCTAAAATCTCTGAACCATTCTTCATCACTAGCGAACCTGTAGTGATGTCAATATCTCCACCATTGCCAGTAGATTGGTCTTGGGCTAGTGTGAAAATAGAGCTAGGTTTTGCACCACTACTAATAAGTGTAATAAGTGAAAGAGTATCTTGTAGACTAATAGTTACCTTTCCCGCATCTCCGCTTGCTTGTGATTGACTAGCGAGTTGGGCGCCATTTTCTAAGAAAAGTGACTGAGCGTTAACATCTATATTGCCTCCTTTCCCACTACCAAATGTATCTGTTACAACAGTAGAATTATCTAACGTGACTTTACCTGTTGAATGAATTGATATGTTGCCGCTGGCTACATTGCTATTGTCAGTAACACCACGATTATTGGTGTTTAACTCAGAATTACTAATAGTGACTACTTTTGGTACCAAAACATTAGGTGTGCCAATAAAAATTTGTCCCCGATTCCCCTGACTAAAAATACCTTTTTTTTCATTATCAAGCGTACCGGAAGGAGAAGAGCTATTGAGTATTGAAACTTCATTGCCAGCATTGATTACTATATCTCCCGCAAAATTAGAACCAGAGTTACTAGTACTTATCCTAGAGTTATTTAAAAACACCGAACCTTGATTTGATTGAATCGTAACTTTATTGAAGTTTCCTTGGTCACTATTATTACTTGAGGCTTCGATATTACCAACACGAATATCACCATTAGCTTCAAGAGCAACATTCCCCGCTGTTCCTGTTCCACTTATGATGCGAGACGCAATATTATTGTTTACATTAATATTCCCATTGGCTTTGAGGCTAATATTTCCACCGTCACTATCATTCACTAAAGATAATAAACTACCCGACCAATCACGCGGAAAACCTGAGCGAGCTTCATTCCCACCAATATTAATATCTTTGCTACTTAAGATATTAATATTTCCTCCTGTAAAACCTTCTGTACCTGTAATTATACCTCTAGCAACTTGAACATCACCTCTGGCATCTATAGCGACTGGATTACTAAAAGCCGTGATTGAGAAGTTTCCAGCCTCAGAGTTTGGAGAGGCGCCTGTAACTTCAATCGAACCTGCTGGTAATTTTGTATTTGGTTGATATTGATTTGTTAAAAAAACTTGACCATTAAACGCTGCAATATTAATTCCTTGGATTGTGATTTTGGCGCCTTGCGTCTGAGTTTGATTGCTAATGACGGAGCTAATACTATTATTTAGAGGATTCGGAACGGGAGTACCCCCATCCAGAGGACTTGGAACGGGTGTATATATATCTCCACCGCCCAAAAACTCTGGAGTCACTCCGGGAGATCCAAAATTAGTTGTACCCGCGCGTACATCTAAAGTTGCTTTATTGATGCCATCAATTCGTAATAGTGTTCCATCCGAAAGTGTGATATCTTCTTGTGGTAATCCGTATTGTGAGTCGGCGCCTGTAATATTTACCGTACCAAGAGTTACACTACCTCCAGCAAGAATATGTAATGAAGCACCCTCGTAGTCACCAACATTTACATCTCCACTTGCGCGAATTACTGGGTCATAAGGACTAAAAAGATTTCCTACATTACCATCTAGTTTTTCTATGCGAAAATTACCGTTTGCCCAGTAGTGTGCATCTCCTCCTACTGTGTTGGCACTCCGCAGCACCATGTCGGAACCTGAGAAAAAGCCACTATTAGGATGATTTAATGCAAAAATATCTACGTTTTGATTACCCTGTAAGAGTAATTTTCCACTCGCAGAGGCAATAAAAGGATTTGTAGCGGTGTCTCGTACTTTTACTGTATCTGTTGCGGAAAGTGTTAAGTCTTTACCTGCTTCTAGTTTTCCTTGCAGGTCGAGTTTTACACCAGCAAGTGTTAAATCTTGCCCTGTTTGGAGATTTCCGGTGTTGCTGATGGTGGGAGAATTGGCGCCAAATTGTAATCCTGGTCGTATGCTGACTGTTATTAGTGGTGGTGCTTCTGGGTTTGTTGCGCTGAACTGTAACCCGTTATCGAATACAAAGCTATTTGCTGTGCTTGCAAAAAATGAACCTGCTATATCTAAGCGCGCGTTTGGTCCAAATATAATTCCATTGGGGTTAAGAAAGAATAAGTTCGCTTTACCGTCTACACCCAAGGTTCCAAATATCTTGCTTGGGTCACTCCCGGTAATTCGGGAAAGTATGTTTTGAATTCCTTGTGGGTTAGCAAAGTAAACTCGTTGCCCGTCTCCAACGTTGAATTGTGAAAAACTTTGGAATAAGTTCACACCTCTTGTGGCGCCACCTTGTATTAGAGTTGCGGGTAGTCCTTGTATGTTGTTACCGTTTGGTGTAACTATCGAACGTTCGGCGCCTAATGTGTTATCTGGTGTGATTTGAGATGAAGCTGAACCTGCGAAGAGAATTGTTAGGTTGCTAACTAGGAGAAAGAGTAGTAACTTAACTTTTGTGCGCGCGGGACGATGGTTTTTCATATAGTTTTAATCCCCCCCAACCCCCCGATGATTTAGGAGGGCTAGGATATTTTTTTATTTAGGTGTACAGCAAGGTAGAAAGGGTTTGTTAGCGATTTCTGGGTCAGTGGTAGGCTGGGATATAGACTGTAATAAATCTTGCCAGTATTGCTCAACTTCGGGGTCTTTGGGACGCTGGCGCCGTAGAGTTACTATGGATGTGAGAGCATTTTCCCAAAACCCGGCTGTTGTATAAAGAACTGCGCGGTCTAAAATTTGACTTGTTGTTTGTAATTGAGCATCTAAATCTTCATCTTGTACCCGCCGAATTCTGCCTTCTATATAAATATCTTCATCGCGCTTACGTGTATCGCAAATCATCGAAAATCCCCAGGTGTAAACTTTACCAAGTTGTAAGGGTGGACGATTTGCTGGTAAACGAACGGTTATGATGCCAGCTTGCTGAACGGGTTGAAAAGATTCTCTATACAAAGGTGTAATATTACTGTCGTCGCGCAGTACAAATTCCATCGTTTGCGCTTTAGTCGTGATTGGAGGTATATAAATATAAAATGTTGGATATTCTGAGGTTGTCAATTGCGCTTCTTTGTCTTGCGGCATTAAAGGAGTAGGAGGTTTTTGAGATTGAAAACAAGTTCCTCTGGTTGCCGCTGACCTAGTCCTACCTGGTCTACCTGCAACAAAGCCAATAGACCTTCTGGCGCCACGCTGAATATAGCCTTGCACATTGGCAATTGCACGAGCCGCAGATCCACTACCAGGACTTAAGGAGAGCGCCTGCTGAAAAAATTGTAATGCCGCGCGATAATTCCGTCGGCTAGTTTGTGCATAACCTTGCTGCATCAACTGCCTGAAAGCACTTGCTTGCGCTAAATTGTAAACAGAATATTGTTGATAAAGTGAAGTCGCTTGTGCATGAGCAAATGGAAATGATACTGCAACAGCTAGTAAACAGCTAGTCCAGAACCTGGTAGTTATACAATTCACGACTAAAAACGATTATTATATGATTCCCAGCAATCATACATCGCAGCAATATTTGGTTCTATTCGCCGAAGGTCGAATTAAGATTTATAAATGTGAACCGTGGTTCACATTATGCTAAATTCAAATATTTATTAAGATTTCTTAACATCAAACCATTTTTCGTACAAAGTCTTGTATGCAGCATTTTCTTTGAGAGTCAACAACGCGCTATTAATTTCTCTACGGTAAGGGCTATTATTTGGTAAAACAATACCGTAATTTTCCTCTTGGAATATTGAACCGACAATTTCAACTTTTCCTTTACCTTCGTTGGCTGTATAGTAGAGAAGTACTGGCGAGTCAAAAACTAAAGCATCGGCTTGATTTTTCAGTAAAGCATCATAAGCCTTATCAATACTAGCGACTTCAACAGCTTTTATTCTTGAGTAGCGTAGAAACTCGGATGCAGTACTACCAGCAGTAGTAACTACAACCCGACCGGGTAAGTCTTGAATACCACGAATATCGCCTTGAAGTTGCTGCACTGTCATTGCAGTAGTAACGGTAGCTGTAAAATAAGCGACAAAAATAACACCGATAAACATCCAAATTACTGCTATCATCCGACCAAGCGGACCTTTGGGCATTTCATCTGCTTGTGTCGCTAATGTTGCAGCTGCCCACCAACTAGCTTTAAAAATACCAGGGAAATAAGATTTAGAGATAATTCCTTCTTGGTGATGACGTTCAAGTAACCAAATAATATGAGCAGCAATTATAATTAAAGCTAATGCTATACCAACTAATTGTAAAAGGGTAGGTGAGAAAAACATTTGTAACAGATTCGGAAAGATATTATTTTTTCCATCTGAACTTCTCACCATTATTTGTAAACCACCTGCAAACATGGGCAAAGAAAAATCAAACTTCTTTTGCCGCTCTGCAGTGATGGAAATAGCAGCTATGCCTAAATCTACTTTTTTTTGTTCGACTTGATTCAGGATATCTGGCACTGTTGGATACACGATAAACTTAAAATCGGCGCCCATTTCCTTAGCTATACTGCGCCATAAATCAATACTAAATCCCGAAAGTTTGTCTTTATCTTGGAATACGAAGGGGGGAATAATTTTTGTTGCAACTTGCAGCGTTTTTTTTGATGGGTTTTGTTGGCTAGCACCTGGATGAGCGTGTAATAATAGCAGTACTATAAGTCCAGCAAGTAAAGTTTGCTGGAAAGTGAGTTTATTTAGGCTTTTAATGATTTGATTAATTTTCTTTAACAAGGCAATCATATCTAAATAATATAGCAGGTAGATATCCCTGAAGTTAATTTAAAAACCTCTCCCCCAACCCCGGAACCTACAAGGAGAGGGGGGGCAAATACGCTCCCCCTTCCCTTTTAGGGAAGGGGGTTGGGGGGTTAGGTTTTTTATACCTCAAATCATAATATTCTGACATATCATGAATCTTTACGCCAAATTGCAGCGATTAACGAGCCTGTCAGATTATGACATATACTAAATATTGCTCCTGGTATCGCTGCTGCCGGCTCGAAATGCGCTATTGCTAATGCTACGGCTAAACCAGAGTTTTGCATTCCCACTTCAATCGAAATTGTGCGGCACACAGCTTTTGTTTTACCTGTAATAGCGGCGCCTATATAACCTAAGATTAACCCTGAAACATTATGTAAAATTACTGCAATAATTACTATTGGCGTGACAAATAGCTTCTCGCGATTTAAACCCACAATTGTACCAATAATCCAAGCGATAGCAGACATCGAAACTAGAGGTAATATGAGTTCCATGACTAAATTACTTGGAGTCCAAAAGCGTCGAATCGCAATTCCCAATAATACAGGTAATAGTACAATTTGGATTGTACTCATAATTAAAGATAATGGTTTTATGTCAATCCAAGTTGAAGCTAGAACCCAAATCCAAAGAGGTGTAATAATTGGGCTAATTAGTGTAGACGCGGTAGTTAAAGCTACAGATAAAGGTACGTCACCACGAGCCAAAAAAGTAACTACATTAGACGCTGTTCCTCCAGGACTGGCGCCAACAAGAATGACTCCCAATGCCAACATGGGTGGTAATTGCAAAACTGTTGCAGCTAACCATCCGACAAGTGGCATGATAGTAAACTGTAATAAAACTCCTAAGATTAACGTTTTACCAGCATTTCTTAAGTTTTGTAATTGCTGAATAGTGATTGTTAACCCCATTCCTAGCATTACTACTCCGAGCGCTGTTGAAATGTTAATACTACCACTTGCGGCAATTTTGGGGAAAAAATAACCCCAACTGGCGCCTATTAATACCCAAACAACAAATAAATCTTGGCTAAACGCAAGAAGACGATTAATTTTGTGAAACATTTAATATTTTATATTTTATAGTGAATTATTAGGCGCCATTCGACAAGCAGCTTCCTCAAAGTTAGTAGCAGCTTGATTTGTTGCTGTTACATCGAAAAGGTCTGCGGCAATGAGAGGCGAAAATGTAAATGTATCTAATCCCTCAGTTGCGAGCAATGTAATATCGTCTACACTACGGATACTGGCAACCAAAATTCGCGTAGTGCTGTTAACACCCGCGTTCGCGCGCTGCATTGCGATTAAATCCTCACGTCCATTACGCCCTAAATCGTTAATTCTACCTAAGTAAGGTGCAACATAATCGGCGCCACTTGCTGCTGCAATTAAAACTTGGTGAATAGCGTAAACTCCTGTTAGGGTAACTCGAATTCCTTCTGCAATAAGCTTTGAAGCAGCTTCAGTCCCAATTTTAGTAATGGGCACCTTGACTACTACACGTTCATCAATTGCTGCTAGGAGCTTGCCTGTTTTTACCAAACAATCAACTGTTGTTCCCCAAGTTTGGAGTTGCACTTCTTTGGCTTTTAGAGTAAATGCAAGGCTTGCTAGAGCTTTAAGGTGCGATACACTACAGGTAACTTGAGATAGCTCTAACAATAGCGGATTTGTTGTTACTCCATAAAATAGCCCTGTTGGTAACCAGTGTTGCCACTGTTGTGTATCGGCTGTGTCAAGAAATAAACGGATTCCTTTATAATTTGGTTCTAGTTCGGGGCGCCGACTCTGAATCATGATACAAATACACCTTTGATATAATTTTGAGCTTGG
Organism: Calothrix sp. NIES-4105; assembly: GCF_002368415.1. Classification (GTDB taxonomy): domain Bacteria; phylum Cyanobacteriota; class Cyanobacteriia; order Cyanobacteriales; family Nostocaceae; genus Dulcicalothrix. Next base: position 9,505,173 of record NZ_AP018290.1, read on the forward strand.
TGGTCAATTTTTAAGATTCCCGACTTCTTTAATAAGTCGGGAATCTAGGTATACGCGATTTTTCTTATTTAAGTATTCAACTATTTTTTTTACATTGCTTATAATTAAAGATATCATTCTTTACGCTTTATCTGAATTTGATGACATACCAAGCGCTCATGTAAAGATATAATATATATTTGCGTGACTAAATTGCTACCTTAGAATAATTGCTATATGTAAAATAGCAATAAATAAACATAAAGTCTAAAGTATATGCGCCCTCGTTCAAAAATTACCGAAATTTTTTCCACTTTTGCTTACTTTTATAACGATAGTGATGCCAAATGGATTACCGATACTAAACTACGCCGAAGTATCGAAAATTGTCTGGCAAAGTCATCACCTCAGTCTGAGCAATTTTTGTCATTATTATGGTATAAAATTTGGCGAGAAAATACTGATGATTTAGCTTTTATGCACTTGTCAGCTTACTTACAAGAACCTTGCTACTGGGCTGCAAAAAGTACAATGGCCAAGTTTTCCAGCATCCAATATAAATTATCTGATTATTTTCAAATGGGTATTGCGGAAGTAAAAAAAATCTGCAATGGATTTAAACCTGAAAGAAGTCCTAATTTAAAAGCCTATGCTTCAATGGCTTTTCCTGCCTTGTTCAAAGATATTTTGCGTAAGCGTCAGGATACTGATATTTGTACAAATTATGCCCTGTTACGTAAAGTGACAAAAAAACGCTTTGTAGAAGCTTTAGAGAATGCTGGACTAACTCAAGAGGAAATAGCTCGGTATAAATTAGCTTGGAGATGCTTTCGGACGCTGTATATTCAGGAATATGCTGGTGGTGTTGCTAGATTACCAGAGCCTTCGCCCCAGTTGTGGTCAGAAATTACGAATCTTTACAATCGGGAACGCTATCAACTAGTATCTGCTGGTAAAGAATTAGACCCTACTACGGTTGAGCAGTGGTTGAATAAAGCTGCTGTGCGGATACGTGCTTACCTTTATCCTAAAATTGATTCTCTCGATGTACCAATGCCTGGTAGCGACTCACCTGGTGACCGGGATTTACCAGAATTAACCTCTGAGTCTTTAATGATACAACTAATTACGCAGGATAATATTCAGGAACGGCAAAATCAAAGAGAGGGAATATATAATTTTTTGCTAGACACTTTAAACAAACTTACTCCTGAAATGCAAGAAATTTTGTTTCTGTACTACAAGCAGGACTTAACTCAACAAGAAATTGCCCGAAAGTTAGATAAAAAGCAAGTTTGGATTTCTCGCAGGCTAAATAAAATCAGGGAAATACTTTTGAAGGAATTGACTAGATGGGAGCAAGAGTCAGAACAAAGTCAACAAGGAATGAATGTTTCCGTTTATCCAAACCAATTAAAAGATAGAAGCGTTGCTTTGGAAGAATGGCTCCGAGTTCGCAACTGGTCTAACTAAAATTGTTTGTTATAGATTCTTAATTTATCGAAGGATACACGGATGACTTTTTTATTTGCCCAACCAAAGGAATGGTGGTTAGAAATACCATTATCACAACAGGCTGAGTTTTGGGAACAAAGCCAACAACATGTAACATCTAATAGTCGCTGGAATGCGTATATTAATCACGTATGCCTTTATACACTCTTGGATTTGATACAAGATGAGGCGCCCCAAGCGAGTATATGGCTTGGCGCCTCGGATATGCCCGCTGTATGGGATGTTGTCAATGGTAGTGCAATTACGATTGGTACGACAAAGTTAGTCATAATTCCAACTGAAGCAATTGATGATGGAGAGTTGGAGGTTCCCCAGGAGTGGGTGGATATTCCTAGTTGGGTTGGAGATTATTATATTGTTGTACAGTTTAGACCTGATGGCAATTTTTTACGGGTTTGGGGTTATACGACTCATCAAGAATTAAAAAATAACGGTGATTATGACCCTTCGGATCGAACTTATTGTATTGATGCATCTCTATTGAATGACGATATGAGTACTTTGTGGGTAAGGTGCGAGTTTTATCCTCAAGCGTCAACACGCGCGAGTGTTTCTTTGTTACCGTCCGTATCTGTGACTATCGCTGAAAATTTGATTAAACGTTTGGGTGATGCTGCGGTTGTTTTTCCGCGTTTATCTGTACCGTTTGCAACTTGGGGCGCCTTGCTAGAAAATGAACAATGGCGCCAAAATCTTTATGCAACACGACGAGGAATACAACTCAGTAGTGCAGTATCGCAGTTAACACGATTAAACGAATGGTTACAGGGTAGATTTGATGACCTGTGGCAACCAATTAATGATACACGCTCCGAAACTGCTACAGCTTGGAGAAGTCAAAATGCACAAAATTTGACTAATCAAAATCAAAACCCGATATTTACTATTACCCGAGTCAAAGTATTAGATTTTAGTTCTCTGTTGGGTAGCGAACAACTAGCTTTATTAATAGGTATATTACCCATTAACAATACTGAAGTAACGATTGGTGTTGAAATTCGTCCTGTAGATAATTTTGTATACTTACCAAATGACGTACAAGTTCGGTTGCTAGATGAAAACGGGAATGAGATTGCTTCTTCAAATGCAGGTATTACTCAAACTATTCAATTTCAATTTGGCGGTCAACAAAGCGAAAAATTTAGTATAGAAGTTGCTTGCAGCGGTAAAATTATAACTGAGCATTTTGTAATTTAAGTAATCACACATATACAGGATGCTTCATGAGCAAAAGAGCAATTTTAGAATTAGATGGTTATTTAGAACAAGGATTTAAAGTTACTTTGGAAGTTGGTGAAGAAGGAAATGTCTACTTTACTGAAACTACGGGGTATTTACCTGCAAATCCTGAGTTGATTCAATGTTTAAATTCATGGAATCAAAATTACCGTCAAATGGAGAATACTCGTATTACTCTTCAAAAGGTCAAAGTTCAAACAAGTCAATTATCACAAATTGATATTTGCCGTCGTTTAGCTCAAGATTTAGAAACTCTTTTCAAACACTGGTTAGAATTTGCTGAGTTTCAGAGTGTAGAAAAACGATTGCGAGAAGTGTTAAATCAGGAAGAAGCTATTCGTGTGTTGATTCGCACTCCTGATAATCGAGTCTGTAAACTACCTTGGCATTTATGGGAATTTATTGAGAGATATTCTCAATCAGAAATTGCTTTTAGTACGGCGCCGTTTAATCAGATAAGTTCTAAGGCTACACTTGGAAAAAAAGTTCGAGTCCTGGCAATTTTAGGTTCGAGTGAAGGAATTAATACACAAGCTGACCGTGAAATGCTGCAAGTACTTCCAAATGCGGAGGTGACGTTCTTAGTAGAACCATCACGTCAGCAAATTAATGACTTACTTTGGGATCAAGCTTGGGAGATATTCTTTTTCGCTGGACATAGTGAAAGTAGCGAAAATCAAGGTCGGATTTATATTAATCGTCACGATAGCTTGACATTAGATCAACTTAAGTACAGTTTACGACAGGCAATCAAAAATGGATTGCAGTTGGCTATTTTTAACTCGTGTGATGGTTTAGGGTTAGCTTATGAATTAGAACAATTGCACTTGCCACAACTGATTGTAATGCGTGAACCTGTGCCAGATAAGGTTGCACATGAGTTTTTAAAGAATTTTTTAAATGCTTTCGCGCATGGTGACTCGTTGTATATTGCCCAAAGAAAAGCGCGAGAAAGGTTGCAGGGGATGGAGGATCAATTTCCCTGTGCTAGCTGGTTGCCGATTATTTTTCAAAATCCTACGGTTATACCACCAACTTGGGAAAAGTTGTCTAATCCAAAAGAGAGTCAAAAATTCCGGAAATGGCGCCAGTTAGCACTATTATGTGCTGCAAGTGTGGTAGTGACTACTGGGGTAATGGGAGTGCGTTTTTCAGGAATGCTAGAAGGATTAGAATTACCTGCTTATGACCAGATGATGCGGATGCGACCTCAAGAATCTCCAGATAATAATTTTGTGATCATCAAAGTTACAGAGGATGATTTTCAATTACCCGAACAGAAAGATAAAAAAGGTTCGCTATCAGACCAAGCGTTAGATTTAGTTTTGAAAAAGTTAAAACCGTATCAACCAAGAGTGATTGGTTTAGACATTTTCCGCGATTCTGAAACTAACCCTAAGTATAAAGATTTAAATTTGAACCTGCAACAAGATAATTTTATTGGTACATGCTTTGTTGGCAATAGTGACAGGACGGGTAATTTCCCATCACCCAAACTCAAACTAACACAAGTTGGATATGCAGATGTTTTTGCAGACCTTCCTTATAATATAATGCGTCGTGCTGTTTTGGCAATTGAACCAGAAGCAACAGACCTTTGTCAGGTAAAGTACTCCTTCAGTTTAAAAATTGCACAAACTTATTTAGAAAAACAAGGTATAGAAACCAAATCGGATCCACAAGGTTATTTACAATTAGGAAAAACACTATTTAAACCTTTAGAAAATCATAGTAGCGGCTATCAGAAGTTAAAAGCTTCTGGACATCAAATATTAATTAATTATCGTTCTGTTGATGATTCTCCATTAAAATTAACTCAAAATATATTCACATTAAAGCAAATACTTAGAGATGAGGTAAAACTTGATGTAGTCAAAGACAAAATTGTATTAATTGGCGTAGATGCGATAGGTAGCGCCAAAGACCATTTTTTAACACCTTACACTCAAGATGAACAAGGACAAATGCCTGGTATAATTCTTCATGCTCAAATGGCGAGTCAAATCATTAATGCAGCTTTGGGTCGGCGCCCATTACTAAAAATTTGGTCAATACAAGCTGAGGCTATTTGGATATTGGCTTGGTCTTTCTATGGTGGTTTATTAGTTTGGCGGTTGGGACAGGCGCCTGTTTATTTAGTGTTAGCAGCTAGCTTAAATTTACTTATTTTATATACTCTTTGTTATAGCTTTCTTGCTTACAATTCAACTTGGATACCTTTTGTGCCTCCAGCAATAGCTTTTGTAGTTACAGGTTTCCTTTTAAATACTGCGACTAAATATGAAAAATAGATTTAGGAGGATGTTGAAAATTTTTCTGAACTTATTCGCAGCGGAACTCCTGTAAACATACAAAATCCGGTTAATGAATGAAGCTAAGAGAATCGACAAAACAGTTGACCCAAAAGACTCCTATATCCTTAAAACGGCTGAAATAGAAGCGGTTGAATAGCTCACATATTTTCATATATGGGCAAAATCCTTTTATTTTTAGCGCTTGCGATTATAACGTCACTTGCTTTTTCACTAATCATATAAATCGGTGTGACGATAAAGTAGCCAGGAACGCGCGGGAAGACTGAAGCATCTACAACGCGCAGATTTCGCGTACCATGAACGCGGAATTCACTATCAACCACAGCCATTGGGTCACTTTTAGGACCAATCTTGTTAGTACATGAAGCATGATGACCCCACGCTTCAGCTTCCACAAATTTGATAATTTCCTCGCGTGATTGAACGTTTGGACCGGGAATTACCTCTTGTGAGATATCCGCAATACGCGCGTTCATGCGACGCACAAATTCGACACCATTAATAACCGATGCCAAATCCTCACCTTCGATGTCGCTGCCTTCTGTAAAATAATGGAAGTTGATTTCGGGAGTATCGCGCGGGTCAGATGAACGTAGTTTTACGCTTCCATTGCGATTACGTGTGTGAGCTTTAAGAACAGTCCAGCTAAATTGGTTTTTTATTTCTGAGAGGGGTTTTGACCAACCAGGATAATAGCCTTGATATGGTACAGGTAAGCCAAAGATGAAGAGGTCAGGAACTTCGCGCGCAGGTGAGGACTTTCGGATATGACCTGCAAACGTAGCGTTGCTCGTATAAATTCCCTGACCTTTTTCTAATTCAGCAGCGCAAGGGTCTGACGGTTGCCCTGGAGTGCAGTTTTGAGCAAGTGTAAAATTTGAATTCATCTGCGTGATTACACCGACTTCATAACGGTCTTGCAGGTTCTCTCCAACTCCCGGAAGGTTAATGATTGGCCTAATGCCATGTTTACGCAGCTCGTCTACTGGCCCAATGCCAGAAAGCTTCAGAATCTGCGGGCTGTTAAAGGCGCCTGCCGCCAGGATAACTTCACGAGCCGCATACATTTGTTTTCTTGGTGTGGGTTCTGGTCCATCAGTTGGAGCCTTGGGATCAGCGCGATAAAGATGGGCGCCCTCAAGGAATTCAACACCAATTGCATTTCTACCACGGAAAAGGACGCGCGTTACCAGGGTGTTAGTTTTAACAATCAAGTTATTAGGCAGCGCGGCAGCAGTCTCTTTAATTAGGTCGCGTGGACCACGGCGCCGTCCACTTCGAGTACCTTGCGGGATATTGTAAAACCCCTGAACATCCTTTGAGTTTACGACCCAAGAATTTGGATCGAGTTCGCGACGTGAAAATGCATCAAGTAAACTTTTGTCACCAGCCTCAGTTGCAGCTGAAAGTAAAATTCGCTGCATATTGCTATCGTTTGTCCATAATGCAGGATCAGTAACCTCGGTTGAAAGCCAACCATCAAATCCGTGACGTGTTGGGTTGTCCGTACCTATTGGTCGCTCAACATAGCGGCAGTTTTCAAGCCGCTCGAAGTATGAGCGCATATTCTCAGCTTTCCAACTAGAATCGCCAGTCAGTTCCGCAATTTCATCCCAATCACTATTATTTGGATAAATCGTGATCATCAAATTATGCACAGTGCAGCCTCCAAGCGTACCACATCGTGGATACAACACACCGCCTTTTTCAGCAACATACTTACTATTGCGGCTTTGGCGCCCTTCATCAGTATATTGTCGGATAAAGTAGTCCCATCTCACTCTTGGGTCTTCGCCAACAACCGGGCTGAGTAATGGCACTGAGATTATATCGTCAGCTTCTTCGGCGCCACCAGCCTCGATTAGAACTACTTTATGTCCTGACGAAGCAAGATTGACAGCCAGAGGACCACCGCCAGCACCAGAACCAACTATTATGTATTCGACAGGCGCCAATGGGTTAATAGAAATAGCTTTCTTTTGATAGGCTAATGAAGTTATTAAACCAGTAGAGAATAGAGCCGCATTTTGAAGAAAGCGACGACGGTTATAAAACTGATCAAGCATAAATTTTTTCTGATCCTAGTTAATGGTATTAATTGTTTTTGTACGAGTTGCAACTCCTGCATTTATCGTTCTATCGCTGCTCACCGGATTGCCAAGCCACTACGACATTCACCAATAACAAATATTCGCTAGATATCCATAATTTTTTGTACCAGCAAAGTAATTCTTACACTATTAGTTATACAAAATCTACATAGTTATAAAAAATATATCTAAAAAATTTTTTTTGATAGATATTTCTTATATCACTTAATTAAAGCAATTTTATATAGGTGTGAGGACAAATAGTTTATGCATATTTAAACATGTTTGTTATAAAAATTAATCAAATGATATTTCCTGTAGCTGCTGCTGCCAATAGTGTTTGGAATGGTAATTGGGCAAGACTGTACCCGGAAAAATGTCAGTTTGTAGTGTTCAAAAAATCTACCTTCAGACAGATGATTGTTTTCAAAATTTAATATTTTTGTCGATGGTGCATATTTCTGATTTTGCCTACCCTATTGTTGATAAGTCGGCAATTAATCGTTGGGAGAAGTAAAATTTATGAAGTGGATATTTTTAACTGCTCTGATTTTGACTAACACTATTCAGTATCCAATGCAGGCTATAGCTCAAACTCAAAAACCTACACCCACTAAACCAACTTCGCGACCAGTTTTTATACCACCAAAATTACCTCCTAATATAGGTACTGTATCTGGGCGCCGCACAGGAATGGGAAGTCGTGATAGTTGTTCTGCAACTGCAACTCAACTAACTGCATTGGTTCCATCCCAGTCGGCGCCAGCTAGTAAACAAACAAGTACATCAGAAAAAGAAGTTGTAGGCGGACTGACTACTTCTTCGCGACCAAAGTTTTGGTTTTACGTTCCTTACACAAGTAGCGTACCTTCACCTAATTCTAATGCTCAATTTACCTTACAAGATAATGAAGGTAACGAAGTTTACAGAAATCAAGTTGCACTACCATTAAAGCCAAGTGTAATTAATGTTACTCTTCCATCAAACGTTACATTACAAGTAGATAAGCCATATCAATGGTTTTTTAAAATCCGTTGTACTCAACAAGCAGCGAGCATTCCTATATATGTAGAAGGTAGCATTCAAAGAGTTAATCTACATCCTAACATTGCCTCTCAGTTAGAAGCAGCAACACCTCAACAAAAAGCAGTAATTTATGCGGCAAATGGAATTTGGTTTGATTCTATAAATATATTGGCACAACTACGTTCCTCAAATGAAGCTGATTGGCAATCTTTACTGCAATCAGTTGGTTTAAGTAATGTCAGTAATGTTCCATTCAGGACTTACGCAACCGGCACATAAAAACCGTAGGGTGCGTGACGCCATTGAAAAAATTTGAACGTAGTGATAAGACTTGTAGCCTGATCGCACCGGATGAGCGATTGTGACAATATCGTAAGTCCTGCCATTCTTACAACCAGTACCTTTGCTACCTATATAATTATTAAATTTACGATGATTAACTACTATTTAATTAAGTATTTTCGCGCTGCTATCAGTTGTATTACAGCTAGCAGCTTAGTTGCTAGCTTTGCCGTTAAATCACTTGCTCAAATTAACCCAGATACAACCTTACCTAATAACTCTAGCGTCAGGGTTGAAGGCAACAGAAGTATTATTGAAGCTGGAACAATGCAAGGAGGTAATCTTTTTCATAGCTTCAGGGAATTTAGTGTGAATAATGGAAGCGAAGCAATATTTAATAATAGTGTTAATATCCAAAACATCATTACTAGAGTTACAGGTTCTACAGCTTCTAATATTAACGGGGTCATGAAATCTAACGCTGGGGCAAATTTATTTTTAATAAATCCCAGCGGAATTATATTTGGTGCAAACGCAAAGCTTGAGATTGGTGGTTCCTTTATTGGCAGTACCGCGAATGCAATTCAATTTGGTAATTTAGGAACATTCAGCGCAACTAATCCTCTTGTGCCGACACCATTATTAACAATCAATCCTTCTGCGTTGTTGTTTAATCAAATTCAAGCCAGTTCAATTGAAAGTAACTCTGTTGCATCTTCTGGTACTAATCCATCAAACGCATTCACAGCAAAAGGTTTGCGCGTACCGGATGGAAAAAGTTTGCTGCTAGTTGGCGGCAATGTCAGTATAAATAATGGAGGATTATATGCTTTTGGTGGACGAGTCGAGTTAGGGGGTTTGGCAGGTATGGGAACTGTTACGTTAAATAAGGATGGTGATAATTTTAGTTTGAATTTTCCTTCTTTTGTAAATAAAAGTGATGTTTCTCTTAGCAATAATGCTAGTGTAGATGCGCGCGCGGGCAATGGTGGAAGTATTGCAATTAATGCTCGTAATTTAGAAATAACAGGTAAAAGTCAGGTCTTAGCTGGGATACAAAACGGACTGGGTACTGATAATAGTAAAGCCGGAAATATTGATATTAATGCCACTGAAACAATTTTTCTTCAGGATAGTTATATTTATAATCTTGTCGGAAAAAATACAAAAGCACAGGGTGGTGATATCAATATCAAAACAAACACCTTGAGATTAGAAGATGGAGGACAAGTTGGTACTAGCACATCTGGTGCAGGTCGAAGTGGAAATGTGGGAATTGATGCAGGTATTATAAAAGTAGTCGGTGTATCAAGCGATGGTTCTGGGGGAAGTGCTATAGCTACTCAAACTGAACCAACTGCAACAGGAGCAGCAGGAGATTTGATAATTAAGACTGACCAATTGCTAGCACAAAACGGTGGATTTGTAAGTGTTAGTACATCTGGTACAGGTACTGGTGGAAATTTGAAAATTGATGCGACATCACTAGTAAAACTGCTTGGTGTAAATATTATTAATGTTGGTCGTAGCACTCCCAGCGGTTTGTTTGCTCAACAGCTTACTAAAGGTGCGACGGGTAATGCAGGAAGTTTGACAATTAACACCCCTATGTTGCAAGTCTTAGATGGAGCTAAGGTTAGTGCTAGTACATTTGGTGCGGGTCGGGGTGGAGATTTGAAAATTGATGCAGCTACTATAAGAGTAATCGGTACATCAAGTAATGGTTTTAGCAGTGGTATAAATGCTCAAGCTGAATTAACCGCAACAGGAGCAGCAGGGAATTTGACAATTAAGACTGACCAATTGCTGGTACAAAATGGGGGACAAGTTAGTGCTAGCACATTCAGTGCGAGTCAAGGTGGAAATTTGGAAATTAATGCAACCTCAAAAGTAGAGCTGATTGGTGTAAATACTGTTAATCGTAGAACTCCCAGTGGTTTGTTTGTTGTTGTAGCTGCCAAAGGTGCAACGGGTAATGCAGGAAGCCTAACAATTAATAGCCCTATCTTGCAAGTCTCAGATGGAGCTACTGTTAGTGCTAGTACATCTGGTACGGGTCGGGGTGGAGATTTGAAGGTTGATGCTGGTAAAATAGAAGTAATTGGTACATCAAGCAGTGGTTCTAGCAGTAAAATAAATGTTCAATCAGAAGCAACTGCAACAGGACGAGCAGGAGATTTGATAATCAAGACTGGCCAATTGCTGGTACGAAACGGCGGACAAGTTAGTGCTAGTACATTTGGTGCGGGTGCGGGTGGAAATTTGAAAATTGATGCGACCTCAAGGGTCGAGTTGTTTGGTGTAAATACTGTTATTAGTAGCCGTCCTAGTGGTTTGTTTGTTGCACAAGGTACTTCAGGTGCAACGGGGAATGCAGGAGATTTGACTATTAAGACTGACCAGTTGCTAGTACAAGATAGGGGGGTAATAGGCGTGCTGAGTTACGGAACAGGAGCCGCAGGCAACCTAACTATAAGTGCTAACTCGATCAATTTAGACAAACATGCTCAACTCACCGCAGACACACGCAGCAATAAAACTGATGTCACCCAAGCAACAATTAACATAAATTCACGAGATTTAATACTGCGCCGTGCTAGCAGCATTACCACGGACGCTACAGGTCCTGAAGTCATCGGTGGTAATATCAATATCAACACACTATATGTGTTAGGCGCCTTAGAAAAGAGTCAGATTACAGCTAACTCAGCTAACTCGCGCGGTGGCAATATCAATATTAAAACTCAAGGTCTTCTTCGCAGTTTTGATAGCGCTATTACAGCAAGTGGAGCAAATAGTCAATTAAGCGGCAATGTCAACATTACAACTTTAATAGACCCTAGTAGAGGCTTAGTGGAAATTCCGATTAATTTAGTTGACCCCAGTGGACAAATTTTAGCAGCATGTTCTCTGAGAGATTCCCAAAATCAAAATTCTTTTATCGTTACAGGTCGTGGGGGATTGCCAATTAATCCTGAAAACTCATTGCAAGATGTTAATACATTCGGAAGCTGGATAAGGTTAGAGAATTCGGTTGGCAGCAAAATTGAGCAACCTACACAAGCGCAAAAAGATAAAACTACAAATCCAATTATAGAAGCTAGTGCTTGGACCGTTGATGGTCGCGGTCAAGTATATTTAGTTGCTAACACAAAGGATGTTCAATCTCAATACGTGCCATCACAACCTAATTTCTGTCCTAAATAAAATCCCCCCTTCCACGCGGCTACGGTGTACACACAAGTTCTTCAAAGTTGCTTAAGGACAAAATAACCCTTAACTTTCCTTTCTTTCTTTGTGTCCTTTGTGACCTTTGTGGTTCATTAAAGGGATAAACCACAAAGACACTAAGGACACAAAGAGGAGATATGAGAAGGATAAGAAGATGTGTGTACACCGTAGCTTATTAAAGGGGGGGATCAGTCATGATATAAAAATTTTAGTAAGCATTCAGAACATTCTTTGAATGTAGCAATTATCCTGAATGTCAAGCGGGCGCCCTTCAAAAAGTTGAACGGCTTCATAAGAGTAATGTGGTTGTATAAACCCAAAAAAACCTGTACCTCGCGAGCGATTTGGCGCCCAAATTAAGGCGCCTTTTGTCATTGTGGAACCCGCTAGATTACCTGCGTCTACTGATAAGCTACGAAAGCTTTCTTTTGTGGCGTAGCCAGATTGCAATCATCCCTATGCCAATTAGCGCTGCATTAGTTGCTGGTTCGGGAACTTGTTGAGGTATCTGGAACGAACCTTTTAAGAAAGCTTTACCTATTAAGGGGGCAGTTGGATCCTCGTTAAGTGGCTCGACCTCGGTAAAATTTAATATGCCACTGGCGCCACTAAACCTGCCCGCACCACCAGTGATATTGATTGTCCCAGTACCCGATAGTGTATTATTTGGGAAGTCAAATGCAGCAGTTGCGGTACTGTTTCCAAACAGCTTATCGGCGCCATTTCCAGAGAACTCTTCTCCACCTATGGGAAGACCTGATAAACCAAACCTTGATGCATCTTGAACAAATACGAGATTACCAGTAGTTGGGTCAATCCGACTGTAGTTATTAAAACTCCTGAAGTTAGTTAGTCCGTAAGGAGCATTAGGATTAAAACCTACAATTAATGCCTGAGATACATCAGTATTAATGGGTGTCAAGGTGACAACAGTATCGTAAACAGTATCAAATGGAAAAGTTGTTTGTGCTTCGGCACTTTGTATAGACGACCCAAAGCCAACTAGTGTGAAAGCTACGGGAATTAGTCTTAGCAATGCAGTGTTTAAGCTGTACATAATTTAAGATTTACCTTTTTATTGCTGTATAATACTGTATTTTTAAATATTGTGGTTTGTACTTATAACCAGTTGCCAATTAAAACGTATGGCGCCCACGAAAGTGGACGATTGAATTTATCAGTTTCAAGCAGGTTTAATTGAGCAAGTTGTAAAGCTTCGGCTGTAGATTTGCCTTTTGTTAATTGATGATAAAATTGATTAATAAATTTCTCCGTGGATTCATCGCCAATTTGCCATAATGATGCTAGAGTACTGCGGGCGCCTGCACGTAAAGCTACACCTGCTAATCCTAATGCCGCACGGTTATCTCCAGCAGCTGTTTCGCAAGCGCTGAGAACAAGTAATTCAATTGGTTCTGTTCGTTGCCGCTCTCGACTTTTGAGTAATTCATCTAGTTCAGCTACATAAATACGTTTATCTGATGCTAGAATAAAAGTCTCTGAAGCTTTCGAGCTAAATTTTCCGTGAGTTGCCAAGTGGACGACTTGAAAAGGTTGAGCATTGATGGTTTGTTCTAAAATTTTACTTTTGAATTTATCATTATATAATGTAACTGTTGTTACGCCTGCTTGTTGAATTGATTTTAGTTCTTTTCCAACATAAGGAAGTTGTGTGAATGGTTTGGGTGGTTGCGATAGTCCTCCTGCAAGAGCATTTAGTTTTTGCCGCGCGAGAGGTTTGGGTGTAAATAGCTGTAAACCTGGACTAATCGCGATAGCATACTTTTGGACTAAATATTCTTTACTGCTATCATCATACAAAGCAGCCATTGGAATATTTCGCAGCGAACCATCTGGTATAAATACTAAAGTTTTAATTTTATTAGTACTATTTTTTAGTTCTGCTTCAACTGGTCTAATTAACCATTTATATAGCTGTTTGGAAGCAGTTTGAAATTTTTGCATTTCATCAGGTTCAACTATACTTTCTCGCATTTGTGTAATGACTTGCTCTATCTCTCGACTATTAACATCTGAGGTTTTATGTATTAAAGGTTGCTCTGGAAGCTTGAGAATAATTTCAAGTTGATTATCTAAAATAATTGGGTAAAAGATAGCAGTATCAGGATTTTTAGTGTCTACTACTTTATCAAGCGCGACAAATTGGTTATTTAAGCAAGCTTCTCGAAAATAATTGTCTAATTCTGCTAATTGTAAAGCTTCCATTCGCTTGCGTACTTTGTCTAAATCAGGTAAAAGACCTTTTTGCTGTAAAAGCAGTTCTACTGACTGTCGATAAATAGGTTCTATACTATCACGGAAATTAAACTGTATTTCTCGATTTACTCCTGCTAAGTCTGTACGGAAAGTCGAAAGCGTTTCTATTGAAGCATCATAAGCTTTTATTGCTTCAGTAATATTGAGTTGTGCTTTGAGTATACGTCCCAACTGCCATTCCCAACGGTAAGCAATATCAGGAGCATTAATGTCTTGGGACTTTGACCATGCTTGTTTAGTTAAATTAAGTGCTTCAAGCCACTGTTTGTTTTGCTCGTAAACTTCACCTAAATTACCTAGTGCATAAGAAAGCGCGCGCTCGTCATTTATAGCTTTTGCTTGTTGGACGCTGGCTGCTAAAATAGAGGCAGTATCTTTTTTATCAGCAATTTTCATTATCGTGCGCGCGAAATTAATTCGGGCATATATACTCGCGTGATTAGCGGGTAAATTAGGTAATTGAGATTGAATTACAGGAATTAGCGTTTGTGCTTCTGCTATTCGTTGATTATTAACAAGCAAGTTTAGTTGATTAATTTGAGCTTGGGTTTTGAAGAGTAGGTTCGGCGCCGAGTTGGCTGCATTTTGATAATGTATAACAGCGTTATTAATATCACCACTAAGCCTAGTGGTATTACCAAGAGATAATTCTGTAAGACTAATTTCTTCGGGTAATTGTAGACGTTGAGCGATTTCTAAACTGTGCTGTAGACTTTTCTGAGATTTATCTAGTTCACCCAGTTGTTGCTGAACATTACCAAGCGAGCGCAAAGCACTTACTTTTACAACTGAGTCGGCTTGATTTTGTAACTGTTGAAATACTGATTCTAAAATATTTTCTGCACGACGGTTGAAACCAGAAACTCGTAAAGCTTGTGCTTGATTGATACGACTGCGTAGAACTCCAGTATTATCGCCCAACTGGTGCCAATATATCTCGGCGCGCTTGGCTGTTTCATTCGCTGCATCTGACTGTCCCTGCTTTAGTTGTTGTCCAGTTAGAATATCTAAAGTTGGCGCCAGAACTTTTAGTAAATCTAATTTGGGATTGGTGACTTTTAATGTGTAATTTGAATTATCCCATCCTAGTAAATTTAAACTGGTGTTGATTGCAACACTTGCTTGTTTCCATGAACCTAGCTGTTCAAGTGCAAGGGAGAGGTTAGTTTGTGCTGCTGCTTGTCCAAGAGTATTGCCAGATTGTTTATAAATGCGAATAGCTTGTTGAAGAGTAGTTACTGCATCAGTTAGGCGCCCTGTTTTGAACAAATGTTCTGATTGCTGAAGAAGTTGTTCTGGTGTAGCTTGGGTTACGGTAGTTTGGGATTGTATAGATTGCGGTTGTTTTGCAAGTGTAATGGGAATAATAATCAAGGAGAAAGTGAGAGTAAATAGGACTAAGTTAATTGCTGCGATTTTAAATATTTTTTTCGAGAGTTTAAGCTTGTGCATACTCTACTCCTCAGTTATCGAACCCTTTATAAGAATATAGGGGCGAGTATAGTCAATTTATTCAGCACAGATTGGACGGATTACACGGATGGCACAGATTTTCAAATTATAACTGGCAGATGATATCAATCATGGTACAGGCACCGCTCATCGAGTGTGTCATACTTTACATGCGTGTAATTGCAAAAGCTCAATGGAAAAATATATTTTACCAATTAACCTTAAACAAAAAGCGCATTATAGAATCGTCTATTTATAGCAAGGAGTCGGGTCAACTTAATTACCAGTACAAGAAACAGAATGTGAAGTTTGAGAAGATTGAGTTGCTCTCTCCACCAATTCTACATTCCCATTACTATCAGATATCCAACCCGAAGCTTCTGTAATAGTTGGCGCCCTCCGGGTTCGCGAGTCCAACGCTCCGGAAGCCGACACCGCTGGCTCGCTCACCGCTGCAATTAAAGAAGGCTTATTTATGCTCGTGGTATTCGATTCTGGTTTGGCTTGAAATCTTACCCAGGCACTATAAGTACTTTGGTCTTGTAATGGTTCAATTGGACTAATAGGTAAACCAGAACGTCCAGTTGCGGTAAAACTATTATTAAATTGGCGACTTCCGGGAGTGCAGGCAGTAGAAATTTGGTTAGAAGCATCAACTAAACTAACCGGAAGTTCAATTAAACCGTTACTAGGGTCTACATCAGGTGGAGTAATCTGTATATTACCGCTTAAATCGGGAGCGCCGCCTTTTGCAGTAATGTCACTTGTATTTGGGGAAGGTTCTTTTCTTGCTTGAATACCAAAGATTCCTGCCGTATTTTTAATGATGACATTTCCACCGCGCGCCGAGGCAGAATCTGCCCGAATATCGCTATTTTCTGATGGTACAGCAACGATAAAGCCATTTTTAGCATCAATATTTATGTTACCGCCAGTAATATTATCACCATTCGCGTTAGTAGTTATACTGCTACCTCGACGTAGTAATAATAAAGGTGAATTGAGAAATATGTTTCCTCCACCACCAGTCGTATCAGCTTTAAGAGAGGCGCCATTATCGAGTAACATCGAGTTAGCATCTATAGTTAAATTGCCAGCTTTCCCTGAATTTGTACTGCTGACTGTAACTTGGGCGCCATCTCGTGCTATAAATTTTCCTGTCCTTAAAGTTAAGTTTCCACCGTTGCCAGCACCCGTAGTTTCAGCGGAAACTATCGAACCATCACCAGTAAGGGTAATTGATTCAGGAGCAGTTATTGTTAAAGTTCCTCCAGTACCACTACTCGAAGTAGATGCGGATATTTGCGCCCCGTTTTGGAAATCTACTTTTAGATTTTGTTCGTTACCAAGTGGTTGCAAAATAAGTTTACCTGCGGCGCCTGTACTACTGGTTTGGGCAAATAAACCGCTATTAGAACCAGATAATTGAATTTCCTTAGCATTGACGATAATGTCACCCGCAGTTCCACTACTTGATGTTGAGGTAAGGAGTTTTCCACCGTTAGCAGTATTTAAGGTATTCGCACTGACTACGATGTTGCCCCCATTGGAATTAGTTTCGGTTTGGGCATCTAACACTGCTGCATCCGCAACGCTGAGGTTGGGAGTTGTAACGCTGATATTACCCCCTTGACCAACGGTAACATTACTGCCTGTACGCAATAAAGTATCACCACCACTACCCGATCGTAAACCACTACCAACACCTCTTAAATTTACCGCATCAGTAGCAGTCACATTAATATCCCCAGCTTTCCCATCTCCCAAAGTTTGAGTTATTACGTTTCCTCCTTCTGTAACATCAAGAGAACGAGTTCGCAAGTCGATAATACCACTATTACCCTTTGCACTGAGTGCCACACCACTTAAAATTGAGCCATTGTTAACTAAAATAGAGTCTGCTTTCACAGAAATATTACCTGCATTACTATTTTGCCCGAATGTAGTTGTTGCAATTCCGCTTTGTTCTCTAATTATCAATTTTCCCGTTTCAATTACCAAACTGCCCGCATTGCCACTAGAATTTGTATTGGCTTGAGTAAATAAACCGCTTGGATATTGAGTAATATTATTATCTGAGGAATTAAAAGTAGGATTAAAACCAAGATACTGCTGCGGTCGAATGTTTCGTTGAATATATAAGTTTGTAAATAAGGACTGTGAGCCATTAACCCCAACACCACTTACTTCTACTCGGTCAGAGGCACGTATAATAATATTTCCACCCTGTCCGCTATTATGGGTAGTTGCGGATACTTGCGAACCGCCTGTTAAAAATACGGATGGAGCAGTAATCTGAATATCACCTCCCGAACCAGAACCGAAGGTATCGCTGTAAATAGGATTGTTAGCTAAATAAAAGGGTTGATTGCTAGTAATGGTAATCTTCCCCGAACCTAATTCACCAGTAGATAAAAGCGCAGCAATGCTAATACTGTCACCCTTTAAACTAATATCTCCACTAAATCCCTGTTGTGATTGCGTAAGAATATTTCCTGTTTTAATATTACCATCAGCACTGAGCGTAATGTTTCCACCATTGCCTACACCACCAGAACTAAACCCGTAAGTTTCTAAATCTCCTGTGGTAATATCACCCTTGGCAGTTAGAGAAATTATTCCTGATCGTCCACCTCTAGAAATCGAAGTCAACTCTCCTTCAGTAGTGTTAATGCTTCCCATTGTGCTATTAAGGATGATATTACCACCAAGACCATTGATAAAAGGTTGAGAAGAAGCATCAATAGAACTCGTAGTAATGTTGCCCCTAGCAGTTATAGAAACATTTCCTCCTAAACCGTAAACTGCTCCTGTTGCTAATTTTCCGCCTACAGTATTGATAGAGCCAAATGTGCTGTTGAGGCTAATATTACCGCCCTTTTCAGATTGGGTGGTAGTAGTTCTAATCTCACCTGTGATAATGTCACCATAAGCAGCAAGTAAAACTGCTCCCCCTTCATAGTCATTATTCAAGCTCCAAGTCTCGATCTTTCCAGCTACTGTATTAATAGCACTTTTTGTACTCTCAAGGGTGATATTACCACCACTACCACCAGTGGAATTAGATTGTATATTGCCCGTAGTAATATTACCAGAAGCAGTAAATTTTATATTCCCGGCATTTCCTCCGCCTATAGTGTCACCTGCATAAGATTTTACATCGCCGATAGTAATTTTGCCATTGCTAGCACTTAAAGTTATATCACCACCGTTTCCTGCTATCCCTGTATTAATAGATGAGTGAGAATTTAAAGAAGCTGTAGAAATGTCCCCATTTAAAGATTCAAACTTTATCACTCCTCCATTTCCAGCACTACCAAAATTAGTGAAAATGTTAGAGTTAATAGAACCTGTATTAATGTTGTTATTAGCACTAATAGTAATATTACCCCCCGAAGCTTGTCGCGAAGTATTTGCATAGGAGACAGAATATAAATTGCCTGTAGAAATACTACCTTTTGCAGCACGCAGGTTAATAATTCCTCCCGAACCTGCTGTACCAGAATTAGCTTGTGAGTAAGTGTACAAATCTTTAGTAGAAATATTACCCTGTGCAATCAGGCTAATTGCACCTCCCAAACCTCCTGTATCAGAATTAGAATTTGAGTGAGAGTACAAACCACTACTAAAAATATCACCATTGCTAGCATTGAGGCTTATTATACCGCCATTTCCACCTCTGGAGTCAGAAGATAAATTATTTTTACTGGTATCAATGGTGCCATTAGTACTCGTTAGTTGAATTGGTGAACCATTACCCCTCTCAGCACTAGAGTCTAAATTAGCTGTTTTAATATCACCTTTGGCAATAAATGTAATTGCTCCCCCATTACCAGTCCCACCTGAATTATTAATTTGCGATCTGATACTTCCTTTAGTCGCGTCAATGGCGCCATTAATACTGTTTAAGGTAATATCACCACCATTGCCACTACCAGCAGTTTCAGAAATAATATTACCTGTTGTAATGTTATTGAAGGCAGAAAGAAAAATGGCGCCTGCATTCCCACTTCGAGAATCAGTAGCTAAAGTTCCTGCGGTAGTGTTAATCGCTCCATTGAAACTTTTAAGATTGATTCGTCCCCCATCTCCTTTCTCGGCACTGGCATTTAATAAAGCGGTTTGAATATCACCTTTAGCTGTAAAAAGAATTGCTCCCGCACGTCCAGCTCCACCTGAGCCATCCCTGATTTGGGAAACGATACTTCCTCTAGTTGTGTCGATGGCGCCATTAGTAGTGGTGAGGGTAATATCGCCACTATTGCCAGTACTACCAGTTTCAGAGACAATGTTACCTGTTGTTATATTGTTAAAGGCAGAAACAAAAATGGCGCCCCCCGAACCCGTACTGTCACCAGATTCCGAGCGCGAATAAGAGAACAAACCATTAGTGGTAATGCTACCGTTTTTTGTTTCAAGGTTAATTGAGCCACCATTTTGAGCGCCATTGATAGTAACTAAGTGTTTTCCTCCCGTGTTAATTGCCCCAACACTATTAATATTAATGGCGCCACCGTTAGTAAAAATTTGTTGAGTATTTATATTTCCTGATGCTGCGGTTAAGCTAACTATTCCTCCAACACCATTAAACGGTTGTAAAGTTACATTTTTGTCTAGTGTTATTCCGGATGGGACATTTCCTGTGCTAAAGGTAGGTAAATTCCCGTGATTAACCCCGTCATAAGCTAAATTTTCTTGACCTGAGCGTAAAATTAATGCCGTACTCTTGCTTAAAGTTGCAGTATCTTGTCCATCTGGTAAAAAGTTAGTATCTGGTCTGGTAATATTAATGTCACCTTGAAATCGAATATTACCTTTGCTTTCAACTAATAGCGATGCCCCTGTATAATTAGCTGCAATATCAACATCACCATTCGCGCTGATAATTGGGTCATACCTGCTAACAAAATTTGCTAACCCCCCAGATGTGCTTCTTAAAGATAAACCGGAACCGCTAACAAAGCGCGCATCCCCAGAAATAACACCATCACTGATTAAACTTAAATTGCCACTACTTACAAACGGCGCCCCCTGAAAGGTTAGAGTTGGGTGGTTTATCGCTAATATATCAATACCTTGATTGCCTTGAATTGTAAGATTACCACCTGAAATAGCTAGAAACTTATCCGTTACACTATCTCGGATTTTAACAGTATCAGTAGCTAGGAGCGTTAAATCTTTACCAGCTTGTAACTGTCCAGTTAAATCTAGTTTGTCACCTACTAACGTTAGATTTTGACTCGGCGCTAAATTTCCACTATTCTTAATAGTTGCTCCAGGCTGACTAACTCCATACTGTAAACCAGGTGTAACATTTATTTTCAGTAAAGGTAATGCTCCAGTATTGGTGGCGCCAAACTCACTCCCATCCGGAAACTTGACGCTTGCTGTTGTTGCAGCAAATGAACCACCGATATCCAAACGCGCGTCCGGACCAAATATAATCCCATTATGATTGATTAAAAATAAATTTGCTGTGCCTACGTTGCGAATTAACCCATCTATATTAGAAATTGACTTACCTGTAACTCGCGTTAAAATATTCTCAATATTTAAACCATTATTGAAAAAAGCTTCAGTACCAGTGGGAACTGAGAACTCAGAGAAACTGTGGAATAGATTGGCGCCTCTTGTGGTTCCACCCGAAATGACTCGGATGTTGCCCTCTAATTTCACATTGGAATTATTTGGCAGAGTTGCATCTGGGGTAACTTGGGCAACCGAGCTATTTGCGTGTAAAGCGATTATACTTCCAATCGCAATCAAGAGTTTTCGCCACCAGTAAAAACCTATAGACACTCCAGACATTGCACTCTCCAATAAAAGGATTTAGCTTTGAGCCTTATAAAAAGTATAGGCGCCAGTACAATCTATTTATTCACTTTCATCCTAAGCAGACAGATGATATTACGTTTTCTAAAACCAATGATTCCAGCAATTGTTATTAAAGCTACAACGGTTGATGATTGTTTCCTTTGTAACTAGAAATACAACAATTGATCATGCTTTTTCTTAATCTTAATTTAGGTTCCGCACCTAAAACTTGTCCTAATTAGGGGTTTTCTGGCAGTCAACTCTGATTCGCACTGCTGCTAGCCGTATTGGTAGTTGACGGTGTAACTTGTTTCTTGAGAAAAAAAGTTGGGTTTCAAGCAAACATTCTTCATCTCTCGGTGAAACACTTCGGTGGCAGAAGCTGAGATAGGCGGAACAATTCTGCCCCAATCAGCAGGAACCATCCGACCAGCTTGCGCTTCTCGTTCCATATGTTGCATGAATTGAGATGAAGCCGTATGGTGATCGACAATTGATACACCTTGCTGCGCGAAAGAATAAAGAACCGCCGTATTTAGCGCTACCAACGCTTGATCTTTCCATAAAGAGAGTTTAGAACGAGTGTTCAAACCCATTTTTTCGGCAACAATCGGCAATAAGTTGTAACGATGCACATCTCCGAAGTTGCGGGCGCCGATTTCTGTGCCCATATACCAACCATTGAAGGGAGACGCTGGGTACGAAATACCACCAATTTCTAAACGCCAGTCTGATACGGCTGGTAAGGCGTGCCACTTCAAACCAAAATCAGCAAACCAAGGGTAGTCAGGATGGCTAATCGGCACTTCCAAAATTACCCCAGATGGAATCTCAAACCATTGAGGAGGCTGATCTGGCATCTGAATAATCACAGGTAACACATCAAATCGAGTTCCTTTGCCTACCCAACCCAACTGCTGACAAGTCTCAGTCAGTTTGCAGTGCGCTGGGTCGCCTACAACCGAGCCATCTGCTTGACGATATCCAGCATAGCGAATTAGTTCTGAGTTCCAAATACGGATACCATTTTTGCCAGGTTGTTGAGGTGCAAAAATACTAATGTAAGGGCGAATACTACCTTTATTAGTTGCTAACTCAATGTGTTCAACGAGGGCAGCAAAAATCTCTTGGGCTGTTGTCAAGTGGCGCAGGTCACGCACGGTTAGGGACTGCCAGAAGATTCTGCCAATGCAATTTGTGCTGTTTCGCCAAGCAACTTTGGCGCCGTAGGCAAGTTCTATTAGAGTTTGCCAGTAGGTTTCTGTTTGCCTATATTCTTGATAAACCTCTGCTAGTCGTGCTTGCAAGTGTGACTCTGGTAGACCGTGTTCTTGATAAAACAGCTGAAGATAGTCGGTTGCCTCTAGCAACTGAGTTGGCAGGAATTTTGAATGACTGAACTTGTACATAGTAATTTATGTGCGCCTTTATAAACAGTTTTTCAAGGCAACTTGTACTGCTGCCATAACTAGTTCGATGATTTGTCGTTGCTCACACATTTCCAACTGAAAAAACACAAGCACTGATATCACTTGCCCGTTCACGAGAATCGGCACTCCCAATCCAGTTTTGATCCCAAACGCTTTCGCAATGTAATGTCGCAAAAAGTAAGTTTCTGAGTGAGCTGAGGCATCTAAAATCCATTCGGGCTGCTGTGATGACCAAACTCGACCTGGTAAGCCAACACCAGGAGACAAGATAAAAGCTTCGCTACAGAACCAGAATTGCTGCAAGTTAGACACTTGCTCAATGCTTCTTGCCTTGCTGACGTACCAAGCTGTGCTAAGTTCTAGAATCGTGCCATCCTGATTGGGAATCCAAGCTTCTCCATAATCCCACCCGATCCTTTCACAGACAGTACGAAGTATATCGTTAAGCAGTTGTTCAATTTTTGCGTCAGCTTGTTTTGAGTAGAGCATAATCTTTACAATCTCGTAGTAGATAACTTTGATGTTGTCGAGTCAAAAGCTCTGCTCTACTTTCGCTGTGGCATTGTTCTGTGCTTCATGATTATTGGGTTCAGTAAGGAAGAATCCGCAAAGTAGGGTGCAGATCAGCGCCGTCGTGCCCATTGCGGAAAACAGTGTCCAAGTATTCGTGAAGTTATAAATCGTTAAATAAACAACACCTCCGACATTACCGTAAGCTCCAACAGTACCTGCAATCTGACCTGTTATTTCTCGCTTAATTAACGGCACTAGGCTGAAGGTAACACCTGCGGCCGCTTGTACAAAGTAAGCACATAATAGCGTAACCCCGATTGTAATTGGTAACGACCAATGACTGTTGATTCTACTCATCACTAAAAAGCTGACTCCAATACCAGCAGTAAACAGCGTCATCGTCCATTTGCGACTACTACACTTATCGGAGATGAGTCCCCCGCTCGGTCGTGATATCAGGTTCAAAAAGGGGTAGCTAATGGCGGCTACTATGCCTGCCGCGACCCGATTCAAGGCAAAAGTTTGTTCAAAGAACATTGGCAGAATCGAGAAGACGGCTAGCTGGGCGCCAAAATTGGTTAGATAGGTGAAGCTTAGTAAAGCAATTTGACGAAACTGATAGCGTTGTGCGGGCGGATAAGTTTTACTACTTTTAAGAAAATTAGAGTTGAGCGGGTTTAAGGAACCCACGACTTCTTGATTTACCTGCCAGGACTTATACGTTTGCAAGATGAATAATCCTACCAGAAATCCCCAGCATAATAGCTCTTGCCAGCCCTGTAAAAAATGAATCGCAAGCTGTGTGAGGGGGAAGGTAAGCAAGCCCAATGACAGCAACATCCCTAAGTCGAGGGTGATCATTGCCCAAAAGCTTCTAAGAGACGTGACGGGCATGGCGCCATGTCGCTGAGGTCGCTCATAGACTTTACCTGGTGGAGTATCTTCAACACTGAAGAAGTAGACTACACCATAGAGCGCAGCAATGATTCCGGTCAACAGAATTGCCAATCTCCAGTTAACAGCACCATTTGATAAAAAAGTTGTGGCAACGGCGATTGCGGGTAATGTAAATTGGGCAGCAGCGGCGCCAAAGTTGCCCCACCCTCCATAAATCCCTTGAGCAATGCCAATCTCTTGGTCTGGGAACCACTCTGCCACCATGCGAACTCCCACTACAAATCCAGACCCCATAATCCCAGTGACTAAACTGCTCCAGACTAGTTGATTGAAGTTGGTTGCAGTTGCAGCAATCGAGCAGGGAATGAGCGCCAAAATAAGCAACGCTGAGAAAACAAGCCTCGGACCAAAGCGATCAAGAATAATACCAACCACAATTCGTGCTGGAATTGTCAAGGCTAGATTACAAATTGCCAAAACTTTGAGTTGCTCAGTAGTTAACCTTAAATCCTGTTGAATAGTTGTGGCAAGAGGAGCAATGTTAAACCAAATGATAAATGACAAAAAGAAGGCAAACCACGTTAAGTGAAGAATGCGATAGCGACCGCGAAATGACAATAATCCTCGGATCATCAAAAATCTCCTTTATCATTTTGACTAACTTTTCCCTTAACTTTGGTTTGATTGCCTTCTACATGATCAATAGGATGAATGAAATCAAAATATTCACGCTTGAAAAAATTGCCAGTTACGGCATTTTTGAGTTATACATTTATTAGGATATTTTTTGCTTGATAATATCTATGCCTCAAGAGAGATGATATTTTATGCTGATTGTTGGGCCAGTTATAACAACACCAAAAACTGACCAGTAATCACTAATCGAATTAGCTGTAACCCCGATAATACTATTTTATCTTTAAGAACACCCGTATTAAATTTATTACTCAGTACAGATTCTAAAGTTACACGTTTATAATCAGTATCACTACCAGCGACTGCTGGACGTGGTATACATTTGGCTTTGCTGGCAGCACTGCGCTTGAACTATTGGTGTTATTTCTAACACCCATTCTCTTGGGTCTGCAAACGCGCACGTCATTTTTTATATCTTGTAACTATTGTTTTACGTTGAAATCACCATAACAGTTTCTTAAGTACTCTTCCAAAGCAACACTCATATCTTCTATTAGGGTGGAGTTTACAGAATTATTCAAATCTGTACTTAAAGAGAGGCGCCATTTTACTAATGCAGCAAGCATTGACTCTCTGCCTTTAACTAATCTGCGAGACACTGTAGGCTGGCTTTTCTGTAACCGTTGCATAATTTGCTGTTGTGTCAGTCCCTGTTGGTAGTAAAGTCTCAGCATCTCTTGGGATTCGGCATCCAAAAGCTGTAAAGCGTTTGATATTACACTAGACATTTGAACAACTTGCTGTTCTCGGTTTTGGATATCTTCTTTGGTTATCATATCAGCAAGAAGTGAATCACTACTCGTGTCAGGTATATCTAATGTCTCCGTATCTTCTGAATTGCCTATCAGAATATTTAGAGATTTTACAGATGGAAACAAATACGCGCGTATATAAATAGCAGTTTGATTTAACCAATGCTCAATTTTGTCACTAGTGCATACGAGAGTAGAAAAACCCAGTTGGGTTTGTCGTTCACGGTTATAAAGGTCAGTAATCGCTTCCCAAAGTTGAGGATTTGGTTCTGGTAGTTTTTTTGTACCAACTGATTGATAAAGATATAACTCTTTAAAGCAAGTCCAGGCTAAACGATATTGAGCAATTGCGGTTTCGGACAGTCCAGCAGTGTTAAGAGCTTCTAAAACTACCTTTTTACTGACCTTACGCAACAATACCCAATTGGTACAAATATTAACTTCTTTATGTTGGCGTAAAATTTCTCTAAACCGACTAGACACTGCCATAGCGGCATAATATTTTAAGTTAGAAGATTTTTCGACATTGAAGTCTCTAAGAATTATTTCCACCTCTGTGTTTGCAATTTGGAAATAATCAGCTATTCCATACTGGCTGTTTGCGTGTTTAGCCGCCATTTTCTCAGATGCCCAATAAAATGGTTCTTGTAAATATGCTGAAAGATGCATTTTCGCAAGGCTACTCAAATCATTTTGCCACCTTTTATACCAGTACAATGCCCAAAAGTTCTCTGAATTATCAACTTCTGGTGAGTTATTTAAGCAACTTTTGATACTTCTACGTAAATTTATATCAGTTACCCATATACTAAATTTGTTTCCCTCGAACTGGGCAAAGGTTGAAAATATTTCTGTTATATTTTGGCGGGGACGCATGGCTATTGTTTATTAAAACTTTCTAATCTTAATAGTTTTTTAAAATTTGGCTCTTAAGTCTTGGTAGATAGATAGATAATTATATTATCCATACTTAGGATACCAATAATTTTGACGCTTATTAATAAAAATATTCTCACTGTCAATATTGAACGGATACCACTGGTTTTACTTATGATGTTTAATCGCCAACCTTTTGCAAGTTCCGATTTTACTTTACATATCTATGCTTCAATAAAGATCGTGTTTTACGCTGATTGTTGCAGCACTTATAACAATACCAAAAACTGAGGGTATAAATGGCAACCATAACCCTTTATAAAGAGTAATTGTGCAAACGCCGTATAAAATAATACTTATAGTCACGATGGCGCCTACTTTTTGCGTGTGCGAACGCAGGCGCCAAACAATTAGACTTGTGATGAAAGACCATCCGCATATCCAGAGAATATCGCCCCAATAAGGCAAAACCCAAAAAATTGGACGTTTGTTTAAAACAGCATTCAATATTTGACTAACTAGTTGCGCTTGTATAAATATGCCTGGTGTTTTTTCTAAAGCTCCGCGTACAGAACTGTAAGGAGTAAACCAGTAATCACTAATCGAATTAGCTGTAACCCCGACAATTACTATTTTATCTTTAAGAATATTTTGGTTGAAATTATTACTCAATATATCTTCTAAAGTTATACGTTTGTAATCATTATCACTATAATTAATTGGTATTTGTATTCCGCCTAGATTAGTTGCTTGTTGATAGGCGCCACTACGACCAGGCTTTAATGTTTTGAAAACTTGATTTCCAAACTGTATGTAATCTTCATGTACATTAAGATTTATACCTTGATTAAATAAATAGCGACTTGCTAATTGCAGTGCCAGTGATATATTAGTTTGACAGGGTGAAGAAGCTTCCTGCTGCATCATTAAAATTTGGCGCCTAACAACACCGTCTATATCCTCAATTGCATCGGCAAATCCTTGACGGTCAAGAGGTATATTAGGTGGTTTGATTCCTTGTGTGTCATATTTTGCGTCTTTACCTTTACAAATAGCAATAACGTTATCTTTACTAAGTTCAGTATTAAGTTGAATTGGATTTGATTTATCAATCGGGTCAGTAAAATCTCTGTAAATATCTATTCCAATTACTTCTGGCTGATGCTTTTGTAATTTATTAAGCAGTTGTGCCAAATTCCTATCTGAAATAGATTTTAAACCTAAATTATGATGCTTTACAGATTGAATATATTCTTCTGTGACTTCAACAATTATTACTTTTGACTCTAGTTGTTCTTTCTGTCGAGAAACCAACATTTGGTCAAAGATTTGCAGTTCACTTTTCTCAAAAATACCCAAGTATCTTAGACCAATTACTGATGCAGTTATAACCAAAGTACTAGCTACAATTTTCCATAACTTAGCTGTTTTAAAAGTGTTACTAGATTTAATGGCGCCTATATTACATAAGTCTTGCCAAGTAGTAGTAACAGTAGTCGGATTTTGGTAGATAACTGGCAACCAACTCGCACAAGGATAATTATTTTCTAAACCCTGAAGCTTTGTGCGCGCTTCTCGCATGGCTAAATAAAGTGACTTACCACTAGCAAAAGCGAGCAAAAACTTTTCTAAAAACTTCTGCGCTACTAAATCAGGTACTCTTTCACGCATCACAATTATTTGTGATATGTTCAAATCAGCAAAATTTCTTGCCAAACTGATTCCATCACAAGAATTAAAAATTGCTAACTTTAAACCACGCTCAATTGCGTTTGAAAGCGCACTTTTGAGTTGAAGGACTGTTAAACTTTCACATGAATTAATATAAATTTTACCGATATCGTCATTACTATCGCTATGTCCAGCGAAAAATAGAATATCCCAATCATGATTCCACAAAAGCTCGTCAAGCTCTATGCGTGTAGGATTGACAATAAATGTAGTTTGAGCATTTTTCAAATTTTCTAATAAAGAGCGATCTTCATCAATATTAATATTAGTATTACTACCAAGAACCGCTAGAATCCTGACTTTATTTAACGGAGATGTTCGTGATACTTTCGGAGATGCATACTCATGATTACTCAAAGCTAATTCAGCTTTTGGATAGTGGTCGAAAAAATCCCATAGATGCCAAGGCAATCGGTGCAGTAAAATTATATCTGTTTCAATGATGACTTTAATTTCATCATTTTGACTAAGTAGCGTTCTTAACTGCCGTTCAATATTCTGAAACGATTCACATTTTAACCAAGTATTAAGAGTTGATTGTAACTCTTTACACACGCTATCAAAATCATTTACAGATACATGATTAATATCCTGCTGATGCATTTTTATACGTTGATTATTACCCATACTTTGATGGATAGCTTCGTAAAGTAACTGCCACTTTGTATAAAGTTTTGCTAATTTAGGTATACCTGGTAAACTGCCCGTGATTTTAAAAAATTGGTCTTGATGAGAAAGTTGAGCAGTCACAACAGGAAATCCTTGGTCTAAATTTCCTCCTAACAAGCACAGGGTAAGTAGCTTACTCATCTTGACAATAAAACTCCTTTAAATCACAAAATTTTCTGTAATTTGATAACTATCCATCTTGACTTCGATACTAAATGTTTCTCCAACTTCTCCTTCAAATCGATTTAACTGTATATAGTTATCTTGTTCTCTTGCTTGTACTTCCTGAATGATTTCTCCTGATGCTCTTACAGCTAGTTTAATATTGCTAGGTAGATAAGGGATTTTACGGTCAGGATGTAGCTGTACGCGGATGCAAGCAAATTGGTTATCTGGAACAATCAGAGCTATTACTAATACAAATGAAGTCGAATCATCCATTCCTAAATTTATCAGTTTGGCTCGCTTGACGTTTTTTGCTCCTACTTCTAAAGGTTGCCTAAAATTCAAAGCAGTGTCACCAATATTGGAACCCAAAAATGTCTCTACCGAATCCCAAAACTGGTCATATACTCCTTCTAGCCAACGACTTAGATTTAAGTAACGCGACTGTTTTAATCGTTCGTACAAACGCTGGCGCCATTGTTCATTTTCTAATAAGGCGCCCCAAGTTGCAAATGGGACTGCTAATCTGGGAAAAGTGACAGTATCATCAGTTAACCGTTGTAATAAATTTTCGGCATTACTACTTGATAATTCCGGTAATGAAGGTACAGTAGCTATAGAAGACTCTTGTTTACAAAATTGATAGTTAATCCAGAAAGCGTTGAAATCTTTGGTTAAATATCGCGCGTCTATACAATACGTTCTATCTATTGGGTCGTAATTAGCTTTTAATTTAAGTTTTGCATAAGTTGTATAACCCCAAAAACGTACCCACTCCCCCGAAGCGTTGACTTGTACAGCCAAATAATAATCTGCTGCCCAACTTGGAACATCTACCCATTCTTGAGGTACTTCTAACTCACTATCATCAATTGCTTCGCTAGGAATCAATACAACTCGTCTCTCTTCTAACAAAATAGCTGTACCATTGACAAATTCCCAAAAAGCTGGGGTACCAGGAAAACTGTACCAAACACTAGCTTGTATAGAATCGAGAGTAGAAATCCAATCTAAAAAAGCGTAGAGGCAAATTTGATTCATGTAAGCGCGCCAGCGACTACCAGACGTGGTATACATTTGGCTTTGCTGCCAGCACTGCGCCTGAACTGTTGGTGTTATTTCTAACATCCATTCTCTAGGGTCTGCGAACGCGCATGTCATTTTTTACACCTTCTAATTACTGTTTTACGTTTAAATCACCATAACGGTTTCTTAAGTACTCTTCCAAAGCAATACTCATATTTTTTATTAGGGTGGAGTTTAGACAATTATTCAAATCTATATTCTACTGTCAGAATATTTACAAATTTTACAGACGGAAACAAATTATATTATCTATACTTAGCATCCTAATAATTTTAACGCTTATTAATAAAAATATTAACATTGTGAATGTATTTTTACCTCAATGTAACCGCTTTGTGATTGCTCCCGTCGGATAGTTTAAAACTTGAACGTAGTAATAAGACTTGTAGCCTGATCGCACCAGCTTGCAATAGTGACTGAGTAATTTTTGACTCCAAAAATGGCAATCATAACTTCTCACCAGTAGAAGGAGCAGGTAATAGTAAGAGTAGTTTACGAGTGGAGTCAGTCGGTACCTGTATAAAATGCATGAGGTAGGTCATATTACTATATCGATACTCAAATATATACTACTTGATAAGTAAGTGAGTGGAAATCAAGCAAACTATGTAACAGAATGTAAACTTGAATAAAAATCCTAATTTAGCTTGGGTTTAAACTTATTTACAATATTTCTAGCCAATTAATTCCAAGCATCTGCGCTTTCGCTCCTTAGAATATAGAGAGACAATTAGTTTTAAAAAATCATCTGAATCAAAAGGCTTTGTTAGATAAGCGTCAAACCCCGCTTGGATTGTTTGCTCGAAAGCTTCTTCCTTATCTAGGGCTGTGTTGAACTACCGTTCCCAATCCCCTTGGGATATGGAAACGGATTCTGAAGAGTCTTAGCTTGCTAACTCACTTTATTTTTAATCACATATAACATGTGTTGTCAATGGCTCTTTCTCATACAAAACGCAAATATTGTTTTCATATATACATACTTTCTTAATCAAGAATCATCCTTACGATTAGTAGCAGCTAAATAGGTAACGACTAAACACACTTTTAAGCACATAAATACAAGTGTGATTGTCTATTTTCTCGGCGCCTATGTTATAAATTAAACCACTGTTAATTGCTCGAAATCCTTGATTTTTAGGGGTTTTTAAGGATGAATCAGCCCTGCCGCACGAGGGGGGTTGGGGGGATTTTATTCAAAACCTACGTAGTATTCCCTTACTGTTTATCTCACACTAAGTTTTAATACATAGTGTGAGATAATTTTTTGATTAATAAACGTTACAAGTGTTAATGAAGCGGCGCCTGGTATAATTGTTGTTAGAATTGAGTCAAACAGTTTATAATTTATTGAAGCTCGAAAGTGACTGTAAATTATACTCTGAATTTTCCTCCGCAGGTAACTGCATGTTTACAAATATTTAGAAACAAGCGATTAGCGTTGTGAGTGAAGAAGAATTTACGCATCATATCCAAATTATCCGTCAACAGATAGAGGCGTTGTGCGGATATATTCATTCCAAGCCAACTGTTGAACAATTGAGTAATACAAGAGAGCAAATCGGCGCCTCTCTTGAAAACCTCCAATTATTCGATGAACAAAGGCAGGCTAGTTTAGAATTAATGGCAATAGTTCAAGAAGAATTACTGGCTCAGAATGAGTATCTGGCTGTAGAACGTCAAGATTATTATGACCTATTTAAGTTTGCACCTGATGCTTATTTAGTAACGAATACTCAAGGAATAATTCAAAAAGCGAACGTTGCTGCTGCTAATTTATTAAATGTTCCCCAACAGTTCCTAATCGGCAAACCTCTAATTTATTTTGTGGCTGAGACAGAGCGTTCTATTTTTCGTACTAAATTAAATCATTTGCCTCAAAATTTGTCTCAAATATCTGTCCAAGAGTGGGAAATAACCATGTGTCCACGCTTTGGTCAACTTTTTGATGCTTCGTTTTTGGTAACACCTATGGGTGACTTAAAGGGTTCGCTCCTTTCACTACGAATTATTATACGTGATATTACTAAATATAAGCAGCTTTCTTTAAAACAATTAGACCTGCAGTCGCTTCCAACAGTTACGTCGATTCCTCGTTCGCTTGATGGATTGCGCGTATTGTTTGTAGACGATGAAACCGATGCACGCGAGTTTATCACTACAGTGCTGGAGCAATATGGAATAGAAGTAACGGCAGTTGCAACAGTTGCTGAGGCGCTCTCCGTACTGGAACAATCACTTCCTGATGTATTATTAAGTGATATTAAGATGCCTGATGAAGATGGCTATGCTTTGATTAAAAAAGTACGGGCAATAGAAGCAGAGAAAGGATGCTTCATTCCTACTGCTGCCTTGACTGCTTATCTTGCAGAAGACCGGGTAAAAGCAATAAAAGCAGGTTTTCAGTCCCACTTACATAAATTGTCAGAGCCAACAAAGTTGGTAGAAATGGTTGCAAAGCTTGCTGGGCGAGGCTGAAATTCTTACCGAAATTCGCCAACGTATCTTGCATCTGGCATTCCTTCGCTGAGTGATGAAGAACTTGAACAGGAAATTGCTCTCCGTGGCTACACCAAAATGGGCATGTAGAGACGTTACATGTAACGTCTCTACTCTTACGCTATTATCAACTAAGCGACACAGGTATTGGCACCGAGGCATTCGCGAGGAAAATGTTTACTGTCAAGCTGCCTAGTATTTATGTTCTAGCTAGAGATAGTAATTGCGAATGCAACAACCTTAAACCAAAAAAGTTATGTTAGGGGATTTAGAAAATATTGTAATTACCTCAGAATTGCAAAGTCGAACTCCGAGGGAAACTAACTTACATGCAGAAAATCAAGCATTAGCGTTGTTAACACGGCTTTTGGTAAATAAGCCAGAAACAATGCTCCAGAACTTAGTTGAAATTGCACTTGAACTGTGTCAAGCTGGAACTGCTGGTGTCAGTACATTCTCAACAACATTTAGTGGTAAAGAAGTTTTTCGTTGGAATGTATTAGCAGGAACATTAAAACAGCATACAGGCGCCACTATTCCACGCTCAGAAAGCCTCTGTAGCATGTGTTTAAATCACGGTACTCCTAAGCTCTATCAGTATCCCGAACGTTATTTTACCTATTTGCAGGCAGTAAAAACACCTATTGTAGAAGCCTTGGTGTTACCCGTTGTAGCAGATTCGCAGACACTCGGTACTATATGGATAATGTCCCACTCCCAACAGCGACACTTTGACAGTGAAGATGTGCGGGTGATGACATGTTTGGCAGACTTTACTGCTGCGGCACTATCAAAGCAGCGACAAACGCAGTCTGTAATAGCACCGATTAATGAACGTAGACGGGTCGAAGAGTCTGATTTGGAAAGCAAATCATACTTTCGGACGTTTGTCAACCTAGTTCCGGACATGCTGTGGCGCAATAATGTAACAGGTGATACAAGTTGGTATAACCAGCGCTGGCTTGACTATACTGGGCAAACGTTGGAGGAAGCACAGGGCTATGGCTGGCTTGATGTTATTCATCCAGAAGATTACGCGCAATCGGCAAGCAACTTTCAAAATGCAGTACACATGCGTTGTCCTCTGCGACAAGAACACCGCATCCGAGGCAAAGACGGTTTTTACCGCTGGTTTTTAGTTCAAGCTATGCCAGTATGCGATTATTCCGGGCGCATTATTGAATGGTTCGGCGCCGCGACCGACATTCATGAGCAGCGTGCGGCAATCGAAGCTTTGCAACAATCAGAACAGCGGTTGCGGGTGATGATTGAGAATTTGCCAGGTGGGGCGGCGTTTGTTGTTGACCGAAACCTACGCTATTTGCTTGCCGAAGGTGAAGCTCTTTATACCGCAGGTTTCAAACCCGAAGATTTAGTTGGCAAAACCATTTTTGACGCGCTTACACCCGAATTAGCCACTCAGTATGAAAAAATATATCGCCTTGCTCTAGCAGGCGAGTCCTTCACATACGAACATAATGCCCACGGCTCTTCGTATATCTCGCACGGAACTCCGCTTATAGATTCGAGTGGCTTTATTTATGCCGTGCTTGCAGTATCTTATGACATATCTGACCGTAAAAAAGCAGAAGTTGCTTTGCGCGAATCTGAAGAAAAATATCGCACGTTATTTAATTCGATAGATCAGGGCTTTGGGGTAGCTGAGGTAATTTTCAATTCTTCAGACGAGCCGATTGATTTCCGCTTTTTGGAAGTCAATGAGCAGTTTGAACATCAAACTGGGCTTAAGCGCACTTCTGTGTTGAGCGGACGAACAATTCGACAAGTTGCGCCAAATGTCGAAGAGGAATTTTTTCAAATTTACGGTCAGGTGGCGCGAACTGGGGAGCCTATAAGGTTCGAGCAATACTCCCCATTACTTAATCGCTGGTTCTCCGTTTACGCTTTCTCTTTCTCTGAACCCCAACGGCGCCGCATTGCTGTACTGTTTAATAATATTACAGAGCGCAAACAGGCGGATGAACAATTGCGTCGTGCTGCCCTCATGGATGCTTTCCGGGTCAAGTTGTCGGATGCACTGCGACCGCTCACCGATCCAGTACAAATTCAAGCCCAAGCGTGCCGTCTGCTGGGTGAGCATTTAAACGTTGACCGCGCCTACTACGTTGAAATTGACTCAGCAGAGGACGTAGCCCGTGTTAATCAGGATTATTTGCGCGGCAACTCGCCTTCGCTCGTCGGCGTTTATAGGTTCGCGGATTACGGTTGGATTGTGCCGTTTCTTCAAAAAGGCGAAACCATCCGAGTCACAGATACTCAAAAATCGAACATTATACCCACAGCCAACGACCGCTCGGCAATGGCGGCTATTAGGATAGGAGCGCATATTTCCGTGCCGCTTATCAAAGCTTTTGCCTTGGTGGGCGCGCTTTGTGTTACCGAATCTGCGCCACGCGAGTGGTTGGCTCAGGAAGTCGAGCTAGTGCGCGAAACCGCCGAACGCATCTGGGCGACCATCGAACGTGCCCGCGCTGAAGCAGCCTTGCGAGAATCGGAAATTCAACGAATTCAAGAACAAGCTGCCCGCGAAGAGGAACGTCAGCGAGCAGAGTCACTTGCAGAACTCGACCGTGCCAAAACTATATTTTTTAGCAACATTAGCCACGAGTTTCGCACACCCCTGACGCTGTTACTGGCGCCTCTTCAAGATGCTTTACATGATAATAATAATCCTCTTTCTCCACAAATGCGCGAACGTTTAGAAGTAGCGCATCGCAACGCTATACGTCTTTTAAAGCTAGTTAATACCCTGCTTGACTTCTCCCGCATTGAAGCAGGTCGCATGAAAGCAGTATATCAAGAAACAGACTTAGCACAGTTGACAACCGAGTTAGCTTCTGTATTCCGTTCGGCAATTGAGCAAGCAGGACTACGATTTATTGTTGATTGCCCACCATTACGAGAATCTGTATATGTGGATAGGGAAATGTGGGAAAAAATTGTCCTCAATCTGCTTTCCAATGCTTTTAAGTTTACTCTTAAAGGGGAAATAACTGTCAGATTGCTTCAATTAAACGACCAAGAAGTAACGCTACAAGTGCAAGATACAGGTGTAGGTATCGAAAATAAAGAAATGCCTCGTTTATTTGAACGATTCTACCAAGTACGAGGAACACAAGCAAGAACACATGAAGGTTCGGGGATTGGTTTAGCCCTAGTACATGAACTAGTAAAACTACATGGTGGAAAAATAAATGTAAGCAGCACCCTAGGAGAAAGAAGTTGCTTTAGTGTAACAATTCCTCTAGGCAAAGCTCACTTACCAAGTATACATATATCTTCTCATAGTGCTGAGTTGAAAGTGCTGAGTGCTGAGTATTCTATTCACTCAGAACTCAGCACTCATCACTCATCACTCCCAAACACCCACTCAGAACTCAGCACTCATCACTCATCACTCCCAAACACCCACTCAGAACTCAGCACTCAGCACTCATCACTTCTAAAGAGGCACTCATCAC
This sequence comes from Calothrix sp. NIES-4105, assembly GCF_002368415.1. Taxonomy (GTDB): domain Bacteria; phylum Cyanobacteriota; class Cyanobacteriia; order Cyanobacteriales; family Nostocaceae; genus Dulcicalothrix. The sequence goes on from NZ_AP018290.1 coordinate 9,541,189, forward strand.
TTGTACTTTTGGTAGATGACAATGCTGATATGCGAGATTATTTAACGCGAATACTCAGGGAACATGTTACGGTTGAAGCTGTTGGTAATGGAGCAACAGCACTCGCAGCAGCAACAGCGCACGTACCTGATTTGATACTTAGTGATGTAATGATGCCAGGGCTAGACGGCTTTGAGTTACTAAAAGCACTCCGTAACAACCCACGCACAAAAGAAGTGCCTATTATCTTGTTGTCCGCACGCGCGCGAGAAGAATCTGTAATTGAAGGACTCCAAACTGGGGCTGATGATTATCTTATTAAACCCTTCTCTGCCTCTTTGCTTATAGCTCGTGTAAATGCCCATCTCCAAATGGCGCAGCTACGCTCAGAAGCACTTCGCCATGAGAAAGCAAGCAACCGTATGAAGGATAAGTTACTAGCAGAAGTTTCTCATGAACTTAATGCTCCCCTAGTGGCTATTCTTGGTTGGACGCGGTTACTTCGTAGTAGCCCATTTAGCCCAGCAATGCTAACAAAATCTTTGGAGACAATAGAACGTAATGCCACTCTTCAAGCCAAACTAGTCCAAGATTTACTTGATCTCTCACGTATCACTTCAGGTAAAATCAACTTAAATAAGGCGCCAGTTGAACTGCAATCTGTAGTTGACACAGCAATTGCTACAGTGCGTCCCAAGCTGGAATCAAAAGATATTTGCTTAGAATCTATACTTGACCCAAAATCAATCACAATAGAAGGCGATTTCGACCGTTTGCAGCAAATTGTCTTAAATTTACTTACAAATGCAATCAAATTTACGCCTACTGGAGGAAGAATTGTAGTTTATCTTGGCGCCAATAAAACTCAAGCGCAATTATTAGTTAATGACAATGGTATTGGTATTGATGCTGAGTTTCTACCCCATATTTATGATACTTTTCGTACTTCGCAAAACTCCAAAGGCGGATTAGGATTAGGATTAGCTATTGTGCGTCACTTGGTACAACTTCACGGTGGCGCCATATCTGCCGAAAGTCTTGGAATTGGGCAAGGCGCAACATTTAGCGTCAAGTTACCATTAATTAACGTTATACCGATTTAATATAGGTTGCATATTATTTTACCGCTCCCCGCAACCTACCGTGTACACACATCTTTAATAATTCTCCTTACACTCCCCCCTTTGTGCCCTTTGTGTCTACCCTGCGGGAAATCCTCCGGATTATGTGGTTTATCTCTTTAAAGAACCACAAAGGCACAAAGGACACAAAGAAAGAGAAGAAAGAAAAAAAAGAGACTTGTGTGTACACGGTAGCTCCGCAACGGGGGGGGAGTAAGAATTTGGATAAAAACGTCGAATTGGCAATTATGCTTTTATTCCCCCCTCTCCGCTTGCGGGGAGGGGGTTAGGGGGAGGGGTTATTTCTATAAAAAATAATTAAAGTTTAGGTTTCGTTTGTTTGAGTATTCATAATTGCTTTCTTTTTTCGTAGATTAGTTGGTAGAATTAGCAGGTATTGCTCTAAGGTGAGATTACCGTTTTTAGCAAAAATACGATGCTTTATATCAATGGGTCTGAAAATATTTTCGCTCTTTATCAAGCTTTCTGCATGACCCAGAAAAAGAAAACCATTATCCTTTAAAGCAAAATGGAAACGAACTAAAACTGCTGGAGTAGTTTCGGAATTTAAATATATAAGTACATTACGACATATAACCAAGTCTATTTTGGACATTGGTGCATCTAAAGTTAAGTTATGGCGCCCAAAGATGATTTTGCGACGCAGTTTGGAGTCAATAACAAAGCGTTGTTCGTTGTTTTGAAAATTTTTATCAAAATATTTCGACAACAGTTTGTCGTCGATACCTGCTATTTCTAGTGTACTATAAGAACCTCGACGTGCTTCGAGTAGTGCATCAGTATCTACATCCGTGGCAAACATTTGGACTCGCTCTAAATATTGCTCAATTCCTAAGATTTCTGTTAATAATATAGCTATTGTATAAACTTCCTGTCCCGATGCACAGCCAGCGCTCCATACTCTAATTTGTTCACCTGGCTCCTTATTTCTAATAATTTGAGGAATAATAACGGAAGCAAGATAATTCCAGCTATCGCGGTCGCGAAAAAAGCCAGAGAATTTAATTAAGATGGTATTTAATAGATGAAGATGCTCTCTTGGATGATTTTTTAAGTATTCTAAGTAATCTATGTAATTATTAATTTTTAACTGGTACATATGATGCTCAAACCGACGCACTAAACCAGCGCGCTTATAAATAGTTAAATCACAACCAAGGTGTGATTTAAGGTAGTTCAGTAAGGCTTCAAATTCTTGTTCAGACTCTGATTGAATCATGTTACAATTATGTGTAATCACTTACAAAAGCAGGTATTGTTAGTGATTAAGAACACCTCTACAATGAACGCTGTCATTAAATCTTGGCGCAACACTTAATATTACACTTTCATAATCTTAAATGATTTTAAGCCTAAAATTAATCATAGTCTAAAGTTAACATATGACGACGCGAAATCACAATAAAGTGCTGCCGAGCCTAATTGTAAGGTTTGCAGCATAATTGCATCAACCTTAAGTTTTACTCTTGACGCTTTTTTATAAAAAGTTCCAACAATCGAGATTTTAACTTCCGAATTAATATGCTTGCTTATTTAATCTTTTCAAAGCATATCCACGCGCGCATCAACTTCGTCATCTTCAAACCACACCTGCAAGGCATCTCGACGACGGTTTGATTTTATAGTTATCACCAAAGGTATTTGTGATGCTTATAAGTAGGTGAGCAGAAATCAAGCAAACTATGTAACAAAATGTAAACTTGAAGAAAAATCCTAATTTAGCTTGGTTTAAGCTTATTAACAAAACTAATTAGATACCGATAAAAAAATTTTTAGTATCGAGGTATCCAAATTAAGTAAGATAGTAACTATAGAGAGATAACTATGCCTTTACCTTGATTGAGTAATAAAAGTTTGCTTTTTACTTAGGTGAAGCCAAAGCCTCCAAATCAAGGGCTTTTTCCACCTTAGCTTAAAGCTGCACTAATTAATGAATAAGCGACCTTCTAAAAAATCTCAATCTCGACGTACTGCTGAAAAAGCGCCCAATGTAGAGCAGTTTCATGACTCGAATATATTCCCGATTGTTGGCATTGGAGCATCTGCGGGTGGATTGGAGGCTTTTACAGAATTGTTGCGCCACCTCGCAACTGATACTGGTATGGGATTTGTATTAGTACAGCACCTGGCGCCAGACCATGAAAGTTTGCTCTCGCAGATTCTTTCGAGAGTAACTCAGATGCCAGTTAATGAAGTAGTTGATAATACGACTGTAGAACCGAACCAAGTTTATGTTATTCCCCCGAATAAGCAGATGATAATTTCTCAGGGGGTGCTAAAACTAATGCCTCGTGAGAAGATTCGCGGACAAGTGATGACAATTGATACTTTCTTTTTTTCGCTAGCATCAGACCGGGGTAACAAAGCCATCGCAATCGTATTATCAGGGGGTGATGGAGATGGGGCACTGGGAGCAAAGGCAATTAAAGCAGCAGGAGGAATTACCTTTGCTCAATGTCAAGGCACAGCACAAGTTAGCAGTATGCCGAATACCGCTATCGCCACTGGGCATGTAGACTTTATTTTAACACCAAGTGCGATTGCTACTGAGTTAGAGAAAATCACTCGTCATCCTTATGTTGCTAACACCACTTTGCCAGACATCGTTGAGACAGGGGTATTAATAGAAGGCAAAAATCCTTTACAAACTATCTTTGGATTGCTACGGGCTGCAACGGGAGTTGACTTTACTTATTACAAACATACTACCATTCAGCGGCGAATTGTCCGCCGGATGGCATTATACCAGATAGAGCAATTGGAAAATTACGTTACATTTCTTCAAAACCATACAGCAGAAGTGCAAGCGCTGTACGAAGATGTTTTGATTAATGTCACGAGTTTTATGCGTGACCCCGAAGCTTTTGAAATTTTAAAAACTAAAGTATTTCCTGTAATTACTAAAGATAAATCGCCAGCTATACCCATCCGCATTTGGGTAGCGGGTTGTTCAAGTGGGGAAGAGGCTTATTCGATTGCGATTTGCTTGATCGAATTTTTAGAGAAACAGCCTACTACGCCACCAATTCAAATTTATGCCACAGATATTAGTGAAAGTGCCATCGAAAAAGCGAGACTTGGTATTTATAAACGCAGCCAGATGTTAGATATTTCACCAGAACGTCTGCGACGTTTTTTTGTTGAGCAAGAAGATTCGTATCAAATTTGTAAATCTGTGCGCGAACTGTGCGTGTTTGCCAAACAAAATTTGTGTGCCGACCCCCCATTTTCCAAGCTTGACTTAATCACCTGTCGGAATGTGATGATTTATTTCGGGACACCTTTGCAGAAAAAAGTCTTGCCAACTTTCCATTATGGTTTAAAACAAACTGGATTTTTGATGTTGGGAACCTCGGAAACTGTAGGAGAATTCTTAGATTTATTTTCGCTGGTTGACAAAAAGTATAAGATATATGCGCGTAAATTGGTAGCGGCTCGCTTACCCATAGATATAGTCAGCAACAATTATCCTTTAGATTTAGAGCTTAATCCTCAAATCAACGAAGAAGCTTGTACAGACCTTGATTTGCAGAAAGAAGCAGATCAAATCGTCTTAAATAACTATGCTCCTGTCGGCGCCATTGTCAACTCAGATTTGGAGATTTTACAATTTCGGGGACAGACGAGTCGGTATCTCCAACCTGCACCTGGAAGAGCTAGCTTGAATCTGCTTAAAATGGTTCGAGAGGACTTAAAACTAGAAGTTCGTACCGCCATGCAGCAGGCAAAGAAGCAGTCGGCGCCAGTCAAGAAAGAAGGCTTGCAAATTTGGGACAATGACCTTGAGCGGTTAGTAACTATCAACATTATTCCCTTCAAAACTCGTAAATTACAAGAAAGCTACTTTTTGATTTTGTTTGAGGATACTCCAACGGCGCCTAAGTTGGTAGAAGTTAGTAGTAAGACCCTTGGCAGAAAAGCAACAACTGAAAAAGAAGTTGCTCGGCTTCAACAGGAATTAACAGCCACCAAAGAGCATTTGCAATTAGCTATTGAGGAACAGGAAGCCTTCAATCAGGATTTAAGAGCAGCCAACGAGGAAATTCTCTCCAGTAATGAAGAATTGCAGAGTACGAACGAAGAACTCGAAACCGCCAAAGAAGAAATTCAAGCAACAAATGAAGAATTAAATACCGTTAACGATGAACTGCATCGCCGCAATCTCGAATTAAACCAACTCAGTAATGATTTAGAGAATTTACTAAGTAGTACACAAATTCCAATTGTCATGTTAGGAGCAGACCTGCGGATTCGCCGCTTTACTCCTCACGCGCGACAAATTCTTAACTTAATTCCTACTGATGTCGGGCGCCCATTAGGGGATATAAATCATAATCTCAATGTCCCAGACTTAGAGCAACAAATTTTGTTGGTGATTAATACCTTTACTACAAAAGAGCAGGAAGTGCAAGATCAACAAGGGCATTGGTATGACTTGCGAATTCGTCCTTACCGAACAATTGACAATAAAATCGATGGTGCGGTAATGATGTTGGTGGATATTGACGCGCTTAAACGCTCTTCCGAGCAATTGATAGAATCGCGGAATTATGCCCAAGCAATTGTGGAGACGATGCGCGAACCCTTGGTGGTGCTAGATGCCAGTTTAAAAGTCATCACCGCAAATCGGGCTTTTTATGATCAGTTTCAGGTTACAACAACTCAAGTCGAAGGGCGCAATATTTTTGAGCTAGGAAATGGACAATGGAATATTCCCGATTTGCGCGCGCTTCTTTCTCAAATTATTCCCAGCAATAACCAGCTATCTGAGTTTCAAAACGTGCAGGTTGAGCATGAGTTTGAGCAAATTGGACACAAAATCATGTTCCTAAATGCTCGCAAAATGTCTCAACCAAACCATAGCGACATGATACTTTTAGCCATCGATGACATTACAGAGCAAGCAGAGTTGCAAAAAGAACGCGCCCGAATTTTAGAAATTGAACAGTCGTCTCGTGCTGCGGCTGAGGCAGCAAATCGCTCTAAAGATGAGTTTTTATCTATTCTCTCACACGAACTGAGAAATCCACTTAACTCTCTAGTGGGATGGGCGCAGTTGCTCCGCAGGCAAAAAGTCGATCAAAACAAGCTTGCTCGTGGACTTGAGGCAATTGAAGACAGCGCTAAAATCCAAACTCAACTAATTGAGGATTTGTTGGATATTTCCCGCATAACCTCTGGCAAAATGCGTTTGAATGCCCGTACAATTGAACTTGCCCCGATAATTGAGGCAGCAATTGAGGTAGTCCGTGTGTCAGCGGATGTGAAACAAATTCAACTTGTCTCCAGGCTTGACCCAGCAAAAGAGCAAATACTTGGCGACCCTGTTCGCTTACAGCAAATCGTCTGGAATTTACTTTCTAACGCAATTAAATTTACTCCCCCAACTGGACGAGTAGAAATTGAATTGAAATATATTGATTCAATAGCCCAAATTCAAGTTAGCGACACTGGTAAAGGTATCAGCGCGGACTTTTTACCTTATGTTTTCGAGCGCTTTCGGCAAGCGGATAGTTCCCTCACCCGGTCTAATACTGGACTTGGACTTGGGCTAACAATTGTCAGTCACTTAGTTGAGCTTCACGGTGGTACAGTTGGCGCCCTTTCTTTAGGTGAGGGACACGGAGCAACATTTACAGTTAGGTTGCCACTGCAAACTCCAATTCCAGAGCCGAGAGCAAAATTACCAGACACCAACATGTCCGTGCCAGCTGAAGATACTATATCTTTAACGGGTGTACGAGTCTTGATTGTAGATGATGCGCCTGCTTTACGTGAGTTATTTGCGGCGGGGCTGTCCGAGTATGGCGCCGTAGTTACCACAGTTGCCTCAGCTTCAGATGCAATCGCCTCCCTAATTGCCAACCCCAAAGGGTATGATGTGTTACTATCTGATATCAGTATGCCAGGAGAAGACGGTTATACATTGATTCGCCGAGTTCGCCTTCTTGGCGCCGAATTTGGGGGAGAAATACCTGCCGCAGCTCTAACAGGAAATGCGAGGAGCGAAGATTCTACAGATGCCCAGGAAGCAGGTTTTCAAATGCACTTGACAAAACCCGTAACTCCCAATCAGTTAGCCAAAGCAGTGGCAAGTTTAGTTAGACGCGATTAAATTGCGTCTCTACAAATATAATTTTTTACATGTTCAATCGGCAAAAAAAGTAATTTTAATACTTATTAGTTAGTATAAAAAAGATTTTATCTATACACATTAATTCTATAAAATAGCGCTTTTTTTGCGATAAATACGTAAAAATAGTACCCTGTGGTGTACCAAGCAAAGTACGTAATTATAGTTCGGTGCCGTGATGAATTAGTTAGATAACAATTCACACAGAAAAAAATACTATGACATCATTCAACGCAGCAGCAGCTCAACTTCGCTCATCCTGTTCTTAAAGAGGGTTCCAAGGGTGAGGCAGTTAAGGAGTTACAAAGACTTTTACTAAAATATGACGTGTACATCGGTACTCCGGATGCCTGCTCTCCCGTAGGAGAAGAAGTGGTTGATGGTAACTTCGGCGCCAGAACCACAGCCGCAGTCAAAATGTTCCAAGCACGGATGTTCTTAGTAGTTGACGGTATTGTTGGCGACAGAACTTGGCGTTCATTGTTCAAAGGCGCCCCCGTTGATATGCCCACCCTCAAAAAAGGCACCAAAGGAGATTTGATTAAGAAAGTTCAAGAAAAGCTAACAGTTGCAGGCTATGAGGTTGGCAGAATTGATGGTGACTTTGGCAACAGTTTAGAAAAAGCTGTAAGACAGTTACAGAAAAACACTGGCTTGCCTGTTGATGGTGTAATTGGCGACCGCACTTGGTTCGAGTTAAGCAAGCTGAATACAAACTTCTGCTAAAATATTTACTTGTATTATAATGTAGTATAGATATTAGGGTGCATTTGTCGTTATAGGCGCACTCTAATTGATTTTTTGAAGGTGCCCGTATATGAGTGAAGAAACTATAATGTCGGCGCCTCAATACTTTTATTTAATCACAGTCATGTTGTTTGGTAATGTTTGTTTTTATTTTAGAGCTATGATTATGAAGATGATAGGCGCCGTCAATTGTAATCACGCTACTGAATCAAGTAAGCCTGACATATCTAATACTCTCTGCGAGTAAGTTTCTGCAAGTTTAGCTACTTCTCCTCGACGAAGTTCCGAAGATAAAATATTATCTAAATTTATTTGCCAGCGCACGAGTTGGACTTGGATGTTAACTAATTCTTCGGCTTGTTCTGGTTCAATTTCTGCTGCTATCCATTCAATAAACCACTCGGTTTCATCTATTACAACTTCTACACCTTTTTTAAATGCATCATTACAAAACGAACGAACGCGCGCTAGGTTTGAAGCAATATGTCCTAAGCGATGGGGAATATCAACGCTAAGAAAACTTGCTTTTTTTTCATCTAAAGTCAATTTCATATCCACCTATTAAATCCTCAGTAATTTTTTTTACACGTTCTTTTATTGCTGGGTCTTGAATAATCATCGAGCGATTATTTTGACTTGGACGAATGTTAATAATCGATTCGTAATCAATCGACTGATTAAACGGTGTCCAATTGGCACCCCAAAGGTCACGCTGTCAGAAGAGCGTCCTCTAATAACAGAGCTTCACACCAAGCGTGTTTTTCTGCACCTCCTGCTAATATGCCACGTTCGATGTCAACTACTACCTTGATATAGACCCTCAAAGTTTCCAGCATCTGCTCAACCTGTTCCAAGGTCGTGCGTTCCCTAATTATAATTATCAATCCTCTACCCCCGTACTTAAAATTTAATTCGGCAAAGTGCCATCACTAATTGATTAATGCACTTGAATGAAGCTATCTAAGCAAAATAGAACAAATGTTTTATGATTTTTTAATAGCTTTAAGTGCTATGTATATAGCATACAGTGCTATATAACAATTGTGCTTGTTGCTGTAATACTTTGGCAGCGGGGCGCCCACGCTATGCTAAAAAAGCGAGTTGTTTTGATGTGTAGGAAATGAGTGTTGTATTAAATGGGACAAGTGTACGGTGGAAGTTGCGTGAAGTAATGGCACGCCGTAAAATAACTAATAAGGCGTTGGCGGATGAACTAGGCATCCATCAAACAACTGTGTCTCGCCTCAAAACTCAGGATGTCTTACCCGAAATCGGTGGTGTGGTGTTAGGGCAAATGATTGATGCAATAAACAAATTAAGTAAAGATAGTTACGGTGCCTGTGATTTATCTGAATTGATTGAATTAGTTGCTGCTGAGAAATAATTGATTCTTAGATGATTAACGGCGCCTGTCGTTGGCGTGAAGTTGCTTGCATCGGAGGAAGAATAAGGGGTTAACATTGGCGCCAATTTTCAGATATTCGTCATATAATAGTAAAGATACTTTTCAACCCTATTATTTACAAAATATAATTTTATTCTATAAATTTATTAGTTATGCGTATTAAAAAGTTACATATCCAAAAATGAGCGAGGATTTCAAGATATAACGCTCAATTTTCCGTATGGCAACTTAGCAGTATTTGTTGGTATAAATGGCGCCGTTAAATCGACTATTTTAGATTGTATAGCAATAATGTTAGCTCGTTTAAAACCGTTGAACAAGTGTTCTTAGCTATTCAGATTTCCGGTTCTGATGATATTAGCATTGTTAACGCCAAAGCCATTCTTGATTTGGAAGAGTTTAACTTAACTCCTGAAGAAATGCAAAAGTTTAAAATAATTTTTGTAAAGCTCAATAAACAGCTGGCAGATTCATTGTATGAACAATACCCTACCAGTTCAGTAATTTCAGAAATTCGCCCAAAATCAGATGCATAGTCGGTTAGGTCAGCGCACATTACTAGGGGTTACGAATCATCTTAAGCTGAACTTTAACTAAAAACGCAAGTTCAATGATATTTGCTATATATACAAGTAGTAAATTTTAAAGATGAATAAATCAAATAATTTTCAAACTAAAGATAATGGCTAACTCATTCTTTTGGTGGATGATTAGAAATAATTAAAATTATAACCTTGTGACTGAAAAATGGACATACTCACAGGACATACTTACAAAGGCATAAGTGAATGGCACTTTACAAAATTAGTGATTTTTATGCAGATTATCAAAACACGATTCAGAGCAAAGGTATCAAAGGGATGAGTGTTTATACTCAAGAAACTGATGAGAAAATAGGCGCCGTTAGTGATGTATTAGTAGATGACGAAGGACAGCTCTGTTATCTTATCGTTGATATCGGTGATATTAGTTTTTGTATTTTTGCTAAGAAAGTATTATTGCCTATTGGTTTTGGCATAATTGATTTACTAGCTGACCGTGTGTATGTTGGGATAACAAAGCAACAAGCTGAAGATTTACCTGAGTACCAACAAGGTACAACCCTTGATTACGACTACTCTGAGCAGGCGCCTAGTGTATATTTTAGAACGTTACTAGAAGCTTCGGCGCCTCCAAATGCATCAGCACTACTAGCAACTGCTGCTATTGCTTCATCGGTTGCGTTAGCCGAACGTATTGCTCCTACTTACGACCGTGATACATACAACTACTCGCAATAGTTGAGCGCGCGTGAAAATTTAGATTAGCTTTCGACTTTCCGAAATAGTGCGTTCGAGCCGATTTAGTATGCGAGCAATTAATTCTGGTTCTACGATTGGCTTACTTATATAATCGTCTGCACCTGCCATAAATAGCTGATTTATTGTCTGTGCATCTTTACGAACAGATAAAAACATTATTGGTAGGTGATTCCAATATGGGTCGTTTCGTACTACTTGGCATATATCTACACCATTAATACTACTTAATGGCATTTCCGTATCTAGAATTAGCAAGTCGGGATTAAATGTATTCAATGTGTCCCAAAATCGTTGGGGATTATCGAGTAGAGTTAACTGGAATCCCCAAGTCGAGAGTAAAGTGCGTAAAATATCTAACACCTGCGAGTCATTGTCTACAACCATAATTTTGGCGCCTGCGACATCAGCACGTTGTAGCACTTGAATAACTGCCGCCAAGACTAAAGAAGGAGCTACAGGTTTATGTAAAAAAGTTTGTGCCCCCAAACGAGCTACTTTTAACCTCAGATTAAAATCTTCAACTTCCGTAAATACCAGCACAGGCAAAGCCAAATGATTACTCGTTAGTTCTGTTAACAGTTCTAAGCTACTTTCAATTGAGTTAGAAAGGTATAAATCCAGTAGTACTACATCTGGTACATTTTGGGCAATTACATCTCTAGCATCAGTTAGTGTCGCGACTTTAGCTTCAATTCCACAGGATGCAGCTGACTTTATAAACTGCTGACTAAGTAAAGCATCGTCATTGATAATTAACAATCGGGGTTGTCGCTTCATGTTAGCTTCTCGTTGCCAAAGGCAACGAGAAGCTACCGCAATTGGTGGTTCTAATACGGTTGCTCGTTCGAGTTCTTGCCGCAGCGCGACAACAAGTTGCGATAGATATTCAACTTGAGCAATACTTTGTTGTATTCCAGCCCGAAAAATCTTTTCAATCTCACGAGATAAACGCGCAGCTTCCGTCAAACCAAAGCTCGCCAGCGAGCCAATTAACATGTGTGCTTCAGCAATTGCTTGTTGCTCTAGTTCTTCAGTCTGCCTACCGACAAGCAGCGCCGTAATATTTTGTTCTAAAATTGCGATGCGTTCGCTATACTTGGGCTTAAATCGTTTCCAAATGTTAACCAATGCCAAAGAAAATTGTGGTTGATATTGATTTTCTGTAGTCGCATCAATTTCTGTAGATTGGAAGTCAGGCGCCGGCGCAGTTGGAAGCTTAACTTGGTCTAACCCTAATTTGAGCCGATACCCAAATCTGTGAACTGTCTCAATCAAATCTGAAGCCCCAGCGAGCTTAAGCTTCCGTCGTAAAGCTTTGATGTGCGCTCTAACAGCATTGGTTGAAGGTATTTGTTCAGATGGCCACAGATAATCAAGCAGCATTTCTTGAGTAAATATCCTGTTACTGTTACGTAAAAATAGTTCTAGTAAAGCGTATTCCTTTTCAGTCAGATGCAAAAGTTGCCCGTTGCAGGTGACTTGAAAGTTACTAGAGTCAAGTCTGACATTTCCTGCCTGGATAGTATTCGAGCGAGTCGGAGTTTTGCGACGTATCAGAGCGCGTATCCGAGCTAATAACTCACTCGTGTCAAAAGGCTTAATCATATAGTCATCAGCTCCTGCGTCTAAGCCAATAACTTTGCTTGTACTACTGTCTAAAGCTGTCAATAGCAGAACCGAGATATCATTTTTTTGAGCGCGTAGCTGTCTGCAAAACATTAGACCATCCAGCTTAGGCAATATAATATCTAACACAACTAAGTCATAAGTAAACATTTGGGCAAGCGATAGTCCAGCCTCACCATCAGCGGCCAAATCAACTGTGTAATGCTGACGTGTAAGAATATTTTTCAATACAAGAGCGGCGCCTTCATCGTCTTCTACTAATAAAATTTTCATAAATATAAATATTTTTACCTTTGCATCTGTCTAAGGGATTATTCATTAAATTGAATTAGTAATAAAAAGACTAATTCTCATTAGCCAATATTGTTTTCCCGATTTTTTTGAATTATTTTTACTAATTTACTGATTTTTTCACAAAATATTCACTTAAAGATTTTAACTTAAAATGAGAGCAAATAATTTTTTAATAACACTTTATTTTCAGATAAATTTGTGCTTTATTTAACCAAATCTTAGCTTGAGTTACTTACGTGCTGGGTATTTTAGTTTACCTACAGTAAAAACTTCGTTGGGTTCCGTTCCAGAAGCCAACTTACAACCGCAGTAAACGGCCATTGCTACAATTCAGTAATTAGATGAGGTTTAACAAAATGACTTACAAAATTCGTCGTTTTAAAAGTAAGACTCAAGTATGTAGACGTATTCAAACTAATAAAACTCTGCAACTTCAAAAGGAAATACATACTTTGAAGTCAGAAATAGAAAACTTAACTTTGGAATTGCGCTGCAAAAGTTCCGAGATGAAAGAAATTAAGTCTTCGAGAGATATAGAACGGGAAATAAATTCTCTAATCATGTCAGTGTTTATAATTAATACTGATGAGAACAAATTAAATGATAATTTAGCAGTGTTAGATATGCTAATTAATAATCTTACAAAAAAAATATTGGATTTTTCTTATTTCTGTAAATAGACCCCAAATTTATTGTTACCAGACCCGGACAAGTTTTGGGTATGGTAACAATAGGTATTAAAAGCATACTTCCTTCCCAGCATAAGATTACCTATCTTCCTTCCTACGAGTGTGACCTTTGTGTCCTTTGTGTCCTTTGTGGTTAATTCAAAATCAGTATTCTTTGAGTGGGAAGGGAGTAACATTGCCATTACGTAGAAAAATGAAAAAAACACTTCAAATTACTGATCAAACAAAATTAATTGACCAAGAAAGCAATGAAAAATTATTAGCGGCAAGAGAAGATATAGAATTTTTGCGCGAGTTGGTAGAGAGTCAAAAATTATATACATCCCGCGTAGAAAAGAAATTGCTGAATGCTAACAAGGAGTTAGAAATTTTAAATGACCAATTAGCTAAGACACTTATGTTAGGGGTGAGCTTTGATGAAGCTAAAGCAATAGCTAAAACAATTTTGAAGAATGAAGAAGGTAGTAGTGAGTTAGTTGCAAAGTTACTCACTATTATTTATGGTTTACCAGTTGAACCAAAAGAATTGAAAAAGAAAACATAAATCCTTCGACTCCTCTGGACGAGTTGCAAAGTAACCCTTCAACCAATCACAACCCTGAGCTAGTAAATTATCTAAGTCTAAATTCCACAATTTGATCGTGTCGTCCCCAGATGCAGAAGCGATAGTGTTACCATCTGGACTAAAAGCGATGCTCCAGACTGAATCAGTATGTCCAGTCAAGGTAGAAATTTGTTTACCTGTAGCAACATTCCACAATTTAATCGTTTTATCATTACTTGCAGATACTAAAATTTTGCCATCTGGACTAAAAGCGATGCTCAGGACTCCTTTTTTATGTCTGGTTAGGGTAGAAATTTCTTTTCCTGTGGCGCCATCCCATAGTTTAATTGTTTTATTACCAGCGGAAGCTATGATTTTTCCATCTGGACTGTAAACAACACTTGTGACTACTTCTTTATGTCCAATTAGTGTAGAAATTAATTTTCCGGTGGCGCCATTCCATAGTTTAATAGTTTTATCGTTACTGGCAGAAGCGATAGTGTTACCATCTGGACTATAAACGATACTTCTGACTAAATCTTGATGTCCAATTAAGGTAGAAATTTCTTTTCCTGTGGCGCCATTCCATAATTTAATAGTTTTGTCCCAAGATGCGGAAGCTAAAGTTTTGCCATCTGGACTGTATGCGACGCTGTTAACTTCATCAGTATGTCCAGTTAGGGTAGAAATTAATTTTCCTGTTGTGACATTCCATAATTTGATGGTGTTGTCGCGACTTGCAGAAGCCAAAGTTTTGCTATCTGGACTGTAAGCGGCACTCCAAATTCTACCTGTATGCCCCTGAAGGGTGGAAATTAGTTTTTTTGTGCTAGCATCCCATAATTTGATGGTTTTATCTTCACTTGCAGAAGCGATAGTGTTACCATCTGGACTGTATGCGACGCTCGTTACCCAAGATTTATGCCCTGTCAGGGTGGAAGTTGGTTTTTCTATGCCAACATCCCACAATTTTATGGTTTGGTCATCACTTGCGGAAGCTAAAGTTTTACCATCTGGACTGTAAACTATGCTGTTGATTATACTTTGATGTCCATTCAAGGTAGAAATTTGTTTTCTTGTGTCAACATTCCATAATTTGATGCTTCCATCAAGATTTGCAGTAACTAAGCTTTTACCATCTGGACTATAAACGATGGTCTTGATACTAGATTCATCCTCAGCCAAGGTAGAAATTTCTTTTCCTGTGGCGCCGTCCCATAATTTAATGGTTCTATCATCACTTGCGGAAGCGATAGTGTTGCCATCTGGACTGTAAACTATGCTGCTAACTAAATCTTTGTGCCCAGTCAAGGTAGCAATTTGTTTTCTTGCAGTGACATCCCACAATTTAATTGTATTATCACCACTTGCCGAAGCTAACGTTTTACCATCCGGACTATAAACGACGCTACTAACCCACAATTTATGACCTGTCAGGGTACCAATTTCTTTGCTTGTATTAACATTCCATAGTTTAATTGTATTATCATTACTTGCGGAAGCTAAAGTTTTGCTATCTGGACTCGTTACGACGCTGTTGACCTGATCAGTATGTCCAGTTAGGGTAGAAATGATTTTTCCTGTGGCGACATCCCACAATTTGATTGTTTTATCAACGCTTGCGGAAGCGATAGTGTTGCCATCTGGACTGTAAACAACGCTAATGACCGCATCTTGATGCCCAACTAGGGTAGAAATTAGTTTACCTGTGGCGCCATTCCACAATTTGATAGTTTTGTCATTACTTGCGGAAGCGATAGTGTTGCCATCTGGACTGTAAACGATGCTTCTGACCCAATCTGTATGCCCTTCTATGCGATTTTTTTCGTGAATATCTAATAGAATTTTCTGTAAACTAAACACAGGACTATATGCTGGATAGTCTACTAAAGATTGTTTTGATTTAACTAAAGTTTTCAAGCCCTGTCCAGTCTGCATTGCTAATAGTAAACCATCAATTTCTCTTCCACCCTTAAAGTCTTGTAATGCGCTTGTTCCATCTTGTTCAAGGTAAGTTGCTGTAACAGCATTTTGACGAGAATGTTCTGCTTGTGTGACTACAAATAATGAGAGCAGTAAAGAGGACACCAAAATAATACCACCAATACGAATGCGCCGATTTGCTTTATTAGTTGCTTTTCTTAAAATATTATTGGCTTGCTTTTGTGCTTCGGCGCCTTTTCGCTCTATTTCTAGATTAACTTCGTATTCAAGCTTTTCTAATTCTCTAGCTTTTTTTTCTTGAGCGAGTGCTATTTCTGCTTGCCGTTTTTCTAATTCCTTACTGGCAGCCAAAAACTGATAATCTCTGTCACCCAAACATTTACTCATTGCCCAAGAAGTAGCATCCCGCAACGCTTGCCCCCGCAATAAGCGTGACTCATCTTGACAATTTGAGTCAAACCATGCTGTTAAATTATAAGCATAAGGGCGTACTTTCGCTAATTCTTTCTCAGCCCAATTCCAATCAAACACTAACTCGTATATACGATTATAAACTTTTAAAACCGCGTTACTTTTAGCAACAAGCCCTGATAGCCTTAATTCTACCTGTTCTGCGCTTTCGTCTGCTACAACTTGATAGCGCCTGTCATTTGTACCATTTGAAAGTAAAATGCGTTGATAAAGTCCTAAAAGGCGACTTCTATATTTTTCATTCTTCTCAGAAATTATCCGGTTTAGTATCGTTTGCAAATGTTCGGGTTCATCTTGAGATTCCCAGTTAGTAATAATTCGGTTTCTGATTATTTCTTCTACCCACTGCGCTTCAGCATTATTTTGCGGTTCGGTACGAGATTTTACGAGATAGTTACAAACTTTTTGAGTTAAAAATGGCTGTCCATAAGTCCAATTTAATACTTCTTGTAATACAATTTCTGGATTACTTACTTTACCAGATAAACCTGGAGCTAAAGATGATTTTACTTCTTCTATAGTAAACCCTGTTAACTCAATTGCCTCACCAATATTAAATGGTGTTCTAGTTTTATCTGTCATTAAGTCTGAAGGAGTTGTGACACCTAATAAACAAAATGTCAGATTATTATATATAGGATTATCTGCCCGTTGATTATAACACGCGCGGATCAACGCAAAAAAATCATCGCTGTTATGCTTTAAACTGAGAAGGCTATCAATCTCATCGATAAAAATAACTATCTTGCGATTATTTTGTGCTACTTGTGCCAGTAAAATATCAATAAACTTACTAAAGCGCTTCACGGGAGATAGTAATTCCTGCTCTAACCACCAAGAATCTAAATCGATATCTAAGTGAAATATCTCTATAAGCGTATCAATAATATCTGCATACCATTGGTCTGGAGTTACATAATTAGTAGCATTCATCGATAAGTCAATTGCAGCACAAGCAATACCGTCCTTTTGTAGACGATGCATTATTTGTACGCGCAAGCTTGACTTACCTGTTTTACGCGAGTTAAAAACGTAACAAAATTTACCAGCCTTTAAATTCTCATACAATTGAGTATCTGCTTTACGCTTTGTGTAAGTAGGAGAATCAATATTTAAAGTGCCGGAATATATATATTCGTATGGTATTTGTGTGTTCATTACTCCAGCTTGTTTTTAATATGTTTATACTTGGAAATAGATTTTAGCCGCGTTACACTCTATAACCAAGCAATCATATTATTTAAAATAAAGGTAACAGTATATCTGACGCAATATCATTTTTTGTTCACTTTGTTCAAGATTGGCGTTGTACAGCTATAGAGACGATTTTAGCGCTTTGTTTCAATTGACATTCTTAACTTTGAATTACAAACGCGAACTGTAGTACTGACGATATAAATTGCAACTAGGAGTAACGCAATTTTCTTGCAGCCTAACAAGTCCCATTCGGTGCAATTTAAATGCTAACTGAGAGTCAATATCTACAGGTTCTTGGGAATTTACGCACAGTAAAAAAGCTGATGCTAGTTCTGGATATTGTCGCAAGTTGTGTAAGTGTTTTCCTAAATAGTCTCTAAATACTCCTGATTCGGTAGCTGCTGATTTTAATAATTCTTCAACTGAAAGATTTAGCTGTTTTGCACTATCAACTGCTTTATGTAGTAATGCTGGATTTCCACCTATAAACATCATTAATTTTTCAATATCCGAAGAATTCCAACTAAGTTCATGCTGCTTTGCTAAAGAAAGCACTTGTTCGGGCTTAAAATCTGGTGGTTCCACTGTTAGTCCAACACCAGCAAGAGGAGAAGAATTAATATCCATTGCTCGGTAAACTTCGGTAGAATGAACAATAACAAACCGGATTTTCTTCCAAATTTCACCAATACTGTCAGTTGACTTTGCTTGGTCGTACCAATACCGGATTAATTTACAAAAGTTATTAAAAATTTCTGGTTGTTCAAATACTAAATCCACATTGTCCAAACCAAAAACCAAAGAAGCATTAATATTACTTAACAAATACTTTTGAAAATAACGAGTACAATTTTTATTCGAGCCATACATTTTTTTCCAATATTGGTCTATATTTTCTTCTATATCCAATTCTTCACCGACATGCACGCATATCCACTGTAAAAATGTATCATAATCGCTAAAAATAGTACTATCAGCAAGCCGAAAATCGAGCTTAACTGTCTGATATCCATTTTCTCTGGCAAAACCCAAAACTTTTTCTAAAAGCCAGGTTTTACCCATTTGTTCAGGAGCTTTAATTCGAGTTAAAGACCCTGGTTTTTGTATTTCCTCATAACATCTTGCTTCGAGATATTCGGGATTTTCGATTGATTTACGTTGAACGTAAAAGGGAGATTCAACAGGATTTTGATTATTATCAATAATCTCTTCGCAATTTAACCCTAAAACCTGAGAGTATGCTTGAAACGCTGGCGCCTTAATTGGTTTAATCCCATATAAAAAACGTCGAAACGTACTCAATGACACTCCATCTGCAAAACATCCTCTTTCCTCCCAATCAATATCGGGTTCTAGTACCTTACTGGCTTCTAACAGCCATTTAAAGTCTTCAATCACCAAACCTTTTTGTTCCCTTGCGTATTTAATCTTTTCAAGTCCTTGAGTTGAAGCTTTCAGAGTCCGCACGCCTATGTACCTCTATCAATACTACTATTTAAAATAAAAGCTACTGCATATAAAAAGCAATATCACTTTTTGTTCACTTTTTTTCAAGATTGGTATAGCTCAGGCTTCATTTTTACCACCAAAATTATCGTATCCATTCAGGGGGCGCCGATTGCAAAAAAAGCTGCGTAACCTAAATCAAGCAGCCCAGCAAAGCCAACAGTAATACTAGAAATTATTTGGCTTTAGCATCTAGTAAGGTAACAAATTCCCATTTGCTGTTTTTGACGGTGTTCCCTGACATAGTGCTTAAGGTTGTATCACCATTAGCGTCAAAACCCCAAGTACCAAGTATACCTTTATAGTCTTTAGTTGCTAAAACAGCATCGCGAATTGCCGCGCGGTCATTTTTACAAACTTTGCCAATGCTATCAGTAACTACTTTAGCAGCTTCGTAACCATATGCAGCATAAGCTTCAGGTTCGGCGTTATATTTCTTCTTATAACTGTCATACCAAGTTTTACCAGCACCTGTTAACTGTTTAGGTGGAATACCACCAAAAGTTGCTAAAACACCTTCTGCATCTTTTCCAGCTGCATCAATTAAAGCTTGTTCATACGTACCATCAGGACTCATAAATTTGACTTTATCCGCTGTCATTCCAACATTCCGCATATCTTTGATTAACTGCCCAGCGTTATTTTGCGTGATGCCACCAAAATAAATCATATCTGGGTTAAGCGCTTTAATTTTATTCATCAAGGCTCTATAATCTGTTGCTTTGGGGTCAATACCTTCGTGTCCTAAAACTTGAAGTCCAATTTTTTTGCCTGTAACTTCAAATACGTCAGCTAATCCCTTGCCATAAACTTCTTGGTCATCCAGAATGTAAACTTTTTTAACTCCTAATAATTTTGCCCAATTGGCTGCGGCAGAACCTTGCAAATCGTCAGCAGGGACTACGCGCGCATAGTTACGTTTGCCATTTGGGTAGTATTTTTCGGGTTCTCCTGGTTCTCCACCTGGTTTGGTTAAGCCAACAGCCGTGTTTGCTGGACTGACCATTACCAGGTTAGCTTGGTTAAGAATAGGAATTGAAATTTTGGCGGCGCCAGAGTTAAAGGTACCGATATAAGCGACAACGTTGGAGTCTGAGACAGCTTTATTTGCGTTTTCAGCTTCTCTAGCTGCATCCCATTTTCCTGTTGCCGCAGTTGCATCGTCTAAAGACTCATAGTCAATTTTGAGCTTACCATTACAAAGGGTTGAGTTAGTCTCGTCAAGTGCTTGTTTGATACCGTTTACGATTGTTTGGCTTTGACCAACTGAACTACCTGTTAAGGGAAAGCTGGAAATAATTTTAACGATATTTCCAGAAGGTTGATTAGCGGCGCCTGGATAAAGAGTGTCTGTACCACTACATCCAGTTAAAAACAACCCCAGACTATAAACACTGATGAACAGTGTATTAAACCGAATAATTGCTTGTTTTAACTCCATTTTGTTTGATATTAGCTAATTTGAGTGAGCTACGTAAAGCTTGTAACTATTAATTGGTGCCAATTAAATTTTTTATTCATCGGACGGGGCTATCAGCAGGCGAAACATAACTGTCATAATCATTAACAAAATGTGAACCGTGGTTCACATTTTCATAAAACGAGGATGTAAGAAATCCGTAAAAGTCAGTATTGCATCTAAAATATAGATAAATCAACCTAAGCGTGGGGGTGAAAATGGCAACCCAACTTATTGAACCAAAATCTCGAAAAGGCATGGTAATATCTTGGGAAGCGTTGCCTGATGATTTTTGGTTAGAGGATGAACCAGTGGAAAATACAGGTCAGCCGTTGTTGGCTGGTGCTTTGCGTGAAATCTTAGAACTAGCTGGATATATCACAGCGTACATGTTAATAGCCTCAAATTTTGGTCTTTGTGCAACCATCAATGGTCTACTTACAATTAAAGCACCCGATTGGGTTTATGTAGATAGAGTAAATCAAATTGTAAGCGACCGTAAAAGTTACACGCCTAATTTAGAAGGCAATGTCCCAGCGGTAGTTATGGAGTTTTTATCTGACTTCAAAAACGAGGGATATAAAGGTGAAGAATACTCGGCAAAACAAACACATCCACCAGGGAAATGGTTTTTTTACGAGAAAATACTCAAGGTTCCTGTGTATGTAGTATTTGACCCAGATGGCGGATTATTAGAATATTACAAACTTGATAACGGTAGCTACATCCTAGAACTACCAGATGAAAACGGGCGCCATTGGATTGACTCAATGGGATTATTTTTAGGAACATGGCAAGGAAAAAAGGAGGAAAGAACAGGTTACTGGTTACGCTGGTGGGATGCTGAAGGTAATATGTTACCTTGGGCAGTTGAAAAAGTTGAGCAAGAACGTCAGCGTGCTGAACAGGAAAGCCAACGTGCCGAACAGGAAAGCCAACGTGCCGAACAGGAAAGCCAACGTGCTGAACAGGAAAGCCAACGTGCTGAACAGGAAAGCCAACGTGCTGAACAGGAACGTCAGCAAAAAGAGCGATTAATTGCCTATTTACAATCTCAAGGTATCGATCCGAATAATTTGCCTAATATGTAAATATCAATTTTTGAAAATAGGGGAATTTAATCCCCTATTTTTATAGTTTAAAATTCTTCTAATCACAGCTTGGACATCAAATATGCAATTATACAATTTTGAAAAATAAAAATGCACACTTTTCTAAATACAAATACTGTTTTTTTATTTATAGTGTAAATAAAATTACAAGTATTCTCAACTTATCATATAATTCTGGTTATCCTAGTACTCCATGTCATTAATTTTGATAGGTTGGCGCCTGTCGTTACGGTATGGTAGGGTGTGTGACGCTACGAAAAAACTCCACTCAAGACTATTAGACTATTAGCGTCACGCACCGGCGCCCTCGTTGGTGCGTCAAAGCATATGATTTTTCATTTTATTGAAGATTGTAACGGCGCCCTCCACACCCTACGAACCTACCAAAATTAAAGAAACCAGCTTTATGAGTATTTGATTATGATTATTATTCGCAGATTGTGAACCGTGGTTCACATTTTCACGAAACAAGAACTTTAAAAATGTTTGAAAGTCAGTATTTCATCTAAGATACAGCATATTTCTGGTTAATGAGGTACACGCATGATGCCCAAAACCCGCTTTGAGACGTTACATGTAACGTCTCTACATGTACCACATGAACACGCTGCGGTGCTGTATAAATAAATCAACCGAAGCAAGGGTGGAAAAATGGCAACCCAACGCGCGTAAAGGTTGGATATAAAATAATACAGTTACAAAAAATAATAAATGAAATTTTTCTCAATATAAATACTTACTCTTGAAATACATCGTCTACAATGATTCTAAAATTTCTTTAGCTGCTTCGTCACATACTCCTGGTTCTCCTAGCAGCGCGCGCATTTGTTGATAATCTAATTGAAGAAGCTTTTTACGTTCGGGGTTTAATAGTAGCTCCATCGCTGCAGTTACCAAATTTTCTTTTGTCGCGCGCTCTTGAATAAACTCTGGCACTATTTCTTTCATTGCTACTAAGTTAACAGGTGAAGCGTAATCAAAAGTTACTTTTAGTATTTTTGTTCCAACCCAGTAGGTAAAAGGACTGAGACGATATAGTACTACTTGGGGTACGTTTAAAAGCGCCAATTCTAAATTTACTGTACCAGATTTGGTAATTGCTAAATCAGCGGCAGCAAGTACTTCTTTTTGCTGACCTAAGACGATTGTTGCTTTTAATCCATATTCTTGTATCGCTTTTTCAATTTTATCTTTGTAGACATCTAAAGAAAGCGGAATCCAAAAATGCACTTGCTCTAATTTCTCTTGTAAAGCTTGGGCAGCTTGAAACATTACAGGTAACACATACTTCAACTCTTGCGGACGCGATGCTGGAAGTAGTGCAATATTAGTAACATCATCAGCTATCTGTAAATTAGCACGCGCGGTTTCTCGACTAGGGAATTCTTTGACTCTATCTAATAACGGATGTCCAACCCATTTTACATTTGCCCCGCGCTCTTGAAAATACTTTGCCTCGGCAGGAAAAATCGCTAGAAGCTTGTCGCAAACATTTATAATTTTTTTCGTATCTTTAGCAGTAAGCGAAGAAACCCAAACTTGAGGTGCAATGTAGTAAACAATTTTCACATTTGGTAACTGGCGCCGTACATAATTGCCAATTGCCAGATTTGGTCCCATGTAGTCAATTAGTACTACCAAATCAGGTGGGTTTTGCTTTAGATAGGTAATTGCTTGACGTTGAATTTTTAGTGTCGGTAGAACGTAAGGTAAAGCTTCTAACAGACCAAACGAAGAGATTTTTGCCGTATTACCGAGTATTGTGGCGCCACTCGACTCCATTTTCTCGCCACCTAGCGCCACAATATCTAATTTTAAACTAAGCGCAGATGCAGTACGTAATAGCGCATTCACAAGTAAACAACCTTGTAAATCTCCAGATACGTCACCAGTACTTATAAATATTCGCATCGTTGAATTTTGGATTTTAGATTTTAGATTATATATTTTAAGATTTTGGATTTTAGACTTTTGATAAAATTTCAGTTAAAGATGTATTTACAGTAAAACCATACCTAAACTTATCCCAATCATCTTAAGGAGCTATTTAGACATTGCTTCCTTGCTTGAATCCAAAATCCAAAATCTAAAATCCAAAATCTAAATTATTCATCGCTTGGGAGAGCAGCTTTGCCTTTGCCAGGGATCAATCCACGTCTTCCTGGCATTTGCGATAGCAACAAGAAGCGACGTAGGTGTAATAAATGCTCGGTGTCTCCAAGCATTTCGATTTCGTCTAAAGCATCTTTAAAGGATAACTGCGAGCGATATAAAATACGGAAAGCTTTTTTGAGGTTTTGTAATTCTTCGCTGATAAAACCCGCGCGTTTGAGTCCAATTAAATTAATTGCTCGAACTCTTGCTGGATTTCCTTCAATGGTCATATATGGTGGTGCATCTCTGTCGATGCGTGCCATTCCTCCGACCATTGCGTGCCTGCCAATATGTACAAATTGATGCACTCCTAATACTCCACTGAGTCTAGCGCGCGATTCAATATATACGTGACCTGCTAGTGCAACTGAATTAGCAATAATTACAGAGTCTTCTATAACACAATTATGCCCTACGTGAACATATGCCATGAGCAGGTTTCCGTTACCAACAAGTGTTGCTTCTCCTGCTCCAGTCGCGCGGTTAATTGTTACGTACTCGCGAATTCGGTTATCGTCGCCGATTTTAACCCAGCTTAATTCGCCGTCGTATTTTAAATCTTGTGGTTCTGTACCTATGACCGCACCGGGGAATATTTGATTTCGTGCCCCAATTTCTGTAAAACCGTCTAGTACCACATGGGCGCCGATAACGGTTTCGGGACCTACTTTCACATGCCCTCCAATCACAGCATAGGCACCGACTTGCACTGTAGGGTGAAGTTCCGCATTTGGATGTATTACAGCGGTAGGATGAATGAGCGTCTTCAAGGGTGCATCTCCAGAACAGTAAGCGTGCTGACTATTTTTTTATCCGTAGCCGAAGCTGTCGGTGGCAACTTGAGCGTGTGTGTGAGGGCGTGAGAGTTGAAAGGTTTTACAAATTTTACAAATTTTACAATATAAGTTGTAAATAACTAATTTTCTGGTATCCTTTTTGATGAATAAGGGCACGATTGCTAACGTACCCACATTCCTAAATAAAGACATCAGGTAACGAGTGAAAACATCAATTCGCCTTCACATGCGAGTTGACCGTCTACTTCGGCGCGAGCTTGCATCTTACCGAAACGACGCTGTTTTACCCATAACAGTTCCACAGTCATTATTAACTGATCTCCTGGTACTACCTGACGCCGAAAACGTACTTTATCGATACCAGCAAATAAGAAAAGTCCACCTTCTAACTCTGGCACCTGTGTCATAACAACACCACCCACTTGTGCCATCGCTTCAACTATTAGCACTCCAGGCATTATCGGGCGCCCCGGAAAATGACCTTGGAACTGCGGTTCGTTGACAGTAACATTTTTCACACCTACCGCGCTTTTACCCGGTACAAAATCAATAATTTTATCTACGAGAGCAAAAGGGTAACGGTGAGGTAATATTTTTTGAATTTCTTCAATGCTGAATACTTTTTTAGCTTCAGGCTGTTGTGTAGAAACACTCTCTGATGTGGGTTCAGATGACCCAGGAGCATTAACATCGGCAGTTTTGACTGTAACTGTTGACATGGCACTCTGTAAATTTTGGATTTTCGATTTTTGGTTTTGGATTGTGGATTCAAGAGTAGATTATAAAACTAATCTAAAATTTAAAATCCCAAATTCAAAATCTTTTGAGCCAGTTGGATATGTAAATTATGACTGGCTTTGTATGCTAAGAAGTGGGCTTGTGGAAATTTTTCAAGCAAACTCAAATCTCCTACTAAATCCAAGATTTTATGACGGACTGGCTCCGTAGCAAATCTCAAAGGTGGATTTAACCATCCTTCTGGTCCGCAAACAAGTGCATTTTCCAGGTTTCCACCTTTAATTAATCCTGCCGACTGTAAGTACTCGATTTGGTGTAACAGTCCAAATGTACGAGCTGGAGCTATTTCTGTTACAAAACTTGTATCAGAATTACTCTCGGCAGGCATTGTCCAACTGTACCATTGATTACCAATTGCAGGTAAGTCAAAATCAATACCGTATGTAAATCTCGTTTCGTTTGCAGGCATCGCACAGACGAAAGCATCTTCGTCTCTTACCCAGATTGGTTCTAAGATCACATAAGTTTCTTTTTGAGGTTCGGACTGTGCCACTAAACCCACTTGAAGAATGCTTTCTACCCACACAGAAGCTGAACCATCAAGAAGTGGGACTTCTGGACCATCAATTTCGATACGCGCGTTATCAACACCCATAGCAGCCAAAGCAGCTAAAATATGCTCAACTGTTCGGATATGAATCTCGCCTTTACCTAATTGAGTAGATAGAACGGTTTGATTTACTGCTGCTATTTGTGCGGGAATAATTGGAGATTCTGGCAAATCGACCCGTACAAAATAGCGACCACTTCCAGGCGCCGCGCTTTTAATAGTTACATGGGTAGTAACACCGGTGTGCAGCCCTACTCCGGTTTGGAGAATTTCTGCAGCTAAAGTATGTTGTTGCATTCTTTTGGGTAAAGGGTAACGGTCGAACGTTATTAAACGTTTTCAAAAGTCAATATTCATACAGTAAACTTTTGACTCCGGATTTTTAACTGGAAAAAGACTTATCAAAAAAGTATTAAGTAAATACAACCAAATAGCAAGTTAACTAACTAACACAAACTCAAAAGTTGAAAGTGCTGAGTGCTGAGTGCTGAGTTATGAGGCGCGGAGGTATGAGTTATGAGTTATGAGTTATAGGTTAAAAATTACTACTCAGCACTCAGAACTCAGCACTCGTAACTACTAAAATCTTTCGCCGATACCAAAGTTGATGCGACTGTCGCCATCGTTGTTTATACCGTAGTCGATGCGGATGGGTCCAAGAGGTGATTGGACGCGCACACCTAAACCGTAGCCGTATCCTGTACCGTTTTTATTCAAGACTTCCGCTGGTCTGGTGCTGCTACCTAAATCACTACCTACATCGAAGAATAAGGCGCCGCTAACTACGGAGAAAACAGGGAAACGATATTCAACTGTGGCTTGAACATAGCTTCTTCCACTACCAAGTTGACCTTCCTCGTAACCGCGAACGGAGCTACTACCACCTAATGAGAATGCTTCGTAGGGAGGCAAGTCTCCTAAGACAGTACCTCCTTGGAAGTTGAATGCTAAAGCTTGAGGACCTTTAGTAAAGTTGGTAAATTGAACTGGTATGTAGTAACTATAACTTCCACGTAAACGAGTCAGGAAGATATTACCTAGTCCAACGGGTACTGATTGGTCTACACCAAAACGTAGTAAAGAACCACTAGTGGGTTGTAAAGGATTATTACGTTTATCGCGTGAGGCGCCTAGTTGTAAAAACAGTAAATCGTCTTGTCCTTCACCTGATTGGCTAAGTTGAACTTCTCTATTTGGGTCGAGGTTAACTCTTCCGACTCGTCGTGTGTCTCCATCAAAATCTATGGTTTCTACCCGTTGATACTGTAAACCCGCAGAAGCTACCCATTCAGCTGCTCTAAAAGGATTTGCGGATAAGGGACGAGTGAAAGTTACACCTCCACCTGTTCTAACTACGCGCGGACGGTCGCCTCCCTCAGTTGGTCTATCAGGGTTAAAAGTTTCGATATTATCGTCTTTACCCTCAAAGATTAGTGATATTGACTGACGACGGAACGCATTTATCGTATAAGAAGTTCGGTACGGATCACCCGCTATCCAAGGGTCGGTAAACCGAACATCGAATAATAAATCGCGTACACCAACCTGTAATTCTGCCCCTAATTTCTGGTTTCTACCATTTAAGTTTTGCTGTTGGTAACTGATAGTTCCAAATAAACCGCTTGCGGAACTTATACCGGCGCCTGCTGCTATCGAACCGCTGTTGCGCTCAACAACGTTGACGACGACATCTACTTTGCTTGGGTCACTACCTGGGTCAAGCGAAACGTTAACGTCTTCAAATAACCCTAATCCAAATACGCGCTGTAAATCTCTTTGGACTATATTCCTGTTAAAGGTTCTTCCGGGTTTTAGCTCTAACTCGCGCGTAACAATATACGTTTGTGTTCTGCCGCGAATTGGTTCGCCTTTTTCGTTCGTTTCTTGACCGTCTTTATTGCGGAATCTAACGCGGATATTTTCGACTACCCCTTCTGCTACTTGTAACGTCACGACACCCTGATCTGATACTTGAGGGGCGCCGATTATATTTGCCAGCACAAAACCTTGGTCTTGATAGCGCTTAGTTAAAGCTTTAATTCCTTCTTGTAATTCACGTAGGTTGAGAATTCTGCCGTACTGCTGTTTAAAGATTTCATCTACAGCAGTTGGAGGCAATACAGACGCAACATTTGTACCTGGGTTCGCTTGGATTTGAACTTTTGTCAATACTGGATTTTGTTGCACAACGAAGCTAACACGCACACCAAGCGGTGTATCTTCTGGTGATGCTTGTACATTCGAGAAGAAACCAGTTGCAAATATTGCGTTAATGTCTTCTTGTAATTGTGTACGTGTTGTGGTACGTCCAGCCTGAGTTTTAATCACACGATAAACTTCTTGTTCAAGTTCAGGCGCCAGTTGTCCGCTTTGGGGTCTAACTTGTACTTCTGAAACTAAAACGCGCGGTTCTGTTGCTTCTTGGGTTTGCCCAGGTTGATTTTGATTGGGCAGGTTAAATTGAGGTGTTGAAGGGTTCTGCGGAGTTTGTTCAGGTTGGGAAAAAGGTTGAGTTGTAGGTGGTTGAGTTGTAGGTGGTTGAGTTGTAGGTGCTGGTGTGGGCACTACGGGTGGAAGTGGTACTTGTTGTGTTGGAGATTGCTGTGTCTGATTTCTTTGTAATGGGTTAGGTACCTGCTGGTTATTAATTGGAGGATTTGCAGGATTTGATGGATTTGATGGAATCTGAGATGGTTGTTCAACTGGTGAGGGCAGTGGGGTTGGTAATTGACTCCTTGGAGAAAGTTGAGTTTTCGTACCCCTATTTATCGCTTGATTTGATTGTATCCCAGCAGGTATTGTTTTTAAAGCCTCAGACGCTGATGGAAAAACAGCAACTACTTGATGTCCAGTATCAATATTCGGAACACTAACGGTAGCAACTGCGGAGTTCCTACCTTGCGTTAATTTCTGTACTAATTTTTGCTGCGGAGTTTGTGCATTTGCAATCGAACTGTTTAGCGGTGCAGCAATTGCCACCACTGTCATTAAAACGGGAGATAAGCGCATTTTATCTAGTTTCCTCTTCACGTCCACACACCATCAAAAAATTAGTCAATAGTCAGTAGTCAATCGTCCGAAGGCGCCAATTGGCGTTGGCTATCAGTTAATGTTTACTACTTAACTGTCATTAGTCAAGACTAGCAACTACAATCATGAAACCGAAATTATAGAAGTACAAGTAGTTAAGAAAATCTTAACGACGTGACTAATAGTCTTGATGTTGCACCTACAGATCGCTATTTTTTGGTTCTAATGCCTTTAATACGCGATTTAAAACCTCCTGATAGGCATCTTCTACATTTCCCATATCTCGACGAAAGCGGTCTTTGTCAAGTACTCGACGGTCGGGGTCACTTTGCTGTGAGGTATCCCACAAACGACATGTATCGGGACTTATTTCGTCCGCCAGCAGAATTTGCTGTTCTGCGTCCAAACCAAACTCTAGTTTAAAGTCCACTAAAGTTATATCGCACCGTACCCAAAAGTCACGTAAAAACTGATTTATTTTTAATGCTAGATGAGTTAGCTGCTCTACTTGTTCCACAGTGGCTAGTTCAAGTAATAATAAGCGCTCGCGCGTTAAAAGCGGGTCACCCAACTGGTCATTCTTGTAATAAAATTCTACTAACGGTTGAGAAAGCACTTTTCCTAGTGCAAGTCCTGTCTGCTGACACAAGCTACCTGCTGCAATATTTCGCACTACTACTTCTAGCGGTATTATTTTTACTGCCTTAACGCGCATTTGGTTTGGCGCCGGAGTATTAATGTAATGAGTTTTTATACCCAAAGCTTCCAACTCTTGAAACAACTTGCTAGAGATGGTACAATTAATAATTCCCTTGTTAAGAATGCTACCACGCTTCTGAGCGTTAAAGGCGGTGGCATCGTCCTTGTAATCGGCAAGCAAAATATCAGGTTCTTCCGTAGAGTAGATAATTTTGGCTTTGCCTTCATATAACTTGGTGTGAACAGACATGATAAAACCTTAAATATCTGAGCGAATCAATACGCTTCGATGCTTTATTGCTCAACCATTTTATCTTTAGTTGCCCCTTTTTAGTGCTTTAAAATTTGATACCATAGGTGCCAACCACCTTCGTATCAAAAAAACATCTCAAAATAACCAAATACTTGATGGAATGCAGTGTAGCTATTATATCTAAGTATATACTGATTAAAAACTGTACAGGTAATTAAAAACTTCAGCTTATTTGCGGATGTCAAGGCAGCTAAATTTCAAAACAATAAAGAAAAATTATTAATAAACATAAAAATGCAAGTGGCATTATTGCCAATTTAACTTCCTACACTATTATTTCAGGGTCTAATCAAATGGAGACAGCAAAAGTGAACAAAGATGATTTTCTCTATCCTCGCAGCCGTTACTATGGTCAAGTAAAACCAGAAAACTTAGTTTTTAATGCCAATTTACAAGAGTTTGCACAGAAAATCAGTTTTATTTGCAGCTTAGAGACTTCTGGTAAAATATCTCCCGAAGACGCATACGAGCAAGTTAAGGCACTGTGGAAACAGTTGAAACGCACCAAGAAAGAATTACATATCGGTGAAAACCCCTTCGGCAATGAAGAAAGTTAAAAGTGCGCTCGTGCAACATACAAAGTTGAAAGTGCTGAGTGCTGAGTGCTGAGTATTAAACACTTATTACTCAGCACTTATTATTTGGTACTCATTGTCCATACACCGTCCCATGAATCTGATGGTGGGTGAAGTAAATGATTACGCGCGCGTTCGAGATGAACGTCTGTGGTGTGGTCTAATGGTTTGAGTTGTTTGGCTGCTTCAAAGCATAATACTGCGTCTCGGAAGTTACGTGACAAGTACGCAGAACGTCCTGCTTGATAATGAAATAAGAATTCTTGGGTTTTCTCGTCTAGTGGTGTGTTACGGTCGCCAATTAGTTCATAAATATTAACTGCTTGGTGTTTTCCTTTGACGCGAATTTTATCGAGTTGACGCACCCAAATACGTTCGCTGCAAAGTTGATAAGTAAATTCGCTTATAACTATGTCGCAGCCATATTCTTTTGTTATATCTTGTAACCGTGAACTTAAATTGACTCCATCGCCAATAACTGTATAGTCCATGCGTTTATGTGAGCCAATATTACCTGAAACAACCTCGCCTGAACTTAAGCCAATACCTATATGTATTAAGGGTTGTTCTTGTATTTTTCGAGGCTGGTTAAATTCTTCTAGCCGACTCCGCATTTCTAAAGCTGCCTGTACAGCTTTCCAAGCATGATTCTCTGTTAATGGTAAAGGCGCCCCAAAAACAGCCATTAAAGCATCACCGATAAACTTATCTAAAGTTCCTTCGTGATTAAATACTGCTTCAACCATTGTTCCAAAATATTGATTGAGCAGTGAGACAACCTCAGCGGCGCCGAGATTTTCTGTGAGCGTGGTGTATCCTCGAATATCCGAAAATAAAATAGTAACGTCTTTACGTTCGCCTACCATTAAAGCATCTTCGCCCAACGCCATTACCTGTTCAGCAACATGAGGCGTTAAATATCTATACATAGTAGTTTTCATCCGCTTTTCGCGACTGATATCTTCCAACACTACCAGTCCACCACGCACTCCACCTTCAGGATTTGTCAAAGGATTAACAGTTAAATTCATACTGCGCTCAATTGGTTGAACTTGATGCGATTTGAGCAATTCTGACTGTGGAGTTAATGGTTGATTCCAAGGGATAAATATATCAGCGTTATTACGGTCGCGTACAGCTAATATTGAGCATTTAACTGAGCTTTCTCTTGGTAATGTGTCTGCGGCATCTTCTACTACTACTTTTGCTTGTGATCTAGCTCTTTTACCTGATTTATTTAAAGGATTTGTCTGGGAATCTATAAATTTCTTTTCAGGTTGGTGTTGAGTGAATGTATGAATTGCTACTATTAAATTTTGTTCTGGTACAAAGTGCCTAGCTCCTAATGTCAAGCTGTCTTGAAGTCGCAGTTGCAAATTGTCAATTGGCACGACATCCCAAACGAGGCGCCCGATTAAGTTATATTCCCACAAGGATTTATTATATTTGCTATAAGAATCACTAAGAGGACATCCGAGTAACTCTAACGCAGCATCATTAATTGTAACAATTCGTCCTTCCATATCGGTGGAAATAACCGCATCGGAAAGACTTTGTAAAATATCTTTTTGATACTGTTTTTCAAGCAGTACGTTCTCAAACAAGCGTGCATTTTCAAGCGCAATCCCCGCTTGGATGTTAAACGCGCGCATAAATTCTTCATCTGAAGCAGTAAAGCTGCCTTGCTGCTTATTGATTAACTGCGTCACCCCAATTAACTCATTTGCTGAGTTAAATACGGGTAAACACAAAATATTCCGCGTCATGTATCCAGTTTTTCTGTCGGTAGTGGGATCGAAACGCGGGTCTTTGTAAGCATCAGGGATATTTAAAGCATCACCTGTTGATGCAACATAACCAACAATTCCACGATTTGAGGGAATTCTGATTTCCATCATTGTTTCCCCATCCGCTGCTGCGACCTTCGTCCACAACTCATTCATCTCTTTGCGGTGCAAAAATAGCGTACTTCGGTCAGCTTGCATAAGGATTCGTGCTTGTTCCATCACGATTTGTAAAGTTGCTTCTAAATCCAAACTTTGCCCTAAAGTTTGAGTCGCACGTAGTAGTGCTGTTGCACCACGTTGGTTACGCGCGGCAACATAAAAAGACTGACAACTTTCTAATATAATCCCTATAGATTCAGCAAAGTCGCGAAATCGTCGTTCGTCTTCTTGGTCAAATGGGGTATCACCAGCTTTATTTGCCAGTTGCACAACCGCAACAGTTTGGTTTTTACTGCTAATTACGGGCATACACAAAATATTTTTGATTTTGTAGCCCATTTGTTTTTCTAATTCGGGACTAAACAGAGGGTGAGTTGAGGCATTAGAAATATTTAAGCAATGTCCAGTAATCGCAACATGTCCAGGAATGCCAACGGTGATAGGTGTCCTAATTTCTACTGGCTTGTGAACGTTTTCCTGTACAATTTTTGTCCATAGCTGACCTTTATCATAGTCAACTAAAAAAATAGTAGTACGTTCGGCTTGGAGAATTTGACCTATTTTGAGGGTTATTGCTTCCAAAACCCTCTCTAACATAGTTTCTAAAGCTTCATTGTTAATTAGCTCTATCGCGCGTAGAAATTGTTGAAATTCGGCGGTGATAAAGTCAAGTAAACAAACGAACTCAGTAACCGACAGGTCTTTAACGCGACGTAAAAGAGCATGAGTACGGTTTACTTGTGTCAATTCAGTTAAAGTAGCCAAGACGCTACCGGGACTTGGAAGTGTCATGGGAGTCTAGATTTGTCTGCGACAATGAATGGATTTGGATTTAGATTTTAAATAACAAATTCAAGTATTAGATTTTTCTCTATACCTTGAAATATATACTGACATACATACATAAATAGATTATTTTATAAATTTTGTGGCAAATTAGACTAAAAATTTATATACAAGGTAGTCAGGCGCACTATTATCAAGGTATTTTTACACACAGACAAACACAGATGGATTTTGATGAATGTTTCCATCTGTGTTTTTTATATCTGTCTGTACTTAGTTGGACTTACTAAAGCTTACAATATATCTTTTGTTACTTATAATCAACAGGTTGTTTAACCACAACCTAAAGAAACCGTGCTTCAAGCCAAAAATTTTGCGATAAAACGCTGATTTTTCGTACAGAAGCCCGGTTTCTGTTCTATAGAATAAATTTAAGCTGCTACTTTCTGTTTTGTCGAATAAACGACGTTTCGATAGTACCCTTGTAGCTGGCTTGTCGCTGCTGCCCATCCCCATTTTTCTGCTTCAGCGCGAGCATTTTGACGAATAGTTTCTCGTTCTTGTTTTTCTTCGAGTAACCGAATTGTTGCTGCAATGGCGCCTTCGTCGTCGGTTTTGGGGTCAAATAAATAACCATTGACGCCATCAGTAACAATATCAGGAATGCCGCCAGAACGTGCTGCTACTACTGGACACCCTGCTGCCATAGCTTCAAGTAGCACTAGTCCCAAAGTCTCAGTACGGGATGGAAAAATGAATGCATCTGCACTAGCAAAAGCACTTGCTAACTCTACCCCTGTTAAATAACCAACAAAAAATGTATTGGTGCCAGCAAAGTGTTTTTCTAAAGCTTGACGGTGTGGCCCATCTCCAACTAATGCCAACCGCGCGTCGGGAATTGCTTCTAATATTGGTTTGATTCGCTCAATTTCTTTTTCTGCTGATAGGCGCCCGACATAAAGTAATAATGGTTTGTCAGGAGAGTTTCGTGATAGATGCGCGCGCGTTTCTTCACTTGCGCGACTTGGGTGAAAAGTTTCAGTGTCAACACCACGTTGCCACAAATCTACTCGTTCGATACCATGCCCAGTAAGCTCATCACACATTGCAGTCGAAGTACATAAATTTAAAGCTGCCTGGTTATGTGCGACTTTTAATAGTTCCCATAACAAGCCTTCAAGCATTCCTAAACCATAGTGTTGAAGATATTGCGGTAAATGAGTGTGGTAAGAAGCAACGAGTGGAATATCATTGATTTTGCTATGAAATATACCAGATAAACCCAAAACGGCAGGGTTAACAACGTGAATTATATCAGGTCTAAAATTATCAACAGCTTCACCAATGGCGGGACGCGGTAACGCCATTTTAAGTTCAGGATACAAAGGTAAAGGGAAACCAGAAACACCATAAATCTCTGCTCCTTTATATTCGGTCATTCCACCTTCTGGACAAACAACCAATACTTGGTCACCGTTACGTTGCAAATGGTCAACAGTATGGCTTAAGCGCGTTACAATTCCATCGACCTTGGGCAAAAAGGTTTCGGTAAACAGGGCTATTTTCATAAATTAGTCGTTCGTCAACAGGTTATTTGTCACTTTATAGGTAACGCGCGCTTCACCTTTGAGATGCGAGCATTCTACCTTCATTGTTGAGGATATCCTTATTTGGTTCAAGCAGAGACTTGTAATAATTCTAATTTTTCTATAACTGCTGTATCTAAAACTCTCTTCAAATACTCTCTGCGTACTCTGTGTCGCTGTGGTAAATATTATTACCACAGAGGCGCAGAGGAGCCAGCGCCGTGGGCGGCTCCGCCGACAGTCGCGCGACTGGCGTGGCACAGAGAAAGAGTAAAGCGTAAGCTTTTACCCTTTGCCCTGTTTTACTATCTGTGCCACTTAACTTTCGGTAAAATCTCGTTTTTGTCAACGCGATTTTGATACTTGACTGCGAAATTTAATAGCGAATCAAGTAACGAATCCGAGAGGAAGTGTGGTTGCAGCCCCAAGTCTAGTAATTTAGTATTGATGGCGTTGAAGTAGTGTTCCTCTTTTTCAATCCTGGGATTTTCCAAATTGTTGATTTCTACATTCAAACCTAGTGCATTACCAGCTTTTTTCACCATATAAGCCAAGTCACCGACACTAAATAGCTCGGTAAATTGGTTGAATACGCGGAACTCTCCTTGTTGTGCAGGATTTGCTATCGCAATTTCAATACATCGCACTGTGTCGCGAATATCTAAAAAGCCGCGCGTTTGTCCACCTTTACCGTAAACAGTAAGGGGATGTCCAATTGCTGCTTGAATACAGAAACGATTTAATGCTGTACCAAACACACCGTCATAATCAAGACGGTTAATTAACATTTCGTCCATTCCGGTTTCTTCGGTCAGGACACCATATACCACCCCTTGGTTAAGGTCTGTTGCACGCAATCCCCAAATTCGGCAGGCAAAGTGAATATTGTGGCTGTCGTGAACTTTACTAAGGTGATACATCGAACCAGGCTGTTTTGGATACGGTAGGGTATCTTTACGTCCGTTGTGTTCGATAGTGATGTAGCCTTCCTCAATATCGATATTCGGCGTACCGTATTCACCCATCGTCCCTAACTTAACCAGATGGCAGTCGGGGAAATCCTCTTTCATTGCGTAAAGCAAATTCAAAGTACCAACTACGTTATTGACCTGCGTCACCACAGCATGTTCGCGGTCAATCATCGAAAACGGCGCGCTCCTTTGTTCACCAAAATGCACAATCGCAGTTGGTTCAAATGTATGCAGCGCCTTCTTCAAGAACTCGTAGTTTGTAATATCGCCAACAAATAGGTCGATACTTTTACCCGTCAAATCTTTCCAGCGCTGGAGGCGTTGCTGAATCGAGGCGATAGGCGTAAGCGTTTCGACACCCAACTCGTTGTCCCAGTGCCGTCGCACCAAGCTATCTAATATCGCAACTTCATAACCTCGATTTGAGAGATATAGAGCGGTTGCCCAACCGCAATAACCATCGCCACCAATAACCAGGACTTTCATTTTCACCAGTTTTTACTCGCTGATAGCTTAATCTATCATTCCTTGTGTCCCCTCTTAACCATTTATTCGAGATTGGGCGCCTGAATCCCAATTGTAAACAAATATTACAAAGTTGCCGTCAAAACGTTTTAACGTATTGACAAGGGACTCTGGAGGCGATAACTTGGAATACATACCCGGGTAAGACCGTTAAATCGTCATATGCAAGCTAAGCAAAAGGTTACGCTATATCTATCGCCAGAACTGCATCGGAGATTAAAAATCCGAGCAGCAGTAGATTCTGAGCCGATGTCCGAACTTGCGGAGAAAGCGTTAGTTTTCTACCTGAAAAATTCGGAATTAGTTGATGAAATTGAATCATCCTACGGAAGGACGCATCGAGTTTATTCATGTCCAAGTTGTGACAGTTCGTTAGTACTGCGAGACGGTGAACTGGTAGCACTGGGAAATCAGCCAGGACTGCTTGTCACAATCGGGGAACTTGATGACGAAGAGGAATCTTCAAAGGGAGAGGAATTAGTTCCTTGTTTAAAGTAGGTAACACTCGCTTTAAAAAGCAGTTGTAAGCTTATTAGTCCCGGCGCCACTCCGACTTAAAACGCGGTGTTCTAAGGTCTTAATCCAGGTCTCAAGAAGGTCGATGTATGAAAGAAGAGCTCAACATTTTAATCCAGGCTCAGTACCCCCTAATATATCTTGTGACCTCAGAGGAAGAGCGGGCAGAGCTATCAATTTCTGCGATTGCCCAATCCTCGAAGCCGCAACGGCGGGTATATGTATGGACAGTGACTCACGGTATTGTTGAGTACGGTCAGCCTAGAAACGTTACCCAGCACAACACCGTTTCACCCGAAGCGGCGATTGAGTGGATAATCCGACAAAAAGAACCTGCTATATTTATACTTAAAGATTTACATCCATTTATTGATGCACCTGCGACTACCAGGTCTTTGCGCGATGCGATAGCATCCTTCAAAGGTACTAATAAAAATATTATATTAATGTCGCCGATGCAGCAAGTACCCATTGAGTTGGAGAAAGAAGTAGTTGTTCTTGACTTCCAACTCCCTGACATGGGTGAATTAAATAAAGTTTTAACATATCATATAGATCAAAATCGCGGTCGTAGATTAACGACTGAAGCAAGAGAAAAGCTTTTACGAGCAGCTTTAGGTTTAACGAAAGACGAAGCTGAAAAAGTCTACCGTAAGGCACAGGTAACTACAGGGTGCCTGACGGAAGATGAAGTAGACATAGTTTTATCTGAGAAGAAACAGTTAATCCGACGCAATGGAATTCTAGAGTACATCGAAGAAGACGAAACCATTGACGCGGTAGGTGGGTTAGAAGAACTGAAGAAGTGGTTAACACAGCGGTCAAACGCATTCACCGAAAGAGCCAGAGAGTATGGACTACCCCAACCAAAAGGGATGTTAATACTAGGTGTTCCAGGGTGTGGTAAATCGTTGATAGCCAAAACAACTTCTCGGTTGTGGGGTCTGCCACTGTTACGCTTAGATATGGGACGAGTGTATGATGGTTCAATGGTTGGTCGTTCGGAAGCAAACTTACGGAACGCATTAAAAACAGCCGAATCGATATCTCCAGCAATATTGTTTATCGATGAGTTGGACAAATCGTTTGCAGGCAGTTCAGGTTCTGGTGACTCTGACGGCGGTACATCCAGTCGAATCTTCGGTTCGTTCTTAACTTGGATGCAAGAGAAAAAATCTCCAGTATTTGTAATGGCAACAGCCAACCGTGTTGAAAGATTGCCAGGAGAGTTCTTGCGGAAAGGTCGCTTCGACGAAATATTCTTCGTAGATTTACCTACACCTGAAGAACGTCAAGATATTTACAGAATTCACCTAACGAAACGCCGCACAGATATTTCTCGCTTCGACCTACAACAACTAGCGAAAATGTCTGATGGATTCTCAGGCGCCGAAATTGAACAAGCACTGGTCGCAGCGATGTACGAAGCATTTGCCCAAGACCGCGAGTTCACACAATTAGATATTATTGCTGCACTAAAAGCGACATTGCCATTGTCTCGAACGATGCAAGAGCAGGTAACAGCCCTGCGAGACTGGGCAAGACAGCGCGCGCGTCCCGCAGCGTCCTCCGTAGCTGAATATCAGCGAATGGAGTTCTAAAAAGCTTTCCTCTGCTACCACAGGGGGAAAGGCTAGTCTCAAAAGCTAGCGTTCAATGAAAAAAGCCGCAACTTAATAACACTAAGTGCGACTTAGATAGAAACGTCCTAAATTCTCTATCTTCTCTTTGGAGGAAACCCAAATGTCTCATTTTAGCACACTCCGCACCAAAATCACCGACGCAGAAATCCTCAAAGCTTCGTTGCGTGACCTCGGAATTTCCGTTAAAACCGAAGCAGATGTTCGTGGTTACAACGGTCAGCGTGTACGCTCTGATATCGTTGCTGTTCTTGAAGGCGAATATGACTTAGGTTGGTCACGCAACAGTGATGGTTCCTTCGACTTGATTGCAGACCTTTGGGGCGTTGCTAAGAAGCACAACCAAACCGAGCTAATCAACTCGATCAACCAAAAATATGCTGTAAACAAAACATTGTCAGAAGTTAAGCAACGCGGCTTACAAAACGCTAACGTTAAGTTGGTATTGCAATAAGCAATTTCTGCGCGTTCCCAAAGCTATACGGGTTAACCTACATTGGTAGCGGTTGACCCGCTTTTTTAAAAGGGCTGAGAGCTTCATTCTCAGCCCATATTTTTTTGGCTGTGTAAAGGACTTTAGTCCTTACCCTCAAATTTAATTTAGCATTTCTTAACAGTTAATCAAGTCGTCTATGATTCAGTTTAAAAAAATGTGAATGTTCAAATCCCCCCCTAACCCCCCCGCGTGGAAGCTACCGTGTACACACAAGTTTTTCAAAGTTATCTTTCTTCCCTTTCTTCCCTTTCTTCTCTTCCTTTGTGCCCTTTGTGACATGCAGTGGTTTATTCCTTTAAGGAACCACGTAATCCGGAGGATTTCCCGCTTTCTTAGACACAAAGGAGCCACTGCCGTGGGCGGCTGCGCCGACTTGAGGCAAGTGGCGTGGCACAAAGAGGGGAATATAAAAATGATTATCAAAGATGTGTGTACACCGCAGCCGCGTGGAAGGGGGGGGACAAGAGTGGGATTTAAATTCAAGATTTATATAGTATTTTAGTATTTTGTATCTTGTGGAGCGGGCATCCCTGCCCGTCCGCCAGAATTTTAAATTTAAGGACGGGGCAGTTTTAAAGCCCATCCCACAAGAGTGTTAATTTAAATGATGCTGCTGGATACCCATGCTTTGAAAATAGCAAAGAAACGGCGCCAGTAACAACCTCAGTTTTTTCAACAGGAAACTGCACCTTGGTTACATAAGAATCATTATCTTGCTCGGCGCCACCTACAATGTAAACCTTACAAAGCCGCGCCAATAATGTTATACCCAAGCAAGCACAGCAGCATAAGCTTGATTTGAAGAATTATAGCTGCCGTAATGAATAACACAAGCCATATTATCAATAGCAGGTAACTCTTGAACTTGAACGCGCGCTTTGGTAGGAAGCACACCATCAAACGATGCTACAACTCAAGAGTCAATATCAGACGAGGCAATTGTTCAGCAGAGTAATAACGGTATCCTGTAAAATCATCTACATGTACAGGCTTAAGCAATCCCATTTGGTCATAAAGACGCAACGCTTTTACCGTTACCTGGCGCTCGTGAATGAAAAATCACCAATTTTCAACATGACTTCAGGCGCCTCATAAGCGGTGTATATTTCAAGTACACACCTCCCATAAGGGCAGAGTCAAGAGGAATGTAAAATGGCAGTTTATTTGTGTGATACAGCAATAGATTTAGATGCCCAAACAGCTTACGAAACATCTGACATTGAAAACTTGATAAATCAGATACAAGTATCAGCCAAAGGCGGAAAGGTGGTAGTAGTGCTTAAAAACGCTCATTATTTGACCATGAAAGCCTTCTCTGTCTTGTACAACTACATCCGCGAAGCTCCAAAAGACGTAGTTTTGGTTCTAGTTTCCAGCGATAAATCTAGAATTTTTCCTTTACTATTGGTGTACGTACTTTCAACCGTGTCTGCTGCATGAACAAAAACCACTTGCGGCACCAATAAATAAACCTCTCATTGCTTTTTGAGAGGCTTAAGAATTTTTAATTATAGGCACATAAAATTTTTGCTTACCAATTCGGAATATACGTAAGTTCGTCACTGACGACCATCAACTAAATACAGTCTAAATACGGTGCATTAAAAAAAACTCAGTATTGTAATTTGTAAATACATAATTTTATTTATCCCTATTAAATAAAAACTGTTTACAAAATTACAGCTATTGAAGGAGTTTTAATAAATGAGAGAGTTTGGATTAACTCTGGAACAAACTAGAATCATGTTTAGCTATCAATATCAACTTGTATTAGCAGACATAGAGTGATGCTATGGGAGTGTTTCCACGCCCGGATAATCAAGAATTTTTCCATCAACAGTTAACAAAGGGCAACTATTAATTCTTGCTGTCGCTACAATTACCTGATCAAAAGGGTCATTATGAAACCCACTTAACTGGGTTGAATCAACAATTATCGGTAGAGTCAAGTTTAATAATTGTACACCGGGATAAGCCAAAGCAATTTCCAGCCATTCGTTAACTGGGCAAGAAAAAACAAGTCGATTTTTTTCTACTAATTTAGCGACTTCCCAACAAGAAACAATACTTACTCCCAAACCCTGAGATTGATATTCCTCAATATATTCTCTATGTTTCTTGGTTAATCGCTCGCTACCATCAACCCACCAAACCCAAATATGGGTATCAAGTACAATCATTGCAAAACTTCCCAATCTTCCAAAGCAACTGGTTCAGTGGGGTCATCATATCGAACTACTTTCCCATGCAGTGGATAAAGATTTGTCTCTGATTGAGTGGGTGATGCAACAGTTTTTTGTGGAGTTTTAGATTCAAGAATAATTACCTCTACAGCATCCCCTGCATGAAAAGGTAAGCCACGCAGTATTAAAGTTCCATCTTCAGCTAAAACAGCTTCTATTTTGTGAGCGTTCATCTGATTACTCCTATTTTTTAATAGAGAGGAAAAAAGAGCGGTATTCGGTAGAAATTACCCAAGCGGAAACACTGCTACAATTATGTAATTATCTGGGTTGGCAATGATTTCTCGGCTGTCAGTGCGGAGTTTTGGGTCGTCAAAAAGCCACCATAAAAAAATATGAGTATCGATGAGGTAGCTCATTCCCATTGCTGGAGTTCCTATAAAGGCAGTGGTTCAAAGAAAGCA
Source organism: Calothrix sp. NIES-4105 (assembly GCF_002368415.1). Classification (GTDB taxonomy): domain Bacteria; phylum Cyanobacteriota; class Cyanobacteriia; order Cyanobacteriales; family Nostocaceae; genus Dulcicalothrix. The sequence continues at coordinate 9,582,767 of NZ_AP018290.1, forward strand.
TCACCAAGTCGTCCTTTCAATAAGCCAGGGTGCTCTTTTGTGTGCGTTCCTGACCTAAACCAAGTCGAAAGTAATGAATTAGGTCATAAACTTCTGCTAGTTTATCTTCGGGGATATCTTGCAGTTCTTGGACAATCTTCTCGATGAGCATAAGTCAAATATCGTTAAGCTTAATTAGTATTATACCTATGCTGCGATAAAGGAGATGCTCATTAAATCTGACGTTACTTCGCCGTGTTCTAATCTATCTGCGACCACGTGCAAAGCTAAAGCTTGAACTTTTGCAACTGCTTGTTCGCGCGTTTGTCCGTAAACTAGTACACCTGGTAGTTCCATTACCTCAGCTATCCAAAGTCCGTTTTTCTCACGCTCTGTCTCTATTGTGAAATTCATGGTTTGCCAAAACACAGTGTTTGTAAAGATTTGGAAAATTTATATACCGATGCTAACCTAAAGTTTCTCCCCTTATTTGCTTCTAACACTATACTTAGCATTGCTTGCAACGTGTCTAACTTGGCGCATCAGAGGGAGAAACTAAATATTCAACGATACGACAATATAAATAACACTTGGCACACAACTTTTAACAAAGTGACCTTTACCGATGCATCTCCAAAGGTTCAGTAATGCTTATTATTACTGAACTTTGTAAATTGAGGAATCAACTATATACTTCGACTGTTATGAAAAAAATAATCATTTTTGACACCATTATCAGTTTGACAATTGGTGCAACTTCAACTTATGCACAAACGCGCGCTTCGCAGTCTGGTAATGCAAAAATAGCTTCTCAAAATAAAATTAACCCCAATAATCCAAATCAAGTTAAACCACCAAAAAAACCTACTTATAAAGATAATAGTAGAGTCTTGGAAAGCAAACTGATTTCTTGCATAAGTCGCAATTGGTGAGTTAAAAGATGGCGCCACACTTATTAAAGCTGAACGCAAAGCTTGGAAAGATTACCAAAAAGGGACTAATGGCAATTTTCACGATATTGATGGGAATCGTCAAATTTGGGAAGTAGAGGTAAATTTACCATGCGTGAGCAGATTTTGGAAGAGCTTATTGTAAGCGAGACGCAAGAGCAAAAAAAGTAGTTGATGCAGAAACCAACAAAGTACTAGCTTTTGAAATCCGTTGTAAGAAAGAAAATTTAGTATACTCTGATTTTTAGAGTAAGCCTTTTTCTACCTTCATTAATTCAACTAACCTTAATTTTTGAAAGTTGTGGCACATCTGTCCTCAGATGTGTGATAATTTATTTTTATTTACCACAGAGGCGCAGAGGGCACAGAGGAAAGAGAGATTGGCGCCAGCTTACCAAAACTTTTGACACAGACGAAGTTACATTATGCTTTATGCTTTTTTTGTTTTTGTTGCTTCATGTAAATGTACACGTGGTTGATTAGTGTGTTTAAACTGCACTCGTCCAAGTAAGAAAGTAAGAAAGAGCATTTACGCGCGAACGGCAGCAAGTGAATAAATGCTACCGTTCAGAGAAGTTTAAGGAAGTAAGAAACGGGAATTGTTACCTACTAGCCAGAAGGGAAGGGGGAGAGGGGAGCTTTTGCCAGTGATGTTAAAAGTTATCCCGCACGTTGTTACGTCAATTGTTAACACGCGATTAAGGGATTTTGCTGTAAGTGGCTTAAGTAAATTGGTGTTTAAGATGCTACGTCGTTTACTGACAATATGCCAGTACTGCACCATTGGATTAATAGCCATTTATCAGATTTTTCATCCAGCGAGGGCTTAAGACGATAAGCGAAAAAATCTTGCCATTCTTCTACACCGTACTTTATAACAAATTGTTTCTCAACTTCCTTAAAACTTTCCCAGTCGCGCGCGGCTATAGCGGTCAACATTGGTATAAGCTCATCAACTGGTATTTGTGTAGCAGTATTACTCATCTGGAAATTCTCCGAAGATACAAATTATTTGCAATGGTTGTTTTTTAGTGTTGACGACTTTTACAAGCGTTAATCCTCGCTTCCTCGCGATTCGCCTACAGTGGTCTTCTGATGCCGCAGGTAGCCAGTATCTCTTTTCTCCTACAAAGTCAAAATCTCCCTCTACACGCTCTATATCATCGTTTGGCTGATTTTCTTGTGTCATGCTACTTCCTTAACGTACACAAGTAAATCAGACACATCGCAGTCCAACACCTTACACAATTTATCTAGCACGTCAAGAGATACCCTCCTTATAGCGTTTTGATCAATTTTTTGGATATAAGAAACAAACACGCCACTTGCTATTGCAAGCTTTTCCTGTGAAAGTTCGCGCTTTTTTCTTATGTCTTTAAGAGTAATAATCACTGCCATTATTTGAATTTATAGCATTACATTACTATTCATCTAGCCAGCCCGGTACATACTAGCAATAAGCATATGTAATATATGGGCATCGGATTGAGGCTTTTGATACACCTCAATTCTATCCTTAATTTGCTACCTTGCTACGTATTAGTTTTTTCTATAGAAGTTTTACCTAAAACAATATTGATAATATCAGGCTGGTTGAAGCAAACTTGTTTCACTATTCTAGTTGCTGCGTTTCTTGAAGACCATCCTAGATATGTAAACTGTCTGCTTTGGTTACAGCGTGAGCTTGGTTTTTCTGAGGATGAAATTTAAGGTGTTAGCGGCACAGGTACTGTTGGCGAATTTAGGTAAACTTTTAGAAGTTTATAAAATCAATATTTAAGATAATGACAGTACAACAACCGAGATACAGCTTTGAATATTTTGCTTGCCGTGGTGACGAAATTTACGAGACTAATATTAGACCACAAGTTGAAGCTTCTAACCAAGGTAAGATTGTCGCAATTGATATCGATACAGGTGCTTGGGAAATGAATACGTCGGAAATTATCGCTTCAAACCGTCTTAGGGCTAAGTACCCAGATGCACAAATTTGGTTTGTGCGAATAGGTTCTCGAACTATTCGCCGCTTCGGTTGCTCATCATATCGGAAATAATTTACCATATATAATTGAGGGTAAAGCAATGACAGTGACTCAAGGTAGCGACAATGTTTTTGAGGATTTAGGTTTTGGCGCCCTTGAAGCAGCAGATTTAAAAGCGCGCGCTGATTTAATGATAAAACTGCGCCAATACATTCTAAAGCAAGGCTTGACTACTGAACAGGCAGCTGAAAAGTTAGGTGAGACGCAGCTACAGGTGAATAATTTGATGGATGGCGAGATTGATCTATTTAGTGTAGATAAATTGATTAATATGCTATTGAAGGTAGAGATGTAAGTCTCGGTAGAAGTCGTTCTGCACTCTTGCAATGTAAAAAGAGATACTATACCCCTAAGCGCAAATTTTTAGCCTTATAGAGTATGAACGAACTTGAGTACGAGAGAGTTGTAGAGTATCTGCAAGCAATTGGGCTAATAAGCACGACCAGTCATACTAAATACTAACAGTTGGGGGCGCCGACTTACTTATACAGCTTCTTCAGAGTATAATGTCGAGATTACAGTAAAGCTTTATTATAAAAGCAGACCACTATAGGGTATTAATATAGTCATGAGCATAACATTAACACCTGAGCAAGAAGGGATGATTCAAGTCCTACTCGAAACAGGGAAATTTAATAATATTGATGAAGTAATTGAAACAGCCTTACGTGTTTTAGTTGAAGAACACTGTTCAGTTAAATATGTTGGTAAAGTTTTAGTAGTAAAAGCGGCTCAAAATACTGTAGACTATGAGGCAGTAATTAATGATTTACGCGAAGAAAGAATTAATCAATTTTATTAATCCAGCTTTGAATTGCGCTGAATAAGTTTGGCTGATTAGGTAGAAATTTTTGCAAAGGTGCTTTTAAGGGTTTATCAGTTATCCAACCTATGTGAATTTCTTTAGCATCTGCAATAGTATAGCAAACACTCAGAAGAGCCTTTACTGGTTTACATTTATCTATAAGTATAAATAAGTTTTGTTTTGTTAAATGTTCTACTAATTTTATAAGTTCTAATTGAAGTTCTGCTACATCTAAAATTTTTGGAATATCGGTCTTGGTATGAACCACAGCAAGTTACAAGTAACTGGCATTTATGGAAGCAGAAAGTAACTGATTTTTGGGCAAACAACAATGCTTCGTGTGTAGCTGCGTCTTAAATTAGGTATGCTTTGTGATTTGGGGCAGTCGCAGTAACAAGTGGCGCCTGCACCAGCCATTAAAATGTTCTAGCCACATATATATAGATACTCATTAAAGGAGTACTACAAGTCTTCTGGATTTAAGCCAGTTGACTTGGCTATTCTGGCTAACATTCGTGAATGCTTACCTCAACAGTGTTTGTAAAGATTTTGGCTGATTTAGATACCGATGCTAACTTAAGGCTTTTCCCGGATAAATTTGTTTAGAACCTGTAGGAATATAAATTAATCCTAAGTCTTGTAAGCGTTTGACTAAGTTAGAAATTGTTACTCCTAGTTCATCTTTAATAGCGTAAAGATGTGACCATCTAGTCAAATCGCGTCCTCGTTGTACTTCTTCTATTTTAAATTTAGGCATTAATAGACATGCTGCAAAATGTTGAGCTTGCCATTCGATACCTTGTTGAGCATTTATGTTACGACATAAAAACGGCTCGGTAATTATTTCTCTACCATCTTGCTTCATTTCTTCAACTTGCTGTACTGCATTTTGGTCAATGTGAAGCTCCCAATGTCCGATTTCGTGAGCAGTACAAGATTCCTCAAACCCACGAGGGAACTCTAAGCTATTTATCATTTAGTACAATCTTGCGCTCTATAGGTAAAATCATAGCGGCAATTGCACCCTGTTTGTCAGGGGGTATATTTCCGCAGTCCATATCTAGACCCAGCGCTTCTGCTAAATAACCTGCATCAAGTGGGAATTTGAGAGGTCGCTTGCGTTTCGCTTGTACACGCATGAGAACATCTGTTGCTCGACGCTCTATTTCTTCTTTAGGTAGAAATTTATATGGTTTGATAACCTTCAAGTCAACTTCTCCTCACAGTCTTGAGTCGTTTGTTGTAACAATTTTTGAGCAAATTCAGGCTCATCACGCATTCTTCGTAGTAATGCGGGCATTTGTTTATACTTTTTAACCAGTTCTTCAAACACTTTGGTTTCATCTGGCGAAATTCTACCCGCAAGTCGTCGTAATTCGTCCTTGCGGTCAGTCAAGTCAAGATGGAGAGCCAATAAATCAATAACATCTTCGCTAGGAGGGTAGCCCGCATGGTCATTTTCTAGCTTCGACAGATAGGTATAATCAACTTTAATCAGTTTCGCAAGTTCGCGCTGACTGTACTCCTTCTGCTTGCGTGCAGTACGAATCAATTTACCAAAAGTGTCGCTCACGGCTTTCTCCGCTAAATTTTAAGATTCATTACCTACCTTGACTTTATCCTGACATTGGGCGAAACTCATGTTGACTAAATTGGTCAACTTGAACAATATGAACACTATAATACATTTAAGCATTTATTGCTAATGATGCAACCAGGGAGAGAAACAAGTGGGGAAAATCTGGGATTTTGCTAGCTATAACTTACTGCTACTGCATTCTCCACCAGTTGTATTAGAACATTTGCACTGCAACATGAAGCTAGGTTTTAGTAAAGCGCGAAAGAAGGAACCTCAAGTGGCGAAGCTTTTGGAGCAGGATAATACTCACCAAAGAATAGGACTGTTAGCACAGAGGGGGGTTTATGAATTTCATAACGATACATTACTATTAGGCGCCAGTAATGGTGTAAGTCGGGTCGCAGAAGCTCTGGAACTCAGTAAAGAGTCAGGTATAGTTCAACACCGTGTTTTAACTATTCTCAACAATTATTACGAGAACCCAGTTCTGGTAGGGAAAGAGATTATTAAACTTAGTCATGGGAATGAGGACTTTCCAAAGCCAATTTTGATCAAACTAGGCAACTACTTGTTTAATCTATATGCAGCAATCGATTGCATTTTTCGATCTGCTGATGGAACGCTACACATTTTAGATTTCAAAACGGGTAAGTCTGACTTTGATAAACGACAAGCTTATATCTACTTATTGGCTGCCAGGTATTTATACCCAAACGATTAATCTGTAGCTTCGTTCTACAACCTGGAAACTAGCACATGGTCAAAAAGAATTTCAGCTTCATCTGAGATGCTAGAAGTTTATAAGTATAAATTAATGGATGTGTCTAAAAAGCATCAAGAAAGTTTATCACGTTATCGAAACAGCCCTAATAAATTTAGCCAAATTTATCCAGCCAATCCTGGTATTTCTTGAATTATTTATCCTGCCAAAAGTTAATCTAAATCACATAAAGCTATTATTCGGTGACAATATTACAGGTGAGCAAGGAAAAATATTAGCGGGTTTATTAAAAGGAGGTGTTTATAAGCGCCACAAAAATTTAATCTTCTTAACAGCAGTTAGTGGTACGTAGCGGTAATTATACTCTCTTAATTACATACGTAATTATTATCTGCCGTTACGCATCTTATAATCATGCTTCTCTTATGAGATGGAGACACGAGCGGATTGGCTAGTATTACGCCAACTCACAAACGATAAGAATCGAGCGTGTCAAATTAATTATCCCAAATAGGCTATACTAACTTGTGCAGGGTTTAATTATGGCAGATAAACCAATTTGCTGGCTTGGCTCCACTAAGATCGACATTTCCAATCTTCCCCAATTAGCTCGTCGCAAAGCTGGATTTCAATTACGAATCGTCCAGCAAGGTGAAACACCAGCAGATTTTAAAGCAATGCCCGTTGTGGGCAAGGGAGTTGAAGAGATTCGCATTCGTACAAACGAAGCCTATCGGGTTTTTTACGTTGCTAGGTTTGAAGAAGCTGTCTATGTACTTCATGTCTTTCAAAAAACAACACAGAAAACTTCAAAGCAAGACATTGAAATTGGGCAACAGCGTTATCAAGAAATGACTCAGTTAAGAAAACAACAATTAGATAACAATTAAGGATAAGGCAATGACAGTAACTCAAGGTAGCGACAATGTTTTTGAGGATTTAGGTTTTGGCGCCGAGGAAGCCGCAAATTTAAAATTGCGCGCTGACCTAATGATAAAACTGCGCCGATACATTATGGATCGGGGCTTTACTACTGAACAAGCAGCTGACTTTTTTGGTGAGACGCAGCTACAGATAAGTAATTTAATGGATGGCGAGATTGATCTATTTAATGTAGAAGGATTGATTAGTATGTTGGTAAAGGCAGGAATGCAAGTGAAAGTAGAAGTTGCACCGCGCTAAGTAATGTAGGAAATGTTACTGTACAACCCAGTACTCTATATAGCTAATTTTGATAGTAATATGATTAGCACAGAGGCATATAGTACTGGAATATAAGGCTTACTTTATAAAATAATTTAGATAAGTATAAAGTATAATTGAATTGCCGCAAACATCATAATCCATTTTACTGTTCCTTCGTTGAAAAGTATTAATAGTAATAGTATATAAATAACTATTTGAATTATTTCATATTTAGCTGATTTTTCTCTCAGAGATTGAGAATTGGCTGCTGGTTTAATTTCTTGATGTAATTGATATTCAATTGATTCGTCTTTTAGAGACTGTGAATTAATAACACGTTTATTTATTTTATATATGCCTGCTTTCTCCTTTGAATGTGGCGAATTAGGTGCCAGTGTATTCTCTTGACTTGTTTGATACTTAACTGATTGTTCTACAATTTTTTTTGAAGCAACAGCTTCTTTGAGTTGTTTATTTTCAAAGTTTAAGCTAGCAATTAAAAATTTGTAACCATCATCATTAAGGCTTTGTGTTTCTACACGTTCTAATGCTGACTGCAATAACTGTCCTTGTAATAGTAATGACTCATTAAAAAAATCTTTTTTAACACACGATTATCCAATTAAAGTAGGCTACTTTTTTACACAGACATAAAAATCGGACAACGATATGCTTAACTTATCGATTAAGAAAAGCAACAATGATTAAAGCGTTTATCCAAACAACCTTCGCTCTGGCTTTGCTTGGCTCTTTAATTCCAGTATTTGCAAAACAATCATCTTTTGTGTCAGTAGTTCGCGTTAAAGACGGGGATGGGGTAGTCGTTAATAAAAACGGCAAAGAAGTAGAAGTCCACTTGGCTTGCATTGACGCACCTGAGCCAACACAACCTTGGGGTCAAGAGTCAACTGAAAAACTAAAACAACTTTTACCTCCTGGTCAAAAAGTAGAGTTACGAGAAACGGGAAAAGACCGCTATAACCGCACTGTAGCCGAATTATTTTTAAATGGTCAATCCGTGAACTTGCGGATGGTTCAAGATGGTGATGCTGTGGTGTATCCTGAATACCTTAATAATTGTGAGTCTACGAAAAATCAGTATTGGCAGGCTGAAGGATATGCCAAAATTCAGAAATCAGGCTTTTGGAGTCAAGAAAATCTTGTGATGCCTTGGGATTTTCGACGAGGTAAGCGTAATACTCAAGCAAATTCACATTCTCCTGCGCCTGTTACAAACCTACCTGCTTGTGTAAGTAGAGATTGTAATTGCAATTTCAATGATTTTGAAAGCTATGAACAGGCACAAGTTGTACTGAAAGCATTCCCTGGCGACCCGTTTGATTTAGATAGGAACAATGATGGCGAAGCCTGTGAAAGTCTACGGTAAGGCGGGCAGGGATGCCCGCTCCACAACAGGAACCATATATATCACTCCACAAGGCAACTATATATAAGGTGCATGAACAGGAATAAACAACTTAGCTTGATATTTGATAGCGATGAAAATCAATATAAGGTTGGCACTCTACAAACGGCGCCCAAACAAAAAGACAGCACCCATGTACAACGGCGCCAGCAGCAAAGGGCAATTAGCGAAGCGATGATAAAAATTGCTCTTTTATATGGGCAAAAGCAGTATCGGTACGGTGCCCAGCTTTTCACTCTTAATGACCGTAACCTGGATAATTCGCCTTATTCCCAATATAAGGATACTTTGAGAGGTTTAAGGGTTGTGTGTTTATCTGGGCTTCCCAATCCTCAGATATTGACAGTTTATTGGGACAAAGAAATTAAAAACCGAGTAAGGAAATAACGTACATGCAAGGTGAGTATCCCTCACCTCTGTCAACCAAGTTAACAATAAAACCACAATGCTTAACAAATTACTTCAAACGGCTTTAATTTTACCTTTCACTGTTGCTGCATTCATTCCTCCAACTTATGCCCAATATACAGGAGGTAATACCACTCTCACAGAGCCAACTCGTATTCGGGCGCCAAAATTTGCTACACAACCCAGTACCAAGGAAAATCCTAATTGCGAATGCCCATATGATAGAGCTTACAAAGGCAGTATCTGCGGTGGAAGGTCTGCTTATGTAAGACCAGGTGGAAATGAGCCAGCTTGCTATGTCGGTGAAAGAACTGCGAGAGAACTTTGGTGGAATAATCCTAACAATCAATTTATTGATGAAAATCGCCTGGGACTGTAATTCGATTTTATCAAAATTGATCCCCCCTGACCCCCCGCGTGGAAGGGGGGAAAGAGGCACGATATGTTGCTTTTTTACAACAATTCACACGTACAACTAAAATCATGGTTTTAACGAACGGTACAAAGTCTTCCAACATTCAAGTCAACAATAACCGCGTCTCGATTCAAAATTTAGAGATAACTAGCAAAGACGCTGCTGAATATTTGTTACAAATGGCGCCTGAAGACCGACTGCAAGCAGTTACTCGAATCTTTGAAGTTGGTACTTACTGTTTACAACGAACCCAAAATTCGCAAGATTTAGACTTTGTGAAACGCCAAATACAAGCTTTACTTGCAGATGTTGCTGCTGTTGTTGGTGCTGTACCTCAAACTGTGGAAGCTGAGTTAATTAAGAAAATTGGCGCCTCAGATGGTCAAGTTTTAGCACCTATTCAAGCGCAGGTCAAACTCACCTCGACTGTAATTAAGAATCAGCTTGATGATGTCAAAAATCTGATTGCGCGCGATATCGACCCTTTTAAAGAGTCTTCCATAATTGGTAGTGCCATTTAACAAATCAAAAATTTGTTAGACCCTTGCCGTAAAGATTCCATCCAAGGAATGTTATCTGCTGCTGTTGTAGATGTGACATCAGAAAACGGCACCTTAGCCAAAGCTGTAAAAAATGCTGTTTCAGAATCTGTAAAACCTTTAGCTGACGAAGTTGATAAGCTAGCTAAAGAAATTCGTGGTCATAATGCTGCAACTGAAGCTTTATTAAATACTACTTTAAAAGGCGCCACTTACGAAGAAGAAGTTGTGCAGGAATTACAAGCTTTGTCAAAATTGATGGGCACCGAAATTACTTATGTTGCAACCGATAATAAGCCAGGTGATATTATCGTTAAGTTTTCAAGTAAATCTTTAACAACAACAGATACTTCAATAGTTATCGAGGTCAAGAATGTAGAATCTGAACGTTGGGGACGTAAGCGTATTTCTGAGCATCTTTCACAAGCAATGACTTATCGTAACGCAAATGCAGCAATTTTTCTCTGTCGTACTAGCAATGGTTTAGCCCAAGAAATTGGAGAATGGGGAGAAGGCGCCTGTGGTCAGGGTTCTTGGGTGGCTACAACTCATCATTTATTACCCACTGCTATCCGGTTTTTAGTCATGCTGCAAAAGTTAGAGTTGCAGCGCGCATCTCAACAGGGTATTGAACGAGCTTCTGTAGAAGCTCAAATACTACGTATTCGTACAACTTTAAAACGCATTACTAATATCAATAAATTCGTTAACAAAGCACGTGAAGATATGGATGGGATTTCAACTGAGATTGATTCTCTCAAAATTGAAATACGTGATGCGCTAGACTCGATTGAAGATGCGATGCGCGCGCCAAATTCCAAGAGTTGATATTCGATTTTCGTCGCTTCGTTAATCCGTTCTAATAGTTGTTGCTGTATGGTAAACACCCTTGTTAAAATTTCTTCTGGTAACTTAGCCATATAAAGTCTGTACTTGTAAAAAATAAAACACTTAATTAAACGACATTATTATAGTTATACATTCAATTTGTACAGTTAGGACATAAAACTCTTGTGGGATGGGCTTTAAGAGTGCCCTGTCCTTTATTTTATAGGCGGGCAAGGATGCCCGCTCCACAAGAATTTGATTACAAAAATGGTCAATTACATGGGATGCTGGATGATTGATTAGCTAATGAATGTAAATGTCTGTTAATTCTTCGGTTACTGTCTCTGTTCCTGCTACTACTGCAAATCTGGGTGCAGGGTTCGATTGCATCGGCGCCGCTTTAACGTTACATAATGAGTTTAAGTTCACTCTGATTGATGGTGAGACGCAAATTATCGTTACTGGAAGTGAAGCTGCGCGCGTGGACACTATATATAAGGATAATCTGCTTTATTGCGCGTATGTAAAACTGTATGAACACCTTGGTAAAACACCTCCACCTGTAAAGATAGAGATTGGTTTGGGTGTACCTCTTGCGCGCGGGTTGGGTAGTTCTGCTACTGCTATTGTTGGGGGATTGGTTGGCGCCAATATTTTAGCTGGGGAACCTCTAACTCAGTCGCAGGTGATGGAACTTGCAATATCTATGGAGGGACACCCAGATAATGTAGTGCCTGCATTAATTGGTGGTTGTCGTCTTGCTGCAACAGGTGTGAATGGTTGGGAAATTTGTGATATACCCTGGCATGAAAGTATCGTCCCAGTTGTAGCTATTCCTGATTTTGAGCTTTCGACCAAAGAAGCGCGACGTGTGTTACCTACTGAAATTAGTCGTGCGGATGCTATTTTTAATATCTCCCATCTTGGTTTGTTATTACGCGCGCTAGAGACGGGCAAAACCAACTGGTTACAAGCGGCTTTGCAAGATAAATTACATCAGCCTTATAGGAAATCACTTATCCAAGGATATGACGAAGTTAGCGCTGCGGCTATAAATGCAGGCGCCTATGGGATGGTAATTAGCGGCGCTGGCCCAACTTTACTTGCACTAACTGATACATCTGACTCGATTGATGTTGTGGCTGCTATGGCTACTGCTTGGAAAGATGTTGGTGTTGCTGCACAAGTACGCGCGTTAAATATTGATAATAATGGCGCCAGGATAAATATTGAGCGATGATTTAACCTTCTGTACGGGCGGGTTAACCATAATTTCCAATTATTACCAAGATATACTAAACCCGCCCCTCCACTCATAACTTATATATATGGAAAAACTTCAGGCTGAAATTGTAGCACTTCAAGTGCAAATAGATGCTTTACGTGAAGAACGCACGGCATTGACTCCCGTTACATTAAGTGAGAGTGATGACTCACTTCAAGATGTTGTAAAGCAATTACGACAAAATGCTCGCCAAAATCCTGAACTTGCTGCTGAGATAAAAGGTATTGATGATGCTATTACTGCACTTGAAGGCAAGCTTAAACAAAAAAAGGCTCAATTACAGCGACTTCCACCTAAAGTACAACGCGCGTTACAAGAGGAACAACTCGAAATCGCGCGTAACCAAGCTAAGATACATGCCCAGCGTATTAATGATATTGCGGCTGAACTTGCGGCAGAAATACGTGAACTCAAAGCTTGCGCTGATGAACTTAGTCCTCTTTACTGGCAAGTTTATTACAAACCTTTTATTACGGGCTTTAAGACCATTTCTGTCCCACACGTCCGTTCGGATGGTGAGGTTTGGACTATTGTAAACAGAATTGTTTAAATCCAGGCGCCACCCCGTGTAGAGACGTTACATGTAACGTCTCTACGGATGCCACCCCCTTGTTTTCCGGAATTGTTAACATATATGAAGAAGTTATAAGTGGGGCTTAACCGTTGACGTTACATTTCTTTGTGCTTAGAATAGACTTGCACCGAAGGCAATAGGTATTTATTACTAATATTCGGTTTGTTTATGCCTGGAGTTGGATTTTATAGGGATTTGTGCCGTTTACAAAAGTAAACATTTGTTAATAGAATGTAAACAAGTTGAAAACACAAAACGATTTTCATTTATGGATAGCTTTAATTTTCCTTGGCTGAGTGCCATGATTGCCTTACCGCTAGTAGCGGCTTCGGCGATTCCCTTTATTCCTGATAAAGATGGCAAAACTGTTCGCTGGTACACTTTGGGAGTTGCTTTTGCTGATTTTGCTTTAATGATTGCTGCCTTCTGGCACAACTACAATTTTCAAAGTTCTGGATATCAGCTTGTTGAGAAGTACTCTTGGATTCCCCAACTTGGCTTAAATTGGTCACTTGCAGTTGATGGAATTTCAATGCCGCTAGTTTTGTTAACTGGCTTAATCAATACACTCGCAGTATTCGCGGCTTGGAAGGTTACCAATAAGCCGCGTTTGTTTTATGCGATGATGCTGTTGATGTACAGCGCTCAAATCGGGGTGTTTACAGCGCAAGATATGTTGCTGTTCTTCCTGATGTGGGAAGTTGAACTTGTGCCTGTATATTTATTAATTTCTATCTGGGGTGGTGCAAAACGCCGCTACGCTGCTACTAAATTTATTATTTACACTGCTGCTGCTTCTATCTTTATCTTGATTGCTGGTTTAGCAATGGCATTCTCTGGTGATACCTTCACCTTCGACATGGTTCAACTTGGTTTGAAGGAATATCCAATCACTTTAGAATTAGCTCTTTACACAGGTTTCTTAATTGCTTTCGGCGTAAAACTTTCTATCTTCCCTTTCCACACATGGCTTCCTGACGCACATGGTGAGGCGCCTGCACCTGGTTCAATGGTTTTAGCTGGTGTGTTGTTAAAGATGGGTGGTTATGGCTTAATCCGCTTCAACATGGAAATGCTGCCCAATGCTCACGTTTACTTTGCTCCTATACTCGCAATTCTTGGTGTAGTTAACATTATCTACGGAGCTTGTTGCGCCTTTGCTCAAACCAATCTCAAACGTCGCTTGGCTTATTCTTCCGTTGCTCATATGGGCTTTGTGTTGATAGGTATCGCTTCTTATACTGAAGTTGGTATCAGCGGCGCCGTTCTTCAAATGGTATCGCACGGTTTGATTGCAGCAGCATTGTTCTTCTTATCTGGTGTAACTTACGAACGTACTCACACCTTGATGATGGACAAAATGGGCGGTATGGGCAAAGTAATGCCTCGTACATTCGCACTGTTCACTGCTGGTTCAATGGCATCACTTGCTTTACCTGGTATGAGCGGTTTCGTGGGAGAGTTGATGGTATTCCTCGGTATCTCCACCAGCGATGTATATAGCTCAAGCTTCAAGATTGTTGTAGTCTTCTTGAGCGCAGTTGGTGTTATCTTGACTCCTATCTACTTGCTCTCGATGTTACGTGAAGTGTTCTACGGTAAGAAGAACGAAGAATTGCACCTCGACGAATTTGTAGAAGATATCAAACCTCGCGAGTTGTTTATCACCGCTTGCTTAATACTCCCTATCATCGGTATCGGTTTATATCCTAAGATTGTTACCCAAGCTTACGATGTGAAAACAGTAGAAGTTGCTCAACACGCGCGCTCCTCACTCCCCGTATTTGCAGAACAGCAACCCGTTAGCTTGTATAGCCAAGTATGGCAGGCGCCTGTTTTAGCTCAAAATGTTGCTCCATAAGTTCGGAAGACGAAAGTGCAACTAAATAGTTTGACCACAGTGGTATGGCATGGCGGGGGTGATTTCCTAATCACCCCCAAAATTTTGTTTATATAAAACGGCTTATTGTAGCATAGGCGTCTCGCCTGTGCAGTGTAGTTAATATTTTTACCTTATTAGACACAGAGTACACTGAGGGGAGTGCTTGACTAGCTGCATTTTGGCGCCGTTAATAAACTTGTTTGTAACGAATGAATCTCTCCTATGTATATAATCTGGAAAACCTGTGCTTTTAAGTACTTTATATATTAGTATGCGTAAAATACAGAAGATTAAGCACTGTTCAGCTTATAATCGATGAACCTAGCCTTAAAAAATTCCTCCTTCCTCTGTGTACTCTGTGTCGGGCGTGGTAAAAATAATTAATTGCACTGCACATCATAAGACAGATGTGCCACATTTACGTCTCTGTGTCAAGAGCGCCTAATTAGGTAAAAAAATATATGTATTTCACCACAGAGACACTCAAGGACGCAGAGAGAAGGTAGAGTTTTATCGTCATAATACTAGGATTTTTGACTCACCTTGACAGAACTGGCACTGCCCACCATATCAAGGTCTAGTTTTTCAACCCAGGCAGCTTCCATTCCTGTAAAACCCTCGCAACCGTCTCGCGCGTTGCTTCGGCGCCGAAACCCCATGCAAGTAATGAAAAGTAATCTACAACTCCTTTAGTACCAAAAGTGCCGTTTGCCAAATATAATTGTGTGAAACCTGCATTACCAAGTAGAAAAATAGCTATTGCATAACTTAAGGAATTAAAAACGAACAAGCGATTACGAGATAATTTTTCTCGTTTATTCGCATTTGTATCAATTTGGTCTGGGAAGATATCAGGAACAGGTTCAAGTAAATTAGGATGCGTAGGATTATTGATGTTTCTTGACACATTTCCTAAAAAAGTGTTGCTCGGTCTGCTCTTGAAATTTCGGATATCTTCCACAAGATGATCTGTTTTACTTCTAATATCATCTTGCCATTTATGATAAGAATCTATATCTGTAGGAGAAAGGTTATATAAAAGTCTTTGCATCGTCAATGCTTCATTTTTCCAATATTTTTCTTCGTCTCCTGCTTCGTATGGTACTTGGTTCGTTAACTCACTAAATTCATCCAATTGAGTTTTTGCTAAGAGGTAATTATTGAGTTGTACTTGCACTTCTTGCAACTGTTTCCTTACTTGACCAGGACTATCTTGTGATGGTCTACCTTTATTTATACTGTCAAGCTGCCAACTTATTTGCTCTAAATAAGGAATTTTATTGTCAGGGTTTTCTTCTTCTACACGTTTGCGTAATTTAGACTCATAGTCTAATAAACTTAACCAACCTTGCTTACTTTGATGCCATTTATCCCAAAGGTCTTGTGCTTTATTCGCAGCTTCTTGTGCAGCACTAGAGCGTTTGTTCTCCAATGCAGTTTCTACCGCTTCTAAATAAGACTCAGCTTTTTTATAAAAAGAATCATCTGACTTAAATTCTTCATCCGCGCGTATTTTACTACGAAGGCGGGTAACTTGAACCACAACTTCATCGCGCGCCATCCATTCATTACGATACGTCGAGATAATAATCCCTAAACCAACACCAAGTAAAAGCACACACAATGGCATCAGCCAATAATCTTTGATTTTAAGACTAATAGGGATAACTAACTCACTATCAGGAGTAATCACCAATAAATTACCATTATATTCACCGCTCCTCACACCTCTCAAATCAAACTCAATTGGAGTTAATAACGGTTGATTATTGGGTAAAGTATTAACACTCGAATTTGTAAGATTGACTCTGATAGCATTAGCAGGAAATACCTCATTACCATCCAAGCGGTTTAAATCAAGGCTTAATATCTTAACATCCTTAACAACTTGATTTGACCGCAAGAACAAATTTCTTCTAACTTTCGGGCAAAAAAACTGACCTAACCAGCACTTTTGCTCTGCCACAGATATATTCGCAGGTGTAGAAGTAATCTTAGGTTCTGCCTTTACAACAGATGGCAAAAGGATACTAGACGTACAAACCAACATTCCAAGAGCAAGTTTTTTATAATAATTCATATGTATTGTTTGAGATAATATACGTACTGCTGTGCTGTTACGCACCATCAACGCGAATATACAACGTAATAATACTCAATTTTGATCAAATCGCTATAGGCGCCTAGCAAAAATATGGACGTAGGGTGTGTAACAGCATAAACAAAATAGAACTAAAACGAAAGAGTACTGTGCTGTTACGCACCATCAACACGCATGTACAACGTAATAATACACAATCTTGATCAAATCGGTATAGGCGCCTAGCATTCAAGTAAATTACTCTTGTAGCACATCTGTCCTCGCCTGTGGATTCTAAGTTATTATTACCACAGAAGCGCAGAGAACACAGAGGAAAGAGTGCGCCTACCCTAGGGATATTCGTTCGACTACAAAAGCTAAAGAAGGGTTATACGAATATGATGCCATTTTACGCCTGCATGATGTCGAGACGCAAAAATTAACTAGCAAACTTGATGTTGAACGTGACCCTAGAAACCCTAAATGTTACCGTAGTTTCGGCACCTTGGGTAAAGCGTTTACAGTAGAAGACCGACCAGCAGTAGTTCTCATCGACGAAATAGATAAAGCGGATGTTGATTTTCCGAATGATTTACTGACAGTGTTAGATAAACCGATGCGGTTTGAAATTCGGGAAACGGGTGAAGTTGGAGATAAAGCAATTCAAGCAAAGCACGAACCGATTATTATAATTACCAGCAATAAAGAAAAAGGTAATTTACCCGCGCCTTTTTTACGACGCTGCATTTACTATTATCTCAAATTTCCTAACACAGTTCAAGAGCTACAAAAAATTGTGGCGATTCGATATAAAATTAATAAGGAACTAGGAACGGCGCCTGCTTCTAGTTTAGTCGAGAAGGCAGTACAGCGTTTTCTGAAGTTACGCGAAGATAAGGGACTATTTAAATTACCTGGTACAAGCGAATTATTAGATTGGTTACACGCTTTACAAAGCTTTGATAACCAACCATTACCAGATTCTCAATTAACTGAGGAAAATTCTATCCCTTACCCAGAGCTATTATTTAAATTGCGGCAAGACTTTCAAAAATATGCTTCTTAATCAGATTGTGTTGGTCACGCCCAGCGCCTCCACCCAACCTACTGTAAGGGCGGGTTAACAAATATCCTAAAACAGTCTTTAATATCTCGTAAACCCGCCCCCCCCAAAAAACTAAAATCTCATGAGCGAACTTGATGCTCAAAAAATCTTAACTACTGCATTTACTCGCTTACATCGCGAAGGGTTTAACTTGGGTGTAGGTGAATATCTTGCAGCTTTGGAAGCTATACCAGAGTGGGGAAACACCCTTGAAGATTTGCAGCAACTAGTACGATTATTATGGTGTTGCTCTGTAGCAGAACAAAGTAAGCTAGAAATGATATGGGAGTCAATTGTCGCAGTAGAGACACCAAAACCTAAAATAGAGGCGCCACCTCAAAGTGAACCATCAAAAGTAACTTCGCAAACTGAAAAAAAGGCGCCTTCTATAGAAAAAAAACTAGAAACACTCGAACAGCAACCAACACAAGAATTTTCTCCTCTACCCATCCAGACCCCTTTTACCCCCATCGAGATAGATAGCGATGTAGAATTTCAAAATTACTGGTTAATCTCGCGTCGTTATATGGTTTATACTTGGCGTTACCTACGGCGCCCAGTTGCAAATGGTGCTGAAGATTTACTTGATATACCTGCAACAGTCGAACAAGTCGCAAACCAAGGTTTTTTTCTCAAACCAGTTTATCGGCGCCGGGAAACAAACCTAGCTCATCTATTATTATTAATTGACCAAGAAGGGTCAATGACACCATTCCACCGTTTTACTCGTGATTTAGTTGAAACTGCCAAGTATGAAAGCGATATAACACAAGTTGACGTTGGGTATTTTCATAATATTCCTGCTGAGAAACTTTACCAAGACCCATATCTTACTGAACCTGTAGACTTTGCCAACTTACTCTCGCAATGCGACAGTGAAACTAGAGTTTTAATTGTCAGTGACGCAGGCGCCGCGCGGGGTTATCGGCGTATGCAAAGAGTGCGAGAAATTACAGATGTAATATTCGATATTAAACAGCATACAAATTTAATCGCTTGGTTAAATCCAATGCCCCAAGAACGTTGGTCAAATACTTCCGCACAAATATTAAGCTATATTGTACCAATGTTTCCAATGAACCAAGAAGGCTTAAGTCAAGCAATCAACGTAGCATAACAGCAATAAACGTGGCATAACAGCAATAAACGTAGCATAGGCCAAAACGCCTGTGCAGTGATCACCTACATAATATCCGTTACATCCGTTGTATCCGTTGCAAACTTCATCAACATAAATTTTATTTAAAGAAAGAAAAAAGTATATTTGTACGTAGTAAAGTTAGTACAATAAAACTCACGATACAGGGTAAGGCATGACTAAAAAGCCCTTCGACCAATTTGCAAAGCAGTTTTTTAATACATTTTTAAGTCCATATGGCAGAGTCGATCTGAATTTTGAAGTTCCTGGGGAATCTCAATTCATAGACATACTATTTGCTCCATCTACTCAACCAAACGAGACACCAGAATCTCTACGTTTACTGCATCGGATTGCATCAGTCCCCTGTGTAATCGAACCTTACCGAAAACCACCAGATAAGAGTGACATTCGTAGCTGTGTACAAAAAATGTTCTTTGTGCAGGCAGATTATGAGCGCAAAGCGAATGCAGAAGAAAGAATTGTAAACGAAGAAGAGCTACCATCACTATGGATTATTACTCCCACAGCATCAGACCAAATTCGTGAATACTGTATATCAAGTCCTAGTGCTAACTGGGGAAAGGGTATATATACTTCACCTGGTGTGCTGAGAGTAGCAATAATTGTAGCCAACAAACTACCTCGCACCCCAGAAACATTATTTTTTAGGCTGTTTGGAACTGGTAAAGTTCAGGAGCGGGCAATAAAAGAAGTCAAAGCGCTACCTCTTGACGATAAGCAACGTCCTCAAATACTAAAGCTATTATCAAGCTGGAAAATTACTATAGAAGTAGAACAACCAACAAATGAAGATGAAAGGAGACTAGCTATGCTGCTTGAGGAAGTTTATCAAGAGTGGGAAGAAAAAACTAGGCGCCAAGGACTTGAGCAAGGACGAGAACTCGGGCAAAGTCTTTTAATTGAAAATATGCTTAAAGCTCGTTTTGGCGAACTTGACTCGGAGCTAACTAGTATTATTCCATTATTGCTAGCACTGCCTACTGAAGAATACGCCAATTTATTATTAAGCTTGTCTAATATATCTCGCTCAGACCTAATAGCTCGTTTTAAATAATAAGTTTAGTTCATAATAAGTCTTAACCCCTAATTCGCTCTTCTGTATTCTCCGCGCGGAAGGATTTGGGGGTTAAATTTTCCCTATTTCTTAAAACCTGGTAATTTCCATTCCTGTAAAATCACAACAGTTTCGCACAAGGAGAATAGCTATGCTGCTCGAAGAAGTTTATCAAGAGTGGGAAGAAAAAACCAGGCGCCAAGGACTTGAGCAAGGACTCGAGCAAGGACTCGAGCAAGGACTCGAGCAAGGACTTGAGCAAGGGCAAAGTCTTTTAATTCAAAATATGCTTAAAGCTCGTTTTGGCGAACTTGACCCGGAGCTAGCTAGTATCATTCCATTATTGCTAGCACTGCCTACTGAAGAATACACTAATTTATTATTAAGCTTGTCTAATATATCTCGCGAAGACTTGCTAGCTCGTTTTGAATAATAACGTTGGTAGAGATGCGATTTAATCGCGTCTCTACACCGTCTGGAATAACGTATAATTTGCAACAGTTTCGCGCGTTGAAGAAGGCGCCATTTTAAATATCGAGTATGAATACTAACATCCAAGAACAGGAAACCGCGCGCGCAGAACAAACAGTTGAAAGATTTATACGCCGTTTCGACCAGTCTTATTTATACTTGGCATATCATGCAGCGCTTCCCCTCGTTCTAACTCCGGAACTTATAAATTTCCTGCGAGTGCAGTTTCTCCGTAGCGAAAATGTACCTTGGGTTGCAGAAGTTGATTTATTACTATCTGATTTGTGTCGTCCTGTTGGATATGAGCTTTATGCTATGGATACCGGAGTACGCGCGTATCTCATCGACCAAATGGAAAATACACTGGGTGAAGCGCGGATGCGGGATGTAGCAAAAAGCTTAATTGGCTACGTTAAATATTTAGCTCAAACCAATCCCCATATTAGCTCCAAAGAACTACAAACACAGCAATGGGCAGCAATGGTGTATATCACAGAAAAGCGCGCGCAAGCAGTCAGCGAAATTACCCAAGCTTTTCAAAATGCAGCTTCTACCAATGATGGCGCCATACAAAGTTTAGTAAACCGGGCAGAAATGGCAAGGTTAGCAAAAATAACCGAGGAACTTGCTCCACAGTTAAGAAATTATGAAAACTTAGTAAAATACGCGCGGGTAGTAAGTCAGGTATTAAGCGACCCTACCAGTGTAAAAGAAGAAGATTTACGTCGTACCTATCAAGTTGCACCAAAATTAGAGCTTACCTTACCACAAGAGTTTATACCTGGAGAGAAACAACCAACTAATTTACCAATATTACAACGATTTGAATTTGAGACAGCCAAGGTAGAGCTTAAAAAGCGTACTGGCATTTTTAGACGTGGCAACACAACAGAAATTACTCGCAGTCGCAGTAGTGCCAGGTTTTTTGCCGAACCTTTAGGAAACGACATCATTTTAGAAATGGTGGAAATACCAAGTGGCAGCTTTATAATGGGGGCGCCTGCAAGCGAAGAAGGAAGTAGAGATAATGAACGTCCTCAACATCAAGTCAACGTACCTAGCTTTTTCATGAGCA
Organism: Calothrix sp. NIES-4105; assembly: GCF_002368415.1. Lineage (GTDB taxonomy): Bacteria > Cyanobacteriota > Cyanobacteriia > Cyanobacteriales > Nostocaceae > Dulcicalothrix. The sequence continues at coordinate 9,604,332 of NZ_AP018290.1, forward strand.
AGTATCCCATCACTCAAGCACAAGGGCGCCAAGTAGCTGCACTAGAACAAATTAATAAGTCACTAAAACCAGAACCCTCACGCTTCAAAGGTGATAATCTTCCTGTAGAGCGTGTCTCTTGGTTTGATGCCGTCGAATTTTGCGCTCGACTATCGCAGTATACCAAACGTGAATATAGACTACCAAGCGAAGCAGAATGGGAGTACGCTTGTCGTGCTGGAACAAATACACCATTTTACTTTGGCGAGATCATTACAACTGAATTAGCGAACTACTGTGGAATAGACGAGAAGGTAGAAGGTACTAAATATAAAGGTTCTTATGGGCAAGGACCGAAAGGGGAATATAGGAAACAAACGACAGAAGTCGGAATTTTTCCAGCAAATGCTTTTGGTTTATACGACATGCACGGAAATGTGTGGGAATGGTGCATGGATGATTGGCATAGTAATTATGAAGGGGCGCCTAATAATGGAAGTGCTTGGATTAGCAAAAACAAAAGTACTAATAATAATCATTCACAGATGCTGCGCGGCGGTTCGTGGAGCAGCTATCCTGAATTCTGCCGTTCGGCGTTTTGCTTCAGCTACGTCCCCGACATCGTCAACAACAGTATTGGCTTTCGGGTTGTGTGCGTTCGAGGACTCTTATAAACCTTGACACTTTTACACTTTTACCCTCTACCCTTATTTTCTCTTTTTCCTTTTTGCGAGCGCAGCGATCTGAAAAAATTTTTTGAAACCTCTAAATCTTTAGTATCTTACACAGGATTTTCTCTTGCAGAATTAGCTCACCTTATAGAAAAAGCAGAACGAGAAATTTTTATTAGGGCAAATGGAGCAATAACAACTAAGGAATACCGTCATAACCAATTATTGGAGCGTTCTAAAGTTGTGGCAGAGGTTGAAACTGCTTGGAATCAGGTAAAATCTATAGGGGCGCCAATTAATTTAACAATTAATGACCATACAACAGATGCTGCCTTAAATCGCTTTAAAACTTACCTTCTTGATGGCTATGACCTTTTTATACTTGAAACGATGTCTACTGAAAGCATAAGAAATATAATTACCGATGACGGTGATTTTGTTACTATCCCAGGAATAGAAGTTTTTACGTGCAATCTAAATGCAATTAATGCTGCACAAGCTCAAGGGAAGCTTGTTGTGAGAAGTTAGATTCCCGACTTTCATAATGGAAGCTGCTAAATTTAATAATTGCATATCCTGCCATCTCTTCCCAACTAGTTGCAACCCAATAGGAAGTCCTTGTTGAGTTTTTCCTACTGGTAACACTACTACTGGATTCCCAGTTAAGGTAAATATACTTGTAAATGTGGCACATGCATCTAAATAAGGAACTTTTTGTCCTTCAATTTCAAATGCTTTGCCAACAGGTTGATGGGGAAAAGCTGGTATTGCGGTTGTCGGAACTAACCATGCATCCCATTGTTCAAGAAAATTTTCTACTTGGCTGGTAAAGTAATCACGTCTTGCCATTGATGCCGCATATTGTTTAATCTGAATGCGTGTACCTTGTAAGGCGCCTTTAATTACATTAGCACCACTAAACAAGCGTCGTAGGTCATTAAAAAAAGTTGGTTGTTTGGGAATTGGTCGAGAACTTAGCCATGCTCCCGTTAACTCTCCATAAGTTTGAACCGCAGCAGTATAATCAAAATCCAACGGACTTGCTTTTTCTACTGTGCAACCTAACTGTTGTAGGGTATGTGCTAAGTTCTCTAACGTCGCGCGCGTTTGGGAGGTGACACTTATACCAAAGTTATCCGTCCAAGCAATACGATATGAGTTTAAAGAACGTTCCGAGTCATCTTCTTTGATTACAGGTGGAACTTGCCAAAACTTATTATCAGCACCTTCTACAAGTGAAAGCCAAATTTTTAAATCTTCAACTGAACGGGACATTGCTCCAGCAGCATACATATACTGTAACGCATTGTTGCCTTCTAACATCGCAGGCCATGCTCCTGCCATTGAAACACGCTGTTCGGTAGGTTTAAATCCAAATACACCACAGAAGTGTGCAGGTATTCGTCCCGAACCACCCAAACCACTACATAAATCTAAAGGTGAAAACCCTGCTGCAACTGCTGCTGCACTACCACCACTACTCCCACCTGGTGTATACGCTAAGTTCCAAGGGTTATTAGTGCGTCCAAAATCTGAGTTCGTTTGCGCGTCTGATGCAAAAATGGGAAGATTTGTTTTACCAAGCAGTATTCCTCCGGCGCCTAGTATTCTAGAAATAACGGTAGCATCATGTTTGGGAATGTAATTTGCAAACCCTTTATAACCGCAAGTCGTTCGCATTTGAACAGTTTCGTAACAATCTTTGGCAGTAAAAGGAACACCATGCAATATTCCCCATATTTCCCCTTTTGCTAAAGCTTCATCTGCTGCCGTAGCGCGCTTTCGTGCCCCTTCTTCATCTAAAGTAATAAAGGCATTGATTTTTGGGTTATGTTTGGCAATGTGGTTTAAATGAGCTTCCAAAACTTCGGTAGCAGACACTTCACGATTTTGAATAGCTTTGGCTAACTGATAGGCAGGTAAGAAAACAAGGTTACTCATCGGTTGATTGGAATACTACATTCCATCAGCTTATTGAGTATAGCCTATGTTTGTCGCATCAATTCTTCCGCAAAATATCGCAATCTTCCGATTGTGTAATTAAAGCGCGCCTCTATATAATTTGGGTGTTGTAGTTGTGTATTTACGAAAAACGCGCGCAAAGTGGCTAGGACTTTGGAAACCTACTTGCTGACAAACTTCTAAAATTGTTAATTCCTGGTTATGTAGTAATTGCTTTGCTTTCTCTACTCGACATTTAGTTATATACTGATGAGGAGCAAACCCTATTGACTGTTTAAATAAGGTGGCAAAGTAGTGAGGACTCATCTGAGCTACTACTGCAAGTTCTGCCAAGGACAAGTTTTGGTCGAGATGCTCATTAATATAAGCAATTATTTCGCTCAGTTTATAGTTCGGTAGTCCATTTGTGTACTGTTTGATATTTTGTGTTTGTGTAGAGTAGCGTTTAATCAAATGAACTCCAAGCGCTGTTGCCATCGACTCTGCATACAAACGACTATCTACCCCAGTAGTTTTTAATTCTTTTTTCAGTTCTAGCCCTATTTGATATATTAACGGGTCAAATCCAAAAACCTGTGGTTTAATTTCTATTTTATTAACATCAACTGCTTCGTGAACGGCACCTGCAAGTTTATCTGATTCAACAACCAGTAAAATAAACTCAGCATTCCCATAAGCTTGAGTTTTAATATCATAATAAGCAGGAATGATACCAATATTACCGCTAACAAAGTCTTTATATACCCGTTTGTTAACTTTAAATTCTTTTGCCTGATACCCAAGCCCAATACTGATGGTATTATGTGGAAAGTTATATTCAGGAGTATCGTGTGCAGGTTGGCGATGGTATTCAAGGTAAATACCATGCCATCCTATAGAGTGACTTGAAATAATTGGCGCCACTGGAAGAATTTGTTTAATCGCATCGCATAACTGGAAGTCAATCTTAACGCTTGGTTTCTTTTGCATCCCTTTTTAACTTTATTGTAAAATTCTACTATTATATTATAATCATAATCAAAAAATATGAACCAAATTATTCAAGTAAAAGATGTAGATTTACGGTTGCTTATTGATAGATTTGGTATTCAGCTTGTTGAATATAACGAGTTTTTCCGAGAATGGCAGGATGATTTACCAGAAATTACCGATATTGAAAAACAATATTTAAATAAAATCAAAGCAGGTTTTGTTAATCTTCTCAACTACCCTCCTTTGCTAGAAAATGTAGTGCGAATGGCAGTGCTTCACCCCCTACTATTTCTTGCTGATTTATATTTACAACCCTTTTATGCCAGGTCGGAGGAAGGTATTGATATTATTACAGAAGACCAAGGTACCATTATTAAAGGTAAAATTAATACTTTAGTATTGAAAGACCAGTTTTGGATAATGGTTATCGAGTCTAAAAGAGCTTCATATTCAGTTGAAGCAGGATTAGCGCAAATTCTTGCTTACATGCTTGGTAATCCTAATCCGGAAAAACCTTGCTATGGGATGATTACCACTGGTGGAAATTTTGTGTTTATTAAACTAGTAAGAGCAGGAACTCCTCAATATGCTCTTTCTAATATCTTTGAAGTTCGTAATAGAGGTAATGCTTTATACGATGTGATGAAAATATTGAAACATATTTGTAAGCTAATCTAGTTTTCATCGCTTGCACGCACACGACCTAAACAAGAATGACAAGCGGTTGCTATATGAAGTAATCAGGTGTTACTATTGTACTGATTCGCGTTAGGTAAAACTCGAACTTTGTAATTATGACATTAGCTGTAGCCAAGTGGACAATAGACGAATACCACCGCATGATTGAAGCTGGTATTTTAGATAATCGCCGTGTGGAATTGTTAAGGGGAGAAATTGTTGAGATGGCGCCAGAAGGAGAACCACATGCTTACTTTAGCTCTGAGGCAGGCGAGTATCTAACACTATTGTTAGGGGAACTTGCCACAGTTCGTCCAGCTAAACCAATTACTCTTCCTGATGGTTCGGAACCTGAACCTGATATTGCTATTGTCCAACGTTTAGGGCGCCAGTACCTACAACACCATCCATATCCAGAAAATATTTTTTGGCTAATTGAATATTCAAATACTAGTTTAGAAAAAGACTTAGAAATAAAAAGCGAAATCTACGCAGAAGTTGGTATTGGTGAATACTGGGTAGTCAACCTTAGAACTAGAGAACTTATAGTATTTCGTAATCCTCAGCATAAAAAATACGTTTCTAAATCTACTTATAGTAGTGGAACAATTTATCCAAAAGCATTTCCAAATATAGCTGTATCTGTAAGCGCCATTATTAGCACGTAGGATACATAACAGCAAAAATCATAATAAATCTAAAGCAATTGTAATTTTTCTAGTTAGTTCCTGAACCAATTTTTAATATGCTGTTGGTGCTGGTACTTAGTACAGTTCTGGGAGTTATAGCTGGCTGGATTACCCAGAAAGTCTTGCAGTCTCGTCATTTACTTATTAAGTAATCTCTCTTTTGCTTGTACAATGTCTCTTATGTACACCCTAATTTTTTGAGTTGATAGAGCGTGAACGTATTAAAATATCCAGCAGAGTAAATAATTTATATTTCTGCTGTCAGCGCTCAATATTTATGCCAGATTTAGAAGTTGTAGCCAATATTGAAGAACTAGTATCAAATTTAGAACTAGAAATTGCGGCTTTAATCATGGCGCATATAGAAAATGCTCTTGATTATCAACTAAAAGCATCATCAATATATACGATTCTTATAAGCGGTCAATTAGTAAAGCCCAAAATGGCAAAGACGAAAACAATTGCTGTAAGCGAGAAAGTAGGTGTAGTTAGTGGTTGGAATTCATTAAATCCTAAATGGACAGAGTTTATAGCTAAGAATAACGGTATATCGTTGTCACAGAATGAAACATTAGTCGCAGAGTTTTATCAAAATCATATAGAAGAATTTAATAGATATAATTATGAGACAAAAAAATGGGATTTAGATTCAGAATCAGAGCCAGGTCGTCACTACCGTTCGCACGCAGAAAAACAAATATCAGTAATTAAACCTTGTAATTCTATCGGTGTTTCTAGAGGTATATGTGAAGAGGATTGCTATCCTTATTTTTGTGCATTAGCTTAAATTAGACAGGAGCATATTGTTGTTGCAGACCCAAATGGTATTTATCTATTTTACAGTAACGGTCAAGTAAAATTTGTTTATCATAATAAACAAAGTAAATAGAGTATAAAATTCATATGCCTATTCCTTCAACGTTACAAAAATTAATTGTCGATGGGCTTTCATCAGTACGCTCGCACCCATCGCACGATTTAAATCTTGGTTATCGTCATGCCATATGGTCTGCTTTTGGAGATGATGAAAATGGGCATAGATGCCGTACCTTCCTTGCTATTGAAACAGTCCGTCACGTACTTCCTATCTGGAATAAAAAATTTCCCCACGATGATAGACCCGAATATATTCTTAACATTGCAGAAAAGAAGCTAGCTGGAACTATTAGTACAGAAGTTGCGGAAAAAGAGAGCGAGCGCTTATGGAACTCAATGCAACAATTAGGGTATGGTGGTCATGGTATGGCTTTTACTGTTGGATGTGCTGCAGTCGCTGCGCTTAACACAGCAATTGATGATGAGACGTTTGACCCTGATGACATTGACTTTAATTTGACGGATAACGAAGATACTGAAGGTAACGACAGTAGTTTTTTTGCAGCTTGTGCATATGCGGATGGTGCAGTTTGGAAGACTATAGCAGGAGAACACGATGCTAATAAACGGTTAGAATTTTGGCACTGGTGGTTAACACAAGCAGTTCCTGCTGCTTGGTCTACTGTGGAAGATGACTCAAATGTTGATTGGACTTTTATAAAAGAAGCATCGTGACTCAAGTTCTGAATTTTTACCCAATAATGCTATGTTTTCTCTGTTCCTCTGTGTCTCTGTGGTAAAAAAATTATCACAATAATTCTCTAACAACACTTTCCCAACGTCCCGTCACAATATTCACGGCAGTCTCAAAATCCTCTTCAAAGATTTGTGCGGGCATTCTGCGGATATACCACTTCCACTTACTGCGACTTTTACTATTATGCCACCACTCAGGCGCCGCTAATATTGAGTACACTTCTTCTAAAGGTGTGTTGCGACTAGTAAAAGCTGTTTGAATTGCTTGTGCTAATTCTGGTTGTATAGTGTTTGTTATATACTTGCCGTATAGCATTAGGTCATATAAAGTTTTAGGATGCCAGCGTTTGGCGCCTAGTTCTACTAACCCGTGCAGTTTCCAGCCTATCATTGTTTCTGGGCGCGCTGTTTGTATTGGTATGGCTTCACCTATTAAAGTTGGATATTTTATAAATGAAGCAGGTGGCGCCAGTGGGTCGCCAAAACCAATATCGATTTGAATGTTACGCTCTCTTTGTCCTAGACTTGCATCTATTTTAATACGGGCGCCGGGAGATTCTGTTTCCATCCAAATACCTTCGGTAAGCAAAGTATCTAAATGGAATTCCACAGCATCATTATAATTAGCGGAAAGTATATCTTGAAATTTTGCTGTTGTCTCGTCAATATCGAATCGGTATAAACCCAGAAAATCAACGTCTACTGCTATTCTCCGTCCTAATGGTACCCATAGTCGCGTTAACATTCCACCTCGCAGCACTAACTCATCTATATATATAGAGTTAGATACTCTTCGCAATACGCTTTCGAGTATATGGTATGTTAGTACTTCGTCTAAAGGGCGATTTGTGGTTTGGGCTATATCTATTAATTGCTGTTCTATGTTCATATTAGAATCCCCCCAACCCCCCTTAATAAGGGGGGCTAATACATTTGATTTATAAAAATTTCTTTGGCAAATACACACTTCTTAAAGTTTTCGTTATTCTCAAAGTCCCCCCTTATTAAGCTACAGTGTACACACAAGTCTCTCTTTCTTCTCTTTCTTCTCTTTCTTTGTGTCCTTTGTGCCTTTGTGGTTCCTTAAAGAGATAAACCACATAATCCGGAGGATTTCCCGCAGGGTAGAACACAAAGAACACAAAGGGGGAAAATAAGGGGGTTATTAAAGATGTGTGTACACGCCCTGCCTTATTAAGGGGGATGAGCGGGGGATTAACCACCCATTATCAAGATTGATGTTGCTGTCGAAAACGCTATATTCCTGCTGTGGTTGAGAAAGTTTTATGTTTTTGGCTCTTAATACACTTAGCAAAGTATTAAAGCGTAACTGAGCAGTATGTAAACCAATACCATACATTCGCATGGTGATAAATCTCTGCTGCTGTCCGTGTGACTGATATTTAAAAGCGTTGGCTGATAAATGCGCGTCGTGTTGTTGGCATAATTGAGCTAGCATCTCAATATTAGTCGGCGCCAATGTTACCTTGACGTGAAACTCGAAGTAATTCGTTTCCGGTAATACCTGCGCTTGTATATCTGAAATTGGTACGTCTTGATTATTCACCATCGCTTCTATCTTGACCCGCGCTATCTTAAAACCCGCTAAATCAAATTCACGCGCGAGACTATACGCTTCTTGCTTAACACTAATTAACGTACCGCGATGATATGATGCTGTCATTAATTGCTTTGCGACAACACCTTGAGGCAACTCAATAAGTACGCTTTTAATTCCCAAGGTTTGGCATAAGCAGCAAAATTTCTCCTGTGCAGAATTGTCCGCAGCACGAACGGTTACATGTACTTCAAACGTTCCTGTGTATAATGGTTGCTTTACCTAATAAAATGGCTGCTTTGAAGTAAGATGGCGCCGTATCCATTTTTTGACTTTCATATATTTTTGGTGATTGATTTTCTATACTACGATTGTAGTATAAAGGCTTTGCTATCTGCAAGTGCTTGATAAAGGCTTTATTTTTCGTACTACAATGTATAAGTAAAGCCTAGCTAAACAATATGGTCAGTTTAAATCCTTTAACAAATCCCTCCACGGAGAACCCCAAATTTACTTATAATGTGCTGCTTGCCCAGGAGCAGGATGCTAGATTTAGTGCAGTCGTGATCGGTTTATCAGACTTAAAAAGCTTGGGTAAAACCGAAGAAGAAGCTCTTGAAAATTTACAACAGCTTCTGCAAGAACGTTTGAAGAACTCAAAAATAATCACTTTAAAGACAGATTGTATCCAAGCCGAAAATCCTTGGACAAAAGTAATTGGTATGTACAAGGATAATCCGCTTTTTGATGAGGTGCTGTCCGAGATAGAGGCGGAGCGTTGTAAACTTTATAACAGCTTTATTTGAAGCTGTTGAAATATTTACAGCAGCTTCTGCAAGAACGTTTGAAAAACTCAAAAATAATCACTTTGGAAATAGATTTTATCCAAGCCGAAAATGCTTGCACAAAAGTCATTGGTATGTATTGCACCCAACCTACGTATTTATGCTTCGATACTTATATTAGGTTTATATTCGGCGCCTGTTGCGTCATTTTTTTTTACAATTGCTAGAATTGTTGATGCTATGTGCTAGGAACTATTACCATTCCTCGTGTAATTCCGGAGTGAGTATGCGGAATGAAATCTATATTGTTGAACAATCGATATCAAATTATACGACCTTTGGGAAAGGGTGGGTTTGGTGAAACCTATCTAGCGGAGGATACTTATTTACCTTCGCGACGTATATGTGTAGTTAAACAACTTAAACCAGTTACGAATAATCCAAAAGCTTATAATTTAATACAACAGCGATTTAATCGAGAAGCTGCTATTTTAGAGCAATTGGGCGAAGGCAATGAGCAAATACCTAAGCTTTATGCTTATTTTGCCGAAAATATGCCTGAAAATCAGTATTACTATTTAGTTCAGGAATGGATTGAGGGTTTAACTTTAAGTCAGAAATTACAACATCAGCATCAAGGTTTGTTGACTGAAAGCTTCGTTACTCAACTGCTCGTGAGTTTACTACCTGTTTTAGATTATATTCACAAGCACGGAATTATTCACCGAGATATTAAACCTAGTAATATTATCTGGCGCCAGAAGGATGACAAACCTGTTTTAATTGATTTTGGTATAGCTAAGGAAGTAATGAATACTGCGGTCGATGACCAAGGTGAAGCGCGTTCTATTATTGTGGGGACTCAGGGTTTTATCCCACCTGAGCAAGCTGCGGGTCAACCTGTATATTCTAGTGATATTTATAGCTTAGGGATGACGGCAATTAATTTACTTACTGGTAGATATCCACATGAATTACAGTCTTTATCCGATACTAACGAATGGCGCCATTCGATTGATATTAGTAATCATTTGGCAGCTATTTTAACTAAAGCGACTCATTCATATCCTGGTGAGCGCTATCAAAACGCAAAAGCAATGTTGGCAGACTTGCAGCCTCAAGATTGTCGGGCGCCACATGATAAAATAATTGACTTGGCTGATGTTGAAACAACTCCGCTTTCTCAATATAGTTCAAAAAAACCAGTAGAAGTAATCGCCTATAGTAGGGAAGAATACCGTCATCGTCAGATATTACTTAATAAAGTTAAAAATTACTGGATAAAAGGTGTTTTAGAAACTTCTCTACATGGGGTAGTATTAATTGAACTAGGATTAGAAAACCGCTATGATGCTTTAGATAGACCTTGGGGTATGCTGTGGGAAACTCTAGAACTAGCTAGACAACCTTTACAAGAAAATATTAAAATATTTAACTTATTCCAAGAAATGGGTGCTGGGTGTTCACTACTAATTTTAGGTGAACCAGGCGCCGGCAAAACAATTACGCTTTTAGAATTAGCGCGCGACTTAATAGCGCAAGCTGAACAAGATATAAATCAACCAATACCAGTAGTATTTAACCTTTCGGCTTGGACAAATGAAAAAATAACAATTGCTCAATGGTTAGTAGAAGAACTTAATACTAAATATCAAGTATCCAAAGAAATAGGTAAAACCTGGATTACAAATCAACAGTTATTATTGCTTTTAGATGGGTTAGATGAAGTTGGCGCCGAACTTAGAGATGCTTGTGTTGCTGCTATTAATAAATTCAACCAAGAATATGGAGAAACTCAAATTGTCGTTTGCAGTCGCGTTAAAGATTATGAAGCGTTAACTCATCGCTTACGCTTTCAAGGTGCTGTTTTTATACAACCGCTTACCTTAGAACAAATACACCAATATTTGCATAATGCTGGTTCACCCCTCTCTGCACTATATACGACTTTACAAGCTGATACAACGATGCAGGAATTAGCCAAGTCTCCATTGATGCTAAGTATTATGACTTTAGCTTATCAAGATTTGTCAGTAACAGACTTGCCAGAAATGAACTTGGAAGAACGGCGCCAGCATTTATTTGATAAGTATATTCAAAGAATGTTTTCTCGCCGAAACACTACTAATCAATATTCACAAAAACAAGCAACACATTGGCTAATTTGGCTAGCGCAAAAACTTAAAAGACAGTCACAAACAGTATTTTTTATTGAAAGAATGCAACCAAATTGGTTAGATAAGTGGCAACCTATTTATGTAAGTGGTCTTGTACTGGTTTTTCTACTAATCACCACACCTGTAGGAATGCTAATTTTACCAATTCAAAGAGTTATACTAGTACTAGTGTTTACTAAGTTGTTCTTTTGGAAGATTTTTGGCTTTGGCAAAATTCATCCTGCTGAGAATTTAAAGTGGTCTTGGAAAAACGTTAGAAAACATCTAGCTGTGGCATTAATTTTGGGACCAATCTTTGGGATGATGCTAAAACTCACTGCGGAGCTAATAGGTACACCACCTCACTTCCAAGGTTTAATCGTATATATCACGCAAATTTCTGTTGATAAATGGTTGCAAGGCATAATATTTGGATTAAGTTTGGGAACAATTTTTGTGCTTACACGTGGGCTAACGAGTCCTAGTATTCAAACACTGACATATCCTAATCAAGGAATTTGGCAGTCAGCAAAAAATGCAATCGTCTTTGGTTTAATCGGATTAGTATTACTGGGTTTCGCTAGTATAGCATTACTGCAAGTGCGAACTGTTATTTGGGGCGCGTTTGGATTATTATTTGGAGTTGCGGCAGGAGGTGGTGAAGCTTGCATTAAACACTTTATATTACGCTGTATTCTCTATTTTAACGGCTATATTCCTTGGAATTACGCCCGCTTCCTCGATTATGCTACAGAACGCATCTTTTTACAGAAAGTAGGTGGTGGCTATATTTTCGTGCATCGCTCGCTTTTAGAACATTTTGCTCAGATGACTAAATTTGGCAACGGATAATAAACGGATGTAACGGATGAGTTATTTGTTCCGAACAAAGACTTGCTCAATAAAATTAACTATCCGTTACATCCGCTACATCCGTTGCCAACCCTGTCTTCTGCCGTAAGCCAGAAGGCAAAGCAATTTATTTGTTTTAAACTGAACCTTGGATATATCCGTAGCTAAAAATAAATGTTGTGGCAAATTCAAATTTAATACAAACTATAAAATGCTTTAACTATCTAGTTACACAGGAGGGTAAGTTATGAACAAACTACGCTTTCTAGTGCTAGAAGATAACCCTATTGATATCAAACTTTTACAATTGACGTTGAAAAAAGTTAGTATCGAACACGACTTAGTGCTAGTTGATATCTATGCTCGTTTTTTGGCAGTGCTTGAAAGTGATTCTTTTGACTTAATTATTGCTGATTATTATTTAACTGATTTTAATGCGCTCGATGCTTTGAAAATAGCGCGCGTGCGAGTACCAAATACTCCTTTTATTGTCGTTTCTGGGATGATATGCGAAGAAACAGCAATTGATGCAATAAAACTTGGCGCCACTGACTATATATTTAAACAGCGTATAGGAAGATTAGTACCTTCGATTCATCGCGCGTTACAGGAAGCGCAAGAACGACGGAAACTTCAGCATACACAGCAAGAACGCGACCGTTTTTTTATGCTGTCGCTTGATTTACTCTGTATTGCTGGACTTGATGGATATTTAAAACGTGTTAATCCTGCTTTTATAAATGCGTTAGGTTATAGCGAAGCAGAATTATTGGCTCAACCTTTTATCGAATTTGTACACCCTGATGACCGCGCGCTGACAATTGCCGAATATAATAAGCTGATGGCAGGAAAGTCTATACCGATTATTGAGAATCGTTATCGCTGTAAAGATGGCTCTTATAAGTGGTTGTCTTGGGGTGGAAATCCGATAATTGATGAAGGATTGATTTATTCTTCGGCTAGAGATATAACCGAACGAAAAATTGCCGAGCAAGAGCGCGAGCAATTATTACAGCGAGAACAAATCGCACGCAAGTTAGCAGAACAAGCTTCGCGAGTAAAAGACGAATTTTTAGCTGTTATATCCCACGAACTTCGTACACCGCTAAATCCAATTCTTGGTTGGATAAAACTTCTTAAAAGCGGTAGATGTGATACTGCTAAAACGAAATATGCTCTCGATGTCATCGAACGTAACACTCAAATACAAACGCAATTAATCGAAGATTTACTTGATATTTCATGCATTTTACAAGGCAAACTCACTCTGAAAACGGCGCCTGTAAACCTCAACAATATAATCACAGCAGCTATTGATGCAGTGCGTTTAGCAGTCGATGCCAAATCAATAGACTTACAAATTGATTTACCTGAGAGTAATATACAAGTAATTGGTGATGCTACACGATTACAGCAAGTAGTATGGAATATATTAACAAATGCCGTAAAATTTACATCTCATAGCGGACGAATAGAAATACAGTTATCTACAACGAGCAATGATAATTCAACTCAACTCGCAAGTATTACAGTTCGTGACACTGGAAAAGGAATAAATCCAGAATTTTTACCATATGTGTTTGAATACTTTCGTCAAGAAGACAGTTCAACAACACGTAAATTTGGTGGTTTAGGATTAGGACTAGCAATAGCGCGGCATATTGTCGAACTGCACGGTGGAACACTTAGTGCAGATAGTTCCGGAGAAGAATTAGGCGCCACATTTACAGTACAATTACCATTAAAGCAACAAGTCACCAAAGAAACTTTTTTTGATTCAGCATCCTACGTTCATCCTGACTCAATTTTATCAGGTTTAAATATTCTTGTTGTCGATGATGAACCAGACTCTCTCGAATATCTTGCCTTTACACTAGAACAAAACGGCGCCAAAGTTACATCAACATCCATAGCATCACAAGCGCTACAAGAATTATCACAATCAAACTACGACCTATTAATAAGCGACATTGGAATGCCAGAAATGGATGGTTACGAGTTGATACGTCAACTTCATGCACCTGCACTTAAACAAAATATTCCACCCAAAAAAATTGCTTTAACTGCCTTCGCAGGAGAAGAAGACCAACAGCAAGCATTGAAAGCTGGTTTTGAAATGCACTTATCCAAACCCATAGAACCAGATACATTAATCAACGCAATAGTCAAGTTATATGATTTTTAATCTTAATTATAAATGTACCAATTTTATGTTCATACAATATACGTAAAGACGTTACATGTAACGTCTCTACTCTACGGGATTTTGGATATTATGTATCTTCTTCATTTTCAACATCACTTTGTTCATATTCAGCAATAATGCTCCTAATTTCCGAAGCTGCAATATCAATTTGTTCTGACTTTGTATAAATAGTTAGTAAAATAATACTTGTTGCTATTTTGACATAATAAATTAATCGATATCCAGCACTTTTTCCTTTTTTAATATCACTGTTTCGTATTCGTAGCTTAAAAACTACATAGTCAGTACCAGAAATTTGTTCTCCAGGAAGCTCCCCTCGTTGCAGTTGTTCAATTACGGGTTGTACATCACTGCGGATGCTCCGATACTTTTTGGCAAGGTCACGTAGATCTCAGTTAAAAGTTGGCGCTGCTTTAACTTGGATTAATTCTTGCTCACACATCTTCAATACCTTCCCAAATTTGAGAAACAGGAATAGTTTTGCCTGTCATAGCTTCATGCCAAGCTTGACGAAAGTTTTCTAAAATTTCTTCTTTTGTTTTATCATCTTTATCTATCTCTGTTATTTCAGGAATAAGAACAATTACTTCAACACGACTATCTTTATCTATAAGCAAGGGATTATCTCAAGTAAGCTGTCCTTGCTCATCAATCGTTGCCATAACTTTAACTGCTTTCATGAATATACCTTATACAAGCTCTCAATATTTTTATCTTAACTTATTATCATTTAGTCAAAGTTAACCAACCATATTTCTCCGCGCATAGGAGTATTAGAATTAGTAGTCAATTATGTCACCTGCCATTAATTCTTGCCACTCAGAATCTTCCTGATAATGAGATAACATTTTATCAGCTTGAGCTTCCATTATACGTCTACGTTCAGAAATAGGTAATTTTAGGAAAGCTTTACGCCGTTCTAAGTCAAGAAAGTCACTATTCTCAGTACTATTATCCTTTCTAGCTTCAGGGAGAATAATTACAACTTCAACAATTTGCCCTTCTAACAAATCAGAAGATTCAAGCTCTATTTTATTCCCCGGTAGTACTTTTGCGGTCAAATACACGGTTGGTTTCATTGATTTAGCTATAAAAATTTATCTAGTGTAATAAAAGTTGCAAAAAACCTACGGTAAAACCCGTAAAAGAGCAAATCCCGCCTTTATAACTAGTTTTTGTACTTCGTAGCTTAATAGCAATATTAGCGTAAGTGACACAGACTTGCTTAAGGTTGATTTCATTTATTGAACTGCACGTAAAATCAATTTAGGTTGTGTAGTTATATCATAGCTATACTGTACAACTAATTAAGATGTTTCAATTAATACAGGACTTACGATATTGTCACAAAACCTCGCTGGTGCGTGACGCTACAAGTCTTATAGTTACGTCCAAATTCCGAGTCTGCGTCACACACCCTACGCTTTTAATGTGCCGGTTGCGTAAGTCCTGTAATACATAAAGTTACTGTTGGTGTTTTGCTGCTGTCTTTCCTAGTAAATCATAGACCAACTCAGGCAGAAACGGCGCCTTCTCAACCCGTGCGTGTTGCATCAGCATCAATAAAATATCAAGTATTCAACTCTACAAATTCTCCAAACAAACGGTATGCTGTAGCATGGGGAATTCCTGGTAGAACGAGTAACTCTCCAAAGCTTGACGAGAATGATGATTTTGAGAAAGTAGAAAATTATTTAGTGGATACTAAAGCTAATAAAATTATTACTAAGCTAAAATACTCAAAAACCTTCCCTAATGAGAATCATGGTGGACTAAGTACATTATGGACTCCTGATTCTAAATTAGTATTAGTTGTCCATGAGGGAAAATGGCAACCACGAAATGTGTCCTTTGTAAATGTTAATGGTGGTCAAGTAAATATATTCGACCAACTAGTTAAAGATACGCACGCTTACTTAGCCAAAAATGACGGCGCCGCTTTTCAAAAAAACAAAGAAAAGTTAGTTTATAGTTTAGACACTTCTCAAAAATCTTTTAAGCTGACAAATAATAGACTACAAATTCCTGTCAGTGTTTATATTCCTAAAGCAGAAAGTGGGTATGAAAGCAATGTACTGCTAACTTATCAAGTTGAAACTAACGGTTATCCTAAATTAAGTTTGGTAAACGTCAAGAAATTTTAATCTACTCCTTAACTCGATTATTAAGCTCTTGAAGTTCTTGATTTAATTTTTGTTGTTGCTGTACTAAATTTTCCAAATCTGATTTTGGCGCCAAACCACTTGTTTGATTTGGAAGGTTTTTTTCTATATTGTTTAAACAGGCAGCTAATGCAGCGGCAAATTCATAACGAGTCATTGCTCTATCACCTCGAAATGTTCCATCTGGATAACCAGAAAGACATCCAAGTTGAGAGTTAAAGTCAGTTTGATTATTATTGGTTTGTGCTAGTAGCTTTGATGAGTTAAGACAAATATTAATTATAGCTATACCCGTACAGGTTGTAAGGAAAATAATTTTTGAACGTTTTAAAAGCATATTTTTAGATATAAGTTAATTCTGGTATTAATCCCCTCAACCCCACGTGGAAGAGAGCTAAGACTTTCTAAAAGTCCCCTATCCACGCGGGAGATTGATTTCTATAATTATAACTTGTATGAAAACTTCTCTCTGTGTACAGACCGAATTAATCGCGTCTCTACTGTCTCTGTGGTAATAAAAAATTAAATTCCCGACAACTATTACGAAGTCGGGAATCTTATCTGTTATTCTCAGCACTCAGCACTCAGCACTCAGCACTCAGTAAGGAAGCACTAATTAATAAGCGTCTTGCAACTCGTAGAAATCAGGCGAGATGTAATCTTTACGTAAGGGGAAACCAACCCAATCTTCGGGCATTAAAATCCGCTTCAAGTTGGGGTGTCCTTCGTAAACGATACCGTACATATCGTAAGATTCACGCTCTTGCCAGTCGGCAGTTTTCCAAATCCAATATAACGAGGGTACTCTTGGATTTTCGCGCGGCAAGAAAACTTTGATACGTACTTCTTCAGGTTTGTCAACATTATCAGCTAATTTTACCAAGTGATACATGCTGACTAACTCCTGTCCGGGGCCCATATCGATGCCACACTGACATTGAAGATAGTTAAACCCATATGCGTATAAAGCGGTAGCAGTTGGTAGAAGATAATCTGCTTGAATTTTGATTATCTCAACTCCGACACTGTCAGGCGCCAATGACTCATTCTCAAAGCCATTTTCAGTTAGCCATTGAGCAACTTTACCTGCTTGTACTATCGCCTTTTCTTCTGCTACTACTGGTTGTGATTCATCAGCCACGTTCGGTTGCCTCCTTTTGCTTTTGCGATGTTAGCAACGCTGGTGGCACTGCCATACCCATACCTTCGGTTAATTCCTTCGGTGGTGTATAACGTGCTTCTGACTGAATGTACTTACCATCCAGAATTTGTGGAACGGGCTTCATGTTGTGAGTCGTGCTGTAGAAGCGGTGTGTTTGCTTGATAACAACACCACGTTCTTGCATCGAGTCGTTAGCAATCTTTTTCCGCAGCTTAATAATCGCGTCGATAATAGCTTCTGGACGAGGAGGGCACCCTGGTAAATATACGTCTACTGGAATTAATTTATCTACTCCACGTACTGCACTTGGTGAGTCAACGCTGAACATTCCACCTGTTATTGTACAGGCGCCCATAGCAATTACATACTTCGGTTCGGGCATTTGCTCGTACAAACGCACTAACTGAGGCGCCATTTTCATTGTGATGGTACCAGCAGTAATAATCAAATCAGCTTGACGTGGGCTAGAACGAGGAATCAAACCAAAACGGTCAAAGTCAAATCGCGAACCAATTAGAGCTGCAAACTCAATAAAGCAGCAAGCTGTTCCAAACAGCAAAGGCCATAAACTCGAAAGTCGTGCCCAGTTATACAAATCGTCAACGGTTGTTAAGATAACATTTTCCGACAAGTCAGAAGTAACTGTCGGACCCTGAATTGGGTTTAAGATACGCTCAGTTTGTTGAGCAGTAATATCTTTTGCCGATGCGGCATCTAAGACCATTCCAAAGCTCCTTTACGCCATGCGTATACTAGGGCAACTACAAGAATCGCAATAAAAATAAGCGCTTCTATAAACGCTAACAGCCCTAGACGGTGAAATGCTACCGCCCAAGGGTACAAAAATACTGTCTCCACGTCGAAGACCACGAAAACCAGCGCAAACATGTAGTAGCGGATGTTGAACTGAATCCAGGCGCCACCAATAGGTTCCATGCCGGATTCGTAGGTTGTGCGTCGTTCGGGGTTGCGACCACTGGGTCGCAGGAGCTTGGACGCGCTGAGAGCTAGGGCTGGGACTAGACTACATACAAGTAGGAAGCCTAGTAGGTATTCGTAACCGCTGAGGACAAACACAATATATTTCTACCGTGAGTTTGGGAAATTAACTTTGTTACCTTAATTTACATACATTATATCGTCTCAGCTTTTTTGAATCTTAGAAAACAGATGTGCAGGTAATTTGATTCAGTTTTGGTTGTGATAGAAAAACCTAACACATGTGTCATAATTTGTAACGTATATTTTAAGATTCGCCTGTCAAATACCAGGCATCTGGGACCATGAGCGAACACGATACCGAACCAGTAGTTGACGCAACACCCGACGTTGATGAAAGTGCTGAAAGTGCTGAAACAGTTGAAACAGTTGAGACAACTGAGTTAGACCGTCACGAATGTCGTTCGTGCGGCTACGTTTACGAACCAGAGAAGGGAGACGATAAACGCGATATCCCTCCAGGAAGACCGTTTGAAGAATTACCTTTAATTTGGCGTTGTCCTGTGTGCGGCGCCAAGAAAGAAGCTTTCGTCAATATCGGTCCTGCGGGTAGCGCATCAGGTTTCAAAGAAAACCTCGGTTATGGCTTAGGCGTAAATACACTAACACCAACACAAAAGAACCTTCTGATTTTCGGTAGTCTAGCTGCTGCCTTTTTACTCTTTATGAGTCTATATGGGCTGCAATAGAGTGCTGAGTAGAAAGTGCTGAGTGCTGAGTAAAGTTTAGGAGGAGCGGAATATTACTCACCACTTACCACTTACCACTCATCACTCAGCACTCAGCACTCATTACTTAGCACTCAGCACTCATTACTACGATTTGAAACAAATTAAGGAAATACGAAAAAATACTGATGTTTTTAATTGCGATTTGGCGGCGAATATTGACCGTTGCGGCAGTAATTTTGATTTGCGTTGGCTGTAGCAGCGTCCCTAACACAGCATACAATCCTTGGGAAGTAATTTCTGTACCCACGGATGCAAAACTGCTTGATGTTGCTTTCACTGGAGATAAGCAACATGGCTTCATAGTCGGTAGCAATGCCGCAATTCTTGAAACCAAAGACGGGGGTAGTACTTGGAACCCAGTCGCGCTTCAACTTGATAACGATAACTATCGCTTAAATTCCGTAAGCTTTTCTGGCAAAGAAGGTTGGATAGTTGGAGAACCTGCTTTGATGCTACATACGACCGATGAAGGTCGCTCATGGT
Organism: Calothrix sp. NIES-4105; assembly: GCF_002368415.1. Lineage (GTDB taxonomy): Bacteria > Cyanobacteriota > Cyanobacteriia > Cyanobacteriales > Nostocaceae > Dulcicalothrix. Next base: position 9,623,949 of record NZ_AP018290.1, read on the forward strand.
CACAGATTCCCCTCAGCGAAAAATTACCTGGTACTCCGGTTAGCGTTGTAGCACAAGGCGCCAACAAGGCAGAAATGGCTACTAGTGTTGGCGCCATTTATCAAACGGAAGATGCTGGCAAAAACTGGAAAGCTCAAGTTTCCGAAGCTGTCGGTTTTGTACGTAACATGAAACGTTCACCAGATGGCAAATACGTAGCAGTATCAGCAAAAGGTAACTTTTACTCAACTTGGGAACCTGGATTAAATGCATGGGTTCCTCACAACCGTAATAGCTCGCGTCGTGTCGAAAACATGGGCTTTACTGAAGATGGACAGATGTGGATGATCGCGCGTGGTGGTCAACTTCAGTTTTCTGACCCAGAAAAACCAGATGAATGGCTTGAAGCTCAGTATCCCGAATTTTCTACGAGTTGGGGATTACTCGACATGGCATATCGTACACCCGATGAAATTTGGGTTACTGGTGGTAGCGGTAACTTGCTACGCAGTGCTGACGGTGGCAAAACTTGGGAAAAAGACCGTGATGTCGAACAAGTCCCCGCTAACTTGTTTAAAGTTGTTTTCTTCTCACAAGACCAAGGGTTTGTATTAGGGGACCGTGGTGGTTACTTACTCAAGTATCAACCTGATGTCGCTCCAGCATAGTGGTGAGTGGAAAGTACTGAGTATAGTTATAAGTTAGGAGTTAGGAGTTAAGAGTTAGGAGGAGCGGAATTTTACTCATCACTCAGCACTCAGCACTCAGCACTCATCACTCAGCACTCAGCACTCAGCACTCAGCACTCAGCACTCATCACTCTAAGGTGTTAATTTTTTCTGAGAAAAACGTTGCGACTTGTAACTCTTTCTAAACTTTGTAGGATAATAAACAAATAGTCCATACGTTACATATGAGCGCGCGTTGCTCGTTCAGGTTGCACTATGTCTTGAAAAAGACTCGGTAATACCCCCTGCTAAATGTGAGAAACTTTTAGCAACCCGTTTTAAACGTTTCAGATTCATCTAGGAGAACAAATGTCAGGTACTACTGGAGAGCGTCCGTTTTCGGACATTATAACCAGCGTTCGTTACTGGGTAATCCACAGCATCACCATTCCAGCACTATTTATTGCAGGTTGGTTATTTGTCAGCACCGGATTAGCGTATGATGTTTTTGGTACTCCCCGTCCGAATGAGTACTTTACTCAATCAAGACCAGAAGTACCGATTGTCAGCAACCGTTATGAAGCAAAACAACAAGTAGAAAAATATATTGGCAAGTAGTATCAAACTATGACTAGCGGTAATAACATAAACCAACCAATTCAGTATCCTATTTTTACGGTTCGCTGGCTGGCAGTTCACACTCTAGCTGTACCCACCGTTTTCTTTTTAGGTGCAATTGCATCAATGCAGTTCATTCAACGATAGGACTTTAGCATACAAGGATATTATGGATCGTTCACCAAATCCAAACAATCAACCCGTTGAGCTAAACCGAACCTCTTTATACCTCGGATTACTGCTCGTTTTCGTTTTAGGAATTCTGTTTTCTAGTTACTTCTTTAACTAAGTAACTTTTGACTTCGATTCGCTCATTGGTGTATATACAATACCAGTGATTGCTACTAATTCATACTGTTGTGTTTTGTGAAGGGAGGAGAAAGCTGTGTCTTCTGGTGGGAGAATACCTCTGTGGATTGTCGCTACAGTCGCAGGTTTGGGAGTAATTACTGTTGTAGGCATTTTCTTTTACGGCGCCTACGCTGGACTTGGTTCTTCGATGTAATGTAATAAGAACCAATTATTTATCAAAATATAAAACCACCTACTCTAAACAAGTAGGTGGTTTTAATTGTAATTACGTGTGTACAAACGTGAATGTGTGTACAGAAGTGAATGTGTGTACAGACGTTACATGTAACGTCTCTACTCCTTTATGACACCCTCGTTTTCCCCGTATATGATCATGAAAACTACAGTTAAAGCAGGAAAAATAAGACACGTTAAGGGAACTAAGATAGCAGGTAGAAATGATGCTGACATAGTAAAGATTCCTTCTAAACTAAACTACGATTCCCTTCGAGCTTACTGCAATTGGGAGCAGTTTTTTACAAATTCTCAAGATTTTTAACATCTTAGGGTAATCAACTGTTGACAGCTAAATTCCTAAAACCTCATCAAACTGCAAAACTGGTAAATCAGGCGGTACAACAGTACGCTGAATGCTCACTTTATCACTTTCTAATTGCGTTACTATATCTACTGCAACAGCTTCTATACGTATTTCTACGCAGCCAAAGGGAATACTTAATTCCGTCATTACCTCCATCCCTGACTCAAACGGATTTGGCTGTAAGTCTGTTAATAAATGAGGTCCTTCTAATAGCCACCTTGTTTGACAGTCCTCAACCCAAAGCTTTATACCTGTATTTGGACGCATTTCTTTTAATAAAATTCTAACTCGAATTGTATTACCAGAAATAAGTTCTTTTGCTGGTAAATTTATTTGAGGCACAGGTAATATTTCAATATCTTCAAGACTAATAGGTAAAGAAGACAACATATCTGCTACTGATTTATCTAGCGCTTCTAACTCTAAATCCCTATTATTTGTACTATTCTCAACGCTGTCATCAATATCATCAATATCATCAACAACTATTTCCTGCGCTACCCAATTAGATGATGTTTTTTCTTGGGTCGTTTGATTAACTGCTACCTCTTCTAAAGCAATATCAGGTTCACCCGATATTACACTTTCTGTCTCTAAGGCGCCAACATCAGGTTGGATATTGCTATCATCATTTATATTCTCATCTGTACTGTTTTGTGTACCAATAATTATCACATTAGGAGGCGCCATCTCCACATTATTATATTGATACCCAAAATTAGTAGTTTCAGGTATAGAGTAACCTTGACTTTGCATCCATTTCTGAATTAACGGGGACACATAAGGCACATTATTACTCGTTCGTGGGTTATATGGTAAAGTCACTCTCCCTTGGGGTTCTTCCGGTTGAGCAAAATTTGAATACTGATTATTTGTGACTATATAGTCATTTTGGTTGTATTCCGTATTTTCTACAGTATTTTCCTCGATTACTGAGGCTACATCCTTTGGTTCTAAATTCTCCGGTTCTAAATTCTCCGGTTCTAATAATGGTAATTCTATCTCTAGTTCTTTGCTATCCTGTTCGAGATGTTCGGAGTTACTTGCTGTTTCGTCTTCAATTGGTATTTGCCTCTTTCTTAAAAACGGGAGACTTGTAGAATTTTCAACAATAGAGTCTAATTCTAAAGTATAACGTTCATCAGATAATTGAGGTGTTTGTGCTTTTGATACAGCATCAACACGTAAAGGTAAAGCGCGTTTGGGAGATGGTTGTGTAACTAATGGGGCAAGTGGTCTTCTAGCTGTTTTCACCAAATTGAAAAGTTCCAAATCTATCGATACTGACTTTTCTGGTTCTGGAGTTAGCTGTGGTTGTGCAAGTTCAAGCATATCAGGTTCGCTTGGTTTTGCTGTTGCGCTAACAGCCAGCAGTTCGGCAACATCTGCTGTAATAATAAAAGACTGCGAAGCTAGTAATATTGAATCTCCTACACTTGATAAGGCGCCGTACAGATAAATATCCGCCAAAATTAACTTTGATTCGCAGTTGGCTGGAATTTGTATAGAAAATTCAAAACCAAACGGCAGTAGTCTTTCCCCCATTGACTGTTGTTGCCGCACCAAAACTTCTGACCCAAATGGAGAACGTAACTCAAGCCGCAATTCACAATTGCCAACGCTTTCAAACTCAGATGTATCATCTTTATATAATGCAGCGGACAGTGTTGTATCGCGCAATTTAACTCGTCCATGTACAGTCAGCGCGCGTCCCCATTGCCCTACATAACTTTGTTCATCAAGAGTTAGAAGTAATGGTAACGGTTGTTCTAACTGCGAAGGGGTAGATATTTCTTCCTCTAATAATGAGTCGTTGCCTGGTAAAGCTAGTTCAATTAAGTTTTGTAATATTTGTTCGGCAGTATCACCTTTTACCCATACTGGGTTAACAGGTTGGTCTGTAATTACTTCTTCATTATTATTAAATAGAACAAGACTATTAGTACTTAAGCTTATTGGTTCATCAATAATTGTATCTGTAGCATCTGTCGTATCTATAGTACTTGTAGTCTCTGTGACAAATGTATTTTGTTCGTTTTGATTGTCTAATGTGTTTATATCATTTGACAGTAGATTTTCTGTACTTACTTCTGTAACTAAATCTATATTGGTCGTGCTTGCTTCTTGTGAAGGCACCGTCGAGTCTCGAAATTGATTATTGGATGGGATATCAAAGTAATTTTCTTGTAGTTCAAGTTCAGCATCTGCAAAATCTAAGCTTGATAAATTTAAACCAGTGTTTTCACTAGTTATATTTTCAATTTTAGTCAAATTGCCTTCAGTATCGCTTTTAACAGGAGTAATTTCGGTTGTTGCAATTAGTGGTAACACCTGTAAGCGAAGATTATGCTGCCATGAAGTGCCGAACATATCTGACATTAAATCACCACTAGTACAGCGTACTTCCCAGACTCCAGAGGCAAAGTAGGTAAAAGGTATTACCGCTGTTAAACCTTCTGAGTTGGTGCGCCGTAATCGTTTATATATTCGCTTTCTGGGTGGTATCTCTGTTGGTGACTGGTGAATAACTCTAACTTCAACATCAGTATTTACATTTAGAGAACTCGCTACTATCCGATATCGACCTTCAACGATTTCCGCATAACCAGATTCTAAGGGCTGCCAAGCGCGCTCGCCCTGCTTTTGTATAAGAAATTGCCACTGTTCCATCGTTTGTGATGTTAAAAATTAGAGCCAAAAGTAATAATTGCATTTCCTTGCTAGTCAGTTTACCTCAGTAATTACTAATTGCATCACATGTGGAAGATGTTTTTATTCAAACATTACTTTATTTTGTAAATAAATGTATTTTAAATTACAAGCCCTCAAATAAAAAATCGGGCAGAGACTGTCTCAACCCAACTTTAGCTTGATGTACCTATTCAACGGGCATGTTTCTTATTAGAAGCTCATGTTTCGTAACGCTTCTTATAGTAAGCCAAGATTTGCTCAATAATTTTACGGTCTAGGGCAGATAAATTAGGCGCCTTCCAAAGCTTTAAACACTCAACTTGGCTTTGGTTATAGTCGAATTGCTGATCTGATTGAGTAACTATATCAACTTCTACTCCTTCAACTTGACGTAAATGAGCCGCGATTTCGCGATATACGGCTAAAGGTAATCCAGCAAATTCAACTTTTTCACACGTTACGTTATCAAACTGCATTGTTACGAAGCTCCGGTTGGGACACTGATTGGTGGTGGAGCTGCGCTGTCAGCAGATGCTGTTGTCGCTGGTGCTGCTGCTCCTTCTCCTACCATTCTCGCAACTTCGATGCCAAATTGTTCAAAAATTACTACTGGTTCTGAGCCTTCGTTCATTTCAATTCGTTTTACCTGAACTCCATTAGAGAGTCTATCACCAGCTTGAACGTAGCGACTGGTCGGTTCTGTTGGTACTTTGATAATTGCTTGAGGTTCACTACCTACAACTACTATACCCGTAACTGCAACTGCAGAAGCTAATTCTGGTTTTGGTGTAGGTGGAAGTACTGATACGAGCGAAGGATTTGGAACTACCTGCGGCATTACTCTTGGTAAAACGGGAGTAAAGCTACGACCACGAGCAATTTTTACTGGTGGTAGTTTAGATGACGCGATAACTGAGCGATTCGGAGTCATATTCGGGCGCCGTAGAGGTGTTGTCCTTACGGAGATAACACTACTTCGACGTCTTAAGTTACTCGAAGCTACCGTCGAAACTCGTGGTGGCAATGTTGGTAACTGTGGTACTACTCTTTGGATTGGCGCCCCTGTAACCCCTGTAGTTGTTGGCATAATTGGAATTGAAGGAGTAACAATTTGTGCAAACGGGTCAGGGCGACCTTTTGTTATATCTATAGCTCGTTGAGTAGAGTTTGTTGGTTGAATTAAATTTGGTGTTGCCGTAGCTACTGTTGTTTCCTGTGTTTTACCAGCTACAACTGGGTTACTGAACGGTTGAGCCAATTTTGTTGCTGCTGGAGCTTGTGTCGCAGCAGTGGTAGGAGTTGGAGCAGTACTAGGAGTAACTGCTTGCTCTCCATCCGATGAACACCCTGCGATTGTCAAAATCGCAATAGCTGCAACTGCAATTTTTGAATGTCTGCCCATTAGTGTCAAAAGCCATTGGAAAAATAATTACCCGAGATCTACCTTTAAATGCGAATGAGTATATGTATTAAATAAAGGTGAAACCTCATTCCGTTATAACCTAGATATTATTAATTAAGTAGCTCTAAATACAATAATTTTATCAGTGATAATACGTAACTTTAATCAAAGAAGGGGCGGATTTACCCAGTATTTACTTAGCTCTAGCAAAGCCTCGGAATAGGTAAAACGCTACTTGAACACCCCTACTCTACACACATTAGACTTTTCAGCGTATCAAGTCCTTTCTTAACTCGACGAGAAACAGTAACAACACTAATTCCCATTCGTTCAGCAACTTCTTTTTGAGTCAAATCGTGTAAAAACACAAATTCTAAAACTTCGCGCGTGCGTTGTTCCAATTGAAGTAATGCTTGCTGTAGACGGATTTGATCTTCTTGCGCGAGTTGGAAACTGCGGTAGTTACTATCAGGTACTAATTCACCCAAGCTAGCCCCTTCTTCACCATCTTGTACTGGTACATCCAAACTTAAAGGCGCGCGATTTGTCCAAGCAAGTTTTATTTCTTGCCACTCTTCAATTGATATTTCTAGTGCTTGGGCTAATTCAGTATCTGTAGGTTGACGATTATATTTCTCACGCAATGAACGTGAAACTCCAATTGCTTGCTGTTGAATAGCCAACCAGCGACGGGGAATTCTGACCGTAACTCCTTTGTCACGCAGGTAGTGCTGGATTTCACCACGAATATAGGGTATTGCAAATGAACTAAAAGCATGACCTTTAGATATTTCAAACCTTTCAATCGCACGAATTAATCCCAAACAACCGACTTGGAGTAAGTCTTCATAGCTTTCATGGCACTGATTAATCCAGTAATGAGCTTCTCTTCTGACCAGTCCAAAATTAACTTTTACCAGTTGATTGCGAATGTCGGCACTTTTGTTTTGCTGGTAAGAGCGCAACAGCTGCCAGACTTCTTGCTTCAGTTCATTGGAATTTGTAGTGGTTAGGGTAGGCATAGCACCGCGTTCATTACTCGTTTATCTAACAACATCAAGATTTAGTTTTATAGCGCGTAGACTTCAAAATTTTTAGATTGAAGAAGTACATAGCGCCAAGATATGAAATTTGTTACCAAAACAGGAACCGAGATAGTACTTAATTTCCGTTGTGGATGCCTGGGTAAACCATCTGCATGTAAACCGATATTAATCAACAAATCCTTTTTGTTGTAAAAATTCTTTGTCAAGAGAAATACTGATTCTATGAGAATTCGATGATACCGACTTTAAGTTTTATTTACAAAAATATATTATTTCTTTAAAAAAAATTGAGTGTTCATGCCGTGGCACAGGCGTCAAAAGCCTGTGGGATGTTACATTACAGGTAATTTTGTAGTATATAAGTTTTATAGTATGCGTATTCTATAACACAGGCGGGGACGCCTGTGCTACAAGAGATATAAAAAAAGGCTAAGGACTAACATGTACGCTGATGTCCTTAACCATTTATTTTTAATACGTTGTGAAAACCTGATATATAAAGACGTGATGTATCACGTCTCTACATTTATAGATTGTTTAGGCTTTTGGCTCAATGCGACCGTAGAATATGCCGCGAATCCTGACTTCTTTGGGATCGCCTGAACCTAAATCAGTGTCAGAGGGCTGTATGCTCTCAAACGTACCCGCAATTTCACCGCTACTGCTGTTAATTTTTGCTATGGATAGCTCAACGTTTCCTTCGAGAACTTGCGCGCGCTTCACGTTTTCGCGCGTTAGTTCTTCAGCGTCTGAACGTGCGGGTAATGCAACGGCATTGTCGTAACCACTAGCAACACCACGACCTTTGGGATCAAGAAAGGTAGCACCACGGTAAGAAGGAACGCGGAACGAACCTTTAAAGTCGGTGGAGGTGTTAATACTGGTTAAACCAGGTTGTGTTGTAGCAACTAATCCTTTTACTGTGAAAAGGAACGGAACGAGTTCGCCACCAGGTAATTTAACTGTGGTTGCTTGGAAATCAAAGCCGTCTTTTTCAGCAAAAGTGAGACTACCATCGGAATTCAGGTTTAAGTCACCCTGAATTTGGTCGAGTGATGAAGTTTTACGAGTCACTAGTTTACCTGGAATAAATTCAGCTTGTAAACGTTTATTAGTCGGTTCTTCTTTTACAAAGTAATTAGTCGGTTCCAAACAAAGTTCTTTGATGACGTAAGACTCGTTCTTATCAATGGGAATAGAACCACGACTGGTTTCACCTAGTTGCGGGCATTTGTTTGCTAAACCAGTGCCTCGAATTTGTTCATAGGTAAGAGTACCTGAACTAGCAGATGCAGGACCATCACTACAAGCAGTTATAAATCCTAAGCACAATGCCAAAAATGTAACTATTAAACCGCGATACCTCATTGTCAACCTCAATATCGAAAATTAACCTAGACTTGCAGCACTTATCCAGCCAAGGCCAGCTCATACTACAGGGCTAAAGAGAAAATAATAAATCTCATTTGTTAAGGATTTTACAAAATAATGGCTGCACTTGGAAATATTTCACTCACAAGATTGTTGCGTATTCACCGCCAATGCTTGATTACTGGCGCCTCAAAGACTCTTTACAAATCTTTATATTTTTGACTATTTATTTGCAGGCGCCTAAATTCTCAAAGTACTAATAGCCACAAATTTTTTATAGCAATAAGCTAGAACTTGGTTAAAGTAGATAACGATATGAGTAATAGTAATAATTTTGAGTCAGTAATGCTATCCTACAAACTTCAAGCTATCAACGTCGCTGTACAGGATGCTGTAACAGTTTGTCAAGGGGATATCATCAATATTTTGGCGTTACTACGCCAACTAGAATCTTTACACCGAGAAATCCGCGACGGTGTTTTTCAGTCAAACCTACCAGAAAATCGTCAAGCACTTTATGCACTATTACGGGAAATTGAAGCTGAGGGAGGATGGCCTTATATTGAACGCATGAAGTTACAAGGTTTTCTCAAGTTCTTGGAACAGGAGGAAGAAAACAAGCAGTAAGCATGTAGAGACGTTACATGTAACGTCTTTACAATCTAATCCAAAATCGCAAATCCATTCATATGCTCCCGCAAAATTTAATTAATTCCTTCACAAAGATTACGGTCACGTCCATCAACGTTACGGTTGTGCTTGAGATAATCTCCAACCCAGTTACACCCACGTTTTAGCAAATCATTTAAATCTAAATTCCATAAAATAATTGTTTTGTCTTCACTTGCGGATGCGAGGGTTTGACCGTCAGGACTCCAAGCGACGCTTAGTACTGGCGCATTATGTCCATTGAAGGTTTTAATTAGTTTGCCTTCACGACTCCATAGTTTAACCTTACTATCCCAACCTGCTGCAGCTAAAACTTCGCCGTTGGGGCTAAAGGTTACAGAATTAACGCTATCGCTATAACCTCTAAGCAAGGTTTGGAGTAATTTGCCATTCCAATCCCATAAGCGTACTGTATTATCCCAACCAGCAGATGCGAGTATTTTGTCGGTTGGGCTAAAGCTTGTTCCTAGAACCCAACTATCGTGCGAAATAAGGGTTTTTGATAATGTACCGTCTCTCTTCCAAAGTTTGACGGTTTTATCATCGCTAGCTGAGGCAAGTATTTGACCATCGGGACTCCAAGCGACGTTATTTACCCAAGCATTATGCCCAGACAGTGTTTTGACGTTTTGACCGTCGCGATCCCAAAGCTTAATAGTTTTATCCTGACTGCTCGATGCAATTAAACTACCATCAGGACTCCAAGCAACGCTTCTGACTTTATCAAGATGTCCAGTTAAAGTTCTAACTAACGACCCGTCTAAATTCCATATTTTAATAGTTTTATCATGGCTGCCAGTTGCAAGAAACTGACCAGTTGGGTCAAAACTCACACTTTGAACTAAATCGGAATGACCAACCAACGTTTTATAAGGGGATGTAGTAAAAACACCATTCTTTTTATCATATTGCCACAGCATAACGGTGTGGTCGCGACTTGCCGATGCCAACATCTTACCGTTAGGACTCCAAGCAACGCTTGCAACGCCAGCTTCGTGTCCAGATAAAACTGGCAGTTTTGTTTCTGCTAAACTCCACAATTTTATGCTTTTGTCCCAACTTGCTGATGCCAGTGTTTTGCCGTCTGGACTAAAAGCAATGCTAGAAACTGCATCGTTATGACCTTTAAATGTTTCGATTAAATTGCCATCAAGGTTCCAAATATTAATTGCATTGTCATCACCAGCAGATGCTAAATACTTACTATTTGGGCTAAAGTTAAGGTTCCAAACTGTGGCGGTGTGATTAGACAGCGTTTTTATGAGTTGAAAATTACTTGTCTTCACTGCACCAATAGATGTTTGTCTAAAGAGCTGTACGGCACCCGAACGATTTCCCGCTGCTAAATACCGATTATCAGGACTAAACACTACGGATGTTACACCTTGAAAGTCATTGAGGGGTAAGGTTGTCACCAAACTTCCATCTCGGCGCCAAATTTTGACTGTTTTGTCTTGACTTGCAGAAGCTATCAACTGACCATCAGGGCTAAAAGTAACCCAGTTAATCTCTCCAGTATGTCCACGGATAATTTTGACTAACTCACCAGAGCTACGCCAAATTTTGATTGTATTATCTGCGCTTCCAGTCGCGATTAGTCTACCGTCGGGGCTAAAGTTAACACTGTAAATACCTTCAGAGTGTCTTATGAGTGATTTATAAGGAGAAGATTCAAATTCACCTGTTTCTTTCATTCGCCAAAGCAAAACTTTTTTATCCAAGCTAGCAGATGCGAGTGTTTTTCCGTCAGGACTGAAAGCAATACTCGTCACCGCCAACTCATGCCCATTAAGAGTTTGAAGCAGCGTGCCATCTGGGCGCCAAATTTTTATCATTCGGTCAGTACCACCAGATGCGATTAATTTACCATCTGGGCTATAAGTAACACCCCACAGAACATCTGTATGTCCTTCCAGACGATTTATTTCTTTAACTCCATACACCGCTTGCTGCAATGCCGTTACAACGCGCGCTTTAGTATCGGCTTTAACTCCTGAAGATTGCTGAAGTCCTCGCCAAGCTCGTAAACTTTCGATCAAAGCATCAAACTCTTTTGAGGAAGCAAATAAAGCTTCCGAGGCAGCAGTAATCGCACTGACTCTTAAGTTATCTTCACTACGTTCAGCGCGTTCAGAAGCACCCTGAGCCGCGCGTTTTTGAAGGTCTGCTTGCCACCATAGACCACCAATCGAGGCAGTACAACAAAGCAGCGCTACACCAGCAGCTCTTGCCTCGCGCAACCGCCTGTGAAGCACTAAAGTCAGTTGTTCCTGACTAAGTTTTTGCGCCACTTCCGCGCGAGTCTTTTCAAATCTGACCTTTTCAAGTTCAGCAACAATACCGTAGTTATTTTTTTGACGGATAGGCTCAACTAAGTAATCATGAACAAGCTGATAGCGCTCACTAGACTCTTCACGAAGAACCACCACTAAACCACTACCAACTAAAATATTAAGTATCAACTCCCAATCAGAATCTAAGTAAAATGATGTCTCAGCACTTTTAGTTAACGCAACTGCAAGCTCAATTTTAGTTCTTAGTGGTCGTGTCCCTTTCTCATCCGTTAACTCAAACAATAATTTCCAAGTTAGCTGCTCGTTTTCTCGACCACAGTCTTTAATAACCTCGGTCAACCAACGTTCAACTAACTTCGATGAACCACCTGATTCTTTGTACTCATCAAGAGTTTTGATTTTTTCTGCTTGAAGTTGGGCGCCGACTATTTGCAACTCAATCGGATGTACTTGCTCTACTTCTGTCGCTAAATCTTGAACTAACTGATTAATCAAATCATTACTTAATTCGTAATGCGCGCGAGAAGTCAAAACATCAATAACGCCAATTGCATCTTGAACTGAAAAATTCCCTAAATAATAACGAATATCTTTATCTAATATATTTTTATTAATTACTCCTAAATCGTATGTATTACGGTTGTTTTCATTACAAAGCCGCTCAAATTCTAATAAATAATGTAAATAATCTTCACGTAATGAAAAAATAATCTTGATAAAAGCTACATTTAAACACTGACTAACAAATTTATAAAAAAGAATTCTTTGACTTTGTTCTTTGACAGCAAAGAAAAATTCTTCTAATTGGTCAAAAATTAAAACAACTGTATAGTTCCGTTCAGCTAACTCGCGCAGCTTACCAAGTAAAATTGATGTTGTAAATTTTGTTAATACCGATAACTCGGTTGAAAACAGTGCTTGATTAATATTCCGACCTAAGACTGTAATCCAATCGCTATATACCGATAAAACAATTGGCTTTGCAATACGTTCTCCAATGGGTTTTTCGGCAAGAGTCGGAACTAAACCAGCTCTAATCAACGAACTCTTGCCAACACCACTAGGCCCATGAATAATAGTTAACTTACAATCCGTGCGTCCTAAACGTCCAATCAAACGATTAATATCTTTTTCCCTTCCAGATGCAGCAATTTCTTGTGCCACCTCTTCGGGTATATAAGAAATTTTTGATTGATTGTTTGAACGTGTAAGAGTTTTATATGCTAACTCATTGACTTTGTAGCGCTGCGGTTGAAGTGTACTGGCGCCTATAAATGCTCGAAACCCGTATTGATGTTCGACTTGAATTTTCTCTTGCTTAAGATTGAAAGCTTCACTATAGTTATGACGCTCAAAAAAGTAGAGTGAGCGTAATTCTTCAACTATCTCCAAATACAACGATGGTTCGTACTGTACCTCGCAAACAACCTTAGCCCACTCCAAATTATTTACTGCTTCTTCCCATTCTCCTAAATGACGCTGCGCTCGTCCAAGCAGTAATAAATACCAACTTTCTTGCGCGCGTGAAATACCAGGAGCGACTTCGGCGATCGACCGTGCTGTGTCAGCAAGTTCATATGCTTGTAGCCAATTTGAACGTGAAGAAGCTACAACTGCTAAAAAACCATATGCTTGTGCTTCATGCGCTTTATTCTCCTCCGGAGACACTGCGTGAACGGAATATTTAGCGTGTAATTCTAATGATTTTGATGCAAAAGCTTCTAACTCATCCCATGCTTCGATGCGTTGTAGCATTTGCAATAGCTCAGATATAAATTTAGCTACCTTATCTTGGCGCCCTATAGACTCAAATAATTCTAAAGATTTTTTAAACCAGACAATTCCTTCAAGCCAATAGCTTCGACTTAATGCAGGACGTAAATCCGCCATGCGACCATAGCATAAGCCTAAGTGGAATAAAACTACAGCTTTGTAAAGAGAGTTTTTTGTTAACTTTTCATCTTCCCAAACAGTCAAAGAGCGCTGGTAATGAGACAGCGCTTCTTCAACTTGGTCATTAATATAAGCGTTATGTCCTAAAACAAATTCTAAATAGCGATTTAGTTCTGGTTCAAGTTGAGTATTGTATATGCGGAGTAAATCTTCGCGCGCGGTTTCGATTTCTTTTGAATTACCAGGTAATGAAGCCGCGATTGTACCAGGAGCATGTGCATCAGTAAGAATATGATTAAATAGTGATTCAGTATCTTTACGGATTAAAGCTATTAAATCTTCTTTTGTCATTTCAAACTTTATCGTGGTTGCTGCCCAACTTTTGAAATCGGGTGCAAGTCGCGACAATTGAGTAGCTACTTCGTCCTTAAGCCATAACACTAGAGGAAAGGGAAATGTATCCGAGTAAATGTCACGTCCTTGATTTAAGCCGATAAGTAAATCATCGATTTTTATAACTGATTCTAGTCCAAAAACCATCAAGGCTTCGGGCAAAGCATCGCCAGCAACAGCAGGTATATCTAAATACAGGTCTGAAATAATCGTGTTGTGCAAATTCGTAGTTGTTTCACGAGAAAGCTCTAGCTCACGTAAGTAAATATCTTTAGTTAGCGTGCGGAGGTTCTCAACCACTGATGTACGTAATTGCCCGTAGTTACAACGAATTAATATTAGGGCAAATTGACCTTTAGAAAGCGCAATCGCGCGAATCAAACGTTGTAGAGAACGATGATTCGCATTTGCGATTGTAGCCGTGAACTGCCACTCTGTCATAAAACAAAAACCGAGCTAAAAATAACTATTTTCACAATTCGCCGAAACTTGATTTTGTCATTGTCTAATTGAAATAGATACTGTGGAATTACTGAGACTTTACAAGCCGTTTTCTTCTTGCAGCATTAAATCCAGTAGAAATACTTAAGAAAGTTATGAGTGCTGAGTAATGAGTGCTGAGTAATGAGTGCTGAGTGCTGAGTAATGAGTGCTGAGTAGAAGGTAGGGTGCGATCATCTCAGTACTAACGGAGCTTTCTTTAAGATTTATTGGTAGCGTCACGCACAGGCGCGAGACGCAGAAAAAGCTAAACCTAGCCGTACAATAAAAAGGATTTAAAACTCTTCACTCAGCACTTTTAACTCTTCACTCTTCACTCAGCACTCAGCACTTTTAACTCCTCACTCCTAAGTTGTTTTTGCCATGATTGTACTTTTTCGGTTTCAGCGAGTGCAGGACTAATACCGAACCAACGTCCAGTTGCGTCGCGGTATTCAAATACGAACATGCTTCGCAATAGTCGCTGATATTCGGATTCACCTTTAAGACTCTGCTGATTAACAACTTCGTAGAGTAATTCCCATTCTTCTTCGTTTATCGCTAAGAGTAAGTCATCACGATAATCTTTGATTACTGACTCTAAACAATCGGGTGAAAACGGTGGGTCTTGGCGTTGCAAGCAGCTATATAGTAAACCCAGGAGATTGCGGATGTGACCTCCACTAACACGACACAACCTATCGAGAGTTTCACCCACTTCAAATAATTCTGTTACTAAATTCTCACGCGCGTTCCAAGCTACGTCAGGAAATGCGCGCGCTAGCACAAGTTGACGCAATAGTGACATTCCGGGTTCATAATCACTGCCTGAACGCTGTCTAACTAACACCATTGGTAGTACTTTTGGAGCAACACCACCACCAAGACGATTTTTTAGCGTTTCGTATTCGTTTGAGAAAATCAACGCTAACGGAATTGTGTAAACAACGTGGCACTTGAGGCGCCGTAATTGCTCACCTCGGTCGATAAATAAATATTCGGGTTGCGAACGTCCAGATGGCATCGGTCGCATGTCAACTCGGTCTAAGTTATCGACAATAACGACCAATCCATTTTGACCACGTAGTTTGAGTTGTTCGTTTGCCCGGTCTAATAATTCGTCGTTGATTGCTTGCAATATACTATTGGTGCGAGGTTCGAGGTACTGCCGTAATTGGGATCGCATTTGCGGACTATCTTTCGTCTTGGCACTAATTTTCGCAATACCTAGTGAAAGCTCTGCTTCTCCAGAAATTTCGATTGGAGTTTGCAAAAAATCACCAATTTCTTTAAACAAGTTTGTAAAGTACCCTGGTTTCGTTCTAATTCCAGCTGCTTCCAAACTGGCGCCTACCTGACGGGCAATACTAAGCAAAATATCGCTAATATCAATATCCGCCATATCTAAATCCTGACTTGATTCAAAGTACACAACATGAAAACCTGACATTTCAAGTTCCGTTTTCAAACGTTGTAACTCTGTTGACTTGCCGCAACCAATGTGACCTGTAAATAGCTGACATGTAGGATCATCAGGAGAAATACGGACTATTGTACGCTGTAACTCTTCTACTATCTTGCAACCACGTACATCAGAAAAGTCTATGTAGTAACGTCTGTCAGTAGCATCACCCATAACCAACGTCTTGCTTGGATTACAGGCCTTAAAGAACCGTGATAAGTTTATTGTTGTTTTCATGTAGATGCAAGTAATGAGTATTTATATATACAGTAATTTTACGGATGCAAAGCTATTGCTTGTAGCAAAGGTATACCGTTAAATTTCAAACTGCTTCGAGGTTATCCCTGATCAAAACAAGTGTATTCTGTCTTTTTTACACTCGCCACCTTACTTTTGACAATGTGTAAATTAAAAAATTTTTTCGAGCAGCACTTTATTCATATCTACTATGATTTGTCAACTATCTAAAAGTATATGTTTAAACGGTATTTATTACAATATCTTAATTTCGGTACCTAAATAATATTACCTAACCGAATTAACTAGTTGGATATTTTGCAGCACTTTAATGCTATTGTGTCAATACCTTGCTTGTAGCCGATTTGATGTATGATGGGTTACACCCCACAGTCAAAAAGCTACACATAGTGCAAAATGAACGCTGCACAATGACCGAAGAGCAGCTTTTAAATGAGTGTTCAGTTATCGTAACTACCATTTACGAGTAAGCATTTTTGGGTGACATACCATATTGTAATCAGAAGGGGCGGGTTAATAGATATACTAAAACGGTGCTACGTATCTCGTAAACCCGCCTTTACCAGTTAGGATTCGCATTTTTGTGTTGAAGGGGTTTGAATGGCTGATACAGCATCAGTGTCTCACACAGATTTAGAAGGTAGACGAAAGAAACTCAAGAAGCAGCGACGCAAGAAGATTATTCAAACAGTATGGCGGAGCTTAACTCTTGTTTCTCTCACAAGTGGTTTATTATGGGCAACTGTCCAACCAACTTGGTTGCTCAAAACCGAAGAAGACGTTAAAGTCTCAGGCAATCAGTTACTTTCTTCTGATAAAATTCAGTCGCTATTGCCTTTGTCTTATCCGCAGTCTATATGGAAAATTGAGCCATCACGCATCGCTCAATCGCTGCAAAAACAGCCATTAATTGCAAACGTTTCGGTGACTCGTCGTTTATTTCCACCAGGGTTAACTGTTGAAGTTTCCGAACGAGTCCCTGTTGCTGTCGCGCGAAAAACTAAAAGTGATAGCGGTAATACACTTTTATTACTAGATGCAACAGGTGTATTAATTAGCGCTGAAACTAATGATTTGAAGATAGCTAGAGGTTTATTGCCTAATCTCAAAGTTATTGGCTCTCCTGAACAATACCGTCAGTTTTGGAGCCAGCTTTATCAAGCCGTGAGTAGTAGTCCGGTTAAAATAACCGAAATTGACTGCCAAGATTTAACCAACATCATTTTAACAACTGAAATCGGGCGCGTATATCTTGGCGCCCCAGGACCTCAACTCCCAGACCAAATTAAAGTTCTCGCGCAAATGCGACGCTTGCCCACTAAAGTCAACACAAACAAAATACAGTATATAGACCTTAGAAATCCTGATTCACCAACAATACAAATTCGTTCGTAGTACAAAAGAATTAAAAAAAAACTTGTCGAAACCTTTAAAAAAAGGAAAATGAGCCAATAAAATAAAAAAGCAAAACAGTTGTTGTAGCAAGCAAGACTTTTTGAAAATGAATATAATTGGGACAATTATTTTACGAATAAAGTTGAATTGAATTACTGGTTCACACGCACTATAGGTGATAGACAATTTGATGATAGTGTCTTTTGTGAAGGTACTACCTTGTGCTTTACTTGAGGCTATGTTTTTTAGATTGCCTTTTCTAACTCCAAAATTTGGGCATCAAGCTATCCGTCATGCTGTTTACGATTTATTACATAAGAGTTGCAGCATCTCAAGCCAAATGTTAAGTTTTATATCGTTTTGTCAAGAATGAATGGAGGCGCCTGCGTGATATTTTACTGATAAAGTGTTTTGTACAAAACAGTAATTTTTGCATTCCACTCACCGATAATGGTGTATCAATGAGGTTAAAGCTAGAAAATCTGAATCAAACTCAGACTACCTTAGTCGTTAATGTAGCATAAGTGTATTTTTGTAATAATTTTAGTAAATACCTCACAAAATTAAGGTTTGTGTATAAAGAAAACAATCAAGTGTTGGACGTATACATAAATCTTGAAGCGTAATATACGCAACTTGTGTTGACATATATATTACGTGAGATTTGGGATACGGTAGTGCATTATTTGTTGCTCCTAAAGTACAGGGTGGAAAAGCGTTTATAGATTTACGTGCCATCTTTAATGCATTCGTTTGCTTACGGCACCTCGTTTAAAAAAATAATTAAGGGGTTTAAAATAATTGCGGATAACAGGTGTATTACAACAAAATCTTTTAAAAATACGCAAATACTCATTATTTATAGCGGAGTGATAAAAAAAACGGTTGCAGATGTAAAATTAATGACAAATCTAAAATTAGAGAGTGAAATATGCATATGTTAATAGCAATACTAAAGTCATACGGAGCAATAAAGGTAACATCGCTGTGAAGATATTAACGTGACAGTTGAAGTTATACATAACAATTTTAGGTAAATACTAGGTATACTTCTTTAAAATTACTTGTGCGGCAGGAGTGAAGGAGAGAGAAAACCTAAAAAATCCTAGTTTGATGCCAATCCATAATCCTTGCCTCACACTATAGTTGACTCATAGGTGAACAACACCAACGTCGAGCCGTTTATCTACATGTACGCAAATCCAATGACATTTGACAATAGCCAAGGGCTTACTTATAAAAACTCTCAATCTCCAGGACAGCCATCCTTAACCCTTTCGGGGAACTCCAATAACCCTTTTAGCCATTCGGGCTTGAACTTTGGGTCGAACGACAGCAGAAAAATTCCGGTCGAAGATAATCGTATCGGTGATATTATTCCTGGTCGCGTTGCCAACATCAAAGTAATCGGGGTTGGGGGTGGCGGTAGTAATGCTGTTAACCGTATGATTGCTTCGGATGTTTGTGGAGTTGAGTTTTGGTCTATTAATACTGATGCTCAGGCGTTAACACTTGCATCTGCTCCTAGTCGTTTGCAAATTGGGCAAAAACTCACGCGCGGTTTGGGTGCGGGTGGAAATCCTGCAATTGGTCAGAAGGCAGCGGAAGAGTCGCGCGATGAAATTGCAAAGGCTTTAGAAGGTGCCGATCTTGTATTTATAACGGCTGGTATGGGAGGTGGTACGGGTACAGGTGCAGCTCCAATAGTTGCCGAGGTGGCAAAAGAAATGGGTGCCTTGACAGTTGGTGTTGTGACACGTCCGTTTATATTTGAAGGGCGCCGTCGTATAAGCCAAGCCGAACAAGGAATTGAAGGACTTAAAAGTCGCGTAGATACTCTTATAATTATTCCCAACAACAAATTATTGGAGGTGATCCCCGAACAAACTCCGATGCAAGAAGCGTTTCGCTATGCCGACGACGTACTAAGGCAAGGGGTGCAAGGAATTTCAGATATCATCACAATTCCCGGCTTGATTAATGTAGACTTTGCCGATGTACGTGCTGTTATGGCAGATGCAGGCTCGGCGTTAATGGGAATTGGTATTGGTTCTGGTAAATCGCGCGCACGCGAAGCTGCAATAGCTGCCATATCTTCTCCACTATTGGAATGCTCGATTGAAGGAGCAAGGGGTGTTGTATTTAACATTACGGGTGGATCGGACTTGACATTACACGAAGTTAATGCTGCCGCCGAAACTATTTATGAAGTTGTAGACCCAAACGCGAATATTATTTTTGGTGCAGTTATTGATGACCGACTCCAAGGTGAAGTGCGGTTGACTGTTATTGCTACTGGCTTTACCGGTGAAACGCAACAGACATCAACACAAAGCACTACTGCTGGGCAACGTTCCGGGAACATGCCACCACAACAACCAAGGCGCCCAATGCCAATGCAGCAACCACCTTTCACTCCACCTGGACAACAGCAACAACAGCAACAACAGCAACAACAGCAACAACAACCACAAGAACCAAAGGAAAAACCTGGCTTAGATATTCCTGACTTTTTACGCAAGCGCAACAAAAATTAATCATCTTTATTTAAGGAATAAGTGATGATTAACAATGCTGATATTTATATGCAGCCAAAGTGCTTGACATTACTCAAAGCCGAGAATTACTTAAAGTTATCGTGTTCCCCCATTACAATCAGTTAAGCGGCAGCAGACCAAGCTGACGTGCATTCGTCGCTATTTATACATAACCGGGCTGTGTAACAGTGCCGGATATTGTTGTCATTTTACTTATACTGCAAGCGATTAGCGGTGAAAAAAATCATTTATCTCTATACAAACAAATGTTGCCAGTAAGTCAGTCTATTAATTTATACAGGTAAATTCGATATCTACCGATAAATACAATTTTGACCCTTAACTGCTTGCAGTATGTAACCACTTAATCACCTGTTGACCGAGACGAGTACCCTCGAATCGGTCAATTTCGCGTATACCCGTTGGACTTGTGACATTTACCTCAGTTAGGTAACCTCCGATGACATCAATTCCGACAAAAATTAAACCGTCCTGACGTAGTTTTGCAGCTAGTTGCTGGCAGATATCAAGTTCGCGCGGTGTAATTTCGGTTTTTGCAACAGTACCACCGGCAGCCATATTATTCCGAAATTCTCCAGCTGTTGAAAGACGATTCAAGGCGCCTATCGGTTCACCATTCAGTAATATGATTCGTTTATCACCATATGAAGCTTCAGGTAAATACGTTTGCACCATTACAGGAACGCGACCTTGGAGAGTACTAAGTTCAACAATCGAGTTAAAATTGCGGTCTCCTGCTTGTAAAAATAAAATGCCTTCTCCTGCTTTATTGCCAAGAGGTTTAAGTATTGCTCTTTCTTTTGTTTCAACAAATTGCCGAATATGGGCTTTATCAGCGCTAACAATAGTTTCGGGAATTGCATCAGTAAATTGTAAGGCATACATTTTTTCGTTAGCGGCTCGTATACCATTCGGGCTATTAACTATCAAAGTTTTAGTTTGGTCAATATAATCAAGAATGTACGTAGCGTATAAATACGGAACATCAACTGGTGGGTCAGTCCGCATAAATACAGCATCCATTGTTTCAAGGGCAACATTTAGACGTTCGCCTAGTTTATACCAAGGAGTTTTTGCAACCCAGCGTTCTTCTACTAACTCAATCGGTGTAATTTCCACCCGTTCAACAATCGCAGTCGCTTTGCTATCAACAACATTAAGTTGACTTGCTTTAGTTATCCAAACTTCATGTCCTAGCACACAAGCAGCTTCCATCAAAGCCACACTAGTATCGTGACAAGGGTCAAGCAGGTGAATAGGGTCAATAATAAAAGCTAATTTCACTTGTTTCGCACTCCAGGCGCCGTTCGTTATCCATAACTAAACATCTATAATTATGCCTCGAACAGTACCGTACTGGAGTGATGAGTGATGAGTGATGAGTGCTGAGTGCTGAGTGATGAGTGCTGAGTGCTGAGTGCTGAGTGCTAAGTATGAAATCTACTCCGTCAACTCCGCACCTCCCAACTCCTGTACGGGCGGGTTAACCAATATTCTGCTTAATAATGGAAAATTTAGGTTAACCCGCCCCTTCTAACAACTCATCTAATTTTCCTTTCGCATCAAGTGCGTGGATATCGTCGCAACCACCCACGTGAAGGTCATCAATAAAAATTTGTGGTAAAGAGCGTCTGCCGTTCGCGCGTTGGGCCATCTTACCTCGTGCTACTTCGTCTCCATCAATAGCGTACTCAGTAAAATCGACCCCTTTTTCTCTCAACAAAGCTTTCGCACGAATGCAAAACGGGCAAGTTCTCCAAGTGTAAATTTCTACTTTAGCAGCCATAACTTTTTTAATTGTAATATCTCTTCATTTTAGGCTGCTGCAGCTCTTTAGGGCTACCAAAAGCCCACACCAATCTTACACTATAGATAGTGTGGGTGGTTTACCTTTATATGTTTAGGCTTGAGAGATAAGCTTGTTTTTCTTTCTTAGTCCAAAAGCACTTATAGCCACAAAACCTATAGCTGCAGCAGTTGCAGGTTCAGAAACTTTTCTTCTTTTCACCTTGCCTCGACCTGTACCGCTATCGCCATTGAAAGTAGTACCGTTAGCACTACCGTTAATGCTTTGATAGCGGACACCAAAATTGTCCAAATCAAAGCTGTTTATTATACCGTTAAAAGCTAAAACGGCAGTGAAGCGGCTGCTGCTATTATCTTGGTTACCAGTAAAGACACCGCCATTACTTCCTCCTTGGCAGGTATTACCATTTGTAAAGCATACGTCAACGTTACCAAAAGTATTAGGGAATGAGCCGCTTCTGTCATTGGTAAAAAGTGTTCCAATTCCTCCAGAAGCTTGAGTTAGTACTCGTGTGTCTCCAGAACCGTCAGCATTTGCAGCCGTTCCAACTGGGTTCATATTGAGATTAGAACCTAAACTGGTATTAAAACCTAAAGCAGAAGTTCTAGAGGTAATGCCGCTACTAGATGTATTGAATAATTTGATATCAAATTTTGCCTCGGTTTTAGTATTGGCACCAGTACCAACTGTAGTAAATCCTAAAAACTTAAAACTTGCTAGTGATGAAAGCCCATTGACATCTCTTGTAGCAACATTTCCACCAAATTCAATATCAAACCATTGATTTACATCGTTGGCGCCAATGGTAAGTTTACTTTCATCACTGGAAACGATAAAAGCTGATGCAGATGGAGCGAAAGCCACTGAACCAACTGCTATCGTGATCAGTGCTGAGAAAACAGTGATAGGTTGTTTTAAAAACATTGATTATGTTAACTAAACTTTTTGATGTGACTTTTACACCATAAGCAATCTAATTACGTATCGTCTATTAACTTGCTAAATATTTATTAATGCTTTAATTCAAGCTTTAAAAAGAGGAATTATCAGTAGAAATACTAGCAACAACCAAGATTTTACCTACAGATAAAATAATATCTATTC
Organism: Calothrix sp. NIES-4105; assembly: GCF_002368415.1. Classification (GTDB taxonomy): domain Bacteria; phylum Cyanobacteriota; class Cyanobacteriia; order Cyanobacteriales; family Nostocaceae; genus Dulcicalothrix. The sequence continues at coordinate 9,646,929 of NZ_AP018290.1, forward strand.
TCTAAATCCAAATAAATCAGTAAGTAAATATACGCATAGTGAATAAGTTGTCTTCGCTCGCTATTTCAAGCGTATCCCTGCTAACTTCGCCAATTTTGTTAAACATAATCAACGTAGGACTGGGGTAACAAGCATTACAGTCAAAATGTCCCGCACCGCGCGCGCTTTGACTCAACTACGCCGGATGCGTTGTAAGTGGTTTAAGCTAAACTATAAATAAGAAGCAAGGATAAATACATGCTAATTACTATAGAAATTCCTGAAGAAATTGGAAGTCAACTACAGCAAAGCTGGGAAAACATACCTCAAAAGCTTACAGAAGCACTAGCTGTGGAGGGTTATCGAAGCGGGATAATGACTTCTGCTCAAATCCAGCAGTTGTTAAAATTATCTTCCCGCTGGGAAACTGAGCAATTTTTAAAAAATGCTCAAGCTTATCTTGATTATACGGAAGAAGACTTATTAGAGGATGTCCAAACATTGCGTCGAGTACTACCGAAATGATTGTAATTGCGGATACCTCTCCAATTTCTTATCTAGTTATGATTGGAGAAGTTGAACTTCTGCCTAGATTATTTAATAAAATTTTTATTCCTGAAGCTGTTTATAACGAACTGAGTGCAAAGGGGGCACCTTCTGTTGTTCAATCTTGGATTAACAATTCTCCAGATTGGTTGGAAGTTTCCTCAATTTCTCCAATAGATGACCCACTTTTGGTTCATCTTCATATAGGTGAAAAGCAAGCAATTTTGTTGGCAGAACAATTTAAGGCTGATTTAATTATTGTAGATGAAAAAGCAGGTCGTAAAGCTGCACAGCAAAAAGGTTTAAACGTTACTGGATTACTCGGTATTTTAGACTTAGCAGCCGATCAGAATTTAATTGATTTGCCCTCTACAATTATAGCTTTACAAAAAACCAATTTTCGGGTTGCTCCCAGCTTACTAAAATCGTTACTAAATCGTCATCATCAAATATAAATCTCAAAAAAATCCCGGTAACTTTTATGAAACCGGGTTTTTAACATAGAGATGTTTTTATGTAATTACCGTGATGAAGCAGCGTAATGAATTAGTTGTCCCAAACGCTGACGGAGAGTTTCTAAACCCAAACGATGGGTGGCAGAAATAAATACAGCCATTGGAAACTCTTCGCGCGCTATTTCAAGCGTATCGCTGCTAACTTCGTCAATTTTGTTAAATACAACCAACGCAGGTCCAGGTGTAACGGGCATTACAGCCAAAATATCCCGTACCGCGCGAATGTGACTCATCCACGCTGGATGCGATAAATCAACTAAATGTATCAAAGCATCAGCTTCGGTCACTTCTTCTAAAGTGGCACGAAAGGCATCCATCAATGCTTCTGGCAATTCGTGGATAAATCCTACTGTATCTGTTACTAGAATTTCCTGCGGTAGAGAGTCTAACGCATCCGGAACTACCAAACGGCGAGTGGTCGGGTCAAGGGTTGCGAACAACTGGTCAGCAGTATATACTTCGGCGTTTGTGAGTGTGTTTAGCAGTGTAGATTTTCCTGCGTTCGTATATCCAACCAAAGCGACCGAGGGAACTTCTTGGTGTTGGCGCCGTTGACGCAACCGTTCTCGATGTGCTTGTAATTGGTTAACTTCTTGCTGCAAACGCGAAATACGGCGGCTAATAGCACGGCGTTCGGTTTCTAATTTAGTTTCACCAGGACCTCGCGTACCAATACCACCCCCCAGTCGAGACATCGCTTCACCTCGACCTGTTAGACGAGGCAACATGTACTCTAACTGTGCCAACTCAACTTGTAATTTACCAGCCCTTGATTGAGCGCGTTGTGCAAAAATGTCTAATATTACTTCGGTACGGTCAACGACACGAACACCGATTTGGGCTTCTAAGTTGCGAACCTGCGACGGTGTTAGGTCGCGGTCAAAAACAACTAAGTTAGCCCCTAAAGTTTGTGCTGTTAAGGCAATTTCTTGAACTTTACCTTCCCCGACAACAGTTTGGGGATGGGTACGGCTGCGTTTTTGCCACATTGTTTGCAAAACTTCGCCGCCTGCGGTATCAACTAACCGCCCTAATTCTTCGACAATATCTTTAAATTGCTGCGCGTTCACATTGTCGGTCATGACCCCAACAATTACAACGCGGTCGTGGTCGCTGTCAACATCAGTGGCAACATATTCTCGCCGAAATTCTTCTTCGAGTCCTTCTACCAATTCAAGAAAATCTTGGTTGGATAGAACATCTAAACTCATTGCTGGCGAGATATTCCAACTTGGTGCTGGAAGTTTATCTTTCTCATTTAATGAGGCGCCACTGTTAATTAAAACGCGCGCGTCTTGGGCAGTTAAATGTGCCAAATAAGCTTCTTTAACATATCCGGTCGCACCACCACCACGTTTGGTAAATCCAGTTCCAGTAATATTTAGTACGACCAAGGCATCAAGACGTTGCATAGCCATAGCAGTCAGAGCCGCTTCTGATGGAGGTTCTGGCTTTAAGTGCGTAGCTATACAACGGATACCGCTAAGTCGTTCTGCACCGTAACGTGGCAACTCTAGAGGCGGAATCTGCGTTTGACGCGGAGTGCCCACCCCAACCCGGATTACTTGTCCGCGACGGTTGACGTAGGCACATACAGGTAAATTTATCTCAGTACTAATTGCTGCCAGACGCTGGGAAAATTCGGGCGTTGTAATAGTGTCGCCCGGTAAGCGCTGGTGGTACAGCCGCTGTAGTTGTTTTAGCTGGCTGCTTTTTAAACCTTGGAGATTACCAAAGATAGTCTCGATAGGCGTTTTATACCAGTGAACTGGTCCTCGAATGCTTCTATGTCTATTTTACAACATCGATTTTGATGTCAAACTCTTACTTTTGGTGGATGCATGTTAACATTGATAAAGTAATTACAAAATTTTCGTAGAGACAAGGGTTTAATCGCGTCTCTACGGCGTGCAAATTTTATTAATAATTTTGTCGTATGTTGGGTTACGCGGCAGCGTAACCAAACCTACAATTAATTGCTATTGGTGGCGCCATTACTGGGCGTTACATCTGTTGGGCTTGTTTCTTGAGAAGAAGCAGGTGTGTTTTCGGAGGAGCTTTCAGGAGTAGTAGTGCTGCTGCTGCCCGACGTTGTTTCTTTAGTAGTTGTACTACTATTCGAGCTTGGGGACGGCGCCGTTTGTGTTGAAGTCGGCTTTGTTGTACTTGTTTGAGGTGGAACAGTAATATTTATGTTAGGCGTAGTGGTAGTAGTTTTTGGTGCTGCCTGTTGAGGAACGATAACAGGAACAGGAACTTCTTTAGTGACTGGAACAGGAACAGGAACTTCCTTAGTAACTGGAACTTGAACTTCTTTGGTTCGCTCAATAATTTGAGTTTGAACTTGACCTGGTTGAGTTACTGTTGGAATTGGAGTTGGAGAAGTTGCAGGAACTACAGGCGCCGCAGTTGGTGTAACGGTTGTGTCCGAAGTTGTATTATTTTGGTTGAAATACCAAAAGGCGCCACCAATTAATCCTACTAACGCAAGTAAAAACCCTATTATTAATCCACGAGAAGTACTATCTTCGTCCTGTTGCGCTAGTCTTTGCTCTTGATAGCTACGCTCTGTTGCTTGCCCATGAACATACCCACTTTGGTAGTTGGAAGGTGTGCTGTTATTAACTGTCTCACTTGTTCGCTTTACATGAGTGTTTCCGTTACTATCTGTGTAACTTTCCTGATGCTCACGGTAGCTTTTATCGTCGTTTGGGTTATTCATAAGTTTTGATATTATTGCCTAAGAGTATTGATGCAATGTAAATCTGTGCTGCAATTAGATATCAACTACGCAGCTACTTGACGTGTTATTTAAAACTCGTATCTTTGTTTTTTCAGAATAACCCCTACGTTTCTCTAAACGTTTCTGTCTAAAGAAATGACATAATCATCTACCATTAGGCTGATTGTGGCGCCTTGTATAATAAAATTGTAAAAATTAGATATATTTTCTATAAATAAGTAGCAAATTTAGATTTTATGTAGTATATACGTTACATGTAATGTCTAAACCTGCGGTGGTATGTTTAATATTGAAATACAATTAACTTTACAAGCAGTCGTTATTAGATAAAAGCTTTATGACCGCCATCACAAAGAAGCGATTTACAATCGATGAATATCACAAGCTAATAGAACTTGGTTTTCGCGCACGAGCAAGACCGTATTGAATTAATTCGAGAGGAACTAATTCAAATGATAGCGAAGGGTACACCTCAAGAAGTATTTAGAGAGCTAGGAGCTGAGAGAAAGCGTTTAAATACCTAAACCAAATCACAAATCACAATCATAAAGGAATATAAATTTATTTGAGATGATTTTACTATTAATTATCATAGATTGGTTCAGGATTAAATGCATCTAATTTCGATTACTAATCTTCGTGCTGATGTTGCAAAGTTTCCTGATGCTCAACAGCAAATCGAGGATTGGTATACAACTGTAAGAAAGGTAAACTGGCAAAAACTGGATGATGTCCGAAAAATCTATCGCGATGCCGAAGCTGTCGGCAATTTTACCGTATTTAATATTAGAGGAAATAATTATCGCCTAATAGTTGGTATTGACTATGAAACCCAGATGATTTACTACAAGTATTTTTTAACACACGCAGAGTATAACAAGGATAGGTGGAAGAATGACCCTTACTTTTAACCCAAGTGTTTATCGCAGTTTATTAGCGGAAGTTACTCCTGTTGCTATAGAAACAGAGTTCGAGTACCAACGATTACTGAAGATAGCAGAACAGCTTACATTTAAAAAAAATCGTACAAAAGAAGAATTAGCTTTACATAAGTTGCTTGTAGTCTTAATCGAAGCTTATGAAACAGAGAATTGTCCGATGAAAGAATCTACACCACATCAAGTTCTTCTACATATTATGGAAGCTAGTGGAACTTCTCACACTGATTTAGTCGGTCTTATTGGTTCAAGTGAGGTTGTAACTGAGGTTGTCAATGGCGAACGTGCTATTGATGAGTTACAGGCTAAAGCATTAGGTGAGTATTTTAAAGTGGCGCCTAGTTTATTTATTTAAGAGGGCGGTTCGGGATGCCCACCCTACAAGAGCTAGATGATATTTACTGTATTTAGCTGTGTTGATTTTAATGTTGCTAACAAGTCACTACCTGCGCTAATTAAAGTGTCATTACCGCTGATAGATATTGATAGTAATGAATTTGCAGCTAAAGTACTACCCCGACTAATTGAGTCATCGGAAGTAAAGCCATATATTGCTACCGAACCTACCCCTGCATCGAGGATAAAACGGTTATTACCACTTCCTACATAAGCAGTATCATTCCCAGTGCCAGTAGATATTGTATTGTTGCCTTCACCTGCATAAATTATGTCATTTCCTGTGCCTGTTTTTATAATATCGTTCCCGGCACCTGCATAAATCAAATTATTTCCATTACCTGTAATAACTTGATTATTACCTTCTCCTGCGTAGATGGTTTTATTACCGTTTCCAAGTGTGATAACATCATTACCTGCACCCGTATATATTAAGTCAAGTCCGTTACCTGTAGTAATGCGGTTATTGCCTTCACCTGCGTAGATAGTGTTATTGCCGTTTCCGAATGCAAAAACATCATTTCCACTACCAGCGTAAGCTAAATTATTACCATTAGCAGCGATGTAAAGATTATCTCCTTCACCACCGTAGAAGGTATTATTGCCATCTCCTGCATAAAAACGGTCGTTACCAGCACCTGCATAAAATATATTATTTCCGGCACCAGCATATAAGATATTATTTCCTTCTCCAGCATATATGATGTTATTACCTGCACCTGCATCAATTACATCATTACCGCTATCACCAAATAAAGTATCGTTACCAGCAGTTCCGGTTTGGATAAATTTTAAACTAGCAACGGCAAGGTTATCTAGTAGCTGGATAAGACCAAGTTTTTCGGGTGTGTTTGTGCCAGCAACATTAAAATCATTATCGTTGATTAATGCTAGAGTATTTGGCGCCAAAACAGCCAAACCTTCTAACTTATCAACTCCGGTGTAACCAACTTGGGCAGCGTTGACGATAAGATTTTTGCTAACGGGGTTGATGTTTGCTGCTGCTAACTCGCTACGTGATAGTTGCTCGATGGTTTTACCAGCAGGTGTTAAACCATTAATATTGGTGGCGCCTGCTAAGTCGATTTGGTAAATTAGTTTCTTAGCGTTAATATCACTGTTATCATCGCGTTCAACAACGGCAAACTTACCGTTACCTAAAGAAACCGCATCGCCAATTTTATCAGCCGTGGTGACATTATCTAATATATATAGATATTCTCCTGTCACCTTTTTGCTGACGATATCAAATTCGAGAATTCTCAGATTATTTGAATTGCGAGAAACTGTATCATTACCATCATCAGGGTTATCGATAGCACTTTGGATAAATGCATAAAGCTTGTTACCTTCCAAAGCAACTGCTTCAAAGCCTCTGTTATTACGTTTTTGTGCGTAGACGGCAGGTAAACTTGGTGTTCCGTAAAATGTGCCACCGTTTTTGGTAGAATCTGTCGCATCACCCGCAGGAATAAAACGGTCAATCAATCTACCAGTTCTATCAAAGTTATATAATTGCTGGACGGTATTCATCGACCATCCAATAATCACCGTTTTCAGCAACAACTATACCCTCTAAGTCGGCGCCTAATGGGTCATCTTTTAAGATATTACCATTTAAATCAATACCAACTTCATCAGTATACGCCGTTCCCCTGGCGCCTGCTTGGATATTTGGAAGTCCAGTTAGCGGTGTAACACCGTCTTGACGTAAAAGTTGGGTGCGGTTGGTGATGGAAATTTCACCTGTGTTTTGGTTGAGTTCAAAGTTGATTAATTCTGGAGTGAAGTTTGGCAAGAAGAATGGTCTGAGGTTGCCTTGGTTTTCTCCGTTGGGTCCTCTGTCGGTATTGGTGATAAATTTGAGATTACCGTTTGCAGCAACTCCTTGAAAATATAACCCATTCTTCTGTTGGCTGTATCTTAATCATGAAAAGACGATTTTGAAATTTTTCCTGCCAAGTTGCAATAGGAATGATAATCCGCATCTCAATAGAAGCAAACGTATTGGAACTTATTACAACAGCAGGGCGAGTTTTTTTAATTTCTTGCCCTCTAGTTGGGTCAAGTTGGACTAACCAAATTTCTCCACGTTTGGGATTAGTCATGCTCATTTTCCCAATCTTCGCCATCTAGGACAGAAAATTCTGTTAATTCTGGGTCATTCAAAAAATCTTCTGCCATAGCTGCTACGTATGGCGCAATTAGTTTATGACGCTCTTCTAAGGGTAGCTTGGCAATGTCTTGAAGCGACATTTTTGCTTTAGTTTGGTTTATTGGTTGCTCGACGTGCTTTGTTTTATTAACAAGGAACTGTACAAAATCTAGCACTTCTTGTTGTTTCTCATTAGGTAGATTCCGCAAGTTCATTAACACAGCTTGTTCTATATTTATTATTTCGTTCATATGATTTTATATTTTTGCTTGTCTATAACTTAATAATTTAGGTGTATCTTACTTACCAATTAAGGCTTTAAACCGCGCGTCGTCTCTAATACTAGCAAAGGCTGCATCATTTTTTGCCTTTCTTGGACACTCATAGCGGTTGATATTTATAGCTTTTTGCAAAGTTTCTATTGCTAGGTCTATATTATTTAATAAAGCAAGACATCGGGCTTTGTTATAATATAATTGATAATCGTATGAGTAAAATGACGGTTGTAATTTGATGACTTCATCAAAAGATTCTATCGCTTTTTCTAATTTTTCCATACTTATAAACAGAAGACCTAAACTATACCACGCGCTATAGTAATCTGGTTTATATTTAATTGTTTGATGGTAACAATATATGGCATCTTCGTAACGTTGCAACTTATCTAACGCGGCGGCTTTATAATACCACGCTAAATAATCATCTTGTTTAATATTAATGATTTGGGTATAAATTTCTATCGCTTCTTCGTAATTTCCTGAGTTGCGAAGTTGATTACCAAGTGGGCGCCGTTGCAGAACAAAAGCTGTGTTACGACTTGTTTGCGCTTCTTCAAAACGTTCTAATTTGTTAAGTGGATAACTACGATTTTGCCAAGCAACAAAATAATCTGGGTTTTCTTCGATTGCTTTATCATAAGAAGCTATAGCTTGTTCGTAACAACCCAGTTTTTCTAGGGCAAGACCTCGATTATTCCATGTATCGTAATATTGTTGAATTTCAAGAGATTTATCATAGCTGGTAACAGCATCTTGATAACTACCTAAATCAAGAAGTATATTTCCTCGAAAATACCATACTTCATAATCGTTAGGCTGAATTTCTACAGACTTATTAATACTCTCAAGCGCTTCTGTGTATCTGTTGAGTCGATGGAGAATATTAGCTTTAGCTCGCCAAAGTTCTGCATCATCATATACTAGTTCTAAAGCTTGATCATAACAAGCAACAATTTTTTCATCAAAACCTAGCTGTTCCCAGGCATCTGCGGCTCTACGGTAATAAATAACAGCTTTTTTGTCGTAATTTAGTAAATGTAAAGCCTGGGCAGCTTTTTCACAGTTTTGAGCGGCCTCTTCGTAGCGGTTTAATTCCCAAAGTAAAGTATCTAGTAATTCGTAAGCACAATCTAAATCAGGCTTTAATTGCCATGCTTTACACAAACTGGCTACTGCTTCTTCATATTGTCCTAATTCTTCAAAAGCTACGCCTCTGTGATACCAAACGTCATAATTGTTTGGTTGAATTTGTAACACTTGGTCAAATGCCACAATTGCAGCATCGTAGTCTTCTGACTCCATTAACCCTAAGCCACGATTTAACCAAACCAAGTAATGATTTTCGGAATTCGCTGATAGCTGCTCATATTCGTTAGAATTTGACGACATCGTATAGTAAGGTAGCTTTGACGGTCAACTCAATTCTAACCAATAGTGTGATCGATATGTAGGTTGGGGAGCCACCAGGAGTGCGGGAACCCCCCTCGCCCTTGGAGAGTGGCATCTTCTGGAAGCCAACCTACGGGTTGATTAACTCACGGAAACGCGCGTCCAAACGAATCTCATCAAAATCAGCTTCCTTAATAGCTAAGTGACGATATTGATTTGGACTAAGTTGAATTGCTTGCTGTAGGCACTCAACAGCAGGTTGCACATCACCTAGCACAGCATGACAGCAAGCTTTGTTATACCACGTTGAGTCATCGTGTGGCTTCAATTTTAACGATTGGTCATAAGATGCAATTGCTTCTTTTAAGTCCCCCATCTCGTACAACAACCAACCGCGACTGTACCAAGCGTTCTCATCATCTGGGTTGAGTTTCAACACAATATTGTAGCAAGAAAGCGCATCTTCGTAGCGTTCTAAATTTTCTAGTACGTTACCGCGATTGTACCAAGCAAAATCATCCAAATAGTTTATTCGCAAAGCGTTTTCAAAACATGTCAACGCTTCTTCATAGTCTTGTAGCTTATCGCAAAGCACTACACCTAGACCTATCCAGGCTTCTTGATAATTTGATTTGATTTTCAATGCTTGTCTGTAAGCTTTCACAGCATCTTCATACCGTCCCAAGTCATCTAGTGCTTCAGCATGGCAACACCATAACATGTGATTGTCGGTTTGCGTCGGCAATACTCTAGCACTATTAACCAACATATCAGAACGTCCTTCACCAGCATTAAGCATACTTCTCGCCCTAGAATTCAATTTGTTTTATCTGGTTTTATCAGCGAAAATACACCTACTTTCACGAGCAGGATTATACACTGTTTGTTATACAACAAGACTTATTTCGGTATTTTATAAGCCTTTTTACTTAAAGTGCCGCGTCTCTAAAGATACCTTGATATACGATGCCTAACACCTCTCCTTTGAAAGAGAAATCATTTGTCCTAAGACTGTAAAATACATATCCCTGATTCTCCTATTGGAGTATCGCTTTACGACCGGCACCTGAGTGCCAGTTAATACAACTTTGGATAGATGATTTAGATTTGGCATCTTTCTGAGGTCAAAAGTTCGACACTGTTTAGACAAACTAATATTGTTAACTTCAATTCACAAAACACCACTTCCGGAATTTTTTATTTTTTATACTGTTAATATCGGCAAACGTTGATATTATGTTGCCAATGCTGCTTCAACGTCTGTATTTGTTTTAACAACTAGCAAATAAGATATGTATGATTAGTAACTTAGCATGAATTGTCACCAGTAATTAATCAGTTATAAAAGTTATGATTATAAATATTTGATAAAGATTGAGAGTAATATCATGTCTAATTAATCGTCTGTCTCCATTTCGCAGTTGCCGTCTGTAATTTCTGATTTAACCAGCCGTCAAACTGGGGGTAAATGGGTAATCGCTTTTGAAGGCGCCAGTTTTTAGTCTTTAATATTCGTTCTAAGTCATTCTTCTGAAGATGAGGATAATCAGGATTTACTTCGTCTAATGGCCCAATTCCACCTAAATCACAAGCACCAGCTTCGATACAAGCGATTAACCACTCTTGATCTGGGACTAAATTAGGAGGAATTTGGATAGTAATATCAGCAGGTAGAATTTTTCGTGCAGTAGAAATTACATATGGCAGATGATGGGGGTCAAAAGGTGGTGCATTTAAACTTTGTCCAGTTCCAGGACTGTGAGGTTGTAAAATAACCTCTTGGATGTGGTGGTAGTCAGAGTGAATTTGAGCGATTGCCTCCAAAGTATCCCACCAATCTTGTTCTATTTCACCAATCCCCAGCAGTAAACCTGTTGTAAAAGGTATTTTTAACTCACCTGCCCATTGTAATTGTTGCAATCTTTTAGATGGTACTTTACTCGGCGCCTGCTTATGCACAGTATTTAAAAGTTCAGGGGTTAACTGTTCTAACATTAACCCCATTGAAACGTTGACCTGCTTAAGTTTCTGCATTTCATCAAAGCTTAATGGGCCCGCATTCGTATGCGGCAAAAAGCCCATTAATAGTGCCAACTCACACAATTCATATATCCGCTCAAACCAAGCTTGGCGCCGTGCCGACTGAGGATGAACTTCACCACTTAGTATCAATATCTCGCATGTTTTTTCGGTATCTAATTGAGCTTGTAATTTTTTCAATATAATTTCAGCATGACTTAGAGTCATCCAAGGACTTTTACCCGGTTCCGCACGAAAGTTACAATAAGTACATTTATTAAAGCACTCGTAAGTAGGAACAATGGTATAAGCAGGACTGTAAGTAATAATCGAAGAAGACATAAGTTATAAGTTAGGAGTTAGCAGTTATAAGTTTGAAATTAAAAATTAGCAGTCAAAATTATTGATTATTTGAAACTCCCAAAGAGTAACCTTCAGTTTCTAAGGCTCAACTCCTAACTCCGCGCCTCCTAACTTTATTAAGATTCTAGCCATATCATATCCTGCTGCTTGGCATAAATGCTTTTGAGATGCTTTTTGACTGTATTGATTGTAATATAAAGTCGCGCGGCGATTTCTTTGTATGAGAGATTAGCTTTACGCAGTAACCAAACTTGAGTTTCGCGTTCGGTTAGACCGTATTTCTTTGCGTCTTGTATTGCTATACTGTGATTCGACTCATTACAATCTTCTAATGTAACAATTATATATTCCTCTGAATTATCATTCATTTCCAACCAGCGCGCGCGGATTCGCACTTTTGTCGAGTTCTTCTCGACTTCAAACTCCATAAATATTTTGTCATTGGGAAAAATTTCGCGACTATCGATTAGTGACTCGCAAACATTACAAATTTCTTCGGGGACTGCTTTTTCTAGGTATACACCTGGCACAAGCTGGTTACATAATTCACGTGCGTACTGATTTACATGCAGTAATTTCATTTCGGATGTCAGTATTATTATCCCATCTACAAATCCTTCGATTACAGCCTGCAATAGGTACATTTGTTGTAATGGCTGCATATTCTTCATGGAATCACTAACAAAAGTATTACTTTTGGTAGATGCGGTGATATAATTATTTTGTGTTTGCGTACTCATATTAGTCTCCTCATTTGGTTAGTTGTGTGTTTAAATACGTACTTATTAACGATTTAGCTAAATTGTGAAATAAGAGTATCTGTAGGCACAATGAGGAGGTAGTAATCTCTAGAATTATCCTGAAATAAATCCAGGTGGATTGAACTTTGCGGAATTAAGCTGAAGTTGGGTGAAGTTTTTAGTACGGTGCCTAAAATCAACTTATCTACCAATTACAATGGATGCTTACAATCTCAACCAATACTTTCCATTATCTGAACAGCATAAATATTTTTCCCAGTTACAAGGAAGAGTCGGTTTAACACGTCGTCGGGCTGAGTACTTTGTCAGATTATGGGCGTATTTGTTCCTCAAACAGCAGCATGAATTAGGCAGGCACATAAAGGCGCCTTTAACTGAACTTGAATTACCATCCGGGTTTGTGCCGTGTACACATCGTGAAGCGCAGGATGTATTTTACGGAGATTCTGACCGAGGCAGCGATAGGGCCGCAGGTATGATGATTGATAAGTTTGTTGGTTTAGGATTAATCGAAAAGAAATTTGATGGTAATAGTATATGCATTCGCATCAAATCTTTATTGGCTCAAAATAGCTTGATTGATGCTAATACAATTGAATTATATCCTGATGCTTTTAACCCGCGAGTCGATGCTATTCCTGTAGCGACTTTTCTCGCGCGCTACTATCACTGGATTGATAATAAAAATGTTTTAGTTCCGCAGCGCATCGCGCGGATTTTACGTGAATGGGCACAACTATACCCAACGTCCATGCGTGTATTGCGACGTCGTGACACTCAAAACGCCGTTGGATGTTATATTTTCTACCCCGTAGCCAAAGAATCGGAAGACAGCTTTTTTATGTCGCCACGCAAAACTTTATATTTAGGGAGTCATATGGATGTAGACCCGATCAAAATGGCGGCGCCTCAAGACCTGGAATGCAACACTATACAAGTGCGAGCATGGCAAATCGATTTTCCCTACAAAAATAAAGCTAACATCGAGATGTTTCTTCTCGATTCTCAAGAAACCTTGATTAAAATGCAAGCCGACTATCCAAACCTGTGCGACATCTACACAATACCCTTACATCCAGCAGATGAGCAACTCGTATATACTTTAGGATTTCAGAATATTAGTCAAGACCAGCAACCACTACAGTGGATATATATGGCACTCGACACATTTTTAAAGCTTAATATCCCGCAGGTACTCTCAAATCTCAACTTTAATTAGTGGTCTATGTGATTAATTTTGTCCGGTTGGTAGGGTGTGGAGGGCGCCGTTACAATCTTCAATAAAACCAAAAATCATCTGCGCCCGGAGCACCAACGAGGGCGCCGGTGCGTGACGCTAATAGTCTAATAGTCTTGAGTGGAGTTTTTTCGTAGCGTCACACACCCTACCCTTTGGGGGCGCCCATCCCAAAAAATCATTTCGCTTAACCTCAAGTAAGTAACCACTTCTATATAAGTTAATTTTTGTTAATAATCCACGCAAATACAAGCTTTCAGCCGATTTAAATTATTTACAAAAATATACCAAAAGTATGAAAGTTATTTAAATAACTGCTATGGGAGAGTAATTTTTAAGCCAAAACCCTTGTCTAACAAGCTTTTTAGCTCAAATATGTAGTAATTATTAAGATGCTTTACAAATAGAAACACTTAGATTAAGATAAGTTACATCAGGTAAAAAGACCTATCTGAAACATTCATCACATAGAGCAATCATAAAGACATGACCGCAACCTTACAACGTCGCGAAAGCGCAAACGTATGGGAACAGTTCTGCCGTTGGATCGCTAGCACCGAAAACCGCCTTTATATTGGCTGGTTCGGCGTACTAATGATTCCTACCCTCTTGGCAGCAACCATCTGCTTCATCGTTGCATTTGTAGCAGCACCCCCAGTTGACATTGACGGTATCCGCGAACCAGTAGCTGGTTCATTAATGTACGGAAACAACATCATCTCTGGTGCAGTTGTTCCTTCTTCAAACGCTATCGGTTTACACTTCTACCCAATCTGGGAAGCAGCTTCCTTAGATGAGTGGTTGTACAACGGTGGTCCTTACCAGTTGGTAGTATTCCACTTCCTCATCGGCGTATTTTGCTACATGGGTCGTGAGTGGGAACTTTCTTACCGTTTAGGTATGCGTCCTTGGATATGTGTTGCTTACTCTGCACCTGTTGCAGCAGCAACCGCAGTATTCTTGATCTACCCAATTGGTCAAGGTTCTTTCTCCGATGGTATGCCTTTAGGTATCTCCGGAACCTTCAACTTCATGTTGGTATTCCAAGCAGAACACAACATTCTTATGCACCCCTTCCACCAATTAGGTGTAGCTGGTGTATTCGGTGGTTCTTTGTTCTCTGCGATGCACGGTTCACTAGTAACTTCTTCGTTGGTTCGTGAAACAACTGAAACCGAAAGCCAAAACTACGGTTACAAGTTCGGTCAAGAAGAAGAAACCTACAACATCGTTGCAGCACACGGTTACTTCGGTCGCTTAATATTCCAATACGCTTCATTCAACAACAGCCGCAGCTTGCACTTCTTCCTCGCTGCTTGGCCAGTAGTTGGAATTTGGTTTACCTCTTTAGGTATTTCCACAATGGCTTTCAACTTGAACGGTTTCAACTTCAACCAATCAGTAATTGACAGCCAAGGTCGCGTCATCAACACCTGGGCAGACATCATCAACCGCGCTAACTTAGGTATGGAAGTAATGCACGAGCGTAACGCTCACAACTTCCCTCTTGACTTAGCTTCTGGTGAAGCTGCACCTGTAGCATTGACTGCACCTGCAATCAACGGTTAATTCTAGCTGAATAACCAACGCTTAAGCGCTCCCTTTACGGGGGGCGCTTTTTGCATGTCTGAGTAGGCGCCGAAACTTATTACACATATTAATATCTTTATTATTTACTAGCCCGACTACTGAGGAATTATCACTTGCTAAAATTAAGGAATTAATCGAACAACTTGATAATCAGAAGCCGAATGGTTAAAAAGTATAAAATATATCTCGATGTCTGTTGTTTAAATCGTCCATTTGATGACCAAACACAGCCGCGTATTCGTCTAGAAACTGAAGCAATTTTAGAAATTATTAGCCGTTGTCGAACTGAAGAATGGGAATTATTAAGTAGCACAGCTTTGGAGTTAGAGATTGCTAGAACCCCAGATTTAAAGAGAAGGGAGCAGGTACAAGAGGTATTATCTATTGCTCAACAGAAAATTTTAGTAAATTCTGAAACTTCAAAGCGAGCCATAGATTTAATAGATTTTGGCATTAAAAATTTTGATGCGCTGCACATTGCTTGTGCAGAAGGTAACGCTGATATTTTTCTGACAACCGATAACCGTTTACTATCTAAAGCATTAAGCTATAGTAATAACCTGAATGTTGTTGTTGCTAACCCAATGGTTTGGTGGGCAGAAGTTACCGATAATTTTTTAGAAGGAGAAGAAGATGACCCCAATTGAATTATACAGAAAAGGATTTAAGGCGTTGGTAGATGCTTTAGGGTATGCCGATGCTGTCCGCTTTATTCGTCAATTTGACTCAGGTAGTGGAGATTATACAACTGAGCGTCACCAATGGCTTGACTCTATAACAATGGATGAAATCCTGGCAGATATCGAACAACGGCAGAGTAATGACAGTTTTGGGAAGTAATAGCTCGAATTATCAGAAGAGTAAACAATTATACAGCCCTAGAGGAGAGTCAACCATGAATTTAGAGGAGGGACGAGTTATCAAGCTTAAAACGGCTTATGGAAAAGATTATATACTGAGTACACTCGAATGGTATTTATAAATATGAATTAGGCATTAGTTACGAAAATCAAGATAAATGTCGTGTAGAGTTCGAGCGTCTATGGTTTAATAATCAGCTTTTACTAAAATTTGAGTCGAGGAATGTTGAAGTTTTCAAAGATAATTATACTAGAGAATTACAATACTCTTTGAATTGGTCGCAGTTAGTACTACCTTCACTGCTGCCAAAAGCTGGTAATTCTAAAATAATTTGGTTTAAATAAATAATTTTAGTTTACCATACACGGTGGTTAAATAGGAATTTCAATAATAAACTCGGCGCCATTACCTGGTTCAGAAAAGCAAGTTAGTGTACCACCGTGGGTTTCTTCAACTATTTGACGACTAATAGATAAACCTAAACCTGTGCCTTTACCAACACCTTTAGTTGTAAATAAATGTTCAAATACTTTTTGTTTAACTTCGTCAGACATTCCAAGTCCATTATCTTTGATTTTGATAATAGCTTGCGTCGTTAGCACGGATGTGCTAATAACAATTTTATTTGGGTTCGCTTCGACTTCTGTAAACGTTTTACCTTCATTAGAATCATCAAGTGCGTCTATAGCGTTGGCAATTAAATTCATAATTACTTGATTCAATTGCCCTGGATAGCAATTAACCATCGGCAATTCGCCGTATTCTTTGATAATTTGTATTTCTGGACGAAAACTATTGCCTTTTAAACGATGTTTCAGAATTAATATAGTACTATCTATACCTTCGTGGATATTATAAGGAACTTTGCTTGCAGTATCACTACGGGAAAATGTTCGTAAAGAAATACTAATCTCTTTAATTCTAGTAACTCCGACTTGCATTGAAGCCACCATTTTGGGCATGTCTTCTAAAATGTATTCAACATCTATTGTTTCGGCATCTTCTTCGATTTCTTCGCCTGGTTCAGGGAAATGTTGATGGTAAAGTTGTATATGATTAACTAAATCTTGAACATATCCTTCCAAACATTTGAGATTACCCGATATAAAACCAACAGGATTATTTATTTCATGAGCTACCCCAGCAACTAATTGTCCTAAAGTAGACATTTTTTCGCTTTGAATAAGTTGAAGTTGAGACTGTTGTAACTCACTCATCGCTTCTTCTAAATTTTTGACGGTTTTTTCAAGCTCTGAGTTGAGTTCACGTAATCGGGTAATATAAACGTAACTAGAAATTCCAATTGTTGAAGCAATCAAAGCTAACATAGGTGATAGTACAGGAATCCACCACCCAAATAAAAAAATAATATAGCTAATAATGCCAATACTTATGATACTTGATAGTAATAGGGTATTAATGCGGATGAGGTAGGACAAAGCTTTTGTATTTCGCCATTTCCAACCAAGAGTGGCTATTAGCAAAACCCATAAAAAAATCCATAGGTACTCTAATGAGTCATGCCAAGTATAAATCGACGGGCGCCCATCCAGCACAGAACTTAATACTTGACTTGCTAACGTTGCCTGAATTTCTACCCCAGGTGTCCTTTCTGGTGTAGACGAAAATCCACGACTGTAAGGTGTATAAAAAGCATCATTTAAACTTTGTGCCTTGGCGCCGATTAATACAATACGGTCGCGCATCAAATCCCCAGAAATGCGTCCCTCAAGAACATCCATGAGCGAAACATAACTGAATGACTTTGCCTGACCACGGTAATTCATTATAATTTGATAGCCGCCAGCATCCGCATTAATATAGCTACCATCATTTGCCTCAAAAGGATGAAAAATAGTATTTTTGAACTTAATAGAACCATCGGGAGCAGTTTCGGGTTTAATACCTTCTTTTTCCAGATAAGCTGCTGCAAGAACTAAACCCAAACTTGGTAATGGATTCCCTGGTTCAGGAAAAAGCACTCCGCGACGTATCACCCCATCAATATCAACAGTTATATCATTTGAACCTGTTTGACCTTTATCACCAAGTATAGGAGGAGGGTCAATTTTTGAATTAAACCCGTTTTCAACTATCTTTTGAATACCGTAGAGATTAGGAGTAGTTTTATAAATTTCTAATAGTTCAGCGTGACCTGGTTCGACTGGTAAATTGCGGTATAAATCTAAACCAATTATTCTAGGCTGCTGTTCTTTAATTTTATTGATTAACCGAGCTAAATCTTTATCCGCAAAAGGCCATTGTTGAAAGCGCGTTATATCTGACTCTTCAATTCCTATAATTACAAATCTTGTGTCTACTGGTTCAGCAGGACGCAAGCGAAATCTTATGTCCAAAGCAGCTAATTCCAAAGGTTGAAGCCAACCCAACAATCGAATCCCAATTATCAACCCTGTAACACCTGGTGCTATTACCAACGTCCCATGCCATTTACGGCTTGTTTTCGTGATTTTACTGACTATCTTACTGACTTTTTTCGCGCTATCAGATGAATTGGCGCCGATCTCGAAACGCTTTAACAGCTCGGTATAAAAAGATTTCATTGTCGTCGTTTTTAAGAACCAGTAATCAGTGCCTTGACATTTAAAGCACTTATTGTTTCTAGTGTTCCCAAAACAGGGGCGTTTATCTTCACACTCGCTTAAAAATATAACCGTAGGATAGGCGTCTCGCCTGTCCTACGGCCATATCCGTTGTAACTAACCTTCGCTTTGGCGCCGTAACTCCTTTGCTACAACATTAGATAACCCAACTTGCTCTAATAAACCACGAAGATACGTAGCATGAAAACGATCTGGATTACTTAAATATGCTTTAGTTATATTCGATACTGCATCATACCAAATACCTCGTTGCGCGTAAAATATTGCCTTATCTCTAAGAAGCTGTTCAGATGCCATCTTAGAAAAATCACTCACTTCGGTTGATGGAACGCGCATTATCCGACTTCGCGCGTAAATGCTTAGTGAAGGCCGCTTGACGTTACATACAAGCGAAACTGTCCAGCGATACTGTTTACCTACCGTCAACTCTTTAACATGTGCGGGTATTTGCAATTGCACCAAACCTGGTTTATCTACCTTTATTGTTTTGACTAATAATGGCTTTGCAACTCCAGGTTCAACCAAAGCAAATTGCATCGGGGTCGAGGGAACTGCCGAAACGTACCAAGAAAATGTTGGACGTTCAGAAATAGTTAACCCTACATGGTCATTTGGCACCAGTAAATTTAAAGAACCAAACAATCCTTCTGGACAACCGCGCGAACCAGCACCATCAGTTCGTTCTATTGGTCTACGTTCTTTAGGGGGAACATAACCTTGGAAGGTATTAGCATAAGCTTTAGAACTTAGCGTAAACGTACTTCCGGGCGCCTGCTCATTCAATGAGTCTAATAAGCCAAAAGACTGGAGGACTGTAAATGAAGTAGTGACTAAAATTATTTTTAATTTGGTAGAAAACATCGCGACTGCCAGTTAGGAGTAGGATATAAAGGTTGATGTTAAGAGGTTAGAAAAAAAGTCCCTAACCTCTGACCCTTACTTTTAGTTCGTTGGACGCTGATTTCCTGCGGTTGCAATTTTGTTCAAACCAACTTGTTTAAGCAATGATGTAAATAATTCAGTTGCTTTTGGATTTGACCTGGAAGATTGCAAATTGTTCAAAATACTCATGCCGTCGTACCAAATACCCTCTTGAGTATAAGCAAGCGCGCGTTCATTATCATTCCTAGCTCCAGCTAACTTTTGCTTTAACTGCGGAGTTGTTGCAACTCGTTCAATCCAAGCACGCGCGTTAATATTTTGAGAAGGACGCTTATCGTTACAGACAATTGCTACAGTCCAACGGTACTCTTTCCCAACTCCTAACTCTGGTGCAAGTTCCGGCAACTCAAGCTTCATAATTCCAGCTTTGTCTGCCTTAAGACGCTTTTGATAAATAGGCTGATTTTGACCTGGCGCCGTTAAAGTGAACACCATTGGTGCAGTTGTCGCATTTGAAATATGCCACAAAAAGGTTGGACGCGCCTCGGTTGTACGCGCGGTGTGGTCGCTTGGAGTCAATAAATTCAGCGTTACAGGAATTGAATTAGTGCAACCGCGCGCTCCACTTCCTTCAGTGCGCTGCATTCGTCCACGACCATTAGGAGGAACATAGTTACCGAGTTGTGCATGTGCTGATGCATCGCCAATAACTACAGGTAAAAACGCTTGCGACTGCGAATTTAATGAAATACTTACTGGAGCGAATGCACCCAGTAATGATAACGAAGCCGCACCTAAAGTTGCGGTAAATTTACGTTTGGACATATATTTTGTTGACCTCTTGTTGTAAAAAGCCACCATGAAAATTAAACGATTAACAGTTTTGAATTGATTTATCCATTTATCATGGCTTATATTAAAGATAGATTTATTACCGTGCTGCGTAATAAAGTTTAAGATTAAACATTACTACCAATCAATACTATTCTGAGTGAATAAAGTCGTAATCAGTATTTCCGCCATTTTTATAATAAATTTCTTATAAAGAAAACAAATGTAGAGACGCGATTTATCGCGTCTAAGAAGTAAGGTGGCTATGCCGCACCTACAAAACAATATGAACAGAAATCAGTAATAACACGTATAAAAATAAAGGTCAGCTAAAACAGCATAGATAATTCAATAATTTTACGATTGACTAAAACTAATTGTGAAAAGTTAGATTATTGGAAAATATTTATTTTATAAAACATGAGATTTAATATGCGACATACGAGGCTCTACCGCTTTTGCCTCTCGTTATGTATAGGTTTGCTAGCTTACTTATTCTCACATTTTTTATTTTGGGAAGAAGTAGTACAAGCTGCCCAACCAAGTAGTCATCAAGAAATGCTTGGTTGGGTGGTTGCTTCCAACAATAAAGATACAACGCAGCAAGACAAAGCATTGCTCCAATACAACTCAGGGCAATACCAAGAAGCGATTAAACTTTGGAACGAAGCACTAAAACAAACATCAGACAAAAAAACTCTAGCTACTCTCCATACAAATTTAGGTTCTGCCTATCGTCAAGTCGGTAATTTAGGGCAAGCAATTCAAGCTTGGGAAGAAGCAATTAAAATCTATAAATCGAGTCAAGACAAAGAAACAACTCGTTTACTTGCACAAGTGCTAACCGAACAAGCGCAAGCTTACAATGCACTAGGACAGTCGAGAACTGCAGTACCAATACTTGAATCAGCTATTGAAAAAGCCACTAAACATAAAGATTCTAATACCTTAGCCGCAGCTTATGGCGCCTTGGGAAATGCTCATTTGGCGCTAGGCGAATTTGATGCTGCCATCGCATCGAATAAAAAAAGCTTAGAATTTTCTAGAAGCCTAAAAAATTCAGCTTTCATTGCCACAGCTTTAAACAACCTTGGTAATGTATACAGCAACCGCTACCAACGTTATTCACTGCAAGCCAACTCAGTGCAACAAGAAGGTGATGATAAAGAAGTTGCGCGGTTAAATGGTTTAATGCAACAAGACTTGGTAGCAGCAAAACAAGCTTACGAGCAGAGTATTGATGCTAGCAGAGCTACTGGTGGAATTCAGCAAGCAAAAGCAATGCTTAACAGAGCGCGCATCAGCGAGCTTTCGGAACCTTCTTCACAGGACAAAATTAATCAATACCGTTCTGAAGCGATGGTATTATTAGATTCCGTTCCTGATTCACGCTCCAAAGCATATGCCCTAATTAACTTGGCAGAAAGTTTAAGTGCTTCTGACTCGCAATTAAAAATCCAGAACTTAGAAAAAGCCATTGCAACATCACGACATCTATCTGACCAGCGAGCAGAATCTTTTGCCTTAACAGCATTAGGCGCCATTTACGAAAAAATGGGCAATTTGGCTAAAGCTATGGAATTAACGCAGCAAGCACAATTCGCAGCACAGCAAGTTTACGCCGCCGACAGCCTTTACCGCGCGCAAGCACAAGCAGGACGAATATATAATGCTCAAGGTCAACGCGAAGCAGCTATTACATCATATCGAGGCGCCATTGGTTCACTGCAAAGCATTCGTGGAGATATTGCAGTTGCCAGCAAAGACCTACAATTTGATCTGCGCGACTCAGTAGAACCTGTATATCGTGAACTCATGGCACTGCTTTTAGAAGATGGGGAAAAAGTTAAAGGTCAAGGGGAATCAAAAATCAAAAATCAAAAATCAAAAATCTCCGAAGTGCTTCAAGTCTCCGAACTACTACAATTAAACGAACTGCAAAACTTTTTTGGAGACGAATGCGTAACTGTCGCGCGTAATTCTACATCAAGTGCAGAATTAGTAGATAGCAGCAAAGATACAGCATTCATTCACTCAGTTGTTCTCGACCAAAAAACTCATATATTATTACGCCTAAGCAACGGTACTCTCAAAAGCTATCCAGTTGCAATATCTGCTACCGAACTAGCTAAAAACATCGACCGCTTGCGCTACACCCTCGAAAATATCTCCACCGATGAATACCTTGCTGAAGCGCAAAAAATCTATGATTTGCTAATTCGTCCAATGGCAGATGATTTAGCGCAAGCTAATCCTAAAACACTCGTCTTCGTTAACGACGGTGTACTGCGAAACATTCCAATGGCAGCACTACACGACGGCAAACAGTTCCTAATAGAGAAATATGCTGTAGCCACTACGTTAGGATTAAATTTAACACCAAACAACACACCAATAACGCGCAATGCTAAAGCTGCGATATTTGGTTTAAGCGTAGAAATTCCGCCCTTCGCACCATTACCCAACGTCAAATTTGAGACAGAAGGCTTAGAAAAAATACTTGGTGGCAAACGCTTTATCGACAAAGAATTTACTCTCGCAAACCTGCAAAAACAAATCGATAAAAACGGTTATCCCATCATTCACCTAGCAACTCATGGTAAATTTGGCGCCGATACCGAAAGCACTTTCTTACAACTTTACGACCAACGAGTATCACTTAATGAGTTCGAGGCAGTATTACGTCGCAGTAAAAAACCAATTGACCTATTAACATTAAGCGCTTGCCAAACAGCCGCAGGAGACAGTCGTGCAACACTAGGTCTAGCAGGAGTAGCACTGCGCGCGGGAGTCCAAAGCACTCTAGCAACTCTATGGTTCGTCAACGACGCTGACACCGTACCACTAATTCAAAACTTCTACAAACAAATTCAAAAACCAGGAGTTAACAAAGCCGAAGCACTTCGTACTGCACAACTCAAAATCATTAACGACGCCAACGGACACCCAGCAATTTGGTCGCCATTTGTACTAGTAGGTAACTGGCAGTAAACCCTCTTCTTTTCCCCCCTTTGTGCCCTTTGTGTTCTTCGTGGTTTATCTCTTTAAACAACCACAAAGGCACAAAGGACACAAAGAAAGAGAAGAAAGAAAAGAAAAAGAAACTTGTCTGTACACGGTAGCGCATTTTCGGGCGGTAGTGGGGGGTTTCCTGGCGCCGCGAGTCCCGCAAGTGGCGTTACACAGAGTAAGAGGGAACAGAGGTTTTTACAACTTAGTAATACAAAAGTACATTGATAATTTCTTAGATAAGAATGGGAATCATAAATCTAAGAGTTAAAATTTAAAGATTATGAAAAATAAAAGAGCGCTTATTACTTTAATACTGCTAGTTATTAATTTTGATGATAACTCTGAAACTTTTTTGAATTCTTTTAAGTTAAAGCCATAGTTCGCAGTTGAGAAAATAATTAGGGCAAGCGCAATGCCTGCCCTAGATTTAGTATATTTAAGTATATTTTTTGACTCTATTACATTCGATATACCGCCAACAATAACCTTAAGTATTTATTTAGCTTTAGGTACTGTCCAACAAATGCCCGAAGATAGTGTGATGCTTGCGATAGAAGCAATAATGATAATTTGATAAACTTCACTTAAACTAAAAGTCATTGTCTTTACCTCAATTTTGAATTCCTAGAATATCTTCAACGGTTGCCAGCTATTTTGCTGATAAAATGTTGTGATTTACATTTATTTTATATGTGAGCGAAATCACACAATCATTCATCATCTACCATAAGTAAAACTTTTTTATTCAGAATCTACAAGTTAATTACTATACAACTAAAGAATTTAATTTTGTAAACATTATTTACGTAATTATTGATTATCAGTGAGTAATCACTATCATTTGGTATTGCCTAAGTATTTTGGCAATACAGGGAAAGGCATTACTTTGACAGAAGCGTATTTTAACTACTTCCAGCATTAGAATGATTTGATTAGAAGTTTATCTTTTAATATATAATGAGTCCCGGCGCCGTTTTCAAATGTTTTTGTATAATATTTGCTAATTGGGGTGTCTACGTAATTGCGAATCATTCTAGATTTACAAAATAAAGCTTGTTCAGGACGGTAATTTTTAAAGACTGAGATAAACTGCTCGCGCGTGATACTGTTTGAGTTCAGTCTGATATGCGATAATACAGCTACTTCTGGTGGAACACGTAAACCAGAATAAAATGCATAAATAGGGCAGTCTGTAAATATCCATTGCGTATTTTGTTTATGCTTTAAAACAATATTCAGTAATTCAACTTTTTCTTGACTCTGTTGGATATATTTATTATTTTCCAGCGTTATAATACTGAGTTTGATTGGAATACAAATCAGCGATAATATTAATAAATAGGCTGGTAGTTTCAATAATGATATTTTGAAATTATTTGAAAGATTATTTTGCTTTGTTTGTAAACTTTTACGTTTGATTATATAATCAAGTGCTAATTTTACTCCATAGGTAGCTAGCCAAGTTAGCGGGATTGAAATTAATATATAATGATGATACCAAACAGGTTTATGAGTCAGGATAAGTAAAAAAGCTGTTAATAGCCAGATAATTGGAAAAGCTTTATTCCATGCGCGTTTTTTGAAAATAATAATTATTGTCGGAATTGCAAAGAGTAGATAATCAAAATCTTGAAGCAAAAATAACAGTGTTAGTTTCATACTCTTTGCTAGAGTAAACCCTGTTTTTACACTTTCATCAAAATGAGAGTCAAATAGTTGTTCAAAACTCAATGAATTGTAAATCAAACCAATTATTATAAAAACACATATACAAGAGGCTAGCCAAGAAATAACATCAATAAATATATGTTTTTTTGTCTGCCAAGAATGTTTTTCAAAGCTGATATTAATTAATTCTAATATAATCAATGGAATTAAAAACGCAGTAAATAATTTTATTTGCAAAGACAGTGCTAAAAAAGTACCAGATATTGTAATTAAGCTTTTTGATAATTTCTGCCTATACAGCATTAACATATAAATCGACATCATTGCCATTGCTAATGCTGGCTGCCCTATCATTGCAGAAACACTAACTCTCAGAAAATTGCAAGATATAGCTAATAAAAAGGCGCCATAACAAGCAGTAACGTTTCCTACATAAAGACGCAAAGTTTGGCAGAAAGACCAAATAAGTATTGTTGAAAACCCCAGGACTAAAAGCCGTGCAGAAAGTATCGACTCACCAAACCAACGGAACCAATATGCAAAAATAATCGTTGAAAGCGGTGGTTGGTCATTCCATATTTGTGTGTATAAAGCGAATCCTTGCAAGTGAAGAGAAGCTTTTATCAATTCAATTCCTTCATCACTTGAATCGAATTGAAACACTTGTTCAATCGGCATGAAGCAAATTGCAAAAATAAAAAATGAGGCAGGTATTATAAAATTGAATAATAAAAAGCTTTTTAACTTATCTAAATTTATTTGATACATATAAATATTTTTATAATTTGCATAGTATGCCATACTATACAAACAAAATACTGTTTATTATATAATTTTACATAGTCAGAGGCGCCTCCGATCAAATTTTTATTTAGAACATAAATATTACTTGATTGGCGCCAACTCAAAGGTGGCACCTATTCCACAGCAACTTCGGGTTCTGTAATAACTGCTTGTTTGAGGTTTTCTTGCAAAATATCTAAAACAACTTGCGGATCAGTTCTTTGCTGCATCACCTCAGCTTCTGGGTCGTGACGATTTTTGACGTTGGGTAAGTCATTTCGTAATTCTTCGACTAGTGCAATTAGCTTGGCAACTTTCTGCTCTGTGAGCAGGTTAAGTTGTAACATTAAATGAGAGTTTTTAGTGCCCAGTTCCTCTTGACGAGCTTGATAAATAAGCACACCTGTGGAAATTAAAAGCGAAGCAACGTCAATTCCTTGTTCGTGTAAATCAAATCTGGGAAACTCCCATGTTAAAGCACCTATATTTGCAAGATGGCTGCAAATACCCCAAGCAGTGAAAAAAATAATTTCAGCATAAAGAAACCACGGTTTACCAAAAGTAGCAGCAATTTTTTCTAAAATACGTTGATGAGCTGGAACACTTTCTTCGTAGTGGGCATGGAGAGCAATGATTGCCTCTATGTTCTTTAACACATGTTCAGGTAATGCTTCCATATCTTGAATATTAAAACGAGTTTGTTGTTTAGTTTTTACATTCATAGTTTTGATGATGTTCCAATTCAGTCTGTTTTTCAAAATTAGCAAATATTATTACTAATAACAGCGATTTAATACTATAGCTCCATGTGTTTTGAATAAACTTAATTTTTCTTTTACCAACATTATTAAACGCAATACAGTAACTTCACCTGTATCGCACGGTAGAAATAATGACTTTCCTGCCTTGAGATGGGCGCCAATACGTCAAAGTTTCCTATACAGGGTGGGCGCTTGCCAATCAAGCAAGACTATTTTCATCAAAACTTGATGTTTCTCAGAATCAAAATCAATTTTGATGCGTCACTTAATCTATCAACTCCCAGTAATATTCCCTTTATAAGGTGATTTATGTCTAAGCATCCTATTCAATTGTTGGTGTTTGGAGCTTTTGGTATATCCTTGTTTACAAGCGTACCAGCATTAGCTCAGTATAGCTCCGGTGATGTTGTAGTACCTACAACTAATGGTGGTGTTGGTGGTTCGACCGATTCATCTGTTTACTCTGGTGATAGATATCCATCCGGAGGTTCTACAAGTTCTACAAGTTCTACAATATATACAAATACGAACGCGCGGTTTAGTTGTCAGTTGGTAAATGGTCAAAATACTGTAATGTACCAACCGCAAAGCCAACCTGGGCAATTCTTTGCTTGGGCAACTCCCCGTACTTTAGGTGGTGGTTGGGATACCGCGCGTCGCTGTCAGACTATCGCTCAACGTTTAGAATCATACCGTAATGATGGTTTGCTCGATCTTCAAACAACTGTAATGAATGGAGAAAACGTAGTTTGTGTTACTACAGAAGCAAACTCAGCTTGCCGTATTGTTCTCACCGTACCACGCGAAAAAGACCCTAATTACGTCCTTAGCAGCGTATTTCAAAACTTATCATCTGCCGACAACGGACAACAAACAACTGCAGTCAACACATACCGTGATAGAGGTGGTTATCAAATCAACCAGATTTATCGCACTATTGTAGGTGGAAATAATACTAGAAATAGTACTAACAACCGTTCTACAAAATCTACCATTGCCTTAAAACCATTTCTTGATAGAGCAGACGGTGGTACCGGACAAGGATTGAGAAACCCCGTTAGAATTGGGCGCCAACCTATTAAACAACAATCAGGCGCGCGTCTAAATCCTGATAAATTTAAAAGATAAAAACCCGTAGGTTAGGCATCTGGCCCTGACCTACCGCACAAACACACCAGGGCAATTAGCATATGTTCGAGTTGCTTCGGGGTAAACTAAACCTACTTAAATATATGCAGGTTTGTTAAAATTGCTGTCAGAGTGAGGATTCCAGAGAATACGTTTTAATGCTATGTATATTTCTCTACAATCATCTGTCTTGACGTTCCTAGCACCCCTCTAGGAGTTCCTTATATTTTTTGTGACGAGTATGTTTACTATCTAGCCACCCACGACTAACAGCATCATCTAAACTCAAACCCAAGATTTTCAGGAACGCTTTGGTTCTACAAAGCAATACGTACTGAACTTGTTCAAACTTCATGTAGCGCGTAATCTCATGATCATGCGCTCGAAGTCAAATCACTTCTGCCGCATTTTGGTCTGCCTGCAACTCGACCCCCGTATAACGGACCCGCGCGATCTCCGCTTCTGGAACCTAGCAATGTTCCAGTCGCAGCATCGACTTGCAACGAGTACGCACAATTAATACAAGTCAAGTGCGTATGGTTACGGTTAGCCCAAACTTTTAAACGCTCCACAACTGTTCCTTTTTGCCAATGATGCAATCGATTTTTGGCACGTCTGGACATATGTTTTCTTCTATCTGGAATGTCGGAAGTTAAATCTTCATAAATCAGATGGTCTGTAAGTTGTGTGGCGATTTTTACAGAAGTATTGACAATTGTTTCAACATAAGAGTCATCACGGTTGCGCCGTTTTAACTCGGTTTTATTATTTAAATTATTTTCTATTATTCGTTTCGCTTTGAGGGGATTTTTATCTTTAAATTTGACTAAAGCTAATGACCATAATTTATTTTTATGTTGTCCAATACTGGTTATTCTATCAGTTTTACGTGTAAGTTGTTTACCAAAACCATCACCTAACATCATGCCAGTACTAGTTGCCAATACTTCTGTATACCCACGGTCTACACCAATAGAAGATTCTCGATTTAATAATTTGAAATAATCAAGATTCATTAGAGTTTCTAAATTATGTATTTCTAAATTTCCAGAGTCTTTCCGAATAACTCGAATTTGTCCAGTAATGATTCGATTAGTGCGAACAGTTAAAATTATTGGAACACGTGGTGTCGCTGATTGAATCGATAATTGTACTGTATAACGGTTAATACGTTTACATTTATAACCCTGACCTTGGTAAACAATTTGTCTATTTTGACGACAATGCCCACGCTTATATTCTTGTCTTACCCACCGATGTAAACGAGGTATGTTAAAAAATGTACCATCCGAGAGCGCTTTACACCACAATGACCTAATTGCAAGGTTTGCCTTATTAATACTTTTTTGTTCCAGAGTTAAATTCGCAGATTCCAAAGTGATATATCATACATTTATCAATATTTCTGACCTTTCTTAACATATGCAATATTAAATAAATATAAATTATACAGTAGTCAATACTTTATAATATTGGTTTAGAGCGAGCTTTTATGACAGCAGGAGTTTATTTAGGATTTTTTCAATCATAACCAACCTTAGAGGATGTTTGAAAAGTTATCTTTAATACACAATCCTTCGTCTAATCCCCCCTTCCACGCGGGGGGTTGGGAGGATTTTCCAAGGTCATAGTTTAATTTTATACTTTTCAAACAACCTCTTAGCTAGAATAAACTTATACCCTTAAGGAATATATAAGTATCAGAAAGTACTGTAAAAAACCTTTTTATTCAAAACATTAATGCAATCTTAATCTAAAGATAACCTAATATGGCAAAAGCAAGTAACAAAGAAACCTTGACGTTGGTGCTAGCTCTACTCATTACTGGTGGACTTGCCCTAGGTGGTTTGTGGTTTTTCCGGGGCAGTTTGCTTTCAAGGCAAAGTATTGACAATAATCCAACTAAAATAGTTGAAGGTTCGGGTACATCAAGTTTAGACGCGAGTTTACCAAACCCAAGTGTCTTAACGATTGATGGTAGTGTAACAATGGTGGCTGCGATTAAGCAGTTGCAAATAGGCTTCTCGCTATTAAACCCATCCCTACCTACGACTTATGGTCTACCCGATGGTAAACCAAATGGTACAAATACAGGAATTCAAAATCTTATTAATGGTAAAGTTTTGATGGCTGCTTCATCCCGGCGCCTCAATTCTAATGAAATTCAAGCTGGTATTGTTGGAATTCCAATTGCAAAAGATGCTTTAGCTGTAGCAGTGGGTGTCAATAATCCCTACAAAGGGGGATTGACGATGGATCAATTAAAGGGAATCTTTCAAGGTCAAATTACCAACTGGTCACAAGTTGGGGGACCGAATGCACTAATTAAAGTAATTAATCGCTCTCCCAATAGTGGTACTCATAGTTTCTTTCAAGATGTGGTTCTTTTAGGGCAACCCTTTGCAGGAGCTTCCGCAAATTTTATAACTCAACAGCAAGATGAAACTACACCTCTATTGCGTGCTTTAGGTAACGATGGCATCACCTATAGTGCTGTGTCTCAAATTGAAAAACAGCAAACTGTCCGTATCGTGCCAATTGACGGAATTTCTCCCACTGATAGAACTGCAATTCAAAATGGTAAATATCCAATTAGTCGCGTTGTCTATTTAGCGGCGCCGAAAAAAACAAGTCCTGCGGTAAAGCAGTTTATCGACTATGCCCTATCTTCTCAAGGACAACAAGTTATCCAGAGGACAGGATTTATTCCTTTACAATAAGCGTAAATGTAGAGACGCAAAATTTTGCGTCTTTACAATTTTGTTTTTTTGTAGGTTGGGTTACGCAAAGCCGTAACACAATTTAACTTAACAAATTCATCTCTCGCATTCAATCGCATCTTAAGCTACATCATGAAACGGAAGTTTAGGTATTTGATTGTAAAGTTCTGCATTTTCGCGACTGAGCTTGGCGTAAATCATACTGTGTTTGTAAATTCAACCAAAACTGAGCGCTGTTACCTGCTCAGGGCGGGATAGACGTAAAGCTATATCTGCTGTAATACTGCGCTATTGCCTAAAAAGAATGCACAGGCAGGGATGCCTGTGCTACGGTTTAATTTTTACCTCGGTAGGAAGCAAATTCCATTGTGAAGGTTGCCATGCCGGAAGTAATCGATCTTAATGTAGTAGAGTAGCCAAACATTTGTGCTAGCGGAACTTCTGCTTGAATAACTGAGTACCCTTGCATTGTTTGTGAACCTAGCAGCAAACCTTTTCGTGATGATAAGTCACCATTGACTCTTCCTACATATTCATGAGGTGTTTCTACCTCAACGTGCATGATAGGTTCGAGTAACTGCGGGTTTGCCTCAGTAAATGCTGTTTCAAACGCTTGTTTTGCTGCCATGCGGAATGCGAACTCGTTTGAGTCAACTGGGTGATACGAACCACCATCAAGGACAACTTTCACTCCAACTACTGGATAACCATCCAACTTCCCAGCTTGCATGGCTTCGATAAAACCTTTTTCACAAGCTGTAATATATGTGTTGGGAATGGCGCCTCCAACTACGCAATTTGTAAACACAAATGTTTCATCACATGGTTCAATGTACCCCTTAACGTGAGCAAATTGACCTGGACCACCCGTTTGTTTTTTGAATTGATAATCAAAGCAAGCTTTTTTCTTGATAGTTTCGCGGTAAGCTACAGCAGGTTTACCAACAAGCACTTCAGCATTATACTCACGCTTAATACGTTCGATATAGATTTCTAAGTGCAGTTCGCCCATTCCAGAAATCAAAGTTTCACCTGTTTCTGCATCCACGCTGACGCGGAAAGTAGGGTCTTCTTTTTGGAAACGGTTGAGTGCTTTAGATAATTTATCGCTGTCTTCTTGTTTTTTGGGTATTACCGAAAGTGAAATTACAGGTTCTGGGACAAACATTGCTTCTAAAGAAATAGGCGCCTCTGCGGTATAGAAAGTGTCACCGCTAGCACAATCAACTCCTAAAAGTGCAACAATATCTCCAGCAACAGCAATTTTCACTTCCTCACGTTTGTTAGCGTGCATTCGTAGTAACCTACCGATTTGCACCCGTTGTTTAGTACGAGCATTGTATACTGTATCACCTGGCTTTAAAGTACCAGAATAAATACGTGTATAAGTTAACTGCCCGAATGATTCGACGGTGAGCTTAAATGCCAGTGCTACTAAAGGTGCATCAATGTCAGCGTATACATTTACTGAGTCAGATGTTTTTACTACCTCACGCTCCACAGGAGACGGAAGATAGCGCGCGACTGCATCAAGTAAGTTTTGCACACCTTTATTTTTAAACGCAGAACCAAGTAGTACAGGAACTAATTCAAGATTTTTTGTAGCATTTGCAATTGTCTCCCATATCAATTCGTTTTCGACTTGTTCACCAGCTAAAAGCTTTTCGGTCATTCGTTCAGAGAATAGCGACAGCGCATCAAGCATTTTCTCGCGCGCGTCCTTAGCTTCGTGCTTGTGTGTATCAGGAATTTCTGTTTTCACCCAGTTTTCACCCGCTTCACCTCCATAGAAATTCGCAGTCATTTCTACTAAGTCAATAACTCCCTGGAATTCGTCTTCAAAACCAATCGGATATTGAACAAGCAACGGATTCAGATGTAATCTATCACGTATAGCTTGCACCACTTTAAACGGATTGGCGCCTGTTCTATCCATTTTGTTAATGAAGGCAATTCTCGGTACACGGTAGCGTTTCATTTGCCTATCTACCGTTATTGACTGCGACTGGACTCCTGCGACCGCACATAACACCATTACCGCACCATCTAATACACGCAGCGAACGCTCAACTTCAATAGTAAAGTCAACGTGTCCAGGTGTGTCTATTAGGTTAATTTGCGTATCGTGCCACATACAAGTAGTTGCAGCAGATGTAATTGTGATACCGTGCGCTTTTTCTTCCGGCATGAAATCCATCGTGGCGCCTTTTCCACCTCCACGAACTTCCTCAATAGCGTGAATTCTACCCGTGTAATACAGAATTCGCTCGCTAATTGTTGTTTTACCAGAATCAATATGTGCAGAAATGCCAATGTTGCGGACACGGGGTCGGGGGATCATAAAATTGACCTTTTTATTTTCTAGATTGTTGATAAATGCCTTAATGCCTGCTATCTCTTGTGGAACAAGCATAGAAAGCCTGTTATAAAGTCTTGCTTATTGCAAGCTGAGGGCGGGCTTTTGATGCCCACCCCACAAGAGAATGCTGGATATATTTTGTGGAAGTCCCGCGCATTGGTAGACAGGATAGGCGCCCATGTTTTACGGAAATTTATCCGCTGTGGGCGATGGCATAGGACGCGCTCTTTGCGCTACTACGAACGAACTTATGAAATTTGGGTAATAGCTTTGGTGAGAGGGGTTAGTTGTGTTGGGGGATGGTATTCTTTCTTGTGGACGGGCACTCTGTCTCACAATCATCCGGCGCCTAAAATACCCTCTATTTAATTTTAATGCCCGCGTACTAAACTCATGACTTTGGACTCCTCGTAGAGCTATGCTTTTGCGTCTGCGCTCGTCAGCTATTCAGATTATATGCTACATTCCGTATTATGGCAAGGGGTATTTTGACGAGGCGCCTTCGTCACCGCCTTTTAGTGTGGT
Organism: Calothrix sp. NIES-4105; assembly: GCF_002368415.1. Lineage (GTDB taxonomy): Bacteria > Cyanobacteriota > Cyanobacteriia > Cyanobacteriales > Nostocaceae > Dulcicalothrix. The sequence goes on from NZ_AP018290.1 coordinate 9,679,992, forward strand.
TTAGATTTATGTAACAGCATTTCTCCAATATTCAAAGCTACGCGCGTCTATATTGTCTTTTTCGGTCTGATAAATCTTCTCTAAGCATTGAAAAAAAGCATTTGCATAATTTTCTAAACCCATGAGACGTAAAGAAGTTAAAATCCTGGTAATTCTGAGGTGGTTATGATCTCCCCAGTTCAACCACTCTAGCTTACGCTGTTCAAATGTATCTGAGGGTGTAATTTTTAAGTTATTATTCTCAATACATTGTAAGCCGTAAAATTGCAGCATTGTTTTAAAAGAAGTCAGCGCGCGTTTTTTAAGTTCATCGCTGTTGTGAAACTGCTCAATATCAGATTGAGTTAAAATTGGCGCATTTGGATTAAAGTTGCTTGGTTGTGTTAATGGAAACAACCACTGTATATAATCATGGACATCTTCAAGCTGCTCATAATCCCAATTCCAGATTTGGTCAATAGTACATCCTCGCTTATAAGGGATTTTACCGAGGTAAAAATCGACTATTGCTGAATTCATAACTTTTCCCCCATTCTAAATGTATTATGGACAACCGGAAAATCAGAAGTTAGTCTAGTGACACTACTGATATTACATTTGCTCTTATGGATGCGTCTTTATTACAAAACCGTGACTACACAATCATTATCGCCAAAACTGCTGCAAGCGTGGTCAAAGAACCACCAGGATATGAACATCGTTGGCACTCAGCGTATGAGTCGATAATTAACTTGGTGCGCGCGTGTCAGAAATTCGATACCGATGGTGTAACGATGTATGTTTCGTGTCGAGACAGTAAAGACTATAACTTTCAGCAATACAAACATATCATGCCCGACAAGCTTAGAGAAATTGTTGAGGCACATTATCCCCCGTATGAGTTAGATTTACTGGGGGTTTTGCAAAAAGCTTTAGATGATTATTTTACACGCAAAGCTGCTAACCAAGCTAAACCGAACGGTGAAATCATCATAGTCTTGATTGATGGTGAGCCGTTGGATAGAATGGCAATTGCTAAGACAATTGTAGAAGCGACGCACAAATTAGATAATTCCAGAGAATTGGGTATTGGCTTTGTACAAGTTGGTTCCGACCTACTTGCACGGGGTTTCTTAAAAGCTTTAGATGAAGACTTGACGCACGCAGGCGCCTATTTTGATATCGTTGACACTAAGATGGTGGAAGACTTGCAAGCAAACTCACTGCTACAGTTTTTGTTCGATACGCTCGATGATTAATTGGCAACGGATGGTTAATTTTGAACGACTAGTGGTTTATGTCATTAATTTTGTCAGGTTGGTAGGGTGTGGAGGGCGCCGTTACAATCTTCAATAAAATGAAAAATCATGTGCTTTGACGCACCACCGAGAATGCGGGTGCGTGACGCTATAAGTCTTTTGATGAAGAGTGGAGTTTTTTCGTAGCGTCACACACCCTACCATACGGTAACGACAGGCGCTATAAGGTATCTAGGGTTAGGAGAACCATATAATATGAACGCTATACGTAAACTTTGGGTTGCAATTATTCCTGCAATTATATTGACAACATTACCTTCAGCAACAAGAGCAGATACGGGTATCTGTTATATGGTGACATCATCAGGCCAAACTATCAGTCTAGGCAAGTTGTGCGGGGTAACGGCGGATAATGGGGTTTTTCGTGTACCTATCAAGCGTCGTAGCGGTAAAACTCCTGTGATAGATGTTAAATTTAATGGTAATCAGGTGTTTGAGATGATTCTTGATACAGGCGCCACTGGTACGCTGATAACGCAGCAAATGGCTTCTTCGATGAATCTTAAACCAAGAGGAACGATTAATGCAAGAATTGCTGATGGTAGCGAAGTTGAGTTTAAGACGAGTCTCGTTAATTCTATTGCTGTAGGTGGCGCCGTTGTTAATGATGTTGAGGTTGCAATAGCACCGAAAGCTGATATTGGATTATTAGGTCATGACTTTTTTGAAAACTATGATGTGAAGATACTTGAGAAGCAAGTTGAGTTTCAGCGTCGGTAAGTTGAACACTATATACAATTGCTGATGTTTTCCAAATAGGATAGTTTCTTTTGTAGAATTTATGTTGGGTCTTGTTCCTGCTCCTGCACCTACGAATCAACAAGTTTAAACAGGCGCCGCGTGGCTAAAAACACCATTAGCGTAAATAGCTAACTGCGCGCGATTTTTAAGGTTGAGACGGTTAAAAATGCTATTAATATGGGTTTTAACGGTGCTTTCTGAAATAAATAACTTAGTTGCAATTTCCTGATTTGTGGCGCCTATCGCTACTAACCGCGCGACATCTAATTCTCTGGGTGTTAGTTCTGATAATGCTGTTGAAACTGGTTCAGGACTATTAACTTTGGGATTAATAACTCTTTCTAAAAGACCAGGCGCCAGTTGAGCATACCCCGAATTTATACAGCGAATCGCATTTACAAGTTCGTCTGAAGGCATATCTTTAAGCAAATAACCCTTGGCGCCTGCTTTGATGGCATCACTTACATCACGGTCTTCATCATAAGTACTTAGAACCAAAATTTTAATATTCGGAAATTTTTGCGAAATAATTCGAGTCGCAGTACTGCCATTCATGACAGGCATTCGCACATCCATTAATACAACATCTGGTTGAAGCGTCTCAACGGCATTAACAGCTTCTTCTCCATTCTCCGCCATTCCAACAATTTCTAAATCAGGTTCTAAGCTTAACATTGCTTTTAAACCTTGGCGGACTAAACTTTGGTCATCTACTAGTAATAGGCGAATCATAGTTATATTTTAGATTTTAGATTATCGAGGTTTATCTCATCAAGTTGACTTAATGATTTAACAATGTGGCGAACTTCATACATTAAACTACCACTTAACTGATAAGCTTCCTTAAGAGATTGCTGTGCTTGAGTCGGGTTAAGCTGCCAAAGCTTTTGTGCTACCTGTAATTGGATATGTAAAGCAGCAAGCGACTGTCCCATTCCATTGTATATTTTTACTAAATCTTGATTTTGAGCGGCAATATCGGCGTAGCTTCTAGCATCGAATGCAGAGCTTTGTAAATATTCTTGAGTAATGATTAATTCGCAGTGCCTTTGATGATTTGCATGTACACCTTTCACCAAATACCATAGCGTCAATAATAAGATTGTTAACAACAGAACAGGTAGCATATCTCTCACTCAGTAGTAACAGCAATAGGCGTGAAGATATTATGTTTGATAATTTTCCCTCTTTCACCTCCTTTTATTAAAACTCGATTCCAAAAATTTGTGAACGAGTTTTTAAATATTTCCAACTTTAGTTGGAATGTATAATTATAAATTTTGGTATATATGTAGGTAAGTAGCACTAAAGTTGGAGTTGTAGCTAATCACTTAAATCAAGAGGTTGCCACTCTCCTACATCAACAGAAGCACGGTGTGTATCTTTTTGTTGTATATGGTTCTGTATGTCATCCTCATATACTATTTGGTCGGAGTTACTTGGAGCATTAAACCCAGAAGATACCTTAGATATCAATAGGGGAATTCCAACACTAATGCAACACCCCTCCCCAGGTTGCGACTCAATTTGTAAACTACCTTGTAAAACAGCAACTCGTTCCTGCATTCCTTGAAGACCGTAACCACCACAGACATGAACTTTGTCAAACCCACGACCATTGTCTTTAACAATCAAATACGCTCCTGTTGAAGTAGTACAAATGTGGATTTGCACCGCTGTTGCTTTTGCGTATTTGCGTATATTATTAAGCGCTTCTTGGGTAATTCGGTAAATCGGCGCCACAAGGTGCGAAGGTAATTGTATCGTTAAATCAATATGAACCTCCGGCAAAATCCCTGTAGTACTTTCAAAATCCTGAACTAATAACTCTATTAATGCTTCTAGCGACTGAGTTTCAAGCGCATCGCTGCGTAATGCTTTCACCGACTCGCGTACTTCTTGAGTAGCAATTTTTACTAATTTGTGCGCTTCGGTAAGAAATTCTTGTGCTTGATTAGGGTCAGGTTTGCACAATTTCATAGCGGTTTGTAGCTGAAAATTGAGCGCAGTAAGCGCATGTCCTACTGAGTCATGCAAATCACGCGCGATGCGGTTGCGTTCTTGTGCTGCTGAGACATTAGCAAACTGTAATACGCACTGCCACAGCGAGTCATGCATTTGAGCAAGTTGTTCAGGTGTATAAAGCTCTTCAACCACAGTTATCGTCTCCGTATCCTTCTAATGTCTTATATTTCTAGGAGAAGGAAACTTATGCAAAATTTGCAACAGATGTAACGGATGTAACGGATAAGCGGATAAATTGTAATGGTCTATGTTATTTCTGGGGGGTTGGATAAATCCCAAAACCTTGTAAAGACGTTACAGTAAAGACGTTACATGTAACGTCTCTACATTTCGTACAATCGAATTTTTGAACGCTCTTCGTGCCACTCATCAGTTTATTTATTAAATTAGATCGCGACTGTGCCTACTATGCTCTGTCAGATAAATTTACTCTTAGCACAGCATCCGGTAATGAACTGTATTCTGTTGCACAAATCTTGAAGCGGTTGGTTAGCGTGTAATATTTATGTTCGGTTAAACGGCATCACGGGCAACTCTAAACTGTCCGATGCTATTAATTCAGGGCAATATCTGTATATTAGAGCGTATATTCAAAACCTCTCGTCATTCCGAAACCCGCCGTCACCATAGAATGGCGCGGCTAATTGAACAAAGCCCACCTACGTGGGCTAGTATTCTTAGCCCACGCAGGTGGAATTCGTGTCAATAGCCCCAGGCTTCGAGCCTGCGGGCGTTACGCGGATATACGAAAATTTGGATTCTCCCACAAATATGGTTCTTGCGTGTTTAACGTGCTAAAATGTTAGAGTATTTATTTAGCTTTTAAGTAAAATTAATTATGAAAAGAATCCTTACTCAACTATTAAATTTGCCTGACGTAGTGGTAGAATCAAGTCTACAAGAGGGTTCTGTCTTAATTTTATCAGTAAGTAAAAAGACTAAAAGCGCAGTATGCCCGGATTGCGGTAAAAAGTCTGAGCATCTACATCAAAATCAAAATTACTTAGTAAAAGATTTACCGATGGGAGATAAAGAAGTAATATTAAATGTAAACAGACGAAGATTTAAATGTAAAAGATGCCGAAAAACCTTTAATGAACAGCTTGATTTTGTAGGGGCAAGAAGGGGATATACGCATCGATACGCAGAAAATATTATTAAACAACTTATTAGTAGTAATGTAAGTAATGTGGCGGAAAATAATGGATTAACCGATGAATAAGTTAATTCGATGCTTGAAGATGTAGCTAAAAATATATTACCAATAAACTTAAACAATTTAAGAAGATTAGGAATCGATGAAATAAGTTTAGTAAAAGGGCAGGGCAAATATATTGTTGTACTTGTAGACATAGATTCAGGAAAATTAATAGGGTTAGTAAAAGAAAGAAAACAAATTGAAATAGAAAATGTTATGAAAAACTGGGGAGAAGAAGTTCTAGAACGAATAGAAGAAGTAAGTATGGATATGACCGGAAATTATAAAAGTTTAATCGATAAGATTTGCCCAAACGCTGTTGTCACGGTTGATAGGTTCCATGTTACCAAAATAATACATGAAGAATTAAACCAAGCTAGAATAGCAGAAAAGAAAACAGCATTAGAGCTAAACGTTAAGGATAGGGAAAAAATTTTTGATAGTTTAAAAGGGAATAAATTTACAATTTTAACAGCAGAAGATAAGTTGACCGATAAACAAAAAGAAAAATTACATACAATCAAAGAAGCATCTCCTTTAATAGCAATGATGCATTCATTGAAAGAAGAATTTAAGGATTTATTCGATACAAGTGAAGATTCAGGAACAGGAATATTAAACCTACTCGATTGGTTAGAAAAAACTGAACCTTATTATCAGAAAAGTGTTAAAACAATTAAACGGTGGTTTGGAGAAGTAGCCGGATATTTTGAAAGAAAAACTACTAACGGTGTAGTAGAAGGAATTAATAATAAATTGAAGCTAATAAAACGAAATGGATTTGGCTTTAGAAACTTTCGCAATTTTGAAATTAGAGCTTTACTTTCTTGGCATTATAATATTAACTTAGCACGTTAAGTACGCAAGAGCCAAGTTTATCAGGGTCTTCTGATACCTTAAACCTGGTTCCATTAAAAGTTATGGTACGCATAAATAATATACTACCTAGTTTAATACTTTAAAAGTAAGTTTTATTTTGGGCGTTTAATTCCACCTCGACGTTTTACTTTGAAGCCGTATAAGTAAATCTCAGGCATATTAATACGCCCATCAGAACGGCTTTCAACAATTCCAAGTTGTAGCAGGTATTTTAAAACTTCCTCTGGTTTTGTAGTGGGAGGACGTTTACCAAGTTGTTCGCTCCATTCTGTAGCTGTAAGCGCTTCTAAAAACTTTGATTTTTGGATAGGAACTTCAAGACCCATTAAATTGATTTTTAAAGCTTCTAACCAAGGGTATTCTTCTTGGGCTAACTCTCTAATTCTATCAAGAGAGGTGTCCATTAATGCCCCTTGTAAATCTGATGGCATAAGTAATGCGGTTCCAGACATTTGTTCGTCTTGTTGGCTTAACTTATCTAATCTACGGTTTGCAGCTAAAGAAAATAATTTTAAAAAAGAACGTGGTGCAATTCTTCCTCCAGCATCTTGAAGATGGTTGGGAATCCAGCTATAAGTATAACCCTTTCTAGCATTGGCGCCCATAAATTTACCAATTATTTTCTCAATCATCGATTGAAAAAGTGATTCTTCGGGCGTTATAGTTATACCAAGAGCAGTATTACTATCATTAATCAAGTTTGGAACTATACGTAAATACTCCGTCATTTCCGAACCGGAGTTTGCTAGACGTTTGAATAGTAGTTGATATAACCATAAATGTTTCCATTCAAGATTAATTTGATGCGCTCGTAGCTTAGAAGCATCAGGGAAACCTAAAAAATCTTCTCGAAAAAGGTCTGTACGCAAAAAAATCTTTGGTCGTATTCTTTCCCAGCGGCGCCATTTATCTAACCAGAATGCTAAAAGTTCGCGGATGGGAGTAGAAAGTTCGTTATAAAATGAAACTAATCTATCTAACTCATCATAAGTTACAAACAGCCATTCATCAGCTTCAAGCAATTTTTCATCTAACAAATCTAAAGCATAATTCATCTTTTCAATTTCATGACGTACTAAAGGCAACCATTCTGATAGCAATGGTAATCTATTTACTAAAGCTTCACGAGTTTCTAAGGATATTTCCTCAGCCCATTTTGTATTCAATGCTCCACTCGATGCTCTACTTGAATGGCGAAGTATTATTCCTAACATTAATCCAATCCAGAAAGCACGCCAATCAATATTACTCGCGTTTTTCATCTGTGCTTCTACGGCTTCTGGTGTTGGAAATGTTTTTTCTTTCTGCCGAATACGACCAAAAGCAGCAATCCATGTAGTTTTATCTAAAGAGGGTAAAGCCCTAATCCCTAAATTTTGTACTAATGTCGCGCGTCCGGTTTCAATAGCTAGTAAACGAAACAATTCTGTTTTACCTACACCTCGTCCTCCCAGTATTAATAGTATGTCCGGCTCTAGAGCGCGCCGATAGTCGGGAACAGGAAGAAAATTTTTGAGGAAAGCGCTATCGTCATTACTCTCATGTTCCGCTGTTCCTCTTCCCGGTGCTATATCTATAATTAGTTCGAGTAGTTTATTTTTATTAAAATTACTCATGCCTCTACCTCGCTTGCATCTTGGTTCTTATCGAATGAGCGCCCAAACAGTCGGCAAAGTCTTCGTGCGAGTCCTTGATAAGGATCACCTGTTATTACCTTAACAAGTTCTGACAAACGATTGGCTTCTTCCTGGCTCTGGTCGCGTGCAAATAAAGCGATATCTCCTCGAAGGTCATCCTGCATTGGTAGTACTATTGGTGTAAAAGGTGCATCACTATCATTAATGTTCGGAACTACATCAGTATCGTAGTAATAATTTTCTTGAAAAATTTCATATGCTTTATCTGCAAACGCTTTTAATTCCTCGACCCTTCCGGTTTCGCGTAGTGCAGGCGCCATAGCATGAACTAGTAGCACGGGTAATTGATATGAAGCCAATGGTCTTGCAAGTCTACGAATAACGTGAGTTATTCCAGCCCAACTTTGGCGAGACTGTGTACCAAATATAACGGCGCCGTGAGACAAATCAGCTATGGCTAAACCACCAATATCATGGAATCCGGCTCTAGCATCTAGTAAAATAAAGTCTAAAGGTTTAGATGCACTTTCTAGTTCACCCAGCAAACTGCGTAGAGTTTTAGGTAAATGGTCATCAACAATATTTTGAAAATCTAGCCTTGCCAACTTTTCTAAATAATTATCATCTACTGTACCAGCAGAAACTAAACGCATAGTTTCACCATTATCGCCCAGTAGAGCTTGCTCGTTAATTGATAATATATGAGTTCTTAAAGACCAATTTTTCAACTGGATTTTTTTCTCTAATAAATAATCAATAACACCAGAATTTTCCACAGTATCAGGAAAAAAGATTGTAGATAAACCTGGAGCTTCTAAATCGCGCATCAACTATGGCTATACGATGACCACGACGTGCAAGTGTAATAGCACAAGCCACTAATCCCGTAGTACGTCCGGCGCCACCTTTGAAAGAAAAAAAAGTGACTATAGCTGGTTTACTTCCTTGGTCTACATATTTCTGTTCCCAAGGAGGACTACCTGCATCTTTATTAGTCCACGCTTTTTTGGCAACGTGACGTTCTAATACATACCAACGCGGTGAAACAGTTTCATTGTCCCATTCAGCAGGAATTCTCTGCTCAATAATTACTTTAATTAAAGGTTTATAAGCATCCTGCTCACCTTGTGGCAACCAAATATCTTTACCGTAGTAAGAACCAAGTTTTTGAGACAAAACATTTTCTAATGTAGTAACGTCCGTTGGTTGAGGTTTAAAAGCATCATCATGCTCTAAATAAAGGCGTATTACTCCATAAACATCACGTATAATAGTTATAGACTGGAGATTTTGAGTCCAGAGCGATAATATTGCCCCTTCCTGAAAGCACTCCTGCACCTTAGTAAAGGTTTCACCGAAACTAATCGCCATTTTAAAAAAAACCTAAATTGAAATTCTACCGTCTAAAATTAGCCCAGGAACAATCTCAAGATAAATTTCCTCCGCGCGCTGAACTGCTTGTTTAGTTTCAAGTTCGCTCCAAAGTCCCGATTTTGCATAACGTCGTTCTGGGTGGAATTGTTCTAGTACGGTTCCCATTGTACGATTAGCAGGAAGCTGCATATCAAGTGCTGGGTACATAAAACGTAACCTTTCCATTGCTTTACCTTGAAGTTCCGCTAAATCATGACCGTATTTTTTTGCTGATGCAGAATCAATATATACGGATACTAACACTTTAAATGAGCATTCCACAACGTAACCAGCAAGGTAGACAGCATTGTCCCATCGCTGCTTATCAAGTAAGCATTGTGCATCACTTAAATGCCTTGAGGCTGCTTGTTGAAAATCATCAACCATAATAATATGAGTTATTTGCTTCTTAGAAGTGGTTTAACATGGTAGTTACATAAAATACCTAGTACATCTATGGCAGCACTCAAACCTTGGTATAAAATTGATGGATTAGTACCGCGTGAAGATTTGCGGCAAGGGAAACCGCGCATAGGCTTCGGAGTTTGCTGTTCATTTAGATAAGGTACGTTCAGGAACTGCCCCTTCTGATTATAAAGAGCCGGAGAGATTTTTTGACAGAACTTATTTAACGCGGTGACTTTAACTGACCCGCCAAAACTACTTCTGGTGAAACCAAAGTGATTGATGGAGGAGTTTCTTATAAAACAGATACTTCCAGCAAAACCATAGAACCCCCTATTCAAACAAACACAGCGCGCGTACTCAAGTGGACAGGTGTAATTACCACTCAAAAATGGATGATTTTTTATACAAAAGTACTAAGTAAATTTGCAATCGCTCAAAACTTGAAATTGACATTAAAAGTTTCTATAAGCGTCGAAGGAGATATTTCATCGCAGAAAATAGAAGATACCAAAGTAGCATTACAGGAATTAGGATTGGATAGTGATATTAAGTTAGAGAACTAGCGAAAAATGTTGAACCTAACCCCCTAACCTCCTTTCCTATAAAGGAATTATTGAGTACATTTACTCCCCTCTCCTTAATTTTGATTTGAGGCGTAAGTAATTAAATGTTCATCTGAAAATTCTTCATTGCTATAAATATCCTTGTTGAAAAGGTAGCACATATTGCATTTTTTCTTTCTAACCTTAACCATTATATTTTTAGTGGGCATGTCAAAGCAAAAGAACGAGTATAATTAGTGAAGGTTAGCATGAAAAATATTTTTTTGTTTGGAATAGTTGGTTTAAGTTTAGCTGGAGCAGTATTTTGTTCTTCAGTTGCTAAGGCTGAAGAAACTATATGTGACGGTGACTTAGGTGCTGTTACTTTGGATAATGTAAAAGTACCTAGTGATAAGAGTTGTAACCTGAATGGTACAACCGTCAAAGGTAACATCAAAGTCGAGTCTAATGCAAAGCTAAAAGCTTCTGATGTCAAAGTAAATGGTAATATCCAAGCTGAGAATGCAGAAAATGTTACTGTAGAGAACAATTCATCTATTGAAGGCAGTATTCAGATTAAGCAGTCGAAAGGAGCGAACATTACCCGCACAAGAATCAAGCAAGATTTGCAGTTTGAAAAAAACACAAATCAATTAGTTGCTAACGACAACAGTATTACCGGAAACTTACAGGCATTTCAGAATACCGGAGGTGTAGAGATTAGACGCAATAGAGTTAATGGTAATTTGCAATGTAAAGAAAATGTTCCTTCCCCAGTTGGAGAAGAGAATAGAGTACGAGGCAATAAAGAAGACCAGTGTTCAAGTTTTTAGGCTATGTTGGCGCCGTTTGCTTGCGCCAATCATGAAAACGAATACGCAAACATTGCCGATTAAATACAGTAAATTTAGGTAATATTGCAATCATAAAAATTCCGTGAATGTAGAGACGCGATATATCGCGTCTCTACAAGCGGATGGTTATGTCCAGTTTCCTAGAAGTACGTATGCTGCCCAAAAGTACGGTGATTTGTAATCGGGATTTTTTAAGATTGCTACTTGCGCGCGTCGTAGTGCTTCGGCTTTTGAAATACCTGTTTTGTTAGCTTGAACCAGTTCGTCATAAAATTGACTGATTAGCTTGGCTGAGGCATCGTCGTTAACTTGCCATAGTGTTGCTATTGTACTACGGGCGCCACTTCGCACTGCAACACCAGCGAGTCCAAGTGCAGATTTTGTGTCACCTGCAGCTGTTCCGCAAGCGCTAAGTACTAAGAGTTCAAGCGAATTATCGCGCGATAGTTCAACTGTTTTTAATACTCCGCTTAGGTCGTTAACTTTAATTTTGTCATCCCAAGTGACAATGAAAGTTTCTTCTGCGTTTGAGCTAAATTGACCGTGTGTTGCTAAATGTACTATGGGGAAGGGAGCAGTTGAAACTCGGCTTTTAAATGCGGAGTTTGTAAAGTTTTTATTAAATAATACTTGAGATGGTATTTCCGACTGTATATTGCTTACTTCTTTTGCGACGCTTGGTAATGCCGAAAAGTTTTGTCGAGCTTCACTTAACCCTGCTACTAATGCTCCTAAACGCTCTTGTCGCAGTGAACGTGGCGCCAGTAATTGCAGTCCTGGTGTGAGGGCAATGCTATACTTTTCAATCAGAAATTGCTTACCATCGTATAATGCTGACATTGGTATATTCCGCAAAACACCGTCTAAAACAAATACTAGTGTTTCAACTTTGCTGGTTGCAATATCATTTGCAGCAGGGCGAATTACCAAATCATACATTGTTTTCAGCTTCGGCAACATCAAGTCAATAATTGCACCTGTTTGTTGTCTAAGGCCGTCATTTAAACGTGCTGCTAGTCGTTCAAACTCTTTATTATTGATTTTGGTTTTGTAGTAGCGAAACTCACGGTTATCTTTTGAGTCGGAACTGGCGCCTAATTTGGGTAAGCTGGCAATAACAGCAAGCTGGTCTTTAAGAATAATTGGGTAAATAACTGCTGCTTTGGCATCAACTTTATCTATCTGTTCAGGTTTGGCAGTCAAGCAAGCTTCGCGAAAGAAGTTATCGAGTTCAACTAACTGTAATCCTTCAATTACGTCACGCGCGGTTTTGAGATTATCTGTATTCTCTGAACCTACAAGCAATTCTACAAGTTCGCGATGAATAGGTTCAACAGCATTACGGAAAGAAAACTGTACGTCAGGACTTGCGGCTGCTAAATCTGCTCGTAATGATTTAATAGTTCCTACGGCTTCTTTATAAGCAGCAATCGCAGTATCATTCTTATTTTGCGCTTTTGTTACCCTTCCTAACTGCCACTGCCACAAATACGCAATGTCAAGAGCATTAACTTGTTGAGCGAGTTGAAGTGCTTGTGAAGTCAGCTTTTCTGCTTCTTTCCACTGCTTCGTTTGTTCGTAAACACTGCCAAGACTACCTTCTGCATAAGCGAGTGTACGGGGGTTGCCTAATTCCTGCGCTTGTTTTATCGCAACTGCTAAAATATTTGCAGTATCGCGCGTTAAATCATTAGAACGCATCCGCATCATCGTTTGAGCAAGATTTATGCGCGCGTCGATAGCAGTTTGACTTTGTGGTAATGCTTCAACTTCTTTTCTGACCTCTGGCAACAAGCTTTTAACAACATCTTGGTAAGCTAAGTTGATTTAACTGTGCTTGAACTTTAATTGCGGGTGCAGATGCAGCTTGCTTATAAAAGTTTAGCGCAGCTTGTGTATCAACTTGTATGCGCTCTCTGTCATCTATAGTACTATCGAAGTTTATCTGCGCGCGGGATGTATTTCCAAGACTAAGTTGTGTCAGCGCGATAGTTTCAGGTAAATTTAACTTTTGGGCAATTACTAAAGTTCGTTCTAAAACAAGTTTAGCTTGAGGTAAATTACCAATTACCCGTAATGAATCTCCTAAAGTTCGCAATGCTGCTGTCTCAGGTGATGCGGGGACTTTTTCTAAAGTGGTTTTTAGGTCTTGTTTAGTGTTAGATAAATTTAATACTGATGCCAGTAACTCAACCGCACGACGATATAATCCTAAGTTTTGTAACGCTTTTGCTTGTTTGACTTGACTTACAAGCACTTGCTTAGGATTATTTTGCTGCTTATATAAAGATGCTGTACGCTCCCAAGTTTTCAACGCTGCTTCCGCTTGCCCGCGCGCGAGTAGTAACTCACCTTGGATATCATAGCTTTGTGTTAATGCGGATATTTGTCCTGGTTGTGAACTGCTACTTAATATGTTGATACTCTCGTTGATTGAAGTATCTGCATCGTTCCATTGTCCTAATTGTTGGTAAGATAGCGATAAGTTGCTTAGACTAATCGCTTGTTGAATTGGGTATGAAGCTATTTGATAAGCTTTCGCTGCTTGTTGAAATAGTTTTGCTGCTTCAGAATATTTACCTTCTTTATATAAAGTGCGCGCGGTTTGTTCGAGAGAGGCGCCGGATTGTGTTATAGATACAGTGGATGTAGAGAAGTAAAAGTATATTCTCGATCAACAGCGTGCGGTACACACAGAAGTCCTATGACGCACCAGCGCAAAGAATATACTAGGCAGCAACGTTGTGGTAAAGGTTTGCAAGAAATACGTTTGGTTAATGTTCGAGCTACTGTTGTTAATAAACATCAAAAAGATAAATCATTAACTTAGTGTGTATGTAATTTATATATGGGACGGGCAGGGATGCCCATTCCACAAGAGTAATAAAATAGATAACTGGCGCCTATAAAGTTAATCTTCTGTTATATGAATAACAATAACGGTAGCATAAGAGTCAATTACTGATTCTGGTACAATGATTGTTAACTCCCCCATTGGGTTAGGATTAAATGATTCCATAATTGCACAGCGAGTAGTGTATTCAAGAGGGGTTTTATCTTTCAAATTGTATACAGATTTTATTTTTTTAATCGGTACTCCTCGTACAGAAATTGTTTCGTATGGTTTCCAAAGTAAATGTAAATAAATTAAATTTTCTCTACGGGTAGATGAACCATAAAATTGCCAAGGTTCTAATCCAGGTTTTGTGCCGATAATACTTTCTGCATGTGCCTGCATCCAGGTTTCTACTGCTGCTAAACGTTCTAAGAATTCTGGTTGAATTTGTCCATCACCCATTGGAGCAACATTTAATAATAAATTGCCACCTCTACCTGCTACTTCGCTAAGAGTATGTATTATTTGTCGTGATGATTTAAAATTAGTATCTACAGAATTATAACCCCAACTTTCATTAATAGTCATGCAAGTTTCCCACATGGTATCAAGAGGTTGGGGAGGGATGAATTGCTCCGGGGTCGTAAAGTCACCGAAACCTGGTAAACGGTCGTTGATTAAAATATCTGGTTGCAACGCCCGAATCATATCATTTAGTTCTGCTGCGCGCCATTGTTGGGGTGTTCGCTCCCAACTACCATCAAACCAAATAATATCAATTTTGCCATAGTTTGTTAGTAGTTCTCGCACTTGGGCAAACATAAAATCTGTAAATTTATGCCATTGCTCGGTTGTAGGTTGACGGTGCTTTAAAAGATTGTAAGGTTTATCAGCTTCTGTAAAAGCTGGATAATCAGGGTGATGCCAATCGATTAAAGAAAAATATAACCCAATACGAATGCCTTCAGAACGCATTGCCTCTATAAATTCTTTTACAATGTCTTTCTGATATGGCGAATTACGAATCGAAAAATCTGAAGCTTGAGTGTCAAACATCGCAAAGCCATCGTGATGTTTAGCTGTCAAAATGGCATATTGCATTCCCAAGCGTTTTGCTAAACGTGCCCACTCTTGAGGATTATATTTTTGTGGGTTGAAAGTTTTTGCGCTTTGATGATACTCATCAACTTTAATGTTATTACAAAAAGGTAAGCTGAATACACCCCCTGCAAGTGGCCACGATAACTCACACCCAAGCTGAGAACTATGTCCCCAGTGGACAAACATTCCAAATCGAGCAGTGTTAAACCAATTATCAATATTCTCTGACATTATCACGCTCCTCCATTTTGAAGTAACCGTTCAAGGGCGCCTACTATATAATTACCGAATAATGCGCCATTCTTATCTACGCATTTAACCGTGTAACTTGTATGGAAAACAAGAAAGGCGTCTCTTCTAACCAGCAAGAGGCGCCTGTTCAACACTTAGATGTTATGAATTATTTAACTGAGTAGTTTTTCTCGACGAATAATTTCACCAAGAACGGCTTGACAACGCTTGCTAGTTTCATAAGCCTTACGCATAAGCTCATGTCCCTCTTTTCGCTTACCTGCATGTATAAGTTCTACACCCTGCTTACTGTAAGCTGTTAATTCGGAGGATAGTTCCTTTGCTCTGGCTCTTAAATCTTCTGTTGTTTTCATTGTTGTTGCTCCAATTCGGAAATTAAAGACTCTAGATTCTCAGCCTGTTCAAATATTCTATCCGCTTGACTTTGCAGGAAGTCAGCATCCGCCAGGTCGTTATTGTTTAACGCTTCCTGTGCAACTGCTAATTTATTACGATGTGTTAAGATTGTTGAAGGATTAATATGTTACAGTTCCTTGCTCTTGAAGTATTAATTTTCCGCTTTTATAGACTTGCAGTTGATTATTTGCAGTAACTTGGTAAAGATATTGATTATTACGAAATTCATAACCAAGGAAACGGCTTGGGGTGACTCCATCGGCGCCTATTGTGTGAATTGTTTTTCCTGTTAAACGAATTGATTTGCCTGTCTTTAAATCTTTGCCAACATATGTAACATTGTTACAAGTTACATTTCCTTCTGCACAGTTTCTTGTAATTTTGACGCTGAAATGTTTTGTCTTTAGTGTTTCTGCATTAGCAATTCCGGCAAGTAAAGTTGCACTAAATATTGGTAATAAAACGAAATATATTGCATTCTTTTTGAGGTGAAACATATTGTTATATCCTGTATCTATAAGATTATATTTATAGATACAAATTGGCTAATTGAATTCCGTAAAATAGTTTTTTGAAACTCGTTCTACTTGTTTAGGTGCCTGCATTTGTGTAAAAATCTCAATTGCTCGGTTGAAAGCCTCTCTACTTGATGGTGATTGCAGGTTTTGGTACGTTAGACCTAGTTGAAAGTAAGCTACGGCTAAATCACACTTGGCGCCAATCTTATCTAATAATTCTATTGCTTGTGCGTGATATGTAAGCGCGAGTTCAAATTCTGACTGATGATCGTATATTTGTGCTAACCCACTTAGGGATTTTGCTTTTACTTGTGTGTAGTGACTTTTTTCGGCAAAGTTTAATGCAGTGGTAAACATTTGCTTGGCTTGAATATAATCACCTAAGTTTAGATATGTTTGACCAAGCATTTGAATAAAATATGTGTGTCTACCTGTATGTTCGTTTAGTTCTTGTATGATGATTTGAGATGTTGTTACTGCTTCGCGCGCTTTTTCATGAAATCCTGAGTAAGAATTTACTAATGCTAGACATACCGAAGCTTTTTCTGCCCAGCGGTGATGGTCGGTGTTTTGCGCTTTGTCTATAACTTGTTGAAATAGTTGTGATGATGCTTCGAGTTCCCACAGGTCGAGTTGATATAACCCGATACTTAATAGCGAATCTACTTCAAGCATCCGTAAATAATATATTTTATGTTTATTCTCTTGCTGAGGTATTAGAGATTTGAGGTTTTTTGTTGCTAGTTGTATCGTTTTTTGTTGGCATGTAATTGCTAAGTTGATTTTACCTGTAATCCAGTATAAGTCTCCGAGGATGTTGTAAAGTTCGCTTAGGTTATGAGATTCTAGCCTACGGCAAATGCTCCGCATTACGCTACGCTCAGAATGATAGTTTTCAACTTTTTGAATGATTTGATTGATTAGGGAAATTAGGGGTTGTACGCACCCCATTCTGTATAATGTGCTGCCAAGTGGTAAGTATTGGCGCCATTGATTATTTCTGCTTTTGAGGATAACTTTGCCTGCTAGCTCGAATTGATTGATTTCAATATAGTGATAGTAAGCTTCTAGTGCTTGTATGGCATCTTTGAAGGTGGTTATTTGCTGTATGCTTTCCGTCCAAAATTCTGCTGCTTTTTGGTTGGTTATTTCCCAGTCTGTACTTGTACGTAAGCGTGAAATAGCTTCCGCGCGGATTACTGGATGTAACCAATATTCTCCTTGATGACATTCTATTAAAGAACGGTTTCGTAATGAGGTGATAATTTGACGATGTTCTATAGCTGGTATATCCCAAAGTAAACTATAAAGTCCAGAGGTGGGAATTTTTGCTACGTCTTGATAACGATAACAGCCTAAACGGCATAATAAACGATAGGCTGATAAGTCAAGAGACTGTAAACGGTTAATTTGACTAACTGTTAAATTCTTTAAATCGGTGACTGCAAGCGGGTCTGCGCGATTTTCCTGCCAGTATCGAGCCATGTTACCTGCAAAGTCTTCTTGAATTGTACCGCAGAGTATACCCATTGCTTTGGCATTTCCACCATACGCGCGCTGCATATCTTCTAAGGTTGGTAAATCTATTTCTGCTCCTCGGTTCTGAAAAAAGTGTAACCATGCGGATTTTTCTAAACCTGGAAGACGGTAATGTTCGACGTTTAAACTTGGTTCACATAACCTATCGCGACTCGTTATTATAGTTGTTGAATCAACGTGCGTATCACTCAACACTCTTAATAACTCAACGTAATTCCTGTGTGCCTCGATAAATCTACCTTGCCCATCAAGCGCGGATTCTATATTGTCAATTAATACACCAATCTTAGTACAGTTAATCAAAACGGAGAATTAATAGAACTTGGTCTGTGGGAAAAAGAAGAACGACAACACACTCCAGCACTAGTAAAAATTTATCAGCAATTGACAGGGGAAAAAATCACACCGACACTTCGCACGGTTCGAGGTTATCTACCTACAAATAATCCACACGAAGATTTATATCGTCATGGGTTACATCGAGTTGCAACTGAATATGGCGCCACATGTCTATATATATATATATGGATGATGGCACACACAATAGGCGAGTTACATGATGTACTTGAGCAACTTGCCATAGACGAAATTAATCATATGACAAAGTTTTGGGGTTTTGGAGTTTGGGCATACCCCAATACATCTTTACAGCGAGTTCTCAGTATCTTCATCAAAACCCGTCGTCAAAGTGAAGTACGTAACAATTTATTCCGCACCCTCGCCCGTATGATGAAGACGCTGAATTGGAGAGCCTGGACATTGAACAATAAAATCACTTTGCTTTTAGTACTTTTTTATACAATAACGCGGTTATTGAAATGGAATAACACCCTGACACCGCAATACTTGGGTGAATTATTTGGAATGAATCACTAATTATTAATTTGATCAAAATCCTATGAATATACCTATTGATTTGGAATTGCAGCGTTTACCACAACATGTAGCTTTAATCATGGATGGAAACGGTCGCTGGGCAAAAAAGCGTGGACTACCACGTATTGCAGGACATCGGCAAGGAGTAAGAACTTTAAAAGAGATACTACGATGCTGTAAAGATTGGGGAATTAAAGCGCTAACTGTATATGCTTTCTCTACAGAAAATTGGGGTAGACCGTTTGAGGAAGTTGAGTTTTTGATGCGGTTATTCGAGCGCGCGCTGAAAAAAGAGTTAGAAGCAATGCACTCAGAAGGTGTACAAATCAGATTTATTGGTGACTTATCTGCTTTACCCCAGTCACTTGTTAAACTTATTGACCTTGCCGTAGAAAAAACAAAGTACAATCAAACACTCCAATTTAATATCGCCGTCAACTATGGTGGGCGCCATGAAATAATCAATGCATGTCGTCAAATTGGAGAACTTGTGCAAACAGGCAAACTAGACGCATCAGAAATAAACGAACAGTTATTTTCACAACAGCTATACACCGCAAATTCAGTAGAACCAGACTTACTCATCCGTACCAGTGGAGAAATGCGCTTAAGTAACTTTTTACTCTGGCAAATGGCTTATACAGAAATGTATTTTACAGATGTCCTCTTCCCCGACTTTGATAGAACGGCTTTTCATCAGGCTTTACTAAGTTACCAAAAACGTGACCGTAGATTTGGCACACTTAAAACATCTTTGTCCGCATGAGGATAAAATACACCAAGTAGAGTTCAAGTTAAATAAACATGCGTGTACTACTTGGTGGAATAATAATCAGTCTTGGGCTATCTTCACTCCCAGTCCAAGCACAACAGCCAAAAGTCTCAGATTCTCAGGTTGCAGCGATGGTTGAGGCACTTCGACAATCGGCGCCAAAAAATACACCAAATGACGGTCTTTACAGCGATTGGCAGGTAAAACCAGGAACTGTTAAATTATGGACGAATTTTTGTCTCAAAAAAGAATTAACGCCGACGCAGTTTGAAAATGACCCAGCAACCGCGCGCAAAGTTGTATCATGTGTAATCAACCGTGAATTAAGCAAGCAACTTAAGGCGATTCCCAATAATGAAACTGCCGCTGTAGGTAGTGTTGCTTGTTGGTGGATGACTGGTAATTACACTGGTTGCAATCGTGGATTTACCGCTGACTTTGTTAAAAATGTGACTAAACGCTATCAGCAGCAGCGCTCAAAACCTGAACCACAGCGCTAATACTACTAAAAATTCCTTCTTCTAATTGTGGGTAATTGTGGAACGGCTGTCCCCAGCCGTCTCCTCATATTTATAGTTTAAATCTACGACCACCGCAAAGGCAATTTGCAAGTCTCTAATATCTACTTGGTAACGCTGATTAATTGCCCCAACCGCTTAAAAATACTAAGAACTATATACAAATCATTCCCTGGATTAAATATATAGAATAATCGAGATAATGCGTATTTTGCTGTTCCTTGCTTAACTAACTTCACGAATAGGAAACTACCACCGTTAGTAACTAAACCGTATATCGGTTTCTCAGAATCAGAAAGTGCTAGCATATAAGATAGTAACTGCGGTTTTCCCACTTCCACTGAAAAAGCAGCTTGCTTGGACTCAATAACTACCACTGTTAACTGTTCAGACAATACCAATACGTCTATATTGCCTTTAACGGTTACTCCGTCATCATCAGCAGAAATTTGTACCGACTTTTCGGACTTAATATGAAATGGTGAGAGATAGAAGTCCGCTAAATCTAAAAGATGAGATATCACAACCATCTTAACTGTGTTTTCTAGTAAAGGAGGATACCTGAGTAAATTTGAGTAGCTTGCCTTTACTCTATCAAGCCGCTGTTTCTCGGCGCCTGTAATTTCTGGTAAGTTGTCTTGCCACTCTCGGAAAAACTGCTCATCCTCAACCCATTGAAGTCCAAAATTTGTTTCCAACGTAAGCATTGTAATATCTTTTGCTTGTACAGTTGGCGCTTGAGTCATAATTTTATTAATGTTTTAAACGAAGTTTTTATTGTTCATTTTTGTCCAGCTATCAATTTTTATAGCACATTTGTTTTACTTGTCTTAGGTAAAAACCTGTTTTTAAGGAATCTTTAACTAATAATTGTTAAACGAACTCATATCGAATATGACTTTTTCAGTAAAGACTTACATGTTTAGTCTCTACATTGTATTGGGTTATTATATCTATCTTGTGGTTGAATTCACATTAAACCCTTGGTTAGTAGACGAATTAATTATACCGATGGCATGATGAAAATAATTTATATATGATTAGTTAAATTATTTGTTGGATATATTAATTATTAACGATGTTTAGAAGAATTAAAATTGGTACAAAAATTGGCGCCGGATTTGGAGCAATATTAGCTGTTGTGACTGGTATTGGCTTTATTACATATCGAACTACGAATAATTTAGTCGAAAATGCAACCTGGCAAGCTCATAGTTATGAAGTGTTGGGTGAATTGAAAAATTTAAATTTGCAGTTACAATCTGCGGAAGCATCACAGCGCGCGTTTATTGTTACTGGTGAACAGCGTTCGTTAGAACCTTTTGATGGAGCTATTAAAAATTTAGATAATAGTTTACTAAATCTACGTAAATTGACATCGGATAACCGTCAACAGCAAAGCCTTATTAGTAAGTTAGAACTTTTAATCCCTCAACGGGTAGATATTATTAGAGATCGAGTTTCGTTACGTAGAGCGCAAGGATTTGAACAAGCAAGGCAGGAGATTCTTTCAGACCGAGGTAGAGAGATAACAACCCAGATTAGGAGTGTAATAGCTGAAATAGAAAAAGATGAAAGAAATATATTAAATTTTCGTTCTAGAAATACGCAAAAGTCTACAGAACAAGCATTCAATGCGATTTGGATAGGCGTACCTTCTATAATTTTACTATTGATTTTAATTGTTATTTATTTAAATCGAGAAATTTCTCATCCTTTACGCGAACTTTCTGCACAAACAGCTGCACTTGCTGATGGAGATTTATCAGTAAGTATCCGTGATAACAAACGTGAAGATGAAGTCGGGATGCTGGTCAAAGCATTTAACCGGATGGTTGTTAATTTACGCGAAAAAACAAGATACAGCGACCAACAAACTTGGTTAAAGTCAAATTTAGCTAAGTTTTCCCAACTGCTACAAGGACAGCGCAATTTAGCAACAGTTGCTAAAATTATCCTTAGCGAACTGGCGCCGCTTGTAGGCGCCCAACAAGGTGTTTTATATTTAAAAGATACTGATAGCGAACCACCTGTATTGATTTTACTAGGTAGCTATGCGTACCAGGAAAGAAAGAATCTCTCAAATAGATATCAGTTGGGAGAAGGGTTGGTAGGACAATGCGCGTTAGAGAAGCAAAGAATATTACTAACGAATATTCCTGATGACTATATTCAAATTAGTTCAGGTTTAGGAGAAGCAAAACCTAAAAATATTATAGTATTGCCGATATTATTTGAGTCGGAAGTAACGGCAGTAATTGAATTAGCATCGTTTCAAAAATTTAAGACAATACATCTAACACTGTTAGACGAATTGTGCGAGACTTTAGGTGCAGTTTTAAATGCCATAGCATCAGATATTCGCACAGTTGAGTTACTTAAACAGTCGCAAGCATTAGCAGAATTACTGCAAAACCAGCAAGGGGAACTTCAAGAAAGTAATGAAAGGTTAGCAGAAAAAACAGAAACATTACAAGCATCTGAAGAACTTTTACAGCAACAGCAGCAAGAGTTGCAGCAGTCAAATGAAGAATTACAACAGCTTAATACTGAGTTAGAGAAAAAAGCCGAACTGCTGGAATTACAAAAGCAAGAAGTAGAAACCAAAAATAACCAACTTGAAGAAGCACGGCAATCTTTAGAAACGCAAGCTGCAGAATTAGAGCTTTCATCTAAATATAAATCTCAGTTTCTCGCTAACATGTCGCATGAATTGCGAACTCCTCTTAATAGCTTATTAATTATGGCTAAACTTTTAGCTGAAAACAGTGAAGGAAATCTTACCTCAAAGCAAATTGAATATAGCACTACTATTTATGGCGCCGGAAACGATTTATTAGGGTTAATCAACGACATTTTAGACTTGGCAAAAATCGAATCTGGTACAATGTCATTTGATTATTATGCCTTACCATTGGTCGAACTCAAGCATTATTTAGAACGTACATTTAAACAGCTTGCACAAAGTAAAGGCTTAAACTTTGTCCTTGATTTTGCATCGAATCTTCCATCAAGCATTGACACTGACGCAAAACGACTACAACAAGTTCTCAAAAACTTACTTGCGAATGCTTTCAAATTTACAGAACAAGGTGAAGTGCGTCTCACGGTAAATTTCGCTTCGCACGGTTGGAGTCCTGGTAATGAAACTTTAAATCAATCTAGTTCAGTTATTGCTTTTAGTGTCACTGATACAGGTATTGGTATAGCACCCGAAAAGCAAAAGATAATTTTTGAAGCATTCCAACAAGCTGATGGTAGCACTAACCGTAAACACGGTGGTACTGGTTTAGGTTTATCGATTAGTCGTGAAATCGCGCGTTTGTTTGATGGCGAAATTAATTTATCAAGTCATTTAGGCGAAGGCAGTACTTTTACACTTTACTTACCTATAAATAGGAATAGTGCTGAGTCAAGAAACAGTGCTGAGTCAAGAAACAGTGCTGAGTTGAAAGTGCTGAGTGCTGAGTCAAGAAATAGTGCTGAGTTAAATAAAAGTGCTAATTTGAATAATGGTGCCGAACAAAACTCAAAACTCAGCACTCAGCACTCAGCACTCAGCACTCCTTACTCCTCACTCAGCACTCCTCACTCCTCACTCAGCACTCAGCACTCAGCACTCAGCACTCCTTACTCATCAATATTTGATGATAGAAAAAATATTCAACCAGGCGAATATGTTTTATTAATTATTGAAGATGATATAACTTTCGCGCGTATTATACACGAGATGGCGCAAGAGCATGGTTTTAAGAGTGTGATTGCTCAAAATGGTAATAGTGGAATATCTCTTGCCCGTCAAATTAAACCTTCAGCAATTTTATTAGATATTGATTTACCGGGAATTGATGGGTGGATGGTGTTGGATAGATTGAAGCACGATGTAAATACGCGCCATATTCCTGTACATGTAATGACAGTTGAAGATGGAAAACAGCGGAGTTTGCAGCAAGGTGCAATGGCGTATTTACAAAAACCTGTCACTCGAGAAGAAATAAGCAATGCTTTAAACGCAATTAAAGTTTTTGTTGACCGACGAATCAAATATTTACTTGTTGCCGAAGACGATGCAATACAGCGTCAAAGTATCATCGAACTTATTGGTGATGGTGATGGGGATATTAAAATTACTGGTGTCGGTACAGCCGAAGAAGCTTTAGCAGCAATTCGTGCCCGACGTTTTGATTGTATGGTTCTCGATTTGGGATTGCCTGATATGAATGGGTTTAAACTAATTGAACGTATTAAAAAGCAAGAAAATGGCGAAGCTTTACCTATTATTATTTATACAGGTAGAGAAATTACTTCTTCAGAAGAAGTTGAATTAAGGCGAATGGCGGAGACAATCATTATTAAAGATGTTAATTCTCCCGAAAGACTGCTTGCCGAAACTTCGTTATTCTTGCATCGAGTTCAAGCATCCTTACCTCCTACAAAGCAACAAATCCTTGAAAAATTACAATCAAGTGACAGTATTCTTGCGAATAAAAAAGTTTTGATTGTAGACGACGACGTTCGCAATATTTTCGCGCTAACTGGTTTGCTTGAAAAGTACAATATGCAAGTATTATACGCTGAAAATGGCAAGGAAGCTATCGAAGTATTGCAACAAAATCCCGACATTAATATTATCCTTATGGATATAATGATGCCTGAAATGGATGGTTACGAAACTACTCAACAAATTCGTCAAAATCATCAATTTAAATCTTTACCAATTATCGCTCTCACTGCTAAAGCTATGCAAGACGACCGCGAAAAATGTATAAGATCTGGCGCCTCTGATTATATTACCAAGCCAGTTGACACCGAACAGCTACTCTCGCTATTAAGAGTATGGTTGTACAATTAAAGTTAGTAAATTACACATTCAACTGTAGGGTGGGCACTGCCCACCTTACTAATTAGATGTGATAACATATAATTGGGAAAAAGGTAAAACGCGCGTGTCAACCATTGTCACTTACAAGTTTACACATTTAAGTGAAAAATAACATGGGCAATAATGTAATAGAAGTTACTGGAATAAGCGAACCTCTGCTAAAGCTTATTGATGAGCGAGTTGGTTCAAAAGGCGGCGACAGAGCCGCATACGTTCGATTACCCCTAATATTTCAGGTAACGAAGATACAAAAGCCGTACAAGGGGTTTTTGATACTTTAGGTAAGATAACATGGGATTCGTTCGTTGATTCTCGTCTACCGTTGCTGAGGTTGCCTCTTGATGTAAAACAAGCATTGCTTATTGGGTAAATAGAGTATACAAAAGCCTGTGCTATAGCTAAAGTAAAAGATGACGAAGCGCGCTTTGCACTACTTGAGAAAGCAATTAATGAAGATTTATCATTTGCTAAAATCAAGGAATTAATTCAACAACTCGATAAACAGAAGCCAAAAAAAGAGGCGCCTTTGGATAAAGTTTTTAGTACTAGATGTATAGATATTAGTAAACGTTTCAAGGGTACTAAGATATTGTCTGATGCAAAAAAACGTAAGAGGTTAGAAAAATTACTAAGTGAAATTGAAAACCTGCTTTCTACACCGGAAGCGTGAATTATATATTACAACAAAGCGTAAAAGTTGATATTGCGTTATTGCCCAAATCCCCAAAAAAGGGGAATTCAGTTTTTATAAGGGTTTTAGCCACTTATGCGGCTTCCGAGTTGTTGTAAAACTCGGCGCCACCAGAAAAATTCTAAAAGTTCCACCATTGGTGAAACTTTTGATATTGATACATATATACGTGTAGGCTTTAGGAGTTATTCTGAGAGAATTCTAACTGACGAGATAGTATCGTTATAGATACCACCACGGGTTATTGCAAGATTAGGATATTCACCTGGTCCAAGTATTATAGTACGACCGTGAAAGTCGGGATGCTCCCAAACTTGCCATGTACCAGATATTACTTTAACTGATGTAATTATGTCGTTCCAAAAATCTCTGACATGTGCTAAATCTTGCTTAAAAATACCAACTTTTCCGCAAAAGCAGCCATTATTAAATACTTGCATTTCAGCCATTATTTCTCCTGATTTTTTCTTCTTAATGGTTAATAGATGCATATAAATCAACTTATGCTCTTAGTTGACAATTTCAGGGTAAAATACTTTAAGGGACGCGCACGGTGCTTAAACTAATTCTTTTTTATAACTATTGTATTTGCTATTCTATCTCCTAACCTCTGTCTTTTTTTTGAAAAGATAAAAATTAAATCAATTAGTCCTAAAGAAGATAAAAATAAATTGCGAATAAATGACTGCATAATCGTGCAAGGTCTTTTTGATACCGCATCTACTACTGATATTCCCATAGCTTGTTTACCTAAACTTTGTCCCTCATTCAATGCATCTGAAAAGAAGCGATAGAAGATTGCTAAAATAAAACTAATGCCAACTAATGATTTTGGAAAACCAGTTACCTTTGATAAATAAGACGTTGAAAAATAAAACAAATAAAAAATCAAGTAAATTATAATAAAATCAAGTATATGGGCAGATAATCTTTGGTTAAGTGTAGCCAATTTTACATATTGTTTCTGAGTGTATAAATTATAGCTTTTCATATTTATTCATGTCAGGTGAGTGAATTTATATATACATAGGCGCCAGTCACTGGTATGTATGCAGTCGCGCAAGTTCGGCGCCCTTGTACCCGGCTCTCTAGTAGCATTGGAACAGAAAACCGAGTTAATCCGTGCTACATTAATACTACAGAATTTATCAAGCACTGATTAGCGATTTCATCTGTCATAGGCATAAATAAAAACCCCGACTATATCTTACTTGAAGTCAGGGTTTTTGGTGGAGAGGCGCCTAAAGAGCGATATTAGAGGTTGAGGCGCCTTGTTTACTCAAAGAATAAGGCGCGCTAAAATCAGTGCATCTACTCAACCAACTTCTTTGATTACGTATAGCAATTTGATACCATAGCCAATTAAAGGAATTTTCCTCACGTTGAATTTGAATAAGTCGTTGTTTCTCTTCTAGGAACTGCTTTGTTACATTTTTGATAAAGATAAAAACTTATATTCCAAGGCGCCCCAAAACCGCCCAACCCGCCGCACCATTCGCGTGGTGCGGCGGGTTGCGGTATTTTGAAATAACTAGTTAAATTCTACTCGCGTGAAAGCGTATTTTTTGTCATAAGGAAATTAATTTATTAACCTATCTATATAGCAAACGATTTAATATAGCTTGTCCGGAAGGATGGTATACTTCAAAACGAATAGTATTTGATTGCTGTGGTCGGTAAGTAACTCGATAAGTATATCCATCTTTTTTCCAGGTGTAGATTTGACGATTTTTATTGCCAGATTTTGTAAATGTTCTGCTGGCAATAGATTGCTGTGTTTTTACATGGGTGCGCTCAAAAACATATTCCCCTCCACTATAACTAAGATGAACACCCCATGTATTATCTTTAAAATAACCGCTTGGGTAATCAAAATTACTTGCAGCAATTAAATTGGCTTTAGCGCCATATGATTGATAGTTGTTAACTCGCTCAACTGCAACTGCACTATTTATATTGGTCATAGGTGCGAGTGCTAATGTTGTACAAAAAAGACCGAAAAATATACCACGAGCGTTCATTTGCTTTTCCTTGATTATGAAATAATTTGGTAATAAGAGAGTTGTTTGTCTCGACTATACTTTTAGACACGGACGAAAAAATTAGTTTATGCACTCAAGAAAGATGAAATCTGACAATTTTTAGGTAAATATAGTCAGATTGAGCAATTGAAGAGTTAAGAACGGCGCCGCAAAGCAAATGTACTAAAAAATTGGCGCCGTTTCTCTAATTTAAGATAAATCCAATTTGCTTTTAGCTTTGTATATCTGATGAAAGTCTGCTGAAAGCTAACCCTGTTTTCTGCGCGCCGGTTCTCTCGCCTTCGATATATTCAATATAATACTAATAGTTGTGGTTACAACAGTTACGCTTATAGTAGTTACTTACCTAACAGATGGCTGGTAATAAGTAAGACTGATGGTTATACTACTGTTAGTGTGATACTAGATTGAATATCCCTTATGGAACCGATAAAAATTATGTTCAGATTAAAAGAAATGCGAACTAAAAAAGAAATTTCACAAAATGAGTTAGCGCGTTTATGTGAGATGTCAGTAACGAATATTCAAAAATATGAACAGCAAAAAATGAAAAGCATACCGTTTGATACACTTGCTTTGTTTTGCTCAATACTCCACTGTCAACCGGGTGATTTATTTGAAAAAGTGGAGATGACAAAATGAATAACATGGAAACCGAACTAAAATAATTAATAAGGATGTAAATCAAAACCAGTGCGCCTACCACAGAACAGTTAAAAACCTTTTTTCATATATGTGTACAAGCAAGTAATCTATTAAGAAATATTGAATTAACGCGCTGACGATACACGTACACAGAGAATCTTTGTTTTAGTCGGTAATTAAATTGAAGTAGAAATTTTAAGTAACGGCGAGGAATTAATCAGATGAGTAATACTAACTATCAACAGTTAACAGTAGTTGAACTAAGAAATTATGTTAAACAACATCCTGAAGATGAAGACGCTTTTCAGTACTACCGCGCGTATTGTACGAGCGAAACCGGGTGTTGTCGTTAGTACACCAGAACAATCACTCTTCAATTTCAAAAAAGAATACAAGCCAAACAACACACTGACCGTGAGTGATAATATGCATTCTTGACTGCTATATATAAGAGTATTTGTTGGGTTGGGTTCCTCCACCCAACCTACGAACTTATAGCTTTGTTTTAATTTGCCGAAGTTGGTTTTTGAAGTTATCTACTGTTTTCTGCCACTGATTTTTCTGAATAGGCGCCGGAAAGTAAGCGGGTGGTAATTCAGGGTTAAGATTACGGTAGTATTCCCAAGTTTCCCAGTAAGGACAACCGGGTTGAATACGAATACCTGCCCAGTGTAAATATTGTAGTTGCTGGTTTACAGTTGGGTCGATTAGTATATTACCTTGCCCTTGTTTTAATTGAAAGTGTGGTGTACCTGCCCAGTTACCAGGCGCCTGTCCAGATCGACGCACTATGTTAAAGCGGTTTTTGATACGCTTTAATAACATGTAGTTAATAATTGGTTGGTCAGAAGTTTTCTCTGTAAAATCGAAATATTCAGGATGTTCTGCACATTCGGTAAATACTTCGTACAAGTCTTGTTCGGATACGAGATTTTTCTTGGAACCCCAAAACCCACCGTTGAATATATCTTTGACTTCTTCTTGTGTAAATACTTTGTCTTCAAAGACTTTAGTTGAGAATACGTTTTTTATACCGCCTAAATGTTGGTAGTCGCAGTTGATAAAGTCTGTGTGTGCCAAGTAATTAAGGTTATCGGCGATTTTTTCAAAGACTACTATATCTGTGTCAATGTATAAAAACTCATCAAACTGTCCAAACCAACAAGCTTGCTTGCGAAACTGGTTTGGACGCGCGAAAAACTTGCCACCAAATGTTTCATGCAATTTATTTGATAAACGGTCGATAAATTCTAAGTCTTCATAAACCGTTACACCATAATAGCGATTGAGCGTATCGGCTATATTATGATAATTATCATCATATGGAATCATCACAATTGGTGTATGTGTGTCGTGTAACCTAATGCTGTTGAGCAAAGCGATAGCATGGTCTATGACTTTATCGTTCGCAATTATATATATTCCGCGCGTCATAATATTAAACCTCTATTTTCATTCCTAGTTTTTGTAAAACTCGTGTTGCAAAACTTGGTGGCGCATTATATGCTTTTAGCTTAGTGCTAAAAATAGGGCGCCGTGATGGTTCATTCAAATAACGGTAGTGCAAGAAGATATCCCTGTAAGGAAACCCAATGTTTTCACCTGCACATATATCGGTAAATAGTTTCGATGACAACCCAATATAATGTAGGTAGGTAAGACGACTTTGTTTGTCATATAAAAGATTGTCTCTTTCCTCAAAGTGTGGAGAAGTCACGCAACAACCAGTTACTTTATCCTCACCCAAGTGACGGGCAAAGTTCCATGTCGAAATACCCGCGCGCATTATCATATAATTGAGAACGCTTTGGTCTGGTGCGTTCATATATAGTACTTCTGCATCACCTTGCCGCAGTTGTGATAACAGGTAGTTTCGTTTTTCAGCATCAAGTAATCCTTTTTTGCTAGCGTACATCCCCGCACAAAAGATTTCACTCTGTACGCACGTTTGTGGGAATACATTATATAATGCTTTTGAATTTATATTGTAAACGTGTGCTGGGTCTTTATATTGAAAGTCGTAAACAACAAAATCATTATTATTTAACTGCTGAAAAATGTACTCTACTGAGTTCAGTACTAAAATATCAGCATCAAGATAAATAAATCTATCGAACGGACCATCAAACGCGCAAAACCTGCGATGCATTCCCATACGGTATACACCTGATGTCCCTTGTTCTGACCATATCTTAAAAGCACTTGGGTGTGCTTGCCAAGCATCAAAAGCAAATTTCTCCCAAAGCTCGATAACAGGTGTATCGGCAAATATTTCTACATTGCTGCGTTTTTTAACCTCTTCTTTAACTCGCTCTAACCTATCATCATACGGCAAAATGCAAACCGGGTAGGCGCCTCTGAGATGAACTTCAATACTATTTAACAACGCTACTAACTGGTCATAAACCACATCGTTAGCAAGAATATAAATACCATTAGTCATAATATTACACCAATAACTTCAAGACAAATTCAATAAATCCGATAAATACAGCTAAGAAATAGATATTGATTTGACTGTAATTCTCTGATTTAATGTATTACTCGTAAATATGCTTAAATAAATACCCCCTAACCTATTATTCCTTTATAACTTATACATTTTCCTTTTGAGAAGTGTAAACAGCAAGATTTATGACTGGTATGACCCGTCCAGGGCAAACATGATAAATTATATTAAAATAGGCGTAGAATTGCCGTTGTGATTATATTCATGCCCATTATTATAAGCAACAGCGTTTAATGATTTTGATTTGATACAATCTTCTAATTCTTGAATCGTATCAAGTAAATGAATTGTCGCGTAGTAAATGTTTTTGATTATTTCGTTTTGTTCGGATGTTTGAACATGACTGTCTACAATCAGCGGTAATGAATGTAACATGAAGTTGACGTGAGTGCGTGACTTTTTCACAATACGGTCGAGGTTATCTTTATATATCTTATATGTATCACTTGCTGATGTAATAAAGCTGGTTTGTAGTTTGATGATATCCTCAAAGATTTCGATAATATTCTCGACGCGCGATGTTGATTTACGCAATTCTTCGATAAGTTCTTCGCGCTCCTGCGAGTCCGAAGCTTCGTCGAGTAATAACTGCAAAAACCCAATTGTTGAATTGAGTCGCGTCCGTAATTCGTGAGGGATACGAAGTAAATTCTGATTATGAGTTAATGCTTCAACTTCGCCTTCACTTACTTTAACCTCTTTTTGCTGCTTCGATTCTTCGGTGCCACCAAATTGCATCGAGTAAAGTCGCGTGTAAAACCCACCTTTCTGTAACAGTGAGTTGTGCGTTCCCACTTCTACGACTTTTCCTTGGTCTAAAACCGCTATTTGGTCTGCACCTTGAATGGTAGATAAACGGTGGGCAATAACCAAAGTCGTTCTGTCTTTACTCAAATCATCGATAGCTGCTTGCACTACCCGTTCAGATACTGTATCAAGCGCACTCGTCGCTTCATCAAGAATTAAAATCTCTGGATTTTGTAATAGTGCGCGCGCTATTGCTAACCTTTGTCGTTGTCCCCCCGATAGCATCACACCTCTATCACCTATAAATGTATCAAAACCTTGTGGTAGCTTCGTGATAAACTCATAAGCATTTGCGCGTTTGCTAGCAGCAATTACTTCGTCTTCGGTTGCATCGGGTTTTCCGTATGCAATGTTATATCGTACTGTGTCGTTAAATAAAAATGTATCTTGACTAACGATACCCATCGCGCGACGTAATGACTGAATATCAAATTCTCTCAAATCGACGTTATCAAGTAAAATACTACCAGAAATTACATCGTAAAAACGTGGTAATAAGTCTGCCATTGTCGATTTTCCGGCGCCTGAACTACCAACCAACGCTAGTGTAGTACCCTTCGGCAAAAACAAATCGACTTCTTTTAACACTAATTTCTCGTTACCTGGGTAAGCAAAGGAAATTTTGTTAAAATGAATCCCTTTTTCAATCGCTTTGTAAATTTTGGTACCGCGACTCATAAACGGCTTATTGTCACGTCGTAAAAAGTCGGTAGCAATAGATACGCTTGTTGAGGCGTTAGCGAAGCTGCTGCGAATTGCGTTTAGCTGAGATATGAAAGGCAGTAAGCGCAGAAGTACTAATAAATATGTAAAGAGTACTGCAGAAAGTGAGGTAATTTGAGATGCAAATAAGTATTTACTAAGCAGTATAATTAATACTAAGGCTGTAATTCCCATTACCTCACTAACAGGTCCAATCGCCTCAGAATTTGCTTGCGATTTAAAATCAGCTTGTTCACGGTCACGGATAAGTTTGACTATTTTTTTATATTCGCGGTCTTCATTTGCTGTTGCCCGTACTAACCGCATTCCGTTCATAACTTCCAAGACGCTTATCGAATATGCTCTCGACATATCCGAAAGCAATTTACCATAATCTTTCGACCGAGCAATAGCGTATTGGTTGACTAGTGTGACAAGTGATAGTAAAAATGTTGCTGCTATCGTTAACTGCCAGGAAATAGAAACCAAAACACCGATGAAAACTAAAATTGTGATAACTATAATTGCGACTTTAATCACAGTATTAATAGCACTCGCTGCTTTTCCTAACTCTCCCCCTAAGCTATTAATAGAATCACCAACTTTAGTTTTTGCAAAATAATCTAA
Source organism: Calothrix sp. NIES-4105 (assembly GCF_002368415.1). Lineage (GTDB taxonomy): Bacteria > Cyanobacteriota > Cyanobacteriia > Cyanobacteriales > Nostocaceae > Dulcicalothrix. Next base: position 9,712,700 of record NZ_AP018290.1, read on the forward strand.
ATCCACCTCTAACAAGTTTTTTAAACCTGCATCACGCATGTCTGTAGTTAATGTTCGTGCGAGTGAGCTTGACGTTAAACTACTTGCATAGCCAGCAACATTTTTTAATACAATAGTTAATATAATAGCTGCTGCCATTGCCAAGGTACGATAATCTTCTGGTACCTGGTCAAAAGGTCGCATTATAAATTTTAAAATATCAGGTGCGTTGTTGAATTCAACATCCAAGCCAACAATTTTTAAAACAACAGGCACAATTAACGTTGTCCCAACCCCATTAAATAAGGCGCCAGAAAATCCGAGTAAAAATGTGAGAAACACCCAACCCGGATAAGGTTTTGCAAATCTAATTAAAAGTTTTACTGTAGACATTGGTAATAGTTAATCGTTTATAAAAGACTGGATAAAAGACCGATAAATGCACACCCAAAAATCCTTATTAATTATGAATGATTAATTTTTTGGATTATCTCGAAGAGTGTTACCGCCATTGTTGATGTACTATATTTCTCAATACAGCGTTCTCTAGCTTGGCGCCCTTTAAGACATGCCGTATCATAATCGTTAAATATTGCTTCAATTTGCATGGCGATTTGTTCGGGTGCATTTGGGTCAACTATATAACCAGTATGAGCTAATATCTCAGGTATATCACCTACACGGGTGGAAATCACAGGTTTACCCATTGCCATGCCATCTGTCAGTTTAAGGGGAAACTGCGCGCGCGCCACAATGTCAGAGCGTTGTGGAACAACTACAATATGCGCTGCTGCAACTATTTCGGGCATTGTTTCCACAGGCGCCTTCGGTAATTTAATAATCCAACGTCCCCATTGTTTAATCAAACGGTCGTCATAATCATCATATGGACTGCCACCAACTATCACCAACCGCAAATCATCATGGTTTAATTTATCGAGTGCCATCAATACATCTTCAACACCCTTGTGCGGACGCGGCGCCCCTGGAAACATCAAAATGCGGTAATCTGAAAGTCCATATTTCTCCCGACTCGCTGCCGAGGAGTACTTATCGGGGTTAAACATCTCGGTATCTTTACCATTTGGTACATAGACACCACCAAATCGATCTTGCAAAAACTGCGTATCAATCGTTACTGCATCCGCGTACTTGACCAAACGCTCCATCCAATTAATGTAAACTGGATGGTCAGGAAATCTTAAGGCGCCGTTAGATTTGAGGATATCGCGGGCAAACTGTTTAACACTAGGCTGATACCTCCAATTCTCACCACCATGCCAGCTTAACTCCCAATCATCCATATCGAGTAACAACGGACGACGACGAGTTAATTTATGAAGCAAACCCACACCAAAGCTAGTTGGTTTGGGTTTAACTGCGTAAATAACGTCTCCTGATAGCGAATGCAGCAACTGCCGTGCGGAACCGAAAAAATTGGGATAGTTACTACCAGGTATGGAAATAACCTCAATACCATTGGGAGGTATTGCGTATAAGTCTTTGCCAAAGTTAAACCCAACGATTTCAACTTTATGGTTAAGTTGTTGCAGGACTTGAGCTAGTAAGTAAGCTCGAACCGTGCCACCTCCGGAGAGGTCGCTAACAACTAACGAAAATTTTAATTGGTCATTAGTCATTAGTAAAGAGTCATGAGTTAGTTATCAGTCATTAATAAATGTTAATAACTAATTGAGTATTTATGATTCAGTAGACCTACCTAAATCAAACTGCTAGTCTCTTCGCTTTACGGTAAAGTCCGATGATTGATATCAAACTCTGTTCGGAAATCCCAAAATTTCTATTTCCAGTATCCTCTTGGTCATAGGGATACAGATAGTGTGGTTTCAGGTCGTTTTCCTGAATTCTCAGATACCGTTTGGCAAAGAAACTTGCTTTTTGTAAGTTTGATGACTGCTGCCAATCGTAGTAAGCAGGTACTGCCACATCTTCAATAAACTGGCGCCATTGTCCGAGAATAGTCTCTGTTTGGAACTTTTGCGCGCGTTTTTGACAGTTATCCATCATCGCTACCGTTTAGAAGTATCATCACGTAAACGCGCTAGGGTAGCAATCGTTTCTTCTAACGATGTCACCTCGATCTTGCTGTATAAAATGTTTCATTTGGTATCAGTATCTGCGGGAATTCACAGTTTGGTAAATCACCTGACGGGATATAAAAGTGAATTGTGAAATTGATTTTCATTACTGACAATATCGTATTAATCTTTTTATAAACTAATTTTTACATATTAGTTTTTTAAAGGAGCGATATTTTTGCATTGTCGAAATAATAATCAAATCTGAAAATCCAACATGGTCATTTTTGACGTTTTCCCGGTCGTGTGGGTAAATTAATTGGGGTTTGAGATTGTTTTCTTGAATTATTAAAGACCGCTTTGCTAGATATAACTTTTGTTTATACTGTGATTCACACCAGCGATGGTAGGCAGGAACGGCAACTTCTGTTATTAAATTACGCCATCGTACACATACTTTATCAACTGTAAAATCTTCGGCACGTGCTCTTCCGTTTTTGACCATAGCATGATACAAAGCTTTATCATCGCGCAGTCGTTTGAGTGCTGTGATGGTTTCGGATGGTGATGCGACTTCGATATAGTCGAGTTCGCTACGACGTTCCGCACGGAATGCTGAGTCACCGGAAACAATTGCTGGGACTCGCGCGTGCCATGAATTATAAAGCTTTGATGCTGGTTTATATTTATAGCTTTCCTGAAATTGGAAGTTACGCACAGCAATAACAGCATCCATTTGACTATAGTCGTTCCATGCGTTTTCACCGACGATGTGCCAGTGTAGTCCTAGTGCTTTTAGCTGTTCTGACCATGCTGGGTCTTTTAATTCAGATGCAATGTTTTTCTCTATACCGTAATAACCAACATTTACAAACTTATCACCACGTTCAGAGTCACGCGGAATTAGACCAGGTTGGCGCCAGTGCGGTATAAAGTAATGACCATCACTTGTATTAACTTCCTGCTGATTTTGCACTACATGTAATTGCGCGTAGGGATGAAAGTCATGGTCGGCTTTCATACATACTATTAATTGATTCGGCTTTGGTTGCAAGTTAAACGGAAGTGAATAGCGGTGCGCGAAGATAATACCCGATGCAGGTAAAGTATCAACTAGCTGACACTCAAACCCGGATGCCACCAGACGAATATAAGTTTGTAACGACCAGTTATAAACCGCGTTATTTGGTTTACTTTCAAAAATTTGCCATCCTTTATCAGCATCTTCAGGTATTTCCCAATCAGGAAAATCGACTTTAGGGATATAAAAATAAATTGGAGGATTATTCATTTAAGTAAAAAATAGAGTTGATTATTAAAAATTTATACCTGAGATGAATTATTAATGCTAAGACGGAAACTCTTGTGGAAAAAGTCAAATATTTTTTGAGTTTTTGGACTACGTGAGTGTTTGTAAAGCATAAACTCCGGTAGTAGTATACGCATTAAATAAGCGAGTATATAACCAAGTTTGTTATTTACTCGAAACTGTCCGTCAAATAGTGCAACCGGATAATTCGTGATTTTTGCTAGTCTAAAATAATTGTTTTTATCTTTCTCGATTAGTGTTTGTTCGAGCCAATATTTCACCGCAGGTTCGGAATATTTTTGAAAAAGAACGTTTTTGCGACTTTCAATTTCGTAAAACAACACATAATCATTCTTCATATATTCCCAATTGCTACTCATGTTCGTCTCATGCTTCGTATAATAGGCACCCACAATTGGTGTATATATAAAATCTACCCCTTTATCGAGCAATTCCAAAGCAAAATCTCTATCTTGTAAAGCTTTTAAACCATCATCAAACTTTTTGGATAGCAATAACTCTTTTTTAACCAACATGCACTGCTGTAACACCGGGAAAGGTGAGGAAGCCAGAAAATCAGGTAAAAGTAAACGTTGTATTAACTGGTCACGAGTTAGCGAACCGATTATATTAGGTTCACGACGCAGAATATTTTGGTCATTGTCTAGAAACACACGCTCGTAATCGCAGTAAAACAGCACATTTTGGTTATTTTGATTATCTAACCCTTCTAAATAGCTCAACTGGAACCGAGTTTTATCTTCGTGAATCCAATCATCCGGGTCTAGACACTGTATCCACTCACCGCGCGCTTTCTCAATTCCAAAATTGCGCGCGGAAGATAAACCACCGTTTTCCTTATAAAAATATTGAACTCGTGAATCAAGAGTCATTAACTGTTCAGCTATTTCACGAGTATTATCTTTAGAGCCATCGTCAACTAAAATGCACTCAATATCAGTATAAGTCTGTGCTAAAACGCTTTTAACACACTTTTCTATGTAACTAGCTCGGTTATAGCAAGGTAAAATAATCGAAACAAGAGTTGTCATAGTGCTTACCAATCCCAAATCATTAATAGTCACCAATACACTAAAAATCTAACCCACCTCACCCTGAAACTAAGAGCGAGAATTTACTGTCGAATCCATGAATATTGATACCCTTACTTCTCCCCTTCACAGTATTATCACAGTTTTAGCATAATATTATTGATTTATTTTTCTTTCTTAGTCCAACGAGTCTAACAAGCATGGTAAAAGTCTTTGATATTACCATGCTTGTCACAGAGGTCAAGTTATAAAAATAAAAAAACTCTAGCCATTGAAAAGAATAATTCAACTCAACATAATGACATAAATTAAAAATTTTATTTTTATTTAATGTCAAATTTTATTGAACTGATGTATTATTGAATAATAGATAATTGTTTGCCTAACTAGTTATCTACCAGTCAACTAATTTGAGTTCGCCATTTTGGATGTAGTCTAGGATACGATTTAGCTGACGGCGCGCACCCTCGCTTACATCGCTATTCCCAATTAGGTCTGTTAGTAAGGTATGGTCGCCACGACTATACCTCTTAGAAAAAATAATTTTATCTGCAAGCTTTTTAACAGCTATTTCAGATGTGGAGTTAATTGGTCTTGTCATTGAAAGTTTGTGAAGCATATTCTGATATTAGCCACTTCAAAAAAATAAAAAAAAAGCAAAACTTGCTCCGCTTCTGCCTAAAAGCGTGCTTTAAAAAGTTTATTAAATATATTCAACTTATTAAACTTAATGCAGCGAGCAAATCTTATCAAATACAGCGTTTATGTCTTACGATACCTTTGTGGTATCTTCACAACACAAACCAGTAAAAACAATTTAACTTTATCTTTATAACTCACCCAGAGGATTATTACTGATATCTAAAAATTTATTACCTTAGACGGATGAAAAAATACGTGTAACTACGGTTGTATTCTCCAAGCTGCGACAAACAATAAGCTTTCAGGTAAAAATAAAGTAATTCTCTCAACTCTTAAAAAAATGCAGATAATCCGTATACCAGTACTATCAGATAATTACATTTTCTTACTTTGGGACAGCGCGCGTAAAATTGCCGCAGTTGTTGACCCAGCAGTAGCACGGCCAGTTTTAACAAAACTTAATGAACTAGATGCTCAGTTAGTAGCTATTTTCAACACGCATCACCACAATGACCATGTGGGAGGAAACCGCGAATTAATTACCCAGTACCCAAACGTAACTGTTTATGGTGGAGAGGAAGACAAGGGACGTATCCCTGGACAAAAAGTATTTCTTCATGAAGGAGACATTATAGAATTTGGCGATAGAACAGCGACCGTTTTCTTTGTTCCAGGACATACACGCGCGCACATTGCTTATTACTTCCCACCGAGAGCAAGCGAAGAGACTGGTGAATTATTCTGTGGTGATACATTATTTGCTGGTGGTTGCGGGCGCCTATTTGAAGGAACACCCGCACAAATGGTAGATTCTCTCAGTAAAATACGGACACTACCCGATAACACTCGTGTGTGGTGTGCCCATGAATACACTCTTAAAAATCTTCAGTTCGCCCTTAGTGTCGATGGTAACAACGAAGATTTACAACAGAGGTATACAAAAGTACAAGCTGCTCGCAATAAAGGAGAAGCTACAGTACCTTCACTATTAGAGATAGAAAAACGCACTAACCCATTTTTAAGATGGGATATACCTACATTACAAACAGCAGTAAAAACTAGCGAGTCAGTACAAACTTTCGCACGTTTGCGTGGAATGAAAGATACGTTTTGATTAGAATTAGATCCCCACTAACCCCCCCTTAATAAGCCTACCGTGTACACACCTCTTTAATAAACCTCTTTTTTCCCCCTTTGTGCCCTTTGTGTTCAAAGTGGTTTATCTCTTTAAAGAACCACAAAGGCACAAAGGACACAAAGAAAGAGAAGAAAAAGAGACTTGTGTCTTAGCCCCTCTTATTAAGGGGGGTTGGGGGGATCAGAGATTTAATTTGCTTTTTAAACGAACTATACATATTATTGAACACAGCCATTTGTTTCTGGCGCCGCTTTTTAGCTGCTTGTTCTACATACCAATTCGACCATATTGAGTTGTCGAGATATTCGTAAAATAATTCTTTTTGCGGATGGCTACAGTTTTCGTTCCAAGGTTTCTCGCGCGTTGAGTAATGGATGATATATGCGTGTTCCCGCAGGTTATTATATTCTTCCTCACTAAATGGACTTTCTTGCCATGAACCAAACCGGAATAAATAAGGCATTTGGTTCCAACGCGCGTCAAGTTCTCCCCATTTGCCTGCCAAAACTGCGTTTAACCCGTCTTGGTCGAACCAGCGCACGTACTGTTTATAGTCGTTGAGATATTTAATTACTGCCAAACTTGTATTTTCTTGCCGCCATTTCTTTAAATTCAGTACTAGTACTCCTGAATTAAAATATTTACAATCAGCGGGAATACCGAGTTCTTGATAGTTTACCAAACCGCGCGCAGAGGAAACTAACGGAGCGCCCATATCCTGCACTGCTAGTAAATAATTGTCTCCAATATCTTGATTCCACAGTGCTTCAATATCACTGCGAACGATTACATCGCTATCTATATAAATTGCTTTTTCAATTTCGTTAGGTAAAAACGCTGGAATTAGGAGCCGATAATAAGCAGCTATTGTTACACTAGATGAAATTTGCATGTTTTTGAACTGCGACCTGCGGGCTTTTATCCAAGTGACTTTGACTTGCTCAGATTGCAGGTTTTGAATTATCCGCTGTTTATTGGCGCTGCTAATTCCACCATCGATTATGTATAAAGACAAGTTCTGCGGATTTCGCATACTCGCAATAACCGAACGAGTAGTTGCTGCCAACGGCATCGAGTAGTTATCATCCGCAGCACATACTAGCACTATAGAGTTATGCATAGATTTTTAATGTTTAAATTTTAGTCAATTTAATTTATATACTGATAAGATAAGCGCAATATTGCACAATTATCATGGGATAAATACTTAATTTGATTAAAAATGTGATACAAAGTTGATTATGAACAGTTTATATTTTATCTATACATTTCTGCAACTTTCTATCGAAAATCAGCACTAAGTAAAATCATTAGATGCCGTGTTACTTTGGTTTAGCTTGGATAAATGACAAATTTTAACTAAACAAGCTACTTTTTTATTTACTTCAGTATTTTTACCTTTCCATCCATCTAAGGGCTTAGTCATTAATTTAAATTAATAATAATAAGACTAATTCTGATTAGTTGATGTTGTTTTTGCGGTTTTTTTGAATTATTTTTAGGTAATTTACTAATTTACTCACAAAATATTCACTTAAAGGTTTTAACTTAAATGAAAGCGAATAATTTTTTAACAAGACTTAGTTTTCGTTTGAACTAACGCTCTATTTTACCGTAGGTTAAATGGTATTACTGACACGCAATGTATCCTAGTTTACCTATGCTAAAAGCATTTGTTGGGTTTCGTTCTACCCAACCTACAACCGCAGTAAGCGACCATTGGTACAGTTCGGTAATTAATCAGGTTTAACAAAATGACTTATAAAATTCGTCGTTTCAAGAGTAAGGTTCAAGCGTGTAAAGGTATGGAAACTAATACAAGTGGGCAACTGCGAAAGCAAATACTTACTTTGAAGTCAGAAATAGAAAACCTAACTTTGGAATTGCGCTGCCAAAGCTTTGAGATGGCACAAATCAAGTCTTCCAGAGATGTAGAGCGGGAAATCAATTCTCTAATAATGTCAGTGTTTGTAAGTAATAGTGATGAGAATCAGTTAAATGATAATTTAGCTTCGTTGGATGTGCTGATTAATACTTTTAGCAGAAAATTACTGGATGTTTTTCATCTTATTACTGAGTAATAACTGCCTCAATACTGCAAGGGATAGCTAACAATACCAAAATTTGTAAGGTGGGCAATGCCCACCCTACGCTTGGGATAAGCATTACAAGCTCTTTTATTCTCAATAAGCTCGTGGTGCATTCCGGTCAGTTAACGTAAACGTAAGCGAAGCTTTCCCTTTACTGGTAGTTTTCCTTTATGGTAGCAAAACCCAACGTTCATAAGGTTTTGTTGGGTTCCACTTCGTTCCAGTGAAACCAGTGTATCCGGGAGCTTGTTTACGAGAGCATCCAATGAATGGCGGATAGAATTTTTGCTACAACCCATATAGTACGGTTTCTGGCGCCAAAAAATTATGTTTCTTCCATTCATTGGATGCTCCCATACGTAGGTGCGTAGACTATTCAACGTCAAAGTAATTTATACTTATAGCAAGGGTAGCATTATGCTCACTGCTTCTACAACGTCCTTTAAGTTGTCAACCATGAAATGGATTTTGTGATCCGTACAACTCGTTACAAGATGCCTGCTGATTTATTAAACCTTCTAACTGATGTGCGAAGTCATAAAAATAATAAATTCTTCAATTTTACAATATTTTAATGAAATTATAGTGTTAAAATTTATTAAAATAATTAATAATGAAACAAATATAACAAATCTTAATAGTTAAAATCAATGATGGAAAAGAGAATGGATATCAATCAAGCGGAACTTGACAAATTTGTTTATCGTACAGAGACGATGTACAAACGGTGGTCAGACTTGCTGCATGGAACGGCTTCACCAAGTAAGGTGGAAATATTACCCCAAGCATTAATGGAACTAGGTTCAGCTTCACAAACGTTACAAACCGCAACTGAAGAATTGCGCCAGCAGAATGATGAACTGACAAAAACGCGCGATTTACTTGAGATAGAACGTCAACGCTACAAAGACCTTTTTGATTTTGCACCAGATGCGTACTTAGTAACTGACTTAAACGGCAAAATTCAAGAAGCAAATCGTGCTTGTTCTGAACTTTTTTCTATTTCACCACAACATATAGTAAATAAACTTATTATTAGCTTTGTTACGTTAGATGACCGTCATAAACTAAGGTGTCAAATTGTTAAGTTAACCAAAATGGAAAAAGTTGGTGAAATTATTATATGTTGCCAGAGAAGAGACGGTGAATTTTTTCATGCAGCTTTAACCGCAGCTAGTGTTTGCAGCGCTCAAGGTAAAGTAACTGCGTTACGCTGGTTGATACGTGATATTACAGAGGAAAGAGCGAATTCAACACCACAAAGTAGCGACTTAGATTTGTCCAAAAATCGTCCTTTATATAAATATTGTAAACGCGAAACAGTGCCGCTTGGAAATGATATAATTTGGTACGTTCATCGCGGTTTAGTCAAGCTCAGTTCGGTTTCTGAAGCTGGAACAGAAATATTAGTTGGATTAGTTGGAGAAGGAATGGTGTTTGGCGCCAGTCTTACGGTACAGCAAATTTATCAAGTTACAGCAATTTCGGATGTTGAATTGGTGCCAATAATGCAGAAAGAAATTGTCAATTCACCAAGTTTGAGTCATGCTATTTTACCTAAAATTAAGCAGCGATTGCAACAAACCGAATACTTTTTAGTAATTGCAGGTAGACTTAAAGTTGAAGATAGATTTTGGAATTTATTACAATATTTCAAGCAATATTTTGGTGAAACTACTCCAAAAGGAACTCGGATTAATATTCGCTTTACCCACGAAGAATTAGCTAGTGCTTGCTCTACTACGCGCGTTACAATTACTAGATTAATTCAGAATTTGCAACAGAAGGAATTGATTAGTTTTGATGCCAAGCGGCACATTATTGTACATGGTGATTTATAACGTAGAGACGCGAAATTTCGCGTCTCTACATTTTAAGAATGTTGCAATAAAGCTGCTAATTTGGCTTGTAAATCTTGCCAGTGAACATTTTCCAGACTAGGTAAAACAATTTCAGCTAATCCGACCCTTTCTTGTGGCCCCAAACCAACAGCTATCATTCCTCCTGCTTGCGCTGCTTCAATACCTGCTGCCGCATCTTCAACGACGATACACTCATGTGGCGCCAACCCAAGTTCTTTGGCTGCGAATAAAAATAAATCAGGCGCCGGTTTTGGTTCAGTAACGCTGAAACCATCAGCGATAACGTCCATATATTTAGCTATTCCCAATTTCTCAACTACTGGACGTGCGTTTTTACTTGCGGAACCTAGCGCTATTTTAATCCCCGCACTGCGTAACTCTTCAAGTAAATCTAGCGCCCCTGGCAATAAATCTTTAGGTGAAATATTTTCGATGGATTCTACATAGTAGCGGTTTTTACGCTCCATCATTTCTTGTATTTGGTCTTCAGAATAATGCTTGTCGCCAATAATTTTAAGTAATGAGCCACGACGAGATACTCCCCGCAGTTCTTCGTTGGCTTCGCGGTTAAATGGCAACTTTTCTTCATCAGCGAGTTTTTGCCAAGCTAGATAATGATACTCGGCAGTATCTGTTATGACTCCATCTAAATCAAAGATTACACCTTTGATGTTTGATTGTGACGAATCGAGATTTTGTGCTTCCATATTTGTATTTTCTGCCTTCAAGTCAAATTCGTGCCAATCACCCCGCCAATTGATTTTAAATTGTAACCGCTTCCAGCCTGATGGTAAATGTGCTGTCGCGACGGGTCCCTCAGCTGTCAGCTTAATACCACCAAAACCGAATACAACAGCTTGCCATATTCCACCTGCACTGGCGCCGTGTATTCCTTCATGAGCATTACCGCGTACATCTTCGATATCAACCATTGCCGCTTGCATGAAGTATTGATACGCTTCATCAGCTTTTCCTAAATCGGATGCTAAAATCGCGTGAATCGCTGGGCCAAGCGAGGAACCGTAGGTAATATCGGTACGAGGTGCGTAGTAATTCCAGTTTTTCTCTAATATTTCTAATGAGTAAGGAAACTCTTGTGATTCGCGCATTAAGTAAAGCAACATTAAAACGTCGGGTTGTTTTAATACCTGACGTCTATTGGCGCCTTCGATGCTAAGAATCGTTTGCATCGACTTAGTACGCGGTTCATAATCAGCCAGATTAATATCTTCAAGTTTGAAAAATCCATCTGCCTGTTCGATGAGTTTCGTGTTTGGGTCGTAGGGAATTACTAAGTTCGCGATAATATCTTGCCAACGTAGGCGCCGACTTAAAGTCAACTGTAATCTAGTTTCGAGTTCTTTGGCTTTATCAGGATATTTTTCGCGTAACCAGTCTTGAGTTGCGATAGCTTTTTCTAAATGCCACTGCACCAATCGGTTAGTAAAAGCATTATTATTTGCTAACTCGTGATACTCATCGGCGCCGATTACACCGCGAATTTCGTACTTTTCATTCTTAGTACTATATTCAACGCGACTTCCCCAAAATACTGCTGTGTCCAGAATAATTTCGGCGCCGTAATCACGCATCCAGTCATCATCACCCGTAACTAGCCAATATGACCATACAGCGTAAACAACATCAGCGCTAATATGGATTTCACGGTCACGGCACCATATCCGAATATCTTCGCCATATGGGTCATTCGGTGGCAACCAACGTGGGGTAACTTCATCACCCGTATCCGCACTTTCCCACGAATACATTGCACCTTTATATCCGTAGTGAACTGCTTTACGTCGGGCGCCACCAATTGTGTGGTAACGGTATGTAAGTAAGTTACGTGCTAATTCCGGCTGTGTGTAGATGAAAAACGGCAGGATAAATATTTCTGTATCCCAGAATACATGTCCGCGATAGCCAAATCCTGATAAAGTCTTAGCGGCAATACTCACGCGGTCATCATGTTTAGGCGCCGCAATTAATAATTGAAAAAGATTATAGCGAACTGCGAGTGCCGCACGAACATCTCCTTCAATCGCAATATCACTTTTATCCCATGCTTCTTCCCATGCCAAAGAATGTTCTTTTAACAAAGTTGGGTATAAAGGTAAATCAGCTAATTGCTGTTGTGCCGCTTGAATTGGGTTTTCTACATCCCTAGAAGTAAAAAATGTTACTAATTTATCAACAGTAACAGCTTGTCCAGAAGTCGCTTGAAACGAAGTTATAACAGTAGGGTATCCGGGTGGATTTGTCACAATTACCGATGCTTCGGCGCCTGAGACATTCATAGAAAGACCCATACCGAGGGTAATACGCGAGTTGCGAGTCCTGAGATTCAACCACGCAGCTTTATTTGCACTGCCTTGGTCGATTAATTCCCAGTGGTTAAACCCTTGGTTCTCAGGGTATCCGCTAATACTCGCTTGCACCTCAATTAACCCATCAAAATCAACTGGCTTAACTTGACAGCGCAGTGCTGTTACATGTTCAGAAGCTAAACTAGCAAACCGCTCAAATTGCAAGTCTACAGTTTTTCCACCAAGCGAACGCCACCGTACAAACCGACTTAAAATACCGCGTCGCAAATCAAGCTTTCGTTCATAGCTAATTATTTCACCCCTATCCATACGAAAGCGTTCCCCATCAATTGTTATTGATAGCGGCAACCAATCAGGACAGTTAGCAAGTTCAGTGTAAACAATTGGCACATCGTCAAACACACCGTGAAGTAAAGTCGCAGGTGTCGCGCGCGAGTAACCTTCTTCAAATGTGCCGCGCGTACCAAGATAACCATTACCAATTGTAAAAACAGTTTCACGGTGGTGAATTTTATCTGGGTCAAATCGAGTTTCGATTAATGACCAATCAGTATAAATAAAATCAAGATTAGTATTTACATCCATCGGCAGTGCTTTCCTTATAAGATTAGTTAGAAGTTAGGAGGGGCGGGTTTAGTTATATCCTGGTAAATAATCGGAAATTTTGGTGAACCCGCCCGTACAGTTAGCAGTGAATAGTTAGGAGTTAGGAGTAGGCTGGCAAAAGCCACCTTACAAGTTAGGACAAGTTAGGGGTTTTTAATAGTTAAAAGTTTCAACTCCTAACTCATAACTCATAACTCATAACTCCTAACTCATAGTCTTTACCTTTGCATGTGCTGTTCCAGAATTTTTTCAGCTCTGGGTTTGAACACTAAATAGTATAAAGTTTCGAGGTAGCGCGCCCTGGCTTCACGGTTTTCTGGGGTGACATAATCCCAGAAACGGTAGATTTTGGAGATTAGCAGCAATTGCTTTGAATGCAAGCTCCAGTTATATTTGTTACGCACTCTGTCGATTGCCCGCGTAGAAATTTCATGCCAGTATTGGGGATTCGTATCACATTCATATAGAAAATGTAATACTTTTTTAGCTGTTCCTTCGTAGTCGGTTGGGTTAATTTGGAACTTATCTACGTCTTCGATAATTTCGGAGGCGCCGCCAAATTGGGTGGCAAAGGTGGGGAGTCCAGAAATCATCGCTTCGAGTAAAGTTCGTCCGAAGGCTTCAAAGCGGGCAAAGTGAACAAAAATTCCTCGACAATCTGCAACCGCACGATACGCTTCGCCTAGTTCCATATTTGAAAGGCGAATACCTACCCAGCGAATATGACTATGTAAATTGTACTGGTTAATTATTTCGCGCAGTTTTTCAATTTCTGCTGCTTCTTCAGGATGGGTCGCTTGTTCTGGACTAAATTTGCTTGTAACCAATATTAAGTTACAGCGTTCTTGGAGTTCTTTGCTTTTACCAAAGCACTCTGCTAACCCGGTAAGATTTTTGGTTGAGTTAATTGGAGCAACCGCTAAAAGAGGAGTTTTTTTGGGGTTTTCCAAACTACCTAGTATGCTAGGGTCAGAGCGCAAAAACATTAGTTCATGAATTGTACTGCGCGCTTCTCTGTCCCGGTCTTCGCTTTGGTTGTAAGGAAAGAAGATGTTTTCGTTTACTCCAGGTGGCACCATATTAAATTTGGGATTGAATAAATCTATCCCATCTACAACGTGGTAAAGCTGGGGCATTGTAAAACATTTGTACGATTCGTATTGCCCCATGCTGTCGGGAGTACCAACAATTTCTTGGTATGACGAACTAATAATAAAGTCCGCCGCATTCATGCTAATTAAGTCAGCAGTAAACTGAGCGCTGAAATGATATCTATCCTCTAAATCTTGCCAGTACAGGTTACTAAACAGGTATTTGGGTTTTTCTAGCGAGTGGGCAATATTGCAATGTGCTGCTTTTAGGCGCCGTGATAGTAGAAACGCGACTAAATTACCGTCGCTGTAGTTACCGATAATTAAATTGGGGTTGCCTTTAAATTCTGCGACTAACTGACGTTCAGCTTCGAGAGCAAACGATTCTAAGTAAGGCCAAATTTCAAACTTGGAAATCCAGTTTTGTGTGACGTTTGGATTGAAATCAGCGAATGGAACCCGTAATATCCATCCATTTTCCGTTCCTTGCAGTTTTTCCAATCTGAGATTACAAGCAGTTCCTTCGCAATTGGGGATCAACCGAGTTAATATTATTACTTTTGGCTGAATTCCAAGTACGTCGAGTCCAGCTAGTTTAACATCTTCACGTAACTTCGCTTCTAAACTGCGCGCTTGTTCCAAAACATACATAACTTGACCAGCAGTTTCTGGGCGCCCAACTACACCTTCTTGACCAACCCATCCGTGAATTGATACCAAGACTACACGAAATATTGCCGGAACGCGCGTAACAAACGCTTCTAAAATTGCTGGTTCTGGGTCACTAACTAAACGGTTAAATAGTTCAAAGGTTTCTCGAACGCGACTTGCTGTATTTCCCCAACCGGGTTCAAAACCAAGCGACTGTAAATCAAAGCGAAACTTCTCAAAAGGTTCTACCGGAGAAAGCTCACTTACAAATTGCAATGCTTTTTTTACAGCCTCAGCAAGTTCATCTCCTGAGTGGATGCGGTCGCTAATCATAAGTGGTGTACCACCATGCTGCAACTTATGCAAAGCTTGAAATAGTTCTTCTAACCAACGTTTGGGTTCATTTTCCAATTGGTTACACAAGTAACGATTTAAAAAAGTTAGCCCCTGACCAATATTTCGGGGATCATCTATTGTTGGAGAACCTTCATAGAAAGGTTTGAGGTCTATTTCCAAAATTTGAGGTTGGTAACGGTTGACCAAACGGTCGCGTACATCCAACAACGCTTTTGGAGTCAATTTTTCAAAGTGCGTCATATCCGCACCCAGGCGCCAAACTTCCTGGTTAGCTATCCAAGGACGCAACATAAACCAGGTGCTTTCCTCTTCCAAAATTATCTCATGCGTCAGGCTAATTAACGTACCCAAAGATGATGAATGGAAGAAATAAGCAGGTTTATGAGAGCGTTGGCAATAGTCGGCAAACACTTGTAAAATCTCATTTCGGAGCAGATACTGTTTGCCAGAAGCACTCAGCGCCGATACAAACTGACGTAAAGCAGTTTTCTCATCGCTGTTTAAGACATTATGAACCAGGTCATGCATAGTAATATCCTGAACTCTAGTTCGACAATTTATAGCTTACAAATAGTCTATAACTACTATTTAAATACTATGTTGTAGCTCAAATAGCCGAGCATTGGAAAAGAATGTTAAAAAACAAGTAGCAACGAATCTAAATTCGTTTTATATAAACACTTTTTTTACATTCATACTACTTACGTTAGCGTAAATTTTATTAAAGGATTGATTTTTAACACGATTTTACCGAAGTTTCAATCCAATAAGTACACAAAATTGACCATGCACCCTATATATATGGTAGGTTGGGTGGAGGAACGAAACCCAACATACAATCAATTTTTGCACAAGCGCATTCAGCGCCAGTTCATACAGTAGTTTTTTTATACATTGCCTATCATAGTAAGCACTGTTTAATATAGTCTAAACTTACCCGATTCAACAACCTCAACTTTGAAGAAATTTTAAGGCTATAAGGTATTTGGTTTCTGAAACTTTTGAAATAAACAAAAAACTTATTTAAGATAAATATACTACTTTTGATAGAGGTATAAGATAATGAATCTAAATAAAGCAGTCTCAAATCATTCCTAAAATTCGTGTGCTGTAGAGACGTGATTAATCACGTCTCTACATTATTTACAGAATTTTTCACAAATCATATCGGACTATATTAACATAATTATTACTTTTGGTAGAGGTAAAAAATAAAAATTAAAGCTAATGAATGTGTTTAAATCATAGAAAAGTCCGTAGCGGGATCACAATCTAAGCAAAATAAAACTTTTATTACTAAGTTGTTTTCTAACCAAAATTAAAGTTAATCTCTAAAATATCATAGCCTTCACGCAGCGAGGTCTTACACAATTATTTCAGTACATAAATAGTAATTATTTTAACTATATACTTACTTGATTTTTCCCAACCTCATCAAAAAATCAAATGGCATGTAAAGTTTTGTTAAGGAATGCAACAATGCGCGTAAAAAAAAACTCTGTAAACAGAGAAATAAAGAAAAGTATTCGTTATCACCTTATAATAGGCGAATCAGGGTGTTGATTATGGTATTAATTCGTGATGTAGTCGAACAAGTTCTAAATACTGGCTATTTAACACTTGCCCAAGAAAATCTATTACGTGTTCTATTGAGAGATAAGTATGAGATAGAAGACCTGAATGCTTTTATGAGCTTGCAGGAAGCAGCAATGGACGGTCTAATTAAACAAGAGTCGCGCGAACTATGTGTGTTTGAGGAGAGAATTCATGCTTGTGTCAGTTGTTAAAACGCTCATTTAACCGATCTCAGATGCAGAAATAGTTTCTTGCTCATTTTCTGCTGCTTCTAACCACTGTTGCATAGCAGGAAGTTCTAAGATAGCCCCTGAATAATCTTGGCAAACAGAATCTAACTGCACCCCATAGGTCTTGAACCTTAGTATAACTGGTGCGTACATTGCATCGGCAATCGTAAATTTACCGAATAACATATTTCCTTCTTGAAAAAATTGTCGTCGAAGCTGGCGCCAAATATTTGTGATACGTTCAATATCTTTTTGTACCTCCTGGGTCATACCTTTGCCTGGTTTTGACGCGCGGCAATTCATAGGCATATTTTGCCGCAAATGTTGAAAACCAGAATGCATCTCGGCACTAATTGAACGTGCGAGTGCGCGTGCGGTTTTATCTTGAGGATAAAGATTGAGATTTGGAAAAGTTTCAGCAAGATACTCACAAATTGCTAGTGAGTCCCATATAGTTAGTGTATTGTGGATTAAAACAGGTACTTTACCAGAGTCCGAGTATTGACTAATTTGAGATTGTGTTTCTGTTTGATAGAGTGGAATACGAATTTCATTAAACTCTATACCAAATTGTTTCATTAGTAACCACGGACGTAGCGACCATGAAGAATAGTTTTTGTTGCCTATTATTAATGTAAATGACATGACATTATTATTGTTAGGTGTGCATTATCTTCGTGTATTTCGCATTCTTGGTACCTAAAGTTTATTTTGATAAAGCTGTTCAATCCAAATACGTACATCATCTTCGGAACCGGAAAAAAATGATTGCCTGCTGCGAGGGTGATAAGCGTGCCAATATTGATTACCGTAACGGTCAGTCCTTTGATGGACTTGAACTTCATCTGGATTAATTGAAATAAAGCTAATAATATTCTGCAAAATCTGATGTAAAAAACTAAAGAAATGCAGATTGTTTTTAACTCCAGCTTGTTTATTCAATTTTAATGTATTATGCTTTCCTGTTGTCTCAGGTTCTAAGCATTTTGTATGATTGCTCATAAAAAATCCAAACGCTTTCTTCTATCTGCACAATATCGGTATATTAAACAGAAATCAAAAAATAAGCTGTATAGTTTTTATAAATGGTATTTATACATATATATATAGAATTGCTATAGTGAACAAAAAGATTCCTGACAACTAAAAATATACATATGAAAATTTTCCAGCTTCGAGCAGTTGTTGCGGTAGCTGATTGTGGTAATTTTAGTGAAGCCGCTTTAAATTTAGAGCTTTCGCAACCTGCGATTAGCCACGCAATTTCAACATTGGAAGAAGAATTAGGTGTCCCGTTATTCGCGCGCGGTAGACGTGGAGCAGTACTTACGCCTGCAGGTGAACGTATTTTATACCATGCACGTCAAGCCCTAGAACATTTACAAATGATGGAACGCGAGGCAAATTTACATAAGGGTTTGCATGGTGGACATGTAAGAATTGCTTCGTTTCGCAGCGTCGCAACCCATTTGCTTCCCAAAGCAATTTCTCAGTTTCATTCATCATTCCCTGATGTTGCCGTGACTATTATTGAGTGTCATGCTTTTTTAGATGTTGAAGATGCATTACGTGAAGCGCGCGCTGACATTGGAATAACGTGTTTACCTACAAGTGATGAATTTGAAGTTTGGGAAATAATGCGTGACGAGTATATTGCATTGCTCCCACCTGATGTCAAAGTAAATACACAACTGACTTGGGACTTACTTAACAATTATTTTCCTGTAATGATCCCCTGCACTCCCTGCGGGCAAATTCTCCACAATCATCTTAAAGTAGTGGCGCCTTCATTAAAGACAACTACTGACATTCAGGAAGACTCAACAATTGTTAGCATGGTTAGGCAAGGACTACGCGCGGCAATTTTACCACGTTTAGCAGCAGTGCCAATTCCGAATATGGTACAAGCGTACAGTTTGCCAGTACCTCTTAATCGCGTTATTGGTATTGCGATTCAAACGAATGCGCTTCATGTTCCCGCAGTCTTTAAATTTTTAGAAATGCTCAAAAAATTTGACTTCTTAAGCTTGGCACAAAGTACTTATTAATGGCTTTTATGAATTATCAAGTTGTATCAAAATTGAACGAACGTCAAATATCTAATTTACTTGATTTGTACAAAAACGAATTTTGGTGCAAAGAACGCACTCGTGAAGATACAATAAAAATGCTGGCAGCATCAGATATTATTGTGGGGTTAGTCGATGAAAATGATGGATTGATAGGATTTGCGCGCGTTTTAACAGACTTTGTTTATCGAGCAGTTATTTTTGACGTTATCATAAAGCCAACTCATCGCAACATCGGACTGAGCAAGCAATTAATGAATACAGTAATCAAGCATCCACAGTTAAAAAATGTCGAACACTTTGCACTATGGTGTTTACCAGAAATGACTTCTTACTATGAAAAATGGGATTTTACTTCTAATATTAATGTTACACTAATGTTTTGCAAAAATGTATCAAATAATAAATATTATTATGCCGATTAAAACTTCACCTACTGAGGATTAGCATCATTTTACATTAAGAGGTCTTAGGTTACAAATTCTGACTTAATTATATTGTATAACTCATGCTTAAATATAGAGTCATTTATGTCGAAACATAATCTTGAGGCAATATATAATTATTTACAAATATCTGATGCAATCGCCACTTCTGGACAGCCTACGGTAGAAGAATTTGATGCGATTAAACAAGCTGGATATCAAGTTGTGGTTAATTTAGCATTACCTGATTCACCAAATGCTGTATCTAACGAAAAAGAAATTATTGAAGCGCGCGGCATGAAGTATATACATATTCCAGTTATTTGGGATAATCCTACATTAGAGAATGTGCATTCTTTTTTTGAGGCTATGAAGGCAAATCAAGATAAAAAAGTTTTTGTTCACTGTGCCGCTAATAAAAGAGTATCTGCTTTTGTTTACCTTTATCGGCGAGTTTGCCTAGGCGCCAGTGATGAGGTTGCTAAACCAGATTTAAATAAACTTTGGGAACCATCGTCCATTTGGCAAAAGCTAATAAATCAGGTTTTATCCGTAGGTTGGGTGGACGAACGGAACCCTACGTCAAATATATAGAGCGTAAAGAAACGTGACCCAACATTAAATATATAGGATTTGTTGGGTAACGAAGCGCCGTTGTACCCAACCTACGCTCTAAATGTAAAGAAATATGTAATAAGTAAATACCTTTGAATTGGGAGGCTAATATTTTTTCCTGTTCTCCCTTTATTCTAAGGGGTGTAAGGGATAGGTTTGATACCCCCAACCCCCCGAAGCGGGGGATCAAAATTATTACTGATAATATTTTATTAACTATGGCTTCACTAACAATTGAGAGTATATACACAGACGGCGCCTGTACAGGGAATCCTGGGCCAGGTGGTTGGGGTGTCGTGGTTTATTTTGATGACGGTTCGGTTCATGAACTTGGAGACGGTTGCCGTCAAACAACTAATAATAGGATGGAAATGCAAGCTGCCATTGCAGCACTACAATATTTTGAAGCATCAGGACAAAGTTACCCGATAACGCTTTACACCGATAGTGAGTATTTAATTAATTGCGTCACAAAGTGGGTAAAAAGCTGGAAAAAGAAGGGTTGGAAGAAAGCTGACGGCAAACCAGTCCAAAACCAAGATTTACTCGAAATTCTTGATGGACTTAACAGTCGTAAGGTTAGATGGGAACATGTTCGAGGTCATGCTGGTAATGTAGGTAACGAAAGGTGTGACACCATCGCGCGGGCTTATGCGGCTGGAAAAGTACCAGCATTAAAGCAAAGCCAAGATATGGAAATTATCCCTTTCGGAGTAAAAACGGAAATTTGTGTAACAAATACATCTGAAATAAAGGCAAACTCGACCATAATTAACGAAATAACTAATGATGTCGATATTGCCACCGATAACACCATGATAGATGCTTCTATCCCCTCTGCGAGCAACCATACAAGCGAAGAGATACCGCGCGAAATGCGGGTAACGCAACTCCGCAACCTTGTTGATACACTCCGTATCGCTTCGGAAATTGCTGAGAAGGGTTATTTAATAACCAGTTCTGAACTAGCTGATTTAATGGATGTCCATGCCAGCGCGGTCACGAGTCGCGGTGACCAATGGCGCTGGCGAAATTGGGTTGTCTCGCGTGTTCGCAGAGAAGGTAATCAAATTCTTTGGGAACTCGAACGTGGAGATATTGCAGAAGAAAGTGCTGAGTAGTGAGTGGTGAGTAATGAGTGGTGAGTAATGAGTGCGCTCGTGCGCTCGTGCTGAGTTATGAGTTGAACTCCTAACTCCTAACTCCTAACTCCTAACTCCTAACTCCTAACTCCTAACTCCTAACTCCTAACTTTCATAACTTCTTCCCCGCCATTTTTTTGGTTTTTGTAAAGCTGATAGGATTATTCGTAAGACTGCTAAAGGGTCAGCAAAAGGTGATAGCCAAAACAACCAATTTCCTTTAGCTTGACTGTAGTCGTATGAAGGTGCTATCGCAAACAGCATTGCAAATCTAATTATTATTAGCAATAAATTCAACAGCAGCAAAAGTGTTATTGGCAAATTTTGTTGGATATGGGCACTACCAAATAATTCTGGATTCGATATGACAATAGGGAGAAGTAACAAAAGGATCAAAATTGGTAAACCTTGAACTGAAGCAAGTAACCAAATATCACCCCAGGTTTGCGCGCGCTTTGAAGCATCTTTAAGGTCTAAACTGCGACCCCATTCGTTCCATGTCTCAACGGCGCCTTCGTACATTCGGACTTTTAAAACTTTGGCGCCGTCTAAAAAACCAACTTTAAACCCAGAAGCAGCTATGTGACGTGCTAAAGTAACATCGTCACAAAAAGAACTACTAGCACTCGTATAACCGTTGACTGACTCTAATACAGTTCGACGACATAAAAAGCACTGTCCATTAGCCATAACTCGCTCTGGCTGGTCTGTATTAATTCCGGCAGGGTCAAAGCGATAAAGTAATGTCATTAATAATGCTGGTTGTAACCAACATTCGCCTGGATACTTAAGAATAAATTGTGGCGACAGTGATATCAAGTCATATTCAAGAGCAACAGCAGTGTTAACCAAACTAGCAACTAAACCAGGATGCGGTTGTGTATCAGCATCCATACCCAGAAACCATGTACAAGCTTTCGATGTTTGTTTAAAACCGCTATGTAATGCCCACGGACGACCAACCCAGCCTTGAGGTAAGGGGTCATCTGTCATGACACGAAACCGAGGGTCTTGTTTTTGTGCTGCTATAACTAATTCTTTTGTTCCATCTTTTGAATTACTATCAACAACAATAACTTCTCGAAGTTCATAACTTTGCCGACTCAAACCAGCAAGTAATGGGTTAATACGTTCAGCTTCATTAAGTGTGGGAACAACCACGCTAACGCTACCCAAAATATCAAGCGTGGGTTTTTGTGGCAACAAAGGAGGGTTACGACGGGGACCTTTAAGTAAACGCGACAGCAGAATAGCAAACGCTGGTAATTGAATCAAAAGCAATAGAAGCGCAATAGCACTTACTATTGATAACAAATTGGTCATTGACAAAGAAGTTAGGAGTTAGGAGCTGTAGCTGTAGTAGCTGTAGGGTGGGCAATGCCCACCTTACGAAAGTGACATATCTTTACTTGGCGCCAGCTTCTACTGGAACAACTGTAGCGACTTCGGTTACAGCTTGAGGTGTTGCACCTTGTGTAAATGCTTTCCACCACAATAGTACTGCTGGAATTACTCCTGTAATTAAACCTAACGATACAGGAACTATAAACCCTGCACCTAAGCTGAGTCCAGCCGCAAAACCAAAGTTACTTAAGTAAACTATCATTGGAACGTTGAGTTGCTTTGGCTCTAATTTTACGGGGTTATTACGCCACAATAGCGCTGCTACTCCCATAAAGACGCTTGCGGTACCGAACCAACCTGCATAATTTTGGTAGGGAGTTCCATAAAAAGCCCCCGCTTTGTCCCAAAACCAAAACGGTAGCGACGTTTGACTCATAGCTGGTTCAAGCGCAAAGTCCCAGCTTGTAAATAATACTGCTCCTAGTACCACGGCGCCAACTTGACGCAAGAGTGTTGGATTTTTTGCGACTCCTAACCCCGCGCGGGCAATAAGATATGCTGATAATCCAACGTAGAACCAAGACAAAGGAATTGTAAAGGGTACAAGTTCTGCTATTTTGTACCCCAAGCCATTCAAATAATGATAGTCACCGAAAGGAAACCCAGTTCCTGTTCCTAATAACTCACTACTGACCGATATTAAGACTGACGGCACCATGAATGAAAGCCAAGTTTGCCATCCCAAAGTCCTGAATGCAAAAATCGAGACAGCTATAGTACCAAGAACAATATCAACTACACCACCATTTGCCATACTCACTTGCATAGCTGTTTGTCCAACTTCGCCCAAATTCAAAATCTTCTCGGCGTGT
Source organism: Calothrix sp. NIES-4105 (assembly GCF_002368415.1). GTDB lineage: Bacteria > Cyanobacteriota > Cyanobacteriia > Cyanobacteriales > Nostocaceae > Dulcicalothrix. The sequence continues at coordinate 9,736,115 of NZ_AP018290.1, forward strand.
GGTATGACCAGCAGAATACCCGCTAGCCCAAAAGCCTTAGCCAGTATATGACCCGTTAAACATACGCGCTCGGCGATAACAAGCTGTTTCATCATATTCCTTAACAAGATGTAACTCACGGTTACTTAGCTGCTAACAGTTTACAAATGTTTAAGAAATTATTTAACTACTTTATTAGAAAATTCTCCATTATATTTTCCGTCGTCGTCAAAAATTCGCTTCATGCTTCCAAATTTCAAAGCACAACTCAATCTTGACAAAATTTAGTATAAATTTATACAAATATTTTTTTTTACTGCTTTAGATGAGTAATATTACTTATGTGTATGGAATTATATTTTCGGTTGATAATTGAAGAGTAGTAACCTGACAGGTTGGATAATCATATGATGTCAGTCATCAAAAGAGTTCCGTGGGTAACGCTAACGTTAGCATTACTTACTTACTGTTGTCTAGGTTGGGTTATATCGCAAGAGCGCGTACCTCCTAGCGCATGGTTTGCAATTGTACCTATAGTCATTTTATTCGTTGGCGCCCTAGCGACTCCTTGGGCACAAATTAACCTTTATTCCAATTTATTATTTAAATCTGACGTGCGTTCTTTCTGCATTGCAGTTTTGGGTGCATTTTTGCTATTTCTGATGATTTCCTGGTTTCGTTTATTTCTTGATTTTCTACTTCTGACATCCGCGATGATTTTGGTACGAATAGATTTTCAAATGGCTGGGTTTCAGTATATACATACGTTTGCAGCTTTATGCATCATCGCCATCATCGGTTTAGCAATGGGTGTATTAATCAATCAGTTTATTTAGTGCTGAGTGCTGAGTGCTGAGTGCTGAGTGCTGAGTGCTGAGTGCTGAGTACTGAGTAAGAGTTAGGAGTTAGGAGTTAGCAGCAACTACTCAGCACTCAGCACTTTCTACTCAGTACTTAACTAGCAGCAGGATAAATGCTGATTTTCTGGCGGGTTTTACCTTTTCTCTCGAATGTGACTACACCGTCAATTAAGGCAAACAAAGTATCATCTTTACCGATACCTACGTTGTTACCTGGGTGAAATTTTGTACCGCGTTGGCGAACTAAAATATTGCCCGCGCGTACAGTTTGACCACCATAGCGTTTTACACCTAGTCGCTGTGCATTTGAGTCGCGTCCGTTCCGAGTACTACCAGTACCTTTCTTACTAGCCATAATGTCCTCTTTATCTGTATTATCTCTCTTTAATTATTCTGCAACGGGCGCCTCAGTTTCAGTTGAAGCAACGAACGCCTCAGTTTGAGTTTCAGTATCAGTTGAAGCAACGGGCGCCTCAGTTTGAGTTTCAGTAGAAGCAGTTTCAGTTGTTGACCCCAATACTGACCCGTTCATTGTAATCGAATCAATCATCAAGCGAGTAACTTCCTGACGGTGACCGCGTTTTTTACGGGTTTTCTTCTTAGGCTTCATTTTATAGACAAGGACTTTGCGGTCGCGAAAATGTCGCATCACAGTGCCTTCGACTACGGCGCCTTCAACAGTCGGTTGTCCTACAGTTACATTGCCATCGTGCTGTACCAATAAAACCGCGTTAATACTAACTTTCTCATCCGGTTGAGCAGTAAGCAGTTCGATATCGTAGAAGCGACCTGGCTCTACACGCACTTGCTTGCCGCCAGTTTCAATAATTGCGTAAGTCATCAAATTGTCCTATGTGTTGCCGTACAGGTAGCTGAACTATATAAGTCTTTTGGACGAAAGTTTGCCAGCCTTTATCATGTCTACCTGTTCCGAGCGGGGGTTAGACAGACAATCTCTCATATTATTTTGTAGTCAAGGCAATGTCAATTAATATTTTCTAAAAAATTTTAGATTATTTTTGGATAGTTGGCGTAATTTTTGTGATTAGGGCTGTATTTATAAATGACACAGAACAGCACCAAACCATCTGAGTAGCTTTTACGGTTGCTCAGATTTTCTTTAGATATAATTGTGGTGTGGTATAGTGTAGTTGATGTAATATGCAGCGGATTGAAGTTGAAAAACGTTCTATATTCATTGGTTTGGCAGGAAGTCACGGTTATGGATTAAATCGTCCTGATTCTGATTATGATTATCGAGGCGTATTTATTGCCCCGAAAGAATATTATCTGGGGTTTAGTACTTTTGAGCAGAAAGAAAACGGTTGGGACTCAGAACCCGGAATGTTTCCGTTTTTAGATGGAAACAAAGATACTGTTATCTACGAGTTGCGGAAAATAATCCAGCTATTATCAGGCGCCAATCCCAACGTGTTAGAGTTGCTGTGGATGAAAGAGTATCCAGTTCTCACAGAAGTTGGGCAGCATTTAATTAACCATCGTAAATTATTCTTGAGCAAGAAAGTCAAGCATACCTACTCAGGATATGCATTTGCTCAAATTAAGAAAATGGAAAGTCACCGTAAATGGTTATTAAACCCACCCAAAAGTAAACCATTGCCTAGCGACTTTAAAATAGAAAGTGAAGAACCACTCTCAAAAGAAGAGCTTAACGCATTTTTAGAATATTTATATCTGATAATTCGCGGGAAGATAGAGTTTTTAGAAGAATCAGAGCAATTGTATAAACTACTAACAGCCGATATAGACTTTAAAGGCGTTCTGAAACAATACATTTTACCTGATGATACTTTAGAAACTACCCAAAAATTTACTAATAGCCGTAAAGATTTTATTCGACTATTACAAAGAAGTCAAAGCTATCAAGTTGCATTACGCGAATGGAAAGCTTATTTATCTTGGCAAGAAAATCGTAACCCCGTGCGTGCGGAAATGGAGCGTAAATCTGGCTTTGACCTCAAACATGGAATGCACTGTATACGTTTATTACGTAGTGGCTTAGAAATTTTACGCACAGGAGAAATTGTTGTAGACCGTCGAGAAGCTGGTGATGTTGAAGAATTAAGAGCAATATTGCATGGTAAATATTCTTATGAAGAAGTAATGAAAATGGCAGAAGATTTAGTAGCCGAGATGGACGAAGTATATCAAGTATCTACTTTGCCACATCGACCTAATTTAGAGCAAATTAATCAGTTATGTATTGAATTAGTAGAAATGCAAGGGTGGAATTAATATCTTGTGGAAGAGCCATCTCTTGTGGAACAGGCATCCTTGCCTGTTCTAAACATAAGGCGGCGCCACGTGCTTCTAGAGTTACCGTTGGCGCCATCGCAACAAGTTCAACACTACCATCAATATTTTTTACCAATCCTTGTGCTTCAGTAATCTCAACTTTATCTAACTGGCTTTCTCTTACTTTTCTGCTACAATAAACTTATCTAAGATGCGAACACTCTTCCTTTGCGTTCTTTGCGGTTTGTTATATAAATGCTGGGAATTTTAGGAGATGTTGGGTTGCGCTACACCCAACCTACGTTTTATGTATTACATCGACAAAACCATATAAGCTGATGATAAGCATTAATATGGCGCCGATTTTGAGGACGCTAGCTCGACGTGAAGGTGTATTTGCTTGGCGTACTAAAATTGACATTGCGGAACCTATTGCAAAACTTAACCCTAATGTCATACATGGCTTTTGAACTGGAAATATGATTGATGCGATTATCATTATCGCTGCCAGCCCTAACATTATATTCTCAATAAGCTCATAAGGGTTATGTTGGCTGATTGAAACAAAAGTACTAAACCAAAATCTAAAAGTTTGCATATGATTGGCAACGGATATAACGGATGTAGCGGATAGTTTTTGTGATTGCCTAGAGAAATCAAATAATAGGCGCCGGGATGCCGGATGATGAATGTTTATATAAATGTAATATCCATCCGTTACATCCGTTGCATCCGTTGCCAGTATTATCGAACTCCTGTTTTAATACCCGTACCATTTTTAGATGCGGTAGCAAGCTCTGGTATTTCTACGCCAAAAATGCGACCGAATACTTTTTCGACTTTGTAACCTGAGTCAATAGATTCAAGCGGGTCTTTACGTAAACGGTGACGTAGACACAGTGTAATTACACGACGAATATCATCAATTGTTACTTCGGTGCGTCCTTCAAAGGCAGTGATTGCTTTTGCCGCGCGGTTAGTAACGATATCACCCCGTAAACCATCTACATCAAGCTCTGCACAAACTTCAGAAATTTTTACCCGCAGGTCATAGTCCATATTAACGGAGGATAATAAATTTTGAGCGTTGATGATGCGTTGCTGCAATTCATCTTGCTGTGGTTGGTACTTTTCTAAGACTTGTTGGGGGTTTTGGTCGAATTCTGAACGCTGTTCGACAATTTGGACGCGCAATGCTGGTTCTTTAACGGTACGAATTTCAGCGTGCATTCCAAAACGGTCGAGTAACTGCGGACGTAGTTCACCTTCTTCTGGGTTGCCGGAACCTACTAATACAAAACGTGCGGGGTGACGAATTGAAATACCTTCGCGTTCGACTGTGTTCCAACCACTTGCTGCTGAGTCGAGGAGTACGTCAACTAAGTGGTCATCTAACAAGTTAACTTCATCGACGTATAATATACCTCTGTTTGCTTTGGCGAGTAATCCTGGTTCAAAAGCTTTTACACCTTCAGAAAGTGCTTTTTCAATATCAATAGTGCCGCAAACTCTGTCTTCGGTGGCGCCTAAAGGTAAATCAACCATCAGCACTTTACGTTGCACAACCGGGACATTATTTCCTTGCTGTACATTTGCACGCACATCATCACCCATTAATTCGGGGTCACTAGGGTGACTATTAAACGGGTCATTTTCAACAACGGGAATTTCTGGAAGCAAGTCAGCCAACGCGCGGATGGTGGTGGACTTACCCGTTCCTCTATCCCCCATAATCATTACACCACCAATTTTGGGGTCAATGACGTTCAACAGCAAAGCCAGCTTCATTTCTTCCTGACCGACAATTGCTGTAAATGGAAAAACTACACGACGAGTGTTTGCTGTAGCTTGAGTTGAACTCACCCCTACGACCTCTTACTATATTTCTCTTATCATCGCTTTATATTGTGCCATAATTAGGGCGGGCAGGGATGCCGCTCCACAAGAGATATAAAGTTTATATTGGTTGTACTAATAACGCTGACTTAACAGGACGAATGGTAGAGTTTCCTTGTTTGTTTATTTTGCCGTTATACGTTTTGCCGTTATAGTACAGTGAGGATGAACTGCCACCATCTAAGTTCATTGCTTCGTTGGCGCCTAAATTTTTCATTAAGTCAGCTAATGCAGGTAAAGATATACCAGATGGTGTTTCTGGTTTTTGCGCTACCATTACTAAAATAATACTTCCATCCTCGCTAATTCCTACAGCACTTCGAGCGTTGAGTTGAGTGCTACCAATTGCATCTCGGTTATTAGTTTTATCTACAAAACCTTCTTGAACTAAAGTAAGTTCGGGTAATAATCTAGAACCGGCGCCTATTGCATCGATAATTTTACAGTTAGGCACCGTTTTTTCTTCGTGTAGCGCTATTTCGTATTTTATTTTAGAACCACATGATATTTTTCTAAACTCGCTACGATTTAAGATTTTAGGTAAATAAGATTGTAGGTCAGGATTATTTACAAGTCTCTCATTTAATTTTGGGTCTGCGACTTTGTTTTCCTGTATTGTAATATGAGACGTTGTTTTTTGATTAATGGGGTCAAAATACCCAGCATTTATAGCTGCAATAGCTCTGTGCTTCTGGGCAAATTCTTCAATAGTAATTAATTTATCTGATACTGCTGGAGTTATTAAGTACTTACTATTTACAGGAATTTTAACTGTATGAACTACACCCGAAGGTAGAGCGCGCGAAGAGTACTGAATTATTTGAGATGGTGTTACAGTCTCTTTTTGTGCAATTGTACTCGAAGTCGCAGGTACATTAAAGGGGCGCCAGGTAAATAATAGCATTCCCAAAGTTACCAAGAATAAACTATATAACCAGATTTTTTTCACTTTATTGTAGGTTGGGTCGAGGAACGGAACCCAACGTTAAATAGTATAAAATATCGTGTTGGGTTACGCGCGTAACCCAACCTACAGTACAAAACAACAGGCGCCTTACTTAAATCTCTCTGACTCTGGGAAGTTTAAGATTCCCGACTTCTTGAAGAAGTCGGGAATCTGGCCATCCGCAGTCAATTCATCGGTTTACATGGGGTTTTTCTGGCATTACGACGCTAGAATGATTTGCTTTACCATTCTTGCTATGACCGTTGGTGTGTCCATTATTGTTTCTGCGAGGTTGAATAACACCGTAACCACCGTGGTTGCGCTCGTAAATAACGTTAATTTCGTCGGTTTCAACGTTGTGGAACATGTAAAAATCGTGACCCACAAGTTGCAAATGCTCCAAAGCTTCTGTCATCGTCATCGGTGGCATAGCAAAATATTTAGTTCGGACTACCTCTTTGGGAAGTTCGGGAGTGCGTGTACCTATCAGGTCGTCAACTACCGTTGCTGTTTCAACGATTGTTTCTTCAATTGGATTGGGAGCTTTCTTATTTTGAATGCGTTCTTTATATTTTCTTAATTGACGCGCGATTTTATCCGCTACTAAATCAATGCTTGCATATAGGTTTTCGCTACTTTCCTCGGCACGGATAACGTTTTTATTGGCATAAATTGTCACTTCCGCAGCTTGTCTAGGATTTATTCGGGGATTTTTCGCTACGCTTAAATGGACATCCACTTCATTGGTGATATTCTGAAAGTGACTTACTGCCTTTTCAATCTTTTGATGCACATATTCACGGATAGCATCGGTGATTTCAATATTTTTGCCGTGGATGACAAGCTTCATGTGTAAACTCTCCCGCTCAAACTTTAACTTGAGTTTAATTACGCTTTTTTTTTGCGGTAAGGTCTATCTGCCGCCAAAATCAGTCATGAACCGTTTATTGCAAGTCCTATACGCCTAATTGATGCCATATTAATTCTACCTGAAACCCGCGTTACTCCACTTTGATACTGCGTTCCCAAATCGTCAAATATATATGTCTTAGCTATCCAGATGTACTCTACATCTTCTAAGACTTTACTCCTCCTGAAATAACTTGCTTTTTGTGTAAATAAACATTGGGTTTTTGGCAGTTTTATTCAACATGGCTCTTCAACAATTTAATTAGGCGCCATAGAAGAGTGCATTTGTTCTTTCTTCTTGGCGTGACGTATGTGGCAGAGAATTCCCTCCAGCACCATTACCATTGAGGTTATACATTACAAGCTAGCACTTTGTAATTTATAAAACCGCTTATCTTGACTTTCCTTTACAATCTTTTGCACAGCTTGACATTTTATTTGCTTGGAAAGGGGGAAAGGGCAAAGCGTAAAGGGTAAAATAGCCTTTCTGGTTAAAATTAGAGCGCATTTACCCACTAGGTATGTTGAAATACTTATGTTTTTGATTAAATAGTTAAATCTCACTATGATTGGCAACACTTTTTCTAAACTACGCGCTTGTTCGTTATATAACCAAAAAATTATGCCGTATGCAGAAGCACTCGCATGGCAACGCGCGCTGTTGCAAGAACGCATCAATAACCCAAATTTAGAAGATGTGCTGATATTGGTCGAGCATCCATCTGTTTATACTTTAGGACAAGGCGCCAATCCTGAATTTCTCAAGTTTGACCTTAATAACAACCCATATGAAGTACATCGTATTGAACGGGGTGGTGAGGTAACATATCACTGTCCAGGTCAAATAGTCGGGTATCCAATTTTAAATTTGCACTATTACCATCAGGACTTACACTGGTATCTACGCCAATTGGAAGAAATGTTAATTAGAGTACTTAAAGATTATGGACTTGTAGGCGCGCGTATTCCTGGGTTAACAGGAGTATGGGTAGAAGGTCGTAAAGTTGCCGCTATTGGCATTAAAGTCAAGCGCTGGATAACCATGCACGGATTCTCACTCAACGTTAACCCTGACATGAGCGGATTTGCCAATATTATTCCATGTGGCATTATTGATAAACCAGTTGCGAGTTTAGCAGAATGGATACCTGATATAAGTTGCAGTGAAATTCGTATTAAAATAGCACAATCTTTTGCCGAAGTATTCAAAGTTGAGTATTATCATGCTAAATAAACTGCTCCCAAAGCACTGCACGCAGTTATTTCTCGCGATGACACTATATGATAAATTCAAGTAAAAAAATAATCTTTTTATTAAGTGAAATTACGTAAATAAATATGTTATTAATAATTTTCGTTATGTAGACTTTTAATAACAATTTTCCGGTTCTGTGGTTCAAGGTGAGTATTTATATAATATGCATTATCGTATCCAATTGATAACTGTTTATTATGTCATAATGAATCATTTTCCGCGCAAATCAAGCCAAGAGTGGCGCCCAGAGTCCACTGACCTGGAAGCAAACACTCACGCTGCACCGCTTACACATCTCAAAGAGCGTGACTGGAAAGAGCTTGCGTTGCTGTTTGATAGACATGACAGTGACGAAATTGAAGCGGATGTCATTAATAAATTAAACATGCTTTGCCCTGAACCTTCTTGGGATGAAGACCCACACGAATTTGTACGCGAATATCTCTAACTCCACGCATTTTGGTACGGGCGGGTTTAGTATATTATCCGTGAATTGAAGATGCGCGATTAACCCGCCCCTACTTTAATCTACTCATGAAATTACGCAATCTTTCGGTTTTGGGGTTTTGAATTACGGATTGTGGGGTTCCTTGTTCGACAATTATTCCACCATCCATAAAGAAGACGCGACTTGCTACTTCGCGCGCGAATTGCATTTCGTGGGTAACGACTACCATTGTCATTCCCTCTGTGGCTAGTTGGTGCATTACTTGTAAAACTTCGCCAACTAATTCTGGGTCAAGTGCGCTTGTTGGTTCATCGAAAAGCATTATTTGCGGGTTCATGCATAAGCTGCGCGCGATGGCTACGCGCTGTTTTTGTCCTCCGGATAGCTGTTCGGGGTATGATTCGGCTTTATCGAATAAACCTACTTTATCAAGGTATTGTCTTGCAAGTTGTGTACTTTCAGAGGGTGTTTTGCTTAGTACTTGTCGCTGTGCAAGTGTTAAGTTTTCTAAAACTGTCAGATGGGGGAATAAGTTAAATTGCTGGAATACCATGCCCACTTTGGTATGTAGCTCACGAAGTACGTTTCGATGGAGTTTTGGTTGGGATAAGTCTATATCATTAACGGTTAGTTTTCCACCGTTGATGGTTTCTAGACGGTTGAAGCAGCGTAACAAGGTGCTTTTGCCACAACCTGATGAACCTATTATTGCTATGACTTCGCCTCTGTGTATTTCTCCGCTGATGCCTTTGAGGACTTTTAGGGCGCCGAAGTTTTTTTCTACGCTTTCAAATTTTATTGCTGGGTTGTTCATTTTTGGGTTTTTTAGTTTTTTATAAATTCTATTAATTATTCTTGTGGAGTGGGCACCGCAAGCCGTTCAGTAAATTAATATTAACGAACCACAAAGACACAAAGGGCACAAAGGTAAGAGAATGAGGAGAGGAATTTTTAGTTGGGTATTGGTTGGGGTATGTTGTTTTTTATTGGTTTTAGGTGGGTGTGGGTCGCGCGATGATGGTGGTGGGAAGATATTACGGGTTGGTACTGAACCTGCTTATCCACCTATGGAGTTTCAAGGGTCAAAGGGTGAATTGCAGGGTTTTTCGATTGATTTAATGAATGCTATTGGCAGTGCAGCGGGTTTTAAGGTTAATTTTCAATCTACTCCTTTTGATGGTTTGATTTCGGCGTTACAGGCTCGGACAATAGATGCTGCAATCAGTTCAATGACTATTACTAAGGAACGCTCGCAAGCCGTTTCTTTCTCGCGCCCTTATTTTAAGTCGGGGTTGGCAATTGCAATTAGGAATAATAATCAAGATATTACTGGTTTTGATAAGTTAAATAATAAAAGAATTGCAGTTCAAATTGGTACTACTGGCGCCGCAAAAGCCAAAGATGCACCCGGCGCCCAACTTCGCACTTTTGATTCTACTCCTTTAGCATTACAAGAATTGGCAAATGGTAATGTTGATGCTATGGTCGGTGATGCACCTGTGATTGCTTATGCAATTAATTCGGGGAATCTGCCAGGTATTAGGGTTATAGACCAATTATTAACAGAAGAGTACTACGGTATTCCCACACCCCTAAAATCACCGAATCTAGAATTGATTAATAATGGATTAACGAAAATATTTCAGAATGGAACTTACACGAAGATTTATCAAAAATGGTTTAAAACTGCACCACCAAAACTACCGGAAAAATTAGCTTTCACTACCCAAACCGATGGTGGTCCTAACTCGATTAGCATTTTGTTACAAGCGTTTCCCTTACTTTTACAAGGCGCCTTAGTAACGCTGCAATTAACTATATTCTCTGTGTTTTTCGGTTTAATATCTGGTTCTTTAATTGGTATTGCTCGACTTTCACATCTTACACCCTTACGCTGGGCTACAAGAGCATATGTCGATTTCTTTCGCGGTACACCTTTATTAGTCCAGCTTTTGCTGATCTACTATGGCATTCCTGCAGTAGTGCAAAATTTAGGTTTAGATTTTAGTTTTAACCGCTTTGCTGCTGCTGTCGTCGCGTTAAGCTTAAATAGTGCTGCATATATTGCCGAAATTGTGCGCGCGGGTATTCAATCTATTGAAATCGGACAATCCGAAGCAGCAGAATCACTAGGGTTAGATGCAGTACAAACAATGCGCTACATCATCTTTCCTCAAGCGTTTCGCCGTATGTTACCACCTTTAGGCAATGAATTTATCAGTATGCTTAAGGATACCAGCTTAGTCGCATTTATCAGCCTCGACGAATTAGTTCGCAAAGGACAATTAATAGTAGCACAAAATTACCGTCCTTTTGAAATTTATGCAGGTGTAGCAATTATCTACCTATGTCTAACCTTACTATCTTCCCAAGCTTTCAGCCGTCTCGAAGCATGGATGAACCCTGTTAAACGAAAATGAGTGCTTTTATACTATAATGTGAACCATTGGTTCATAAAATAATCTTCATCGTTCAGGGGAACCAATGGTTCAAAAATTACTATGTCCAATTTTCTAGGGCTAAACCAGGAATCTGAGAAAAATATGCTTCTTTATATTATAATTTTGCCACAAAAATGCTACCTTGGTAAAGTTTGCGTTTTCATGAAACATATGTAAAGACGTTACATGTAACGTCTTTACAATGTTGTGGGTTTTATGGGTCTACCTCCGAAACCTGAAATCTGCTGTATCTTTATTTCAAACAACCAGAATGACACAAAGGTTATATATAGCAGTCCTAGATGATTTGTAAAAAATGCCTAAATGTAGAGACGCGAAATTTACCTGCGGTACACTTCGTGAACACAAATGATTTAGGATTGCTATAGCATTCCTATATGATGTAAAATCTCTTCTTTTCTTCCTTTGTGTCCTTTGTGTCCTTTGTGGTTCATTCTCGAATTATAAATTTCACGAATGATGAGCAGACTGCTATAATTACATTTCTCTATATAATAAAATTTTATTACAATCACTATTAATAAACAAAACTAATGTATCTCAAAGGATTCTTTTGGGGAATAATGTGTGTTCATAAGTATGTGTGACGTATGGTATTGGCACCAAGATTTATAAGTTATAGTTATAGATTGACGAGAATGTGAACCAATGGTTCACAAAATGATGTTTTACTAAATGTGAATTATTTTCTCCTTCATGGGACTTAATAGTTCAAGAGAACTATATTATGATTAAGATTCGTGATTAGGAAACTTTGGAAATATCATGAAGTGTGTAATATAAAAGTGTTTCCTAATTTAAAGCGGATGTGTCAGATAATAATGTAAACGCAAACGGCGCCTTAAGCAATCAACAGTTGCTTGATAAACTAAAACAAGCTTCGGATGGCTTGCTATTTATGAGCGAGTCTGAGTATCCTTTTGAAGTATTTGTTTGGCAGTCCCCAGAAAAACAGCATGGTAGTCGTGAGTTAGTTCTCTCTAAATTAAACATGCCACCTGATACTAAAGTTGAATTTGTAGACTTAGATTCGTTTTTTGAGGTCGCAACTACTGAGGAAGATTGGCATTCAGTAGAAGACAAAGAAATAGTAAAAAGATACCAGAATTTAGTTAAAGTTATTAAAGAAAATCTTAGTGATATTAAGGTTGCCAGATTAGGGGATATTGATATAGATGTTTATATTGTTGGCAAAACGCCATTGAATGATTTTGCTGGACTTGCAACTAAAGTTATCGAAACTTGATATTTTGTTTGGAGTATTCTAATTAAAAAATTTTGTAGGACAGGCAAGATGCCTATCCTACGGGATATTTCTATTTTTTCTTTTGATTGGTACTATTTCTGTATCAACTTTTCTCTCAATTACCTGTTGGATTGAAGTTTTGATGCTGGGAAGAAAATTGTAACCCGTTTTTTTCTCTATTGCTTCAACTGTTGTTAGATATTGTGTCCAGCTATTTTCTCTATTTCCGTTGGCGTTAGGAGTATCTACGGCAATAACTCTTGTTGAAGAGTTTATTCCATTTATTCCTCTTCCTGGTTCAGTAACAACGATTATTTTAAATACTCTTTCTGGTACTGCGACCTTTGCTTGGGCTATTGTTTCTTTTTGACCGTAACCACCTGATATTATATATAGTTCTTTTCCATCCTTTGCCAGTGTTCTACCATAATTTTCTAATTCTGCCCAGTAACCTTGATTGTTATCTGGCGCCTGGGGGATAATATTGGTCATCAAAAAAGTTGCGGCATTATCTTCTGGATTATTACTGCGGTCTGCCGAAGGAGCCATATGTCCTTTATCATAACCACTACGAGTGTAGTCATTTGGTGTAACACGATACCATCCTTCGGGTAAGGTATCATCTGGTCGAAATTTGTTTGACCTCGGCGCCTCACCTAACCAAGATTCGTTCAACTCCCAACTTACCCAGTTTGGTATACCCTTGTCACGATTATAAGAAAGTGCATATTGTTTTTTAATAATTAAATAGTTATTAGGGTCGGATGTACTCGCATTGCTTGGATTACCTAATGTCAGGTGTACACTTACAGGTTTAGGCAAAAGTAAAGCACATCCTGTAGCGAAAATAACTAACATCACAATAACGGTAATCAAAAACCCTTTTGCTTTTAACATAGATTTTAAAAATATTTTTAGATATATTTAGATATATTTTGACAAAATTTTGGCAAATAATAAAATACCTCGAATCATACGCTCTTGATTCGAGGACATAGCATTGTTTTAGTAAATCTAGAGGGCAGATGCACTCGTGGTGATTCTTGGATTAGAGTTCATTGCAAATCATTAAGGGATGTTGAGAAAGATTACAAAGTCTCAACAGTTACCTACTATAAACTCAGTACTTAAGTTTTTCAACCTAATTAGTGCTTTTGTTCATTGAAAAAATTAACGGTTAGTATAATAAAGGTGACTGTTATAAAATAAACGCGCGTTTAGAGATGAATTTCCTCACATATCTCATGCATTTAGCAGGGTCGAGTGCCGTTGCTTATTACTCGGCATCGCAAATTCGCGACATTAAGACTCGTCCTAATGTACTGGCAGGATTTCAGCTTGCTGAGTCTGGGTCAGTACCATTTTTAACAAAATTATCAGAACGCGCAGCCGCAGAGGGTGATACATGGCTTGCTGAGAGGTTAGCAAAACATGCTGCCGATGAAACTCGGCACGGTCAAATCTTTGCTCATGCCCTGAAGCAACTAGATAAACAAGTAATTGATTTTAAAAATCAGCCCAAAGCTACCGCAAACGAAGACAGCGACAAAAAGCCATCGCAAGAAAAACGTAGTCCTTTCTTCGGCGCCTTTTTTACAGGTTATTCCCAAGAACAACTCAAGCCAGAAGTTATTGACTGGGATGTATTCATGGCTAGCACATACATCCTCGAACTTGATGCAAGTAAAGACTTCGCGCGCATGGCAAAAGTTTTACCCGAAGACGACGCGACAGCACGCAACCTCAAGCTAGGTATGTTGAGTATCGCGCAGGATGAAACCGGACATGCTGCATATCTTTATGAAGCTATGACTCGTAGAATGTCTGTCACCCAAGTTCAAAAACTGGTTGATGAATGGAGACAGCGCAAAACTAATGCAATGTTAGCTTTCGCAGGCAATATCTTACAAGGTAAAGGTGAAAACCGTTCCCTCGTTCAAGATGGGGCGCCTGTCGAAAAAGAACCAGAATTAGTTGCTGCATAGGAGTGCTGAGTAGAAAGTGCTGAGTGCTGAGTTGAATGTTAAAAGTTAGGAGTTATGAGGCGCAAAGTTAGAAGTTCGCACTCATTACTCAGCACTCAGCACTCAGCACTCAGCACTCATTACTCAGCACTCAGCACTCATTACTCAGCACTCATTACTCAGCACTCATCGCTAATTAGAAAACGTTACAATAATCGAAACTAATACAATTAGTCCTCCAATCCAGAGTGCTAAAGAACCCCAGCTTACTGAATCTTGTTGCATTGATTGCCGTACATTGCTGATTAAATTGTTGCGAGCCATAATATTCCCCTCAAGTTTGTTTTGTTTAAAACTGATTTTTCTTGCAACCAAAATTTGACATTACTTGCGCGCGAGTAATGCCAAGGCATAACGACCAATAGATGTAAATAAAATTCAGAAGGTATAACTGCGTAGCTTATATATTCAAATTACTGATATATTTAATTACACACGTACCTTCTATGAACTATTTTTGAACTATTTTTTGAATGTATTTCTATTTTTCCACAATCTAAGTTAGATGAATATTAAAACTCTTATTTTTGACATTATTCTTAACTTATTCTTAATATTACTTAATCAAAATAACTGTGTAGTTTGTGATATAGATTAAAATGGAAAAATTTCAAACGCTATTACGTGTCCGTCACTATGAAATGGATGCTCTTGGGCATGTAAACAATGCTGTATATCAAAATTATCTTGAACAAGCTGCTATCGAGCATTCAGAAGCATTAGGCTTTAATTTTGAAGTCTATCAAGAACTTGGTGGTGTGTTCGTAATGCGACGGGTTGAAATTGATTACCTACGTCCAGCGGTTGCAAGCGATACATTAGAGATTACAACTTGGCTGGAAGAAATTCGTGGCACTCGTGCCCGTAGAAGATATGAAATTCGCAAACAAAATCAAAATGATTTATTAGTGACTGCCGAAGCTTTATGGGTGTGGGTTGAAACTAAATCAATGCGTCCACGACCAATTCCAGATATTTTATTAAATAAGTTTACAGAATAAATTTTTTGTTATGAATAAGTTTTCTTACAAAATTCAAGCGGGTGATACGCTTAGTGCTATCGCGTTGCGTGAGTTACGAAATGCTAACCGCTGGCAAGAAATTACTAATGAAAACGGGCAATTCTTTACTGAGGATTCCGCGCGTAAGCTGAAAATTGGGCAAATTGTATATCTACCAGAAAAAGCAACAAATAGTCTAACTGTTCAGGGTCGCGCGCATCAAATTAGTGACCGTGGTTTAGATTTAATAATTGAATCTGAAGGTATATATTTAAATTTATACAATTGCCCAGCGAATCACGCAACAATAGGGGTGGGACATCTCGTACATCACGGCCCTATTAATGGTAGTGAACCGGAAGAATTTAAGTGTGGAATTACACGTCAACGTGCGATGGAAATTCTACGCGCGGATGTTAGTGGCGCCGAAGCAGTGGTAAATAAACTTGTGAAGGTACCATTGAATCAAAATCAGTTTGACGCACTCGTGAGCTTTGTGTTTAATTTAGGTGAAACTAACTTTGCTAAATCTACATTACTAGCGCGCGTTAACGCTCTTGATTATGATGCTGTACCGTCCGAGTTAAATCGATGGGTATATGCCAAAGGAAAAATACTTCCTGGTTTGGTTAAAAGGCGCCAGCGTGAGGGGCAATTATTTCAAGGCAATACATTTTGACACTTGCTGCGGTCGAAATTAAAGCACTTGAACTAAGATTGAAATCAAACCTAAATTAACAGGCATGTATCGTATGTCTACAAAAAAGCAATTCAATAGTTTTGAGGAAATGCTCGCTAGTTCTGATGTACCTGTGCTAGTCGATTTTTATGCAGACTGGTGCGGTCCGTGCAAGCTAATGAGCCAGATTTTGGAACAAGTTAATGCTCAACTTCAAGGTCGGATGCGAGTTGCCAAAATTGATACCGAAAAGTACACGCAGCTAGCTACTCAATACCAAATTCAAGCCTTACCCACACTTATCTTGTTCAAACAAGGACAACCAGTAGACAAAATCGAAGGTGTTCTACAGGCGCCAGACTTAGTACGTCGCCTCGAAACAATGATTTAACTTGCAACGGATGTAACGGATGTAACGGATAAGCAATTATAAAAGACAAAAATTTGTTAGATAAAATCAACTATCCGTTACATCCGCTCATTATCCGTTGCCAATAAGTATCAAATCTGACTAGTAATTAACCAAAAAATGTTGTAAAAAAATAGCACAGTGTTTGCTTGGTTAAACTAGGTCTTACTCGTTATGCGCGAAAGTCCAATAGGAATAGTTATAGCTCTGTTAGTTACATTTGGTTTGGGTGCAGGTAGTATTTGGTGGGCATATCAGGTTGGTTTTGGAAGTCAATCAAATAGTGTGCAAGCTTTACCAGATTCTACATCTGAAATGGGGGTGCCTGTGTTTAGTCAGTCACCTGTACAACAAACACCAACTCAAGAAGCAACTCCGACTTTAACCCCAACACCTCAACCAGTTAAAATCGATGATGCCCAATTACCTATTGAGGAACGAGTAAAGTTTGTAATTGATACGAATCAATTAACATCATCAGGTCAACAAGCACTTGAAAAACTGGCGAATACAGCCATTAAATATACAAAGAAAGATGTAATTTTACCTATAAACGTAGGCGTAGCAGAATCCGAATATAGTCAAACCCTTGCTCAACAACGAGGAGAAAGTATTGCTGCTTATTTTAGGGATAAAGGATTTTCTAAAAAGATAATAATTTCTAAAAATAATGTCGAAGACATTAAACAAAGACGAACAACTGTTGAAGTAAGCCTAAACAAAAATTAGACACGGATGAGACGGATTTCACAGATGCCACGGACAGTCTAAAATTCTAACATCGTCTGACGTTTAAACAGCACCATTCTTTGCGCTTCCATAGTGCAGCAACTATCCAGCCATGCTTTTCTAAAATATCAACAACGGATTTTGATTGTTCTACAAGAATACCGCTGAAGATACCCCAAGTTGTTGGTTTGGTAATGGCGGTTATTTGTGGTACAAGCTTAATAATTACGTCAGCTAGTATATTACAAACTATCCCGTCAACGGGTTGGTCAAGTATTTTTGCTAAAGTTTCCGCACTACCTTCAAAAGAAAATAAACGGTCTGCGTCAATACCATTGAGAATTCGATTTTCCATTGTTGCTTTTACTGCTAACGGGTCGGTATCAACTCCGTAAGCTTTTTTGGCGCCGAGTAAGATTGCACCAACACAAAGTATACCAGAACCGCAGCCTATATCAGCAATAACCACATCGTTCAATTTAGTGTTTTCACCTGTAAAAGATGTGCCATAATCACTAAACCGCATTTCTAAAGCTTCTAAACAAAGCTGAGTAGTAGCATGATTTCCTGTACCAAAAGCAACACCTGGGTCAAGTTTAATTACTAGTCGGTCAGAGTCAGTAGGCATAGGTAGCCATGCTGGGTTAATCAGGAATCTATCACCAATTTCTTGGGGATGCCAATATTGTTTCCAGCTACTTGCCCAGTCTTGCTCATCAATCAAATGCCACTGTAAAGTGGGTGGAGGTAATTCGATACATAATGCATCTTGGCGCAGTAATAATGATAATGCTGCTAAATCTATTAGATGCACTTTGATTTGCGGCAAATATGCCCGTACTAAACTCGCATCCCCTTTTCGTTCGCTTGCTGTTCCACGACACCCAAAATCTTCTAGGCGCCAGAAAATAGAATCTTCAAGTTCAGGTTCGCAGGTTATTTGTATTTCCCACCAAGTGTTTGCCATAGTAAGAGTGCAAAGTGCTGAGTTCTAAGTGCTGAGTGCTGAGTAGTGAGTGCTGAGTTTTGAGATGAAAGTGTAGAATAAGCTAACTTTCGACTACTTTCTTTATTTACTCAGCACTCAGCACTCAGCACTTTCTACTATTGACTCAGCACTTTCTACTACTTTATAAATTTACTGTATACGCATCACGGATTCCAGGTACTTTAGTTATCTCCGTCAAGATGCCATCAGGTAAGGGATCATCAAGACTGAGTGCCATGACCGCATCACCGCGAACAATTTTGCGACCTACCTGCATACTGGCAATATTCACATTAAAGCTACCCAAAAGGGAACCAAGTTTGCCAATAATACCTGGCATGTCACGGTGGAGAGTAAACAGCATGTGCTGACTTGGGGGAACGTTTATTGGGAAACCATCCATGTTGGTAAGACGAATTTCACCATCACCTAATAAGGCGCCTGTTACAGAATGAGTACCCAAATTACCTGTTGCTTCTAGGTGAAGTGAACCTGCATAATCACGAACAGCGGCATCACGAGTTTCGATTACTCTAATTCCACGTTCTTTGGCTTCAATCGAGGCGTTAACGTAATTAACTCGTTCGCGTAAAGCTTGATGCAGTAAACCTTTCAGCGCTGCAACTACTAAAGGCTGGCTCTTATTAGTTGCTATTTCTCCTTGCAATCGAATGTTGAGTAATTCAACTCTTCCACCCGCTAGCTGCCCAACTAGTCTACCAAGCGTTTCCGCTAGTTGCATATAGGGCTTAAGCTCCTCTAGTACATCCGGCCCCAATCCTGGTATATTTACTGCCGAGCGTGCGGGTAGTCCAAGCAACACGTCGCGTATTTGCTCGGCAACGTCTATTGCTACGTTGACTTGTGCTTCGGTAGTCGAGGCGCCCAAGTGAGGTGTCAAAATTATATCTTTGCCTATTTCACGCAAAGCTGAGTCGGCTAATGGCTCCGACTCGAAAACATCTAATGCGGCGCCTGCTATTTTACCTTCCTTAACTGCAGTTGCAAGTGCTGCCTCATCAATAATGCCACCGCGCGCACAATTAATGATGCGAGTCGTTGGCTTCATCTTAGCCAACAATTCAGAATTGATTAAATGCGTGGTTTCAGGGGTTTTGGGAATATGTAGCGTGATATAATCAGCTTGTTGTGCTAGTACATCCATATCAACTAACTGACAGCCAATTTGCTCCGCGCGTTCGGTGGAGATAAATGGGTCATAAGCTAGTAACTTCATACCCATTGCTCTGGCAACAGCAGCAACGTGAGAGCCAATTTTGCCTAAACCCACAATACCGAGAGTTTTTTTATAAACTTCTGCACCAACAAAAGTTTTGCGATCCCACTCACCACGTTTAACCGATGCATTTGCATCTGGAATGTGACGCGACAAAGAAAGCATCATTGCTAGTGCGTGTTCAGCAGCAGCAATAGTATTGCCTTCTGGCGAATTAACTACCACAATACCTTGGCGTGTCGCTGCTGGTACATCGACATTATCTACACCAACACCCGCGCGACCGATGATTTTCAAGCTTGTACCAGCTTCAATAATTTCTTTTGTAACACGGGTACCAGAACGAATCATCAACGCATCGTATTCACCGATGATGCTTACCAGTTCATCGGGTTTTAATGTCGTTTTAACATCGACAGTAGCGACTTGAGATAGTATGTCTATCCCAGCTTGGTCAATTGGATCGGAAACGAGAACCTTAGACATGATGGCTGAATTCTTGCATTTGAGGTAATTCTGGACAGAAATTTACAGTTTAAACTTAAATGCTTCCACTTAATTAACTTATATATTCAAGCGGTTGGCATTCATCCACCCACTCGGTAAATATAAACCATTGAATGGGTCAACCGCTTATATATTTATCAAAAATTCTTATATTGTCACCAGCCACGATATATTCTCTAAGCATATGGGTATATAAAGCTACCTTATTTGCTGTATAATTTTTGCTTGTAGAGACGCGATTAATCGCGTCTCTACCGGAGCGCGTAAACCGGGGGTTTAAAAGCAGCGATTTTAACCAATGGTCTAAGGTTTATCTATGTCGATAAACAATCTTGAAATATTATTCAATGCTTTTTAAACTGCAATTAAATAATCATTTATTCAATATCAAATTATAATTAATGCTTTTATATAGTAGTCATATTACACTCAATTTGTGGCACGTGCGTAAGTTATTGAATGGTATTTCATATGAAACTAAACTTTGAGCAAATGACGGATGCGGAATTAAGAGCTTATGCACTTGAGCATCGTTCTGAAGAAGACATTGAAGCTTTGCGCGTTTTGTTTGGTCGTCGTAAGCATAATCCAGATGCTATAGTATTTCATCCTCCTAAGAATAAGCAAGAGGAGCAAGAGCAATTTGAGTTATTCAAGCGTATTATTGAGGAAAAAAAGAAAAAAGCTAATTCTGACAACTCAACACAATGAAATAACCAACTACTTCAGATATTGACAGCAATATACATAGACACCTTGACTAAGCTCGCTTCAAGTAATTACAATGTAATTACATAGCTGAACTGAAGGTGATAACTATGGACGCAGTAATTAGGACGCGGATTGTTAAAGTTGGAAATTCACTCTTAATTCGCATTCCTAAGCTTTTATTAGAACAAAGTGGTATTGATACAGAGGTAGAAATAGAAGTACGTAAAGACCATTTGATTCTTCGCCCTGCATCGTGCGTGCGGGCTGGTTGGAACGAAGCTTTTGCTAAGATGGCAGAACTTAAAGATGACGTTTTGCTTGATAATGTTGATACTACTAATTGGGATCAGCTTGAGTGGGAATGGTAGTGCAGCGTTTTGATGTTTTCTTGATAAATCTCGACCCTACGGTTGGTAGTGAAATAAAAAAAAACAAGACCATGCGTAATCATTTCGCCAGATGAAATGAATTGTAATATTGCTACGGTTATTGTTGCTCCCATGACGACAAGAGGTCAACCGTATCCCACACGGGTAGCTTGTAATTTTCAACGAAAAGATGGGCAAATAGTACTTGATCAAATTCGTACTGTTGATAAGACACGATTAGTTAAACATCTTGGTCAAATAAATATTGATGAGCAAAAGGCAGTTATCGATACCTTAGCTGAAATTTTTGCAGAGTAGTGGTCTGTGTCATTAATTTTGGGGAGTTGTAGCATAGGTGTCAAAAGCCTGTGCAATGCGTGTTTTTTTACCACAGAGGCACAGAGTAAACAGAGGAAGAGGAATTAACCACATAATCCGGAGGATTTACCGCAGGGTAGACACGCTCGTACACAGAGAAGAGAGCATTCGTGCGTTGGTGCCAACACCCCAGAATAAAATTATTTATGTTGATTTTTATGTCAAAATTATTTCCATTTTCTAGCATTATCGGTTAAATGTAACTACAATTTGTAGTTACTGTTGAAGATAACCGTTTTGATTATGGTGAAGTACGCTTTATTACACTTGGATTACTTGAAGATGATGTTGTTGTGGTTGTTCATACCGAACGAAAAAACAAGATACGTATAATTTCAATAAGGAAGGCAACGAAGAATGAAAGAACCAACTACTTCCAACAAATCGCAAACTGACTGGGAACGACTTCATGCAATGACGGATGAGGATATTGACTTTTCGGATTGTCCAGAAATTACACCGGAGATGTTTGCTAATTCTGTTGTACGTCGTGGTTTGAAACCTGTTAGCAAGAAAGTGCAAGTTACGCTGCGTGTTGATAGCGATGTCTTGGAATGGTTTAAAGCTAAAGGGCAGGGATATCAAACACAAATTAACGCATTACTTCGAGCGTATATGGAAGCTCACGAGTAATTCGAGATTTTTGGTGCGTCACTGCACTTTATTTTTGGGTTTTGTGCCAAGATTGTTTTAGCAGTGACGCACCCTACGTGGGAAATTTTCGTTCTCTGACTTCTGTGCTGTATTGTGTTATGGCGCCTGTAATAATTTCGCGTAGGTTTGTGTAAACTTTTGCGAAGGGTGGTTGTTTTTCGGAGAGTCCTAATAAGTCGGATGTTACTAGTACTTGACCATCACAGTGTACGCTGGCGCCAATTCCAATTGTAGGAATACTGAGTTTTTGTGTGATTTGTGATGCTAAGTTACTGGGTATGTGTTCTAGAACGATTGAAAAGGCGCCTGCTTGTTCGAGGGCTATTGCTTCATTTAATATATGTTCGGCAGAATCTTCAGTTTTACCTTGTTGCTTTAAACCAATTTGATGAATTGATTGTGGTGTTAAACCAACATGTGCCATGACAGGTATACCCGCTTGTACTAATCTTGCTACAGTTTCTAACATTGCTGGATACCCACCTTCAACTTTAATTGCTTGGGCACCAGTTTCTTTTAACACCCGTCCAGCAGAGTGTATTGCTTGTTGAATACTTTCTTGGTAAGTCAAAAACGGTAAGTCTACCACCATAAGCGCGCGCTTAACTCCACGACGCACAGAAGAAGCATGGTATATCATTTCGTCTAATGTTATGGGCAGTGTTGTTTCATACCCAAGCATTACTGCCATCGAATCTCCAACTAATACTATATCTATACCAGCAGCATCAAGAAGCTGTGCCGTAATATAATCCCAAGCAGTTAACGCCACAATTGTACGAC
This sequence comes from Calothrix sp. NIES-4105, assembly GCF_002368415.1. Taxonomy (GTDB): domain Bacteria; phylum Cyanobacteriota; class Cyanobacteriia; order Cyanobacteriales; family Nostocaceae; genus Dulcicalothrix. The sequence goes on from NZ_AP018290.1 coordinate 9,758,840, forward strand.
CTAGCTGTTTCCACTGAATAATTTGTTGGATAGTAACGGGCATTTTTATAAGTTAGGAGTTAGGAGTTAGGAGTTAGGAGTTAGGAGTTAGGAGTTAGGAGTTAGGAGTTAGGAGTTGAAAACTTTAAAATTTTAATTCAACCTTGCTCGGAGCTATTTTGTTTCTCATTTCTAACTTTAACTATAAATTCCTGACTTTTAACTCTGCACCTCCAAACTTTTACAGACATGACATATCACACCTCTATACTCCGCGCCGACAGTACGGGCGGGTTTACCTATATCTTGATAAATAACGAAAAATCTCAGTGAACCCGCATAAAGGCGCCTCTTACCTCCTGACCCCTGACTCGTGACCTTATTTTACTTTTCTACCAAAGGCTAAATGTTCTTTTGCTTTTGGCATGTTGGGCATTAACCAAGCTAAACCTTCGCTGGTTCCTATCCAAAGTTTATTACCTGTGTCAGGCGCCAGCGCGAAAACGCGACTTGATGGCAACCCAGCAACTTGGTCTAATAACTTTCCGGTGTTTGGGTCGAGTCGCATTAAACCGTTGGTGGTACCAACCCAGACGCTACCATCTTTGGCAAAGCTAACAGATGTCACGTTTCTGCCACGCAAAGGAGTTACTGAACGTAGCACCATTCCATTTTTGGGGTTGACTACAAGTAGATTATTTGGCATACCTGCCCAAATTAACCCTTCTGGACTAATTGCTAAAGCTTGTACTGTTCCTCCTGGTAAATTGTTTATTGTCTTTAAAATAAAAGCATTTTTTGTGTTGACTCGCACTAAACCATCAAGCGTTCCTACCCAAAGTTGACCTTCTGCATCTAAGGTCATGGCATTTGCGCTTACACCTGGTAGGTTTTTGAGGGTAGTCATAATTAAACCTTGGTCTGGACTAACTAGTGCCAAACCATTATCGGTACCTGTCCATACATAACCCCGTTTATCTACTAATAATGATAAAACCCGCTTTGATGGTAAAAATAAGTTTTGACCTGTAATTTCACTAGTACGTAAATCGACTCGCTTTAATCCTTCATATGTTCCTACCCACAGGCGCCCAACTTTATCTTGCGCTAAGGCACCAATCGCAATATTCGGTAAACTAACGCGCGCCAATATTTTACCAGTGTTGGGATCAATCCGCGATAAACCTCGCCATGAACCTACCCAAAGATTACCTGTAAAATCAGGCTGCAATGCTTGAACTCGATAGTCAATTTCTTCGCGTCTTCCATCTGGTGAGTCTTCTCGACCAGTTGGAGGCGCCGATGCTCCGTAAGCTGGCGTTAACTCGGATGGATTAACTTGTAAGGTTTCTTGAGCTACTGCGACCTTCACCCAAGGTATAGCTACCATCCCAAAAAGGACAGTACTAATCAATAATAGTGCGCGTTTCTTCAACAATACCACTGTCAGTTTCCTTTAAAGACACTCCCCTAAAGCCGTTACAGTCGGTTATTGCTCAGGGTTATCCTCAGTATTCCCAAAATTTCACGATTTCTATACACCGGCATCGTCGCTGTCAGTAAAATATTGTATACTTGGCTCATATATAATGCACTTTGTAAAGGCTTTGTAACGGAAACTTTACAAAAAACTTAAATCTTTATATAATAAAAAATTTAAATATAAAAGTTAAGAAGATTCAAAGAATAACTTATTAATTTCTTGGTATATTTGTGTAACAGATAGCAATTCACGCTCCGGTGTGATTTTTATCTCTTACTTGTCAACCCCCTAAATCTACGTACATTGGAATTTTTGTTTGTGTCTGAATTAAATGGTCATTCAGTATGGCAGCATTCGCGAAGATTTAGCGCTCTTGATAAGGAAAAGATAAAAAGCTTTTTTTCTGGGACGAAGAAGAAGAGAGACATTATCTGCTTAAATAGATGGTTATAGTGTTAACGAGTAAACAAGCCTTTGGTTACGAAAAGTTAGTGGAAGGTAAATCGTCTTGATAGTGTTTATCAAGACTGTTTTCACCTGAATGCTGAATGTGAAACGCTAAAACTACCGAATTTATGATGGGTAAGCCCTGAATGCAATCAACGATGCTTGTTTAACGCACAAGCATATATAGTTGCGTGGGAAATTGCACCAGACGTGAATTGTAAATAACAAAGAGTGACTTCTTGGAAGGGAAATATGTCTTACGCTCAAACTCGGACCCAGAGCAAATCAGGGTATCAGGCAGGGGTTAAGGATTACAGATTAACTTATTACACCCCAGACTACACACCTAAAGATACAGATATTCTTGCTGCATTCCGGATGACTCCACAACCAGGAGTTCCCCCCGAAGAAGCAGGTGCGGCAGTTGCTGCTGAGTCATCGACTGGTACTTGGACAACAGTTTGGACTGACTTGCTCACCGACCTAGACCGCTACAAAGGTCGTTGCTACGACATCGAAGCAGTTCCTGGCGAAGACAATCAATATATTGCTTACGTTGCTTATCCTCTAGACTTGTTTGAGGAAGGTTCTGTAACAAACATGTTGACCTCAATTGTCGGTAACGTGTTTGGGTTCAAAGCATTACGCGCGCTGCGTTTGGAAGACTTACGAATTCCTGTTGCTTACCTCAAGACTTTCCAAGGTCCTCCACACGGTATTCAGGTAGAACGCGACAAGTTAAACAAGTACGGTCGTCCTTTATTGGGTTGTACAATCAAACCCAAACTTGGTTTATCAGCTAAGAACTACGGACGCGCGGTTTATGAGTGTCTACGTGGTGGTTTGGACTTCACCAAAGACGACGAAAACATTAACTCACAACCTTTCCAACGCTGGAGAGACCGTTTCTTGTTTGTAGCTGATGCTATTCACAAGTCCCAAGCAGAAACAGGTGAAATCAAAGGTCACTACTTAAACGTAACTGCTCCTACCTGCGAAGAAATGATGAAGCGTGCTGAGTTCGCAAAAGAACTCAAAATGCCCATCATTATGCATGACTACTTAACCGCAGGTTTTACCGCGAATACCACTTTGTCAAGATGGTGTCGTGATAACGGTCTACTGCTCCACATTCACCGCGCAATGCACGCGGTAATTGACCGTCAAAAGAACCACGGTATTCACTTCCGCGTTTTAGCTAAAACTCTCCGGATGTCCGGTGGTGACCACATTCACACAGGTACCGTTGTAGGTAAGCTTGAAGGTGAACGTGGTATTACAATGGGCTTCGTTGACTTGTTACGTGAAAATTACGTAGAACAAGACAAGTCGCGCGGTATTTACTTTACACAAGACTGGGCTTCGATGCCTGGAGTAATGGCTGTTGCTTCTGGTGGTATCCACGTATGGCACATGCCTGCGCTCGTTGAAATCTTTGGCGACGACTCAGTACTACAGTTCGGTGGTGGTACATTAGGACACCCTTGGGGTAATGCACCTGGCGCCACAGCTAACCGTGTTGCACTCGAAGCTTGTATTCAAGCACGTAACGAAGGTCGTAACTTGGCTCGTGAAGGTAACGACGTTATTCGCGAAGCTTGTAAGTGGTCTCCTGAATTGGCTGCTGCTTGTGAACTTTGGAAAGAAATCAAGTTCGAGTTCGAGGCAATGGATACCGTCTAATCAGTGATGAGTGGAAAGTGCTGAGTGCTGAGTGAGTGTAGAGACGAGATATATCGCGTCTCGAAGTAGGTATTTTGGGCTAAGTAATATGCTAGACAGAAATTTTGCTCAAAATCTAAGACCCTTAATTAGCTGTTTACTCAGCACTCAAAACTTTATACTCAGAACTAATTATAGGCTGGGGTCAGGCATGAACATAAAACAAATTGCGAAAGACACGGCTAAGACGCTGCAAAGTTACTTAACATACCAAGCATTGCGAACGGTGTTATTACAGCTTGATGAAACAAATCCTCCCTTGGCTTATTGGCTACATAACTTTTCGGCTGATAAAGTTCAAGATGGGGAAAAGTTTCTTGAAAGTTTGTTTCGCGAAAAACCTGAGTTAGCATTGCGAATAATGACTGTTCGCGAACACATTGCCGAAGAAGTTGCCGAATTTCTACCGGAAATGGTTCGCTCAGGAATTCAGCAAGCTAATATGGAACATCGCAAGCAGCATCTTGAACGCATCACGCAAATTAGTTTATCTACCCCAGGCGCCAGCGAACTAGAATCCGAACAATCGAACGATGATAGTAATGATTAATCAAGACTATCAGTTTGATTACAATTAAAGTATTTATACCCATTCGCACCATTCAACTATGCAAACTTTACCAAAAGAGCGTCGTTTCGAGACTCTTTCTTACCTTCCCCCCTTGTCTGACGCGCAAATTACCAAGCAAGTTCAGTACATTCTTAACCAAGGTTACATTCCAGCAGTTGAGTTTAACGAACAGTCAGAACCAACTGAGTTTTACTGGACAATGTGGAAGTTACCTTTATTCAACGCGCGTAGCACCCAAGAAGTATTAGGTGAAGTACAGCAGTGCCGTTCACAGTATAGCAACTGCTACATTCGTGTTGTTGGTTTCGACAACATTAAGCAGTGCCAAGTACTTAGCTTCATCGTTCACAAACCAAACCAAACTAGTGGCGGCGGTTACAGATACTAAGAACGAGTCTGGTTAAGCAATCGGTGTTTTCGTAGCATAGGTCGCACGGCGCCTGTGAAACGCTAAGATTCCCGACTTCTTAAAGAAGTCGGGAATCTTGTTGTTAAGATAGTGAGTACGAGTAAAAGGTGCCTTTTAAAATTGCACGGCATCTTTTATTTAATCTTAGGGATTTCTTGATTCGCGACTTGGTATCCTAAGTCGCAAATTTGAATAATTTTTCTAAAGAACCTTAATAAGAAGGTTCGGATATTCGTTATCGAGTTTTGTATAAAATACATTTAAATAGGTTTATTCCTAAAGTGAAATCAGAACATCTACCCGAAGTTAGAATTTGCTTTGTTGGTGAGTCATTTGTAAACGGTACCGGAGACCCAGAGTGTTTGGGTTGGACTGGTCGAGTTTGTGTTGGCGCCAATCAAAAAGGTTATGACATTACTTACTATAATCTTGGAGTACGACGCGAAACAACCGAAGCGCTCAAACAACGTTGGCTATCAGAAGTAACTTACCGTTTGCAACCACAATACAACGGTAGAGTTGTATTTTCGTTTGGTGTCAATGATACAGTACTTGAAGCTGGAAAAACACGAGTTTCTTTTTTGAATTCAATTTTAAATGCTCGACAGATTCTGAGCGGAGCAAAGCAACTATACCCTGTTTTAATGGTTGGACCCCCACCCATGTTAAACAACGACCAAAATGTTCGCATTGCTGAATTGTCAGATTATTTCGCGCGCACTTGTAACTCACTCGATATACCTTATCTGGATATATTTCCAGTATTGAAAAAATCTACCGTTTGGTTTGATGAAGTAGGCGCCTATGATCAAGCACATCCGCGCGCGCGGGGTTATCAAGTTTTAGCTGACTTAGTGCAAAATTGGGATGCATGGTCAAAATGGTTTCCCCGACTGCGTTAAAACCAAATAAAACAAAATCTCCCATCATAAAGGTAACTACCATGACGGGAGAACTGTGATTAACATCTACCATTTTTAATAAAGATACAGCAAAAAGTGAAAACTCCACTGGCACCACAAAACTATAAAATTCAAGTAGTATTTGCGGCACCGAGCTAAGGGTATATTGAGTATACTACTAAAAGGCGGTTTTTTGAGGATTGCCTTGCTGCTTACCATCGGGGATAAGTTTTTCTAACAACCGCGCGATTAAAGGTAGAAAACCGATTATCAAAAGCACTCCCAGTACATTAAATAATAGCTGTGCGTTTGCAATTTCTCGCGCGATATTACCTTGGGCACCTCCTAATGAAGAAACCCACGCTCGCTAATTTAGCTAATTGTGCTGCAAGTAGCACACCTATACTGGCAGTAGTTAGATTGAATAGTAAGTGAAAAATGCCAGTGCGTAATGCTGGACGTTCTCTGCCAATTGTTGCTACCAAGGTATCAGCACATGTACCAACTTCGGCGCCTAATACTAAAGCAACACCTGCTGGTAAAGAAACTAGTCCTTGACTAGCAAGAGTTACTACAATAGCAACAGTAGCAGATGAAGATTGAACTAAAACTGTAAATAATGCCCCAACTAAAGCACCCAAAACAGTATTGTTACCCAAACGTTCCATCAGGTTGAGAAATGGCTGATGATTTTCAAGCGGTTCCATTGCGTTTTCGATTTGGTCAAGACCGAAAAATAGTAAACCAAACCCTAATATCACTAGACCTATTTGCTTCAAACGGTCTGTTTTACCGAACATTAGTAGTAAAAACGCAATCAGCAATGCTATTGGTGCATATTGATTAATTTTGAAAGCGATTAGTTGGGCGCCGAGAGTTGTGCCAATATTAGAACCGAGAACTACACCGAGTGATTCGACAAATGTCAGCAAACCAGCGCTGACCATTGCGATTACAATAATGATTGTCACACTCGATGAATCTAATAGTGTTGTTGCAACTGCACCGGTTGCTACTCCAGCATAGCGATTTGTCGTAAATTTTTTAATCCAATTTTTGGCGCGGTTTCCTGCTATCGCTTCAAGTCCTTCTGCCATGCGCGTGACTCCGTATAAAAACAGTACAAGTCCTGCGATGGCGCCCATTGTCATTTTAAAAACATTTAATTTGCCTTCGGAATCTTTTTTGGTATCCGATTTATCTTGTTTGTCTTGTTGAGGTTGGTTATTATTTTGTGGTGCAGTTTGACTTGGAGTTTGAGCTACAGCGCGCATTTCTTGTGGTTGGGCGCCTGTAAAAAATAAGCTGTTACTAAATACACCTGGTTCAATAATCAACGCTAAAACTAGAATACTTAGCGATATCCATCTAAGGATGCTAATGTTTGATTTTTTTGCAAATAGCGCGCGCAACATAGTTACCTCCCCAGAATTTTATAATAATTTATGTCAAATTCGTAAAAAAACAAGCCATGCAAATTAATGCAAGCATACTTCTGTTTTTTACAATTGGCTAATACCGTTACATCTGTTGCCAACACCAAATATTATTTTTAATCAACAGACAATTAGATTTTCTAAGGTGTAAATAATATTTACTTGTACCTTTGGACATAAAAATTTTTATTTTAATTATTTTACCTAAAGCTTAAACATTTTTTCAATCAAGCTTAACTCTAACTTACGCAAAACCTCTTTTATCATTGATGAAAAATCAAAGCTTTTATTGAATGAATAAAAAAAAACAGGAACTTACCGCATTATTTTTTAATCACAGATGTAACGAATATAAGGTTATTAAAAATACATAATGGTTATAAAAATTGGTGAAATTTTATAAATAATATTGCATGAAAATTAGACAGCATGTAATTTATTAAATTATCAAACAGCTTCAATACATGCGTTGCCAAGGTTACTAAATTAAAAACTTGACTCCGTGAAGCTTGGTACATCTGTAACCGTGAGCATGTAAATGTAATAAATTGTAAAATGGACGAGGATGGTCATCCTACAATAACTCTTAATATCTTTCTTCAGAGTTTTAACCGATGATTAATTGTTCTGTAATTGCTTCCAATGTAATGAGTATGACTTGTGAAAAAGAATATTTATTCTATATTTTAGAAACAACTAATAATATAATGAAAACATGACGTATTTATATAATATTGTCAACGTAAGTTGAAAGACAATTTTTACAATTGTCAATTTACCAATTTTAAGAATTAGGCGCGACAATTTTTGATACCAGCATTAGCGAGCTAACCGTTTGGTCAGAAACAAAATCTAAAATGCTCTCAATGAAACAAATTAAATTGCAATGTAATGTGACATGAAATACAAGAAGTAAATATACTTGCGTATGTAATTTCAGATTTATTTTACTTTTTACACATCATACATACAACAAGCATTCACTACAATTCATTTAAAGATTAGGTTAAGGGATGGATTAGTTCGTTTAATTTCATGCATATCATAGAGGCGCCTGCTCCCGGGTTGAAAATTCGCATATGGTGCAAACGCGCATAGGTATGAAATACCCTATGCTAATAGCAAAAGTCTTCTTTAAGAGGACTAAGTAACAATTACTATTTTTTGTTAAGTTCAGGTTATACGATACTTCAGAGGCGCCTCTCGTTAAATCGCTTTGATTCACCAAAACTTCACTCAACCCTGTAAAATTAGGCATATCCCAAATTTTGTGCTGACGCGGGCGCCTCATATTGATTCATACTTTTATCAATCACTGCTGAAGCGTTTGTTTAAACATGCCTCCCAAAGACCTTTTCCACGACACTGTAAAGCGGGCATTAGAAAAAGATGGTTGGACAATTACCCATGAACAACTGCCTCTAAGCTTCGAGCGTTTGAGATATGTACGTTGACTTGGGGGCAGAGAAAATTCTTGCCGCCCAAAGAGACAGCGAAAAAATCGCAGTGGAGATTAAAAGCTTTGTCGCCCGCATCTGCAATCTCTGAATTTCATACAGCCCTAGGGCAATTTCTTAATTATCGATTTGCTCTTTCGGAACAAGACGCAGAACGTAAGCTGTATTTAGCAGTCCCTAATGATACTTATAGTTCTTTTTTTGCGATACGATTAGTTCAAAATGTAATCCAAACCTACGGACTAAAAATAATAACTTATAATCCAGATTTGGAGGTAATTGTTAAATGGATAAAATAACTCAATATCAAAAAATAATTCAGGAGCTACTGCGAGAATATGCTAGCATAGGTGGCGGCACTCCAGACCCAGATATTGAAACACAGTTCGTCTTTGATACAGAGCGTAATCATTACCAACTGCTTCGTGTTGGTTGGAGAAACGATCACCGAATTCATGGCTGTTTTCTTCACCTAGATATTAAAAATAACAAAATCTGGCTGCAACATAATGGTACAGAAAATGAAGTGACGGAAGACCTTGTAAATATGGGTGTTCCAAAACAAGATATCGTAATTGGCTTCCATTCTCCCTTTAAACGGCAGTTTACAGAGTATGCAGTAAGCTAGGCATCTTTTTGGACGGTCAGCGGGAGCGTCCTACTATGTATTTTGCGGCGCCTTCGTGTTGCATCGGAACGCTTTCATAGTACTTGGGTGTGCAAATCAAATTATAGCAACACCCATAATCATGCTTATATGTCAAATACTTCTACTAGACTAGCGCTCTAGCCTACAAAATCAGATTCCCAGCACTTTTACGCACATCAGGAATCTGAGTCTTGAATATTTAATACTAATTTCTAACCCTTTAGGGCTTTTCTGAAATTGCGACGATAAGATTTATTTGTAATTAGCAATACTGGCCACAGTAAAGATAAACTTAAACGGTTTGGCAACGACCGTTGAAAGTTTGTTCTTTCAAAACCATTCCAGAACTTCCAAATACCGCTGACGTAGACAATCATAAATATGACACCAAAGAAACTACCCATGAACATTTACTCCAAATACTACTGGTAAAATGTAAGCTAAGTATTCTTATATCTATATTGGCATTTAAACTATAAGTATAACAAAAGTAATGAGTGTTACTTTTTTAACTCTCGTATTGTTTCCCGTAGTATCTCTTGTCGATACCATCGAGAATATGCTATGTACACCAGTTTAATCTAATCCACCTCCTAATAGCTAGTTATTAATTACTACAGGCAAACAGGCGCCTATTCCAGAACAGTTAAAACCTCAACCGCGCGCTTTCTTATTAAACCAGTAAGCACAAACCTGACATTCCTACCTTCTTGATTTTCTCTTCAAAAACAAGCTAGTGTTTCGATTAGCTCTAATCAATCGTTCGACGCTTATGCTTAGAAGCGAAAGTTCCTAAAACATGAACATTCGTAGGAGACTATAGACAGTAGGTGCAAACCCTATCTACAACAGTCTATTAGCAACGATCGTCGTGCAGATAACTAAGGAGGATTTATGCGTGCAGTATTAATGGCAGGGGGTTCAGGGACGCGGCTTCGTCCTCTCACTTGTGACCTGCCTAAGCCAATGGTTCCGATTTTAAATCGACCCATTGCCGAACACATCATTAATCTTCTCAAACGGCATAATATCTACGAAGTCATTGCGACTTTGCATTACCTTCCTGATGCATTACGCGATTATTTTCAAGACGGCGCCGATTTCGGCGTACAAATGACCTATGCCGTCGAAGAAGATCAGCCTTTAGGTACAGCAGGGTGCGTCAAAAATATTGCCGAGCTTCTTGATGAAACTTTTTTAGTGATTAGTGGGGATAGTATAACAGATTTTGACTTAACTGCAGCAATTGAATTTCACCGATCACAAAAGTCTAAGGCGACTTTGATTTTAACGCGCGTGCCAAATCCTATTGAATTTGGGGTTGTAATTACTGATAAAGATGGTCGAATTAACCGATTTTTAGAAAAACCTTCTACGAGCGAAATTTTTTCTGATACTGTTAATACTGGTACATATATCCTAGAACCGGAAATTTTAGATTATTTACCAGAAAACACTGAATCTGATTTCTCTTCATTTTTATTTCCTTTACTTTTAGCTAAAGGTGAACCGATGTATGGCTATATTGCCAAAGGGTATTGGTGCGATGTTGGTCATTTAGATGCTTATCGTGAGTCGCAGTACGATGCTCTCGACCGTAAAGTTAGCTTAGATGTTGCCTACAATGAAGTCTCTCCTGGATTATGGGTTGGTCAAAATACTTACATTGACTCTTCGGCACAAATTGAGCCACCTGTAATCATTGGTGACAACTGTCGAATTGGCGCCCGCGTGCAAATTGAAGCTGGTTCTGTAATTGGTGATAACGTTACAATTGGTGCCGATGCTAGTCTGAAGCGTCCAATTGTTTGGAATGGAGCAATATTAGGTGATGAAGCTCACTTAAGTGCGTGCGTAATTTCACGCGGTACACGAGTAGATCGGCGAGCGCATGTACTTGAAGGGGCGGTCGTAGGTTCGCTATCGACTGTTGGAGAAGAAGCACAAATTAGCCCGTTTGTGAGAGTATGGCCTAGCAAAAAGATTGAATCAGGCGCCACCTTAAATCTCAACTTAATTTGGGGTAACACTGCACAACGCAATTTATTCGGACAGCGTGGAGTTCAAGGGTTGGCAAATATTGATATAACCCCTGAATTTGCCGTTAAACTTGGTGCAGCATACGGTTCAACACTCAAACCCGGTTCAAAAGTCACAGTATCGCGCGACCAACGTAATATTTCACGCATGGTAACACGGTCGTTGATTGCAGGCTTAATGTCGGTAGGTATTGATATTCAAAATCTTGATGCAACCGCTATCCCTATCGCGCGGACTGTTATCCCTACAATGGCTGTAGCTGGTGGCATTCATGTGCGCGTACACCCTGACCGTCCTGACTACATCCTAATTGAATTTATGGATGCCAAAGGTATCAACCTTTCTAAGCCTAAAGAAAAGAAAATCGAAGGAGCTTTCTTTAAAGAGGATATGCGACGCGCGCTTGTTCACGAAGTCGGTGATGTTGCATATCCTAGCCAAGTTGCTGACACCTACTGCAATGCGTTTGAAAAATTTTTACATATCGACACAATTCGTAACAGTCGAGCCAAAGTCGTAATTGACTATGTTTACGCAGTGTCGGGTGCAGTGCTGCCACAAATGCTCGACCAATTTGGCGCCGATGCGGTGGTACTAAACGCGAGTTTGAATAAAAGCGCGATGTCAGCAACAAACCGCGAAGCCTTATTAACGCAGTTAGGGCACGTCGTCGAAGCTTTAAAAGCTAACTTTGGTATCCAGGTATCAGCAAACGGTGAACAGTTAATTTTAGTCGATGAGTCAGGAATGCCTATTCGTGGTGAGATACTTACCGCGTTAATGGTTGATATGGTCTTAACCTCACATCCACGCGGCACTGTAGTTGTTCCTGTTCATGCTTCGAGTGCCGTTGAACAAATAGCTCGGCGCCACGACGGTAAAGTTATTCGTACCAAAGCCAGCGCAACAGCGTTGATGGAAGCATGTAACAAAAATCCAAATGTAATGATAGGTGGCAGTGGCGATACAGGCTTTATCTTCCCAGAACTACATCCCGGCTTTGATGCCATGTTCTGCATTGCCAAAATAATCGAAATGCTAACAATTCAAGAACGTTCCTTAGCATCAGTACGTTCCGAACTACCCCGTGTTATCCACAAAACCTATACAGTTCGCTGTCCTTGGACTGTAAAAGGTGCGCTCATGCGGTATCTAGTTGAAACCCACCCAGCACAAAACCTAGAACTCATTGATGGAGTTAAAATCTGTCAACCCTACGATGATAGCTGGATATTAGTACTTCCTGATGCCAGCGAACCTTTAGTGCATTTGTACATTAATAGCAATGACCGCGAATGGGTAGATAGTACTCTTAGAGATTATCGCGCGCGCGTACAAATGTTTATTGAGAGAGAAGAGGAAGCAGTAGTCGCTGAAGTTTAAAATACCCCATGACTTAATCCTCTTTCTTTGTGCCCTTTGTGACGAACGTGGTTTATTTCTTTAATGAACCACAAAGTACACAAAGAACACAAAGGGAGGAGTCTATAATCTTTTTCTCTGGAGAGCAACCAAAATGATAAGTTAGTAGATAACTTTAAAAAAGTCGCATTACACAGTAAAGAAGGGATTAAGTTGAGTAACCAGAAACAAACCATTGCCCCCCACGGTGGGGAGTTGGTTAACCGCATCGCCACTCCTGCACAAAGAGAAGAATTTCTCTCGAAAGCTGATTATTTGCCACGAGTCCAACTCGATGAGCGTGCTGTCTCAGACTTGGAAATGATCGCAATTGGAGCTTTCAGCCCGTTAACAGGATTTTTGAACCAAGCTGATTATAATAGTGTTGTCGATTCGATGCATCTTGAATCCGGCGCCGCTTGGTCAATTCCAGTTACATTATCAGTATCAGAAGACGTTGCAGCACCGCTAAGTGAGGGTAGCTATATCCGTTTGGATAACCCTGAAGGTAAGTATATTGGTGTATTGCTACTAACAGAAAAGTATACTTACAACAAAGAGCGCGAAGCTATTAAAGTCTATCGTACTGATGATGAAAAGCACCCTGGCGTAAAAGTTCTCTATAACCAAGGTTCTGTACATTTAGCAGGTGATGTATGGCTTTTGGAACGTGAGCAACACCCATTATTTCCAAAATACCAAATCGACCCAGCCGCATCGCGCTCCTTGTTTCTAGAAAAAGGTTGGCGAACTATAGTTGGTTTCCAAACTCGTAACCCTATCCACCGCGCGCACGAGTATATTCAAAAGTGTGCGATGGAAACCGTGGATGGCTTATTTTTACACCCTCTGGTCGGAGCAACGAAAGAAGATGATATCCCTGCTGACGTGCGGATGCGGTGCTACGAAATTTTACTCGAAAATTACTATCCTAAAGACAGGGTTATTTTAGCCATTAACCCGGCAGCAATGCGATATGCAGGCCCTAGAGAAGCAATATTCCATGCCTTAGTCCGCAAAAACTATGGTTGTACCCACTTTATTGTTGGACGCGACCATGCAGGAGTTGGTGACTACTACGGTACTTATGACGCACAGTATATTTTCGATGAGTTCAAACCTAAAGAACTTGGCATTACCCCAATGATGTTTGAACACGCTTTCTTCTGTTTGCGTACAAAGCAAATGGCAACAACCAAAACCAGTCCTAGCACTCCCAGCGAACGAGTTCACCTTTCTGGAACAAAAGTAAGAGAAATGTTGCGTAGTGGAGAGTTGCCACCACCAGAGTTTTCGCGACCAGAAGTTGCTGCGGAGTTAGCGCGCGCGATGCACGTAGGGGTGGGTTTACCTATATCCTGCTAGATAACGGGAAATTGATGTGAACCCACCCGTACTATCAGGGGTTTACCTATATCCTGCTAGATAACGAGAAATTGACGTGAACCCACCCGTACTATAAGTGTTTAAATTGGGAGAAGAAAAAGGGAACGGTTTGCTTCCTCAATGGTAAACCTTTCCTAACACACCCTTATACAGCATTTAAATTTCAAAAACAGTATTAGTAGAAGCTTTACAATCAGGATTTTAGCCCTTTAATCTGTTATCTGATATAAAATAGGGGCTGAGGTGTTGAATGATGAAACGGCGAACTTTTTTGCAGCGAATAGGCTCAGTACTCGCAGTATTGGGGATAACAGAAGCTGAATGGCTAAGTTTAGGAAACGATTACTATCAAGCTTTAGCTCAAACAAGTTCGCGCAAGTTAGCTTTGCTTGTAGGCATTAATAACTATTCTCAGTTTCCAAGTTTGAGTGGCTGCTTGACTGATGTAGAATTACAAAAGCAACTTTTGATTTATCGCTTTGGTTTCCAATTATCTGACATTCTATGCTTGACAGATGAAAAAGCTAGTAAAAACTCTATACAGAAAGCTTTTGATGATTTTAGCAACCAAGTCAATCCAGGTGATGTAGTATTTTTCCACTTCAGCGGTTACGCAAGCTACATTAAGTCACAAAAAGCACTAATACTCTTTGATGATAATCCTAAAGAACAGCGTCAAGTTAATTATTTATTAGAAGAAACACTGCAATTGATTTTACGCGCGCTCCCTACTGAAAACGTAATTGCAGTACTTGATACAAGTTATAATCTTAATCACGCTAAAAACTGTAGTTTAAAAGTTCGCGCACAGGCTACACCAGATAATATCGATATAGCCGATAATGAATTAGATTATCAGAATCAACTTAAATCTAAATTAGGTGCTACGCCTAAAGCCTTAGTATTATCTGCAACCTCAAACCCGAACGAGTCAGCGAGAGAGTCCCAAATGTTGGGGTTTAATGCAGGATTATTTACTTATGCTTTGACACAGTATCTTTGGGAAAATACACAAACAGCTACGGTACAAGTCGGTTTGGCAAAAGTCAATTCAACTATACAGCAACTAGGCGGCAATCAACAGTCAACTTTATTAAATAGTAAAAAAATTCAGCAGTTAGGGACATTTGCCAGTAATTTTAGTAGTAATGTTCAAGCAGGCGCCGAGGGTGCTATTACTTCAGTAGAAGAAGATGGCAGAACCGCACAGCTTTGGTTGGGTGGTGTACCACCGCATGTTTTGGAATATTTAGGAGTCAATTCAAAATTTGCTATTGTCTCCACGGTATCATCTTTAGTAATGCGTTCGCGTTCTGGGTTAACGGCAAAAGCTTCACTTCGTGCTGAGACTACTAGTACTGAGACACCAGTTGTTTTACAAGTTGGACAATTAATTCAAGAAGTAGTGCGTGTTATACCTCGAAACATTCACCTTAATATTGGACTCGATAAGTTAGAACGTATCGAACGTGTTGATGCAACCAGTGCTTTCGCGACTTTTAATTATATTTCCAGTACATCAGCAGAACCCGCAGATTATATATTTGGTAAATTACTTGATAAAACCCAAGAAACTGGGTCTGTGATGGTATCTTCCAGTCGTTATGGCTTGTTTACCCTTAGTGGAGAGCTTATAGCGAATACCGTAGGTGAAGTTGGAGAAGCTGTAAAACTTGCAGCACAAAGACTGGCGCCAAAATTACAAGCAATACTAGCCTCAAAATTATGGCGCCTCACTGAAAACGAAGCTTCATCGCTGTTAAATGTAAAAGTCACACTCGAAACAATTATGGGCGCCGCTTCACAACCCATAATGGTAAAGGAAAGTTTAAGAACTCAACAGTTTGATACAAGGGCAATAAAATCTAATGGCATAGAATTAAACAAATTATCTATAGGCAACCGTATTCAATATCAAGTTGAAAATAAATCGACTCAAACTCTTTATTTAATGCTATTAGGATTAGATACTAGTAAAAACGTATTTGGTTTATGTGCTTGGCAAAACCCTACCGAAAATACACCATCTCATCCCTCACTGCAAAATATCACTATTGAACCCGGCGCCACCATCACCGTTCCCCAAACTAACCCTGGCTTTGAATGGATAATGCAAGGACTCAGCGACTCGTGGGAAGTACAGATAATTCTTAGTACGGCGCCTTTTACCCAAACTCTGACTGCATTAGCTGCAACAAAAGTAGCTACCGGACAACAGCGAATTGTCGCTATATCGAATCCGTTAGAAGTTGTTTCTTCGATTTTACAAGATTTACATGATGTAAATAAAGAAAGAAAAGAGGCAAGTGATACTTACGTATGGAACGTTAATAATTGGGCAAGCTTTAATTTTGTTTTTCAGGCAAAATAGTGTAGAGACGCGAAATTTCGCGTCTCCACAAATTTCGCGTCTCTACATGTATTTTTTTAAAATAACTTCTAGTTTTTGCTTTGTTGCATCTGGTACTGAATCTAATCTCGTCAAAATCGCATACTTTAATGCTGAATGTGCCTCTGAAACTGGCGCCTCAACGCTTAGGCGCCGCACAGCTTCTTGTATAACTTTCTGTGCATTTACCGAATTACGCTGTAAATTTGCTACTACCATCTCGACAGTTACACTATCGTGGTCAGGATGCCAACAATCATAGTCTGTTACTAATGCCATTGTTGCATAAGCAATTTCCGCTTCACGCGCGAGTTTTGCTTCTTGTAAATTTGTCATTCCAATAACTGTGGCGCCCCAGCTACGATAAAGATTAGATTCTGCCTTCGTAGAAAATGCTGGCCCTTCCATACAAACATAAGTACCACCACGATGTAAACTAACATCAGATAAGTTTAAAGCCGCAATCGAATCACTCACAACTTTGGCTAAATTCTGACACACTGGGTCGCCAAATGTAATGTGGGCGACAATACCCTCACCGAAAAATGTTGATATGCGGTTTCGTGTCCGGTCTATAAACTGGTCTGGAACTACCATATCTAGAGGTTTGACTTCTTCCTTCAACGAACCGACTGCACTCGCTGAGATTATATATTCAACGCCAAGCTTTTTCATCGCGTAGATATTGGCGCGAAATGGTAACTCTGTCGGTAATAATGTGTGGTTTCGACCGTGACGCGCGAGAAATGCTACCTGTGTTGTGTCAAGTTTTCCTAAAATCAATGCGTCTGATGGCGAACCAAACGGTGTATCAATAAAGACCTCCTCAACATCGAGTAGTGCATCCATTTTGTATAGACCGCTACCGCCAATTATACCGATTTTTGCTTCAGCCATTGTTTTCACTCACTTTCACATATGCATTTTAGCTAGCAATGGCAGCTATTGTACCTTAATCACACCTAATATTATTACTGCTTATTCTTTATCAAATTTTTATAAGAACAGCGATTAGTTAAAAATTTCGAGTGTTTTAGTAATTGATACCCAGGTTTTATAGCCTTCAATCTTCCCAAACAGTGCTAATCGTATACCATAAGCGAGCGTCAAGAAGTCGGGTATTATAAACGTTAGGTAGTTTCAACCTATACATATGTATAAGTTTTTGTTAGTCTCATGTTAGTGTTAATGAAAAAGGTGTAATGGAAAGTTTTGACATCCGGTCTGGGTTCCTACTTCAATTCCCCTTAATTAAATTAACCAAAATTCTTCTGGGGATGGCGCCATGATTACAAATCTTAAGCATTAAATAACGCGAAGAATATCAAAACAAACATGTTTTTCTATAATAGCGGCTACCATGATGTGGTTAATGGTTGGTTTACTTACTTGCTTGACAATAATAGTCTCGTATTTTCTTTCCCTGTTGTTATTGCCAAGGGCAAAAAGCTTGCAAACAGGAGGGATATTTTTTGATGATCTATATGATAATCGTTTTCATCAAATACAAATTGAGCTAGAAAAATCGCGTTCGTTACACCAAGCAACTTTAGAGTCAACAGCAGATGGTATTTTAGTTGTCGATAATGGAGGTAAAATTGCAGGGTTTAATCAAAAATTTGTGCAAATGTGGGGAATTCCTGAAGCTATTCTTGTTTCAGGTTTGGACAAACAAGCTTTGAAAGTTGCACTTAGCCAGTTAAAATACCCGAAAGAGTATATTGCGACAATCCGAGAATTGTACGTGCGTCCAGATGCACAAGTGTCGGATGCTATTGCCTTTAAAGACGGCAGAATTTTCGAGCGGTATTCACAACCTCAGTATGTAGGAGGCCAGATTGTCGGTAGGGTATGGAGTTTCCGCGATATCACTGCCCAAAAAACAGCAGAAGCAAAAATTCATCATCAGTCACTACACGATTTATTAACTGATTTACCAAATCGGGTATTATTTAACGAGTTATTGGCTTCGGCTTTAAAACAAGCTCGTGATAGTGAAGATCATCTTGCTGTATGTTTTTTAGATTTAGACCGATTTAAAACAATAAACGATACATTAGGTCACGCAGTCGGGGATCAATTACTCAAAAGTGTAACCAAACGATTAACACAATGTCTGCGAGAAGGAGACATTATTGCTCGTTGGGGAGGTGATGAATTTACCATACTTTTACCTAAAATACGTGATATTAAAGATGCTGCGAATATACAAGAGCGGATATTAGCAGCGTTAAACCCTAGATTTGACATAGAAGACCATCAACTACACGTCAGTGCTAGTATTGGGATTGCACTTTATCCTTTACATGGGCTAGATGCAGAAATTTTAATGAAACATGCGGATGCAGCATTAAATCGTGCTAAATCACAGGGTAGAAATAAATATCAGTTTTACAATTTTGGAATTACTACGCAGACCACAGAGCTATTTATATTAGAAAATAGTTTATATTATGCGCTTGAAAAAGGGGAGTTAGTTGTTCATTATCAACCCCAAGTAAATATTACGACTGGTAAAATTACTAAAATGGAAGCTTTGCTACGTTGGCAGCATAGCGGATTAGGCATAATTTCTCCAACTAAGTTTATTCCATTAGCTGAAGAGACAGGACAAATTATACCGATTGGCGAATGGGTACTTCGCACAGCTTGTACTCAAACTAAATATTGGCAAAAAGCTTTAGCAATGCCATCGCTTTCGATAGCGGTTAATTTATCCGCACGTCAATTTCAACAGCCAAATTTAGTTGATATGGTACAGCAGATACTTATAGAAACTGAATTGGCGCCAGAATGTTTAGAGTTAGAAATAACTGAAGGTATTGCAATGCAAAATATAGATTTAACAAAAGACATATTGAATGAATTACATCGAATGGGTGTGTCTATATCTATAGATGATTTTGGTACAGGATATTGCTCGCTTGCATATATTAAAAATTTTCCAATACATACTCTAAAAATCGACAAGTCTTTTGTACGTGATTTAGCAACAAACAGACATGATGCTGCAATTACTAGTGCGATAATTGCTTTAGCACATGGTTTAAACATGAATGTAGTTGCTGAAGGAGTAGAAACTGAGGAGCAGCGAAGATTGCTACAGGTTCTTGACTGCGAATTAATGCAGGGATTTTTATTTAGTAGAGCAATTTCGGCAGCAGATGCAACTAAATTATTACGTCGATATAAATCGCAAAAATTTAATAATCATCCCTTTTTAGTTGCGTAACTATTGTATTTACATCTAAGAACGCTTCATCATACTCTGCATTTTCCCAATTGTGCGCTCCTTGAATTTGTTGAATAGACAAATTAATCGCTGCCTTGAAATTTGCACCTTTAAGGTTGGCGCCAGTTAAATTAACATTTTCAAGGTTTGAGAAAGCGAAAGAAGCTCCAGTAAGATTTGTTCGTCTTAGGTCAGCATTATTTAAGTTTGCTTGGGTGAATTTAGCGCGCGATAAGAAAGCGTGACCAAAGTGAGCGTTTTTGAGATTCGCTTTATAAAAATTAGCTTTATAAAAATAGACTCCTATTGCTTCTGCTTCATATAAGTTTGCTTCACTTAAATCTACTGATATTAAGTTGGCTTCTATTAAGTTAGCAAAAGCTAGATTAGCTCGTTTTAAAGTTGCTTCACTTAAATCCGCATCTCTCAGGTTAGCACTTTGTAAGTTGGTCGCAATCAGATTTGCATTTGCCATTAAAGTATTCCTGAGATTTGAATTACTCAAATCGGCGCCAATTAGATTTGCATAACTTAAATTAGAATTTGTAAGTTCGGCATTACTCAGATTTGCAAGACTGAAATTAGCATAGCTGAGGTTGGTATTAATTAATTTTGCTTCGTGTAAGTCTGTACTGCTAAAATCTGGTTCAATATCAGAATTTTTTTGTCTCCATTTTGTCCAGGTCAATGCACCTGCTCTCAATAATGTCAGATGCTCAAAATTTCCCATAATTTGATAATTTTAACTCCTGTATGCGTTTTTTGTTGGTGGGGCATGGTGGCGGTGGGGCGGGTTTACAGTATCTTAATTTAATGATGGAGGATTTTGGTTAACCCGCCCCTACGATATCATCATTCTTGACGACCACCACTTGGGGTTCTACCTGCTACACTTTCAATGGCGGTTTTGGCGCCAGCTGCTCCTGCTAGGATATCGCGTTCTTGTCCACCTAAATATAGGCGCCCAAAACTACCTACAGCTTGCACCTCAAGAATATTAATCGATGCTGCTTTTTCAGCTTCATTTGCAGCTAGTGCAGCATAAGCAGCAGGTTCAACTTCAAGAACATATAACGTTTCTCCTGCGAGTAATAATTGTCCTCTACGAGTACGGTTGATAAGCTGCGTTTGGTAAGCGTCAATATTACGAATAATTTGACTTGATACCACGCGCGGTTTAATACATTCATCGCGCTTGACTCCTAAAAAAGCCAAAATAGCTTGACCTGCAGCGCGCGTTTCACCCTGTGAACCAGAATGAACTTCGAGTAAACCATATAACCGTTCGACAACTTGTACA
This sequence comes from Calothrix sp. NIES-4105, assembly GCF_002368415.1. Taxonomy (GTDB): domain Bacteria; phylum Cyanobacteriota; class Cyanobacteriia; order Cyanobacteriales; family Nostocaceae; genus Dulcicalothrix. Next base: position 9,779,643 of record NZ_AP018290.1, read on the forward strand.
CCTGGACGCACCGAAGCAGATTTTAGGGCAATATCGGTGATTCGATTAATTTCTATGCCAGGAGAAATTTCAATCCACAGCGATGTGTCCCCTGGTAATGGCAAGAAACCTTGGGCAACAGTTCCTATGTATGCTGCATGTTGCGGTTGCAAGTTGTCGAGAAATACAAAACTGCGTAGTTCTATACCCAAGGATGCTCTCCAGTCGTAATTGTAGGTGCGTAAAACCAACGTATCATAAGCTTTGACATTGAAATAATGAATTAGGTTTTTTTCCGAAAAATATTACTACAGTCGTGTATGTATATGTCTATATATATATTGTGCAACGCTGCGCTTTTAGGTAAACTTGTATGCTGATTTTTGAAGAACACTTTCAAGATAACTGCCGTAACTGGGTTACGCGCTCCGGTGTTGATTGTAGTCTTGGGATTAAAGCGAGTCATTATTCGTTTGACCACAAGCGCAGTGGTTCGGAGACATACTGGTTAAGTTGGAATTCAACAGAGTTTTTTTACGAGTTAAATAATTTTCATATTTCTATAGTATTGGAGAAGGTAACAGGGGTTGATAGTTTTGGGTATGGTTTTATTTGGGGACTCCTCGACAGCAACAACTTCTTCGAGTTCATTATCTCTGGAAATGGGTTGTATCGTATCGCCCAGTGTAAAAATGGTACATTTGAATACTACACTAACTGGAAACGCTGCACATCGATACAGCTAGGTAATGGTGTAAACTTACTTGAAGTTCGACGAATTGGAGATAATGTTGAGTTTTATATCAACAGCACGGTAGTTGAGACGTTTTCAACTCAGCAAGTAATGGATGTATTGGGGAAAAGCTTTGGTTTTGTGATTCATGACAAAATCAACATCAAGGTTCACAGTTTGATGATCACAGCGCTTGACATTGAAAAAGAACCAACTTTTGATGTAGATGTCAAAGACTCAAAACCCGAAACTAAAGCAGCTTTCATTCAACATGAGGCGCCGGATTACGATACGCTAGAAAAAATAATCACAGATTTGAATCAGTTAGTTGGACACGAACGAACCAAACAACAGTTATTTTCGCTTGCGAATTTTCTCAAGGTGCAAACCGAACGTAAGCAGCGAGGTTTGAAAACAGTTGACACTTCACTTCATTTAATGCTGTATGGACCACCAGGAACAGGTAAAACCACAATTGCCAGATTAGTAGGTCGTTTATACAAACAGCTAGGGTTTTTGGAGCGTGGGCATGTTATCGAAACTGACCGTGCCGGAATTGTTGGAGGATATATCGGTCAAACAGCGCTCCGTGTAGAAAGTGCCGTACAGCAAGCATTAGACGGTGTGCTATTTATAGATGAAGCTCATGCTTTAGTGCCAGAAGATACACCAAATGATTTTGGTAAAGAAGCATTACAAGTATTGCTCAAACGAATGGAAGACCAACGCGCGCGGTTAGCAGTAGTAGTTGCAGGTTATCCAGAGGAAATGGAAAAGTTCATCGAGTCAAATCCAGGTTTAAAATCGCGCGTCAACCGCTTATTTTATATCGACCACTATACACCAAACGAATTGCTATCAATTTTTAAGAAATTCTGTATTGAAAACGGGTACTCGCTCGATTTATCAGCTTGTATTGTTCTACAAAGAGCTTTTGAACTTGCTTATGCCAAGCGTGACAAGAATTTTGGTAACGGACGCTTTGTTCGTACTATATTCGAGCGCAGCATCGAGCAACAAGCAAACCGGATTGTGAACAAGCTCGAAAAATTGGATAATTCCGAGATTTCTTTGGTGACTGGAGATGATTTATTTTTTGTTAATTCTGATAGTTATTAAAAAATCCAGTTTATACAGGTATTATTACGGTTAGGGCAAAGTATATTTCTTTGTCAAAACTTTAAATTACATAGTCATTCATGAAGCTTTGTTTAAGGACTGCTCAATCTCGTGTGGTTGTTACCTTTATAGGAGCAACAGCAATTAGTTTTTTGTCGTTTAAACCCGCAAATGCTGTAATTTTTGTCGAACCAATTGTGACAACAGCAAATCAAGATATCTTAGCGACAAGAAATCCAAGAAGGTTGACAAACATACAACCTGGAGAAGTTATTGAATATGGAGTTCCAGACTTCGCAAACAACTTGCAAAACGCCACAGGGAATAATATAGGTAGTCTTGTATTTGATTTAGAAACGCTTGCTTATAGCAATCCGAACGCGACTCCAGCGTTTAATAACGAACCAGTGGAGTGGGGAGATGTGAATGGAGATGGAAGAATTGGGTACTCAACCACACCTGGCCTAACAGATATCTTTAAAGACATTACTGTAACAGGCAACAGGATAACTTTTAGCGGTGGTGAAATCAGTAATGGAGCAATATTTTACAATCCATTCTCTACCAAACCCGACCTGAAACCGGGTGGTGGAATTATCCCACCAGCAGCACCTCCACCAGCAGACCAAGACGGTCCAATCCGCGTTGCTAGTTATTACACTGCCATTCCCGAACCAACTTCCATATTTGCTCTCTTCTTTGCTGGTTTAGGCGCCGTAACTATTAAACGTAATCGGCTCACGCGCAGAACTTGATTCAATCTAAAACAAATATGAGATTCCCCGTTTATTTAATAAACCGGGAATCTAGGTCTTCAAAACCATTATGAAAATCAAACCTTTTATTATTGTTATTTATACTATTTATATAGGTAAATAAATTGTTTGTAATCACAATTGGCGCCAATTAGGCACCCTCAATGGTGTCTCTATATGTACAGAGCATACCTGCGTGGGCTATGAATAACAAGCTTTTAATTTGTATTACTTTTGACATAATTATTGGCTAGGAAATAAGTAGGTTTGAGGCACCAGTTGTGCAGCAAATAACCTGATTCGTTTCACTACGCAAACCCTACCGCGCATCTTAGCATAATTGCTCAAAGGCGCCGTGTTTTCATATGGAGCAAGCAGTGGTGACATCCGTATTTTTGGTTATAACTAGAATGGTAAAAGGCGCCGTAGCTCTAATAAATGTGCGCTCCGCATAAATGCGACAATATAATATCGTCTTGCTTACAAGATAATTATCAAAACTTGTTGAGCGATAAATGTATTGATGAGTTTAAAGTCGATGCCACAACTAGAAACACGAGAGTCTGAAGGGCGAGAAACATGGTCAGAAAATGTTGAAGTTGCTTTAATGGCAGCCCAAACAGAAATTTTAGCCCAAACTCAGATTAGGCTTGGCAACAGTGTTCATACCCTAAAGCTGCTACGCAATGGTATGATGTTTGTAATTATACTTTGCTCTGTTTGCCAAAAAATGACGGTGGCGCTTGATAGAATTTTAGAGAGTATTCCAGCAGTAAATCAAACCAAAAACCTTCGACAACGTTTTAAACGCCTCAAAGAGAGAATTATTACCTTAGAGGCAGAACTTAATACCAGAGCTATTCCTTACAATTTAGCTTTACAGAGGTTTAATGAGATTGCTGGAACGTTGAGTAATATCAGCAAAAAGTATGATATCGCTGATTTTACCAATTTTACTGATGCACAGAAGAAGGTAACGGAGTTTTACGAGCTTGCCTCTCGTTCTCGAATTGATTCACCAGTTCCAGCAGAGATTACAATTGAGTTGTTAGAAGATTTATATAGAGGAGCGACTTCAAAAAAATCCTTAAAGCAGTTTGTAAGTGCCCTGGAAAACGGTATGGCAAGAAGCGCTAAGAATGCCGCTGGTATAAAAGCACTAATAGGAAAAGTACGAGGTTATACTCATGAATTAAAGATTATGGGAAGTAGTAGTAGATTATTAGGTAAAGAAGTAAACGGGAGAATTATTTTTTGTGAGCTTTCCGATCATCTCTAAAATCAGCGATTAGCTTTCAAATATAAATCAATTATGAGGCAGATATGAACACAATAACTTTGGTAGAATTAATTAACAACTTATTACCTGATGAAAAAATTTTAGAAGATGTTAGCTGTGCTTTAAACTCGGAGCTAGAGAAAGGAGGTTTTAGTAATTTAGCTCGTGAGGAAATTCCTCCTAAAAATACGCCAAGTGAGGTACTTACAAAAAGATTCATTATGAATAATTATGAAACTGGTTTTGGCAATCATTATGTTAGTAAAGTAGCAATAGGAGGGGTTGAAAGACACCGAAATGGAGTTGTAATTCCTAAGTACTTTTTTGCAACTTTATACTATACAGAAGATTTACGCTTAATCACAGTAGATTTTGAGGATGAGGCAGAGTAATCAACAATGGAAAAAGGGTTATTTAGGTTATAAAATAGATTCTATTGCTATAACACCGAACTTTTACCTACTTACTCCTGAAGGGGAATAACTAGGTGGGTTAAACCATCTGTATGAAATATCCACAAACTCACACAATGTTCTCAATCAACGGTTGCTCAGACATCCTACACTTCTGCTTCTTCTGGGATAAGAACAATTACTGAGAGCGCGACTGTTCTTCGGAGTCATTATAAGGCGATAAGAGCGCTAGTTGCCCATGTTCATCAATGCTTGCCATCACTTTGATTGCTTTCATTGGTTCTGCAAATTCCTATAGTATAATGGTTCTCGGCGCCTCTTCATTTTAAGCTTACACAAATTTTTAGGTAGGGTTAGCGTAACGCTATCGGATGGTGCGTTTAGTCGGTTTAATATTTCCTTTCATTGAAGATTGTTATGGCGCCGAGCGCATCTGACTCGGTAATAAAAGCGCGTGGTAATTTTAACGCCTCCAGGATTTACAGCATGGCGCGAGTGCATGTAGCTATATTAAAGGACAGGCGAGATGCCTATCCGGAGGGATAATTTATTTCTCTTCACAAATTCCAATGAAGCGTGCGTGCCATAGTTTACCGCGTTCAGTTAACCCTTGACAGCGCACTGTAATTTTAACGCTGCCAGGATTTGTAGCATGGCGCCGAGCAATTTCTTCCATATCATGTTGCGAAAATCCTGTTCCCACTGAACCTATTGGTACTAATTTACCGTTAACTTCTTGTGCGACATTAAGCGCGCTAAATGGTCTACCAGCTACAGTTGTTTTTGTACATTCAGTAATAATTAAGTCTAATTCCAAATTGTATTTTGTCCGTACCATTACATAAGCGCGCGTATCTTTACCGCCAGTATATTGACAGCTATTTGATACCCATATCTCACCTTCTCGACCCTCAGATAGCTGTTTCGCTGCTAAAGATGCTTTTTCTGCTTGAGTTTTGGCAGTTGGAACAACTTCAAAATATTGATTATCTAAATATTTGCCTATTTCTTCTCCAGCTTCGATGCGAAGAGCTTCACTCTTATTAGTTAAATCTTGCCCAGAGAACCACAAAGCTTTAAAGATAGCGTAAATTGGTTTTGCTACAACAGGTTGGCCGTTCTGCTCATTTACCATTGCTGCTTGCGGTGCGGTTCGATGTTCGCTACCTGTTGAAGACCGAAAGTATAACTCACCATCAAGTACGAAAGTACCTATTTGATTTGCTAGTCCAAGTAATAAATTGTTAATTTCTATAGCTGGCTGTGCTTTTATATTGGTTGAGCGCGACTGATAATAAACTTGGTCTTTCGTCGCAATTACTACGAACCGATTACCATCGCGTTTAGGTTGTCCCCAATAATCAGGAGAATTAATATAATATTCTCGATCAAACGGTGCATCAACTGGCTGCATCGTTACTATTCGTCCAGGTTGCAAATGTGATGGTAACTCTTCAACTAAACGGGGCGCCGCTTCTACAATAACTGTAGACTCTGCGTATGTCGAAGTCTTAGCAGCTTTTGGTTTTTTTGGTGTGGGCGCCGCACCTGTTTCAATTTCAAAAGCTTTCTGCCAGAACCCCATTGCAACTTCCGGATATCCTTCTTGTTCAGCGCATACTGCAAACCCGATAACTTTGTCAATGCCAATGTTATTACCGTAGTTTGCTAGATATTGAGCGGCGCCTTCAACTCCTTGCAAATGCCATGAGTTCTTCACCAAGCGGTTGTTCCAACGTTCGCGGATATCGCTCTTGATTTTCTTCATCGCATGGCGCTTAGATTCTATATATTCGGAGATGTTCATATGATGGGTGTCATTAAAAAACGCTAATTAAACAGACATCAAAAGACAGCTTGATATTTGGTACAAATATATTAACAATCTAAGCTTTTATAATCAAATCGTCAACCACTGATTCCTTTAATAAAATTTGAGGCGTTGTAGCATAGGCGTCTCGCCTGTGCAGTACAAACGATTATTTTACCTTATTAGGCATACGCTTAGTTCACGGAGGCAAGAGGTATGAACCACTCTCGTCGCAAAGGACACGCTCGTAAGAGGAGTAGGGTGCTGTGAAAGCCATTACAATTTTCAGCAAGAGTGAAAAATTAAACAGGCTCAACGCACCTGAGTGACCACAAGATAGTTTCTGTCATAAAATTTGGCAGGTTGAATGAACCTAACTTTACGCCAAGGGCGCTAAGAAAAAAATAAGAAGCAACACTCCAAATTTTATAATGTAACCTAGGTTACAAATTCCAACATGCGCTCCGTTAAGTTAGACTGAAAGTACTGGCGCCTCCAATTGAAAAACGCCCTCAGTACGCAAATTCTAAGCACGAAAAATAATAATGGTTCACACTGACGCAAAAGAACATATTGCTCTTGCTGCACTCAATCAATATCCTGTAGTTGCGGAAGAAATTCGGTTCCTGGGTCATAGTGGAAACATGACCTTTTATGTAAAAGCACTAGAAGGAAATTTCCTCCTCCGTATTCACCAAGCATTTTCAGGGTTACTGGATGATATATGGCAAAGACCAGATGTTATCGAATCAGAACTAAAGTGGCTTGCAGCTTTGCGTCGTGAGACTGATATAATAGTGCAAGAGCCATTGCAAAACCTAGAGGGTAGATGGGTAACACAAGTGTTAGTAGATGATACCCAAAATGTTTTCAATTGTTCATTGCTACGCTGGATTGATGGCCACGTTTCTGATACCTTTCTAACGTCCCAACAAGCTCACCAGCTTGGTTCATTAATAGCTCAACTGCATCGCCATGCAAGAGCGTGGAAATTACCACAAAATTTTGTACGCCCAGCATTTGATGAAAATCATTTTCGCACAGCACTATCAACACTTTACCCAGCAATAACAATAGGTGTTATATTACCAGAACACTACGAGATGCTTACAGTAGTAGCCCGCAAAATTGAAAGCACAATGAAAATGCTAGGTCAAGCACCAGATGTTTGGGGATTAATTCATGCAGATTTACATGACAAAAATTATTTATTTTACAACGAACAAATTCGACCGATTGATTTTGCTCGTTGTGGCTTTGGATACTACCTTTATGATATTGCTGAGTCAATTCAATATTTACTGCCTGAAGTGAGATGCTCCTTTTTTGAGGGATATCAAACTATTTGTAAGTTACCCGAACATTACTTACAAACAGTAGAAGGATTCTTTATCATGGCAACAATATATAATTACTCCTTTCATTTCAATAATCCAGAAGAACATAAAAATATTTCCGATGATACGCAACATATTGCGTCTACGCTCCTTCGTCAATATATTGATGGCGAATCGTTTTTGCTTGGTCAAGAAACACAAAATGTTTTATAACGAGCTTAAAGGTAGGCGCCAACTGTACTCTTTCCTTAAAGCATTTGTCTCCCTGTGCAAGCAAGAAAGATACTACATCTGTGACAAGACTATGTTGAACATCTGAAAGGTTGCAAAAGCGCAAAAGAACATTAGTATCAAGTAAGTAACTTGTCATTCTTCGTAAATACTATCCCGACTTGTGGCTTCATCTGGTAAGCTTACACCGTTTTTAGGTAGTTGAGAAACCCAAGAACGAAATTCTGATGATCGTTCTTGCGGTGTTAAGTTTTGCCACAATGGAACTGAGGATTTGGTCAGTTTAGCCTGAAACTCAATGAAAGCAATAAAATCAGCGATTTTCAGGAGTTGCTCTTCATTGAGCTTGTCTATTTCTCTTTTAAGGTTTTCTTTCAGCATAATAGTGAGTTCGCGCATAAGCTGATTTTTTTCATGATAGCTGACCATATGCCCAAGTTGGTTGTCCTCAAGCTAGGGTTTATTTAATTCCGGAACGTTTTGTTTGTTAACTATGCTTATGTCTCACCTGCAAAAAACCTTAAAATAACCTATCCGTAAAATCCGTTGCCAAGATTGCAACCTACCAAAACTAAAAATTTGTGAACCAATGGTTCACAAACTCTAGTGCTTCATGTCAAAAGTTTTGGCAGGTAGTAGGGTGGGCACTGCCCACCTTACGAGAGACACCAACCTAACAAAATTAATGACATGGACTACTAGTACTTTATGTTATAAGTTTTGGGTGGTAGTGAAATTGGCAACGGATGATAAACGCATGTAGCGGATAGGTTATTTTAAACAATTCGGCTTTGTTTATAACAAATAAATCATCCGTTACATCCGTTGTATCCGTTGCTAACCCACCCACCAAAACTTTTGACATAGACTACTAGCACGTTATCTAAAAATCAAGTTGACTATTAATTTTCAACCGACGTAAAAAGGCGCCTACGATATTCTTTTCTTAAAGCAAACTGGTTATATCCAGCGCGCCCAAAAGCTGCTACCATTGGTATATTATTTACATCAGCGTCAGAACGAATACGGGTTGCACCATCGGATAAAAGAGTTTGAGTTGCTTGAGCTAACAATTCTTTTGCATAGCCATATCCTCGTTGTTCTGGAACTACACCAAGGTATCCAATTATTGCTCCACCATCGTTTTCTGCTGGCATGACTAAACCAACTAAAGCCTTATCTAAAGTATAAGCTAATTGCCACCAAGTTGATTTATATTTAAGTGCTTTCATCCTTTTAAAGTATTCATCTGCGTATTCAAAGGCGCCCATTTCTTCCATTTCCTGCTTTATTGTTCTATCTAAAGAGCCAGAGGATACGCACTCTATTGCATCAATAAAAGTATCTTCGCCTACATCATCTAGCGTGCGGAACAATAACCGCTTAGATGGCATAATTTCTTGTGTTGTTGCTTGCAACTCAAATCGACATGTTTCTCTGATAAGCGAAAATCCAAACTGTTCTAATAATTCAATGCTCGCTACAGAGTTGAAAGGTGTAGATATTGGGTAAGGTATATCAAGCGTATGCTGAATAATAGTATTTGCTGGAAGATTCAGCATCTCTAAGCTGCGAACTAGCAATTCGGCGCCAACTTCAAGATAATTTGCACTTAAAGAAATTTCTAAAAAATCAATTTCCAGAAAGTTATTTAGAGAGGGTAACTTCCAATATACGATACGTCCAATAATTTCTCCTGCTTCTTCTGCAACAAAACAGAGTTCTGGACGAATATATCCCTCATTCCACATTTGAGTTAAATAAGCTAAAAATCTTTCGTTTGTCTGTGGCTTGTCGCTAAAAGCAGCAAAGACGTTAAGTTCTTCCGAGCAAATGGGGCGAATAAACATAATGATAATCCTGTGATTGTAAGATTGTGTGGTTCATAGCGTCTTGTTTTTTGGTTATCATAATGTCTCACCCCCTAAGCCTGAATAATTACTCGCAACGGATTGAACAGATGTAACGGATAGTTGACTCGTTTTCGAGGTGCCTTTTAAAAATAAATCGCTGTTTGTAACTAATAAATCATCCGTTACATCCGTGACATCCGCTGCCAATTTTGCCACTTCTCATCATTAATGATATAACTACTAATGCGTTAAGTGTATTTTGGTAAGAAAAATATTTCAAGATAATGCCGAAGCTTGTCTCCCACCTAAACGCTGTTGTTCGGCTTTAGGTAACACATTAACCGAAATTGTCGCATAAGAACCCTGTTTTTGACCTATCATTATCATCCTAATAAAATCCCCCAACCCTTCTACTAACCGCGCGTTACGCAAAACTCCAGAATCTACTGGTGCAAATCCGATTACAGTAGCAAGCTGCATTACTGTATTTCTAGCTTGCTCATCATCTCCAGCTACAAATACCGAAACTTGATAATCCTTGAGTGGTGCAGGCGCCAATTCAAATAATTCTTGTGCCATTGTATTAAATGCTTTAACTACACGCGCGTTTGGTACATCCGAAGCAAGCTTTTCTGCCAAAGATTCTACTATCGCAGGATATGCAAATCCTTCTGGAATGTCCTGATTATTACAATCAATAATGATTTTACCGTTCAGTACTTCTTTGTCGGATAGCAACTCTGATGGAGTAATTCCGCGCGCTGTCCACAACATCACATCCGCAAATGCTGCCGCTTCATCATTTGTACCTCCTTGTGTTCCTAGTCCTGCTTGTTCAGCAACCGCTTTACCTTTTTCAATATCGTGCGAGCCAAAAAACACTTGATGTCCTTGCTCTGCCCAAAGAATACCAAGTGAGCGACCCATGTTTCCACTACCGATAATTCCTATTTTCATGGCTTTGTTCCTTATTAAATACAGACAGGTCTGTCTTATTATCTCTAATTGAAATCTTACAGACAGGTCTGTATCATGTCAATAGGGTTATGAAAAGCGGAGTAGTTAATGCCAAAAACAGGCGCCAAAAAATTAGAGGATGGAACAAAACCCTCACTACGCGAGCATATTCTCAATATTGCGGATGAGTTGTTTTACACTGAAGGGATTAGAGCGACAGGGGTAGATACGATTATTGCGAAGTCAGGAGTAGCTAAATCAACACTATATAGATACTTTCCATCAAAAGACGATTTAGTGGTTGCATACCTAGAACAGCGTAACCAGCGTTTTTGGGATTTATTGGAAGCTGAAATTGCCAAGTATCCATTACACTCAGTAGAAAAGTTATTGGGGGTATTTAAATGGTTGGATGAGCTACTGGCAAAACCAGAATGTTTAGGATGTCCGTTTATTATTACAACCGCAGAATATGGAGAGTTAGATTATCCGGGACACCAAATAGCTGTAAAACATAAAGAAGCAGTGCTAGCACGTTTGACTCAACTAGCAGAAGCGAATGTAAATAATCCACGTCAGCTTGCAGCAGTATTATTATTACTAATAGACGGCGCCTTCGTACAACGGCGCCTGTTTGGTAAAGTTCTAGAAGTATCTTTAGCAGAAGTTGCCCAAGAGTTGATAAGTAAACATGATATAAATTCCCTTTGATATGTCGTATCGATATTTTATGTACAGCTACAATTATTTCTGAGATGCCACATAATAGGGGCAGAAAGACTGCTCCAAACAGGAGTATTGACATTAGCTATTCTTAAAGCTTCTGCTGTCCAGTTATTACAATTTCTGAGAATTGAATAATTACCAATGGCGCCATAAAATCCACCATAAGCGTTATAACCATTGGCAAGTCTAATCACACGACCTGTATTATCGAGTTGAAAGGTTTTTTGAATAAATTTTACTAGTCTTAGGTAATTATCATAACTAATGCGTACACACTTTATATCAACATATTTTTTATCAGGTAAATTATTAAAACCTCTAACGTGCATTACCGAAGTATTATTTGGGTAAAACAAAGCTTTGATAACGGTATGAATTTGAATATCCGCTATAGTTGGGGTGTTAATATAAAAGTCATGTTCTCCCCAACCAAAGCTAAGATACTGATATTGTTGGTTTGTATCGGTGCCAATTTGCTCTAATGGAATAAAATCATCCCAGTTAAACTTTGAGGTTTTTACAGGGAGAACAAAATCACTATGCAAACCACCATTAATCACATAAATATTTACATCACAAGGACTGCTTAAATCATAGAACCACTTGGTCGGAGTTAAGGCGCCAAGTAAAGTTATCATCACAGCAGATAAAATCGCAACTAACAACCAATTACACTTTTTCTGAATTTTTTGCTTGAAGTTCATGAAATATAGTAGGTAGGCTATGCCTCACATATGATGGCTTTGGTGGGTGGCTGAAGCCACCTTACAAATTCCTATATTATCCACTTGGCTTTGTCAATAGAAATTGACTTATGTAAAGCTAACATTACATTGAGCATTATATTGTTCATCTTGTGGAACAGGCATCCCTGCCTGTTCTATATTTAGAGCATTCAGGGCGGGCAAGAGCTTGCGCTTGAGCGGAGCGAAGCGATGCCCACTCCACAAGATTGTCAAATTTAAGTAAAATAAAGTTGACAAAAAGTAAAACTATATTTACCATACTAATACAACCGTAGAAAGTAGTAGATGAAAAATCGTTTACGGATACTGAGAGTCGAGCGTAACTGGTCGCAAGCGGAGTTAGCGAAAAGTTTGGGAGTTAGTCGCCAAACTGTGAACGCATTGGAAATGGGTAAATATGACCCCAGTCTACCGCTTGCTTTCAAAGTTGCTCGATTGTTTAACACATCAATTGAATCTGTTTTCTTTTCCCAACCATTGGAAACTCAAGAGAGGAAAGTCATGTTTGAGCGATTTACTCAAAAAGCAGTTCAGTCAATTATGCTTGCTCAGGAAGAATCACGGCGCCTGGGTCACAATTTTGTAGGGACAGAGCAAATTCTATTAGGACTGATTGCTGAAAATACGGCTTACGCGGCTCAAGTTCTTAAAGATGCAGGTGTTGAATTGGAGAGTGTGCGCGCGGAAGTAGAGAAACTAATTGGACGTGGTGATAATGTTTTTGATTTGGAGATACCCTTTACTCCTAAAGGTCGGCTCGTATTGGAGTATGCTTCGGAAGAGTCTCGTAGATTTAGTCAAGATTTCATTGGGACAGAGCATTTATTGTTAGGTTTGCTTAGAATTACAGATGGTGTAGCAGTAAAAGCACTGTTCAATTTAGGATTTAATCTTCAAGACATAGTACAAAGAGTAGTTCAGAAAATAGGGATACAACCAACGCAACCAGTAAGTACTGCTAGTAATCAAAGCGCAAGTAGTTCGAGTTTAAATGTTGAAGATGAATCAATACAATCTCCGCCAGACTTTACGTCAGGTGAAGTTAGCACCCGTTTTTGCGCTCATTTATTTTCTTGGGTTGAACCGCGCAAGCTTGGATATGTTCTTAGCTCGCGCGTTGGTTATCAGTTACCTAACGGGGAGATTTTGCAACCCCATTGTTCGTTTATTTCACGCGAACGATTAAAACGCACACCTCGTACTTATCCAGAAATGGCGCCGGAACTTGTAATGGAAGTAAAATCAGCTTTCGACCGTTTACTGCCGTTACAGAAAAAAATGCAGGCTTTCCTACAATTACAATGGGGAATTAAATTTGGAATACTCATTGACCCAGACCAACGTAATGTATCTATATATAAGCTTGGCGCCGCAGTTACTGTATTAGAAGATGGTGATACATTGACCCTTCCAGAATTATTACCAGATTGGTCGCTTAATGTATCTAGCTTATGGGCTACAAACGCATAAAGACTTACCACGGTTGTAGCAATTACTCCCTTCACGCTCAAAAAATACCGAATGAACGAACCGCTGCATGACGCTGCATTACGCTAAGGAAGAAAAATTTATAGGTAATCTTCTAGCAGGAAGGGAGTAAGAATCTATAATCTATAATATAAAGCGACTACACAGACCGTTGCTGCACTTTTTTGTACAACCTATTGGCAATAGCAGACATCTACCTTAAATTCAGCTAGGCTACTGAAAATAAATTAGGTAGTAAAATTCCATTTTCTTTTTTTGCTTACCTTTAATGAAGAATCTGCCGAAGTTTAGTAGCTAGATAAATCAAAAATTATTTAAGCTATAACAAAAGGTAATCATCAGCTTCAGAGTAAGTTATGACTCTATCGCTTTACTGCTATTAATTTAATAGTATACAGTAAATTCACGAACAAAAAACAAGAATTTTACGAAAGTCAACACCAAGAATCATTGCTAATTGGTACGGAATTTGAAGCTATATGTATTGAGGTTACAGCAGTCACCCAGATAACGGGTTTTGAAAGTATGTCGTCCCAAGCTTGCAGTGGAATTATTATCGAACAATCGCACCATCATGCTGAAAATGTTCGGTTGAGGTAACCAAGGTTTTTGCTTATGCTCATAATAAACATATTACAATGTAAAATTATAACCTGTGAGGACAAAAGCCACGCTCGTTTAGCTGAGATTGATGAAAATTTAATTTGTAATGAATTAAGTCCCCTCGAACGTTCCCAACTTTGCCGAGAGCGAGACAAAATCCTGGAACGAATGGGATTGCGTGCTCAATCTGGCGACAACCAGTATACAAAAAAGGGGCTGAATTATTTTCATCCCCTCCTAAAACGACAGAGAAAATAGTTCAAGAGATCGTCTCTACATTTTGTTCCAGGTTTATATCTAAAGTCTAAAGAAAAGTTAAAACTTTTATCTTCAGATTCGTTTGGTGATAGAAATAATATAGATAATTTTTATGAGCTTCTCGCAGCAATTAGAAATTAATACAATTGATAACTTTACTTAATGGTAAAGTTAAGATGTTCGCCTAAATAAGAGATTTGTATTTTAGCTATAAGATTAATTTGACTGCAAATTTAATCTTAATAGTTAAAAATTTGATTCAGAAAATTTCTTAAGAATACTAAGTAATCAAATGGATTAATACATAAAATCCGTTTGATTTATTCTCGGAAAATTTTGACGAGGAGAGTGTATATTCCCATTTCTCGTCTGGCGATAGGAGAAGTTATTCACCGGATTTGGCAATCATTTTTTCCTAGATGGGTTTTAAACAATGCGTGTATTTAACAGAATTCATTTTAGAAACTTACGCGGTGACATATTTGGCGGTATCACCAATGCGATTGTTTCTTTACCAATCGCTCTGGCGTTTGGAGTTGCTTCAGGTTTAGGAGCTGTATCGGGTCTTTATGGCTCTATCTGCGTCGGTTTTTTTGCATCTTTATTTGGGGGTACACCTACACAAATTTCCGAACCCACCGGTCCAACAACTGTATTTATGACAGCAATTATTGCTGCTACGGTAGCGAATAATCCGGAGAATGGGATAGCAATGGCATTTACAGTCGTCATGCTATCGGGGGTTTTTCAAATCCTTTTTGGTCTCCTGCGCTTGGGTAAATACATTATCATGATGCCCTATAGCGTTATTTCCGGTTTTATGTCTGGAATTGGTGTGATTCTGATTATTTTGCAAATTCCTCCATTTTTGGGTCATGAAGCTCCCAAAGGTGGTTTGATAGGAACATTGCAAAACTTACCCCAACTTTTGGCAAAACTGAATCCGGTGGAAGTCGGATTAGCTGTTTTAACGATGGCTGTTATTTTGTTAATGCCCTACAGGCTCAAGCGCTATTTTCCACCGCAATTGGCAGCATTGATTATAGGTACAGTTGTTTCCTTCACCTTGCTGCACAATTTTGACCTCAGACGGATTGGCGATATTCCATCGGGATTACCATCTTTATACATGCCTACTTTTACTCCCAGCCAAACAGTACAAATGTTGATTGATGGAGCAATGCTGGGGATGTTGGGTTCGATAGACGCTTTGCTTACTTCTGTCATTGCTGACAGTATAACGCGCACCGAAACTTATGAAGACCAAGAGTTAATTGGTCAGGGTGTTGGAAATTTAGTTGCTGGTTTGTGCGGTGGAATTCCTGGTTCTGGTGCGACGATGGGAACGGTGATTAACGTTCAGGTTGGCGCGAGAACTGCTCTTGCTGGTTTGGTTCGAGCCGCGCTCATGTTGAGTATCGTTTTATGGTTTGCCGACTTAGCGGAAAATATTCCGATGGCTGTCTTAGCGGGGATTGCTCTTTCGGTGGGTTTGGAAATGCTCGATTGGAATTTCTTAAAGCGAGCCCATAAGGTTTCTTGGAAATCTTGCTTAATTATGTATGCGGTGCTGCTGATGACGGTTTTTCTTGACCTGATGGTTGCTGCAGGAGTGGGAATGTTTATCGCTAACTTGCTAACTATCGAACAATTGAGTAACGTACAGGCACAGCAAATTAAAGCTATCCGCGATGCTGATGATTCTATTCCTTTGAATTTGGAGGAGAAGGAGTTGCTCAATTTAGCACAGGGAAGAGTTTCTTTGTTCTATTTGGGCGGACCGATGAGCTTTGGGGTGGCGAAAGCGATTGCTAAAGAACATTTAAGTGTCAAGCATTGTGATACTTTAGTTATAGACTTGAGCGATGTTCCTTATTTGGATGAAACCGCCGCGATCGCAATTGAAACTGCCATTAAAGATTCTCAAGAGAAGGGGTCTCAAGTGTTTATTGTTGCAGCAACTGGCAGAGTTAAGCATCTCTTGGAAAATATTGGCATACTTAATTTAGTACCGCGCAGCAATTTGTTTATAGAACGAGTTGATGCCCTCAAACAAGCTGTTATTGTCGATGGCTCTCTTATTGGTTTGCAAACAGGCTAAGACAGATGCTGTTGAGCCACTGCTCCCCACAAGTTTAGTTTAGTTATATCTTATCTGTTTCTCCTTCCTTTCCCTTCTGCCCTCTGCCATCTGCCCTCTGCCTTTTTTCGTGCCATTCCCCTTAATAAGGGGGGCTGTTTCATTCTTAGAAGGAAATTAAATTCAGTTCAAATTTGGTACATAATTACTGACAACTCCCGTCTCTTCCTTTGTGACCTTTGTGACCTTTGTGGTTCTTATTTAATAAACCACGAAGAACACAAAGAACACAAAGAGTAATAGCCATTTTTCTTTTTAGAATGAATCAGCCCTGTATTAAGGGGGGCCAGGGGGGATCGATTTCTAGAAAATGTCTTAACCGAGCAGTATTGACACCTGACCTTCTTGTCAAATAGCACCAAAAGTTACACCTTGTTGTTTAAGCCACTTTCGATAAGCGATAGAACCACGGTCGCTTGGTAGTTGTAATTCTGTTTGTAAATCAAGAGGTAGGCATCGAGGTCGTTGTGATTCAATTATTCTAGCGTCTTGTTGGAAAACTTTAGCATCATTCTCTATTACTTGAAAATCGGTAACTTCTTCACCAAATGCTGCTCCGTAAAGAAACCATAACAAACATTCTTCTTCGTCAACTGGTGTAACTACAAAGTAAATAGTGAAATAACCTTCCGTATTTATCCCATTTTGTAAGTACGCAACTAGAGGATGATAAATATCGCACTGACAAGGAATGAGAGCTAAGGTATCCTCATTGTTTTCAACCGTGAAATCAATATACCAGTATTTAAACTGAAAGCATATTCCCGATAAACTTGATGTCAAATCACCTAATATAATTTCCGGATGGTTACGTGTCGCAAATATACCATTATGTACAAACGAAAAATGTGCGGGGTCTATAAAATTTTCTAGCGCTCGCAAAGGGCTTGACTTCAGGTGAAAAGGGCCAGTTAAAATATTACGAAGATTTGGTTGTTTCCAATCGCTAAACAAAGGTATATCCCGCTGTGGTGTCCCCATGCAAACCCAAATCATTCCGTATTTTTCTTGTACATGGTAAGTCTTAACACATGCACGCACTGGTGGTGCTTGGTCTGGGGTGGCTGGAAGCAATATACATTCACCTTTGCTATTAAATTGTAGACCGTGATAAGGACAAATAATCGTATCTTCTTTGACCCATCCTAATGAAAAGCGCGCTCCCCTGTGTGGACATAAATCTTGCCAAGCTAACGTTTTTTCACCGTTATGCCACAAAACGATATCTTCGCCTAACAAACGTTTTTGCAATATTGAGCAATGTTGGAGTTCTGAAACTGCTGCTACAACATGCCAATCATTCAACAAAACTTGGTCTAGCACCATAAATTTTTATGCCTGTGGTAAAAGCTGCTACAGAATTATACATCAAATATATCGGTGTTGCTTATACAACCTTATCACCTGCAATTGCTTGCTTACTATAATTTGGTTGATTTCTTTGCCCGCTTATAAAGACTTACCACAGTTGTAGCAATTGAGAACCTATAATTTATAATATAAACGAGTACACGAACCGTTGCATTCATTATATATATGTATGAATGATCAAAACAAACTATTGCAAAAGTGTCTAAATAATCTAAAAGTACTGCCTGATATTCGGGCTACCTTACATGAAAAATACAATATACCCGCTCAAACAAATATTGATGGAGTTTTAACAATACATAGTCCTGTTCAGTCAGTTGATTACCCTTACACAATTCAGCCATATGTTACTTCTTCGGCTGCTAAATTAACTGTAGCCTATATAAAATTGCTTGAATAAAAAATAGGTCATAAGCCACTTCTCATCACACAAAATTTGTCTGAGCCAACTATTGATAAGTTAGTTCAGGAAAAGATTGAGTTTATTGATAGCGTTGGTAATATATATTTAAATAATTCAGTTGTTTACATTTTCACTCACGGTAAGCATCGTCGCGAAAATAAACCAATAAGTTCTCAAAGTTTTCAGTTTACAAAGAAAATTTTAGAATTGATTTATATTTTACTTAAAAAGCCAAAGATTCTGAAAGCTTCTTTAGAAGAGTTAGCTCCTTTAGCTGATATGGCGCCAGAAAGTATAAGTGAGACTTTGAAACAATTATATAAATTAGGTTATCTTCAGCGACAGCGAGAAGGTAAATATTTCATCAATAAATATAACAAGCTTTTAGAACGTTGGGAAATTGGCTATGCTGAAACTCTTCGTCCAAAATTGTTTATTGGCGCCTATACTCCAGCACTACAAAGAGACTTTTCAGATATCAAAGAAAGTATTATTCAGTTGGCAAAAGAAGAAAATTTTTTAATTGGTGGTGAATTAGGCGCCGCACTAGCTACGTATTATCTAATTCCTAGAAGTGCTACATTACACGTCAACAAAAACCATAGCTTAATCGCAGCTAAACTAAAACTTAAACCAAGTCCTCAAGGAGAAATTATTTTTATTCAGCAATTTGGTAAGCAAAATGCTGGATGTTATAACCAACTTGACAAAATTGTTGACCCTTTATTACTTCACGCAGAATTATTACTTTTAGATAATGATAGGCTGCAAGAGACAGCAGAACGTATTTATGATAAATTTATTTTAGATAGGCAGCAAGATGTGTAAAATAGAAGATAAACAAAAGCAAGTTTTACTTGATATTAAAAGAGTTGCTGATAGTTTACGATTATCTATCATGTTGGTAGGTGCAGGTGCTAGAATTTTAGATTTGACAATCAGTTTAAAATTCCAGGTCGAGGCACATATGATGCGCGAGGGCAGCAGTGATAATCTTACTTGTAGCAGCTTGACGAAATACTTGTGTAAGTCTAACTACAGGCACTCTACCTGAATTTATTAAATCAGCTAGTACATTTCCGGAACCTACCGATGGTAACTGGTCGATATCCCCTACTAATAATAACTGTGCATCTCCCAATGCTTGTACCAATGAGTGCGCTAAAAATAAATCCAGCATACTCGCTTCGTCTACAATAATTGCAGAGTGCGGTAATGGATTATTTTTGTTGCGCTTAAACCCGCGCGTCTTGGGGTCAAATTCTAAAAGTCGGTGTAGAGTCTTTGCTTCTAAACCTGTGATTTCACCAAGTCGCTGTGCTGCACGTCCACTCTTGCGCCGCGAGAGCAATTGATTTACCCATTGCTTTCCACAAGCTTACAATTGTATGGGTTGTAAAAGTTTTTCCCACACCTGGCCCACCTGTAATCACCATAAAATTAGAATAAGCAGCTATTTCTACTGCTTGCTGCTGTTGGGGTGATAAAGTGACTCTGCGACTATTGCAAAAACGTTCTAGCCAATTACGAACGCGCGGAATATCTATTTACACCTTCGTTATGTTGCTTGCTCAGTAATCTGCTTACAAGCACGTATATTTAATCACTAAAAGCCGTGCTGCTAAAGGCTAAAACTTCTGAGCTATCTGTCTTTTCTTACTTCCTCCTAATGGGAGAAATGTATTTTAATTTATCAAAACTCATATAAACTTTTATTAATTAAAATAAATTAAAGCAATAATAGTGAACAAATAATTTATATTTCTTCAATATCTGAGTTCTTAAACTAAAATTAATCAAAGCTTTGATATTCTTTTACTTCCAAAACATTTATTCTGTATTAGCGTTATTTATGTGAGTGGTTTATTTTACCCCGGTCGAAATCGACCTTATGACTTTGAGGGTGGCAATTACGCTACATCACCTGGTACAGAGCCAACTGATGCCTTTATTTGGAATAAACTCAGCGATGCAGGCATTGACTACCGCAACTATGGCTTCCGGGTATTTGGTGGAAAGGTCGCAGC
Source organism: Calothrix sp. NIES-4105 (assembly GCF_002368415.1). Classification (GTDB taxonomy): domain Bacteria; phylum Cyanobacteriota; class Cyanobacteriia; order Cyanobacteriales; family Nostocaceae; genus Dulcicalothrix. The sequence goes on from NZ_AP018290.1 coordinate 9,799,871, forward strand.
AAACACAACTACTGGAGAAACTACCGAACCTAGACTTGCAGCAAACACTGACCTTAACTTCCCAGGTTATGATTTGACAATCAGTGACCAAACTCGAATCAACGAGTGGCTCAACGAGTTCCAACAGTACGAAGCAGATGGAAAACTACCAACGGTGGAATTTGTCCGACTTCCTAACGACCACACATCAGGAACAAGGGTAGGGGCGCCAACTCCTAGAGCTTATGTAGCTGATAATGACTTAGCCCTTGGTAAGCTTGTAGATGCTGTCTGTCACTCTCCATTCTGGAAGGATACTGCCATCTTTGTCGTTGAAGATGATGCTCAAAATGGTCCAGATCACGTTGATGCCCATCGAACAATTGCTCAGGTTATCAGTCCTTACACCCAAACAGGCAAAGTTGACTCGACATTCTACGACACATCCGCTATGTTACGTACAATGGAGCAAATCGTTGGCATCCCACCATTAAGCCAATTTGATGCAGCAGCAACACCAATGCTTAACAGCTTCACAAACAAACCAGATTTCACTCCTTATACAGCCATAACACCAACTCTACCTCTAGATGAACTAAACCCAGTTAATGCTCCTCTTGCAGTTCAAGCAGCAACCGCTGATTTCTCGCAAGAAGACCGAGTGCCAGATCAGTTACTAACTGAAATGGTTTGGAAGAGCGTTAAAGGTGCAGACAGCGAACCCCCAGCATCCCAGACCAGTTTCCGTACTTCAACAGGTATAGGCAGCGATGACGATGATGAGGAAATAAGTAATCCTAGCACTAGCTTACCTGGAAAACGAGTTGACGATGATGATGACTAATTATTTGCAACGGATACAACGGATGTAATGGATAATTTATCAAGTTGTAGCACAGGCATCCCGCCTGTGCAATCATGTATTTATCTTTACCACAAAGGCACAGAGAACACAGAGCGAAGAGAAATGAGCCACGCGCGCATATTGCCTGTTAGTACTATAAAATATATGTAAACTATAATTCATCAAACCTTTAATTTATAACTCTTACAGAACTAGTGCCTGAAATACTAAGATTTTTATAGCAGTAGGTACCAGAACAAGAAAATAAGCAAAAACAAAAATGACAACAAACCAACCAGAATCAATTGAAACTCGATTAAGTCGCCTAGAAACCTTGTTCGCAAATGTAGGTGAAACAGTAGCAGCACAGAACAACGCTATTGATGCGTTGGCAGCGAATATGAGTCAACAGAACAACGCTATCAATGTGTTGACAGCGAATATGAGTCAACAGAACAACGCCATCAATGTGTTGACAGCGAATATGAGTCAACAGAACAACGCTGTCAATATGTTGACAGCGAATATGAGTCAACAGAACAACGCTGTCAATATGTTGACAGCGAATATTAATCAACAGAGCGATACTATTGATGCGTTGGCAGCGAATATTAGTCAACAGAGCGACACTATTGATGTGTTGGTAGCAAATATTAGTCAGTTGACTGAAAATCTGAATAATTTAAGCGAACAGACTGACCGTAAAATAAACAACTTGGCAGAACAAGCTGCCCAAGATAGACAGCAAGCAGCTATTGACCGCCAACAAACAGAGCTCGACAGAGAACAAGCAGCCCAGGACAGGCAACAAGCAGCGATTGACAGACAAGCATGGCAAGCAGAGATACAAAGAATATGGGAGTATCTTTTACAACAGAGGGGAAACGGTAGGCAAGGTACATAATATAGATGAAAATTAACAGCCCCTCGCCGATGCTTTACACTTGCTGTACACCCGGACGACCGTTTTCCACCACAAATGAAGCACGCTTACTGATTGTACCAGACTGTGTTGTCACGTTTGACATGACGAGAAAGTCCGACTGCCAGTTTGTCGGAGTCAGCACACAACGGACATACCCCCGTTGATTGTTGAAAAACTTAATGTGTGGGTTATCTGGCAAGTAGGCTTGAACCGTGGCGTTCGTGTTTGACCCATCTCCACCGGAGGTAATCGAGGTACAAACAAATTCACTCCCAACCGTAGCGGATTCTGGGTTATTAAAGTCAGCCTTAAGATCCATTGCCCAGTGAGAATGCACATCACCAGCTAAGGCGACCGGATTAGAAGGCTTGCGCTCTGACAAGAAACGTATCAGTCGGTCGCGGTCAGCCACATACCCATCCCACTTATCCATGCTGAAAGTTCTGCCTTCCCCAGGTGTCATATCTCTCTGAGCAATTGGCACTTGTTGAGCTAGAATGTTCCACTGAGCCTCCGAACTCTCTAAACCACGGAATAGCCAATCTTCTTGACGCTTGCCAAGAATCGTGGCATTGGGATCTAAATTCTCTGGGCAACGTTCCTTGGTACCATCTCCACAAGGCTGATCTGTGCGATACTGGCGGGTATCTAGTACATGGAAGGTCGCTAATTTACCGAAGGAAAGCCGACGGAAAAGTTGCAACTCTGATCCTCTGGGTCGTGAGGGGAATCGTAGCGGCATATGTTCATAGTAAGCCTGATAAGCAAGCGCCCGCCGCTGTAGGAAGACGGCGCGGTCTTGATCCGGTTCACTGTCAATTTCCGAGATGGCATCGGCGTAGTTGTTCTCCACCTCGTGGTCATCCCAGGTGACGATCCAGGGAAATGCCGCATGAGCAGCTTGCAGATTGGGATCTGTTTTGTAGAGGGCGTGACGGTTACGGTAATCATCCAAAGTCACAATTTCCGGACTATTATGCTGTCTGACAGCAGTTGTTGAGATTCCTCCCTCGTAGATGTAGTCACCCACATGCACCACCAGGTCTAGGTCTTCCTGAGCCATGTATTTGTATGCCGTGAAGTACCCTTGCTGATACTGCTGGCAGGAGGCTAGAGCAAAGGTAAATTTACTTACGTCGCTACGTGGTTTAGGCGCTGTACGAGTGCGACCAATTGGGCTTTCTTCAGTACCTGAGATGAATTGATACCAGTACCAGGTTTCGGGTTTGAGTCGATTAACCTCAACTCGAACAGAGTGAGCCAGTTCTGGGATTGCAGTCTCAGTGCCTTTTGCCACAATGTTTCTCATGTCGGCATCAGTTGCTACTTGCCAATGAATTGGCACATTGACAGCTGGCATCCCACCGCCATTTAAGGGATCGGGAGCCAGACGAGTCCAGAGTACCACGCTGGTTGCAAAGGGTTCACCCGATGCCACACCAAGCGTAAAAGGATAACTAGGAAAATGGACTTGAGCGAGCGCTCGTTGATGGAACTGGTTGGCGATCAAAAAACCACTCAATGCCCCAGCTCCAATGATCAGGTTGCGTCGTTTAATTGGACTGTACAAAAACTGCTCGAAATTACTGTAATCTGACATTTTTTTGACCCTGATAACAAGTGAATCAAAGCAGAGAAACAGGTGATCCAAGAAAGGCAGGGTGATGGCAGAAAAACCACATAACTAATCCCCTAACCGCCGAAATCAGGCTTGAACCACGTAGCGTTTTGTAAATAAAAAAACCTCGTTGCAAATTACACTAGTAGAGGGGATATCTTCCTGTAATCCAAAACATGGATGCCAGATTTTACTGCCAGATCCAAAGTGTCAACTGTTGCTTTGCCCACATCAGCTTACCATTGACACATTAATTTTTTACAAAGGAACAGTTAATATTAGCTTAATCATCTGATACCGCACGCCTGAATCGCACTTTAGTTGTCTGTAGATATATCATCACAGTGGCGCTATTGCACTCAATTGAGCAATATTTTTATATTGATGAGCAAGAATCGGCCGAAAGTTTTTGTTTTATTTGATAATCAAATGTTAAATTTGTGTAGAGACTAAACATGTTTAGTCTCTACAGCTATCAATCATAAAATTTATTAAAACGTAATTCACGCACCCTACGTTTAATATTCTGTTTTTAGAACATGGTTAATAGGTGGCTTGAATTTGCTGCGATAGGTTTCGCAATAAATAGGTTTGTCCGTTGGCGCCTTTTATTTGTACGACTACATCTACTTTGGCACCTGGTTGCCATTGTGGACCGCTTCTGGTATTTGGGGTATTGGTTTCCCAAATTTCTGTGCCGTTAATTACCCATAGTTTATCTACTCTAAGACTAGCTAGTACTGGATTACCATCGTCGGGTACTAAATTTACGTTTGCCATTAAGCCTTTGTTGGATGTACCAACACTCGGCATGAAGTCACGCCAGACATATGCATTTAATGTGTAAGTACGTCCATCGATGGTAACTTTTGTCGGCGCCGTTTGTAGTTGACTCGTTGGCGCCGTTGCAAAAATACCTCTAGATTTGCAGTAATAAAGTGAAGCTACTGCTGAATATGCCCAATGGTTTCTAGGCACGTCGGTGTAAGGTGACGGAAGTTTATCAAGTTGTCTTGTTTTACAAGCTTCGCGAATTTCTGCTTCGTTGCTCGTTCCTTGAGCAATTGTATAAATAGGTTGATTTTGAATGGCGTTTGATGGTGTGATTACCCAAACGGGGGAAACGAATGATGTAAGAATTAGTATTTTTGTTAGCATAGTCAATATCAAATTCTGGTGTGATAGGAATAACACTTAAATTAAATAGACGAAAAGTATAAACGTATTAGTTTCAATCATATATCTATAATTTATGATTAACACTGCTAATCATCCTTTGCTGCCGATTAATTTATTTGAGTACGAACAACGTGCGAAAAGCCATCTATCTCAAATGGCATTTGATTATTACAGTAGTGGCGCCTGGGATGAGGTAACATTACGTGATAATCGCACGGCATTTGATCGGATAAAATTATTACCTCGAATGCTCGTAGATGTAAGTAAACGTGATTTGAAAGTAACTGTTTTAGGGCAAACTTTACAGCTACCTCTAATAGTTGCTCCGATGGCTTTTCAGTGTCTTGCTCATGAGTCAGGCGAAGTTGCAACCGCAAAAGCGGCAGCATACTCTGGAGCAGGAATGATACTCAGTACTCTGTCTACTAAGAGCATTGAGGAAGTTGCAGCTACTAATAATTCTACTGATTCTCTACGCTGGTTTCAACTTTACATTCATAAAGATAAAGGTTTAACTCGCGCTTTGGTTGAACGCGCGTTTGCCGCAGGTTACAAAGCGTTATGTTTAACTGTTGACGCACCAATGTTAGGACAACGCGAACGCGATAAGCGCAATGAGTTCGTTTTACCGAGTGGGTTACATTTGGCAAATTTAACAAATATGTCCGGTCTGGATATCCCCCATTATTCAGGAGAGTCGGGGTTATTTGCTTATTTTGCTGAACAACTCAGCCCGTCTGTTACTTGGCATGATTTAGAATGGTTACAATCTTTGTCTCCACTACCTTTAGTTGTGAAAGGTATCTTACGTGCGGATGATGCAGCGAATGCAGCTAAATGCGGTGCCAAAGCAATAATAGTATCAAATCATGGTGGGCGCCAGTTGGATAGTGCTATTGCATCGATTGAAGCATTGCCTGATATCGTCGCAGCAGTTGATAATGATGCAGCTGTTCTTGTTGACGGTGGTATTCGTCGAGGTGTTGATATACTCAAAGCTTTGGCTTATGGCGCCGATTGCGTATTAATCGGAAGACCTATATTATGGGGACTAGCTTTAAACGGTGAAGCGGGTGTTGTCCATGTTATTGAATTGCTGCGCGCGGAGCTTGATTTAGCAATGGCACTTAGCGGATGTACATGTATACAAGATATTGACTCTAGTTTAGTTCGTTACAATCATTCTTAATTCATAAACTTTCTTCACAAAAATTCAAATTATACTCAGGTGGTACTTTAACCATTACTCACAAATTAATAACACGGCAGTATTACATAAGCCATTTGAGAGAAAATTTATATAGTATTCCGTGCAAAAATTGTAAAAAATGCCGTTTTGGTAGAGACGTTACATGTTTAGTCTCTACAATTTGGTGTTTTACAAACGATACACGAATTGCTATATTACAGTCTCTAGCTGGAAAATTTTAATCATAATGAAGAAATTAATCAAAGGGCTGCGCGAGTTTAAGACTACATATGTTAGTAGCCATCAACAACTTTTTGAACAACTTTCTCAAGGTCAAAAACCGAGGGTATTATTTATTACTTGCTCCGATTCGCGCGTAGACCCAAACTTAATCACACAAGCTCAATTAGGTGAATTGTTTGTGATTCGCAATGCTGGCAATATTATCCCACCTTATGGAGCAACTAATGGGGGTGAAGGCGCCACGATTGAATATGCTATACAAGCTTTGGGTATCAGACAAATTATTGTTTGCGGTCACTCACACTGCGGCGCCATGAAAGGGTTGACTAAGTTGCATAGTCTGGATGAAGAAATGCCACTTGTGCATGACTGGCTGAAGTACACAGAAGCAACTCGACTTTTAGCGAAAGAACATTACAGTCACTACAAGGGAGAAGAATTACTAGAAATTATCACTGCTGAAAATGTATTGACTCAAATTGAAAACCTGAGAACTTATCCGGTCATTCGCTCGAAGCTTTATCAAAATCAACTATACATTTACGCCTGGATTTATCAAATTGAGACAGGAGAAGTTTTAGCATATGACCCTGAAACTCATTCTTACGTCTCACCTCAAAGTCTGCTTTCATACCTACCAGATGATGAAATAGTACTTGGTTATCATTCAAATGGTAATGGCACAAAAACATCCTCAGATGGGCAAACCACAACTGAGTCCGAAGAAGTTGTTTTTGACACATATCAAGGATTCCCAATGACGCGACTTTCAAAAGCCCAAATTGAACGAATTTATAGAGGTTCTGCAACAAACTAATAAAATCGACTGCCAATTTATACGAAACGCTGGTGAAACTTTAAGTGCATGTATGCGATAATACTAACCATCAGCTATGTATCTTTCTGGGTCGGTTGATATTTGTAGAAAGTTAGTACCATACATGCCTGTTTTTTCTTCTATCGACCGAATTAAGTCTATTTATATATTCATCAACTTAAGTTTATAAATCTATCTCTCGATAGAGGTATTTGCTTTTGCATAAGTATCTAGAGAAGGAACGATGAAGCAAGCACTTAATATATGTTAATAATTTGATAGCAAACTAAGTGTAAAGACGAATCGCAAAGAAACGAATTTATCGCTGGGTTTTGCGAGTGAAGCCTAAAATAGGGCTTTCAAAGTAACGTATGTGGTGTGGCTGGTATGATGAGATTAGAACAAAAGGGTTTAACAGTATGGTTTACTGGCTTGAGTGGTGCTGGTAAAACAACGATTAGTCGTGTTGTTGAAAATGAATTACGCTCTCAAGGGTATAAAGTCGAGCTTCTTGATGGTGACGTGTTGAGACAATCCTTAACAAAAGGACTAGGTTTTAGTAAAGAAGACCGTGATGAAAATATTCGTCGCATTGGTTATGTGGCTAATTTACTAACACGCAATGATGTAATTGTACTAGTGTCAGCTATTTCACCTTATCGACAAATTCGCACTCAAATGCGTTTAGATATCGCTGACTTTCTAGAAGTCTATGTTAATGCACCTCTTGAAGTATGCTCCGAGCGCGATGTTAAAGGTTTATACAAAAAAGCGCGCGCTGGTGAAATACAAAACTTTACTGGTATTGATGACCCTTACGAGGCGCCTCTTTTTCCGGAGGTTACTTGTAATACACATCTAGAGACTATTGCTGAGAGTGCAGGTAAAGTTTTGAGGAAAATGGAAGAGTTAGGATACTACTTCCCTCTTGTTTATAGTCAAAACGGTTGTAGTAACCACCATAAGACCGATGTATGATAATTCATCTTTCATCAATGATGTTAGAAGATATAGAAATCAATTTACTACTTGAGGGAATATATCGTTACTACGGTTTTGATTTTCGTAATTATTCTCGTGTTTCGATTACACGCAGAATTTGGCATATTGCTTACATCGAGGGAGTAAAAAGTATTTCTGCACTTCAAGATAAAGTCTTACATGACCGCGAGTGTATGAAACGCTTTTTACTCAATGTCTCGGTTAATGTTACCTCAATGTTTCGCGACCCTAGTTTTTATCTAGCTTTGCGCTCCTCAGTAATTCCTATTTTACGAACTTATCCATTTATCAGAATTTGGCACGCTGGATGTTCAAGTGGTGAAGAAGTTTACTCGATGGCAATTTTACTTCAAGAAGAAGGTTTATATCATCGCTGTCGCCTTTATGCAACTGATATCAACGAAAGAGTATTATCTCAAGCTAAAGCTGGTATTTTTCCTCTAAAATTTATGCAGGGATATACGCAAAATTATCTTCAAGCCGGCGGTAAAAAGTCTTTTTCTGAATATTATTTAGTTGCTGATAATTATGCAACATTTAATACTTCATTACGTGAGAATATGATTTTTTCCTTACATAACTTAGTTAGCGATAATTCTTTCAATGAATTTAATGTAATTATATGTCGTAATGTTTTGATATACTTTGACAAAACCCTGCAAACGCGCGTTCATAAATTATTTTATGAAAGCTTAACTAAATTTGGTATATTAACATTAGGTAAACAGGAATCGATAGGATTTTCGGATTATGAAAGTAAATATAAAAGTCTAGATAAAACCGAAAAAATATATCGCCGCATCGATTAAAGACCTAACGTAGTAGGGTGGGCACTGCCCACCTTACTAAGCTAACTCCAGGTGGGCACTGTCCACTAACGTTATTAAGTTGTGTACTCGGCATTAATTTTCACGTAGTCGTAACTTAAGTCACAACCCCAAGCTTTACCTGAACCGTGACCGTTACCAATACTGACTTTAATTATTACTGGATTATCAACTCGTTGTGGTGCTACAGTACTGCGGTCAACTGTAAGGTCGTTGCTCATGTTAGTTGCTGTAAAATCACCAGCTACACTTGAGTTTTCTGCGATATGCTTCAAATAATTACTGGCGCCCAAGCGGTCAAATGGTAATGGTTGTCCATTTTCCATCAGTAAAAAATCACCCAGTTGAATTCGCAAGTTTTCCTGTTCAAATACAACTCCCGCGCGTCCTGCTGCTGCTCCTATTCTTCCCCAATTTGGATCACGTCCAAATATTGCAGATTTTACTAGCGATGAACCAGCAATTGTTTTGGCTACAGTACGCGCCCCCGAATCATCTGGCGCCCCTTCTACTTGCACTTCTATCAAGCAAGTAGCACCCTCACCATCACGGGCAATAGATTTTGCTAAATGTTGACATACTGCTGTTAACATCGCTTCTAACTTTTCTGCCTCGGCGCCCATTTCTGTAATAGCAGGAGTTCGCGATTGACCATTGGCAAGGGCAATCAAACTATCATTAGTACTAGTATCACCATCTACGGTAATTGCATTAAAACTTTTATCAGCAGCGCGCGAAAGCATTTGCTGCCATAAATGCGGTGAAACAGCTGCATCACACGTTACAAATGCAAGTAGTGTTGCCATGTTTGGATGAATCATCCCTGAACCTTTAGCTATTCCACCAACTCGTACTGCCCTATCACCAATAGTTGTCTCCAACGCGATTGATTTTGGCACCAAATCAGTAGTAATAATTGCTCCTGCTGCTGCATCTGAACCAGTTTCCGAAAGTGCCGCAACAAGTTTGGGAATTCCGCTTCGCATCGCATCCATTTTAATACGCTGCCCAATTACACCCGTTGATGCCAACAATATTGATTCTGAGGAAATATTTAATACTTTTGCCAAAATTTCCGCACTTTCAAGCGCATCACGCATTCCTTGTTCACCTGTTGCTGCGTTCGCTTGTCCCGCATTACAAAGAATCGCGCGCGACCCAGGCTTCGTCTGCAATCGCTCTCGACAATAATCTACACATGCTGCCTTAACGTGACTTGTAGTAAATACCCCTGCTGCAATTGCATCTACATCTGATAGTATCAACGCTAAATCTGGCAACCCCGAAGGTTTTAACCCAGCTTTGATACCCGCTGCCCGATATCCTCTAGGCGCCGTGACTCCACCACTAATTTCATGCCAGTCTGTCATGACCTTCCCTGCAATTATGACTCGACTCGCGATTATATCAATAATAGTGTCACCACTAAATGGTATTTTATTATTTAAGTAGTTAATATCTAAGTACAAATGCTTTATAGATAAAAAAAACAGAGAGCTACTTTGGCAGCTCTCCAGATCATCAGGGTGCATCTATTAACATAATACACCATTTTTGGGATGCCGTGCATTACCCCCTATCTAATTTTATAAAAATTTTATAAAATTTATATCTAATTGTTAGCTATTACACAACGAAAAAAACAGACAAAAAAAAGAGAGCCACTTGCGTAACTCTCCGAATCATCAGGGTGCATCTACTTAACATAATATATCACGTTTGCTATGAGGGGTGGCACCCCTTAAACGGATTTTTCATAAAGATATTGTAATAAATGCATGAAGCTAAATTAAAAAAATCTATGGTTTATTAGTACTAATAGGAAGACAAATAAAAAGAGAGCTACTTGCGTAACTCTCCGAATCATCAGGGTGCATCTACTTAACATAATATATCACGTTTGCCATGAGGGGTGACACCCCTTAAGCGGATTTTTCATAAAGATATTGTAATAAATGCATAAAGCTAAATTAATAAAATCTATGGTTTATTAGTACTAATGAGGAGACAAATAAAAAGAGAGCTACTGGCGTAACTCTCCGAATCATCAGGGTGCATCTAATAACATACTATATCAGATTTGGCATGAGGTGTAACACCCCTTACAGGATTTTTTCTGAATAAATCGTTAAGAAAATTTTATAGCGGCTAAATAAACAGGGGTTATTACGTAGGGTGTGTGACGCAACCAGAAATCTCAAGCCATAACAAAGAATCATATAGCGTCACGCACCATCGCGCTCTCTTCAACAAATTTCTTAAAAGTAGATAAAAAAAGGAGAGCTACTTACGTAACTCTCCGAATCATCAGGGTGCATCTACTTGACGCACAATATCATTATAGGGATGAGGTGCGCCACCCCCTATTCAGTATTTTTTTGTAAATTTTTGATGAAGAAATAAATAAAGTTAAAAGTTAAAGTTAAAAGTGCGCTCGTGCGCTCGTGCTGAGTCAGAAGATAGAAGTTATGAGGGGCAAAGTTAAAAGTGAGGATAATAGCTTTTCACTTCAATACTCAGCACGAGCGCACGAGCGCGCTCATTACTGTTTAAGCGTTTAGCTTTTTCTCGACCAATTCATTAGTGAGACGGGGTTCAGCGAGTTTGTTGGTTTTTTTGAGGACTTGCCCGACAAAGAAACCCTTGAGATTAACATTACCACCTTTGTACTTCTCGTATTCTTTGGGGTTAGCGGCAATAACTTCGTCAATAATAGATTCGAGGGTAGCGGGGTCGCTAATGAGTTCCTTGCCTGCGAACGCTTTTTCGGGTGGCACACCATTAAGTAAATCGGTTAGCTTTTCTTTGGCGATGGCATTGCTAATTTTACCGCTTTCGATTCGAGTAATAACATCCGCTAAGTTTTTTGGAGTTAAACCAATGTCGGTGATAGCGAGTTTTTGTTTGTTGAGGTAAGCTGCAATATCTTGTGTAATCCAGTTTGCCGCAGCTTTGGCATTGGCGCCACAATTAATTACTGTTTCAAAATATTCAGAAACAGTGCGCTCTTCAGTAAGAACGCGCGCATCGTATGCAGAAAGTCCTAACTTTTCGTAGCGTTGACGTTTTTGGGCAGGAAGTTCGGGTAACTCGCTTTTCCAAGTATCCAACTGTTCGCTAGTAACTTCGATAGGTCCTAAGTCAGGTTCGGGGAAATAGCGGTAATCGCTAGAACCTTCTTTTTTCCGCATACTAATAGTACGTTGTGAACCTTCTTCCCACAACCGGGTTTCTTGGATAATCGGTTCACCAGCTTCAACAGCAGCAATTTGTCGTTCAATTTCATACTCAATTGCTCTTTGTATTGCGTTGAACGAGTTCATGTTTTTGATTTCGACTTTAACGCCAAATTCTTTTTGTCCAACTGGACGAACAGATATATTAACGTCACAGCGCAGCGAACCTTCTTGCATGTTACCGTCGCTGACACCTAAATAACGCATTATTCGACGCAGTTCTTGCGCGTATTCTGCAGCTTCTTGTCCAGAACGTAAGTCAGGTTCAGATACTATTTCTACTAACGGAACACCCGCGCGGTTGTAGTCTACAAGTGAGTAAGTCGAACCAGATAATCTTTCGCTACCTGCGTGAACAAGCTTACCAGCATCTTCTTCCATGTGGAGACGAGTAACACCAATCTTCTTACGAGTTGGATTACCATCTTTATCGATTAACTCGATTTCTAACCAACCATGTTCAGCAATAGGTAAATCGTACTGTGATATTTGGTAGTTTTTAGGTAAATCAGGATAAAAGTACTGCTTACGGTCAAACTTACTATATTTTGCAATTTGGCAATTAAGCGCTAAACCTGCCTTAACGGCATATTCTAAAACTTTTTGGTTGAGTACTGGCAACACTCCGGGTAAACCCATACAAACCGGGTCAATGTTCGTGTTGGGGTCGGCGCCGAATGCAGTCGAACTATCGGAGAAAATTTTAGTGTTGGTACTAAGCTGACAGTGGGTTTCTAGCCCAATAATCGCTTCATACTCTGTTTTAACTGGAGTAGCAGTAGTCATAGTATTATATAGATAAAGTAAATTTACTCTCTTAGCATTTTAGAGGCAAGTTGGACTGGCGGGAAGGGGGATTAATATGACGATTGCATTTCCAGCTTGGTACTACGATGAAATCAAACAAGTAGGTGTAGATTTTGAAGATACTGCACAAGTTGAAGCATATGATAGAAAGCAAAAGTCGAATACTCCTGAAGTTAACCAAGCACTAATACAACGACTTGGTATTAATAAAGGACACAAAGTCATTGAAATTGGCTGTGGTACGGGTACTTTTTCTATTCAAGCTGCACTAACTGGCGCCAAAGTACATGCAGTGGATGTATCAGAGTCTATGCTGTCGTATGCTGAAAATAAAGCTAAGGCAGCTGGCGCCACAAATATTGAATTTCATCATGCTGGATTTTTGAGCTATGAGCATAAAGATGAGCCAGTGGACTTTATTATAACAAAAGCCGCATTCCATCACCTGCCTGATTTTTGGAAAACGGTAGGGTTATTACGAATGTGGGAGATGTTGAAACCCGAAGGAATTCTTTACCTACAGGATGCGATATTCTCATTTGATGCAGCAGAGTGGCAATATAGAATCGATGATTGGATAACGCGCGCAGCAAAACCCACAGGTGAAGGGTTTAGTAAAGCAGATTTTGAGATGCATGTGCGTGAAGAATACAGCACTTTTGCTTGGATTATTGAAGGGATGTTGAAACGTACTGGGCTTGAAGTCGTTGAAGTTAATTATATAACCCCAGAAATTACAGAATTTATTAGCAAGAAAAGATCTCACCAATAGACGGTTTTGATTACCGTCAAGTCCGATGTGGACAGTATCTAACTGCAATCGCAGTATTGTAATAAAAACTTATACTTACATTTGGCTGCAATTGGTGTAGGTAGGAGAAAATAGAAGTGTTGCCTCCTGTGAGATAATAACCAACCATGACTGAAACCAAAACAACTCGTACCGTGCGTCGAGGACGCATTTTCCCTGAAATCGAGTGGACAGAAGAACAATTTGACCAATGGGATGCTGAACATGAGGAATTTTATCAACGCTGTCTACCCATTTTTGATAAAGTTAAAGCTCAATTGATTGAAACTCATTACAATTGGTTTGTTGCGGTTGAACCAGATAGTGGGGAATATTTTGTTGATAAAGATTTAGAAGTTGCTTCACGGGTGTGTCGTGACAAACATCCTGATAAAATACATTATGCTTTCCGAATTAATGAAACAGGAGCTTGCGGTACGATATGACGATTGAAGGTAGATTTGGTGATGAGGATGCTTTAATTTTTGAGATAGCGCTTATTGATGACCAGGGATTAGAACTGCAAATTGATGCAATGTTTGATACTGGCTTTTCGTATTGGTTAGCAGTTGATAGCCAAGATGTAAATGCTTTTAATTGGGTCTTCATACGACGGCAAATAATGCAAACTGCACGGGGAAATTTTAGGTTTAATATTTACGCAGGTAAGATTAAACTTGATGGTACTGAATATGACATCCCCGTTCATGTTGGCAAAGGTTTATCTGAAGTTTTACTTGGGCGCCAATGGCTGACAACTCGACAGTTGTTGGTTGATATGCCCAACCGCTTGCTTACATTGGGATAATTATCAAGGTGTAGATAACTTATAGCAAAAAAACGTGATAATTTATTTCTTGCATTACTCTTACTCCCCCCTGACACGCGGGGGTTGGGGGGGATCAAAACCTAACTTACTCAATAATTCATCAAACCGCACGACTGGCAAACTGCCTCCAGAAGCAAAATCATGTCCATGTCCATAACTACCTTCTCCTTCAGGCAAACCAACATTACGTAAAAAATCTAATACGTTAATTCCCGAATCAGTTCTAGCACTAAAGTTAACTCTACCAGGTATATATCCTTCATTTGCCACAATTACAATATATTTTGGCAGCCTTGTACGCCAACTTTGAGCAATGAGAGGATGAATTTGACAAGGTGAGTTAATGCGAATTAAAGCAACATTACCAGCAAAAGTAGGCGCCGCTTTTCTAGCTTGTTCCATTTCAGCTTTAACTTGTTCGCGCGCTGTTCGCAGTTGTTCGACTTCGGGTGTGGTGGAGTTAACTATATCGCGCGGGGAATTATGTGTAAGCAAAACTTTGGCTGCTACTTCTGGATTATAATCAGCCGCGCGTCGCGATGCGTTAATAAGAGTTGTAGCTTCTTTGAGGTATTTAGCTGTGTACTTGCTTTTCGCAATAGCTAGTATTTCAAAGGGAGCTTTTTCTCCTAAGTCACTAATTGTGCCAATAGCTGCTATCCAATCTATATCAGATATATCTGTAATAATATTGCACAACAAGTAAACAATAAGTGATGTATTGGGAATCGGCGCCCAGGTATATGCTGTAATTAAAGTACTTAATGGTGGTGTACCTTCAGGACGGTGATGGTCTATAAAACAAGTTGGAATACCAGGAATTACAGGTTCAGGTTGACAGCCTAAATCAAGAACAAATAAATAATCGGGTGCAGCAGCTTTAATTTTATCACGGTTACTCGGTGCCCATGCATTGCGTTCACGGTCTGGAATTAACCGGGTTACTTGAGTAAACCCAGTACGCTGTAATGTTTTTTGTAATATTACTCCTGCTGTCACTCCGTCAGCATCAGAGTCATGCAGTATTACTATATGTTGATTCTTTTCTAGACTTGAAATTATATTTTTAAAGATTCCTTGTGCAGTTTCTAAGTCAGGTGGAACACTGATTTCAGTAAATACTACTGTAGATACTACTTCAGTAGTATCACTTGGTATTTGAGGTGTTTCAGCTAAACGCTGTACTGTTTCTAAAGTATCAATTTCCTCAACTGGTTTATCCGCGCGTATTCGCAAAATCCTAGGAAACCGCAATGCAAAACCACTATTATGACGTGATGATGGTTGTACACGGTCGAAAGTAACTTCTAGTATAAGTTTTGGTTCAACTATACATACTCGACCATGCTCTAGTTCCTGTATCGTATGCGCGCGACACCAATTACTAATTTCTGTAACTTCAACGTCGGTAAGTCCTGAATAAGCTTTACCAATATTTAGTAATGTTGATTCAGTTTCGCTTTTACGAACAGCAAATGTATAATCTGACAAAAACCGCGCACGTCTCCCCGTTCCTACTTCTGCTGCGGTAATTACAACATCAAGTGTGGCAATAGCACGCTTAATTTTCAACCACTCTTTACCACGACGACCAGGTTTATATGTTGAATTAAGGTCTTTGACCATCAATCCTTCGTTTCCTCGTGCGCGCGCTGCTGAAAATTCAGCATCTAAACCAGAAATATCGCCAAACTGTTTATGAAGTCCAAGCTTTATTGCTCCTTGAAGTGGAAGCGAATCTAAAATGCTTCTACGTGTTGAAAGCGGTTCGTTAATTAACACCTGTCCTTTATGGTATAAAACATCGTAAACAATAAATGCTACAGGCACTTCATCAATTAACTCTTGTTTAACTTGCTTGCGTCCGAGTCGCTTTTGTAGTTCCTGAAAAGGTAATATCTTGGCGCCTCGAACGGGTACAATTTCCCCATCTAAAATCAAACCGTTATCAGCATCGTTGTCCTGTGAAGATTCTAGGAGTTGTGCAAGCGATTCAATTAAATCGGGAAACGTCTCTGTAATTTCATCTAAAGTTCGTGAAAACAAAGCTACACGCCGATTATTAAAAATAGTTCCATGTAAACTACCCCCTTCGTTTCCCCCTCCTCCGATATGTACCTGCGCGCGGATACCATCATATTTATCTTCAACAGCAAAACCATCCGGGAATTGTTTTGTAATCTCCGTTAAATCAGCCGCAGGACTAGCAAGCATAAACTTGATAGGATGAAAAAGTCGCATTTGCGCTTGTTCAAGTCGTTGATGACGAGCAAGAATTGCAGTTTCACCAATATCACCAGTTAACATATTTGCCCACTGCACTTTAGCAACTGGGACTTTGAACGAACGAGCAAGAGCATCTTCAACTGCTCCCTCTTTTAACCCAATTCGCAAATCACCTGTTAGAAGTTTGACGATATACTTAGCTTCAAGTGGAGTACTTATTGTCAATAATTCGGTAACGAGCGAAGTTTTGCGCTTCGTTCCATTGACCGCAGCCAGTTGTTCGAGAGAATCGAATAATTTTTGTAGAGTTAGAGTAGATTGGATATGTTCAAATTTAGGATTATTGCTCAAAACTTCAAAAGCCACATCTCCTGGGTCGCCAAGTTTAACCAAACGTTCTTGAAATATAGATTTTTCAATATTGGCGATAGTTGTAATAGCTGTCAGTAACGCTGCTCCACCAATGTTGATTGTGCGTTGGTCGCGTAGTGGAAAAATGTAACCAGCAAAAAAGCGCGCGGCAATTACTAAATCTTCATCTACTAGTTTATTAAAATAATCGCCAAGTAATGAAGCTTTTATAGTCCGCTTTGAAGTAGCTGCAATACATTCTGCTGTCTGGGCAAATTCAATTAAAGCTGATGATAGATGTATTGATATAGACATCATAAATTTAATCAAATATTTATTAATAATAGCTATTTCAGTTCAGATTAACTTCTACCTAAAGAGCAAAGCAGCAATTATTACTTTTGATTTGATTATTCCCAAAAAATATCTACCTTATGCTAGAGGCAAAAGTAGAATTTTTAAATATTTTTTTGATAATTTATAGATTAAATTAATATTTTCTGTCTAATATTTAATCATAATGTGTATTATATTTAGCTTTTTTAGCGTAACAAAAAAAAATTTTTGTTCAAGAAAGTTATTAATATTAAGCACTTGAGGTTAATTGTGATAAGTACAACAAGATTTGCTAACCTCAAGAAATACCAGCAAAATATAAAAATTTACCTATTGATAGAGTTATTATTTGGTTGTTATTTAATACAACATAAGATATAAGCAGGTAGAGAAGAGCAGAATTTGAGAAAAACGAAGCCTAGCTCGCACGCTGAATTGCTGAGATTCAATCATAAGCTCTCTATAACTGTAAAGAGAAGTTAGTTGTATCTCCAGTCTTTTCACTTTGCTATTAAATTTAAGGAGTAATGTATGTCCGGACAAATGTGTTGGCTTGCAAGCTTTGGAAGTGATGAAGCTTTAATCTTGCATCTTCGCCTTAATGAAAGCCAGCCTTGGAAACCTTATACACTCTGTCGAGAGTATGCAGTTCCAGATTATCGAGAACCTGGAGGTTCTAAGGGTTGGGCAACTTACCAAAAATTATTGAAAGCAGGTTGGAAAATTCTGCCTACTCCTGAAAAAGAGCCTTTACCTTACGTTGGCGCTTTACAATTCGCGCGCTTGTAATTGATATAAGCAAGTTAACTAGATGTAAGCGCTTGTTTTTAGAATTTGGACTAATGATACGCAAATACGGCTGTATATGAATGATACGCAATTAAAACCTACAACATGCCTTGAACAGCAGAAATTAGTCTGTAATTCACCCAAACATGGATTCTTCGTTCAAGCACCTGCATCTAGTCGCAATCAGAACTCTAAAACAAATTCCAAGATAACTTATACAAAGTTTGATGGTGAGTTTGGTGAATGAATATGGCGAGGTTGGAAAATCCGCTACGCTTACATAAGCAATCCAAAATCTCCAGTTCCAGTGCTGTTAGTGCATGGTTTTGGAGGTTCTATTGGACACTGGCGCCAGAATATATCAGAATTAGCGAAACAACGAGCGCGTTTATGCAGTTGATTTGCTAGGCTTTGGTGCTTCTGCTAAACCTGCTACACCATATACAATTAAGCTTTGGGTAGACCAAATTCACGAATTTTGGCAGACATTTGTGGGAGTTCCAACAGTTTTAGTTGGTAACTCAATTGGGTCACTGACCTGTTTACAAGCAGCTGCAACTTATCCAGAGATGGTGCGAGGTGTGGCAATGATTAGCTTACCTGATATGTCGGAATCGCCAAATAAGAAGTTAAACATTTTACGTTTCCTGCAAGATAAAATTTTAGATGTGCTGACATCACCAATAGTATTGAAACCGCTATTTTATCTGCTACGACAACCATATATCGTGAAACGCTGGGCAAGACTTGCTTATGCTTGTAAAGAAGCTGTAACAGAAGAATTATTGGAAATTCTAATGACACCAGCGCGCGAAATTGGCGCCGCTCCTGCTTTTTGTGCAATCCTAAAAAGTATGATGAGTAAAGGATTTAGCCCTTGTATCCGCTCGATTGTAACTGACCTCAAACTACCATCTCTTTTGATGTGGGGGACTCTTGACCGAATGATTCCTTTATCTTTAGCTCATAGTTTGTTAAAGCTAAATCCACAATTACGGTTAGTCGAATTAGAAAATGCTGGACATTGCGCGCACGATGAATGTCCGGAACGAGTCAATTTTGAACTTTTAGACTGGATTCGTAGTCAAGTACTGGTGCCTGCTGTTTAATCAAGATAAATTTATGGCTGCGGGTTGCGCTTGCACTCCAACAAGCGCTAGAATCTGTAAGTTTCAGGCTATATATAGCTAGCTAGGATGAAGCCGACTAACCAGCTGCTCCTAACAAATGAGATTTTACACGGAAGAGAAAACGAAAGACAATGGCAAAACGTATACAGTTAGTATTAAATCAAGATGTCAGCAAATTGGGCAAGCTGGGCGATTTAGTCGAAGTTGCTCCCGGTTACGCGCGCAATTACCTAGTTCCCAAAAAACTAGCTTCTCCTGCAACTCCAGGTATTCTAAAACAAGTAGAACGGCGCCGTGAACTCGAACGTCAGCGTCAAGCTGAATTCAAGCAACAAGCGCTCGAACAAAAAGCAGCGATAGAAAAAGTTACAACTTACAGCGTATCAGTGCAAGCCGGCGAAAATGATGCAATCTTTGGTACAGTAACTACCCAAGACCTAGCTGATGTTATCAAACAAGCTACAAATATCGAAATCGATAAGCGCAGCATTACTATTCCCGATATCAGTAAGCTAGGTACTTACGAAGCAGAACTTAAGCTGTTCTCAGAAGTTAGCGCGCGCGTCAGCTTCCAAGTTGTTGCTAGCTAGATATTACTGTTTTCTTGTGGAATGGGCATCCTTGCCCGTTCCTATCAGAAATATTTTGCATAGGCGGGCGAGGACGCCCGCTCCACAAGAATTAAGAATTTACATCTTTTTCAAATAACCATTGGGATTAAAAGTTGTCAGAAACTTGTGACAATCTTTATCAATATAAAATTCAGATTGAATAGCTAAAAACTCTTCTACCGCTTCCATTGGTCCTAAACCGTACTCCGGGTATACTGGATGACCGTTTATATTAGTATCTTCAACTATTAAATAACCACCAGATGGAACTAATTTACTATATATCATAAGTTCCTGTAACACATGGTCTTTAGTATGGTCTGAGTCTAAAATTACTAACGTGTTATTATTTTCTACTATTTCAAATACTTGTTGAGTTATCTGTATATCAACAGAACTTCCTTCAATTAAGTGAACATTTTGATACTTTGCTAAACTCGCACGGGTTTGTGGTTGAATTTCAATATCAACACCAATTACTTCTCCAGTACCCACTAATTTACACATATCAGCCAAATAAGCTGTTGTTCCCCCAAACGCTACACCACACTCAACAATAAAATCAGGTTTTTGGTTAAAAATAATTTCTTGATAAAGCCATAAGTCTAACGGACATTTTAATACTGGTATCCCCTGCCAATATGTACTTGTCCATACAGGTTGATTATTAAACACTGGCGCATGATAATAAGCTTTAGAGAACTCGTTGATTATTTCTATATAACCCGCAACTGTATCGTTAACGGGTATTTGATTATGAAGATTATTTGCAGCCATAGAGTCAGTCATAGTTTATCAAAAATACTTTAATCTAGATTTATTTCTGTCTGAAGATTATTTACTATTATTGTTCCAAATTTTATTGATGAGAAAATAAATTTTATATTAACTTTCATTTTGATGGTATGTGAAATACTCCTTGGGTCACGGTGTCTCGCCTAACCTTTGCACAAGTAATTATTTTTACCACAGAGACGCTCTTGACACAGAGGAGGGTTTTTGTGTTTCACTCAATACGCCCTTGATGGCAGGGTTTTTTCGTTTAACAAAATTTAATATTCAATATTTTATACGGCTTTGCAATATACGTGTAACCAAGAGCAAGTCATGCCCGACCAAATTCCTTTGTTAGCTTGCGATATTATAGTTTTATATACTAGACAATGCTTGGATAGATATCAAGGTAAGATAATCATGGATAAAACAGCTACTCTTGAAGACGCATTAGAATTGGTTAATCAGCTATCACCTGTAGACAAAATACGTTTAATCGAGCAAATTGCACCTCAAATTGAGCGAGCGCTAGCGGACACTTCACCGAAACCGCGAAAATCTTTGCGGGGGTTATGGCGCGGTAGTAATATTAGTGAATCAGATATAACTCAAATGCGTCAAGAAGTTTGGGGTAATTTCCCTCGTGAGGATATATAATGTCAAATTTGGTAACAGATACTCATGCACTGATTTGGTATTTGGAGGATAGTCCGAACCTCAGCACTACTGCAAACAAAGCATTTGATAAGTGTGATAGAGGTGAGATTGTAATTTATATACCAACGATCTGTTTAGTAGAAATAATTTATTTGCAGGAAAGAAGGCGCATCTCGGCTAATATGAAATCTCAACTTGACGCGGCACTATCAACTGAGAATACTGGATTGGCTGTTGTTAATCTAACACCCGGTATCGTCAACACCCTAGCTACAATACCGCGCGATACTATCCCAGATATGCCTGACAGAATTATTGCAGCGACGGCAAAGCATATGAATTTATCTTTAATTAGTCGAGATGCTAAAATAGTTTCATCCGGAATTAGTATTCTTTGGTGAAAAGTAATGTTTGTAGGACAGGTGCCTAGTCTATTCGCAGGGATTATATTTTGTTTTACGGCACCTACATTTTCGATTTCATAATGTCTGATAAGTATCAATCACTTCATACTGAAAAAGCAAGTTTTATTTTGGCGCCTCTGCTTACCGTAGCCTCACGGTGTCCTGCCTGACCGAGCGCATACAGCTACATTATTCTTAAACTATGTCTAGTAGCCAAATGAATACATGAATACTATTATAGATGTCGGGGGTTAACGCTTCCAGGGACATTTAAACAAAAAGCCTTTATGTCAGAAGAATTAAATTTTCAAAATTCTAGTGTAGACCGCTTACCACCGCAAATTATTGAGGCAGAGGAAGCTGTATTAGGCGGTATATTATTAGACCCAGAAGCAATCAGTAGAGTTAATGACCGTCTGAAACCAGAAGCGTTTTATATTAGTGCCCATAAAGAAATCTACCAAGCCACTTTAAATCTACACCTGCAAGGTAAACCAACTGATTTACTTACTGTCACAAGTTGGCTTTCTGACCACAATTTACTTACGCGCGTAGGTGGCAGAAATAAACTCGCATCATTAATTGAGTCCACAGTATCAGCTGTGAACATTGATGCCTTAGCACAATTGATTGTAGACAAATACCAGCGGCGCCGATTAATCAAAGCTGGAAATGAAATCGTCCAGCTAGGATACGAGACAGAAACGGATATAAATAAAGTTATAGACCAAGCAGAGCAAAAAGTTTTTAATATTGCGGAAGAACGTTCAAATTCAGGTTTAGTCCATATTAGTGACTCTTTAATTAGTAATTTTAAAGATATTGAAAATCGAAACCAGGGTATTGCCTTACCAGGTATTTCCTCTGGTTACTACGACTTGGACGCAATGATAAACGGTGGTTTTCAGCGTTCTGACTTAGTTATTGTTGCTGGCAGACCCGCAATGGGAAAATGTGTAGCCTACGACACAGAAATTTTGTTAGCAGATGGTTCTATTTGTTCTATAGAAGAAATATATCATCGTCAACAAGCTGATTTAGTCACTTTAGGAAACGATTGGAAGTTTAAAGTAACTCAGCCATCAGCATATGTAGACGATGGTCATAAGCCAGTATTCGGTGTAACTACTCGTCTAGGAAGGTACGTAGAAACAACTATTACTCATCCATATTTAACCATTAATGGATGGCGCCCGCTTTCTGAGTTGAAAGCAGGTGATAAAGTCGCAGTGCCCAGAAAGTACGATGTATTTGGTACAGAAACAATCACCGATAGTGAAGTGAAATTGCTAGCGTATTTTATTGGTGATGGTTGCTTAACTCGAACAAATCCCCAATTTACAAATACCAATCCTCTACTGCAAGAAGATTTCTCTCATGCTGTAACAAATTTTGTAGGGATGAAAGTTAGATTTGAGACTAGTTCAGGAACGCGCGCTCCATCATTTTATGTGGCTAAAAATTACGAGTTTGTTTCTACCCAAAGGCAGATTTTTGCTGAACGTTTAAAAGCAGCTATTTCTTCGTCATGTTTATCGAGTAGGCAAATAAGCTTCATATTGGGAGTTTCACCTGCTTTACTCTGTATGTGGCAACAAGGAAAAAGTGTACCGAATGCTCAAAGTTTTGAATTACTCTGTAAAACCCTTAAAGTTACACCAGAACAACTAGCTCCTCTAGGATTTGCAACAATTCGTAAGAGCAGCGAGAATTTATTAACGCTATGGTTACAAGAACAGGGTCTATGGGGCAAAAATGCTCACACTAAAAGTATTCCACCAGTTGTATTTAAATTGACGCGAGCGCAAATTGCCCTGTTTTTAAACCGTTTATTTGCGACTGATGGATGGGCATCATTATTAAAATCAGGTCAAGCACAATTAGGATATTGTTCCGTTAGTGAAAAACTTGCTAGGCAAATTCAACATCTCCTTCTGAGATTTGGAATTATTGCAAATTTGAAAAGAAAATCAGTTAAATATAAAGAAGCTCGTCGAGAAGCTTGGCAATTAGATATTACTGATGCTTACTCTATTAAAACTTTTGTTTCAGAAGTAGGTATCTTTGGTAAAGAGAAAGCAATAGCTAATATAGAGTTAGCTTTAGAAGGCAGAGTTTATCAAACTAACAATGACACAATTCCTATAGACATTTGGCAACAACTGGCAATTGTTAAAGGAAGTGAACCTTGGACTGTATTAGCAAAGCGTGCTGGTATAAAAGGCTATTCTAATATACATGTTGGTAAGCGGTCTTTATCACGAGAAAGACTTTATGTTCTTGCTACTGCTTTGGAAAGCTTACCATTTCAACGGTTAGCTAATAGTGATGTATATTGGGACGAAATTGTTTCTATTGAGTCAATGGGAGAAAAACAAGTTTATGACTTGACTATTCCAGATACTCACAACTTTGTCGCTAATGATATATGTGTACACAACACCAGTTTCGCGATTAATATAGCTCATTATATTGCTGGTTCGATGCGAATGCCAGTAGCAATATTTAGTTTAGAAATGTCAAAAGAGCAATTGGCATTACGTATGTTATCGAGTGAGGCAAGAATTGAAAGTACTTATTTACGAAGTGGACGTATTAGCCAAAATCAATGGGAAGATTTAACGCGCGGGATTAGTTTATTACAGGATATGCCTATCTATATAGATGATACACCTGGTATTACTGTAACTGAAATGCGGAGCCAAGCGCGCCGTTTACAAGCAGAAGCAGGCGCCGATTTAGGATTAATCTTGATAGATTATTTACAATTAATGGAAGGTGCAGGTGATAACCGCGTTCAAGAGTTATCAAGAATTACTCGTAGCATTAAAGGTTTAGCAAGGGAATTAAATGTACCTGTTATTGCGCTTTCGCAGTTGAGTAGAGGCGTAGAATCACGTACAAATAAGCGACCAATGTTAGCAGATTTACGCGAGTCCGGCTGTTTAACAGGTGATAGCTTAGTTACGTTAGCTGATACTGGTGTGCAAGTGCCAATTCGAGAATTAGCTGGTAAATCTGGTTTTGCTGTTTGGGCACTGAACGAAGCGACAATGAAGTTGGAAAAAGCTATTGTTAGTAATGCTTTTTGTACAGGAGTTAAACCAGTATTCAAGTTAACAACTCGTTTAGGACGCAGAATTCGAGCAACAGGAAATCATAAGTTTTTGACAATTGAAGGTTGGTGTAGGCTCGATGAGTTAGAACCTTCTTCACGTATTGCTTTACCTAGACATTTACCCAGTTGTTCATTAGAACAGTCGATAAGCAATGCAAAAATCGCATTGCTTGGACATCTAATAGGTGACGGGTGTACTTTACCAAAACATGCTATTCAGTACACAACGAGAGAGACAGACTTAGCTAACATAGTTAAAAATTTAGCAACTGAAGCCTTTGGAGAATTAATCGTACCTCGTATTAACCAAGAGCATGGATGGTACCAAGTTTATTTGACTGCTGGTTATCATCTAACTCATAATGTTAGAAATCCTGTAGCTGAATGGCTTAGTTCATTAGATATATTTGGTTTAAGGTCTTATGAAAAATTCGTCCCATACCAAATATTTACACAGCCGAAAGAAGCCATCGCTTTGTTTTTACGGCACCTTTGGTGTACTGACGGATGTATTCGACCAAGTAAAGGTAAATGCGTCTATCCAGCGATATATTACACTTCAAGCAGTGAAAGGTTATCACGCGATGTTCAATTACTATTGCTAAGATTGGGTATTAATGCAAGGTTATCTATAGTTCCTCAAGTTAATAAGGGACGTGAACAATACCAAGTTTGGGTAAGTGGTAAATCTGACATAGAAAAATTTGCCGAACTAATTGGTGCAGTAGGTAATTATAAACAGCAAGCGCTTATGGATATTTCAGAAAATATTGCTATGCATCCTGCAAATACCAACAGAGATGTAATACCTTTTCATGTCTGGAAAATTTATGCAGTTCCAGCCATGCAGCTTTACGGAATTACTACACGCCAAATGCAAGCTCAATTAGGTAATGCCTACTGCGGTACTACATTATACAAACAGAATATAAGCCGTGATAGGGCAGCAAGATTAGCTGCTGTTGTACAATCCGATAACCTAACTCGTTTATCAGTAAGTGATGTTTACTGGGATGAAATTGTCTCTATCGAACCAGATGGAGAGACTGATGTTTATGATTTAACAGTTCCTGGGCTGCATAATTTTGTAGTTAACGGTATAATTGCTCACAACTCGATTGAACAAGATGCTGATTTGGTGATGATGTTATATCGCGATGAGTATTATTCTCCTGATACTCCTGAGCGAGGTTTGGCTGAAGTTATTGTTGCTAAACACCGTCATGGTCCAACTGGAACTATTAAGCTTTTGTTTGACCCACAATTTACTCAGTTTAAAAATTTGGCACGGGGTAGTTATTAAAGTTATCGGTTCCTCGTAAGGTGGGCAGTGCCCACCCTACAACTAATTCCGCGCTTATTAGCCGACTCCTAATAGTTCTACGTCAAAGATTAGGGTCGCGTTGGGTGGAATTACGCCACCAGCACCGCGCGCGCCGTAACCTAGTTCGGCTGGGATGATTAATTTACGGCGCCCACCAACTTTCATTGTGCTGAGTCCTTCGTCCCAACCTTTGATAACTTGCCCACGACCAATATTAAATTTGAAGGGTTGACCACGGTCGCGCGAGCTATCAAACTTGGTGCCATCTTCTAAAGTACCCGTATAGTGTACTTTTACTGTTTGTCCAGTTTGAGGAGTATCACCATCACCCTCTTTGATTTCTACATATTTTAGTCCAGAGGGAGTAGTGATCATATTTTCGTCTGACATATCTTTGCTCGCTATTAAAGTGTTGTTTTCTATGCTCGGTGTAGTTTGTGTGACAACAGATGTAAGTTCTTGACTGATTTGAGCAGCGTTAGCTTCTGTCTTATCGCCACCAATTTGCGCTAGTACTAGAACGACTACGCAAACCATCATAATACCCACACTAAGAAAAATCGCTTTCAACTTAGAAACCCTCCTTTTGAAGTAACGAGTGCGCTCGTGCTGAGTGCTGAGTGCTGAGTTGTGAGTTGTGAGTTATGAGTACGACAAAATTAAGTTTAAATCAGAAATGGTATCTTATTCTATAGAAAAAACTTCCCCCTCCTCTATAAAAGCGAAGGGGGTATAACTAACTTCCAACAGCTATTACTCAGCACTCAGCACTAAATACTACTTCCACATTTTGTTTTCTAAATCGCGTACTTGCCGCTCTAAACGGTCAATTCTACCGCGCAACTCGTCTACTTCTGATTGACGCGCGACACCTAAATCTTGCATCATATTTCGCATTTGACGCTGCATCGTCGCATCCCAGTTGCCCTGCTCAGACTTCATTTGCTGCACCATATCGTCCATTACTGCTCTAGCTTGCTCTGGGTCGAGCTTACCGTCTTTGACTAATTTATCACCAGCTTCCTTGATTTTTTCCGCCATTACCGAAGTTGTGCCGATACCTAGCATTAATAGCTGCTGCATCCAATTGTTGTTATCCATACCTTCTTCCTATTGTTTTTTTTAAACTAGCTGGTTATCTGTAACTACCGTCAAGTTATGCTAATCGCTAGTCTCTATAGACTACAACTCTATTGTGGCAAACTAAAACAGCTAAACGTAGGCTTATGATTATCGAGTTACTCAAGTTTAAAGTCCCAAGAGAACAACGAGAAATATTCATTCAAAAGGATGATGAAATATGGACTGTAGCGCTGGCTAAGTATCCTGGGTTTCTTGGTAAAGAAGTATGGATTAATCCAAATGCACCTGAAGAAGTAACCTTGGTGATACAGTGGGCTACGCGCGAACAGTGGAAAGCCATATCAGAAAAGGATTTGGAGGTTGTTTATAAGCAATTTGACACTGCACTTGGCTTTGCTTACCAAATGGTGGAGTCATCCGAATATCAGGTTCGGAAATTTCCACAGACGTGACCCCCTTACTTAACAAATTTTCTTTGGGCGTTATTAGACGTAATAGCGCCTATATTTGGTAAAGTAATTCGTGCAGTTGTGTCTATTCTGCCAATGACTTGGTACCCTAAGTCGATAACTAATAGTTCATTAATTCTAGAAGGCACCCTAAAATTATAAGAAAGTCTGGTAGGAATTCCAGGAGCTAGCTCGATTAATACTCTTTGTGTCCCTCTCTGAAGTTGATTCAACTGTAAACTGTTAGCTGAGTAAACATTACCTTCACTGTCTACAAGACGTGTTTGATAAGCTTGGTAGTCGGCGCCGAAGCTAATTTGTCGGTGCGAGTCAGTAAAATTTGTAACCAGAACTTCACAAGTAACCCTTGAGCTACTAGTACGCTGACAACCACGGGGTTCAAAAGAGATGTTAAATCTTCTATCAACTTGTCGCGCGGTAGATTGTGCTGGTGTATTTTGCACTGGTATGTTTTGCGTTGCCCCTGGAGATGTATACCCAATTGCAATCAAACTTGTAAATAACGTACCGACTATTAGATTTTTGGCTAGGTTTTTAGCGTGCATGGCAATTTTCCGATATATAACAAAGCAACACTATTTTTACATACGTTTATAAAAACATATGTATAGATTATTAAGGGTTTAATTAAGTATTTGCTTTGTTATCACTCTAAACGTATTTCATCATACTTCGCGCGCACGGCTTGAATATCTTGCCACATCTGCCATTTAGGAGCGCCTCGCTCACGCGAAGGGTTACGCAATAAATAAGATGGGTGGAAAATCGGCATACATAACCTTCCTTCCCACTCTATCCATTGACCGCGAATACTTGTCATTGAACCTTTATCACCAATTAAACCCTTGACTGCTGTTGCACCTGTCAAAAGAATGATTTTTGGATTAACAAGGCGGATTTGCTCGAATATATAGGGTTTACAAGCTGCCGTTTCTTTTGCACTCGGCACTCGGTTATTAGGTGGTCGGCATTTAATAATGTTACAAATATAAACATCTTTCTCAGTATCAAGCCGAACTGATTCCAAGATTTTATCCAAAAGTTGTCCCGAACGACCGACAAACGGTAAACCTGTCTCGTCTTCGTTTTGCCCTGGCGCCTCTCCCACAATCATAATTTTGGCGTTGAGATTTCCACGTCCGACAACTGCATGAGTTCGGCTGTCTCCTAACCCACAACGGTGACACTGATTACAGTGTTGTGCTAATTCAACCATGCTGGGATATGTACCAGCAGGTATAGGAATTTTGACATCGGTTGGAATTAAGTCATTAATTCCAGGACTAAGGCTTGGTTCGTCGAGGTTGAAGAGGTTGAGTTGATCACTACTCATGAAATTTTATTCTACGGGCAAAAGCACCGGGTATCGAATTATAGTTTGATTGTTTGATCGCTTGTGAATTTAACACGCGCGCAGCAAATATGCCGATTTGTTGTATCTATAACAATTTTAAATCTTTTCGGTCAAAGAATGACAACTATCTCAAAAATCCGTCATTATAAAAGTAATGGCATCTTGAATTACGGGGGTTAACAGATGACAGATGCCCCACTCTTTCGTGACCGCATACAAGCTGGTGAAAAGTTAGCAGCGCTTATTCAAACTGAGTTGATGCTTCCTGAAGTGGATAGTACACCTTCTAAGATTGTTTATGCCCTACCGCGCGGAGGTCTACCAGTTGCCTCTCCAATTGCAAATTCACTTCAATGTCCTCTAACGGTGTTGGTTGCTAAGAAAATTAGTCATCCAAACAACCCAGAGTTAGCAATAGGCGCCGTCACTGCATCAGGCGAAGTATTGTGGATGCAGCAAAAATTATTCAGCTTTCAAGCATCTGGGTTGCGAGAACAAGCTTCAAAAGCAGCTATCGAAAAAGCTAGGTCGCTAGAAGCGCAGTTTCTTCCATTCTGTCCACAAGTTAATCCTAAAGGCGCCATACTGATTTTGGTCGATGATGGTATTGCAACGGGAATGACTATTGCTGTTGCTGTTAAAGCTTTAGCGCAGCTTGCACCCGCACAAATTTGGTTAGTGGCGCCGCTCGCACCACCAACAATGTTACCTTGGCTACAAGATTGGTGCGACAGCGTTCTACGTGAGTTTAAAATAAGCTATCGCATTTTGGTTCTTGCTACACCCGAACCATTTGTCAGTGTTAGCAGCTTTTATTCCAAATTTCCTCAAGTCGCAACATTTGAAGCATTAGATTATTTAAAAGTCAAAAGCTAGTCGGGGCGGGTTAACCTATATCCTGGTAAATAATCGGAAATTTAGGTTAACCCGCCCGTACTGGTTTCTTTAATCATTTGCTCGTATTTCATTGCTTTATTGTAGTCTCCTGCTGCATAGCAAGCTGCTTTTAGACTCTTTAGTGCTTGTTCTTCACATCGTAAGTCTTTCATTTCTCTTGATAATTGCAAACGTTGCTCATAGTATTTAATTGCATTTGAGTAATCAGCTACTGCCTCACAAGCAACTCCCAAACTTCCTAAAGATTGTTCTTGGCTGCGTTTGTCTTTCGCTAACAAAGCAGCTTTTAAACGTTCTTCATAAAATTTAATTGCTTGCGGGTAGTTGTTTAATGCATATGAAGCGTTACCTAAATGTTTAAGAATTTGAATAACGTTACCGTAGTCATTAAAGGAGCGTGCAATTTCTACACTAGTAGTGTAATACTCAATTGCTTTGTGATAATCTCCTAAAGTATACCAAGTATTACCTAGGTTCTTTAATACTTGTTCTTCTGCACGACTATCTTTAAGTTCGCGTACAAGTTCAAGACTTTGCTCTTTGTATTTTATTGCTTGCTGTAAATTTCCATGTGCCTTGTACACAAGCCCTAAGTTATTCAGTGCTGCCACTTGACTTTTTTTATCACCACAAGAACGCGCGATATCTAAACATTCTAGTAAAAATTTAGTAGCTTGCTCATAGTTACCTAAATGACGGTGTGAATTGCCTATGTGCGACAATGCTTGTAGGCGCAAACGCTCGTCGTGTAGTTCGCTCGCCAAAGATAAACATTGTTGCGAATAGGAGATGGCGCCTTTATAGTCACCCGAATTATATGCAACAAGTATCAAAGACTCAATTGTTTGTGCTTGTAGTTTTAAGTTGCCAAAAGCCTGGAACAATGCTAATGACTGTTGTAAAGATTTTGTTGCGGCAACAAACTCTCTTGCTTGCTGGTGTTCAATACCTTCGCGCAATAGTGTGTATGCTTCTGATGAATAATCTTCTTGTATTAGCATTTCTGCCTGTAAATCTTTTTGATAGTCATGCACAATTGTGCCAAGGCGTTTAAGATTCAGATGTGTAGCCTTTTGCTCCTGAATATCATCTTCTGCAACGTTGTTACATCCGCTTTCCACATTCAACTCCCTGATAACTGTTCTGTCTTAGTTTTCCCAGAAGTTGCAATTTTCTCTCACACAAAAGAAAAATACCTGTCTTGAGGTATACTGAAGCGCATGAAGGATAAGCAGTTTAGTACAATAACACTGCTTGAGATAACACTTTGGGCGGACGACGGCGCCTATTTGAGAATAATATTTATTTTTAAAGTACCCTTAAATTCTTATTTCTTTTTCAATCACACACGCCAATTACTATCTATTCATTGGAATATTTTCACGCCAAACATGCTCAAACTCAGCTTCAGTAATTTCAAACTCTTCAAGATTATCATCTTGCATTGGTTTGTCACTCAAGCGACCATAGTCATCACTAAAATGCTTTTTGTCATAAAACAAAACATTTCCGTTTTCATAAACCTCTATTTGCCTGTACGTATAAGCATTTTCACCTATCTCCAGGAAGTAAGTACTTGTACCCCATGCATCAAAATCTCCGCCTAACGGTACAGCCCAAAACCACTTATAATATCGCATATACTCTACGTCCATTAGCATCACTTTAACAATTTTACCCTAGATGTCAGTTAGAAACCTTAGTTCTAAATGTTTATTAAGTTTTATATATATTGTTAAGACATTATACTTTAATAATCTAGTTAACACGAACATTAAAATTGCTAATTTTTTTTGAAATTATCTATAAATTGAAATTAATTCTTGAGTACACGCTCACGCAATAATTCTCTCACTTCCATTAGTATTTTGCCTAGCATGTTTTTCCCGCTACCGTCTTTACCGCAACCCCAATAGTAATCACCTGGCGCCTCTTCAACTATTTCTTCATCTTTGGTACTTAGTAAAACTTCACGTATTTGCTCGTGAGCCTCAAATTTACGTAACACCGCTGCACGCATAATATCATCTTTAACTAATTCCCAATCTGGACGTAGTGGGCGAGTACGTTTACGTCCTTCATTTGCTGCATATGAAGGCGTTTTGCAGTTACGGATTTCTTCCAAATGTGGAGTTCCAACAAACTTTTGCGCTTGAAAATAATGTTCGCTTGTTTGCCAATACACTCCGTCCATTTCAAATCCATGACGTGAAAAGTTGGAAAAACAGCCATACTCTCCTTGAATACTATAAAAATATATTGTCATCATCCACCCTTAGAAATATTTATTTGTGTAATTATGTTAAGATTGAAAACTATATTAATTCAATATAACCAGGCGCCACCTGAAGTGTCACTATTAAATGCTGTTTTCACGGCATGAAACTTCTTTAGATTCATAAAAACGACACCCTTGACATGGACCACTAGGATTAACGGCGCAGCGAACGTAACCTGAGCGGGCATTATACTTACAGCTAATATCGCCAATCAAATAACCTACACCCTCAAGATAATAACGGTCATGTTCTAAATGTCTTGGCTGCTGCCCAGCGCGATGTCGCGGAGTAAATGTATTAGCTGCTTGTCGAATCCGCATCCGTGTCCCTAATTGAGCTTTACGGATTATCCATAATGAAAACAATGACGGCAAACAGCCAACAATAAGGACTAAAAGTGTTTTAAACACTGTAACTTTACCTCTAAAGTATGCTATTAACGCGCTCTGGTTACGCCTCTAACTTTAAAGCAGGCGCCTCAAGAGGGCGATATGGTGCATTCGCTTGCTTAATAATTATACAAACAAGCTTAAACTCTCCATTTTACCTAGCATAACTTTTACACCCTAGAGGGTGGGCAATTCTGCAAAAAGAGTTAAACATTCATTATTTTTGTCTACGCTTTACCTGTGGCAAGCGCTTTCTACTATTTTTCTCACTTGAAGGCCATTACTTTAGGTAGTTTCTCCCTGACTCAGGTGCGATACGCTAATTTAAGGAGTACAAAACACCGATTATGACACCTGAGAATATTGCAAGCACTTTAAGTGAATTATTTGATACTACTGTGAATGCTGTGGCGCCTGGTTCTTGGCAAGTGGAAACACCTGAATTTCGCTTGCTGGTACTACTTTCGGATGATGGAAGTTGGTTGCGTGTATTGTTGCCAATAATACCAATTCAAGAAGCGCAGCCTTTTTTCGAGCAGTTGCTTGAGGCCAACTTCGACGATACACATGCATGTCGCTATGCTTTACACCAAAACGTTGTGTGGGGAGTGTTTCAGCATTTCAGCGATAGTTTAACAACAGAAGATTTTAAAGACGCGATATCAAAACTCCTTTCGCTTCATAAAACAGGTTTGAACAATGTTTTTGGTAATTTGGTTGAAAGTCGTATTCAGCTAATTATCAAAGCTGCTAAACAGCAAGGGCAAACTTTAGAGGCAACGATGCAAAACCTTGACCGCTTTTATGCTGAAGGTATGATGGGTGATATTGATGAATCACCCGAAGCGCGCTCCTCTACTCTTACTGCGTGGCGCCGTCAACTTGAGCGTTTATGGGATGAAGTTGCATAGTTTTAAATAATAGTAATAAATCAATGGACATCATAGAAACTTTAAAGTCAGATTATCAAAGATTTCCTGATAATCAAACTTATTCTATTTATACTCCAGATGTTTTTTTTCAAGACCCTTTGAATAAGTTTAATGGTCTTTGGCGTTACAAGCTGATGATTAGATTTATCAATACTTTTTTTCTCAATTGCAAGATGGATTTGCATAATATCTATCTTCATGAAGATACTATCAAAATGGAGTGGACTTTGAGTTGGAATACTCCTTTACCTTGGAAGCCGCATATCGCAATCAATGGATGGAGTGAATTACGGCTCAATGCTGAAGGTTTGATTTGCTCGCATATCGACTATTGGAATACTTCGCGCGTCTCGGTCATCAAACAACACTTTCAGTTAAACCCTAAGTCAAGTTAATTCAATCTATTCTCATAAAACAGTTCATAATGTAAATAAATGTAAACATACCTAAAGCAGGACAGAATCATCGATGCGTGTAATTTTGATGACAGGCAAAGGCGGCGTAGGCAAAACATCTGTCGCTGCTGCTACAGGGCTTCGCTGCGCGGAACTTGGCTACCGTACCTTAGTTTTAAGTACAGACCCTGCTCATTCGTTAGCAGACAGCTTTGATATTGAGTTGGGACATGAAAGAAAGCAAATTCGTCCGAATTTATGGGGCGCCGAACTAGATGCGTTAATGGAACTGGAGGCAAACTGGGGAAGTGTAAAGCGTTATATTACTCAGGTTTTACAAGCGCGCGGTTTGGACGGAGTGCAAGCTGAGGAGTTGGCGATATTACCAGGTATGGATGAAATTTTCGGCTTGGTAAGAATGAAGCGCCATTATGATGAAGGTGAGTATGACGTTTTGATTATTGACTCGGCGCCGACTGGTACAGCGTTGCGACTACTAAGTTTACCTGAAGTTAGCGGTTGGTATATGCGCCGCTTTTATAAACCATTCCAAAATATCTCAGTTGCGCTTCGACCTTTGGTAGAACCTATATTTAGACCAATTGCAGGTTTTTCGTTACCAGATAGGGAAGTAATGGATGCTCCGTATGAATTTTATCAGCAAATCGAGGCTTTGGAGAAAGTCTTAACTGATAATACGCAAACCTCAGTACGGTTAGTGGCAAATCCAGAGAAAATGGTTATCAAAGAATCGCTGCGCGCTCATGCATATCTAAGCTTATATAATGTGGCGACAGATTTAATAATCGCAAACCGTATTATTCCGGATGAAGTCCAAGACCCATTTTTCCAACGTTGGAAAGATAATCAAAAACAGTATCGTCAAGAAATTCACGATAATTTTCACCCTTTACCAGTAAAAGAGGTGCCTTTATTCTCTGAGGAAATGTGTGGATTGCAGGCTCTTGAGCGTCTTAAAGATACACTCTATAAAGATGAAGACCCTGCTCAAGTTTACTATAAAGAGAATACGATTCGTGTCGTTCAAGAACCGAATCAGCAGTATAGTCTAGAGTTATACTTACCAGGGATACCAAAAAATCAAGTTCAATTGAGTAAAAATGCTGATGAGTTAAATATACGGATTGGCAACCATCGCCGCAATTTAGTCTTACCCCAAGCACTCGCAGCACTACAACCTGTCGGCGCCAAAATGGAAGACGATTATCTCAAAATTCGCTTTGCAGACGGCGCCAAAGTTTAATAAATTACACAATGTAGGGTGGGCAGTGCCCACCATCACAAAATATAGAAAGTAAACAAATAGCAAAGCGTTGCTAAATTTTTGATGAAGTGAATAGCCGATAATTAATATTTTGTTGTAAAAAATATGTATTAAATAGCGGTTAATTACGAAACCAATGTTTCAAATACAAAATAGTATTAAGCATCACTATCTAGAGAACGATAATTTGCGTAATGAGTACTATCTAATACCGAGAGGAGAAAAAACTCCTGTACCCTGGAATATCTATAAATCTGAGCAGTTAAAAGGTTTATTTAATGCAGCTTATTTAGCTCGCGCGTTCCAAGTAATGGAAAAAGACTTGAGAATAAGCGGTTTAACCTTCTATATGACTTTTGAGCAACTTGATGAACTACCAACATATGGGCAAAACGTAGTGGTAGTAATTGCTGGAGATGAATGGTATCGAATACCTAGGTATATTCATCGTGTTGGCGCCGTTTTCAAATGCGTTGGTACAAATCCAATTTTGGGTTGTAATCCTTTCACGACACCTACTATACTTAGCTTGTTAACTTTAATTCAGTTTTTGCGAATATTGGTAGTTCGGATTCCGGGCGTAGTACACTATCAGTTCCATAAACTTAAAGATTTATTTTTAGGAACTAATACAGTTGCTCCGATTTTAGATATTCCTTTAGGCTATGTAAATTCTAAAGATTTACCTATCAAAAAAATTGAGGAACGTTTATACGATGCTTATTTTTCAGGTAGTGTTGCTCATGTAGAGTATCCTATTTGGTCATTCAAGCGCTGGTTAGGAACTCCAAAAATGCTGTCTCGGAGTCAAATGGTAGTTAATGTCGAAGAACTTAAAAAGCAACGTCCTGATTTAAAACTTGAAACTGATTTAACAAACGGTTTCCATACGCGAACAGCGCAGCAAGAAAAGACATATTCAGAAATCATGATGGATACAAAAATATGTCTTGTCCCGCGCGGTACTTCGTTTGAGACAACACGTTTGTTTGAGGCAATGCGTTATGGCAGCATCGTCATTACTGAAGCTTTGCCTTCACGGTGGTATCTTGAGGGTGCCCCAATCATTCAAGTAAACAACTGGCGCCAACTTCAAGGAGTACTCCAAACATTGTTAGACAATCCAGAATTGATGGAAGAATTACACCAAGAAACGCTGCACTGGTGGGAAATGAGGTGTTCAGAAGCGGTTATTGGTAATTACTTTGCTGCACAATTAAACGCTGTAAGACGCGCTTCGTTGCTTCAGCCAACCTTACAAATGTTAGCAGTGCAGTAGGTTGGGTGGAACCCAACGTATTGGTAATGTTGGGTTTCGCTGAAGCGAAGCCAACCTACATATTTATTTTTAATAAAGAATAAATATTTTTTGATTTAGTACTTGTACTGAAGACAAATTTACTCAAAAAATCTGACAATAGTAGTCTGATTTTTTGTTGTTACCTTTTAATCTCAGTACAGTCAATGACTCTAGCTAGTGATTCAGATTTACGTTTTAATCTCGAACCTCATGAAGTGCTGTATTCTATTAATGATAGGATTCGCAGGCTTTTAGAGTTGCCAGATATTCTCAAAGCAGCAGTAGAAGAGCTACGTATATTTCTTGCTACTGATAGAGTAATGGTTTACAAGTTTCATGCGGATGGTAACGGTCAAGTCATCGCTGAATCTATAAATGAGAATAAATTACCTTCACTGCTGAATTTAAATTTTCCTGCGGATGATATTCCTAGTCACGCGCGTGAATTATTTATAAAGTCAAGGGTTCGCTCGATTGTCAATGTAGATACACGACAAATTGCTCAGAACGCTGTCGCCTTTAATGGAATGAGTAGCCATCGTCCTGTTGACCCTTGTCACATTGAATATTTAACTGCGATGGGGGTACAGTCTTCTATAGTCGTGCCCATACTTTATCATGAAAAGCTGTGGGGATTGCTTGTATCTCATCATTCTCAACCTCGGACAATTTCTAATGCTGAAGTTGACACAGTGCAAATAGTTGCCGATTTACTTGCTTTGGCTGTCGCTTATATTACTCCATTACAAGACGTGCGTTTGAAAGCACATCGTGAAACGATAATTAATCGCATTGCCGACCGACTTCATTCGTTGCCAGATATGGATTTGCAGACAGCTTTAGAAGAAACGGTTGCTGCTTTTGGTGGTTGTGGAGGTAGATTGTGTATTCGTTCAGAAGCTACTTATCAAGTTGACACACCACAAAGCTTTATTGAATGCTTGACAGACAATACAAGAATTGAAGTTTACCAATTTGGTAAGCAACCAGTTGTTCCAAAGACTGCAAAATATAACTTAATCGAACAATACAGTGTTTGGGAAGAATACTACAAAGGGGATTACGGTGTCTGGGCAATATCAGATATATATCAAACTCCTGAACTACGAAACGTACAAGTAGCATTTCAAGGCACTAATATCCGTAGTATTTTAATGATACCGTTGTTGTATCGTTCGCAGCTACAGGGTTATCTTAGTATTTTTTGTGATAGCTATGACTCTGAAACTTTGTGGGCAGGTGAGCTTAACCCTGACGAGCGACAACTTTATCCTCGACAATCGTTTGAAATTTGGCGCTCTATTAAGCAGCGACAGGCAAAACAATGGACTCGCGAAGAAATTGCACTTGCAACGAGTATAGGACATCAGTTTGCCACAGCAACTTATGAATATGAGCTTTATCAAAAAGTTAATTATTTTAATCTGAATTTAGAATCTCAAGTTCGCAAACGTACATCAGAACTAACGACAACGTTAGAGGAGCTACAAAAAACCCAAACTCAACTTATTCAAACTGAGAAAATGTCAAGTTTGGGTCAACTTGTAGCAGGAATTGCTCATGAAATTAATAATCCTGTCAATTTTATATATGGTAATATAAATCACGTCAATGAATATATCAATGATATAATTAGTATCTTAGATTTATACCAGCAAAATTGCTCATGTCAAATACCAGAAGTAATTGAGCGCGCCCAAGAAGTTGATTTAGATTTTATCGTTGAAGACCTACCTAAAATGTTGTCTTCCATCAAGTTGGGAACAGACCGTATACGCCAAATAGTTTTATCACTGCGTAATTTTTCTAGACTTGACCAAGCAGAAATTAAACCCGTAAATATTCATGAAGGTATTGACAGCACACTAGTTATTTTGCAGCACCGTCTCAAAGCTAAACCAGAAAGTCCAGCAATTAACATCATTAAAGAATATGGAGATTTACCATTAGTCGAGTGCTACGCAGGGCAAATAAATCAAGTTTTTATGAACGTTTTGAGTAATGCCATTGATGCTCTTGAAGACCTAAGCGTGAAGTCAGAGCAAACACAGCAAAACAGAATTTCGATTACCACCAACGTTAGCAAATTACCAGATAATAGACCCAGCGTATTAATTAGCATTGCTGATAATGGATGCGGAATGCCGCAAAATGTACTCAAGAAAATCTTTGACCCTTTTTTCACAACCAAACAAGTTGGTCAAGGTACTGGTTTAGGTTTATCGATTAGTTACCAAATTATTGTCGATAAACACAACGGTACTTTTAAATGTGAATCACATCCAGGAGAAGGTACAGAATTTTTAATTGAAATTCCAATAAAAGTGTAAAGTGCTGAGTGCTGAGTGCTGAGTAGTTCTTTTACTCAGCACTCAGCACTTTCTACTCATAACTAATTTCTTAACTGTACAGGCATTGCTAGATAAGTCATCTTTACACCACTAAGAGGTGTAAAAATTACTGGTGTCAAATTTGAGTTTAGTTGCATTACTATCTCGGATGCTGGCAATGCTTTTAAACCTTCCATTAAATATTTAACGTTAAAGGCAATATCAATATCATCTCCTGATATTTGCGCTGGCATTGGCTCTACTGCACTCCCAACATCAGCCGCTTCTACTGATAATGTTATTTCTTGGGCGCCGCTATCAATGCTAACTTTGACGATGTTGTTTTTCTGGTCGGCTAAAACTGCAATTCGCTCTAAAGTACTCAAAAGTTGCTTTCTATCTAAAGTTAGTTCGCGTTGAAAGGTGCGCGGTAATAATTGGCGATATTGGGGATATTGCCCGTCTAAAGTCCGACTCGTTAAACGTTGGTTTTGCCACTCAAATACAGCTTGTCCTTGGTCGAAGTGCAAAGCAATAGCTTCTTCTGATTGGGCACTATGCGCTAACATCCGCTCAAGCTCACGTAAAGCGCGCGCTGGTACTGTCACCTCTAACTCAGCATCACTATTATCATCTGAACCTTCATTCATTGTTTCTACAACTGCTAAACGGTGTCCATCAGTTGCAGCAAACTCAAGAGCATTAGGTAAAACTTTTAAGTGAACTCCTGTTAATACTTGCTTGGTTTCATCAGCACTAGTAGCAAATAAAGTACCGCGTAACCCTTCAATTAATGATGCTGCACTTAAATATATTGGCTGAGTATCTTCGATTACTGGTAATTCGGGAAATTCCTCACCACCCATTGCTCGAACTTCATACCTTCCTCTTGGAGGAGTTAAAGTTACAACTATACCCTCACCTGTGTTTTCTTCTGTATTAGTTTCATCTTCAAGAGTAATTTCTCCCTCTGGCAACCGCGATACTATATCATTAAGCAATTTGGCTGGCATTGCAATTGTGCCACTTTGAATAACTTCCGCACTAAAGCTGGTACGAATTCCTAAACTCAGGTCAAAAGCTGTAATTGTCACTTGATTTGTGTCAGCATCTGCTACTAGCAGCACATTCGCTAGTACCGGATGCGTAGGACGTGAAGGTACTGCACGGCTCGTCAGGGAAAGATTTGTGTTAAGGTCGCTTTGGTTACAAACTAGTTTCATATGATTGAGTGAAAATGAGCGCGCGTTTTTGTGATGCCGCAATAGGTAAGACTAGGGTAAGTATTGCATCGAAATCAACTAACCTTACATAATGTCACAGCAACTAAAGAATAATAGCATTGTATTCCAGTGCGATGAAACTCATGTACTAATATGTAATAATTAATGATGCTTGGCAACGGATGCAACGGATGTAACGGATGTCAATGCTGATCGACGATAGCTCAAAAAGCAAAAATTAGAAATATTTTAGACGTAATACTAGACGTGCTGGCAAAGATTTGTTAGATAAAATAAATTATCCGTTACATCCTAGAGTCATCCGTTGCCAGGAGCTGTGGAAAACTTGTGGAAAATATGCGGGTTTTTCCACAGAGTATATATACTTAGCTATTGAGTTTTCCACAGTTTTGCTCTAAATTTTCCACAAATTAAGTTGTTCTTAATCAAAAATTAGAGATTTTTTAGATTCTAAGATAATAATCTGTGGAAAACTTGTTGAAAACAGTTGTTTAGATTTACGATAAGCCGCGCGGATTGTTTATTTGGATTTGGTCGGTCAACTGGTATAGTTTTTGTTTGAGCGAAGCGTCTTTTTTGCGTAGCTGAGTAATTTTCTCGCAACTGTAGAGTACTGTAGTGTGGTCTTTGCCACCAAATTCTTCACCTATTCTAGGTAGACTTAAGTCTGTGTATTGACGCATCAAATACATACCTATTTGACGTGCCCAGCTTATTTCCCGGCGCCGTGAGTTGCTTTTCATATCATCGATTGAAACATTAAAGGCATCAGCAACTACGGTTAAAATAGCTCCTGGTGTAGCGGCAATTTTTTCTCTAGGCTCTTCTAAAACAGGTGTAATATTTTCTACCGTCATTGGCAAACCCCAAATTGAAACATATGCCAACGCGCGTATCAAGGCGCCTTCGAGTTCACGAATGTTATTCGTATAATTTGATGCAATATACTCGATTACATCTCTAGGCAAACGAATATTATCATACTCAGCTTTCTTGTGTAAAATTGCCATACGTGTTTCTAAGTCAGGTATTTGAATGTCGGCAATTAACCCCATCGAAAACCGTGAGCATAAGCGGTCTTGAAGCTGAGGAATTTGTTTAGGAGGACGGTCTGAAGCAATAACTACCTGTTTGCCTGCTTCATGTAAAGTATTAAACGTGTGAAAAAATTCTTCTTGAAAACCCTCTTTTCCTTCGATAAACTGGATATCATCTACTAAAAGCACATCTGCAGTTCGGTAATGCTCGCGAAAGCTTTGCATTCCTGTATTTATCGCTGTAATAAAGTCGTTGATAAACTTCTCGGTTGAAACATAGAAAATTTTCGAGCGCTTAATATCTAAACGGTAATGACCAATAGCTTGCATTAGGTGCGTTTTCCCCAAACCCACACCACCACACAAAAATAAAGGGTTAAATTCGCGTCCTGGTGACTCAGCG
The DNA here is from genome assembly GCF_002368415.1 of Calothrix sp. NIES-4105. GTDB lineage: Bacteria > Cyanobacteriota > Cyanobacteriia > Cyanobacteriales > Nostocaceae > Dulcicalothrix. Next base: position 9,841,274 of record NZ_AP018290.1, read on the forward strand.
ACAGCTAACGCTGCTGCGTGTGCCATCCGGTTATTGGCGCCAACGACGAACCGAGAGAATAAATATTTGGGATTTAGGTTATTAGTTTTTGGACTATCTACAGTTAGGACAGGTGGTGCTGTTCTGACTTCCTGTGAAGCTTCATTTTCATAGGAGTGAGAATCATCACCAGATATAATATAAATTTCTATATTATAACCTGCTATGTCACTCACAACATTGGCTATCGTCTTGATGTAATATTTTTGCAGCCAGTTGCGCGCGAAAGGGTTTGGGGTGCGGATGAAGAGACAGTTATTTTCTAACCGTTCTGCGCTGGCTGTCTTTATCCAAGTTTCAAACGTGGGACGTGATAGTTCTAGCTGTAAACGAGCTAAAACTTGGCGCCACAGGTTGTCGTAAGAAATAGACATCATCTACACCTTTGGATAAAGGTTTTAAGAGAGAAAATGTAAGAAGTACTTACAAATGTAAACAAAACGCTAACTATACGCTATACCTAGGACGTGTAGGCGTAAGTTTTAATCTTGACATCGACATGTCCCAGTAGGCAATATCCTAGCATTACTGACTCGCAATCGAGAAGCATATACATTAAAAGGCTCAAAGATACTTACCTAGAAACAAACTCAGTTTCCCATAGTTCAATATTGAGTAAGAGGATATGAATAAGCACCCTGACACAATCAAATCAATTATTATGTCTATCTATACAAAAAATTATCTGCGTTCTTTGTTGCTGTGCGGCGCCGCATATGTATCACTGAGTGGCTGTACCCAGCTTGCCAACAGTCTTAGCACTTCGAGAAATGCTCAAGGAACAACAGAACAGCCAACAGTTGCAGCATCACCACTTACTGCCGTTGCTCCACCAATTATTTCCGCAACTGGAGGTGATCCCAACTTTGTTGTTGGTGTAGTACAAAAAGTTGGACCTGCGGTAGTACGTATTGACTCATCGCGCACAGTGTCGCAAAGCCCAGAACAGTTAGAAGACCCATTTTTCCGACGTTTTTTTGGTGAAAACGCTCCTGAACCTCGTCAACGTGTCGAACGTGGTAGCGGTTCAGGGTTTATTATTAATGCGAACGGTCAAATATTAACGAATTCTCATGTGGTAGATGGTGCGGACTCGGTAACTATTACGCTCAAAGATGGTCGAACTCTTAAAGGTAAGGTAATGGGTGAAGACCAAGTAACCGACGTTGCAGTAGTTCAAATCGAAGCGAATAATTTACCAACGGTAGCATTAGGTAATTCTGAGAAACTACAACCGGGTGAAGCTGTTATTGCTATTGGGAACCCCCTTGGCTTAAATAATACGGTTACTTCTGGAATACTTAGCGCTACTGGTCGCTCGAGCAGTGATATTGGCGCCACCGATAAGCGCGTTGATTATATTCAAACTGATGCGGCAATTAATCCAGGAAATTCGGGTGGTCCTTTACTTAATGCGCGCGGCGAAGTTATTGGAATGAATACAGCTATTATTAAGGGCGCCCAAGGTTTAGGATTTGCAATTCCGATTAATACAGCACAACGTATAGCACAAGAACTAATTACTAAGGGTAGGGTTGACCACCCATATTTAGGTATTCAAATGGTGACTCTCACCCCAGAAATTCGCGAACGAGTTAATGCACGATTAGGTATTAATTTATCAACTGATAAAGGTGTTTTACTAATTGACATTGTTCCTCGCTCACCCGCAGCAGCAGCAGGTCTTAGAGCCGGTGACGTAATTCAATCAATTAATAATCAACCAGTAAGTAAAATAGAAGAAGTTCAAAAAATTGTTGAAGGCAGTAAAATAGGAAGTCCGTTACAAGTACAAGTTCAGCGTAACAATCAAGTTACCCAAGTCGCTGTCAGTCCCGCTGCTTTTCCCGTGCAACAAGCTAGAAATTGATCCCCCCCTAACCCCCCCGCGTGGAAGGCTGCCGTGTACACACATCTTTAATAACCCCTTCTTTTCCCCCCTTTGTGCCCTTTGTGTTCTTTGTGGTTTATCTTTTTAAAGAACCACAAAGGCACAAAGGACACAAAGAAAGAGAAGAAAGAGAAGAAAGAGAAGAAAGAGAAGAAAGAGAAGAAAAAGAGACTTGTGTGTACACTGTTGCCGCGTGGAAGGGGGAGAACAAGAGGGTACTAAAGTCCCCTTACCAAGGGGAGTTGGGGGGATCAAATTAGACGAAAATCTAATTTATTTTTCATCAAAATATCTTTATTAAGGTGTATATCTAAAGTTTTAAGGAGTTTATTAAGATGAGCGAGTCTTTACCAGTTATTAAATTAGGTAATCCAACTTTACGTCAATCATCGTCTTTCATTACGAATGTTAAAGATGCTCACATTCAAAAACTAATTAATGATTTAATGATAACCGTTAAAGAAACAAACGGCGTTGGCATTGCGGCGCCTCAAGTTGCAGAATTGCATCGTTTGTTTATTGTGGCTTCTCGTCCTAACCCTCGGTATCCAAATGCTCCATTAATGGAACCAATCGCTATGATTAATCCCAAAATAATCGAGCATTCTATGGAAACTGTAAAAGGTTGGGAAGGCTGTTTGAGCGTTCCTGGTATTCGAGGTAAGGTTCCTAGATATCAATCTATTATTGTGGAATATACGGATATAAATGGTGATTTAAAAAATGTACAGCTAGTAGATTTTGTCGCGCGTATTTTTCAACACGAGTATGACCATCTCGATGGCGTCGTCTTTATAGACCGTGTGGAAAGCACAAAAGATCTAATATCGGAAGAAGAGTATCAGAAACTACAGAATTATAATGCTACATCATTCCAAAATAATTCTCAAAAGTAATGACAATTACAGACTTATTAAGCTACACTTAATAAGTTGTTAACCTAATTAAATACAGGGTTGTCGGGTAATAGCGTAAAATGACACAAACCATTAGTAGTCGCGAATTGAGTTATCAGAGAGATAGACCTCCTGATGTAGTCTCAATGGAGGTGCAAAGCGATGAATCTTATCAAACCATACAAAAAGAGGCACAGGCAGTGCAGCAAGGTGTGGCAGGGTTGGAAATAGTTCATGTAACAGCGGAACGAATCAGAATTCGTGCGAATGACAGTGGTACAGAACTGTTACGTGTATTGGTAGAAGAGTTAGGACGATTGAAAGGAATAAAGCAAGTCACCTGGAACGAGGAAACGCGAAATTTAGTAATTGCGTTTGACAAAGAGGTGCTACCGCAGTCGCAGCTATTAGAAATCTTAAAGGAACACGGCATTAGTCGTTTGACTGAAGCTAATAATAAAGTAGACCCCTTCGCAGCATGGAAGTCTGCTGAATTTTGGAAAGAGCAAGGGATCGACTTAATACCTCTACTCACAGGTTTAGCCATTACTTCGAGACTTGGAGTCACTGGTTTAGCATCGATTCCAATTTGTATGTTGACATCAGATGTAACTAGGCGTACAATAAGTAGTTTCCGAGAAGCTTTAAAAGCTGAAGCTACAGAAAATAAAAGCGAAGGTAAATCAACCAATCGTACATCTCAACCTTTGGTGTCAAAAGTGGACAAAACATCTACTATTGAACGGAAGAGTCTTAACGATGTTGTACGCAAGGCAGATGAATTCAATATTCAGACTGCTAGCATAGATTACAGCATTGTGCATTCGATTCCAGGAAGAATTCGATTCAACGTACCTCGAATAGGCAAAGATAAAGCTTACGCGCGGCGCCTAGAGAAAATGTTGAATGCTGAATCTTACGCAACCAATGTGCGACTAAAAACTGACGCAGCATCAATCGCAATTTCATATCAACCAGCATCATTAGATGTGTCTTATTGGGTCGATTTGATTCAGTCGGCTTCAGAAGCGCTTAGTGTAGTTCCAACTGTAGTTTCAACTTCAGCTGAAACTAAAAAAACAGTTGAACAGCAAATAGAAAACAAAATTGACAATAAAAATATAGCGCTGTCGCAACCGTCTTCCTGTGAACCAGAAGTTGCCACCCAGTCGGTAAATCAGTCACACAATAGGATAAGTCAGCAAGCTACATCCGAAGCAACGAACGGAGCAACAAGCGACGGATTAAGCAGTTTGATTGCTGATCTAAAGCCACCTTTCATTAACGTTTTAATAGACGTAGTAGCTCATTTTCCGATTAATTAGCTTTAATTTAAACTTCACTAACCCAAGAACAAATCAGAAATGGCAGGTTTGTACTTTTTCAAAGTTCGATTACACGACATCTCAAGGCTTCTGCTTTGAGGGAAATCGAATATATTCGCGTTATTTTTACAATTCAATACGACAACTAAATACGACTAGTTTGATTGAGTCCCAAGTAAGTATAGCTGAGAAATCAGCGATTTATACTGCTTCCAATTGTCGTCCAAAATCTATCCTCGCTGGATAGATGATAATTTATTTTCGTTGCTGTTTGTTATTAACCAAATCTAAACCGCGCGCTTCCGTTGCGATTAGCCATTGGTTTATAACATGCGGTCAAACTGTTCACCCAATTTTTATGCGAGTAATAGAGCAATGGTTCAAGCAAAGATACTACCCTCCACCGTTCAATCATTGAACGTAACGGTTCAGGGGGCGCCGGATGACCGTTTACAATCTGGAAAAGTAACTTTAGTTCAAAATTCGACCAATTCGCGACGGCTGAGAGTATATTACAGTGTTGTCCATGAAACTCCAGGAAGACTGCGCTTACGAGTTCCATATCTAAAAGAAGATGCAGAATACGCGCAAAGATTGCTGAGTTTAATTGAGGCAGATAAATATGTGACAAGCGTTCGGATAAAGCCAGCAGCAGCATCGCTAACTGTAACTTACGAACCGAACTTTGGAAATGCAGCTTTGATGCGCGCGCACATTGGTCATATAATCCAAGCTGCTACTGATGTTGCTGTTCTCAAGACCAAAAAAGCTTTACCGAAAGAAGAAGAAAGCAAAATTCCAAGCTGGAAGTTTTCACTCCTCTCGGCAACTCTAGCTGTTCTAGGTGGACCTCTAGGCTTATCAATATCACCGCTATTAACCGCTTCAACCATTGCTTTAGCGACATTACCAGTAGCCAAGCGCGCGTTTTCAGCAATCTACAACGAGCGTAAATTCAATATTGAATTTCTCGATTTTATGGCAATTGCCATAACTACCGTGCAAGGTCAATTTCTGACCCCAGCGCTAATGCTTGGGTTGATTGAAATTGGAGAGAATATTCGTGACCGTACCGCGCGTTCCTCTGCACAGCAAACTCTCGACTTACTCGCATCGTTAGGGCAATTTGCGTGGGTAGAACGTGATGGTGAAAAGGTACAAATTCCGATTGAAGAAGTAGAGAAGGGTGACACCGTTATTGTTTATCCTGGTGAACAAGTACCTGTAGACGGTACAATCTTACGTGGTCAAGCTTTATTCGATGAGCAAAAGCTTACAGGTGAGTCAATGCCTGTAAATAAGCGTGAAGGACAAACTGTTTACGCATCAAGCTTAGTTCGTGAAGGGCAAATATATATTGTGGCAGAGCGCGTAGGAAATGATACTTGCGTAGGTAAGAGTATCGAGCTTATGCAACAGGCGCCTGTTCACGATACCCGTATGGAGAATTACGCAGCGAAAATAGCAGAAAAAGCAGTTGTACCAACTTTATTACTTAGTGGCACAGTATTTGCACTGACGAGAAACCCAGCGCGCGCTGCTAGTATTCTCACGCTTGATTTTGCAACAGGTATTCGTGTATGCGTCCCCACAACAGTTTTAGCAGCACTTACATACGCAGCACGTCGAGGTATTTTAATTCGCAGTGGACGCGCGTTAGAACAGCTAGCAAGCGTTGATACAATAGTATTTGATAAAACAGGTACTTTAACAAAAGGTGAAATTGGTGTCACTCAAGTTAGAAGTTTTAATCCAGAAGTATCAGCCAATTATGTACTTGCTTTAGCTGCAACTGCCGAAATGCGTTTAACACACCCTGTTGCGGAAGCAGTAGTTCGTCACGCAGAACAAGAGCAAATAGATTTTCTCACCCGTGAAAAGTGGGAATATCAACTTGGTTTGGGCGTAGAAGCTATTATTGACGGAAAACTAGTATATGTAGGCAGCGAGCGTTTCTTACGTCAAGAAGATGTTGATATGTCAGCACTTGACGCTTTAGAAGAACGTCCAGCATCTGCAATATTTGTTGCTACAAATGGAGAATTACAGGGTATAATAGAACATAGTGATGTAGTTCGTCCTGAAAGCAAAAAAGTAGTTCAATCGCTGTTAACAGTTGAAGGTATAGATGTTCACATGCTTACCGGAGACAATAAACGGACGGCAAGTGCTGTAGCAGCAGAATTAGGCATTTCTCCGAAAAATACCCATGCCGAAGCATTCCCAGAGCAGAAAGCCGATGTAGTTCGGCAGTTGCACTCGTCTGGTAAAACAGTCGCATTCGTTGGTGATGGGGTCAACGACTCACCCGCATTAGCATACGCGGATGTTTCGGTGTCCTTCGCTAACGGTTCCGATATTGCGCGCGAGACAGCAGACTTAGTGTTAATGAATAACGACTTGCAAGGTTTACTCGAAGCCATCGAAGTCGCTCGTAAAGCCAAGCAATTAATTCAGCAAAACACAAGTATCATCGCCGTACCCAACCTTGCAGCTTTGGTAGTAGCTGCAATATTTGGACTTAACCCCCTAACAGCCACTGTTGTAAACAATGGTTCAACAGTTGTTGCAGGTGTTAATGCCTTACGTCCAATGCTTAAGAGTGCTGAGTAATGAGTGCTGAGTTCTGAGTGTAGAGACGTAACATGTTACGTCTGTGCTGAGTTCTAAGTGTAGAGACGTAACATGTTACGTCTGTACGAGTGCAAAGTTCATTTAATCAGCATTTAGAGAGATGAAATAGTTGTTTCAACGACTATACACTAGAAAACTTTATCACAATTTATAAATCGATTGGAGGAAAATCGAAATGGCTAAAATCACAGATTTCGTTGAAGATGCAGGCGCCCCTGGAATTATCGCTGGTATTGGTGCAGTATTACTGGCGCCCGTAGTTATTCCAGTAGTAGCAAACGTAGGTAAACCCATTGCTAAAACCTTAATCAAAGGTGGCATCGTACTGTACGAAAAAAGCAAAGGCGCCTTTGCAGAACTCGGCGAAACTTGGGAAGACATGGTAGCTGAAGCAAGAGCAGAAATTGCAGACGATAAACAACTCCCTGCTTTTGAAGCAAGTGGTCATCCCGAAAATACACACGACCACGACCACGGTTAGGTAAAAGGGTAAAGGGGAAAATCTCTTCCCCTCGCCTTTGTCTCATTTCTTAATATTAAAAAATGTAACAGCGTGTTGTAGAGACGCGAAATTTCGCGTCTCTACATTTATCAAAAATTAAAGTAAGGTGGGCATTGCCCACCATACGTATAATTCATTTTTATATCAAACAAAAAATCATTATAGAGGGCAACACAGTGTCAAAAAACGGATTCGTCAACACAGCAAAACCAGCAAAAATAAAACAATCAAGACCTGTCAAACTCGACCAAACTCCCGTCTTAGATATTACTGCGAAAAACATTCAAAAAACACCTCAAATCACAGCAAAATTAGTTAGTGACACACCAGGAAGACTGCGCTTGCGAGTAGGCAACAAACATCGCAAAGCAGAAGAAATGCAGCGTATTGCCAACGCATTACAGCATCCCAACATTAAACAAGTACGTACAAACGTTTCACAAGGCAGTATAACTATTCAGCACGAAGGTGAAAATAGTTTAGAGAACGTACACACAGCACTTAAAGACATAGGAATAACCTTCGGAGATATTGGAGAAGGAAAATCCGAAGTAGCAAATGGAGTAGCAAGCTCAGTAATTGGTTTAAACAAGCGAGTCAAACAATCAACAGATGGAATAGTTGACCTGCGCTTTCTTTTTCCATTAGGACTAGGTTTTTTATCAATCCGCAAACTAATGCTCCAAGGATTGCAATTAGACATTATTCCTTGGTACGTACTAGCATGGTATTCATTCGATAGCTTTCTGAAATTGCACGCTTCTAGCTTGGCAGCGAAAGAAGAACAATAAGTCAACTTATTAAACCTCTCCCCCAACCCCTCTCCTACAAGGAGAGGGGAGCTTTTTTTATTAAGGCGTAGGGTGCGTGACTGCAATGAAAAAAACCAGAACAAAAACGAATAATCTATACGCAGTCACGCACCATCAACAAATTAAAATAACCCAATAAATAGGCGCCCCCGTAATCAATAACCATCATGTTAATATATCCGATATATAGATATCTTAGATTAAAATGGGTAGAAAAAAGCTTGAACGCACAACTATGCTCGCACGGGTTGCGTCCAGCACCCCGGAAAAAGTAAAGGAAATTGCTGCTAAACTAGGTTATATTTATGGCGAAGAAGGTTCTGCTGGACAACTTTTAGATGCTGTTGCCTCTGGGGAATTGATTCTTGTTCAACGTAGCAAAAATATTGAAACCTGTAGATAAGTGATATACACTTATTTGATGAGGGAAAAAAATTAGCCCTCAAAAGCAGGTGTAAACAGTTGACTCAAGTAGAAGGCAATAACAGCGGTAGCGAACCGAAGCTTAACCCCGAAGACATAATTGTCTACGAACCAGTTTTTCCAGCAGGTTCCGAAGAAGAGGAAGAGGCAATCGGTTGGCTTGAAACCGATGTTAAAGGCGAAGAGGGAAGAGTTTTAGATAGCGATGACCTCCCTCCTGAACTGCGGTCTACTGAACCACACTCGCCAAATGCCTAACAGTTAAAGTCCAAGCCTCAAGCCTTCTTGAGGCTTTCCTTACGTCCACTAGGTCTATAAATTATGTTAATTCATCCAGATTATTTTCGTGTATTGTTGCGCCAAAATGGTAAGTGGATTTTAAAAAAATCACGAACTTTTTATAATCGACTTCCGATACAGGTCGATTTTGATGATTTGCAGTTGCTATATGGTATTTCCGAAAAGCAACTGACTAATGAATTATTTAATCTGGCGAACGGGGAAGCTGGCTATTACCTCGCGGACTTACGTCATAAACAGTATTATTATTGCGGCGTAGAGCCAATTAGCGTGAAAGCTAAATTGTTAGACTTAGGTATTGGGCGCCTAGACCCAGTAGCATAACCAAAATCCTGTATTCTGGTTAGGTACAAAGGCGCCTAATGAGCAATAATTATCTCGTGCAGTTACATTACGCGCCCTTGTATATTAGAGATATGCTAACTCCTAAAAAACGTCCTCCATCACACCCTGGTGAAATATTACTCAAAGATTTCCTAGAGCCAATGGGAATATCACACCAAGAACTCGCAGATGCACTCCACGTACCTCAAGAGCGAATTAATGAAATTGTAAATGAAAAGCGTGGTATTACGATAAGCACAGCATTAAGATTATCAAAGTTTTTTGGAAATAGTTTACAGTTCTGGTTAAATCTTCAGCAAAACTGGGAGCTTTTTTATGTGCTTAAGGAAGAAAAACATGACATTGAAACAATTGCTAGTTTATCTTTAGCAAATCATGAACACGGCATTAATAATGAGGAATATAAAAATCACATGTAGTTAATAATTTTTATAAAATCTTATGGATAAAAATTTAAAAGAAGAAGCAGCAAATAAAAATACATCTGGAGAACGCTTAGAAGAATTAACCAAGATTAATAAAGAACTAGCAGCAATTGTTGCTCAAAATCATGCTGCTCCACCACAGTTATTAGCTCAATTATATTCTATTCCAAATCAAAGCATTAGAAAAAGTCTCGCACAAAATCCTAATACACCTATCAAGCTTTTGTGGCAGTTAGGAATTGATTTTCCCCAAGCTTTATTGTCTAATCCTATTTTGATTACTTTACGTATAGAAAACCCTGATTCATTAAAACAAATTCCAGTTGAAACTTTAATACAGCTTTTAAAATACGAACAAGTACCAACTTTGTGGTTAGACTTTGCATCCGAACAAGCGGATAAAAAAATAGCTTTGTCGATGCTAATGAATCCTAAAACTTCTTTAAACCAATTAAATAACTTATTTAAATTATTTGATGAAGCTTCTGAATTATATTATGATCGTCATGAATACAAGAAAGCATATCAAGATGCATGGGAAGTTTTATATAGTATTGATTATCACATTAACTGGGGACAAGAACTGAAAGAGGAATGGCAAGAAGAAGCTGTCTGTAATATCATTGACACTCACTATTGTGATAGAGGATATGGAAAGTACTTAAAGAGCATCTTCCAGTTTGAAATTGATAATTTATTAATAAATATAGTTAATAATTCATCTTTTAATCATCCTATTTATAAAAATGTTTGTAGTGAAATTTTAAAGAAACTTTTAAAATTTTTACAAAAAGAAAGTAAATTTTCATTAGCTAGAAATAGCGTGGATGTCAAAATACTAACAGAATTATTAACGGATGAAGACCGTCATTTCAATATGACAAAGGCAATGCTTGAAAATCCTAACCTTCCTCAAAAAATACTGGTAGAAATATTAGAAGTATTAATTGTCAAAAAAGATTCGATTAAGTTAATTAATGATAGTATGTTTCGTCAGGTGCTTATTAAAGCTAAAATTCCTAACGATTTGTTAGAAAAAATTGCAAACAAAAAAGACTATGAGTGGAAACTTTTTGTTACGGAATACCCAAATACACCTGTTTTTATTCTTGAAAAATATGCTCAATCTTTAAATAATCAAATCCTTGTTAATGTAGCGAGTCATCCCAACACACCTCAAAAAATTCTTTGTCAGCTAGCAGTAGCTGATAACTGGTCAATCAAGTATGCTGTCGCTCAAAACCCTAATACTCCTAAAGCAATATTAAAAAATTTAACTATTCAAAATCGCTACTCTTTTAACTCATCATTAGCTAATAATTCAAATATTCGGAATATGGATTTTTGGCGTCTAGCAAGAAATGATAATACACCCACGGAGGTATTAGAGACAGTAGCTTTATTGGCTGATGATTATCGTGTACGTATACATGTTGTTTTAAATGAAAATGTCACTACTGAAATTTTACAAATATTAGCAAAAGATTCTGATTATGAAGTTCGTTATACTGTTGCAAGAAATAAAAAAACACCAATCAGTATTCTCGAAAAATTAGCAGAAGATTCTGATGACGAAGTTCGTTATGCAATATTAACTAATCCCAACTTAGCGAAAAAGCATTTTTTACAATTATTTCGTAAAATATACGGTATAGAAAACAATTCTTTAGGCTGTTTAATAGCCTTGTTAGATTATAACGTCTCGCCCAAATTTCTAGATGAGAATGCTGATTCTCTACTGTGGATAGAACGCTATGTAATTGCAATTCATCCTAAAACATCTCCAGATACTTTGCAACGTTTAACTCAAGATGCTAACGGCTATGTACGTGCTGCTATAGCGATGCATCAACAATTTAAAATAACTCAGTAAATAGGCGCCGCAGTTTATGGAAAAAGTAGTAAAATACCGTCAACTTGTACAACAAACGTTACTTGAGCATGGTAAGTATAAGTACGCTTATGGTGATGTTGAAGTACAAACAATTTTTGACACAGAGCGTGACCATTATCAAGTAGTTTATGTTGGTTGGGATGAAGAAAATTGGATTCACAGTTGCATTTTACATATTGATATTAAGGATGGTAAAATATGGCTTCAATGCAATGGGACTGAAGACGATATTGCCGCAGATTTTGTTGAGCAAGGAGTAAGTAGGGAGGATATTGTTTTAGCGTTTCATCCTCCTTACATGCGAAAGTTTACAAAATATGCTGTGGGTTAAGTATAAATTAAATATTGCTAGGTGCGTGAAAGCAGAGAGTTTTTCGTTTATGTTGAGGTTTGTAATGGCTTTCACGCACCCTACGTTTTTAATTGTTGCTGATTCTTGAAACTTTTGAAACCGTATCTAAAGATTTGGTCATCGTAATAGCGAGAGTTCCACTCACTAATTGGTTTTCCAACTAATGTTTCCCATTTTCGTAGTGCTTCTTCTAACAACGGTTGATTTTTAATTGCATAGAAGTGATTATCTTGCCAATGTAAATTTAGTTGGTCTAATGTCCTCTCTACCCAAACATCTGTAGAAGTTTCAAAGCTAATGCTACTGTCTGTTGGTATTAACACTTCATCATCCTCTGATGGTTCCATTACAAAGCCAAAATAAAATGTAGCTGCTTTAGGTATACGAAAAGAGTTTGATATGTTTCCGTTTATTATATCTTTTGGCTCTTCGATAGATATATGTAAGTCGCAGTTAATAAAAATCGTGGTAAATAAACACGTTTCTGGATTGCTTAAAGACAATTTTAGTTCTTGCAAAATCTGTGTATTACTTTTTCCTTGAATAATTAAAACTTCTCCTTCTTGTACTTTTTCGACTTTGCCATCTAAATCAAAACTTATAGTATTATAATGAATCTCTATTGGTATACACAACTTTTCAAATGTCGATAAAAATACTTTAATTACCCCATAAACATAATTATTTAAAGAAGATATAGATTGAGCGTCAGGTACGCCTAATTCTATATCCCAAGAGCCTGTTTCTTCTTTAAATCCAAATGTGTCAGTTTTGAATACAATATCTCTAAATTGACTTTTCATTTTAGTATCTCACTATAAGACCCATTAACATTTCCATCTGCTGTACGCACCATGAAGCTTCTTTTTAAAATGGTTTTATTACTTACCGTTTCTGGGTAAATTATCTCCAAGTAGTCGATATTCCTTAATTGAGCATCGCTAGCGAAACGGTTACCTTTCATTTTACCATTAAGATATCTTTCAACATCTGCCTGGTGTAAACCATCTGAACGAGCTAGCGAACCATCAATAATAATGTCTCCATTTCCTTCCTTAGACTGCTTAATCTGATTATTCGCTTTATCTATCTGTTTATTAAGGTTACTTTTCGTAATCTGTTTTCCTGGTTCACGGAATTTTACATCTACTCTAGCAGTTTCAGCTTGTTCTGGAAATCTAACGCGAAGATCAGGACTAAAAGGTTCATCAATTACTGGTGTGTCACCTGCTGGTGTTTCTGACGTAGGGCGAACTATTTCGACTTCATAGCCTGTATCAGCATATCTTTCTGCTAGCCTTAGTTCTGCTTGAATATCATAGTTTCCTACACGTGCCTGATTAATTTTTTTGACCAACTCGCTATGTGGTAATCCTCGAACTCCTTTTTCTCTAAGACGTTTCTCCCAAGTCTCAAAGTTAATTTCTCCATTGTTATCACAAGGAGGGTCTGTGGGATGTTTTATTACGGGGCGCCCTGTCATTGGTTATGGTAGATGGTGCTTGCTGTGTTTATTTTTGCCTAATGCAGAAAATATTAACCTACCACATTGATGAAAAACGCTTACCTTACATCTTGCACCTTGACTTTATTGAGAATCAAAGAGCGCGTGTTCTGCTTATTTTTACGTAGGGTGGGCAGTGCCCACCTTACCCTTATTGAGAAGGTGCAAGTTAGGAGTTACGCTGTTAGTAGAATTTATGATTCAGTCTCGCGCAACATGGTAATCTGACATATGGATGGGTGTTGGCGCCCGACATCAGGAGTAGCAGCATATGAAGAAGCTGATTAATAAACCTGAAGACTTTGTACGCGAGAGTCTAGAAGGAATGGCAATTGCCCATGAGGATTTAATAAAAGTTAACTTTGACCCGACTTATGTTTACCGCGCGGATGCACCAGTACAGGGTAAGGTCGCTATTATTTCTGGTGGTGGTAGTGGTCATGAACCAATGCACGCGGGATATGTGGGTATGGGTATGCTTGACGCAGCATGTCCTGGTGAGGTTTTTACGTCCCCAACTCCTGACCAAATGCTTGAAGCTGCAAAACAAGTTGATGGCGGTGCCGGTATTTTATATATAGTTAAAAATTACAGCGGTGATGTGATGAACTTCGAGATGGCTACTGAAATAGCTTACTCAGAAGGTATCAAAGTACTTAATATTCTGATTGATGATGATGTCGCTGTTAAAGATAGCTTATTCACTCAAGGGCGCCGAGGAGTTGGAACTACAGTATTAGCTGAGAAAATTTGTGGGGCGGCAGCGCAGCAAGGTTATGATTTACACCAAGTTGCTGATTTGTGTCGCCGAGTTAGTTTGAATGGTCGAAGTATGGGGATAGCATTGTCATCTTGTACTGTTCCTATGCGGATGTCTCCAACGTTTCATTTAGGCGCCTCAGAGATGGAAGTAGGTATTGGTATTCACGGTGAACCTGGTAGAAAGCGTATAGATGTATTGCCCGCGAATGAAATAACATCGATGTTGGCTTTATCGATTCTCGAAGACGGGCAGTACAAAAGAACTGTACGTGAGTGGGATATGGACAATGGTAAATGGATAGATGTGGAATTGATTAGCCCCGGATTTCAAAAAGGTGATAAATTTTTAGCTTTTATTAATAGTATGGGTGGAACCCCTATTTCAGAACTTTATATTATTTATAGAAAGTTAGCTCAAATTTGTGACAATAGGGGATTACATATCGTTCGCAGCTTGATTGGCCCTTATATTACTTCTTTGGAGATGCAAGGTTGCTCAATAACTTTACTTAAATTAGATGATGAGATGATTAAGTTATGGGATGCTCCTGTAAAAACTCCAAGTTTTTGTTGGGGGGTTTAATCAAAATCAATAATTATAACCAGAAGGTCGAATGAATACCGAACAAATTTTGCGTTGGTTGCAGCGATTTGCCACCAAAATCGAACAAAATAAAGAATATTTGACCGAATTAGATGCTGCTATTGGTGATGCTGACCACGGTATCAATATGGAACGTGGTTTCAAAAAGCTACTTACTCAACTGCCTACTTACTCGTCTAAGGACATTGGCAGTATTCTAAAAGCGGTGAGTATGACTTTAATTTCTAGTATCGGAGGCGCCAGTGGTCCATTGTATGGTACATTTTTTCTGCGTGCTTCATCTGCTGTTGCCGATAAAGATGAACTTACTGAGTATGATATGCTAGACATGCTCAAAGCTGGTTTAGATGGAGTAATGGAACGTGGTAAAACTCAGCTAGGTGATAAAACAATGCTCGATGTACTTTACCCAGCAGTAACAGCGTATGAAAAAGCAGTAAGTGAAGGTAAACCGATGCGTGCGGCAATGCAGCAAGCTTTAGATCGAGCAGAACAAGCACTCAAAGAAACCTCAATGCTGCAAGCTAAAAAAGGTCGTGCTAGTTATTTGGGTGAACGTAGTGTTGGACATCAAGACCCAGGCGCCGCTTCATGTTACTTAATGTTGAAGTGTCTTTGCGATAGTTTGTAAAAATGGTATTGCTAGTAGTAGGACTTCAGTCCTTATATTGTTATTACACAACAAACAAAACCTAATCGAGCATCGGAGTTAACAGCAGACAGTGGTTGGAATTGTCATTGTTTCTCACAGCAAGCAACTCGCTCTTGGTGTGCTGGAACTAGCAGCACAGATGGTTCAAGGTCAAGTTCCCCTGGCAGTTGCTGGTGGAATAGACGATGCTGAAAACCCGCTTGGTACAGATGTCATGCAAGTGCATCAAGCCATCGAAACTGTTTACAGCGATGCAGGTGTTATTATCCTAATGGATATAGGCAGCGCTCTAATGAGTGCGGAAATGGCGCTAGAATTTTTATCACCAGAGCAGCGCAATAACATCCGTCTTTGTGAAGCTCCACTTGTCGAAGGCGCCATTGCTGCTGTTGTTTGTGCTTCCTCTGGTGGTAGCATCGAACAAGTTCTTACCGAAGCGCGCGGTGCTTTGGCAGCAAAAGCCTCACAGTTAGGTATAAATCTATCTGTAACACCACCAGAACATATCGAAGAACCCTCAGAAGCATACTCTAAACAAGAATATACCAAAGAGATACACATAGCAGTCAGTAACCGTATGGGGCTACATGCCCGTCCTGCTGCCCAATTCGTCGCTACATCGTCACGCTTTGAAGCACAAATAAAAGTTAAAAATCTAACTAAAAATACCGGATACGTGCGCGCGGATAGTATTAACCAAGTAGCAATGCTAGGGGTACGTCATGGGCACTCCCTTTCCATTTCTGCCACAGGTGTCGATGCTGATGCGGCAATAGCTGCTTTACAAGCTTTGGTAGAAAATAACTTTGGTGAAGTTGATGCTCCAATTCAGGAGTCACAAATTCACGCGACACCTGATGAAACATTTATATCAACAGCGGCGCCAACACTTCGAGGTATTCCCGCATCACCGGGTGTTGCTATTGCTCCTAGTCTTCGTTATGCAATGGCGCCTTTAGTGCGGCATCAACTTCCAAATGTTCAGTCACAGCAATATTATATAGATAACCCAGATAGAGAATGGGAATTTTTACAAAAAGCTCTTAATGACGCAGCGACTGAAATTGAAGTACTACTATCCCAAACATCAACCCAAATAGGTGATGCAGAAGCGGCAATATTCGACGCGCACTTATTATTTTTAAACGACCCAGTTATTTTAGAAGTGCTGCAACATTATATATATGTCCGACGTATTAATGCTGCCTCTTCATGGCAAGCTGTAGTTGAAGAACTGACAAATCAATATCGTACTCATTTTGATTCTTACCTACGCTCGCGCGCTGCTGACGTTATAGATGTCGGACAACGGGTATTAAGATTATTACTTGGTACAGCAGCAGCACATCTTAATTTGACTCAACCATCAATTTTAATTGCCACTGACCTTACACCTTCAGATACCGCTCAGTTAGATACAAGCAAAGTATTAGGTATTTGTACGACAGCGGGAAGTGCTACATCGCACACTGCTATTATTGCGCGTAGTTTAGGAATTCCAGCAGTTGTAGGTGTTCCCGAAGGTATATTGAGAGTTGCGGATGGTACAACTGTTGCACTCAACGGTGGTACAGGAAACGTATGGGTAGAACCAAGTGTAGATATTATTACTGCTATTGAAGCACAGCGCTCCGCATGGCAAACGAGCGAGCAAAGAGCTTTTCGGAACGCTCATAAAAATGCCATAACTACCGACGGGCGCCGGATGGTTGTGTATGCCAATATTGGAGGAGTCGCAGATGCTCAAGTCGCAATGAGCATGGGAGCAGAAGGTGTTGGGTTACTGCGTACAGAATTTTTGTATCTCGACCGTAAAACACCACCTAGCGAAGAAGAACAGTTAAAGGTTTACCAAGGTATCACTCAGGTATTAGAGTCACGTCCTTTAATAATTCGTACCTTCGATATTGGAGGTGATAAGCCAGTACCATATTTAAATTTACCATCAGAAAACAACCCATTTTTAGGATGGCGGGGAATTAGATTTTGTTTAGATAGAACAGAATTATTTAAAACGCAATTACGCGCGATTTTAAGGGCAAGTGCAGAAGGTAATATAAAAGTAATGTTTCCAATGATAGCTACCGTTGGAGAACTCAAAGCTGCAAAAGCTATTTTAATGGAAGTGCAAGAAGAACTGCGACAAAAGCAAATTAGCTTCAATGATAAAATTAAAGTCGGGATAATGATAGAAGTACCATCAGCAGTAGCAATAGCTGACCAACTGGCGCCTCAAGTCGATTTTTTCAGCATTGGTACCAATGACCTGAGTCAATATGTAATGGCGTGCGACCGTACCAACCCACAAGTAGCAAGTTTAGCTGATGCACTCCACCCAGCAGTACTAAGAATGGTACAGCAAGCAGTAAAAGCAGCGCACAAAGCTGGAATAGTTGTTAGTTTATGTGGTGAGCTTGGGTCAGACCCACTTGCCACACCTATATTAATTGGATTAGGACTTGATGATGTAAGCTTGAATCCTCAAGCTATTCCTCGCTGTAAAAAAGCAATTACTCAATTGAGTTTTATTGAAGCAGAAACTATTGCTTCGGAAGCACTTAAACAAGAATCTGCAGCAAAAGTCCGCGAATTACTCAGAACTTTTAAATATTCTTAAAAAGCAAGCCTTGTGGCACAGGCATCCTTGCCTGTGCAGTGACGTTATTATTTTTACCACAGAGGCGCAGAGAACACAGAGAGAAGAGAGATGAACCACAAAGGCACAAAGAACACAAAGGAAGAGTTATTAAAATATAAACCCTCAAAATATTTTTACAAAAAAAATCCGGGGTTAGTTAATTTAGACAAAAATATATCAGGAAAAAATAATGCCCCTAGTTAGCAATGTCGATGAATTTAGAGTTTTCTAAAGACTTGACTCTAATTACAGTCAAAGTAGATACCAATAATGGTATTATAACCAACACACTTGAAAAAATGCTAGATTCTCCAAAAGATATATTGGCAGATTATCTCGGTACTTATTATTCTGCTGAATTAGAGTCCGACTTTAAAATAAATCTAGTAGATAATAAATTATATTATAAGAGCAAAGGCTATCCACCATCTCCATTGCTTAGTTTTGGGCAAAACCTATTTCTTATATATCTTACACATGTAGATAAATTTGAATTTGTGCAAGATAGAGAAAATAGAGTAATCGGTTTATATCGTTGTTGTGACAGGGTACGAAAACTCTATTTTAGCAAACAGTAACAAGCCTATTGGAGGAATTTGTATGGTTGTGTTACAAAAATGACAAGTTTAAGGTGAATTACACTCATACTGCAACAAGTAGTACATAACGCAAATTTCTTTTCTTTAAGATGGGCGGGCAAGGATGCCCACTCTACAAGAGAATTGATATAAATACATATATATAAATGCCTGTAGTGTAGCTCGCTTCAATGGAAAGTAGTGTATATTAGAAAAAGTATATTAAGTATACCTTTTTTAACCTAAAGAATGTAATGCTCTAATCTCTATGCGATTCGAGTTTGACGAGCGAAAAAGTGCTTCAAATAAAGTCAAACATGGTATTGATTTTGTTGAGGCGCAAGAACTATGGTTTGATACAAATCGAGTAGAAGTTGCTGCTCGTAATGTTGATGAGCCAAGGTTCCTTGTGATAGGACAAATAAATGCAAAGTACTGGGCTGCTGTGATCACGTATAGAGAGGAGCGGGTGCGAATTATATCAGTAAGGCGAGCAAGAGATGAGGAGATACAAATATATGAAAGCTGAAGAATTTGATGAAAAATTTGATTCTGGTGAGGATATAACTCCTTATTTAGACATGAACACAATTCGTCGTCCTGGTTATGAGCAACGACGGGTAAATGTTGATTTTCCTGCATGGGTTATTGAGGCACTTGACCGGGAAGCCGCGCGAATTGGTGTAACTCGACAATCAATAATAAAAGTATGGATTGCCGAGCGGCTGGAACAGCATAGCTAAATTTAATGCTGTGTTTTTACCTAAGAGTTGATTTATAAACTAAACAATAATGTTGGTGTTGGGTTCATGGGCGCCTCCACCCAACCTACATAATTACTCAGCACGAGCGCACTCTCTACTCAGCACTGTTACTAGGTACTACAGTCCAACCGGCTTTTAATAACTTTTGGAAAGTTGCCAAACCTTTGGAACTGCCTGGTAATGCATGGTCAGGCGCCGCAAATTGTGGAAATGCTGTATATGGGCGCCATCCTTGCTGTGTTTCGGTTTGCAAATGCAATATTTTTTCGCTATCTTCACCATCTCTTGATAACCAGCACATACGTCCTTGCATGGCAAACTCCTTGATATGAATTTAACGCAGAATTTGGAATTTAATTGAAATTTAAACACCAATGATGAACTGAAGAGTTAGATGAGTAATCTATGAATGTTCATATGATATTATCTATAATTTAGGTATATGTGTGTAGTTACAATTACGTTTTGAAAGTTTGAAAATTAAGAAATTCTAATAAAAAGAAACCCGACGACTTTTACGCACGTTGGGTTTATAGATATAGCAATAATTTACTTTCTAAGTTGGTTTAAAGTATTAGTAATTTGTTGAGCAAGTTGTTGTGAACCTTGCTGTTGAAATAAGTCTGCCGCACGCTGTAAATCAGCAATGGCGCCTTGTCTATCTCCAGATGCTGCGCGCGCATTTCCTCTATTATTATATGCTGCGGCAAAATTTGGATTTATACGAATCGCTTCATCGTAGTCAGCTATGGCGCCGTTTGTATCACCTTGGGCTGCACGAGCGTTCCCGCGATTGTTATAAGCTACTGAGTATTGAGGATTAAGTTCAATAGCTCTATTATAATCGGCGAGAGCATTGTTTCTATCTCCTAATGCTGCACGCGCGTTACCTCGGTTGTTATAGGCATCGGCATAATTGGGATTGATACGAATTGCTTCGTTGTAATCTGAAATTGCAGCGTTATTATCACCCAGTACTGCACGAACATTACCTCGGTAGTTATATGCTTGAGCATCGTTCGGGTTAATTTCCAGCGCTTGGTTGTAATCTGATATGGCGCCTTGTCTATCACCCGAATCAAACTTTGCTAAACCACGACTATTATATGCGGCGCCGTATTTGGGATTGAGTTTAATTGCTTGACTGTAAGCTGCTATGGCGCCGCGTAAGTCACCTTTGCTTTGGCGTTGTTGTCCGATAGCAAAGAAATCAGCAGGTTTGGTTGGCTTGAGCGGTGTATTTTTTGGTGAAGCAACTCCAATTTCTGTTACTAACACATCGTTATTTGGTTGGCTACAAGAAGCGATTGTAGTAGCAACTAATCCTGTTAGGATAACTACAATAACTGTTTTGCTTGCCCTTGATGACTTTCGTTTAAACAACCACAAGTTCATATATTGGTATACAAAGAGTTAATGCCCCCAACCCCCCTTAGTAAGCGGGACTTCAGTCCCCTTCTTGTTGCCTGCTTATTAAAGAGGGCTTTAATACCCCCTCTTGTTCCCCCCTTATCAAGCTACCGTGTACACACAAGTTTCTAAAACTTACTTCTCTTCTCTTTCTTTTCTTTCTTTGTGTCCTTTGTGACCTTTGTGGTTCATTAAAAAAGGAAAAACCACATAATCCGGAGGATTTCCCGCTTTCTTAGACACAAAGGGCACAAAGGGAATACAATTCCAGATTATAGAGATGTGTGTACACGGTAGCCTTATCAAGGGGGCTAGGGGGGATCTAAGAGAGGCTAAAAATATCAAGTATAAATGCTTAGTACTTTCGATATTAATATTGATCCTAGAGACATCATCGAATTTTAATACTGTTTAGGTTTATTTTAAATAAATATACTATAAATATTTAAACAATTTTTTTTTATTTCTGAGTGTTTATTTTTACAATCCTATTAAAAATCATCTTCATTTTTTTGAGGAGTCAGTTTCAAACTAGCAGTTTTTTCAATATCAACATTTAATTGTTCAAGATTTTCCCCTAAACCTTTTTGTATATCTTTTGTCAAAGTTACAGGAAAATCTATATCTATACCTTGTTCCACTAGCTTAACAAGTTCACCAAGAGCAACTTTAACTGTTGTGCGTTCGTAGCTGGTTAACTTAAACTCTGAAGTTTCAGTTATATTTTGCGCTTGCATTGCCTTTTTGATACGTTCTTGCAAATGCTCATACTCTGAATTCAAAATTTTATACTGGTCTTCAATTTGTTTGTATCTTTTTGTTAGAGATACAATGTCATCTGTCTCAGGGTCAGGATTTACTTCTTCTTTTAATTCTAATAATGCTTGGTGAACCTGAGCGAGATAAATACAATCAAGGATAGCGTACTCTATTTGGTCTTCGCTTAAAGGGCGCCTTCCCCAGTCGCTAGTTTGCTGCTGCTTATCAATATCATCAAAATGACAAAGTTCACTTGCTAACGTTTGTAGTTTATAATCCTGTAACGGCAAAATATGGTAAGGAATTTTTTTTGCCATTTCTAGCGTGCAGGTGATATTCTTGGCTTTTTTACTACCGCCAAGATATTTTAGGTCAAAGCTGGCATTATGAAATACTTTTTCAATATCAGGATTTATAATGATGGTATTAATAAAATCTTTTACTACATCAGGTTGTTCGAGTACGTCCAAAATAAATATTCTCTTGCCACTCATATCCTCAGCGTCATCAAGAACTTGAATGAGCGATAATTTCGGAGTTTTGGTTCTAAAATCCGCAACTTCTGTGTCTAACCACAGTGTTTCTTTTTTAGTGCATTCTGTAATAAATTTACGAATTTCAGAGAGAGAATCTAAGTATGGCATTTGAATTATGTCCAATAGTAGATAGATTTACTAAAAAATTAGAGTGATATTAGACAAAGATTAAATCTTTCTTAACATCCTGCAAATATCGACTTAAATCATGCGTTACTTTGTTTTAGCCACCGACTATGATGGCACGTTAGCAACCGATGGTCACGTTAACGATGCTACTTTAGATGCGCTTAAGCGTCTACGCACTTCGGGTAGAAGATTGGTTTTAGTAACGGGTAGAGAACTTGATGATTTGCAGCGCGAATTTCCACATCTTGATTTATTTGATTATGCTGTGGTAGAAAATGGTGCTGTAATCTATTGTCCTGCTACACGTACTGTAAAGTTACTGGGTGAGGCGCCACCAGAGGGGTTTGTTCAAGCATTACGGGCGAAAAATGTTGACCCACTATCTGCAGGCAAGGTTATTGTTGCAACTTGGCACCCAAATGAAGATAAAGTCCTCGAAACTATCCGCGAATTAGGGTTAGAGTTACAAGTTATTTTTAATAAAGGCGCCGCTCCGGGTGTTGCCAAGCGGTATCAATAAAGCAGCAGGACTGAAAGCAGCATTAGAAGAGATGAAAGTTTCACCACACAACGTTGTTGCAGTGGGTGACGCAGAAAATGACCACGCTTTCATGAATATATCCGAATGTTCGGTAGCTGTTGCTAATGCTTTACCTTCTTTGAAGGACAGGGTTGACTTTGTTACTGAAGGTAGTCGCGGTGATGGTGTAATTGAATTAATCGATAAATTGATTGCTTCTGATTTGTCAGAGCTTGATGAGAAATTAAAGCGTGAAAATATACACGTCGGCAAAGCTGAAGATGATGTGGAAATCAGCATTAAACCCTATGGTACTAGTGCATTATTAGCTGGGACATCAGGTGGTGGTAAGTCAACGCTAGCAACGGGTATTATAGAACGTATTGCCGAAGCTGGATATCAATTTTGTATTATTGACCCTGAAGGTGATTATGAAAACTTTGATGGTGCAGTAATTTTGGGTGATGCAGACCGGGCGCCAAGTATTGATGAAATTCAGAGTATATTAGAACAGCCTAATCAAAATTTGATTATTAATTTATTAGGTGTTGGTTTGCACGACAGACCAAAATTCTTCGCTGAACTTTTACCAGCTTTACTTGAATTAAGAAGTCGTACTGGGCGCCCGCATTGGATTATTGTAGATGAAGCACATCATTTACTACCAGCATCATTAAATACTGCTGCCTTCACACTACCGCAACAGCTAAATGGGTTGATGATGATAACCGTTCATCCAGACCATGTTGCACCTGCGGCAGTATCTTTAGTAAATACATTACTTACAGTTGGTCAGGCGCCTGAGAATAATATCAAGCTATTTTGCGAAACCGTTGGTGACAAAGTACCTGAACTTTCACCCCAAAAACTTGAAAAAGGTCAAGCACTTATTTGGTACCGTGGTGGTACACCGCAGCGCTTCCACTTTACCCCTGGACATACTGAACGTCGGCGCCATGTACGTAAATATGCTGAAGGACAATTAGGAGAAGATAAGAGTTTTTACTTTAAAGGCAAAGAAGGTAAATTAAATTTGCGCGCGCAAAACCTGATTTTATTTACCCAAATAGCCGAAGGTGTAGATGATGATACTTGGTTATATCATTTACATGAAGGTGATTACTCGCAATGGTTCCGCGAAGCTATTAAAGATAATAGTTTAGCTGAAGAAGTTGAAGAAATCGAAAAAAATGCTAATGGTTCAGCGTCCGATAGTCGTCAAGCAATAAAAGCTGCAATTGAAGAACGTTATACATTGCCTGCTTAAAACTTATCTTGTGGAACAGGCATCCTTGCCTGTACCATCATATTCTGCAGGCTTTCTATGCCTGCTCCACAAGAGATTGCAAATTTGAACTCAGCACTAAAATACTACTTTAAGTTAATTTGAGTGACACTAAAATTTCTGTCATAACAAATGTACTTAAGTATTAATGTTTTATAAAATAATTTATTACTAACTTAAACATCAAATATCCGAGCTATCCAAAATTATGCCCAGGTGCTGCACTCCAAAACTGCTTATTTACTCCGAACTACCCACTCAAACAGGTGCCTTCAACTTCTTTGCTCTAGTTAAATTAATAGATAATATAATAGTACATAGGTTTGCACAAATATTAAATCGTTGGCGCCGTTACTCGGAGTGAGATTTTATGACACCACAACAAGTTGCCGAATTAACTCAAGACTTGGTTTCGGAGACTCAAGAGTTAGTAGAAGATTCAGGCGCCGACAAGTGGCAACCCCCGATGCCACCAACCGATTTAATATTTGATGATGGAGAGCCATTGGAAAGCAGTCGTCACCGTGTCGCCATAAATGCGTTAATTCGTTCTTTTCGGCATCACTTTGCAGCAAGGAACGACTTTTTTGTTGGCGGTAATATGTTTGTTTACTACAGCAGTCAACAAGTTAAAAACAAAGACTTTAAAGGTCCTGACTTTTTTGTAGTGTTAGATGTGCCACCAAACCCAGCACGCCCCGGTTGGGTATCTTGGGAGGAGAATGGACGTTATCCAGATATGATTGTTGAATTACTTTCTGACACAACAGAAGTTAAAGACCTTGGAAGTAAAAAGGAACTTTACGAAAAGGTATTTAAAACCAAAGATTATTTCGTTTTCCATCCTTACAAAGCCAACTCATTACAAGGATGGCGCCTGGATAGTTACAAAGGTTATCAACCAATCGAAGAAAATCCGCAGGGGTGGGTATGGTGCGAGAGTTTGAGGCTTTGGTTAGGAACATGGCAAGGACAGATAGAAGACGATGATGCGGTTTGGCTAAGGTTTTACGACGAAGCTGGAAATCTGGTGTTGCTACCAGAGGAAGCGGAACAACAACGTGCTAATGCTGAACAACAACGTGCCGATGCTGAACAACAACGTGCCGATGCTGAACGGCAACGTGCCGATGCTGAACGGCAAGCAAGGTTAAATGCAGTATCTCAGTTGTTACAAATGGGAATGAGCGTGGAACAAATCGCCCAAGCTCTATCACTAACTGTAGAAGAAGTAGAACAAATGAGGTAGTTCTATAGTATGGTGGGCAGTGCCCACCTTACTTTTTATAGTTGTGGTGGCATTACAACTTTTTTGGCTAAACCTAAAGTTTGTAGCGCTTTAATGCTCCACCAAGTAACATCTATTTCCCACCAACGGAACCCTGATTTTGCGACGTTTGGATAAGCGTGGTGATTGTTGTGCCATCCTTCACCGTAGGTTACTATCGATACCCACCATAAGTTACGCGCGTTGTCGTCGCCATCATCAAAAGTACGATATCCCCATGTATGTGTGGCTGAGTTTACAAACCAAGTTGAATGCCATAATAAAACGGCTCTTAAAAATACTCCGTAAATTACGAATGACCATCCGCCAATAAGATACAGTCCTAAAGCTACGGGAATTTGCAACATTAAAAAGTTACGGTCAAGCCAGCAGTAGAAAGGTTGTCTTGCTAAGTCAGGCGCCGCTTTTTGATAGATTTCGCGGGTAAAAAATTCTTGACGTGGGTAGAATAGCCATAACATGTGGCTCCACCAAAACCCACGCTTTGCTGAATATGGGTCTTGATCAACATCTTCGGTATGAGCATGATGCAAACGGTGACCGCTTACCCAAAAAATTGGTCCACCTTGAAGTGCTAATGCTCCAATCGTCGCAATTATATACTCTAACCACTTCGGTACCTGAAAGCTTTTATGGGTTAATAATCGGTGGTACCCCAAACAAATACCAATACTCCCGAATAACCAGTGTAGAAATATTGCTGTAAATAGTGCTGACCACGAGAAAAACCACGGCGCCAATAGTGCTAGTCCATGAAATGCTGCGAAGAACAATACATATGTGATACTTGGCGAAGCATATTTTCCATCCTCTGGGACGGGAGATAGAAATTTTGCAGTCATATTAATTCCTGTTGACAAATTGCCTATATGTTGGACTTGATGCTGGCGCCTGCTTTCGGGTCATGGTAGATAAGCAAGTGCCACTTACATTTATTATCCTAACAACGGTTTCCAAATATTGCAAGTGGTACTTGCAATATTTATGTTAATTTTAGGTTTATATTAAATTGAACGAATTCCTGCGCTAGTGTACATGTATAATTAAGCGCTTTCCGCGATACTAAGAAACTTTATATTTTTTATATTATGACTTCTCATACTAGTTCTACACGTCAGCGAATTGTGCAAGCAGCACTTGAATTATTTGTGACTCAGGGAGTGACAAACACCACGACTCGACAAATAGCGGAGTTGGCAGAAGTCAATGAGGTAACGCTATTTCGCCAGTTTGGTAACAAACATGGGTTGGTTTTAGCTTTGATTGAAGAGTCGAATGCTTTTGAGAACTTGGGAGAATCGTTTGTACAGAATTCGGGTATCACTGAAGATACTTATCAGGTTTTAAGAGAGTATATAGATAAAGTGTTACTTGCATTAGAACGAGTACCAGAGTTAATACGGTCAATAGTCGGGGAAGCAAGTCAGTACCCTATCGAAAATCGTCGTGCGTTGGGACGAGGGTTAAGTCAGATTAATCAATATATGGGTCAGTATTTAGGTAGTGCAATTGACCCAGATGCTTTTGGTACACAACTACCACCACAAACGATTGTTTGTTTGCTCAATGTAATTATTCTGGGATATGCGATTACAGAATTTACAACTACGACCGAACAAAGCGAACTTTGGGATAGAGATAAATTTATAGATAACTTGGTAGAACTATTTTTGAATGGCGCCTTTGTCAAACCGGAAGCTCAAACTACAAAATTAGCTGTTGATGTAGTTAATACAGTTGAAACAGTTGAGACAGTGACTAGTATTACTAAGACTAACTCGAATCGAGGAAGTATAAGCATAGTTGATTTGCCAGCGACAAAAGTCCACGAAATTTTACAGCAAGCTAAAAAAACGGGATTACAGGATTTTGCCTTAGCGTATGTACTATTTGCAGCAGGTTTATCCGTTGATGAAATAGTAAACTTACAGCGTTCGCACCAAATCTATGATAATCAAGCGTTAATACTTCAAATCACAACTCGTGAATCTACTCGTCAAGTGCCTGTTAATCAATGGATAATGGGTAAACGCTACGGTTCGTACAATAATAATCCTTTAACTAAATGGCTCAAAAGTCGTAAAGATATTGAAACTGCGATATTTATTAATGAAACTGGGGCGCCTATATCACAATCAGAGATACAACAACACTGGGAAAAATGGACGCAATCAATCCTAACACCAGATGGAACGCCATCAATTATTCAAGCACAGCAAACTTGGCGCATTGAAATGTTGATGCGGGGTATGAGTTTAGAAAATCTCAGCATTTTAACAGGTTGTACTATTTCACAACTCCAACCTCTCGCGCGTCGAGCAAAAGAAAAAGCTGCCATTGAAGAAGCTACCCGTCTTGATCAAAAATAGGCAACGGATTGGCAACGGATAAGAACGGATGTAACGGATGGTTTATCCGTTACATCCGTTACATCCGTTGCAAGCTTTGCACTGTTAAAATTACTTGTTGTGCGACCGTATCAATTTCTTCTGCGGTATTAAATCTGCCGATGCCAAACCTAATTGACGCATAAGCTAATTTTTCTGAGTGTCCTAACGCTGTGAGAACATGGGAAGGCGCCGTTGTTGTTGATGAACATGCGGAACCTGAAGATACTGCCATTATAGATTGGAGTCCTAATAGTAATGCGGCGCCATCTACTCGTTCGATACTAATATTTAAATTGCCTGCTAGTCGTTGCGTAGGATGTCCGTTTAAATGAATACCTTTTATTTTTGATAATCGTTCCCATAATTTATTGCGTAATTGGGTGAGGCGCCTATTTTCTTGTTCAAGTTCAGCCAAAGCTATTTCTACGGCTTTCCCAAATCCTACTATTTGCGGTGTATACAAAGTGCCCGAACGCATTCCTCGTTCGTGTCCGCCACCGTGTTGCTGTGCTGCTAGTTTAACGCGGGGGTTACGGCGCCGGACATATAAGGCGCCAATTCCTTTGGGTCCATATATTTTGTGTGCTGTGAGCGACATTAAGTCTATTTGGGATATTTGGACATCAAGGGGTATTTTACCAATTGCTTGGGCTGCGTCGGTATGGAAAATAATATCGTGCGCGCGGCAGATTTTTCCTATTTCTGCTAAAGGTTGGATTACTCCTATTTCATTATTTGCTGCCATTATAGAGACTAAGATTGTTTCGGGACGTATTGCTTTTTCTAATTCGTCTAAGTTAATTAGTCCGTCTTTTTGAACTGGCAATATTGTGATTTCAAATCCTAGTGTTTCTAAATATTTACAAGGGTCTAGAACTGCGTTGTGTTCGGTGGCGAGAGTTATTATATGTTGACCTTTTTGGAAGTAGGCTTCGGCTACTCCTTTGATTGCTAAATTGTTTGCTTCGGTGGCGCCGCTTGTAAAGATGATTTCTTCTGGTGATGCGTTTATGGCTTTGGCTAAAGTATCGCGCGTTTTTTTTACTGCTGCTTCTGCTTCCCATCCATATTGATGGTTGATGCTGGATGGGTTGCCGAAGTGTTCGGTGAAGTAGGGTATCATGGCGTCTACTACACGTTTGTCTACGGGTGTTGTGGCGTGGTTGTCTAGGTAGATAGGGCGATGCATTTTGGGTTATCGTGGGGGTTGGTGGGGGGCGGGTTTAGAGATATTTTAAAACTAATTTAAGTTGTCGTGAACCCGCCCTTACGGTATACGGGATAGGGGGCACTTACTTTTTGGTAACTAGTTTACTTTGGTTGGTGTTTGCTTTTATTATCGGTTTCGGCTATCTCAAGAGAGAGTATTACGAGGATTGTATGGGAACCGTTGCAATTATTTATTTTTCGGGTAGTGGTCATACACATTTGATGGCTGAAGCTGTTGCTGAAGGCGCCCTTTCAGTTGATGGGACAAAGGTTGAGTTATTAAGAATTACGGGTGAACAAATACATGAAGGTCGCTGGAAAGATGATGCGATGATAGGGTCTTTGAATGGCGCCGATGCTATTATATTTGGTTCACCAACTTATATGGGAGGTGTGGCAGCACAGTTTAAAGCTTTTGTTGATGCGGCAAGTTCAATTTGGTTTCAACAAGGTTGGAAAGATAAACTTGCTGCTGGTTTCACACATTCGAGTTCGCCAAGTGGTGACAAACAAAGCACTTTATTATATATGACGATTAATGCTGCACAACACAGTATGACATGGATTAATCCCGGTGAACTTTCTAGTTTCCTTTTGGGTAAAGATGATGGTATTAACCGTCTAGGTTCGTATTTGGGAGTAATGGGACAAAGTGTATTAGATATGAGTGGTAAACCTGCTGAACTCGACTCAGGTGATAGATTAACAGCACACAAACTTGGAACGCGCGTAGCTGATATGGTACAGCGATTTAAAAAATAATTATATGTTTAAAACATAATTGTATTGCTCGATATTACTCCATATTATGTAGGGTGGGCACTGCCCACCTTACTATTGATTACGCAGCGAATGAAGATTGTTTAAAAGCTCCTGTTTGTGTATCCACTACCCAAATATCTTCTTCAATACTGTAAATTTCTATCTCGCTATCACGAATTAGCATAGTTTAGGAATAATAGTAGTAATACCAATTATTTATGAACGTGCATAGAAAGAACCCCACCCCCAACCCCCTCCCCTAGAAAGGGGAGGGGAAAGAAAGCTTATAAAATCTTACTCCCGTCTCCGTTACGGGGAGGGGTTGGGGGAGGGGTCAAATAATATCCAGCTTTAGATTAAATATAATCAAATTTACTTTCTTTAATTGTAAATCCATTTCCTTGAATCATGATAGCAGGCACCTAATTGATGGTGCGTAACGGCATTATATTTGTGGCTTCGTTTCTAGTTCTTGGATACCGTTACGCACCCTACGTGGGAATTTTGCGCCACATTAGAATACAAATTCCTGTTATCAAGCCAAAACCGACTAAACCCAGAATACCACCAAATATACTGTAAGCATTGCCCAAAAAGTATTGTACGCCTTTGTAAATAGCAATTCCAATTACACCACCACTACTACTTGCCAATACCCACCAGTACGCGCGTCTCACGTGTTGCCGCAATACTAACCACTGGAATAATCCTACTGCGATACTTGGTATGATAAGCATTTCACCTTTGGCGCCATATCCAGTCAATACGCTCAAAATTCCTTCAATTGTAAATCCTAAGATGGTTACTAGCATCCACCATTTAAATTTATAATCATGTTGATGTAATACTAGACTTTGCGCTGCTCCTACTAAAATTCCAGTTATTAAACCAAATATGGCACCACCAGATATATAACCTATAGTTACACTTTTAGTAATGGCGCCGACCATAAATTCTGCTGCAAACCCAATTATAAAGCCAATTAGACCACCAATCATTACACCTGTAATAGTTGCTAATATCCAAGATAGTAAAAAGTTAAATTCAAACTTACCCCATTTTTTTGGGAAGGATGGCTTAATTGAGTTGGGTAATTCAATATATGGCGCCGTTTGATGTGGTGTCAGTACATTTAAGATTTCTTGTGTATTTGGACGCTGCATTGGCGCCAAGGTCATCATTTTATCGAGTAAGTCTAATAATTTTGGTGATATATGTGATGCATACTTACGCCAAGATATTTCATTTGAATCATTTAAACTTGTTTCATATAAATCAAGGAATTTGCTAGGGTCTTTACCTGTAACCAGAAAAGCAAAAACGCGCGCAACTGCAAAAATATCAGATTGTGGAAATAATTTACCATGAAACTGTTCAGAGGGTGTATAAGCAATCGCTGGTTTATAAATAGCATCTTCAGATGATATATAAGGTTGTCCAAAACCAATTAATGCCAAATTTAAATCGTCTGGTTTCAATATTAGGTTTGATGGGTTAATACGCGAGTGCAATACATTATAAGTATGAATTTCTTGAAGAATTGTTATAACTTGTTGTAACCACTTGACTGCTTGCTGCTCACTTATATTTTTACCAGCTTGATGTTCTAAATACTTATATAAATTTAACCCCTCAATTTTTTCCATCACTAAACAGTGTAAGCGAATAGCCTTATCGCGCGGGAAATAAATAAAGTAATCGTTTGCCTCAACTTTCGGAATACCAGAATTATTTATAGCTTTGAGTGCTGCTGCTGTTTTCTCAAACGACTCCACCACCTCAGCTTTATCAACCGTTAAAACTTGTAACACCTTAAGAGTATCATTACCAACTTCGCGAACTTCATATGTATTACCATTTGTATAGTAATCAAGTAAATTGACCACCCGGTAACGTCCAGCAAGTAACAATTCCGATCCGCAGTTTGCACAAAAGCGATTAGTATTTGAGTTGTCCTGCTTATCACAATTGGGGTTAATACACAAATTCATAAGAGTGCTGAGTGCTGAGTGCTGAGTTAGTAGTATATTCGGTTTCAACTAAGGTAAAATTTAAACTACAGTTCCTCGCTGTACAACTCCGTATATTTCATCAACATCTTTGTTTTTCAACGAAGGACATCCCAAAGTCCAGTTTTGCCGTTTATCTATAAATCCGTCACTACCTTGAGGAACACCGTGAATTCCAACTTCTCCACCAACAGGCAAAAACCAGTCAAACTCGCCTTCTGACTTTGCTAGCAGATGTTTTTTCCAAGATTCTCTGTTTGGGTAGTCTAACCACATAAACTTCGACCGTTGCGGATGTGGGTACAGTTTATCCCCATTAACCAGTTCATACCCCCTTACAGGTGTATGGACAAACGACTGCAAAACACAACCCTTTATACACAGCATTCCTGGAATCTCAGTAATTGGAATGACGTAACCAAACCTCGATAGCAGTAAATATAATAATGGAATTGGAGAAAAGACTAGGAGAAAACGGAGTATGAAACTTTTTGCAAAGTAATTTTTCAGACTTTGACGAATATTGGTAAAAAATATCACTTATTTGACCAAAATATACTTATAGTTTAGCCTAAACAAGACTCACACACGAATTTAACTAATGACTAACGACATGCGACGCGACTTTGCCAACCGCGAAGAGTTGGCAGCATATTTAAAAGAGCAATTTCCTGAAGCAACAGAACGCGACGACAATATTAGTCAAATTATTGGCGGGCGCCAAGCAGCGGAAACTGCACTTGAAAAAGTTGACCCAGTTAAATACGCGAAATCACGTAACTTTTTAACAGGCGCCGTAACTCGTTTGTCCCCTTACATTCGCTACGGTGTATTAGGGTTACGCGAAGCCAGAGATTTTGCCTTTAGTAAAATTCGCAACCAAGATGAAGCAACTAAATTTGTCAACGAACTAGGTTGGCGTGACTACTGGCAAAGACTTTACATGAAACTTGGTGACGGTGTTTGGAAAGACCAAGAAGAATATAAAACCGGATATAGCGCTTCGGAATACGCCACAGAATTACCTCAAGACATCCGTGAAGGTACAACTGGACTAGTTTGTATCGATAGTTTTAGTCGTGATCTCCGAGAAATTGGTTACTTACATAACCATATGCGAATGTGGTTAGCTGCTTATATCGTTCACTGGCGCCGAGTTCGCTGGCAAGAAGGTACAAAATGGTTTCTCGAACACCTTTTAGACGGCGACCCAGCTTCTAACAACATGTCATGGCAATGGGTAGCCAGCACCTTCAGCCATAAACCCTACTTCTTCAACCGCGAAAACCTAGAACGCTACACAGAAGGAGTTTACTGCAAAAAATGCCCACTCTACGGAAAATGTGACTTTGAAGGAAGCTACGAACAACTAGAAGCAAAATTATTTCCCAAAGGTGAATTTGTCCAAAAAGATAACAGCCAAAGCTGGCAAAAAGGCAAACGCAAACGCTAAAGGAGGCAAATTAAACTCTTGTGGAACAGGCATCCTGCCTGTTCTTCTTAATATACTTGCTAATTATCTATAATTCATAATTGAATACAAGTCTATGACTTTTGAAATGATGCCCATCAGCAACAATCAGAGAAAAACAATGACTGCTTGGGCTGATTATATTATCGAGGAAGCAAAGCAAAAAATGTATAAAGGAGAAAATTATTTAATATGGGATGGAATATATTATTGTAAAGCAGGAGATGCTTGGATTAATGAAAGCTGGTGGATAGAAACTGCAAAAATACTATTAAATAAATACAATCAAGAATATAAAAGCTGGGGTGTTATCATTCCCTGAGAAATTTTAGCTTTTTATTTTCCTGAGAAATATCGAGATTTAGCAAGGCAAAAAATAGATGAATGGTACTATAAGTCAGGTCATGACCCAGAATATTGGTGGGATTTAATTGAATTAGTTTACCCCAAACATCAAGCTCTTCAAGAATTTATAGAACCACCAGAAAATACTAGAGAATGGTCTATCCTTGCTCGTGTAGGTTGTGAAAAAGCAAAAAATCACATCCGCGAGTTAATTTTAGAAGAAGTTGAACAAAAAGACATGTTTTGGCTGAATGAGAAACTCATACACTCAGGTAAATCTTTAATTGAAGAAATTTTATTTAATCATGAAATTCAGCAAATTAAAGAATTGCTGATTGATTGGTCTGCTCAAGAAATTCCACTGGATGAAGACTACTCCCTTAATCAACTATCGCTTATCCAATCAGGTATCATAATGCAATGGCAAGAAATCGTCAATATTTTATCAAATAACGAAGTTTATTTAAATAACTTAAGTTGTTAACCTGCAGGTGCCAGACAGATACTTTAAATTCCGGTAACTGGAGATTGTTTGAAGGCGCCTGTTTGTATATCTACTACCCAAATATTTCCTTCAATATCAGTAATTTTCACATCCCAATCACAAATAGACATTTCTGACGCTAATTCGGGTAAGCCTTTGGCAAATCGAATTGAACCATCTAAATTGAAAAGTAGCAACTCTGACTCTGTAAGTACAACAGTAACTTTTTTAGCTGCCTGAATTTGTAAAATGTTTGTCATTAAAGGTAAGCTGACAACAATATGTCCTGTATGTAAATTTAAAGCTACTAGTCGCTGGTCAACTCCAACCCAAATTTTTTTATCAGACGATACTACAATAGTGGGTTCAAGCAAATCACTTCTCCAACTGAAACCATAACAGCCCAACTTCTCACCTAAATCAATTATTGCAAATCGGCGTGCATTTTCGTGAACAATAATCTGCTTAGATTGTTCAATTTGGGAAAATTGATATTTTTCAATACATTGGATTTTCATTGCTACTCTTGGTTAGATATTTTAGGGATTATAGTAGTAACTTCTGGAATATTCAGTAAATTTCCACTCTTGTAGAAGTATGCAATTTCAATCACTCCTTTTACTTCATTGCTCGAAACTTCAACTTGTTTAATTATTGTAGTGCCGTATTCGTTAGTTTTGCGTTTGACGGAGAATGTCTTAGTCCCAAAAAAACCCTGCACTTGAAGAATACCCAGACGCCCCTGCTATCTGGGTATGGATAGTTTTGGGTGTTTTTTATTTGGAAGTCCCTTATTGTCAATCAAATTAAACGCCATTCACGAGCATCTATAAACTGTGACAAATGGCCTACATTTGTAGTTGCAATTATTACTTCGTGTCCTAAATCTTCTACTAATATTGCCTGTGCTGCTAAAATCACATCACCATCAAGCTCTTTTGGGTCTGCGGTTGGCTTTCCAGAACGTCGTGACTCTGCCCACAATTCAGCAGCTTTAAGCATTGTTTCTGTGGTAATAGTCAAATATGGAATCAGTGTTTTAAGTAAGTCGAGTTGTCTGACCCCAGCTAATTTTCCTGCACGAAGTAATTCACGTCGCACCTCGTAGTCGGTAATTTCAGGCAAAATCACTTCGTAGTTTTTTGATGCTAGACTGGTAAACCACAGCCTACATTCTTCACATAAGGGTGTTGCTTTGGGATTAGTTAACATTCCCAAAGGTCCAGAATCTAATAAAACAAACCTGCTCATACAAGACTCAGTTAGGTAGAAATGCTGTTGTCATTCACACCTAAAGCTTGACTTAGAATTGCCCAGGTTTCTTTTTGCTCTTGTTCATCTCCTTTTGAAGCCCATGTTTCTAGAAGTTGGGAAAGCGCTTGCTGTCGTGCTGCTTTGACTACTGGGTCTAGATTTGTTAATTGACTTATCACTTCTGAAGTGGTATTTGCTGATGGTGTTTTATTTATTACACTTTCACGAAATAAACGAATAATTTGCAGTAAGTTTGACCAGTGTTCTTGAGGTATTTTTTCTATTTCTAGCACTATCGATGCAAGAGAGTCTTGAGACGGTTCAGTCCAGTTACTTTGTAATAATTCTTTCTCTTTTACTTGTTCAGCCATATTTATTAAATGTACTTTATTTTATACTACTTTAGCAGGTTTTGTTTAAGAGCGACACATCCGGCAGTGCCTAACTTTTCCGCATGTTTTTAATATCTCTCCCCCAACCCCTGTCCTATAGGTATTAAGCATATGTACTATAAATTCTTTTGTAGGGAACTCTATTGGGGGTTTATATTTTTCATATGACGTGAAAAGTCAGGGATGCTGTCTTCCTCAAATCTGATAAAAATGTTATTCGTACCAGGTTGAATGAGGTACATGTTCAACTCGTAAATACACAGCATTTAACACGCTCAAAGCTTGGCGCCGTTGAAGTTTATTTTCGCCAAGCTTAAAATTCAATAACACCCTGGTAGCAATTACTCAACCAACCTCATGGCAAAACCAATAATCTGGGTAAACGGAGACTGTCTTAGTCCCAAAAGCCCTGCACTTGAAGAATACCCAGGCGCCCCTGCTATCTGGGTATGGGATGATGCTTTGCTTGATGAATGGCAAATTAGCCTCAAGCGTATTACGTTTATTTACGAATGCTTGCTGGAATTACCCGTTACTATTCGACGTGGTGATGTAGCTTCCGAAGTTTTAGCGTTTGCCAAAGAAAACAATGCGACTCAAGTTGTCACTACAAATAGTCCCAGTCCTAGGTTCAACAAGATTTGCGATGAAATTGAAAAAAGTCTTGAACTAGAAGTGTTTGAGGTAGACCCCTTCTTTGAATACGACGGTTACATTGACCTCAAGCGCTTCTCACGTTACTGGAAAGTTGCCGAAAAATACGTGTTTGATTAATTGACTATTTCCATACATGTAAGTCATGGGACTACATGACTAGACAAAACTAATGCTGTTAGTTTAAACTAATAGTGTTAGTTTTTTAATCTAAAACTCATGTGCGGAGCAAAATTAAAATATGCCTCGTCCGAAAGGGCAAACGCTGACGCAGAAGGATATTGTCGAAGCTGCAATTGCCTGCTTGCACAAAGAAGGTGAATCAGCTTTGGGTATAAACCGAGTTGCTAGGGAACTAGGAATTCAGCCTCCATCGATATATAACCATTTTGCGTCTTTTGAAGAATTGCGGCGCGCTGTAGTGCTGGAAGGTTGGCGCCGATTTCTTGATGTGTACTTTAAAAACACTGAGGGTATTGAGGATAGGAACTCATTGTTAAAGACTGCTGCTTATACCTACAGAAATTGCGCGCGTGAAAGTTCTGCACTATATATAGTTGTCACAAATTATCCATTAGAGTTGGAAGACCCGGAGTTTATACCGATTATTCAAAGGCTACTGGCATTTTACGATAAAGTGCTGGGGAAATTTAGCTTGAGTCAAAATGAAATAATTCATGCCGCGCGGATGTTTAATACAATGCTGCACGGGTTTGTGCTTGCGGATAAAGCGGGTTTATTTTTATTTCCAGAGTCGGTTGACGATAGTTTTGATTGGATGGTCGAAACTTTGATTTATGCAATAGAACGTAGGGGTGGGTTAAATGATACTTAATAAAACGCGCGTGATATCTTATCTGTTGCGACGGGGCGGGTTTACGATGATTTTTAATTCAGCGACGGGGCGGGTTTACGATGATTTTTAATTCAGTTTAGGGTATTTGTTAACCCGCCCCTACGATATCCATTATCTAAAATTTAAAATCTAAAATCTAAAATCATATGTGGAA
Source organism: Calothrix sp. NIES-4105 (assembly GCF_002368415.1). Lineage (GTDB taxonomy): Bacteria > Cyanobacteriota > Cyanobacteriia > Cyanobacteriales > Nostocaceae > Dulcicalothrix. The sequence goes on from NZ_AP018290.1 coordinate 9,878,521, forward strand.
TTTACCCGGCGCCCCTTGGTTAATTGCTCACAAATCTATGCTGCCTGTAAATAAGCCAAAGTTATTTACAATTTGTGGACAAGATTATGTTTTGTGGAAAAATGAGAAAGGCGAAATTTCGGCATTAGATAATATTTGCCCGCATCTTGGCGCCAAGCTTTCGGATGGTTGGATATGTAATAAGACTAATACTATAGCATGTCCTTATCATGGTGTAGAGTTTGACGGTGAAGGAAGGGCAATTTTAGGCTCGGAAAAAATATCTAAACCGCTTGCGAAAAAATTAGACATAATTGTTCAGGGTAACTGGGTTTGGACGTATGCGAATACTGAACCGCGAATTCCAATTCCTAATGCAATGGAAGAAATTGAAAATGAATATTTCTTTGCTGGTGTATCTGGTGATTTTACTATTCAGGCGCCGTTACTTTATGCACTAGAAGTCAATCACGATTACAATCATGCTAAAGCAACCCATCGTGATTTATTCAAGTTTAAAGATATTCAAATCGATTCGTTTGATCACAAAGATTACTTTTCTGTAGTTCATTTGCACCAAATACGGGAAGATAACACATTTGCTGAATACATTCAAAACCCATTGCTGTTATCTTATCCAAAATCGATTAAGGCAGTTGCTAAAAGTTATTTTCCTTCAATTGTGGCATTTTATTCAGATACCCCACTTGGCAGTATATGCGATGTTTTTGTGATTTATCCAGAAGCCGAAAACAAAACTCGTACATTTATGCTTATTTACCGCTCCAGGTCGCTTGGTATTCTCAACTCAATAACAGACAAGTTGCTAATTCAAGCTGGAGATGATGTTTTACACCAAGATGCCCATGTAATTGAGAATCTTTATCCTAGATTTGAGCCTAAAATGCGGTTGCCAAATGAGCAGCCTTGGAACTGGGTTAGAAAATTATATTTTGATTCCCCCAACCCCCCTTATTAAGGCTAGTATTATATGTCATTAATTTTGGCAGGTTAATCTCTTAAAAATTCTTCCTTTGTGCCCTTTGTGTCTTTGTGGTTCATTCCTCCTACCTTCCAAAACTTATGACACAGACTACTAGGAGGGATTCTACTGATATAAATATTAAAAATAATTATTTTCTACGTAAAAATACTACTTTTAAAAAATGATAATTTATACATATTTATTTCCTGATGTAAAAAATAAACTCTGTAACGGTTAAATAGGTGCGGCGCCGTTCTACCTTTGAAATATATAGCGATTGACAGGGTAAGAAAATGAATACAGCAAACTTATTAGATGATATTTCATTAATTAAAGAGTATATTGAGGGTAAAAACAAGTTAGGTTTTAACCATAACTTGCGTATCGAACCTATTGGACAAACAATTCAGTTACTTAATAAAAAAGGTATTTTGCTGGCATCTGTAAATGTAGCAAGTCAATTTAAAGTTATTTTAGTGCGCCAAAATTCTAATTATTGGGAACTGATTAATAAAATTCTCTTAGAAAATAGTTTGATGCCGACAGGAAAACTGGTGAATGAATTAATGCGTTATGAATATCACCCAATTCCAAGAGGTTATAAGATTAACTATGCTGAAGCTAACGAACTATGGCTGTACTGGCAGCGTAACACTAGTCAAGACACTGAAGGTACAAAACGCTTGAATTTACTTGTTTTCAACCCTCAAGGTTGGCAACCTATTAAAGATATTGGACTGAGTAACGAAACTGTTTTTATCAAAACTTACGGCTCAGATGTAGTAGTTCACAATTGCTCTCGAATTGCTTGGCTGGCGCCAACCCGCGATATTGACACTTTAAATTCACAGAATTTCGATTTTGGAGAGCTTGCTGCTCAACAAAATTTGCCAGCTATTCTAGAGGACAGCAATAGTGAAAACTTGGAGATTGTTGTCCAAAATATGTTATGGAGTGGAGCTACAGTTAATAAAGAAACTGAACAAATACAACAACCTCATATGAGTGCAAGTACTCATAGCAGTTCAAATACAGGCAGCGTTCTGAATATTTACCAAGGAAGACTCTACATCCAAACCATTGAAGGTGAAATTGTAGTAGAAGGTTCAGATTTAGCATTTTGGTTTAGTCCTCCCGAAGGTCAAGATATTAAACCTCAACCTGTGAAAGTTAAATAAGGTGTAAAAATTTAGGGGTAAAACTTAAGGGGTAAAGGTTTTATTTCACCTTTCCCCTGTCTCAATATATAGAGAAAATATTTATTAACTATTAATATAATTTTTTACAATTAGTAACTTTTTTTAAGTATTTAAAAATACTTAATTAAAAATATTTTCCATAATAATACGTATATAGTTGCGAATGAAAGTAATCGTGTATGTAATATAGATTGCCAGTGATAATAAAGTTATATGAGACACAAATCAAAGAAGGAGTTCTGTAAGATAAAATACACTTACCCGCGAAAATAGTCGCAATGTACCCAATATGGGGAGCTACCTCAGCGTGGGAAAATCAAACAGAGAAATATTAGAGAGGAAAACCGTATAGTATGCACCTGAGTGATATCACCCATCCTAACCAGTTGCACGGTTTATCGATTCGACAGTTGCAACAAATTGCCCGCCAGATTCGTGACAAGCACCTCCAAACAGTTGCGGCAAGTGGTGGACATTTAGGGCCTGGACTGGGTGTTGTTGAGTTAACGCTTGGGCTTTATCAAACACTTGATTTAGACTGCGATAAAGTTATCTGGGACGTTGGACATCAAGCATACCCTCATAAGTTGATTACAGGGCGTTATAGCAATTTTGATACGCTGCGGCAAAAAGACGGTATCGCGGGTTATCTTAAACGCTGTGAAAATAAATTTGACCATTTTGGCGCCGGACATGCTTCGACTTCTATTTCCGCTGCTTTGGGTATGGCGTTAGCGCGCGATATCAAAGGCGAAAAGTTCAAAGTTGCTGCTATCATCGGCGATGGCGCTTTGACAGGAGGTATGGCACTCGAAGCTATTAACCATGCTGGACACTTGCCAAAAACCAATTTGCTGGTAGTTCTCAACGATAACGAGATGTCTATTTCTCCAAACGTTGGCGCCATTCCCCGCTACCTAAACAAAATGCGTCTTTCGCCTCCAGTGCAGTTTATCGCTGATAACTTTGAGGAACAGTTCAAAAACTTACCGTTTGTTGGTGAGTCTCTTTCTCCAGAGCTTGGACGCATCAAAGAAGGAATGAAGCGGTTAGCGGTGCCCAAAGTTGGAGCAGTGTTTGAAGAGCTAGGCTTTACTTATGTGGGACCAGTCGATGGACACAATTTGGAAGAATTGATATCAACATTTAATAGCGCACACCAAATTCCTGGGCCTGTGTTAGTTCATGTTGCCACAACTAAGGGTAAAGGTTATGAACTAGCAGAAAAAGACCAAGTTGGTTATCACGCTCAAACTCCATTTAACCTTAGTACAGGCAAAGCGATTCCTTCGACCAAGCCCAAACCACCTGGTTATAATAAAGTATTTGCTCATACCCTTGTTAAGCTTGCTGAACAAAATCCGAAAATTATCGGTATTACTGCAGCAATGGCAACTGGTACGGGTTTAGATAAACTCCAACAAAAACTCCCAAATCAATATATAGATGTGGGTATTGCCGAACAGCACGCAGTAACTTTGGCGGCAGGACTTGCAACCGAGGGAATACGTCCTGTATGCGCTATTTATTCAACTTTCTTGCAACGAGCATACGACCAAATTATTCACGACGTGTGTATCCAAAACCTACCTGTGTTTTTCTGTCTTGACCGGGCAGGAATTGTTGGTTCGGATGGTCCCACACATCAAGGGATGTATGATATTGCTTACCTACGCTGTATTCCTAACATCGTAGTTATGGCGCCTAAAGACGAAGCCGAACTACAGCGTATGGTTGTAACTGGTGTAAATCATATTAGCGGTCCAATTGCAATGCGATTCCCGCGCGGTAGTGGTTACGGCGTACCTTTGATGGAAGAAGGTTGGGAAGCGTTAGAAATTGGTAAAGGTGAAATCCTTCGTAACGGCGACGACGTATTGCTTGTGGCATACGGTACAATGGTCTACCCAGCCATGCAAACCGCCGAAGTTCTCTCAGAACACGGTATTCAAGCGACTGTAATTAACGCGCGTTTTGCCAAACCGTTGGATACAGAGTTAATACTACCACTAGCGAAGAAAATCAAACGTGTTGTAACCCTTGAAGAAGGTTGTATAATGGGTGGTTTTGGTACTGCCGTTGCCGAAGCACTGTTAGACGCGGACATTGTAGTTCCGGTTAAACGTATTGGCGTTCCCGATATTTTAGTCGAACACGCAGAACCAAACGAATCTAAAGCCGAGCTAGGTTTAACTAGTTCACAAATGGCTGACACTGTTATGCAGGCTTTCTTCAAGCAAGAACTTTCAGTCGTCGGTTAACAAGTAGGGTGGGCACCGCCCACCATAAACTTCAATATCATGTAAATTTAAATCACGCATGTGGTATCGCCTACCCGTGACAAATTAATATTTTGATGCGTAAAGCCCAAATTTTTAACCATGAACCTTTCTAACAGCCAAGTATACTCTGTTATCTGGCATAACGATGCCGTTTCACTTATCGACCAAACCCGTATACCATACGAATACGCCAGAGTAGAAATTCACCGCTGCGACGACATGGCGCGCGCGATCAAAACCATGATAGTTCGAGGCGCCCCTGCAATTGGAGTTGCAGCAGCATATGGTATGTACTTGGGTGCAAGAGAAATAAAAACCGACAAGCGCGATGTCTTTTTGCAGGAGTTAGAGAAAGTTGCCGTAATGCTACGCGCGACTCGTCCGACCGCAGTTAATTTATTTTGGGCAATATCGCGGTCAATGAAAGTAGCATATGAGATATTAGGTACTGTTGACGATATTAGAAAAGCCTTACTAGAAACCGCCCAAGCAATTCAAGTAGAAGACTTACAAACTTGTCAAGCTATCGGTGACAATGGGTTAAAAGCACTACCTGCAAATCCTGAACAACTAACTTTACTTACTCATTGCAATGCAGGCGCCCTAGCTACTGCCGGATATGGTACAGCATTAGGTGTAGTACGTTCAGCTTGGCGCGAAGGCAGATTAACAAGAGTATTTGCCGACGAAACTCGTCCTAGACTACAAGGCGCCAAATTAACAGCGTGGGAATGTGCCCAAGAAGGTATACCTGTTACGGTAATTACTGATAGTATGGCAGCACACTGCATGAAACAAGGCTTAATACATGCTGTAGTAGTAGGCGCCGACCGTATCGCAGCCAATGGTGACACAGCAAATAAAATAGGCACGTATAGTTTAGCACTCGTAGCAAAAGCACATAACGTACCCTTCTTTGTAGCGGCGCCGCTTTCAACAATTGATTTTGACCTAGCAGACGGTAGCGGAATACCCATTGAAGAACGCGACCCCACAGAAATCTCTCAAGTTGGTGAAACCATTATCACGCCAACTATAGGCGTAGACTACTATAACCCCGCCTTCGATGTTACACCCGCACAATTGATAGAAGCAATAATCACAGAAAATGGTGTATTTGCTCCCAAAGACCTAGCAAAATCAAAAGAACTACAACCCGTATAAAACGTAGGTTGGGTGGAGCGCTTTTCGGTTCCCAACATAAATATTAGTCCGTTATTATTTCTTGTAGAGACGCGATTAAATCGCGTCTCTACGCACGTTAAAACAACAAAAGGGCAGGTTCACCAAAATTCGATGTAATTAATTTTAGACAGTTGTAGCATAGGCTTATAGCCTGTGCAGTCCAGTTAATTATTTTTACCACGCCCGTCGCAGAGGACACAGAGAGAAAAGGAATAAACCACGCTCCAAAGCGCTCGTACACAAAGGAAGAATTAAGAAGAGAGAATTCCCAAAACTTTTAACATCAAAAATCCCTACCTTACTATTTACCACACAGGGCATAGAGAGATTAAAATTCGGCGCCTAAACCAATCTTTAATTTGTGAAGCTACAGAGTTACTATTTGATTTTTGAAGTATAAGTAGTAACGTTAGGCAACTTGCAAAGGCTTTGTAGGAAGCATCCTAGGTTCAGGTAGCGGTTGATTTTCCTGACTCAGCATTTCAACGAAAGCTTCAATTACCTCCTGACCATTTTTGGCTGCTTCTTCATAAGTTCTGCCGTGCGTATGAAACTCTTGCCAAGGAAATTCAGGCAAGTGGACTAAGAAAAGTTGGTCTTCTTCTGACCATTGAATTACCATACTGTAGCGATAGCTCATTCTTCACCTTCCTGTTTTTCTTGTTCTTCTTGTTCTTGTAGTTCTTGCAGCTTTTTCAATACCCGTTCAATGCTCTTTTCTAAATATAGCGGAGCATCATCTCCATCTTTACCTGGGATGGTTAAGGGTTCTTTAGGCAGCAAGGGGTGTCTCCAATACGTATGACTTCCTTTACCTCGACCTGGTTGAAGGACATAACCAACTTTTGCGACCTTGGCTTTCAATTCTCTTATTTTCTGTGGCATTGCCCGAATTATCAACTCTTATTTTATTTCTTTTGCTAGAAAGTTACAAATTCAAATTTTTACCAGCCTTCGAGTGTAACAGGTTCACCTTTATAACCGACTGCTTTTAAGGCTGTGTTAAATCTGTCTAACCCGATTTTTCTTATATCATCGACTATTTCACATAACATCATGTAACCCAGCTTGGAACCTTCATCGTCCAGCTTTTGGGCTTCTAGGTACTCGCGCGCTAGTTTACGTGCTTCGGTATCTTTTAGTGCATCGGAAGCATTATTTACAGGGTTTATTCCTTTGGACTGTAGGAAGCTAACGACACCTTTATGATTCCATAGGTAGTAAGTTTTACCTTGATTAGGCTCGATTTTCTGAAATAGTCCATTGGCTGTTTCCGTGGGTTCACCTTCTGCGTTACGGAGTCCGTTTTCTTTTAATATCTTTCCGAAAGCTATTGCTGATTTACCAAATTCGGCGCCGAGTTCAGTAAGTGTTCTCCATTCTGAGCGGAAATTCTTCTTAGACTTGTTACCCATATACACACCTCTGGCTTTAATAATCAATATCGATTCAATATTGATTTCTTATTGCTGAGGATAGCGCAATTATTTGGAGGTTATATTTTATTTAAAGAAAAATAACAAGAACATTAGTACGTTTATCCAAAATCGTAATCATACTTAACATGCAAGTACAGGCAAGATGAAAACACAGGCAAGATGAAAACACAGGCAAGATGCCTGTGCTACAAGATAGGGTATAATTTATTGCCTGTGGCGGGATCAAATACGAATAAGTAATTTAAATCTAGGTTTAAATTTAATTTGTCACCAGGATGAGGACGTATATTTCCGGGAGCTTGAATACTTAGAGTTTCTGTTGAACCCGGTAAAGTCGCGCGTATTAATGTTTCTCTTCCTAATGGTTCGACAACTTTTACGTCAACAACTAAAGCTGAAGGTTCAGAAGAAATAGTTATGTGTTCGGGACGAATACCTAAGTCAAGCTGCTGTGCTGTTGAAAAATTAGATTTTTTCATTCCAGCAGGTAGGGGTAGTGCTTGACCTGAAATATCAAACCCGTTACCTGTAAATTTTGCAGGTAAAATATTCATTGGTGGATTACCAATGAAAGTTGCTACCATCCGGTTTGCTGGTTGATTATAAATTGTTTGCGGTTCTCCGATTTGTTGGATGTGTCCTTGGCTTAATACCACGATTTTATCTGCTAGAGTCATTGCCTCTACTTGGTCGTGGGTAACATATACTGTTGTGTTTCGTAAATTTTGATGTAACTGTTTCAACTCCGCGCGTGTGTCGTCGCGTAGTTGTGCGTCTAAGTTTGATAGTGGTTCGTCGAGTAAAAATACTTGTGCTTGTCTGGCAATTGCTCTTCCTAATGCGACTCGCTGTTGCTGTCCACCAGAAAGCTGCTTCGGTTTACGGTCGAGCAAATGGTCTAACGATAAAGAAGCGGCAACTTCTGCAACGCGCTGCTGAATAATTCGAGGGTCTACCTTCCGCATCTTCATCCCAAAGGCAATATTTTCACCTACCGACATATGAGGATATAGGGCATAATTCTGAAACACCATTGCCACATCCCGTTGTCGTGCTGGAACATTATTAACTAAATTTTCCCCGATGTAGAGATTTCCCGAAGTGGCATTTTCCAACCCTGCTATCGTTCGGAGTATTGTAGACTTCCCACATCCACTTGGACCAACCAATACCCAAAACTCACCATCAGGTATCTCAAAGGTGATATCCTCTATTGCCGTAACATTGTTAAAGCGGCGTTTGATGTTTTCAAGACGAACGTTTGCCATTGATTTGCAGGTCTTCTCTCATAACTCTTAAATTTTATAGGAAAATATCTTGATAATGGCTTCGTGGCACCAATCTTAAATCTCTCTTCCCAATATATAATCTTAACTTCAGAAGTGATTTTTAGTGTTTTTGTTGAATTTTGTTGAATTTTGTTGAATTTTTCGCAATATAAAGTTGCTTACGCTGGATAATTAGGGTCTGTCAGGGTGTGAGAGGTGTTGACGAGATGATTCCAAAATTTGATGATAATGGAAATTTGCCGCCAGGAATACATTTGGTAGAATGGGAAGAGTTCGATGAAAGATTTAACTACAATCCTACCAGGCTGCGGCTAATGAAAGGGCTAAAACTAGCCATGACCCATCTGAAAGCTGCAAATTGCAGGATAATCTACATAGATGGCAGTTTTGTTAGTAACAAAGAAAAGCCAGGAGATTTTGACGCTTGTTGGGAGGAAAATGGGGTTGATATCAATGAGTTAAACTTGGTAGCTCCAACTTTGTATAATTTTGCACTACGACGTACAGAACAAAAAACGAAGTACAGAGGTGAAATTTTTCCAGCTAACTATCCTGCGAATGATTCTGCTACGCCATATATAGATTTTTTTCAATTTGATACAAGAACAAATATCAGTAAAGGCATTATTGCTATAGATTTAATAAGGTGGGAACCATAATGATAAAGAACGAGCAACAATATCATATTACTAAAGAGTGGCTAAAGAAGTTTGAGCAGTCAGTAGCAGGAATTGAGAATGATGAAAGTTTAAAAGCAGACCCATTACGTTGGAAGCTATATAGGGATGCATACCAAAGTCAGGTTGAGGAGTTTTTGGAAGAAATTGCCGAATATGAAAGATTGATTAATTCTGATAAAAATCAACCAATTAAAATCAAAGTTGAAAATTTTAATAAACTTCCAGATGTATTGATAAAAGCTCGCATTGCCGCTAAAATGAGCCAGAAAGAACTGGCTGATATTTTAGGCATCGAGGAACAAAGAATCAAAGAGTGTGAAGATAAAGATTATCAATGTGCTAGCTTTATAGAAGTACTTAATGTAAGTGAAGCGTTAGGTGTAGAATTTAACAATGCATTTGTGCAAGTAGATTTTGAGGAAATAGAAGAGTTCAAAGAAGTCGCTCTTGAATGGCACCAACGACAACAAGAAAAGAAAAATATCAAAGCTACAGCATAGAGTAAATCAGATTTTTACAGGCACCTTCCTCAACCTCCCTCTATAGCTCCTCTCTCTGTGAACTCTAGTGGTTTCTGTGGTCAAGATAAATACATAACTGCAAATCTGAGACAGACATGCTACGAATCGTTAAAAACTTAACCAGGTTATAAAATGAATCGTCCTCGTTTAGCAATTACTTTGGGAGATCCTGCGGGGATAGGACCCGAAGTCGTTTTGAAAGCTGTATCAGATTCTCAGTTTCGAGAATTTGATATCACTGTTGTAGGTACTCGAAGTTTACTTGTTGATACGTACACAAAACTTCAAGGTATTGAGGGTATCGGTAAGTTAGCCGAACCTGATGATTTAAAAATTTTAGATGTCGATATAGACGCTGCTACTTTAGCTAATATTACTCCTGGAGAAGGTTCGGCTGCAAGCGGCACCGCTAGTTTTGCTTTTTTGGAAGTAGCTATTGCGCGCGCACTATCAGGATTTGATGCTATTGTGACGGCGCCGATTGCTAAGTCAGCATGGAAAGCAGCAGGGTATAATTACCCTGGACAAACTGAATTATTGGCAGAAAAATCTCGCGCTCATAGTGTGGGAATGCTATTTGTCGCACGTTCTCCTCACACTGGTTGGACACTTAGAACATTATTAGTCACTACACATATTCCACTATGTCAAGTAGCTAAAGTATTAACTCCAGAATTAATGACGCAAAAACTTGATTTATTAGTAGAGTGTCTGAAAAATGATTTTGGGATCGAAAATCCTCGGATTGCTATTTCTGGATTGAATCCTCATAGCGGTGAACAAGGACAGTTGGGAACTGAGGAACGTGACTGGTTAATTCCTTGGATAGAAGAGCAACGTGCTAACTTACAATTAGATGGTCCAATTCCACCAGATACCATGTGGGTAAAACCAGGTTTAGCTTGGTATGTCCATCAAAACTCTAATCCTGCTGATGCTTACTTAGCACTGTATCATGACCAAGGTTTAATACCCGTTAAGTTAATGGCGTTTGACCGCGCGGTTAATACTTCGATTGGTTTACCTTTTGTTCGTACTTCTCCAGACCACGGTACAGCATTTGATATTGCCCATAAAGGTATTGCCGATGCTACAAGTATGAAAGCAGCAATTGAATTAGCTAACTCTTTGTGCATCCAACGCCAAAAGCAAAAATTTCCTGCCCTCGTTTAATCTTCTTTAATATATTCATTAAAACCAATCAAATGTATAAAAAAAATGAATAGATTTATGACTTTACACAGTTAATGATAGTATTATCCACAATAATTTAATCCATCAGGAGAAACAATGAACAAGAATTTACTTCGTAATGTATTAGTTGGTGCAGGTATTGCTACCGTTGGTGCAATCGGAACGAAGGCAGCAGTAGATTATTTTAAAAATCGTGGAGAAGAAAAAGTTGTTGATGATAGTCAAGATGATGCTGAAGCGACATCACCTGAAGAAGTTGCCTATGCTACTGTAGAACCAAGTTCTGTACAGTCGTTTTTAGATGCAAGCTTCGGCGCCCCAGGTCGGTATGTTCCAAACCGCCCCCCAAAAGTATTTGATTATCAAGGTAAGCAGTACATGGTTATTTGGGCACGAGATAACAAGCAAAACAAAAATCAAATGATGGCGTTCCAGTATACTGATGCTGGACGTAAAATGATTGCTAGTGTAGGATACACAAGTAATAAAACTGATTACAACCTTAACTTAGCAGGAACACCTTTTGCCGTTAATGTCAATGGAAAATTATTAACTTCCGGTCAATCACAAGCTGCTGGAACTTCGGACGTTGACTTTGTGCTTGCTTAAACGTATTCAGTCAGGGGGAGTATATTCTAACTAAAGATATATATCTCCATAGTTCACCCTATGGAAAGATTAAATGTCGGTTAGTATTAGATAAATTTTTCTTAGTAATCAAAATTCTGTAGTATATCTGGCATTCATAATATATGTCAGGGAGGAGATAAAATGACTAACAAACTTTTTGATAATATCATTCCCCAACAACCACCCACCAACGACCGTTCTGACGTTCATGCCCTGAAGTCGCGTCTCGAATGGGGTGAGCCTGCTTTTACAATCCTTGATGTACGTGAGCGTAGAGCATTTAATGAAGGGCATATCATGGGCGCCATGTCAATGCCATTGGAAGACCTAGAAAGAATGGCAGCTACAATTCAAAAAAGTCGTGACATTTACATTTACGGTGAAGGTGAAGAACAAACTGCCCAAGCTGCACAACAACTTAGAAGTGCTGGATATGAGAGCATCTCAGAACTAAAAGGTGGTTTACCTGCATGGAAAGCTATCGGTGGACCAACCGAAGGAATTATCGAATCTATGACTCCTGCTGGTGCCGATGATTACAACGTCGTAGCACGTATGAAAAATCATACCGAAACACAGAATAAAGAAGTGTAAAACAAAGTTATTAGTGCTGAGTGCTGAGTGCTGAGTGCTGAGTTAAGACTTTTAACTCAGCACTCAGCACTTTTAACTATTTTAGTGTTCAAATAAATCTTTAAACTGCATCAAATCTAACGTTACGATTGTGGGCAGACACTGAAAACAATGTTGCGCGATTTCGTAACGTTCTTCGCGTTCTAGCATATCTATTAATTTTTGCCGCGCGCTGATTAAGTATCTAACATCGTTGGCAGCATAACTTAACTGTGCCTCACTCAAGTTAACTGCGTTTCCCCAGTCGGAACTTTGTGCGCTTTTGTCAAGTTCTACTTTTTCGAGTTCGAGGATTAAATCTTTGAGTCCGTGACGATTAGTGTAGGTACGCGCGAGTTTGCTAGCTATTTTAGTACAGAAAACAGGCTCGACGTTGATCGTAAGATTGTAACGGAGCGCAGCAAGGTCAAAACGCGCGAAGTGAAAGATTTTTACGATATTTGTAGCTTCAAGAAGTTTTTTTAAGTTTTTGGCTTCGGTTTGTCCGCGCTCAATCCTAACAGCGGTAACTTGACCTTCGCTATTACACAATTGAACCAAGCACAAACGGTCACGTTGTGGCAAAAGTCCCATTGTTTCGGTGTCAACAGCAATTGCATCGCTTTTTAAGTAAGTCGATAGAGTCGCTTCATCAATATCGCTATCACAAACTTGGAAATCAGATAACATAATAGTGCTGAGTAATGAGTGCGCTCGTGCGCTCGTGCTGAGTAATGAGTGCGCTCGTGCGCTCGTGCGCTCGTGCGCTCGTGCGCTCGTGCGCTCGTGCTGAGTGAAAAGACAATAAATTGAATTGTGTTTCTACTCAGCACTATATTACCTCTACTCAGCACTCAGCACTTTCCACTCAGCACTATATTACCCCTACTCAGCACTCAGCACTTTCCACTCAGCACTATATTACCCCTACTCAGCACTCAGCACTTTCCACTCAGCACTCAGCACTACTTACTGTTGATGAAAATCTCGGTGAAGTAGATTTCTCCCTTACTATTGGCAGCTACACCGATTCCAGTTTGGCTGTAATTTCCCTCAATGTTTTTCTTGTGACCTCGGCTTTTGAGCCAACCTTGAACAGCTTGGGTTGCTGGGTCTTTGTAACCTTGATTGTATGCTACGTTTTCAGCGGCGCCACTATAAGCAATGCCTATGGATTTGACGCGATTACTAAAATCTTGATGACCAAACGGAGTTTTTCCATTAGCCATATCTTGACTGTGACTTCTAGCGTGATCGTCGATTTTAGTATTACGTGCTAATCGAGACAATCCTTTTGATGTACGATACTGATTTATTTTCTCAAAAATTGACTGTTCGAGTGTATCAGTCTTAACAGTGGTAGATTGTGCGACCTGGATAACTTGCGGCGCCTGTTGATAATGCCGAGTGTTTGCAGAAGTGCTATCGGGCGAGGAAAATAAACCGCCTGCCAATAAAATAGCACCGATAGTAACATGTCGGTTCATAAGTATCTAGCTTGTCAATTAATAGGGAACACTGTTTTAATCTACACCGATTATTTTTTATCTGTTTACTTAAAAATCGGTTTGAGGACAGTTTCTAAATTGACACATAGAAAAATATATATTAAGTATTTACACTCGGCACTCACCACTCTCTATTAATTAAGAATAAAAATTTGGGTGAGATAGACTTGTCCTTGCTTGTTAGTCGCAACTCCAACACCAGTAAGCCTGTACTTGCCTTTGAGATTTTTTAAATGACCAGGACTTTTAATCCAACCCCTAATAGCTTCAGCAGCGGGATCGTCGTACCCTTGGTTAAAGGCAACGTTTTCAGCAGCACTCTGAAAGCTTATCGAGGTGGACTTTACACGCTTTTCAAATCCGTTATGGCTAAAAGGGACTTTACCACTAGCCATATTTTGACTGTGAATCCTTGCCTGCTTTGAAATTCTTTTGTTCAGCGTGAGTTTTGATAAACCTTTGGAAGCTCGATAGCTATTGATTTGGTCAAAAATAGATTTTTCTAATTCGGTTGTATTGAAATTGTTTGTCAGTACAGCTTGACTTGAGATTGTTCCTGTATTGACTTGATTAGTTTTTTTTGCCGAATACTGGGTTGGTATGGCATTTGTCAACCCGCTAGCAAGGACAATCGTACTTAGAGCTATGCCAAAAGCAGTTTGTCGAATCATTTATAACTCGTTGGTGTAGGTGTATTTAAATTAAAAGAGTACAGCAAGTGCTGGTTATTTCTTTGATATACGTGTGTACTTAGCAATATTCCGGAATTACGGAAATCTTTCCAGATTCCGATTTTCGCCTCAATATCAATTAAATACAATCTATAACTATAAAGTAATTACTAAATCCTGTTAAAAATTTTAATAAGTTTACGTAAAGTTTGCGTATTTTTCCGGTACTGGCGCCAACCCAACCAAAAAAACCTAACTTCTAAGGTTCCCCAAGCGCATCCCAAAATGATTGAATGTAAAATGATGAATAAATGTGGAGATTAAAATGGGCGTAATATTCTTCGTTCTTTACCTTGCCGGATTTTTTGCTTTGGCTGTAGGTCTGTTGTTTGGTCTACGCGCGGCTAAGATTATTTAATCCTGTTGTAGAGACGCGATATATCGCGTCTTAATATATCGCGTCTTGATATATCGCGTCTCTACATTTGTGTTGGAATTAGCCGATGCTAACTTGGGGGATCGCTTGATTTTTCTTAACGAATGGCGCCCGTGTGGAAAGTCCGAGTAAATTTAATAATTCACTATCGGAGTCATAACCAGGACAAGGAGTAGTGACGGTGAGCATATGTCCATCGTCGCTAGAAAAGATAGAATTGGCGCCTGCCATAAAGCAAAATGCTTGTTCGACTTTTGAAAGTCTAGCTCTGCCTGCACTTAAACGCACATCAGATGTGGGCATAATAATACGAGCAGTAGAAATCATTCGTACTACATCCCAAAATGGAACATCGGGTTGATTTTCTAAGGGTGTACCTTTAACTTGTGAAAGAATATTAATCGGTACCGATTCAGGGTGAGGATTGAGCGTTGAGAGGGTGTGCAGCATCGAAATGCGGTCTTCGGCACTTTCGCCCAAACCTAAAATACCACCCGAACAAACGGTTACATTCGTTTGACGAACGTTATTTATTGTATTGAGACGGTCATCATAAGTTCGTGTCGTGATAATCGTGCTGTAATAATCGCGCGATGTATCGAGATTATGGTTATAAGCGTAAAGTCCTGCTTCATCTAAACGCTTTGCTTGGTTCTCGGTAAGCATACCTAAGGTGCAGCAAACCTCTAACCCCATTGAAGTCACGTCTTTAACCATATCAAGAACGTCTTCAAATTGCTTATTATCCTTGACTTCACGCCAAGCGGCGCCCATACAAACGCGACTAATACCGCTAGCTTTAGCTTTTTGAGCAATATCAAGAACTGTTTCTTTTTCGAGAAGTGCTTGGGGTTTGACTTCAGTTTTGTAGCGAGATGACTGGGCACAGTAACCACAATCTTCGGGACAGGCGCCTGTTTTAATAGATATCAGCTTACAAACTTGAATTTGTTTCGGGTTATGGTACTGGCGATGGACGCTAGCTGCGGTATAAACTAGCTCTAGCAAAGGTGTATTATAGATTTCGCGTATTTCGGCTTCTTGCCAATCGTAGCGTACTATCACGAATCCGCCATCCTTATAATCGAGAATTTCTATGATATTACCTATTATCCTGCGTTACTTGTACGTTTTCTTTTAAATTTGAGCCGACTCCCCGCTATAAATAGACGGGGATTCTAGCTAACCCGCAGTCTCGGTTGCCCAAAACCACTTACTTCTAGCTTTTTGCCCTCTTAAAGGCTATCTGGCTAGATTGGTTAGTCTTTACACAGTTCTGCTCTGCGGGGGAAATGACACCACCGGGCGCGCGAACTAGTCTGAGCACTCGCAGTTTTAAACTCACTCCACGCCTGTGTTAAGAACGGCTCCGTCCTTTCCCAATCTCTACAAGCTTGAGACACGTTGAGTTCCGAGTTATCATTAACGTATCTACTAAGATATGCAGAAAATAAATCCCTCTGCATTTCAAAACCACTTACATCTTTATGAACCCTTTCTGATAGTGACTTCTTAATCCGAGTTCCGTCAAGATGCGTTTGAGACAACGCAGTTTTGTTAGTAGAAAATGTCGTGAATTTGCCACCAGCACTTTCAGCCTTGCGTGCTAATTCCGATTGAAAAAAACCTGGTGAAAGAGCAGATATTGCTTTACCATAACGGCGTTGCCAAGCCTTTACTGATACTTTTTCAGCTTTAATATTATTACCAAATTCGCGAACTACTTTATTCGCTAAACCTCGGTTTTGATATTTAGTGTAAGCGGCTTTACGTCTTTCTAGTGTACGTTTTTTACGCGCATATTTTAGATAGGCGTTAGAATTTTTCCATCTTCGAGTACCTTTTTTAACTTTACCTTTTTTGCGCTTATTGCTACGCCCAACTTTTTTCTCAAAATTTGGTTCGTAATTATCTGGATTGGTTGCACGACGCGACCGCTCCATCTTGCGTTGTAAAGTCTTAATTTCTTGTTCAAATTTTGGCACGTTTTCTGCAAATGGAAATAAACCTGCTTTCTCATCACCAACTACAGCTACAACACTAACATTTAAATCAATACCGACTAACCCAGTATTAGAATTAACTTGATTATGTAGTTTATAAGCTGGAGTTTCTTTGTACGGTACACCATCCGAAATAAGTTGTACATACCAACGACGCTTACCATTTATTTCTCGCCACAAGATGCGACAGTATTTAACTTTTGAACGATACCCATATTCAAGTACTTCGTTCCATTCCAAAGGGAATCTAATTGGAAGAGTTAAATATGACCCCCATTTCACACAGCAATCAGTATCACCAAGAAATCTAATTCCTGATGCATTCGTTTTACCCTCCAAGGAATGAAACGCATTAAAACTTTTAAATCTTGCTTTTCTAGCTTTGCCAAATAAGACGCGCTCTGCTGCTTTAAACGCCCGCGTCCCAATTTTTTGGATTGTATGCGAATCCAATTTCTCGACAATCCATTTTGCATTCTTAGCTGTTATAGTGGCGAATTCTTGCAACTCAAAGTCAGAAAAGTGCGATTGCTTTCGTGCAGTCGCAAAGAGTTCACTTCTTAGTTTTTTATCTTCGTCGTTTTTAACCTTTATTTTCTTCGCTTCTTGATATGACTCAGAATTACGTACTTGTTGTACGCGAATTATTGCCTCACCTAGTACCGCATTATAAAGATGCCTGCCAGCTTGGAATCTAGCATCGAGTTCTTTTTCTGAAGAACTTGTTACTATTAGTTCAAACTCTGTAACAAAGGATGGTTTCTTTTCTTTCTTCGCCATATCATTCACCTCCTTGAGCTTTTGATATTTTTAAATTAATATTAATTATAATATTCTATCAAATAGTTGTCAATAAGATTTTTGTGTAAATGCAAAATAAAATTTATCGTCATAATAATCACATAAAATTGTAGTGCTATTGTACCTCAATATTTGGATGTAATCAGCAAATAAAAAAGTATTAATAGAAGAGTGTTAAAACAAGGTGATCGCTGCCATCCTTACCAAGATTTCTTTCTTTTGAATGGGTGGTTATAAAAGCAATGGTTTAGGGCGCCCGACCATGAACACAAAGCTTATAGAGTCCCCCGCAGTGGCAATCCATCAAATTGAATCGCTCGTTTAAAGGACGCTATAGATTGTTATTTAAGACGTGAATATCCACGTTTGTTACGTCTTTCATCCATGAAGGATAAACGCCTATTTCTACAACATAACTGTCCAAGTCTCAACGGCTGTTATTCAATACTATATTAACGACCCAGTGGAATGCACTCACCATACCTTTAATACATAAAATAGCGAGTGCGATTAAAATCGCATGTGGCTTTCATCCCCGTTATAAATAACGTAAAAGTATTAATTATTGTTGGAATTAATACTTTTACTACGGGGCAAAGAGCCTTTTACATTAGACATGGTAAACGTGGCGCCAGTGGCAAAAATAAATAAACCCAGCGTTGCCCCAGGTTCTGGTATTGATGTACTTGAGGATATGGGTTGTAATATAAATGCATGTTGAACATTGTTGATTATACCAGTGCCAACGATATATCCGCCGTCATTGATTCCTGTTGCCTGGTTGAGAAGCCAGCCACTATTCGTGGGTATCAGATTATTTAAATCAGTTATGACTCCGTTTTGCCAAATTACAGCTCTATTACCTTGACTGGAGCTTGATAAGCCAACAATTTGACTGTTCTCGTTAATACTAAATGCTTGGCTTATATTATTGTCGCCAGGTAAGGCGCCTAAATTTTGTACACCGTTTATTCTGTCCCATAGAAAAGCCTGTTGATTAGCAAAATTGGCGACACCTACAACCTGACTTTTTTCATTGATACCATAACCAGTGCCAGCAAATTTCAGGTCTTGTAAACCGTTGGTGTTATCCCACAGGAAAACATTACCAGAAGTACCAACTACCTCACCTTTGTCGTTAATAGCGTAAGCTTCACTAGCACTACGATTATTAAAATCGTCTTGATTGGCGCCTAACGTACCAAGGTTTCGTATACCGTTGACGCTATCAGATATGTAAGCACGTCTCCCTTGCTCAATGTCCGAGCTACCAACAACTTGGTTATTGTTGTTAATTGCGCGTGCAATACTGAAAGCAATAACAGGGTTTGTTGGCAGAATTAGTGGTATGTCCCTTATTTCCTCTGCTTTTTGACTATCCCACGCAAACCCTCTGCGACTTTGCCTACCAGTAACTGTGTCGCCAACAACTATGCCTTTATCGTTGATGCCGTATGCGTTAGTATTGCCAAACGGGCCTATTGATGAGATGCCAATATTTTGAAACTTATTTTGAGTATCCCAAACAAAACCGCCACCACCATTAGGTGTAAAACCAATCGTAGAAACACCGACCACTTGGTTTTTATTGTTAATTCCAAATGCTTGGCTGCTTTCTTCCCCGGTTATAAAGCTACGATCAATAACACCAATATCGGTAATTGAGTAAAGCGAAGCGGCGTTGACGGAACGGGTTGTAGTAAGACCCAGTATCGTTGACGCTGACAGAGCGACTCCAATTTTTAAGATGCTGACCATAATTGCTTGTTTGATTAAGTAACTATAATTAAGCATAATTACTTATCCAAAAGCAAGATAGTAGGTTGGGTGAAGGCTTTGCGTAACCCAACGTCCTGATAAAAACATAATGTTGGGTTCCGTTCCTCCACCCAACCTACGAATCGCTACATTTAAGAGTAATAATTGTTACTTCTGGTGGACAAAACAGGCGCCCAGGAGGGTAAGTTCCTAAGCCACGATTGACGTAAAGTTGATTGTCTCCAATTTTGTGGAAACCTTGCGCCCATTCCCAGTGTCGTACAACTTTGGCACAACCACCACGTAGAAAAGGAATATATTTACGAATTTTACGTGGTATTTTGCGAATAAATTTATAGTAGTACACCACTAGTGGCCCGATACCAGGAATCACGATTTGTGAACCGTGGGTATGACCACTAAGCTGCAAATCTACACGCCGCTTTTGTACGAATTCAAACGTATCTGGATTATGCGACAGGACAATGCGGGGTGTATTGGGGTCTATTTGGTTAAGTACTGTTGGGTCAAATTCTCCTGACCAATAATCAGCAAGACCTATAAATGGTAAATCATTCCCTAATGGATAACCTATTTCGTTCCATAAAACTTGAACACCGATACTTGTAAAAGCATCGGTGACTGTAGAGCGCGAGTATTTATAGTACAAATCGTGGTTTCCCAAACAAGCGCAAATTCCAGCGCTTGCTTGCAAGTGCTTAAGGTGCTGCACTAGTTGATGAATTGGTGATGGGTCATCGGTGACATAATCACCCGTGAGTATAACTAAATCAGGTTCGGCTTCGTTTGCTATCTTAATCGCCTTTTCGAGCATTTTATCTGACAAGCGCAAGCCATCGTAATGCAAATCAGACAGATGTACTAATATAGTTCCATCTAAGGATGTCGGCAGATTTGCAATATTAACCGTTATTCTCTCAACACTTAACCGTCCAGAAAACAACAAGCGCATATGGGTTAACGTTACTCCTCCTACCAGCGCTATCAGCTTAACAAATCGTGAAGATGATTTGCGTATTAACCGCAATATTTTATTGAAAACTTTATTCAAACATTAGAAGAGCGACAAGGATTGAAAATAGGTATAAGTTTTTTCGCAGGCGCCTGTTTCTGGTCACGTAGAGCTTCAGCACAAAGGTCACATAGAAAATAAATATATTTACGGATTTGTATAATATCTTACGAATAACTTAGTTAAGGTCAAGATTCTCTATCACTTCTGTGATGTTAGGAATCTGACTACCCGCAGTACGTATTCAAACGTATTTAGCTGGGAGACAGTGCAGGGTGTATCGGCGCCTAACTTAGTTAAGTATTGTTAAGCCAAATTTTCTAGATAATTAATAATCAACAAGACTAACTAGAGTTTACGTATAAACCACATGACTTATAAAAATCTCTGCGAAAGAATAATTAATTACAGTGTTATTACGGTATTCACTCCTGACATTAAACTGTTAAATTTCTTTTATACAGCAGATTTACGTTAAGTAGTTTTGCTATAAAGTATTTTTATATACTTTACAGTAGAAAATTGCTTTGTTACATTAATAAAGTTTATACTTATCCAAGTGTAAAATTTGTATAAGTAATAGTGATTAATCTGCAAATAAAGAAATTTAGGACTGCAAACCAATAATCAGTCTTTGTTGATTTGTACTCGTTAAAAGCTGAATTAAGCAGAATTTACTAGTGTTGTTTTAGTGCTGTTTTGGGTGTTGTTCTTAGTAATTTATGAATCAAATAATAGACAGTAGTTATACAAGTTAGCAAATATCAGAGATTAATTGTTACCATGTTGAATGTTGTAATTGATGCAACTCCAATAAATCCTAAGCCAACTGGTGTAGGATTTCACATTGCAAATCTAATTAGTTCTCTTAGCGATTTACAGCAACAAGAAAATTTTAGATTAGGATTGGTCTTTCAACCTCGCCTAGAGAGTTGGTTACGAGGTAATTGGAATTTTCCTGATAGTCTAAAATCATACTCTAATACACATTTTTTTCCGATGCCAGTTAGGGTGTCAGATTTGTTACTAGCAACAGAAAGTAAACCACTTTTTTCTTATTTTGAGAGATATTTTGGCAATCCTCATGTAATTCATGGCACTAACTACTCTGTATATCCATGTCGTAAAAGTTTAAAGGTTATGAATTTATATGACCTAACTTTTATGAAATATCCTAAATATATAGATTCGGTTGTTGCAAAGTATGCAGATAAAGTCAAACGTTGTTTAAAATGGACGGATTTAATAATAACAATATCTGAAAGTTCAAAGAAAGATATTATTGAATATTTACATGTAGAACCAGAAAAAATACATATAACTCACCTTGCTAGCCGCTATAGTCAAGATAAATTATCTTTAAAACAAGTTGAGAACTTTGTAGACGTTGGCTACGATTTTTCACAACCATATCTACTATTTGTCAGTACCATTGAACCAAGAAAAAACGTTGATGCTTTGATTACAGCGTTTAATTATCTAAAATCAAAGTATAAAATTCCTCACAATTTAGTGCTAATTGGGAAGAAAGGCTGGCACTACGAATCAACCTTCACAGCGATTGAGAATTCACCTTGGAACAATTCGATTCGTCATCTCGACTACCTATCTGATGATTTGGTTGCATTGTTCTATTCTAAAGCTGACGCTTTTGTTTATCCATCTTACTATGAAGGATTTGGATTACCAGTGTTAGAGGCAATGACTCTAGGCGCCCCAGTCATTTGTTCTAATTCTTCTTCAATTCCAGAAGTTGCAGGAGATGCAGCTGTACAAGTTAATCCTGATGAACCTATCGAACTAGCTGAAGCGATCTTAAATGTGATTAGCGATTCTCAGCTACGTCAAGAGTTAATTAGTAAAGGTAAAAAAAGAGCGAAGTTGTTTACTTGGGAGAGGACGGCACGAGAAACATTAAAAGTTTATAGAAATTGTTTAAATTATGATTTAAAAACTAACGAGCTAATTTTGTCATAAAAAGTAATGATTTTTAACTTGTTATGTTAATTAAATCAATATTGCTTATTCTATATCGCATTTAGTATTAAATAAATTTATGTTAAGGGGATTTACAAAAAGTTGATAATCTGAGTCAGTTTGATATACGTATAAATTTTGATTCTTTTCAGAATGCTGCTGATTCAGTAAGTAGAATAATGTAGTTAATGCTACAGCATTTCTCTTTTAGTTCTTTTGTATTAACGAGCAAGGACACGTATTCGGTGCAGAAATTTTTGAAAATTGCTTTTGGATATGTTAATGTCAACTGGAATACTTATATTGAGTTTAATGCGCGCTGTCAACAACTAATTGAGGTATATTTATTAATTGGTGGTGTAACGGAGGTAAAGTAACAGTTGTTGTACCAATTATTGGTTAAGTTTGAGCAGTCGGTGGAGTTGATGGATAAAGCTGATTTACAAACACGCTTGTTTAAGCATTGGTAAGACAGATGCTTTATTATAATGTGCTTAATAATGCGATAATTAAGAAAACTCAATGAATGCAATAATTTAGCTGTTTCCTTTGTTTAATATTGAAGTCATTTTATATGTTAATACCACTAATTTGCTTGTTTTTGGGAATAATTTTATGTCTGTACACAGTTCTCGCGTATAGGGGGAATAGGTTATTGTATCGATTTCCTTTTTTCAAAAGCCTCGAAGGAAATTTATTTTTTTCTCTAGGATTTTTTTTATTAGCATTTGCATTAATTTTAGGTATTGTTGGTTATTTTAATTATATAAATGCTATTTTATTGCGCTATTTTAGAATATTACTAGCTACTGTGGGGTTTTTCATAGTTAGCTATGAGATTAGAAAAATTGTAATCACTAATTACTCGTTTAAAGATTTAAAACTGCGATTACAGACACGAACAATTTCCGAATTTAAACGTTTTAATCGTTATTTAGAATTATTGGAAGTTCTAGTTTCAAGAAATTTGAAGACTCGATATCGTGGGTCTTTTCTTGGAGTATACTGGTCTCTTTTAAATCCATTGATTATGACAGGATTATATACTGCAGTATTTGGAACTACATTTTCAAAATATTATAATAATTCGGTTCTTAATTATGTTTTAGCAGCTTTTACTGGATTAGTTGTAATCAACTTTTTTGCAGCAGCAACAAATCAAGCGCTAGTAAGCGTAGTTGGA
Organism: Calothrix sp. NIES-4105; assembly: GCF_002368415.1. Classification (GTDB taxonomy): domain Bacteria; phylum Cyanobacteriota; class Cyanobacteriia; order Cyanobacteriales; family Nostocaceae; genus Dulcicalothrix. The sequence goes on from NZ_AP018290.1 coordinate 9,901,886, forward strand.
AATGGCACATTACTGAATAAAATTCGTCTACCAATGACTGTTTTTCCAGTTTCAATTATTGCAGCAAATATATTTCAATTATGTGTAGGTGTTTTACCACTACTCGCAATCATGACTTTGATTAATACAAAAAATTTATTGAACGTAGTAGCTTTAGTGTTACCTTTATTTGCATTAATTATATTTTCAACTGGTGTCGCGTTTTTAGTTAGTTCTTTGTATGTTTTTTTCAGGGATTTACCATATTTTTATGAGCTAGCTGTATTTTTTTTGTGGGTTGGTAGTCCTATATTTTACCCAGCCGCAATAGTTCCGGACACAGTAAAAATGTATTTAGGTCTAAATCCAATGTCACCAATAATTGAAAGTATTCGTCAAATTGTTTTATCAGGAGGTTCGCCAGATTTAAAACTAATTACGTCAGCACTACTAAGTGGAGTGATTATTTTGGTATTTGGATGGAGTTGGTTTCAAGGGCTAAAATCTCAATTTATGGATTTACTGTAAATGGAAGTAATTAGATTAGATAAAGTTAATTTATGGCGTAGAACGCAAGAAGAATTTTCTTACGATCTGAAAAAGACTGTCCTTTCTATTATAGAAGGTAAATATCGACAGCCAGCCAAAAAATTAATATTAGATAAAATAGATTTGGTTATTGAATCAGGCGAAAAAATAGGTATTATTGGCGGAAATGGCTCTGGTAAGTCTACACTACTCAAAATTATTAGTGGAATTTTACAGCCAACTAGTGGAACCGTTAGAGTACGAGGTAAAATTGCGCCTTTGATTGAATTAGGAGCGGGGTTTGATCCGGAAATTTCAGTCATTGATAATATTTATCTTTATGGTGTTCTTCTAGGCTTTTCTAAAGCAGATATACGTAAAAGGGCACAGTCAATTTTAGATTTTGCTGAACTACAAGATTACGCACTTGCTCCAGTAAAAGCACTATCTTCAGGTATGACCGCGCGTTTAGGGTTTGCAATTGCTACCGATACACAGCCAGATATATTAATATTAGATGAAGTTTTATCGGTGGGGGATGAGAGTTTTAAGAATAAGTGTAAACAAAGGATGGATAAGTTTTGGGATGGGAGTACTACAGTTTTAGTTGTGTCCCATGATTTGGAATTCGTGAAGGAGTCTTGTCAAAGGGGGATATGGTTAGACAAAGGAAAAATTAGGTTTATTGGAAATGCAGAAGAAACCGTTAATTACTATCTTAATAAAATTTAACTAATATTGAAACACTAATAAATAGAAATTATATATATGATTACAATTTTGTCTCATCGAGCTAATATTAATGGTTCAAATCACCTCACAGAAAATACTGTAAAAACATGTAAAGAATCATTACATTTAGGGTTTGGATTAGAATTAGATGTGCGAGGTTACAATGAAAAGTTGTATGCTAAACATGACCCTATAAAATCTGACGAAGAACAATTATGGAATGAGATAGTTATGGTTATCAAGGACTATCCAGAGTTACCAATAGCTATTAATATTAAAGATACTGGTCATGAATCTTCTATTATTCAAAGTATCAGCGAAATAGATAAATCCAATCTTTTTCTCTTTGATTTAGAACTTGTAGTTGGATTAGAGAACTATAACTCATTAGCATCTCTATATCGTAACCTAGACCCTAATCTTGAAGTCGCTATTAGAGTTAGCGATCGCTCCGAGACTTTAGAACGCGCGGTTTCCTCAAACTCAACAGTAGTTTGGTTAGATGAGTTTGATAAATTTTGGGTTTCAAAAGAAAGTGTTTATACTTTAAATCAAGCAGGCAAGACAATATATGCGGTTGCTCCAGATTTACACGGTCATTCTGCTCAAGTATCCATGAGTAGATGCCAAGAATTTATCGATTGGGGTGTTACAGGAATCTGTACGGATTACCCTATAATGCTAAGAAAATTGTGTGAGGAGATAGTTTAAATGAGCAAAGTTGCCTCTATTTTATTTGACCTTGATGGAGTATTAGTTGATGCCGACGAATGGCATTGCGAAGCTTTAAATCGTGCTTTGCAACATTACGGATTAACAATTACAAAAGAACAACATATCTATTTCTTTAAAGCTTTATCAACAAAAACGAAGCTAGAGATATTATCTATAAGATATGGGCTTCCAAGAGAGTATCACCAGGAAATAAACGATTTAAAGCAACGATATACTTTTGACATTATTAAGGATAAATGCCAGCCTCAACCTGAGAAATTAGCGATGTTGGAATATCTCCATAAAAGATATCGAGTTGCAGTTTGCTCTAACTCAAGACGAGAAACTGTTAAACTCATGCTGGAGAAGTCCGATTTGCTTGATTACTTCGAGTTTTACTTGAGCAATGAAGATGTTAGCAGCCCTAAACCTTCTCCTGAAATCTATTTTTCAGCAATGTCAAAAATGGGTTTAAACCCTGAAGAATGCCTAATTGTAGAAGATTCCGAAACTGGGCTGCAAGCAGCACAAAATTGTGGAGCGCATATTTGCAAGGTTAGCGAACCCTCAGAAGTAAACTTGGAGAAAATAATGACTAGTTTGAAGAATGTAGGCAAAATAAAAGTTATAATTCCAATGGCTGGTGAAGGTAGTCGGTTCTCCAGAGCTGGTTACATAGACCCCAAACCTATGATTCGTGTCTTCGGTAAACCCATGATTCAATGGGTTGTTGAGAATATGAATTTAGATAATAGCTATTTCATTTTCTTATGCCGTAAGAATCATTTAGAAGAATATAAGCTGAGTTCGTATCTGAAATCTTTACGACCAAATTCTTCCATCGTTACCGTAGATAAACTTACTGAAGGTGCTGCTTGCACAGTTCTTCTAGCTGAAGATTATTTAACAGATCACGATGAACTCATAATTGCTAATTCAGATCAATATATTGATGCTTCAGTAGCAGATTTTGTTGATAAAATGAGATATTTAAATGCTGATGCTGGAATTATTACATTCGATGCATCAGAAAGCAAATGGAGTTATGCAGAGGCTGATGAAACTGGATTAGTTAAAAGAGTCGCAGAAAAACAACCTATAAGTAATCATGCGACAGTAGGAATTTATTACTACAAACGAGCTTGTGAGTTTGCCAAGTTTGCCAAATCGATGATTGCTAAAAATATTCGCACAAACAACGAGTTTTATGTTTGTCCAATATTTAATGAGTATATCGAAGCGGGTAAATCAGTATATATCCACAACATTGATAGAAGCCAGATGCATGGTTTAGGTACTCCAGAAGATTTAGATGAGTTTATGAAAGTTAAGAGTTCCCATTAATCAAATGTGGGGTTACTCTTTGGATTTGCCCAACTGCGTTTTTTAAAATTTGGCGTTGTATAATTCTAGAATAGTTTGAATTTATACTAGTATTTTATACGGTGCCAAATTTATCTCCTTAGATAAATAATTACTTTTTTAATAAAAAATTTATAGAGAGCGTATGAAAAGTCTAATTAATATTGAATCAATTTTAAAATCATTAAAATTGGATAGTTTTTGTACTAGTGATGATACTGTTATTTCTAAATCACCTAAATCGGAAATCTCATTGCTGGATGAGCAAACAAATCAAACAAACAGCAAAGTATTTTTTGATACTACAATAGTAGACCAAACTTACAGATTATCAAAAGAGTGTGAAAACAAAAACGTTAAATTAATAATTAGCATAGAAAGATTATTTTGGACTAAGTTTGACAGAATTATAATTAATGAATACTATTATTCTCTGAAACAGAATGGTTACTTGATATTAATTATTTCTCCTGAGTTTAAGGATTCAGCATATTACCTTAAAGACCTTTTATTTAAAGAATATAAAGGTAGCTTTGAATTTGTTAGTTGTACAAACCTTAACGGTTGTGATGTTGTTTGCTTCCGCAAAACCGATATTCCAAGAGTTGCGGAAAGTGATATTAAGAAATGGACTTTTGGTTTTATTGGTAATGGGAAAAAAGATAAGTTTATTGACGAACAAATAAAGCGTATTCAAAAACTTCCTCTTAAAGATTGGGAAGTGATAATTTGCGGTACATATAATCTACCTCTTGAGGATGAAAAAGTAAAGTATATTAATTTTACAGAGAATGATGATAAAGGTTGGATAACAAAGAAAAAGAATTTAATTGCTCAAGCTGCTACATATGAAAATTTAGTCATTCTCCATGACCGATACATTATACCAGATGACTTTGTAGAGAAAATGGAAGAATGGGGAAACGATTTTGAACTGTTAGGTGCAAAACAGGTTTTATATCGTAGTCCTTTAAGAATAGATCAAGTCAGGATTCAAGACTGGATGATGAGTCCTTATGGTGTACAGGTTGATAAAGAAACTAAATGGAAATTCCAATTTTTCTTTTTGGAATACACAGACTGGGATATTTTAGCGTATATAGTAGGTGGTTTATATATAGTTAAAAAATCTCTAATGTTAAAGATTCCTCAAAATGAAGAACTATTTTGGTATTTTCCAGAAGATTTGACATTTTCGCAAGATTTTTCTACTAATGGTTATTGCGTAAGAATCAATACAAAACTCAAATTTGAAACTGTCTCATTTGCTCACGAAGTTGAATTTGTACCTCATAGAATTGTTAGTGATAAAAGATACTTAGGTAATATTAAGACTGACATTAATCCTTCATATATATATGAAAGATTTGTAGAAAAATTAATGCCAAAATATATGGAGTCTAAATATGAAATAGAAACTAAAGGCGCCTTAAAACTACTTTTTGGAGATAATATACCTAGTTATATACTTGAGGCTAATCCTATTAGCACTATACGTTCGGAGAATGATTTAATAATTTGGTATTACCAGTTAATGACTATAGATTATGTCAGACTTATGTTTTGCCAAATGAGTGCAGAGCAAAAAATACAAACTCTACATAAAATAATTCTGCGTCGGAGAATTACAGATACCTATTTACTAAGTAATATGGTAACTGCTTTTAAAGAATCTCATTTATATGATGAAAGGGCAGTTATTAAATCTTTTCTTGAGGATACTGGAGAATTGCAAAGAAGAATCAGAAACTTAACAGTTCCTAATTATCCATTCGATACAGTTAAAAATATGTTACACATCAGGTTAGCTTTATTATGTAAACCAATTGCAATATTCCTAATTAAAACATTGTATCAAAAACAGAGATTATACAGAATTATCGCTTCAACTGCCAGATTTTTTTTCAAATCATTTATGTGGTTTACTCCATATAAAATCAATTCATATACTTCTAAACAAAGTTAAAGAAAAATCATGTTGATTTTTCATAATAAAAAAGTCATTTTGAGGTTTATGCTAAATCCTAATTTTGTGCTGACATTTTTATTAGTTAATAATTATTGATAATTAGTCTGTGGAAGCAAGGTTTTTGTTTGATAACTTACCGCGAACACTCAAAAATCAAGATGCTTAAGAGCAATGTAATATACTTACTACAATTCTAAAGATTTTCTGATCAAGGATTAATAAATGTTAAACCCAGATTCAATAGAGAGACTAATCAAAATAGGACTCCCAGAAGTATATGTAGAGCGCAAGCAAATATTAATTTCTAGTGATAAAAGCGAATTTCATACAACTGATTTTTGTATAGATAATTTACCTATTAATCAATGCTACCGAATCTCACAAAAATTTCATGAGATAAAAATTATAATTAGTAGTGGCAAACTATTTATAAGTAAATATGATTGGATTATTTGGTATGAATATTATTCTATTTTAGAACCATCAGGATATTTACTCATTTTAACGGAAAAAAATTATGATGAATTAAACATTCCTGAATACTTTCAATCAAAGTTTAAACTCTTAAATCAATTTCATGTAGAACAAAATACTTACTGTTTCTGTCTACAGAAAACAGATGTTTGTAATTTATATAAACTTGATGACATACAGAAATGGTCATTTGGGTTTATTACTAATGGAAGTAAAAATGAATTTATTAATGAGCAGATAAATAGAATAGCTAATTTGGGTTTAGATGAGTGGGAAGTAGTAATATGTGGAACATTTGAACTGTCATTATCTCATCAAGAACATGTTAAATATATTCCTTTTACCGAACAAGATGATAAGGGTTGGATTACAAGGAAAAAGAATTTAATTTGTCAAGCTGCAACTTATGAAAATTTGGTAATACTTCATGACCGTTACATTATTCCACTTGATTTTTTAGAAAAAATGAAGCTATGGGGTAACAATTTTGACCTACTTGGAGCAAGACAAATTTACTATCCTTCGCCACTAGACCGAACTCCAATTAGATGTCAAGACTGGATGACTTACTCTAGACCATTAGAAGTAGAAAAAAAAGACCGTTCCTGCGATAATATTGGTCTACTTCAAGCAGAAGACTGGGATAAATGGTGTTATATAACTGGTGGATTATATATAGTCAAACGTTCTTTAATGTTAAAAGTGCCTCAAGACGAAGATTTATTTTGGAACGAAGTAGAAGATATTAAATTTTGTCACGACTTTACAAAGGCTGGCTATTTAATTAGATTTAATCCTTATCTCATCTTTGAATCTGTATCTTATAGATGGACTGCTTTAGCTGTGCAGTATAATCAAAACCAACATCAATTAGGTGAAAAGCGGATTTCTCAAGAAACATTAACCTATTGGTATTTATTATTACTGGATTTATTATTTTTATCTAATGAAATAAAACAAGCTTTAAATTTATTTGCAGATGATTTTTTGAATAAAATCAAACATAATATACTCCATAATCCAAATAATTGTTTAAATAAAATTCAACGTTATGACATTACTAAAGTTGGGCAATTAAAACAATTTTGTCAAGAAATTTTGCTGATGCCTCAAGTTTATGAGTCAATTAAAAATATTGATAAAGTTACGCAAACTCGTTTAGCATTTAATTTGATTTTAGGCCGTTCACCATCTCCTCATGAAGAAGTTATATGGCTAGAAAAACATAAACCATTTGATGAAATAGTTATTGATTTGCTTTCTCTTCCTGATTTTCAGTATAAAATCAGCAATAATGCTCGTGCTAAGTATACAAAAGAACAAAATTATAATTTGTTGTTAAAAATAATACTATTAATCAAACCTTTGATTTTATTTGTAATTGCCTTAATCACAAATTTAGTAATTTTTAATCCTCAAATATTTGTGCTAACAAAAAAGATAATTAAAACAATTATTTTTAAATAATTAGAATGGAATGTTATTAAAGCTGCACCGACGATAAAGGTGCCCATAAAAAAATAGCAGTATTTAGAAATCACGCATTCTTGTTAGGGGATCACAACCAATTCCCTATCAAAACAAACGGCGCCCAATAAAATGGATGTTTAAAAGCTGGTTCTCTTAATAATGCAATTTGAGCATTGCGTAGCGCTTCAGCTTTAGTAACATTGGCGAGTGAAAGTTGTTTGTAAAACTCAACCATAAAGGCAGAAGTTGAGGTATCATCTACTGACCATAAAGTTGCTATTGTACTACGGGCGCCACTTCTTACAGCCATACCCGCAAGTCCTAAAACCGCGCGTTTATCACCATCAGCAGTTTGACAAGCACTTAACACTAATAGTTCAATTGCATTACTATCATTTGAAGCACGGTTTTGCAGCAACTCACCAAGCTGCTTTACATTAATTCGATTATCCCAAGTCAGTACAAAAGTTTCATCAGCGTTTGAGCTAAATTGACCGTGGGTTGCAAGGTGGACTACTGGGTAACGAGTAGTGTTAACTTGTTTCTCAATTGCTTTAGTAGTAAAAGTTTGATTTAGGAGTACTTGTGCGGGAACCTTGGTTTTGATTTGATTAATTTCACTCTCAACTCCTGGTAATGGAACAAAACCTTGTCGTGCTTCGCTAAGTCCACCAGCGAGTACCTTCAAACTCTTTGTTTCAAGAGGACGGGGAGCAAATAACTGTAAACCTGGAGTTAATGCCAAATTATATTTCTCTACAAGATACCGTTGCCCGTCGTATAATATCGCCATTGGCAAGTTTTTCATGGCGCCGTCAAGAACAAACGCCAAAGTTTTGATATTATTGCGTTGCAAATCAGCTTCGACAGGTAAAATTAGTAAATTATATAGTTGTTGAGTTATATTTAATCGGTCTTTTTGACTTGAAGTTCTATGCAGCGAACGACGCATTTTGTCAAACATTTTCTCAAGTTGAGCTTGCGGTATTATCGAAACGTAGTGACGTAGTGGTTGATTTGGTATTGAGGCAATTACTTCAAAACGGTCTTTAAGAATAATCGGGTATATTACTGCTGCACTTTTATCAATTTGGTCGATTTGTTGCGGACGCGCGGTTAAACATGCTTCACGAAAATAGTTATCTAACTCAGCTAGCTGTAATGATTCGATAACTTCGCGCGCTTTTTTGAGATTTTCTTGACTAACGTTTGTAACCGCTTCGTTTGTCTTACTAGCAATAAGCTTCGGTTGCAGTAGTAAACTTACTAACTCACGATATACAGGTTCGACGCTTTCACGAAAAGAAAACTGAACATCTACGTTACTTGACACTAAGTCATTACGAATATACCCAAGAGTTTTAACGGCTTCATTATAAGACGTAATTGCCTCCTGTATATTTCCTTGTGCTTTGAGCAGGCGCCCTATTTGCCATTGCCAGCGATACGCAATATCAGGAGCATTACTAAGAAGCGCTAAATTCAAAGCTTGCTTAGTTAACTTTTGCGCTTCACCGAACTGCTGCGAAACTTCATAAAGCTCACCTAAGTAACCTAGTGCATAAGATTGCGCTCTTTTATCACCAATGCTTTCAGCGTTTTTTGCCGCAGTCGCAAGAAGAAGTGCTGAGTGATGAGTGCTGAGTGCTGAGTTTTGAGTAAGATTTCGTAGTTTTTTTAGACTTTGGGCAAAGTTAACTTGTGCGTAAATAGAAGTTCTACTGGGAGGTAATGTGTCAAGCTGTGGTTGAATTTGTTCGATAAGCGAAAAAGCTTCATCCCTTTGTTCGGTTTCTACGAATAATCGTAATAGGTTTAATTGTGCCTGTAGTTTAATATGAGGATTCGACGCAGCAATAACTTGTTTATAGTATTCTTGTGCTTTCTCGGTATCTTGAACGCGCGCACTTGAACCCAGACTTAACAGCACCAAGCTCACGTCGTCCTTTAAATTCAGCTTTTGAGCAAGTTCCAGAGTTTGCTGTAGTGTTTGAATAGAAGCTTTTCTGTCACCCATCAACCGCAATGTATCACCCAAGTGAAATAAAACTGCGACTTTAAGCTCTGAGTCTGGTTCTTTTTGTAGACTTTGGCTAACTTCCTCTAAATTTGAAGAAGCACGTCGATACATTCCCAATGCTCGCAGTGCTTTTGACTCGTTTAATAAACTGCGCGCGGTAAGTGCTTTATCTCCTAACTTCTTATATATAGATGTCGCTGACTCCCATGTTGACAGTGCTTGTTCTGCTTGTCCTTGCGATAACTGTAAACTACCCTGAACATTCAAAGCGCTTGCTAAAAGACTTTGATTTGTTGTGTTTTGAAGTAGCTTTAAGCTTTGGGATATTGCAGTATTCGCTTGTTGCCAGTCTCCTAGCTGCTGGTACGAAGACGCTAAATTAGTTAACACAACCGCAGTATTGATGCTATCACTTTGGGCTATCAGCTTTTGGGCTTGGCGCCAGAGTTGAATCGCATCTGCAAATTGTCCTGCTTGGTACTTTTGTTTTCCAGCTTGTATTAGTTCTACGGTTGAGTTAGACGTTGAAGGTACTGCTGCAATAACCGCAGTATTAGCATGGTGAATAAAAACGCTATTACTTAATACCGCTGTCAAGATAGCGACAAACAGCCCTAAGCTAAAGCGCTGAAGGGCTTTGCGAATATAAGACATTTTAGTGAACTTTACGTGTTTATTCTGTTTTAATAACATCAGTATATTTAACTATATTTAAAATAGTTATGGTATTGAATTATTCTTACTGTTATAGCTTCTGATTAATTAAAATGAGAATAGTTAAGTTAATTTACAAAATTGAATTACATAAAGAAAGAGGAATTTGTGCATTGGTCAGGCAGGACACCTAAGCTACACGCTAAAAATATTAACAACATCTGTCAATAGTGGTTAAATACGAATCTAACTAAGGCAGGGTTAATGTAAAAACGCAGGTTTCTATGATGTTGGAAGTGTAAAGGAAAAACCCAAAGTTAAGGGTTTTTTTCAAAGAAAGCAATCGGAGAATATTATGACGACATCTTACTTTGCAACCAACGATAAAGTTAAAAAAGCTTTGGAAAATTTCCAAAACTTTGATGTAGATACTCAACTAGCGTTGTTTTGGTTTGGCTATCTCGACTTAAAAGAAAAACTCACACCTGCAAATAGCCCATCTTCCCAAGCAACAGCAGAAGCAGTTTTCAACCAAATTGTTGCGATGTCTTATGAAGAACAGTTACAAGCACAGCGCGATATCGCAGGTCACGCAAATTCCGAAATTAGTAAACTGTACGGTGGTCTAGACCCAAGTGCTAAACTTGACGTGTGGTTGAGACTCGCGCAAGCTATGGAAGATGGTAGAGTTACACCATTTCCCCAAGACTATAAACTCCCAGAAAACACCAACCAATTCGTACAAGAAGTAAAATCTCTCGAATTTGAAGAAAGTGTCGAATTCTCCCGCCAGACAGCATTCAGTATGGGCGCCACTATTAGTTAGTACTAGTATATAATAACTTTCTTTAGATTCCCGACTCCTTAAAAAAGTCGGGAATCTAGTTTTTCAGCAAAGTTAAATTATATGGCATTTGAAGACCAGCTAGAAACAGTTTACGCACAAGACCGTCAACAATGGCGCCTATGGTTAGAGAAAAATTACGATATTTCTATTGGCATATGGTTAATCTACTATAAAGTTAAAAGCGGTAAACCAAGTATCAAGTACAACGAAGCAGTGAAAGAAGCTTTATGTTTTGGTTGGATTGATAGCAAAGTCAAAACTCTAGATAAAGAACGCTACATGCAAATATTTACACCTCGAAAATCTAAGAGTGTTTGGTCAAAACTGAATAAGCAATATATAGAAGAACTTATTGAAACAGGTTTAATGACTGAAGCTGGTATCAAGAAAATTGAAGCAGCGAAGCAAGATGGTTCATGGACTAGTTTAGATGCTATCGAAGCATTGTTAATTCCACCAGATTTACAGCAAGCATTAGAAGCTTCGGATGCAGCTACAAAATACTTTGCAGGATTTAGCAATACATCCAAGAAGAATATACTGCAGTGGATTAAAAGCGCGAAACGCCCAGAAACTCGATTAAAACGCATAGAGCAAACTATAATTTCAGCATCACAAAACAAAAATCCTCTGGTTAAAGATACAAATAAAATCAAGTCATAATTAGAGAAATCTATCTACTGATAGATGAATATTTGGTTGTAGAGTGAGAGCCTCGATTTAATTATTTAATAGGTTGTATCTCATGTTATTAAAAGAGTATATTGCTCATCGTCTAATTGGTACACCTTTAGAACCAATAGCGCGCAGTCTACGCGATTTAACACAAATAAAACAACGAATTCAGCATCCCGAACTTCACGAAATTTATCATGAATCATCGCTAATAGATGCTGCATTACCTCGAATCATCGATAAATCAATGAATTGTATTGATGTCGGCGCCCATTTAGGTTCAGTATTAAGTGTTATAAAAGAACTTTCTCCACACGGAAAACATATTGCTATCGAACCAATACCCTATAAATACCAATGGTTAAAGCAGAAATATCCAGATGTAAAAGTTTTGCAAGTCGCCGTTAGTGATAGTGTAGGAGAAGTAGACTTTTACTTACAGCCTCAGCGTTCTGGCTTTAGCGGTTTACGTTTACATAGTCCTGTTGACGAACAAGTTGAAGTTCTCAAAGTCAAGTGTGTAAAGCTTGATGATATTGTCCCACCAGACCAACCAATCGGCTTTATAAAAATTGATGTTGAAGGAGGTGAGCTAGCAGCACTGCGAGGTAGTGAATCTATAATACAGAACTTCCAACCAAGTATCATCTTCGAGTGTACTAACTCTGGGTTAACTGCTTATGATATTAAGCCACTTGATATTTACGAGTTTTTTGACGCACGCTCATATTCAATTTTCCTAATTAAAGATTGGCTTTCAGGTAACGAACCACTCGTGTACGAACAATTCTTAAAGTCAATGCAATATCCTTTTCAAGCTTTCAATTTTCTAGCCATACCTAAAGGATTAAACCGTAAACAGTAAAAATACTTACTCCTCGTAATCAGTATCAATTTCAACATCAAGCGTATCCTCGTCAATTCGCACATACAAAATATTTGGACGGCAGCAAACCTGGCAATCTTCTATATACGATTGCTCCAACCCAGCACTGATATCAACAAAAGTGGTATTGTCTTCACCGCAATAAGCGCAGTAATATACAGCAGTTGTTTGCATTTCGATAAATAATAAACGTAGGGTGGCTTAAGCCACCTTACAGCATGGTACAGCACATCTGTGACGAAAGTGCTACAACTTCAATAGTTGAAGTTGTTTTGGCGCCTCCACATAACTCATTGCTTCTGTCAAATGCTTTAGTAATGTAGATTGGGGTAGTGGTCCAAGTAAATGACTCCAAGGTAAAACTTGGTCGTGTGACCAATTATCGTAAACGTAGTAATCTAAATCTGGAATTTGCCCCTTCAACTCTTTAAACGCGCGCTTATAACTTCCCAAAGAATCCCCAAAATCGCGCGACCTTTCCAATAATTTAGACAGGCGCCTATCTCCACGCGATAATAAAGTTTGAATTATTGACCAGTTATAACTCTCTGGACGAAAATCAATACCCTTTGGCTTGAGATTTTTCTGTAAAATCTGTAATCGCTTCTCAGCTTGCTTATTCACACCAAACCATTGAAACGGTGTATGTGACTTTGGAACAAAAGTACTACACCCAAAAGTTAACCTTAAACCAGGCGCCGCTTTTTTCAAATCAAACATCATTTTTACAGTAGCATCCAAATCTTCAGCTTCTTCACCGGGAATTCCTACCATTCCATAAAGCTTTAACCCAGATAACCCACCAGTTTTAGCATTAATAGCGGCTTGGATTATATCATCTTGTTCCAGTTTTTTATTAATTATTTTGCGAACTCGTTCAGAACCACTTTCAACGGCAATAGTTAGAGATTTGGTATCACGTTTTGCTAGGGTTGCCGCTAACTCTTTCGTTACCGTATTTGTTCTGACTGATGCTATACTTAGTCGAACATCATCGTACTTAGGCTGATTTATATAATCAAGCAATGTGTTAAATTCGGGATGCTGTGTAACAGAGGCGCCTAATAGTCCTAATCTATTAGTAACTTTCAACCCACGTTCAATAGCTGGAATAAGTGAACCCTCTAAACTCGCAGTTCTAAAAGGCAAAGTTAAATAGCTAGCCAAACAAAAGCGGCACATTTCCGGACAACTCCGCACCACTTCCACCATAAATATACTTTCCCATGCAGCTTTAGAAGTAACTACACAAGAAGCAGATAGAGTATTACCGCGATAAGTTTGCTTTTGAACAGTAGTGGGAACATCAGATGAAATTGGTTGTATTGATTTGATGGCGCCGTCTGAGCTAAGATATTCAACTTGATATAAACTAGGGATGTAAATTCCGGGAACTTGTGCAAGCGTTTTTAACTTAGTTTCTCTATCAGCATCTCTAACTTGTTTGTAAGCATCTATAAAATCACCTAGTAAATTTTCGCCGTCTCCCAACAAAACAACATCAAAGAAATCAGCAAAAGGTTCCGGGTTTGCCGTCAAAACAGGCCCACCACCAAATATAATAGGATGATGGTTGCCACGCTCTCTTGCACAAATTGGAATATTTAAAGATTCGAGTAAGCTGAGAATATTAACATAATCAAGTTCCCACGATATAGAAAAACCTAAAATTTCGGGTTGTCGTGGTAAAGGTTCAGAAATATCGGTAAATAAACGACTTACCTGTAAATCCGCGCGCGTTGCTAAAGTTGCCCATACTATCTGATATCCTAAACTAGTAATTCCGACTGTATACTCATTGGGAAACGCAAAAATCAGAGGAATTGCGTTATTATCAGGGGTAACAGGGTCAAATAATAGATGTTCGTCGGCAAAAGCAGTCATAAAGATTTTGGATTAAATATTATATATTTTTATCTATATTTTATCTTAAGCATCAAGATAATCAGGTTGAAAAATAAAGTTATACCATTCGCTAAGATAATTGGCAAAGCAGAAAGATAAAGTCCATATATCAACCACAGTAAAACTCCAGCGTTGAAAAAAATCAGCATCACATACGAAACGTCTTTTGCTGACTTCGTTTGCCATATTTTCAGAAGTTGCGGCAAAAATGAGAAAGTCGTCAGCGTCGCAGCTACTAATCCTAACACCGTAATAAAATCCATCTGAGATAACCAGTATATATAAGCACTGTCTCCTATAATACTGCGGTATTGGAAAATTTAACTTATTTGTAGGTTGGGTGTAGCGACAGCGCAACCCAACATAGATTATTAATGTTGGGTTTTCCTTCGGATAACTCCGTTAACGTTCCTGCTCCTGCACCTACGGTTTGATTTATTTTTGGATTTTCATCTGACTTGGTAAAAACTTAGGTAATATACATAAATACTGAAAGTAATTAGTTAAATCAATGCTGTTAATATTACCTCTCATTGCCTTAACTTTTTTATACTATATTTTTTATAACTCAAAGAGTCTTAACAATTCTTGGCGCCTATCTATAATATCATCTGCTGTGATTTGTGGTTTAATCGTCACTGGCATTACAGAGACTTTAAGCTGGTTTAATTTAATTAGTTTTGAATCACTTGTAGGCGCTTGGTTTGTGATAGATGTGGTGATAATAACATTTTATTTTCAACTTACAAGCGATTCACGTGTTATAAACCTTAAACAATCTAAGCTATCAACTGTAATGTTATCTGGTGTCGGCTTCATTATAGTATCAACAGGTCTAATTGGCTTAGTGGCGCCACCAAATAATTGGGACTCAATGGACTACCACATGCCGCGCGTAGTACATTGGATGCAAAACTCTAGTGTAGCGCATTATCCAGTTAGTTACACACCACAGCTATATCAAAACCCCTGGTCTGAATATTTAATCATGCACTTTCAGATTTTAAGTGGTGGGGACTACTTTGCTAACTCAGTACAGTGGTTAAGCATGATTGGGTGTTTGATTGGAGTATCATTAATAGCAAAGCAACTAGGAGCAAACTTATTAGGACAGACATTTGCCACAGTTGCCGCAGCGACAATACCAATGGGAATATTACAAGCATCAAGTACACAAAATGATTTAGTTGAAGCATTTTGGCTAGTTTGCCTTGCTTGTTATACTTTGATTATTGTAGATAAAGGCAAAAATACCCCTTGGAACATATATCTTTTGTTTGGCTGTAGTTTAGGGTTATGCATTTTAACTAAAGGAACAGCTTACTTTTATATTTTGCCTTTCTTAATTTGGGTGACGTTATCGCAAGTCAAGTATTTACGCTTTTCAGTATGGAAACCTGCTTTGTTTGTAGCAAGTTTTGCATTGGTTATTAATATAAATCACTATTTACGTAATTACTTTGTTTTTAACTCCCCTTTAGGTGAACCAGGTGATTATGCAAATGAGATTTTTGGTGTAAATGTGATGATTTCTAACATTTTGAGAAATCTCGCTTTACATATCGGTACACCAATTGGTTTATGGAATGGTATCTCAAATCGAATTATTCAAATTCTGCATAACTACCTAGGTGTAGGTGTTCACGATAAACGCACTACTTTTTACGGAGAATTTTTTGTACCGGGTGGATGGTCAACTGTTGGGTTTTCAGGAGAGGAGAATGGCGCCGGAAATTTCTTACACTTGTTATTAATCTTAACTTGTATTGTCATATTTATTTTCCGCAAGCAATTAAAGCTGAAGTTTCAAGATAAAGCAGCTTCTTATATATTGACAGTTTGCGCGACATTTTGTATTTTCTGCTATCTAGTAAAATGGCAACCTTGGAACGCAAGATTACATTTACCTTTTTTCGTCTTATTAACTCCATTTTTAGGTTTAGTATTATCTAATCTTCTCAAAAAACAGGTAATTAACTCAATTGCTATTGTATTAATTTTATCAGCACTTCCTTGGGTATTTTTTAACCGCTATAGACCTATGATTGATAGCAACAATATTTTTCAAACAGCGCGCGTTCAACAGTACTTTAAAAATAGACCGAAACTTCAGCAACCTTATACCCAAGCAGTTCAATATTTAAATTCAAAACAATGTGACAAAGTTGGTTTGATGATGGGGCAAGATACTTGGGAGTATCCGTTATGGATGATAATGCAGGAATATCCAGATTCGGAGTTTCAGATACGGCACATCAACGTTTTTAATGCTTCTTCAGTAAAGGAAAATGCATTAGAGACTAATTTCAAGCCTTGTGGTGTAATTTATATGTATACAAAGCGTAGTAAATTGGAGAAGGTTGAACAAATTAAGTTTGAAAATAATACTTTTGTTCAGGGATGGGATTCGGCGCCTGTTAGTGTGCTGATGAAAAGGTAATTGGCAACGGATGTAACGGATGTAACGGATGGTTTGCTGGAATTAATCGTAGGTTGGCTCCGCTGTCGCGCAACTCAACAGAAAGTGTAGATTATTACCACAGAGACTATTAGGACACAGAGAAGAGAGTAAGAGGAATTAACCACAAAGGCACAAAGGGCACAAAGAGGAGAGCGGAACCCAAAATAAATTATACTAATACTTAAGTTTTTCTTCGAGGTAACTGTACACAGTAAGTTTTTCAACCCTAACTACTATCTAATTTTTGAACGCTCTTCATAAATTAATTCTAATTTAGCAGAGCATCATATTCATCATGGGAACCAATCCAAAACCAGTAATAATCATCTCCCTTTTTTAGGGCTAGCGCACAATAATCATCTGTTACACGCGCAGACCAAAGATTTTCCTCACCTTTTTAAAATGCAGTCAGGGATGCTGTTGGTTTTCTTACCAGAGGCGATAAGCTTTTTTCGCTTGCCCTTTTATATTTTTAGGTAGCGCGGAGTAAGCCTGCCAGAAATCAATCTTCGTTAAGGATTTCATCTAAATCTTTAATACGGTTTGCTGCGATGTCCGCTTCTGCTTTAGCTATTAATTTATCTAATTTACCTGATAGTAAGTCTGCTTTTATTTGCTCATCCCACATATCATTAAGATATGCTTGAAGCCATGCAGCAAGTTGACGGGCATCATTTTCTGACAAGTTTTTGATTGCAGCTTCGATTTCTATTAAAGTGTTCATAAGTATTTATACTTAGCAACCTTACTTAGCTATATACATTTAGTTATTTAAAGAAAATTCCTCTAGATATAGCCGGGTTGCTTCTTTAAGACCAGCGATTGCCTGCTCGATAGTTTCTCCTTGATCTATTGTACCCACTTCTGTGCATTCAGCTATGTACATGTCATCCTCTTTGTAGAGAATAATTGTAAATCTACGAGCTTTCATACAGATTTTTTCTTTATTACTTTAATAATATTGTAAAGCTATAACTCATCAGTAAAATAATACATAGGAACTATTTTAAGGCAAAAACATCTACAGAAATTGATTTTACTGGTTTAGCGGCGCCGTGTAACATCTGTCTAATTTTCTCGGTTGTTTCTAGACTAAACACAGCTTCTCCACAACGACTACATACTTTTGCGGGAATATTTTCTACTAAAACAGTTTTACCATTAATTTGAAAAACTTCGTTCACTAGTTCTTCGCTTGCTTCATTAATCTTACACATTTGACATTCAAACATAATTATCTCCTTTTCTATGCGTTCATGGGTACTATGAAAAGTAACCAAATAAATTAGTGACTTTTGATACAAACACTTTTCTTTTTGCGCTCACAACTAGGTGGCAGCAGTGACTGTTGTTATGATTAGAGTGGTGAGTCATTTGAGAGAAAAATTGTGGAATCAACATTTAACTGGAAACCAGAGCAAACTTTGTTGCAAAAATTAATAGATTTTGCACGTCAGACAGGCCAATCACCTGAAATAATTGTAACTGAAGCGGTAAAGCTGTATTTAGAACACTCAGAAAAGCAAAGTATAGAAGAAATAACTTTATCTGAACGCGATTGGGATATTTTAGTATCAGCTTTAGAAAATCCCCCTGAACCCAATCAAGCACTAAAGGCAGCTATTAGAGAACATCAACAAAAATACGGAAAGTGGTAAGCAGTGGAATGGATTTTTTGCCCTATTGATGGAAGTATGAGAAGAGAGGAGTTTGACTGCGGGAATCTTGAGTTAAATGACTACCTCAAAAAATATGCGAAACAAAACGATGAAAAAGGTATTGCCAAAACGTTTGTAGCAGTTCCACAATTTGGTCTAAAAACTGTTTTAGGTTATTATTCTACAAGCATGGCAGAAATAAAACGCGAATCTCTACCTAAAAGTTACACTAAAAAATTACCTCGATACCCTTTACCCGCTATGCGTATTGGGAAATTAGCCGTAGATAAATCAATGCAAGGTAGAGGATTAGGAAGAGAATTACTTATGCAATGCTTTCGTAGTGCCGTAAAATTTTCATCTGAAATTGGTTTATTTTCAATCACTGTTGATGCCATTGATGAGCAAGCGAAAGCATTTTATTTAAAGTATAATTTTATACCTTTTGATGATAACGAGTTGTCATTATTTATTCCGATGAAAACAGTATTAGCTGCCGTTGAACAATAAAAAATAATTTATAAAGTCATAAGCATTATCGGCGGGCAGGGATGCCCGCTCCACAAGAGTTAGATTTTGTTTACAGGACTTTGCACTGACCATGATGTCTTAACAAATGGTCGCATAATACTAGTGCTACCATTGCTTCTACCATTGGAACCGCGCGCGGTAATACGCAGGGGTCGTGTCTTCCTTTACCTGCTAATGTTGTTTCTTCGCCTTCATTTGTTACGGTTTTTTGTTCTTTACGGATGGTGGCAGTAGGTTTAAATGCTACATTGATGATGATATTTTCACCGTTGGAAATACCACCTTGAATGCCACCGGAACGGTTGGTGACGGTGCGAGTGTTACCGTTTTCATCAATGTAAAATTCGTCGTTATGCTCAAAGCCTGTTAATAATGTTCCGCCAAAACCTGAACCAATTTCAAATCCTTTGCTAGCAGGGAGTGACATTACACCTTTGGCAATATCCGCTTCGAGTTTATCAAATACAGGTTCGCCTAATCCTTTGGGTACGTTACGCGCGACGCATTCGACGACACCACCTATTGAGTTACCGTCGTTGCGGATTTTTTCGATTAAATCTATCATGCGCTGTGCTGCTTCGGCATCGGGACAGCGGACTATGTTACTTTCTACTTGTTCAAGTGTAACGGTGCCTGGGTCAACAATACCTTCTAAATCTTTGATGCGTTTGACGTAACCGATAACTTCTACACCTGCAACTTGACGGAGAATTTTTTTGGCAATGGCGCCAGCTGCTACTCTACCAATAGTCTCGCGCGCGCTGGAACGTCCACCACCTTCCCAGTTACGAAACCCATATTTTGCATCATACGTTGCATCAGCATGAGATGGACGATACTTTACCGACATCTCATCATAGTCTTGGGCGCGAGTATTTTTGTTGCGTACTAATATAGATATGGGAGTTCCCAGTGTTTTACCTTCAAACACACCAGAGAGAATCTCACATGTATCATCTTCTTTACGTGGTGTGACAATTTTACTTTGCCCAGGACGGCGCCTGTCGAGTTCAAACTGTATTTCTTCTGGGGTAATTTCTAACCTTGGTGGACAACCATCAATCACAACCCCCACTCCACCACCGTGAGACTCGCCAAACGTAGTAATGCGAAACAGATGTCCAAATGTGTTGCCCATGATAATCCAAGTAAGCGCCAAGTTAATATATTTTACCGCGTTAGCTGGCGATACAGAATGATGAATTTTTGTATATTTTAGAAGTAGAGTTTTATCGACATGAATTTCCTAATATTAGTTACCTTGTTATAAGTGAATATAAGGCTTGGCTTTCAAAGTCTTCCTTGCTGCAAGTCTTGTTGGAGTATATTCTTCTTTTGCCAGTTTCTCTAAAGTTGATACTGGAGTGTTCTCATTACTTGCTATAGCTTCCTGAAGGTGCCAATCAAGAATACCGTGACCTTAATTTATTGGCTATTTCATCAGGTAGATTATATGCTAAATATTCTAATATATATTTAGACGTGCTACGGTGCTTTCCAATAGTAATAAGAGTAGCAGAATAATCAAATATGGTGGCGTAATAAGGCAATAATATTACTTGCTATTTGATTGTGTTCTTCACTGGCGCCTGCCATTGCTACCGATTTATCCGTCTACGTATTCATGACGAATATCGTTATAATTTTCAGCTTTGAGATATTCTTCAACTCATGTCTGGTGAGGAAGTTTTACCAGGTTTTATGTTGAATTTGCGTCGGGTGTGGGGGTAAAATAACTTCTTATTTTCGCTAAAAATTGTCATAATTATATCAGGTAAACCTCAGTTTAGCTTACCCAAATGTTGAAGGAAATTTTCAGTGACGTTTTGGTTTATAAAAAGATTTTAGCGTTTGTTTGATATCTCAACGTTTTTATATGACAGGTAGGACATCTTCGTAAATATCTGCCATTGTTAAAGTTAACCCTACTGATTTTAATTCTAAGCTATCATCTTTACCTAGAATTTGAAGTGCCCAATTTCCTTGAGCGTCTTTGCGATAAAGTTCTACTTTGATTTCGTATTGGGAAATTAATATATATTCTTGTAAAGATTTTATATTTTGATAGTTTATACGCTTTTCGCGTTTGTCTGTAACCTCGGTGGAATTAGATAGTACTTCCACTATTAAACTTGGATTGGTTTTAAAGTATCTTTCTCTATCGTTGGGGTCGCAGGTAACTAAAAGGTCAGGATAGTAAAATATATCTACCTTTTGTACATTGACTTTGACTTTCATATCTGAAATATAAGCACGGCAAGAAGTGCCACGTAGATGAGGGCGTAATATAGCGTAAATATTACCTGCTACTTGGTTGTGTTCTTCGCTAGCACCTGCCATTGCAAAGATTTGCCCATCTACATATTCGTGACGAGTATCACTACACTCTTCAGCTTTGAGATATTCTTCAACGGTGAGAAAGTTTACAGGAGATTGCATAATTTCTCGTTGGTGCGTTACCACATTGTGTTTTATTGTTTAATTTTAAAACATTCATCAGCATAGTCAAACGACTATCATTCTACACAGTTAAGCTAAAATGCTTACTATCTAAACACTAACAGGGCATATACAGATGGGAAAAGGAAGGTTAGAAGCATTTACCGATGGTGTGATAGCCATTATTATTACCATTATGGTGCTGGAACTTAAAGTTTTAGCTTACCCAAATCTCATGTGTAAATTTTCATTGACGTTTTTGGCTTATAAAGATATTTTGGTGTTGTTCTAGGGCAAACGGGAGTTGGTCTTTTAGCCAACTGATAACGCAAATGTTAAGATACTCATAAAGAGTTAATTGAGATTATGAACAGCGAGTTAGTTACTCTGACTTACGAAATTGAAGTACAACCAGGAGAAAAGTTAACTCTCCCGCAATCTTTAATTGAAAATATTGGTGCCGGCAGTTGGGTAATTACCATTCAACAAAAGCAAAAATTACCAACTCGCACGCATGACGCATTTTTAAACGGTTACGCACCAGAAGACGAAGGACTTTATGATGACTAATTACATATTACGTAAAAACACAAAAAGGTTTCCAGTGGCGCCACGTCCTATTCGTAGGTCATCATCTAAATAAGATGTTATCCATAATGCTTCATTCCTGAGAAACTCTAAAACCGGAATTTTAAGTTCCGGAGTCCAAGATATATTAAAAGGATTTATTGCGCGCGTCGTAAATGCACTAAAGCTAACTTTTGCTGTTTTGCCATCACTCTCAGTCCAATAACCTTCTGCTTCTATTTGCCATGTTCCTAGTAAAGGCAATGTAATTTCTGCACTGTTAGTTGTAGAAATTGCTTCGTTATCCTTTATAACCAATGTTTGCCAAATACGATTAATTTTGATTTCGCGTTCAATAAAATCTGGAATTGAAGCAAACGACCGCGTAACAACAGTTCCTCGCGATGCGTATATCAAATCCCAACTGCCCGATAGTAAATTATGATGCGGTGACAGTGGGTTGTCTGTCGGGTTAACATCCTCTAGAGCTTTTACAAGTGCATCAACTTGTTCGCTTGATGCTGGAAATAATCTTTGCTTAAATTCTAACGCTTCAAGGCGCCGTAATAATTCCTGCTTGGTAGTTAGTGACATAAAATAACCCCTCTGTGTACTCTGTGTCTCTGTGGTAAAAATAAGCACTGCACAGGCTAGAAGCCTATGCTACAAATAACCTTTTCTGGAATTGTTGCCAGAGCTAGTGAAGTACATGTATTATATAGACACAACCCTTGGAATAAAATAAAGGTACAAACGTATGTAATCCCTCGTCTCAATCAAAATCTTCAACATCGGCGAATTATGGCAAGCTGACCGCGCGTCAAGGTAGGTTGTCAAATCGTTTCAATTCGTCACGAAATTATTTGATTGTAGATGCCAAGGTGATAAAAGCATATGGAACAAATATATAAGTATCCGCGTACCCATCATATACAGGGTTCGCGATTGCAGCCTGGGGATGAAGACCTAGATAGCATTCCTTTTGATGCTATTAAAAATCAATATGTGGTAGTCGAAGAAAAGGTTGACGGCGCCAATGCAGCGATTAGTTTTAGCTCAACTGGTGAAATTAAGCTGCAAAGTCGAGGTCATTACCTAACTGGTGGCGCCCGTGAGAAGCATTTCAATTTATTCAAGCAATGGGCAAATACCCATGCGATAGCTCTTTATTCGGTATTGGGAAGTCGCTATATTCTCTATGGAGAATGGCTATATGCCAAGCACACGGTATTTTACGATGCTTTACCCCATTACTTTCTTGAATATGATGTGCTGGACTTAGAAAATAAAGTTTTTCTAAGTACATTTGCTCGCCAGGAATTATTAGCCTCGTTGCCATTGGTATCTGTACCCATATTATTTACAGGCAAACTTGAATCGTATAAACAATTAATTCAATTACTAGGCAAATCACATTACCAAACACCCCAGCATTTAAAGTGCTTTGAATTAGTTTGTCGGGAAAAAGGGCTTGATGTTGAACGTTCGCTTTTACAAACTGACCAAAGTGATGTGATGGAAGGTTTATATATCAAGCTTGAGCCATCGAATACAGTTACATCTCGTTATAAATACGTCCGTTCTAGCTTTTTAACTACTATTCAGCAATCTGATGGACATTGGTTAAATCGACCGATTATACCTAATGTTTTGCGCGCGGGGGTGGATTTATTTGCGACTTAGGGATGCGAAATTAATCCCCCCTAGCCCCGAATGTTGCTTACTTAAGCATTTGGAGGCGCCAACAAAAAATTGGGTAGCTGACATCTTGCACCACGAGCTTCCAATCGAATGAAAGAGCTTGTAATGCTTATTTTTGCTTCGGGTGGGCACTGCCCACCTTACCTTTGTTGAGAAGGTGCAAGATGTGAGGTAGGGTGCGTGAAAGCTATTACAGTCAAGCAGTGTAACAAAAAATTAAAATGCTTTTACGCACCATCCATTGTTAAGTAAGTGCCATTCCCCCCTAGCCCCCCTTAATAAGGCTACCGTGTACACACATCTTTAAGAATCGCCTTATTTACCCTCCTTTGTGACCTTTGTGTCTTTGTGGTTCCTTAAAAAATAAACCACGAAGGCACAAAGAACACAAAGAAAGAGAAGAAAAGTAACCCATGAGAACTTGTGTGTACACCGTAGCCTTAATAAGGGGGGAACAAGAGGGGTTTTCTTAGCCCTTTATTAATAAAAAAAAGAGTGTTTTTCTTAGCCCCCCTTTCACGCGGCTGCGGTGTACACACATCTTTGATAATCATTTTTATATTCCCCTCTTTGTGCCCTTTGTGTCTTCGTGGTTCCTTAAACGAATAAACCACAAAGGTCACAAAGGGCACAAAGGAAGAGAAGAAAGGAAAGAAAGATAACTTTGAAAAACTTGTGTGTACACGGTAGCTTCCACGCGGGGGGTTGGGGGGATCAAACCCAAGTATTTTTTTTACCACAGAGACACAGAGTACACAGAGGAGGAGGATACGAGTATGAGTTCGTCTTGGTTATTTCCTTATTGCCCCAATGAAACAAACTGGTCAATAAATTGGGCAACTCTTGAATCAGAATTTGATTGGTTACGCGCGCTTGCTGATTGCCCCCAAGACCCACGCTATCATGCTGAGGGTAATGTACTTATACATACAAAACTTGTGTGTGAAGCATTGGTTGCATTACCTCAATGGCGCCTGTTACCAGAAAATTGTCGTTCAATATTATTTGCTGCTGCTTTACTTCATGATGTGGCTAAACCTGCTGCTACTTTAATTGAAACTGATGGCGCCATTTCTTCAAAGGGTCATGTTTTGCAGGGGGCAAAAATGGCACAGCAAATTCTCTGGGATATAAATGTACCTTTTAGAGAACGTGAAGCAATAGTTGCTTTGGTTAAATATGGCAGCTTACCTTTATGGTTTTGGGATAAACCAAATCCCGAACGGTCGGTTATTAAAACTAGTCAAATTATTAGATGCGACATGTTAGCAATGCTGGCAGAAGCAGATGTACGTGGACGTTACTGTAATGACCAAGCGCAGTTATTCGAGCGTATTGAGTTTTTCCGGGAATATGCTATTGAAAATAAGTGCTTTGACAAACCACGACAATTTGCTAATTCCCATAGTCGGTTTATTTACTTCCAGAAGGAACAAGGCAACCCAGACTATGAAGCATACGATGACACGCGCGCGGAAGTAGTAATGATGTCAGGACTACCAGGTTCAGGTAAAGACACTTGGATACAACAAAACCTCCCCGACTGGCAGATTATTTCCCTCGATAAACTGCGTCAAACTATGGATATTGACCCAGACGAAAATCAAGGAGAAGTCGTCAACGCAGCAAAGATATTAGCCAAAGAATACCTGCGAAACGGACAATCATTTGTTTGGAATGCAACAAACCTCAGTAGCCAATTACGCGGAATGTTAATTCGTCAATTTGCCAGCTATCAAGCAAAAATTCGCATAGTCTATTTAGAGGCGCCTTGGCACACATTACTAGAAAGAAACAAAAAACGCACAGCCAAAGTACCAGAGAAAATTCTGCACAAAATGAAAAACCGTTTAGAAGTGCCCAACATCACCGAAGCACACGAAGTAAATTGGATAACCGTAGGGGCGGGTTAACAAACATCCTAAAACGAAGCCAACCATCTCGTAAACCCGCCCCCTCTTACAAGAATATAAAACCATGACAAAACCAGAAAAACAAAGAATGGCGCCCATCAACGAAATATACAACCGTATAATATGGGACGAACGCCTCAACAGCAGCACCTTCATCGCAGCATACACAGAACGCATGTCATCAGACGGAATGCGAGAAAAACCCTTAGCACAATGGGCACCCGACGGAGACATCCCCTGGCACCGCATCCGCTATATTCGCTGTGGAAATATTATAGTCTGGGATAGAGAAAAGCATATAGACCTGATATCAACCGGACAATTACCCCCTACAGCATGGAAAAGCAACACAACACAAACACACATACATACTGAAATAGAGGCGCCTATCTTCAACCCTAGACCCGTTTATAAACATAACATCCAAGGCTGGATAGCAAACGAAGACGTATTAAAAGACACCAAAATCAACACACTTACAGTTGCAACTTTCAACGTACTTTTCAACCTGTACGAAACCGAGAAAATTCAAACAGAAAAACGATTACCTGCCATTTTTGAGCAGTTACGTCAATGCAAAGCAGATATTATTGCCATTCAAGAAGCAACACCACAGTTTGTTGAATCACTGCTATCACAGAATTGGATACAAAAATATTACATTTCCGAATCACATACTGCTGAAACAGTAAAACCCTATGGAAACTTATTGTTATCACGCTTCCCATTTGAATTAGCTGAACATAAGTTTTCTGGCGCCAAACATGTATTAGTAGGGACATGGCAAATTAACGGTAAACTATTACATGTAGCAGTAGTACATTTAACTAGTAACCGTGCGGAAAATGCTGTAGAGAAACGCGCGCATCAGCTATCAACATTACTTGCATACCTACAAAACTATGAAGACAGTTTGATTGTTGGTGATTTTAATACACGAGGTAACGAACAAAGAGATATCTTAACAAAAGCTGGTTTTGTAGACGTTTGGCAAAAACTACATCCTTATGAAGCAGGTTATACCTTTGACCCAGACTGTAACCCTTTAGCAGCATTGTTAAGTCTTAGTGGCAAACCTGGAAGGTTAGACAGAATTTTACAACGAGGTGATTACATCCCACAATCAATCTTACTATTTGCTTGCACACCTATAAATGCTCAAGAAGGACTTTACCCATCCGACCATTTTGGAGTGCGTGCAGTTTTCAATACTAATATAGAGGCGCCAACAAACCCAGATAAAATGAACCTAACCTCAGTTCGTCCAATTTATCAAAGCGCAATAGTCATAATTCCACCAAATGACGTTTTGCCTGCTATTCAGGAAATACGCCAAAAATATGATGCCAGATTTGAGCGCTGGATGCCACATATAAATCTGATATATGGCTTTTTACCAGAATCTTATTTTGAGCAAGCTATAGAAATAATCTCACCTGTACTATCAAAGCTAGAACCATTTACAGTTACATTAACCGAGTTTGGCACATTTACCCACCGTAAAAGTTGTACTGCTTGGTTACGTCCTGTTGCAGAACCTGTAGAGACGCGACATGTCGCGTCTCTACAGGTTCTGCAAAGTGTTTTACAAAATCTATTTCCACAATGCGACGAACAAAGCAAAAAATCTAGCACAGGTTTTACACCTCACCTAAGTGTTGGACAGTTTCCCAACCCAGAAACCGCATATTCAACTTTACCTCAATGGCGCCCTTATAGTTTTACAGTTGATTCAGTAGCTTTAATTAGTCGTCGAGGTGATAAACCATTTGAAATCAAACATATTGTACATTTGGGAGGAGAATTACAACAAATAATCAACCAATTACAACCCGAATTAACCCAAGAGCAGCAATTACGCCGTCAAACTATAATAGAAATCATCAAACAAGCTTGTGCAGAATGTTTAGGTACCACACCAACGCTACATTTACTAGGTTCCGCGCGTTTAGGTGTTCAAACTCCGCAAAGTGATATAGATATAGTTTGTGAAATTCCCGGTTACATAGCTGGTGAAACATTTCTTCACAACGTCCAGCAACATTTACAAGACTTGTGCGAATCTTCCCAAGTAGTGCTTGACGCGCGTGTTCCTGTACTACGCTTAAAAATAGAGACAATATCTATAGATTTACTATACGTGCGCTATGAAAACACAGCACATTCGAGCGAACGTAGAATAGACTCAACCAGTCTTAAAGCTATTATTGGTTGCTGGGAAGCAGATTTAATTATAGATACTGTCTCAAAATATGTGTCATTTGATTTATTCAAAATTTTACTACGAGCAGTAAAAGCATGGGCAAAATGTCGCTGTATCTATGGTAATGCTTGGGGTTTCCTTGGTGGTTTCTCCTGGGTTATATTAACAGCTTGGAGTTGCACTTCTTACAATCAAGCTTCGGATAATATCGAATTGATGCTAGCTCACTTCTTCCAGATGTTAAACCAACACGACTGGAAGCAACCTATTTCTCTTACAGAAGCAGGTCAGCAATATGAAGTGCAATTACCTCGTGACTGGTTGCCTATAATTACATCTATAGAACCATGTCAAAATACCGCGCGTAACGTCACCCCTTCCACATCACATATATTGCGTGCAGAATTTCAAAGAGGCGCCGAACTAACCAAGCCAATATTAAATGCTGGTACAATTAACTGGGTATCTTTATTTGAACCAGTTAATTTACAAGCAGAATACAATACCTTTTTAGAAATCACAGTAACTAACTCAAACCCACAAGAGTTAGAAAAACATTGCAGTATAT
Source organism: Calothrix sp. NIES-4105 (assembly GCF_002368415.1). GTDB lineage: Bacteria > Cyanobacteriota > Cyanobacteriia > Cyanobacteriales > Nostocaceae > Dulcicalothrix. Next base: position 9,930,142 of record NZ_AP018290.1, read on the forward strand.
TAGAAGGTTATATTATTGGCTTAATCATCAAACTCGAACAACTCGACATCTTAGTTCGACCTAGCACCAAACTTGATAAAATTAAAGATGGCGCCAGTCTAACACTAGCATTACATCTTCCCCAGAACTATGATATCAAAGCAGTAGAGCAACTTGCATCAGATTTTCTATCGCAAAGAAACCAAGTTTCTTCTACACTCGGTTTCTCACTGAACACGAATCAACTCAAATAGCTAATTTATAAAGTTGAAAAAGGAGACAATAAAATGTTAGATTTCAATCGAATAGAAAATTGGCGAAGTGAAGAAATGGGAGAAGTCAGAGTTCAAGTTAAGCTAACTAACGTCATTGATGAGGAACTGGTAAGTCGTGGACTACTTAATCCCAACCAGTTACGTTACTACGAAACAGAAGCGTTGATAGATACAGGTGCAGTACGTACTGTTATTTCAATGCAAATAGCACAACAACTCGGTTTACGGATTCGTGGTCAGCAACTAGCAAAGTACGCAGACGGAAGACAAGAAATGGTTGGACTAGGTGGGCCTATTTTAATTGAAATAGAAGGACGAGTAACAGCAGAACTTGTATTAGTTACAGGAGATGACGTGTTAATTGGTCAAACTGTATTGGAAGAATTGGATTTACTCGTGGATTGTAAAAACCATCGTTTAATTCCAAATCCTAAAAATCCTGATGCTCCTGTCTTTCGTATATAAAACGGTTATGTTGTAGAGACGCGACATGTCACGTCTCTACATGTACACATTTTCATGACCGTACATCAATAACGGTAGCTCTCGTCAAATAATTAAAACCCTCAATTTCAGCAGGTGTACCAATCTTTAACCGACTTTTACCCAAATATAATCCTTTATCTTGGATATTAGCTTGACCCGTCAAAGTAATTAAAATATCCATCCTAAAGTTTTGCTTCGGGTCGGGTAACTCCTTAACTGAACCATCGGGTTGTGGTACAGAAATAGTTATCGGTATTTGTTTGACAGATTTAATATTTATCTTACCTTCGGGTTGATTTTTAAGCGTGATATTAGTTTCAGTACCAGCTTTTAGTCCTTGCTCAAGAAAACTTTTAGGGTTACGAACACTCAAACCTTGCACAAATAAGTCAATTTCTACTGGTTTTGAAGTCGGTTGAGCTAAACTAGAAGGTGGATAACAAAAAATACTTACGTTAGTAAGTAAACTTACAAGTACAAGGCGCCTACTAAAAGATGATAGTTTTATAATCAAGCTTCTCAAGCGACTCTTAAAATTCAAGTTTACCATTCTAATAAGTGCCTAATTATGCAAACTGAACAAGTCGTAACACCTATTTACAGATGCTACGTTTATTAATACTAACCTGTATTAACTAAACTATCTCAAACTCAGTTTGATGACTCTTAAGGAAACTATGAGTGTAATGGTCAACAATGTTCGTATCACTCAATTCTAAATTATAAAAATCTACACTATCATGCTCAAAGTACGGCCCAGCGTGCCAAGTTCCCACATTCAACTTGATAAAACAGTTGCCAGGAATGCGAAATGCTTTCATAGACGCTAAGTCTGGTTCATTAACTTTATCATCTGGTGGACATACAGCAATTAACCAGTCTTTTCCTTCCAAAGAACCTAAACACTGCGTACATTGACTATGACGAGTAATATAGTAAAACTTATTACCCCGTTTAGTTAAACGCATTATATAAAAGCGTGGTATCCCTTTATTTAAAATTAATTGAGCATCTTCGCTATCAAAGGTTTTACCATCTTTACTTGCGAAAATGACTTGTCCGTAGTCACTAAAATTTTCTGGTGTAATTAACTCTGCTTTGATTTGCTGTACAGTTTTTGATGGCGCCATAATTCTTTATTACTCTTACTTTCTTTCTCTGCGCTCTCTGTGTCTGGAGTAGTAATATCTTTTTACTACAGAGGCACAGAGTACACAGAGTATAAATTTATAATATCTCGTTAAAGTTCTGCTTCTTTTGACTTAGGAAGAAACTGCTTAGGAATAATCGATGCTTGCTTGGATGGGTCATCCGAAGGCTTAGTATACCATAACGCCCAGGCAAATAATACAAATTGCAGCGGCAGTCTAATGGCATGAAACCAATTATTCGTAGGAATGAAATCATTAATTTTAATATGGTTGATTGCCATATTGATATTAGAAGGATAAACTGCAATGAATAGTGCAAATAAACCCCATGCTGCTGCTTGACTGACGGGTGGTACAAGTAAACCAATTCCACCTAAGATTTCAAAAAACCCACTCAAGTACACCCAAAAATCAGGGTTTGGAAGTTGGGGTGGAACTATTCGCGCGTATGGTTCCACCGCAGTAAAGTGCGTTATCCCTACAATAATGATAGCTATAGCGAGGATTACCCGTAAAAGTTCTTTTCTGTTATTCATGCTCCTGGCGCCAAATATATATATATAGATGAATTTCTTCATTTTGGCGACAAGCGTGTAAACATGTCGTCAGTCAAAAGTAGGGTGCGTGACGCGACGAGAAATTTTGACTCAATATTAGGGACTTATAGCGTCACGCACCAAAAAGCGACGAGAAATTTTGACTCAATATTAGGGACTTATAGCGTCACGCACCAAAAAGCGACGAGAAATTTTGACTCAATATTAGGGACTTATAGCGTCACGCACCAAAAAGCGACGAGAAATTTTGACTCAATATTAGGGACTTATAGCGTCACGCACCAAAAAGCGCGCATGTGACACAAAATACATATTAAATTAGTTAGAACACAACATATTAGAGTTTATCAATGAGCGCGAATTTAAATAGACGTAAATTTCTTATATATACTTCAGCAATCGTTAGTGGTAGCTTAATTCCTATAGCTTGCAGCAATAACCAAACACCACCCACCACAAATAGTAGTAGTGCTTTTAAAATAGCCATCGCACTTCCGGGAGTCATTAGCGATAAAGCTTGGAACCAGTCTGGATATGAAGGAGTACAGCTGGCAAAACAAAAGTTAGGAGTAGAAACCGCTCATGTTGAAAAAGTAGCCCAAGCTGACCAAACTGAAGTACTATCAGACTTCGCGCGTCGTGGTTATAATTTAGTCATTGCTCACGGTGGACAATTTGACGCTGCACTTCAACAAATAGCACCTCAGTTTCCCAATACATTTTTTATTGGTGTTAATGGTAACGTCTTCGGCGCCAATATTGCTTCATTAAGAATAAACCATTTACAAGCAAGCTATTTATGTGGCATCATCGCCGCAGCTATGACAAAATCGAATAAGCTTGCTTATATAGCAGGACAAAAGTTTCAAGCCACACAAGAAGAGTTACGTGGGTTTGAACTAGGCGCCAAGTCAATTAAAAAAGATGTTCAAATAACTTCGACTTTTACAGGTGACTGGAATGATGTTGCTAAAGCTAAAGAAGCTACACTCGCTTTAATTTCTACAGGTGCCGATGTCATCTACCAATGGTTAGATAGTGCTTCTGCTGCTGTATTGCAAACTGCTAGTGATAAAGGAGTATATGCGTTTGGTAATACAACAGACCAGTCAGATATAGCACCACTCGCTGTTTTAACTAGTGCAGTCAAACATCTTGATGTAGCAATTACATATTTAGCAGAACTCGCACAGAAGAAAGAAATTAAAGGGCAAGTTTATAAGCTTGGTTTGGAAAGACCTGATATTTTAACTTTAGGTAAGTTTAGCAATGCTGTACCGCAACCAGTGCAAAAACAAGTATTGGATACAAAACAACAAATTATAGATAAAAAAATTAATTTATAATTATGTCATATTTACAGTTAGAGAATATTACTAAAAAATTCGGTGCCTTTACTGCTAACGATAATATAAATATTTCTATCGAGGCTGGAACTATTCACGCTATTCTGGGGGAGAATGGCGCCGGAAAATCAACTTTAATGAATATTATCAGTGGATTATACCAGCCAGATAGCGGAGAAATATATTTAGAAGAACAACCTGTTAAAATTACTTCATCTCTCGCAGCAATAAAGCTTGGTATCGGCATGATACATCAGCATTTTATGCTTGTACCACAATTTACTGTGACTGAAAATATTATTCTTGGTACGGGTAAAGGCATAAATTTAAATATACGTCAAAAACAAGCTGAAATCAAAGCTTTATCTCAAGCGTATAATTTAGAAATTGACCCTACAGCTAAAGTTGAAGATTTACCTGTAGGAATGCAGCAACGTGTAGAAATTATCAAAGTGTTGTACCGTCAAGCTAAATTATTGATTCTTGATGAACCTACGGCTGTTTTAACTCCACTCGAAGTTCAATCATTATTTACAATTCTTCGTCAACTTACTGCGCGCGGGCATACTATTATTTTTATTAGTCACAAATTAGAAGAAGTAATAAAGTGTGATGCTGTAACGGTGCTGCGAAGAGGAAAGGTAGTAGCTACAACTACAACACAGCAAACTACACCACAACAACTTGCTGAATTAATGGTTGGGCGCTCCTTTACTTTACATCTTAACAAAAAACCTGTTGCTAAAGGTGAAGTAGTGTTATCGGTGAAGAATTTACATGTTAAGGATAATAGAGGTGTTGCGGTAGTTAAAAATATCTCTTTTGAACTTCATGCAGGGGAAGTTTTGGGTGTTGCTGGTGTTGATGGTAATGGACAGCGTGAGTTAGCAGATGCTATTTACCTCTCCCCCAACCCCTTTCCTAAAAAGGAGAGGGGGGTAAGAGGAGTGGGTTATATTCCAGAGGATAGGCAGAAAACGGGTTTGATACTAAAATTTAATATTGCTCAAAATTTGATTTTGAAAGCTTTTAAAAATCCGCCGTTTTCTCGTCGTGGTTTATTACAGCAAGAAGTAATTAAAAGAAATGCTGTGTCTGCTATGGAAGAGTTTGATATTCGGGCGCCAGATGTTAATGTGGAAGTTAGTCAGCTTTCTGGTGGCAACCAGCAAAAAATAGTGTTAGCGCGCGAATTAGCAGGAGAACCCTCTTTAATTATAGCTATGCAACCAACGCGCGGGTTAGATGTTGGCGCAATTGAAGCAGTACAGCAAAGATTACTCGCACAAAGAGAACGTGGTGCAGCAATTTTGTATATTTCAACCGAGTTGGAAGAAGTGATGGATATGAGTGACAGAATTGCTGTAATGTACAAAGGCGAGTTTGTTGATATATTGGATGCAAATAGTGCAACAGTAGAAGAAATTGGTTTGCTCATGGGAGGGGGAAAACGATAAATTATGGGAATCACATTACAGTTTAAACAAGTTTCTCCGTATTTATTGAATAAGCTCAAAGAATATCCTGATTTTACTGGCATAAAGGTAGTGGTCTATGTCAATAGTTTTGGTAGGTTCGCTTCTTAATAATTCTTACGAGTGTGTCCTTTGTGTCTTTGTGGTTTATTCTTCCAACCGTCCAAATTTAATGACATGAACTACTACTGGTTCATGTCATTAAATTTGGTGTGTTATGGGGGGTATAATTTCTTCTTCGTGTCCTTTGTGGTTTATGTTTTCCTCTGTGCCCTAGAAGTCTCTGTGGTCAAAAACATTACTCCACAGGTAAAACGCAACTTATTAAAATTAATGACATAAACCAGTTGTAATTATCAAATATTTATGGTGGGCAGTGCCCACCCTACAAATACTTTATGACAAATAAACGCATTTTTCCTATTATCTCACCACTTATTGCTATAATTTCCGCCCTAATAGTCGGCGCCATTCTCATTCTCATTGCAGGCACCAATCCTATCACAGCTTATACGGCATTATTTACTGAATCATTATCTACTTATTTTGGCTTTGGTAATACCCTTACTAAAATGGCGCCACTCTTATTAACTAGTACTGGCGTATTAACTGCATTAAAAGCAGGACAATTGAATATAGGTGGGGAAGGACAAATATATTTTGGTGCGTTGGGTAGTACATTGGTTGGTTTATATTTACAGGCGCCAGCATTTATTCATGTACCATTAGCTTTAGTAGCAGGGTTTATTTTTGGTGCCGTTTGGGGTTTTATTCCAGGATATCTGAAAGCAGTACGCGGTATTAATGAAGTCATTACGACTTTACTGCTTAATTATATAGCGATTAATTTCATTAGTTATCTAGTGCAAAATCCATTAAAGGAAGCTAATGCACCTAGTCCATATTCACCGCTGATAGCCAAATCCGCACAGTTACCCATCATTATACCAGGAAGTCTTGCTCATGGGGGTACATTATTGGCGTTAATTGCAGCGGGAATAGTGTATATAATTATTAAGCGTTCTAGATTAGGTTATCGAATTGCAGCGGTTGGCTTAAATCAGAAAGCTTCTAACTATGCGGGTATCTCGGTGCAGCGTACAATCATGTTAGTTATGGGACTAGCTGGTGGATTTGCTGGACTTGCAGGCGCCTCGGAAGTGATGGGTTTAAAATATCGTTTGTATGAAGAGGTTTCACCCGGTTATGGTTTTGATGCTATTGCAATTGCTTTTTTAAGTCGTGGAAGTGTACTAGGGATAGTACTAATATCCTTGTTTTTTGGTGCATTACGAAGTGGCGCCAATGTTATGCAGCGTAGTGCTGGGGTGCCTGTGACTATAATATATGCGATTCAAGGATTAACGGTATTATTTATTGCAATTAGCTTGGCATTAGAACGTAAGGGCAGATTTATACAATAAATATACGATTAACAAACAAATAGCATAAACCTGCGCCTACAACATGACTAATGATTTTTTAACTGATTATCTTGCATCTACCTTGCGTCTTTCTGTTCCTCTTGCTTACGCAGCAATGGGAGGTCTTTTTTCAGAACGCTCGGGTGTGTTAAATATCGGTTTAGAAGGAATGCTGCTAACAGGCGCCTTTACTAGTGCCGCTACAACTTTTTATAGTGGTAATGTAGTGGTGGGTATTATCGCTGCTTTGATAACTGGTGGGTTAGTTGGACTGCTTCATGCGTTTTTGTGTGTAACTTTACGAGTTAACCAACTAGTATCAGGACTCGCTATTAATTTAGTTGCAGGTGGATTGACTTCGTTTTTCGGACGCCTCATATTTAGTGGTAGCAATACACAGCGTTTACAATTAGTCCCTGCAATCAAGATTCCAATTCTTTCTAATATCAGTATTATTGGTATCTTATTTGAACAAGATATTCTTGTTTATCTACTGTTTTTGATTATTGCTTTAACTACATATTTCCTATTTTATACAAATCCTGGTTTGAACTTACGCGCGGTGGGAGAATATCCGTCATCTGCTGATACGGCTGGAATTCCCGTAGCTTTGGTACGTTATATTGCAGTTGTTGTTGGTGGATGTCTCGTTGGTTGTGGTGGCGCCTATTTGGCTTTAGTACAAGTTAATTACTTTGCTGAAGGAATGAGTGCAGGTAGAGGATTTATTGCTATTGCGTCGTTAATATGCGGTAGATGGCATCCTGTGGGAACTGGATTTGCTTCGCTTTTATTTGGCGCCACGGAAGCTTTACAGTTAAGGATACAGGCGTTGGGTGTAAATATTCCGTATCAATTCTTAACGATGTTACCTTACACGGTTGCTCTTATTGCCCTAGTTGGTGGAATGGGTAAATCTAGACCACCAGGAGCATTAAGCGAACCTCATAGCGGTAAAATACAGTGAGTAAAAATATTTAGTTAGTTCTACCCTTAATGTGTTTATAATCTATGCTACTATTTGCAATGTGTTGTTAACTAGCATGGCGCCGTCGAGTCCCGGATAGCGCAGACGCTCCACCTAGTAAACAATAAACGAGCCTGTTTGTATCAAGCCGTATAATCCGCTTGAAGCTAGCCTCGTACATCTTGCTCGCAGGGTAATAACGTTGTAGCAAACGTTGAAAAATTAACGCACGCCCTGCTTTGGTTGGTGACGTATAGCTAGGAAGTGTGTATTCTATGGATGAGCAGCGATTTGTTATTAACTTTCAACCAAATAATCTTTGCTTCGTTCATTGGAATTATCATCCTAGTGTACTAGTTTACAGTACTTATGAAATTACTCGAAGTTTCAATACGGGATAGGTCAACTACCTATACTGATTATCAAGGACGCTTGTAAAATAATAGCCGACTCGAGCCGGCTAGTAATTACTGATTAATTAGCTTTAGGAATCGCACGAGGGTTGCGAACTACTGGTGGCTGTTCCAAAATAGCAGTAATGGCAGTACGTCCCGACGTTAAACTCGTATAACTCATTAGTTCAATAACAGGTTTATTAATAACCTCTTCAATTGTGTCTTTTAGCAAAGGCTTAATTATTTTATCTATATCTAATCGTACTTTTTCTGCCAAGACATCATTGCCAGAACGTAGGATGGTTTGCTCTGCTAATGTCACAGAATTTTCAATTGTAATCGCCAATTGAGTATCAAAGAAATGGCAAATTATCCTGCCTATACGCTGTCCAAGTTTAACATTATATAAGGAGCGGATGCGATTTGAAATCTCTCTTTCTAATTGTCCAATGGTCGGCTCTTCCATGATATTCCAATACAGTTGCAGCACTCTCTATATATAATATAAAATTAAACATATGTGCCGTTTGTATTGATTAAAATATTTTACTTAATAGATATTAAATTATAAGTAGAATGTCAAAATGTTCCGTCAATTATTCTCATTGAAATTTTTGATATTAACTTGTTTACAAAATGATAAACAAGCATGAAAATTATGTTTATTTTAAAAATAAATATTGTGTGTAACATCTGTCTTGTTGTATGGTGGCTTATGCCACCTTACTTGTTACTTTGTTCCAAATAATCTATCTCCTGCATCTCCTAACCCTGGTATGATATAGCCGAGTTCATCAAGTTTATCGTCAATTGAAGCAGTATATACAGGTATATCAGGATGTATCGAACAGAAATGTTCAAGCCCTTCCGGCGCCGCGAGTAAGCAAACAAACTTAATAGAAAGAGGGTTTGTAGATTTTAGTCTTTCTACGGCGGCGATGGCAGAATTTCCAGTCGCTAACATTGGGTCTACGATTAAAACATCGCGCTTATCGATATCATGAGGAACTTTAAAGTAATATTCTACAGGGATTAAACTTTTTGGGTCACGGTATAGACCAATATGTCCAACTCGTGCAGAAGGAATTAACTCTAACATCCCATCTAAAATACCTTGTCCCGCGCGTTGGATAGCCACTATAACCAGCTTTTTATCTGGTGCAAGTACAGGCGCCTCCATTTGAGCAATAGGTGTTTGAATTAATTCAGTTTTTAAAGGTAAATCGCGCGTTACTTCATAAGCAAGTAACAAACTAATTTCCTTTAAAAGAGTGCGAAACTTAACTGTGCTTGTTTCTGCTCTCCGCATCAAAGTAAGTTTATGCTGAATTAGAGGATGATTTATGACTGTAACTTGATTTGCCATAGGAGTATTGAGGTAGGGGTTAGGGGTCAGTCGGGGCGTCGGGGCGGGTTCACCTATATCCTGGTAGATAATCGAAAATTTAGGTAAACCCGCCCGTACAGTCGGGGCGTCGGGGCGTCGGGGCGGGTTCACCTATATCCTGGTAGATAATCGAAAATTTAGGTAAACCCGCCCGTACAGTCGGGGCGTCGGGGCGTCGGGGCGGGTTCACCTATATCCTGGTAGATAACCGAAAATTTAGGTAAACCCGTCCGTACAGTCGGGGCATCGGGGCGGGTTCACCTATATCCTGGTAGATAACCGAAAATTTAGGTAAACCCGTCCGTACAGTCGAGGCGTCGGGGCGTCGGGGCGGGTTCACCTATATCCTGGTAGATAACCGAAAATTTAGGTAAACCCGTCCGTACAGTCGGGGCATCGGGGCGGGTTCACCTACATCCTGGTAAATAACCGAAAATTTAGGTAAACCCGCCCGTACAGTCGGGGCGTCGGGGCGTCGGGGCGGGTTCACCTATATCCTGGTAGATAATCGAAAATTTAGGTAAACCCGCCCGTACAGGAGTTAGCATTCTAAATTCTGAATTCTGCATTCTGAAGTTAAAATACTGTACCGTCGCTGTTAATTTGAATTGGGGGGATACCGCCAGCTCTTTTTTCAGCAGCTATTTTTCGTCCTGCCGTCCAAGTTCCACCTTGAAGAATTTTGACAAGTGGTAGTTCTTTGGTACTCATATTCAACTTTTCCCTAACGGTTGTTGCGATTTCATCTAATAGCATTACCGTTAACGCGCGCCATTCTACAATAACTTCTGAGTCAACCGAATGAGAAGTGTTTAGTATATCTGGGTGTTTAGGACGCAGCAGTCCTAAATCAATGCACAAACCACCGTTGCGATATTCGGGTAATCCTGTTAGTTGATCTAAACCAGTAATTTCGATACTGAGTTCTTGTAGTGGTTCGAGTAAAGAATAAGTAAGCCACTGTGATAGTTTGTGGAATGGAACAAAGCCATCTGAGGCAACATTAGGATGGCGCCATACATCTCCTAAGTTTACTCCTGCGATTAATTGGCGCCCCGACCAAATTTCGCTTAAACTCGACAGAACAGCATCGAAAACGGTTGCTGCTTCGATTTTATTGTTGTTAACTTTGCTAACTAAGTAATTAACCAAATTCCCTGGACAAGGATTTTCACCAAAGTACTGAGGTAGAGTAGTTAAAACTTTACCTAATTTCTGTAGCAACTCTAATCTTCCAGTTACACCAACAAGGGGATTGTCAGTACGTATCTGAAAACCTTGTATTAAATCAGCTTCGGTAAAATCTTGTAATTTTTGAGCATCAACACGCAACTTACTCGCTTCATCATTCGAGAATGCACCCTGGCAAAACATTTGAAAGCTAGCAACAGCCAAACCTTCAGAGCGTTTAAAACCCATATTAGTTACTGGTTCGTAATAATACCAATCACTCCCGGCGCCAGCATCAAGCAATACACTAATAATTGCTAAATCAAACTTAGCTATTGCTCTTTCACGTTGTGTTAGTTTAGCAAGCAAATTATCCAACTGTTCCAAGCGTCTAACTCCACCTGCCTCAAAATGGCGCCAGCGACTATGAAAAGGTATTTGTAAATCAGGGTATTCAGAGCGTATCACATCAATAACATAATCAGCAGCGCACGGGAGTTGCGTCAAATCACAATCAAAATAACGAGAATTACCAGCAACCGCGCGCGTGTAAAGTTCTCCACAACGGGAGCGAATAGCAACAGGACTTCGTAAATACGTAACTAAATCTTTTGCAGCGACTTGCATCGACATTGTTATTTTCTCCTTAATATAGTTAAAAGTGCGCTCGTGCTGAGTGCTGAGTAGTTGCTCTGCTCAGGAGCGCCTGTGCGTGATGCTGCCAAAAATTTTTAAACGAAGCCGAGTTACTAGTAGCCTTCACGCACCCTACCTCCTCCTAACTCCTAACTCCTAACTCCTAACTCCTAACTTCTAACTCCTAATTTTTAACTCATCACTCAGCACTCAGCACGAGCGCACTCATCACTCATCACTCAGCACTCAGCACTCAGTACTCAGCACGAGCGCACTCATCACTCAGCACTCATCACTCAGCACTCATCACTCTAATGAGCGTCCTTTGATTTCTGATAGTCCTGTATCATCTAAGACTTCGCCTGTTGTAAAATAGCCAGCAGCTTTTTTGGCTTCAATTTCTACGCGCGCATCGTTTGGTATTAAATCATCAGGAATTGGTACACGTTCGACAATTTCAATTCCTGATTGCGTAATAGCATTGAATTTCATATTACTCATCGATACCATGCGGTCGATACGGGTTACACCTAACCAATGTAAAATATCAGGCATTAGCTCTTGAAAACGCATATCTTGTACACCCGCTACGCACTCGGTTCGGGCAAAATATGCTGAAGCTGTATCACCACCTTCTTGTCGTTTGCGCGCGTTGTAAACCAAAAACTTTGTTACCTCACCTAACGCACGTCCTTCTTTGCGGCAATAAATAATAATACCAACACCACCTTCTTGAGCAGTTTGGACGCACACCTCAATTCCATGAACCAAATATGGACGACATGTACATATATCCGAGCCAAACACATCTGAACCGTTACATTCGTCATGAACACGAACCGCAACAGCTTTGTTTGGGTCGGTAATGGCGCCTATATCCCCAACAATATAAACTGTAACACCCCCAATGGGGGGTAAAAAAACGAGATAATCAGGACGGGTTACTAATTCGGGAAACATCCCCCCTGTTTGCTCGAATAACGCGCGTCGCAATTCACCTTCAGAGATGTTAAAGCGTTTGGCAACACCAGGTAAATACCAAACAGGCTCAATCGCAGCTTTGGTAACGACTAAATCGCCACCTGCTTTCATAATTGTGCCATCGATTTGCAATCGCCCGTTACTCACTGCTTCTTGTAGTTCGGGCATATTTATATGAGCTTTTGTAACAGCTATCGTTGGACGAATATCGTATCCTTGTTCATAATATGATGTAAAAACTTCACCAACGATAGCTCCGAACGGGTCGAGAGAAACGATTTTTTCGGGGTCACTCCAACTTGGATGTGGGCCAATGTGTTCAACTGGGGATGTGTTGGTCAAGTCAGCACGGTGGTCTGTTTGAAGGGCGCCACTTGCTACTGCGAGAGCGCGGTATACTGCGTAACTTCCTGAATGCGTACCAATAACATTTCGATGCGCTTGTTTGGTAAGTGTAGCGATAATTGGGCCTCGTTCCTTGGGAGACTCTTTTCCCCATTGAATAGGTATTGGCTTGGGACCAAAATTACTTGGATGCGAGGTAAGAACAATATGCCTTGAAGAGTTATTCGGATTTGGCATTGCTTTATACTTATCGGGTTTTAGTTAATTAAGATTTGTCTACAACAATAGTTTATTCTTGTTTTTGTAAAATTAAGTGGTATGTTTAACCAATCAATCCCGACCTGGATCGGATGCTTTATTGCTTAATCGTATTACAGGATACAAAAAAACATACATCGATTGCGTACTTTGCAATTAGGGGCAAAAATTTGAGAGTCAGTAAAAAAGTTACTACCGACTCAATTTTGTGCGAAATTTGAGAAAATTATCCTATACACCAGATTAAATTCATGGATTCTTTATTTATCAGTTCATTACTTGAAGACTTGAAAAACCCCTCTGAGTCAATTCGCGAACATGCGACTCAGAAGTTATGGCGGATTTGGTTCCAGCAAAAAGGAATTCATGGTTTAGAAGTAATTGACCGTAGTCAAAAGCTGCTTGATGCGGGTAAGGCAGCAGAAGCTGAGTTGGTGTTAAATGAATTAATTGAGAATGAACCCGATTTTGCCGAAGCTTGGAACCGTCGCGCGTTCCTTTATTACACTACTGGTAAATACCGAGAATCGTTAATTGACTGTCAAAAAGTTGTAGATTTAATTCCTGTACACTTTGGCGCCCTTCATGGTATGGGGTTATGTTACGCCGCTACTGGTGAGTATCAAAAAGCAATCCAAGCATTTCGACGCGCCTTAGAAATTCAGCCATTTTCAATCATAAATCAAAAATTGATTTTAGAATGTATGATGCGCTTGGGTTAAATGGCTCGGCTCGTACAAGAATAACTAAATACGAAAATCAAACATGAGCAAGTGGGCATCAGGGCACATCCTTAAACGTACAGTAGCAGCGATTTTTCAAAAAGACCCTCAGTGTCTGATTGCTCACCCAAATACAGAAGTCAAAACTTTACCTAAACCTCAAAGGTAGACCTATATAATATAGGCACCGACGGTAGCATCACTTACTGGCCTCTTCTCAAAGCTAAGTACGGATTTACTGATGCTGATAAAATTACCCTGCAATTTGTCAACAAAGGCGTTCAATCATACAAATTACTTGTTATGACCAGAAACAAAGAATCCTTGTCAGTTCCTAGAGGATAAATCAAACACAAAATATATCCTCTAGGAATATTTATGGATTGTTGGTAAGGTGCGTGAAAGCACTTTGATTATTCGTTAATGTGAGTTCGATGAAACCTGAGCAATGTTAAGATAGCTATAGATAAAGTTTGTATTATGGTAGCGGTGTCAATTATGCCTATCAACTGGCGTGAATACGTTGTAGCTGATTCAAATGTGCTTCGAGGTAAGCCAAGAATTAAAGGTACTCGGATTCCAGTGAGTTTAATTTTGGGCTATCTTGCTGCGGGCAACATGTACGAGCAAATCCTTCGGGAGTTTCCAGACCTGCAACCGGAACACATTGCTGCTTGCCTTGATTATGCTCGTGACTTAGCAAATTTCGAGACAGTTGCATCGTGAGCTTGAAGTTTTTTATAGATCAATGTGTTCCTACTTCCATTGGGCAGTTTTTGCAAGGTGGTGGTCATGATGTGTTGATATTGAAAGACCATCTGCCAATTGATTCACCGGATCAAGTTGTAATTGCCAAAGCACAAGAATTAGGTGCAATTTTAGTGTCGCTGAATGGAGACTTTGCTGACATCGTTACGTATCCTCCTACTAATTATTGTGGTATTGTTTCAATCCAACTTCGGAATCATCCTGAAGTCATTCCTCAACTAATGCACAAACTATTAGATTATTTGTCTGATCATAATGATGCGGAGTATTACCAAGGCAAGCTATTGATTGTGGAAGTGAATAAAATTCGGATTCGAGAGTAACGTTATACACTCTTAAGAATTACCCCCTCTGTAAAAATTAATAATTGTGTCAAAATTCCTAGAGGATAAATCAAACACAAAAATATATCCTCTAGGAAAATTTATATAGCGTAACTATTATGACTTTATTTTTTGCTAACTACGTATTATTCGCAAAAAAAGCGCTATTTTACAAAATGAATCTGTATGAGTAGTGTAGTTTTTATACAGCGTTATACTTTGTTTTTTCTGTGGTAACTTCAGGAATATTACAACTTAGTACGATATATAAAGATTACATGAATTTTTCAAGTTGTTTTTACATGAATTCTAAAACAAACTATAGATAAATAGGTACGCAAAACTCTTAAGAAATTTATCAAAGCAAAGTATAAAATTTAATATGTTTTCACGGTAGCTTCACCAGATTCGTGTGATTCGTATTTAGCATTGTGTGATGGCAGGAACATAATATTACGAAGATTTATTTTAAGGCTTTGAGATTGTAGTTGGGTTCCGTTCCTCCACCCAACCTACGTTGTTGTGCCAGCGCAGCATAATTACTGACTTAAATTTTACTACTAGAGGACTTATGAAACGTTACTTACAGAAGATCGAGCGTTTTATATTGGCGGTGTCATTATTAGTTGCTACTGTTTCAGCAACTTCACCAGGTTTAGCTGCAACTGTTTCTTTTTCTCGTGGAGAAATTCAATTTGATTTTAGTCAAAGTCCTATAGTAACTCAAACTAACGCGAATACTAGCGCTGTATCGATTTTTGGAGGGGGTAGGGTTTTGACGACAAGCGATGCTATCGCATTTGTTGGAACTGAGGCGCCGCAAGGGTCAGGATATTCTCAAAGTCTTGGTCAAGGTGGGGATGGAGATCATATAGGTGTGGCAGAAAGTCAAGCTTTCTTGAGAGCAACTTTTGATGTTGCTGAAAATACTCCTTTCTTTTTTGATTTTGCAGCAATTTTAAACTTAGTTACATCAATAGATACTTCTAATAAAGAGGATGCAATAGCTTATGGAAATGTTGTATTTGAGTTGCTGGATATTAATGAAAATCGGCTCTTAGATTTTTTTGTTCTCGAATCATACTTAGCAGCAAATAAAGATGACGATTTTATTATATTTGACGCAAGCGATAATCTGATTATAAATGATTCTGCTGCTGAGTTTAATTTTGGTGGTAATCAAGAATTCGCTAGAGGTTTTGTTTCAGGAGGTTCTGGATATTCTTTCACACAACCAACAACATTAGTTTTATCAGCATATACTAAAAATCGAGCTTTGGTGCAAGTAGCCGAACCATCATTCGTGTTCGCTTTGCTTTTAGTCTTTGCTATAAGTATAGCGTTTAAATTGAAATACAAAACTCATAACATAAAGGAAACTATGAATACAGATGTATAGATACACATATATCTAAACATCTGTATTTTGCAAGCATTTTATTTTTAATACAGTGTATCTAAACAGGATTTACTGCTTGGAGTAACTGTTCAGATGGAGAATAGTTATCTGTGATAATTTGTGGACATCGCGCGCAAGCTGATTTACCTTCTTGCTTCCACCAGCGACAATTTCTACGAATAGAACAAGATGGTAATTCGTCTGCTACAGTTGGCAACTTATCAACAATTCGCATTGCTAAACGACAGTCTTTACCATCGAAATGCTGACAAGCTGATTCTGCACAGGACGCTGCCGTCCGAAAAATTTCGGCAGGTGTTACTGGATTTGCCTTTGCTATTAACTCCGAAGTAATAGGTAGAGGTTGTTTTAGATAAGCTATACGTGGTGCTGAAGAAGTTCCAGCTACTACCCCAAAGACAACGCCATCTTTGGATTCAGGTCTAGCACTAGGACAAAGCGTTGTTCGATTAGCAATTCTGTCTTCCATTGATTATTCCAATGTAGAAGTATATTTTTTATGCTTAAAGGCTAAGAATCAAGAGATTTTTCGCTGTAAGGTATAAAAATTAACCCAGCTACTACTGGCGGACAAATTGGTTTAATAATAGGCTTAGTAGGCAGGCAAATTGGTTTAATAGAAGGCTTAATTGGTGAATAAATTGGTTCAACTTGCTTAAATCCTGCGACTGCGATTTCAAAATTGCTATCATGCACGACTATTGCAGTTTCCGCGTTTAAGCCACCCGTAATGCCAGCAGTTTCTTCATCAGACAAAGCGAATAAAGTCTCTTCTACTAACCCTCTGCGTGTTATAGCATTACTAATAGCATCATTAATGAGGTCATTAATTTCTATTTGGCTGTTGTGTTTTTGATGTTCTTTCATGGTTTGATTCCTTATCATACGTGTAAGTTGTCACCTTTTACTAATTGACACAATCAGTAAAACTTGTTTGTCACATCTAATTTGACAGAGATAGGAGAATTTTTTCAGGGTTTTCTTGTTTCTCTTCCTGTATATCAGTAAGCAATATTTCTGCTATCGCTTTGGAAATAGGCAAGTATGGTGGACAACATTCCAACCAGAAAAATTCTCCAACTGGGTTAATCTCCAGAAATACATGTTGACCATCTGGTGTGACAATAATATCTATGGCGCCGTAGTTTAAGCCGAATTTTGCCATGAATTTAAGTAGAAGAAGCTCTACATTCTTAGGTAAGTCATAAGGTTCCCAAGAATGGAGTAAAGCAAGTCCTTGTTTTCGCCAATCATATTTTGCTTTTTGCATTTGTTGCGAGTCAACAGCAGCAGTAAATAAACGCTTGCCCACAACAATTGTTCTTAATTCTAATGCTTTCGGTACTTTTTCTTGAAAGGTCATTGGACAGAAACGTAACCCATCAAGATGTTTAAGGTCTTCATCATTAACTGGATTTGTGAAAACAACTTGCTCTGTGCCTTGCTTATCATAAATAGCGAACGAAGAAAGCATCTTCGTAATCATACCTTGCTTACACTCTTGAGAAAACTCCTTGACTGCAAGCGGGTTGTTTGTAATTAGAGTACGTGGTGTCACCAAACCAACTTCACGTGCTATTTGCAATTGTAATTGTTTATTGTCAGCCAAACGGATATTTGGTAAAGCATCAAGATGAAATCCTTTAATACTTGCAATCATGCCTCCAATGGTCGCGCGGCATTCACCAATCGATGCTTCTCGAAATTGCTTCTCCATTGTAGTAGGGATTTTGGCGCCCATTGCAATGCGACGATACCAAACTCCAGATACCTCAGCCAAATCTAATCTTGAGTCATCGACTGTTAGAATTTGACGTTCATAACCATTGCTATAATATACATCTAAATGCACTTCTGTAGGAAATCTGTCTGTATCAAAGCGAAACGCTTTTTCTCCTTGAGCCTCTATAGATTTTATTACTAAAGGAATACTCTCGTTATCTTGGCTGTGAGTGATTATTAAAACAGTCATATTATTTTTGATTATAGATTTTGCAGAGGCAGGTTTACGAAATATTCAACTTGGTTTTAGGATATTTGTTAACCCGCCCTTACTTAGGGTAATTAATAAAACAACGTCACGAAATAGATACATACAAAAGTTTATTTCAGTAAGAGTAGAGATTTGATAAATAGTAGACTAATTTATCACGTCTCTACAGAACTTCTATTAACGTGTGGAAACGCTCGTCGCGGAGGCAAAAGAGGATATAAAATTTTTGCCTAAAACTACGCCAGCACGGGCTGTACTCACTAAAGTTGTTGCTGTTACTACCTGTCTACCAACAATACTGTTATTATTGATTAAACGAGGCAGAAAAAGACTAAATAAAAAAGAATTTGGTATTATAATTCTGTTTAATCCACCTTTGACATTAGCATCATTTTTGCTGAGGACTCGACAAAAACTCAAATCTGTAACTTTCAATCTAGTCATATTACAATTAGCTCAAAGTGTACAATGGTTATCCAAAAGTAATTACTAATGTTTAGTTTGTGGGTAGTGGTGTTGTAGCAATCAAATCGTCACCATCAGATGGATATTTTAGGGTGACAGCATATTCTTCATGGTCAGATGGATACTTTTTAGTGACTGGAGGATGAATAGGAAAACCATCTTCACGGTCAGAGGGATACTTTAAGGTGGTAACTATTCCATCTGGAATTTCTGGAGGAAACTTAAGAGTTGGAGCAGCATATCTTAAACCTCCTTGCACCTCATCTATTTCCTCATCGGATAAATCTTCACAAAATTGTCCTTCTAAATAGCGAGCGAAGAATGGTAAAGTTTTTTCATTTTCGTGTGTCATCGTGTTGTACTCCCTAACAACTGAGTTTGAATTGATTTTTATAGAAGATAAGAAAAGTTGGAAGCAGTTGAAATTGATTTTGCCGAATTGCTTCCAGATAACACAACAGTACGAGATCTCCCTCCATCACTTAACACTTCATATCCAGATAAGCCAGCCTGGGTATTTTCTAATTTGTTAACAACAGTTCCTGGCTCAGAGTAAATTTCTTTTTTCTGATAACCTTCTAACTCTAAAGGTAAAATGCGAAACAACTGCTGAGATAAATACTCATATAAATATGGTGAATTTCCAGCAAAAAACAATCCACCTGTTATCTCAATTATTTTCTCTACTGCTACTTCACAAAAGCTCAAGTCTGATATCTCTAATTTACTTGTGCTGTAACACATACACAATAACCCTTAAAATCCAAAAAAGGTTTAGATAATGCCTTTCATTCTCAAAAATTTAGAATTATGAGAGATGATTCGATGACTGTCTTCTGACGAATTTCACTAGCTACCTATAGATGTTTTGAAATTGCTAGAACTATTGAAAGAAAACGAAGTAGAAGTATTCAAAGTTGATGAACTAGCTATTTGGCTTCCTGAACTTGCATATGCTGTAGCAAGAGCATCAGCTGTACTGACTGTGAATCCTGAGCAGTATATAACTTTTGCTTGAGTTTGAGCATTTGTGTAAGTCAACTGACCCATAGCAAGCCCTGTGGCGCCAGCTAAAGCATATCCAGTACCCGTTGCAGTAAATGTTGCAGTTTCAGCAAAGGCGTTGCCAGCTATTACCAGATTACTTCCATGTGTCTGCTGTAGATAACTTAAGTCTTTTATAATTAACTGATTTTTCACTACTACCTCAGAAAGTTTTTCTAACTACTGAAGCCGCTTACTAACCAAGATATCCTGAAATACAGCATTTCTTATTTAAGTCATATTTTCAGAAATCTTCAATGATTGAAAAGTTTTGTAGGGTTTGTAGCTCACGGTGTTTCGCCTGTGCATTGGTCAGGCGGGACACCGTGAGCCTACTTACTACAAGCTTTCAGAATTAATCAAACAGATCACTAGTTAACTGATTATCAACTACTACACAGGGTTGATAACAGCAACAGAGGTACTACCAGAGAAAGAACCACCGCCAACTTGAGTTACAGCTAGTGTGTCTGCCTTGGTGAACGAAGAGGTTAACAAAAAGGGATAGGGGTTAATCGCATCACCCTTCGCACCAGCAGAAGCACTGTTACCTAAAGCTAAAGGAGCATTGATGGTGGTTACAAAGTTATTTTGGGTGGTGTAAGTAATATTAATCTTGTCGGTTTGATTATAGGTGCTTAAAAAGTTATTACCAGAACTGAATGTACCGCCAACAACTTCAACAGCTTCTACAACTTCTAAAACGTTCAAATCTGAAATAATCATTGTTTTTCTCCTGAAAATGAATTGTTTGTACTTGAGAATTTTGCTTGCAACCAACAAACAATTAGTTGGTTGCATATGCCAAAAGCTTAAAGTAACCGAAATTTAATGTATTACCATATAGGGTTAATAACAGCAGCAGAGGTACTACCAGAGAAAGAACCACCGCCAACTTGAGTTACAGCTAGTGTGTCCGCCTTGGTGAACGAAGAGGTCAACAAAAAGGGATAGGGGTTAATCGCATCACCCTTCGCACCAGCAGAAGCACTGTTACCTAAAGCTAAAGGAGCATTGATGGTGGTTACAAAGTTATTTTGGGTGGTGTAAGTAATATTAATCTTGTCGGTTTGATTATAGGTGCTTACAAAGTTATTACCAGAACTGAATGTACCGCCAACAACTTCAACAGCTTCTACAACTTCTAAAACGTTCAAATCTGAAATAATCATTGTTTTTCTCCTGAAAATGAATTGTTTGTACTTGAGAATTTTGCTTGCAACCAACAAACAATTAGTTGGTTGCATATGCCAAAAGCTTAAAGTAACCGAAATTTAATGTATTACCATATAGGGTTGATAACAGCAGCAGAGGTACTACCAGAGAAAGAACCACCGCCAACTTGAGTTACAGCTAGTGTGTCTGCCTTGGTGAACGAAGAGGTCAACAAAAAGGGATAGGGGTTAATCGCATCACCCTTCGCACCAGCAGAAGCACTGTTACCTAAAGCTAAAGGAGCATTGATGGTGGTTACAAAGTTATTCTGGGTAGTGTAAGTAATATTAATCTTGTCGGTTTGATTATAGGTGCTTACAAAGTTATTACCAGAACTGAATGTACCACCAACAACTTCAACAGCTTCTACAACTTCCAAAACGTTTAAATCTGAAATAATCATGAGTTTCTCTCAATCAATTGCTAAGTGTTTTGTGTCAACTTATTTGTTTTGTTGCTCACATCTTCAATATAGCAATTATCAAAAAAAAGTCAACATTTAATCTGTGAAAATCGCAATTTTTACTTTTGCTTTATATTGTATTTTCTGATATATTTAAACACAATTTTTTGAGCAAAAATTATTGATTTTTGCTCAGAAATCAGCTTGAATATATTATTCAAAAAAATGCAGTTGCTTTTACAAAAAAGCTTTGCAGCTTATTGGTTTCAAAAATTCAATAAATAGTTCATATCACTTAAGAAAGATAGAAACTCACTTAAGAAAAATAAAAACTAAAAAAATAAAATGAGATTAAGCCTGTTTCAGAAGTTTATCTTGTGCTTGTAAAGGATTATCACAATCTAGCTGCATAACAATCCCAGATGCTTGAATTTGTTGTTGTAACCAATAATAAAACATCTCTGTGATGATTTTTTGACGTAGTTGCTCATTTAATTCTGGCTGAATTATCTCTTCAACCCAAATTAGATAAGTTTCCTTTGCAGTAGAGATTGGTTTGAGAATTTGTGGCGCCGAGGCAGCAGCGAATACAGGCGCCGCAATCTCTGGGCGAAATTCTTTACGGTATCGTAGTCCTTGGTATCCACCGGCACGCCGCTGTTCTGGGTCGTGAATGTATTGACGCGCAATTTCAGCAAAAGTGATTTCGCCTTCTTGGACTGCGTAGAACAGTTCTAAAGCCAAGTCTCTATTTTCTAAAACGACTTCGTAAGTGACGGCGCCTGCATAATTGAGTTTGTTTTGATAAAAGAACTTTTCGACTTCTCCTGAGAATAGATGGCTCGCGAGCTTTCTAGAAAGAACTCTGTTATGAACTAACTGCTCAAAGTCATCCATAGATAACTCATGGGTCTTTAACCAGTTCCAAGTATCTTTGGCTTTGACAAGCTTATAAGCCATTCGCAAACTATCACCTTCTTGTTGTAACTCATTATCTTCGACTCGAATGCCGAGTTCTTGTGCTGCTTGAGCAATAATCTTTTGAGATGCTATGGCTTGTACGACACTGGGTATTTGACAAGAGAGCTTAATGTTCTGGATGATGTCTGAAGCCGAAATTGTTAGATTTTGTGACATATGTTTTGATTCCGAAGCAGTTGAAATCATGTAATGAATGAAGATACGGAGGTTATATTGATAATGTTGGGTTCATGGGCGCCTCCACCCAACCTACTCCTGTACGGACGGGTTCACCTAAATTTCCCGCTATCCAGCACGATATATGTAAACCCGCCCCTCCTAACTTCTACATCTCTAATCCTCCTTCTTGTAGTTTCTTGAATGGGTCTAGTACAAAGTCGATAATGCGACGCTGGCGGATAATGACTTCGGCAGTTGCAGTTTGACCTGCTGTTAAAGGAATGTGCTTTTTGCCGTTTTGGATGTATTGCTGTTCTAGGGCAATTTCTAACTCATAGGTTTCGATAGTTCCTCCGGGTGTTTGGCTAACTTTAGAATCTGGAGAAATGCGGGTGACTTTTCCTGGTACAATACCGTGTTCTTGGAAGGGATAAGCGTCAAACTTGATTTTGACTGGCATTCCAACTTTCAAGAAACCGCTATCTTGACTAGGCATATTAGCTTTGAGTACAAAATCTGTATTTTGGGGTGCAATTTGAGCCACCTTTTGACCTGTTTGTACTACTTCTCCAGGTTTACTAACTGGAAACTCAAAAATTACTCCGTCAATAGGAGACTTAACTACTCTTTGCTGCAACTGAAGCTTCAACGATGTGATTTGACTAATTGTTTGAGCAATTTGAGATTGATTAGCTGAAATCTGTGCTTCTAAGTCTTTTAACTGCTGCTCGTTCTTTAGAATAGCTAGCCTCCCATTTTTTTGCAAGCTGTTAAAACTATTTTCCTGCTCTTGTAATTGCAGCTTTGCTTGCTTGATATCAGAAGAAAGCTGACTTATTGCAGTTTGATACCGACTTGTCTCTTCTGCTAATCGTAGTTCTGCTTGCTTGACATCATATTGGGCTTTTTGATGCAGCCTAGCACTTTCTTGCTCTTCTTTTTTGAGTTGGTCAACTTGCATCAAAGAAACGGCACCGTCTTTGACTAAGTTATTAAACCGCTCAACTTGCTTTGAATCAATACTCAAGCGCTTTTGAGCAGATTCTCGGTCATTTTGAGCAACAGTAATTAGTTGCTGTACCTGATTGACTAATGCCTGTTTCTCTAACTTCTGTAGATTATAAGTACTTTCTTTAGCATCTAAATTTTGTTTAGCCTGATTAATTTGAGCAAGCTTTTCTAATTCTTGGGATTTATTCTGCTGCTGTTGTACGTTTACTGTTAACTGCACTTGATTTTTGAGTATATCGAGCTGCGCGCGTTGATTTTGCAGTCCAGTTAGCTTTGCTTCTGTCTCCTTAATTGAGGAACGTAGGATTTCAGAATCTAATTCCAGCAAAACCTGTCCTTTTTTGACACTTTCACCTTCTTTGACGCTAACAGCTTTAACACTACCACCAACTTCAGAATCTAACTTGTGCGTGGCACCTAATGGTTCTACCCGTCCTCTTGCACTCCCCGTCTCATCGACTTTAGAGTACATTGACCAAGGTAAAGCCAAACTAGCAAATCCTAATAGCATATATAGTAAACCGCGCGTCCACAGTTTAGGCAATGCATCAAGCAGTTCTTCTGTACCATGATACAAATCTTTATCTTCTACTGTCTCAGTTAATTTCTTCTCGAAAACAGTATCTTGAGGTTGTGAAGAAGTTGAATCATCATACACCTCATTAGTAAATGCAGGTAATGAATTCGGAGATGGTTGAGGCATATTGGGAAAATGGGTAATAAGGAATGGGTTTTAAACCGCTTGGGCTAGTTGTTGTTGGTTTAGGTAATAATAATGACCTTTTTTGGCAATCAACTCATCATGAGTACCGCTTTCGACTAATACACCGTGGTCTAGTACTAAAATTAGGTCTGCGTTGCGTACTGTTGAAAGACGATGGGCGATAATTACGCTTGTGCGTCCTTTGAGAATTGTTTTTAAATTATTTTGAATGATGCGTTCAGATTCAGAGTCTAGGTGACTAGTAGCTTCATCTAACAGTATTAAGCGAGGATTACCTAGCAACGCACGGGCTATGGCAATACGCTGTCGCTGTCCACCTGATAGCATTCCACCACCTTCACCAATCTGGGTGTCATATCCTAACGGCTGCTTCTGAATAAAATCATCAGCCCCAGCTAAGGAAGCTGCTTCAATAATTTCTTCTAGAGATGCTTCTGGATGGGCAATGGCAATATTTTCTCGAATTGTGCCACCAAAAAGAAATGTATCTTGGTCTACAACTCCGACTTGAGAGCGAAGGGAACGCAAGGAAATATTGGAGACATCATACCCGTCAATCAAAACTTTGCCATCTGTCGCAGGGTATAAACCTAAAATTAATTTGCTTAACGTAGTTTTGCCAGAACCACTGCGCCCTACCAAAGCTACCATTTGTTCTGGTTGGATTTCAAAGTTGAGATTTTCCAATACATTTGTTTCGCTTTCTTTATGATAACGGAAGGTAACATTTTGAAAGCGTATATTGCCTTTGAGTGTACCTAAAGACTTGCGAGGTTTATTTTGTAAGTCTTCTTCGGGTTCTGCTTCTAGGACATCATTCAGGCGTTCAGTAGAGATTATGATTTCCTGCAATTGGTTCCATAACCCTGAAAGTCGTTGGAATGGACTGAGGACGTTACCTATCAACATATTAAAAGCCATTAACTGTCCAAGGGTAAGTTCTCCGTTGATTACTTGCAAGGCGCCGAACCACATTAAGCCAGTACTAACAAACGTTTCAATTACACCGCTAATTACAGATAGACGGATACCAATTATCTGAGCTGCAAAACCCTTTTTTATTAAGTTATTTAACAATTCTTCCCATCGCCAGCGAACAGTCTGTTCAATTGCGAGTGACCGTACAGTGCGAATTCCTGTTAAAGATTCGATTAAATAACTATTCTCCTCGGCGCCAGCGTTAAATATTTCCCTGGAGATGCGGCGTAAAATCCCTGTACTAGCCAATGCCAATATAAAAAACGGTGGCACTGTCAACAGTACAAATAACGTCATCTTCCAACTATAAGAAAACATCACGCTCAAATAAACAACCAGCGTTAACATATCGAGAATGACTGCTAACGTCTCACCAGTTAAAAAAGACTGTATTTTCTGATTTTCTTGGATGCGAGAAACAATATCACCGACATAACGTGACTCAAAATAAGATAAAGGCAACCGGAAAGTGTGCTTGATAAAACCTACCAGCATTGCAACGCTGATACGATTTGCTGTATGGTCTAGTAAATACGACCGTAAGGCGCCCATCGCAATACGGAAAAACCCAAATATAATCATTCCCAAACCAACAGCGTTCAAAGTGCTAACGCTTCGCTGTACAAGCACTCGGTCAAGTAACAACTGGGTGAATACTGGCGCAATTAAGCCAAATATTTGCATCAATACTGAAGCTATAAATATTTCTGCGAGTACCTTGTAATGAGGTTTGACTAACTCAAAGAACTTCCATAACCCAGTACTATCGTTTTTCTTATCTTGGAGTGCAGTAGTAGGTTGCAGTAACAATGCATACCCAGTCCAGTTTTTTTGAAACTCCTTCGGTGTAAAAGTACGTTGTCCAATTGCCGGGTCGCCAACTATCACCCGTTTCCTACTAATTTCATAAACAACAATAAAATGCTTACCTTCCCAGTGGGCAATTGCTGGTAATGGTTGTTCTGCAAATTTATCAAAGGTTGCTTTCACAGGACGTGTGGCAAAACCCAAACTTTCAGCAACCGATGCAACTGCACGTAAAGAAGCGCCACTGCGATTAGCGTTTGTCATATCTCGCAAACGGTTTACACTAAAGCGTTTGCCCCAATAGTTGCCAATCATGACCAAACAAGCGGCGCCGCAGTCGGAAGCACTTTGTTGAGCAAAAAAAGGATATTGCTTTGTTAGTCGTCCCCACCAATGTCCTATTGCTAGCTTGGGACTTGGAAAGTATGGACGCGATTTTTTATGCTCCTGCTGTGGTTCTTTATTCCTAACTGGGAAAGGAATGACTTTTGAATTGAAATTTGAATTTAAACTTTCCTTGGACTCCTTTCTACGACGGTTATGCTCAACTGGGGAAATACGATCATCAGGGGCGACAAATAGATTAAGTTCATTACAGTATTCAAGTGCTTGAGGCAAATCTGAATTTTTCAGGACATATATAGTTGTTGCTTGCTCTAACTTCCAACTACCTTTGGGGTTGGCGCCGATTTTTCCTGGTGTCAGCACAGTACCATCACTATGCTGCATTCGCCCATCGCGTACAACCAGTATTTTGCAATCTTTAAGAACGAGATTAGAGGATGCATTCAGTCTTAACACCTCAAACAGCAATAATGCCTGCATTAAATAGCTCACATCGGATGCAACTTTAGGAAAATTGCTGTTTTGACGACATAAAACCGCTAAATCCCAAATAATCGCTTGTTTGTAAAGCTTGTCACGAACTTCAGGATATTGGGTCATCAAGGGTTGTAATATCTCTTGCCCAATGTAACAAACCCTCAAATTATGCGAAGCGCGCGCAACGTAATTAGTAAATTCATCATCAAAAAGCAACGCTTCCCCAAATGATGCTCCAACTGAAAGGGTAGTAATTAAGTTTTCGTCGTTATCCAAAAATCTAATTTTACCCGTAAGCACTATATATATACCGCGCGGTGCGACTTCGAGGCACCATTCCTCAAAAAGCTGCAACTCCAATACTTGTGCTTTATTCACACAGGTTTGCAACTCACTGTCCGTAAGCTTCCCCCCCAAGACTTTGGTTATTCTACAACCCAATTCTTCCTGAGATAACATAATCACTCTTTAGTTGTATGGACAAAAATATCAAAAAGACACTAGATACTACCTGGGCGATATATCTAAGTGCCGACTATTTAAAACTTGATACAGTTTGGCTTGTTGTGACATAATTTAAGAAAGTTGTTGTTAACGCACGGTGTTCATGCGAAGTCATGACAGCTGTGAAGTTCCCTAGACAGGCATTACAGCTGCATAGTTAACTAGCCTATAAAGTCGGTTAGCTACTTAAGTTAATGTGCAACTTAAAAAGGAATCCCCTGAGATGTAGGAGTCAAAGGGGTATTCTTCCCAGTTATGGCACTAATTTTCCGCACAACAGCATCCACTTGTATTAGATGCCGCAAAAGCAGAAAGTCAATTTTTAATTACATTTTTATTTTTAACTGAACAAAAGCTAAATTTCGTATCTTGATTTTGCAGCGCCGAAAGTCTAGCGCTCGCGTTTTACACTCATTTGAGTCGCATACTTTTAACATAATAAATGCTAATTTAACAGCTATCTATAGTTAAACGCCGATTTTTATACATCATATTACTTTTGGTGCTAATACTTAAGTGCTACATTTAAAAAGCAGTTAAGATTTCAGTACCTTACCTCCACTCAATAGATAATAGGATACTCTAATTAACAGCAGTCACAGAATGTATAAAATATATACAATTCCTAACAATTTTTAAGTTTCAATTTTTTCACAGACAGCAATTACATGTATAAAAGCCTGAAAGACTTTATATACTTAGTTTTGAAACTTTTATTAAAATGGATTTACAATCTCTTAGACATTTGATCACAAGAAATGCAAAACAAATGAACTACTCAGCGAGAAAAAAGGGATAATATAGTATAGTACAAAAAACGTACAAATACGTTAACACAGTATAGTACGGATTTCTTGAACACAATTTAGATTATATCACCTTATCAGGCTATTTACGTATAAACCTAGTTCTTCTCTCGCATATCTATGTAACCTTTTTGCGTGTTTCACTACTTGAATATTATCTTATTTTTGTGTGAAAAAGCTGACATTCAACATGATATTTATTTTTTCTTAACCATGTATAGTATTCAAAATCTTATCTTAAATGAATCTTTACGCAAACTTTTAATTTATATTAGCTATTGTATGTATCACATAGCAAAGCGTTAGCATTACAAGCCTATATATTAATCATTATACGTACTAAATCTGTATAATTGTTTAATCAATTACAAAATTATTTTATGAAAGTAAATTATTATACTATTATTAATAATCCGTAATTACGCACTTCAAAAGCAGGATAAGACGCACGGAGGAAATTTACTGAGTATCAAAAAAATTAAGTATTACTACTAGTGAATACAAATACGGTACTATATCAGGTTAATCAGTTCTATTAAATACACCTTATATATGACAGCATCCATAAAACCATTCAATGCAGGCGCCTTCACTGCGTCAATCCCAGGCATCGAAGTCATCACCGAACCATCACAGCTAGCTAAACTATCTCAAGATTATCATACCTTCAGTCCAGTCCTCACACCATTACTTGAAGGTAAAATAGCTGATATAGTAGTACGTCCTGCTAATCAAACTGAGGTAATACAAGTAGCAGCAGCATGTGCTAAACACAAAATACCAATTACAGTAAGGGGTGCAGGTACAGGAAATTACGGTCAATGTGTACCTTTATATGGTGGTGTCATATTAGATATGACGCGGATGCAAGAAATTTGCTGGGTAAAAGAAGGTGTTGCGCGCGTACAAGCTGGTGTTAAGCTGGCTGCACTCGATAAAAAAGCACGTGAAATTGGCTGGGAAATGCGAATGGCGCCTTCGACTTACCGTACTGCTACAATTGGTGGGTTTGTTGCAGGTGGTAGCGGTGGAATTGGTTCAATTCAATATGGGTTAATGGCAGATAAGGGAAATTTGTTAGGTTTGCAAGTTGTAACGCTTGAGGATGAACCGCGAGTTATTGAGTTGCGCGCGGAAGATGTACAAAAAGCAAATCACGCATGGGGTATTAACGGTATTATCACCGAAGTAGAAATTCCATTAGGCCCAGCTTACCCTTGGGCAGAAGTAATAGTTACTTTTGACGAGTTTATGTCAGCAGCAAAGTTTGGAAAAGCTTTGGCTCTAAGCGATGGCATGATTAAAAAAGAAATTGGTGTGTTTGCTTTGCCTATTCCTCAATATTTTACCGCACTACGTCAATATATATCTGATGGTAAACACGCAGCGCTATTAATTGTCGCTGAATCAAGTTTAGAGCTATTACCAGGATTAATACAAGAATTTAACGGTGAAGTTACTTATTCTAAATCAGCTATTGATGCAGGAAAGGGCGCTAATATAGCTGAGTACACTTGGAACCATACAACTTTACACGCGCGCAGTGCCGATACTTCCATCACATATTTACAAAGTATATTTCCCACCGATAATCTCAAAACTGTAGAACATATGCATCAACACTTTGGCGCCGAGGTAATGATGCATTTAGAGTTTATTCGTTTCAAAGGTAGTATTGCAAATCCCGCTTTGCAGCTAGTACGCTACACAACCGAAGAACGTTTAAATGAAATTATTCGCTATCACGAAGAGCATGGAGTATTTATAGCCAATCCCCACAGTTATTTTATTGAAGACGGCTGGAAGCGAGCAATAGACCCCGAACACTTAAAATTTAAACAAATGGTTGACCCCTACGGATTAATGAATCCAGGTAAAAGCAAAACAATTACCCCTTAATTCCTAATTTTACCAACAAAACCCTCAAAAGCCTGCTCCCGGCAGGCTTTGCTCGTATAGTGATACCCTTGAGGGTATTGTATTGTGCGGTTTTAGATTGTGTGGTTTTAGATTGTGCGGTTTTAGATTGTCGGTTTTAGATTGTGTGGTTTTAGATTGTGCCAATTTGTTTCCTGGCACATTGTGTTATGTGATTTTAGATTGTGCCAATTTATTTTTTGTCATATAAAAATATCTCATTTTGCCTTTTGTCATGTCATGCCAATTTTTTTTATGTCGTGTTAGTTATAAATAAATACTTTGCAGTCAAGGCTTTATGAAAGCAACAAAATATATAGCGTAGGAAATACTTAGTAAGTATAATCACTAATTAAAAAGAGAGATAAATCGATTTTAATTTTGTACATTTTTTATAATTTACTACCCCAGTATAAAAATTGCATCAAGACAATGAAAAAAGGTGGACGTTATACTGATTCGTAAAATATCACTGAAGAATCAAAGTAAAAATTTTTCCGTAAATTCTAGGAAACATAATTATAGTGATTTCTTAGAGACTCACATTTTTAGTATCAGCAGTATCACCAAAGAACGAACACTGTCGTCCTGATTAAATAGATTTTTTAGGAACAAAGTTTAAATTATGGCTACCATGTTAACCAACGATAAGTTACAGGCTCTACCTAATCTGAACGTGTATTTACTCGAACGTCGCATCACCTGCATGACTGTACCATCAATAGTTGATGCGATTTACACAGCATGTATGGAAAAAAGAAAAATAACTGTAGCGAATTACAATGTACATGCTTTTAATCTATCAATGCAGTTACCTTGGTTTTATCAGTTTCTGCAAAGTTCAGAGATTGTTAACTGCGATAGCGTGGGTATTCTAAAAGCGATTAGTTACATGGGTTGTGAATTACCTTTAGATTACAGAGCATCTTATACAGACATGATGCCTCAAGTTTTAGAAAAATGTAATCAAGCTTCTCTGCGTGTATTTCTTGTCGGCGCCAAGCCAAAGTACTTAGAAGCTGCATTAGAAAATTTAAGAAAGGAGTACCCGAATGCGTTATTTGCGGGACATCACGGATACTTTGATAAGGAAGACCCACAACAAAACAAAGCAGTCATCGATCAAATTAACGAATTCAAGCCAAATATTCTATTAGTCGGTATGGGAATGCCCGTTCAAGAAAAATGGGTTTACACTCATCGCAGCCGCTTGAACGTGAACGCAATAATGCTTGGTGGCGCCGTTATTGATAGACTTGCTGGTGTTGTACCAGACTGCCCACATGCGATTGCTAATATTGGTTTAGAGTGGTTATACCGCTGGTTTCGTGAACCCAAACGCTTGGCTGCACGCTATTTTATTGGTAATCCAGCTTTTGCCTTACAAGTAGCTCTAGGCAAGCTATATGCACCTCTGCGTGTTCAGCAAATGCAACCAGGCGCCTACTTGAATGTAGAGCGTGAAAATCAGTTCAATGATTATTACATGCCCTCGAATTCTCAAAGCCAAGAATTGCCTGCTACAGTATAAGTAAGTAATTTCTCGTGGAAAATTTAGGTAAAATGAAGCAATGATGTGGATTATATTCATTAGAATTCATTAAAAATATAAACAATCCTCATTATTTTTCACATGGTTTATGCCATAACAGTAGGTGGCTTGATATAACAGTTTTGTTTCTCAAACAAACCCAAATTTTCAAGCATCATTCAATTCAGAGTTTTTTTCTGCATTGACGAGATTGCAATGCATTTGTACAAAAAATATCAAAGGTTATTTAGAAGACCAAAAAATTGGGTTATTAGCCATGAAGATTTGCTACCTAATACAAAGCCATAAAAGTCCTGAACAAATTTTTAGACTGATTCGCACACTCAAAAAGTCTAGCCCTAATTGTTGGATAATTTTAAGTCACGATTTTAGTAATTGTCAACTGGATATTCAACCATTACAGGATTTGTCAAATATTCATGTAATTTCTGCAAAAGTATTCAGGGGTGACTTTTCTCCCATTCAAGCATACTTAAATGCAATTGACTTTGCTCTAAAAAACGACATTGATTTTGATTGGTGGATTAATTTGTCCGGTCAAGATTATCCTACTCAGTCACCTGAACATATAGAGCAATTTCTGTCTGAAACAACTTATGATGGCTTTTTAAAATATTTTAATGTTTTGGCGCCAGAAAGTGAATGGAGTAAGCAAGAAGCTATCACCAGATATTTCTACAGATATCAGCAAATTGTACCTCGTCTTTCAGAAAGATTACAGACAATTCTCAGACCTTTGAAGGCAATAAATTACATTCAGCCATTTTTCAGAATTAATTTTGCTTACGGTTTGACTATTGGTACTAGAGTAAAACCTCCTTTTAATGAGAATTTTATCTGCTATGGAGGCTCTTTTTTCACCACTCTATCTCGTAAGTGCGTTGAGTATTTATACCAATTTTGCAACAACAATCCTCAAGTAGTGGAATATTACAAACATGTACAATGTGCTGATGAATCATTTTTCCAGACTATCCTGGTAAATAATAAATCATTAAATCTTTGCAATGACTGCAAGCGCTACTTCGATTTTTCTAAAACAAGTAATGGTCATCCAGCAACACTCACAACCGCTGACTATATGAATTTAGCGTCTTCAAATACTCACTTTGCTAGAAAATTTGATATTGCTAAAGATAGCAAAATTTTAGATATTCTAGACCAAGCTGTCGCAAGTAAATACTAAATATTTTATCAGGAATTGTTTATGGATTTTATTTATCAAGTGAGTGTCATTGTACCCGCGTATAATGTGCGTAACTATATTCACGATTCATTAGCTTCTCTAAAGTGTCAATCGTTTCAAGATTTTGAAGTTCTGATTGTGGATGATGGGTCTACTGATGATACTGCGAATGTTGTTCAAACTTTCATTCAACAAGATTCACGCTTTCGTTTATTGCAAAAACAAAATGGTGGTTTGTCTTCAGCACGTAACTATGGCATTCGTCACGCGCGCGGTAAGTACATCGCACTGCTAGACGGTGATGATACATATCACCCTAACAAGCTTGCTAATCATGTTGCTCATTTAGAGAAAAATCCCCAGGTAGGAGTAGTATACAGTGCTTCTAAAGCAATCCGTGACGATGGGCGCCCGACTTTTATTTCTCTAAGCGGTAAACCAATTTACTCTGACCCACTCAAAGCTTTGCTATGTAAAAACTTTGTTGGTCATGGTTCTAATGCTATTTTCCGTAAATGTCTTATTGATGATGTCGGTGAATTCGATGAAAACTTACGTAGTTCAGAAGATATAGATTTCTGGTTACGTGTAGCAGCGACGCAAAAATGGCAATTTCTGCGCGAACCTAGTATTTTATGCTACTATCGCGTTCGTCCATCAGGACTGTCTTTTAATGTCCTACAAATGCAGCGTTGTAATGAGCAAGTAATTCAATCAGCTTATCAGCGCTCAAAAGAATTAGTAGAACCAATGTTGCCAACAGCTTATGCCTACATGTACCGTTATCTTGCTCGTTTAGCAATGCAAAGCGGTGATATTGAGACATCTCGAAGTTTTATTGATAAAGCCTTAGCTTCCGACAAGTCTATTTTTTACCGTGACGCGCGGTCATTACTCACGCTATTAGCTGTAATGTTGGCGCCGATAGGAAAATCAGCAATTAAGTACTCGCTTGGTACGGCTAAATCTGCAGCAAAGTAGTAATTATTTAAATAAAGCTTGAGTTATGAATATATCATCATTAATCAAACACGGGTTTTGGGCAACCTACGGAGCTTTTGCAACACGTTTTCTAGGATTGTTCAGCAATCTAATGTTAGCAAGATTATTAACTCCATCAGAATTTGGTGTTATTGGTACTGCTTACATTTTCTGGTCTTTTGTCAATTTATTCACCCAAGGCTCAGTTGGTGAGTTTATCATCTACAAAGGAACAGAAGATAAACGCTATTTGAACAATACTTATACCGTTACATTAGGTATTGCTACGGTGTTTGGTTTAACATTAGCTGCTGCATCACCGTTTATTGCTAACTTTTTTAGTGTCCCTGTATTAATGTGGATACTGTTTGTATTTGCTGGTAACTTTTTGCTCTCTTCGCTTTACTGGTTTTTCAGTGGCGTGATGACAAGGCAGATGCAGTATAAACAGCTAGCAAATACTAATATGATAGCTTCATTAGTACGAGTTTTTGTAACTGTTGGCTCTGCTTTAGCTGGTTTGAGCTATTGGTCATTTGTAATTGGTGACGTAGCTTCATCGGTAACAGGTTGTGTACTGATGAGTAAGCAAATTAAGCATAAGTTTCAACTACAATTTGATAAAGAAATTGGCAATGAAGTTTTATCTTACTGCCTGGGCGCCACTGGTTCTAGCTTTGGATACTACGTTAATGCTAATTGCGATAACTTGATTGTTGGAAAGATTTTGGGCACAACAAGCTTAGGCTTTTATAATTTTGCATATCAAGGGACGATGACATTGACTACTGTATTTGGTCAGGTGATCGATCAAATAGGGATGTCTGTGTTTGCTCAATTGCCTGATGAAAAGCAGCAAGAAAAAGCTCTGGCAAGGTCTTTAGAGCAAATTGCTTTTTTAGCGGCGCCTATGTATGGTTTGCTGTTATTAATGATTGACCAGCAAACAATTACTCTAATTTTTGGTGACAAATGGCTACCGATTATTCCGATAATTCCTGGATTAGTTGTCTTTGCTTATTTCCGTTTGCTTAACCGCCTGCTGAGTGCAATGTTATCAGCTAAAGGGCGCCCTGATGTAAACGCGAAAGTCAATCTTGTAATTGCACCTATTGCATTACTGAGTTTTTTCATTGGCGCCACTCATCTGGGAATGATAGGTGTAAGTATAGCGGTTGCTGTGGTTTTAGGATTTGGGTGGACTACTTATTGGTGGTGGGTTGGCTGCCATGAGTTTAACTGGTCTGTAAAAAAGTTTTTAATACTCTGCTTTTTACCCGTCTTTGTCGCGCTTCCTGCAATTAAAATAGCATACTTTCTACCTTTGGTTCTTAAGCCAATTACCTTCATCGCTCTATATGGTGTTGGCATTTTTATTTTAAGTATGTTAAAAATAATTAACCTCAATCACATTTTCAAATTGAATTTCAAAAATCCATAAGAATTTACATAACTGGATTGGAGCTAATTATGAAATTTCAAAATATTTTAGTCACTGGTGAAGAGTTATTTTTCGAGCGTCATAAGTTTTTGCTTACAGCAATGTCTCAACATATAGAAAAATTACAATTGCTGCCCAGACGACTTGAGTGGTATGAATCCAATCCAAGATTAAGACAGTTAATTAAGGCAATGTACACTATACGTACAGGTTCTTTGAATAAAGCCAATAGTGTATTTCAAAAGAACAAGCAAGCCTTTACTATCAAATCTCAACATTTAGAAGAAGACATTAAAAATCTCGGTTATACTCCAGATTTTATTTTTCATTTCTTTTGTACGTTTAGACCATTTTGGAACCCGTCTGATATTCCCTACTCAATGTACTTAGACTATACAATGGCTTTGGCTGAACAAAATTGGGCGCCGTGGTCTTGGTTTTTGAATGATAAAGAGCGTCAAGGTTGGCGAGAATGTGAAAAAGAAAGCTATGAAAGAGCTTACCATATTTTCACAATGGGTAATGTTGTAAAAAATTCTCTCATCAAAGATTACGGTATTACACCTGAAAAAATTACAGTTATTGGTTCTTCGGGTGATTTTATTGAGACTTATACAGGTGATAAGCAATTTGGCAGTCAGCAAATACTCTTTAACGGCTCAGATTTTGAGAGAAAAGGTGGTGATCTAGTTATAGACGCTTTTCGACAAGTGAGAAAAAAAATTAAGAATGCCAAACTTATTTTAATTGGTACTTCACTTTCTATTAATGAAGACGGTATAGAAAATTTAGGCTTTATATCTTCTCGTTCTGAAATTCATAAGTTATTCTTGAATAGTGATTTAGTTGTGGCGCCTGCTTATTGCGACCCTTTCCCAACCTTTGTTATGGAAGCGATGAATTACGGTACTCCATGCATCGTATCAGCGAATGATGGAATGCCCGACATCGTAGATAACCAAGTTAATGGAATTGTGATTCAACAGCAGTCAGCCGATGAATTAGCAAATAGTATTATTAGCCTGTTGAATGACCCAATGCGGTTAAAATGTATGTCGCAAGAAGCACGACTGAAAGTAAAAACAAAACTAAATTGGAACAACATTGCTGTTGAAATAACTAAGGCTTTATCAAGTGAATCTCCTGTATTAATGACTTTAAAATAAAACAAATATTACACCCATTTTTAATCATGCATAAATCATCAGTTGATATCGCAATTTTTCTTCGTAACCTATATGGTGGTGGCGCCGAGCGAGTCATGTTGAACTTGGCTCAAGAGTTCATTAAACGTGGTTTAAAGATTGATTTAGTACTGAGTAACGTGAAAGGAGATTACCTCTCACAGCTACCACCAGAAATTCGAGTTATTGATTTAAAAGCAAGCTCAATGCCAAAGAGTTTGCCCAATTTAATCAAATATCTTCGACAAGAGCGTCCAACAACTTTATTTGCTGCTCTGCACTACCCTTGTGAGATAGCTATATTAGCAAAGCGTTTAGCTGGTGTACCCACACGAGTAGTAGTGTCAGAACACAGTATCCTCTCTCAAGAAGCAGCACGAATTCCTCAACTATCAGTAAAGCTATCACCAATAGCGGCAAAACTGTTGTATCCCTTGGCAGATGGTATTATCGCTGTCTCAAAAGGAGCAGCTTCGGATTTAGCTAAGGTAACTGGTATTTCAAGAGAGCGTATTCAAGTTATTTATAATCCAATCGTAGACTCCAAAATCCCATTACGAGCAAAAGAACCAGTAGAACACCCTTGGTTTCAACCTGGTCAACCTCCAGTTATTTTAGCAACAGGAAGATTATTCCCTGAGAAAGATTATCCTACTCTTATTCGTGCTTTTGCCCAAATACGGCAAGTGCAAAACGCGCGTTTAGTGATTTTAGGAGAGGGGCCAGAAAGACCATCACTCGAAAACTTAATACGCGAATTGGGTATAGAAGCTTCGGTAGAATTATTAGGGTTTGTAGAAAATCCTTATGCTTATATGGCAAGAGCATCAGTATTCACCTTGTCTTCTGCTTACGAAGGTTTGGGAAATGTGCTTGTCGAAGCTTTAGCTGTAGGAACTCCCGTAGTTTCCACAAATTGTAAAACAGGCCCCGGTGAAGTTTTAGATAATGGTAAGTATGGTACATTGACTCCAGTCGGCGATAGTAAAGCCCTAGCAGAAGCAATTTTTGAGGTGTTATCTGGGAATACTAAAAAAGTAGAACCAAGTTGGCTTGAACAGTTCGCTGTAGATGATTGTACCGAAAAGTATTTGAAAGTACTGATTCCGCAG
This sequence comes from Calothrix sp. NIES-4105, assembly GCF_002368415.1. Classification (GTDB taxonomy): domain Bacteria; phylum Cyanobacteriota; class Cyanobacteriia; order Cyanobacteriales; family Nostocaceae; genus Dulcicalothrix. Next base: position 9,967,492 of record NZ_AP018290.1, read on the forward strand.
TGGGCGCCCAAGCTGCATACTCTCAAACTGGAAAGTATAAATGTTTAATGCCTCGATTATACCAAATAGGTCAAACAAGGATTTTAAATTAACTGATTTGTCTTTTGCTGAAAGAGTTATATATTGGACGATTGTTCTTACACCTGTTTGGTGGCTTAGTGGCATCCAGACTATTTTTTACCCACTGGTGGTAGCTGGTTTGCTTGCGATTGGTTTTGAAATCGACAAGCTTACCAAGCGTTCGCTGCCCATATGCAACTGGTCTTGGTTAGCTATGACTCTAGCTGCTCTGTGGACAAATATACTGGGTTTAAGTGAAATAAACTTTGAAGTTTTAAAAACAGCCGCCACCTTAGTAACCTTGTTAAAGGGTTACTTTTTAATTTTTGCGGCTTTAACTATACCTTTTTGGCACCGCATCCGATTAAGTGTAATTACTAGAGCTATAGCTTGGATGACGGCAGGACAGTTAGTAACTCTTTTGATTCAAACGCTAATACTTGTCGCTTTTGGTCCTTTAAAGCCTTTAGTACCTCCTTTAGCCAGCATAATTCCTGGCGAAAAGCAGAGTATGACTGTTCAGTTCGCGATTATGCAGCCATTCTTTGGAATTCCTTTACCTCGAACAGTTCTTTATACAGCAGACCCCCCAATTTTAGGAGTATGCGCGCTGTTATGCTTTTTTATTTGCTTGGGTGAACCAAATCGTCGTCTGCGTAGATTTGCTCTTGCTGGCAGTTTGGTATGTCTACTCATTTCTCAAAGCCGTTTAGCTTGGATATGCTTTCCTCTGATATTCATAATTATTGGTTGTTTTCGCAGTGGGTTAGCTCGTCAAGGTTCATTGTGGCTAACATCTTTTGCTTCGTTTATTTGTGCGACTTTAGGGTTAACTTTAGCTGATTTAATTAACGCACCTCTGGAAACATTCAATAGCGCGCGTGCAGATTCTTCTAAAGACCGCGCGTTCGTTATTGATGCCACAATTGATGCTTGGAGGGAGTCACCTTGGGTAGGTTGGGGAATTTTGGGTAAGACAGTATCTTGGGGAAACGGCGTTTTTGTGATGCCATTAGGTACATTTTCTTCTTATGCTCAAGTTTTATATTTACACGGAATCTTTGGCTTTATTTTCTTTATTATTGCCCTAATTTCAACTTTATGGTATTTCTGGAAAGCCGCAGCAGTAAATAATATACTTGCTCAACGAGCATTTGCAACTTTAGTAGCTTTATACGTACTTTGCCAAGCAACTAACTTAACCTGGATGGCAATTTATTTCTGGTTCTTCTTTATTTGGCTAGGCGCCATTCTTGCGGATATTCAGCAACAAAATTTATCGAGTTGGAAACAGTTATTCTAAGTAGGGTGGGCAATGCCCACCATACATATTAAGTTTTGATAAAATTCTCTTTATACTATTTTAGTAATAACTGCATAGCAATTAAACAATAATCAGTACATATACTCATGCCAAATATTATTACTATAGAGGAAAATTAATTATTTCAACAGGAATAATATTATATCCAAGTGAGCTATAGCATCTTCATAGTGTAAATCTTTTATTTCAAGTAAAAAATATTTGGCAGTCACATCCATGAATAATCTAGTTGCTATTACATTTAGACATTGGAAGTGGTTATTCGCTTTTAATTTGCTGGTTGGGTTAGGAGCATTTTCAGTAGTTACAACTTCTAAACCAGTTTGGACTTCTACAACGCAATTAATTCTGCCAAAGACAACTAGTCATCTAGATGCTAGTTTGGGAACTTTGGGGACACTCAAGAATGATGACCCTGGTTTTTCGTCAGAATTAAACCCTTTAAATGTCCAAGCGTCAATATTAACTAGTGAAACTTTACTAGAGCAGGTTTTAGCGGTAGACCCGGAAAAAGATAAATTTAAAACAATTTCTAGTTTCAAAGGATTATTTAAAGTATCACCACAAGAGCAGTCAACAATTATGTCGTTGACTGTTAATGCTTCAAGTCCTCAACTAGCGACTAAGCGAGCCGATAATTTAGTACAAGCTTATCAAACACGATTAAATGAACTCCGAACATCTAACAGTCAGGCAAGACAACAATATAGTCAAAAAGAACTACAGCTAGCCAAAAATAAGTTAGACCAAGCCAACATCAAAATTGCTAGGTTTAAGCAAAGTACTGGTATAGTCGATGACACAGAACAAATTAAAGGAATTGTTACTACTATCAATACTTTGACTACTTCTCATGGTCAAGCTCTTGCTGCTGCAAAAGCTGGTGAAAATCGTGTTCAAGCTCTTTCACAACGCTTGAGTTTGGCGCCAGAGTCAGCAGTTCGCTCTCTTGGTCTAGGTGAAAACCCAGAATTTAAGTTAGCTAGACAAAAGCTTGCTGAAATCAATGCAGCTTTGTTAGAAAAGCAAGCGCTTTTTACTGATGAACATCCCCAAGTGAGCAAACTATTAGGGCAAAGGTCATTTTTGCTGCGTCAACTTCGAGATGATATTCAACAAGCATCTCAAGGTGTGCCAATAGACCCAAATGTTGCAACAGATGCTCAAGGACGTGCGACATTAATTCAACAGTTGATTTTAGCGGAAAGTGAAACGTTAGCAGCACGGGGACAAGCACAGCAATTAGCTTTGCAAATCAATCAACTACAAACTGGGCTAAATTCTTTACCTGCGAAACAAGCGAAGCTCTCTGAATTACAAAGACAGCTTGATGTTGCTGAAGGTGTATATAAAGGTTTAGTTGCTCAGGTACAGCAAAATAACATTGATGCATTCGATGCTTATCCGAATGTACAGGTACTTGATGCACCTAAAGTTGGCGCCAAACCAACCAGTCCAAAATTATTACTGATTGTAATAAATACTTTATTAGCATCTTTAGCTGGTAGTATTGCGTTAGTGCTTCTCCTTGAAAGCCGTAATCCTTTGTTGAGTCCTAAAGATTTGCAAGACCAAAAATTTCCTATTGTCGAAGATATACCTCGTATCAGAAATTCTGCTCGTAAATCAGAAGTGGCGCCAGAAAGCGAAGTTGAGTTTCAAAGATTGGCTTCTGCAATTAGCTTACAGCCTTTAGAGAACAAACGTTTACTAGTAACTAGCGCCTCTGTTGGTGAAGGTAAAACCACCGTCGCTTTAGGGTTAGCTAATGCTTTAGTAGACTTAGGTTTCCGAGTTTTATTAGTAGATGGAGATTTTCACCAAGCTGCTTTATCACGGCGCCTGGGTTACAATCAACAGTTGAAAGAAGAAAGCACAACTGTATCAATACAACCAAATCTTGACTTACTACCCACTTTACCCAAACAAGGGAAAATAGTCGAAATGATTCGACGTGGACGTTTTGAAAAAACTCTGACTAATTGTCAAACCAATGGTAATTATGACTATATTATCGTTGATAGCGCCCCTGTCACCCTAACAAGCGAAACTCCACTACTAACTACAATCATCCGTAACGTATTATTTGTCGTTCGTCCAGATACTAGCTACCGAGACTTAGTAAATCGTAGCTTTGCTCAATTAACTCAACACAAAGGTCAAATATTAGGATTGGTAGTAAATGGAGTTGAAAACAATTCCCGACCCTATTCTTACAAACCAGATACTTCAAAAATTAATTCTTAAAAACCCTCCCTTAAAAATCCCGCCTTAATAAGGCTACAGTGTACACACAAGTCTCTTTTTCTTCTCTTTCTTTGTGTCCTTTGTGCCTTTGTGGTTCTTTAAAGAGATAAACCACAAAGAACACAAAGGACACAAAGGAGGGGAAAATAAGTGAGTTATTAAAGATGTGTGTACACGCCCTGCGCGTGGAAGGGGGGGATTAAATTTCGGATTGACTCTTGAAGTTAACAAAAATACCTTAAATTAAAAACTGAATGCGACGAAGACAAATTATCAAGCTAGCCTCTGGAAGTGTAGTAGGATTAGGAATTTTACATACCCTGCGGAGTAAAAATCATGATAATGATGCTCATGCTGCCTCACACCATGTGACAAATATTAAGATTGACTGGGAAAGTAAAATCGCTGAAACCACACCTCTCACCTTTGGCTCTAACAATTACGAAATTACTGACCCAAAAACGGCAGACTCAGCATATAAAAAGCAACTTCAAGAATTAAACATCCAATTCATTCGGATACATAATGCTGAGTTATCTGAAGCTTGGACAGATTCTAAAACAAAAACCTGGGATTTAATTAAAGTTCAGACTGTATACGATACATTCTTGCCGCAACAAGCAGTAATAGTGCAAAATATTTCTTCTTGGCCTGGATGGATGGCTCAAGATAAAAACGGCTTGCTAAATCCTTCAGAGTATGATAAGTACGCAGCTTTTTGTGCCCAACTAGTAGAACTTGTTAATCTTCGTCTCCAAAAGAAAGTAGTATATTGGGAACCATTGAACGAGCAAGATACACGTTATGAAGAAGCTGGTAAATTAGACCAATTATGGATTATTTACAATAAAGTCGCGTCAGCGATGAAAGCAGTTGATAGTAGCATCAAAGTTGGAGGGCCAGCATTAACTTGGGATGAACCTAATAGACTGGCATCTTTTTTACAAGCTTGCAAACCAAATGTAGATTTTGTGTCTTGGCATCGCTATGCAACAGGAGATGTGAATGAGTCTACAGATAGTTTGATGTCGAAGACTCTTGAATATGGGGAACAGGTAAGGACACTGCGAGAGGTTGTAAAACAAAATATTCCAGAGCGTTCTATACCGCTATTACTTGGTGAGTATAACATTAACTATTCTTGGGAATCTGGTGAGAATCGTCAAAATACTAATATTGGGGCAGTATGGTTTGCTTCCATTCTCAAACACCTTGCTGAAGCTGCAATTGAGATGGCTGCTTCTTGGAATTTAAAAGACGGAATTTATGGGATGATTGACCCAGAAAATAATCTACGACCAGGAGCAACTGTATTCAAATGGGCAATCAAATATTTAACGGGTACGGTTGTAAAAACGGTTAGTGATTATGCTTTTGTAGAAGCGCTGGCAGTTAAGAAAGATAAAGGTACGCACGCTTTATTGTTGATTAATAAATCAAGCAAAATTACTCAGGTTAACTTAGACTCAACCCAAGATTTCACTAACTCACAAAAGTTACAAATGTTTACTTTAGATGAGAAGGGTGTAAAAGATAAAGCTTTTGACATTAATCAAGAACTAATCCTAACTCCTTATTCTTTAGCTTTAATTACGATTCATTAAGATTCCCGACTTCTTAAAGAAGTCGGAAATCTGAGCTAATAATCGGTTTTGAAAAAGATTTCGTCGGTTTCTGAAAAATGCTTTACAAATGCGTTTGATAAAGATATAAGCTGAGAATCATAGCAAGCTATCGCTTGAGTTTTTTGTGCTTTCACAGGCGCCAGTGGTACTCTATAAGCAACTGCGATATCCTGCAACTTCAATCTTAGAAACAGTCGAGATTTCCAGAAAGCCCACACAGGATATTGTAATAGGTCTATTTTCTTGCCTACTTGCTTTAGCGCTGATTTAACCAATGTAAAAGTAACTTCGTGGTCATTATGACAGTCTTTACTATGAGGTACATAAATTTCTTCTGGCTGATGGAAATTTACTAACTCAACTATTTGTGCAATTGTTTGCCGTTGTTCTTCTTGCGTCAGTTTATGTAAAGCACCATCTTTTTTATCCAAAAAGTAAATCGCGCTTTCACCTACTCCCAAAATTCGTAATGCTTCTATTGCTTCTTGCTTGCGGGTATAAACGATTTCATTAACCTGCGGCGCCTGCTTATCTACACCTTGTCCGCCATCCGTCAGGAAAACAACTGTTACAGGGATTCCTTGCTGACGCTTTAGAGCAATCATCGCACCACATCCAAATGTTTCATCATCTTGATGCGGAGCAAATACCATTGCTGATTTCTTTTGCCAGTTTAAAGGTTGACTACCTTTATTTATAATCCACTGTGAAACTAAAGCAGTATGTATGTGCTGTAACTTTATCTGAGCAGAATATGGAACTAATTTTTTAATTCTATTTAAAAATTTTATAGGTTTCATATTTAATTATCTAATTATTTAAATTGATGTAACTCACCATAGTTCAGATACCTACACCCTTCTCTGTTATGACTTAATTTATTATTATTTATCTGTAAAGTTAAGAAAAATCAGTATTATTTTTTATTGAAGATATCAAAAATTTCCAGTAATACTTTTAACAATTTTTAACAAAGCAATTTTAACTTGATGGTTGTGAGATTTTTGTAAAGATTATCCAAATTATCTGTAAGTATATACACAGAACTGACTTGATTAGAGTAGAAAATAAATATACGGGCAATGTACCACTTTAAAAAATGTTACTCCCTGATAGCGAACTGTTCAAATTATTGTTAGTTCGTTCATGTCAGAACAATAAATCGTCACCTCCTATCTGTTGAAAAGAGAAACGCTATATTTCACGGGTTGACAGAGTAGCATCACCAGTTTGTAAATAGTCGGATATTTTTGCAGAATCTATTGATTTTGCAACATGTATATAGTTTTTCGGTTTTGCAAAAAAAATACCCAGTGGACATTTGCTTGTCTGGTGCTGGTACAACTTTTTATTCTTCTTTTTCAATTATGCAGCCAAATAATAATTTTTCCAGTGAGAATGGACAGTTTAACATCAGTCACAACCTCTCTAGCAATTCAGTAATTGCTACCCCTTCCACATTAGATATATCTACACAACAGTTTCAAGTTGGTAGGTCTAGTTCTGACGCTGCGGTATTAGAAACAGCAACTGGGTTAAAAGCAGAATACTATAACAATATTGATTTTACTGACCTGAAACTAACTCGCATTGATGGCACAGTTAATTTTGATTGGCGTTATGGTTCTCCTGATAGTTCAATAGCTGCTGACACATTTAGTGTACGCTGGACTGGTCAAGTTTTGGCTAAATACAGCGAAAATTACACCTTCTTTACAACTTCGGATGATGGTGTAAGGTTGTGGGTGAATAATCAATTAGTTGTTGACCGCTTTATAGACCAAGCTGCAACCGAAGCCAGAGGTAGTATCTCTTTAATTGCAGGACAGAAGTATAATATTCGTCTGGACTACTACGAAAATGGTGGAGAAGCAGTTGCTAGACTCTTGTGGTCAAGTGCTAGCCAAGCAAGAGAAATTATTCCTACTTCTCAATTATTCAGTGGAGGATTGCCGACTGCAACACTTAGCGCAGCTTCAGTTACTACGGCAGGCGCCAATACCTATAACTTTAATGTTATTTATCGTGACGATACAGGTATTGATGTTGCTTCTTTAGATAATAGAGATGTTTTAGTGACAGGTCCTGGAAACTTTAGTCAGTTGGCAACTTTGGTAAGTGTAGATGCTGATGCTAATGGAACTTCACGTACTGCCACTTACCATATTAATACTCCTGGTGGCAGTTGGGATGTTGCTGATAATGGCGCCTATATAGTTACTCTACAGCCGAATCAAGTTAGTGACACCAGTGGTAATTTTGCTGTTACTACAAATTTAGGAAATTTCCTAGTAAATGTACCAATCGCAGGTGCCGATACAGGAACCGGATTAAAAGCAGAATACTATAACAATATTGATTTTACTGACCTGAAATTAACTCGTACTGATGCCACGGTGAACTTTAACTGGGGTTTTGCTTCACCTGATGCATCGATGGCGCCTGATACATTCAGTGTACGTTGGACTGGTCAGGTAATGCCGCTATACACCGAAAATTATACGTTTTTTACAACTTCAGATGACGGTGTAAGATTGTGGGTTGATGACCAGTTAATTGTCAACCGCTATATTGACCAATCAGCTACAGAAGCTAATGGTACTATTTCCCTTGTTGCAGGTCGCAAATATAATATTCGTCTTGATTACTACGAAAATGGTGGAGAGGCAGTTTCTCGACTTGCTTGGTCAAGTAACAGCCAAGCTAAAGAAATCATTCCTCGTTCCCAGTTATTTAGTGTACCAGCTGTTTCACCCACACCTACACCCACACCTGCACCTACACCTACACCCACACCCACACCTACACCCACACCTACACCTACACCTACACCTACACCTACACCCACACCTAATGGCAAAGGATTAAAAGGTGAATATTACAACAATATTGATTTTACTGACTTAAAGCTAACTACTACTGACGCTACAGTTAATTTTGACTGGGGTACTCGTTCACCAAGCGAATTTATTGGCGCCGATACTTTCAGTGTACGCTGGACTGGTCAAGTAATGGCTAAATACAGCGAAACTTACAATTTCTTCACTACTTCAGATGATGGTGTGCGGTTGTGGGTGAATAACCAGTTAATTATTGACCGCTTTATTGACCAGTCAGCTACAGAAGCCAGAGGTACTATTTCGCTTGTAGCTGGTCAGAAATATGATATTCGCATGGATTATTTTGAAAATGGAGGTGAAGCAGTTGCAAGACTCACTTGGTCGAGCGCAAGTCAAGCAAAAGAAATTATTCCGCAATCTTATTTATTCTCACCACCCGCACTCCCAATTATCCTTTTAGGGGCGCCACCAGCAAGTGTTGCCGAAAATGCTGGTAGTGTAAGTGTAAATATTGTGCGAACAGGTGAAGACTTAAGCGGTACATCTTCAATTCAGTACACTACCAGACGGGATACAGCAACACCAGGAGAAGATTATGTAGAAAATAGCGGTACAGCAATCTTCGCACCTGGAGAAACTAGCAAGACAATTACAATTCCAATCCTTAACGATACTAATTCAGAAAACGACGAAAGCTTTGCTTTTGTTATCGACCAACCACAAGGAGCAGGCTTAGGAACTACCAGAACTGTTAATATTACAATTGACGATGATGACCGAAATTACCTGACATTTACTCAGCCAACGGTGAGCGAAAGTGATGGAACCGCAGTTGTTACAGTCAAACGAGGCAGTGCAGTTAATGCAGCAAGTGTAAGATACGCAACAGTTGATGGTAGTGCGGTTGCAGGAAGTGACTTTACTGCTGTGTCAGGAACTTTAAATTTTGCAGTCGGCGAACGTAGTAAGACAATTGCAATTCCAATTTTAAACAATAATATTAGCGAATCAAACGAAAACTTCACACTCCAATTTAGTAATACAGTAGGAGTAAACTTAACGACTCAAGATAAAGCGGTTATTAGCATTATTGATGATGACCCAGGTTTATTTACAAAAGAAGTAGTAGTAAGAAATATTGATAGACCCACATTCATCGACTGGATACCCACATCCAACGATACACCAATGATGTTAATTGCTCAGAAAAATGGTGTAGTCAGAGTACAAGAAAATGGAAACTTACTTGCAACACCTTTCATTGATATCTCTAATCAAGTCAATGATGCACATGACCGTGGTTTATTAAGTCTTGCCATTCACCCAGATTTTGTAAACAATCCATACGTGTATTTGCTGTTTACCTATGACCCACCAGAAGTATATGCTTCTGCTAATGTCAATAATCCTAATACTTTATCTGGACCCGATGAACGTGGAAACCGTCCTTCTAGATTAATTCGAGTTACTGCTGATGCTAGGAACAATTACAGAACAGTTGTTCCAGGTAGCGAAGTTGTCTTATTAGGTAAAAACAGTAATTGGGAAAATACCAGTCGTCCTGATGTTAACAGCACAGGTAACTTTGATACGGCGCCTTCAGGAATTGTAGCTAGAGACGGTAGAAAGTTTGTCGATGCTCAAGATTATCTCAATAACCTTAACAACATCACAAACATTGAAGACTATCTAGCAACCGATAGTGAAACTCACACTATAGGTACTGTAAGGTTTGGTACAGATGGTTCTTTATTCGTCACAAATGGCGATGGTACATCTTACAACCGTATGGATCCGCGCACAATTCGGGTACAAGACTTAAACAACCTTTCTGGAAAAATCCTTCGTATTAACCCAATAACAGGTGAAGGTTTAGCCGATAATCCTTTCTACAACGGTAATCCCAACAGCAACATTTCTAAAGTTTACAGTTCTGGGTTGCGTAATCCTTTCCGGATGACCATCGACAAACGCACAAATACTCCATACGTTGGAGATGTTGGTTGGACAACATGGGAAGAAATTAACACAGGACGAGGTAAAAACTTTGGTTGGCCATACTTTGAAGGTGGTAGCAATGGTAACGAACAACAACAACAATACGCCGTTCTGCCTTCGGCTCAAGCATTCTATGCAAGCGGCGCCTCAGTAGAAGCACCACTGTATTCTTACAGACATAATTCTGGTGGCGATGCCATAGTTGTAGGTGATTTTTATACGGGAAATAATTACCCTGCAATATATCAAAACTCGCTATTCATCAGTAACGTATCTAAAGGAACCATTGACTCTCTCACTTTAAATAGCCAGGGTCAAGTTAATTCCGTACAACGTTTTGCATCAGATGTGTTCACACCAGTACAACTGATTACAGGGCCAGACGGTAATCTTTACTACACCAGCGTGTTTGGTAATGAAATTGGTCGCTGGAAATACGCTTAAATAGTAGGGTGGGCTGAAGCCACCATATTCTACAGGCGGGGACGCCTGTTCCACAAGTCCACAAGTCCACAAGTCACGAGTTCCAAAATTTATTTGAGATTTTTAAAAATATTTTCATAAATGTTTCATTATTAATTAATGACCCATGAGGATACTTAGCTAAGATGAAATCTTTTATAAGAAAGTTATATATGAAAGCTCAACTGAATTATCCTCTATTGCGGCGCCAAACTCGTATGGGTGTGCGGATGCGTCTTTTGGCATGGTACTTTCTCTTGACTGCTTGTACTGTTATAGTGTCGCTGCAAGTAACTCGTCAAATATACTGCGATAGCTTAAAAGCCAAAGCTGATGCATCGATTATCAAAGAAATCGAGCGCTTTAAGCTTATGTCAGATAAATATACTTATGTTTCGACTCCCAAGCTCTTAGATAAATTTATTACTAACTATGCACCCACACGTAATGAGTATGTTATTACGCTGTTAAATGACCAGGTTTATAAATCTAAACCCGAACTTTCTCAAGATATACAAGAAAAATTACCATCACTTGTGCAGCAATGGCGCCAAAAAGCCGAGTTTGAGCGAGGCAAGGTTTATATTGCTCCTTCTCGAATTAGATATGCTGGACAATCAATGACTAAAAACGAAGATAAGGGAACTGTCATTGCTATTAACGATTCTTCAGCAGATTATCAAGCGGGCACTAGTGCAATTGTTTTAGTGATGCAAGTAACTATCGTCGTGCTAATTATATTCTTTATTGTGGCATGGATAACAACAGGTAAGGTATTATATCCATTACGGCTTGTAACAGAAACAGCACATTCAATCAGCGAGTCAGATATGACGTTGCGTATCCCTGTGCAAGGTTCGGATGAAATTGCAGAACTAACAACTACGCTTAATGAAATGCTTGATAGATTGCAATTTGCATTCGATAGCCAGCAAAGGTTCCTTAATGATGTCAGCCACGAACTACGCACTCCCATCACAATTATTCAGGGACATTTAGAGATGTTACAGTTTTGTCCTGAAAAACAGCCAGAAACTATGGCGTTGGTAATGGACGAACTTGACAGGATGAATAGGTTAGTTAATGATTTATTGTTGCTAGCAAAAACCGAACGTCCAGATTTTCTAAAATTAAAACCAGAGGAATTAGACTGGTTAACAGAGGAAATTTTTCTCAAAGCACGTAGTTTTGCCAACCGTAACTGGAAGTTAGAATCTAAAGGCTTAAGTCCAATCACAGTAGATAGACAGCGCTTAACCCAAGCAGTAATGAATCTCGTCCAAAATGCAGTTCGCCACACCATGCAAGGTGATACTATTACACTTGGTTCTTCTGTGAAAGGGGATTTTGTTTATATTTGGGTAAGCGATACAGGCGAAGGTATTGCACCGGAAAACCAAAAGCGGATTTTTGACCGCTTTGCACGCGCGACAAAACACGACCAGAACTTTGAAGGACACGGTTTAGGACTTTCAATCGTTAGTGCAATAGCCGTTGCTCATGGTGGTAAAGTTGAACTTTCGAGCAGTTTGGGATATGGTTCGACTTTTACTATTGTAATTCCCCTTGTTCCCTCAAATGATGCAATACATGAATCTAATACTCCAAAACGGCGCCCATTTGTAAAGTCAGGTTTATTTTCATTCTGAAATTTATATATGCGCGCCCGATAATTATTTCATTTAGTTATTAAAGTATTTATTTATACCTAAGATGTATCTATTCCTGGTATTATTGCTTAGTTTCAGAAGATACTGTAAACAGTCTAGGCATTTAGGAAAGTGGTATGACATGATGAAATCTCATAAATACACTAATTTAAGAGGTTTCAAACAATGTTTAGTAAAAGCTTAGTTACCAAGTTAGGATGTGTCTTAGCAGTAGTAGGAGCATTATTAGTCCCAACAACCGCTCAAGCGAATACAGGAAGCACTGAAAAAACCTTGATTGACTGGGATAAGGTTGCTCAACAAAATCAATGGGCAAATCCTACATTAAATAGTAGCTTCAATCGCACAATTAATGTAGATGGTGGCGGACAAGTTAACTTTGGATTTTTACTTGGAACAAATATCGGATTCTCAACGCATGGGAACAGTGGTTTAACACCTGCAATTAATAGTGTTCTCAATGGAAGCAAACCAGATACTGATAAAAGTTTACACATTCAAATTGACCCAGGTGTAAAGTCTAACTTAACAGTTCCTACAGGTACAGCATTTGGTCAGACATATGCTGGCGCCTTAAATATGGCGACTACCTTTAGTGGCTTTGGTGGGGCTTTAAATGGTGTTTCCTTTGTTTTACACGACATAGATATTTCTGGAACTGGTTCTGATATTAGTTGGCAAGATAGGGTAATTTTGAGAGGGTTTTTGGGAAATGAAGTAGTTAACACCATTTTTACAAGACCAGGAAGCAGTGGATTACCTAATAACGTAAGTCTAATCAATCCTAATACTCTTGATGGTGTTCGGAGTGTAGACAATGACAATGGTGGTAGTGGCGATATTCTGGTATCTTTTGGTGGTGCGATTGACAGGTTCGAGTTAATCTTTACAGAAGGCGGTCGTACCACACAAACAAATCCAAGTAGCCACGGTATTGGTATTGGTGATATCAGTTATACTAGTGTTGCAAAATCTGTTCCAGAACCTACTGCTGTTATTGGTTTATTTGCTTTGGGTGCTTTTAGTGTAAGTTCTCTTCGTCAACGCAAGCAACAAGTAGCGGAAGAATAAATTAAAGAAGCGCGCGTTAATTTATAAATTTTTACAAGGAAAGAATTGATTAGTAGCTAATATCTGAATTTAAACCTGGGAAGAAATATGAATGTTCTTCTCAGGTTTTATGCTTTTATGGTTGAAGCGGTTTTCTACCATTTTTTTATGAAGATACACATTATTGTTCTTAGCTCCCTTCCGTGCGGGGAATTGGGGCACAATTCACTTGTATTTACCGTAGCATAGAACACAATAAGATAACAAAATTAATCTTAAAAAGATTATAAATTTGCTTAAAATATCCAGTCAACCCACTATCCACACACCGAAATGATTGTTCTTATATACATCGTCATTGGTCTGACTTATATAGGTTTAGGTTTGGGGTATATACCTGGTTTACGAATGAATCGAGCTAGTATAGCAATAGTCGGCGCCTCTTTACTCATGGCATTAGGGGTTTTAGACTTGAAACAAGCATGGGCAGCAATTGATTATAGAACACTGATTTTTCTGTTTAGCATGATGGTGGTCGCCACCAACTTAAATTACTCTGGTTTTTTTCAACTAGTGCTGAATACTGTCACGCACTACATCCGGAGTCCTTTTGGTTTGCTAATAGTTTTAACATTTAGCAGTGCAATACTCTCAGCTTTTTTTCTTAATGATACTATTGCTTTAATTCTTACTCCCTTAACTCTAGGCTTAACCCAAACCTTAAACCTCAAACCTATTCCTTATTTACTTGCTCTGGCAGGAGCAACTAATATTGGTTCTGTAGCAACATTAAGTGGTAATCCCCAAAATATATTGATTGGTTCTGCTTCTGGCATTAGTTATCTTGATTTTGCGTCATCTTTAACTCCTATTGCACTTTTTAGTTTACTAATTGAGATTGGGTTACTATGGTGGCTATATCCTGATGTCCGGTCTACTAAATCTTGTTTAAGTGATAAACCTGTACGTAACTATGTACTCAAACCGTTACTAACAAAAAGCCTTTTAATTACCGCAGGATTATTGGCTGCATTCTTAATTGGTATAGAACCAGCCCAAGCAACACTAGTAGCAGCGGGTTTACTATTTATTACTCGCCGAATCAAACCACAAAGAATATTAAATAAGGTAGATTGGGACTTACTAGTAATGTTTTCGGGGCTATTTATTGTTACAGCAGCGGTAGGGAAGTTAGGAATATTGAATTTATTTAGTAGTTATATTGATACTTCCCTAAGTATATTAGGAGTAACTGCTCTGCTTTCAAATTTAGTTTCAAATGTTCCAGCAGTATTACTACTAGAGAATTTAATTCCTCATCCCGATACAAAAACCTGGTTACTATTAGCCGCTGGGTCTACCTTAGCTGGAAATCTAACTTTGTTAGGTTCAGTTGCTAATTTAATTGTCGCTGAGGCTGTTGCTAAACTCGGTTTTCAATTGTCTTTTTGGGAACATTTACGTTTTGGATTACCGCTAACTTTTTTGACTCTAATTTTGGCATATTGGTGGATTTAAAAGTTGATATTTATTCTAAACCGCTATCAATCAAATTAATTTCTTCTTCCAGCAATAATGCATCAATTGAAATTACTTGAATTTCAGTGTCTGAGGGTAAAATATATACTGCCTTCGAAATAGTATCTTCGGCTTCTTCGGTTTCTGACGTTTCTGAGGTTTCGAGGGCGCCTACCTGTTGTTCAACGTCGAGACTACTTGGAGTTTCTGATAACTGAGCTTCTAAGGTGCCTTCTATAGATGTATCAGTTGTATACTCAACCGGATAAATAGTATTTTCGGCTTCTGAGGCTTCTAAGATGGCAATTATCTGTTGGTCAAGGTCAAAATTAATTGTAGTTTCTGATAACTCGGCTTCTGTTGCACCTTCTATAAATATATTAGTTGTATAGTTAACCGGAGAAATAGTATCAAGGGCTTCTTCAGCTTCTTTGCCATCAATTAGCTGTTGGTCAACGTCAAGACTAGTTGAATCTGATAACTCGGCTTCTGTTGCAGCTTCTATAAATATATCAGTTGTATTTTCAACCGGAGAAATAGTATCAGAGGCTTCAGAGATATCTGAGGTTTCTAAGGTTTCTGAGGTGTTAATTACTAGTTGGTTTTCGTTAAGGCTGGTTGAGTCTGATAACTCGGCTTCTGTTGCAGCTTCTATAAATATATCAGTTGTATTTTCAACCGGAGAAATAGTATCAGAGGCTTCAGAGGCTTCAGAGGCTTCAGAGATATCTGAGGTTTCTGAGGTGTTAATTACTAGTTGGTTTTCGTTAAAACTGGTTGAGTCTGATAACTGACCTTCTGTTGCGCCTTCTATATATATATTAGTTGTATTTTCAACCGGAGAAATAGTATCAGAGGCTTCAGAGGCTTCAGAGATTTCAGAGATTTCTGAGGTTTCTGAGGCGCCAATCACCTGCTGCACAACGTCAAGACTGGTTGAATCTGATAACTGCGCTTCTGTTGCGCCTTCTATATATATATCAGTTGTATTTTCAACCGGAGAAATAGTATCAGAGGCTTCAGAGGTTTCTGAAGTGTCAATTAGCAGTTGGTCAACGTCAAGACTGGTTGAATCTGATAACTGGTCATAAGGGGTGCTGTAATTAAATGTATCAGTTATATATTCAACTGACTGATTATTATCAAGGGCAGTATTTTGTACTGTGTCGGCGCCAAGTTCAACAGAAGTCGTATCTATTGCATCACCGACAACAGCATGAGTAGCTCCTTGAGCGACTGCCTTAACTGCATCTCCTACACCTTTAGCTGTTTGGAACAGACCCCCGCCTATTGTCTTAGCGGCACTTCCTAAACCAGTGCTTGTGTGGTTAAAGCCCTGAGCAATTCTTCTTCCTGCTATTGCAGCAGCTAATGAACCTAATGTACCACCAATAAGTCCACCTATTAGCGCTCTATTTACTCCATCATTTTTCTCTTTTTCGGGTTGACGAGGATTTGGTTGAGGTGTCGTTGTCTGGTCAAACCCCTGCTTACTTTCAGCCATGATTCTTTAGCTCCTAAAGTAAAAAGTTTATTTCTTCCCTTAATTTAACGGCTATAGATAATGGATTAACCCTTCTTTTGATAGATAATATTATTTGTTTTGTTAGTTCAGCTAACTGTTTTTTCTCATCTTTAATAAACTTTTTAACTAAACTTATAATACTTTTTTGTGAAAGTGTCACGAAATTATAGCAAAAAACTTGTGACTACTTTCTAGCACTAAATGTAAGTTTTACTAAGCGATAGCACAGTAATTGAATGCTAAATAGGACTTACGCAACCGACACATAAAAACCGTAGGGTGCGTGACGCCATTGAAAAAATTTGAACGTAGTGATGAGACTTGTAGCCTTCACGCACCGGATAAGCGGTTGTGACAATATCGTAAGTCCTGGCTAAATTATAGTTGATATAAATCGAGTCAAGCCAAAAATCTCAATAAGCTCTTGAGCTTAGACGTATTTTTATATACTTGTTTTTTAAGTATTAAAGCAAGTTTCCGACTTTTGAGAGAGATAAAGATAGAACACTTCATACAAATGATTGATGATCTCGGCGCCGTAAGTTCAGACTGTTCTTGACTCAATCGACACTAAATAATTATATACACATCTGCTTATATATATTGATGAAAATAAATGTGACTTTGCTTACTATTTTGGGGTTAAATATACCTATTGATAGATGAAAATTAGAATATCCACATTTGAAATATTTTAATTGTTGTCACACTTTCGGCAAAAGGATAAACTAAAATGAAAGGATTAAAAGGCAAGAATGCTTTAATTACAGGCGCCACTTCGGGTATTGGGCAGGTAATAGCAATTCGTTTGGCTACTGAAGGTTGTAATATTGCCATTAATTACCGTAAAAGCATCGAAGACGCGGAAAATACGGAAGACCTGGCAATGGAGAAAGCTTGTGGAGATATTAGTAATTGCGGCGTAGAGTCTTTACTAGTTAAAGGTGATGTCTCTAAAGAAGAAGACATTATTAACATGGTTAATACCGTAGTAGAAAAGTTTGGTAGTTTAGATATACTAATTAATAATGCAGGAATTCAGAAAGAATGTCCTTCGCATGAGCTTAAGACAGAAGATTTTGATTCTGTGCTAGGAGTAAATTTAAGAGGTGCTTTCCTTTGCGCGCGTGAAACTATCAAACATCTCTTGTCGCAAAACCGTTCTGGAGTAATTATCAATATTTCTAGTGTCCACGAAATTATTCCAAGACCTTTTTACCTTAGTTATTCCATCAGCAAAGGTGGAATGGAAAACATGACTAAAACTCTAGCGCTAGAGTATGCTAATAAAGGTATTCGCGTTAATGGTGTGGCGCCGGGAGCTACAATAACACCTATTAATGAAGAATGGGTTAATGACCCCGAAAAAAAAGTAGTTGTAGAAAGTCATATCCCAATGAGTCGCGCGGGAACTTCCGAGGAAATGGCTGCTGCTGTAGCTTTTTTAGCATCCGATGAAGCAGCATATATTACAGGACAAACACTTTTTGTAGATGGTGGTTTAACGCTATATGCAGATTTTAGAGAAGCTTGGTCTGCGTAAGGTGCGTTCTGGCAGTTTAATATTTTATTTGATTGTAGATTTTAATGACTTTCACGCACCCTACCAGAGCGCATTATGCCCGAAGAAATTATTCACGCTAATCTCAAATCGTTTTTGTTAGTACTTTCAGTTTCTCTAAGTGTTGCGACGTTACCGCAAATATTTAGTTGGCTTCGTCAAATTCCTTACACGCTATTGTTAGTGATTGTGGGGTTAATATTAGCTTCGGTAGATGTAAGGCTAGTGAGTCTATCTCCAGAGCTAATTCTGACTATTTTTCTACCACCACTATTATTTGAAGCTGCTTGGAATTTGAAATGGTCAAGTTTAAAGCGAGATTTAGTACCGATTTGCTTGTATGCTGTTTTTGGTGTAGTCATTACAATTGCAGGTGTTGCGCTCGGTTTAAATCAATTTGCAGGAATGTCTTTTACCACTGCTTTATTAATTGGCGCCAGTTTATCTGCTACTGACCCAGTTTCTGTAACTGCTTTGTTTCGAGAATTAGGCGCCCCACAACGCTTGACTACATTGATGGAAGGTGAGAGCTTATTCAATGATGGTATGGCTGTAGTGGCGTTTGGATTTTTAGTAGCTCTGCAACAGGAAACCGCACAGTTAGGATTACAACCTATTATTGTTCAGTTTTTCTCAGTAGTTGGTATTGGTATTGCTGTTGGTTGCTTAACAGGATTTGGTATTTCTTATTTAACGCAGCGCTTTGATTTACCTTTGGTAGAGCAGTCTCTAACTTTAGTTTCAGCTTATGGAACCTACTTAATTACTGAAGATTTGGGTGGTTCTGGAGTTATTGGAGTTGTAACATGCAGTTTGATATTAGGTAATTTTGGTTCGCGTATTGGCATGAACCCACGCACGCGAATCATTGTTAGCGAGTTTTGGGAGTTTTTAGCATTTTTTGTTAACTCTATTGTCTTCTTGCTGATTGGCGACCAAATCCGTTTAGATATATTGCAGGCTAATTTTGCCATCATCGCCATTACAATCGGCGCCATGATATTAGCACGAGCAATTTCTATTTACTTATTGAGTGGTTTGAGTAATTTTCTTGCAAAATCAGAAATTCCTTTACGTGACCAAACGGTTGTTTGGTGGGGAGGATTACGCGGTTCAGTTTCGATAGCGCTAGCATTGAGCGTTGAAGCTGTTGTTCCAGCAAAGGAAGAAATTATTGCCACCGTGTTTGGGGTGGTTTTATTTACACTACTAGTACAAGGTTTGACAGTTAAGCCGCTGTTAGAAAAGTTGAACCTTGTAAACGAACAACCATTACGTCAAATATATTTGGAAGCTGTAGCTCGCCAAGTAGCGCTAAATCGTGTATTAGAACATTTAGCACAATCAGAAAACCGTATAGGTATAGAACCAGAATTTTATCGTTACCAGGAAACATTAATTAAGGGAGAACTAAGCCGTTTACAGACAGAGATTGATAAAATGCAAGATGAGTATCCAAATTTGCAGAAATTTACCTCTGAACAGTTACGCTCAGAACTGCTAGCAGTAGAAGCGGATACATATGCAGAATTTGTTAAAACTGGTTGGTTAAATAAAGAGCTTTCGCCTTTTTTGCAGCATACAGATGTAGCATAATCAAAAATCTGAGCCTTTCAATAATTCAGTATCAATCTTTAGAATGATGTTTATTAGAAGCACAAATAAAACACTAGAAGTGTAAGCATGATTAAAGTAATTTATGGCACACGAACAGCAAAAAGCTAATATTGATTTTTCCAATGCAAAGGAACCACCTCGCACTATTAGCTCTAATGACCCCGAAGCGGCGCCAATAAGTGATTCGGAAGTAAGCAAGGATGATAACTTAAAGTTGTTCGATGATTCGAGCAATCAAGATGAAACTCGCCCTGATGGCAGTCAAGTACTTAAAGCTAATATTTCTAGCGGTTGAGTTCAAGTGCCAATCTCGCTTAAAAATTAGCAACAATTCAATTATGGCTCCTATCCCAGCTTGCAGTTAGAGTAGCTTACATCTTGCACCTTGACTTTATTGAGAATCAAAGAGCGCGTGTTCTGCTTATTCTTACGTAGGGTGGGCACTGCCCACCTTACCCAAGCCAAAAGAAGGTGCAAGATGTGAGGTAGGAGCTTGTTTAATAATTAACACCAATGTCTGAAAACCTTGGCGCCGCAGTTCGCGAAAATACCAAGCCGTGATAATATTGCTATCGTCCCAAATCCTAGTTCTATGCCTCGAAACTGCAACGCATGAACCAGATACTCATCGCCGAAGACAATCCCCGCATTAGTTCCTTCTTGGAAACTGGGTTACAAGCACATGGGTTTATAACAGCGGTAGTAGCAACTGGTAGTGAAGCTATTAACGTTGCTGATAGCAAAATATTTGATTTATTAATTTTAGACATCGGTTTACCCGACCTTGACGGTTTTGATGTGTTAAGGAACTTACGCGGTCGAGGAGAAACACTCCCAATTATCGTTTTAACCGCGCGTGACACTGTAGATGATACGGTTGCAGGTTTAGAAGGTGGCGCCGATGATTATATTACAAAACCGTTTCGCTTTGAAGAACTACTCGCGCGCGTCCGGGTGCAAATGCGAAACCGTCACATTCCCCGGCAACAAGAAGACACCACATTAAGAATTGGTGACATTTGTTTAGATTTGCTCACACGTCAAGTTTGGGTAGGAGATAATTTAATAGAACTTTCCACGCGCGAATTTATTTTAGCAGAAGTGTTTTTGCGTCACCCTATGCAAGTACTAAGTCGTGAACAATTATTAAACCGCATTTGGGGATATGATTATGACCCAGGCTCAAATATAGTTGACGTATATGTTGGACATTTAAGAAAGAAATTTGGTAGTAGTAGGATAGAAACAGTTAGAGGTATCGGTTATAGATTGCGAAGATGAAATAATTTGTATGGTTGCCAATGGCGACCATACCTAAAAAGGTATAATATGACTTTAAGTAGCACAATTTATGAAAAATATGTTGAACAACTTCATTCAAGCAATCAAGATTTAGTGATTGAATCTGCCCATGCACTTGGAGATTTAGGTGATAGCCGAGCTGTGCCAATTTTAATCAAATTACTTCAAGAAAGCAGCGATTCGGCAATTCGTAATGCGGCGGCTGTTGGGTTACGTGAAATTGGTGATGAAAGGGCACTTTATCCTATCGTGTCTCTTATTAATGACCCAAAAACAGAGGGGAATCGAGGTACTTTAATCTACGCTCTTGAAGGATTCGAGTGCAGCCATTTATTACCATTTTTAGTAGAACTGGTGATTACAGGCAATTTTGAAGTAAGCCATCAAGCATTCTCAGTTATCGAGTCTATAGACATGGAAATAGATTTAGAAACTGCTGATGCCTGTATTCAAAAACTAAAAAATGCTTTACTTCAAGATGATACAAAAGCTGATTTATTGGAAGATTTGATTGATTTACTAGATGAGATGCGCGCTGATGCTTAGTTCAGATTATTTTGTGTAGAAACGCTCTCACTCCCCACACCTCAGTTTTTACACTAATTAGACTTTAATGAAGGGAAGGGAAGGCAAATGTTGCTACTATTGTTGCTATGTTCTAGATTGCAAGCTATTTTGGGTGGGTAATACCGCTCAAAAAAGTGGAGAATTAAATACACAGTTGGTGATAAAGTTCGAGTGTTTAATAAAACACTACCACCATTTCCAGAACCTAGCGACGAGGTACTGATATTACTAGCAATATTTTTTACCATAAAGACACGTAGAGACGCGATTAATCGCGTCTGTACACAGAGCGAGGAGAGTACTACTCATTAACATGTCCATCAGGCATAGTGGCGCCGCTAAGTTTTACTTGATTCATGTTGCATCCAGCGATTATAGCGTTTCTTAAATCAGCTTTTCTTAAATTCGCTCCGGATAAATCAGCCCCACGTAAATCAGCCGAAGTTAACTTAGCTGCGGCTAAATTGGCACAATGTAGATTAGCTCCACATAAATTAGCTCCGCTTAAATCACAACCATCCATTTTGGCATTATAGTTCGATTTTGCATAGTCAAATATAGTCAGACATGGTTTTCTATAATAGATAACTGCCATTTCTTCACAAAACCTTATAGAAGGATTGAAACTTAATTCTTACTTAGAAGGGAGTCACCATTTTGAGTGCATGACCTTCTAAATTTACCTTCCTGGGGGTAACTAACACCTCACTATTCCTTATCCCGAAGGCTTCAGGAAATGCTTTTTTTAGGATGTTGTAACTGCCGTTGACATCGGCATTTATAGCAATACCATTCTGCGAAATATACAAACCTCTTTTTACTCGTTTACCGGATGCTACCCAGTCTACAGGTTTAGAATTATATGTTGGAATAAAATCATTATCTAAAAAGCTTGCCTTGCTGGTGTAGGATTCTTCTTGAATAATTACTTGAATCCCTTTCATAGCAGCTTTATAGGTGAGCAGTTCAATTAATTGTGCATGAGGAATCTGCACAAAATTCTGATTGTTAACTGCTCCTATATTAATACCATTCTTCCAACCCTTGTTTTTTCCCAGCACTAGTTTACTAACTCCTAATTCTGCTAAAAGATTAATTACGTAAGTCGATGCTCTATGCAAATAATCTCTAACTTTGTGGTTTCTATAAGTAGTAAACCTCTTTAAACGTTTTGAACTGTTGTTGCCATTCTCTGAAGTAATTGCCGCGCGCTTTGAATTATAGAACTGGTTTATTGACTTTAACGGTCTACCATTAATGAGAACTGGACTAAAACCAGGCACATTTGAAGTTATAGCCATCAAGTTATTAACACCAAAATCTATTGCTGCAATTGAATTGTTATCGGATTCGGTCACATCAGGGATTTCGTAAACTATTTCTAAAACGTAATGGTCAAGTTTTGGTACAATGCGGGATTGACAGTACTTATTTATTGACCCAAGTTTTACACAAGTTTCAAAGCAGTAATCAATCTCAGATAGCTTGATTAATTCCTGACCTAATTGCTTTTTGGAAGTAGCCTGAGAAGTGAAAATTACACAATATCTACCATATGAATCTAAATATCCAGGTATGTTTGGTCTACCTGTAAATTTCGAGTCATCTAAACTATATTCCAAACTGGCAGCTTTAAATGATGTCCAGTTCTGTGCGACTAGTTTTAGAACTTGCTGAGATACCTTTGCAGGAAGTGCTTTGTATTCCGAAGAATCTTTCATGATCTGGTACAACCTATTGTATTGAGGAACAGAACTTTGTCCCCAAGAAAAGAAAGCTTGTCTCATGATATAGGTTGCAGCATTGTACAAATTCTTGGATGCAAAACACATCTCATCAATTTGTTTATAGACTTGATGGTTTGATTTTATTACTCTCCTTTCTACTAACTGCATATTCTTTAAATCACCTGTTTAAAGTATCGACCTATTATTAATCTACCAACAAATCAAAATCTTTTTATATTTGTGATTATATTGTTACATATCTTAACTATGAACTTAATAGCTTTCGCTCACAATAAGGGGACGCATTCAATCGGTAAAAATTGGACAACCTTCAAGCCCAACCCCTCGTGATTCCCAATATCTCTATAATAAGGTTGTCCAATTTTTCCAGTATTTATTCCACGGGAGTGGTTGCTTCCGTTGAGTCTTGTAAGCGTAAACTTTTGGCATTATAGTTTGTTTCAATAAAGCTTTCATCCACAATTACTGCACCGACACGCGCGGGAAGTTGCAATTGGTTGGAGGGAAATTAGGCTGTTTACTCCTTAATGCGGGCAAAGTTACGGAAGCTATGTGCTATGCTTACACAGAAAAACGGAGCGTACTTTGTGCAGATAGTTTTATAGTTTGTAATATTATACTATACCAGACTATTTTAGCCTATATAATGAGTAAAGTTTTATCATACATGCTAATACCTACCATATTCACATTGCTTAAGTTTGCCCCGCTCAAATTAGTAAATCCATCATATTTCAGTTTATTCAACTTCGACGGCGCCCAAAATTTTTAGTGATGCTTTTTGTGCGTCGGTTAGTCCTTTTACGTTGGAAATATTCATTCTCTCGTAGGGTCGCGGGGCTTGAAGTGTTTTACGGCACTCGTAATTTTTGATGTCCCACAGTTTTATTGTTTCGTCGTGACTTGCGCTTGCTAAGATGGCGCCATCCGGACTAAATTTAACTGACCAAACTCGGTTTGTATGTCCTGTTAAAATTTTGAGACATTCTCCTGTATTTACGTCCCATATTCTTACTGTTTGGTCGTCGCTGGCTGTGGCAAGTGTTGAGCCATCTGGGCTAAATGTAACGAAGTAAACTCCGCTGGTATGTCCGGTTAGGGTTTTTATACATATTGCTGTTGGTAAGTTATTCTCTGAATTTTTCCCGATGCTTGCTGTTAAGTCCCATAACTTCGTTGTGCGGTCATCGCTGGCTGTGGCTATTATTTTGTTGTTGGGGCTAAAGGCTACTGATAATACGCCGTTACTATGTCCTGTAAGGGTTGCTAAACATGCACCTGTTTTGATGTCCCAAATTTTTGTGGTGTAGTCTCCGCTTGCGCTGGCTGCGATTTTGCCGTTAGAGTTAAAGGTGGCTGCCCATATCCAGTTTGTGTGTCCTTGTAGGGTTTGTAGGCAATTGCCTGTTTGTACGTCCCACAATTTTAAGGTTCGGTCTGCACTGCTGGTTAATAAAGTTTTTCCATCTGGGCTAAAGTTTACCGACCATATCCAGTTGGTATGTCCGTGTAGTGTTAAGAGGCATTGGCTAGTAATAGAATCCCATATTTTGATTTCGTTGCTGCCACTTGCTAAGGTTCTACCGTCGGGACTAAAGGCTACTGACACTACTAAACTGCTGTGTCCTGCTAAGGTTTTTATACATGCACCTGTGTTTACATCCCATAATCGTACTTGGCAGTCTCCGCTACCACTTACTAAGCTTTTCCCGTCGGGACTGAAGGCTATTAACCGAAATGCGTTTGTGTATCCTTTGAAAGTTCTTATACATTGTCCTGTTGCTACGTCCCATAGTTTTACTGTGTGGTCTTCGCTGCTACTGGCGATGGTTTCTCCGTTAGGACTAAATGCTATTGACCATACTTGGCTGGTGTGTCCTTGAAAGGTTTTTTTGCAAGTACAGGTTTCTACGTCCCACAGTTTTACTGTTTTGTCATGACTGCTACTGGCTAAATACTTGCCGTCTGGTGCGTAGGCTAGTCGTTGTACAAAATATGTATGTCCTTGGAATGTGTGTATTAGTTTGCCTGTGTCTGTTTCCCATAACTGAATTTTGCAGTCGTCGCTGGTAGAAGCAAGGGTTTTTTCATCTGGGCTAAATGTGACCGCTTGAACGAAGTTGCTTGGCGCCTGTAATGTTTGGATTAGTTGACCAGTATTTATGTTCCATAATCGGATGGTGCCATCATTGGCGCCGCTAGCTAAGATTTGACCTTCTTGATTGAATGCTATTGTATAAACTTGTCCGGTGTGTCCGTTAAAGGTTGTTGATAATTGTCCGCTATCAATGTCCCATAGCTTGATTGTGTGTTCATCACCAACGCTGGCAACAAAGCGACTGTCTGGACTGAATGCGACTTCGTATACCCAACTGGTTTGTCCAGTAAAGGTTTTTAGGCATTCTCCAGTACGAATATCCCAGACTTTTACGGTTTTATCGTCGCTGCTGGTGGCTAACATTTCACCGTTGGGACTAACAGCGAGGGAGAGAATCCAACGTTGGTGTGCTTTCCAAGTTAATAGTGATTTTCCGTTACTCTCTTGCCATAGTTGTACTTCACCTGCAACACCTCCTGTTACTAAGATTTTTCCATCTGGACTAAAGGCTACAGCTAAAATACTGCTAAGGGTTTCGGTAAAGATAGATTTTGATAAATCGGATGAATGAAAATTAATGCCGTTTAAGTTGATATTTTTTAGATAAGCTTGCCAGACTGTCAGGTTGGATAGGTTTATATTTGTTAAGTCAGCTTGGATATGGCAAAGTAGATTGAGAAGGTTTCCAGCAGCATAACCAGGTTGATTTGGTGAGTTGTTTCGTAAGCTTTCAATGATTTGATATAGATGGTTTTCTAGTTGGTTAGTATTACCCAAGTGGTTTAATAGTTTATTAACTAAAGGTTCTAGTAGTAAATAGATTTGTGCAGAGCGAATATACTCTTTAGCTGTGGCTTTAATGAGGGCGTAACAGTGTAAGTTAGAAATTATTCCTGTGGTAATTTCGCTATTTCTTATAGTATTTAATTTCTCTGTCATATATTCCATGACAGCAGGCTGTTGTGTGAAGGTTGTGATGTTCGACGCATCACGACTCGTTTCAATTAACGACCTCGCTTTTAACGACTCTAATGCTTCAATTAGTTCTCGTGGGGATACAGGTGTGACTATATCTTGTCGTAATTCAGATAGAGAAATTGCTTCCCGGTTAATTGCTAACCAGTACATTATTTGCTTTTCTAATGGGGGTAAACGTTCAAATTGTTGGTCTAAAAGTTCCCAAATATCACCAAAAACAGATGTTTCGTAGCCTAAGAATTGCTCAACATCACCAGCGAATAGTTCTTGGGTTGTAGTTGCGACTATTTTTAATGCTAATGGATTACCGCTATAGCGCGCGGTTAGTAATTGTTCTTGTGCTTGTGAGGCGTAAAACCCTTTATCTGTAAATATTTCATGTGTTTCTAATTCACTTAACCCATTAATTTGTAGAGAACGGACGGGTAAATTTTTACCTTCAAATGGTGCTAAACCTTTGGGTTTCTCGCGACTAGTTAGTAGTAAGCAGCTAGTATGGGATATTTCGGCGATATTCCGAAATAACTGTCCGTAAGTTTTATACCCTTCTCGGTAATTTCCTGCACTGGCGCCACTAACAAGAATTGTTTCAACATTATCTAAGATGAGTAAACACCGCGACTCATTCAAGTATTTCATTAATAATGTAAGGAGCGCATCGTTGGTGTCGGGTAAGTTTGTTTCTTGCTGGTTGGATAAAAATTTAATTAGGTCTGATAGTAAATTCTGTATTGGTGGTGCATTGCGTAGAGAGCGCCAAAATATATATTCAAACTCCGAACGGTTGTTTTCTGCTACCTTTATTGCTAGGGTTGTTTTACCAATTCCACCCATTCCTTGTAGGGTTATTAGACGACAGTGGTCTTGTACTATCCACTCTGAAAGTATTTCTTGTTCGCGATGGCGCCCATAAAATACAGAAACGTCAACC
This sequence comes from Calothrix sp. NIES-4105, assembly GCF_002368415.1. Lineage (GTDB taxonomy): Bacteria > Cyanobacteriota > Cyanobacteriia > Cyanobacteriales > Nostocaceae > Dulcicalothrix. The sequence continues at coordinate 9,994,613 of NZ_AP018290.1, forward strand.
GCATCTCCCCAATCTTGGTAGCATTGGTGTATTAGAGAGGAATTATCGTCGTCTTTTTGGCTTTGGTTATTCTGTGAATGTCGTCGCAGCACCGAACGAAAGTTACTTTTATTGATTTTTTCGCCAAATGCTTCCGAAAGCAGGCGCCATAGCTGAAAACCTACATGCTTGATATACTCTGCGTCATAACCAGCATTTTTCGCAATGTCAGCATAACTGTGCCCGTCCCAAGTTTGGCAAAAAACTAACACCTGTAAATCGTTTAACCCTTTTGGAGTCAAAGCTGTATCAATAATCGCTAACGCTTCTTTAAGTGTGATTGATGCCTCGTTAGAAGTCATTTTATTGCAGCCGCAAGGTGTGTGATTGCCCTGAAAGATAGGTAATTAGAGGTAGTATATATTACTTTAGTTGGCTGTACAAGCCCGCCTATAGCTGAAAGCTATAGGCTAATTGCTTAAGTCCACTAAAATGGACTAATAATAAAGGTAATATTTAATATTATGTCTCTTAACTGAACTGCTTAACCGAAAGCAGGTAATGCCAGGGTGAAGCTTGAGTTTTTTCACGTCTTTCCTTACGAACTTCAGCCCACCAATTTATAAGGCTTAGTGCAATTCCCATTCCTGTTAGAGGTAAAGCAACGGGAGAAACTGCCAATGCTGCAGCAGATACTATTGCCGTTGGAGCGCTGACTGAAAGTAACGAAGTCACGCTTTTAACCTTCAATTCATTTAATGCTTTGCGATGATTTTGAGTAGCAGATTTAATTTCTTCACGCTGCTCGCTTAAAAAGTCAGCTAGTTGATAAGGGTCACTAATTGTCAACGCTTTGGTGGTAATAGATTCAATCGCTTGTCGCAATCGCTTGCGTTCGTCTTTATGCTGTTCGCGAAATTTGATAATATCTAAAATTGAAATTTCTTCGAGAGATTCTGGTGTAGGAAATTCAATACCTAGTTTGAGCAAAACACTAAAAATATCTCCATTGGCAAAGCGCGCTGGAAAAGTTTCGTCGTCTGGGTATTTGCCAAATGATAAATACTCGCCACACGCACAAATTTCAGGAATATCAGTTACCATTGGCGCACCAATTGATTCGCTGATTTGACTTGCCAAGCACATCATATAAAATCCACCGAGTGCTTTATTTAATCTTAGCTTGTCATCTAATTCATCAACAGAAACTAAACCAAGATATTCCAGTTTTCTAATTAAACTCCTATTTAATTTATCGATATATATTTCTGTGTTGTTTTGGAATTGAGGTAAAATCAGTGCCTTAATTTCTGGCTGATTAGTTTTTAATAATCCTTGAGATGCCTGTTGAAGCATTTGACTTACAGGTTTATTATCTTTGTCAAAAGCATATTCTACATCGAACTCGAAACGGCTAGCACCTGAAAGACGACCGAGAACGCGCGCAAAAACTTCACTTTTTAAAAATTGCTTTTCTGCTTGCTCAAGATACCGTTCGGGGGATGTGTTTTCTAATATACCTTCATCAACTAGCGCGCGCACCGCATTGCTATCCGACGGAACCACCGAATCAGGAACTATCCGACGCAAACCATCCCAGTAGAGTAACGCCAGTTTCAGCCAGTTTTCGTTTTGAATTTGAATGTGAGGGTAGTATAGCGCTTTACCGTAGCTTGAATGCATAGAGTTTTTGTTTATCATAACCGTGTACCTGCCCTATTTACTGCCCCAAACACATCCGGTATGCACAAGGCGTAAAATCTGTAATCATTCTTAAGAGTTAATTTAATTTATACTCAGTAAATTGTAGTGGCTTTATGTTTGGCTAGTATAAATTACTTTGATTGGCTACACAAGTAACTTTATATAACTTTCACTATCCCTGGCGCCTTAAAGACCAACACTCAAGTCATCACTTTGAGTAACTTTATAACACTGACTTTAAACGATTAATTTTTTACATTGAATACATACCTGGAGGGGGATGAAGTAAACCCTTCAAAATTCAACGCCGCACACACTCACACATACATAAACTTTTAGGAGGCTACAATGCGCGTGCAATTACTTCGTCGTTCGCTTGATTGCGTCGTATTATTTGCTACTGCTATAACTTCAGTATTAATTAGCTCAACTGGGTTGGCAGCAACTTCTAATTCAACTGGCGCCATTGCGATTGGTTGCACATGTAATGGCAAGCCAATTCCAGAAAGATTATGTCGCATAATTCATTGCCCAGATACAGCAATAACTAGAATTGGTAACGCATTCGCTGCCCCCATTAAAGTTAATAACAACAAACTTGCTGAAACCAGAGTAGGTAACGGTAAAACTGTTGACCCAAAGCAACCCAGCCGTAAGATATTGGGACATTTGGTTGGTAACGGTTAAATGCCTGACTACCATTTTGGAGGAGTAGGAGGTCGCAATCGCAATCCTAATTAATTTGACGCATGTAACACAATGTTAAGATAGAAGTCTAAAAAACTGGGTTTATGCACGGTATTATCTCGAAAATACGCAGGTTGATATCAACACTATTCCCGGTTTCTAGACTTTGCGAATGTCTTTTACAAACATCTGAGCGAGATTTTCATAATTTCTTTATAGTAATTATGATGATTAGTATTGACAAGTTTTATACTTTTACCATAGAGTATCAAAATAAGGTGTTATAAATTACATAAGTGTTGACAAGCTGTTATCTGTAGTCAATGGGTGCTGCCGAAGCGCAAGATTTTGTTGCGTTTTAAAATAAGAATTTAATGCTAGTTTTGGCATTTCGATAACATTTCTATGGCATTTCTAAAATAATTGTCAATCAAACGCTTCGTCAAAGCGTGGTTGCGTTGGCAGTAATTGCGACGTTAACAACAGGATGTCGTTCGATTGATGAGTATAAAAAACTTGCAAGTACAGGAAATGAATATATCAATGCAGTTGATAAATTAGCATCTTTGTAATTTCATCATATATTCGTGGAGCATTACGTTCTGAATTAATTAAACGTAATCGTATAATTATGCTCGAATTTACAGTATATGCATGAGATTTTGAAAGTTATTGGGGCTTGGGGATTCAGTTCTTTAAGTTGGTATATGCCAATATCAAATTTACTATATCTTTGAGGATGAAATTATGAGTACAAAGCCAGATAAAGTCGAACTTTATGAGGAAGGAATTCTCAAACTAGAACTTTTTGATTCAGATGCAGGTTCTCTCAATGGTAGAAAGGGGCTGAATGGTAAGTATAACGGTGAAGCTACATCAGTAAAAATTTTTGGTTTAGCGGGTTCAGGAGTAACATTCTATGATGATAAGGAGTTTAGGACAGAAGAAAACCGCGTTTATATTGAAAAACTTACAAATGAGCCAATAGAAGTCTTCATCAGTAAAAACTTTGTTCAAACTGACGATAAAATAGGAAGTGGTATTTTCTTTGGTGAAGAGCCTGGTAAATATAAGTGGATACTTTATAAACATCCTAAATCTAGACTGGACTGGGAAGCTGTTTTGGATGTTATTTTAGGGGGTACACAGGGGTTAGCAGGTCGTCTAGTATCAATTGGCGGAGTGGTAGGAAAAATTCTTAATGATGAGAATGAGCCGAAATCAAATAATTATCGTGTTGATAACTGTTCTAGCGTTAAATTTGGAGAACCTCCAGCAGCTTAATTAAGTATGTATAAGCTGTAGTTTTCAAAGTTTTTACCTATTAAAAGACATAAGGCATGAGGTTAAGCAAGGCAGTTAAGTAGCCTTGCCGAAGGGTTAAATATTTTTCAATATTAGACAATTTACGGGAGAAAATGAAATGCAACTAAATCCAGACCTTCAAAAAGAATATCAAGAACTCTACAAAGATTGTGAAATTAAATCAACTAAACTAAGCCAAGTTGATACTGTTATTAACCGCATTATAGACAATCGCGCTCGTTATAAAAAAGTAGAAAGAGTGACTGATGTTCCTTGGTTTATTATTGCAGTGATTCACCATCTAGAAGCTAGTGGAAATTTCAATACTCATTTACATAATGGTAATCCTTTAAGTGCGAAAACGTTTGATGCTCCGAGAAATCGTCCTCTAGGAGAACCGCCTTTTACATGGGAAGAATCAGCACAAGATGCTTTGACATTTGATGGCTTGAGTAATTGGACTGACTGGAGTGTTCCGGGAATTTGCTATAAACTTGAAGGCTATAACGGTTGGGGTTATCGTCGATTTCATTCAGATGTAAAATCTCCTTATTTATGGAGTTTTTCTAATCATTATATTAAAGGAAAATATGTCTCAGATACAATATTTGATAGCGATTTAGTTAGTGAACAATGTGGAGCGATGGTACTCCTGAAAATGATGGAAGAAAAACGACTAATTTCTTTATTTCTACAGAATGTAATTGGAGACATTACTAGCACAACAATACCCAAAAAAGAAGTTACTTGGTTTGAACTTTATCGTAAAGAAAATAGTGATGGCACATCTTACCCAGTTATTGCAGCTAACACAAGTCAAGAAACCATTGAAGTAATAGAATTAAAAACACAACTAACTGATGATTTTGTAGACTTTTTAGGTAAATATCCTACTGCTAAAACTTTTTTGGTTGCTCCATCTAGTAAAGCTATTCCTGCTGCGACTATACCAAATATTACTGTTACGCCTAGCTCTACTTTGCCTACATTAACTCGCATTCTGCGCTGGGGTACTAAAGGAGAAGATGTTAAGGCTCTACAGCAAGCACTCAATGATTGGGGATTTAATGCAGGAGATGTGGATGGAGAGTTTGAAAATAATACGGAAGAAGCAGTTAAAGCTTTTCAGTTAAAAGCAGGTTTAATGATTGATGGAGAAGTTGGACCCATGACATGGGGCAAACTTGGTGGCAAATATGAAGATAGCTTTCCTATTGACCCATCCGATTCAATTAATTTACGATTAGCTGCTTTTGCAGAAGTTGAGGCTGCTAAAGGACTTAAGTGGGATGGTGAAGATAGTGAAGCGGAAAAATATCTTAGTCCTTTCCGTGAACCGATGCTACTTCTTGATCACATAGGAACGGCGCCAGTTTTTTATAATTGGTGTGCTGCATTTGTCGCTTATTGTTGTCGTAAAGTGGGAATTACGATACCAGATAGACCTGAAAAATATTGGGCTACGATGGCTTTGGTTGAGTCTTGGGAGTTTTGGGCTAAACAAAATGGCTATTGGTATCCTAGAGGTTCTGTTATTCCAATGCGTGGCGATATTGTTACCTTTGACTGGCCTGGGATTGAGGGAGTCTTTAATCATATTGGCATCATCAGGGCACATTCTCAAGGAAGTTCAGTAATTAAGACTTCTGAAGGTAATGCTGGAAATAACCATATTAGTGGTAATTTCAACAAGAATTTATCTACTGTAACGGGAATTATCAGAATCCGCTAGTAGGATATGGGTGCAGTTCTGATAAATAACAAATATTAAATTAGGTTAAAATAATGCCAAAAAAACTTGCTGTTGTTATTAGCGGCGCCGTATCGCTGGGTAGTTATGAAGCTGGGGTTATGTATGAAGTTCTTGAAGCGATAGCTATACATAATGATAAGGCGACAAGTGATGAAGAGCGTATCGAAATTGATGTAATTACGGGTGCTTCGGCTGGTGGGATGACGGCTTGTATTTTAGCCCAGCATCTAATTTGTGGTGACCAGCCTCTACCGGATAATCCAAAACAGTGTTTACGAGAACCGTATAATAACCCACTCTACAACGCATGGGTAAAAGAAGTTGATATTCGTCAGTTACTTGATGTTGCGGTGTCCGAGCAGAAATTCTCACTCTTACAAACAGAAGTTGTGGAAAAGATTGGAAGTAAATATCTGCAAGATCAGCCAGTTATGAATGAGAGACATCCAGCTGCGGCGCCTAAAATTTATGTTGGTGTTGCGATGTCTAACATCTCTGGCTTTAATTTCTCCATTTCAACCGACTATGCTCGTTTAAGTACAGACGAAACAGGAGGTGAACCAAAGGGAACAAAGAAGTTTTCATATACCCGTTATAAAGACCAATTCTTCTGTATCGCTTCTCGTAATGTATCTGGTGATGCGACGCTTGTTGAAATAGATAGAAAGACAATAACAGACCCTCTTACGCATCAAAGTATTATACAGTGGAAGAAATTCAGAGATACAAGTAGAGATACTAATTGGAAAGAACTACGCGAAGTGGGTCTGTCTTCGGGTGCGTTTCCCTTTGCTTTTAAAGCCAGGAAAATCAAACGATTCGGTGGTCTTGGTAAACGTGAAAACCGGAATGGTGACTACTTGTACACAGATGGTGGTGTTTTTGAGAATGAGCCAATTGGTATGGCTAAAACCCTCGTTGAGGACATTGATCAACAAGACCCATCTACCAAGAGGTACTACCTTTATATTGCACCAAGTCTACGTGAATTACCTGAGAATCCTTTTACCCAAAACTTTGAACCCGACTTCTTGACTGTAGGAGTTGCTTTGTTAAATTCAATTTTTCAACAATCTCGCTTCCAAGATTGGGTCATGGAAGAGATGGATGCTCCGGTTTTCTCAATTACGGCTACAGATTTTGAGTTAATAGGGGATGTTTTCTCTGCCTTTGGGGGGTTTCTTGAAGAAAAATTTCGTGCGTATGACTATAACATTGGTCGTGAGCGCGCTCGATCTGAACTGTCTAACCCTGCTGCTACTAGCCAACTCCAAGATTTAATTAAAGTTGAAGTTGGTAATATGCCATCCATTGAGTGGAAAGTGAGTTGTAAAATTAGCGGTCAAGATGTAAACGATTGGGAAGAAGCAAAAGTAAAGCTGCGCGAATTAGCACAACCGCGTTCAAAAACAGGAGAACCATTAGAACTTTTGCAACTTGCCGAAAGAAACCAATTTGCAGAATTACGTGAGTTGATGAAAGAAGTTAGTGTAGATACACAAAAGGAAATTCTAAGACAGTTAAATTTACGGTTAGAATCTCTGATTGATTTAGCTGATGAATATTTAACGCGACATCGTGAGGCAGTTAATGGTGGTAAGGCGCCTAGTATCATGGGTTATATTAAGATTGTAATGAAACAAAAGTTTAGAAAACCTTTGATAAAAGGTGTTTTGATGTGGGCTTTTAATTTCTGGATGGAAAGAACTATACTTCCGCAGAAATAATTTAGAAATGCAGAACTGAGAGCAACACGCGGAGGGGTTCTGCATTTTTGGGGCGCCTCAAAATGCTTTTACTTCTTCTTTTATATTTGGTGTTTGTCACATTGCAGCTAGATGCTCTAGGTAAAAATCGTCTAGAGAGGCAACAAATCTATCATTAACAATTTCTACACCTAATGCGTCTCTAACAGCTAAAAAATCTAGGAATGATGCATTTTGATAGTCTTTATCTTCAAAGGATTTAATTTGTTCTTCGGTGCGATTGCATAGTGCTGCAAGTTCTTTTTGGGTTATTTTAAAAGCTATTCTGGCTTTAATTAATAATTCAGATATTTTATTCATGCACTCGACTTGGAGTGTAATGGGTTCACTAGGATTATGAAGAATTAAAGCTTCGTATTCTGCTATTTGTTCTTGTAGGTCTTCGCGTTGAGAGGTGACACCATCATAGTGCATCTGCCAAACGTCTGGTTCATTTTTTCTCTTATGGTCGTCTTGCTCTAACATAGCGATTGCTCGACCCATTCCCGAAACCCAATTCTTGGTAATATTATACTCTAACTCGTTTTTAATCATGGCTCCCACCTCAACAGGTCTATTGCTATTATACCTTTTCTATTATTCTGTCTGTCCAGTAGGAAGAAATCTAGAGATGTCGTACCCTCGTCATTAACAATCTGGTCTGTGCGAAATAATTCACCTTTATACTTAGCCTTTTGGGCGGCTCGTTTATTAGTAAAATTTAATAATGTTGGATGATTTTGTCTTAAATAATCCATATCTACAGCATCTGGTTCCCAACAGGCATCAAAATCGTTTGGATTCGGTTCGCTTGTGACGCTCGTAGCCATTTATAAAAAAACTTCGACATCCTGCATCTTTTAAATCAGCCATCGCTGCTTCCAGACCGCGAATCATTCTAGCACGTGCGGCTGTATAACCAAACTTTTCTTTAAACTCACTCCATTCACAAAAATGCACCCCTGGTGGTAAATTACCATTCTCGTCAAAATCCGGAATCATTAGTTAAGAAGAAGCAACCAATTACTGATATAAATAGCATACCACTAATTATTTTTTTATGAAAGAATATATTTTTTAGCTATATGCACAGGGATTGCACAGGCGGGATGCCTATGGTACGGTTACAGCATTTTTTCGAGAAACTGCTTTGCTCTTTCGCATTGAGGGTTGGTAAAAAATTCTTCGGGAGTGGTGTCTTCTACTAAGCAACCTTGGTCAAGAAACATTATTCTGCTAGCGACTGAACGCGCGAATCCCATTTCGTGCGTTACTATTGCCATTGTGATACCAGTTTGTGCTAGTTCTCTAATTACTTCTAGTACGTCTTTGACCATTTCGGGGTCAAGTGCTGAGGTTGGTTCGTCGAATAATATCATTTCTGGTTCCATTGCTAACGCGCGCGCGATAGCTACTCGTTGTTTTTGTCCTCCTGATAATTTGGATGGGTAAACGTCGGCTTTTTGAGATAAACCAACTTTTTCTAATAATTCCATACCATATACACTTGCTTGTCGCTTATCAACTTTTTTCACATTAATGGGTGCATAAGTTATATTTTGCATCACTGTCATGTGGGGAAATAAGTTGAAGTGCTGAAACACCATTACTAAGGAAGAACGAATTTTAGCTATATTGGTTTTAGGACTAGTAATTTCTTGCTCATTAAAGTATATTTGCCCTTTAGTAGGACGTTCGAGCAAGTTCATACAGCGTAAAAAGGTTGATTTGCCAGAACCGGAGGGTCCGAGAATTGCGACTATTTCACCTTTATATATTTCTGTAGAGATACCTTTTAATACATCCAAGCTACCAAAAGATTTATATAAAGATTCTGTGCGAATAATTGCTTTACTCACTGCGTCTTAACCTCCGTTCTAAAATAAATGCACATCTTGTTAAACCCATGACCAAAATATAGTAAATTAAACCAGCAAATAGCAAAGGTTCAAAATATATATACTTATTGGCGCCGACTATTTGAGCGCTGCGTAATATTTCTACTACACCAATTGTTGACACTAGCGCAGAATCTTTCAATAACCCGATGGTTTCATTGACTAACGCTGGTAGAATATTTTTTAACGCTTGGGGTAAAATTACATCTCGCATCATTAACCATTCGGGAACACCCATAGATATTGCAGCTTCACTTTGTCCTTTATCGACTGCCTGAATACCACCCCGAATAGTTTCTGACATGTAGGCGCCTGAGTTGAGTGTAAAAGTTAAAACCCCGGCTTGTAGTGCAGATATATTAAAACCTGTAAGCTGGGGTGTTGCATAATAAACTAATGCTAACTGTAATAGTAAAGGCGTACCTCTAAATACAGAAGTATAAGCATCTGCAAGCTTTTTTGTAAGTGTGTTGCCAGCTATTTTGAGTAAAGATAGTACTGTTCCCCAAATTAATCCTAAAAACACTGAGATAACAGTGAACAATAAAGTTAAGGGAATACCCCGTAGAATAAAAGGAATATCGGACAGAATTCTACGGAAATCTAAATTAAGTCCACTTGCTTGTGGTTGAGATAAAGATGAATTTAGAGTATTTGTATTTGTCGAAAACCATTTAGCTGATAGTTCTTTGAGTTTACCGTTTTCCTTCATCGAAGACAAAACTTTATTGAAAGGCGCCACTAAAGGTGAATTATTCGCAAACGCAATTGCAGAACCAGTATTTTCTTCAGAAGCAATAACATTAAACTCTAAATCTGGGTTAGCTTGTGCAAACCCTTGAGCGACAGTATTTTCAATAATCGCTGCATCAATACGCTTTGATTTGAGTTCTTGAATAGCTTCAGAAACCCGGTTAAGTTGCTTTAGCTGAATGTTTTGAACTTTTTCAGCAATTTTTTTCAGATTTTTCTCTTGAATGCTGCCTAATTGCACTCCAACTGTTTTACCAGACAAATCTTGAGTTTTCAGCAAATTGCTACCCTTAGAAGCAACAATAGTATCTAGAGCCTGGTAATAAATAATCGAAAAATCAACACTTTTTTCACGTTCAGGAGTCGGTGACATTCCAGCCATTACAAAATCCGCGCGACTTGTAACAAGTGCAGGAATTAAACCATTAAAATCAGACTCTTTGACATCAAGCTGAAAACCCAACTCCTTGGCAATATAATTTGCGATATCAATATCAAAGCCAATAATCTTTCCCGAACCTGCTGTATCATAATATTCGTAAGGAGGATAATCGGGAGAGGTAATCATTGTCAAACTGTCTTTGCCAATTAACGATGCTCGTATAGGTTGACTTTGACCCACAATAATGCTAATAGTCAGCATTGCCACAAATACATTAAATATCCACTTTTTCGGTTTTATCATAATTAACTAGATAGATGCACACCCCATAATCGTGTTCCAAGCAACTATAGCTCAAAATTACTGAAGTGACTAAATTATCCGTTACATCCGTTGTATCCGTTGCCAACACTTTTAATTTAAACTTAACATTATTTTAGATGCATTCGTAATTATTAACACTATAAAACCATGTCAATACATACAATAATTTAACTAACCACAGTATAACTTTAACCTTCTTCTACTTTATTTACACAACTCATGCCTAATAGCAAAAACTTAGTTGAAGACGCTCAAAAAGCCATTGAAGCAAGTATTATGTACTATCAAGGGCAAGCAGTAGGAACAATTGCCGCGCGCGATAGAGATGCAATAGCGCTCAACTATGACCAATGCTTTGTACGCGATTTTGTTTCATCGGCATTAGTATTTTTGGTAACAGGAAGAGAAGAAATAGTCCGTAATTTCTTGGAGATAACTCTAACGCTGCAAAGTCAAGAAAGACGAATGGACTGTTTTAAACCAGGACTAGGTTTAATGCCAGCTAGTTTTAAAGTAGCCGATCGCGGTGGTGTCCAAGTATTAATTGCCGATTTTGGTGAACATGCCATAGCAAGAGTCACTCCTATTGACTCGTGTTTATGGTGGATGATTTTACTACGCGCGTATGTAAAGGCTACAGGAGATTTAGCACTTGCAAACCGTAGTGACTTTCAGCATGGAATGCGTTTGATATTGCGTTTATGTTTAGAAACGCGGTTTGATATGTATCCTACACTGTTAGTTCCCGATGGTTCATTTATGATTGACCGTCGTATGGGTGTTTATGGATATCCATTGGAAATTCAAGCCTTATTTTATGCAGCTTTGCGGTCGGCAGAAGAGTTGTTATCACCAAGCGATATAGATGGTGTACGTAAGGCAGCAATTGAACGTAATGGTCATTTGGCTTTTCATATGCGAAGCTATTATTGGCTTGATATGCAACGCTTGAGCGAAATTTATCATTATAAAGGTGAAGAGTTTGGTATTAGTGCTGTTAATAAGTTTAATATTTACGCTTCTTCAATACCTGCTTGGTTCATAAATTGGCTTCCCGACGAAGGTGGATATTTTGCCGGAAATATTGGACCTAGTTTAATAGACTTTCGTTTCTTTACGCTAGGTAATTTAATGTCTGTAATTACTTCGCTAGCAACGAAACAGCAATCAAATGATATTCTAACTTTGATAGAAAACCGATGGAATGATTTAGTCGGACAAATGCCCATGAAGATTTGCTTCCCCGCAGCAGAAGGTCGCGACTGGGAATTATTTACTGGATTTGACCCCAAAAATGTACCTTGGTCATACCATAATGGAGGTAACTGGCCAGTCTTACTATGGTTTTTAGTCGCTGCTGCAGTCAAAACAGGTAATATTCAACTTGCAGAAAATGCCATCAAACTTACCGAGCTTCGTTTAGGTAAAGATGGATTCCCCGAATACTATGATGGTAAAAATGGGCGCCTCATCGGTAAGGAAGCGCGTCGTTATCAAACTTGGTCAATAGCGGCATTCTTACTATCGAAAGAAATAATCGCCAACCCTGAACTTCTAAAACTAATTACTTTTGATGAGGATGAGCGCGCGATAGCATGTGAATTTTAGTCTGTATATTCTTGAGAAATTGCTCAATTGTTAAATATTGATGACTTGGCTTGCTATACTTGGTGTAGGAATATAAGTAACCGTAAGTAGTTTTAGATGTATGAGTAAACGCAAGCGCCAAGAAAGTGTTCAATTGTCTCAAAGCTTAGAGGCGCCGACGTGTGACGACCATTTAGTCCACTTAGAAAGCGTGCGCTCTACACAGTCACAAATATTACCAACTGACAAAGCGCAGCAAATGGCAGAAATTTTTAGCTTACTAGCAGATACAAACCGTCTGCGGCTAATTTCTGCCCTCGCATCACAAGAATTATGCGTTTGCGATTTAGCAGCAGTTACAAAAATGACCGAATCTGCTATTTGTCATCAACTGCGTTTATTAAAAGCAATGCGTTTGGTTAACTACCGTCGTGAAGGTCGCAACGTTTACTACAGCTTGGCAGACGACCACATTGTGACTTTATATAGTTCTCTCGCAGAGCATCTAGAAGAAAAATAAAGTTTAGAGGAAAGTTTGGAATTGGCGCCGTATACTTGATTTTCTAAGAATATGGCTGCTTCGTAGTTAATATGGCAAAATCTAATCCCCCTAAATCCCTCGGAATTTGGAGGACTTCAAGAAAATCCCCCTTAACAAGTGAAACTTTCAGAGAATTCTCCTTAAAAAGTGAGACTTTAAGAAATTGTTCATATGCGAATATTTTAATAAACCCTCTAAAGCCCCCCTTCAGACGGGGGGTTGGGGGGATCATAATTAGTGCTGCACTTTTACTCAACCTAACTCCATCACTTGCCCAAACCCAAAACCCGAAGGCGCCCATCACAGCTTCCACAAAATCAATTAGACCACCAACGGCGCCAAAAAAGCTCCACAAAGAAGTTCGTCACGGTGAAGTGATACTTGATGATTACTTTTGGTTGCGTGATAAACAAAACCCAGAAGTGTTGAAGTATCTCAAAGCTGAAAATGCATATACTGAAGCAATGACAGCTAATCTCAAACCGCTACAAGGAAAGCTATATCAGGAAATGCTCTCAAGAATACAAGAGAATAGAACTAGCGTAGCTGTGAGTGAAGGAAATTATGACTATTACACACGCTATGAGAAAGGAAAAAATTATGCTATTCATTGTCGTAAGAAGAAAACTGCAAATGCACAAGAAGAAATTTTACTCGATGAAAATAAACTTGCTGCGAATGAAAAGTATTTAAACATTAGCATGTTTAATGTTAGTAACGATGGTAACTTACTTGCTTATGGAATTGATACTAAAGGCGATATTCGTTACAATCTTGTTGTAAAGGATTTAAGGACGGAAAAAATACTCTCTAACTCGATAGAAAATATTGGTTCGCTAACTTGGGCAAACGATAATACACTATTTTATGTTACCCAAGACGAAATTACTAACCGTGCTAATACTTTATGGCGCCTTAAATTAGGAAGCAAGCCAGAAAAGATTATTGAAGAAAAAGATGTAGAATTTTTCTCGCAAGTTAGTCGTACTAAAGATAAAAAATATATTTTATATTCAGTCAGTAGTAAAGATACTAGCGAAACGCATTACCTTGATGCAGCTAACTCTAGCAGTAATTTGAAAGTCATCTCAAAACGTGCGAAAGGGTATGAATACTCGGTTGAACACCGTAATGGTTTGTGGTATTTAATTACTAATCAAGGTATAAATAATCAAAGAGCTATTAATAATAGGATTGTAACAGTACCCGTTGGCAATTCTAACGGCGCCGAGCGAGAGTTTTTACCGCATAATCAAAATGTACTGATAGAAGATATTGATTTATATAAAGATTTTGCGGTTGTATCAGAGAAGAAACTCGGTTTAAATCGATTTTTAGTATATAATTTTCAAACCCAAAAATGGCGCGAAGTTAATTTCCCCGATAGTGCTTACACAGCAATTTTAGGAGTCTACCAAGATGGTAAAAGCGATGCTATTAATCAATCGTTTGATTCTAATAATTTTCGCTACACTTATACTTCCTTAATTTCACCGACAACGGTTTACGAACAAAACCTTGCTACAGGTACACAAAAAGTAATCAAACGTAAAGAAGTTCCTAACTATGATGCTAGTAAATATATAACACAAAGAGTATGGGCGCCAGTTCGAGATGGTGTGAAAGTACCTTTATCTATAGTTTATCGTAAAGGTGTTCAGCTTAATGGTAAGGCGCCTTTATTTCTCTACGGGTACGGTGCATACGGTTTAGGAGAAGAAGCAAGATTTAATAGCGATTTAATTAGTTTACTTGATAGAGGAATGATTTATGCCATTGCTCATGTACGTGGTGGAAATGAATTAGGTAAGCAATGGTATGAAGACGGTAAGCTGATGAAGAAAAAAAATACCTTTAATGACTTTATTGATAGTGCTGAATATTTAATCAAAAACAATTGGACATCTAAAGACCGTTTAGTAATTAGTGGTGGGAGTGCAGGTGGTTTACTTATCGGTGCTGTAGTAAACATGCGTCCAGACCTTTTTAAAGCAGCACATCTCGATGTACCCTTCGTAGATATTATGAACACAATGTGGGATGAAAGCTTACCATTAACTACCGAAGAATATCTCGAATGGGGCAACCCTCACGAAAAAGCTGCTTACGATTATATGCGCGCTTACAGTCCTTATGATAATCTCGCGCGTAAAGCTTACCCTTCACTACTTGTTACTACCAGTATTAATGACAGTCAAGTAGGTTACTGGGAACCCACAAAATATGTCGCCAAATTACGTACCTTAAAAACAGATAATAATCCCTTGTTACTAAAAGTTAACTTAGAAGCAGGTCATCAAGGCGCCAGTGGTCGTTATGAAGAACTTAAAGACACTGCATTTGAGTACGCTTGGATGCTTTCGCAAGTTGGTTTTTAATTTATTTTTGATTGCTTATTTATTTTATGAGATAACTAAAACGTAATAGCTTACTCAATTACATCCTCATCAGCAAATTCCCCTGGTAAATCCAAAGCAATCAATAAAGCTTTATTTAGTTCTGTGATTACCGAATTTGACACAGTTCCTCGTAAACGTAAAATACGAGATTTTGACAATACTCGTACTTGGTCAGCCATTGCAACAGAATCTCTATCTAACCCTCCATCTGGTGCTAAAATTAACACTTGTGTTGGAAAAACTCGCTTTGTTGAACGATACGTAGTACAAGGAACTGCTAAAATTACTGGGCTACTAGCATTAATTATGTCACGACTAACAATAATTACTGGTCGAGTTCCTCCTTGTTCAGAGCCTTCGCTTGGTTCCAAGCGTGCATCATATACTTCACCGCGTTTCATTCTTCACTCTTCCGCTAATTTAAGAGCTTCCCATTGAGAACTAGCAAATTCTGCTTCCATTTGCAATACTTCTTTTTGATAATCAATATCATTAACCATTTCTGCTAATTGTGCATCAATTTCTGCCCTATGTAGCAATTCTAGTTCCCGACGCAAAGCTACAGTAATCAACTCACTACGGTTTTTAGCTTTTCCTTGTTGAATAGCTTTATCAATTGCTGCAAGCAACTCTGATGATATAGCCACATCGTTAAGAATGATTAAGTTTTCCATATAGGATAATTTCTCCTTTGGCTATCGTTTATGTCTTGTTGTAACCTTTCATGTGTATAAAAAAGCCAGCAATTAGTGCGCTTCGCTGGCTTGGCTTCCAAAATAGAGAAATATTAACTTCTTGAACTCAACCTAGTTAATAAATCCTCGCGCGATAGTAATGGTAATTGAAAAATAAGAGTTAAGTACTCCGAGGAGGGTAAATCAATAATAGGCTGAATAATAGCCATTAACTCCGGGTCTAAACTTCCAAACCTAGCGGTCAAAAAGCTTTCGACAGTCATACGTCGCTCTTGTTGTAACCCTTGTTGTACTCCTCGCTCAGTAGCTTGGGCTAAGTCTCGTTCGTAAATTGGTGATAATTGCATAATTAACCTGTCGTCCTCCTTATTTTTATCTTGTTTAACTTGGATTATTGCCTTCAGGTTACTTAATAAATGCATCGCAGTATTACGCAAAGGGTTATCTTCACGAAGAGCTTGAAGTTCTGCAATTGCCTGTTGCTGAAATTTACCTCTGCCCAACACCCTTAACCACAACGTTTCTTCTGTACGCGGTAGCTTGTGTATTGCGACAATTACTGTTTTCCAGTGGGCGCCGCAAAAATAAACACCCTCCATCCACTCTTCTCTTAGTGTAGCTGAAAACCCTTTGAGTAGAGGAATTGATGCGCTGTAGGAGATAAAACCCATAAAAGCGGCAGTTCTGCTTCAACCACTTTGGTATTTTTGTTTTTCGCTGTTCGTTTGATATCAGCAAAAACATCAAATAACTTGTTAGCACAAACGCGAACTCCATCCGGTGTAACAGCATTGCGGTAAGGTTCAAAAATTGCTGGTGTCGTTGCAAATCTTCCTAACAACCCAAGAGTTTGCTGCTTTTGTTCATCTATAACTCCTTGAGGGTTAAGAGTATAATAAACATCTATCTCTTTTATCTCAGTAGCGAGTTTACCGCTTGAGTCAACTTTGCCAATTGATGATAACAATTCTCTCAGATAATTTTTGGCAAACTCATCGTAGGGGAACTTAGTCATTATTAAAATTTAAAACCGTAACCTTGGACAAGGTAAACCGCTAAAAGCCGCAATTTTAGATGGCGCCCAACAAATTGCAGTTCCAGCTTTGGTATCAACGTTAGCTATTTGTATTGTATTTGTACCTGTTGTCTTTTTATCGGGTGTAGCACAATCGCTGTTTATGCCTTTAGGGATGGCGGTAGTATTTGCGATGCTGGCTTCATACCTATTATCGCGGACTGTTGTGCCGATGATGGCGAATTATTTACTTGGACACGAAGTACATCTATATGTAGACCATGATGCTCCTTATGATTCACAGCATGAATCAAGTCATGAACAAAATACTAATCATGATATATTTTGGCGCCTGCATCAAAAATTCAATCGTTATTTTGAAAGATTTCGCCATAACTACCGCAATACATTAGCTTGGGCACTCAATCATCGCACTCCTGTCTTTGCAATGTTTGGCGCCTTTTGGATTAGCGCGTTAGTACTTCTACCTTTTGTTGGTCAAGATTTCTTTCCACAGGTAGATGCAGGACAATTTCGTTTACACGTGCGAACACCTTCAGGAACCAGAATTGAGGAAACAGAACGGTATTTTACCGAAGTTGAAAATGTAATTCGTAAAGCTATACCAAAACAAGAATTAGAAATTATCCTTGATAATATTGGTTTACCTGTAGGAGGTGTGAACTTAGCATTTAGTGACTCGTCCACAATAGGTGCAGGTGACGGAGAAATTTTGGTTGCACTCAACGTTGGAATACCTGTAACACGGTGAAAATTATGAAGAGGAAAAAACCACAAAGACACAAAGGACACAAAGAAAAAATTACAAACTCTCTCTTTCTTCCTTTGTGAACTTTGTGCCTTTGTGGTTCATCATTTAACTCATCACTAAATTATTAATTATGGAAACCCAACAAAAACCCCCAACCGACACAGCAACTCGTAAAAAAAATAAATTAACATCAATCACAATTCTCGCCGGCACAGGGATAATTATCACCGGACTACTAACAATCGGAATCCTCCCGCGTTTACAGCGTAAAACAGAATTAGACGCATTAGCAAAATCTGCCGCATCAGACGTTCCCACCCTTAACGTTGTCAAACCCAAACAAGGAAAAAACTCCACAGAATTAAACTTTCCTGGTAGCATTCAAGCCAACCAAGAAACAACAATTTACGCGCGCAGTAGTGGTTATCTACGTCAAAGAACAGTTGACATTGGCGACCGAGTACGTCCAGGTCAAACATTAGCATTTATTGACACACCAGAAACTGACCAAGATGTACAGCAAGCACGCGCGGAATTAGCGAAATCTGAATAACACAGTACATTATCACAAAGTTGAACTGGGACGCGATTATGGTACAGAAGTTGAGGTTACTTCGGGAATAACTCCAGATATGGCATTAGTAACTAACCCTACTGACGATTTGCAAGAGGGAGGACATGTTCACGTAGTAAATGCTTCTGCACCAGAGGTAAAACGTTAGGCGCCCTTGACACCAATTGCCTAATGTATTAGTACTTACGAGCAATTGAAAGCAACTTGATTTTCTTGATAAGGGAAGCGCGCGACTAGTTCCAAATTTCCTGACTTATCTAGTACCCAAGCTGTTGCTTCGATAATTGAAGGTTGTTGATTATGTTTTGATTGAGTAATTTTAGAAATTCTATTTGTACTTTCATGAATATGAGGTCTTAAATCTGACCAAATAGTTTCACCTTTGAGAGCATCTGTAGGATTTTCTGGCAGTCCACCTCGACCAACTGCGACAAATCTATTTCCAGCTTCAGCTGCACACCCTGTAGTAATTTGGTCAGTTACTTGGGTGATCTTAGAGGGTAACTCAATTGCTGCTATATTTGGGTCAAAGTTAAACGAATTTATCGAAATAATACCGTTAAATGAACTTCCTTGCTGTGAAGTTGCTGTAATATCACTTTGCTCGGTTAACTTTTTATGAACTTGGGCACCAATAATTCCCGTAGCATTAATAGTTATTTTACCACCAAAACTTGCTTGAGCATTCGCGATAATATCACTGTTTTCTAATGCCACAAGAGTTTTTGTGTCGATACTAATATTTCCTCCACTACCTGTATTCCCGACAGCGGTGGCAGTAATACCACTATTCTTTTGTAGAAGCATATCTGTCGATTTGATATGAATATTACCACCTATACCTGATGCTGTATTTGCAGTGATACTACTTTTATTGTCAAGTACAAGAGAACTATCATGAATATTAAGCGTTCCTCCATTTCCAATACCTTGGTTCTGAACGCTAATACTTGCTCCATTACTTACTCGCAAGTTGCGCGCGTTAATAGTCACATCACCTGCATTTCCTTGGGGCACATCAGATAGTTTTAACTGACTCCGCAAAATAGCACCTCGGTTTTTATCCTCCAATTCTGAGCCAAACACACGAACTGCAGAGCGTATTTGACTTGTAGTCGAGCCAGATTTGCCAGTAACTTCTACTGTGTCAGAAGCATTGATAGTCACATTCCCAGCAGAACTATTACTAAAACTAGAAGAGGATATCAAACCACCGTTGGATACTTTTAATCTTGCTGTGTCGATGTTGATTTTACCAGGACTACCAGTTTTCCAACTAGAGGAAATAATGTTACTAACATCACCAGCAGGCGCCCTTCCAGAAACTTGAATATCTTCAGATTTGATATTTACATTCCCACTGGCGCCGCTACTAGTTGCCACCGACCCAATAAAACCACCACCAAATATTGATAACGACTGGGTAGACAGATTTATATTTCCAGCGTTACCAATAGAATAAGCGAAAGCACTTACAGTACTAATTGCACGAGCTGACAAAGGTGAATAATCAAAAACACCCATAGATTGAGCTAACACATTGATATTCCCACTAGCACCTGTACTATATGTATTGGCTGCTAGCACAGCACCATTACGGATATCTAATTTGGGTGTAGTAATATTAATATTTCCACTGGCGCCTTGAAAAATAGTTTCATTGACAATTCCGCTAGGGATACCATTGAGTGTAGTACCAGTGAGTTCAACACTATCCGATGCAAAAACATCAATATTACCAGCTTGTTGCATTCCTCGGTTTTGTAACCAAATCAGCGAACCATCTTGAAAATTAACTTGACGACCATAAATTTTAACAAGACCTGAATCTGTACTATTGACATCAATAATTGACTTGTTCGATAGTTTAATATCATCAAAATTCAGATTGTCTGAATAACTTAAACTCAATTCTGAATTCGTATCCATATTTACGTTACCCTGTCCTTTGATACTGGCTAAAAGGACTCGTCCAATTGGCGCTGTTAATATTCCTCCATCCAAGTTAATCTTGCCACCTACTAAAGCCAAGGTTTGTCCAGGTTCAACTTGTAAACCAATACTATAGTCGTTGCGTTTGAATGGTGTTTTACTCAAGTCATGTCCTCGACCTCGAACGGTTATTGTACCGTTGTTATCATCAAAACCAAGTCCAATTGGTGCGCTGACTGTTAAAAGTGGAGTATCTTGTTCTGGACGTGCCCAATATATAGCACCATCAGCAAATTTTATATTTATAGCACTCGTCGCAAGAAAAGAACCACCAATATTAAGACGCGCGTTTTCACCAAATATAATACCATTAGGATTAATTAAGAAAAGATTAGCTTTACTTGCAGTTGATATAAGTCCATCTATCTGCGATGTATTGCTACCTGTAACGCGCGTGATGATATTTTTTACTGCTGTAGAATTATTAAAAATTGCTTCAGTGTTTGTCGGAATGTTAAAGGTTTCAAAGCTATGAAACAGATTTCCTTCTGCTTGTGTACCGCCACTTATTGTAGTGATATTACCCGTTTGAGTTATTTTAGAGTTGACTGGCAGAGTTGAATCGGGTACAACCTCGGCACCTGCACTGGATGTTGCCAAGAAGCAATTAAACGAAATAAAAAGCAGCAATTGATACAAGACTTGCTTCATTATTTTTATCCTGGCGCCAAGATATCTGCTATCTGTAACATTTGCAATCGAGTTTACCATGTTGAACGAGGGGCGTACAGACCTTGACAAATTTTTATTTTTGAGGGTTTTTGAGTATTCTTGCTTTTATTGCTCTGTATTTGCCTCAACTGGAGATTTTGACCAGGTAATGATGACTGTTCCTGTTCCTCCAAGGTTGGGAGTGAATGTGACGTACTCAGTAAACTTATTTTTTGTAACTACATAAAGAAGTCCCGAAGCATAGTTACTTTGTTGGGATACTTTAAAACCCTGCGCTTCTAACTTACTATTTACGTTTACTGCTATAGATTCTGGTGTTTCATCTACTGCAGTTCTATAAATATTTCTTATCCCTGTTATAAGAGCATTTTCTGGTTGAGAGGAGTTTGGTTCCTTGGTTAGACTTAGTTCTGAATTAAGTTTGCCGAAAACATTATCAAACGTCTCTTTTTCGTCTTGGGTTGGTAACGTTGGTGTATTTCTTTAGTTAAATCGTTAAATGCATATAAACTAGATGATGCTGTTGGCGCCACTTGAATTTCTGGTATAGGTAATTGAGTCTGTACTGTTGCATCTTGTGGTGGAGAAGGTAACTGTGATGTGAATTGTGGGTCTTTAGTTGGTATGGGAGTGCTTGTCAAGTCTTTTTGCTTCACTAACGCTTTATTATCTGTAAAAAATTGGCTTGACTCAGACTGAGAGATAAATATTTGTTCGTGTTTCGATGTCGTTTTACTGTATGGTATTTTTCTTCCTGGAAATAATGAAAAGGGAATTAATAAGACCAATCCATGTAGAGTTAAAGACAGTAGTAGCATTGAAGGCGATAATTGTCTAATCGCCAATAATAAGTCTTTTGAGAAATATGATTCAACCATATACTTGCTTCAGTGTGATTAATTACTTAAGTTTCCAGACAGTTTATTTAAAAATAAAATAAGTAAAAGCACCTGGCGCAAATTTACAAATACAAAAGTAATAAAAACCCAATTTATCGCCAAAATTATAAGCATGGCTAACTAAAAATATGTTAAATATACTCTAGCTAATAATTGTGAAAGTCCTGTGAATAAAAGCTATTGTGTTATGTATTGAAAATATCATGTGTTCATTTGTATTTAAATATTATTGTGATTTTGAAGTATAAAATATTTATTTTTTACATTAAATATTTTAGCATAACCTATTTATTATATCAAGTTAATTTAATGTTTAACAATCTTTTTGCTTTATATATAAACAAATTAAATATTAAGTGATTATCTAATTTGTATATGCAAAAACATTGTATAAAACCTTTATAAATAAAAGTTTAAACATAGTTTAAATTGATATTTACATATACTTAAATAATTCTTAACCAATTAGCATGTAGTTTAATTTATGGCTGCGATTTGAACAGGAATATATTGTAGATACGAGGAAATATGAAAATTTCTACCACCGCTTTTGGTCGTGCAATTGCTACTTCAGCTGTAGCTGCTACTGTTGCACTATCTCCATTGTTTGCAACCGTTGCGAACGCACAACAAGTTAGTCTTAATGGTGCGGGTGCTACCTTTCCTCAACCTTTATACGAAAGATACGCACGTGAAATCCGTAAGAAATTCCCTAACCTCAGAATCAACTATCAAGGAGTTGGAAGTGGTGCTGGTGTAAACGCAGTAATCGCTGGTACCGTTGACTTCGGCGCCTCCGATGCAGCAATGACCGACGCTGAAATTGCAAGAGTTCAAAGAGGCGTAATCCTCGTACCTACCGCAGGTGGTGCTGTTTCCGTTGTTTACAACCTTCCCGGCGTTAACAACTTGAAATTATCGCGCAAGACATTGCCAGCTATTTTCTCCGGTCAAATCACCAACTGGAATGACCCACAAATCAGAGCTGACAACCCAGGCGTTAATCTTCCTAACTCACCAATCAGACCAGTTGTACGTGCTGATGGTAGCGGTACAACCTTTATCTTTACTAACCACTTGAGCGCAATCAGCGGTTACTTCAAAGGTAGAGTTGGTACCAGCAGAGCTCCTAAATGGGCTGGACTTTCTAACATTCTCAGAGCAAAAGGCAACCCTGGTGTAGCTGGCTCGGTATCTCGTACCCAAGGTGCGATTGGTTATGTTGAGTACCAATACGCTAGAGAAAATAGATTGAATGCAGCGCAAGTTCAAAACAGACAAGGACAATTTGTTGCTCCTTCGTTGCAAGGTGCGAACCAAGCATTAGCAAATGTTCAATTCCCTAACAACTTCCGCGTATTCGTTGGCGACCCTGGTCAAGGTTATCCTATCGTAGGTTTGACCTGGATTATGGTTTACAGACAGTACCCCAACGCAGCTAAAGCTACTGCAATTAAACAGTTTATTAACTGGGCACTCACAGATGGTCAACAATTCAACGATGACCTCAACTACACATCGATTCCTGCAAGTGTTAGAACCCGCGTACTAAGCCAAGTTAACGCGATTAGATAATCGTGCGGCAGTTGATAGTTAATACCTGATTGAAGAATAGGTAATTATTAATAAGGTGGCGTAAGCCACCTTACTTGTATGAAGATAATTTATTTTCTAAGAACAAGAACATGGCAAATTCATCGCAGCCAATCTCTCCAAAGTCTGTAGATACAAATTCAGACCTTACAGTTATTGGTGGAAAAAATTACTGGACTAACCAAGCTTTTACTTGGTTTGCTTATATTTTTGCAGCAATTACGATTCTAACGTTGTTTTGGATGACTTGGATTATTTTTAAACAAGCTCAACCAGCAATTGCTAAGTTTGGATTTAGCTTTTTGAGTGGCATCGATTGGGACACAGGTAATGACAGCTTCGGCGCCCTTCCATATATATATGGAACGTTGGTTACTAGCGTCATCGCGCTTCTGTTTTCTTTCCCCATTGGTGTTGCAGTTGCTTTAATAACGAGTGAGAATTTTCTTCCTCCATCGATAAGAACCGGATTTGCTTTTATCGTTGAGTTAATTGCCTCTATTCCGAGTGTTATTGTCGGTTTGTGGGGAATAAATGTATTTATTCCTGCTATATTACCAATACAACAGGGTTTATTCAAGCTGTTTAATTGGATACCGCTGTTTAATACCGACCCAACTGGATTTAACATGTTGACCGCTGGTATCGTTCTTGCCATTATGATTCTGCCGACATTAGCAGCGATATCCCGTGATGTATTATTAGTAGTGCCTAAAGAATTACGTAGTGCGTCTATGGCTTTGGGCGCCACTCGTTGGGAAACCATTTTTCGAGTATTATTACCTACTGCGTTCTCTGGAATCATCAGCGCAACAATGCTTGGTTTAGGACGTGCGCTAGGTGAGACATTAGCTGTGACAATGGTAATTGGTAACTCGTCACAAATAAGCGCTTCATTACTGGCGCCTGCTTATACTATTCCCTCAGTGTTGGCAAATGAATTTGCTGAAGCAGTAAGTGACCTACATAGAGGTGCCTTAACTTATCTTGCGTTGATACTATTTGCTTTAACCCTATTGATAAACATCGCTGCAAACCTACTGGTACAATGGTTTGGAGTCAAAACCAAATAAGTTACGCTCATTAGTACGAATCCAAAATTCATAATCCATAATCCATAATCCAAAATGGCATGAGTGCTAATCAACAACCAGATATTGATACAACTCCTTCAGCCCAATTGTGCAATCCTTTACCGACTGGGCGCCGCTTTTTCACGTATATTATGAATGGGTTGGCATTCGGATTATCCGGACTTGCCATTGTTCCATTATTATCTATCCTGTGGGAGATTTTAGTACGTGGACTCTCAGGCTTAAGACCATATATGTTTGTTACATCTGTTTTTGATAACGGGATTGCGAATGCAATTGTCGGTACAGCAACGATGGTAGCAATTGCTTCACTTATAAGTATTCCAATTGGATTGATGACGGGCATACTCTTATCGGAATTTGGTCAAAACCAACCATTCGCTAAGTTTGTTCGTTTTATTGCAACCATTTTAACAGGTGTTCCGTCAATTGTTGTAGGTGTATTCGCTTATGGAGCTGTAGTAACTCTTACAAAAACATTTAGCGCACTCGCTGGTGGTTTTGCATTGTCAGTCATTATGCTACCAGTAGTCATACTAACTACAGAAGAAGCCTTGAAACTAGTTCCTAATGCTCAACGGCTAGCTTCTGCCGCTTTAGGTGGAACTCGGTATCAAACTACGTTTAAAGTAGTAGTGGCTGCCGCAATACCAACAATTACTACAGGTGCTCTATTAGCTGTAGCTCGTGCTGCCGGCGAAACCGCACCGCTTATTTTTACAGCTTTATTTAGTCTGGATTGGTCAACTGACTTATTGAGTCCAACGGCTTCATTACCAGTACTAATTTTTAATCTCTACAATGACCCTTCGCCAGAAAAAAATCAACTAGTTTGGACTACCTCTATAGTTCTACTCAGTTTAGTTTTATGCATAAGTCTTCTTTCTCGTGTAGTTACTAATAGAAAAAGAACAAGGTAACGAAGTAAGTGGTGTTGTTAAATTTTGTCGCAAATGGGCAAACATGAATAAATTAATCCCAGCTATCAAAGTCAAAAATCTCACGTTTTACTACGGAGCTAAAACGACTAAACCAGCCATTGAAAATATTTCAATGGATATTTATCAAAATCAAGTTACCGCTATTATCGGTCCTAGTGGTTGTGGTAAATCGACTTTTATCAAAACCCTCAACCGCATTAGCGAATTGGAAGGTGACGTTCAGGTTAAAGGCAGTGTCGAATTCGCTGGTCAAAATATCTACCAAAGTCGGATTAACCTAAATCGGTTACGGCGCCAAATTGGGATGGTATTCCAGAAACCGAATTTATTTCCGATGAGCGTTTACGATAACGTTGCATACGGTTTACGTATCGACCGATTTGTTCCAAAAGCCCAACTCGATCAAATCGTTGAAGAGGCAATTCGAGGCGCCGCACTTTGGGATGAAGTCAAGGACAAACTCAGTAAATCTGCACTAGGACTATCTGGAGGACAACAGCAACGTCTTTGTATCGCACGGGCAATTGCTGTTAAACCCAAAGTTCTTTTAATGGATGAACCTTGTTCAGCGTTAGACCCCATTGCAACAATGAAAGTTGAAGAACTAATTCATCAGTTGCGCGAAGAGTTTACAATTGCAATTGTTACGCACAATATGCAACAAGCTGTCCGCGTATCCGACTTTACAGCGTTCTTTAACACTGACGAAAGTCGTATTGGGCAAATGGTTGAATTTGGTGCTACCACCCAAATCTTCAACAATCCTATCGATGAACGCACGCGCGATTACGTTTCCGGTCGTTTCGGTTAATTTTTTGCGCTTGGAAAGCACGCCCATATCGACAATTAAATTTACTCCTTACTTACCACTTAGTTTGATCAATAAACTTCAGAAACCCGATTTCTTCAAGAAGTCGGGTTTCTGATTTTACTCTAGCGCGATGTTAATCATTTATTGATTCAGCCTTAATTTACCTGTGCCAGATTGTAATCAAGATTGCAATTCACTTTAGGGAGCTAGGCAAAATTCAAAGGACAGTGGGAAACTTCAGGTATCGTTGAAGTTCCCGGAATTGGTACAGATCCAAGCTCTTATTTATTCGATGTCCAAGCTCACACTATCACTGGAACTGCTGCACTCAACGGCAACCACGTTGAAGGTGGTCAGTTGATTTTAGCTGTACCAGTCATACCAACTATCCAAGGTACTGCTGGTAACGACAACCTCTACGGAACTAACGGTGACGATATAAAGGCAGGTGGCGCCGGCAACGATAACATCTACGGTAGTGAAGGTAATAATATTCTGTTGGGTGATGCTGGTGACGATAACCTTTATGCAGGTGCAGGTAACGACCAGCTAGATGGTGGTGAAGGTAATAACAACCTTTACGGTGGTGAAGGGAACAATATATTCATCGCAGGTGCAGGGAACGATATTGCCTACGCAGGTGCAGGTGATGATGTCTTTTTCCTAGGTAACGGTAACAACACCGTTTATGCTGGTGAAGGCAAAAATCAAATCAACACAGGCTTAGGTAATGATACTGTCTACGCAGGCGCTGCTGATGATGTGATTACTGCTGGTGACGGTAACAATACCATCTACGCTGGTGAAGGTTTAAACCGTATCACTACTGGTAGCGGTAATGACATTGTTTATGCTGGTGCTAGTAATGACGTTATTACAACTGGTGCAGGTGATGATTTAATCTATGCTGGTGAAGGTAATAACACCATATCTGCTGGTATCGGTAACGATACCGTTTATGCTGGCAGTGGCGCCGACAGATTTATTCTAGATGCAGGCACAGGTTCTGTAACTATCTTTGGTTTCGGCTCGAACGACAGAGTTAGTCGTGGTAGCGGTTTAGCTGCTAGCGATGTGTTAACAGTACAAGTAAGCGGTGATGATACTTTAATTAGCAAAGGTAGTGACTTACTTGCAACTCTCAAATTCGTACAGTTCAACACAGTTACTGTTGCGTAACTACTTACTTATACCTTTATATACAGCATATTTCTGGTTAATGAGGTACACGCATAATGCCCAAAACCCGCTCCGAGACGTTACATGTAACGTCTCTACATGTACCGGATGAACACGCTGCGGTGCTGTATGTTAAAACGCAGGCACATCTAGTATTCCGTGTCATTAATTTTGGTAGGTACGTAGTAGCGCTGTCTTCGCCAAACTTGATATAAAAATGCAGAGGGCTAAAGCTTCAAGGAAGAGACGCGGAGACTGGGGGACGCTCTTACGCGGGGATATCTCAGATGGGGATTGAACCCCAACGCTCGTTAGACAACAAGAGCGAAATTGGGGTTGAGCGACATGAAGGGGCTGCCGCCCCGGACGCGGGACGTAGATACTCTCCGCGTAAGAGCGTCTCTACGCCCCGCGTCTCTTCGATAAAGTAGTACCTAACTCCCCAAAATTAATGACATAGACCACTAGTATTCCATGTCATTAAATTTGGTGGGTTCACTTATTAAAAATTCTTCCTTTGTGCCCTTTGTGCCTTTGTGGTTCATTCCTCTAACTCGCCAAATTTTATGACACAGACCACTAGTCCTATTTGCCTGCGTTTTCTTATGCTTGAATTTGAAAATGATTATTAATATGGTAGTAATTCTAAAAAATTTATAAAAATTTTGTGTCTATATATACAGTTAATAAACAGCTAGAACTGCAATATAAATTTTTATCTTCACGCTTAACATAAATATTTATAATTAATGATAACTATTATCAAATTTAGGAGTCTGAAAGGCTTATTTTATAAGTACTTTTTCAGCGATATATAATAAACAAATGTTTTCAGTGATACGTTAACCTTCTGTTTCCTGTTTCTTAACTTTTGCGTGGCAAATTACAGTAAGTGGAAGCTTGTAGAATATTTGGCTAAAGCGTAATTTTTATATCACAAATTCTACATCAAATACTGATGAAAAATACTCTATAAGCAGTTAAGAAAACCAATTACCTATTAAAAATACGAGGAATTAGTAATGGCTAAGAACGTCATCATTATGATTGGCGACGGTATGGGCTGGGAAATGGCTCGTGCTGCTGCTGTGGCTTCGGGCGCCGATTTTTACACCGAAGGTGAAGGTCAGGGATTAAGTTTTCAAAATCTTTCTAACTATACGCTCGCAACTACCTACGGTACGACTATCGCTCCGGCTAATGGTACCTTTAGTACTGGTAACGGCGCGCTCGATAACTCAATTTCCCAAACAGGAGATAGCCCATTACTTCCTGGTTTCACCTTTGACCCAACATTCAACCCTGGTACTACAGCATCTGGTGGTGCCAAGAACCCTAACCCGAACGCCGTCGGTAACTTAGTCGGTTATGACCCAGCGCGCGGTGGTATTAATCCTTGGACACCTGGTAACGATAGAGAATACATCAAATGGAGCTATCCCGACTCCGCAAATACCGCTACAACTCTTTATACAGGCGTAAAAAGTTACAACAACGCGATTGGTGTAGATATATTTGAGCAACCATTAGAAAGTGTTCTTGCAACTGCAAACGGATTAGGTAAATCAACAGGTTTGGTTTCTTCAGTACCTATCGACCATGCTACACCAGGTGCTGCCGCAGCGAATGTCAACCGTCGTAGTAAATATGATGCCGATTTTCCATCACTTGATAATATCTTGCAGCAGGAACTTCGAGTTTACCAGCCGACTGTAATACTTGGTGGTGGACACCCCCTATCAAATCCTGCTGACCCTTTACCGGGTGGTGTTGAACCAAATACTAGCAACGAGTTCATCGCTAAATCAACTTACGAAGAACTTAGTAATAATCCCAACAGTAATCGCTACGATTACACATTTTTAGAGCGCGGTACAGACGCAGCAACGGTACTAGCTGATACTGCCGCAAATATTGACCCAAATAACGGTGATAGATTACTTGGTTTATATGGAGCGCGCGGACAAAACGGTAACTTGCCTGTAAGTTCTGCCAATGGTGATTACAGTACCACTGGTCTAGATATGTTCAGCGTTTTTAGTAGTCAAGGACTTAAACAAGACACTACACGTCCTCTTTTAGCAGGTGAAACCGACGCTGAATTCATTGCCAGAGAACGCAACGAAAACCCCACCCTTAATGACTTGACAAAATCTGCTCTAAATGTATTAGGAAAAGACAAAGACGGATTTTGGTTGATGGTCGAAGGTGGTGATATCGACTGGGCTGCCCATGACAATAACATAGACAACCTCATCGGTACGATGAACGACTTTGATAAAGCTGTTAAATCGACGATTGATTGGATTAATCAAAATGGAGGTTGGGAAGAAAACCTATTAATAGTCACCGCAGACCATGACCATTATTTAACGCTTACTTCCGACTTCCCAACTGTGCTTAAAGAAAAAGGTGCAGAAGCACTCACAGAAATTGATGACTATAATCAAGTTGGACATTACTGGGGTTCCAATCCTGAAAAAGATGGTAAATATGGCTGGGGTAGTCACTCTAACCGTCCTGTCCCAGTTTATTACCAAGGCGTCGGTTCCGAAGTTCTAACTGACTTAGTTGGTAAAGGCTATAATTCCTACGGCTATGATATTCCTGGTATTTCTGGACTCGTTGACCAAGTGAATATCTACCAAACTATGTACCAAGCCATAACTGGAAAAGCTGTGATTCAGTATGGTACTGATGGTGATGAAATACTTTACGGTGATGATGGTAACGATGAGATTATTGGCGGTGCAGGTAATAACATCATCTATGGCAACGAAGGTAATAACACATTAGTTGGTGGTGCAGGTGACGACCAACTATATGGTGGTTCGGGACGTGACCGTCTCTATGCTAATGAAGGCAATAATACCTTGTACGGCAATGAAGGCGATAATATTCTAACTGCTGGTTCTGGCAATAATCTTGCTTACGGTGGTTCAGGCGATGATATCTTTATTTTCGGTGACGGCAATAACACCATTTATGCCAACGAAGGAATCAATAACATTAGCGTCGGTGAGGGTAACAACTTAATTTACGGTGGTTCTAAAGCCGATTATATCTACACTGGTGGTGGTAATAACATCATCTATGCCAATGAAGGCAATAACCGCATCACCACAGGTAAAGGTAATGATTTAATTTACGCAGGTTCTGGTGATGACACTATCTACTCTGGTGCAGGTAATGATATTATCTACGCCAACGAAGGCAAAAATATAATTTCTGCTGGAACAGGTAATGATACTGTCTACGCTGGTAGCGGAATAGATAAATATATCCTTGATGCAGGCGACGGTTCTGTAAGTATCATAGGTTTTGGCGCTTCGGACCAAATTAGTCGTGGCAGCACTTTACTCGCAACAGATTTACTCGACATCAAAATCAGCGGTAACGACACTTTGATTAGCAAAGGTAGTGACCTGCTTGCAACACTCAGAGATGTCCAGTTCAACACAGTAACCATCGTGTAATCTAAACGTAGGTTGGGTGAAGCGACAGCGTAACCCAACTTACAAAATATTGGGGAGTTGTAGCATAGGCGTCCGGTGCCTGTGCTATGCTGTATTTTTACCACAGAGACGCAGAGTACACAGAGAGTAAGAGAAATTTTTTAACCTTTTAATGCGGAATTCCCCACCCACAACGAGTGTCGGGTTGTGGCTGCGATACAAAAATTAGAGGTTCTAATCCTCAAGATTTGGCAAGCACAACTTCCTTACCTGGAAAGTCAGCTACTATTTTTAAACTTCCGCCAAGAGCTTGGATATAACGAGAAAGACTGCTAATTTGAATATCATCCAAATGTTCTATATTAGAAATATTGGCTAAATCAATACCAAGTTCTTTTTCTAAATTTTCCTGCGGTATTCCCATAGATTCTTGTAACTCTATTAAAGAAATATGAAGCGACATCAACAGCGCGCGAGCTTTACTCATTTCTCTTTGCTCAGGTGTCATTTGATTTCGTAGTTCGCTAAAAGGCTTTGTATTCATATCAGTCCTTCATTTCTAAGTTCTTCCAAAAGTACATCGTAAAGCTTATCTGCTTTTGGTATATTTTCTTCATACCAACGGTCATTGCCCACTTTGTTTCCTCCTAAAAGTATTACGGCTACTCTACGAGGGTCGAAAGCGTATAAAATACGATATGGTTCTCCCTTATGTTGTACTCTCAACTCTCGCATCTGTTCATGGCGAGATGCTTTGATGCCTGAACTATAAGGAAAAGCTAGTAATGGTCCCTTTTCTTCAAGTTGCATTACTGTAGCATCTATAGAAGCTTGAGCTTGTGTATCAAGTGTAACCCACCATTGGTAAAACTCATTTGTGTACTCTACTTCGTATGCCATTATTATCTTTATATCTCTTATTTTAAATCAAGTGTTTTTGTTATAGGCACCTACAGGTTTATGTGAGCAAATTGTAGCACCGTTCGTCCATCACACAATTCAGATGTTCTAGCAACAGCCGAATCCAAACACACTTGACAGAAAAACATTTATAGTGTATACGAAGCCCTGTGTAAGTAATGAATATCTAGAATAGACTTTAGCAGTGTTGCACATTCCTGTGTTTCGTCATAAAAGCCAATATCAGGCAAATGTTATAGGAAATACAAAACTTATTTTATAAAATCGGCTATAAGTAAAATAAAACTGCAAGTTTTATAGTCTTATTTTACTGCACTAAAATAAGATGCCTCAAAGAAATTACAGACTGGCAGCGCAATCGTTTATACTGATATAAGCCTTAGCTAATTATTTTCCAGCCACTTCAATCAATTGCGCCTCAAGATTTTGATAAAAATAATCACTAATATTTTTAAATATTAATAAAAATATGAAGCGATATCAACAGCGCGCGAGCTTTACTCATTTCTATGAAGCTCAGGTGTCATTTTACTTCGTAGTTCATTAAAAGGCTTAGTCTTCATATCTATACACACATTCTAATAAACCATCCGTTACATCCGTTACATCCGTTGCCAATACGTTAACTAGTTATTTGCCTTTTCTTAACTTTTACATGGCAAAGTATAGCTACAAGCTTGTGGAATATACCGGCTATAGCGTGTTTTCCTTACCATAAGCATAACAATCAATAATCATACCGAGAATTAGCATTTTCCGTGCCCCTTTGTATCTACCTATATAAAACCAATGACAAACGCAACACTCAAAGGATTCGCGTTTCTTCCTGCTGACACCTTCGCTTCAGGACCTCAAGCTGGTAAAGATATTTCAGCAAACGGTCGTACAGGCCCCTTTCCAGGGCAACCTATTCAAGGATTTAGCGCAGTACAATTTGCAAATGAAAATCAATTTTGGTTCATGGCTGATAATGGTTTCGGCGCCAAAACAAATAGTTCAGATTTTCTATTACGCATATACAAAGTTGAACCAAATTTTCGCACTAGTTCTTCGGGTGACGGTACTGTAAAAGTAGATAATTTCATTCAGTTAGCAGACCCAGATAAAAAAGTACCGTTTAAAATCACGGGAGAAGCTACACAACAACGCTTACTTACTGGCGCCGATTTTGATATTGAGTCTTTTGTCATTGCCAAAGATAATACTATATGGATTGGTGATGAGTTTGGTCCTTATCTACTGCACTTTGATAACAGTGGTAAGTTACTCGATGCTCCAATTGCAACACCGAATGAATTTACATTAAATACCCTAAATGGGCAGACACCTATTGTAATTGGACACCGAGGCGCCAGTGGTGAATTACCTGAACATACGTTAGCTGCGTATAAATTAGCCATTGACCGTGGTGCTGATTTTATCGAGCCTGACCTAGTTTCTACTAAGGATGGGGTATTAATCGCGCGTCATGAACCTAATTTAATTAACACTACTGACGTTGCCGACCGTTCAGAGTTTGCTGACCGCAGAACTACCAAAATTGTTGATGGTGTCGCAGAAGAAGGTTTCTTTGCTTCTGATTTTACCTTGGCAGAAATCAAAACCCTACGCGCGAAGATGCCGCAAGATTTCCGCACTCAAGCGTTTAACGGGGTTTTAGAAATTCCTACGTTTGAAGAAATTATTAACTTAGTAAAACAAGAGGAAGCACTGACAGGACGTAAAGTTGGTATCTATCCAGAAACCAAGCATCCCATATTCCACGATGATTTAGGTCTATCACTCGAAGAAAAGCTGATTGACACACTAGTCAAAACTGAATTCACCGACCCGAAACGAGTATTCATCCAGTCGTTTGAAACCAGCAATTTAAAAGAACTTAACAGCGTTTTAATGCCGAATGCTGGTATTGACATACCTTTGGTGCAGTTACTCGATGCTACCGATGTTCGCTTAGATGGTTCATTAATCGAAACAAAACCTTATGATTTTGTTGTTAGCGGTGATGAGCGTACTTATGCTGACCTAAGAACACCTGATGGATTAAAAGAAATTGCTACTTATGCTGATGGTATCGGTCCTTGGAAACGAATGATTGTTTCTGTTAAAGGAGTAGATGCCAACAATGATGGTATTGCTGATGATGTAAATAAAGATGGTGCAATCAACGATGCTGACAAAACCACTTTACCTCCAACTAGCTTAGTTCAAGATGCCCACACAGCAGGGTTGTTAGTACATCCATATACATTTCGTAACGAAGGTAGATTTTTAGCAGCAGACTATAACGGGAATCCTGAACTTGAGTTTAGACAGTTTATTCAGTTGGGAGTTGATGGTTACTTTACTGATTTTCCTGGTACAGGTGATTTAGTCCGCGATCAAATTGTGGCGCCATTTGTTCGTTCACCCCAAAATCCCGATGTTTTAGCAACACCTGAATTTAATACACTTGACAAAAATCCCCCTATCGTTATTGGACATCGAGGCGCCAGTGGTGAACGTCCAGAACATACTTTAGCATCATATAAATTAGCAATTGCCCAAGGCGCCGATTTTATTGAACCTGATTTAGTGGCAACAAAAGACGGGGTTTTAGTCGCGCGTCACGAAAATGCTTTGGCAGTTCTCAACGCTGATGGTAGTCTCAATAATACCGACACGAGTACTGATGTTTATCAACGCACGGAATTTGCCGACCGTTTAACTACCAAAGTTATCGATGGACGGACAGTACGCGGATGGTTTACAGAAGATTTTACACTCGCAGAAATTAAAACTCTGAATGCAATCGAACGTTTACCAGCTTTACGCGGTACTAGTTTTAATAACGATAAACTCCAAGTTCCCACTCTGGATGAAGTTATTGACTTAGTGCAACTTGTCGAGAGAGAAACTGGACGTAAAATTGGTATTTATCCAGAAACAAAGCACCCTACTTATTTTGCAAGCGAAGGAAAACAAATCGATGGCACCCCTATAAACACTAACTTAGGGCAAAAATTAATCGATACTCTCGTTGCCAAAAACTTTACCGACCCCAAACGAGTGTTCATTCAGTCGTTTGAAACTGGTAACTTGAAGGAACTCAACGATGTAATAATGCCCAACGCTAATGTTGATATACCTTTGGTGCAATTATTCGGTGGTGCAAACGACCGTCCGTATGATTTAGTTGTAAGTGGTGACACACGAACTTACGGAGATTTGACGAAACCGAGTGAGCTTCAAGAGATTGCTGAATACGCTGCTGGTATTGGACCGAATAAAAGATTAATTGTACCTGCGGGTAGCGATGGTAAACTTCTGGCGCCTACAACTTTGGTTCAAGATGCCCATGCAGCCGGCTTACTAGTACATCTTTATACACTGCGTAACGAGAATGTATTTTTGGCGCCAGACTATAACGGCAACCCAGCGAACGAATACAAGCAGTTCATTGAGTTAGGAGTTGATGGTTACTTTACTGACTTCCCTGGACTTGGAGATACTATCCGGGATTTATATGTAGGTACACCTGCAGTATCAAACCTTGGTGCTTCCAGAGGTTTTGAAGGAATGGCAATTAATCCTGACAAAACTAAATTGTATCCTTTGCTCGAAGGTACAGTAGTGGGAGATCCTGCTGGTTCGCTGCGGATTTATGAATTTGATATTGCATCAAGCAGATATCAAGGTCTAGCTGGTTATTATCAATTGGAAAATCCTAGTAATGCAATTGGTGACTTTGCTGTAGTTAACGCTAACGAGTATTTAGTCATTGAACGTGATAACAATCAGGGAGATGCAGCACAATTCAAGAAAATCTACTTTGTAGACTTATCTAAGAAAGATACTAACGGTTTTGTTAGCAAGCAAGAAATTGTAGATTTACTTAACGTCCAAGACCCTAACGACCTCAACCAAGACGGAAGCACTAACTTTAAATTCCCGTTCCAAACTATCGAAGACGTTTTGGTAATTGACGAAAATACAATCCTAGTTGCCAACGATAACAATTATCCATTTTCCGTTGGTCGTCCTCCAGCTATCGATAATAACGAAATTATCCTTCTCGAACTTGATAAACCCCTGAACCTCGACCCGCGCGTTGGTGTTGCTGGACTAAACTTGCCAACTACCCAAATTACAGGTGGTCAAGCAGATGATACATTATATGGCACTTCAGCAGACGAACTATTCACTGCTGGTGACGGAAATAATATCATCTATGGTGGTGAACGTAAAAACTACATTATTGCTGGTTCAGGTAATAATCAAGCTTTTGCCGGCGCCAATGATGATACCTTCTTCTTAGGCAACGGCAACAACACCATTTATGCAGGTGAAGGTAGAAACCGTATCTCAACAGGTAACGGTAATAACTTAATTTATGCTGGCGCCAACGATGATAATATCACTGTTGGTAATGGAACTAACACTATTTACGCAGGTGAAGGTGCCAACTTAATCACAACTGGTGGTGGTAATAATACCGTCTATGCTGGAAGTGGCGCCGATAAGTTTATTTTGAATGCAGGTGATGGTACAACTACGATAATTGGATTTGGCGCCAACGACCAAATCAGTCGTGGTAGTACTTTACTTGCCACAGATTTACTCGACTTTAAAATCAGTGGTAACGACACCTTAATAAGTAAAGGTGACAAGCTGTTAGCAACGCTAAAAAACGTAAAACTGTAATCTGTAAGGTGGGCCGAAGCCCACCATACTCATGTACTGCACAGGCGAGATGCCTAAGTATTTGTTGCTGGAATAATGGAGTAAAGTAGAGTATATTAGAGTAATTTAGACATTACTTACACTTTGCAATGTACCTAACTCCGCAAGAAGCACAAGCAAAATACGGCTTTCATCCCAAAACTCTAAGCCGATGGGCGGATGAAGGCAAGGTAGAATGCATCGTAACTCCAGGTGGGCATCGCCGTTACAGTGTGCAAAGCCTAGAACGAGCAAAATATTCACGAACCAGTACCACTACTCAAGAGGATAAGCGTGCTGTAATTTTATATGCCAGGGTATCAACAAATACTCAGAAGGATGATTTGCAAAGCCAAATTGTGTATTTGGGGAAACATTATCCAGAAACTAGATGCTACCACGACATTGCAAGCGGATTGAATTTTAAGCGAAAAAATTTTATCCGAATCATGGAGATGGTTGGACGTGGAGAAGTCAAAAGAATTGTTGTTGGACACAAAGACAGGCTTTGTAGATTCGGATTTGATTTTGTTGAATGGTACTGTGCCCAGAATGATTGTACTATCGAAGTATTAAATAATAACAAGCTATCCGCACATAAAGAATTGATGGATGATTTCATGGCTATTATGCACTGCTTTTCATCCAAGCTATACTTTTTGAGACGGTATGAAAAAAAAATTCGTTTGGGATTTCAATCAGATGTTGACAAGCAACTCTAAACGGTGTAATTTAGACATCAGAGAATAATAATTAGGGGTTTAAGTAAATATGGGTAAGGCAAAGCGTGCATTACCAGGGAGCAAAAATAAATATGCTGGCTCTGTGGTAGTAACTCGCATAGCCACAGTGTATGAAATAGAGATTGCTGTTTTAGAGCAACTAGAAAAAATCGCACGATTGTGTGGCATACTGCGTTCAGAGCTTTGGAACAAATACGGCTCTCTAAAATCTTGGGGAATCAATAAATTCCAAATCGAAAAAGAATTTAGAGTTACTCACCCACCTGAAAAATACGGTTTAACATCAAAGCTTTATGAACGTACTGTGTATAAATGTGTTGATGAAATACATACTTATCAAGATGCAGTAAAAGCTTCTGTTAAAGATGAAATTTATCGTAAAACTGATTCAGAGATTGAAAGAAAATATTATTTATTCTTGCTAGAAAGACGTTTTTGGATTGATGTAGAAACGAAACGTGCTAAATGGCTGCATAGTGTTATCCGAAAACATTTTTATCGTGGTCATTCAAACGTTAGGAATCAGATTGTTTACAATGCTGGAATGTACAGCATAAAACAAAGTGGTAAGTATTCCTACATTGAATTGGCAACCGCTTTGAGAGGCAAGAGGCTGGTACTACCGTTACGTGGTAATCCAGAAATTTCTGGAGAGATTAGAGTAATAATTCAGCCAGATAAACGAGTTGAAATACATTACCCAAAAAAGGTAGAAAAAATAGTCCCTGAAAATAGAAGTAAAGATGCAGTTGGTATTGACAGGGGATTTACAGAAGTATATGTTACCAGCAATGGAGAATTTTTAGGTACAGACTTTGGTAAAGTAATAAGTCAAGAAGTTGAATACCGTGTTGAGCGTGGCTCTAAACGTGGTAAACTACATTCTCTTGCTCAAAAGTACGAGAGAGAAGGCAATCACACTAAGGCTGATAATATTAGAAAAAATAATCTTGGTGTTGTTAAGTTAACTCGTAAAAAGCGTAAAATTGAAGGACAATTAAAGACTTTAGTTTTTACTGCTACAGTTCAAATTTTTCGCTCGTATGGCACAGTTGTTTATGAGGATTTAACTGAGCCAATTAAAGATAAAAAAGGCTTAAAAGGCAAAGCTGCTGCAAGAATGTCCAGTTGGTGTAAAGGGCTGGTAGCTGATGCCATAAAAGAGGTTTCTGTGCGTTTGTCGGGTCAAGCAATAGCTGTTAACGCAGCTTTTACATCGCGAGCGGATTCTCGTTACGGTGTTCTTTTAGGAGAACGCAAAGCGGATTCGTTTCACTGCTTTGATGGGGTTGTAATGCAATCCGATTTAAACGCTGCTCGGAACATTTTACTTAGGAAAGATGATGCAGAAATAACCCGGTATATGAAATTTACTACGGTAAAAAGTATTTTACTGCGGCGAACCGAGCAGTTCCAAGAGATACGGCAAAGGGATATTGCCAAGGCTCTAGATAGTCAAATTCCGTGTAAGCATGGGTTTACCGGATTCAAGGGAGAGCAACTTTGCTTGTTCGATTTACCTTGACTCACTCAGAGTGCGAAGTCCGAATTATACCAAATTGTCTCGATTGGTTACGGTTTGGATGTATCCCAATGCGACATAGCCATCAAAATGTGAACAAATTGTTCACATTTACACGTAGTTATATAAACAACTATAATTACGCAGAATAAGATGCTAATCTTATTATTGCTAGCGTAGTAAAAAATCAGCTTATGGCACCAGTTGTAGAAATCGATGAGATTTGGCAAGAAGTAACGAAGCGTTTGAGTAGTATTTCTGGGAATGAAATTATTCCCTTGCTCAAGCAATATGGAATTATGCCGCAACTGGTGCGTGAAATCGTAATAGATTGTACTATTTCATCTATTGAATTGAGCAAAGATGAAGTTTTTGCAGTATATAAGCAGTTTTACCAAGAGCAACAACTCAATTCAGATGGAGATTTAGCAGCTTGGTTAGACGCGCGTAAACTAGATCGCTCCTCACTAGATTATATGGTTACTCGTGGCACCAAACTCGAAAAATTTAAGCGAGTTACCTGGGGTAATAAAATTGAATCATATTTTATTCAGCGTAAAGCCAAGTTAGACAAAGTAGTTTATTCGTTAATTCGCGTCAACGATATTGGTATTGCCCAAGAGTTATATTTTCGTATTCAGGAAGGCGAACAAACGTTTCAAGAACTCGCAAGTCAGT
Source organism: Calothrix sp. NIES-4105 (assembly GCF_002368415.1). Lineage (GTDB taxonomy): Bacteria > Cyanobacteriota > Cyanobacteriia > Cyanobacteriales > Nostocaceae > Dulcicalothrix. Next base: position 10,033,927 of record NZ_AP018290.1, read on the forward strand.
ATTCGCAAGGTTCAGAAGCAGATACAGGTGGTTTACTTGGACCTGTTGAACTAGCAACACCTCATCCAGCTTTAGCTAACTTGCTCGCAACTAGTCAACCTGGACAGCTTTTACCACCTACTCGTTTGGCAGAGTGGTTTATAATACTCCGACTCGAAAAGTTAATTCCTGCAAATTTAGACGAACCAACAGAACAACGCTTGCTCAACGAGTTATTTGAAAATTGGTTACAGAACCAAGTCAAAGAAATAATTAGTAATGAGTGCGCTCGTAGAAAGTGCTGAGTAGATTAAGAGTAATTACCTTACTCAACACGAGCGCACGAGCGCACGAGCGCACGAGCGCACGAGCGCACGAGCGCACGAGCGCACTTAAGCAAATTTACTGATGTCACCGAGTTTGATGTGCGAATATAACGTAATGAAATAACCGTCGAAAGAAAACCATTCTTAGACAAGATGCCCTACTGCGCTTATGAGTTATGAGTAATGTTCTAACTGCTGACAATTCGACTTTGTTAAATCAAATAAGTTCTAAAGTTTGCCAAGCTATTATAGCTATTCAAGTGCAGCAGCCGGAATTACTACTCGAAAAGTATAGAGATATATCTTGGCAAAGTAGTCGTCATCAATCTAATTTGGTTAACAAGTTAATCGAGATACTTGCTCAAGCAAATGACGAAAAGGTTATACAGCAAGTTTTACATAAGTTTTTGAGAGTATTACTTACTCCTGAGTCTTTCTCTTCACCTCTATTAATTGGCTTGTTTAAGGAAGTTGCTCAACTTACACAAATAGTTAATTTAAGAGCAAATAGTCAATTACCTGTTGAGCTTCCATTAGAAATTAACGGTAATGGCGCCACAAAGCCAGAAGAAAATAATGATCCCCGGATAGAATCTGAAGTTACTACTGAAAATATGTCTTCAGGTACAGTAGAAACACTAGTTGATAAAGCTTCTCAAGTTGAAGTGCAAGCAGAAAGTTTAGAAAAAAGCATAGAAAATACAAATTCGGAATCAAAACCAGATGCTTTACCAGATATCTCAACAACAGACGATAATAGTACATCCCAAGTTGAAATAGATAACACTGAGTTAGTAGAAGTATCTGAAACTATAGATAATACAAATGATTTAAATAATGCTTCGTTACTACAAACTGGAATAGCGGTATTGTTGTTGGATGCAGAAAACCTGCAATTTAGCAGCGAAACCGAAAAGTTCTTAAGTTCAATCTGTAATTATCCAATTCAAGTTAAAGTAGCTTTTGCTAATTGGTGTCGTAAGGGTAAGCTAGATGCTGAACTACATACACGAAATTATGATTTAATTCATGTACCTTCGGGTAGAGATAATGCAGACGGAAAGATGATTACTTTCGGTTCATCGATTAACCAACGTTTTCCAAATGCTAAAGAGGTTTTTGTTTGCTCATCAGATAATGTGATGACAAATTTGTGTAATCACATGATGCAAAATGGTTTAAATGTATTTAGGGTGGTAAAACAGGGTAGTAATCTGACTGTATTAAATATTCAAAGTGGTGAAACGCATGTTCACACGATTTTACCAACTATTGAGCAATTTATCAGCCAAATTAAAGATATTATTCGAGAAGAAGAATCTCGTACAACCAATCAGTGGATGAAGTTGTCTAAAATCTCTAAGATATTTCACAATAAGTACAATATCGGTGTTAATCAGGTAGTGTCACACCATCATCGTGGTAAAACTGCTAAAGACGTTTTTATGGATAGCGCTGAATTTGCTGTCCACCACTTACCCGATGATTTAGAGACTTTTATCGCTTTATTCAAATTGCCTCAAGCGAACAAATAATTGTCCAAATCTTGGGACAGGCAAGATGCCTGTTCCACAAGAGTTTTTATCTAGGTATATTCAATTACTTGGGTATCAAGCCCTTTCTGTAGTAAAAGTATAAATTGATGAATTAATCCAATGGTGACAGCAGGTAATTCTAGCTGTGGAGTTAAGCCGACGTTTTCTATTTTTTCAAAAATCCGAATTGCTTCTGGGTTCATTTGGGCAAAACGGCGCCCGATTTCAGGACCTGTAAACTGAGATTTTTGACCCCAGATGATTGCTGTAGGGGTTTTGAGTTGTTGAATATATAGTGATAAATCGAAACTTAAATCGCCACGTACAAATGAGAGTGCGGCATATTCGGCGTTTGGTTGTTGTGCCGATTCTAAATACGCTTCAATAATTTCAGGATAAATTCGGTCTTTTTCGGCAAATTGACGTTGCTCTAAGAAAGAGCGAATACCGTCTCTTGTCGCTATACCTGTACTATATAGTAAACGGTCGATTATAGGTATGCTGACTATTTGAGCAAATATACTGCGTGAATAATCCTCGCCAAAGTCGGCAAGTCCCGCAGGTGTAGTTAAAATCAGCGATTTGAAAAGCTCAGGATGCAAACAGGCTACTCTGATTACAAAAGCAGCAGTCAAAGAAGAAGCGACTACGGTTACTGGTTCTTGACACGTTGACTCTAAAAACTCTCGAATCACATTTAAGTAATCATCGACTTGGTAATTGCGTGCTGGATGCTCTGAGCGTCCCCACCCAATTAAATCGGGCGCCAAAACTTGGTACGAAGATGCAAATGCTGGATAAACCTTTGACCACTCGTAAGCTGAGGAACCACCACCAAAACCGTGTATAAATACTAATTTTTCGTTGATTTCATTTTTTTGCCCGCTTTTTTGCCAAGGAGGGGCGCCATTGGTGTAATATACCATTCTACCAAGTGAGGTCAAAGTCTCGCGATGCTCAAATCCTAATGGCTGAAACATAATAAATTGAAAAAATTGGGAACGGGAAACAGAAAATTGCGTTCTTACGTAGAGACGTGATTAATCACGTCTCTACATACGGATCGTGTCTTTACATACGGATCGTGTCTTTACATACGCTTCACAAAGCGAAGCGTCTTTACATACTCTATTAACTTTTACTTTACCCTTTATGCCATTCTATGATTTACCACTTAAGATTATTAAATTTTTATGTAAATATCATCACTTATTGATAAAAAAGTATTAGTTATAATTGCTTAGGGTAATAAGTTGAAGAATACTGTCACGAAAATACTATATTTGATTTTTCTTTAGAAATTAAGTAAACGTGAATGTCACCGTATTATTTGTGAAGATTCGGTAATTTTTCTTTCACAGATAGAGCCGATTCACAGCTGTACACACTATGATTTGAATGCTTGTACGTGTAGCAGCTATTACTTAGGGTTCATGTAAACTACTATATAATATGGTACTCTATCAGAAACATTACTGTTAGTACAGAGTGTCCAGATACAAGCGAAAAGCTTTGTAAATTAGTCAACAGCAGTTAATAACTGTATTTTAAACTGATGAAGCCGATTTACCTGCAAACTTTAAAATTTCAAAAATTACGCATTATTACAGAAATCGGCACACTTGCCTTGTATCTAATTAACAGTGATATTAATTTCTCGTGTATTCTAGAAGCGAGGGTGTTATGGTGAAACAGAGTTTTTTTCTATCGGATACTGATACATTTTTGGGGTTTCCCCAACACCTCAACCAACTAACTAACCAAGATTTAATCGGTGTTCCCAAAGCAGCACCGTATGATGTTGGATACTTAAATCCGCCAGCGCTAATCATTCCTACTGCTGCTGACGACGGGAACGAGGTTAGTAACGCCAAAATTTTAGATGGTGCAAATTGCGTTTGCCTGAATTTGGAGACTTTAAAGTGCTTTGAAGTCGTTGAGCGGCAATATGAAGACCTAGGTGTCATTTTTAGCAATTGCATAGCTATTCAACCGTCAAATCCTGCGTTTCCATCACATTCAGGTGCAGTTGTACTGATGGGGGCGCCCAAAGGTGGTTTCTTAGAAGTAGCTTTCGTGCGTCCGGTAAATATTGTTAAAGCTTTAGTCACAAGTTCGCAACGACTATTACTGTCAGCGTACAACCGCGAGCGTAAAATAGTCGCACAAGAAGTACTACCAGTTGGGAATCTGGCTAATTCTGACTCTGCGCTGCCTCCTAATAAACAGCTTAAAGTCAAAGCAGAGGAAATATCCAGCATCACCTTCTGCGCGTTTGATGGGCAATTTACCCTTGACAATTTTAGCTTTTGCTCTTAACTATATCCTTATTTAGTCAAAACCTTTTTGAACCATCTAAAAAATCAATTGTTTTTTCCGCGAGTTGGATATTCTTGTATAGAATATACTTTGCAAGGTATCTGTCCCATAATTAGGGGTCTACCACACTCATATCAATTAAATTTTGGTAATAAAAGGTAAAAAACAGTGGCACAGGCTTCGTCTTCGTGGCAGCAGTTAATAAACCAGTTTACTACCTTGGCGCTTGAAATGCCCAGGATAGGAGCCACTAAGCAGCGAAGTAAAGAGCGATTCCAACCAGGACCTGGAGGAATTCTTAGCTTTTTAACAATCGTCTTAGCGATGCTGTTATGGAACTGGAAGTTATTCCTAGCAACCAGTATTGGCGTTGGTACAATGGTATCAGCCTATTCGTTGCAAAAGCGAGACTTGTCAACGTATTGGTTACAGTTAAGTCAATTTTTTGACAAGCACAATCGGCGGTTATTGATAGCTGTAATTAGTGGTAGTGTTGCCACTTTTACTAGCTATACGGCAATAAACGTCTTTCTTGGCTCTAAAAATGCTTGGATTGCGACAGGCGCCTTGATGCAAGGTGCGGGAACGCTATTGACTTTAATTCTATTAGTATGGCTAATCAGCACCATTAATGGCAATAGAGAACAAAGCCAAATCGACAGATTATTAGACAACTTAACTCAAAAAGACCCTATTAAACGTCTAATCGCTTTGCGTCAACTAACCAAATTAGTGACTCGTTTTGATATAGACGTAAGAGAGCGTCAAGTTATCGTAGATTGCTTGCAGCTTTTGTTGACTACTGAAGAAGAATCATTAATTCGAGACACAGCGTTTGATAGTTTACAAGCTCTTGAACGGTTACAAACATCTGGGAATTCCGGCGCCACTCCGTTAAAGCCACTTGGAGTCAAAGTAAAACAAAAAGCCTATTAGTTTATACTTTGAGGCACTAGTTTTCCATTCTTAACCTGTACGACTCTGTGATTGCAGCGTCGTACCAACTGCTCTGAGTGAGTAGTAATAATCACCGTGGCGCCAAAAGTGTTTAATTTCCGAAAAATTTGTATAATTTGCCAAGCATTATCAGGGTCAAGATTCCCTGTAGGTTCGTCTGCGAGTATTAACGGTGGTGTACTAACTATTGCACGAGCGATCCCAACTCTCTGCTGCTCCCCTCCAGAAAGTTGTTCCGGAAAACAATTAGCCTTAGCTTGTAAACCTACTAGCTTTAAAGTTGGTTCTAGGCGCCGTTGAATTTCTTTGCGTGTATAACCAGCAGCTTCGAGAACAACTGTTACGTTTTCTGCTACTGTTCGCTGTTGAATTAACTTGTAGTCTTGAAAAACAATACCAATACGGCGCCGTAGAAAAGATAAACGGTCACCTTGCATATTGGCAACGTTACACTCATCAACTGTAACTTCTCCATGCGTAGGTAGTTCTTCACCATACAACATTTTTAAAAGTGTAGATTTACCCGAACCGCTTGCTCCTGTGACAAACAGGAATTCTCCTTTTTTGACCTCCAAGTTGACATCAGATAAGGTAGCTTGTCCGTTAGTGTATATTTTTGTAACGTTACGCAGTTGCACCATATTTACTGGCTCTTCTGGCGTAGAAAAATCGCCAATCCTTACGCCAACAGTTTGTTTTTTTTGCTCTAGTACGCTTTGGTTGAGAGTTGCTTGAGTTGTTGAGACAGGCATAGAATCATCGCTCTTGGTTTAACTTAAAAATGTATGGTTACAAAATTAAGGATTCCCAGGCAATGCCCAATAATATCAAAATTTGAATTTTTTTTGTTGTAGAGACGCGAATGTGGAGACGCGATTAATCGCGTCTCTACATATAACGTTACTGGCTTACCGCGCATTTATCAGTAATGCAATATACAACAGACTTAAATGCAAATTCTGGTAAAGACATCATTCTCTTCCAGCGCCAGGGTTCTTTGTATAAGCGATACAGCCATTCTAGATGATTATTTCCTAACCAATGTGGAGCGCGCGTTTTAACACCTGACCAGATATCAAAACTGCCACCAACACCTATCCATACCGCTTGTGGGCATAAATGGCGGTTTTGAGAAATCCACATTTCTTGACGAGGAACTCCCAGACCAACAAGTATCAATTGCGGCTGAATTTCTGCTAAAGTTTCCTTTAATTGCTGTTCTTCTGCTTCTGAGTGATAGCCCGAATGGGTACCTGCTATCATTAATTCTGATGACTGCGACTTCCAGTAGTCAGCAGCTTTTTGAGCAACCCCAGGACTTCCACCGTAGAAAAATACTTTTGATGTATTTAATTTCGAGTTTGACTGTCCTAAGTTTTGAAGCAATGCTTCTGCAAGCTCAATACCTGGAACACGGTTAACTTTTTGCCGTAATAGTAACTGGAGATACAAAACTACCCCAGCACCATCAGGAATTACAAGCTCTGCGCTTTGAATAACTTTAGCCAGGGGTTTATTACGTTCAGCTTGCATTGTCATTTCCGCATTTAGGGTGACAACGTGCGCTCCCTGCCTAGATTCTATGCGTTCCTGCAACCAGTTGGGGTAGTTAGCCATTACGTGGACGGGTAATCCCAACACAGAAAATGATTTAGGCAAATTAGACATAGCCTATTGTTCTAGCCTCACACCATACTAATTACGAACGCTAGTTTATCAAATTTGTTCCAGATGTCATTGCTCTAAATGGCTACAAACAAAGGGTAAAATATAATTTTTTGATGTTGAGTATACAAGTTCAGCATCAATAATCAACATTACTGTTCTTTTTTCTTGAAGAACGTTACATATTTTAGTTTTGTAAAGATGTACCACTACTACATTTTGTAAAACTTTTTAGTAAACTCAACTTTACAGCCAACTGCGAAACGGGCAAAAATCGACCATGAGTAAAATTCGTGTTGCTCTGATTGAAGACCATGATCTCACCCGTGTGAGTATCCGCACAGCATTGCAACAAAAAGGAGAAATTGAAGTTGTTGGAGAGGCGCCGAATGCAGCAGAAGGTCTAAAACTGCTCAGTACGGTACAGCCGGATGTGGCAATTATTGATATTGGACTACCTGATAAAGATGGTATTGAATTAACGCGCGAAATCAAATCAGAAGCAGGTAGCGATGACGGTAGCACCAAAGTGCTAATACTAACGCTGCGCGATAGTAAGGAGGCAGTCTTAGCAGCATTTGCAGCAGGTGCAGATTCTTATTGTATGAAGGATGTTAAGTACGATAATTTGCTTGAAGCTGTTCGCGTCACTTACAACGGTAACGCTTGGATTGACCCAGCGATCGCTCGAATTGTCCTACAACAAGCAAAAACGAATCCTCCGAAAATTGACGGCATCACGAGCGAAACTGTAAAAGCGCCTGATAATGGTGAGCAAACCGAAGAAGAAATCATTGACCCTTATACCCTAACCGAACGAGAGTTAGAAGTATTACAGTTGATTGTTGAAGGTTGTAGTAACGCCGTTATTGCTGAGAGGCTTTACATCACTGTCGGTACAGTTAAAACCCATGTGCGTAATATTTTGAACAAGCTCTGTGCGGATGACCGTACTCAAGCTGCTGTACGCGCTTTACGTTCCGGTCTAGTAGGCTAGTATACAAATAACTCCCCCTATATTTGGTATAGTAAGGAGTTAATTATTATGCCGAATGTATTACTAATTTCTTACTATACCGTGCGTTTTGATAATTATGTAAATATCTAAACATTAATAATTATCAAATTATGTTAGGCGCCTGCTTACAAGGCGCCTTTACGTTGCTTAAGTATTATTACTTAAACTATTTTGATATAAAAATTACATAGAGATGCGGTTAATAGACGTGATACTACGAAGGCTGTTAAACTATATAAACTATATATTGGTGTAGAGTAATACATAGGGAGTGCTGAGAAATCTTAAAATTATTTGTGAAATCAAGATAAAAACTGGGTATTCTCAATATAAGCATGATAAGCATGTAATTTATTTTTTGTTCATTGGGTGTAAGTCTTGTACTTATAACACTCGTAAAACAAGCGCGAAACCAAAGTCAAATATGGCTGATACAGGGCTAGATAAACTGAAGCTGATGGTGGTAGATGATGAACCGGATAATCTAGAACTACTCTACCGTACTTTTCGGCGAGATTTTCAAGTTTTCAAAGCGAGCAACGCTTTAGGTGCTATTGACATTTTAGACAAAGAAGGCGAAATGGCTGTAATTATCTCAGATCAACGGATGCCTGAGATGAACGGGACAGAATTTCTTAGCCTTACGGTTGAGCGTTTTCCCGACACCATCCGGATTTTGCTGACTGGGTTTACAGATGTCGAAGACTTAGTGGATGCTATCAACTCGGGTCAGGTGTTTAAGTATATTACTAAACCTTGGAAACCAGACCGTCTTAAAGCAGTGGTCGAGCAAGCAGCTGATACATATCGCGTTGTAAAAAAGCGAACCCAAGAATTGAGTCGTGCTTTAAGACGTGAATCACTATTTAACGCTGTGACAACGGCAGTTCGCGAGTCGCTTGACTACCGCAGTATGCTACAAAAAATTGTAGCGACGCTTGGTCAAAGTTTTGATGCAACTTGCTGTTTTGTACGACCAGTTGAAAACGACCATTTGACGCCCGACGAATTTTACTATCAAGACCCTAAAGTAAAAGAATGTTACTGTGCGGCTAACTCAGAAGCTTTAATTGAAAAGGTTTTAGCGACCCGTAGTTATCAAGTTAAACAGTATGGTGATGAAGCTTACCCATGTCACCAACTTGTTGTACCGCTAATTTATCAACAGCAATTCTTAGCTATCTTGACATTATGTCAGTACAAACCTGATTATGTTTGGCAAGAGCAAGACATACAGTTGATAACAGGAGTTGTTGAACAAGCAGCACTTGCGCTCTCGCAAGCCAAACTTTATCAGCGTTTACAAGAAAAACAAGAGCAAATCCGGCTGGAATTAGGAGTTGCACGTCAAATTCAAAATAATTTACTGCGTCAGAGACTGCCAGAAATTGATAATGCTCGAATACAAGCTTCTTGTTTACCCGCGCGCGAAGTCGGAGGCGATTTTTTTGAAGTATTTGTTCACCCAAAAGGTGACTTATGGTTAGCTGTGGGGGATGTTTCCGGAAAAGGTGTCCCAGCAGCTTTGTTTATGGCAAGCGCAATATCAGTGCTGCGTCGTGAACTATCTCAAGAAACGCCCGAATTGCCAAATGTGGTTATGCAAAACCTAAATCACGCTTTGTGCGATGATTTAATCGGCAATAATTGCTTCATTACTTTAGTTTTAGCGCGTTATAGAAGTGCGACTAAAGAGTTAGTTTATGCTAATGCTGGACATATTTATCCGTTGCTTTGGTCAACTAAAGATTTTGACTCTGAACCAACTTATCTTACAACGCGCGGGGTTCCTCTTGGTATCTTGCGTAATTGGCAAGCCCAATATGGTCAATTAGTTCTCTCGTCTGGAGATGTATTACTCCTTGCTAGCGATGGAATTACCGAAGCAATGGTGACAAACCATCCGGATGCCGAAGTGTCCAAGCTTGGTGCTGGTATAAACCGCTCTATGTTAAAACAAGACGGTTTGTGGAAGTTACTAAAAGACCAACCACAACCACTATGTCTCGATACCTTACTAGCTCGTATCCAGGCAGATACTGATTCTCAAGAAGACGACCAAACCATACTTGCTTTGGAGGTTTTATAGAATGATGAAAACTGAGCTTCATGTACCGAGTGACTTGAAGTTTTTGACGATTGTAGAAGACTGGCTACTAGGGTGCCTAAAAGTCGAGTTAGGACAATCGGTTGATTGGTCTAAGCAATCTAATCGCTTACGGTTAGTACTGGTCGAAGCATATTCAAATGCTGTTCGTCACGCACATAGGAACCTGCCAAACGCTCCTATATTAATTCGTCTAGAACTTCAAGACCGTGATATTGCTTTAGAAGTTTGGGACCGTGGTGATGGTTTTGATATGTCAGACTATTTTGCTCCTAGTCCTACCGATAAACAAGAAGGTGGTTACGGCTGGCTAATTATGAATCGGCTAATGGACAAGGTTGAATATCAGTTACAAGTTAATGGTGGCAACTGTCTCAAACTCGAAGCGAAGCTTCCTGAAATTGCTTAACTATAATTAACCTATGCGAATTAACCCATGTGTCTTTACCAATTCATAAATATAATTATCACGCATTAAGTGCCGCCAATCACTTAAACATTTAGTAATGTAAATAAATTAATACATTTTGCTAAATTTATTTGATTTAATGTAGCACAGCCTTCTGGCTGTGCATTCACTCATCGCTTTACCGACGCAAATTCAAAAGCTCTTGTGGCGAAGCTAAAAGTTTCACCCTAGTATAAACAATTTGCTTGTTTTCATTAAGAATAAATATCCAACTCACATTAACCCCGCACCACGAAGTTTCAGCCTTCCCAGAAACTTGCACTTGATATTGTCCATCTTCTAAAACTTCTATAATTCCTTGACGCGGGTAAGCCTTTATACCTTTTGCCTCTAGATTCAGGTAATTTACTATTGCATCGCGTCCAGAAATATCTGATTCAAATGGTGGGTGCATTACACCGTCGGGAGCAAACAAATCAACCGTTGCTTCAAAATCTCCAGCGTTCAGTGTTTCAAAATAATTTATAACCGTTGGTTCATCAAGTCCTTCAATTTGAAATTCTACGGTAGAGACGTGATTAATCACGTCTAAGATTGCATTTTTTGTTGAATTTGCAACAGAACTAGATTCAGCGGCTGTCATAAGATTACCTATATATTAAGCTTGCTAAAATTAATTTGCATTACATTCACCGAAAATAAAACTTGTTTAAGAAGGATTTATTGTAACCAGTACAAATACTTCTAATGGTGGTTGTAAATGGTAAAGTATTATAAAGTGCATTTTACGGGTGTTGTGTTGGTGCAGTGAGTAGATAATATAGTATGAATCAATTCCAAATCGGCAGCAATGAAATTAAGCATAAAGCCTTAGAACTTGGATTCCATAAGGCTGGAGTTGCTATACCAAGTGCGCCATCAACAGAAGTGCAAGCATTGAGTTCTTGGCTATCCTTGGGTTATCAAGCTGATATGAGCTGGATGTCTAATCAAAGGCGCCAAGATATAAAGCTGGTAATGCCTGAAGTGAAATCTTTAGTATGTGTAGCGCTAAACTATTACACGCCGCATCAACATCAAGAAGATAGTGCCTATGCTAAAATTTCCCGATACGCATGGGGAAGAGATTACCACAAAGTCATGCACAAAAAACTTAAAGCGTTAAGTGTATGGTTAGAATCTTTACACCCAGATATCAAAACGCGATATTATGCCGATACAGGCCCGATTCAAGATAAAGTTTGGGCACAAAAAGCAGGTATTGGTTGGATTGCTAAAAATGGTAATGTAATTTCACGTTCTCACGGTTCATGGATATTTTTAGGAGAAGTGCTAACAAACTTGGAATTAACGCCTGATACACCCCATACACAACATTGCGGAACTTGTACTCGCTGTATTGATGCTTGTCCTACAGGCGCCATTGTTGCTGAGGGTGTAGTTGATGCAAATCGTTGTATTGCTTATCACACTATTGAAAACCGTAGCGAAGAATTACCAGAAACGATTAAGTCAAAATTGCAAGGTTGGGTGGCAGGATGTGATATTTGTCAAGATGTTTGTCCTTGGAACCAGCGGTTTGCTAAAGAAACTTCGGTCGCCGAATTTCAACCTTACCCTGATAACTTGGCGCCAGATGTCGCTCAGTTAGCAGAAATATCAGACTCAGAATGGGACAAACGTTTTACAGCGTCGGCTTTAAGACGAATTAAGCCGGAAATGTTACGACGGAATGCCCGCGCTAATATAGAAGCATTCCAGGCAAAATTATGAACCAGAAAGTAGTTATTTTTGATTTCGACGGTACTATTGCTGATACAGTAGACGCACTTGTAAATCTTGCAAATCGTTTAGCTGCTGATTTCGGCTACATTCAAATTACACCCGAAGAATTATCTATATTAAGAAATTTATCCTCTAGGGAAATAATTAAATATTCTGGTATATCAATTTTTAGAATTCCTTTTCTAGTTAAAAAAGTTAAATCAGAGCTAAAAAATAAAATTCATGAACTTAAACCAATTCCTGGTATACAAGAGGCATTAATTGAATTAAAAAATCGAGGACATAGACTAGGTATTATTACTTCAAACTCTCAAGACAATGTAGCTGAGTTTCTGAGAATAAATAATTTAGATAATCTATTTGAATTTGTATATTCGGGTGTCACAATATTTGGTAAAACGACGATAATTAATAACGTATTGAGGCAAAAGCAAATTAAATCGCAAGAAGTGATTTATGTAGGAGATGAAACGCGCGATATTGATGCGTCGAAGAAAGCTAATATCAAGGTAGTGGCTGTCACATGGGGATTTAATTCTCAAGAAGCGCTAGTTAAGCAAAAACCTGACTTCTTAATTAATCATCCTAGGGAATTAATAGATGTTGTAAATGGAAGTTTGTAGTAGCACTAAGCGTGCTTATCCTGATTGTGCGCTCTCCGCGCTACTACGAACGAACCTATCCAAAATTATTGACCAGGTTGACCTAATTCTAAGGCTTTCTTTACAAGGTCATCATCAACATTTCCAGCAGCTTCATTGCCTGTACCAACTTCACTTGCCATACTCATATAATCAGATGGATTACCTGTTGCTGGCGCCTCGACTCTCATATCTTGAGCTTCTGGGATTTTATGTTGAGGTGCAACAGCTGCTTCAGCAGCTTTCTGACCTTCTTCAGTATTATCGATGGGAGCAACGCTCATTTCCTTAGCAAGTTCATAATCAGCGTCGAAATCAACTTTAGGCGCCTTCTCTACACCTTCAGCAACGTTGTCTGCGAGTAACTGTGCATCATGAGATACTTCACTGGCATTAATTTTTACTTCGTCAGCCATAAATTTGCTCCAAAAAATTTCCGCATTAATTCCAATAATGTTATGCTACCAACATTTATCAATAAAGTCTTGATATCGTTTGATAGATTCTTACCTCTACAAAAAGATAGATAAATGAAAATAATAATCCTGATTTATGGAACAAATGGGAATTTTACAAGCTATGTAAATTAACCTCTACACAAAGATAGATAAAAAAAAGACAATATATTCTAACTAATCCCACTATCAGTAGTAGTTTATGCTCCCCTTAACCTGTTAATCCTGATTTAAAGAGCAATCATTCAATCATTTAAATATAAAGGGAGCGATTAAAATGGTTAGCAGTTTTAATAACCAAATACCTCAAGCCTTGACAGAAGAAGCACAAGAAGTGGTAAAGGGCTTTGACAAATTAGACACCGATGCAAAGCTGGCTTGGTTTTATGCAGTTTACAAACACATGGGTGAATCTATCACTCGTGCAGCACCCAATGCCGCAGAACCAGAACTGGCGCCAACGCTAGTGCAAGACTATTTAAAATTGTCTGATGACGAACAATTGCAAATCATGCGTGATATAGTAGACAAAAAAGATACTCAATACTCACGTACTTACGGCGCATTAAAAGACAATAATCAATTACTAGTTTGGTACGCTTGGGCAGAAGAAATGGGTAAAAGCGTTATAGGAGTGCCAAATGACTACACACCTAGCGACAACGTAAAAGGCTTATTATCTAAAATCGAAAACCTAGAATTTGAAGGACAAATGTCCGTATTCCGCACAATTGTAAACCAAATGGGTTACAGCGACGTTAAACCCATAGAAACACAAGCTCAAACCGGCAAAACTGCAAGCCTTTAAGGAGTGGAAAGTGCGCTCGTGCGCTCGTGCTGAGTGAGAAGTGGAAAGTGCTGAGTGAGTCGTGCTGAGTGAGAAGTGGAAAGTACACTCAGCACTCAGAACTTTTTACTCAGCACTCAATTTGCTACTTGACTTAAATCTGCTGGTGTTAAGTGTGAGTGAACAACTTGCCCATCGCGGAACCAGACAATACGTCTAGTTTGGCGCGCGACTTCTGGTTCGTGCGTTACCATAACAACAGTAATTCCACTATCATTAAGTTCTGTAAAGATATCAAGCACTTCTTGAGTAGTACGCGAATCTAAGGCGCCTGTAGGTTCGTCAGCAAGTAGTACAACCGGACGATTAACAATAGCACGTGCTATTGCTACCCGTTGTTGTTGTCCCCCAGATAATTGGTTAGGTTTATTTTGTAAACGTTTTTCTAATCCAACTTTAATTAATGCTTCGGTTGCTCTGTCTTTACGTTCAGAGTTAGGAATACCCGCATAGACCATTGGCAGCATCACATTTTCTAAAGCGCTTAGTTGCTGCAACAGGTGAAACTGCTGGAAGACAAACCCTAGTTTTTTATTGCGAATATGTGCCAGTTCACTATCTGGCATTTGGGCAACGTCGATATTATCTAAATAATAGTGTCCAGAACTGGGACGGTCTAAACAGCCAATGATATTCATTGCTGTAGATTTTCCAGAACCGGATGGTCCCATAATCGAACAGTACTCACCTTCAGAGATAGTTAGGTCTACGTCACTAAGTGCGCGGACTTCAGTTTCACCAGTACCGTAAACTTTAAATATATTTTCTAAACGAATAATTGTGCTTTTATAATTAAGAGTTAGGAGTGAGGAGTTATGAGTTATGAGTGATGAATTAATATCATCAGTCAATTGTTGATATTCTGCATTATTAATTGGTTGTTCTTCTTTCATATTTTTCTCCTGTATATATAATAAATGTAATTTTTCTAACTCCTAACTCCTAACTCCTAACTCCTAACTCTCTTACGCGCTTCTTAATGCCACAATTGGGTCAAGTTTAGCTGCACGACGCGCGGGGAATACACCGAAGAATAAACCAATTGCACCGGAAATACCTACAGCAGAACCGATGGCAACCGGAGAAATAGCTGCTTCTAAGGGAGTTAAGGCGCCTACTAGTACAATTCCAGAAACACCAATCGCAGTACCAATTAAACCACCTGCGGCTGAGACAATTACGGCTTCAATCATAAATTGCAACAAAATATCACGTTCAGTGGCGCCAATAGCTTTTCGTAAACCAATTTCGTGAGTACGTTCGGTAACGGAAACGAGCATAATATTCATAATACCGATACCGCCGACAAACAGCGAAATTGCCGCAATGGCAGCAAGCATAATAGTTAAGGCACCAGAAATTTGTCCAACTGTTTGCAGTGCGTCTTTTTGGGTACGAATAGTAAAGTCGTCTTCGTTGGTGATTTTGTGGCGTAAACGCAGTAAGTTCGTAATTTGAAATACTGCTGCATCAACGCTTTGACCATCACGAGCCGAAGCGACGATGTAATCTAGAGCAATACCATAGGGAGAATTTCGACCAATTAACCGATTTGCAGAAGTTGTTAGTGGTACTATTGCTGCACTATCATAATCGGCGCCGACACTAGAACCTTTTTCTGTAAGTACACCAATGACTTCAAACCGAGAATCTTTGACACGTACTTGTTGTCCAATAGGGTTAGTTGAACCAAATAACTTAGTGGCAAATTTGCCTCCAAGTACAATCACTTGGTTGTTACGTTTCATGTCAACATCACTAAAAAAGCGACCTTTAGCTGTGGTAAAATCTCGCACCTGTAAGAAACTAGGCGTAGAACCAATAATATTGACATCGGTGTTACGATTACCAAAAGTTACTCTTTGCCTACGGTTTAATTCAGGCGCCACTCCTGCCACCGTTGGAACTTGTGTAGCAATAGCGTCAGCATCAGCTAAAACCAAATTTCTGGGAACATCAAACGAAATTCGCTGCGTTTCCTCATTTCCCGGAATCACAAATAACACATTTGGTCCAAGTGATTCTAACTGCTTGGCAACATACTTTTGACCACCCTCCCCAATGCCAATCATGGCAATTACCGAAGCATTGCCAATTACAATACCAAGCATCGTCAACGCACTACGTAATCTATTTGACAGCAGGGTTTTCCCCGCCATTTTCATACTTTCGACAATATTCATAATAAATAAGTAGTAAAAAGTGCTATTTTTTATTTTGTTTTTCCATTAGCTTCTGCATTTGATATTCTTTGGGAGGGTTCAAGAAAATTCGGTCGCCTTGTTTTACTCCTTCTAGAATTTGCGTTTGGTTTTTGATTTGTGAGCCAACGACAACGGGACGAAACTGAGGTTGATTTTTATTGTCAGGTAACAATACGCCTGTATTTCCTTTCTCTGTGACAATAGCTACAGTTGGTACCATCAAAGCATTGGGTACTTCATCGCCTAAGAACGTCAAGTCAACGTTTAAACCAGAGCGCAATTTATCTTCGCCTGTATCGATTTGTACTCGTATTTGAAATAAAGTTACGCCTTCTTCTTTGACAGCTTCAGGTGCAATTAAGCGAACACGTCCTTTAAATACTTGGTCTGGGTAAGCGTCACTTGTAATTTCTACTTGCTGCCCTACTTTGATTCTACCAATATCAGCTTCAGGTACACTTGCTAAGACTTCCAAACCGCGTACTAAAGCAACTATTGAACTTGATGTTGCTGAAGCACTTGCAGAAGCGGAAGTTGTTGGCGCCACATAAGCTCCGATATTGGCATATTTTTGTGTGACAATACCAGCAAATGGCGCCCGAATGATTGAGTCTTCTAAATTTACTAATTCTGCTTGGAGTCGTGCTTTTGCTTCTGCGACTGCTGCAGTACGTTGAGCAATTTCTTCTGGACGTGAACCACTAAGAGCTAATTGTAATGACGCGCGTGCTTCTGCAACTGCCGCAGTACGTTGGGCAATATTCTCTACACGACTACCGCTTTGTGATAAAGATAAACGTTTTTGGGCTTCGCGTAAAGAAGCTTTTGCAGTATTATCATCGCTCACTGCTTGGTCTAATAACTGCCGTCTTTCGGCGCCTTGACCAACAAGGTATTGATAGCGTCGCACTTGTTCGGCAGTATAATTAGCTCTTGCTTGGGCTGCGTCAACTTGTGCTTGAGCTTGTGCTATTTCCTGGGGACGGTTTCCCGCCTTTGCTTCTGCAAGTTGTGCTTCGACTGAAGCTAACCTAGCTCGTGCTTGGGCAATTTCTTGTGGACGACTACCTGCTTTCGCTTGGTCAAGTTGTGCAGTAGCTTGTGCAAGGAAAGCGCGCGCTTGCCCAATGCGTGCTTGAATATCAGCACTATTCATCTTGGCTATTATTTGCCCTTGTTGTACCTTGTCACCTTGTTCGACAAGTAGCTGTGCAAGAATACCGCCATTTTTAGGGCTAACATTCACACTTTGCACAGGGGTAACTCTACCACTAGCAGTAATTCGCAGCGTGACGCTTTTTGCTTCAACTGGAACGGTAAGCTGTGAAATATCTTCGTTTCGCCCACGTTGAGTGATAAATGTGTTAGTAGCGACAGTACCAGCGACAAAAACACCAGCTGCCATCAAACCTACTACCCAACGGGATGGAGACTTTAACTTTTTACCAAAAATAGGAATTTGAATTTGCGTTGCCATAGATATACGTATATATATTTAATTGATGGATATGGTTAATGGAAAATATAGTTTTAGTCGCTAGTTGCTGGATTGACAACTAACTACCTTAATCCACTTTGTAAAGATTTGCTTAATATGAGTTCATATTAACCGCTTGTACGTTAAGGCGCCTTCACCAATTCGGGTGAGTTTATTACACTTATTCTTCTAACTTTTTTGGTACCTAAGTACTTAATTCCTTTTTTCAATGCTTCAAACTTAGCAACAATGGTATAAAATTTATCATCCCACTCATCCCCATCGAATATTCGGGGTATTAGCTGGGGGAATAAGCTATATTGTTTCTGTAGTATTTGTGCCATGATTGGCTTAAGCTTATCAAGTAAACTTTGGCTAAAAGTATTTTTAATATCGTATCCAAGTAAGAAAGCAGGGATTTCTCTATACTCAACTAATCCTTCAGGAATTTTATCGATTCGCTCTATAAATATATTTTCGTCAGTATAATTTTAGAGGATAAAACAAACATCTTTTAAATCTTTAATAGCTCTTCTATCATTCCAGGCAATTAGCTTTAAAACAATTAACGATAGAACATTAATAACCTTAATTTCTACATCTTCTATTTGTTGTGATTCTGCGGTATAAAAAGCTTCTTCAAGTCCAATTATACTCATTTGATTACCGTCTGACCATTGTATTTCTTGATTTGGCTGCCCAATATCACCGAAAGGTACGATGTCTACTAAAACACCAGTCGCAATATGTATAAATCTATGTTGAATATTAGTTTGTTTAAACAGAGGATTATTTCCTTGTGTCATTTGCACGTTGAAAACTTGAAAATCAGACCAACTGTCAACTTTTATTGCAAAATCCAAATCAAAAGTCGCTCGGCCTTCAACATTATACCGTTTGTCAAAAACTAAAATTCTTGCTCCTGCTCCTACTACCAATAATGGTATACGTAAACTATCTGCTATTAATGTTATATCTAACAAAACCAGTTTTTGTTGTTCTTCAAGCATTTTGATATTTGTCTTTAATATATTTAGTAAAAATTAATTCCGCAGTCTCTTCGAGTCTGTCATCGCTTTCAGTCATTAATTCTGCATGAATTAATAATGGGTCAGCAACACATGCTCCTTGAATAGAAGCGCCATAATTTTGCTTACCGAATTGTGTTAAAAAAGTAATTGCCCCTTTTGCATCAGGTTTTAGTTGAAGTTTGGCTGCAATTAAATGATGATTACCAGTAACATGTAATGTAGCGCTTTGAGGAAGCAAATAAGATGTTGTTAGTGCAGCCCCTAGTTCTCCGCCAATTAAAATATTATTTGCTGAAGCTAAATTAATAATATTTTCTGCAAATTCTGAAAATTTATTTTCTTTTGTATAAGTAAAAGTTTCAATCAATAATTTTGGTCGAAGAGTCTCAACGTAACCTATTTCCCACCGTTCAAATAGCTTGATATAATTAGCAATACGATAACCACCTCTGGGTTGCCGCATTATATAGCCTAATTTATACAGATTTTCTAGCGTATTAGTAATAGACGATAGCGTTGTTCCAGTATTATCAGCAAGTTCTTGAAGTGGCAACGTTAAAATTTCAGGGTTTTTGAGCAAACTATAAATTATTTTAAAACTTATGGGAGTAATTTGCTTATGAGATAAAGGCTTCACGTTTAGACGATGCTTTCCACGAACAAATATATAAGCAGCCGAACTGTCAATATATATATTGCCTAAGCTATCAATGAATTCAATATTTTCATTAAGTAACTGTTCAATAGTCGTGTCTGATAAGTAACGTGTAATAAGGATAAGTTTATTTTTAAACTTCTCTTTGAGTAGTTTAAAGTAGCGAATAACAAGTTTAACCGTATTAGCAGTAACATCTGGTTGAATAGTATAAGCATAATCTGCTGATTTTATAGAGCTACGAATTGTTAATAGCCCATCTACACTACTACTATCTAACAAATCTTGCGTTTGATTTAGTTTTACTTCCAGATTTGGTAATGATTGAATATGTTTTAAGCACTTTCTTAATAAAGGCTCGTCTGGCTTTAATAAATAATTTTTTTTTGACATAATCATTGGCAAACTCTTCTTTTTATCTTAAATCACTAACCCTAAATTCGCTTTCATCTCTTAGGGGCTTCCTCTAATTCAATTTTTTTAACGAGAATGGAAAAAAGTTGTCCTTGTCTCAATTTAAACCTTTTCTACCAATTGATTGCTCAAGGCTTCAAAATCAATTTCGTATCGTTGAAAAATATCACCCAAAGCAGCATTGTCTGTTTGAGCTAGTTGGACTAAAGCCAACAAGAGATGTTCTGTTCCTATATACTTTCTACCCTTGAGTTGAACTATCTCCAAGGCAAGTTCCAGAGCGGAGTTACCCTGTGGACTAAATTTTAGATTTCCATGAGATTCAAAAGAATGGTCATTAGTCTCAATTTCCAGCGTCATACCGTTTGCTCGCAGTAAACGAGCAGAGGTTGTTGTTGGATCAGCCAACAAGCCAGCAAGCATATGTTCTGGCTCGACTTGTGATTTTTGTAAGCGTGTTGCCTCATTACGTGCAAACTTGATAGCGTTGATTGCTTTCTCAGTAAACCTCTCGAAACCAAAGTATTTTTTGAATCGTTTTACAAGTGTTTGCATAGGATTGCTTGCCTCGTAGATAAAAACATCTTCAATTGCAACGTTGAAAAGACTGGCAATTTTGAAAGCCATGTCTAAACTGGGGTCAAATTTGCCTGATTCAAACCCGTTAACCGCTTGACGACTTACTCCTAATTCTCTGGCTAGGTCTGATTGTGACCATTTGTGCAGTTGTCGAAGTTCTTTCAGTCGGTTCTTCATTATTTGCTTTACTTTCGTCAAGTATTACTTTACATAATTTGTTCAGGTTTTGTCAAGTGTAGCTTTACAAAGGCTTGCTAATATTCCTTGATAACTGCAGATGAAGATAGTAATAATTACTTTGTTGCTCTAAACACTTGTACTTATTCACTAACAGAGTAATAATTAACGATTAGTTCCCAGTCTCAACCTGGAAACGTTGCGCGGGTCGGCGCGTTCTTCAGTATCAAATATCATTCTTCTGCGACAGGGTAAAACTCATGGAGTACAACTTTCAGGAATTAGCACAACTCTACAAAAACGCTCTCCTCAACGATGTACTTCCGTTTTGGGAAAAATATTCTATCGACTGGGTTCATGGTGGTTACTTTACCTGTTTAGATAGAGAAGGTAAAGTTTACGACACCGACAAATTTATTTGGCTGCAAAATCGTCAAGTATGGACGTTCTCAACGCTATGTAACGAGATTGAAAAGCGTGACAACTGGCTTAAAATTGCTGGATGCGGCGCCAAATTTTTAGCAGAACACGGACGCGACGACGAGGGTAACTGGTATTTTGCCCTATCCCTTGAAGGTCAACCACTCGTACAACCTTATAATATATTCTCTGACTGCTTCGCGGCAATGGCGTTTAGTAAATATGCACTTGCTTCAGGTGAAGAGTGGGCGAAGGATGTAGCGATGCAAGCCTATAATAATGTGTTGCGTCGTAAAGACAATCCTAAAGGTAAATATACAAAAGCATATCCAGGTACGCGCGTGATGAAATCATTAGCAGTACCAATGATTTTAGCGAACCTGACTTTAGAGATGGAATGGTTATTACCCAGAGAAACCCTCGAACAAGTTCTCGAAGCAACCGTAACAGAAGTCATGGGTGACTTTCTCGACCAAGAACGAGGATTAATGTTTGAAAATGTTACTCCTGACGGCGCCCATATAGATAGTTTCGATGGTAGAGTTATTAACCCAGGTCACGGCATTGAAGCGATGTGGTTTATTATGGATATCGCTCACCGTAAAAATGACACAAAAACAATCAACCAAGCTGTTGATGTCGTATTAAATATCCTCAACTTCGCATGGGATAGAGAATACGGTGGACTTTACTACTTTATGGATAGCAAAGGATACCCACCTCAGCAACTCGAATGGGATCAAAAACTCTGGTGGGTACATTTAGAAACCTTGGTAGCACTCGCTATGGGTTATCGATTAACAGGGCGCCAACTATGCTGGGAGTGGTATAAAAAGCTGCATGACTATTCATGGTCACACTTCGCCGACCCTGAACATGGTGAATGGTTTGGTTATTTAAACAGACGTGGAGAAGTATTACTAAACCTTAAAGGTGGTAAATGGAAAGGATGTTTCCACGTACCGCGCGCAATGTATCTTTGCTGGCGCCAATTTGAATCATTAACATAACACTTTCATAAATTGTGATTGTGGAATAGCCCTTCTTCGCCTGTGCAATGAGAGTAATTATCTTTACCACTCCAGACACAGAGCGCACAGAGAGGAGAAAAAGGGAGGCGTAATATTACCGATTTTGGTGGCTTACAAAAAGTAAAAATCAGCCAAATATTCAGAGATAACACTGTTCTGAAATCTCGCAATTATTGTCATCATAAGGTGAGATATTTAGCAGTGCATTTGTAGTGTTTATTTATGACTACGTTATACTCATATTTTGATGAAAAAATTTTACCACTCATTCATTTAATAAAATTTGTTTTTTATAGCAACTCTCAAGAACAAGTTAATAGTTTAAATAACATCATTGTAATATTACAAAGTTTCAAGAATGAATTAGTAGATAAGTACGATGCAATTAAAGACGAAGTTGAAAAAAATCACAAAGATTCTAAACAGATAGTTATCTTGGAAATGATATACAATGATGGGAAAAAATACATTAATCTCACGAATGAATTAGAAGCTTTTCTGGATGGAGCTATTTTAAATAAACATCATTGGAAAAAAATTGACAAAGACTTTGTTTATTTAATTGAATTTATTCAAAATTTGATTGGCCACGCACAATCATTTATACACATTTGGCGATGCTATCATCATGGCACTAATAATATTTTTAAGCAAAAATCCAAAGATATTTATTTTTCTAGTTTGTCATCATTAAAGATACATATATCAACTCTTAGTGAAGGAGTTAAAATTTATTTTCAAACTAATAATCCCAGGCAATTATTAGAAGTAGAACAATATGAATCGATAATTAATGAGCTAGAAAAAATAAAAGCTAAGTTAGGTAAATTCTCATATGCAATTGAAAATCCAACAAAATTTGGAACTTTGTTTGATGTAATCGAACCAATAGCATATATTTTTGGAATAGCAATAAAACAAATAAACGTAGATAATAAATGTCAAATATTATTGATAATAGGAACTGAAAGCTATCTTTTAAATAGCTTAGTTAGTGAATGTAAAAAGCTTGAGCAAGAAGTTGGAAGTATTATTAATAAAGCAACGGCGCTTACAGATGTAATTTATGATTGTTTGGAACAAGTAGAATTTTTAGAATTGTATCAAAATACTTATCAGAGCAATTATAAATCTAGTATTAGTAGTTTTGTTGATAATATTAATGAAATCTTGAGTAATTCAAAAAACAGATTAAATATCCAAAATGCTGATAGATTAGCGGAAACCTTAAAAGATATCTCTAAAAAATACAATTATTTAAAACCAGTATATGAAAATATAACAATGGTTTTAGAAGACCATAAAAAGAATAAAGCATACAAATTAAGCGTAAGTAAATTACAAGGATTAATGAAAATATTAGGACTATCAATGTATGGAATAGGTTTAAAATCTAATGAATATATAATATATTCTAGCAAAGCTAAATCGAGAAGTCTAATATATATAGTTTATGAATTATTAAAACTTGCAAAAAAAATTGCGCCTCATCTAGTGCAGTTAGAATTTTTCATGATAGTCGGTAAGCAATGCCTTCAACATCCGCTACTATTTCATCCAACAATACAATCTAGTTTGACAGTACAAAATATAAATAAATATTTAATAGTATTAGAAAGACAGCTTAAGGAATCTCAGAAGCATCCAAAGATACTTAGCATAGAGGAAGCAAAGGAAAAAATTGCCAAAACTACATCTGTACTGGAAAGATTAATAAAACTAGAACAGCATCTGGAAAATACTTTCAATCCAATTTATACAATTGGAATTAAATATAATATAATTAGCAGATATTATTTACAAGTTGAACCTGCTGTCGTCCATAATATTTTATCTCTTTATAATGTGCAAGAATTAGTATTTTATCCATATGAGCAGTATGCAAAGAATTTCTTGTTTGTTTTTAATAAGAAAAATCGCGTCTCTTACATAGATATTAGCAAAACTTTTTCTATTGAGTATTGTCAATTGACTTCATCTGTTAAAACATTACTTAAAACAGCAGAAGAATCACTCCAGTATTTAGAACAATATTTAAACCCAAATTTTCACGAAATTTTACAGCAAGAAAAGCAGAGGATTCAGCAACAACAGCAGAAAATTAAGCAAAGACAATTAATATACAGAATTATGCAGTTAGGCTTAGTTAGCTTATTATTTTTATGCGGAGTAAGCATGATATATATCTGTAGAGAAAACTATTTTGAGGGAAATATTAATTTTGACAAAGCTCAAACAATATTATTACGCACAAGCACTGTTAAGGATGCTAAAAATATAGAGCAGGTATATGATATAAAACGAAGACATCAAGAAATAGTCTCTATAATTAAAAATGACGTAAACTTATTTAATAAAGTTTTAAACCCAAAAATACAAGTTATGTATGATGAATCGCTTCAAGAAATTAACAACGCAGACGAAAAGATTAAAAGTGAAGAATTCGCATTATCACAGCTAAAAATTGCAGAAAAATTTGCAAGGGAAGCAGATGATTTACTTCAAAATCCACCAGTTACACTTGAGGTATCGAATAAAGCTGATGAGAAATATTATCAAGCTAAACAGGCATTGCTCTTAATTCCACGAAATACATTTTTACAAGTGGAAATTGATAAAAAAATTCAAGAATATGAGGACAAGATGTAAACTATTAATCTAGACTAAGCAAAACATGTGTATTTATGTATGATTTTGTTATACAATCAGAGTAGTGAGCAGTAACAGCAGAAAATAAATATAGATAAGATAATGACTGTTGTAACACCTAAGCGATTTACGATTAACGAATACCATCGGTTGATTGAACTTGGCTTTTTTACTGAAGCTGATAAAATTGAGTTGATTCGTGGGGAATTAATCGTTCGGATAGCAAAAGGAACGCCACATACTGTATGTGGTTCCATATTATGCCGCCAACTTGATAGACTGTTAGGTGACAGAGCCGTTATTCGTGGACAAGACCCTATTACATTACCAAATAATAGTGAGCCAGAACCAGATGTAGTCCGCAGCGCGCGGAATAGATGAAGATTATTTAGCACACCATCCTTACCCCGAAGATATTTTTCTAGTTATAGAAATTTCTGATAAAACTTTAGATTACGACCAAACTACAAAATTAGAAATGGGAGCAGAAGCTGGAATTGCTGATTACTGGATTGTAAACTTGAACGGGCGCCCCCTGAACTGTTAGAACAATGCTATCAAAACCCTTATCAAAATGCTCAAGGTAAATATAGTTATCTATCAGCCCAAGTTTACTTGCCTCACCAACATGTATTAATTCCTGGGTTTGAACCTATTAGTTTAGACTTGAGCAGAGTCTTGTTGTAAAAGTAACCTTGCAACACTTTGATACAGACCTGTGTGCAGCAGTTGCGCTACTATATCTCTCATGAGAAGAGGAGTCGCGCGCACATGACAGATAATTTAATTAACATAGCTGACCAGTTTACTCAAGTCGGACAAGTTAAAGATGTTCGACCATTTGGTAGTGGCAATATAAATGATACTTTTTTAGTAACGCTAGATTCTATACAGCAAAAGAATTTTGTGTTACAGCGCATCAATACGCAAGTGTTTCGGCAGCCTCAATTTGTTATGCAAAACATGTGTATTTTTACAGAGCATGTCAGTCAACGACTAGAAAAGACTCCTTTAAATCGTCGTTGGGAAGTGCCTAATGTTTTACTGACTAAAGATGGTCAAAACCATTACACTGATGCTAATGGTTCATTTTGGCGCGCGATTAGTTTTATCGAAGCTTCTGAGTCTTTTGATATTATGCACGACGCGGAACAAGCTAGAGAAATTGGTTATGCATTAGGTATGTTCCACAATTTAATTAGCGACCTGTCACCACAAAAACTTGCCGACACTCTCGAAGGGTTTCATATCACCCCACTTTATTTAAAGCATTACAACGAAGTTTTAGCTACTGCAACTCCATCTTCTACCCCAGAAGTCAATTATTGCTTACAGTTTGTAGAAAAGCGTTATTCACTGGCGCCTATATTAGAGAATGCCAAAGCAGAAGGAAAGCTACCACTACGTTTAATGCATGGCGACCCCAAGATAAATAATGTCATGTTCGATACTAGTACTAAAAAAGCAGTTAGTGTAATTGACCTTGATACAGTAAAACCAGGACTAGTGCATTATGATATTGGCGACTGTTTACGGTCTGGGTGCAACCCTGTAGGTGAAGAAACTTTATATTGGCAAAGCATTACTTTTGATAGCGATATTTGTAAAGAAATTCTCCAAGGTTATTTAGCTGTAGCAAAAGAATTTCTTACCCTCAATGACTATATATATATGTATGATGCCATCCGCTTGATAGCCTTCGAGTTGGGGTTAAGATTTTTTGCCGACTATTTAGCAGGGAATGTTTATTTTAAAGTCAAACACCCAGAACATAACTTAGCCCGCGCGCTCGTACAATTTAAACTTACCGAAAGCATCGAAGCACAAGAAGCAACAATTTGCAAAATAATCCAAGACGTTAAATAATCAATGCAAAATACTTTTTCTCTACAACCTTTCCCAAATACCCAGGTGCTTTTCAATCTGAAAATAACAGGTAATATAGCTAGACATGAGAATTTACTTACTATCAGCTATACCCTTGTTGGCGATATCCAACAAGTTGATATTGCACCACCTGAAACACCCGCACGTAAACATGAACTTTGGCAAGACACCTGTTTTGAGTTTTTTATAGGCGCCAAAAATTCTCCTGGTTACTGGGAATTTAACCTTTCCCCTGCTGGACACTGGAACATCTACCGCTTTGATAACTACCGTCAAGGTATGCAAGAAGAAACTGCTTTTACAACACTTCCATTTAAAGTGCAGCAAGGAGCAGATTTTTTTGCCCTAACACTTGATGTAGACTTAGCTAAAATTATTCCCATAGACCAAGCAATTGAAGTAGCAATTACAACTGTCATCAAAAGCACAAATAATGACGTAACTTACTGGGCACTAACTCATAAAGGCGCCGAACCTGATTTTCACCTCCGAGAAAGTTTTGTATTGAAGTTGTAAGGCACTTGCAATTGCGTGTGATCACCCTTAATTAAGGTAAATTAATAGTTTATTTAAAATTAATTAGTTATAGTTATCTAAATAATTAAGAATAAAAAATATTGTCATAGAGGTGCGATAACTAAGGCGCCTCTACATTTTTATGCTGTTTCCATGAATGGTTATCAGTCTCAAAACATTTAGCAATTTAGTTGAGATAATTAAGGGAGATTACGGTTACATTTGTATTTGATAGTAGTTAGGGCTATGCCTACATACAAATCTACTATTCATCAATAAGCCAACCACGTTTTATCCCTTGCTCAATACCTCCACTCCAGTCAGTAGTTAAGTGTTTTCTAACTTTATAAAAAAGATGTTGAACCACAGCCACATTGACAGGGTTTTTCACATAGTCTTCCTCGTATCTATATTCACGGTCAGTATTTTTTTGTTGCCGTAATACATAAATCTGGTCAACTTTGTATTTTCGGAGGTTGACATCACTAGAGAGTTTTATCCACTCCATGACTACTATATATAAGCTATTTGGGTTTCTTGCTTTCAAATCCTCTGCTGCTCGTGATGACCCTTCGAGCATCGTTTTATCAAGATACGTCTTGCATTCAATTGCAACAACAGGAATGTCAAAGATATGAGTTTCGGTATTTCCTGTAACTTTAACTTGTGAGTAGTTTTCCGGTTCTTCTTTTACGAGCGTAAGCTTTTCACCTGGGTTTTCGTCTTGTTCAGGTGGAGGCGCCGCTTCAAATGATACTTGTATTGTTGCTCCAATCACAAAATCATGGTCTTTCTTTTCAATGCGCGCGTATGGTCGCTTTAACATCTCTAAGTATTTTGGCGGAACAAAGAAAATATCTTTGAAGGTATGCGATTTTCCGATTAAAGCATTTTCACCAAAATCTCTTACTAAATCCTTAAACAAGTAGTACAAAAATTCTTCCAAAACGCTGGAATGAAGGTTTGACCGAGAGTCAAACTTTTCAGCATAAACTTGTTGGTCAAGAAAATCTTTATAAGCAGCGAGAAGTTCTACCCTTTTGGTGAGGGTAGCATCATCATCATTAGTTGGTGTTGAAGTGGGGCCAACTAACTTCATATTGTCTAAGTGCCATTTATCATATTCTGCTCGAATTTCTTTGAGATACTTTTTGCTATCACTGTCTCTATATTTTGTACGATGAGCTTCTTTTTGCTCTAAATTTGAACCATGAACTAGAGGATTCCTATCGCTTGTGGGCATAACTGTAATTTTTCTTTAAGGTGAGATGCAATACACTTAGCTACCAGAGGTGGAACTGCGTTACCTACTTGGTTATACTGGCAAAGAAATTTTTCATCCAGCCGTTCCTCTCTTTGTAATAATTTATGAGATACTACGGTTTTTTTCCCCATAAAACGGTAAGTATCAGGAAATGACTGCACGCGCGCTCCTTCACGCGCTGTCAAATTACGATGTTGAAATGGATGGATAAAATTTGCATAAAATGAAGCGGCAATTGTATGTGAAGGTTTATGTGGATGTAAACGCCTATTATTCTGGTCGTAGCTTATTCCTGATAAATCTCCGTTACCGCTACGGCGCCTAGCTCCATGTTCTAGCGGAACATCTGAACTAGATTCACCCCATTTGATATGTTTAAAGCGCTCAACAAGTCTTTGAGAATGTTCCATTGCTACATGATTATAAAGCGTTTGGCTGTAATTTCTTATCCAATGTTGATATTGACTTTGAGGTTCTGAGGAAAAAGCTTGTTCCTCAATTCCTTCACAAGCTTCAAGCGGTGGTAAATCAGATATTGCATCCCATAAAGTAATCGCTGGTAGTAAATCTACAGTGTCAAAGACAGATAATTGAACGCTTTTTTTACCTACTAATTCTAAAGAATGTGTATGCTGTGGAAAACCCAATTCTTTACCCGTTTTATTACCTACAACAAAAACTCGCTCACGAATTTGTGGTACTCCATACTCTGCTGCATTTAATAACCATACTTCTACAAAATATCCAAGTTCGGTAAATGTTTGTTTAATAATATCTATGACTTTTTCGCCTTCTGCACTTTTGCGCGTCAGTAAACCTTTCACGTTTTCCATCACAAACGCTTTAGGCTCTAAAAAGCTAATCCATTGAGCAAAATTTTTGAATAAACTGTTTCTTGGGTCTTTTGGGTCTTTATTGGCTCTTCCAGCAATACTAAAACCTTGACACGGTGGACCACCAATAATAATATCAGGTTTATAAGAAT
This sequence comes from Calothrix sp. NIES-4105, assembly GCF_002368415.1. GTDB lineage: Bacteria > Cyanobacteriota > Cyanobacteriia > Cyanobacteriales > Nostocaceae > Dulcicalothrix. Next base: position 10,063,259 of record NZ_AP018290.1, read on the forward strand.
AAATATTTGTAATACTGTTTAAAGTACTATAATTGCGTATATCATCTTGAATAACTACCATATCAGGATGGTTATAGCGCAATGTGTCGCAAGCCCAAGCGTCAATTTCCAGCGAAACCGGAATAGAAAACCCTGCCATCTTAAAGCCTAAACCGAAGCCACCCGCTCCAGCAAACAAGTCAATTGCTACAGGTTGTAACATTAATACTTCAAATAGAGATTGTGTGTAAATAATTATATTACAATAAATTATGTTAGGTCAGCACAAAGGCTGATGTAAATTATTGAGTATTCCCTTGCAAAGGCGCTATCAGGAACTAACAGCGTAGGAAACATATCAAAGCGATGTGCCAAACATAAATCGAGAATAAGTTTTATTCCATCTTGGTACCTTTTTTGATGGGCAAAAGAAAAATCGCCTGTAACTTTACACAATCATTAGACACCGTAATTATACCATTACTTGGTGTATAGGATAACAATAAATAATAAAACCGCTCTGCTATGCTATAAAACGGTTCCGGTAAAGAACCAATAATTTTAGTTTTGTATCAAATAGATAACAAATCGCTCCCTTTATTTATGGGTAATTGGAAAAAAATTGACCTAGCGTACAGGGTAAATTGTTGTGGAAATTAACTGAAATTAATCCAAATTAACTATCTAAGGCGTTACCAAAAAACTTATGTCTAATTGGTATAAACATTCACAATTAATTCATCTACAAACCGAGCAACAAACCCAAAAATCAGGGATGCAGGTAGCTGTTGATGTTGGAAACAGACTGATTAAATATCGTACAGGACAAGGAGTAGTAAAAGTTTTTTCATCGTGGCATAAAGATTTAGAACAATGGGATACACCCAAAGCAGACGAAAACTCAGCTATCATCACTTACTTAGAAGGAGATAATTCTGCTTTAGTAGATAATAGCTGGGCTGTGGGAACAGTAGCTCAAGATTTAGGAGGAATGCCTACTTACGAATCAGAAAAGGCATTTTTGGCACCGAAGCTAGTATTAGCAATGATTGATCCCCAAACCGGTGTAAGTGAGTTAACCGTCAACCGTCTTGTTTGTTCTCTACCCAACGATTTGCAAACAGACAAAGTAGAGGTTTTGATTCAGGGATTAATCGGAAATCACCATATTGTCCGCAATGGTCAATCTCTGAATATAGAAATTCGCTCTGTGGAAGTTCAACCCGAAACCTTGGGAGCATATAAATATGCTTTGGCAAACAGATTATTTAATTATGCAAGGGTAAATGGCATCTTAGATTTGGGTGGCAAAACCGGAATTGGACAACTTTATACAAAAAACGGTACTCTGATACGTGAATCTAGAGTGATAGTTGAGGGAACTTACAGACTCGCGCAAATGGTAGCAAGACATCCAGCATTAATCGCTCAAGATATGACGCCTAGTCTAAGTTTAATTATGGATGGTATTGCTGATGGCTCATTAATTTATGGCACCACGGGAATTAGTTTTGCCGATAGATTCCCCACATATGTTTCCCAATGGCTTTCTGGCATTCGCAACAAGCTTAAAATAGGTTGGGCTTCTTGGTTGCCAGAGTTAGGAGAGGTGCTAATGATAGGTGGTTCAGCACATTTAGCAACAAGTTTGCAAGAACAAACTGAAGGAAGATTCAAAATTGCTGACCAACCTGATATTAGTGGTGTATTGGGTATGCTGTTATGAGCAAGAAAAAGAAGCAAGTTACCATTCGGGGTGAGAGCGTAGATATAGTTGAGCGACTCTCTGAAATTACAGGTCTTACCCATCGCCACGTAGTAGAGTTGTTGTTGAGAAAATACGGTAAAGAGTTAGAGTCATGGGTGGGTGTTCCTCTACTTTCTTCTGTTTCAATACAGGAAATTCAAGAACCAATACCCGCTTTACCCCCTGCTACTACTCCCACTCAACATTATCCCGAACCAACTATTAATTTACCCAAAGACCCAGGTAAAGGATTAAAACCAATTCAACTTTGAGCTTTTATGGTACGGTGGGCATTGCCCACCATACAAACTTCCTTTAATATGAGATGCAATACATTTAGCAACCAGAGGTGGAACAGCGTTACCTACCTGGTTATACTGGCAGAGAAATTTTTCGTCTAAACGTTTGAGCAAAATTTTTGAATAAACTGTTTCTTGGGTCTTTTGGGTCTTTATTGGCTCGTCCAGCAATACTAAAACCTTGACACGGTGGACCACCAATAATAAGATCAGGTTTAGAAGAGTAAATATTTGTAACACTGCTTAAATCATTTAAACTGCGTATATCATCTTGAATAACTACCATATCAGAATGGTTATAGCGCAATGTGTCGCAAGCCCAAGTATCAATTTCCAGCGAAACCGGGACAGAAAACCCTGCCATCTTAAATCCTAAACCGAAGCCACCCGCTCCAGCAAACAAGTCGATTGCTACAGGTTGTGCCATTAATACTGAAAATAGAAACTGTGTGTAAATAATATTATAATAATTTATGTCAGAGTCAAATAAACTTGTTTTTAAAATCAATGTTGCACAAATTGAGAAAAGACGAGAATGGCGCCAGCAATTAGAAGAAAGAATTGCCAGACAACAACTGGAAAAAGGTAACTTAAGCGAGTTTGCAACTAAAGCTATTAAGTCAAGTCTTGAACGTGGCGAACCGTGTGCTTACTATGGAGCAATTGGTGGTGCTTACGATAACATATTTCATCCAACACCCAATGGCTTGATTTTTAAAGTTAAAAATAGTGTATCTGGTGATGAAATTGACCTCACAGATTTTGACACTGTTGGTGATGTTGTTGCTGCTGTAATTAGCGATATAGAATACACAACTCTTTTAGGATGGTAGGAATCAATCGAGCAAAAACTAGGATGTATTGGAAGTTACGTCTATATGTTTAGTGCCACAACTCTTGGAACGATTATCAGAGTTAAGTGTGTAGAAACAAATGAAGAAATTGATTGTACAGACTATGATTGGTAGTTATAACTTGAGTTTTTGAAACTTCTCTCCTCTGTGCCCTAGAAGTCTCTGTGGTAAATCTTACATAGCAATTTTGATGATACTACATTTTACAAATACCCAATGAGAGACGTTACATGTAACGTCTCTACATCATTATCGGCGCCTAATTACACGAATTAACCATCCGTTGTATCCGTTGCCAATTAGTTATTGTTTGATGTTAGCTGAGTGTAGACCACATTCTTTTTGAGTCGCTTCTTCCCACCACCAACGACCTTCACGTTCGTGTTGGTTGGGTAATACTGCTCTTGTGCAGGGTTCACAACCAATACTGATAAACCCGCGTTCGTGGAGTTTATTATAAGGTACTCCCAGCGCGCGGATATATTCCCACACTTGTGCGGAAGACCAGTTTGCTAAGGGGTTGAATTTAATTAACTCATGGTCTGGGGTTGAAAAGGCGCCATCAAATTCAATAACAGGTATACCATTGCGAGTACCGGGACTTTGGTCTTTACGCTGACCTGTTATCCATGCATCAAGGGTGTTAAGTTTACGACGTAGTGGTCTGACTTTACGTATACCGCAGCATTCTTTGTGACCGTCCTGATAAAAGCTGAACATTCCTTTTTCTTCGACTAGCGCTTGTACTTCGGCTGCGTCTGGGAACATGACTTCTATTTTAATACCGTAATGCTTCCGAACTTCCTCTAAAAATTGATAGGTTTCTGGATGCAGACGCGCGGTGTCTAAAGTAAAAACACGGAAGTCTTTAGTAATTTTTGAAGCTATATCGATTAATACCACATCCTCGGCGCCGCTGAAAGAAATCGCGATATTATCGAAACTTTCAAGGGCAAATTTGAGTATTTCCCGTGGTGATTTTTGACTGTACTCAGCCTCTAGTGCTGCAACATCAAATTTAGTCTGAGCGGCTACCATGCTTTAATTTTCCTCTCTCTCACCCTGATTTTACTAGCTGTTGGTAACACTTGCTAATAGCACAAACCGAATCATCACAAATAGAGCGCGAATGTGTCGCAGAATGGTATTTTAAACGGTGGATTGGTTAAGGTAAGGTTATGGTTACTACTGGACGAATGCTACTGTCACACAACTTCGATATTTCTGATTCGGTTATTCCCCCATTAAGTCGCGAGCAATTTGCACAGGTCTTTATTGATGGGTTAGGCGCCAACGCTCAATGTCGTTTGGTAAATAATCCTCATTGGATTGTTGAAGTCATATTTGATACTGATAGTTATTCTCCAATACAAATGGGTGAGCTTTGCGCTCAAGCTTTGGTAAATTTACGTATTAGCCAGAAAAAAGATGCTAAATTACCAAATACTTTAATTTTAGGTGGTATAAAAACAACTCCAGCTACGAGTAGTTCTCCAGATTCGTTGCAACCAGGAGAATGGGGAGTTGATGTAGTCGAAACAAGCGACGCTGAAAGATTTTTACAAGGTATTGGCTGGGAAGCAGCAATTGCAACCAAATCACCCGATAGTATATTCAAAGTCGAATTTAAAGATAATTAATCAACTCAAAAGAAAATCATCCGCTACATCCGTTTTTATCCGTTGCCAAAATGAAACAAAACTTTATGTTTAGTTCCGAGTCTGTTACAGAAGGACACCCGGACAAACTTTGTGACCAAATTAGTGATGCTATTGTTGATAAATTTTTGCAGCGTGACCCTTATTCAAGAGTTGTTGCAGAGTGTGCTGTCGCTACCGCAATTGTATTTATCGCTGCTAGATTTGAGTCTGATGCTGTTGTTGATTTTACTAAGATAGCTCGGCAAGTAATTAAACAAGTTGGTTACAATGACCCCGATTTTAATGCCAATACTTGCAGTATTATTACGAGTTTGAAAGAATTACCTTCCAGCGGTTATCGATATTGGGACGCGCGGCAATTATCTGATGAGGAGTTAAATTTAATACCTGTAAAAGACCAAGTTACAGTATTTGGGTTTGCTTGTAATCAAACTCCAACTTTAATGCCTTTACCGATTTGGTTGGCACATAGTTTAGCACGTCGATTAACAACAGTACGTACTGAAAAAATATTACCTTATATTGCTCCAGATGGTAAAACTCAAGTGGGAGTTGAATATCGTAACCGTAAACCTTACCGCATTCACAGTATCTCAATTTTAGCTAGCCAAAATCAGCGAAACACCTCACCAGTTGCACTTCAACAAGAGATTAAAGAAACTATCATTGATGACGTTTTTAAAGACCAAGATATCAAACCGGATAATAATACTCGTATTTTTATTGACTTTGACCAGTCCTTTACTATTGGTGGACCATCTGTACATTCCGGTTTAACTGGTCGCAAAAATGGTATTGACACTTATGGTGAATATTCCCGTCATAGCGGCGCCGCATTAAGTGGTAAAGACCCCACCCGTATTGACCGAGTGGGAGCATATGCTGCTCGTTACGCTGCAAAAAATATTGTTGCTGCTCGACTCGCCCTAGAATGCGAGGTGCAAGTTACTTATTCAATGGGACTCGCGCGTCCTGTTAGCATCCAAGTAGAAACTTTCGGGACAGGGAAAATACCCGATGCTGATATTGCCGCAATTATAGAAGAACACTTTGATTTTCGCTTGGGTGGCATTATTCGTAAATTTAATTTACGCGCGCTACCTGCCATTATCGATGGCGGTTTTTATCGTAAGCTTGCTGCTTATGGTCACGTTGGTAGAGATGATTTAAAAAATTTACCTTGGGAAGAAGTTGATATGGTTGGGCTTCTGAAAAAATAAAATTGCAGGAAGGTATGCTAGTTAACGGTTAATCGCTCTCTGCTGCCTTTCTGCATTTATGCGTAAGTAATAAACCCATGAGTTAGACCATTATGGCACTATATGACAAGTATTTTCACCTAATTAAGGTGGATTGTACTAGAAAGTTGCAATTTATGCATAAAATTGATGCAATAATTGCAATTAGATAAATATACTACTAAAGCAAAATCAAAATATTCTCAACGATTAGTTGTTAATTGCTTACCGTTAATGGTTAATTGTTATTTATCTGGCTGTATTCACTATTATTTTGCCGAAGATGAAAATTTCGACCGACAACCGAGTTCCCTTTCCGCGCCAAATTGTATATACTACCTACCGGGACAAAATAACCGAACTAGTTCGTTACGTGCCAGACATTCGCAGCATTAACGTCAAGTCTCGACGTGAAGTAGATAATGTAACTTATATAGTTAACGAATGGCATGGTGGTGGCGAAATTCCATTGGCAGCAAGAGCGTTACTAAGCAACGACATGCTGTCTTGGTTGGAACACGATGTTTGGGATGAGGCTCAATTTACATTAGATTGGCGCCTGGAAACGCGCGCTTTCACCGAAGCCGTTTCTTGTGTAGGTAAAAATACTTTTATTGAAGACGGTAATACAACTATTATTCAAAGTCGAGGCGAACTGAGCATAGACCCGAATCAAATTCATGGGGCGCCTTCATTTCTCACAGGTCAAATAGCGCGCGTTGTCGAAGATTTTCTAGGCACCAAGATAAAACCAAGTTTAGTCCAAATGAGTGACGGTGTACGTAAGTACCTGGAAAGCAAAGGCAGTTAAACGCACAGTTGTAACAAAATCTGTAACGGTTAAGTAATTTTGACTGTAGGCCATGTAGATTAATACAACTATATGGCTTGTATTTTGTGAAGTGGCTTGTAATGTGCTTTAAAGACCCACGTGACTATCAAATCCTATTCCTGTGTTTATTTTTAATACTGGGAATAGGCGCCAGAGATTGGACGTTAAAACCTGAAATTATTTGTGTAGCTATTGGTACATGCTTAGTTACACAGTTGTTGATGTGTTTTTTTATTGCGACACCCATAGAAAAATCGATAAAAAGTGCATTAATTACCTCTTTGGGACTTAGTTTGCTGCTGCGTGTAGACCATTGGACGACGATGGCATTTGCTGGGATGAGTGCTATTGTCAGCAAATTCGTTTTTAAAGTCGGTGATAAACACTTTTTCAACCCGGCAAACTTTGGCATTATTACAGCTTTAGTATTTACGAATGATGCTTGGGTATCACCTGGACAGTGGGGTGAAGATTGGTGGTATGCTCTTGTTTTTGCTGGATGTGGTGGTATTGTTCTCAAGCGTGTTGGTCGTTGGGACACTACTGCTGCATTTTTAGGCGCCTATAGTTTACTTGAAGCTGTTCGTAATTTATGGCTGGGGTGGACTTGGGATGTATATTGGCATCGTTTAATGAGCGGGTCTTTAATATTATTTGCTTTATTCATGGTGACTGACCCTCGCTCGATACCGAATACCAGTACTAGCAGAATTGCTTGGGCATTATGTATTGCCGCACTTAGCTTTATTTTACGCAACTACTTTTATCTATCTACCGCTGTTTTTTGGGCTTTATTTGCTCTTGCTCCCATCACTGTATGGTTTGATACTCTATTTAAAGGGCGCCACTTTGAGTGGGTAAATGCCAAATTTGACATTTAATTTTAGGTTATATGAAATTCAAATTTTTGATTACGTTATTTGTTTTGTGTATTGCGCTATTGTGTTTTACACCTGCTGCTTGGGCTTTTTGCGGATTTTACGTAGCAAAGGCTGATACTAAACTGTATAACAAAGCATCACAGGTAGTTATCGCGCGAGATGATAAGAAAACTGTGTTGACGATGGCAAATGACTTTCAAGGTGAAGTTAAAGATTTTGCGATTGTTGTTCCTGTACCAACTGTGCTGCAAAAAGAACAGGTAATTGTTGGTAAGCCAAAAATTGTTGAACGTTTGGATGCTTTTAGCGCACCGCGTTTGGTTGAGTATTTTGACCCTGACCCATGTGAGCAAAGCTATCCTAGATCGAGCGATGCACTAATGCCTGTACCACGACCTTTACCACCAGCTGCTCGTAGCGCGCGTGGTGAAAATTTGGGTGTTACGGTCGAAGCGCGTTTTAGTGTCGGTGAGTACGATATTCTCATTCTTGGCGCCAAAGAGTCGGGGGGATTAGAAACTTGGCTCAAAGCTAATGGTTACAAAATTCCACGAGGAGCTTCTTCATTACTCAAACCTTACATTCGCCAAAAAATGAAATTCTTTGTTGCTCGCGTTAATCTTGATAAATTTGAGCAAAGTGGTTATCAATATTTACGTCCGCTTCAAATATCTTACACTTCCCCTAAATTCATGCTGCCAATTCGTTTGGGGATGATGAACGCTCTGAGTGAGCAAGATTTGATTGTATATATTCTGTCTCCACAAGGACAAGCAGAAATTACTAACTATCGAACGGTCAAAGTTCCCAGCGACGTTAATATTCCAGTATTCGTGAAAGAAGAATTTGGAGACTTTTACAAGTCGATGTTTCAAACTTCTTACACAAAAGAAGACCGTAAAGTGGCATTTCTGGAATATGCTTGGGACATGGGAAGTTGTGACCCCTGCTCTGCTGAACCTTTGACTAATTCTGAACTCAAAGATGCGGGTGTATTTTGGCTTGATAAAAGTGATGACCCAAAGGCGCCTCCCAATTTCGGTCGTTCTAGAAACATTAACATTAGTAATAACGTTTTTATCACCCGATTGCATGTCCGCTACACGCGCTTGGGATTTCCTGAAGACTTAATGTTCCAAGAAACCTCAAACCGAGAAAACTTTCAAGGACGTTACATCCTTCAACATCCCTTCACGGGCAAAACGAAATGTGCAGCGGGTAGAGAATATACGCGCGGTTTAAATAGACGTTATGAGGAAGAAGCACAAACTCTAGCCAAACTCACTAATTGGAATATTCGGGATATTCGTCAAAAAATCAAGCAAAAAAACCAATTTTAACAAATAAAGTCTTTCCCTTTTCTACTCTAAAAGGTAATATCACCATTGTGGGTAATATTACTTATAGAAACTATAGGCGATACTCACGATAGCATCGTTTGGCTTGAATCGTATGAGTGGATTGGAGGAACAGTTACGTCAATTAGTTGAAAAAGCTTGTGGACATCCACCCGGAAGTCCACTTAGAGCTAGAGTGTTGACTCAAATTATTCGCTTAGTTGCCGTTAGACTGTGGAGAGAAAATAGTCCTTATTATCAAGATGCTTTACAACAAACTTGGTTATATTTCTGTCGTAATATTTGTGAGGGTTATGACCCTGACCGAGGAACAGTAGTAACTTGGTTGAATGTCTACTTGAAGCATAGACTACAAGATTTGTATATTAAATCACAAGAAGATAATATTAGAAAAGCATCTTTAGGCGTACAGCAATTAGCTTCGGGTGATAAAAGTGATACATACGACCCTGTTGATAATATTGCTGCACCTCCTGACGCTCCCCCTATTTTAGAGAATGTTCGTGAATGGGCAGAGGCTGATAATTTGGGAGACTTGCGTCGAACTCATATCCAAGGACGACCCGATGTAAATTGTCAGGTGTTAATCTTGAAACGTTTACCACCAGAAGTCAGTTGGAAGGAATTAGCTTCAGAATATGGATTAACAGTTTCGACTTTAAGCAGTTTTTATCAGCGCCAGTGTATACCTAGGCTGCGTCAATTTGCTCAAGATGAAGGCTATTTATAAGGTTTGTGTTCACTCGATAGTGAGTGTTATTCTACCGCTACCTCTATCATCGCTCAAAGGCATTACTGCTTCAACTCTACCGCTACCTCTTTCACTGTCAAAAAATCTTAGCATTTTTCTTTCCTCAATTTAAATTATTAGTTTCACGCATTAAAATATTTATCTGCGAAAATTAAATGTTTACAGGCTTTCTAGACCAAAGAAACATATTCCTTCTATCTGAGTAAATGCCTCAAGTTCAATTACATTGTGACTTCTGTGCAACCCGGACTTTTTTTGATTATTTTTGAAAAAAACATTATTCAATTGCCCCAATGCCTTCAAAATAGGCGTTAAAGCAAAAGCCAACCAACTCCGCCAATATATAAATTCATATTTAATATAATCAAGTATCCATTTGACATTAATTATTTCTTTTATCAAAAAAAATAAATTAATCAAAAGTTGCTTCGACAAATTGATTATCATTGACCCTAATTAATGTTTAATAATGTTTGAACTTTATATCAGCTTTACATAGAGATTTAGCTTTAACCTGAGTATTTCTCCGTAAAGTCAAAAACTCAAGTACTTAGAATTATCCTCTTAAGTATCTATTCAAGAATTTTTTAATCTTGATAAATATTTTTTTTTTAAGTATTTGTTACTTGAATAAGTAGAATTGTCAGTCAGTAAAAACCACACAATTTCTAAATATATATATTGATAAGATTAAGTTAATGTTAAGAAAGTATAAAAAAACTCGCGATATTGCGAGTCCTTACTGAGTTAAAAATTTATAATTATTGTAAATTCAGAGAATTTACGCAGTTGTCGGCGCCACCTAAACGCTTATTATCACTCATGTTTTGGAGCCGTAACAATACCTACATTATCAACGAGAGTAATTTTAGTGTTGACGGATGAAACAGCACTAATCACTCATTAATTACTCAAACTGTAAAGCTTGACCACGCACGTAGGTACAGAGCTTACCTTGACGATAAACGATTTGACCGCCAACAATTGTAGTGTTTACCCATCCGGTTAAGTTCCAACCCTCAAAAGGACTCCATCCACACTTTGTAAATAGTTCTTCGCGCAGTACAGGACGGTAGGTTTTTAAGTCAACAAGAATTAAGTCGGCATCATAACCTACGGCAATAGCCCCTTTATTTGGTATCTTATAAGCTTTGGCAACAGCAGTAGACATCCAGTTGACGACTTGATGAACGCTACATTTTCCTTGCATTGCGGCGGTTAGCATTAGTGCAAGCGATGTTTCAACTCCGGGCATTCCTGAAGGACTATTCGGATATTGTTGAGCTTTTTCTTCCAAAGTATGAGGTGCATGGTCAGTAGCAATAAAATCAATAACACCATCGTGTAGCGCTTGCCATAGTACCTCACAGTCGTGGGGTGTACGTAGGGGAGGGTTCATTTGCGCTAGAGTTCCGATTTTTGCATAAGCGCTAGTATCCAGCAATAAATGCTGCGGTGTTACTTCTGCTGTAACCCAACTTGGTTTGTCAGAGCGTAACAACTCAGCTTCTTCTGCCGTAGACATATGTAGAATATGCAACCGCCGCTGATATTTTTTAGAAAGTTTTAAGGCTAGCTGTGTTGCATTAAGCGCAGCTTCGTTATCTTGAATTTGCGAATGAACTGCTGGGTCAGTAATACCTGCAAACTGTTGGCGCCGCTCGTTGATACGTGCCTGGTCTTCAGCGTGAACTGCGATTAAACGCTCACCTTTATCAAATATTTTATCGAGATTTGCTTCAGTATCTACCAATAACTGACCATGCATCGACCCCATGAAAATCTTAATTCCGCATGTTGGGTTGCTCGATAACAAATCTGGTAAATTTTCAGACGTTGCTCCAATAAAAAAGCCATAATTAACTAAGCACTTTTGTGACGCGCGCTGCAACTTGTCATCTAAGGTTTGCTGAGTAGTAGTTAGAGGTCGCGTATTCGGCATCTCTAAAAACGAAGTAACTCCACCTTTCGCACAAGCACAACTTGCAGTAAATAAGTTTTCCTTATGTTCGAGTCCCGGTTCGCGAAAGTGAACCTGCGGGTCGATAACTCCGGGCAACAAAGTTAACCCACTTGCGTCAATTTCCGTAGTTGCGCTCGTGGCTTGAATTTCAGGTGCAACTTCGGTTATCATTCCACCGCGCGTCAGTACATCCCCAACAAAGAGTGTACCGTCAGGTAAAATGATGCTTGCACGGCGAATCAGTAAACTAATAGGTTCGGACATAGAGGTAAATGCACTCACACAATTCCCTTGGTAACAACTATATTTTTAGGTTAAGCTTGGTTGCCTCAATCACAATCACTTTTTTAACCATCTGAAAAAAAAGTTCATTTTTTCTTTACCAGCAGCGCTGTGGGTCAAAATGGTAACATCACCCTTATTATCCATATATCTATGGTTAAGATTAAAAAATATAGTTTGCTTTGTTAAACAGGTGTATTGCCTGTGTATCAATCTTTTATTTAAGTAACTACATGCAGAATCAAGTGTCTGACAATAACTCAAACAAACAACCTGACCATTCATGGATTGGCGAACTAGCTAGAACAGTAATACTAAGCGTCGTTCTTGCTTTAGGAATTCGGACTTTCGTTGCTGAAGCGCGTTGGATTCCCTCTGGTTCAATGGAACCAACTCTCCACGGTACTCCTAATCAATGGGAAGCCGACAAAATTATAGTTGATAAATTAAAGTATAGATTTTCAGACCCCCAGCGTGGCGATATTGTCGTATTTTCACCTACACAAGAGTTGCAAAGAGAACAATACCAAGATGCGTTTATTAAGCGTGTAATTGGTTTACCCGGAGAACGGGTAGAACTTAAAGACGGTAAAGTTTTGATAAATGGTAAGCCAATTGAAGAGAAATACATCGGTGCCAACCAACAGACATCCGTTGATGTTTGTACATCCGGTCAGAACCCACCATTTTTACAAAGTCCTAGAACAATACAAAAAGATCAATATCTTGTACTCGGTGACAACCGTACTCAAAGTTATGATGGGCGGTGTTGGGGCTTGGTACCTCGCGAAAATATCATTGGTCGTGCAGTAGTCCGGTTTTGGCCTCTCAACAAAGTAGGCGGTATTGATAAATCTTCTGTGCAGCCGTAAGATTTACTTTTTAAAGAAAAAAAGGAAGAAGTCTAAGATTTCTTCTTTTTTTCACAATTTTTTATATTATTTTATTAGTATAAACTTGACACGAGCGCAAATTTGTGAGTTCGCTACGCACGTTCATCAGAATTTTGCCAAGATTGTTTTGACCACTTTTATCGGCGCCACACCCCCAAAAATAATCACAAGCTGAATCTTCTACAAGCAATTGTGTACCTGTACTAAAAAGAACTTCACGAATATCAATGTGGGTTGAAAATTTATTGTACACAGCTTTATGCATAACTTGGATTTTAACGACATCCCAATCTGAACGAACAGACCTGGTACAACAGCGTCCTAGTGCTGCTGCTTCTTCAGGTGTTGGCGCCGTGTAAATCTCCGGAATAATTGCAGCATCTGGACTACCGACAAACTTTTGCGCTTGGTAATAATGCTCTACCGTTGCCCAAATTTTCCCCTCAATTTCAATAGCGTGAGGAGAGAAGTTAGAAAAACAACCGTAAGGGTCACAAACTTTGTAGAAATATATCGTCATTTTAATAAAACGTTTTGTAAAGATTTATAACACATATTTTTTAATCAATTCTCACATATCAATAATAATTCTGCCCTGTACGCAATCACACAACAATTTGTCTTTGGAGAGAGGATTATATAGATAAATTAGCTTTATCGTTTGAATTTAATTATAGGGAACGAGGATTTATGGAGGCACAAGTCAGTAAGAGTTCCAAACCTCTAATTGCACCTGGAATTTTTCTAGGAATAGGTTTTAGTGGGTTTTTTGATGGCATTGCACTCCATCAGATTTTGCAATGGCATCACATGTTAAGCAATGTTAGACCATTGTTCACAGTTGCCGATATTGATTTAAACATGGTTTGGGACGGTTTATTTCACGTCTTTGATTTAGCCATGACTGTAACCGGGGTAATTTTGCTGTGGCGTGCTGGTAAACGCGATGATGTAATTTGGGCATCAAATACGTTTTTTGGTTCAATCTTGGTAGGCGCCGGTTTGTTCGATGTTGTCGAAGGAATCATCGACCACCAAATTCTCGGTATTCACCACGTCAAACCGGGACCTAACCAACTCGCTTGGGATTTGGGATTTTTGGCTTTTGGCGCCTTGCTAATCATCATAGGTAGGGTTATACAGAAACGCGACGAGCAGAAAACCGTAAATTGACTGGATTTAATTTTTATGCAATAAAACTTAAAATATGAGGAGGTAGTTTAGAAAAATTAATCATAACAGTGATTACGCAACAACAAACGGTAACAGCCGCTTTAGAGAAGCACTTTTGGACTTGGCAAGGTCATAAAATTCAATACACAGTCATGGGTACAGGTAAACCCCTAGTACTCGTTCACGGATTCGGCGCCTCTCTGGGACACTGGCGAAAAAACATACCTGTACTTGCAGAAGCTGGCTATCGTGTATTCGCTGTTGATTTATTAGGGTTTGGTGGTTCAGACAAGGCGCCGATTCAATACAACGTAGAACTTTGGGTAGATTTACTTAAAGATTTTTGGACGGAGCATATTCAGCAACCAGCGGTATTTATTGGTAATTCTATTGGTGCGCTTATTAGCTTGACTGTACTGGCAAAATATCCAGAAATTAGTGCAGGAGGAGTTTTGATTAACAGTGCAGGTGGATTAAATCACCGTCCGCACGAGTTAAACCCGCCGTTACGTATTGTCATGTCAGCTTTTAATAGCCTAGTCAATCATCCAATTACAGGTTCGTTTGTATTTAACCGTATTCGTCAAAAGCATCAAATTCGACGGACATTGTACCAAGTGTATCGTGACCGTAGTGCTGTAACTGATGAATTAGTAGATTTACTATATGAACCATCGTGTGACCCAGGTGCCCAAAAAGTGTTTGCGTCAATTTTAACGGCGCCTCCTGGTGAAAGTCCAAATGAACTATTACCGAAGGTGAATGTGCCATTGTTGGTGCTTTGGGGTGCTTCGGACCCTTGGACACCAATAACTGGGTCAAAAATTTATGAACAAGCACGTGCGGATGGGAAGCAAGTAAAAATAGTCGCTATTCCAGGCGCCGGTCATTGTCCTCATGATGAAGTGCCAAACAAAGTTAATTCAGAAATTATAGATTGGCTCATAGAGCAACAGCCTTAAAAAGCGGGTTGTATGGGGTAATACTCAACATATGATTAAACACAAATTGGTATAAAGTGTGCTGTAGGGCAGTTATAAGCATAAACCCTATTAATGATTGCCCCCAGGACTTATTATGATTCATCGCATTCTGGCAAGCAGTAAGAAATTAATTCTTTTAGCGGTCATTTGTTCTTTTATTGCTTCAGTTACAGTTTTGATTTATGGAGTCATCGAAACAGGTGATGCGGTTGTACATGTAATATTAGATGGTCCAGTCTCTAGCAAAGGCGCCAAAAAGGTTGTTGTAGCCTTTGTTGAAGTGATTGACCTCTTTTTATTGTCAACAGTATTTTATATTACAGCGTTAGGATTATACGAGTTATTTATCGATGATCGGATAAAAGTACCTGAATGGCTCGAAATACATACTTTAGATGATTTGAAAGGTAAGCTAATTAGTGTAGTAGTAGTAGTACTCAGTGTATTATTTTTAGGACAAGCTGTAACATGGAACGGCGAAGCGAATCTTTTGCCATTTGGAGCTAGTGTTGCGTTGGTTATTACATCATTGACTTTGTTTTTGAATGGACAGCATAAGAAAACGAAAGTTGATTAGTACGTAGTTGTTGCTCTAGCCCTCTAGGTATGTTTAATACCTGTTGCGCTGAAGCGCTACTACGTACCCAACCCATCAAAATTAAAATGTGAACCACGGTTCACAAAACGCCCTTGGAACTTGGAATAATACCCGCACGACGTGGGTCAATATCAACAGCCATGCGGGTAGCGCGCGCAAAAGCTTTGAATGTGGCTTCAATTATATGGTGAGAATTAATACCATCTAATTGACGAATATGCAGCGTTGTCAAGCTGTGATTGACTATAGCAACAAAGAATTCACGCACTAATTGAGTATCATATGTACCGACTCGTTGCGTAGGAATTTGTAACCCATAGCTTATATGAGGGCGCCCAGAAAAGTCGAGTGCGACTTGAACCAAAGCTTCGTCAAGAGGTGCAAGAAAATTACCAAAGCGGACAATTCCCTTTCTATCACCTAATGCTTTATTTAATGCCTGTCCAAGAGTAATACCAACATCCTCGTTAGTATGGTGGTCATCGATATGTAAGTCACCTGTCGCGCGCACGTCTAAGTCAATAAGTCCATGCGAAGCAATTTGGTGCAACATATGGTCAAGAAAGGGAATACCAGTGGCAGCGTGACAAACACCTGTACCATCAAGGTTTATCGAAACTTCAACATCAGTTTCGCCGGTAGTGCGGCAAACAGTGGCTACACGTTGATTTAAATTCGTGAGGGTTTGCATTTTTTAGTTAGGAGTTAGGAGTTAGGAGTTAGGAGTTAGGAATTGGAATTCAGCACTCAGCACTCAGAATTCAGCACTCAGAACTCAGCACTCAGCACTCAGCACTCAGAACTCAGCACTCAGCACTCAGCACTCAGCACTCAGAACTCAGCACTCAGCACTCAGCACTCAGAACTCAGCACTCAGAACTCAGAACTCTTAACTCCTAACTCATCACTTATATTATTACATTCCCATGATTTCATAACCTGCATCGACATACAGCACTTGTCCGGTAATACCGCTTGACAAGTCGCTGCACAAGAAAGCGGCTGTGTTACCAACTTCTGTTTGTGTAACTGTACGACGTAGCGGCGCCACTTGCTCAACGTGGTGAATCATATCTAAAATACCACCAACAGCGCTTGATGCGAGGGTGCGAATTGGACCTGCAGAAATTGCATTAACTCGAATATTTTGGGAGCCAAGTTCCGAAGCAAGATAACGAACGCTGGCTTCTAAACCAGCTTTGGCAACACCCATGACGTTATAATTGGGGATAGCCCTTACCCCACCTAAGTAAGTTAGAGTTACAATACTTCCACCATCGGTCATGAGGGGTTTCGCGGCGCCTGCTAACTGAATAAGCGAATAAGTGCTAATTTCTAAGGCAGTATTAAAACCGGAACGCGAAGTTTGACTGAAGTCACCGCTTAAATCATCTTTGTTGGCAAAAGCGAGACAGTGGATTAGTATGTCTAACTTATCCCACTTAGAGCTAATCGCAGCAAAAGTCGATTGAATCTCCTCATCATTTTGGACATTACAAGGCAGGAATAAGCTAGGGTTAAGCGGTTCAACGAGTTCTTTAACTTTTTTTTCCATTTTGCCTTTGTCGTCGCTTAGGTACGTTATACCCAGATTTGCACCAGCTTTGTGCAATTGCTGTGCTATACCCCAAGCAATTGAACGGTTATTGGCTATACCTGTAACAAGGGCATTTTTTCCGGTTAAATCCAACATAGATGTATTTTGAGACAGACGCATTCATGATTGAGCTTAACCTGAATATGATGTCTTTTGTACGAACTGCCTCATACGTTGAAGCGTGCTTCGCATTTGACAACAACTCTTTGTACAACGCAAGAGAAGTGTTTTTACTGATAAATAATGTTATTAATAAAGTGTTATTACTAATGAATAAAATTATTTATTAAGATTTTCTGGATTTTATCTGAGTTATTTCTGATTAATTCCCTGTTTGAGTGTTTTTGTAAACAGTTATCAAAAAGTAGTAGCCGAACTCATCAAAAATTATGTATCATGATGAACAAATAACTGTGATAAACGTCAATAAAGCGAGGTTGGGTATAGGAAAGTACAAAAAGGTTGACAATGTATTCTTGAATTTTCGAGTGTATTCTTAGGTAATCTGTTTTAAAGAAACCGGCATTGGGTAGGGGAAGGGAGATGATCGTGACACAAGATAAAGCCCTAGCAAATGTTTTCCGTCAGATGGCAACCGGAGCGTTTCCACCTGTTGTGGAAACTTTTGAACGCAATAAAACCATATTTTTTCCCGGTGACCCTGCTGAACGAGTTTATTTTCTTCTTAAAGGTGCTGTGAAGCTCTCCAGGGTCTACGAAGCAGGAGAAGAAATAACAGTTGCGCTGCTGAGGGAAAATAGCGTTTTTGGTGTTTTGTCGTTATTAACAGGAAACAAATCGGACAGATTCTACCATGCGGTTGCGTTTACCCCTGTGGAATTGCTGTCGGCACCCATAGAGCAAGTTGAACAAGCTTTAAAGGAAAATCCGGAATTATCGATGTTGATGCTGCGTGGACTTTCCTCGCGGATATTGCAAACAGAGATGATGATTGAAACACTCGCACACCGAGACATGGGTTCGAGGTTAGTGAGCTTTCTACTCATTCTTTGTCGGGATTTTGGAGTTCCTTGTGCCGATGGAATCACAATTGATTTGAAGTTATCGCATCAAGCTATCGCTGAAGCTATTGGCTCAACTCGTGTAACCGTTACTCGGTTATTAGGCGATTTACGCGAGAAAAAAATGATTTCAATCCACAAGAAGAAAATTACTGTCCACAAACCTGTAACTTTAAGTCGTCAGTTCACTTAAACGTATTTGGAGGAATATTTCGGTGACATAGAATTTATGTAGCCTATTGCTCTGTAAGTAGAAGTATTGAGTGTGTAATACTATACTGTTAGCTTTAGTGCTACTAGCACCTAAAGCAAAAAATGCAGAGCGCCGTATCCAATTATCCAGGCACACAAAGGCATTCTTATGTCATTTTTTACGATGGCTTTCCTTGGCGCCTGGATATTTCTAGCGGCAGGAGCGTAAACCGCTGCTAGCTCAAAGTAAAAATTTACTAGAATTAAATCAGCTTACAAATCGTTTAGAGAAGAGTGAGTTGATAACTATTACAGATTATATTTGGTTGGATTTAAAAATCTTGAAGTTTATATTTAACGGGACTGTTCGTGGTATTTCCAATTGACTTAGAGGTTACATTAGCCATTATATGACCACTGCGTACATCCTGATTACAGCAATTTTGATTTTGGGAGGCGTTATTGCTACCGTTGGTGACCGAATTGGTACACGGGTCGGTAAAAAACGACTCTCGCTATTTAACCTACGACCGAAAAATACAGCAGTAGTAGTAACAATATTAACGGGAATTGGGATTTCTGCTTCAACGTTAGGAATATTATTTCTTGCTGATGATGGATTGCGAAAAGGAGTGTTTGAATTAGAGAATATCCAGAAGGACTTACGGCGTAAGCGCGAACAGCTAAAAGGCGCCGAAACTCAAATTAGTCAAGTCACAAACGAACTAGGTCAAGCAAAGCAGCAGCAAGCAGAAGCGCAAAAGCGTCTCGAAGATACAAATAAAAACCTGCAACAAGCAAATCAAAAGCAACAAGTTACTCAAACCCAACTCAACAAAACGCTAACACTCCAAGCACAAACTCAATCTCAGCTTCGAGGAACACAAACTCGTTTGACTCAGGTAGTAGCACAGTACCGACAAGCAATATCACAATTACAAAGCGTCTATGACGAACGCAAAAAGCTTCAGCAAGAAATTTCCCTACAAAAGGCAGAAAGCCAAAAGCTAGTAAATGAAGCTAATGCAGCAATAGAGGAAGCTAAAAACGCTATTAGTAGACGTGACCGTGAACTTGCCAAGCGTAAAAACGCAATTGAGTTACGTGACCGTAAAATTAACAACCTTGATACGGTAATTCAAAAGCGCAACACTGAAATTACCGCGCGCGAGAAAATTATTGTCCAACGTGAATCACGTCTTAAAGAACTTGAATCACAGCAAAGCGACTTAGAGCAAGAAGTAGCAAGACTTGAAAAGTACTATCAATCATTCCGCGACTTACGTTTGGGTAAATTAGCTTTAGTTCGCGGTCAAGTTATCGCATCAGCAGTTGTTAGCGTTCAGCAACCAAGTGCAGCCAAGCAAGCAGTAAGACAACTTTTAGAAGAAGCTAATCGTAACGCACTTGCAGCATTAACAGAACCTGGAACTAATGTACCAGCAGACGGAATTTTACAAGTCTCAAAAGAACAAGTTCTGCAATTGAGCAAGCAAATTGAAAATGGACGCGAGTATGTAGTACGTGTGTTTTCAGCAGGTAATTACGTGCGAGGTGAAAAGCGAATTGAATTTTTCACCGATGCCACTTTAAATCAAATTGTATTTCGAGGAGGTGAGCTTTTAGCAACTACAACAGCCGACCCCAACACAATGACATCTTACCAAATGCGGCAAAGGCTCGATTTGTTAATTTCCGCTTCGCAATTCCGCGCGCGCAATGCTGGTATATTAAACGATATTCAAATTGATAGTACATTTCTTCGCTTTTTAGCACAATTACGACAATACCAGCAGCCAGTAGAAATTCGAGCAATTGCTGCTGAAGATACTTATACAGCAGGGCCGCTTAGAGTTAAGTTGATTGCAATCCAAAATGGACAAGTTATTTTTAGTACATAGTCAGGGCAGGTTCACGAGGACATCGTAGGGGCGGGTTCACGAAATATGAGCGCACCGTTATAGGATATCTGTAAACCCGCCCTTACAAGATATAGGGCATTTATAAACCCGCCGGTACAGGAGGCACGGAGTTTTAATGACACAGCCAATGATTCTAGGTTTTGACCCTGGAAAAGATAAATGTGGTGTAGCGGTGATGGGAGTAGACCGCCAGTTATACTACCATGAAGTTGTTCCGGCGCCGGATGCAATTACACAAATCTCGCTTCTTAGGCAGAAATTCCCCATAACACTACTAGTAATGGGGGATCAAACGACTGCCAAACAATGGAAAAAAAAGTTAAATGACGAGTTAACAGAAACAATAAACATTATTTTGGTAGATGAACGCTACACAACCCTAGAAGCACGTGACCGCTACTGGCAAATGTATCCACCCAAAGGATTAAATAAACTTTTACCCCAAGGTATGCGTCAACCCCCCAGACCAATTGACGATATCGTAGCGATTTTGCTTATCGAACGATATTTAATGCGATTAACTCTTAAATAGTGCTGAGTAAAAAGTGCGCTCGTAGAAAGTGCTGAGTGCAGAGTATTTTAACAGCTTTTTATAACTTACTTCTAACTATCATTTGCTCTTATCCTTAACACTCAGCACTCAGCACTCAACACTCACCTCTTATAACTCCGCGCGAATTGTAAACGCATAATCACCTCCTGGTTCGAGTTGGTAATCCTTCTGCTCTAAAAAGCGACCAAGCGGTTCCTTTATTAATGCTCGACCTTGAGAGGGTCTAACGGTCAGTTCCCCTTGGCGGAAATGCCATTGGAACTGCCACTCAAAATCACCCGCGATCACGTAGCCTTCAAGTAAGCCTTGCTGCCAAGATTGGCGTATAACCCTAACATGGGCGGTAGTTTCAGGTAGAGGTTTGGCACTCACAATGCTAATTAAATTCTTTTACTTTGTTACGTAATGATGACCGTACATAGCTGTACATTTAACTAACTTACATCAAATATTTTGATTTGACTTATATACTACCTAAGTCATTTGTAATAAATTTATAAATTCAATATATACCAAGGTAGCAGTCGCACATAAGACTATTGATATAGCTTAAACCAAAATGCACGATTGCTAGTTGCGTATTTTTGCGGTTGTAGAAAAATATATAACAAAGCCATTTTGGAAGTAGAGAACCTCTGCTTATAATCTCAGCCATGTAAATTGTGCTATGACACAGGCGAACATAAACGAACAAGCAAAAAAAGGCGACTCAAAGGCAATAACCTCACTGTTGAATCGTTCTTTACAAACTTATGGCATTATTGCAGAAGCGGTTCTTCAAGATAATTGCTTACAAGTTTGGCTGAAATCAAATCAAGTACCTGACCAAACAACTTCGGTTGCATTTATCCGCTTCGTAATGACAAAGTTAGGCGCCAGCGTGATTAAAACAGTTAAAGTTTACGCATGGCAAGGTAGTGAGGATTTACCTTGCTGGGATGCTGAATTTAGTTTAGATAACTTAGATAATCAACAAGAAGAACTTAAACAGCTTGCTAGTTCTGGAAATGTTGAAGCGATAGCAAAAATTTTAAACACTGCTTTTAACAAACAAAATATTAAACCTGCAAAAATTAGTATAAAAGATAACTGTTTACAAATATTATTAGAATCACCTCAAACTCCAAATCAATCGCTTTCAACAGCAATTCTTCGTAAAGAATTAGTGCGATTAAAAATTCAATCAATTAAGACAGTTAAAGTTTACGGCAGAGAATTACAGCAAGAAATACCTACTTGGTTTCAAGAATTTAGTGTTGGTGTAGGTAAGCTGACACCAATAATACCAACAAAAACGGCGCCGCAAAACCCAGAATTTTTAGCAACGTTACGAACGTTCAAGTTTGACTCTGTAGTACCATTCAAAGATGCTCTTAGCGGTCAGTTATATAGTAGTAATATAGTTAGACTACTTTTATTTTTTGGTTTATTTCCTTTAGCTATTAGTTTAATTGCAAGAAGCTCTGGCCTTGGCGCCATTGCTTTTATTTTAGGTATTTATTATTCATCGATTTGGGGAGTAGTGCTGTATGATTTGCTCAAGCCACCAGCATTTTCCTGGGGTAGTACGCTGAAATGTAGCTTCTTTACAGCATTTATCGGTATTCCAATACTATTATTTTTTCAAAAAGTACCACCATTTACACTTCTTTACAAAGCAATTGACCAAGAAGCGCTCATCGGGCAATTAATTGGTTTTGTTCTGGGAGTCGGTGTTCTGGAAGAAGCTTGTAAAGCTTTACCTGTTTACTTATTTTTACTACGTCCTGGGAAATTACAAGACCCATTTACTTCCGCATTTTATGGGGCAATGTCAGGTTTAGGATTTGCTGTTGCGGAAGGTGTGCAGTACTCCTACAGGTATGCACTTAGTCTTGCAACTGGGCAAAGCGATTTTGGTTTTTATGTATTGATAAATACCATTAGATTCGTATCTTTACCTTTGTATCACGCTATCTGGGCTGGTATATTTGGATATTTTATTGGTTTAGCAGCAATTAACCCATCCCGAAAAGGTTCAATTCTATTTATCGGTTTAACTATTTCTGCTGTGTTACATGGAAGTTACAATACTTTTTCGAGTGGTTTATTAGGTTTTGGTATTCTTGGTTTCTCCATTTTACTATTTGTTACATACTTAAATCGCAGTCAACAAATAGTATCAGAAATGGAGAAAGCAGAACTTTTAGTAAGGGCGGGTTCAGTTAAATTTTAAATTCAGTTGTAGGATATTTGTTAACCCGCCCATACGTTACTTGGTAGCAGCTTCTAGACTTACTTAGTTGCAGCTTCGCGCGCTGCTGCTGCTTGGTCAGGATGAATACCCAAGCGAGTGAGGTTGATTCTACCTTTATTATCAATCTCACGCACTTTAATAATCACTTCATCACCAACAGCTACCTCATCCTCTACTTTGCCAACGCGATAGTCAGCAAGCTGGGAGATGTGAATCATCCCTTCTTTACCGGGCAAAAATTCTACAAATGCACCAATTGGTATAATTCGAGTCACGCGACCTACGTAAACATCACCTTCGTTGAGTTTACGTGTCATGCCTTGAACAATATTGCGTGCTTTCTTAGCTTTATTTTCGTCGATAGCGGAAATTGTAACGGTTCCATCATCTTCGATATCGATTTTGGCGCCAGTTTCTTCAGTAATGCCTTTAATCGTTTTACCACCAGGTCCAATCACCAGACCAATCATATCTGGGTCAATCTTGATAGTAAGTAGACGTGGAGCATACGGCGACATTTCCGGACGTGGCTTATCAATTGCAGCCAGCATTTTCTCAAGAATATGTAACCGCGCGTCTTTGGCTTGGTTGACAGCTTTGGCAATAACTTGGATCGGCAAACCGGTAATTTTCATGTCCATTTGCAGGGCAGTAATTCCCGTGTCGGTACCAGCTACCTTAAAGTCCATGTCACCCAAAAAGTCTTCGATACCTTGGATGTCAGTGAGTACACGCACCTCCGAACCTTCTTTAATTAAACCCATCGCGGCGCCGCTTACAGGTTTGGTAATTGGTACACCTGCATCCATTAACGCGAGTGTAGAACCACATACCGAACCCATTGATGTAGAACCGTTGGAAGATAAAACCTCAGAAACTACACGAATTACATAAGGAAACTCGTTTTTAGGTGGCAGTACGGGTAATATTGCCCGCTCCGCTAAAGCACCGTGACCAATTTCTCTGCGACCTGGCGCCCGCATGGGTTTGGTTTCGCCAACAGAGAAAGGAGGGAAGTTATAATGGTGCATGTAGCGTTTTTCTTGGTCTACCTGCAAATCATCGTTCAAATTTTGAGCGTCACCAGGAGTGCCAAGAGTACATGCAGATAAAACTTGTGTTAGTCCACGGTTAAATAAGCCAGTTCCATGAACGCGCTTTGGAATAATGCTCGTTTGACACGATACTGGACGTACTTCGTCGAGTTTACGACCATCGACACGGATGTTATCTTCAACAATCTGGCGCCGCATAAAGTATTTAGTAATTTCTTTAAAAGTATTACTAAGCGCTTTATTATCGGCTACAGCTGCCAAACGTATTGGGTCTTCAAGAGACATTTCATCTAAAGCTTTCTTAACACTGTCCTTGACTTCATCCAAAGCTGCATCGCGCTCGGTTTTTGTAAACTCAAACTGCGCCAAAATTCTCTTGATATCGTCTGTAGTACGCTCGCGAATAAAATTTGCCAACGTTTCGTCTACTTCAGGAGGTTCTTCTTGGATAATTTCTATCCCTAATTCAGCTACTAAATCGCGCTGTGCCTGAATTAAATCTTGCACCGCTTCGTACCCAAATTCAATTGCCTCGATAATATCGCGCTCGGGCAGTTGGTTGGCGCCTGCTTCGACCATGATTACACCGTCAGGAGAACCTGCTACTACTAAATCAAGATCGCCTGCTTCAATTTCTGCATAAGTCGGATTGATAATAAAATCATCACCCACTAGACCGACGCGCACGGCTGCCATTGGACCATTAAATGGAATTTGTGCTAGTAGGGTAGCAATCGAAGCACCTGTAACTGCTAATACATCGGGAGGTACTAATTCATCCATCGAGAGCGTCAATGCTACCACTTGCAGGTCATCGCGCAACCAAGACGGAAAAAGCGGACGTAATGGACGGTCAATTAAACGACTCGTCAGAATTGCTCTTTCTGGTGGTCGTCCTTCGCGTCTTAACATCCCACCGGGAATCCTGCCTGCTGCATACAGTCTTTCTTCGTAATCTACAGTCAACGGTAGAAAATCGATGCCTTCTCTGGCTTCCGAGCGCGTCACTGTTACTAAAACTGCCGTATCCCCAGATTGTAGCAAAACAGACCCACCAGCCTGGGGAGCAAGCAAGCCGACCTTCAGTCGAATATCCCGTCCATCAAAGGATATTGACTTCTCAAATTCTCCCATTCAGTTTTTTTTCCTTCTACGTCTTTTCTCTAGTAAGGCAATCCTAACATTTCTGTACTATGGCTGGTAGCTATTATGATTAAGACTTTTGAGTAAATATCTATAAATTTCTCCCTCAAGCGTCTAATTTTCAATTTGAAAGCGCATTGTAGCCAATGCAACCCAGAACTCCATATCTAGAATTATTTTACATTTTATTCGTTTTTGGGCGCCGACTTAACATTCTTTTTGCCGCGCATCATACAATTCAAGCAGTAGAACATCTGACCTTGTACTGATGAATGACAATCAAGTAATCGTTATAGTACATTTTTTGCTTTACTGTTTAAAATAGTTGTTTTAAGCCTTGAAATCAGTAAAATGATAAAAATCTTAATAAATATTTAAAATATCAAAAGTAAAATATATCAACTTAGTAATGAGGCATGAGATTAAGATTATATTGTAAATAAACTAAAAAAATCAAGATTTAAAAGACAAGGTATAATTATAAATCAACCGATATCAACAGTATAATATTTAGTAACTATTAGTGCTTGGCAGATGGCAATTTTACACGGAACTTGGTTAATTAAAAGTCAAAATAGTTGTTTATTTATTTGGGGGGAAACTTGGCGACCCCAAGAATCAATCTCTACCCAAGCTGGACTTGATGTGGCGCCAAATCCATTTTTTATGCCACCTGTTGAGTTATTGAAGTGGGTACAAACTGTAGGAGTCAACCTGCCAAAATCTTTATACCCAGTTAGTGTTGAGTCGGCTAAAAATTCAGGGCGCCAACGAAGTAGAGACGCGATTAATCGCGTCTCTACGGTGACAGCAGAAATAAGTCTACCGAGTACCGAGCTTTTCATCGCCTTGCCAACTGACATCACACCAGGTGAAAACGAAGGCACATTTACAATATCGGCACTGCACTCAGGTACTATATCTGATACTCTTGATACGGATACAGTACAACTACAACCTTGGCGAATTGAAGGATTTTGTTTAGAACCCGCAGATGCAATTAAATTTCTAGCATCCTTACCTTTACATATTGAAACAGGCGCCTCTCTAAATAGTTATTATCTGGGGGGAGATTTACGCTTTTGGTCACAAATCGCGCGGTGGAGTTTAGATTTAATATCGCGGTGCAAATTTTTACCTAGTTTAGAAAAATCAGATGTAGAAAAAACTAACGGGTTTATCTCTAAGTGGCAAGCGGTGTTAGATAGTGCAATTGATACTTCGCGACTAGAGAAATTTTCAAAAGCTATGCCCCTGACTTGTCGAACATACCAAGATAGTGCTGAGTTGAAAGTGCTGAGTGCTGAGTTAAGAGAACACTCAGCACTCAGCACTCAGCACTCAGCACTTAGCAGCACTCAGCACTCAGCACTTAGCAGCACTCAGCACTCATCAATCTCTTTCCCTATTGAACCGCAAAAATTATTACTCGATTTCCTAAATACAGTTATTGATATTCAGGTGCGAGGGATGATAAATCCTTTAGGTGCAGCAGAAGCTCGTTTGGTAGCAGGTTTACCTTTGGCAGTGCGGCAGTGGTTACAAGGATTAACACCTTTTGCCTCCTCAAATCAAAATAATGCTACTGCTTCAGAAATGGAACGTGTACAAGCAGCACTTAAAGCTTGGAAAATGCCGCTGGAGTATCAATTAGCTGGCAAAACGCTATTTCGGACATGTTTTGAACTACGTTCTCCTGAACCAGGGCAAACAGAGTGGAGTTTGGCATATTTTCTGCAAGCAACAGATGACGCTGAGTTTTTAATTGACGCAGCAACGATTTGGCAAAACCCTGTTGAAAGCTTTACATATCAAAATCGTAATATTGAACAACCACAAGAAACATTTTTACGCGGTTTAGGATTAGCTTCGCGATTATACCCTCATCTTGCTGAAAATCTTGATAGTGAGGCGCCAACGTCTTGCTCTCTCAACCCGATGCAAGCTTACGAGTTTATCAAAGGTGTGGCTTGGCGTTTTGAAGATAGCGGTTTAGGAGTAATTTTACCACCGAGTTTGGCAAACCGCGAAGGCTGGGCAAACCGTTTAGGATTAAAAATAACTGCCCAAACACTTCAAAAGCAAGGGCGCCTCAATTTACAATCGTTATTAAATTTTGAATGGCAGTTAGCAATTGGTGGGCAGACTATTTCCAAAGCTGAATTCGATAAATTAGTGGCATCAAATAGTCCGTTAGTAGAAATTAACGGTGAGTGGGTAGAGTTGCGTCCGAATGATATAAAAACAGCGCAAAACTTTTTTGCTTCCAGAAAAGAGCAAATGTCCTTATCACTCGAAGATGCACTGCGTTTAAGTAGCGGTGATACTCAGACGATAGAAAAATTACCAGTAGTCAGCTTTGAAGCTTCAGGCGCCTTACAAGAATTAGTAACAGCCTTGACTAACAACAAAGCCATAGCCACATTACCTACACCCAAAGACTTTAAGGGTGAATTACGTCCATATCAAGAACGCGGTGTTGCTTGGCTTGCTTTTCTCGAACGTTGGGGTTTAGGCGCCTGTCTTGCAGACGATATGGGATTAGGGAAGTGTGTCAAAAACGATACTTTTATGTACGTAAATGGGAAAATTACCACAGCAGAGGAAATTTGGAAAAACTATGCTGGGGAAACTGCATTTGATGGTGAAGGTTTTTGGGCAAATCCAACAGATAATTTACTTGTAAACTCTATCGATGACACTAGTAAAATTGTACAGGCACCTATTAAGCGTTTGTATCGGCAAGAAATACAAGAAAAGTTACGAAAAGTAACTTTGCAAGATGGTAGCAGTATAACTATCACTCGTCAGCATAAACTTTTAACTAATAAAGGTTGGACGAACCAATTACAAGTAGGAGATTACGTTTGTGTACCAGCTAAATTACTCTGGAAAGGAGAACCACAAGACCCTGATTTAGTCAAATTTATTGCTTGGCAAATTTCCGAAGGACATGAGAACAAAAAAGAGGCAAATTTATCAATAACGCAAAAAGATGCAACAATTTTAGAAGATTTGCGGCTTTTACTCTTTAGACTGAGCCAAAAGTTTAGTATTAAGATAAATCAGCCCTCAATTTTAATTAACAAAAAAACTGGAGTTTCATGTTTATCATTAAATAGTCGTTCATATCAACGCTTTTTAGAAAGCCAGGGCTATCAATGGGGTAATCTATCACCACACAAAATGATTCCGTCTTTCATTATGCAAGCGGACTTGAACAGTGCGCGCATTTTCTTACGCAATTATTTTGACGCTGAAGGTTCTGTTATCTATAGTATGCGAAGCATTGAAATAGCTTCTGCATCACAGATGATTATTCAACAGCTTTCTACTTTACTACGACGCTTTGGAATTTGGATGCGAATATCGCCAAAGCAAAAATGTGCTACAAATGGTTCTGGTATTTATCGTACCTACTACATTGGTACTATTGGTGGTAATAGTGCCCGCAGGTTTCTAGAAGAAATTGGCTTTGGTATTGCAGAAAAACAGCAAAAGTTAGAAAAAATTTGCCAATTAGTAAGCAATACTAATGTAGAAGGAATTCCGGCTTCTGATATCGTAGCGGAAGTGATTAAAACAACAGGTTTGCCGTTGCGACATTTTGGTATGCACACCACGGTGTATATCAATGGAACACAGCAGTTTTCCAAAGAGAGTTTGCAACAGGTAGTAGTCGGTTTAAATAAAGTTATCAGTGGAGAAGCTTTACAAGAATATCGGCAATTAAAAACTTCTAAGTGGACAAATAAAACTCTAGAAGCTTACTCAAGTTTAAATTTAGAATACTTAACAGTAACCCAACAATCCTTACAACATTTGCTTAATCAAGAGGTGTTTTACTGCAAAATCGAAAGCATTGAAGATATTGATTACTCTGGTTGGGTCTACGACTTTGAAGTTAGTAAATATCACAACTTTGTAGCCAATAATATTATTTGCCACAATACAGTGCAGTTCATAGCGCTTCTATTACATTTCAAAGAACAACAAACACTAGAAAAACCAACCTTACTCGTTTGTCCAACTTCAGTATTAGGCAACTGGGAGCGCGAGTTTAAAAAATTTGCCCCAACTTTAAAGGTTTTACAATATCACGGTGATAAGCGTCCGAAAGGAAAACAATTTGAAACCGCAGTCAAAAAGCATGATGTGCTAATTACCAGCTACTCATTAATCCATCGCGATTTAAAATTACTACAAACCGTAGAGTGGCAACTTGTAGTATTAGACGAAGCTCAAAACATCAAAAATTCAGATGCCAAACAATCTCAGGCAGTACGACAGCTAGAAACAACTTTCCGTGTTGCCCTAACGGGTACACCAGTAGAAAACCGTTTACAAGAGCTTTGGTCAATTTTAGATTTCCTCAACCCAGGATATTTAGGCAATAAACAATTTTTCCAACGACGCTTTGCAGCACCCGTAGAAAAATACGGTGATACTTCATCGCTGGGTCAATTGCGCTCCTTAGTACAACCGTTTATATTACGGCGCCTAAAAACAGACCGTGAAATTATCCAAGATTTGCCAGAAAAACAGGAAATGACCGTTTTTTGCGGACTATCTTCCGAACAAGCCAAGTTATACCAACAAGTTGTAGAAGAATCTTTAGCAGAAATTGACGAGGCAGAAGGTGTGCAGCGACGCGGTATGATTTTGGCACTATTAGTTAAACTCAAACAAGTTTGTAATCATCCTGCTCAATACTTGAAGCAAAATTCAATAAATACAAAAGACTCAGGTAAGCTACAACGGTTAGACGAAATGTTAGATGTCGCTTTATCAGAAGGTGATAGAGCATTAATATTTACGCAATTTGCCGAGTGGGGAAAATTACTTCAACCGCACTTAGAAAAACAACTAGGACGCGAAATATTCTTCTTGTACGGTAGTACTAGCAAACAACAGCGTGAAGAAATGGTAGACCGTTTCCAACATGATCCCCAAGGGCCACCAGTAATGATTTTATCTTTAAAAGCGGGAGGTGTTGGTTTAAACTTAACGCGCGCGAATCACGTTTTCCACTTTGATAGATGGTGGAACCCTGCCGTAGAGAACCAAGCAACCGACCGTGTATTTCGGATTGGTCAAACTCGTAATGTTCAAGTACATAAGTTTGTATGTACTGGAACCCTAGAAGAAAAAATTCACGACATGATCGAAAGCAAAAAGCAACTAGCAGAACAAGTAGTAGGCGCCGGCGAACAATGGCTAACCGAACTAGACACTAACCAATTACGCGACTTACTCCTTCTCGATAGAGGCGCCGTAATTGATGACGAATAAGTCCAAAACCCCGTGGCATAGGCGTCCTCGCCTGTGCATTCACGTATTTATATTTACCACGCCCGACACAGAGCGCGCAGAGAGTAATTGTAGGTTGGGTGGAGACTTTGCGTAACCCAACATAAAATATTTTTGTTTTTTAAGCTATCTCTTACACCAATTTATATAGATATGTTTGGCGCCATACTTCGCATCAGCAACTAAAATGTGAACCATTGGTTCACATTTTCCCGATTGTGCTTCGATTACAGTACAGGATCCCATCACAAAAGCGTTTGCTTGTTTATAAAAAGTGCTAACTTGTTTACGTATTGACTGTAGTTTATGATAATCAGCAATTGTTATTTTAATTATTGGAATTGTAGTTGGGTTACGCAGAGCCTCCACCCAACCTACAAGGTATCGCGTTTATGAGCTTTTTGAGGTTGCTTAAGAGGTTTTGAAATGATTTGTCTACCGCTTGTAGCTTGCCTTTGCCGCAAGTCATGGCAAATTGCTTTTATATTATAGTTAAAAGCTTTTGCGTGTTCTTCTCGAATTCTATATATTTCTTCTAAAACTTAGTTTCCCCACATTTTTAATTTCCTATTAATTCATTAAAATGTACTAATCGTAGGTTACTCATAGCCAACGTCAAGGTTAACAACTCCCCGCCTTGTGTACAGGCGGGTTTATAAATGCCCTATATCTTGTAAGGGGGGGTTTATAAATGCCCTATATCTTGTAAGGGGGGGTTTATAAATGCCCTGTATCTTGTAAGGGGGGGTTTATAAATGCCCTATATCTTGTAAGGGGGGGTTTATAAATGCCCTGTATCTTGTAAGGGCGGGTTTACAGATATCCTATAACGGTGCGCTCATATTTCGTGAACCCGCCCCTACGATATCCTCGTGAACTCTTAACTCCTAACTTTTTATGTCTGATTATACTTTACAAGCAAGTCGCGAATGGTGGTCACAACGGTGGCTGGAATTACTTGATTCTTATCGTTTTAAGAAGCGTTTGGAACGCGCGCGAAATTACGCGCGGCAGGGTAATGTTTTAAGTATCGAATTTAAAGGCGCCAAAGTTTTGGCACTCGTACAGGGAAGTGAGGTTGAACCATACAGTGTATCACTCTCTCTCGACCATTTTAGTGATGAAGAATGGAGTTACGTAGTTGAAAGTATGTCGCAAAAAGCTATTTTTGCCGCAAAACTATTAGCTGGAGAAATGCCGCAGAATATTGAGCAAGTCTTTACTGCTAATGGCTTGTCACTGTTTCCATTTACACTATCAGATGTCAGAAGTAAGTGTTCATGTCCTGATAAAGCAAATCCTTGTAAGCATGTTGCTGCTGTTTACTATCAATTAGGTGATAGATTTAGCGAAGACCCGTTTGTATTATTCCAGCTTCGTGGACGCACAAAGGCTGAAATTATCAGCAATTTACGCCAGTTACGCTGTAAAAACATTGGTATAAATCATGATGATACGTCGGAGCAAAATCAAAGTGATATTAACCAATCTGAAGTAACTAATACTCAAGAATTACTACCTACACAAAAATACTCACTTAATCTTGATACTTATTGGCAGTACAATCAACCTTTAGAATCTTCTTTAGTTGTAATTGCCCCATCTACAGGTGAGACGATTTTAGACGTTTTAGGTCCTATTCCTCTAGCTAAAGATGAAGAGAGTCTGCCAAACTTTTCAACGGCTGATATTGTAATGAGATATTTAGACAATGTTTATAAAGACGTTAGTCAAAAAGCTGTAATTGCTGCAATGAATGTCGGTGAAGGAAAAAATTGAAATCACAAACTGGGTTTCTTATCGATAACTTGTAATAAAAACAACTATTTTGCATATAAACCCGGTTTATTTATTTAAACAACCGTGGAGCTATTGTGATAAGGGTTATATTTTTAACATGTGCTTAAATGCTATAAGAGCATAGTAAGTATGTAAAACGAAGATGGAATTCCAAAGCAAAATAATTTCTGTTGAACTTATGGATGGTACAGTAGTTCGAGTAGAGGCGACTTCGATAGGCGACCGTAAAATTGGTTTGCAAACTCGACCGTTTAGTGAAGTTACTGGCGCCATTGAATCTTTGGCTAAAGAAATTTCGGAAACAGTCCAAAAAGTTAAGCCTGATAAAGCGAGTGTTAAGTTTGGTGTAGAAATCGGTGTAGACTCAGGCAAACTAATTGCTGTACTAGCAAAGGGTACTAATACAGCAAACCTAGAAATCACTTTAGAATGGGGAAGCTAACTAACTACTCCCCCCACTCATCACTCATCACTCAGCACTCAGCACTCAGCACTCAGCACTCAGCACTCAGCACTCAGCACTCAGCACTCAGCACTCATCACTCATCACTACAAGTTCGACATAACTTCTCGTGCAGCAGCTATAGTTCGTTCAATATCTTCATCGGTGTGAGATATCGAAGTGAACCCAGCTTCAAACTGTGAAGGCGCCAAGTAAATACCATGTTCTAACATCCCGCGATGAAAACGTCCGAATTTAGCTGTATCGGACTTTTTCGCATCTTCGTAACTGTGTACAGGCCCACTAGTAAAGAACAAACCAAACATCCCACTAATTTGACCGCCACAAGCTTCATGACCTGTTTCTAGAGCGACTTGCAACAAACCCGAAGCTAGCTTTTTGGTTATCTGATCGAGATATTCGTAAGTACCTGGCTTTTGCAATAATTCAAGTGTTTTAATACCAGCAGTCATTGCCAGAGGATTACCTGATAAAGTGCCTGCTTGGTACATTGGACCTGCTGGCGCCACCATTGACATGATATCCCGGCGCCCACCATAAGCACCTACAGGTAAACCACCACCAATAATTTTACCCAAAGTAGTTAAGTCAGGTGTAATGCCAAACTTTTCTTGGGCGCCACCATAAGCGATGCGAAAACCAGTCATAACTTCATCGAACACAAGTAAGGCGCCGTGTTCGTGGGTTAATTCGCGTAGTCCTTCCAAAAAGCCAGCATCAGGAGTAATAAAGCCAGCATTACCTACAACTGGCTCAAGAATCACACCAGCGATTTCATCACGGTTTTGTTCAAATAACGCTTTTACTGCTTCTAAATCATTGTATGGTGCATTAAGGGTGTTAGCAGTAGTTGATTTTGGTACTCCTGGTGAGTCTGGAAGACCAAGTGTCGCTACACCCGAACCTGCTTTAACAAGGAACATATCAGCGTGACCGTGATAACATCCCTCGAACTTAATAATTTTATCGCGTCCGGTAAACGCGCGCATCAACCGCAATACCGCCATACAAGCTTCGGTACCAGAGTTAACAAAACGTACCATTTCAATGCTTGGTACAGCATCGATAACCATTTCGGCAAGGACATTTTCTAGGACACAAGGGGCGCCAAAACTCGTACCTTTATCCAAAGCGGAATGAAGTGCGTTTATGACATCAGGATGTGCATGACCGCAAATTGCAGGACCCCATGTGCCTACGTAGTCGATGTATTGATTGCCATCTACATCCCAAATGTAAGCGCCTTTCACATGGTCAAATACAATAGGCTGCCCACCAACAGATTTAAACGCGCGGACAGGAGAGCTAACGCCACCAGGCATTAGGTTTTGAGCTTTCTCAAAAATTTCTTGTGATTTTGTGGTTTTAATCGTGGTATTTACCAAGGGTTATCTCCGGGGTGTGCTTAAAAATGAAGCTCTATCCTAGGATAGGCGCAAAAATACCTTAAACTCTATATTCTAGAAGAATAGCTGAACCAAAAAAATAACAATATGTTATACAAATGTAATCAAGACTTGCCTGTGGAAATTCGCTCTTTATCACAAGAGTGTCAGGATGTCTATAGAGCGGCTTTTAACTCGGCTGTTCACTGGTATGGTGAAGCTTCCAAGGCTCACAAAGTCGCACGGAGCGCCGTTAGAATGCAATCGGCAATGCATAGAAGTGTTAGTGTTTAAGTCATTGAAATAAAATGTAAATAAATCATTCTGAATTCACAAAAAAATAAAAAGTTGCCAGTTGTCTTGTCTAGAATGGTATGTTGATTAAATGAATCATTCTGGCCCTACGAGCAACTGGTATGTTTTCTGAGTCACAATCATTACGCAACGCCATTCCAACTGATAAGATTCGTTACGACGAAAAAGGTCTTGTACCTGCCATTATCCAAGATTACTTGGATGGTACAGTGTTAATGATGGCTTGGATGAACCGCGAATCGTTACAAAAAACCTTGGAAACTGGAGAAACTTGGTTTTGGAGTCGTTCGCGTCAAGAGTTTTGGCATAAAGGCGCCATATCAGGTCATACGCAAAGCATAAAAAGTATTCGTTACGATTGCGATAGCGACGCGATTTTAGTCAGCGTCGAACAAATTGGTGACATCGCCTGCCACACCGGAGAGCGCAGTTGTTTCCACCAAATTGATGGTAGCATAATTCCCCCCCCAGCAGACACATTATCCCAAGTATTTCAAGTAATTTGCGACCGCCGCGACAACCCCAACGAAAGCTCTTACACATGTAAGTTATTCGCAGGTGGCGATAATAAGATTTTAAAGAAAATTGGTGAAGAAGGCGCCGAGGTAGTTATGGCGTTCAAAGATGATAATGCTGAGGAAATAGCAGGCGAAGTCGCAGATTTATTTTACCATACAATGGTCGCATTAGCGCATCACAAAGTAGATATTAAAGACGTATACCGCAAACTTCAAGAACGGCGCCGATAATTTTGGCAACGGATGCAACGGATGTAACGGATGTTATTTAAAACTCTGCCCTGTAAAACTCTATCTTGTGGAATGGGCATCAAAAGCCCGTTCCTAACTTAACCGACCCCAAACATACAGCTTTGGCAATAAAATTAGTATTAGAACGTTAACATCACGGTATATTTATTTAGAAGAAGCATTTGTATGTATATAAACTACTAAAAAATAGTCAAAAAATATTTTGTTCAAAGTTATATCGTTATACTAGTTGAACAAGTATTTAAATGTTTACAACTCCAATTACAGATATAAGTGCCAGTGTAAGAGATTGTGAGCCTTCTGTCACAATACCAATGACTGGTGAAGAGTATTTAGAAAGTTTACGCGACGACCGAGAGATTTGGATTTATGGTGAGCGGGTAAAAGACGTAACGCAGCATCCAGCATTTCGTAACTGCGCGCGGATGGTCGCACGGTTATACGATGCAATGCATGACTCAGATATGAACCACCCCACCGCACGGCGGATGGGGTTTCTAGTTTACTGACTCGGTTGGTAGAGTCGATGCCCGGTATTATCCGGGGCACCTCTCTGTTAGAACTGGACGTGCGCGTTTCCGTGCATCCAGCTCCCGATATTCTTAGCTTGCGCTTTTGCCCATGTGTGTATAATCGTGACAGGATTCGTGTATTGCAATCAGATTATTAGGTTTCCAATTGTCGTGATTCCCGTCTATATGGTGTAAGTGTACTCGTTCTTCACTTGTAAACTTTAATCCACAGTGTCCACATGTATGGTTTTGCCTATTTAAGGCTTTAGAGGTTTCCCCGTCATAGAGCTTGCTATTACGCTCGCTCCAGTAGCTGATGTCGCCGTCGTAAGGTGATTTATTCCCTTTGACATTGACATATTTGTTTTCGGAGTAGGGAACCGATGGGAACGCTTTTTCTATTAACTTAGTTGTAGATTCTCGCGTTAATTTCGTTTCCTTATTGAAGACTTTCCATGTCCTGTATCTGATGTGCCATAATGAAAATCTTGACCCATCCATTTTACAGAAGCGGTGGTAGTTCCTCCAACCCCTAATAATAGGTGCTAGCTTTTGGGCTTTTACCTTTGCACCATAATTCGAGCAGTTAACGATAGCTTTTACCTTCTGGCGGAATTTTTTATAGTTATCCGCTGAGGGAGTACTTCTAAATTTTCCGTTGCTTTGCACTTTAAAATGCCAGCCAAGGAAGTCAAATCCATCTGTCGTAGCGGTTAGTTTTGTCTTTTTCTCACTTACTTTTAATCCTCTGGCTTCTAGAAATTGGCTGATTTTTTCAAGTATTTTTGTTGCATCATCAGTGGGTTTAAGGATTATTACCATATCATCGGCATAACGTACTGATTGGTGAATTTCCTCTATTCCGTTGAGCGCAATGTTAGCTAAAAGTGGACTCACAACGCCACCTTGACAAGTACCTTGTTCTGGAAATTCAGGGTTTACACCTGCTTTTAGACAGCGAAAAATTCCCTGTTTTATGCCTGATGGGGCAATAAGGTTGTCCATTATTGTGGTGTGTGATATTCTATCGAAAGTGGGTAGCTAGCTAACGAGGTTTCCGTTTATTTGGTTCCTTTTCTAACTAGCCCCCTCCGAACCGTGCTTACAAGTTTCCAGGTACACGGCTCTCCAGTATTCTTATTTACGG
The DNA here is from genome assembly GCF_002368415.1 of Calothrix sp. NIES-4105. GTDB lineage: Bacteria > Cyanobacteriota > Cyanobacteriia > Cyanobacteriales > Nostocaceae > Dulcicalothrix. The sequence continues at coordinate 10,100,173 of NZ_AP018290.1, forward strand.
AACTCGTTTACCTGTTGGTTTACCTGCATGTATTGCGTCGTGGCATTGAGAGCAGACCATGAGAGTTTTCCTTTTACGTGCGGACATAATTTGCATCCATTGCGGTAAATCCTTTCTACCCTTAATTTTGAGGTCTTTAAGGGCGCGAATATGGTGAACTTCAATGTTGCCTTTTGCCCCACAGATTTCACATTCATCCGCGAGAAGCCGCTTGATTAATTCATTTCTAGGTGCGGGTTTTCTTTGTGTTGATAAGTCTTCTATGGTTGCTTTTAGGTTACGTTTTAATTGTATTCCTCCGAAGCGAGCTACCAAGGGTTTCTTTCCCTCAACTGGGACGGTTATTTCAACACACTTTCTTAAACCTTGTGGAAGTTTTACCGTCTTAATATAACGAGCGCAAATTTTATTCACGCTTGTCTTATGTTTACAGGCAAGGGTTTTCATCAATGAGGTTGACATAACCCATTGTAGTTTTCGGAGCCATGCAATATTTTGAGCAAGGCTATAGAATTGTACGTACCCTCTAAACTCTGATTGAAAAATGTTGATGATAGAAAAATCATCATCATTTATTAATTCAGGACGATGAATGGGTTTACCATTCCTCATATATAAGGTACACTTTTCTTCTATAACTTTGGCTGGTATTCTTAGTGCAACAATTCCGTTAATTGAGCGTTTACCATTGGTATGCTTATCATCGGAATATTGGACTAATATTTCGTACCCCAAAAATTTTGCTGCTTCATTCCTAGCGTTAGTAATTAAGGTCTTTTCTGGCGACAATTCCAACTGAAGTTTTTCGGCTAGAAATATCTTGACTTTTTCCTTAATTGCTTCTGCTTCAGTGAATGAACCAATAAAACCAAGTAGAAAATCATCAGCATAACGGACGTAATTTAGCCTTCTGTATTCCGGGTCGCGAACGTCTTTGGATGGCATGTGCTGGTATTTAATTTCCAGTTGACGCGCTTTCTCAAATTGTCCGTTTTTCCTGTAGTACCAGGCTAGTTTTACAAGTTTTGAGTACTCTGGATTTTCTGCCCGACATTTGCCGCGTGTATACTCTGGGATGAGTATCTGCTCGATAAATTTATCTAATTTATCAAGATAGATATTTGCGAGTATGGGTGATAAAATCGAGCCTTGCGGCGTTCCGCTAAGGGTAGAAAAATATTTCCATTGCTCGCAGTAACCTGCTTTAAGCAAGTTTTCAATTAATCTTAGGAAGCGGTTATCTTGAATTTTCTCGCGTAGGATTGACATTAAGATTTTATGGTCTATATTGTCAAAACACCCACGAATATCTCCTTCGATAAACCATTTAGTTCCTTGCCAAGTGCGGTCTATTATTGTTAATGCCGTGTGGCATCCGCGCTTGGGTCTAAAACCGTGACTGCTGTTAGAAAATTGGGGTTCGTAATACGCTTCTAATATTAAACGTATTACTTCCTGAACCAATTTATCATTCCAAGTAGGAATACCTAAAGGTCGGGTTTTCCCATTTTTCTTAGGGATATTAATTCGTCGTACTGGTGTCCATTGAAAACGTTCATAGCGAATATCCTCTATGAGGTCTTCAATCTTTTTAATGGACATCCCATCAACAGTCTCTGATGTAACTCCTTGCGTCATTGCCCCATCATTTTTGTAGATACGACTATACGCGAGAAGGTACAGGTTAGGGTTGAAAAGTTGCCTGTAGATATCATCCAGAGGTAAACCACGATAACCTCTGTCTCGAATTACACTTAAAACCGTTTCGGCGTTTCGCATCTCGCGTACCTCTCGATACAAGTGTTTTGGAATACCTGTTCCCCTTCGCCATGTGGGCGGCTTTCCCGTCCTCGGACTACTATGGGAACTCTGTAACCATAGGGGTCGCCCCCCGTAGGTCATCCCGCGCTTTATTAACTTGGTACGTATCAGTGTGATTTAGGTGTCCCATTCATTCCTTAAGCCATCTCATCGGTGGCTGACTTCGTTTGAAGGAGTTGTATAGTTCAAATGCTTAAAACTACACACAAACGATTATTCCTTTTAGGCGTTGTAGGAATAGGCAATCGAGTATACCGTCAGAATTGGGCTTCAAGTAGTTTAACTTTCACCGTGTCACACAGGTCTTGCCGAACAATAGTTTTAACGCCTTCTCTCTATTCCCGGCTTTACCAACATGCTGTTGTCCCCTTTGTCTTTCGACTCCAGGTTAGTTGGTTGACCTAGAGACTATCTCCTTATTCTCTCCCAACTTTGGGTTGGGGATACCGTATTAACTGTCACGGCGCACGCACTTCTCAATATCGAGTTCTATAACCCGTTTGTTGATTCCTTTTGCTTGGGAGTTTAGGTTATGAAATAGGACTTTTTGGGCATCATGTGCCGAGCGTCCGGCTCTAAACCCGTAGCTTTTTTCGTGGAATGTTGCTTCGTGTGCTGGTTCTAAAGCATATTTAGCGAGGCATTGCCAACACCTATCTGCAATAGTTGGAATTTTTAGCATCCTATTGCTACCGTCTTTCTTAGGAATTGGGATTGCACGTAACCCTTGGTGTTTCCAATTGTTACTGGATGTTTTTAGCAGTTCTTCAAGTTCAAAGCGCTCTTTAAAATTGAGGGCTTTTTTACCATCAATACCTGCCGTTTTTTTACCAGCGTTTAGCTGTGTTACTTGACGGATAGCCAAGAATCTAGCCGCTTTGGACTTCAGAATAAGTTTTTGCAAAGACATTGCTTTACGCTTGTCTCCTGCTTGAACCGCTTTAAACACTCTATGAGTGTAGGCGGAATAAATCGCGGCGGAATTTCTTCCACGGTAATTTTATCCAAGATTCACTAGTATTGCTACTGTGCCCAATCATACTCTTCTCCATTAAGTGTTTTCTGAATACCTTGCAGCAATTACGCCGCATCCTATCCGAATCAAAAGATTTCCGTACCTCGTCATACCTACCTGAAGTTCGACCTCTCCAAGACTTTTGACTCGTTTTTCTTCGTTCCAAGAGATGATTGATTGTTCCGTTAGGAAGTGCCAATTTAACCATCAGACCCCCAGGTTCTTACCGCTGTTTCACTGAGACGCGGCAGGGATTCACTCTGATGAAGTCGGGTTCAAAGGATATGTCCCGCTTTAGGATAGGTTACTTTTATAGGCATCTGTTTTTCCATAGGAACCCCCCGTTAGCGCCAGTGTCCACCCATAACGGTAGTCTGATTGCGCCCTGTTCCCAGCTTCAGCCTCCGAAAACCGAGTTCGGTCATTGTGGGCAGGTAGGGAGTCAAGCATGAACCTTGCTGGTGGGACTTTCACCCACATCAGTCTCTTAGTTCAAGGTTACTTTAGGTGTTCACCTTGGGTAGCTTATGTACGGGCTGATTACCGTGATTCAGCCACCAACGAATCGCACCAGTAAGTCCTATAGTCGTGCAACAAGACAAGCTTGTAGCCGTACCTTTACTTTTAGACAGTTTTTTACAAGCGCCAAATATTAATTTTTTTGAGAACTTGACACACTTTGTAACTTATTTTAGACGTGTCAATTTTTGCCTTTCTCAAAATATTGGATGCACCCTGAGCATCAGCGTTGATAACTGTTTTGTTACCTGTTTTGTATTCCCCGCGTCTTGTTCTTTTCCCAGAAGGCTTAAGATTCTTCTGTTCTTCGGTTTCTTTGCCGTATACGGGTAATTCATCACCATCAAAAAATGACATTTTTGAGGTGTAGGATTCTTCTACAACCACAAATTCTAGACCATGTCTTTCACACAGATATTTAAGCGTGTCACGTAATGCAGTGAATGGAACCTGCACAAAATTCTGGTTATTTACACGTCCGTTATCTATCTCGTTTTTTATTCCTTCATTCCAACCAAATACAATTTTACCTATTTTTGATTCTAGGCATTTGTTGATTATGGTGCGTGCTGACTTCTTTATAAAATCACGTACTTGGTTGTTTCTGGATTGTGTTGCTCTTGCTAAACTCCCACTCCAGAAATTCTCATCCTTACCCTTTTTTAGCTTGGATACAGTTGTGACTAAGTATAGGCGTAAGGTATTTACACAACAAATGATTGATGATATGAAGGAAGTGTTTATGCGAGTTTTAGAGTCAAATAACTCTAAATTAGAGGATTGCAATGGCGAACCAGACCATGTACATTTACTAATTGACTTACATCCAGATAATAATATTTCTGATTTGATAGCATCCCTAAAATCAGCAAGCAGTAGAATATTTAGAGAAAAATATAAATCTACAATTGATAAATACTATTGGGGTAAAGCTAAACTTTGGCATGATTCAAAATGTATTGTATCTTGTGGAGGTGCCCCACTAGAAACGGTAAAACAGTATATTCAAAATCAATCAGGTGGGAGAGAGTAAAAAGACGGAGCATCGAACCCCGTCTTTTTACGCGAAGCACCATCCCCACCCGCTCCGAGGGTGGGGAATTCCGCGAATGTGTTAAAAATTTGGTCTTAGCGTTTAGCCATGAGCCGACAATAAAAAATATTTTGGTTCTTTTGCGAAATTGCGCTCTTAATTATTAACTAAGCAGTATCAGGCGCCACTTACCAAAATATTACAAAGTGTAACAATATTGCTTAAAGAAGGAATAATCAACCTTGGCACCATCGTGTATAAGTAGGTGCATTATCAAGTTAAAAAAATTATCGATTTTTTGGACATGACGCTTTAGAATTCTTAATGAATTTTAAATTTTATATGCGACAGTAGGTATATTGCATGAGCATCAAGAGTACACCTAGAGCCAACTATCGAGAGTTTTTCAACCCAAAGCCAGTAAAAATACTTTTTGCTGTCGCTTTGAGCTTACCTGTGTTTTTACTTACTTATGCACTACTTACACAACCTTTGGGACGTTTGGCGGTTAGTCCACAACAATGCCAGTTGAAAAAGTGGGCTTTACCTCAAGCTGCTGGGCAACCTAAAAGTCAACCAGGTATATCAAGGCGCCCGGTACTTGTAGCTAGACCACATATTACTTGTTGCGAAGGTGATAATTCGTGTTTGGATAATCAAATTTGGGGTGAAAACGAACCTATCAAAGACTCTATTGGTTTAATAGCATCGATAGACCAGAGCTTAAAGTACTTACAAACTCCTTCTTCTGAAGCAGCATATAAAGATTATCCTGTCGCTGGTATCACGCGCGCTCGTGTAATTGCTAGCTTGCAGCGGTTTCGACAGTTAGTACAGAAAAGTTCCGCAGCTAAAGAACTTAATGCAGCAGTTGCGCGCGAGTTTGTGCTTTACCAGTCGATAGGTAACGATAAAAAAGGAGGGGTACTATTTACTTCATATTACGAACCTATATATGAAGCTAGTCGTACACGTACTGCTGAATTTCGTTACCCTATTTATCGTGAACCACCTGACTTAGACTCGTGGCCAAGACCTCATCCTAAACGTGTTGACTTAGAAGGTGCAGATGGTTTGCAAGCTTCTAAAAGTAAATTGCGGGGATTAGAAATATTTTGGTTCCGCGACCGTTTGGAACCTTATATGATGCAAATTCAAGGTTCGGCAAGACTTCAACTTACTGATGGTAGCGAAACTACGGTGGGTTATGCCGCTAGCATCGCTCAAAATTATAAAAGCATTGGTAAAGCACTTGCCGATGATGGAAAATTACCCTTAGAGGGTATGACAATGCCAAAGATTTTGGATTATTTTCATAAATACACACAGGAATTAAATGTCTATATTCCGCGTGACCCTAGCTTTGTATTTTTTAAAGAAAATTATGGTGTTACTGCAACTGGTTCTACTCAAGCTACGCTTACTACCGACCGTTCGATTGCTACTGACAAATCACTTATGCCACCAGGTGCCTTAGCATTGATTCGCGCGTATCTTCCTTTTCCTAACACTCAAGGTCAAATGGAACACCGTGTTGTCAGTCGCTATGTACTCGACCAAGACGCTGGTGGCGCCATTAAGGGTGCTGGTAGAGTTGATTACTTTGTCGGTGCAGGTAAGGTTGCAGCCGAACGTGCGGGTGTTACTGTTGGTCGAGGACAATTATTTTATTTAATGCTTAAACCAAAAAGTTAAGTAACAAATCAAACATTATTATTACTATAAACAATGTCTGATATATTCCTTCACACTTTTGTTAATATCTAACTGCATAAAAACTTTGGCTAGACATAATTATTATTGTCAATTTCGGAACCGAGGGAAATATCCTTCGTCGTTCCAAACTAGCATCAGTAAATTTAAAGTGAGCCTGGGAGCATTATTACTGTTGCTACTATTGACAAAAGTCAATAAATATGTAGATGCTTGGATTTGAAAAAATAGGCACCATTCTGAAATAACTTCTCTTGGATTTGTATATAAATTGCATGTAGGAATGCGGAAATGCATTGATAAACGCCAATGCTTTCATAGACATAATAAACGTATTTAGTTTTTCAATCGGGGGATTTAACAGTGATTGGGATATTAATTGATGCTGATTTAATACTTGAAGTATTGATGAACAGAAACCTGCTATTAGAAGATATAAGTGGATTATTTGACCAAGCGCAACCCTTGATAAAAATGTATGTTACAGATTTTGGCTGGGAGAAAATATGCGCTTATGCAAGTAGATTTCAAAATTCACAAATAGCTCAAGTTGTGATTGATTGGTTGAAAGAAAAAATAGATGTTTGTGCTGTTGATAAAAATGTTCTTCACCAAGCTCGTTTATCACCAATTCAAGATTTTGAATCTGCTGTTGAATATACGTGTGCAATGTATCAAGAATTCTACGCAGTCGTAACTCATCGATACCAAGATTTTGTCACGGCACCTAACAAGTTTGCAATTTGGTCTGTTTCTGACCTACAAATGCGAACATCACTTGAGGCACAGTTTCATACGACTGTCAATTAAGCGCGCAACTTAAAGATATTCTTGCTTGCTCCGGGACTTATCCCGGAATAAAATAGTTGGAATGCCTTGTGTGACAAGGGTTGTGGAAAATGTGAACCGTGGTTCACAAATACATATCACATATTGGGACGGGGCAATCTTAAAGCCCATCCCACAAGATAATCTAATTAGCTTAAATGTGAACCGTGGTTCACAAATACAAAGAAATGATAATCACTTTTATTGCACGCTCAGGTCTAAAGTGTAATTCACCGTACCAGTACCACTAGTTTGTTGCGAAATGTTATTACCGGAACCTTGTACTTCTACGCTAACCGCAGCAGTTGATGGTGAATATCGAGCCGAAATTTCTACTTTTTGCTGACCGACAGATAAATATGGAGATAAATTTAATTCAGTTGTGTTATCGTTCAAACGCTGAACTACTTTACCGTTAACGGATATTTCACCTTGTAACCGCGCGTGACTTGCATTTATTTTCAGAATTTGGGGTTGTTTCAAGTTTGTAGCACTTAAGTTTAAACTACTCCTTTGGATAGATGAAGAATTTGACTGTTCACTTGTGTTGGACGTGAATGTTTGTGTGCTACTAGTGTCTGAACTAGATGAACCAGATGAACTTACTTGGCTATAAGATAAATTGTTAGTGAATCCAGCAGTAAGACTGATGATAAACCCTATGCAGAGCGCATACAAAATTAAGTTTTGCATATTTTGATACCAACTATTATAAGTATTGGTGTGAATATAGAAACAAAACGGAAAGCCTGCTTTACGGGCTAAAAGTTTAAATTAATGTAGAGACGCAAATTGATCGCGTCTCAAAGCTTGTCTCCTGATGTGTGATTGTTTTGAATTAGCTACAAATGGTTGTAGTACTTCTTGTATAAATTTGATTGCCACCTCTTGTGGAGTTACTGCGCTGTGTAACATTGCGGCATTTCATTTGATTATTGACTTTTACTGCGCGCGTCCGACGATTTGTATTGATTCTATTGATTCTATTGATTCTATTGATTCTATTGACAGCCGGATTTACAATTACTGGTGATACAGGCGCCGTTCTTATAAAAATGTCGCCATCCTCATCCAGGAACATTTGAACATTACTTGTTTGAATATTTAATTCACTAGCGTTTGCGTTAACAGCAGGTAATGTAACCATTGCTGTCAGGAAGAGCGAAAACATTAATATTCTTTTAGGCATGGCGTTCATCCTCAACTTATAAATGAGTTATGAGTGCTTCCTTACTGAGTGCTGAGTATTACACACTAACTATACTCAGCACTCAGCACTTTTTACTCAGCACTTAGCGGTTATAATCAAAGCAGCAGCTAGAAAATATACATGTGTAGACTTTATTCTTCATCTGTTTTTTCTAGACCTAATTAGTTGTGTGTTACTGGTTTCGAGTTGCTTAACAACTCGATTAACCAGCTTTTTAAGTTTTTTAATGAGCTATTTTATTCAACTAGCGAAAATACGGGAAAGAGCAGTTAGCATTTTGTCTCTGGCTGGTAAGAGTTGAATTAGAAATACCGCTAACGTTACGGAAACCTACATTACCATTGCTTATATCTGTGTTTGCTGTGCTAGCTTGGGTTTGATTACCGGTTGCACAAAATAAATTGCTGTTTTTACGTTGGTGTTGGTCTGTGTAGGTGCTGCTATCAATACCGCTAACGCTACCTGTGCCAAAATTACCATTTGTAATTTGGGTTCTAGAATTACTGCGCTGAACTTGACCTTGTGCCAACGCAGCAGGCGCCATTGCAAGAGCAGCGACCATACCTAAAGCAAAAGATTTTTTCAACATATTTTTATACCTTAGTTGTGTGTCATAAGGTTGCTTGTACCTCCTTCTCTATACTAAACAGTTTTAACCAAAGTTTTTTAGTCTGTCAAGTGTTTGGTTAAAAATTCTGGGCGTAATTATTTTTTGGTGTTACGATAAACGACTATAAGTTTAGACCGTCGGAGTGCTGTGACTGTGAAACGCAAAGTAAAACCAAAAATAGCAATATTACGTGAGAGGGCTGGTTTGACTCAGTTAGAGTTATCACGTCTTGTCGGTGTTACCGAGAGTACGATTCAAAACTGGGAAAGCGGAAGGACTGGCGCTGATCATATCGAGCGTATAGTTAAATTTTGTAAAGCGCTTGACTGTCAGGTAGAGGATTTAATTGAGTATATAAGCGACTCTGAAGAAGAGAAGGTAGGAAAACCCAGTACGCTGAGTGACATCCGTAATATTCTGGGTACTGAACAACCGACAGGCGCCCCTACTCAATCGCAAGAAAATGCAGTTGAGGTTCAAAGCGCTAGGGAATAGATGGGCAGTGGATGATAAACGGATGTAACGGATAGTTAATTTTAAATAACAATATGCAGTTTGTAAAAAATATTTTATCCGTTACATTCGTTGTATCCGTTGCTAATAAAGATTATTAATAGTAACAAACTCATACCCTCGTTCTAGTAGTTTGGGTATTAAAGCTGCTGTGGTTTCGGCGACATCAATACCACCGAAGTAGCCATCATGCAGAACTATGATGGAGCCGTTTTGAACTTGGTTTAGTACACGTTGAATTACTGTGTTAACACCTGGTCGTACCCAGTCTTCAGGTACAACGCTCCACATAATTGGACGATAGTCCCATTGTTTTAAGAGTTTTAAAGTATTGGGAGTAAAGAACCCATTTGGGGGTCTAACATCGCGGACAAGTTGCGGTGGTATATTACAGGCACTCTGGATAGCTGCTTGAGTTTTTTCTAAGCTGTGTTTGAGTTCTTGCGGCGAGAGCATAGGAAAATTTTGGTGGTCATAACCGTGTAAGCCTATCCAGTGGTTACGACTATGTACCTTGAATGCGGTTTGTGGCGCCTGTTGTACACATACACCTAACCAAAAGAAACTTGCAGGAATTTGATAATGGTCTAATACAGCAAGTAGCTGTGGTGTGTATTGGGGGTGGGGGCCATCATCAAAGGTAAGAGCGATTTTCTTACAATTAGTATTACCCGTCCATAAACAGTTCGGAAAACTAGGTTGGAGAACACGGTAAATTAAGGGATATAAAGGTGCAAATTGCAACATTGAGTAAAAATAAAAAATCTTGCTGATTGGGAACTCTATTAATAGTTTAACAAAAATTTTTATATCCGTATGGCGACTTATTTCAGTACAATTCAAGTAAGATTCCCGACTTCTTTGAGAAGGCGGGAATCTTACTTGAAAGGGTTAGATTTTTTTTAATAAGTTATTTAAAGATAATCCTGGCGAAGTAGTAAATACTTAAATTTATGCAGTAGACTAGAGAACTTGGAATTAAGTTAGTATTTTCACAACTGCATGAAATGAACAAAAACTGTAACATCTCCCGGCGCCGTCAAGTTCCTATCGTCAAGGAAATAAACACAAAGGTAAAAGGGAGGGCTAGGTATAAAGTAAATGGTCTTCAGGGTTCGGATACTCTTAAGAAATACCTAGAGTTGAGATTGGAAGATCACAATGATATTAGTTGTGTTTCTGCCAACCCAGTCACAGGAAATATGCTGGTATTTTATAAACCAGCGCGCAGTTTATCGGGTCTTGCATCGCTGATTGAAAACTTGGTTTTTGATTACCAAAAAGAAAGTAAAAATTCTGTTGTTTTGGTAACAAAAGTCGATAAAGCTAAGAAAAAAGCCAAAAAAACGCGGTCTATAACCGATACGAAAGCGCAAGAGGTAGAACCTTGGCATTTACGTTCTGCTGACACGGTAATGCAATTGCAAACGTCAAATGTATTAGGTCTGTCAAGTGATTCTGCTGCTCGCAAACTCAAAAAATATGGTCTAAATACCCTACCGCAGTCAAAACCGCGTTCTGGGTTAAGTATGTTTGTTGACCAGTTTAAATCACTGCCTGTAGGATTGTTAGCAGTAGCAGCAGGGGTATCAGTCGCTACGGGTGGCTTACTTGATGCTGCTGTAATTATGGGAGTAGTGGTAATCAATGCAGGAATTGGTTTTGCCACTGAGAGCAATTCAGAAAAGATAATTCGTTCGCTTCAGAATATAGTTAAGCCTACAGCAGTAGTAATCCGCGACGGTAACAGCGGTGAAATTAGTGCTACTGAAATCGTCTTAGGCGATATTATAGTTCTCAAGCCTGGTAGTTATGTACCATCAGACGCGCGTTTAATTGAAGCAGAGCGTTTAAGTATTGATGAGTCAGCGTTGACAGGTGAAAGTATGCCTGTTAGTAAGTCTACTGTAACCCTGGAAGGTGAGAATGTAGCTTTGGGCGACCGGGTAAACATGGTTTACATGGGTACTTTGGTGACAGGGGGACAAGGAAGAGCGGTAGTTGTCGCGACGGGTAAATATACCGAGATGGGTAAAATTCAGGCGATGCTTGGTGAAGCTTCGACACCTGAAACCCCAATGGAAAAACAACTCGACCAAGCAGGAAGTCAGCTTGTTGTAATTAGCAGCGCCATTTGTGCTGTTGTATTCGGCATTGGTTTATTACGTGGCAATAGCGTACTGCAAATGCTTAAGTCAACAATTTCTTTGGCTGTAGCAGCAGTCCCAGAAGGACTACCAACAGTGGCAACTACTACCTTAGCGCTTGGTATAGCCAACATGCGGAAGCACAACGTATTAATTCGGCGCCTCGATGCGGTGGAAACGCTAGGTTCGGTACAAACTATCTGTATGGATAAAACTGGTACCATCACAGCTAACCGTATGACGGTTGTTGAGTTGTGTGCTGAGGGTAGATGTATTGATGTTGCTGACGACAAGTTGCGCGTGGGGAATGAGTCTATTAACCCTTATAGCAACGAGCAACTATTGAAGTTAATGCATGTGTTGGTGCTTTGTAACGAAAGCATTATTGAATTCGGAGAAGTTAAAAGCGAAAACAAAGAACAGAATTACACTGTAAAAGGTTCTTCCACAGAAAACGCGCTGATCGACTTAGCAATAAGTGCTGGGGTAAATGTAAATAGTCTGCGAGAAAATTACCCGTTGCAGAAAATCAGTCACCGTTCGCAAGCGCGGAATTACATGGTGACGTTGCACAATACTCCTGACACCAATCAAAAACTCGTTGCAGTTAAAGGCAGTCCATCCGAAGTTTTAGCGCTGTGCAGTCAGCAACTCAAAAACGGGCAGCTTCAACCTTTAACCGATGCTGATAGACAGTTAATTGAAAACGATAATGAGGACATGGCAGGTAAAGCACTGCGTGTTCTTGGAGTTGCTTATTTAATTCAAGAGTCAGATGAAATTAACACCGATAGTGAGTTAATTTGGTTGGGACTTGTTGGAATGGCAGACCCCATCCGTAAAGGTGTGAAAGAATTGATGGGAGGTTTCCACTCTGCTGGTATCAGCACCGTGATGATTACTGGGGATCAAAGTCCAACGGCTTATGCTATTGGTAAAGAATTAAATCTTAGCCAAGGCAAACAATTAGAAATTCTCGACTCAACCCACCTCGAACAAGTTGACCCAGAAGTGGTAAAAGGGCTATGCGACCGAGTAAATGTTTTCGCGCGCATTAGTCCTGCAAACAAACTCCAAATTGTCCAAGCGCAACAAAGCGTAGGTAAAGTAGTAGCAATGACAGGAGATGGTATTAACGATGCTCCTGCGCTCAAAGCTGCTAACGTCGGTATTGCAATGGGACATACTGGTACTGATGTTGCCCGTGAAGTTGCGGATATCATCCTCGAAGACGACAACCTCGAAACCATGATTATAGCTGTTAGTCATGGACGTACAATCTACAACAACATCCGTAAATCGGTTCACTTCTTACTATCAACCAACACCAGTGAAATCATGGTGATGCTCGCTGCTACTGCTGCTGGTATTGGCGAACCAATGACAGCTATGCAGTTACTATGGTTGAACTTAGTAACAGATATCTTCCCAGCACTTGGACTGGCAATGGAAGCTCCAGAACCAGATGTATTACTGGCGCCACCTCGCGACCCATCTGAACCAATTATCAAAAATTCTGACTTCCGACGCATCGTTGGTGAGTCAGCAATAATGTCAGCAAGTGCATTGGGCGCCTATGGTTATGCTATCAACCGTTACGGTATCGGAGCTACAGCCAGCACCATCGGCTTTATGAGCTTAACAATGGCTCAGTTAATGTATGCTCTCAGTTGCCGTTCGCAAACCCACAGCATATTTAGCGGTAAGAAATTACCACAAAACAAATACCTAAATATAGCTTTGGGTGGTTCGTTCGCGCTACAAATTGCTGCTGCAACCGTACCAGGTCTAAAAGGCTTGTTGCAAATCGCACCAATTAACCCTGTTGATATTGTGGTTATTGGCGCCAGTGCAGTGCTTCCGTTCTTGGTTAACGAAGGTCGTAAAGAATTTGTATCGCGTAATCGTAAAAACGAAGGCGAATATATTACAATCTTGCCTCACAGCAACGACAAGTCAAATTTTTCATACACACCAACCAAAGAACGCGAGTTTCAACCTACCGTTATCACTGTACCAAGTGTATAACGTTTAAATTCATGTAGCACAGGCGCTTTGGCGCCTGTGCTGTCTTTGTATGTTCTTGCTTTTTACCACGCCCGACACAGAGTACACAGAGGTAAGGTTTGCAACGGATATAGCGGATGTAACGGATGAATTATTCAAACAGCAACTTTTTAAGGCGCCTCTAAAACCAATTAACTATCCGCTACATCCGTTGCTAGCACTTGCATTTTAAATTCGCAATTTGCTAAGATATTTGAGATCAGCCCAAAGGAGAATCAATTTATGCTTACTTTGTCCGGGGAAAGTCCAAATATATGCGTATCATCAAGGAAATGGCGCTCAAGAAAGGTTACGAAAAGCACCCCAACGCTGAACCAGGTTTACGAGCATGGAAGAAGCTTGTAAAAGCGCAAGAATGGAATAGTTTCGCTGATGTAAAAGCTACTTCTCTTTTTAATCCTGACCAAGTAAAAAACTTCGTTGTTTTTAATATTGGAGGAAATCAATATAGGTTAATAACTTATATTGACTATAGCAAACAAATAATATTTATTCGTCACTTTTTGACTCATGCTGAGTACGATGAAGAAAAATGGAAAGATGATCAATGGTTTGATAGTTAACATTATTAAAAGCATTATTGTAGTAAAAAATAATATCGGTCAGTGACCAATGTTAGTAAAATAAGCAACCAATTATTATTGAAGTTATAAAATGGCTTACGAAAATAGCAGTTACACAAATTTACTCATATCTTTCCCCCCGCGTCCTATAAAATCTGAACAAGATTTTGAAAAAACTCAATCAATAGTCGATAAACTACTTGACAAAGGAGAGTTGACGGAGGAAGAAAAAGACTATTTGTTTGTATTAGGAATGTTGATTCATGAATACGAACAAAATCTCGATTTGGTTCCAGACATTTATGGAGTAGAGCTACTGAAAGTTTTAATTGAGGAAACAGGTCTAAAACAAAAAGATTTAGTAAGCATCTTCAAAACGGAATCAATTGTTTCTGATATACTTAATGGCAAGCGCAAATTAACAGTCGAACATATTCAGAAGCTTGGGGAATTTTTCAACATTTCACCTGCTGTGTTCTTCCCAGCTAATTCATCATCAAGAGACTTTTTAGAAGTAGCTTAAATTTAAGTATCAGCACTACATTCGCTGTCATGTACACTTGTATGGTGGGCACTGCCCACCCTACAACTTCAACCAACCAGGATTTAATTGTGTAAGATTTATTTCCGACATACAAGACGCGCGCGAAAGCTTAAGGCAACAATCAATCACAGATATTAAATCGCTAAGTGGTATAGGAACTTGAGGAGAAAAAGTACTACTAGCAATGTCATTTAAAACTTCTGGTGTCGCAACATTTCCAGGATTAATTAGTGTAAAACCAATCCCAGTATTACTAAGTTCAATCTGCAAAGCTTGTGCGGCGCCACGTAATCCAAATTTAGAAGCTGTATTTGCTACTTCTCTTGTTGCTTGATTGTCCAGACCTGACAATGAGCCGATAAAAATTACTTTTGGCACCTGAGATTTTTTTAAAGACGATATTAATCATGAATGTTAGTTTAACTGGAGCTATAAGATTAACAGCTATTACGTGGTCAATTTCTTCATAACTACTATTAATAAAATTATAATCGCTGGTAAAGGCGCCTTTCTCCCAAGTACCTCCCAAAAACAGAAGCGCATCTAAAGGTTTACCATCAAAAGCCGCAACAACTTTACCAATACCTTCCTGCTTTGAAATATCTGCTTCAATCCATTTTCCATATTTTGATGCATTTCTCGAAACACATACTAGGTTCTCTACTTTGTCGTGGTAATACTCTGCAACTGCAAGACCTATTCCACGGCTGGCGCCAACAATCAGTATATTTTCAGCCATGAGCGTAAATTTTACTTTATTTCTTCAATATTTTAGACATCTGGCTTTTTTTATTTTTAGTTCGTATAGTAAATATTACCCAATAAAGCCTTACATGGTAGGTATTATATTATAGAAATGAAGTTAAAAATTAAAACTTATTTATGAAACGAAACGAAGCGTTAAACTTACTTAAAAGTCAGCAAATAAAACTAAAAGATTTTAGTGTAAAATCTTTAATTTTGTTTGGTTCTGTTGCACGAGATGAGGCAACTTCTGAAAGTGATGTTGATTTGCTGGTAGAATTTGAAAAGCCTGTAGGCTTATTCACTTTTGTGGATTTACAAATATATTTAGAAACACTTCTTGGTTGTAGCGTCGATTTAGGAACACCTGACTCTCTTAAATCTTATTTGCGTGAAACAGTAATGGGGGAAGCTGTACGTGTCTTCTAGAAAACTAAAACAGAGGATTCAAGACATTTTGGAGATTGGCACTGAGATCGGGGTGTTTACTCAAGGTATGAGTTTTACTGATTTTCAAGAAGATATGAAAACAGTAAGAGCAGTTCTTTATAATATGGCTGTTATCGGTGAGGCAGCAGCAAGTTTAATGCCAGAAGTTGAAGTTGCTTATCCAGAAATACCTTGGGTTAAAATTCGAGCGATGTGGAATATAGTTATTCACGAGTATTTTAGGGTAAATTTAGAAATCATTTGGGAGACGATTCAAAGAGATTTACCACCATTGTTGGAACAATTACAAGAATTACAATCAAGACTAAATAGCTAATCTTTACATTTTACAAATGATATAAGATTTCAGCTTGAAAACTCTTGAAGTAACTTTATAACCTCATCAGCCTGTGAGAGTGGCACAAACAAGTGATCATGATAATAAGCAGAAACTGGATTAACGCTAATGCCATGTTCTGCTAGCTTACCAGTGATGGCTGCCAGAAAACCAACAGCTTCTAAGCTAGAGTGTACCGAGAGAGTAATCATGCGGAACACAAAGGTGTAAGAAAGTTCGTATGTATCAGCTAGATGACGAGAAAGAATCAGCGTCAACCCCTCATCTTCTATAAAAGTGCATATGAGCTTAAGATTTAGATAATTATTATCTTTGTGATTCACACTGCAAAAAACGTACTCACCCTCGCGAAGAGTACGCTGCATGAATTGTAACAAAGTATTAAGATTGGTTTCTCCTTGCATAGTATGATTTTTTTTAAAGACAGTATTAATTCTTTTGTAAGTTTAACCGGAGCTATAGGAATCCTAAATGGTTTTTGAAAAAATCTAGGTACCTTACGTAATATTTCAAAAATTAAATAGGATTTCTATATGAGGTTAACAGCTATTACATGGTATTCAAAAATAAAATAGGATCTCTATATTTAGAAACACTTCTTGGTCGTTCCGTCGTCGGTACACCTAACTCTCTGAAATCTTATTTACGTGAAACAGTCATGGGGGAAGCTGTGCGTGCCTTGTAGAAAAATGAAGCACTCGTATTTAAGATATTTTAGAGATAGGCGCCTTCCTTGAGGGTTTTATACTTGCTTACCATCTTCAGTTGTGCTATAGTACAATGCGACTAGTCATGACTAGCATCTTCCTTTCTACGCATGAAAAGTTTGTATTCACTAACAGCTTTGTAATTTGGCGAGATTCAAAACACATTATTGGCGTATTCTTCCAGAATGGTAGTACTGAAGATACTAAAACTATTGACTATTGTAATGCTATACTGCTATATAGTTAAACCGTTGAAGGCACAGAGAGCGTTGGCGCCAGGTTCACGTTGCGCTTGTCTTGAAAACGCAGAAATTTTAACATCGCGGACGAATTAGCGGTAACTGCGTTTGTAGTCCAAGATAACTGTAACGCGATTACCTTACTCCCTATATACCAATCCAAATGTGAACCATTGGTTCACATTTTTAAAATGTCTAAAAACTACTTGCATCACCAAGGTAGTTATTTTTTCTAAAAACGTGATAGAAATCTTAATAAAAAAGGTATTGTTGCAATAGATTTAGTTAGGTGGGAATATGATTAAAGACAAAAGACAATATGAGTATAGCCTCGATTGTGCGAAGAAATTTGCGTATTCTATAGATTTAATAGAAAAAGATGAAGATTGGAAGCAAAGAGAGCCAGAAAGTTGGCAGCTTGACATTGATGTAAAGTCTTCTCATTTAAAGGCTTTACAAGAAGAAATTAGCGAGTACGAAAGGCTAATTAGTTGCAATAATATCCAGCCAATCCAGGTAAGTTTTGGAAGTTTACATGAATTATTAGATGCTTTAATCAAAGCTCGCATAGCAGCTAAAATTAGCCAGAAAGAATTAGCTGAAATATTAGGTATTGACGAACAAAGGATTAAACAGTGTGAAGAGAAAAATTATAGATGTGCCACTGTTTCGGAAATAATTCAAGTCAGCGCAGCACTAGGTATTGAAATGAATGGAATTATTAAAGTTGATTTTGAAGAAATAGAGGAGGGCATAAAAACTGCCCATTATAGAAATCAACGGCGAAAATAAAAAATAAATTTACAATCCAAAGCCTCATAAGTAAGTTGGTGCCAAGATTTGTATTTATGTAACCTTTTGTAAGGGAAAAGGTTCTTCGTTTCCCTTTCCCCTCAAAACTTGATTAAAGTGCAATACTAAAATAACCTTCGCATTTAAACATAGCAGCACATGACTAAACAGCTAGAACTAGCGTTTGAAGGATATTTCACACATTCAACCCAATATTAATTTATTAGGTTCTAGCAGAAACTGAACGTTGTAAGTTAGCAAACGCGCGGTTGTAGTCCAAGATAGCTGTGACGCGATTACCTTGCGCGCGTGTGAGGTCATTTTCTGCTGCAATAACATCGGTTTGAGTGCCAACACCAGCTTGAAACCGTAAACGCGCGAGTCGTAGTGCTTCAGTCGCTTGGTCTACTGCTGCTGCTGCTGTTTGCACGTTGTCTAAATTTGATTGCAACTGAGCATAGTATTGTTCGACTTCAAAACGAATTTGGTTACGCTGGTTCGCAAAGTTGCTTTCTGCTATTGCAATATTCGCTTTTGCTTGGTCAGCTTGCGCGCGTGCTGCACCTCCATCGAATAAGTTCCAATTCGCACGCACACCTATTGAGTATCCGTCAGTGGCGCTAACATTATCGTTGTACTGGTCTAACACGTCATAGCTAGCAACAAATGCAACTTGTGGGCCAAGTTGTCCTAAAGCAAATCTACGTCGCTGCTCACCAATGTTACGTTCAGCTAGACGCTGTTGTAGCTCTGGTCTATTTTGAAATGCTTGGACAATTGTTTCTTCGAGTCTTTGGTTCCACAACCCTGCTACTTCTACTCGGTCGGCAGTGCTTATACTTATTGTTTGTGGGATGTTTAATAATGCAACTAATTGCCGTTGTGATATTTGCTGTCTAGCACGCGCGTTTGCTAGGTCTTGTTGAGCATTCGCAAAGTTTACCTGTGAACGCAATACATCAAACCTTGTTCCTACACCCACGCGCTCAAGTGCTTGAGCATCGCGTAAACTCGCGCTTGCGTTTTCTGTTGCAGCAGTACTAATTCGTACTTGTTCGTCAGCAGCTTGTAAATCGTAGTAACGGGTAGTCACTTGAAGCTTGATTTCTTGAAACCGCGTTTCTACGTTTAACTCGTCAATTCTTAGCTGTTCTTCTGTAGCACGAATGTTTGCTGCTGTGCGACCTGAAGTGTAAATGTTGTAATTAACTTCGGCTCGTCCGTTGAAAGCTGTTCTACCTTTATCACTGCCTGGTGGCGCCACACCTGACTCTACAGAAAGTCGGTCGGTAGCAGATCTGCTGTTTGTAATACCGCCATTAACACTAACTGTCGGGTAAAGTGCTGCTTGCGACTCTCGTAGTGACGCGCGACTGCGTTCGAGTTCGAGAAGCGACGTTTGCAGTTGTGGATTGTTTCGACGCGCGATTTCGAGCGCTTGAGTCAGCGTAATTGCTTGATTTTGCCGAATTTGAACTTCAGCAGGTTTGGTTGGAAAAAGAAGAGGGTTCGGTGGTGCGGGAATTTCTGAGGTTTTTGAGGGAGGGAGAGCTTCTGAAGAAGTGGAAGGTTTGGAAGCAACAAAGGAGTCAGAGAGAGATATCGAGGCAATTCCCCCTAATTTTGCTGCTTCTGTGTGGATAGGTTGAGCTACTTCCTTACCACGTTCAATATTATTATCTCTACCCGCTTCCTTAATACTTTTTTGTTCTGTTAAAGTTTTAGCTTCAGCATTTTTGATCGAAGTGGGAAACAAAAAAGCTAAAGCAATGGCAACCCAAGAAGAATGTAGCAGAAATCGATATAGATTCATATGGGACGCGCGTTTAAGTGTGTCAGCAACAAGTTGATAAGCAGTTGAAGCGAGGTTAAAATGAACCAAAGCGCTCCGGCACTTTGTGAAGTGAAATGAATAATAAGTTAAGCTCAAAATAGCTCAATTAACTGTTAGCCATTAACTAAAGTATGCTTGGAGAGGTGTTTACAAATAAAAGATAGCTAAAAAATTAGATTCCCAACTTACTTAAAAAGTCAGAAATCTAAATAATTTCTCTTGATTCTTTAATTAGGCAGCAAATTTAAACTTTAAACGCTTCAAAAATTTTTCTCGGTTTAGTTAACGAACTGGAGTTGTCCTGAGCGACATTTATCATTAACTTGTTGCTCAAACAAATCTACATAGCACTGTGCTTTACTAATCCAAGTGTTATCTTGAGCTACCATGCGAGCAGACTTACTCATTCTATCTCTAAGTTCTTTATCTTCTATTAATGTAGTAAAGGCGCCTGCTAATCCATCTACATCATCTGAGTTGGATAATACAAACCCAGACTCTTTTGTTACTAACTCTGCTCCTCCTGCGGTTATTGCGGTAATAACGGGTAATCCCGATGCCATTGCTTCAAGTAATACTAAAGTACAAGCTTCGTACCGCGATGGCAATACAAAAAAATCGACCGCTCGCATAATCTGCGCGACATCTCGACGGAAACCAGTAAAGTATACGCGGTCACTCAATCCTAAATTTTCTGCCATTTCCAAATATGGACTACCCTCTGTATCTCCCACTACAACTAGATGTAGTGATGGGACTTTAGCGGTTGCTTTAAGCACTGTATCTAAATTTTTGCGGTTTGTGCGAATGTCTCCGACGAACAGCCCTAAATCTAACGCTTCTGGCAAACCTAATTGCTGACGGTCTACAACTTCAGGAAAGAATTCTTTTGTATCAACGCCATTATGAATAACTTTAATACGCTCACTTTTTATACCAAGGTCATCAATTAATTCTTGCTTAACTTTTTCTGATACAGCAATTGACACCTTTGCTTGCTCAAACGCTTTCTTTTCCCAATCAGCATTAAGTATACTGTAAATCCAATGGTAAACTCCATAAAAACTGCGGTTAATACGAGCGGTATGCACCGGAGAACGGCGCCATGAAGTATGAACGAAGTGGCAAGCATTTACAGAAGCTGGAAATGAAGTTACAGCACCGCACGTTTGTACTAAGTCAAACTCCGAACGATGTTTATATAACCATGCAGCACTAAAAACCGAAAATAGCATTTCTTGAATTAGTGCCGTTGGAAACTTCTCTACGTCAAAATGAATCCAGTTGACTAATTTATGTTCTTGAAGTTCCGAAGCTAGTTTTCTGGTAACTAAGGTTACTTGATGACCGCGACGAATTGCTTCGCAAACAATTTCATAATTGACACGACCCTGACCATCGCCTTTTATAACATAAGGTGTGACTATGCACAATTTCATAAATAAACAATCCTTGCTGCAGTATTAATCAAATAATATCAGTGATAATAAATATCACAGTATAATTTGAAGTATATTAATCAATATTATTAATACAACTTTAAATTACTAATTTTGAAAAAACAGTATACTTTTTATAAACTTTCAGTAAAGTTAAAACATTTGTCAGCCTTTTTGCTAATTTACTTACAAACGCACTATTAATTGAATTTATTATATATCAATAATAATACTAAGTATACCTGAAAAATCTTAATCATGAATGCAAATCAAAATAATGTTTTAGGACTGAATAGCTTACTATGATTCAACTTTTAGAGATTGAATACAAAAAGTCTTATAAGCATTTATGAAAGGAGGTGTATTTTTATACAGCAAAATCTTTTTCAGTCATTCTGTAGCAGAAATGTAAAAATTTGTAATTAGAAAATGAAATTTGAACATGCTTAGACTTAATATCCACCGGAATGCAAAAATTCTAAGATTTTTGTTTATTTTATTTGGCGCCCTAATTGCCACAGTATTAATTGCGGTTTACTGGGTAGCTTCGGGAGTGCAAACTACAACCTATAGAACATCTTGGATTGGTAACACTTTTGGTGGTGGCGCCAAGTGGGTGCAAAACCAAGTCATTGATATGTACGTTTCTCCAGATGGTACAGTTTATACGAATAGTCCTTGGGATGAAGCAGGTAGAGAAGCTGGAGTTTATAAAAACGGTGATGCGATAGCGAAAGCAGAAGATTTACATGGATGGGAAAGATTTGGTGGAATTGCAGTAACTGCTTCTCGTCAATATATGTATGTTGCGATGTCGCAGGGGCATGTAGATGGTAAAGATACAGAATACCCTGCTAAGGGTAAAAGCTGGTACTGTGTCCGACGCTACGATTTATCTGGAAAACCGACACCTATTCCAAATGGTAAGGGTTGGGATAAAAGCATGTTAGTAGTAAGCGATAAAAATCAAGTTTCTGGATTAGCAACCAGTGGGTCAGAGTTATATGTTGCAATCAAAGATGAAAATAAACTGCGCGTTTATAATACCCAAACACTAGAAGAAATTCGCTCTTTTTCTGTACCAAATCCTACAAAAATTGCGGTTGATAAACAGGGTGTACTATGGATTATGCAAAATCAAAAAGACGGTGCTGTTCAAATCTCACATTACACAAAAACCGGAAATCGTCTACCGCAAGTAATAAATAATGTACCAGGTGCCAACGCGATTGCAGTAGACAATCAAAACCGATTATTAGTTGCTGATAATGGAAAGAATCAGCAAATTTTAATTTATGATACTAAAAATAAACCACAGATAGTTGGCACATTTGGTTTGAAAGGTGGTATCTATGCTGGAAAACCTGGTGAAGTTGGTGATTTAAAGTTTTATGGAATTACTGGAATTGGTGTTGATGCTAAGGGAAATATCTATGTCAACAGTAGCGGTTTTAACTCTGGTGAGAATACGCAGCAAATGAAAACTGGTACTGATATCAGAAAGTTTTCTCCATCCGGCGCCATGCAGTGGCGTGTCGTTGGTCTACCATTTGTAGATAATGCTGACGCTGATCCTAAATTTGATGGTTTACATTTGTACACAGTACATGACCATTACGTCATGGATTATAGCAAGTCTTCAGGAAAACAATGGACTTATAAAGGATATACTTTAAATCCCTTTAAATACCCTCAAGATATACGCTTGCGTGTTGCTCACGGGTCACCATTCGTGCGTCGCATCCAAGGTAAACTTTTCATATACTTTACTGATATGTTTGGTGGTTTTCTACATGCATATCGTTTTAATCCTGCTACTGATGGTGAAGTTGCTATTCCGTCAGTAATGTTTCAGGGAACACCTGGTTTGCAAGAAGAAAAAATAAAACCTGGTAGCTGGCCTCCTAACCAACCACAAATTGGTGATTGGATTTGGCAAGATAAAAACGGTAATGGCGCCTTTGATAAAGGTGAGTTTGATGCGAGTCCACGTGACTATCCTTATCAAGGTGGATGGTGGGTAGATAGTAAAGGTGATGTGTGGAAAACTTTACGCATACCAGAAGGAATTCGCCATTTCCCTTTACAAGGAATTGATGCAAAAGGCAATCCTATCTATACTTACAGTTCAATGAAAAAACTTGCCACTCCAGCGGCAATTAAAGATATTCGTCGAATCGCATATTTTCCTGAAACTGATACAATGTATTTGTCTGGCTTTACAGAGAGATACCCTGCTGCTTACGATGACGGCGCACATTTTGGCAGCGAAATATTTCGTTATGATAACTGGAGTAAAGGAAACCGCAAAGAACGTTGGCGAATTGCTGTTCCTTATGACCCTAAAGCAAGCTCCGAAGTTCTCACAGCTTCAATGGATATAGCTGGGGATTATGTGTTTATTGTGACAGTTAAAACTGCTGAAGTTTATGTTTATAACAAAACGACTGGAGGTTTTGTTACCAAGTTTAAACCAGGCCCAGAAGTTGCTTCGGAAAGTGGCTGGATTGATATTCCCTATGGTATTAGAGCATTCCGTCGTGCGAGTGGTGAGTATTTAGTATTTGTTGAAGAAGATGCTAAAGCAAAGGTGATTATGTATCAACTGCCTAAGAAAATCCAGGTACAAACTGCATCTTCTAATTAAAAATTTAAAATTTAAAATAGGTAGAGACTAAACATGTTTAGTCTCTACCTACCATTATTAATATTAATATACGTGTTTTTTGATACAGTGTTTTATTTTAAATAAGGGAAAATACCAATACTGCTCGGTTAAGAATTGAAATCCCCCCTTAATAAGGCTAGTGTGTACACACAAGTTTCTCAAAGTCATCTTTTCTTCCTTTCTTCTCTTCCTTTGTGCCCTTTGTGACCTTTGTGGTTCCTTAAAGAGATAAACCACAAAGACACAAAGGACACAAAGAGGAAATACAAGAAGGATTATAGAGATGTGTGTACACGGTAGCGTCTGAAGGGGGGTCAGGGGGAACTACTGGCGATTTCCTGTTGATGATATTTCTTAGCTGCCATTGCAATTCCCATAAATCCCCATAACGTTATACCAGAAAGTCCAAGCATCATACTACTAAAAACCATTTGGAAAAATATTGCCAAACTAATCGAGCGTGCAGCACAAGCAAAGGGATCGGCTCGAGTTTCGGAACCTTGGAACGTATTGACTAAAATAATAATTGCGGCACCTAGATAAGGGATGGCGCCAAACCAACCAAGTGCAAAAAATACATCTAAAATACCGCTATCAAGTACTATGTTGAATAGCTTGCCATCTTTGTCGATTATCCATGTACCGCCAATTCCTTTACCGAATACAGAAGATAAAGCTATCTCAAGGTTACGGTCGTAGTTTTGGGAGCGGTCATTAAAACTTTGGTCTTTTTCTAAGTTACTTATAGATTCAATTCGATCACCAATTACTTTGGCGAATGGCTCAGTTGTTGCTAACGGCACAACACACAACATAAGTAGAATTGCTACTACTACTAAGCGCATCTGTAGCTTTGGTTTAAGATTCGTTACTAAAGTCACCAATCCAACTACCCAGCCACCCCATGCTGAACGGACAAAAGTCAGTAGAAATCCAACATAGCCAACGATTGATGCAGCAAAACCAACGGGACGAACGTTGTTTAATAATAGCAGCAGCCCGGTCATTATTGTATTTGCAAATGGCCCTGGAGAATGCATCGTACTCCAAACCCGGATTTTTAAAGGTGCTGGTTCTCCCATTGATGTGAGTTTAGTTTGAATTAACCAAAACCGATCCCATTCAGGCGCCACTAAGTATTGATAAATTCCATAGGCGCCAGTAATTAATACGCACCAAAGAAAACATGATTGAATATTTTCGCGATAGCTAGGATAATTTCGCCAGTTCACAAAGACGTGGAAACCATAAAGGACTGGAGTCACCCAGTCAAGGGCAGTACGAAAAACTAGTACTTTGTCGTAGTTAATCAATCCTACTAACATGCCATAGAACACTGACAATATTGATATAACGAAGGGCAACCCACCGATGCGTAACGACCTAGGTAATTCCCGTACAAAGGTAAAAAACGTCAGCAATGTTACCAAAAATGGTGAAATTAAAATAAACCCGCTAGTATCCCAACCAGC
This sequence comes from Calothrix sp. NIES-4105, assembly GCF_002368415.1. Classification (GTDB taxonomy): domain Bacteria; phylum Cyanobacteriota; class Cyanobacteriia; order Cyanobacteriales; family Nostocaceae; genus Dulcicalothrix. Next base: position 10,125,438 of record NZ_AP018290.1, read on the forward strand.
TTTATAATCAATTAGACGGCGAAGAATCGCGATAAAAAACCATAGCCACCAAGTATAACCGATGTAAAGCGTAGGATAGCGTAGGTAAAGAAATATACCTACAGCAAATGAAAATACTGGAAAAGCCTGCCGTAACAAGCTAGCGGCGCCGAAGTAACAAACAACAGTAAAAAGTATTAGTGCCCCAATCGCAATCCATGCAAGGAATGGTGAAGGTTCCTCCTTTGATTGGTGTGGATAAGGTGAAAAAGACTGATTAATGGTCATTCAATGTCTCCCACACTCAAAGTTTTAGATCGAGAAGCTTGTTTTGTTGAGTTGCTATCAAGCCATGTTGAAAAGCCCTGCCACCTTCCTTGCATTGATGCTACAAACCTTTGTACTGTTATTAATTTTTCTCTCTTGAAAAATCTAACAACCTGTAATATTCCATAGGCATCTTGCGTTCCTATTAATACTGCAAAAGCAAGATATATCAATCGCCTAAAAAATGGCAAGTACTCTAGTAGAGTTAGAGTTTCGTTATGAGTAGTATTAATACAAGCAATCGAATTGAATGCATCGCGTTTATCTTCATCAAAACGCTGTGCTGGGTAGTGATTCACAGCTACTTTTGGATCATAAATGAGCTTCCAACCCGAAGAACGCACTGCTAAACTAAATGCTAAATCGTTATGTACTTGTGCGCCCGTACCTCGCAGTCTTTGGTCGAAGCGAATGTTTGAGCCAATGCCGTTATTTTTAAGTGCTGAAGCGCGATAGCTCATATTAGCACCTTTCAAAATTTCTACTTCGCGCGCTTCTCCAATACCTAGATGATGCTCACCAATCATACGCCCAAACCACTGAATTACACCGACTACCTGCTCGGCGCCATCCACTAGTTTGTCACCCTCGTAGATCCAATCGCGTCCACCAACTCCGCCAATATGACTGTCGCTTGCAAACCAAGCTTCAATACGTTCTAACCAATCAGGATGAGGCATTGCGTCATCATCAGTAATTGCAATTACATCTCCAGTAGCTACTTGAAGACCAGCATTCAAAGCATTGACTTGTCCGGGAGTGGTGACTTTACAAATCTTTAATCGCATTAATTCTGTCTCGAATTTAAGCAATTCCCAAGTTTCAGTATCAACGTCCCGAACTACTACCACGACTTCATCTGCACTCCGTGTTTGAGAACGCAATGCCTTTAAACAACGCGCTAAGTCGTAAGGACGACGATAAGTAGGTACGATAACAGTTAAAAGCATTTATTTATTAAGTAATGATAGATGACTTAAGATTACTGCGATATACTTAGCAAGCGATTAAAAACTGGTTTTGGGATATAACTTAATACAAGCGCAGCTAAAGTACGTAGATTAAATTTTTGCTTTAGAAGTGCGCTCCATAAGTACGAGCGTGCTTGTTGGACTTGTTGATTTCGTATTAAGCCAATTCCTAGAGTTGTATGCGCGTGCAGCCATTTTTGTTTAAAATATGGATGAAACTCGGCTAAATTTCGGTCTTGAAGAAATTTCCCGTAGCAAAAAATCTCCGACTTAGCTTTACGGATTTTAGCTTCTACGTTGCGACCTCCACTTTGCATTGTGTCAGTTTGTTCGTGTTCACGGTAGCGGGTTAAGCGTTCTGGGTAATAATATGCTCCTTTACCTGTACGGCAACATATATAAGATAGATATACATCCCACATTCCAGCGATATCTGAAGAAAATTCTTCCCAATCTACAATTTCTCTTCTAATTACTGCCGCGATTGCTGGTGATACTGATTGATTGACAAGTGCTTGTTTTGCAAACGGTTGATAAATTCCTTGCTTGAGGTCATAACGTTTATAAGCGCGCGTACATTCTTCTGTCTTCTCCATATCGATTTCACCCGAAGCATTCATCATATAGTGGTCGCAAAAAGCTAAAGCTACATCAGAATTTTCTTCGAGTAAAGGAACCAGTTTTGCTAAATAATCTGGCTCCCACATGTCATCATCGAGCAAGCTAGCTATGTACTTACCGCGCGCGTATTTAAACGTCTTAATTGTGTTTACCAACATCCCTAAATTGCTGGAATTACGATAAAAGCGAATTCTTGGGTCGTTGAACGATTCGACGATTGCTTGGGGACTTTCTGGACTACAATTATCGGAGACAATTATTTCAATATTTCGATATGTTTGATTAACGGCACTTGTTAGCGCTTGCTTTAGATATTCTGGTCGGTTGTAAGTAGGAGTAATAACGCTAACTAACGGTTGTTCATGTGATTCCAGCATTTGAGTTATAACCCTATATTCTAAAATTATTCATATCTACCAAAAGCTAAATAATTTGAAGTATAATTTTCTACATAAGGGAAACCAACGCTTTTTAGAAAACGTATAGCAGTAGCAGTTGGGCTGTAATGCTCTAATGCCCAAAGTTTCCCTTCTATCGAAACTTTTTCTAGTATTTCTGGTTCCGAGCGAATTCGAGATATAGCGAACTGTATATTATCTAAGTCAATACCAATATAATGGCGCCAGTTTTCTGGCATTACAGGTAATTGACAGCCGTATTTTTCAAAGTCAACGTGAAATGTTGCACAACCGGATGCAAGTGATTCCCATAATCGCCAGCTATCCCATTGAATAATTCGATTTGATTTTAAGCCTAATTGACTATAAGCAGCTTTGAATACACGACTAATAATGGTGGTTGGGTCTTCGGGAAATTCAGGAACGAAAAAACCACCAAAGGCAGCACATGCAGCCGTATGTTTTAATCTTTGATAATAATTTGGATTATGGCGCCTTCCTGTTCGTTGCCATAACCAATAATCGTAAGGATTTGTAGGAGGATGAGTATCAATCGATTTATCTAAAGGTATAATAGGAGCAATTTCACTAGCTAGTTCTTTATCAACCGTTTTTCTAACAGAATGAGCAAATTTATTGTGCCTAAAGTTAATTAATAGCTTTTTTTCTCTATCTTGAAAATTTAGGTTATTGCTAGTAGCTTTGATTATACGCTCTGATAGTCCAAAAGCCCAAGGATAAACATTAGATGGAAACTTTAATTTGCTGTTAAAATGAGCTTTCAAAACAATATCAGCTTTTCGATATTCAGGTTTTGATGAAAAAGTTCTACTTCCATCACAGTCTTCGAGAGCTACCGTAATATATTTACGGTTCTTATGAAATAATTGCTCTGGAGTAATGATATTAGTAGAAAATACGTCACCAAATACTACTATTGAACAGTCTTCATGGCTAATCGAAGGGTTTTTACTGAATAAATATTCCTCCGAGTCCTGAGACAGGCGCCAATATGAATTATTGCTATAAACTTCTATACCTAGTGTTTTTAACCCTTCGGCTAAAGCTATCAACAGGTGTGGATAACCAACATGCTCGGCAGGCTTTGAGGAATCAGGCTCCGAACCTACATAAAAATAAACTCTTTGATTAAAATTAGCCATATATAACTTTAAATTATTCACTTACTGCTGTATTCACATTTATATAAAGCTAATTATGTACGTGCATTAGCCAACTGTACCTGTTTCATGCTGCATTTTATGGTATTTCCATAAGGCGCCTTGTTGTTCGAGTAGTTCTTGATATCTTCCCTGCTCTACTATACGTCCCTTTTCCATTACCACGACTTTATCAGCTTTCGCAATAGTTGAAAGTCGATGCGCGATAGCAATTACAGTTCGACCAACGGAAAGCTGTTCTAACGATTGTTGAATAAGTCGCTCTGAAACAGCATCTAATGCACTAGTAGCTTCATCCAATATCAAAATCTCTGGGTCACGTAACAACGCACGGGCAATTGCAAGACGTTGCCGTTGTCCTCCAGATATATTTACACCTCTGTCTCCTAACTGAGTATCAAAACCTTGAGGCATTTTCTCAATGAATTCTAGCGCATTTGCCTGTCGAACAGCTTCTCTTATTTCTGCTTCTGTTGCATTTAATGTTCCATATGCTATGTTATCCCAAACTGTAGCGTTAAAAATAAACGTATCTTGACTAACTACCGCAATTTTGCTACGCAGGGAGTTAATTTCAAACAGTCGTATATCAACTCCATCAACAAAAATTTGACCTTCTGTTGGGTCATAGAAACGCGGTATCAAATCAGCTAATGTGGTTTTACCTGCACCCGAACCTCCTACTAATGCCGTTGTTTTTCCTCGTTCAATGGATAATTTAATATTATGCAACACTCGATTTTCTTCGTCATAGCCAAAATCTACTGAAACAAAATCAATAGAATGTTTTAATCCTTGGAACTGAATCGAACCATTTTGAAAATAAACTTTATCATCTGTTTTAATTAAATTCTTTACAGTTTCTGCTGTACCGTGCAAAGTACTTAAATATGCCAGGGTTCCATTGATATCTTGAACATTTGGAACCAAACGCGCTAGTACAAATAAAAACCCTAGTAATGCTGAGACTGGAATAATTCCAGGTACGACAAATTGTGTGTAGCCTAAAATAATTAGTCCAACCAAGACAGTACTAGCAACTCCATCGGCAACAGGTTTAACCATCGACCAAGCGAGAGTTATTTTTTTACCAGCATTAACTACATCATCACTAGCTTTATAAAAACGTTTACGTTCAAAATTATGAGTAGCAAATGCGTGAACAGTCCGAATTCCATTAATAAATTCTACTGATCTTGATGTAAATCTACCACTAGCTGCCGATGTATCAAAACTTAATTCTCTAACACGCTTATTCATTGTTGATAAGCCAACAGCTATTAAGCTAAATAAAAGTATTGAAGTAATTGTCATCTGCCACGATATCCAGAGTATCGACATTGCATATATTGCTAATGTCATGCCTCTAGTCATCAAAAATGATGCACTACTAAAGCCATTTTTGATTTTTTCAATTTCTGTGGTAAGTATATTAATTAGTTCTCCCGAACGAGTTTTACTAAAATAACCAAGTGGAAATGCTTGCAACTGCTCAAAAATTTGTTTGCGTAAGCGGTCAGCAAGCATGAACTGTGCGAATTCAGTATATATTGCTGTTAAGTAATTAAATCCTGCTCGCATCCAGGTACTTAATGCTATTAGTACGCATATTCTAATTAATCTATTAGTTGGCGATTCGTGAAGTCCTAAAACTGAATCGTCAAACCATCCTAGTCCAGTTTGTAAGGGTTTGGAGTTTGGTAATAATGTTTGTAAAAAAGATATAAGCAACCCAATTCCAAACCCTTCCATTAATGCTGCGAGAAAAGAGCAAACTACAGCTAAAATTGCGATTTTGCGAAAATGTTTAAATTCACGCAATATTATATAGTTATTCTGCCAAAATTTACTGGCTTTAAACCAAATTTTTAACTTTGTTCGTGAAGATGCTTTTTTATTCATAGGTTCAACAATTTTTCCGCAATTTGATGCACCGTTACTATTTAGATGCAAAGATTTATCTAATTAATGCAAAGGTACTAATTTAGACTTAGTACCTTGACAGTTACAGTGTTTGGTTATTTAAATGTAACAGTTCTGATGGCGCCACCTGCCACGAACTCCAAAACCCTGGAGTTTTGTTGAGTTCCCTTAATCCTGCTTTATCTAGCTTTACAGCATCTTCTAACTTTGATTGTTGGCGCCCAATTAAATTCATTTCACCACGTAAAACGTTTAGAAGCTGTGGTATATTATTTAAAGCATACTTACGCAACCATTTCCCAATCAGTGTATAATTGTTCTCTACCTTACGGAGGAAATTATTTTGGTAACTAAAATTGTTAATTACATTTGTATTAACGGTAGTTGTACGAAACTTAATAACTTGAAACAATTTACCCCGCTTACCCACATGCCACTCGCGCGTGAATAAAGAACCAGGTGAGTAAATTTGTGTTAATATAACTAACCATAATGCAACTGGACTTAACACGATTAAAAACACCAAAGCGATAAGCGAGTTAATGATTACTTGTAACCACTCGAAAGCGTTTTGCTTGGATGTATCAATCGATGGAATGCTTAAATATATAGATTTATGTGCAGCTTCTGTTGCATCAGCCCAAAACTTGACCTTTGAAAAACCAAGCTCTGGGTCAATTAATACTAAATTTACTGACGAGTGTCTAAGACATTCAACCAAAGACTCTTTATCATCCGTTGCAGGCAAGTAGGTAGGTAAAAGTTGCCCAACTGGTCTAACTAGCAACTTGCCACGGCGCCAAGTAAGTGTGCAGTAAGGCGCACGGTCTTGTTTGTAGATGATACTACTTTCTAGATTTGGAATAGTAGATATTGTCATACTGCTTTGTCATTTAATAGTGGTAGATTGCCAACGTAATATCAAAGGCTTATAACCTAAGAATCACGAGGGGCATCTTGTTATACGGAAAAACTACCAAAAACTATGTGTGAGAGGGAGAGACTATTAACACGACCTCTTTAATCTACATCCTTAAGCATTTTATAGATAAATATATATAATTAACAATTATGTATAAAATGCGATTTTAAAAATTGAAGATACTATAATGCGTCCGCTCTTTATTTTTTGGAAGTAGATTTAATATCTAGGATATAATAATCCGTAAAGATAACTAGATCACATATAATTTCTTCACTAAGTCTTTAAACATAAAGGGCTTTTTTGCTTTAATTATTAAGCGATGATGAATTTGACGCTTTATATGATTAGGAATAAATTAGTTACATTGTTATTCTAGCACAGCAAAATATTCAAGTTAATTCAATCTAAATTTGCCTATATGGTAATGTATAGACGTGACAAAAAAAAGACGTGACAAAAAAAAGACGTGACAAAAAAAAGACGTGACAAAAAAAGACGTGACAAAAAAAAGACGTGACAAAAAAAGACGTGACAAAAAAAGACGTGACATGTCACGTCTCTACATTGGATAAAATAGATAAAATATTTGGTTATTAATCTTCAGCTTGTTTCAAAGCTAAACGTTGCTGATGTTGAGCTGCATATGGAATATATGTAGCAGCAGAACTTGATACACCATTTGCAACAACTCCTATTAAGTTTAATTTGCTTAACATTGCTGTTGCTTGGTTGAGTTGGGCACGAGTAACTCGACCGATGCTTGCGACCATAACGGTGCTGCGGCAAGCTGAACCAGCTAGCAAAGCATCGACTAATCCTAAAACTGGTGGTGCGTCAATAAGTATTAAGTCGTAGTTTGCCTCAAATGCTGCTATCATTTGTTTCATTCGAGGTGAACTAAGAAGGTGAGCAGGGTCTGCAGGTACAGGTCCTGATGTCAAAATATCGATATACGATGAACCTGAAGATTGAATGCTAATTTGATTTGGTAAGTCAGCATCGCTTGCTAGTAAACTCGATAGTCCTTGCTCGTTGGGCAGATTGAGTTGTTTGTGTAAAGTTGGCGAGCGTAAATTTGCGTCTATTAATAATACTCTTTTGTGCAAACGCGCGGCACTCATTGCTAACCCTAATGACAGCGCTGATTTTCCATCATCGGGTAATGCGGAAGTTACCATCAATGATTTAAGCGCTGTAACTGTGTTCAAAAGTTCAATATTTTTGAATATTAAATCTAATGATTCCCAACGTGGAGGTGATTGTAATACCTGAATTGTCCAAGGTGATAAAACTTCGGGTTTGCCAAAGGGCAACTTGATAACAGATTCTCTGTTCTTTGCTGCTGGAAGCTTGGGTGTTGTTCCTAATAAAGGTAAAGCAATTTGTTTTTCTAGTTCGGCAGTTGTGTGTACCGAATCATCTGATGCTTCACGAACTGCAGCTGCTATTCCTCCCAAAATTAAGCCTACAACTCCACCTAACAATAAATTTTGCTGGAGGAAGGGACCCATAAAAGCACCTTCTAGAGGTTTTTCAACGACTTTCCAGTCAAATTGACCTTTATCTAAATCTTGTCGCAGTAACTGTTCGGTTTTTAATAGCTGGTTGTAACGTTCGCGGTTTAGTTGTACGAGCGGTTGTAAACGATTATATTCAGCTAAAAGTGCTGGGAATCGCTTTAAATCATTACGTAGTTGCTGCTCTTTTTCGCTAAGACTTTGGTAACGTGCTTGCAATCCTAGTATGTCGGTTTGAGATTCAACTAATTTCGCAGCGAGGTTTAAGTCTATTTGACTATCGTTACCTTGAGTGCGAAGATTTTGGGGGTTTAGATTAACTGTATTTACCTCTGCTCCTAAAGTAGAAACTGCTTCTTGCTGCAAAAGCTGTTTTTGTTCCTGTCTTTGCTCAATTAGTTTCTTGACGCTGGGAGCTTCATCTGTATATACCTGTCGTTGTTTTGCAAGCTCTAAATCAGTTTTCTGAATTTCGTTGAGCATTGCTTGATAGCGAGTTGACTGACTTAACCGCGCGGAAACCAGAGCATTTTTAGGTGTTCGTTTGAGTTGCTCTTGTAGCGAATCGTAGCGTGCGACTGCTTCTTGATATTGCGCGCGGATGTTACGTCCATCTTGCTGAATAGTAGTTAAAGATTGTTCTAATGTCTTTGCTTCAGATTCAGGGTCAGTTAAATTTTGGGTTTTGCGGAACGTTAAAAGCCTTGTTTCCGAATCAGCTAGTTCTTTACGTACTTTTTCTAACTGTTCGTTAACCACTTTTAAACCCCTTTTTAAGCGGTCTTTTTGCTGCTCTTTATTATAATCAAGATAAACTTTTTGCAGCACTTCTAGAACACGCTGCGTTTTAACTTTATCTTTATCTGTATAATCTATTTGAAAAATTTTCGTGGCAAGGTTATCGTCTTTTTCCTTAACTTGAGAAAGCACCAAACCTTTTCTTATATCACCAATCGTAATACCCGGATACTCGCGGTCTAGTGCTTTCACAGCTTTCTGTATATGCTCAGAATTACGCATCAAATTCAACTGCGTTGCTGTATCTACCTGAACACCTGGGTCTGTAAATTGGTTTTGTTGAGTCTGTGTAGCATCGCCTTGTTGCACTTTTGCCTCGTAGTTTGGTTCCACCAAAAACTGCATCGTACTTTTATAAGTAGGTGGCGTTCTCTTGGTAATATAACCAGCAACGGCAAGCGATGCTAAAAACACCGCTATAAACCAAGGAAGTCTGCGTACTAAAACTGCTAACAATTGCCCATATCCTGGGTCATTGTCGGCAGACGAATTTAACATTGGATTGACTGTGGTTTGTATCACGTTTGCTTCCCCTCAGCGAACAAATCAATTAGATAATTGATACGAACATGCTCGGTCGATTACTTTTTCGACCTTGCCAAAAAATGCTTGCTCTGAAAAATTCGATACCGCGTGTTCGCGAATATCTTCGTAGTTCCAATAGATTTCCTTGGATTCTATCAGCGCTGTTTGTAAGGACTCTGGCGTTTGCCTTCTGAAAAATACACCCGTTCTACCCGGTATCTGGGTATCTAATACTCCACCAGCACCAAAAGCAATCACAGGTGTTCCACTAGCATTCGCTTCGACTGGAACTAATCCATAATCCTCTAATGCTGCCACGATAACCGATTTTGCGTTTGCAAACAACTCAGTGCGTTGTAAATCAGTAACGTGTCCTACAAATTCAATATTTTTTAACGCTTTTGATTTTAGACGCTCCCGCTCTGGACCATTGCCTGATATCAATAGTCGCCACCCTAACCAGTTAAAAGCTTCAACTATTATATCAAGACGTTTGTAACTAATCATCCGAGCTGAAGCAAGATAGTAATCGTCCTTAGTATTTGAGAACAAAAACTTGCTTGTGTCGATTGGATAGTTAACGACTATCGCTTTCTTTTTGTAGACGGTTTGAATTCGGCGAGCTACTACACTCGAATTGGCTATATAAAGGTCTGGTTCTTGCGCGTATGTTACATCAACAGAGCGCATATAGTCAAAAACTTTTTCTATTATTGGAGCAAAGTAACGATAGTCTCCGTACTCACGCAAATAAGTTTCGGTATCCCACAAAAATCTAGTAACGTTGTGGCAAAAGCAAATATGAATAGCTCCCGGTCTTTTGCGAACTGCTTTTGCAAAGCTCGTACTACTACTGATAATTAAGTCGTAAGATTGTAAATCTAAAGAACGAAATGCTGGAAAATATAAAGGCGCCATCAATCGAAAATATTTAGCGGCGCCGGGAATATTTTGCAAAAAAGTAGTATTAACTACTCTTTCACCCAAGTCTATAGTCCGTTCGCGGTCGTATAAAGAAGTGAAAATATCAGCTTCGGGATAGCGTTTACACAATAACTCAAACACACGCTCTGCCCCACCGCACTGGGTTAAGTAATCATGGACAAGCGCAATTTTCATAATGTTTCCCTGATAGTGTATAATTTGTCTTTTGATTGATATTACAAAATTTAAAATAATTTTAAATAATATGAAATTTATAATAAGCAGTAAGTAGCGGTTCACTTATCATATGGGTACTTAAAGTATTTGAGGCTGGTCTTTGCAATATTTTTACAGAGATTTTAAATTCTGCCACCAAATGTAAATTATTCGCTACTACTGCATAAAACTGCATAAATTTAGATGACACTACCTAAGTGCTGCCATCACTCTTGGGGAAGCAAAGTGTGTGTCTTGTTCAGCGCGCAGTTTATCACAAAGTCTGCCGCTCGGTAGTTCGACATCATCATAAGTTAATACTTGGTCTTTCAAAATGTCCCGTTTTAAACGACATCCTTCTGCTAAACCCATTGGTAGCAACCTTTGTTGTTGAGCAATTTCCGAATTTTCACACTGACCGTATGTCATATAGTAACCAATGCCATCTAGTGTTTCACCAGCTTTGAGGTCAATTTTCGCAGTGGTGACAACATCAACGAGCGGTTTTCCAATTGGCGCCAATATATAGTCACCGAAAAGAACGACGCGCGCTACTGAGAGCGGAACTTCAAAGTGACAAAGGTGATAAGGTGTGTAAAAACTGTAAAGTGGTCCTTCACCCAATTTATAAAGGTTCAAGTAATGCTGCTGTTTTGGGTCATCATGCGATCCAAACACAAACACACCTGGGCCAGGTTTGGCGCCAACAACATAATCAACAATGCCTCCCAATTCTTTGAGTTGGTCAACATCATACATTTTGGTCATTTCATCCACATGACCACTGAAGTCATACCCTAACATTCCTCGCTTGGCAACTTTCATCCCTGTGGCATTTGCAACAATAGCTTGCTCAAATGATATTTTGGTTCCATCAGCAAAGCTTGTTACCATGCTAGGTTTTTGACCCCAACGTTTAGCAAACGCTTCTTGAGTGGTTGGGTTACGGTACGGGTCTTGCAAACCCTTGATATTGCCACACAATAATGGAGTTAAACCGATACTTTTTACAAAACGGTATAAATTTAGCTGTACTCCTGGTTGATCTCCATCGCACGCCGTTAGAATTACACCAGCTTTATCAGCGTAAACTTTTAATATTGCGCCAATAGTTCCATCGAGTTCAGCATTCATCATTACCACATGTTTATGATTCGCTATTGCTTCCATAACTATATGGGCGCCAAATTCCACCGCACCAGTTACTTCAATCAGCGCATCAATTCCTTCGGCACGACATAGTAACATCGCATCGTCGGTAACAGCATACCCGGAACGCGCAATCGTCTCTTCTAATTCAGTTACAGTTGTTACAGTTTTGAAGTTTTCAATTCCCGCTTCTGAGTACGCACGCTTGGCTGCATCAAGATTACGATTTGAAATTGCCACCAATTCCATACCGGGAACTGAATTAGCAATTTGATTTGCAATTCCTCGCGCCATAAATCCGGCGCCTATCATTCCCACTCTTACCGGATTACCTGCTTCGTGGCGGGCTTTTAAGGCGGTATCAACAATTATCATGTTTATCTCCTAAATTATCTGCTTGATATAAAATCTTAGAAACCGGGTTGCTTTGTCGTTAACTTGTAATAAAACAGCTATTTTGGACAGAAACCGGGTTTCTTTGTCGTTAACCTGTAATAAAACAGCTATTTTGGACAGAAACCCGGTTTCTTTGCGTGAATCAATCACATTTACACCATCGCGGTTACTAATGATTTTTCAGAGTTCGTATTCTTTGTTATACTACGATTTTTGATAATGTCCAGTACCGCATTGCGATAAGCCATCGCAAAATGTTCTTTAGTATGATTGTTTCTTGCGTAATCCCATGCTTTGTGTGACATGGTTTTGAGTTCATCGGTACTTCGGTTAGATAATTGCTGGATGGTTGCTTTAATATTTTCAATCGAGCAATCTTTGAGAATTACTCCAAAATCATACACGTCGGCGCCAGTTTCGTAGCTAAGAACAGGAATTAAGCCAGCTTGCATAGCGGTAATTGCTGCTCCTGCTTGTCCCTCGCAAGCTGAAGGATAAATTAGTCCTAAAGTATTTTTAGTCAAATCTAAAAATTCTTGACTGCCAACGTTAATCCATCCGTAAGCGTGAATGTTGGGAGTTTGATAAAGTTCTTTATAATAAGCACGCTCGAATACTTTGTCACTATCAACAGGCCCACAAACTGTTAAATGGTAATCAGGCATTTGTGCAAACGCTTCGAGCGCCAAATCCAACCCTTTAAGTACTAATGCATTGCTTCCAAACCATAGAAACCGCTTTTTCACAGCTTCAAAATTTTTATCTTCTGCCCAAGGACAAACTATAGACGAAGAAATAGGAATGCGATACATTGTTTTATGACTATATGCGAATGTTCCGCATGTAAAATCGTTACCAAGTACTGTTGCATAATCAGCATATTCAATACCTAGATTAATATCTTCGTAACGTTGTGGATGCAGAGTGATCCCTCGTCGCTGCTGCAAGTCATAAAGCCTTTTATATTCGGCTAAATTGCGGAATACCATGTTAGCAATATCGACATGCAGTATTTTAATACAGTCAGGATTTAAATAAGGCGCCAAAGATTCAAGACGATGACGAATGTCTATAAAGAAGTCATATTTTTTAGTAGGACGGAATTCTTCGTTGTGGAACTGAATCACATCAACGCTATATCCCATATCTAAAAAAGTTTGAGCAATTATCAAACATTCCCAGTTCCAACTTTGGTCATTGGGGATTGGTTTGCCTGCTGCTTGTAAAAGAAAAGGTTCAATTCGATAAGAAAGCAGTACATTTCCAATAGAAGGTGTTTGTGGAGTGAGCGAAACAACTTTTAGCTTACTAATATACTCGATTCGCGCGCTAATTTTTTGAGATACTAAAGAGAACAACTTAGCAACCTTATTTGTAATTCCTAACATTTTTTTCACCCCGGATGAATTGATTAACTGAACTCTATCAATTCAATTAGCTATAGCGATATATAATCTGGTAGGGTGGGCAGTGCCCACCTTACTATCTGGTAGGTGGGCAGTGCCCACCTTACTACTAAACTGTGCCACCTACAACTGTGGCGCGTAAAAGAGGCCAATTCATGTCCTTCTCAGAAATTTCAGTAACTTCAGTAGGCCATTGAATATTGAAAAATGGGTCATTATAACGCAAACCGCGTTCGTAACCGGGAGTATAAAATTCCCCAACTTGGTAGATAACTTCTGCATCATCGGTAAGTGCTTGATAACCATGAGCAAACATTTCTGGAACATACAATGCACGTCTATTATCTCCAGTCAGTTCAACTCCAAAATGCTGTAAAAAAGTTGGTGACTCCGGACGCATATCAATAATTACATCATAGATACCACCTTTCGTACACCGCACTAACTTGGTTTCTGCTGCTGGCGCCAGTTGATAGTGCATTCCCCGTAAGGTTCCTTTTTTGTAGTTGTAGGATAAGTTACACTGAGCAACAACAGGTTTTAAACCGTGCTGTTCAAATTCTTTGGCACAGAATGTCCGAGCAAAAAAGCCGCGATGGTCATGCTTTTCTTCTAGCTCAACAACGAATGCACCTTGTAATTCGGTTTCTTTAAAAAGCATAAAAAAATTTTACCTCTAAATAATGTTTGCTTCAGTACTATTACTTAATTGTTTGCAAATCGTAATGAATATTTGTTCTTGTTAAGCACTCTTGTTTTAAAGCACGCTCCTGATTACTTATCGAATCGTTTCGGCAAGTTCAATCTGTTTTGGTTTTGCAAAAGTGTCATCCCAATATTGAGTACAATCTTGAGGATTTTTTGGAGGATTCGCTGTATACACACAAAACAGTGCCGAGCGTTCTAAGGAGCGCGCGGTACCATGATGTAGAATTGCTTTCGTATCTGCTAGTACTATAGTACCTGCTTGACCAGGACATGATTTCCATGCGTTCTTAGGAATAATAGAATCAAGAGTTTTATCTTCAATACCTAAGTAGCCTGACCGCCATAATTGGTAATAGGTCTTGTAGTAATTTAAATTGTACAATTTAGTCAGATTTCGAGGCACATATTCAAACGGGCCATGTTCTGTTTCTACATCGTGTAAATATACGAAAGCTTTAATAATACGACGGTCTTCAGAGTCTTTATGCCATAATGAAGTTCCAAACTGATTTTCGTTCGGAAAATCCTTACGTAAATGTACACCCTGAAATGCTACTGGTAAACCAATATAGTTTTCGATAATATTAATCAACCGTTGTTCGTTAGCCCAACGTGAAAACTCAGGTATCTGAGTAACAGTGTAGATTTGCGGTAGTTTGTAACCAGCACCGTTTAATTGAGGCGCCGTCATTGTAGCTAAATATTGCTCACTTGCACGAAGTAAATCATCAGATGAAGCTAGTTCCAATTCTTCAAGCGAAGTTAAACAAGCTCCTTCAGTTCTTAATGTCTTGACAATGCGAGCATATTTTTCTTCCAGAATAGGTAAATTAGGTGCGTGATTTGAGAGCGCTACTCTATAAGCTAATTCTGATTTTAATCCAGCTAATTTATGTTTAATCGTATTCATCATAATATTCCCATCTTTTAGATTTCATGTCATCAAACATTGACTTGTGGTTTATAAGCGTGATTCCGTTACTTGTAGAGGTAGTTTCTCAACTTTGTTATTAAGCTTTATTAACTGTAATGCTGACACTGCTACTAAACGCCAAAAAGGAATCACTGTTTTAAGTGTGTAGATAGGCCATCGACGAGCGGCGCCTAAAAGTACTTTTAAATTCGCTTCTCTAAACGAGTGCAAAATCATTCGTCGGCAGAACTGTTTGGAATATCCCGTTTCCTCTAACTTGACAATTACTTCTGGAGTATCTTTATACTGCATTAATAGCGCTGATTTTGGGTCTTTTTGCCAATAGCTAACACCAACAACACATTCCATAAAGTTGTCTGTGGTAACGATTATTTTGCCGCGCGCTGCACAGTATCCAGCTAAATAAGCCAAATATATCCAGTTATTTTCAGCATCTGGCCAATAATTAAGCGCATTCTTAACAAGCTCAGTTTTATATATTGTCGCAGTCAAAAAAATTACGGCGCCGATGCTTTTCTCAAAACAATGTTCATAAATAGCTTTACTATCACCAGTACCATCGTCAGCGTTAGCATCAAACCAGCGATTTCCAACAATTGTAGGTGGATGAACATCCTCACCAGTAATTTTATTGCGTCCAGAGAAATTTAGAAATATGAGTGAAATATCTTCTTTTTCTTTAACTCGTCTCAAAACATAGCTAACAGCGCGAGTTTGAATTGGGTCATCGTCACCAATCGTCCAAACGTATTTCGTTGTTACAGTTTTTAAACAATAGCTAATATTTTTTAGTACTCCTAAATTCTCTTCATTCCTATTATATCTAAAGGTAATATCACTAACTTGACTTTGCCATTTCTTTACAATCTCCGGGGTATTATCTGTCGAGCAGTTATCAGAAACTAAAATTTCGCAGTCTGTCTCAAAACCTTTGATTGCTTCAACAAGCCAACCAATTTGTTTATCAAGTGATTGCGCGCGGTTGTAAGTTGGAATCGCAATAGTTAGTAATTTCGTATTCATTTCTCTGCTCGACTGTATATAATAGGGATTACTTATTTTTGAAACTGGGTTTATGTCCCCAGTTTCGACATAACACGTTAACTTTACTTAGCTGGTTATTAACAATTACTATACTGATAACCTAAGTTGGCGTGCATAAGAAGGTATAATTGTTACCTCTGGAATTGGAGTAACAAACTGTCCTCCCCATTCACCAATAAATGCCATTTGTTCGATAATTTCTTCCTTAAGGTTCCAAGGTAAAATTAGAACGTAATCAGGCTTAGTTTGTTGAATTGTATCGGGATGGCAAATAGGTATATGTGTACCAGGTAAGTATAAGCCTTGTTTGTGAGGGTTGCGGTCTACGGTGTAGTCAATAAAGTCAGTACCAATACCGCAGTAATTTAATAATGTGTTACCTTTTGCAGGCGCCCCATATCCAACTATAGTTTTACCCTCGGCTTTTGCTGATAACATAAAACTTAAGAGTTTACGTTTAGTCGCTTTAACTTTTTCACCAAAAGTTATATAAGTCTCAATTTTATGGAGTCCAGCAGCAAATTCTTTTTCTTTAAGTTGGTAAACTCGTTCACTTATAGCAGGGAATGCTGCATCATCGTGCTTTGCGTATATTCGTAGCGAACCACCATGTGTTGGTAATTCTTCGACATCAAATAACGTCAAATTATGTGCTGCAAAAATCTTTTCAACCGTTAAGAAAGAGAAATAAGAAAAATGTTCGTGATAAATTGTATCAAATTGGTTTTGTTCTATCAGTTGTAAAACGTGCGGAAACTCCATTGTTAATACGCCATTAGGCTTGAGAATAATTTTCATCCCAGCAATGAAGTCATTCAGATTAGGCACATGTGCTAAAACATTATTACCTAATAGTAAATCCGCTTGTACACCTTGTAAAACAAGTTCTTTTGCAGTTTGAACGCCGAAGAATTTGATAACACAAGGAATACCTTTTTCTTCAGCAACTTTAGCAATATTAGCGGCAGGTTCAATACCTAATACAGGAATATTCTTCTCTTGAAAATATTGAAGTAAATAACCGTCGTTACTAGCGATTTCGATAACTTGACTATTTTGGTTAAAACCAAATTTTTCAACCATTAAGTCAGTATAAGTCTTAGCATGTCTCAACCAACTTTCAGAGTATGAAGAAAAGTAAGCGTAATCGCTAAAAATATTGTCGGGAGTTTCAAACTGTTCGAGTTGCACTAAAAAGGTATCTTCAGAAACATAAGCGTGAAGTGGATAAAACTTCTCAGCTTGGTTGAGTTGGTCTAAGTTCAAATAGGCGTTCGCTAAAGGAGACATGCCGAGGTCAACAAAAGTATGTTGTAATGGTTGACCATTGAAACGACATTGTGCCTTTGCCATATGTTTTTCCCCTGATTATATGTAATTTGTAGTAAGCGCTTTGGTACTTATAAAGAACTTACTACAACCATATGGCAACCACGTTACAAAAGAATTGCAACTGTGTTACGAACGTTTGAAATTAGCTGTTTTTTACCCAATAAAAATCCTTATCAATTTGAGCAGTACGAATTAAATACTCAAGCTGTTTTAATCGAGTAAAACCTCTTGAAGTAAAAGTCTCCTCAGTCATATCAATACGTTGAAACAAATTATACAATTGCTCGGCGCCGCGTTGAGCATTCCAATCGCATTTGAAACCAGGCAAAACAGTATTAATTTTCTCAAACGATACGCGATAACTACGATTATCAGCGCCGTTGTCACCAAAACTTAATTTACAACCCTTGAAAACGTCGGCGATAATTTCAGCAACCTCTTTAACACGATAGTTATTCGATGTGTCACCAACATTAAATACTTGGTTATGCACAATATCGCGAGGAGCTTCGAGCGCGCAAACAATTGCCTTACATATATCAAGAGCGTGAACAAGTGGGCGCCAAGGAGTACCATCGCTGGTCATCTTAATTTCTTTGGTCGTCCATGCGAGTCCTGACAAGTTGTTTAATACAATGTCAAACCGCATCCGAGGACTGGCGCCGAAAGCTGTAGCATTCCGCATAAATGTAGGTGAAAAGTCATCCGAAGCAAGGAGCGCCAAATCACGCTCAACTAAAGTTTTGCAGTCAGCATAAGCAGTCTGAGGATTAACTGGAGACTCTTCAGTAACATCTCCTTCGGTTGCCACTCCATAAACACTACATGAAGACATGTAAACAAAACGGCGAATACCCGCATCTTTTGCCAGTTTGGCAAGACGTACTGAGCCTTTATGGTTAATATCGTAAGTTATGTTAGGTGCGAGTTGCCCTGCTGGATCGTTCGACAGTTCCGCCATGTGAACGATTGCTTCAACACCTTGTAAATCTTCGGCACTGATGTGGCGAATATCTTTATTCAGGGTTTTGGCAGTAATTTCTGTACCGTTATATAACCAGCCAACTTTGTAGTAGCCAGTGTCCACTCCAATAACTTCGTGTCCACGTTCAAAAAGCAGGGTAGGAAGTAGCGACCCCAAGTAACCTTCGGTGCCTGTAACAAGTACTTTCATGTTTAGTTGATTCCTTAATTAATTCTTATGCTGTAATTACTGAAGTTAAATGAGATTGTTCAGGAATAGCCGCAACAATTGCTTTCCCAATTTCGAGTGAAGATGTGGCAGCAGGTGAAGGAGCGTTACATACATTAATACTGTTTTGACCGTGAATAATCAAAAAGTCGTCTACCAGTTTACCGTCATCCATTAATGCTTGCGCGCGTACACCTGCATGAGTGGGAATTACATCATCCGCCGTAACTTCTGGGATCAATTGCTGTAAGCTTTTTACAAACGCAGCTTTGCTAAAAGAACGAATGATTTCTTTAATACCCTCATCAGCGTGTTTTGCTGCAAGTTTCCAGAAACCCGGATAAGTCATCACCTCGGCAAAATCCCGTAAATCAAAGTCAGTCTTTGTATAGCCTTCACGTTTGAAACTGAGAACCGCATTTGGGCCTGCGTGAACGCTGTTGTCAATCATACGTGTAAAGTGTACACCTAAGAACGGAAAATCTGGATTTGGAACGGGATAGATTAAAGTCTTAACTAAATACCGCTTTTCTGGAACGAGTTCATAATATTCACCACGGAAAGGTACTATTTTCGCTTTCGGGTCAACATTATTGAGTTTTGCAATGCGGTCACTATGTAACCCTGCACAGTTAATTACAAACTTTGTCTCAAAGTTACCGTTGTTAGTTTCGAGTACCTGAGTTTTATCACTTGGTACAATCCGTAACACTTTAGTATTGAGCCGCAAATCACCACCTTGGTTTTTGATGATATCTGCGTATTTTAAACAAACTTTTTTGTAATTAACTATACCAGTAGAATAGACGCGAATTCCACCAACACTTTTAACGTGAGGCTCGACTTCCTTAACTTCCTCTGGAGTGATTCGCTTTACTTTGATGCCATTTTCCAAGCCACGATTGTAGAGATTTTCGAGACGAGGAATTTCTTGTTCATTTGTAGCAATTATGACTTTACCGCAAACCTCGTGGTCGATATTATGTTCTTGGCAGAATTGAACCATCGAAGTGGCGCCATCGCGGCAAAATTTAGCTTTGAAGCTTCCAGGTTTGTAATAAACACCGGAGTGAATGACACCGCTATTGTTTCCTGTTTGGTGGAATGCCCAATTATTTTCTTTCTCAAGAACCAAAATTCGAGCATCGGGATAGCGCTTCCCTAAAGTCATTGCGGTAGAAAGACCGACAATGCCACCACCGATAATTGCAAAATCGTACATTGATATAATAACCCTGTAACTACTAACTACATAGTAAGGGCGGGTTTACGAGATATTAAACATAGTTTTAGGATATCTGTACCGCCCCAACGATATCCAACATCTAATGTAAGGGCGGGTTTACGAGACATTAAACATAGTTTTAGGATATCTGTACCGCCCCAACGATATCCAACATCCTATTACCATGCTTTCCAAGGCGCCTTGTTCTTATTCCATAAGTCTTCAAGGTAATTTCTATCGCGCAAAGTATCCATCGGTTGCCAGAAACCATTATGCTTGTAAGCAGAAAGCTGTTCTTTCTCAGCCAACTTTTCTAAGGGTCCTTGCTCCCAGACTGTAGTGTCGTTGTCAATTAAGTCAATAACTTCTGGTTCTAGAACAAAATATCCACCATTAATCCAAGCTCCATCACCTTCAGGTTTTTCGCGGAAGCTCGAAATCTTTGTTTGTTCTTGTCCTAGCACTATTGCACCAAAACGACCTGGAGGTTGAACCGCAGTTAATGTTCCTAATGTTTTTTGCTCTTGATGGAATTTAATTAATTCTGTAATATTGACATCGCTAACACCATCACCATAAGTAAAGCAAAAAGTTTCGTTACCAACGTGTTCCCTGACCCTTTTTAGTCTTCCACCCGTCATCGTACTGTCACCAGTATCCACCAAAGTAACGCGCCAAGGTTCGGCTTTACCTGCATGTACATTCATCTGGTTAAAGCGCATATCGAATGTTACATCTGACATATGCAAAAAGTAATTAGCAAAATACTCTTTGATCACATATCCTTTGTAACCGCAGCAAATTATGAAATCATTAATGCCGTGGGCAGAATAAATTTTCATAATATGCCATAATACTGGTTTTCCTCCGATTTCCACCATTGGCTTCGGTCTTACGCTTGTTTCTTCACTCAAACGTGTTCCAAGTCCCCCAGCCAAAATCACTGCTTTCATGAAATTCCTCTAAAATTTCAGGTAAATTGATGGATATTGTAATCTTGATTGCACTTTTATGAAGCGCTTACCAAATCAATAACAGCCAGTTTTTTAAATTTCTAAGTATATAATCTAACCGTATTTCTACGCTTACATGTAAAGACTAGATAAATTAACTCGTTTTATCTATGAAAAAATGGAAAAGTTTTTTTCTGCAAAAATATCTGCGATTATCACTTTATCGCTAACAAACAATTCACCTAAATTTGATTAATTTGGATAAATGTTTATCTATGCTGCTAAAATTCAAACTTCAAAATAAACCGAGTTATTTTATCACTAATATATTCAGTATTTACTTGGTTACTCTTTAACCGAATCCCTCATTCATAGCTCTTATCTATTAGTTACTATTTATTTCGTGCGTAATATAAATTACTTACAACTAAAAAGTTTACCCTGGCGCCGTTAATTAATTTATAAAGAGAATGTTAAGAGTTTCATCAGATTTTCAGTTTATATAAAATAATCATGAAAATTCTCTCACAAAAAGAAACCCCTGTAAAAACAAGGGTTTAATGTCAAATTAAAATGTCAAATCAGTTACTAATTTGTTTTGTCTAAAATATTTGAGTGCTGGAAGAAGGCATCGCATTTATTTTCAATCACTACACAAATGCTACTTAAAGCTTGCTGGTAATTTTCCATATCTTCTTCCTTAAGAGATATTTTGGCAGCACGCTGTAAATCTTCCACTGCCTGCGTTTGGAACTGACTAGATTGTTTCCCTCCGTATTGCGAGAGTTCATAGCGGACAATGCCACGCTTGAGATAAACTTTTGCCATATCTGGATTTATAGCCAGAGCTTGATTAAAATCTTGTATCGCGCGTCTATATTCTTTCTCAAAGTCGCTACTATACTGTGCGATTTGGTACCTGACAAGACCACGTTGGTAGTAAGCTTCTGCGCGCGAGGGGTTGATATTGAGCGCTTGATTAAAGTCTTCGATTGCTTTTTTGTAGTCGTCTTGTGATTCACCGCTGTACTTAGCAACCTGCGCGCGCACAATTCCGCGTCGAATCAAAGCTTCAATTTCACCTGGATTTAAACGGATAGCGTCGTTAAAATCAGTAATCGCGCCCCTATAATCTTTATCAGGGTCACTGCTATATTCAGCAAGGATTGAACGAGTATTACCCCGACTCACATAAGCTTTGATTTCGGTAGGGTTGATTTTAATTGCTTGATTGTAGTCAGCTAAAGCTGCTTCGTATTGTTTGAGGTTGAAGTGAGCATTTCCTCGGTTGACGTAAGCTTTTGCGTAGGAAGGAAATTTTTGGATAGCTTTGGTAAATTTCCGAATGGCTTCGTCGTAGTTTTTGACGGTGTAGAAAGCATGACCTTGCTTGTAGTAGTCATCAAAACTGAGGTTGTCTCTAACCGTTTGTTGTGAAGTAACTAGTGTTTGACTATAAGAATTTTCGCTTGTAAAAGGACGGCTTGTGAATTTTATCATGACATCAAGGTAGCCCAACAAGCCAAACGCTAGCAAACAAAACACTACTGGGTAATACTTTGGTTTTTTTGAAGGCGCCTTGTTAAAAGAATAATTATAAGAAGTATTTAATTTTTGATAGTTAATAGCATTCAGGGGAAGTGACTTGGTGACACGAGGTACAGCAGTTGGACGAGGTTTTTTGCGAGGGATATGAGCAGCTAAATGTTCTTTAGCAGCTATTGCTCGCTGTGACGGAAATGGATCTCGACCTCCCAAACGCAAAGTGCGCTCACACCAAGGACAATTATGAAGGTGACTACTATAACGATGCTGAGGATTAACTGTACAGGTAATTAACGATTCTTCAACTTCAGTAAGCGTTAATAACCAAGTTGCAGCACTTGGACGCACTAAAGGATTATGATGTCCTTCCTCAAAACAGCGTCGAAATAATTCTTGCAACGCTGGGTGTAACATCTCCCACGCTGGAGCAATTGGAGTCGGAATATAAGGTACGCGCGTTCTCTGGCTATAGGTAAAATGTCCGGAAGCGATGCGTGATTCATACGTTGGGGGTTCACCGATACCTTGGAAAATACCTGAAAATGGGTGTGTACCTTCCATCAAGAGTTGAAATATTACAACTCCCAACCCGAATAAATCGTGAGCAGTGCTGCGGTCGCATTGAGCGAATGTTTTGTTTTGTAACTCTGGAGGAGTAAATTCCGGTTTGCCAACAGGACAGCGATAAACAATATTATTACTTGGGTCACGAACTTGGAACGAATCTGTATCAACTAGTGTTACCAATGCTGTATCGCTGACCAAAATATTTGATTCGTTGACATCCCCAATACAATAACCTCGCGCGTGCAGTGCTGCGACTGCTGCGGCTAAATTGCGTGCGGTGCGGACTAAATATTGATAGTTAAATAACGGACAATGCTGACGACGAGTTCTTGGATTATAAAAATCTATAATTGGACGCATTCCTCGAATGCGCGGCATTAAAAATCCGATTGTACGATTACTACCATCAGTTGAGCGCAGTAGTTCAGCAGGCCAAGCAATAGATATGTGGCCAAGACAAGCTGTTGGATTTTCTGGAGGATAAGCAAGCATTACAGATAGCTTGCTACCATGTTCCGGCTTTGGTTGATGATAAATCTTAGCCACCATGTCGGTATCAGTTGGTACCGTGTAGATACATGCTTCACCGCCACGCCCTAAACTAACGTTGAGGTTGATAGTAAGATTTTGTTGGTTGGGAAGACAACGAAGTACCAGCATTTCGAGGATTAGAATAGGGGAATAATTTTATGAACTGCTTTTTAACTCAACCGCATTTGTAAATTCATTACTCATGCAGTACTGCTAAAACCAGTGTTAAATCGTCGTCAGTACGTTGTGTGATTCTCTCTGAGCGCAAAAACTTGACTAACTGTTCTTTTGCTAATGATCTATCGTCTATATTCGCGACAAACTCAAACAGCGGAAAAAAGAACGGTTTGTGTGGGGCGCCTACTGCCATGTTAATTGCTAACATTTGTAGTCCATCAGTTAGTACACCAACATTAACAATTGGTTGGCGCCACAAACGTAGTTGTGCGTTATCTATAGAATCAAACGAAGTTAAAAAAGTGGTTTCATTAATATATTCACCACTATCGGGCATGGTCAGTGCAAGTAAGTTCCCTTGGTAATCACTAGCTACAGCAACACCATCACCAATCTGAGCAACAGCTACTCCTTCAGGTGTTGCGACCATTACTATCAATGTTGTCGCTAGGTCTTCATACGAAGAGCTTATTGCTTCTGCCTCTTCCTCAACTGCTTTTTTTGCTGCTACCATAGCACTTGTTAGAAGCGAACGAACAAAATCGTCACTCGAAAGCGCTTGCCGACTAACTTCCTGACTCGAAATACTTTCAACAACAGCAGTAGTAGCGACCATTGATCCAACTTTACCTAATTTGGCAGAGCCAGCACCATCTGCAACAGCGGCTACTAAAATATTATCAGGCAAAATTTGCCAGTTATGTGCGTCTTGACACAGCTGCTCATTCTTTACATGACTAGTGCCACATACAGAAGCAGCGACAACCTGCCAGTGAACCATTTTTTTTTAGTAGTATTCATATATTAGTCACGTGCAACAGCTGTGTAAGTTTTAGCTAATATATATAGCTAAACAGTACCCCAGCCGATAGGAGGCAATGCAACCTGTTCATCAACTTTGGACTGTGATACGGTTGACATACTCGCACTCAACCATACAAACATCTCCACAAAACTTAAACCCTGAAGTTTTAATGGACTTCGCACCCCAATTTGACCTAGCCGAATCATATTAGCATTTTCTACCCCAACGGTAAAAAATGCAACACGCTTCGCGGCTTCATCGGTTTGTAAACGTAACGCTGCTTGCTCTACAACGTCTTCAAATTCACCCTGTGGTTCGCCGTCAGTAATCATAAATATCCAAGGACGGTAGTATGCTACTCCATTTGTACGGTATTGCGCTTTGCGCTCCGTTATCAAATCCAAAGCTTTATGAATACCGGCGCCCATAGTAGTTAGCCCTTGTGCAGAAAGCGTTGGAGGATTGAACAAATCTGCCGTGATAAAATCCTGTACTATGTTAACATTGCTATCAAATGTTACAATCGCAACCTCGACTCTTCGGGCTGCTAGGCTATTCTTTACCAACTCTTCTTTAAAAGTTTGTAATCCTTCATTCAGGGCATTAATCGCTGTGCCTTGCATCGAGCCAGAAGTGTCGAGCAACAGTACACATGGGCATCGAGGTTCTGGGTTCTCCGCGAACTCCACAACTTCATCAAGTCTTAATGTATCAGACATAACTTTTTGTGCTATGATAGAGTCCAAAGTAGTGCTTCCTTGACAAAAACCTAATTTCAACAGATGAGCTTTTTTAAACTGTGAAGCTAGAATTTTTTTTGCTGATTGTAGATTGCTTATATACTAAGTAACTAAATAAACAAATTCTGTAATAATATCAACATACTGAACGGGTTCTTAATTGACATAAATAGCTTGAGTAAAAAGAATTTAGCTCGAGTTCGAGTTACCTGTTGTAACCGATTTGGCAATTAGACCAGATAAACATCTAGAATACAATAATTTTCAACTTTCCTCCTTTAGATTTTTTAAATTTTTCGTATAGAAAATTTGTGTCTTTGATGAAAGAACAATATTGGCAAGTAAACTGCCCAATATTATTATATCGATATTAGACTTTTTGAATTGCAATTGTAAAAACTGCGAAAAAAAAGGTAGTTATGTAAAATGTAACAAAACAATAGTCAGAGTCATTTTGTTGCTTGTACCATATATGCATATCAACCGAGTGAATTTCGTTCTAGGAAGATATAAAAATTACAATAACTGTATCGAGCAACATATCAGAAATACTGATATTGCGGCTAATCTACTGGAAAAACTCCAAGCAGATGAATATTTTAGGCACATTTACTAGATTAAGTTCCCTAAGTCTACTACGTCACTTATCGAACTGTCATGACACTACTTGTTTATATGTATTAAGTAATTCTGTCACCTGGCTAATATACTTAGAACAGGGAAAAATTATTTATGCAACGCACTCGATAGAACCTTTCGACCGTCTGGAGAGGCACCTACGTCGCTTAGACCATCAATTGAGTGCTTTAAGCACAGAAATTCGGGTAAGCGTGCGTTTAATGTTTGAAACTGATTCATCAAACCTAAACGGTGACTCCAATCCAGACAGATCACCCGACGTACAACCACCTGAATACCAAGCTATTTGCTGGTTAGTCAGTCAACGTCATATCAACCCAACTCAAGCTGCTATTTTGATTCAGGAAATGGTAAAAGAAGTTCTTGAATCTTTTTCATTACTTACTACAGGAAATTACAAATTAATAAGTATTGTAAATAAATTACCAATTATTTGCAAAATTGATACAGATAAAATACTTAGGATGTGTGACCAGCAACTACATGGTTGGCAATCGCTAGCTCCTTACATTTCATCACCGTATCAGCGTCCTTACTTGCGGGTAACGACAGACATATTGAGACAAAAGCTTTCAACAATACACCAAAATCTAACAACTTGGATGAAGGGCTTTAGCCTACGGCATCTAGCTGTAATTGTCAACCAAGACGAAGTAGAAATGGCGCGGCAGCTTCATCCATATATTACTAGTGGAGAAATTGTTCTTCACGAACCAGACCCACCATTCGATAAATTACCGAATTTTCATTTACCAAAACCTGCAGGTCATGTTTCTGATTTAATCGAGAATCAGCTAGTTATTGAGGCGCCGAGAAACCTGACTGAAACAACTACCCAACGACAGATTGGGAGTAATGTCATAATTCCAGCAAAAACAGAGTTAAGGCAGCAGCAGACAGCAAGTCAAACTGTTGCCAGGGAGAGCATTCCTAATACCCCCAGCAATACATCTGTTCCAGAAACTAATCGTAAAGTCTATAAAATAGTTTCAGTTGATGACAGTCCAACTGTTCTGAGAGAAATTAGTCGTTTTCTAGAACACGAGAACTTCTCAGTAGTGACGATAGACGACCCAGTTAAAGCAGTAATGTCGGTAATTCGTAACAAGCCTGACTTGATTTTACTCGACTTGAACATGGATGGTATAGACGGATATGAGCTGTGTAAGATTATTCGCAATAATTCGATGTTCAAGAAAACGCCAATAATTATGGTGACAGGTAACAAAGGACTAGTCGATAAAGTCAAAGCACGGTTAGTTGGTGCATCAGGATATTTAACTAAACCATTCACCCAAGCTGATCTACTAAAAATGGTGTTTATGCACTTGACTTAAACGAGATAACGAAAGCGCATATTACTGCTGCTATTTTACAAACGAACTAATGGCGTACTGGTAAGGTAATATTTTATGCTCACCACGCGCCATAACAGTTTTTTTTCTGAGTTATCAAAAATATTGGATACTCGTTTTAAAGAGCGAATACTCTGTTACAATAGTCTATACAGTTTCATCGATAAGATTTAACTGATTAACATAAATATCACTTTCAAATTTAAGTATAAATATCAGTATAAACTAAGGTCTAAATTTTATCTAGGGGTGCTTATATATTTAATGTAATTGCCATCTGATTGTCTCGAAACGTCACCAATATTAATTGTAATTGATTGTAAATTTAAAGGAATAAGTAAATATGACAACACTTCTAGTTGTTGACGATACTCCATCTCAGCTAGAGTTAATCAACTGTTATTTGGAAGATGGTGGTTACAATGTTATTAAAGCTTACGATGCTAAAGAGGGCTTTAAGAAGGCTCTAAACAATTTACCTGATATTGTTATCACGGATATTGTAATGCCCGGAATGAGTGGGTTTGAGCTATGCCGACTTCTGAAGCGAAACGCAGCTACTCAAAATATTAGAATAATTATTTGTAGTTCCAAAAACGGTGAAATTGATAAAATTTGGGGTATGCGTCAAGGCGCCGACTTTTACTTAACAAAACCTTTCGGCAAACACGAACTACTACGTGCGATTCAATCTTTAGTTTGATGGGAGTTCCCGACTATTCCCGACTTCTTTAAGAAATCGGGAATAGTCGGGAATCTGACCACTAGTCGATATAATCAGACGTAATAGATTGATTATCATTTTGTGAAGTTAAGGGACGCTCACCATCTATATCTAGCGAACTTTTTACGTCTATAGTGCTTGGGTCAACCGGGCGCCGACCATCAACATCAATTGTCTCATTATATACAAGATTACTCGAAACAATTGGACGTTCGCCATCTACATTTATCGTATCAACTACTTCAGAATCATTCTTAGCAATTGGACGCTCACCATCAACATTAAAAGTATCTTTAAACTCAAAAGAACTTGGGTCAACTGGGCGCCGACCATCAATATCTATAGTATGATTGTATTCAAGATTACTAGAAACTACTGGACGCTCACCCGAATCATCTGAACGTCTACCCTCGACATTAAAAGTATCTACAACTTTAAAAGAACTAGCAGCAACGGGACGCTTACCATCTATATCAAGTGTTCTTTTAACCTCAAGGTCTTTTGAAGCAACTAGACTCTTATCATCTGTTGTGGCTAACGACGATGTGACTTCGGAACGACCTTCGACATTAAAAGTACCCACAACCTCAAAAGAACTAGCAGCAACGGGACGCTTACCATCTATATCAAGTGTTCTTTTAACCTCAAGGTCTTTTGAAGCAACTAGACTCTTATCATCTGTTGTGGCTAACGACGATGTGACTTCGGAACGCTCACCTTCGACATTAAAAGTATCCACAACCTCAAAAGAACTAGCAGCAACTGGACGCTTACCATCTATATCGAGTGTTTTTTTAACCTCAAGGTCACTTGTAACAGGACTTTGATTATCAGTATCAGTAGTTTTGTGAGTTTTATCTTGAGTTTTAGAAGTTGCCTTGCGCGAACCCTTGGCAGTAGAACTAGTTTTACTTTTTTTTCTATTGGTCATTTTGTTTTGTTATTTTTGTGAAAATTTTTGATACATATATCATTTTGTGGTAAAGGACACCCCAAGTAAAATATGCCCAACGTGGTAAACAGGGTGTAAAATTTCTTACCCCAACGAGTGGCGCCAATTAGCCCTTTTGGAGCGTGCTAAAAATTCCAACATATGAATGAAGCTCGTTCGCCCAATCGTTCTAAAATAGACGTGCCTTAATATATAAAAGCAGCCCCAATCGCACAAGCAAAATAAAATGCGTATTTCGTTGAACTGGCTACGGGAACTAGTAGAGATAAAGCAAACTCCTGAAGAATTAGCTCAAACCTTAACTATGGCGGGGTTTGAAGTTGAAGATATTGAAGACCAAAGCACGTGGGCATCGGGGGTTGTAGTCGGACGTGTACTAGCACGTGAGCAGCACCCAGATGCCGATAAATTAAGCGTTTGTCAAGTTGATGTTGGTAGTGAAACCTTAAATATTGTTTGCGGCGCCTCTAATGTTCGTGCCGATATATTTGTGCCAGTAGCAAAGATTGGTACATTTTTACCTCAGATAAATTTAAAAATAAAGCCTGCGAAATTGCGGGGAGTACCTTCTAACGGCATGATTTGTTCGTTAAAGGAATTGGGATTGCCTACTGACGTTGATGGAATCCATATTTTTACCCAAGAAAACTTGCAATTGGGCAGTGATGTACGTCCTTTGTTAGGGCTAGATGATGTAGTGTTAGACGTGACGGCAACAGCTAACCGCGCGGACGCACTTTCTATGGTTGGAATTGCGCGCGAAGTAGCCGCACTTACAAACGGTAAACTATCAATACCCGAACCACCTGAAATAACAGCCGAAGCTACACCTGCTTTAAATTTGAAAGTCGAAGACTCAAATGCTTGCCCTACATACATTGGAACAATAATAGAAAATATTAAAATTGCACCGTCACCTGATTGGTTACAACAAAAATTGCGCGCGGCAGGTACACGTCCAATTAATAATGTGGTAGATATTACAAACTACGTATTACTAGAATGGGGACAACCACTACACGCATTTGACCGTGAACGCTTAAAAACAATTGGGGGTAGCGATAACATAACTATTGGAGTGAGATTTGCGACTTCGGGTGAAACTCTTAAGACTCTCGACGGACAAACCCGCACTCTGACTACACAAAATCTATTAATCACCGCTGGTGATAAACCTGTTGCCCTTGCAGGTGTAATGGGTGGTGAGGAAAGCGAAGTTTATGAAGGTACACAAAACCTTGTTTTAGAAGCAGCATTATTCGATAACGTAGCAATTCGTCGGTCTTCGCGAAGTGTGGGGTTAAGAAGTGAAGCATCGTCACGTTATGAGCGCGGTATAAATTTTGCAGGGTTAGAAACAGCTTGGCGCCGTGCATTGGCAATGATAACCGAGCTTGCAAGCGGTACAATTGTTGCAACTAAAATAGCAGATAATCGCCCTGACCCATCAACTTGGAGTCGTACAATTAACTTACGCTTAGACCGTGTAAACGAATTACTCGGCCCTACACGTGCAGGTGATGACATGGGTGGCGAACTGCAAGCAAGTGATGTGGAAAAGACTTTAACAGCATTAGGGTGTCAGTTGACTGTCGAAAGCGATAAAACTTGGAAAGTAATTGTCCCACCATATCGTTACCGCGACTTAGAACGGGAAATCGATTTGATTGAGGAAATAGCGCGCCTTTACGGTTACGATAATTTTTGCGATACTCTGCCAGAAACAGCGGAAGGTGGTTACTTGCCATTTGAGCAGGAAATGCTTCGTAAGTTACGTTATGCAATGCGAGGCGCCGGTTTAACAGAGTTAATTCATTATTCGCTCGTCAAACCAGGAGAAGAACGTCAAATAGTCATAAGCAACCCTTTACTAGTTGAGTATTCAGCACTGCGAACCGATTTAATAAATGGTTTAATTAACGCTTTCCAATTTAACCTCGAACAAGGTAACGGCGCCCTCAACGGATTTGAAATAGGGCAAATTTTTTGGCTTGAAGAAAGCGGGTTGCAGGAAGCCGAAGCAATTGGTGGTATTCTCGGTGGTGATACCAGCGTTGGTAAATGGGCGCGTTCCGGTTCAGAGGCGCCAATGACTTGGTATGAAGCCAAAGGTGTTTTAGAAAATATCTTCCAACAAATGAATTTGCACGTTGAATACCAACCTGACCATCGCGACGCGCGCTTACATCCTGGACGTACAGCTTCATTGTGGGTTGGTAGCAATCGACTTGGTACATTTGGTCAATTACATCCTCAATTACGTAGAGAAAAGAACTTACCAGATGCAGTATACGTATTTCAACTTGACTTGGATGTATTACTAGATGCATTAGATAGCGAAGAAATATTAGTTCCAACGTTCAAACCATACTCAGCTTATCCAGCATCGGATCGCGATATAGCTTTCTTTGCTCCAGTAGAACTTACCGTAGCAAAAATAGAGCGCGCGATTAAAGCATCAGGCAGAGACTTATTAGAGTCAGTAGAACTATTCGACGAATACCGAGGAGAAAACGTCCCAACAGGACAGCGAAGTTTAGCATTTCGTTTGGTATATAGATCGAACGAACGAACACTCACCGATAAAGACATTGAACCTGTACATCAAAAAGTTCGCGACACGCTAGTTGAAAAATTCGGAGTAAATTTAAGAAGCTAGAGGCGGGTTCACCTAAATTTCCATTATTAACTAGGATACAGATAAACCCGCCCGTACAGGAATTAGGAGTTGAAAGCGATGGTTAAATATATAATGTGGGGAAGCTACTGCGAAGACGTTCTAGAAAAACGGGCGCCTTACCGTCAAGCACATCTTGATGGACTAGCACAACAAAAAGAATCGGGAGTACTAATAACAATTGGTCCAACCAAAGATGTCACAAAAGTTTTTGGTATTTACGAAGCAGAAAGCGAAGACATCGTGCGTCAATTAGTTGAAAATGACCCTTACTGGAAAAATGGCATTTGGACAGAGTACACAATTAAAGAGTGGATACAAGCTTTTTAAATAGTAAACACACTTGTAGATAATGCTCCCGGCGCCATTCTAAATATTAATGGCGCCTTTTTTATATAATTTCTTCATGTATGGTGGCTTAAGCCACCTTACTAATTATCTTTCAGTAAAAGTATAAGTATCAGTCTCACACAAATTAACTTTATATCCTTCGGCCACCTCACCATCATCAAATTCAGCACGAATATCAAAGTGACACTCACCAGCCGAAAACCCGCTAAAACTTACATCTGTAGCCTCACCACTATCTAATACATGGCGCCCAAGAATATCCTCCTCCCAATCTTGCGTATTACTTTTCGATACAAATAAGCGAGTAATTGAATAACCAGTTTTATTCACAACTGTAAAATTGCGTCTATCTGCTCTAGCTGACTGCGTAGACACCGCTATTAAAGACGAAGACAAAAGCACTGGCACTAAAAACTTTGAAATTGATTTTGTAAAATTGTTATTAATCATTATCTTCACCCTTTTCCCTGGTTATTTACAGACCTAAATTCATCCCCGTCTGTATCTACACAATAAATTTAAATTCTAGAAATTGTCGTCAATAAAAATACTGAATATTATATAAAGCTTGAATCAAGAAAAAAGAATTATATATAAAAAATCAAAAATTAAATTATTATAAACATTAAAAATCAAGAATATTACATAGCATTCCGCGCTTGATTTGTAAAAAATTAAACTTATGTAATGAACCACAAAGGACACATAATCCGGAGGATTTCCCGCAGGGTAGGACACAAAGGAAGAGAAAGAAGAAAACATTTAAAATTTTACGAATGATTTAGGACTGCTATATAATGAGATAATATTAAGGTAAACGATTTTTGATTGCATCGCCAAAAGTGAAAACTGACAGCATATTTTACGACATTTTTCAATCTTACCCTAGTTTTTTCTTTGAGTTAATAGGTAATACTTCACCTCGCTCCTCAACTTACAATTTTGTATCTCAAGCAGTAAAACAATCGCGCTTTGAAATTGATGGTATTTTTATACCTCCAATTTATGCCTCTGATTTACCAATTTATTTTGCTGAGTTTCAAGGTTATAGAGATAGGAAAAAGAATCTATATTCGGGCTTTTTTGCCGAAATATTCCTTTATTTGGATGATTACACTCCGGTCAATGACTGGCGAGGCATTATGATTTTTACCGAAAAACGACTCGACCCAGGTTTACCCTTACAATACCAAGACTTTAAAAACAGCCCTAGGTTTACTAGGATATATCTGGATGAACTAGAGCCTCAAGTTACCGACAAATCTTTAGGTCTATCAGTGATTAGGTTGGTTGGAGTTAGAGAAAACATTGCTGCTGAACAAGCTAGAATTTTAATTGAGAGAGCCAAACAGCAGGCGCCGGATCTGAACTTTCAAAGAGCGATAATAGAATTAATAGAAACCGTAATTGTTTATAAATTTCCAGATTTAGGTAGAAAGGAGATTGAGGATATGCTGGGCCTGAATGACCTAAAAAACACTAAGGTGTATCAAGAAGCGCTAAAGGAAGGAGAAGACCGAGGCGAACAGCGAGGCGAACAGCAAGGCGAACACAAGAATAAACTAGCGGTAGCAGCTAAGTTACTTAATCGCGGTATGCCTATTGAGGATATTGCTGAAATCACTGAGTTAGAAATAGAACAAGTTCGTCAAATCGCTAACCAGAAGTAATAATTGTAAATTTGAAGGTGCCTCCTCTGCCTTGTCCTGAGCGCACCTTTTTCCCAACCTAGTTAGAAAGGAGGTTGAAAATATGCTGAGGCTGAGTGACCTAAAAAACACCAAGGTGTATCAAGAAGCACTAAAGGAAGGAGAAGAGCTTGGGGAACACCGAGGCGAACAGAAGGCTAAACTGGCGGTAGCTGCTAAGTTACTTAACCGTGATATGGCAGTTAAGTATGTTGCTGAAATTACAGAGTTAGAAATTGAGCAAGTCCGTCAAATCGCTAAACAGAAGTAAAAATTGTAAATTTGAAGAGGTGTGTTGAAGTCTTGGCCGAGGCGCACCTTTTCCCCTACCTGGGCAGAAAAAAGGTTGAAAATATGCTCCCGTTCTCTCTGTGTACTCTGCGTCTCTGTGGTAAAACGATTACTTGTATTACTGCACGGGCGAGATGCCTATGCTACAGCAGTCCGCGCTTCGGAGCGTAGGTTGGGTTTGATCGGAGCACGCAACCCAACATCAATCAAAAAAATAAAGTGAGCTATAGCGACCAATCAAACTTAACATTATCGTATATAGTGCTTTTTTTGGTTACGTCATGGGTTATTACATCGCTCCTCGGTTTTTAGATAAACTTGCCGTTCACATTACTAAAAACTTCTTAAATCTACCTGCTGTAAGCGTTCCGTTGATTTTGGGTGTTCACGGACGTAAAGGCGAAGGAAAATCATTCCAATGCGAGTTGGTTTTTGAGAGAATGGGTATTGAATTCACCCTGATATCTGGGGGTGAGTTAGAAAGTCCTGATGCCGGCGACCCCGCGCGCTTAATTAGGTTACGTTACCGAGAAACTGCTGAGTTAACTAAAGTACGCGGTAAGATGTGCGTACTAATGATTAATGATTTGGATGCAGGCGCCGGACGTTTCGATGAAGGGACACAGTACACTGTAAATACGCAGTTGGTAAACGCGACGTTAATGAATATTGCGGATAATCCAACAGATGTACAGCTTCCAGGCAGTTATGACCCGACGCCATTACCGAGAATACCAATAATCGTAACGGGTAATGATTTTTCTACGCTGTATGCGCCATTAATACGCGATGGACGAATGGAAAAATTCTATTGGGAACCTGACCGCGATGATAAAGTTGGCATCGTGGGAGGAATTTTTGAGCCTGATGGACTCGCGCGTCGTGACATCGAGCAGCTTGTTGACACGTTCATTAATCAGTCTATTGACTTTTTCAGCGCGTTACGTTCTCGCATTTACGACGAACAAATTCGCCACTTTATCCATGAAGTGGGTTTTGAAAAGGTATCGAAGCGAGTAGTTAACAGTGTTGAAGGTCCACCACAATTCAAAAAACCTAACTTTAAATTACCGTATTTAATTGAAATGGGTAATTTGATTGTAGGAGAACAACAGCGCGTACAAAATTCTCAACTTGTAGAAGAATATAATCGTGGATTGTTTTCGCGTAAAGTTGTAACTAGGGTAGATGCAGCAGCGCCAATTTATACCAATAACGCTCCTGTCGCAGAAGTTGTAACTACAGTTACTACACCAGTTATAGTACAAGAGTTGGCGCCTATTTCAGCACCAACTGTAGCTGGTGTTGGAACGCTAACCAAGTCCGCACCGAAGTTGCCTGTTGGAACACCATTTCACGCGCCTGCAACAATGCCTGTTGGCACAGCATATAAACAACCTGTTGTAGAGCCAGTTGAAACACCAATTAATTCTTCTCCTATTGCAGCACCAGTTGTAGCTGGTGTTGGAACGCTTGCTACGGCGCCTCGTTTGCCAGTTGGCACACCATTTCATACACCAAATGCATCCGGAGTAAACCAAGCCATAACACCCGTAGTAAATAACAGCGCATACTACAAGCAATACACAGATAATACACAGTTAGCACCTGGTACTCATCTCAGCCTAGAAACTCAAGAACTAGTTCGCGAAATCTTGGCTCAAGGTCATAAAATTGGTATTGAACACGTTGACGAACGCCGTTTTAGAATGGGTTCATGGCAAAGCTCTGCAGTTGGCGAGATTAGCGAGTCGTCCGATGTAATTTCTGCTATCGAATCATGTTTGGGTGAGTTTAGCAATGAATATATCAGATTAGTTGCTATTGACCCAAGAAATCGGCGCCGAGTCATGGAGACAATTATTCAGCGTCCAAGTGGAGTTAAATAATTTGTAAAGATTATTGGTTTTGGCTCTCACCTGTAACGTTATAATCTTTCGCTACAATACCGAGTGTAGCTAGCCCTCCCATATGTATATATTGCGCTTTTTACAACATTTCCTGAAGTCTGAGTAGAATCGGATGTTGCTGTGGTTGGGTTAGTTGGCTCTGACATTATGTTGCTCCCGATAACATGTGAGATTCCCGACTTTTTTAATTAGCTGGGAATCTTGATTTTTCACTTACTATTTAATGTAATAATATATCTACTTACAAGATAAAATATCTTTTGTTACAATGCCTCGAAATCGCTTCAATATACAAGTTTTACGTTTAATTACTCTTTATCTTTACCAGTAACATTAAAATCTTTGGCGCTTATACCTAGAACTGCTAACCCTCCCGAAGTAATATATTTACATACTTGAACTAAAGGAGCTTGTTCTCCGCCGAAAGTACTTGGTGAAAATGCTACGAATCCACTACAACATAATACAAAACCAATGGCTGTAGTTTTCCAGTTTTTAACAACAACCTTCTTTGCATTAGAATTTGTCGCGGTAGAATTAGTTGAAATAGCCGCATCTTCTATTGATGGTCTTGCTGAATATGACATAATATTTTTTTCGCCTAGTTGATATTTTTGCAATAATTCATCTACATATATGAATCAATTCTGTCTACAGATAGAAGTTTTTGTAGTCAACTTCCTTTAGCAGTAGTTTTGATTACCAATTACTACAGCCGAAGTGTAGAGGTTTACGGATAAGTTAGATGCTAATTAACTTGGAATTGTGATGAAACGTTCCAGCGCTTACCATCATGTAGTAGTAAAAATATATTATCAGCGATAAATTCAAAGTTTATTTGACGATGCTCAAATTCTTGCCAAGCTACCTCAAAGTTGTGTTTCGTCAAGTCCCTAAATGCTACCGTCATATGAGGTACGAAAGGTCGGTTGCTGTTTGGGCAACAAATACCTATCGACTCCATAAAAGTCATTAAATCTGATTGCAGTGCTTTTAACTCTGGAGTCTTGAGTACATCTATATATATAACGCGCGGTGGAAAGGCGCCGTATTGGTTTAATGTTACAGATACTGCCGCTCGACTAGACACAAAATTCTTCAAATACTGTTCTAACTGAGTAACCGACGCTTCATCCCATTCAAACGGAGGCTGTAAAGTGATATGGGGTGGAGATTTTAAGGCGCCGCAACTATTGTAATTGTCAGCAAAGTGCTGCTTGACTTGGTTTACATAGTCCAGGATATGCTGTGGTGGGATTAGAGCGATAAAAAAACGATGCATTTTCCGTATGGGCACGTAGGAGCGGGTTAACAGATATCCTAAAACACCACTAAATATCTCGTAAACCCGCCCTGACATATACAACATATACAACATATAGGAAAGAGGATATGCCAATTTTTGTAAAGATCGAAGAAGGTAAAGTCGATAAATCAACTTTTGACCAATACATACCTGCTCACCATGCCTATGTTCGTGAACTCATCGCGCGTGGGCACAAAGCAAAAAGTGGATATTGGGCAGTTCGAGGTGGGGGAATGATGATTTTTGAGGCAGAGTCGATGGAACAAGCGCAGGCTATTGTTGCCCTTGACCCCTTAATTAAAAACGGCTGCGTTAATTACCAGCTATACGAATGGCGAATTGTTGTAGAGTAAATAATTTTTGTACACAGTTCTTTAAAATTAGTGCTATATTAGTAAACAAGACTGGGACTATGCAACCGCAACGCCTAAACTTTGTCAGGATCGGAAGGTAGCAGCAATACAGGATGCTTGTAGTAGGCGTAGACCCCGGTCCCCAAAGAAATTTTTATATTAAATACAAGATAAAAGTCAGTAATGGCTGGTTTTGGAGACTTAGTACAAAAAGCCTTTTACCTGGGTGTAGGACTAGCTTCTTACGCAGGTGAAAAAGCAGGCGGGAAACTTTCGGAGTTACGCTCGCAAGTTCAAAAGCTCGCAGATGAAATGGTAGCGCGCGGCGAAATGACTACCGAAGAAGGTCGTCGCTTTGTCGAAGATATGATGAAGCAAGCCCAACAAGAACAGGTATCTACAAAAGACGCAGGCGCCCAACCTTCTGAACCCCGACGAATAGAGATTTTAGAAGAAGACGAAGAAGTGACTCCTAAATCTTCGGCAAAAGAGGCGCCTGTAGAGGAAGTCGATAATTTACGTGACCAAGTTAAGCAAATGCAAGAAGAATTGCGGCGTTTACAGCGTGAGCAATAAAGTACGGCAGTATAGTTTGATACAAAGACTAGTTTATAACCCTCATGCTTGAATTTCAAAGCAGTGTTGTAATAGTGTTGTATTGCTTTTTAACAAAAACAATACGCTCACTCGACGTTCTTCAGTTGGTAAGGACTTGAAACTATATGGAAAATTGGCAGAAAGACTTGTGGCAACTGATGGAAACACTGACAGATGAGGTAGAGCGCTTCTTCATGGGAATGACAGAAGTGGTAGACACGTTTTTTGAATTTACTGAAGAGTGGAGCGAGCAAGTACACAACAGTATCGCTACAGAAGTTGACCAGTACTTGCAAGATATAGTTGAACCACTTTCAGAAATTTACTGGGAACTGGATGATATACCGAATGATAATTATGACCCAGCATTTCCATA
Organism: Calothrix sp. NIES-4105; assembly: GCF_002368415.1. GTDB lineage: Bacteria > Cyanobacteriota > Cyanobacteriia > Cyanobacteriales > Nostocaceae > Dulcicalothrix. The sequence goes on from NZ_AP018290.1 coordinate 10,163,666, forward strand.
TTCAGTAGATGCAACAAAAGAAAAAAACGTAGCGTGTATAGGTTGCAAGCACTATCACGGGTATGCGTATGGTGGTAATTTGCTAGTTTGTGGAATGCATCCAACTGGTGTAGAAGACTCAACTTGTCCTGACTGGGAGCAAGAAGACGTTTATCAGTAGAAAGTGCGCTCGTGTAGAGACGCGATTTATCGCGTCTCTATAGTAGTTAGGTTATTATATAATCTTAGGTTAAGCAGCAATTTATAATCTGAGATGACAATGCAGCCTATTCAAGAAGTGCCAACTCAAGAAGTTAAATATGGCGAGCGCGAAATTGCCGAAGGTAAGTTAATTACGTTCCCGAATCCACGTATAGGTAGACGGTATAATATTGATATCACTTTGCCAGAATTTACGTGTAAGTGTCCATTTTCTGGCTATCCTGATTTTGCCACGATTTATATTAGCTACATTCCCGATACTAAAGTAGTGGAGTTAAAAGCTTTAAAACTCTACATCAATAGTTATCGCGATAGATATATATCTCATGAAGAGTCAGCAAACTTAATTCTTGATGACTTTGTTGCAGCTTGTGACCCCTTAGAAGTAACTGTTAAAGCTGATTTTACTCCGCGCGGCAACGTTCATACAGTCGTCGAAGTCAAACACATAAAGTAAGTAGTGAGTGCGCTCGTGCGCTCGTGCTGAGTAGTAACTCTTTACTCAGCACGAGCGCACTTTCTACTCAGCACTAAGATGTGCTTTTGCTGCCGCGCGCACGATACGATTTGCGTCTTCTGTTAGTAGTTTTCGGATATGCTGGGGGGTGTTGGGGTTTGTTGCGACTGCGTACCTTTCCAGCCAAGATAATGAACGATGGTGTTTGACTAATAAATTAGTCGGCGCCAGGTGGTGTAGTAATATAAAAAAGTTTGATAGTGAGGGGAAATTATTACTTGCAATATTTTCTATATATAATTTATATTGCTCTGGGTAGTGCAACAGCAAAGATTTTACTGCCGCAAGATGTATTAAATTATTGGATTTAAAGTTATTCGCAAGCAGTTCTAGGACATTCGCAGGAGAGTTAGGATTTTTGGCAACTGCCAATTTTACATAAATATGCTCGTCTGCTGCCAACTTTTCAAGTACACTGACAGAAGCATCACTTTTCGCAACAGCTTCTCTGAGAGTTACCCATTTACTTTGCGCTAGTTCGATTAGTTGTTCATGTGTTATATCAGAATTTTGACTCGCTTGCCATTGCTGTAAAAACTCAATATTTACAGTTTTATTTTCAAGTAACCCAACCAGTGCTGCACGTCGAACATCTTGATTTTTATCTTGCAAAAGTTTTTCAACCACCGACGATGGTAAATTTGGATTTCGTGCTAATAACCGACGCAAGCGAAATGATTGGCTCGATGCAAACTTAGATGCAATAGATTCGGGTATATTTGGATATCGTGCCAATGCAATTTGCATTTCGAGTGTGTTAAGTATAGTACATTTTTCTAGAAGTTCAGCAGGAATATCTAAATTTATCGTCATCTGCCGACAAATATTTTGAATCGATAACATGTACACTTGGTATGTATCAGTTGGCGCCAGTTCAAGTAAAACTTCGATATGGGTGTTAGGATTTGCGGCAGTTAAAGTATTGTCTTGGTAAGTTGAGGATGAACATACAATGAGTGATTTTGTTTGACGGAATATTTTAGCTCTAGCTTTTACCCAGTCAACTTTGTCATTTTCTAACTGCGTTAACACATCATCAGGGGTTGTGGCATTTTCGGCAACCGCACAGCGAACGTTATTATCCTCATCGGTTGCTAACTTTCTCAAAATCTCAACTGGGGTTTTAAGATTATATGCTACGTGTTGACGTACCATATATTCACTATCGTTAGCCAACTGTGCTAGTAGGGTTTCGGGTACTCTAGAGCTTGCTGCAATATGATTACGAACATAAAAATCTTTATCGTTTGCTAAATGCACCAGTAATTCAATTGGAGTTTTGAGATTTTGAATTACTGCTACACGTACATAACAATCTGCATCACGCGCGAGTAGTTCTAAAATTGCTGGTGTTGCATTGGGGTGCTTGGCAATATCTTGACGTTGGTAACATTTATTATTTAACATCCTCACTAGTAGCCATGCCGGAGTTATTGGATTACGAACGATAGCATTACAAACTCCTAAGCGTTTATCCTCTATAAGTACTTCCAACACATCATCAGGAACGTTTTTGTTACTCGCAACTGCCGCGCGAACTTTCCACGATTTGTTATATGCAAGTTTTGTCAAGATTTCCCACGGGGTATTTGGGTGAGATGCAACACCCGTTTGCGTATACTCCCAGTCGCGCTTGACAATTTCGCTTAAAGTGGCGCCAGTAGTATTAGGGTTTTGAATTGCAGCTTCGTACTCGTAAAATAATTTGTAGATAGCATTCGGAGTACTAGGATTTTGGAAAACAATTTGACGTATCCACGCATCATCATCACCCGCGAGCTTTTCCAAAAGATGAACAGGAGTATTTAAATTATTAGCAATTGCTGCACGGATTTTTTTAGTTGCCGTTTTCGGTTTTGACAGCAATTCAAGAATTTCTCCAGGAGTATCAGGATTACGGGCAATTTGTAATAACGTGTTACGATGTAATCCAGTCAAAAAAGTTTGTCCAATTATACCTAATTGCCATAATTTATATTCAGAAGCTTCATCATGCGAAATATTATCTTTGACCAACTGGTGTTTTTGAACCACACCAAAAGCTGCTGAGTTCCATCCAGCTTTCATCTCCCCCATCCAATTAACATGTAACTTTGCAACATTTGCCACCTGCGAAGTTAACCAGTTGCAACCTGCTTCGTATATCAACTTACATAACTCATCTCTAGTCAGTCTAGGATTCATTGCTACAGCAAACATTGTTTTTGGGCGCCTATAACTTAATGCCCACTGTAAAAATGTATCTGGAACTACTTCTAATTTGAGTAAACTCGCTTGAGTATCTTCAGGCAAGTCTTGAAACAAGAGCGGATTTTCTAGCAACAACAGTGAGAACACTGGATTTTCGAGCAATTCGTAAGGAAATTCTACCCCTAATTTAAATAATATTTCTGTTGGAGTATTAGGATTACTAGCTACAGCTTTGCGCGTCTCATAATCTTTACTAGTACTAAGTAAAAGTAAAACTCCCGGTGCAGTACAAATGTTTGTACCAAGCGCGCGCGCTTCATCAGGATTCATACACACTAACTCTTCCAAGTCAATATTTGACGTGGTTTCGCCAGCTGCTTCGTGTACGAGTGCAAGCAAATTGGAAGAGTTCAACATAAACAAAATCAATTAAAAAATATATAACAAAGCCTTTGATTTCAAGTTGTCATATATTTATTCAAATCACCTTTGTATTTTTACGGAAAAATAATACATTTATAAATATAAAGAATATGAGTCTCCGCAATATTACGACAAATCGTATGGTGGGCATTGCCCACCTTACATAATTACATAATATTAAAATCTAGCTTTCGCAGTAGCACGAACAATACAATTTGCATCAAACATTAATTTTTCCAAAATAATAAAAGAAGTATTTGGATTTTGAGCAACAGCATACCGTTCACGCCAATCTAACGAACGATAATGTCTGGCGAGAAAATCACTCGGCGCCGTTGGGTGTAAAAGCAAAAATAAACGCGCGGCAGAAGGTAAAGGTGTTTTTTCAACATATTCAACTAGAATATTGGTTAATTCTTCGGGATAATGCTGTGCAATAGTTTTAATAGCTTCTGAGGAAACTGTTTCATATTTTTTTGAAGAACGCGCGAGATATTTAAGAGTTGCCAAAGGTGTTTTACTATTTCTCGCAGCTACTAGCTTTTTATCGATATAGTTAGATTGTGCAAATTCGACAAAAACTTCGGCAGGCGTATTTAAATGTTTAGCAACAAGAATCTGTAATCTAGGTGTTTCGTCTTTTGCTAACTTCTTTAAAACTTCTGCATCTGCATTCAGATTTGCTGCAACAGCTTCACGAACTGCTAACCAACGACTACTTGCCAATTCAAAAAGAATGGTAGAAGAAGTATTTGGATTTATAGCAGCCTCCAAGTCTTGTTTAAATATATTACTACTGTGTCTATATTTATTTTCTGATTTTAACGTATTTTGATTATGGTTTTGAAATAAATAAAATAATTGATTTATTATATTTGCTAATAATATAATCATCAAACCTATCAAAAAAAATCCTATAAAAATTGCAGTTGTTGCAACTAATCCGCCAACAGTACCTGCAATTAGTATTAAGCATGTTAGAAGTGTAAACAATAACAAAAATTTTATTAAACTAATAGTAAATGAAGGAAATATTATTGCAAATAAGATAAATATAAATAATCCAATTAATGATTTTTTTCTATTTATCAAGCAGAAATCTACTATAAACACTATTGCTAAAAAAGGTAAACTCAAAACAAATGGTACTAAAAAAAATGATGTAATGAATGTTGAGGTATCGATTTTTTGATTTATCTTATTTAAATTTTTTATAATTTTATCAACAATTGGAGATAATAAAGGTAATTTGTTTAGTGTATTTATATATTTGTAAGTACTTATAGAATGTTTATATAAACTCACAATTGGTCTATACCTCGTACTATAAGGACGCAAAAGCTTAGGAATAATACCTAGTTCTTGTAATAATTTATCCTTAACTTCATTACGCGATATGTACCCGCAAGTTCTAATCTCTATAAATGCAGCTTCATGCCAATATGAAGTTATTTCTCCCCTCCAATGTACATGCAGCAGCGCAGCTTGCGCTATGTTCGTTTTCGGAAATTGTTTATATAGTTTCACCAGCACTTCTTTCGTAGTGCTAGGATTTGAGGCAACCGCAAGGCGCCAATTGATATTATGACTTAAGATAGGCGCCGTAAGTGCATATTCAACAAACACTTGCGGAACATTGTTTTGTTTCAGTAACTCTATCATAGTATCATTGGGAATAATGGATGCTAAATTAGGATTTTCCAAAATCCATAACCCTAAAATAGGATTATTTAAAAATTCTTCAGGAAAATCTTTACCTAACTTAAACAAAATATCTGTTGCAGCGTTGGGGTTTCCAGCAACATTTCGACGTGTCTCCAAATCATCATATTTTGATAGCTTGTGCAATAATTTTGGTGGTGCATTTGGATTAGTCGCAACAGCGCGCGCTAATTCAATACTCATACCTGCTAATTGAATTAACCTTTGTGGTGGAGTTGTTAGGCCTTGCGCTTCACACAGCTTAGTGTCAGACATTAAAACTGCTAATTTTATAATTTTACAAATTTATTTTACTAATTGTGCTTTTTTTTCTCTTTTAAAGTTTTCTTAGCGACTCTACGTACACGTCTACTTTCATCACTGACTAATTTTTCTAGTACGCTTGTAGAAGTATGAGAGTTTTTTGCAACAGCAACACGAATATTAAGAATTGCTTCTGTTGATAATTTTTCCAATATATTAGCAGGGGTAGCATGATTTTGAGCAATATGGAGACGTACTGTATTTTCTTTGTCATATGCTAGCTTTTTTATGCTTTCTGTGGGAATGGAAGTATTTTTTGCTACAGCTTGTCGAACACTGACTTTCTCATCATTAGCTAATTTCGCAAGGACACTACTTGGCGTAAGAAAATTATGAGCAACATCACGACGAACACTACTTACTTTATCCGAAGCCAACTTTTCTAGAACTTTCTTAGGTGCATTTCTATTTGATGCAACAACTCCACGAACTGTTGACTCGATATCATCCGCTAACTTTTCTAAAAGGTATACAGGTGTATCATATCTAGATGCAATAATACGGCGAATAAGGGAGTCATCATCGTTAGATAACTTTTCTAAAATAAATTTAGGTGCATTCCAATGTGATGCGATGTTACTGCGAATATATTGTTCGCTATCCAAGGCTAAAATTTCAAAAATAGAATTTGATAAATCTCTTCTTTGTGCAATTGTCATACGAACTGTATAGTCAGTATCGCACGCCAGTTGCTCTAAAATATGAATAGGCACCGTACTATTACGTGCAACTGACCAACGAACTTTTGAAGATACATCTCTGGCTAGTTTTTCTAAAATATCCTGTGGTAAATCATGGTTATAACCAAGATTGGCACGAACTAATTCATCTTTATGAGTACTTGCCCAATGTAGATAAAATAAGGGCAATCCTTTTTCCCATATAGCCTTAGAGTTGTTTTGATAAAGCTCTTCAAGGAAATTCGGGTTTTCTAGCAATATCAGTTCTAAGCATATATTATGCAATACTTCTACTGGATGCTTTTGAAATAATGTGAGGAGTAAATCAGGCGCCGTATTAGGATTAAGCGCTACAGCTTTACAAATTTCTTTATCTTTACTCTTTGCTAGTTCACATAAGCGCTCGTCAGGTGTGTTGACATCGCACGCTTCTTGCAAAAGAGAGTGTTTCATATAATAAATTTTTGGATTATAGTTTTTAGTACATATATAGTACTTTATAACTAGAGATGCAATACTACATAGGCTTGAGTATCTTTAAGAAATTTAACCCCTTTTCCATGCGCTCTCTCCGTGGGGCTACCGTGTACACACAAGTCTCTTTTTTTTCTTTCTTCTCTTTCTTCTCTTTCTTTGTGTCCTTTGTGCCTTTGTGGTTCTTTAAAGAGATAAACCACAAAGAACACAAAGGGCACAAAGGGGGGGGAAAAAAGAGGGTTATTAAAGATGTGTGTACACCGTAGCTCCGTGGGGGGGCATAAAAATTGCATAAAGCAACTTTAGATGACTTGTGTATGCACGGTAGCCTTGTTAAAAGGGGTTATTAATTTTTGCTCAAAACGTGAGCTAAATTTTTTAATCATACTTTTTGACATCTCTATATAATGAACATCATCTTCATTTTGTGATGTATTAATCAACAGAAGTAGTTTTTGTGCTGATTGATAACAAATATAACTGTCTTTATCTTTAATTAGTAATTTCAAAATATCTTCAGTTACATTCGGGTTGGTAACGACATAACGACGCACATAAAACTCGCTATCACTAGCTAGATTTTTGAGTATATGGCTAGGTGTCGAAGGATTATCTGCTACGCACCTGCGGACAAGTATACTTTTATCTCTAGACAAAGCTTCTAAAGTTGAAATAGATATTTCAGCTTCTTGAGCTATTAGGCGCCGGATATACTCGTCTTCATCCGATGCTAAATATTCTAAAGTTTTAATCGGTGTGTTAACATTGCTTATAACTGCTTTTTTTACTTCTTTACATTTATATAGAGCCAATAATTCTAAAGTTGAGCAAGAAATTTTCTGACTAGCTGCTACTTTGCATCGGATATACGGATTTTCATCCAAAGCTAAACCTTCTAAAGTCTTGTTAAGAGTATTTGGATTATTAATTACGCAAGCACGGACATCAGGGTCTTTATGTTTTGCTAAATCAGCTAAAATATGACTTGGTGTTTTGTAACGTTCAGCAATAGCCATACATATGCTCGCATCGTCGTTTATTGCTAACTTTTTAATTATCGCTGAATTTATTAATTGATTCTTAGCTACCGCCAAGAGAACTTCTTTATCATTATCATTGGCTAGTAAATCTAGGATGTGAATAGACGTACTACTATTTTGAGCTACGTTTAAACGTACTTTAGAATAACTACTATAGGAATAGCAAAATTTTTTAAGTTTGATTATTTTAACTTATAATCAGAAAAATCTGAAATTATTTACATAAATATTAATTTATAAATGAATATTAAAATGGATTTTCATCGTAGTCAAAGTAGTAGTATTCAGAACGCTCTTGGAGTGTCCAGGCTGCAATAAAACAAATCGTTTCGTTTTCATCTTGAGAAAGTTTGGTTAAAGTTTTACGGCTAGATTTAGAATTTTTGGCAACTGCAGTACGTACACAAATTTCTTTGTCTTGTGCTAGCTGCATTAATAAGCTTTGGGGTGTGTTTGAATTACAAGCTACAGCAACACGTATATTTGTGTCTTGGTGATTAACAGCCCATTCTAAAAATGATTGAGGTAGTTTATATTCTTGAATTATTCTAATATCATGTCTAATTAGCTTTTCAAGTAATTTATTAACTGAATTTTGGGGAGTATTTGGGTTTCTTGCGGCGCCGAAGCGAACTATTCCGTTACTATCTTGAATTAATTTTTCTAGGATATCACTAGGTGTTTTAGTATGTGCGGCAACTTTACTACGAACTTCATAAGATTTGTCTGTTGCTAACTTTAATAGCGCGCATATAGGAATATTTTTATTTTCTGCAACTGCAAGACGAACTTTTTTACTTTTGTCTTCTGCTAGTTGCTTTAAAGTATCAGGGTTGGTGCGATGGTTTCCTGCTACGTGACAGCGAACTTCTACGCTTGTATCTTTTGCGAGCTTTACTAAAAGTGATTCATGTGTGTTTTCATTACTCGCGAGGTTTTTACGAATTCCTTCATCTGAACAATTTACTGCCCACTCTTTGAATAAGGACGGTAATGCGTCTTCGTTGAATATATATGGGTTATTTTGATATAGCTCTTTGAAAAAATCAGGATTTTCGAGTAAGAGTAACTCAATTACAGGATTATTAAGAACTTGATGCGGATATTCGATAAATAATTCTACAAGTAAATCTGGGGGTGTGTTAGGGTTGCTAGCGACGAGTTTACGAACTGCTCCATTATGATTGTCCGCTAGCTTTCTAAGTTCTTCAGAAGATGTAGTAGCGTCAATAGCTTGTTTCATTTTAGTGGGTAGGTTTGGTTGTCTTACCCTTTATTGTTCCCAGGAATTTTAATCAGACGAACGACTCCCGACAATTTTTACAAAGCTGAGAATCTATTTCATCATATTTTTATCTAACTATTTGTTTATTTCTTCTCCTCTGTGTACAGACGCGAGGAACATCGCGTCTCTACTGTCTCTGTGGTAAAAAAATAAATGTACACTGCACAGGCGAGACGCCTGTGCTACAACGCCTTTAAACAGATAACAAACGGACGCTTTCGCCAAACGGAAATTGTTCCAAACTCATTCCACCTGGTGTAACGACCCATAATACTGGTAGGGATGGCGCCTTATCAGGGAAACAACCATATCCATCTGTTAAATAAACACATACCGCTTGTGCATGTCCATCCCAACGTTCTTCTACTTTGTCAAAAAACGGTATGAATGATGTACCTCCTCCTCCCTGCGGTTTTGGAAAAGCACTATCAGGACTCAGTTCATAGGGACCATAAGCATCCGCATCGACATAATATAACTCGCACTTAAGATGAGGATAAGAGCGCAAAATACCACTAACTTCGCTCAAAAATAACCGCAGTTCTTCGCCACCAATCGAGCCGCTAGTATCAATTGCAACATAAACTATAACAGACTCACCTTGTAGAGCCTCTAAATATAGCCCACGTCCAACAAACCTACGGTCAAAACCAGTAAAATCGTTTGGTGTTTGAACTAAATAACGCCATAAATAAGAACGCCAATCTATTTGTGGTGTTGTAACGTTATTAAGTTCGCGCTCAATGCCTGCAGGTATTGTACCTTGTTTCGATGACCGCGCGATTACTGCTGCTTGCTGTAACGCATTACGCCAATGTGCTTCTAAAGCAGCTTTACGTGCCCCAGACATACTGTCATCTTCTTCACCTTCACCTTCTTCGGAACCTTCAAGTAAATCAGCTAGACCATCTTTCCACATTTGCTTATATTTTTCTCCGTCTTTGGAAAGAATTTCGTATATTTCCTCAACGCTAAGATGTTCCAACTTCTCATCACGCAAACCACCTGGTGGTAGTTCAAAGCCACCTTGCTGCATAATAATACCGTTAATAACAATATCAGCAGCAAAGTTCCACAATATCGCATCGCGCACACCTCGACGCGGTACATGGAGTAATGCAGCGTGCAATACCTCGTGTAGCAATACTCCATCAAGTTGTGCAGGTGGTAGAGAAAGGAAAAATTCAGGATTATAAAATATATCCTTACCGTCAGTTGCAGCAGTTTGATAGTGGGGAGCATTGATAAAACGCGCGAATAATGCCAAAGTCGCGAAAAACGGTGACTTCGTTCGCAACCGGATAACTGAAGCGCTAATTAGTTTTTGAATATCTTGTGTCATAAGTAAAGGAAAGTCAAGACTTGCTCATACCAATCAACTGGTAATATTCCTGAATAAACTTTTGTAAATCGTTGTCTTCTTTAGCTAAAGTCGCGAAAACACCCATATGTCCTTTGGTACGCATCATCGGTAGCAAGTCAGCAATGAAAAACTGTACCCACTCTGTTGTAGCTTTATTACTTAGCCATTTGTAAGCGTTATATGCTTGTTTTGCATCTGCCGCGCGTACTGTTAAACCAATAGCTGTTGCATACCGCGCGCTAGGTTCTTTAGGAAAAGCGATCTTACTACCCTTACCTTCGAGAATAGGCGCCAAGCTTGGTAAAGTTTGATAAACTTCCAAATAAGCCATAAATTCAGCAGTTGCACCTTTACCAACAGCAGGTGAAGTATCAAGTTCGGCATAATGTAAATGACTTGCCATTTCCCAAGAACGTGGAGTTGGAAACGCTGGTTGTTGAGGGTCAATTTTGTGCAGCAATGTAGAGCGGAACGAGAGAAACGCGATAATCTGCTCGTGTAATCCTTTTTCTAATGCGTATGCTTTAAAGCTATCAAAATCTACTTCAACTTCTAAATGTAAAAATCTATTCGCTAGTGGCGCCGGCATATCAAACACTGCTGCACGGTCTTCTTTACGGTTTCCAGCAGCCCAAATAAACCACCCTTCAGGAACAGTATAACTACCGACTCGACGGTCTAAAATTAGCTGTTGTGCTACCCCTTGCATTGCAGGTGGCGCCATATTTAATTCATCTAGAAAAAAGATACCTTTACCATCACGAGGTAAAAATTCAGGTGGAAACCATTTAGAAATACCATCTTCTGCAACAGGTAGTCCACGTAAATCAGTTGGCGCCAGTTGTGATAAACGCACATCAACAAAATCAATTTCGTGTTCTCGTGTAAGTTGCCCGACAATGCTAGACTTGCCAATACCTGGAGGACCCCAAATCATTGTACTGATTTGTAGATTTTTGGTAACCAAGTTATTTAAATATGTTTTGAGTTCGCTAGGGGTCATATTTTAATTTTAGATATCGTGTTTTTTAAGAGCCTACCGCATTTCTACTGAAGTGTCTGGATATGCAAACACGCAAGCAACAGCCAATTAAATCCAGTTAAACGTGCTAAATACTCCAATACTCTAACAGGGGTATTAGGATTTTGAGCCACAAATGTACTGCACTGCCAATCCTTCACTAAAACTTCTAAAACATTACCAGGAGTTTTAATATTGCTTGCTACTGCCCGTCGAACTTCAACTTCTGCGTCAAAAGATAATTGTTCTAGTACAGAACTTGGTGTACTAGGGTTACAAGCAACAGCTAACCTCACTTGTGGTGATGCATCGCGCGCTAAAGGTTCTAGCATATCAACAGGGAGACTTTGATTTTGAGCTATCCATACACGTAGCTGGGGTTCTTTTCGCACCCACATTTTTAAAATATCTATAGGTGTATAAGGATGCTTGACGACGTACTTACGAACAGACAACCGCTCATCTATTGCTAGGCGCCACATTACTTGCTCCAACAATTCACGATTAGCATGATTGTGCTGGGCAACTAGTAAATCATGCGAGCGAGTTTCAGCTATATATTTGAGAACTTTGGCTTTTGTACTGGGATTTTTTGCAATAGCTTCTAGAACCTCGTGCTGATTACTTTGAGCTAACTGATAAAGTAAATTTTCCTCAGCGCTCGGATTTTCAGCAACGAACCTACACAATTCTGGCTCAGAAACTGCATCAACTAATAAAGCTTGCGGCGTATTTGGGTGCCTTGCTACCATTTGTCGAACTCGTAGTGTACCATGATTTGCTAATATATGCAGTACATTAGCACCTACATAGGTATTTTGTCCCAGCGCGTTCATCATATGTAACTTAAAGTCCAGCGCCAACTCAATAATCATATCTATAGGTAAATCAGCGCGCGCAGCAATTGCTTGTTTGACTTTCTTATCACCTTGTTTAAGTAAACTTTTGATTATTGCCAAAGGAGTGCTTGAATTTTTGGCAACGTCATCCAGACACGTATGCACTATTAGTGTATTATTTTACATTAATTAAAGATGATATTACTAGCCATGTATGCTACAAAGGGCGCCTGTATTAAAAACTTTTAAATAAAAAATATCCAAAACCCACTTGTGGAACTGAGTATTTCTTGTGGAACGGGCAGAGAGTGCCCGTGCTATGTAAATAAGCTGCCACAAATTAAGAGGCGGGCAAGGATACCCACCCCACAATAGCAAGTTAATTTCATTTAAGATTGTGAATCAATCCAGTTAATTAATTTAGTTGTATCCGAAAAATAAATAATACCATATGTTCTTAAAGCAAACCGTGCTTCTTGACTACCAAATTCTTTTATATTGCTACTGAGAAAAGCTTTTTGAGTATCTAACTGCGTATTAGCATGTTCCAAAATGCATTCCAAGATCAAGCTATCCCGCATAGCTTTGTCGCGTATTAAAATAGGATTATTAAGAGTCTTTTGTATGCTATTCGTAGAAGGTGTTATAACTTCTGCAACGCGAAAAACATTTCCTATCGCACTGCTGAGGTTTGGTTTGAGTTGATTGGACAAGTTGTTAGCTGCATTTCTAGATGCTATCAAAGCTGTAATTTCGTTGGAAGTGTTCTGCTGAGGATTGCGCTCAAGTTGACTTATAACCATATCCAAAGATTCTATTAAATTACTTAATTGCTTTTGCTGTCCTTCAAGAGCAATCAAGGCTTCTAGAGAGCAGATGGAAGGAATAATAAGCCTACGCTCTGCATTAATTCGTGACAAAAGCTGGTTGGCATTTACTTCTCGTCCTGTCGAAATGCCAAGAATAAAATTAGTTTCGATGTAAACGAGCAAAAATTAATTCTCCTGAACTAGGTCACGAATTGTTGCACCCAAAATTTGTGTCATTAATCCTACTGATTCTAGTTCTTGTACTCCCGGAACAGTTTTCCCGTAATTTGGATGAGCTAAATAGTCTAGCCAAAATCTAATGAACTTTACAAATGACCAAGCAAAAACATTTCCTTCTCTAATTAGTGTTGCTTCTTCCGGTAGCATTTCAAGCGTTGAAAGCTTTAAAATTGGTTCTTGCCAATTTGAAAGTCTAAAATCAAATATAAAAATATTTTCATAGTCTACCAACATCGTATAAGGTACAAGTTGTTTAGCTTGAATAGGAGCTAGTTTTTCAAGCATATCGTTAAAATTAAGCCAGTCGCTTAACCGAAAGTCTACAACCATAACGATTTCGCCAGTTGGGCGTTGAACCATAAGTGCAAATTGTTTGTAGAAAGGCGCCTGTGGAATATACATATTTAATTCCATGTTTAGTTTTAGTTCGCACGGGCGAGAACTATCCTCTGAATCTAACTCACTAATTCTCGCGTCTAAAATATGCACCATTAAGCCTACTGATTCTAATTCTTGTACTCCTGGAACTGCTTTTCCGTAGTGTGGATGAGCCAAATAATCTAACCAAAATCTAATGTATCTTATAAGTGATAAACCAAAAATTTTTTTCTCTTTGATTAGTGTTGCTGACTCTGGTAGCATTTCAAGCGTAGAAAGCTTTAATATCGGTTTTTGCCAATTTGATTGTCTCAAATCAAACACAAAAATATGTTCAAAGTCCACTAACATTGCGTAAGGAACTACTTGTTTAGCTTGAATAGGGGCTAGTTTTTCAAGGCTATCGGTGTATTTAATCCAGTCGCTTAACCGGAAGTCTACAATCATGACTATTTCACCAGTTGGGCGTTGAACTAAGAGGTCATATTTTTCGTAGAAAGGTGGCTGTGGGATATACATAGTCAAGTCCCGCTCTTCTGAGGTTCATTACTTGTAGATTAACATAAGTATAAAGAACATACGTTCTTTTTAATTTAATTTTTATAACTAATTTTAATTTCTAAAATTTGTATTAATATTCAGAACAGGTGTTATTATTAATTTAATTTTTATAAGTAGTCTTGATTCTAATGCATGTTCTAATATGATATTAAGATATTATCATTCTAAGCCCGCTTCCGTTTAAGATTTTCAACGGCAGCCAAGCGGACGTTTTTGCTTTCATCTTGACTTAACTTTTTTAAAATACTTCCATCTACATTCTTGTGTGCTGCTACCGATTGACGAATATCAAACCATGAATGTTGTGCTAATTGCTGTAAAACATGACTAGGCGTATTTGGATTCTTTGCAACCGCAAGAAGAATAATTTCGTATTTGTCTTGTGCTAAAATTTCTAAAACGTAATCAGGCGTATTGTGATTTTCTGCTACCAAACGTAGCACATTCTTATTTGTATCTATTGATAACAATTTTAAAGCATTAGGTGGTGCAAACTTGTTTTCTGCTACCTCGCAACGAACATGTATATGTTTGTCTAGAGCCAGTTTATTTAGTATGCGTAAGTTTTTTGTTTCTCTTGCAACACAGCAGCGAATAGCAAAATCGCTAGAAAAGGCTAACTGTTCTAAAATAATATTACTTAGTCTAGAAGGTGTTGTTGGATTTAATGCAACTGTTAGGCGCACACTTTCGTCTTGATCACGTGCTAATAACCCTAAATATTTTAGTTCTGTTTTAGAGCTTTTTGCTACATAAAAGCGAATTTGCTTATTTTGATGACTTATCGCCCAATTAATGAATAAGTCTGGTAAATTATCGAATTCAAAGATTAAATCACAATTAGGATGGTCAACTGGAACAAATTTATCTAAAAGATTTGGTGTTTCTAATATGAGCAATTGAAGAGCCGAATTATTTAATACTTCGACCGGATATTGACAAAATAATTCTTCTAGTATGCGCGGTGGTGTGTTAGGATTTTGAGCGACAGCTTCTACAACTCCCTTATAACAGCTTTTTACTAATAAGCATAAACATTCTGCTGGTGTATTATCGTATGAAGCCAGTTCCTGCAGACGCTCTACAGGTGTACTACTATCAAGAACTTCTTCTAAGGGTCTGAGTTGCATATCTTTATTTAAATAGCTTTACCCTTATCTTTCCCTATTTAAATGCAAAAGTTTCAACAGCACGTTGCTCCCCTCTCCTCGTAGGAGAGGGGTTGGGGGAGAGGTTTTCATTCGGTCAGATCAAAATAAGGGCAGCGATTATAAATAATCACTGCCCTAAAATAAACTAATTATCCCGCGCGGTTAAATTAAGCAGGAATTAAAACTGTATCAATAATATGAATGACACCGTTGTCTGTTTCAACATCTGGTGTAACAACAGTCGCATCGTTTATTTTCACACCATTAGATGCATCAACTTTTACGTCGCTTCCTTCAACAGTAGTAGCCGAGTCAAGCTTCACTACATCTGTTGAAAGCACTTTACCTGAAACAACATGGTAAGTCAAAATTTTCTTAAGTTGCGGAATATCCTGAAGCAATGAATCTACGGTTCCTTCTGGTAATTTAGCGAACGCATCATCAGTAGGTGCAAACACTGTGAATGGGCCGGCGCCTTTGAGGGTGTCTACTAAACCAGCAGCTTTGACTGCTGCAACTAAGGTATTAAATGAACCTGCATTAACGGCGGTATCAACGATGTCAGCCATGTGTTTTGTGAGTGATTGTATATTTCGTTACTAACTTAACATTGTCTTTAGTATTCTGAATATCTATCTTTAGATAGGTTAAATCACTAAAATTCATGTGATAAAAAAACTTTAATTAAAATTTAACCATGCGTTCCATCTTTAGGCAGAGGTAAAAATATTAATTAAGGTTTAAATAAAATTAAAATTAGATTTTTACTTATATTAATGATAAATTAAACTTATTTACATCGAATTAATATGGCTGTAATTAACAAAATAATTGATATCCAAACACATCAAGGTATTAATATTCACAACATTACTCCACAAATTGAATTAATTGTGGCATCGACTTCTATACAAAACGGTTATGTGTTAGTATTTTCTCGCCATACAACTACTGCGTTAGCTGTTAACGAGAATGAAGAAAGATTACTTGAAGATATTAAAGTGTTTTTAGAAAAGCTGGCGCCATTAAATGACCGCTATTTACACAATGATTTACATTTAAGACCAAATATTCCACCAGATGAGCCAAAAAATGCTCATTCGCATTTAATGGCGATGATGCTCAATAATACTGAAATTATTCCAATTGTTGATGGTAAGTTAGGGTTGGGAACTTATCAATCTATTTTATTTTTTGAATTAGACGGCGCGCGTAAGCGTAGTATATTATGTCAAGTTTCCGGAGAATAATTAATGCATTTTATTTACAATGCCAAGAGTTAACCAAGGAATTATCATGTAAATGTTGTTGCAATGATTCAAATGCACCATCTTGCTTTTGAACATAGGCGCCGATAAATGAACCAATAGTTTCAGCTATTAACCAACGAATTGAGTCTACTGGTTGGGTTGCAGGAAAATCAACAGAGTTTCTAGCGGTAGTAGAGTCGAGCGGATGAGCGATGGTAAAATGATTTGCGCCTTCTAATAGAACAACATAATTGTCATTTCTACCACCAGTAATAGCTTCGTTCCAAGTACGCATTACAGGTGTGGTTGCATCCCCAGATTCAATACCGTACATTTCACTGTTATTGGCAATAACACCATCATTCGTACCAGCTAAAAGCAACATGGGCAATTTATCGGGTAATGGTAAAACTGTGCCAGGTGGATAACCTTGCATAATATACCCCATGCTATGGACACCATATCCAAAGCTTGCAACGACTTGACTAAATAATTCAGGATTAGCATTCTCAATTGCAATCCTACCACCAGCAGAATGTCCACCTAAAACAATACTCTGTAAGTCTAATAATCCTGCTAGAACTCCTTGCGCTTGTAACTGTTCGAGTTTAAAAAGCAGCGTTGATAACGTTACACTTGTAGGTTTAGTACCGTAAATATCCGGTTTTGATGCAGCAAAGTCTCCACCTGGTGATAAATTTACGCTTCCTGCAAACTCTTCTGCAACAAAATTAAATGTCACTACTACCAACCCACGTTGAGCAAGATTTTCTGCCAACCACTGATATACAAAAGCTTCACAGTTATATCCGTTGAATAGAATTACAACCGGAAAAGGCGCCTTTGCTGCATCTGCTGGTACACTTAAAGATCTTTTTGCCTCTTCGGTGCTTACGGATACTGCTGGATAAAAAACTTTTAGGAAAATTGTATCAAAGGGGGGTTGAAAGTTAGGAATTTTTGTAACTTCAAAGTATGCACGAACAGTCATAGGCTTTTTGAGATTAGAAAATAAATATACTAGCTTAAATCGAATATCCCGAATTCAAACTGCCCGAATAACATATTTTTGTCTACTGCCGATAAGATTTTATTGTCTGCGCGCGTATCTAGA
The DNA here is from genome assembly GCF_002368415.1 of Calothrix sp. NIES-4105. Classification (GTDB taxonomy): domain Bacteria; phylum Cyanobacteriota; class Cyanobacteriia; order Cyanobacteriales; family Nostocaceae; genus Dulcicalothrix. The sequence goes on from NZ_AP018290.1 coordinate 10,181,230, forward strand.
GTTCGGCAAACCAAATCGGCAACATCAGCACGATGGATAGTTCCAATAATGCGGATATCCTCAGTTAATACACCGTTTCCTGTAGCTGGTTCTGATTTTAAACCGCCCGGACGAACTATAGTATACGTCAAACCACTATTAATTAAGTGTTGTTCAGCTTTATCTTTTTCAATTAATACGGGTTGTAGTACCGCCAAAGTTTGAGGAGAAAGTGCTGATACGCTATTTCCAGTCCCAATCGACGTTACTAGTATAAATTTTTTCACATCCTTAGCAACCGCAGCATCAATTAAATTTTTGTTACCTGGGTAGTCAGGTTTGATGCCATCTTGAGGTAAACCACCAATTGTACTTATCACAACATCAATTGGTTTTTCTGACTGCCCCAGCCCACGCTTCAGGTCATCTGGTACCATCGCATCCCCAATAACAACAGAAGCTCCTATTGCCTCAAGTTCCGCACGGGATGCTTCACTTCGCAGCAGTGCAATAACATGATGACCCTGTTTGGTAAGACTAAGAGCAATTTCTCTACCAACACCACGACTTGCACCAGCTAAAAAAATAGAAGTTGTCATACTTAACCACAATCAATAATTATTGTTTAGAAAGAAAGAGGGTTTGTTGCCACGAATACTGCTAGAAGCAACTAAGATTAAAGCATCAACCTTCATAACACCCCCCAAGTCTTAATTATCCATGCCCCTGTCGCGTTTAGTTACCTTAATTGTAGGTTTAATCGTCATTTTGGCAATGAGCCTATGGCTGATTGACTCGCTTTCCCGACTTTACTGGCAGTTGTCCTACTCTTCTCCTTTGCTGGGCAACTTACTATTATTACTGCTTGTTCTCTTAGTTGGGGCACTAATCGCAGCATTTGTTTACTATGTCATCGTAATTAAAAACGGTGATCAAAAACGCCGTACCAAAGAGCGGCGCCGTGTTACACCTGCCGAAATTCCTGCTGCAAAGTCTGAAGCTGCATCTTCAACACTGCAAGCAGTGCGTCAGCAAGTTTCCCAAATACAAGACGAAGTAACACGTCAAGCATTATTAAGTAAATCTAAAGAAATTGAAGCAAACTTAGCGCGCGGTGAAATTCAAGTTGTGGTGTTCGGTACAGGAAGCGCAGGTAAAACATCATTGGTGAATGCCATAATGGGGCGAATGGTTGGCAGAGTCGATGCACCAATGGGTACAACTACCGTAGGTGAAACTTACTGTTTGCGGTTGAAGGGGTTAGAACGTAAGATTTTAATAACCGATACACCTGGTATTTTAGAAGCAGGAGTTGCCGGAACCGAAAGAGAACAACTCGCGCGCGAGCTAGCTACCGAAGCTGATTTATTATTATTTGTAGTTGATAACGATTTACGACGTTCAGAATATCAACCTTTAAAAGCTTTAGCAGAAATTGGTAAACGCTCGATTCTCGTTCTCAACAAAACTGATTTATACACAGATGAAGACAAAGAAGCAATTGTCGCAAGATTACGCGAGCGTGTGCGTGGATTTATCTCAACAAACGATGTAGTCACAATTTCCGCCAACCCTCAATCTGTTGAACTAGAAAATGGAGAGCTAATCAAACCAGAGCCAGAAGTGTTGCCGTTGTTACGAAGAATGGCAGCAATATTACGTGCTGAAGGAGAAGATTTAGTTGCCGATAATATTCTCTTACAATCACTACGCTTAGGAGAAGAAGCTCGTAAACTCATCGACACACAACGGCGCCGTACTGCCGATAAAATAGTCGAGCGATTTCAATGGATAGGAGCAGGTGTAGTATCAGTTACACCATTACCAGTAGTAGACTTACTAGCAACAGCAGCAGTAAACGCTCAAATGGTAGTAGAAATTGGGCGAGTATATGGTTGTGAGTTAAACACCGAACGTGGACGCGAACTAGCACTATCGCTAGCCAAAACTATCGCGGGTCTGGGAATTGTAAAAGGCGCCTTAGAATTACTATCAACAGCACTACAACTCAACGTTGGTACATTTGTTATAGGTAGAGCAATTCAAGGTGTAACAGCTGCCTATTTAACCAGAATTGCAGGTAAAAGCTTTATTGAGTATTTTCGCAATGACCAAGACTGGGGTGACGGTGGGATGACCGAAGTAGTACAGCGTCAGTTTCAACTTAACCGTCGCGACGAGTTCGTCAGAGCATTTATTCAAGAAGCAATAGCCAAAGTAGTAAAACCATTAGCCGATAAAGCCACTGCGGTAATGGATGAAGTCGATGAAAAACTAGATAAATAACCCCAATATTATAATGGCGCGCGTTTTCATTAATCCCAAAACAGATTTTGCATTCAAAAAAATCTTTGGCTCCAAGCAGAGCAAAGATATTTTGATTAGTTTTTTGAATGCAATTCTTTATAATGAGCAAGATGAAATTCAAGATTTGGTAATTCTCGACCCTTATCAGGCGCCTCGAATCAAAGGCATTAAAGATACTTATTTAGATGTAAAAGCAACACTAGCAGATGGCACAACCGTAATTATAGAAATGCAGGTGCTAAACGTTTTGGGGTTTGAGAAACGAGTTTTATATAATGCAGCAAAAGCATTCTCGATTCAATTAGGAATTGGAGAGGACTATACTTTATTGAACCCAGTAATTGCGCTAACAATCACCGATTTTGAAATGTTTCCAGGCAATGACCGAATTATTTCGCGCTATCGTCTTAAAGAAAAAGATGACTTAACCGACTATAGCGATGATATAGAGTTAGTGTTTGTAGAGTTGCCTAAGTTTACAAAAGAACTTGATGACTTAGAAACATCTGTTGATAAGTGGCTGTACTTCCTAAAATCAGCGAATGAACTTGAAACAGTGCCACCCAAAATGGGTGAAGTCCCTGCAATAAACCATGCGTTTACAGTGGCAGAGCAAAGTAAGTTGACCAAAAAAGAATTGGATGCTTTGGAAAAGCGCGAGATGTTTTTACATGATAACCGCAATGCTATTTTGAAAGCAAAACAAGAGGGTGAACAAAAAGGGCGCCAAGAAGAACGCTTAGAGATCGCGCGTTCGCTGTTGGATGTATTAGACGAAGAAACAATTGCCCAAAAAACAGGTTTAACAGTGGGAGAAGTACGAAGGTTGAAGAAATAAACTACCTTGTAGATAAAGTGACAGGCGCCTCAAGAGATAATACATAAACACTGCTTTGAGGAATTTGGACGATACGAGTATTTTCTTCTGTACGTAAACCTGAAACAATACCGACTGCACTACCTAGCATGGCACCTCTATCAAACTGTTCGGGGTCGCCTTGTCCCATAAAGCCCATAACACTACCGCCAAGTCTACCAAAAACTGAACCAGTTTCTACAGCTTTATCATTCGCGCGTTTGTGAGTAATAGTAGTACCGGGAATTACTTGGCTCTCGGCAGTAATTTTAACTATTCTGCCTCTAATTACTAAAGATTGAGCAATAATTTTGGCGCCTTTGTTAGCAGGTTTAAGCACAATAGTCACGGGAGTATTTTCTGGTACTAATACATTACCTTGACTATCTTGAATTGCTTGTGCCAAAGGAACAGTTAAAGGGAACTCTTGTTTTTGTCCTACATCTATAGTAATGGGTGCCGGGAACGAAACAATAATTGCAGTATCTTGAGGAATTGAAATTTCTTGACTTGGACTAACAACGGTTTGAGGTTGTGCTTTTACAGGAGTATTAGTAGCTGTATTTTTAACTTGAGCATTCGCAGGTAATATATAAGTTAGTAGAGCAATAGAGCAAGCAAGGCTTAACAACATGTGCTTTTTCATAGTTTTTAATCCTTTATACGTAAGTAATGTTTTATAAGGTGTGTGTCGCTTCATTCATTTATATGTTTGGCGCCATCTGTTTATGCAGTTATATCGTTTAACGACTTTTTAACCAATTCCATCCAGAACCTTCACGATAAAGCCAATAGTCTCCATGTAACGGCTCATATTCAGTGTAGGAATTATTTGGCAATCTGATTTTGACATTACTACAACTGCCTTCAACTTCAATAGTTATATAATTTTCCTGATCGGGTGTTTGCAGTAACCTGTCTCGAATAAAACTTCGTCTTTCTCTACCATTAGTGAAGCAACGTACACGAATTACTGAATTACTACTATTTGAATTATCTATTATGTAGGGAAGAATTTGAGAATCAGAAATATGATGCTTGGAGTTTGGTTTTTGTGCATTTGCTGGTAGGTGAGGCGCCCATAAAACTAAACAGGCAACAAATGCAAATTTTGGTTGAATTTTCATGGTTTTATCGTAGAGACGTTACATGTAACGTCTCTACACATTTATGAATTATTTATTTTCTAATAATTGATTTACCTGTTGACCTCGGCGCCCAGTCTTAATTTCATAGCGACGAGTTAGGTTATCTTGGAAGTTCATATCTCTTGCTGCAGCAGAATTTACGAACGCATCACAGTTTTTACCTTGAACTACATTAGAAGAACTGCTGCTATTTTTCTCATTACGGTTGTTGCGGGTATCTTTAGAATCACTGTTATTTTGGCTACCTTGACTACTACCACTACCATTGGCGCCAATTCCTAAGAAGCTGAAACCACCTCCACCACCATCGTTGTGGCTTTTTGAAGAACTTGAGCGAGTGCTTGTAGAACTTGCCAATGCTAGTTCACCAGCGCTTGTACGAGTATTATTGCCCAAGCTAACATCACTACATAAAGCGCGCGGGTCTTTAGCTAATGTTCTTTGGTCAACCCAAGATTGATGATCCCCTAAACCTTGAACTTCACTGTTACCGTTGGGTGTGGTTGCGGGTGTTTTGGTAGCATTTCCTGCTGCATTACCTACAGGGATAGGTTTGAATACACCACCATTTGCATTTCCAAAAGGATTAGCGCTCTTCTGGTACAGCGGAAGCGAAGAGAGTAGCAGCAGCAATTAAAGAACCAGTGAGTTGACGTTATTTCATTGTATTTACCTAATTTATAAGTGAGTTTCTTTACCGTGGGTTTTGTTCCCTTCACTCACTTCTATGTAAGGGTTGTATAGTTTATGCACATCAACCAGCATCAATTTTAGAATTTTTTGAAAAAGCGCTCCCAGTAAGCACTTCAGTGATTTAATATAAGCACTGAAGCGCTAATCAAAAGCTTAAATACAGATGACATTTGCTCTTGGCATGATTGAAGTTTATGGCGTTCCTACAGCAGTAGAAGTAGCAGACGCGATGTGCAAAGCCGCGCGCATCACTTTTGTTGGATACGAAAATACTGATTTGGGAAGGATTACCGTTTTAATTCGCGGTGACGTAGGTGAGGTAAATGTTGCTGTTAAAGCTGGGTTAGAGTCAATAAACAGAGTTAACGGTGGTGAGTTGCTATCGCATCACATTATTCCTCGTCCCCATGAAAACTTAGAATATGCTTTACCTATACATAACAGCGCGGCAGTAGAAAACTTCGGCGCCGATATTCGCTTTCCCCCACCTTTATCAGCATAAAACCAGTTTGTTAGATTATTACCACAGAGACATTGACACAGAGAGTTGCTCTATTTCCTCTGCGTACTCTGCGTCTCTGTGGTAAAAACAAATAAATGTCAGCTTAAAACTTGATTTCTCATTCAAAATAAGATAGGCGCCTACCTTGTTACGATTACCAAATGACTAATATACTTTCACGTATGGAGACTGTACAGTCTCCAATTATTCCCATCGTTGGAGAATTAATCCGCAACACACCCGGAACAATTTCTTTAGGACAAGGAGTAGTTTCATACCCTCCACCACCAGAAGCTATCGAGTTGTTACCTAAATTCCTCTCGGAAGAATCAAATAATTTATACAAACAGGTTATTGGAATTCCCCCATTAATAGCAGCAATTGAAGCTAAATTACACAGCTTTAACGGCATTGAAATAAACGAAGATAACTGTATTGTCGTCACAGCTGGCAGCAATATGGGTTTTGTGAATGCTGTATTAACAATTACTTCCCCAGGTGATGAAATAATATTAAATGCGCCATATTACTTTAACCATGAAATGGCAACAATAATGGCAGGTTGCCATCCAGTCATAGTTGAAACCGATGAAAACTATCAATTACGTATAGATGCTATCGCTTCATCAATTACACCAAAAACCCGCGCGGTTGTAACAATATCACCCAATAACCCCACAGGTGTAGTATATCCAGAAGCTTCACTGCGCGCGGTTAATGAACTTTGTCGCGAACATGGTATTTATCATATTAGTGATGAAGCATACGACTACTTTACTTACAACGGCGTAAAGCACGTATCACCTGCCTCATTCCCTGATAGCAGCAAACACACAATTTCTCTATTTAGCCTTTCAAAAGCTTACGGTTTCGCTAGCTGGCGCATAGGGTATATGGTAATTCCCTCAGATTTACTAGTATCAATTCAGAAAGTACAAGACACCATCTTAATTTGCCCACCAGTAGTTTCACAGTATGCAGCATTAGGTGCCTTACAATCTTCACCCAAATATATTCAGGAAAATATAAGCAAACTAGCCAAAGTACGCTTAGGAGTTCTTGACTCACTGCAAAAACTCGAAGGAATATGTACAATAGCTCCCGCAGATGGCGCCTTTTACTTCTTCCTAAAAGTCCATACCTCAATAGACACATTCACACTAGTAGAACGACTAATCAAAGAGTACCAAGTAGCCGCACTTCCCGGTACCACATTCGGCATGAACCAAGGATGTTACTTACGTGTAGCTTACGGCGCCTTACAACAAGAAACAGCCAAAGCTGGAATAGAGCGCTTAGTAACAGGCTTAAAAAACATACTGTAGGGTGGAATGGCACTTACTTAAGCAGTCGATGGTGCGGTCCGCGCACTTTAATTGTTCGTTACACTGCTTGACTGTAATAGCGCAGATCGCACCCTACCCAATTTTTTGTTGGTGCCTCCAAATGCTTAAGTAAGCAACATTCTACTGTAGGGTGCGTTACGGCATGAACAAACAAAAATGATACGAAGATTTTCGTGCCGTAACGCACCACCAACAATCTTCAATTACCCTATCAATATTAGTTATTTAAAATCAGAAAACAAACTTAACTCCATAATTTTCTCTTGCTCAAGTCGCTTCTTAGCAATCTTATAGTAGTTAGGATTTATTTCAGCGCTATAACAGCGACGATTTGCTCTCAGAGCAGCTATTGATACAGAGCAAAGCCCACCAAACGGTTCCCAAACCACATCATTCATTTACATCTGTAGAACTCAATATTAAATACTCAAGTAACTTCAAAGGTTTTTGATTCGAGTGTACACATTTTAAAACTTCACTTTTAATACGCTCTTTGCCTCTGTTAGAAGGTTCTTGCCATACATTTGTAACACCATGAATATGATTCCATTTTGGTCGCATACGTGCCCATTGTTCCGCATTTAAAGGAGTTATACCATCTAAAGAAAAATAAGGGTATTCTGTAGGTTTTCCGTACAACATTGCATAATTTAATAATCGCTCCATCATTTCTGGTGGTGGAAAATACCAAAGATGGCACTGAGTTAAGTATTTTCGTGTAGCAGCGTTCCTTACACCACTAGCCTCATTTGCTTTACTTAAAGGAAGACCGCTTCTTAACCATTCATGCCTCAACCAAGACTGAATAGGAAGTTTCAACCCATCACCTGTATTAAGGATTACATTTAGCTCATACTGAACACATACTTCAGTTACAACAGGAAAACGCCTGATAGTTTTACTATTAACATTTCCGGCTATTTGCCCTATACCCTTATCCCAAACATGAAACGCACGATACTTCCATCCGTATTTTTCCAGCACAGGATGAACCGTTGCCCAACCTATTTCATTACACCAAAACCACACAGTTGTTTCAGGTAAAGAATATTTAGTCCAGGCAGCAATATGAGGTTCGTACCATTCTGCAAGTTTTTCATGAGTTGGTGGGTCGCCAGGAAAAAGCCCCAAACCATAGGCGCCATCAGAAATAATAGCAGTAGGCGCCTGCCAATAAGGGTATTTACTCAAAGCATCCGCCATTTCAAGTTGGACAGAACCTATAGAAAAACTGTATGCGGATAATTCTGAGTTGCTTAAGTTTTCAATTTGCTCTTGATATAGTTTCATCTTTGATACTTATCTTTCTTCTTGGTTCTTCCTTTGTGTTCTTTGTGTCTTTGTGGTTCATTCCTCTTATTTATTCCCTCTGTGTCTCTGTGTCTCTGTGGTAAAAAAATACTTGTAAAAATTGTCAAATTAACCAATATACGTTGGGTTCCGTTCCTCCACCCAAACTACAAGGCAAAAAGGAACAGGCAGGATGCCTGTTCCACAAGAGTTGTATGATTTTTGGATATGTAAGTTAAAGTTGTTTGACTTCAGAAACTAATTTGCCTACCATGTCTTTGGCACTACCAAAGAGCATTGTGGTTTTATCTTTGTAGAATAACTCGTTCTCTACGCCAGCAAAACCTGCACTCATACCGCGTTTAATTACAATAGTATGCTTTGCTCTATCTACTTCTAAAATAGGCATTCCATAAATAGGACTTGACTCATCGGTACGCGCGGCAGGGTTAACTACATCATTGGCGCCAATAATTAACGCTACATCTGTTTGGTCGAACTGTGGGTTAATATCTTCCATGTCGTGTAGCTGTTCGTATGGTACGTTTGCTTCAGCTAGTAACACGTTCATGTGTCCAGGCATTCTACCTGCTACTGGGTGAATGGCATATTTAACATCTACACCCATCCGCTCAAGTTGGTCTGCGAGTTCGCGAACACCGTGCTGTGCTTGTGCTACTGCCATCCCGTAACCTGGGACAATTACAACGGAGCGCGCGTATCCTAACATCATCGCACCTTCTTCTGGGTCAATGCTACGAACTGATTTGTCAGTAGCATCTCCACTACCAGCACTAGCTACGGCGCCAGCTTCGGAACCAAAAGCATCAAACAGAACGCTGATAAGCGAACGGTTCATAGCTTTACACATAATTTCGGTAAGGATAATACCTGACGCACCAACCAAGGCGCCTGCGATGATCAGCATATTGTTCATCACCACGAAACCAGCTGCTGCTGCTGCTAAACCCGAAAACGAGTTCAATAGCGAAATTACTACGGGCATGTCACCACCACCAATGGGAATGACGAACATAACACCGAGAATTAAAGATACAACTGTTACTGCTGCAAATACGGGGAGATTATAAGGTGCTATCAGGAGATAGGCGCCACCCGCAATAAATGTTATTAAAAGCAAAGCGTTAAATGCTTTCTGGAAGGGAAATTTAATTGGTTTGCCAGTTACAAGCCCTTGGAGTTTGGCAAAAGCCAGCGTACTGCCTGTAAAGGTAACACCACCAATTAATACATCAAGCAGCATTGAAATATTCGCGTCAACAGACACAAATTCGTGATGTTGTCTTAACCGCCAAAACTCAGCAATGGCAACAAGACCAGATGCTGCACCACCTAAACCGTTGAGCAAACCGACCATTTGAGGCATTTCGGTCATTTGCACTTTGTAGGCGCCTATTACTCCAATTACTGAGCCAATAGCTAAACCGATTAAAATCATTTCGTAGTTCAGCACATGGCTATCAAGCATAGTAGCCACAATAGCCAATAACATCCCGACTGCTGCGACAAAGTTGCCTTGCCGCGCGGTCGCTGGTGAACCTAATTTTTTTAAACCCAGAATAAATAATGATGCGGCAATGAGATATGTAAGCTGGATTCCTGTTGGCAAAAAATCTGTCATATTTTGGTTTGTTGGTAGTTGTTATTTTTCTTTACTCAGCACTCAGCACTCAGCACTCAAAACTATTAGCTGGCTTTTTTCTTGAACATTTGCAGCATTCTATCTGTTACTAGAAAACCGCCTACTACGTTAACCATTGCCAAAATTACGGCTATTAAACCAAGGATTACTGATAAGTTTGTTTCTCTGGCGCCAGAAGCAACGATGGCGCCTAGTACTGCGATACCTGAAATTGCGTTGGAACCTGACATTAAAGGTGTGTGAAGTGTCGGCGGTATTTTGTTGATGACCTCAAACCCTATAAATGAGGCTAGGACGAATACAAACAATGCGGCTATTAATGCTTCGTTCATTATTTTTGCTTTTGTTACTAATTTAAATTTTTGGGGGTTGGGGGCGGGTTTTTGAGATGTGCGCTCCGTTTTGGGATGTTTGTTAACCCGCCCCTACGGTTGTTTTGGGATGTTTGTTAACCCGCCCCTACGGTTGTTTTGGGATGTTTGTTAACCCGCCCCTACGGTTGTTTTGGGATGTTTGTTAACCCGCCCCTACGGCTGTTTGCAATGCTTCTTTTACCCGTGAATTGCGAATTTCTCCAGCATGGGTAACGCAAGCTTCGTTGATGATGTCGTCGCCAAAGTCGATTTGTATGGCGTTATTTTTGATGATTAATTGCAGTAATGATGTCAGGTTTTTGGAGTATAGTTGGCTGGCGTGTACTGGTACTGATGAAGGTAAATTGATTGGCCCGATGATGGTAACGCCGTGTTTGACGATATCTTTACCTGGTTCTGTACAAGCACAGTTTCCACCTTGTTCGGCAGCTATATCTACTATCACTGAACCTGTTTTCATTCCCATTACCATTTCTTCTGTAACGAGTAATGGCGCCTTTTTACCTGGTACCTGAGCAGTAGTAATTACTATGTCGGCATTCTTAATATGGGTAGCTACAAGTTCTTGAGTGCGTCTTCTACTTTCTTCAGAAATTTCGCGCGCGTATCCTCCTGCGGTTGCTGTTTCTTCGTCGAGTTTGACTTCGACAAATTTGGCGCCCAAGCTTTGGACTTCTTCTTTTACGGCAGGACGAATATCAAATGCTTCCACAATGGCGCCTAAACGTCGTGCTGTTGCTATTGCTTGTAACCCTGCTACACCGGCGCCCATAATAAATACCTTTGCTGGGGCAATTGTACCTGCAGCAGTCGTTAACATTGGGAAGTATTTAGGTAAAGCAGCAGCACCAATTAGTACAGCTTTGTAACCAGCAATTGAAGCTTGCGACGATAGCGCGTCCATACTTTGGGCACGAGTGCTACGTGGGATCATTTCCATCGATAGCGCGCTAACTTTACGTTCTGCTAATTTTTGTGCTATTGCTGGGTTGCCTAATGGGTTAAGGAAACTTATAAGTACCGAACCTTCACGCAACAGTTCAACTTCTGAACTTCCGTCCGAGCGTTCTTGCGGAGGACTTACTTTAAGAACAACATCCGCTTCTCCCCAAACTCTAGCTGTATCCGCAATTATTGTGGCACCAGCAGCTTCATATGCTGCATCGCTAAAAAATGCTCTGTCCCCTGCACCAGTCTCAACTAGTACTTCTAAACCCTGTTTTACCAGTCGGGCAACTGTATCTGGAATTAATGCTACACGACGTTCACAAACCTCTATTTCTTTAGCGACTGCAATCTTCATGAAATCTCCTAATAGCTAATACTACTGATTTGCCTCAAATTGCTTTTATATTTTGCTTTCAAGTCGAAATTTATACCACTAGTAAACAGCGCTATAAAACTATACGAGGCTTTATTCGACTTGATTTTATTGATTGAATTCTAACGGTTAATGACTATGCGACTGACTTGTTAAGAGCCGCATAAACACTTTTCCGCACGAATGCACGCACCATGCCAATCATCAACTTTTAAAAAATAGCTTACTGCACATCCTAATCCGATCCCCAATGTTTGGCACCTTTTTCTTTAATTTGTTTTAGGGATTTTTACATTTATTAACTATTTTTCTATATCATGTAATATTGCCTAAATCCTCTAAAATTTACCAAGAGACACTATTCACTGGTCATTTGTCACTTTGTCAGCTTGTTACTCACTAGTCTTTTGTCTTGATATTCCCCAATTGCGACACTCCTATCAATTAGCTAAAAAAACATCAAATTAATTGGAGCGCACTTACTAGTGATTTATACCTAATTAATGACCAATAAATTAGCTTAAAGGGTTGTAATTAATGGTTAGCTGGACAAACAACAATTAACGCGCAAGGCAGCTAACAATAAATCACTAACATCTCTTTTTAATTAATTTAACGGAACTGAAGCCATTATGACGCGCTTTTCTAAATTAATTTTCATAAGAAATAATAAAATTTTGATACATTTAGCAATATTTGGAAACAATAAGAATTAAAAAGTAAAAGTGAAAAACAAAGAGAAGTTGGGTATGTCAACACCTGCCTTACACACCTTTTCCCGCACTGCTCATAGCTTTTTAGGCACTTTTGCAGCGGGATAACGTCGATATAATAGCAAGTCAGTAGTAAAGTTTAGTTACGATATCTGTTTATATCTACCCAGTAAAACTGTGGGAATGTCATAGGAGTTTAAATTATGCGACGACGTGTACTTGGATTTTTTTCTGCTGTTGCCGTGACTAGCTGCTTACTAACTGGATTTCAGGGTGTTAGCATAGCGCAGTCGGGGATCAACCTTTGGAGTGGTGTGAAACGCGAAAACCAACTTAATCACCGTTTCGATTTTGGTGGGCAAGCCGATGGCTGGGACAGATTACGTTTGCGGGCTGAGGGTAAAAGATTAAAAACTGCTGTCGCGCAATTTGTAATTTCTTATCCTGAGTATTACAAAGGTAGTTTCGACCCGAAGAAAATCGAAGTTCGGGCTAGAGGTAAGAGTGTACCCTTACAAGAAGCAAGATGGGATAAGGCCAACCGTGTTATCGAAATTTTTCCGGCTGAACCAATACCCGCAGGTACTGGGGTAGAGATTGTTCTCTCAAATATCAAGAACCCTCCTTACGGTGGTATGTATTATTTCAACTTAGCGATTCAATCTCCTGGCGATGTGCCTTTATCCCGTTATATCGGTACTTACATTGTTAGCATTAGCACCTAAATGGAAGTGTGGGAGAGTCTTATCTCCCTTCTTCCTAATTTACGAATTTGCTTCGGGGTGATAAAATAACGGGTTGTGACTTTTTGCAAAAAAAAGCATTATAAATTGAACTGCTCGTTCGGACAAAAACATGAAAAGAACCCTGGAAGGAACTAACCGTAAAAGAAAAAGAACATCTGGATTTCGCGCGCGGATGCGGACTCCTGATGGCAGAAACGTGCTGCGCGCACGTCGCAGAAAAGGGCGCCATCGCTTAAGCGTATAGTTTTTTAGTACTAATACGTCGTGGCTTTGCCGTCATTGCATCGTCTCAAATCCCGCCAAGATTTTCAGGCAGTCTTTCGGGAAGGAATACGTCGGCATGGTTCTTACTTAACATTAAGAGCCTTACGACCATCACCTTCCACAACTGAATCGGCTACAAGCTTAAACGAAACAGCCCTACCGAGCAATACTAGTGCCTCGTCCATAAATCTAAGTAAAGACTGTAAGCTACCAACACGAATTGGTATTTCAGTTAGCACTAAGGTCAGCAAACGGGCAGTAGTTCGTAACCGTATCAAACGCCGAATCGCAGCAGCCTTACAGCAATTGCTACCAAAATTATCACCAGGATGGCGGTTGGTAATAGTTGTCAAGCCAGATTGCATACAAGAAGAATGCGTAACCCAACAATTTCTGCAAGAATTAGAGCAGTTGTTGGTACAAGCCGAGGTATTAAATGGGCATTCGTGAAGAAGTATATTTTGAAGGCGGTCCTCACATTGGGGACTTAATATTAAACATACTCATAGGTTTCACCGTCGTAGGTTTACCTTTGACAATTGGAGCAATAGTCAGAGCATTGTGGCTACGATTTCGCATTACCGACCGTCGCATCTCGGTGACAGGTGGATGGATGGGACGCGAGCGCACTGACATAATCTACTCAGAAATAGTCAAAGTCGTTAAAGTTCCACGTGGAATAGGTATGTGGGGAGACATGGTAGTAACCATGAGAAACGGTTCTCGTTTAGAACTTCGAGCAATCCCCAGATTTCGAGAGGTTTACGACTATATCTACGAACGCATCGCCGCTAAAAATCCTGGAATGGTAGGTGTAGAGAAGTAAAGAGTGCTGAGTTATGAGTGCTGAGTATTAACTCCTAACTCTCAACTCCTAACTCATAACTCATAACTCCTAACCCTACTCAGCACGACTCACTCAGCACTTTCCACTTAAAGAATTGTGCGGCTATCCGTAGTTCCTAGGGGATGATATTGAGCGATAAATTAGGTTTAGATAATTAACACTAACTCAGGTTGAATTCAGAATAATGGATTTTGGTATCGGGTTCCTCTCGAACAACGTGATGCTGCCAATCATAGACTTGTTCTACAGCATTGTACCAAGCTATGGATTGGCAATTGTGGCATTAACACTCGTAGTGCGCTTTGCGCTTTACCCCCTTAGTGCCGGCTCAATTCGCAATATGCGCCGAATGCGAATTGTTCAACCGCTGATGCAAAAGCGGATGCAGGAAGTTAAAGAGCGGTATAAAGATGACCCGCAAAAGCAGCAAGAAGAAATGATGAAGACGCAGCAGGAGTTTGGCAACCCGTTAGCGGGCTGTTTACCTCTTTTGGTGCAAATGCCTGTATTGCTCGCTTTATTTGCAACATTACGGGGATCGCCATTTTCCTCTGCTACTTACACTGTCAACTTGCAAGTTTTTCCAGCGGAACAAATTGAACGCATTCAACCACAAGCTTTTGCGACACCACCCCAAAATATCTACGTTTCCGATGGCGAACATGTCAAGGTAACAGCTATTCTTCCTGGTGGTAATAAAATGGCTGTAGGGGAAAAAACTAAGATCGAGTACCAAACTCCTGATGGAAAATCATTCCAACAACTCTTAGCCGAACACCCCGAAACCAACCTAGTTCCTGAATGGAAAATTACTAAAGGCGAAGACCGAGTAAAAATTGACAATCAAGGAAATATTGAAGCTTTACAAACTGGAGATGTTACCCTCACAGGCAGCATTCCTGGCTTGGCCGCTAATAAAGGTTTCTTATTTATTGATGCTTTAGGTCGCGTCGGCGCCATTGACCCAGATGGTAAAGTCCACTGGGATATAGTAGCAATGATTGTAGGTTTTGGTATTAGCTTATACGTCAGTCAAATACTATCTGGTCAAAACTCGACGAATTCTAATCCACAGCAAGATACAGTCAATAAAATCACTCCCGTTATTTTTTCGGGTATGTTTTTGTTTTTCCCGTTACCAGCTGGGGTACTAATGTACATGGTAATTGGTAACATTTTCCAAACTTTACAAACGTATATTCTCTCGCGCGAACCTTTACCTGAAGAACTACAAAAAATAGTAGAGTCTCAAGAAAAGGAAAAGCAGGTAGAGACAGCAAAAGCTATACCTTTTGAGCCTAAAAGTTCCAAGAAGAAAGCAACAAATTCATAATGGTCGATAGTTCAATTGCAAGAGGTCAAGAGTGGTTAACACAACTGTTACAGAAAGCAGGACTTTCTGTAACAGTTTCTGGTTCGGAGGAAGATGTACCCCTTGATAACGAAGAGGGTGCAAGCTACTGGTTGACAATTGATGAAGCGAATTTATCACCAGAGCAAATTGGCACGTTGATTGGCAGCAACGGTTCGGTACTCGATGCTATTCAGTATTTGACGAATTCAATTCTCAATCTCAACCAACCACCCGAACAACAAGCTTCGTATACCATTGAGTTAAATGGGTATCGCGTCAAACGCTTTTCCGAAATACGAACGCTAGCAGAAAACGCAGCTTCTGCTGCACGCGCGTCAGGCTCCGAAATTGAAATAAAGTCTTTAAGTTCTGCTGAACGTCGTCAAGTTCACACTTTTTTAAAGGACTATGCCGACTTGGAAACATTCAGCCGAGGCAAAGAACCTCATCGTCACCTTGTTGTGCGTCCAGCAATGGAATAATTTTTTTCTTTGCTTCCCTAAAGATTCTCGACTTCTTGAAGAAGTCGGGAATCTGAGTGTAAGTTAAAATAAGAATGTATTATCCACTCAAACATTGATTGATAGTACAGAAGAATTTTTTGAGTGAGGATGTCTCACAAATTCTATGGACGCAATTTTTATTCCGCAGCTACTTCAGGCGCCGGAGCGAACAGAGGAAATTCAAGTTCAAGAGTTTCTGCCCGGTTTAGATACACTCACGCCCGTGCGTGGCATAATTCGCGTTCGGCACTGTGGAAATTATTTGGAAGTAGCAGGCAAAGCAGAGGCAATAATAACTTGCACCTGTTGCCGCTGTTTGAAACAATATAACCACCGTTTAACAGTCGATACGAGCGAAATAATTTGGTTAGATGAAGCAGCAAATCATTTTGACGATTTACCTTTAGAGCGTGAAGTCGCAGTTGAAGATTTAGTTGAGTCCTTGTTGCCGCAAGGACATTTTTATCCAAGCGAATGGCTATACGAACAAATGTGCTTGGAAATACCACTACGACAGTTATGCGATGAAAGTTGTATTGGAATTTCCACCAATAAAAGCGTAATTTCTGAAAACCCTCTCGTGGACAAGCGTTGGGCTTCTTTAGAAGCACTCAAGAAGCAATTACCCAATTGATTTGATCAGAGGATTTTGAGGTGAGGGCGGGTTTACAGATATCCTAAAAATGGTGTGGAATATTTCGTTAACCCGCTCTTACGATATTATCGGTTTTGGTTATCGTTGTTTGTATTGTCTTGGTTGTTCTGCTGGTTATCCTGTCCGTCATCTTTCTGTGTGTTGCCTGCTTTCACCCAACCTTCTTCATTACTACCTTCCAAACGAACTTTTTGCCAAACTTTATCATCACTCTCTTCTATCACGATGACTTTTTGCTTAAAGCCAGCACCACCAACACGTTCAGCTTCGGTTCTTGGTTCCGAGCGTAAACTCAAACCTTGTGGCCAAGTAACGCGCGCGTTGTAAGCTCCCGGTGGTAAAGGTTTTGCTTCTGTAGTTGCTTTTTCAGTAGCTTCGGGAGTTGGTTTGGCAACAGGTTTGCTAGCTTGTTGATTATTTCTTGCTGGTGATGGAGTTGCCGCCCCAGTAGATGGGGTTTTATTCACATCAAAACCAGCTTTCGCGCGCACCTCTGGTTCATCATTTGCATAAATTGGTTTCGGAGGAGTCCTTGAGGATTGATTCATGAAATACAATGTAGCAGCAACAGAACTGCCAGCAAGAATTGCAAGCGCTAGGATGAATCCGAAAAGGTACTTAAATAAGTTTGCAACCATTTTTAACTTTGATTCGTTAATACTTAATAGTTAATTATTAATGCTCAAGAGTCAATAATAACTAATTTGCTTGGCGCCAGACATCGACGGGTGTACTTTGCTTTGATGCTAGTCTTGCACGTCCAGAAGCTGCCCATTCTTGCAGTTTTTGGATTTGCTCTTGGGCAGTACGCGCGAGAGGTATAATTTGACTGGCAGCTTCCAGGATATCATCAGTTGTAAAATCCCGGTTTTGGCTAAATCCAATATGCATCGCTTCGATCAAGGTTTGCTCAATTTCGGCGCCGGAAAAATCTGGCGTTTCGTAAGCTAACCGCTCGATATCATAACTTTTAAGATTATGAGGACGCAAGCGCGTTAAATGCACATCAAAAATTGCCTTACGTTCATCTTGACTCGGTAGCCCTACAAAGAATATCTCATCAAACCGCCCTTTGCGTAACATCTCTGGTGGAAGCGAGTTAATATCATTGGCAGTCGCCACAACAAATACAGGAGAAGACTTCTCCGCAAGCCAAGTAATAAATGTACCAAAAACTCTACTCGTAGTTCCCGCGTCGCCCTTACTGCCAAGCCCAGAAAACGCCTTATCTATCTCATCTATCCATAATATACAAGGCGCCAGCGCTTCTGCTACTTGTATCATTTGTCGAGTGCGTGACTCAGATTCACCTACCAAACCAGCAAATAAGCGTCCCACATCCAAACGCAATAACGGCAAATGCCAGTAGTGAGCTATCGCTTTTGCCGTCAAAGACTTACCAGTTCCTTGAATACCCACCAACAACAAACCGCGCGGGTGTGGTAAACCGTACTGACGCGCGCGCTCGGTAAACGAACCACCACGACGAATTAACCAATCCTTTAGGCAATCTAACCCACCAATATCAGAAATTTGCTCAGTAGCAGGAATAAAATCTAGAATTTGGGTTTGCCGAATAGTTTGGCGTTTTTCTTCCAAAATCAAATCAACATCTTCAGGTTGTAGCTCACCATGAGTCGCAATAGCTTTAGCTAAAACCCGTCGAATCCGCTCCATCGATAAACCCTGACACGAGCGTACCAAATCATCTAATATTTTGTTAGGTAATCCATTACCCGTAGCTTGTAACAATCGTTCAACTTCAGCTTTAATTTCTGCTCCACTCGGTAGCGGAAATTCCACAACAGTTAGAACTTCAGTCAAATCATCGGGAATAGCAACGCGCGGAGATAAAATAACAAGATTTTTTGGCTGTGACTTCAAAACGCGCGCTAAATTGCGGAGTTTACGAGCAATTGCCACATCCTCCAAAAACCGATGGTAATCACGCAATATAAACACAGCAGGAGAAGTTGCAGGTAACTTTTCTACAAACTCCAAAGCTTGTAGAGGGTTACGCTTCCCAAAACCCGCATCATTAGGGTTGCCCTGAATACCATCCACAAAATCCCAAGTATAAATCGGACGGTTCCCCAATTTAGCAGCTTCGTCTCGAATAGACGCTTCCACACGTTCCTCTTCATACGTCGGTATATAAATTAACGGGTAACGCGCGCGCAGCAGTAGCTTAAACTCATCACGGAAAGTCATAACAGCTTCTTATTAATTGCTTATTAATTGCCAGGATAATACAATTCGTAGGTTGGGTGGAGGCTAAAGGAACCCAACAATAGATTATTCATATTAGGTCTAGTCCCTTTGAAATGTACCTACTATAGTAATTAGAGAGTATCATAATCAAAGCATCGTAGAAGGCATAAATATGGATAATTTGCTCTCTAAGTTTCGCAAGTCGTATCAAGACTTAGAACTGTTTCCCCTAGTAACAGCAAGGCAAATTGAAGCATTTCGAGTTGACTTAGCCAACGATACAATCGCACGCTTAGAGCAAGCTGTGGAAGATGCACCACCTGCTGGTAAAGTTATTTTTGCAGGGCATCGGGGTTGCGGCAAGTCCACGCTGCTAGCAAAATTTTCTAAAAAAATGGAACGGCAAGGCTACTTTGTGGCTTTTTTCTCAGTATCTGATTTAATTGAAATGTCGGATGTGAACCACGTTAACATTTTATATTCAATTGCTTTATCTTTGCTAAATAAAGCAACTCAAAACGAAGTAGATATACCAGACGACACTCGAAAATCATTACTTGAATGGTTTACCTCAACTCAAACTGATACAGTTACCAAAGATTTAAAATCTGAGATAGGTGTGGGTGGTGATTTTCTTAAAATCATCACAGCTAAGTTAAAAAATGAAGCCACTTTTAGAGAAGAGATTAAAAAAACTTATTCCCGCAAAGTCTCTGAACTTGCTCGGAAAACCGATGAAATCGCTAGTATAATTCAAGCTGCTACTCGAAAACAAGTTTTGGTTGTAATTGATGATTTGGACAAATTAGATTTGGGTTTAGTAGAAGATATTTATCGGGATAACATTAATTCTCTATTTTTACCTAAAATAAAAATTATTTATACAATTCCTATATCAGCGATTCGTAACAGTGAATTATTACCTACTTTACAATCTGTAGTTTCGCGTATCCAATTAATGTCAGTTTGTAAGTTTTTTAAGCAGAGTGACTGCCACAAATCTGATGGAGTGGCAAATGAAAAGCTAATAAATTTATTTATTGAAATTTTGAAAAAGCGTATCCCACTAGAATTAATCGAACCGGAAACCTCAAGAAAAATTGTCTTAAAAAGTGGTGGTGTGGTGCGGGAACTGGTGCGGATAGCAAGAGAATGCTGCTCACAATGTTTGTTATTAGTTCGCTCTGAACCTGACCGCGCGGATATCAAAATTAATGAAGAAATCCTTGAATTAGCCATTCGAGATTTACGACATGAATTTGCTCGTCCTTTAGGCGAAAATTTGTATAATATATTAGTAACGACTTATCAAAACTTTACGCCTGTTGATGCCAAAAGTACAGAGTTTTTGTCATTGTTGCACGGGCTATACGTACTCGAATATGAAAATGATGATTTATGGTATGACGTACATCCAATCGTAGTAGACCTGCTGAAGCGCAAGCAGTTAATTACATGATGCCAATAGAAGATGTAAAAGCCGAAAATCAACGTAATTACTTAAAGTTAATAGTAGCATTGGAAGCAAGCCAAGGCATTTTAAACTTGTTAATTGCGGTTTGCGACGACTCGAATTTACGCGAAACTATAATTCGACAATACGAAACAGAACTTCAACAGCAAAACTTTTTAAGCTATCGAATACAGGTACGTTGGCAAGACCCTAGCTTACGCTATGCTTTAGCACAGTTATTGAAAAATGAACCTCCTTTGCAGCAAAGACAACCTGCTGTAATTACAGTACTAGGAATCGATGGACTGTTATCAGCAAAATTAGATGCTCAAAAATCAGAGCAAGATAGATTTTTTGGTTATTTGCAATGGACTAGGGAAGCACTTCGAGAATTTACCTTCCCTATTGTATTATGGGTTTCAGAGCCTATTTTAGTTAGTTTAGCTCAACGGGCGCCGGATTTTTGGAGTTGGCGAGGTGGAGTATTTTGGTTTACGCGCGAACCGACAGCACAAACAACGAATAATTACGAATTTAGTTCGAGCAATGTATTAGATAATCCAATAAAGAATCCAAGTAAAGAAACTAGCAGTTTGCCGTTAGAAGAAATATTACGGCTAATTGAGCAGATTGAAGCGCAAGGTGAGGAAGCACCCTTACTAGCAACACTTTACGATAGTCTTGCAAATGCTTATCAGCAGCGTGGTAACAGTCATCAAAACCGTCAGATGGCAATACAAGCTTATGAAAAGGCTATTTCTCTAGAGAAAAAATTAAATCTAAAGACTGATTTAGCCGAGAGTTTGTTTAGATTAGGAAATTTATATTTCGAGCGAAAAGACAACGTTAAACAAGCTGATAACTGTTTTCAACAAGCTTTAGAAATTTTTCGCTTTGTTGGAGATAAGCAAGGAGAGGCAAATACTGTTGAAGCTATCGGTGATGTGCTGCAATTTCTCGACCGACGTGAAGAAGCATTAAACCATTACGAAGCTGCTTTGTCATTCTACCGCGAGATTGGAGATAAGCAAGGAGAGGCAAATACTCTTAAAGCTATCGGTGATGTAATGCAATTTCTCAAACGCACTCAAGAAGCATTAAACCGTTACGAAACTGCTTTGTCATTCTACCGCGAGATTGGAGATAAGCTAGGAGAGGCTAATACTATTAAAGCTATCGGTGATGTGCTGCAATTTCTCAAACGCACTCAAGAAGCATTAAACCGTTACGAAACTGCTTTGTCATTCTACCGCGAGATTGGAGATAAGCTAGGAGAGGCAAATACTCTTAGGGCTATCGGTGATGTACTGCAATTTCTCAAACGCACTCAAGAAGCATTAAACCGTTACGAAACTGCTTTGTCATTCTACCGCGAGATTGGAGCAAAGCTGGGAGAGGCAAATACTCTTATAGCTATCGGTGATGTACTGCAATTTCTCAAACGCACTCAAGAAGCATTAAACCGTTACGAAACTGCTTTGTCATTCTACCGCGAGATTGGAGATAAGCAAGGAGAGGCAAATACTCTTATAGCTATCGGTGATGTACTGCAATTTCTCGACCGACGTGAAGAAGCATTAAACCGTTACGAAACTGCTTTGTCATTCTACCGCGAGATTGGAGATAAGCAAGGAGAGGCAAATGTACTGCAAGAATTTGGTAAGCTAGCGCAACCAGCACAAGCTTTGCAATACCTTCAGCAAGCACAACATCTCTACGTTGAATGCGGTGATATTTATAGCCAGAGTCGTAACTTATTATTTATCGCTGAAGCTTTTTTAAATATGAGAAATAAAGAAGGCGCCTACGCTTCTCTAACTAATGCACTTCATCTAGCTACATCAATTAATAATAACGAATTGCAAGAATACGCTCAAAAACAAATTCGCTTTCTTCAAGAGCAAGATAAAGAATTTGACTTTTAACCAAATTAGAAAAATTGCCAATACAACTGTTACGTTCCTACCACTACAGTACTTTTGCTCCCCTCTCCTTGTAGGAGAGGGGTTGGGGGAGAGGTTTCAACCCAAGTCATCCCATTAAAACACAACCAGCATTCACAGTAAAATCACTACTACATATTGTAATTATTATTGCATATATCTATCAAAAGTTAGATGAAAATATCTGTATAAATATACTATTATTTAAGATTATTATTTAATCTTTAATCTGTATAAATTTACTCAGGAGTTCCAAAAAATGGCGCCCGATCAGCAAGATAAACATAACTTTCTTTTTCCTCGCAGTCGCTATTATGGTAAAGTTAAGCCGCAAAACCTCATATTTAACGCTAATCTCCAAGAGTTTGCACAAAAAGTAGGCTACATTAGTGCGCTAGAAACGTCGGGTAAACTTGCACCCGAAGATGCTTATAATCAAGTCAAGGTACTGTGGAAACAGTTTAAACGCAGTAAAAAAGAATTGGGTATTGGCACCGAAGCGCCAACAGGTCTTCAAGATATTTAATTTCTATAACTAATATTGATTAAATATAGTCATTTTATTATTGCTCCTTATTAATAATTTGAAACTCATTCTCAGCCAATGATACAACAAGGTCTTGCGAAGTGACTTCAACAATCCAATTACCGCTTGACTTGCCGTCAGACAGAATTTCTTCTCCACGAACTACACCGACATTTCCAGCTACGTAAGCTGGACATAATATAAGAACTTTGTCTCCGACTTGTGGGGTTCTTGAGCTATTCAAAGGCTTTCCTCAACCATAAACTACTAAAAATCAACCGCTTTAACTTTAAATTACCATTTTCATAACCTTATCTTAACTAAGATGGTATGCGTATAATCACTCATAATAAATTTTTTTAGAATTGGCAAAAGGGATAAAGATATTTTTGATTTGACAGATCAGCTATAGAGTAGAGCTTCCAGAGCGGATAACGCGATGACTATAAAGAGGCGCCACTTAAAAAAACCGCTACGTTTTGTTTTGATTATCCGCTGAATATGATAGCAGCAAGTCTGCTACTATACAGATGCTGATGTCGTTGTTGATAATTCGTTCAAAATATTCGTAAATTCGTACCATAATTTTTGCAGCGGACAAATAATTTTCGCACGCACTAAGTATATTTATTCACTTGATGCCGTAATATGTAAAAAACCTTAACAGTGAATGTAAATAAATATCAAGTCAAGCTTTACAAATGTGCTAGCTTGTAACCTATATGCACCTTGCACTCTGAAATAACAGACAAGCGTATATAAACCAAATATATTTGCTTAATAGGCGCCGTTCTCAAAAAAAATACGCATTGAAACATTTCAATCTTCAAATATTCAATCCAAATATCATGAGTAATATAGGAACAATTTTAATCATCGATGACAATCCCACAAATTTAGAGGTGCTATACGCGACTTTGGCTTCGACGGGATACGAGATCATTTTGGAGATGAATGGAGAGGACGGTATTAAGCAAGCTGCACAGCAACAGCCAGATTTAATATTACTTGATATAATGATGCCCGGTATTGACGGTTTTGAAACCTGTTGTAAATTGCAGTCTAATTTAACAACGCTATCAATTCCAATTATTTTTATGACAGCATTATCAGACACCGAACATAAAATAAAGGGACTTAGTTTAGGAGCAGTTGATTATATTACTAAACCTTTTCAGCAAGAAGAAGTTTTAGCAAGAGTCAATGTGCATTTGAAGCTCAAGCGCGCGACAGATGAATTAGAACAACAAGTCCAAGAACGTACTAATTCACTGGTACAAACTTTACACTCGCTTAAACAAATGCAGTTGCAACTCGTACAAAATGAGAAAATGTCAGCATTAGGACAATTGGTCGCTGGTATTGCACACGAAATTAATAATCCAATGGGATGTATTAATGGCAATTTTGCATTAATGGAAGCTAATTTTAAAGAATTATTTCAAATTATTGACAGTTACGAAAAAGAAGTTTCTCAACCAAGTATTGGTTTGCAGCAAAAAATTGAAGCAATTGATTTAAACTATTTGCGCTCGGATTTTCCTAAAATGTTCGAGTCAACGCATACAGCCATAGATCGTATCAAAGATATTAGTGATAGTTTAAGAATATTTTCACGCGCGGATACTACTCATCCTATACTTTTTAACATTCATGAAGGTATTGACAGTACAATTTTAATTTTGAAACATCGTCTAAAAGCCTCAGATACTTATCCAGAAATTGAGGTCATTAAAGAATATGCCGATCTGCCTCTTATTAAGTGCTATCCAGGGCAATTAAATCAAGTATTTATGAATATTATCGCAAACGCTATCGATGCATTAGAAGAAGCATCACTTAATCAATCTAACCATAATCAACATCAAATTCGTCTAAAAACAGCGCTAGCAGAAAACGAGCAATCGATTTTAATTTATATACAAGATAACGGCATTGGAATCAACGATAAAATAAAAAATCAAATTTTTGAGCATCTTTTTACTACTAAAGAAGTCGGCAAAGGAACAGGATTAGGGTTAGCAATTGCACATCAAATTATTATTGAAAAGCATCATGGCAGTATCGAAGTAAATTCAGAAACAGGCAAAGGAACCGAATTCTTAATTACCCTTCCCATACACCAATAACCGAATTTACAATCACAATCCCCGTTGCCAAATCTTAATAGTCTTATCCAAACTAGCACTAATAAGTATTTCACCAGAAGCAGTAAACGTCAACCCAGTCACAGCATCGGCATGACCAATAAACGTTGCCAACATCTCCCCACTATGCAAATCCCATAACTTAATAGTCTTATCTACACTACCACTAGCTAAAATTTTACCATCAGGACTAAGAGCAACAGCACAAACGCCATCACTATGTCCTTTTAAAACTCTAACTAATTCTCCTGCCAAACTCCATACTTTAATACTATGGTCACGACTACCGCTAATTAATACCTTATTATCACAACTTAAACACAAACAACTTACAACATGCGAATGTGCGCTAAAAGAAGATTCCAACCGCGTCTCCTCCCCAAGAAGGCGCCACACCTTAATTTTACGATAGCTACCAGTAACAAGAATCTTGCCATCTCGACTCAGCACCAACGCATGAGCAGCAGTATCATCAAGTGAAAGCGAACTGTATACCTGTCGTAACCGTAAATCCCAATATAAAACCCTGCGGTCATCACCACCAGTAAATATCATCCGATTATCAGGAGAACAAGCAACACCACGCACCATCCCATTATGCTTGTGCAAAATATCAATCAAATCTCTGGCGCCAACATGCCATATCTTAATTGTAGAGTCGGCGCCACCACTAACAATAATTTGTCCATCGGAACTAAAAGCCAACGCATTAATCTCATCAACTAATCCAGATTTACTCCAAGGTTGCTCAGAAAAAGTACAAACCAACTCACCCTTATTTAAATCCCATAACTTTATTTCACCTAAACTACCAGTTGCAAGCAATGGCGCCATATCCTTTGCAGCAGTAAAAGCTAAACAATTAATACCTCGTGTATGACCACGTAAAGTCTGCCAGTATTCCCACTCACAAGCGTAATCTCGAAGCGAATGTGATGCTACTTGAACAGTTTCAACCAACATAATTTCATCACTTTCAGCTTGCTCATCCTTAATAGTAAACGAATCCAAATACCAATTTAAACCTCCCGCATATAATAATTTACTTGGAACTACAGTTATTTTTGGCTCACCAGATTCAATCAACTCCGTCGGTAAAAACCCTGCCATCACAACCTGCTTTTCGTCTCCATGTTTACCAGTAGAAGGATAAAATAAACATAAAAAAATTAATAACTGGTGATTTTTTAAATCATCTTGTGTAACAGTCCACTTAATCTTATCTTTCTTAATTCCATTAAAACTTTCACCATCTGCCACATAAACTTGGATACTAAATCTAGGATTACTAGTAAGTGCATAAGAAAACTTACTTTCACTTCTTAAATTTCCTTCATCATCCAAAGCAATACTTGTCAGGACATCATGTGGAACTTTCTTGACCAATTTACCCAAGCGTTCATGCATAACCCGTTCTACGATTTGCTCGCGTAACAGGTAATATAAAGCTTGCTCTTTAAAATAGTTAGGAAAAGGTATCGTCCAGTCGGGTGGTTCCGGATATTCAGGAGGAACTGGGGGTGGATTTTTTGCTGCAAGTTCAGCTTGCTGACGTGCTTTTTGCAGAAGCTTTGTTAATGCTTCACCCTTAAACGCCATTATCTCACTATGACAACCCTTAACAGAACTTTCCAACAAAGAAACTTCATAAGTTTTGGGTTTCTTCACTCTAGTGAGAAAATCTACTTGTTGTGATTTGAGCAAGCTAGTCCAGTTCATATGTATAAACACTCATGCGCGCTCTTGCCTACCTACGTTAATGTACATAAATAAACTTTTTCATTTTTGTTTGATTTGATTAATATCAACTATCTGCTTTTTCAGTAAAAATAATTTATTTAGTATCATAAAGCACAAAACATAATTAATAAATGAGTAATATAGGCGCCCCTTCAGCATGTAACTGCAAAATTATGCTTTGGGAAGTTAATTGTAGCTAATGAAAGTGCAAAAAGATTGTTTTTGGTGAAGCAATTTGAAATTGTTTGTCATTGCCGCTGCAAATGTGACATTTTTACCTTGACAGAGGTATTTTTCAGAATTATTTGGCTGAAATTTGATTATTTCTACCAGAAGTCAGACCCGTAATGGCATATGTATTTGTAACTATTGCTATAAGTCATGTTAAGAAGTGTATGCAAATTCAAACACCAGACTGGGTAAAGCACGCTATTTTCTACCAAATTTTCCCTGACCGCTTTGCAAGAAGCAAACAACCCCGGAAGCGATTATTACATGAGGCACGCTGGGAAGACTGGGAAGCAATGCCCACACTCCAAGGTTACAAGGGGGGTGACTTATGGGGAATTATAGAACAATTAGACTATATACAGTCTTTAGAGATTAATGCAATTTACTTTACGCCAATTTTTCAATCAGCCAGTAACCATCGTTATCATACGCACGATTATTATCAGGTAGACCCAATGCTGGGTGGTAACGAAGCGTTTAAAGAGTTGCTCGATGCAGCACACGCGCGTGACATCAAAGTCGTACTAGACGGAGTATTTAACCATTCGAGTCGCGGTTTTTTCTTTTTCCATGATGTCCTCGAAAACGGTCCTCACTCACCTTGGGTAAATTGGTTTAAAATCGAAGGCTGGCCACTTGCACCTTATACTGGGGATGCACCAGCTAACTATGGAAGTTGGGGTGGAAACCGCGCATTACCTGAATTTAACCATGATAATCCAGAAGTACGTGAGTACATAATGGAAATAGCCGAGTATTGGATTAAATTTGGTGTCGATGGCTGGCGCCTAGATGTACCATTTGAAATTAAGACACCAGGATTTTGGGAAGAATTTCGAGATCGTGTGAAAGCAGTTAACCCAGAAGCTTATATTGTCGGTGAAGTTTGGGGAGACTCACGGCAATGGTTAGACGGAAAGCAATTTGACGGGGTAATGAATTACTTGTTTGCAGGGCCAACTATTGCATTTGCAGCAGGAGATAGAGTAGCTCTCGACCAAGTACAAAGTCGTGACTACAAACCTTATCCACCCTTATTTGCCGCCGAATACGCTCAAAAAATCCAAGAATTACTAGAACTTTATCCTTGGGAAATCCAATTAACACAGTTGAACTTACTTGCTAGTCATGATACCGCGCGGTTGCTGTCAATTGCTGGTGGAGACATACCAAGTATTGAATTATGTACATTACTTTTAATGACATTTCCCGGCGCCCCTAGCATATACTATGGAGATGAAGTTGGATTACCAGGAGCATTAGACCCAGACTCACGTCGAGGTTTTCCCCTAGAAGCAGCTTGGAACAGAGAAATACTTGATACACATCGTCAGCTAATCACACTTCGTCATAAATACCCCTGTTTACGAACAGGAGACTACAAAGTATTATACGCGCAAGGTGAAGTGTATATATTCGCTCGTTCACTCGATAACGAACAATTAGTTATTGCAGTTAACGCTGGTACTACCGACTCAAAAACAAATCTAGATGTTAGCAACTTACACTCTTTACCCAACAAAGTATTATACGGTGGCGCCGAAATCGACTGGAATAACGAATCAGAAACCAAACAACTAACTCTAAATATTCCTGCCCGCACTGGATGCATCGTAGGGAATTATTAGCAACGGATGATAGCGGATGTAACGGATAAACCATCCGTTACATCCGTTCTTATCCGTTGCCTACCTTTTATTAAATCCTTTCCAAGACCAAGAAAACTTTCGCTCTTGCGCTGTATAATCACGGCAATCTTTAGATTTTTCTGTCATTACTTCTGCTGGGTTAACTGCACACTTAAGATAATTATTACTATCATAGTACTTACATTTCTTACACGGCAGACTAACAGTTTTAACTTGTTTAAACCGATAAAATACAATTCCTACAGTTGTTAAAACAAATAAAACTGGTGCAAATAATATAATACTGTCGCTTAACGTAGAAGGTTCAAGCTTTTTTTGATTAAAACTATCTCGTTCATATGTGTTAGCGTTTACACTTGTATATATATCCTGATTGCTATTCGAGTAAGTTGTATTACCATATGCAGTTGGGTACTGTCTGAGACTTTCATTTAAAGGCATAAATTTACCTCAAGGTAATATGGCTACTTATTAAGCATCGTATTTTTAACCGGGTTAAGATACGTCTAAGGGAAGAAGTAACTTCGGGCTATTTACTGATAATCTCGCTGCAAAAGCAAATTATGCTAATAGACAGAAACTGTAGTTACTGTCTTATTACTAAGATGCTCTATAATCAAGCATAAGATTTTCCAAACATTTATACGCTCTAACCATCAGTAGAAATAAAGTCTTGTTATCTTCTCCCCAAGGATAGAAGATAATTAATTATATTAATGCTCAACCTAAACAGCACCCCTATGAATTGGATGCAATTATTGGCAGCAGCAAAAAATTAAAATATCTTAAAATAAGGGCAAGGCACCTAAAATCCGTGTGTGCAACAGAACGCAAGTACTATATTTAAATATGAACCTCAATATCTTAGCGCGGATTCCAATAAAAACGTTAGTACTACTTAGTTTTGCCTATGCTTGGCTAGGTTGGTATTTAGCTGCTATTATACTAGCCACGTAAACCTACTAATATATCTAAATGTATGCTAATAATTAGCAGCTTTTTACGCAGACAATATGTGTAAAAGCATACGTTCAGTCGAGATTGTATCGCATAGTTTAATAAAAGATAATCAAGAAATTTATATAATTCTTAATGGTAAAAGTTTTAGAAATCTGATAATATTACTAATAATGTATCTACAAAAAGTCGGTGCATCATGATTAAATTTAGCGACTTAAGCAGGAAAAGTGCATCTTTTAATGTAGCGCTTGCTAACATGGAGTTGCATTTTGCTAATTTTAGTAAATCTGATCGGCTTTTATTAATAATTGTATCTGCTGGTATAAGTTTAGGAGTTGGAGAAACCGTAGATTTATTGTTTCTACCAAGCCTTAGATATTAATTTTAGGCATTCATCATGTAGAGACGTTACATGTAACGTCTCCACAACACAATATTTATTACGCAATCGTCACATCTTCAGACAAATATACATCCTGAATAGCATGGAATAATTTCACACCTTCTTCAAAAGGACGCTGAAATGTCTTACGTCCCGAAATTAAACCAGTTCCACCCGCGCGTTTATTAATTACAGCAGTACGTATTGCCTCAGCAAAGTCATTTTTACCAGAAGCACCACCAGAATTTATTAAACCCGCGCGTCCGCAATAACAATTCAAAACCTGGTAACGAGTTAAGTCTATAGGATGGTCACTAGTCAAGTCAGTATAAACCTTTTCATTCGTTTTACCGTAACTCTTACCAGTTGCTTTCTCAACTGCACCATAACCATTATTGCATTCAGGCAACTTTTGCTTAATAATATCAGCTTCGATAGTCACCCCTAAATGGTTTGCTTGTCCTGTTAAATCAGCAGCAAGGTGATAATCTTTATCTTGTTTAAAAGCATTATTACGTAAATAGCACCATAAAATTGTTGCCATTCCCAACTCGTGCGCGCGTTTAAAAGCTTTACTAACTTCTTGAATTTGACGTGTTGAGTTTTCCGAACCAAAATATATAGTGGCGCCAACAGCTACCGCTCCCAAATTCCAAGCTTGCTCAACATCACCAAACATAACTTGGTCAAACTGGTTAGGAAAGGTTAACAACTCATTATGATTAATTTTAGCAATAAAAGGAATTTTATGAGCATATTTACGCGATACCGCTCCTAAAACACCTAAAGTCGTTGCCACACCATTACAACCAGCAGCAATTGCTAATCGAATAATATTTTCAGGGTCAAAGTAAATAGGATTTGGTGCAAACGAGGCGCCTGCCGAATGTTCAATACCTTGGTCTACAGGTAAAATCGACATATAACCCGTATAAGCAAGTCTACCTGTAGAATAAAGAGTTTGCAAACTGCGAATAACTTGAGGTGTACGGTCACTACTTAACCAAACGCTGTCAACAAAATTTGGGCCTGGTAAATGTAATAGTTCTTTAGAAACCTTTGCTTTATAAGTAAGTAAATCTTCAGCTTCTTGCCCCAAAACAGATTCTATAGAAGAAGGCGATGCCATTGTTGTAGTCATATGTCTATCTCAGTAAGTAAGCGTACAACCAAGTTTTAAAATAACATTTATACTCGAAATTAGAATGTATAAAAGATTAATACTTAATTAACCATAATACATCTTAAATCTCCCCCAGCCCCCTTAATAAAGGAAGAACAAGAGTCATTTCTTAAGCCCCCAATTCGCGTTCTTGTTGGGTGGATTAAATTTAAGATTATGTAATCAATATGACTTGTCAAACATCCTTTAAGCATATATCAAAACATGAGTAGTATTTAAAACTCAGTTATAAATTACTCTTAATCTTTCTCTGTGAACTCTGTGCCTCTGCGGTAAAAAATCGCCTTCTGATACCAGTAATAAGACATTTCAAACCACATCTCATAGATTAGCGCTAGCGGTAGAGATGGCACTCTTCCCCTCGACAGATTATTTTAAAAATAGAGATAATAAACAAACTTCTATGCTGCCAAAACCTAAAAAAAGCTGAACACCATCAAACTGGGCAAGCTGGAAGCCATCAATAAAACCCAAGGGTACTGCGTCCGCAGGCTCGCCAGGACGTAGGGGAATTGGGAGAAATTATGAAGCATCCCCCTCAACCTCTTCATTCAAATGAATGAAATTGGTTAAGGGGGATAGCTGAATAATTTATATATATCTTCGGGTGTATCCTGGGTTTGAATATACTTTTTTACAGTTTCAAGATTCGCTCCACCCGTAGATGAAACAAAATATCCAATCTTCGCTCTTAACTGGTTTTTTATAAAATTGATTGCAGTGTTCAGGAAATTCGTATGCGTTTCAATCGACTAGTTACTGTTTTGAGATTATTGGCAAACGCACAAAGAGCGTACTTTTGGATTAATATCAATCAACAAGTGGCAGTGGTCGGATTCTCCGTTAAATTCAACTAATTGACAATCCCACTTTTTACATAAATCTTCACATATTTCTTGTAATCGGCGTAAAACATTACCAGTAATCACCTTGCGCCGATACTTTCTGACTAGGACTAAATGGATAGACAGATTGTAAACTGTTCCACCAGGTAATATTTTGGTTGACATGGGGTAACTGGTTGCTGTAAATTAGTCATAGGGCGCGCAGTTCTACAGGGGGTGAGCAAGTTGCAAGTTGCTTATAAGTTTAAGCTACGTCCCAAGCAAGGTCAAGTTGAATTATTAGAAGATTGGCAGCACAAAGTCGGGTACATTCAAAATCGTTCTTTGGGCGATAGAATTGTTTCTTATAACAATACTTTTGTAATGGGCGATTATTGCGACTTGTATACCCAACGAGAGATTAGTACTTTAAATCTATATTGTGACATCAATCTATATTCAATTAATTGTATTCCAAATATTGTAAGTCCATTGCATTGTTCAGTTAGTAAGTCAGCGTCTTTTGGTAATATTTGGAAAGAAGACAAGCCTTCTTTGCGTAGAAGTAAAGATAAAGAAAAGCCTTTTAATCCAAAGCGCAGTACATATGAGATGCATAGCAATTGGATAACAGAATTCAAGCAAGCTAACCCAGAATTTAAAAATGTTAATGCGGACGCGATTCAACAAGCGTTACGGCATGTTGACGGAGCATTTAATAAGTTCTTTAGCGGCAAGGCTGGATTCCCAAACTTCAAACAGCATATAGATGTTAGTTTTGAATTTAAGCCTGGAACAGTAAGAATAATTAATAAATATATTATTTTCCCAACATTGGGAGGAATGCGGTTTTTTAAGTCAAGAGAAATACCTCCTAGTTGGGAAATACGAACCGTAACAATCAGTAGAGAAGTTGATGGTTGGTATGTATCTGTACTATTGAGAGATGAGACAGTACCAGATTTACCTATAAAGTGTTTAGAAGAATGTGAATCAATTCAAGGTGTGGATGTTGGTATTAAAAAGCTAGCATCTTTAAGTGACGGTACATTAATATCTAATCCACAATTTTTAAAAAAATCTGAACGAAGATTAAGAATACGGCAACGTCGTGTTTCTCGTAAACAGAAAGGCTCACGTAAACGTAAAAAAGCAGCTATACAACTTAGTCGCTTACATCAAAAAATACGCCGTCAGCGAGAAGATTACCAATGGAAACAAGCTAAGATAATTGGAGCAAAGGCTGACATTACAGTTTTTGAAGATTTAAATATTAAAGGCATGAAGTCTCGTTGTAAGCCAAAAAAGGATGAAGCAACGGGTAAATATTTAAAAAATGGACAAGCTGCGAAGGCAGCATTAAATCAAGCAATATCTGACGCTTCGTGGTATTCGTTACGCCAAAAAACTGAGCATCAAGCACAAAAATTGGGGAACTTAATAATACTAGTTCACCCCAAAAATACAAGTATTACTTGTCCCGAATGTGGACACACTTCAAAGTCCAATCGGGATAAAGAAAAATTTGTTTGCGAGAACTGTTCTCACTGCGACGACGCTGACGTGAATGGAGCAATTAATATTGCTAAAAAGGCTCGCACTAATCTTGGTTTAGATACCCTACAAGTGGACAGCTTGAAAGTTACGCCCAAAAATACTAAGGAGTCATCATTCTCGTTGGGGGATGAGCCTGGGAACCCTGCTAATTCAACAGCTAAACAGCTACGTTGTGTAACAGTCAAAAGTGTAAAAGTTAAGAAAGAGCGTGTTAGAAATAAACACAAATCTTCTCAACCAGAACCACCAGAAATTGGTATACAACGAGACAAGTTTACTAGCCTTGACGGGGATGACGGAGAGTTAGCAAGAACCGACTCTTCAGAATCCGTGCCCATACTTCAAGGAAGTTGGGCGCGGTAGTTCAATTGGAATAGGAGAACAATATCCCAAGAACTACTGGGAAGTATTTAGAGCCATTTGGTTTAGCCGTAATACTATTACCAGCAACAACACGCTATGAAATACCAGGTGGTGTTACAGAAACAAATACGGAACGTCGCGTTATATTTAGTCTAGAAATAGAAACAAACCGTATTGGTGAAGCGCGTCCAGAACCTAGTAAATAACGGAAATTTAGGTAAACCCGCCCGCACAGGGTTAGGGGCGGGTTAACATGTATTCTAGTAAATAACGGAAATTTAGGTAAACCCGCCCGCACAGGGTTAGGGACGGGTTAAGGTGTATTCTAGTAAATAACGGAAATTTAGGTAAACCCGCCCAAAGGAGTAAATAGGTAATATAAACATAACGATTGATGCACGTTTTTGGATAAATATAGATAGACAAATGAAGATAGACCTTAACAGTGTAGATTTTAGTGATATTAGTCAGAAGAGCGTTGATTTAGACACACTTGAAACCGAAGACGAATTTCGTGCAGAAGCAAGAAGATTGCTACCAACAGCACTTGTCAAAGTAGGTGAAGCAGTGGCAGAGCAAACGTGGGAAGAATTGCAGAAGACACTTTTGAAACCAGGTTCAAAAGCAAAGTCTTCTACAAGTGAGAAACGTCAGTTTGTTAAAGAGACTGGCCGAAACTACCAGCGTAGTGCTAGTAATCGAGATAAACAAGAAATAGAAGATTATATAGTCGAGCAATTACGTATATTTCAGAAGAAAGCAATATAACGTAACTTTTACTTTAGTAAAAATATTAGTAAAAATTACCAAGTAAAAATACTGCTAATTTGCTCTACTTTAACCATTTTCGCCCAGCCCTTTCTGCCGCTACTTGGGTGCAGTAAGACTTGTCATCTCCATAAACTGTACCAAGCGAACTTATAACTCGGAACTGCCATCCTTTAGATTCGGTACAAAATACTGTAAAAATCGAGTCTGGATGGCAAATAACTGAGTAAATCGTAGTGTTAATCATAATGGTATTAGACAATATACTATTACAAGAAAAATTTAACTTTCAGCATAGTTATTCATCTATCTAACATATACAACAGAACAATTTACAATTACTTAACTATTTATACAAATTGCAATAAATATAACTTCCGCAATAGATAATCAATAAGACACTAACCCCCAAGACCTAGCATGGGTATCACACCTACGGGGCAAAACACTCCAGTTTGTTTTAGAATTACAGGCTAGAATGAAAAAGCCAGCAAATTGGAGTGCAAAAGCTGGCGCCAAGTGCCATCAGATATAAGCAAGCATTAATTGTACTTATAAGTCTCAGTTATATAAGGGGTTTGCCATACACAGGTATTGCCCCTCGATTGATGCTAGTAAAACATTAAATAAAGCTTAAGATTGTAACGAGCATTATTATTTTTTCAGCGCAATATTATTTAGAGCGCTATCAGCAGCTTTAAAAGCCAGAGTTTTAACATTACTACTCTGGCTATTAAATAGCACAACTAAAGTAGTATTTCGCTTAGGAGAATAAGCCATCAAAGTATTAAAACCATAAGCACTACCAGTGTGTCCAACAAACATACCTTGAGAAGTTTGAAACTTCTCTACTCCCAAACCATATCCATTACCAATTTCATTCTCATTTTTCATCACCAGCATTTCAGACAGCATTTTTGGAGAAAGCAAAGTCTTCTTACCAAATAGTGCAGAGGCAAAATTAGCAATATCTTCGGCATTTGAGATCAAACTACCATCACCCAGACCATTACCATCATTGACATTAGCAAAACTTTCCAACTTTCCATCTTTATTACGGTTTCCATAACCTGTAGCGGGGTTTCCAACAACAGGTTCGCGCAACTCAGTAAAAGTATGCTTAAGTGCTAGAGGTTGTAATATAGAAGTACGTATAGCATGTGCTAAAGTATTTTTAGTGACATTCTCGACTATCAACTCCAAAAGAATATAATTACTATCCGTATAAATAAATTTATTTCCAGGCGCCGATAAAGCATCAGCATTGTAAATATACTTTATAGCCTCGCGCGCAGTCCAAGGTTTAGAACGAGGACGCTTCTTAGTCGCATTTTTAAATCCATCAGTACTCAAGTACTCAGCAACACCACTCGTATTATTAAGCAGTTGACGAACCGTAATTAAATCACTATTAGTAATATTAGGACTGATATCAGTGGGGAGATATTCAGTAATAACACCATCTAAATCAATTTTTCCAGCTTCAACTAACTTCAATACCGCCACTGATACAAAAGTTTTACTCATACTTGCAATAGAAAACCCATCATTAGGTTTCATTACCGTCTTAGTTTGTAAATTACTAACTCCAGAGGCGCCGATCCATTTTCCGGCAGGAGTAGATACATACATCACAGCACCAGGAATCTTTTGGCTTTTGACAGCTGCATCTAACATATTTTGGAGTTGGGCGCCATTAATTTTTGGGGAACTTAGTTGTGCAGCTAACGCAGGACTAATAACTTGGTCATTATCAGTAATAAGCGTATATCCTGAATAACTAGCAATAAGCGATAGACCAGTAGCAAGTAAAGTTTTTCTGTTCATTCGTTGTAATGTAACTCTGTGTAATTGCACATAAGACTCGTAGGGTGCGTGACGCTACGAGAAAACTTCAACGTAGTAATAAGACTTAAGAGCGTCACGCACCGGCTTAAAATTGTGACTACGAGAAAACTTCAACGTAGTAATAAGACTTAAGCGCGTCACGCACCGGCTTAAAATTATGACTTAAGGGCGCCACGCCGAGGCATAAAATTATGACAATATCGTAAGTCTTAGCACAATCTTAAATTCCCTACGCTTATCAGTCGGAAATATTTATTCTGCTATAGTTTATCCTTAACTGAAAATGAATGCCACTAATAATTTTATTATTTCTGAGATAAATTGACTTTTGTAGCAACTACTAACCATTGACTTTGGCTTATATATGACATCAAAAATTAGAAGTAAAGCAAAAGCTACCGTTTGGACAATAGAAAACGTTAAAATTAGCAAACGCCAAGACCATATCACAACAGAAGAACCCTTAGAAATTAGACTAGAAGACGCGCGCACCATAGCCATAACAATGAGAACACCAGGCGCCTAGCAGTTTAGCCATATCTATAGCACAAGAATTTGGCATAACTCTAATAGGCTTCTTACGCGGCAACCGATTTAACGTATACTCCCGAATCAAAAGATTACTAACGTAGGGTGGGCACTGCCCACCATATAAACTAAATAAGGTTCAGTTAACAACTTCATTTTATTACTGACGTGTTAAGTAATAATGCATAACTTCAAACAAAATACAACTAACTTAAGTATAATTGCAGTCATTATACTTAAGTTTTATATTTTGTGTAAGAGGCTATTTTAACAACCTTGAATAATTTGATTATACGTAGCTATGATATATCAACATTACAACAGACATTTATATACTAGCAACAAATATATTTTTGTAGCAAAGCCCTAACAGATTTCAGCCTCAAGAATAATAGGCAAAAAATAAATATTCACTCTGAGCAATAAATTTTGATTATAGATTGGGTGAAATTTCAGCTATGGAAGTGTAAGCAAACCAATCCTTATAAATTTAATTATTGAGATATGGCAATACAACGAGTTTGTGTGATAGGAGCAGGTATTAGCGGTTTAGCAACAGCTAAAACTTTTATAGAAGCAGGTTACGAAGTATTAGTTTATGAAAAACAATCTGCTTTAGGAGGTGTTTGGGAAAAGTCACGACGTTACCCAGGTATTATAACTCAAACACCGGGTCAAATGTACTCATTTCCTGACTATCCTTTACCAGATTCATACCCTGAATGGCCATCGGGTGAGCAGGTTAATGCTTATCTTGAATCATATGCTAACCATTTTGGGGTGTCAGAAAAAATTCAATTTTCAACTAAAGTAATAGCTTTAACGGCAATTGAGAATGGACATCAGGGATGGGAAGTAACAACTCGTACATTAGACGGAAGCACAATAACATCATATTTTGATTTTGTTGTTATATGCAATGGTGTTAATCATATTCCTAATATTCCAGAGATACCAGGAATAAATGAATTTAAGTTAAAGGGTGGTACTGTCCTACATACAACAGAAGTTGAGTCAACTGCCCAACTAAAAGGAAAAGATGTAGTGGTGGTGGGTTTCGGGAAGTCAGCTTGTGATATTGTGATGTTAGCTGTTCAACATGCTTCTTCGTGTCATATAGTTTTTCGTAAACCAGACTGGAAAATACCAAGATTTTTCTTTGGCTTTGTCAACTTCAAACTGTTAATGATGACACGTTTTACAGAAGCGATGACTCCCAAATATAACCCCAATAAACTTGAAAAGTGGTTACATTCTAATGGAAAAAGGTTAGTGAATGGATTCTGGCGCCTTCAGGAAACCATCATGCGTTATACATTTGGGCTAGATACTTGTGGGCTAGTGCCCTCTGAGCCACTTATAAAATCAGTAATAGCTAGTATAAACATTGCTCCTAAAAATTTCTACAAATATATTCGTAATCAGAAAATAGTTACGCATCAAACGTCAATTACACGATTTGTAGAAGATGGCGTTGAATTAGCATCAGGTGAGAAGTTAAATGCTTCGATTGTAGTATTTGGTACTGGATTTAAACAAGCCATACCCTTCCTTGAGGAAAAATATCGGCACCACATTCTCGATTTAGATGGTTATTTCCATTTATACCGTAATTTAATTCATCCCAAAGTTCCAAATCTAGCTTTTGTTGGCTATAATGCAGGGTTATCAGCAACTTTAACAAGCGATCTTGGCGCCTTATGGTTAGTACAATTGCTTAAAGGAAACATAAATAAGCCAACAAATAATAAGATGGTGGCAGAAATGGAAGCTGATTTAGAGTGGCGTAAGAAGAATGGGTATGCAGGATATGGAGGTACTTGTTTTTTCTCTTCTACTTTCCATTATTTAGACAATTTGATGCGTGATATGGGACTTCCACCTCGCCAAACAGGTTCAATTGCAGCAGTAATGCAGCCATTGAATACACAAGCATACAGCAATGTACGAACACAATTAGAAAGTTTATACGGTTCTAAAGTCCAAGATTCAACTAATAAATCTCAGTTACAATCTAACGTAAGCGTGACTGAGGCGCCGACTTATTAATTAAGGTTACATTTTTTGAGGACTTTAAATTTATGGAGCTAGCAAACAAAGTAGCTTTAATTACCGGAGGCAGTTCTGGTATCGGTCGAGCGACAGCTAAACTTTTTGCCTCCGACAAAGCTTCATATATTACAGCAACGCCGCTTTTGATAGATGGAGGCTACACAGCTCAATAGCATACAGATATTCTCACATAAAGCCTATAATTTTGCTTAAATCCACTCAATT
Source organism: Calothrix sp. NIES-4105 (assembly GCF_002368415.1). Lineage (GTDB taxonomy): Bacteria > Cyanobacteriota > Cyanobacteriia > Cyanobacteriales > Nostocaceae > Dulcicalothrix. Next base: position 10,220,381 of record NZ_AP018290.1, read on the forward strand.
GTAAACAATTATGTTCAATTGCATAAAAGTATTCAATTACCTCACCAAAATGCACCTTCGATTGGGACAGTAAGTAGTTTAGTACACACAGGATAGAAACATCAATGTAACAAACCAATTCTTTTAATCGTAGTTAAATTATCAACTGAATAAACAGACTGCGATGGTACTAATAAATTTTCCTGATTACGAACAAGACGATTTGGGTATTGTCCATGTACAAACTCAGAAACATCTTCAATATCTAAAATAAAATCCTTTGCATAACGAGCCAACATCTCACCACGCAAACCTAATTGTATAGCTTTTCGTTCCACAGGCTTTTGGCAAGGGTCATAATCAGGGTCCCATTGCAACCGAACATCAGAACGCTTCACAGCAAGTTGCCATTCTTCCCGACTAGGGTAAAGTTCTGGTATATAGCTAGAAGGCACAGTTTTTGCTAAAATCTCATCAAAAGCAGAACGCTTAATCCATATAGCCAAAATTACCTCTTGATTAACTTTAGTTCCCCATCCCGACCTATACATCATCCATAAAAAACTCGGCTTAATCCAACTCATCCGGTCAAAAAGAAACTCTCCGCCAAAATAACCATGTTGAGCAGCAAACTTTCCAATATTTACATTATAAGCTTGATACACCACAACAGAATCTTGATCAAACTGAGCCAAAATATGGCGCCCAGATAAAGGCAAACGTTTCACTTGCTCTAAATACGGCTCAGTTAACAATTTCATCTATAAACAGTTTAATTTCTACTCAACTTAAACCATAACAATCACAATTATACAGGTAGAGCAAGCGTAGCCGATAAACTACTTTTAATATTAAGTTCAACAATCGCCTTAGATGTGGCAACAATTGCATTCCCTTTAGAGTTGAAAACTACACCTCCAACACCCACAGGCACGGGAGGTATCCATTTATCACATAGAGTGGCAGTGTTATTAAAAACAATAAGTTCGCCACTTTCACTATCATCTTCATCGTCATACGTGTAAGTTCCCACCTCTTACACCACCTGGTATATTATCTGGAGCTAAATTTTCTTTAAGAAAAGCCTTTAAAGGCTCGTCTAATTTTATCCGTACAATACTTTTTGTTGATTTATAATCTGGCACCGATATGCGAATCTATTAAATAACACCTGTAACAATGCTGTGAAGTGATATAAATTGTTATAGTTTCATGTCAGATAATTTAAATGCAAAGTAAAACGGCGCCCTTTCTTAAATTAAGGCGCCGTGCTAAGTGATATTAAAAGTGATACGGTTTAAAGGGACTTAAAAGTAGCGGTTATTTAGCAGCAATTGCTTGACCAGCGGTGCTAAAAATATCTACAAGGTTGGTAACAGAAGCTGTTCCGCTACCAGTGGGGCCAGCGAAGGTTTGTTGACCGACTGTAAGTTGCTTTAGTGAGTAGCTATTTGATGCATCAGACGCAAAGCCACCCACATCACCCAAGGTAATAGCCAAGCCACCAGCAACAGTGTCAAGTTCGTCGTTAGATAATTCAACTGCATTAATTTCGTTATTCATTACTTTATCTCCATTAAGTTATAAGTTATGTTTGAAACCTTGCAGCGGGCAAGTGCTGTTCGCTTTCATGAGTACATAATAGGAATTTTGATAGTTTAAATACATCGGAATAAAGCTTGAATTACTAGAAGTCCTTTTAGTTGATTGGCGCCTGTACTAAAGTTGGAGAATATTCAAGATTCTAGGTTTAAATTATATGAAAGCCATCCTTACCCCATACTTTGAAGCGAATGGACCTTTAAGAATGCTCCATAGAGGTCAGTTTATTAGCCATTACGATGTGGCACAAAGAGGACAGCAAGTCTATTTGGGTTTGCTAGAAGCAGGATGCGCTGTAGAGATTGTCTCACCATCAAAACTTGGCGAATCAAATTTGCATCAATCAATCTTATCGATTCATGATGCCAAATATATTAAATATCTCCAAGGAGCTTGGGCAAACTGGTCGAAACTACAGAATGCGAGCAGCGAGATACTTCCAAACATTTCCCCTAACCGACATATGGATCGATTTAATGAAAACCCAGTTGCCTTAGCGGGTTGGTATATCGGTGATGCTGCTGCACCCATTGGAGAGAATACATGGCAAAATGCATTAGGGAGTGTTGGGGCGGTAATTGAGGCTGCATCCCAATTAAAAAGTGGAGAATTAGCAGTCTATGCTTTGTGTAGACCCAGTGGGCATCATGCTTGTCAAGATATGGCAATGGGGATGTGCTTTTTGAATAATGTGGCGATAGCTGCTCAAGTTCTGCGTCAGAAGTTTAAAAAAGTAGCTATCCTTGATATTGACATGCATCATGGTAACGGGACACAACAGATTTTTTATGGGCGCGACGATGTGTTAACTCTATCAATTCATGGCGACCGACCAACTTTTATCCATTTTATACTGGCTTTAAACAAGAAATTGGCGCCTCCCAAGGAGAAGGAGCTAACGTAAATTTACCATTACCTGCTGGGACTAACGAGGTGGCTTACCTAGAAGCTTTAAATACTGCTGGGAATAAAATATAGCAGTCCTAAATCATTCGTAAAATTTTAAATACGTATCTTCCTTTTCTTCCTTTGTGTCCTTTGTGCCTTTGTGGTTCTTCATAGAGATTTAATTTTTCACTTTGCAGTTAGGAATGCTATATTAGAGTTTGGCGCCCAAGCCTTGATTGTCGCGACTGGTTTTGATACATTTAAAGATGATCCACTCGGTTATTTTAAGCTTGATTCCTCTTCTTACTATGCGATTGGCAGAGTCATTCACTCTTTAAAACTACCGACGTTATTTGTGCAGGAAGGTGGGTATTTTGTTGCTGCATTACGAGAAAATGTTCAGCAACTAATTGTAGGATTTGAGATCATTATAGACATATAATCCAATTAATTAACTTGAGAATTGATTCGATAAGGAATTGGAAACAGATGAAATAGCCATTTTCTGATAGATTTTGAGTAATTCTGATGAATGAGTCTTCGTTTATTAGTTTGGCGTATTAATTCATACAATGTTTCAACATCAACATGCTGGTTTTTCATAATAGCTACATTATAATAACCATAACTCAAATTATTGATTTGATCCATTTGATAATCAATATCATTGTAATCTAAAAAGGGCTTGATGTTAGCAACAAGCGCAGCAAATGTTCTAGCAGTTGTATGTTTTGATTCTGCTAGCTTTGTGTAAACATGAATATTTTTAGTTTTTATCGCTACTTCTATTAACTCATCACATAATTCTTCTGCAAATATTTTCTTATGGCATTTGACAATCCAATCTTCAAAAATGCGTGCATTTTCTAAAACTAGTAGCGGTGTTACCGGATTGTTCAAAATTATTTCATTCGCCATTCCTGCCTCGCTTATAAAAATCTCTTTTAGAGTATTTTTATCAGTATTGGGATTTGTAGCTATCGCTTTCAAGAAACTTTCTTTCTCAAGTAATGTACTTGACATCTTGTAATATTCTGCAAGAATATTCGGTGCCGTAGTTGGGTCTAAAGCTTCATTTAGTATATCTTTAAAATTTTTCATATAAACAAAATTAAGTATTTTATAGCAGTATTTAATCTGGTTCTTAGTTTGACCTTTCTTATAGATGAATAAAAGCGTATATCATCTCCAATCACCTTGTAAAGTAAACGCTACCCTGAATAAAGAAGCGCGCTAAACTTTACATATAATGCTTTTACAAATATGTATCCACAATGGTTTTAGAGTTAAAACATTCACTTGTAACTATCGCATCCAATAATTTAGAAACACTAGTTATATTTTATACTAACTTACTTGGTAAACCTAAAAGTTACGTTCCTAATATTTATGCTGAGTTTGATATACCTGGTATTATATTAGGGATTTTCAAGCCAAAAGCTGCACATGAGGAGGAATTCAAAAACGCCACTCAGAGTAAAATGAGTTTGTGCTTAGAGGTAAATAAGCTAGAAGACGCAATTGCACACCTTACAAATTTAGGTTATCCTCCCCCAGGCACCATCACCACTGCATCTCACGGTCGAGAAATATACGCCTACGACCCCGACGGCAACCGAATAATATTACATCAAGCCTCAAAGTAAGGGCGGGTTAAGTTATATCCTAGTCAATAACGAAGTATTAAAATAAACCCGTCCTTATTCAAATAAACCCGCCCCTACAATTAAAACAATGGGAATAACACAAAACTATAAATTAAATACCATCCAGTGGTACCCAGGTCACATTGCCAAAGCAGAAAAGCAACTCAAAGAGCAGCTCAAGCTAGTTGATGTCGTGCTAGAAGTACGTGACGCGCGTATTCCTGTATCAACGCATCACCCCCAATTATTAGACTGGATAGGAAGCAAATCGCGCGTATTAGTAATTAACCGCTTTGATATGGTATTACCACAAACCAAGCACGTTTGGACACAGTGGTTAAAACAACAAGGTGAAGTCCCCTATTATACTAATGCTCAACATGGGCAAGGTGTACCAGCAGTAGTTAAAGCAGCACAAGTCGCTGGGGTAGAGTTAAACGAGCGTCGCAAAAGCAGAGGAATGTTACCTCGTCCTGTGCGTGCGGTTGTTATTGGCTTTCCCAACGTTGGAAAATCGGCATTAATTAACCGTATATTAGGAAAGCGCGTAGTTGAAAGTGCCGCGCGTCCTGGTGTAACACGTTCGCTGCGTTGGGTAAGAATTTCAGATGAGTTGGAACTACTCGATGCACCTGGAGTAATTCCTTTAAAATTGGAAAATCAAGATGCTGCCGTAAAGTTAGCAATTTGCGATGATATTGGTGATGCTTCCTATGACAACCAGTTAGTCGCAGCAGCTTTTATCGATATCATTACTTACTTAGAAGCAGTGGCGCCTCAACTTTTGCCAAAACAACCATTAAACGAACGTTATAAGTTAGACCCCACAGACCAAACTGGTGAAGGATACCTCCATGCATTAGCAGAACATCGCTATAAAGGAGATGTCGAACGCACCGCGCGTCAGCTACTCACCGACTATCGCAAAGGCTTTTTAGGTCAAATACCTCTAGAAATTCCAACCCAATTTAGTGGCGAAGAATAACACCAAAATTCCATGTTATTAATTTTGATAGGTTGTAGTTGTAGCACATCTGTCTCAGATGTGCAGTAATACAAGTAATATTTTTACCACAGAGCCTAACTAGAACACGGAGAAGAGATTGGCAGAGAGCTTTGAAATACTAACCGTTCAAAAGGCGCCGCAAAAAAATCTTGTACATAACAAACAACTTATCCGTTACATCCGTTATATCCGTTGCCAAGCATCATACTTCGTGCTTTAAATATCAACGCAGTACAAGCTGTAAAAAACATTCCCAGCGCCAAATTCATCAAGCTTAAATTTTTATCACTAACGTGAATTAACATACTCTCAATTATCAATGAAGGTAACACAATTCCACTAATAAATAAAATCTGATTAAACGCCTTGCGCTTTACCATAATAGTAAGCACTGTTAAGTACAAACCCAATGGAATAAACATCATCGCATATGCAAAAACTTTTTGATTATTAGGATACAGTTCTAGCAAATTGAATGCATAGACATTTTCAGGTTTATCTATATTTACCCGCATTTTACCTTTAGCATAGGTGATAATTATACGATGCGGGTTAGTATCAGCAAAGACATTAGGCACAACCAAATCAATATCTGACCCATTTTGTCCAGTTATAGGAGTTCGCAAACGCAGCGCTAAATTAGTTCTATCTTGTCCAATAGTAAAATTTCGATGCATCGGGTCACCGGAAAGAGAAATTATCCGCGCGGGTCCTTTCTGATTTAGATTTGCAGACGCTACAGTTGTAATAATTGTAAATTCTGAGGTTTCACTAATCCTTTTATTAATTAACCTAACTGGTTCTACAGTCTTTAACCAGCGACTAGAATCAACAGATACACCTTTTTGATTGCTATGACTTTTAGATACTTGTCCTTGCCATAGTAAATCAGGTTGTTGCCCGGTAATATCGCGATAGTTGTCTTTCCCGTCAAATTCATATTTTGCCAATATCGCATTATTTACACTCGTTAGATAATTGGGATTAGAAAATATTCGTTCAATTTCGCTATCTGAAAAAGCTTTGTCAGCGATAGATATTTGCGATACGCTTCCTTGCCAAGGTCTATCACCAGTTCGTTCATTGCCAATCAACAAAGGAAAATTTTTGTTCCATTCGCCCAAGGTAACATTATTTTCCCACGAAATACCAATTAAAAACGTTATAAGAATATACCCAGCAAAAAATACTACAATACTTGTACGAGAATTACTGACTCGACTATTTTGGATATAATCAAGCGTTGAACGAAATTTACGCCCGTCTAATACATAGAAACTTAGCAACCCGACAAAACTACCAACCGTGTTATTAAAAATGTCAGCGGGAGTAGGGTCACGCGAAGGTAAGAATGATTGTAAAAATTCTACCGTCAAAGATAAACAGGCGCCTGCAACGACAACAGCCACTATTTGGATTAACAGCGAAACGTTTTTTCTAAGTAAAATACTCGTAATTCCGAAACCAAGCGGCATAAACAGTAAAATATTATTTACTTGGTCTCTAAAAAAACTGGTATTGTCAAATCGTTCAAAAATGGCGCCGAGCGAAAAGTTTGTTGGAACCGAGAAATCAAACGGGTATAATGTCGCAACTGCAACCGCTGCCACACCAACAATCACCAGTATAAAATCCGCTGGAAAACCCCAAATACGCAGTACAGAAGATGTATTATCTTTTTTCATTATTGATTGATATATAGTCGCAAATATTTTTTACCTATATAATAATCACTAAAAAAGCGTCAAGACTGAATAAAGCTACCGTGAAGAATATGCAAAAATCTAAGAGGTTTAAGATTCTGTGACCACGCGCATTTATAGCAATTGCCACAAATTTACCCGCTATTCTAGTTGAAATTACTTAGATTATAATTTTTTTATCATTTCACTAGTACTTCTAGCCTTGCGTTTCCTGAATTAGATTGCGAAAATGTATGTGCTTTATATTACTTAAATTCAACGTAACTAGTATAAACCATCAAGGAGCATCTCAAAAAAAAATGACCATTCAACCGCCAAGCCCACTAGCTGCTGAGTTAAGATGCTAGGACTACTTTCCCCAGGATGGAGTTTTCGTCACCCATGAGCGAACTAAAGCTGCGCCTCAAAGAGGGAAATACCGATAAGACGGTAGAAGTGCATCAAGATGTATTTACAATTGGTCGCTTGCCCGAATGCGACTTATACTTACCGTTTGGCGGAATTTCTCGCTACCATGCTCGTTTGGTAAAAACACCTGACAACACGTGGATAATCGAGGATTTAGGAAGCAAAAACGGGACGCATCTCAATGACAAAATGATAACCGCGCCACAACAATTCCATCACAACGATGTGATTTGGTTGGGTAACGTCAGTTTGCTTGTGATTTTTAAAGATAATGATTCTATTTCCCATTCATCACTGCTTCAAAGTGGAGAACAGCGAACTATCCTGCGAAACGTCAAGCAGTTGCAGGAAAGTTGGATAGAAGCACAAGGAAACTCAGGTAGCGATAGTAACAAAGACAAAACTATCGCGCGTCTCAAGGATTTAGTGAACATCGCCAAAAATCTCTCTGCTGCTGCATCAATAGAAGAAATTTTTTCACAAGTGCAGGAAGTAGTGTTTCGCTACTTAAACAGCATCGACCGTTTAGCGCTACTAATCAATGTCAAAGGCAGCGACAAACTAGAATTAATAAGTGCAGCGGTAAGAATTTCGTCTAAAGAAAAAAAACTATCTGCTGATGGCAGTTGGGTTAGTCGCAGTATTTGTCAAAAAGTATTTGAAGAAAAAGTTGCGATTCAAATTGCCGACGCGCAAAATGATGAAAGATTTGCTAGTGAACACAGCATTTTAATGAACGATATACGCAGCGCGATGGCTGTACCTCTGTGGGATGAAAATAAAGTTGTTGGCGTTTTGTATGCTGACGCGCATCTTTCTTCATACCATTGGGAAGCAGAAGGTGAGCAAGAGTTGAGTTTTTTCTCAGCATTGGCCTATATTGTAGCATCAAGCGTTCAACGTTGGTTACTAGCAGAAAAACTCAAAAGCGAAGAAGTAATTCGTCAGCGTTTAGAGCGGTATCATTCACCAGCAGTTGTTCAGCAATTAATCGAGGTTGGTGCTTTACCTGACGGACGTTTACCACCCAAGGAAAGCGAAATTAGTATTTTATTCGCCGATATCGTTGGATTTACGGCTATTTCCGAACGAATGACACCAACCCAAATTGCCGAAATGCTCAATAATTTATTTGAAGAAATGCTTCAAGAAGTTTTTGCCTACGGTGGCACTTTAGATAAATACATTGGTGATTGTATTATGGCATTTTTCGGCGCCCCCGAAGTACAGCCCGACCATGCAGAACGCGCGGTTGCTGCTGCACAAGGAATGTTAATTAGATTAGAGCATTTGAATGCCAATAACTTTTGGCAAGAACCATTACAACTGCGAATAGCAATTAATAGCGGTAAAGCAGTTGTTGGTGATGTTGGCAGTTCGCAACGGGTAGAATACACAGCTTTAGGAGCAACAATTAATTTAGCTTCACGTTTAGAAAGTGTATGTCCACCAGGTGAATGTGTTGTCAGTGAAGCTACTTATCAACTTCTTAATTCCAATTCCGCATTTTATGAAATGGGCGAATACCGATTTAAAGGTATTGACCGCCTAGTTAAAGTATATCAGACAAAAATGCATTAAAATACAACTCGATTACATATACTTCATCAGTATAAATACTGAATTATCGAAATTACTTAATATTGTGACTAAATATATATACTAATTAAGATTGTAAATTTAAATTCTAAAATAATTGCAATAAATTAACAAATTGCAGACAGTATCAGGTTAAAACACTAAAATTATAATAGTGTTCTACAAAACATTTGCAATCAAGCATAGTGGTTAAGTCAAAATTAAATGTTATCTATAGGTGTATTTAACGGGAGGTGTTAGTCATGGCAATTGCCACAATTAATCCCGCTACCGGGGAGCAGCTCAAAACTTTTGAGCCATTAAATGATACTGAAATAGCCGCCAAATTAGATTTGGCACAGCAAGTATTTTTGAAATACCGTCACACAAGTTTCGAGACGCGCGCACGTTTACTCAATTCTTCAGCAGAGATTTTGGAACAAGACAAAGCTAAATTTGCAGCTTTAATGACTTTAGAAATGGGCAAAACTTACTTTAGTGCTATTGCTGAAGTCGAAAAATGCGCCTCAGTTTGCCGCTATTACGCTGAAATGGCGCCCCAATTTCTCGCCGATAAAAATGTAGACACAGATGCAAGCACTAGTTTCGTTCGCTACCAACCACTAGGTATTATTCTTGCAGTAATGCCGTGGAATTTCCCATTTTGGCAAGTCTTTCGCTTTGCGGCGCCAGCTTTAATGGCGGGTAACGTAGGTATATTAAAACATGCCTCGAACGTACCACAGTGTGCTATGGCTATCGAAGAAATTTTCCAGCGCGCTGGTTTTGAGCCAGGTGTATTTCAAACTTTTCTGATCGGTGCCGATAAGGTGACAGACATAGTTGCCGACGACCGTGTAAAAGCCGCAACCCTAACAGGTAGCGAACCGGCAGGCGCCTCACTTGCAGCAGCAACAGGCAAGCAAATTAAAAAAGTAGTTTTAGAACTAGGTGGAAGCGACCCATTTATAGTTATGGAGAGTGCGAACCTAGAGCTAGCAGCAACAACAGCCACAAGCGCGCGCATGTTAAACAACGGACAATCATGCATCGCAGCCAAACGATTTATCGTCACTGAAGAAATAGCAGATAAATTTGAAAAACTACTCCTAGAAAAATTTCAGGCATTGAAAATCGGCGACCCCATGTCAAGCGACACTGACATTGGACCACTAGCAACACCCAACATTCTCCAAGACATAAACGAACAAGTCAAAGCTGCCGTCAAAAACGGTGCAAAAGTTTTAACAGGCGGAAATCCTATAGATGACCGTCCGGGAAACTTTTACCCACCAACAATTTTGACAATATCTCCAGATAACCCTATTGCCAAAGAAGAATTCTTCGGCCCAGTAGCGATGTTATTCAGAGTCAAAGACATCGATGCAGCAATTGAACTAGCCAATGATACTCCCTTTGGGTTAGGCGCCAGTGCTTGGAGTAACGACGAAACCGAACAAAAACGTTTCATCAACGAAATCGAAGCAGGTTCAGTATTTATTAACGGCATGGTAAAATCAGACCCCCGCTTACCTTTTGGCGGCATCAAGCGTTCTGGTTACGGTCGCGAACTAAGTATCCAGGGGATACATGAGTTTGTAAATGTTAAAACAGTGTGGGTTAAATAATTAAGTAACAGGGGCAAATACATTATGAATACAGCAGAATTATTAGTAAAGTGTTTGGAAAACGAAGGTGTACAGTATGTTTTCGGACTACCAGGTGAAGAAAATTTACACGTACTCGAAGCACTTAAAAATTCTTCCATTCAATTCATTACTACCCGTCATGAACAAGGTGCAGCGTTCATGGCTGACGTATACGGGCGCCTAACAGGGAAAGCGGGCGTGTGTTTATCTACACTTGGACCCGGTGCAACTAACTTAATGACAGGTGTTGCCGATGCCAACCTTGACGGGGCGCCATTAGTCGCAATTACCGGACAAGTTGGTACTGACAGAATGCATATTGAATCGCACCAGTACTTAGATTTAGTAGCAATGTTTGCTCCAGTCACAAAATGGAGTAAACAAATAGTTCGACCAAGCATCACACCAGAATTAGTGCGTAAAGCCTTTAAAAAATCGCAAACCGAAAAACCTGGTGCAGTACATATTGACTTACCAGAAAACATCGCCGCGATGTCAGTAGAAGGCAAACCCCTACACATCGACAAAACCGAAAAAACTTATGCTGCATTTGCAAGTATTCGTGCTGCCGCAGCCGCCATCTCCCAAGCAGTCAACCCAATAATCCTAGTTGGAAATGGAGCAATTCGCGCGGATTCTAGTGATGCAGTCACTCAATTTGCCACTCAACTAAATATTCCTTGTGCCAATACATTTATGGGTAAAGGTATAATACCTTACACGCACCCATTAGCATTATGGGCAGTTGGGTTACAACAGCGAGACTTTGTAAGCTGCGGTTTTGATAATACTGACCTAGTAATTTGTATTGGTTATGACCTAATCGAATTTTCACCGAAGAAATGGAATCCTGATGGCAAAATACCCATAATTCACATCGGTGCCAACCCAGCAGAAATAGACAGCAGCTATATTCCGACAGTAGAAGTCATCGGCGATATTTCAGACTCATTAAATGAAATATTAAAAGTAGCCGACAGACACGCCAAACCCAAACCTTATTCCCTAACCTTGCGCGACAGCATCCGCGCCGAATACGAACAATATGCAGCAGACGATGGTTTTCCAATCAAACCCCAGAAATTAATTTACGACATGCGGCAAGTAATGGGGCCAGAAGATATCGTCATATCCGACGTTGGCGCCCATAAAATGTGGATAGCCCGTCACTATCACGCCCACAGTCCCAACACCTGTATCATTTCCAACGGCTTCGCCGCAATGGGCATCGCCATACCAGGCGCCGTAGCAGCCAAACTAGTACATCCCGACCGTAAAGTCATCGCAGCCACAGGAGACGGAGGCTTCATGATGAACTGTCAAGAACTAGAAACAGCATTGCGAGTAGGGACACCATTTGTAACCTTAATATTTAACGACGGAGGCTACGGCTTAATCGAATGGAAACAAGAGAACCACTTTGGAAAAGGTCGCTCATCATTCGTCCACTTCGGCAACCCCGACTTCGTTAAATTCGCCGAGAGCATGGGATTAAAAGGCTACAGAGTCACATCTGCTACCGACTTAATACCCGTCCTCAAAGAAGCACTAGCCCAAGACGTACCCGCAGTCATCGACTGCCCAGTTGACTACCGTGAAAACGCGCGCTTCTCCCAAAAAGCCAGCGAATTAAATTGCACCGTGTAGCAGCAACTTCACAATTAACAACCTTGTAGAACAATAATCTTGTGGAACGGCTGTCCCCAGCCGTTTCAACTAGAAAGGTAAAATTTTCTTAACTCTAACACCAAAGTAATTCTTCAAGTTTTGGCATCTTTAGAAGCAGTGTTGTACACAAAATACAATTACTTTGTTACTAAAGCTCAAGATTATCAGAATTGTGTAACGCAATGAAATCTGAGATTATCACTGCAATAATTGCTGCGGTTGTTGCAGTGTGTATTAGGGTAATAAAGAGAAGTTCAGACAAGTATTTAAAGATTACAGAACTGTTCTACCAACACCAAAAAAAGTTCTAGCAAAAGAAATAGAATTTTCTCTAGAAAAAAAATCAGCCAGCGGGTGCCTGTATGAATACTAACTAGTTGCACTTATAAAAAAAATAAGTAAACGTATTTCTTATTAATCATTCTGCTATAAAGCGTCAAAAAGACGTTTGTGGAACAAATTAGTAAATGCGAAAAATCTAATATTTATTAGCATTACAATCATTTACAACACTGTTATAATAGAGAAAAAATACGCATAAAGTTTGTATATGGATTATCCCCTTGGTACTGTATCTCAGCGAGTAACTGGTGATGAAGCTAGAAAAATAGCTCATGCAATTAAGTCAGGAGGCTATGTAGCAAATGAAGCAGCCATTGCTTTGACAAAAAAAATAGTCGAACGTCGTCGTCAAAAACAAACAGCTAATGGCAGCCAGCAGTAAGTTTGCAGGAGTTGACTTTTCTCAAGTAGAGGTCGAAAAGCTGACTCCTGATTTGGACGTTCCTGGTCAGGGCTTTCGCTGTTTGCGAGGCGAGTTTGTAACCTATTGGCGACAGGGGCGAGTACAACGTGAAGTTAATGCTCTAATTAGCCAATGTTGGATTATTCGTTTTGGCAGTGCCTTAGCTGGATATATCACTTTACTGGCAGATAAGCTGGAAGTTGACGAGCAAATCTTGATTAAAGAAGGAGTGCAATATCACACTTTCCCAGCAATAAAAATAGGCTTGCTGGCTGCTGACCAAAGAGCAAAAGGTGCAGGTAGTCGTTTAGTAGAATGGGCAGTAGAGTATATTGCAACAGAAATAGCTCCTACTGTTGGCGTAAGATTTGTAACTGTAGATGCTCTTTGTGACTCTGACACAAATCCTCCCTATGATGCTAGTGGTTTCTATAGGAAGCTTGGTTTTGAATTTGCACAACCAAATCAAGAACTACTATCCTCTATTCCATATCGCACTATGTATTTTGACCTTAAACCTTTAATTGAACAGCTGAATGAAAATTTAGATGATTAAAAAAGTTTGGTTAAGTGGTATATAGTCACTCACACATAAAATGTAGGATGTGTGACGCTATAAAACGTTCCAACATAGCAACAAAACTTGTAGCGTCATGCACTGTCTAATGTTATCTACCTAGCAAGTTCAAATTCACTACAATTCTCTTGTTAGCTACTGGCAACCCAGTTGGCAATCACATTTTAAATCTCACCTTTTTGTGCAAGTGTTGCAGATGTTACAAGCGCACGTAAATATGTGGTGCCTGTCAAAAATTCAACAGGATTCTTACCAGCAAGTAATAAGCAGAAGTATAATTTTGACCCAGGCACCAGTTTTTCCATAGCCTGATCGCATTTGTTCCAAGGTAGTGTAAGACATGGCGCTACCTTTACCATTCCTAAACTGTGATACATGGGAAGGGCTTACCCCAACTTGCCGAGACAACACTGTTCACATCAGCGCAATAGCAAAACACTACGACCCCAAAATTATTATTCCTGAAATATTAAAATAGCAAGTCAAAGAATCAGACTTAGTAGCAGACGCAGAATGGTTTCTAGAATTAACCAGACAGCTACACAAATGTATAAAAAAATATCATACTTAGCAAAGAGAAGCATCTTGCAAATAATCGAAATCGCAATTAGATTCTACATATCGGGACTAGTAACTAGCATTCCTTAGCTTGAGATACAGTCTTTTATCTCGCGTTTTCGTGCGTTTAGATATACATATCTAGCTAAAGAGTGATTTTTTATTCTTCCGATATTTGCTTATAATATTTTAGGTACACTTACTTACGTAACCCATTATATCAACATATTATTTGTTATCTAAGAAAAGGTTAAGTACAGGTAAATGTCTGATTATAGCAGTCTGTTTAATTATCTGACTTTTCAAATTAATATGGAAAACTTAGTCCCCCTCTCCTTGTAGAAGAGGGGTTAGGGGAGAGGTATATTATTTTAGAACTGCTATGTATAAACTTGATTAAATTTACTAAACAAATTTTCAGATTGAATTTATTAATAAAGTATACGCAAGGGGTTGATACTGGTGGCTAATACTGTAATTAAAGTTGAAAATTTGGCAAAAAAGTATGTCCTTAGCCACCGAAATGAAGGACATCAATATAAAACTTTGCGCGATGCAATTACGAATGTATCAAAGTCGCTGAGTAAACAGTTTTTCAAATCAAGAGCTTCTGGTAACAATAAATACCATTCGCCGCGCGAGGAGTTTTGGGCATTAAACGATATTTCGTTTGAAATTAAGCAAGGTGAGCGTGTTGGTATTATCGGTCGAAACGGAGCAGGAAAATCAACGCTGTTAAAAATATTGAGCCGAATTACAGAACCAACCAGAGGAAGTGTCCGAATTAAGGGTCGAGTTGCAAGTTTACTCGAAGTTGGTACAGGCTTTCATCCCGAATTAACAGGTAGAGAAAATATTTTTCTCAACGGAGCAATTCTGGGAATGAGCAAAGCTGAGATTAAGCAAAAATTTGATGAAATTGTTGCTTTTGCAGAAATAGAAAAGTTTTTAGATACACCCGTTAAACGTTACTCATCAGGAATGTATGTGCGTCTGGCTTTTGCAGTTGCTGCTCATCTAGAACCAGAAATACTAATTATTGATGAAGTTTTGGCAGTGGGAGATGCTGAGTTTCAAAAGAAGTGTTTAGGAAAAATGGAGGATATCTCAACAAAATCAGGAAGAACCGTTTTATTCGTTAGTCATAGTATGAACGCAGTTGAAGCACTTTGCAATCGAGGTATTGTGCTAGATTCTGGCAAATTATATATAGATAGTAGTCCACAGGAGGCAATCAGCACATATTTAGAAACAACTTACGCTTTAATGCGTGAAACTTCTTTAGCGCAAAGAACAGATAGAAAAGGTTCGGGTAAGGTTAAAGCAGTTAGCTTTCGAGTTTTAAATGCGGATGGTCAAGAAGTGAGTTCTTTACAGTCAGGTAAAGATTATTACTTTGAAGTCGGCTATGTAAACAATACAGGAAGTCCTCTCAAAAATGTTATTTTTAGCTTTGATTTCTTAGATGAAAGAGGAAATACAATCTTACTATTTCGCACAAACTTTACAAATGACAATCTAGCTTTGGAGACTAATACAGGTTATGTCAGATGCAAAATAAATAATTTAGCGTTAGCAAATGGTTTATATCATTTTCTAATTTTTATTTCTCATGCTGACGTTGAAATATTAGATTGGCTTGAGGACGCAGCTTTCATTCAGGTAGAAGGAGGAGATTTTTTTGGGACTGGCAGTTGCGGATTGCCAAGTAGCTGCAAAATTCTAGCACAGGCTGAATGGTCGGTCATACCTAATTAAAAGCAATGATATCTATTATTATTCCAACTTACAGGCGCCCGCTTGTGTTATTACAAGCTATCAAAAGCTTGCAAGAGCAAACGTTAGAAAGCTTTGAAATTTTGGTTATTGATAACGCTGCTGACCCAGAAATTGAAAAAATGGTGACTTCTTTCAATGAAACAGCACTGAAAACCGTTCGTTATATACCAGAACCACAGTTAGGGTTACACAATGCTCGTCATACAGGTGCAATTGCAGCTAAAGGAGATGTTTTAGTTTATACAGATGATGATGCAACATTTGATACAAATTGGTTAAAAGTTTATCATGACGCTTTCTTAGAACACCCTGAAATGGTTGCCGCAGGTGGTCCAGTGCGTCCAGTATGGGAAGTCCCACCTCCCCAGTGGTTACTTGCCTACATGAAAGACTGTGATCATAACAATACTAAAATATTCTCGATTCTTAGCTTAATGGAACCTTATACAGAATTTCGTCTTGAGGATCAAGGATTTTTCTTTGGTGTGAATATGGCAATTCGGCGCCATGTTTTATTTCAGGTTGGTGGTTTTAACCCCGAATGCTTCGGTGACATTTGGCTAGGAGATGGAGAAAGCGGACTCAACCGTAAGCTTTGGGAACATAATCTGCCAATTGGTTACGTGAATACAGCTATTGTTTATCATCATATTCCCCAATCACGCATGACTGTTGACTACTTCTGTCGTCGAATGGCAAACGAAGGCGCCTGTGATATGTATTCTTATTATCACAGAGGCATTCCGAATCAACTTCGTCTGCTAAAGCATGTCGTCCAAATTGCTGTCAAAAATAAATTTTGGATAAAATCCCTAATTGTTGGACAGCAAAACGATACATCGACTCTGAATAGAAAGCTTTATAAAGCCAGAAGTCAATCGCAAATCAAATATATTTTTAGATTAATGCTTAATGAAAACTTTAAAAAAATGGTTCTACACCAAAACTGGTTAGAGTATAAAGAAAATCTTAATAGCTCTAGCAATCGTCAAACAATAGAATGCTAAGAAAAATGCAATTTTTGCAAAAAATAGTTAATAAAGAGTCTTCAAATCAATAGTGAGATAGAGTGATAATACTTGATAGGGAGTAGTCTGATGAATCACACTCAAGTTAGAAGAATGGTTGAAGAGATTACATATCATAGTGAGCTTCTAGCTCTGATTGTTTATCATGATTTTAACAAGCCAGGTATTCACTTTTTCACACCAAATCAATTATCTCAACAGCTAGCTTATATGCATCACCCTGTTGGTAAAGTGATTCCACCCCATGTTCACAATTCTGTACCGCGCTCCGTTCAATACACGCAAGAGGTCTTACTAATAAAAAATGGGAAGCTACGTGTAGATTTTTACAACAGTGAGCAAAACTATTTAGAAAGTCGCATTTTACAGTCTGGTGATATCGTTCTCCTAGTCACAGGTGGTCATGGTTTCGAGATGTTAGAAGAAACAGAAATGATTGAGGTCAAGCAAGGCCCTTATATGGGTGAACAAGATAAAACTCGGTTCACAGGTATCACAACAACAGAAGCTAAAATAGTTGCTAGGTGAGTGTGAAATGAATCCAATTCCAGTCAACCAACCATTACTAGACGGCAACGAAAAAAAGTATTTGCTTGAGTGTATTGACACTGAATGGATTTCTTCAGAAGGACCATTTGTCAAACAATTTGAAGAACAGTTTGCTCATCGTATAAACCGTAGGTATGGTATTGCTGTTAGTAATGGTTCTGCTGCCCTTGATGTTGCACTTGTAGCATTGGGAATTACAGCAGGGGATGAAGTTATTCTACCGACATTTACTATTATTTCTTGTGCTGCTGCCATTGTTCGTTGTGGCGCCGTACCAGTTGTAGTAGATTGTGATGCCACCACCTGGAACATGGATGTAAACCAGATTGAGGACAAAATTACACCTAGAACAAAAGCAATCATGATTGTTCATATCTATGGATTGCCTGTAGATATGGAACCTGTGCTAGCTTTAGCCGACAAATACGGGTTGCAAATCATTGAAGATGCAGCCGAGATGCATGGTCAAACTTATAAAGGGCAACCATGTGGTAGTTTTGGCGCCATTAGTACCTTCAGTTTCTACCCAAACAAACATATTACAACTGGTGAAGGAGGAATGTTGCTAGTGGATGATGAGCGACTTGCCGCGCGCTGTCGTTCTTTACGTAATTTATGCTTCCAACCCCAAAAACGTTTTGTACACGAAGAATTGGGCTGGAACCTGCGAATGTCCAACTTGCAAGCAGCTCTCGGTGTCGCGCAATTAGAACGATTAGATGAATTTGTCGCGCGCAAACGACGTATTGGGCAACATTACACAGAATTACTAAAAGACATATCTGGTCTACAGCTACCGCTACCAAAGACAGACTATGCCGAAAATATTTATTGGGTGTACGGTGTCGTGTTGAAAGATGAAATAGCTTTTGATGCCCAAGAAGCTATGGAACGTTTGCAAAAGCATAGAATTGGAACTCGTCCCTTTTTCTGGCCAATGCACGAGCAACCGGTATTAAAAAAAATGGGCTTGTTTGATGACATGTACTGTCCTGTTGCTGAAAAAATAGCTCGTCGTGGCTTTTATATTCCAAGTGGAATGGCCTTAACTTCCGAGCAAATATGCCAAGTCGCATCCGTTCTCACTGAGGTGTTCCAATGAGTGTATTTAGTAATTATGCTCGCTATTATGACTTGCTTTACCGTGACAAAGATTATGTCAAAGAAACTAAATTTATTCATCAACTATTACAAACTCATGCACCCAATACAGCTTCGCTCTTAGAGTTAGGATGCGGTACTGGTATCCATGCTGCACTGTTAGCAAAAGAAGGATATCAAGTTCATGGTGTGGACATGAGTGCAGAGATGTTACAGCAATCTCGTTTGCGTAAAGCGCAAACACCTAGCACCGCCTCAAAGTTAGAATTCACAGAATCCGACATTCAGAAGTTTCGTATTAACCAAAAATTTGATGCGATTATTTCACTTTTTCACGTAATTAGCTATCAAATCACAAATGAAGCTCTCGAAGCCACGTTTGCCACAGTTAGCGCACATCTTGCTAAAGGTGGAATTTTTGTATTTGACTGTTGGTATGGGCCTGCTGTTCTGAGCAAACTTCCGGATGTGCGGATCAAGCGACTTGAGGATGAACAAGTCGAAATTACTAGAATTGCTGAACCTGTGCTGCATCCTAATGACAATATAGTAGATGTGAACTATCAAGTTTTAATAAAAGACAAAAACAGTGGTGTTGTAGAGGAACTTCGAGAAGTTCACCGAATGCGTTATTTATTCAAACCAGAAATAGAACTAATTTTAAAGCAATTCCAAATGCAATTAATCGAGTATCGAGAGTGGATGACCGACCGAGAACCAGGAATTGATACCTGGGGAGTTTATTTTGTTGTAGGCGCCAGAAAAAACTAATATAAAAACTAATATAGCAATCCTAAATCATTTATGAAATTTTAAACATTCATCTTCTTTTTCTTCCTTTGTGTCCTTTGTGACGAGCGTGGTTCATTACAGTAATTTAATTTTTCACAACTCATATAGGAATGCTATATAATTATGAATAAATTTTGTTGTATATTTTTTTACGAAGGATATGTTGGCGTTGCTCCAACCGTAATTAACTTAGCTAAGTCACTAAGCGCACAAAAATATTCGGTAACTATTTATGCTACTAAAAACGACTATCCTCAAATCGATTTAGCGAATGATAATATAAATATTATTTACTTTTTAAAGGGTTATGACATACCTACTATTAATAACTTCTATAATTTGCTATACAAAAATAATATATTTACAGGTGTCATCCCAATAATAGAAATAATAATATTTATATTCCAATCATTATTATATAGCTTCAAAAATTATCGTTTAATAACTCCTCAAAAAAGTTTTAATATAGGCATTGACACAAACGGCTCAATTTTAGCATTAATTCATAACTATATATTTAAAAGCAAATTCGCATATCTATCTTTAGAAATCACTTCATTATCCCACTATAGAAAACTATCCCGACTGCTCAAATTTATTGAATATATTGCATATCGAAAGGCAGAGTGTATCATCATTCAAGACAAAGATAGATTTACAAGTCTTTGTAAGTACAATCATTATCAGCATCCAAATGTTTTTTACTTACCCAACTCATCAAGTATTAATGATTCCCGCTCATCCTTAGTAAACCAAGATAATAATTATTTTAGAAATATTTTTAATTTAAGCCAAAAAGATTTTTCAACTTTAATTATTCAAGCAGGGATGATATGTGATGAAGTTTATTCTCAAGAACTAGCTTCTGCGTTTAGCTCTATTAATAATGGAGTAGCTCTAATTTTTCATGAAAGACAGAAAAAAAGCTTGCAAGATCCCTATATAAAAACATTAACAGAAATAAATTCCGCAAATCTTTTTCTTTCACTAGACCCTTTACCTTATGAAGAAATAGACAAAGTATTTGCGAGTGTGACTATTGGCTTGGCGTTTTATCGAAATATCGACAATAATTTTTCGCAAATCGCGAAAGCATCAGGAAAACTATCATTTTACTTGAAACATGGTAGACCGGTACTAGTAAATAATATAGAATCATTATCCACACTTGTTGAAAAATATAAAATAGGAGTTGTAATCAACAATCCCTCTGACCCGATAGAAATTGAATCAGCCATTAAAACAATATTAGACAATTACAGTTTTTACAGCAAAAATGCAAAAGCTTGCTTTGCACAAGAGTTTGACTTTGCTAGCCAAGTGAATCCATTACTGTCTTTAATTTGTAAGTAAAAACTTCAACTGCAAAAAATTGTAGCCAAAACAACTCTTGTGGGATGGGCATCCTGCCCGTCCCTAGTCACATAAATTAAAATTTCTGAGCAATATTACGTAATTATACTGAAAAAACCGCAAATAAGTTAGAAGATTATATATAGCAGTCCTAAATCATTTGTGAAAATCAAGATTGTAGAGACGCGATTAATCGCGTCTCTACGTAGATATAATTTTTTACAACTCATATATGAATGCTATATTATGTTGACACAAGTATATCTTCGACATGGACTCATGGAAGGCGCCCAAGAAAAAAACAGAAAAAGTACTGAAGTTATCTGAAGCTTCTCCGACTGGAAAAATTTGGGACAAACATAGAGCAAACGCAGAAAACATTTCCGAACACTATGCAAAATTTAGGTAATTATACTGCAATCAGCAGGTAAATTTTAGAGGAAGATATATTGTAATCAAATATATCTCTTAAATGGACTCATCTCCAAAACCTACAATAAAAAAAAGAAAAATATTTAAGCTGTCTGATGCTTCTGTTGCTGGTCAAATTCGGGACAAGCACAGAGCTAACGCGCAAAAAATCTCTGGATATTATGCTAATGCGGAAGAAGATGGTTTCGCTCGTTACGCTTGGCGAGTAAAAAATTGCTCTAAATGGTTGGAGTTTGATCTGTTACACGACGATGAAGATAAAGTTCAACTAAAGCTAAGAGACGCACGCTTTTGTCGGGTTCGTCATTGTCCAGTTTGTCAATGGCGCCGAAGTTTAATGTGGAAAGCAAGAATCTGTAAAATTCTTCCGCAAATAATCAATGATTATCCCAAGCACCGCTGGTTATTTATTACATTAACGATAAAAAACTGCCATATTAAACAATTGCGGCTAACTTTGAACCAGATAAACAAAAGCTTCAAACGCTTAACAGAGTTAAAAATTTGGCATTTCAAAGGTTGGATAAAGTCAGTCGAAGTAACTAGAGGAAGAGATGGAGTATCAGCACACCCACATCTACACATTCTAGCAATGGCGCCTCCATCATATTTTAGTCACGGTTACATTTCCCAAGCCAAGTGGGTAGACATATGGCAACAATGCTTAAAAGTGAACTATCAGCCCGTTGTTCACGTTAGCGCCATAGCGAAACATCAAGACCCCAAAATTATCATCCCAGAAATTCTAAAGTATCAGGTAAAAGAGTCAGACCTGGTGGCAGATGCAGAATGGTTTTTAGAGCTAACCCGACAACTACACAAAAGCAGAGGCATTTCGGCTGGAGGCGTATTGAAAGAATATATGCGAGATTTGGAAGAAAAAAGTGAAGATTTAGTTAATGAAAATAAACAGACACAAGCAAGTGAAGAGGAAAGTTTGTGTTTTACCTGGCAGGCGAGAATAGAGAAATATCTAAAATACATATAATTATTTAAAAAAATGATATTGTAGAAACTATTGATACAACTCAAACGATATACCAAATGCAGCGAAATCTCTAAATACATAACTAGACCTGAGATTCTTCGCTGCGCTCAGAATGACAGTTTTAAATTTTAATAATAAAAACCTCAGCCTATAGTAGACTGAGGCAAGTGTTAATCAGGGTGCATCTGAAATTTATATTCGCTGTGTAATTTAACGAATCTGGACAAAATTAAATATTTATTCGTGTTACGAAAGGCGCCTATACACAAAAAAACCGTAGCACGACACCACGGTAAAAAACTAAATAATATCTCGTTATAAATTAATCGCGGCTATTTAATGCAATTAGTAACCGCAGGATGAAAATAAACAAATTGATGTAGGTTAAGTACATCGATAAGGCAGCGCTTAAATACTGGTTATCACGGTAAGCGCGCGGTAAAACGTAGAAATCAACAACGGCTGCTCCTACGAACAAAAATACTCCTATACCCGAAATACCAATTTCTAACCAGCCCGGTGTATAAACACCAAACATACGGAAAACTACTTGCACTAACATCACGACAAGCAAAGCTATTAAACCTAAGCTAATTGTCTTGCTTAATGCCATCCCATCCGACTCAGAAAGGTTAGAGCCAATTTGACGGGCGCCAATAAAAGTAACTCCGCAGCCAAGTGCAGCAAATCCAATTCCTGCAATTCCTACACCTCTTGTACCTAAAGCTACAGCAACAATACACGACAGCGTGTAGCCAGATAGCAAGCTATAGGTCGCCAATAAAGGTAGTGCTACCTTGTTGTTGCCTTTCTCTGCAACGTTTTGAGCCACAAAGAAAAGTATAAGTTCTACGACAAACGCTCCAATAAACGTGGGAAAGAAAATTCCTGGGTTATTCGCGCTCACATACAAACCACCATATGTACCCACAGCGGTCAATACAAGCCCTCCACCCACAAAAGGAAGGGCGTTAGCAATTACATTTGGGCCGACCAAGGCTTGAGTCTTCGCCTGGTTAATAGCTTCGCGGAAGTTACTGCTACTGCTCATATTTCAAACAATCTTGTTAAGAAAAGAATTACCTTTATTTATTTTGACCCATATTTTAATTATGTAGGGTCGTGGTAAATGCTGATTTTTGACATATAAATACTCAGTATTACAAATTGTAGGTTGGGTTCCGGCTTTGCGTAACCCAACATAACGGTTCCTAGTACTCCATGTCATTAATTTTGGGGTGTTGGTTTGCAACGGATTTTAACGGTGTCACTCCTGAATTATTTGTTAAAAACAAGGTCTGGTTATTTAAAATTACCTATCCGTTACATCCGTTCCAACATCCGTTGCCAATCTTCCTACTCCCCAAAACTTATGACATAGACCACTAGCAGCTAAAATTATTTGTGTTGTTTAAGCTTAGAATTTGGCGCCCAATGAAAGTAAATCTTGACGTTGTGCTAAAGTTAAACCGATAGTATTATCAAGTTGGCATCCACTAACTAATGTATCTTGCCATATTGTTTCGTTAAGAGTGGCGCCAGATAAATTAGCATATCTTAAATCGGCACCTGTAAAATTCACAAATATCAAGTCAGCTTTGACCAAACTAGCACTACTTAAATTGGCGCCAGACAAATTACCGCGAATTAAATTAACTCCATCCAAAATTAAACCAGATAAATCTGCCTCAATCAAATTTGGAAACTTTAAACCTCTCGGATTTTGTAAATACCTAGCCACACAAATTATATTAGCTTCATTTAAACGCATTCGTAATAAAAACGTATAGCGTGCGATTCCATATTGCTTAAGTATACATAAACGCTGTTGAGCATCCTGTTCAAGAAATTCAGTTGCCGCTTGGCGTAAATATGACGCTGTATTACTTTTCATAATATATATACTACTTGGATTGAGTATAAACATAACTTACCGCACCGCAGTTAATAAAAACAGCCGAAGGACGACTTTTATTACCTACAACTAATAATATTATGTCGCCTACGGCACTAATATGTAATTATTAAAAGTCCTCGCCGTTCACCCTATGAAAAATTCTTCAAAAAAAGCATAAAACTTCGGTGCCAGAAACTCAAATTTCTCACCAACACAATCAGGAGTAGTAATGTCATACCCCTTCCCATTTAACCAACTATGATTATTAAACGGCGTATAAATTAGATGAGCCATTCCTTTAGAGTAGTATCCTGATAAAGTGAGAGTATTAATCTTTGGAAAAAAACAAACACTAAAATTAACATTTCTGCCAATAATTTTTTCTTTTTTGAAAGTTATAGATAAATTGTTATTACCAACTTTTGGAGCTAACAAATCATATTTATTTTTTGGAAAAATAAAAGCTGCATCGTAACAGCTAGCTTGCCGATACAATAACTTGAACTCAGTTTCCGGGAAAACTAAAGCCGCAATACTAGCAGCCTCTGCCAGCAAATCTGGTTGTAAAGTATAAATTAATTTGAGTGCATCACAAGACATTTTTCTTCCCTTAAATTATTAGTATTGAGCTTGGAGTATCTCGTCCGAGGTCAATCAAATGACTTCCTAGTATCTTATAGGGGCAATCAATAAGACTTTATGCAATTGTAAATTTTTTCTAATAAATAAAATAATGCGTGATCCCACTTTAACCATATCTTTATTAATTATTGTTGTAAGCATCACACATCAGACGCTGCATTGTTTCTAGTATTCCATGTCATCTCATTTTGGAAAGTTGAAATGACTGCCGCCGAAGCTGATCTCCATATTTTAATCGATTGATACAAGTATGACCAAGCATGTGGTGCGTGACGTTACTTGAATAACAGTGATGTGTTGATGGTTTGTTGTAAGCATCACGCACCCTACTATGCTGCCCAGGTTATGTAGGGTAATTTCGCTGCTGTGGCTTTGACTTGTTCTGCTTGTGCTACTAATTGTCCGCACGCATCCCAAGAACCGGAAACGAACATGTTTCTCGCTCCTTCACTTATTGAAACGGCGCCTATAAAGTCATTACATTGAACTTGCATCGTTTCAAGGTTGACTGTAAGTAACGCTTCTGGGTTTACAGTGATTAAGTCTTGGAGTTGCTTTACTATTTCACCCGAAGCTGTAACACAAGGTACACCCATAGCTACGCAATTACCAAAGAATATTTCGGCAAAGCTTTCACCAACTACCGCTGTAACACCCCATTTAGCAAGAGCTTGCGGTGCATGTTCGCGCGATGAACCGCAGCCAAAATTCCTATTGACTACTAAAATATTGGCGCCTTGATATTGCGGTTGGTCGAAGGGGTGTTGACCTTTAAGAGCAATGCGGTCATCTTCAAAAGCATGGGCGCCTAACCCATCAAAAGTAACGCAACGTAAAAAGCGCGCGGGAATAATGCGGTCGGTATCAGTGTCATTACCTACTAAAGGAATACCGCGACCGGAAACTGATTTTACTTCACTAACCATAAAAATTTTGATTTTAGATTTGTCTACCCTTCGGGATAACTTCGTTAACGACAGTGAATGGATTTTAAATTATCTACTCAGCACGAGCGCACGAGCGCACTCAGCACTCAACACTAATTAACTCGCGTACATCAAAGACTTGACCTTTAACAGCAGCAGCAGCAACCATAGCAGGACTCATTAATAAAGTGCGACCGCTTGCCGAACCCTGGCGCCCTTTAAAGTTACGATTAGACGAAGAAGCACTAATTTGTCGTCCTTCTAACTTATCAGGATTCATTGCTAGACACATCGAACATCCAGCTTCGCGCCATTCAAAGCCAGCTTCAACAAAGATTTTATCAAGCCCTTCAACTTCGGCTTGTTTTTTAACTCGTTCCGAACCTGGAACAACAAAAGCTTTTATACCATCCGCAACTTGGCGCCCCTGAGCAATTTTTGCAGCTTCGCGTAAATCACTGATACGTCCATTAGTGCAGCTACCGATAAAGCATACATCGATTTTGGTGCCTTCAATAGATTGACCCGGCGCCAAATCCATATATTTGTATGCTTCCTCAGCAATTAAACGGTCATCTTCGCTCAACTGTTCAGGAGTAGGAACTTGTTGATCAACTCCAATACCTTGACCAGGTGTAATACCCCAGGTGATAGTAGGAGGAATATCTTCGGCTTTGAAGACAACTACATCATCATATTCAGCATTACTATCACTTCTTATCGAGTCCCACCATGCAACAGCTTTATCCCAGTCTGCATCTTTGGGAGCAAAGTCGCGTCCTTTTAGATATTCATAAGTTATGTAATCAGGATTAACATAACCACAACGGGCGCCACCTTCAATAGCCATGTTACAAACGGTCATTCGTTCTTCCATGTTCATCGCTTCAAAGGTAGTCCCAGCAAATTCATAAGCATACCCGACTCCACCTTTAACACCCAGAGTGCGAATAACGTGCAAAATAACATCTTTGGCATATACGCCTGGTTTTAAGGCACCGTTAACTTCGATTTTACGAACTTTGAGTTTTGACAAAGCCAGCGTTTGCGAAGCGAGAATATCACGCACTTGGCTTGTACCAATACCAAAAGCAATTGCACCAAAGGCGCCATGTGTGGAAGTATGACTATCACCGCAAGCAATAGTCATACCCGGTTGCGTCAGACCCTGTTCAGGAGCAATAACGTGAACAATTCCCTGATTACCCGAACCAATATTATGAAAAGTAATATTATTATCCTTAGCGTTATGCTCTAACGCCTGCATCATTTCCTCAGCCAGAGTATCAACAAACGGACGCGCTTGATTATCTGTAGGAACAATATGGTCAACTGTCGCAACCGTTCGTTCGGGGAATAATACCTTCAAACCCCTTTCGCGTAGCATCGCAAAGGCTTGGGGACTAGTAACTTCGTGAATTAAGTGAAGTCCTATAAATAATTGTGTTTGCCCTGATGGAAGCGTACCAACAGTGTGCAAGTCCCAAACTTTATCAAACAACGTGCCTTTGCTCATATCTAAAATCCGTGTTCTTATCCCTGGAATTTTCAATATTAGCAAAAAATAGGTATATATGTGGAGGCGCCTTCTTCATGTATACTGTTCCACTGGCATTTGATTTGTTTAATAAGGGCACCCCTCAAAATGACCACACCTGACACCAAAGAAGAATTTAACCCAAACGAATGGGTAGTAGACCATAATAACAAAAGCGCGCTTTCGATTCGCATCAAAGGAGAATGTCTTTTTAAAGAACAATCGCCATTTCAAGTAGTAGAAGTATTTGATACATATGACAGAGGGAAAATGCTGACCATTGACCGAATGGTTATGTGTACCGAATCTGATGAAGCAAACTATCATGAGATGATTGTTCATGTACCAATGTTTGCTAATCCTAGTATTAAAGACGTATTAGTAATAGGCGCCGGAGATGGAGGTACAATTCGCGAACTAATGCGTCACCCAGGAATTGAAAAAGTAACAATGGTAGAAATTGACGAAGTAGTAGTACGCGCGAGTAAGCAGTTTTTACCTACAATATCATCAGCCCTAGAGCATCCAAAGTTAAACTTACTTATCGACGATGGCATTAAATTCGTCAAAGATGCTGAGTCTTCATCATATGATTTAGTAATTATCGACTCCTCAGACCCAGTAGGACCTTCAGAAGGACTTTTCAGCAAATCATTCTACGAAGATGTATATCGCTGCCTACGTCCAAGCGGAGTAGTGACAATACAAAGCGAGTCACCTTTATTTCATCCCGACGCATTTGTAGATTTAAACAAATGCCTCAAACAAGTTTTCGGCGCCGACTTTGTACATCCATACCTAGTATTTATACCTATGTACCCTACAGGAATGTGGAGTTTGACATATTGTTCCAAACAAGGACAACACCCAGTTAATAACTTTGACCGTGACTTATCTGCACAGTTTACAAAAGAACATAACCTGCGCTACTATACCCCAGATATTCATATTGCAGCGTTTGCGTTACCAGGTTATATTCAACAAAAAATATCCACGTAGAGACGCGATTAATCGCGTCTCCAATTAATTGCGTCTCTACAATGTGCGTTTTTTATTTTTACCAAGCAAACCTAACTGTTTCAATTCAGTTTCAGTTTGACTAGACCACTCACGCACAGAACCAAAGGCGCCATCATAAACTGCACTCCAATTCTTTTTTCCTGTCCCTTTAGCAAAAAATAAATAGCGGGCGCCAGTAGTGGTAATAAAGTTATCGCAGGAAGTTCTATTAAATCCTGTCAAGGTGACTATTCGTGAACCTTTACCTTTCAAGTAACGATTTACCCGAATCGTTAACTTATCTTCATTAACTCGAATGACAGTTCCATCAAAAACGTAAGGAGTTTGATTGACTCTTGTTTCTAATGTAGCAGGATTACTACCTGGTGCTGGCTTACAAGCGCTTGCAGGCTGCGAGAAAACCATCCCTAGAAGAATCAATCCTGAAATGCTAGTTACTAATATTTGTGAACGGTTTCTTGATAAATTTAGTATCATTTAATAATTTCCTAATTAAGATTGTCGAGCAAAAGGCGCCGATTTTATTGCTGATTAGGGCGCTCTTGTAAAGAAGCTAATAATTCTTGGTAGCGCAAGCGTTCTCTTTCTAATTCCTGCTGTAAAGCAAGTTTTGCAATGCGCTCAGTTTCGGCAAGTTGCTCTGCTTGCTGGGCACGTTGTTCTGCTTGTTGAGTAAGTTGTTCTGCTTGTTGGGCAAGTTGTTCTGCTTGTTGGGCACGTTGTTCTGCTTGTTGGGCACGTTGTTCTTTTTGTTGAATTTGCTCTTCGAGTTCTACAGGGGTGGCAAATTTTCGGTTATCTGGACGATATATATCAAGCGTCACAGGTGTTAATACAAACTTTATTCCCAAACGTGGACTAGTCCAGCCATTTATACTTTTAATTGGTTTCAACTTTTTACCTGAACGTAACCAGCCTTTTAAAGTATTTTTATCTGGGTCGTATACGTAATATTCCTCGGCGCCGTATTTCTCGTAAAAGTTTAGCTTCAACTCCATCTCTTGGCGCGTATTGCTAGGTGATAGTATTTCAAATACAACTTGTGGTGGGATGTTACCTTCCTTCCACTGTAGATATGAACCCCTATAACCTTTTGGTCTACCAAACACTACCATTGTATCAGGCGCATATTTGATGCTATTATCGCCTTTGACCGGATACCAAAATAAGTCTCCCGCAATAAATACATCTGCTATTGAAGCAAATAGTATTTCTAAACCTTCTTTAATTTTAACAATCCAATTAAATTGCAGTGTATTTTGTGCCATCGGTTCACCGTCGCTGTCTGGATAAATCACCAAATCATCGGCGGCTTCTTGTGTTACTTCTTGTACCATGTTGCAGCACCTCCAGGTATAAATGAAGTTGTTACCTTCATTGTAGATGGTAGATTTAGTAGATTAAACATCTGTATCAGTAATAGAATACTGAATAATCTACATGAACTACTTTACCCGCGTGACAGATGTTAAACTGGCATCAAAATTTTTGACAGTGAAAATGATAATCTTTGTGTATAAATTTTAAGACAATTGCTGATCGCTGTGTTTCTGTTTGTAACGAAAGCAAGGAGATGAAATTAATACTAAAAGCGGATATTTGAAAAAAACCCCATCTAAAGATAGAGCGGGAAACAGAGAACAAGGCTTATTCTAATAGCAACTTGTTTTTTCTCACCAGTTAGCATTAAAGGAACCGCAATCAGTAACTTTTAACATTACAAGTTTAATCGTGCTTAACAAACCTATCTGAAGTAATAAAAAAGGATACTAAAAGTGCTTATAAATAGCCCCATCATTGCATTTACAATCCTCCTAATAGTAATATTTACAATTCCACCCTTATTTGAGCGGCTAAAACTGCCTGGGTTAGTAGGTTTGCTTGTAGCAGGGGTCATTTTAGGTAATAGTGGATTAAAACTTCTTAATTCTGACTCAGAAACCATCAAGCTACTATCTGAGATTGGTAAAATATATCTTATGTTTGTAGCAGGGTTGGAAATTGACTTAGAACAATTTCACAAAACCAAAAACCGTTCAATAGGATTTGGATTTTTAACCTTTATAGTCCCAATGATTGCAGGTATTGCAATTGGAAGATTATTTAACTTTGGTTGGAATAGCTCTGTTTTAATTGGTTCTCTACTTGCTTCCCATACACTTTTGGCATATCCAATTGTCAGCAGATTAGGAGTGGTAACAAATGAAGCTGTAACAGTCACTATCGGCGCCACAATCTTCACCGATACGGGTGCTTTATTAGTACTAGCAGTATGTGTAGGAATTCACGGTGGAGAGTTTACAGCTTTAAGTTTAGCCACTTTACTAGGTGGGTTAGCCATATATTCAGTAATTGTTTTATTCGGATTTGATTGGGCAGGTAAGGAATTTTTTAAACGTACTGGAGATGAACAAAGTAATCAATTTTTGTTTATATTACTAGCATTATTTTTAGCATCAGTCGGCGCCCAACTAATTGGTGTAGAGAAAATTGTTGGTGCATTTCTAGCTGGTTTAGCAGTAAACGACGTTTTAGGACGTAGCCCAGTTAAAGAAAAAGTAGAATTTATTGGTAGTGCTTTATTTATTCCTTGTTTTTTCATAGACATGGGATTGTTAATTGATATTCCAGCATTTATCAAAACCTTAAGTTCAATAGGTTTAACTGCGGCAATTGTTATAGGTCTTATAGGTAGTAAATTTATTGCTGCATATCTTGCCAAACTTTTCTACCGTTACAATAATGCAGAACTATTAACGATGTGGTCATTATCGTTACCACAGGTAGCTGCTACACTTGCAGCAGCATTAGTTGCTTATCAGACAGTAAACTCTGCCAATGAAAGATTAATTAATAATGCAGTTTTAAACAGTGTTATTGTTTTAATGCTTGTAACTGCTATTTTAGGTCCAGTGATAACAGCAAGATTTGCAAGTTCGCTTACCACTTCTCAAGCAGACTCAACTTCAGAACTCCCAACTTGGTCGAGTAATTACCAGGATGATTTATTAGATGACAACCATAATAAATTTACAGTAGTAGTTCCAATTTATAACCCGCAAACTCAACGCTATTTGCTAGAAATGGCGGCACTATTGGCTAGCCACGAATCAGGAAAGCTCGTGCCATTAGCAATAACAAAAGGACATATCCAAATGGACAATCCTCAATTAAAAACGGCACTTATACAAAATAGACAACGATTAAATTCAGCTACAGAAATTAGTAAAGAATTTGACATTGAAGTGGCGCCAGCTATTCGGATAGATGATGATATTGCTTTAGGTATTAGTCGTGCGAGTCGGGAGCAAGATGCAAACTTGTTAGTATTAGGTTGGTCGCAAAATATCGGCTTACGCGCGCGTGTATTTGGTAATATAATAGATAGCATATTTTGGTCGTCTCACTGCCCTGTTGCCGTAACTCGTCTTTTGGGTAGTCCGACAGAATTTAAGAAAATCCTTGTACCTGTTGGAGATTTGACATCCGAAACTGTAGGCGCCATTAGATTCGCTCAAATATTATCTAATGCGAATCAAGCAGAAATTATTTTATTACACATTCGTAATCCAAAAACGTCACAAATTCAAGTTGAAGTATTCGAGTCAAAAGTATTAGACATAGCCTCAAAAAACAAATTCAAAGTAAATACGAACATTAAAACAGTAAAAGGTAATGATATTCCCAGAATAATTACCCAAGAAGCATCAAACGCCGATTTAGTAGTTTTGCGTTCAGTGCGCCATCGAACCGCTGGAGGTTTAGCCGTCAGCGAAGTAACAACACAAGTAATTAAACAACTAAAAACTTCCTTCGTCCTGCTAGGAGAACCAAATTAACCCCTCTTATTGTGGCACAGGCGTCTCGCCTGTGCAGTAATGTTTAAAATAAAAAAATCCCCCTAACCCCCCTTGATAAGCTACCATGTACACGTAAGTCTCTCTTTCTTCTCTTTCTTCTCTTTCTTTGTGTTCTTTGTGACGAGCGTGGTTCTTTAAAGACATAAACCACAAAGAACACAAAGGGCACAAAGGGGGAAAAGAAGGGGTTATTAAAGATGTGTGTACACGGCAGCGCGCGGAAGGGGGGAACAAGAGAGGATTTTAAGCCTTATTAATACTAATTAACTCAGTCAAAACACTATCCAAGCTGCCATTGACTTGAATTTTATCAATCTTCTCAGCAATGCGTTCTAACACTTCAAGTTCCTTCAACCGCAAAGCGACAGGGTTATCTTCCATAACTTTAGCGGTATTCAGCATACTACGAGTTGCAGCAGTTTCTTCACGGCGCCTAACCACGTTAGCTTGAGCAGCTTTTTCAGCTTCAACTACTTTACTCAAAATAGTCTTAATCTCACCAGGTAAGATAATATCCTTAACCCCGACAGAAGCTACTTCAATTCCATAGTCTGCTGTTTTCGAGCGAATGTACTCAGAAATACTCGTGTCAACGGCGCCCTTATCTTCAAGTAACGCATCTAGAGTCTTTTCACCGACAGCCGCGCGTAAAGCAAACTGTAACTCTTTGTACAGAAAACCACTAACATCCGACAAAGCATTTTTTGCTCGCAGTGGGTCTACGATACGATAACCAGCAGTCAAGTTTAACCGCAAAGGCACTTTATCCTTAGAAAGAATATCTTGACCTGACACTTCCATAGTTAGTTGACGCAAGTCAAAAACTTCCGTTTGGAAAGACCGTCCAAATAACCACCAAGCATGAACTCCTGGCTGAAGCTCGTTCTTGAACTCTTGGTTAATATATAGTAGACCAACGTGCTGTGCTTTGACCTCACAAAGATGTAAGCTCTTGCAAGCAATATAAGTTACTTCCGGTAAACCAGAGTTTAATTCAGCTACCAAACGAGGTGATAACTTCGCATCTGTACTAATATCAATAACTTCAACTTCTACACCTTGCCAAAATAACTTACGACTACACGGCGCCAGTATAGAAATTACCTTACCTTGATATCGCACAATCGCTACTTCATTGCTAGGTAATTGCACAATAGTACAATAAGCAGCAATAAAATCAGGATGTCTTTGGATTAAAACATCTTCGAGAGGAAAGTCTGGGTTTGGAACAATTCGGCTCAGAGTTTTAACTGTAACATCTCGATCAAAAGTCCAAAATGCATACTCACCTGGTTCCAAAGGTCGAACAAAGTTATGCTGCACATACAGCAAACCAATCTCAGACTCAGAAACTTGGAACTTTTTGATTCCATACAAAGCAGTAGAGCGCATTTGTTGAACAAACTCAGACGGCAACTCCAAGCTTTCTTCCAAGTTAAAGACATGCGTTTCCACTTCAATAAAACCACGCCAAAACGCGCGCAGTTGATTTGGTGCAACACTTAACCAACTTTGACCCAAGCGAACCAAAGCAGCTTGGTTGAAAGCAGTTCTAACAATTAATAGATAATTCTCCAACTCCAAACCGTGGGTTCGCAGCAACAACTCTAAGTTATCAATCTTAGCTTCTGGCACATTCAGGTCATACGTTTTAACCTGCCAGTGCCAACCAAAATAAGTATAAGTACCAGGCTGCAAAATCTTCTTAAAATCGCTGCGATGATACAAAATACCAAGTTCCGACGGTTTTATATAAAAAGTTTTCCACATAGTGATATTGATAGATAACTTAGGTATTTTCACCCACTCAAAATTAAATAAAGCCATTTATATTACCTCAGCTTGAGATTGAAAACCCCGCAAATGCAGGCGTGTACAGCCAAGACGCGGGCAAATACATATTTTTCCACTGGATTAAGATTGCTGTAACTCAACTACCTTTCGGTTTGTAAAGAAAACAGCTCTCACATATGCCGTTCAGTTTGCTAATCTAAATTCAATAAAGAACTTGAATATTACAAATGAAGGACATACTCAAGCTGGAGAAAATGTAAACGCACAGGCGCCTTTTCTGCTGCATTAACTTTCGCCACGAATGGCATCCGAGAACGCATACCTGCACCGCAGAGTTTTACAAAGTAACGGAATTGAACCGTTTTGGGATTTCTCCCTTTTCCATTTTTTGGCTACTTCCCTCAAGTAGTGCCTTTTGACCCAGGCAGGGTTGGTTAAAAGTGTAGGAATCGAACCTACTACCAATCGGTTAGACGCCGACCGCTCTACAAACATGAGCTAACTTTTTTGGGGTATGATGAAGGACTCGAACCTTCGTCCAGCCGATTCTTCGGATGCTCTGCCAACTGAGCTAATCACACATAGATAGTATGCAATGCGGTATACGCACAAATCTAAACGCAGGCGCACCAGTTGGGCATACAGAACCCAAACCATAGCATCGCTTTTGTATTACTATCTTACTACATACTGTAGCACAGTAATATTTGAGGCGCCAACCTTTCTGCTAAAGAATTTTGGGAAGCAGTAGACGAAAACACCCAATCCTCAAATGCAGAAGGCGCCTCATGCTGCCTACACCGAGATGGAAAATCATGTCAAACACTTCATGAATACGATAAATAACTCTCTGCCAAACCCTGAAGGAGTTGCCAAAGTCATATATAGAGCAGCAAACGATAAATCAGGTAGACTACATTATTCGCCTTACGGTGAAGCAGTATTTTTCTTACACGCTATACTACCAGACAGATTATGGAGAACTTTAGTAGAAAGTATCATGCTGGGGAAAAACTAGTAATCAAAACATACATTGACGCTAAACTCTTTAATTAATATGTACTATTAAATACATTTTACAGTGGGCTATGTGTAAATCCCACTGCTAACTGCTTTCTAATGTTTATTAAAACTTATCAACTTAAAGTTAGTTATTAAATACGGTACCACATAAAACTTTTTTGGTAGGGCATAAACTTATTTGTCAATAATAGTTTAATAATTTGACTAAACAATTTTTTTCAACTAACTAAAACTCTTGTCCGTACCATAAAAATAGTGGTACGGTACCAAAAATTAAGCTTGCTTTGTACCAAAAACAGCGTGCTAGATGATACGGTGGAGATATTACTTTTAATTTTAAGCAGCCTTTGGTACTTAATTTAGTACTGTGGTACGTACCAAATTTCTACGTAAAATTAAGCCTTTCAGTAATTTTTGTTTAAAATTTCATTACTGTACCATGCCTAAAATGGTACATTTTTCTCTGTCGTTGGTACAATTTTTGTCGTTCATACCATAAAAATTGGTACCAAAACTCTGTAAATCATGGTACGAACACTTTTTTAGTACCATTCACTGTACTATTGTCAATATGATTCCGTACCAACAATTTTGATTACATCATATTCCATGTTCATTTAATAATAATTATTTATAATATTGAGTATATATTTATATTTTACATGCATAAATACAATTATAAAAAGCAAATTAAAATGAAACCTTATTGCTAAATACAATATTATTTACGCTATTAAAATCATTAAAAACTAACGTAGAAACCAGATGTGTAAGGTTTCTACGTTAAGGGCAATCACCCCGAAATGAAATGAGATGAGATGCTATTACATGCCCCCCTCAGTTATTGGAGAGGTGCCATACTTCTTAAACCATTTCATCAGGGTCTATACCTAATTCGCGTAGTTTTGCGGCTAGCTTGTCTGCACGTTGACGTTTTAATATTGCTATATTACCCGGCTGTAGAGCATTTTCGGGAAACAATTCCATCTGTTAAAAATGAGATAGGATATCTCGCAACCAATGCTCATTTGAGTTTAGATGGTCGGCATTTCTTCAATTATGGGCAGTACGACACCGTTGACCATTTTCGGGCTATTTTCAGTAAACAAGATGTAATACAAGCGTTTGCTACTTTTCCAATGCAAGGCTTTGTGCCTGAATTGCACACGTATGAAGTAGTACTTGTAGACTGTTAACAAATTAACTTAGGTTTTATAACTTCTCAGATTCCACGCTTGACCTTTAACATGGTAATTGATCTAGTTAGTATGTATTGCGTGTTATGGGTAATCTCCAAGACTATAACCCTAGTGGGGTAGGTCAAGCAAATGGGAATCTTTTTGGTTTACCGTTTGATTATGAGTCGGCAAATTTGATTGTTTTTGGGGTGCCGTGGGAAGTTACTGTATCTTACGGCGCCGGCACAGCTTCGGGACCGCAGCGAGTTTTAGAAGCGTCACCACAGTTAGATTTGTTTGATTTTGATAATCCTGATGGGTGGAAGCAGGGAATTTTTATGCAGGAGATTCCCCAAGATATATTAGAAAAAAATCAATATTACCGTGCGCGCGCTGCATCGATTATTGAACGATTAGAGCAAGGTAAGTCACTAACAGAAACACCAGATTTAACACCTGTAATTACAGAAATTAATCAAGCTGGCGCCAATGTTAATCAATGGTTATTTGAAAACTGCCACGAAGCAATCAATAAAGGTAAACGAGTTGCCGTTATTGGTGGGGATCACAGTGTACCGCTAGGTTACTTCCAGGCATTAGCTGCAAAATATTCTGATTTTGGAATTTTACATATCGACGCACATGCTGACTTGCGCGATGCATATGAAGGATTTGAATATTCTCATGCATCAATAATGTTTAACGCCATGAAAATACCGCAAATTAGTAAATTAGTCCAAGTAGCTTTACGCGATATTTGTCATGAAGAAGTTGATTTCATTAACAACTCAAACAGTCGCATAGTCGCTTACTACGACTCAATAATCAAACAAAAACAGTATTCTGGCGCCACCTGGATAGACTTATGTCGAGAAATAGTTAATAATCTACCTCAGTACGTTCATATTAGCTTTGATGTTGACGGTTTAGACCCTAAACTTTGTTCAAAAACAGGTACTCCAGTACCAGGTGGTTTAGAGCTAGAACAAGCTTTTTGTTTATTCAGAGAACTAGTAAATAGCGGTAGAAAAATTATTGGCTTTGACTTATGCGAAGTCGGTGATGCTGAGTGGGATGGTAATGTCGGCGCCAGAATTATTTTAAAGCTAGCAAATTTTCTAGATTTATCTTGGCATTAATAAATACAAAAACTCCTGTGGGGTGGGCATCCTTGCCTGCCCTAAATGTTTAACGGGCTTTCTATGCCCGTTCCACAAGAAAAACGACTAAAACTAATCAATTTGGCAGCGACCTTGATTACATTCCATACGCTGCTGTCGCTTTGCCACAACTGTCGCCAAATTTGGTCTTCCCGTTAAAGCAAGGCGCCCCGAAGCCCAAATACCATATATAAAATCAGCAATGGCACCGATAATAGGTAACTTCGTCACAGCATAAACCCACCCCATCCCCAACGTTTCGTAAACGCGACGAAAAACTTCAACATTTTTAACTAGCGTTCCATCAGGTAACACTGCGTGAATGCGACCCATAGCAGTTTCAAAGTCAACCCCACCATTCGCATCTGGGTTGTAATTACCGTCTGCAATATCTACAAAAGCAACTAACCCTCTACCTGCATCCCGTTTCTTTAAAAAGTTGACTTCACGTACACACAAAGGACACTCACCGTCATAAAGTAGCTTAATTTTCCATGTAGAGGTAGATGAAAACTGGTTATGAGTCTGTGTATTCAGAGATGACATAGATGATTTTGTATATTGGTATACTAAATTTAGGCGTTATTACCCATATACAATATTTTACAATTTTTCATAAAAGTAAATAAAGTCTTTGCAGAAGTATTTTTAACTTCGACCCTTAAACGATTAGAGCCGTAAAATGAGCGTTTGACTTTCATAACCAAATCTTAAACATGTTACTGATGACATTCGCACATCTTGAAGGTTACAACTTATATGTTTGTAGGCGCCTAGCTACGTGTGACAGACAATACCTTCTTGTTACACACACGGCAAAATACGACTGGAACAAAATATTACATTTAGCAAGCGTGCTTTGTATAAAGTATGTTTTGTGTACGCGCAAAAAAAGCGCTTGGATTTTGACGACTCCTAGCGCTTCCCCGTATAACTTAATACCAATTCACTGGTTTGCTGCAACATTTGAGGTTTCGCCCTACCCCAGAGTGTAAGGGGTATTACGAAAATTACCTGTGGCAAACATATGGTGAAGTGGTATCACTCCTTGCACTCATATAGAATATCTCCTATGTAATTAGTTGCGGAGTGAGGTGAGTGACACTTTGTCATCTGGCACTAGTCAAAAACTCACAGTTCATTTTGAACAATTACGTGTATGCCTTTGTAAGGCAAAGCACAAAAACTATGTAGTAGCAGAAAACATAAGGGTATTGTATCTATCTTGCGGTTAATATCTAGCTAGATGCGGAATGCAGCATCATAATTTTTTCACATCCGGAAGTAAATATACCTAAAATATTCAAAAACTTGAAGTGAACGGAACTTTTTACTAATTTGCTTGCTTTACTTAGCAACGTGCGGAACGGGGTATCATAAATTTTTGATGTTCGGGGGTGAATGTGCCGCGAACCATT
The DNA here is from genome assembly GCF_002368415.1 of Calothrix sp. NIES-4105. Classification (GTDB taxonomy): domain Bacteria; phylum Cyanobacteriota; class Cyanobacteriia; order Cyanobacteriales; family Nostocaceae; genus Dulcicalothrix. The sequence continues at coordinate 10,258,865 of NZ_AP018290.1, forward strand.
AGGTGAGAGTCTCCATCTAGCCTTTCTGGTAATGCTTGTGCGCTTGTATTTAGACGCTCTGGGCTAAAGTATATAGAACACGATTCGATATTGTCAGGAATTCTTTGTATAAGTTCTTGTAGAGGGAATATTCGCGGCGCCACTAGGTCATATAAGTTAAGTTGGTTGTTTTCAATGGACATGCAGGCAATGGTATCTAAGTCTGGAAAGTAATATAAGGGTCTGCTGGCTTCGTTGACTAGAAATAAAGGCTTTTCGTTAACTACACCAACAATATCTGATACAGGCGCCCGCGTTTCTAATAGTCTGTGTAGCAGTTTCACGTCCGAGGTGTTGGTAATATCAAGCAAACGCATTCCATTTACACCACCTGGACTGACGCTGGCTATAAAACTGTGTTCTTGGATAAAGCGAAACCCAAACGGTTGATAATATTCTGGGTTAGAAGTTGTTAATACTAAAGTGTTGTAGCGTTCGTCGCAATAATCTAGTACTTCATTCATAATTTCACGATAGTAACCACGTCTACGAAAATTGGGATGAGTACATACTGCGTGAACTCCACCAACTATTACGTCTTCCCCCATTAGTCGCATTGGTATTTCTAATACTCCTACGTGGCTTATTAAACTACCGTCTTCGTCGAAACGCGCGAATGGTGTTGATGCCTCTTCCCATGCGGCACCTAGTTTTCTCGCTTGTTCTGCTAGTTTAGTAAGTTCGGCTCCTGGAAATATTATTTCTAGTAGGTTAAATAATTTAGAACTGAGGGTAGTATCTTGTGAGAATGAACGTTGAAAGCTATAGTTTTTCATTTATATTTATTTAATATTTGTATTAAATGTAGGTTGGGTAAAGCTTGGCGTAACCCAACGTTATTGATGTTGGTTCCACGTAGTTAAGCCAACATACGTACACTACATATACTACACGATAAAATTGATGGTTACAGATTTATATATATGAAGTTATTTGTGCCTGGGCGCCTGTGTTTATTTGGTGAGCATAGTGATTGGGCGGGGGGTTATCGCCGCTATAATCCGGAGTTGGGAATGGGTTATACATTGCTTGTAGGGACTAATCAAGGGCTGTATGCAGAGGTTAGGGCGCATTCGCAGGAGTTGATAGTGCGTACATGTGTTGAGGGTAAGGAGAACGTGTTAACGTTACCTATGGAAAAACAAGCTTTGTTTACAGAGGCGCAAAAAGGAGGGTTTTTTAGCTATGCGGCTGGTGTTGCTTATCAGTTTTTGTCTTATTTCCAGGTAGGTGGATTGGAAATTGATAATTATTTGACAGATTTACCTATTCAAAAGGGTTTGTCGTCGAGTGCGGCTATTTGTGTTTTGGTGGCGAGAGCTTTTAATCAGGTGTATAACTTAAAGTTGACGCTACGCGGAGAAATGGAGTTTGCTTATTTAGGAGAAATTACTACGCCTTCGCAATGTGGACGGATGGATCAAGGGTGTGCATATGGTAATCGTCCTATCGCGATGGTGTTCGATAACGAGCGCGCGGAGATTATTGAGTTAAACGTGCCGAAAAATCTGTATCTTGTGGTTGTTGATTTGAATGCAGGCAAGAATACTCAAGAAATTTTGGCTAAACTCAATGAGTGTTATCCTTTTGCTAAAAATTCGGTTCATGAAAATGTTCAGAAGTATCTTAGTACTGTTAGCTATGATATTACCCAAGCGGCTATTGATGCTCTACAAGCTGGTGATGCTGAACAACTTGGGAAGTTAATGCGAGTTGCCCAAGCTGAATTTGACGCGCATCTAATTGCCGCTTGTCCTGAGCAGCTAACGGCGCCTGTGTTACATAACTTACTTGAGTATGAGCCGATTCAAGCTTATATTTTGGGTGGTAAAGGGGTTGGTTCGCAGGGAGATGGAACGGCACAGTTTATTGTTGAAGACCAGGAAAGTCAGGAACGAGTCATTGAAATTATCGAACGTGACTTTCCCCAAATGCAGTGTTTGAAACTTACTATTTATGCCAGCAAATAAAATCACAAAAGCAGTTATTCCCGCAGCAGGGTTTGGAACTCGGTTATTTCCAACCACCAAGGTAGTTAAGAAAGAACTTTTTCCGGTTATAGATAAAGATGGTAGTACTAAACCTGTAATTCTACTCATCATTGAAGAAGCTCTTAGTGCAGGAATTGAGGAAATCGCAATTATTGTCCAGCCTGATGATAAGCCGTTTTTTAAAAAGTTATTTAAGCGACCTCCAAGTGCGGCGTTATTTGAGAAGCTGACACCGGAAAATCAAAAGCTTAGTAAGTATTTGGTTGATATTGGCGACCGTATTAAGGTGATTACTCAGGATAAACAAGAAGGTTATGGGCACGCTGTATATTGTGCCAAGGAATGGGTAGACTCGGAGCCGTTTTTATTAATGCTTGGCGACCATATATATAGTTCTAAAGAAAAAAAATCTTGTGCAAGACAAGTTTTAGATATATACGAGAAAGTTAATCAGAGCGTAATTGGTTTGACTACTGTTAATTCAGAACTTTTACATAAGGTTGGATGTGTGACTGGTACTTGGCAAGAGCAATCTATTTTATCTGTAACACAAGTCTTTGAAAAGCCATCTGTTGAGTACGCGCGCTCGAATTTGCGTGTTGATGGTTTGGGGGAAGATGAGTTTTTGAGTATCTTTGGCTTATACGCGCTGACACCTGCTATTTTTGATTGTTTGGAAGATGATATTAATAATAACGTTAGGATGAAGGGAGAATTTCAACTTACTACTTGCTTAGATGTGTTGCGTCAACGCGCGGGTGTTACGGGTTATGTAGTTCAAGGTAAGTTTTATGATATCGGTATGCCTGATGCTTATTTACAAACTTTGATTGATTTTAGAAACAGAGAGTAGGGTGGGCATTGCCCACCGTACAAATGTATACTGCACATCTGAGACAGATGTGCTACAAGACTGCCCCTTCTAACATTTTTATTGTTCCCAAACTGGCATCTATTTCTACTTCGGCGCCTATTGGTAGGGTAAATTTATCTTTTATATGTCCTATCATTGAGCCATACCAAGCTGGAATACCCAAGGGTTGAATATGGTCTTTTAATACTTGTATTAAGGCAAATGTCGGCGCCTCTCCTGGTTTACAGTTGGTGCATTGTCCAAAGATAAACCCTGATATTCGGTTGAGAATTCCTGCGTTGTTTAATTGCGTTAGCATTCTATCTACACGGTAGACATCTTCACCAATATCTTCAACAAATAAAATTTGACGGTTCCATGATGGGAGATAAGCTGAACCTATCATTGCACAAAGTACTGATAAGTTTCCACCAATCAGTTTACCTTTTGCTTTACCTGGTGTGATCAGTTGAATTTGTGCTGCTTCGGTTGTGGGGTTTTGCATTGTCACTGCTGTACCGTCGAACAAAATAGGTTTGAGGTAAGAAAGTGTAAAGTCATTCCATGTTGATGTCGCAACTGGCCCGTGAAAGGTGATAATTCGACTACGGGCGCCTATTGCTAGTAATAATGATGTGATATCACTGTAGCCGATGATAATTTTAGGGTTGCTGCGGATATTATTATAGTCAAGTAGCGGCAGTATCCGATTACAACCCCAACCTCCACGCATTCCAATTATTCCCTGAATCGATTTATCTGTAAACATTGCGTTAATATCAAACGCGCGTTCGCTGTCTCGACCTGCTAAGTATCCGTACCGTTCTAACACATACTTTCCTAACTTGACTTTTAATCCTAATTTCATCAAAGTTTGCCGCGCGGTTTCAATGTCACTCTTGTCAACAATACTTGCTGGTGCGACTAACCCTACAGTGTCACCAACTCGTAAGCGCAGTGGTTTAATTATCGTTTGTGGCGGTATTGCTTTAACTTTCTGTGTCGATAAAATTGTGGCTAAAGCTGTAATTCCAGAGGTAGTTAAAAACTGACGACGATTTATATTCATATTATTATTATTTTAATATAATTTAACATATCAAAAAATCAGTTTTCCGGTTTTTTCTAGGAAGTGGAGGAATATTTTATCTAATTGAATAATTGAATAGGAAAGTTTTATATTAAATGTGTTCTAAACATTTGACATTAAATTTTATTGAATATATATTCAGCAATATATACTTACGACTTATTTTATGGTTCTCAGCCTTGATAATAGCCATACTCTATCTATTGAATTAATTCAAGATGCTCATCTAAAAAATTTTGTTACAAGCGGTGCCGAATTAGAGTTTTTGCCGTTAACGGATTTTCCTATATACCGTTTGGCGCCGGAGGTTATTAAAAGATTAAAACCAATTTATGATTTGAGTAAGGTAGATGGTGCAATTGTTACTCGTCAACCACATTTTAGTAGATTAATTCAAATGTTAGTGACAGTTGGATTAATCAATCATTATGGAAACATTGAGCATCCTAGAAACACAAAATATCAAGCAAAACTTAATCGTGTTGATTTTGAGAAGCATAAACAGGCGATGCTCAAGACTGCATATAAATATGATAATATTAAAAATCAACATTATAATCAAAAATTAAAATTATGTAATTTCTTTCAAGATATTAAAAATACCTGGAATTATATAAAGTTAAAGCAAAGAAAAAATCAATATTTACAAGCAGACAATATTAATCAAAGTTACAATCAAAATGAAATTGAGCAAACTGTCTTAGCATTGTTTAATCATCTTGAAGCTTTGGGATTAGTAGAGGCGCCGGGTGATAATATATTAAAGGTTGGAATTGATGGGTCGGTACATGGTACAAATCAAGAAAATATAGATTATTACGAAAATCTATATAAACAAAATCGAGATACCCGGTTTCGATTTAAAATTTATAGCGGTCAAGAAATTGGTTTTCCTGTATGCGAGTCAATTGAAGAAACGATTAATATATATCAATTTGTTGTCTCGACGCTGAAAAAAAATGGCGTTCATTTTTCGACAACATCAGGGGTACATTTACATGTCGGGATCAAAAATCAATACAAGACAACGGAAGAAATAATTAACCACCTCGCTAATATTACCTCTGTATCCGCTGCTGTTTCCCAAGTTTTAGAGCAAATTCTTCCACCAACAAGGAAAAATAATATTTATGCAATGCCATTTGGTAATCAAGTCGATGAACATATCGGACGCTATAAAAAACGTTTGAGTAAATTGGAATATATCCAGAAAAAAATTAATCTGATCAAACAGGGTGTTATTATGGACTCTGATCTACTTGATGACCCAGATGCTGCAATGTACGAGTTCATACTTGGTGTTGCGTATGGTATAACACCTGTACAGCATGAATATAATTACAAAAAAATACTCGAAATATCAGCAAAAACAACTCATGAAGTTTTACGTAAAGCTTCGATAATAGTCAGAAATCCTCGCTACACTTCGATAAATATTACTCCGTTCTTACAAAATACATCAACACCTACATATGAATGGAGAGTTTTGGCATCTTGTGAAGATGCAGAGTTACAAGGGAAATTCTTTACTTTCCTTCATCGTATTATTCAAAGCCAAAGCCAATGTGCGATTACAAAACTTTTAACTGATTATCAAACGAATCAAGATTATATACATTTCCATTTCTATGATGGTAGAATCGCAAAAATGGAAAATACTTTGAATAACTGGTTAACTTTTACTCAGTGTGATACACTCTTTACGCAAGCTGATTATAATAAGCTTCAAAACGAAGCCTACTGGAAATACTACGATGGTAAGAATCAAAAGTATATCAATCCTGAAGATAATCACAATTGGGTAACAGGTCAATTTTATCCGGCGCCAAATATAGATACAGAAACATCACAAGATTTAGAGATACTAAATTTTTTAAATTATGCTTTAGATTTTTAGATTCCCGACTTCTTTAAGAAGTCGCGAATCTTGAGAATCTTGAGATTGTAATGATGTTCGTAAAGGTAATCTAACAGTAAACGTTGCACCTTGGTTTGCACCGGAACTCGCAACACTAACCCTACCACCGTGCATTTCTACTAAGTGTCGTACTATTGCTAATCCTAAACCCAATCCATTATGGCTTCGAGTTGTACTACCATCAGCTTGACGAAACCGATCAAAAACATATGGAAGGAAATCAGCAGTAATACCAATACCTGTATCACGAACTTCTATTTTTGCGATTGGTATATTATTTATATAATCTATATAATCATTTTCATTGTCTACAGACAACTTGACTTGAATGCTGCCATTTGCAGGTGTAAATTTTAGCGCGTTACTAAGTAAATTCCCAACTATTTGCTGTAACCGATTGATGTCACCTGTAACTATATAAGAAGAAGTATGATTAATATCAGAGTTTGTTTGTGCGAATGCTTGTGGGAAAGGTTCAATTATACAGTCGATATGCAGCTTTTTAGTTTCGGCTTCTACACGTATTGCATTTACCGTTTGTAATACTAAAGACTCTAAATTTACAGGAGTTAAATTGAGTCGCAGCTTACCCCGCATAATTCGCGATACGTCTAAGATGTCATTAATTAGCTGGGTTTGTAGAAGTGCGTTACGCTCGACAATTTCTAAACCCCGCGCGACGCTTTTCTCATCGAATTTCTGACGCTGAAGCAGTTTTGCCCATCCAAGTATTGAATTTAGAGGTGTACGAAGTTCATGCGATAATACTGCGAGAAATTCATCTTTAAGACGGTTTGCTGCTTCTGCTTCTTGACGTGCTGTTTGCGCGCGAATTAACTCAACGTGTTCAGCTTCGGCTATTTTACGCGCGGTAATATCTTCAGCCGTGCCAACATAACCGCTAACATCACCACTATCTGAACGCATTGGTGAACTATGAACATGAAGCCAACGCTCAATGCCATCGGGGGTAATAATCCGAAACTCGCCGTTATACTCTTGACCCGCACGCAATGTTTGATACCAGTTATTCACAACTTGTTCGCGGTCGTCTGGATGAATGACTTGTAACCATCCCTCGCCAATTATATGGGCTTCATCAAGCTCATATATCTTTTGATGGCATGGATTTGAGTAATTGCACAAACCATTTATATCAGTAAGGAAAATACCTACGGGAGAACAAGCGCTTAAAGAGCGAAATTTTTCCTCGCTTTTTCTGAGTTCAGCGTTAATTGCTGCTAGCTCTGCGGCTTGACGCTCAATTTTCGCACTCTTCTCGTACAAATCTATAAATGCCGTTACCTTTGATTTTAAAATCTCAGGTTGAATAGGCTTGAACAAATAATCAATTGCACCTAGCGAGTAACCCCGCTCAACCATATTGTCGCTCGTACTAAACGCAGTCAGAAAGATAATCGGTGTATGCTGCGAACGCTCGCGCTGACGAATTAAAGCAGCAGTTTCAAAACCATCCATATCAGGCATTTGCACATCCAGCAAAATCACGGCAAAATCCTGATTTAGTAGGCATTTCAAAGCCTGGGCGCCAGAATAAGCTCGCACCAAATTTTGATTTAGACCTCCTAGTATGCCTTCAAGTGCCAGCAAATTTTCTGGGTGGTCATCCACTAGTAGGACATTAACTTGGGATTTTGACGGCATTTTACACTTTTGGATATACGCCATTGTTAAGGTTATTTCATACGAATATGGCACTTCTGGCATAAGGCGAACACTATCTTTAGATACAGATTCTTGACACTAGTTTCCATAGTATAGCCTTTATGATTATTTAAGTATTATTTTATACTTAAATTGCTGTAGTTAGTAAGTCAGTGATGTATTACTTGAAGTCAAGTCAAATTATCCTTGAGGGTATATACAGTTTAAGCCTAGTGGTAGGTTTTTTTGATTTAGTAAGAAAATACTCTAGTAGAACAATAAAGTTTATATTTATTAGTTTTTAGTTAACGCGCGTTTTAATTAATTGGCTATTACTTGAGTTTGGAAGCGTTCATTTAAAAGTCGCTTCAATCGAATATCATTCTACGATTATTGGTGTACTATCATGCTTACAGAAATGCTTCCGAAACTGGAACCAAAATACCATAAGAACCAAGAGGTGTCCTTTGTAGGTGGTAAGGGTAAAGTTTTAAACTACCATCAAGATGCAGGGATATGGACTTATTTTGTGAAAATGGAAATGGGACCAGAACCAGAGATGGGAAGAGTTGGGCCAGAGACTACTGTTTTGCTTTACGAAACAGAAATTGAGGATTATTTGTAATTTATATATAGCAATGCTATTAGATTTATAGGGCTTACGCCGCGCGGCACATAAAAACCGTAGAGTGGAATGGCACTTACTTAACGATGGATGGTGCGGTTCGCGCATTTTAATTTCTTGTTACACTGCTTGACTGTAATAGCGCAGATCGCACCCTACCCAATTTTTTGTTGGCGCCTCCAAATACTTAAGTAAGCAACATTCAACCGTAGGGTGCGATCAGGCTATGAAAAAATTTGAACGTAGCGATCAGACTTGTAGCGTCACGCACCGACTACCAATAGTAACAGTATCGTAAGTCCTGACTTATAAAGATTCCTGACAACACAGCGTTGCACGTCAGGAATCTTAGTTTTTAACAAGCGTTTAGTAACTATATTAACATCATAGGCACTAAATATATAGTCGGAATAAACATCCCATATAACAACGTAAACATGATTTTATATCTATCTATTCCTTGCTTTGTTGTTCCAACTGATTAATGATGTAGAAACAAACCTTACTAAAGCTTTAAAATCTCAAATTTAAAATAGTAATTCGGTGCTGCTGTATGCAACAACATTACCAGATGGAACGGTATCAGATCGAAACTGCCCTTTTTGTGGGTAAGCGGTAAATGTAATACAATGTTAATGTAATTTAACATTAATAAAATGTTACAAACTTATTTTGAGTAAAGATTTATGGTATGTAGTCAAATTTCCGACATATTCAAGAAGTCGGGAATTTTTTAAACCTCTTAGAATGGTAAGCTAAATAATGAAATAAAAAAGCGATATAGGATGAAGTGTTAATGGGTATTTCCGCAAATACGCCTCATTTGTTAAGGGCTGCTCGTGGTGAAGTTGTTGACCGTCCTCCTGTTTGGATGATGCGACAAGCTGGACGGTATATGAAAGCTTATCGCGATTTACGAGAAAAGTACCCCTCGTTCCGCGAACGGTCGGAAATTCCTGAAGTTGCTATCGAAGTTTCTCTACAACCTTGGAGAGCGTTTCAACCTGATGGTGTAATTCTATTTTCTGATATCGTTACCCCACTTCCTGGTTTGGGGATCGATATGGATATTGCCGAAGGAAAGGGACCTATTATTCATGCACCAATTCGCACCAGAGAACAAGTAGAGAATTTACATCCTTTAAATCCTGAAGAGTCGTTACCTTTCATTAAGACGATTTTACAGGCTTTACGTCAAGAAGTAGGTACTCAGTCTACTGTACTCGGATTCGTCGGCGCCCCGTGGACTTTGGCTGCATATGCTGTTGAAGGTAAAGGTTCTAAAACGTATTCAGTTATCAAACACATGGCGTTTTCTGACCCCACGATTTTACATCAACTGTTGGCAAAACTCGCTGATTCTATCGCTACTTATGTCCGCTATCAAATTGACTGCGGCGCCCAAGTAGTGCAAATGTTTGACTCGTGGGCAGGACAGCTTAGTCCCCAAGACTATGAAGTATTTGCACAACCTTACCAAAAAATGGTGTTCGAGAAAGTTAAACAAACACATCCTGATACACCATTAATTCTTTTGGTGACAGGCAGTGCTGGTGTACTGGAACGGATGACGACATCAGGCGCTGATATTATATCTGTTGACTGGACTGTAGATATGGCAGACGCGCGTCAACGTCTTGGTAAAACTATGAAAGTACAGGGTAATTTAGACCCAGGTGTACTATTTGGTTCTAAAGAATTCATCCGTGAACGTATTTACGATACGGTTCGTAAGGCTGGGAACTGGGGTCATATTCTCAACTTGGGTCATGGTGTTTTACCAGAGACTCCTGAAGATAATGTGAGATTCTTCTTTGAAACAGCGAAGCAATTAAGTTTGACAGCAGTTTAAATTCTGCAAGATAACTAAATTGTGATTCCCGTGAAATATCTATATATATGTCATGTTGAACGTAGTGAAGCATCTTTATAAGTTGCCAAAACCTTAAAGATTCTTCGCTGCGTGACTAATGACGTACTTGATAACGGGTTAGCTTATGCAGCCTATCGTAGGTTGGGTTCCGGAACGTAACCCAACAACTTTTTTATATTTTATAGTAAAGATTTTTACCACAGAGGCGCAGAGGACACAGAGCGGTATAGTAAGAGATATTTGTTTGTTGGCGCCTATTTTAAATCTCTTCTACTCCTCCTCTGTGTACTCTGTGTCTCTTTGGTAAAAAAATTATATGTAATGCACAGGCTTTCCGGCCTATGCTACACAAGTCCTCAAAATTAATGATATGGAGTAATATGTTGGGTTACGTTCCGGAACCCAACCTACGATTTTTGAGGAATGGAACTTTAAGGTAATTTATTCATCGTAGTGTAATGTGCGGGTATATTAGCTATGCGCTTGTTTTGGCTTGCCCGTTGAGATATGATTTCTAGCTAAATTTAATTTTTGTTTTTATTTAATGTCTATGTCTAAACGTATTTTAGTTACTGGCGCCAGTGGGTGTGTTGGTCATTATATTAGTGAGCAGCTAATTCAAGAAACTGAACACGAATTATTTTTACTTGTAAGAAATCCAGATAAATTAAAAATTGATACTAATGTTCGCCCTAATGTCACTGTGCTACAAGGTGATATGCAGGAGATTGAGAAGTTTGCTGATTTATTGAAAACTATTGATGTAGCGGTTTTGACGGCGACTGCTTGGGGTGGTGATATTACTTTTGATGTGAATGTTACGAAAACGCTGGAACTAATGAAGATGTTAGATTCGGAGCGTTGCGAGCAGGTAATATATTTTTCAACGGCAAGTGTTTTAGGTAATGATGAGCAACCTCTCAAAGAAGCGGGTGAGATAGGTACTGATTATGTTCGTTCTAAGTATGACTGCTTAATGAAAAAATCACAGCTTGCCATTGCACCAAAAATTACAACTGTCTTCCCGACGTTTGTTTTGGGTGGAGATGCAAGCAAACCTTACTCGCACCTGACTACAGGTATTCCCGAAGTTACTAAATATGTAGATATCATCAAATTTTTAAAGGCAGATGGTAGTTTTCATTTTATCCACGGTCAGGATATTGCCACTGTAGTTAAGCATCTTATCGATAATCCTCCTGGTGCTGGGCAAAAGCGTTCATTAGTTTTGGGACAGGCAAGAATTACCGCAAACGAAGCAATAGAACAAGTTTGTGCTTATCTTGGTAGAAAAATCTCTTTTCGTATTCCGCTTTCATTCGGTTTGGCAAATGTAATTATTGTGCTATTCCGTATTCAAATGGCAGCATGGGATAGGTTTTGTATGGAATACCGCCATTTTTACTACAAAAATGCTATTAGTCCGAAAAGCTTTGGTTTAGCCAACTACTGTGAAACGATGAGTGATGTTTTAAGACTTAGCGGAGTTAAAAGGTAGAGTTTACACGCAAAGTATAGCAGAGTAGCAAAAAAAAATAAGTAATAATGCTAATGTGAAAGGACTTACGCGAAAACCCTAAATAAACCGGGTTTCTGGTTTCATCGTGCGTAAGTTGATTTGAAACATATTCAGATAAAACTCATCTATATATTAAGTGAGTTTAAATTAACAGATAAAAATAAAGCGGTAGGAGTGAAAATTTATGCGTGTATTGCTGGTCTATCCGGTGTTTCCTAAAACATTTTGGTCATACGAGAAAATTTTAGATTTAGTTAACCGCAAAGTTCTACTACCACCGCTTGGTTTAGTAACTGTTGCTGCAATTTTACCCCAGGAATGGGAGTTTAAATTGGTTGACCGTAATATTCGCGCTGTTACTGAGGCAGAATGGGAGTGGGCAGATATTGTTATTCTGTCTGCGATGATTGTTCAGAAACAAGATTTACTTGACCAAATTAAAGAGGCAAAGCAACGTGGTAAGTTAGTTGCTGTTGGTGGACCTTATCCAACTTCTGTACCCCATGAAGTGCAAAATGTTGGCGCCGATTTTCTGATTTTAGACGAAGGTGAGATTACTTTACCGATGTTTGTTGAGGCGGTAAATAAAGGTGAAACGTCTGGTATTTTCCGCGCGACTGAGAAACCCGATGTTACTGGTACGCCTATACCTCGCTTTGATTTGTTGGAGTTTGATGCTTACGACTCGATGTCAGTTCAGTTTTCGCGCGGTTGTCCGTTTCAGTGTGAGTTTTGCGACATTATTGTTCTTTATGGTCGTAAACCCCGTACTAAAACCCCTGAGCAGTTACTTGCTGAGTTAGACCGTCTTTATGAGTTGGGTTGGCGCCGTAGTGTGTTCATGGTGGATGATAATTTTATTGGCAACAAGCGGAATGTGAAGTTGTTGCTCAAAGAGTTAAAAACGTGGGTAGCTGAACATCAATATCCTTTTAGTTTTGATACAGAAGCTTCTATTGACCTTGCCCAAGACGAAGAATTAATGGAACTGATGGTTGAGTGTGGGTTTAAAGCTGTATTTTTGGGTATTGAAACACCTGACGAAGAAAGCTTGCAATTTACTAAGAAGTTCCAAAATACCCGCAGTTCTTTAACAGATGCAGTTCAAAGTATTATTAAAGCTGGCTTGCGTCCGATGGCTGGGTTTATTATTGGGTTTGACGGTGAAAAAAGTGGTGCCGGTTCACGTATTGTTAAGTTTGCTGAACAAGCTGCAATTCCCTCGACGACTTTCGCAATGTTACAAGCGTTACCCAATACGGCTTTATGGCATCGCTTGAGTAGAGAAGGGCGCCTGCGTGAAAATAAGGATGGGAATATTAACCAAACTACATTAATGAATTTTATTGCCACCCGTCCTCTAGAAGAAATCGCGCGTGAATATGTTGAAGCGTTTTGTACTTTATATGACCCTATAGCATATTTAGACCGAACTTACCGCTGTTTTATGATGATGGGTGGTCCAAGTTGGACGGCGCCTGCAAAAATGCCGGAATTAATTGTTGTCAAAGCTTTCTTGACAATTATTTGGCGCCAGGGTATTAAGCGCGAAACTCGTTGGAAATTCTGGCATCATTTATTTAGCATTTTAAAACACAATCCAAAGGTGTTTGACCATTACCTGGCAACTTGCGCTCATAATGAGCATTTCTTAGAATACCGTCAAATTGTACGTGACGAAATTGAGGCACAACTGGCTGAGTACTTGGCACAAGGCGCCGAAAAACCTTATGTGCCAGTTGTGAAAGCTGAAAAAGCTGAAAAAGCCGAAGCTGTTGCTTGAGTAGAGACGCGATTAATCGCGTCTCTACTACCTTTGTGCCCTTTGTGTCCTTCGTGGTTAAATAAAAAACCACAAAGGCACGAAGAACACAAAGGAAAGAAAAAATTTTATATGGTTGGCAATAGCGCAACATGTTACCGTAATGGCCATACTGCGCTATTTGGCTACCCATATGAAAAGAAGAGAACTGATCAAAGTAAGTTTGTTTGCTAGTTCCGCATTGGCTGGTGCCTCAATAGTTCCTGTTATCGCTTCAAAAGCTAGGTCAAATAGTGTGTCAAAAACTAAGATATTTGAACACGGTCAATATACTGTTTGGAAACTAGCAAGTAAACCAGGATTCTTTTTCAAAGCTGGTATGGCTATTGATGCTGATGGGGCGCCGAGTGCTTATCATCCTGAAAATAAAGGTATTGATGGAATAGAACATGCTGGAGAACCGGGTAATTGGTGGGCACTTGTGACTGATAATGGTAAACCCGATGGTAAACCTGTTATTCAATCAAAGTCCGACCCAAACCCAGGTTATTATATTTCTGGTACTGCACTGTACGATGAAACTAAAAAACGAACCGACCCGAAGCGTTACGTTGATTCGAGAAAAATTCCTTATGTAGTTCTTCCTCAGAATAATAATGAGGAATTTTTGAAGCTGACTAATATTAAGCTAGGTGATTTTGCTGCTGTTTATAATACAAGCAACAAAAAGCTAGTTTACGCGATATTTGCTGATACTAGTTTATTTTTTGCTGGCGGTATTGAAGAATATCGCTTTGGTGAAGGTTCTATTGCACTCGCTGATGCAGTAAATGTATCCTCCAATCCTAGACATGGAGGTGTTAAAGAGGGTCTATTTTATGTATTTTTCCCAGGTTCAGGCAACGGTAAACCTAGAACTTTGGCAGAAATTAACCGTGAAGGCGCCAAGTTATTTAAGCAGTGGGGTGGAGTGCCTCAAGTTATGGCTTTGGTGTAGTAAATATTATATATGAGACGGCTGGGGACAGCCGTTCCACAAGAGATTGTTTTGCTTTGTAATTTTTTTACATTTATTAATATTTGTTTATATATAGTATCTAAGTTTTAATTATATTAATTAAATTGAGAAACCTGACTTATTTAATAGTCGGGTTTTTTCATGTGAATCTGTCATAGCATTGCCACCTTTATGCCATTTTTGTGTCATATCTCGTGATTAAGATTCATAAGTAGTTAGCATCCAGGGTCTTAAATGGTTTTACACACTCATCGAAGATTAATTCTGTATTAAGAATTGGCTAATATTTGTCCGGTACGAAAAAGTTATATATATGTTGTTGAGGAGCATTTATTTTGTCTAAGAAAGTAAAAAACCCTGTTTTCTACGACCCTAAAAGTCTTAGGTGGCGGTGGTTTAAACGTTTAACTCAAGTTTGTATTATTGTTTTTAGTGTTATTTTTGTTAGTTGGCTTGTTACTGTAGCTATTCAGCCTGATTTACCTGTGTTAAGCTTGTTACCTTCACACAAAATTTTCAAAGTACATAAATTCTTTCAAAATCAGCTAAGTACACATAAGGGTAATGATATTGCTCACCATTTTGGAAAAGAAAATACAGCCAAACTTATTTCTATCAAAGCACCAAGCATTCAACCAACTAACCCTGCTAATTCAGAAATCATAGGTTTTTATGTTAACTGGGACGATAACAGCTTCACATCGCTTAAGCAAAATATCAATAAGCTTGATAAGCTGATGCCTGAATGGTTACATCTTGAAGATGGTGGAAAAATCTCTCTCGATGATGAAGTAAAACAGCAGCGAACTTTAGATTATATTCATAAAAACCGCCCTGATTTAAAAATAATGCCTTTGATTAATAACTTTGATAATAGTAGTCAAAGTTGGAATGAAGGTAAATTGGCTCAGGTTCTTAGTCAGCCCGTCGCACGACAAAATTTAGTTGAAGAATTATTAGGAGTTGTACGGAAAAATAATTTTGCTGGGGTAAATATTGACTTTGAGAATATTCCTGATACTAGCCAGCAGAATTTGATGACATTTATGGGTGAATTGTATGCAAAGTTTCACCCGTTGGGTTTAGAGGTTTCGCAGTCTGTACCCTTAGATAATCCTTCTTTTAAATATAAAGAGTTGGCACAGGTTAATGATTATCTAATTTTAATGGCGTATGACGAACATGAATCGACGAGTGAAGCAGGGGCTGTTACGTCACAAAATTGGTATGTAGAACATTTACAGCGTCGTTTCAAAGAGTTACCTGCTGATAAATATATTGTTGCAATTGGTAATTATGGTTATGACTGGAAAGCAAATGCAAGTGGTGAGGAAGTTTCATTCCAGGATGCGCTTAAAACTGCACAGGAGTCCGAAGGAAAGATTGTATTTGACCCTGACACGTTAAATTCTACGTTTGATTACTATGACGATAAAGATGTTCTACACCATGTTTGGTATCTTGATGGTGTAACTGCTTTTAATGAAATTGTCGAAGGTCAAAATCTCGGCGCCCGTGGTTTTGCATTATGGCGTATGGGTTCGGAGGATCCTTCAATTTGGTCTGTGTTCCAAACACGCGCGCGTCTCGACCAAGAGAAAGCGCTGATGTTAGAAGCTTTACACTACGGTTTCGATATTGATTATCAAGGACAAGGCGAGGTACTCAAAGTAACTGCTACACCTCGTGACGGTAAACGACAAATTACTTATGACCATAAAACTGGCTTGATATTAAATGAGCAATTAAAGTCTTATCCTTCTTCGTATGTAATTACACGCTGGGGTGGTGGTAGTAAAAATAAAATTGCTCTTACATTTGATGATGGCCCTGACCCACGGTTTACTCCAGGTATTTTAGATACGCTCAAGCGTTACAAAGCTAAAGCTACTTTCTTTGTAATTGGTCTTAACGCTAACAATAATTCTGATTTACTCCACCGTCTGATCAACGAAGGTCACGAAATTGGTAATCACACGTTTACACACCCAAACATTGCTATAACCCCGCATAAACAATTAAAGCTCGAACTTAATGCAACCGAACGTTTGTTAGAAGGACAAATTGGCATCAAAACATTACTATTTAGACCTCCATATGCAGAAGATGTAGAGCCAGAAACACCTGACCAGGTGGCGCCGTTACAATATACTGGTCGCCTTGGATACTATACAATTGGGATGCAAATAGACCCGAACGACTGGCAGGCGCCTGGAGTTAATAAGATAGTAGACTCAATTATTGAGCAGGCAACTAGCGGTATTGGGAATGTAGTGTTACTGCATGATAGTGGTGGCGACCGCTCACAAACAGTAGCAGCACTACCAAAAATCATCGAAGAATTACGCAAGCGCAACTTTGAGCTAGTAACTATTTCGGAATTAATTGGTCTAAAACGTGACCAGGTAATGCCAAAAATACCTGCTTCCGAGCAGATGATGGCAAGGTTAGATGGTACTGCATTCTCGTTGATGAATGGATTCAACCAGACTATTTACTATCTATTTGTGATTGGTATTGGTTTGTCGATGATGCGGTTATTGTTTGTCGCAGCGTTGGCACTGTATGAATGGAAGAGTCGAGGTAATTCTAAAAATCAGCTAACTTATTCGCCCAGCGTTAGTGTGATTGTGCCTGCTTACAATGAAGAAAAGGTAATTAGTCGAACGATTAACTCGATACTACATTCACGCTACACAAACTTTGATATTATTGTCGTTGATGATGGTTCAACCGATAACACTTATCAAGATGTAGTTGAGAATTTTGCTCACGAACACCGAGTACATGTTTTTACAAAAGCGAATGGTGGTAAAGCGCAAGCTGTAAATTACGGTATTCGTCACAGTAATGCAGAAATTATTGTTTCGCTAGACGCTGACACAATACTCCGTCCGAACGCTATTGCCAAACTTGCTCGTCACTTTGCTGACCCTCAGATCGGCGCCGTTGCTGGTAATGCCAAAGTTGGTAACCGCATCAATATATTAACTTTCTGGCAAGCACTCGAATATATCACGAGTCAAAACCTTGAACGACGCGCGTTTGGACTACTCAACTGCATTAGTGTGGTTCCAGGTGCTATTGGTGCATGGCGCCGAGAGTTAATATTACAAGCAGGTGGTTACGCTACGGATACTTTAGCTGAAGATGCTGACCTAACGCTTGCTGTTTTACGAATGGGCTACAAAATTGACTATGAAGAAAACGCAATAGCATTAACTGAGGCGCCGGATACAGTATCAGGTTTCTTGAAACAAAGATTTCGCTGGATGTATGGCACATTGCAAGCAGCATGGAAACACCGCGACACCTTATTTAGACCTAAATTTGGCGCATTAGGAATGTTCGCGATACCCAATGTGTTTGTTTTCCAAATACTGTTTCCCCTTGTCTCACCATTAATGGATGTAATGATGGTTGGTTCGATAGCATGGGCTATGTGGCAAAAGCATCAACAGCCTGTTGAATATTCTTCTAATAATTTACAGCAAGTCATTTTGTACTATTGCTTGTTCCTTTCGGTTGATTTGCTTGCTGCACTTGTTGCTTTCTGCCTTGAACGTAAGGAAGATTGGAAATTGTTGATTTGGTTACTACCGCAACGCTTCTTTTACCGACAGCTTATGTACTATGTGGCGATAAAGTCTACAATCACGGCTATTAAGGGTTCAATGGTCGGTTGGGGCAAACTGGAACGTAAAGCCACCGTAGTATAGTTGTAGGGTGGGCACTGCCCACCTTACTTTTTCGTTACACTTCATTGCGAAGTTGGAACTGAAATGAAACAATATGATAAGTTTTCATAATGTTAATCAACATTCAGCTCGATTAATTAATCAAGGAGAACACAGTGGTAACGGAATCAAATTTCAAAAGGGGCAAAGACGCGGTAAATGAGGATTTCAGCGAATATGTTGCTCATTTGCAGTTTCATATGACACTACAAGCTCGTAATCTGGTTCCCACTCTCAAACCTAGCATAGAAGATAGTCGAGAGCAGTTGCTACATCAAACTCAAGCTAATTTTGAAAAGCAAATCTCACGAGCTACTTATGTCGCTTAAATACAATCTTTAACAAAACTTAAAATATATTTAAAGCATACCTAGCCAGTTTAAAGCTATGTTTATCTAGCTAGGTCTGCTTTTTTGGCGTTATTATTTCAATAAATACCTCTTATGGCTCGGCGCCAAAACGCCAAAAGCCGTTAAAATTAATGCAACAGATATATATTCTCAATACCATTCACAAGCAGGCTGTGTAGCGGCTCGCATGAAAATGACTTCCTTATTACCCCAAAATCTAAGTGTCGTGATCCGACCAGTACAGTATCGTGACTTGGACGGTATTGAACGCTTGACTCATGAGTCATTCTCTGCCCTAACACAGAAGGGGGAAAGTGATGGCGCCAAGCAAATCCTGTGGTTACGTCGCTGGTACGGTTTACTTAAGTGTTTGAGTTGGTTCCCTAACCCTTTAAGATACCGTCTGTGTGCTTATGTTATTGAGCAAGGGCGGGTATTATTGGGAATGGTACAAGTTTCGCCATTCAACCGCACGCGGAGTACTTGGCGTGTAGACCGTGTACTTTTAGAAAGGGGTAATGATAGGTTGAGCATTGGCTCGCAGCTTTTACGTTACTGCTTTGAATCAGTTCTAGAAGCACGTACTTGGATACTTGAAGTAAATGTTAATGATGCGGACGCATTAGCACTTTACCGTCGCAATGGATTCCAGCGTCTCGCGGAAATTACTTACTGGGAATTACAGCCAGAATTATTATCAAGCTTGGCTTTGGCAGAGCCTGATCTGCCCAATTTACTTCCTGTTAGTAATGCTGATGCTCAATTATTGTATCAATTAGATACAGCATCTATGCCACCTTTGGTGCGGCAAGTATTTGACCGTCAAACTTGTGATTTTAAAACAGGTTTATTTGAAGGGTTAACTGATGCTCTTAAACAGTGGTTGAATAAGAGTGAAGTTGTGAGCGGATACGTTTTTGAACCGTCTCGCAAAGCTGCAATCGGCTATTTCCAAATTACAGTAGACCGAAAAGGAAATTTGCCACATGTTGCAACGCTGACGGTGCATCCTGCTTATACTTGGCTATATCCAGAGTTACTATCGCAGTTAGCGCGTATAGCTCAAGATTTTCCTAAACAAGTTTTACGTATTGCTTCAGCTGACTATTTACCTGAAGGAGAAGAATATTTAGAAAGAATTGGCGCTAATCGAACTGAGCATACGCTAATTATGTCCCGGTCTGTGTGGCATAAAGTGCGTGAATCGAAGTTTGTTTCGCTTGAAGGTATTCAACTTCCTGAAGTGTTACAAGGTTTACAACCCGCGCGTAAACCAATACCTGGTGGGATGTCTTGGGGACAGCAAGGTAAACAGTCTGTTCCGGATAGAATTGTTAAAAATAATACTTCTAAAGATTCGGTTGCATTTTCCTGTAATAACGGTAGCGTAGAAGCATCAAATGATTTTGAAGGCGATGCTGACCAGGAGCAGTTACGTGGGAAATGAACATGCCAAATACGTTTCCGCTTTGGCGTTAGATGTAGGGCGTAAGCGTATTGGTATTGCTGGTTGTGACAAAACAGGACTGATCGCAACTGGCATTACTACTATTGAGCGCGCTGCTTTCTCGGAGGATATCGAACAATTACGCCAATTAGTACAAGCGCGCGAGGTGAATGTACTGGTGGTAGGTTTACCGTATAATATGGACGGTACATTAGGATTTCAAGCACGGCACGTTCAGAAGTTTGCTAACCGTGTTAGTAAAATATTAAATTTGCCAGTGGAATATGTTGATGAGCGTTTAACGTCATTTCAAGCTGAACAAATGATTTTGGCTGAAAATCGTTCACCATCTCGTAATAAAGGTTTGATCGACCGAAAAGCCGCAGCGTTGATTTTACAACAGTGGCTTGATGCAAGAAGGAATGAAACACGACCAATTCCAAATGCATGATATCCTGATGTTTGGTAGCCAGTTCGACTCAATTTAATTTACATTACCTGTTTAAAAAACAATTAAGCAGTTTTTGCAGTTGCTGGTAGTTAATATATTTGCATATATCGGCTATGTATTCCTCACAATTTCCTGAAGACAATGATAAATCTCAAGCTGGTTCCATCACCTTGACGGATGAGCAAGGACGCACGCTTGAATGTTATGTCGAGCATTCACTTTCGGTGGAAGGGCAAGAGTATGTTTTACTTCTTCCTGTTGATGCCCCTGTGGAAATCTTTGCTTGGCAAGGTGACGATGAGGAAGAAGAAGCAGTTCTTGTAGAAGATGATGCGGCAATTGATAATTTGTTTGCCAATGCTCAAGCTGTATTGTCAGAACACAATTTAGCGCTTAAGAACACAGCGTATGCCCTAACTGTGGCTGGTGAATTACCACCTGTTGAAGATTCCGAGCTTTTTACTCTTGAAATTGAAGACGAAGACGCGGACTTAGAACCTGAGCAATTACAATTGCTTGCGACTTTTTACCAACACGAGCAAGAATACGCTATTTACACTCCTCTTGACCCGCTTTTGTTTTTCGCGCGATTAACAAAGTCTGGTCAACCTGAATTATTATCTCCTGAAGAATTTCGTAAAGTTCAACCACTTTTGGAAGAACAGTTGTTTAACGAAGTTGAGTAAAGAATTGGGGAAGGGCGAAAGGTAGAATAGACCCCTTTTTCCTTCCCTTTATAATGAGCGCCCTGATCGTCAAATATCATTACCGAATGATGAGTTATCAAAAAAACACGTGGCAGCGGTTATTTATAATTAGCCTGCTGCCTTTATTCTTGGGTATTTTTGGAAGTGCTAGTTGGCTTTGGTGGAGTTGGGCTATTTCACCTATATCTAGTACCGCAAAACCAGTTCGCTTTGAAATTCCTCCTGGTACAGCAACTCAACAAATTGGCAGCAAATTAGAACAGGCAGGTTTAATTCGGTCGGGACTTGCCTGGAGTTTATTGGCGAGATTTAAAAGTTGGCAAGACCCAAAAGGTGATTTTCAGGCTGGTACTTATGAATTATCACCAACTCAGCCAATGAATGTAATCGCTGAAACAATTCGGGATGGTAAAGTTGTGCAAACTGGTTTTACTATCCCTGAAGGTTGGTCTTTGAGACAAATGGCGAGATATTTTCAAGAGAAGGGTTGGTTTTCTGGTGAGGAGTTTTTGAAGGCAGCTAGTATTGTTGATAGGAAAAAATTTCCTTGGCTACCTGCTGATATTCCTTTTCTTGAAGGATTTCTTTTTCCGGATACTTACCAGGTTCCATATGGGAAAGTTACTCCTGGAGATGTTATTGAGCAAATGCTTAAACGTTTTGAGCAAAATGCTTTACCTGTTTATCAAACTGCCCCTAAGACAAAATTTACACTTAAAGAGTGGGTGACGCTCGCTAGTATTGTTGAAAAAGAGGCGGTTGTGGCTTCTGAAAGGCGCCGTATTGCTGGTGTATTTGTTTCTCGCTTGCAAAAAGGAATAAAACTAGAAAGTGACCCGACTGTTGAATATGCTTTTGGTATTCGTCAAACCCCTGATAGACCTTTAACTTTTGCACAAGTTAGACAACCGTCTCCTTATAATACTTATGCTACTCCAGGTTTACCCCCAACTCCAATTGCGGCGCCTGGTTTGCCTGCTTTGAAGGCTGTTCTGAACCCTGAAAATACTGATTATTTATTTTTTGTGGCTCGATATGATGGTACACATGTTTTTAGTCGTACTATTCAAGAACATGAAGCCGCTGTTGCTAAAATTCGTAGAGAACGACAAAAAAAATAGTTATGAGTGCTAAATCCAGAATTCAGAATACAGAATACAGAATACAGAATATATAACTCCTAACTCCTGACTACTGAATTCTAACTCCTAACTCATAACTCTTAACTCCTAACTCCTAACTCTGAACAAATGACTTGGAATAATTTATTACAACCGGATTTGATTTTAGAATCTTCGATTTTGAGCCTTACTCCTGACATTATTCAAAGGTATAACCTTAAGGGATTGATACTTGATGTTGATGAAACTTTAGTACCATTTAAGGCTGCTGTTGCTTCGCCTGAACTTCAAGAGTGGGTGGCACAGATGCGTGCTTGTGCGTCGCTATGGCTTGTTAGCAATAATATCAGCGAAAATCGAATTAGCAATATTGCCCGCGCGTTAGATTTGCCTTATTTTCACGGCGCCGCTAAACCGTCGCGTCGAAAGGTTCGTGCGGCACTCCAAGCTATGAATTTGCCTGTAAATCAAGTTGGCATGGTTGGCGATAGGTTGTTTACTGATGTGTTGGTGGGTAATCGTTTAGGAATGTTTACAATTCTTGTGGAGCCTATGGTAAATCCTGATGTGGCTTTGCGCTCTCATCCAATTCGCAATTTTGAGGTGTGGGCTTCTGAGATTTTAGGGGCTACGATAAGTCCGAAGAAAAGAAGGTTTACTAAGATTAACAAATCTTAAAGGAAATAAATCTAAAGAAATAATAAAAAAATCTTTGTTACATACAAAAATAAGGGAATATGAAAATTAATAAGATGGGGTTAGCAAAATATATACCCTAGCCATAGTAAGTAACTTTAAAGCCTGTAAAGCGCTGGTCTTCACGATAGAGGAACTGGCGCTTTACTATTTTGGGTTTTGCTTCGCATATGAATGGATTATGGGAATATAACAATTTGGTGGGGGCATGGATTTTGGATTTTGGTTCGCATATGAATGGATTATGGGAATATAACAATTTGGTGGGGGCGTGGGTTTTGGATTTTGGTTCGCATATGAATGGATTATGGGAATATAACAATTTGGTGG
The DNA here is from genome assembly GCF_002368415.1 of Calothrix sp. NIES-4105. Lineage (GTDB taxonomy): Bacteria > Cyanobacteriota > Cyanobacteriia > Cyanobacteriales > Nostocaceae > Dulcicalothrix. The sequence goes on from NZ_AP018290.1 coordinate 10,282,057, forward strand.
GGCGTGGGTTTTGGATTTTGGTTCGCATATGAATGGATTATGGGAATATAACAATTTGGTGGGGGCGGGTTTAGGGATATTTTAATAATGCAGTTGATTTTTCGTTAACCCGCCCCTACGGTACATTCGCTCTATAATATCTAAAATTTAAAATGCCTCTGACTTTGGTTATTAAAATTGGTACTTCTAGTCTTACTCAACCTGAGACGGGTTTGTTGGCGCTGTCTACTATTGCGACGTTGGCTGAGGTGCTTTCGCAGTTACGCTCGAAAGGACATAAGGTTGTTCTTGTGTCGAGTGGCGCCGTGGGTGTGGGAAGTGCGCGTTTGGGTTTGACTGAGCGTCCGAAAAGTATTGCGCTTAAACAAGCTGTTGCTGCTGTTGGACAAGGGCGCCTGATGCGGGTTTATGATGATTTGTTTACTACGCTGCAACAACCTATTGCTCAGGTTCTGTTGACTCGGAGTGATTTGGTACAGCGCAGTAGGTATTTAAATGTTTACAATACGTTTCGAGAGTTGTTAGAACTTGGTGTTATACCTATTGTGAATGAGAATGATACTGTTGCTGTTGAAGAGTTAAAGTTTGGTGATAATGATACTCTTTCTGCGCTTGTTGCTAGTTTAGTTAAGGCTGATTGGCTGTTCTTGCTTACGGATGTTGATAAGTTATATTCTGCAGACCCTCGTTCTGTTCCTGATGCTAAACCAATTAGTTTGGTAAATAGTATTAAAGAACTTACAATGATGCAAATTGAAACTGGCACCCAAGGTTCGCAATGGGGAACGGGAGGTATGGTAACAAAAATTTCTGCGGCTCGAATTGCGACAGCAGCAGGAGTGCGGACTGTTATTACTCAAGGGCGATACCCTCATAATATAGAAAAGATTATTAATGGTGAGTCGATTGGTACGCAGTTTGAACCACAACCGGAACCAACGGTCGCGCGTAAACGTTGGATAGCCTATGGTTTAGTTCCAGCGGGTAAGCTGTATTTAGATGATGGAGCGGTAATAGCAATTTCTGGCGCCGGAAAGTCTCTACTTGCTGCGGGTATTACTGAAGTAAAAGGTGAATTTGATACTCAAGATGCTGTAGGAATATTTGATAGTAATGGGAATGAAGTAGCGCGTGGTTTGGTGAATTATAGTAGCAGTGAGTTACAAAAAATTCGCGGGTGCCATTCACGGGAGATTAAAGAGATTTTAGGTTATGAGGGCGCCGAAACTGTTGTACATCGTGATAATTTAGTTTTAATTTAATTTTGCTGCTTGATAATGAGTATGGATAAATTAACCGAGTACCCAAAAATTATCAAAAATATCTTGTCTGAGTATATAGAATTGTCCAATCGCTATGGTAATAATAACATTGAAACATTTTTAATAGCGGATGATGTGAAAAGGCATTATATTTGGATGAATCTTGGCTGGCAAAAAGGTGAACGTGTTGCTGGTATAACGGTTTATATCCGAATAAATAATGGTAAATTCTGGATAGAAGAAGATTTGACGGAGGAAGGTATTGCAAACGATTTAGTTCGTAAAGGTGTGCCAACAGACGATATTGTGTTGGCATTCCATGAGCCAAAAATAAGAGAGTATACAGATTTTGCGGTAGCTTAATCTAAAACAGATATTGCTTACTAGATTAAGGTTGTGGTGGGCATTGCCCACCTTACGTATTAGGTATTGGCTACTGTATACTCTTTAAGAAGGAGTTCTGTTCGATTTTCAATTAAATCTTTAAATGAGAAGTCTTTTGCTGTGTTTCTTATTAATTTAAAAACTTCTGATTGGGTGCTATCATGTCCGCCAACGAAGCTCCAAAATTCTTTGCCTATAAGAATGTATTCTTCTTTACTTGTTAATTTAGTTGGATAATAAATACATAAGCGAAATTCTTTGCCCTGTAATCGTGCATTATCTTTATAAGTTGTTATGCTTCTTTTATTACTATTATTTTGTTCGAGTATTGATTTGATTTCTAACCAGTATTGTTTGCCGTCTTTTAAACGAAATTTTAAATCATAAGGTTTCCAATCTTTTTTTGTACCTACTATTTCTCCGCCTTGACTTTTGACTAAAATTTCAACAATATTTTCGATAACGTTACCCATAGTGGTAACAAATGAACGTTCAATTCTTTCCATTACAAAAAATGAGATAAATTCTCTTGGAGTATCGTAGAACATTTCTCTTATCAAAGGATTTTTATGATAAAGAATATCGTTTAATGTAAGTTTATTTAAAGAAGCTATAACACTGGGTATTAGACTTTTTAGATATTCGCTTATTTCACCTTTTATTGTGCTTGATAATGCCAAATCTATTCTCCTTTTAACTGTTATTCAAACCAGTTAATGACAAATTTAGCTAGATACGAATATAACTAGCTGATGTTTGAATATGTTTTTTGTCAGTTATAACGCGCGGAAAATAGAAATGTACATAGGTTCAGTACGAATAAGATGAATGATGAGGAGCGCAACTCAATATCTATTAGCTTTTTATTAGGTCTTCTCTCTGAGTTCTCTGTGTCTGGAGTGGTAAATATAATTACATGCGCGCTGCACAGCCTGGGAAGGCTGTGCTACAAGAGGGGGTTATAGTGGGCGGTAAGTACGGTAGTTGATGTTGGGGAAGATGTTGTCCATGAGTTCAACTTTTTCTAGCCAACCGCTGTCTATTTTGCCGATTTTTATGTCTTCGTATAGTTTGTTGAAGCGCATGACGTGGGAACGTGTTCTTCGCACGGCGTAGGGTACCATTGTTCCGGTTCGCATGATGAATGCCCAGTCGGATGATTGTGCTAGTAGTAACTCGCGCGCGGCTTGGTTAAGTGCGCGCCATTCGAGTTCATCTTCTGGTTCTCTTGTTGATATTTCTATCATGCGTTCGGCTGTTTTGTGGAGGTGCGGGTATATCCACGCATTTGTTTCGTTTAACCAGTATTCGTGAAAGCCTTTGTAACCCCAACTTGACTGTGAGGGGCGACATACTTGTTGTGATGGTTCCGCGCGTAAGTAGTCGGCGAGGTGTGTCATTTGATAGGTTTTCTGGTCATACCACGATTTGCGGAATAAGTAGTCTATGAACCAAGGACCTTCGTACCACCAGTGACCAAATAATTCGGCGTCATATGGTGAGACTATGATTGGCGGGCGCCCCATTATTCCATGTAAATGTTCTGTTTGCCGTTCGCGATTATACATGAAGTTAGAAGCATGTTCTGCGGTTTTTTCTTTTGCCCAATAGGGGTCATATAAGGCTTTATCTGCTAGCCCTAGTCCACGTCCTGTGATTTTGTGATATTTAATCCCTGTATTTTTACGTTGACCGTTGGGCATTATATATGGCTTGATGTACTCATATTCTGCTTCCCAACCTAGGTCTTTATAAAATTCACGGTATTCTGCGGCGCCTGGGTAACCAACTTCAGAAGACCAAACTTGTTGCGATGATTCGTGGTCGCGACCAAACGCTGCTACTCCTGTTTCGGTAAAGATGGGAGCGTAGGTGCCAAATCTGGGACGCGGACGTGCATATAAAATGCCGTGTCCGTCAATGAGGAAATAACGCAGCCCAACGTCAGCGAGCATTCGTTCTAAACCTTCATAGTACGCACATTCGGGCAACCAAATTCCTCTAGGCGCCTGTCCAAATGTTTCTTCATAGTGTTCACATGCAACTTGGAGCTGTGCCCACACTGCTTGCGGGTACATTTTCATTAATGGTAAATACCCGTGAGTGGCGCCGCAAGTTATAATTTCGAGGTTGTTGGAGTCTTGAAATTCTTTGAATGCGGTTACTAAGTCCCCTTGATGACGCTCCCATATTTCGCGCGTTTCGCTAAATTCTTTGGCGTAATGCTCTGCAAGATATTTAATATGACCGTTGTGAGCGTTATGCTCGATTTCTAATTCTATAAGCTCTTCTAGCTGCGCTAGGTGGGCATCGTAACGTTCTTGTAATAGGGGGTCACGTAGCATTGACACTAATGGTGGTGTCATGCTCATTGTAATTTTAAAGTCTATACCGTCCCGCTTTAACCCTTCAAATACTTTTAATAAAGGTACGTAAGTTTCTGTAATTGCTTCATAAAGCCATTCTTCTTCTAGCACGTAATCACTTTCTGGGTGACGGACGAAGGGCAGGTGTGCGTGGAGAACGAGCGCAACATAGCCGATTGACATAGATTGTTCCGGAGATAGTATGTGTAATTGACGGTATGAAAGTGTGCCAGTGGGTAGTTGTGACGAATCTATAAGAGTAGAAGCTCCTCCTCCCTGATCGCTTGACTCTTCCGTGGCATAAGTTAACAATATTTTAAGACTTTATTTTCACAAAATAAGAATAAATCTTTAAAAGCGGAAAGGGAAAAGGTAAAGAGTATTTATTTACCATCGCCAAAAATTTCAGTAGTTTCACAATGTACGGTGGCGATGCCTAGTTTATAAAATGGTCGGATATCAAGCATTTACTGAAAAAGTGGTTCGATGCAGTCTTCGACATGTTCATTTAACCAAGTTTTTGTTCCTAGTTCCTTGAAGCCAGGGGAAAATGAAAACGATTTTAACAACTGATACTCCTATAGGAAGCTACGCACCAGATTTTGAACTGCCAGGAATTGACGGGCAGGTGCATCATCTAAGTCGTTATTTAGAAAAGTTCCGCGCTGTTGGCGTCGTTTCGATGTGCAACCACTGTCCTTATGTCGGATATTATTTGGAACGGTTGAAACTAATTCAACAAGAGTTTTCTAGCTTGGGGTTCACGCTAATTGGTGTCAATGGCAAAGCTGTTAACCAAGACTTAGTAGAAAATTTTGACTCCATGAAAGCGTTTGCCTACAAGCATGAGTTGAACTTTCCCTACTTATGGGATTCGACGCAAGATGTGACTCGTAGTCTTGGCGCCGTTGTTACGCCGATGGCTTTTTTGATAGATTTTGAAGGGAAAGTACGATATCGCGGACAGATTGACGACAATCCAGAAAATCCAGAAGCCGTACAGGTACAATATTTAAGAAATGCTACAGCATCGCTATTCGCTAATAATAATATAGATATTACAGATACGGAGCCTATCGGCACAGCAATTATTTGGCGTAACTAAAATTTGTCATAAGTAGAGACATATTGCCGTCATACTGCTATCTTAAATTGGAGGAAATTACAACTAAATTCTTTGAGAAAAAACTAAACTTCATGGGTACACATTACCGACGGGTTTTACTTAAACTGAGCGGTGAAGCCTTAATGGGCAACATGGGCTATGGAATTGACCCCGAAGTGGTCAAGGATATAGGACAAGAAGTAGCAGAGGTATTAGCCACAGGTGTTCAACTCGCTATCGTCGTAGGAGGGGGCAATATATTTAGAGGTGTCAAAGCCGCGTCGGCAGGAATGGACAGAGCAACCGCTGACTACATTGGTATGCTTGCCACGGTAATGAACGCCATGACGCTCCAAGATTCCCTCGAACATATTGGGATACAGACGCGAGTTTTAACGGCTATTGCCATGCAAGAATTAGCAGAACCTTATATTCGTCGCCGCGCCATCCGTCATCTTGAAAAAGGACGGGTGGTTATTTTTGGCGCCGGTTCTGGGAACCCATTTTTTACCACTGATACAGCTGCGGCTCTCCGCGCGGCTGAAATTGAGGCAGAGGTAATTTTTAAAGCGACAAAAGTAGATGGCATTTATGATGCTGACCCGATGAAAGTACCTAACGCTAAACGTTATAATACTTTGACTTATGCTCACGTTTTAGCAAATGATTTACGAGTAATGGACAGTACCGCGATAGCCTTATGTAAGGAAAATAATATTCCGATTCTTGTCTTTGATCTAACCACTAGAGGTAATATTTACCGCGCAGTTGTGGGAGAATCGATTGGAACGCTTGTGGGAGGTTCTTGTGAAGTTAGCTGACGCTGAGAGTACCATGCAAAAGACTGTTGAATCTACGCAGCGGTCTTTCAATACTATTCGCACTGGTCGTGCGAATTCGAGTTTACTTGATCGGGTTTCGGTGGAGTATTACGGTACACCTACACCTTTAAAATCGCTGGCGAACATTAGTACTCCAGATGCGACAACTATTGTAATTCAGCCTTTCGATAGAAATACGCTCAATACTATCGAAAAGGCAATTTCACTGTCGGATGTGGGCTTAACTCCCAGCAACGACGGTTCTGCCATTCGCTTGAACATTCCGCAATTAACGAGCGAACGCCGTAAAGAATTTGTCAAAATTGCATCTAAATACGCAGAAGAAGGGCGTGTTGCAATTCGTAACATCCGTCGTGATGGTATTGACGCAATACGCAAGCAGGAAAAGGCATCAGAAATTTCTGAGGATGAAGCCCGCGACTTACAAGATAAACTGCAAAAACTAACAGACAAATATACTGCTAAGATTAATGATCTATTAGCAGATAAAGAAAAAGACATTATGACTGTCTAAGTTGGTGGTAAAAAGAAAAAGGAGGAAGGGGAGAGGTTAAGCTTTTCCCTTTTCTCCTTTTGTTTTTTGACGCTGCGGTCGTTTCAGTAAAAGCGAGAATAAAGCTTATGTATGACTGTATAATTGTTGGCGCAGGCCCTGCTGGTGGAACAGCTGCATATCATTTAAGCAAGCTTGGACGTTCAGTATTAATTTTAGAAAAAGAAGCTTTACCTCGGTATAAACCTTGTGGTGGTGGAGTATCACCATTCATTGCACAGTGGTTTGATTTTGATTTTAGTCCAGCTATTTCGGTTAAAGCTGATACTATTCGCTGTACTTGGAAAATGGGAGATGCGATTGAAGTATCCCTTGAAACTTCAGAACCAGTGTGGTTAGTTCGCCGTAATGTCTTTGACCATTTTATTGTTCAGCAAGCTCAAAAGCAAGGTGCCGAGCTACGTGATAATACTGAAGTAATTGGTATTGAATTTAAAAGTGACCACTGGCAAGTTAATACTAAAAATGGATTTTTTCAAGGTCGCTATATTATTGCTGCTGATGGTGCATCTGGACGAATGGCTAAATGGCTTGGTTTTAAGGACAGGTTACGTCGTCTTGCTGGTGCTTTAGAAGCTGAGGCGCCAGCGAAGGTGGATAGAACAAATGTTATAGACCTGGAATTTGGCATAGTCAGAAATGGCTATGCATGGAATTTTCCTAAAGCTGATGGTTACTCGATTGGTGTTGGTACTTTTATGGGTGGCAAAGCACAAAACTTAAAAAAAATTATAGATGAGTACGGCAAGAGTTTTAATTTAAATCTTAGTACATGTCAACAGTACGCTTACGCTCTATGTTTGTGGAACGGTGAACAAACTCTTCATACAACTAATGCGGTTTTGGCTGGTGAAGCTGCTTGTGTTGTTGACCCGATGACTGCTGAAGGTATTCGACCGTCAATTTTTAGCGGTCTAAAAGCTAGCGTTGCTATTGATGAAGCTCTTGGTGGCAATATCAATGCGCTAGAAAATTACTCTAATACTATTAATACTGAATGGGGCGCTGATATGGCATGGGCAGCAAAAGTTGCAGGTCTTTTCTATCGCTTCCCAAGTATTGGTTATAAGGTAGGGGTCAAACGTCCTAGTGGTCCACAAATAATGGGTAAAATTCTCACAGGACAACTCCGATATAGTGACGTTGCTGGTAGAGCGATTCAACGCTTAACTTCTTTTAATAGTTAGAGGTATTGTATGTAGATTTTAACTTGATATCAGAGTGTTATTAGATAGCTGTATATCAAGATTTGAGTGATGATTATTTTTATTTTTAAAAATAATAATTTTGATGAACTAACAGTAAAAATCAAAGCAGCTAGAGTCATAATCTAGCTGCTAAAGACAAGCATTTAATTGTTTATGCTCATTCCCGACCGTTCTAATTCTACTTGGGAATGTTTGAATGCGCGTTTAGGTGGCGCCGCCATTTCTGGCTTATTGGCGCCATTTGTAACACTATATAGGCTGTAAGGAACGTCGTAAAAACTGCTTGATTTACTTCATCACAGAAATTTACTCTTCATCTTCATCTTCGTCTTCATCTTCATCTTCATCTTCGTCATCGATATCCAAGTCCTCTAACTGAGAACTCTTTTTATCGGTATCGACTTGAATCAGATGAATATGTTTGTATCCAAGTTTAATTTCAAACTCATCTCCTGGCTCTAAACCCATTGCCTTAGTGTATGTTGCACCAATAACAATTTGACCGTTTTGATGGACACTAACACGGTACGTAGGTTCACGACCACGGCCATCTTTGGGAGATTCTGGACTCAAAGGAATTCCTCGAGCCGATAGCAAAGCGTCGTAAAAATCAGTCAAGTTAACTCGCACTTGACCACCTTTAGTAGTGGTGTAATAACCACATTGTTTAGCTCTTTCTCGCCGTGGTAAAGTTGAAAGCTCTTTGACTTTAGCAAGTAGGGCTTTTCCGGTTAATGGCGCGGTAGCTGTTTCACTCATTCTATTCAAATTATCCTCTTCGGTCTCCAAACGTTTTAACTTGGTAATGAAACACCATAGATCGAGCCAATCCAAATTTACACTCAGGCTCGATAATCTTGGGGTTACGGCTGACTCCTGCTCTTCAAAAAAACTAAAGAGACTTCCCTATGTGACGGTTTCCCAAATCAAAGGAGAGTTCAATTAAGTTGGGCAGGTTTGAATGCGTGGTAATTTTACTGCATTTGTAACCATCATTTGCCATCGAAAATAGAATACTTTTCTGTAAGTGGCATCAATGTGGCAATTTGACTTCAAGCCAACCTTATAGAACAGGTGACTCTTAGATTGTGAGGAGGGAGAGCAAACTTCCAGAATTATATCTAGGAAAACTTGCACGAGTTAAGGAATGTACTTCTGCTCATGTTCTACGACGGTAATCGCTGTAGATTTACACATGGAACAGGCTTTTAACACGGCACTTACCCAAATCGAGAAAACTTGTCTTTGAATGCGCGCATTCATCAACTCACTTGCTCTGCTTAGGTGCATAGTATATATCCAGGGTATTGAGGTTATACACCTTTTTCTCCTACATGTAAAGACGATATTTTCACGTCTTTACAATACGAAGAAACAAAGCGGTAATATTCGCCAAAGTTTAAAGGGCGATTTACACTCGATTTGTCACTTCGTTATTTTATATTAAATACTAGCATGGACTAATAATAACAAAATATTTATTTAATTTTGAATTAAATCTACGATACAGTTTACATTCAAATTTCTACCTTTAGGGTGAGCAATGGGGTACTCTTGAAACCGAAATGAAACGAACGATGCTTTATGTATTTCGGCTACCGTTGCACAAAATCCGTGCGAAAATATCAGGGTATTGCTTGAGATGTTCACGCTCTGTCGGTTTAACAATTCTATATATTCAACAACTACAACAACCGCTCCTTGTCGGGGTTGATGTTGTACAACTGACAGGAATTGAACGATGTTCACATAATGAGAAGCTCAAGTTATGGGAATGCTTTTCATTACAGGATGTATATAGACGTGCGATTTTAATGGTTATACTTGGAAGATGTCACTCCAGAGATGAATCCCCAAAACATGGTTTTTGAAGTGACACTAAGGGGTGGTCGTAACATGGCTTAACTATCAAACGCTGCGACTGCTTTGTAAGTGGAGCGTACTCTTTACCTTTGATGTGCTGTGTACGCCCATAGTAATCAGGTTTAAATACTATATATATATAGGACTTGTGTAATGTTGGTTATCTTTAAAATCATTCGGCAAAAACCTGACTCTTCCCCAACTGTGGCCTCTTATGTCGTGGAAACTGAGCCTGGTAATACAATCCTCGACTGTCTCAATAAAATTAAGTGGGAGCAGGACGGAACTTTAGCATTCCGCAAAAATTGTCGCAATACTATTTGTGGTAGTTGTGCAATGCGAATCAACGGACGTTCGGCTTTGGCTTGTAAAGAAAATGTTGGCAGTGAGATCGAGTTCTTAAAATCTAAGTTTGAAAACACAGCTACATCAAAAATGCCGGATGAAACACCACAAATCACTGTGGCGCCTCTTGGTAATATGCCAGTTATTAAAGATTTAGTAGTTGATATGAATCCCTTTTGGGACAACCTTGAAGCTGTAGCGCCATACGTTAGTACTGCTGGAAGACAAGTACCTGAACGTGAGTTCTTACAAACGCCATCTGAACGCGCGCTTCTTGATCAAACGGGCAATTGTATTATGTGCGGCGCGTGTTATTCTGAATGCAACGCGCGCGAAGTAAATCAAAACTTTGTTGGTCCTCATGCGTTAGCAAAAGCGTATCGGATGGTAGCAGACGCGCGGGATAATAATACAGAAAATCGATTGGAAAATTATAACGAAGATACGTCCGGTGTTTGGGGATGTACTCGTTGTTATAATTGCAACTCAGTTTGCCCAATGGATGTTGCTCCCCTTGACCAAATTACTAAGATTAAGCAAGAAATTCTTGAGCATAAACAAAACAGCGATGGTCGTTCAATTCGTCACCGTAGAGTTTTAATTGATTTAGTCAAAGATGGTGGTTGGATTGATGAACGTAAATTTGGACTACAAGTTGTTGGGAATCAATTTAAAGACCTTAGAGGTTTATTGAGTATTGCTCCTTTAGGATTACGAATGCTTAAACGTGGTAAATTTCCCCTCAAGTTTGAACCCTCTGAAGGAACACAACAAGTTCGTTCTTTAATTGAAGCAGTGAAAAAAGAAGAAGAATAAGCAGGGGCGGGTTTACCTATATCGTGGTAAATAATGGAGAATATAGGTGAACCCGCCCGTACTATAATTTTCAATCATTTATCTGGGGTCTTGGGGTATGTTTAAGGGCTGAAAAAGGAAGAAGAATAAGCAGGGGCGGGTTTATCTATATCGTGGTAAATAATGGAGAATATAGGTGAACCCGCCCGTACTATAATTTTCAATCATTTATCTGGGGTCTTGGGGTATGTTTAAGGGCTGCCCTGATGCTCGGTCGTAAACTAAAATGTCCCATTGACCATTTACTGTTGTCTCGAAAGCAATCCTACTACCATCTGCACTGATGGTAGGATTGCGAACTTCTGCTTGTAAGTTTGATGTTAAATTGCGTGATTGTCGCGTTTCTCTATCGTAAATAAATATACCTGACCGACCTTGGCGACTTGCAGCAAATGTTATGTAGCGACCGTTTTGTGTGACGCTAGGGTGGGAAGTAATAGTATCAAATGAATTTAAGCCAGGTAAATCTACTAAGAAGCGTGTTACTGTATCAAACATGTATACGTCTTGACTGCCTCTACGGTCGGTTGTAAAAACAATGTATCTACCTGATATTTGTGGGTTTAGTTCTGAGGCAAAACTATTTAGACTTCTACCACCTGGGTCAAAAGGATAGCTTAATATACGTGGATATCCACCACATCCACCTAAAAAGCCTAAGCTTAATAATATAGGTATAAAAATAGATTTATTATTCATTGGTCAAGTAGCTGTACTGAATTTTACGCTGGATATTTTACGGTGGATTTATTGGTGCCCCATTTGGAATATCTAGCTCAATATCTGGTCCTCTGTCGAGTACTTCTATATCCCATTGACCACGTGCGCTAGTTTCAAATACTACGTATCTTCCATCTGGACTGATGCTAGGATTACGTATCCAACCACGATATATTGGTGTTAGAATCTGCGATTGCTGCGATGCACGGTCGTATAATCCAATAACAGGTCTACCCTGGTCACTTGTTATATAAGCAACATAGCGTGCAGTGTAGCTTAGACTCGGAGTCTCAATAATTGTATCGGGTCGAGCTAAACGCGGGATACGGGCAAACTCTTGCTGTTGTAAATCGTATACTAATAGTTGATGGGCGCCGTTACGATTTGAGATAAACGCCAAAAAACGCCCGTTACCGCTCAACGCTGGCTGTTCTTCTGTAAAGCGACTGTTGAGCGATGTCGGACCTATGGGTATATTGTCGGAACTACAGGAAGTTATCAAAGCTAAACTAAAAATTAGACTCCAATGGATTTTATTTTGGAGCCATTTAGGTGTAAGTTTTTTCACCTGAACTATTTTCCATCGGGGTTCACGCTCACCTCAGAAGGCAGGAGGCAGGAGGCAGGCTTGTGTAATATTACTAGCTCATCGACACATCGTCATCATCAAATTTATTTGGTCGTGGCTTTTCTTTTGGTTGCTCAAGCGGTTTGTAATCGACGTAATCTGTGTAATCAGCAGTTGGAATTGATTCGTCTATATTATCTTGACGTGAAGATTCGCTTGATGGTCTTCTGCGTCTTGGTCTTGATGGTGTAACATCGTCACTACGAATTTCTGAACGCTCTGAACTGCTAGGACGACGTGAAGTTCTACGTTCTTCGCTGCCTTTTGTATCCCAATCATCATTATTACTTCTTGACAAGCTTGAAGAATTCCAATCATCGTCATCAGTTCTTGAGGAAGTACGGTCTTCTGAACGAGATGTTTTTCTTCGAGGTCTTTCGCTAGTTAGATCATTTCTCTCGTTACTACTACGACGCGATGTACGACGTGAAGATTCATCTGGATACTCATCGTAATTGCGAGATTGGCGCCGTTCGGAAGAACTACCTCGAATTCTTGGTCGATCTTCGTATTCTTCGTCCTCATAATAAGGAAGTGGCTCTAAATCCATTTCTACCCGTTCAGCTCGGGCAGATCTACTATAGTTGTACTTTTTGCTAACAGGACGTTCGTCGTCAACGATTGGAGTGTTTCGCTTTGCTTGCTCGGTGGCAATACTCCGTAAACGAATACTCTCATAAGCAAAAAACACTGTTGACCCTACAAGCATTAATTGACCAAATTGCAAAATCGGGTCTAGGCGCCAACCTTGAAATATCAATATAAATCCGCATAGCAAACCAACTGCCGCGAAAAATATATCGTGGTCGCGCGATAATTCAGGTTTAACGTTGCGGATAAAATAGAGAGCTGCCCCAGCCACAGCCAGGAAAATCCCTAAAAAAGTAGCTGGGGTGGCGCCTACATTTACCTGAGCCAGAACACTGGCGCTTGTCAGCCCAAAAATTAGCATTATCTTTTACCTAATCTCAAAATCTATGTTAGCGGCTTAATATTAAAAACTCTACTGTAACAAGTCATAATCACAATTCAAGTCAAGCACCACACATGTATTAGATACAGTACTTTCCCCCAATTCTAGAATATTTTTTCCAAAATTAGGGGAAAGTACAATATACCAGCGTGCGCTCTTCAATTTTAAGAGCCAAACGGACTCTCGCTCATCCTAGTTGCGCTGAATTTTATCTTTTTGGCTGACAAAAATCAATCCCACGGTTGCGGGGATGACAACAATCAGTGTTCCCCAAAGCAGGCTCCAAAGAAAATTTGCTAAAGAGGGTGTCATAACTTTTAACCAACCTTTTTTTACACAGTTACTAACAATTGTAATAGTGTATAGCTTCCTTGAGAAGGAGTAAAAGAAATTAACTGCACGACGTTCAAACCATCTCACTGTCTGCGCTAAAATGAAAGAAGTCTTAACAAAGCTTAAGGTTATTTAATTTTTTATAGTTAGCACGCGCGTTATGGCACTAGAGATTACAACTTCGATTCTTGGTCCGCTGTTAGGACTAATGATTTTTCTGTTTATTTTCCGTATTGTTCTGACGTGGTATCCACAAGTTGATTTAAAGCGCTTTCCATTTATCCTGGTAGCGCTGCCGACTGAGATTTTTTTGATCCCCACGCGGAAAGTTGTGCCGCCTATTGGTGGGGTGGATATCTCTCCTATTATTTGGGTGGGTATTGTTAGCTTGGTGCGCGAGATTTTACTTGGGCAGCAAGGTTTGTTGACTATGATGAGTTGAAAGTGCTGAGTAGAGTTGAAAGTGCTCAGAACTCAGCACTCAGCACTCAGCACTTTATACTTTGTTTTCGTTCATTTCTTGTACGAAGTTGGTGTATACCTCACCTTTGAGGAATTGGGGAGTTTCCATTATTTTTTGATGGAACCCTATGGTTGTGGGCAGTCCAGTGATGGCGCATTCACGTAACGCGCGCTTCATTCGGGTTATTGCTGTTTGACGGTCGGGTCCCCATACGATTAACTTGCCAATTAGCGAGTCGTAGTAGGGTGGGATTTGGTAGTCTGTGTAAACATGAGAGTCAATTCTTACGCCTGGTCCGCCTGGGGGAAGGTAGCCGCTGATACGACCTGGTGCTGGGCGAAAATCATGGTCTGGGTCTTCTGCGTTTATACGACACTCGATTGCGTGTCCACGAAGTTGTATTTGCTCTTGTGTAAATTTTAGTCTTTCTCCTTGGGCAATACGTATTTGTTCTACGACTAAATCAACGCCTGTAATCATTTCTGTTACTGGGTGTTCAACTTGTATACGGGTATTCATTTCCATGAAGTAAAATTGCCCGTCACGGTCGAGCAGAAATTCGATAGTACCGGCGCCGCTGTAATTAATAAATTGAGCGGCTTTTACTGCTGCTGTTCCCATTTTCTCACGCAATTCTGGGTCGAGAGCAGGACTTGGTGCTTCTTCTAATAGCTTTTGATTACGGCGTTGAATCGAACAATCACGCTCGCCTAAATGTACTACGTTGCCGTAATTGTCTGCTAAAACTTGAAACTCGATATGGCGAGGACGCTCAACAAATTTTTCAATGTAAACTCCTGAATTTCCAAATGCGGCGCCTGCTTCTCCTTGTGCTGCTAAAAATAACTTGACAAATTCACTTTCAGAGCGAACTAATCGCATACCACGTCCACCACCACCAGCAGTGGCTTTAATCATGACGGGGTAGCCAATTTTTCGAGCTACCGCTAAACCCTCAGCCTCTGATTCTACTAGCCCATCACTTCCTGGAACTGTTGGTACAGAAGCACGCTGCATCGTTTCTTTCGCTGTTGATTTATCGCCCATCAACCGTATTGCTTCTGGTGATGGACCAATAAATGCAATTTTGTGGTCAGTACATATTTCAGCAAAGCGCGCGTTTTCTGAAAGAAAACCGTAACCAGGATGAATCGCCGTCGCTCCCCTAGTCAAAGCAGCCGCAATAATATTAGGTATATTCAAATAACTTTTAGCACTAGCTGGTTCCCCGATACAAACCGCTTCATCTGCAAGCTGAACATGCAACGCATTGCGGTCAACCGTAGAATGAACAGCAATCGTCGCAATCCCCATCTCCTCACAAGCTCGGAGAACGCGCAATGCAATTTCTCCTCGATTAGCAATTAATATTTTGTCAAACTTCATCTTCTGGCTTCAACACTATTGAATAAACAGATTTACACGCTTATCACACGACTCGACCAAGGGTTAATTCGCTTATTATGACAGCATTTGAGCGTTATACTGCCCACAATAAAAAATTAAGAGGAGCGCATACAGTGAAACTAGATTAGCAGTATCCAAAAGTCTTGCTGTAGCGCAAGTTATGTTCTCGAAAGCCAAAAAATAAAAATTTTCACGAGGACTATCACAATTAACCTATTTATGTGTTATATTCATCTAGTTAAATAATTTAAGCGGATGTGGCGGAATTGGTATACGCGCACGTTTGAGGGGCGTGTGCCTTTGGCTTGCGAGTTCGAGTCTCGCCATCCGCATAAAAGGTATTGCAAAAATAATTACACCCTCGTAGAGACGCGATTAATCGCGTCTCTACATTTTTATCGCGTCTCTACATTTTTATCGCGTCTCTACATTTTTATCGCGTCTCTACATTTTTATCGCGTCTCTACATTTTTATCGCGTCTCTACATTTTTTATTTTTTACTTTTTGTGCTTTGATATAAATAGATAAAGTTTTGTTAAGAATGACTGCTATTTTTACATCAACGAGTAATTTAATATTGCCTGATGGCTGGCATCGGCTGTCCCCAAGTTGGCAAGGAACTGACGAGGCAATTCAACAGGGTTTGCCTCATCACCAACTGGCGCCTGCTTGGCAGATGTTGCTCTTAGGTGATGGTTCTCCAACTAGGCATTTGCAATTGTTGACTGGCGAACCAACAGAAGTTGATGTTATTGACATGTCGTTAATTGGCATGGATATGGATGGTGCGCCTGATTTAATTAATGTAGTTCCTGGACCACGACTGCGGCGCCAAGTTTGGTTACGCACGGCTAGTGGACAACGTTTGGCATATGCAACTTCATGGTGGGAAGCTTCGCATGTAGATGAGTACT
This sequence comes from Calothrix sp. NIES-4105, assembly GCF_002368415.1. Lineage (GTDB taxonomy): Bacteria > Cyanobacteriota > Cyanobacteriia > Cyanobacteriales > Nostocaceae > Dulcicalothrix. The sequence continues at coordinate 10,298,279 of NZ_AP018290.1, forward strand.
TACAAAATCGCTCGTTACCAATTTGGGCAAGTCTCGCACGCTTGCGTACCGAGCTTTATCGCGATGTTCAAGGAATTTATCTCGGATACTCGAAAGCTTTAGAGTTGGGTTTCGATATGCCTGGACCTTTTTGGGGGCGCCATTACTTGTTCTGGCATCATGGACAACCTCTAACTTTGATTTACGAAGTGTTTTCACCCTATTTAGCAAAATATCTCGGTTCTTCACATCTTTAATTTTACATGTGTGGAGACGTTACATGTGTGGAGACGTTACATGTGTGGAGACGTTACATGTGTGGAGACTAAACATGTAACGTCTCTACGGTATGATTTTGTTTATACGTAGTAGATAATACACTAATATTAATATCGAAAGTGATATAAGTTAAGCAGTTTTACTATGATAAGTAAAATTTGCTCGATTATTAATATGATTAAAATTTACGAACTTAGCTAAGATTCGGTTATAAATGCACGCAGAAGCTTAAATTTGCCGTGATAAGCGCCATATTAAAATTTTGAGCGCTAACACAAAACAAATATTTGTGTTAAAAAACATGTGGCTCATAACTTAACCTTGTGCGAGTATGGGCGCGCGTCTAGCACGCAATTAGAGAAACTTTTTGGTTTAGTTAATCTACTAAGTGATTAATGTGTTAAGCGACATTGATGAGGTGTAGGGCTGAATGGCACGAATGAATGTGTCTGTTTTGATGAAAAAAAAGAAACCATCTTTAGCACTGACGTTATCGTCTGCTGGGTTATTAATTGGTGGTGGTATTGCAGGATACTGGTTGTTAACTCAGGGAAGACCTTTATCCAGATATTTACCACCAGGAGCAACTATTATTCCTTCATATGCGTTGTTCACTGTTTCAATGACAACTGATGTTAAACAATGGCAACAGTTACGTGAGTTTGGAACTAGCGTTGTGCAAGCTGAAATTGACAAAAATATAGTTCAGGTGCGCGACCGTTTTCTTACTAATAATGGTTACGATTTTCAAAAAGATATCCAACCTTGGGTTGGAGAAGAAGTAACATTAGCAGTTCTGGCTCCAGCTGATAACTCTAAACCTCCAGCTAAACCTGTGGCAAGCGGGGTTAGAGATACGTCAAGTCAACAGTTAGTTCTGGTGTTACCAATTAAAAATCCTCAAAATGCTAAAAATATTTTGACCCAAATTAAAGCTAGAAAAGGTTCTGAGTTTAAAGAAACAACGTATAAAGGTATACCAATAAAACAAACTGATTCTAATTCTATAAATAGTTCCAATAGTTCTAGTGGTAGTAATACTCAAGATTTTGCTGTCTCAGTTATTGAAGATAAATATGTGGTTATTACTGATAGTTCAGTCGCAATGGAGAAAGTGATTGATGCGTCGCAGACAAAAACATCGCTCTCTACAGTACCGGGCTATGCAGAAAATATTTCAAAAATTTCTACCTATCAGCCTTTCGCTCAGTTTTACATAAATGTACCAACGAGTGCAAAAATTGCGAGCGCTGCTCCAAATCGTCAACTGCCGACTCAAGTTTTGTCGCAATTGCAAAATAATCAAGGTCTTGCGGGCACAATTACTTTAGATACTGAGGGAGTTCGTATTAAAGGTATCTCTTGGCTTAACCCGAATAGTCAACGGGTGCTAACGGTGGATAATAATGCAGGTGAAATGCAAAATCGTATTCCTGCTGAAACTTTGATGATGTTGTCGGGTGGTAATCTTGCACGAGTTTGGGCTGATTATACTTTAACTTCGCAAGCTAATCCTTTATCACCAATGCCACCCGAACAATTACGCAGTGGTTTTAAATCTTTGACTAATATGGATTTAGACCGTGATTTAATCAGCTGGATGAATGGCGAGTTTTCTTTATCGGTTATTCCCACATCTAAAGAGGGTTCCGACGAGGCTTTCCGCGCGGCGTTGGTGTTTATGATACAGACAAATAACCGTGCCTCGGCTGATGCTGCTCTCAAACAACTTGATGAAGTTATGCGGAGTCAATATCAGTTTAGGATTGAAGAGAAAAAGGCATTCGGTCATCCAGTTATTAATTGGATTGGGCCATTTGGTACTTTAACTGCGAGTCATGGTTGGATGGATGATGATGTTGCTTTTATCGCATTAGGGGCGCCAATTACAGAGAAAATTTTGAGTACGAGTCAATCAAATAACTCGCTCGCGCGTGCTGAGGCATTTCAAAAAGCTGTTCCATCAGAACTGAACCCAACTAACGGTCAATTTTTCTTAGATGTCGAACGTACTTCTAAAAACTTTCCGTTGCCTCCTTTGTTTCCTAACCAGCAAACGTTTTTGGACGCAACACGTTCGATAGGGATAACGAGCGCAGTTAATGATAACCGTAGCAATCGTTACGATATATTTATCTCACTTAAGAAAGCTGGGAAGATGCATTGACGTTATAGAGACGCGCTGGTAGAGACGCGCTGGTAGAGACGCGATTAATCGCGTCTCTACGTGCAACAAATTGTCAGAAGAAGATAGGATTGAAATTATATAATAAATTGTCCAGGAATTAACTGGGGAACACGTTTTATGAATTTTGTCAATCTGGTTGTCCTCCAGAACTGGCTGGACAACGCTTCTTTTGCAGTTTTGTTTATTACGATGCTGGTATATTGGAGCGGCGCCGCTTTTCCAAATCTTCCTTTTTTACCTGCTTTGGGAACTGCGGGAATGGCTATTGCCAATTTATGTATAGCAACATTGTTAGGAGCGCGGTGGATTGAAGCGGGTTATTTCCCTCTTAGCAATTTATACGAATCGCTTTTTTTCTTAGTTTGGGGTATTACTACAGTACACCTGATTGCTGAAAATACTAGCCGTAGTCGTTTAGTTGGTGTGGTTACGGCGCCTGTAGCTATGTGTATTACAGCTTTTGCTACGTTAACTTTACCTTCAGAGATGCAGAAGGCTGAACCTTTGGTTCCTGCACTTAAGTCTAATTGGTTAATGATGCACGTTAGCGTTATGATGTTGAGTTATTCAGCGCTGATGGTTGGTTCACTGCTGGCTATTGCATTCCTTGTTGTTACTAAAGGGCAGGATATTCAACTTCAAGGTAGTTCTTTTGGTGCAGGTGGTGTCCGCAGTAATGGTTATCGTTTGCATAAAGCTGGTGAACTTGTAACTGAACCAGATGTTAATAATATTGCTGATAACAATGGCTACGCACGTTACAAAGGCAGTAATAATAATGGAAATGGTAAAGCAGCGGTTTTAGATAGTGTTGCAGCAGATACTCAAGCTGCTACAGCATTGACCTCAACGCTTTCACCACAGCGTCTTAGTCTTGCAGAAACTCTTGATAATATTAGCTACCGTATCATCGGTTTGGGTTTTCCTTTACTGACAATTGGTATTATTGCTGGCGCCGTTTGGGCAAATGAAGCTTGGGGTTCTTATTGGAGTTGGGACCCTAAAGAAACTTGGGCTTTAATTACTTGGTTAGTGTTTACTGCTTACCTTCATTCGAGAATTACGCGCGGTTGGCAAGGTCGGCGCCCTGCAATTTTAGCGGCTAGCGGCTTTGTTGTTGTATGGATTTGTTATTTAGGTGTGAATTTGCTTGGTAAGGGTTTACATTCTTACGGCTGGTTCTTTTAATTTATGTGAAAGTTGTATGGTGGGCTTTTAATTTATGTGAAAGTTGTATGGTGGGCAGTGCCCACCCTACATATTTAAAGTTTATGTTAAAAGCGTGATTTTTCTATAGACAATAGATATATTTGAAGGAAAAGTTATAAATGTCTATGGAAAACGAATTTCATCGATTACATCACTATGAAGTTGTATCTATAAATACAGAAAACCTTGAAAGTTTAGACGTATCAGATACCTTTAAAGTGATTCAACTTTTAGAAGCAATCAAAGAACTTGTTGGCTTAGAAACAGCGGAATCATCTTTATTTGATAAAGGTATCGAGTGTGAAGTATTGCGCTTTCGTGCTAACAGTTGGAGACGCGGAAAAGTCAGACTATCGCTGGAATTTAAACCTGATGAAAACGAATCACCATTAGAAGACTTTGCTAAAGAATTACAAGATGCCGAAGTTCAAACTGCATAAGCACACACCTCTCTTCATGCTCTCTTTCTCTGTGTACTCTGTGCCTAATAAGGTAAAAAAACAAAATTTCCGACTTATTAAAAAAGTCGGGAATCTGGAATAATTGTAGATAAATACACAACAATTTAAAATTTACAATGGTATGGACTTCTCTCCATGCAGCAATACATCGAACTATCCGCGCGCGTAATTTACTTGCACCTCAACAACGTTTATTAATAGCGGTGTCTGGTGGGCAAGATTCGCTATGTTTATTGAAATTGCTATTAGATTTACAATCTAAATGGGAATGGCAATTAGGTGTTGCTCATTGTAACCACTGCTGGCGCCATGATTCAACAGCGAATGCAAAACATGTAGAGGATTTAGTACGCTCTTACTCGATACCTTTTTATTTGGAAACTGCCTCTAAACCAGTAGATACTGAAGCAACAGCACGTCAATGGCGTTATCAAGTTTTAACGCAAGTGGCTATTCAATATAACTACACTTGTGTTATTACAGGACATACTGCTAGCGATAGAGCCGAAACTCTACTTTATAATTTGATGCGTGGTACTGGCGCCGATGGGTTACAAGCTTTGACATGGCGGCGCCCGCTTGCTGATAATGTAGAAGTGGTGCGTCCTTTGTTAGAAATCACTCGTTCTCAAACTGGTCTATTTTGCCAAGATTTTCAATTACCAATTTGGGAAGATTCAACGAATCATGATTTAAAATACGCTCGTAACCGTATTCGTCAAGAGTTGCTACCGTATTTACACGAGAATTTTAATCCTCAAGTTGAGTCTAATCTTGCCCAAACTGCTGAATTGTTACAAGCTGATGTTGAGTATTTAGAAGATGCTGCGCGCGAGTTACGAGAAAAAGCAACACTAAATCAATATCCTATCAAATTAAATCGTGGTGTTTTACAAAGGGCGCCGCTTGCTTTACAACGAAGGGTGATGCGTCAGGTTTTACTCGAAGTTCTTCCTCAGTCCCCAAATTTTGAACATATTGAAAAATTAACTGGTTTAATTTCGGCGCCTAGACGTTCTCAAACTGACCCTTTTCCTGGTGGTGTTATTGCTTTTGTTGAGGATGATTGGATTTGTTTCAGGTAAAATGAAACGAACCACAAAGGGCACAAAGGTCACAAAGGAAGAAAGAAGAGTTTGTCAATGATAACTAATAATACTTTATCTAATTATATTAACGGGGAATGGGTTGCATCCGATGCTACTCAGCATTTAGATGTTTTTAACCCTGCGACAAATGAAGTTATTGCTAAGGTACCTTTATCTACTGCGTCTGAAGTTAATGAGGCTGTTCAGGGTGCTATGACCGCTTTTAAAATATGGCGCCGGACTCCACCTACTGAGAGGGTTCAGTATTTATTTAAACTCAGAAATTTATTATTAGAAAATTTTGATGATTTGGCTTCTACAATAACAACTGAGTGTGGGAAAACGCTTGCTGAAGCTAAGGGAGAAATGCAGCGCGCGGTTGAGAATGTTGAAGTTGCCTGTGGTATCCCGATGATGATGCAGGGTGTTAATAGCGAAGATATTGCGCGCGGTATTGATGAAATGATGATACGGCAACCGCTTGGTGTATGCGCGGTTATTTGCCCGTTTAATTTTCCTGGTATGATTCCGTTCTGGTTTTTACCTTATGCTATTGCTTGCGGCAATACCTATATTGTTAAACCTTCGGAAAAGGTACCACTGACGATGCAAAAAATATTTCAATTACTTGAAAAAACTGGTTTGCCTAAAGGGGTTATTAATTTGGTTAATGGCGCCAAGGATGTTGTTGATGCTATTCTTGACCATCCTAGCATTCGGGCTATTAGCTTTGTTGGCTCTACTCCTGTGGCGAAATATATATATAGTCGTGGCGCCCTTCATGGTAAACGGGTACAGTGTCAAGGTGGGGCAAAAAATCCTATTATTATTTTGCCTGATGCTGATATATCTATGACTACCCGCATTGCTGCTGATAGTGCTTTTGGCTGTGCTGGACAAAGATGTTTAGCTGCTTCTTTAGCTATAACGGTGGGTGATGCGAAGCGAACTTTTACTGAAGCTATTTCTGCAACTGCTTCAGAGCGAGTTGTGGGTAATGGTTTGGAACAGGGTGTGGAAATGGGGCCTGTTATTTCTCTTGAGAGTCAACAGCGTATCGAAGCTTTAATTCAAAAGGGTACTTCGGAAGGTGCAAAGGTACTAGTAGATGGGCGCCGACCACAAATAAGTGGTTATGAAAACGGTTATTTTGTACGTCCCACGATTTTGCAAGATGTTGACCCTGGTTCTGAGATTGCTAGAACAGAAATTTTTGGTCCAGTATTGAGCTTAATTCACCTTAATACAATAGATGAGGCTATATCTCTTGTGAATAGCGGTCAATACGGAAATATGGCTTGTTTATTTACTACTAGTGGAGGTGCCGCACGCAAATTTCGCTACGAGGCTGAGGCTGGTAATGTTGGTATCAATATTGGTGTTGCGGCGCCGATGGCGTTTTTCCCTTTTAGCGGTTGGAAGGAAAGTTTTTTTGGTGATTTACACGGTCAAGGTAATCACGCTGTTGAATTTTTTACACAAACTAAGGTTGTGGTTGAACGCTGGCGCGAAGATTGGGGGCGCCAATTTTAATACATTTTTGTGGAGGATTTTTGGAATTTTTTAATATAAATCTAGGCTTTTTGTTAGGATTTAACAATTTAGCTATTCTTAATGTGCTAAGTGATGGTATCCTAATTAATAGGATGGAGATTTTACTCATTAGGGTGCAATATTTTACAGAAGCTCTAGCTTTGTGAATTCTATGCCCAATCTTCAGTTTATACTAGGGCTTTCTCAGGGTTCATCACTGCCAATTTTGGCTCACAATGTATTTATTAGAAGCTTTTTGCCTGGATATTGGACGGGCAGGATGCCCGTTCCACAAGATAATTAACACTAGATAATTAACACTAGATAATTAACACTAGGTAGTTAATTGGATTTTTGGGAGTTATTAAACGTATTTTTGTGTAAATTCACACATTAAATCTACGCGACCTTTACGCAACATTGCAGGGTCTAAACGCTCTGTTGTGTTACATGTCATTAAAATTACTAGTTTTTGCTGTATTTGAATACCACCTTCATCAATAACACTTTGATAAAGTGTTCCATCGAGTAAGCTCAATATATGTTCGGTTTTATTGTTGTATTGAGCAACTTCTGACGCGCGGTTTTGTGCTAGATTATCTGCTTCGTTGATGATTATACAAATTCGCTCTAGGTATGTGGGCGGTACGAAGTTTGTAATTGCATCATGGTCTAAGATAAATATTACGTAGCCAAGCGGTACGAGTATTTCTTTGGCTACTGCTTGCGTCCATGCTGTTTTACCTGTTCCTGGTTCTCCATGCACTAATACTGCTAGTTGATTTTGTGTTAGTACTGTTTGCTGTACTGCGTCGGTGAAATTTTGAATGTCTGACCCAAAAGTGCGGATTGGATATTGACTTTGTACTTTTCCTACACGACTTTGATATCCACTTAGCATTACTGCTAAATCATATGTCGCTTTGTTTACTAATGGCGCCAAATTTCTAGCCATTAAAGAATAATGGCGCCGTCCTCGGTCATAAGGGTCAATTTGTAACCAAACGTCGTACTTTGACCAATATGCGTAAACAGTGTTGAGAACATCAAGACGTTCCCAGCTAATAAATTTTTCTGGAGGAAAATAAAAGTCCCGCTCAGAGTAGTACTGTGTGATAATATCAGGGCGACCAAGTATTTCCAAACTTCGCAATACTGTAATTTCTTGCAGACGGTTCAAAACGTAGTCGATAGGAATGCTGTTACGACTGACAAACTGAACTATCGGTGTTTCGCTACTTAAAATATCTTTATAACGATGGTCTGGTGTTAGGGGTTGCGGAGTAATGTAATTCCAGTATTTCTCAAACTCCGCGCGGGTGTAGTCAGAAGCAACATTTAGTATATTTGCCCACCAACTATAATCCCTTCTTCCTAAAGCATCAGCGTAAAAGCTTGCTAGATTAACGCTTCTTTGGCTTAACTCCTGTGTGTCGTTCCATACTAACTCCCAAAAATATTTAATTTCAAAATCGCGCCGAAATGGTCGCCAACCGCTAGCAAGCAGGTTGTGACGATTTCTATTTTCAGCGGAGCCATCGTTGTTTCTAAAATAATCAAAATCCATATTTCAGTTTTATAACACTGATAAAGCGGGCATTGGCGATACAAATCTATATAACGCAAGAGCGATAATAGCTATGTGTAGATAATAAATAAAATTTTAAACAAATTTTTTATTGTAAGTGGTGCTGTATTATATGATAATACAATATTTAAGTAAAAAGGGGACAATTTCAGTTAAAGGTAGAATTTTTGTATCTGGAACTGCTGCAATTGCGGCTTTAGGCATAGTTGGGGTCATGGCAGTGCTAGGTTCTTGAACGATTGTTAAACCGCCATAATTTTTAATTTTAGCTAGTCCTTGGGCGCCGTCGTGATTTGCGCCGGTTAAAATGATGCCAATGAGTCGTTCGAGATAAGCATCGGCGGCTGTTTCAAATAGTACGGATATTGAAGGTCGAGCATAGCAAACTGGCGCCTCTGTTGACAAGGCAAAATAACCAGGTTCTACAAGTAAATGATAGTTGGCTGGAGCAATATAAATATTTCCGTTAATAATTGGTGTTTTATCTTCGGCTTCTATAACTGGTAGTAAAGTGTGTTGTTGGAGAACGTGAATTAATTCACCATCCGAAAACGTATGACGATGTTGAACAATGGCTATAGCAATAGGTAAATTTTTCGGTAAACTTGAAAATATAGTCGAGAGTGCTTGTAATCCTCCCATTGATGTACCAATCACTACTAGGTCATATTTCATGGCGTGACCCTCCGAAACAGTTTCTCGCTTGCATCTAACGCTTCATAATTAGATTGGTAAGGTGTACTTATTAGTGACTCATGCTTTCCCAATCCCAAAATGCCAAATCTTCTGAGACTAGTGTATAAAAGTTTGTGAACTTTGTCTTGTAGTTGTTTATCGAAGTAGATTAATACGTTACGACAAAAAATTACATTAAATTCATTGAAAGATGAGTCTGTAACGAGATTATGTGCAGAAAATACGATATTTTTCTTTAATGACGGCGAAAACATGGCGCCATCTAAGTTTGCTGTGTAGTACTCGGAGAAAGCTTTTTGACCTCCAGCTAGTTGGTAAAGTTGTGTATATTCTTGCATTAACCGCAGGGGATAAATACCTAGTTTTGCTTTCTTTACAACTTCCTCATTCATGTCTGTAGCGTAGATGCGGCAGCGGTGATATAATCCTTCTTCCAACAGCATTATTGCCATTGAATATACCTCTTCTCCTGTAGAACATCCAGCGTGCCAAATACGAATAAATGGATAAGTACGTAGTAAAGGAATGGCTTTGGTTCTAAAAGCGACATAAAAGCTGGGGTCACGAAACATAGAAGTGACGTTTACCGTCAAATTTAATAAGAAACGCTCTAAACAACTTTTATCGTGTAAAATTCTATCTTGAAGACTAGAAACAGTAGTTAGATTTTCTGCCCGAATTACATTCCATATACGACGTTTTAGCGAAGCCATTGCATAATTACGGAAGTCAAAGCCATAATAACGATATATTCCTTCCAGTAATAGCTGGACTTCTATGTCTTCTAGTTCATTCGGACGTGGTGGGAGCATAAAAGGTCAAGGGTCAGAATTTAGGAAGCAGGAGGTAGGAGGAACTGTAGGGTGGGCACTGCCCACCGTACAAGGCGCGGAGTTATCACTTAATTTTTTCTTATCACTCAGCACTTAGCACTTAGCACTCAGCACTCAACACTTAGCACTTAGCACTCAGCACTCAGCACTCAGCACTCAGCACTCATAACTCAGCACTTATAACTTACTTATAGAGCCAAACTCTTAACAGTGACAGGAGTTGCTGGGTGTCAACAGGTTTGGTGATGTAGTCGGAGGCGCCGGCGTTGATGCATTTTTCTCGGTCGCCTTTCATTGCTTTTGCTGTTAAAGCTATTATTGGTAAAGTTTTAAATTGGCTTATGGAGCGTATAGATTGCATTGTTTCATAGCCGTCCATCCCTGGCATCATAATATCTATAAGAACAAGATTAATATCATGGGTTGTTTGGAGGATGGAAATACCGTCGCTGCCGTTTTCTGCATAGACAGTTTGCATTTTGTAACGCTCTAATAAGCTGGTGAGAGCAAATATATTTCGCACGTCATCGTCTATTATTAAGATTTTTTTCCCCGTCAGCACTTGGTCTTTGTGCTGTAACTGTTCAAGCATTTGGCGTTGAGGCGCCGATAAATTTTCTTGAACTCGGTGTAAAAATAAAGCTGTTTCATCTAACAAACGTTCGGGTGAACGCACGTCTTTAATAATGATAGAGTCGCTAATACGACGTAGTTCGCTTTCTTCAGTAGAAGTTAATTCTTTTCCTGTATAGATAATAATCGGTAGATAAGCTAAGTTCGCTTGCTGTTTGATTTGCTCTATTAACTCGAAGCCTGTCATATCGGGTAGTCCTAGGTCTAAGACTAAACAGTCAAAGTGTCTGTTTTGTAAAGCTTCCAATGCTGCCGCACCTGTACTAACTGCTTCCGTTGCTACATCGCTATTGCTAATAAGCTCTACAAGACTTTGACGCTGGGTAGCATCGTCCTCTACAATTAACAAATTTTTGACTTGACGTTCAACAAATTCTCGAATTTGACTCAAAGCATTTAATAAAGAATTATGCTCAACAGGTTTTTGCAGGTAAGCTATTGCTCCTTGTTGTAAACTTCGCTGGCGCCCTTCGTCTACACTCATTATATGAACAGGAATATGACGAGTGTTAAGGTCATGTTTGAGACGGTCAAGAACTGTCCAACCATCCATAACAGGTAGGTTCATATCAAGCATAATTGCTGTAGGTTGATACAAACGCGCCATTGCTAAACCAACATCGCCGCGCGTTGCTACTATAACTTTAAAATTTTGCTGTTGTGCTATATCTATCAAAATGCGGACGAAGTTAAGGTCATCTTCGATTATCAATAGCAAACTTTCTCCAGGTTGAATATTTTCCCGATCATCTTCAATTGCTTGCTCACTCAACAATTGTGCTTCATCAATTACTGCTGGCTCAACCACGTTACTAATAATATTAGGTGCTGGAAGATTATTAGCCGCAACTGTTATCGTATTTTTTACATTAGTTATGTGATTACCGCTATTACCTGGAAAAGGTTGATTGGAATAAGACTGAGGCAAATAAAGTGTAAAAGTACTACCCTTGCCTAACTCGCTGACTAAGCGAATCTCACCTCCTAGTAGATGAGCAATTTCCCGACTAATTGATAATCCTAAGCCTGTACCATCGTATTTACGGCTAGTGGTACCATCTACCTGTTGGAATGCTTCAAAGATTATCTGCTGTTTATCACGGGCAATTCCAATACCAGTGTCGGTGACAGCAAATGCAATCACGCGCTCACTGCGGTTCAAAATTTCTTTATCTGAACTCCAGCCAGAAGTCGCTAATGATACTGTTAAACTGACGTAACCTTGCTCAGTAAATTTAAAAGCGTTTGATAAAAGATTTTTTAGTATTTGCTGTAGCCGTTTTGCATCTGTATAAATAGCACGAGGCAAATGCGGGTCAAAATGAATACGCAGGTCTAGGTTGCGGTCGGTTGCGAAGGCGCGAAAATTTATTTCAATATGTTGTTGTAAGTCATGAAATAATGTTTCATGAATTTCTACTGACATTGTGCCAGATTCAATCTTGGCTAAGTCAAGAATGTCGTTTATTAATGCCAGCAAATCATTTCCCGCAGAATATATGGTACGGCTATACTCTACTTGTTTAGCCGTTAAATTTGCTTCGCTGTTCTCAGATAGTAGCCCTGCCAAAATTAGTAAACTATTTAGTGGAGTTCTAAGTTCGTGAGACATGTTGGCGAGGAACTGCGACTTATATTTAGAAGTCATTGCCAACTGTTCGGCTTTTTCTTCTAAAGCTTGACGCGCTTGTTCTATTTCGTTATTTTTGCGCTCGACCTCTCGGTTCTGCACTGCAAGCAATTCGGCTTTTTCTTCTAATTCTTCGTTTGTTTGCTGCAATTGCTCTTGTTGACGTTTCAGTAATTCTTCGGATGCTTTAAGTGATTGTGCTTGTTGTTCGAGACGTTGGTTAGTTTCAGTTAGTTCTTTTTGCTGACTTTGTAATTCTTCTGCTAGGGACTGAGACTGTTTGAGTAATTCCTCTGTTCGCATACTCGCAGAAATTGTGTTTAGTACGATAGCGATACTTTCGGTAAGTTGGTCTAAGAAAGTGAGATGAATTTCGCTAAAGCGGTGGAAGGATGCTAGCTCAATAACTGCTGTAACTTGTCCTTCAAATAACACTGGTAACACAACGACATCTAGGGGTGTAGCTTCGCCTAAGCCTGAACTAACTTTTATATAGTCATGTGGTACCTGAGTTAATAAAATTCGCTCTTTTTCTAAAGCACATTGACCTACTAAACCTTCACCTAAATAGAAACGGTTAGACAAATTTTTGCGTTCGCGGTAAGCATAGCTGCTGATTAATTTCAAAAACTGCGGGTGATTGTCTACTGTTTCCATTAGGTAAAACAATCCTTTTTGTGCGGTAACAAGCGGCGCCAACTCCGATAAAATTAATTTGGTGACTGTTTCCAAATCTCGCTGTCCCTGCAACATGCGGGTAAATTTAGCCAAATTAGTTTTGAGCCAGTCTTGTTCAGTATTTTTACGAGTTGTACCTCGTAAATTAGCAATCATCTGGTTGATATTATCTTTAAGGGCAGCAAGTTCACCTTGTGCGTCAACGGCAATTGATTGAGTTAAATCACCTTTAGTAACAGCTGTTGCAACTTCAGCAATTGCACGTACTTGATTTGTTAAATTTGCCGCTAATTCATTAACGTTGTCTGTTAAGTCGCGCCAAATACCTGATGCACCTGGAACTTTCGCTTGTCCACCTAGTTTCCCTTCTATTCCAACTTCGCGCGCAACAGTTGTTACTTGGTCGGCAAACGTAGCTAACGTATCAATCATTTCATTAATTGTTTCCGCTAGCGTTTCAATTTCTCCTTGAGCATCTAATACCAACTTGCGTTTTAAGTTTCCATTTGCTACCGCTGTAACGATTTTGGCGATTCCTCGCACTTGTGCCGTCAAGTTACCTGCCATTGAGTTGACGTTATCGGTCAAATCTTTCCAAATACCTGCTACACCAATAACCTGCGCTTGACCACCTAATTTACCCTCAGTTCCTACCTCACGCGCGACACGAGTTACTTCTGATGCGAATGAGTTGAGTTGGACAACCATCGTATTAATGGTATTTTTCAAGTGCAGCATCTCTCCCTTGACATCTACGGTGATTTTCTTCGATAAATCACCACTCGCAATAGCTGTTGCAACTTCAGCAATATTACGTACTTGCCCTGTCAAATTTCCTGCCATCAGGTTGACGTTATCGGTTAAATCTTTCCAAGTACCACCAACTCCGCGCACATAAGCTTGTACCCCAAGTTTACCTTCTGTTCCAACTTCACGCGCGACGCGGGTTACTTCAGAAGCAAACGAGTTAAGTTGATCAACCATCGTATTGATGGTATTTTTCAACTCTAAAATTTCACCCTTAACATCAACAGTAATTTTTTTGGATAAATCACCAGTTGCTACTGCTGTTGTTACAAGAGCAATGTTTCGTACTTGGTCAGTTAAACTACCCGCCATAAAGTTGACGCTGTCGGTCAAATCCTTCCAAGTGCCAGCTACACCTCGGACTTCTGCTTGTACCCCCAACTTTCCTTCGCTACCTACCTCGCGCGCAACTCTAGTTACCTCACTAGCAAATGAGTTGAGCTGGTCAACCATCGTATTGATGGTATTTTTCAACTCTAAAATTTCACCTTTAACATCAACAGTAATTTTTTTGGATAAATCACCTGTTGCTACTGCCGTGGTAACAAGAGCTATATTTCGCACTTGTGCAGTTAAACTACCTGCCATAAAGTTTACTGAATCTGTTAAGTCCTTCCACGTACCCGCCACACCGGTAACTTGTGCCTGACCACCAAGTTTTCCTTCGGCGCCGACTTCGCGTGCAACCCTTGTTACTTCCGATGCAAACGAGTTCAACTGATCAACCATAATATTAATAGTATTTTTCAGTTGCAGCATTTCACCTTTTACATCTACGGTGATTTTTTTAGAAAGGTCACCTTTGGCAATGGCAGTTGTAACTTCAGCAATATTACGAACTTGTGCAGTTAAACTACCTGCCATGAAGTTTACACTGTCGGTAAGGTCTTTCCAGGCACCAGCTACACCTTTGACTTCGGCTTGTACTCCTAATTTACCGTCAGTTCCAACCTCACGTCCGACACGGGTTACTTCCGAAACGAAGGAGTTAAGCTGGTCAACCATCGTATTGATCGTATTTTTTAACTCTAAAATTTCACCTTTGACATCTACAGTAATTTTCTTCGATAAGTCACCATTAGCTACCGCAGTTGTTACCTCAGCAATATTCCTTACCTGCGCGGTTAAACTGCCAGCCATAAAATTAACTGACTCTGTTAAATCTTTCCAAGTACCAGCGACACCCCGAACTTCGGCTTGTACTCCTAATTGACCTTCCGAACCTACCTCGCGCGCGACTCTAGTTACCTCACTAGCAAATGAGTTAAGCTGATCAACCATCGTGTTGATGGTATTTTTCAACTCTAACATTTCACCTTTGACATCTACAGTAATCTTCTTCGATAAATCACCACCAGCTACTGCGGTCGTTACCTCAGCAATGTTTCGTACCTGTGATGTTAAGCTACCTGCCATCGAGTTCACACTATCGGTCAGGTCTTTCCAAGTACCGGCAACACCTTTAACATCTGCTTGTACACCCAATTTACCCTCGGTTCCCACATCACGGGCAACGCGAGTTACCTCACTAGCGAACGAGTTGAGTTGGTCAACCATCGTGTTAATGGTATTTTTCAACTCTAAAATTTCCCCTTTTACATCTACAGTAATTTTCTTTGATAAATCACCATTAGCTACGGCAGTCGTCACCTCAGCAATGTTGCGTAGCTGTGCGGTAAGATTGCCTCCCATCAAATTTACGCTGTCGGTTAAATTTTTCCAAGTACCAGCAACACCAGGAACCAGTGCTTGTACGCCTAATTTTCCATCGGTTCCGACTTCGCGCGCGACTCGCGTTACTTCTTGTGAAAACGAATTTAGCTGTGTCACCATTGTATTTACAATAGTGGCTGTTTGCAGAAACTCTCCTTGTAGTGGTCTACCCTGAATTTCTGTAGGGATAGTTTGCGATAAATCACCCTTTGCAACTGCTCTAATTACACGAGTTGTTTCTGCTGTTGGTTGTACTAAGTCGCTAATTAAAGCATTCACAGAATCAATCGAACTTTTCCAGGCACCTTTAGCATGACCAATTGACGCGCGCTCAGTAATTCTACCTTCTTTACCAACAACAGTACCAACACGCTCTAACTCAGCTGCCATGTGTTCGTTCATCTCAATAATGTCGTTGAGAGTGTCAGCAATTTTTCCGGCAATTCCTGTATGGTCGAGAGGCATTCGGGAACTAAAATTGCCTTTTTTGACTTCTGTAAGGGTTTTTAATAGCTGTTTGAGGTCGAAACTATCTGTGTCGCTAGCAATTTTTGAGGTCGTCATTATTGGTTTATGAGTTAAATATATTTCTGATTATTGAATTTCTGAGCGAGAGCTTTTAGGTAGGATATATACACACGTATATTATCTATCTACAATGGCTATTATCACCTCTACCTAAAGGTTATGCGAATGTAATTAATATCTATCTAAGGATAGTGGTTAATATATTTTAATTGTGATTTTAGCAGTAGGGTGGGCACTGCCCACCTTACCTTAATCTAATTTGTCAATTAAATTAATAACGTTAGCTTCTATTTGCCCTAAAGCTTCATCTGCACCTGTTTTATCGATGTCGTGAACTAACCAATACTCAATATTATCTACCCATTCGGCAAAGCGTTCTGTTATTAAAGGGCGATGTTCGTCTTCATCAATGGCAATTACTTTAGTAAATGATTTAAAATCTTCTAATAAGGCACTTTGAGGTAAGCGCTCTGAGTCGAGTAAGGTTATACCTCGCTGAAGTAATGCTGCTTTCGCGTAATCAGAAATGGCGCCAACGTTATTAACACCGCGTTCTAGTGCTAAACCGCGCGAGTCAGCTTGCCAGTTGAGTCCACGTTTACGCGCGAGATGGTTGAACAAGTGTTCTGCAAAGCGACTACGGTAGTAATTACCTGTGCATAGAAAAAGAATTGTTTGCATTGTTAATAAGCGTGGTGGTATGGTGCGTGAAAGCTGTTTAACATTTCATTTCATTGTAAATTGTAATAGCTTTCACGCACCCTACTGTAACTCGGTACCGTCTTTACGAAGTAGATATCTATCACTAATTAATTTGATTACTACTCGCCCTATTTCTGGATGTGTTCTTTCTTGTACTGGTTGAATTACTATTCCTTCCATCATGCAGCTTGGACACAGTACACTGTCTTTATTGTTGAATTGTGATACCGCTTCCCAACTGTAGGCGCCTTGGTAAAGCAGAGGTACTGTAGGGAGTGAATGTAAGTTACAAAATTCTACAAAATCATTGTAATTCAGAAACTCATTACCGCGACGCACAGCAAATAAGACAATGCCAATTTTACCATTGCTTAAACCATATTTAATGTCTTGCACACCATATATCTCGCCAAAGACTTGAGTGTTTACTGGTAATTGTTGCAAAGCCGGGTTTTCGTGGTACGCGCGGATGTAAACTAAGTTTTTGTTAGCTTCGTTGTTTTTCCAAAAGTAATTGTGGCTGCCAATTTTAGCTACTCCATCATTGTCAACTAATACAGTAAAGTTTGTACCGTGTACTTTTTCGGTAACTACAACTTCTTCTCCATCAACTAGTATATCTTTATAGCGCTTGATGTTTTCGGGACTTGGGAATTTGTACTGCCCAATATGACTTTCCATTTCCCCACTCATACCGCGCGGGATGGGATATTCATATTTAGTAACGCCGAAATATTCGGTATAATCATCGCCTACTTTACCTGTGAAGTTCTCACCAACAGGTATTAGTAAACCTTCAGAAAATATTCCTCGCAGTTTTGCCGCACGTAGCTTCTTTGAGTAATAAGAACGAATTCCAAATTTATCCAAATATTCGTCTGGAATGACGCTATCAATGGGGAAGTAATACGCTAAATCACCTGGTTTAAAGTTTCCTTTTGCTGTTATAACTTGATATGCCATCCCTTCAAAGTGGGCAATATCTAGTCTATCAGCGTTAGGGTGATGCTTGATTTCACTGATTTTTACAACTTCAACTTTAAATACACTCATATTATTTTCTTTAACCTCCTCAGACTTAAATTATCTTACACTACATTTATAATACATAATTGTAATCTGTGGAGAAAACTTGGGAATATGACCACCCGAAGTAAATTCTCATCCCTGCTGGGTATGTATCACTGGCTAAAAGGTTATATATTGATTAACTTATGATTAAAATTAGAAAATAATGGGTGCAATGTTTGTTAGTTCTGATGATTGGGTAAAAATAGGGACGAGACTAGTTTTAGCGCTTTTGGTTGGATGCGTTATTGGTTTCAATCGTCAGAAAGGCGGTAGAGCAGCAGGGATGAGAACTTTTATGCTGGTGAGCATGGGTTCTGCGTTGTTTGTAATGATTCCTTTACAAGCTGGTGCAGATGTTGCTAGCGCAACAAATGCACTAAGTAGGACTATTCAAGGTGTAACAACAGGTGTAGGATTTATTGGCGCCGGATTAATATTGCATGAGTCATCAAGAGAATCAAAAGCACCGAGAGTACGGGGACTAACTACAGCAGCATCAATATGGACTTCGGCAGGTTTGGGAGCTGCGATAGGTTGCGGTTTATGGCAAATGGCTTTACTTGCAGGATTTTTAACTTTGGTTACGCTGAGTGGTGTTAAGCGTTGGGAGCAATTTTTTAAGTCGCGGTCAAATCAGAGAAAGCTGGCAACGGATAGAACGGATGTAACGGATGAACGGTATTAATAAATTCAAACAATTGTCACAACTAGTTCACACTGGCTTGTTAGCTTGAAATTAAGCAAATCTTAAGTTTGCTCTTCACACACCATTCTTTCTGCTCTCTTGTTGTTCAAATAGCAAGAGAGCTTTTTAACATGGAGATAGTGCTGAGTGCTGAGTGCTGAGTGTTGAGTGTTGAGTGCTGAGTGTTGAGTGCTGAGTGCTGAGTGCTGAGTGTTGAGTGTTGAGTTGAGAGTGGAAACAAATTTTGAAGCTTTGTGTATCTTATATCTTTAGGTCAAAATCTAACTTTGTATGCGTTTTCCCAAGTTTCGACCGTCTATATTAATAGGGCTATTTCTTAGCTTTGTGTTGAGTGGTGTGCTATTGCCATCCAATTTCGCTTCTGCTGTTCCTGCGGATTCTCTGACTCAGGGGGTACGTAAGACGGTATTAGCCAATGGTTTAACTGTACTTACTAAAGAAGTTCATACGGCGCCTGTAGTTAGCGCGCAGGTTTGGTATCAGGTTGGTTCTCGCAATGAGAAGGCGGGAGAAAATGGTATTTCTCACCAGCTTGAACATTTGATGTTTAAGGGTACTGCCGCACGTCCGGTGCAGTTTGGGCGCCTGTTTAGCGCTTTGGGTAGTCAGTTTAATGCTTTTACAAGTTATGACCAAACGGCTTATTATGGCACTGTACAGCGCGATAAGTTACAAGCGTTGTTAACTTTGGAAGCTGACCGCATGGAAGGTTCGGTTATTAATGCTGACCATTTGACTAGCGAGAAGCGAGTGGTAATTTCTGAGTTACAGGGTTATGAAAACTCACCAGGGTATAGACTTAACCGAGCAGTAATGCGCGCGGCTTTTCCTTCGCGGCAGTATGGTTTGCCTGTGGGTGGTACTAAATCTGATGTTGAACAATTTACGGTTGAGCAGGTAAAGAATTATTACCAAACTTACTATAGTCCTGATAATGCCACTCTGATTGTGACGGGGGATTTTGCTACAGAACCGACTTTGAAAGCTATTCGGGAGACTTTTGAAAAAATTCCTAAACGTGGCAAAGCAAAACTAAATAATATAACTCCTTCCCCTGCTTCTGAAGCTAAATCAAATAGTAAGGCGCCGATAGTATTAAAAGAGCGAGGAAGTGCAGCTTTGTTACAAGTTGTGTATCCACTGCCGAATTTAACTCACCCTGATGTACCAGCTATCGATGTTATGGATGCTGTGTTAACGGGAGGAAGAAGTTCACGGTTGTATCAAGCTTTGGTAGAAACTGGGTTAGCTTCTTCAGTTAGTGCAAGTCCAGCAGAACTTGTTGAACCAGGTTGGTATGAGATTAATGTAACTGCGGCGCCGGGGCAAGAGTTGAATAATATTGCGACCGTACTACAAAAGTCGCTCGTTGAAATACAGCAAAAACCGATTACTAGCGATGAATTAAACCGAGCTAAGACTCAATTACAAGCTTCGTTTATTTTGGGTAATCAGGATATAACTAGCCAAGCAACACAACTTGGTTACAACCAAATTGTAGCTGGAGATTACAAGTTTGTTGAAAAGTATTTAGCAGGAGTTGCAAAGGTTTCTGCTGCTGATATTCAAGCATGTGCTAAGACTTATCTTGACCCAACCAAACAAACTGTAGGTTTCTTTGAACCAACACAACCGGATGGAAAACCTGGAGCTAGCGGTGGTAGTTCAGGTAGAACTTCGGAAAACTTTAGTCCTGGTAAACCAGTAGACCCAGCAGAGCTTGCGAAGTATTTACCACCTGCGACGAGTGCAACAGCTTCGAGTAAGCAAGTGCTTCCCGAAAAATTCACTCTGAACAACGGGATGCAGGTATTATTATTACCTGACCGCAGCGTTCCAACAATTAATATTAGTGGACAAATTGACGCTGGTACAATATTCGATAATCAAGCAAAAGCTGGTGTTGCCAACTTGGTTGCTAGTAACTTGATGAATGGAACAAAGACAAAAAATGCGTTAACTTTGGCACAGACTCTTGAAGATAAAGGCGCCAGTTTAGGATTTGGTGCTGGCCGTGAAGGTGTGACAATAGCTGGACAGGGACTTTCTACGAATATTCCTGTTTTAGTGAAAACAATGGCTGATGTTGTACAAAATGCAACATTCCCGGCTGACCAATTGGAACTAAGTCGTAGACGTGCGCTATTAGGTTTGAAAGCACAGCTAGATGACCCCCGTTCGTTAGGACGAAGAGTATTCCAACAAGCTGTTTATCCAGAAAACCATCCGTTCCACATTTTCCCAACCGAAACGAGCTTAAAGGCAATTACGCGCGATGATTTAACAAGCTTTTACAAGCAGCATTATCGACCAGATAATACAACGATTGCTTTTGTGGGAGACTTTGACGTTAATCAAGTTAAAACACTTCTTAATGAAGAGTTTAGTAATTGGCGTTCATCAGGTAAAGCTCCTGTAGTGAATGTTACACCTGTAAGTTTACCGCAAACTACAACACGTTTAAATCCAGTGATTCCTGGTAAAGCCGAGGCTGTAACTTATATTGGTTACAATGGCATTTCGCGCAAAGACCCACGTTACTATGCTGCTACAGTACTTAACCAAGTGTTAGGTGGTGATACGTTATCAAGTCGTTTAGGTACAGAAGTACGCGACCGTCAAGGTTTAACGTATGGTATTTATAGCGCGTTCGCAACGGGTATTAATCCTGGGCCGTTCTTAATTCAAATGCAAACGGCGCCTGGTGATGCCCAAAAAGCAATTACAAGTGCAGTTGCATTACTCAAACAGTTACGCGAACAAGGTATTACCGAAGCGGAATTAAATAATGCGAAAAGGTCACTTGCTAGTAGCTACCCTGTAGACTTGGCTAGTCCCAGTGATGTATCAAGTATTATACTGAGCAACGAAATTTACGGGTTATCACCTGCCGAACTCAGAGAATTTCCAAAGCGCATCGAAGCAGTAACAATGCCACAAGTGCAGCAGGTTATTCAAGAGTTGATACAACCGGATAAATTGGTAATCGTTACCGCAGGCCCTGGAGAAACAGCACAGAAAAATAATTAATTGATAAATTGTAGGTTGGGCGAGGCGCCTGACCTATTTTTTTTGACTTTATTTCAGAGAATGTTTTAAAAGTTATAAATTGTCATTAGTCGCGCTGCAAAAAATCTAGTATTTTAACTTTATTTTTGTTATAATATAGCGCTTTGAACCAAATTAGGGGGTTCTTTCGTACATAGCGTGCTAAATTTTAATTAAAATCTATAAGTATGCTTTATTTACAAGGCTTACAGTCACTTCTAGTTTCAATTTTAGAAAAGAATACTGTTCTGAAAATAATAATGGCTGTAATACAAGCCCGACAATGGTTTTAAGCTGATTTTTCCACAAATTTAGCACCCTAAGTACGCAAGAGCCTTTTTTACTGAAGTTTAAATTGTATTAATTTATTCGTCCTCATCTTCTTGTAATAACTGCTTAGGATTGCGTAACCTTTCTTGTGAACCATGACGAACTCTATGAATGCGAACAACCCCTCCATCTTCCTCTGAGGACTCAGTAACAGTAAACAAAATCCGAAATTGCTTTTTGTAGAGTAGCTGCCGCACTTCAATATTCATGTACTTGCTTTCTAGTGACATCGGGCAGCGCTTAGGAAATTTTTCTAATGTCAACATTATTTCATAGCACCCTCTAACCCATCGATGGGCTTGGTCTAAAGAAGCTTCGCGCATCCACTGAAAAATCTGTTCGATATCAGCTACTGCAGTAGGTGAAATTTCAATATGGTATGTCATATTTGGCTCGCAGTTGCTGGAATGCTTCGTCTAGGGGGATACCTTTACCCTGCTCGAATTCGTCAATACTTTTGCGAATTCCCAGGCTTGTCTCTAAAAGTTCCAGCCTTTCTAGAAGTTCTTGATAACTTTGCGCGTCTTGAACAACCACAGATGCTTTACCATTAACGGTGAGAATAATAGGTTCTTTGGTTCCCCTAAGATTTTGCAAAAAGGCTGTTGCGCCGCTTTGAAATTCTGAGAGCGGGTAAATATTACGAAGATCCGGAGTCATATTGTTATTAAAAAACAGATAATTTAATGCTAATTATTTAAACCTATGTTGTCAAAGATGTTTTTTTACTCCAGGTCAGATTTTCTGTAACTCGTCGTCAAATTTAGCTTGTATCATATTCTGCCAGTGGCTCCTGTTGTAATAATTATTTGTATAGTATTACCAAGGTATGAGTATACTTGCTTGATATTCAAAAGTAGGGGCAGCAAAATATGAAGCTTACTTTGCTCACACAGAAGTGGTATTACCTTGGTTGTACTGTTGTATCAAGCTCTGGCATCTCCGTCCAGCTTCTACCGCTTGTTTCATTAAAGCTTTACCAGCGGCAAAATTTTTAGCAGCAAACTCCCGGTTCGCTTCCTTACTGAACTTAGCAGCTTGGCTTGATTCAAGTTTAATTTGATATTCTAAGTCCATGTCATTCCTCATGTTCTGAATAACTGTCTTTCTCCACTTCACTTTTCATAGCTATATAACCATATATGGTTAATGTTACACCTTAGAGGATTTTAAAAGCTTCTTCTTGCGTTTATCTTCAATTTTTTTATAGCACAAACCTATTCCTATTGTTAAGATGCCCCAAGTTGTAGAAGATTCGGGTATATTGACTCGTCGATATTCTATTGGTGTGGCGACTAGTAAATTACCTTGTGCATTAAAAATTTGGTCTAGGGAGTCAACACCATTATCAAATATAGTTACTTTGGAAACTACTTTACCTCCTGTACTTGTGGGACAACCGTTGGGTGCATTATCACCAACGTAGCGTTGTGGTTCCCACAAAAGTAAAAGATTACATGCAGCAGTTGATATGTTATTGCTAGTTACTACTCTTTCTAATTCGGGTTTATCGCATAAGCCACTTACAATATTTGGGTTAATGAAGGGGCGAACGTCAAGGTTAACTGCTCCGCTTCCTTTGCTAAATGAGTAAAAACTGGTTCGTTGGAAAGCCGAGCTTTTTTGTTCTAAAAAAATAGTCTCTGTGTCTTGGTTAGGTACTGCATCTGCTAACCGCGCTTTACAATTTGACATCGTAATTAGTGGGATACTGGGATTATTTGTTACTTGCTGAAAGTTATTAAATAAACCTGTAAACCAGCCTGATACTTCTTTGACTTGCGTTTCTAACGGGGGTGGCGTGAGGACTGATGCTGTACTGGGTTGAGATAATATGAATGTTGACGCTAGAATACTTAAGCTACAGATTTTTAAGTTATTCATGCAAGTTTTATGTGCTTTTACTTAAATTATTTTTTAATCGTAATAAAAATACTGCGGAAAATCAATTATGCGCTCTCGTTTGTAAATGTTTTATGTGTTTTGTGTTGGGTTCCGCGCAGCGCACAGCACCTACTTCGGGGTGCTTTTGACGAGACATATTTATAGTAGGATATTAAAATACGGATGACTGAAGTACACTGTGAAGTTTTGTAATATATATAGTAGTAAAATAGTTTATCTGGAGCGCTCATGGCAATTCATTTTCGGTTTGATCCAGAAAAAGCTGTTGAAGCTACAGCAATACTTCTAAAGCTGCACGGATGTCATTTAACCCGGTAAAAACTAGCAACAAGTACTAATTTCTACTGTGTATTGGGGTACATCCTCCCCAGCCTCAACCGAAGTCGAAGCATTTGTTAAGTCATTTAAAGACTTAATAAAAATGTTAATTGCACCATTCCAATCTCTAGGTAAGGAGTGTCCACAACCAGGACATTTAAACTTTTTATTTCCTCCCAGTTTTTCATGTACGTGACCACACTTAGAACAAGTTTTTGAAGTATACTCTTCAGTTACATCATGTATAACGCAACCTCGTTTGAGTGCGTGAAACTTAAGAGTTTGTTTGAACCTATAATGTGACCAACTAAGCATGTTTCTGGCTGTTTTAGAAGTGATTTTTCTTTTCTTCTTCACAACCATTTTGGAAGTCTCAAACGTGGGAAGAAAAATATGTTTATAGTTTTTAGTTAAGACAACAGAAGCTTTATTATGAACTTCGTTAGTGAGATTCCTTATCCGAGTTCTTAGAGCTTCAGATTGTTTCCTCAATTTCCAGCGTAACCGCTTATTACTTCTACCAGACGACTGAGCAATTAGAGATTGTAACTTATCTAAACGTTGACAGAGAATTACTATTTTCGATATTGAACCATTACCAATTTCTAAAATATTTTCTCCATCAAATCCTGTAAGGAAAGTTCTAACACCTGGGTCTAAACTGATAAAGTTTTTGTTATTGTTCACAGATACTTCAAACGGCACTGTAAAGCAAATAAACCATCTTCCTTTATCAACCAAGATAGTAAATTCTGATGGCATTTCTCCACATAAAGGTTCCGCAGGATTAATCTGTAAGTCTCTGATACGAACCGTTTTACCATTTATCGATGCTTTGATTGTCGGATAATGAGTAAAACCAGCAACTATCTGGTTGTCTCGCTTTCCGTTGGGAAAAGCACCCCAGTACTTCGCACCTATTTTAAGGCTTTTTACTGGTTCACGACATGATTTAAAGGAAGGATTTGATTTATTTTTTGAAGCCGTTTTAGAAAATGCTGTTTTGGCATCAAAAATTGCTTCTTCGCGCGGAGAATAAGGACACTCTTCAACCCAATCAGGACAAGATTTTAAAATAATATTCCGTAAATCGTACTTTGATGGTTGTTTTTCTCCTTTTATAAAACAGTCACGTAGATAAGCAATAGCTTGGTTATAACACCAGCGACATGCCGCAAGCCATTTTCTATAAACTAGTTTGAGGTTCGTTTCCGGGTAAATCCTTATCTTCTTTGATTTTTTGTTTATATTTTCTAAGTCCGTATAATTTAGAACTGAAGACGTGGAT
Source organism: Calothrix sp. NIES-4105 (assembly GCF_002368415.1). GTDB lineage: Bacteria > Cyanobacteriota > Cyanobacteriia > Cyanobacteriales > Nostocaceae > Dulcicalothrix. Next base: position 10,323,490 of record NZ_AP018290.1, read on the forward strand.
AATTGCCAAAATGTCCTCGACGAATTCTCGCTCAGGAGACAAATCAATCCGATTGAGAACCACGAGTTTTGTATCGTTTTCTCGACAGATGTAGTCGATGATTTCGATTCCGAATCTTGCGAGTCTGTCCTTATAACTGCATACAACTTGTTCGACATCTCCAGACAGTATTTGTCCCAGAAGGGTTTGTAAACCAATTCTATTGTAGTTGAGTCCACTTCCGATTTCTTTGATGACACATCCTCCTGGGAACAAGGACTGGAGATAATCTGCTTGTCGATTAAGGTCGTCTCGTTGTTTATGGGAACTGACTCTGCAATAGAGATAGGTTGTTCGTTTTTTAAGTGCTTTTGGGTCAAGAACGCTGTCGATATCGTATCTTCTGTGATTAGAGGGAGTTCTAATTGCACGTATTTTTCCGGACTTGTCCCAGTCTCGGAGTGTTTTTTCTGAGACTTGGAGGATTTGCATTGCCTCGCGTGGGGTGACATATCGAACCATATAAACCTGATTGACTATAAATTTAGTCTATCAGGTTCTTGTACTTTTTTCCGGAAGTTAAAACTTTTTAACACTTAATGAGGCATCTAGTGTTGACGGTAAGCCGATGAACTATTTAGGTTTGCTGAAAATGCTCTACATTGCTGACCGTATTGCATTGCAACGCATGGAGCAGCCCATTACTGGAGATAATTATGTGTCGATGGATTATGGTCTTGTTCTTGGCTATGTTTATGACTTAATGAAAGGACAACCCGTTGATGCTTTATCTCTTTGGTCAAAGTTTATTTCTCCTCTTAATTCAAATTACGTTTTCCTGCTAAACGACCCAGGAAATGCGGAACTATGTGAAGAAGAAGAAGAGATTCTTAAAGAAGTTTATCAAAATTTCGAGCATCTTAATCCATTTGATGTTGCCCAATGGACTCATGATCTTCCTGAATGGCAAAATCCTTACGGTTCTGCTACTCCAATTTCGGTAGAAGATGTTTTGCGATATGTGGGTAAGACTGATCAGGAAATAGAACAAATCCAACAAGAAGCCATTCGAGAAGCTTATCTAGATGAGGCTTTACATGGCTAGTATTTCGATTAATTTGGGAAATTTTGGAAGACAGGCGCCTGTCTTTAAATCTTTTATGCTCCTCTCTCCGTGGTTTCTGTGGCTATGTGGTAAAAATAATGACTGGAATGCACAGGCAGGATGCCTGTGCTACAAGATGGTGATTAAAGTTTTTGGGTGCGTTTTGATTGGGTTAGGGTGTTTTTGGTTTCTATTTGTTGGATGGCTGCTTGCCAAACTTCGTATCCGTTGAGGCTGAGGTGTAAGCCGTCGGTTGTTAGTTCTTGACGGAGGTTGCCTTGAAAATCTGTGAACCAATGGTGGATGTTTAGGTAGTTGGCGCCTTCTTGTTTGGCTATGAGTGCTAGTTTTTGGTTGATGGTACGGATGCGGGTGTTGGGAATTGTTGATAGGCGTGTTGGTAGTATTGATTGGACGATGATTTGTGTCATCGGATGTTCTTCGCGTAGGCGGCGGATGATGCGGCGGTGGTTACGTAATATTGTCTCGTCTGAGGCGCCTCGACGCAGGTCGTTTATTCCTGCCATTACATAAATAACGTCGGGTCTTGTTTTTGAGAAGGCTGATATTCTTTTTAATACGCCTGTTGAGGTGTCTCCGGATATTCCCTGATTTAACCATAGTTTCCCTGAAGGTAATTTGTCTTTAGGGAACCACATGCTAAGTGAATCTCCGACTAAGACGCTGAGACGGTTATCTCCTTGACCGTCTGCCATTGCGCGCGCTTCTAGGGCTAGTAGTCCTTTCCAGTCTTCGTAGGAAAGCTGACTTTTTCTACCATCTGCCTGTTCGCTTGTTTTCTCTGATGCAAGTCTGGTATAAATTCTGCCTAGTCTAAGTGCTGCTAACCTCTGATAATAAAGTTGACTTCCTGATAATGGTCTTGTGGCGCTCGGTTGCGTAATTTCAGAAGGCGCCACTTCGTTACTAAACTCAGGTATGGAGGTTTCTGGCGCTGCTACTGGTTGTGATTGATTTTGGGTAGCGTGAGACTGCTGCGACTGCGAACCAACGTTGACATCCAAAAGTTTTGGTAAATCTTGCTGGGCAATTGACAACTGAGGTAAAGCTGATGTGGGCACTGCCAGTCCTGTCAACACTCCGGCTGCTAACAGATATACGTCCTTCATCGCTTTATCTCCCCTCTTTAAATGATATATTCCCTAATCTCAACCAGTATCTACTGATTTCAGGAAATTTCTTAATTATGCTAAGTTATTATTGTTTACACCGCCTCCAAATGTAAAGCTAGTCTAGGGTAATACTTTTCACAAATTCTTCAAAAAAGTCTGGTTTGTTTGAATTGTTTGTGTGATTTTTAGCCAAGCTTCAGCGGATAATGCGGACTTTATCAAGATTAACATTTTCCACCACTCAAGCAAGTACTGATCACTATAACTTTGCTGTATTTGGTCGATGTAATAATTTTGCCACCAATCTGGCGCGTATTTACTGTTCCACCGCTTTTTCCACCGACGGCGCCAACGCCAAAAGACTTGCGAAAAGTTGGTGCCTGCTACTGGTGGAGGTGGAAAATCAGCGTAACTGATAAATTTACTGAGATTATCACCATGAACGTAAGCAACGTAGCAATAACAGTCAATTCGTTTAATCGTCTCAATGTCTATATTGAACATCATCGCGATTGCTTCCTCTGTCACAAATCGCGCTAATGGATGTATAAAAGGAGACTTGTAAGCAATTTTTGATACACGAATTGAGGGTGCTGCGACCCTGATTGTTGTTACCATAGGTGTATTAGTCCCTTTTACAAGAGATGTGCTTGAATATTTGCAACGCTGATTTGATTCCCGACTGCATGGTAGTTGTCGGCAATCTCACTAGCTTGGAAAAAAGGCTATTTATCTATAAATTGATAGTACATCTATCTTACCTTATAAATTCCAAAAAAATCATAAAAATTAGTATAAATATCCTACTTAAGTTTTGAGTTCATCATCGAAACGGTACTGACTGCCAATTATGTAATCTTGGTTTAACTCGAAACTCAGCCAATGACGTTGTAGTGTTTCTGCGACAAAACCTGTAGTATTGGAGCCGGCAAAGGGGTCTAAGACGATATCACCTTCTGAGGTAAGAAATTTGATAAAAAATTCTGCGAACCCAGCTGGATAACGTGCGGGATGGGGTTTTATGTTCGCTTTTTTACAGCGCTTGAGATATGGGCTGTTTGATTCTGTGTTGGCGAATTCGAGTAAATTGGGTGGTATGGCGCCTTGATTATCTTTTTGGAATTTGTCGGAGATATCATGACCGCTTGGACGTAGTTTCGCTTTATACCCATTTTTGAGTAAATTTTTCATACTCTCGCTGTATGGTTTGAGAACTTTACGGTTGTCTGCTCGTGGGTTTGGGGTTTTTGATAACCACCAAACAACGTTTACTGAGTCTTTTACACGAACTCGTCTTACGTTTACCCATTCGGCTGGTGTTGGTAAGCGCGCGGGATTATAATGAAAAAATTCTTGTGCTAAATAAAATCCAACTTCTTTACATAGCCTGACTAAAAGTTCGTATTGATATATACTGCGTATCGGGTTTCCAGGAAGGTAGGCGCCGCCTAAGTCTAGTACAAAGGAGCCGTTTTCGGCTAAAACTCGTTTAAACTCATAGGCAAAGGGTAAAAACCATTCTATATATTTTTCTGCACTTTCATTTCCATATTCTTTCTTACGTGTTAATGGAAAAGGTGGCGAAGTTAGGATTAAATTTATACTGTCGTCGGGTATTAATTTTGTTAAGTTTAAGCTGTCACCTTGATAAATGGCGCCGTATGTTTGAGTGTAATATGGGTTTGATTGAAGCGCGATGCTTAAAGTTGTAAAATCTATATTCAATTTGGTTTAATTCCGCAGCGTTTGTATTTTGGAATATAACGCATAAGTTAAACAAAATACAATATTATGTATGGTGGGCAGTGCCCACCGTACAGTGGTACAGGAGAATTTATAAACCTGTTAAGACTTGAGATAGTTCTTTTGACAAGTCTACATTTGATTCTTCTTGCTTTGTAAATAAGACTCCTGCTAGGAAGTAGTAATCACCTGAATAAAATGCCATTTTGTTGTTACGCATTTCTTCAATGTGATTTTTGACTTTTGGCTCTGAACTGTAGTAGCCAAACTCTATGGGTAAAACAGTAAATTTATTAACTGAATAACCGTTGGCTTTTGCTTGTTCAATTGTGCTTATGGGGTTTGAGTAGCTGGATACTAATACTAAAACGTTTTCATATCCCAATGTTAAAAGTTTGTTTGTTATTGCGGCGCCGTCTGTTCCACCAAAAAGTAATGGCATGTAAATGTCTTCATCTGGTGCAGGTAGATAAGGAGGGTTGGATACAAGACATTCAGATTTGGTATTATTTGATTCAAACAGGCTGGAGTTGTCTATCATGTACTTATCGGTAAGACAGTACTCGTCGATAGTTAAATTGGCAGCTTTCCATGCATCTGTATTTAACTCATATCCCTGTATCAAACCTGAAAATTTGTTTCTGAGTAATGAGCAAATTACAGGACTACCATCACCTGAACCGAATTCAACTATATATTTAAAGTTTTGACGGTTTCTTAAAACAAAGTTCTCTAAACAGTTAGAGTAAAAGTTTGATTCTTCTGGGCAGTAAAAAATGTCTTTCATAAAGTTAGTCGGGGCGGGTTTAGTTATATGCTGGTAGATTGCGGGAAATTTAGGTGAACCCGCCCGTACAGTCGGGGCGGGTTTAGTTATATGCTGGTAGGCGGGAAATTTAGGTGAACCCGTCCATACAGTCGGGCGGGTTTAGTTATATGCTGGTAGATCGCGGGAAATTTAGGTGAACCCGTCCATACAGTCGGGGCGGGTTTAGTTATATGCTGGTAGATTGCGGGAAATTTAGGTGAACGTCCATACAGTCGGGGCGGGTTTAGTTATATGCTGGTAGATTGCGGGAAATTTAGGTGAACCCGCCCGTACAGGAGTTAGGTTAGTAGGGTGGGCACCCACCTTACGAAATTGCTTCAGCTTGGCGAATTGAGTCCACAACAGCTTGTGCCGCGCGTTCTCCCATTAATTTTTCTTGGTCGTATCCAAGTAAGAGTTCCCATGCGTTGTTGGGATAAAGTTCCGCTAAGGGTAGCGCTACATCATCGAGCATCCATTGACCGTGACGTTCGTCTTCACGAATATGGAGTTCCCAATAACCCATTGCTGCATCTGATAAATTCAATCTTTGGGCTGCGGTTAGATAATTGCGGTATGCACTTGGGCCTGCTACCTCGAAGTAAGTTAATGCTCCTGAATAACGAAGGTAGTAACGCTTACGTTCGGTAGTTAAGAAGTTATGATTTGCTGATGCTAAAACTTCCCAAGGTACTAAATCAAAATAACCCTCTGGTTCGGTATTCATACCAAACTCGTTGAGCATTGCCGCGAAAAATGTTGAATGTTTACGGTTGAAGCGACCGTTACCGTATTCTTCGAGCAGTACTTTTACTAAGGTACATTGTATCGGGTTTGCGGTACCGCCAAGAATGCGTGATAAGCGACTACCTTCTACTAACCCATCAAATGAGCCAATGGCAAGTAAATGCTTATACCCTTCTACGCTCATTTCTTCTCGTATGTAGCGACTTCCCTCAGAAATCTCTGGGTTTAAATCATATGCTACACGGTCAATTAATGCTTGCTTTACATCGAGTTTTTGCAAAGCATCAACGTCTATTTGTGCTAACTCCCATTTTTGCCAAGCTGTCTCGATAATATTGCGAATTCGCTGCAAGTACAAAGAGCGCTCGTTGTCGTAATTTTGTAAATCGTCGTACCAGAAGAGGTACAAACGATTGATTCTGTAAAGAATTCTCTGAAGAAAGCGATGCGCGCGGTTATCTTCGGCGCCTTCATATGCGGCAGTAAGTGCTGAGAATAATGCATACTCAAACTCGCTCGCAATTTTAGGTTCGATGTTCAATTGCTTGTCTAAGTTTTCAACGGCTAATAATTGTATAAACTGCTTTTCAGCCGAGTCGTATATATCACTAAGCGTTGCATCCTGACAATAATTTTGCCCCTCTGATTGTATGCGAGGGAGCGTGACTGAATTATGCATGAATTTTCTACTGTCTAAAAAACTTTAAATTTATTTCGCTAACATTAATCACTATTTCATTTTGTAGCGTTCATTACGTCTCACCTGAGCTATAAAGACAACTCATACTTAAGAATGAGCGCTCAAAGAAAATGTTATAAATACAACAAGATATTTCTTGGCTAATCTGTCTGCGCCCTTGAGCATCTCTGTGATAATTTTTACAGTTAAATTTATTTTTAATGTGGATATATAGGCGCCTGTTCGACTAATGCTTAAAGGCGCACGGTTTATTTACACATCGGTATTTATGGTCGTTCTAAAGGAGTAGCTGGTGAGATTCCCGACTTATTGAAGAAGTCGGGAATCTTAATACGCGGATCCTACTGCTTTGATGGCGGCTTCTAGGGCGATGGAAATGTGTGTCCAGTGTGTGCCGCCTTGGCAATAAACTATGTAGGGTTCGCGTAATGGTCCGTCGGCGGAGAATTCTAGGGTGCTGCCTTCGATGAATGTACCTCCTGCCATGACTACTTGACTAGAGTAACCGGGCATTTGGTCGGGGATCGGGTCGAGATAGGAACCAATGGGGGAGTTTTGTTGGATGGCTTTACAAAAGGCTATTAGTTTTTCGGCTGAACCTAGTTTTATTGCTTGAATTACGTCACGACGCGGCGCCATTGGTGCTGGGTTAACGGGATAGCCTAGTTTGTCAAATACATAACCAGTAAGGTGGGTGCCTTTCATTGCTTCTCCGACCATTTGCGGTGCTAAGAATAATCCTTGGAAAAGTAATCTTAGCTGGTCGAAGGTGGCGCCTCCTTCGCTACCAATACCCGGTGCTGTCAGACGACATGCTGCCATTTCTACTAAGTCGGCGCGCCCTGCTACGTAGCCGCCTGCGGTGACAATTGTACCACCTGGGTTTTTAATGAGTGAACCTGCCATTAAGTCGGCGCCAACGTGGGTTGGTTCTTTTGTTTCGATAAATTCGCCGTAGCAGTTATCGACGAAACAAACGGTGTTGGGGTTTTGTTGCTTGACGATAGTTATTATTTTTTCTATTTCTTCTATAGATAAACTTGGGCGCCAGTCGTAACCACAGGAACGTTGAATTAAAACAAGACGAGTAGTCGCTTTTATACCCTGGCTCAAAGCTGACCAATCTATCGTCCCTGAAGAAGTTAGATCCAATTGGCGATAACTTATGCCAAACTCTATAAGGGAGCCTTGAGAGCTACCCCTTAAACCTATGACTTCTTCTAAAGTGTCATAGGGAGCGCCAGCTACGGCTAGCATTTCATCACCAGGACGAAGCACACCAAATAAGGCGCAAGCGATGGCATGAGTTCCCGAAACAAACTGTACACGTACTGCAGCTTTTTCGGCACCCATGACTGAAGCAAAAACTTTATCTAAAGTTTCGCGCCCGATATCATCGTGTCCGTATCCTGTGACACCTGCAAAATGGTGCGCCCCAACACTATGATGGCGAAAAGAATTTAGCACTCTAGTAAGATTTTGCTTGACTGTCGCGTCAATTCCAGAAAAAATCTGTAACAGTGCCCGTTCTGCGTCCTGCAGCTGCTCCAAGCTGTTCATTAGTCCCTCATTCACTATAAATTTACTACTTTGTGGATTTCTAGCGCATGGCAGATAAAAGCTATGCTCGATAAAGGTACGCTGAACCTGAACGAAAATTACTTTCTTTTCGCGCTTATAAATCCCATTAGGTTACTCATGACAATTGCTACATCAACTAAATCCGGACTTAATTGGACTCACATTTTATTTTTCTCTAGCTTGCACGTTGGCGCCTTGTTCGCTTTACTGCCTAGCAACTTTAGCTGGCAAGCAGTTGGCGTGTTTGTGTTCCTTTATTGGCTAACGGGTTGCCTTGGCATCACCCTCGGATTTCACCGCCTAATTACCCACCGCAGTTTTCAAACTCCGAAGTGGTTTGAATATTTTCTTGCTTTTTGCGGCACGCTTTCGTGTCAAGGTGGTCCTATAGATTGGGCGGGTTTACACCGTATCCACCACTTACACTCTGACCAAGAACAAGACCCACATGACTCTAATAAGGGTTTTTGGTGGAGTCATATTGGCTGGATGTTCTATAGATCTCCTGCCTTTGCTGATGTTCCTCGCTTCACTAAAGATATCGGTGAAGACCCAGTTTACCAGTTTTTGCAAAAAAATATGATTTTACTCCAGGTTGTTCTGGGGTTAGTGCTACTAGCTATTGGTGGCTGGTCGTTCGTGGTATGGGGTGTTTTTGTTCGCCTTGTTGTTGTATGGCATTTCACTTGGTTTGTCAATAGTGCTACTCATAAGTTTGGCTATAAAACTTATGATTCTGGCGACCATTCCACAAATTGCTGGTGGGTTGCTTTACTTACTTATGGTGAAGGTTGGCACAATAATCATCACGCTTACCAATACTCTGCCCGTCACGGTTTGGAGTGGTGGGAAATTGATTTTACTTGGATAATAATTCAGGTTTTACAAGTACTTGGTTTAGCAACAAACGTTAAACTGGCGCCTAAAAAGCAGTCAGGTTCCGCAGCATAATATAATCTGCTTGCACCTACACCCAGTTGGGTGTGGCTATACTCTTATCCCCGCTACTACTGAGACTACTTTTGTGGACGGGGGTTTAATATGTCACGAAAAAAAGCGATTTTGTTGATATAATCCGAATCGCTACTGTAACAAAACTTTACTTAAGCCATGAGTCAGGAGGTTAGGAGTCAGGAGGTTAGGAGGCGTGGAGTTAAAATTTAGAATTCAGAATTCAGAATTCAGGAGTTATAACTCGGCACTCAGCACTCAGCACTCAGCACTTTTTTGGATGGCTTGATATTGAGGAGCTTTTTCATATTTAGTATTCATGACAGTATCAATAGTTAAGAGCGAAGAGTCTCGCAAAAGTACTCAATCCGTTGTTCCCGAAAGCTTTGGTCAAAATAGCCTAAAGCTAAAACATATTATCAAATCTGTACCGCGCGAGTGTTTCCAGAAGGATAGCCGCAAAGCGTGGACAGGAGTGATTATTAATGTTTTAATGGTAGCTTTAGGTTATGCAAGTTTGATAGTTGCACCTTGGTATCTTTTGCCATTTGCATGGATTTTTACCGGAACTGCACTAACAGGCTTTTTCGTAATTGGGCATGATTGCGGACACCGTTCGTTTTCTAATCGTCGCTGGGTTAATGATTTGGTTGGGCATTTAGTTTTTTTGCCGTTGATTTACCCATTTCATGCTTGGCGTGTTGGTCACAATTATCACCACAAGCATACTAATAAGCTTGAGTTTGATAATGCTTGGCATCCAATTCAACCCTCTGTGTTTGAAAGCAGCAGTCCGACGTGGCGCCTGATTCTCAAAACCTTTTTGACAAATAAACTATGGTGGGTTGGTTCAGTGGGACATTGGGCGATGATACATTTTAACGCCGATAATTTCCTCGAAAAAGACCGTCCTAAAGTTAAACTATCAATTGCGGTTGTAACGTTATTTGCTGTAATTGCGTTTCCAGCGCTGATTATTACAACTGGTGTTTGGGGATTTGTTAAATTTTGGCTTGTACCCTGGTTGATTTATCACTTCTGGATGAGTACTTTTACTTACGTTCACCATACGGCGCCGGATGTACCTTTTGAGAAGGTGTCGAAGTGGAACGAAGCAATTGCTCAGTTAGCAGGTACTATTCATTGTGATTATCCAGGTTGGGTAGAATTTTTGTGTCACGACATCAACGTTCACGTCCCACATCATATTTCAACAGCTATTCCTTCGTACAATTTGCGGATGGCTTACCGCAGCATTAAAGAAAATTGGAGTACATATCTCCATGATGAATATAAATTCTCATGGTCTTTAATGAAGCGGTTAACTGATGAGTGTCAGTTATACAAAGAGGGTGATGGTTATCTATCTTTTAAGCAGTACGAAGCTAACAAGTAAATCATCTTAATTAAGAAGCCCGGTGAGAGCAATTACCGGGTTTCTAGTGCGAGTAAACAAAAATTAGTGCTATGTCATGACACAAACACAAACAAGAGTCACTTACACCAAGAATCTTGGTTTTAGAAAAAGACTTAATCAGCGAGTTGATGATTATTTTGAGTCGAATAATATTGCAAGGCGTGATAATCCTGCAATGTATTTGAAAACAGCAGTGATTTTAGGATGGGTAATTGGTGCTTGGTTTTTTACTGTATTCAGTACTGAAGTACTGATGACGAAAGTGGTTGGGTGTGTTGTTTTGGGAGCGGGAATTGCTGGTATTGGCTTTAGTGTCGGTCATGATGCTAATCATGGTGGTTACTCGAATAAAAAATCGGTTAATCGCTTTATTGGTTTGATTTATGATGTAATTGGTCTTTCTAGCTATCTGTGGAGATGTCGCCACAATTTTCTTCATCATACTTTTACTAATGTTTTAGGTCATGATGTAGAAATACATGGGGATGGATTAGTACGAATGACTCCTTATATGGAGCATAAGTCTTATCATAAGTTTCAGCATATATTTATTTCATTTATTTATGCGATTATTCCTTTCTACTGGTCTTTAGCTGACGTACACATCATTTTGTTTAAGCGTAAGTATCATGACCACGTAGTATCTGTAAATTTTAAGGAAATATTTACTTTATTAGCGGGTAAAGTTGTTTGGTTAGCACTTTTCTTTGGTATTCCAATTGCGGTAGGACATACTCCTATTGAGGCATTCATTGGATTTAGCATTACTTACATGACTTATGGTTTATTGATATGCAATGTGTTCATGCTTGCTCACGTTTTAGAGCCTGTAGAGTTTGTCCAACCTGACCCATTGACTAATTCTGTTGATGATGAGTGGGCAATTTCACAAGTTAAGACAACTGTCGATTTTGCGCCAAAAAATGCTTTCTTAAACTGGTATCTTGGTGGTTTGAATTACCAAGTCGTTCATCATTTATTTCCTCAGATTTGTCACATTCATTATCCTAAAATAGCTCCGATTTTGGCGGAAGTTTGTGCTGAGTTTGATGTTCAATATCATGTTTACCCAACTTTTACAGAAGCACTAGTGGCAAATTACAGCTTACTCAAAACTTTAGGTGCTGGCGCCGAAAGTAATCTTGATTTGGTTGTTTCGTAAATAGCAAGATTCCCGACTATGGTAAGTCGGGAATATAATTATATCAATTTTACTATTTGACTATATACGACAAAATATATGCTTGCATGATTATATATATAAATATGTCAAAAATTTAAAGAATAGAGATTATTTATGTAAAGTGATTATTTGTCATTTGGTCAATATAGTGCTAATAATACTAAAGGTTAATTAAAATTAGCATAAAAAGCTCTAGATTGCAGTTTGCAGTCTTGTAATGGTTTCAATTTTACGAACGCAAAGCAAGTGACAGATACAATAGTTTCTACAAATTCTCAAGATTTTAAGTCGTCCTTAGAAGCGACGACGCTTCCCTTTACACTTGGAGATTTGAAAGCAGCAATTCCAACAGAATGCTTTCAACCTAGTGTTGCGAAATCGATGTTTTATTTTTTTCGCGACATTATAGTTATTGGGTTACTTTACGCAGTTGCTTACAAATTTGATTCTTGGCTATTTTTCCCAATTTTTTGGGTGATGCAAGGAACAATGTTTTGGGCATTATTTGTTGTCGGACACGACTGCGGACACCAATCTTTCTCCAAGTATAAGTGGCTAAATGACTTGATGGGGCATATTTGCCATACACCAATTCTAGTTCCGTATCACGGTTGGCGAATAAGCCATCGTACTCATCACAAAAATACGGGCAGTCTTGAAAATGATGAAAGCTGGTATCCTTCGAGTGAGTCATTATACAACAAAACTGACTTTTGGACTAAACTTGGGCGCCACTATATATTTTTGCTAGCTTACCCACTTTATTTATTCATGCGTTCCCCAGGTAAAACTGGTTCGCATTTTCTTCCAAGCAGTTCGCTATTTAAGCCGAACGAGAAGTGGGATGTTATTACTAGCACTGTTTGCTGGAGTGCAATGGTCGGTTTACTTGGATTCTTAACTTACCAATTTGGTTTTATGTGGTTTGTTAAGTATTATGTTGGACCGTATTTAGTATTTATTATTTGGCTTGATTTGGTCACGTTTTTACACCATACCGAACCTACTATTCCTTGGTATCGTGGTGATGAGTGGACTTTTTTGAAAGGCGCCATTTCTTCAATTGACCGTGATTATGGTTTTATCAATCATATTCATCACGATATTGGGACTCACGTTGCACACCATATCTTCTTAAATATGCCGCATTACCATTTGAAGAAGGCAACTGCGGCAATTAAACCAATAATGGGTGATTATTTCTTCGAGTCGAACGAACCTATTTGGAAGTCACTTTGGCGTTCTGCTACCGACTGCCATTTCGTGCCTGATCAGGGTAGTAAGGTTTATTATACTTCGCACAAGCTGCAAGAGATAAAACATAAGTAGATGACTTTCTCTTGTGGGATGGGCATAAAAAGCCCGTCCCTAGTTTCAAATATTAAGACACAGTTCGTGATGCCTGTTCCACAAGGTTTTAATATTATGATTTTAGGCGCTTGTATTGTTTCCACTCTCCGTAGGCGCCGAGAATAAAGCCTGTTCCAATAAGCGCAATAATTGTGGACTTAAACCATAATGCGCCTGGAGCGTTAGTACTAGCATTGTAAGGGTTTTCAGGGTCGTATAAAACTTTGACTTTATGACCAATTTTGTAACCCACTGCGCTGTTTTGATGGTATTCAATCATGTTTCCTGAAGCGGTGGTGTAGCGAACTTTCACGTGGGCGCCTGTGTTGTTGCGATGTATAATCTCACCATCTGCGATTGAGGCAGTATCAATAAAGCGTAATACTAAAATACTAATAAAAATAGCTGTTATCCATGATAAGCAACCAAGGCTAGTAAAAATAAGAAACATAGCTTTACGGTCGTCAGGATTAGGCTGTATATTTGGGCGCATACAAGTTTAATAAACTCAAATTTTGAGTATCTGAGTAGATACATTATTGATTACAATTATTTTCTGGAAAATTACGCACAAAATAATACAGCGATAAAAATCTTAACTTGGATTGAATGTTGGGTTACGCAAAGCCTCCACCCAACCTACTAGTCTATGTCATTAATTTCGGTGGGTTGGAGGAATGAACCACAAAGACACAAAGGACACAAAGGAAGAATTTTTAAGAAGCACACCTATCAAAACTGATGACATAGACCACTACGTGTTTGAATGTTGGGTTATGCAAAGCCTCCACCGCTCCCTACGTGTTAAAATCGACCGTTGCCTTGAACTATATGTTTGACGGTTGTTAAGCTTTCTAGGTTGATGATTCCGCGTCGATGTCCTTTTTGGTTTGACATTCCTAAAAATACAGCGTCACTGCGTGATGGGTTGCGCGAAAAACGAGGAGATGCGTTGACGTATGTGGAGGCACTATTGACACCAAGTGCAAATTGCCGACTTTCTTGGTAAGATTCTGTGACAATGCAGTCGGCATGTCCGCTGCTGTATTGGTTTATCCAGTTAATTGCAATTTCTAAGCTATCAACGAGTTTGAATGCAACTGTTTTGGTGAGATATGAGTTTCCCCACTCACTGTCTTCGGCTAGCTGTAATTGCCCAAAAGCTGCCGTTAGTTCTTGATCGCCTTTAATCTCAAAACCTTTTTCTTTCAAACTGTTGAATAGAGTTATTAGTGATGATGGTAAGGTTTGACGGTGAACTAATACTTTTTCAATTGCGTTAACTGGGTCTGGTTCGCTTGCGTGGCTATCTATAATTATTCCTCTTAGCATTTCTAAGCTGCTATTGAGTGACCAGTATGCATAGCAGTTACCTATTGCTGATTTTAATACTGGTGCTGTTGAAGTACGCACGACTTGCTGCACGAAACTTGAACGTCCGTAGGGTATTACCAAGTTTACATATTTGTCTTGTGTAATTAAATCGCGTAATGAGGCGCCATGTTCGCTCTTTATTAACTCTATGCTGCCAACGGGTAAATCTTTATCTAATATGGCATTTTGCAGAACATCGGCAATTGCAGCATTGGAATGACTTGCTTCGGTGCTGCCTTTCAAGATAATGCTGTTACCTGTTTTAATACACATCGCTGCTGCAATGGCGCCTAATTCAGGAAATGCCTCATGTATAAACGCAATTACACCTAATGGCATTAAATGCGAATAAGTTTGAGAGTCGTCGAGTTGATAGTCTGCTGTTCTGACTCGTCGTAAAGGGTCGGGCAATTCTCCTAAACGCTGCAAAATATCGACTGCTGCTTCTAAGCGTTCCGGAGTTAATTTTAGCCAATCTAAGATTAACTCAGGTACCGCCATTTCTCGACTTGCTTCTAAATCAAGCGTGTTCGCCTCCAAAATATCATCAAAGGCGTTATTAAGCGCGCGTGCCATCTGAAGCACCGCGCGACTCCGGTCTATTCCCTTTGTAATACCCAAACGTAAAGAAGCACTATAAGCGCGCATCGCAATACGCATTACTTCAGGTACGTCATCAAAAACATCAACACTCATCTCCGTTTACGGCCTATGGGTCAACCACAACATTAATGCAGGTAAAAGCGCGAGTAGTACCGCTAGCATTGCCCAGGCAACCCAACTCGACGTGTTTGCCAAACGTAATGCTAATGGTAGCCATATAACGACTAGCACAAAAATAATGCCTAGCGCTACAGGCAAATAACTTTCTCCCATTTTAGGATGAACAACGTTCCAAGCGTTACCCGACCAACGCCAAGCCTTTTTATAAGGATACGTGGTTGAAAGTTCTTCTAAAACATAACCGCTATCTTCAACTACGAAAATGCGCTGACAGCGGTTACAGCCAAAAGCTTCTGTCAGTGTTATCGCAGCTAACTGTCCCCGACGACGACAAGGACACGGGTACTCGTTATTAAAATCTATTTTTTCTGGTTTCTTAGATTGCACAAGCGAATTCTATAACTTGAGCGTGTTTATATATAGCTATCACAGTAAAATATTCCAGTTAGACTAAAATATCACACTGTGGGAGTTTTTCTTATGATATTACCTTGACTAGTTTTATTCTTAAAGCAGGTTTTGCTCTGAAAAAAAATATAATCAAGCGATATTACGCACCTAAACTACTAAGGCTTGAGTTTTTACTCTGGTTAACCCTTATCAAGTGTAATGCATCTTACTCCAACTTACTCGTCTACACTTACAAAGATTTACTTTCTTTTTCATTGTAGGTTGGAATGTTGGGTTTTCATAACCGATAACTACCAATCAAGGGAAAACTACTAGTTCATGTCAGAAGTTTAGGTATTAGTAATTTTTTTACCACAGAGACGCAGAGAACACAGAGGGAAGAGAGAACTCCAGAATCTCTCTGTGCCACGCCACTTGCCTCAACCCAACCTACAATGTGCGTACTCTATAGGCGATTGCTTGACCTAGTTTAACTCTTTCAAAATCACTGTCTAGGTTGAGAGTTGTTTCACCTCCACCTAGGAATAAATACCCTTGGGGATGAATAATTTGTTTCATTTTATACAAAATATTTTTTTTGGTATTGATATCGAAGTAAATAAGGACGTTGCGGAGGAATAAGATATCAACTTGTTGGAAGGGTAAGTCTGACCAAGAGTTGATTAGATTTATTTGATAAAAATCAACCATACTAGAGATTTCGCGGTCAATCTGCCATTCGTTACCGCTAGGTTGAAAGTATTTTTTTCGTAAGTTAGCTGGTAATCCTCGTTTGACTTCCAATGCGCTGTATATACCATTACGCGCGCGCGTTAATGCTTTATGAGAAAAATCACTAGCAATAATTTGTAGGTTGGCTTTATTTAACGTGGGAAAATGCTCGCGGGTGAGCATTGCAATACTGTAAGCTTCTTGCCCACTGGAACACGCTGCACTCCAAATCTTAATTTTATCTGATTGGTACGACTGGCGCCGCTCGATTATTTCTGGTAAAATATGGTCTTTAAGAGCTTCAAAAGGATAAATATCTCTAAAGAAAGTTGTTTCGTAGTTGACTAGATGTTCTATTGCTGCGATGTGAAGCTGTCCAAATTTTGAAACCTTGAGATGCTCAACAAAATTTGCTATCGTATCAAAACCAGCCTGCCTCACGAAGTTTGACAGGTGTAACTCGACTAAATATTCTTTACCCGCATCAAGAGTAACAGCCGAGTGTTGGCGAACTAAATGGCGAAGGTAATCAAAATCTACGCTGCTGAGGCTCATTGTCTGCGAACTACAGACTTTAAACATATATTCACAATAACCCTTCACTAAAAATTAACAAAAGTTTAAAAAAGTTTGGTTCAATTATGAGCTACTAACCGTAAGATAGCACCTGCCATTTGGTTGATAGGCAAGATAGATTCAGCTAAGTTAGCATTTGCGACAAACCCCGGCATCCCCCAGACGACGCTAGAATCTTGGTCTTGGGCAAAAATATGACCACCAGACGTGCGAATATGTTCGGCACCTTGCAGTCCGTCTTTTCCCATTCCTGTTAATACAACTCCTAAAGATTTTTTTCCGTAAACCTTTGCAACTGAACGGAACAAAACGTCAACAGCAGGACGACAAGAATTTTCTGGTGGTGCTTGATTAGTTATAATTTTTATAGTATTGTTATCGCGCTCAACAAGCAAATGAAAATCACCAGGTGCAATCCAAACCTGTCCAGGTTTTACGGTTGTGCCAGAAACTGCTTCAGCAACAGGCAGAAGGCATTTTGAGTTCAAACGTTCTGCCATTAGTTTAGTAAACATTGCTGGCATATGTTGAACAATTAATATAGCGGCGGGAAAATTTGCAGGGAAGTTAGTTAGAATTTCGGCTATCGCATTTGGTCCTCCTGTGGAAGCTCCGATAGCGACTATATCAATAGTATTAGATGTAGAGACGTGATATATCACGTCTCGCTCAATGCGGTTTTGTTCAATGGCGCCTCGATCAATTGCTGAAAAATTATTGTTTGAGGATGAAGGTGTGTTAGTAGCACCAGACGCACTAGACGCGATATATCGCGTCTCTACATTGGCTAGGGCTTTGATTTTGGGTACTAATTCTTCTCGTATGTGTTGGTTTGCTGCTTCGATGCTATTAAGGTTACTTGGTTTTGTTGCGTAATCGTTGGCGCCTAGTAATAACGCATCTAAAGTGGTTGCGGCGCCTAGAACAGTTAAAGCACTAAACATAATTACTGGTAGCTTTGGATACTGTTCTCGAATCGCCACTAGTGTCTCTAGACCGTTCATTTCAGGCATTTCAACGTCTAAGATAATTACATCTGGATTGACTTGAGGAATTTTTAAAAGGGCTATTTTACCGCTAGCTGCAACTGCGGCAATCTCGATTTCAGGAACGGTAGATAATATCTTTGAAACCCGATTGCGAACGATGACGGCATCATCTACGATTAAAACACGAATTTTCATTAGTATTTAAATTTACTAACTATTTTCTGTAAATCTACTGCCATTCGTGATAGTTCGTTAGCAGCTTGGGATGTATTTGTAGCACCTGTAGTAGTGTTTTGAGCATTTAACGCGACGACAGAGATATTTTTGGCAATGTCAGTGGTGCCTTTAGCTGCTTCAGAGACGTTACGGGCAATTTCATTTGTTGTGGCAGTTTGTTCTTCAACAGCACTAGCTATAGTATTTTGAATGTCATTAATTTGGTCAATAATGCTACTAATCTCAGCTATTGCATCAACTGCACTTTTAGTATCGGTTTGAATTGTTTCGATACGCTGGCTAATATCGTCTGTTGCTTTAGCAGTTGCGCGCGCTAATTCTTTGACTTCACCCGCAACAACAGCAAAGCCTCGACCTGCATCACCCGCGCGGGCTGCTTCAATGGTAGCATTAAGAGCTAATAAATTCGTTTGCTGGGCGATTGAGGTAATAACTTTAATTACTTTGCCAATTTCTATACTACTATTACCGAGTTTGGTAATTGTGGCGTTAGTATCATCGGCAGTTTTTACGGCATTTGTCGCAACTTGGGCGCCAGATGCAGCATTTTTAGCAATTTCGCGGATGCTAGCGTTCATTTCTTCGACTGCAGTAGCTACTATTATTGCATTTTGACTAACTTGTTCGGCAGAAGCACTTGCACTCGTTGCTTGTTCAGCTGTTTGAGTAGCGTTCTTTGTTAGTTCTTGACTTACAGTAGTAAATTCTTCAGAAGATGATGCTACAGTAGTTGCAACTTCGGTAATTTGCTCGATTGAAGTACGCAGGTTAGTTATCATTGTATTAATATTTGTCGTTAATGCCTGAAATTCACCAGCATTTTCAACTTCGATTTGATTGGATAAGTCACCTTGCGATACTACGAGCATTGTTTGGGCAATACTACGAAATTGATCGCTTAATTTAGAAGACATGTAATTAATACTGTCGATTATTTCTTTCCAACATCCAGCAGCATTATCTATTGTTACTTGTGAGTCTAGCTTACCTTCAATTCCAACTTCGCGCGTCATTCGGATGACTTCGGAGGCAAAATGCCCGTTAGAAGCTGCTAATTCGTTAAAAGCTTGATGCACTTCGGCTTGTTCTGAGTCTTCAACTGGTAAACGATGAGTAAAATCTCCTTCTTTCAATGCTTTTAGTGCTGTTAGAATTGGTTGTAGTTGATTGTTCATAATAGGTGGGGGTCAGAAGTTTATCGATATCGAGAATTAATAAAAACTTGTCTTGTAATTTGTAGGCGCCATGCAGTATAGAGCGCATTTTACCTTTTAAAGTTGCGGGAGGTGGTTCAAATTCACTTTCTGTGACTTCAACAACGTCTCCAACTTCATCTACTATTAAGCCGACAAGTTCTAAATTATTATTTAAAATAATATTGTATTTGCTCTCTAAATTTAAATTATTTGTATAGTTTTTCATTTCTAACCGGGATTTTATATCTATAACAGTTACTATTTTGCCGCGTAAGTTAATTAAGCCTAAAATATCGATTGGTGCCAGTGGTACAGGGGTTATTTGTGTCAAATCGATTACTTCTTGCACTTGTAAAACGTCGATACCAAAATAAATTTTATTTATAAAAAAAGTACAATATTGTCTAGTCATATTGTTTATTTAATTAAATAAGGGTTAGCAATATTAATAATCTTTTCTACATCAAGAATTTCAATAATTTGATTTTGAATGTTAGCAAGCATTTTCACACCTGGACGGGTAGAAGCTCCTTGAATTTTCATAGGCTCTTCTACAATGTCTATAATTAAGTTGACTATTAAACCGTAGTTACGATGATTAAGAGTGACAATTACAACTTGAATTATGTCTGATAATATTTGGGGAGTGCCTAAAAAAACTTCATTTAAGTCTATTAAAGGTATAATTTCATTGTTATATTGTACGACCTTTTGGTTGCCAATAATTTTAATGACTTGGCTGTCAAATTCTTCAAGACGGCTAGCAAGTGTAATAAAAATGCCCATACGCGCGTTTTGAACTCCTTCAAACAAGAGTATCATTTCGCGCTCCTCACTTGTGTTTATAAGTGTAGTGCTGAGTGAGTTGGTTTGAGTTGTGACACCTGCTGTGAGAGCGAATGCATTTGCATCTATGATTAAAGCTATTTTACCATCACCAAGAATAGTGGCGCCTGTGAATATAGAAACATTTTTGAGTTGTTTTCCCAAAGGTTTAACTACAATATCCTCAGTGTCTTCGATTGAGTCTACAATTAAACCAAAGTGATATCCATCAATCTTGATAACTACTATATATATAGTTTCTATATCTTCTATATTTTCTAGTACGGATAATGGTACTTCCTCAAATCCAAGAACTTTGTTGAGGTAAACTAAAGGTAAGATATTTCCACGCAAACGCAAGACTGGAATATCGTAGAGTATGTCCATTCGTTCGCTAATATCATTACCCTCAAGCCTAACGAGTTCTTGGACATTAGTTTGGGGAATGGTAAAATATTGCCCATTGCTGGTAATTATTAAGGCGCTAATAATTGCTAGGGTTAGGGGAATCTTTAACTTAAATACTGTTCCTTGTCCTGGCTGACTGTAAACTTGTACTGTACCATTTACCCGCTCGATATTCGTCTTGACTACATCCATTCCAACACCTCTACCAGAAAGGTTGGTAACTTGGGTTGATGTAGATAAACCGGGTAAGAAAATTAAATTCAGAATTTCAGCTTCAGTGAAGGTCTGCGCTTGTAATGAAGTAATTAAACGTAATTCTAATGCTTTTGTTTTGACACGCTCTGCTTCGATTCCCTTACCATCATCGCTGATTTCAATATTGACTTTACCACAAGAGTGAAACGCACGCACGCACAACTTTCCTTCTATTGGTTTACCAAGTTTGGTGCGTACTTCTGGTGTTTCTATACCGTGGTCGATACAGTTACGGACTATATGTAGAATTGGGTCTTTGATAAACTCAATTATATTACGGTCGAGTTCAGTGTCGGCGCCTATAACTTTTAGATGCACCCTTTTTCCGGAAGCAACTTCGATATCACGTACAGCGCGCGGAAGCTTTTGCAATATTGCGTTTATTGGTTGCAACCGAGTTTTCATAACTACAAATTGCAATTCTGATGAAATTAAATCTAAGTTTTGGCTAATTTTAGTAAAAGCAGTATCATCTAAACTATTTGCCAGTTGCAACACTTGGTTGCGTGATAGTATTAACTCACCCACTAAATTCATGATTTTATCGAGTACATCTACATCGACTCGAATTGTTTCTGAAGTGATATAAGTAGAATCGGTAGCTAGAGTGGTAGATAGGGGAGTAGACGCGGGAACTTTACTTGGGGAAGTAGAATGGAATGAATTTAATTTCTGAATCAAATTTGAGTAATCTTCGTTTCCTTCGCTGTCATTAGCTTCGATAAAAGTAAGGATTTTACGAATACTGTCAATTGTTTGAAGTAGAGTAGTAGCAATTTCTGTATTTACCGTTAAATCACCCGCACGTAATTTGTTGAGTAAACTTTCACCAGCATGAGCAAGTCCCTCCAGCTTGGAAAATGCCAAAAAGCCGCAGTTACCCTTTAACGTATGTAAACACCGATAAACCCGAGACAATGCATCAACTGACACCAATGTTTTTTCTAAATCTACTATGTCGTTTTCTATCTGATTAAGATTTTCATAACTTTCTGCCAAAAAGGCTTTGATGTCATCACTATCTATATGCTCCATGCAATTTAATTTTTTAATCCAAGTAATGAAATATTTTACGCTGAAAATAGTGAAACTAGTAGATTTTTAAAGTATATCTTCAGGAATATATAACTTTATTTCTTTAGATAGAAGTGTATTTTTGTAGCATAGGCCTCTTGCCTGTGCAGTCAAGCAATATGCTATGAGCGTGTAAAATATTTAATGTAGAAACGTTATATATAACGTCTGTACAATGTTTGATTATAATGCAATAAACATGACATCAATCCTGATTGTTGACGATGCCGCCTTTGCTCGTAGGATGCTTCGTAAAATTCTTCAAGCTGATGGCTATGAGATACTCGAAGCTGGTAATGGTCGGGAAGGTTTAGAAATGGTACGCGCGCATACTCCAGATTGCGTGTTGACTGATATATTAATGCCAGATATTGATGGATTTGGATTTATCGAGATGTTACGAGCAGAAAATTTTCATATCCCTACTATTATCATTTCCGCTGATATTCAAGATGCTTCGCGCGCTCGTGGTATTGAACTAGGCGCCGCAGGTTTTATTAATAAACCAGCGAAAGAGGCTGAAGTCCTTACGGCTTTACGCAATATTTTTAAGGATTAAAAGTGTGATATGATACAAAAAATTACGCCATCACATTTGGACGCATTGCAGGAATTAATAAATATTGGTGTAGGTCGAGCTGCTAGTATGCTCAACCAGATGGTAGATGCTCGGATTATCTTAGAAATTCCTGTTGTTAGTGTAATGACTTTGGTTCAGCTACAATCAGAACTAGAAAAAAGATTTGATAGTGGTTCGTTTGCAGCAGTTAGACTAAATTTTACAGGTTCATTTTCGGGAAAAGCGAATTTAGTATTTCCAACAGAGAGTGCGGCAACGTTAGTTAGCTTACTTACAGGAGAAGAAATAGATAGCCCAGATTTAGACTCAGTAAAAATTGGTACATTAAGCGAAGTAGGTAATATCGTAATTAATGGAATTATGGGGTCGATTAGTAATGTATTAAACCAACACCTTAATTATGCTATACCAATTTATATGGAGGATTCAATCAATCATATATTATCGTTAGATAATACAACTGAGCAAACAGTTTTTTTGCTGGCACAAGCGCGCTTTGCGATTGAAACTTTAGAAGTTATGGGAGAAATAGTTCTGATTTTTGAAATGGATTCATTTGGTACGCTCATTAAAGTTATTGACCAACAACTTGAACTTTCTCCTTCTTAACATGTAGTTATTATAATAATAGGGCGTATACCTAAATAATGCTAGAAATAATCAACGAAGCGCAGGATAAATTTAGTCATTTTGATCTTATACCGTTGGGCTTATGTATATTCAAGTCTGACTACATAGTCATATACTGGAATAGTTGTTTAGAAGAATGGACAAAGATTCCGCGCGAGTTGATTTTAGGTACTTCGCTTACAGAGAGATTTCCGCATTTAAATCAACCGCAGTATGCAAGTCGGTTGCAACAAATATTTAATGGTGGGCCACCAGCAATTTTTTCTTCACAATTACATAAATATACGATTCCGGCGCCGAGTACACAAGGTAAAAATCGTATCCAACACACAACCGTAACATCGCTGTCTGGGATTGATGGAGAAAACAGTTGTGCGTTAATGTCAATACAAGACGTTACAGATTTAACACATCGTCTTCACCAATATCGAACAATGCGCGACCTTGCGTTAGCAGAAGCAATAGAACGTAAATTAGCGCAAGAATCAGCAGAAGCAGCAAACCGAATAAAAGATGAGTTTTTAGCAATTTTATCACACGAACTTCGTACACCGCTTAACCCAATATTGGGATGGTCAAAATTACTCAAAACTGGCAATTTAGATCAAAAAAGTAAGAATTTGGCAATTGAAACCATCGAACGCAATGCAAAACTGCAAGTGCAACTAATTGATGATTTACTTGACGTGTCGCGAATACTGCGAGGTAAACTTAAGTTAGATTTTGCACCTGTTGACTTGGCTTATGTTGTTCGGGCAGCGTTAGAAACAGTACGGTTAGCAGCAGAAGCAAAATCAATGCAGCTAACTACTGAAATTAATCCGAATATAGGTAAAGTCTTGGGTGATATCAACCGTTTACAACAAATCGTTACCAATTTACTGACAAATGCGGTTAAATTTACACCTACAGGTGGTCAAGTTACAATTAGCGTAAAACAAATTGACGAGCAGGTACAGTTACAGGTTACAGATACGGGAAAAGGAATTAAACCAGAATTTTTACCATATATATTTGAGTATTTCCGTCAAGCAGATAGCGGAACTACTAGAAAATTTGGTGGGTTGGGATTAGGTTTGGCAATTTCGCGTCATTTAGTCGAATTGCACGGTGGTACAATTATGGCAGAAAGTTGTGGTGAAGGACTTGGAGCAACTTTCACTTGTTGTTTTCCAGTTGTAGCAGTGACAGTGCCACAAATAAAACAAGAATTAAACGAAGTTACATCATTAGCTGGAATCAACTTGTTAGCAATCGATGATGAACCTGATAATTTAGAATTAATATCGTTTGTTTTAGAACAATATGGCGCCACGGTAACAACAGTTAACTCAGGTGCTGCTGCGCTCGAAACAATTCAATCTTCGCAACCAGATGTAGTAATAAGCGATATTGGAATGCCAGTAATGGATGGTTATGAATTAATCCGTCAAATCCGCGCGTTACCAGAGTATCAAAATAAATCAATTCCAGCAATTGCACTTACAGCCTACGGTACCGATACAGACCATCAGAAAATTCTTGAAGCTGGTTATAAATATCATATAACTAAACCTCTAGATTTTGATGAATTAGTGCGCGCGGTCACCCAATTATGCAACCCGTAGGATAGGCGCCTCATTTAGATGGTAGGTTAGGTCATCACCAGACAGATAACCTGCGAGTTGGCTAAAATTGGGGAAACATCTATATTAATAATATTTTTCAGGTGGCTAGTATATTTTGTCCCCGTTGTAATCAGCAAGTTGACTCACAAGCTGTGACTTGCCCTTTTTGTCGAACTGAGTTAAAAGCATTTGGACATCCTGGTATTCCGTTGCACCGCGCGGGCAAGGATGAGTATTTGTGTGATACTTGTACGTACCATATGGACGATAGCTGTAATTATCCGCAGCGTCCGACGGCAAAAGAGTGTACTTTATATCAAAATTTTGAAGAATATCAAGCGCAGAAACAATATCGAAAACCTAGTTATAATCAAAGTTTTCAAAGTTGGGTACGTCAAAATCAAACGCTATTGCTGTTTGTAGCTTTATTTGTAGTTTGTTTATTAATTGCAGCTTTCACTTAAGAGTACTTTGTGTTATTAATTTTGGAAAATAAGCGCCGACTTTGATTTTCTCTTACCTCTGTGTTGTCTGTGCCTCCGTGGTAAAAAAATATATGACTGCACATCACCAGATAGATGTGCCACAACTCCCAACTGTAGAGACGCGATTAATCGCGTCTCTACCTAACTCGTACAGACGCGATTAATCGCGTCTCTACCTAACTCCTAACTCTTCGAGGTGCGGCGCCTTTTGTTCTACAATTGGCAAATCAAACCAAAAGGTGGTACCAGTACCAACTTCGCTGACCAAGTTAACTCGACTATGGTGTTTGTCGATGATGTTGCGGACAATTGATAGTCCTAAACCTGTACCTTCGAGGGTATGAACGCGGTTTTCGACGCGGAAGAAACGGTCGAATATTGCTTCTTGGTCTTCTGGTGCAATTCCAATACCGGTGTCGGAAATTTCTATTCGTACTTTCTTTGTATCTAATTGATACGCGCGGAAAGCAATCTTACCACCGGGTAAGGAGAATTTGAGCGCGTTACCAACTAAATTACCAAAGACTTGTAGTAATAAATCGTAATTACCGACAACTAAGGGTAGGTTAGATTCAACTTCTTGAACTATTTCAATTCCTTTATCTCTGGCGTTAAGTTGATAAGTACGCAGTGTTTGTTCGATTGCTTGAGTTAAATCTACTCCATCCAAGCTATAAACGCGCCCTGACTCTAATTTAGATAAATCTAATACATCGTTGACTAATCGAGTTAAACGGTCTGTCTCATGATTTACCGTTGATAGAAACTCTTTGCGCTGTTCTATTTCTAAATCTTCACCGTATTCATGCAGGGTTTCAATGTATGTTTTTATGTTAAATAGTGGTGTTCGTAATTCGTGGGAAACATTACTGATAAATTGACTTTTGGCTTCATTCAGTTCAACTTCGCGCGTGATATCCTGAACAGTTATTGCAATACCCTTAATACTCTCACGCTGTAGGTTGAGAACTGTTGTTAACAAAATACGAATAGTGCGTTTTGTTGGTTGACCAAGTGGAATACGAAATTCAGCACTTTCGCGTTCACCTGCTGCCATTTCGTACAAAGGACGTGTAATTTCCATTTGCACACTATTTGGTAGCTGATGCAATACGTTACTACCTTCGACATCAATATCTTCCCAACCAAAAATACGACGCGCGTTTGGGTTGGCAAGAATTACCTGCATATTATTGTCAATCAAGACGGCGCCGTCAGCAATGGTAGAGACAAGCGTTTCAAGTTTGGCTTTTTCAGCAGTGAGTTCCTCGATATTTTGTTCTTCGTAACGTTCTAAACGTTCTGCCATATCGTTAAAACTGAAGATTAACTCTCCAAGTTCTCCACCCAGAGGCAAATCTATTCGCTGTTGAAAATTACCAGCAGCAATTTGCTTGACACCTGCTAAAAGTTCTTTGATAGGTTTAGTGATAGTTAAAGCATTAACAACACCAGCCAAAATCACCATTACCCAAATCGTGATAAACACGGCAATAGTAACATCACGGGTAAAGTTAGTAGAAATAACTGCAGTTTGGTTCGGATTTATACCAACTGCCATAACACCAAGGTACTTACCATTAGTCGTTAATGGTACAAATACATCAGTAACTTCTCCATCGGGTGATTGATGCTGACGTACCATTGGTTTCTCAGCATCAGTAGCATAATCGTCAGGTAGCTGTATTCGTCGTTGAATTGTCAGCGAATTCTCAACTTCTGGTTCCCAAAAAGGAATGCCAAAAAAGATTTTTCCAGTATCGTCTGCAAACAGTATGTATCGAATGCTAGATGTACTGCTGTAAAACCTTTGTGATAGTTGAGCGACCTCAGTTAAGTTGTTATCGGCGACTAGAGGAGCAACGTTGGCAGCAAGTAACAATCCTAAGTCGCGACCAAAACGAGTATCGTTCAAACGCGCGTCTTGTTGAATTGTGTTGACAGCCCAAAACGTCAAGCCGCTCATGACCAAAGATACCACCAGCGTGGCGGCAGCCAAGAGCTTAGTTTGGAGGGTAAACTGCGACCACCAGCTAGCAATCGCTTCTCGGATATAAGTAAAAATAGCAAGCATCTTAAATTAAAGTTGTAAAGTTGTTAGTAGTTTTTTATAAACAAACTTCAACAACTAAAAAATTAACAGTTATTTACACAAAATGCGAATCAAGTTAGCACTCTATGCCCAATATCCCTTCGATAGTACATGCCATCGAAGCTAATTTTGGCGATTCCTGCATATGCTTGATTCAGTGCTTGTTTAAAATCTTCGCCAACTCCTGTGACATTCAATACTCTACCACCATCAGTATATATTTCTGAAGCTTGTTGTGAGTTTGATTTTGTTCCAGCGTGAAATACCGTGGCGCCAACAGTTTGAGCATCGGTGAGTCCTGTGATTATTTTACCTTTGGTGTAATCACTAGGATAACCGCCACTAGCAGCAACAACAGTAGCACATGCACTACTGTTCCAAGCAATGGGCAGCATTTGCGCTAAACGTCCTTCAACGCAGGCTAAAAGAAGTTCTTCTAAAGGTGTTTCAAGTAATGGTAAAATCACCTGTGTTTCTGGGTCGCCAAAACGGCAGTTAAATTCTAAGACTTTAAAATTTCCGTCAGGGGAAACGATTAATCCAGCATATAAAACGCCTCGATAGTCAATACCCTTAGCTTTTAAAGCTGCAATTGTACGTTCGAGTACTTCGGTTTGCACTCTCGCCATTAAAGTATCTGTGGCAATAGGTGCTGGTGCATAGGCGCCCATACCACCTGTGTTTTCACCTGTATCACCTTCACCAATACGTTTATGGTCTTGTGCAGGTAATAGGGGGCAAATAGTTTCGCCATCAGTGAGCGCTAAAACAGAGACTTCCTGCCCAGTTAAAAATTCTTCGATAACGGCGAAATTGCCTGCACTGCCAAACTGCCCGCCAAATATTGCATCAAGACCAGCGTAAGCTTCTTCAATAGTTTGAGCGACTATCACACCCTTGCCTGCTGCTAACCCGTCGGCTTTAACTACTATAGGCGCCCCTTTAGATTTGACATATGACTTGGCAGCTTTAACATCAGTAAATACCGCAGATGACGCAGTAGGCACATGTGCTTCTTGCATCAACGCTTTTGCCCATGCTTTACTCGCTTCAATTTGGGCGCCTGCACGAGTTGGTCCAAATACTTTTAAAGCTCTGGCTTGCAAAAAATCTGTAATCCCCTTGGCTAAGGGAACTTCGGGGCCAACGACCACTAATGAAACACTGTGTTTTTGGGCTATTTCGTTAATACCTTCAAAATCATCAACCGTAACAGGAACGTTTTCGCAGCGCTCCATAGTCGCAGTTCCACCATTTCCTGGGGCACAAAAAACGCGCTCGATTTGCTTAGATTGTAGCAGTTTCCAAGCAATGGCATGTTCGCGTCCACCGTTACCAACAACTAAAACTTTCACCCTTTTCCCTCAATATGGCGCCACCTAATACCAATGAGCATACCGCGTCTTTATGCTGTCATATTTAGAAAAAATTCTTAAAAAACCCTAAAATTCAAAGTTTATACTGAATACTTTGAAACTTGGTTCTAAAAAGACTCGTCAAATTACTGATGAGACTTAATATAAAAACATGTAAATTAAAAGTGGTTATATGAGTATAAATATTAACCTTTAATACTGTTCTATAAATATTGTACCTGGTAATATTAAAACAAAAATGAACATGAATAAAAGTATAGTTACAGGCGCCGCAGGTTTTATTGGCTCGCATCTAGTCGAAGCTTTATTAGAACAAGGACAGAAAGTAATTGGTATAGACGAGTTCAACAGTTACTACGACCCAGCGCTCAAACGCAAAAATATCGCCCATTTACAAAACAACCCCAATTTTGAGTTAATCGAAGACGACGTGCAGTTTGTAGACTGGCAAACGCTGCTTGATGACGTTGACGTAGTTTACCACCAAGCAGCCCAAGCAGGTGTACGCGCATCGTGGGGTAAAGGGTTTCGTTCGTATACCGAACGCAACATTAGTGCAACACAAATCTTACTAGAAGCAGCCAAAGACGCAAAGCACCTCAAACGCTTAGTATTCGCGTCAACTTCGAGCATTTACGGTGATGCGGAAACTTTACCTACTCACGAAGGTATTTGTCCGGCGCCAGTTTCACCTTATGGCATCACCAAATTAGCAGCAGAGAGATTATGCGGACTTTACTACAAAAACTTTGGCGTACCGTTTGTAGCTTTACGCTACTTCACAGTTTACGGTCCACGTCAGCGTCCAGACATGGCATTCCACAAATTCTTCAAAGCTGTTATTGAAAACGAAGCAATTCCAGTTTACGGAGATGGTAAACAAACGCGCGACTTTACATTTGTTAGTGACGCAGTAGCAGCAAACTTAGCAGCAGCAAAGGCAGAAGAAGCTATTGGGCAAATAATTAATATTGGTGGTGGTAGTCGCGCTGTGCTATCAGATGTACTTAATATGATGGAAGAAATAGTAGGGCAACCTATCAAGCGTCAATATATAGAAAGAGCAATGGGCGACGCGCGACATACAGGCGCCGATATTACCAAAGCACAAAAACTCCTAGGATGGCAACCACAAGTATCACTACGCGAAGGGTTAACTCAAGAATGGCAATGGGTCAAAGAGTTGTATAAGTTAGGAGTTATGAGTTAGTCGGGGCGGGTTTAGTTATATCCTGGGTTTATAATCGGAAATTTTGGTGAACCCGCCCGTACAGGAGAGTTAGTCGGGGCGGGTTTAGTTATATCCTGGTGAATAATCGGAAATTTTGGTGAACCCGCCCGTACAGGAGAGTTAGTCGGGGCGGGTTTAGTTATATCCTGGGTTTATAATCGGAAATTTTGGTGAACCCGCCCGTACAGGAGTAATGTAGAGATGGAATATAGCAGTCCTAAATAATTTGTAAAATCCGCACATTGTAGAGACGCGATTTAATCGCGTCTCTACGTGGTCTGTAATTTAAAATACAAATCATTAATTATCTTTGTTTATACGTTCTAGTGCTGGAGGTGGTGGATAGGCGCCGAACTCTATTAACATCTGCCTTTCAATAACTCGCTCCTGATGATTAAAATCAAATATTCGAGCAGTAACTTCTCCAATATCTGTTAAAGGTTGAATAATAGCTCCGTCTAAACGGAAGTGGTCGCTCCACTTATCGCGACACGGGTTAAAAAAACGAACTAGTTCTCCAGTTCGCCAATTTATAGAACCCAAATCAGAACCTTTTTGTACGTTGCAATAAATACACGAATAGCAAAGATTTTGTTCTGTAGAAGAACCGCCGTGTTTAATACTGATAACATGGTCAACTTGAAAGTTCATACTAACTACGTCTGGAAGCAGACAATATTCACACAGACAGCCAGCTCGTTCAACAATCAACTTACGAAGCTCTTTACGAATATAGCGATTCACAATGTCAACTATTAGAGGGTTTTGCAGAAACAAGCTTGAGAGCGCGTATCTTAGCTAGCCTCATTATATGCTCTAATACAAGATAATTATCTAATTCTTTTCTGTCTTCTGGTGTAAGTATCCCTGTTTCGTGTGCGTCAATCAAATCCTCTAAACGTTCCTGACCCGTTTCTGAAAGTTTAAACTTGATTACACTCTCAGGAGTGGTGCCAGAAGCAATGAACTCTACAATTTCGTCGTAAACTTTAACAGTCTTTCCTACTGATAACGTCATATATTTAGGTGTTTAGCTTTTATCTGGTGATTCTCTGCGAAACGCCAGCTTACTTTTATTATATGTCGCAATAAGCGTCCAGCTATACTGTTTTTGATAGGCGCATAGCAAGTGTTGGCAAAACTACGATGGCTAAAACTATACAAACGTATAATACTAATTAGGGATTAGCATTTTTCTATACAAATGCTCAGAAAGTTACATCTATGGATAAAATGATGGAACAGGCTTGCTCATTAGAATGATACCAAAAGCTGTTACCTCATCACCTTTGTTAAAAACATTACTTACAATTACCCAGATACATCTATAGCCCTAGCCCAATAGTGAAAATCATGCCTAGTGCAGGCGGAATGAATCCTCAAAACTCAGTTAGGGATTATTCTAGAAGTCAATAGTCAGGAGTAGATGACCTAACTTGCTAAAAATAGGAATTGGAGTGAAAATAATGTTATTTTCAATGTTGCAATGGGCAACTTAAATATATGGCTTTGCATTAGCCTTAACCTTTGAATGCACATTGATTTTAAGAAACTATTTATGACCTTTTCTAATTCTGAACCTAATTTATCTTCTGTAATTAATACATTACAGCTACTAGAAGCAGAACAAAATACGTGGAAACAAAATACAATTTGGCTGAAGCGCTATTTTGACGAGTTGAAGCAAGAATTTAAAACTCGTCCAGAGGTAGAACAAGTAGATAAAATTCAAGAGATGATATTACAGCTTACTGCACAAGTTAATGAGTTACAGGAACGTTTAAATCAGTGGCCTTTAGTAAGTAATAATTCAGATAGTGTAAATGTCAGTACAATAGACGCACTGCAAGAAAAAGAGGTAGGTAATTGCTTCCTTGAGTCAGAAATAGTCGAAAGTCCTGATGAGCAAGTAAAGCAGGATGTATTAGTAGAAGATGTTGCAACTGTAGGGGATGCTATTACTAAGGTAAGTGAGGATATTCAAGAACCAGATAGCCTTGAGGAGCAGGAAGAATTTGATAGAAAATTTAATGATTATGAATTTAAGCTTGAAAGAATGATGTGGATATTCAATAAGGCTTATAAAAATGATATTTTAAACCAAAACATCTCTATTCCTATTGAAGCAGAAGAATTTTTAAATGATTATAATAAAGGTAAGAGAGATTTCTCTGAAGTAAATATTTCTGGAATAAACTTGAGTGGAGGAAAGTTTGTAGATAACCTTGATTTAAAAGGTGCCAATTTAAGTAATGCAATATTGTCTCAAGTAAATATGGGTCGCGTTAATATGGATCGCGTTAAGGGTCGTGCCTATCATATTTATCGAGCAGCAAATTTATCTGAAGCAAATTTAGAGAGTGTAGATTTAAGTGAAGCGATATTAAATGAAGTAGACTTTCAAAAAGCATCTTTGAAACAAGCGAATTTTTATAAATCATATTTAAAAAATACTAATTTTTCAAACGCTAATTTAAAGAATGCTAATTTGAGCAAAGCTGAAATAATTGGAGCAAATTTAGAAGGAGCAAATTTGGATGGAGTAAACCTTAAAAATAGTTTTTATGATGAGACAACTATTTTTCCAGAGAATTTTGACGTTATAAATTCTGGTGCTTATTTAATTGCACCTAACGTTTCACTAAAAAAAGTTAATTTTGCATATAATAATTTAAACCATGTTAATTTAGCAGGTGCCGATTTGCAAGAATCAGATTTCAGTTTTGCTAGTTTACAACGAATAAATTTAAGCGCATCTAATTTGAATAAAGCTAATTTAAGTCAAGCACAACTTCAAGAGGCAAAACTTATTCAAGCAGAACTATGTGAATCAAATTTAAGCCAAGCTAATTTAGAAGCAGCAAATATTACTGGCGCAAATTTACAATCGGCAGACTTGACGGCAACTTGTTTGAAGTACGCTAACCTAACAGGAAGCAGTTTATATAGAGCTAACCTCAGTCAAACAAATTTTAGTAGTGCTAATCTATCTGCGGCTAACCTTAGTAATTCAAGTCTAAATCAAGCAAACTTTTGCAATGCCAACTTAGCTGGGGCTGACTTAAGAAATACAAATCTAAAGAATTCAAAATTTGACTCAAATACTAAATTTGATGGCGCCAACTTAAGCGAATCAAATTTAGCAGGTGTTAATCTGTCTCGAAATTCACTCATTGGCACTAATTTCAGCATGTCAAATTTATGTGGGAGTGACCTCAGTTCAGCAAATTTAACGGAGGCTAATTTTTCTAAAGCTGATTTGCGTGGCGCCGATTTAACATATGCTAATTTAGAGAAAGCTGATCTCAGAAATGCAAATCTAACTGGAGCTAATTTAAAAGATACTAAACTTACAGGCGCCATTATGCCGGATGGTACAATTCACAAATAATCAAAAGTCTAATATATGAACTTTTTTGGCTAATTAATAAAGACGCGCGATTGCTTGTTTAGCCGCAAGAATTACGGAGACTGAAGGCAGCGTGCGTTTTTCAAAAATCTGTAGAGGAGTCCCATATGTCGGAATATAGTCCAGCTATACTGTTTTTGATAGGCGCCTCTGGTGTTGGAAAAACGACGATAGTTAAAAGTATACAAGCGTATAATACTAATCCGCGATTAGCGTTTTTTTACTCAGACGCTCAGGGAGTTCCATCTATTGATGAAATGCTGGAGCAAGCTGGGTCATTAGAACGGTACCAAGAGTTGTTAATTCATCGGCATGTTAAATATATTACTGATAATTACTTAGATACATCTACAGTTATTTTTGAAGGACAGGCTCGTTTTAACTTTATTGAAGATGCTTGTAACAGATATGGTGTAAGGGAATATACTATTATTTTGATTGACTGCGATTGGAAAGATATGCGCTTGCGTCTCTGTAATGAACGAAAACAACCAGAGCTAGCTAATAAAGATATGCAAAATTGGGCGCTTGTTTTACGTAAGCAAGCGCGAGAGGGAAATATTTCTATTATTGATACTTCTAAAATGATGCTTGAAGAAGCTGTGGAAATTGTTCAAAGTTATCTTACTCTTCTGGAGTGCGCTCCGCGTCTAATAAGGTAAATAGTATAGGTTGGTGTTGAGGAACGTAAACGGAGTTTTCCCGCAGGGTGACTTAACAAAGAGCTTTATGAGTTAAATGTTGGGTTTCGTTCCTCCACCCAACCTAGAGTATGTGCTACAATTGTAGTTTAAATATTACAAAGATGTATGGCGATTCCTAAGAAGGGTTCTAGATTGATTGTTGTTGATGGTGAGAGTTATCGTTGGCGTGTTCGTAAGAAACCAACTCATGCTCAAGGTGATTATCCTGGGGTACATTTGACGGTGGCTGTTGAACATGCACAAAATAGGGGCGCCAATTTAGTGGTGGTAATGCCACAAGGACATCCGAGCAGTTTTTGGACGCAGGTTATTGTTCCTGTTTATCCTGCTGATGTTAAGTGCGCGATAGAAAGGGCTATTTCTACTGGTTGGCAACCTCGAAAACCTGGTAAACCTTTTGAGTTGGTTTATTAATTGCACCAGGTCAGGCGCCTACGTGCGTGATATCGGTTTATCATAGGTTGCTGAATTTATATAACTTGCAAGTCGTAGTCATATCGAGTATGATTTTGATCAGTAAAGTTATATTTAGATATGAATAACGTTATTGTTGGTGCAGTTGCTAGTTTAGGTGCGGGACTTGCTACATTTATCGGCGCCTTGCCAATACTATTACCAATTCATCTAACACAGCGGGTGCAGGGAGTAATGCTGGGTTTTGGTGGGGGAGTAATGTTGGCAGCAACATCGTTTTCATTGGTGATACCGGGAACGGAAGCGGCGATGAGTCTTGGTTATTCTAAAGCTTCTGCAG
Source organism: Calothrix sp. NIES-4105 (assembly GCF_002368415.1). GTDB lineage: Bacteria > Cyanobacteriota > Cyanobacteriia > Cyanobacteriales > Nostocaceae > Dulcicalothrix. The sequence continues at coordinate 10,357,834 of NZ_AP018290.1, forward strand.
CGTTAATTATGGTTGTGGGGATATTACTTGGGGGTTTGTTTTTGCAGCTAGCGCATAAATTGCTGCCTCACGAGCATTTCGTCAAAGGGAAGGAGAGTGGGGGGGAAAGTTTGAAACGTATCTGGCTGTTTATTGCAGCAATTACAATTCATAATTTTCCTGAAGGTTTGGCTGTGGGAGTAAATTTTGGCAACAATAATATTACAGATGGTTTACCTATAGCTATCGGTATTGGTTTGCAGAATATTCCTGAAGGTTTGGTTGTGGCGCTATCGCTTGTCACCGAAGGGTATTCTAAAGGTTATGCGCTTTGGGTTTCGCTATTAACGGGTTTGGTTGAACCTATCGGTGGTTTGATCGGCGCCTCTGTTGTAAGTATTGCGAATTTTGTTTTGCCTTGGGCGATGGCATTCGCTGCGGGCGCCATGTTATTTGTAATTAGCGACGAAATTATTCCAGAATCGCATCGTAAAGGTTTGGAGAAAGAAGGTACGATTGGTGTGATGGTAGGTTTTGTAGTGATGATGTTCTTAGATGTTGCACTTGGATGATGGCATTTTAGTACGGGCGGGTTCACGCTTCTTTTCCATTTTTTACTAAGTTATAAGTAAACCCGTCCTAGCTGGATATATGAACTACTAATTCTCTAACGTGGTTGTGTTGACGGTGTTCCCATATATAAATTCCTTGCCATGTTCCTAGTACTAGTTGTCCTCGGTTGATAGGGATGTGTTCTGAGGTGTGAGTGATGGCTGTACGGATGTGTGCTGGCATGTCGTCGGGGCCTTCAGCATCGTGGATGTATTTTGCTGACTCAGGTACGAGCTGTGCCATGAAGTTTGCTAAATCTTTTAATACGTCGGGGTCAGCGTTTTCTTGGATGATTAAGCTAGCGGATGTATGGCGCAAAAATAGGGTGCAAAGTCCTGTGTCTACTTTTGATTCGGCTACTATCTCAGCTATGTTTGATGTGATGTTACGTAGCGATTTAGCGTTAGTAGATATTCTGAGTAATTTTTGATAGTGAGACATTACTTAATAGTCAATAGTATATTCTCTAGATATTATAACGTAGGGTGCGTGACAGCTTTTACAAACTTCAAATCAAACACAAAATTAAACTGCTGTCACGCACCATTTAGATACAGCAAATTCCAGGTATGTGAGGTACATAAATAATGCCCAAACCCTTGTAAAGACCGTACATGCCCGGTCTCTACATGTACCGCATATACACGAAATCCGCTGTATATGTTGGGTTACGCAAAGCCTCCACCCAACCTACAATGTTATATTATGATAATTTTTAGTTTTTAAGTTCTCCGACAATTGGTTTATTTGCTAAATCTTTTAAATTTACGTCAGTTAATAAGTTTGTCCAGTCTTGTTGAAGAGTTGGATTTCTTGGTTCGGCAATACGAAGTGCGGCTAATTCGTTTAATGCAGTGTACCATATACCAGTTTGAGCATACACTGCTATTTTCCCGCGCGGTGTAGTTGCTGCTTTTAACTGTTTTTCTAAACCTGAAGAAAGTGGCATTCTTCGGAGTGAACCGCTAACGAAAATTGGTATGGATGATTTCGAGGTTTGGCAATAAAGTTTAAAGTACCATTGGTAAGTTTTATTAATCTCTAAGGGTTTTGCTGTTTTTAATTTCAAACCAAAAATACCAGGTTGAGAAGGTATGTTAAACGTAGTTCGCATCACATCGTTTTTTGTTTCATCTTGCAAAGAAAATTCGCTACTTGATACTTGATGCGATTGAAAAGGTATATAAAACCATAAAGTCGGATTTTCTTCAATTGCTAACCTTGAGTTGTAAATTGGTACTAAAGCAGTTAATGGCATTTCTACATTTGGACAGTCACCTCGACTGCCAGTACCCTTTCTGCCACTAGGTCTACCTTGGCTGGAACCGTCTGGCTCATTTGTATTAAAATGAATTCGTATATTACCGCTATCGACTTGATTTGTTTGTGCCTTGACTGGTAAGAAATATAACATAACAATCAAGGTGAGAAAACTTATAAGCACTGAAGTGCTTGTTCCAAGAACCCCAGTGCTTGTTCCGAGCAATTGCCGCAGCGTCGTTATGATAATTTTGTACTGTGTGTAAGTATTTAGCATATGCCACAAGTAAGGAGAAATATTTAGTTCTATAGTTTCATGTAGATGAGAATATTTTTTTATGCATTATTTAATCTGTTGCTTTGACTGAACATACAACCTCAAACCCGCAGTACTTAACAACAAAACTAGCGTCGATGGTACTAACGGCGCCCAAACCCCTAAAATTAAGACATAAACACAAATTCCATATAAAACTCCACAACTAATAATTGTCGCCAAAATCAGGCGCCGTGTTTCACTAATATTCAAAGCAATAGTTGCTCCCACCAAAGACCAAGACCATATCCATAAATATTCGCTCCATTTAGGCAATACATTCAATAAAGGGCGATTATTTAAAACAGCACTGACAATTTGGCTGACCATATGTGCTTGCACAACCACACCCGCTACTTGACTATGAGGCCATTTTCCTTTCGTATAAGGTGTAGACCAACGAAGGTCATTAAAGCTGTCGGCAGTTGTACCAATTAGAACAATCTTATCCTTAACTAAATCACCACTTAACTTATTATCCAAAACGTATTGGACGGTTAATTGTTTAATATATGGAGTTCCTGCACGCCAGTTCAAAAGTACTTGATGACCTCGACTATCTATATTATGATAACCACCACTATCTGACCTCAAATTCTTAAATACCTTATTGCCTATTTCTAAATTTTTATCCCAGGTTAAATTAGAACGAATATTCTCAGTCGCTAGATAACGTCTAGCAACTTGAAAACTGAAAGATTTATCAGTTTTGCATCTAGCTTCTGGTGCAACTGGAGGCGCCATTGCCAAGAGTTGACGACGTAGAATAGTATCAGGGTCAGGAACTACATCGCTAAAACCAATATTTGACGGTGTAACTTCGGGTGGTGGTGGAACTCCTGGGTCTGCACTGTCTTCACCACCTTTGCAAACAGTGACGAAGTTATCACTTTGCATAACCTTAGCCAAATTTTTAAAGTTATCTTGAACAGGGTTTTCTCGGTAAATGTCTAAACCAATTACACGGGGGTTAAAATGCTGTATTTTCTCCATAACGGAAGTAAGAGTTCGGTCTGATAAAGACATTCCTTGTCTTTCTTGCGGACTTTGCGCTTGAACATCTGCTTCTGTCACCGTTATAACTACGATTCGATTATCAGGTTGTTCTGCAGGACGAATACGCATGATTTGGTCGAAAGCAGAAAGCTCCCATGATTCCATTATTCCAGTTGCGCGCGCTCCTATTATGAAAGCGCTAATCAGCAAACTCACTTGAACTAATGTACTAAATAAAAATGAATTGGGTAAATGACTGTTATGTGCAATTCTGTTGGTTCTCCAAATTAAAGGTGCTGCTGCTGGGTTTTGACAAATTACAGGTAACCAACTTGCACAAGGATATTCGTCTTCTAATCCTTGTAACCTTGCTTGTGCTTCTCGCACTGACATATATAAAGACTTACCAGTTGCAAATGCTTCGATAAAGTTTTTTAAAAATGCCTGTGCTATGACATCTGGAACTGGTTCACGCATGACTATAATTTGCGGAATATGTAGCGATGCTAAATCACGCGCGAGTCCAAGACCATCACACGAATTAAAGATTGCTAAACTTAAACCATTAGATAATGCTGCTTGTAAACCGTTTTTTAACTGTAAAATCGTTAAACTATCTGTTTTGTTGATTTGAATAGTACCCGTGTCTCCATTTAATTGACTATAGCTATGTCCAGCAAAGAAAATAATATCCCATCCTTGCTTATCCCAAAGCCAATAATCTAACTCTCGACGTTGTGGTTCTACTAAAAATTTTGTTTGTGCGTTTGTCAGTTCTAAAATTGCTCGGTCTTTTTGTATATCAATTCCCTCGCTGTTTCCCAAAATTGCTAAAATTCGCATTGGACGATTTCTAGTTGCAACGGGTTTGATATATTCAAACTCTCTAGAACTGAGACACGCTACTGCATTTATATAATCTTCAAAAAAATCCCATAAATGCCACGGAATTTTCCGAACTTCTTCGTTCTCTGTCTCGAATATAAATTTTATCTCATCCAAGGGCGCCAGCTTGGTGCGTAACTTTTGAGTAACATATATAAACGATAAAGATTTAAACCATAAATTAATATGATGCTGTAACTGTTTACATAAACTGCCAAATTCTATCAGCGAAACGTTAGTGATATCTTCTTCTTCTACTTCAACGTCACTATCATATTGGAAATCATTTCTAAATCTTCGCCAACTTGTATCTTGATACAATGCTTCGTGGAGCAAACAGTAAAGTAGCTGCCAACGTCGATATAAGTCTGAAATTTCTGGTGTAGCAGGCAAACTTCCTACCATTTGTATTGGTACATTAGTCTCTTCCCATAATTGAACTGTAACAGTCGAAAAACCCTGTCTGAAATCACCTTTACCGAAATTTAGTATTACTAATTTTGTCATGGCGCCTTGCCAATGAGTGCATCAAGTATGAAGTCTTCTTTTATAATTACACCGTTTAGTAACAACTGAACGCTAAAAGATTTTCCGAAAGGAAACTTAAATCTTTTTAATTGGATGTAATTGTCATGATTCCTGGAAACTACTTCTTGAACTGTAGCCCCACTAGGTAACAGTAGAGAAAGTTTTATTCCAGTTGGCAAATATAGTTCTCCGCTTGTTGGATATAATTGCACACGAATATTTACTTTGTCATCTATCCCAGGTGATAAACCGATTAATAGTACAACAGCTTGATTACCTAACTGCATTCCTAAATCAATTAACTTGGCGCCTTGGGTACGTGCGGTCGTTAAAGCGGTATCATGTCTAAATTGAGCAGCTAAAGTTCTTTGTTGCAGGTTCAATAAAGCATCAACATGTTGCCAACCTGCTTCAAAAGTGTCTTTTAGCCATAAGCTTAAATTTGTAAAATTATGGGAGGGATTACTAACATTAGCTCTTTTTTGATATAACTCACGTCTCCATACATTAGATGCGATGAAAGCATTCCACTCTTCAAAATCGGAATATAAACGGGGTGAGTAAATATTTGGGTGACTTAATAAAGTTAGCAACTGTTGCGTGCGTTCTGTTGATGTCGTTGATAAAGGTTGAAATTGTAATTGCGGTTGACAGTACTGACGCGCGACCCACATGATATTTAAGTCTTCAATCAGGAATGAGTTTTCTAGACAGTATGTTCTCGTTAGTTGATTGAAGGAAGCATGATTAATAATTTGTTGGTGAGTCGTATATCCCCATACTCGTAACCATGATTGCTCTAAATCTAACTGTACAGCTAAGTAATATTGTCCAGCCCAATCAGGAATATTAACCCATTCTGCTTCGACTTCAAATTCCGAGGGATTACTTTTATCTTTAGGTATAATTACTAATTTGGTGTTATTAACAGTAACATTACACCCGTTGACTACTTCCCAAAATGTAGCTAAATCATCCAAACCAGGAGTTGTTATATCACTAAATTCAGAACTATCCTTTAACCAATTTACAAAAATATTCAAAGATAAATAATTTAAGAACGCACGCCAACGCGCGGCGGTCGTAGAATATATTTGTAAAGAAGTTTGCTGCCATGCGTCACATTTAGCTTGGGGTGATATTTCTAACCACAATTGGTTAGGATAAATAGTTTGCAATTCCAACAATTTGTAACTCATATTATTAGTTTAATAGAAAATCATTATAAATAGTTATTGCGATTTATTAGCCAATTATCAAATAAAATGGCTAATTTATTTTCAACTGCATCTAACGCATTTACATCTAGGTGCATACTTGTTTCGATTTCTGCTTTCAAGGCGCTTATTAAGTTTTGTTTAATTGTATTATCATTCTCAATTAAACTATAAGAGATACTATCAATAATATTAGTTTGAGCAACTCTATCTAGAGTATCGAAAAATTCTTGCTGGGTATATACCTCTAGACAATCGTTCATAGCATCTTTAATTACCTCTACATTATAGTCATCAACCTTAACCTCTGTAGAATGCATTTGCCAATGATAAATTAGGCTGTTTAATAAGTTTCTTGTACATTTGCCCAAATAGCGAGCAACTTGGTATTGTTTTTTAATATCTGGATATTTACTTGTGATGGCGCCTGCAATTTCATTTTGAGTTAAACTTAAACCATGCCAAAGCTTAAGCATCAATTGTGCTTGCTCAGGTAACGCTAAAAATAATTCTTTAATTATTAATTGCGTTTCTTGCCACTCTTCGTGTTGAATTAAGGTTTCTAAAAGAGTCGGATTATAATCAGTGATATCATAGTCATTAAGAGATGTGAACTTTTTTGTTCGATAATCGCGCGCGCAAGAAATACAAGTTGAGAGGATTTCTTGAATTTGGGCAGTAGATTGGGAAGCTAACTTAAACTCGTGACAGCGTTGATTATAGTAAGAGGTAATACGTTCAAGCTGTAAAGAAGGAAGATTAAACGCGCGACTAGTTGGGTTATATACAGGTTGATGCATTTCATCAAAGCATTGCCAAGCAAGATAGTAACAATCTATTGAATTAATACCCCTTGCGAATAAAGCTTCTTTAAGTTCCTTAGCGGTCAAATCTTTAAGAAGACCATAATCTGAGAACTTCTCTCGCTTTGCTTCAATATCCTGAGTGTAAATAAAGTTACTCGTAAAACGTAATATAGCTGTTTTCGCGTAGGCATTTAAATTTGCTTGAGGGTGTTCAATATCAAAACTTTTAAATAATCTACTCGGTGGGTTAATTGCTAAATTAGCAATTTGAAACAATTCATCGAGTGGATACTTGTGCCGAATAAAACTAAACCGTTGTAAAGTTTTGTGTGCCGCCCATAAACAAGTTTCTTGTAAATAAGATGATAAATGTGCTGTTGCTTTGTTGAAGCAATCAGGAGACAATTGCTGTCCAGATTCTTCATATAATTTAACTATTTTGACAAAATAGTGCGCCCAATACTCTGGACTAACCTCAGAGGATGTTTGTACCAATCGTTTGATGTGGCGTTCTAATTGTAAATCAGTTTGCCAAATCAAATTTAGGTGTGTATTAACCCCCTGAAAGCTCAAAAACGTCGAGAATTTTTGAACAGTATCGTCACGTTTTTTCACATCCAAACCCCCATAAGCGTTTGGTGCGTGGTGCCACAAATAGATAAACACATTAAATTAGGGGCAATAGCGCTATGCACCATATTTCAATAGTCCTTTCGTATATATTAAAGACCAATGATAGCCTTCAACTTACTTATGGGCGCCATAACCAATAGAATATGCAATTAAGCTAAAATTTTCTGAAATCACGCTTGCGGATGGCTACTAACACATCTATTTTTTACTATTTTCGTAAGCTTGTATCTTTTCATACAGTGTCGCTACTGTCTCACCGCTAAATAACTGTTCTCTTATTTTTCGTTTACGTTTACGAAGAGCGTTCTCAACACCAACCTACAAAAATTCCGTATTGTAAACTTATGTAAAAAAGTTGGATTTTGCATAAAACGTCTCAACTTGCAGAGAGAAGTAATGGTAGGTAAGGCTTTTAAGCTGCGCCTGCGTATATTAAGTACAAACACTAATATATAGCCATAGACGATTACTATGATGACTCTTGATGAAACCCAGACTGCATACAATGAGGCGCCTTCTCGACTACAACTGTTAGCCATAGAAGCTAAAAATCAAAAACCCGATAGTCCACAAAGACATCGTGCGGTTACTGCTTTAATTCAGGAGCTTTGGAGACAGCCAACATTTGGAATTTTGAGAAAAAGCCTTAAAGCAAAATATGGCTATCTGTTGGATGGTCTTTTTGAAGACTTATTTAATGATGCACTTCAGGAAACGTTTATCGCAATTAGTCGATATATCGATAAGTTTGACTCACAACGCCCATTGCTGCCTTTGATTTGCAAAATCATTAGCAACAAATTTAGTAATCTTTACAAAAAGCATTGCAAATACGGCGTTACACGCATTCCTAAGTCTAAAGGCAATAATTCAAAACAAGGTCAAGTAATATCTTTGGATGGATTAGACGAGTTTGTACAAGATAATATCATGAACAAACACTTTTTAAATTCTGGAGGTAAGTCAATATCTAACTGCGATTTCTTAAGAGAATTATTAATTGAAGACCCCGATAATAAGTTTCAAGTATCCGTTAGAGGTAAGCCTCATATTACTTTTCAGCGTATAGCTATATACTTATATGTAAAAGGCAAAAATATGCAACAGTTAGCTTCGGAACTAGACGTTCCTTATCAAACACTAAATAGTTTTTTTAAAAGAAAATTAGAAAAACTAGAGCCATATTTTCGAGAAAAATTACAACATTAAACTCAACTCTTACAAGTAACCCTATTAAGGAGTAATAATGAATACTACAAATACTGCTGACGCTTTAACTTTTACAGTACCACTTTCGTTTGAAGCCCACTCCCTAGCCCAAATGTATAGTAAACTGCAAGACCGTCCAAATAAAGCCAAGCGAGTATACTTAAATACTTTAGCAATATACGCGGTTGACCATTATTTTCGATGCATGGGTTTTGCAACAAACTGGGAAGGTAGTGATAGTCGCAAACCAATTTTACAAAAGTTTCTGGATATTGCCGATTTAAATGTTAGAGGTGTAGGTAAATTTGAATGTCGTCCAATATTACCAGGCGCCGACAAATTAGAAGTACCATGTGAAGCATGGGATGAGCGCGTCGGTTATGTTGCAGTACAATTGACTCAATCTCTAAAAGAAGCAACAATAATAGGTTTTGTACCGCAAATAGAAGAAAATCAAGGGATTATACCATTAAATCAGCTGCGCGCGTTTGATGAGTTTCCAGAATACTTGATGAAAGTAAAAAATGAAGGAATCACAGTTAAAGTACCGCAACTTGTAAATTTATACGAATGGTTAAATAATAAATTTGAAACTCATTGGCAATCAGTAGAAGAATTTTTTAGCACTCAAACATATAGTATTGCTTTTCGGAACCGTGGCATTATATCAGAACAGATTAATCCTAATGATACCAGCAGTCTCAAACAGTTTATTGGGACTTTATATGCAAATCAGCGCAACACAAATTCTACACAAACAACTTATCCTACTCATTTAGAACCAGTAACAGCATTAAGTCAGCTTATCGAGTCAACTACAGATGAAGAAACTCGTTGGAAAGCAATTGAACTTCTATGGAAAATAAAACCCGAACATCCATCTGCTGCAACCAGAAGAGTCACAGACTTAGGAATGCGTTTGGCAGGATATCCAGTTGCCCTCATGGTAGCTATCTTACCAAAACACGACGGTAAAAGAGGTGTTTTACTAAGGGTTTATCCAATGGGTAATCAAGCATATTTACCACAAAACCTCAAGTTAATTGGTTTGGATGAAAATGGTCAAACACTGCTCGAGGTTCAAGCGCGCGGGCAGGACAATTATATTCAGTTTAGGTTCAACGCTGACCCAAAAGACAAATTTAGCGTTCAAGTATCTTTAGGTGAAGCCAGTGTCACCGAACATTTCATAGTCTAGAAAAGTATTGGTACCCCCCTAGCCCCGCTTATAGCAATCCGCTCATCAGTTATAAAATCATCCATTGTAGAGACGCGATTAAATCGCGTCTCTACCGGGATATATTTTTTACAAATCATCTAGGACTTTCAGTAAAAATATTTAAAAAAACTTTACAATTGTTTAAAATCAAACATATTATTAAGGATGGCGCCATGTAGTTGTTTAGTCTCACCCAACCTACATTTTTTCTTCGATGAAGTCGCAGGAGGAGTTTAGGCATTGTACTTTAACTAGTACTCCTAAGCCGTTGTCGCGAATAGGTTTTCTGCTGCCTTTTTCTTGTTGAGTATAAAATTGAATTGCTGCTGTGGCGCCTTCTGCTTTAAAAATATTAAGATTACTTAGTATATTATTTCTGAGTGATGTAGGAGTTGGTTGTCCTGTAATGTTGCTTAGACCTTGAATGATTACTTGTACTGCATCATAAGACATGACTGTAAGCCAGTTGATTTTTTCTGTTCCCCAAATTTGCAAAGCTTCTCTCTCAAAATTAGATTTAATTCTATGCCACGGTACTGCTGTTATCAGGTTAGTTTTTTCAGATGCGAAGCCAAAATCTTTATCCCGTGTAATAGCAGAGTCATATAAAGTACTTGTGCCTAACAGTATTAAGTTATTATTTTGAATTTTAGAGACTTCTTTGACTACTTCTAATGCTTTATTTAAGACATCTTCAGTACCGGAAGGAGCCAGTAATAAAACATTCGCATTCTTTTGTCGCGCTTCATTAATAATTTGTTTGGCATCAAAAGTTTTTAGGTCGTATGGAGGTATATCTTGTTGATTAGTTACTTGACGAAATTTGTCTTTTATTGATTCACTGTAAGATTCCCCTGCATCGTATGCTACTACTGCTTTGATTGGTGTTGATGGGATTTTTTTAAGTATATATTGATTTAAATTTGCTACTGCAATACTATCACTTGTTACTGTGCGAAGAACTGTGTCTGGTAGGCTACTTAATTGAGTGGAGGTACTTGTAGGAGAAATAACAAGAATTTTATCCTTGTATACTAAATTTACAGCAGCTTTGGTAAGCTCACTTCTGTAATGACCAATCACTGCTAAGATATTTTGCTGGTTATTATCATTTACTAGTTTACGTGCAACTTGTGTTGTTGTTTGAAGGTTGTTGCCATCATCTACTATTTTTAGTTGTAATTGTCTGTTGTTGATAGTACCTGTACAAGTTGGAGTTTGATTGTTTTTGATGGATTGTACCATTTCGTCTACGCTGCCGCAGTTTAGTTTACTTTGAGCGTGAGCAACTCCTCGTAAAATTTCTTCTGCAGTGTCTAGTTTACTAGTAATGGGGACACTAACTGCTATTTGAATAATATCATCTTGCCCTTCCTTTGCTGCCGCGTTTGCTGCTACAATAGCGTTATTTAGATAAATTAAACTTTCGGGATCATTAGGAGTTTGCTTTAATGAGTTTCTAAATTCGTTTGTAGCTTTGTCCCACTCTCCATTTTTAAAGGCAATTATTCCGTTTTCTTTGTTTGTGTTACTTTTATTTTTCAGTAATATTTTCTCTCCTCGACTGAAGAGGTTGTCTATATTTTTATCTATACTTGGTGTGCTTATTGGAGAAGGTGAGGGTACGAGTGTTTGAGTTATTGATGATGGGACTGGTGTTGGTTGTGTTGGTGTTGATGGTAAAAATATCTGTTTGATTAAGAACAATAATAAGGCGCCTGCTAATATTAAACCTACGAATATTGCAACTTTATGTGAACGCCAAAGTCTTTTTATACCACGTTGTATTCTGACGTGGAAGGGTTGGCGCCATTGAAGCGACCTTTCAGCAGGGTTTTGACAAATTACTGGTAACCAAGAAGCGTAAGGATATAGATTTTCCATATCTTCTAACTTTTCTTGCGCTTTTCGCACTGCTAGGTGGAACTTTTCCCCGCGCGAAAATAAACGCAAGAATTCTTTTAAAAAGTATGAAGCGACTTCATCCGGTACTGGTTCACGCATAACTATCACTTGCGGTATACCCAGTTCGGTAAGTTTGCTTGCTAACCCTAACCCGTCACACGAGTTAAAAATTGCTAGTTTTAAACCATTCTCTTTAGCTCTTGTAAAAGCATTTCTCAAATCTCTTAATGATGGACTATCTATATTATTAAGTTGAATAACTCCGTCGTTTCCTTCCCTCAAGCTAGAACTATGTCCTGCGAAGCATAAAATATCCCACGAACTATTACGTAACTTATCACCTAGTTGTTGTCGAGTCGGTTGTCTTAAGGTTTCTACCATCGACCCCGGTAAGTTGGTGAGTATTTCTACGTCGGTTTGAACGTTAATCCCGTCATCGTTACCTAAAATTGCTAAAATCTTAACTGGCGTTTTAAGTGGTTCTGATGGTAGATTGTATCTGGCGCCTAATGATAGCCAAGCTCTTCTACGGTTTTGAAATAGTCTCCATAAATGCCAAGGAAGTTTTTTCAAGAGTTCATCGTTTGTTTGAAAAATAATCCGCGCGGTTTCATCTCTACTTACTTCTTCTTCAACATATATACGTAGTTGTCCTATAGATGGATGCTCAAACCATTCTATCAATCTGTCTTCGAGCGCTTTACCTGCTGCCCGACATTGAGCTGGTGTAGATACGTTAGTTGTTTGGTTCGGGTCGATATCAAAACCCCTTGCTATACCAATAACTCGTCTTACCGCATCTAGATTATTATAATTTTGTTGAAAATCATTATATAGCCTTGGAATATCAGGCGCCGCTGGAAGCTGTCCAGTTTCCTCCTTGTAAACATTCCCATTTTCTTCTCGTATTCGCAAGGTAACAGGAAAACCTTCCTCAAAATTACCGCTGGCGATAGTAAATATAACTACCTTGCTCATTTGTTAATAGTTGTTTTTTATACTCAATTATATTTTAGTACGACAGGCGAGACACTTATCCTACGACGGGATATACGAATTCTAACCTAATCGAGCTTATTAAGGGGAGGTAGCGCTTAATTCCATGATTTTCTCGAAGTGAAAGTCATCGACTAGTTTGCGTAATGCTGAAGTTAAGTTTGCGTGTTCACTAGGAATTTGTTTTAAAAGTTGTAAAATTCTTTCATCACTACACTCACAAGCAGCGATATAAAGCGCTTTTTGCCATTGAGGTGACATTATTTTCAAGTTACTTGTAGTTAATTTAACTGTTTGTGGGCGGGTACTAAGGTCTGGTTTATTGCTTTCGTCAATGTACACTACCCCCAAATGCTTGGCTAGTTTGTCAAATATTTCCTCAGCTTGAAACGGTTTGCTTTGGAAGTCGTCGCATCCTGCCGAAAATATTGCGGCTCGTTCTTCTTCGAGAGCGCTTGCTGTTAATGCGATAATTTTAGTAGTTTGTCCAATTGAAGCTTTGATTTGGCGTGTTGCTTGATAACCATTTAATAAAGGCATTTGCATGTCCATGAAGATTAAATGGGGTTTCCATTGGCGCCATAACTCTAAACCTTGTTCTCCATTTTGAGCAACTTTTACTGCAAAACCTAAAGGAGTTAGTAGTCGTGTTAATAAGTGACGGTGTTCCCAGGAGTCTTCGACTATTAATATACGATAAATTGGCTCTGTCGGCGCCAGTTTGATTTGTTGACTGTGTGGAGTTTTATTAACTTTTATTTCTGGCTGTAATTTCACTGGAATTTTGAAGGAAAATACGCTGCCTTGGTTAATGATGCTTTTAACTTTAATTTCACCACCCATCAATTGAACGAAACTGCGACTTACTGATAAACCTAACCCTGTACCTTGCTGCATTTTACTAGTGTCCGATTGCACGAAAGCTTCAAATAAGTGATTGATTTCGGAAGCTGCAATACCGACGCCTGTATCGCTAATTTCAAAGCTTAATACCTCATTGTCACATGTAACGTGTAATTTTACAGTGCCTTGAGATGTAAATTTAATCGCATTACTAATTAAATTCAGCAACACTTGCCGTAGTTTTCTTTCATCAGCAGTAATATATTGGGGTACATTCTGCGCGCGTGTAAAAATAAGAGTTAGATTTTTAACATCAGCGAGTTGAGTCATAGTTTCTTCTAACTCATCAAGCACGTTATATAAATCAAAGGCAGTTTCATTAAGCTTAACTTTACCTGCTTCGATTTTAGACATTTCTAAAACATCGTTAATTAAACCAAGTAAATGTTGACCGTTACGGTTGATAATATCAAGATATTTACTTTGGGTTTTGGAACAAGTTTCACGCTGCATAACTTGAGTAAAACCTAGAACGCTGTTTAACGGAGTTCTCAGTTCATGACTCATACGTGCGAGAAATTCGCTTTTTGCTCGGTTGGCAGTTTCAGCATTTAACAAAGCTTGCTGTAACTTAGCTTCTGCTTTTTTACGGTTGAAGAGCGCGCGTTTATGTTCGGTTATATCTGTTGCTGTTCCTAAAATTTCTTTGATTTTACCATTCTCCGCGCGAGAAAATACTGTATCTCGACTTAATAACCAACGCCATTCACCATTTTTATGCTGTATACGATACTCAAATTCAATAACTTCACCATCCCTAGCATTCGCGAGACGTTGGCAATGGTCGGCAAATTTAACTAAATCATCAGGATGCATTAACCTAGGCAAAAAACCATTGCCCATTGCTTGAACTTGATAAGGTCGATATCCCAATGAGGTATAAACTTTCTTATTTATATAGATGTTGCGTGCTTCAATTAAATTGTAAACGTATAAAACACTTGGATTTGCTTGAATTATAGCTTCTAAAAAACGCTGATTATCAGCAAGTGCCATTTCCGTCTGCTTACTCAATCCAATATCTTTAATTACACCAATTATATATTGTTCCTTATCATTAATATCACATACTAGCGAGAAGTCGATTTTTGCCCACTTCACTTGATTATTGTTAGCGAATAAACAAGCTTCAAATGAAACGCTTTTAGTTGTACTTCGTAGCAGTTTATCTATAGATGATTGATAGATACTTAAGTATTCTGGTAGTATAATTTCCTGTAGGCTTTTTTGCAATAACTCGGACTCGTCATACTCTAAAATTTGACAAAAATGATGATTTACTTGCAGTAATTTTCCTGATAATGTAGCTTGCGTAATTCCTATTGATGCCTGTTCAAAAATAGAACGATATCGATTCTCGCTTTCACGTAATTGCGTTTCAATTTGCTTTCGCTTATCAATTTCGGCTTGCAACTGCTCATTTAATTGCTTTACTTCTAATGTCTTAGCATCTGCGAAATTTTGTAACGATTCAAAAGTTTGCCAAATCTCAACTGGATTGATTGCTTCTAAAATTCGAGTTTGAGTGATAATCCCTAGGGAATCATCATCCCACACAACGAGGCGCCGTAATTTGTGAGTTTGCATCAAGTGATGTGCAGTCCACATTGAGTCACCAGGTTTGATTTTAAATAGCGGTTGACTCATGACCTTATTAGCATGGGTGGTTGCTAAATCTAAACCTTGATGGCAAAACTTTACAATATCACGTTCAGTGATGATACCAATTGGTAATTTTGATGGCGCCATTACTGAATCAACTATTACCACACAACTGATACAGTTTTGCGCCATTATTTGAGTCAACTGTAAAAGCGACGAAGTTGAGGATGCACTAATTACTTCGGTTGACATAACCTCCGATACTTGCCTATGCTTTAGCAAGTCAGCTGGTTTTATCGTATCTCGAATCGTTTCATATGTAATCATTCCCACCATCTGATTAGTTGCTGACATTACTGGTAGATGACGAATGTGATTTTGACGAAGCAATCGAATTACAGTAAAAATATCTTTAATTTCATCTTCTTTAACCGTCAGCAGTCCAGATGTCATGACTTCTGATACTTGGGTATCATTAAAAACAACGCCTTTTGCTGCAGCTTTGACAATATCTCGCTCGGTTATAATACCCTTTAAATTAGAATGATTATGAGAATCTTGTGTCAGAGCATAACTACATCGCTGCTGATTCATTAAAGCCACAGCATTAGTAAGTAGCATATCTGACGGTATAATCAACGGTTGGCGGTTAATTGCTAAATTAACATCTGGACTTAACATGCTTGACTTGGGATTGAATCTATAAATTTTACTCAAAGAATAAAGCAGGAAAAATTTATCAATGTAATAAATTTATCTCAAATTTTACATAATTATACTAACGAAGAAAGTATAAAAGCGTATTAATACTTGTGGTTAGGCGTAAAATCCGACATGATGATGGATAGTAATTACACCTTCAAAAGGAAATATATATGTCAAAATGTTAAATAAAGTAACAAAATAAATATACCAGCCGAGGAAACAAAAATGATTTTTGGATTTGGTAAGAAAAATGCCATGCCTCAAAAAGAGGAAGCTTTGCCAGGACGTACTGAACAAATGCCTGTGCCAGCTACCCACTTTGTCAATGGTAATTCTTTAAAACCTCCGTTTCCAGAAGGAATGGAAACAGCGATGTTTGGTATGGGTTGCTTTTGGGGCGCCGAGCGTAAGTTTTGGCAATTGAAAGGAGTGTATAGTACAGCGGTTGGTTATGCTGCGGGTTATACTCCAAACCCAACATATAAAGAAGTGTGTTCAGGGATGACAGGTCATAACGAAGTGGTATTTGTTGTGTATGACCCAAAAGTAATTAGTTATAGTGAGTTGCTCAAAACATTTTGGGAAAGTCACAACCCAACACAAGGGATGCGTCAAGGTAATGACACTGGAACTCAATACCGTTCTGGAATATATACATATTCAGAAGAACAGCAGAAACTTGCCTCTGAGTCGTGCGCTACTTATCAACAAGCGTTAACCAAAGCTGGTTACGGTGAGATTACTACTGAAATTATAGAGGCGCCGGAATTTTACTATGCTGAAGATTATCACCAGCAGTATTTAGCTAAGAACCCTGGTGGATATTGTGGATTGGGCGGTACAAATGTTTCATGCCCTGTAGGGGTAGCACAAGCTAATTAATCTGTATGGTGGGCAGTGCCCACCTTACGTAGCGCGCGTGTGTGTAGAGACGTTACATGTAACGTCTCTACATACGTTTTACATTTTATGGTGTAACCAGTCTTTAATTTCCTGCGCGATCCACATACATTCTTGGGCGCTTAAACCAATACCAAACGAAAATCGTTTACTATCGGTTTGGATGGTAATCATTTCTTTTTCTTGATGGCTTTCGAGTTGAAGGTTGTCTTCTTTAGCTAGACGTATAATACTTTGAAATACGTCTCTAATTTCTCTAACTTTGGCTGTTCTAATGTTACGGCGAAATGTAAATATCCATAGTTCTATGCCAAATTGCTCTTCATTGAAAAAAATTCTTTGATTGCCAAAGTCTGATATTACAAACTGGTCTATAATTGCTAACCATATCAAAACCAGTGGCAAACTTACTGCCAATGATACCATTGATGTTGTGACTATGCCGACTGCTGTAAATGTCAAAAAGCCTAGTCCAAGTGTTCCTATTATTAAGTATTTAACTATTAAAGCAATTACTCGTATGTTATCTATACGTTTTCTCGGAAGGATTATATTTAATTTTCTCGGAGTTTTTCTGATTTGGACTAAGCTATGAATAGGTTTGCGGAAAGGTTGAAAAATATGACCTGAATTGTTTAGAGTATTTGATTCAAGAGCTTCTAATGCAACAGTAGCACTACTTAAACGCCTTTCTACTGATGGTTCGATAATTTTTTCTATCCAAGTTATAAAATTATCTTTAATATTTACTTTATCGTGAAATTGTATTTTTAAATCGCGAACAGGTAAGTCAGCAGGGGGAATACCTGTTAGCAGGTGAATTATTGTTGCACCTAGTCCGTATAAGTCAGATGCAGGAACTGCTTTACCACCAAATTGTTCCATTGGTGCATAACCATATGTTCCTACAACGGTGAATGTAACTCCTTCTTTTGCTGCTTTGTCTTGAACGGCGCCGAAGTCAACTAGATATATATCGTTGTCTTCTCCTAAAATTAAATTACTCGGTTTAATGTCGCGATGCAGGACAGCGGGATTTAGTTTGTGTAGATATATTAAGATATTTAAAACTTCAGTTGCAATTTTTTTAACTTCTTTCTCGCTAAATCTTTTTCCTTGCACTAATAATTCTTTAAGAGAGTTGCCGGGAATATATTCTTCGACGAGTCCGAACCAAAGTACCCGGTCATCTATCGAAAAATAATCTATATACTTGGGAATTTTTGGATGTTCAAGATGCTTAAGAATTTGAGCTTCACGTTCAAATAACTTTAAATCATCCCACTGTACCGTTCCACCAAAAGCAAGTAATTTTACAACTACACGTGAATCTTTGGTACTATCAACACTCAAGTCTGTTGCTAACCAGGTTTGACGTGCTGCATTATTACCAAGTTGACGTTCAAGTTTATAACGATTTTGTATTATTTGTTCTGTTTGAAGCATTTTGTGCTGTCCCAATACAGCTAAATTACAGACGATATATATAAAGTATTAGTTGCTTAAAAAAGCAGTGATCAAGGCTGATATAGCAATACTCCACATCACTAAACTTATGGGCCCACCAATTAAAAGTCCTGCTATTGCCCAACCGCGCTGATGGCGTTGAAAATGTTCGATACTGCGCCAACGTCTACTTTTCCATGCCCATTCATTGCCTTTGGCGCCCAAAGCAATAGTCATAACAATTCCAATCGTTGGTAAAAAACATAATAAGCCTACCCAAACATTATTCGGCCAAATCCAGAAATAAGGCATAAAGAACGCGCCCCAATTCCAGCCTAAAACAGCTTCGGGAACAGGCGCCATACTATTGATTCCGCATCCAGAGTTATTAATATCTGGTAGAGATTTATATTGTGGTACTATTTTTAATCTGGCGCGATTATTTAGGGCATCTAATGCAGCGGGTGCAGTTGCAAAACGGTCTTCGGGTGCGGGTGAAGTTAATTTTTGTAACCATTCGCTAAAATCGGAACTTATATTAACTAAATGGCTAAACTCAATTCGTAGCGAACGCTGGGGTAATTCTGAAGGTGGCAAACCAGTGAGTAAATGAATTATAGTTGCACCCAAAGCATATAAATCTGAAGCAGGAACCGCTTTACCACCAAATTGTTCCATTGGTGCATAGCCATACGTTCCCACAACCGTAAAAGTAACACCTTCTTTTGCAGCTTTATCTTGAACGGCGCCGAAATCAACTAAATATACTTGATTATCGTCACCCCAAATTAAATTGCTCGGTTTGACATCGCGATGCAGCACTAAAGGGTTTAACGAGTGCAGGTAAATCAGAATTTTTAAAATATCAACAGCAATTTTGCGCGCTTGCTTTTCGCTAAAACGGTGACAAGAAGCAAGTTTTTCTTTTATCGACTCTCCAGGGATATATTTTTCAACCAAACCAAACCATAAACTGCGGTCATCAATACAGAAATAATCAATGTACTGAGGAATCCTAGGATGCTTGAGTTGTTTGAGTATTTGCGCTTCGCGTTCAAACAACTTCAAATCATCCCAACTTACGGCGCCTCCAAACGCTAGTAATTTGACGACAACTAGCTCGGAGGCATCATCAGCTTGTAAATCACGAGCCAACCAAGTTTGACGGACACCGTTATTACCCAGTAAGCGTTGTAACTGGTAACGGTCTTGTAACACTTGTTCTGATTGCAGCATCTTTAAGGTCGCGAGCAACTGCGGTAACGTGGAGCGTATCAGTACTCTTATGTTAACGACAATTTTCAAAAACGTGTTACATTTTACTTGTCTTTTTCTTAATTTTACTTAAAATTTGCTCAATTTTTAGCTGCGTCAAACGGATATTACTAAAATCAGGGATATTTGAAGGGTAGTGTTGTTTATGGTCAAAGAATTCGTTGAGTTCACCCAAAATAACTTGTAAACGCTTGGTAATATTATCTAATCGATATTCAGCTAAGAAATCTTCAGATAAATTAAAGGGTGTTTGAGATGTAACAACTTTTAATATACGCTGCATATCATACTCTTTAGAATATCCAGCTATTTTATAGCAATTAAATCCTGGGTCTAAAAAATCTGAAAGTCCGCTATTGATACTTGAAAATACATGAACACCACAAGCCATTGCTTCGAGTGGTTGTAAACCAAAACCTTCGGTAACACCTTGCAATGCCCAGTATTCTGCTGAGTCATATAAATATACTTTTGTGCGATTAAACAAGCTTACTAAATCTTTTACAAAAGATTCAACGACAAATACATTACATTTTTCTTTTAATGCTGGTACTAATTCTTTGATTAAATAGTTTGATGATTTACGTGCTTGTACTAATACGTCGATATCGCGCGTGACATTTAAATCTGTATTACTTAGATTAGTAAATTCATCGCTAATTTGATTTGGTAGGTAATAAATCAGAGAATTTGGAGAGAATTGTCCCCAGTATCCCATTGTATTCCGGCTAACGGTAATAATCGGAATACTCGCAGGAAGTTTAAATCCATAACCTGTACTATGAGCATGATATATAACGTTATGAGATTTTAAAGAAGGCGCCAGTTTAGGAACATCAAACCCCCAACTTAGTACAA
The DNA here is from genome assembly GCF_002368415.1 of Calothrix sp. NIES-4105. Lineage (GTDB taxonomy): Bacteria > Cyanobacteriota > Cyanobacteriia > Cyanobacteriales > Nostocaceae > Dulcicalothrix. The sequence goes on from NZ_AP018290.1 coordinate 10,378,084, forward strand.
AAATGATATTTTCAAGATTAGGCTGTTTGATGACATCATTCAAAAAAAGCTTGTCAGGTTCGCGTTGACGGTATGTAACAACTTCAGCATCACAGATTTTTTGGGCAATACTAAGCGTCTTTAACTCGGCAAACAAACCACCGCAAGTAAACTTACTATCCGTTCCAGGTAATAAAAAGTAAAGCTTTCTCATTTTAGATTTTGATATAGACGGGCGGGTTTACAGATATCCTAAAACAGTGTTAGATATTTCGTGGGGCGGGTTTACAGATATCCTAAAACAGTGTTAGATATTTCGTGGGGCGGGTTTACAGATATCCTAAAACAGTGTTAGATATTTCGTGGGGCGGGTTTACAGATATCCTAAAACAGTGTTAGATATTTCGTTAACCCGCCCTTACAAGATTTTGGATTTTGGACATCGTGAGGAAGATATGACACAGGCGAGGATATCGTAGGGGCGGGTTAACGAGATATTTAGCACCCTTATTAAGATATCTGTAAACCCGCCCCACCAACATATACGACATTAGCCAACCCGCCCCACCAACATATACGACATTAACCAACCCGCCCCACCAACATATACGACATTAACCAACCCGCCCCACCAAAATATACGACATTAACCAACCCGCCCCACCAACATATACGACATTAACCAACCCGCCCCACCAACATATACGACAATAAAAGTGTTCCAATAAGAAAATATCGTAGGACAGGTAAGACACTTATCCTACAAGATTTTACATAACGCGCGTATCCAAAGCCAGCCAGCAAAACTACCAAAAAAATAAGATATAAAATCCGACCATATAAAAGTATTACCTAGCACAAGCCTTCCCACCAACGTTGCACGCGCGGCTTCAAGAAAGGGGGGTTTCACTAGCTGCAAAAACTCAATAGCACAAGTGGCAAGACAAACTCCAACAGCAGTCCATAAGGGTGAAGCTTTCGGGTAAATAAACGCTACTAGTAAAATCCAAAATATCTCATAAGCCACACTTCCTAAAAAATCATACAGCCAATCTAAGCCAAAACCTTGTGAAAAGCGCACGATATAACCGAGCGGTACTATAAATATAATGCTAACTAGTAACGCGATGCGGTACCGAAAAGTTTTGCCTATTGCCATTGCACTTTCACGAAATGTGCTTCGCGTCCCCACATATCCCTAGTTATAGTAATACTCTCGATACTTAAATTAAATGGTACAGATGTTGTTAAATAACGCTGTGCTAAGGCACCTACGTTTGGCGCCAACTCAGCAGCAGTAGTTGCAGCTATTCCTAACCCAACTAATTGCTCAATTATTCCGCGCGGCATGATAAAGTGCATTCCAAGCGCAAGTCCCGCAGTCAGCAGCATTTCTGCCGAAACATTTGTACCACATCGAGGATGAACAGCCAAATCCCACTCTCCATTTTTCAAACGTTGAAGACCGTTTGTAACGGCGCGACGTAAATCACTGATATTAACATCACCGTAAAGAAAAAATCCTTGTTCAGTAGATAATCCTCCAAGTGACTCGTTATCGACCTGAAAATTACTTGAAGGAAACGGAAGACGAGAAGCGCGCGGTTGACTCAAAAGCCATACAGTAGCATGTTCGAGTGCATGAACCTGCCGCAGCATCAAAATTTCTTTTAACCCAGGTATAAAATGTAATAGCTCAAGCAACTCAGAGTCTTGATTGGGCTGAGGAGTAATAAAATCAAGGTCTATAATATTTAGGGGATTGGAGTTGCACTGTAAAGAAGCTCTTGTATTCATCAAATCGCCTCTGTTGAATTAATAAAGTAAGTATTAAATATATTTTTTAATGTAACTCCTGTATCAATCAACTACTGCTAATTTTTATTGAGTTTTGAAAAAAAACGAATAAAGATAAATTAGACCGAAGCTTTTGACTTCGGTCTGTGATGGAATTTACTTACTATCGGTAACGATAGATTAGTTGTCCTTGTCTTGTACGGAGATAGCCTGATAATGCAACACCTGTTCGCCAAAAGCTACGTGCGCGTTTAGGTGTAACGGCAGTTTTACCTACCTAACTGCCTTTACCCATGACCAAGAAGAGAGTAGTTTATATTGCTGTCTGACTGGTTGACACACAAGCTGCAGCGTGAGGAGAACGAGACAGCAACCAGCCATAATTGCTGTGTAGTTTGGTAGAGAGAAGCGAATCTTTATTCAATCAGGTTGGTTGGGCAAAGTACAGCAGTTGACATCGTTTAGGCAAACTTTGCCCCAGCGCATTGCCCAACGTACAAGCGCGACTCGATTATCGGTTTGCGTTTTGGTAAGAATGTTGCTGATATGGTTATCAACTGTGCGTTTGCTTATTTCCAGCTTGGCTGCAATATCTTGGTTAGTTAACCCATTGGCTACTAAGTCGATAATTTGCAGTTCTCTATCGGAAAGACTTACAGGGGTCTGTGACTCGCCAGTAGCCATGCTTTTTTTGAATCCTCTTAGTATATGTACTCAATCACTCCTTATCATTCTAGAAGATTCTTTGCCTGGTCGGTGTTTCAACTGTTAGCGGTAATACGATAATAAAGAATTCTTTAATTGAACAGTTAGCGTTCGCACAATTATCAATTACTTAGTATTTAATAGTACTAATATTGTAAAGATAATACTATGGCATCAAATAAATTCGTGTTGATTTGTGTGAACAACTGCTAACCTGTGGTCAAAATTATTGTAAATTTTTAGTTGGTTTCTTTTAAATCAAGCTGGAAACGAAATTAAGCGCTGATGAGTAATCCCCGTGTTTTGTGTCTTGGCGAAATTTTATTTGACCTCTTAGCTGACCAACTAGGACGAGAGCTTTCAACAGTTGAGTCATGGACTCCCTATCCTGGGGGGGCGCCTGCGAATGTTGCTTGTGCGTTAGTTAAGTTGGGAGTGAGTACAGGTTTTGTTGGTTGTGTGGGCGAAGATGAACCAGGTAATGCGCTTGTTAAGCTTTTAAATGATATTGGTGTTGATACAACTGGTTTACAGCGTCATCAGGCGCCGACGAGGCAAGTTTATGTCGTAAGAAGTTTGACCGGCGATCGTACCTTTGCGGGGTTCGGTAATTACGACACAAGTGAATTTGCTGACACACGTTTAAATGCGAAAAAATTACCGCCATCATTATTTGAAGCAGCAGATATTTTAGTATTAGGCACTTTAGAGTTAGCCTATCCAGAAAGTGCGGCATCTGTTCATCACGCTTTGGACTTGGCAGAAAAGTACGATATGAAGATTGTGCTTGATGTAAATTGGCGCCCAGTATTTTGGCATAATCCAGAAGAGGCGCCGGGTATAATTCGTCAAATATTTAAAAAAGTAGATTTTGTTAAGCTTGCCAAAGAAGAAGCAGAATGGTTATTTGATACCAGTGATGCAGGTGCAATTAAATACCGTCTGGACTCAGTTGAAGGTGTACTAGTTACAGACGGTGAAAACGGTTGTGCTTATTGTTTAGATGAAAACGAAGGCAAGTTACCTTCTTTTTCTGTACCAGTAGTTGATACAACAGGCGCCGGAGATAGTTTTTTGGCTGGTTTTATTCATCAACTATTAGCTCACAGTACTCAAAGTCTTAAAGATAAAGAAACCGTGCGCGATATTATCAGATACGCCAGCGCTGTTGGAGCATTAACAACCTTAAAACCGGGCGCCATCGCTTCTCAACCAACTCCTAGTGAGGTTGAAGCTTTTCTTGCCGGACAGTAGGTTGGGTGGAGGCGCCGGGCGTTCCTAACATGCTGTTATATTGCATTAAGCGGACGGGCAAGGATGCCCATCCCACAATATATATATATATTTGTAGTGCAAATTAAATTGTCGCTTTACATCAACTTTAAGCTTATACTTTTTATATATTGTTGACTTTTATTTAGGCATTGAAGCGGCGAGATTAAAAATGAGTTGGCAATACCAATATTTGCTCTTACGATACGAGTAGTTACTGTGAAGAGCAAAACGTTATGGATTCACCTAAATACCGTGTTTTTGTTTGTACTAAACAGCGTCCAGAGAATGATCCGGAAGGCTGTTGCTGTAATGCAGGCGCCCTGGATGTTTACCAAACGTTTCAAGATGAAATTCAAAAACGAATGTTGCATGAGCGCGTTGAAGTTCGTCGATCTGGATGCCTAGATCATTGTGAAGCTGGAGCAGTCGCAATGGTTTATCAGCCTAATCGAAACGAGTTTTCTTGGCTACCTACTAAACTACAAGTGAAACTCCGACGACTACTATTTCCGAACCGTCATGTATATGGTCATCTAACTCGTGATTCGGTTGGCGCCATCGTTGAAAGTCACTTTGTCAAAGGGCAACCACTAAAACGATGTCAGATTTCTACCGCTGAATAATTTTTAAAGAATGAGGTTGTATTCAGATTATCCGATGATGTCAACTAACTTGGTTCAACACTACCAATCCCTAACTCCAAAAATTTAATTCTCAAATCTTCATTACTTTCACCACAATAGTAATATTTATGTTCTAGTAAATTTGCTAAGTAATACCCAGGTTTACCACCATTTATGCGGAATAGTTCTGTAACTACTTTTGATTTAGTAGTACCAAAGAAATTTTCCCAATCAACTGAATTAAAGTTTTCTGGGGTTTTTACATCAGTTATATTAGCAAGAAACTTAGGACGCTCAAAACCCCAACCAGCACGACCGCTATAAATATCGCGCTTGATTATTCGCCAACATACAGGATATGCAAGAGCCATAATGCTATACTTTTTATTAAGAAAACCCTACCCAGAGTTAGTGGGTAGGGCTAGTTTAAATTAGGAACGTTTACCGTTTCCGTTGGTTTCCTCGTTCTGTTCGAGATCTATCCCAGTTTCCTCTGAATCGTAAAAAATATCACTTTCAGGGTTTTCGCTCTTCGCGTGTCGCAAATAAACCTCGACCAAGATAGAAGATTGCGTCTAACAAGCTTCTTAAGAAACCTTTACGGTGTCCGTTTCCATTCTGATCGGTCATTCAGTCTCCTTTTTATAAGGATTAGTGTGGGAAGAAGTATTCTTTCCACACTTAATATTATTACTCATTTCATTGAAAACGTCTACCATTTTCAAGTATAAAGATTGAGGAATTATCACATGTTGCCCAGATGCGATTGCGTCTAATAATTGTCCTGTTGAACCTTCTCCATCGTAGATATATCCAAGTTTATAGGCTATTTGTTTTAATGCTTCTGATGTTTGTGGGTCTACTCTAGCGTGAAGGCTAGCACGGTCTAATTTTTGTCTTGGCATGATACCTGTAAACCAGTTTAATTTCATAATAGTGGTTTACGCTTTAAATAACAACAAGTATTGAGGTGCCCTATATTGACAATTGCGCGCGTATTTGCTGGACGATAATTTCGGGAGAAGATGAAATATCTACCTTAATGCTATTTGCTGGTTCTTCGAGGGTGTTGAACTGACTTTGGAGAAGATTAGATGGCATGAAATGATTTTGGCGCCGTTTTAATCGTGCTTCGATTGTTTCGTATGAACCAAATAAGTAAACTATTTTAATTTCATCGTTGCCGTTAAGGTATTCGCGATAACTAGCTTTCAATGCTGAACAAGCTAGCACTGCTGAACGGTGTTCTAGTAACCATTTATGAATTAATGCTTGTAATATTTCTAACCAAGGTATTCTATCTGCATCTGTAAGGGGAATACCTTGCTGCATTTTACTGATGTTGAATTGAGGATGATAATCATCGGCATCGTGAAATTCATAGTCCAACGTATCTGCCAGCAGTTTGCCAATCGTTGATTTACCTGAACCGGATACACCCATGACAATAATTATCATCGTGATTAAATGCTGTATACTCGTGCTTGTTGCTCTGGAAAGCTGGCGCCTACCTTTACGGTAATGCTACCAAGCATACAAAGGCTTGCTATAAAAATACTAGAATATGCCCTCATTGTAAAACCCCGTCTAAAGCAGTAGAGTAAATATTTGATTGAATACGATATCATTATCTTGATTTTTAATATCGAAGAATAATGTCTGATTCAGATTTTTTCAATGAAGCTCTGGATGCGCTGTACAAAGCTGCAAAAGCATCTGCTAATTTTATCGAGACAGCATTAACTTCCAAGGATACTGATTTTAGTCCAGGTGATAAAGAACGTCTAAAAGTTGCACTTTCGGTACTAGAAATTACCTGGTGTGATGAAGAAGACGATGAAAACTCTGAGTCTGATGAAGATGATATAAGCTTTTAGATACCTTGAATTGGTAAGGTGGCTTATGCCGACCTATGGAATTATTTTCTTAACAATTCGTTAAGGTTCAGTTTACAAAACATTACTGTTTTAAGCGTTCCACCAGAACTTCGAGCAAAATTCTACAATTGTAGATGATTTTACGAACCGACTGCACTAAGTAAGTCAAAGTAGTGTATAATATGACACCTTTGTGAATGTAGTTGGCTTTCCTTGCCTGAATCTGGAGAACAGCCTTGTCAGAAGAAATTAAAAGCGTTCAACCGCCGTTAAAGTTTATAGTTCCACGTTTTAATCGATTTTTCCTCCAGATTGTTCGATGGTTATTACCTGTACTGTTGCGCTTTCGTCTTCGCCGTTGGTTGCCAGCGAGGATAATTCGAGTTGAAACAGAGAATACTCTGGAGTTAGCGAAACTATATGAACAATTCCAAGCGGGTAAAGTTCGCTTCTTACTGGCGTTTCGACACCCCGAAGTCGATGACCCGCTATCAATGTTATATTTACTCTCGCGCGGTGTTCCATATAGCGCGCGCTCCTCTGGTATTAAATTAAAAGAACCTGTTCATAGTCACTTTATTTACGAACGAGGCATGACGATATGGGCAGGTAACTGGTTGGGAGAATTTTTCTCGTTTTTAGGTGGATTCCCTATTCGTCGAGGTAAAAGAGTTGATAAAACTGGTTTACAAACAGCGCGCAACTTATTCCTTAACAGTAACATGCCTATAGCTGTTGCCCCAGAAGGCGCCACGAATGGACACAGTGGTAAGGTTAGTGCATTAGAACCTGGTGTTGCCCAACTTGCATTTTGGTGTATAGAAGATTTGAAAAAAGCCAATCGTTTGGAAGAAGTATTTATAGTCCCGGTTACGATTCAATACAGTTATCCTAATCCACCTTGGAAAAAGCTTGATTGGCTTTTGAGTAAATTGGAAGCGATGAGTGGACTTGAGGCAATATCAACAGAATCCTCAAAAAGCAAAGAAGAAATTTATTATCAGCGTGTACTGCGTTTAGCATCCCATCTACTTACAGAGATGGAAGAATTCTACCAGCGTTTCTACCATCAAACTTTAATTCCAATTAATATTGACTCCGAAGCAGCCAACGAAATCATTATTGCTCGTCTTCACCGTTTACAAGATATAGCCTTGGGTGTTAGCGAGCAACATTTTGGTTTACAAGCGCAAGGAACTTTTATTGACCGCTGTCGCCGTTTAGAAGAAGCTGGTTGGAGTTATATTTACCGTGACGATTTGCCTGCTTTAGAGACTTTAACACCACTCGCGCGCGGACTTGCCGACTTTGCAGCAACAGAAGCAGCGAAACGATTGCAGCACATGCGTTTGGTAGAGAGTTTTGTAGCTGTTACTGCCACATATATAAAAGATAAACCAACATTCGAGCGCTTCGCCGAAACAATACTATTAATGTATGATATGATGTCGCGTCTCCAGAATGACACATTTCCAGGGCGCCCGAACTTAGGTTGGCGCCAGTCAAAAGTTACAGTTGGCCAACCAATTTCAGTAACTCAGCGTTGGGAAACATATAAAAAAGATCGTCAAGGAGCAAGAACTAGTGTAAGCGAACTAACCCTCGACCTACACAAAGCTCTGCAAACCATGATTGATCAACAAACATAAAGTGTGTGGCTTCGCAAGAAGCCAACATACGTGTGGGAGCATATTAACTATTAACTGGCTGCAAATTCTGATTTTAAAGCCTCATCATTATTATCAGCAACAGTTGCCACAATGGTAATTAGCCGTGATACGTCACCAGCAGACAATTCAGCTAAAGTACGTTTACCCAATACAACTACTTGGTTTTCAATAATACCAAAGCGCGATTCCAAAGTGCTAGAACAATTCATCTCTAGCAACTTCCGCATTAATAATGGTTCATCTTTTGCTGGTAATTGAAGAACAACAGCCCAAACAGTTATAGTATCATCGTCACTTGTACCCGTTAACTGTACAAACACTTCAACGCTACCGTACTTGAACTTCCATAAATATCCACCTTCAGGAGGTTGACTAACCATTGCGCTATCATCTTGTTCGAGAGTATCGATAACGTTCTCAATAACCTCAACATGGTTGATAGATGTACTCTCAGTAAGCAATGCATCAACACTGCTAGGTGCAGCATCTAAATTCGTTTGGTAACTTGTCATAGGGGACGGCGCCTCACTTTAATGGTTCTACTACACTTACTTTATAACCTGGTTGTAAAGACGGGTTTAAAATTGGCAACGGATATGAACGGATGTAACGGATAGGTTATTTTAGATATCTAGACTTTGTTTGTGACTACCACCCTTTTCACGCACAGTAGCACGATAAACAAAAACAATGAAGCGCGCGCTCGTATTCTCAAATACAAGTTTCCCTAGGAAAATAGATAACGATAACAATTACATAATTTATTGTACCAAGTGGTTCATGTCATTAATTCTGATAGGTTGGATTAACGAACCGCTAAGAACGCAAAGGACGCGCTTGAGAAGAATAAGAAGAAAGAACCTACCAAAATTAATGACATGGAATACTAGTACTCCATGTCAAAAGTTTTGTTAGGTTGGATAAACGAACCGCAAAGACGCAAAGGGGGCAAAGAAAGAATTTTTAAGAAGTGAACCTGCCAAAATTAATGACATGGAATACTAGTAACTCTAATGCTGCTATTGATGTGTTAGAAAAACTATCAAAAGATACTAATAAATTTGTTCGCTGTGGAGTTGCCAAAAATCTGAACACTAATACTGATTTACTGAAAAAGTTGGCATTTGATATTGACAACCATGTTCGCTGTGAAGTTGCCAGCAACCCTAATACTCCTATTGATATATTAGGAAAACTATCAAAAGATACTAATAAATTTGTTCGCTGTGAAGTTGCCAAAAATCTAAATACTAATACTGATTTACTGAAAAAGTTGGCATTTGATATTGACAACCATGTTCGCTGTGAAGTTGCCAGCAACCCTAATACTCTTATTGACATATTAGAAGAACTATCAAAAGACGCTGATGAATATGTTCGCTGTGAAGTCGCCAAAAATTCAAATACTCCATAACGCAATTTGGTCTGCTAGCATTGCAGCACCTCTCTCAAGGCTTAATAGATAAGCACAATCATCAATACTCGAACGTAAACTCCGTATAGCATTTTGGCTATCTTCTATAAATGGTGCATAAACAGAACCTTGTAGCTCTGTCCATACATCATCTTTTCCTCTAATCTTGTTAACTGTTTGTTTCCTAATTTCTAAAGATTCCGAAAGCAAACCTTCAAAACTGTTTAATTGTTGTAATAACCATTCCCCATACAGACCGTTCTCTAAATCAACTTTTTCATAGGGCACAAAGGATATTTCCTTGATACTTACTGGTCTTCTTGCACCGCTGTCTAACATTTTTGATTACATCATTTCTTACGCGAACTATCTCATCATACAATTAACTGAATTTTTTACAAAACTTCACTCTTCAGTTGGTTTTCCGGCGCCATTCAAGCCTAAAAATAAATTAATTACATCAACTTGAAGTTCAAAATTGACAAGACACAAAGTGTATTTAGTAGTTATGTGCTGTCTATTGCACTGCCGAAAAATTTATATAAATTAAAGTTTTAGAAGTTGTAATAACCGCTGCAACTCACTGCAAGCCAGTTGAAGTGAAGGAGGCGCCTGTTCTGACAAGTTTTGAGAGCGGCATTGTTCCACTAAATTTTCAACGTAGGGTTTACAATCCGCTTCGGAATTAGGAAATTTTGAGTAGGCATCTTCTTCGTTTACAGTTTCTCCCTGTAACCAATGTATCCAAGTTTCGATATTGCGCTTAGGGACAAATATTGCTATTGCCTCCGAAGGTTGGCGGCTTTCTTGAGAGTCAAGAGCAAGGGTACGGGCTAGCCAATCTAGTCTTTCCTGCGGTGTGCTTGTATCTGCATCAATTATTACAACTAATCCAACCGATACGCGGTTTCGATTTTGACGGTACGCTTTCACTTCTACTGGATATTGTGTACGCACATACTGCTCTCCTGATTGGCTACTTGGAGGACAAATTTTAGTCCTAAATAAACCATTGAAACCACGTTTTTTGAGAAAGTAACGAGCAAAAACCTCCTGCTGTCTATCTTCACAAAGAATAACAATTTGAACCCTACGCTGACTCATTTAACCATCCCCGTGCAATTAATTCCGAAACGGGCAGTGCAGAATTATTTGATACTTCGTTACCGATGTGGTTAACTCGAACCGGAGCATTACTTTGACGCTCAAACCAATAACCTACGGGTGATGCTAGGAGGTAATTAATTAATTCCGGATGATGAGATATTATTAAAGCTTGGAGTTCCCTTTCGCTGCAAAGGTCATAAAGTTGAATCAGCCAAGGCTGAATTTCTGATAAAGCTAGGAAATTTTCGGGTTCATCAATACATATAGTATAATCTTCAGATTTTGTACAGTGAATAAGCGTATACAAGGCAATTAAAGTTTTTTGACCATCTGATAGTTCTCCAAAACGATAATCGATAGTTTTAGTGCTATCTACTCCTGAAAATCGTAACTTTAACACTAAACTTTGCTCGCTGACTCGTTCAAACTTAAAATTTTTAAAGCCTTCTAAAACTTCTTTTAAAATACTTCCTAATTCCGCGACTTTACCTTGGTCTTCAGAAAGATAACGATACCAAGAAACATAATTTTCCATTTGACTAGTTAGATGGGTTTCTTCCTGATGGCTTTCCGAATGCATTAAAGAAGGAATAACTCGCACAATAATAAATCGTGAGATTTTTTCTTTAAACCAAATTATTTTAGAATTATCAGCTTTTGGCAGCAATGAAGGTAGTACTGACTGTGACCAATTGAAAGAGTATTGTGATTCTCTGGTATAATTATCTTTGAAAATTTCAACATTCCCCGACTCAAATTTTAGTAAAAGCTGATTATCAAACCATAGACGCTCGAACTCTACACGACATTTATCTTGATTTTCGTGATTAATGCCTAATTCATATTTATAAATACCACCATTAGCTAAAATCTCAAGCTCAAAACGTTGAATTTTCGAGATTTGCCAGCGGGTACAATGCTTTGATTTAAAGATTGTTTCAATTTTACTGTCACCACTAATAAACAACTGAATTTTTTGTAATACTTCAAACACAGTTGATTTTCCGGCGCCATTGGCTCCTAAAAACAAATTAATTGTATCAACTTGAAGTTCAAAATTAACAAGACAACGAAAATTATCAATATATATACGTTTTAACATAGTAGATAAATTTGATATAAACTAACTTTTTATAGACGTACTAGTGAAATATAAATCCCTCTGTAGATAGATTATCAAATACTTTACCTCTAACCATATACACCGAAGCGTATCTAGTAGTTATGTGCTATATATTATAAGGTTAAAGGAAAATAGTATGCAGTCCAATAGCAAGCCTGATATTACTACTCACACTGTCAGTTTGCATATCCGCTTCTGATGTGCGGGCACTTATTGACAGGGCAGCAAAAGCACAAAGTAAATCATATTCTGACTTTATGATTGATGCTGCACGACGCGCGCTCCTAGGATACTTTGCTTGACCAAACCTTCCTGCAAGTAGATGAGGAAACATACAAGCAAATTCTTACGTGTTCTGGATAGTCCTCCCCACAATGAAGGATTTGAACGTTTAATGAACGCTAAAAAACCTTGGATTCAATAATGCTTCAAGCCCCCGTTCCTCTCTCGGATACGCATATACTGGATGACTTTGATTGCGGGGTTGTTAGTCTCAATGACTGGTTAAAACGCCGTGCAGCTGCTAATCAGAAAAATAATGCTTCACGCACGTATGTTGTAACGAATGAACAAAAAGTGATTGCCTATTATTGTCTCTCCTCTGGAGCATTGGCACTTATCGACACACCATCGCCAATAAAGCGGAATATGCCCGACCCCGTACCTGTAGTCATTCAAAGGAAGACTTGGAGTAGATACCGCATGGAAAGGCCAAGGCTTGGGTACAGCATTACTACAAGATGCTGTGCTTCGTACCATGCAAGCAGCGGAAATAGTGGGGATTCGTGGAATAGTAGTACACGCCATATCAGAAGAAGCCAAGCAATTCTATCAGTACTATGGGTTTTCTCCTTCACCTACGCAAGATATGACACTTATCCTCTTCCTCAAAAAGCCATCAACTAATCTCTAAACGGTCACGCTTAATGGTGCCGACTTACTTATTAGATTATCAGGCGCCTTATATTTACTGTTCTGCTGCCGAAGGTAATCATGAAATAATTACATATGGATTGACATAATTGTAGAGACGTGATTAATCACGTCTCTACTGGTACAATGTTACACAACTATGCTTTCCATTAAAACGCCCCACATTTTCTATGTTTGTGCAAGCTGTATCTAGTCGCGATGTTCGTCAGTTGGGTATTAATCCTAATCACTGGTATGTTGTCGCGCGCAGTTGTGAGGTCAATACGCAACCGTTAGGTGTAACTTTATGGAAGCAGGCTATTGTTCTTTACCGAAATAGCGCAGGTAAAATTCACGCATTAGAAGACCGCTGCCCACATCGGCAAGTTAAATTAAGTCATGGAAAAGTTATAAATAATACAATTGAGTGTGCTTATCATGGTTGGCGCCTGAATGAAAATGGTAACTGTGTAGAAGTTCCATACCTAGCAGAAAATCAAAAATTGCCAAGCTGTAAAATTCGTCGTTACCCTGTTCAAGAACAAGATGGTTTTATCTGGTTATTCCCTGGTGATGTAGAGACTAACCATGTAACGTCTTTACAACCGCAACCAATGGGTTTACCTGAGTGGGAACATTTGAACTATATTGCAACTGTTTCTGTTATTAATTGTAAAGCGCACTATTCATATTTAATTGAGAACTTGATGGATATGTATCATGGACATTTACATGAAGACTATCAAGCGTGGGCAGAAGCGGAACTTCAAGATATAGACGAGAATCAAAATCGTGTAGACGCGCATTACACAGCGCAAAGTTACTATAAAATAGACAAAATTTGGTCGATATCACAGCTATTCTTTAAAAAATTACGGCGCCTGCATCCGGAACCTTTAGATGTAAGCTATGTTTATCCGCATTGGACTTCAACGTTAGGTCAAGATTTTAAGATATATTGTTTGCTGTGTCCAATTAGCGAGACTGAAACCAAAGCATACTTGATACACTTTACATCGTTAAATGCATTTTGGCGCCTGCATAAATTACCGATATGGTTTCGACGCTTTATTAAAGATAGCTTGTTTGGCGCCGCACAGAAATTACTTGATGGTTTGGTAGTGCAAGATGTCAAAATGATTGAAGAAGAACAACTTGCGTATTTACAAAACCCTGAGCGTAAGAATTATGAGTTGAACCGCGCGTTAGTTAGCGTGCAAAAATTGATGCAAAGTCAAATCAGCAACGGATAGGAGCGGATGTAACGGATATTTTATTTTAATTAACAAGATTTTGTTTGTAACTAATAACTCATCCGTTACATCTGTTGTATCCGTTGCCTATTTACTGTAACTGACAAAGCAATAACCCAAACCAATTATTCTTGTCAGTCCAAACTGTTTGCGTCTCTAAATTGTGCGCGCGTAATTGCTGCTTAATTGTTTCAACATCAAATTTACGTGAAATCTCGGTCATGATAGTTTCATCGCGCGCAAAATCAACACTCAGATTAAGCGCATTTAATTTTACTGTCTGCTGTTGCTTTGAACGCAAGTGCATCTCAATCTGGTTTTGAGCTTCGTTGTAAAATGCAAAGTGTTCAAACTGTGCTGTATCAAAGTTACCATTATACAACCAGTTAATATGCTCCAACATATTTAAGTTAAAAGCTGCGGTTACACCTTGACTATCATTGTAAGCAGCTTCTAATATATGTTTCGGTTTTTGTAAATCAACACCCAACAAGAAATACTCACCTGGATGCAAAGCTTGAGTAATTTGGTAAAAGAACATTTCACACTCTTGTGGATTCAAATTACCCAAAGTACTGCCAATAAAAGCAATCATTCGCGATGGCAACTGTTTAGCTGGAAGTTGCTGTAAAGCTAGTTCATAGGTTCCAGCAAGCGCGCTTATTTCTAAGGTTGGATAATCAAATAAGAGTTGCTTGGCACTGTTTTCTAACATTCCAGCACTTACATCTATAGGTAAATACCGTAACGGCAAACCAAGATTTTGATAAGCATCTAGTAAAATTCGGGTTTTTGTAGAACTGCCACTGCCTAATTCAACAAGTTCGCACTCTTGTGTAATTTCTGCTATCTGCGAAGCACATTCTTGTAGAATAGCAGTTTCGGTGCGTGTAACATAATACTCTGGTAACTCACAAATTTGCTCGAATAACTCTGAACCTCTATCATCATAGAAGTAACGCGGAGGTAGCGTTTTTGGTATTTGCGTCAACCCTTTTACTACATCACTTCCAGCAGTCGTTGTCAGTGCTTCAGTTATAGAGCGTAGATGCTGAATTAGCAGGCGTTTTTCTATTTGTTGCTGCATGACCTGGCTACTGTTATTATTGGATATCGTCATATTTGCTACTTGCGAGTTATTTTTCCAAGCATTCAGACAGTGAAACATAAAGCAATGTCTCAAAACATCACGCTTGAGCTAGATTGACAGAGTTACTAGAACTTTTCAAACTCCTCTCCGTGTACAGACCGAATTAATTCGGTTTCTACGTGTCTCTGTGGTAAAATAAACATTTCTTTTTTTACCACAGAGACACAGAGAGACAGAGGTAAGAAGTTAAAGAGAGCTTGCACAGCGAAACCCAGCGAAAATTTGCCGAACGTGGGGATAGTACCAGTTGCGGAAACTCGCGCGTGTACATTCCTGTCGTGTTGCCCAGCTAGAACCTTTGAGGACTTTGTGTTGGTTATCAAAGTAAACTTGCGAGTATCCTATATATGGATAATATTCAAACCCTTTATAAGCATCAAACCAGGAATTTGTCCATTCCCACACGTTACCTAAAGCATCATACATTCCATATGCGCTTTGTCCTTTTGGGTATGCGTTAACTGGAGTGGTTTGATAGATATTGAGTGAAGTCGCGCAATTACAATATTCTTGCGTTGGTTCTTGCTCTCCCCACGGGTATGTGCGACTACGGTTTGCTTGTTCGTCCCAACGCGCGGCTTTTTCCCATTCTGCCTCTGTTGGTAATCTTTTGCCTACGAATTTTGCATAAGCTTCTGCTTCGTAATAACTCACACCCATTACAGGATGATTATCATAGGCGCCATCATTACACCAATATAATGGTTGTTTGACTTGCTCTAGTTGCAACCATTTCCACCCAGCATCCGACCAATACTGTGCATCTTTATAGCCTCCCGATTCCATAAATTCACGATATTTACCCGAAGTTATGGGATACCTATCGATAAAATAGGTGTCTAAATACACGAGATGTGCCGCACGTTCATTATCTAACGTATCATCTGAATTACTTCCCATTTCAAACTCCCCCGCAGGGATTTTAATCATCTGGGACTCAGGGTTAAGGGGTAAGGGGGAAGCAGTAGGGGGTGTCAAAGGAGAGATTAATTTCAGCACGATGCAAGCTGTTTCACAGTGCTGACTTTCGTGTTGAAGCAAAAATCGCCAAAGTCTTTGTTGTGATTCGATATCTACAACTTTGATATAATCTATGACTTTCTCGCGGACTGCATTTAAGTAATTACGAGTTTCTTCAATACTTGGTAATTTAACTCGTTCTGATTTTGGTAAACCATCTGCTGCATATAGTTTACGGTATTGTGGGTAGATGCTATCAAGACCGGCGCCGCGTTCTAATAACCATAGCGATTCGGTATAGGCAATATGTCCCAGATGCCAACCGACTGGACTAAAATCTGGATGCGCTTGACAGCAAAAAGTTTCCTCGTCCAAACTATCTAATAGTTCCAAGGTTTGCGCGCGACACTCCTGAAACCCACGTATGAAATAATCTCTTAAGCTAGATTTGCTCAATTCTAATATCACAGTCTTCTCCAACACTGATGATGCTGTTCTCTGGAACTGGTTGCCAATTACCAGTAAACAACGGTTCTGAAGCAATAATTACGCTTGCAGGAAAATTTTGGTCATTTTTAACCCAATAAAGCGTAGGTGCAGGTTGTTTGACTGCGTAACGTGAAGCAACTAGTCGCTTACCATCACTGATAACCAAATTTGCCATAACACAAGTGTCGTAGCTAAGCGCCATTTCTTGAAGTTCCAGCAGTGTTACATGTAAAGCTTGTTCAATAGTTTTATCAGGATTGGTGGTGAGATGGTTCAATATCATTGCAAAAATATGCTCAGAGTCTGTAGTGCCACCTATCCAACTATAGATTTCATCGCTTAAGTTTTTACGCATTGGTCTGTATAAAGTTTTTTTGAACTTCTCAACACGACCGTTATGGATAAACGATAAATTCTTGTACTTAAACGGCTGTGCATTACTCATATCAAGCGCTTGACCTGATGTTGCACTACGTACATAAGCCAAAATATTGTTCGATTCAACGTAGCGGCTGATACTTTCCAAATTAGTATCATTCCAAATTGGTATAATGCTTTTATAAATAAAAGGCTCTAAGTCTTTATCAGTGCTGAGTACTGAGTGCTGAGTGCTGAGTGTAGAAGATTCCTCAGCACTCAGCACTTTTGACTCAGCACTTTTGCTGCCATACCAACCAATACCATAACCGTCGGCATTTACAGTACCTTGGAGCATTTCGCGCGGTTTATAGCTTTGGACTATCAGTGAATGTTCGGGTTCACATAGAAGTGGCTCTAGATTTACAGGGGTACCAATATAAGCAAGTAAGCGGCACATAGTTTAAGACAGTTCCTTATAGTTTTGCATGTTACACACTATTTCTGAGAAGCCCCTGAATGCTAGATGAGTATTTTTCTCAGCATATTTACACAAGTTTACATTTTAGCGGCACCAATCTAGCTTGGAACCCTTCGCCAGAAAGAAGTCGTCTCAACAATAGTATGGTAATCAGTGAGAGTGTAATGAGTAATGCAATTGCAGTAATTTTCCCTTACCGACATAATGGAACCTGGGTATTCGATGACGAACGAGTGGGACTCGTACAGGAACCGTTTGTCAGTGGAGTTCCTGAAATGATAGACATTTTGGTCAAAGATATTTCTAACCTTGACGAAGGGTTTAAACTTTTATTTTCAGCCAATCCTTTTCCAGGGTATCAAGCTGAGTTAATATGGCTACGCGAAGAATACAACGGACACTGGTATCTTTGGGGTGAAAAAAAGTTAGAAGGATGGCTTTGTCCTGCTTTATTTAAATACTTTGAGACGCAACCAAACAGAATTTATTGCAAAGCTGAAAGTCTTTATAGATAAAGTAAAATTAAATACATTTGACAAAGGTATTTTTTTATATTGCGTTTCAAATCAAGATACGGCATATTGATTTTCTATATGATGTATCTTTTGGTTTGAGGAGGTAATTGAAAATGGCGCCAATTAAAAAATTTACTTTATTGCTTATTGTTACTACTTTAACTGGACTAGTTATAAGTGCTTTTGATCCTACTATTGCCCAAAAGCCTCCTGTACAAAGACAGAAAACTTGTAAAACCTGGCAAGATGTTAAATCACAAATTCAAATCATATACATGGGTTCAACTGGCAACTCAGTAATACCGGATATGCCAAAAGGATTTCAAAACGGTTGCGTTTACGGTGATTATGGCGCCTACACGATTTCTCTATATGTATTAAAAGATGATTTTAAACCTAGAAATATAAGACTTGATAAAGAAAGACTTTTAGATTCCTCTATACTAAGAATAAACGGCGCCGACCCTAATATAGAAAGACAAATAAAAAGAGGTAATATCCTACATTTCTTCAATGTTTGTGCCTCAACCGGAACAGCAAACTTTTGTAAAGGTATTCCCAAAGATGCCTCATATACAAAAAACGGCTTAACCTGTTTACAAAATCTTTGTATACAAGCTACAGGTGTCCCAGAAACAGAATTAGTAACAATCTGGAATAACGCTAAAAAATAGATATGCGTAATGTATAAAGCGTAGGTTGGGTGCAGCGGAGCGCGTAACCCAACATTATAACCAGAAACTAAAACGTCCCCCGAATAGCTGCATAAGTAAGAGTAATTATAATTGGGACAATAATAGGGATAGCAACAACAAGCGCCGTTTTACTAAACTTTATTTCTTGACCATCCATTTTCATCAGTCCAATAACAGCACCAACTCCCATTAAGACCCAAATACATCCAAAAACGATAAATATTGTAAATACAGAATTATCATTCATAATTTTTTGATTAAATTTAAACGTTGTTGAATGGTGCGTGAAAGCACTTTAATAGTAATTTTATTTTAGGTTAGTAATGACTTTCACGCACCCTACCTTACTGAGGCACCGTATTAGTTTGAGGTGCAGCACCGGATGTACTTGGAGTGTTAATTCCTTGTATCAACCCAGCAACTCGGTAATTAGTCAAGCTACTAGCAGTATTAAAATGGTTACTAATAATAGGCAAACCTTTGTTCGCGACTGCTATTAAATCTTGATTTTGTCCAAATGCAGCTTCACGTTGATAAATAGCAGCATTTTCTAAGTGAGCATTAATACCTGCTTCTTGAAGAAACGCTTTATCAAAATTCTCACCTTTGAGTTGAGACATACGTGCCGAAAGAGCTTGATTTTTAGCATTCGGAGTACTTGGAACAGCAACACCTAATTTTGGCGCAATGCGAGTCAAGTTATTTCTGACATCAACCTGTTCATTAATTTCTGCCTGTGCAAACTGTTTAACAGAAGCATTGGTTGAACGCTGTAATGCCATTTTACCCAAGCTAATACCAGCCAAACTAGCTTGACCAGCATCTAGTACATACTGCCTATCTATCGCATTGAGTTGGTTATTACGTGCAGGTGCAGTACGATTAGTTTGAGCATTAACAAAATTATCTCCAGGCAACGCAGTACCAATAAGCAGTGATGTCAGCAACCCAAAAGCAAGCAAACCAACGCTAGTAAGAATTTTCCTAATCATGTATCAATACCTTATTATCACTTTGAGTTTAAAATGCGCGTCTCGTGATAAACAAATATCTTTGATTTTGATACAAGCTTAAATACCAGAGAAACTACGCTAACTCAAATAGATATTTTTTCCGTTACAGATTCCTCTGTCTTAGGTTTTAGCTTTAAAACCAAACGCTAGATAGTGGCGCCATTGTAATAAAATCTAAAGTTTATAGGTCAAAGCTGCCTGAATACCCTCACGAGTCAATCTTGGGTAAGCTTCAAGTATTTGCTCAATAGTTTTACCTTTCTCAAGTTTTTCGAGAATAACCTCAACCGTGATGCGTATTCTGTGAAACTACTGGTTTTCCCATCATGACTTTTGGGTCAGATACAATTTTTTGGTTTTGCATTGGCGCCGCTTACTGATACCTTTAATTATGCTGTGTGTAACATCGTGTGATAACTCTTGTTAAAATTAAAGCTATTAATTCGTTAAGGAAACATTCGATTGTGGAATCTACATTTAGCTGGCAACCAAAGCCAGAGTTGTTACAAAAGTTAATAAATATTGCTGACTCTACAGGTCAGGTGTCTGAAGGTGTTATTCAAGTCACTGTGTATTAAGTGATATTAGTAATTATTATCAATAAAAATTTCGGACTGTCATACATGACTACAGGTTTAAACTCTTGCTATCATTAGAGTTGTCACCCATTCTAAAGATGAAATAATCATATGTCACCATCAGCAAATCCAGAAGAAACTATTATAGAAGTAAAAATTAGCCAAATAAATAAAGAAAAGCTAGAAAAAGCTGCTGCAATAACAGGACTAAACTTAAGTGATTATGTCATGCACCAGGCATTAAGCGCAGCGATGCAGCATATAGAATCTTATGGAAAAATGGTATTGAGTGAACGTGATAGTCAAATATTTCTAGCAGCGCTCGAAAATCCACCTGAAGCGAATGAAGCATTGAGAAAAGCTATTAAAGAACATCAAGAAGAATATGGGGAATGGTAAATCGTGAAATGGATTTTTTGCCCTATAGATGGCAGCGTAAATAAAGAAAATTTTGATTGTGGTATTCATGAACTAGACGACTATCTCAAAAAATATGCTAAACAGAATGATAAAAAAGGAGTTGCTAAAACTTTTGTAGCAATTCCTGAAGAAGGTGAAAAAATCGTTGCTGGTTACTACTCTGTCAGCATGGACAAAATTGAATTTGAAGTTATACCTGAAAATTACAAAAAAGGATTACCTCGATATCCTCTTCCTGCCATGCTCATTGGAAAACTAGCCGTAGATAAATCAATGCAAGGAACAGGACTTGGGAACAAGTTATTAATAGAATGCTTTTATAGAGCAGTTAATCTATCATCTGAAATAGGAATATTTGCGGTAACTGTCGCTGCTATTAACGAAAAAGCTAAAGAATTTTATTTAAAATATGGATTTATTCCACTTGTAGATAATGAATTTACCCTTTTTATCCCTATAAAAACTATATTAACTGTAGTTAGATAATAATGCTAAAATTCCCTGCATGTTTTACATAAGTAATATGCTTTATAAGTATCAAGATAAAAATAATATTTAGGAAGCTGTAAAAATTTTGATTTACAGCAAATAAGATGTGTATAACTTTAAGTTAAATATTACTAAGCTGATATTAAACGGTGCCGAGGCTCAGGAATTGTACGTCCTAATTCTTGAGCAGTCTCTATCCATTCTTGCATAATAATTTCGATATGATTTAAGGCTTCTTGATAAGTGGCGCCATCAGCAGCACATCCAGCTAACTCTGGAACTTCTGCAATAAATGCTTGGTCTTCTTGGCTCCAATAAATAATAATGCAGTTATACGTATATATTTTATAATGCATGTTTTACAGTAGGCCAGCATTATAGATTAATTTCTTCAAATGAATAAGGCTGACCGAACCGTAGAGTCATTATTTTTTTGCGTCATATCCGTAGAAACGTATAAAAATATCGTAATCTTTATGCAAAAAAATAAATTGCTACCATATAGCTTGTAAATTTAAAACAAATCCAGGCAAAACATCTTCACCTAATAAACTAATAGGATTATCTACAACTTCAACTTCTTGCCCAATGCGGTAAATTTCTACTTGCTTTGTCTTACGATTTATCAACCAACCCAAACTGGCGCCATTATCTCTATACTCTTTCATTTTTTCTTGAGTTGCTTTCAAGCTATCACTGGGAGAAAGTAACTCTATTACAAAATTGGGGCAAAGAGGTAAAAATCTAGTTTGCTGCTCAGGTGTTAGCGCATTCCAACGTTCTATTTTTACCCAGGAAGCATCGGGCGAACGGTCGGCGCCGTTGGGTAGATGGAAACCACCAGAGGAATCAAATACCATTCCTAGCTGGCTTTGTTCATTCCAAATCCATAGTTGGGTCGTTAATGAAGCATTACGATTACTGCTTTCTCCTCCGACTGGTGGCATTATAACTAACTCCCCGCTAGCTGTTCTTTCAAACCTTAAGTTTCTGTTTGCCTGACATAACTGGAAAAATTGCTCGTCTGTCAGTTCAATAACTGATTGTATATCTATTGTTAGAGCTTCCATAAAATTATTTGTAATTAATTGTTAAGAGTGCTAGTAAAGCTTGTCCTCTAATTACTATTGTATTCCCTCGATTCGGTTTTCAACTTGTTGGTGCAATTTGCTTTACGTTCTAAATTTTCCTTGCTCGTTTCCCAATATCCACGACCGTTGATATCTAATATCTTCATATACCCAGTTATCAACGCGCCTAATGTTGTGCTGCAACCAAGGGTATTTACCAAGTTTGGATAATTTGGCGCTTGCAGGGTTATGTTACCAGATTGCTGCCAAATTCAAAACAAATCCAGGCAAGACATCTTCTCCTAATAAAATGGAAGGATTATCTAATACTTCAACTTCTTGCCCAATGCGGTAAATTTCGACTTGCTTTGTCTTACGATTTATTAACCAACCCAAACGCACGCCATTATCTCTATACTCTTTCATCTTTTCTTGAGTTGCTTTCAAGCTATCACTGGGAGAAAGTAACTCTACTACAAAATCAGGGCAAAGTGGTAAAAATCTAGTTTGCTGTTGTGGAGTGAGTGCATCCCAACGTTCTAATTTTACCCAAGATGCATCTGGGGAACGGTCGGCACCGTTAGGAAGTTTGAATCCACCAGAAGAGTCAAATGCAATTCCTGTTCCATCTGCATCTGCCCAATTAAATAGCTGTTGATTTAACCTTCCATTTCGATTACTGCTTTCTCCTCCTACTGGTGGCATTATAACTAGCTCCCCGGTTGCTGTCCGCTCAAACCTCAAATCTTTATTTGCCTGACATAGCTGGAAAAACTGCTCGTCTGTCAGTTCAATAACTGATTTTATATCAACTGTTAAAGCTTCCATAATACTTTTTAATCAAAATTTTATCTACTGGACTTATTTACTACAATTATTTTGTAGGTATTAAGCGTTTATCACCTTGTTTGCTGCATCACTTAAAACTTCATCTATCCAAAAGTTAATGTTTTTCCCTGTTTCATTTGCAGCGATAAATATTTTTAATGATTTTCTAAGGTTGTGCGGGAAAAAAGTTTCCCAGAAAAAGATTTGTCTGGTTCTTCCCCTAATTCTTTACAAAAAGCTAAGTATTCGTCAACTGATGTTTTAAATTCTTCATAAGCTTCATGAAGATTTTTGGCTTTAAATGTCACAACATCTTTAATGCCTAACACTCTACCAAAAAGAATTTCTGCTTCTAAATTAACTTCGATACTAGCTGTGTATCCCTTAAAAGTCATCATAACTCAATTAATAAATATAAATGTATTGATAGCAGTAACTACTTATATGTTATCAAGGCTCAATCCCTACTGCCTTGAAAAATTCCTTCACTGACTTTGCTGCTCCTTTGTCAGCCTCTTTTTCTGGGTGTGATTGATGAAATAATACTTTGATTTGATTCAACTTTACCGTAAGGCGCAAGTTTTAATACTGAAAAGCAGGTAACATGTGGCGCCGTTCACCTCAGTTACCCGCTTTATATGGGTTTGATAAATTAGCCTCAGGGACTTCCAAATCCAAAAATCCCAAAATTCTCTTGTGGGATGGGCTGTTAGCCCGTCCTAGATTCAGGGCGCCTGCTGATTCCAAATTGAGGGCATTTGCTGGTTCCACATTCAGGGCGGGTGGGGATGCCCGCTCCACAAGACAAGAGAGATAATTTACTCAATTCCCTGAATTCGGTTTTCAACTTCTTGGTACAACTCGCGGAAACGTTCTAGGTTCATCTTCGCTGGTTTCCCAATATCCCCGACCATTGGCTTCTAATAGTGTTGTTACCATTTTACGTAAGGAGTTGGGGTTCATGTTGAGCAAACGTTCCTGCATTTCTTTGTCTTTGATGAAGGTTTCGTTTGCGTCTTCATATATCCAGTTATCGACGGCGCCTGATGTTGCGCTCCATTCTATAGTATTAACTGACCGTTTAGATAGTTCGCGTACTCCTTCGTAACCGTAACATAACATTTCTTAATACTATTTGAGGTTTAGTAGTTTGGTATGCGCGTCCTAATCTTACAGTTTCTTATGAGGTACGAACTTCGGCGTTTGAAGTATTGGTGTCTTAGGACAGGAGACAGAATGGGTTGGAAATAACCATTTAATATTGTTTTCAATTATATGTTGTTGCATGTGAATTGCGAGTGCCAATATGATTGAAAAAATTTTGATACACCTCAATTGATTGAGCATTATTTATGAATGATGGAAGATGCCCTGATGGAGCATGACGAGAAAAATTTAAGCTATTATAAAAACCAAATTTACTCCAGCCTATTGTCTGAAAAAATTTATCTTCTTTAGATGTATAATGACCTATAGGTTTAGCTGTTTTACCAAGCATTTTTCCTAACAAACCAGGTTCATCTATGTATGTTGTGAAATAATGACTTTCCGAAGAATCGTATATTTCTTTTTGTACACTAAATCCAAACCTTCCTTTGCTGTATTTTTTCCAAAGATAGTCAATCTCTTTTAATTCTTTACGTGGTATTTTTGAAACCATCCCAATCGTTAGTGAATTTGCATTAGTCATCCCAAGTAAAGAAAAAATCTTTTGATTCGTCTCCTCATCAGCCGCTCGCCAATTTCCTGACGCTAGTAAGCTACGCAGTTTGCTATATTTATTTTTGTGCTTCTTTTTTACAAGCTGAGTCTCTGGATATTTTATAGGGGCTTGTTTAATCTCAGATGAAATAATATTTACTACTTCCTCATCTTGAGCATAAGCTACATATCTTTGGCTCTCCTGTCTAATTTCATTAAATACTTCCGAGTCACTTAATGGTTCAAGCGTCTCATTTACTTTTGCTTCATATAATAAAATAGCAGTATTGCCAAGTGCATACATCATAAGACCTTTGGTCGCAGCACTAATAATTGCTCCTGGCATCAATCCACATTTTAACCAGTCTATACCTACATCAATCGCCTGTTCTCCCAAAAAAGTTAAACCAAAAGCTGCTATTACTTCGAGTTGTCTTTCTGGAGAATTTAAATCATGACCATAGATAGCAGCAATCTGATAAATCATTTCTGCTGATAATATTGCTATTGTTGGTATATCGACATTTGCTAAAGCACTGATTAACTGAGTAGCTCCGATACCTTTAACTACAGATAAACATGCTGCCTGAAAAGTCTTTTCAACAATTATAATATGAGCAATTTCACTGTCTGTGTGCCCTTTATACCTTTCTTTCAATTTAATGGCACTAGTTTTAGCAGCATATATATCTACGCTACATACCCAATTTATCAAAAGGTTTAATGTTTCTGGCTCAGATTCTTTGATTAAAAATGATAATTGAGGATTAGCATTTATTTCATTGTTTATGTCTCTGTGCAAAGGCTTTTTCAAAGATTGTATTTCTGTCCATATTTGTTTTCCCCAAATAATGTGTATATTTTCCCTATCTAAATAATCTATTGAGCATGGTGTCAAGTCCCAATTGCATGTAGAGCAATTACTTATTTCTCCAGGTAAAGACTCAGTGTTACAAATAGGGCAGGTATTTTCTATAGTAACGTTTCTTTGGTTTTTGTTATCCATAATATTTAGGAAATGGTAAAAATTAAAAATTTGATACCGTAAAAATACGTAATCTATTGGTAATGCTATTCATTAAGCGCAATATTTTTCAGTTATAGCTTGACCATATCTAACTTTGTCAACTATCATCTAAAAATATTTAAAAATAACAGCAAACCTTTGCGTTCAGACTGTTATAGAGAGACGTTACATGTAACGTCTCTACAATTTGGATTGTTATATCTTATTAACAGGATAGAAAAATTACATCCATACCCCTGTGGGATTATTTTTATGATATTCCCATTTAATTGGGTTATTCATTATATATTCGCGTATATTTGACAGTGATTCTTCATCACGAATAATATGTTCAAAAAATCTTTCTTGCCAAGCAAACCCAGAATAGTTGTTAATTTTACACCATCGTTTTACGGCAGATTTATAAGAGCGTAAAATCACGCTTAAAGAACCTGCTTTTGGTGACATTTCTGACATTGTTCTATAAAAATCGCATTCATTATAATCATCGATTGAATTATTACCGATGTCACCCGACGTTAATGTAGAGACGTTACATGTAACGTCTCTACGATTCGGTTCATTATATGTAACCTCTCTATGGGTTGGATTATCAATGATAATAATTCCATGTATATGGTCAGGCATAATAACATGAGTATCTAAACATATATTATTGCTAGAATGTTGGGGAATTTCTAGCCAGAATTTATTTGCGATTTCTCCAATTGCTGATAATTTCATTTCTCCTGCAACAATATTACCGAAAAAACATTCACGTTGTGCGGTACATATTGTTACAAAGTAAAATCCATTGGAACTGTAATCATAATCAGGTAAACGAATTGATTCAACACGATATTTATTTTTAAACAGTGTCATATTCTGATTTTTGTTAATACCATAACCAATTATGTAGAGACGTTTCATGAAACGTCTCTACAGGGTTATACGGAATATTTGTATGCCGAATTTTACAAATGCATAATAAAATGTAGAGACGTTACATGTAACGTCTCTACAGGTTTGTACGGAAAAATTTAATATCCATACAGGATTGTACGGAATATCTAAATACATAAATTAATGAATTGATCATACGAAAAATCCCAAAAATGTAGAGACGTTACATGTAACGTCTCTACACCACCATCATCATTGTGGTTTACAAACCGGGATTATTCTATTCCCTCGATACGGTTTTCAACTTCTTGGTACAACTCGCGGAGACGTTCTAGGTTCTCTTCGCTGGTTTCCCAATATCCACGACCGTTGGCTTCTAGCATGGTGGTTACCATTTTGCGGAAGGAGTTGGGGTTCATGTTGAGCAAACGTTCCTGCATTTCTTTGTCTTTCATGAAGGTTTCGTTTGCATCTTCGTATATCCAGTTATCGACGGCGCCCGATGTTGCACTCCATCCTACAGTGTTAACTAACCGTTTGGATAGTTCGCGTACTCCTTCGTAACCGTGAGCAAGCATTCCTTCGTACCATTTGGGGTTAAGTAATTTGGTACGGCTGTCTAATCTTACGGTTTCTGATAAGCTGCGAACTTGGGCGTTTGCGGTGGTTGTGTCTGCCATGTATGATGCTGGCTTTTTACCATCCGCGCGCAAAGAAGCGACAACTTTGGTTGGGTCAGAGTCGTAATAGTGGGATACGTCGGTAAGGGAAATTTCCGAAGAGTCGAGGTTTTGGAATGTTACCGAAGCAGTTTTGAGGCTTTGCTCAAATATCTTTCTGGAGTTTTCCATCATACCTGGGTTGTCTGCACTGAAGGCAAACGATTTGCGGTTGAGGTACATTTCTTGTAACTCAGCTTCGCTATCCCAAGAACTATTTTCTACTGCCAAGTTAATATTTGATGAGTAGGAACCGGAAGCGTTGGAGAATACGCGCGTAGCTGCTTGACGCAGATTAATGCCCATTTCCTCTGCTTGTGCCATTGCGTGTTTGCGAATGAAGTTCATTTCCAAAGGTTCGTCTGCTTCTGCTGCCATTTTTACAGCTTGGTCAAGCAGGTTCATTTGGTTAATAAACAAGTCGCGGAATACACCTGAGCAGTTGATTACTACGTCAATACGCGGGCGCCCTAATTCAGTTAAAGGTATTAATTCCAACTTATTAACGCGGCCGAGTGCATCTGGAACGGGACGTACACCAACCATCCACATGATTTGTGCTAGTGATTCCCCGTAGGTTTTGATGTTATCTGTTCCCCAGAGTACGCAAGCGATGGTTTCAGGATAGTTGCCATCGTTTTCTGCCATGTTGCGCGCGAGCAGTCTATCAACAACAACTTTGGCTGATTGTACTGCGGCTTGGGTCGGGATTGACTGCGGGTCGAGAGCGTGGATATTTTTACCTGTGGGTAATACATCCGGGTTACGGATGGGGTCGCCACCTGGACCAGGTAGAATATACTCACCTTCTAAACCGCGTAATAATCCTGCAAGTTCTTTATCTGCACAAACTTGTTCGAGACAGAATTCTAAGTATTCAAATAACTTCTTAACGGCATCGGTATCAACGTTGGTGTAACCGCAGTTGTGCAGTGCTTCTACCCACGGTTCCTTTTTGCCCATGTTGAAGAAGTTGAGTTTGGAAATTAATGATACTCTTCCTTCGGCGTCGGTTTGGGCTTTTACAAGTGCAGAAACTGCCGCGCGTATTGCCAGGGTGATATTTTGCAGTAGTTCAACATCTTTGAGAACACCTTTATCGCTGTTTCGGTAAATTTCTTCCAAGTCGCGATATAAGCTGTTAGCAATGATGCGGGGTAAACCTAAAAGTTCTTCTTCACCACGGTCTAAGCTGGCAATATTTACAAGTGTTGCTATTGCTTCTTCTGCACTTGGTGGTTTACCAATTACATGCAAACCACAAGGTAATAACCTTGATTCGATTTCCATCAACTTGCGGTAAACGATACCAACTATATTATCCCGTTCTTCCTGGGACATATCTTTAGCATCGGTTTCTGGTAAATCGATATCTTTATCCAAGTTAACCATCCGGCATTTATCCATGATGGTGTTAACAATGGCAACACCGCGACCACCGTCTTTTAAGGTTTGGTAAGAAGCTATTAATTCACTGAGTTCTTTTAAACCTTTGTACAAACCAGCATTTTCAGCAGGTGGAGTGAGGTAAGAAATTGTTTCAGCGTAACCGCGACGTTTCGCAATTGTGGCTTCGCTAGGGTTATTTGCCGCGTAATAATACAGGTTCGGAATGTTGCCAATTAAATTATCTGGGTAACATTCGCCTGACATACCCATTTGCTTACCAGGCATGAATTCTAACGAACCGTGAGTCCCAAAGTGAAGTACTGCATCGGCGCCCCAAACCTTTTCTAAATAGGTGTAATATGCAGCAAAACCGTGGTGTGGACTTGCGGAACGCGAGAATAACAACCGCATTGGATCACCTTCGTAACCAAATGTAGGCTGCACACCAATAAACACATTACCAAAGTGCTTACCGTAAACAAGTAAATTTTGCCCGTCGCTGTTGAGATGTCCTGGTGGTGGTCCCCAGTTCTCTTCCAAACGTTGTGAGTAAGGTGTTAATTCCTCATATTCAGGAACAGACATCCGATACGCAACGTTTAGTTCTGGACTGCTATATTGTGCTTGTACGTCGTGAATAACTGCTTCTAGCAAAGCTTTCGGGTCTTCAGGTAAGTCTTGCACATCGTAACCGTTATCACGAAGCCCTTTCATTACCTCATATATAGAGCCAAACACATCGAGGTAAGCAGCAGTACCAACGTTACCTTTATCTGGTGGGAAACTAAATACAGTAATGGCAACTTTCTTCGTTAACTTCGGCTTGCGACGAAGACTAGCCCATTTCATTGCCCTTCCAGCAATTGCTTCGATACGGTCTTGCAATGCTATCGCTTTACCCGTTGTACCATCACGTCCCGACATAATAATCGGTTCAATGGCGCCATCAAGTTCAGGGATCGCAATTTGCAGAGCTACTTGGATGGGGTGCAATCCTAAATCACTATCCAACCACTCTTCGGTAGTTTGGAATACCAAAGGTAACGCGACCATATACGGACGATTGAGACGCTTGAGCGAGTCAATTGCTTTTGGATGGTCTTGTCTAGCAGGTCCACCAACAAGCGCAAACCCTGTTAAAGAAATTATTGCGTCTACGTGTACTTGCTTAGATGTAGGTTCATAAAAGTAAGCATCGACTGGCTTAGAAAAGTCTAAACCACCAGCAAATACAGGTATAACCCTGGCGCCTAGTGCTTCTAACTCCTGTACCATTGCGACATAGTGAGCATCATCACCTGTAACAAGGTGGGTACGCTGTAATACTAAACCTACGCATGGCGCCAGTGGGTCTTTTAAATCTTTGGAAATATCTTTGCGACTGTTATACCAGTTGAGATACTCACGTACATCCTCATACATGTTAGGCGCCAGAGGGTGCCAAACTCCCATATCAGGATATACAACTGGTTGTTCGTATTGTAGAGACGCGAAATTTCGCGTCTCTACATCTTCTTTTTTAAATACATATTTATCGACCAGCATCAGTAGGAAGTTTTCCAGGTTCTCAGGTGAACCACCCAACCAGTACTGAAAACTGAGCATAAAGTTGCGCGCGTCTTGTGCTTTCTCCATAGGTAGGTACTTCAGCACATTTGGCAGTGTCCGTAATAGCTTGAGCATCCCATCTTGGAAACCGGCGCCGGATTTTTCCTTGCGCTTTTTCATAAATTGGGCAATAGCGCTTTTAGATTGTCCCAACTGTGCCAACGAAAAGCTACCCATCTTATTAAGACGCATAACTTCTGGCATAGAGGGGAAAACAACCGCTACATCCAAGCGTTCCCGAATAGGTTGCACAGCTTCAACGACTTTCTGCGCCAAATCTTCAATGAAAATTAATGAAGCAATAAAAATATTTGCGGTTTCCAACTCCCGCTTAAAGTCCGCGTAATTTTCAGCGTCGCGAAGTTCTTCAATCAAGTATCCACTTATCTCAATAGCTAAATTCGGGTTGTTTGCATTGATTTCCCGAACAGCCTGTGATAAAGCACTTTGATACTGAGACTCTAGCACGACATAGACCACCTTGAGTAAATGCCGTCCCCGTAAGTCATCGGGTGCAATATGACGAATGGTGGACTTGACGTGTGTGAACATGCTAATGAAGCTCCTAAGATATGCGTGTTCTCTTTTTGAATTTACCTATGGTTTGCATAAACAAAGCCAAGGCTCTTCAAGGTTCGGCAATTTGAGGCACTATTGAAATTTTTATCAGAAAAGGCGCCTCAAAAGCCTATTTTTTCGTCTGTTTGACACAAAACGATATAAAAACTGAGACTTTTTGTTACAAAAATTCAGATTACCAAAAAGTAAACACTCACACAAATATTAAATTTTATTTACATTTGTATTTAACTATTTAGTTATTAAAAATTGTTAAGTGCTTCTATCTCTTGTGGAACATCTGTCCTCAGATGTGGATTGAGGTAATTATCTTTACCACAGAGACACAGAGCGCACAGAGGGAGAAGTTAGGGGGAAATCTACTAGTATTGTTATAGAGACAAAATTGGTTTAGACGAAACGCGCGTCAACACTTTGTTTAAAGCCAATCTGTATAACACACGCAGAATATGACAAAGACAACTGGAAAAACAACCCCTACTATTAACTTAGATATTTATAGTCAACTACTTATAAAATATCAACCCCGAATTATTCAAACAGAAGAAGAGAATGAACACTTTTTAGAAATTGTTGAGGAACTTATGTCACGCGAAAACCTCACAATTGAAGAAGATGAAATTTTAGATTTATTAGTCAAACTAATCGAAGATTTTGAAGAAAAACACTATCCACTTAATGGTTCTACGCCACGTTCTGTAATGCTTCATCTCATGGAAGCACAAAATATAACAGCATCGAATTTAGTGGAAGTTTTTGGTTCATCTGAGACAGTTGATAAAGTAATAAACGGTGAATCAGAAATAAGTATAGAACAGGCAGTGGCTTTAGGGAAAATGCTTCATGTTGATTATAGCTTGTTTTTAAATTAATAAATTAGACAAGCTGATGTGACTTGAATTTGCACAATAACTTATTAATTTTGATTATTCATTTACTTAGAAAAGCAAATAATTAGGTTGCACAAATCAAAATTGTCATGTATCATATTGGGTATAACTTAAGTTATACCAACAATATGAAAACAGCCATATCAATCCCCGACCCGCTTTTTGAAGCTGCTGAACAATTTGCAAAACGGATGGGATTATCTCGCAGCGAACTATATGCTGTAGCGCTTCAGCAGTATCTACAAAATCATAAATACGACCAAATCACAAACCAATTGAACGAAGTATATGCAGAAGAAGACAGCAGTATTGACCCTTACTTCGTTCAAATGCAAGCTTATACATTGTCTGAGGAAAATTGGTAATGTTGCGAGGTGAAATTTGGTGGGCAAACCTTCCGAAACCTATTGCCTCTGAACCAGGATATCGTAGACCAGTTCTGATAATACAGTCGAATGATTTTAACCAAAGCAGAATCCGGACTGTTATTGTTGCAATACTAACAACTAATCTACGTTTAGGTGATGCTCCTGGTAATATATTATTAACAACTGAAGAGACAGATTTACCACAAGATTCTGTCGTTAATGTTTCGCAAGTTATTACTGTGGACAAAACATTTCTGGAAGAAAAGGTTAGTCAATTAAGCGACCGTGCAATGCTGCTTGTTGAAGATGGTCTTCGTTTAGTTCTTGCCTTGTGATATTTCTAGGCAAGGTTTAGGCGCCGTAACCCAGTATCAAAGATATTACTCAGTAAACAACAGATACAAGGTCTCAGGTAAAACTTCTCTAAAAGTTGTTTACTATACAAGGAAAGAATTAAATCAAGATGATATACTGTAATAGTCACTTTTGAAAAAATATTCTAATGCTTTAGCTTCAGCTTTGCTAATTTCGCGTTTACCATTGACAACTTCGGAAACAATTTCAAGAGAACCAATTACTCCGACTAAATCTGACTGCTTGATATCTTTTTGTTCCATTAAAAAAAGTAACATATAATGAGGTGTAGATGATTGACCTGGAGCATAATATTCTTGCTCAAACTTTTCAATTAAAGTAATTAGCAGATCAAAAAGTTCATCTTCTTCAGGAGTCAAGTCATGTCGATGCATAAGCTCTTCAACTATCGCTAAAGCTTTCTCATTTTCTTCTTCATTTCTAATTAGCCTTGGCTGATACTTCGCTAAAAGTTCTTTATATTTATCTGAATTAAAAGTAAGGGTCATTTTTCCAATCCTCCTTATCATATTCAGCGTCAGTAAGAATATACTTTATGTAAATCAATTGCTTTTCGTAATTTATATCCACAACTAATCTATATTTATTACCTTTAATATTAAACACAGTAAAATTTATCACTGCCTCGGCTTTAGGAAATATAGATTGTACATCAATAAGATTAGACCAATCTGCTTGGTTTGCAGTCTTATACCAGTCATCAAGAGCATCACGGCAATCAGCGTGCTTTTCACTATATTCTCTTAAGCGTTTATAGCTTATAACATGCATTTTTAATAGTCAAATTATAACCTTATTTTAATAACTTTACAATAATTTCATAAAATGCTATTACACCTTTGATTTTATCAACTTGCTCAAGTCGTGTGTAAGGTATAATAGCTTGCTGCCAGTAGGTTGATTTTATATCCTTGTATTAAGTCAAACTTTCCGCGCGCGCTGTTCAATATCTTCCAATGTTTGTAGAACTAGACGTTTCGCTTCCAGCTTCCATCCCCATTTTTGTAAACTAATTGCTGCGGCGCCACCTACAACAGTCGCAATAAAATCTAGCGGTTGCATAAAAGAAATACCCAGCAATAAACCTAACCCAGCAATACCCCAAAAAGGTAAAGCAACTGTTTGACGCTGATTTAGTACAATTTGACTAATAGGGTCGGTAGGCATTTCAGCAATAAGGGCTTCTTTAACTTCCTTTTGCTCCCTAGCAGAAACGGAAAGACCTATTTTTTGCCTAAGCTTCTCAATTTTACGCGCGTCGGTACTGTATTGCGTTAGCTCATCTTCTGCCATCAAAATCAAACGTTCGTACTGTGACATAGCTTTGTTGTTAATCTTACAAAGTAGATTAACATTTACTGCATAGCGTATAACTTCAATGTTGTAGAAACAAATTATGTAATATTTGGCTCTTGATTTTTAGCTTGTAAGTCTCAATTATTTATTCATGACTCCAGTAGATATTTTGATTCTCTCGAATGGCCCAGGTGAGGTGACAACTTGGGTGCGTCCTGTGGTGAAAGCATTACGGCGCCTTCTGGGTGATGACCGCGAACATGTGCGTATATCGGTTGTGCTGTCACCTTGTCCTAATGCTAGCGGTAAGGAAGTTGATATCGCACGCTCGTATCCTGAAGTTGACCGTGTACAAGGTGCCGAACACTTCTTTCCTTTTTTGTTGCGGGGTAAAACTGCCGAAAATTGGGATTGGAGAAGTAAGGGTGTTGTGGTCTTTTTGGGTGGGGATCAATTTTTCCCTGTTGTAATTGGTAAGAGGTTGGGTTATAAAACGGTTGTTTATGCTGAGTGGGACGCGCGCTGGCATAATTTAATCGATAGATTTGGGGTGATGAAACCTGAAGTTATGCCAAAATCGTCAAAGTATGCAAACAAATTTACTGTAGTTGGCGATTTAATGGCGGAAGCTGGGGCAATAATTAATGATAATCAAAATCAAGATGCTGATTCTTTAATTATTGGGCTTCTTCCAGGTTCTAAAGCTGCGAAGTTGGCGCAGGGTGTTCCTTTAATACTGGCAATTGCTGAATATGTTCATGCACAAAAGCCAGAGACAAAATTTGTACTTCCTGTGGCGCCTACTTTAGATTTAGAAACTTTGGCTAGCTTTGCTGACCCGAAACAAAATCCTGTTGCTGAATATTTTGACTTTAAAGGCGCCTCTTTAATATCTGAATCTAATCAACTGCCGATTTTAAAAACATCGAAAGGCTTATGTGTTGAATTATACAAGCAAAACCCTGCTTATGATTTGCTATCGCAGTGTAGTATTTGTCTAACTACAGTGGGCGCTAATACTGCAGAACTAGGTTCGCTTGCAGTCCCAATGATTGTTTTATTACCTACTCAGCAACTTGATGCGATGCGTTCTTGGGATGGTTTGCTTGGTATACTCGCTAATTTGCCAGGTGTTGGCTCCAGTTTTGCCAAGTTGATTAATTGGTGGTTTTTGCGGAAGAAGGGTTTACTGGCATGGCCCAATATTTGGGCACAGCAAGAAATTGTCCCGGAGTTAGTCGGGAAACTTCAGCCACAAGAGGTGGCTAATATGGTTTTGGATTATTTGGATAAACCTGAGAAATTAGAAGAGGTTAGGAGTAAACTGCGGAACGCACGCGGGCAAGCGGGTGCTACTGATAAATTAGCAAAAATAGTGGAGGGGGTTTTAAATGCTGATTTGTAAGGTGCGTGACGCTACGAGGTTATTTGTTTCTTTTAGGGATTGTTTATGGCGTCACAGCACCCTACTCTTCTGATTGTCCGTCTCTTCTGCCTAATTCGTATACTCCGCATCCCATACATGCTAGTATTCCAGTACTTATGCCCCAACTTCCTCCTAAGCCTAGGTCGAGAAGCCAGTTTGCGATGGCGCCAAATATGAGGAATGGCACGATGCTAAATATTGAAGCGTAAAATGCATTTTGCGATTCTCTGGCTTTACGGGTTTTCTCAAATTCTTCTTTACTGGTATAAAGGAAACCCTCGGCGAAGTTAAACCAGCGGTCGAGTAAATCTGTAACTTTGTCCCTGAGTTTGGAGAAAGCTAGATATAGTGCTAGTGACCACAGACTGGCGCCTGCAATGGCAACTGTATTGATCTCAAAGCTAAAAGGTAATATTTCGAGCATGGTTTGAGAAAAGGCGGCAAGGATAACGAGCGTTTATTAGAAGTTTAAGAATTAACTTAACATTTTTTGCCGGATTGACAACATTGAAATTTTTAATACGTCTAAAGTTGTTGCTATTGGCATTTTTAATACTTTGCTTGTTGATTTTTTTAGCTGTTAAGCTATATTGGACAAGAATCTTAATACATTAAAACACTCTTCTAAATTATACATGTTTAAGAATGTAACCAGTGTTAATACTGATAAAAATAAAATTAGAGCCTATGTTTTGAGGAAGCGATTAATGAGTAGACGGCTACAAAAAACATTAAAAACTGGAGCCATCTTATTTTTATTAGGATTGAGTTTGGCAGTTTCAATGATTCTATTTCCTAACCAAGAAGTTGTACTAGCTAGACAATTAGCTTCTAGTTGGCAAGGAGCTTCATTTCCAGTAGAGAATTTTCAAGCTTATACGTCCCCTTTTGGCTACCGTCCTTCGGCAACAGGTGGAGGTGGTTGGGAGTTTCACAGCGGTTTGGACATTGCAGCGCCGCGAGGTAGTTATATTCGTAATTGGTGGACAGGTGTTGTTACAAAGGTGGAAGACCGTGGCGCCTGTGGTACCCATATAGTTATTCAATCAGGACAATGGCAACACACTTACTGCCACATGGAAGGAAATCTTGAAACTGCAAACGGTGTACGTTACATGGTTGACCGCGCGGGTGGTATTCAAATAGCGCAAGGTATGCAAATTTCCGCAGGAACACGAATTGGTCGTGTAGGGATGAGTGGACGCACTACAGGCCCCCATTTACATTGGGGATTAAAGTTCAACGGTAATCATGTTGACCCCGCATTTGTACTACGGTCTATGTTCGCGCAACAGCCAGCAAATCTAAGACAAGCACGACAAGGTTCATCTTTTATTAACCAGCAGCAAACACAAATCAAAATTCAAGAATCTAAATTTATTCGAGATTCTGGATACTAAAAAGTGCTGAGTTGAAAGTGCTGAGTGCTGAGTAGAGTTAGAAGTTAGGAGTTAGGAGTTAGGAGTTAGGAGTTAAGGTTAAAAACTCAGCACTCATTACTTCTTACTCAGCACTCAGCACTCAGCACTCAGCACTCATTACTGACTTACTTTTGCTAACTCTTTTTCAGGAAGCTGTGTATATTCGGCGACAATTTGACGGAATTGTTCGCCTTCAATTGTTTCCTGTTCGATTAACAAATCAACTAAACGGTCAACTAACGCGCGGTTTTCACGGATAATTCGCCGCGCTTCTTGGTAACATTCGGTAGCTATTTCTCTGACTTTACGGTCAATCTTAATTGCTACTTCTTCAGAGTATTCGTTACGTGTTACCCAGTCACGACCTAGGAATACGTCATAATTTTGGTTTTCTAACGCTACTAAACCTAAATCTGTCATTCCGTACATCGTTACCATTTTGCGGGCAATATTTGTCACCATCTTCAAATCCCCACTGGCGCCTCCGGTAACTTCGGGTTCGCCAAATACTTCGACTTCGGAAGCTTTTCCACCCAAGGTCATGGTGATGTTATCTTTCATCCATGCGCGCGTGTAAAGTCCGCTATCGATAACTTCTTCGTTCAAAATTTGCTGCGAGAAACCACCGACACCACCCGAACGGGGAATAATTGTGACTTTATTTAGGGGGTCAGAATGTGGTAACAATGTTGCGAGCAGTGCGTGTCCAACTTCGTGATAAGCAATTAAACGTTTTTTCTTGCTATCCATTAATGGGTTGAGAGTTAACCCTATTGTTAAACGGTCGATAGCATCGTCTATTTCTAATGGTGTTATCGCTTCTTTACGCCGCCGCGCTGTTAAAATAGCAGCTTCATTAAGTAAATTTGCTAAGTCGGCGCCAGTAAAACCTGGTGTACGACGTGCAATAACTTCTAAAGAAACTGCTGGGTCTACTTTCTTGTTACGCGCGTGTACCTTGAGAACTTCTAAACGTCCTTTACGGTCGGGTGCATCAACGATTACCTGACGGTCGAAGCGTCCGGGACGTAATAACGCTGCATCAAGGACATCAGGACGGTTGGTAGCAGCAATAATAATGATACCGTTGTTACCCTCAAAACCATCCATCTCGGTAAGCAACTGGTTGAGGGTTTGTTCGCGTTCGTCGTTTCCGCCACCAATACCCGCACCACGCTGCCGACCGACGGCATCAATTTCATCTATAAATATTAAACAAGGAGCATTATCTTTAGCTTTTTTAAATAAGTCGCGAACACGAGAGGCGCCAACACCCACGAACATCTCAACAAATTCTGAGCCAGAAATACTAAAGAAAGGTACAGCAGCTTCTCCAGCGATAGCTTTAGCAAGTAATGTTTTACCAGTTCCCGGAGGACCAACTAATAATACACCTTTGGGAATACGGGCGCCGACAGCAGTAAATTTCTCAGGCTGTTTGAGGAAAGTAACAACCTCTTGCAGTTCTTCTTTAGCTTCTTCAATACCAGCTACATCATCAAACTTAATACCAGTTTTTGCTTCCATTTGGAAACGCGCGCGGGTTTTGCCGAAGTTCATCGCTTGCGAAGAAGCATTCGAGGAACGACGTAAAAACAGCAGCATTAACGCTACCAAGGGCAAAATCCACATTAGATTTATTAATAACCCAACAGCAGCACGGCTGTTTGCGGAAGAAGCTTCTCCAAACTCAACTTTATTTTGTCTGAGTTTGGCGATTAATTCCCCGTTTTGATTCAAAAGCTGCACTCGTAGTGGTGTTTCTGGTTTTTGTTTTAAATAAACTCTCGCCGTTTGGTCGGTTTCGTCAAGTTCTACCTTCTTGACTTCGCCATTTTGAGCTTTTTTAATCAGTTCGCTATAGCTCAGTTGATTATCTGACCTCTGCTGCTGCGTTTGTTGTGCCATTACAGGCGCCACACCTACCACAGAAGGCAGCATCAACATACCTGCTGCGAGCGCGCCTGTTAACGCTTGTTTTACTGGTTGCCTCTTGCCTAATACGTTTTTCTCTAATTTTTCCATAAAAAGAACCTTTGTTTTGCTGCTAATAAGCCGCGCTAGCTTTGGTGTCAAAATAAAATAACTATATTTCTAATCTAGTTTAACTTCTACAAATAGTGTTCCTGTGGTTTTGACAACATAATAATACTAAATCAAAATTTTATATAGAACACATGTATTTAGCTAATATTGTAACTTACCCCTACTTCATAATATCAATGTATCAATTCAAACTTAGTTTGTGTGGATAACCGATATATTGCCCTTCAGTCTTAGTACGTAAGTAGTACTAACACAGGTATATCAGAAAAAATTAATCTTTATTTTATATTGTATTCGCTTATATACCCCAAAAACTTTAACCGTGCGATTTTGGCATCCTGATTTTTCAAAAACTTTCCTACCAATAAAATTTTACTACTCTTTAACACTTTACCGTGTATAATGACTTTAGGTGTAGCGTATCCAACTGGAGCGAGAGAATAAGTCAAAGCCAAACAACCTTTCCATGAAAGTTTCAGGCAAAGTTTTGACGTTGCGAACAAATAGATAAAATCGAGCTTAATATCTCCTTTACAAATCAATTATTTCTTTACATAAAATATAACTAAAAATATAAATTTATGAATTATATTGTCAGTTGTAATATCAACAATATTTGTAGGTAGATAAATAATATTAGCTAAAACTTTATATAAAATATATAAAGCTAGTGATAATATTAATTCACGTCTATAAATTTATAATTGAATATTAGTTTAATATTCAATAAAGATTTAATTTTTACGCATATGTAATAAAAACATAACGCCAATTTAGGATATTTACCCAACACAAATTCATGCATTTTAAGGTGCAATATTTTGTTGTGCCTTTAAATTGCTTTAGCTTTAAAAGGTTAAATTAAACATGCAAAAACTGCTTACAATAGCAATTCCGACATACAACCGTGCTGAAATGCTAGACAAACAGCTAACTTGGTTAGCTAGTGAAATAAAAGGATATGAATCTAATTGCGAAATTACAATTTTTGATAATTGCTCTACTGATAATACCCAACAAGTAATTACAAAATGGCAACTAACACTCGGTCTAGCTGTCAGATTTAATTACAATCGCAATAAGAACAATATAGGGGGAATGCCAAATATTGTTGCTTGTATGCAGGCAGCAACAGGAAAGTACTTATGGACACTTGGTGATGATGACCCGATTCAACAAGGAACGTTATCTTATATTATAGGCAAGTTAAGACAGCATCCAAGTTTAACATTGATGCTTCTCAATAGTAATGGTCGTGAACACTCTACTAATCAAATTATTGTTGACCACTGGTTTGATAGTAATAGTGATAAACCTAGTATTAATAGCGAGTTAGAATTTCAGTATTATCTTGAGAAAAACATGGGTGGGGTCTTGTTTATCTCCGCAGCAATATATCATACAAAATTGCTACAACAAGCATTGCAAAGCTGGCAAAATGCCGATAAAAACTTAGCATCACAGGCTTACTGGACAGCTTACTGCGCTGCACGTGGAAGTTTCATTGTTACTAAAGATATATATACCGAATGTACAATGGGTAACGGTTTTGCAGATAAAGACCCGCAATGGTTTTTCAAAATGCAATTTATGTATATTCCTGAAGTATATGTAAAATTGATAAAAGCAAATTTCTCGCGTCAATTTTGCTTGCAAATGTTAGTAAAAAATTTGAAAAGCATAAACGGTTGGAAAATTTTCTTAGGCGCGTTAAAAAGATGGCCTCTCTTTGCCACACAAGGGCTTCTTTTCTACTTGAGTTGCGTCATTACTTCTACTTGGGTGTTTCTCTGGCAGAGTAATAGTTTAAGTATTAATCAAAATCTGTAGGTAAATTAGAATTACGATAATGCTCAAACATTCGTGTAATTTGATGCGGTAAAATTCTTCCTAAAGATAATTCAGGAATTGCATCTTCTGCAAAAAATCCAACATCATCAGTTTCAATACTTGTTGCAGCACTTCCACCTACCAGTTCGCAGTGAAAAAATAATTTATACATATAATACGGAAAAGGGGTGTGTCCTTGTCTATCGCGGTCGTACACTGCCACTATTTTCACCGTGCGAGTTTGATAACCTGACTCTTCAAAAATCTCTTTAACTATAGACTCACTGGGAGATTCTCCAATATCCGCGTAACCACCAGGAAGTGTCCAAAGTCCATCAAATTTTTCTTTGACTAACAAAATTTTATTGTTGTAAAAAACCGCACCACGCACGTCAATTTTTGGTGTGGCATACCCGACTTCACGTGCAAATAAATCCAATACATACTGGTGTTCTACCTGCGTGTAACTCGCTGCTATTTCTGCTGCAATTTCCCGAATTTGTTTAAATCTTTCGATGTCAAAAGGGTTTTCTGAAAAAGTCAAACCACTTTGGGCAATTGCCTGTAATTTTTGCGTCCATTCCAGCCATTTTGGTTGCATAAGAGTTATGAGTATGTGTGTAGGGTGGGTGAAAGCTATAATAATCAAGCACTTGGAACGCAAGATCAAGTGCTTTCACCCACCATCAACCGTATGGTACTTGCACTTTCTCCCACCATTAACCGTATGGTATTCGCACTTTCTGGTGGTGCGTGATGCCACCAGATACTCGCGAGTGCAAGATCAAGTGCTTTCTCCCACCATCAACCGTATGGTATTCGCACTTTCTGGTGGTGCGTGACGCTACCAGATACTCGCGAGTGCAAGATCAAGTGCTTTCTCCCACCATCAACCGTATGGTATTCGCACTTTCTGGTGGTGCGTGACGCTACCAGATACTCGCGAGTGCAAGATCAAGTGCTTTCAACCACCATCAACCGTATGGTATTCGCACTTTCTGGTGGTGCGTGATGCCACCAGATACTCGCGAGTGCAAGATCAAGTGCTTTCTCCCACCATCAACCGTATGGTATTCGCACTTTCTGGTGGTGCGTGACGCTACCAGATACTCGCGAGTGCAAGATCAAGCATCTGGTGGTGCGTGACGCTACCAGATACTCGCTTTGTTTAAGAATTGTTGATAGCGTCACGCACCCTACTTATGCTTCATTGAGCGCTGCGATACCGGGTAGTACTTTACCTTCGAGTAATTCTAAGCTGGCGCCTCCACCAGTAGAGATATGGCTCATTTGGTCAGCTAAACCAACTTTCTCGACAGCAGCAACTGAGTCACCACCACCAATAATAGTGATGGCGCCATTTTTGCTGATATCAGCGAGGGTATGGGCAATAGCTTCAGTACCAACAGCGAATTTATCGAATTCAAATACACCCATTGGACCGTTCCAAATTACAGTCTTACAGTCAGCAAGTGCTTCTTGGAAGACTTTTACGGAGTCGGGACCAATATCCAAACCCATCCAGCCATCGGGAATATTATCGACGCTGACGGTTTGGGAGTTTGCATCTTTATCGAATTTGTCTGCAACAACTACGTCGGTAGGTAGCAGGAAAGTTACACCTTTTTCTTTGGCTTTAGCTTCGAGAGAACGCGCGAGTTCAATTTTGTCGTCTTCAACCAGTGAACTACCTACGCTCATACCACGAGCTTTGTAGAATGTGAAAATCATCCCACCACCGATGATGAGCTTGTCACATTTTTCTAACAAAGTTTCGATAACGCCTATTTTGCTCGATACTTTAGAACCACCTATAATAGCAGCCAAGGGACGCTGAGGATTTGCAATTGCATTTTCTAAGTATTGCAATTCCTTTTCAATCAAGTATCCAGCAACCGAGGGGCTAAGATACTTGGTTACACCTTCAGTCGAAGCATGGGCGCGGTGCGCTGTACCAAATGCGTCGTTTACGTATAAATCAGCGTTTGCTGCCAATTTTTGGGCAAATTCGGAATCATTCTTTTCTTCTTCTTTGTAGAAGCGAACGTTTTCAAGTAACAGTACTTGCCCGTTTTGCAGTGAACCAACTTTGGCGCCGACTTCATCACCAATACAATCATCGCATTTAACGACTTCTTGCCCTAGTAACTCAGATAAGCGCTTGGCAACTGGAGTTAGACGCAACTTGTCATCAACACCCTTTGGACGACCGAAGTGACTAGCAAGGATTACCTTAGCACCCTTACCAGACAAATCTTGAATCGTAGGTAGTGCCGCACGGATACGTGTATCGTCCGTGATATTGCCCGCATCATCCAGGGGCACATTGAAATCTACCCGTACAAATGCTCGTTTACCAGACAAGTCAGATGCAGATAAATTTGCTAAAGATTTCTTCGAC
The DNA here is from genome assembly GCF_002368415.1 of Calothrix sp. NIES-4105. Lineage (GTDB taxonomy): Bacteria > Cyanobacteriota > Cyanobacteriia > Cyanobacteriales > Nostocaceae > Dulcicalothrix. The sequence continues at coordinate 10,420,822 of NZ_AP018290.1, forward strand.
ACGGCACAACCTCCTGATTACCTGAATGCTATGTTTTGAATAAATACAACCATCAAGATTGTACCGAGTCATGGGGGCCGTCCGTTAAGGCTATGTTCAAAACAGTATTATTTCCTATCGATCAGAGTCGCGAAGCGCGCGAAGCGGCAGATGTAGTTGTCAATATAGTTCAAACGTACAAAAGCCGTTTGGTGCTGTTGTCGGTGGTGGAACCAGCTACCGACGTGGAGTCAAAAGACCCAATGCAGTCACCCGAAGCAGTAGCGAAATTACTCGAAAACGCGAAAGCGGTATTTGAGCAGCAAAGTATTCCAACCGAAATTATCGAACGTGAAGGTAAACCCGCGTTTACCATTTGCGACGTTGCTGATGAGGTTGGTGCGAATCTTATTATCATGGGATGTCGAGGAATGGGGTTAACCGAAGAAGGGTTAACCGATAGCGTCACCAACCGGGTGATAAACCTTTCCCCATGTCCAGTGTTAATTGTGCCGTAAAGTGTAGGGTGGGCAATGCCCACCATACATTTTCAGTAATTTCTACAGCTTGTTGCTTAACTTTATGTAGGCTAAAATTCAAAAAAATAAATTAATACTTATTTTGATTATTTCGAGCAAAATTAATTGCTTGAGCTATTAATAAAACTCAGTATTATTACTGTGAATATCAAATGGTGGGTATGCAAACACTCAGCAAGCATTTGCTTGAAGAACTGCAAACTTGTACGCAGTTACGCTATAGCGGCAAATTAATAATTAAATCACCATTACTACACACCTGGAATTTTTATTACAGGTTTGGCAGAATCATTTGGGCAAATGGAGGAAGTCATCCATGCCGACGTTGGTATCGGCAAATAACTTCTTATTGTTCAAATATTGAAATAAGTAAAATAAAAATCCGTGCGGTTGATTTAGCCTTAGAACACTGGGATTATCAATCAATTATTGCACTAAATAAAAGAAATAAAATCGAGTCAAAGCAGGTTGAAATTATTGCCGAAAATGTTATTCAGGAAATATTATTTGATTTAATTCAATATAAGTCAAGCAACGATTTAATTTGTATCCGAGATTCGCAAGTTATTTTAGATTTAGCTGTGACTTTTACAAGTACAGATATATTTATCGAGCGCGCGGAGAGTCAGTTGAAAACTTGGACTAGCGCTGGTTTAAGAAATTGCTTTCCTGATTTGGCGCCGCAAATTCAAAAGCCAGAGGAATTAAAGAAAATTGTCAGCCCAGCAGTATATAATAACTTGATAACTTTTGTAAATGGTAAACACACACTGCGTGATTTATCAGTACTGCTAAAACAAGATTTTATTAAAATAACCGTTTCTCTACTGCCACATATCTCAAAAGGTTTGATTCAACTTGTCACAGTACCAGATTTACCTTTTCCAGGTAGTGCAAATCTTGATAAAATACCTTTACATAATTCACAGCATAAAAATTCAACTACTGCATTAATTGCTTGTATCGACGATAGTTTACAGGTTTGTCAGATATTAGAGCAAATTATTGTCTCGAACGGAATGAGATTTATCAAAATCCAAGACGCAGTTCAAGCTTTACCCAAAGTTATTGAGCATAAACCAGATTTAATTTTATTAGACTTAATTATGCCCGTTGTAAATGGGTATGAGATTTGCTCGCAGTTGCGCCGAATTTCAGGCTTTGCCGAAACACCTATAATTATATTAACTGGTAGCGATGGTTTACTTGACCGAATGCGCGCGAAAGTTGTCGGGTCAACCGATTTTCTGAGTAAACCTATTGTTGCAGATAAGATTTTAGAAGCGTTACGAAAATATTTACCAAGTCATTTATCTCATTCGATCCCCGAAATTGAATCCTTACAAGAAACTCAACAACAATAAGGTTCTCGAAAACTAGAAGCGCGTTGGGATAAGAGTGTTCATTGTGCCGGACGATTAACTCGAATCACCTTGCCTTTAAAATCATCTACTGTACAAATTGCGTCATTTATACGTGTAGCCAATCTATATAAGTTTTTATCATCGGTACAGGCGATAATACCTTCATGAGCCGAATTTTGCTTATCTAGCTTGAAAAAATCACGTCGGTTTTGCGTTAGTACGACTCTCTGATTTTTTGTTGCGAATTTCAACACATCAGAATCAGGAAGTCCAGCATTTCCAGCTTCCTGCACGGTCAAAACATCGTGACCAAAAGAACGTAATAATTCTACAACTGGTAATGGAAACTGCTCGTCAGCATACAGATTTGCCATACGTTACATTTCTTCCATAGCTTCATCTTGTTCTTGAAGTGCTATTTCAATTTCATCAGGGTAAGCTTCAGCATAAGCCCAAACATTTACTAAATCAGCAGCTGTAAGATGAGGATAAAACTCTAAAATTTCTGCATCGCTTGTAGCTTGACGACGTAAACTTACGAATAACCAGACAGGAAGACGAGTATTAGCAAGACATGCATCACCACCACAAACCCCAGGAGTTTTAGTAATTAAGCGTGAACCACTGCTTAAGCTATTTGTTAAAGTTTGTATTGCTTCTGCTTTTTCGCTTGGATTTAATTGTAGTAGCTGTATTTTTAATTCTTCAATTTTCATATTTTAAACCTTTTTAGTAAGTGCTGCTTTCTCTTCATCCGAAAATTCTAGATACAATTCAATTGCTTCTTTAATATTCTCTACAACTTCGTCTAATGTATCTCCTTGAGTTTGACAACCTTAAAGTTCAGGGCAGTAAGCATAGTAACCATAATCATCTTTTTCGATAATAACGCTTGTTTTGTACATTTGATTACTCTAGCATGTTGAGCCATTGAGTAAGGTGGGCAGTGCCCACCATACGAGATAATAAGTGATTTTCAAGGGTAAGGCAATTACAACTTTTCAAACAAGCTTGCTAAAACGACGTTAGAAAATAAAAATCCTTCAGGGTCAGTTAATCGTAATTTTCCTGCTTCTACTACAACCCAACCTTGATTAATATACGGCTTTAATACCTTTAAAATTTCTTCTTCTTTATCCGAGCCAAATTCTTGTTTAATTTTGTCTAAACTGACTCCTTCAGCTAGGCGCAATCCCAACATTAATGTATCTAATAACACTTCTGATGGTGGTGTTACTTCGCAATCTATTACTGCACCTGCTTCTACCCAAGCGTAATATTCTTTGGTTTTACGGGGACGAGTAAAGCGTTTACCTTCTACATAACTCGCGGCGCCCATTCCAAAGCCATAATAAGCGCGATTTTCCCAGTAAACTCGATTATGGCGACATTGATGCCCTGGTAATGCGTAATTGGAAATTTCGTAATGCAAAAAATCGGCGCCTGTTAAGATTTTTTGTGCCATTCGATACATTTGGACGGTAGTTTCATCTGTAGGTAAAGGTTTATCACCAGGTTGGTAATAACGTCCAAAAGCAGTTCCCGGTTCGATGGTAAGGTCATATATAGATATATGGGTAGGCGCTAAAAAAATAGCTTTTTCTAAAGACTCTTGCCACATCTCTAAAGTTTGGTTCGGTAAACCCGATATTAAATCAATACTAAATTCTGGAACCTTGACAAAGTGTATTAGGTCTGCAGCAGCGTAAATATCGGAAACTGTATGCGCGCGTCCACATAAACGTAATAATTCTTCTTGAAATGCTTGTACTCCAAAGCTAAAGCGGTTAACACCTGCGCCCTTATAGCCTTTAATATGTTCTATATCAAAAGTACCAGGGTCAATTTCCATTGACATTTCTACATCTGGGGATATACCAAATCGTTCTTCTAGCGTTGCTATGATACGTTGTAACTGTTCAGTAGATAAAAGTGAAGGAGTACCACCACCAAAAAAAATTGTCTGCAAAGGTTGACTTTGTACTGGTTTTTGGGCAATTTCCCGACACAGTACCTCGACGTAACGCGAAATTGTAGCAGAAGTTTCTCCGCGTTGCTTATCTCCGACAACCGAAATTGGAAAATCGCAGTAAAAGCATCGGCGCCGACAAAACGGGATGTGTACATAAGCCGCACGTGGAACGCTTGATACAAATTGTTGTTTATTCATTCAGGTTTATCAATTTGGAAATTAATTAGTTGAATTTGTTAAGACTTCAATCGCAAAAATATACAAATAATTAATATGAGCGTGAATTTACATTTGTTTATAGCTAAATAACAAAAATATAAAGAATATAAACAGTATTACTATTCAGTTATAATATATTTACATACTATTATCTTAATTCTCTAGTAAGTACGTAAGTATAAATTTTGTCATAGGTTGTTTGTTAATATCAGTAACAACTGACCGATGAGAAATACTCAGTTAAATTGAGTTGTACACCAGGAAACCAGTGTAACCACATGCTAGATGCCATTATTATTTTCTCATTCATCCTGGCAGCAGCGGGGGTAGGGTTCTTTAGTATCGACTTACTACCCTTCGGGGCGCTAAGTCGAGTCTCCAATATAGAAGCTTTACGCTTTGTTACTGCCGTATTCGCCGCTATTATTGGCGGTGCAGTTGGTCTTAGAACTCAAACCGGGTATCGTCGTCTCGAAGCTCAAGTTCGTGAAATGGCTCCGGAAGCAATAGTAACTCGTGCAATCGGTTTGATTGTGGGTTTGTTACTTGCTAACTTAATGCTGGCGCCGCTATTTTTACTTCCCATACCTCCTGATTTTAGTTTTATTAAGCCGTTAGTCGCAGTAGTTGGTAGTCTTGTACTAGCTTATAGTGGTATGAACTTAGCCGACAGCCACGGACGAGGGTTAATAAGATTTATTAATCCCAGCAGTGTAGGAGCGCTAGTAGTAGAAGGCACACTCAAGCCTGCTGGCACTAAAGTTTTAGACACAAGCTGTATTATTGATGGTCGTATAGAAGCACTTTTAGAAACAGGATTTTTAGAAGGCGCGATAATAGTACCACAATTCGTACTACAGGAATTACAGCAAGTCGCAGACGCAAGCAAAGACCAGAAGCGAGTAAGAGGAAGACGCGGATTAGAAATTCTTAACCGCATTCGAGAAACTTATCCCGAACGGATAATTATAAATTCCTCTGACTATGACGACATAGCAACAGTCGATGCCAAGTTAGTCAAGTTCGCGCAAGAAATCAATGGAACTTTGTTAACGAACGATTACAATTTATCCAAAGTTGCCAGCGTTCAGAAAGTACCAGTACTCAACGTCAACGACTTAGTTAACGCAGTACGTCCGAGTTACTTACCTGGAGACAATATTGATATCAAGATTCTCAAAGAAGGTAAAGAACCAAGTCAAGGTATTGGTTATCTCGACGATGGGACAATGGTCGTCGTTGAAGAGGGTAGTCCTTATGTCGGTGGTGAAGTTCGTGTGGTCGTCACTAGCGCATTACAAACATCCGCAGGAAGAATGATTTTTGCCAAACCTCAAGCATCTGCTTTTGCATAACGGCGCCTTAATCTAATATCAAATCATAAAAACCGACGCAACGAACTGTGTCGGTTTATTTTATTCACACAATAAATCTTCCACCTCTTACCTCTGTTTCTCCGCGTCTCTGTGGTAAAAAAATTATTTCACCACGCCTGTCACAGAGTTCATAGAGAAATAATACCTTGTAGGTGCTTTCTTCAGGAACGAGACCCAACATCTTATTTTCTTATCCCATGCAGCATAGGTTAACATCAATCAAGCAGTAAGCAAATTATAGATATAATCAAGAAGTCACGATTAAAGGTTTAAACAGTACAAGCCACTACCTATTGTACAGGGTTATGTACGGGTTCTTATGGAGGTTCAAATGACTAGTAAAGAATTATTAATGCAAGAAGTAGAAAATTTACCACCTGAATTGTTAACACAAGCACTCGACTTGATTCGTTCTGTTAAAGTTGATACTGCAAAAAGAGAGTTAAATTCCAAACCAGCAGAATCAACACAATCAAACGATTCAACACAAGCTTCTAATGACGAGAAAATTACATATCGTCCAGCTTCCGGACGTTCTATACTCAGACATGCTGGAACTTGGCAGGGCGATGACTATGAAGAATGTCTACAGTCAGTGTATAATTCTCGTGGGAGAGCAAAATTTGATGACGAAGACTTATTTGAATAATGTATTTGCTAGATACTAATCATTGTAGTGCAATTATCTTGGGCGAACCAAATGTAATTCGTCGTATCAGCCAAGTAGGGGAAAATAACATTGCTACTTGTGTAATTGTTCAAGGCGAACTTACATTTATGATGGAAAAATCTCAGCAAAGGGAGAGCAATCTTGCTAGGTTAGCAGAATTATTAGAAGATATTCGTATTTATTTAGTAACAGAAGAGACTTCCACTATATATGGTCAACTCAAAGCTGCTTTATTTAACGAATTTGCTCCCAAAGATAAAAATAAAAGGCGAAAAACTAAAATCACAGATTTAGGTTTTGGTGAAAATGACCTTTGGATAGCAGCTATTGCACTACAAAATAATCTAACTGTTGTATCTAGTGATAAAGACTTTTTGAGAATTCAGCAGGTGAGAAGGTTTTCATTAGAATCTTGGAGATAGAAACAATAAATTATTACTGAATCAAAATCAAGCTCGATTGATTGTTTAAGTATTTGAAAAATGCCTACGCATGAAGTAGTAGTGTGAATCTTAATAGCTTTAATGTTAAGTCCAAGCATTATATACTATCTGTAATTTGAAGATAATATTTTCTATCAATAGTCCTCTCATAGACAAAAGCAAGGCGCCTATTTACAGTAAATTCCCAAAATTTTTCAATAAGGCCAATATCAATGCTTTGTTGTAAAAATTTAAAAATTCTTACTTGAAAGTCATATTCATGTTCATCTGGATTAATAGTTATAGATAAGCCATTATCTTTACACCATTGACTAAGTTCATCTTCATCATACCAAGGTTGATCAAATTTTCTTGGTTCTTCAGAGTTTTTTACCATAATGCTTGACTTGACGAAGCTTTTCTATATATATATATGGTTCCCACTTAAGAAGCAAAACTATCCAGCCATGCTAAGTCACATTGATTTGCCGGTGCGATCTGGCTACAAGTTTTATCACTACGTTCAATTTTTTCAATAGCGTCACACACCCTACGTTCAATTTTTTCAATGGCGCCACACACCCTACGTTCTTATTTGTCGTTTGTGTAAGTCTTATATATAAAGAACCACGAAGAACATACCTCTCTGTGTCCTCTGCGCCTCTGTGGTAAAAAAAATAATTTCACCACAGAGACACGGAGAACACAGGGGGAAGATAAAAAATACTTTAGTACTATAATAGTCGGGTAGAGAAAAAATTGCGAATAATTTTAGATTTATATCTAACGTTGAATGTCCGGCGCCGGATGGTGAGTGTTAGGATGTTGTTGCTGCTCGATTTTTAAGCTGTGGATGAGTAAACAATTAGATAAACCGCTGTCCTTAGAGATCGCTAAGAATATAAAGAGTAAGTCGAAGAAGCCGTTCGATAATGCTTACAAGGCAGCATTAGCAACGGAGGGAGCGATTTACGTACAAGGATTTTTGGTTTTTCCGGGACAACCATATCGCCCCATTGAACATGCGTGGATTGAAGTGGGAGATACTATTATTGACCCAAATTTACAGCATCTCAATAAATCTGCTGAGAGTTTACTGTACTTTGCGGCACATCGGATTACGGTTGAGAATTTGAAGGAAATTATCGAAGAGTCGCAAGAAGATTATCCTGAAGATGACCCTTTACCTATATATGGCAATGCTCCGTATGAGTATTATGGTGATGTGATGCTGGGTGATCAGCCTTACCTTGATGCTTACAAAGCTGCCGAAGATAAGTGTAAGGAAGTTAACAAACCCATCGTTGATAGTAATTAGCAACGGATATAACGGATGTAACGGATAGTTTGTTGGTACATTCTTGTGGGATGTCTCTTGTGGGATGTCTTGTGGAGCAGGCGTCCCCGCCTGCCCCCAGTCCCACCCAATTTACACAACCCCATCAAAAAGATACCTTGACATTGCTGGTTACTCTCAAGACAGCTTCTTGCTGAAATGTTTGTTTATAGTTTGATATAGTATCCTTAACCATTTTATTTTTGGTCGAACTGTTTTCGTAAATTACGACAATCACTTTACTCTTTTCTTTGACTAGCACACCTGAACTGTTGAGATACTGACCATTAGCGTCTATAACAGTTAGTCCGTCTTTAAAGCGTGGTGTAATAACACGGTTAAGAAATTGCTGCCATTCAACCTCGGAGACTGTTTTTCCTCCTGGTTTCGATAAGCCAAAGTATAATTCTTCTTTGATAAGAGTCTTTTGAGATGACTCAGCGCGCGTCTTCAAGTTCGTACAAGCAGGGGTGGTAATTAGTAAACTTGCAAGAGTAATCGCATTTAAGCTGTTCTGGAAACTTTTGTTTAATAGCATTGTATGTATTTAGATTGATAAAATAAAGGCTTCTCTACAACACGGTTAATTATCTTTGTTTAAGCAATTTACTTGGTAGCTTATAACAGTATTAGGTGGATGTATAACTGGCTTATGCATTGGCAGGAGCATTTGACAAAGCTATTCAATTTGTAAAGCAGATGACACAAGATTTTATATTATTTTTGTTTAAGCAATTTGCTCGGTAGTATTCTATATCAAAAATTCTGGTGTTCTTCTCTCTGCTCTCTTGTGGTCTGTGTGGTAAAAAAATACATGTACTGCACATCTGAGACTTTGTGCAACAGTCTCCGAAAATCGATGAGATGGAGTGGTAGGTTATAACAGTAAGTAGTAAACTGTATCAATTCAAACAAGTGAAATTCAAATCAATCTTATTTACACTGACCATATTGTGTCTTGGAGTTGGCGCCATTCCAATTGAGACAACGATTACATATGCAAATAGTAATCAATCTCAAAATACGCAGCTTAAGTTAAAAGGTATTCCGCTTGCCTGCTATATAAGTGTTGGTGAACCTAGCGCAGGGGAAGGTCCACTGATTTTAGCTGCGGAGTTTACATCACAGTATTGGGCAAACGTATCGTTAGCGTATGCGGATGCAGGACAATTTGACCAAGCTATTCAATTAGTCAAGCGGATGGATCATGATTTGATACCCAAGCAAACCAAGGTTGAAATTGCAACTCTCTTAGCTAAAGATAAGCAATATAACCGAGCTATCCAACTTGTCCAAAGTATAAACGATGAAGGAGGAAGTACTGAAAAAGCACGGGGATTAGCAATAATTGGGCGCCAGTATGCCAAAGCTGGAAACAAACAACAGGCAGACCGCTTATTTTCGCAAGCTTTGAAGTATGCACGTTCACTTTCACCCGAATTGCAAAATTATCCATTAGCAGATATTGCAATTGAGTATGCGACAGCGAATCGTTTTACAGAAGCGTTACAACTGGCAAATCGTATTAAAGATAAGGATAGCAAAGGTACGGCATTATCCGGAATTGCAGTTGAATATGCACTCGCTAGTAATTTTAATAAAGGTATTGAGTTAGCGCAAACAATTACGGGAGAGTACGAACGAAGCAAAGCATTAGAGTCCATAGCATCACAGACAACTATAAGCCAACTTCCTCAACTGCAAAAACTTGCCTTTGCAATAAAAGATGACGCTTACAAGGCGCCTGCTTTAGTAGGCATTGCGAAAAGATATATTAACTTAGGACAAATACAGCAAGCTCTCAACCTTGAAAAAACCATCGTCGCAACTGACCCAGGTGGCTCTGCATATTATAAATTACCAGGCGCCTATGCCAGCAAACAAAGATTTGACGACGCAATTAAACTGGTCAATAAAATGCAAGGTAATGAGTGGCAATCTAACGCACGCGCGAGCGTTATTTTAGAATACGCACGTAACAATCAGTATGATAAAGCACAAAGTATAATTAACGCCCTCACATCCCAATCCGGTAAGAACAAAGCTATTCAAGCACTCGCTCAAGGATACGCAGAAGCTGGACAGTATCAAAGTGCATCGAAAGTACTCAAAACAGTTCAACCCGGAAATGAGATAGAGGCGCCTGCAAATCGCCAACATGACATATCCTTAGCTGAATGCGCCGCAAAGTCAGTAGCTACAAGAAAATAATCAAATTAAATATAAAACAATGAGTAGGCTAGGCATACTCTTGTGGAGCGGGCATCCTTGCCCGCCACATATATACATATATCAAGGTTGTAGAGTGGGCGCCTCTTATTACCCTGCTTTGATATATTAAGGACAATTTCTTAATGTTCTCAAAGCCATCAAAAATCATAATACCAGCCAACAATTTTTATATCTCCCCCAGAGTTAATTCGCAGCTATAACAGGGAATACTGTGTCTAGGTGGATACAGCTTAAGTTTGGGTGCGTCAGTTCCATAGGCTTGGCAATGCTACCTATTAACTATTGAAAAGTTCAGGTAGATTGTTTTGAGAGAATAGAGTCTATGTATATTTACATATGTGAAAAAGTAATAAAAAATGCACAAAAACATCAATTAACAATAATTGAAACATTAAGACAGCGCATTGAGGCAGACCCTTCATTGTTCAGCTTACTGTTTAGTAGTCGTTTTCCTTATTGGATAAGGCGTATCGATAATTTACGTCTAATTGCTAGCTTGGAATTGTTTGGGGAAAATCGAGTTTTATACTTTTCCCATATATTATCGCGCGGTGGTAATGAGTATCGCGCTTTCTTGGATGATCCTAGGTCGTGGGGTGAGCAAAATATCGACCGGAGTCATGTAGAAGCATGGCTTGACTTATATAATAGAGCTACTCCTCAACTAGCTTGTATTCCAGATTCTTTATGCTGTTGGTTAGAACGTCCAATTTTGATGCAACGGGAAGACAAGGTAATTTACGAGAGTAAGATTTGGGTTGAGTATTTTCAGAAGCATAACTCCTCTAATTTTGAGCAGTTACAAGGGTTTTATAATATTGTTACTGATCTGGTTGGGGCAAAGTCGTTAAATTATAACGTTCAAACCACACCTTATAAAAATGTCTGGGTCGGTACTGACCCACAAACTGGATACTCTGTTCTGTTTAGTCGCATTCGTCCTCAAGATGCTCAAGCACGAGAAATTCTCTTTTTGCTAGGCGCCTTTAATAACGCACCAACAAATGTAGAAATTGCCAATATTGGTAATCAATTAAACTTGTTTGGAAGTCAGGCGCCTTGCGAGCGGTTAAGTGATAGTACTCTTCATAAGAGTGATATTGCGCGCTATGCTCGCCGTTCTTACCCTGACTTTATTGTTTACTACCCTGAACACTGGCAGACCATGCAGCTAGAACCGAATACAAATCTAGCTTTGTCAGGGGAAGAAGAAGAACTATTGCACAGTATGAATTTCCCTGCATTCATTAATGGCAGAGCAGGAAGCGGAAAGTCTACGATGTTGCACTATGCTTTTGCTTACTATTGCGACCTTTATCTAGGAGAAGTAAGTAATAGTACATCTACAGAGGCTTTTTTTCTGCCAAAACCTTTATTTTTGACTTACAGTGAGCGTTTGACTGAAAAAGCTCGTGACACAGTAGAGCGAATCCTCAAAAGCTACGCGCGCTATATAGGTACATCAGAGCAACGCATAGCAAAACTCGATTTACTGAAAGAATGTTTCCAACCTTTTCAATCTTTTTTGCTCTCGTGCTTGCCTTTAGAGATAGTAAATAGATTAAAGGGCAGTAAATATATCTCGTTCCATGAATTTAAAAAACGATATGACAAAGCTTTTAGGGAGCAGCGCTATAGTGCAGAAGTTTGCTGGCATGTGATTCGTACTTATATTAAAGGCTATTATTTTGTTGATGAGAATCAGGACTACCTTAGTATTGAAGAATATAAAGAAGAAATCCCGACAGAACACAAGAAAGTTTTTGATGATGATTTTGAAGAAATTTATAACCATATTTGGAAATGGTATCGCAATCTGTGTAATGACGAGCAGTTATGGGATGACCAAGATTTGGCGAGAGCTGTGCTAAAAGGAATTGCAAATGGACAGATATCATCCGCACGCTATGCAGCTATATTTTGCGATGAAGCTCAAGACTTCACGCGCGTTGAACTTCAATTAATTCTACGGCTATCCGTCTGGTCTAAATACCTTCTGCCGCGCGGTGTTGTTAACAGTTTACCCTTTGCCTTTGCAGGAGATCCGCTACAAACACTCAACCCGACAGGTTTTAGCTGGACAAGTTTTCGCGCTAACTTTTACGAAAAAATCTTGACTCCTCTCGACCCTGACAACTCGCGCTCTTTGCGGCACGCCGATAAATTAGCGCTGCATGAACTAAGGCAAAATTACCGCTCTCCTAACTCTGTTGTTAAGTTTACAAATTTCATTCACTTGTGGCGCCGGGTTTTATTTGATATTAGTAACCTCGAACCTCAAGAACCTTGGTGGACACAGAATGGCAGACCACCTCAAAAAGGTATTATAGAAATTAACCTTTTAGTGCCAGAACTCAGAAAACTTGCTGATAGTGGAGCTATCTTCCTGTTGCCGTGTGACGAAGGAGGGGAACTCGAATTTTTGCGGAGTTCGGAAATATTAAAACAGGTCTTTCCATGCGAAGAGAACGGGCAGATTCCTCCTACAGTTTATACATCTATAAGTCTTAAAGGCTTGGAACTCTCATCTATCGTCGTTTGTTTTTTTGGCGAATACTACAGTAAACATTTTGGTCAAGCTTCTTTGCAGTCTCTAAACACTAGCGCAAACCTTCAACTAGAATATTTTCTTAATAAGCTCTATGTAGCTGTAAGCCGATCAACAGACTATTTGGCAATTATTGATACCAAACATGGTGATAAACTATTGTGGCAAGCCGCAACACCAACAGAGTTGGCATCATGGCTACAAAGAATGCGTCTAACAAACTCTCAAAATCAGCAGAGTCAGCTTTACCTTGAAAGGTGGAAACAGAAAATAAATCCTCTCGAAACGTACTTTACAATGCCGGGTACAAATCAAGATAACCTTCAGACCAATGCTAAACAGTGGTTATTGAGCGGAATTGAAAATAACAGCATTCGCAACCTGAACACGGCTATCTATTACTACGATAAAGACAATATGTCTTTTGAAGTTAGCTACTGCAAAGCCTGGATTTTGCGTATTGAAGGTCAGCTTCAAGAAGCAGGTTGCGTATTCATGGCATTAAACGCGCTTATAAATTCTGAATTAAATCCTCAAAAAGAAGCATGGCAATGTTTTTGGGAAGGTCAATGCTGGCAAAAACTCCTTGACTGGACTGCTAAAAACCCGAATTTCTCTGAAACCGCTTGGCAGCCCATAATCAGATTTATGCTAGATACTGAGGGCAAAACATTCTCACCAGATTCAATTAGTCAATTTTCTACTTTTTTATGTAACGAAGATTTTTGGTGCCTTCAAAGCAGCGATTCTACCTGGCAATCAGTACTTGAACGCTATTTAAAGACTATTAACTACTTTATCACTAACCAACAAAATATAAAAACCCAACACTGGAAACTATGGAGTGAGGCACTAGAAAAAATTGCCCTTACTTATAGCTTCACTGGGGAAGATACAATTTATCTTGCAGGTCAATGCCTCTATCGTGCGTCATATTTTCAGCAAGCTATCAACCTGTGGGAGCAACAGCAGCGTATCGACCACATAGAGTATGCAGTTGCGAAAGCCGAAACAGTAAAACCTCCTGAGAATTTAAAATGGTTAAGCCAAGCCAATATGTTTACGCGCGTTGTACAAGTCTGGAGAGACAACAATTCTCCTATAGTAGGATGGGAATCATTCTTACCTTTAGTACGTGAAGCGCTAAAACAAACACAAGAATTCTCATATCTTCTAGACATCGAAATAAAAACTAGTCGCTGGTCGGAAGCAATAGCATTGTATCGCCAACAAAACTTGGGGGATATAGAACACCTGAAAATAATAGCTCGCATGGCTTATGATGCCAATTTAACGCCTGAAGCTGTCAAAAAAATGGAAAGCGGACAGCGTAGTATATTGAGCGAGTTTGTAACTCAGGCTATGACTTTGCCCACATGGAAACCCACAGAAACAAGAATTTTAGAAATTTGTGTTGCCATAGAAAAAATTGGCGAGTTCGTTCCAGCATTGCAAATATTTGAGGGTTTTATAGAAGCTCAACAAACTCCAAGAAATGTACGAAAATTTGCGAGAGAAAGGTGGCTAGTAGTTAAAGGAAAGCAAGCTGATTTTTCAGAAAATACAGGTAGGAACGAAGACGCTAACCGCCAAATGCAAAAACGCAACTTTTTTGCAACAAAGTGGGGTATCAATCTGCAAGAATTATCTCTCGATGTCCCAACACTACCATTATCCTCAATACCTAACTCAGGCGCCTCTAATACCAATATTGAACAGCTACGTCAAGAATTAACATCTTCCCTTACAGAATTAACAGAACTTGAACTACAGCAAATAAGCCATTATATAAATTTTCTACGTCATTTACGCAACACAAATTTATAACCCCGTAGCACAGACGTCTCGCCTGTGCAGTCACATAATTCTCTTTACCACAGAGACGCAGAGGCACGGAGGCAAGAGAAATGAACCACGCTCGTCACAAAGGGCACAAAGGAATAATACAGAGGATGAAATTCATGCCTATCGCTACTTGGAAAACGGTGCCTAACTTTTAATTCGATTCCTAGCAAAACCATTAAAATTATAGAAATGCTAATGTTTAGCTGGGTTATCAGCAACAAAAACTTTAACTAAATTTTATAATACATTTGCACTGAAACGAGTAATATACACTTGTTAGGATTTTTTGGCGCCTGACGGAAAATATTCCATAGCAGTTTTTTATCTCCTTTATAATCTTTCAGTTTCTGGGCATCTTAACTATAGAGTCGTGTAGTGGTAAATAGCTATGGCAGACAACCAACCTAGAGATTTTGATGTAGTACTTGAAGGAGAGGCACCACCTCCTATTACGTTTTCATTCTTACTTTTACCTATCAAACTTTAGAGCTTGCTATACTTACCCGAACTTCTTCTGACTCTCGTGATGCTTTGACTAAATCTTCACGAATTGCTTCTAAAAATATAGCATCATTTGCAATTTCAGATGATTCATCCTCATTAATTTTGTCTTTTGCAAGACTTTCTTCATAAGCCTTAATTCTATAATCTAAAGCCTCAATAATAAAACGGATTGCTTTTGGTGACAATTCCATAATAAATTCCTCGTTAGTTAATTCTTTCAAATAATAAATGTATAAGCTAGGTCAACAGCAACAAAAACTTTAACTAAATTTTATAATACATTTGCACTAAAACTGGTAATATACACTTGTGGGGATTTTTGGTGCCTGACAGAGAATATTCTATAGCTGCCTTTTATCTCCTTTATAATCTTCCAGTTTTTGGGCATCTTAACTATAGGGTATAGAGTCGTGCAGTGGTAAGTAACAATGGCAGACAATCAACCCGAAGATTTTGATGCAGTACTTGGAGGAGAAGCGGCGCCTCCAGTTGCAGGTGTGGTATTAGGAGGATTTGAAGGGATTAAAAGTAGCCTAAAAAGTTCAAATGTAAAAGTGCGAACTGCGGCGCTTAGTAGTGCTTTAAATTATGGTGATGCAGGTTTAGACCTGGTTATTAAAGCATTGGACGATTCGTCACCACAAGTACAGCGTTTTGCAAGACGTTTACTAAAGCGCAAAGGGGGTGTTAGAGTTAAACAAGGTTTGCTTGATTATGACCCTTTATTATATTTCACTAAGTTGGAAGATTGGAAAATAAAGGATTATGACCCTAACAACCCACTATTTTTGTATACGAACTAATTGACGGGGAATACGTAAAAACAACGTTTAGAGGAAATGATGTAATTGTTTCCCCTACACTTCCTGGGTTTAATATGACCGCACAACAGATTTTTGATTTAGCTAAAAAAATCGGAAACCCTGAAGCATAACACTACGTAGAAGCGCAGGAAAAAATTCGATCTATAGCAAAACAATTAAAATAATAGAAATACTTATGTTTTAGTAAAAGCTGTGATTATTAACACATTGCTTTTTTAGGCATTTGTTAAATAATTTTACCTCCGATATTCTTGAACAATAAAAATTTGCTGACTAGATTTTGGCTGATTCTGTTTTTTAATCCTGATAAAGCGGTTAGAAAGGTTGATATCTTCTTTAAGATATGCATCAAGAGTATTTGTCTGTTCAACATAGTCCCTATCATCTTTGCAAATAATTATACCAGCGTGGTTAATATTACTACGGTGTAAGCGAATAAAGTCGTCACGGTTTAGGGTTATAACAATACGATTTTGTTGGGTTGCAAAGATTAAAACTTCTTCATCTGGGATACGCTGATTTGCTTGTCCTGCTTCATAAGAAGTCAAAACATTGTGCCCTTTTTGACGAAGGATTGTAACAATATCAAAGGGAAAGTTTTCGTGTTCAGTAGAGGTTAGCCATTAGTTATCATCTTCTTGGTAGGAGGTTATAATACTATTAATTTCATCTTGGTGACGATTGTAATAAGCCCAGGCACTATTTAAATCTTCAAGTGTTAAACCAGGGAAATTACGGAGCAACTCTGTATTGTCGGCTCCTTGTTGATGAAAGGATACTAATGTCCAAACGGGTATTCGAGTACTACGAATACACGCATGACCTCCGCAAACACCAGGGGTTTTCTGTATGGCACTAAGTTTTTCTTGAAGAAGGACAGTTTCTTCAGGACTGAGAGATTCAATGATGTGAATAAGCGAGTCAATAAGTTTGGTATTCATTTAAAACAGAAGTGGATAAAACGTTACAACAGCTAATGTACAAGCTAAATCATCACTAACAAAAACTTTAAATAAATTTTATAATTCACGTTTACTGCTGATTATAATATAAATTTATCGAGATAATATTGATTTTGGTGCCCAGAGTTTGGTTCTCGTTACTGTGCCCTTTATGAATAAATTCTAAAATTGTTTGTCTTTTTTGTTTCCTTTATAATTTTCTAGTTTTTTGGGCATTTTAATTATAGAGTCGTGCAGTGGTAAGTAACAATGGCAGACAATCAACCTAGAGATTTTGACATGGTGCTTGGAGGTGAAGCGGCGCCTCCAGTTACTGGTATAGTATTAGGAGGGCTAGAAGGAGTTAAAAGTCGGTTAAATAGTTCAATTGCGAACGTTCAAACAGCAGCACTCTGTGATGCTCTAAATTATGGAGATGCGGGTTTAGATTTGGTAATTGAAACCTTGCCAAATTTTTCACGGCAAGTGCAGCGTTTTGCGAAGAGATTGTTGAAGCAGGAAGGAGGAGCGCAAGGAAAACAAGCGTTACTTGATTATAACCCAATGTTGTTTTTCACAAAATTGGAAGACTGGGACGTAAAACAATTTGACCCTAATGCTGATATAGTAAGCCCTTCTGAAAAAGCTTATAGTGTAAATTTAGAAAAATTGAAATTATTTTTCAATAGTAAAAATATTTATAAAATTGAAGCTTTAATATGCCATCTACCTGAGAATTATAGCTATAAAGTTTCCGGATTTTATGACTTTATTAATCTTCTTGCTGATAATTGCCAAAATTTGATTAACCTTAAAGCTTTATTCATTGGCGACGAAAGAGAAAATCAATATAGGAAATCTCGTGTTCGTATTGGTGATATCAATTTAATATTGGAAAGTTGTCCAAACCTGGAAGTTTTGCAAATACGTGGTTACTGTGACGAACTAGAATGTAGCGTATTACGACATGATAATTTAAAAACACTGATTATCGAAACTGCTAGTATTAGTGACATTGCTGTTGAGATGATGTGTTCACTTAATCTACCAGCATTAGAATATTTTGAGCTATGGATGGGTAGTAAATATAAACTGAATTTAAGTAAAGTTATTAAGAATATAAAACCAGTTCTTTTTAGTGAATCCTTTCCAAATCTTAGGTATTTAGGGATACGCAGTTGTGAGTATGCAGATGAAATAGCTGCTGCTATTGCTCAATCTTATTTTATCGCTGAATCTCCTATTGTTGATAACCTAAGTGTACTGGATTTATCTATGGGAAATCTAACGGATGAGGGTTTAAAGGTTTTACTTGATTGTCCTGCAATCCAAAATTTACACACTCTTAATATCTCTAACAATTGTGTATCTGAAGAATTTTTTGAGCAAATGGAACAGCTATCACCACCTGATTGCCTGTTAATTAAAGATTTTCAGGAACCCATTATTCAGAGAAATGTTGGTATATCACGTTACTATGCGTTGTATGAGTAGGGCAGGAAGGATAATAAACAATGCTAAACTTTATCGCTATTGCAAATCCTGAAAACAGGCGCCTCGGTTTCCTACAACAAGCGCTCTCCCATTTCAACTTACCACCTGCTACGGTTATTCCTTACGCTGACTTAATTGCAGGCAAACAAACCCTAGAACAATTCAAGGCGCCTAATACTATCATCCGCTTTGACTCTCCTGAAAGAGACTTTGATATTGATAAAGCTATTATTGCCGAAGGTTTTACCGTACCTGATGAGGGACAGCACCAGCGTATAAGTCCTGCTGAAGTCGTAAAATTAGAGTTTGATAAAGGACGTATTTGTTATCCTCGTCAATGGTATTTAGGCTGGCGCCATCTTTTACAACAATGGTTACAGCAACTTCCAGTCTCCCTATCCGTTGACGGGGAGGGGTTAGGGATGAGGTTCATGAACCACCCCGAAGACATCGCTGTAATGTTTGACAAACCAGCATGTCACGAAAAATTCCGGTGCCATAATATTCCCGTTCCCCGTTCGCTTGGTAAGATTTACAGCTACGACCATTTACGCGAACAAATGGAAAAACAGGAGATAGACCGAGTATTCGTCAAACTTTCCCACGCTTCCGCTGCTTCTGGAGTTGTAGCGTATCAAGCAAATTCAAAGTTTGAGTCAGCTATAACCACCGTTGAACGAGTGCGGGAAAACGGGGAAACCTTACTATATAATTCGCGTAAAATTCGTAACTATACCCGTAGAGAAGAAATTGCCGATATTATCAATATATTAACTGCGGAAGGTGTACAGGTCGAAGAATGGCTACCCAAAGCGCGCTTACAGGGATGTGGTTTTGATGTACGTGTAGTAGTTATTAACGGTGAAGCGCAGCATATAGTTGTCAGGTTAGGCAAAAGTCCAATGACGAATTTACACCTGGGTAATGAAAGAGGTAATAGTGAGGAATTAATAGAAAAAGTCGGCGCCGAAAATTGGGAAGCGATGAAATATACTTGTGAGCAAGCAGCAAAGTTATTTCCTAGAAGTTTATACTGTGGCGTTGATTTATTGATTCTACCTGATTGGAAACAACACGCGATTTTAGAAATTAACGCTTTCGGCGATTTGTTACCAGGTATTTTATGGAACGATATGGACACTTATACTAGCGAGGTCAAGGCAATATTGGAAAGGAATATAAAAGAGGGTTAATTACCACACGTTATCTTTTCATGGAAATAAACCCAAACTAATCCAAAACTGTCGTGCCATTATTTGTGAGTGGCTGTTCATCTCCAAACAATCAACAGTTCCGGCACCAATTTCTGTTAAAGCAATAATTGTGCCAAATGTAATGTTCGCTTGAAAATGGTTCTCCCATTCATCAAGTCTAGGGTGGAATAAACGAATTTCCGTGCCAGTATTAGGGTCAATTCCAGATATACGGTTCCCTTTATGAAGATTGCATGAGCGACAAGCAAGAGCCAAATTGTCTAATGTTTCTGCACCTTGCCTGCTTACTGGTCGAATATGTTCCACTTCAAAGGAAAAATTAAATATAATTTCAGGAGCGCGACAATATTCACAGCGATGATTGGCTCTATTTGCTACTAATGTATAATTTGGATTCATTCACTTTGTTGTTGCATTAAAAACTTTGCTCTTTTAGCTGTTGCGTTTAGTTCAGCCTCCACCAAGCTATCTAATTCTGCTTGTAATTCTTTTGGAAACAACTTTTCTTCGTCGCGCGCTTTACGCCATAATTCCATTAATTCAGATAAGCGTTTTTGCTGTTCGGCGCCAAAAAATCGGTCAGGACGGAAACTTTGCAGTACAAGTACCCCGTTAAACTCGGCTTCGCCCAATTGAGTTGTTAAACCATCCAAAGCTTGACCAGCAGTTTTACCTATTGACTGCTTGTCACCAGCTACCGCACGATAACACCTCTGCCCTGAAGCATCCTGTATAGATTGTATAGCTACTGTAGTCATGTTTTTTCCTCAAGCTATTTCAATTATATATTTTACGCAAAACCAAAGGTAATAGCGAGAAATTATTAGAAAAAGTAGGCGCCGAAAATTGGGAAGCGATGAAGTACACTTGTGAGCAAGCAGCAAAGTTATTTCCTAGGAGTTTATACTGTGGCGTTGATTTATTGATTCTACCTGATTGGAAACAACACGCGATTTTAGAAATTAACGCTTTCGGTGATTTGTTACCAGGTATTTTATGGAATGGTATGGATACTTATACAAGTGAGGTCAAGGCAATGTTGGAGACGGTAAAACAGTATTTATAAACACCTAATTATATAAAAAAATTTTTATTTTTAATCTATAAATGCCATTATGCGAATCATTGCTCGTAGCACTTTACGTTATTTTTGGAAAACTCATCCTGATGCCGAACAATCACTAAAAACCTGGAAATTTCCGGACGACAATGTATTAAAGCATTAGAGAAAATAGGTTTTTACCAAAAACGTAGAGAAAGCAGTCACGTAATTATGAGGCGAGATAATCCATTTGCTCAAATTGTTGTCCCAGACCACGATGAGTTGCTACAGGTACTCTACGTGCAATTATTAGAGATAGCGATTTGAGTGTAGATGAATTTATAGATTTGCTATAGCTAGTTGAATTGCTGATAAGCGTGTTTTTAATACTAACAGATTTCTTTCATCAATACTAAAATTAAAAACCATTACTTTCTCTCGTATTGAACTATACTGATTTATAAAACTATTAGCTGCTTTAGAAACACAAACTACATCAGCTTCTTCTACAATTTTGGGAGTTTGCTTTATATTCTCCAGCGCTAAAGTTATATATTTAACATGATAAAGATAAGCCTGCTTTAACATCTTTTTCATTTCTTCGCACTCGCTCTGCTGTTGACCAACAAGTAATACTAAAGCATTACGGGGTTTTAATGCAAGAAAAGTCAGAAGTTTTACGTCTGGCTTAATATCAACCTTATTTATTTCTTGTTCAGGAGTAGCCAATTTATTTATTTCTGGCATGTGCTGCCCTGTTGTAATTACAAGGTCAGCATCTAACAATTGTTCCAAAGGTTTTGGTTGACCTGCTCTTAAATCTTCTAAACTCAGGAATGGTAAATCTTGTTTTATTTCTGATTTAATCGCTTCATATGCAAATGCTTTATTGTGTAAGTAATCGATAAATACTAGTTTCAATGCCTTACTACCGTGTTGACTTAACATAACTGCTTGTGCATAAGCCGCTCCGGCAAATTCAGATGAGGATAATCCTGCTACTGTGGCAACGTTAAAAGCTTTACCCAAAAGATTATATAATTCCTTAGAAGTAATAATATCTTGTACAGTTTGAGTGTTTGCAACAAAAGTTCCTTTACCTCTTTGAGCTACAAGGTACCCAGATTCTATTAAATCATTATAAACAGTTGCAATAGTGTTGTGATTTACTCCTATATGTTTAGCTAATTGAACAACAGTCGGCAAAGCATCACCTGACCGTAGCTTTCCCATCGCTATAAGTAGTTTAATTTGTTCAGTAATCTGAGCATTAATCGTTATTGATGCAGATGAATTAATAAATATAGGAAAACTAAGATGCACACCACCCATATTCTTCAATCCCAGATACTAGGTTTTAAAACACTAGTTAATTAGTATTGCCTGATTACCAGATTTAATAAACTGTCTACAGGTAGATTATCTTTAAATTCATATGTTTAACATGAATCAAATCGTCGGGACTCACGACATACTATTTATCACCCTGGATACTTTGCGCTATGACGTAGCCAAGGATTTATTTACTAAAGGGCGCCTTCCTAATTTAGCCGCAGTACTAAAAGAAGTAGGTTGGGAGCATGTTAACTATATTTGGCTCCAATCTTCAATTTCTAGACCTTCAAATTTTTCAAAGTCTCTCCGATTATTAGTTATAATCACTAAATTATTTGCAATTGCGACTCCTGCAATCAGAATATCTATATCATCTACTGGTGTTCCCTTTTTTCGCAAATTGGCATAGATATCAGCAGAGAGTGTCACAGAGCGCGTACTTAAAGGTAATATGGTATTATATGATGCAAATTCTAGGAAAGATGTAAGTTGCTTTTGTGCATCACGATGTTTCAAACCACTAAGAATTTCGTAATAAGTAATAATGCTGATATTAATTTTACCGTGTTCTCTTATATATGCCTCGAAACGCTCAACAACAAGAGTTTGATTACGAAAAAATAGTGACAATATATTTGTATCAATCAAGGATCGTTTCATTGTCTCTCCTCTTCAAAAAAGATTGCTGGCGCCGTGTAATTATTTCTTCGTTCAAATCAGCAAATACTTCATCTGGCATTTCATTCCAACAACCAGCAAACTTCATAATTTGGTCTACTTCACCTTGAGAATTCTCGACACCTAACCGAAAAGAATGAATAAAATTATATAAATCATCAAGTTTTTCTTCTGGAATAAGATCGATTTCTGCTGCTAGTCTTGTCCGGATATTTGATGAATTCATAGTTACAATGTCCCAAATAAACTGCACCACTCTATTATAACAATATTGCTATATTAAGTCATTAACGTTGCTTCTGTCGGTGCCTTCCTAAAATTAAGCTTTTAGCTATTTTTCTATTGGCTTAAGAGCAATCTCTACTTTTTGATTGAGAGCGCAAGCAATTTTTTGAAGCATAGACAAAGAGTGTCCCTCGTAATCAGCATCTTCAAGTCGTGCAATCACAGGTTGCTTAGTGCCTATTAAATCAGCAAGTTCCTTTTGTGTCAAACCTGCTTTTGTCCTAGCTTCATAAATAAGCTGCGCGACTGTTGCATTGATTGATGCTACAGCTATCATCTCTTGAATCTCAGAATCGCCATCATTCATCTTTTCGATTATCTTAATAGCATCGCTATTCTTAGTCATTGTTTTACACTTCTACATAAGTATGAATATCAGGATTACTTTACGTATTTCAGGCACTGCACCATCCCATTATAACAATATTGTTATATTAAGTCAGTGATGCTGCGCGCTTTCGATAGCTATAAATTTCGTAATAATTCATATGTTTAACATGAATCAAATTGTCGGGACTCACGACATATTATTTATCACCCTGGATACTTTGCGCTATGACGTAGCCAAGGATTTATTTTCCCAAAGGTGCCTTCCTAATTTAGCCGCAGTACTTCCAGAAACAGGTTGGGAGCAACGCCATTCTCCCGGTAATTTTACTTATGCTGCTCATCATGCCTTTTTCGCGGGTTTTCTCCCTACTCCTATAATCCCAGGTACTCACCCACGTCCTTTTGCTTTGGGGTTTGAAGGTAGCACTACTACGACAGAAAATACTTGTGTTTTGGAAGGCGCCAATATTGTCGAAGGGTTAGCAGTTAGAGGCTACCATACAGTTTGTATCGGTGGTGTGGGATTTTTTAATAAACTCAATCCTTTGGGTAACGTTTTGCCATCAATGTTCGCTTCTAGTCACTGGAGTCGAGAGTTAGGAGTAACAAACCCTGACTCAACAGAAAAGCAGGTAGAACTCGCGCGGCAAATTTTAGAACAAACGCCAAAAAATCAGCGCGTGTTCTTGTTTATAAACATTTCTGCCCTACATCAACCAAATTATTTTTACCTGCCTGGTGCTAAAACAGATACTATTCAATCACACGGCGCCGCTTTGGAATATGTAGATAGTCAGCTTGGTAAACTCTGGGATGCTTTCCGACAAAGGAGTTCAACGTTTTGTATTCTTTGCTCCGACCACGGGACAACTTATGGTGATGACGGATACACTGGACATAGGTTAAGTCATCCTGTAGTGTGGACGGTTCCCTATGCAGAGTTTATTTTAGAAGAACGTAGGGTGTGTGACGCCTTTGAAAAAATTTGAGCGTAGTGATAAGACTGGTAGCGTCACGCACCGACTTTGAATTATGGCAATATCTATTAACTTTGAATTATGGCAATATCTATTGGCTGTCGGTGCGTGACGCCACTAGTTTTTTGAATATATTCAAGTTTTTTCAAGGCGTCACGCACCCTACGTTTTTATGTACCAATTGCGAAAAAACCATATAAATGCATATTTAAAACCAAATGATTACAACCCAAATTCAAAATCTAAAATCCAAAATTTCCCAATCTCCTTATCAAGCTTACGTTTACTCCTACCCTCACAAAACAGCATACCGTCCTCTAACTCCACCAGTAGACCTTGCACAACTATGGTCAGACCAAGATAAAAGCGCATTATTCCTCTACATCCACATCCCTTTTTGTGAAATGCGCTGCGGGTTCTGCAACTTATTTACCACCGTTACCCACAACGAAGACTTTGTAACTCAATACGTCAACACGCTACAACGACAAGCCCAACGAGTAAAATCAGCTTTAGGAAAATCATCATTCGCGCGCTTTGCCATTGGTGGAGGAACACCCACACAGCTACCCATCCAGCACCTTGAAACAATCCTTAACATTGCTGAACTTTCGATGGGCGCCAATTTAAACATTCCTATTTCTGTAGAAGTTTCTCCAGAGACAGCAACCCAAGACAAACTAAACCTATTACGAGAACGAGGCGCCGATAGAATAAGTATAGGTGTCCAAAGTTTCATTGAGTCAGAAGTTTTCGCAACCCAACGGCGCCAAACCACTCCTCAAGTAGAAGCAGCTTTAGGAAGAATCAAAGAAGCAGGTTTTCCCACATTAAATATTGATTTAATCTACGGTCTTCCCGGTCAAACTGTAGAAACTTTGTTGCAATCTATACGTGCTGCATTGCGCTTTAAACCAGAAGAAATTTATTTATATCCTTTATACGTGCGACCACTCACAGGTTTAGGACGTACTGATAAAGAATGGGATGATATTCGTCTCGCTTGCTACCGTGCAGGGCGCCAATTATTGTTATCTGAAAGATATTCTCAGGTTTCAATGCGAATGTTTCAACGACGCGAAAATAATCCTGCATCACCTGTTTACTGTTGTCAAGCTGATGGTATGGTTGGTTTAGGATGTGGCGCCCGTTCTTACACAGATACTTTGCACTATTCCAATGACTACGCGGTTGGTGTTAAAGAAATTCGCGATATTTTACAAGCGTATATACACAGTGATGAAGCTTTTGATTTTGCTAACTATGGGTTTAAGTTAGATGCAGATGAACAACGGCGCCGTTATATTTTGCTGTCTCTACTTTCTGATGAAGGGTTAAATTTTGCTAGCTATGGGCAAAGGTTTAATAGTAGTGTTTATATAGATTTTCCTGAACTTAGGGAAGTGAAAGAGTTAAATTTGGGAATGGAAGATGGGGAAATATTGCGGTTGACGGAAGCTGGTATTGAAGTTTCTGATGTAATTGGCGCCTGGTTGTTTTCTCTTAAGGTGCAGGATTTGATGGATGGTTATGAGTTGAAGTAAACTGGCAACGGATGCAACGGATGTAACGGATAGGTTAAAAACCTCTCACCCAACTGATAAAAACAAGTGATAGTTGTGGCAGGACAAAAGTATTTTAAAGACTAATATCGCTACTGCTCTATTTCTAACTAGCACAATTGGATAATATGTGATATCTCATATCATCTGCGGCCGCATAACCATAATAAAATTGACGTAGAGACTAAACATGTTTAGTCTCTACATATGGGCAATCAACCGGATATGATATCATTTGTTCCTTTTTATACTGTCTATTATTTCTCCTAATTTATTAATCTCAGACGCACTGTATATTTTCTGATTAGGCTGGGCATTTAGCTTATCCATTAATACATGAAAAGCTTCAGTATCTCCTTGATTATGTCTTAAATAAGCTTTTAATTGGTCAATACTCATGTTCTGGAAATCACTCATTGTTCAAACCTCCAATTTCCATCTTTAAATACGCTTATTCCTAAATTCTCACCAGCTAGAATAAAAATACTATTTGTACGTTCATCTAGCCTAATCATGTGTATTGTCAGCTGGTAGAAGCAAGTAATATTTTGCGCTAGCCCTACACACGTTTTGGTTTGTTCGCTTGTAAAGTAATTGTTCCAACCTGAGTTAAACACTCTTTTGTTTCCCGTTCTTATCTTTTTGTAAGTTTTGGCTGGCTTTTTTATTTAAAGGCAACCAAGGCAAGGGTTTTAAATCAATTATGTCAGGAATGAGTATCAAGCGACCTCAAAAGCGGTCACTTGGTCTTTATCCTCGTGGAACCCATTCAATAATCTCGCTTGGCTGTATCTCGTAGCAATCACAAATTTTTGTAATTACGGATGAGTTAGGTAATTGCCAAGGATTGCTATATAGGTCATAAGCAGTTCTTTGGGCTATACCCGTGTCTTTACGAAATTTGTAAACAGATATGCCCTGCTTATCTACAAACTCCTTAATCTTATTTTTCACTGGCATTATTTGAACTCTTCGACCATTATAGTATCACTTAGTTAGTAGTATTAGCTAATTAATATTATTAATAGTCAAGCATCTCATCTATAGATATCTGATATTGCTACACTATTGACAATAGTATTAGCTAGTTAATATTATATAATAAACATTTTTTAATTGGTGGGTGAACTTGAAGCTTTCTCAGTTGAGACTTGGAAGTATCTAAAAGACCGTTGTTGGTCTGTAGCTGAGTAATTATAGTCAAGCATGGCAAACAATCGAAATGAACCAAGAGAATTTGATGCTGTTCGTGGAGGAGAGGCGCCCCCACCTGTACAAGGCGCCGTTTTAGGTGGAATTCAGGGTGTAAAACAGCGTTTAGCTAGCTCTGAAGAAGAAACGCGCATCGGCGCACTAAGTAGCGCACTCAACTACGGCAATACAGGTTTACATGTACTAATTAACGCTTTAGAACATAATTCGGCAAAAGTACGGAAAACAGCAGCAAAATTATTAAAAAATATAGATAAAATTCAAGTTAAAGCAGCTTTAAAAAAGTATAAATTTTGGACTACGTTTGAAAAATACTATGAAATGCCTTCTAATTATTCCACTACGTTTGCTAACCGGAAAGTTATTGAGTTTGATCCTGTAATTGGCATTAGTGATACTGTTGATACTGCGTATGCACTAAGAGTTGTGCCAGGAGAGGACTACTATACAAAGTCAGTTTTGAATAGCGTAGACAAATTGCAAATTATATTGCAAAGTCCTTTGGCTAGTAATATTGAAGCTTTGGTATTCGGGTATTGGTATACAAGGTCTTTAAAAGATTATACTTTTCGTCCTGTTTTAGATGAGTTACTAGGAGCTTCTGAAAAATTTACTAATCTTAAAGCTTTATTTATAGGAGATGCTAGTAGATTTGAATTGCAAAATATTTCTTTTGTATACTGTAATCTCAGTTACATTTTACTAGCTTACCCACAGTTAGAGACATTAAAAGTTCGCAACAACTGCTATAGATATAGTTCCTACTCAAATTATGAGGTAGGATTAGAATTTAGCCCAATTCGACATGAAAAGCTTCAAACGCTTATTATTGAAGGTGTTGGCATTTCAAATGAGGTGTTTGAAGAAATTTGTAAGCTTGAATTACCTGCATTGGAATATCTTGAACTTTGGTTTGGTAGAGATAGGTATATTAATCACAATAGTATTAATGAATTTATCTCAGTGTTTTATGATAATTTTCCTAAGCTCAAGTATTTAGGACTACGGTACTATGACCATGACTATCCAGATAATGTTGCTTTTGCAATAGCAAATTCTCCAATTTGTGAAAATTTAGTTGAATTAGACCTTTCAATGGGTAAAATCGGAGATGAGGGAGCAAAGGCTTTACTTAAGTGTTCAGCAATTCATCAACTTGATACTCTTAACATCTCTGATAATTGCTTGAATAATAAAATGGTTGAGAAAATAAGCAAATTAGATATTGAAGTTATTGCTGATAAACAAAATCCACAGAGGTACTATTCTTCATATGGATGATAGGATAAGTAGGGCAGCTTCGGATGCCTGCTCCACAGTGTGTTTATAGGGCTATTGTTGGATTTTTTGATAAACGCGCGATTTGATATTGCTCAGTGTTACAACGGATGTAGTAATTAAATTTGTTCGCTTATAAAAGATTTATTATTTACATTTTTAATAAAATATGACAGGTAGCCAGAACCATCCTAGAGAGTTTGATGCTATTCGTGGAGGAGATGCACCACCATTACTAGGCGCCGTTTTAGGTGGAGTTGAGGGTGTTAAACAACGTTTCGCTAGTTCTGATGTTGAAACGCGCATCGGCGCATTGAGTCGCGCGCTAAATTACGGTGACGCAGGTTTAGACTTATTAATAAAGGCTTTAGAAGATGACTCAGCCAAAGTACGGAAAACAGCGGTATGTTTATTAAAAAACATAGATAGTAGCCAAGTAAAATCAGCTTTAAAAAAATATAAATTCTGGACTACCTTTGAAAAGTATTATGATATCCCTAATAATCATGCAACTACATTCGCTAATCGGAAAGTTATTGAGTTTGATCCTATAACTGGTATTAGTGATACTGTTGATACTGCTTATGCTTTAAGAGTTATTCCAGAGTACTTTACAAAATCAGTTGCAATGAGTAGTGTAGATAAGTTGCAAGTGCTATTAGAAAGTCCTCTTGCTAGTCAGGTTGAAGCTTTGGTATTTGGATTGTGGTATCCAACTTCTGAAGAAGATTATACTTTTCGTCCTGTTATGAATGCGCTACTAGAAGCTCACGAAAAACTGACTAATGTAAAAGCACTATTTTTAGGAGATGTTAATAAAGATGAATGGAAAAAATTTACATTAGTTTATAGTAATCTGAGTTACCTTCTACTCGCTTATCCGCAGCTAGAGATATTAAAAATTCGCACCAATTCTTATAGGTATTATTATTACTCATTTGGATTAGAATTTAGCCCAATTAGGCATGAAAACTTAAAGGCAATCATTATTGAAGGTTGTGATATTGCAAATGAGATAATTGAAGAAATTGGTGAGCTTGAATTACCTGCATTAGAATATTTTGAACTTTGGCTTAGTAAAGATAAGTATATAGGTGAATATAATATTAATAAATTCATCACGATTATTCATAATATATTTCCTAAGCTCAAATATTTAGGACTACGGAAATATGACCAAGACTATCCAGATTATATTGCCATTGCCATAGCAAATTCTCCAATTTGTGAAAATTTAGTTGAATTAGACCTTTCAATGGGGAAAATAGAAGATGAGGGAGCAAATGCTTTACTTAATTGTCCGGCAGTTCGTCAATTAGATACTCTTAATATTTCTCATAATTGCTTAACTAATGAAATGGTTGAAAAAATGGCTCAATTAAATATTGAAGTTATTTCCGAGAAGCAGGAACCATATAGGTATTGGTCTGCATATGAGTAACTAGATTGAATGGGTAGGGCAGGCAGGGATGCCTGCTCCACAAGAGGGATACTGATATATTAGGGTTGGATAATAATGGGAGTTTATATGCATTTGAACATTCTTTATCGGGGTTCTTTGGTTAGTTGTAATTATGGTTGTGAGTATTGTCCTTTTGCGAAACGTCAGCAAACAGCGGCTGAATTAGCTAGTGATAAACAAGATTTAGAACGGTTTGTAAATTGGGTTTCTCAACATCCACAACATGAGTTTTCTATTCTGTTTACTCCTTGGGGTGAGGCGTTGATTCATCGCTGTTATCAGCAAGCTTTGGTAAAGTTAACTCAAATGCCTCATGTTAATAAGGCTGCTATTCAAACTAATCTCTCTTGTAATTTAGATTGGGTGGAAGAGTGTAATAAGGATAAACTCGCACTTTGGGCTACTTTTCATCCAGAGTGGGTAGAAAGAGAAAGTTATGTTGCTAAGTGTTTAGAACTGGATAAACGAGGCGCCCGTTTTAGTGCTGGTGTGGTAGGTTTCCCGCAGTTTAAACATGAAATTGCTGCTTTGCGTCAAGAGTTACCAGAACATGTGTATTTATGGATTAACGCTGTAAAGGCGGAATTGCCGAATTTATCACAAGAAGACCGAGAGTTTTTTAAGTCTATTGACCCTCTATATGAGTTGAACACCCAACATTACCCTAGTTTTGAACGTTCTTGCCGCGCGGGTAAGTCAGCTTTAACGGTTGATGGTCAGGGTACAATGCGACGTTGCCATTTTATTAAGGCGCCGATTGGTAATATATATGATGCTAACTGGGAAGATTATTTAGTTGATAGAACCTGTACAAATCAAACTTGCCATTGTCACATTGGCTATGTCCATCTAGAGTATTTACAATTAGATAAAGTGTTTGGCTCAGGAATTTTGGAAAGAATTCCACAACAATTCCCTGCTTTACAACGACAGATATAACATCCCGCGTTGTAGAGACGTGATATATCACGTCTCCACATTTAGGCATTTTTTACAAATCGTTAATATAGTTTTTGCAAATTTTCAAAATTAAGTAGAGAAGAGGTAGAAAAAATGTTAGACCTTGATATAAAACAAGTTAAAGCCTTTCAATAAGTCAGAGAAGAAGGGCGCCAGGAAGGACGCATTGAAACGAAGTTGGAGTTAGTTAACCCTTTACTTACGCGCGGTATGAGCGTTGAGGAGGTAGCATCTATTTTAGGACTGACTATCGAACAAGTTCAACAAGCGGCAGTTAGAGAGTCTACAAATTAATGACTACCAAAAATTTCCTCTAATAACCAAGATGTGCGGGTGCGCTAACTGCTGTTCGTGTGCCTGTCTCAAACCTTTACTTGGTTAGTAACGAATTTTTTTAATGCTTACGTGGTCTTGCAAAATAATTTGAACACCTTTTTACTTAATATTTCTCCATGTGTCAGCATCAGTAAAACGTTGTAAGTGCTTAAGATTTGTTGTGGCAATTACAACATCTCGCCCTGGATACTCTTCTTTTAAAAGTCTCCATTGAGCAGCAATAATAACATCTCCATCAATATTTTTATCACTTGCAGTCGGTATCCCTTGACTACGAACTTCTGCCCAAACTTGAGCAGCTTCTTTCATCAAATTTTTAGTTAATGGTAAAAATTAAATCCATTCTGAGAGTGAATCTAAATTTTTTAATCCATTAACTGACGGTTCTCTCAATAGCGATAGAATTAGACCTCTTCTAACTTCATAATCACAAAGGTCAGATGTTACTATATAAACACTCTTAGAAAGTAATCGAAAGAACCATTCTTTACAATCTGCAGCTTCTCCAGTCTGTCTGGGAGATGACAATAAGCCTAGCACACCTGAATCTAAAAAAACTATCATTCTTCTGAGTAAAGTTTATGCCCTGGTGGTCTTTCATTATCCACTATTTGCTTAAAAAGTTCAAAATGTAGTGAGCGCTTTTTAGATTCTTCCGGTGACACTTTTTCATCTAGCCAACTTCTAACAAGCTTCATAGCACCTTGGTTTTTTTGCAGTTGCTCTTCTGGTGTGCGTCCCATGTGCTTTAAATATGGCGCCAATTCTTTCCCATTTTTATATCCCTCAATTTTTTCATCTTCTTTGATTTTGTCCAAGTACCATAATGTAGATATTAAAGTACGCTTTAATCTAGCCGCAGTTTTTAAAAAATTTGGAATTGAAATATTTTCCTCTTTATTCCTTTCTTCTAATTCTATTCGTAAGCCTGCATTTACTGCCATTTCAATTGCTCTACATATATCAAAGGTTAAAAATTGCCCTTTTTCTATAATTGTGGCAAAATTTTCGTAACCTAAAATGTATTTATTAAATTTTTCAATCAAATCAATTTCGTGTTCTGCGGTAAAAATTAAGTCAAGTCCTTGATAAATTTCTGTGTAAACTGCTAATAGTTTATTTAAATAATCTATTTGCTCGATAATGTTTAATAACTCGTTTATATTTTGTTTTTCAAGAAGTTCTTTAGCTAGCAAGCACAAATGACTAACTTGTTGTAACTGTTGATGCTTTTGCGTAAAATTACTAGATTCAATAGTTTTTTTAATTACAATTTCAATTTTACCAAGCGTTGTATTAATTGATTCATCTTGATTTTGAGAATGAATAATATGCTCCAGTTTTTCGTTTTGAGCAAGTAGGTTATGCTTGATATGGCTATCTAATATTTTTGAGCTTTTCAGAAGTTCAGTTGGTGTCATAATTGCTCCTTAAGACATACTGTACATATATATTAACCTACAGTCAAATGGTATTCGTAGGTTATCTGTCCCAGGCGACCTTTGCACAGGCGAGACACCTATGCTACAGGCGCCTTCAGATGGTAGTGTATGGGAAACACCGTTAGATTTTAGTAAATTTAAACACTACCGAGTTATTCGAGGTTGGAGGTCAGCACGTCGTAGCGCAGGAGAAGCTAATGCTCGTGTACAATCACCGATGGGATGAGCGAGTTGCTTGTTTTATACCTTAAAAATATGAACGCTACGACAACTGGCGAACATATTGCCAATGAGTGATTTTAACCTCGACGAGTCTCCTTGACAAGAGCATATGCAAACTATAGCATTTAATTAGATGTTTTATTAAATGTTTTATTAAATGCTATGCAAGTTAGAATTAATCTCGAAAATATCCAAACTCTCACCGACTTTAAACGAAACGCAAAGGACTACGTAGAGCGGATAAAGGCTACAAAATCTCCACTTGTCCTGACGGTAAACGGGAAAGCAGAGGTTGTAGTTCAGGAGGCGCAAGCGTTTCAAGACATGATGGATAGGCTTGAACGTGTGGAAGAAGAATTGAAGACACTTAAGCTTAAGGCATTGCGACAAGAAATAGCTATTGGAATTGAGCAGCTTGATAGCGGTCAGTATACCGAATACGATGAAGAATCGCTCCCAGCTTTTTTTGAAGACATTAAAGCAAGAGGACGCAAGAGATTGGAGGAAAACAATACTCCATGAGCCGATTTAAAATTTCTTCTCAAGCTGCACAAGACCTTGAGGATATCTGGAGCTATGTTGCCAAAAATAACCCACGGGCTGCCGACAACCTTTTTGATAAGCTGCGAGAAAGGTTTGCCAAACTTGCCAAATTTCCACAGATGGGACAGGGACGCGAAGACTTAGCTCTTTCTCTCCGCAGTTTTCCTGTGGGAAGTTACCTTATTTTTTACCGCACTCTAGATGAAGGAATTGAAATCGCACGTATTATTCATGGTTCACAAGACATAGAACAAATCTTTAAAGAAGTTGAAGACACAGATGACATTTAACAGCCAGCCGTTTAGGAGCGGAGTTATCTATATATGTTATTTAGTGGGGAAGTGGGGATATGAAAGGCTTTAAAGAATTCCGAGAACTGTATGATGCTAGTATCTTTGAGTTTATTAATTCTCATTTGCGAGCTTTGAATGCCCATGAGATGAATCTTAAAGGGGCTGATTTTAGGGGCGCCTACTTGCCAGCCGCTGATTTTCAAGGAGCCAACGAATGAGGGGGCTAACTTCTCTGACGCTTGGTTGAGAGGAGCTTCGTTCGAGGAAGCTTGTTTGGATGGGGCTAATTTCGAGGGGGCTGATTTGAGCGGTGCTTGCTTTGGTCAAACTGCCGCTAGCAATGCCAATTTGAGTTATGCCAAATTGAGGGGTGCTATTTTAGATGAAGTTACTTTCAGAAACGCGAACTTCAGCCATACTGATCTTAGTGGTGCTATGCTTAATTTTGTCTTGAATGAAGCTATATTTTGCGAAACTATTATGCCAGACGGAAGCATTAGAAGTGATGGCTTTTAAATTGATAAAATATAAAAGCAGATTGATATAATTTTCAAGTATTGAATCTGATGAATATTTCTAAACATTATTTAAAAATTCACGACTATTAAGTATTTTGATACCCTTGGTGTCAAATCAAAATTTTTCTAAAGTAAATTCTTCTTTTTCCTTGAGAAGCCAGCAAAAAGTTGTATATGGCGCATCTTCTGTTAAAGGGTAAGTTAGACCGTCTGTTAATGTTTCTAACTCAGTCAGAATTTTTTGGGTCTGAGATTCCATTACGGTGACAATGTAGCGGCGCCTAACACAAATATTTTAGTCCATTAAAATGGACTTGTGCTATTAGCCTATGGTTTTCAACCATAGGCGGGTTAGTTTATTTTGAAGCCTTAGCACTCCTCAGCCAAAACTCCACAAATGAAAGCAGCGCAGGACTAATAGGACTTATCACCCAATTAAACAAAAAGTCAGCAATAGCAGTCTTACGCGGACGGTTAAGAAAAAAGGTTGACATCACAACTCCAACACAAGCTAAAGTTGCTGTAACAAAGAAAAACGGTGCAAAACTCCCTGTAATTCCTCGTATGGCGCCAATGGTAAAAATTCCACCTAATCCTCCAAAACCAAAGGCAGTAAACATTAAACCGTAGTTGCTAGGGTAATTACTCAAGCCGAAAAAGCTTAACGTTGCAGCAGGCGCCACTGCTAACCATGCCCCTAAACAAAACCAAAATATACAGTACGCTATCAAGAAATTAGTGACTTGTCCTTGTGATGTATTCCACATCACTATTGATGCTATTAAAATCAGAACATTGATAACGATAATAGTTAATTTGGGTTTGAGACGGTCGTTTAACCACCCAAACAAAGGACGACCAATACCGTTAAATACAGCAAATAATGGAATTGCAAATGCTAACTGTTCCTGTTGCAGTCCAACAATTTCTTTACCAACTTGTGCAGTTGTGGCAATTGCTGTTAAACCTACAAATGTACCAACAATATAACAAATCCACAGTCCGTAAAAAGTCTGTGTTTGCACCATTGGTATATCTATGCTGTCTACATTATCTGTATTTGATACTGTTGGGCGCCAATTTGCGGGTTGCCAGCGTAGCGGTGGCATTTTTAATACACTCGCAATTGCCAAAATTATGATTGTGAAGGCAATACCTAAAATTACAAAAGTCCCGCGTACACCAAAACCAGGAAGACCAATTGCACTATTACCATTCATCAACATAATAGCTAGCGGCGCCGTTATCAATGGTGACAACCCAAAACCAACAACCGTCATCCCCACCGCTAAACCCTTACGGTCAGGAAACCAACGCGCGGCAACTGCAAGTGGTACACCATAAGCAATACCAACACCAATACCAGCTATCAAACCATAACTAAGAATCAAAAATGGTAAGTTGGGAGCAATACTTGAGAGTAAATAGCCAATTCCAACAATTATTCCACCAATAGTGGTTAGTATACGCGGACTAAACCTGTATATGTATAATCCAGAAATTGGCATAACAAGGGTAAAAACCACACCTAAAACCATGAACGGTAGTAAAATTGTTCCGGGCTTGGCTTGTAGTGCTGTCTCAAATGGACTACTAAAGATACTCCAAGAATAAACTGTCCCTAAACATAGCAGCACCGTTAACCCTAAAGGAATAAATAACCACCTTCCAACTTCGGGTCGCAGTCCAAAAAGTTTCTCTTCGCGCGGAAAATCAAAGTATTTAGTACTGTCCATAATCAAACTATTTAGTTGGTTTCTTCTCTGTGTCCTAGAAGTCTCTGTGGTGAAATGCTTTTTTACCACAGAGACGGTAGAGACACGATTAATCGTGTCTGTACAGAGGTAATAAAGTATAGGGGAGACTTTTAGATTTTATTTAATCATGGAGAGAGAATCTTTATATAACTATTCGTTTATAGTTACCATAGTATTTACCAGGGTCAGGTTAGCAAACTGTCTGTAACGCACGTTAATTTTTTAGCTAACAGTGCATAAATAGTAGTTAGTAGAACCTATATTGTAGATAAACTCCCTAACTTTTATATATGACTATAGATAATTATTCTTTTTCTCAAACCGAACAATATCAAATGACAGGTTTGGTTAGCTATGCTGAGTTACAGTCTTTACCTGGAATGTGGCAAATTACTGCAAAACAGTTTAAAGATGTTGCTGCATTAATAGACCCTCATGTCAAGCCTGAAGTTACTCTCACTTACGAGCAACTGTACTATCAAATTCAACAGTTTGCGATTGGAATTCAGGTATTAGGATTTACTGGAGATACACAAGATTCTGTATTACCACGAATTGCATTGTTTGCTGATAATAGCGCGCGCTGGATGATTGCCGACCAAGGTATTATGATGGCAGGCGCCGCTAATGCGGTAAGGTCAAGTGCAGCAGATAAAGAAGAATTGCTCTATATATTAGAACATAGCGGTAGCGTTGGTTTAGTTGTCGAAAATATTAAAACTCTCAAAAAGCTTGAGCCAGAAGTATATAGTACAAATTTACAGTGGATAGTTTTGCTCTCTGATGAGGAAGCACCAATAAATCAAAGTATAAAAATAATTAACTATAATCAACTCATGCAGTTGGCATCGAGTAATACTCTTAAAGAAGTAAAGTTAAATCGAGAACAGCTAGCAACTCTAATTTACACTTCTGGCACAACTGGTAAACCCAAGGGTGTAATGTTAACGCACGGCAATATTATACACCAACTTAATACTCTTACATCAATTATTCAACCAGCAGTTGGTGATAAAACATTAAGTATATTACCGACTTGGCATAGCTTTGGACGTGTAGGAGAATATTACACACTTTCTCAAGGTTGTACTCAAGTTTATACGAACCGTCGTTATTTAAAGCAAGACTTACAAGAGTATAAACCGCAGTACGTTGTCGGTGTACCACGTTTATGGGAATCTATATACGAAGGCATTCAAAAATCCTTCCGTGATAAATCACCCAGAATGCAAAAATTGATAAATAACTTCCTGGCTGTCAGCGGTAGATTTATCAAAGCAGTACGAACTTGGAAAGGTTTAGACTTACAAAACTTAAATCCAACGCGCGCGCAAATTATGAACGCTTGGACTACCACTATTTTACTGGCGCCGCTGCACTTCTTGGGTGAGATGATAGTTTACAAGAAAATTCAGCAGGCAACAGGTGGTAATGTAAAACAACTAATTTGCGGTGGTGGTTCATTAGCACAGCACTTAGAAGATTTCTTTGAAATTGTGGGAATCAATATTTTAGTCGGTTACGGACTGACAGAAACATCCCCCGTTCTCTCCGCGCGTCGTCACTATAAAAACTTACGCGGTTCTTCGGGTAAACCCATTGCTGGTACAGAGTTCAAAATAGTGGACTTAGAAACTCGTCAAACTTTACCTCCAAAACAAAAAGGTTTGGTAATGGCAAGGGGTCCGCAAATCATGAAAGGATATTATCTAAACCCTGAAGCTACACGCAAAGCTATCGACAATGAAGGATGGTTTGACACAGGTGACATTGGTTGGTTAACTCCAGATAACCAAATAGTCTTAACTGGTCGAGCTAAAGATACAATAGTACTAACTAATGGCGAAAATATCGAACCTCAACCAATAGAAGACGCTTGTTTACGAAGTGACTATATCGACCAAATAATGCTTGTTGGTCAAGATGAAAAATTCTTGGGCGCCTTAATTGTACCGAATTTAGAAGCATTAGAAGCAAAGCTTAATCAGCCAATACAAAACATTGATTTAAATAGCAAAGCTGTACGAGACTTATTCCGGGAAGAACTCAACCGTGAAACCCGCAAACGTCCTGGTTATCGTCGCGATGATGAAATTCTTGTGTTTGATTTAATTGCAGAACCATTTACTATTGAAAATGGTTTACTAACCCAAACGCTGAAAATTCGCCGCAATGTCGTAACAGAGCGTTATCAAGACATTATTAGAAAAATGTTTGGCAATGGATAAAACGGATGTAACGGATAATGGATTGTAGCACAGGCTTGTGGCACAGGCGTCCCTGCCTGTGTAGTAGTTATTAATCTTTTTTACCACAGAGACACAGAGTACACAGAGAGAGGAGAAATAAACCACAAAGGACACAAAGGACACAAAGGGGGGAGTTATTAAGAGATAAGCAGAGGCGCCGCTTAATGAATAAACCATCCGTTACATCCGTTGCATCGGTTGCCCTGAACCAGTCACTTCGCTTTGAAGCTTGTATTGGCGCCAATGTGGCTATTAGTGATGAAAAATATGGTTCATGGTCAGGAAGTGCAGGATATTCAGATTTAGACGCGCGCATAAAAATGGGCGCCAGTCGCTTTTATATATATAGTATTACCAAGACTTTTGTCGCTGCTTGCTTACTGTTATTAATGCAAGACGGATTGATAGATTTAGATGAACCTGTTACAAAATGGCTTAGAGAATTACCTTTTCCAGAAACAGTAACTTTACGGCGCCTGCTAAATCATAGAAGTGGAGTGCCTAATTATACTAGTTTAGAGAGTTATTTACCTGCTGTAAGAGAAAATCCTTCAATACCTTGGACGCATCAGCAAGTTATAGAGTTAACATGCCAAGGAGAACTTGATTTTGAACCCGGAGAAAAATTTCGCTACTCGAATACTGGCTACATGTTACTATATGAAGTAATTGAAGTAGTGACAGGTAGAACTTTTGCCGAAGCATTAAAAAGTCAGATTTTTGATGTATTGAATTTGAAGAATACATATGTAGCACATGAAGTTGATGCAAAAGGAGAATTGGCGCCGGGTTTTAGTAGAGATTTAAATATAGAAAACCGGATAGAAAACGTAATTCCTTGCTATCATCCAGATTGGTGTGCAACTGGGTTAATTGTTTCAACAGCAGAAGATGTTGTGAAATTCTTTCAAAGTCTGTTTACTGAAAAATTACTTAATTCTCAATCTTTAAAAGAAATGCTAACCCCTGTACCAACACCAACTCGTCATCCTTGGTACAAAAACCCTTGTTATGGCTTGGGAATAATGATTGACCCTGAATCTAAATACGGTACTATGTATGGTCACGGTGGTGCTGGTCCCGGTTATAATACTTGGGGTATGCATCTACCTAATTTTCATGGTCGTAAATTAACTTTAGCTGTTTTTTGTAACGCTTCAATGTTAGACCACCCATATGGAATGGTTGATGACATATTGCGATTAATCTTGTAGCGCGCGATTTCTTCCTTTGCGTCCCAACGCGAGCGCTACTGGGCAAGCCTTTGTAGTTTGTGGTTTATTCTTAAATATCTTAATATATAGCTGTTTCAAGTAAATAGTGTTACAGCCAAAAAAATTGTCGATACGATATACTGAACTTCATAATCATTACAACGGCGTACTGACACCTGAAGAGCTTATGCGTGTTAGTAACTATGGAGAAAACTATGGGCAAGCTCTGAAGAATCTTTGGAACTACTTCAAGAACAAATCCCGCGAGGGACTCGTATTGAGAAATATTTTGAAACAGGAGGGAATAATTACTCACGACAGTAGCGAATTACCGGAACAGCTTGACTGGGAAACTGCACAGAACATTGTTACCGATCTTCTTTCTGCCCTTGGCAATACTCCTTACAACCTTGCTTATAAATTCCGCAACCAAATGCTTCGATCCAACCACGGAGTTAGTCAAAAACAAGTACTCCGGGCAGTGGTAGAAAATCTAAAGCGTCAGGATATTAGATACGCAGAATTACAAGGAAGTATAAAGATAGAGGAATATTAGTAGCTATGTTAAATCAGTCACGGTGGCTTGTCTACCTTTCAGCATCAAAATTAGAAGCTCATAAACAGTGGGCTAAGGCAGGATTTACAGGAGCAGGACGTTTGATTGTTTCTGAGCGCAACTTATCAAAGGCTACCATTCCAGGCGTTGGTCTGATGGCAGCAAAATTCGTCAAGTGCAACTTAAGCGGCGCGAACTTTAGAGGTGGTGACTTGACAGGTATCGAGCTAGTAGAGTGTAATTGGGAAGGCGCAAAACTGGAATTGGCAACACTTGATCAAGCTATTATTAACAATTGTCAATTTGCGGGAGCTTTTCTTTATGTTGTGCATTTTGTTGAAGCTAGCATACAGTCTGGAGATTGGAACAAAGCCGACTTGCACAGGTCTGATTGGACGAATGCCCAAGTGCAGGACGTTTGTTTTCTAGAAGCTCGTTTTCAAGAGACAAAAGTCCACAAAGCTCACTTTACTGGATGCGATTTTCGACGCACATCCTTTGTGGGAGCAACCGCATATGATACAATTTTTGAATACTGCGATTTTCGCAAAGCTGACCTAACTGATTTGCGCCTGAACAACACCACTTTTTATAAGTGTGGATTTTATGGTTGTACGGGCGTACCCAAGATGGAAGGAATGTGCAAGATTGTCGAGCCTGATCTATCAGAACAGTTTAACGGTAGTGGAGTAGTTAGCCCTTCTGAACTGTTCGAGCTTTGGGGCTTAAGAAACAAACCTAATGCTATTGTCCTTTAGTAAAACTTTGCATCCAAGAATAGAAATCTCGGAAGCTACTATTCTGTATAGTTTTATGCGTACTGTGGTTGTTGATGCAGAAAACATCTGTATTTCAAATGATCCTGATAACTTGCTATCGGATTTGCTAACACTTCTTTCGTCTGACTACTACGCTAATCAGGCTGAAGACCTTTTTGCTCCTGATGGGGAGGGAATTGATGACATTATATACCTCGATATCAATATTTATGCTTATCGAGCTAGGCAAAAAGAAGACCTTCCTGAATGTATGTACTATTCGTCAATAGATGTCATTAATAGTCAAATTTGGGTTATTTCTGCAGTAGGCTTGTGCTACGAAGCCAACCCTATTGTAATGTTGGGTGAGGAACTCCGGTACTTGCTTCTTGAAGTTAAAAAACTGCGCTCCAAACTAGGCATTACCTAGATGACAACTCTAAAGAAATTTCGGCGCCATCAAAATCGTTTTCATATGCTCGCATTGCGGTTTATTATTGCAATATCTTGTTTATAAACTATTCAGCGCTGTATAGTTGTGTATACCGTTAAATAAGAACAAGAACAGTGGCTGAAAAAATTAGTAGCAATTTACAAAACCAGGATTTTAGCATAACAAACAACCGTATTGCAAAGCCAAGTTCTGAGTTCTATACAGTTTTTTCCCAACAGGAAATTTTACATCTAATCGATGCATTGAAAACTCGACGTGAGATACCTTTAAAATATTCCTATAAAGGAGCAGGCGCCAATATTTGGGATAATTTCTACAGAAAGCTGATTATTCCTAATTGGTATCGCTCGAATGTAGAAATTCAACTTTTAAGAGATAACTTTCAATATCTCAACGAAAAAACACAAAACAGTCAGAAAGTCAATATAATAGATGTTGGCGCCGGAAATTCATATCCTGTTAAAGAGTATATTCGTAAACTAGACAAATTAGGCAGGATAGATAGATATACAGCTTTAGATATTAGTGAAGAATTGCTCGAAGTCTCAAAAAGAAACTTTACTAGATGGTTTCCATTCATCAAGTATACAAACAGTTATATTGACATTGAAAATAGCTCTATACCTGAATACTTGTTACACCAAAACAATATAAACATATTTTTACACTTGGGTGTTA
Source organism: Calothrix sp. NIES-4105 (assembly GCF_002368415.1). GTDB lineage: Bacteria > Cyanobacteriota > Cyanobacteriia > Cyanobacteriales > Nostocaceae > Dulcicalothrix. The sequence goes on from NZ_AP018290.1 coordinate 10,462,442, forward strand.
CCATTGGTAATCTTCAACATCGAGTCAAAGCACTTAAAAACTTTAGACAAAGCATGGGTAAAAATGACTTGCTAGTCTTAACTAACGAAATTGGTAATAACTCTCAATGGGATGGAATAGCAAGAGGTGGTTGTTACTATCATGCCGAACAAATATATCAACGCATTAACAAAAATATAGGAATTCAACACCAAGATTGTCAGTTAATTAGAAAATACGATAAAAAAACAGATAGTGTAGTAGCCAACTTGAAATTTACTTATGATTACACTATTGATTTTAGTAGTACAGGAATAAACAAAAAAGTAGAAATTTCCAAAGATGAAGAAATTACTATTTGGCGCCATCACAAACACCAACTTCCCGAACTCATCCAAGAACTAGACCAATCAGAATTACAACTTGTTCACCATAGTACAAACAAATACCAATCACACATAATGGCAATTTGCAAGATTTAAGCGTAGGGTGCGTGAAAGCTATTACAATACAGCAACGTCATAAACTAAATGAGAAATAATTGCACTAACTTGAGTGCATTAGTATTAAGTAAAAAGTTGTTAGTAAACAGTCCATTTAGACTTATGCTGATAGGTTAAAAAATGAAATTTTAGGCGCCTTCTATGTAAAAATGTAAAAGGTATTTTATATTTTTACATAGGGGTGTTATGTCTACTTTAAAAGAGATTGAAATCCAAAGCATTGACCACTTAGGTATAGTCGCAGGAATCATTGATTCAATAGGTTTAGTCGAAATCATTAATGAATCGCTGGGAGAAGATGTTTCCGAAAAAATTAGTGCTGGGCATGTTGTTAAAGCGATGATTTTAAATGGTCTAGGTTTTGTTTCGGCACCTTTATATATGTTTTCCAAATTTTTTGAAAGCAAAGCTACTGAACATTTGATTGCTCCCGGAACCAAGCCTGAATATTTAAATGACGATAAGTTAGGTAGAACAATGGATAAATTATTTAATAAAGGATTGAGTAGTCTTTTTTTGGGTATATCCTTAAGTGCAGTTAAAAAGTTCGGGGTATCATTGTTAGCTAACCATCTTGATTCTTCATCCTTTCATTTACATGGCGAATATGCTTCTAGTTTAGCAAAAAATCTTAATGATAATTTAGAGAATAATATTATATACGCTTGCACAACGACAAATGCGCGCGGCTTTATCATCGTCTAATTCAACTGTTAAAAACCAATTAGGTAATCCTACGGAACGTCCCACATTAAGGTGGATATTTCAATGTTTTCAATCTATCCATCTTGTCACTTTAAATGATGAAAAAGAAATATCTAATCTGACTCCTTATAGGCAATTTCTACTCAGGCTTTTTCCTTCAGAATGTTATCAATACTATCAATGTTAACTTCATGAATTAACTTTATTACTTCAACATTTATTTTTTTGAGCTATTTAGTTATTAATTGTAGCTCTTAATTGCCATGCTTTTTCTTGCGATTTTCTCGCTTTAAATATCAGCTTTATACAAGAATAAACGAGTATGTATAAGTTTTTATTATTAATTGAGTAAAAATACTTGTTGATGACCGAATCTTTATTAATTGATACTTATTGACATTGATTCAAAGCGCTCTAAAAGAAAACGTACAATCAATTATACGTACAATTTTTAAAAATGAGTATTATTTTTATCAGAATATTTGAATGTAGTTCAGTTATAACCACATACTACAGTATCTGGCGCCTTAGGGTGCGGAATGTGGGTTAAAAGTAAAGTCAAAGATACCTTAAAAACTAATACGCATAGAGAATTTTGACTTATACTCTAAATGCAATCACACTACAGCCACTATGATCAGAAATGCCATTTCAAGCGATAGAAAGTCAATGACTAAGCTATTTTCCGCCTTAAATTTATTTAATACTGATGAACTGCAATTTATGTCTGACTTGATAGACAGTTACTTTGACGCAAGTCTGGGAGAAGGGCACCACTGGATAGTCAACGACAGTGGCGACATTACTAGTGCAGCTTACTATGCTCCTGAATCTTTTGGGCAAAATGTCTATAATCTGTATTTTATAGGTGTGCTGCCAAGCGAGCAGGGAAAAGGTGTAGGCTCTTCTATGCTTAAATATGTAGAAGACCATCTTAGAGAGCTTAAGCAAAGATTATTACTAGTTGAAACTTCTGGATTATCTAGCTTTAAGAAAACTAGAGAGTTCTACCTAAAAAACAATTACGAAAAGGAAGCTATAATCCGTGAATATTATAAAGAAGGTGACGATAAGATAGTTTTTAGAAAAAAGCTTACTACTAACTAGTTTTAAATTCTAAGCATACGGGGATGTTTTGCCTCGCCTCCTGCCTCCGAGACTCTGACGCTTCACTTAATACCTAATAACTGAAATCTTAAATTCCCAAACTTCCACCCTCCAACTTAATTGCCAAATCTAATTTCACTTCTTATTTACCTTTTTACTTCCTACCGTTACTCATGCGTATGACGGCAATTATACGAAAGGTTAAAGGTTGGGAGAAGGATTATTAGAACGCTCATTAGACAATTCTTTTCGTAGGTCTGTTACTGCTTTTTCCAAAGCTGCCAGACGTTCTTCTACAGAAATACCTGTTGACATTTGCTTTTCTTTTCCTTTCTTTAACTAACTTAATTATAATTTATACGCTTTACTTAAGATTATGGTGCGTTACGGCACAAGGTTTTTCGTTTTGTTCGATAATTTTTCATGCCGTAACGCACCCTACGTGACGATTTTACCAAATGAATGGAATTAACCGCGCGCTTGATTGTTGATATTTGAATAATTATTAATATTGTGATGATATTATTTATAATTTGCGGTTGACTAAAGTCGTGCTTGCTTGGTCTACGGGCATTAGGATAACTTCGTTGATGTTGACGTGAGCTGGGCGGGTCGCACAATAGTAAATGACATCGGCTACATCATCGGGTGTTAGTGGTGTGACTCCTTGATATACTTTTGCCGCGCGTTCTTTGTCACCGTGAAACCGCACTTCGCTAAATTCGGTTTCAACCATACCTGGGTCAACCGAAGTTACACGAACAGGGGTACCAAGTAAATCTTGTTTTAATCCTTCAGAAATAGATTTAACAGCAGCTTTTGTACCGCAGTATACATTACCGTTTGGGTATGTTTGATGTCCGGCAATTGAACCGATATTAATTACATGACCACGCGCGCGCTGTACCATTCCTGGCACTATATAACGTGTCATGTAAAGTAAACCTTTGATATTAGTATCAATCATTTCTTCCCAGTCTTCAAAGGCGCCTTCGTGCAGTTTGTCTAAACCACGACTTAAACCAGCATTGTTAATTAAAATATCTATATTCAGCCATTCAGTAGGGAGTGAAGAAATAGCAGATTCAACAGCAGCGCGGTTACGTACATCAAGTTCGATTAAATGCACATTGGATGAGTTTATACTTAGCGATTCTACTAATTGCTGTAATTTCTCTTTTCGACGTGCTGCGAGTATTAACTTGGCACCACTTTGGGCAAAAATCTTAGTACAAGCGGCGCCGATACCACTACTTGCGCCAGTAATGAAAACTATTTGATTCATAATTGGGTAATAGATAACGAGAGATGGTGCGTGACGCTAGGAGTCTTATCACTAGATTCAAATTTTTTCATAGCGTCACGCACCCTACTATTTCACAATTTGTAACCGTTGCGTCACCATTGTTGTACCTTCACCACGCATAATTACTGCTGATATCCAGCGACTACCTGGAGTTGTAGCAGTTCCTACTTTAAATAAGCCACCAGAACCAAGTAATTCGAGATCTACGGGAGTGGGTTTGAGAAGCGTTTCAGGTTTGACTGGTTCTTCCAATGCGGCGCCGAGGAGATAATCTTCACCAAGCGGTTCAGAAACAATAGCATCAAAGCTAAACTGTTGACCAACTCTAACTTGTTGAGGCAATCTAAAATCAATTTGTGGTGGTTTTGCTCCTGATGTTAACTGCGTGCGTTCGGATATTATATTCTGCTGGACTATTTGCTGCCCATTGATACGTTGCTCAGAACGAATTGTGGCATTAAGTGCCATATTTTGACTGTTCGCATTTGGTAAACCAGAGATTTGTGTTACTGTTTCGGCAATAACTGTGTTACCTTGTCTTCTCCACGATTGTAACTGCGTTGTGTAGCGTAATCTTGGATAACGCTGCCACAGAGACACCAAAGCCTTTTCCATGCTTTGGCGGTTTAAACCATCACCGTGGGTAAAGTTGGGGCTGTAATATTGCATTACTGCTTTGGCGTTACCCTGGCTTGCGGCAGTATCAATTTGTGTTAACAAATTTTTAAGTTCGGCAGGAGCATTTTGTGCTGTACTTGCTTGAACACACTGCCAACCTGTGAATAAACTCAGTACAAGCAGAAAGAAAGTTAACTTGTGGTTGACTTTGGTACGATACGAGCGTAGCGGTAATAAATTAATAAAGTTAGGCATTGCTGATACGTAATATTTTGACTACAGAAAACTGCGAATTTGTTTTATCTTAATTAAGCTAGGGAGTCACACGGGTACTTATTTGAGATGGTAGACACACCAACACGATTATTGATTGCTGCTAGTGGGACTGGGGGACATTTATTCCCCGCAATTGCACTTGCTGAAAAATTGCCAGAGTATCAAATTGAATGGCTGGGTGTTCCCAATCGTCTGGAAACTCAGCTAGTTCCCAAACAGTATAAGCTGAATACCATATCTGTCGAAGGATTTCAAAAAGGTTTTGGAATTTCTTCGCTCTTGACGCTTGGGAAACTTATCGGTTCCATATTAGAAGTACGTAAACTCCTCCATCAAGGTAAATTCCAAGGAGTTTTTACCACAGGGGGTTATATTGCTGGACCTTCAGTTATTGCCGCGCGTTCCCTTGGTTTGCCTGTAATTCTCCACGAAGCAAATGCTCTACCTGGTAAAGTCACCCGCTTTTTTGGACCCTGGTGTGATGCTGTTGCCGTCGGTTTTGAGGTAGCTGCAAAATATTTACCCAAAGCTAAAACTATTTACACCAGTACTCCAGTACGTTCTCAATTTTTAGCTCCAGGGATTGCCACGACTTTAGATTTACCAATTCCTTTTGAGGCACCTTTGATAGTGGTGTTCGGGGGTAGTCAAGGCGCCGTGGCTGTTAATAAGCTAGTTCGACAATGTGCTGAAGCTTGGTTTAAGGCTGGCGCCTATGTTGTTCATTTAACAGGAGAAAGTGACCCCGACGCAAACAGCTTACAGCATCCACAGTATATATGTTTGCCATTTTATGATAATATGGCAGCATTATTACGGAGAGCTAATTTAGCAATAAGTCGCTCAGGCGCCGGAAGTTTAACCGAATTAGCAGTATGCCAAACACCGTCAATATTAATACCTTATCCTTTTGCCGCAGAAGACCATCAAACATACAATGCTAACGTATTTACAGCAGTAAACGCAGCATTATTATTTAAACAATCAGAATTAACAGCAGAAACTTTGAAAAACGAAGTATTACGCCTGTTACAATCAGAAGACGAACTGCGCCAAATGGGAGAAAACACCAAAGCTGTAGTACTCCCAGATAGCGCAGAAAAATTAGCACAACTAGTACGTGAAGTTATAGAAAAATAAAAAACTAATTCCAATTAAGCTTTACATATAAAAGTAAGGTGGGCACTGCCCACCGTACTACTTACTGCCCACCGTACTACTTAATCATTGCCAAAGGATAATCTGGAGATTGTGGATTAGCAACTAATTGCTCTTTTCTACAATCCACAAGTAAATCTAACTTCTCCAGAATCACTTGACGTTTTAGAAGTATATAAGCACTCTCTTAAGATTATACAAACAAACATTCAAGCTCTAATTTAAATAAATAATCTAAGGTATTTGTATACAACAGTGGAAATGTGCAGGCAGCAAGAGTTTAAAGAATATTTATCTAGTACAATTAGTAGTGGCAAAGCTATTTTATACGAAATTGATAAAAGATTATTAAAAATTAAAAATTTTGATGAAGAGTATACCTTATTACAAGTTAAAGGAGGAGAGCAAGCATTTAATACTTTAGATGAATTTTTTAATTATGTCGATGAAAGTTATATAGAAAGTTTGAAAGAAAGTGATAGTTATACTTGATACGCACCCACTTAGTGTTATACTATATAGTAAAAGATAAGATTTTATTAATATTTAGTTAAATAATGTCACAACAACAACGTGTTAATGTATGGGATTATAAACCTTGGTGGTGTCAGCCTTGGTCTATCTTGCTGACTGGTACAACTATAATCGGCGCCAGTTGGATTATATTTAAAATAATTTGGCTTACTATTCTCGTAGCTATACCCATATTGACATGGATGGGATTTTTCTTGTTAGTATATCCAAAGTTAGTGGCTAATAGTGGCATGTTAGATGAATAGTAAGGAATGGCTGATTCCCGACTTTTAAATAAATTAAATTAAAATTTATTATTTGTAAAGCTTCTTAATTTTAAATTATTAAAGATTAATTACTAACTATTACTTAAGAAAGAGCAGAAAATCCCGCAAAAAGGGCAAAATTTACAAACAATGGAGCTGTGAGGCTGGATTTTCAGCAATTATGAAAATTGAACACGTTCACTTTTACGTGGAAGATGCCAAAGCTTGGCGTGACTGGTTTGTAAGTACTTTAGGTTTTGAGGTAGTAGATGATTATATGCTTCCTCCTTATCCTCTTGACTATGAGAATGAAAATCATACTTGTACTCAAGTGGTCAAAAGCGGTTCTATCTGCTTTGTACTATCTTCACCTTTATTACCAAACAGTCCAGTAGCTGAGTTTCTATGTTACCACCCACCTGGTGTGGCTGATGTGGCATTTGCTGTAGAAAATATTCAAGATATACACGAGCGCGCGCTCCGTTACGGCGCCAAAATTTTGCAACCAATTAGCAAATATGATTGGAATGGTAATTATACTCAATTTAGTAAAATAAAAGCTTGGGGTTCCCTATCGCATACCTTAATAGAAACACACCTCTTTAGCCCAAACCCAAAGGAACTTCCCCTAGTCAACATCGACCACATTGTATTAAACGTACCAACAGGGGAATTAGAAAATGCTGTAGCTTGGTACGAAAAAATCCTCGATTTTCAACCACAGCAAGTTTTTAACATCCAAACCAAGAATTCAGGGTTGCATAGTCGGGTGATGATATCTCGTTGTTCTGGTGTGCAGTTACCAATTAATCAACCCGCAACACACAACTCCCAAATTCAAGAGTTTCTGGACTTTAACCGAGGTGCAGGTATTCAACATATTGCTTTGGGTTCATCTAACCTACTTGAAACTATTTCCCTATTCCGTTCTCGTAACTTGCGTTTTTTAGTTGTCCCCCCAAGCTACTATTCTCAGCTTGTAACTAGACCCGGTTTCCCCCTTTCTACATCTGAAATTGACGCCCTGACTCAACAAGAAATTTTAGTTGACTGGCGAGAAGATAATCCCGGCGCCTTATTGTTACAAATATTTACCCAACCGATTTTCGGACAACCGACATTTTTCTTTGAATTTATCGAACGTCGTAACCTCGCAAAAGGTTTCGGGGAGGGCAACTTCCGCGCGCTATTTGAAGCTATCGAGCGCGAACAACTTAAACGCGCAACGCAGTAACTGTATTAAACGTTAAATTCCCGATTATCCGAGAAATCGGGAATCAAAAAATATTACATTAGTTTTTCCGATACTTTTCATAAGTTATACAAAACCCAATATGGGAACAAGGCAGTTCCAACTAGAGTAATCTGGTAATAAATTGTTACGTTTAATAAAGAGCCACTACATAAAATGTTAAGAATATTTACAGACTTTGATGGTCCGATTGTTGATGTATCCGAGCGTTACTACCGTGTATATGAGTATTGCTTAAAACAAATAGGGACGCAGTATGCAAACCAAAAAATCCACTTTCTACCGAAAGAGAAATTTTGGCTCATGAAGCGTGACCGTGTTTCTGAGCAGCAAATTGGTATGATTTCAGGACTAAATAAAGAGCAAGCAGTTGAGTTTGCGAACTTACGCAAAAAAACAGTACATACTCAGCCTTACTTTGAATATGACAGCTTGGCGCCAGGAGCAGTTGAGGCACTAACGAGACTTAAAAAACAAAATATAGATTTAGCGGTAATGACGATGCGACGAGTGAGCGAACTAGACTTTGCCTTTGCACAGCATAACTTAGGCAGGTTTTTTCCAGAAAACCGCTGCTATTGTCTCAGCAACGACTATATTAAAACCCGTGATGTCGATGATAAACCTTTACTAATGCAGCGTGCGTTAGAAGAATTACCCAGAGCCACAGATACATGGATGATAGGAGACACAGAAGCTGATATTGCGGCAGCAAAAAAACACGGGATTAAAGTTATAGCTGTAGAATGCGGTATTCGCAGTCGTACTCAGCTAGAAAGTTTTCAACCAGATTTAATTGTCAAAGATTTGAGTGCTGCCATTGATGTTGTACTCGAAAACTCCAAATCACTAGCGCTTAGTTACTAGTAGGGTGCGTGAAAGCTATTACAATCCAACAATGTAACGCAAGATTAAAGTGCTTTCACGCACCATCTTAATAATTGTAACGCTGGCGCCATCTTGGGTATCATTTTCTTGTGAGGTGCATGAAGGCTACGCTTATTACTCGTTTGTGTGAGAATTGTTGGTAGCCTTCACACACCCTACCGAAGAAAGCTATTAATTAACTACAGTAACGCTGGCGCCATCTTGGGTATCATTTTCTTGTGAGGTGCGTGAAGGCTACGCTTATTACTCGTTTGTGTGAGAATTGTTGGTAGCCTTCACACACCCTACCGAAGAAAGCTGTTAATTAACCACAGTAGGATAAAAGTCAATACTGTGGAAAATTGGTCTGAGTTCTTAATGCCGAGCATAAAAATCTGCGGTATTAGTGCGCCAGCTATTAGTCCTCCACCAATCAAACCAATTATCAATCCAGCAAAAGTCCACAATACTGCCCTGCCAAGTCGATTTTCTTTGCGGTTCAAAAAGTAAACGCTAACACCGACACCTAATATGAGCGACAGTGGTAGGACTTGGGCGCCTGTTTGGTAAAAGATACAAATTGCGCTCAAACCTAAATACCAAACCAAAGGTAAAACTACATCCCCTGGAGTTGGCTTATCGAGTATTCGACTTAGCCATGCTGGAGACTGGTCACGCTTCGGTAAACTTTCCTGCTCTGGCGCCTGCTCTCGACGCTCTGGGTAGCGAATACGTTCGGGCACCTTGATTTTACCTTCTTGGCGCATCCGCAAGCGGTCCATTAAAACAGCATCATAGGCAGCTTCGACTAACTCTACACGCTTAATGTCGCCTTTACACTGTTCCAAAAGGCGGCTACGCGCGTTTTGTATATCCTCGAAGGTTGCATCTTCTGATACCCCAAGTTTTTCGTAGGGATTTTGGTCGCTCATGAGAGTTAATTATAATAGCCTCTGTACTAGGCGTGCTTAATGTTAAAAACAAACAAATTCAAGGAAATTTACGGTTGTTATCCGTCGAAACTAGCTGACGCTGTTTTTCAAGTTTAAACTAGGTTTCGCTTTAATATATATACTCTAACTGGATAGTAGCACGAGTTTTTTATCAAAAGGCTGGTAATTTTAACTATAGTTACTTTAACATATTGCAATAACTCAGTGTATCCCCCCATGCCGCTATTGGGTAGTAAGCTCTACTCTAGAATTTAAGTTTATATTGGTTAAACAGTACCGTATACCATATGTTACAGCTTTTTTTTCCGATTTGGTTACTTACAGCACCGTAAATTTTGCTTTAATTAGTAAGCGTCATAATTATTTATGGTGATAAGCTAACTATTGTTTTAGAATCTAGGCGAATTTAATTACATGGTAACTAGGATAACGAAAGTATCATAGAGTACTATGAAGATACCGTTAAGATTTAATGCATCTACTAGGTAATTACAATTTAGAGCCAAAACTGCATAAATACTTGGATGGAATTTTTGTATCACTTGTATTACCAATTTGAGCTTCTAGGTTCTAATTCCCCGCAATCCTGATTACACTGTATGAGGTGTAAAACATCGCTTTCGGTGTGAATCGCGCCTTGTAGATTGCTATTGCTCACATCCCGAAGCGCTTTATAACCCTCGCGCCCTGTGACAAGCACGCACATTTAATCCTATAAATTATTGTAAGAAGAGATGGTCATGGCTCCTGCCAAGATTCTTGTTGTCGATGACGACCCTGCGGTTCGTAACCTAATCCAACGCTTTCTCAGCAAGCAAAGCTACCAAGTTGAAGCTGCCGAAGACGGCAAGTCAGCTCTGGCATTGTTTGAGCAGTTTAACCCTGATTTGGTGATTTTAGATGTGAATCTACCAGATGTCATCGGGTTTAACCTCTGTCAAGAGATGCAAAGCCGCAATGGTGTTTTTGTATTAATGCTAACTAGCCGCGCTGATGAAGCCGATAAAATTCGCGGTTTCTCAAAAGGCGCCGACGACTACTTGACCAAGCCATTTGGTTTGGGAGAGTTGGAAGTTCGAGTCGCTGCTATTTTAAAACGCCAGCGAGTAGTTACCACAGCCGAACAAAAACGCCTGGTATTTGAGAAGCTAATGATTGACCCTGTGCGGCGTGAGGTAACATTAAACAGCCAACCTGTGCTGTTAACTGCCTTAGAATTTGATTTATTGCATTTTCTTGCAAGTCACCCCGGTCGTGTTTGGCGCCGAGCCGAACTGATTCAGGAGGTATGGGACTATGAATATGTTGGCGACCAACGAGTCGTTGACGTTCATATTGGTCAAATTCGCAAAAAAATTGAAGCTGATGCTAGTCAACCAGCTTTAATTCAAACCGTTCGCGGTGTTGGATATAAATTTGAATGTCCAACTCATCCACAAGAGCAAAAAGCTGTAATTTGAAAAGCTAAAAAAAGTTTTTTATCTGCACAATTGGATTTAAACCGCCCGAATAGTCAATCCTTATAAAGTATTAAGCAGCATGATTAAGGCTGCTTAATCACCTTAAAAATTCAGTTCAAAACGCTTGTTTCAAAAATATCAATCATTACTCCGTGATTATTTAGATTCCCGACTTCTTTAAGAAATCGGGAATCTTTACGTCGGGAATCTCTATTTATTTAACTTTGAGTTTTGCGTCTGAGTGATGGAACAGCGTTTCAAGGTAAACGCGCGCAGCACGACGGTCATGAGTACCATTTTGGAGCAAGAACAACGACAAAGCCGCTGTCAGCACTCGATTTTCGTCCCAATCAGGATGAGTCTCCAAGTAGGTTTTGAGGGATTCGTGGAGCGTATCGGGAATTTCAGTGGATATGCTAACTGTTGCGTTCATGCGTTGGAATCTCCGTATCTCGTCCGTCAATCTGTTAATAGCCTGTTTAAAAATAGCAAGCCGAATAATTGTGCGCTAAGAGGGGGTGGGTTTGTCAATGCTGCGAAATGTTACAAGATAATTCATAAAGAATAAATATTTACGTAATAATCAGTGTTTGAAGCTTCAAAACTTTACTTTTATTTACAATAACTCAGTATCATATGTAAAAGAGTGGCTAGCGCAAACAATCCACAAGCAACTACAAACAGTCGATTCAATCGTGAAATAGCTGTGGAAAACTGTGGCTTACCTGTGGAAAACTTGTGGAATAGGTGAGGATTACAGAAAGTAAATGATAAGAATTACAAAAACGTAAATTTTAATTAACGTCTTTAAGTATGAAATTACTACGTAAGCCAAGCTTTCCGAAGTGGCTATCCGCGATTCATCCTCAGGTATGGATTTTAGCCATTGGTCGCTTCTTGTCGGAGATCGGAACCGGATTTACTTTGTTTTTTGCCCCAATATTCTTCGTTAATCAAGTTGGTTTAAGCGCTACCCAAGTTGGTTTTGCTTTAGGTAGTGGTTCAGTAGCAGGGGTTTTTGGCAGAATATTAGGTGGTTCGCTTACAGACTCTCCTCAATACGGGCGCCGACGTACATTACTACTATCTACAGCAATTGCATCAATAGGTTCTTTAGTACTGTCATTAACTCATGATTTTAATACGTTGATAGCTGGGAATTTAATTTATGGATTTGCAATAGGGTTGTATTGGCCATCAACAGAAGCAGTTGTTGCCGACTTAACGGTAAAAAGTACGCGGCGCCTATCGTTTGCGATTACCCGGTTAGCAGATAATCTGGGAATGGGAATGGGAATTGTTTTAGCAGGAATTATAATCGGGACAACAAATAATTACCGTTTATTGTTTACAGCTGATGCTATCTCATTTCTAGTATTCTTCGTGGTTATCTGGATTGCGATTAGTGAAACATTAGTAGTCGAAGATAGAAAACCAGAAAAAAGGGAATATTTACGTGCTTGGATAGCAGCGCTGCAAAATCGCAAGCTTCGTATATTTGTTGTGGTGAATATTGTTTTTACAACTTATATATCTCAACTTCACAGCATTTTACCATTATATTTTAAGAATTACGTCAATACTACTGGCGGCAAAAGCATATTTAGCGAGACTGATATTAGCGCCTTATTTGCTTGCCATTTAGTCGTGGCAATTTTGGCTCAGTTGCCAGTTGCCCGCATTTTAAATCGTTTTTCCCATACGCAAGCTTTGACTGTCAGCGCTTTAGTTTGGGCAGTTGGCTTTGGTTTAGTTTGGCAAACAGGCACCTCGGCATCAAAGGAAATTGCAATTATAGCTTTAGGTGTGTTTGCTATCGCAATTGTTTCGTATACACCATACGCAGTAGCGTTAGTAAGTGATTTGGCGCCTCCCTCACAACGTGGAGTATATCTATCAATTAACTCACTTTGCTGGGCTTGTGGATATTTTATTGGCCCCTCTTTGGGCGGTTGGGTATTAGACGCTGGTATCGTAAACACTTACTGGATTTGTTTAGCAGCTAGTGTAGTCGTTACGATTATGATTTTGCAATATCTTCAAACAGTGCTGAGTAGAAAGTGCTGAGTGCTGAGTTTAAGTTTACACTCAGCACTCAGAACTCAGCACTCAGAACTAAATAATAACCATAAGATTTGCAAATCAAGATTTTATCAATTGTTGGTGAAAATACGATTTACTATATTAGATACACTTGAAGTAACAACGTTTAGATTCTTCAGGTAGTTTCTATATCAGAAATATCATTTTTTTGCAAGGTTTTATTTGTCAAAAATGATATTAATTCTAATTAAATATTCTTTGGCTATTAGGTGCGTGTAAGTTAATTTTGCTATTGAGCAAACGTGCGTTAAATAAAGTGTGAGGAGTAACAATGAAAAAATATCTATTAGCTTCTGCTGGTGGAGCTAGCTTTTTATGTCTTCTAGCTAGCTCAATTTGTGTAAAAGCGGCGCCTGTAAACCCAATGGTGCCAGACTTGCAAGAAAAATCAGAACTTAAGATTAACAACAGTAATGCCTATAATGTTAAAAATGTCAATATTTTTGACATAAAAGTAAATAATGAGAATCCGGATTGGAATAATATACAAAATCTGTTAGACAGCGATAAGCAAATTCCATTCACAGCCGACAAACAAAAAGATAGCAAAAAGGTTGCTCAAAAAAAGACAGAAAATCTGAATGGGGCAAACTCAAATCAACCTAGTTTAAACGAAACTACAACAGAATCTGGAGAAGCCGATCAAGTCACTTCAGTTTCGCAGCTAAGTGACGTACAGCCAACAGATTGGGCATTTCAGGCTTTGCAGTCATTAGTAGAACGCTATGGATGTATCGCTGGTTATCCTAACGGCACTTATCGAGGCAACCGCGCGATGACTCGTTATGAGTTTGCGGCAGGTTTGAATGCTTGTTTGGAACGTGTGAATGAACTCATTGCCACTGCAACAAATGATTTAGTACGTAAACAAGATTTAGAAACGCTTCGTAGGCTCCAAGAAGAGTTCTCTACTGAACTAGCAACATTAAGAGGTCGAGTAGATGCTGTCGAAGCTAAAACAGCAGAACTTGAAGCTAATCAATTCTCGACAACAACCAAGTTACAGGGCGAAGCAATTTTTGCTGGTATAGGAGCTACAGGTGGGGCGCCTGGTCGTTCTGACCCGAATATTATCTTGGTAGACCGAATTCGTTTAAATCTCAATACAAGTTTTACAGGAAAAGATTTACTTATTACAGGTCTACAAGCGCATAATTTCTTGGGTGGTGTAACTGGTAGTGGTAGTCTTCAAGAATCATTAGGACTTGCTTCTCCTTTACTGAGTGCTTCGAGTGCGCGGACAAGCTTTGAACCTCAGTTCCCTGGTCTTGACGTAAAAACTTTATCGGCAAGAGGCGCCAACAGTGTGGAACTGTACAAACTACTATATATATTCCCTGTTGCCAACAAGTTAACTTTATTTGCAGGAACAGGAGCAGAAGTATCCGACGCATTCCCAGCCATCTTGCCGTTTTATGGAGAAGGGCAAGAATCAATATCGCGCTTTGGTAATTTAAACCCAGTAGTGCGCGTTTCTGGTGGTACTTCTGGAGTTGGTTTAGCATCAGCAGCAGGTTTTATCTTCAATCTTTCCGACAGCATTGACTTACGTGCGTTGTATGGTAGCGTCAATGCGAATCTTCCCGCAAATGCTCCAGATATCTTACCAGGTGTTTCAAATACTCCTTTAGGTTCAGGGGTATTTGGTGGTAGTTCGGTTGTAGCAGCACAACTTACCCTAAAACCAAGTAAATCTATAGATATTGGTTTGAACTACGCCAACAGTTATCATGAAATAAATATTCTTGGCACAGGCTTGACAAGTAGTGATATTGGTGCATTGTCAGGTGTCAACTTAGGAATTCCAGTCAAACTTAATTCAGTCGGTGGCAGCGTCAACTTCCGCTTTAGTGACAAGTTATCACTAGCAGGATACGGCGCCGCGATATTTGTAGATGACTCTTCTGGTCGTGTAAATGCATCTAGCACCTTTACGAGTTGGATGGCTGGTTTGCACTTCAAGGATATAATTGGTAAAGGCAACACTGCTGGTATCCTCTTCGGTCAACCCTTATATCGTACAGATGCTTCGGGCGCCGCAAATCTTGCTGACCCAGGTGTAAGACGCACGACACCTTACCATTTAGAGGGTTACTTCAAATTTAGAGTCAACGATAACATTAGTATTACCCCTGGCGCCTTCGTTCTTTTCAACCCCGAAGGAGACAGCAGAAACGACACAACCACAGTAGGCGTACTAAGAACCACATTCACCTTCTAGCAGAAATGCCACTATCTTGTGGACTTGTGGAGCGGGCGTCCCCGCCCGCCCCTGTATAACATCCACCCCCAACAATCATTTATCCTTAACCAAATATTAAAAATTATGTAATCTGGGCGCCACAACATACCCTACTAGCTAAAATCGCTACATATTTATTCAATCAAACAACGCTATTCTATGAAATATCTAAGCAGCGTGTATGTATGCACACTGCAAAAGCGCGTGAATAGCTTTTAGAAATGAATAATTGCATAGCTAGGGTATTAATTTGCGGGTTACTGCTGTGGAATTTTATATTTAGCACCAACAGTGCATTTGCTAGTGGGATGTTAAATTTTGAGGGTCAGCAATTTCAAGTGGCTATTGCTGATACTTTTGCGAGTTCAGAAAATCGAATAATTGAGCGTAAAGAAGCAATTCGACGCTATCGAGAGATAACTCGCGATGGTCGGAAATTAGACGGTCTATTCACGCTTTATCAGTATAAAGACACGGGTGAAGCTTATCTCGAAGTCAAGCCAGAACAACTAAATAAAAATTACTTAGCAACTGTTACACTTGAGTCTGGAATTGGCGAAAGTGGCATTTATAGCGGACTTCCACTCCAAGACTTTTTGTTTTACTTCCAACGTGTTAATAATAGTTTACAGTTTGTTGTGCGAAATGTAAAATTCCGTACAGAAATCGATGCACCAGAACTGCGTTCGCTAAAGCGTTCATTTACAGATTCGGTACTCGGCGCCGCAGAAATTACGGGAACTGACCCGTATACTAAAAGTTTACTGATTAATTTAGGCGATTTGTTAATGCAGGATTTTCCTGGTTTAACTGCGCTATTAAAATCATCACTAAGAGCAGATTATCATTTAGAGGAACACAGGTCATACTTTGGTGACATTAGTAGCTTTCCTCTAAACGTTGAAATTGATTCAATTTACGGATTTTCTTCTAAAGAAGGTGCGAATTTAGTAACAGTTCCAGATAGTCGTGCGCTATCGCTCTCAGTTCACTACAGCTTTTCCCAGTTGCCAGAAAATAATGGTTATATACCAAGACTTGCAGATGACCGAGTCGGGTATTTTATTACTGCGTTTCAGGACTTTTCCCGTAATCGTAGTGATGATGTTTTTGTACGCTATATAAATAGATGGCATCTAGAACCATTTAACTCTGATTTACCATTATCGGCGCCAAAAAAACCGATTGTGTTTTGGATAGAAAACGCAGTTCCGTTAGAATATCGCGATGCTATCAAAGAAGGCATTTTGATGTGGAATGAAGCATTTAAAATAGCCGGGTTTGAGTCGGCCATCGAAGTCAAACAAATGCCAGATGATGCTGATTGGCAACCAGCAGACGTGCGCTATAATACAGTTCGCTGGTTTAATTCGCTCGATGCAGGGTTCGCGCGCGGTCCATCACGAGTTAACCCACTAACGGGTGAAATTCTAGACGCGGATATTATTGTCGATGCTAATATGGTGCGTTCGTTAGAAAACGAGTATCGCGCAATAGTAAAAGGTACAACAGCTTTAACAGAATTTTCCGACAATCAAGACGCTAGTAAAAACTATTGTGTTACTGATAATGATACTTGTTACGGCACCGAATCTTCGTTTCAAGCCTCTATGGGTACATTAGCACTATCGCTGCTTAGTGATACAAAACCTAGCTCCGAGCAAATGTATAAGTATGTGCATGAATATCTACGCTATCTAATAGCTCATGAAGTTGGACATACGTTAGGGTTGCGGCATAACTTTCATGGCAGTACAATGTTGGCGCCAGAGCAATTAAACAATGTTGAAATTACCCATACATTAGGTTTAACAGGTTCAGTAATGGATTATCTACCTGTTAATATTGCACCAAAAGGAGTCGAGCAAGGAGATTATTTCCCTACTGTTATTGGTCCTTATGATAAATGGGCAATAGTATATGGATACAAACAGCTATCCAATGAAGCTTATGAACGCATAACTCCGCTCACTGAAAAAGCATTTTTAGAACAAATAGCAGCAGCATCTCCCGAACCAGAACTATCCTATGCAACCGACGAGGATATATGGGACGTAAACCCTTTAGCAAATGCTTGGGACATGAGTAGAGATGTACTGCAATATTCACTCTTGCAACTAGAAAATGCTCGCATCATGTGGACACGTTTAGATGAGCGCTATCCATTAAAAGGAGACAGTTACAGCAACTTGCGTGTACTATTCAACCGTGTATTTAACTACTACGGACGCAACGCCCATTTACTCGTGCAATATATAGCTGGACAATCATTTGGGCGCCATCACGCAGGTGACAATACGCAATGGGCATTTATTCCCATGTCAAAAGAAAAACAGCAGCAAGCATTAACAAACTTGCTAAATTATGTATTTGCCGAAAATGCCTTCAACTTTTCACCTCAACTACTCAATCAACTGGCGCCATCACGTTGGCAGCATTGGGGACATGCAATACCCGTCTCCCGTCTCGATTATCCTATACACGCGCGTATTTTCAACTTACAAAGCAATGTACTGCACTCAATACTAGATGGAGAACGTCTAAGTAGGTTGCTGGATATTGAACTAAAAACTGTACCAGAAAACGCGCTTACAATCCCCGAACTCTTCGATACCTTACAATGCGGTATCTGGAGTGAAGTATTAGCAGACAGTAAACCCCAACTAATATCTAGCATTCGTCGTTCTCTACAACGCGAGCATCTTAATATCTTATTGGATATGGTTTTGCGTACCGTAGACGTACCTGAAGATGCTAGTACAATTGCATGGCACGAATTAAACAAACTTCAAGCAGCAATAAACGTTAGTCTCAAACACCAAAATCTCAACACATACACCCTCGCACATCTCCAACAAACAAACGCGCGTATCACCCAAGCACTCAACGCACAACTACAAACACGTTAACCCCTCCCCAACCCTCCCCGCATCGGGGAGGGAGCAAGAGTTTGTAGAAATCGTAGGTTGGCTTCGCTAAAGCGTAACCCAAGCCAACTACGATACCATCACCTACAGCAAATGACCCAATTCCTTTGACTGAGGATGGAAGCATTGATTGGTCAAAAGTGACTGCTGTTTGTATAATTTTCATAAGAGATTACCATGACTGAGACAACCAATTCGTTTACTCCAGATTGGGTATCTCCTCCAGGTGATACTATTATTGATCTATTAGAAGAACGTTACTGGACACAAGCACAGTTAGCAGAAGCTCTAGGCTACACTACACAACGTATTAGCTTGCTAATTAATGGTAAAGCATCGATTAATGAAGAAATAGCCTTGAAACTAGAGCAAGTTTTGGGAAGTACAGCGGCGTTTTGGCTCAACCGTGAAGCTCAATACCGAGTCAATCTAGCTCGGATGAAGCAGAAAACCGCTTAGTAACATGTTAGATTATTGTTCTTATTTCTTATCCAATTAAGTATTATTACTTATTGTTTTAAAAAAGTAGGTGCCCTTCAGCAAAAACGCTATTTTCTTCACAATTCCTTCACTTTTAGACTTTAATCTATAAATTAAGCAAGGTTGAGCAGATGAATTGAAATCAAATTTATCTAATTAATTTTAGCAATATTAAAGTGTTTCCAGTGTTGTTCCCTATTTCCATTGTTTGATGTGATTCGCTATTATCCCTCGTCTTGAGTCTTGTCGATTAGTTCTTATCCCTAATACTAGTATACATTTAGATGTAGAGGCGCCATACTAAAAGTGTTTCTACATTTTATTTTTTAAGGAATGATTCCAATCATATGATGTCAAATTTTCCACAAAAACGATTTTGAGTAGCTTTTAATATTCACAGCTTCTTCTCAAAGTCCAAGTCAAAACTGTCAACTAACGTATCTATCAAACCCACATACCACTGGTCTAATGTCCCATCTTCTACATTATCTATCGATAAATCTATCGCTGCACAAGCAACTCCATCATATCTCAGGCGCCGCCCTGTTTAAATAAATTAACAATATTAATATAGTATTTTTGTTCTAAATTCGTTATAATATTACTAGTAAAGCGTCAAAAGCTAGAGTATGAAAATAGCATTTACTGGTTCAAGAAGTACCGATTCTAATCAATCTATGATTGTTAGAAATAAATTACAAGAAATTGCTCTAATAGACGCGGTTTGGCATGTTGGTGATGCTATGGGTGTTGATGCGCTCGTCCGAACCGAAGCAAGGCGCCAAGCTAAAGAACTAAATATATATATGTGCCAAGGAAAGGAACGTTACGACTTTGCTAAACGCTCCAAACAAATGGTTGATGCAATATCAGGTACCTATCCTAACAAACTTTACGCATTCGCAAATAAACGTTGTCCGGCTGGATGCAAGCCGTCTAAAAACCCAACTGGTCAAGGGTCGGGAACATGGCTTACTGTTGCCTATGCTCACTACTTGGGTGTTGCTGTTGAGTTAGTTTTTTTAGAGGATGGGTTGGAGGCACCGAACTGGTTGGATGTTCCAACTCAGACTAAGTACGAGCAATTAACACTTTGGTAACAAGCAGAGGAATTTTAATAGATGCTTGGTAAAGATTCAGGTACCTCCACATCCATATGATAAATGCCATGCAAAAAGCCCAATCATTAAGACTGGGCTTTTGTGGGGTAAGTCCCCGAAGGTTAAATATAGAAGTTTAGTTTAGTGTTGTTTAACTTAATTACTACTACCATTGCCGAGAACACGATTTCGGAAAATAACCTAATTTTAAATCTCCTTACTTTCTCCTCTGTGTACTCTGCGTCTCTGTGGTAAATATCTATACTAAAAAATCTAACATCTAGTAGTACTCCAAGTCATTACCATATTAATGAGATGCTACATTTACATGTGGAGTGTGCATCAATTGAGGAAATTATGAAAGCTATTGTGATGACTGCATCTGGTAATCCTGATGTACTACAGTTTCAAGATTTACCATTACCTTCTCCAGGTAGTAGCGAACTGTTAGTTAAGTTGAAAGCTGCTGGTGTTAACCCTATTGATACTAAACTTCGGAGTCGCGGTACTTTCTTAAGCGACAAAATGCCTGCGGTTCTGGGTTGCGATGGTGCGGGTGTTGTTGAAACGATAGGCGCCAATGTTACCAAGTTTCGCGTAGGTGATGAGATATATTTTTGTAATGGTGGATTAGGTGGACACCAAGGTAACTACGCAGAATATACAACAGTAGATGAACGCTTTGTTGCACATAAACCTAAATCAGTTAGCTTTGCAGAAGCTGCTGCGGCGCCTTTAGTATTAATTACAGCTTGGGAAGCTTTGTATGAACGCGGAAGACTTGAGCCAAGGGAACGAGTATTAATTCATGCTGGTGCTGGAGGTGTTGGACATGTGGCGATACAGCTAGCAAAACTGAAAGGCGCCAGTGTTTGCACTACAATAAGTTCCCAAGAAAAAGCACGTTATACTACTGAACTTGGCGCCGACTTAGCAATAAACTACAAGCAAAGCGATTTTGTGAAAGCAGTATTAGAGTGGACTAACGGAGAGGGAGTAGATATGGCATTTGACACTGTTGGGGGAGAAACTCTACAAAACTCTTTTCCAGCAGTGCGAGTGTATGGTGATGTCGTGACAATTTTGGAACCTGATAAAAATACAGTTTGGAAAGTCGCGCGTAACCGTAATTTGCGTATTGGTTTAGAGTTGATGCTTACACCAATGCTACAAGGAATGATAGAAGCACAGCAGCATCAAGCAGAAATATTAGAACAATGTGCAACTTGGATAGACTCAGGTAAACTAAAAATCGACGCACGTCACCAATTCAAGTTATCTGAAGCAGCAAAAGCTCATGAGTTACTCGAAACGGGTTCAATCACTGGTAAAATTATCCTACTAACAGAATAATATGAAGATACAGCATTGCATTTGAGTAACTACACAAAAATATTATTAGCCAGGACTTCCAATTAAATAAATACCCTAAATTATATGAGCGGGGTGGGCTTCAATTGCCCGCCCTGTAGATAAGACGGTAGGAGTTCTTTATATAACTCTACTCTTATGGACGTTATCACGCGCAGTTCTAGGATTAAACTTATTAATTTATTTGAAGTAATTAATTTGAAAGTATAAATTAAAACCTGTTTTTCAAAATTAATGTTTACCTAAAGATATATTATGAACCTCCTCAATAAATACATAAATATTACATAATAAATCCACCAGGGTTTATAAGTCTCCAATCGAATGAGAACAGATACCATTTTCTATCAATTATTTCAACTTGTTCCAAGCGTCTTATTTGAACTGATAGGAGAGTCAGCATCAAAGTATGATAGCTACGAATTCTCCTCTAGAGAAGTTAAAGAACTCGCGTTTCGCTTCGATGGCATATATTTACCTAGAACTGATGACTTAGAAACACTTATTTATTTCGTTGAAGTGCAATACCGTAAGCAAGACAGCTTCTATTGGGACTTGTTTGGAGAGATAGGTTTATTCATGAGTCAGTATCAACCTAAACAGAATTGGCGTGCAGTAGCAATATTTGCCAAAGAGAGCTTTGACCCAGGTCCACTGGTACAGTATCAGGAGTTTTTTGATAGTGGACGTATATCTATAGTGTACTTGGATAAACTACCACAATCGGAGCGTCCATCTCTTGGTCTAGGAATGATACAATTAGTACAAGAGCCAGAAGCAACCGCAGGTAACAAGGCTAGAGAGTTAGCACAACAAACTAGGCAGCAATTAACATCCTTTGATGCACAAGAGAAAATCCTAGAACTGATCGATAAAATACTAGTATACAAATTTCCTCAACTGAGTAGGCAGGAGTTAGAGCGTATGTTTACCTTAGATGAATTAAAACAGACCCAATACTTTCAGGATGTAAAACAAGAAGGTCGTGTAGAAGAGGCACGCGATGGCATTCTCGAAGTTTTTAAGCTACGTTTTAGCAATGATGTACCCCCTAAAGTTGTAGAAAAGTTAAATCAAATCCAAGATTTATCTTGCCTTAAAGAAATCCACAAAAAAGCCGTTACTGCAAAAAATATTACAGAGTTTCGTTCATTCCTGAAACAAGTACCGGATAATCGTGTATAAGAAACCATTTATAAACTGAATCTTAAATCGCTCAAATTAAAACGTAGGTTGGGTGTACCGTTATCTGGAGGATATCCATTGGTGGTAGGCGAAGCCCAACGTTATCAAATTAGTAAGCAAGAGTAAGAGCGTATATTTACCTTAAATGACTTAAAACAGACCCGATACTTTCATGATGTAAAACAAGAAGGTCGTGTAGAAACTAGTAGCCCATGTTAATAGTTTTGGCAGATTGTAAGGTGGGCAATGCCCACCATACGAAAGGCGCCAACCTGACAAAATTAATGACATAGACAACTAGACGCGAGGATATAACTAGACGCGAGGATATTTTGAAAGTTTTGAAGGCTCGCTTTACAAATGATGTACCTTCTAAAATTGTAGAAAAGTTAAATCAAATCGAGGACTTATCTTACCTTAATAAAATCCTCGAAAAAGCCGCTACTGTTAAGAACGTTGCACAGCTTTACCCATTCCTAAAACACCTAACCTTATAACTAAAATAAAATCATGCTTAAAAAATTATTGAGTCAACTCTCCGGCGCCCATGTAATATCACGTCTATTAAATTTAACATGCTTAGTCGGCGCCACCGTCGCAATATCATCTCCATCATTTGCCCAGAACTCAACAATTATTTACCAGCGCACAACTACTTACGATAATTATCCTCAATATATTTACAGTAGCCCAATCTCAACTCCTTATCCTGTAAACCCAATTACAGGACAGATAATCAATAACAACAATAGTTTATTCCCTTATCGAACCCATAGTCTATTTGATACTTTACCTACGAATAGTTTTTTCCCTGCTAGCCCCAATACTAATAGCTTATTTCCCCAAAGGGTATATAGGCGCCCACATGTTAGGGAATATATCAATGACTCTACCTTAGTTAATCCAGTTTTGGTAAATCCTAATATTCGGAACTCGACTATTATCAACCCAACAATAATCAATAATCCTTCTTATCGGCGCCAGCCCAGAAGGTTTATGTATAAATAATGGTAGGTTGGGTTCCGGAACCCAACCCAACATAAATATTTGTTTAATGTTGGGTCACGAACCGCCGCTACACCCAACCTACGGTATAAAATGTGAGCCTACTAACATTGAGCCAATACCTACGTCGGTAAAGATTTCCAGGAGTAGCGAATGAGCTATGCGACCATCGATAATGTGTGCTGCTTTTACTCCTTGGGCAAGAGAACGAACACAACAATTGACTTTTGGTATCATTCCACCTGCTACTACACCTGTTCCTATTAGTTCGCGCGCTTTTTGAATGTCAAGTTTGGGGATGAGTGTTGATGGGTCTTTGTAATTTTCGAGTATTCCGCGCGTGTCAGTTAGTAAGATTAATTTTTCTGCTGAGAGTGCTGCGGCGATTTCTCCGGCGACGGTATCGGCGTTGATATTATAAGATTGTCCTGTTTCGTCGGCTGCAACGCTGGAAACAACTGGAATATAGTTATTCTCAACTAATGTGTTAAGAATTGTTACATCAATACCGCTTACATCTCCAACAAAACCTATTCCTTCTTGACCTTGAGGACGAGCTTTTATTAAGTTACCGTCTTTGCCGCACAATCCTACAGCTTTTCCACCTGCTTGATTAATTAAAGCAACAATTTCTTTATTTACACGTCCGACTAATACCATCTCGACAACATCCATTGTTGGTGCGTCGGTGACACGTAAGCCATTTTTAAACTGCGCTTCGATACCGAGCTTGTTTAACCAACTATTTATTTCTGGTCCACCACCATGAACGACAATAGGACGTAAGCCCACACAAGAGAGAAAAACAATGTCGCGAATTACTGTATCCTTAAGTTCGCTGTCTTTCATTGCCGCACCACCGTATTTTACGACTACGGTACGACCGGCAAATTGCTGGATGTAAGGTAAAGCTTCGCTAAGAACTCTGACGCGCGTTGCTTCGGCTTGTTTGATATATTCGGTATCGTTAACCATTTAGAGGAGCTATATTTTTAATGAGTTTAAGAAAGTTTTACACTTTCATCAATTTCTCACAAGACGGTATCAAACCTACACTCAAAGTGTTTAAAATTTGTTAAAAACGACAGCACAATACAAGATTAAGGCGCAACTGAAGGTAAAATTTTGCTGTCGTCAAAGCCGTAGATAGTTTAAGCTAGCTGAAGATTCTTTGATTTTATAGTAAAAGAGGCGGTAGTGTGCCTAGAAAAACTGGTTTAATTTCTCTTCTGGTGGTTTGTAGCTTATGGGTTATGCCCAAAAACGCAAATGCACAGGCTTTAGTACCCCATACAGTGCAACTGGATGCAGCGAAACTGGAAAAACAAGGACTTTCTTTAGCTCAAGAAGCAGCTTCGCTCGGACAGTTTCAGCAATATGAGCTTGCTTTACCACGCGCGCGCTTGGCTTCGCAACTCGCACCGAAAAACGATAAAGTTTGGTTTCTTTTGGGCGGGTTGTATTTACAAACTAAAGATTATAATAATGCCATCAGTTCCTTAAAGAAGGCTCAAGGACTCAATCCCAAGAATGCTGACGTTCTGTTTGCTTTGGGTTCTGTCCACTTTCAACAGCAAAAATATCAAGAAGCTGCAGGATTTTATTCTTCAGGTTTAAGATTAAAACCTAATGACCCCGAAGGGCTATTTGACTTGGGCAACGCTTTTTACATGCTTGGCAAATTGCCCGATGCCGTAGCTCAATACAATAAGGCAGTAGCTCAAAATCAAAAATTTTGGCCTGCGATTAACAATATTGGTTTAATCAAGTATGAACAGGGTGATGCAAACGGCGCCATCAAGCAATGGCAAGCTGCTGTGGCACTAGATAAACAAGCTGCTGAACCTTTACTCGCACTAGCTGTAGCATTGCACGCGAAAGGGGATCAAAGACAAGCGCTTGCACTTGGAGTACAAGCACTTCGTATAGATAACCGTTATGCTGACTTAGAATTTCTAAAGCAGAACCTTTGGGGTACACGCTTACTAGCTGACACCAAAAAATTCATCGAGTTACCCGGTATTCAAGCTGCTATTGAACAACGCTCAAGTTCTGAGTCGAGACAGCAAAGACCGCAGTAAGCTGTAGGATAGCGCAAAGTTAGATCGGAGTTTTCCTCCGATCCGAACTTTGTAACAGAAGCTTATAGCCTGTCCTACAAACACCCTCCCTTAAATTTTCAATTACCTATTGCAAGATTACACACAATACAGTACATATATATTGTAAAGCTGAAAAAACAATAGCTCGACTTACAAAAGTCAAGCTAATAGTTCTTAAAAGGTGATATTTTGGGATAGTTCTAACACGGCTTGTAGGATTTGTTGCCTGGGCTAAGGTTTTCCTTTTCAAGCTTATGCTTTTCCTAGTTGTCGTCTTTAGGTAAGAGTGCCACAATTTGGTCTACAAACTGTTGATGATCAACAACAGGTTTAGATATGTAACCATCGGCGCCGCTCTGCTTGAGGAAATTCTCGCGGTCACCTTCCATAGCATGTGCTGTTACCAAAATAATTGGTAAAGACGAAGTTTGTGGGTCGGATTTCAACATTTGCGTAATTTTGATACCATCAACAGACTTACCCTGATAAACGCTTCGAGATAGCGAAACATCCATCAGAATAATGTCGGCATCTCCTGATTGGGCAATTTTCATTACCTCTTCCACATTTTCCGTGTGTTTGACGTTTAAGCCGCCCCGCTTGGTCAAAATCTTGGAAAAAACGCGAGCGTTGATCAGATCGTCTTCGACAATCAATACAGTTTTCATGCGAATTTAACTTGTAGGGTGAAGGGGATGACTACCTGACTAGTAGCAGTTGTGAGTCTCCTGTTTATTAATCCATATGTTTCTTGGTCATCAAGGATAATACTACTGTTTTTTATCCTGTCTTGTATCAAAATTGTGTTTCTATGTGCTTACGATCTGCGAATGTTGTGGTACGCGCGGTATGAGCGAAAACACCAAAACTAAAAACTTTGTTTGTATAGATTTAGATGGATATTAGGTAAAAACTCATGGCGAAACAGTTGAACCTTCTCTCTGGGGGACAGGTAATTACCACAGCCTTGCACACCGAGATGCAACGGTCTTATCTTGAATATGCCATGAGTGTAATTGTCGGGCGGGCGTTACCCGATGTACGCGATGGCTTAAAGCCTGTTCATCGTCGCATTTTATACGCAATGCATGAATTGGGACTTACACCTGACCGACCCTACCGAAAATGCGCGCGTGTAGTCGGTGATGTTCTTGGTAAATATCACCCACACGGCGACCAATCGGTTTATGACGCATTAGTACGTTTGGTGCAAGATTTTTCTAGTCGTTATCCCTTACTAGGGGGTCACGGTAATTTTGGTAGCGTCGATAACGACCCACCAGCAGCGATGCGGTACACAGAAACCCGTCTCGCTCCCCTTGGTCATGAGGGAATGCTAACCGAAATTGGCGAAGAAACAGTTGAGTTTATTGGTAACTTTGATAACTCCCAGCAAGAGCCAACTGTTTTGCCAGCGCAGTTGCCGTTTTTGATACTCAACGGTTGTGCGGGTATTGCTGTTGGTATGGCGACAAATATACCCCCACATAATTTAAATGAAATAGTTGATGGGCTGGTTGCGCTCATTGATAATCCAGAATTACCAGATAGCAAGCTGTTTGAATTAATACCTGGCCCCGATTTTCCAACGGGTGGAGAAATTGTTGGTGATTCAGGAATTCGCGAGGCTTATACTACGGGTAGGGGTAGTATTGTTTTACGTGGCATTGCGACAATTGAAGAAATAGCAGCAACTAGAGGAACGAAGCGACGAACGGCGATTATTGTAACTGAGTTACCTTATCAGGTAAATAAGGCAGGTTGGATTGAGAAAATTGCCGAACTTGTTAACCAAGGACGGTTAAATGGGATTTCTGATATTCGTGATGAAAGTGATCGAGATGGGATGCGAGTTGTTATTGAACTCAAACGTGACATCAACCCCCATGAAATTCTCCAAGCTTTATATCAACAAAGTGCTTTACAAAGTAACTTCGGCGCCATTTTGCTAGCTTTGGTTGATGGTCAGCCAAGGCAGTTGAGTTTACGTAATTTATTACTAGAGTTTTTAAGTTTCCGCGAGCAAACCTTAGTACGTCGCTATACTTTTGAATTGGGCAAGGCAGAAAATCGCTCGCATCTAGTATCCGGTTTGCTCAAAGCTTTATCGAATTTAGATGAAGTTATTAGTATATTGCGACAGGCGCCTGATGGTAGCACTGCAAAAGTCCAAATAGTTAGTCGCTTAGAGTTGAGCGAAGTCCAAGCCGATGCCATACTCTCAATGCCACTGCGACGTTTGACTGGTTTAGAACAGCAAAATCTAAGCAGCGAATATAACGAACTAAGCGAAAAAATTTCTAACCTCAGAAGATTATTAGGTGACCGTAAAGAGTTATTAAAATCTCTGAAAAAAGATTTTCGCAACTTAAAGAAAAAGTTTGGTGATGAGCGTCGAACTCGTATCGCAACTGATGCAAAAGTTGAAGCACCGAAGGGAACCAGAAAAAATTCCGACGACGATACCAAATCAAATCAAAGTTCAAAGCCTGAAGTCAAGAGCGAAGATACGATACTTGAACTAACTCATCGCGGTTATGTTCGACGTTCGCAGCCCAACGGCAAGAAATCGCGGAGCGATAATAATTTATCTGAGAATGATTTTATTCTTCAAACGGTAGATACTAATACCGAAAAGGAATTACTTGTAATTACTAGTGGCGCCAAAGTTTATCCAATACGAGTTGGTGATATTCCAGTTTCAACCGGACGTAATAGCGCTCGTGGAACTCCATTAATTACTTTACTAAGTAGTACTGCTCAAGGTGCAACTGAGGCAATCATCACTCGGTTTATACAACCAGAACTATCTGACGGTGAGATAATTCTCTTAACTAAGCAAGGACGTATCAAACGCTTATCTTTGACCGAGTTTACCAACTTATCACGTCGCGGTATTACTATTACCAAACTTAAAGACGATGATGAACTGCTATCTACACAGTTTACAAATCCAGGCGCCCAAGTTGTGCTAGCTTCAAGTGGCGGGCGCCTGTTACGATTTGCAATTAATGACGAACAGCTTGCGATTATGGGACGCGCTGCAATGGGTGTACAAGGAATGCGGCTACGCTTGAACGAAACAATGGCAGGTTTTGTTGGCATCAAAAATTCCACCAATATAGTCTTGGTAACACAACTGGGTTACGCGAAGCAAATTTCGCTCTCGCATTTACGCCCAGCTAACCGGGGTGATATTGGTACTCAGTCTTGTAAATTTACAAACAAAACCGATGCTTTGGCTGGAATTACCAACGCAACACCGCAAGGAGAAGTTGCAATTATTACCAACCAACAACGATTGGTTCGTGTTCCAATTGATACTATTGCAGTTGCAAATCGTGATAGTACAGGTGCAACCATTCTCCAGTTAAATCGTGACGAGAAAATAATCTCAGTTGTTGAAGTACCACTAGTTTAGTACTCCAGGAATAAAAATTTATCAATCCAAAACGCAGGTTGAGACTAAACATGTTTAGTCTCTACCTATGACTTTTGTATTTTATTATACTTTTACTCTACCTTTTGTATCAGTTATTTTTATCACATTCACTCCCAAGTATGATTTTATTAAAGCTGTGTAACAAAATATAAAATATTTGTTATATTTATTTACATAAGACCGTAAAGCTTTTTAATTCTAATTTGGAGTCCCAATCATGCAAAATACAACAGCAACCAATATCAATAATATTAACGCGCCAGTAATGCAAGACCGTAATGCTTGGCGTTGGGGCTTTACACCACAAGCAGAAATCTGGAATGGTCGTTTGGCAATGATCGGCTTTTTAGCAGCAGCTTTGATTGAAATTTCTTCTGGCAAAGGCTTTTTGCACTTCTGGGGCATTCTCTAAAACTATGTAGAGACGCGCTTTCGCTATTTTGTCCTGGAGTGAAATTTTGCGTCTCTAACAAGTTTTTTAACTTAAATTTATATTTCTTAACTTTTTGCTTAATTTTCTATATACCAAACAAGGCAAAACCTGGAGTGTTTTCAACTCCAGGTTTTTATTATCATTTCTAAATTGTAGGCATTGTAGAGAAGCGATTTAATCACGTCTCTACGAACATTGTTCTTTTCAAATCTAGCAATAGTTTTTAACGAATATACTCTTTCAAAACGCTGTTGCGGTTTGGATGGCGCAACTTGCGAAGTGCTTTAGCTTCGATTTGGCGAATTCGTTCGCGCGTAACGTTAAAGATTTGTCCGATTTCTTCAAGAGTTTTCATGCGACCGTCATCTAATCCATAGCGCAAGCGGAGTACGTCGCGTTCGCGAGGGCTAAGGCTATCGAGGACTTTTTCGAGGTCTTCGCGCAATAAATTCTTAGAAACTTGATCTTCTGGTGTTTCGCCGTCTGATTCAATAAAGTCGCCTAATCGAGAATCTTCTTCTTTACCGATTGGAGTTTCTAACGAGATAGGTAATTGTGCTGATTTCGCAATAAATCTTAACTTCTCGATTGTCATTTCCATGCGGGTAGCTATTTCTTCCTCAGTCGGTTTGCGACCCATTTCTTGAGAAAGTAGCTTGGTTGTTTTCTTGATTCGCGAAATCGTTTCGTAAAGGTGGACTGGTAGGCGGATAGTGCGTGATTGATCAGCAATAGCGCGCGTGATAGCTTGACGAATCCACCATGTCGCATAAGTTGAGAACTTGTAACCTTTTTCATGGTCAAATTTCTCAGCCGCACGAATCAAACCGAGACTTCCTTCCTGAATTAAATCTTGGAAAGAAAGACCACGATTCATATATTTCTTGGCAATTGAAACCACAAGGCGCAGGTTGGATTGCACCATTTTATCTTTTGCCCGACGGCCAACGTGCAAACGATAGCGAAATTGTGGTAATGTCAATTGTACAGCTTCTGCCCACTCGCTATCTCTTGGGTCACGGTCTAATTGCTGGGACAATCTTTCTCGAATTCTTTCCAATTCAAGTAGATCAGCAATTTTACGCGCTAACTCGATTTCTTCATCCGCGCGAAGCAAACGAATTCGACCGATTTCTTGTAAGTAAAGACGTATCGAATCTTCCGTATAATGCTTCTTCTTCGACTGTGCCCGACGACGCGATTTAGCGGCTTTTCCAGACTTTGCTTCATCTTCCTCAGATGCTGGTTCTAGAAAATCATCGATTTCGCCTTCATCACTAAGTAGCAAGTCCTCTTCATCGTCTATTAAGAGTTCCTCTAACTCGAAATCAGGCTGCGAAGTTACTTCTAAGTCAGGCTGAAATATATTTTCGAGTACGTTATTAGCCTGGTTCATGCCGCGTTCCTCATGCTCCTTGCAGAATCAATTACTCAAGACAAAATTGCAGTTGCTCTATTGAGCAGAGCCAATCCCTAAAACTAGGGTAATGACTAATTTAGCTAAAAAATGTTCAGACGTGTTACATATTTCATTCTAAAAAAATATGTAAACTAATTTCCTTTGCACCTTACCCCAAAGCAATTAGCTAATGGTAGTTTTCGATGCATACCGCACAAAAATACGCTCCTACCAACCATTAAATACTCTAATTAAAGAGCAGCAGTAGCAGTAGTGGCATCTTTGTTTGGCATTTTTGCTTATTAAATGAAAAACAATAAATGTTGCGAGAGCGAACATTGCTGCCATATTGAATTGTCAAGGTTTGACTTTTCAATCAAAAATACCCCTCATACAAAAAAACATCTTTACTAATGAAATCGAGATATTTTTTTGTCAAGACTTTTTAGATTGTAGCCTGTTTCACAGAAATTGCACGTATTTTGTGTAATATCCGTTCTTAGAACTTAAATCGACAAAAGCCTGTTATATCAAATAGAAATTTTGAACGGCAACCGTACACCTGAACTTTTCCCAAAACTTAATTACAACCACCAAGAAATTGTTGTTACTCTAAAGATTCGGTATATTCAAGTTCGGTTAGTTTCAAGGTATTTACTCTACGTCTCAATCATGTGGTAAGCAAGCCTTCTGATAAGCACTTTCATCACTAATAACTATCTCTCTTAATTCCTACATTACACTTCCTTTTCAATATTTATGAGTGGAATCTATAAATTGCACACTGTTTGGTTGTACCGTTCAGGGGGCGCCTGGTGTTTTTATCTACTGGAAAATCAGAATAAATAAAGGAAATATCAATGATTTTCCTATAGTCACGCAACGCTTGTTTGTAGACCATAAATTTAGATGCCTCAAAAATTGAGCATCCATACTTATGGTGTGCCTTTTCCCACAAATCGGTGAAAAGCTTCTTTAAAGCTAAAATCACCTAAATTTTTACTTCGGAGCCAGAGAACGCTCTCAAGTGGCTCCGCTTGAGATTACTTAAACAGGAGCGCGCTTTTGTGCGGGCTAGTAAGAATTAGCCATACGTCGCTAATTAATTTAACTTTAGCTTATTTAATTTTAATCGCACGCGAGTGCGTTACTGAAATGTCAACCCTGTGAGACTTGACAAACTGTTCTTATTGTATACAACGTATTTTAATCAATTCCAAACGAGTTTGACACCCAGGACTAATAATATTAGCCTGCTTGATACAAAAATGCCTAGTGAATCGTGAAAATTACTTACCTCATACACCGAGTAACACGAAAATTCTATCTATAGGAGCTAATTCCAACCGCAATTACACTACATTTTTTTTCTACACGAGTTTGCTGTATTTATTAGAACACATATACTGAGACAAGTGCTTTCCCCAGTTAAGTTAACACTTCTGAGCAACTGACTATCTAATTTTTCGATTCAGCAATTGTTAGGTTTTGCTGACAATTCCGCTCACACGATTGAGTATGTTTACCCTACCTCTGGGAAGTATTAATTTTTGTTAAAGAATTTCCCTACAGTAACTCAATATATCAGATTAAGCCAAATTTGCACTATAAGTTAGTGCTATTCATACCTATGGTAAAGACTTATGCACAAAAGTTTACAAACATTAGTAAAATGTCCTTATAGCAAAAATGAGTATTTCTTCTTATTGACATCATGGCG
The DNA here is from genome assembly GCF_002368415.1 of Calothrix sp. NIES-4105. GTDB lineage: Bacteria > Cyanobacteriota > Cyanobacteriia > Cyanobacteriales > Nostocaceae > Dulcicalothrix. The sequence goes on from NZ_AP018290.1 coordinate 10,494,914, forward strand.
GAACATTTTCCCTGGCTAACCGCGATTATCTTCTTACCACTAATTGCTTCGTTTGCGATTCCATTTTTACCAGATAAAGATGGCAAGCAAGTGCGATGGTACGCTTTGGGAGTAGGTATCGCCGACTTGGTACTAATGTGCTATGCGTTTTGGAAGCACTACGATGCAACTAGTGAATCGTTTCAACTTGCGGAGAATTATGCCTGGATACCCCAGTTAGGTCTGAATTGGGCAGTTTCTGTTGATGGATTGTCAGTTCCACTTGTACTATTAGCTGGGTTTGTAACAACACTCGCTATTTTTTCGGCATGGCAAGTTGACAGGCGCCCGCGTTTATTTTACGCGCTGATGCTGGTTTTGTATTCGGCCCAGATAGGCGTGTTTGTAGCGCAGGACTTGCTACTGTTCTTCATCATGTGGGAAGTTGAGTTAGTTCCCGTTTACTTGCTTGTTTCGATTTGGGGTGGACAAAAACGTCGCTACGCAGCAACTAAATTCATACTATATACAGCGGCAGCATCTATATTTATTCTTGTGGCGGCTCTTGGAATGGGGCTTTATGGTGGCGGTGATTTAACTTTTGACATTGCTGCACTCGCTTTAAAAGATTATCCAATTGGTTTAGAACTTTTTTTGTATGCTGGGTTACTGATTGCATTTGGTGTCAAGTTAGCGATTTTCCCATTACATACTTGGCTGCCTGATGCTCACGGTGAAGCGTCTGCTCCTGTATCTATGATTTTGGCGGGTGTACTGCTCAAAATGGGTGGATATGGTTTAATTCGCGTCAATATGGAGCTTCTTGGTGATGCTCACATTTATTTTGCCCCTGTTCTAGCGATTCTCGGCGTAATCAATATTATCTACGGCGCCTTAAATTCGTTAGCTCAAAAGAACATGAAGCGTCGGTTGGCGTATTCATCAGTATCCCACATGGGTTTTGTGCTGATAGGTATCGCCTCGTTTACCGACTTGGGGATCAATGGCGCCATGCTACAAATGATTTCCCACGGTTTAATCGCAGCAGTATTATTCTTCTTGGCTGGTGTAACCTATGACCGTACCCACACAATGGCGATGGAAGAAATGGGTGGTGTCGGTCAAGTAATGCCAAAAGTATTTGCACTGTTTACAATTGGCGCAATGGCTTCGTTAGCTTTACCTGGAATGAGTGGTTTTGCAAGCGAACTCGCGGTGTTTGTTGGTCTAACCAGTAGTGACATTTACAGTTCTACCTTCTGTACCGTAACCGTTTTCCTCGCTGCGGTTGGAGTAATTCTCACTCCCATATACCTACTAGGCTTACTCAAACAGGTATTTTACGGTAACGGCGCCGTACTCAAATGCGAAATTGGAAGCGGTGGTTTACAGACGGACGAAACAGAAGATGTAGTTTGTTTCGGTACCGACTGCGTTCTTCCTACCAAATCAGTTTACCGAGATGCTAGCGCACGCGAAGTATTTATTGCAGCTTGCTTCTTAGTGTTGATTGTTGGTATCGGTTTGTATCCTAGATTCACGATGCAAATGTATGACGTAAAGACTGTTGCAATCAATACTCAAATTCGCTCGAATTATACGCAAATAGCAGAAAGCACTCCTGGTATCTACGCTCAAGGATTATTGGCGCCTACAATTTCAGAAACAGAAGCAGCAACTGTTTTAGGAACCATTAAGTAGATATACGCCCTTTGTGTCAACCTCTACCTCTGAATTAGCAAGCAGTCGTCATACAAGGCGCCTGCTTTTTTATCGTTTGTATATGTATATAGAGACTAAACATGTTTAGTCTTTACATTACACATGGCGCCAAACCTAGATAGCGAACACCAATTGGAGTAATTTCAAATCGATAAGGTAATATCTCAACACCCATATCAAAAGCATTTCTTAGCAACTTACCGTATACAGGGTCAGTGTTATCACCCGGAGCAAACGCTGTACAATCTCCTCGGTTAATAAAATACAGCATTACCGCGCGACTTTGAGGTACCAAAGCCATTAACTCCCGCAAATGCTTTTGTCCACGTGTAGTTTCAGTATCGGGAAATAATGCTAACCGACCCAAAGCTAAAGTTGTATTTTTGACTTCAACATAAACAGGTAAATCTGTATCATTTCCTGTCAATAAAAAATCAATACGACTCTTTTTGTCAATACCGTAAGGCACTTCACCTTTAATAAAAGTGTAATTTCTAAGGGATGGAAATAAATATTTTGCAAGTGCAAGCTTAATAATTCGATTTGGTAAAACTGTATTAATACCCACCCAAGTTGGTTCGTTATCGTTTACCTGTATAAGTTCCAAAGTATAGGCTAGCTTGCGTGCTTCATTATCGCTTCTTGAAACCATGACCGTACTACCAGGTGTAGATACTCCCGTCATCGGTCCAGTATTTGGACAATGTGCAGTAACTATCTCCCCTGAAGATAGTTCAACATCCGCAAAAAATCGTTTATAGCGTTTTATTAAAATACCTGAATATAAAGGTGGATAGCGGTATAAATAATCATCAGTCATTGGATTTTAGATTTGAGATTTTGGATTAACTTATGTTACATAGTGTAAATATTTTAGAACCAACAGATTTGTGGTATTTACAAAACAATATCAACAAAGAAACTAACAAACACTATCATCCAACCAAAAGTATCCCATTTGTCCAGCAATTAGAGATAAAACTTGAAAATACAGGAGTAGTAATTCAAAAAGGTGCTTTACACAGCTGTTTTGGTAAATTGAACTACGGAGTTTACAAAACCGATAATCGCCTTAAAGATATTTGGGTATCACTAATGACTGAGATTGATTATAATGCTCCTGTTTATCATGGCACTGGCATAATTAAACTTGAGCCAAAAAAGAAAGGTTATTTCTTAGACTATACTGTAATTGATATTACAGACCACGAGCAGTGGGAATTTGATGATGGCATATTCCAATTTTGCTCTGATAATGTTGTGATAGGCACCAAAAAGTTAAACTGGCGCCAAATGGCAGGTTCAGCGGACGGCAGATGGAGAATCGCAATTAAAGCATTACCTGGACAAAATGCTAAAGTTGTCACAGGAACATCAGCACCAGCGAAAGTAATAGAGCTTAGAAAAGATGAAGTTTTAATCGCTGATTATGACATGGTTAAAGGCTTCACAAATGGTATCAAGGAAGAATATTCCAAGTTAGGTTACTTCGGCAAGGGTGGTGGTGAGGGTTATGTATGGACTTACACTGGAAACGGTCGTTTATTAGTATCCGAAACTGATGGAATGGGTATTAGTTGAATCTAACTGATTTTTTCCTTTTTCATAAATATTGTATTGCTGTAAACCCCCCAATTATCCAGTGGTTCATGTCATTAATTTTGCTTTGTGTGCTTTGTGGTTCATTTCTATGCACCTCTGTGTCAAGAGCGTCTTTGTTGTAAAAAAAATACATTACTACACAGGCTATAAATATAAATACTGATGCACCAGAAGCCCCACAATCAATCATGTCTATTGCCAAGCGTTTATATTAATTGTCTTAAAGTTTGACGCACAATACAATTAGGACAGGATATTTCAATCCATTCATGTCCGAAGAAAAATCCAAAATTGTTTTACGCCATTACCATGCAACACGAAAACTTCAGCCGGGGATTGGAAAAAGCTAGACAAAAAGACTACGCTGGCGCCATCGTAGATTTCACAGCAGAACTAGAGGTAAATCCTTATTTTGCTGAAGCTTATTTACAGCGTGGTTTGGCATATTACGATTTAGGTGAGGTATTACAGGCAGTTTCTGACTATACCGAAGCTTTGAAGCTTGATTCGCAGTTAATCCAAGCATATTACAGTCGAGCATTAGCGCGTATGGTGCTGAAAAATTTGCCTAGTGCCCTTGATGATATTGAACGCGCGATTCGTCTTGATTACAATTATGCAGCAGCACATAACCTACGCGGTACGCTGTTACGAAAATCTGGAGATATTCACGGCGCCATTGTTAGCTTCAAAAAAGCTGCAGAATTATATATAGTGCAGAAAGACGCAGAAAATTGTCGGTTGTGCATGGAGAAAATCAAACAACTCCAACCAAAACCACTACCACAGCAGGTTGTAAGCATCAAGCAATCATCTCCCACGTTACCTGTAATCAGACACGAAGGTGATTACTTTAAACAATTAATCGAAAAAGCCGAACAAGGGGATATTAAAGAAGCGCTCGAAAGTCTAAACTGGGTTTTTCAAGTAGACCCGCAAGATGGTAAAGCTTATTGCTGTAGAGGTGTTATACGCTGCAAGCAAGAAAAATATATTGACGCAATTGCTGATTTCAACCAAGCTTTAAAATTTAACTTCCAAGATGCTATCGTTTACCGTAATCGAGGCAAAGCAAGATTACAGATAGGAGATAATCAAGGTGCCGTAGCTGATTTTAACAAAGCTTTAGAATTAGAACCAGATAACGCCATGCTTTTTATTGCCAGAGGTAACGCTTACCGCAGCATTGGCAACCACTACGGCGCCATTCAAGACTACACCAAAGCTATACAATTTGACCCTCTTAATGCTCACGCTTACTATAATCGTGGTTTAGCATACACCCATATTGAAGAAATGCAGCAAGCAATAGATGATTATCAAAAAGCTGCGAGTATATTTTGTGAAAAAGAAGATTGGAAAAATTATCAGAAAGTATTAGATAGCCTCAAAAAAATAACTGTGCCAAGTCAAGATTTAAACAAACCTAAATCTACTATACTTCGTCAAAAGTTATTAAGACTTGTAGGTGGTTACTGGGAAATTGCTGAAAGACTGATAGAAGATGCTAAGTATTATTACCCAGGTATGTCAGAAGATTGGTATATAGAAAAAGTGATTAGTGATATTGAAAACGATAGAAGGTAAGGATGGGTTTACAAAATACTAACGTTTGACCCCCCCTAGCCCCCTTAATAAGGCTATGGTGTACACACATCTTTGATAACCCCCTTGTATTCCCCCTTTGTGTTCTTCGTGACGAGCGTGGTTCCTTAAAGAGATAAACCACAAAGACACAAAGGGCACAAAGAAAGAGAAGAAAAGTAACTTTAAGAGACTTATGTGTACACGGTAGCGCGAGTTCGGGGGGGAATAAGAGTGCTTAAAGCCCCCCCCGAACTCGCGTTCTTGTTAGGGGGATTTTCAAATATTTTGGATTTTTGATTAAAACTAGTGTATTTTATACGCTGATATAGTGAGACATAATCTGTATAATGCGATTCTTTTCAAAATTCTTTGCTACGCTTCTAGCAGTATTATTTATACCTGCTTTTATGGCTGTTGCCCAAACTCAAACTATCACACCGGGTGATAATCTAGTTGTCGAAGGAATTCCACCTATTCCTGCTAATATTGCCCAAAGTGTCGAACGCTATACAAATTTTCGTGCCGCAAGTCTAGCTTCTTGGCACCCAAAAAGGCGTGAAATGCTTATATCCACACGCTTCGCTGACACGCCACAAGTGCATTTGGTCAAATTTCCGAATGGCGCCCGCAGGCAATTAACATTTTTTCCTGAACGTGTTGCAGGAGGAAGCTTTCAACCAACAGGCGGGGAGTATTTTGTTTTCAGTAAAGATATTGGTGGAAATGAATTTAGCCAAAATTACCGTTATGACTTAGCGACAGGTGATATAACGCTACTCACTGACGGCAAGTCAAAAAACAGTGGTGGTGTATGGTCGAATAAAGGCGACAGAATAATATACACTTCTACCCGTCGTACTGGTAAAGATAATGATTTTTATATTATCAACCCATTAGACCCTAAAACCGATAAACTTATTACTCAAATCGAAGGTGGTGGTTGGGGTTCATTAGATTGGGCGCCGGATGATAGTAAAATACTCCTAATAGAATATGTCTCAATTAACGAAAGCTACTTATGGCTTTTAGATGCAGCATCAGGAGAAAAGAAACTTATCACACCCAAAGGTGGTAAAGAAAAAGTATCTTACGGTGGCGCCATATTTAGTAAAGACGGTAAAGGTCTATATGTCGTTACTGATAAAGACTCAGAGTTTCAAAGATTAGCATATGTTGACCTAGCAACAATGCAGCCAACTTACCTAACTACCAATATCAAATGGGATGTAGAAGATATTGACCAATCCTTTGACGGTAAGAACTTGGCTTTTGTTACCAATGAAGACGGTGCTTCAGTATTACACCTTCTTGATACAGCAACTCGTCAAGAGAAACCGCTACCCAAATTACCTGTAGGGCAAGTAATAGGTGTTGGTTGGCATAAAAATAATGAGGATTTAGGTTTTACATTAGTTTCCGCGCGTTCGACTGCGGATGTATATTCTTTAAATATTCGCACTAATAAAATAGAACGTTGGACAGAAAGCGAAACGGGTGGTATCAACACAGCCAACTTCACTGATGCACAATTAATTAGATGGAAAAGCTTTGATGGTAAAACAATTTCTGGGTTTATGTACCGTCCCCCCACGAAATTCACAGGTAAGCGTCCGGTAATAATTGATATACATGGAGGACCCGAAGGACAATCTCGTCCAGGCTTTTTAGGGCGCCTGAACTATCATATCAATCAATTAGGTGTAACAATAATATTTCCCAACGTCCGGGGTTCATCGGGATACGGAAAAACATTTCTCCAACTGGACAACGGTTTTAAACGCGAAGACTCAGTAAAAGATATAGGCGCCCTTTTAGACTGGATAGCAACACAACCAGAACTAGATAAAGACCGAATATTAGTAACGGGTGGCAGTTACGGTGGTTACATGTCACTAGCAGTAGCAACAAATTATCCAGAGAGAATACGCGCTGCCATCAACATAGTTGGCATATCCAACTTCGTCACATTCCTAGAAAGAACCGAAGGTTACAGACGAGACTTACGAAGAGTAGAATACGGAGACGAACGCGACCCCAAAATGCGAGAATTTCTGTTAAAAATATCACCATTAAATAACGCCAGTCGTATCAAAAAACCGTTATTTGTAATTCACGGTCAAAACGACCCGCGCGTACCATTAAACGAAGCCGAACAAATAGTAGCAACCGTGCGAAAAAATAATATCCCTGTTTGGTACCTAATGGCAAAAGACGAAGGACATGGTTTCAGCAAAAAAAGGAATATAGACTTTCAATTTTACGCAACAATCATGTTCATCAAAGAATATCTTTTGAAGTAGAAAGTACTGAGTGCTGAGTTCTGAGTGCTGAGTTTTGAGTGCTGAGTTTTGAGTGCTGAGTTTTGAGTGCTGAGTGTTAAGTAATAATTAGAAATATTGTGGAACGGGCATCCATAGCGTATTTTAATTATTGATTTATTTAATCTTTGAATAATAACCCACTTTCCAATTAGTGGGTTGTTTCAATTCACCACCTTTACCTTGAGAAATAACCCACAAAGCAATTCGAGTATTTAACAAACCTTTCATTAAATAATATCCCGGCTTCGCGCTTACTCCTTCTGCTTCTGTTGTTCCTTCATAACTAAGAATTCCACAATAGGTTTGCTCACCCTGAACATTAAATGTAAACTGCCTGTCGTTGAGATATGCGCCTGGAACCATAAAAATAGCAAACACGTGATGTTGCCCACGCCAAGGTTTGACTACTACCTTTTCAGGATATGCATAATATTTAGGAGTCTTATCTGAAAAGCCCCACCACTTACACCCTACAACAGGTGACTTTTCTGATAAATACGAAAAACCCATAACACCGATTAAAGCAAGTGTAAATAAAATGTAAAACAAGTTACGCTTTCGCACGCTTTTATTAATCATTACTCACGAATCAATCAACTTTAACTATATGCAGCAAGAACAGTTGTAGTTTAAAAGTCAAGATTGACAAAAATACCAAATTGTTTCTTACCAGATAGCAGGCACCTCACTATTTGTAGCAAAATTTTTTTCTTGTGTCCAAAATAACAAAGCAGTCTACAATTTACCAGGGTAAACCGAATATACATTTAAAACAATGGTATCTAATACTACAACGTTTTCTGATATTCAAAATCACTGGGCACGTCCATTTATCGAGCCATTGCTGCGACGTGGTGTCGTTGCAGGACAAGGCGGTGTTTTTCGTCCTGATAACTCAATTACACGCGCGGAGTACGCGACAATCATAACTAAAGCATTTACTTTGATTCCAAAAAGGCGTTCTTTCACACCTTTTGTAGATGTACCTGCAAATTTTTGGGCTTTCTCAGCAATTCAAACAGCTTTTGAAATAGGCTTTTTGAATGGCTTTCCTGATAATCGTTTTCGTCCTGATAACCGAATTTCGCGTCTAGAAGTTTTAATCTCGCTAGTCGCAGGTTTAGATATTGCGTCAAAAATTAGACCTGACTTACTTAATATTCTACCGCAAATCTATGAAGATTCCGTACAAATTCCAGGATATGCACGTAATCAAGTAGCAATAGCGACTAGTGCAGAAATAGTATCAAGCCACCCAAATACAAGATTACTCAATCCAAACTTAGCAGCAATTCGCGCGGATGTTGCTGCGTTTATCTATCAAGGCTTAGTATATATCGGCGAAGTTCCAAAAATTATATCCAACTTTTTAGTTTCACCTCGACAAACTTCAACGCCATCTCCCAGACCTACACCCACTCCTACTCCTACACCATCACCAGCGGGTACTGTTCGTGTGAGCCATCGTCGTGAATTTCGCGGCGCCTGGTTAGCATGTGTATGGAATAGTGATTTTCCATCGAAACCTGGGTTATCAGCCGACCAGCAAAAAGCCGAATTACTAGCAATTATCACCCGACTTCAACAATTAAATTTCAACGCGCTTGTATTCCAAGTCCGTCCCGAAGGAGATGCTGCTTATCGGTCGCAGTTAGAACCTTGGAGCGCGTGGTTTTCTGGTATACAAGGTCAACCACCCGAACCGTTTTATGACCCACTGGAGTTTGCTATTGCTGAATGTCGGAAGCGCAATATTGAACTTCACGCATGGTTTAACCCTTACCGTGCCAAAACTTCAATTCGCCAAGGTAATCTTGCCCGTCCTCATCTCGCGGTGACAAACCCTGATGTAGTATACCAATGGGGCAATCAACTTTGGATGGATCCAGGCGCTCTTGTAGTGCAAGACCGCGCGTACAATGTAATTATGGATGTGCTACAGCGTTACGACGTTGACGGTATTCACCTCGACGATTATTTTTATCCTTACCCAATAGAAGGAAAATCCTTCCCTGATAATAGAACTTACTTAGCGTATCGTAATGTGGGCGGTAAATTAAGTTTAGAAGACTGGCGCCGTGAAAACGTCAACCAAATGGTATTACGGCTTTCGCAGGGTATAAGAGCAGCAAAACCACACGTCAAGTTTGGTATTAGTCCCTTTGGTATTTATAGACCTGGACAACCACCAGGAATTAGAGGTTTAGATGCTTTCGCAGTACTTTATGCCGACTCGAAAAAGTGGGTTGAACAAGGTTGGGTAGATTATATCGCCCCCCAGCTATACTGGCGTACCGACCAAACACAACAAAGTTACCCTGTATTACTAAAGTGGTGGACAGAAATTAACACAAGGCAACGTCATGTATATGCAGGAAACAATCTTGGACAACTAGATGGCAAAGCTTGGAAAGACGAAGAAATCGAAAAACAGGTAAAAATTAGTCGCAACTTAGTAAACGATTTATCTTTAGGCAACATTTTCTTTAGTATGAGTCCCATCAGTGAAAATCGCCAGGGTATTGCCGACAAATTCCGACAATCTCTATATAATACCCCCGCACTGGCGCCGACCATGCCTTGGCGTAACTCAAACCCCCCATCACCACCATCTCAACTCCAAGTAACATCAAGGCGCCTATCTTGGCAACCAGGAGACGCACGCGAAGTTCGTTCTTGGACACTATATAGACGTAATGGAGATAACTGGACACTACAGCGTATTCTAAGTCGCGGCACAAATTTCGCCACCGTAGAACCAGGACAATATGCTGTATGTGCCGTTGATAGACTGGCCAACGAAAGCTTAGGCGTTCTAATTACTGTTAGTTAAAAATTTATTCCTTTCTCGATACATTTGTACGGTGGGCAATGCCCACCCTACTACAGAACGGCTGTCCCCAGCCGTCCTATAACCCAATATAAATCAACAATCTTGGCTATCCAAACACAAAAAATGTTACTGTGTACAATTGTGCATACTATAATTGTATGGAGTATGAATGGGATATCAACAAAGCAGAATCCAATCGTCAAAAACATGGAATCGACTTTGCGGACGCAGTTTCCGTATTTACGGATGACTTTGCTATCACTGTAATGGACGAGCATCCTGAAGAAGAACGGTTTATAACGATAGGAATGGATGCTATGGGTAGAATCCTAGTTGTTGTTTATACGTGGCGGGGTGAAAATTGTGTTCGGTTAATATCCGCTCGTAAAGCAAGCAGCAGAGAACGTTTTCAGTACGAGGAAGAGGAATGATGGATACTGAATATGATTTTAGCCAAGGTAAGCGCGGAGCCATCGAAGCTACGCCTGAAGGCAAAACAAGAATTACAATTCGGTTAGACGATGATATTCTGACATGGTTTCGCGAACAAGTTCATCTTGCGGGTGGTGGAAACTATCAAACTTTGATAAATAACGCTTTGCGTGAATACGTTCAACAGCGTCGGGAACCTTTAGAAGAAATTTTACGGCGAGTTGTGCGAGAGGAATTAAGTCAAATACAAATACAAGTCAACAAGTAAAATTTTTTAGTAAAGATAATTACCACAGAGACACAGAGGAGCCACTGCTGTGTGCGGGTTAAGAGCGTTGAGGCAAGTGGCGTTACACAGAGCGGGAAGAAAGAGGAGGGTTAAAATTAGCGCATTCCTCCCTAACATAACTAAACTTGTAAGCAAAGTTCTAACTGTGTCGATTGCATTTGCTTAACATTTAACTCACTATTATCCTTTAAATATCCAAGTAAACATTTAGCAACAAACTCAGCTAACTTTACTGGTACTGCGTTACCAATCATTTGTTCCAAATCAGTTTTAGATTGATTTTGTTCATCAAAAGTAAAATATGATGGAAATGTTTGTATATAGCTTCGCTCAATAGTAGTTAATGAACGTAAAGCAGGAGTAACAGGCGCCGCATCTCCAGGATGTAATTTATATGTTTTAGGAACAGGTCGATTTACCCCTCTAATTGTTGGGCTTGGTTCATCAATACTAAAAATGGCACGTCTTTCATAGCTTCTGGGATGCCTGTAGTAATATTCAATTCCTAAACTATTTCCTAAATACTGTCTAATTGTAGTGGGTTCAGATGATAAATTGGCATTTATATAGGTCGTTAATGCATTATCTACGCCATTTAATTCTCCAATACAAAAATATCTTTTTCGACTTTGAGGAACACCACAGAAAGCTGCATTGATTACACTTTCTGTAAGTCCGTAACCATTATCTTTGAAAATTTTCTTAATCTGACTATACTTTTTACTTTTTTGATACCTATCTACATTCTCCATTACAAACCATTTAGGTTTTACAAAAGCAATAATTTTCGCAAAAGTGATACTTAAATCACCTCTTCCTAAATCCTCATTACGTTTACCTGCGCTTGAAAAATCCTGACAAGGTGGACCACCTATAATAATATCAGGCTTGAAGCTAAGAAAGTACTTGTAATCATCTAAACTGCCAAGGTCGCAACTGTGTATTTCATGTGCAAAATTCTTCTTATAGATTTGTACTGCTGGCTCCCATTTGTCGAATGCTGCTACAATTTCAAAACCTGCATTTTGAAATCCTAGAGATAATCCACCACAGCCAGCAAAAAAGTCGATAATTCTTAGATTTGTATGTTGGGCTTGCTCACTTTTTACTGCCATACAAATTCCTAAAAAACCCTATGGCAAATTGTCAACTATAGTTACTTTGTTCGTCAAGTACGTTTGTGTTTATTTTTGTATAGAACGATTGTTTCCGATTGATCCATCTCATTAATTTTTTGGGCTATACCTTAATAATTCTTTCTTTGTGTCCTTTGTGTGCTTTGTGGTTAATTTCCACGCCCCTCTGTGTTCTCTGCGCCTCTGTGGTAACAATAATAGCATTGCACAGGTGCCTTGGCCTATGCTACAAAAACACCCCATTTTTGAATTGCGCTTTTTAGGGCGCCATCTGGCAAGCTATCCAAATTTAAAGCTTCACCTTTTGTAACATATTCGAGTGCTTCAAAAAATGCTTTGACACCAGATGCGGCGCCTAGTGGATGATCCATAATACCTGTACCAGCGTTAAGAATTACATCTTGTCCATAATCAGATATTGCTTTGTGTACTACACCTGGATGAATACCTGCTGATGGAACTGGCATTACATTTCTGGCTCTTAAAATATCGCGAATTTGGGCTTCAGTATTGGGATCAAATGGTAAATTACCGTAATGTGCTGGATACAAAACAGCGTCGGCGCCTGCATAAGCCATCAATGTTCCCAAAGAAACTGAATAAGCAAACCCATAGTCAGGAGCAGCAGAAAGGGCGCCTGCACCCGCAGGATGGGTAAATATTGGCACATTAATTTCTGGGTCAACAGCTAAGGCTTCGAGAACAGAAAAGCCGTAGGAAAAGACATTTAATAATAAAGCATTGGCGCCATTACTTACTAATTCGCGCGCACTTTGTAATAATTGTGCAGCATTACCTGTAACATTAACGGCGTAAAGTACAGTGCGCCCAGTTTGTTGCTTGACTGTATCAAGTACCTCACGGCAAGCTTTTAAACGTTCTAAAGTAGGAGCAGAAGGAAGATTACCTAAAATTTCATCGTCTTTGATAATATCTAAACCTGCAGAAGCAACTTCCTTTAAAATTGCCGCATGGTCTGTAGCAGAAAGTCCTAAAGCTGGTTTGAAGATAGCCATTATCAAAGGACGTTCGCGCACGTTTAATAATTTACGTATACCGGATATACCATATTTAGGACGCAACCCGTAATTTTCGGGTAATCGTAATGCAACAACTTTCGCGGCGCCTGCCATTGAGTACTTACCAAATATCATAGTCAGTAAGCTACTCACATCGTTTTCTACATTCGATAAAGGAAAGCGTACTGTGGCAATGCTGCAATTATCAGCTTGTTTGACCACTGATAGGACTTCACCAAGATGCGATGTTAAACTTGCTTCACGATGGGCAAAGCGCGCGTCCCAAGTGCCAACAGTTTGTCCTATCGCAATAACTGTGGCTTGCTTCTCGGCATTTACATCTGGTGGGAAACGATAATCTACTTCGATAGCCATTTTAAAGAACTCTCCACATTTCTTTCTTTGTGCCTTTGTGGTAAAGTAAGGTGGGCATTGCCCACCATACAAATGCACAGGCGAGACGCCTATGTTACAAGATATAAAAAAATGTATTAACACCAAGTTTGTATAACTTTACCTTTTAATTGCTGCCCATACCAAGGTGTATTTGCTGAAAGTGTATGTAAGTTAGTTTGCTTAACTGTCCAAGTTTGTTGAGGGTCAAATAAGGTTAATTCACTCTTGTGATTTGGAGCTATTTTACTAACTTTTTGCTGTAAGCATTCTGCGGGACGATTGCTTAGTAGGCGCCATAATTCTAAAGGTGTAAATTCTCCTGTTTCTACTAAATTTTGCCATAGTAAAGATAGTGCTAACTCATAGCCTATTGCTCCTGGTGGTGCATCGGCAAATGCTACAGTTTTTTCTTCGTATGTATAAGCGGTATGGTCGATAGCTATTGCGTCTATAATTCCTTCTTGAACTCCTTTTCGTAAAGCCTTCATATCACTCTTGTTACCTAAAGGTGGGTCAAGTCGTAAGCTTGGATTATAGCTTTTGAGTGCTTTTGTATCTAATAATAAATGCATCCATGTTGTGCTAGCTGTTATAGGTAAGCCTCGTGATTTTGCTGAAGCGATTAATTCAACGCTTCTAGCTGTAGAAACGCGCATGATATGCACGGGTGTATTTGAGAAAGCAACTAATTCTAAAAGTGCCGCAATAGCGGATGTTTCTGCACTTTCTGGTATAAATGGTAATCCGAGTCTTAGTGCGTCTGCTCCTTCGCGCGCGATGCCATTTCCGCGTAGTTGTGTATTACAAGCCCAAAAAGCTACAGTTTTATTGAATGGTTGAAGATATTCGAGAACACGTCTAACCATTGCTAGGTTATCTAAAGGTTTTGCGTCTGTGAAACCAATTACTTCTGTAGCAAAATCTGCAAATTCGTTTAACTGCTGTGCTGAAATATTTTGACTAATGGCGCCCCAAATGTTGAGATGGGGGATAGGGAATAAATTAGAAATAGTAGATATATTTTGGGATATTTTTTGTAATTGTGTGACGGGAGCAGGGTTATCTATTATTGGGTGGGTGTCGGGTAGTATGTTGATACGAGTAAAGCCACCATGTGCTGCTGCTTGTAGTAATGAGTTTAAGGTTTCACGTTCTTCAAATCCTGGTTCACCTGAGTGGCTGTATAAATCAATTAAGCCTGTTCCTAGTATTAATCCTTGGCAATTGCGGATTTGTGTGTCAGATGGAATTTCTGTAATAGTGGCTGCAACCTTGATGATTTCGCCGTTTTCAATTAGCACGTCTGCTAATTGGTCGGTTTCTGAAACGGGGTCAATAACTCTTGCTTGTTGTAGTAGTTCAGCCATTGATTTTTCCTTTTGCTTTGTCTTTGGTCATTTATTGGCATAAATGACCGAAGAAATCGCTGAAGCGATTGTTACAATGCTCCTGCTGCGGTTTTGTCCAGTACACCCCCACCCAGGTGCGTGGTGATGTTCATCGCTTGCAATACTGGTTGTCCGTTTAAGCCAGACGGATAGTCAATTACGCTGACGGCGCCATTACCTTGACGGAAATTCCAGAAGCTTTCTGATGATAATCCTAGGATATGACAAAGTAGGGTCTTATTTGTCGCATCGTGGGCAACTATTAAACCTATACTGCGTTCCTCACTTAAAGCTTCATGTATAATTGACTGCCATGCTGCGCTGCTACGCTCACTAACTTCCTGTAAATTCTCGCCTTCTGGCATTTGAACTTCAGCGGGTATTGTGCGCCACCTTTCTAATTCTCCTGGATATTCTTGCTCGATTTCTTTCTCAAATTTTCCTTCCCATAGTCCGTGGCTAATTTCACGTAAATCAGTGTTATATTTTAACTTGACGTTTGGATGAGATTGTAAAATTATTTCGGCTGTTTCTTTGGGACGTGCCATTGGGGAAGTTACGGCAAAGTCTATTTTTACTTCTTTTAAAAAATCAGCAGCTTGTTTTGCTTGTATTCTCCCGTTATCATTCAGGGGAACATCTATTTGTCCTTGGAATCTACCTTGACGGTTCCATTCAGTCTCACCATGACGCACAAGTAGCAAACGTATACCTTCGTGTCCTGGACGTACTGAGGGCATTGTCTCACCCATGTGCTGCGTCTGGTTCATTGATTCAAGTTGGACATTTTCTCCCAAACCACCTGAAAAGTTTAAAACGCTTATTCCACAATTTGATTGTTGAAGCGAGTGATATCTAGCTGGAGAAATACCTAATGCTGTACTAAGCAGCGCGCGGTTAATACCGTTGTGTCCAATAATCAGTATTGTTTCACCTTTATGGCGCCCTAAAATTTCTTCCCAAAATTGTTTTGCTTGTTCGTATAAAGACAAAACTGGAAAAAATTCGCGTGTCCCTTCGGGTGTGGGAACAAGCATCATAAACTTGTCAGGGCAGGAATGCCATGCTGTATACTCTTCGGGAAATTTTTCTTTGACCTCAGTAGTTGTCATCCCCACCCATGAAGGTAAGTCAATTTCCATTAATTTATCGTTTGTTTGAGCTATTTGAGATTGATTATCACGACAAACAATATCTGCCGTTATCTTCGCTCGCTGTAATGGACTAGAGTAAATAGCGTTAAATGATATATTGCTAAGGACTTTTCCAACTTTATTTGCATCGTCATGACCTTTTTGCGTTAACTGCGACGCATCGGAACGTCCCTGAATTCGCTTTTCAGTATTATATGTACTTTGACCGTGGCGCACAATGATGACACGAGTCATCTTTCAACCCTCCTCTACCTAAAGCCCTAATTTTACTGTAAAGCGCGCGACTTAGTAACATAAGCCTGCATGTGAAATATTGTAAATTTTTTGTTTCTAAAACTTTAAATACCGCATAACTTACCCATTTTATTCTCTACTAGTCTTAAGACCTGCACGCTCGCTCATGTGCATAAAAATTAAGTATTTACTAGGTACAACGTACCAGGAGGTAAAAATGTCTGAACAAAGAAGAGGTTTCGTGCGATTGAACGACTTAAATTTGTCTAGTTTTTGGTGGCACGCTGGCACAGAATGGACTTCTGTAATTAGAAACGAAGTGACTCCAGACAAAGACGACTCAGTAGAATCCTATTCAGGAGCGCATAAACCAATCGTATATAGTGTTTTTGCCATATTAGCTTTGTTAGGCGCCGCAATAATAACACGCAGCGGCCAAATATCCCAAAGAGTAGAAACAGCACAAAATCAACCAGTTCAACAAATAATGCTTAGTGATAAATAATACGTCTTGCAAACGATTGTGGAGACGTGATAAATCACGTCTCTACATTTGTAAATATACATGTATCGAAATAAACTAAACTACTTTTGCGCTGGTCTGTCCAACCCAGTTAAATCAACCTGTACTTGCACTCCATCGGTACCACCAAGTGATTCCTGTACTGGTTCTAGAAAAACAGGAGTATCTGGAAGCGTTAAAGTTTGATTGAACCGAATTGGTGTAGCTGGATTTTTTTGAGTTGTACTTGGTTGAGTGTTTTCAGGATTAATTAAACCAAAAAATTTGGCAAAATCATCTCCTGAGCTTCTATTGTCAACTCCGACTAATGAAGTTCCAGACAAAGAGGATGCTTCTCCGGTACTGTTTGACCTCGATGACTGCGCTTGAGCGGGCATTACCAAGCTCTGGATAGCAGCCGTTACTGCTAATGCGCCAAAAATTATATTTTTCATTGTTTTGACCCAGATTAAAAATGCTACTTGAAGTTTATTGTACTAATCATTTATATGTTATTCATCCACCTTTTGGCGAGTGAGGTAAGTTATGATTTATAGCTGCTGTGTACTTTTTGTATTTGTCTCACGGCGCCTGCATTTCACCGAACAGTTGAATAGCCAACTCAAAGTTCTCTCGACTTTTCTCTATATCACCTATTTGACAAAATGTCAATGCTAATTGGTGGTAAGCTTCAGCTAAATCAGATTTGGCGCCGATTTCACAAAGCATTTGAATTGCGGAATAATGAAGAGAAATAGCAGAATCAAAACTCATCTTTTTTCGTTTGATTTCATGAATTTGTGTGAATTTCTTTCTTTCGGAATTAAGTACTGCTGTTTTAAAAATCTCCCATTAGATAAAAAAATGGAAATTAGATTGGTTTATGTTGTGGTTATCCTAATCAAACTAAATCAAGTTATGCATATTATTTTGATCCCCTCCCTGTAACGGGGAGGGGTTCTTTCTATGCATGTTCATAAAAAATTGGTATTAGGCACGTAGTTGTTACTCTAGCCCTCTAAATGTTTTTAATAGCTTTACACGCTAAAGCGCTATAAACATTTTTAATAGTTTTGTGCGCTAAAGCGCTACTACGTACAATCCATCACTGACGCCTGTTCCTAAAATCGCGTTTACTTGCATATTTCAAGCCAATCGATACCATAAAGAAATACAAGTTTAAACTAATTTACCATAGTTTACAATTTATGACACGTATACACTTAGGGAAACATGGCTGACATTGTAGATATTGCGGTTGGTGCGGGTTCATTCTCGACTCTAGTTACAGCAGTTCAAGCTGCTGGGTTAGTAGAAACACTTAAGAGTCCTGGTCCATTTACTGTATTTGCACCTAATGATGATGCCTTTGCTAAGTTACCACCAGGCACTATCACTACTTTAGTACAAAACATTCCTCAGTTAACACGTATTCTAACGTATCACGTTGTACCAGGTAAGTTAACAAAAGCAGACTTGGAAAAACTAGGAACTGTTACCTCTGTAGAAGGTTCAACAATCAATATTAATTGCGCTGATGGGTTCGAGGTAAAGAATGCCACTGTGTTAGCTGCTGATATTGATGCTGACAACGGTGTAATACACGTTATAGATACAGTTATTCTAATGGGCTAATTTTAATAAAGATTTATGTAGAGGAGGGTAGTAATACTCTCCTCATTGTTTATATTGCGTTATAAAATGTGGGAAGCGTAGTAAATTGAGTCAGACATCATGTAAATTAAAATTGATTTTAGATAAACTTAAATAAATTTTAATTATTACTAGTCTTTATTTGCATCGCTTTTAAAACATGACATCTGAAAAAATATAGTAATTCTAAACTATTGCAAGAATAATGCTCGATTTAAACACCTTAGCTGAATTTTCTCGCACGAATTGTATCAGCATTTGTGCGTTTCTAGTTCCAGCAAATCTGATTGCAACATCGTTGACGATGATTCTAGTTTTTCTACATCGGCAACGTCCATCACAGCAAGTCGCACAAGCATGTGGAATTGCTAGCTTTTTTGCTGTAGTCATGATACTACATGTATATACCTGGTTTGAAGTTGGTATAGTCAGACCACAAACTTATATTTTGCTATCGTTGGCGATTAGTTGTTTGTTGACAAATATCGTCTTAGTTTGGTTACACCGTCGCTTGGTAAAAGAAGTGCTGAGTGTCGGATAGGTGTCCCCCCCCTATCTTACCGATTTAGGATACCTAAATAAATTACTGAAAAAGCTCTTGAATATTAAGTATAAAATGTAAATGCTTGTATACATAGTAATGCTACTTGTGTAATACAAAAACATTACAAAAAAATACAAATGTGAACCGTGGTTCACAAAATTCGCATGTTGTAGAGACGCAATGTAGCCTTTGTATCTACATATCCAAAAGGAATATTTTTATACAAAAATTATGTGATTTAGGGTAACATTTCAAAACTAGCTGAGTTTCGTGCTTTTTAAAGCTAGACTCTAGTATTTGGCAAGTAAACGAGGCTCTCGTCTGGTAAACATTAGGTGAAATGGTATTACAACTTAAGCCCCTGGTTTTAATGCCAGGGGTTTTCATGTTTACGTCAGTTGCGTAAATACTCCTTATTCTCTCTGCGGAACGGGAGCAGGTTGAACTGGAGTAGTCTCGAAAGTGCGATTAAACTGGTTTGGTTGACTTTGATTTGGGACTGGGGTATTTACAGGGGTGCGATTTGTTGGTACGAATGAAGGTAGAAGTCCACCGAGTCGATCGCTAGCATCGATACAAGTTTCCATTGCTTGAACTGCTGAAAAATCAATTTCGCGACGTATACCAACAACACAAGATGCGAATCTAACTGGTAGCAAGCTGCGACTGCAATAGTTAAAAATTGACGGGTCAAAAGAATCTCTCTTGCTTGTGCTAATTCCAACTACGCAAGTCGCTAAATCATTGGGACGACGCGCGAGGCGACAAGAGGGAAGTATGTCAGCAGCAGCAACCTGAGTTTGACGTTGAATGCGGGTTACGCAATTAGAAAAGTCTCTAGGACGCAGTACCGCAGCACAACTTTGTGAAGCAACTTCAGGAGTAATACCGAGTCTCAGCAAACTTGCTGCACAACCACGGTAATCAATTGCAGTGCTTGGTTCTATTTGACCCATAGCTGGCATTAAGACAGAAGAGAACAATCCAGTCATTGCCAGCACGCTTGCAACACTAGTAGTATATTTACCTTTCTTTAATAATCTAAACATTTTAAGAAATCTCCTTACCACCCAAGGTTAAGAATAACGCATCTTCGCTTTATCCAAGGGTTGTTTCGTCAATTCATAATTTCCTTTACTCTTTCCCCTTCCACTTTCGCCTTTCCCACTTTATAATTAAATGTCTGAGTAAAATTTAAACAGGATTACAGTCAAGAACCATGTCCCGATATAGAGGACCTCGTTTAAGAGTCACCCGCCGCTTAGGCGAATTACCAGGATTAAGTCGTAAAAGTGCCCGTCGTGCTTATCCACCTGGTCAGCACGGTCAGAACCGCAAGAAGCGTTCTGAGTACGCTGTGCGTTTAGAAGAAAAACAGAAGCTTGTCTTTAACTATGGTGTAACCGAAAAACAGTTGTTGCGTTACGTGCGTAAAGCAAGACGTGTAACCGGTTCAACCGGACAAGTGCTACTGCAATTGCTTGAAATGCGCTTGGATAATACAATATTCCGTTTAGGTATGGCGCCGACCATTCCAGCAGCTCGACAGTTAGTTAATCATGGTCACGTATTAGTCAATGGACGTGAGGTTAACATTGCTAGTTACCAGTGTCGTCCCGGTGATGCTATTTCCGTGCGGAATAATGACCGCTCTAAAAAGCTTGTCGAAGCGAATTTGCAATACCCAGGTTTGGCAAACCTCCCCAGCCATTTGGAGTTTGACAAAAACAAACTCGAAGGCAAGGTTAATGGCGTTGTCGAGCGTGAATGGGTCGCGTTACAAATTAATGAACTGCTCGTCGTTGAGTACTACTCACGTCAAGCTTAAAACAGTTACGAGTGCTGAGTTCTGAGTGCTGAGTAGTAATATTGTATTTTACTCAGCACTCAGCACTTTCCACTCAGGACTGTTTTATCCTCCTATTTGCGACATGGTGCGGCTGTAATTACCTGTCGCAGTTCCGGAGTAACGTTGTTTAAAATTTATTTCAGATTTTACCGTCAATAATTCTTGTAGCTGCTCCCGCAATTTGGTAATGCTGATACCGCTGCGGAGAGCAGTTTTTAAATCGATTTGACCCGTTTCGTTTAGTAAACATGGACGTAACCAACCGTCAGCAGAAAGTCGAACTCGGTTACATCTATCGCAAAAGCATTCTGACATTTGGCTAATAAATCCTAACGTACCTTTGGCGCCAGGTATTTGAAAGACATCCGCAGGACCATTACCACGGACTTGACTTTCGGTTAGTCCCCAACGTGCGCGAATTTGTTGACGTAATTCCTCCGAAGCTACCCAACCTTTATCTCCAAATAAATCACTATTACCAACTGGCATAAATTCAATAAATCTGACATGCCATTGTTTATCGATAGTTAACGCGGCTAAATCTAAAACTTCATGATCATTAACGCCAGGTATCACCACTACATTTAATTTCAACGGGTCAAACCCACTCACGTATGCAGCTTGAATACCATTCCATACATCATGCCACTTCGAGCGTCCGCGATTGCCAATAATTTGGTTAAATATATCTTCTTCCAGCGAATCTAAGCTAATATTAATTCTTCTCAAACCAGCATTATAAAGGTCTTGAGCAATTGGCGCCAGTAAAAAACCATTGGTAGTCATCGATAAATCTTGCGTCTCTGGTAAAGAAGCAATTTTTTCCACTAGTTCAACTACGCGCGGACGCAATAAAGGTTCACCACCAGTTAAACGAAAACGAGTAAAGCCAACTGGGATGAATACTTCTTTAATCAGAGTCAGTAATTCTTCATTCGTCAATAAATTTTGTTTAAGTATATAATCTAACTCAGCTCCCTCCGGCATACAATACTGACACCGGAAATTGCAGCGGTCAACCAAACTAATTCGCAAATAATCTACCTGATTCATCTTTAATTTTTTGCTTATACTGTTTACACACACTTTGTACTTATTTTGTCAAGATATTAAATAGTTGTTATTGATTCGTTTTACGAATGTTCTTTTAAATTAGCGTGGAATTATCTAAAATATATCTTCACAAAAGCGTACATAGTGCAAATCAACGTTCGGGTAAGCAAAAAAAAACTCTGAATCAAAATCAATTCATTTTTGAGTGACATTTTTGACATAGGTTATTTTCTAGTTTCAATGAAGTAGCTACAATACTACTGATAAAATCTTGTGGAATAGGCATCCTGCCTGTTCCCTTTAGATAATTTAAAACTACCTTAACCTACTTATTGCTCAAAGACTCTTGAATAGTAGAAATCTTGACGGCAAAATTAGTAATATCTTGTCCAGTGCGAAGGTTTTTAGCTTCGGCATTATTTAAGGCAACTATATATGGGTCGCCATTTATAACGCCAATAATGGCGCCACCAGAGGAACCACCAGCAGTAGAACAATCATGTAGTAAAAAACCAGAATCTTCCTTAACTATGCTGCATCCTGCTTCATAAGAAGCCGTCCAACCTTTACCTGCACTAAAATAATTTTTATACTTCTCGGTTGGAAAATCTCCTGAGTAACCAACAAAAAAGAAAGCTTTGCTGTTTTGCGTTAGTGTTGCAGTAGGTATGGATTTTAAACCTAAATAACCATATTTACGCCCTAAAGGCTGATTAATTTTCATAATTGCCCAGTCGTTGGGACTGATACCACTGCCATTTTTAAAATCTGTACCGTAAATAACTTGTTCAACTTCTGCCACATCTTGAAATCTTTTATCAATTACATTAGGCATAAATAAAATTTGCTTACTTAATTCACCCGTTTCTGGGTCAATTACACAGTGAGCATTAGTCAGAACCAAATTTTCACCAATCAAACTACCCGTACAATGATAGCTTTTAGCATCCGCAGTAGTTCCTTGTACTCGACCAATTGCCGACCAAGGGTATTTTCTGCTTAACATGGGAATACGATTATCAATACCTGTAGGAATTCCTCTAGAACCACCTTCATTCGGTTTTGCCGAACGTCCTAAATTTTGAGGTATAAATGGTTTTCCATCAGTTTCTAATCTAATATTATTCGCTTGTTTTGAATTAATAAACTGTGGTGTAACACCTTGTTTGGTTTGCGCTTGTACTGATATTGCTGTAACTGCACTTATAATTCCAGTTAATAACAGCGCGGTATATTTCTTAATCGTTCTCATCGTCTGCTCCGAAATTACACTAGGTTTCTAACAACGCAAAAAAAACTCAATTAAACCAGGTTTGATATCACGAGTCTAAGCAATAATCAACACAAAATGCACGTTAACTGATTTCTCAAAAACGTTATAAACACAACAGTTTGGTTACGTATAAATTATTGCACCATCGTCAATAGGGTTAGAGAAAATTTGTAATTATTTTAGTTTTTCCTCATCAAGCCACTGATACTTAACACTGAAGTATATTTCTGGCGCCGGATTACTTATGCATATTAGTTTGAAACCAAGGAAAACTTGTCTAGACTTGAAGGAAATAAAAAGTTATCATGAAGTGCTTATTGCTACAATAGTAAGCAGAATTCATCCCACAAAATGATATTTAATGTGCCAGTTTAATAAGTAGTAACTAGGAACTTGCTTTTGATTGTCGAATAATTTAACTCTAAAATAGTACTAGAGTTTCAGCATCGACTATTACTAAGGTGTATTTGATATGAGCTACTCCGACCCTAACCGTTTAGACCGAATCGAAGTAATTGTTGAAGCTACAAGCCAGTTAATTGCTCGACTTGCCGAAAGAAGTGATGCCAATAGCCAGCAAATTGAAGCCAATAGCCAACAAATTGCTCGAATTGCCGAAAGAAGTGATGCCAATAGCCAACAAATTGAAGCCAATAGCCAACAAATTGCTCGAATTGCCGAAAGAAGTGATGCCAATAGCCAACAAATTGCTCGAATTGCCGAAAGAAGTGATGCCAATAGCCAACAAATTGCTCAACTTGCACAAACTACTCAGTTTTTAACTAGCGCTCAACTTGAACTTGCTCGTACTATCGATGTACTGACTCGGAGAATCGATAGGCAAACAGAGGTAATGAATAGACAAACAGAGCATATGGATAGGCAAACAGAGCAAATCGATAGATTAGTAGAGCGAGCTAACCAAATTGACCAGGAAATCTCCGCTTTGGCAAACTCCCATCAGTTGTTGATTGAGTCGCAGCGCTCTTTAAGTAACAACATGGAGCGCATAAGTAATACCACGGAGCGCATAGCACTCATTGAGCAGCAATTAGCCGAACAACAAGCTCGAATATTAGAACAGCTAGCTTCGGCGAATGCAGCAGTAGAACGACTCGACCGAATTATAGATTATTTAATACGACGCGATGGGGAGCGAGAGCAATAAAGTTATATTGTGATGCTTGTGGTGCCATTTTCAAGAGTGAGTGGTTATGCCATGCATGAATTCGGTTTATTGCCATTCACCTTGTACAGTGAAACCTGCCCAGAAATATGGACTTCGCCATTCAGGGTTTTCCCATAATTTCTTTTGAGCCGCGCGTAGAGCATTTCCAGGCGTTTTATTTTGCTGTAGCATTTCCTTGTAGAACTCCTGCATTAATACTGATGTACCTGCATCATTGACGTTCCATAGCGATACCACAAGGCGCCTGCCACCAGCATACATTAACCCGCGCGTTAATCCCACCAGCCCTTCACCACTAACATCTCTACCAAGTCCAGTTTCACAAGCACTTAAAACGATTAATTCTGCTGGGTAGTCAAGGTTAAATAAATATCCCAAGCGCAAGTAACCAGGTATTGATTCACCTTTTTTATCAACTAACGAAAGTACAATTCCTGATAACTCTGGATTTTCATAATTTACAAAGCCGTGTGTAGCAAAATGTATAATGCGGAATTGATTTAGCGTACTACTGGTTGCCGAAGCATAGTTAGCATCAAAGCCAATTGCTTGCATACGAGAAGATGCGGGTATAAGATTTAATATTCCTTGAGCTTCTGTAACTGTACCTTGAAGTCTATTGAAACCGGAACGCTTTAGACTTTTAGCAGAATTATCAAGGTCGGAATTTTGTAGTGCTAATTCAGGACCCAATTGATTATTTTCAGGTTTACCTGTAACCCGTTCGTCAGTGGGACTATATACTGGGTCGGCAAAAATAGCTAATGCTTTCGGTGCCAATGGACGTTTTGCAAGTTTTTGACGTTGAATAGCAAGTGTTGATGCTGAGGGCAAGCTGATGATTTCGTGGTTAAGCATCAACGGTTGATAGTTACGAATTTGGTTGAGATCAGGTAATGCTGCAAAGGGAACATCTTGCAATGCACCATCACCTACTATTATTAACCGCTTTCCTTGTAATTTATTAGCAACAGGCGCCATTATCATCTTGCTAAAGTCGTTAGATGCTGTAATCACTTCAGATGGTAGATTGCTATCAGGTATTTGTACACCACTTCTAAATTTACTTACTGCTATTTCGATTTGTTGGCGCCCAGGCAGTTCATAGCTCTTGAATGAATTTTGAGTTACTGCCCACAAATAACTACGTTCTTCTCCCAAAGAATATTCTAGTAAGACACTATCTTTATCAAGTAGTTGTTGAATTTGCGGTAGTTTAAGAATGTCTCTTCCTAGTTTGGGATTAAAAACTTTCTCACGGTCTGGGTTTTGTGCGCGAATTTTATTGTTAATTTCTTCTTGTTCTTTAATGATATTCGCAATTTGTTTTTGAGCCGCTTCGATAAGTTCTACTGGTTGCTGCGGCTGGTTTAAATAATGCGATAATAGTCTTTCTGCATCATCACGTCTGGAAACTAAACGCTCTTCAGCTTCGATAAGTTCAGGGTCAATACCTTTACAAAGATTTGCCTTAGCTTGCTTCAAAAGTTCAACTAAACCTCGCGCTTTCGAGCGTTCGGAAGTGTAAAGCGCTTCTGCATCATAACTTTGTTTAGGATTTTTCTTGTGCAACTCCATCAACAAGTCTATATTAAATTTATAATATTGCTGCACTGAAGCAAAGTAAGCACTTTGTTCATCTGTATTAGTATATGACTTCCGTAAATCTTCGATTAGCACAATAGCGTCTTGAATACGCTTGCGTGATTGTTCTAAATTCCCCTGACTGCGTTCTAGTGAAGCAATGTGACCAAGAACAGTGACTTGTCCATTTTTATCATTAACCGCACGACGTAGCTTTAGTGCTTGCTTGTAATATTCACCAGCTTTTTGTTTCTCTCCCAAATTTGAATACACTTGCCCTAACGCTACTAAAGCATTACTTTGCGCTGCTTTATCTCCTACTTTTTGCCAAAGTTGCAACGCGGTTTCGTAATGTTTTATGGATTCTCTCTGTGACGTAGTGTTTAGTTTAGAAAGTATCAATCCATCTTTAAATGCTTTTTGCGCTGCTATATAATTAGGGTCTTGTAGTTTCAAAGCTATTTGTTGCTCAATTCTGGTTAGTGTAAATGTATTTTTTACACGCACAGAGTTAAACAAAAACAAGGCGCCTACTAATAAGATTAAGCTGTACACACCTAATCTTGAACGTGGGTGTTGTAGTAGATGCAGTAGAGAGTGGCGATTTATGTTAATTTTCATAACTTTTCCGTTTGATATTATAAAAATAGTGCTATGTATCGCTCTTTGTTCGTGTACCTTCAATTTACATTTATAACTATTTCAGACACACAGCAACTTATGCAGGCGCCTGCAAAATATATAACAAAGCATTGTAAATGCAGCAGCGCAATTTTAATGGGTTGTAGCATAGGCTTATAGCCTGTACAGTGATGTATTTTTTACCACAGAGGCTATTAGGGCACAGAGGAAGAAAAATTATCAAACAGGCACTTGTGGTAAGGTGCGTGAAAGCAGTTTATTTTTTCATAAGTGTGAAAATTGTAATGGCTTTCACACACCCTACTCTTGTTCCTTTGTATCCGCAAATGATATAGTCTTAGGGTTTCACACTCCCTTTATGCGCCAATTCACAGAGTTTGCGGTCAATTAAAACGTCTAGTGGTTTATGTAATTAAATTTGGAAAATGTAGAGACGTGTAAACCGGAGGTTTAAGAGCAGGGATATATCACGTCTCTACAATGTGTTGATATTTAACCAGTTTCCAAGATATTTTTTATGATTATTAATACGCTATCTACGTTGTCTGCCAAATAAACTGGCGCCATTTTTTGAAAAAACGTTTGACTCTCGTTGTCGGTTAATAAAATAACCGGCTTTTTACTTTTTAGTGCTAATGCGACTTCGGAAGCTGTTCCTAAACCCATTCCACAAGCTATGATTATATCGGATGAAAGGACGTTGATATTGTTACGCGCGTTGTGCATGTCTGTAAAAATGGCAATATCTACAGCTTCCGAAATTCCTTTATCGTTATTTCCTGGGAGTATACCTATTGTTAAACCATTATTTGCTTTTGCTCCTTGACTTGCTGCTTCCATTACACCAACGCTTCTTCCACCTGTAAGTAATACCCATCCTTGTTCTGCGATACGTCTTCCTAGTTGGTAAGCATTTTCTATATCGGTAGGTGTTGCTTTTTCTCCTGGTCCCATTATTCCAATGATGATTTTTCGCATGTTTTTGGTAGATGTTGATATGTTATTGGCGCCAATGTTGTAGAGACGTTACATGTAACGTCTCTACAATTCACAAAACCATTAAATAGAATATGTTTTACTGATAAAAAATAATAAATTAATTTTTGATTTTCATGAAAAATATTTACTCCCTCTCTTATAGGAGAGGGGTTGGGGGAGAGGTTTAAGTATACACATATAATCATAGTAATAATTTTATCTACGTTACTTAAAGTAAAAATTATTGCGGTTGTTACTGACTTGAATAGTTTTCATTTTTTAATTTTCAATTAATTTCTGGCCACAATAATTGTGGACAGATTGTGGGATAATAAGCCGATTGCATACCCTAAATAGACAGAACCATCGTGGAATATACTGAATCGATGAACGACCTGGCGGATGCATTACAACAGCCAGTAGACTTTAACTTTGAACTTCCTGACCCTGAAGATGAAGCAATTTCAGAGTCGGAATTTCAACAGCAGGTAGATATCGCTTGGC
The DNA here is from genome assembly GCF_002368415.1 of Calothrix sp. NIES-4105. Classification (GTDB taxonomy): domain Bacteria; phylum Cyanobacteriota; class Cyanobacteriia; order Cyanobacteriales; family Nostocaceae; genus Dulcicalothrix. The sequence continues at coordinate 10,522,777 of NZ_AP018290.1, forward strand.
AGGTATGCGACCGTTTTGACTTACAAACCGATATTTGGCGAGGACGAATCTTGCGCGCGGTTCGGGATAGAGAGAAAATTGGTGGAGATGGTCGTGGGACTGGGTTCCTGCACTGGCTCAAAGAACGTGAAATTAGCAAGAGTCAAGGTTATAACTGGATTCAACTGGCAAACAGTGCTGATACACTTCTTGCAGAAGGTAAACTCGAAGAAAAATGTATTAAGAACTTTAGCAAGCGCGCGTTTATTGAAACTGCCAAAGCTGTACCAGAAGTTCAACATATGATTACTGAAGCCGCGCAAAAAGGTGATAAGATTACTCGTCGCGAAGTTAAGCAGTTGAAAGAAGAGTGGACGGCGATGACCAGCGACTTGTTACCCCAAGCAGTTAAGGAAAAGGCTGCTGATAATTCGCTTCCTCCTCGCTATATTGCTCCTTTAGTTCGGGAAATGGAAAAGCTGCCCGAAGTCCATCAAATTGTAATTCAAAAAGAAATTGCCGCTAACCCTGACTTAGATACAGTCAAACAAGCAACTACAGAAGCGCGTAACTTGGCAAAATACCTTAAAGCTTCTGCCCAAGTTCAAGCATTAACCCAGCAAGATGTAGATATTGAAACAGCATTGCTTGAAGCGCACCGAGTTGGATGTTTAAATACTGCTGCTGACTTAGTTAACCAAGCATCTCAACTCGAACAAGTCATTGGTAAACTTTACATGACCTGGAAGCGCGTTGGTAATTTGGCTGACCGATTATATGTTGATACTGGCGCCAGTACTCCACAATTACGCGCGTTGCTTGAATGCATTGAACCGCTCGGAAGTCAACTTATGACTATTCAAATTGGTAGTCCGAACGAACGTACTGTCAGATTACAAATACAAGAGGAGGATTAGCAACGGATATAACGGATGTAACGGATGATTTTTTTGTGATAAGCAACTTTTACCTCTGTTGTCTCTGTGTCTCTGTGGTAATTATATTTACTACATATTTACGTAGAGGTCGAATTAATTCGGTCTCTACACAGAGTAAGAAATAATATAGGCACCAACTATAAATGAGAGAAAGCTGGGAAAGAAGCACACCTTGGTTGAGTCTAAATATTGATTCTTTAACTGAACTTATACAGCCAGTTTTCAAAGGTTCTCACGTTATTTCTGCTCAACCAACTCAAGGTGGATTAGCTAATACAAATTATCGATTAGAGTTATCAAATATAGCTAATCCTATTTTACTTCGGATTTTTTCTTGTAAGAGTGGCGCCGCGCGTAAAGAGTTTGCCATTAATCAATTGGTGAAAACCTATGTTAGAGTTCCTGAATATTTTTATTTTGCTGATTTTAACACAATTACAGGTCATCCTTACGCTTTGATGGAGTGGATTGATGGACAGATGTTAGATTCAGTTATTCAATCAGCGAATACAGAAGATATTCGTATAATTGCTCGTTCTGTAGGTGGTGTACTGGCTAATATACATTCGTTTAGATTTGAGCAAGCTGGATTTTTTGATGATGATTTGGAAGTAGAACAACCTATTAATATATATGGCGAAGGTTTTTTGTCTTTCATCCATAATAATTTAATCAAAGGTAACGGACATAAGCATTTAGGTGATGAACTAACACGGCAATTTTGGGACTTTTGTAATCAACACGCATATTTGCTTGATGAAATTAATAATAATTTTTATGGGGCGCCGTGTTTAGTTCATTCAGATTTTGGAGGGACAAATATTCTACTGAAACAAGGTATAGATAATTGGACGATAGGTGGAGTTATTGATTGGGAGTTTGCTTATAGTGGTTTACCTCTTGCTGATATTGGACATATTTTGCGACCACCTTTAGATGCTTTACCTGATTGGTCAGAGTATCTTATTCAAGGTTATATGGATAATGGTGGGATAATACCAGGTCAGTGGAGACGCATTAGTAAGTTATTAGATTTGTTGGCTTGGGTTGATTTTTTGAATAGAGATGTTAGTAGTACAGTTATTAGTTCAGCAAGGCAGGTTTTGATTAATACGATGAATTGTTGGTGATTGTATGTTGGGTTGGGTTCCGGAAGACGCCAGTTGCGCTCTGGGCCGGGGAACCCATAAGGGTGCAGTGGTTCCCCAACCTACCATCCGTTACATCCGTTATATCCGTTGCTAATTTTTGATTCCGGTTGCGGCGATGCCTCGGATGAATTGGCGTTGACCAATTAGAAATAGTACCATTACGGGGACAGTAGCAATTGTTACTGCTGCCATCATTAATGACCAGTTGTTGGTAAATTGCTCTTGAAATTCGGCTAGTGCTAGCTGAACGGTTCTTAATTCGGGTCGAGTTGTAAATACTAATGGTTTGAATAAGTCATTCCATTCACCGATGAAGGTAAATAAGAATAAAGTTACTAAAGCAGGACGCGCGAGAGGCAACATTACTTGCCATAAAATTTGCAGTCGGTTGGCGCCATCAAGTGCGGCAGCTTCCTCAAGTTCGACCGGAATAGTCAGGAAAAATTGACGCAGCAGAAAAATTCCAAACCCGTTTACTGCTGTTGGCAAAATTAAGGCTAAGTAGGTGTTGATTAAATTTCCCCACTTTAATACCAAAAATATTGGTATTACCAGTAATTGAAATGGTATTACCAATGTTGCCAGTACTATCAGTAGTAGTGCTTGCTTACCGCGAAATTTTAATCTCGCTAAAGCATAACCAGCTAGGGCGGAGGTAATAATCTGAAATGCGGTGACAGATAGAGCAACAAGTGTCGAATTCCAAAACGCTAAAAGAAACTTACCTCGCTGCCATGCGTCACTGTAGTATACAAATGACCAACTTTGCTTAAGGGTGTTTCCTGGAGTTGAGCCACCTGGAGCAAACGAGGTGATAAAAACAATAATTAGCGGTAGCAAGACGATAAGTGCTAGAAGTAGAAGTACGCAATAGCCGAAAATACTGTTGTATTTAGGGTTCCAGCTTGGTTTTGACATAATTATTGAAATATTCCAAGCATTTAATGGGATGTTACTACAATAGCTCCCAGCAAAAGCTAATGTATAACATAGTGGCTTGTTAAGTTAAATTAAATCACAGTGGACATAAAAACAATTGGCAACGTGCTGTTTAATATCAGCCGTAAAGCTGTATCAAATAACTCACATCACAGGAGTGAACATACTATGTCACAGGTGGCAGCCCCAGAACTCGATTTCAGCAGTGAAGTTTACAAAGACGCTTACAGCCGCATTAATGCGATTGTAATTGAAGGCGAACAAGAAGCACACGAAAACTACATCAGATTAGCCGAAATGCTTCCTGACTTTCATGACGACTTGGTTCGCTTATCCAAGATGGAAAGTCGTCACAAGAAGGGTTTTGAATCTTGCGGTCGCAATCTTAAAGTTACACCTGACATGGAATTCGCAAAGTCGTTCTTTGCTGGTTTGCACCGTAATTTTCAAGAAGCAGCAGCCGAAGGTAAAGTTGTAACTTGCTTGTTGATTCAATCATTAATTATTGAATGTTTTGCAATTGCAGCTTATAACATATATATTCCTGTAGCTGATGATTTTGCCCGTAAAATCACTGAAGGAGTTGTTAAAGACGAATACTCACACTTAAACTTCGGCGAAGTTTGGCTTAAAGAAAACTTTGAAGCATCCAAAGCCGAACTTGAAGAAGCAAACCGTCAAAACCTACCTTTAGTCTGGAAAATGCTCAACCAAGTTGAAAACGATGCCGAAAATATGGCAATGGGAAAAGATGCTTTGGTTGAAGATTTTATGATTCAATACGGCGATGCACTCAGTAACATCGGTTTCAACACCCGCGATATAATGCGCTTGTCCGCTTACGGTCTTCGCGCAGCCTAAAATAGTGCCCAGTTGAAAGTGCTGAGTGCTGAGTTTGATTTTACTCAGCACTCAGCACTCAGCACTCAGCACTCATTACTCATTACTTTATTTACCCACGCCCAGTAGTATCACAGTACATGTTTGGTCTAATCGGACACCTGACTAGTTTAGAACACGCTCAATCTGTAGCCCTTGAATTAGGCTACCCTGAATACGCCGACCAAGGTTTAGATTTTTGGTGTAGCGCACCACCTCAAATAGTAGATAACATTACCGTCACCAGTGTTACCGGACAAAAAATTGAGGGAAGATACGTTGAGTCTTGTTTTTTGCCGGAAATGCTTGCTACACGACGGATTAAAGCGGCTACTCGTAAAATATTAAATGCAATGGCTCATGCTCAAAAGCATGGTATTGATATTACTGCTTTGGGTGGCTTTTCTTCGATAATTTTTGAAAACTTTAACTTAGAGCAGTTTCGTCAAGTACGGAATACAACACTTGAGTTTACGAGGTTCACAACTGGTAACACTCATACTGCCTATATTATTTGTCAGCAGGTTGAACAAGCATCTAAACAAGTAGGCATTAATTTATCTGAAGCTACTGTTGCTGTTTGCGGCGCCACTGGTGATATTGGTAGTGCTGTTTGTCGCTGGCTGGACGCGAAAACTGATGTTAAGGAACTTTTACTAATCGCGCGTAACCAAGAGCGTTTACAGCATTTGCAAGCAGAACTCGGACGCGGGAAAATAATGGCTTTAGAGCAAGCGTTACCCGAAGCTGATATTATAGTTTGGGTTGCTAGTATGCCCAAAGGCGTAGAAATTGACCCTACTACCCTCAAGCAGCCTTGTCTACTAATTGATGGTGGCTACCCCAAAAACTTGGCAACAAAGGTTCAGCATCCTGGTGTACATGTTTTGAATGGTGGAATTGTCGAACATTCCTTGGATATCGACTGGAAAATCATGAAAATTGTCAACATGGATATTCCTGGGCGCCAATTATTTGCTTGTTTTGCTGAGTCAATGCTTTTAGAGTTCGAGAAGTTGCATACTAACTTTTCTTGGGGACGCAATCAGATTACTGTAGAAAAAATGAGTCGTATCGGTCAGCTTTCGCTAAAACACGGATTTAAACCGCTTTTAGTTTCTTGAGTTCAGAGTTAGGAGTTATGAGTTATGAGTAGGAAGTGAAGCCGAAATATTCTTTTTACTTCATACTTGTCTTCAATTTAACTCCTAACTCTTAACTATTAACTCCTAACTCCTAACTCCTAACTTTTGATTTTAAAGATGGCAACTACTGAGCGTAAACCACTACTGCTGGATTTTGAAAAGCCGTTAGCAGAATTGGCAACTCGAATAGACCAAATTCGGCAACTTGCTGAAGAAAACGGCGTGGATGTTTCTGGTCAAATTCGGCAGCTAGAAGCGCGCGCTACGCAACTGCGAGAGGAAATTTTTAGTAGTTTATCACCATCACAGCGATTACAGGTTGCACGCCATCCCCGTCGCCCCAGTACTTTAGATTACATCCAGGCAATCAGTGATGAATGGATGGAGTTACATGGTGATAGAGGTGGTTTTGATGACCCAGCTATGGTTGGTGGTGTTGGCAGATTAAATGGGCGCCCAGTTGTGATGTTGGGTCAGCAGAAAGGACGCGACACCAAAGACAATATTGCCCGTAATTTTGGAATGCCTTATCCAAGTGGTTATCGTAAGGCATTGCGGTTAATGGAACATGCCAACAAGTTTGGGATGCCAATTGTTACTTTTATTGATACTCCTGGCGCCTGGTCTGGTGTCGAAGCTGAACATCAAGGTCAAGGTGAAGCTATTGCTTATAACTTGCGTGAAATGTTTAGTTTTGATGTACCGATTGTTTGTACTGTTATTGGTGAAGGTGGTTCCGGTGGTGCCCTAGGTATCGGTGTTGGTGATCGACTTTTGATGTTTGAACACTCGGTTTATACTGTTGCAACTCCTGAAGCTTGCGCCGCTATTTTATGGAAAGATGCTGCTAAATCTCCTCAAGCTGCTGTTGCACTCAAAATTGTTTCTCATGACCTCAAGAGTTTGGGTATCATTGACCAAGTTTTACCTGAACCAACAGGTGGCGCCCACTCAGACCCACTTAAAGCCGCGACAACTTTAAAAAGCGCCTTGGTTGATAACTTAGATGAACTTTCTATGATGACACCAGCTGCTCGGCGCCAATTACGCTATGAAAAATTCCGTAAAATTGGCGTTTTTACTGAAGTTGGTCATTAATATACGCTCTTTAACATTTTTTGCTATAATTACCTATGGTGACTTATTTTTCAGGACGAATCTTAATTACCATAGGTATTCTAGTATATATGTAGGATTTACTTGATTAGGAGAGCGTATTTAACTGCTTTGACTGAAGAGCATATTAAAAAGAAACGATAGCATCTATAAAGAGGTTATTCGGTAAATTTTAAGAATTGTTTAATCTATATAACCAACCGCGATACACATTAACCCTCTTTTCAAAAGTCCTGCGTATCTACACAGAGAAAGAACTTTTGAGAAGAAGTTGATTCAATGGCGATGTGTTTGGGTAGTAAAACAACTGGAGAGAGCATGATTGTTGAGCAAAAACGACGCGCCCTAATAACTGGAGCAAGTAGCGGAATTGGTAAGGCAACAGCTTTAGCATTTGCGGCTTCGGGTATAGATGTTGCTATCGTTAGCCGTTCACTCCCCAAACTTACGGCAGTAGCCGAAGCTGTGCGACATACTGGAGTAGAGGCAAAAGCATATGCAGTAGATTTAGCGAATATTAGCGAAGTTCAAGAAAAAATCCAATATATTGCACAAGATTTTGGTAATATTGACATTCTTGTAAATAATGCTGGAATGGCATACACAGCTGATTTGCTCGAAACGCCTTTATCTGATTGGCAGCGGGTAATTGATTTGAATTTAACCAGCGTGTTTGAGTGCATCAAGGGAATTTTACCCGCAATGCGTGTTCAAGGGAAGGGTACAATTATTAACGTCGTTTCCATCGCGGGTAAACAAGCTTTTCCAAATTGGGGCGCCTACTGCGTTAGTAAAGCTGGTTTGTTAGCGCTGTCGCAAACATTAGCACAAGAAGAACGTTCCCACGGTATCCGCGTAACAGCTGTTTGTCCTGGTTCAGTAAATACAGAACTTTGGGACACCGAAACCGTTAACGCGAACTTTGACCGTTCTAACATGCTGACCCCAGAAATTGTTGCTCAGTCAATTCTTTACACTGCACAGCTACCATCCGCAGCAGTCGTTGACGAATTGACTCTCATGGCAAGCGCTGGAGTTCTCTAAATAGTGCTGAGTTGAAAGTGCTGAGTGCTGAGTTTAGTTAGGAGTTAATAGTTAGGAGGAGCGGAATTAGGAATTAAAACTCAGCACGACTCACTCAGCACGACTCACTCAGCACGACTCACTCAGCACTCAGAACTTAGTACTTAGCACTATTCCACAGAAACATCATATAACATTTACATCATGACTATAGCTCGTTCCAACGGCTCTCAATCTCCGCTAATTCCTGATTTGACTGATATTATTACTACTAGACCAGACCGTAATACTCACGATGGTAAAGAACCTGATTTGCATCCACCGTCTGATCAACACATGGATAAAATGCAGGATGCCGTGCGAGATATACTTATCGGTGTTGGCGAAGACCCGGAACGTGAAGGATTGCTCAAGACTCCAAAACGTGTAGCTGAAGCGATGCGTTTCCTTACGAGTGGTTATAACCAGTCGCTCGAAGACTTAGTTAACAATGCCATTTTCGATGAAGGACACAACGAAATGGTGTTGGTTCGTGATATTGACTTTTTTAGCTTGTGCGAACACCATATGTTGCCGTTTATGGGTAAAGCACATGTTGCTTATATACCTAACCAAAAAGTTGTCGGACTTAGTAAGCTCGCTCGCATCGTTGAAATGTACTCGCGTCGCTTACAAGTCCAAGAACGTCTTACCCGCCAAATTGCCGAAGCTGTTCAAATGATTTTAGAACCCCAAGGTGTTGCTGTGGTTATGGAAGGCGCCCATATGTGCATGGCAATGCGCGGAGTGCAAAAACCTGGTTCTTGGACTGTTACAAGTGCAATGCTTGGTGTGTTCCAAGATGAACAAAAGACGCGCGAAGAGTTCTTTAACTTAATTCGTCACCAAGCTTCATTCTTTTAATAGTTAAAAGTGCTGAGTGCTGAGTGCTGAGTAATAAGTCAGGAGTTAGGAGTTAAAAGTAAGGATAATGGCTTTTCACTCAACACTCAGCACGACTCACTCAGCACTCAGCACGACTCACTCAGCACTCAGCACGACTCACTCAGCACTCCTAACTCTTGAAATAGTTTCGCGACTTTATCCAAATCTTTATCTGCTGGCGCCTTTTCAACACCGCTTGATAAGTCAATTCCATTAGGTTTAAGATTAGTTAGTGCTGAGGTAATATTGTCGGGTGTTAATCCTCCTGCTAAAAACCAAGGACGACCTGGATTAAATTCTTCAAGGATTTTCCAATCTAGAGTTTGACCAGTTCCACCTAATTGTTGAGGATGATAAGCGTCTAATAGCAGGGTATCAACATAATCTGTAAAAGTTGTTGAATTATTTAAATCTTCTGTATTACGTATTCTTAATGCTTTAATTATTTCAATATCTGGTAGAATTTCACGTATTTGTTTACAAAAATCTGGAGATTCATTACCGTGTAATTGAACTCCTGTCAATGAACAATTATTAGATATAAACGCTATTTCTGTAGGGTTTGCATTGGCAAAAACTCCAATTTTATCCATATGAGACGGTAGCAAAGCTACAACTGATTGAATTTGTTCGACGCTAACGTAACGTGGGGAAGATTGGACGCAAATAAATCCTAAAGCAGTGGCGCCAGTTGCCGCAATTGCCTGACCTTGTAGTGGGTCACGAATTCCACAAATCTTAATTCGCATAGAAAATTTTGATAATTGTAATTGACTTTACAGCAATTATAAATAAATAACGAATACTCGCAGGTTTTACCATAAACTTTTATAATCTTTATGACTTAAATAAGTTTTCGTTCTTAGGAGAAAACCACGCTTATGCCTTCAGTTTTATTGGCAGTTGCAGCTAGCGTTCCCGCAACACCTGCTTGGAATCCAACTATAGGATTGATTATCAGTATTAGTTCGTTTGTTGCGCTGCTGCTAACCTTAAAGATTGAAAGACCAAATATTGGTCCCAAGATGCCATTACTACCTATGAGCATTCCTGCATTTATTGCTGCAATGTGCTTTGGTCACGTTATCGGTATTGGTATCGTTTTGGGACTGACTAACATTGGCACATTGTAAAGGACAGCACATTTTCTGGCATTTGTAATTCTAACTAAAGGGGGAGGTAATTTCCTCCCCTTAGATGGAAGATTCAAGTCTTTATCCGAACGAGCATAAAGAACGAGGTTATGTTCGTGTAGGAGAAAACCTGTGCTTTCGACATTTATATCTACTTTGTCATTTAATCTAGTATCGCTTTTGGCGGCTGTCCAACCAACGGTTCCCAATAGTGCTGTTGAGTGGAACTGGACTGGTACTTACATTATTGTTGGCGCCAGCATATTAGCTCTTTTAATTATTCCAAGAACAATTGAAGAACCCCATGTAGGTAATAAAATGCCATTACCCTTCCCTTCAGTGTTCAACAATCCTAGCGTCGGTACATTCCTGGCTGCAATGGCTACTGGTCATATAGTTGGCATCGGCGCCGTTTTAGGTTTAACGAACCTTGGTGTCATCTAAACCGACAACTAATCTTAAATTCAATTAAAATATTAAATGTAGGTAGAGACTAAACATGTTTAGTCTCTACTGCTATGTTGATTTATATAAATTATTAAGTAATACAAGTTGTAATATTATTTGTTAGGAAAAAACATGCAAACGAATTGGAAAATAGGGTCTTTGTTCGGAATACCCTTGTTTGTAGACCCCTTATGGTTCGTAATTTTCGGTTTGGCAACGCTAAACTTTGGTTTTGCTTACCAGCAGTGGGGTACAAGTTTAGCTTGGGGCGCCGCAGTGGTAATGTCATTACTGCTGTTTACATCAGTTTTGCTACATGAATTAGGACATAGCTTGGCCGCTAAATCACAGGGTATTCAAGTAAACTCGATTACATTATTTTTATTCGGTGGAATTGCCGCAATTGAAGAAGAGTCAAAAACTCCAGGTAAAGCTTTTCAGGTTGCAATTGCAGGACCACTCGTAAGCATTGGTTTATTTCTTTTACTGCGGTTAATATCTAGTGTGTTTTCTGATACTTCACTTGTACATGTCATACTTGGAGACTTAGGGCGGATAAATCTTATTCTAGCACTGTTCAATCTAATTCCTGGTTTACCGTTAGATGGTGGGCAAGTCTTAAAAGCGGCACTATGGAAAGTTACAGGTGACAGATTTCAAGCAGTGCGTGGCGCCGCAAAAGCAGGTCAAATCTTAGGATACGCCGCAATAGGGCTTGGTTTGGCGGTAGATTATTTTACAAGTGATTTAGGAACAGGAATATGGATTGCATTGTTGGGCTGGTTTGGTATCCGTAATGCTACAAGCTACGACAGGGTTACAGTTTTACAAGAGACAATACTAAAAACAAAAGCGAGCGAAGCAATGACGCGGGACTTTCGTGTTGTTGATGCTTCCCATTCACTGCGCGCGTTTGCTGACTTATATTTATTAGATTCAAATTCACAGATTTATTTCGCTGAGTCAGATGGACGTTACCGAGGTATGGTAAGTGTTGATAACTTACGACAAATTGAGCGCAGCGAATGGGAAGCCCAAACCTTAGAAGCTATAGTCAACCCCCTTTCAGAAATTCCTACTGTTGAGGAAAATGCCACACTAGTAGAAGTAATCAATAAACTCGAAAACGAAAAACTGCTCAGAGTCACTGTACTTTCACCTGCTGGTGCCGTTGCTGGTTTAATTGATAGAGGAGATATAATTCAGGCATTAGCGAAAAAGCTTAAATTGCGAATCACCGACGCTGACATCAAACAAGTCAAGCAAAACGGAACTTATCCCCCAGGTTTACAATTAGGAGTAATCGCTAAATCTACAACAAATTAATAAACTTAGCAACGGATACAACGGATGTAACGGATAATTTATTTTCTTAAAAAAGTTCTTCTTTGTAGCATAAATTTAACTCTTGTGGAACGGCTGTCCCCAGCCGTCACAATGTAAGATATTCAAGAGATAATTACTTAAAGACAGTGGAAACTACTAATCGTCTTACCCAACAATTACAGTTCATTTTAGAAATAGACAAACTCAAACATATTCTACGTCAAACATTACTTACCGACAGCTCGCGTCGAGAAAATTCAGCCGAACATTCTTGGCACATTGCCATTATGGCAATGATTTTAGGTGAATATGCACCTCCGGGAACTGATAAGGAGCGTGCGATGAAAATGCTACTAATTCATGATTTAGTTGAAATCGATGCAGGTGATACATTTTGTTATGATATTCAGGCAAATTTAAATAAAGCAGAACGTGAAATTGAAGCTGCAAATAGAATATTTGGACTTTTACCAAATGATTTGGAACAGGAGTTAAGAGAAATTTGGGAAGAGTTTGAGCTACAAAGCACACCGACTGCTAAATTTGCTGCTGCTTTGGATAGAATACAGCCTTTTTTGCATAATGGGCAAACAAAAGGTGGAACTTGGCGCCTGCATAATATTAGTTGTGAACAAGTCATGAAACGTATGGCGCCTGTCGCTCTTGGTACCCCCGAACTATGGAATGTAATCGAGCAAATGATTAATGATTTTGCTGAAGCTGGGTATTTGAAAGGATAGAATACGATCCTCCCACTACTGGTCTATGTCATTAATTTTGTCAGGTTGGCGCCAACATAAAATCTCTGTACAGACACGATTAATCGTGTCTCTACTCTCTTTGTGTACTCTAGCAAAAGTCCATGCATCGTTTAACAAGAAATTATTGATAATTGCCACTTCACCAGCAATAATCTTGCTACGGGTCAACGGCAAATTTAAAGTTGTTGCATCACTCAATAGATAAAGGAGTCCCATATCTACAAAAACTCCAGTAAACCCTACTAAAGCAAAGCGAAGAAACTTATCAATAGGTAATTTTTGGCGCAAACCACCAATTCTTCCTGTTGAAAACCTTAGCTTTAATAGATGCTGGATATATTCAATATATTGCTTCCAGGTAACTTTACTTTCGCCTTCCTTACGTTCACAAAATACATATCCGACTTCTGCAATTTCTTTAATCCTACCTCGTCCAACTACTTCTAACAGAATCTTATACCCAACAGGGTTTAGAATCACACCTATAATACTTTCCCGTTTGAGTATAAAATAACCGCTCATGGGGTCAGACAATCGGCCTAAAACTGACGGTAGTATCAGCGGTCCTAATACCTGTGCCCCACGAGACAAAAGCCGTCGAGTAAAACTCCAACTACTTACTCCACCACCATCAATATGACGACTCGCTACAGCGATATCAGCACCATTTTTAACTGCGGTGATTAACTCTAATAATACATGGGGTGGATGTTGTAAATCTCCATCAATTACACCTATAAGTTGCCCTCGCGCGGCTTGCCAACCACGAATCACGGCTGATGATAATCCCCGTTCGTGTTCGCGTCGCATTACACGCAGTTGGGGATGTTCAGATATTAAAGACTGTGCTTTCTGCCAAGTACCATCTGGACTATTATCATCAACCACTATTAATTCATAGCCACCGGGCATAGACTGGTCAAGTAATTCACTTAAAATTTGGACAATTTTTTCAATGTTTGCGGCTTTATTGTATGTCGGAACTACAAGCGAAAACCACGGAGTAGAATCTGTATCTGCCTCTTGTATAGACGGCAATAGTACTTGCAAAGCTCCTGATGGAACTGGCAACAACTGATTTGATTGGTTAGTACTCATTAATTAATACTTGTTTTGTTGACTATTGGTCTAAAAAAATATTTTAAATTAATAAAAATACGTTAAAATTTTGCAAATTTTTTTATATAAATATTGGATTGCTACAATCTTAGAAAATTTTATTGATAACTACCACCAGTAAACTTACCTAATTATTATTCTTTATAATTAGAGTGGTTCCGAATATCCACGCATGGTTAATTTCTATTTATGCAAAATTACTAAAATAGAGAAACAAATATCAAGTATGTGTTGTCTTTAGATAAAGGAAAGCTAAGAATCCCTCCTAACCCTCCGCGTGGAAGGGGGACTAGAGAGGAGGGTTTATTTCATTGTTTGTTAATGGTTGAACGTCAAATTGTATATTAAAACAATTACTTGCGGCCGAAACTAAAGTTTTAATAGTTGTTTCAATATCGAAATTTAGAGATAAGTGTGCATCTGGAGGAAATTCTTCACCAAAAACCTGAGAAAATAATTCAGCATCTGGCTGTAAGCGTATGGCGCCGTGTTGCAATATGGCATCGCCTTTTCTAAGTTGTGCGCTACCAATTAATTTATATCCATAACTAGTTACTAAGTCAGCACTTGTAGCAGTACCAAAACAATTGGGGTTATGAATATAACCACGTCCTGCTGTTCCATAATGTAAATCAACACCAAGCTGCTTCCATCCAGCGATTAAAAATTCACATATTTTCTGATACGCTTGCATTCGACTGCCATATAATCCAGATGTTACCACTGCATAAGTTAAATCACCTTGGTGTAAAACAGCCCTTCCACCTGTAGGACGCTTGACTAAATCAAGTTTTTGTCCTTTCCATATTATATTTTCCCAATGTTCTGGATACTTATGCTGGTGATAACCTAAAGAAATAGCAGGTGGCGCCCATGTGTAAAACCGCAGTGTAGCTGGACTATTACCCAATAAATGTTGTTCTAGCAACCACTTATCAATTGCCATTTGTGTAACACCGGGTGCTTCAAGTAACGGAATCAGGCGCCAGTTCATTAATTTTGATGAGTACGTAGTAGCGCGGAGAGCGCAAAAAAGTCTTAATATTTTTAAAGGGCTAGAGCAACAACTACGTACTCAACCCATCATAACTTATAACACAGAACAGTATTATTAACCCTTACTTAAACGCACATGATCCATAATTTGCTGCTTGCGAGAAGAAGTGTCAAGCTTAGGATTGATATAATCACCCTTACTACGACTCAAATGTTCCATTATTTTCTTTTGGCGTTCAGACTGCATAACCTTAACTTTTTTTAACTAATATGAACTAATGTATCTATATTAGTCGAAAATTGTAAATTAGAGTACATATACACCAAAAAATCTTGTTTCTATATATAAGGCGCCTCTCAAATTCCCTTACTGCGAAGAAACCATAACCCGTGATTCTTGACGTGTTCGTTTTCCCGTCATGACCATCTTTACTCCATTTGCGGGTGCTAGGGTTACACCACGACGACGAGGAACTTCAGGTTGTGAATCCACTAATGATAATTGATAGTTTGATAAAATCGTAGCTATCACTAATTTCATCTCAAACATTGCCAAAGCTTCACCTATACAACGACGCACACCACCACCAAAGGGCATAAATTCGTAAGGAGAAAACTGGCGTTCTAGAAAACGTTCGGGTTTGAATTGTTTTGATTGGGGATATAAATCTTCGCGATGATGTACAAGATACATACAGCCAACTATAACTGTATTAGGTTTGATTTGGTAACCTAAAATTTCTACTTGCTCTTGGGCAACGCGCGGAAATGTGAGCATTGCAACTGGGTACAGTCGTAATGTTTCGTTGCAGAATGCTGTTAAATAAGGCAATTTCAAAATATTTACAGGGTCATTTTTATCGCCTAAAGTATTGATTTCATTGCGGATTTTTTCACTTGCTTTAGGTATATAGTGACTCCAGTATAAACCCCATGCCATTGCGGTTGCCGTTGTTTCATGTCCAGCAAGTAACAGTGTCATTAATTCATCGCGTAGTTCTTTATCAGTTAAACCTTGCCCTTGTTCATCACGCGCGGACATTAGTAATGACAAAATATCAATTCGGTTAGGGTCTGGATTTTCTCGGCGTTCGGCAATTTCAGCATATAATAATTGATCAATTTGCTGACGTTGACATAAAAATTTACCCCACGGACTTGCTTTTCCTAAATCTTTTTGCAGAAAAGGAAAAAATAGAAAGCTTGAAGAAAAGGGCGATTTAAAAATATCTAACATTTTCCCGGTTAAATCTTTGACTTGCTCGCACCGTGTACCATCGTATAAGCCAAAAACCGATTGAAGAATAACTTGCATTGAGATTTCTTGCATTGCCGAACGTGCAAGAAAAGGCTTGTTCAATGCAGTTGCATCCATTACTTTTTTGGTAAGATTGACAATTAAATCGCCATATGCTTTCATTCGATCACCATGAAACGATGGCATGACCAACTGGCGCCGTCTGCGATGATTTTCACCATCAAGCATAATTACCGAATAGTCGCCAATTAGCGGTTGTAATATATCGTTATACTCCCCAGGAGCAGTAAATTTTTTGCGGTCATTGGTTAAAATTTCTTGGATAGCTTGGGGATGGTTAACGAATACAACGCTGTTACCACTAAAAATTCTAGCACTAAAAATATTAGGATATTGAAGAGCCGCATTTTACATATATGGTACAGGATTTATGACCCATTGCAGTTTTTGAAGAAACGCGGGTGATTTAATCAGATTAGGTAGTTGCATTTGTTTATGTATCAGAAAATTTTCTTAAGTTATTATATGTTGAGTCTCGCATTTGCGCTCTAGGCAACCTACATTCTATCTATTGTGCGGTACTGGATGGCTTCTGCGACGTGATGAGGTTTTAAATGTTCGTCTCCTGCTAGGTCTGCTATCGTGCGCGCGACTTTTAATATTCGGTCACTAGCTCTTGCTGATAAGTTTAGTTTTTTAATGGCGCCTTCTAATAGTCTTGTGCTTGAGTCGTCGAGTTTACAATTCTTTTGTAAATGACGACTTTGCATTTGCGCGTTGCAGCGTATGTTTTGCTCTTTTTTAAAGCGTTGGGTTGCTATATCGCGCGCTTTGATGACTCTTTTACGTATTTCCAAAGAAGATTCACCTGTTGGTTGCTGGGTAATTTCTTCTGGTTTTAGTCGGTTGACTGCTACTTGTAAGTCAATTCTATCCATTAATGGGCCTGAAAGTTTTGCCCAGTAATCCTCACGTTTTCGGGGTGTACAGCTACATTGTTGAATGATATCACCGTAATATCCACACGGACATGGGTTTGTGCTTGCGACTAAAGTAAACTGCGCTGGAAAATTCACTGACTGCTTTGCTCTAGATATTGCTACATAACCGTCTTCAAGTGGTTGACGCAAAAATTCCAATACGTCGCGTTTAAATTCTGTAAGTTCATCTAAAAATAGAACACCTGTATGAGCTAGAGAAATTTCACCTGGACGAGGATAGTTACCACCACCTACTAAAGATGGACCACTAGCAGAATGGTGTGGACTTCTGAAAGGACGCTCTCTTACTAATGTTCCTCGGTTTTTTAATAAACCTGCAACTGAATGAATACGAGTTACTTCTAATGATTCACCGAAACTAAGTGGTGGTAAGATTCCCGGTAAACGTCGCGCAAGCATGGTTTTCCCACTTCCTGGTGGCCCAACAAATATAAGATTATGTCCTCCTGCTGCGGCAATTTCTAACGCGCGTCGTGCATGAGCTTGTCCTTTTATGTCTTTCAAATCAACTAAATCAACGTTATTAGCTGCGAATACTTCTATATTATGTGTAGGTTGTACAGGTTTGTAACGAGATGGGTTATTTAAGAAATCTGTAACCTCGAGTAAATTGTGGAAACCATAAACTTCTAACCCGTCAACTGCTGCAGCTTCTTGAGCGTTATCTGCTGGTACGACTAAACCTGTTATACCCATACTATGTGCAGATGCTGCTATTGGTAATACTCCCGCAACTGGACGCAAGCTGCCATCAAGACTAACTTCACCCAAGAATAAATAATCACCTAATAAGTCGGCGCCGACTTGTTCGGATGCGGCTAAAATCCCCACGCTAATAGGTAAATCAAAACTTGGACCCTCCTTACGTAAATCAGCAGGAGACAAATTAATTACAATCTTTTTTGTTGGAAATCCAAACCCAGCGTTTTTTAACGTTGCCCTAACTCTTTCTTTACCCTCTTGTATAGCAGCATCTGGCAACCCTAAAATCATTATTCCAGGTAATCCACCAGAAACATCAACCTCTACACCCACTTTTACTGCATCAATTCCAACTACAGACGCACTCCATACTCTAGCTAGCATTTATATTTATAGTCCCTTTTGTTATTGCAATATTCCTTTGTCTTATCATTTACTATTGGCAAACAACAAATGGTTTATCAAATCATTAAATTGCACATGACCAACCAAGACACGATTTTTGGCAAGATTATTCGGCGCGAAATACCAGCGGACATCGTTTATGAGGATGATTTAGCGCTTGCTTTCCGAGATGTTAACCCACAGGCGCCCGTTCATATCCTTGTAATTCCCAAGAAACCTATTCCCAAGCTCTCTGATGCTCAACCTGAAGACAGCCAACTCCTAGGTCATTTGTTACAGACTGTTAAGAATGTTGCGGAACGTGAAGGACTTACTAATGGTTATCGCGTTGTGATTAATACTGGCAACGATGGTGGTCAAACGGTTTTCCATATGCACCTTCATATATTAGGTGGGCGCGCGCTTGGCTGGCCTCCAGGTTAAAACCAGCATTTAATTGTCCACAATCATTGCTATGTATGCCTTTTAAAGAAGGCGCCGATTGCTGTAGAGACGTTACATGTAACGTCTCTACATTTTTTATATGTAAAATATTTAACCAAGTAATTTACATTTCATAATGTAAACTAATGTATATACGCACTGATATATAACAAAATGTTAAGTTAAATACCTTTACAAAACTCAATAAAACTCTTATGTTAGTAAATAAGCCAGTCAAACGACCAGCTTAAATTATTCATCACATAGAGCAATCATAAAGACATGACCGCAACCTTACAACGCCGCGAAAGCGCCAACGTATGGGAACAGTTCTGCCGTTGGATCGCTAGCACCGAAAACCGCCTTTACATTGGCTGGTTCGGCGTACTAATGATTCCTACCCTCTTGGCAGCAACCATCTGCTTCATCGTTGCATTTGTAGCAGCACCCCCAGTTGACATTGACGGTATCCGCGAACCAGTAGCTGGTTCATTAATGTACGGAAACAACATCATCTCTGGTGCAGTTGTTCCTTCTTCTAACGCTATCGGTTTACACTTCTACCCAATCTGGGAAGCAGCTTCCTTAGATGAGTGGTTGTACAACGGTGGTCCTTACCAGTTGGTAGTATTCCACTTCCTCATCGGCGTATTCTGCTACATGGGTCGTGAGTGGGAACTTTCATACCGCTTAGGTATGCGTCCTTGGATCTGTGTTGCTTACTCTGCACCTGTTGCAGCAGCAACCGCAGTATTCTTGATCTACCCAATCGGTCAAGGTTCTTTCTCGGATGGTATGCCTTTAGGTATCTCCGGAACCTTCAACTTCATGTTGGTATTCCAAGCAGAACACAACATTCTTATGCACCCCTTCCACCAATTAGGTGTAGCTGGTGTATTCGGTGGTAGCTTGTTCTCTGCGATGCACGGTTCACTAGTAACTTCTTCGTTGGTTCGTGAAACAACTGAAACCGAAAGCCAAAACTACGGTTACAAGTTCGGTCAAGAAGAAGAAACCTACAACATCGTTGCAGCACACGGTTACTTCGGTCGTTTGATATTCCAATACGCTTCATTCAACAACAGCCGCAGCTTACACTTCTTCCTCGCTGCTTGGCCAGTAGTTGGAATTTGGTTTACCTCTTTAGGTATTTCCACAATGGCTTTCAACTTGAACGGTTTCAACTTCAACCAATCAGTAATTGACAGCCAAGGTCGCGTCATCAACACATGGGCAGACATCATCAACCGCGCTAACTTAGGTATGGAAGTAATGCACGAGCGTAACGCTCACAACTTCCCCTTAGACTTAGCGTCTGGCGAAGCTGCTCCTGTAGCATTAACCGCACCTGCAATTAACGGTTAATAGTTGGCTAACAACTAGATAACTTATAAAGAAGCGCTCCTATTTCTAGGAGCGCTTTTTTGTTTGAAACGGGTGCCGTTCCAATACTGGCTTCATGTGTTCCTAAATCACTTCTAAAATATGATATTTATATAACGAACCACAAAGGGCGCAAAGGAAAGCAAGAAAAGTTTTTACCACTTTGGTCATGATTATTCGCCCAAATGTTATTTAGTGCGTTCAGTTTGAAATTGGTCTTATGTCCTTAACTTCATGTATACAGTGAAGGGTCAACCTCACTATCATCTTCAGATTCCCTTTCAGCGCAAATTGCATCAGCAATCTCTTCAAAATATGGGTCATCTTTAAAGATACCAGCAAATCTAACCCAAGGATTTTGAGACGTTTGAGCATAGGAAACCTCTATTTCTAAACGAACTATTTCCGCGTTTTTTAGATGACTATCTAAAAGTTGCTGAAGAGCTTCAAACGCTTGTTGGCGACTCGCTGCTTCTACTTTATAAGCAGGAAATTCTAAAGCCGAGGCAGTTATTATACCATCTTCTTTGTCTTCTACAAAACATTAAGCTTTAAATTAGCAGTGTGTTGCATAATTAAGTATCAAATTAGTTAAATAGTTTACTTGATTACAATATTATGAGCATTTGTTGGATTCTAGCAAAATAATTGAGATTTAGTTGATATCTAACTAAGGCATCTGCTAGTTGGGGAATTTGACAAAAGCGTGATTTTGACGAAAGGAAATTTGTTTTTTACAAAAGCAAATTTTTATACAAACAATTCTGTTAACCAATTAGTAAATTTGATTGCAATATCTGTATCCGCGCGTAAAGCTTGCTTAGTAATAGCTTGTCCTAAAGGGCGCCCAGGTTCATCCTGCCAAGCAAGATATGTATGAATAACAGCTTTACTTAAATGCACTTCTTTAAACGTTGTCGCTTGCTTAATTTTTGCTTCTTCAACACATTCTCTAGCTACAGCGATAGATGTGGGTACTGCCAGTTCGGCGCAAAAGTCTTCTAACATGCCAGAATCTTGATTATTAGGCATTAGCCAAAATCCAAGCTTTGGTTCATTGGCTGAACTTTCAATTATTGTTCCATTAATATCAGGGTTAGCTGGAAATGTATAATTATAATGTTTTAATTTACTTTGGATGCTTTGCCATCTGCTTTCAAGGGAAGGACTATCGGCATCCAGCATGACTCCTATTACTTGAGGAGGATTTGGACGTATAATCAAAGCATTTAAACGTTTTAAAACTCCAGTATCTGAATTACATTGGTATATACCAAAAGTTTCTGGGACATTATGAGCAGCACATAAAGCCATCACAACATGGCAATCATTGTCTCCTTCAACAAGTAATACTTTATCTGTGTCTTGCTTACATACATTGCTCATACAAATTACTCAACGCACTTCCACATCCATATCAATAGCATCAGAAAGAGTCTCAGATGTATATTCTCTAACTTTTACTGTTCCATTACTTGCTTCAAGTCGAAAAAAGGCGCCGAGCGTTGGATAATTGTTCCATGTAGTATCAAAACCTTTGACACAATCACGACTATGTGTTGTTGCAAAAACTTGAACATTAAGTCTTTCTGATAATTTAAAAACAATATCCCAAACTTTAGGTAATATGCTCCAATGTAATCCATTTTCAAATTCATCTATTAAAAGCAACCCGTTTCGGGCGTTTACGAGAGCAACAATTATATGAAACAATCGATTAATACCATCTCCCATACTTTTTAAAGGCAATGGTTCATCCATTCCTTCTAGTTTTACTAAAGGGATACGATTATCACTTCTTCCTTTGCTTACATCTTCTACGAAAGCAACACCTGAAACTCTTTTATCAATTAAACGAAGTGCAGAAATAACATCTGATTCTAAATTGGTTAAACTTGTCAAATCCCAAAGAGCAGCTAATTTTCTATTTGGCATATTCTCTGTAGATACAAATTGCCAAGTATATTTAAATTCTGATTCTTGGCGTTCATAAATTAATCTAGATCTACGCTTAATATCGCTAACATCACTATCTAATCTAATGAGTCTTCTTGTTTTTTTACCTTCTTCGGCTATTACAAAAAAATCAAAACTAGATATATCTTCATCGACATCCACATCAGAAACACGATGAATCCTTCTTATACCTTCTTCATCATCATACTTATTCTGATATGCTGCCAATTTAATTTGAAGCTTTGTATGGAAGGAATTCTCTCCTATTGTAATACCTTCTTCTCCAATAGTCGGTAATCTATAGCCAAAGAATAAGTGTCGTAAAAAATTACTGCTTGTATTTTGGGAATGTGGCAGAGCTTCACTGTACCAACTTTCCTGGCGAGATTCTATCACATTAAGCAGGGTACTAGGCGATGCATTGCTAGCATAAAGTTCTACTGCCTCAAGAAACGCACTTTTACCAGCGTTATTTTTACCGACAACCAGGTTGACCCGACCTAGTTTTTCTACCTCAATATTTTGAAACAGTCTAAAATTGCTTACGTGAAAGGACTCCAGCATATATACTCCCGCTTTATTTTACCCGTAATCCCTTCCAAGATGGCTTACACAATTACAATCAAAATGGATGCTTGTTGAATTCTAGCAAAAGAAGTGAGCTAAAATTCTCCAATAGTGTCATGATAAGTAAAGTACAGAGATACTGGAGATCGGATTACGGTTTACGCACGCCCTTTAGCACGGTTAATCGAACAGTTGCAACGCTTACCCGGAGTTGGACCTAAAACTGCCCAACGTTTAGCGCTGCATATTCTCAAGCGTCCCGAAACGGAAGTTGAAGCTCTTGCACAAGCTCTTATTGAAGCTAAAAAAAAGATTGGTTTGTGTAAGGTTTGCTTTCATCTTTCGTCTGAACCTGTTTGCGAAATTTGTCGCAATAATACGCGCGATAACAGTACTCTGTGCGTTGTCGCAGACTCGCGCGATGTAATTGCACTTGAAAAAACTCGCGAATTTAAGGGGAAGTATCATGTTTTAGGAGGTGTCATTTCTCCTATTGATGGTGTTGGACCCGAACAGCTTACTATTCAGTCATTAGTACGACGAGTTAGTAAAGACCAACCCAAAGAAGTTATTTTGGCAATTAGTCCTAGCGTTGAAGGAGAGACAACTACTTTATATGTCGGTCAACTTCTTAGACCATTTACCAAAGTTACACGTATAGCATTTGGTTTACCAGTAGGTGGAGATTTAGAATACGCAGACGAAGTGACCCTCGCACGCGCGCTTGAAGGGCGCCGAGAGTTAGATTAATCATGCCTAAAATATCCAGCAACTATAATAACTTGATTTATAATTAGGCAACTAATCAAAGCGCTAACATTGTACATTGGAAACACTACGCCCTTTCATTGAAAAAGAAATATTAGAAAAACTTGCCAAGCAGGTTCCAGAACTTGATGTAACCTCAGTCGAAACTTGCTTGGCTTTTCTTCATACCACTGCCGAAGTTTACGCTGCTTTAAATACTCATTTCGCGCGCTACGGTCTGTCGATGGGTAAATTCACTCTATTAATGCAGCTACTTCATGCACCCGAACAAGGTTTGACACCATCTGAATGTGCAGAACGTGCAAAAGTTACACGTGCTACCATTACTGGTTTACTAGATGGACTAGAACGAGATAATTACATCAGGCGCCAACCATCATCAACAGATAGGCGGATGTTAACCGTACACCTAACCGAAAAAGGGCGCCAACTATTATCGAATATGCTACCAGACCACTTTTGCCGCACCACTAAACTAATGGCAAATTTATCTTACGCCGAAAAGCTAATGCTGATTGAACTGCTAGGAAAGCTGAGTGCGGGGGCGCCTGCCATGAGTAATGAGTAGGTTGGATAAGTAGGTAAGTAGTTGGGCTTTAGCCCTCTAAATATACACTACCAGGACACTGAGAAGAGACTACAGCATTGTGTATTGCTTTTTCATACTTATTTAGCTTAAATATAATTAGCTTCCTAATTATAAATTGGCTAATCATATGAAGAAGTTGAGTGTAAAACCGAAAAACTGGTTACTGTCGTTTCATGTCGCATCAGGAGGAATATGGTTTGGCGCCGCACTGTGTATGGTGGTAGTCGCGCTAGCAAAGGGTGGTAGAGTAGGGAATGGTGATCAGCTTTACGCAGTTAACTATATATTGAAAGTTCTTGATGATTTTGTAGTTATTCCTGCGGCTAATTTATCATTGCTTACTGGCGGTTTACTTAGCTGGCTAACTATATGGGGATTTTTTAAGCATTACTGGGTAATTTTCAAATGGGTTGCAACAGTTACATTAATTGTTAGTGGCACGATTTGGCTGGGTCCTTGGGTAAATGCGATGACGAGTATTTCGGAAGCAGAACGACTACAAGCACTGCATAATCCCTTATACTTATTTGATCAGAAAGGCGCCTTAATTGGTGGTGCAATTCAAACAAGCTTAATTTTGGTTATCATTGCGGTTTCTGTTATAAAACCTTGGGGTCGCAGAATTATTAAAACTAAAGATGAGAAAGAAACTGTTTCTGTTGCTAACTAAGGCTAGGTTTGGTGCGTGAAGGCTACAGTATTCGCGTGCGGAGGGATAATTGTTGTAGCCTTCACGCACCCTACCTTTGTACTGATTTTTATCTGTGTCTTGTGATAGTGTGTAGCAAGCTGCGACAAGCTTAGGCTAAGTATATACATAGTACGTCACGGAGAAATATTATTATGCCAGCAGGTCGCGCAAATCATAAAGGAACTTCGGATAAGCCTAACGTCAATGCAAACGGTGAACTGAATATGAATTCAGCAGCAGATAAATCTATAGACCCTAAAGAGGTTTTGCCCGAAAATATTACGAATAATGCAGCTTCTAGAACTCAAGAGTACGTAGATTATCCTCCTGCTACTCAGCGTCCAGATGAAGAAGATAAAGACGAAGAGTAAAATATTGTCGGGTGGGCATCTCCCACCAGATAAACTTCGTAGTTATCTATATTTACTCAGGTTAGTTTGAGTTACTTTACGATTGGCAGTTAATATGTATTTAAGCCAGGTCGTTTTATTGTCTCTCAAACTAGCAGGAGATTAGAAGGTGAGTAATTTAGGCAAAAAAAGATTAGAAGCAACTTCGATAATTGTAACTTGCGCTTTGGGTAATGCCACAGTTTCAGTGGCGCCTACACCTGGTGTAGAACTACCTAAGCAATTCCTTTTAACAGCTTCGGATGTATTAATGTATTCCCGTATATGGAAAACTTACTTTGAAGAAGATTTATCGAGCAAAAGCATCTTAGAAATATTAACAGAATTAGGTTTAGTTTGTGCAGTTGGCGCCGGAACAGGGTATGTAGTTAGTAAAGCGTCAACAGCGATATTAAAAGAGATAGTCAACTGGACTGGACCATTAGGTTGGGGAGTTACTGCTACTGTAGCTGGTTCTGTCTCAGGAATATTTGGCGCCGCGTGGGCATTGTACTGTGATAATACCTACCAGCAGAAACATCCACTCATAAGCATTGAGTCTTAATTCTCCAGATAAATTCCGGAGAATAACTTAAGTCTAGATTTCATAATGTTTCTAGGTAACTTAACAAGTCAGCCATTTCTTGGGTACTGGGCTGAAATTTGGGCATGGGGGGAGTGTCACCACTGATGACTTGGTGAATTAGCCCGTAACGAGATTTATGCTTGGAAACGCCTTGCAAGCTAGGCCCAACTCTACCGTCGGCTTCCAAACCATGACATCCAGCACAGTTGATTTGAAAGATAGCATGTCCAGTCACAGAGTCGCCGTCAAGCGATAGAACTGTTTTAACGTATGGGTCAGAGGCTTGCACCACACGCACGGCAAACATGCCTACAATAAAAGCAAGTACGATTGACAGCGCCATTAACATCGCGCGCTGTGCAAGAATCGAGGGTGTGGTAATGTGGTTATCCAAAAGGTTACTTTTAAATTAAAGGTTTACAAAGATTTTTTCATTTCATACACATAGCTTAAAAGTTCTTAGCAGTGTCTGCAAGCACAAATAGATATTTTTGCAGCAAAATTTTAGCTGTAAGCTAGATATAGAACGGAAAGCTACCAAATTTGGTAGAATCACAAGACAGATACAAAAGTTTAATAATTTCTACAAGGAGATTAAAAGTGATTGAACCCTTATTGTGTGGTATTGTCCTAGGTCTAATCCCCGTTACTCTTGCTGGTCTTTTCTACAAAGCTTATGTTCAATACAAGCGTGGCGACCAGTTAGGTATTAATAAGAGTTAGTGCTGAGTAGAAAGTGCTGAGTGCTGAGTATAGTTAGGAGTTAGGAGTTAGGAGTTATGAGTTAGGAATTAAAACTCAGCACTCATAACTCAGCACTCAGCACTCAGCACTCAGCACTCTTCACTCTTCACTCTTCACTCAGCACTCAGCACTCAGCACTCTTGACTCATTCGATAAAATGTGAGTGCGCTGTTTCCGTAAACTTTTTCACGACAAATTTCTAAAGATGGTATATGTAGCGCATCCCATCCTTGGGGGCTGTGTTCGATAGCTATTTCGCCATCTGGATGTAAAAGTTGATGTTTTACTATTGTTTCTAGTACTGGTTTATATAAATTAGCTGCATAAGGTGGATCAAAGTAGATGCAGTCAAATTGTTGTCCGGCTAATTTTGGTAATTTTTGCAATACATCACCACGCAATATTTGAAACGTTTGCTCTTGTGATGCTACTTGCTGCCAGTTTTGACTAATTACTGCACATGCACGACTTGACTGCTCGATGCCCACTACAAAACTGGCGCCTCGACATAGTGCTTCTGCTCCCATCGAACCGCTACCTGTACATATATCTAGCCAGCTTTTTTCGGATATTTCACCCTGCCAAATATTAAATAGTGCTTCTCTTACCCGCGCGGAAGTTGGACGGGTATCCAGTCCTGGTAAAGTTTTTAACAGTCGATTCCCGTATATTCTCAGACTCATTAGAAATTTTAGATTTTAGATTTTGGATTTTTGATTGAATTTGGAATTACTTTTTGTAACAGATTGTATTTAAATCTTATCAAAAAGTTCAATAGCGATTAATTAGCTATTTTAAGCCAAAATCCAGAATCGAAAATCCAAAATCTGATCATGCGGCAATTTGTGTCCAAACTTGTGAGACGAAATTAGAGAGGATTTGCAGTCCAATATTAGACGATTTTTCGGGATGGAACTGAACGGCCATAAGATTGTCGCGCGCAATAGCAGCAGTAATTGTTTGTGAACCATGTGTAATAGTTGCCGAGCGAATAGTTGTATCGGTTGGGTCTACATAATATGAGTGAACAAAATAAACCCAAGGTTGTGGGGGTAAATGTTCCCACATTACACTTTTTGGTTGAGTAATTTGAAGTTGGTTCCAACCCATATGGGGAATTGTAATGTCAGCTTCCGGTCGAAACCGCTTTACTTTTCCTTTAACAATTCCAAGTCCTGCTTCGGTTCCTTCCTCTGAAGATTCAAAAAGAATTTGCAGTCCTAGGCAGATGCCAAGAAAAGGTTTACCTGAAGCTATTGCTGCTTTTATGGGTGCTTCTAAACCGCGCGCTCTTATGTGTTGAACGGCGGGGTCGAAGGCGCCAACACCGGGTAAAACGACTGCATCTGCTTGCTCGATAACTTTCGGAGTCGCGGTTATTTTAGGAGTTGCTCCGGATTTTTCCAGCCCTTTACAGACTGAGTGCAAATTTCCCATGTCATAATCTACGACTGCAATCACTGGCATAGACGAACGCTCCTATAAAATATTTATGATGGAGTCTTTTTATATTGTAATTAATATTCTTTATGATGAAAAGATTATTATTAACTTCTTTTGACATTTGGCTTCCACATCACAAATCAAATTCTAGTGATGATTTGTTAGAGGAAGTCACCCAAAATCATGAGCTACAGAGTGCTTTAAGTACCATGCGAAAACTACCTGTAGATGTCAAAGGAGCCGCTGACCAAGTAATAGCCAAAATTACCGAAACCCAACCTGACTACATAATCTGCTGTGGCATGGCAGAAAGTCGCACCCAGTTAAGCGTAGAATCAAATGCTCGTAGTACACCCGCTTACACTAATTGTAGTATAAGCATGTTACCGTCCGATTATCAAGAAACTACATTACATCCGAACGTGAATTTAGAAGAATTAGTGGCGCCGTGCCAAGCAGTAGAGATTAGTCACGACTGCGGTTCGTTTGTGTGCGAAGGACTTTATTATTCGGTTCTAGATTACCTGCTCAAGAATTCCCCAAAAAGCAAATGCATATTTATACACGTACCGATTTTGACAGAGAATAATATACGGGTTGTTGTAGAGGACTTCTTATTAGTTATTGACAGACTGGCACTTCTATCAAGTGATTAGCGTCTTGAAAAGGAAAAATATGTAAGTATATGTTACCAATCTTACTGATTTCTCCTATTGCTCAAACAAGTCCTACCCCACCAGTACCCGAAGAAATTGTCATTCCTCAAGAAGTAAGACCACTTTCAGGTAGGTTGGATAGTGTGCCTGTATTTAATAGCAATAGTCCTGAGAAAGTCGTTTCGGAAGGAATTCTACTCTCAACTTTTCCAGGAACAGGCAAAAAAAATCCATCCGCGCATTTAAACTTTCCTTTTAGTGGCAGGTTTGACGTTTTTGCCCATCACGTTTTTGGAGCGCCCGCACCTGATAACTTACGCTCACTTTACGTCGGTATCATCTTATATAATCCCGGTAAAGAACCAGTAACAGTTAGCGTTCTTCAAGGTGCAAGTTATTTAAGTCAGCCCGATGCACCTTTTATTGAGTTACCATCCTTCGCTCTAAACCCAGAAAATAATGTTTATGCAGGCCCAGGTAGCAGAGTAGCGAGCGATGTTTTGCGAGGATTAAGACAAAATAATTTTCCTCAGCAAATTGTCATTGCTCCAGGCGAGTATCAAATGTTGCAGAATGAACCAATACCTGTTCAAGGATTAACACCACCTTTGAATGGTCGTTCTACTTATGCAAGGTTGCGGAGTAGCGGCGCGTTGTATATTGCTTCTTTAGCCACACCCGCACGTACAAATACTGATGGAAGCGAACGGGCGCCCACTATTGAAGAATGGCGTAATATATTAGATAACGGCGAACTCTCCACACCCAGAGACATCGCACCTACCCCGCTCGACCAAACAGGCCCAAGAAAATATGGACGAGTTGCCGGAGTTGCAAGAGGTTCATATTGGCGCGCGCTACTTACAGATACTCCCAAAACAAGATTCTTAACAATTCCTCAACCAGGACAAGCATTCTCCTACGGCTTAAGCACACTCCACGGTGGCACACTAGGAACAAACCAAATTCAAAGCGCACCAATGCTAGTTCGCTATCCAGACACAGCATATGTTGCCCACGGTAACTACGGCGTGCAATATAACTTAAGATTGCCGTTATATAACAATACGCAAAACGTCCAAACGGTCAGTCTATCAATTCAAACACCACTAAAAGAAGACCAACTTAGTAAAAAAGGACTACGCTTCTTTGCTACACCCGCGCGTCCCACATTTTTTAGAGGAACAGTGAGAGTAACATATCGTGACGACCTAGGAAAAGCGCAAACTAACTATGTGCATTTAGTACAAAGACGTGGACAACCTGGTGAGTCATTAGTAGCACTACCAATTAGACCAGGACAAAGGCGCCTTGTAGAAGTAGACTTTCTCTACCCACCAGACGCAACACCACCCCAAGTTTTAACAGTTCAAACATTAGATGGTACAAAACCACCAATTCCTAGTATCCAACCAAACCCACTAAATCAACAGTAAAGTACCATGCAATAAATGATAAACGGATGTAACAGATAAAATCGTAGGTTGGGTAAAGCGACAGCGGAACCCAACATAAATCTACAATCAACTTTTTGAACGCTGTTCGTAAGTGGCATTCAATAGTAAGGTGCTTAACACACTATAAAATACTATTAGTCGTGCAATTCGACTTTTTAACAGTATGATTGCTTAGTTACAATAAATAAATAAAACTCATCTAATTATAAATTACTTAAATATATCTATTACTGTATCAAGCTTAGTTAGGGATAATTACTGTTTACCCTTCAATACATCCTGTCTAAGATATATGTATAATTTTTATCAAATCAATATTAAAAATCTTTTAAATACAAATGAAAACGTTTGCAATAATATTTTTTATCAACTCATCAATTATTATTGGCATAGTCATCGCAGGAATCATATTATACAACAGCTTAATTTATAAGAAAAATCAAGTTGACAACGCTTTTTCAAGCATTGACGTATTGCTACAAAAACGGTGGGATTTAATACCTAACTTAGTAGCAGTAGCTCAACAGTACATGAAGTTCGAGCAGCAAACCTTAACTGAAATTGCTAGACTTAGAACTCAGCTAATGTCTGAAAAATTTAATAACGAGACTAGATTAAAACTAGAAAGTAAACTCTCAGGCGCCATAGGTAACATAATTGTAGCATTTGAGGTATATCCAGAATTAAAAACGAACGAACACTTCACACGACTGCAATTATCCTTAAATGAAGTTGAAGAACAAATTTCAGCCGCGCGTCGTTTTTACAACTCAGCAGTAACTGAATATAACAACGCACTGGAAATGTTTCCAACAAATATACTAGCTGCATCTATGAGCTATAAACCAAAGCAGCTTTTTCAAGCCAACGCTCAAGAACGACAAAATGTCAACGTTGGTAGTTTGTTTAATCAGTAAATTTGGCTAATACTGTGCATATTTAGTAAATATAGACATATTTGGATAAATTATGACTAATCAAAAAATATTAAGTGAATTTAAAGAATTTTGTAAGCAAAACGTATTGCAAGATTTAGCCAGGTTTGAAAAAGAAAGAAAGCAGGTACTAGTAGCTGTGATTATTTC
Source organism: Calothrix sp. NIES-4105 (assembly GCF_002368415.1). Lineage (GTDB taxonomy): Bacteria > Cyanobacteriota > Cyanobacteriia > Cyanobacteriales > Nostocaceae > Dulcicalothrix. The sequence goes on from NZ_AP018290.1 coordinate 10,552,756, forward strand.
GAGTTTTATATTTTTATTTTTTATAGATTTTCTAAATCAGCTATTTTTCCACAACATTCCAGACATAGAAGGTGATATATATATAAGTATAGGCGCCTTTTCAGTAACATTCTCATCTTTCTGGTTTACTCGACTATTTTTCCTGTTAATTTATTTAATTTTATTTCTAGGGTTATTTATAATTTGGTCTATTTTTTACAACTCCGCATTTGAAAGTTTTGCCACTGGTTTTGAAACGAAGACTAATCAAAAAATATTTGAATTTATTAATAACCACAAAAATTTGAATTTATCGACTAAACCTTTTGATACAGATGTAAATGAAACTTTATATTATTTGAATCAAAGTCAAATATTTAATAGTTTTGTAAAAATAAATAACATTAAACAATACAGTCAGATATCTGGTGACATAAATAATATTACGATAAATATTACAAAAGTTGATATTCAATTAGGTTTAAATCATCGTTGGACAGAAGTATTTGATATAAATACAGATATTTATCAAGCTTCTTCAAAAAATGTTACCTCATTAGAGGAAATCATAACGCTATTAAATGCATTGCTATTTTTTATACCAACTATATTACTTTTGATATTAAGGCTAATCAAAGGTTTGCCATATGTGTTCAAACGAGTTGCACAAGGTAAAAATATTGATTATGAGCGTTTTGAATTAGAGGTATTAAAAAATCAAGCTTCTAATCATAATATTTTTAGAGGTCTATTATTCCGTGCGAAATTCAACAAATTTGCTAAATTTATAACTGTTGTTAGACCAAATGTGTTAAAAGCTAATATTAGTACTATTAGTCATGGTAATAAGCAACTGATAAAACTCGAAGACCCAGAATTTACAGAGTATTTCACAGTATATAGCGAAGACCAGGTAGACGCGCGCTATGTGTTGTCTACAAGCTTGATGGAAAAGTTAGTTAATTTTAGGCAAAAAGCCAGTAAAAATATTTATGTATCGTTTGTTGACGATACAATATATTTTGCAATTGAGTACCCAGATGGGTTATTTGAGCCAAATTTGTATAGAAGTATGTTAAGATTTGCGCCATTGCGTGAATATTTTGAAGCAATACAGCTAATGTTGGGACTTGTTGAAGAGTTAAATCTCGATAGGCAAATTTGGAAAACTAATGAATAATCCTTTGGAGAGTTACATTTTCAGAATTCTTTCTTTGTGTCCTTTGTGTACTTTGTGGTTTATTTCTCCCCTCTCCGTGTCCTAATAGTCTCTGTGGTAAATACAATAATATCACTGCACAGGCTTTCCGGCCTGTGCCACAACTTAGGTATGTTTTTACCCTACACGTTGAATACCTACATGTTTTACGAATGCATACCAGTCTTGTGAAAACCCTTTAATTTCAATATCATCAAGTGTAAATCTCACGTGACTGTCTTGAATTGGTAATTTAACTGTATTGGTGTTGTCAGGTAAACTGGTCGCTAGTACTAATTCTGTACCAGCAGGTATTAATTGTTTTGACTGGTCGTTTAAAACGTTGGAGTCTATTGGTTGACGTTTAATAAATGTGTCTACATTGAAAACTAGCTTGAGGAAACCTTGCTGAGTTCCAAGTGTATTGCGGTCTACTGTTACTTTAACGACGTTTTTCTCGGTTTGTTTGTTAACTACAGCTTCAACTGTGGTCGCAGCTACAATTGGTTCTTGAATAATTTGTACATGGTTTGCAAATGCGAACCAGTTGCTAAAACCTTTGAATTGGATGTTTTGGAGCGTAATTTTGTAGTGGTCGTTATTGCCGGGAGGTAAGCTGTAAGATTGTATTACTAATGTAGTACCAGCGGGAATGTTTTGCAGTCTGTTACTTGGTAATTGGTTTGATTGGATAGGTTCTTGCTTGATAGTGGTGTCTGTAATAAAAACAATTCGGTTTAAAGCCATATATACACCTGGTTATTTGTTATCTATCTAGTGATTTAAGCTTCAAATTGTACTGTCACAATTTCGGATGACATACTTTTAAGATTCCCTACAGCTTTTATGAAGTCGGGATTTTACAGCTCGTTAAAGGTTGTATCTAAGTTGGCTGTAAGATTACATCTAGCGGTAGATAGATTTTATACAAAGATATACTGCACAGGCGCGCTCTTGCCTGTGCTACGGGTATCAAAATGAATGGTATAGATATTATGCTGAAAAGCCTTTCTTTGCTACTGGCTTTTTGCCTTTGGGTTTGTTTTTGCTGACTTCTGTGACTGCTTCTTGGAAGAGGTTATGTAAATGTAAGGGTACACTTGCAATTTCTGGCAGTTCAGGTTCTAGGAGTTTGTGGTTACTTTCTAGCAGTGCATCTAGGTCACGTTCTAAGTTAAAGTCTGGACGCTGTAATATTGTTTGTAGGATTTTTTCTAATTGTGTTGGATGCTCTTTTGCTAAACGGCGCCAAATAAAAGCATTAATACTTTTGTCTTCTAAATAAAAACGTACTAGTTTCTCGGCGCCTTCAATACTTTGCCAGTCGTCTGCGGTTAATATAGATTGCATCTTGGCATAAGTTGGTAAAAGCATTTGTCCCCAACGCGGATGTGATATTGCTGTTAGTTGTTCTGCTTTTTTAAGTTCTGGAGGTAATTCAACTTTTGGCGCCACCATTTTACCAGTAGCGTTTTTAGCATCGAATAATTGCGCTACAACATCTGAGTCGGCGCCGAGTTCAGCGGCAGCAGCTTTGATTTCGTCTTCGTCAACTCCCGCAGATTCTACCATTTCTGTAAGTGACTTGGAAGTATCAACACCTGCTTGCTCTAATTGCTTCTGTGTCAGAATTTCTTGAAACTCTGTCATTTTTTTACTAAGCTGGTACCCTGGCATTGTGATTTCATCACTACCAAAAAAGTCAATAAACTGTTGGTGGTACTTCTCTACAGATAACCAAGCTTCCTCTAGTAAGTCGGGTGCATCACTATATAAATGATTACGATGGTTATCTTTAAACTTACCAATAGCTACAGCTAACTTAGGTCTACCTAACTTACCCATTACAGAACAAGGCCCCGAAAAACTCCAGTATGCATCAGTAACAGGAGATATACGACTAAGTAAAATCTCTCCAACTGTACATCTTGATAAGTCTTGTAACATCCGTCGATTATCTGGCTTTACAATGTAGCGCTTCTGTGTTAACCAGTTCGTCAACTCAAACCCATCAGGTAGTACTTCAGATACTGTAAATAAACCGATGAAACTGCGGCGCCAGTTTTGAAGTAAGTCAATATCGGCTTGTGGTAATTTATTATCTTGCAAAAATATATCGAGCGGTGCCTTATCCCCAACCTTACCCTCGGTAATAAAGCCATCGATTATCATATCACGCTGAACAGTATCCCCAGAACCGCGACGTGCTTGAATTGCTGCATAACTTTCCAAAGCTTGCGCTAGCTCTCCTTCAGCATCCATAACAAAATCGATTAAATCTAGCTTAAGTTGGTGCGTGCGCTCTAATATTGCATCCACAAATTAATATCTCAAAAAACAACAGCAGTTAATTAAACTCTATCTTATATATAAACGCATCATACTATAGCTAGATTGACTATAAAAATTCTAAAATTACGTGTATCTTATTAATCTGACCAAAAAATATGGTTACTTTAGAGTGGTGCAAAAAATGCCTGACCATTCCAGACCGATAAGAAACGCTGCTAAAGCACTCATCATCCGTGATCATCATTTACTGGCAATCACCAAGCGCGATGCTATTGGTGTGTGGTATTTGTTACCTGGTGGTGGACAAAAGCACGGTGAAACGTTAGAACAAGCATTACAGCGCGAATGTTTGGAAGAAATTGGCGCCGTAGTAAAAATTCACAATTTGGTATTTGTGCGCGAGTTTATCGGCAAAAACCACTTAGAAGATTGTACCGATGTTGAATGGTGTAAGCTTGTTCACTCCATTGATTTTATATTCGCCTGTAGCATCCCCGATGATTATGTTCTAGGAAATGGAACACTACCCGATGAAGGACAAGAAAAAGTCGAGTGGTTGCCTATTGCAAAGCTACATGAATATCGTATATATCCCAGTCAACTAAAACATTTATTAATGAATCAAATTAATAGTGAAGTTTACTTAGGAGATGTTAGTTAAATATGTATTTTTTTATACTTTTTGCCACTGATTGAACAGTCACTTTCTATTGTAACTTTGTTCTTTAATTATGAACTTACGGCTTTGGTGCCAGAGCATCAAAAAATATTTTTTTAATAGCGAAGTCAAGCACTACCGAAACATTTTTTTTGCAAAATCTTATTTATAAATACACAATATTGTAAAGAAACAGTAAACTTACGTAATTTGTTGCAAAAAAAATATTTTTTAGAATATTCTAAGTAATATTACTGAAAAGACGCGACTGATACAAAGAGATATTCGTATTTATTGTTATATAAACTCTCTGGGTATTAGTCAATTCAATTGCTGGGTAAGTCTACCAAACCACCTTTACCTGTAAGCAGGAGTAAATTAGATGACCAGATTTGAACTAGATGTTCGTAAGACTACTTTGAGAATAGCAACAGTTGCCTTCTTAAGTTTTGCCACTGGTACTGCTGCGAGTGCAGCAGTGCTTAGAATAGACAAGTCAGCCTTTACACCAGATGCAGGAAGGATAACCTTCAGTGAATTTGCAAACGGTACGGTTAATCCGATTTATACTCCATCTAACTATGGTGGGGGTGTCAATGCACCAACCGTAAGTTTTGGTGGTGCTTTTCAAGGACAAACCGTAGGTCAACCTCCTATTCCAGTAGGTGCTGCACAGACTGGAGTGGTTAATGGTACACCAAGTGCTTCATTAGCTCTTGACCCTTCTTCACCTCAAACTTTTATTACAAATGATAGTGCTAACCCAACAAGTCCAGTTCTATCTGGTTCACCAACATTTAACGGTCCTGTCAGTATTTTGTTTGATGTTGATGTAGCTGGTGTCGGATTAGATGGAGGCTTCTTCGATAGTGTTCAGAGTACGGCAATTACTGCATTTAACAGAAGCGGACAGATTTTGGGTCAGGTGCTGAATCAACAAACAGGGATTGAATTTCTAGGTTTGGTTACTGATAATGGTTTAAATCAAATTGCTGGCTTACAATTTAGCTTAGTCGGTAATGAACCAGCAGGTTTTGCAATTGACAGTTTGCGTTTTGGGCGTGCTGGTCAAGTTACAGTTCCTGGAGAACCTGTCCCTGAACCTTTGACTATTTTAGGTACGTTAGCAGCTGGTGGGATTGGTGCAATGTTACGTCGGAAGTCGAAGCTACAAGCGAAAAATAATGTATAGGTATAATCTATCTGTATATTAAAATATTGAATGAGGATTTTATATCCTCATTTTTCTCATAGAATAAGGTATTGCCTATTCCCCATCGGCATCTTCTAAAAAGTCTGGCATTAGGCATCTATTTCAGATGTTTGGTTTCATATTAACTAAAGAATATTTGTTGTAACTTGTAGTAAGTTTCCTGCGTTGGTAGTCACAATATAGCCATTATCCCAAGCAGCTACTCCAGATGGTATGCCAAAACCAAGCGCACGAAAATCAGCAATAACAGAAATATTTCTGTCTGGGTCAAGTTGTAAAAGATTTCCAGTGTTAGAAGTAATAACTAAACTGGCGCCAACTTGAATTAAATTAAATGGTATTCCAAAACCTGCATCAGCCAAATTTAAAAAAGGTGTAACTATACCATCCAAACTAACACGTAATAACTGACCTGTTTCGCAACCAGCAATAAAACCATCTTGAGTTGCTATTACTGTAAAGGGAACACCAAAACTACCTGTGTCAGCAAAAATAGAAACACGACTATGCTGCACACGAATTAAACAACCTTGCGAATTTGAAATATCAGTAGCAATTGCGACAATAGCAAAATCATTACCCGCAGCAACTCCAAATGGGCCACCAAAGCTACCACATACAGGTTCTAAATCAGCAACAGTAAAGAAAAATCCACTTTTAGTAACTCGTAACAACCTATCACCTATTTCTTCTCCAGATACGGTAATCAAAAAATTTCCATTTTTCTCAACTATTCCAAACGGTATTCCATAGCGAGACACATTTGCAAGCGTTGTTACATCTCCGTTTTGACTTACCCGCAGCAAACGGTCGTCTAATGTTGGCACAATTATCTCACCGTCAGAGACAGCGACCCCTTGTAAGTTAATAATTGGTAGTCCTTGAGCAATCAGAGATACTTGTGCCATTTAGGTTTGTTTGTTCCATTTGATGGAAGTTAAGAAGCATAGTTTATTTTAGCGTAAGTAATAAGTTTATCCTGTGCAAAAAATGATGCAGTCAAAAGATGCCGTGCAAATTATCAATTGGTTTAATCAAGCAGATATTTCAGTTTGGCTGGATGGTGGATGGGGTGTAGATGCACTTGTGGGTCGGCAAACTCGAACTCACTCTGATTTAGATGTCGTAGTTTGGCTAGATGCAGTAGTAAAGATTAAGGAACTGCTTATAAAACAAGGATTTATAGTTAAATTAGATGAGCTGCCAACTCGATTTGTCATGGAAGATGCACACCTTCGCAGCATTGATTTTCATACTGTGAAATTGGATATGGCAGGTAACTTAGTACAAATTTTGCAAAATGGAATCCTATTTCATTACCCACCTGGCGCCTTAAATGGGCAAGGTATAATTGACGGTCATTCTGTCCTGTGTGTGACTTCTGAAGCTCAAATGTTAAGCCACATTGGCTACCAACCTCTAGAGAAGGATATTCACAATCTTCGCTTGTTACATCAGCATTTTGATTTAAAAGTACCGATGGAATATGCTGATTTGGTATAGGGCGCCTTCCTTAAAATCTCTCTCTTTTTCTTCCTTTGTGTACGAGCGTGTCTAAAGAGCGGGAAATCCTCCGGATTATGTGGTTTATCCTTCTTCCCTCTTAGAGACGTTACATGTAACGTCTCTAACATAGCGGGTGATATTAACTGTTAGCTTGGGGAATTGCTGAAAGCAACGCTCGTAAAGCATTATTAACAGCTTCGGACGTTTTAAAAACCTTCGCTACATCCGCATCAAGAGTAATAGTGATAGAAGATTTATTAGTTTGTTTTGCAAAACGGTTCGGACGAGCTTTTTTGTAGTCAAAGTTGTATTCTGGCAGTAAATCATCATTATCATCATCAGAAACTTGTGTATTGTTCATAATCTCTACGCTCTCTTTTAGTTGCTAAACGTGCGCTAATAATACGAATAACATTCTGCCTTTCAGTAAAACAAACCAGTAAAAGACGATTTTCTAGGTCGCGTCCTATAATAATCTCCCGTTGTTCATTAATAGAGTGCCATTCGTCGTTAAAAATGTAAGCATCGGGGTCATCAAAGACAGTTTTTGCATCTTCAAAACTTACCCCGTGCTTTGTGAAGTTTGTTTGAGCTTTACGGTTATCCCATTCAAATTCTAACTCCATGTTTCTGTTACATCTGCTCTATGATTTAAATTTTCAGTAAGCATTAGGTTGGTGCGCGCGCAAATAATACCAGCATTACCAACAAGCGCCCGCCCCCAAATCAAGAACGGGCAAGGATGCCCATTCCACAAATTGATTAACATGTTGTTACATTCTTTCTAAAACTGGAATTCCTAGTAGGGATAAACCAAGTTTTAGGGTACGCGCGGTTAAATCGCAGAGTGCTATCCGTGATGTCCGTATAGGTTCTTCTGATTTTAGAACGGGGCAGTTTTCGTAGAATTTGTTGTATTTATCGCTCAAATCATACAAGTATTCGCACAACCGATTAGGTAATAATTCTTGCTCAACGGTGTTAATTACTTCACCAAGTTGTAGTATGTGTTTGGCTAGGGTAAATTCTGCTTCTTCGCGTAACAGAATTTTTGCATCGGCGCCAAACTTACTAAAATCAATATTACCTTCACGCCCAATACTCTTAACCCGCGCATAGGCATACAACATATACGGTGCCGTATTGCCTTTGAGTGATAACATTCTATCAAAGCTAAACTTATAGTCAGTTGTCCGGTTTTGACTTAAGTCTGCATATTTAACGGCACTAATACCAACTACTTTGGAAGTATGAGCTATAAATTCCTCTGTTTCGCTGTTTCCAGATTCTTTTAACCGTGTTTCTAAATCAGCGCGTGACCGACTTACTGCTTCATCTAGTAAGTCCCGTAACCTTACTGTATCACCTGAACGGGTTTTAAATTTCTTGCCATCTTCACCTAATACTAAACCAAAGGGCACGTGAACGATTTCTACGTCATCAGGTATCCATCCTGCCCGACGTGCTACTTGAAACACTCCTGCAAAGTGGTTCGCTTGTCCAGCGTCTGTGACATATATTAACCGCTTGGCGCCTTCTTTTTGAATCCGTTGCCGTAGCGCTGCTAAATCTGTAGTAGCGTAGTTATATCCGCCGTTAGTTTTTTGAACAATCAACGGTAATGGTTTACCTTCTTTATTACTAAACCCTTCTAAAAATACTACTTTGGCGCCGTCAGATTCTTCTAATAAACCTGCTTTTTCTAAATCTTCTACAACTGCACTCAAATAAGGGTTATAGAAAGATTCACCACGTTCAGTCAAGTTAATATCAAGCAAGTCATATATTACTTGAAACTCTTTGCGTGACTGTTCACATAGTAACTTCCAAGCATGAGTTGTATCTTCGGCGCCTGCTTGTAATCGTACAACTTCTTGCCGCGCGGTTTCTTGGAATTTTTCGTCTGCGTCAAACCGTGCTTTGGCTTTTTTATAAAATTCTACTAAGTCACCAATATCTAAAGCGTTTGCAGTAGTTAACGCTTCGGGGTAAACTTCCCGCAGGTAGGTAATTAACATACCAAACTGCGTTCCCCAGTCACCAATATGGTTTAACCGCAGTACATCATGTCCTTTAAATTCTAAAATCCGAGCTATACAGTCGCCAATTATTGTAGACCGCAAGTGCCCTACATGCATTTCTTTGGCAATATTGGGACTCGAAAAGTCTACTATTTCCCGCTTGGGATGTTCTGCGGTCGGTACACCTAACCGCGCGTCTGCTTGTATTGCGCTAAGTTGTGCTTCTAGATATTCTGTCTTCAACCGTAAGTTAATAAACCCAGGCCCGGCTATTTCTGGCGCCTCACAAATATCTGATACATCGAGTTTATCAACAATTGCCTGAGCGACAGCGCGCGGTTGCTGTTTTAACTTTTTTGCTAACGGTAAAGCCAAATTTGCTTGATAATCACCAAATTTGGGATTATTTGTGGTTACTAACATCACGTCAGTTCCCGCTAAGTCGGCGCCGAACGCTTCTACCGTTGCTTGTTCTACTTTGGATTTTAGTTGTTCTTGTGTAACGTTCATGTGTATGTGTAAATCTAATTTTTTACCACAAGGCATTTTATGCGGTTTTTTCAATATCGCAAGCCGCCTTAGATTGAAAATCTAAGGCTAATAGCGCAAGTCTTCTTTAGAAGACTAGATAGTTGTAATTTAAGCCTGTTTTTATAGGCTTTTGTCATTTGCTTAGAAATATAACTATATTTCTAGGCATTGCAGCTTACTAAAATTCTGCAATATGACAAATGTATTCTACATGAGAGCCTTTACCTGCGCGTACTTTGTAGTTAAGACTCAACGTCGGTATGTGCAGCTGGAGAATCTAAATATCCAGCAAATTTTTGTAACATGCTTGCGACGGCTGATTATCTAGTTTTATGGTCTTCGTCGCCGTTTCATAAAATACATATACTACAATAACTTGTTATATAATACATCATTCCTAATCAATTTGTCAAAATAATATTTATTATGACTTACAAAACCGCTATATAGAAACGTAGGGTGCGTGAAGGCTACTGAAAAATTTCAACGTAGTTATAGACTTGTAGCCTTCACGCACCGACGGGAGCATTCTGACAATATAATTAGTAGAAATTATTAAAATAGTACATAAGTATAAAACAAAAACACGTTAACAAAAGCAGTGTTCTATGATACCCCAGGTCAGTGAAGCCAAAATATCAAGAGAAATGGTAATCACTTGGGAAGCGTTGCCCGATGGTTTCCGTTTAGAAGACGACCCAGTGGATAATACAGGTCAACCGCTCATAGCTGCAGCGTTAAGTGAAATTTTGGAACATTGGGGTTTTATTCAACCCTACATGTTATTTGCCACGAACTTTGGTCTTTGTGCGACAATTAACGGGCAATTAGTTATTAAAGCTCCTGACTGGCTCTATATACCTTCAGTTTTGCAAGTCTTACCAAACCGTAAAAGTTATACACCTTACCTAGAAGGAGATGTTCCCGCAGTCGTAATGGAGTTTTTGTCTCATAAAGATAATGGAGAATATTCTTTTAAAAGAACTTATCCACCAGGGAAATGTTTCTTTTACGAGCAAGTTTTGCAGGTTCCTATTTACATCATCTTCAACCCAGATGGCGGTTTACTTGAATTTTACGAACTGGAAAATGGACACTATGAGTTGAAGCAGCCAGATGAAAATGGTCTTTACTGGGTTGCTTCAATGGGTTTGTTTTTGGGTACATGGCAAGGAACAAAGCAATGTCGAACAGGGTACTGGTTACGATGGTGGGATGAAGCAGGTAATTTGTTACCTTGGGGCGTAGAACTTACTGAACAAATACGCCAGCGTGCTAAACAAGAACATATTGGCGCCAAAAAAGAATATCAGCTTGCCGAACAAGAAAGTCAGCGTGCGGAACAAGAACGTCAACAAAAAGAGCGGTTAGCTGCCTACTTAAAATCTCAAGGTATTGACCCCGATAATTTACCAACGTAATTTCCATTTTTATAGTTTGTATAAAAGTACCCTCAATGGGTAATGCCGATTAGAGCTATGCTTCGATAGACTTAAATCGTGATACGGCTCGGAAACATTCTGGTGGTTTAGATAATAATTGGCAAACTAGTAAGTAGCAGTTTGAGATTTGTAACAGATCACATATTACAGATTTGACTTGCTAGTTACCAATTTTTCATGCAGTTGATTGTTTTGATAGGCGCCGCATACCTGAAAAATCATAGAATTTTAGTTTAAGTATTTCTGGAATACATGTATCAAAACTTGTTGATGTTATTTGTATAGGGTAAGTTATGCATTCATGATTAACATTATTCTACGCCAAGAGGCGCCAACACGTTTGTGTAGCCTTTATCTTGTTTCACAAATCATGTACAGTAAACGAAGTGAGAATGGCGCGAAAGCAAAATACTTGTCTTATATAGTACATAAATTCTATATAAATGTGAACCACGGTTCACATTTTGGTGCATTTGAACTTGTAATAACTCCTGAAAATTATAAGATATAATTTGTGGCATATCTGAAATACGCACATTAATATCTGAAAAATTATACACAATAGGAATGCTAGAATAATGCTAAAGAAAATACTGTTATCAATACTTTAGAACTACAAAATGTGAACCGTGGTTCACATTGTGATGCTAACTCTTAATTTTTGGCGGTTGCGGTATGTTTTAATTGTTGGCAACGTGTTGGGGTGTCGGGGTAGGGGCAGGTTTAGATGATTTGTGGTTTTATGTGAAGATGGTTGGTTAACCTGCCCCTACGGTATTTTTTATCCGCGTAATTGGGCTATCATTTCGGATGGGTTCCAATACGCGCGCGTTGTTTGGATTTTAGCGTTGTCGTTTACCTCGAATATGGTTATTCCTTCAAATGTGACGGTTTTTCCTGTTTTACTGGTGCCTTGTGTTTTCCATTTTACTGCTGCTGAGTTGCCTGCTATAAATATTGATTCGGTGGTTGTGGCTAGGTTTTCAAATACTGTTTTGAGTCTACCAATAAATTCTCCAAATCCTTCGTGTACTTTGGCTGGTGGTTCTCCTACTGGGTCATGGCTTATTGCGTCAAGAGCAAAGTTTGCTAACACTCCTTCGGTGTTCATTGCTGCTAAATTGGTATAATATGAGTCAATTAAGCTTTTTATTTGTTCTGTAGACATTTTATGTTTTTTTGATACAGGTGAATAAGAAACCGGGTTTTTCACAGAGATATTGTTGTAACAATGAAGATTTTACACAGAAACCTGGTTTCTTTGCATGTGGATGGTATACTCGCCGTGCAAATAAAGTCACTTATATACGCAGTTTAATCCAACAACGGCACCTGCCTACAATCATGTTGTAATTGTAATTATGTTGATATATCGCGCCTTGGAGCGCGCGTACACACGAAGTTATGCAAGATAGCTTTCGCGGGCGTTGGATGGGGTTTTGGACATACGAAACGCGGTCAGTTCTTTCCTGTAGGTCGGATTGATTTTATTTGGTATACAAAATAACTCAAACCTGTTGAGGCTTGGGTTGGAAAGGGCGGAGGGTCTGACCATTTACCCGTAGTCGCGCGCTTAAAATTATAAGTAAACCTCCGATAATCCAAAATCCATTCATGTCCCTATACCGGGAAAATCCTTACATTTTCATGCTTAAATCCAACCATTTTGATTGTGTGATTGGTGCGCTTGTGGATATATAATCTATTCCTGCTTCTGCTACGGTACGTATTGTTTCTAGTGTAATATTTCCAGAAGCTTCGATTTTGATGCGACTGTCTTGTTGGCGGATCATTTGTACTGCTTTTTTCATCATTTCGATGGGCATGTTATCGAGCATGATAATATCGGCGCCATGTAGCAATGCTTCTTTTACTTGGTCTAGTGATTCGGTTTCTATTTCAATGTTGAGAGGGTAGGGAATTTGAGAACGCACTTTTTTGATGGCGGCGCCGATTCCACCTGCTGCGGCGATATGATTATCTTTAAGCATCACCGCATCATCTAAGCCCATACGGTGATTAATGGCGCCACCTATTTGTGTAGCGTATTTCTCTAAAATGCGTAATCCTGGGGTTGTTTTACGTGTATCTACTAAACGAACAGGTAAATCCACAATTTTTTCTACATATTGCCGGGTTAGAGTCGCAATACCACTCAAACGCATGACTAAATTTAATGCTACTCGTTCTCCCGTTAACAGTGCGTCCATTGAACCATGCATCCGCGCGACTATTAAACCTCGGTCACAGTACTGACCCTCAACTGCAAACGGTACAAAACTAACTCTCTCATTCAACAGATGAAATACTCTTGCTGCTATTGGCAAACCAGCAATTACTCCTGTCGCTTTAACTATCCATTCTGCTTGTCCTTCGACCGTATCCGCTAAAAATAAACTTTGAGTAGTGCGGTCACCTCTACCAATATCTTCTAATAACCAGGTAGATAGCATTTTATCGAGGACGATAAAAGGAGGTAACGCAGCAGTTGAATTCATCATTGTCAGGGTGTGAGGTAGGGGAACTGAAATATAACCGTCTTTACGCTCGTATGACTGTGCGAAAAGCTTCAAATCACAAAGCAGTTTAAATTACAGCCATTTTTCTTAAACACTAAGGAACATTCTACATAGTAACGACGAAATATACTTTTTTCTAGAACTATTAGTCAGGAATAGCTGTATACAGAGGTATACAGAGAAATTGAGTAGACACAAGTACTAACTTTTACCATTAGTAACTATATCTACTCAATGCAAGTGTAAACGAGAAGGAAAAATCTAAAACTTTTGATGCATAGGTCTGATTATTTGTGGTAGAGACGTTACATGTAACATCCCTACAACATTAATTTCGTTTTTAAATTAAGCTTTATGTAGTAAATATATAATTAGTTACGACAATTAAGCAATATTTGCTTTCTTGCGTTGACGGGCAGAGAACATACCAGCAACAGCCGACATTGCACCTAAGCTAATTACAGCGCTCGGTTCAGGAACACTAGCACGCATTGCTACACCGTCACCAGTATTTTTAAATGTGCTGTTAGGGCCAGGGTTGCCAAGTTGAATTTCAAATGATTTGACATCGTAGATAGTGATTTGCTGCCTGTTGCCATTGGCGCCAGCAGTAGCGATAAATTTTGGATCGAGTGGATTGAGGTCTAAACCATTAACTTTCAAAATTCTGGTAAAATTTGCATCTTCAACATCAAACAAATCAAAAGTTACAGAAGCTGCTGTTTTACCAAGAAAATCAAACAAGAATCTACCAACTTCTAATTGACCGCCTTCAAAAGGTGTACCATTACTAATTGCTACAGGACGGAACCAGTATTCACCCGCAGGTGGATTTGTACCTGCATCTGTTTGACCAAATTTAATACCAAAACCGTAATCATTATCAGTAGTACGGTCATCAACAAACAAACGGCTTTTGCCAAATTGATGACCTAAGTTATCAGAGTCGTAATCTTTGCTAGTAACAGAATAACTAAAAGGTAATGTTGTTGGGTCAATACAAGTAGCAACAATACAGTCAATATCTGTTTTAATTTCACCTTCAGTATTAGGAACTAAGTTGGTAGCGTTTGCTGTAGAAGCGAAAGTAAGAACACTTAAACCGAGAGTGGTTGCTGCAAAGATTTTTGCGAGTAACATAGCTTTTTGCATGGTTTTATTTTGATGATGTATGTGTTACTTAGTGGTTTTCAACCAGTTTCAAGAGTACGTGTTTTCTCTGGTTGATATTTGCTATATTATTTCTGCCTACGTGCAATCGTCATCCTTTTTATTCAAGGTTTATACGAAGTTGATACTGTTGAAAATATTTGGAAAAATACATAAACAATATGTATTTTTTTATAGCAATATTTAAATAATTCATGTTGCAAAATTCAGCTAAATAGTAAATATTTTTACTGATGATAAATAAATTTAATGCAGTGTATTTGAAGTTTTTTAAAAGTAAATTGCTTTGTTGATGAAGAGTTATTTATATTACTTTCCTGCTTTCAAGATATCATTATTGAAAATGCTTGTAAATGTGACACTTTTTAAGCTGGTCTAGTCGGATGTGGGTATGTACTGTTGTATAGAGTGTACTGAGATAGTATTTTTATTTACTACAGAAGCACTTAAGGGTGCAGAGAGAAGGGAATTTAAATGTAGTGCATTAGTTAGAGGCGCCTAGAAATAGTTGTTTCTAGCCGTTCAGTGAGGGCTTGTGCATTTGTAGCTTATGTTGAAAATTCCTTTCTTAAAATCAAAATACCAGCCTATTCGTCGTACTCCTACGCTGTTACAGATGGAAGCGGTGGAGTGCGGCGCCGCTTCGTTAGGAATGATACTGGGATACTATGGTCGAATTGTTCCGCTTGCCCAGTTACGTCAAGCTTGTGGAATATCGCGCGATGGTAGTAAGGCTTCTAATATTATTAATGCGGCAAAAAGTTACGATTTACAGGCGAAGGGTTTCAAAATTGATATAGACTCTTTACGACAAGTTGCTTGTCCTTATATAGTGTTTTGGAATTTCAACCACTTTTTGGTAGTTGAGGGTTTCAGCAAAAAGCAAGTTTTTCTCAATGACCCCGCAACAGGACGCCGTGCTGTTTCCTTTGAAGAGTTTAGCGCAGCTTTTACTGGGGTTGTGTTGGTATTTGAAAAAAGTCCCCAATTTAAGAAGGGTGGACATAAGCCAAGTTTATTTTTATCGTTGTACTCACGAGTGCAGGGTAGTTTGGCGCCATTACTATACTGTGTACTTGCTGGGTTTTTTCTTGTGTTACCCGGTTTGGCAATGCCCACGTTTTCACAGGTGTTTGTAGACCAAGTACTAATTCAGAACCGTGAAGAATGGATACGTCCGCTTATATTTGGGATGCTGTTTACTGCTTTAATTAGCGGTTTATTAACAAGATTACAGTTACAGCTACTGCGACGACTGAAGATTAAACTCTCAATGGCAATGTCAAGTAAGTTTATTTGGCATTTGCTGCATTTACCTGTGAGTTTTTATGACCAGCGGTTTGCCGGTGAAATTAGTAGTCGTATCCAACTTAACGACCGTCTTGCAAGTCTACTTTCGGGAAAGCTTGCAACAACGGTAATTTCTGCTGTTATGGTTATTTTTTACGGCGTTGTAATGTGGCAGTATGACCGCGTGTTAACACTGATAGGCGTTGTATTTGTTGTTGTGAATCTTGTTGCTTTGCAGTGGGTGGCAACATTGAGGGTGGATACCAATATTCGCTTGATGCAGGAACAAGGCAAAGTTAGCGGAGTTGCGATAGCAGGGTTACAAAGTATGGAAACCCTAAAAGCTTCAGGTTTAGAATCTGACTTTTTTAACCGTTGGGCTGGATATTATGCAAAATCTATCAACGTCCAACAAGATATGGACAGTCTCAACCAAGGTTTAGGTGCTTTACCTGCGTTTTTAACTGGTATTGCTTCAATGTTACTACTGTGTGTTGGTGGTTTGCGCGTTATGGATGGCGCCCTTAGCATCGGGCAACTTGTAGCATTTCAATCGTTGATGCAGCAGTTTATGCAACCTGTTAACCAGTTAGTTAGTTTGGGAGGAGATTTACAAGAGCTTGAAGGTAATTTAAATCGACTCGATGATGTTTTGCGGAACCCAACAGAACAAAAGCAGGAAAAGTCAAAAGGGACACTTATTCTAGATAATCCTAAACTTGAGGGATATCTCGAACTCCGTAATATCACCTTTGGTTATAGTAAGACGGCGCCTGCTTTGATTGAAAATTTTAGTCTTTCACTTAAACCTGGGCAACGTGTAGCTTTGGTGGGTGGCAGTGGTTCGGGAAAATCTACTATCGCTAAACTTGTAGCTGGGTTATATGAACCTTGGTCGGGTGACATTTATCTTGATGGCAAGCCAAAAAATCAGATACGCCATCAAGTGTTGGCAAATTCGATTGCTACGATTGAGCAAGAGATTATGTTGTTCTGTGGTACTGTGCGTGATAACCTCACTTTATGGGATAGCACTATTCCCGATAGTAATTTAGTACAAGCTTGTCGTGATGCTGCGGTGCATGACATTGTTCAGTCTCTACCAGGCGGGTATAATGCAGATTTGTTAGAAGGCGCCACAAATTTAAGCGGAGGACAGCGACAAAGGTTAGAGATTGCCCGCGCGTTAGTTAATAATCCATCTATATTATTAATGGACGAAGCGACAAGCGCGCTAGATACAGAAACAGAGAAGATTATTGACCAAAATTTACGTTTACGAGGTTGTACTTGTTTGATTATCGCACACCGCTTGAGTACGATTCGTGATTGCGATGAGATTATAGTGTTACATCGCGGTAAAGTTGTGCAGCGAGGTACACATGATAATTTAAGTAAAGTTGAAGGATATTATTTAGAACTGATTAAAAGCGAAGGTGGTACTTTGGAGTAGATTACTACATTATTTTTTATTCTTATATAGTCCAAATATACTTAATAATGTTAAATAATATAGAGTAAATTTGTATGGTGGGCAATGCCCACCTTACTATCGACCACCAAAACTTGATATTATTGGTTACTACCAAACATCCTCCCTAAATTACCAAGTTGTCTTGCATAATTTCTCTCTAGACAAAAGTAACACCTACGACACTACAGTCGTTCGCAGTTGCACAGCAAGTATCAAGCATAATAAATGAATATGAAAATCATTAGAATCAACCTTTATGGGTAAAGTTACTCTCTAACTCTAATAATTACTCAATAGCTATATAAATAGTAAAAACTACAGCATTGTTCTAACTCCCGAATCAATAGGTATTTGCATAGAACTGCTGTGCAACCAGATATTAACTATATAGCAAGCAACATGAGAAACTCTACAGGCGCCTTTATTAAACCAGACGTTCAAGCTGCTTTCGCTGAATTTATAGGAACCTTTTTCCTAACGATGGCTGCACTTCTGGGTGGTACTCCTTACGCAGTTGGTTTAACCCTTGCATCGTTTGTTTACGCAGTTGGAGGTGTTTCAGGCGCCCACTTAAACCCAGCTGTAACTATTGGTCTACTCGTAAATCGAAGTATTCCTGCTAGTACAGGTACCTTATACATTGCGGCGCAAATTCTTGGTGCGTTGCTGGCACGTTCGTTGGGTAACTTAGTAGGTATTTTGGCGCCGTATTATTTTGCAGCAAACAGCTTGGCAGAATTTATTGGTTTTGGCATATTGATGCTGACTGTTATGGCAGTGTATGAAAAGAATGTGCCTTCTTCTGGTAGTGGTATCGCCATAGGTGCGGCGTTAACTGCTGGGCTATTAATGACTAAAGGGATATTAAATCCAGCAGTTGCAATTGCGATGAATCAAACGCTGTCAGGAGCTACCTGGGCTACAGTACTAAGTGGTATTGTGTTTACTGTACTATTTAGGCTTTTTATTCATAAACATCAAACGACGTTATAAAGTAGGGTGGCCGAAGCCACCTTACGTTTAGTTGCCGCCTAAAACTTCCTTTTTAGTTGTGTCTAAACTTTCTACTAGTTCTTTGCGACTAGAACTTTTAAGTAAGTAACGGTAACCAAACCATCCCGTGTAACCTATCCCAATTAACTCAAAAATTGGTTTTACTAGAGGAATACCGTTGATGGCGCCTAGAACTGCCAAGCCAACACGAAGTGCAACAACGGTGACTACGAGTGTAACAAAGCTGAGAACAGGAAGTTTGTACTCTTGGTAGAATTGATTAATCTTGTTTGGTAGTTCTGCAAGAAAATTAGAAACCTGTTGAGTGATACGTTCTGCATCGCTTGTAAACTCAGAAGCCGCTTGTTTCGCCGAGACTACAGGTTCAGAGTTTTGTAATGCCGCTGCATCTTCTTTAAGCTGATTGATGTATTCCTGTTGTTTAGCTTGTTCTTGAGTTTCCATAATTGACTCCTTTGTTCTACTTTTTGTTCTACTACTGTTGGTTGTTCACCAGCTCAGTCTTAACATTAGCTAAGATAATTTTCACCTTTACGAATGAACACTTTTTATTTTAAGGGCGCCTGCACGTGAGTTGAGCAAGTGCTATTCGGTACGTGACGTATATAAGTTTATACGCTTCGTTGCCAATTTTTTTATGGCTTTACACTCCCCACTCATCATATTGACTTAAATAATTACTCGTATTATTCATTTTTCGTAATTATATTTCGCCATATTGGAATCGACTTATCATCAACCGATTGTATGAAGTACTATCTCTCAAAAGTTATAATCAATAATTAATATATAACTTACATAAAACGCTAGAACTTAGTCACATTTGTAAATAATTTTGAAGCGCAAAATATAATATTAATTTACTATACAATAATATAACGTTGATTGTCACAAATAGCATATAATAGACGTTTATTTAGTACTTTAGTCCTATAATGATTCATCTATAACTTACATAGAATGCTAGAAGCTAGACACATCTTATTGCTAGAAACTAGTCACAATTTTCAATAAATTAATCGCAACAGGATTATAAAACTTAATTTCAAGATTATTCATTGCCTTACATGCTTATATAAGCATTAAATTTAGAAAATATTAATAAATATTAAGAGGTTTTTATATCTAGAGATTAATCGCATTCATTCTCTAGAAAGATGGCTGAAGCTTTTCCTGTATTTAATATTGTTAGTAAATAACCCTAGAGAAAATAACTAATGGCACTTCATAAAATTAGCGATTTCGACACAGACTACCATAATACTATTCAAGGCAAAGACATTAAAGGAATGAGTGTCTATAGCCGAAGTAGTAATGAAAAAATTGGCACAGTCGGTGATATCTTAGTCGATGACCAAGGACAGTTCCGTTATCTACTTGTTGATTTAGGCTTTTGGATTTTTGGTAAAAAAGTATTACTTCCTCTTGGTCGCGCTCAAGTTGATTCGAGAGAAGACCGTGTATATACTGCGTTAACAAAACAGCAAGCGGAAGACTTACCTGAGTTTAAAGAAGATACTGTATTAGATTACGACTACGAAGAACGGGTACGTAAAGTCTATCGTACACCATCGCTCGAAGCATCGGCGCCTCTAGATACTGGGGTAGCAGGTGTTGGACGTACTACTCCTACTTACGACCGCAATACTTATAACTATAGCCAAGATGTCGATTTATACGACACTAACGCACACGAAGATACTACTATTAGACTTTATGAAGAGCGTTTAGTTGCAAACAAACAGCGTCGTAAAGCTGGTGAAGTGACAATTGGTAAGCATGTTGAAACAGAAACCGCGCGTGTTGCAGTGCCAATTGAGAAAGAGCGAGTAGTTATTGAGCGCGTTACACCCACAGATGCAGGTAGAGTAGTTTCTAACGATGTGACAGCATTCCGTGAAGGTGAAGTAGCGCATGTAGAAATTTACGAAGAAGTTCCTGATATTCGTAAAGAAGCGGTAGTACGGGAAGAAGTTCGTGTCCGTAAAGTTGTAGACCAAGAAACAGTCGAAACTCAAGAAACAATTCGTCGCGAAGAATTGGATATAGACACCAACGGTCAATCCGTCGTCAATAGAACAGACCGCGCGTAATTAAAAAACCTTAAAAACTCTTTTCCATTGTCAAGGAGGCATAAGTGAAAATACTTCAGCATTTCCGCCGTATCTTAGTAGCATTTGCATTGGTGCTACTACTAACAACTACTACTGCATGTGCTACAGTACAAGCAAAACAGCCAACATCACAGCTACCTGGAACTACTGGTTCTTACTCACAGTTAGAACTGGGTAACACAGCAGAAGGTCAAGACTTTGGTAACTGGGTAGTAGCAACAGCAAAAGGAATCGTCCAAGATGCTTACGTGCGCGACAACAATAAATTAGGTGTTGTAATCACACCTCAAGTTCGTCCCACAGAAGTAAGAACATTGGCAAAATCTTTAGTACAAGGTTTCCACAAAAACTTTCCAAGTCAGGACTTAACAGTTTTAGTGTATGCACCTGATAAGAAGCTAATTTTGACTGCAAAGTATGATACTCAGTCAAATCAGATAGCGTACAACTAATAAAACGATTTTGATTGATTTCAAACCAGACAAGAAGCTAGTTGACATAATTTGAATTTGCATAAAGGGAGAAACAAATGTCTAGCAGCGACCAATACAAGCGTCAAATCATGAACGATTTGGCACAAGGAAATACAGAATCTCTTGATGACGCTCCATCAGACCCTTCGAGAGAATATCAGAACTTTGACGATTTTGCTCAACGCTCAACACATCAAGAACGGCGCCAACTGTTTGGTCGTATTGACCACAACCAAGTTCCTCCAAGTCAAATGGAGCCAGAACTGAAGAAAGCAATTGAAAAGATTCAGCCCTCGGAAAGAGATGATGTAGCGCGCTCGTTTTTCAAGCACCTCAAAGAAAGAGGACTTGACGACCGTCATTTAGAAAAGCAATTGGGTCTTTCTACTCACAACCCAAACCGGATGACCGCAGACGATGTTTCCAAACTCGCTTCGTTCACATACCACAACCATCCCGACCTCTTCCGCGATGTAATGGCAGAACAACCTGCAATCTTTAAGTTCCTTAGTAACCCTGTAGTAGGCGCCGCTTTAGGTGCAATTGCTTCCAAGTGGTTTGGTAAACACTAATACCCTATAATCCCCCGCAAATTCGGGGGACTTTAAGATGCTCTTAGCTCCTTATTAAGGCTACCATGTACACACAAGCCTCTCTTTCTTCTCTTTCTTTGTGCCCTTTGTGCCTTTGTGGTTCTTTAAAGAGATAAACCACAAAGAACACAAAGAACACAAAGGGGAAAAGAAGGGAGTTATTATAGATGTGTGTACACCGTAGCTCTAAAGCGGGGGGTTGGGGGATCAAAATAAGATTCAAAATAAATTAAATAATGAATGTGAACCGTGGTTCACAAAAATGATTATTTCCAAATCTAACAAAAGAACTAATTTAAATTCTTCCCTCTGAGTGACAACCAACCGTTGTAATATCCCTTAAAGTAAAAGGCGAACGTCACAACACTAATTACTTTTTGGAAATTTAATATTTATGCTGAAAACAGAAGCAGTTGTCGCAAAGGTAAACGACTTGCAAGATGGACAAAAGCGGCAAGTTTCTGTAGGTGACACAGATATACTCTTAGTGCGGGTAAAAGAAAATTATTACGCCATAGGTGCCTACTGTACGCATTACCAAGCACCTTTAGCAGAAGGTGTACTAAGTGGAGATCACATTATTTGTCCTTGGCACAACGCTTACTTCCAAATTGACACAGGAAACCAACAAGAACCACCTGGGTTAGATTCTTTACCTTGTTATCCTGTCCGTGTAGAAGGTGAAAATATTATTGTTAGTGTACCTCAATCATGCTCACAAACTCGAACCAGAGCAATGGCTGAGTATCATCCTGAAATCGATAAACGTGTATTTATAATTTTAGGAGCAGGTGCAGCAGGCGCCCATGCAGCAGAAACTTTGAGAATAGAAAGTTTTTCAGGGCGTGTTGTGATGGTAACGCAAGAAGCCCAAATACCTTATGATCGTACCTGGTTAAGTAAAGATTATTTTAATGGCAAAGTTTCTAAAGAAGAATTACCTTTAAGAACACCTGAGTTTTATCAAGAGCATAATATAGAAGTGCTACTAAATAAAAGAGTGGTACGTGTCGATGTTAAGAATAAGAGTATAACTTTTGCCGACGGTGAAAATCTTAATTATGACTCTTTACTTGTCGCTACAGGTGGTAAGCCGCGTCAGTTAGATGTAGATGGCGCCGATTTAAAAAATATTTTTACTTTGCGCTCTGCTACTGATACAGAAAATATATTAACAGCAGCATCGCAAGCAACTCAAGCAGTTGTAATTGGCTCAAGTTTCATAGGGATGGAAACAGCTTCAGGTTTAACGCAACGTGGTATAAAAGTAACAGTTATATCACCTGATTCTATACCATTTAAAAAAATCTTAGGCGAGGAAGTAGGAAAATTATTTAAACAAGTACACGAAGAGAATGGTGTAATTTTTAAAACTGGCACAAAAGTAACTCGTGTTGAAGGTAATGGTAAAGTCGAAGCAGTAATATTAGATAACCAAGAACGAATACCTACTGATATGGTAGTAGTGGGTATTGGTGTACAACCAGCAACTGACTTTCTTGAAGGTATAGATTTAAATCAAGATAAAAGCATACCTGTTAATGATCAGCTTTTATGTACTGCCGAAGGTATTGAAGATTTGTATGCAGCAGGAGATATAGCACGCTTTCCAGATTGGCGTACAGGGAAAGATACGCGCGTCGAACACTGGAGAATTGCAGCACAACAAGGACGAATAGCTGCACATAACATGTTAGGTAAGTCAGTAAAATTTCAAACTGTTCCCGTTTTTTGGACAATGCAGTTTGATTTTCCTTTGCGCTATGTAGGACATGCCAAGGAATGGGATGAAATCATTGTTGATGGAGATTTGGAAAAACGGGAATTTATTGTTTTTTATGTAAAAGACAATCAAGTCTTAGCAACTGCTAGTAGTAAGCGTGACACAGAAAGCGCTGCTATTACTGAATTAATGCGCTTAAATAAAATGCCGCACCCAGATGTTTTACGTCAAGGCAATTTTGATTTAGTTGGACAAATAGCATAGTTCGCTGGGCGCCTGTTGCTGGATTGTAGCATAGGTGTCTCGCCTGTGCAGTCACCTGTATTTTTTACCACAGAGACACAGAAAATTCAAAGGAAGAATTGTTTTTCTGCGATAATATGGTCTATCTCATGAGTGTAAGCTGAAACACTTTGACATAATCTACAGTATTCACAACAACCGAAAGCTCTTTGAATGACAAGATTACGAAGTCCATTGAGATATAAGTATAACTTATTTACCGTGGGATGAGGCTATAAGCCCGCGCTCAACCCTATTTGCCTAGACTATTTCTAAAAAAGGTATAATTTTTTACAATGACGCAATGGAGCGAACGGTATTATATATCTTGACTGGGATACTCTTCTTACCAATAACGAGTGACTGTATAATTGTCTAGCACTGCATCCAAGCTAATAATCGGGATGTTTTCTGTGAGTGCTTGGGCAACTAAAAGGCGATCAAAGGGGTCTTTATGATGGAATGGCAGAGTCACAAGCGCGGCTGCATGAGCTACTTTAATTGGTAATATTTCCAATTCGTTAACTTCGATTTGATGCTCCATCCATGTCTCAAAATTTTCAGGAACTTGATACTTACCAATACTAACTTTGATTGCAATTTCCCAATAAGAAGCAGGACTTATCAAGATATCGTTGAGAGGATCGACAATTAAATCACGGGCAACTTGACTAAGGGTACTGTCATTAAGTACGAACCAGAGGAATGCGTGAGTATCGAGCAGAAGCTTCATGGCATATAGTCGCGAAAGTCCTCTAAGTGGGTTTCGTCTTCCGACAGGATGGTTAGGGTTCCAATTGCACTACCAGGCTGGCGGGGCTTGCGGGGTGGTTTCAGTTCCCCAATCAGTCTGGCGACAGTACGATCACCGGAAAAAATTTGCACTTCTTCACCAGGTTGCAGACTCGCAATCAGTTCGGGTAAACGAAGTTGGGCTTGTGTTAATGGAATCCGTGTCATTTATAAATATTAATAATGGCTAATTTTTTTATCATAGCAGCCAACACCCCTGATTGTAATTTATTAGTATAAAATATTGTAAATTACTAAAAAAATAATGTATTACATGATGAGAGGTAAAAAAATTACTTTCTCCTGTGGCATTGGGAGGCGCCAGTTCCTTTAGTAAACAATTAATTTACCTTCTGGGTACTGTTCATCCCAACCGCAAGGCCAATGTCCGTCTCGATACCACTCCATCAAATCAGTAAAAAAAGTTTCAGAACTACCCGTTGCAATTTCTACGGCGGAAGCAGCCACATCATAAGCTACAGCATCAGCTACACTTATTCCTTCTTCAAGCTCGTGACAATAAATTGATTTGGATATAGCTTGCAATGCTTTATCATAAGCAATATCCGCTCATTGGATTCATACTATCTACATGATTATGGAATGAAGCATTTATCCAATTTTCACTTTGTAGATGTGACCAAGCATCATCCCAAGAAAAAAGTTGCTTAACTTCCTGGTCATGTAAAGGTTGCCCGACACTCCTAAACCAAGGGATTGTATCCAACTCTTACAGAAAAAGGCTAACTTTTGAATTTAATTGATTGACATTGCTATTAAATATAGTCATATTGATTTATCCTCATAATTAAATTTTAATCTTTATGGAGAAATTATTGTTAGCTTTACACCATACTGCTTTGTAATACTTAATACTACTTTTTGACAGTAGTTACACAGTGGTTTATCTACATACAAGGTTACTTCTCCCCAGTTATATTTCTAACTTTCATTTCATTTGCTAGTTTAGCAAGAGCGCGTCCCTCTGCATGAGTAAATGATACAGCACCAAGTTTTAAGTCGCTAACAAGATTCGCTTCAAATCTTCCACTTACCCCTTGGTACTCACCCTCAATGCCAGGTATATTGGCTATGATTAGCGCTACTGTTGGACTACCCTCTATATTAAGTCCAAATCCTAATTCTTGGCGAATTTCCTGTATACGAGGATTGACTATAATACTTCGCGCTGCTTCAGACTGGAATTGTTCCAAAGCCTTAGCTGCTCCTATTTTTCTCACCGTGTCTTTAAAATATTGTTTGGATTGTGGTAAGGTAAGCGCTGTTTCTATTTCGTCTAGTTGACGCTGTATATCTTCTGAGATTTCTTCATCATTGGTAGACATTGAATTTATGGCTGCTTTTACTCATTGCTATTTTTTATCATTCTTGACCGATATTGCTATCATTAGCAACTGTGTTTGCGAGAAAATATCAAAAATTGAGAACGGGCAGACTATAATGAAAATTTAAAAAGCATTCATTACAATAAAATTATGCTACAAACGTTTAGAGCAACCTTAAGGGGCAACTCCTTGGAATGGGAAGAGGAAGTGTGGCAGAATTTAAGAGATGACCGCCCAGTACAAGTGTTATTCTAATATTATGGATTAGTAGACGCGGAATTAAAATATTGGATTATGGAAGAAGGAATAAAACTTCTCAATCGGCGAAAGTTGCTTAAGAGGTACGCGGCTGGAGAGAGAGACTTTGCAGGGATTAGAATTAGTTCGTCAGGGCTGGATGGAGAAGATTTGCGTTGTATCAATTTGAGTGGAGCTGATTTAACGGGTATTAATTTCAGTGGTGCCAACCTCAGTCATGCCAACTTGATTGGAGCCAAAATGCTTTGTGTTAATTTAACTAATGCCAATCTCAGTTATGCCAATCTACGAGGTGCTGACTTGAGTGGTGCTGATTGTATAGAGACTGACTTTTCCAATGCTAGTTTGAATAATGCTATCTTAACTGCTGCCCTTTTTGAAGGGGCTAACCTCTACCAAGCTGCGATTGGTGGCAATGCCAGATTGATAGGAACTGACTTTAGGGGAGCCAAAAATTTTCCCCCTCTTGGTGAAGGTGTTTTAGTGTGTAAAACCTTTTGGGAAGACGGAAGTTTCTTCAAAGGACCTGATTGGATTGAGTAATGTAGCTTTCACTGCGTCAATACTACATTGACCTTGAAATGCTTGCTCTAGTCTGCTTAAGCGGACTTGTGCTACTCGCGCTTGGGTATTTCATACCCACGCGGTTTGTGCATATGTTATCTCTCGCCAGTAATAGTAATAAATAGTAGCGGTTTTAATGTTCTTTCGATATACAGGCGCCGCTTGCATGTATCGTGGTTAGGAGATATGGGAATGTTGGCAGAGCATAAACATAATATAGATATCAATGATTATAATGAGCTATATTCTTTTAAAAGCAATGAACCGCTTTTACTAGACAACCCTGACGCTATTTGGTTAGTAAAGTCCGGCGCCTTAGCATTATTCGCCATAAGTGTAGAGCATGGTACACCTAAAGGTCGGCGCCGTTATTTAGCCACAGTCAAAACTGGTGAGGCAATGTTTTCGGCGACGTGTTCATTAGATGGGCAACATCAAATACTAGCTGTGAGTTTACAAGAGAGTGAGCTTGTACGAGTTTCTAAACGGGAATTTTGTGAATTAATTAAACGAGATATTAATATAATTAATTATAATATTAATCAAAATACGAATATAAATCTTTATCGAAACAAACAAATTCCAGCAATTCAATTAATCGAAAGATGGGTAAATATTCTAGGAACATCAGTATCGACGATTACATCATCTAAATTGCCGACACCATCACAGGCGCCGGGATGTGCTGTAATGGGAAACGGTGAAGTATTTCAACCACCGTATGAAAAAGTAATTTGGGTAAAAGTATTACAAGGACAAGGCAATTTATTAGGATTAGATAATTTAGAAATTACTCCAAATACAGGCAGAATTCCTTTAGAGAAAAATCTATGGTTACAAGCGCGCGCTGATGTTATCGAAATAGACTCAGCTTGTATTACATCCCCTGAACCTAAAATGGGAAGCGAAGCAGGATTATATTTAGATTCTCTGTTCTTGCTCAACGGTTTACACGAACTACAAAGCTTTGTACTACAAGCAATAAGTCAAGTTGAACGTCAAGAAACACAAGCAGAACTAGCGCGCGCGAAGGAACGTGAACGGTTAAATAATCAAGCTATAGCTAGCACTTTATCTGAATTTGCTAGTATATTTGAACCTGAACAAGGAAAAGTAATACCTGCTGCACCAATAAATACCGAAGATGCAGAGAAGCTATATGTTAAATCTTTGCTGTTTTCTGCTGGTATAGTAGGGAGAGTGTTGGGTATTACTATCAACCCCCCAGCATATAGCGAAGATTTACAACGAGTTCGCGATCCACTCGACGCTATCGCGCGCGCTTCACATATCCGCGTTCGCTCAATAAGACTACAAGGTGAGTGGTGGAAGCAAGACAGTGGACCACTTGTTGCTTATAAATTAGAGGATAATCGTCCAATTGCTTTATTACCTGTCTCTGAAAGTCGCTATGAAATAATTGACCCCGTTCTGCTTCATAGGTTGTCATGTAATCAAAAAATTGCAGCAACTATATCACCCGTTGCTTACACTTTCTACCGTCCGTTACCAGAAACGCAAAATTTTCTGTCTTTGATGAAGTTTGCGATGTATGGACGTTCTAAGGAAATGCTGACCATTGTGCTTGGTGGCATTGCTACTACTTTACTCGGTATGGTGACACCACAAGCAACAGCACTTATTATCGACCAAGCTATACCTAGTGGGGGTGGTGATAAATCACTATTATTTCAACTTGCTTTAGGATTAGTCGCAACTACAATAGGCGCCACTCTATTTCAACTAACACAGGGTTTTGCATTAATGCGGTTGGAAACTTATGCTGATACTACCACCCAAGCTGCAGTATGGGATAGATTATTAAAACTCAAACCCTCATTTTTCCGTTCATTTTCAATTGGTGATTTAAGCGCGCGGGTTTCTGTAATCACTCAAATTCGTCAAAAACTTAGTAATACTTTACTCAAAAGCTTTTTTTCGAGTGTATTTTCCCTACTCAACTTGGGATTACTATTTTATTACAGCGTTCCATTAGCACTTGTTGCAACACTTGTAGCTTTAGTCAACGTTGTAGTTACAATTATCTCAGGTATTCTTACCATTCAAAAAGTTCGCCCCTTATTAAACCAACAAGGTAAACTATTTGGGATGATGGTGCAAATAATTGGGGGTGTATCAAAATTTCGCTGTTCTGGTGCAGAAGCTAGAGCATTTGCTTATTGGGGTAGTCAATATCGCCACCAATTACAATTGACGATGGCATCGCAAAGTATCGAAGATAACTTAGTAGTAGTTAATAATATATTATCTGCATTAACTCCTGCCGTCATGTTTGGATGTGCAACCAGCTTATTAACATCACAAGCTGAGGGTGGTTTCTCCACAGGTACATTTTTAGCATTTAACGCCGCATTTGGAACATTTATAAGTGGCGCCACAAGTTTAAGCAGCACCGTAGTTGATATATTAGAAACACTACCATTATGGGAACGCGCGCAACCAATACTCAAAGCAACTCCTGAAGTAGACACCAGTAAAGCTGACCCAGGCAGGTTATCAGGAAAAATTGATATTAAAAATATAGTCTTTCGCTATCGCAACGATGGACCATTAACACTAGATGATGTCAGCATCAAAGCTTCCCCTGGAGAATTTATCGCACTAGTCGGTCCTAGTGGAAGCGGTAAATCAACACTATTTAGATTATTATTAGGATTTGACGCTCCAGAATCAGGAAGCTTGTACTTAGATGGACAAGACCTAGCTGGTTTAGATATTAACGCAGTACGGCGCCAGTTAGGAGTAGTCTTACAAAACAGTCGCTTAATGTCAGCATCTATATTTGAGAACATATCTTCTAACGCTGTTTTATCAATGGAAGAAGCATGGGAAGCTGCACAGATGGCAGGTTTAGCGGATGATATAAACTCAATGCCAATGAAAATGCACACCGTAGTCAGCGAAGGAGGAACAAACCTATCAGGAGGACAACGACAAAGACTACTTATCGCGCGCGCGTTAGCATTACGTCCACGCATATTACTATTCGACGAAGCAACCAGCGCACTAGATAACAGAACCCAAGCAATAGTCAGCGAAAGCTTAGAAAAACTCAACGTCACCCGCATAGTAGTAGCACACCGTCTCAGCACAATACGCAACGCTGATAAAATATATGTTCTCCAAAACGGCAAACTAGTCCAACAAGGTAACTTTGACCAACTAGCACAACAACCAGGATTATTTAGTCAATTGATTAGGCGCCAAAAATTGTAATATTATATCCATCTTGTGGAGCAGGCATAGAAAGCCCGCCCCCAACATAAAAAATTTAAATAAAACTCATCTATCTTTTTATTTGCCTTGAGATTTACAGCAAATTACAATTGATGTGAGGTTTGTAACTACAGAGGATACAAAGCCAAGAGGAGGCGAAGAACTAATTACAGATCCAAGAATTACTCAGGAATTACCACTGCGAGAAGTTCGTACACCTCTTGAACTACACAAAGCAAGGCAATACTTTAAAAATCATAAAGATGAAGCCAGAAGAAGATGGGAACAAAGAAACGGGGAACCTTGGCCTGTAGACCCTGCCACTGGTAAGCTCGCACGTGCATCCCATCCAAGACCCTTAGCTGATGGTGGTGATCCGATGTTTGTCGAACCAGCATTTGGTGACCCTAATACTGAACACTTGATTCCAAACCCCGTTACGGGGGAGACAGACCAGCAAAGGTTTGGCAGAAAAGAGGGTATAAAGCCAAGGGGAGGAAAAAGAGAAAAAATTACAGACCCAAGAATTATTAACGAATTACCATCAGGGGAAGTTCGTACTCCTCTTGAACTGCAAAAATCAAGGCAATATTTTAAAAATCGTAAAGAAGAAGCGAGGAGACTATGGGAACAAAGAAATGGGGAACCTTGGCCTATTGACCCTGCCACTGGTAAACTTGCGCGCGCATCCCATCCAAGACCCTTAGCTGATGGTGGTGATCCGATGTTTGTCGAACCAGCATTTGGCGACCCTAATACTGAACACTTGATTCCAGACCCAGTTACAGGGGAAACAGACCAACAAAGGTTTGGTAAAAGAAGAAAGACTAGTAGTGAGTAAACATTATTTTTGATTAAAGATGAACCCATATCACTTTTTTTGTGTTATTTGTTATTTAAGTAATACGGGATATGGAGGTAACAAAACAATGTATAAATGGTTAGAGAAAGAGATTAATGAAATTAGAGCTATTAAATTTCATGTTGTAGAAACTCTAGCTGAAGAACTAGATATAACGAAGACTATACAATCTGATATTTGTTCCTTATTGCCACCCTCTTATATTGCTTTTATCTCCAAGTTTGGTGGAGCAAAACTTTACAAAAAAAATAATTATTACCAAGTTGGTGTACTCAACCCTCCGCAGGCAAAAATCCTTAAGAGCGGAGAACAGGTTTTATGCATCGGTCACTTTGATGACTTGGAGGCTTACTTTAAATATTCTTTATTAATACCAGGTGAAGAATCACCTGTTTATGAATGGACTGATGAAGGATTTGAAAAAATAGCTGATAGCTTCTCAGAATGGTTAACGATAAGATGCGAGGATGCGCGCAATGCTTACACAGAAAAGGAATGGAAGGAAATATTAAATGGCTCTCTTCCATTTACGAGTGAAGAAGAAGAAATTGTTAGGGCAAGAAATAAATTTAAATGGCGAGTAGTTGAATTTGATGAAAATAGAAATTTAAAGATAGTAGTTAAAAATAACTCAAATATTATCCTACCTTATTTAACTCTTGGGATGAGAACAACAGACCCTACAGAGTCACGTAGAATTTGGGAAAGTGGACTTTACCTTAATGTATCTAATATTAAACCAGGGCAAGAAGGCGTTGTAGAGCATCATATCCATCAAAATCTATTTACTCCTATCAACACGGAGTTATTCCAAGTAAGCGACCCACTACCTGAAGAGCGAGACAAGTATTGGGAATTCCAAAAATTGAGAACGGCTGAGGTAAGTAAAATATGATAATAGGCGCCAAAAATTATAAAATTAAATTATTCATCTATCTTGTGGAGCAGGCATAGAAAGCATGACCCCAATACTCCAGTTGATTCACTAAGGGTAATTGTCAATACAGAAGAAGCTGTAATTTTTTTTGAAAATTTGTTAGAAAAATATAATATACAAGGTTATGTTGTAGTTAGATTATAAAATACAGTGAGGTAAGTTATGGAATACTTAATTACACCAATAGAAGAAACAGATTGGCGCATCAACGAGTTAGACTTGATTAACCACCTTTCGGAGAAATGGTCTAATGTACAGATTAAGGAAATAACAAATCTAGATGATTTTTATTGTTTTGAAGGATTAATCAATTTATCTGGTAATGACAAAACTCTTGAATTTGCTTTGCACCGAGATAGGCAAGGCGTAAGTTTAGATGGTTATTTGGAAAATTGTGCATTATTTGCAGTTTGGTTACGCTCACTTGTTCCTCAAGATCAGAAATTAGCGTTTTATGACCAAGGGTATAATGCTCACATTGAATTAAATCAAAACACTACTGAGTTAGAGATAATTAATTCTTTTATAAGCACTGTACTGCCATTAGTATAATTAAGTCGGGTACAAGTTATTATCTATTAAAACTTGACGCTCAAGAATTCGATTGGGTAGGTTGAACTTGAGTAATCTAGCTGTTGCTATCCCTATTTGAGTTTTTCGTTCAATTCTTGCGTTTTTAATTTCAAAATGGTCATTCCAAAGGTAACTACGAGGGTTAAATAATGGAACTATTTCTTTAGTTACTGGGTCTATCGTAGCAAAATCAGAACCTTTGTAGCGGTTACATGATAAACATGATAGAGCAAGATTATCAGCTATTGTTTCCCCACCGTGTTTTTCAGCAATAACATGATCTACCTCATGAGTGTAAATAGAAACACTTTGATGTAATCGACAGTATTCACAACAAGCATTAGCTCTTTGAATGACTAACTTGCTCCCGCTCGGTTGAGATATAAGTAGAACTCATTTACTGTAATATGAGGCTATAAGTGCGCGCTTTAAGTAAAATCATTATTATTTCTAACTGTTGATAAACATCTAACTCTGCTAATTCTATAGGAGAAAGTTTCGCTTCGCGATTTTTTTGTAGCAGTGATTGTAGGCGCATTTGATTTTCAGACGAAACTTTAAAATTAATAATTTCCTCTGGTGTTGGGCGCCTAATTAAAAAATCGATAACTTCTTGATAAACGTTGGGGACATTCGCTAGTTCAACTTGAGTTTCTGGTGAAACTACTGCTGGTACGCTATTCTCCTCTACAAGTTGCCAAAGTAATTCAGGTAAACGACTTTGTAAAGGTTCTAGACGTATAGCTAACTCGTCAGGTATTTGAATCGTTAATTGTACCATTAATAATTACTATTTGCTCACTGCTTGCGTTTCACCTTAAGTTTAGCATTGACTTATATGTTGTTAATCGCGAGACTATAGTAAAATTTTTAGATTGATGGTAAATATTATTACCACAGGTTTTTATGATACCTTTGGCTTCTGCCAAACCACTGAATAACGCCAGAGTAGATGCTTTCTGACTTTTGCTTTCCTTAACAAACTTGTGTAGATTTGTTGTGCTTGCTTCCAAGTTAGGTACTTATCTGTACGAAGATGCTCTTTCATTGCTATTGCTGCTTCAGGCGATAGTTGAATATGTCTATTTTTAAGTGTCTGAAATAGCCAATTTAAAGGAACAGCAATAAAATCACTTAATTTATCCAACAGACTCTTATATTCAAGCAAATCTAATATCAATAATTTTCCGCCAGGTATTAAAGCTGCTTTTAAAGTAGGTAGCAAGTTCTCAACAGGCAAATGATGAAGTGTCGCAATAGAAACAATTACATCAAATTGCTCAGTTGGCGCCGACCACTGCAAAACATCAACAACTTGAAAATTAATATTTGAAAACTGTTCTGAACGTTGTTTAGCAACTTCAATCATATTAGCAGATAAGTCGATGGCAACAACCATTTCACAGCGTTTAGCCATCATACGTGAAAATTCACCTGTCCCGCAGCCAATGTCAAGCACAGTTTTGCATTGGACTGGCAACTGTTTGAGTAAAAAGCGGTGATAATGATTATTGTGGTCCCATCCCTCTTGGTCATGTAGAGCGATGCGATCGAAATCATTCCGGATTTTTTGCGTTAGACTTTCATTCATGCTAGCTTTTCTCCTACCTTGATATATTATTAACACAGGCTAAATATCTTCTCCTATTTTCTCTGTGTACAGACGCGATTAATCGCGTCTCTACCGCCTCTGTGGTAAAAATATTGATAAAATATTTGCATAACTAAACAAAGGTTGTATCTATGTCTGATGAGATTGAGATTCAAGACTACGGCGTTACTGTGGAAGAATACCTAGATGGGATGGAAAAAGGCATTGATATTTTAGAATTGAGGAGTTTAGAGGAATGGGGAGTTCCTACAGATTTAGCTTTAGAACTTATGACTATTATGCCCAAAGTAGCTAATGGCACAGCAACCCCTGATGAAATCGTTAGAAGTCTAATGATTATGTCACCTCCTCTTAGACAAGTTAAAGAATAGTATTTTATTAAGATAAATTAAACAAGGGTTATATCTATGTCGGAGATTAAAGATTACGGCGTTACTGTGGAAGAATACTTAGAGGGATTAGAAAAGGGTATTGATATTTTGGAATTGAGGCGCCTAGAGGAATGGGGAATTCCTACAGAGTTGGCTCTGGAACTTATGGAAATTACGCCTAAAGTAGCGAATGGCACAGCGACCCCTGAAGAAGTTGTTAGGGGTCTGATGATTATGTCACCTCCTCTTAGAAAAGTTAAGTAGTGTTTTATTGGGATTTAATTAATATAACTAGATGGGACAGGCAGGATGCCTGTTCCACAAGAGGTAAAGTTTTTTATAACATTAAATATTATATTCAGTATGTTAACTTAGTTATTGACAATACAATTGTATTAAAATACGCAGAATTACGGAATACTTAATCAGGGCATAGTTGTATTGTGGAACAGGATAAACAAGATTTGCTTGCAACAACTCTATCGGCGCCAGTATCTCCCATAACTAGAATAGCTTCAACTAATATGTTGAGCGTAGAGATAATTATTCAATCAAATTGGGATAATAGACTTTGTGTACTTTTCAGAGTCACAAATAATAGTGAAAATTTTGCACCCAAGTGGAAGTTATCATTTATTCCCGGTCAAGTTCAGATTGATCAAATTTGGAATGGTACATTTTGCCTGCAACCACCAACCATAACTATTACACCAGAGGATTCGGGTATGATAGCTCCAAACCAAGTTGTTGAAATTGGATATTCTGCCGATAAATTTGGTAGTAACTATGAACCTTGTGATGTCAAATTAATATTTAGTGATTATTAAACATCTTGTGGAACAGGCATCCAGGGAGCCTGTTCTAATATAAGTCCTAATATAAGAGGGCGTTAGGGGACTTAAGCTCCACAAGAATTTGCTCCACAAGAATACCCCACAAGTTACTAAAGACCATACGCGCGCGGGTAAGGTTTTAGTAGTGTTTTTGCTTGATATACGTAAATATTATTAACAACTATGCCACCGCGTTTAATTGGTACTTTTGCTATTTCGTTAAAGCTGTTAAAGTGAGATTTATAACTTGTCATTAAATCTTCTCTAGTCGTAAATGCTTCGGTAGTGATATATAGTGCATCTTTACCTAGCCATTCGTCAGGTTTTGACCAAAATGCAAAGCCGCGTATATCATAACCAATATCAAAACATGTAATTGGTATATTAGATATAGGGTGAAGTGCCATTGCTATCAGTCCACCGTAATAATAGCGGTTGGTAAATATAAAGTTAGATTTTTTTAAAGCTTCTTGCAATATCTCAGACTCTGCAAAACCGCGTCGTACTTGTTGAATGTCTATTAATTCTGTTGAAGAAGGGTCATTTTGCGGCGCCACAAATCCTCCAAATAATGCAAAATTACTAGGTTTTTGCAGTGTACCTGTTGTGATATGTAGTAAAAGGAATAGTAAAATTGTTGAAACTACAACTCCTGTACCTACTAACCATCTCCACACTGAACGTTTAGAGCGATTGTACCAAATTACAGTTTGCTGTCCTAGTAGTAAAGTTGCTACCCAAAATCCTGGCATTGACCAAGCTGGTAAAATCTGACGGTATCCTCCAATTAAATTAAATCCTAAAATCAATGGTAAGGATAACCATAATATAAATATGTTTTTTAAGTTTTTAGAATCTTTAAATTCTTTACCATCTGTATCTGTATTTTTAGAAAATACTTGACTAATTTGATTTATTGTCGTTTTCAAAGTGATGCGCCATAGTGGAAACCCGATAGTCGGAAATAAATAACCAATCCCAACTAAACACACAAGTAGAACATTTAAAAAATTATAACCCACTTTAGGCACCGCGCGCTCTGATTGAAAAAGAAACGATACCCAGCCATGCTGCATATTCCAATATAATATTGGTGATATTGTTAGCAAAAATAATCCAACTCCTAACCATGTCCAAGGAGAACGGAAAACATTACGATGCTGCTTGCTCGTTAAACAAAAACCAACTAACCCAAACCCTAAAATAAAACCATGATATTTACTCAGGCAAGCTAAACCAACTAAAACCGAAAGAATTGCCAAACGGTAACTAGGAACGTATGCGGAAGGTGGAAAATCAAAATCTTCCTTGAAAAACTCGCAAACTGCACAGTATAAACTCGCTGACCAGAAAAAGATCAGCGGATTATCTGGTAAAGTAAATGTACCAAAAGCAAGTTGATATATTGGTGTTACTGTCGCAATTGCTAACGTTAATGTTGCTGCTTTGACTGAAAATAACCTTGAACTTGTTAAATATAATAGTACTAAACTACCTGTATGTAAAATCAAAGCGCCTAAGCGAATCGTAAACTGCGATACATTACCAGTCAACCAAGGACCAAAGCCAGTAGAAAAAGCTACAAGAAGTGGATGGTCGAAATAACTCCAGTCAGGGTGCAGACTGTAAACGTAGTAATAGGCCTCATCAAAGCTCGGATAAAGCCAGAAAGCAATGAAACTTCTAAATACCAGTCCGGAAACTAGCAAATTAACCGCCAGCTTATTAGTCTTCTTAGCCATCCGTTTCTGGGCTACTTGCATTCTTATCTCTACATATATAATTCCAACTTGAATAACCTAACGTAAAACTGTGCCATTGTGTAACAAAATATTTGAGTTTAAGTTTTATCCCACTTATCGTTCTCTTGCCGCAAATAATATAAACCATTAGGTAAAGACTATTTTTCTCTACTTTTCTCTAATTTCCTCACACTTTCCTCACATTGATTGATTATTATTATCACATGTGAGTTGTGACTGCATAGTACATTAGCATGTACTAACTAGCTTTATTTCAAGAAATTGGATTCAGGGGTAAGTGATAATGAGTGCAAATAATGTTTTAGCAATGTCCACTACCTAGCAGCAGCTATGAGTTATTAATCGCTGAAATTGATGTTAAAGAATCAGAAGCATTAATTTATCAGATGCTGCCAAGCTATCCAATTTTAGCAATGTACCGAGGTATCTAAATTAAAGTTGATTACGTGCTTTGAGTTGTAAATATCTTTCTACTAGTTCATTACTTATTTGATTCGCTGGTGCGTCTAACACTAACACACCACGACCTTTTAAGTTTGCAAATGCAACTTGACGTTGTGCCATTAAATCTAAAGCAACAGCGCGCGTGTAGGCGCCTTGAACATCTTCAGTAAAAGTATGGGCAATAGCATCAACTTGAGGGTCACGCAAAGCTACGCAAAACGATAAATAACGGGGTGTAAGTCGTGATAAAGCACTTAATAATTCAGATGAAGCGGTAGCATCTATAATATCAGTAATCACAACTATTAAGCACCGTCGAGTGTGTTGTTGAATAACGTGAGTTACAGCACCTACATAATCAGATTCAAGAAGTACTGGTTGAATAGGAGTTAAACGGTCGATAAGATGACTAAGTTGATGTTGTCCACGTTCAGGAGGAATCCAAGTATGAATTTGACGGTCAAATACACCTACTCCAACTTTATCACCACGATGTAAACCTGCCAATGCTAACGATAAAGTTGCATTTAAACCCCAATCAAACCTTTGTAAACCTTGAACTTGTGCCGTCATTAACCGACCTCGGTCAAGCAAAATCAATAGCGTTTGTTCTTGTTCCGGTTCCAAAACTCGTACCAGTGGTGATCTATTACCGGCGCCAACACGTCTTGCAGTAGCTTTCCAATCAATTAATCGTAAATCATCACCGCTGCGGTAGTTTCGCAACTCCGAAAATTCCGTTCCAATACCTAACTGTCGAAACTGACGCATCGACCCAGATGATTGTAGCGTTAAGCGTATTGAAAGACTTTTTAACCCAATTAAATCAGGATAAACTTTAACTTTCAAACTTTGAGGTATTTTCCAGTTATCCCATCCTAAACCCCAGGCGCCAAGTTGACGTATTTGAATATCTCCCCAGTTAAACTCTCCTCGCTTAGTAGGGAATGCTGTGTAAGTTACCTCGCTAGTAGTATCTTTTTCTACTTTGATGCGAATTTCAGACTGGTTGATATTAAAACTATTTGGATAATAATCACAAATTTTAATAATGGTGTTGGTAATAGATTTTACTTCTAATTTAACTGCATTGTCACGTCCGATTGATAATCGTGGTGGTAACTCGCGCGTAATATCAACACGAAAACGACGCGCGCGTAAACTATCGATAATCATTAAAGTTAAGATTACGGCATCGTATAGTAAAATAATACTGATGCCAGTTGCGACTTTAGTAAAACTTGCAATCGTAGGGGCAAGTATAATGCCTAGAGATAACAATAAATAAACTTTTTTGGTTGGAATCATCGGGTAGGGTGCGTGAAGGCTACCTACAATATAACAACGAAGCGAGTAATCTAATAGCCTTCACGCACCTTACTATTAAACGTATAGATGGTGCGTGAAAGCACTTGATTTTTTCGTTTCATTGATTGATTGTAATGGCTTTCACGCACCCTACCTTGGTACTGGGACTTTGTTTAATATTGAGGCTATTACAGCGTCGATTTGTAAACCATCGAGCATTGCTTCGGGTTTTAAAATAAGTCTATGACGTAATAATGGGGATGCGACAACTTTCACGTCATCTGGAGTCACAAAATCTCTCCCTGCCATATATGCTGACGCTTGCGATGTTTGTAACCATAGACCCGCAGCACGTGGAGAGGCGCCTAAGTTTAAATCAGAATGCTGACGTGAGGCACCTACTAAGGCTAAAATATAATCAATAATAGCTTCGGATACTTTGACAAGTTTTACAGCTTGACGCACTTCTAATATTTGAGCAACAGTCGCAACGGTTTCTAATTTGGCTATATCCATACGACGCGCGGCAAACCCTGCTTTACGATTTAATAGCATTTGCTTTTCGGCGGCAAGCTCAGGATAGTCTACTACTAGCTTGAATAAAAATCTGTCTAACTGCGCTTCTGGTAAAGGATAAGTTCCTTCAAATTCGAGTGGGTTTTGCGTGGCAATCACCCAAAATAAATCAGGAAGTGGTAAAGTCTCACCATCGAGTGTTACCTGCATCTCTTCCATTGCTTCAAGAAGTGCTGCTTGAGTTTTCGGAGGGGTACGGTTAATTTCGTCTGCTAGCAGTACTTCTGTAAATACTGGCCCTTTCTTGAGTGAGAAGCTACTTGTATTCACGTCAAATATATTAGTACCTGTAATATCCCCAGGTAAAACATCGGGCGTTAACTGGATACGCCGAAAATCTGCTTTGATTAATTGGGCTAATACTTTAACTAGTAGCGTCTTACCAGTTCCCGGTACTCCTTCTAAAATAATGTGTCCGCCTGATAATAATCCTATTAACGCTTGTTCGATTAAACTGGATTGTCCAACAATAACTTGATTAAGTGCGTTTTTTAAACGGGTTAGAACTTGATTTACTTGATTCATGTAAAAATAAGTTATGAGTTAGTCGGGGCGGGTTCACCTAGATTTTCTACTTTACCAGGATACAGATAAACCCGCCCGTAGTTAGAAGGGGCGGGTTCACCTAGATTTTCTACTTTACCAGGATACAGATAAACCCGCCCGTAGTTAGAAGGGGCGGGTTCACCTAGATTTTCTACTTTACCAGGATACAGATAAACCCGCCCGTAGTTAGAAGGGGCGGGTTCACCTAGATTTTCTACTTTACCAGGATACAGATAAACCCGCCCGTATAGGAGTTAGGAGTTAGGAGTTAATTTACGTATATTGCCCCATTTCTTCAACCAAGCTATCAAATCTTTTTCGCGATAGCGCCGCCGTTGAGACTGTGCTTGTTGAGATTGTATACGCAAAGCGGCTTCTAAGTCTGACTCGGCGCCAACCTTATTTCGCCATGCGCTTATTAATTCTTCATCAGGTGTTGCAACATCGATAAGATTTTTCTTGCCTAAACCGAGACTTTGTTGAAGTTGATTTAATTCTTCCTTACCAACCATCTCAACAACAAAATCGCTAGAGTCAGCTTTTTGTAAAACTGCAGCAAGTGCTTCAATATAAGCTTGACTGTTATCTACTGTTGGTGCTTCTAAAGTATTTAGCTTGCCAAAACGACGTTTTGAGAATATTAGTACTAGCAGCAAAACACTAGCTTGAATAAAAGCTGCGAAAATTGGCTTCTGGATAAAGTAAGTTAGAATGTCACCTTCACCTTTAGCTTCTTTGATGTCTTTATCTTTATAGCCGTGTATGTACTCATCTATATAAATTTTCCTTTTGTTATTATCACTCGCTAGGTGTGCTAAAAACTCAAAATTTCCAGGCTCGTTTTGATAAGCGTTAGCTGCAAGATGAGGAGTTACAGAATATATAACTTTACCTTTACCATATTTTATTTGCCAAACGATGGCGCCTCTATCATCACTTAATAAGGAGTCTACAGCAACTAACTTTCGTTTTGTATCATACCGCTCAGTTGTATCTATTTTGACATTTCCCGCACTTGACTTATGAATGGTGCTAAATTCTGCTGCTGTAGCTCTTCCTGCAAAGCCTAAAATTACTAAATTATTGCCTTTTTGTATCCAATTGCTTAGTTCATATTCTGACGATAAGTCAAAATCAGGTGATGGGTTTACCTGTAAAAAAGTTATGAGGTCTTTTTTTGACTCAATATCTTTAGCGGGTCGCTGCCAACGTTCTATTTGCCCTCGACGTTGTATGTAATTATACCAGGCACCGTAACCTTCAGGCGCGCGATTATAAGTAGAGCCACTATCAAGCCTACCACCACTAGGAGCTGCAAATAAAGTTATTAAAATTAGAACTCCAAGAATAATTACAGCAAATATAGTTAGACGATTTGGACGCTTCATGTATTTTGTTTATTATTGAGGTCATTCTTGTGTAATTTCTTTATATGCTTGCCGACATTGTTCATAATTTGTTGGTTCTACTTCCATTTCATCGAAACATATTTGTTCATGGGTTGTAATCAACGTTTCGTAGGGCTGCATAGAAGAGTTAGATAATCGCAGTATCTGTAAATACTCTCTATCAGTACGGCTTTT
This sequence comes from Calothrix sp. NIES-4105, assembly GCF_002368415.1. Taxonomy (GTDB): domain Bacteria; phylum Cyanobacteriota; class Cyanobacteriia; order Cyanobacteriales; family Nostocaceae; genus Dulcicalothrix. The sequence goes on from NZ_AP018290.1 coordinate 10,593,853, forward strand.
TTTATGACGCAAGGTATCTTTTTCATGTAAAAATTGTAAAAGAGCTAAATATAGACATTTACAAGCATCACGATATCTGTTCTGACGATAAAATTCCTGCGACTGCGATAATAAAGCTGTAGAGTTTATTTCCTGTTCGTTTTTTTGACTGCGAACCTCGTTTGATTGTGCTTCGTTTAACCAAGCGTACAAATGCGGATTAAATTTTTTCCATAGGCGCCACATTAACCACAAAACAAAAAAGCTGACTGCTACCCAAAACAGGAAACTAACCAAGTTTAAAAACCATTGACTAAATCTCAAATTTTGAGAACGATTAGATGTTGGAACATCAAAGCGAGAAAGAAAATATTCTATAGATTCTCCAACTCGCTTTTGAAGTAGGTAAAACTGCCAACCAAGACTCGACGTTTCAAATTCTTGTGCGGACATAGGGATTACTTTTCTAATTTATTAGGGATACCTTCGCAACCACCAGGTACTGTATTACGGGTTTTTTCGCCACCCCAAGCGCAGCAGTAATAACGTACTGGCTCTGACATGCGCTGAACATTGGTAAAGTCAGCATCTTGCACAACTGCACCAGTGTGTTCACCCGTTTGATAATTAGGAGGGTGAGTTCGACTGCGGGGTGATGCAGTTTCGTGAGAACCATAGAACAAACGTGTTGTTTTTAAGTCAGAATTTCTCAAGCTCGCTTCGTACAAAATAGCGCGCGATAAGTTGGCTTTAACTAAGTCACAGCCACTAAGGTTAGCACGTACAAGGTTAGCGTCAGAAAGGTCTGTCCACCGTAAATCTGTACTAGAAAGATCGGCGCCTGCCAATGTTACACCAAGGTCGATAACACGGAGTCCAAAAGCGCGGTCTTCTGCGTATCCTCCAATACCGTCGAGTATCGCGCGTCCAAGTGTACGGTCACGTTTGAGTGGGGTTAATAATTTCGAGCGTGATAAAAAGCGGAGTATTTTAGCTTTACCGCTGCCATCGACGCTCCCAAGAATAGCTGCTGTACGTCCTTCAGCTATCGCGCGTTCTTGAGGCCAGTCTTCAAGCTGCCCTTCTTCGTCGAGTACTAAATCGGAGATACCTTGGAAGTAGGAATCGATAGTTTGCTGCTGGGTAATAATATTTTGTTGGACGGTGAGTAAATTTTGTTGAATAGTTAGGTCTTTAGATATAACGTACTGGCGCCAAGCTACATAAACAGCAATTATAGCGATAGAAATTTGACCCAAGGCGCCAAACCATTCTCCTAATGCTCCTCCTGCATCCCAGTTAACGGTTTTGCCCCAACGTAAAATATCATCACCCACTCCCGTAAATTTGATGGCGCCTATTATTCCTATAAATAAAGCAAAAACGCCAAATATAACCGCGCGTTCTTGAGGAGAAAACCACTCGTCAAAAACTTCGCGCAACCAAGGGAACAGTATAAACAGCGATATCGCCAAAGTTGCCACGGTTCCAAGGGCGCCGATAATCCAGATATTTGTAGCAAAGCCAATCAAAATCAACCCAACAGACACAAGGGTGATTAAAAATGCTCTGGGTTGAAGCACAACTTGATTATTTGAGCGAATATTTATACCAGAATGCGCTTCTTTTAGAACATTAGTACTTTGTGGAGATTGCAGCGAACTAATAGCAGCAAGGGTTTGCTTTGCCACAAGTTCCTCTGAGGTAAGACCATTTGCGCTTGCACCTTCAAAGTGATCGGGTTGCAAGTTGTCTTCGGGTGCTTGCTCTGGTAAGCGAGATGAATTGGAGTTATTATCAATTGTCATGCCTTATATTCTCGCTCCCATAGACTCCTTAAACGATATTTCTCCTATCGTATCCGCTACGAGGCGTTTATCGGCAAGAACCATTGCCCATTTTTTGCTGTTTAAGATTTGTTATTTTCAAGGTAAATTTAACTTCTTTGTGTTGAGCTACTTAATCTCTTTATATTTTCTTCATTATTCCCTTGCTTTCTTTTATATTATGTTTATGATTTTTATTCTGTTTGATGGTTAGATACACGTATACTTAAGTAACAAATTTCTTGTATTGTACTTATTAATACAATCCTTCAAACAAAAGTAGCTCTGTCGCCAGATGTCATTGCTCAAGATTTAGCAGGTGAATCAATATTATTAAATCTACAGAGCGAAGAATATTTCCAGCAAAACGAGGTAGGAACACGGATGTTTTTTTTATTGACATCTTCAGAATCTACCGAGCAAGCGTATCAATTATTACTTCATGAATATGATGTGGAACCGCAGCAGTTAAAGCAAAACTTGCTGCAATTCATAGACAAATTACTTGATGCTGGGTTGGTGGAAGTGACTCCTGTGTAGAGCCAAGACAACAATACTTTACTTTTAAGAATCAAATCATGCGTATATTGATGGTTAGTTGTGGGGGTGTTGCAGAACTTGTACCTGTCAAGTACCCTCAACGGGTTAGTCAAGTACTTGCTCACACCGATATGCTGATAGTGGAAACACCAAATCTGATAGATAAAAGCAAGGCTTTACTAAACAAAGACGGCGAAGTCTCCTTAATTCCCTTGGGGACAAACCCACAACATTTTCGTCCTCTGGTTGGTCAGGACTTGGCAAAGTGGCGCCGATCTGTACTTAAAATATCTGAAGAAACTATAGTTTTACTATCGCCGCGCGGTTGGGCTAAACTTTACAACCACGAGATGATATTTACAGCCTATGCTCAAGCTTACCCCCATTTTCACAAACCTACCTGTCTGGCTTTTTTCTAGCTAAAGCGTAGTCCCAAAGAGCAAACAGTGGCTATTTACAAAAGTATGTTAGGGCAAGCAGAACAGCTCAACCTCACAGACAAACTCCGCTGGATGCCTAACCTACCCGATATTTGGATGCCTACAGGCTACAACATTGCAGATGTAGTGATTAATTATCCTGTTCACGATGCCTTTCCTGCAACTGTGATGGAAGCAGTGGCTTGTCAACGCCCGGTGATTAGCACAAGCAGAGAGATGAGCTTTCTTATGTTTGCCACATGCCGTGAAAAGTCAGGTTTTTAGTATACATACAAAGACTATGCATTTGATTGTGACTGATGGCGCCAAATGGAAAGGCGCGCGCTTTAACTTCCTCGGTATTTATGAGTCATTATGGTTATACACCCAAGCTTTGTATTGGGTTTACTGTATAATACAAAAAAACTAAATTTGATTTTAGGTATGCTATGACATCGACACGCAGAAAAGTGTCAAGAAGGATACTATTTTTATTGATTTTTATAAACTTCTCTTTACAAGTGTCAAAAAATAATATCATCTAAATATAGATAAATAATTGATTAAGAAAAAAGCTTAATCGATTGCTAACTATTGCTTGATGTTAAAGGATAGATTTTTGACAAAAATATGAAGTACTTGCAAAGAGTTTGTGTAATTGAGCTAAAGTCAAGCAAAAAAATGCTTATCATGATAATAATTTCATGACAAATAAAAAGAATAAATAAAGTGTAATTGAATAGTAATGCATCTTACTTTTTTAATCAGGATACAAGTTTTAAGATCATAATATGTACGAAATATATAGGTACAAAATGACTGATTCGGGAAGTTTTGCTGCCTCTGGCCTAATAGCACTGCTGATGTTTGGCTGTAGTAATGTGGCGCCATCAAAAGAATATACAAAACAAGCGGTGCAGGAATCTAACGTAGCGCAACTACTAACCGAAGCTCAAACAACTCAGCAAGTAGACAAATTGTTTCGCCAAGCTAACAGTTTATTAGATGCCCATTTATACAATAATGCCATAGTAATGTATGATGAAGTACTAAAAATTAGACCGAACAAAGCGGAAGCATGGATTAATCGCGGTAACGCATTAACCGTTTTACAAAAAAACGAAGATGCAATCGCGTCTTATGATAATGCAGTTAAAATCAATCCACAGCTTACTACAGCTTGGTTTAACCGAGGTAACGTTCTTAGCGAACTGAAGCGTTATACTGAAGCTATTGCATCTTACGACAAATCGATTGCAATTGAACCAGACAAAGAAGAAGCTTGGATAAACCGAGGTATCGCTCTAGCAAAGCTACACCGCTATACTGAAGCAATTGCCGCATACGACAAAGCAATTGCGATCAATCCGAAAAAACATTTAATTTATTACAATAAAGCATGTGCCTATGCCTTGCAAAACAGCCACGAAGAAGCCATCAAAAACCTGCAACTAGCCATCAACTTGCAACCGACTAGATACAAAAATCTAGCCAAATCTGACACAGACTTTACTGCACTACGTCAAGACAAGCGCTTCCAGGACTTACTTAATTAACCTGCAACTATGATATAAACTTTAAAATTACCACCGTAGGTTGGGTTAAGCTATAGTGTAACCCAACACCAAATATTTAAAACAACACTAATAACTATGATTGTTTATGGTATCAAAAGCTTGCGCGCCCTACGAGTACATTGGATACTCCAAGAGCTAAATATCCTTCAGAAAACCTGCAAAGTCGAAATGCCTTTCAATTTACCAATATTGTAAACCAAACAAATTTTCCAAAAACGGTAAATAATTAAGTAAGTCGTTTGGGTAAAATCTATGGATGTGCAAATCCTCGCCATATCTGGTAGCCTCAGAGCAGTGTCATCAAACACAGCAGTTTTACGCGCGGCTGCAATTTTGGTGCCATCTAATGTAAAAATTACTTTTTACTCAGGACTTGGCGAGTTACCACATTTTAACCCAGATATTGACATTGAGCCGGCGCCGCTTCAAGTTGATGCCTTTCGTAAACAACTAAAACAATCCGACGGTATATTAATTTCTAGTCCAGAATACGCGCATGGTGTCCCAGGTTCAATGAAAAACGCTCTCGACTGGTTAGTTGGTAGTGGTGAACTCGTAGAAAAACCCGTAGCACTTATAAATACATCCCCACGCGCGACTATTGCCTTAGCTTCTTTAACGGAAATATTGACAGTAATGTCAGCAAAAATTATTGATAAAGCAAATGTTACACTGCCAATTGCAGGAACTGGGTTAGATGAAGTCGGTATTGCTTCGCACCCTGATATGTCAGCCTGTTTAAAACTTGTCATCGAAGAATTGGCGAATCATATTACTAAAAGCAAACAGATTAAGTAAAGTTAATAGCTATAGACTGGAACAAGTCAACTGCGTATTTAATATTTTATAACTTTTCTGCGCGTAGCTATCATACCGCCTATTTAAAAGTATGTTTTTATACAGTCAGTTCCCGCTCACCTACCAGTTAAGCGTACTACACTTGCTCGCATTTTAAAGCAGGCACGCTTAGATTTGGAACAATTTCTCGAACTGCTGTAGTTAATTTTGAACAAATAAATTGCCTACTAATGCTTGAATTAACTCAATACACTTAAATATTGTTAGCAATAAATATTACTGAAGCAGGCTTTTGTGTTTTTAGATGGATAGGTTCACGGATTTCAAGCAAACGTAATCCATTATCGTTAAACAACTTGACCCAACTCTCTAAAGTTCTAAAATACCACGGCACCGGGTCAGTAAAATCATCACTGAATCCTGCCCAAGAACCTTGTCTCCAACCATCCTTATATGAAAAATCACCACAAGCGACTAAAGGATGAAGCGTCTGGATAATAAATAAACCGTTAGGGTTAAGCAGTGTTTTAACTGTTTTAAATAATCCTTCTACAGATTCTTTACCGAACAGAGCAAAGTTACAAACAACAACATCAACAGAAATATTAAGTTGACCTTGCTGTATTTGTTCGTAAGATAATAAATAAAACTCTCCCCCTCCAGCTTGTTTGGCTTTTTCTATAAGTTCTGGAACTACATCTACACCAATTACGCGAAGTCCCTCAATCGCAAGTTCACGAGTTAACCATCCTTCCCCACACCCTAAGTCAAGCACAGATTGTGGGGAAGAACTCATTACTGCATCGATTATTGCTTGATTAGTAATTAGCTTGCGACTCTCAATTTCTCCAGAACGTACTGCGTTTGTCCAAGGTGATGCATTTTTGCACCAAGAATCAATTATTTTTGCATCGCTGAGTAGTTCAATATTCATATCCATCTGCTGTTACCCATATATATTTTCTAAAGTTGAAAAAAGAGAGGTGTTGATTACCCCTCAATAAATTTATCGCGCGCTATGCAATGCTCTCTAACAAATCAAATACTTCTGTGAGTAGTTGCTTAAGTTGGTACAACTTCCAATTTTGTTCACACACAAACACTTCTGGTTTTATATTTATTTACAATGCCACTGCCAAAGAAAGACAAACCATTAACCAAGCAATTAAGCGTCAGAGTAACACCAGAAATTTACGAACGAGTAAAAATGGTACCTAATCATCAAGACAAGCTGAGGGCACTTATCCAGCAGTGGCTAGAAAATTTAGAACAAGAGCAAGAGTAGATTTTTAACTTCTTGAATCGGTATTCGGTATCCATATATATTCAATGTTGGTTTGCCCATTAACTGGGTTTACTCCTAATTTTCCAGCGACAAAACCGTGTTTTTCATAAAACTTGCGCGCTTGTAGATTTTGTTGAAGCGTTGTTAATGACAAACCGAGTGGGCAAATTCTTTTTGCTTTGTTGAGTAAAGCTGTTCCTATCCCTATTCCTTGTACATCAACATCTACAAAAATCTGCTCTAAAATTCCTTTTATTTGGTTAATAACTATGAAACCAACTATCCGACTTTGATTTTCAGCTACCCATGCAGTGCTATTTATTGCTAAATCATTCTTAAATCGAAACTTCCACGCTTCAAATGGCTGTGGATGCTTCAATTCAGGAAACATATTACTCCAGCTTTTATACCAGAGCGTAACAACTGTATCTAAATCATTTTCTGTATAATACCGTATCGTAACCATATCTTTACTTTTGTTCTCAATATATAGCAGTCCTAAATCATTCGTAAAATTCTTCTATGTATACACATAATGCCCGAAACCTCGTAGAGACGTTACATGTAACGTCTCTACATGTATCACATGGATACCCGAACTTTTGCGATGCCTTACATAAACTCGCCCATCATAAATTCTCAAATAAGTATATAAAAATGTTTATACGTATATTCAATCACGTAACTTCGACGCATAGACAAAGACTTATTAAATAGAACCCTTACGGCTAAAGCAAAAAAAGCATTTTAATTCAAATGAGAATGATAATATTAATGTTCTAGTTGTTTTTATTGAACTAGGTAGTACATATTCAAAAAAGAGTCTTATAGTATTCATACGTCAATCTAATCGGAATTGATGTTGATTTTTATACAGGGAAAGTGTAACCAATGGCACAACCAGCCGATATTAGTTCTAAACGCATCATTGGACTTGAACCAGTTCAATGGGCACAATGGATTACTGGTAGCTCAAACATTACAGTTAAAGAAGTTGTCAACTCAGAATTCCAATGGGTAAGTCGTGACAGTGACGTTCTGATTAAAGCTAGCAATCCACAACATGGTGATTTTTTTATCCTGAATGAGTTGCAGCTACGTTACAAAGCTAAGATGCCTAGACGGGTGCGTGCGTATACAGGTTTGGCTGAGGAGAAGTACGAATTACCAGTTTACCCAGTTCTAATCAATTTTATTAAAGACAGCAATACCTCCATACCTACTAAGTTCAAGTCAAAGTTCATGGGTTTGGTCGCACCTGATCGACTACCGAGTAATAAATCTATGGGAAGTTGACGTGCAGTTAGCTTTCCAACAAGTTTCTTCTTTGATACCATTTGCGCCGATTTTAAAGAATGGGGATAATCAAGAAACAATCCAACAAGCATTGCGAGTCATGCGCGCGGATGAAAAATTGAATGAGCTTGAAACTGTTTTGGGTTTCTTTGCTACATTTGTATTAGATAGCGCGATAGTTCAAAGTATTATGGGATGGGATATGGCAATACTACAAGAATCTCCTTGGTATCAGCAAATTTGCAAAGAATCCGAAGAAATAGGTGAGCAACGAGGAAAGGCAATAGGTGAGCAACGAGGTGAGCAACGAGGAGTAATTTCCGCAATCGAGTTGGGAATTGAGTTAAAATTCGGCGCCGAAGGTTTAGAGTTAATGGAAGCTGTTTCTCAAATAGGTGATTTAGAAAAACTCAAAACAATTAGAAACGCAATTAAAAACGCACAAAATTTAGATGAATTGCGACAGCTAATTTAATATAGCAGTCCTAAATTATTCGTAAAATTCATGCATTGTAGAAACCGGATTAATACGGTTTCTACGAATATAATGTTTTATTTTGTTTTGCCTTTAATCATTGAAATATTGGTTCTAAATATCTAATTAATACCAATTTAGTTTCTATCACGATTTTTTGCCGCATTTGCTCATCTTGATTCCAATAAAATAACTGTAAAGCGCTTGCTATTTCTACTACCATTAATGCCATCAGGCGCCGCTGCGAGGCTTCTATATTTGATTGCCGTAACGCTAAAAAGGTATCAAATAACACAGCGATTTCATTATCTAAATGCCGATTCATTGTTTGTAATTGAGGAAAAGCTTGTGACTGCAAAAAAATAATCCTGGCAGCCAGATTGTTTGAGTAAAAAATATCACATAAATCTACAGCTTCATTAATAATGTTAACCAGCGGTTTATCCACATTGTTGGGATGAAAAATTTCGGTAAACAAGGCTTTTAGCTCAGACGCATACCTTTCTCCCAAAGCATGTAAAATTGCTGATTTATCAGGGAAAAATCTGTACAACGACCCAATGGAAGTATTAGCCTGCACAGCAATTAATTCCGTACTTGCCATCTCATAGCCAACTTCCTCAAAAACCAGAGCAGCTGCATCTAAGATTTGATTGAATCGCAGACGACTGCGAGCTTGCTGAGGTAAACGGCGTAAAGGTTCAGGCATTTGTCACTTGGGAAATATGAATAAAAAATAGTACTCATCCAATTCAAGAGAGTTTTCTACAAATAATCACATTTTACCCTCCCGAAAACTGCTACTAGACAAACGTGAGAAATTCTCGTATTTTAGAAAACATGAGAAATTCTCACTTTTATTTATACTTGTATCTTTTGATGGACAAAGTATCTGAACAAGCATTTCCGGTAATACTGCGTGCAGGACGACCTGACGATGCACTCCCGTGTGGCGCCATTTTGTATGAAGCAATCCGTGCCATTGCAGTACAGCACGGTTTTACACCAGACTTTCCTTCTGCGGAGTTTGGAGCGGATATGTTGACTGAAATATTGGCGTACCCAGCGGTTTACTCGATTGTAGCTGAAGTATCGGATGGGCAAGTCATCGGTAGCAACTTTTTGTGGGAAGGTGATACTATCGCCGGAATAGGTCCCACTACGGTAGACCCAGCCACACAAAATAGGTCGGTTGGTCGGCGCCTGATGGAACATGTTTTACAACGGGCACACGAAAAACGTTACCCTGGTGTGCGGCTTGTTCAAGCTGCATATAATAGCCGTTCGCTTTCGCTGTACACGAAACTGGGCTTCGATGTGCGTGAGCCACTAGCGAACCTTCAAGGAGAACCGCTCGGTCTGATGATACCTGGTCGTACTGTTCGTCCCGTGACTGAGGCAGACCTTGATGTGTGTAATCAACTCTGCTATCGGATTCATGGTCATAACCGAGCGGGCGAACTAAAGGAAGCTTTCGGTCGGGGCGCCGCGACGCTTGTTGAGTGTGATGAGCGTGTATCAGGTTACGCTACCGAAATAGGCTTTTTTGGTCACGCTGTTGGCGAGAATAATGAAGACCTAAAAGCGCTTATTGGAGCAGCAAAAGCGTTCGGTGGGTCGGGCTTTTATAATAAATATGCTGAAGAGCGAAGTTATCCGCACTCCAAACCCCGCCCATTCATGGCGGGGATGAAAGCTTTGAGAATGGCTAAAGCCATCAATCATACTATAAATTTCTAATAATTTGTTCAAGATACTCACTGGCGCTCATACTGTTTCGCGCTGCCAATTCTTGTATTTTATGCCATGCAGTATCGGTAAGCATTACGCCACGCTTTTTCTTTGGCTCGTCATACAAAACAGGTTGTTCTCTAATTCTTTTTTTTCCTTTTCCTGTTGACATATTTAGAACATTCACCTATACTAAAATGATTTTAAGAAAGAAAGGGGGTGATTACAATTTGCTAACTAACTATGTATATAAACTTCAGCCTAACAACAGTCAAAGTACTGAAATGGGTCGTTGGATAGATATGCTTAGAAGCCATTATAATTGGTGTTTGAATGATAGAATATCTCAGTATAACCAGCAATTTATACAAGGTGAATACTGTGACATTAGAACCAAGGCAACTGCAAGCCCCATAACTTGTTTTGTTAGCAAGAGTGGAGCCAGTGGAGAGCCTTGGAAAGAAGATAAGCTATTTGAAGAAACATTGCAATCAGCTCAAGGTGAATATTGCCTTCTCCCCGTAGACCTTAAAAATCCACGTCGTGGTGCTGGAGATATTCAAATTACTGCATTGCCACAACTTAAAAAGGCAAGACCCTGGTATGCCAATATTGATTCAACTGTGTTGCAACAAAATGTTAAGCGTTTAGACACTGCATATGAAAACTTCTTTAATGGTCAAGGTTTTCCACAATTCAAAAATCGTAGTAACTTTACATCTTTTACCTATCAAATGGGTGTGAAAGTAGATGGTAATAAAATCTACTTACCAAAGTTAGGATGGATGCGATTTCATAATTCTAGACCAATACCACCAGGCTTTGTAGTTAAAGCTGCAACGGTACGTAAACGCTCCTGTGGTTGGTACATTTCAATCAGAATTGAAGACAAAACCGTTCCTGGCTACATACTCAAACCCTTACCAGAAGTCAACAAGGTAATTGGTTGTGATTTAGGGATTGTAAAATTAGTTCACCTATCTGATGGGCATCAAATTGATAATCCTATGGTGTTTAAATCATGGTCTGCGTGTGATTCAGCCTGAAACATTGATGAGTCTCGGTCTATATAACGAGCCAGCAGGCGCCTTTCTACCATCAGCCTTGTATTAATAGCAAACCTCAAAATATGCCAAAAATTATTATAGTCGGAGCAGGACCTGGAGGACTAGCCACAGCAATGCGGTTAGCATCACGCGGATATAGCGTAGAGATTTTTGAAGCCGCAAACCGCGTAGGTGGAAGAATGGCAGGATTTGAACATGGTTCTTACTCGTTTGACACAGGACCAACTATCCTGCAATTACCGCGCGTATATCAAGAACTATTTACAGAATCAGGTTTAAAACTAACAGACTATATTCAATTCAAACAACTTGACCCTAATACCCGTGTACACTTTTGGGATAATACCAAATTAGACTTAACCTCAAATATAGAAGCTTTCAAAACTCAACTTGGCGCCATTCGTTCAGACTTAGGAACAGCTTTTGATAAATGGTACGCCGAACATGTCCGTAAATACAAAGTTGGATATAAACCATATCTTGGTACACCAGTACGTTCAATAGCAGGTTATCTAAATCCATTAGAAATTGCGAGAGCTATATCTTTCCGCCCTTGGGAAAGCTTATATCAGCAGTTTTGGCGGTATTTCCAAGACGAGCGCATTGCCTATGCTCTCTCGTACTCTTCAAAATATTTAGGAATGCATCCAACTATATGCTCAAGTATATTTAGTCTCATTCCTTTTCTAGAATTTGCAGATGGAGTTTGGCATCCAGAAGGTGGATTTCGTGCTTTAGCTTTGGCAATGGCAAAAGCTGCTGAAGATTTAGGAACACGTATTCACTTAAATTCACCCGTAAAACAAATTTGGCTCGAAAACGGACAAGCAAAGGGAGTAGAATTAGCATCTGGTGAAAGCATAAGTGCGGACGGTGTAATTATTAATGCAGACTTTGCCCACGCAATGAAAAATTTATTACCAAAATCAGCGCGCGGAAAGTATACAGATGCAAAACTAGGAAAAATGCAGTTCTCCTGCTCGACTTTTATGCTGTATTTAGGAGTAAATCGCCGCTACGAACATTTACCCCATCACCAAATTTATCTTTCTGATAACGTTCGTAAACGCAGTCGTCCTTGGATTGATGATTCAGCTTTAGATGAAGAAAACCCACCTTTTTACGTTTGCAACCCAACAATTATAGACCCAAGTAACGCACCAGCAGGACACAGCACTTTATTTGTTCTTGTTCCCATTCCTAACACAGCTTACAATGTTGACTGGGCAAGCAAACAAAAGTCTTACCGTGATTTAGTTATTCAACGAATGCCTTTGCTAGGTTATGAAAATGTAGAAAAACATATAGTTATAGAGACTTGTTACACCGCCAACACATGGCAGGATGATTATCACACGCACTTAGGCGCAGTATTTAATCTTACCCATAATTGGACACAACTTGGTCCTTTACGTCCCCATATTCGCTCGCACACCATTAGCAAATTATATTTTGTTGGTGGCGCCGTGCATCCAGGTAGCGGTTTACTAACTATTTTGGAAGCAGCGAAAAGTGCAACATATTTTGTTGGACAAGACATTACCACATCTATAATATAGCCTCCCTCTAACTCCTTCTCTGTGCCCTCTATGACGGGCGTGGTAAAAAATAATTGCTTGTATCAGCACAGGTTTCCGGATGCCTGTGCTATCATCCAATAGTTAGGAGTATTTAATCACTTCTCATATAGAATAGTTTGCGGCGCCGTACACTTCTTTATCCGCACGTAGTAGAAATCTTTGGAACAAATCGACTTTTCAAGGTATTGCTAAGACCCGACAACTATATTGGATTTATCTCCAAGGAAATTTCCTTAGACGATTTAAAAGCCTATTTCAATGCGATTGTTGGAAACTTAGCATAGGCATCTCGCTGTGCAGTACATATATGTTTTTTTACCACAGAGACGCAGAGAACACAGAGAGAAGAGAGATGAACCACGAAGGCACAAAGGGCACAAAGGAAGAATATTAAGATATGTATTAAGCTTTCACGTTGGTTAATAGGCACCATCCAGAGCAGGCGCCGCTTAATAAAAAGAAGCTAGAGTTATAAGCTGAACATATATAAAATTTTTATGATTGTATTACTTAACGGTTCTTTCGGAGTTGGAAAAACAACAGTAGCAAGAATCCTGCGTGCTTACCTGGAAGGTAGTGCAATATATAATCCTGAGTGGGTAGGGTCAGTTTTGATGCGCGTTCCAAAATGGATTAAATTAAAAAGAACAGGAGAAAACGACTTTCAGCACATAAAACTATGGAGAAAATCTACAATTACAGGCATCCGTGTATACCGTTGGATTACTCCTGGTACAGTTATAGTTCCAATGACATTTACTCACCGCGACTATTTTGATGAGGTTGTTACGGGAATTAAAAGTTTTGATTCTGAACTTAAGATATTTTGTTTGAAGGCTAGCCTCAACACCATAAAAATACGCCTCCAACAACGAGGAACTCAAATTGAAGGTGCGGGGTCTGAGTGGATTGCGCGACGAATTATAGAATGTTCAAATGCTTACATAGATGATTACTTTGGTGAACCAATTGATACAGAATATTGCTCCGCTCAAGATGTTGCTGCTGATATTGCGTCCAGATTAAATTAACCATCTAACAAGTTTATATATCTTAAGTATAGCAAGCGGCGCCGAAACGCTCACGGTCAGAATCATGAGTAACAAAAAGCAACTCAATAAAAAATTGAGTATTTAGATACTTAAATATCTAAATACAACGTTTCCCAAAGCTCAAATAAAAGGAAATTGCGTTGTAGTAATACTTCTGATTTTTTATATTCTCTTCTTACGTATTACCCCGTACAAGTTTTTCTAGATGACAGCCAAAAATGTTACTACAGTTCTGAAACTAGTACTCTATGTCATAAGTTTTGGTAGGTGTACTTCTTAATAATTCTTACGAGTGTGTCCTTTGTGTCTACCCTGCGGGAAATCCTCCGGATTATGTGGTTTATTCTTCCAACCGTCCAAATTTAATGACATGAAGCACTAGCTACATCGATAGAGAGGCACGGGAAGGTAATTTCTACAACCTTTAATAGATAGTCACACAGGGGATTGGCGCCTATCATAAGTAATAAATTGGCTGACATCGGGAAGGCATCATAAGGCATATGCTCATTGTTCATCATCTCAAAGTCTCTCAATCCGAGCGAATAATCTGGTTACTTGAGGAACTCGAATTGCCGTATGAACTGCGTGTTTACGAACGCGACCCAGTCACACAACTCGCTCCGACGGAACTGCGCTCCGTTCATCCTCTTGGTAGTGCGCCAGTGCTGCGCGATGGCGAGATTGTGATTGCTGAGTCCGGCGCCATTATCGAGTACGTACTAGCCCGCTATGGGAACGGGCACCTGACTATTCCTGTGAACTCGCCACAGTTTCCTGACTATTTATACTGGTTTCACTACGCAAACGGCAGTTTGATGGCACAAATTGGTGTCAACTGGATTGCGACGATGACCGCTACACCAGGCAATAGTTCTCCACTGCTTTCATCCCTAAGCGAGCGGCTCGAACGTCGCATACAGATAGTTGAAGATCATCTGGAAAAAGCAACCTACTTCGCTGGAACCGAGTTTACCGCTGCCGATATAATGATGCACTTCCCCTTCGGCACTATGAAAATGTTTTACAATGTTGGTCTTGACAATCGTCCAAACATTAAAGCATGGCTTGCTCGAATCAGCGAGCGCGCGGGCTACCAGCGTGCGATGAAGGCGGCAGGACATGACAAAGACCCAGCACTCTCCTTTGGTACAACTCGAAGCGCGTTTTAATATTCGTGCTTGTCTACTGCCTCAAGAATGAGTTTTCTGGCAAGAGCTTAATATAAACTACTTTCTGTACGTAACAATACTTCACATACAGAAAATCATGAAGGATATTATTGAACTTGGAAAACGGCTAATGTCGATGTTTTTGGTGCTGGTTGTAAGTAGCATGATGTACTTGTTATATCCTGCTGTAACTGCTAATTCATCAATAGATGTAGATGCTCTTAACAAAGATAATACTAAAACTCAAATATTAAAATCTGACAAGCCTGTTAAAGTATCAAAACCCGACGAAGCTACTGTTATTTTGACACCCCAAGAGGCTGTAAGACAAGCTAATTCTCCTGTCAAAAAACGAGAATCAGAAAATAAAAGTCTTTTTGATGATTTAACGACAGCCAAAGATACGGCGCCCTCTCGCTAACGTTCAAAGAAAGCTTTCCTGCGGAACACTGCGTGAACGCATATGAACATTCATGTCCCTATACCGGGAAAATTGAAAGTTAAAAATTTGTGCATTCAAGAGAAAATTTCAATACCCCAAATCTATATGCACTTTTAGTATGTTAAGACACTCTCTTATCATTTAATTGAATAAAGATCGTAGGTTGGCTTCATGACATGAAACCCGACCTACAATCTTTTTGGTAAAGTTAAGCATAAGCAGTTAAGCTAAAAGTGCATGAGCCAAAATTTAAATCAAAACGATAAAAACAAAAACATTACTTCGCAGACGGTGCCACGCTCGCCTATTTTGCATAGTCAGGATATTGTTTCAGATATTCTTAGAGTAGAACATCATTATCAACCAGCGAATGGCGCCTCTGAGTGTTGTCTTCCAAGCTATTTACTAAGTATTCATCTTGGACAGCCAATAACATTACAACGAAAAATAGACGGGCGCCGTAGCAGTGATTATTTAGTAGAAGGGGATATAATGATTTCGCCTCCTAATCTGCGTCGCAAATTATCCTGGGATACTGGTGCGGAATTTTTGCTACTTCGTCTTGAATCAAAGTTTTTCAGTTCAGTAATACATCAGTTTACAGATTCAGAGTGCCAAATTACACCGCAGCTTAAACTTCACGACCCCTTAATTCAAAATATAGGTTTAGCACTTAAATCAGAGCTAGAAACAGATGGATTATGCAATCGCCTTTACGCTGAGTCAATGATGAATGCATTGGCTGTTCACATATTACATCGATACTCATCTAAGAAACAGGAGATTCCTAATTACTCCGGTGGTTTGCCTAATCATCAATTGCAAAGAACTATAGACTATATGCAATCTCATCTATCTGAAGATATATCTTTAGAAGATATTGCTGAGTATGTTGGAATTAGCCAGTATTATTTCGTTCGATTATTTAAACAGTCCACAGGTTTCTCTCCCTACCAATACTTAATAAAATGTCGTATCGAACGAGCGAAGCAGTTAATGATGCTCAAGCAACTCAATATTACAGATATAGCTGTACAAGTAGGTTTTGCAAGTCAAAGTCAATTTGGCAGACACTTCAAGCGTTTCACTGGCATGACACCAAAGCAGTTCTTTCAAAAATAGCAAGATTCTTATAAAAACGCAAAAAACAGCTATACGACGGTAAACAAACTCTGTATAGTTAGGTTTTATATCAAAACTTTCTGAATAAAACGATATTAGGGCGCCTGTATGCTTACAGTATTCAAGGAAAATCCAGTTTTGGCGGAGTTGGATATTTTTGTTACCCAGCCAGACCAGCAATGGATGCTAGTAGATAGCTTGATAACTTACACTCAAAACATTTTCAAACAGCAACCTGGATATATAGCTAGTGCAATTCACCGCAGTTTCGATGGTTTGCGCGTCGTTAACTATGTACAATGGCAAACTCAAGCTGACTATGACACATATATAAGTAACAAAGAAATTGCTCTAGCTACACAAATCACAGGCTTTTTGGCGCCGGATTCTCACCTCTACGAAATATTTATGAGTGAACCTGCCGATAGTAAAATGCAAATCAACGCTGGAAAAGGTCAACTTATCAACTTTGGTATCTTCAAACTCAAAAATCCTGCTGACCAACCAAAGTTTTTAGAAGCGACCGCAGAAGCAATTCGTCAAATATCAGGTTTACCAGCAATGCCAACTACACACTTCCATCGTTCACTAGATGGCGCCCGTGCGATAAACTACGGCTTATGGACTTCTCAAGAAGAATACGCAAAAATGAACGCCAACCCTCCAATGGCTGAACCGTTAAAACAAATGCGCGCGCTAGCGAATAACGAGTTCCAAATGTCACTATATGAAATAGTACATACAGAAGCTAAGTAAATATCGAGATGCGATTAGTTGCGTCTCTTGTCTGGTCGAGGTAGTTCAAACATGATTGCTACCACCTGCCATAAAGAAACTATACGGCGCCTTTCTTTGGAACTCCTGCGGGAGAAACAGTAGAAACAAAAGCAATTGGACGAGGCGCCACAAAGTGTGTCAATAAGCGATAATTCTCCGTAGTAGATAACTCAGCACAATCAAAACTCAGATAATTATTTTCCACCAGTCGCAACCCCTTTTTGTACCTCGCGCGCTTCACCTCTCCAGCCAGTTTGTTTTAACCAGGCTTCAAACGTCATTAAGTTAGGATGGATTTTTCGTAGTTGTTCATGGTCACGGTAAGGACCATACTCGCGGTGATAGCGTAATTGATTAAGAGCATCATGAACGTTGGGAAATCCCAATGCCAGATATTCTGCATCACTCATTGGTTGATATTCTGCAGGGATACCTGTAACTTGCTCAAAGGTTGCTGCCAACTGAGCAATGGATAAAGATTCACTACCTATTGCCAAGCTACGTCCTCCCCACTCTTCCAAATTCGCAAATATATAAGCTGTAAACCAAGCAATATCATCTAATGCTACAAAAGGATATGGTTTGTCTGCCATTGGCATTGAGAAAATTAACCCCTCTCTTCCGTCACTGAGTAAACCTGTCCGAGGTAGGAAAAATGCTGTCATATTTTCTAAGTACGCGAGAGTTCTCAACACCGTAACATGTTTAGAATACCAGCCTTGTTGTATCTGCTGCATGAACTCATGGGAACGGCGCCAGTCAATTTCATGTTCAACTGCTGCCTTTGAGTCAAAGTGAGCAACGGGAATTTTTCCTTCAGAAATGTAAGCGCAGGATTCTAGCGATGAGTAGATAAAGTGCTGAATATTAGCTGCTTGTGCCGCTTCTAACATTCGTATCCCCTGTTCACGTTCTACTGCAACGCTACAGCTTGACCAAAAGTCTGTATTGCAAAATACTCCATACATACCCTGCATAGCTGTTGAAACACTGGTAACATCATTTACATCTCCTTGAAATAACTCGACTCTTCCTTGACCTATTTCTAATAGCGCTTTTGCTTGTAGACTTTGAGAATTGCGAGTTAACGCACGGATATGCCATTGATTTTTTTCATCAGCAAGGAGTTGTCTAATAATAGGGCGCCCCATAGCACCAGTGGCACCGATAACTAAGATTGTACGGTTTGTCTGTATCATTATTTCTCTTTTTTCTATAAGGTTAGTTTTCTTGTGGAACAGGCATCCCTGCCTGTTTCATAACGGGGGCGGGCAAGGATGCCCGCTCCACAAAATGCTTAATTAATTTCAATAATTGCTTTACCAATCATCTTGCCGCTATCTTGTGCTTCATGTGCTTCTGCTACTTGTGAGAGCGTAAAGGTTTTAGCAATATTATGTTTTAAGGCGCCACCAGAAAGTGCAGTATTGATATCTCTAGCTGCAGTTTGCTTCGCGACTTCAGGCATTGTGTAAACTAAAATTGCGTGAATTGTAATGTTACGCAGCATAAAAGAAATTAGAGGAATTGAGGCACGGTCGGAAGCATTGCCTGCGTAAAATGCAATGGCGCCATTATTACAAACCACAGCATCAGCTAAGTCTACATTTGTATTAAAAGACACGTCTACAATCCGATTTATTCCTCGTTCTTGTCCTGTAATTTCTTGAATGCGTTGTACAACATCTTCTGTTTTGTAGTTAATGATATAGTCGGCACCAGCTTTCTTCGCAATTTCAGCTTGTTCGGGACGGCTAATTGTTGTGATTACTGTAGCGCCTCCCCACTTTGCCCACTGTACAGCATAATTACCTACTGCACCTGCACCACCTGTTACCAAGATAATTTGACCTTCAACATCACCATCTGCAAACACAGTCCGGTGAGCAGTCATCGCAGGTACACCTAAACAGGCGCCTTCTGCAAAACTAGTATTAGCAGGTAATAAAATTGCTTGATTGCTTGGAACTACAACATATTCAGCAGCAGTACCATAAGGACGACCCTGTTGTGCTTCATATATCCAAACTCTTTCACCAATACGGTTTGGAGATACCCCTTCACCAACTTGTTCAATAATACCCGCACCATCGTTGTGGGGAATCACGCGCGAATATTCCATTTTCCCTCCACCCCATCCACCTCGACGTTTAGTGTCAGAAGGATTAACACCACTCGCATGAACTCGAACTAATACTTCATTGGCGCCAACAGTAGGAATTTCGATTTGTCCGTAACGGATGACATCTTGTGCTGAACCAAGTTCTTCGTACCAAGCAGCTTGCATTGTTTTAATTGTAGTTGTATCCATAGTTTGTTATTCCTTGTTGAAACCTAACTCTCCTCTGTGTACTCTGCGTCTCTGTGGTAAAAAAATATTTTGTACTACCACGCCCGACACAGAGCTAACAGAGGTAAAAAGTTAGAGAGAGATGTTTAGTTGAGGTATATCTTGAAGATAAAACAAGCTTGTTGTAATGTCTAATTCATAATATGTATATACGTTATGAATACGGTGCATTACGAGCAAATTGACCTTAACTTGCTGAGTATCTTTGAAGCGGTGATGACAGAGCTTAACGTTAGTCGCGCGGCAGAACGGTTAAATATGACCCAACCTGCGGTAAGTCACGCACTACGTCGGTTGCGTCGTATTACTAACGATGAGTTATTTATAAAAGTCCCAAGCGGTGTTAGTCCCACACCCAAAGCACTAGAACTTTGGGCACCAATTAGAGAAAGTTTATTACAAATTCGTCAAGTGCTTTCACCTACCGTATTTGACCTAGAGAAAGCTACACATACATTTACACTTTCAATGGCAGACTATACAGCAGCACTATTGTTACCAAAATTACTGCCTATTTTAGAAAAAACGGCGCCTAATATAAATCTACGAACTGTTCCAAATACAAATATCAATGCCATAAACTTACTTGAACAGTCGTCCATAGATATAGCATTAGGAAGGTTCTTTCGTCCGAGCGCGCGGTTACGAGTACAAGATTTAACGAGTGATAGATACATTTGTATAATGCGTCAAGGACATCCCCTAGCATCTAAAAAGCTGACACTCAAACAGTATGTCAACGCAAATCATTTATTGGTAAGCTTAACAGGAGAAGCTACAGGATTTATCGACGAACAACTCCGCGAAAAAGGCTTACAACGGCGAATTGTAATAACCGTCAATCAATTTAATTTAGTGCCAGAACTAATCGCAAATTCCGATTTAATTTCCGCTATACCCTTGAGAACTTTACAACGTAGCCCTTTAAAAGAACAATTACATGTGGCAGAATTACCAATTGAAGTGGCGCCTGCACTTTTGCAAATGATGTGGCACGAACGCAAACAGCGCGAACCTGCTCATGAATGGTTGCGAGAGATAATAGTGGAGATTTGTAAAAATTTATAATATAGCTAGTATGTTAGATAATGATACAATTATTCGTCCTGTTTACTACCAAATTATTGAACGCCGCAATAAAGTATGGGCTTTTAGAGAAGGTAAGCCATTTGTCAATTTATTTAATGCTCCTGACCTTGATATGGAGGATTTATTTTCCCTGTTTGATACATCAATGGAAAAGATAGCTGCTGAATTACGGTATCTTTATAACGGTAAGCAGGGTTACTATATTGCTAATATTCTTGACAAGAAATATTATTATTGCGGTACAGAGTGGGAAGATGTGAAGAATAAACTTAAGGAATTGGGTATTGGCAAAAATGACCGATTTTGACTAAAAATCAGGCTATTGCTTCAGATTAGTAAATTTTAAGTTTATCACCAATGCGAATTGTTTTTGCTTGTTCGGTAGCAGGTAGTCGCGTGTTGATTGCTAATCGGAAGAAGTGGTTAAATCGCGGTTTTTCTGCCCATTCGGGTAAAGTTGTTCGTCGTTGTGCCACAAAAGTTTTTTGAAAGTTTGGATAAGCTTCTCCTGTTTGGGGATCACGAGTAACTACCACGCAACGTTGACAAGGGTTGATGCCCATAAACTGTACATTCCCAATCTGAAAATTAACTGTCTCGTCTGCTTCTGTAAAAAGCCTATCTTCCCAAAAAGCAGGAACACCAGAAATTTCAATATTGGAGCGGAAACGTAAGCGAACTTCTTCAACGTCCAGTTCGGGATACCATGAGGCAATAGTTTCTACTGTTGCCGTGCTAATTATGGTTGGACCAGGAGACACAGTATCATCTGGAAATCCTGTATCGAGGTTTTGCTTTACTTCTACAGGAAAACCGAAAAATTCACTTAGCCAAGATTCAAGTGCTTCATGCTCTTTCTCAATATGATATACGTTCGTTTGCTCTGTACCTTGTACCCGCAACGAAACAATGTTAGTCTCAAGGTCAAATTCAGAGCGCATGGTGTGAATTCGCTCATCACGCTTACCATTGACAAAGCGACCTGATTTATCGAAAACGGCAAATTCTCTATCTCGCTTTAAGGCGCCACTTTTAAGAACTTTTGTACTTTTAACCTCAACCCTATCCAAAGATTTGATTGGATAGATGAATAGTCTTGAAACATAGGGAATTACATCAGTCATAAGTAACTCCTGATTAGAGTATATTTATCAATAGATATTACAAGCATTATAGTACAGTTGTAATCAAGTGAAATATTCTAAATATCACGCACTAGGAAACGATTATTTAGTTATTGCTCCTGAAGATTTGGAGATTGAATTAACCAAACAAAACATTGAGCGAATTTGCCACCGTAACTTCGGTGTTGGTTCCGATGGAATTTTACTTGGTTCCTTACCATCTCAAAATTCAGACTTCGCACTACGCATTTTTAACCCCGATGGCAGTGAAGCAGAAAAAAGCGGTAATGGTTTGAGAATATTCTCTCGCTATTTGTGGGATAAACAGCTTGTAAAAGAAGAATTTAGTATTGATACACTTGGAGGAAAAGTTAAAGCGCGCGTTACTGACTCTGGTAAAAGTGTTCAAGTTGAGATGGGACATGTTAGTTTTGACAGCGAGAAAATTCCTGTAACAGGAGAACCCAGAGAAGTTATTCAAGAAAGCATTACAGTTTTAGACCACACCTTTACTTTCTGTGCTGCTACTATTGGTAATCCTCATTGTGTTATACCATTACCTGAAGTGGCGCCGGATATTGCAATGAAATACGGTTCTGTATTAGAAGTTCACCCAAATTTTCCGAATCGAACTAATGTTCAATTTATGAAGGTTATTGACCGTGAAAATATCCAAATTGAAATTTGGGAAAGAGGAGCGGGATATACTTTAGCATCTGGAAGTAGTAGCAGTGCGGCAGCAGCGGTTGCTTATAAGTTAGGTTTGTGTGATTCTTCAATAACTGTTCATATGCGGGGTGGGCAAATTTTTATACAAATTACTGATGATTTTATGGTGACTATGACAGGTAGTGTTACCAAGGTGGCTGAAGGTGTAATTTCATTGGAGATGTTTGAGTATTAAGAGTTATTTACCACAGAGTCGCAGAGAACACAGAGAAGGAAATAAAGTTGGTACCAGTTCTCCAGAATCTCTTTCTTTGTGCCCTTTGTGCCTTTGTGGTTGATTTTTCTTACTCTGTGCCCTCTGTGTCTCTGTAGTAATAAAAATCACAGGCAGGGATGCCTGTTCCACAACTTACCAGGGGATTTCTCCATTTTCATCAACAAATTTACCTGTTGGAGAATTGCCCATAGTAGCCATCTTGACTATAATAGCTGCTCCTTGTTCGACAGTTCGCGGCGCCGCATCCGTTCCCATATCCGTTTTGACCCAACCCGGACAAATTGAGTTAACGGTAATATTATCATCAGCTAAATCTTTTGCTAGAGAAACCGTTAGAGCATTTAGTGCTGTTTTGGAAGAGTTGTAAGCAAGACTATTAACTCCATAGAAAAAATTCTCCGGGTCACTCAAACTAGTCAATGAGCCAAGTGTTGATGAAACGTTTATAATACGCGCGGCGCCAGCTTGCTTAAGCAACGGTAGAAAATGATGAATGATTGCAAACGCTCCAAAAAAGTTTGCTCCAAACGTATCCTTGAGCATATCTACACTCAGCATTGATGGACGAGTCCCCAATTGAAACTCATAGTTGACTCCAGCATTATTTATAAGCACATCAACTTTTCCAAACTGTTTAGTAATTACTTCAGCAGCAGATTTAACTGATAACTCGTCGTTGACATCTATTGGAATAAAATGAGCATCGGCGCCATGCAACCGCAGTTTTTCCACCGCTACCTCACCCTGTTGTATGTTCCGCGCACCAATCAAAACAGTGAAGTCATGTGATGCTAGTTGTTGTGCAACTTCATACCCAATTCCTTTAGTGGCGCCGGAAATAAAAACAATCTTATTCATAGTCCAAGTATTTTGTACTTTTTGGTTCAAAACAAGTGAAAAAATTTAGTCGAGGGTTGACATGGCAGCTTTCACCATATCAAGTAGTATCTCTCGGTCAGAATGAACGCGCGCGGCAATATTTAACCCGTAGGACACAGCTATCACAAGTCGCGCGATAGCTTTGATATCTTTATTAGGGGCAAGTTCACCTGCGAGTTGACTTTTCTCAAGGAGATTAAAAACTGTTTGCTCTAAACGGTCTATACCTTGAACAATTAATAATGAAATTTGTTCATCAATCGTTTTGAGAGTAGTTGCAGTATTAGTCAATAAACAGCCACCAGGATTATATGCAGCAACTGCCACATCAATATTGTGATTGAAGTAATCCCATAAACCTTGTTTTGCCGACTTAGCTTTTTGCAATATCGCGAGTCTTATCATTCCTGTTTGCTGATAATACAGACTCATCACCTCACGAAAAAGCGTCTGCTTATCTCCAAAAGAATTGTAAAAGCTCGAACGATTAATGTCCATGCTTTCCAATAAATCTGGGAGCGTAGTTGCATCATAACCCTTTTCCCAAAACGTGTAGAGAGCTTTCTGCAACACTTCTTCGCGGTCAAATTCCTTTGGGCGCCCCACATTTATCACCTCCTTCCATTAGAATACACATTTTGAACCAAAAAGTCCATAACATTTTATGTATGTTGGGGAGCCACTGCGCCCTTACGGGTTTCCCAGCATAAAGCAAGTGGCGTCTTCTGGAACGGAACCCAACATATGTTATTAGGCGAAAATGGGCTTGTAGTAATTGATGGTGAACGTCATCGAAGAGAACGGCGCCTACTAATGCCATCTTTTCACGGGCAGCGTATGCAATTATATGGTGAACTGATGCGTAATCATACGGAAAAAGTTTTAAGCAAGATACTTCTTGGTCAAGCATTTTCTGCTCACCATGCGATGCTTGATGTCTCTTTAGAAGTTACTCCGTAGAAGTCAACAGCAGAAATGGTTGCAGCAATATAGGCGTAGGGTGCGATCTGCGCTATTACAAACAAGAATCAAAACGAAAAATTAACATGCTTTCACGCACCATCTAAAAGCCTCCAAATTGCTAAAATTTATATAATTCTGTTGTTAAATAGGCATTGGCGCCGATTTACCTCAACCCATTCGCTTTCAAAACTTCATCAACACAGCCTGCATTCTGTAATGAAAGTGAAGGTACAGGTTCTTGAGTATAGTCAATCACCAAATCATAATTACCTTCATCGTATAATTGATTAATTAAAGTTTGTATATCTAGTTAATTTTGGGAGGTTACATCTGAAAAATTCTTTCTTTGTGTTCTTTGTGCCTTTTTGGTTCATTTCTCTTCCTCTGTGCCCTAGAAGTCTCTGTGGTAAAAATAATATATTATATCAAAATCGATTAAAATTTAAGAAGCAGTATCATGTCTTTACCGAAGCGCGATACATTTTTGGTGTTATACCTATTATTTGTCTAAAATATTTACCCAAGTGACTATGACTGTTAAAACCACAAAGATAAGCTATTTCTGTAATTGATAAATCTGCTTTTTTCAATAAAGATTTTGCTCGCTCTACTCTTTGCCCAATTACATATTGGTGAGTAGAAACTCCCATTGATTGCTTAAAAAGCCGACTAAAGTGAAATTGACTTATACCTACTAACTCGGCTAAGTCAGATAATTTAATATCTTCTGCTAAATGTTCGTTTATATACTCCGTAACTAATAACAAATGTCGTTCGTTTAATCCTCCTTCGTACAAGGTAATACGAGGCGCCGTTGTTGAATAATCTCTCAGCAAATGTACAGTCAAAGCATTAGCTAACGAGTCTACATATAACTTACCTGCTTGACCTCCTCCATTTTTAAGTTCAGCTAGCAACATCATTGCTATTTGTTCAATACTAGAGTTACGAACGCGGAATTCAGGTACTAACGAAAGCGCATTAGATTCAATATCAGCAGTTTCTTGGGCGACTTTTTGCAAAAATTGAGGTGCCAGTTTTATTAGTATAAAAGAATCATTACCTTCCGCTTTATACGAAGCAGGAACACCAGCAGGTGTAATACAAATATCACCTTTGCTCTAAACACCAAGGTAACGACGTTCCCCTATGACTTGCATTATACGATGGGGACGCGGCGCCAGACACAAGGTAATTTCGTGCAAACAAGAAGACTCGAAAGAACCTTCAGTAGGTGGCAGTCGAAATTCTTGGAGGGTAATATTCTCCCATCCAGCATTTTGACTAGAAATAATTAGCCCTTGTTATAACGGGTCAGCATTTACGGTATCTGATACAGGTGTCCGAAGCACATCTAACCTCCACACTCAAAATTGGCAGCAAGATTTTGATAGCACTGCAAGATTTAGGTAGCTTGAAAAATCAAATCTTTCTAAATTTTAATTGTGTTGGTTGCTTCAAGCAACTTTGAGCAGCTATTGAAAAAATCTTTGATTAATAAACTGAAACCCAAGTTATACGCAGAATCTATGACACACTCACGAACTGTAGACAATATAACCGAGCAGTCTCAAAAGCAACGCATAGCAAATATTCTCGCACGTTCGGAAAGCAGATGACCCAAGCTTTGAATATGTATTTAGTGAACATCTTTCAATCGAAGCTTTAACTGCCTTCTATGAGCCTTTTGTAGCAGACGGAATAAAACGAGGTCAAATTGTTGTGGCAGAAGCAGAACAAGGAGCATGTATTTGGTATCCTGCCTCGGTAACAATTTTTGATAGTACCTTTGAAGCAATGCTTAATGAAGTTAGCGTGATTATTTCACACTTTGCTGGATTAGAAGCAGCAAGACGCTTTGAGCATCTAATCCAAAAAATTGGCGCCGCAGAACCAACTAACCCTCACTGCGAAGTTTTTTTCATAGGACTTCAGAAAGAAGCAAGAGGCAAAGGTATAGGAGGCAGTTTATTAAAACCAGTTTTGAACTATGCTGATACCAACAAAGTAGGTTGCTACTTAGTATCTTCAAGTTCTCGTAATATCTCATTTTACGAACGACACGGTTTTAAAAAATACTGCTCCATCCAAATTAATGATTCATATTCAATGACAGGGATGTGGCGTTAACTAATTAGTAAATTTTTATATTATATCTGGTCTTGGAAAAGGTTTTGCAAATGAAAATGCATAGCTTGTTGAACCATGTTTACGTAGATACTCTAAGCGTTGTTTGGCTTCTTCTACAGTAGGAATTTGTCCAGCTTCTATCCACCACAAAGCGAAAAGTGGCTGATTTGAATGCTCAAACCAACTGCGCCGTTTTCGCATAATTTCACCATGTTGACTACGGTAAACGTACTTTGATAGTGCTTCTAGAGATTCCCATACCGATAAATTAACCAATATTAATTCATCATCCGAAAGACGAATATCGGTTGCGTTGCCATTTTCGTTTTGCAGGCGCCATACAAACCCTGGACTTGTATCAGCTTCAGAGTTGATAGCTTCGAGGTTAGCTACAAACTCCGCCATTATCGGGTCAGTTAATGGAGCAAGCATTCGAGAAATATTAACTTGGGCTAGATGATAGTTTTTTTGCTCAATAGGATGTTTTATTTCAGACATACTCTTAAAGAATGAGTTTTAGTACACAGAGGTAAATATCAAACCTCTACAGTATGTTTAACTTATTCAGCATTCGTCTTGAATGATATTGACATACTACGGTAAAGTCCTGGTGAGATACCAACAATTCGTTTAAAGTGTCGAGATAAATGGCTTTGGTCTGACATCCCAACTGTAAAAGCCACGTCAGCAATAGATTTTCCTTCACGAAGTAGCTGCTTGGCTCGTTCGACACGAATTTGAGTTAGGTAAGCATAAGGGGGAAGACCTACTGCATTACGAAACAAGCGAATTAGATAAAAGCGGTTTAGGTTAGTTAACTCAACAAGCTGCTCTAAACTAACATTTGAGTTATAGTTATCGTGCAAATAGTCTTTGATTAATCCAACAACAGCAAGTTCAAGTTTTATTTGAGTAAAATTAACTTTAATATCAGCGTGGCGCGCGATTGCTAACGATAAGACTTCTATAAATAAACTTTCCAGTTCCAAAGCATTTTGAGATGTTTCTAAAATACAATGAATATTCTGTATTTTCCTAGCCAAGTTTTTATCATGAACAACAGTTTCTGGAAAATATGGAATTTTTGTGCCTAAATCATTAATTCTATTTTGCAGTACTTCAGTACTGGGGTAAAGCATTCGGTATGTTAGCGGAAGATTATCGACGCAATAGCCTGTATGCGTTTCATCCGGATTCATAAAGATAATACTATAAGGTTCTGCAACATGTGTGGCGCCTCGATAATAGTTACCACCAATACCAGATTCGATAACGCCTATAGAATAAGTAGGATGAGAATGACGAGCATAACTGTGATGTATTGCTTTTGCTCGGAAGAGTTCTAAGTTATCTAGAGAAGGAACTTGCCATACCTTTGTAGTTTTAGAAGAAAGTTTGGGCATAATAAGTTAGTAAAATCGGTTTTAAAGTAGCCACCAGTAAGTTTATAATATCCCTATGGAAATTCACGGAACATATTGTCCTGCACTAATAGATTGTAAGATGATGACAGGGGTTACAAATAATTGCCCTAACCTTGAAGATTGTCTAGCTAATTCTCGCTTAAGCAGAAACGAGGCAATGCAGCTTTATTTTATGAATAAAGGCGCCAACCCAGAATGTATTCGTGCCGAAAGAACTTTATTAAAACTGTCTCATACGCTTGAACAATATATACCTACAGATATATTTACATGTAATCCTAACTATCAAACAAGAGATAGTATTATTTTTGGTCAACAAATAGACTGGGAAGAAGAATGTGGTGGTGCCAAGTTTTTTGAAGACTTAACTCTTGACCAATTGCATAATTTAATTAAACACAATTTTGTTGATATAACTCTAAAGCATAACGAGGCGCCAAGTATTGGTGAATTTTTCACATTTACTGAAACCCAAGCAGCAAAAGGATATGTATTTACTTTTGAAGGGTATGCAATTATGCCCCAACGCCATGATTACCGCGTCAGTATTGATGGTATTATTTTCAATGGTGATTACTCAAACCAATTATTGACTGACTTTGGCGAATTTGTTGGGGCGCCCGATGAATTGAGCATTGAGCCAAATTATCTAAGAGCCTGGTGGGATTAAATCTAAATTATTTATTTCACTGACTGCTTGTTTTAAAACAATATCCCAAACTCTATGCCACTTTCCATCTGATGCTTGCTTAGATTCAGCCCTTTTATTTACAATAATATCATCAGCACTGTACTTCATAAAACTCAGATTGGTTAAATAATTTGTGGAAATATTGCATTTCCTCTCTCCTCTGTGTACTCTGTGTCTCTGTGGTAAAAAAATACATTACTGCACAGGCGCCACGAGGTGATGCCACAGCCCCCTAAAATTAATGACATGGAATACTAGTGGTTTATGTCATTAATTTTAATAGGTACGTAGTAGCGCTATCTTCGCATCAAAAACATGAATTTAGAGGGCTAAAGCCCAACTACGAACTTACCAAAACTTCTGACACAGACCACTAGGCTGCTGTGTTCAGTCGAACTACGCTACCTGACTTATTGGTATGGTAAACTAGTACTTTAGAGTTAGCTGTGACTTTTACTTGCCAACCTGGTACTAGTGCTTGAGTACAAAGAACTCCCGGTTCTGCCAAACCTAAACAACCATCATTCCATGTGCGTGCTTCCGACGTAGTAATTTTTAACTCACTGGCAGATTTGCCTGTACGTTTGGAAGCATCTTTCAAAACGGCACTTGCTACAGCTTCTGGTAATTTTTTATCCTGACTATTATCTTGACTGTCACTTTGATTAGGTGAAGATTCTACTGGTTTTTCAGCTTGAGTTGGAGGCACATTACTGCCCGTTGTACAACCCATTAGTGTGCTGCTTATTAAAACCACAGCAAACAAATTAACTATAACCAAACGAATATTATTATTCTTCCAGCAAAACATAATAAACCATCCGTTACATCCGTTCTATCCGTTGCCGACTACAATACACTACCAGCGTCATAAATAATCCCGTCCCAACTAAATATTTTAATGGTTCTGGCACACTTGGGTTAGGAGAAAAGAAACCCTCAATAATCCCAGCAATAACCAGCATCGGTATAATTCCAAACACTAATTGCGAAGCTAGAGTGCCATAATACTTGAGAGCATCCAGGCGCCTATATTTCCCTGGAAACAAAATTGCCCGCGCGATTAAAAATCCTGCACCTCCTGCGAAGAAGATAGCTGGTAATTCTAATGACCCGTGGGGAAAGACAAATGCCCAAAATGGATATGCAAGATTATTTTGTCCAACAAGCGTTGCAACGGCGCCTATTAATAAACCGTTGAATAGCATAATGTAAAAAGTGTAGGCGCCAGCAGTAATTCCACCCGCAACAGCTTTAAACGACACCATAATATTATTAATCATGATACCGCTCGATGCTAGTGGTTCTACGCCTAGTATCGAACCCATCCAAAGTTTGCGCTCATCTCTAACTGTTTTAATCAAATGTTCAGGTACAATTAGCGACATAAAACTTGGGTCTTGCCAAGCATACCACCAAGCTATTAAGCACCCCAATATAAATAAAGCTGTCGCTAAAGCTATATATACTATGCTTTGCTGCACTACTGTAGGAAATCCCCATAGGAAAAAATCCTTTAGACCCTGCCATTCTTGCCGACGCGAACCTTGATAAACTTGGTTATAAGCGCGCGTTGTCATTGATTGTAAGCTTTGTATAAGCGTATTACTAACTTGCTGAGTACGAGCGCGCGCTAAGTCAGCAGCAACAGTACGGTAAAGAAAAGCCACTTCGCGAATTTCATTTGAAGGTAGCGATTTCAATCCAGATTTTTCTATTTTTTTCAATAAAGCGTCCAGACGCTGCCAGTTCGGCTCGCGTCGCGCTATCCAACGTTGAATATTCATTAATTTATACTCATACTTAGGATACCTTAGCTTAAGATACCCTCAAAGCAGTAATTAAATTATTGTAGTAGTACTATGTCTTTTAACCAAGGTTCTTCACCCCCCATTCAACCTTTGAGCATTGGTAACGTAGTTACTGCTGGACTTAGGTTATATGGTTCGCATCTCAAGTCTTATTTAAAACTAGGATTCATTGCTTATGCTTGGATACTTGTACCCGTTTATGGTTGGGCTAGATGCGGCGCCACTTTAGCATTAATATCTCGGTTGGCATATAGCGAGTTAGTTGAACAACCAGAAACTCCCAGAGAAGCAGGTCGTATTGTACGAGCGCGGTTATGGCAATTTCTGGTAATGGGTTTATTAATGTTTTTACTTGGTATTGGTATCACAATTGGAGTCATCATATTATTATTAATATTGACAGTAATAGCCGGGATTATTATAGGCATATATGCACCTGGAGGCGCCGCAAATGATGTTTTTAATCCTGTAGTAACTTTAATATCATTTGCATTGTTACTTGTTTATATGGTGGTTATTTTCACCGCCTTTATTTTGTCACAAGCACGTTTTATCGTCGTCGAAATACCTTTAGCGATTGAAAGTTCTACTGATGGAGCATCTACAATTGGACGAAGCTGGAATTTAACAAGTGGTAATATGTGGCGAATTGTTGCAATTGTAATTGTCACTTATATAATAACCCTTCCCCTTCAAGTACCTTTAAGTGTGTTAAATATTATTATTCAAATTTCTTTACAACCTTTAGTGGAAGTCAATACGAACTATAGATTGTTAGCAATAATAGTAAATGTAGTTTTAACTTTAATTAGTGTAGCAATCGTAGTACCCTTTTGGCAAACGATAAAAGCTGTACTTTACTGTGATTTACTAAGTCGTCGTGAAGGGTTCGGTTTGAAGTTACGCGACCGTAATATATAAGGAAATTATGCATATTCTTAATCGCGTTAAATTTGTTACACCTGAAAGTGTTGAGCTTGAATTTACCTTAGCTGGAATTGGTAATAGAACTTTTGCTCTATTAATTGATTATCATGTTTTAGCTTTAATAATAGCGCTGGTTTTGACTGCTTGGCTAACAATTTCTTATCAAATACAAACTTTTGCTAAACAAATATTTGGTGATAAATTTGATAACTGGATGGTTGCTATTGTAGCCTTGATTTTATTTGCAGTTTATGCCGGGTACTTTGTATTTTTTGAAACTTTCTGGCAAGGACAAACACCAGGAAAACGTGTTGCAAAAATTCGCGTTGTTCGTGATGATGGTAGACCTGTTGGACTTCAGCAAACTACTTTACGCGCGTTGCTGCGACCTTTTGATGAAATTTCTTTTATCGGCGCCTTACTAATTATGTTTAATCGTAAAGAGAAGCGTTTAGGTGATTTTGTGGCAGGTACAATAGTAATTCAAACTCAAACTATCGCTATCTCTGAAAAACAAAACTTAACACTCTCCGAATCTTCTAATTTAGCTTGCAGTAAAATCTTAGAAACTGCTGATTTATCACCAATGCTTCCTGATGATTTTGCAGTTATCCGCGAATATTTAGTGCGGCGCCATATTATGTCAAAAAAAGCACAAGCAACACTTGCTAATGAACTTACTCAACAAGTACAGTCAATTATTGAATTAAATAACTTACCTGATGGAACTACTCCAGACACTTTTTTAGAAGGCATTTATCTTGCCTATCAACAAACATCGTAGGGTGCGTGACGCAACGACAAATTCCAACATAATGATAAGACTTGTAGCGTCACGCACCAACTTCAGTATTAGTATATTCTGGCATCCAACCGCGCGCACCGGAAAAATATCGAATAGCTTTTATATTTAAAGACGCAGCAGGACTAAACCAATGCTCGCATCGAGGGGGTATATGAATAAAATCATGTGCTTGTAGCAACAACTGTACTTGATTACCATCCGGTAAAACAAAACCGAAAATAGCTTCACCAGACAAAATATACAGCGCTTCTGCATCTTCATGAGTGTGATAGCGACTGTACGTTTTGGTTTGTGTATATAAATTTGGCGAACCAGGATGCAGCACAAACAAGTCATAACAGAAGTAATCACCTTGCAGCTTAATAAAATCAAATTCGCATTGGTGCAGTTGTGAGATGTGGTCTTTTTCTAAATAGCTAAGAACATCTTGTGCAAGCAAACTCGAACAAAAGCTTGATTCTTCTAAATTGTAATGGTCAAGTTGAATCAAAAACGGAGCTAATATGTCTTTGATTTGGCTCGATTCGGTTATAATTTCGCCGTTATTAAGCTTCAAGGTCGCCATGTCAGTACTCTTTTTAAACAGATTGTGCTAGATTTGCCTGGATAAGGGGTTGTCAAATTGTCACGTTTGCTACAAAATTATATTAAATTAATACTTTAATACTAATACAACATAATCCCGCTCGGATAAAAGTAGATTGGATGTAAAAATATTCTATCACTGCATGGTTCTAATTTGACAACTGCATTATCTGGATTAATTTATATTGATTAAATCTTGCAACCCCAAATCTTTGAATAAAGGTGTACTTAGATAGCGCTCACCGAAACTTGGTTGAATTACAACGATTAAGCGTCCAGCGTTTTCGGGTCGTTTACCAATTTCAATAGCGGCATACAATGCTGCTCCTGTTGATATACCTGATAAAATACCTTCTTCTGATGCTAGGCGCCGACCATAAGTAATGGCGTACTCATCATCAACTTGAATTACCTCATCGATTAATTCTAGTTTCAATACGGGTGGAATAAAGCCGGCGCCGATACCCTGGATTTTATGGGAACCTGGTTTTCCTCCACTAAGTACAGAACTATTAGCAGGTTCGACAGCTACCACTTTAAACTCCGGTTTGCGTGGTTTGATAACTTGTGCCACCCCAGTAATTGTACCTCCCGTCCCGACACCTGCTACAACGATATCAACTTGACCATCGGTATCACTCCAAATTTCTTCTGCCGTGGTTTCACAATGGGTTTGGCAGTTTGCCGGGTTATCAAACTGTTGAAGCATGTAAGCATTCTTATGTGTGCTGACAATTTCTTTGGCACGAGAAATAGCACCTTGCATACCTTTAATACCCGGAGTCAACTCAACTTCTGCACCATACGCTTTTAAAATCAACTGCCGTTCAATGCTCATCGTCTCTGGCATTGTTAATATCAACCGATAACCCCTAGCTGCGGCTATCATTGCCAAAGCAATACCCGTATTACCAGAAGTCGGTTCAACCAACACCGTCTTACCCGGTTTAATTAACGCTTCTGCTTCTGCTTGTGCGATCATACTGGCGCCAATTCGGTCTTTCACAGAAGCAGACGGATTCATGCCCTCCAACTTCATCACAATCTGAGCAACACACCCAAGAGATTGAGGAACTTGGTTAAGTTGGACTAAAGGAGTCCGACCAATTAACTCTGTAATATCGCGCGCAATCTGCATCCTTTTAAGTACTTGGCAAGCTTTCTAAAAAACCTTTACCATATTACATTAACTCTACCAAATAACCGTAGTTTTAACCCAAAAAATTTTCGCCTCTTGTAGGGTAGGCATCCTGCCTGCCCCACACATCCTACCTGACCTACACAAGTCCTATTACGACCCAGTTTGCAACAAAGCCGCAGAAACAGCAATCAAAAAGCAAACGAAAGAATATTTTATACCAGGCTTATTTTGGTAAACAGCTGCCTTCAAGCCCATAAATACAGACCCTACAACCATAGTAGCGCAAGCCAAGTACTGCCAATGCTGTATAAAAGACATCATATTGACTGACCTAATAACAGTTTATATATCCATAGGCTCAATATATTCCCCTTCACACGCGCGCATCTTCCCTCAAACGAAAGAACTCGCAACCACCAAAAGAAGCATTACCTCGTAGGTTGGGTGGAGGAACGGAACCCAGCACATACTCTCGTTATCACGTTGGGTGGAGGCTTTGCGGAACCCAACCTACAATCAATATTTTGAACACCACAAAAGTCAGTAAGATGATTAAAATTTAAATGTCGATATTAGGAGAAGTAGCTATAAGCGATTATTACATTGTTGTCAGCAGAAGCGATATTCGTCCTAAAGCTAAACTATACACCTTTTCTTTCCAACAGCCAATACCCTCATTTAAACTACCTTTACAATCAGAAGATATAGAACCAATTTTAGATATACAATCTTTATTAAACAGTATATACAACCGTGCCAGATATCATTTAAGAATTAATTATAATTTTGAACCAGTACCACCTCTCAAACCCGACAACGCAGTATGGTGTGATACGCTTTTGCGCGAACAAGGGTTACGTAATTGTTAGTTAACAACAAATTCCGGACAACTTCAGAACCTGACTTTTCATAGGCTTAAAAACCTCTCCCCCAACCCCTCTCCTACAAGGAGAGGGGAGTACATTTTCCCCCTTCCTTTAAAGGGAACTCTGTCAGGGGGTTAGGTTTTACGGAGCGTGTTGGTATCTCTAAACTGTAATCTTCTTGAATGCACAACTGCCTAAGTTCGGCAAAAGCTTTTGTTAGAGAAGGTTTTGCGCTCCTCTGCTGTTGCCAATTTAAAAATTCTTGAAAAAGTTTTGGGTCTACTATTGCCGCGACTAATTGCTCCTGAGTGTAAATTAATTGAGGTTCCTGATTTGTTGCATCGATTATAAGAGATAAGTTATCTTGAGCTTCTTCAAATGTCCATTTCATTTTAAAGTCTCCGTTGTATGTTGGAAAACGTTATGGTGGGACTTTTTAAGGTTAGCTTATTTTAAAGGAGGTTTTGACTGGCGCCAGCCAAAACCAATTAGACATCACAATTTCATTAACAACTCTTGTGTTAACTGCACAAAAGATTTAGAACCAGGAGACTGAGGATTGTTTAAAACCACAGGCATAAAACTATCAACAGCTTTTGCGACATTCATATCCATCGGTACTTGGTTCTTAAACACCTTGCTATCGCCAAAGTCTTGATGTACGCGGTTCATCACTTGCTTGTAATACCTGCCACTGAGCAAATTACCACTGTACATGGTAAACACAATACCCAGCATTTTAATATCAATCTTCGCTTCCTGCTCGTGACTATCTTTGAGTTGGGCAATGCGTCTCTCTAAAAGTTGAATTCCAACTATAGATAATGGTTCTGGTTTTGCAGGTAATATATAGAAATTACTCGTTGCCAGCGCGCTACGTGTTAGTAAAGTATAACCGGGAGCGCAATCGCAAATAATAAAATCGTACTCATTACGTACTGGTTCTATTATTTTACTTAGCAGGACTCGCTCAAAACGATTCCAAATTGTCTCAAAATCTTTCTCACCCAAAGTTACCGCTTGTTGGTGCAAAAGTTCCGACACTACAAACTCATCGTACAAGTCAATGTCACCAGGTATCATGTCCAAACCCTGTACATTACAAACCTGCTTTTGAATTACATCATGAATTGTAAGACTCGGCGCCTCACTAGGACTCATAATTTGGTCGATTAAATATCGAAACGTTTTGCCATGTTTACGACGGTTTGCAAACTCAACAGGTGACATTAAACTAAGAGTAGCGCTGATTTGCGTATCTAAATCAATAACTAACACCCGTTTACCGTGATTTTTCGCCAAACAAGTAGCCATATTAACAGTGAGGGTTGTTTTGCCCACACCACCCTTCATATTAGCAGTCGCAATTACATATCCCATTGGTTAACCCTTCCAATAACGCATTCACATTGTAGGTTGGGTGGAGACTTTGCGAAACCCAACATATATATATGAGCATTTGTTAAGTTACCTCCCCACACCCCTTCACAATTTCAAACAGTCAAAATTATACCAGCGAAGAATAATTAATAGACTAGTTATTGGTCTATGTCATTCATTTTGGGGTAAAGATAATTATCACAGAGACACAGAGGAAGGAGTAGGAGAAGCTTGAAATTGGCGCCTAAATATTTGGATGGGACAGGGCAAGAGAAAGCTCATCCGACAAGATAGTCAGTTTAATTTTTGGTAATCAATCTATATTATTTTGTGTCATCTAATAAAGAATTGTAGGTTGGGTAGAGGCTAAAAGAACCCAACATAATATATATGATGACTTATCCAAGTCCAAAACTGTTTTATTAACAAAAGAGCGCACTAGTAGGTTTAAGTGGTTTACAAAGACAAAGCGTAACCATCGGCCTGGACGGCGATTCTGTCGTTAATGACCTGACACAGCGCCAATTGGTTGTATGCTCAAGCGATAGCCAAGATTATGAAGAACAAGGCTGATGGTTCGCAGTTCAGGGTTCCCCTCTGAAGACAAAGCCCGATAGAGGTTTTGACGATTCAAACCTGTTTTTTCCGCAAAGTGGGTCATCCCGAACCGTGCCTCCACTACATTCCGCAGTGCTTCCAGAAAAAACGCCAACTCGCCATCCTGCTCGTATTCTTCAAGAGCAACCTCCAAGTACGCCTTTGCCATTTCCGGGTTCTGTAGCTGTTCCAACAGCACCTCGTCATGGTTTCTAAGTTTCTTGCCCATCTTGTTCCTCCTGGTAAGCTTGCCAATATTTTTTAGCTTTTTCTATATCATTGTCCTGGCTATCCTTATCCCCACCACATAAGAGAATTACCACATCATCAAGGGCTTCCCCAATGTAAACGCGCTAACCACTGCAAAAAAAAATCTGAGTTCCAGAACGCCCTCACCAACAGACTTACAATCCCCATAGTTACCCTGTTTAACACGCTCCACCCGTCGGATTATCCGGGCACGAATTGTATAGTCCTTCAAACTTTCTAACCATTCTGTGTACGGCTCTTTGTCGTCTTCTGTTGCATAAACTTTCAGAACTTTTGGACGAATCATATCAGCTAGGACGGAAGCAGTGATTTGCGGGCGTTGTTGATCTTTATAGCAGCGCTTTTCGTAAGCTGCACAGTAAAAATAACATAAGTTTTATTAGCTATATCTCGAAAATGTAGCTTAAAAGCGACAAACAGTCAAGGTCGGCACGCGAAAAAGATACAAAGATGTTCAGATGCGCTTAGTTATTAAGTTGTATATCCGTAGCAAATAAACGCACAAATTGTAGGTTGGGTGGAGGCTTTGCGGAACCCAACTGCCAACAATCTCACAATTTCGGCTAATAAAATAAAGAGGGAAAGGATTTTGTAGGCGCCGTGCGTTATAAAATTATTACTTAATTGCAGGGTAAAGATATTTACCACAGAGGCACAGAGAACACAGAGAAAGAAGTTAACAAGTGGCGCCTGCCTATATAGATTGTAGGAGATTTACTAGGGAAGGCGAAAGATTAGCGCGTGATGATTTTTGGTGGCGCCTGAAAAACAATAAGTTGTTACAGTAACCTTCAGGCAATTTCAGCTTCAGCTTTATGATAGGTAATATAGAATGACGAGCATAAATTGGAGATAGCGGGAAGCGGGCTTATGAGCAAAGTTTCTGTTCTGCTAGAAGATGGACATGGGGAAGGTTTTCTAGCAACTGTTTTGGGTTTGCCAGAGTGTAAAGCGCGAGGAGTTAGTCGCCAGGAAGCCTTGGACAATGTGCGAAAAGTTTTGTTGGAGCATTTACAAGGTTCTGAAATAGTTGAAATAGACATTGAATCTGAGCATCCTTTGTTAAAACGGGCTGGGATATTTCAAGATGACCCTCAGTTTCAAGACATGCTGGCATTTATTGAAGCTGACCGACGTGACAAATTTTAAGATGCGTGCTTAGTTGTTAAGTTGTATATTTGTCGCGAATAAGCTTTGTAAACGGTGTAAATTGGCACCTGTTTGGTAAAGCAAATCACCTTTCCCTAATAAGTAAGCTGCGGAATTTTGTTTCCCACCAAGAATAATCATTGAGTCAGCTTCACTTGCGGTTTTCAAAGCTACTCTTCCTGGTAAATTTGAACGGATAATTGGAGTCACAATACCTGCTTCGGGACGTTGAGTGGCAATAATAAGATGAATTCCAGCAGCTCTGGCCATTGCTCCCAAACGTTTGATGCTTTGTTCTAAGGCTTTGCGAAGTTCTTTTTCAGCCATAAAATCAGCGTACTCGTCAAAAATACACACTATACGCGGTAATGCTGTTAGAGAACGTTGGTTATAGCTACTTAAATCATTACATCCTGTTTTTTCAAACAGCTTGTAACGTTTTTCCATCTCCCCAACTAAACTTTCCATTAATTCGATAGCGGTTTCACCATCTTTAACAACTGGAGAGTACAACGACTTCATCCCCTCAAACTCAGGAAAAGTCACACGTTTAGGGTCAACAAGGACTATTTTTAAATTTTGTGGAGAATGACGAACAAGGAGACTAAGAAGAAGCGCGCGTAAAAATTCACTCTTCCCACTGCCAGTAGTACCACCAATTAAAAAGTGACATGTGTTAGGGTCTGATAAATCAGCTTCTAGCAATTTTCCTTCTAAATTTACCCCGATTGCAATTTTTACTGCTGCATCTGCTAGTAACATTTGCGACTTGACATAATCTTCAAATTTAGCAACTTGTCTCTGTGTGCGGGGTAAATCAATACTGACATAACCAGCTTGAGGAGCAATTAAAGGTGGACTTGCTAAACCCATTTGCACTTGCAAATCCGCAGATAACTTCAGCAATGCGTTAACTTTGACACCAAGATGAGGTTTGAGCTTCACCCGAATAAAAGCAGGCGCCACAGCCACACCTTGAAAATCTACACCAATACCAAAAGATTCCAAAGTAGTAACTAAATTTTCTCCAATAACATTAGCATTACTTAATTGCTCATCCTTTATTGTGGAATCTTCTGTAGAATGTTTTGTGGAACGGGCATCCTTAGAGTCTTTATACTCAACATCCTGCCCATCCCCTAAATTCTGAACATCTTGATTTTGATTATCACTAACAAAATAACTTTGACACTTTTGCTGTTGCGGACAAATTTTACACAAATGCGAATGAATAGTAGCAGGAGGTGGATTAGGTGATGGTGGCGCCCAAGTCAACCATTGCCGCATCTGTTGTAACTTATAGGGAATTAACTGATGCACAGTATTCTCTAACTGTTCCCAAGGATAGTGATATTCTTTAAACTCCGGCAAAACACAGTATACCGCCGAATCAACAGGCGCCTTTTTACGAAGCCACATCATATAGCTATAAACAGCTACTTGTGCTAATTGCGCTGATGGGTCAACAGGTTGATAAGTTTTAAATTCAATCACACATAAGCGTTTGGTTTCAAACTTGAAAACTAAGCAATCAAATCTGCCTGCAACCCTTAGCTCTGAATTATCAGGCAAATTAAAATAATGTTCTAACTTACGGTCTTCAATGACAAAAGTTTCCCGAATCACACTTTCGGCATTACAATAGCGTCGATTAATAACGAGTAGCTCTGCAAAGCGCCTGATTAATCCTTGTAACCCTTGCCAAACTTTAAACAGTGGTTGGGCAAAATTTGAATCTTTATTTATTGACTTTTGTAAATAAGAATAAAATATTTTATTGTAATAAAGCTGTTGTATATTATAAGCTACTTCCTCTACAACTAACTCTGATGCAGCAGATTTAAATATATCAGTATATGGTTTATTAATTAATAGATTAATAAGCTCATCAGCCAAATCATGAAAAATCTGACCAATCCCAACAACATTCTCTGGTGGTAAAAATAAAGTATTACCTCCAAAACGCTCTTTCAAATAAAATAAGCGAGGACATTCAAAGGCTGTTCGTAACTTAGTGGGTGTTAAAGACAAAGATTGTGTCTCTGCTGAGTGCCTTGAATTTGGCGCCATATCAAAAATAGGATTTACTATATTAGACTTAGAGAATTTTAATAAAGCTTGATGTACAGCAGCTAAATAAACCGTATCCATCGCAGCATATTGTAACTGCTTCTGAGTGAGTGGGCGCCTACCCCAATCACTTCCTTGCTCTTCTTTATCTACATCTGAAAACTTACATAACTCTGTTGCTAAAGTTTTCAACTGTAAATTAGAAACCATTAAAACATTTTTACTAATCTTCTGAGCTATTTTGAGAGTACAAGTAATATTCTGAGCCGACTTACCACCAAGATACTTTAAATCAAAACTAGCATTATGAAAGACCTTTTCGATTTGAGAATTAACCATTATTTGCTGAATAAAGTAAGCAGCTAAATCATGTTTATCCAACACATCCAAAATATAGACAGACTGACTTGCCGTATCAGTATTAACTAAAACTTGTATTAGAGAAAGCCTAGGATAATTAGTACTCCAGTCAGCAATTTCTGTGTCTAACCATAGTGTTTTTAGCAAACTTAATTCATCAATTTGCGATCTAATCTCATTGGAAGTTATCAAATATTGCATAATTTTCACATATAAAATAATATATTATTTAGTTACTAAACAAATCAGTTGTTCTTCGGGTTTTGCTTTAGGATCAATGATTTGGACTTTTTGCCCTTGACAAAGCTTTTGAATTAACTTTTGAATATCTGATTTTTCTAAAAATGAAAATTGAGTACTTGTTTCTCTAATTAATGCTGGCAATCCCATGTAACCTTGTGTTGTTACTAAATTAAATATATAATCTTCTACTGGCTGTAAATCGACTTCATCCGCTATTATTGTATCAGATGGCTTACATACTCCTAAATCTTGTAGCAAAAGACAATTATTCAAAACTTTAGTATCGCGAACTAAAGCTTCTAACTCTTGTAAACTAATCTCTTTATTAGCTACTACTAATTCCTGTGCTAGCACGGAATTTACAAGATTATGGTAAGTTACTAAGTAGTGTACAGAAGACAATTTCGGTGCAATATGACGATGTTGTGTACCTTTAAAAATCTGACTATACAGTTTATATCCTAAATTTTTGGATTTTCCTAAAGTGCTAATTCTAATTAAATAGAGAGTTTGGCAAAGGTTTTGCTGAATTACTTTTTGACAAGCATTCATCACACTATAAAAACTAGTCATATTTAATTCTTCTGCCCAAACTATCCCTATTCGCTCACGTTTTTCATCAGGTTGTTGATAACTTAAAGAGTGAGTCGCGTAGGCACCGCTAAGTAGCTTAGGTTGAATTGCTTGTATTTGTAACGCAGTTAGTACTTCTTCCAATATCCGAATTAAATCGGATGACGGTAATAAAGAAATTTTACTAAAATTACTCTGAACTTTTTGATATTCTCGCTGCCAAATTAATTTAAATTCAGCTTCAATTACTGGGGGAGGTGGTGGGGGAGGTGGTGGTACTGGTTTTGAACCGTCTATCCATTTAGGTGAAGGTGGTTGTTTATCTCTAAATAACCATTCTTTATATTCCCGAAACAGAAGTTTTCCAATCATCAATATAGCGCGCGGTGCTGCTCTACGGCTAAGAAATGTTTTTTCTAAAACCTGTCCAAGAAAAGGGTAAATAGGGGAATTGGGTTTAGGAGTGGCTTGACGATGTAAAGGATATAGTCGAGAAGCTAAGAGAGCTTCACCTTCTTCTAGCGTGATGCGTTTAAGCGAAATTCTGATGCTAGCTCTATCTAGATCAGCAGTTTGAATTCGTTTAGAATTATCATACCAGGTACTTGTTCTAATACTGATAATAATTAAAAAACCTTTCCACTTACCGTTAATAATACCAGAGTTGACGTTAAATAAAGCTTGCAGGTCAATCGACCCATCGGGTAATCGAGAAATATTATCTAGCTGATCAAAACATAATACTATAGGTTGAGTTTTGCCTGAAATATTGCTAAAGTTACTCAGAATCCCTCGTGCTTTTTCTTCGTCATCTATAGATTGTTTAACTTTTAATTTTTGCAGACTCTCTTCATCGAGATCGTCGCCTTTTAACCATTCACAAGCGAGAGAGTACAGTTCAGGATTCGTTAGGCTATAAAGAACGCCAAAAAATTCATTAGCATTGTAAATTCCCTTTGTTCCAATAGTCTTTTTGAGAATATCGATAAATAATTGACGGTCGGTGATAGCATCTGTTTTTCCAAATAAATTTCTGATTTTATCAATAAAGCTTTGCTGCTCGGTTTTCAAGCCTTGTCTAATACTGGATAAGCAACTTTTAAGCCAAATTATTAATTGTGAATCTACTTGTCCTTCTGGAGTATTCACTAAACTATCAATAGTATGACGTAAAATATGCCGCCAGATATGGTCACTTTGAGCAAATGGTTCAACGTATACAAAAAAAGCTTGATTGTTTAACTCTTGTTTTACACGACCCAGAAAGTGAGTTTTGCCCGAACCTGTGTCTCCATAAAGAATTAAACTACGGGTTTGATGATCTTGAGCAGTCTGCCCCAAGATATCTTTAATTTGTATTAGTTGCTTTTGATGAATAGACTCAACACTAGGAAATGCCTCATGCTCTTCCCAAAAATTACCTGCTGTTGAGTTATCAAATGGATTCAGCGATTTTTTAATAACTTCGTCAAGAGTTGCCATGATAATGTGTTTGTTATCTTAAAACTTAATCTACTTGAAAATTAGGTATAAATACCTTTAAATCAGTCTAAT
The DNA here is from genome assembly GCF_002368415.1 of Calothrix sp. NIES-4105. GTDB lineage: Bacteria > Cyanobacteriota > Cyanobacteriia > Cyanobacteriales > Nostocaceae > Dulcicalothrix. Next base: position 10,636,918 of record NZ_AP018290.1, read on the forward strand.
AAAGAATAAGCAACCACTACTGATTTGAGGAATTCCCATATCTACTTGCTCTGGAGTATAATTTACTGGGTCTGCAAGCGTGCTTAATTCAATTTGGTCTGTTTCTTCCAAACGATATAGAGCTTTATCTAATTCATCGCGCGTTAGTGGTGGCTGTAACTTTTGCCGCAGGTGGAAGATTGGCAAATAATTGTCAGTACCAAGGTCTTTGTCTAATTTCCGGATAGTTTCTAGAATTTCTTCATCGCTAATATTGGCGATTTCGGTAATTTTTTCAACCGACGACTCTATTTTAGATGTTGGTGCTGATATTGGTGTAGATACTTGTTCGGATGTACTACGTAAAGCTTTTCGCAAAAAACGCAGGTAATTACTGAGCAAGTCTAAGCTAATATTAGCGGCGCCTTTGGGAACATAATCATCCCGCAAATACGCAAAACCGCGTTCAGTTAGCCATATCTCGCCTTTTGCCTTCTTGATTTTCTCTTCAGGTTCAATCAAACCCCTATCACTCAGGGTTTTTAAAATCTCATCCCGTTCGCTGGCTTTTGGCGAAGTGATTTTTCCAGGACTGATTTTCCCAGAAGCTTTACTAATCTTTTCCAATACTCGACGTTCTTTCTCTGTTATCGGTACTTCTTTTGGGTCAAGGTTGAGTAAAGCTTGACCCGGAGGTAAAATCTTGACTGTAGCAATTTCACGGGTATAGTTTATAAGTTCTTGTTGACCTAAAGAAAAGCAAATTTTATCTTTACCCTTAAAAGAGTTAAATATACTGGCGCCATAGCTAGAACGATAATCGCTACATTCTAGTAACTTAAGGAGAAACTTTAGTTCATTAATATCCATGCGGGTGATCTTACGTAGACTGAATTTAGCAATGCTCTAGCTGAAGGAGCAATAATTTACACATACTTCTCATCTTAGCGAGAATTTGTCCTTATAGACACTTCACCGCTAGGCAAATCAAAAAAATTTTCGGTTTACACAGTCGCCGAAACCTACTTGGATTATTTTCAAGAAGTCTCGTTAGTGTAACTTCCCAGGCTTTGCGTTCATATACAAATTTCATAGTGGCAGAAGCAACCTATGGTTCTCAACTGAGTCAGGCTTTGTTTAGGAGTGCGGCGTTGGTAAAGGTAATTGCTTGAGCAGGTTTTCGCTGCTTACTTTACTGAGCAACGATTCTTGGTTATGATAGATAAAATATTTGTTGCCAAAAACAGAGAACACTGTGTTACGGGAGTTATTTTTTGGATATATTAGTAATCACTAACAGTCGGGATTTTTTATTATGTTACTAGGTGAACATCCCAACTTAAGCCAGTTACAATCATTTACTATTAATGGCTTATTTGGTTTTAAGGATATAAAAATTCCTTTTGATAAAGAAGCAGTAATTTTAATTGCAGAAAATGGGGCGGGTAAAACTACAATTCTGAATACTTTATACTACTCAATTAGTTGCAAATTTTCTAAATTAAGTACTATTGCATTTGATTCAGTTATTCTAGAATTTGCATCAGGAGTTAGTGTTGAAATTAAAAAAAGCGATTTAAATCTATTTTTAAACCACGAAGACTCCGAGGTAATTGCTTTACTTAGCCAGTATTTACCCAATCGAGAAACAGAATTATTTCAAAGAGAGCTTGGAAAAAGCTTATTAGATAACTCGTATTGTAGAAGATTATTGAGCATAACTAGTAAGTATATTGATAGCTGGATAGAAGCTGAAAATTCTAGACTTGCAATTGATAAAGGAACAGATAGAAAAAGTAAGATTGACAAAATTAAAGCAACTATTCAAGAAAACTTAAATGAATCAATTTTATACTTTCCAACTTATAGAAGGATAGAAGAAGACTTAAAAAATTTAGGATACGAGGAAGAAAAGTTTGAACGCTTAAGTTTTGGTGAAGGGAAAGGTAAACTTATTCAGTTTGGCATGAATGATGTTATCGATAAATTTGATGAAATTAAAACAACTATAAAAAACTCAGCATTGAACTTATTTTCAAAAGTTACAGGCGAAATATTAACTCAGTTTGTTGAAGGCATTGAGATTACTCAGGAAATGAGAGATAGCATTCAACCTGATACTTTGAATATTGTTTTGAGCCGCGTTGGGGAAAAAAATATATCAAAAAAAGATAGACACAAAATTGAGCGACTTGTAACTACTGGAGAAATAAATTCTCCTCAACATGACCAATTAGTTTATTTCCTATCCAAGCTAGTTGACTTGTACGAGCAGCAAAAAGAAAAAGATGAATCAATAAATCAGTTCACTAAAATTTGTAATAAATATTTAAATAAGAAGCGCATTATATACGATGAAGCAAATGTGGATATTTCAATAGTCCTAACGAGCCATAACACACCAATAGATATTAGAAACCTTTCTTCTGGAGAAAAACAAATTATATCTCTTTTTTATAAAATTTACCTCGAATCTACAGAGGAGTTCATATTATTGTTTGACGAACCTGAGTTATCACTTTCTATAGAGTGGCAAAAACTTTTGCTTCCCGATATTTTAAAATCGGGTAGATGTAGATTGTTAATAGCAGCTACTCATTCTCCATTCATTTTTGATAATGAGCTAGACTTAAATGCTAATGACCTAGATACTTTTGTGCGAGAAAGATAAATGTCGGTAGAAAGTTTAAGAGCATCTCGAAACAGAGCAGTTGCCGTATTTGTTCAGTTTTCCAGACTTTATAAGGAGTTTGAATCTGCATTATATTGCTTTTTTGAAGGTGACGATAGTAAATACTATGGAATTAGAATCAAAAATATTATAAGACCCGAAAAATATATTGATATTAGCTGTAATGGAAAGGAAGGAGTTTTAGGTATTCACAGGATGCTCTCAGCACGTAAATATTATTCGAGTGTCAAAGCAGCTTACTTTATTGATAGAGATTTTGATAAATCTATTTATGAAACAGGTTTAACTCAAATATACGAAACTCCATGTTACTCTGTAGAAAATTTTTATACCTCAGTTGATTGCTTTTCGGAAATTTTAAAAGCTGAATTTAAGCTAACCGAGTTAGATGACAATTTTACTCGGTCTATTTCGCTTTACATGAAATTGCAAGATGAATTTCATAATGCGGTTGAGTCGCTTAACGTTTGGATAGCTTGCCAGAGAGATAATAAGAGCGTACTAAATATTTCTGACTTAAGCGTATTACGTTTCATCGATATTGACCTTGATAAAATAACAATCAAATACACAATTAGTGATTTATATACAATGTACCCGAAGACATGTTGTATTTCTCAAGATGAATTAGACGTAAAACGAAGTGAGTTACAAGCTAGCAATCGTCAAACAAGCTTTAGAGGTAAGTTTGAGATTGAATTTTTATTTTCTTTTCTTCAAAAGCTTATAAGTGAAGCTAACCAAGGTAATTATCCATATTTTACTAAAAAAATTAAAGTTTTTCTATCTCTATCGAAAAAGAATATGATTTCTGATTTATCTCAATACGCAGATACGCCAGATTCTCTTTACAGCTATCTAGAATCTTTTAAAACTTCTTCTTAAAGTTAGATAATTAACAAAGCTTGGATAATAACCCCAGAAGCGAGACTGCTTGCATGACTCGGCGCCAATAATGCTTAGTTATTGAAAAATAGCCTGGTGGAACTTTGCACCACATCCATCTGACTAGGAGTATTCAATTATGGAAGAAATATAATTGTTTGGCGCTCTTAAAGCTTATTATATGATTTGTCTAAAAAGCCTATCTGCCAATATTTATTATTTATACCGATTTAATATGAAGCTGCAACTAATTAAATCCCCCCAACAGAGCGCGTGTCAGGGGGGCTAAGAATAATAATGTGCATCTTCATATAAAAATGGTATTAGGCTTGAAATATTAGTTAAATTTATAGTTTTTTAGTACTATGAGATTCTAAATTAGGAAAAGGCAGTACATTAGCTCCCCTCTCCTCGTAGGTTCCGGGGTTGGGGGAGAGGTTTTAAACATACCATCAAAATTCAGGTAACAGTTAGATGCAGAATATAAGTTAAAATTCAAAATATACCAACTCGGAGTCAGAAAATCAAAGTATTTTCTCCATTAATCGCTAAAAAGCTATTTGAAATGAGGGTATCTGACACATAATGTTTACCGACATTCAGAACCATTGGGCACAGGAATCTATTCTACAGTTACGCGCGCTTTCTTTAATTAGTGGTTATCCAGATGGGACATTTCGACCGAATGCGTTTCTGACTCGCGCGGAATTTGCAGCAATTTTGGTTAAAGCTTTTCCAAATGTACAACCAATTCGTGGTGCAATTGTTTTTAAGGATGTTTCTAATCGCTTCTGGGGTTATAACGTAATTCTTCAAGCTTACCGAACTGGATTTATGTCAGGTTATCCAGATGAAACTTTTAAGCCTAATATGTTAATTCCGCGATTACAAGTGTTTTTGGCATTGGTAAGTGGTTTAAAATATACCCCCAGTCAAGTATCAACAACATTTTTAGCAAAGTTATATGATGACGCAAACGAAATTCCTAGTTATGCAGTGGGAGCAATAGTTGCGGCAACTGAAAAAAGTCTTGTTGTTAACTACCCAAATGTCAAACGTCTCAATCCTAGCCAGAGAATTACTAGGGGGGAAGTTGTGGCAATTATTTGTCAGGCACTAAATATTCCCGGAGTTTCTTCTTCTTATATACCATTATTACCTCCACAGCTTGCGATTGATCTACTATTTGATGATGCTGATTCTTTTTCTTTTGGAAGGGCAAGGGTAAAAATTGGCGATAAATGGGGTTATATAGATAATACAGGCAAGCAAGTAATTCCACCTCAATTTAATGATGCTAATTCTTTTACTGATAGTCAGGCGCAATTAGCTTTAATCAAACAACTTAATCTAGTACCCCTCCCTCCAATTTCTGGGGCAATTTCCGAAACGCGCGGAGTTTGGATTACTATAACTGATAGTCAGGTACTCTCGTCGAGGGAAAACATTGCTACTGCAATGGAATTTCTCGCCCAAACAGGTTTTAATGTCGTTTTTCCCGTAGTTTGGAGTAATGGTTATACGATTTATCCCAGCCAAACTATGCGGGAATTTGGTGTAGAAATACATCCGCGTTTTGTAGGTAGAGATCCTCTGGGAGAATTAATTGAGTCGGCGAAACGGTTCGGTATAGCGGTTATTCCTTGGTTTGAGTATGGTTTTGCTTGTTCCTACGCGCGCAATGGTGGACATATTATCGCGAAAAAGCCTCAATGGGCAGCTCGCAATCTTAGCGGTAATCTACTGAGCAAGAATAACTTTGAGTGGATGAATGCCCTCGATACCGAAGTACAAGATTTTTTGCTATCTTTAGTGTTGGAAGTAGTGAAAAAATATAATGTTCAAGGTATTCAGGGAGATGACCGAATGCCTGCGCTGCCTTCGGAAGGAGGTTATGATGCTTTAACTGTGGAACGCTACACCAAGCAGTTTAACCAAAAACCCCCGGAGAATCCTAAAGATGCAGCATGGATTCAGTGGCGTGCAGATATTTTGACTAACTTCTTAACTCGCTTCTATCGGGAAATTATCAACGTCAATCCCAATTTAATAACTTCCTCCTCACCCAGTGTTTTTCCTTGGGGACTCATTGAGTATCTTCAGGATTCCCAAACTTGGACGGATTTGGGATTAGTTGATTTAATTCACCCGCAAATTTATTATCGTACTTTTGCTCAATATAAAGATGTACTCGACCGACTTTTAAGCCAACAATTTACACCAGCCCAACAGCCTTTATTGGCGCCAGGAATTTTGCTTAAAGTCGGTTCTTACCGAATTTCCCCAGAATTATTGTTACAGAAAATACAATACAATCGCGAACGCGGTATCAAAGGAGAAGTATTATTTTTCTACGAAGGTCTGCGAGAAAATAACGATGAGTTAGCGAAAGCGTTGCGTAAGAGTGTTTACGCGCAATCAGTCCCTTTTAATACTGCAAGTATCAAAGCGCGGGGATTTACGCGCGAGCGCATCGGTGTGAGTTACAGTTATATAGATATTTCCGGAAAAACAGTTAGCCAACCCCAATACGATTGGGTTGATTCATATAGCCAAGGGCTAGCGCGCGTGAGAATGGGTTATAAATGGGGCTATATTAATGTATCAGGGCAACTGGTTGGGAAATTGCAATTCGATGCCGCAGAACCTTTTGTCAAAAGCAATCTTGACCCATCAGCTGTAGCTTTAGCACTAGTAAGAATCGGCAATGAATATAGATATATTAATACATCCGGTGAAGCTATCATTCGCGGTAAATATGATGTTGCCACTTCTTTTCAAGAAGGATTGGCAGCAGTGAAAATACTTGATAAATATGGATATATTAACACTAGTGGCGCCATTGTAATTCAGCCGCAGTTTGAGGAAGCAAATCTTTTTTCTGAAGGACTTGCTGCAATTAAGCTAAATGGAAGATACGGCTATATTGACACTACAGGCAAAGTCGTAATTCAACCACAATTTACACAAGTCAAATCATTTTCCCAAGGATTAGCCGCAATTACCAACAGCGATAAATGGGGTTATATAAATGTCAAAGGTGAAACAGTAATTCCTTTACAGTTCGCCATTGCAGAATCTTTTAGTCAAAATTTGGCAGCAGTAAAAATCGGTAATTTGTGGGGTTATATCAACTTGACAGGAAAAATTGCAATTAGACCCACCTTTGATGATGCTAAACCCTTCCGCGAAGGATTGGCTTTAATCAAGCAAGGCGCCAAATGGGGATACATCAAAAGTTCTCCAGAGTTGTTTATATAGATAATAGATACAGCAATCCGCGCATCATTCATAAAACCGCACATTGTAGAGACGCGATATATCGCGTCTCTACACCTGTTTTTTTTACAAATCTTGATAATGTTACTAATATATTTACGCTTGGCTAAATAATATACCTTTCTCTTTTATTATATCTTTTATTTTGATCCACACTTTTCTCATAAAAGTCATTCGCCATCCAGACCATGCAGTTAAATCGATGTATTGGAAAAATAACATTCTGTTTGGGTGCTTACAACCTAGTTTCCAAGGTTTGGCAGATGATGAAAAATGAACAAGATAAGGTTCATTAATTATATTATTATAGTCTGTTTCAGTAAAACAAGTTTCTTTCCATGATGAATAATCATGTATAATAGCTTGACTATTCCATCTTGCGTCAAGCTCACCCCATTTTCCTGCAATTACTGCATTCATTGCATCTTGGTCATGCCAGCGAATATATTGTTGATTCTTATTTATATAATTAATTATTTTTTCGGAAAGATTATCACGGCGCCATTTTTCGATATTAATTACTAAAACACCTGAGTTGAAATACTTACAATCTGATGCTATACCAAGTTCCTGATAGTTTTTTAAACCTTTGGGAGAAGACACATAAGCTGCGTCTATGTCCATATCCCGTACTGCCAATACATAGTTATCTGCAATTTCTGTGTCCCATAATTTTTCTATGTTGTTCTTCACTATAACATCACTATCTAAATAAATTGCCTTTTGATATTTTGCAGGTAGTAGCTCAGGAATTAAAATTCTATAATATGCAGCAATTGTTATATGTCTAGAAATTACAGCGTTAATGAGTTTTTCTTCATCTGGTACAAGCCATTCAATATTAACGTTAGGTTTATTTAAAGATTTGATAATTTTATTTTTATTAGCTTGTGTGATTTTATCAGCTATTATGCATACAACTATCTGACATTGACTACTAACATTAGCAATTGCAGAACAAACAGTTGTTGCTAGTGGCATTGTATAATTATTATCTGTACAGCAAACTATTACAATTGTATTTTCTGCAACAACCATTACAATCTAACTCCTAATCTTGCTGAAACTGGCATAATAAAACTCAGGCGCCCTTTACAAATATTCTCTTATTTTCCTGACTTGAATTTGTAGTTTTATGATTTTTGTTACTGGCTTTACGCTTGGTTAATAATATACTTTTCTCTTCTATTACATCCTTTATTTTTATCCACACTTTTCTAATAAAAGTCAATCGATATCCAGACCATGCTGTTAAATCGATGTATTGGAAAAATAAGCTTCTATCTGGATGTTTACAACCTAGCTTCCAAGGTTTGGCAACCGATGAAAAATGAACAACATAAGAATTGTTAATCACATTATTATACGCTTCTTCGGTTAAAGCAGTTTCTTTCCATGACGAATACTTATGTATAGCAGCTTGGGTATTCCATCTTGGATCAAGCTCACCCCATTTTCCTGCTATTACTGCATTCATTGCATCTTGATCATGCAAGCGAATATGCTGTCTATTATTATTTATATAATTAATTATTTTTTCTGAAAGATTATCACGGCGCCATTTCTCGGTATTAATTACTAAAATACCAGAATTAAAATATTTACAATCTGCAGCTATGCCAAGTTCTTGATACTTTTTTATACCATTAGGAGAAGATACATAAGCTGCGTCTATATCCATATCCTGCACTGCCAACACATAGTTATCTGCAACTTCTGTGTCCCATAATTTCTCTATGTTAGTTTTGAATATAACATCACTATCTAAATAAATTACTTTTTGATATTTTGCAGGTAATAGCTCAGGAATTAAAATCCGATAATATGCTGCAACTGTTATATGGTTAGAAATCCTAGCATTAATAAATTTTTCTTCATCTGGTACAAGCCATTCTATATTAACGTTAGGTTTATTCAAAGACTTAATAATTTTCTTTTTATTAGCTTGTGTAATTTGATTCGCAATTAAGTATACAACTATTTGACGTTGACTACTAACATTAGCAATTACAGAGCAAACAGTTGTTGCCAATGCCATTGTATAGTTATTATCTGTACAGCAAACTATTACAACTGGATTTTCTACATTAAACATTACAATCTAGCTCCTAATCTAAATTTTAGTAGAAGAGAGAATAATTTATGAAACTAAAGTTTTGACTTTCTTGGCAGCTTTTTCATAAAGCCGATAAATTTTCTTACTTAAATTTGGATTATAAAACTTTTGAGGTTTATTTTCAGGCTGTTTCAAAAAGCGGTAATGCAAAAACTCTTCTTTATAATGTATATTTACATCTTCCCCAGAACATAAACGAGTAAAATCGATTGCTGGATAATTCATGTAGTGAAGTCGATGAATTGGCTTTAAACCTTCTTTGTTATAGAGAACGTTGTTTATATTTACAAATGGGTCTGCAATGGCGCAATTTCCCGTTCTTTCTTCTCCGTTTTCACTGCGAGTAAAGTTAAACAGTGGCAAATTGGATTTAAAAGTCAAATAATTAAATAAATGAGCATCATCCCACCATGCAGTCAGCCACGTTACTTCTCCGTCTTCGATTAAAAACTTCTTGTATTTCGTTAAATCCTCTGCTGTAAACAAACCACGCTTTGAACCAAAAAAATCAGAACAGTGAAGCTGAGGACGTATATCTTTTTCTGTAAATAAATTAGCTTGTTCGAGTAATGGAATATTCAGTGGTACTTTAATCCGGTTTTTAGTGTGTATCCAATCATCAAATACAAAACTATATGTATCCAATTTTTCAAAAATATTATCAAACGATTTCATTACTAAACTATCTGCATCGCAAAACACGAACTTCTCAAAAACTCCATCAAAAGCACACATTTTCCTTTGCAGATGACCAGAAGACCACCAATTTCGCGATAGTTTAGAAACTTTGGCGCCGGGATGAACAGCCCAAACCTCGTGAGCAAATTTTTCCCAGCGTCGTATCGATTCCGAATTATCAAATATAGTAACATTAGTTCTAGAGTTAACTTCTCGTTTGACTAAATCCAGTTGTTCATTGTAAGGAATAATACAAACATGAATATCAGTACCAATATTAACTTCTATACTATTTAATAATGCGACTAATTGGTCATAAACAGTGTCGTTTGCTAATGTGTAAATACCAATAGTCATAGATAAAAACCTCTTTACTTATACAAGATGGTTTAATTTGTTACTAACTTTTAACTTTTCGGACTAGTCCAAATGCCATCGGACGTATCCTAACAGGTAGCAGCGATAACCCTAAACCTGTTAGTGCTTTGGAAAGCGAATGCGCTTTACCTGCTAACACTAATTTTCTGCCTTGCTGCGTCTCACCTTTTTCTATCAACCGCAATCCTAATAATAACTGTGTTTCGGTCAAGCGGATATGACGAATTTTTTCTAATTTATCTGACTCAAATTTATAACTTTGCAGGTACTGCATTTTATCTGATAGATAACGAATCGCGCGGTGAGAGCTTTGCTGTTCGGCGTGGCAGCGGTATTCCATTAATAGTTCTGGTAGATAATACCCTTGTTTTCCTTTTGATGCTAACCTGACGAATAAGTCGTTGTCTTCGCAGTTTTGCCAATTAGGTTGCATGAAACCTACTTCTGTTAAGACTCGGCGCCGAAATAATGTGGCGCCTATTTGGAAGCTTTGACGGACGAATACGACTTCGAGAAGGTTTTCTACTATTCCTTCTCTTAAGGTGTCTCTTGCCCAAATGTGGGAGTTATATTTGGTTTGCGCTTCGTCGCGCTCGTTGTTGATGTCTATTATCCAGTGGTCGGTACCGACGAAATCTACCGATGGGTGGTTGTCTAAAATTGATGCTGTACGCTCTAGGAATTTGGGTGTAAGTCTGTCGTCGTCGTCAAATTTGATGAAGTATTCTCCGGTTGCTGCCTCAAAACCCGCGCGCATGTTATTACTTTTACCAATGTTTTGCTCGTGACGGATGTATTTGATACGGTTGTCGGTGTATTGCGATATTAAATTGGGGGTGTCGTCGCTTGAACCGTCGTCACAGATGATTAGTTCAAAGTTTTGGTAGGTTTGTTGAAGTACGCTTTCGATGGCGAAAGGTAGGAGGTTGGCACGGTTGTAGGTAGGAATGGTAATAGTTATTTTAGGCATTTTTTTATTGAACCACAAAGGCACAAAGGGCACAAAGGAAGAGAAAGGAAGAAAGAGAAGGAATATGTTAGTTAGTATTTATACTTGTATATGGTTCCCTATATTTTTGTAAAGGTAACATTTTTTCTATATTCACACTATTCCGGCGCCGTAAGTGCTATCCGTGAGTTGGCTGTTTAATGTTTTGTGGTTGAAATTAAGTTTGTGATTTATATATTTAATATCAGGCTGATATCAGGGATATTGACGATGGCATTATCCTATAAGGTAGTTAATCCTATATTTGTATAGTTCACATATTTTTTATCAGCAGAATTACTTAAGATGCACATACTAATGCTTTCTTCGACTTTTCCTTATCCTGCTACTCGTGGGGGTACGCAGGTGCGAACCTTTAATTTATTAGATTATCTGAGTCGGCGCCATACGGTAACGATGGTGACGCAACGCGAAGCTGATGTTAGTGATATGGATATTTTCAATTTGAGAGAGCGCGTTGATAATTTAGTTGTATTTGACCGTCCGCGCGATACGTCTGGTAGTGCAGTCGGAAAAGTTAAGAGGTTTGGAACTTTTGTCGCGCGTTTAACTCCACCTAGTGTGTTAAATCGATATTCTAAGGAGATGCAAAGTTGGATTGATGATTTTGTAGAAGCGGGTAAATGCGACGTTATCACCTGCGAACACAGCGTTAATGAGATTTATATCAAACCAGATTTTCAAGAAAAAGTTAAAACTATAGTTAATGTCCATAGCTCTGTATACGCTAGTTGTCGTAATCAACTCGAAACTGGAATTTCTGAAAATAAACTTCGCGATCAACTAAATTTGCCATTACTACGCCGCTACGAACAAAAGTACTGCCAAAAGTTTTCAGATATTGTCGTGACTACCGAAGAAGACAAAATTCAACTTCTCGAATTCAAGCCTGATGCTAAAATTCCTGTAATTCCCAATGGTGTTGATTTGGTTTCGTTTCCTTATCGTACCCTAGACCCTGATGGGCACCGTATTGTATTTGTCGGCGCAATGGATAATTTAGCTAATATTGACGCAGTGTGCTTCTTTTGTAACGAAGTATTACCGGAAATCCAAAAACTTTACCCAGATGCAACTTTTGATATTGTCGGTTCACGTCCGGCGCCTGAAGTATTGGAACTTCAAAATAAATCAGGTGTTAATGTTACAGGTCGAGTACCTTCGATGGTGGAGTATTTACATCAAGCTACTGTTTGCGTGGTAACGATGCGGACAGGGTTTGGAATTAAAAACAAAACTCTTGAAGCGATGGCAGCAGGTACACCAGTTATAGGAAGTGATCGTGGTTTGGAAGGGTTAGTTTGTGATTTACCAAATGTACCAAGAAGGGCAATGCGCGCGAATCAACCTTCAGAATATGTTAAGGCTATTAGTCAACTTTTCGAGAATCCACAATTGCGTGCGGAACTATCTCATAATGCTAGACAGTATGTTGAAAGTGAGTTTACCTGGGAACGCGCGGGACAACTCTACGAAGAAGTATGTATAGGTGTTTAAGAAGTTGATCGTTGATCCCCCCTAACCCCCCGCGTGGAAGGGGGGAACAAGAGAGAATTCTTAAAGCCACCCCTTCCACGCGGAAACAAAAAACTTCTTAAAGCCCCCCCTTATTAAGGCAGGGCGTGTACACACATCTTTAATAATCCTCTTCTTTTCCCCCTTTGTGTTCTTTGTGTTCTTTGTGGTTTATCTCTTTAAAGAACCACAAAGGCACGAAGGACACAAAGAAAAAGAAGAAAAAGAGACTTGTGTGTACACGCTCTGCTTATTAAGGGGAGATCATCTAAATTAACGCTTACATTTAATCTTCTCGAAAAGCAAGGATAAATAAACGGGGAAGTGCTATTTAAATTGTAAGCGATAAAACATATTTAATATTACTGTTGCAGTGCAGGAAATATTCGACTTGGTATTGGAATACGAGGATTAGGTTTAGCAACAGTAACTCCAGAAGCTTGACTAACTGCATCTCTTGATACTGCTGATTTATTAGCCGTATTTATCGAACTATTTATATCCGTGTTTGAAGTTGGCTGAGGATTTGTTAATGTTTGGTTCGTACTATTTTCTGTATTATCTGTAGTTGTTTGCGCTTGGCAAGGATTATAAAAGGCGCTAACTACTATTGGTACCAGTAGGTAAGGAATATATTGACGCATGATTTTTTAAAAGAGTTATTAATTGCTGAGTGGCAACTAATCAAATCTAATCGCGTCTATATAATTTGTTGAAGCGCAGTATCACGGAATTATTGATTTTTTGTTTTACATTTTATTAAGCATTAACTGTTATGGGTTTTAGCCATTTGTATGATGTTTTGATAAAGGCTTAATGAAGTATATACAAGATTAAAACATATTAAAACAAAAAACTACTTCGCAACACACCCATTGTTACTGAGTCGCTACCAGGTGTATGTCCTGGCTCGATAATGTGAATTATGCCTGGTGTAATACTAATATTGTCTGTAACCTGGAAACGATAAAACGCTTCGATTTGAGTTGTTGTTCCTGGTTGACCACCCGACCGACCTTCACCTCCGTTAATAATATCAGGTACGTTATTTCCTATTGGTAAATCACTGCTAGTTATCTTTGGTGGTTGCCCTATGTAAATACCCCCAAGGTTGCCTTTATGGAATAAATCAGGAAAGTTCAAATATACCATCCAGTTAGTTGTTTCAACATTTCCTGAGCGACCAGGAATATTTGAGCTTGTATAACCACCCCAGGCGCCTAAAGTAAATTGAGGTGAAATTTGCCAGTTAACAGTGGCGCCAACCGCATTTGTCTTAACAGGTTCTCGTTTTTGAGTAGTAGGGTTGAATGCTGTTAAACAATCATCACCGACAAACGTCTGTAAACACCCACTCGAAGCATAATTATTTGCGTAATACACACTCAAATCTAAACTATCGACTGGTGTGACTAACAACTGTACTGCTGCTGTTGTGTTGCCATCGAATAAACCATTACGCTTAGTGGGGTTTCCAGGAGTGGCACTCATATAAAGACCTTGCAAACTCGCGCGCTTGGTAAATTGCCAATCAAATGCTATCCCACCTTGATATGCAAACCCGATATTTAATATTGGGTTGCGTTGAGCAAAATATGATAGCGGCCCTGTGGCGCCACTTTCTGCACGGTTCGGACCGCGAAATGCGCTTGCCATGTTAACGTTACTTGTACCGACCATGATGGCGAAGTTATCGCTCAACAGTCGGTGATAATGCAAGTCACTAAGCACTAATTGGTTGTTCGTTGAAAACTCGTAGCCTAAAATTACATCGTTACTCAGCGCTGGACTTGTACCACCAGCAGCAGCTAAAAGACCTGTTACTAAATAGCTTTTGGGGTCAAACTGAGTTGTTAAATAAAGCTGATTAAAATTAATTATATTTGTATTCGTACCTTCGTCTTGCGTATCTCGTCTGCCGTCGCGCGGTGCAATATCACCACGGTTACGAGTTCGACCTTGAATACCAACAATGCTGATGCCCGATAATTTTGTTGTCGTCGAAAATCTCGAAGCATCAATTTCTGCAGCGCGCGCTTCCAAATTATCAACTCGACCGCGCAAAGTCGCCAATTCAGCAGTAAACTCTTCTTGTAATCTCTTTAAAGAAGCCAAATCTTCTTTTTTAAAAGATTCATCAACAGCAGCATTAATCACTTGATTAACGCGGTCTAAACAAGTATTTAACCCAGCAGCAAACTCATACCGAGTCAGCGCGCGGTTTCCTTTGAACGTTTCATCGGGATATCCTGCAATACAACCGTAGCGTTCAACTAGCGATTGTAACGCTTGAAATGCCCAGTCCGTAGGCTGTACATCTTTAAGCTGAGACACAGATGTTACTTGTGACATTTGGTCTTCCGAACCGTTTGTTGAGAAAGGAACGGATGCGACAAAAAGGGGAGAAACAGCACCACTTTCTATCTTGGAATTGCTTGATAATGCAATGCTTGGAACTCCGAAGATTCCCGCAACCAACATGCCAGTAACGATACAAACTTTATTCTTTAAGCGCATCCGTTTTTCACTTTCACTCACACTCACACTCAACGGACGAGTTTATTCAATAAGTTTTAAATATGACATGCGAGAATTTACCGAAGTTTACTCCACGGATAAAAAATAGTTATCCACGCTATTGCACTTTAGTACAGCAAAAAATGACATCATCCCACAGTCCGTAGCGTTTCCAGAGATTTGGGTCTATTTCTTGTGCGTAATATTTTTCACTAACAACGAACCCCACGCTTTCTAAACGTTCTTTGATATCAAACCCATACACTCTTACATGGTCAAACTGTCCGAAACGTTTTGCTCGTACATTAGGGTCAGTTATGGTTAAGTCTTCATCAGTTGGTTCGTATTTCTTATAAGGAACTTGGATGTAAGCAGTTCCTTGGGGACGCAAAACGCGGAATAGCTCGTTCATTGCCAAGCTATCGTTGGGAATATGTTCGAGTACGTGACAACATGCAAGCGCATCAAATGAATTATCCTCGAATGCTAAGTTAGTGATGTCAGTATGCACATCAACTCCTGGTGCAGAAAGGTCTGCGGTAATATATTCAAGATTCGGTAAGCTGCGAAGTTTGTTTTCCAAGCATTTCTCTGGTGCAAAGTGCAAATATTTGGTTTTTTGACTCAAGATTTGACTGTGTTTTTCCTGGAATAACCACAGTAATCGATGCCTAGCTCCGCTTTCGCAATGAGGGCATGTACCTGCATCTTCTTGATTCAGCCACGACCTAGATTCAGTATTGCAAATGGGACAATAAACTCCTTTACCCGCATACATTAAATTCCGATATATCTTACGGGCTTGTCGGTAGTAAGGAGTAATAAAAGGAACATATTTATATGGTGTTTTCATCAATTTACCTCCATTACTTTTATTGATATTGATAACTGATTATATAGTGATTTATATACTGTTTTTCAATTTCTAATTTGAAAACTTCTCCCGCAAAATAATACGTCTGAGCAAATCGGGGGGTAAAGAATAAATAGTTCATATGTTCTGTATGATTTGACTTTTTTAGCGTCTTCTTGATGACTGCTTTGAGAGTAGTTAGCAATTTCTGATTGAAGCGAGTATAAAAGAAAAGTGCAGTACGTAAGACCAATAGTTAACATGGCTACACCGCGAAAGCCGATAAAAAAACCTTTTCCTAAAAATCGCAATGCTCGTCTAGTTAAACGTGTAGTCACAAATACAAGCCAAGTATCCCAAAAGAAATCTTGGCGCCTGACATCATTCCTGGCTATAGTTATTTTGTTCTTGCTTACGAGCTTAGTAATAGGGTTTGCATGGATTAGCTTTTTATTTATTTTTCAACCGCAGCAAATTGCCTGGATAAATAAACTTTTACCGCAATGGGCGCAAATTAATGTTAGTAGTGAAGCACAAACAATTACACAAATCGAAGCTGCTTTAAATAAGCTTGGGTTGCAGAAGGGTGATATTGTTTCAACTGATGATGCTGATTCATTTTTGTTACCTGTTTACAAACAGCGTCTAAATTGCCAGTCTGATTGTAAAGAAATTGTTGAATTGCGAGTTTATCAACAAGCATCGGATTTAGAGTTTCGCTCCGAACCAGAAAAACACTACCAGCTTACAACTCAAATTGCTATCGCAGGCCCTGAAGAGTCATTTGTAATTGCACCGCTCGTTAATGCCACTAACGAAAATCAAGGCAGCAGTATCTCTTTACCTGTAACGGAAATTAGTCGCTTAGAAGGTGCCTCTGGCACTTGGTACTATTTACTTGGACGGCGCCAAGAAGGCACCTACAATATTAACTATGGTCACATACTTTACTACAATCCAACTCGTTATCATATACAGCAACTTATATCCTGGACAAGTCCAACAGGTGAACTTCCGCAATGGCAACAAGTGACGGGTAATAGTAATAAAGAATTAGTCATTAATCAAACTGTTGGATTAGAACCACAATTGCAAGTCTATCAAGTCAAATCTGTAAAAACTTTCCTTAACCCTGTCGAACTTAATGAAATTACGCTTAAACCACCAGCTTTAAAAGATTCATCATATGAAAAAGCACTTTCAATCGCACGTAGTGGTTTATGGACTCCTGCATACGACTGGTTGAAGTTCATTAAAAAGCAAAAAAAGAATATTCCCCCATCAGCGCAAGCTCAAATTGACGTTATCAGAATGCACTCTCAAATTAGTAAAGCTCAAGCAGCTACAACTTGGGCAAGTCCTAGTCAACAAGTTCTCGCCAATTTAATCGATGGACGTTGGGCTAAAGCATTAGAAGCATTTAAAGCTGCACCTCTACAAAACTCCAAAGAAATCAGTCAATCACTTCAAGCTGACAGCGGACGGTTATGGAGTCGCGTTGAAGCTGCTTTACAAGTCAACCCCAACCGTGAAGAAGTGCAAGCTTGGGGAGCGTTAATCTTAGCAGCACAATATGGAGACACGCGCGCTTATTCGTGGTTAAAAGAAGAATTCAAAGGCAAGCAAGTCAATTTAGCTTCCATCCAAGTTCTGTTAAAACAGCTTAAAGGTGAAGCTACTACCCAGTTACCAACCGCGACACACGCTAGCAAAATTATTGGTTCAGTACAAAGTGTTGAAAATAAACAGGTCAATTTAAGTGATTGGTTACAGATTGGCACCGAGAATAGTACTATTAACCTATCTAATAATCAAAAATGGTATCAAGTTAAAGTGTCAGCGTTTTATGACGGCAAAAACTGGCTAAAAGCACCATTCACTACCTTAAATTTGCCTGCTGTGGCGCCATCCAAATATTTACGCTCAATTCTAGGTTTAGAGAATGACGCTACACTACAAATCGCAGCGTGGCAAGCTAACGGTGAACAGCAATCTACAACTGCAACAATCAAAGCTGTTCAATATAAAAACGGTGTGTTGCATTTATTAGCACAGCCTGATAACTTTATCAATGTCTCAATATCTAATACATCTAAATTACAACAACCTCAAGCATTAGCCACCAGTACATACGCACTGGAGTGGATACAACCTACACCAACTACCTTGGGACAATTGCAAACTTTAGACTCGCAACGCGGAAATACTATTCTTAAAGCAATATGGCGCGCGTTACAAACCACGAATAGCATTAAAAAGAGCAATGTCAACATTCAAACTATAGGACAAAAGCTAGGACATTGGCCTGTACAAGAAATCGATATAACTGGTAACGGCAAGCCAGAAATTGTACTAACAGCAACAAATGAGGCGATTGCGTCTTTATACCCTGATCCAAAGACGCAAAATAAAAAAAATGTTAATTCTCGTCCGAGGACGTTAATTTTGTCGGACAATAGTAGTATAATTTATACAGACTTTGGTCTAAACACCGAACAATCACTGATAGCTGTTGCAAATTTGAGCCAAACTAGTTTGCCAAGTTTGCTAATAGAAAATGCCAATGGCTACAGCCTGAAGCGTTGGTCACAAAAAAATCAACGCTTCGAGTAGCAATCACAATAAAATAAGCAATCGAATTAACAAACGGTCAATTCTTCTTGTTTGTCAGCTGTTAGTCTTTGTGCGTTCAGATTCTGCAACTCTTGCAGCAAACACTCGATTTCAGCTTGCAAATGCATAAATTTAACTTGCTGATCTGCTTGGTAAACCATTTTGTTCAGATTAGAAGCCATTTGACTCACGGAACTACGTTCTGAAATTGTTGATGTAGACATATCGCTCATTGAATCCTCAACTCACACCATTAGAGATATTATAATAGTGTCACATCTAAAATCATTAAATTATTGTATACTTGGTATAAATAATCTTAATGATACTGCTGTCAATACTCAAAGACTACAAGTTGACTCACCTAGTTCCTGAATGTTACTTATTTTCTTTGTTACCTTTTTTTAATATTTTGGGTAAAAATCATCGTTTGCATATCTTCCTTAAGTAGAATATTTAGCAAGGTTTCCTTTTTTAATGTGAAAAAGCGCATTATATAGGGCGCCAACACATGTATATTTAATAGTTGGGTAAACGTATTTTTGTTCTTGTTGAATTTTATATTACACCGTGACTTTAAGCCTGTCTGCTGTTAAATCAAATTGCCAACCCTGGCTAGGCCTTATCGAAACCTATCGTCAGTATTTGCCTGTCAGTGAAAAAACTCCAGTAGTAACGCTGTACGAAGGTAACACACCGTTGATTCCAGTACCATCCATTGCTCAACACATTGGTAAGTCGGTACGGGTATTTGTGAAGTATGACGGTCTTAACCCTACAGGGAGTTTTAAAGACCGAGGAATGACGATGGCAATTTCCAAAGCCAAAGAAGCTGGGGCAAAAGCAGTCATTTGTGCGAGTACAGGTAACACTTCAGCCGCAGCAGCAGCTTACGCACGGCGTGGTGGAATGCGTCCTTTTGTATTAATTCCCGATGGCTATGTTGCTCTCGGTAAATTAGCACAGGCACTGTTATATGGTGCTGAAGTTTTAGCTATCAAAGGTAACTTTGACCGTGCTTTAGAAATTGTGCGTGAGATGGCGGAAACTTACCCAGTAACATTAGTTAACTCGGTAAACCCATATCGTCTTGAAGGTCAAAAGACAGGCGCCTTTGAAGTCGTCGATGTTTTGGGAGATGCACCAGATTGGCTATGCATCCCAGTTGGTAACGCAGGTAACATAACTGCTTATTGGATGGGGTTTTGCGAATACCACCAAGCTGGAAAATGTGGGCGCCTGCCGCGTATGATGGGGTTCCAAGCAGCTGGCGCCGCTCCCTTGGTTACAGGTCATCCAGTCGCACACCCAGAAACAATAGCTACAGCAATACGTATTGGAAACCCCGCGAGTTGGGAGAAAGCAGTAGCAGCGAGTGCATCGAGTAGAGGTGAGTTTAATTCAGTCACCGACACCGAAATTCTTGATGCTTATCGACTTTTGGCTTCCGATGAAGGTATTTTCTGTGAACCTGCTAGTGCAGCATCCGTAGCTGGAATGTTAAAAGTCAAAGACCAAATTCCACCTGGCGCCACAGTCGTATGTGTGTTAACAGGAAACGGACTTAAAGACCCCGACACAGCAATTAAACATAGTAACAGCCAATTTAAACAAGGCATTCTCCCAGAAGTGAAAGCAGTCGCAGAAGCAATGGGAATGTAAAACAGTTATGAGTGCTGAGTGCTGAGTGTTGAGTGCTGAGTGGAAACTCTTAACTCCGAACTCCGAACTCCGAACTCCGAACTCCGAACTCCTAACTCCTAACTCTACTCAGCACTCAGCACTTTCTACTCAGCACTACTTAGGGCTACTATAAGAGACTTTGCCGTTTTCTTTAACTGTCAAATGATGTTCTCTAGTATCTGTATTATCTGTACGTCCTACAGAAGCTGTTTGAATTGGAACATTTGCACTAAAGCGACCGTTAACTAAAAAAGAGTCTTCACGGTTTGGCTTAAATTGCCACATCCGCTCTGTACCCGGTAATATATCTCGTTGCTCGAAATTTTTACCAGCTACCTGGACTTGCATAAAATTAATCGTTTTTTCCGAGTCGTTACGTACTACAAGTTTTGCTTCTGGTGACTGGGAGTTACAGGCATTAAATCCAATCACCGATACTGTAGCTAAAATAGCCAATGCTCGGATTCTTTTAAAAAGAACTATTTTAGATATTTTCTTTTTAGTTGGCATAGAAAATAATCTCCGTACTGGGAACAACTACGAAATTTCTTCAAATAAGTAGGAGTGCTTATACTTAGATGTTTCCCAGTAACGGCGCCAAACTAACATAAAATTCTTATAAATATGGCATCACTGTGGCATCACTATGGTATGATGCCTTATTTGGCTTCAGCACGTATTCGTGCCAAGCTGTCGATGGCATCACCAAGAGCGGTTGTAAGGCTTTTACGAGTTTGAGCGTGACTTTCTTGTTCATTTTTCAAAGCAAGCAACAGCGACGCGCGTTCTTTTGTAGCTTCGATGAGTTTGGCTTGTAATTCAGAAACAGAGTCAATTTCGCTAATTTCAGCTTGAATAGCTGTATTTACATCCGCATCAGGGAGTATTGTTTCGTCAATACCCCGCATTTTTTTTAGTTCTGATTTTAGCGACGCGATTTCTTGCTGTAGCAATTGAGCATCAGTACGACGCTGTTCTGCTTCAGTATTATAAAGTTTGCGCCATTTCTCAGCACTTTCCCACGCTTCATCACAGCCTGTTATTGCATCCGCTAGCTGTTGCTTGAGCGCTTGAATTTCCGACAACCACCGTTGTGTTAAATCTTCACTCATATTTATATATCTATACTTTTAAGATGCTTCACCGAGAGACTCTTAACTAACATTGGTAATAATTTACCATCCCTGGATAGTTGAAATTTTTGTCCTCGCCATTCAATCGTATTGCCCAAGAAGCCACAACACCAAATTATGAATCCAAATAAATCACATAAAGGAATCATTAGTAAGTATTTTCTTGCGATTGAGTCTTGAGTAAGCATAACTCCTACCACCCACCCCATTATTAACCGCGTTGTCCAAGTTGAAACAAATATAATCCAAGTTATTTTTGAATTGCTGCTAATGGCTAGTAAAAGTGAACTAAAAAAAATCCCATAAGTAAAAATTAATCCTAAGTAACCCCAAAATCGGGAAACTCGAATACAACGTGCCCAGCGAATTTTTTGTTTAATCGCGTCTGCAAGACTAGTTTCTTTCAGTTCGTGTTCTACTATATAATCAGAAAGAATTACTTTATAACCAGTTTGAAATGGTAAATAGCCGAGTTGAAAATCATCAGCTAGGTAATCTGCCACAGCTTCAAATCCTCCAATTGCGCTTAACACTTGTTTACGAATGACAATAGTGGCGCCGAAAGCATATTTAATTCCACCTTCAATATAATTGCTAACCAACACTCCTGCATTAAATTCGGTAGTTTGGCTAACTGCTTCAATTAAAGTTGTCCACCCTTGTGGTATTGAACGATATAAACAAGTGACAACTCCTACCTTCTCGTCTTGAAACGGTTGAATAATTCGCTGTAAATAATCACTGCCAACTCGGATATCGCTATCAGCAAGGACGAGGATATCATGTTTCGCGAAAACTACCGCATTTGCCAAGTTACTAATTTTGAGATTTGTACCAATTACACGGTCACACTGTATTAACTTTATATCCCGTTCTGGAAAATCAATGATAATCTGTTTGACTATAGGTATTCCTGGGTCTTCTTCGGAGCGAAAGCTAAATACAATTTGATAATCTTGATAATCTTGGCGACAAAACGATGCTAAGTTTTCATAAGTGTTAGTATCTAAACCGCAAATTGGCTTAAGAATTGTTATCGGCGGATGATAATTGTTATCAATAGGATGCTGACTGTTGATAAAAATGCGCGCGGCAAAAATCGCATAGCAGTAAAAGCAGATTGATGCAGCACATAGTAATAATAGTAATAAATGTAAGGTATTCAAGATAGCTTATGGTAATTAGTCAACTCAAAACCCTCTGTACGCAAAGCATTACGTACTTGTTCGCTTAATAATGCTTTCAGTTCAACCTCACCTGCACCTGAAAATGCCGGATGCGAATATATTTCAATTCGATTTGCTTGAATTTGAGGTATTAAACCGCATAAATACTGTTCAGATACACTACCTGTTTGAAGCAAACCATAAACACGCTCGGTAAAATTAATATTTTTAGATTTCAGTATACTGGCGCCATAATCACGCAATCTACCAAATACTCCTGACCAGACAAGCTTAGTGAGCAAGTTTTGCTGATTTAGCTCTAAATTTAACTTTAATTCTTCCGAGGGTAAACGAATATATTTTATACCAAATTCCGCTGCCATATCGGCAAGAATATTTATGACAACCGGATGAACATGCAAGTGTAAATGTCCATCAACATGGGATAACGGTAAACCTGTTGCACGAAACTTTTCTAACTGCGCGCGGATTTCTTGCTGTAGTTCTATCCTAGCTTGGCGATTAAATTGATATCGCAGTCCTGCAAACGTAGGGTCATTACTAAAATTACAGTTTTCATCAACTAAATGAGGAACTTGTTCTTTCGGTAATGCTGAACGACCACACACTAAAACCAAATGTAAACCTACACCTAAATTTGGATTTTCGTGCGCTAATTCCACAGCTTCAGAAAAAGCGGCGCCTGTCACCATTAAACTAGTACTAGTTAGCACTCCATGTTGATGCGCTTTAATAATTGCTTGGTTGACTTCATCCGAGAAACCAAAATCATCACCATTAATAATTGCTACACGGTGATTGTTAGTTAGATTTGACATAATAAATGTATTTTTCTTTCTTTGTGACCTTTGTGACGAGCGTGGTTTTTTTTAAATGAACCACAAAGAACACAAAGAACACAAAGAGTAATTTTAGTTGACTGCTGCATGTTCTGCGGCTTTTTGGTGTCTTTCTCTCAAATAAGAGAAAAATTCTGCACCTTCACGCAGGCGCCGCACCATCATTTGACGGTCGGCGAGCATTTCGCGCACAATTGGTATAATCGCTTTAGGACGGAAGTAAAATTGACGATACATCCTTTCGACGGCATCCTCAATTTCTGCACTTGAAAGCGTTGGATATTGTAAAGTTGAAGTTTGAATTCCTGACTCTGCGACTAAAGACTGGTTTGTAAACCAACCGTTCGCTTTTGCTTGTTCGTACAATTCTGTACCAGGATACGGCGCCGCTATAGATACCTGTATGGTATGAGGACTTAATTCACAAGCAAAACGAATTGTTTCTTCTACAGTTTGTTTATTTTCAATCGGTAAACCAATAATAAAAGTACCGTGAACCGTAATGCCTAAACTATGGCAATTTTTCATGAACTCACGTGCGACTTCGAGCTTCACACCTTTTTTAATACGGTTGAGAATATCTTGGTTTCCTGACTCAAAACCCACAAGTAACAAACGCAAACCATTATCACGCAATGTTTTTAAAGTATCGTAGTCCAAATTTGCACGCGCGTTACAACTCCAAGTCAAGTTGAGACGCTTCATATGTTCGCTAATAGCTATCGCGCGGTGCTTATCAATAGTAAACGTATCATCATCAAACATATACTCACGCACTTTGTCCCCAAAGATCGCTTTCGCTTCTTCCATATCGCGACCTACTGCTTCAGGACTTTTAGTTCTGTACAAATGACCACCTATCGTTTGAGGCCACAAACAGAAGGTGCATTTTGCTGGACAACCACGTCCAGTGTAAAAAGAAATATATGGGTGCTGTAAATAACCAATAAAATATTTAGTAATATCTAAATCGCGGGCGTAAACAGGTAAAACACTGGGCATTGCGTCCCAATCGTGAATTAAAGGACGGTCTTCATTGTGATGAATATTACCCAATTTATCGCGATAGCTTAAACCAAGAATTTGATCCCAAGCTTTGCCTTCCGCCAATTCTTTACAAGTGTAATCAAATTCGTTACGGCAAACAAAGTCAATTACAGGGTGTTCTTCTAGCGTTTGTTGTGGTAGTACGGCAACATGGGCGCCTACCATACCGACTTTGGCACCAGGATTTTTGTCTTTAATAGCTTGCGCGCACATCGCATCGTTGATCAATGAAGGTGTACTAGTATGCATAATTACCAGTTCGTAATCAGCAGCAATCTTAAGAACATCTTCAACGGTTTGCCCGTGAGGAGGAGCATCTACAAGTTTACTACCAGGTATCAAAGCTGCTGGCTGTGCTAACCATGTTGGATACCAAAAAGAAGTAATCTCACGCTTGGCTTGGTAGCGAGAACCGGCGCCACCATCAAACCCATCGAACGAAGGAGGACTAAGCAGTAAAGTTGTCAACATAAACTTTTTTATACGATTATTATCTATAGAATTTTGTGACTTTTTCAGCCTCTTCCCTAGAATTTTAAGTAAAACTTAGCATTTACGGTGACTCATATGATTTACGGTTTTCGTCAAATATAAGTCTTCCTTCTTTTTCAAGTCGGCGGCATAAACGCGCGTACCTTACCCATTAACCCATAAGCATGATGAAACGTCCCGAACGAACGGCTGTACTTTGGAAAGACACAAAGAATGCGACGGAGGTTATTTGGAATATAATTTGTGCGCCCGATAACTAGAATTATCTTGAGAAGATGTTGCTACAATCGGGTTGTCGTCATATTTTAGATTCATTGTCATAACTAAGTAACCGAGTGAGTAAAACTACAGTATTTGTTTTTGACGAGAAAATTAATTAGAGGCGCCCTTACGTAAACAGGTTGCAGTTGCTATTGTATTAAAACTAGTTCGTGTCAATTTTGTACCAGTTTAGAATGTTCCCTAGTATTACAAACGCAGTTGTAAGTAAAAGTTACAAAAACTTAATAGTGTCTTACCCCCTGCTTACGCTTAAGGGTAGGAAAAAGTAAATGAATCTGATTCTGTTTTTACTGCGTTCAGCGTGGGGAATGGTAGCTATTGCAATATTCACCGGATTTATCAGTGGTGGTAGTAGCGCAAGTCTCATTGCATTAATCAGCAGTGCAAGTACTCGCACCCCCGGTTCATCACTTACCCTAATAGCTTGGGGTTTTGTTGGTTTAGCGATTATCTCGCTAATCACGAGTGTAATTTCACAAGTGATGCTAATTCGTCTTTCGCAAAATGCTGTTTTTCAACTGCGAATGCGTTTAAGTACTCAAATTCTGAATTCCGAATTAAGCCATCTCGAACGTTTGGGGAACGCGCGTTTATTAGCGACGCTTACCGAAGATATTCAATCTGTCGCAAATGCAGTTTATATAATTCCGTTTTTATGTATCGATGCAGCAATGGTTTTAGGTTGCCTTATATACATTACTTGGCTATCGTGGCTAGTCATCGTAATGGTAGCTGTATTAGCAACAGTCGCAATTGGTAGCTGTCAGTGGTTGTTGCAGCGAGGAGAGAAGTATTTAGCGTTAGCTCGTGAAGATGAAGATGTACTATTTAAATACTTGCGTACAATTACTGATGGAATTAAAGAGCTTAAATTACACTATAGACGGCGCCAAAGTTTTACAGAAAAGCAATTACAAGTAGCAGCAGGTGCATTCAAGCGTCACAATACCCGTGGTTTAACTTTGTTTGCGATGACAAATAGCTGGGGAAGGTTAATATTTTTCTTTGCGATTGGTTTTGTTTTATTCGCACTTCCTAAGTTTTTGACTATTAACCCGCAAACGCTTGCTGGTTATATATTAACTTTTACCTATTTAATGCTGCCGATGGATAATATCGTTAGCAAACTTCCCCAACTCAGTCAAGCAAGTATTGCACTACAAAAAATTGAATCACTTGGATTATCATTATCAAATCGCGCCGAAAGTGCAACTGTTCCCCCGAATGTTAAATTATCGTGGCGCCAACTTGAACTCAAGAAAGTCATTCATACATACCACAGTGATAACGAAGACAGTAGCTTTGTTCTTGGTCCAATTGATTTAACGTTATATCCACAAGAACTAATATTTATTGTTGGTGGTAACGGTAGCGGCAAATCTTCGCTATTAAAAATTATCACTGGGTTATATACTCCTGAAAGTGGAGAAATACGCTTAGATGGAGAATTAATTACCGACCAAAACCGCGAATGGTACCGTCAGCATTTTTCAGTTGTATTTGCAGACTTTTATTTATTTGACGAACTACTAGGACTTGAGAGTAACTCGAAAAACTTAGACAAACAAGCACAAGAATATTTAAAGTTACTAAAGCTCCAGCATAAAGTAACTATAGAAAACGGTAAATTCTCAACCACTTCGCTATCTCAAGGACAACGTAAGCGACTAGCATTACTTACAGCATATTTAGAAGACCGACCAATTTATTTATTTGACGAATGGGCAGCAGACCAAGACCCAACTTTTAAAGAAGTGTTTTATAAAGAGTTGCTACCTTCGTTACGAGATAAAGGTAAAACTGTAATTGCCATAACTCACGACGACCGCTACTTTAATGGCGCCGACCGAATTATCAAACTAGATTACGGTAAAATAACATAAATTCTGTACAGACGCGATTGAATCGCGTCTCTACCAAAAAATTTCATATACTTAGTTGGGTTTCGTTTCTCAACCCAACCTACATATTGAATGTTATTGATATTCTCGCATCCGAACACGAAGTCCGAATAAAGCTAAGGTAGAAATACTAATAGCTGTACCTAAAGCAATTATTTCAAGACCTTGGACATTTGCAAACCCATCTTTAATGGCGCCTTCAAATTGTTTGATATTAATATCTAAAACTTTCTGGTGTGCTGTTTTAAATTGTTTAAATGCCCAGTCTGACTCACCTGGATTAGTGCCTGTACATAATTTAATTGCTTCAGCATATTTACCACTTGCGGCGAGCTGACGAATTTGCTTGTCAATATTGAGATATTTATCTAAAGCATTGATTGTTGCCACTGCGGCTTCGCGTTCACCAGCAAAAGTAATATTTTTAAACTCATTAGCGATTAAACCAGTAAAGCCATCTACTCGTTCACCGTTAGCAAGTTTTGGTATGATTGTTTTAAACGTGTAACCTGGTGGTAGTGTGGCAATTTTATTAATTTTTTCTTGGAATTCTGCTTCGTACTTGGTTGCATTAACTCTATCAAGCAGAAAACGACTTTCGTCACGGTTAGCACTATAAGCAAGCGCACGTGCTTGTCGTAATGCATAAAGCGATTCAAATGCGTCTTCTTTTGCTACTTTCAAATTTGATACTGATGATTCTATTGCGTAGATAGTATAGGATATAAAAATAAAAGAAATAATAGTTGCGGCTAGTAACATCGGGTTAATGACACGTCGCATTCGGCGATATAAAAATAACTGAGTTCCTATTAAAACAACAAGCAACATCAATCCTGTAATCACAATTATAAATTCTGATAAAGCGCTAGCTATTTTTTGCTGTCCGTATGTTTGATTTAATGTATCAAGATTGATTTTATTTAATGCATCGGCATTCGGTTGTATTTGCTGTTCATTAATTTTTACTGCTTCGTAATAATATGCGAGCAAAGCATTATTATCTCCACGAGCATTTGCATCGCGCGCTTGTTGGATAACGAGCATATATTGAGTTAGTCCGTTCACCATATTTGTAATAGGTTCGCGTTCTTTATCACCATAGGTAATATTTTGTGCTGCTTGAACTAAAAATTTCCCAAGTCTCTCACGTCGATATTCAAAATTTTTATCCGCTGCGGGGTTTTCTCCTGGTTTAACTAATAGTTGATTGACTGCACTAGCGCCCATATCGGCTAGACTATCTTTAATTTGCTGTGCTGTCAGTACGCTAGGGGCAGTATCTTCACCAACTGTTTTAACAGCATGACGCTGAACTTGGGCGCCGAAAATCGTTGTAAGAGCAAGAAGTAAGCTTGTTCCCCAAGTTAAATACAATCCTGTTTGTAAAAGTTGGAGTGTGTTGACGTTTCTTTTTCTTAGCGATTCAATATACTTGTTGGACTTGATGATGTTTAGGTTAGAAGTCATAATATTAATATTATTTAATAATTTTTTACCACAGAGACACAGAGGGACAGAGAGTCAGAGATAAGATTACTTGAATTTGACTTTTATTCGAGTCCAATGTCCAAGGGTAAATTCATCTCCATCTTGGATAACTGAGTCAACCATTGGTGTTAGTTCTACCCTATTTAGGACAGTTCCGTTTGCTGAGTCAATATCGCGTAAAGTAAAAGTGCCATCGATTTGACGATTAATTAATGCATGACGGTGTGAAATAGCACTATCGAAGTTGAGCGCTACCTCTGGGTTAATACCGCGCGCAACGCTTAGGCGCCCAATTAGATTACTTTCTTTATCAAGTCGTAAAATAATTGGTGGTTGATTAGGTGGTTCGGGACTTTCAGGACTTCGTAACGATGGGTCAATGGTAATGGTTACTTCCAAATAATTATGGGTTGTAGAGACGTGATTAATCACGTCTTTACCCGTCACGTCTTTATCTGGAATTGGTGGGACTCCTTGCGTTCCTGTGTTAAAGTTGTACCCACAGATTTCGCAAAAATGACCGCTTGTTGAGTCGTGGGGAGCGCTACAAGATGGACAAATAATTGTATTTTTACTATTGGGAACTGGTGAAAGTATCTGCTCTAATGTATTTACTACAATATTTGGACTGCCTTGAATTTTGGCGCCGCACTCTGAGCAATAATCAGATTCTGTGGAAATGTGACCTTTGGGACATTGATAATTTGACATAATGTTATGACCAAAATCTTGTAAGGGCGGGTTTACGAGATGTTTAGTGGTGTTTTAAGGTATTTGTTAACCCGCCCCTACAAGATATGCACGCTGTTTTCGGATATTTGTTAACCCGCCGCTATGGTGATCAAAAATCATTATGATTTGGGGATGCGGGTTGTTTTGGTGGAACGGGTTTCAAGTGCCATTGCGTCTTCTTTTGCAACTTCGCGCTTGATTTTGACTGTTCCGGTTGCTGCATCTTCAATATCAACAACTTTTTTGAGTAATTTCGCTGTCGCTTCGTTTCCTGATTCGTGTGCAAGTTTGACTGCTTTACCTAATTTCGCTGTGGCAACTTCGTAATCTCCTTTATCGCGCGCTTCGAGTCCTTGTTGAATTGAGTCGGCAAGTTCTGCTTGTCCTGTGTAATGAGCAACCGTTCGGTCAATTTTGGTAGACTTGGCGTCATCATCTGTCCACACAGCAATAATCCGCGCTTCGGCTACTTTGGTTTCAACACTATCAACGGTATATATTAAACTAGCCCGACCTGCGAGCATTTCATCACCAACATTACCAGGGTTAACTTGAATGCAAAAGTGATAATCGCGCGATTCGCTTTTACCCCAGGCGCCTGTAGGATAATTATTAACTTGTGGCTTAACTAGTTTGGCGCGCGTTGTTAAGTCTACAATATCAGGACTAACTTGCTTACAATACAAAACTTGGGCACCACTCGGTGTCCATAAACGTAGCGATACATCACTAACGTTCTTACTCATAGCTTTTGCTAAAATCGCTTGAAAATCAACTTCGATCATTTCTGGTTTAGCTATAATATCCGTCGTGCCTAGTAATTTACCGGATATTTGCTGTAATTGTTTAACACGCCAATCAGTACCAACACCTCGACAATCACATTGAAACATACCTTCACAGGTACTTAAAACATTTTCCAATGCAATTTCGTCCGAGTCATCATTTTGACCATCCGTAAGTAAAAGCGCTTGACGTAAACCATTTGGCATTTTATCAAACTGTTTACGTGCTTCAGCTAACCAACGGGAAATAACAGTACCACCATTTGCACTTATTTGTTTAATCTTTCCTATCGCGTCCCGTTTATTTTCAGGTGTCGCTTTAGAAACAGGAAAAATCAAATTAGCAATACTGGCGCCAGTAACAATAAAAAACGAAGCATCATCTGGCAGTAATTCCACAATTTTAATCATCGCTGCTTTTGCCGCACGAATTTTCTCACCCCCCATCGACCCAGAGGTATCACAAATTACACCAAATAACTTACCGACACTTTGATTACTAGAAACACCATCACCTTCAGCAGCAACCGTCATAATAGCGTGAACTTCCTTGGCGCCTTGCGCTAAGAACTGGTTTTGAAATACTTCAGCCTTAAATTGAGTAGTCATAATATACCTTTAATAATTAATATTTGTAGTCGTAGGTTGGGTGGAGGCTTTGCGGAACCCAACTAAAAATCCAATTTCCCCGATAGCAAGAAGTGAAGATTTTTTTCCTCTACCATCCTTTTATGAACAAAAACCAGCTACGTTTTTCTCAAACATTATTAATGGTTGATATAAATAGAAACTTGTTCGGATTCCCCTTCATCATTAATTAGTTGAATGGCGGAGTTTATTATTCTTTCAATATAATCTTCATCTGCTTGATTTAAGGCGCTTAATGCATCTTGAGATATAAGCTATGATTTCGATAATTTTGTCTGCTGTTGATGGTGCGTTACGGCACTATATTTTTTGCTTCGTTTTTAATTGTTTCATGCCGTAACGCACCCTACGACATAATCTAATTATACTCTCTTCTCCTTTTCTTTCTTTGCGTTTTTTGCGCCCTTTGCGGTTCGTTAATAAAAACATAATATTTATGAAATTAATCATAAAGAAAGTACAGCTACCGTTATATTGTCGTGTCCACCACACGCGCGTGCGTACTCAACTAAATTACGTGCTATCATTCCAGCTTCGAGGTGTGAATACTGCTTGACAAGTATTTCCATTTGTGCGGGTTTGGGAGCATAATTCCATAAACCATCGCTACATAATAATAGATATCCATTCCCAGGAATCTTAAACTCAATGGTTGATGGATAGTTATTTTCGGCATCGGCGCCTAGCCAACTTGTAATAGCATGAGCATATGGTGATTGACGTGCTTCTGCTTCGGTCATTTTTCCAGATTTAACCATTTCATAAAACCATGAGTCGTCTTGTGTTAATAACTGCGAACCATTAGGAGATATCCAGTAAACGCGACTATCACCCATTGAAACAATTCTAGCTACACCGTCCATAACGACTGCTGCTACAACTGTTGTAGATGGAGGGTCATCACATGATTGAGTTTTAGTATAAGGAATAGCACACACAGCATCTCTTGCAAGTTCGATTGATTCACGCATTATGTCTCTTTCATGTTTTGCTTCCTTAGTTATTAATTCATCGTTTACTCTCTCAACCAACGCGCGACAAGTTGCTTCTGCAACAGCTTGTGATGCTAACTCTGCTAGTTGTGCGCTAGAAACACCGTCACAAACGACCATTACATAAGCTTTGCCGTTACCAACTTCAGCACATGCAACAAAATCTTGATTTTGATGATGTCTTAGTCCTCGGTTACAGCAAGCTGCAAGTTTTGGTAGAATCATCACTTCAAAATGGTCATGGTCGCGCGGTGATAGTCGAAACCCACATTGTAAGCAAAACCCTTCTGCATCAATTTGAGTTGCATCGGCGCCGCATTTTTGACATTGGTCTTTATAATCTATATTCTGATTTAGACTCGTAGATTTATGCATTTGTGGTGAGAATGTTGGAACTGCCACTTGAGCGCCGCATTCTTCACAAAAATTATCATTCATTTCCAGGGTTGCCCCACATTGAGAACATTGTAAATTCATTTTTAGGAGGTAGGGGTCAGTGGTCAGGAGGTAGGGGTCAGGAGGTAGGGGTCAGGGGTCAGGAGGTAGGGGTCAGGAGTTGGAATTCTGACTTGTGAATTCTGAATTCTGAAGTTAGGAATATTACTCAGCACTCAGCACTTTCTACTCAGCACTGTTCTAGACCCAGGTTTTTGGACGGACGCGGTTTGCTTGGTCAACTAGCTGGATTTTTTCATCTCCTATAGAAAGATGTGCCATGTTGCGAAGTGCTTTTTCTAGTCCTTTTCGCAGGTGAACTTCTTCTAGGGGTTCTCCCAAAATAGAAATGCTAGAAGTGGGAGAAAGCTGTTTGGAAGTAACTAAATTTAAAGCTGTTTCAAGGACTTGTTTGGCTAACCGATAACGTTCAATACCGTCTATGGTTAGTTCTTTAACTACTTTGGAAGCTTCTTGGAGTTCTTTTACGACTGGTGCCCCATTTGAGTTATCTATTAATGTGTTAGCAATTTCAACGCGCGAACGTGTATGTAAACTCGAAGTGTGGGGTATGCGTTCTAATGCTGCTACTGCGTCACTACGTTTTCCGAGAGCGCGCAAACACCGTGATAAACCAAATGCTGCTGCTGTGTAGCTAGGGTCTGTATGCGATACTAAATCATACATTTGTATAGCTAAGTTTAAGTTTCCTGCTGCTTCTGCTGCTAAACCTAATGCTAACTTTGGTGGTAGTTCTCCTGGTAAGTCAAAATAAACTTGGTCAAATATCTTTTGTGCAACAGCATATTTACCTTGTGCCATCAAACTGCGTCCTCGGTACCATAATACTCGCCAGTCCCAAGGGTCTTTTTCTTCAACTTGTTCTAATAATTGTTCGGCTTCTGAATAATTACTGACTTCGATTAAACTATTAGCCAGTCTTAATAATGCTTCGCGCGAGTTTGGAAATTGTTCAACGACTTGTTTTAAACTAGTAATTTGCTGGTTAATTACCGGGATGGCGCTTGCTGCTAATATGCCATTACAACTTGGGTCTGTAGTATCGAGTAATGGCATTGGTAACTGTTGATGATTTGGTTGAATGGCGCCGAAACTATTACTATTCATTAATGCCAGCATATCACCGCCAAACATGGTACTTGTACTTGGACGT
Source organism: Calothrix sp. NIES-4105 (assembly GCF_002368415.1). Taxonomy (GTDB): domain Bacteria; phylum Cyanobacteriota; class Cyanobacteriia; order Cyanobacteriales; family Nostocaceae; genus Dulcicalothrix. Next base: position 10,670,253 of record NZ_AP018290.1, read on the forward strand.
GGCGTACTAGTTTGTTTTGCTACTACTTCCCGAAGTACTCCCAAAAGTTGTTCTGCCATTTCATCTGCAGATTGAAACCTTTCATCAGGGTTTTCCGCAGTAGATTTAAGTAAAAATCTGTACAACGATTCTTGTTCGGCAAATAAAGGTTCTTCCTGGGGACTTGGTAATTTATATAAATGCTCTTTGCTAAAACCGCGAATATTAGTAAGTAAAACTGCTAAGGTTCTACCAATTGTATATAAATCTGATACTACGGTTGGTCCTTCACCTGCTTCTGGTGCGCTGTAACCTACAGTACCGTAAATATCGCCATTAAGGTCATCAATACGTCGTACCCCACCCATATCAATCAACTTTACATCACTGCCTTCGAGCATGACGTTATCAGGTTTAAAGTCACAGTAAACTAAACCCAGTGAATGTAAGTAAGCAAAAGCGCTTAATATTCTATGAATATAAGCAATAGCTTCGGCAACTGGTAAAGGTCCACGTTCTTTACGAATATCTTTGAGAGTTTTACCACCGACATACTCCATAATAATGAAGCCTTCGGCGCCGTGATTCACGAAATTATAAATTCCGACGATATTGCCGTGTTTAACAGATGCCAAAAATTGCCTTTCAGCTACAGCTACAGCTGCACTTGAAGCATCTTCAGTATTGAGCAATCCTTTTAAAACTACATAACGCGAAAGAGTTATATCAAAACCAAGATAAATCCATCCTAACCCACCATATGCAATGGCGCCTTTAACTTCATATTGCCCCGAAACAACATCACCACGACTTAAGGAAGGAATAAACGAATACTTATGACCGCACTGAGGACAAAACCCTTTTTCTCTTTTTAAAGGATTATTACAGTTTGAGCAAAAGCGCTTGTTCTCAGGCACCTTCGCTTCAGCCATAATTAGCTTTTCAGGTTCTGTCGAAGGCAACTCTGGTATAGATATTAACCCGGCGCCTAATTGTTTTCGACTACTTGCGCGCGTTCCCCCAGTACGTCGAGAACCACGCGAGCGATTATTAAGAGGTGAGGAACCTGTACCAGTAGTAATGTTACCGCTAACCCTAGTCGGCTGGTTATATAATGAAGACTGTATATTAGATGTCCCTACACTTTTAATTGCAGCGTGTCCGCATACATTGCAATAGCCGTCCTCAATCGTACCACTACACCCATTACGCTTACAGCTTTCACCGTCCATTCGGACTCTCCTTTGATGATTGTAAGTAGTTTGAAGCAATAACACATTATGGAAAAACCTCTCACAACTCTTACCTTTGTGATCTTTGTGTGCTTTGTGGTTTAACTATATATCTGTTTTTTTATAAAAATTGAGAAATTATGCAAAGCAAGAGTAATGAACCACTCTCGTCACAAAGGACACAAAGAGAAGACGGTATAAGAGAGTTTCTCTCTACTACAACACGACTTCTCGTAAATTCGGATAACTATTCAATCTTTTTTCATATTTTGATACCAACTCCGCTGCTTCATCGAGTGGAGTCGGGTTGGTAAATAATATTTGTTTGGCTTGTTGCGCGACTTCTTGTAACACAGTATCCTCGACGAAACCGCGCGCGAGCGCTTTAGCAACTAATGCATCAAGTCTACCTCGTAATTCCGCGCGTAAATTTAATGGCGCCTGATTAGCTGCATAAGCATTTTTCTCTTTAGCTATATATTCCTTCACCTTCGCAGTCCAATTATCCAAACCTACACGCACAGGATTAAATAACCCTTCATTAAACTTGATTTCAAGTCTACTTAACCATACTTCCAAAGCTTGTATTTCTTCAAGAGTAAGTGGGTTTTGTAATTTAGAGTGATCAGCTATCTTCCTTTTGCTTTCATCATAAGCAATTTCAGCTTGGTGATGGATTTTTTGTAAATTAGATAAATCAGAGCGCGCTGTCACCAAACCCAACCGCACAGACTCCTGCTGTTGCCTTACCTGTTGTAGCATAGCCGAGAGCTTCTCTATTTGTGGTTGAACTGATTTTAAAAATTTCTCATTCACACCTAAAGGGTCAGAGTCAATCTTCGCGCGCTGTTGCTTAAGCTTTTGACTCAAACAAGCTATTTCCTCCGAACAATCAATATTTAAAGACTCAGCCAAATGTTGCAACTGCCGAGTTTCTATTTCTATATCTATCAAACTTGGTTCTAAACGCGACCACACCTCATCAACAGCTAAAACAACATCCTTTGCTGCTTGAAACGCACTCGTCATCAACCGCAATAACTCTTCCGGAGTAATAGCATTTATAGTTTGGGCACTAGAAAGTAATCCCCGTCGTGCCAAAGGTATTGTCTCAATGGATAAATGAATCGAAGGCTTAATTAACAAATCTTCAATTTCCTGGATTTTCTGTGGTGAAGGCAAAAACCTTGGTATCAACCCCCGTAACTGCACAGCTTTATCAATAGTCTGCACTAACAAATCAAAATTCTGGAATAACTCATTCATCACATGTAGCACTGGATTAACGCGCGTTTGCGTCACTCCCGTCAACTCCACCCTTGGAAAACCCGAAACACCATAAAGTCGCTGATAAGCATCAATACCGTGTAAATCAATTAGATTTTGACCCACAACATCAAGCTTAAATCTCCAGTCAGCAAGCAGTTTGTCGATTTCTTCTAAATTCACAATCCACTCTAAGATAGATTTTGCCACATACCTGCTACAACACCAACTCTACAAATTCCAGAAAAAGTGGCGCCAAACCCTGGCAACAAATCGTAGGTTGGCTTCGCTTCAAGCGTAACCCAACATCAACCAAAAGTAATATTATTTCCTCAAACAACTACATATATACTCAAAAATTACACCAGCGTAGAGACGCGATAAGGAGCGTCTCTAAATGGCATGAAATAACTATACAGAGACTTCACAAATTATTTTCATTATTTAATACATAAATACTTGATTGAGTGATACTTTAGTATTTATCTAAATAAAACAGTTTAATAAGCAGCAAAACGTTCATGACTAGATTTATACACGATGAATTTAGCAAAGACTTCATTGAAGCATTGCTAGAAGATTATGGTGCAGTCAAAGCACCAAAGCGTGTTGCCACAGAAGTGAAGCAAATCGATATTTTATTCACTCCCAAGGTCTTACAAAACCCTGAACTGACTGCACTAGGTTTGCTTGGGAAGTTTGCAGAGTTTCCAGCAATATTTGAGCCGTTTCGTAATCCGGCGCCAGAAGATGACATTTGTGATTGTATAATTAAAGTATTGGAAGTCAAAAATGCACTCAAAAGAAAAGCAAAGCCTAAAAAAACAGCACGCAAAACAAAAGCAAAGCCTAAAAAAACAGTTCTTGAAGAAACAGCAATACCCAAACTATGGGTTCTGACACCAACCGCATCAGATGAGATATTATCTAAGTTTAAAGCAGAACCAGATACAAGCTGGGCATCAGGGGTATACTTTGTACCCGAAGCTTTCCGAACAGGAATAGTTGTCATCCACCAGTTGCCTGAAACACCTGATACATTATGGTGCGCGAATTTTGGGTCGAGACACAGTGCAAGTAAATGCCATTGATGAATTTATCGCACTACCAGATGACAACCCTTTTAAGCAAGCCACGCTACAATGTTTATACAACTTCAAGCAAAATCTAGAATTAAATAAAACAGAAGACGCAGAAACGGAGTTAATTATGAGATTGGCGCCACTTTACCAACAAGACCGCGAGTTAGCAAAACAAGAAGGAAAAGCCGAAGGAAGAGCCGAAGGAAGAGCCGAAGGAAGAGCCGAAGGAAGAGCCGAAGGAAGAGCCGAGGGAGAACAACGTTTAGTCCTGCGTCAACTAAATCGCCGCTTTAGTGATATTGATGCATCGATAATTGAGCGGGTTAGTTTACTTCCTACAGAAAAATTAGAAGCACTGGGAGAAGCATTACTAGATTTCTCCACCTTGGATGACTTGGAAGCTTGGCTGAATCAAGAAATTCAATAAATGTATTTGTAAATTCAAGCTAGCAAAAAGTTGGGGGTAATAACTCTCAACTTTTTGTTTAATTAAGAGAGAAAGAAAAAACGGAGTTACTTAACTTACAGCAAATTTCGCGTTCATGTAATACATGTAGAGACGCGATTTAATCGCGTCTCTACGATATGATAATTTTTATGAGGGGCGGGCAGAAGGATACCCACTCTACAAGATTTTTGTATTTTAATACGCAATTTATGCAATTGGATGCTATAGAGCAGTTTCTAGATACTTTTTTTAAGGTTGAGCGTTACAACGAAGATGAACAAGGTGGTATTTATTTACCTTCCGCGCGTTCTATTCAGCGTTTGGGTCTAGCGCTGGAACCTGGAGATGGTTTTTATGAATGGGTGGAAGCGCACAATTTTGATGCACTATTTTTACATCGTCCGTGGAAACTTGAATTAGAGCGACTTCCACCCGATGTAGGGGTAATTTCTTATCATTTACCGTTTGATGAATGCTTGACGCTGGGATTTAATCCTCGCTTGGCAGACGTTATTGGTATGAGAAATTTGGAATTATTTGGAGAAAAACAAAGTAGACCTATTGGTATGATTGGGCAGGTGCCTAATCAAGATTTTACTGGTTTATGTAATTGTATAGATGAGATATTTAATGGCTACGAGCAAATACGGGCGGCAAATCAAAGCGAAGTGCTAAAAGTTGCTGTGGTTGGCGCCATGACAGATTTGCTGGTACGAGAAGCCGCGTCTCGCGGTGTAAATGTTTACATAACAGGACAACTTAGACAACCAGCAGCACAAGCAATTCTTGATACTCAAATGTCTGTTGTTACTGTTGGGCACTATCGCTGTGAGCTTTGGGGTTTACATACCCTAGCTAGCATCCTACAGCAGCGGTGGTCTTTCGTTAGTACTAATTGCAAATAGTTAGCTGACTGGTATTATAAAAGTGCCTAAAATCAACAACTTGAATCGAATCACACCACTTTAAAATAAAAAATACACTTAATAATCCCACTCAGCACTTGTAGAGACACGATTAAGCACTTGTAGAGACACGATTAAGCACTTGTAGAGACACGATTAATCGTGTCTCTACTTAAGTAATGCTTGAAAACGGTCATCTTGACGAATTGCGTCAAATTCGGTAGCAGTTTTGATAATTGATATATATTTCTTTGGATGGATGCTTATCGCTTGGCGAAAGTTTTCAACCGCGCGGTCAATATTCTTTAGTACCATATAACAACGACCTCGGTTATACCAAACAGCGTCATCACTAGGCGCCAGTTCCAAAGCTTGGTTATAAGAAGCAATTGCATTTTCGTAGTTTTCCAACTCTTGCCAAGCAGCACCTTTGTACAGCCAAGCTTTATAATACTGAGGTTGAATCGATAACGCACGCTCAAAGCTTAAAATTGCTTTGTCATGGTGCCCCCATTCACTCAAATTCACACCTCGATAGTACCAAGCCAACATGTTTTTAGGGCTAAATTCGATTGCCCGGTCATAGCTATTAAGTGCTTCTTCGTAACGTTTAAGTTGTTTTAGGGCATTACCTCGGTTATACCATGCCCAGTACGCATCAGGCTGTAACAAGAGCGCACGGTCAAAGCTAAGAACCGCTTTCTCGTACTGCCCTAAATCACATAGAGTCAAACCACGATTGTGCCATGCGGTTGTTCCATTCGGATTAAACTCGATTGCACGCTCAAAGCTGTTGAGTGCTTCGTCATAACGTTCTAACTTACCAAGAGCTATAGCTCGGTTATGCCAAACCCAGCAATCATCGTTCTTGAAAGTTAACATTTCGTCAAAACATAGTATGGCTTGTTCATGCTTACCCAAAGAACCCAGCGCAAAACCCTTCTGGAATAATGCTTCGGGATATTCTGGCTTGCATCGCAGCGCTTTGTCAAAACTTGCTATAGCTGCTTCAAATTTTTCGGTCTTGTTACGTCGCAGTCCTTGCTGAAAGAAAAACTCCGCTTCCAGATTTAGAGACAACTTAAAAGAATTTTGCATCATACCTTAGGATGATTTTTCAACTCACATTTTTAAAACAATAGCATGACTCAATGGGTAAATTGTTAACCTATGATAAAAAATCTTAAATTATAGTCGTTTTTGGTAACAATTTATACAAACACAACAGTCAAAAGTGATAGATATTACCTTTCTAAGGGAATAATTAATGCAAACGACGTTGGCGCCGCTTTCCTGTTGCTAGCATTTATACACCTTATGAAACATATTGAGCAGCAAATAAGACAATTTCAAGACAAGCTATTGACCCCAAACCTGATAGAGAATCCGGACTTTTTTCGTAGTGTTTGGGATGCTGTTGAATGCGGCATAATGGTTTTGGATGTTTTGGATGGTGGTGCAGAGTATCGTTATGCTGCTTTTAATCCTGCTTTTCAAAGAATAAGTGTGATGCCAACAGAAGCTTTGTTAGGTAAAACTTTTAAAGAAGCTCTACCTGATGATATAGTTCACAATTACCATAAAAAGTATATTGAGTGCGTGCGTACAGGTAAAACAGTTTGCTTTGACTCACAGTTTTGGGTAGATGGTAAACAAACTTGGTGGTCACTGAATGTGGCGCCAGTATGTGATAAAAATTTACGGATATATCAGCTTGTTATAACGGTTAAAGATATTACAAGACATAAAGCAGAAATTGAAGAGCGTCAGTTCATCAAACAAGCTTTGCAAGGAAATGAGGAACACTTTCGTAACCAAGAACAATTTCTTCGCAGTATTTATGATGGCGCCCAAAATTCTTTTGTTGTAGTAAATGTTCTTGAAAATGGTGAATATCAATATGCTGGTTGGAATAAAGCTGCTGAAGCATTAACTGGGATTAAAAGACAACATATAAAAGGGAAAACATTTGAAGAGATTTTTAAACCTGCCGAAGCAGCAAAATTACAAAAATATCACGACAAATGTGTGCAGCAAGGCATAGCAATCTCTTTTGAAGATTATTTTCTGTACGAAGGTCAAACTATTTGGCTATTAACTCAGTTAAACCCTTTATTTGATAGTACTGGCAGAATATACCGTATTGTTGCTACGTGTATTGATATTAGCGAGCGTAAACGTATAGAACAAGCGTTACAAGTTAGCGAAGCAAGATTTCGTGGGTTAGTTGAAAATGCCAACGATATTATATTTGAATACTCCGCTGATAATAAATTTACTTATATATCTCCACGTGTGATAGATATATTAGGGCGCCAAGCATCTGAGCTTATAGGAGAAGATACTACTTCTGATGTTCATCCTGAAGATGTAGTTAAAATTGTAGCTTTAGCTAAACATGTTTTTGAAACAGGCCAAAAACAAGAAGGAATAGAGTTTCGTATTCAACATCAAGATGGCAGGTATATTTGGGTAACATGTAGTCTTTCACCTGTCAAAGATAGTCAAGGTAATATCACAGCAATGCAAGGTATTCTTCGAGATATTGATGAAAAGAAAGCCGCAGAAGAAAGCTTGCAGCAAAGCTCATATGAACTTCAACAAAAAGCACAATATTTAGAGCAAGCGCTTCAACAACTTAAACGTACCCAAGCACAACTTCTTCAAAGTGAAAAAATGTCATCACTTGGTCAGCTTGTTGCTGGAGTTGCACACGAAATCAATAACCCTGTTAGTTTTATTTACAGTAATCTTGAACCTGCTAAGATTTATATTAATGATTTATTACATTTAGTTTACCTATATCAAAAATATTATCCTAATCCCGTTTCAGCTATTACAGAAGAAATTGAGACAATTGACCTTGAATTTATTAAAACTGATTTACCTAAATTGTTTTCTTCGATGAAAATGGGCGCCGACCGCATTAAGCAAATTGTCTTGTCATTAAGAAATTTTTCCCGAATGGATGAAGCTGAGTATAAAGAAGTTAATATTCATGAAGGAATTGATAATACTCTTGTAATACTTGAACATCGTATCAAAGCAACAATTAATCGTCCAGCAATTAATGTGACTAAGCAATATGGAAATTTACCACTCGTTGAATGTTACGCTGGTCAGCTTAATCAAGTATTTATGAATATACTAAGTAACGCCCTTGATGCATTGGAAGAACGAGACTTTAAACGCTCACTTTCTGAGATTGAAATCTTACCTAGTTGTATAAATATATTAACTGAAAATATTGATAATAAATACATATGTATTGAAATCACAGATAATGGTTCTGGTATTCCAGCTTCAGTTCAAAAACGTTTATTTGATCCATTTTTCATGACTAAGCCCATCGGTAAAGGTACTGGTATGGGTTTATCTATTAGCTACCAAATAGTTACTGAAAAGCACAACGGCGATTTGCAGTGTGTTTCATCACCAGGACAAGGCACAACGTTTGTAATCAAGATTCCTGTAAAACAAAGGCGCCCGTAATGTGTAAAGATATATAAAGGTAAAATAAATGTAAATTCTCAGTACAACCAAAATTACTTATGGCAAAAGCAACTTGGAACGGCACCGTTCTTGCGGAAAGCGACAAAACAATAGTTGTTGAGAATAACCACTATTTTCCGGCTGACGCAATTAACAAGCAGTATTTCAAAGACAGCGATACTCACACGACTTGTCCTTGGAAAGGTGTTGCTAGTTATTACAGTATTGAAGTTGACGGGCAAGTTAACAAAGATGCTGCTTGGTACTACCCCACTGCCAAAGATAAAGCTAAACAAATCGAAGGGTATGTTGCTTTCTGGCGCGGTGTAAAAGTCGATTAGGTATTTAGGGGCAGAGTGACGGTGAATGTCGTTCCAACATTCACCTCACTATTAACAGAAATTACACCACCATTTTGCTCTACAGCTTGTTTGACAATTGCTAGTCCTAGCCCAGTTCCCGGAATATTGCCTACATTACTAGCACGATAGAAAGATTCAAAGAGTCGTTCAAGGTCTGCCGCAGCAATGCCAATGCCCTCATCCCGTACTTCAAAAATTACGGTTTCTTGTTGACATTGTAATTTGAGTTCAACAGTACTGTCAGGCGCCGAATATTTAATAGCATTTGATAATAGATTGCTCAAAACGTGCCGCAATAAAGTTTCGTCCATATAAACTGTGACACATTCATCTTCACAATTAAATTTAATTGTGTGACCCGTACTAGTGCTGTATTTTATTTCTTCGATTATTTTTTGGCAAAAAGGCACTATCGCCAGTGGAGCAGAATTTGATGCGAAACGACCTGCTTCAGTTTTGCTTAAAATTAAAACATCATCGAGCATGACAACCATGCGTTTAATAGCAGCCTGAATGCGATGCAAAAAGTCAGCCCGTCGTTCATTAGCCAAATCAGGCTTTTCTAATAAGCGACTAAACCCAAAGATGGTATTGAGTGGACTGCGAAATTCATGGGAAACTACTGAGACAAAACGTAATTTTTGCTCCTTAAGTGTACGTTCCTGCTCTAACGCCATTTGTAACTGTAGAGAGAGTTGCCGCGACCTCAACAGCATTTCAATACGCGCGTGTAGCTCTAACTTTTCGATTGGTTTAGTAATTAACTCATCAATAGTTCGCCATAAATGCCGCGTTAGGAGTTTCACGTCAGACCGGAGCGTAATCAATAAAAAGGGTAAAAAAACAGGTTGCTCCTTTAGTTTTCTCGCTTCTACCCACTCCCACAGATGAGTTAGTGCCTGACCATCAACAATACACAAGTCAAACGTTTCATTTAATAGTGGTAAAGCTTTGCCTTGCTGCACCACGGACTCCCCCACAATTATCTCGTGATGGTGTCCTAGCCACTCTGCCAGTAAACGGCGATTTTCAGGTTGCTCGACAAAAATCAGAATTCGACTCATTGCTAGTGTTTTTGGTAGCTAACAATACTACTGAGTAGGTTTATTCTTAAGGAATTCGGGCACACCTGTCAATATACCTCGAAGTTGTGTAAGTGGCTTTCCAACTTTTAGACCGTAGCGACTAATTTCAAATTCGCGCAAGGTCTTTTCAAAGTCGGTCATCCGCTTTTTGAGAACGCCAATAGTCCGCCGCAGTTCGCCATGCATTTCTAAATAGCGCAGAAACACAATTGTGTCTGCCAGGTAGCTAATTCCAATTTCTGTAACTCGAAATTCTCCTGTTATTGTTTCAATCTCATTAATCAGTATTACAGCCACACTCATATTTTGCAAATATTTACAGAGCGCGTGAATGTGGCTCGTTAAATCAGACCCACGCACTGAGAGCCGATAACCGGAGATACTATCGATCATCACAATCCGCACTTGGTGCTGCTCGACTTCTTGGCGCACAAGGTAAGCAAATTCATCGGGTGTATAATACAGTGGCTCCACCTGAACAATTGATAGCGTTCCCCGATCCTGCATTGCATGAACGGCAATATTAATTCCTTCTGCACGGCGCAACAGCGTTTCTCTACTTTCCTCAAAAGTATAAATCACCGAACGCTCACCCCGTCCGGCTGCCTCTTTCATAAACTGAAGTCCCAGTGTACTTTTACCTACACCGCTTGGACCACTAATAATGGTAATAGTGCTGCGCTCAATGCCACCGTGCAGCATTTCGTCTATCTCAGGAATGCCAGAAGAAACAACTCCAGTTGTAAGAGCTTGTTTGTGGGCTGCGGGTACTAATCGAGGGAAAACATGCATTCCAGTGCTGGTTAAACGGATGGCATGATGCCCGTCTTGAAAGCCACTGCCTCGGAATTTAGAGACACTAAGTGACCGCGCGTCGTTACTGAAGTTAAGATGTAATACCCCATCACTCATAAACTGTAAATCATCGTCGGGCGCCTCTTCGCTGTTTTCAGAAGTAAACAAAACTGTTGTACCTTTTTCTACCAAAAACCGCAGGAATGACAATACTTGCTTGCGAAATTGAAACGTGTCGCTCGCCAAATAGCGAAACTGCGTCATTGAGTCAATAAAAATGCGCTGTGGCTTGAGATTTTCCACAGAGTCAATAATAGCCCTTGTTGTTGGTTCGCGCTCGACTTCAGCAGGTGAAAAAATGTCGTAGGTCTGCACCCGACTAAAAAAATCCGAGGTGGGACTAAGGTCAAGAAAGCTAACGCCTTGTATATCAAATCCTAGTCCAGAGGCAGTTCTCCGCAATTGGGCAATAGTCTCTGCCAGCGTAATAAATAAAACTGATTCGCCGTTTGCTGCTCCTGCCGTTAAAAAATGCATTCCCAATGTTGTCTTACCTGTTCCTGGACCGCCACGAACCAAGTAGCTACAACCTGATATATAGCCCCCATAGAGAACCTCGCTCAAACCCAAAATTCCTGTAGACAAACGGTTTTCAGACATTTGCAAGCCGTCTTCCTTTCCTTTCCGACACAATATAATTGTTGCATGGAGTAAACTTGCTGCTGCGTGGCACTAAAACATTAGTTATAAAGCAGAAAGTTCAGACCTGTACTTAACTGAGAAATACACATTTTCTGCTGCATCAGTTAAAGTAACTATCCGGAGGCAGAAATTTTTGACTTGTATTTACCAGAAATAAGCATACCACCAACCCTCACTTCTGAAGCCGATAAAAAAGTAGGGTGCGTGAAGGCTATAAAAATTTTAGAACGAAGCTAATAATCTAGTAGTTCGTGTCATAAGTTTTGGGGGGTAGAAATATTAGCAACGGATGAAGAGCGGATGTAACGGATAAGTAATTTTAAATAACAAAATTTATATGTTTGACGAACAACTCATCCGTTAAATCCGTTGTATCCGTTGCCAGCCAACCAGCCAAAATTAATGACATGAACAACTAGTAGCCTTCACGCACCCTACCTAATTTTAAAAGTACCTACTGTTTGTTGTAACTGTTGCGAAATTTCTACTGTATGTTGTAGTGACTCTGAGACTTTCTGCGATGATATACTTGTACGCTGGGAGGTTTCGGCAATTTGCTTGACTAGTGTGCTTACTATTTGCGATGTTTCCACTTGCGAATCTGTCGCATTAGATATTGAGTTTACTAACAAGTCTACTTGACGTGATACTTCCAGAATCTGTGCAAGGCTATATTTTGCGTCTTCAACTACGCGCGTACCTTCAACTACTTGAGTAGTTTCTAATTCGATAACTTGCACAAGTTCCGTAGCTTCTCTTTGAACGTTATCAAGAATATTCTCAATTTCTTTAGTTGCGGATGATGAACGCGCGGCAAGTTCGCTAACTTCTTCTGCTACTACCGCAAAACCTTGTCCCTCTTCACCCGCGCGCGCTGCTTCAATACCAGCGTTAATAGCAAGAAGATTTGTTTGCACAGCAATTTGATTAATTAATGATACTACGCGCGAAATTTGTTGAGTTGATTCACCCAAACGCTTCACTTTTTTAGCAGTCTCACCCACTGTCTCACGCAAATGCATAATTTTTTGAACAAATTTATTTCGCTGTCTTGCCAATCATGCACATCCTGACATTGGTGTGCAATGAATAAGCCATATAATTGTTTGTTAACAAATATAGGCGCCAGTAAGTAAGCTTGGATATTGAACTGCTTAAGGTACTTGATACAAGCTTGACTCAAACGAAGCGTATTTGAAACTATATCTACATTATTAACAGCTTTGATACTACCAATTGGTAAATCTTCAATATGTTCCTTGATATCGTAAGGATTATTGACTTTAGTTCCAAATAGTGTTAAAGACTTATAGTCAACAGATTCTGCAATAACTTGACTTTGCCATTCGTTTAAACTGTAAAATAACGCGCGTTCAACCTGCATCGCTTTACGTGTTTGATTTACAACAACCCTAAGAATTTTGTCAGTATTAAGTGACTCGCGTATAACTGCTGTTATCGCGTTAAGCTGTAGTGCTAAGTGCGCTTCTCTTTCTCGCTGCTGAATTTGTGTATAAATAGTGTCAGCCATTGTGTTAAAGCTAACGGCTAATTCGCCAATTTCATCTTGTGCAAAAACTTGCGCTCGCGAAGTTTCAATATCTATATGATTACCACTGGTTACACTATCTGCAAATTTTTGAGCAGCACCTTTTAGGTTATCAACTGGTGTAATTATTGACCGTCGTAAAATTATCGCACAGGCGCCGACAAGTATTAAGGCAATAAATACCGTTAAAAGTTGCTGAAATAAACTTTGCATCAGCAAGTTATTAAGAGATGATTCTGGTGTTCCACGCACTAAAATAGCTGTTGCAGGGTTTTCAAAAACAACTTGTGGCTCCGAGGTTTCAATAATTTTACTTGGAATAGCCTTAAGAGCCATTGTATAGTTGTGGGCGCCGAGTATCATTCGCCCTGTTACAATTTGACCTCCAGGAGATTTTGCTGCTGCTGTAAGTAATGACTGACCTGATGGCAATTCAACATTTGATACAGCTTGGTTAATATCTTGAGGTTCATCTTGAAGAAGTGAACTTGCAAGTTGAAATTCTCCATTTGGTTTTTGATAGTAAATTGCGCTATAACCACCTCTTGTTGCTTGTAAGGTCGCCTTGGCAATTAGACTTTTTCCATTGACAATATCTCCCGATACCAAAGCACCTATAACTGCTTGAGTACTTGGGTCTTTAACGGGTGTGACCGTATAACGAATCAAAGCATCCTGATTACTAAACCCTGTAGGCAAAGGTGGTGCTTCTTTGCTCAGTTCAAACCAGCTAACTATACGAGAAGCTTTAATTTGTTTAGGATTATTTAAAACTTCACTAACTAGGTTATTTGGATTAAAAACTTCACCATTACGGTCAGTATTTGCATTAGCTATAATCTTTAAATCTTTACCAACCAAAGTTGCATATTCAATTTGTCTAGCTTTGACTTCATTTATTAAAATTTGTTTAACTACTGAGCGAGAAGCTGAATCTAATGAACTACCAGAATTATAAAGTGTGGTAGCGCGAATTATTGCTTGGTTATCCGACTGTCCACGAAAGCCAAACCCCATCTGATTAACTTTGACATTATAGTTAATATCTGTAACTGCAATTTCAGATTTGGCTTGTTCGAGTATTTGACTTCGTAATCCTTGAGTAATGATTAGTGTGGCGCCCATTCCTATACCTAAGATAGATACCATTTGGCAAACGATTAACGCTATCATTTGCTTACCGCTAATCGGTAAGTTATAGAAATATTCTAAAATTGGCGCACGCTTCTTTTGCGATGATTGTGTTTTATACATATTAATTTAGGTAATAGTCTTATTTTGAATTATGTAAGATGTGAATTTAGCGGCGCCAATTTAAAGAATTGTAAAATAGTAGGTGCAGTAGCATGGACGAAACCTAAAGTTGTAAATATTTGTTGGGTTACGATAATTTTTCGATTATTTGTTCGTCTCTTAATTTACAGTAATTTTGACAAAAATGATGTATCGATGATAACGCATACAAACAAAAATGTAGAGACGCGATATATCGCGTCTCTACATTGTGTGGATTGTACAAATAATTTTAGAACTGCTATATATAACGAACTATTTAGTTGCTCCTGCCATTGGAAATATAATATCCTCTAAAGTTCTTAGCAACTCTTGCTCATTGTACGGTTTTGAGAAATAAGCGCGGGCGCCTAACTGAATAGCAAGTTGACGGTGTTTATCGCTACTGCGGGAAGTGAGCATTGCTACAGGTATACCTTTAAAATCAGTGTTTGATCTAACACGACCTAAGAAACCATAACCATCAACACGTGGCATTTCAATATCACAAATTACAGCTTGAACTGCTAAACCGGTTTGGAGTTTTTCAATTGCATCTTGTCCGTCTTTTGCTTGTTCAACTTTATATCCTGCTTTTTCGAGAGTTAAAGCAAGGAAGCGACGCACGTTAATCGAGTCATCGACAATTAAAATTGTACCTTTTTGATTTTTAGGTGCGCGTGCGGGTTTTTGTTGAGATGAGTTGAGGAAAGGAGTCTTTAAGCGCGCGGATGGTAATTGCTGGTTACGGGGTGTGCGTTCGTTAACTGCAATTGCATATAGTAACTCGCTAGCGTTGACTAAAGGCACGACTCGTCCATCACCAAGAATAGTACAATTATTGAAGCCTGGAGGCAGTGGAATATTACCTTCAACTAAACGTATTGCGACTTCTTGTTCTCCCCAAGTTTTATCTAACTGTACAGCTACAGGTTGGTTGTTGCCTCGAATAATTAACACTGACTCAGCATTAATCGCTGGCGCCGTTTCCAAGTTAGGGTTATCAAAGCGAGGGCAGTTAAACTCTAAATATTTTCCAAGACGAATTAATGGGAGCATGTTACCCTGCCAGTTGAGTACTTCTCCGCTTCCCATTTGGTAAACAAGGTCTTCTTGTGATAAGAAAATTTCCTCGACTACATCGGTTGGGAATGCTAGTAACATGCGGTTGCTTTCTACGAGTAGCACTCGTGCCACAGAAAGTGTAAACGGAACCGAGAGGCTAAACGTAGTTCCCTCACCTAATAGTGTACTTACTTTGACTTCGCCTCTAACTTGCTTGAGATTGTTTCTAACAACATCCATGCCAACACCGCGACCAGAAAGAGCGGTAACTTGCTCGGAAGTACTAAAACCAGGTTCAAAAATCAGCGAAAGTAATTCTTCTTCAGTAGCAGCAGAAAGCAAAGTTTCATCTAACCCCATTGCTAACGCGCGGTTACGAATTTTATTAAGTGGGATACCACGACCATCATCGCGCACTGTAATAATAGTACGATTGCCTTGGTGCGTAGCTTTAATTTCGATAATTCCCTGTTCAGATTTACCAGCGCTCACCCTCGAAGCGGGGTCTTCGATACCGTGGTCGAAAGCATTTCTGACTAAATGCATTAAAGGGTCGTTCAACGCTTCGAGTATACTACGCTCGATTAAAGTGTTACCAGCCTCAATTTTTAGTTGTACATTTTTACCATATTCAATACATAAATCCCGCAGCGCGCGTGGAAAGCGGTCTAAAATATCTGAAAGCGGACGCATCCGCACTTGAGTTAGCTTGCGCTGTAGTTGTTTGGAAGTTTTATTGAGCTTACGAGAAATATTATCTGTATCGTCGAGGCTAAGTTGTAAGTCGGTTGTTACTTCTTGCACCTGAACTATAGTTTCCATTACCTCCTGCGATAACAAGTTCAGCTCGTTATAGCGATCCATTTCCAAAGCATCAAAACGATGTTCAATACTTTGAACCTCGTTTCCGTTTGCAAATTCTAAGCTATCTTCGAGTTCTTGACTCGCTGCAAAGTAAGAAGGTACTTCGGATATTACTGTTGGTTGTGTATTAAAATGCTCAGAAGCTCGCGTGGAAATTTTATCGTATGCTGCACGCAAGTACTGGTTCTCACGTTCTAAAACCTGAACCCGCTGGTTAAGATTACGAACTAATTTACGTAACCGTTCGAGTTGTAAATTTAAGCCATTTCTTTGAATAACTAACTCACCAAACAAGTCGTTGATCTGCTCAAGTTGTTTACTAGGGACACGTACTGTATTTTCTTGCTCGCGCTCTCTAGCCTTTTCGGGTTGCTCTACTTTACGTTCTGTTGTTTCACCTAGATTATGTAATTGATAATCTTGGTATTCTTCACCGATAAAGTTATGTGCATCTGCAGATTCAATTAATTGTACTTCCTCAAATTCCGCTGCTGCACTTTCAATCGCAAATGCTGCTTCTAAAGCTTCAAAATCAGCACTTAAAACTTCGTCCTCAAGCCATGAAGATTCTACTTGAGTTACTGCTGTTTGATCGGCGCCTATTTCCTCTGGAATTTTTTGTGAAATTTCTTGTAGGATTTCTTCTGGTATTTCTTGTAGGATTTCTTCTGGTATTTCTTCTGTAATTTCCTCCGGAATATGCTCTATAATCTCTGTATCATTTATAGCTGGGATTGCATTACTAGCGGCAGCAACTTCTAGTTCGAGTTCGCTAGGCAAGCTTTCGATTTGATTTGTTAAAACCAACGCTTGCGAACGGCGCCATGATAAAAGTGCAGCACGGGCAATTGTAGGAATATGAGCTTCTTCAGCGTATTCTAAATGTTGTGTTACTGACTCACATAAACGGCTAAAAGGTTCGAGTTGTAACATCTCACCTAACCCACCTAATTCTGCCGCCATAATGCTAACTTCTTCTTGTAAGCTTTGAGGCTGGTTATCTGCTAACATCGATTCCAGACGTTCTAAACAGCCCTCAACCTCAGTTTGAAATAGCAGCGGAATTATATCTTGCCCATCTTCTGATGACAGAATAGTGGAAGCATCTTCTTCATTCGGGTCGCCTAAACGCTCGTGCAACTCATCGAAAACGGGGTAACAAAAAGTTGCAAGCCATTCTGAGTCTAAATTACTGTTCTGCGAATGTAAATCAACAATTTGACGCAGCCAATCAACACCAGTTAATAACAAACTTTGAAGTTCGGTATCAACCGAAACAGAATTTCGCTTTGTTTTTAATACTTTGAACGAATCTTCTATTCGATGCGCTAAATCGCTTAACACCCGAAACCCCATCATTCCTGCCCCACCCTTGATCGAGTGAGCTGCTCGCAGTGCCGCATTGATTTTATCAATGTCAATGCGGTTGCTATCAATTTCAAGAAGAACCCCTTCGAGCGTGTTCAGATAATCCGTCGCTTCCTCCAGAAACTGCATCTGGATTTCATGTTCTTTATCCTGTGACATGATTACTAGCCCTTAGTCATTAGTTATTGGTTTTTTGTTATCTATTTTATTTTTTCCGGATAATAATTAACTGATAATGGATAATGAGTTAATCAGAGGTTGACGTAGGCTTACCCGACTTAGAAACCAGGTTTCTTGGTCGATAAATTGTAATAAAAGCAACGATTCTGGGTAGAAACTCGGTTTCTTTGCAGGCCATATTGAGTAACATATCTTATTTACTAGTTAATAGCTAATAGTAGCAAGGAAGCAAGAACTATCAACTACAAACTATTATTTTCTGTCACTACACATGCTTTTGTTACATTCGTCTTAATTCGATTAACTCAAAGCGTGCCAGATACTCGCGAGCGCGAGCTGTTAACCATTAACTAATTGACTTTGAAGGTATCGACGGTTGACTGTAGCTGCTCGGATATTGCCACTGTTTGCTGTAAAGATTGGGAGACTTGACGCGAGGAAGTACTAGTATGTTGCGAAGATGCAGCGATTTGCTTCATTAATTCGCTAACCGTGTTAGAGGTTTCTACCTGTGATGCTGTCGCATTTGAGATAGACTGTACCAAAGTATCAATCTGCCGTGACACCTCCAAAATTTGGCTCAAGCTAGACTTGGCATCTTCGACAATATGAGTTCCCTGAACTACTTGTGTGGTTCCTAACTCCATTGCCTGTACTACCTCACTAGTTTCGCGCTGGATATTTTCTACAATTTGCTCGATTTCTTTTGTTGCTGCTGCGGAGCGCGCTGCTAATTCTCCAACTTCCTCTGCTACAACAATAAACCCTTGACCTTCTTCTCCCGCGCGCGCTGCTTCGATACCAGCATTGATCGCGAGTAGGTTTGTTTGCATCGAAATCTGATTAATTAGTGCTACTACGCGCGAAATTTGCTGTGTTGACTCGCCTAAACGCTTAACTTTTTTCGCAGTTTCTCCTACTGTTTCCCGCAAGCTTAAAATATTCTGCACCGTCATGTCCATCGCTTGTCCACCTTTAGCAGCGGTGTTTCGCGCGGTATTAGCAACGGATGCGGCTTTCTGAGCGTTTTGGGCAACTGCTTGCATATCTTTTGTCATGCTATCAACTGCACCGAGAGTACGGTTGATTTCAGATGCTTGTTCGAGAGCTTCGTCGGCGAGTTTATTTATGGCGCCAGAATTTAGATTAATCGAATCGTTAACTTTTGTTGCAGTTTGTTGAACTTGGGTAACAATCTCGCGCAAGCTCTCAATTATTGAGTTAAAGAAGTCAGCAACCGTGCCAATTTCTCCAGCAGTTACATCCGCACGCACGGTTAAATCCCCACAAGCGGCGCCTTCAACTTCGCTGAGTAGTTCGAGAAGCTGCATTTGGAGAGCTTCTTTCTGATGACGTTCTTCTTCGGTGCTTTTCTCAGCAACCATTTTACCTTTTTCGACGGTTTCCAGAAGTTGCGCTTGTTCAACAGCATAACCAATTTGAATCGCTAATTGCTTAAACAATTCAATATCTGATGAATGCCATTGACGGGGACTGTCGCATTGATGAGCGATAAGTAATCCAATTAATTGCTTTTGGCTGATTACGGGTGCGATTAAGTTAGCTTTGACTACAAATTTTTCAAGCATCTTAATATAGCAAGCAGCATTTTTTAAGCTAGGGTCATTGTAAATATTATAAATTACCCTGACTCGCCCATCTTTATAAGTTTCTGCATGTTTCTCGCGGAAACAAGGGTCATCGATTTCTACGCCCGTCATTTTTGGGTACCCTGCCACCACAGATTCAGCAACAATTGTCCCTTCTAAAGTTTGTAAATTGAATTGGTAAAAAACCACTCGGTCAACTGATAATACTTGACGAATTTCACGAACGGCAGTCTTTGTAATTTCGTCATATTGAAGTGTTTGCCGTATTTTTAACGTGATTTGGGCTAAGACTTTTGCTCGATCAGCATCAAACTCTTGTTTTTTGATTAGAGCTTGCATTTGCTCTGCCATTTGGTTAATATTGGCACCTAAAACACCAAGTTCATCATCACGCTCAACTTCTAAGCGTGTATTTAATTCTCCTTCTCCCAACCTAGCAACAGCAGCAGTGGCATTCAATATTGGCTCAGTTGCACGCTTTGCCAACCAGTAAGCAAGTGCTGCTGTAAGCAATGCAGTTAATCCAGTACCTAATACAGTGGTTAATAATAATTGTCGTTGTGCTTCAAATGCAGTTGCCTTACTTGTTGCTAAAAGAGTTTTCCATTTTAAATCGGGTAAACCTTGAAGAGTACGTGAAGCGTAGGTAACAAGTTGATCTCCACCCAATTTATCATTAATACTTTTACCAATTTGGTTTTTTTGCGCTGCTATAAAAAGTTTCCCGTTTGCATCAGCAACACCATATTGTCTGTCTCCTTCTCCATAGTTTGCAATCACATTTTCTAATGATTGAACAGGGATATTCGCTCTTAATATGCCAATGGTTTCTTGAGTTACATTATCTTTTACAGGGGCAACTGTATAAATACTAAGCTTATCTGATGGTGGGGATACTTGTGGCTGACTAATAAAAGGACGCTTGCTTTGTTTAACAGCTTGAATGTAACTGCTTTCACCAAGATTAGCAGGGAGTGTGCTGCCTTGAGATTGTACGATTACATTCCCGTTTAAATCAACAACGGCAACGTTATCATAGACTTTATTGGTATCAATAATTTTATCAAGAATAGCTTGTTTTTCTTGAGTAGAAAGTGATTCGCGAACTTTCCGATTTGCAAAAGCTGGTAGTTCTGCCAATACTTGAACATTAGCGTAACGTTCAATCATGAAGCGATTTAATTTATCAGCTAAACCTTCAGTTTCTGACTGTTGTAATTGGGAAACTTTATTTTGAATTGATTGACTTGCAATTAGATAAGATAAAATACCAAATCCTAAAACTGGAAGAGTACCGATTGCAATTGCTATAATTGTTGCCTTAGAGCGCAAACTAAGCTTTTTGAATTTTCCTGCTAAAGAATCATTAGATTTATTATTTTCAGTAATGGTAGATTGATTAGAATGCAAGACAAGTTTATTATTTGTAATTACATCTTTATTTGATTCTGTCAGCGTTAACGGTTTTTTTTGAGTGTCACTGCTCTTGGCAGTATCTGTTTTATTAAACATAAATAATTCCCCTCAGTTAAGTTATCGAGAACACCAAATCTTAGAAACAATATATTCAACTACCTAGCCGTTCATAATAGACGCACATCATAATATTGAAATTTTGAAGAGATAGAGAAAAGGGTAAAAAGTAAAGGAGATTTTGACCTTGCCGCTTTTTGCTTGTTTCCTTTCCGTTTTCCCCTAACTGTATTTAATCTGCTTTTAATACAGAAGAATGTACAATTGCTTGTGCATCTAATACCAACAGCATTTCTTGTTGCTGCATAACGCAACCGCGTAAATATGGAACTAAACTTGATGCAACTTGCCCAATTGGGGAATGAATATCATCAGAACCAAATTTAGTAGTACCAAGAATATCGTCAACAACTAAACCTAGTAATATAGTATCAACTCTTATAATAATTACGTTGTATTGGCGTAATCGAGTTTCTATCGATTCTAAGTTGAGCATTCTTGGTAAATCAACTACCCAAACTATGCGACTACGCCAGTTCATCAACCCTAATATACACTCTTGCATTCCCGGCATCGAAGTTATTGATTCGACTGGCACTACAATCGCTTCTTGTGTGTGAAGCATCGAGATAACCGCAGCAGTTTGCTGATTAACTTGAAACTTGAGATAGCCATCTCCCAAAGTGCTTAAATTTTCTGGCGCCGAGAGCGGAAGTTTCGGAGTGTTCATATATAATTACAAGAAGAGTGATTTAATAGCTAATAGTAGTTCATCGCGCGTATAAGGCTTAGTTATATAAGCATCAGCACCTTGCCGCATTGCCCACAAACGGTCAATTTCTTGGTTTTTAGAACTGCAAACAACAATTGGCACTTTTTCAGTGTTAGGGTTACGCTTGAGCGCACGGCACAATTCAAAGCCGCTCATTCCAGGCATAACAACATCAGTAACTATGATATCGGGCTTTTGAGCAGCAGCTTTTTGCAAAGCTTCTTTGGCACCCGTTGCTTGAATAACTGTGTAGCCACTTTCTTTAAGATAGTGACTCATTAGCTCTAATTCACTCGGAGAATCTTCGACTATTAAAATTGTGCTTAACATTGTAAGAGTCATCTTAAATTCCCTCAACTAATTAATCGAACTGTAATAAACTACGTTTATAAATTAATTATGTTATTTGGGAAAAGTTCCCAAATACCAATTGCATTAAATGTAAGCTAGCTAATATGCTTCAATACCATTTTTAATAATTCCGATTGAGTAAACGGTTTAGTTAAATAACCAGACGAGCGCACCATCTTCGCTTTCGCTCGGTCAAGAAATCCAGTTCGACCTGTCACCATCACAATCGGTATATCCTTAAATGATGAATGCCTTCTCAAAAGCGAACACAGTTCATACCCATCTAGATTTGGCATTTCCACATCTAGCAAGATTAAATCAGGCTTACTACGAAGTATTTGCATTAGCGCTTTAACTGGGTCATTTATCATCACCACTGTAAAAGTATTTTCATCCAAAAATCGCTTAATCGAACTTAAAACTGTTGGACTGTCGTCAATACAAGCAACTGTATAAACTCTTTTCCGTAGTTGTCGATGCGAAAATTGGTTACTACTACCTATTGTATTAGTCTCGACATTAATATTGTTATCGACTTCGGTATTTGTTTCAATATCAATATTGCTGGATATTTGCTGCTCAACCGAGTTGATTGGCTGTGCATCATATTGCGATGGCGCCGACTGAACATGTGCTACAACATCTGGAGCAGAATAACTATAACGACTCCGCAGTTGTCTTTGGCATTGCTCAACTAACACTCTTAAATCCAAACGGCAAAACTTCGGCAGGTCATCTAAAGCTGTTTCCCTACTAAATTCATAACTGCCTTCTTTCAAAGTCAGAAACGACTCCAAAACTTCAAGCGCTAATTCCTCAACTAATACAGCCGCTTGCTCTTTTGTCATATAATTACGATTAACCAACCAGCAAATAGCTTGATAATCGGCTTGTGCAATCGATTGGTTAATGTGCTTGGGTTCAAATAGCAGTCGCATCTGCATCCGGGTAGAGCGGTTTAACGTCGCGATTTGCTTAGACAAGCGTTCTAAATGTCCATCAAGCCAGTCAAACAATTGATTCGAGTATGAGGCGTAGGTAAGTTTACCTTCCTCAAGGTAAAGCGACCAAGAAATCGCACCAGTCAATACTTTCAAGCAACCAGTTGCACGGCGACTTGTTAACTGCGCTAGCAACGATAGTGGGTGTAGTTTTTGAAATACCCTGTAACTATCCAGAGGGGTTGTACTCATTGTGTCTGCTACCTAAACTTTATTTGATAGGTATAATCTAATTTTTTTAACATTGCACCCCTACATAAATATATTTGGATTCTTTGTATATTAAACTACAAACATCCATTTTGGTAAAAGTAGCGAAACCCTGAATATTTAACCTTGACAGCCGACTCAGCTTAAAGCTAACTTCAATGCTTGAGTCATCTATATATTTATCTATACCGAGACTACCAAACATTTCACCGCTGTTGTCAAAAAATCTATGAAGACTAAATGAAGCCACTCTGCCTTCTGTAAACTTTAGTTAGCTGTTACAGCTATAACACTGTAAGAAGTAGCAATTATTCAAGCAAATTTTTCGGTATTAACACTTAAGTATATAGCATCCTATTAGCATAATGCAAATACCTTGTATATTTCTATAAAATATAAGCATTTTGACTACATATGTTTTTATTTTTACAAATGGTTATAGTAAGTAATTTTTAGATTAGATGAATTATGTTCATAAGCAGTTAACACATTCACAAAGCCTTATGTCAAAAACTAGAGATTGCCAATTGGATCGGCTACTAAGTTTGATTTTATACAATCTGAATTAGCTAATCTTTGATTGAGCTAAGTATTACTTGAATATGACAAATGCTTGGTATTAATTAGAAATATCTCTATATTCAAATTATAATCAACTCGTCAGAATCCATTAAGGGCTTACTTCCATTTTGTTAGACAATATTTTCTGTATTTATATAAGTTTTGCTACTTGTATTTTTTTTTATTAGATGTAATATCAGCAAATAAATTTCTGATGTATTTATTCATACCACTTCAGGTATACACCAAAACTTAGACTAATCAGAATAAAACCTGGCAGTTGGTCTACCAGGTTTTAAATTTATTTAAACTTATGCGGATGAAAGGACTTGAACCTTCACACCTTACGATACTAGAACCTAAATCTAGCGCGTCTGCCAATTCCGCCACATCCGCATTAGTTAAATAGCATAACACACTTTTTTTGAAATGGGAATAGGGAATTTAAAATTCCGCGCTTCTTACTCAACGGCAACGCGCGGTAAGCGGTGCTTGAAGGAACAGAGAATTTCCCAGGGTATAGTGTTTAGTTCTTTTGCCCAGTCGTCGGCAGTGATTTGTGTACCTTGGTCTTGTCCTAATATGGTAACGATTTCGTTTTCTTGAATATCTGGGATGCTGCTGACATCAAGCATAATTTGATCCATTGTGATGGCGCCGATTTGTGGTACACGCTTTCCTCGGATTAACACCTGCATCTTATTTGACAAATTGCGAGGAATACCATCTGCATAACCAATACCAACTACAGCGAGACGGATGTCATGAGGAGCTATATATTTATAGCCGTAGCTTACACCTGTTCCAGCTTCTATAGTTTTGACTTGAGTAACGCGCGCTTTAACTTGCAAAACGGGTTTGAGATTTACATTATGTAAATGTGTTGCTGGGTAATATCCGTAAATGGCTAACCCAACTCGTACCATATCATAATGCAATTCTGAACTTACAAGAGTTCCAGCACTATTAGCAAAGTGCAAACACCCAACAGCAATTCCTAAAGCCTTAATTTTGGCAATTGCAGCTTCAAAGCGTTTATGCTGAAGATTCATAATAGTTGGGTCTGGACTATCAGCCGTTGCTAGATGCGAATAAATACTCGCTACACTTAACCTGGGCAACCGCGTCACCAACTTTACAAATTCATCAGCTTCTTGCCAATTAGTTCCTAGACGCGACATTCCCGTGTCAAGCTTAATATGTACGGGCAATGAAGAATCATAATCAATCGCTTCAAGAGTATCAGAAAAAACTAAAGCTTGTCTGGGACTACATAACGTTGGCTGAAGTTTCCAATTTACGATTGCGTGAATCTGCTCAACCGTTTGTGCGGCGCCTAATAGTAAAATCGGTGCTGTAATCCCAGCTTCGCGCAACTCAATTCCTTCTGGAACTGTAGCTACCCCTAACCAACTGGCGCCACTAGACAGCGCGACTTTAGCAATTGTAACTGCTCCATGACCATAGGCATTAGCTTTAACCACCGCCATCAACTGCGTTTGCTTTGCTAATAACTTCCGCAACTGCCTAACATTATGCGAAACGGCGCCTAAATCAATTTCTACCCAAGCACGCTGCTGCATCCAAGAATAGGTATTCCTTTCCTCATGAGCAATACCCAAAAAATGCTCATTACTCAACATATCTATAATTACTCCTACACACCACACATATTTTTAGTCGTCAACGAAGGTCGTAAATGAATATTACTTAAATATTCAAACCCCCAGAAGCAACTCCGAATAATCACGAAGTTTAACGCTCAAATCCAGATTCAGACAAGAGCAAATCGGTATATTACTGTAACAATCTGTGACAATTCCTCAATCCAGAAAAAATCTTTTTTCAGTACTTTATGTTATTAATGATACATATCAACCTCAGACTAAAATGGCGCTATAGACAGCAGAGGCTATATAAATTAAGCTCTATCGAATCAACGGCAATATAGTGAACTTGTATAGAAATTATCTTAATATTCAAATCTATTTCGGAGTTTTCAGACGAGTCGCGCCAATTGTAATATGTATAAATTGTATTCGTGTCGCAAACCAGGTTATATTTGTGTTAATATATGTAAAACTAATGCCTTGAGCGTCAATCAATGGGGAAGGTCTTAGTACTAAACGCCTCTTACGAACCGCTTAACATCACAAGTTGGCGCCGCGCTGCTATCTTGCTTATCAAGGGCAAAGCGGAGCAAGTTGAGCATAATGGTAAATTTCTTTACGCTGACTTTCCACTGCCAACCGTCATTCGGTTAAGGCACTATGTTCGCGTACCTTACAAAGAAATTCCTTTGACTCGCCGAAACATATTGCACCGCGATGGTCACTCTTGTCAATACTGCGGCTATACCGGAGATGAATTGACATTAGACCATGTTATCCCGCGTTCGCGCGGTGGGGGTGACAGTTGGGAAAACATTGTAACAGCATGTGTACGCTGCAATGTCAAAAAAGGCAGTCGAACACCGCAAGAGGCTCACATGCCTCTACGGCACACACCTCGCCGACCCTATAGCAGCCTTTACTTTGAGGTCAGCAAACACCTCAAAACAGGTACACATAAGGAATGGCAAAAATATGTCATCGGTCTTTAAAACTACTACACAATGTTAATAAATGTAAAGTAGTAAAAAGCAATCGATAACGTTCGCATTATTATGCGAGTTGAGCGACGAACTTTTAGAGTTTAGCAGAGAATATCGTCGTAGGCAACTGCTGTTTGAAATTTTTTTTTCAAGAGCGGGTTTAGGGCAGGTATGGGGTGCGCTGCTTGGGGGCAATCAATAATAGTATGAAACTAATATACGTATAAAAGATTTAGGCTCGAAGTGTAGAATAGCACAAAGCTTCGAGATATATTGCTTAGATATAGAAGATTGGCATAATATTAAGATGCCGAGCTTACATATTTTTGCGAAAATTATAAGTGTGTGGCGATTGAAGTGATATGACAGCTGTTGTCATAATTATTTTATTCACAAATTTAAGGAGCCTCACCAATCAAAAACAAATTTTATATGCAACTAAACTCTTCCCTTTCTCAGTTTGAGAGTCTAAATTTGGCAAACGATTCGCATCCTGAAGATACTGACCTAGACATAGAACCCCTGATAAGGCAACCTGCTAATGCAATAACTGGTGATGTCTCTGTAGGACAGCAACGTAATCACTGCTTGGCACATCAAAAATCAGAGGAGCTTATTCAGACGCTAATGGGGCGCCGACACGAGCGTCATTTAATAGTGTTGCAAGATTTTCCCGACCCAGATGCACTATCATCGGCTTGGACTTACCAGTTGATCGCGCAGCAATACGATATCAAATGTGAAATCATTTACGGTGGAACGCTTAGTCACCAAGAAAATATCGCGTTAGTAAAGTTAACTGGGTTACCAGCACAGCGTTGGACTCCGCCAACG
Organism: Calothrix sp. NIES-4105; assembly: GCF_002368415.1. Lineage (GTDB taxonomy): Bacteria > Cyanobacteriota > Cyanobacteriia > Cyanobacteriales > Nostocaceae > Dulcicalothrix. The sequence continues at coordinate 10,697,304 of NZ_AP018290.1, forward strand.
CTCAAAACAAAAGATTTGTCATCGTATCATGGTTTTGTATTAATCGATAACCAAGGAACTACTTCGCAATTATTATCGGCAGTTGTTCAAGCAAAACTGCCACTGATAGCGGTTATTGACCATCACAGCTTACAAGGAGAACTGAAAGCCGAATTTACTGACATTCGTCCTTCGGTACGGGCAACCGCAACAATTTTTACTCAATACCTCCAAACAGGCTTATTGACCCTTGACAATAGCAACAGTCAACATATTAAATGTGCTACTGCCTTAATGCATGGCTTGCGTTCTGATACTAATCGGTTGATGCAAGCGCAAGAGGAGGATTTTATGGCAGCTGCATATTTAAGTCGATTTTATGATGCTCAACTTCTAAACGCTGTATTACAAGCAAATCGCTCGAAACGGGTAATGGACGTTATTGAGCGGTCATTGAAAAATCGAATTGTCCAAAATAACTTTTCGATTGCTGGGGTTGGGTATTTACGCTATGACGACCGTGATGCTATTCCACAAGCAGCAGATTTTCTTGTTACAGAAGAGAACGTTCATACAGCTGTAGTGTATGGTATTGTTCACGACGAAGACGATGAACTCGAAGTGATTATTGGCTCGCTGCGAACAAGCAAACTGACTCTTGACCCTGACGAGTTTATTAAAGAAGCTTTTGGGCAAGATAGCAGTGGTAGGTTTTTCGGTGGTGGACGTACTAGTGCGGGTGGATTTGAAATTCCGATGGGCTTTTTGTCGGGAGGAAATGAAAATTCTGCTTATGCCAGGATGAAGTGGGAAGTCTACGACTCGCAAATCAAGCAAAAGTTGTTAAGACTTGTAAACCCCAAGGATAATCCTATTCAGTCTGAATAAAATTTAAATCAATATTGATTGTGAAGAAGTAAAATTGTAGTAGAGTCCGTAAATTACGGCCTCTACATGTGATCGCGAATGTATATATATAGGTATTACAAGAAAATCTTACTATAGGCATGAAAATCCAAGTTAACTTCGCTTCATTATTGTCTCAATTTAAAGCGCGTCACTGGTGGTTTGGTATTTTGTTGTCGATAGCAATGGTCGCTCCTGCTCAAGCATCAGTGATTTTACGTATTGCAATTGAGCAAAATGTTAACCAAGTAAGGGTCGGTAGTTCTACAACTGCGGTTGTAAAGGATGGTAGTGGTAGGACGCTAGGACAATTACCTGCGATGAGTGCATATTATGCTCAACCTGTACCTGGAGGTGGAGTTGCGCTTGATAAATGGCGTTCAGGTTTATTTTGGATTGAACCAAGCGGGAAAGGATTTGTTTATATTGGTGACAAGTGGTATCGAGGACGAACTTTAGTTGTTCCTACTGGTCAAGGTTTAACCGCAGTTAACTGGGTTGATCTAGAAGAGTATCTCTACAGTGTCATTGGTGGTGAGATGGACGCGCGTTGGCCTACTGAAGCACTCAAAGCACAAGCTATTGCCGCGCGTACTTATGCGATTTTCGAGCGAGAGAAACGTCGTAATGACCCAGTGTTTGATTTAGGAGATAGTCCAGACAAGTGGCAAATATATAAAGGAGTAGTAAGCGAATCCTCTAGAACATTAGAGGCAGTCGATAAAACAGCAGGGCAAGTATTAACCTATGACAATCGAATAATTCTTTCGGTATTTCATGCTTGTTCGGGTGGACATACCGAAAACGTCGAGGATGTCTGGGGAAGTAAAGAACCTTACCTGCGCGCGGTTCCCGATTTTGACCAAAATATACCTGAGTGCAGTTGGCAAAGAACTTTTTCAGCAGCAGAAATTAGCCAACGTTTTCCTGAAATAGGCAAAGCCAAGCAAATGGTAATAGATACAGTATCGCCTTTTGGTAGCGTCAGGTCATTACGTATCGTTGGTGATAAAGGTACTAAAGTTCTGCGTGGTGAAGATGTACGTACAGCTCTGAAACTTAGAAGTACTCGCTTTACTGTTGCAAATGTTGCAAATGGTAGCTTCATACTTCAGGGTAGAGGTTACGGTCACGCTGTTGGCATGAGTCAATGGGGCGCCTATAACTTAGCATTACAGCGCGCGAATCATTTGCAAATACTAGCTTATTACTTCCGAGGTGTAGCATTATCACCAATTAAAGCCAGATAGTGCGCTCGTGCGCTCGTGCTGAGTGATGAGTGATGAGTGCTGAGTGATAAGTGATAAGTGATGAGTGCGCTCGTGCGCTCGTGCTGAGTTGGGAGTTAGGAGTTGGGAGTTAGGAGTTGGGAGTTGGGAGTTGGAACTTTTGACTACTGCACTACCACTTATTCTTTACTCAGCACGAGCGCACGAGCGCACTTTCTACTCTTTCCTAACACCGTGAAAAAGCGTTAAAATAGGCGCAAATAAGGTTAGTTTAGATTTACTATGACTGCACCTACAGAAATTCGTGAACGAGCAATAGCGCTGCTTGATCAATTACCACGAGAATCTTTACTAAGGGCAGTTGAATTTTTGGAAGCCCTTTCTTATGAAGCTTTACAGGTATCAGAAGCACCAAAGTCTGAAGTAGATGAAGCAGCTTTACTTCAAGTGATTCAAAAACGTTTACCACTAGAACAACGAGAAAGACTAGATTACTTGCGTCAGCAAAACGAGAATGGAGAAATTACAGAAACAGAGCATCAAGAACTCCTTATATATATTGATCGTGTAGAACAACAAGATGCTGAACGTGTGGAAGCATTAATTCAACTCGCCCAACTTCGTTCATGTGATTTAAAAATATTAATTGATGAGTTCTTGCCTAAATATAGCAACATTGTATAATGCCAAAAATTTCAGTATTAATGAGGCGCATTGTTGCTGTTCGTGCGGGTGGTTACTGCGAGTATTGTTGTTGTTCCGAACAGTATGCTACTGAAAGTTTTACAGTTGAGCATATAAAACCCAAGCAAGCTGGTGGTGAAACAGTTTTAGAAAATCTCGCTTGGAGTTGCTGTGGCTGTAACGCTCACAAACATTCCAAAATTAAGGGACTCGATCTAGAAACTAGAGAGAAAATAGCACTGTATAATCCTCGGCACCAACTTTGGAGCGAGCATTTTGAATGGAGTGATGATTTTACACAGGTAATTGGTAAAACACCTTGTGGTAGAGCAACAGTTGATGCATTGCATTTAAATCGCTTTGGTGTTGTTAATCTACGTCGCTTGCTTCGGAGTGCAAATCTACATCCACCAGAATAAGCTGTTGTAATAATAATTTGCACAACCAAATTAGTATAACTCTTGTGGGATGGCTGTCAAAAGCCGTCCCTAAATTCAATTCAATCTTGATCCCCATCCTCCAAGCGCTTAACTTCTTGGTCAAGTAAATCAGTTTCTGTAGAATAGGCAAGATTCTCATCACTAATAAACTTTTGGGCAGCGAACTGTTGAGCGAAGTTTATTTTGTTTTGTAATTCTTGGCTCATACTAGTTAGTAGTTTCGCGCGAGAAATTCGTAGGCTATTTCTTTCGGTAATTTTATTATTACGCCACTGAATCCAGAAGTATCGAATTAGAGGTATAACTAAAAATCCGGTACCGTAAGCTAAGAGCAGCCAGTAAATACCTTGGACAAATCCTACAAGTCCACCTAACTTAGCAGCAACAACACCACCGCGTAACAAACTACCAAGAACTAAGGCGCCAACAAAGTTAGCAATACCCAAACCAGCACTTAGCATAATTTGTCCAGAGTCAGCTGCACTAAACTTCCACTTCAACTCTTCCAAGTAAGAAGCTATAGCATGGCGCCGCTTTTTTACTGCACTAACCTGTAACTCAGGGAAGTAGTAAACAATTTCTCCAGAGGGACTAACTTGTGGTTGACCATTAAATCGAGTTAGCGTACTCAACATGTAATCTTCGTATTCTTGCTGGTACTGGGCACCGATATTATCTAAGTATGGCGATATTTGCTCTGCCACAACGGCGCCACGATTTTCAGTTATAACTGTAGCAATTGAGTGCCAGCGACGTTCCTCTAAATTCGCATTTGGATTACCATCGCCGAATAAAAACGAGAAAACAGCCTCAAAGAAATTTAGTTCACGCTTTTCGCGGCGCCGTTCTAGATAATGAGTATCGTAATTAGGACTGAGAAACCACCAAAAGTCAGGGAAGTAAAATATTCCTCCACCAGAACCCCAGTCACCACCACTATCACCACCATCGCGGTTAGACATGGCAGTAATTATTAAAAATATAGCAATCGTTATAAGTGCAATCGAAGCAACTAAAAAAATACCGAAAGAAATTCTAATAATGTAAAATAAAATACTCCATACTTTATTCCACCATTCCTGCAATCTAAGTTTAAAATACTTGTTGCGTAGAATATCACGGAAGTTTTTAGGAAATAAAAATACAATGTCACCTGTATCAGCAACTTGTAAGTGACCACCAGCATCGGATGCTAAGGCTAACAAACCTTGATTGGCTTGTCCAATGTTTAAACCAACTTGTGTTGCCACATCACCAACGGTGACACGATACCCCAGTTGTTCAACAGCCCGCATTATCGAGGGATTGGGAGCCATTGTTTGCTCTCCTGTTAAAAATAACTCTATCTTAAGTATAAAGTTTCATTTTCAATACTGTGGCATGGGCAACGGATTATAAACGGATGTAACGGATAGATTATTTAAAGTAACTAGACTTTGTTTATTTAAAAATAGTTCATCCGTTACATCCGTTGCATCCGTTGCAAATCAACGCGCTTCTAACTTTTTGACTCGCTGCTCCAATCTATTAACCTGCTGTTTTGTTTCTACTACTAGAGTTGCTAATCTATCAAACATCTGGTCACGCTGTGACTGAGTTGTAGTTCGACGCGCGGGTGTTGTTGGTGGTAAGGTTGGTATGCGTCCTTGTGAAGGTGGTGTACGATTCGTTTGGGTTTCAAGGTTTGCTAAACGAGATTCTAAACGGTTAAAATTTGCTTCTAAGTTATTTAAGCGAGATTCGATAAGTTGTGATGAAGCAGTTTTGGCAAATAAACCACTCCAGAGAATGATGGCTAAAAATAATGCCACCACTAACCGAAAAAGCATATTGTTTAGGTAATGTGAAATTTTTGGAGTAGGAGGTTAAAGGGTAGCTTTATAATATTTGAATAATTGAAGCCACATATACATCTTTGGATGGAATTAGTATACGTAACACAAAGTTTATTATTTTACCACGCCCGTCACAGAGAAAACAGAGGTAAGAGAAATAAACTACGAAGGGCACAAAGAACACTTTGAAAGAATTATTAAGATGTAAGCCACCAGATTTAATGACATGAACCAGTAGTAGTGCATAAAAATAAAATGCTTACAATTGCTCAAACAAAAATGAACAAAAAATAAACGTATTTTATTATAAAAATTTCCGATTTAAAGTTAAAAGACAGCCTAACCATCAAAACTTGTCGGTTTTGATGGTTTAACTTCAGGACTAACTGTGTTGCATATAATTTAGATGTTGGTGGCTTGGTTGGCGATGATGCCTATTAAATTGAGGTTTTCTAGAATTTCTGTGGTTTGAGCAAGTTCGGCACGAGTTATTTGACCAAGACGCGCGACTATAACTATGGCGTTACATAAGGTTGCTAAGATTCGTGCATCAACGGTGCTGAGAATTGGTGGAGCATCTACTAATACTAGGTCGTAACTTTGCTCAAATTCATTTAGCAATTCTTTCATGCGTCGCGAACTTAATAACTTGACTGTATCTTCAAGAAAAGGTCCAGCTGTTAAAACATCTATTGATGGATGGATTGGCTGGATGTAATCTTTAAATGTTGCGTGAGCTTCATCGACTAATAATAATGATAGTCCCCATTCGTTTTGAAGTTCGAGATATTTATGTAAACTCGGTTCACGTAGGTTAGCGTCAATTATTAATACTCGATGGTGTGTTCGCGCGGAGCTTACGGCAAGTCCTAATGTAACTGTTGATTTTCCTTCACCAAAGCAAGCTGATGTCACCATTAATGATTTATATGGTAAAGGTAAGTTGAGAATCTGAATATTTTGATATGCCATATCCAGGTTTTCGTGCGATAGCAAGGAAGCTACCGCAACTGGTGAGTCAGTTAATAATGCGCTTGTACTGTGGGCTGGTAATAGTGTTCGTTTGCGTCGGTAATTTTTCGTTAGTTTAGGTACAATTCCTAACAAGCGTAAGTTGGTGATACGTTGTAATTCGTGTGATGTATATATAGAGTCGTTGAGCATTTCTAAAATTAGAGCCACAACAATACCGATTATTGGTGCTGCTACGGCGCCACCACTTAGTATTAATTTTCGACCGCTACCAATATATACCCCACGCTCTGGCGCCTCTAGCATTTGCCAGTCAAAACCACCTTGAGCAAGTTTCAAAGAAAGCGACTGCTGCGCTTGCATTAATTGTTCGAGGGTTTTACGGTTGGTTTGAACTTCGGGTAGTAAACGGTTGTATTCTGCTATCAAACCAGGATATTTTCCTAATTCAGACTGCAAGCGCTTTTCTGACTGTGACAAGCTTTTCTCGTTTGCTTCTAAACCTTGTACAATTGTTTGCACTTGAATCATTTCTTCAGTTAGCTTGATATCAACTTCTGCCATTTGTCCTTCATTCAACAATGACTCATTAGAAGTAGATTGATTTAAAGCTTGATTTACTGCTGCATCAATTTCTGAATTTCCTAACTGCGAAGCTTTTTTTCCTGTTTGATCAGCGAGTGTGCGGGTAATTTCTTGTCGTAGTAATCCTAATTGATTTTCGCGCTGTTGGACTAGTTTCTGTACTACTGGAGAATTATCAGTATAGCGAATTCGCTCTCGCGCTAAAGCTAATTCTGTTTTTTGAATCTCATTAAGTAAAGTTTGATACCTTGTGGATTGACTCAACCGCGATGAAATCATCGCACTACTTGGTGAGACTGCTAGTTTTTGCTGCAATGCTGCATACCTAGCTTGTACATTTTGTAATTGCGCGCGTGTCGTTTGTAACTGCTTCTGAGTCTCTGCTAAAGTTTCTAAAATAATTTTTGATTGCGCTTCTGGGTCAAGTATATTATTTTTTTTACGGAAAGCTTCTAAATTATCCTCGGCAGTAACAACACTACTTTTTACCTTGGGTAAACGTTCATCGACGAATGCCATTCCTTTGGTTAACCGCTGCTTTTGCTGCTCAATATTATAATCTCGGTATACTTTAAGTAGCATTTGTAATACCCGTTTTGTCTTGATCGGGTCATGATTTTTATATTTAATTTCAAATACTTGGTGGCTAGGGGTACGATTTATTGTGCTTCCTGACTCTACACGCGCGACAGTAAGGGGTGATTTTTTACCCTTTGTGCCTTTTATATCTTCAAATTTAATATCGGGATAATCTGGACGCAGCATTGCAACTGCCTTTTCTATCAACTGATTACTTAACATCAGTTGTGACTGAGCGTTATAGTCTACTACTTCTACATTTGAGCCTGTATCATTATTTGCATCAGTTTGGTTAGAGGATAATTTTGCTCCCGTATACAAATTTGACTGGACAAGTAGTTGCATAGAGCTTTGATAATTTGGTTTCGCAAGAATTGCCAAAATACCTGCTGCTGACATGACTATACCTGTTACACCTAGAATTAAAAAGCGGCGCCGGAGTAAAATCTTGAATAATTGCCTGATATCAACTGGTGGGAGTGAAGATATTGTTGCCAGTTGTTCCTGTTCAACACCATTAATAGCCACAACCAAACCCCTTGTTTATTAAAACTATATTGGTGCAATATGCTATGACTTAACTTGTAGGTTGGGTGGAACGAAGTGTAACCCAACGTAGATTAAAATACAATCTATTATAATGTTGGGTTTCGCTATCGCGAAAGCTAACCTACGCAACCCGCACATAGATGGAATTCAATTATAATATCGACTGCTAAAATGTCATCAGTACATAGAGATAACACTAATTATACCTTTTCGTATAGATACTTATCATGGCATCAACTACACGTTAGCAACTGCATCGTTTGACTTTGTAATAATTATGTTTACCCACAGTATGAAGGTTATCTAGCAAATCTATAGCTCGCTGTATATTTTGTAGCAATGCGTTGCTAATATTTGCATTAAATATTTTCCGAAAATAGCCAAGTTGAAAAATTATATAACAGCAATCTTATTGATTTATTTACATAAAAGTATTAAAGATTTTGTGAACTTGACCGAGAGATTACGGACTATAGAGTGAAATATATGTACAATAAGCGTTATGCGAACGATAGCATTAGAATGGCGCCTATTTTTTAGTTACAAGTACGTACCATCACATGAACAGATAACAAAGTATACTGGTTATACAATTGGATTTATCGATGTCAGTTGAAGACAATACGGAATTACTGCAATACCTTACTATAGGACTACTGGTCTATGTCATTAATTTTAATAGGTGCGTAGTAGCGCTTTAGCGCCAAAGTTGATATAAAAATGCAGAGGGCTAAAGCCCAACTACGTACCAAAGTAAAAAAAGTACTGTTTGTATCAGTTCTTGCATTGATTGAGCAGTTTTATAAATATTTATTACAAAAAGACTCAGAATATAAATTATATGTATTAGGCGCCAATTCTTCACAGAAAATACTGAGGCAAGGTTGTAATAATATTATCATTAGTAGATTCGTCGAAGACCTAAATCCTTATTTTGAAAGAGCTAGACTTGGAATAGTGCCGCTACTTTGAGGTGCTGGAGTTAAACTAAAACTCCAGAAATGCTAGAATGTGGTCTATCTGTTATTAGTACTTAGATAGGTACTGAAGGTGTTGATACTGGAGGTATTTTATTTGTAAGTGACAATTTCAAAGAATGGATGAAATTAAGTCTAGAATTTTCTGACATGTAGTAGCATAAGTAAAAGATAGGCAGAGTATTTGGCATTATAAGAGATACTACAACTAAAATGACCGACTACAACAACGAACGTTTAGATTGGACAGAGGCTGCACTCGATAGACAAGTCGATGTCAATGCTGATTTACGAGCATCGGTTGAGATATTACAAAATCGTAATGAATCTCTACAAGCCACTGTTGCTGATTTGAGATTTAAGGTTGAAGCTTTGATGTCTATAGCTTTACAACAGCAAAAGAATTTTTCGATTGTCGCTGAGGAGTTGAAGCAGCAAAAGCTAGATATTGCCCAACTCACAAAGTTCCAATGCAATACCAATCAAGCTATAGACAAAATTGGGATAATTTTAGAAAAAATGGTAACACACCAGTCAAACGTTAAATAAATTGGACTGCCAGTTATGGTTTTTTTAATTTTCGTGATTCGATTGCCTTTCATTAGCGATAGCTGAACCGGCTAAATATCCTGTTGTCCAAGCGCTTTGAAAGTTGAAACCACCAGTTACACCATCAATATCTAATACTTCTCCGGCAAAGTACAATCCAGGAATGAGCTTACTTTCCATTGTTTTAAAGTTAACTTCTTTAAGTTGAACTCCACCACAAGTAACAAACTCATCTTTAAATACACCTTTACCGTTTACTATAAATTGTCCTTGGGTAAGTTCCTGGATAAGTAAATTAAGGTGTTTTTTTGAAAGTTCTGCCCAACGAGTTTCTGTGTCAACACCTGCACGTGTTGCCATATATTGCCAAAGACGGTGAGGTATATCTACACCACGATGCAATAAAACCGCGCGTCTTGGTACTTCGTCCTTAACTGCAAGTAATTTTTGTCGTAATTCTTCTTGCCCCAATTGTGGCAACCAATTAACAGATAAGTTTGCTTGGTACTTACTAGAGTGTAATACACGGGCGCCCCATGCCGAAAGTTTGAGTACTGCAGGACCACTAACTCCCCAATGTGTAATCAACAATGCTCCTGTTTGTTCAAGTTGACCTTCACTAGGAATAGTTAAACGTAGCTTCACAGGGTTAACACTCACACCTGCCAATTGTCGCAAACTTTCATCGCGAACATTAAAAGTAAATAATGAGGGAACAGGTGATTCGATAGCATGTCCAAAAGACTGAGCTATTTTATACCCCACTGGATTACTACCAGTAGCAATCAGCAAACGGTCAGCCTCTAATGTATCACCCGATTTGAGAACAACTTCAAAGCCTTTACTTAACTTGTTCACCGACACAACGGGTGTACCAGTGCAAATTCTTATACCTACATGCTTTGCCGTTTGCATCAAACAATCAACAATAGTCTCTGAACTATCAGTAGTCGGAAACATCCGTCCATCAGCTTCAGTTTTTAGTTGAACACCGTGTTTATTAAACCAAGTTACAGTATCTTGAGCTTGAAACTTAGTAAAGGCGCCAATTAAAGCTTTACTTCCCCTAGGATAATTTTGTGTTAGTACCTTCGGGTCAAAGCAAGCGTGGGTAACATTACATCTCCCACCACCCGACACACGCACCTTCGACAGCAGTTGTCCACCAGCTTCCAACAAAATAATTTCAGCTAGAGTATTTGTCCTAGCAGCAGCAATGGCGCCAAAAAAACCAGCGGCGCCGCCCCCAATTACAATAATTCTCAAAGGTCGCAACGCGAAACCCCTACAAACTTACAACTTTCCAATACCAACGTAGCACAGGCGAACACCACCGTAGCATAGGCATCCTCGCCTGTGTGGTAGTAATTACCATATAAAGATTATGATTCGATTTTCTCAAATTGATCTTTAGTGGCGCCACACACCGGACACACCCAGTCTTGAGGTATTTCTTCAAAGGGAGTACCTGGTTCTATTCCGCTATCTGGGTCGCCTGCTTCTGGGTCATACTCATAACCACATACAATACATATGTATTTTTGCATATTGTGTACCCTGGTAAATGTCTGTTTAAGATAATATTACTGATGTTCTTGGAATGTTTAAATAAATTAATTCCTTGTTAACAAGATAATATAGTATCGTCAATAACGAGGTGGGCGCCGTGATCATAAAAAACGAACATGGTAGGCGGCGTTCGTATGGAGTTATTTGAAGCTGTACTAATATGAACGCGCTTCGACTGTTGATTAAATTTAATTATATATGGTGCGTGATGCTACTAGATTATGATGTTATTTTAGGGTTTGTTGTAGCATCACACACCCTACGTAATTAACTTTTGCGACTATGAATAAATATTTACTCTGATGATAGATAATTAATATGTCTATCAAGGTGTGAGTTAATTATTCCCGAATTTGATGAAAATGGTAATTTGCCATTAGGGGTACATTGGGCAGAATGGGATGAGTTTCAAGAACGATTTAGTTATAATAGGCGCCGTCAGTCGTTAATGGAAGGATTAACATTAGCAATGCAGGAGTTAAGAGAAGCAGGATGTAGTATAATTTACATAGATGGCAGTTTTACGTCGAGTAAAACAAATCCTGGTGATTTTGATTGTTGTTGGGAAGAAAGCGGAGTTAATGCTAATGAATTAAAATTACTAGCACCTACAATATATAACTTTGCTTTGCAACGTACACAACAAAAATCTAAGTATAAAGGTGAGATTTTTCCAGCTAATTTTCCAGCCAATGAAACTGGAACGTTATATATAGATTTTTTTCAATTTGATAGTAGAAAAGATATTAGTAAAGGTATTATAGCTTTAGATTTGACGAGGTGGAAACCATGATAATAAGAAATGAACAACAGTATAATACAACAAAAGAATGGTTACAGAAGTTTGAAAGGTCAGTAACTGAAATAGACAACAATGAAAGTTTGAAATCTGACCCAGTGAGATGGCAGCTATACCATGATGCATACCAAAGTCAAGTTGAGGAGTTTAAGCAAGAAATGGCAGAATACGAAAGATTAATTAACTGTGATAAAAGCCGATCTATTCAAATAAAAGTTGAATCATTCCATAAATTGTCAGATGCTTTAGTAAAAGCTAGGATAGCAGCATCGCTTTCACATCAACAACTAGCAGACTTACTAGGTATTGAGGTAAACAGAGTTCAAGAGTATGAGGATAGTGATTATCAATGTGCTAGCTTTGTTGAAATACTCGAAGTCATTACAGTCTTAGGTGTAGAATTTGAAAATGCCACTGTACGTGTAGATTTTGAAGAAATTGAACGCATGAAAAAAGTTATAGAAAAGTGGGATAAACGGGAAAAAGAAAGGCAAATTGCTAAGAGTAAAAAATAATTTCTTAAATTAGATTGATACCGTAATGGCAGTTGTTAGAGCAATTGGTTCATATTTATCCTACCTATGGCGAGGCGTTACCAAGCTTGGCGCGATTAGTTTAGTATTTAGTATGGTGGGCAATGCCCACCTTACTATTATGTTGGGTTACGCTGTAGGGAAACCCAACCTACGAAATAAATCATCCGTTACATCCGTTATATCCGTTGCCAAGACTACCACATATTTTTAGCAGAGGCGCCTAACCAGCCAATCAAGTTATCTTTTTGAGTTGATGTAGGTTTATCTACAAGTTTTAATTGATACTTGGTTGGAATTGGAGAACTTAAGGTGACGGTGTGTGTATATAATTGGTCTTGATGGAAAACTGTGACTTGCACACTGTCGTTAGGCTGGTAATCTTTGAGATGTTCGGCTAAACCGCAGGCGCCAATTTTGATGGAGTCTATTGCTAGTAGTTCGTCACCTGCATCAATTCCTGCAATTTGTGCGGGTGAACCAGCTTCTACAAATTTAATTATCTCTCTGCCATTTTCGGTACTAACCCGCACACCTAAATAAGGTTCCTCATTATTGTCACCGACTAGCAGCAAACCAAATGGTTCAAGGAAATTATCAAAAGGTAAATCTTCTAAGCCGTCAATATAACATTTGAAGAAATCAGATAAATCAGTTCCTGCTACCGACTCGATAACAGATTGCAGGTGTTCGGGAGTAAAGCCAATTTCCTGTTTCCCAAATTGCTTCCACATTTTAACTAGAACATTATCGAAGGAGTTTTGGTTGCGATGACGCGCGCGAATCATTAAATCGAGTAACAGCGACACCATTTCACCTTTGAGGTAGTAAGATATTTGTGAATTACCACTGTTGGCATCGGGACGGTATAATTTAATCCACGCATCAAAACTTGATTCAGATAATGGCTGAACTTTTCGACCGGGAGTATTTTGATACCTGGTGATTTCCTGACTTAAGTGTGATAAATATGATTTTGCATCATAAATTCCTGCTCGTAAAGGAATTAACAGGTCATAATAACTCGTTGTTCCTTCACAAAACCAAAGTGACGGCGTATAATTTTCTGCATCGTAGTTAAAAACTTCTAAAGCTTTGGGTCGAATTCGCTTCACGTTCCATAGATGAAAAAATTCGTGAGCAACAAGCTGTAAAAATCGCTCGTACTTGTCTTGATCTCGAAATCCAAACCTTTGATAAATTAGCGAGCATGAGTCTTTATGTTCTAACCCACCGAAAGCTTGAGCAAACAAATGTAACAAAAATACGTATCGAGAGTAAGGTAAACCACCGAACAACTCAGCTTCGACTTCGATGATACGCTTAATGTCGGTAATCATTCGTTCAACTTGATAATTACCTTTTCCCCAAATAGCGAGTTCATGAGGTTTACCCAATACCTCGAAGTTATATACTTCGTGTACACCAATTTCAAATGGACTATCAACCAAGGTATCAAAATCAGCCGCACGGAAGGTATTTATTTTTTCTGGTACAGGTGGTAGTGCTGTTGTAATGTGCCATTCAGAAGGCGCCTTAATTGTAATATCTATCGGCTGTTTATCATAATTGGGTATTCTAAAAAATAATGCGGCGCCGTTGAAGTAAGCGTGTGTCGCGTCTAAATGATTGGTTCTTACTGATAGCTCGTTAGCGAAAATACGGTATGTTATAGTAACTAAAGAAACATTAGAAATCTCTTTAGTATTCACTTGCCAGTGATTTTTACTAATTTTGCACACCTCTAAAGGTTTATCATCAGAAAACGCTGTAAAATCTTGTAAATTTTTTGAGTACTCACGTACTAAGTAAGAACCTGGTGTCCAAACAGGAAATTTTAAATCTAGAATGGGTGATGGACAATTCTTTATCTGTAAGGTAACTTCATATAAGTGGGTTTGTGGTTGTGGCATTGCCACGGAATAACGAATTATACTTGTTAAGTCTTTACTGTTGGCGCCTGTGCAGGGTGCGATAAGTTCTGTCATTGTTGAGTAGTAAGTAACGAGTGCTGTAGCCTAGTTGTTTGAGGAATGGTATTTTTCAGTGTAGCGTAAATGTAGAGACGTGATATATCACGTCTCCACACATTGAAATTTTTACCGATAATTTAGAAATGTTATATTTTTCTAGCTAAATTCATTAATTGCTTAAGATTAATTAATTTAATAATTTGTTTATTGGTGTCGATATTTATCCATCCTTTCTCATGTAGTTTTTCCATGATTTTTTCGGTTTCATCAACACCTATTTCGGTGACATCGGCAAAGTCTTGGTAAGAAACATTAAAAATTTCTTTACCATTTTCTGAATCTTGCCCGTAATTTTCACCAAGAGAAATTAAGGTGTAAGCAAGTTTAACAGCAGGAGGTGAGTCCCGCATTTGTAAGCGCATGTTAACATGCCGCAGGCGCCGTACCATCATCTGCAACATGCGATGATGTAGTTGTGGGTCTTTAAATAAAATTTGAATAAAGCAGTTTCTAGAGATACTTAGTAATTTTACAGGGGATAAGGCTATTACATCTGTAGAACGAGGAGATTCATCGAGAATTGCCATTTCTCCAAAAAAGTCACCTTTACCTAAAATTGCGAGCGCGCGATAATCTTCACTGCTCATACGTCGGACTTTTACCCAACCTGAGACTACAAAGTATACGGCATTTCCCCAAGAATCTTCCATTAACACGGCACGTCCGGTTGGATATTCATGTTCGGTAGCAACATTCAACATCCACTCTATTGTTTGAGGACTAGCTGTACTTAATAGGGGAAAAGTTTCACTAAAAATTGCTGTTAGCATGAACGTGCAAGAACTATTATAAATAGATAAACGATAATTAAAAAGTTGCGAAGGTAGTCGCGACTTTATTAATATTTAAATATATTTTATTTTCAACCATAACCTTTGATTGGTGATGGTGTTATATTTATTAAAACACAAATTATAAACTCTTCAATCGGAGGTTTCACGGATTTTTTAATTTTTATTTATTCTCGATTTCTTTATTCTCCGAATTAGTTATATTTTGGATTTGATTATCTAAATTGCTTAACAAACGCTTTAATGTCGTTAAAGCTTCTATTTGCTCACTACTGGTGTTACGACTTTGCAATAGTCGATCGTGCAACTCGTGTAACTTGAAACTCAGCTGTTGAGAAATTCCTAAAGCGTCACGACCAAGACGAGAAAGCTGCTGTTGTTGATAAAATTTTAATGCGGCTCCCTTCAAAACTTGTAGCGTTGCTTCTTCACCGTACATTCCAGGCATGACTCGCAAACGCAATAGCAAACGTTGATTTTGATACATGTACTCTTTTTCTACTTGCTTTGGTTCTGACAAGGTAGTTACACTTATATCAGTAAACCGCTTAAGTTCGTTTAGGGCGCCTTGGAATACCGAAAGAGGTAGTTTTTCTAAAACTGATTGCAGTACACCGTTTTCACTCCAAAGAATTTTGCCTTCATAAGGTAACCGTTCAAAATAAAGTCTACCAATTCCCCCAACAATTACTCTTCCTAGTAATTCTTCTAAAAATTTTTTGGGTGGCAATGTCGTTAGCAACTCCACAGGAGTAAATAGGTCTGGTGTAGGAACAGATAACATCGGTATATTTGTAGTTACCGTACCAGTAATAAGTTCCTCTGTTTTCTTAGCTGCCGTTTTAATTTCTGTGTTAATCTCAGTATCATGTGAATGTAATGTATTGATATTTGCGTTAATAGCTATATAACTATTTTTAGTTATAGATGTTGATTCTTGCTGCCTCTCTGATTTTTCAGTCGATGCTGCTTTTGAAAATAGGTCAGGTAGGGTAATTTGCGGTCTTGCCGATTGAGACGTATTTTTGTAATTTAGATATGCCGAAAGTATAGAGCGATGAGTTTCAGCGTCCATTGGCTGAGTCACCATCGTACAATTTACGTATGATAAAATCCGGTTAACGTAATCGATAGCTACATCGTCGTTTGAGTTAACCATGAGCAAAAACAAACTCTTGTCTTCAAACCGCAAAGGCAATATTTGATGGTAAAGGCAAGCTTCAAAGGACAAGAAACTCTCAATGAGCTGAAATATTTCCGCTCGTACTGATTCAGTGTTCCATTGAGGCTGTGTGTCTGGTGACACTTGCTCCGTCCGAATCTCGATATCAATTGGTTTGCCCTCAGAAGACAGCATAGTCCGGTTACCTGATGTATCCTACTATCCTATTCTTCCCATAACTTCGGTTTAGTTAACAGGCGCCGGGAGTATTTTGCTTTAAAAGTTAAAAAAAACTACAAGTTACGCGAGTAGCTCCCCCAACGGGAACGATAAATTGGGGGCTAAATTTCTCTACTCACAAAGAGCGCAACTCTTGTGCAGCTAAATAAACTTTTGTCCATTCACCCATTGCTTGGTGCGCTTTTAGCTTTAACTTCGGTGCAATTGCTTCGACAGATTCTCCAGCTTTGCGTAACTCTAGAATTTGTCTTTGGGTTGGGGTAATTTTTTGTAACAACTGCTCCCACTGTATAGGAGTCAACCCAAAGTTATGTTCAGCAAGCGATGTTCCTAACCAGGTATCAACTAGTTCAGGCCTGTTTTTGAGCGCAAAAACGCGGACAGCGTGATAGCTGATTTTTTCTCGCAGTCTATAAATTTCTTTGATTGGCTTATTTAATTTCTTGGCAATAGCATCTTGAGACTTACCTTGTAAGTACATTCGCAACCACTGTACAGCTTCTTCGCCAAGATTGTCTTTTAGATAGTTTTCAAATTCCTGCTTAACATCGCTTCGCAGGCTTTGCTGTTCTTCTAAATCTTGAGCTTCTTGATAATCGGCAATAGCTTGGTTATCTGCTAAGTTGACTCGATTATCGCTGTCGTCAGTTAAAACTTCTTCTGAAACTAATTTTACCAAATCACTCGTCGGAACCTGTGTTAAGCCCCCA
Organism: Calothrix sp. NIES-4105; assembly: GCF_002368415.1. Classification (GTDB taxonomy): domain Bacteria; phylum Cyanobacteriota; class Cyanobacteriia; order Cyanobacteriales; family Nostocaceae; genus Dulcicalothrix. The sequence goes on from NZ_AP018290.1 coordinate 10,714,425, forward strand.
CGCGAAGTACGTCGTAAATAGTTTACAAATCTATATGCTAACAGTGGCTGATTACGTATTGGACGCAGGCAGTATTCTTCAACGCTAGCTAATAACAACGCATTCTTCAAGCTTGGCTCGGTTGTAAACTGAGCGATAGAAGCCATTTGAGAAAGCATGTAATTGTCACTTTGCAGCAACTCTTGAATGACTTCCTGTAACACGTCAACTACTGAGCGCTGACGGTCGCGACTTAATGATACCCAAGTTTGAATTTTGTTGCGTAAAGTTACTAGTCCACCCAAGCGAGTAATCAGGTTACGAAAAGCAACGTTTGGACCTTTTCCTAGATAACGCTGGGATAAAATCCGCCATTTGTACTCCATCGCTTGCTTGGCGATATCTAAATCTTTATGACTTAGTTCGTTGTAGCGCGTTTTGTCGCTTCCAAGCAACCAATTGACAATACTTTCTCTATTTAATTGACTTTGTTCAGGACACTCGTCAGCTAACCGCGAGCGCCACTCCTTAATTAGTTTTTCCGCAATTGTTTCCATTGCGAGATTGCGCTCCTCAAAACCCTGTCTTAAAGTTTGCATCACAACCCCCTGTTATCCCACTTGAAGTCTTTTAACTGGTAGTTGCACCCAACCAGAGATAATGTTTAGTTTTCTAAGCCACTACACTCTTATTACGTTCGTATGTGTGTAACTTATGCAGTTTTTTTCAAATTTTTATATTTTCTTCTCCTTTGTTGAAGTATATACTTGAATCTATCTCAGATATTTTGGTAATTTCTCGCATAACGAAGTTTTGTTGACATAGTTTTATAAACGTGCTTTTGCAAGTATTCTATTCAATTGTCATATGTAGCATATGCTCTAAGTACCAGCAGTAACGTGAAAGACAGAAGCTATCATTAACCATGACGATGCTTTTGGCTTTATGTTTCACGCCGTTTTGGTCTAAGTAAACACATGAATAAAAGATAGCTTTTATACTATATAGCCTTTCTGTAGCCAAATCGTCACTTAATTAACAAAGATTTAGTAAACGCAGCTAGTACGTTCATTAATTGTTTATTATTTATTGTTTACTAAAATTATTTTAAAAAAAAGCTTGTAATTTAAAAGTACCCGTCAGGGTACTTTGTAAACTTGGTGGCTTTTTACTGAAGAAACCACTGTGGTCTTACTTAAAACAGCTAGTTTTTAGCACTGTCTTAACTTCTACGTACTATCGGATTTTCTACAGATAGTCGATACTCTTCTACTTGGTCAGTGTAGGCAATAGGTAGAACAGCTTCAACATTCTCGTGAGGACGGGGAATAATTACCCACGACTCCAATGTTCCGCCATGACAGTTTTCCGCCGCTTCGATACCAGCAGCCATAGCAGTTTTGACCTCCGATACATCCCCACGAATATTAACTGTAAAGCGCGCGCTACCAACTCGTATGTAACCAACGAGGGTGACTCGTCCAGCTTTTACCATTGCATCTGCTGCTGCAAGTACAGCAGGAAACCCCTTGGTTTCTAGTGCGCCAACTGCCTGTAGTGGCATTGGTTATCTCCTATATGAATAAAATTATCTAGCGTTAGAAATTAATTGTACAGCGTTGAGTGAGTCGTGCTGAGTGCTGAGTAGAAAGTACTGGGGAACAAAGTTAAGAGTTTTTTATTTAAAGTGAGCAAAATCATTACTCAGCACGAGCGCACGAGCGCACTCATTACTCTAGAATATTCTAAAAGGTTCAGATTTACTGGTGAAATGAATTGGCAGAATGGTTTCTACGTTTTCTGGGGGGTTTGGAATTACGTAGTAAGTGATGACTTGCCCTCCAAAAGCTTGATTACCTGCTTCTATACCAGATTCAACCGCGCGTTGAACTTCTGCAACCTGTCCGCGCACCACAACGATTAGGCGCCCGCTTTCAGCAATACCATAATAAACAATTGTTACTTCAGCAGATTTTACCATAGCGTCTGCTGCCGCCAATACAGAGGGAAAACCTAGTGTTTCAATTGCTCCAACCGCTTGAGGCATCTCCTGCTCCACTACACAAAAATCAGAGTGAGATAATTATACGTTGTTAAGTGATGAACCACCCCACCGCTCCGCGCGGATGGGGTTTCTAATTTACTGTCCCGGTTCAGTCAGACCTATAGTCGTACAACAAGACTAGCTCGCTGTCGTACCTTTACTTGAACTGCGTCGCCAATATTGTACAGTTTCCATTACTGGGTAGTTGCTGCTTTTACCGCCTTGGGGTTACTAGAATTGGTGTGGTTTTGCATTCCACTCTCAACGGGGCAGTTACCGTCTCAAAGCCCTCTCCCTGTACGCATAAACAAATATTGGTGCAAATCCTTGAAGATTTTACGTGTTGAAGGTATTTCTCAACACAACGCTATATCTTCAGTTGTCAAGGTTCATGCTATTATTGTAACACTTGACGTGGTACAAGACAATGGCAAAACCAAGCAATTTTATTACATTTCGTGTAGTTGATGAGGAAAAACAAATCTTGAAACAGTACTGCGAGCAAACAGGGCGACAGCAAAGCGATGTGCTTAGGGAATTTGTGCGTTCACTTGAAAAGAAATTACAAAAATCATCTTGCTCGAGCCTCTAATTTTTGTGCGAAGCACCATCCCCACCCTACTGCGTAGAGGGTGGGGAATTCCGCAAATATGTTAAAATAAGCTAACAGTTAATATTTATGTGCTTTTACCGTAAATGTCTTCTTTTGGTGTACAGCAATTTCCAAAATTTTTACCCGCTACAGTCGAGCAGTTAGCCGAGTCGGCTTCAATTGCCATAGCGCAAAAAATCGAACAAGCAGAAATCACTACTCCCCTGAGTACTCAACCAATTACCACTGCCTATGTACATCAAGGTAGCGGAGGTACTCCTTTATTACTTATTCATGGATTTGACAGTTCGGTGTTGGAGTTTCGGCGCCTTTTACCTATTCTCAGCGAAAAAAATGAAACTTGGACTGTTGATTTATTAGGATTTGGATTTACTGATAGGCTTACAGGTGTAAAATTTAGCCAAATAGCGATTAAAACCCATTTATATCACTTTTGGAAAACCCTAATTAATAAACCAGTAATTTTAGTAGGTGCCTCAATGGGTGGCGCCGCAGCGCTTGACTTCACTTTGACTCATCCAGAAGCAGTAGAAAAATTAGTACTAATAGATAGCGCGGGTTTAGTGGGTAGTTCGCCGCTAGTAAAATTCATGTTCCCACCTTTAGATACGCTCGCTGCTAATTTTTTGCGTAGCCCAAAAGTCCGCCAAAGTATTTCTCGCGCGGCTTATAAAAATAAAGAGTTAGCAACCATAGATGCTCAACTTTGTGCAACATTACATTTAGAAATGCCGAATTGGAACACAGCATTAATTGCTTTTACAAAAAGCGGTGGATATACTGCGTTTAGATTCACAAAGCTATCACAAATTCAACAGTCAACATTAATACTATGGGGTGACTCCGATAAAATATTAGGAACGAAAGATGCCCAGCGGTTCAAGCGCGCGATTCCTAATAGTCAACTAATTTGGATTAAAGATTCTGGACATGTTCCGCATTTAGAGCAACCACAAATAGTAGCCCAGCATTTATTAGAATTTTTAACGTAGGGTGCGTGAAAGCTATTAGCATCTACTTAGGAAACGCAAGAAAAAGTGCTTTCACGCACCGAGAGCATCATCGCACCATCAATACGTTACATTCTCGAAACCGAATATATCCACTCTTGATATTTAGGGTCGCGGTTTTCAGTAATTGCCGTAAACTTCTCACGCAACTTTTCAGTTATCGGTTTACTTTCAGGCAATTTAAAATTCTCTATTTGAAGCACAGGCAACACCTTAGCAGCAGTACCACATAAAAAGACTTCATCAGCAATAAATAGCTCAGATTTATCAATAGGTCTTTCAATCACCTTAAATCCCAAATCGTTAGCCAACTTCATTACACTATCGCGCGTAATACCCTCTAAAATATCCTGGTCAAACCCAGGTGTAAATATTTGCCCATTTCGGACAATAAAAATATTCATTCCCGAAGCTTCGCTAACTTTACCTTGGGAATTCATCAAAATTGCTTCATCAAACCCAGATTCAACAGCTTCGGTTTTTGCAAGCGACGAAGTAATATAAGCAGCGCTAATTTTACCACGTAAGGGAAAACTAACATCAGCTTGACGATACCATGAACTAATTCGACAAGTAACACCTGTCGGAGATGAATATTCACCTAGTTCCAAACCGTAAACAAAAAAGTCTTTCTTAATATTATGCAATCGTGGGGCTATTCCCAAATCAGCAGTATATACAAAAGGACGAATATAAAATGAAGTTGATGGTTGATTCTTCCTAATAAATTCAATAATAGTTTCTTTAATCTTTTCGGCAGATATATCGTAATGAAGAAATCGCGCGCTGGTACTTAATCTTTGACAGTGACGGTCAAGTCTAAATAACAATATTCGTGTAGAGTCTTGTGGGTCAGGAATACCGCGTAGTCCACCTAATGCTCCAGTTCCATAATGTAAAGCATGGGTAGCAATAGAAATTTTTGCATCTGAAAATGGTATAAATTTATCTTCAAAGTAAGCAATTGGTAAAAAATTGTACATGAGAGCTATAGCTATTGAGTGGAAAGTGCTGAGTATGAGTAATCAGTGCTGAGTGCTGAGTGCTGAGTAAATGTTTGTACTTTGGTTACAAAAGAACAGAAGTTTAATTACTTGACTCAAATAGCACAAATAAGCGCTTAAGTCTAAAACCTTCACGCTCATAAATATAAAATACAGTGTTAATCATACAATTGGGAACAGTATAGCTTACTCAATACTCAGCACTCAATACTCAGCACTCAGCACTCATCACTCAGCACTCAGCACTCAGCACTCAGCACTCATCACTCATCACTCAGCACTCAACACTCAGCACTCATAACTCAACACTCAGCACTCATAACTCATTTAGTCGAGTAACCACATTGGTGATGAAGTATCGGAAGAATGTGATTGTTCTACTGATGGTTGAACTTGTAGCCTTTCTAATGTTCCATATGATTTTCTATACTGAATAGGCGCCTTTGTAATTGCTGCGGGTTTATCTTTAACTTGTTTTTGCTGTTGTTGAGGTTGCTTTTGTTGTTCTAATTGAGCTATTGTTTGCTTAAGTTCTTCAATTTCTACTGTTAGCTGCGAATTTGCTTCTGCTAACTGTAAAGCGGTTTTTTTTGCTTCTTTAAGTTCTTTGTTGGAACGGTCAGATAAAGCTTTTTGTTCAGCTAAGGCTTTTTCTGCACGCTCAGATAAAGCTTTTTCTTCAGATAGAGCAGATTGTAACTCTTCAACTTCTCTTTGTAGATTAGCTTCGTTTTGATGGACTTGCGCGATTAATTCATTCAACTCTTGAATCGTTACTTCTAAGTCAGCTTTGCTTAAATGGGTACTTTCGGAACTATCGGATGTAGTTTCCTGTATGCTAATGTCTTTGGTTTTTTCCTCAAACTTAGATTCGGTGTCGCTTTCCACATCATCCCAAGAATCTTCTACGGGTGTAGCAGTGACATCTATCACAGATGCTGTAGTTGTATCTTGATCGGATGTTGTGTTTTTCTTTGCTTCTTCTTGTACTAAGTCAGCAAGTCGTTTTCTAGCCATTATTTTCTCCAGTCGCGCTGTATTTCTTCGGCGACGCGACGGTAGTCAGATTCTGCCTCGCGCCCATTTTTTCCCCGCCATTGCGTAATTGCCACACCTTCAAGCGCCGCGCGTTCGTGCGCTTTATAAATACGAACAAACGCATTACAAGCAGGGATACCTAACTGCATTAAAGTATTTTGTGCTTCCAGTGCTTCTCCTAAACTTCTTGTATCTACTTTTGTAAGCAAGACTCTATAAGGCTTTCGCGTGGGAGTCACTGCTTTTTTTACTGTATCAACAAGCACAGCTAAATCCATTGGTGCTGGAGGTGTGGGCAAAACCAGATAATCTGCAACGTCCACTACCGCTGCCAAAGCTTCGGACTGTAGCGCTGGAGGCGTATCTACTATTACTAAATCGTAACCTTTTATAGAACGTAAATGACCTAAAAGTTTTGAATCTGTATCTTGGGATAGGTCAAACCCCATTCCATTCTGGCTGCGTCCAAACCACCAACTTGCTGAACCCTGAATATCAGCATCCACAAGAAGCACTGTATGGTTACGAGAAAAAGTTGCCGCCAGATTAATTGCGGTAGTGGTTTTACCAACTCCGCCCTTACCATTTACAACCGCGATGATTTTCGGCACTGCAAACTCACTTCGGTGCTGACTATCAATAAATATACCGCGTTAGGGGGATTATCGTATGGGCAGGTTAACGAAATATTTAACACCGTTTTAGGATATCTCTAAACCTGCCCTTATATAGGCGCCACAATATAATTAATAAGTGCGTGAACCGTGAAGTTTTGATTATGGTAGCTACATATAACTTGCCTGATGGGCCGAAAACATCATCAATGTTACGTGTGATGAAGTTGATTTTCCAGCCGATTAAGTACATGGAAGATTATGCGAAAGCATATGGTGATACCTTCACTCTACGTAATAAAAGCGGTAATCATATAGTTTACTTTAGTAATCCCCAAGCCCTACAACAAATTTATACGAGTGACGCAAGTTGTTTTGAAGCAGGTAGAGGCAACCGATTTTTGAGGTTTTTGGTCGGCGACAATTCTTTATTACTTCTAGATGGCGAACGTCATTCAAGAGGGCGCCAACTTCTGACACCGCCATTTCACGGCGATAGAATGCGCTCGTATGGAGACGCAATCCGTGAAATAACACTTTCGGTAATGGGTTCTTGGGGCAATAAACCTTTCGATATCCGTTCCTCGATGCAAGAAATCTCGCTGCGAGTAATTTTAAAAGTTGTATTTGGTCTAGACTCTGGAGCGCAATTAGAAGAACTGCGACGAAGACTAAGTTCGCTTCTAGATTTTATGGGTTCCCCTATAATGTCGAGTTCATTGTTCTTCACCTTTCTACAAACTGATTTTGGCGCCTGGAGTCCGTGGGGTTGGATGACGCGCGAAATCAAAAAAATTGACGATTTAATTTACGCAATAATAGCCCAGCGCAAGACTGAACTCGTAGAAAATCGCCAAGACATTTTAAGCTTGATGATGTCCGCACGATACGATGATGGTCAACCAATGTCTGATGCTGAATTGCGCGACCAACTAATGACGCTGCTACTTGCTGGGCACGAAACCACAGCATCAGCGTTAACTTGGGCTTTTTATTGGCTTGATATACAGCCGGAGACGCGCGATAAGTTATTAAACGAACTAAGTACATTAGATAATACTTCAGACACAATAGCAATTAGTAAACTGCCTTACTTAACAGCAGTATGTCAAGAAACGTTAAGAATTTACCCAATTGCGTTAGCGGGTGTTTTTCGTAAGGTTATAAAACCAATTCAAATTATGGGTTATACCTTACCTGAAGGAACACTGGTTGTACCTGGTATATACATGGCTCATCACCGTGAAGAAACTTATCCCGAACCAAATAAATTTAAACCTGAGCGGTTTTTAGAAAGACAATATTCTGCCTACGAATATATACCTTTTGGTGGTGGTAGTCGTCGCTGTATTGGTTCAGCATTCGCGATGCATGAAATGAAAATTGTGCTTGCAACAGTTTTATCTAAATATCAGCTCTCACTGTTAAACAAACGTCCCGTAAAACCAACACGTCGCGGTTTAACGGTCGCTACACCACCAGGCATGAAAATGGTCGCGGCGCCGATTGTAAAAACTGCGAAGACTGCTGTTATGGTATAATTTGTAGCAAACGAGCTTCCCAACATTGCAAAAACTGTAAGGTGGGCACTGCCCACCATACTAAGGTCTTAACCTTTTTCAGTCAAACTGGCGCCAAGTTTTGTTTCTAACTCATCTAACAACGTATTCACATCTTTACCTAGTTGCTCAAAACACAGAGGTGGCGCCGTTTCTGGTTCAAAGTAAATTAGCTTAACTTGGTCTTTGCCGATACCTATCATTAAAACTTCGACTTCAGGTTTATAGTGTTTGATGAGTCCTAACATTTCCTGAAGACGGTTTTCGACTTTATCGTTTAAGTTTTCAACTGCTGTAGGTGGACAGTATACGAAGTGTGGTGTTGGCTGTAAATCTATACCTATAGTTCCTTGACTATTACTGTTTTCTAACCATAGTCCCCATGATAAAGCTGCCAGTTCTAATTTATGGTCTTTAACAAATTTGTCTAGCTGATGGCGCCATTGGTTTTCTGGAGTTGAGGGTTGAGATGAAGTAGTAAACATGATTTAATTACTGATTTACTAGGGTTTTGGCTATTTTGATTTTTAAATATTGGCACCGTGTGTTATTTTAAACCACTTTGGACACGCCATAGTTTTGCATATGCTCCTTGTTTTTCTAGCAGCTGTTCATGAGTTCCTGATTCAATAAATTGTCCGTGTTCCATGACATAGATTTGATCAGCGTTGCGGATAGTAGAAAGACGGTGCGCGATGGCTATTGTGGTTCTGTTAACAGTAATACGTTCGAGTGACCTTTGGATGGCAGCTTCGGTTTCGTTATCGACGGCAGAAGTTGCTTCGTCGAGGATGAGAATAGGAGGGTCTTTGAGAATAGCGCGCGCTATAGCAATGCGTTGTCTTTGTCCTCCTGATAGCTTTTGTCCACGTTCGCCAACTATTGTTTCATATCCTTCAGGTAAGCTAGTAATAAATTCGTGTGCTTCTGCGACTTTTGCCGCCATTTTGATTTCTCTATCTGTAGCGTTAAAAGTACCGTAAGCAATATTTTCGGCAACTGTTCCATGAAATAAAAACACGTCTTGACTTACTAAACCAATACACGAGCGTAAGTCACGAATATTTAATTGTTGAATGTTTGTACCATCAAGAGTAATAGCGCCAGATTGAATTTCGTAAAGTCGCAGTAATAGCTTCACTAAAGTGCTTTTCCCTGAACCTGTAGAACCAACGACTGCAATAGTTTTTCCTGCAGGGATATGTAATGAGACGTTCTTGATAATTGAGAATCTATCTTTGTAGGCAAAAGTAATGTTTTTTAGCTCAACTTCTCCTCTCACTTTTTCGGGAGATAAACGCACGTCTCCAGTATGTATAGTGATTGGGGTATCTAATAGATCCATGACACGATTAGTTGAAGCCATTGCCCGCTGATATAAATCAAAAGTTTCACCAAGACGGGTTAGAGGCCAAAGTAAAAGCTGAGTGATAAAAACTAAGATGCTATAAGTACCAACTGAGATTTTACCATTGACAGCAGCCATGCCTCCAAATACTAATAGTACAGTGAATCCAGCTAAAATCAGCATTCTGATTAACGGGACAAATGCTGCTGATAGCTTAATTGCTTGAGCGTTACTCTTTTTGTAAGCTTCGCTGTCTGCTGCAACGCGCGCGCTTTCGTAGTCTTCAGCAGTAAAGCTTTTGATTGTGGTGATACCGCTGATATTATTCGATAAACGCGAGTTGAGAAAACCAACTTTTGAGCGAACATCAGCGTAACGTGATTCTAATAATTTTCTGAAAGTAAACGAACCCCAAATTATAAATGGGATAGGTAGCATTGCTAACCAAGCCACACTAGGAGCTACAATCAAGAAACCAGTGCCAATAATCAAAACAGTTGCGACAACTTGAATAATATCACTTGCTCCACCATCTAAAAACCGTTCAAGCTGGTTAATGTCATCGCTTAAAATCGACATTAATCCACCTGTACTACGTTCTTCAAAGTAAGCTAACTCTAATTCTTGAAGATGATTGTAAGCGTCAAGACGTAAATTATGCTGAATTTGCTGCGATAAATTTCGCCAAAGTCGTTTGTATGCGTACTCAAATACTGACTCTAGTACCCAGACAATAACTGTAAAAAACGCTAAAATAAGGAATTGTCCGAATATATCAGTAATTCCCAAACGCGCGATGACTGAATCCTGTTTTTTGACCACTACATCAACCGCTGTACCAATTAGTACAGGTGGTGCCAAATCAAAAACTTTGTTTAGAACTGAACAAATCGCTGCAAGCCAAATTTGTTTACGGTAAACAACACCATAATTAGACAAGCGCTGGAGTGGATGTACTGAACCAGTGCTGGTGTGAGATGCCCTAAAATGTTTAGATAACGTAACCACAGCATCCTTAGTGAAGTGTGAATTATATCTTACTACGTTTGTTTTAATCGAGCGCAACCTCAACAAGAACGTGTAAGTATAAAAAGAAGTGGTAGAACATATCTAACAGGAGGGGAATTGAAAAATCTGCAATCTGGCAGTTGGCAAAGTGCTGCACTTGGAGTTTTACTAGGCTTAATTGTACTTCTGAGCTTAAATTCCTTTATCATAATTAATCCGGGACAAGCAGGAGTCATTAGTATATTGGGTAAAGCTAGGGATGGAGCATTATTGGAGGGTATTCACCTTAAACCACCTTTTATTTCAGCTATAGATGTATATGACTTGACGGTACAAAAGTTTGAGGTGCCAGCTGAAAGTTCAACAAAAGATTTACAGACGCTTTCCGCAAGGTTTGCAATCAACTTTCAGATTGACCCCATAAAAACAGTAGAAATACGTAGAAAACAGGGTACATTAGAAAATATTGTGGCAAAAATTATTGCTCCACAAACCCAGGAATCATTTAAAATAGCAGCAGCCCGCAGAACAGTCGAAGAAGCTATCACTCGACGAAGTGAACTTAAGGACGACTTTGATTTGGCATTAAGCCAGCGGCTAGAGAAATATGGAATAATTGTTTTAGACACCAGCGTCGTAGACTTAACTTTCTCTCCTGAATTCGCAAGAGCCGTAGAGGAGAAGCAAATTGCCGAACAGCGGGCACAACGAGCAGTCTATATAGCTAAAGAAGCTGAACAGGAAGCTCAAGCCGAAATTAACCGTGCTAAGGGAAAAGCAGAAGCTCAAAGACTTTTAGCTGAAACATTAAAAGCTCAAGGAGGACAGTTAGTATTACAAAAGGAGGCTATCGAAGCATGGAAGACTGGTGGTGCCCAAATGCCAAAAGTTCTTGTTATGGGAAATGATAAGACTAGCGGTGTGCCATTTTTATTTAATGTAGGTAATATCCAATCTCCCTAAAGTTATTGGATGGAATTAAAGGAAAGTTAATCGTTCGAGAAGTCTCATCAACAAAGCACACAACTAGTAAGAATAAGCAGGTATATGACAAGCCAAAACCAAACCAATCTCACACTTCAAGACGCAAAAAAAATACTGAACAAATTCAATTGCGTCGATATTGCTCCAATAGTTAAGAGTTCTGAGAAGGCTTTAATTTGTAAAGCTTTATTAGCTGTTACAAGGCTTTCAGATTACCAAATCTTAGGTATTTGTGCTGATACTGCCGAAGAAGGTTTGGCTGCAATGAAAAGTTACTCCTTTGCATTTGGCTATGAACCACCTAGTAATTTGCCTGTAATCGAGGGGCCTGTTTACATCAAGTTAAACGGTAAAAATGGTTTGTGCTACCTTGATTCATATTCAGGGCACCATCGAGGTGTTTTAGTGTCATGCCAATCATATACCCAGACTGGAATCAATGAGATGTACGGACATTTACCTTTAGATTTGTTTGATTAACAAACATCTTGTACAAACATCTTGTGGGGTGGGCATCCTTGCCCGCCCTTGGTATTTGAACAGCTTCAGATGCCTGTTCCACCCATATTGCCAATATCCCAATAATTATGAATTATGAGTCTTGTTAATTTACAATCTGTCAAAAAAGATTTTGGCATTAAAGAAATCTTAAAAGAAGCTAGTTTTAGCGTTGATGCTAACGATAAAGTTGGTTTGATTGGCACCAATGGTTCAGGGAAATCAACATTATTAAAAATGATAGCTGGCATTGAGCCAGTCGATGGTGGACAAATATTAACAAATTCCGGCGCCAAAGTTATATATTTACCACAGCAACCCGATGTTGACGAAAGTCGTACCGTTCTAGAGCAGGTTTTTGCTGACAGTGGTGAGCAAATGACATTGGTACGTGAGTATGAGGAAATTTCTGAAAAATTAGCTCATTATCCAGAAGACAGTCAGTTGATGACACGTTTGTCTAGTGTAATGCAGCGAATGGACACAACTGGCGCCTGGGAATTAGAAACAAACGCCAAAATTATACTTACTAAGTTAGGAATTACTGACTTTAATGTCAAAGTTGGTACATTATCTGGAGGTTATCGTAAACGAATCGCGTTGGCAACAGCTTTACTTGCTGAACCAGATTTACTATTAATGGACGAGCCTACTAACCATCTTGATGCACTTTCAGTCGAATGGTTACAAAGTTATTTAAATCGATATCGCGGCGCCTTATTATTAATTACTCACGATAGATATTTTCTTGATAAAGTTACAAATCGCATTATCGAAATTGACCGAGGCGATATTTATGCTTATTCTGGAAACTATTCGTATTATTTAGAAAAAAAAGCTGCCTCCGAAGAATCAGCCGCTAGTACACAGCGTAAATTTCAAGGTGTATTGCGACGCGAGTTAGAATGGTTAAAGCGCGGACCTAAAGCACGCAGTACAAAGCAAAAAGCACGTATTCAACGCATCGAAGGGATGCGCGAAACAGAATTTAAACCTGGACTTGGCAAAGTCGAAATTTCTACCGTTAGTAGAAGAATTGGTAAAAAAGTTATCGAGTTAGAGAAAGTATCTAAAGCTTATAATGAGCGAACGCTTATCAAAGATTTTACCTACGAGTTTAGTCCAGAAGACCGTATCGGCATAATTGGTGGAAACGGCGCCGGTAAATCTACCTTAATGAATATTATCACTGGAAAGGTACAGCCTGATTCTGGAAGCGTAGATATTGGCACCACAATTCATATTGGCTATTTTGACCAGCATTCGGATGACTTACTGGCTGCATTAAACGATTCGCAGCGTGTTATTGATTATATCAAAGAAGAAGGAGAGTTCATCAAAATATCAGATGGAACTCAAATCAGTGCTTCTCAAATGCTGGAACGGTTCTTATTCCCAGGAAACCAACAATATGCTCCGATAAGTAAACTATCAGGTGGAGAAAAACGGCGCCTATTTTTATTACGTATATTGATTAGCGCCCCCAATGTATTAATATTAGACGAACCTACAAACGATTTAGACGTACAAACACTAGCGATATTAGAAGAGTATTTGGAAGACTTTGCAGGCAGTGTAATTGTAGTTTCCCACGACCGTTATTTTCTTGACCGTACAGTGGATACTATTTTTGCCTTAGAAGAAGGTGGAAATATTCGGCAATACCCTGGTAACTATTCTGTATATCTTGACTACAAGAAGGCAGAAGAGGAAGGACAACAGGTATTAGATGTCAAAGAAAAATCCAAAAATACTCCATCAGCAGTAAAAGAAGTAAAAGAATCAAATCCGGCGCCTTCTGAAGCACCCAAAAAGCGTAGGCTTTCAAGTTGGGAAAAACGCGAATTTGACCAACTAGAAGGAAAAATAGCCAAGTTAGAAACTCAAAAAGCCGAAGCAGAAAAAGCAATGGGCAACGTTCCAGCAGGAAATTACACGCAAGTGCAGAAATTATACGACGAGGTAGAAGAAATTAAACGCGCGATTGATAAAGCCACAGAACGCTGGATGGAATTAGCAGAAATCGAATCATAAATTGCGTTTCGTCTGCTTCATGCTATAAATTTTAATGGATTGTAGCACAGGCGAAGAAGGGCTGTGCAGTAATGTAAATTTATTTACCACAGAGGCGCAGAGTACACAGAGAGGAAAATAAGAGGAATGAACCACATAATCCGGAGGATTTCCCGCAGGGTAGACACAAAGAACACAAAGAAAGAATTTTTAAGGACAGTTTTGCAAAGTTGAGCGAGAATAAAAATGCTGTCTTCTTAAGTTACTATGGCACAGCTTCAAACAAAGCGCTTTACGATAGAAGAGTATCATCGTTTAACTCTGCTTGGTTTTCTGGCAGAAGGAGACAGGGTAGAGTTGATACGGGGAGAACTTATACAAATGGCAGCCAAAGGAACTCCTCACACAGTTTGTAATACGAAATTGATAAGGGAGTTAGAAAAATTACTTGATGAAACAGCTGTTTTACGCTGTCAAGATCCAATAACGCTGGCGCCTAATAGTGAGCCAGAACCAGATATAGTAATTGTAAGAGGGCTAGCAGATGACTATGCGCGTAAACCATCCTTACCCAGAAGATATTTTGCTATTGATAGAGGTTTCTGACTCAACTTTAAAATACGACCAAAACGAAAAGCTGTCTTTATACGCAGAAAATCAAATACAGAATTATTGGATTTTTAATTTGGTAACATACGAACTTGAACGCTATAGTCAACCTTATCGGGATACTCAGGGTAAGTATAATTACCGCACTAAACAAATTTCGCTGAGTACTGAAACAGTCTTGCTCCCAGGTTTTGCTAATTTGTCACTAGATTTAAATCGCGTGTTTCCGCGTAGTTAACTATTTATTTGTGTTGGGTTGGGTTCCTCCAACGGCCCTCAACTTGCCTGCACGACTGGACTCACCGGGAAACCCGTCCATGCAAGTGCCTCCCCAACCTACAATTTGTTCTCCTAAAAACAGATGGTGCGTGGCGCCTGATTATCTCTCGTTTAAATTGAAAAATTTTCGTGGTGCCAGACACCCTACTGGTTCATCCATCTGGGTGAATACATTTGACCTGATGACAATTTAATCTAGGTAATAGGGTTGAAGTGGTATGAGCTGGGGACGAGTAAATGTGAAAAGAAATTAATGATTCGTGCTATGAGTGAATAAATAAGGGATATTCATCGTAGGGCGCCTTTATTCCTTTCCTTAGTTCCTAGTCCTTGACCCCTTTATATAGATAAGGTTCACAGAGTGAATGAAACTGTAAAAGCGCAAATGTATCCTGGGATTAATGGATTATCGTTACTAGAGAAAATTACTGCTAGTTTGCCTGGGGTAGTTTTCACGTGTTTTCAACGTCCTGATAACTCGAATGTAGTTACCTATGTAAGTTCGGGTTGTCAAGAAGTATTTGAATTAGAACCAGAAATTGTCCAAGCAAACTTTTTGGTTTTGCTTAATCTTATTCATTCAGAGGATATTCAGAATTTTACAGAATCGTTTTTAGTATCAAGCGATACTCTGTCTCCTTTGCATTGGGAAGGTCGAATTGTAACCGCAAGCAACAAATATAAGTGGATACAAGTCAATTCTTACCCAAGTAAACAAGCTTCGGGAGATATTCTTTGGGAAGGTTTTGTTATGGATATTACAACCCGTAAATTAGCGGAGGAAAATTTGCGCGTCAGTGAAGGACGATATAAAGCGATTTTAAATGCTATTCCTGATTTAATATTTAGAATTAATGCGGATGGTCAGTATATAGATTTTAAAGGCGAAGGGGCTAATATTACCATTCCGCGCGAGCAAATTGTCGGTAAAAACTTATGGGACTTGCTACCGCATGATATTGCAAATAGTAGTTATGCTGCAATTCATAAAGCTCTAACATCAAGAAGCGTACAAACTTGCGAGTATAAATTGTCTACACCAATTGGTCTACGCGATTATGAAGCGCGCGTAGTAGTTAGTGGTCATGAAGAAATTTTAGCAATCGTCAGGGATATAACTGAACGTAAACAGGCTGAAGCGCAATTACATACGAGTATATCGCGTAATCGCTTGTTAGCAGAAACCTTGGGAAGAATTCGTAGGTCGCTTGATCTTGACGAAATTTTACAAACGACTGTCACCGAAGTGCGGAAATTTCTTCAAGCTGACCGAGTGTTTATTGCGTTGAATGAAAATAACGCGCAATGTAAAGTTTTAGCTGAATCAGTCAATCCATGTTATCCAGCAGTATTAGATTGGAAAGACGATAGTCCTGACGAGTGTTTATTTAACGAGTTAAAAACTTCATTACTTATAAACAACGTTCGCGTTGTCGAAGATATTACACAAATAGAAGTATCTCCAAGATTAAAAACATTATATCATAAATTTCATACTCAGGCGGCTTTGGCTGTACCAATTATTCTGGGTGATGAATTATTTGGCGTGCTAATTGCTAATCAATGTTCTACTCCTCGTCATTGGCAACCAGTAGAAATCGATTTACTTCAACAAATATCTGAACAGTTAGCAATTGCCATCCAGCAAGCAAAACTTTATCAAGAACTTGCACAGCTTAATTTCAATCTGGAAGGACAAGTTGAGGAAAGAACTGTTCAATTACAGCAAAAAGTGCAGGAAATTCAAGAGATTAGTCGCATCAAAGATGTTGTTCTAGACACGGTTTCCCACGATTTGCGTACCTCAGTAATGGGAAATTTGATGGTACTTAATAACTTACTTAAAGCAGAAAGAGAAATTCCTTGTTCTATAATTGAACGAATGATTCAAGGTAACGAACGACAGTTAGGAATGATTAATTCTTTGCTGGAAATTAATTCTGGTGATGCAAAAGATATGATAATGCATCAAGAGTTAGTGGATTTTAATACATTAATTGAAGCAATCCTTCAAGACTCAACGTCACTACTAACTCGCTATCAAGCACAATTAAATACGCAGTTAAATACACATTCCAAAAAAATAGCCCGTAAAAATTCTGTTTTAGTTAAAGCTGACCAAGAATTATTACGTAAAGTATTTGTTTCTTTGTTAACATATAGTTGTCATAATAATCCGCCAGGACTAAATTTTAGTATAAAAGCTAAGATGGATGGAGATAAAATCCGATGTATGATTCAAGATGATGGTGTGGGAATGAGCAAATCGGAGTGCGATAGCTTCTTTGATTTACACGTGCGCGACCCACAAAACCGTTTATCAACGAGTCTCAGTTTAAAACTATATATGTGTCGGCAAATTATCACAGCGCACGGCGGTGAAATTGGTGTAACTTCTAATCGTAAGCAAGGAGTCACTTATTGGTTTACATTACCTATCGAACAAAAAAAAATCTTGTAAGGGCAGGTTTACGAGATGTTTTGCACTGTTTTAACATACCTGTTAATCTGCCCCTTCTAAAATCTAAAATCTAGAATCAAATGGCTGACGTACTTAGAACCGTACAACGGAGATGGAGACAAGCCGTTTCTACATACATCCTACCCAAAACCGATGTTTTAACTATTAAATACGAAACATGGCGCCGTCACTTTTTGTGGCAGCGTTTACAGTTATGGTTATGGTTAGCGCTTTTTTGTGTTCTAAGTTTTGTCATTCGTGATATTTACAACTCATTCTTTCCTCTCAGAGAACTAGCTGGTCTTCCACAGCAGTTAATGCGTCACACATTGCTTTTAAATGGGGCAATGCTTTCGAGCATTAGTATCTCGCTATTGATTCATCGTACTCGGTTTGGGCGCCGTCATCCGGGAGTATTATTTCTGGCTTCATCTTGGTCAATAAGTCTTGGACAGCAAATATTCAGCACCTTAAAAGGATTTGCAATTCCCGATATTATCACTTGGTCTTTATTATTTCTTGGTCAAGCAGCTTTTATGCCAGTACGTTGGAGACTGCATCTTATTTCCCAAGTCGTATTACTTATTTATTACTTCGGTGTAAATTTTACGCTTGGTTTAAAGATACTAACACCAGCATCTGGTGAAAAACCTATATATAGTGTCACACTTATTTTATATGTATTTTGGTTCTGTGCTATATGTGACTTTAGCGTCTATTTATACGACCGATTACAATCGCGCGAATTTAATGCGCGTAAACAGCTTGAGAAAGCAAATACTAAACTAAAAGTTGCCGAAGCTAAATACCGTAGCATTTTTGAAAACGCTGTCGAGGGTATTTTCCAAAGTACAATTGATGGACGTTACATTACAGTAAATCCTGCACTTGCTTACATTTTAGGTTTTTCAACACCTGAAGAAGTTATTGATTATTATACCGATATAGGCAAGCAACTTTATGTTATCCCTAATCGACGCACGGAATTTATTAGTCTAGTCGAGAAGTACGGTAACGTATCTGAGTTTGAATCTCAAATTTATCGACATAATAGTTTATCGGGTCATAACGTGGTTTGGATTTCTGAAAAAGCATACGCCGTGCGTGACACCCAAGGCAATATTTTATATTACGAAGGAACTATTGAAGATATAACCAAACGTAAGCGCGCGGAAGAAGCACTCCAAGAACAATTTGATTTTTTACAAGTTCTCATTGACACAATTCCGGCGCCTGTATATTATCTAAATGCCCAAGGATTATATGTTGGATGCAACAAGTCTTTTGAAACATCAATTGGGTTAAGTCGAGGTAGTATTATTGGAAAAAAGGTGTATGAAATCGCACCAAAAGAACTTGCTGATGAATATTATCAAGCAGATATACAGCTATTATCCAAGCGTGGAGTTCAAACTTATGAAAGTTCGGTTGTCTACGCTGATAATAAAAAACACGATGTGATATTTTATAAAGCAACTTTTGATAAAGTGGATGGCACCTTGGGTGGTATAGTTGGAGTCATATTAGATATTAGCGAAAGAAAACGCACCGAAGAAGCGCTAAGAGTTTTTATTCATGCTGTTTCCCATGACTTACGCAACCCAGTTTTAGGAACATTAATGGTATTGAGACACTTACTAGAAGAGAAGCAAGAATCTTCTGTAGTTTCTGTTCCTCGTACAGTTCTCGAACGGATGCAACAAAGTAGCGAACGTCAATTAAATTTAATCAACTCATTAATGGAAGCACATGTTAGCGAGGTGCAAGGTGTAACACTACAATTACAACCTATACATTTAGATAAAGTCGTAGAAGATGCAGTAGCCGACTTACAACCAATGCTTACAGAAAACGAAGCAACACTTATAAACTTAGTGCAATCTGATTTACCACAAGTTAACGGGGACGCAACTCAACTTTGGCGAGTCTTTTCTAATATAATTGCCAACGCCGTCAAACACAACCCTCCTGGATTGAATATTACAGTCAACGCTACCATCAAAGGCGCCAATAGTCAGATTTATTGTACAGTTGCCGACAATGGAGTCGGGTTAACACAACAGCAAAGCGAACACTTATTTGATTTATATTTTCGTAGTATCAGCGCGCGTAACTCACTATCACTAGGACTAGGATTATATTTATGCAAACAAATTATCCAAGCACATGGTGGTGAAATAGGAGTTAATAGTACACCTAACGCAGGCGCCACCTTTTGGTTCACATTACCAATAAATTTAGATAATTCGTAGCATAGGCATACGAACTGTGCTATTTGTCACGGTTATCCCTCCCATGCAAGCATTAATCTGCATCTTAAACTAGATATTACGTGTCAGTACAATAAGTGTCACATGCAACAGAATAGTAGATATATTTTATATCGTACTCTAGTTCGTAACGCTGTGGGAGTATTCACATCTACCATCAGTAATAGCTAAATGAAGCGCAAAATACTATGAATCATTGGGTGAAAAATATAATATGCATCTAATCAGCATTCGTTATTTACGTGCTGATGCTGCTATATATCCAGACGTAGCTGAACAAATAGAAGTTTGGTATCGGGTTGTTAGAGATGCATCATGGCAAAGTTTACAAGATATAAGGGAAATTTATCCATCAGCTGATACTGTGGGAAATTTTACAGTATTCAATATAAAAGGTAATGGATATAGGCTAATTGTTGATATTGAGTATGAAACTCAAACAATCTACTACAAGTATTTTTTGACTCATGCTCAGTATGATAAAGGAAGATGGAAAAACAACCCTTATTTTTAGCAGCAGAGCTAATTTTAATAAAATTTTTATGGGTCAGTTGGATAAATATATATAAACATTTTTAAAGCCAAGTACTATACTAGTAATAAATGAGTCGCCGATAATAGGCGAAAAGGCAAATATAATGTCTCTAGCTTTTGATAGGAATGCTTACGGTGAGCTACTTGCTAAATACCAACCCCAAGTTATCACATCAGAGTCCGAGTATGAAAGTATGCTAGCTGATGTGGAAAAACTAATGGGGAATAAAAACCGTTCACCCGAACAAACCGCTTTATTGAAAATTTTGGTAAGATTAGTAGAGGAATATGAAAGCAAAAATTATCCAATGGGTAAACCCTCCCCTCATGCAATTATCCAACATTTGATGGAGGCACGAGAACTTCAACCAGCCGACTTAGTAGGAATTATTGGCTCATTAGATGATGTATCAGAGCTTGTAAATGGTAAAAAAGCAATTACCAAAGCTCAAGCAAAAGCATTAGGAGAATTTTTTCACGTATCTACAGAACTGTTTCTTTAAGTATGTTTATAAATGAATACTTTATTTGTTTTTTTCTAAAAAATCTTAAACAATTAAAATTTAGCGGCTAGTATCAAATATTAAGGTGCCCTTATATCGATGCGAAGGCTAAATGATTTAATCTAAAAAATAAGCATTTTGCCCTGATGCATAACTTCCCAAAACATTTGTCTTAAGTACAAATTTACGATGATTCGTCATCATTTAATAGTGACTCTAAAATTTCTGGTGTTAGACCGAGTTGTTCAGCCTCTGCGCTAATTTCATCCATTATTTAGGTAATTTTATCAATAGCTTTGTTTCTATTGCAAGTCTCGGCACTATCCGATGGAATTTCGGTGTTTATCTGTCGTTTGCTAATCATAACGCTACTTTCCCAAGCTTTTACTTGATTATCATAACTTGTCTAATATAGCTGCTGTTTAACTGTCGGTTATCTCTATATATTTAGAGTAGGCATTTGTATAACCTGCTTTACATATCTTGTTAAGATATATAAAGATAAAACTCATATTACAAGCACTGTTGTAAGTATTGCACTGGTAGCATTAGAGAGGAGAAACACATGACAGCTTCTAAGGATCAAGAACAATACGAGATTGTAAAGACAGATGGGGAATGGCAAAGTATATTGACACCAGAACAGTACCGTGTGTTGAGGAAACACGGTACTGAAAGGGCTGGAACTAGTCCACTTGACAAAGAGTACGGGGAAGGTACTTACTATTGTGCCGGATGCGGACAGGCTTTGTTTACGTCTGATACAAAGTTTAACAGCGGTACTGGATGGCCTAGTTTCTTTAATCCTATAGAAGGTGCTATTGCGACTACTGTCGATAAGTCATTATTCATGACGCGCGTTGAGGTACATTGCAGTCGCTGCAGTGGACACCTCGGACACGTATTCAACGATGGTCCCAAACCTACTGGTCAACGTTATTGTATGAACGGTGTCTCATTAAAGTTTGAACCAGCTACAAAATAATTCAAAATCTAAGAAACTCGACTTCTTGAAAAAGCCGGGTTTCTTGACCTTTATAGGCGCCTGCATCAGAATGTGAACCGTGGTTCACAGAAGAACTTAAGTGCTATTGTCCAAGGGCTTGCCTAAAATATAACGTTTATTGGTTACTCAATCTTTTCCTTAACTCAGCCTCTATTTGTTCACCTGTACTAACCACAACCCGATTTGGTCTTGCTCTAACAATCGTGAGGTAATATTGAAAAGCTTCCTCATGTTGGGGATGACGCTTCAGATAATCTCGCAATTGTGCCTCAGTTAATTGTCGATAATCTATATCACTCATTGTATTATTTGCTGGTTGATTGCTTCTAGTCATGCACCTTTCCCTTGTACTATCAAAATGTGAACCACGGTTCACATAATAACTTTAATCCGTAGATAAAATTTTTAGTGTAATTTTTATAACAATATATTTTTTTGACACCGTTGCTTTGTTTTTTTGCTGTACCTTATATATTAGTGTTCCATTAGCTCAAACTAAAAATGTGTATTGATTTCGGGCGAGAAATCTGTGGTAATCTGGAAGCCGCAGAAACAAGGGAATGGCTGGTTACAAATGGTATAGGTGGTTATGCATCGGGAACGGTAGCAGGTTTGCTGACTCGTCGTTACCACGGGTTACTAGTTGCAGCACTAAAACCTCCACTCGGTCGAACTTTATTGTTTACGAAACTCGATGAGACTGCTATATATGATGACCATACATACCCTTTACATGCTAACCGTTGGGTTTCGGGTATTGTTAGTCCGCAGGGTTTTCGTCATATTGAACGTTTTACTCTTGAAGGTACTATCCCGACGTGGCAGTATGCTATAGCTGATGCGCTGTTAGAAAAGCGTATCTGGATGCAGCAAGGAGAAAACACTACATATATTCAATATCATTTGCGCCGCGCGACTCAACCATTGAAGTTAACTTTCAAAGCAATGGTTAATTACCGCGATTATCATAGTAGTACCTCTGGCAACAATTGGCAGATGGCGGTTGAGGAAATAACAGGAGGAATTCGTGTAATAGCATATCCTTCGGCGGCGCCGCTTTATTTATTAACCGACCGTGGGAATGCATCACCCGCTCATAATTGGTATTATGGTTTTGATTATTCTGTAGAACGTTACCGAGGATTGAACGATAAGGAAGACCATCTTCATGCAGCTACATTTCAAGTTACCCTAGAAAAAGGCGAATCAATCACGTTTGTAGCTAGTACAGAAGATTTAAAGCAATACGATGGTGAAGCTGCTCTAAAATCACGTCGTCAAAACGAGAATAAATTACTTGGACTTTGGAAAAATCATAATGCTTCAAAATTTAAAGACTCTCCAGCTTGGATAAAACAATTAGTACTTGCAGCAGACCAATTTATAGTTGAACGTCCGGCGCCAGATGAACCGTATGGTAAAAGTATAATTGCGGGTTATCACTGGTTTGGAGATTGGGGACGCGATACAATGATAAGTCTACCAGGTTTAACGCTCGCTACAGGAAGACCAGAAATCGCTCGCTTAATTCTGCGTACTTTTGCTAAATATATAGATAAAGGTATGTTACCTAACCGCTTCCCCGATGCGGGTGAAGTACCTGAATACAATACAGTAGATGCAACGCTATGGTATTTTGAGGCGCTGCGTGCGTATCATAATGATACCGAAGATGACGGTTTAATCGAAGAACTTTTCGGCGCCCTTGCAGATATTATCGACTGGCATTGTCGTGGAACTCGATACAATATACATCTCGATGCTGCTGATGGATTATTATATGCTGGCGAAGAACTCACACAGTTAACATGGATGGATGCAAAAGTTGATAACTTGGTAATTACACCGCGTATTGGTAAGCCAATTGAGATAAATGCGCTTTGGTACAATGCTTTACGAACAATGGCTAATTTCGCACGTCGCATATCGAAGCCACACCAAGAATATACAGCAATGGCAGACCGTACTCAATTGCGATTTGCACGCTTTTGGAATTCTGAAAAAAACTATTGTTATGATGTTTTGGACACACCAAAAGGTGATGATATTACACTACGTCCAAACCAACTTTTCGCTGTTTCATTACCCGAACCTCTACTCTCACAACCGCAACAACGTTCTATTGTAGATATTTGTGGGCGCCAACTATTAACTTCCTATGGCTTGCGTTCCTTAAATCCTGATGATATTCATTATCAGGGTAATTATGGAGGGAATCAGTATCAACGAGATAGTGCATATCATCAAGGAACAGTTTGGGGATGGTTGCTAGGTACATTTATCTCAGCACACTTACGTGCGTATGGAAACCGTACAACCGCGCGCGAATTTCTCCAACCAATTGCAAACCATCTTTATAATCATGGAATAGGCACAGGTAGCGAAATCTTCGACGGAGAGGCGCCTTTTACTCCGCGCGGATGTATTGCCCAAGCTTGGACAGTAGCCGAAATTTTACGAACCTGGTTATTAACTTCCTAACTTCTAACTCCTAACTTCTAACTCCTAACTCCTAACTCAGCACTCAGCACTCATCACTCAGCACTAAATATAATACATTGTATTATCCTGTCGGAGAGTATCTCGCTGTTGACATAAATCCAGAATAGTGTATTGTTGGAAAAAAGCTTTTGTAGTTTCGTTTGCTTGTAGCCATATTTCATTGATTACCATTTTTTCTGGAGTTAAACTCGAAGATTCTCCTTCATTCGATTTTCTCTCACCTTCAATAACGGCTATTACTTCTTGTACATATATCTGTCTAGGTTCTTTGACTAATATATAACCCCCTTTTGCCCCACGCACACTTTTTACAATTCCCTCACGACGCAAAGTCGAAAGAATTTGCTCTAAATATCGCTCTGGTAAAGAGTGACGAGCAGCAATTTCACTAATTTTTAGGGATTTTTCGATACTGTAGCAGTCTGCTAGCTCCATTAATGCTAGTAGTGCGTATTCAACTCTAGAGGATAATTCCACAAAACTCATCTACTAAGTGTTCCATCTTAATATAATACGGTTATCCGATAAAGATTAAGTGTGTTATGCCCATAAATTCTTAAAAATTATGTAACATCCCACTTTTAAATAAAACATCTGTAATTTGATAGATTTGCAGTAGTTTAGGATAAAATAGACGTTAAATATTTAACGGCATCCTCGATATGAAATCCTTGACAAAGCAAAATCTAGTGTTCTCGCGCGTGCGACTCTTCGAGAAACGAACTTTTTTACCACAAGAAGTAGACTTTTTGTGGAAAGTAGAAAGTGGTGTTGTACGAAGTTTGACCTGGTTGGAAGATGGTACAATCGTGACTCTCGGAGTTTGGGGAAAAGGTGATACAGTTGGTCATGCGTTTTCGGCGAGTGAACCATATCAAATTGAATGCATAACAAAGGTTGAAGCAGCAGCTTTTCCGATAAAAAACTGGGAACCATTTGTAGATGTATTATTTGAACATCTTCAACAAGCTAAAGAGTTGATGGTAATTCGCAGCTATAAAACAGTAGATATGATGGTAATGAAACTTTTGATCTGGTTTGCTCAAAAGTTTGGTCGTGAGGTTGAGACAGGAAGGTTAATTGATTTGCGTTTGACGCATCAAGATATAGCAGAAATTCTTGGAACAACTCGTGTTACCGTTACGCGCGTTCTTACTCAGTTAGAAGAACAAGGTTTAATTCAGCGTTTACCCTTACATCTAACAATAGTACAAGTACAAGATATGTGGCACTATGAAATCTAATTACATAATAATGTAGGTTGGGTGAAGGCTTTGCGGAACCCAACATATAAATTAAAAAATTAAAAAATTAGAGTTTCAGTGTCCGATTCAGGACTTGCATTAATTAATACAGATAGACCAAGTTTTTCTAAATGCATTAAGCTCGAATGAATTTGCCGCACTTGACCCCATATTTCTAACTCAAATAAACCATCATGATACGTACCATCATTTAATAAGGCGCCTGTAATATTGACCGTTAAACCAAAATTAGAAACTAACTCTGATATAATCGGCTTATGCTGATATCTTTTTAATATCCCTAGTTGTAATTTCAATCTTGCTGTATTATTATTTTTAGTATTATCTGCTTCTATTTGTAGTTGATGTTCGCTTTTAGATAAATATTCATGCAATTGGTAATGACGTTGATAATTAATGATGGCATCATCGCTAATTATCTCATGACTATTTAATTTAGAAATCGTTTTTGAAATTTGACTAGGTTTTAGTTGATTTGTTATTTCTAATTGCAGTATATCTATACCCAGGATTTTTAGGTAAGAAAGACTATTCGTTAATTTTTCAGGGTTTCCAGATAGTTCAATATTAAACCAACCTTCGTTACTGGCGCCTAACATTAATGATGCGGCAGTAATATTGACTGTTAAGCCATAACGTGATGTGAGTCTAGATATTACAGGTTGTTTATGATATTTCCCTGGTAATCTAATTTGGGTTTGAATTGGTGTTACCATAACTCACCACAAAGTAAATAGTAAGGTGGGCAGTGCCCACCATACAACAATATTTTACCAATTACCTAATTGATTTTCGTCCCAAATTTCTAAATTTAAACTGCGAAGGTAGGAAAGTCCATTCTCTATTTGTAGAGTGGTTCCTTGTAACTCTAAGTCGAACCAACCATCTCCAATGGCATTTCCTCCCAAAATTGCAGCTCTAATATTCACAACTAAACCATTATCGGATACAAGTTTAGAAATGACAGGCTCTTCATGATAGTCTTTGGGAATTCTAAGACGAATCCGTTTTGGTGCCTGAACACTGAGAGTATTATTAGAATCAACTGCCATTTTGATTACTCCTACTCAACTTCTTTAATGCTTGTTTTCTTTTCGAGAATATCCTTCAACACTAAAGTCACTAACGCTAATAGCCCTAAAATTACTGCTGCTGAATAAGCTGCTTCTGTTTGATACTGTTTGTAAGCGTCTTCAACAAATAACGGTAAGCTTTGAGTTTTGCCCGCGATGTTTCCTGACACTACCGAGACTGCACCAAATTCTCCCATTGCCCTTGCATTTGTTAATATTAAACCATATAACAAACCCCAGCGCACATTTGGTAATGTAACACGCCAAAATATTTGCCAATCTTTGGCGCCTAATGTTCTGGCAGCTTCTTCTTGGTCATGTCCTAACTCTTCTAACACTGGTATGACTTCACGCGCAACAAATGGCATACTGACAAATGCGCTTGCCAATGCCATTGCTGGAAAAGCAAAGACAATTTTGATATCATGCTCGTTCAACCAAGGACCAAGCCACCCATTACGCCCGTAAAGCAGTACAATCATTAATCCTGCAACAACTGGCGATATCGAAAATGGTAGGTCAATAATACTAAGAATAAAAGCACGTCCGGGAAAGTTATTATTGCGAGTTAGTGCCCAAGCTGCACATAATCCAAATACAGTATTTACTGGTACAGAAACTAGTGCTAACAGTAAAGTTAACCAAGCAGCATGAAGAAAGTCTGGTTTAGTGAGGTTATTTAAAAAGGGGCCAAAACCTTTATCAAAAGCATGGACAAAAATGTTAGCTGCTGGAATATATAGAACTAATGCTAAATATAGTATGGCTATCCCTATTAATATTTTAGGCGCCAAGCCACCTTTCTTTTTAGGCAAATTACTTCCTGTCATAACGTCTTCCCCAAGCTTGTAAAAGATTAATTGCTACAAGTAACACTAGCGAAATAACTAGCAGCACTACACCAATAACCGTTGCACCAGCATAGTCATACTGTTCAAGTCGTTGAAATATCAGTACTGGTGCAATTAAATCTCTAAAAGGAGTGTTAGAAGCGATAATTACCGTTGAACCAAACTCCCCGACCGCACGTGCGAAACCTAAAGCAACTCCAGTTAAAATTGCTGGAAACAAAGGAGGTAATATCACTCGCCAAAAAGTTTCAAACTCGCTGGCACCTAGTGACCAAGCTGCTTGCTCAACTTCGCTTTCCATTTCTTGCAGCACTGGTTGCACTGTTCGCACTACAAACGGTAAGGATATAAGCGTCATCGCTATCCCTACCCCTAAACGAGTAAAAGATATCTTGACTCCAAATGGTGCAAACAGCGAACCAATCCAACCGTTTTCACTATAAACTGTAGCTAGAGTTAAACCAGCTACAGCAGTAGGTAATGCAAAAGGTATATCAACTGAAGCATCTACCAATCTTTTAAATGGGAAGTCATAGCGAACTAATACCCAAGCAATTAAAGTTCCAAATACCCCATTAAATAATGCAGTAATTAAAGATGTTGTAAAAGTTACATCATAAGCAGAAAGCGCAATTGGACTTGTGGCAATTTTCCAAAACTGCTCAGGAGGTACCGTAACTGCCTTTAGAAACATGGCAACTATGGGAATGAACAGCATCACCGTTAGATATACTGCTGTAACTATCCACGTTATATGTATTTTAGGTAACTGCGATAACAGTCCTTTCCCATTTGGTGCTTTTCTGGGATTTATTCGCTGGTATGAAGAAGGAGGAGAAGAAATAGCCATATGATTTTAAGTTATGAGGTAGGGTGCGTGAAAGCGATTACTATTTACTTCGGAAACTAAATATTAAACTGCTTTCACGCACCATCAACTAATTTGTATCAACATAATAATGGTGCGTGATGCGACCAGATTGCTCGCTTCGTTTGAGAATTTTCGATGGCATCACGGCACCCTACTTTTGATCAACATAATAATGGTGCGTGACGCGACCAGATTGCTCGCTTCGTTTGAGAATTTTCGATGGCGTCACGGCACCCTACTTGCCTTTTGCTTGGATTTTATCAAAGACGGCGCCGTCTTCAAAGAATTTCTTCTGAACTTCACTCCAACCACCAAAGTCTTGGACTGTACCCAAGGTTTTTACCGCTGGAAATTTATCTTTGACTTCTTTGTTTTGCGCTACTGTTTCATCGACTGAACGGAAACCTATTTTGGCAAATTCTTGCTGTGCTTCTGGTGTAAACAAATATTTAACAAATGCCTCTGTTACTTCACGAGTACCATGTTTATCAACGTTTTTATCTACTACCGCTATAGGGTTGTCGATAGAAATGTTTACATCAGGAATAATCGCTTCTACTTTTTCTCCTTTCTGCCTTGCAAGAATCAATTCGTTTTCATAATTGATTAAAGCATCACCTTGCCCTTGTTTGAAAAACGCATCAGTTGCTTCACGAGCGTCTTTAGCTAGTAATTGTACGTTTTTTGTGTAAATTTGGGTAACGAAGTCAGTCGCTTTTTGCTCGTCTCCACCTGCTTTAATGACTGAATTCCATAATGCTAGGAAATTCCAACGTGCGACTCCTGATGTTTTCGGGTCTGCTGTAATTACTTTTACTCCGTCTTTTGCTAAATCTGCCCATGTTTTGATACCTTTCGGATTGCCTGGACGAGTTGCAATTGCTCCTACAGATTTAGAGACAATACCGTTGTTAGGAACTTCTTTCTCCCATCCCGGTTGTATCAACCCAGCTTTTTCAATTTTCTGTGTGTCTCCAGCAAGTGCTAAGTGAACTATATCGGCTTCTAGTCCATCAATTACTGCGCGCGTTTGTGAGCCTGAACCACCATAGCTAGTTTTAAAGGTGACGTTCTGATTCTTTTCTTGCTTCCACTTTTCCACAAACTTTGGAATAATTGCTTCGTGGGCAGCTTTAGTCACAGCGAACGAAACCAAAGTTATTTCTGGGTCTTTGTTACTTGCTGCAACTGGACTCGCTCCCCCTGGAGAAGGTGCCGACGCTTCACCACCAGAACCTCCAGAACACGCGGCAACAGCCAAACTCAAAAATGCTCCTACCAAGAACAAAGATAAAAATCCTTTTACAGAACTTAATCTCAACCCCGAAGGTACCTGTCCTGCTACGTTTTGCCATTGTTTAGAAAGGCGCCGCCATGAATTCATCTAACCACTCCTAATACTAATCTACAGTTTTTTGATAGAGTATTTGTAATATTTGTCTATGGTCATAGATTACACATAAGAACATAAAAACGCAATAGGAAATCTACATATTCTTTATCAAACAGATGTTGATTTGGTAACAAAGCTTATATTACAAGGGTTTTGGCGGCGCCGTCCCGTAGAATACCTCAAACGGGATACTTTATTCTCCCAAAAGTTAGTCACGTTTTAACATCAAACCCTGAGAGAATGTAAATTACAGGGCGACGGAACGGAAATTACGTTGTATGTATATAGCGTCAGTCCTGTGAATTCATTCCAAGACTTCAAAGCGCGCGCGACTTATAAGATATGAAGCTTGATACTATTCCAGATAAAACTAGTTCAGATAAACCCAAAACAGCCAGTTCAAGCAAAGTGCGCGAACACTTAGCGAACGAACGTACATACTTAGCATGGGTACGAAGTGCCATATCACTAATTGGCTTTGGTGTTGTGATTGTACGATTGCGTGTCTTGCGTCCTCCGATGTCGCCACAACCTCCTGGTAACGGTTGGAAGTTAGGTTTAGCATTCTCGGTAGTGGGTTTGCTAACAGTGTTGCTCTCAACTCAGCATTATTTAGCAGTTCGTCGTGACATCGACGCAGATACATATGAACCTGGTGACAGATGGGTGATTCTTTCTAGCATAATAATTTTGATTTTAGGAATGGGAGTTATCTATTACTTTTTTACTGTTCCTCTTGAATCAATGAATACTGTCATCGTCGAGTAAGTAATTTGTAGGTTGGGTCGAGGAACGGAACCCAACATTAATATTTTCGGAGAGACGTTACATGTAACGTCTCTACATTTATTCGATTAAAACGCAAACCGCTGTATATATTTTTAAGAACTCTGTGCGTAAACTATTCTAGATATTAATAATTAAAAATATATATAAATATAAATATGTAAATATATATAAAGATTACTGACAATAAACATCAGAAAATTTGATAATGTAAACTTTTATTTTAGTTTTAGATAACAATGTTATCAAAGCATAACATTACGATGAATAATCTTGAGTTAGCACGCTAGAGAGTAAGTTAAGTAAGATGCTATTTTTTTTACTTACATAAGAGAAATTACTTTGCTTGTAGGGGTGCAGTTACTTCCAATATAAATATTACAAATGATAACACCGCTACACAATGTTGTAACAACTAAATCCCCAGTCACCGCATAGGGGAACTAGGGTTTACAGTAACATAAAAATGAAATCATTGACCTTGACAACTGATAAATCATAAAAAAGAGAATAACTTCCTAGCATTTTTTAATCAGGAAGCATTTACCATGATGATGCTAAAAACCGAATCAATGACCACCGAAATCCAAACTTGTCTAGGCGCCATTACAGAATGTCAAAAAGCTTGTATGGAAAGCATGGCTTATTGCATGTCTAAAGGTGGCAAATATATAGATGTGAGTATCATGAGCATAATGCGCGATTGCGCGGAGATGTGCATGATGTGCGCGAATATGATGAGGGGTAATTCAGAATTTGTCGGACGCAGTTGTATGCTGTGCTACCAAATATCCGAAAAGTGTGCGGCAGCTTGTGAAAATTGGAGCGATGATAAAAAAATAACGGAGTGTATTATAGCTTGCCGCAAGTGTGCCCAGTACTGCAAAGTTATTAGCACAGTACCCGCTAATTAAATCATATTTCGCTAAAGACCGAATACATTCGGTCTAATACCACGTATTTAACATACCTTGGCGCCTCAATACAACCACCAAACCTAATTTTTTAATTAATCAATTAAATTTATGAAATTAATTATAAAAAATATTTGATTTTGTAAACAAAAGCAACTAAATTGAGTTCATTCGATGAATGACATTCGGTTTTTAGCATCTTTTTAATCACAGTAAAGAGAGAAGTTGCGTTTTTGTGGCTATAAGTGAATATCAAGTTATTTAAATTCTAAAGGAATAAAATGACACCTCTTTAGCCCCCCAAATCATCGGCTACCGTGTACACACATCTTTATAACCCTTCTTATATTCCCCCCTTTGTGCCCTTTGTGACCTTTGTGGTTTATCTCTTTAAGGAACCACGCTCGTGACAAAGGACACAAAGAAAGAGAAGAAAGGGAAGAAAAGTAACTTTCAAAAACTTGTGTGTACACGGTAGCAAATCATCGGGGGGTTGGGGGGATCAATCAAATACTAGTGGTTTGTGTCATTAATTTTGGTAGGTACGTAGTAGCGATTCCGGAGCGTCAAAAATCTTAATTTAGAAGGCTAAAGCCCAACTACGAACTCCCCAAAACTTATGACACAGACCACTACTACTAAACACCAACAGCCTCAGCTTTAGCTTTATCAAGCGCGACTACTTCTACATCTGGCAAATCTTTAAACAACACAGTGCTAAGATAACGCTCGCCAAAGCTAGGTTGTACCAGTACAATCAAACGCCCTGCATTTTCTTGACGCTTACCAACTTGAATAGCTGCATAAAGTGCGGCGCCAGCAGAAATACCCGATAACAAACCTTCTTCAGATGCTAAACGACGGCTCAAGTTAATCGCGTCTTCGTCTTTAACTTGAATAACTTCGTCAATTAATTCTAAACGTAACACTGGGGGAATAAATCCGGCGCCTATTCCTTGGATTTTATGCGCTCCTGGTTTACCACCAGATAACACAGGACTACATAAAGGTTCAACAGCAATTACTTGGAAACTAGGTTTTCTAGCTTTGATTATTTCTGCTACACCTGTAATTGTGCCACCTGTGCCAACTCCAGCAATTAAAATATCTATCTTGCCATCTGTATCTGTCCAAAGTTCTTCGGCAGTAGTTTCACGATGAATTTTTGGATTGGCAGGATTTGCAAACTGTTGCAACATAAAGGCATTGGGTACAGTGGTAACTATTTCCTCTGCTCTACGAATAGCACCTCTCATCCCTTCACTACCTGGAGTTAATTCTAACTGGGCACCGTATGCTTTGAGCATTGCCCGTCGTTCTAAACTCATTGTTTCAGGCATTGTCAAAATTAACTTATATCCTTTAGCAGCAGCTACCATTGCTAAAGCAATACCCGTGTTACCTGAAGTCGGTTCGACTAGAATTGTTTTTCCTGGTTGAATTCGTTTAGCTTGTTCAGCTTCTTCAACCATACTGACTCCAATACGGTCTTTTACCGAAGCTGCTGGATTCATTCCTTCGAGCTTAACTACTATATCAGCTAGACACCCTTCTGCCTGTGGAATGCGATTCAATCGCACTAAAGGTGTTTTCCCAATTAATTCTGTGACGTTATTAGCGATTCGCATACCGTTATTAAATAGCAGATTTACTTACCTGATATTTACTATCTTACGGTAAACCTATAGATATTATGGGTTTATTTCGGGAATTTAATAAACGAGTTTCCAGCTCACCATGCCTAAAATCACGTAAATCACAGATTTTAGAACTTTTTGAGGTATAACCTGACAAAGTTTGGCGCCTATAATTACTCCGGGAACAGTACCTAACCAAATTGGTAAAACAATATTCCAATCAACTGTTCCTAAAAGAATATGTCCAAAAGAAGTAAATGATAGTAAAATTGCCGCCTGTGCTAAATCGGTACCAACTAACTTCTGAGGGTTAAGACGGAAAAATCCAATCAGTGCCATCACAAACAGCGAACCGGATGACACACTAGTCATTCCCACCATACACCCTAGGACTGCTCCCAAAACTACGGCCTGAATTCTTCCGGTAAGAGTGTTCAAGTCAAAATATGGTAATTCAGGCGCCTGCCACCCAGGTATAAATAGCTTCAGTAACAATTGCCCAAATCCCAATACAGCCACAACCAGAATCATAAATCCAATCAACCGAAGCATAATTGAATCCAGATTTGTTCCGATTTGCTCCAGGTAATATAAAATACCTACTCCAAAAAGTGAACCTGGAACACTTCCTAGTGCTAACCACTTGACAATCTTGCAATCGAGAGTTTGTTGCTGCCAATGTTTGAAACCTCCAACAACCTTCATCAAAGTCGCAGCGACAACATCAGAACTGACGGCAACAGCAGGTGGAACTTGAAAAACAAAAATCAGCATCGGGGTGATAAGTGACGCTCCACCAATCCCCGTTAGTCCTACAGTGATGCCAATGATAAAGCTAAGAAAGGGTAATAATACTAAATCCATGAGTCAATGGGGAAGGGGAAAGGGGGAGTAAAAGGGGGTTATGGAAATAAATTTGGTACGTCAAGAATCTTGAAATAGAATAGCCCACATATTATTAAGGTGTAGACGGTTGATGAAGCTAAACCCGTTAGTAATTCTTTTTTGAAATTGCGCTCTGTTGGTTGGTTTTGAAATACGTCCATAACCCCTGCTTGCATCAGCACAATTCCTAAAACATTGGAAATCCAGTACCCTACTATCGAACATGGGACTAGCAACTTAGCATCGAACAAACTACATAGATACCCGAAAGCATAAGCAACTGGCATATTGAAAAATAAGTCATTCCACCACGACAACGGTGAAAGTAAATAGCCTAGAACCAAAAAAAAACCGCCTCTAATTTTTTTTAAAACGGCGGCAATGCTCGTTATTTTGTACTTTAGTACAAATTTTGGTACAAAAAATTGTGTAATGTCATTGTCTAGGTTAAAATCGCCACTAGCGCCTTGAGTGTTCTTCATATGGTACCTATTCCGATTGACTTACCGTATTTTAATACAACTTGCAAAGAAAATCTATTCGTAAATACACAAAGCCGATAAACAAAATGTTGTATAAGTTACAACTTTTTAATTTGCGAGTGTAGTTGGACACATATTAGGGATTTATACTAGACATAACAAGCATCAGAGAATACAATTTTGATAAACTCCATTAGTAAGTAGTAGTTTTATTTAATACTGTATTCTCTCTTAAGAAAGAGAAGTATAAAAACTCGATGCGTTAAAGTCGAGGCACCTATTATCAAGCCAGGATTTTCTCAAACGCTTTGCAAAGTTTGCTTTGAAAACGCTGACGGTGCTTGAGCATTAGGAAAGGTCGAACAATTTCGGCATTTTTAGGATGACCATTGCGATTATCAATCACAGTAACAGCGCGGAGTGTGTCTAACTTGAGTTCTTTTTTCACCATTAATTCAGAAATAGCTCCGGCGCCAACACCGCTTTCAACGACAGCTTTCACCATTTCCCCGCTGTTGAGGATAGATATTATATTTAGCTGTGAGAAGTCTATACCCCAGTTCAAGAGTGCGTATTCAAACCATTGCTGAGTTCCTGAACCAGGTTCGCGCATTATCCAACCAGTATGAGTTATTTCTTGAAGACTTACTTCTGGATGCTCAAACCAAGGGTGTAGTTTGCCAACTACTATGAGTAATTTGTCATTTCCGATGGTTTCCTGTTCTAAAGCACTTTTGTGTTGTGGTTGCACTTCTCCTTCGACTAAACCCAAGTCAAACTCTCCTGCTGCAGTACCTGCACTAATTGTGTCTGCATTATTAAGGATGCATTTAATGGAGATTCCCGGATATATACTCTGGAACAGACTAATTTTCTCAGGCAACCAGTAATTACCTATCGTTAGACTCGCTCCTAGTTTCAGTTCTCCTCGCTGTAACCCGTTTAATTCGCGTAAACCGCGCTCGGTCAAATTTACTTGGTCTAAAATTTTACGCGCTTCTATTTGTAGTAGTTGTCCTGCTTCAGTAATTTCAATGTGGCGCCCAATTCTATGAAATAGTTTGACAGCATACCCCTCTTCCAAACTTTGAATTGCAGCACTCACCGCAGGTTGTGTAACGTAGAGCGCTTCCGCTGCACGAGTAAAATGCAAATGTTCTGCCACCGCTAGGAAGATTCGCAGTTGGTCTAGTGTCATTCCCGCCATTTACGCATTCCCACTACTTAATAACTTCATTCAATAACTTCTACTTATTAATTTAAGAAAAAAGAGTATTTGCTCCTAAAACTCTTGAGAGATAAATTTAAACCATACCTCGAAAAGATTATAAGTTACGGCGCTTCATGGCGGTGAGGGTAAACCCTGACATTACTTAATGGCGCCGTTCGAACACAAGTACAAGTCGAGCTTATACATAAGTCGCTCGACACACAGGAGATAGCTCACTATGTCGATTGACTTACCGGAATATAATTCTTTCAATAAAATTGTACCTTAGTTTGTAGGTTGGGTGGAGGAACGCAACCCAACTTTTGCTCCATGTTTTTGATGTTGGGTTCATGGGCGCCTCCACCTAACCTACAGCCCGTCTACTAATTATTAATCAAATAATATGGAAGAATTGATAGCATCATTTGTAACAGGCTTTTCAGCATTTACCGCAACAAACCTCGATGACTTAGTAATTTTAACGCTGTTTTTTTCACAGGTAAATTCTACTTTTCGTCGTCGGCATATTGTTATCGGTCAATACTTGGGATTTGCGCTCTTAGTGCTTATGAGTATTCCTGGATTTTTTGGTGGATTAATTTTACCTGACCGTTGGATTGGATTATTAGGACTGGCACCGATTGCAATTGGTTTAAATCAATGGTTAAACCGACAAAATGATTCCGAAGAAGAAAATAACTCTTCAGAAGAATCAAAGCCATCTTTTTTAAATAGTATTCTTTCTCCACAAGCTTATAGCGTAGCAGCAATTACTGTTGCAAATGGCAGTGATAACGTCAGTATTTATGTTCCGTTGTTTGCAAATAGCGAATTAAGTACACTTCCGGTAATTTTGGCTCTATTCTTTACATTGGTAGGAGTTTGGTGCTATGCCAGCTATTTGATGACTAAGCAGGCATTTATTGCTGATGCTCTTACTAATTACGGTAGTCATCTGGTGCCGTTTGTATTAGTTGGACTAGGTGTATATATTATTTTAGATAGTCATGCTTTATCACCATTAGCTTTGCTGGCAAGTAGTCTTTGTTTAATTGGAATAGTCAGGAAAACAGCAACACCAGAGATAGAGGAAAATTAATAGCGACACTTGTATAATTACGGATATATAGACAAGAACATTAGTTATTCATGTTTAGAGGGGTATCTATGAAATTAAAAACTTGTTTAATCGTTTTGCTAATTTTGATTAATTTTATATTTGCTCAACCATCTTGGGCAAGCAAAGCCAAATTAACTCAAACTCCCGAATATACAGAAGTAACAGAATCACTAAATAAGCTTCTACAAACTAAAGCAGCGCCTCAAGATTCTGAGTATACACCAGTAGAGATTGAGCAAAAAATTGGTCAATTGCAATTACAAAAATACATTCTTGAAACAGCATCACATCCCGCTCAATGTCGCAACGAAACAGGCAACACCTTAGCAGTGTATGCTCATAAAGGAAAAAAAGCACCAACTCTCTTCTATTTAGGAAACGGCAAAGTTACAGATGATGACTGGAGTTGCGACGGTGTTTATCTACCGAGTGGTGCCAAACTAGCGAATACAACAAGCTTGGGAATTGAAGAGTTGGCAGAAGCAGAAGCACTCAAAATTCTACCAGGAACACAGTTAGTTATATCCACTAATTCTCAAACTGGAGCATACGAACTAAATCTTAGCCCAGCAAAAGTATTTAAAACAGGCGATCAAACAGTTAATAGTAGTTGGTCAATTCCAAACTTGTCCATTTCGGATGTTAGCACAGCAGTTCCGAATGCACCAATTGATGATTAACGTTCCTGTTCTCTAAGTTTCCTTCGTTCGACCTAGAAACGCGCGTTTCTAGGTCTTACTTAAGGATTATCATCATGGCTGTGACAGAAGCCACACTTACGAGCGTAATTTGGTTTCTGTCATTTTTTAAAGTAATTAAGCTAAAATATGTTAATGTTGAACATTTTGCTGTTAAGTGAAAGTGCTAAATTATTAAATAATCACAATTAATTAATAAGAAAACAAGTTTAAAACAAGCAATGACTTTTATCGAATCATAATATTTAATTTTAAAAAAATTATTAGTAAAGCTGACAAGATTGGAAATCTAGATTGAATTTAATTATCAGAGAGAGGCAAACTTGAATATTCTGGAATTTTCGTTACTAGTTTGGGTTGGTTCATTTAGTGCTGGTTTGATAGGCGCCTTAACAGGTTTGGGTGGTGGAGTTGTAATCGTTCCGTTATTGACATCAGTATTTGGCGTTGATATTCGGTATGCTGTTGGCGCCTCGTTAGTATCAGTAATTGCAACATCTCTAGGCGCCGCATCTACATACATCAAAAAAGGCTATACTAATCTTAGATTAGGCATGTTTCTAGAAGTAGCAACAACGTTCGGAGCGATACTAGGAGCTACAATAGCTACCTTTGTTTCTGTAAAAGCGTTAACAATTGTACTAGCAGTTGTTTTGCTTTACTCTGCTTATCTCTCACAGCAACCCAAACTCGAAAATCCAGAAAACGAGTCATCTAACCCTGTAGCAGAATATTTTCAACTCAATGGAACTTATCCAACAGCTTCGGGATTAATGTCTTATCAAGTCAACTCTGTTACGGGTGGCTTTAGTGTGATGTTTGTGGCGGGAATAATTTCTGGTTTACTTGGTATTGGTTCGGGTGCGTTCAAAGTATTGGCAATGGACCAAGTAATGCGTATACCGTTCAAAGTCTCTACAACTACAAGTAATTTTATGATTGGTGTCACCGCAGCAGCATCTGCGGGAGTTTACCTAGCGCGCGGTTATATCGACCCAGGATTATCAATGCCAGTAATGCTGGGTGTTTTACCAGGTGCTTTTTTAGGCGCCAGAGTATTGGTAGGTGCAAAGACTCAAGTTTTAAGAATAGTCTTTAGCTTTGTATTAGTAGCAATGGCTTTAAAAATGGTATACAACAGTTTGGTTGGGGTGTAACAAATGGATAATATTGATTTAAATACAAGTTGGTTTTCGTCTACATCAGAAGAGGCAGGTACACTACAGCTACAGCCAGAAGAACTTGACAGTGATATTGCAGTGTTACAAAAACAGCAAGCCATTAAACAAGTTATTAAAATTGAAAAATCAGAAAGCGAACAACAATTAGAATCCTTGTTAAGTAACTTACTTAAATATGGTGTTTTAGTAGCTAGCGCTGTAGTATTGTTTGGTGGAATAATCTACTTAGTAAATTATGGCGCCGAACCTATAAACTATCGTTTCTTTTACGGAGAGCCAGAAAGACTACGTTCCCCAATAGGTATAGTAAAAGCAGTATCAGATGGTTACAGCGATGCCGTAATTCAACTTGGCTTACTAGTACTAGTATCAATACCTGTCATTCGGGTAATAATTTCATTATTTACCTTTCTTAAACTACGAGACATAACTTACTTCTTAATATCGCTATTAGTTCTAACCGCTTTAACATACAGCCTCTTAATAGCACCTTAAATTTAGTATTACATCGTTTTGATCCCCCTAGCCCCCCTTAATAAGAAGGGTTTGGGGGATCTGACTTCAAAACTTACGTAGATTGACACATCATCAGTTATCAACTTATCCGTTACATCCGTTATATCCGTTGCCAATCATTTCATAAACTGACCAACATCAAACTTTAAATCACCACCATTAACAATTTTCGGCAACTGTCCATCCCACTTATCCACAGTTTGCTTCCGTATAATATCAGGAGTCAAATTTTCTTTTATCAACCTTTGTGCTTCCGCTTCACCTTTCGCCAAATTTACCTTCGCTTCAGCTTCCTTAATAGCTTTAAGTGCAACATAGTCCGCGCGTTTTGCATCTTGTTCAGCCACTTGTTTAGCTTCAACAGCATCCATAAATCTGTTTGAAAAACGAACATGGACAAGCGAGATATCATCAACATTAATATGATAAGTAGTCAGCCGTGTAGTTAGTAAATCATCAACACCAGCTTTTACCTGACTGCGTTTAGTAATTATCTCCTCCGCAGTATATTGTGCCATCACAGCTTTTAACACCTCTTCAACTGCCGGATTAATAATTTTATCGATAATTTGAATTTCATCACCTATCTGTTGATAGATAATATTTACCTCTTCTGGCACAATATGCCAATTCAAAGCAACATCAGTATATACTTCCTGCAAATCTTTTGAAGATGCTTCTGCGGATATTTCCTGTTTTTCAACGCGAACGCTCAAATTTTTGACAGTATTAACCAGTGGGATAATAAAATGAATACCTTCTGGAAGAATCTTATCCTCAACTCTACCAAAATACAGTAGTACTCCCCTTTCCCCTGCTTGAACAAAAGCAAAGGGGAAAAAGATTATACATACCAACGCTAAAGTTAAAATTATTCTAATTATTTCGTTACGTGTCTTCTTATTGTGCATAACCAGCTTCTTCAAGCGAATATCAAGATTCCATGACAATAATCTGAAGTTGGCAACCGTAGCTTCTTATTGCCAAAAAATATGTCAGTAAGTTTAAATACCCATTTACTTCGTCAAATTAGATGAGTTTAGGAATGCTCAGAATAACAACGACAATTAATAATCGTTGATTTATGAGGTCTTTCCCTTTAGAATATACGACATATATACGACTTCTTTACACTTTTTACAGATTTTCTGAATCCCTACTAACCAAGTAGGGTTTATAAATTTAAAAATTTAGGAACATTAAGACCTATTGATTTCTTAGATACAAAGTTTTAACGTACTAGTTATAAGCCACTTAACGGAACTGTTTTGTGCAGGGGAATAAAGCCATGATGATTACAGACAACGCACTTACCGAAATTGAAGCTTGCAAGCAAGTATGTATTGAATGCCAAGACACTTGTATAGAAACTCTCAACTACTGCAAAACGGTTGACAGTAAATCTATGAATATGAGTTTGATGTGTATGATGCGTGACTGCGCTGAGATGTGCATGATGTGCGTCAATTTGATTGTAGATGGTTCAGAATTTATGGGTCGTACTTGCCAACTATGTGCGGAGATGTGCATTAGTACTGCTATTGCTTGCGAAGCTATGGGCAATGACGCGAAACTTCAGCATTGTGCAAATATTTGTCGTCAGTGCGCTGAGTCTTGTAAGACTATGGGATTTAAATCAAGTTCTTACTTCCGTAGAGAGAACAATCTTTCTTTAGATAGTTTGAGCATTTAATATTTTTAAACTGTTTTGGGTTTCTTTGTTTGGAATTGCAGTACATAAATACTATGCATAATTTTGTAGAGACGTTACATGTAACGTCTCTACGTGTATTAAATAAACACACTATTTGATATATTAATCAACCCAATTTACAATTTTCAAACCAGGTACCTGTTGAAAATGACGAGTGTTTCGCGTAACAAGGGTAGCTCGATTAGCTAGAGTAATACTAGCAATCAACAAATCGGCTCTTCCTATTTTGCGTAGATTTGACACTACGCGCAATCGTTCAAATTCTAATGATGCAGCTTGATTAACTGGAACTATTATAAGTCCCTGTAGAAACTCTTCTGTACGAAATAGAAGCTCTTGAGCTTTAAGCCAATCTGCCCCTGTTTCAGCTTTAAGAAGGTAATCAATACGTGCGCGCAAAATTTCAACTTTATTAATGATAGTGATTGCCACCTCTGAGTCTTCTACAGCCTTTAATCGTGCAATCACATTTATATTTCTAGCCTGGAGGCGTGTAAGTGTGTCAGTATCAAGTAAATACATTAATTACCTGGTGTCTCATCAACTTCAGAACGTCCCCTTGCCTCGTAAATTTTTGCCGTTAAATCTGCTAGAGAATCATCATCTTCAAAGGCGCCTGCTCGGCTTAGAAGAAGGGAACGACTACTTTGAAAATTCAACCAATTATTAATAGCACTTTTTGAAAATCTCCATTCTTCTCCAATTTTACGACCTGGAATATTTCCGATTCGAGCTTGATTTAACACCAATTCAACAGGTAGGCGTAAATATTGTGCTGTTTCTTCAAGCGTTAAAACATCTGGTAAAGTAGCTTGTTCCATAATTCACAAAAATACCTATGCTATATATTAATTATATTGAAATCCATAGAGGTCAAACAGCCTGGGAAGGCTGTTCTACAATTAACTTTACAGTAAAGCTGCCACGCGCGCTGGAGTTAAATCTTGAACGTTACAAAAAACAACTTCGGCGCCAGCATTAATTAGTAATTCGGCGTAAGCTTCGCGTCGTGAGGGTGTTTTTTGGACATGGGGTGGTAGTACACCAACACCAATAAATTCACGTTGCGGTTCTAGTTCTCTTGCTTTAATAACGGTATACATATCAGCTACGGTATCACCTATATATATAACTGTACTACTAACGGTAATACTGGTATTACTAAGTCCTGCTTCTAGGCGCCTAACTGTATCAAATAGCCCTGTGGGGTCTGGTTTACTGGGTGCATCTTCCATTGCTACTAAAACAGATGGTTTTAAACCGAGGCGCCTTTCTAGGACATAAGTAGCAGAAGCACGAGTGGCGCCGCTAAAAAATCCCCATAAAATACCTGCTTTGGTTAAGTCTTCCAAATATCTTGGCTGGAGTAATAATGGCTCATCACAAATATACCCATTCAAATTGTTAGGGTCAGTACCTCTATAGCGTGACTGGAAAAATGCTACTATCATTTGATAGTCTAATTGAACTTGATTACGGTCTTTATTCAAAGCCTCAAAGTGTCTATATATTAATTCCTGCGAAGCTTCCCAGTCATTATTCCAAATACCTTCCGATTTCAGCTTATCAATATCTACTGGTGTTGGACGATACGCTGAATCAGTAAAATGCTCGACAGTATCAGCGATTGCACGACGGTAAGAACCACTGACATCGCGGATAACGCCATCGATATCGAAAACAATAATAGCGCGCGTTGAAGATTGTTCAGTCATGGAGTGTGAGGTCTGAAAAGTTTCTTCCCGTTACTTTATCTTAATTTTTTGGCTATGCTAATCTAATTCTTTATCCTAATTTACTCAAGTGGTAGATTATTGAGTTAAAATAGGCAATCGTCGATGTCACTATTGCCGCGCGCTTTGTGACAGTTTGTTTGATTGATTGTAAAATTCGCCCGGATGCGTCCCGGAGGTGTGATTGTCCAAATTTCTCTTAAAGATTCTCTGGTTAGATGAGAATGTTGCCCTAGCAGTTGACCAAATTGTGGGCAAAGGCACGAGTCCCTTGACAAAGTACTTCTTTTGGCCTAGAAATGATGCTTGGGAAGAGCTAAAAAAAGAGCTAGAGTCTAAACACTGGATTACAGATGTAGATAGAGTTGAATTGCTCAACAAAGCTACAGAAGTAATTAATTACTGGCAAGAAGAAGGCAAAAATCGACCCATTGGTGAAGCTCAGTTAAAATTTCCTGAAGTTACCTTCACAGGTAGTGCTTGATATTTTGGTAGTCAGATTCAGATTCCCGACTTCTTTAAGAAGTGGGGAATCTCAGGAATCTTAAAAAGTTTAATTGTCTTGTCCTTGCTACCGCTGATAATAGTTTGTGTGTCAGCGTTGGCAATGGCAATGCTTGTAACTGAATCTATATGCTCTGAAAGAGTAGTTATTTCTTCTGTGTTGCCAACTTGCCACACCTTAACTGTTTTATCTTTGCTTGCGCTTATTAATACCTCATTAGAACTAAATACTAGTGCTGTAATTGACCAAGAGTGCCCTGTGAGTGTAGCGAATTCTTCACCTGTATTTACATACCATAGTTTAATCGTATTATCATCGCTACCTGTAGCTAAAATTTTAGCGTCTGGACTAAATGCCACGGCAGTAACTGCCCATGTATGACTGGATAATATATTAGATAGCGAATATTGGTGAGTATTATTTATCCATAAACGAACTGTTTTATCAAAGCTTGCACTTGCTAGAAATTTACCATCTGAACTAAATGTAACTGCACTAACTTGAAGCTTATGTCCAGTTAGCACGACTTCTTTACCTGTAGTGACATCCCAAAGTCTAACCGTTTTATCCCAGCTTCCACTAGCAATTACTTGTCCATTTGGATTAAATGCTACTGATTTAACGACGTGTTGATGCCCAATTAGGGTATGTATTTCTTGGTAATCTTGATTCCATAATTTGATGGTTTTATCATCGCTACCTGTTGCTAATATTTTACCATCAGGGCTAAATGCTAATGACGTGACTGGTTTTGAATGTCCCTGAAGCGTGTGCAGAACAAGATTAGTTTTTAAATCCCGTATATATATAGTCTTGTTATCATGTGCGCTGGCGATAATATTACCATCAGCATGAATAGCAACCGCATTTACCTCTGAAGCAGGATGCGTAGTTATTGTTAAAGTATGTTCTACAGGCGCCTGCCAACTCTGTTCACACCTAGTAGAGGCAGAAATACC
This sequence comes from Calothrix sp. NIES-4105, assembly GCF_002368415.1. Lineage (GTDB taxonomy): Bacteria > Cyanobacteriota > Cyanobacteriia > Cyanobacteriales > Nostocaceae > Dulcicalothrix. The sequence goes on from NZ_AP018290.1 coordinate 10,758,094, forward strand.
CATCGCCATTAACACTTCATCAACTGACACAAAACGATGATTTACATCTTGATTAATGAGTTGATCAAGAATATTACCCAACCGCGCGCTAATTGGTGTTTGTAAATAATGGCGCCATGCCCACTCGTTATTAGCAATATCAAATAAATCAAAGGGTCGTACTTGAGTCAGTAGATAAATACAAGTGACACCCAAGCTGTAAAGGTCACTGCTAAATCTCGGTTTAGATAAAACAAGTTCCGGCGCCGCATATTCTGGACTACCTACAATAATGTTACTTGTTAGATAATCATTAGCTACTTGAGAAGTTGCAAAATCAACTAAAACAAAATCCTGACTGCTGTTCCTACAGATAATATTTTCTGGCTTAATATCACAATGAATTAGTTTATAACTATGTAATAATTTTAAAGTTGTTAAAATATCTGTCAGTATCTGCCAAACTTGATTTTCGCTTATATTACCCTGTTCTGCGAGTAATGTATTTAAATTTATACCTTCAACATGTTCAAATATTAAATATATACAATCATTGCTGTAGCGATAATCAATTAACTTCGGGATTTGAGAAGACTTAGTTAAGTGCTGTAATATTTGCAACTTTAATTCAAAGTTTTTTTGATATGGTAATAAAATTTTTTGGATAACGCAAGGTATAAAAGGATATTCTTCTTCATTTACAGCGAAAAAAGTTTGAGTATATTTCCCGTAACCAATTAGCTTAAATAAACGATACGCAGGTTCTAAAAAAATCGGCAGTACTACATTAGAATTGTACATTTACACCTCTTTTTTTTGTAGACTTTAGTGCAATTAAACAATAACTTCGCCAATTTTTATATGAATCAGACATATAAAGATATAAAAACTTAGAGATCCCCCCTAGCCCCCCGCGAGTTCAGGGGGAACAAGAGGGGTTAGCCCCCCCTTATTAAGGGAACAAAGAGGGGTTAGCCCCCCCGAACTCGCGGGGGGGTTGGGGGGGATCATATTCTTTAATGATTATCTGTCGGAATATCAATATTCAAAGGTATATTCCCATTACCATTTTGTTTCGGCGCCATAACTGGGACTCTAGGATAAATTGGTTGCGTGCTTGTATTGCCATTTTGTTTGGTGCTGGTTTGGTTCCATAAAATCATGGATAGTAAACCATCTACTAAACCGTTGGCGCCACTACCACTGTTACTACCGACTAATATATCGGGAATTAAGCGGACGTTGCTTTCACCGACTATCTGCATCATTTGCATTGCAGTGTAACCATTTTCACCTAATGCTTCCACACCTGCACGGTATGTCTCAGCTTTCGCGTTACCTGTCGCTCGGATACCTTCAGCTTCAGCTATAGCTTTTAGTTTAATTGCTTCTGCTTCACCAGTCGCTTCTTGAATTCTGGCATTAGCTTTTAATTGAGCAATTTTAACACCTTCTTCAGATGTCACTAATGAGTCTTGAATATCTGCTAATGATGTTTCTCTTACTAACTGCTGACGCTGAGTTTGCGCCATTTGTTGTACTTCGTAAGTTTTACGTTGTTCCTCAGCAATTTTACGTTCGGTCAGTGTATGCATTAACTCTGCGGGTGGGGTAATTAAACCTATCAAAGAGTCTACTGCTTGAACATCATACGCGCGTAAAGCTGATTTAACGTATTCTGATGCTTCGACTTGACGCTCGCTCCGAGCAGTTAGAAAATCTAAAATGGTGTACTCTTGCGCGGAGTTACGGAAATAGTTTCCAACAATTGGACGTAGTACTTGGTCGATCACGTTTTGCATCGAACCCAAACGCGATATCACTTTCGGTGCATCACTGGCGCCAATATGAATAATTTGAAATACTTCTAAATCAAAGGTAAAACCGTCAAATGATAGTAGTTTCAACGCTGTGAGTTTACTATCATAGCCGTGTTGACCCATAATTCGATCTGTAAAGTTTAAGACGATATTAGTCGTTGGCACTAACTCGACTTTCATTACTTTGGTATTGAGCGGATGTTTACCAGGATATAACGGCTCTACCCATACACCTTTATGTCCTTGGTTGACTAACTGACCATGAGTAAACGAGGCGCCACTAACATCCTCTTGCTCTCTACCCACGAAGGAAATAACTACTCCCACATAACCGATAGGTATTTCCGTCATCGGTACTTGCTCAACGTTAACAAGCCAAGGGTTAAGGTTCCACGAACCCGATAATAAAACCTGCTCTTGTAAACCTCTTTGCCCACCACCGTCAAGAAACCTTTGACCGTTTTGGAAATTATCGTGTCCCGCAATTGTATGTCCGGCTATTTCTCCGGCTCGAATCGGTGAACCATCTAAAGTTGTAACAATACCTACTTTTTCTGCTTCTATTTGATGTATATGCAACTGCTCCGCGCGCATCCCGTGCTGACTAGCATTGTGCGCCGTAATTACTTTGAATAAAGCTGTATTTATACGGTAAGTACCTGCAGTGAGAAAACCTATTTGTCGTCCTTTTTCTCCACCGTTTAGTAAAAACTTACGCGCGTCTTGAAAGTTATCAGATTCAACTATTTTACCCAAGATTCTCTCAGGTGGTACTTGTGAACCATCAGCAGCGACAATGAGCGCAATTTCACCTTGTGGTATGACTACAACAGTTTCTTTTTTCACAGAAAACTGCCAAGGAAAGTAACCCCAGTGCCAACCAGGTGCCAAAGTATCTGCCTGCAAACCAGCTTCACCATTAAGCGCAATTAACCGACCTGCGGGAAGTCCTTTTTTAGAAAGAGCGAATTTTTTAACAACAATCCCAACTTCGCGTTCACCAATGACTACCAGTCCACCAAAAAACAATGGTACGAAGATAACTAGACCACCAACTGCGATAACCGGAATTAAGCCCCAACCAATACCCATTTGTAGTTGAGTATTGTTAAGTGTTTTTACTGAGCTAACTTGATTTTCTTCTACTGTAGGCGCCTTGGCATTTGTCGCAGATGTTACAACATTACCAGATTTATTATTATATTCAATTTGGTTAACTGATTTATTAACTTCTGCGCTAGCAATACTAACACTGCTAGCAACTGCCATTGCCGCAACCGATGCAACTAAACGAACGATTTTACTTGACTTACGCTTACCACTATAGCTTTGTAAGGTTTTCATAGATTTTGCCCTCTGGGCAATAAGTATCTTACTTATTACTTCCCATCCATTCAGGTAGATTTCCGCATTCGTTACAAAACTTCACAATTCAATAACGTAGGCACTGCCACCTTACTTTTATTACTTTTGTTGCTTTTATTGAGGATTTAGTTACTCTCTTCTTTAAGTGCATTTACTGAAGCACAAGAGGATAAGGCAGTGTCATATTGTGTATTAACAGTATACAAACGCAGTTTTTATACAGCACTACCATGACGCAGATTTTTGGCAACTTTATTGAAAAGCCATTGACTAAGGAGAAGTTGATATTAGAGTTTCTATCTGATTCAATTTCTGTGCAAGACTTTTGGCGGAATAATGATTATGCAGCAAACTTTATTGCTGATTTTTTAACTGCTTTTATCAGTAAAAACGGTGCGACGAGTGATTCACAGCGACAAGCAGAAGCTAAAAGCGCTGCTAGCTATATTGCTAACGAGCTTTTAGAAAATGCCGTTAAGTATTCGCATCAAGCATCACAAATACCGATTCAAATTAAATTATATCTTGACAAAGGTAAAATTCTGTTTTTTATTAAAAATAGCTTGAGTCATCTTCGTTCGGCTAACCTTCAAGGTGTAATTTATCAACTTTCAAACTCTAACCATGAGGAACTGTACTTTAATCAGTTAGAGAAAAGTATAGATGATGAATACAGTTTTAAGTCAGGATTAGGTTTTTTAAGCATGATTAATGACTATTCAGCAAAAGTTGCTTGGAAATTTGAGACAGTTGCTGATAAACCAGCAATTATGATTGTGACGACAATGGTTGAATTTCAAATGTAATATAACAGTGTGAGATAAATTATCTTAAGTAATCGTTTGTGTTTTTATTCCTTATTCTAATTTTAAAGATGCGTGAGGTTGATATGAAACAGATATTTGGGTATTACGTTGATAAACCACTCAATAATGACCAATTAACGGTAAAGTTCTCACCGTCTTCTATTTCGATAAAAGACCGTTGGAGAAATAATGGACTATCCGCAGATTTTATGGCGGACTACTTGACTACTTTTGTTCCTAAAGATAATGACGATGTTGGCGCCCAAAGGCAAGCAGAGATTAAAAGTGCAGCTAGTTATATTGCAAATGAGTTACTAGAGAACTCAATGAAATATTGTGATTCCAGTGTGCGGTTTCCTATTACTATTCAACTTCAGCTAGATGCTGATCAAATTCGTTTTTTCGTAACTAATAGCATTAAAAAGGAATCTGTAGAAGGATTTCAAGCTTTTATCGAACAATTGATGATTTCTGACTCAAATGAATTATACTTTAATCAATTAGAAAAAAATGCAGACAACCCAGATAATACCGCCTCTGGTCTAGGTTTATTGAGCATGATAAATGATTATTCTGCAATGTTAGGTTGGAAATTTGAGGTCGTTCAGGAAAAACCAGAAATACTGGCTGTAACTACAATGGTGCAAGTCAGTATCTAAGTTTACATAATTACTTTTAATCTAACGCTCTTTCAAATTCACTGCATTATCCAAAATTATGGAAATTTTAGGCGACAACTATAAAGTATACTACGAAACAAGCTCTGCAAGCATCTACTTTCATGGCAGCTTACGTTTGAACGGAATGGAAGAATATGCACCAATTCTAAAATTGTTAAATGATGTAGTTAACAGTAATCCACCGCGAATCACTCTCAACTTAATGCACCTTGATTTTCTGAATAGTTCAGGCATTACAATGCTATCTAAGTTTGTAATTGCAATGCGAAGCAACAAAAGCGTGCATATGATGATTCTTGGCGCCAATGCAATACCTTGGCAAAGTAAGTTACTCAAAAACTTACAAAAACTAATGCCAAATCTAAATTTAAAAATGGTGTAGTAAACTTCTAATCTAATATTTTTCAAGGGTGCAGGTATATAAGTATGGCAAATATGCAGGGTGTTCAAGGTGATAACTACCGCGTCTGGTATGAGGAAAAAAATAATACAGTTCATTTTGAAGGTACTTTAAGATTAGGAACAATAGCAGAATATTCTCCTATATTACAGTTGCTTAATAACGCTGCTAATAATTCATCTGACTTTGTAAATATAAATTTTCAAAATTTATATTTACTTAACAGTTCTGGTATTAGTATACTTTCTAAATTTGTAATCGATTTAAAAATTAAGCCAACTTTGAAAGTAGTAATTACAGCTTCAAGCAGTATACCTTGGCAGTCAAAAGTATTAAAAAATTTGCAAAAATTAAGGTCAAGTTTAATACTGAATTATGATTCAGCGTCAGCTAAAAGTATTAATATATGAAAAAAATCGAAAAATTATTTCGTCCGGCGATTAGTTTAATGAATCGCCTAAATTACCCACAAAAGTTTACTTTAATCAGCAGCGTTTTTGTATTACCGCTGAGTTTGGTAATGTATTTACTCATTTCTGAAATTCAATCTCGCAATGATTTTGCTGAAAAGGAAAAAATTGGTAATATTTACCTACGTCCTCTGCGTCAGCTTTGGGCTGATATTCCGCTTGCACAAATTATCACGAATGACTCAACAAAGCAAAATACTGATGAGTTTAAACAAATTAAAAACAGAATAGATAAGAATTTTAACTTCCTAGAAACAGTTAATAAAAAACATGGAGATGCATTATTAACAACTGAGAAGTTTAATACTATCAAAGAAATTTTGCAAAATTTACAAACTATTCAAAATACTGGTGATATTAAACAAAAAAATCAAGAATACAATTTCCTGCGTCAAGAAATTGATAAACTAAGAAAAATAGTTGGCGACAAATCTAACTTGATTCTTGACCCTGACATTGATAGTTATTATTTAATGGATGCAACTTTGTTGAAGTTGCCAGAAATGCAGTATACACTATCTCAAATTCAACTGCTAACACAAAAAACTATCCAAACGCAACAAAATAGTATTGAATCGCGTACTCAGTTAATTAAATATTTAGCTAAACTTGAAGAATACAACAGTGAATTAAAGAAGAACATGCAGGATGCGTTCAATAATAATCCTGCTGGTAACGCGCGTCCTAAACTAGAACAAATCTTAAATGATTATACAAATAGCATTGATTTACTTACCGCTACGTCAATTCCATTGACTTCAAATAACAGCATTTTGAGTAGTCAAGTATTTTACACAGCAGCATTGGAGAATCTGAAGCGAAGCTACATACTCTGGGATAAAGCCATTATTGAACTTGATGTGCTATTGCAAAACCGTATCAATGGCTTTGTGCAGAGGCAAGTACTACTAAGTATTTTCGTCTCGATGATTTTAATAGTAGTGTTGTACTTATATATTGCGTTTTATTTAGGTGTAAAGCAAACAGTATCCAGCTTAAGTGCAGCATCAAAACAAATGATTGATGGAACTGTAACCGAAAGTATTAAGCTAGAAAACCGCGATGAGTTAGCAGAAGTTGTTAAATCATTTAACGATATCGCACTTGCTTTAGTCCAAGCTAACAAAGAAGTCAACCTTTTAAACCAGCGTCTAACTGATGAAAACATCCGCATGGGCGCCGAGTTAGAAGTAACTAGTAAACTTCAAAAAATGATTTTACCTCCAGAGCGCGAACTCGACCAAATACCAGATTTAGAAATAGCTGGGTTTATGGTATCTGCTAGCGAAGTTGGCGGTGATTATTATGATGTTATTTACCACGACGGCAAAGTTAAAATAGGAATAGGTGACGTTACCGGACATGGATTAGAAAGTGGTGTATTGATGATAATGGTACAAACTGCAGTACGTACCCTACTAGAACACAATGAAACCGACCCGAAAAAATTCCTCGATACACTAAATAGAACAATTTACCAAAACGTTCAGCGAATGAAATCAGATAAGAACATGACTTTATGTTTACTCGACTATCACGAGGGTAAAGTTAGAATATCGGGACAACATGAAGAAATGCTTATTATTCGACGTGGTGGTTTGATACAACGAGTCGATACGATTGATTTAGGGTTGCCAATAGGTTTAGAAGAAGAAATTTCTGATTTTATCGGTTATGCAGATGTTCAGTTATATCCAGATGATGTTGTAGTTCTTTATACTGATGGTATTACCGAAGCTGAGAACTTTGAAGGACAGCTATACGGACTCAAGCGCTTAACAGAAGTGCTTAAAGAAAACTGGCAAAATTCAGCAAATGAAATTAAGCAGGCTGTGGTTGATGATCTATATAAATATATAGGACAGCACAAGCTTATGGATGATATTACTTTAGTGGTTTTGAAGCACAAAAAGTTGGAAGCAGCGAATAAATTCGCGGAAAAAGATGTAGATAAAAATTTAGAGAGTATGGTGGGCAGTGCCCACCCTACGATTAAACCATACCACCAGCAGCTTGGTAACGAGCGCGCGCACGTTTGAAAGCTTGGGTTGCTTGAATGCTTGCCTGTTTGTCGTCAGCGGAAACTTGTCCAAGACGAGCTTCTGCTTCGTTAAATATAGAACGAGCTTCTTCTAAGTTGATGGTATCACCACGTTCGCCACCATTAACAAGAATCGTAATTTCGTTTTCTTCAACTTCAACAAAACCACCCATCAAAGCAATAGCGACCCAAGGTTGGTTTTTGCTAGGACGTACCCGCATCACTCCTGTATCTAACGCAGATAACAGAGGTGCGTGTCCGCTAAGAATACCTAGTTGTCCTGTTGTACTAGGCAATATCACTTCTTCAGCAGAAGCATCCCAGACAGTTTTATCTGGGGAAAGTACACGAACTGTTAATGTCATATGTTTTCGTCAATTGATATTTTCGTAAGGGCGGGTTTACAAATATCCTAAAACGTACAAGATATTTCGTAAACCCGCCTATTACCGTATGGGCGGGTTTACAAATATCCTAAAACGTACAAGATATTTCGTAAACCCGCCCTTACGAATTAGCCTTTCATTTTTTCAGCTTTCGCTTTAGCTTCGTTGATATCACCAACTAAGTAGAACGCTTGCTCTGGTAAATCATCCAACTCACCAGCAAGAATCTGCTTAAAGCCTTTAATGGTATCTTCAAGCTTTACATATTTTCCAGGTGAACCAGTAAATACTTCTGCTACGAAGAAAGGTTGCGACAAGAAACGCTCAATTTTACGAGCGCGCGCTACTGTTAAACGGTCATCTTCGGACAATTCGTCCAAACCAAGAATTGCGATAATATCTTGTAATTCTTTATACCGTTGTAAGGTAGCTTGTACTGCACGCGCGGTATCGTAGTGGTCGCTACCAACGATATCTGGTTGCAACATTGTTGAGGTTGAGCCTAATGGGTCTACTGCTGGGTAGATACCTTTAGATGCTAAACCGCGAGACAATACTGTTGTTCCATCTAAGTGAGCAAAGGTAGTAGCAGGCGCCGGGTCAGTTAAGTCATCCGCAGGAACGTATACAGCTTGAATCGAAGTGATAGAACCTTCGGTAGTAGAAGTAATACGTTCTTGAAGGGCGCCCACGTCGGTACCTAAAGTTGGTTGATATCCTACCGCTGAAGGCATACGACCTAAAAGCGCGGATACTTCAGAACCAGCTTGTACAAAGCGGAAAATGTTATCGACGAACAGCAATACGTCTTGCTTATTAACGTCGCGGAAGTACTCAGCCATTGTCAAACCTGACAAACCAACGCGCATCCGGGCGCCGGGTGGCTCGTTCATCTGACCGTACACTAGTGCAATCTTAGACTCGTTGAGGTTGTCTTTATTGATTACACCAGATTCAATCATTTCATTGTAAAGGTCATTGCCTTCGCGGGTACGTTCGCCCACACCAGCAAATACAGACACACCACCATGTTGAGTTGCAATATTATTAATCAACTCCATCATGATTACGGTTTTGCCTACACCTGCACCGCCGAACAGACCGATTTTACCACCACGACGATAGGGAGTTAAAAGGTCAACAACTTTAATCCCAGTTTCAAACACCGAAGGTTTGGTTTCTAGGTCGGTGAGTTTGGGTGCTGGACGGTGGATAGGAAGGGTTTCTGTGTTGTTAACAGGACCTTGGTTGTCTACAGGTTCGCCTAAAACGTTGAAAATGCGTCCTAGGGTTGCTTTACCAACGGGTACGCTAATAGGCGCCCCTTGGTCAACAGCTTCCATACCACGTACTAAGCCATCAGTCGTACTCATCGAGACAGCTCGTACTTGTTGGTCGCCCAGCAACTGCTGCACTTCGCAAGTTACGGAAACATCTTGTCCTGCTTCGTTCCTGCCGGTAATTGTCAAAGCGTTGTAGATAGGGGGCATTTTGCCGCTGGGGAACTTTACGTCTACAACAGGACCAATGACTTGGGTAATGTAACCAATGTTAGTTTTTTCTGCAGTGGTGACCATGCTGGGTTGTTGCTTATGAAGCTATATTTCGATAGGGTCTTATAGGCTTGAGTTCAAGCAATATTCATCTTTTAGAGTAGCATTGAACGGCCGAGATGCATTCACATAAATTCATTATTCAAATAAAACTCCAAGGCTTAACACTGTGATGTTGCGTCAAAAAGCCAGCAGTAACTTACAATTTGTGCGGCATAGTGCCTCTTGAACATAGACTACATAACACTTTGTCACTTTTGCTACCATATTCGTGATTTAACACCCATTATTCAATCACAATGCACAGCATAAGCAAAAAAAATACTCTCGCGACTAATTGAGTGCGAGAGTATTGCCATGCCATTTCACTTAAATATTGACTTCAGAGGCAATTGATGCTTTTTCGGATGTGAATAAGTTGGAGATGCAGGATTTTCAGCATTTTTGTTATAATTTATCCGGCTTTTAAACTAGTCGTAATATAAACGGCATCTTGTTGAGCGCACTAGCTTATGAATTATGTATCGGCACGGCAATATTTTTATCAGGAAATTCAGCAAGCTGATGAATATATAGACCTAGCCAAGTCAGCTTTATATATAGCGCAAGAAGAGTACCCAGACTTGGACTGTGACGAGTATTTAAATGCATTAGATACGATGGCATTTGAGTTACAGGAACGTTTACCCAACACACGCTATCCAATGCAGGTAGTTAAATGTATAAATAAATACTTATATGAGGATTTGGGGTTTGCAGGTAATACCGAAAATTATTATGACCCGCGCAACAGCTTTTTAAATGATGTAATCGAGCGTCGTTTGGGAATTCCGATTACATTGGCGCTGGTATATTTAGAAGTCGCGCGTCGTATAGATTTTCCAATGGTGGGAGTCGGAATGCCTGGACATTTTCTAATTCGTCCCGATATTCCTGACATGGACATATATATTGATACTTTTCACGATGGCGAAATTTTATTCCCGCAAGATTGCGAGTTACGGTTGAGCCAAATTTATCAACAGCCTGTAAAATTGCAACCCGAACATTTACCAACGGTAACAAAAACTCAGTTTTTGATGCGGTTGTTATCGAATCTGAAACATATTTATCTGAACCAGCAGGAACTAGAACTTGCTTTAGCAGCAGTCGAGCGAATTTTGCTGGTGGCGCCTGATTCCATCATAGATACACGCGACCGTGGTTTACTATCCTATCAATTAGGGCGTTTCACGCAAGCAACGCAAGATTTAGAAACTTATTTGCATCGTGTACCCGACGCGCGCGATGCTTCGGTAATTCGGCGCCTGCTTTTGAAATTAAAGTAAACCAAGGCATAAAGTAATTACTATATTACAAATCCTGTTATTTAATTTCTTCCGCAACTCGTTTGAGGCGCCTCAATTGCGCTTGCATATCCTGTTTGGTAAATTTTTCAGCAAATATTTTAAAACCCCAACTTACAACAGGGTTAGGTATTTGAAATTCAAAACGGTTGAGTAAACGAGTACCGTTTTGGGTTGGTTGACATTCCCAACGGTCTTTGCCTTGAAAAAATCCTTCAAAACCCCAAACTACTAGTCCTGGGTGTCGTTCTACGATTGTACTGTTTAACGTGGGCTTAATTAATGGCACCTCAATCACAAATCGGCTTTTGCCTCCAATATTAGTATCCCAATCTCCAACGGGATAACAGCGTAAAGCTGGATTTAGCCAGCGATGCATTAAATTTAACTCAGTGATACAGCGTTCAACTGTGGTAGCTGAAGCGTTGATTTGAATTGATTGCTCGAAAACTTGGGTAGAAGCCATAATATTTTTGTAAAGACGAATAGTAAAGCTAGATACAAATCACTAAGCTCTTGTTGAAAAAAGGCGCCATAGTCGTAGAATATTCAATACTCTTGCTGTTATGTTACTAACAGCCTTTATAAGGAATATTTAATCATGTCTCAACAGCCTTTTGGATATTCGACGATTGAGCCTGAAGCAAAGGCGCCGACTTTAAAACGACTGCGACAACTGGCACGGGTACTTGATAAAGCCATTGTCATACCCGGTACACAAGTTGGTATTGGTATTGACCCAGTTATTGGGCTGTTACCTGGTGTTGGTGACTTTTTGGGTGTGCTGCTTTCTAGTTATATTGTCCTCGAAGCTGCACGTTTGGGGGCGCCGCGTTCGACTTTGGGAAGGATGGTGTTTAATATAGTTATTGATGGACTTGCTGGTACAGTCCCATTAATAGGGGACTTTTTTGACTTTGCGTGGACTGCCAATACCAATAATATTAAGCTATTAGAAGAATATTTAAAATTTCCGGGAGCGAGGAAACAAGCTGATAAGTGGTTTATTGCAGTAGTTTTAACTATATTGTTGCTAGTAGCAATTGTGCTTGTGGCAATACCCGTTATTTTAGTTAGAATGATTATGTTAATTATCACAGGTGGTTAAGCAAATCACTTGTAGGTTTTAGTTGAGTCGAAAAATAAACTTTTTTTTCGCTCGATTCCATAAGCTTATGTTTTTGGATTACAATCACTCAATCTAAAATCTAAAATCTAAAATCTAAAATCTCAAAATGAAAGATTGGTGGCGTGCGAATTTTCCTTTGGGCAAGCAAAGCTTGACTATTGCAGACGCTAACGGATACCCGGTCAAAATTGCATACGGTGAAGTTGGTAGCGGGAAACCGTTATTTTTACTGCATGGTATTGGTAGTTGGAGTTATAACTGGCGTAACAGCATTAAACCTTTATCGAAGTATTTTCGAGTCATTTGTTTTGATGCCAAAGGTTATGGTTTCTCTGATAAACCTATATCTCGTCGGGAACAACAAGGACATCAAGTTACAGAACTAGCTCGAGTTATTCGCGCGTTATGCAATGAACCTGCTGTTATAGTCGCAGAATCTTTAGGTGGTTTAGTTGCTCTTGCCGCTTCGCAAAAGTATCCACAATTAATTGCAAGACTAATAGTAGTAAATGTACCTATCTTTGCCAAGCGTTTGCCGCATTGGGGAATGTCTCTACTTTCTCAGGCGCCAATTGAAATGATACAAGCTATTGATCAAACTCGTTTAAGTTACTTGTTTGCTCCTTTGGTTCGAGAAATAATGGCAATCGAACGGCGTAGTGTTTTATACGACCCTTCTACATTAACACCGGAAGATGTGTATTGGATTACTTATCCATATATTGAGTTTCCTGGTACTTTAACCAAAGTCGCTGAAGAATTAAAAATTGCAGCGCAAGAAATTGAGCGCGCGCAGGCAAATAAACCGAACTGGTTAACTGATACTCAAAACAATCTTCCTAAAATTACCTGTCCAACTTTAATTTTGTGGGGTAAGCAAGATTCATGGTTCCCAGTAAGTGATGGTAAAAAGTTACAAGAATGTATTCCAAATTCCTATTTAAATATTATTCCTAACTGCTGCCATGATGCTTCGTTCGGCGCCTCGTCTATTATTAATAAAATTGCAGTAAGGTTTTTACAAGAAAGCGGTTATTATTAGCAACGGATGTAACGGATGTAACGGATAAGTGGTTGGTTAAAAACAAGATTGTTTGATGGCGCCTTGTTCCTATACAAATCAACAACCATCCGTTACATCCGTTCATAATCCGTTGCCATCCTTATACACCATAATAACTACAAATAGAATACAGACGTTTCATTTATTCAAAAAATATTACTCATGTACTCCAAATAAATGGCCAAGCACATTACGATTTTCGGTTTGGATTCCTTTAACTTCGGTAACAATGATTTCAAAGTTTTCTTGAATCACTTCAAAGTTTTGGTTGATAAGACTGATAACATTAAAGACATTGAAGGCAGCAATATTTAATTCTTTGAGCGAAGTTGTATTCGACTCTAAAATTGCTTCGATTCTATCGATTCTCTTTGAAGTTGCTAGATTAGCTTCTTCCAAGCGAGCAATGCGTTCCACCGCTGCAATATGTAAACTTTCTATCCTATTCATACGTTTTGATGCTTCGTTAGAAGACTTTTTCATGACTGCGAGAACACGTTCAAATATTTCATCCAATTCAGCCTGTCTTTTGTTAAACATAATTCACTTTGTACTTGTATAAACTAATTTTAGTTCATTTAAGTAAGTAATGTATGGTTGTTTAGATAAAAGAACTACTAAGTTTACAGTAACTTAAATTTTTAAACGTTTAAATAATGTAGGCAAAAGTTATTTTATGAATCATCAACACAAAATTCCCAACTCTGTATAAAGTGTTAGGAATCTTGTTTTCAATATAAAGCGCAATGATAAAAATTATGTCTTGTATATATTCTCAGACATAAGAGTTTAATTATAAACGGAAAAAAGACTATTCTTGTATACCAAACATATGGTCAAGTATGTTACGATTCTCCGATTGAAGTCCTTTAATCTGAGAAACAACGACTTCAAAGTTTTTTTGAATAACTTCAAAATTCTGCTGACTGATACTAACTATATTGAATATATTGGCAACCGCTATGTTCAATTCCTTAATAGAAGCAGCATTTGCTTCGATTGCCGTTTCTATTTTGTCCATTCTTTGCGATGCAGCTATGTGTACTTGTTCAATCCGAGTCATGCGCTGGGATGCAGCTAAGTGTTCTGCCTGTAAGCTAGAAATAAGTTGCGATGTCGCAAAGTGAGCTTCTTCTAAGCGAGTTAAATTCTGTACCGTTTGCTCGTTGTCGTTCTTGCTCTCTATAATTGAGAGAACGCGGTCAACTATTTCGTCAACGTGTTTTTTTTCTTGAAACATAAATAACTCCTTATCTTTAATAACTATTCTAGATTGTTTTATATTTCTTTGTGTGACTAGTAAAATCAATTAAGTTAGCTTTTTTATTACTTTGATACAAAGTTTTGGCTGAAAATATAAGTTTTATCTAAAAATATTTATTACTAGAGATGAGAAAATAGGTTGGATTCCGTTCATCTATCCAACCTATTTTATTTTTTAGTTTTGCAAAAAAAAGAGGAGCGGGAGGAAGCATATCAAGCGCTTTTCACTCCCGCTCCAGTATTCACTGCTGAAGCGAACAGAAATAAGCGCATAAACGTTGTCTTTTAGGGGGCTAATATGGACAACAACATTTGTACATTGTATTTCTGACGCAGTGAATACCAAACTTAAATATTGTGATAGTTAGGTATTTTTATATTAGATAATATTACTTAAGTAAAGGTACTTGTTATCAGGTGGTAGATGCATTTTCATGTTATTAAGATAATTTCATGAAATCGTTGCCAGATTAACTCTGGCAATGGTGTTTGGTAGTTGAGTACACCCTGATAACAACACCCTTGAAGTCGTTTATCTTTGTTCAAGATAACTGACGAATTTGGGGATGAGTTGCCAATCTGGCAAGTTTCTTGATTATTTTTTAGAACTAAAATTCTTTTGTAAAATAAATATAAATTTGTATATTTCCTTTCAGACAAACAAAAACCGGGTTATTCAAGAACCCGGTTACGCACTTACTATCGGCGCCTATAGGATTTGTCACTTTTTAATTTCTATCGAGAGAATTTTCTACGGATAAAAATGCCACAATCGGTGTCACTATTACTTACGCACAACAAAAGATATTGGATTTTGTTTGCGAGCTTCTACTGGCTGAACTAGAGGTTCTTGGCGAATGCCCAAAGAATTACTCTGAGGTGGCAAGATAGTAACAGTTGTATTTGCCTTACGTGTTGTCGGAGTTTGTGTACTTGTTTTTGGTGGCACAAATACTGGAGGTTTTTTAGGCGCCAGTGGTTCTGTTTGATAATTACGACGTTGGGCAAGACGCACTTCATAGCGGTTTACACGCTTTTGACTTTTCTTTGAAAGCGTAGAACCATTAAGCCAACGGGAAATAACTAAACACCCACCTCCACAACTCAAAGCAATCGCAATAACTACCCATAAAGGAAATGGATTGTTATTTTCATCAGAAGATGCACTATTGATAGGTCGAACGATATCAACTTCAGGTTCTTCGGTCGTATTAGAATGTAGTTCTTCTATACGTCCTGCATATCCCAGACTATAAACTGCTAGCACGGCACTACCAGCAAATAGACCAAGTAAAGCTACCACCAAAAGCCAAGGATGAAAAGCAATCAAGCGCAAAAAGAATCTTAACGCTGACTTGTGCTTAGATTTCACCGTTTCAGGTTTGTATTCAGGTTTATGTTCAGGTGCTGGAGTACCAGCCTCACTGTTCTCCTGCTGTACTCTCTGACTGTTTTCCATGATTTTTGCAGATTTGTACCCCTCTATGGGGCTAATTGTACCTCTGGAAGACGCCGTGAGTATCCGTAGCAAAATGTTGACTCTTTGTAGCATTTTTCAGATACATAGGCTACAAAAAACCACTATTTTTGCTAAATTTTGGTATTTTTTAAGACTTGACTCAGTACTCTGCTTATTTTGAAAACAACAATTAAGACTTAGTTGAGGAATGTCGTTCGAGTGCAAATTGTATCAATTGGTGAACGAGATTAGTGAAAGGTACCCCTGCGTGTGCCCACATTTGAGGATACATGCTTGTGGCTGTAAAGCCAGGTAGTGTATTAATTTCATTAATCAGTATTTCCCCTGTTGATTCAACATAAAAGAAATCTACGCGCGACAACCCCGCTGCATCTACTGCGACAAAAGCTCGTATTGCCATCTCTTGAATTTGCGAGGCAACAGACTCAGGTAGCGATGCTGGAATAAGTATTTCTGCTAAACCTTCTGTATATTTAGTTTCGTAATCATAAAAGTCGCTACTGAAAGTAATTTCACCTAAAACCGAAGCTTGAGGATTATCATTACCTAAAACAGCGCATTCAATTTCTCTTGCTTTTACTCCTTGTTCAACAATAATTCGACGGTCATAGCTAGCAGCATTATCAAGAGCAGTTTCTAACTCAGTACGGTTGCGAACTTTAGCAATACCTACAGAAGAACCTAAATTGGCGGGTTTGACGAAGCAAGGGTATCCCAAAGTAGTTTCGATATCATCACACAGCTTCGGAAAAACACAAGGATTTGAATAAACTTGCGCGCGTGTCACCACAACATACTTAACTTGAGCTAAACCAGCTTGTGCAAAAACGTCCTTCATGGCAATTTTGTCCATACCTGCCGCTGAACCCAGTACACCGGAACCAACATAAGGAACCTGCATCAGCGTCAGCAATCCTTGAATAGTGCCATCTTCACCGTTGGGACCGTGGAGGATAGGGAACCAAACGTCAACTTCATTTGTTTCAACAGGAAATTGCCACAAATTTGGAGATGGAGGCAGATTTTGTAACGCTTCACCACTAGCCAAAACTTGTTGTGCAGTCGCAGGTGGTTGCCAAAAACCATCTTTTTGAATATAGAAAGGCAGCACATCATATCTACTAGCATTTTCTTCAGCACTCAAGGCGCCAAAGATCGCGCGTGCTGATTTTATCGATACTTCATGCTCGCCCGAACGACCACCAAACAACAGCCCCACTCGCAGCTTCGCCATGACATCCTCCATCAAACCATCAAATCCTGAATAGATTAACACAAGATGACGGTTTTGCTACAAGAGCAGAATATAACATTTATTTTATTTGTAAAATCCCCCCTAGCCCCTACGGTGTACACACAAGTTCTCATGGGTTACTTTTCTTCTCTTTCTTTGTGTTCTTTGTGCCTTCGTGGTTTATTTTTTAAAGAACCACAAAGACACAAAGGTCACAAAGGAGGGTAAATAAGGCGATTCTTAAAGATGTGTGTACACGGTAGCCTTACCAAGGGGGGTTGGGGGGATCAAACTTCAATGCTTACTTCTTAACAACCAAACAAACCCACCAAGCAACCCTATCAAACTAAAAACAGCTTGCAACGCGCGATTCCTAATTCTCCGAACACGATAATAACTCCCTGCCAATAAATGTTGCTCGCGCGCGGTACTCCACAACTCAGACAAAACTGTATACCAAACTCCCACCAATCCCCAAATCCCCCTTACACGCATCGCATCTAAAGCCATATCCTCAAACACCATAACCATCTCCTCTCCAAACTCGCGTCGAAAGCTAGCAGGATAAATAATTAACAAGCAACTGTAAATTCCAACCGATAAATGTAGCGCTAATCGTGACAGTGACATCATTTTTTTCCTATAAGCGCGCATTTAAATTGATGAAAGCAAATTTTTAGCCCTTGCCATATCCACCAAATCCTCTAACCGCTTGGCTTCTAACGCAATAACCTCTCGTCCCAACGAAGTAATACTGTAATACCGTCGTCGTTCATCATCACAGGCGCCTGTACCCTCACACTCAAAAATCAAACCATCCATAACCAAACGCTTAATAGCTGTATAAAGCGTTCCAGGGCCAAGCTTAACTAGACCACCCGTCCTCACTTGTACCTCCTGCATAATTCCATAACCGTGACGGTCAGCATCTGCAAGCGAAACAAGAATATGAAATACTGCTGGCTTTAGCGGCAAAAAATCAATAGCATTCATTTGTCATTACACAATATATCTAATCTAGATATATCATAATATAATATATCCAGTTACGACATAAATATGAGTATGATATATGCGTACTTATTAATAGCAGCTTCCGCAAGCAGCTTATTTTGGGCACTTTTCGAGATATGGCAAGCACTCCAATTACCAGTAGTGCGTAAAATAGACCCAGATTATCCATCAGGGACTGGTGTAAGGGCGCCAAGAAAACCTCCCCTAGGTTCACTAGATGCATTCGCAACACCAGAAATTGATGGCAGTAATATTTCGCGCATCCCCTAAAAAAGATTAATAAATCTTGTAGAACTATCTTGTGGAACGGGCATCCTGCCCGTTTCTTTTTTCTAATAAAAGTAATAAAATCTTATATAATTTAAAATAAAATATAACATCTAAAAACTATAATAAAAATCCGGTATTTATTTTTAAACATATGTACCAAAATGCCTAACAAACATTTAAAAGCAATTAATAGGTCAGAGACAAATTATAAAAAAAGCTATTTTATAATGAATAATAATTATAAAATAAATTTGGAAAAAGTACTCCAATCAATTCAAAACTGAGTTTTATAGAGTGGCGCCTAATTTATTATCTGGGATGGATGCTCAAGTTTGGGTCGATAAATTGAGAGATGAGTGGGATGAACGTGAACCTTACGCTAGAAAACGGCTTTTTAACTTAGTTGCTGCTGTTTTTTTACAGCATAATACTGGTTCGTACATAGCGCTGTAACCACAGAGATTATTAAATCCATCGGCTAATTGACTTTTAAATGGCGACCAATAATCTTTTACTCCTTTTTTTGGGTCTGGATTTTTTGTCAACCAAGCATTCCCCGGTTGTCGCGCTTTCTCATCAAAATCAGGTGGTTCTGGTGGAGGATTGACAGGTATCATTGTTTATGATACTCCTGATAAATCAGAATTTCTTTTTTCTGTTGTAACTATCCAACGAGGCCAGAATGGGTCGTGTCCAGGCAGAAGTCTTTGAAGCTCCTGATGAATTTGTTTATGAGTTTTTAAGTTTTCAGGAAAAGCACTTAAATCATCTGCACGCATCCATGCTTCTGCCGCTTCAATGGCAATTTCGGCTTCTTGAGAACGAGCTTGTTTGAGTCCAAAAATTTCTGATGTTAACCATCCAACTGTATCTCCCTGTTTAGACCAAGGTATTTCATCAAGATTAACTTCTCTACCCTCTAATTTAAATAAAAATAATTTATCTTCTAATTCATCAAAAGTTGGTTCTAGAGAAGCAAGAACAAGTGGAGAATGAGTAGTTACTAAAGCTTGTATTTTAATTTGAGGATTTAATTGTTCAACTACTTCTAAAATAGCTGGCAAAATCACTCTTTGCCACCGAGGATGTAGGTGAGATTCTGTCTCATCAATTAATAATACAATTTGATTAATTGGCTTTTGTTGGCGTAACTCTGAAGCTTTTGTATGTTCGTACCAAGTCCATACTAGTAAATAAGCAAGTCCTAAAATTCGCTGCATTCCAGCAGAGGTGTAAATGACAGGCACGTTACCGTAAGGAAGATTAACTGTTGGAATATCGCGCACATCTTCTATAGAAATTCGCGTTGGTTCACCGACTTGTATCCATTCTGACGGTGAAGGTGCAAGTTTTTTAATAACATTAGTAAATAGGGTAAATGGATATTTCTTAGGCTGATTTTGCCATGTTACCCAATCTTGAATTAGACCATTACATAAAACTTTACCATCTAACTTTAAGCCATTCCAAAGTGTGTCTGAATTAAAATTATAAGCATTATCACGTATACGTGCTGGGTCATAAATACAAAACCCCCCATCTGCACGCGCGTAAATGACTAATTCTTCTGACAAAGTAGGTATGTGTACGTGGCGCCATTGTTGTTCTGAGAAATCAAAATAACTTTCAAACTCTCTTGTTTGTTTTTGTGAACTAACTATACCTGTAATTCTTGGATTTTCTTTTTTAGCTTGTTGCGGATATGCTGGTTGGTTAGCCCAAGTTGTAGTTAAAACCCACCAAGCAATATCAAGCAAAAAACTTTTACCATTCCCATTATCACCTGTAAATATATTAAGTCTATCAGCAAATTCAATATTAAAATGTGAAGCTAGACCCACTTGCTGGAGATGAAGTTCTTTTAGCATTTCAATTCCCTAGTCTTGTAAAAATAATACTTTAGGCTTATACGTGGGGGTTGGGGATCAAAATCTACACAGTATTATATCGGCGCCATCATTACTTAAGCTAAAAACTATCGTCCCTTGGCCAAGTCCGCATAAATAGCAATCTCCACACCCAAGATAACCAGAAGTATAATTTCTACAAACCCAAGAATATTAACAGCTAACGGAGGATTTGAAACTAATACCCAAAAACATACTAGTGCTATTATACCAGAAAGAACAAAAGTTATTTCATCAATAATTAATTGCTGAATTTTACGTCTTGTTCGGCGGTTATCGCTTCTATGGGCAGTTTCCCAACCGAAGATAGATTCAATATCTGTATGACCTGTTTGTTCCTTGATTTTTTCAGTTAAAGTGTAGCGAATATATCTACCGATAGCCGTAATTTTTTCATCATTAACAACATAAGTCCAACCCAAGATGAGACAAACCCAAGGAATAACAAGCAGTGCATAATTGTTAGCCGGATTGGAAACTGCTAAAGAGATAATTGTGCCAAATAATCCCAGCGTTACGTAAAGCAGGTTATCACGAAAGCCGATGCGCTGTGCTTGTTCTGACTTGAGCTTATCATATTCCTTAAAATAGATTTCTAAGATTTGTTGCTGTTTATCCATAATATGTTTTTATATAGTAATGTTGCAAACTTATCCCGCGCCTAAGCTTCTCGCAGAAAAGCAACCCCCTAAAGTAAGTTTAATTCTTGAGTGCTCAAATAATTTACAATTTTATGACTGCTGCTCTCTAGTGTAGTTTGTGTAGTACAGCTACAGCTATATGTAAACAAGTGCATCCAGAGTGTAGTAACTGCTGATGTCGGCGCCAAAATAAAAGGATTATGGTTAAAAATCTAGATATGAGCCAATAGCTTATAATTTTAGGGGTGCCAAGATTCGAGGATAACAAAACTAAATCCTAATTATAGCTAGCTTCGATTCTTCCGTGAACAGCAACTAGAAAATGAACTTCAGACAACAAGAGCAAAATTTACCCCGTGCAGTTATACTCACTGCGATTCCTATAGAATATGAAGCTGTTCGCGAACGTCTTGTCGAAGTTCAGGAAGAAATACATCCTCAAGGAACTATTTACGAGCGAGGCACATTTAACAACGATGGTAATGCTTGGGAAGTAGTAATTGTTGAGACTGGTGCCGGAAATTTATTTACTGTATTGCAAGCGGAACGAGCAATAAGCCACTTTAATCCTGATGTGATACTTTTTGTTGGAGTTGCAGGTGGCATAAAGGATGTCAAACTTGGTGACGTGGTAGCTGCGACAAAAGTATATGGATACGAATCAGGTAAGGCAGAAATTGAATTTAAACCCAGACCAGATGTTGGACAATCAGCGTACAAGTTGGTAGAAAGAGCTAAAGCTGAGGCCAGAAGATTAAATAGGCTTGCATTAACTTTAGGACACCGTGCTTTCGTCGCACCCATTGCTGCTGGAGAAAAAGTAATAGGCGATACTAAATCTAGTATTTATAAGTTTCTTAAGTCGAACTATAGCGATGCTGTAGCAGTGGAAATGGAAGGAAGAGGATTACTACAAGCTGCTTATGCAAATCATGAAGTATCAGCACTCGTTATTCGTGGAATTTCCGACCTTATTGATCATAAAAGTGAAGCCGACGCTAGTGGCTCTCAGGAAATAGCTGCACGCAATGCTAGCAATTTTGCTTTCGAGATTTTAGCCAAGCTTAACACTGTCAATACAACGAGTGTAGTTCAAGTTCCTGACAGTAAGAATTTGAAAGCAGAAGAAAATATTGCTAAACAACCAAAATACCCTACACAAACTTTTAAATTTGAAACAGTTACCGTTAACCGTCGCGGCACCATCATTAAACAAGAAACCCATGAATCGAAATACTTCACGGAAGACCTGGGAGGTGGCGCCTATCTAGATATGGTTTATATCCCCGATGGTACATTTATGATGGGTTCGCCTGAAGGGGAAGGGTTTGAAAGGGAAAGACCACTGCATGAAGTTACCGTTCCAGCCTTCTTTATGGGTAAATATGCAATTACCCAAGCACAATGGCGAGCAGTTTCTGCATTACCAAAAGTAGCGCACGACCTTGAAGCAGACCCATCTTGGTTTAAAGGAGATAATCGTCCTGTAGAAAATATTTTTTGGAATGATGCAGTGGAATTTTGTGCGAGACTATCTAATAAGACTGGTAAAAATTACCAACTCCCTAGCGAAGCTCAGTGGGAATATGCCTGTCGAGCGGGCACAACAACACCTTTTTATTTTGGCTCGACAATTACAAGCGAATTAGCTAATTACAGAGGCAGCAAAACCTTTGCCGACGAACCAAAAGGAGAGTACCGAGAAAAACCTACAGGTGTAGGAATTTTTCCTCCTAATGCCTTTGGTTTGTATGATATGCATGGTAACGTTTGGGAATGGTGCGCTGATAGTTACCATGAAAATTACCATGAAGCTCCGGCACATGGTATAGCTTGGCTTGAGAATATAAATGATAATATATTTTATTACAATTATAAAATGCTGCGCGGCGGTTCGTGGATTTACAATCCTCTAGGCTGTCGTTCGGCATCTCGCTACTACGACTACGAAAACGACATTGATGTTGGTTTTCGGGTTGTGGTTGTTGAAGCGAGGACTCTTTAGCTATCTACACTTTTGCTTTTTTACCCTTTTTTCTTGTATTTTTACCCTTTTGCGATCAAGAAAGAGCGAAGCGAGCATTAAAATTTTTTTTGGCATTTTTAGCATAAATTTAGCATAGGTTTGTCAAGTGGCTGCAAATAATTAAATAATTGGTGTTTTGCAAAGCACGGCGCCAATTTTTGGGGTTTTGCGTCTTGCCAAACATAATTCGCGTGCGAACATAAAACTGACGCAGAGCTAGGTGCCGCATAGCGAAATTTGTATTACATCGGCGCCTCAAATTGTTATGAGTGTAATTTTTCCGATTGATTAAACGTACTAAAAAAGGTACAAATAAGATATAGCGTTCTAAAAATCGTTGCCGAGCAAGGCAATAACATGAAGAAAAATCCTTACATCGGCTCTTTTGTTGATGACCTATTCGAGGAAGAAGGAACATTGGATGAGATTAATATAATTGCTGTCAAACGAGTAATTGCATGGCAGATTCAACAGGAGATGGTTAATAAAAATCTGAGCAAGACAGAAATGGCACATCAGATGAAAACAAGTAGGTCATCGTTGGAGCGACTTTTAGACCCAGATAATCCTGCTGTTACCTTGGACACGATTCAACGTGCTGCCAGAGTCATCGGGAAAAGGGTACGTTTTGAATTAATAGATATTTAGAAACAGGAACCTCTAATCGCAGGAATGTCAGTTATACCGGATAAACTTGATACAGTTTTCATATTAATGATTTGTTGAGTAGGCGCCGACCCTCCTCGATACTGCGTCAAAGATGAGCTATTTTGATATACTGCTTGACGAACATTTGAATCTATGTGATTTATACGATATCGTTCAAGCAGTGCAAAAACTGTATTTAAAGCAGTTGTAGTTGCCGAGCCACGAATGTCTAAATAATTAGCAACAGCGATTGCCCCTTCTCGGGAGAAAATTCTTATTGCTTGTCCACCTACATACCCTTGAATTACGAAGTGTACCCAACTTCTAATCCGAATATTTTTATCGTCTGAAGACTCTAAAGATTCAACTATCTCATCAAATTATTTTTGCTTTAATTCAAAACTCTGAGCAAGGCTACCCTCTTCTATACAGGACTTACGATATTGTCACAAAACCTCGCTGGTGCGTGACGCTACAAGTCTTATAGTTACGTCCAAATTCCGAGTCGGCGTCACACACCCTACGCTTTTAATGTGCCGGTTGCGTAAGTCCTGCTATATAAAAAATTTCTCTATCAAACGACATGATTATAGACCAGCAATAATACTTTTATACATGATGTCAATACGCTCAAATATTTGTCTATCTCCAGTATTAAAATTGTCAGGATGGTAAATTTTAGAAAGGCGATAATACGCATTTTTGATATCATCTTTTTTTGCGGTCTTAGAGTCTAACCCAAATACCTGCCAAGGTTTAAAATATTGAAATATATTAATGCCATTAATACAGCCATATCCCTGTTGATTTTCTTCACCTGGAATAATACCAACAAACTTCCGATATAACATTTCCCATGTAGATTTTAAGCGAAAGTCGAGCTTATCCATACCGTCAGTTGCCATGTTAAAGGCGCCAGATTTTTCCAAATCTTTTGTATTTTTAACGCCAAAACGATTGTAGACAGCTTGCCTTAGCTCATCTATCTTTATAGGCTTGCTGAAGAATCTAGATTTCTCTCCAAAGCTAACAATTTGCAACATCTGAGATAGTTCGTGATAAGTACAATCAGTTTGAGTTCAAATTTACGGAAGATGTAATTGAAGTCTTATTATTTAATTCTTTTTTGGAAATTCAGTTTTTATGGAACCCTAAATAAAATTAATGATTTTTTGAATAGGCGCCCACTCTCCTCTGTGCCCTCTGCGCCTCTGTGGTAAAAAATAATTATAGGCGCCACTGCACAGGCGGGACGCCCGTGCTACAAAAATTTTTATAGATTTTAATCCCCCTAACCCCCCGCTCAGGCTACCGTGTACACACAAGTCTCTTTTTTTTTCTTTCTTTTCTTTCTTTGTGTCCTTTGTGCCTTTGTGGTTCTTTAAAGAGATAAACCACTTTGAACACAAAGGGCACAAAGGGGGGGAAAAAAGAGGGTTATTAAAGATGTGTGTACACCGTAGCCGCTCAGGAGGGGGGAATAAGAGGGTGTTAAGCTGATAATAAGTTTTCTTTACTATAAGTAGATTCTATAAATCCTTTAAATATACGTTCATGGTTTGGGTCATTTTGAGACATTTCAGGATGCCATTGTACTCCTACTGCCCAAGGATGATGTATGTGTTCTGCTGCTTCGATTACTTTATCATTGGCTGCGTGAGCAACCGCGCGCCAGTTAGATGGTAGTATACCTACTGCTTGGTGATGCCATGATACTACTCGTATTTGAGGTTTTTGGATTAATTTTCCTAAACGACTGTTAGGTGTAATTATTACGTCATGTTCTGTAGGTCTGCGGATACCTGGTTCTGGTTCTAAGCGATGTGCAACTGATGTGCCATACTCATCTGGGATATGCGGTATTAAGGTTCCACCAGAAGCAACAATGAGTATTTGTAACCCGCGACAAATGCCTAGTACGGGTATGTGATTTTCTAACGCGAACTTTGCTAAGTTAATTTCAAAGGCATCGCGCTCGTTATCTACTGAATATACCATTGGATGAGCGGCGCCGTTATACAAAGTAGGGTTAATATCTCCTCCACCTGTAATTATCAAACCATCCAGTGGTTTTAATAGCGTTGCTGCGTTGCTTTCTCCTGGTGGTAGTAATATTGGTGTACCACCTGCTTTGCGAACAGAGTCTAAATATGTGCTTGGTAGAGAAAAAGGAATTGGGTCGTGGCGCCCGTAAGTAGTGATACCAATTAATGTATGATAATTAGAATAAGTCTTACTCATCTTCTGTAAAAGCTCCTAAAGTTTTTAATGTGTCAATTTGTGCTTTTGTAAGATTAACCACACCAGTAATATTCAAACCTTCGTAAACTCTCGGCGCCTGAAGTGAATATAATAGTTGACCCGTGGTAATATCCCAAAGTGCAGTACTACCATCTTCACTACTGCTAGCGAGGATTTGACCATCAGGACTAAAAGCTACTGCCCATAGTCTTTCTTGATGTCCTTGCAAAGTTTTGTATATTGTATTTGTAGTTATATCCCAAATTTCTAAAATTGCACTACCACCACCAACAGCTAAAAAGCGACCATCTGGACTAAAAGCTATTGAACGAACCCAACCAATATGAACCTTCAATGTTTGAATTTTTTGACCCGTCGTCACATCCCATAACTTGACTGTTTTATCTTCGCTACCACTAGCTAATATTTTGCCGTTAGGGTGGAATTTTACAGACCTAACCCAGTCTGCATGACTAATGAGAGTTTGTAAACACTCAAGAGTCTGAGCATCCCAAAGCTTAATCGTTTTATCTTCGCTACCACTAGCTATTATTTTTCCATCTGGACTATATGTTACAGACCAAATCCAGCTACCGTGACGTTCGTTAGTAAACTTAAGCTTTCCACTTTCAACATCCCAAATTCGCAGAATCTTATCGTCTCCTGCACTAACTAGCTTCTTACCATCTGGACTAAAAGCAATCGTAAGAACTCTATCTGGGTGGTCGGTAAAAGTTTTAATGAGATTGCCGCTTTTAATATCCCAAAGCTTGATTGTTTTATCGTCGCTACCACTAGCAATAATAGTATTATCATTATCACCAGGACTAACTGCCAAAGCGCGTATTCTATTCTTATGCGCTCTAATTGATTTATTTAGTTTACCTGTAGTTGTATCCCAAATTTTGATGGTTTGGTCTTCATTACCAGTAATTAAAACATTTGAACTAAAACCAAGCGACCAAGACCAATTTGTGTGACCTTGAAAAGTTTTTAAACATTCACCAGTATCAACATCCCAAATTTTCACAGTTTTGTCATCGCTACTGCTGATAAGGGTTTCGCAGTCTTCACCGCAGAAAGTTACGCACCAAACTCTAGCAGTATGTCCAAGTAAAGTGTTTTTGCGTTTACCTGTGTTAACGTCCCAAATCATAACTTCACAATCTTCACCAGCACTAGCTAATAAATTACGTGATGGATGGAAAGCTACCGACCGCACCCAACTTTTATGTCCAATTAGCGTTTTTAACTCTTTACCGCTTTCGATATCCCAAAGGATAATTTTAGAATCATCGCTGCTGCTGGCTAAAATTTTACCATCTCGACTAAACGCGATAGACCGAACGCGCGCAGTATGTGCTTGTAAAGTCTTTAAATATTCTCCACTTTTAGCATCCCATAAAATCACACTAGAATCACTGCTACCGCTAGCTAATATACTTCCATCGGGACTATATATAACACAGCGCACCCAGTTAATATGTTTTTCGATAACTTTGTAGCATTCACCCGTATCTAGGCGCCAAAGTCGAATTGTTTTATCTTCGCTTCCACTCGCGATAGTATTACAATCAGGGCTAATTGCCACAGACCAAACTCGTTGTTTATGTCCTTCTAAAGTTCTTAAACGTTGTCCAGTACTTGTGTCCCAAAGCATAACAGTTTTATCATCACTAGCACTAGTAAGGATTTTACCGTTACTGCTAAAAGCAATAGAACGCACCCAGTTAGTGTGTCCTTCCATCGTCATCCATTGCTGACCCTCACTATATCTCACACGAATTCGACTTTTGGTATCACCCATTGCCCAAATTGAATCAACAGGACTAGAAGCTAATGATAAAGCTGTACCAAATGCTTCGGTAAAACGAGATTTTTTTAAGTCAGAGTTAGTAAAGTTGACGTTATGTAATCTTGCACCACGGAAATAAGCTTGCCAAATCGTTAAATTTGATAAATCTAAACCAGATAAGTTGTATTTTCGATGTAATAATAGATTAATGATATTACCTACGCCATAATTATTAAACTTAGCTTTCGCTTTTTGAAGTGGTTGAACAAGTTTTAAATTAGTTTCCTCACCTGATAGACTTTGATAAATTGGTTTTAATATAAGTTCTATTTGTCGATTTCTAATATAATCTTTGGCAGTAGCTTCAATTAAAGCATATTGATTTAATAAATTATACTCTTCAGTTTTAATCTCTTCAGTTACATATCGAATTAGTAAACTAATCATGTACTCCATCACAACATTTTGAAGAGTAAACTTCCCATTGACTGTTTCAATTAAAGAACGTGTTTTAAGTTTTTCTAAGCTATCGACTAAGTTAAAAAATACTGGTTTATCAACTATTTCATCGAATAGCTCTTTGATACTAACAGGTTCGCGATTAATTGCCAGCCAGTACATGACTTTTTTTTCTAAATCAGACAAATTATTAAATTGACTATCTAATAAACTTTCGATTCCAACAAAACCTATTAAACCTTGTTTGATAAACTCATCGATGTCTCCATTGAATAAATCTTTTACAAATGTAGATACAATTTTCAATGCTAAGGGATTACCACTATATAGCTCTACTAAATTAAGCATTGCTTTTTTAGAACCAATTAATCCCTTATCTTCTAATATATTTAATCCTTCTTCTTCTGCTAACCCTGGCACAAGTAGCGAACGAACTGGTAAATTTTCTCCTTCTTGAACCGCAATATCTTCAGGTCGAATACGACTAGTTATAACTAAACAGCTTTGATGAGAAGATTCGCATATCCTTTTAATTAACACACCATAATCTTGATAATCCTTTCGATATAATCCGACATTCCCCTGATTTTCGAGAATAGATTCAAAGTTATCGAGAACTATCAAACAGCGTGAATTTCGCATATATTGAAGCATTTGCGACACATCACTAACATTACCCTTAATATTGATTTCTTTTTGTTCAGAGAAAAATTTGATGCAATCTACCAATATCTTCTCTAACTTCGGCGCCTCTCGAAGACTCCGCCAAATAATAAAATCAAAGTGATGCTCTGGAACATTTAATAATTCCATCAACTTTACAGATAGAGTAGTTTTACCTAACCCACCCATACCTAAAAGCGTCACCACACGACAATGGGTTTCAATTATCCAGTGTTTTAACGTTTCGAGTTCCTGAAGGCGCCCATAAAAATTTTGTGTGCTTGGTGCTTCCCCTATATCAAGTCTCGTTTTGCTGACCACAGATGGTAAAAATTCAGAAGCATCATTAATAAATTCTTTCTTGTAGCTAGCAAATAATGTCACTAGCTCAACCCGCTTACTGACTCCAAACGCTTGATACAATCTTTCCAGGTATTTTCTGACCGTAGCAGGTTTGATACTTAAGACTTGAGCAATTGCCTCATCTGATTCTCCTATCAACACCATTTGCAGCACCTCTTTACGTCGAGGTGTCAACTTCTCATAGATTTGTTTAATATTCTCGTCCATGTCAACTCCAGGATTTTTGTGACAACTTTATCTTTTGTAAACAATTGTGTGACACATGTCACGAATATTATCCTATCCTATTGTCACGCAACTAAAAATGGTAATGCCCCCCTGCCCCCTTAATAAGAGCGAGAAAGAGGGCGTTCAAAGCCTCCCTTATTAAGGCGGATTGGGGGGATGATCAAATCTATATAAAGTTTTATTACGACACTCTTGACATGATTGACAGGCACCTAGCATGGTGTTATCTTAAAATCAAGAGTCACAAATTACGTAAGTAATTGTCACGAAGCGGCTGACTAGAAACTAAGATAATAAAAAGGCAGGCAGCAGTTAAATGTACGGTGAGGAGCAAGTGACGAGTCAGTATGAATAATTCAAACTAGTAAAAATATACTTGTCGAGTTTTCTTGAGTCACAAAACGAGCATATTACCATGACTACTAATAACTACAGTCCCTTATTTCGTTTAGTTGCAAGATTTATTAAATATTTCTTGTTAATGAGTTTAGGTATTGCGATTGCCTATACATTATCAACCATTTTAGGACTACCGCATTTAGTAGGTATAAACTTTATTGAGATTGCGTTTGGCTGGTTCTGGCGCCTGGGAGTAATGTTATTGTGTTTAATAGCGGTGACAATGATTTATGAATCATTGCGATGAAATAAAATGTAGAGACGCGATTAATCGCGTCTCTACAATGTGCGTGCTATACAAGTACTGCTTCTTGTACCTTTACAGGTATACCCGTCAAACTGAAAGCACGAGCTTCGGTAATTTTTACCTTGACTAACTGACCCTTGAGTTCGTTGATATCTCCAGTGAAGAAAGTCAAACGGTTTCCACCTGTTCTGCCCATAACTTGGGTGACATCTTTAGGGTTTTGGTCTTCTACCAAAATTTCTTCGGTGCGTCCCATATATCTTTGCGAACGTTCTGCTATTTTGATATTAACGAGATGATTGAGACGTTGTAATCTGTCACTTTTAACTTCTTCGCTTAGTTGTCCGTCCCATATTGCTGCAGGTGTACCAGGTCGAGGTGAGTATGCAGCAGTATTTAACATATCAAAGCCAATATCCTCAGTTAGTTTGAGGGTATTTTGAAACTGTTCTTCGGTTTCTCCGGGAAAACCAACTATTGCATCGGCGCTAATCGATGCATCTGGCATATATTCACGAATTTTATCAATGATACGGCGATATTTTTCCTGAGTATACCCGCGCGACATTCTTTTTAGAACTTCGTTATCACCTGACTGGAAGGGGATATGAAAATGTTCGCACACCTTGGGCAGTTCCGCACAAGCTTTTATCAACCGTTCTGTAAAATAGCGCGGGTGAGAAGTTGCAAATCTAATCCGCTCAATACCTGGTACATCGTGGACATAATATAGTAAATCAGTGAGCGTGTGAAGATGGCGCCCTTCGGGAGTGCTACCAGGCAAGTCACGTCCATATGCATCTATATTTTGACCCAGTAACGTAATTTCTTTATAACCTTGGCGCCCTAATTCTTCAATTTCCGCGCGGATAGCTTCTGGAGTACGTGACTGTTCAATACCACGCACACCAGGAACAACACAGTAAGTGCAGCGTTCGTTGCATCCATAAATTACATTTACCCACGCTGTCGCTTTACTATCACGACGCGGCTTAGTGATATCCTCCATAATATGTACAGCTTCTGTAGCAACAACTTGGTTGCCATCAAAAACTTGCTGTAACAAATCTTTAAGACGGTTAGCGTGCTGTGGTCCCATCACCAGGTCTAATTCAGGAACACGTCGTAATAAAGATTCTCCTTCCTGTTGCGCTACACAACCTGCAACAACCAAAGTTAAATCAGGCTCAGAGTGCTTTCGCTTGGCTTGTCTACCTAGATAAGAATATACCTTTTGTTCAGCGTTATCGCGAATAGTACAAGTATTGTAAAGTATTACATTAGCTTGGTTTGGGTCTTCTGACCACTCAAAGCCCATGTCTTCTAAAATGCCAGCCATGCGCTCCGAGTCGGCTTTATTCATCTGGCAACCGAAGGTAGTAATATGATAGCGGCGGTTAGAAGTGGTCATAATAGTTGTCATAATAAACGATAGCTTAAAAATGAATACGTTAATATATCCCTTATAAATTATAAAGAATGCTTACACAATTAATGTAGAAACGCTTATGCTGATGGCGCCTCTACATAAAATAGTACATTAAATGGTACTGAAGCTTTACTGGTTAAAGCGAGCTAATAGCCCTTCTTTTCTAAACTTCTGATTGAAAACGAGCAAGTAAGTCTTCACGAGATATATTAGACAATCTTAACAATAAATTGGTATATTCTTCAGTTGGCAATGCTAGCAAGGATGGAATGATGCTAGCTAGCTCAGGGTCAAGTTCGCCAAAACGAGCTTTGAGCATATTTTCGACCACAAGACGTTGCCCTTGCTCTAGTCCTTGCTCCAGTCCTTGCTCTAGTCCTTGCTCTAGTCCTTGCTCTAGTCCTTGCTCCAGTCCTTGACGCTTGGTTTTTTCTTCCCATTCTTGATAAATTTCCTCAAGCAGCATAGCTAGACTCCTTTCATCTTCATCTGTTGGTTGTGCTACTTCTATACTAATTTTCCAGCTTGATAATAGCTTTAATATTTGAGAACGTTGCTTATCGTCTTTGGGTAGCGCTCTAACTTCTTTAATTGCCTGTTTCTGAACTTTACCTGTTCCAAACAGCCTAAAGAACAATGTTTCTGGAGTGCGAGGTAGTTTGTTAGCTACAATTATTGCGGCTCTCAGTACACCAGGTGAAGTATGTATACCAGTCATCCAGTTTTTATCCGGACTAGCTATACAGTATTCACGAATTTGATCTGAAGCACTTGGAGTAATAATCCACAGTTGAGGTAGCTCTTCTTCCTTTACAGTTCTTTCTGAAGCATTTGCTTTGCGCTCATAATCTGCCTGCACAAAGAACATTTTTTGTACACAGGTACGTATGTCACTCTTATCTGGGGGTTTTCGGTAGGGTTCAATAAGACATGGAACTGACGCGATTCGATGCAATAAGCGTAGAGATTCTGGTGTATCGGTTGGTTGAGTAGATGGTGCGAATAGGATGTCTATGAATTGAGATTCTCCAGGAACTTCAAAATTCAAATCGACTCTGCCATATGAACTTAAAAATATGTTAAAAAACTGCTTTGCAAATTGGTCGAAGGGTTTTTTAGTCATGTGTTACCCTGTATCGAGAGTTTTATTATAATCCTCGGTAAATGCTTATCTAGGATTGTTGTACTAACTATATACTGCACAAATATACTTTTTTATTTCTTTAAATAAAATTTAAATAGATGAAGATTGCTTGCAACGGATGTAACGGATGTAACGGATAGTTTGTTTCTTTTTTGGAAGTTGGCGCCAACTCTTTCTCTGTGTCCTCTGCGCCTCTGTGGTGAAAAAATATTTATTGACTTCACTGCACAGGCAAGATGCCTGTGCTACAATGTAATATTAAATTACAATAAATCTATGAATGATGTAGGTTGGAAATATAGTAGCTATGAGAAAATACCGGAAAGTCTAAATCAATTGCAGTTGAGTGAGTCGGATTATCGGTTGCTAAAGAAGGTTGACTGGGTTGTGACTGAGAAAATTCACGGTGCCAATTTTGGTATAACTACAGATGGTGTAAGGATTGACTTTGCGAAGAGAAAGGAATTATTGCAACCGGGTGAGGATTTTTTTGGTTATTTAGATAAAAAACCACAATTGGAAGTGCAAGTTAAAGA
Source organism: Calothrix sp. NIES-4105 (assembly GCF_002368415.1). Lineage (GTDB taxonomy): Bacteria > Cyanobacteriota > Cyanobacteriia > Cyanobacteriales > Nostocaceae > Dulcicalothrix. The sequence goes on from NZ_AP018290.1 coordinate 10,791,119, forward strand.
AGTTTTTAATATCTTACAAACAAAAATACCGGGTTTACAACGCGCGACTATTTACGGAGAGTTATTTGGAGGTGAATATCCACATTCAGATGTTCCTGTAGTAGAACGCGCGCAAGCTGTGCAAACAGGTGTATATTATTCACCTAATATTGAATACTGTGCTTTTGATATTAGTGTGATAAGCCAAATGAAGAATGAATATTTAGATTATGATATAACGCTGCAAGTATTACAGGAAGTTGAGATGATGCGTGCGGAAGCTTTATTTATAGGTAAGTTTGAACAGGCTTTTAATTATAAGATAGAATTTGAATCAACAATTCCTCAAATTTTCAAGTTACCTGCATTACCTGCAAATAAAGCTGAAGGAGTTGTCATTAAACCAATTAAGTCTATTTATATAGAGACTAAAACGGGTAGAATTAGACCTATCGTCAAGAATAAAATATCAGAGTTTGCCGAAGATAGTCGTTTTCATCAAGCGCAAAAATGGGATTATCAACAGCTAGATGTATAATTATTAGTAACTGAAAAAACATTAAGGCTTGTAACATTAAACAGGTTGAATAATGTTATTTCCAAAGTTGGTAGAATTTCTAGTGATAAAAATCAGCGTAATCAGCAAGTCAGCTTACTTACTGAATTATTAATATGGGATGTTTTAGAGAGTTTTAATGATAGTGAATCTGAAGCTAAGTTTAATAAGTTATCGAATCAGAGTCAGCAAATAATTATGGATAAATTAGAAGGAGCAGCATATCAGTTAGTAGTAAGGTGGGCAGTTAGTAGTAAGGTGGGCAGTTAGTAGTAAGGTGGGCAGCTAGTAGTAAGGTGGGCAGCTAGTAGTAAGGTGGCTTTTGCCGCACCTACAATAAGGGAAGTCTGACTGTGAAAGTGGCGCCACTTCCTTCACCAGGACTTTCTGCTGTCACTATTCCACCGTGCATCTCAACAAGATTACGTACAATTGCTAATCCTAATCCTAATCCCCCAAACTTACGGGTAGTTGTGCTATCAGCTTGGCGAAAATAGTCAAATATGTGTGGTAGAAAATCTGGTTTTATACCTATACCAGTATCGCTGACTGTAATTTGTGCTTGTTTATCAACACACTCTAAGCAGACCTGAACATGCGCGCTAGCTGGTGAAAACTTGAGGGCATTCGAGAGAAGATTCCATACTACTTGTTGTAAGCGACTTGAATCACCTGAAATTTCCACTTTAGTATTTTCAAAAGCTGTCTCTATTTTTATAGATTTAGCTTCTGCTGCCAAATGTACTGTTTCAATTGCTGCTTCAATAATTGATACTAAATTAACTTGAGTAGTATTAAGACTAAGCTTACCTTGAAGAATACGAGATACATCAAGAAGGTCTTCAATTAAATCAGCTTGTAATTTGGCGTTGCGTTCAATAGTTATTAAAGCTTGCGCGGTTTTTGCTTCGTCTAATTTTCCACTTTGAAGCAGCTTTGACCAACCCAGAATGGGGTTGAGAGGTGTTCGCAATTCATGAGATAGTACTGCCAAAAATTCATCTTTCATCCGATTTGCTGTTTCTGCTTCTGCGCGCGCTTGCTGGGAAATTGTAAACAACCGTACATTTTCAACTGCAATCGATGCTATTTGTGCTAATTGCATCAAAATAGCTTCGTCTTCATCAGTAAATTCACCTTCATATTTATCTGAAAGTTGAATTAACCCAATGTTGCGTCCACTAGTTCCCGTGCGCGCAAAAAAATCTCTGCCTCCATTTGAGAAGCGCGAAGTTGGAGTTCTTCGTTAATACGGCGCCTTTCCGAATCTTGCTGTTTCAATAACACAAACTCTGTAACATCTTCAGCTCGATTAATAATATAAGTAACTTCTGCTTCTACATTCAAAACGGGTGAGTTAATTACACTCCAATAGCGCACCTCAAAACCCCCTCCTTCCGATTCTGGGCGCTTAATGTCATACTTTTGTATTGCCATTGTATGTGGCACTTTATTTTTCAACACAGTTTGAAACGAGTTGTTAATATTTTTTACACCTGTTGCTGCTGGATCATCTGGGTTATCTGGAAAAACATCAAATACATTACGTCCCAAAATCTCTGAGCGTTTGGTCATTGTAGCTTGCAGATAAGCGTCAGTCATTGCCACTATTCTCAAATCGGGCGCCAACACAAGACATAAGCTAGGGGCAGTTTCAAAAAGTACTCGAAAATCAGGTGTTGTCAGCTCGGATAAAGTCATTATGCTTACAGAGACAGGGTTTATTAAGATGGTTCAAAAATACCATACCAAAAGCTTAAATTTTACACCTCTGAGGTAGATGATAGTTTGGAAAGTTCGGTTGAAGATTCCCTCATATAAACGATTAAAAATGAAGCCAAACCATGATTTTACCGCTAAATTTAATAATTGCGGTTACTTCAGCCACGAGTCAAGGAGGTTTAATCAAACCACTTGGTCATCACCAACTACTTTTGGTGTTGTTGGAGTTAGCTTTGCTACTTTTGATTGCTAGAGGTTTAGGCGAGTTTATGCGCCGTATCAAGCTGCCACCTGTAGTTGGCGAACTACTTGCAGGTGTTTTACTTGGTCCCTCGGTGTTTGGCTGGTTATTACCTAATATACAAGAGCATATTTTTCCTCACAACCAAGCACAATCTGACTTACTCTCAGTCGTTTCGTGGTTAGGAGTGCTGTTTTTATTGATTGTTACTGGATTAGAGACTGATTTAAATTTAATTGTCAGTAAGGGTAAAACTGCACTGCTGATTTCATTGGGAGGGATTATATTTCCTTTTGCAACTGGACTAGGGTTAGGCTGGTTTCTGCCAGATAATTTTTTGGCAAACTCAAATGAACGTTTAATCTTTAGTTTATTTATAGCAACCGCGATGAGTATCTCCGCAGTGCCAGTAATAGCCAAGGTACTGATGGATTTAAACTTAATTCGGCGTGATATCGGTCAAATCACGCTTGCTGCTGGTATGACTGATGACACGATTGGTTGGATTCTCCTTTCGGTAGTATCTGGGTTAGCAAGCAGTGGTAAGTTTGATATCCAAACAGCATTACGTTCAGTTGGAGGCGCCGTCCTGTTTTTAGGACTTGCTTTCACAATAGGTCGTTCGCTAATGGCTTTAGTATTTCGCTGGGTAGATGACTATATTGGTGGAGCAACTGCAAATTTATCAGCTTTATTAGTACTGTCATTCGGCGCCGCAGCTTTAACTCATAGCTTAGGTATTGAAGCTGCACTCGGTGCGTTTGTAGCAGGAATTTTAGCAGGACAATCTCCGCGCTTTAGTCGGGAAGCTGGGATAACGCTAGAGTTAATTACAAGCGGATTTCTGGCACCAATATTCTTTGCTACAGCCGGATTGAGAGTCAATTTACTCGATATATTTAAGCCTGAAACCTTTTTTATTGGTTTACTAGTGCTGGCAATTGCTTGTTTCGGTAAATTTACAGGCGCCTACATTGGTTCTCGTGTGGGAGGCTTGAGTCACTGGGAAGGCATCGCAATGGGTTCAGGGATGAACGCGCGTGGGGCAATGGAAATTATTGTTGCCACTATCGGCGTTTCCTTGGGTGTACTAAATCCCCCAATGTACTCAATTATTGTGATGGTGGCAATTGTTACATCGCTTATGGCGCCGCCTTTATTGCGCTGGTCGTTGTCACATGTATCAATGAGCGAAGCAGAAGCGCAACGATTAAAGCGAGAAGAGCAAGCAAGCCAAAGTTTTATCAAACGTGTCCAAAGAGTTCTTTTGCCGACACAAGGAGGCGAAAATGTCAAGCTTGCTGCTCAATTAGTTACTGACATAGCACACCAAATACCATTAGAATTAACGGTTTTATATGCTGAAGGCAATAATAAAAAATCTAAAGTCAAATTGCCGGCATCTGTAGCAAGGAGTACTATTGCTGAAATAACATCATCCATGAATCTGTCATCTCAATCATCATGGGAAAGTAAAATTGAGTCAGGACGTAACAAAGCAGATGTAATTCTCAAAGAAGCTAACAAAGGTTATGACTTAATTGTAATGGGCGCCATCGAACGTCAGGATGCAAATAATCGTGTTAGATTAAATTTGCAGTTTGACCGGGTAGTTCGAGAAGCTAACTGCGCCACAATGATAGTAAAATCAAATTTATCAAATACACAAACACCATCGAGCAACCTATACAAAATTAGTCATATCCTAGTGCCTACAACTGGTACAAACTACAGTAGACATGCAGTAGAAGTTGCTAGTACAATTGCCGCAGAAACTAAAGCTATTGTTACATTAGTAAATGTCATAAATCGAACTCAGCAAGAATATTCTTTGTTTGAAGAGCAAACTACCCACTCAGCAGTTGAGATTGCCAAACAGATTCTTCATTCCTCAGCAGAAATTGGAAGTTCATTAGGGGCAAAAGTTGAAACTGTTATTCTGGAAGGAATTGTTGAGTTAGAAATTCTTCAGTACGCACGTAATAGTGATATCGATTTGATTATTTTAGGCAGCATTGCCCGTACTGTATCCGGTCGAGTTTTCTTCGGTCATCGCTCAAATGCAATTTTAACTAAAGCACAATGTCCAGTAGCTGTTATTACACTTCCAAATGATTTAGGTACATTATAAATCATTCTAAATCACAGTTATCAAATGTAGAGACGTTACATGTAACGTCTCTACACATTTGGTTTTATTCTGAGCGTAGGGCTTTGACTGGATCGATCTGGCTGGCCCGCACGGCAGGAGCAAAACTAGCTCCCACCCCCACTAGTAGCGCTGAACCCAATGCCAACACTGCAATGTTGTTATTAAACTCGTAGGGCAAGTTAAAGGTATCAGCAACTATAACTGTCAATCCATGCACTACTCCTAGACCGGCGCCCCCACCTATTAAACTTAAAAGCATAGCCTCTAAAATAAATTGCAGCATAATTTCCCGTTGGGTTGCTCCTACTGCCCGTCTCAAACCTATTTCAGCGGTTCGTTCTGTTACTGAGGCAATCATAATATTCGCAATCCCAACACCTCCAACTAATAGTGCGATCACTCCTACTGCCGTTAAACCTTGAGAAGCCATCTCCAGGGTTTTCTGCTGCTGGATGATGTCTGATACATTATTCCAATACTTAAATTTTTGACCTGGGAATCTTTGTAGCAGCAGTTCCTCAGCTTGGTGGCTTAAGTCTTCTACATTTTCAAGTTTGTTAGGGCGTAGTTGGATGCTGCCAATGTCGCGGCTACCAGTCAAAGCGTTGTAAACAGACATTGGTATATACAGTTGACCTGTAGGAGGGGCATTTTCATCTAAACTAGTCGCTACTATTCCTACGACGATATACGGTCTACGCCCAGCATAAATCATCTGACCCAAAGGGTTCTGCTTCTGGAAAAGTTGTTCTGCCAGCAATTGATCAACTACCGCCACTGGTCGGTAGCTGGCAAAATCTTCAGGCGTAAAGAAGCGTCCTGACACTAATTCTTTCCCGGAAGTCAATAAAAAATCTTGAGAAACAGGTGACATGGGAGGAGTAAATTCCTTACCCTGAAATACAGTCGGTGTAGGGCCACCCCAATTAAAAGCACTGATTGCTCGTAAGCCCACCAATCGTTGTCGCAAGTATTCCATATCTTCCAACTTGAGTTTGCTACTGCGACCACCAGAATCCCAGTCTGGGTATACCGAGACTTGAGGCGCCCCTCGTTTTTCCAGTTGTTGAGCAATCGCAGTGCGGCTGATATTGCCTACCTGAAGTGTAGCGCTCACAGCAGCCACGCCCATAAATACCCCTAGAGTAGTCAAGGCAGAACGTAAAGGATTTCTACCTAACGAACTAAAGGTGATATTTAATAAATCAAAAGCTGAAAGAGTCATATTAGTTGCTTTGTGTCAGAAAAATAATTGAGTTTTTACTTTTCTGTTGTTTTAATTGGTAATCCTGGCTTGAGTTGCGATTCTGTAGGTGGCAGTATAATTTGTTCGCCAGCACGCAAACCAGATGTGACTTCTACGTTCATTAATCCCTCCAATCCTAGATCAATAGGTCTTTTTTGAGCTTGATTTTTATTATCCCGAACCCATACAAAAGGTTGTGGTTCAGAGCGCTGAATAGCTTCCGTCTTCAAAACTACTACATTCTGCCTTTGCTGCAAAATAATCTCGACATTTACTCGGCTACCAGGGAGTAGTGTACGAGTAGGTGTATCAAGCCGAACCGTTGCCGGTACTGTTGGTTGATCTGATTGATTTTGACCGCTACCCTCTTGTTTTTGAGCTTCAGCCGTAAGTGCTTGAGGATACAGACTTTGCACACGTCCCGTGAATGTCTTAGCATCAGGACCTATCGCATTAACACGGACAAGTTGGTTAACTTGTACTTGAGCAGCGTTGAGAGTAGAAAGCTGGAGTTTAACCAACACTTTGCTTGGGTCGCCCAAGGTGAGCAGGTTGGTACGCAACTCTACCCCATCACCGTTTTGGACATTGACACCCAAGACTACGCCATTCACTGGTGCAGTTACGATATTATCTTGGAGTTGCTGCTGAATCAGTTGGCGCTGCAATTGCAGGCTTTGAATTTTGATAGCAGTTGTACGTGTCTCGGCCTGGGCATCTCGGAGCGCAGCTGTAGCTACGCGCACTGCGTCTTCCTGCGATTGAGCTTGTTGTAGTGCAATTGCTCCCTCTTTTACTAAAGGCGCTAGCCTAGCCAGTTGCCGTTGTTCGGCTATTAACCGCTCTTGGGTTTCTGTAATTTTCTGGCGATTGCGAGCTAAGTTGAGTTCTTCTTGGCGAATTTGCAACTCCTGATTGGCAAGGGCAATTTTTCGCTCAGGGTAGCGCAGGGTGAGTAGGACTTGACCGGGTTTAACCCTGTCACCAGGTTTTACCATTACCCGTTCCACTGCACCCTCTTTTGGTGACTTCAAAATCCGCTGTTCCCGCAGTTCAACAGTACCACTTTCATTGATTGTGGTTTCAACATTACCCCGTTCCACAGTCATGTTGCGTACTGCTACTGGCTCAGGAGGTTTATTGAGAACTACAAAGTATGTCAGCCAACCGCCAACACTGACGACAGCCAAAACTCCTGACCAAGCTAGCCATCGACCTGCAATCTTGAATTTATTTTTTTCATATTTCCTATGCATGAAACTTGTTTTTGTGTGAGTAGGGAAATATCCAAACCGTAACCAATCGAGACAATTTGGTATAATTCAGACTTCGCTCTCCGAGTGAGTCAAGGTGGTATCGAACAAACTAAGTTGCTCTCCCTTGAACCCAGCTAACCGATGTTTGGCCGGGTTTTGACTATCTGGAGTCTTGGCAGTTTCCCTCTGCCGTGCCTCTTTAAACTGCTCAGTTCGCCGCAGTAAAATACTTTTTACCGTAGTAAATTTCATGTACCGGGTTATTTCTGCATCATTCTTGCGAGCAAGGATGTTCCGAGCAGCGTTAATATCAGATTGCAACACAACCCCGTCGAAGCAGTGAAACGAATCGGCTTTGCGCTCTCCTAAAAGAACACCGTAACGACAATCCGTTTGCGATGTGTAGGCTGCGTTAACAGCCATTGCTTGACCTGACAAACGCACAGAAACTTCTTTTAAAGCGTCTGCTACCAGTCCTTTACACCAACTAGACATTTTGGCAGCAGCTTTGCCTTTTAAGCCTTTTTTATCTTTAATTGGCTCAGTTAAATCTTCATAAACAACTGTGCCATATTTTAAGAAAATCTGAACTGTTGCAGTAAAAACTAAAGTATTAAGTTGCCCTTCTATTCTTCTTTTGTGACGGGACATCTTGACTTGACCAAGATTATTTTTACGAATATTTTCCGCTAGTGAGTGTAACCCTTTTTTCTCGTATTTTTGAGCAAGAGAATGTAATTTACCACGTTTCTTGCCACGTTCAACACGATCTGAGACTTCTTTTTGAATAATATTTCCTAATCCCGAACCGTAAAATTCACTATCACTAGTAACGTAAACTTCTGTGAATCCTCTATCTATGCCTACTGCTTCAGTACTCCGGTTCGATGGTACAACTTTTTCTACTTTTTTAGGGTAGTGAATTTCAACTCGTTTATCTGGTCTAATTATAACTCTGATTTCACCTGAAATATCTGGATTGCCATGTAAAGGTAATACAAGTCTTTTACCTCTTTCTAGAGTCGCTAGCTCTATAAATGAATACTTACTAACTTGTTTAACACTGTACATATCACCATTGTACACAATCTGGTTTCTAACGTTTGAGTGACCGCGTACTAAATGCTTTCTGATTGTACGGTGCAGCCAACGTGCATGCGTTGTTGGTACGTCTATCCAGAAACGTTTATCTAAAAGGAATAAGTAATACTTACGCTCTATTTCCGAGTCAGTTTTACGATAAATATCATCTCTAACAGCGGCTTTTACCGCATCTTGATAAGTGTGTATTTCATCAACACACTTATATAAGGTGCGTTCGTAAAGCTTGGATGTTAAACCATATCGAGAGGGAGGATGGGTAATTCTAAACTGTTTATCTATTTCGTACTTGTTAACACCCCAAGATTTGATGGAGCCATATTTATTCCAAAGCTCGGAACGAAGTATACCACATCGACGTGCAATTTCTTCTAATTGTTCTAAGCAGGCTGGCTTAATGTTATGAGCAATAGCGATACGTGTCACAACAACTGAACCAGCATATTTATTTTTAGTTTCAGTTTTGGAACGCTTACCTTTACTCATTTCTTTAATTTCAAATTTGTTTTTATTTTATCAAATTTATTTTTATTTATCAACTTATTAAAATATAAATTATTCTAATGTTAAACAGTGGTTATTTTGTCAAAAATAACCACAACAATTCAGAATTCATGATTCACTTTGTACAGGTTAATAGTTCTAAAAATGTTAAGAGTATAATTAATTACTCCTTTTTGTAAATAAATGTCTGAATTATTACTGTTTGTAGCGATAAATACCATTTTTGAAGTATTAAAACGATAGGCTTTACGCATCACGTGTACGCAAATCGAAGGCGACGAGGCGGCTATTTTTCAGTACACAGCGAAAATTAGATCGTAGGTAGCGATGCAGTGCATCATAATGATATAGCCACCAAAAGGCTGGCCATCCAAAAACAATAAAACTGGCGCCCTTTGAACGCAATCGCTCTAGCTCCGAAATCGCAGTTTCATTATCTGTTGGTGGCCCCCAATACTGCCCATCTTCTTCCATAAAAGGAATAGCATGACGATCTGCTACAAATTCCCCCCACTCATTCTGGTCAACCAAAATAAAACTGTCTCCACCGGGAATCAGGGCAGCCACGTCTTGTGCTGCTATTTCTAATCGCTCTGTCCAAGACCAATATATGTTTGGTACTAAGTGGTGGATAGACTCACTTTTTCTGGCATTCAAAGCTAACAAGCGCTCTGCTAATTGTTGACGATAGGTTGGAGACTCTGCACGGTCTGATTGTAGAAGGTAAGCGAGCGCATCGATGGACTCAGCCAAGATAGCAAACTTCTGCCAAGGGTTACCTGATATCTGTCCTGGATGAGCGCGAACTTGAGCAAGCTCCTTTCTCAAGAAAACAATATCAAAACGTGCGGCCAGACGGAAGGACAAATTTGAGTCAATCGTATTCCACGAATGTGGACTGTCAAACGAGCCAACTTCTGCAAGTGCAGCAGCTCGCATCATTGTATTAGCAGTATAAATAGAGCAACCACGCCAAGCAATACACAAATCGATATATTTCAGACCGTTGATTAAGCCATCAGGCATATCTCCAGTGTCTTGTTTTTGAGGCAAGATTGTGCCATCGTCATCCATGAACTTAGCCAACGCCAAAGAAAACCCAGCACTGGGATGCTCATCCAAAGCTTGGACAGATTCACGGATGAAGCCAGGAAGAATCAAATCGTCGTCCGGCACTATGGTTAGATATGGACTCTGATTCACTTCAATCATGCGGCTCCAATTTCTGGCGAAACCAATATTTGTTTCGTGCCTGATATATGTAATTCGCTGGTCTTCTTTAGCGAGTGATCGCACAACCATCTCGGTATCATCATCTGAGGCGTTATCTAAAACCAACAACCGTAAATCTGAATAGTCCTGAGTTAACACACTTTCGATACAGCCTTGAAGTAACCCCGCGCGATTGTATGTAGGAATTGCAACAGTAACTTTTTCCATAAACCTTTTTTATATTCGTAATTTATTCCGTATGATTAATTAGCAATATTGTCAAAATCAGCACACATCTCTTTGGCGACACGCTCCCATGTCCAGTTTGAATGAACTCGCTGTGCAGCTTTTTCTCCCGCTACAGCAGCCTCATTTGGGTGTTCGTACAGCCACCGCATTAAATAGCGAAGGTGTTCATAATCAGGTTCTGCCCATTGACCGAAGTAGCGAACGCGATTTGATTCGATGCCCTGTGCATCTACCAAACGATACGAGAGTGGAAAGCTATCTTCGGGATCAAGGTACTCGGAAGGACCACTCCAGTTTGTTGCTATTAGGGGTAAACCTGTAGACATTGCCTCTAAACCACAAAGCCCAAATCCCTCTCCACGGGACGGCAGAACAAATACATTAATTTCTTGTAAGAACTTTAATAACGCCTGTTGATTCATAAAGCCGGAAATGAATGTTATACGCGCATCGTTTACTTTATAAGCCGCCGATGAAGACGAACTCTTCATCAACAAGCGCACTGATTCTTTAGGAGAAAATTCATCTTGAAATGCGCGCAGTAGAACATCTATTCCTTTTCTAGGGCTAAAGTCACCGAACGTTCCAAAAGTAAAAATTTCTGAGTGAGAGCGGTTAAGTAAAGGAAACTGTTGTGTATCAACTCCGTGGTGCAGAACCTTAATTGGAACACGGACACCACATTCTAAAAAGCTCTCCACATTCTGCTGGCAAGGGACATATTGTAATGTCACAGATTTGTTGATTTCCTCAACAAAGTTTTTGGGAACTAAAGTAGATTCCCACATACAATAATTAACAATGCGCTCTGATTGCAGCACGCTGGGACAAACAGCGTAGTGGTAGTAAAAGCCAATTCGACTCCAGCGATCCAAAGGTTTAAAAAAGTTTTCAAAGCCTCTCGGCGCCTGGTTTTTTGTTGGTGCAATTGTAATATCAACACCAAGACTAGCAACAGCTTTCAATAATTGGCGCCCTACTGAGCCATAGCCTTCATTTGGACGAAGGATAGAGTGCCATATCAATTCCCTGCGTTCTTTACGCCAAGTACTACAATCAAAAGGAGCAATTTTAGCAGCGTCAATCAAATCATGTTGAGCAGCAGCACCGACTTCAGCTAATCTCTGTTGGTGGTGCCAATAGACTTTTTCCCATTCTTGCCAGCGATCCCCTGCTGAAACGCAATGTTCATGCCAGTGATGAGACGCAATGACCACTGGAATATGCCGGAGTAAATGCACCTGACTCATTCGCAACCACAAATCCCAGTCTTCATAAGCTTGTAACGATGAGTCAAAACCCCCTACTTCAAGTGCAGCACTTTTTCGGTGCATCACATCAGTAGCGAAGATGTAATTTCCATAACTTAAAAGTGTACCGTCATAGTCAAACGAGTAAGCGACTGGGGACGGTGACACCCCTGCTTGCACCCATTCCGAGTCACCATACACGAGGCTGACATCTGGGTTATCTCTCAAGTACTGCTTCATTGTACTTAGATGGTTCGGTTTCCATTCGTCATCATCATCACAGTAGGCAATGAATGTGCCTTTAGCAGCATTCAATCCTTCACAACGCGCGGCGCCTACACCACGATGCTCAGTTCGGATCAAACGTACAGACGTGTGATCATGTATCTGTACTGGTTCATCACTACCATCATCAATAATGATCAGTTCAAAGTCTTTTTCGTCTTGCAGCAAAACAGTATCAATTGCTCTTTGCAGGCTTGAATGTCTGTTGTAGGTGCAGATAATGACGCTAATGGTAGGGGAAATAGAGGTAATCATCTGAAACCTCCTTAAATTATACGCTCGATAAGTTGGGTTAGTACTTTGCGGGCATCAAAGTACTCTTCGGCAATTTCTCTAGCTGCTTTTTGGTGGAACTTGTAACGGCTGTTAATTTCTTCTATTCCCGTAAGTGCTTCAGAAAGGGTATTAAATGGAATAACGCCATATCCTGTATGCAACCAGTCAGAAAAACCTGTTTCTTGAACTAATACCGGGCGCCCACTAGCAAGGTAAGCAGCACTCCGCTCACTAAACCAACCGCTGCGACTAATTACATAGCCATGTTTAGCTACGGTAAACTCTGCTTTTGACTGTTGAATGTAGTGCTGATAACTCCAAGGGTCTAATGTCGTCTCGTCAGGATTTTGTACTATCCAGCCTTTACTCTTCAGCAGTGATCGCGGTGCTGTTGGGCTACCTACTGTTAACTCAAAGATGGATTTACTTTTCTGGGGTAAATCTAAGTAAGGCTTAAAAGAGTCAGACTTCATGCCGTAGTGCTGCCCATTGTATTCACGGGCTGGGTAACTGTCCCAAAGCATGACAGTGGTAAACTTTGCTTGATCGACTCCTGCGATGGCAGGCCAAGCATCCAAGAAGATGGGATGGCGCGTAGCTTGCCAAGGTAGTCCGTCATCGGGGATGGTAGACCTCGCGCAGTCGATATTTTCTCCAAATGAAAAGAAAGCTGTGTGTTGCTTTGCGTTCTTTAAGGCTATGGGATCGCTAAGATGTCGAATCTGGGTAAAAACTGGGTCTTTATCGATAAATACCCGTGCTGGTATCTCCATAAACCAAGGACGCAAAGGATTCACGCCGGAGAAGTTCAAAATAATATCGCAAGACGCGCAGACGCGGTTGATATCGTTAGCGCAGGCGCCATGCCAAGATGATGTGTGAGCATCGTAATATGCCCAACGATCGCCTAGTCCAAATTTGGCAAAAACGTGCGTTGCAAATTGCAACCCGTAGGTTGGGTCTGTATCCATCACACCTCTAACTGGGTCATAGCAAGAGGGGTAGTCGTCGCTATCCTCAACGAAGTAGACATCATGTCCCAGGCTGGCAAGACCTAAGAGGTAATGCAAATCACTCCAAGCCATGCCACCTATAGGACCGCGCACGATGTAGCCAAGCACGATAATCCGCAGGCGGCTAAGGGATTTGGAGTTGGTTGAGGATGTGCTGGTCATAAATATAAGTAAAAATTTTATTAGCTAGTAGTCTGTCACACGATCTTTAATGGGTAAAAAATTGAACCACAAAGGACACAAAGTACACAAAGAAAGAAAATAAAAGAAAGTGATTATTAGTGTCACCCCGGAGCGCGTTGGTGTGACAGTTTACTTAAATCGGTGCCTACCCCCAGAATTAATGACATGGAGTACTAGCATCATTAAATTTGGTGGTTTACACCTTAATAATTCTTTCTTTGTGCCCTTTGTGTCTTTGTGGTTCATTTCTTTTCCTCTGTGCCCTCTCTTGCCTCTGTGATAAAAAATACATTACCGCACAGGCAGGGATGCCTGTGCCACAACCCATTCAAATTAATGACATCGAATATTAGTGAGTGCTGCATTAAGTAGTTGGCTAAGTACTAAATTCGAGTCAAAATACTCGTGGGCGATGTTAAGTGCCGCTTTTGTATGCCGTGTATAATTTGCCTCGACTTCATGAATAGCTGCGAGCGCTTCTTCCTGTGTCGTGAATGTCAAAATCCCTTCTCCTACTGGCAGGATGTTACTAAATCCAGTATCCTGAACAACTACAGGACGAGCAGTAGCCAAGTAGCAAGCGGAACGACAGCTAAACCAACCACTGTTCATCGCTACGTATACGTGTTTAGCTGGGGAAAGTTCACCTCTTGAGTTCGCGATAAATTTCTGATAATTTTCTGGTGTCAATGTTGCGCTAGGCGCATCCACTACTTTCCATCCTGCACTTGCTATCTCCATCAAGGGAGCTTTCACGCCGCCTACCGCTACAGTCAGGGGTACATTTGTACCTTGGGGTAAAGTTAGCAATTTCTCAAACTCACTGCCTTTGCTGTTATACTCTACACCTTGGTAAATCAGCTTGCCTTTGAATGCGTTCCAAGTCATGACCGTCGTCCACGCTCCCATCTGGGGTGGTGGAATCTGGGCGCCACGTTCCCACAAATCCATTACAACTGGCATCCGCGTTGTTTGCCATGCAAAATCTACCTTGGGGATGAGGCAATTTGCGTTGTGGATGTTCTCTGCATAAGTGAAGTGTCGGTCATGGGCTGCTACTGAATCACACCATCGCTCGACGTTCTCTGACCAAGCAAACCGTTCACTGAGCATAAGTTGGTTGTAGCCTGGATCGGTGTCAAGGAAGATTTTCACGCACCGCGACGAGAGGTTATCGGGAATTATACACGCTCCACTGACGTTTAGGAATACATCAGCTGTACGTGCTACTTCATCGAACTCGCTCTGATTCATGCCGAAGCTGGTTGAATGTAGATGCAGGTAATGCCAGCGCTCTTTTAGTTCTGGCGCGTAATCCTTCCAGAAATCTTGGATGTATTGCGCTGAGTAGCTGGCATCTGAGGTATAGGTTTTGTCAAGGGGATGATACGGCCAGCTCCAAGTATCTTCATAATAGTATACGTCGTGTCCCAACCGCGCCAGTCCAATGACGTACTGGAGATAATCCCACGCTACCCCACCGACTGGATATAAGCCCACGAGTCCTGTAACGATGATACGAAGTTGTGAAGACATTGTTTTGCTTTTGCTTATGCAGCGATTAAATTGATCAGTCGCCCGTCTTCGATTTCCATCCGCAAATCACAAATTTCTAGGGTACTCAAGCGGTGGGCAATCATAAAAGTGGTGCGTCCATGTACAAGACGTTCCATCGCTTCCATAATTGCAGTTTCGGTTTTGGTATCGACGGAACTGGTCGGTTCATCAAGGATCAAGATGGGGGCATCTTTGAGGAAAGCGCGCGCTAGGGAAATTCGCTGACGTTCGCCACCTGAGAGGCACATACCGCGTTCGCCGACTTGAGTTTCATAGCCTTGCGGCAGTTTGGAGATGAAATCATGAGCGTTGGCTGCTTTGGCTGCGGCAATAATTTCGCCATCGCTCGCATCAGGTTTAGCATAGGCTATGTTCTCGGCAATGCTAGTTGAGAAGAGTACAGGCTCCTGTAAAACAATTGCAAACTGGTTACGGAGGTCAGCTAACTTGTAGTCGCGTAAGTCAACGCCGTCAAGCAAAATTTGGCCACTGGTGGGGTCAAAAAACCGCATCAGCAGGTTTACCAGAGTTGTCTTACCAGCGCCCGTCCTGCCAGCAATGCCTAAGTGGGTTCCAGCTGGGATTTCAAAGGAGATATCCTGCAAAACTTGGTTGTTATTAAAGGCGAAGGAGACGTTGCGGAAGGTGACGGCGCCTAAAGCACGAGAGATTGGTTGGGCATTTTTGATCTCAACTACATCTGGTGCTTGATCGAGAAGCAACAAAGCTCGCTCGACACTAGCTAGCGATCGCTGTAGTCCTGCAACTTGATTGCCGATAGATTGCAAGGGGCCATATAACTGTATAATATATGACTCTACTACGAGGAGTTCACCTAAAGTTAAAATACCACTTTGGACATGTTGTACGCCCATAAATAGAATGACTGCATACCCTACAGCAGTTATCAGATTGATGAGGGAACTAACAAAATTCTGGATAACGACAACGCGGATACGTATCCAAATGGCTTTGCTAAAGTTGCGAACGAAGCGTTCTCGTTCACGTTCCTCCCGACCAAAAGCCTTAACGACCCGAACTGCTCCCAACACCTCCTGAACAACTGACATTGCCGAACTTTCAAACTTTTGATAATCCATCCATTGAGTACGCAAGCTGCCACTTGAAACCCGTGTCACCAGGAATAAAAAGGGTGAAACTAACAGTGCAATCAAAGCTAGCTGCCAGTCAATTAGGGCAGTGACATAGAACATACCGACAAGCCACAAACTTGTAATAAATAACGGTACAATGCCATCAATCGTTGTCCATTGGATGGCTGGCGCATCATATTGGATGCGATATGTAGAGTCGAATGTGCCTTTGGAATCATGGTAAGAGAGTGAGACACATTGAGCTTGGTGCAACAGGCGCGCGCGAAACTCCAGAACCATCTTTTCGCTGGTGTAGGTTCGCAGTAACGAACTTGCAAGCCCAAGCAGCGGACGCAGTATGGCAATAAATACCACCAAGCTGACAGCAAATACAAGTAAAGTGGTTTTGGAACGTGCCAAGGCTACTGGGAGAAGTACGTCCAAGAAGCTAGGGAGCGGTTCTGAGCCGATAACGTTGTCAACGACAATCTTTAATGGTAGTGGGGTCAGCAAAGCAAGGGGAGTTGACAGCAGGTCGAGCAGAAAAGTACCCGCAATGTGAAACCAGTAGGGTTTTACTTGATGTAACAACCGTCCATAGATATGCAAATCTTTAGTGAACTTCGCGGTAGTCATTATTGCTGTAATATTGCAGTTTCCGGAGCAGACTTATGACTTATGGTTTGTATCGGTATTAGGTAGACTCTTTTAGCAATAATCTCTATCACTTGGTAGAGAATACGTCCTAGTTGGAAGTTCTGATATAGGATGACACTAACGTTGAGCAACAAGAGTACAAATGTTATGGCTGCTATTTCTGGCATTCCTAGAATAATTGCCACAATTGTGAATAAGGAATAGCCAAATATAGCCATAGTGGCGAACTGTGACATCCTCAGCGCACACCGCACCCTGTGAACTCTTTTGTTACCTCCATGATTTTCTGTACATACTCTGAGTTGAGCTTTCGACCAAATCCCCTGGTAAATCTCTAAATCCCAGTCGCTCCAACCTTGATCCATGATAATGAAATACTTGTGAGCTACAAGTAAATCCATCACTTTTTGCAGCAGGTTCTCCTTCTCCATTCCTGCTTCTGTCCAATAGGACAATTCATAGCTGAGATCGCGCCAGGAAATATTTACTCTGGATGCTGGCGAATCAAACTTGATTAAATCTGCTTGAGTTAGTGTTTGAGTCATGATCTTGAAACTTCTTGTATTTTTATTTACACTTTATTTACAGGTCATCAAAGTTTATCGGTTGTGCTTTCGTCAGTTCCTTGATGCGCCAGCGGTAGCGTTCTACACTGCGTACAATTGGCCCCAGATAAATCAGTAGTGCCACAAGCAACCTTGCCCTGACTCTGAGAAATCGGGGATCAATCCGCGCTTGTATTGCACCAGCTATACACCAGCTAAGAGAGATGACGAACATTACCACACTTAACCACGGGCGCTCGCCAGACAAAAGTTCTGATACAAACAGGATTAAAGCTGCTACATTCCACTCCAGTGTCAGGGGGAGGTAAGAGATAAGCGACGAGGAAGGCTCGTACAAGGTTTGAAACAGACCGCGACCGAACACTCCAGAATAGATAATTGGTTGACCAATACGAACAAATGCAGATAAATCTCCGTAGATCCTCCCCAACCAAGACGGCTGTCCCAGAAGGTTAAAGCGGTAGGGATGCTTAAAATAAACAAGCGCTTCTGCCTTGCCATAGCCTTTTTGCTGTTTGAGATAGGCTGCTACTGTGTTACGGCGAAAGTGCCATACGATTGCAGCCGGAGTAAAGCCAATGGTGTAACCTCTATCTTGCAGGCGCCAGCATATATCGACATCATCACCAGCAGCACGAAATATCGGGTTGAAGCCGTTAATTTCTTGTAGTACCGAACGGCGAAAAGCCATGTTGCAGCCAGCAATATGTTCGGCTACTTCATCACTCAAAAGTATGTGGGTAGGTACGCCAGGAGAGACAGCAACGCAGGCGGGAATAAGAGAGTCCTCTTTTGGAGATAAGTTAGGTCCACCTACAGCGGCTAGACCTGACGAGAGAAACTTTGCTACCAGATAGGTGAGCCAGTCTGGGTCTGCCATACAATCAGAATCGGTATAGGCCACGATCTCGCCAGTTGCGGCGGCGATACCGACGTTGCGCGCGACGCTTAATCCCTTGTTTTCTTGGCTAATTAGGCGTACATAGTCGTAACGCTGAGTAATTTCTAAAGTGCGATCGTTCGATCCATCATTAACTACGATGACTTCATAGTTAGGATAGTTAAGTTCTTTAAGAGAGGCTAAACAACTATCCATCGTGCGTTCAGCATTGTAAGCGCATACAACTACTGAGACTTTAGGATACTCAGGTAATACTGGCGGTAGAGGCGCCGTATAATACTGCTTTACCGTGTCAAAGGCGGGCTTTTTGAACCGTTCAGCATCAACTAAACCAAAAGCCCAGTCCTGAATAGCATATCCGCCAGTAAACCACTCGTCCGTCCAGGAAAAGATTATCGTTCCCGCTGCTCCCATCTCAAAACTAGATGACAACTTCTGCTGAATAATTTCGGCTTGCGCTTGGGTTCCTTCACGCATTGAATCAACACCAAACTCACTCAGCACTAAAGGTTTATCTTCGGCTAGGTTATGGAGTCGTGAGAGGTAACGGCGAAAATCTTGTTCCTGATGTAGGTAAACGTTAAAGCATGAAAAATCAGTAAAGTTAATATTTAAATACTCTGTAGAGGGGTAATTGGCGTAGCTCACCAGACCTTCGGGGTCGATGGATTTTGCTACTGCCATTAACTCTTTAATAAAAGCCCGGACTCGTTTTGCTCCGTGCCATCGGACAATATCTGGAGGAATTTCATTACCCACTAAATAGGCAAAGGTGGCAGGATGACCCTGACAAGCTTTAACTCCTTGGGCAATGCAGTTACGAATTTCTGCTTTAACAGTAGAAGAATCAAGGAAGGCTATATGCTGAGTCCAAGGTATACCGATTAACAGCCTTAGACCGCTCATTGCAGCTAAATCCAAAAGCCAATCAGGTGGAACGGTATAAGTACGCAGACAGTTAGCCCCCAGTTCTGCCATCATGGCAAAGTCTTTTTCCACAACTCGTTTCTCTGGAAAAGACTCGCCGTGCGTGCCGATCGAGAAGGGACCATAGCTAACCCCTTTGAGAAAAAACTTCTGATCTCCGAGAAAGAAAAATTTACCCTTGACTGTAACTGCCTCTTTTTTCGCAAGCGGTTCAGGACAGAAACCAGAAGGTGGCGAAGTCAGGTTTTGCAAATTATCCTCCCCACAATTCACTGCAAATTTGTTACCCGTAGCGTCAAATGGCTACGGTGGCTAAAAGTATTATTTAATTTTTTTTTTGCTAAATTTAGCTAGGTAAAAACCTCACGCGACGCTATAAGTGCGCGCGGGTGGGTTGTATGATTGTTGGTTCCACCACAATCCTTATTAAATAACAGCTCTGTTTGCGATGGCGTTTAGGAAAGTGTATGACTTAACGTATAAGTTAGGTCGATACAGCTACTCGAGTAGCTCATTTAATCTGTGGCGCCGACCGCGCTCCTATATTTGCTGAGTGCTGAACTCGATGCTCTTACAGGCAACAACAACGTTTCCAAAATCGCCTCTTGCACAGTGGAACTCACTTCACAACTGCTGTTGACGCAATCCACCAGTAACTGATTAGCAATATAGTACTGGAGTAGCGCTTGTTTTTGCTGCTCGCTGAACTGCCATTGCTGACCGATGTTGCGATACTGCACCATCACAGACCTTAATGTTTCAAGCCAAGTTTGACCGCTAGCATTCCACCATTGCTTTAATTTTTCTTTGCCTTGAGTTGGGCATGGTAGTTTTTCTTTGAGTTGTTGTAGCAATAGCTGTAGCTCAGGATTACAAATAAGAGTTTCGTTCTCAGAAAGGGTAAAGTTTAAGGCAATAACTCGATTTACACCTGGATCATCAGGTAGGGTTAGGCTTAAGTATAATACACACCTCAGTGCCAAATCTACCTTCAAATCAGGGGCAAGATTACTAGCAAACCTGGGATCGATAGCAACGAAGAGAGCCTGGTCATTAGCAAACATCAGATCGTCGCTCAGGGCTAGTGTTAGGTAAAAGGCGCGAATAGCTGCTCCTTTGTGGGGCGCCTGAACTGAAAGGGACTTCTGGTTGAGCCAGATAAGGAACTCCTGCAATTGTTTATCAAAGGCAACTAGCCCATCAATATGTTGCTTCATTAACTGCAACAGATAAGTGGCATTATCTAACATGCCAGTTGTCAGTAAAAAGACATTGCGCCAACGGGGTTCAGTCAAATGACTGACCAAATTGATTAGTTTTTCTTCCAAAATTTGTGGTTCAGGATTAGCAACAATATCTCTAGCCGTTAAATACTCTTGAAAAGCTAGATAAGAGAACGAGTAAATTAAGGGCGCCCGTTCTATCAGTAGTCCATGTTCCTCAAACAATGTCAGTACTGCCTCACTGTTGGGTTGCAGTAACTCCTGCTCAGTTGATGCATTAGATAAATTACGCAGAGAGTCCGCAATGTAGGACTCGACGTGAGTTTGTGTAAAAAAGTAACGATCTTGTTTAAAGGTAATGGCAGCAATTTGACTCAGCAGTTTAAGTTTATGGTGTAAAGAAAAATTGTAAACTTTATCGTGTTTAATACTCCTTGCTTTATCACAGTGGTAAAGCAAAATCTTCAATGCTTCCTTATAAAGTTCGACTCGTCTAGTTGGAAAGTCTAAACGGGCTTGAAATACACAACAAACTAGGTTAAGCAAAAGCGGCGTCACGGTTAGTTCTCGAATTTGTCGATTTTCCCATAATTGCAACTTTTGCATGAACTGACAAGCCTTAGCCTTTGCTTCTTCTATGGAATTCCTACCAACATTGATAAACCACTTTTGGACAAAGGCTTGAATTTGAAACTGGTCAAAATCAGCAATCTCAATCTCGGTAAATCCTTCCAACTGGTACTGTAAGGCAGCAGTACGACAAGTAATAATCAACTGATTTTTGTAATATTCCTCCGAAAACTTACAAATACTTTTCATAATTTCAGCGCTATCCGAGTCTGGAATTTCATCCAAACCATCCAGCAAAATTAACATTCTGCCATGAGCAAGTATTGTTTGGATGTCCTGGTCTTTTGCGCCAAAGTCAGCGAGAGCTTGATTAATATAGTTCAACAAACTATAGTTGCCTATGTCTCTGGCATCGGATGCAAAATTTTTTAAACGGAGAAAAATCGGTATTTTGTCTGATAGTAATTTGCCTTGATTGCATTGGGTAGCAATATCTTGCAAAAATGTGGTTTTACCAGACCCAGGTTTACCTAGAACCATCAGTTTGGGATAAGTTGTAACTGCCTCTATTGCACTTCCTCGCTCCTTGCAAACTTGAGCTAAATCAAATCGATTTAATTCTTCTGGAACAAAGCCTTGCAAGTCAATGATATTTGACCATCTCTGACTTATAATATGATTAAGAATATCGACACTGACATAAATGTCTTCTAAGTCAATTGGTTGAGCAATATCTAACAACCGCGTAGTAGCACATTGGGCTTGAATTTTATCGCTTCTGCCGGAGCGCGTGATTTGCACCAAGGTATCGATATCCAGGCAGCCGTCCCAATCCTGGTTATTTTTCGTCAGTAAACTCTGATTCGGTAACTCAGCAATCTCTTGCCAATCCAAGCCAAGTTGAAAGCAGATCTCCATAAAGCTCTGACGCTCAATCGGCCTACCTGTAAAAAATTTCCAAATTGGCTGGCGAGTTTCAAGTCCTACCTCACTAGCTAGATAATCTTGCGTCCATTCCCTAACTTTAAAAGCCTTTTTTGCTTTTTCGATGCCTGAGGTAGACGCTTTTAATGAACGTCGTGCCATAAACCAGACTTTGACCTCCAGATATTGTAAATTTAGGGCAAGAAATTAACTCCATTCATATGTCCATATTAAATTTTATGTTGTTTTTTATGCAGCAGCCTGCACCGCGCGAGTAAAGTCTACCAAAATCTATTTACAACTAAACAAATAGGGTCAACCGGGAGAGTAGTATTCAACTTTCCCTTATAGTCGCTCTCTTCACACCTTCACAAACTGATGGGGTTTCAAAACAGTAGTAATTTGACAGTTTCATCAAATAAAATCTGGACAGCCGAAGGTGAAAAATGTTTTAGCAACTTAATCGCTGGTAACTCACCTGGGTATCCATTTATCTGTTTCGATATTTTAGTAACGTAAGTTTGGTAAATTTGTGTCATTGACTCTACTTTTTGACTTCGAGCTTTGTCAAGCTACAAGTAAGTATTGGATTATGGTTTGAATATTATTTAATTTTTTGAATTTCTTATTAATCATAATATCGAGTTTGAAATTCAAGTTGCCATTTTGGCAGTTTTTTTAGTTTCAGTTAAACTCGATGGCGTTATTAAAACCTTGAACGATTGAATTGGCAGCAAAGTAAAAATCCGCTTATTCCCAACACGAGAATCTGGAGCTTTTAGCTTAATAGAGTAAGAAAATTCGTACCAGAACGCTTGCAGTTGGTAGCAGGATGAATTACTAGACAAAATATTTATATTATCTTCTCGCATATACCAGCCCTTTGCTTAATTGGTTTAACCTTGGAGACATTTACTACTTTATTTGCAACACCTAGATAATTTACAATTTTGACACCAGTGCCAAGATTTTACACACCGATAACACGATAATTTTTATTCTCAAATCCTACATAATTATGCGGAGTTGTCACACACTATGCAAAAATAATTTATATACACTTGCCAACCAAAATACATATATAATTTATAAACCTTTTTTCAAGAGAGAAATTTTTAATATTTTTATCCTCCATTTGTATATTTTTTTTATCGTCTATCTATAGACTGATTTTAGGATAAAAAGTTTGAAGTAAAGAATTATAGAAGCTACTTAATATTGATATTTGTTTTGTATAAAAAAATATCAATAATGTATACGTTGACAAATACGTCCTTTTATGGGTTAAAAATATTTTGCTTCTACTTGGACAAGATGGTGAGAAATAATGATGAATTTGCCCTTGTGAGTGAGTTTTCCATCGGTAATTTTTTAATAGTCAGACATTTTGTTAATGATTATTATTCTTCTTAAAATCTCGTAAGATTGAGTTTTTTGTATGATTTATTGTTTGGAAGTCCTATTAGAGGAACTTATACGTTAAGTCATACATTTTCTCGAACGCGATCGCAAACAGAGCAGTTGCATACTGTTTTTTATGAACGGTTGTGCTGGTATCACAACATAAGCACAGTCAAGGCAGCCTAGCAAACACCTCTTCGTGCGTTCTTTGGCTCGTTACGAGGAAATGGTTTTGTAGTAAGTCAACAGAGGTTTTTTACACAACCTGGCTTTACTTAGTAAGATTTGACACCTATGAAAATACTTGTAACTGGAACTGAAGGTTATATTGGTTCGTTGTTAGCTCCAATCTTGATGCAACACGGACATGAAGTTATTGGGGTTGATACAGGATTCTATAAGGTTGGTTGGCTATACAATGGTACTGAGTTAACAGCCAAAACGCTTAATAAGGACATTCGCCACATTACACTTGAAGATTTACAAGGTGTTGAAGCAGTCGTTCATCTGGCTGAACTCTCCAACGACCCAGCCGGACAGCTATGCCCAAATGTAACTTATGAAATAAATCATCAAGGCTCAGTTCGGCTTGCAGAATTAGCTAAAACAGCTGGTGTACGTCGCTTTGTCTACACGTCTTCGTGCAGTGTCTATGGTGTTGGTACTGATGACTACGTGACGGAGGATTCTCCCGTCAATCCCCAAACAGCCTATGCAGAATGTAAAACGTTGGTAGAGCGAGATGTCAAGTTATTAGCTGATGATAGTTTCTCTCCTACCTTTTTGCGGAATGCCACAGCCTTCGGCGCCTCTCCTAGAATGCGCTTCGATATTGTTTTAAACAACTTATCTGGGCTGGCTTGGACGACTAAAGAAATCAAGATGACAAGCGATGGTACTCCTTGGCGCCCATTAGTTCATCTGCTAGACATTTGCAAAGCAATTGTATGTACACTCGAAGCCCCACGTGACATTATTCACAACGAAATTTTTAATGTGGGTGACACAGGTAGTAACTATAGAGTCAAGGAAATTGCTGAAGTAGTAGCTTCCGTTTTTACTGGATGCCAGCTTTCTTTTGGTGACAGTAGTGCGGATAACCGTAGCTATCGGGTTTCTTTCGAGAAGATTAACACCAAACTACCGGGATTTAAGTGTGAGTGGAATGCTTTTTTAGGCGCCCAGCAGTTGTTCGATGTATTTACTGCTATCGATATGTCAGAATCCACTTTTCTGTTTAAAGGATTCACTCGCTTAAAGCAGCTAGAGTATTTGATTCGCACTCAGCAAATAGATCAAAATTTCTTCTGGAATAAGTCATGCTATTCACAGAAACTGCCCTCAAAGGCGCATTCGTTATTGACATAGAGCAACGGCAAGATGCTCGTGGCTTTTTTGCTCGGACTTTCTGCGCTCAGGAATTTTTGGATCATGGTTTAAAGCCAACAATTGCACAATGTAACTTGGCTTTCAACCACAAAATAGGTACTCTCCGGGGTATGCATTATCAAGTTGCTCCAGCAACCGAGGTCAAGTTGGTTCGCTGTACTCATGGTGCTATCTACGATGTGATCATCGACCTGCGTCCTGAATCTCCTACATATAAGTTACATATTGGTGTTGAATTAACAGCCCAAAACCGTAGAGCTTTATACGTACCTGAGATGTTCGCTCATGGCTACCAAACGCTAACTGACCAAGCTGAGGTTGTGTATCAGATGAGTGAATTCTATGCACCAGATTACCAGTGTGGGCTACCCTATAACGATCCAGCTTTTGGAATTGAATGGCCTTTACCTGTAAGTGAAATTTCTGAGAAAGATACTTGCTGGCCTTTGTTTGAATGTAACAGTGTGGGAGCTAACAAATGACTACGACAACTTTGCAACAGTCTGTACTAAATGGTACAAAAGTTAATCTTTGTGGCTGTCGATTTTGTGGAACAACGTTAAAGCATACCTTTGTGGATTTGGGAATGTCACCGCTTTGCGAAAGTTACGTGGCGCCTGAACAGCTAAACCACATGGAACCCTTTTATCCACTGCATGTCTACGTGTGCGATCGCTGTCTCTTAGTTCAACTTCAGGAATATGTAAGTCCGCAAGATATCTTCAGCCACTATGCCTACTTTTCGTCTTACTCTGATTCTTGGCTACAACATGCCAAAAATTATACTGAAGAAGTAATAGATCGCTTTGGACTTAACTCTTCTTCGCAAGTAGTAGAAATAGCTAGTAACGATGGTTACTTATTGCAATACTTTGTATCAAAAGAAATACCTGTCCTAGGTATAGAACCAGCAGCTAATGTTGCTGAGGTAGCTATCGCAAAAGGCGTTCCCACAGTTATCAAGTTCTTTGGACAAAACACAGCTTCGGAACTAGCTGCTAATGGCAAGCAAGCAGATTTATTAGTAGGTAACAATGTACTTGCTCATGTACCCGATATCAACGATTTTGTCGCAGGCTGTAAAATTTTACTGAAGCCTGAAGGTGTCATTACTATGGAGTTTCCCCATTTAATGCGACTGATTGAGGGAAACCAGTTTGATACTATCTATCACGAACATTTCTCTTACTTGTCACTACTCACAGTAGAGAAGGTTTTTGCTGCTCACAATTTAGTCATCTTTGATGTAGAAGAACTGTCAACTCATGGTGGCTCTCTGAGAATTTACGCTTGCCATGTAGAAGATAATTCTAAATCTATCAGTCAGGATGTAAAAGATTTAAGAGCGAAGGAAAAAACAGCGGGATTTCTTGACTTAGAAAGCTATTCTTCCTTTGCTGAAAAGGTGAAGGAAACTAAGTTTCAACTTTTGGAATTTTTAATCGCAGCTAAACGCCAAGGAAAGTCAATTGCTGGTTACGGCGCCCCTGGTAAAGGTAACACTCTTTTGAATTATTGTGGAATTAGAGAAGATTTCCTCGATTACACTGTAGACCGAAATCCTTTCAAGCAAGGTAAATTTTTGCCAGGAACTCACATCCCAATCTTTCATCCAGATAAGATTCAAGAAACTAAGCCAGATTATCTGTTGATTTTACCTTGGAATCTGAAAAATGAAATAATGTCTCAAATGTCCTATGTACGTGACTGGGGCGGTAAATTTGTAGTCCCAATTCCGGAAGTCAGGGTCTATTCTTGAGCAACAGGGCAACTCAAATTTAATGTAATTAATTAATACCAAAGGAAAATACAATGAAAGTAGTTTTATTTTGCGGTGGTTTAGGAACAAGATTAAGAGAATTTTCCACGAGTATTCCTAAGCCAATGGTCCATATTGGTTACAGACCAATATTGTGGCATGTGATGAAATACTATGCTCACTATGGACACAAAGATTTTATTTTGTGTCTTGGTTATAAAGCAGATGTCGTCAAAAATTATTTTCTCAATTATGATGAGTGTGTTTCTAATGATTTTACTTTACAAGAGGGAGGTAGAAAAATTAAACTCGTCAATAGTGATATTGAAGATTGGAATATTACTTTTGTCGATACAGGATTGACTTCAAATATTGGACAAAGGTTCAAGGCAGTTGAAAAATACTTAGAAGGGGAAGAAGTATTTTTAGCCAACTATAGCGACGGTTTAACAGATCTACACCTACCTGATTTAATTGATGATTTTTATAGACATAATAAAATAGCCAGTTTTTTGTGTGTCAAACCATCGCAAAGTTTCCATTTAGTTTCAGCACAAGAAAATGGTTTAGTAGATGATATTCAAAGTGTTCAGCAAGCTGGTATTAGGATAAATGGTGGTTTTTTTGTGTTTAATAAAGATATATTTAAATACATTGAAAGCGGAGAAGAATTGGTGCTTGAACCATTTCATAGACTCATGAAAATCAAACAACTTTTAGCTTATAAATATAACGGCTTTTGGGCGTGTATGGATACTTTCAAAGAACAGCAACAATTAGATGATATGTATTGTCAGGGTAATGCTCCTTGGGCAGTATGGAAACTCGCTGAAAGGAAGGTCAAATCTTTGGAATATAGCCGAATTACTCAGTTTACAAATGATTCTGTAGCAGTAAGTTTGGCTCAAGGATAATTACCTATTTATTTGACAGTAGATAGTAGATACTTACTTAAAATATAGGAATTCTATATCTACTGTAAGAGTTTTTTAAGCAAGTATTTATAAAAAAGTATTCTTTAAACTTAAACAATTACCAAGATGCTAAAATTTACATTTGAGGAAGAAAACAACTTTGACTATAAAGTTTTGTGTTTAGGAGCGCATTGTGATGATATAGAAATTGGTTGCGGAGGTACGATATTAAAATTGGTAGAAACTTACCCAAATATTATGTTTTATTGGGTTGTATTTAGTTCAAACTTACAAAGAGAAAAGGAAGCTTATAACAGTGCTAATTATTTTTTAAAAAATACAAATATAAAAAATATAGTAATCAAACAATTTCAAGACGGATTTTTTCCTTTTATAGCAATTGAAATTAAACAGTTTTTCGAGCAATTAAAACAAGAATTTAGTCCTAATTTGATTTTTACCCATTATCGACAGGATTTGCATCAAGATCATCGCTTAATTTCAGAATTTACTTGGAATACATTTAGAAATCATTTAATCTTAGAGTACGAAATACCTAAATATGATGGTGATTTAGGTCATCCTAATTTCTTTGTTAATTTAAATGAGGGAATTTGTCAAAATAAAATCAAATATATTATTAACAGCTTTCCATCGCAAAATAATAAACAATGGTTTACAGAAGAAACTTTTCTATCAATTTTAAGATTGAGGGGAGTTGAGTCTAATTCACCTCATAAATATGCAGAAGCTTTTTATTGTCGTAAAATGGTTTTTTAGCTTGAATCTCTTTCTGATGCCAGATTTCCGACTTGTTTAAGAAGTCGAAAATCTAACTTATAACTTAATTCATATTGCAAACTAAAGATTCAGCAGCATTTAACTTTGTATTAGATGTAGTTAACAACAGGCGCCCATTATCAGTTGTCACTAGCTGTCTTGCTTCTTGTATTTTATCACCAAGTTTCCATGTCCCTTGGGTGACTGCATGAGGATTATTAGCAACAGATATATTAACACCACGTACTTGTGCGATAGAATATTCCATGTCAGAATCGTTACTGGGGACTTTTGGTAAGCCACCGTTACCTGTAACAGCAAAAGAACCTTGAGTGGAATTTTTGCGCGCAAGGCAACTACTTGCTATAACTTGTTCAGTGGCAATAATTTCACTCGACTGTTGTTTAAGCGAGTTATCTTGTTTAATATCAGGAGTCATAATCTTGATTTCTCCATCCAAGCTTCCAGTTGCTTCAATATTGCTATCTGTCGATTTAAATAAACCTTGAGTTTGAATCAAGATATTGCCACCTCTAGCTTCACTTGCACTCGCAGTAATATTACTATTGTTCAGTTGCGCTATCGCACCTGCATTTATCGTTATGTTGCCACCCGTAGCGGCGCCAGTAGCGTTAGTCGTGATATTACTATTATTTAATAATTTAATATCATCAGCATTAATGATAATATTGCCTTGTGAACCACTTTGGCTTTCAGCTTTGATACTGGCGCCATTAGTTAGCAGAATTGAGTTTGCTGCAATAATTAAGTTACCTGCATTCCCCGTTCCTTGACTACTTACAGTTACTTGTCCTTTATCCTCAAGCAGTAACTTGCCAGTTGTAATTTGTAATAGTCCTCCTTGTCCTGTAGAATCTACAGATGTGCTTGAATACAATCCACTTTTCTCACTTGCACCAACAATTGTTGGGTCATTATAAGTAGCAAGCCGCTCATAAAAGGTAGAATCAATACCAGCAATGAAAATGCTGTCTTTAGCGTTAACAATGAGATTACCAGCGTTTCCATTACCATAAGTGGCAGTTTCAACACCTCCACCATTTACAATATTTAAAGTATTGGCGTTAAGAAATATACTTCCTCCATTACCTTGTCCGAGAGTACTAGTAGTAACAAAAGCTCCATTCGTTACATTTATTAAGTCACCTGTAATATTAATAGTGCCACCATTGCCAACCGCTCCCGGTACTACTGCACTTGATGC
Organism: Calothrix sp. NIES-4105; assembly: GCF_002368415.1. Lineage (GTDB taxonomy): Bacteria > Cyanobacteriota > Cyanobacteriia > Cyanobacteriales > Nostocaceae > Dulcicalothrix. Next base: position 10,820,231 of record NZ_AP018290.1, read on the forward strand.
AAAACTAGAGCTACCATTTGTACCAACTCCATCTATCGAAACTAGATTTGCACGAATACTTAAATTTCCTCCATTACCTTTTCCAAGGGTACTGGTAGAAACAAAACCACCATTTGTTATTGAAAATGAATCTGCTGTTATATTAATATTACCTGCATTACCAATTGCAGTTGGATTTACTGCACTTGATGCAAAGCTAGAACTGCCATCGCGACCGACTCCATCGAACAAGACTGTACCAGCATTAATATTGATGTTTCCACCCGAACCTTGTCCCTGCGTGGCAGTAAACAAAAAAGCTCCTTGTGTTACCTTTATAGAATTAGCATTGACATTAATATTACCTGCTTTACCGAAAGCAGTAGAACCTAATGCAGCAGACGCTAAACTTGGATTCCCATTACTATCTTGTCCATCAAAGGAAACTGTATTAGCTTGGATATTAACATTACCAGCATTACCTTTGCCAAAACTAGCAGCAGATAGATAGGCGCCATTTACTACAGAAAGCGAATTCGTCTTGATGTTAATATTGCCAGTATTACCTATTCCTGCTGGTCGCACTGAGTTGGAAAATCCACTTGCATTTAAATTAATTGTAGACACTGCATTTATATCAATATCTCCTGCTTGCGACTGTGGAGAACCTGGACTTGATACTCCTCCTAACAATGTGCTTCCTTCGATCAAATTCACATTTTGAGCATTAAAAACAATACTACCCCCAGTAATACCTCTGACATTGACTCGCGCGGCATTAGTTAAAGATATATTAGATAGTGCAACTTCAGGAACGCTACTTAAGCGTAAATTACTACCATCGACTACAAGCCCTAAATTTGCTTGCTTCGCAACTGCTGTTAATTCAACTCTACCACCCGGAGCTTGTAATCTTCCTCCTTCAAGCAAAACATCGCTACCTACTAATAATAAGTTACGATTTTGGGGTACTTGTAACCCAACACCGTCAGCTTGCGAGCGATTTATAATTGGTTGCGTTGTGATTTGATTGAATAATAGTGCATTTGGGTTAACACTTAGTACTCCTGTTGGTACAGAAGCTAAATTGCTACTAAAAGTTTCTCCATTTGCAAAACCGATGCTATTTGCTGTTGTTGCTAGAAATGAACCTTTCAAGTCCAAGCGCGCGTCAGTACCAAAAATAATCCCATTTGGGTTGAGAAAGAATAGGTTTGCATTTCCCAATACGCCTAATGTACCGTTTATATTAGAAGGATTGGCGCCTGTGACGCGCGTGAAAATATTAGTGACATCTAGAGTCGGATTAAAATAAACTCCCCTTCCACTGTTAATGTTGAATTCACTGAAACTATGAAATAAATTATTACCACTCAGGGCGCCGCCGTCAATTCTATCGCTTGATATCCCATTCGGTGTCACAATAGTACCGACACTACCATCTGGTATAATTTGGGCTTTCGCCGGGTTAATCCATACTAATAGTGTCAAAGGAAGTAATGACAAATAGACTTTCATAAATTTCACATTTAAACTGTTAAATTTATGATTCCCATTTTTTTGCTCAAAATAACCGTCAACGAGTTAAACGTGGATGCCATCAAAATATTTACATGTGCAATATATAAGCTTCCAATTAGGGTGCGTGACGCTATAAGATTATTAGTAATGGAAGTTAGATTTTTAGTAGCCTTCACGCACCCTAATCCTGAATGTTGCTTACTTAAGCATTTGGAGGCACCAACAAAAAATTGGGTAGGGTGCGATCTGCGCTATTACAGTCAAGCAGTGTAACGAACAATTAAAGTGCGCGGACCGCACCATCGACTGCTTAAGTAAGTGCCATTCCACCCTACTCCTGTTTTTTTATTTCCAAGTACCGTGAAAACTATGTGGTACGGCGCCTGGTAATTCGAGTTTACACACAGGTTCTTCATTTAACCTATCTGCATTATAAATCCAAACCTCACTAGCATTCGTTTTACCATCATAAACAACGGTAATTACCCATTCTTGTGATGCATTTTCAAGGTCTTTGACATAAATAGGTTCGGAAGGGTAGCGATTTTCTCCGACATCAGCGATTGTGAAAGTTTCAGTATGATGGTCGTAACGCGCGATTGCGTTTAATATCTCTTTACTAATATCAGTTCCTGGACGAAATGTTGATAAATATGTGTAACGCGAATCCTTACCAACATATTCGGGTGGAACGTTTGGAAATTCGCACTGACAGTCTAAAATTTTCTCAATTTTATTGACTTTGCCAGTTTGAGGATTAAGAGAAACGCGCGATAAGTGACTTTTAGCTGGTGTATGTGTTTCACCCGTTGCAACTTCTTTTAAATATTGATTTGTTTGGAAGTCATCATAGCGGGCAATATCAACAATTATGGCACCGTTCGCATCAACATAACCATTAGAAAAATGCCACTGATACCAAGGTTCAGTTTCACCACGACTTACTATCTTGAGCGTTTGACGGTCAACAACTATAATTTGAGTGCCTTTACTTGGTAGCCATTCTAATGCATCGCTAAAGCATTTTGAACCAGTTAGTGCAGCTAATAAATTTACCCGTACAGGAGATATAAAAAATACTAAGTACTGTCCTGCTAATACAAAATCATGCACTATCGGTACACCATCAATATTATGTGCGGCTTTTTGAACAATTCTACCGCTAGCAGTACTTTTATATATATGTAACGTTGAATTTAAACTAGGAGTAACACCAAAGTTATAAATTTCACCTGTGTCAGCCGCGCGTTTGTAGTGAGCAGAGTAAGGTAAGTTATTATCTAAGCCGCCTAAATCATCTTCGCTATATGTATCTAGCGTCTTTAAGTTCAAAGCATGAGGTTTACCACCTTCCCACAAAGCCAATAATTTATCAGGCAACGCTAGAACAGAAGTATTAGCAGCATTTTTCACGCCTTTAAATAATTTATCCCAAATGGAACCAGGCGCCACCATTCCATAGTTACCATATATTAATTTATTGGCAGCAGACTCTTCTTTATAACCAGCAGTTTGAACGTAGCGATAAATTGCACTGGCGCCTGAGTCATTAAAGTGAACAGCTAAAATGGCGCCGTCTCCATCAAACCAGTGTCCCATCCGAACACCACCACGTTCTAATCGACCGGGACCATTGCGGTAAAGAGAACCACGCAATCCCGACGGAATTTTTCCGGAAATAGTAGGTAGCGGAGTATGAGGAAATTCCTTTGCAGGTTGAGAGATGACACTTGCCCAAGCGTTTTGGCGCTTAGACGGATTTACAGTAGCAGTCATGGTAGGGGTTGTAATTAGGTCGTTATCCAACAACTATGATAGCGACTCTAAGATTCCCAACTTCTCCTGCTCTTGGCGGGGATCTGCGAACACGCAAAGCATAAGATAAAAATTGCTGATATTTTCTAAAAAAATGCAAGACTCAAAAAAAACGCTGATATCTAAGACAGATTTAGAGCGAGGAGATTGGAAAACACAGTTACTACAAAGTTTATCGTTATCTCATGAAGCAGAAAACTTGCTTCCGCTTTCACAGGCAGAACGCGAACAAGTTATAAACGCCCGTCAGCAATTTCCATTGATGGTGCCAGTTGGTTACAGTGACTTAATAGACTGGCAAAATCCTAATGACCCATTGCGTTTGTTATTACTACCTTCAGAAAACGAAATTGATGATAATGGTTCATATGATACAAGTGGTGAAGAGTTTTCTACAATAATTCAAGGTTTACAGCATAAGTACGAGCAAACAGCTGTCTTAATAGTTACTCAGGCTTGTGCAGGTCACTGTCGTTACTGTTTTCGGCGCCGATTGATGAGTCGAGATATTATCACTAAAGAAACTATCGAAGATTTGCAAGCTGGAATCGAATATATTAAGCAACATCCAGAAATTGACAACGTTTTGTTGTCTGGTGGCGACCCGATGATATGCAGCACTAATCGTTTAGCTAATATATTTGCAGCTTTAGCCGCAATTCCTCATATAACTCAAATACGCATTAGCTCTAAGTTACCAGCATTTTTACCAAGCCGTTTTACGACAGATTCACAACTACTTGAAGTTCTCAGCAGCTATCAAGCACGCTTTCAAATCATTTTTCAGTGCCATTTCGACCATCCGCGCGAAATTACACTCTTCTCGGAAGCAGCTATTCATAACTTACGCGCTTCTGGTTGCTTGTTGACTTCTCAGATAGCTTTAATGAAGGGTATTAATAACGACGTAGATACTTTAACAGAATTATTCAAACGCTTACATCGATTAGGTGTAATTCCTCAATACCTTTTTCATCCCCGGCCAGTAATACATACCAACCATTTTCAAATGCCCATCGTTGAGGGAATGACGTTAGTAGAAGCTGTACGTCAGCGATGTAATGGTTCTGTTAAACGCTTTCGTTATATACTTACTCACGAGCAAGGTAAACTCGAACTAGTTGGCACCATACCAGGACAACCTACACAGTTAGTAGCAAGATGGCATCAAGTACGACGTGGACTAGATAAATCAGGGGTTATGCTGGTAGAAATTAATGAGAAAACGAATTGGCTTGAAGGAGTAATGAGTGCTGAGTGCTGAGTGCTGAGTGCTGAGTGAAGAGTTAATCATAGAAGTCATAAAACAATGACAGTAATTACTAGTTAATTTTAATATGCAGCGGATTGGATTACTTTTTGAGCATAAGACTGATATTATGTCAATGCCCAATGTTAAAGAAGAAACTCACTATCACTGGCGAGAACCAGAAGAAGTGACGGCAGTTGCAAGTCATCTTGAAATTTTGGGCTATGAAGTTGATTTAATTGGTACAGTTGATGCCTTATTGGAAAGATGGCGCCATTCTAAATTACCTGATTTTGTATGGAATCTTTCGGTGCGTACACTTTCCCGTAATCGAACAGCTATTGCACCTGCAATTCTCGAACAGCTAAATTTACCCTACACAGGAGGTGATGCAACCGCTAAAAGTTTGACGCTAAATAAGGATTTTCTTAAACCTGTTTTACAGTGGCTCTCAATTTTAACCCCTCAGTGGCGCCGATATGATAATGCAATTAATATCACATCTTTGCCCCCTTGGTCATCTATTCTTAAACCAGTTTGTGAAGGTTATTCGTTGGGGTTACGTCGGTTTGACTCTAGTCAAGGTTTAGATGTATTGCGTGCATACGTTAACGCAGTGAGTCAACAGTTTGGTTGTGCTGTGCTGTGTGAAGAATTTATCGCTGGTCGTGAGATAACTGTAGGTGTTGTAGGTAATGGTAAGCCAATTTTTGTTAGTGCGGTAGAAACAGTCAATCAGGGTGAGTCGCTACAGGAAGAAATTTTAGATTTAGATGCTAAACGTCAAGGAAGGTTTCAAAAAATTGGTGTTGACTTAACTAAATCTGAGCTACATACTTTACACAACGTCGCGGTAAATTTAATGGAGTTTTTGGGAGATATTGACTATGCTACCTTTGATTTTCGTATCGCTAATGATGGTCGAGCATATCTTTTAGATATTAATGCCGATGCTACCTTACATCCAGAACGTTCCTTGGCAATGATTGCTAAGTATAGCGGTTTATCCTATGGCGATTTGATTGAGGCTATTCTAAAAACTTCTTTGCAACGCTGGAAAATCAAAAATTAATGAAATCCTCCCGTTCTCTAACTAGTATTGCTGCTATTGTCGCTGTTGCTACGTTAATCAGCAAAATATTTGGTTTAGTCCGTTCGGGTGTAATTGCTGCTGCGTTTGGTGTAGAAGGCGCCGCTGATGCTTACAATTACGCTTATGTGATTCCTGGCTTTTTGTTAGTGCTGCTAGGTGGCATCAACGGTTCTTTTCATAGTGCTATCGTCAGTGTTTTAACCAAGCGTGCAAAAACGGAAGTGGCGCCTTTAGTAGAAACAATTACTACTCTTGTGGGGGGAGTTCTATTATTTATTACCATTGCTTTAATAATATTTGCTAGCAATTGTATTGATTTAGTAGCACCTGGTTTAACTCCCCAACTTAGAGAAATTGCTATCCAACAGTTACAGGTAATGGCGCCTATTGCAGTATTTGCTGGGTTAATTGGTATTGGATTTGGCACGTTAAATGCCTCAGAACAATATTGGCTACCCTCTATTAGCCCTTTATTTTCGAGTTTGACAGTAGTTGTTGGCTTGGGAATATTAGCGCTGTACTTAGGTAGCAAAATTACATTACCTGAATATGCTTTATTAGGTGGATTAGTTTTAGCAGGAGCAACGTTAGCAGGTGCAATTTTACAGTGGTTAGTACAAATCATCGCTCAATGGCGCGCCGGAATGGGGAGTTTGCGTTTACGTTTTGACTGGCGCCTACCAGGTGTTACTGATATCATCAAATTAATGGTGCCTGCAACTTTAACTTCGGGCATATCTCATATCAATATATATACAGATTTATTTTTCGCTTCTTATATACCCCAAGCAGCAGCAGCTTTAAGTTATGCCGGACTTTTAGCACAAACTCCGCGCGGCATTCTCACTAGTATGATTTTAGTGCCACTGTTGCCAGAATTTTCTCGACTTGCGGCGCCATCTAATTGGCAAGATTTAAAAGCTAGAATTCGCCAAAGTCTAATTCTAACAGCTTTAACAATGCTGCCTTTAAGCGCACTGATGATAACGTTAGCTATGCCCATTGTGCGCGTAGTTTACGAACGGCAAGCTTTTGATAAACAAGCATCAGAACTAGTTGCTTCTGTACTAATAGCCTATGGAATTGGTAACTTTTTTGCCGTCACTAGAGATGTTTTAGTTCGGGTTGCTTATGCTTTAGGTGATGGACAGGCGCCGTTCAAAATTAGTGCGTTGAATATTATATTAAATATTATATTAGATTATTTCTTAGTCAAAGCTTTGGGCGCGCCGGGTTTAGTATTAGCTTCCTGCGGGGTAAATATCAGCGCTATATGTATGCTAGTTTTTAGATTAAATCGCCAACTTAATGGTTTACATTGGCAATCATGGTGTACACCAATTTTGAGTATAACTGGTAGTAGTTTTGTAGCTGGGTTAGCTTGTTGGAGTACGCTATGGTTTTTTCAGAAACTATGGGAAACCGAGGGCTTTTTATTACAATTGTTAGAATTAAGTTTATCTGGATTAATTTGTTTGGGTGTATTTGCCATTGTTATAAAGCAGTTGAAGTTGCCAGAGGTGGATTTGTTAGTCGCGCGGTTACAAAGAAGATGATCATTCCCGATACAATAGATTCACGACTTCTTAAAGAAGTCGGTAATCTGAAATGAAATATTTGACTCTTAAAAGGGAATACTAAAGGTAAAGCTCATACTCCCTTCCCGGCATAAGATTACCTATCTTCCTTCTTCCTTTGTGCCCTTTGTGTCCTTTGTGGTTAATTCCAAATCAGTATTCTTTGAGTGGGAAGGGAGTAGGAGTGCCTATGCCACAAAGACGAATTCCTTTGCAAACTGAGAACTTTTATCATATATACAATCGGGGGAACAACCGCCAAAAGATTTTCTTTGAGCGTGAGAACTATGTTTATTTTCTCCGGTTAATGAAGGAACATCTGATCACCAATGCGGTAGATATCGTTGCTTACTGTTTAATGCCCAATCACTATCATTTCTTAGTTTACTTAAGAGATGAAACCTTGTCTGATGCAATGAAATCTCTCTCACTCTCTTACACAAAGGCGATTAATAAACGATTTAACCGTTCTGGAGTATTATTTCAAGGGCGGTTTAAAAGTATTCATGTTGCACAAACTGATTATCTAATCAACCTCTCACGCTATATTCATCTAAATCCTGTAAAAGCAGGACTAGTGCAGCAACCTGGAGAATGGGAATTTTCTAGTTATTTAGAATATGCAGGTTTACGAGGAGGAACACTACCTAAAATAGAATATATCAAGATGCAGATTGAAGAATCAGCTTATCAGCTATTTTTAGATGATTATAACGTACTTGATAGCACTGGCATCCAAAAATTGCTACTTGACGACTAATTTATTTATTTAGATTCCCGACTTCTTTAAGAAGTCGGGAATCTGAAAAAAGCTAGCTAAATCATCTCTCAAAGCTGTAGGAATAGGAATACCTTCGCTCAAACGCTTCAAGCGCGTTTTATGTTCTAATTCTCCTGGATAGTAAATTTCATGTTCAGGGTCTAAACGTGGTGTTTCTTTCAATTCGGCAATTGCCTTTCTAACGTTTTCCTCAAATTCGCTTTTATCTGTCCAAACTGCGACATCAAATACTATAAATAAATGTCCCGTTCCATTTGCAGCATCATGAATACTCTTATTTTTGAACATTGCTGCTGCCGTTCCCAACATTGGACCGCATAATAAATCCATTACAAATGCCATTCCTGACCCTTTATAAGATGCAGGGAGATTAACTGATATTTGTTTGGGGTCTGCATCTACCTCCCCCGCAGCATTTAATCCCCAGCCTAATGGTATCGGTAAACCTTGGTAAGCAAAGTGTTTAATTTTGCCACCACTCACTGCCCCTGTTGCCATATCCAAAATTATTGGTTGGTCTGTACCTGTGGGAATTCCCCAAGACATGGGATTATTACCTACGCGCGCTACTCGTCCACCGTATGGCGCCAAGTCAACAGCATTAGTATCACTAGTAGCAAAAGCAACCATACCTTGCATTGCTGCCATCTGAGTATAGTAACCTGCCATCCCCATGTGATTACTATTTGTAACACCAACGGCGCCAATTCCCAGATTACGCGCTGTTTCAATTGCTGATTGCATTGCCGTCTGGGCAACAAATTGCCCAGGCCCAAGATCACCGTCGATACGAATAATACATTTACCCTCTGTTGTGAGTACTTTAGGTTGAGGAGTTGGGTTAATGCGTCCACTGCGAAGACTTTTGATATAGCCTATAATTTGCTGTAACCCGTGAGAATCTACTCCCCAGAGGTTTGCTTCAACAAGATGATTAATTAGCGCATTCTTGACTTCAGGTAATAAATTGTAAGGCGCCAGTACAGAGTCGAGAAATTCATGTAAGGTTTGGTGTGAGACTATAATGCTGGACATAGGGTTCGTAGATATCAACGTGGCTATAGTCAGTTTCCCAGTTTGCAGTATCATTCGCGCGTAAATTACGAATTGTTTGTACTTTCCAACCTGGCATCCCCGAAGCTACAGATGGCGCCAACTTTTCTAAAATCTGGGATTCCACTTTAACTTGAAAGGGACGTGGTTCGATACCCCAAACACTCGCTTTGACAAAAGAATCTTTAGCTGACACTTCCAAGCGTATAATTATTGGTACTTGAGTTTGATTTCTAACGATTAAATCTTTATAACCGTCAGCTACCGCAGCATCTTGCCCTAAAGTGAAAAAGCGATTCTCGGCATGAATATCGCGACTGTGGTTGTGACGTTCCAATATTTCCAAACCAGCCATTAGCAAAGCTTGAAATACAGTAGTAGAGATTTGACATAATCCACCACCGCTTTCTGAGTGTAATTGTCCGCGAACTAAAGTAGGACCTTCACGAAAACCGTTCTTTACAGTTGGGTGTCCAATAGTATTCGCAAAACCAAATATTTGCCGAGGATTCAAGCTCAAACAATCAATTTTGCTGGCAGCTAGCCGCATATTATACAGCCGATTTTCATTGATATTAGCAAAACCGTCGCGTTTCTTAATTATAGTTGTAACCTGACTCCATTCGTGACGGTAATTACTGGCGCCTATAGTGTCTTGAATATTTGCATACTGAAATACATACCCCCGTGATAGCACACTAAAGTACTTAAAACTTCTACGAATGAAAGTTTTCAAGTTTTTGCCTATTTTTTTCATAAACTCTATTGTAATTATTAATACCTTCGCACAAAATACTATAAAGTTAAAATGTTGCACAATCATAACTTGGATAAAGTACAACTTCGCCGAGAGCTACTCCAAGCACGCACCGCACTTCCCTTAACCGAGTGGCAAGAAAAAAGCAATAGCATTTGCACGCTTCTTGTAAACTCAGATATATTGGCGCCTGCCAAAACAATCCTTGCCTATTTTAGCTTCCGTACCGAGCCTGATTTGAGTCCTTTGTATTTCGACTGTAATTATCATTGGGGTTTTCCTCGCTGTAAAGGCAAAACTATGTCTTGGCATATTTGGAAACCTGGAGACTTGCTCAAAACAGGCGCCTATGGTATTAGCGAACCTGACAGCAATGCTCGTACAATTGAACCAAACGAAGTTGATTTAATATTAGTACCGTGTGTTGCTTGCGACTATAGAGGATATCGTTTAGGGTACGGCGGCGGTTATTATGACCGAATGCTGAGTCAACCTCAGTGGGAATCTATACCAACTATTGGAATAGTATTTGAATTTGCTTATTTGCCACAAATACCTATTGAAACCTGGGATAAACCATTACAAAATATCTGTACTGAAAACAAACTAGTAAGGGCGGGTTAACAAATATCCTACAAGCTTTGTGCATATCTTCTAAACCCGCCCCCACGATAGTAAGGGCGGGTTAACAGATATCCTACAAGCTTTGTGCATATCTCCTAAACCCGCCCCCACGATAGTAAGGGCGGGTTAACAAATATCCTACAAGCTTTGTGCATATCTTCTAAACCCGCCCCCACGATAATCTAAAACCTAAAATGCTATTACGAAACTCAAGAGTAAAAACTGTATTGATGTATGGAGTGCTAAGTGCCTGCGCGCTCATAACACTCTTCCCATTGCTATGGCTAATTGGAACCGCTTTTAAATCGCAAACAGAGAATATATTCCAGTCACCACCGCAGTTACTACCCGCTCAACCCACTTTTGATAACTTTATCACTGTTTGGCAAACTAACCCATTTGGACAGTACTTGTTCAATAGTACTATAGTGGCACTGCTGACTGTTGGGTTGAATTTAATATTTTGTGCTTTAGCGGCTTATCCATTAGCAAGATTATCGTTTCCGGGACGTGATTGGATATTTACTGCCATAGTCACCACAATCATGATTCCTTTCCAAATTGTCATGATTCCCTTATATATTTTGACAGTGCAGATTGGCCTGCGAAATACTTATTTGGGAATGATTTTTCCTAGTCTAGCTTCCGCGTTCGGTATATTTTTACTAAGACAAGCTTTTTTAGGTGTTCCTAAAGAACTCGAAGAAGCCGCGCGAATGGATGGATGTTCAGAATTAGGCTTGTGGTGGAATATTATGCTGCCAGCAATCCGTCCGGCACTTGTTACCCTGGCAATTTTTGTATTTATTGGAGCTTGGAGTGATTTTCTGTGGCCTCTGATTGTTATTCAAGACGAGAGTTTATATACATTACCGCTTGGAGTAGCAAAATTAGCAGGAACGTTTTCACTCGACTGGCGCCTAGTAGCTGCAGGTTCCGTAATTTCGATTGCCCCCGTGATGATATTATTTTTATTCTTACAACGATATATTGTGCCTACAGATGCTGGCAGCGGAGTTAAAGGGTGATGCTTTAACTGAATTTTGGATTTGTCTGCGACAATGAATGGATTGGGGATTTTGGATTGAAACCTCGTAAAGAAGTTATTTAATCTAAAATCTAAAATCTAAAATCTCTAATATGCCCCTCTGGCTTTTATTACTACTAAAATGGTTTTGACAATTAGCTTCAAATCGTATATTGGCGACCATTTGTTCTGGTAATCAATATCCATTTGAACTATTTGCTCAAAATCTTTAATGCTAGAACGACCGTTTGCCTGCCATTCTCCGGTCATCCCTGGCTTGACTTGCAAGCGTGCCCAATGATGTAATTGATAGTTTTCGACTTCATCTACAGTTGGTGGACGAGTACCCACCAAACTCATCTCTCCCTTTAAAACGTTCCAAAATTGTGGAAGTTCATCTAAACTTGAACGGCGTAATAACCGACCAATTGGAGTAATACGAGGGTCATTGGCACATTTAAATATATGCCCTTGAGCTTCGTTTTTGACTAAATGCTTAAGTTTATCAGCATTTACAACCATTGATCGAAACTTCCAAATTTTAAAAGTCTGTCCGTATAATCCACAGCGAGTTTGGCTGTAAAATATTGGTCCTCGGTCGTATGACAGGTTTGCTATTGCGACAGGTATTGCCACGAAAGCCGTTATTACAAGACCAACAATGGCGCCGATAATGTCAATTAGTCTTTTGAAAGTACTTGTAACAGAGGGGTGTATTGGCTGTTGCAAATACTCGTTCAAATGCTGATTACTCAGTACTAACTCACGAGTAGCACGACTCGGTGTATCAGGAATATATGCAGACACAGTTTTCAATTCGGTTCTCACGTAGGTTTATATCTGACTTAATCATAGTCAACTAGATTTACTACTGAACACCTAAAAGTGAAAATTTTATCCAATCTTTCAATAAAGCGATAGAAAAGTAAACTTTAAGTATTGTTTTTTGTAAAGTTATTATAAAGAAAAATAAATATATGTGTAAAATACCTATAAATAGTATAAGGACAAGAGGGAGCGAGCGGCGCCCCTTGCCCTTTTCCATTGTGCCCCTACAAAGGAACACCGACAGCAAAATTAACAGTATAGGGTTCCTCTAATGACTGTTGAGTGCTAGCTTTCACAGTATCAAGGAAACGACGTAGGTGCTGGATTTGCCCTATATTCGGACGGTACGTTAGACTACCTTGCTTTTCAAATAGCTCAGAAGACACGACCACTTTGTAATCATGATTTTCTACAGAAGCTTGAGTTAACCACATTGATTCGGTATTACTAGGTATTAAACCTGCGGGAAGCTCACCTTCTAAAAATGCAAGCAGTCGTTGTTGACAGTTACGAGTATTAATACCGCGTTCCTCAAATAATGCAATTACCTCGCCAAACGATAAAGCATGTTCTGGCAAGACACGCAATAATTCTGTAAACAAGAAATAATCGGTATATTGCTGTCTCGATACTTCTAATACTTGAGGATGAAGTGGTAGTAAGCTTAACCCATAAGCTACGCGACTACATGTTGGGGCGCCATTTTCGCCAAGATATAAATCTTGAATAATTCTGGCATTTGGAAGTTTTTGGCGTAACCATCTACTAACGGCGCCAAGTGTTGCAACCCCACCTGTCAAAATTGCTTGGTTAATAGCTTCGGTAGGAATGCCACGTGCTACTAATAAACGATTTAGTTCACGGTTGAGACGACGCACAAATGGTACAAATACTTGACCTTCTAAATCACGACGTTGCAAAACCCAACGCTGATCTGCTAGTTCAAACGAGAATGATTCTTGATGCTGTAGAATTAATTTCATTGCGGTTGCAGCATCTAAAAGCGCTTGTCCTAAACGTGAGCTTTCAAGTCGCTGTAATAAACGAATGCGTTCGACTATATCAGGTTCACCTGGTCGGGGTAAAGTTAACTCTTCCCATTTCAAACTAGATAAGCGTGTTGTTTCTAAACCTTGAATACTTGGCTGCCAGTGCAACGGATTAGTACTTACTGACTCAGGAAGCCCAAGTGAGCTATCTTGCCGCCATTTTTGGGGCAGTAGCAATTGACAAACAATGTCTATTTCAATACCTTTACCACCGTATGCAAAACTGTGGAGCATAAAGTCATTGTGAGATAACTCCAACAAGTTTTCGGGCAACTCAACTAACGCCATTTCGGTAGCACTGGCGCCAATATTTATAATCAGCGTATTACCTTGTAGAGAATGGTCATTGCTTTTTGCTCTGCGAAAACCATTGCGAGTATTGAGCTTAACTTCCTCACCATTGGCGCCGTCGAGTTCGCTCAATAAACTAGCAATTGCCTCCTCAACAAAAAATACTTGCTGTGGATGAGATATTAATTTAGAAAGAAGCAAAGCTTCACGAATATTAAAACGATATTGCTCCGACCAGTTTGACGGACAAGAACAAACAACACCAGCAATATTATCGATAATACGACGGAAACTGTCTTGGCTAATGCCCATAGCTGTGGCCGTCAGACCCAGAGTAGTACTATTGCGGTCAGATTTGAGAGTTAAGAGTAACTTTGACAGCGAGCGTACCATCCATACTAAAGGCACAGTTGCAACTTCATTTAATTGCAATACAGGTTCCCATTTATGAGAAGTTTTTCCTTTATATTGTTCCTCTGCTGAGTCCTGTTTATTTTCTTCCGAAATAAGTTGAGTTTTTTCGCTTCGATAAGGAAGAGCTACCTGTAAATATGGCTTGAGTTCAGCAGAAAAGAGATTTTGTGCAATTGGTGTACCATCAGCGTTTGTAAGCTCACTTCCTATTGGCAAACCAGCAGTGGCAGGTAAGTAAACTTCTGCAGGCAAACGAAACGAATGTTTGGCGCCGTTTGCATAGGGGTCGTCCGTAGACCAATAAAGAGGATAAACTTCGGCAGTTGAACGATTTAGTAAAGCGGCTGAAATTCCAGTTGTTCCCAAGTCTATACCTAGATACCATGCTAAGTCTACTGTGTCAGTAATATCCTGATAATTATCAACAGTGATTAGTGCAACTTCGTTATCAACGCTGATCTGCGGTGATATAGATGGTTCAGGATCAGGTGTAGGGGTTTGAAGAGGTTGGGTAGTTCTTTGTTGAGGAGAACTTACATCATTAACGTGTTGCTCGCTATCAAAGTTTTTTAAATCCTGATCTAACCGCTGTATTTGATCTTCATCAAGCAAAATATTTGGAGGCATTGCTTCATCAACAAGAGCGTTAGCTTGGGTTAGTAGCATTTCTTTCGGTGAAGCAGTAATAAACTTATTTTCCTGCGGAGTTTGTTTATTATGTGTATCAGCACTTGAAGAAAGTGCATCTTCAAAAACTAAATCTGTCAATAAGGCAATATTATCAACAGCGCTTGGCTCCTCATGCTCCCTCAAATTATTTATCCGAACAAATGCTTCCCACGCATTCGATGTAGTTGTAATTTCATGTGGAGATTGAAAGTCGTGTAAATCAAGCAGTCCTGCGTCTGTACTATCAAGCCAAGGGTCTGGTACAAATGTTGTTTGTTCAGGTGTCTCAGGTATATTTATCAGTTCTGAGGCTTCTTCAGTTTCTACCAACTCAGGCGCCGCTGTAATAGATGTTGGTGTAATATCTATAGATTGAATCAATTGCTCTTCTAAAGGTTCCGCATAATTAGTTTCCTGATAAGTTTGATTTAATACTATTATTGGTGGTACTACTGCTTCTGGTTCAATAAATGTGTTGATATCTACAGAATTTACAGAGTCTATAGAAGTCGGTGACTGTAAAGAACTTTCTATAGAAATAGTAGAAATAACACTTTCAGTTTGTCTTGTGTCATCAGGAGGCAAAGAATTTGAATCTAATACGACATCGAGATTTGTATCAAGTGAGTCAAATGTGTTAATGGAAACTTCTTCAGTGGTACTGTTAGGTGCCTCTTGTGTTAATAAATCTTGGCTAACGCTAATTGGGTTAGAAAAAGTCTCAGTAACTTGATTTAAGATTATTACATCATCGGCGCCGAATAAGCTAGCATAGAGTAAATCAACTTCCGAGGTTTGAGATTGCTCAGGGTGAAAAACCTGTTTGCCTGTTGATGTACTAGTTTTAGTAGTATTCTGTGACGGACGTTGGGTTAAGTTTGACGTGTTCAGGTTTGACGTATCAGGGCTATTATTATCTGGATTTAGTTCCAAAAGTAAAGCATCTAAATCAGGAGTAACGTTAGCATCTTCGACTAAGCGCAAGTCAATATCTGGTAGCGACGCTCTTTGATTTAAAGGTACTGACTGTGACTTAGAAGCAAGCTCTGAAATAAAAATATTAACAGACTGCAATTGCTGCATTAAGTTTTCAATCCAATTTTGGAGCAACTGCTCACCCTGTATACCGTTCTGTTGCATACTCACAAGGGTTTGAGACAAAGAGTCGCGATAGTTATTAAGATTACGCTCCAGAGTCTCGAACGAAAGATTTATATTTCCATCAAGCTCGACTATTTTTTGGTCTAACTTATTATAAGACCTTGAAATACGTTCTACTAGTTCAGAAGATTGGTCTTCTTTGGGGGGAACCGCAGTTGAGGTGTCTTCACTAATTTTGATCAATGGTGGAGCAGTTGGCAATTTATCATACATTTGTTCTGGTGTTGACGGTTGCACAGGAGAAGATAATTGTGGTGCAGTCGAAACGCGATTTGCTAACACCTGTAGAAATTCTGCAATCATTTGCTCCTGGTTCGCCATTTGGGAAGCTAAGGAGTAATTATGCATCCGAGAAAGTTCAAGCTGGCGAATTTCTTCAACTATATTTTTTCGCTCTTGTAAAAGAGTTTCAATTTCGACTCGCAACGGCTCAATTAAGGCTCTTAATTCTTGATCTGGTAACTGCGAGGAATTAAAACTTTGATTTTGAGATTGAGTCTCATTATGTTGTAAGTCATCGCTACCAATATATCTAGCGACTAGTGGAGATAGTAGCGCGGCTTGAGATGGCTGCGCTTCAGTGGTTTGGGATTCTGTATCTATTAAGGCTAAAAAGTCGCGAACTCGCTCTAAGACTTGTCTTGGCTGTCCTTGATTAGCAAGGACTCTTACCAAGCGCTTACCTTTATTATCGGCGAGCAAGTTATCAATATCTGCGATCAGCGTTTGAATTTCAGTTGAGCGGGAAGTCACAGTGATTTACCTAAGCTAGAACTGGACGAAGGCGGGCGCCGTATAAAGCATTAAATATAGAATAAACAGACAGCAGTTAAAGATGCCTGGTTGTTTCGTGTTGTTCGATATATTTCGATGATATTGAGATGGTGCTGCGAAATCCTCCTTTACACTATTTATCGACTTTTGCTTACTAATCGCTACTAGGGTACAGCATTATTTACAAACTTTCCGCTCTTACCGCCAAAATTTAGAAACAAAATCCTTATAACGTAGCTAGGTCGAGCTTAATTAAAATATACCGGATAAAAAAACCAATGCCGATCCCCGCATAGGCTTAGGGCACGAGCGTGCAAAAACCATAGACTTTGAGTATTATTAGTGTTGTTATTATAGGTAGTTTAGTAATAATATTTGCACGATAGTCCTTGCCTAAAAGGAACTACACTAGATATAGAGCTAATTAGAGTCAATGCTTCATCTTTTTTATACCCTTAGATAAAATCTGTATTGAAAAAGCGACTCCCTATGTAGTTCGCGCGTTATATTCTTTCGCTTTATCCTTGAAAGCAGTTATGCTTTGATAGCGTAGGCTTAAGTTTAATGTTTTAAGTTTAATTAGGTTGCAGCTTTAGTAAAAATGATGTAATGGAAGATCGATATAGCTTGCTTTCCCCTGCCAATCCTACGATAATTATGTCAGCTCCTTTTTTTCAAGGGCTGCCAGAAACCGCAATCGAATTGGCATCTACCCACCTTGTTACCCGTACTCACCCAGCAAATCAAGTGATTTTACTCGAAAATGACTGGGGGGGTTCAGTATATTTTATTATCGAAGGATGGGTAAAAATTCGTACCTACAATCTTGAAGGTAAAGAAGTAACTCTTAATATTCTTGGCAAAGGTGAATTATTTGGCGAGATGGCGGCGCTTGATGAAGTTCCGCGTTCAACCGATGTAATAACTTTAACTAGTACGATGATTGGTAGTATGCCCGCCCAAGATTTTGTTAAGTTACTTCAAGCCGAGCCAATGGCGGGCGTTCGGTTAGCTCAATTAATGGCACGAAGATTACGACAAGTCAATCGGCGCCTACGGTTGCGCGAGTCAGACAGCCAGTCTCGGGTGGCTGATACATTAATATTTTTGGCTGAGGGACAAGGAATTAAAGGAGTTTCTGGTACAGGGATACCTAATTTGCCACATCGGGAATTAAGCAGTTTAAGTGGATTAGCGCGCGAAACTGTAACGCGGGTCTTAACAAGGTTAGAAAAAAAAGGACTAATCAAGCGCGACCAAGACACTATTTGCATTCCTGATTTGTCAGCATTAGAAAGGATGATAGTTTAATCCTCTAGTCCCCTTTCTAAATTTCCCCCTTCTCAAAAATCATGACTTCCGAAAAAAAATGGTCTGAAAAAAAAGAAATCTTCGCATCTCCTGAGATAAAAGTAGATGCACCATTACGAATGGTAGAAACTGCCTTTTTAGCTAGTACAGGCAGTTTAATTTGGTTTATTAGCTTTTATTTTCCGGCATTTGCACCTGTTTTGCGGATATTTTTTCCAGTTCCAATTGCACTGGTTTACTTACGTCGAGGCAGACGCGCGGCTTGGATGGCAGCGGTAGTATCTGGGTTGCTGTTATCGGTGCTAATGGGCCCGATTCGCAGCTTACAGTTTGTGATGCCGTTTGCGTTTATGGGAGTATTATTAGGCGCCACATGGAACCGTCATGTTTCGTGGCTTGTATCGATTAGTTTAGGAGCGCTTCTAGGAACAATCGGCGTTTTCTTTAGAATCTGGTTTATATCGTTGTTAACCGATGAAGACCTATGGATTTATATAATTAACCAAGTAACTGGTATAATAGACTGGATTTTTTTAAGGTTAGGAATCCTATCGAATCCCAGCCCATTGTATATTCAGGTCGGTGCCATTATATTTATTCTCTTTAATAATTTTCTGTATTTGTTTTTAATACATATTGGAGCATGGCTATTATTAGGCCGTCTTGGTAATCCTATACCTCGTCCTCCAAATTGGGTACAAGTTTTATTAGACTATGATTAATATCTATACTCAAATCCCTCAAGGAGAGGCATGGGTAAATAAGTATCGTGGGTTGCCAACATTTGTTTGCGTGTTGGGATTTACGGAAACTGCTTTGATACCAGGAATATCAGCTGCGGGTCTAACGCCAGAAGACCGTAAGTACACTGCTTGTGCTGATGCTGAATTTTTATATCATGGCGTTAAAACCAAGCCTCAGTACCCTTTACCACCTCTAACAGCAGGTGCATCGCCTGTACTAATTTCACGTGCAGTAGTCGAAGAACTCAAGTTACCCGTTCATATTTTTAATGCTGGATTAATCAAGCCGCCTCCCTTAAGTATTAGTGCGATTGACTTAGGTGGTACACCAGCATCATGTTTAAGTAGTGGCAATGCAATGAACCTGTCTGTAGTACGTCACTTATTTGAAAAGGGTTTGAAGTGGGGAGAGCGGTTAGGACGTAATTCTCAATCAGATCAAAAGTATCTAATATTAAGTGAGTGTGTTGTTGGTGGAACAACAACAGCTTTGGCGATTTTAACAGGTTTAGGAATTGATGCTGCGTTCAAAGTTAACAGTAGTCATCCAGTTTGCAACCACGACCAAAAATTGGCAATTGTTCTACAGGGACTATCTAACAAAAGTAACTCTAATGACCCACTCGAACTGGTTGCATCGGTTGGTGACCCGATGCAAATAGTAGTAGTAGGAATGGCAATTGCAGCCAGTCGTTTTTGTGGGGTAATGCTCGCGGGAGGTACCCAAATGCTTGCTGTATATGCATTATTGCGTGCGTGTGCTAACTTCTATTCTTTAGAGTGGCAATCAAACCAAATCGTAGTTGGTACTACTCGCTGGGTTGCGGAAGACACGAGCGGCGCCACAATTGAATTAGCTTGTTTAGTCGGTGATGTTCCACTGATTGCAAGCCAACTCAATTTTACTAACTCTCGCTATACACAACTGCGTGCATACGAGCAAGGTTTTGTTAAGGAAGGTGTAGGCGCCGGTGCTGCTTGTATAGCTGCTCACCTGTATAAAAGCTGGCAACAAGAACAGTTATTGATGGCAATAGAAATGCAACTAGACAAATTAAGCAATAATCACTTATCTTTTACTCTTTAACAGGTAACAAAACTTAATAACTAATACGCTTAAGTAGTAGTTGTTCTTCTAGAGCAGCAATGCGGTTGTATGCTGCGGTTAGTTGTGCAGTTAATCGTTGAATTTGAATCTCAGGTGTTAACCCCCTGTCTCCCCCTTGAATACTAACGTCAGTATAAATTCCATCAACTAAAACATCTTTATGCTCTAATTCTGGATTAGAGATTACATATCCTTTCAACTGGTAACTACCAGTTTCGCCGAACTCGTGCAACTTGTCTCTGACCGGGGTTTGTTGTGTATAACACGTAGATAAAGCTTGAGAGACTTTATGCTCAAGTTGCTGAATAACCTGGTAGAGGGCATCGACTTTTTGGCTTAAAGTCAAGACCTGTTTTTGCAATGGCTCCATTTAATACCCTCAACAGTATGTTTACTATATAGTATTCAATTCAACGCCAATGTTCACGTTACTTATGAATTATTTAATTATTACTATTATCGAATCGAATCATACAGATATTTCACCAAAAATCATACATCTAAAGATTTATTAAAGTATTTACATTGCTAGATGTTTAGAAAAGTTAAGTTTTGATTAAAGTCATGAATGCTTTTGTAAATAGAAGTTAATGAGCTTCCAAGCCAGTTAGGCAGAGATTAATTGTAAAAAAAGCTAGAAAATTAACATTATTTACCGTTTATTGCTAAAAGCTTTCACACTACTACAAAACTGTAGGTTAGAGAGGCACTTACGTGGACAGGTTTCCCGGTGAACCAGTTGGCGGCATCGGTTTGGGTACCGCCTTACATTGTTGTTAACGTAAACGTAAGCGAAGCTTTCCCGCAGGGTAGTTTTCCCGAAGGGTGGTTATGCCGGAGGGTAGACAAACTGGTGAACCGGAAGGGCTTGAGCAAAGTGGCGTTGGAGGAACCCAACCCAATAAACGACAAATATTTATGTTGGGTTTCGCGATCGCGGAACCCAACCTACGGTGAGATGTTATTAAGCTGAGAATATTGGGCATTCTAAGGATAAGTCTTTATGATGCAAAATATACAATGAAACCACTTAATAAATCAATAAATTATTATCTTTTAGCCACCTGCACATGCTTATCTTATCTGGGTTTACAGTCCCAAACAAAGGCGCAAACAGTAAGCACGGAGCCAGTAGTATCTAATAAAATTACAGAAACTCCACTACTACACGCGCCGTTTCAGGTAAAGCAGGATGAGACTTTTGTGCAGCCAGTTTTAGAATACGCAAGTCGTGCAGAACTGATACGTAGGTTAAAGCGTCGGATAACTTTATCGTCTAATGCTGACTTGCTTGCCTCTAAACAAGACACATCAACTCAGCTTATTAATAGGCTTAAAGGTGCTAATACTAATCAGCAAGCAAATTCTCACTTACTGTCCTCACCAACAATTGCGACAGGTACACAAGAAACATTTCCCATTAAAGACGTGCAAGTTTTAGGTAACACTGTCTTTAAAGAATCAGATATTGAAGAAATCGTTAAACCTTACATTGGTAAACAAGCTAGGTTTGAAGAACTGCTAGCAATAAGGAGTGCGGTTACAGACTACTACACCAAGCGTGGTTATACTACTTCGGGCGCCTTTTTACCGGAGCAAGATATTTCGAGTGGAGTTGTGAGTGTTCAAGTGGTGGAAGGTACACTTGAAAAGATCGAAATTCAGGGACTTACAAGATTGCGTTCTAATTATGTGCGCGACCGAATTCGTTTAGCAGCAGGCGCCCCAATTAACCTTCGTCGTTTAGAGACAGCACTTCAGTTGCTTCAAGTTGACCCCTTATTCACATCAGTACAAGCAGAACTCAAAGCTGGAACTACACCAGGACGGAGCATCTTAGCACTAAATCTTAGAGAAGCACGACCAATAACAACTTCGTTTACAGTAGAAAACCGTGATTCTCCGAGCGTCGGTTCAGTTCGGGGTACTTCATCATTGAGCTATCAAAACTTACTAGGTTTTGGCGACCGATTTACAGCACAAGTTGGTTATACAGGTGGCGCCAATAGTTATGACCTTGGTTACAGTTTTCCAATTAACGCGCGTGATGGTTCGATAAGCTTTCGTTATGCTGACGGCAACAGCAAAATTATTGAAGAACCATTTTCACCACTCGACATTCTCGGTCGTACAAAAACCTTCTCACTTGGCTACCGTCAACCCATAGTAAATACTCCGAGTAGCGAATTGACACTCGGTTTCTCAGCAGATTTACGTGAAAGTCAAACTTATTTACTTAAAGACATTCCCTTCTCGTTTTCAACAGGCCCAGAAGACGGAAATTCAAAAGTAACCGTACTGCGATTTAGTCAAGATTGGATTAACCGCACACCAAGCCGTGTATTAGCTGCACGCTCACAATTTAGTCTAGGAATAGGCGCATTAGGGGCAACAGTGAATGATACTGGTGTTGACGGTAGATTTATAAGTTGGATTGGTCAATTTCAGTGGGTACAGAACCTAGGAAGAAACTTTATAGGAGTCGCACGAGTTGCGACTCAACTAACTCCAGACTCACTATTACCTTTAGAACAATTCAGTATTGGGGGTGTAGACACAATACGTGGTTATCGCCAAAACCAATTTGTCGCTGATAACGGTATAACAAGCTCGTTTGAGTTGCGAATTCCAGTGGTGAATCAACCAGGTGGATTTGGTAACATCCAGGTGGCGCCATTTGTCGATGTCGGTAAAGTCTGGAATAATAGCGGTCAAGGAGTAGACACTAGTATTTTCGCCAGCACTGGTCTAGGTTTACGTTGGCAAATCGGTGGTTTTGTCACCCGTTTAGACTGGGGTATTCCTTTAACCTCTATTTCCAGGCAAGGTAACTCACTCCAAGACAACGGTTTATTCTTCTCTTTGATGTACCAACCGTAAATTTATTCTTATTAAGACTGTAGGCGCCTACTCAAACTTTAAAAAGAGGTTAAGATTTAAATCTTAGCTTGCCGAAGCGCGTTCTCACCAGAGAGCGCGCCTTTTATATTAATGCTTTTGGTCGCAAAGTATACCTCCCTACTTCTTAAAGTCAAATAAAGGTGCTCAGGTATAAGACTTCCTAATTTTCCTATTAACTTAGCATGAGGAATCGTAATCAAGTTTTGTACGTCAAATACCCCTGCTCGAAGAAAATTAACTCTGATTTCGACTTCAAATCTAGAACCGCGTGGGCTTGTTGTATGAGGTATCAAAGTTGCTAATGCCCTATCTTCTTCAAAAGCAGGAATACTTATAACCAAGCAAGGTCTGACTTTTGCTGCATATCCCAAATCAACAAGCCAAATTTCACCACGCTCAGGACTATCCATTATTCGCTTCCTGCTTGTCTAATTCTAAAAAAAGCTCTTCGGCGTTTAAAACTAATTCCTCATCTGATACTGGTGGAAAATCTGAATTAGTTACTCGCTTTAAAATTTCTAAAGCTATTTCTCGTTGCTCTGACTCCGTAAGATTATCGAAAGTATTTAATATTTCTTGTACTGGAGCATTCATAATTTTTTTCATTAAATACCTTTATACCATAACATATGCCCAATCCAGTAAGCATATGGTATGTCTATGGTTTTGACTCCGAATTACTCCACACAGTTGCTGCCTAGTGGCGTGGAACTTATATATAAAGATCGGAACGTTGGGATTTGAACCCAAGACCTCCACTACCCCAAAGTGGCGCGCTACCAAGCTGCGCTACGCCCCGTCAAATGAAATTTCTCAACTTAGCTATAATAGCACAAGTCTGAAGAAAAATAGCATCTTTAATTAAAAAACCTTAAGCATACTAGCTGCTTGGAGTAAACCAGGCACAGCAGGCGCCTCCCACAAACCTTCTGCACAACGTTCATTACTAATGATGAAGCGTAAGCTGTAGGATTGAGGATAGCCTTCTACTTCCATCCAAACTAAATCGCTTTCAGCTTCGCAAGCAATTTTTTCAGAGTCCATCAATTCCGGCGCCAATTGTTTCATTGTGTCAGCAAGCTGTGCCAATAACCGACAAAAATCATCCAATTCAGCTTCCGTCAATTCAACAGACCAGTTATCAGTACCTAGTAACCCTTTATATTTAGGCGCCGATTGGTTCCAACCAATACGCCAACCAGCACCAGTTTTAATTACACGTTCCATTCTTGCCAAAAATATTACTACTTGCCTGTAAACGCATTGGTCAGAGCTTGTACTAAAGCTGCACGCTGACTACGGGTAAGTTTTTTTACAGCAGCCTTATCGCCATCAAAAGGATTTGTTGTTAAATTATCTTTTCCTGGATAGCTGTAATCGTACATTACTTCGTTAGCATCAAGATAATCAGCCAAAGTTAACTTCCAATCTAAACGAAAGTTAGGCGCCCGTCCTTTTGCATAAACATGGTACTGAATTATGCGCCCGACTAGAGTATTATCAGTAGCAACCTTACCACCGTCTTTTGCTTTGTAAGTATTTTCCTTGGGTAAATCGGGCAATTGCTGGTAAACTTTTTGCCAAACATCGCCGATGACAACACGCTGTTGGGCTACTGCTGGCTGAGTACCAAATAAACTTAGATTAGATAAAATTGGTGTACTAACTTCCGCACTACAAAGCACGGCAACCAAAACTGTTATAAATAAGGCGAAATACAAAATTCTACGCGCGGGGTATAAAGAATAAATAATTGAGAGAATAGGATTTTTTTCCATAGTTGGAATTTAGTTGTTTAGTACACAATATTTGATCCCCCCAACCCCCAATGATTTGGAGGACTAAGAAAAGCTCTCTTAAATAAGGGGGATAAGGGGGATTAAATTTAACTTCTACACTTCGCCAATGATTTCCGGTTGAGTTAGCTCATCTGACATTTCGATAATCGCGCGCAGTACGGGTTTCATAAGCGTATCATCGGCATTGTCAAAATCTTCATAACGGCGCCGTTTTGCGCGGTTAGCTACCTGAACCGTAATGCGGTAACGATTTGAGGCTGCGTGGATCAAATCCTCAGCACGGTGCATAATCTGAGACTGAGTTGTCTCGAACTTTGAACGCTTGAGCATAATCACTGGTTCTTGAGAACAACTTTTAGTTTAGCACTCGTGATTCATTACTCCAGGTAGAGGATATACATAGAGTTGAGATTTTATAAGTAGCTTGTAATATCACGTCAGAACAAGCAACTTATGGCAAACCTTTTAGAAACTGCACAAAATGCTGGTAATTTTAAGACTTTGATTAAAGTCGCTGAAGCTGCTGGACTGCTCGATACTCTTAAACAATCAGATTCTTTGACAGTATTTGCGCCTACTGATGATGCGTTTGATAAGTTGCCAAAATCGACTTTAGATGAACTTCTTCAAGATATTCCGAAACTTAAGAGAATTGTTGCATATCACGCTGTCTTTGGAGATGTACGCTCTGATGACTTAGCTCAAATTAATGAGGCGCCGACTGTTGAAGGTTCAATATTGGCAATTGAATCCTCTGACGGCAAAGTAAAAGTTAATAATGCCAATGTACTCAAGACTGATATTCTAGCAGACAATGGTGTCATCCACGTCATTGATGAAGTATTAATTCCTACGTTGGTTGCAGCAGAATAAGTTTTTGATCCCCCCTTGATAAGCTGCTGTGTACACATAAGTCTCTTAAAGTTACTTTTCTTCTCTTTCTTTGTGTTCTTTGTGTCTTTGTGGTTCATCAAAAGGAAAAACCGCAAAGGCATATTGAATCACAAAGGGCACAAAGGGCACAAAGGTAAGATTAAAGAACAGGCTTTCTATGCCTGTTCTACGAGATTAAATGCGTCGTTTTACCTCTACTTGTCCAGGCGCATATTTATTATTGAATAAATGATACTTTTAGTTACCATAAAGGCAAAATCACTAATTAAGGAAAATTAACTACCTTAATTTGTAATTAATTGCATAAAAATAAACTTATGCACTCAACCTACAATATAAAGGTAAAAAGCTAGGGATGCACGGTAAAGCAATGACACCTAAAGTAGCGCCATACGGGTCTTGGAAATCACCCATTACTACTGACTTAATTACAGGGGCAACTATTGGACTAGGACAAATAGCGTTAGATGGTGAGGATATTTATTGGACTGAGTTACGACCGACTGAAAAAGGGCGAAATGTAATAGTTAAACGTGCGCCCGATGGTAATATTCGCGATGTGACTCCAGAGGGTTTCAACGTTCGTACCCGTGTTCATGAGTATGGGGGAGGCGCCTATTTTGTTTCAAATGGGACGGTGTATTTCTCCAACTTTGCCGACCAACGTCTTTATTCTCAAACTGCTGAAAATGCTAGTGCTTTAACTCCTGAGATTGCGATGCGTTACGGTGATGGTATAGTAGATGCGACTAGGAGGCGAATTATTTGCGTGTGTGAAGACCACACCGCAGGTGAGCATGAGCCTATAAATAAGCTTGTGGCAATTAATCTAGAAAATAGCGACATACAAACTTTAGTATTTGGTAATGATTTTTATACATCGCCTCGTCTCAGTCCAGACGGTTCACGTTTGGCTTGGTTGACTTGGAACCATCCTAAAATGCCTTGGGATAGTGCTGAGTTATGGGTTGGAGATGTGCAAAACGATGGTTCGATAGGTAATACGAAAAAAATTGCAGGTGGCGCCAACGAATCTGTATGTCAACCGGAGTGGTCTTCAGATGGAACGCTATACTTTATTTTAGATAGAACTGGTTGGTGGAATATATACCGCACTGTTGGTGACAGTATTGAAAACTTAACACCAATTGCGGCAGAATTTGGTAAACCTCAGTGGATTTTAGGTGCTTGTACTTATGGTATTGAGTCTCCGAATCGAATTATTTGTAGTTATACCGAGCAGGGAACTTGGAAGTTAGCTAGTCTTGATACCACCTCTGGAAAACTAGAAACTTTTGATTTGCCTTATACAGAAATAAGCTCATTACAAGTGGCGCCTGGTAAGGTACTATTTAATGGTGGTGCCCCTACTCAACCTACAGAACTTGTTTTACTAGATTTAGCAACTCTTGAACGCACGGTTTTACGTCGTGCAAGTGAAGTTACAGTTGATACTGGTTATCTATCACAAGTTGAAGGAATTGAATTTCCAACAACGAACGGGAAAACTGCATTTGCAATATTTTACCCACCGCAAAATCAAGATTACATTGCACCCGAAGGTGAAAAACCACCATTATTAGTAAAAAGTCATGGAGGTCCTACCGCAGCAACTTCCACAAGTTTAAGTTTAAGTATTCAATATTGGACTAGTCGGGGAATAGCAGTTCTTGATGTGAACTACGGTGGTAGTACTGGGTATGGTCGCGAGTATCGTCAGCGTTTAGAGGGTACTTGGGGTATTGTTGATGTTGACGACTGCGCGAATGGTGCTAAATACTTAGTTCAACAAGGTTTAGTAGATGGAAACCGTTTAGCTATTGCTGGTGGCAGTGCGGGAGGGTATACGACTTTATGCGCGCTGACTTTCCGCGATACTTTTAAAGCAGGCGCCAGTTATTATGGTGTAAGCGACTTAGAAGCATTAGCACGAGATACACATAAATTCGAGTCTCGGTATTTAGATGGTTTAATAGGCGCCTATCCTGAAAGGAAAGACTTGTATATTGAGCGTTCTCCCGTCCACTTTACAGAAAAACTTGCTTGTCCTGTAATTTTCTTCCAAGGCTTAGAAGATAAAATTGTACCTCCGAACCAAGCGGAAATTATGGTAGAAGCATTACAGCAAAAAGGTTTACCCGTTGCGTATGTAGCTTTTGAAGGAGAACAACACGGGTTTCGCAGTGCAGAAAACATCAAACGCGCGCTCGAAGGAGAAATATACTTTTACTCGCGCGTCTTCAATTTTGACCTAGCAGACAATGTACAAACAGTCAAAATAGATAATCTGTAACCTACTGACAATTGTAAATCGCAACACAGCTTGTAAAAACTTCGGATGGGCGCCTGATGCTCGCTTCCTCAAGTACAAATATAACTTCAACTGAAAACTTAA
Organism: Calothrix sp. NIES-4105; assembly: GCF_002368415.1. Taxonomy (GTDB): domain Bacteria; phylum Cyanobacteriota; class Cyanobacteriia; order Cyanobacteriales; family Nostocaceae; genus Dulcicalothrix. Next base: position 10,848,044 of record NZ_AP018290.1, read on the forward strand.
CTTGCAATTAATTTCCAACAGATGTAACGGATAGCTTATGTAGTCAAGCAGTTCGCTGTTTATTACTAGTTCATCCGTTACATCCGTTTATCATCCGTTGCCAGCTGCCGTGGTTGGTGTTTCGCTTGCTTCAATAGTTGCCTTTTGCCCTAACTTTGATTCAGTACCCGCTAAAATACGTTGAATGTTGCTGCGATGGCGAATAATTACATACAGTCCACCAGCTACACCGAACAATACATAAGCCAGTGGTTGGTGAAATAAAACCATTAATATAGATACTGCAACGGCGCCGCTAATTGAACTGAGTGAGACAATACGCGATATTGCGATAACAATAGCGAAGACACCAAACGTTGCTAAACCAACTTGCCAACTCATCGCTAATAATATTCCTAAACTTGTGGCAACAGATTTACCTCCAGTAAAACCCAGGAATATTGATTTGCTGTGTCCAAGTACAGCGCACATCCCTGCTAATGTCACTATCCAAGGTTCCCATGTGGCTATATTTTGGGGAATAAAATTTTGACTACTGGCGAATTCAAAAAACCAATACACTAAAAATATTGATAGTACTCCCTTTAAACAATCTACTAATAGCACAAAAGCCCCGGGCCCTTTTCCCAAGGTTCTCAGTACATTTGTGGCGCCAGTTGAACCTGAACCAACTTCTCTAATATCAATTCCTTTTAAGATTTTTGCTGCTGTATAACCTGTAGGTACTGAACCTAACAAATAAGCAACAATCAGAATTCCACACAAACTTAACCAAAAAGTCATATTCATAAGTTAAAAGTGCTGAGTGCTGAGTGCTGAGTAGGGGGTGCGAATTAACTCAGCACTCAGCACTTTCTACTCATCACTAATTAAAAGTCATCGTCGTAGTTAGTTCGCATCATGCGCGGGTCAGGAGCAAATGCTAACCATAGAGGAAATTGTAGCAGTGCAAGGCTTACTTGATCTTCCGAGTCATCAATTATAATAAAGGGCATTTGATTTCCCTTTACGAGTCTATCTGCTCTTTGAGCTACTACGTCAGCTGTCTCAAATATTACTACTCCTCCATCACGTCCAAAATCTGGGCGCCCAATACCCAAACAATCTTGTAAACCGCGTCGCCATTCTCCTAGTCGTTCTGGGGTGCTTGTCAAAACTATTGTGCGAACTCGCTCGCCGTATAGCTGGTGCAATATTGATATTGCTGCAGAGGAAATTAGTATATTTTGTAACCTGCTGCCCATTGTCCGAATGGCGCCGCGTCCACCTTGGGTAAAAAACCAGTTGGAGACGCGCTCGGCATGAATAGGTTCAAAAGTACGGCGAAGTTGCCAAGGTGGACCGTAATAGTCTGGTTTTGTACGATATTGGTCGATAAGGCGCCGAATTTGTTTGCTGGTATCCTGAAATTGTTGTGGAGCAAATTGTGTATTGCCCGTAGTTTGCTCACTATATTTTGGTTGACGTACTGGTTCTTCTGGTTCTACTTTTTCTTTTCTTGTGGGTTTTACAAGTTGAAGTTGTTCGGCTGCTGCGGCTAAATCTTGTAAGCTGCCTGTGAGATAATCTTTAAACCCTTGAACTCGAATTGCTAAATCTTGCGAGGCGCCTGCAAAGGTGGTTCGCATCTCGTTACGTATACGCTCTTGACGACGCTCAAGTTGTTCTATTGAAAGTTGTAGCGCGCTTTTTTTAGCTTCAAGTTGGGATAAAGCTTCTTGCACAACTTTTCCCATTGCCATTTGGGTATCGCTTACTTGTGATTGTAAGTCAGCAATTTGTCGCTTTAAAGCAGCTTCTGTTTGTTTTAGTTCAGCTATTCGCGCGGTAATTTCTGTCTCCTCATTTTGCTGCAGAGTATTTAATTGTCCCACAGCAACAACTTCATTCTGAAGTGCTGTTAATTCTTCTTTCGGCTGTGTTAATGGTTCAACAGTGTTGTCACTTTGATTTTCGTGTTGCTCGTGCTGGGGATTGTATTCCATAGAGCTACTACTCCCGGTTTGCCCAAGATATTCTACTCTTGCTTCTGGGTTTTGAGATTCTTCTCCGGTCATATGTTATGTATAGATAATGGCTAATGGTTATTGAATAATGGCATATATTATCAAATAGCTACGAGCGTAAATGCTGCTAATTTTCTGAGTTATATTCTGGGGCAACGTTCCTCAAGACAAGCTTTTAGGGTATTGGGGTCAAAGATAATTGGTAGAAAGTGAATGCTTTTAACTTCTTTAAAATAGAATAAAATCGGAACAGAATCCCAAAATATACGCCAGTTGAGCCATTCAAGGTAAGGAAAGCGACGTAGTAACTTTTCTCCACGATAAACATCTAAATCTGTGGCTGTAAACTGTAAACGTATTGTTACTGCTTGCACCATTAGAAATAAACCCAGTATTCCACAAATTCCTGCAAACACTGGTTGTACAAATAGCAGCCCAATTGCCGCAATTACCAAAACCAAAGGGATATTGTAACTCGGTTTCAGTTCAACAGTAGATAGTCTATCGGCTGTTGTCGTCATAATCGTTTAAATCCTGGCATTTATTAATAGATATTTTATATCTTAGAGGCAAATTCCTGGAACCCTGTAGAGACGTGATATATCAGACGCGATATATCGCGTCTCTACATATGCCCATTATCTAGGTTCCTTGCAGGAAAGCGCTGCCTTGTCCTTGGAACATTACTGCAGATAGGAAAAAGTTGAAGACAAAAATTAGCAGTAATGCGGTTACAACTGCTGTTGTGGTTGATTGTCCTACACCTTTGGCGCCTCCTGTTGTTGTTAGTCCCCAGTTACAGCCAATTATGGCAATTAAAGCACCGAAAAAACAGGCTTTTACTAAAGAGCTAATAATATCCCATATCGAAATAAAGCTACGGGCAGAGTCTAAAAATGCTGTGTCAGCTAAGTTGTATACGTTAGCTGCGATTATTAAACCTCCTAACATCCCTGTTACTAACGATAGCAGTGTTAGAATCGGTACCATTACTAAACAAGCAATGGTACGAGGAATTACAAGGTAATCAATTGGGTCAGTTTTTAAAATCAACAGCGCGTCAATTTGTTCTGTAACGCGCATAGTCCCAATTTCTGCAGCAAATGCCGAACCGACTCGTCCAGCTACAATAACTGCGGTTAACACAGGCGTCAACTCTCGTGTCAAAGCTATTGCTAGCACTCCACCCACTATATTGCCCTGACCAAAGTTAATGAACTCCCGTGCCACTTGAATAGTAAATACTGCACCTACGAATACAGCTGTAACTAGCGCAATAAACAGCGAGTCGGGTCCTACTGCTGCCATTTGTTCAAGCGTGTTACGTCGGTGAATTTTTCCCCTCAACAAATGAACTATCACTTGTCCAGCAAGGAAAACCGCCGATAGTAATCGTTGACCCCACGCTCCTAAACCAGATTTAGATATAGTTTCACTCAATGCCCAACTCAATTTTTACTAAGTATGTTTAACTAACTGCCGTCATCTTAGCGAATTTAAGCATATTTTTCTGTAGTGAAGTCAGAACCAGCAATCAAAAGATTTTTATTAACTTAGGTTAAAGCTATTCTCATAAAGTTAAATTTCTTAACGTTGCTTTGTGAATTAAGCAAGAGGGTGCAGACCCTTCAAAGCGCTTTGTCTACCAAGCTTGTACTTCGTTTACACCGTAAATCAATTAGCTTAATTCTGAGAAAAAGTATGTATGTATTTTAATGAAAACTTAAGATTTTTAAATTATCCCCTGATTCCGGACAATTGCAATTATTGTAGTAAATGACGGACTGGGTACTTGACGCTTTCTATTTAATCCACGGAGCCGCTCGTCATGACTATCTTGATTAACTTTCTCCGCTCGCTACTACTGACTATTATCTTTGGTTTTACGGCGCCTCTACTTTTTGTTGGCGCCTTACTAGCAAGTTTTATGCTGATTGGGTATATTCCTGGTTTGCAAAATATAGCTAGTGCGTTTGCTGATCTTATTTTACAGTTTCTTGCGACTTTCGGTAGCGGCACTCCAGTACGCGGACTGATTACCATCGCTTTAACGTGCAGCTTTGTTGCAGCCTTATTTGATACTTATGTTCATTACCGCTACCAAATATTAAGACTTGATTCTTAATCAAGAAAATACTAAGTAAAAATTTATACTGGTTATGTATAGTAAGTAGCGTTTTGAAGTGGCGTGCAACGAATTGTATTTAGGTAAGGCTTTTCGACTTAACAGCAAAATTAAAATTTGAAAATGTATTGTCGGCAAACAATATTACACAAAAAATAAAAAGTCAATTAAGATCGTATATTGTTAGTTGTTAATTTTTAATAGCTAATGAGTATTATTTATACACAAGGTTTTTTGACTGCTCATGGTTTGGCCTTTTAAGCCTAGATTTAGGAAACAGATAGCTCGTATAGAAATTACAGGTGCTATTGCTGGCGCCACACGTAAACGGGTGCTAGAAGCTCTCAAAACAGTAGAAGAAAGAAAATTTCCAGCACTTCTGCTTCGTATTGATAGTCCTGGTGGAACTGTTGGAGACTCACAGGAAATTTACAGCGCGCTAAAACGACTAAGCGAAAAAATCAAAATTGTTGCAAGTTTTGGTAATATTTCAGCTTCTGGTGGTGTGTACATTGGTATGGGAGCGCAGCATATCATGGCAAACCCAGGTACTATTACTGGTAGCATTGGTGTAATACTACGTGGTAATAACTTAGAAAGGTTGCTAGAAAAAGTTGGAGTTTCCTTCAAAGTTATCAAATCTGGGCCCTATAAGGATATTTTATCTTTCGACCGTGAACTAACGCAACCTGAAGAACATATCTTGCAAGAACTTATAGATACTAGCTATAGCCAGTTTGTTCAAACTGTAGCTTCATCACGAAATCTTTCAGAAGAAACCGTTAGAAGCTTTGCTGATGGTCGCATCTTTACAGGACAGCAAGCTGTGGAACTTGGTGTAGTAGATCGTTTGGGAACCGAAGAAGACGCACGTCGTTGGACTTGCGAACTTGCAGGACTAGACACAGAAAAAACTCTCTCCTTTAACCTTGAAGAGCCAAAGCGATTATTAAACCGTATAACAGGTAATAATCAACTAAAAAATAGTATAATTTCCATCGGCATGGATTGGTTAGAATTTGAAATGTCTACCAGTGGCTTGCCCCTATGGTTATATCGACCGTAAAATATCGTTTGTCATTCGCGCTTAAGTGTAAATCATAATTGCGAATGGCAGCATGTTAATAATAGGGGATAACCGATGGATTTTAAGGAGGATATTTTCGTGGAGTCAGAGTGGCGAATGCAGGCTATACGCGGAGCAACAACAGTATCATATAACACAGTTGAAGCAATGAGCGAAGCGGTTACAGAACTTCTTGACGAGCTTGAAGAACGTAACCATTTACATCCTACAGATATTATTAGCGTTACTTTTTCTATAACACGTGACTTAGATGCAATATTTCCAGCAGCAATTGCCAGAACTCGTCCTTACTGGGATTCTGTACCAATGCTTGATGTACAGCAAATGCACGTTGAAGGCAGTTTAGAGCGCTGCATCCGCTTTCTAATCCACGCATATCTTCCAGCATCAACTCCTATTTATCACACTTATCTACGCAAAGCAGCTAACTTGCGACCAGACTGGAGTTTTCCCAAATCGCTACACCCATCACAACCATCTGTAATTACTTCTTAAAGTTCTGTAGGTTGGGTAGAGGCTTTGCGTAACCCAACCCACATCTGTATATTACATTACGCGCAAACTTTTTTAACGCTAGCCAGCTTGCTAACTTCATCCCACCAATTCTTAAGTTTAGGAGTTTGAGTAGTAACAGTATCAAATTCCGGAGTTTGCTGTAGATAAATAAAAATTGCAATTAGGTATAAATCAGCAATAGTGACTTTGCTGCCTAGCAAATATGGACTACCAACAGTTAGCGACTCAATAGCCTGCAGAGCTTTTTGTGTCGGCGCCACCGCATTTTTTACCTTATTTTCATCAGTTGTACAACCGCCAATACTGCTCTGACTTTTCAAATGTTTTTAAAACCTCTCCCCCAACTCCTCTCCTTGTAGGAGAGGGGAGCAATTGTACTCAGGAATTCCCTCACAGGGAAGCGGGCTGGGGGGTTAAGTTCTACATTAGTTTTTCCACATGACGTGAAAAGTCAGCAATACTGCGTAGGTTTTGCCCAACGTTTATAAGGAATTGTTGGATTTCACGTAGTGGAGCCAACCTACAAATTATCCAAAACCTACGCAGTATTGCATTGTTATTTGATGTGTAAGCAAAAATTCAATACTCGCAAGGATACAAACAGTGCAAATTACCACTTTTTTTGTTTTCTGTCTATATGTAGACAATTACTTATAAATTCAAAGTCTAGAATGCAGGTATGTTAACTCGTTACAATACTTAAGAAAATATGAAATTAAATGGTAGAGAAAATGGGATTACAGGTAAGGTATTTAGTGACCGGGGTACAGGTGTTAGAGTGCAATGTGAAGACTTTCTGGATATCCTTTCTAAACATCCTGAGCCATTGGTTATAATTACAGTGGAAGGATTCTTCACAAAAATTTATAAATATGCAACTGCGTATAAAGGTTTTGTGTTTTTCACCGAGTCACTCGATAAGCTAGAGTTTAATAGCAATATTGAAATTATTAACGCGATTAGTATCTCGACTGAAATTTAGGTAAAAAATAAATTAATCATAAGAGTGGAATGGGCATAAGAGTGGAATGGGCATCCTTGCCCGTTCTATACTGAGGGCGGGCGAGGACGCCCGCTCCACAAGACACCACATAAGGCTGTGGTTAATGATTGGTTTCTAGTTTGTCTTTTTTATGGAAGTGAATTCCTAGGAAAATGTCGTACAAAAATCCAAGGAAGTCTTTTTTGCTAAGAAATATTCCTAATGATTGAGGAGAACCTTTTTCATCGAGTGTAGGCTTCATTAAATAATATGTAGGTTGGTACCTATACCAAGGTACTGAAGGCCACAGGTGATGAACTAAGTGATAATTTTGTCCCATGATTAAGATGTTGAGGACAGGGTTAGCGTAAACGCGCGCATTTTTCCAACGACTTTTTTCTTGAAATGGACGATGCGGCAAGTAATCAAAAAATAGCCCTAATGTTACACCTACAACAAATGATGGGATAAACCAAAAATTTAGGATATACCCTAAGAACTGATGCTGAACTGATATATATACAATTACTCCAACAAATAAGCGGCTTAGGAACCATTCGAGCAGTTCGTAATTACGCCACAGGCGCCGCTTAAAGAAAAATATTTCGTGATATAAAAAGCGTACACCGATTAACCACAAAGGACCACCCGTTGAAACATAATGGTCTGGGTCATCGTCATGGTCGTTGACATGGCTGTGATGCTGTAAGTGTACTCTCGTAAACACTGGAAAAGCAAAAACTAGCATCAACGCGCTGCAATGCCCTAATACTGTATTGATGATTCGGTTACTGTGGGCAGATTGATGACACGCATCATGAATTACTGTACCCGATATGTGAAGGGCAAGAACATTTAAACTAAAACATACCCAATGCTGCCATTCCCAAACCCAATAACCAAAGCAAGATATGATAACAATTCCCACTGCTCCCAAAAACATCAACAGTGTAGGATTAAAACCACCTTCCGGCGTTAATAATTCCTTTGGTGGGATTGTCAGTGGCTTTGGTGCCTCCGACGTTAGCATCTGTAACTCCTTAAAAGTGAAACAATTAAACTGAATAGTACGACACAGTATGTCGGACAATAAAGTTTTGTGTACCAATATTAATTTAACTCATGATACATCAGCACCTCAATAAACGATATGATGCCAAACTATCGGCAATAACAGACAGACTGTAGCGCTCGATTTTACCATTATTCCCAGATAGCTCCCTTTACCGACTCTTTATGCAATTCAAAGACTCAATCCGCCGAACTAAAATTGTCGCTACGATTGGTCCTGCTACTAGCAGCCCGGAAATGCTCAAAGCCATTATCGAGGCAGGCGCCACCACTCTGAGATTAAATTTCTCTCACGGTTCCCATGCAGACCATCAGCGTAACATACGCTTGATTCGGCAAACTGCATTTGAACTAAATCAGCCAGTTGCTATCCTCCAAGACTTACAAGGTCCAAAAATCCGCCTCGGTAAGTTTGAAAATGGTTCGATTGTACTAGGTAAAGGCGACCGTTTTACATTAACAAACCGTCCGGTAGTCGGGACTCAAACTTCGAGTTGTGTTACTTATGATTACCTTGCTGATGAAGTCCCGACAGGCGCCCGAATTATGCTGGATGATGGGCGTGTAGAAATGGTCGTTGAAGAGGTCGAACGCGAAAAAGGCGATTTGCACTGCCGCGTAACAGTTGGAGGTACGCTTTCTAATAATAAGGGCGTAAACTTTCCGGGTGTATACTTATCGATTAAAGCGATGACCGACAAAGACCGCGAAGATTTAATGTTCGGTCTTGACCAAGGTGTTGATTGGGTCGCTCTTTCATTTGTTCGTAATCCCCAAGACATCATCGAGATTAAAGAATTAATTGGAAGTACTGGTAAGCAAGTACCAGTAGTCGCAAAAATCGAAAAACACGAAGCTATCGAACAAATGGAAGCTGTTTTAGCTTTGTGTGATGGCGTAATGGTCGCGCGCGGAGATTTAGGTGTCGAATTACCCGCCGAAGATGTACCAGTGTTACAAAAACGTTTGATTGCCACTGCTAACCGTTTGGGTATTCCAATTATTACAGCTACTCAGATGCTCGATAGTATGGTTAATAACCCTCGTCCAACGCGCGCTGAAGTTTCAGACGTTGCAAACGCTATTTTAGACGGTACTGATGCCGTTATGCTCTCGAATGAGACGGCTGTGGGTAAATTTCCGGTTGAGGCAGTAGCAACTATGGCACGTATTGCCGAACGAATGGAGCAAGAAGCAGCAGAAAACGCCAACGCTTTGAAAGTGCGCGATGCACGTCGTTCGATACCTAATGCAATTAGCCAAGCAGTCGGACAAATTGCTGAACAGTTAGGTGCATCAGCTATTATGTCACTGACTCAAACCGGATCAACAGCGCGTAACGTCTCCAAGTTCCGTCCACAAACTCCAATTTTAGCGGTTACTCCTCATGTTAACGTCGCGCGTCAGTTACAAATGGTATGGGGTGTTAAACCGTTACTTGTACTTGAATTACCTTCTACCGGGCAAACTTTCCAAGCGGCCTTAAATGTAGCATTAGAAAATAAATTAGTAGCTGAAGGTGATTTAATTGTAATGACTGCCGGAACGCTGCAAGGTGTCTCTGGTTCGACTGATTTAATTAAAGTTGAAGTTGTAACATCGGTAGTTGGACATGGCATTGGGTTAGGGCAAGGTTCAGTTAGTGGACGTGCGCGCGTTGCTCACAGTGGCATTGATGTTGGTAATTTTAATCATGGTGATATTTTAGTTGCATCAGGTACTAACGCTGATTTTGTTGATGCTATCCGTAAAGCAGCAGGTATTATTACTGAAGAAGAAAGTTTAACTAGTCATGCGGCTGTGATTGGTTCGCGTTTAGGAGTACCTGTAATTGTAGGTGTTAAACACGCAACACAGGTTATTCGCGATGGCTTGATTTTAACAATGGATATGCAACGCGGGCTAGTTTATTCAGGCGCCGTTAACGGAACAGTAGTAACAACTTAGTACTGTATATTATTATTTTTTGGCTTGTAGCACAGGCGTCCCGCCTGTGCAGTAGTCAATAGCTAAATTTTACATATATTGCTGTCAATCAAAAAATAATTTTATTGTACTTATTAAGAATATTTAATTGAACAAGTTATATTTGATACTGTATAAATTAATTTGAATTATAATAGCAAGTTAGGGCTTGTAGTCAAAATTATCTGCAAGCTGCAATGCTCTAGAGCATACCCTAAAGTATCTGACTTTTCACGTCTTGTAGAAAAACGCTACGAGTGAACCTAACCCCCCGACCCCCTTCCCTAAGAAGGAAGGGTGAGTATAACTACTCCCCTCTCCTCATAGGAGAGGGGTTGGGGGAGAGGTTTCCAACATACCGTCAAAAGTCAGCAAAGTATGAGTTTTTTTTTGCAAGCATCACCTATATTATGATAAGTGTTCCTGGATACAATATTGAAAAAGAAATTTATAGATGTGCAAAAACTGTTGTTTATCGTGGGGTGAGGCAAAAAGATCAGCAACCTGTCATCATCAAAACTTTGAGAACAGATTATCCTTCTCTAAAAGATATTGCCCAGATAAAGCAAGAATATCAAATAGCGCAAAGCCTTAATATTATAGGGGTTGTAAAAGCCGAGGCACTGGTTACTTATGGCAACGGTATTGCTTTAATTTTAGAAGATTTTGGTGGGACATCACTCTCAGAAGTAATGACAGGCGCCCTTAAGTTAGAAGAGTTTTTGCATTTAGCTATTCAGTTAGCGTCCACTCTTGCTCAACTGCACCAAAGTAATGTTATTCATAATGATATTAAACCATCAAATCTGATTATTAATGAAACAACAAAGGTAATAAAAATTACTGATTTTGGTATTGCTACATACTTATCTAAAGAACAAGGACGAAGTGACGCTAGTAATCAATTATTTGGAACGTTAGCTTATATTTCTCCAGAACAAACTGGAAGAATGAATCGAGACGTTGACTCCCGAACCGATTTATATTCTTTGGGTGTAACTTTTTATGAAATGTTAACGGGAACTTTGCCTTTTGTTGGAAAAGACCGAATCGAACTAATTCATTGTCATATAGCAAAAATACCTACTCTCCCCCATCACATTAATACGGAAGTGCCGTTAGTTATTTCTGAAATGGTGATGAAATTATTGGCTAAAACACCTGAAGATAGATATCAAAGCGGTTGGGGACTTAAAGCTGATTTAGAAAAATGCCTGACTTTGTTAGATAAAGGTGATATTGAATATTTCCAACCTGGTGAGCAAGAAGTAAAAGATAAACTTCAAATTCCACAAAAACTTTATGGTCGAGAAAAAGAAATAGCTAGCATCCGGAGTACGTTCGACCGTGTTCGACAAGGAACAACAGAAATGGTTTTGGTTGCAGGTTATTCAGGAATTGGTAAATCTGCTTTGGTTTCGGAGGTTCATAAACCAATAGTCGAAGCGCGCGGTTATTATATAGCTGGAAAATTTGACCAATTTAAACGTAATAAACCTTATAGTGCCATAATTCAAGCTTTTCAAGAACTAGTTCATCAATTGCTTACGGAAAGTTCCGAAAATTTACAAGATTGGAAAAAGCGACTTCTACAAGCTTTAGGAGAGAATGGACAAATTATAATTGACGTAATTCCCGAAGTCGAACTAATTATTGGAACTCAACCAAATGTACTTGTTTTAGGTACTACAGAATCTCAAAGTCGATTTAATTTAGTTTTTAGAAAATTTATTAATGTTTTTACAGCTAAAGAACATCCTTTAGTTCTTTTTCTTGATGATTTACAATGGGCTGACTCAGCTTCATTAAACTTAATCTATGTGCTAATGACATCTGATAGTAAATATTTGTTGCTGATTGGAGCGTATCGAAATAATGAAGTTAATGCTGCTCACCCATTAATGCTGACTTTAAATGATATTAATTTATGCTGTGAGCTTAACGTTAGCCATAAAATTAATACTATCGCTTTAAATTCTTTAAGTCAAGACGATACAAATTGTTTAGTTGCCGATACCTTACACGATTCTATTACGACTAAACCTTTAGCAGAGGTACTGCAAGCTAAGACAAATGGTAATCCTTTCTTCATAAATCAACTCTTCAAATCTTTGTACGAAGATAATGTATTGTCATTTAATTTCAAGCTTGCTGCTTGGCAATGGGATATTCAGCAAATTGAAGAAATGGCAATAACTAATAATGTTGTTGAATTGATGGTAGGCAAAATCCAAAAGCTTGATGTCAAAACACAAAATGTTTTAACATTAGCAGCTTGTATTGGAAATAGATTTGACTTAAACGTATTGTCAATTGTTAATGAAAAGTCCCTTTCTGATACAGCAACAGCGCTCTGGGATGCATTAAAAGCAGGTTTAATTGTACCTTTGCATGATACTTATAAAATTCCTTTATTTTTAGAAGTACAACAAGTAAAAACAAATAATTTGAAGATTAGCTATAAGTTTTTACATGACCGTGTGCAGCAAGCTGCCTATGCAATAATTCCAAAAGAACAAAAGAAACATATTCATTTAAAAGTTGGTAGATTGTTATTAGAAAATACTAAACTGGATCAGATTGAAGAAAATATTTTTGAGATTGTCAACCAGATTAATATTGGCGCCGACTTAATTACCAGTGAATCAGAAAAACAAGAATTATCTCAATTAAATTTCATCGCTGGACAAAAAGCTAAAAATGCAATTGCTTATGATGTTGCTGTTAAATACTTACGAGCGGCGTTGTCAATGCTAAGAGAAGATAGTTGGCAATTTCGATATAATTTTAACTTTGAACTTTACAATACAGCAATACAAGTTGAGTATATTACCAGTAACTACACAGAATCTAACGCTTTAATAGATATAGCTCTAGAACACGCAAACAGTGCATTAGACAAAGCAACTATTTACAAAAATAAGATTCATTATCATACAAGTCAAGGTGACTTAGCCGCAGCTATTGATACAGGCTTACTGGCTTTAGCCTTATTAGGAAATCCTTTACCTACAGATGCGAGAGAAATTAGTCAGATATCTGAGCTTTTACGTGAAGAGTTAACGTTTGAAACTAATCAAATCGTTGATTTAGTAAATCTACCAATCATGACTGATGCTTTTAAAGTCAAAGCTTTAAATATTTTAATTACCATTATACCACCCGTTTACTTTTACAAACCAGAATTATTATTACCAGTAATCTTGTTGATGGTGAGTTTATCAGTTAAATATGGTAATGCATCTGATTCGGCTTATGGTTATTGCTTATATGGGTTACTATTGTGTGGAAATCTGAATGATATAAATTCGGGTTATGAATTTGGATGTTTATCTTTAAAAGTCTTACAAAATTTTCCAGGAGAACCGATAAAATGTCCTGTATATAAAGTATTTGCTAGCCATATTCAACCTTGGAAAGAACCATTACGTGCGACACTAGAAAATTTTCGCTATTCTATTCAAACTGGACTCGAAACAGGAAACGCAGAATATTTGGGTTATGGCAGTGCAGAATATTGCATGTACTTGCTTTTTACAGGAGAAAACTTAGAAAATGTTAGTAAAGAGTATGTAATTTATGAAGAACTTCTAAATAAAATTAATCAAGAGTTAATAACGTTTTATATAAGAATTGGACAGCAAGCAGCATTAAATTTGTTAAGTCAAGCAGATAACCCTTGTATTCTTACTGGTGAAAGCTTTAATGAGGAAACAATGCTGCCAGTAATTATTGAAGCTAACTATAAAATATTGATATTTTGTTTTTACCTTTTTAAACTGATTTTGTCTTATTTATTTAGAGATTTTAACATAGCTCTCGAAAATGCAAATTTAGCTGCGACACAACTCGATGGGGTTGTTGGAACTCTTTATGTTGCTCAACATAATTTTTATTATTCTTTGGCACTTCTAGCTAGGTATTCTAGTTTAGATAAAGATAAACAAGCACAAATACTGAAGCAAGTTACAGAAAATCAAGAAATGATGCAAAACTGGGCAAAACATGCTCCTTGTAACTTTCAACACAAGTATGATTTAGTCAAAGCTGAAACCGCGCGCGTTTTGGGAGATGCTTTCACTGCGATGGAATATTACGACCGCGCGTCAACAGGAGCGAAAGAGCATGGGTATACTCAGGAAGAAGCACTATCAAATGAGCTAGCGGCAGAATTTTACTTTGAGTTAAGAAGAGAAAAAATAGCTCAAACTTATTTAGCTGATGCTTATTATTGCTACGAGCGTTGGGGAGCCTCGGCAAAGTTAGATGATTTAAAATCAAGATATCCTAATATTCACAGTTATAGTAGGGAAAAGATAACTTTAAATTCGATATCAACAACTTCTAGCACTTCTCAAGAGCTAGACTTAGAAACAATTATTAAAGCTTCTCAAGCCATTTCTAGCGAAACTAATTTAGCACAACTGTTAGAAAAATTAATGAGAATTGTCATTGAAAACGCAGGTGCCTCTACAGGAAAGTTAATTTTAGAAGACAATGGAAACTTATTAATAGAAGCTGATTTCGCCGTTGACAGAGACAAAGTAATCGTTAGACAATCTATACCAGTAGAAAGCAATCTTGTGCCTTTGTCTATAATCAATTATGTCGCTAGAACTAAAATAAAAGAAGGTGTGGTCTTAAATCATGCAGCTTTAGATCAGCGCTTAAACACTGACCCATACATAATTAACAAACAGCCTAAGTCTATTTTATGCACACCGATTATCAATCAAGGTAAATTTATCGGATTGCTTTACTTAGAAAATAATCTCACAACAGGTGCCTTTACATCAGAACGTGTAAAAATTTTAGAAATCCTATCAGCTCAAGCAGCTATTTCTGTTGAAAATGCTTTACTTTTAACAAACCTAGAATTAAAGGTAGAAGAGCGAACACAAGAACTCAACGAAAAGAATTTACTGTTGCAACAAGCAAAAGAAATAGCTGATAGAGCAAATCAGGCTAAAAGTGAATTTTTGTCTAATATGAGTCATGAACTTAGAACTCCTTTGAATGGTATTTTAGGTTATGCACAAATTTTAAAAAGAAACACTCGGAGTTTAACTGGAAATGAGGCAATAATATCACAACACAATAATGGATTAAATGTGATTCATAAATGTGGTGACTATTTGTTAACACTAATTAATGATATTTTAGATTTGTCAAAAATTGAAGCTCGAAAAATGGAAATCAATAATACAAATTTTCATTTTCATAGCTTCCTCAATAGTATTTCTGATATGGTTCGTATTCGAGCCGAGCAAAAAGGCGTTAAGTATATTTTTAAACAAACCTTATTGCCCACGGTAGTAAAAAGCGATGAAAAAAGGTTACGCCAAGTATTAATTAATTTACTAGGTAACGCGATTAAATTTACCGATACTGGAAGCGTCATATTCACAGTTGAAATTGTTCGACCATTAATAACTAATCAAAAAACACTTAGTAATAAAAATAATAAAATTAGATTTAGTGTAGAAGACACTGGTTGCGGAATACCACAAGAACAGCTAGAAAAGATATTTTTGCCTTTTGAGCAAGTTGTACATTTAAACCATAAAAAAGAAGGGACGGGTTTAGGACTAACTATCAGTCAAAGTATAGTAAAAATGATGGGTGGTACAATCACAGTTAAAAGCACACTTAATATGGGTAGTACATTCTGCGTTGAATTAGATTTACTAGAAGTCACTGAATTAACTAAAACTGCACAAAATGAGAATAGACAGATTATTGGTTACAAAGGTACAAAACGCCAAATTTTAATAGTAGATGATCAAGAGGATAATCGCGCGATACTTGCAGCGTTTCTGTCTGCTTTAGGATTTATAATTATCGAAGCTGTTAATGGTCAAGAAGCGCTAGATAAAACTATTGAGTATCGACCAGATATTGTATTTATGGATTTGGTGATGCCAAAATTAGATGGTTTTGAAGCAACTCGTCGCATTCGGCAAACACCCGAAATTAAAGATACATTTATAATTGCTAGTTCAGCAAGTGTGTTTGATTTCAATCAACAGGAAAGTCGAAGCGCTGGATGTGATGATTTTCTTCCCAAACCAGTTTCTTTTGAAATGCTTTTAAAGCAATTGCACCAGTATCTAAAACTGGAGTGGGTATACGAACAAGAAAATCCTGAAAACACATTATCTATTGACACTCAAGAACAAATAATTGTGGTGCCTCCTCCTGAAGAACTAGCTATTTTGCAGGATTTAGCAAATAAAGGTAATATTAAGCGTATTTTAGAACAGTTGGCAAAAATTGAACAGACTGATGTACAATTTAAACTGTTCGTTCAAGAGTTGCAGCAGTTAGCTAAAAACTTCAAGCTTAAGCAAATACGCGAGTATATTAAGAAGTATTTATCAAAAGATTAAGTTATCAATTGTATAAAATTGATAGGATGTTTTGTTTAGATAATGAAACAATAAAAATAATAATATTTATTTAGGCTTATGGAAACAATAGGTATTAAACATGAGTGATTATATAGAACATATAAATCGTAATCATAATAAAGTTGATGCTGGCATTATCGGTGCAACTATTTTAATTGCGGATGATACTCCTTACAATTTAGGAGTCTTGTTCGATTATTTGGGCGAATGCGGCTTTGAAGTTCTGCTTGCTGAAGATGGTGAAAGTTTACTTGAACAAGTTAAGTTCGCATTACCAGATATTATTTTGCTAGATGTGATGATGCCTGGAATTAATGGCTTTGAAACATGTCGTATTCTAAAAGCAAATGAAGCTACAAGAGATATTCCAGTCATATTTATGACTTCACTTACTGATACTGTAGATAAGCTCACAGCTTTTAGTGTTGGAGCTATTGATTATGTTACTAAACCTTTAGAACATGAAGAAGTTTTAGCGCGCGTGACGACTCACTTGAAACTGCGAAACTTACAAAAGAAATTAGAAGAGCAGAACGAACGCTTACAGCAAGAAATTGAAGAGCGTTTAAGGATTGAAAAGGAAGTTAAGCAACTTAATGAAGATTTAAAAAGCAGAACTGTAGAGCTTGAAACAGTAAATCAAGAGTTAGAAGCTTTTAGTTACTCAGTTTCTCATGACCTTAGTAATCCATTGTCGATTATTAATGGTTACGCTTATATGTTACAAGAAAGCGAAGTTGTAAAACAAGATGTTGATGCTCAACATTCTGTCGCACGCATTCAATCAGCTGCTAAACGCATGGAGCAGTTGATTGAAGATTTGATGCATTTAAGTAAAGTAACCCGTTCTGAAATGCGTTTTGAGCCAGTTGATCTAAGTGAAATAGCATCTGATATTGTTGTTTTTTTAGAGCAAAGGGCGCCGGAAAGGAACATAGATTTTATCATTGCTGATAACGTAGTAGCTCAAGGAGATGCTCGACTATTAAGAATAGTCTTAGAAAATTTGCTTGGCAATGCGTGGAAATACAGCGGAAAAAAATCTCATGCACAAATAGAATTTGGAAAAACAACTGATTTGAAATTACCTACGTACTTTGTACGAGACAACGGTGTTGGATTTGACCAAACCTCAGCTAACAAACTATTTAGACCCTTTGTACGTTTACATAGCAGAAAACATTTTGAAGGTACTGGTATTGGATTAGCAACTGTTCAACGTATAATTCAACGTCACGGTGGACATGTATGGGTAGAGGCACAAATTGATGTTGGCGCCACCTTTTATTTTACTCTTCAATAATTAAATTAGTCAGCAAATATTTTATAATTTTAGATTTTATATAAATTGTTTAAGAACTTCAACAGTTGCAAGTCCGGTTTTTTCCCAACTAAATTGCTTGGCTCTTGAAAGACCTAGTTGAGAAAGTTGAACGCGCAATTCTTTATCACTTGCTATTTGTTGCATTGCCGCTGTTATTTCTTTTACATCGTATGGATTAATCAAAATAGCAGCATCACAAGTAACCTCCGGTAGTGAGGATAAATTAGAGGTTATTACAGGTGTACCGCACGCCATTGCTTCAAGGACAGGAAACCCAAACCCCTCCCATAAACTCGGAAATACAAACGCAAGCGCGCGGCTAATTATCTTAGGTAACTCATCATAAATAACATAATCTAGAATTTTAACTTGATTTGTAATTCCTAACTCAGCTATTTGTATTTTTAATTTCGGTGTAAAACGTTTATCGGTTGGCCCTGCTAACCATAACTCATAATCTTGATAATTTGGTAAAGCGGCAAATGCAGCTACTAGTCGATTAATGTTTTTATACTCATCGTGTCTTCCTAAATAAAGAAAGTAAGGTTTGTGAGCAATATCTTCAATTAAGTTTTGCTTAGGTTGAAAATGATTAGTGTCGTATGCTAGTAATATTGGCGTCACTTTGCTTGCCCGAATTCCATAAAAATCAATAATATCTTTAGCTGTTGAATGTGAATTACAAATTATATGTTGTGCTTGAGCGAGAATTTGCGGAACGTAATAGCGTGCGTAGTTAGTCAGGGGAGAACGCCAATTTGGAAACCGTAATGGGATTAAATCGTGAACTTGGACGATATAGCGACAGTTTCTTCTAAATAAGGGCGCCTCTGGTAAGGGAGAAAACAAGAGGGTCGCAGCTAGTTTTTGATAAATTCGCGGTAGTTGTAGCTGCGTCCAAATCAAACGCCTTAAATGTCCTTTTGAACCTTGAGCAGGTGTGAGATCATCTGGAACGGGATAACACTCAAACCCTGTATAATTTTTAGCGGTTAAAAGTGTTGGATTTAAAGATTTTAGATGCGGAAACAAATTTAGGGCATAGTTACTTATACCTGTAGGTTGAGAAAACACTATTGATAAATTAATTAATAATTCGTTCATTTACTTAGTCAAATATCCTTGGTAAATTAAGTTGTGAACGTCTACGCCAATATATAAATATAGCTTGAAGCTTACCAAGAGCAATATCAGGTTTGAACAAAGCAAAAATGATTATAGAACTTATAAGTCTAACCAACCGTAAGCTAAAAATAAGTTTATTGGTATATTGCTCAAGAGTTATTAGGTAACTATAAGTACTGTGGAGTATTTTTGTTTTTAAATGACGATTTGTAATCGAAGAAGGTTGATGAATTACAGAGAAGGATTTTGTAATAGCAACCTTATAACCTTTTTGAAGGTAGCGTTGACAAAAATCAAAATCTTCATAATAAAGAAAATATTTGGGGTCAAATAGTGGACATTCAGTAAAATTACGAAAATTTATTATTATACTACAACCAGAAACCCAGTCACACTCCATATAATCAGCATTTGAAGCAGTTACTAAATCAACATTAAAGATTTTTCCTGTTGATTTAGAAAATCTTCCACCAGCAAACCAAATCTCATTACTAGGAGTACAAATAATTGTTCCTAGTATAGAAATTTCGGGGTGTACCCTAAAAAATGAATCAAGTTTAAAGTTGGATTCAATAAAATATGCATCAGGATTAATAATCCACACTAGTGCATTTGTATCTTGAGCGTAAACCCATTTTAAACCTAAATTGCAAGCACTACCGAAACCGAGATTACATCCAGCGTCAACTATCAAGATATTTTCGCTTGTCAACTTCTCTATAGTTTGGTCATCAGGAGAGTTATTAATAATAATAAGTTTGTACTGAAAATCTTTTGCATTAGGTAGTGAATTGATTAACTGAGAAATAAGCGCAGTCGAATAATAATTAACAGTTATAAAATAAATCACGTTGGCTCATGCATGACGGGTGTCAAAATTATTATTGCCTTAATACCCATTGTTGTAACATCGCTATCAAACTTTGTCGTCAGTGTCGTCGGTAAGTGGGTAGTATAGCCGATATTTTGGCACAAGCGAGGACAAAATAGGAAAGACGAGTTGGTGGTGTAGGATATTCGTCCATTGTAATCGAAAGTCAAAAAACTGAAGGTTAAAATAATAACATATTTAGGTATTAATGACTTAATTGCTAAGAAAATTTAAAATTTCAAATAATTTTTATAACCCGTAGAACTACTGGCACATCAGCATTGTACTAATTATACTGCTAGTTTTATACAACATTGATTTATTTTCTACTGATAAAGTAAATTGTTTTCGTAACATAACGCAATAATTTACTCATTTTTATAGCCATATTTATGAGAATTTTATGTCTTGGGAACAATTTATGCTCATCTATCTTTAGGTAGATAAGCTACAAGCTGTAGGCAACAAAGATTTCACGGTGACGTATTTATGTTAAGTAACCTTTACATAGCGATATGTATTTATTTTGATATAATTTCTACGTGTGTTCCCAGTTAAGCGTTTTTAAAATGTCCGTAAATTTATTTGACGTAAACTATTATCGTAGTGTCAATGCGAACCAACGTGGTTTGAGTGACGCAGAAGCGACATCGAATTTTTTCTCAACCGGCTTAAACCAAGGGTTAAAATTTTCACCCTTAGTAGACTTGCCTTTCTACCGCTCCAGTAATCCTGAACTAGCAGGCTTAACGAATCAACAGCTTTTTGACAAATTATCTAATACAGGAATTGCAGAAGGTCAGAAATTCTCGCGAGTTTTTGACCTCAAATTTTATAAAGATAATAATGCTGATTTAGCAAACTTGAATAACGAACAGCTGTTTAATCATTATATATCTACAGGTCTGCGTGAAGGTAGGAACGCAAGTTCATACATCACGAGTGATGAGGTGTCTGATAGATTCAAGTCTGCTAGTCCGATTAATCTTGGCTCGACTCCGATTACCTTCCGGGAATCAGTCGGAGACAATGACAAGGGTGACATGTATAGATTGCAGTTAGACTTACCAAGTACTAATCTAGACCTTGTTCTAAATGGATTGAGTGCGAATGCGAATTTAGAGTTACTTGACCGCAAAGGAAATATTCTAAGTAGTTCTACAAATGTTGGAAACAGCAGTGAATCGATTGATTACAGCTTAAATAGCGGTATGTACTACATTCGGGTATATCAACCAGTAAACGGTCAAAACACCAACTATAACCTAACTGTGTCAAGTAAACTGCTATCTAATGAAACCAGCATTCCTCAAACGAGCGCGTCTACTCCACTACCTGCTACGCCTATAGCTACAACTCCTGCTCTTCCAGTGGTAACGAATCCTTTTCTTGATGAAGTATTGAAGTTAGTGAATATACAGCGAGCGAATGCTAATCAAGGATTGCAGCCACTCGTGTTGAATGACAAATTGAATCAAGTTGCGTACAGTCATAGTCAGGAAATGGCTTTGAGCGACTACTTCAGCCATTCCGGAGTGAACAAGTCCAGTCCACAAGACCGTGCGGCAAGAGCGGGTTATCAATACCGATACTTTGGTGAAAACATAGCTGCAGGTTACGTTACACCTCAAGAAGTTGTTGATGCTTGGATGACTAGTGCAGGTCATCGTGCCAATATATTGAATCCAAATTACAAAGAAATGGGAGTTGGCTATTACTATCTGGAAAGTGATACAGGTAGTATCAACTACAACTATTACTGGACACAGGATTTTGGCACTTTAGCATAAAGGAAAACGCATAAAGGGGAAGGTTTTATTTTTACCTTTACCCCTTAGTTTACATGTGGTGGAATCATTGACTCTAAAAGCTTTGACATCCACGGCAGTATTACAAAAAGGGCGCCTAAAACAACGAGAAATATAGAAATACCTAAGAGTTGTTCACTTTTAACCTCAAGAACACCTTCTAATATCACTTCTCGTAAAGATGAAACGATAGAAATTTCAACTGCGGCGCCAACAGAAATGCGACGTTCTTGTAAATAATCGACAAGCAACCGAAACAGTTCTACTAAAATTAAAATAAATAAAATATCTGATGTAACTAACCGGACTTCAAGAGGTCGAAAAAAGTTGAAAAACAAATCAACTAATCGTAACACCATCACACAAAATAAACTTATACATAGCGAAACAATAATAATATCTTGAAATACTTCCAAATTGCGAACTATTTGTTCGCGTTGGAACCATTTGCTCAATTTTCCTTTGAGGTTTAGTTGCATAGTATCTCAAGCAACAGAATTAATTTTCAACTCCATCATAAAGAATTCATATAATACAAAAAGTTAGTAGCATACATTCAGAGTGCATCCGCTTGTAATTGCTGCTATTCACCTATTATTAGGTAAAACACCTGGGTCAATTAGGTGCCGTAACTCCTCCTAGTAGTCTGTGTCATAAGTTAAGTTGCGCGTGTTAAGATTCCCGACTTCTTGAAGAAGTCGGGAATCTTAAACACCCAGAATTACACACACTAGTAGTCAATACAGCATATTCACAGAGAATATTGTACAATTTTGCTTTATAGTTACAAATAGTTACACGTGCGTAATTAATTATGAAAGATTTTCAAATACAGGGAATTAATCACATCGCGTTGGTGTGTAAAGACATGGCACGGACAGTAGATTTTTATACCCAGACACTTGGTTTAAATTTAACTAAGAAAATAATATTGCCTGATGGTGGACAACATTTCTTTTTTGATATTGGTAACGGAGATGCTTTGGCATTTTTTTGGTTTCCACAAGCACCAGAAGCATCACCAGGTATTGCTTCAGTTAGACCAGATGCATTTCAGACTGGTAATATTTTAACTGCTCACGCTTCGTTAAATCACCTAGCCTTCAACGTTTCTGCAGAAAAGTTAGAAGAATATCGGGAAAAACTTGTCGCGAAAGGAGTGCAAGTTACACCGATTTTACATCATGCTGATGTCCCTTCTGGGTATGTTGCAGAACGGGATGAAAGTACATTTATTTCGTCATTCTATTTCTTCGACCCAGATGGGATATTATTAGAATTTGCTGCCCATGTAGGCACAAGCTGACGCTGTAGAAAAGTGAGTGCTATCGATAAGAATGTGAACCACGGTTCACATTTATGTATATTTAGCAGTTATTTGTTAAATTAGGCACTTTCACGAGCGCACGTAAACCAATCGGCAATTAAAAAGTAATCTTACCCAATGATGGCAATATTCACTTAGCAAATCTGGCGCCTCCAAAAATGTGAACCGTGGTTCACATTTGTTAAAAACATTGGTGTTCCTAAGATAGTTATCTCGCTATACGTTTTAAGATTTATGTAAGTTCTTAGATAAACTCAGTGGTGCTAATGTTATATAGATTACAAAATAAATCTGGTTTGCGTTTAGCCTGTTGTGCAGCATTAACATTTTTTATAATTTGTTTGATATTAAACTTACACCGCTACTGGAGTTTTTACGCTTCGTTTGACCAAGGATTATTTAATCAATTATTTTGGAACAGCATCCACGGTAATTTATTTGAAAGTTCATTATCATCCAGTCTTTCAAGTAACGTTGTTCACGCACAGCAAGCACCTGAAGTATTTTATCGTCATCTAGGACAACATTTTAATCCAATTTTTTTATTATGGATGCCAATCTATGCAGTATTTCCTTACAATGAAACCTTAATTATTTTACAAGTTTTATTTGTAACACTTGCTGGTTTAGTGTTGTATGCTCTCGCGCGGCATTATTTACAGCCAATGCTCGCAGCAATGATCACAATAAGTTTTTACTGTACGGCAACTGTTAATGCTCCTACCTTAGCTAACTTCCATGATATCAGCGTGGCGCCGTTATTATTGTTTGCTGTACTATTCGCGATGGAAAAGCAGAAATGGTGGTTATTTTTCCTATCTGCCATTTTACTACTCGCTGTTCGCCAGGATGTCGGCATATCTTTATTTGGTATTGGTTTGTACATGCTTTGCAGTAGACGCTTTCCCCGTATGGGTATATTAGTATGTCTCCTTAGCTTCGGTTATATACTGTTAGTTACCCAATTTATTATGCCGCAATTTTCCGCCGATGTTGGTCGAAGGATGATAATGGAAAGATTTGGGCAGTTTGCGACTTCGGGGGAAGCATCTACACTCTCATTAATTTGGAATATTTTAACTAACCCAATACGATTACTAGAAGAACTTTTTCGTAGCTTTCCGAGTAAAATGGGCTATATAGCTGTCCATAGTTTAGCTTTAGGCTTAGTACCAATTCTATCAAGTACAACTTGGACAAGCGCAAGCTTTCCTCTACTTTACTTATTTTTGCAGCGCGCGCGCAATGCTTTAACAATTTCGATTCGTTACGCGATGCCAGTTGTACCAGGTATATTCTATGGGGCAATTATTTGGTGGTCAACAAGGCAATATTTATATAAACAACCTAAAATTCGCCGTTTTTGGAGAATTTGCATTATTTTGTCGTTATTAGTATCAATTTTCAGCAATCAGAATAGCGTCTTTTATTTCTTAATACCAGATTCAATTAACCCATTAGTATACACTTCTATCCCAGAACAATGGAATCACATTCATCAATTCCAACCTTTACTTAAGCAAATACCAGCAACTGCTAGTGTATCTACTACTACAGAACTTATCCCTCAACTTTCCAACCGTCGAGAAATAGTGCGTTTACCAGAAATAGAATTAATTAACGACGCACGGCAAACGGTTAAAGTCGAATATATCATTGCTGACGTTTGGCGGCGCCATAAATATCAAGTAGCATTAAAAGGCAAACGCCAAGCATTACAAGATTTTTTTAAATTAATTGATGATCTTACCAATAATCAACAATATGGAATTATCGGTTTTGCCGACGGAGTAATTTTACTTCAACTATCTACTCCCTCTAATCCACAAGCAATAAAAGATTGGTTAAGTTTTCGCGGCTGAATGTTGCTCCCAGCATCCTGCCTATGCTAGGTACATTTGTATGGTGGGCAATGCCCACCTTACCATTTTGGTTAATACGCGCGCTTTTATTTTCGTTTGGGAGCAACAGAACGTCGCACTTCACGGTTTTCTTTTTCAAAGCGGCGCCGATCACGCCAGTCGGCTAAAGTTAGATAGGCGACACCACCAGTAACTGCCAAAAGCAGTACTATGGCTGTTATTGCCAAAACGTTGAGGAATTGACTTTCCACAGTTCTCCTACAATCCGTTGCGACCCCAGACTACCATTGCAATAGACCAAGTAAAAACAACCAAAAGTGAAACCCAACCTAATGTCAAGATAGCCATAGTGATTCTTTTAAATTTATTTACAACACAATCTTAACATTTATCATGCTTTACAAGGCTTCGCATAGCTTATAGTTATGCTGTTATCTTCTTTAATCGTTTTTTAATGCGGGTGCTAAAGTCACTCTACCTCAAATAAAATACGTGGCAGTCTCGACCCGAAAGAACACGTAATTTACCCAATGCTCACCTCAAGACGTGTAACAAAAACTTCTGTGTGCAATCTTTCGTCAATTTCTGAACTTGGTGCAACTTCAAAAAATAATTCTACTGCTTCTGCTAAATTATCCCGTGCTTCCTCTATGGTTTTGCCAAGGCTTGCAATATCTAGCTCAGGACATAATGCTACATACCAATCATCTTCACGTTCGATAATTGCGGTTAGCTGTTTTTTCTGTTTCATGGTTTGTTAATTTTCTCATGCTACATACAATTATAGAGACTGTATATATACAGTCTCTACATTGAATCAATTTGTATTTGCGTGCTATCAGGTTGTTAGTAGCTCGGCAGGTAGACGTTTGAATGCTAGACGTTCGTTTTCGATATCAACGAAGATGGTATCTCCATCGTTGAAATCTCCGCGTAGTATAGCTTTGGCGATTTGTGTTTCTAGCTCGCGTTGAATTGCGCGTTTTAATGGACGGGCACCGAACACTGGGTCGTATCCGACTTCTGCCAAAAAGTCAAGTGCTGAATCGGAGAGTTTGAGCGACATTTTACGGTCTGCCAAGCGGTCGCGTAATCTTTCGACTTGCAATTGTACAATTTTGCGTAGTTCGCTCTTGTGCAGTGCGTGGAATATAATTTGTTCGTCAACGCGGTTTAAGAACTCTGGACGGAATGAGCTACGCATTGCTTCCATTACTCGGTGACGCATTTCATCGTAACGGTTATCATCACCTGCAACATCGAGGATATACTGCGAACCAATATTACTGGTCATAATAATAATGGTATTTTTGAAATCTACCGTATGACCTTGAGCATCGGTAACGCGACCATCGTCGAGTATTTGCAGGAAGATATTAAATACGTCTGGGTGTGCTTTTTCGATTTCGTCAAATAGCACTACTGCATATGGACGGCGCCGAATTGCTTCGCTTAATTGTCCACCTTCATCGTAACCAATGTATCCGGGAGGGGCGCCAATTAATCGAGAAACTGCGTGTTTCTCCATATATTCAGACATATCAATCCGTACTAGCGCTTCTTCGGTGTCGAACATGTACGCTGCTAAAGCTTTTGCTAACTCAGTTTTACCTACACCTGTAGGGCCAAGGAAAATAAAGCTAGCGATAGGACGGTTAGGGTCAGAAAGTCCCGCGCGTGAACGTTGTATTGCATCAGCAACAGCAGTGACAGCTTCGTTTTGTCCAACAACACGGTCATGCAACTCGTCTTCGAGATGTAAAAGCTTTTCTTTCTCAGATTCAACTAATTTGCTGATGGGTATACCTGTCCACTTAGAAATTACTTCGGCAATATCCGCTTCGGTAACTTCCTCACGCAACAACGACTTACCACTACGCTGTGCTTGTGCGAGTTGAGATTCGGTTTCTTCTAAACGACGGTGCAAGTCGGTTAACTTACCATATTTTAATTCAGCCGCGCGGTTAAGGTCGTAATTACGCTCTGCTTGCTGAACTTCTAAATTTACCCGGTCGATTTCTTCTTTTACCGACTGGATTTTGGTAATAACGTCTTTTTCCGACTGCCATTGTGCGTTGAGAGTACTTTGCTCCTCTTTTAAATCAGCGAGTTCTTTCTCTAAACGTTCGAGACGCTCGCGCGAACCTAAATCGCTTTCTTTTTGCAGTGATAGCTTTTCCATCTCTAACTGCAAAATCTTCCGGTCAATTTCGTCGAGTTCTTCGGGTTTGGAAGTAATTTCCATTTTCAACCGCGCGGCAGCTTCGTCTACCAAGTCAATTGCTTTATCGGGTAGAAAACGGTCAGATATATATCTATTAGATAATGTTGCTGCTGCTACCAATGAAGTGTCAGAAATACGTACCCCGTGGTGTACTTCATAGCGTTCTTTCAAACCACGCAAGATAGAGATAGTATCTTGAACACTAGGTTGATCTACGTACACTTGTTGGAAGCGACGCTCTAACGCTGCGTCTTTCTCTATATATTTACGGTATTCATCTAAAGTTGTGGCGCCGATACAGCGTAACTCACCGCGCGCTAACATTGGTTTGAGCAAGTTGCCAGCATCCATTGCACCTTGAGTGGCACCTGCACCAACAACGGTATGAATTTCATCAATAAATAGAACTATATTACCCTTAGAATCGGTAACTTCTTTTAATACAGCTTTGAGACGTTCTTCAAACTCACCTCGATACTTAGCACCCGCAATTAAGGCGCCCATATCTAAAGCTATAAGCTGTCTATCTTTGAGCGACTGGGGAACATCACCTGCAACAATACGTTGTGCAAGTCCTTCTGCAATAGCAGTTTTACCTACACCAGGCTCACCAATTAGTACAGGATTATTCTTAGTACGACGTGAGAGAATCTGTATAGTGCGGCGAATCTCATCATCACGTCCAATCACTGGGTCAAGTTTACCATCGCGCGCAGCCTCGGTAAGGTCACGCCCATATTTTTCCAGCGATTGATATTTACCTTCTGGATTTTGGTCGGTCACTTTTTGGCTTCCTCGAACTTGTTTAATAGTATTCTTTAGTTTGGCTTCATCCAAGCCGAATTCTTTAAATAAACCTTTGCCAAAGCGGTCATCCTTGGCATAAGCAAGTAATAAATGTTCAATAGAAATAAATTCGTCCTGGAGTTCTTTGCGAAAACCATCAGCACGGTCAAGAAGCGTATCTAGGCTTCGTCCTAAGTATACAGAACTACTACTACCCGATACTTTCGGCTGACGCTGCACAAACTGCTCAGTTTTATCACGTAGCTTTTGTGTGTCAACACCGAGTTTAGTAAATATACTGTTCGCTAGTCCTTCCTGTTCCAACAGCGCTTTCATCAAGTGTTCGCTTTCAATTTGCTGCTGTTGGTTTTGCTTCGCTATATCAGGAGTATGGGCTATCGCTTCCCATGCTTTTTCGGTAAATTGGTTAGGGTTAGTTGGTTGCATAGGCTTATAATGTGGTAGAAACGAACTTTTAGGCTTGGCGCCGAGATATAAGGAAATCTAAGATTTATTTTTCTACTACCGCCATTGTAAATATAAGTGTGCAACTAACTGGTTCGGTGTTCGCCCCTTCACATGGTGGTGTTACACTCCATCTCACCTATGTGGAACGGGCATCCTTGCCCGTTTTATATTTGGAGCATCTTTACTTATCACCCCTCTCCAAACCTCTCCCCACTGGGCTACCGTGTACGCACATCTTTTATAACCTTCCTCAATATCCCTCTTTGTGACCTTTGTGTCTTTGTGGTTCATCAAAGGAATAAACCACAAAGACACGAAGAACACGAAGGAAGAAAAGAAAAGTAACTTTCGCGCGACTTGTGTGTACACCGTAGCCCCACTGGGGGAGAGGCTTTAAAAACTTGCTTTTTCCCTCAAAAATAAGGATATTTCTGCCCCTCTCCGACACGGAGAGGGTTTGGGGAGAGGTTTATCTGACTCACGTTAATTTAAAACATAGAGGTATGAGATGTATATGATAATTAAAGACAGTATTTTCAGCTTAAAGCACAATGGAAGACACAAACAGCATTTGGATTGTAACTGATGATACCCCTCAGATATCGCTTCCTGACGGTACAAAAGGCGGCAACACCAGAGGTGGAGGGTGGGGAGAGGAAACAAGAAGTTCTGACGGTATAAAAAGCGCTGAAACTAGCGTACAAGTCGATGCTGAAAAATTAGAACAGGAAATGAGCCGTTTTTTATTAGTACTGGATAAAGTTTTTACCAGTGCCGAACAACAAACAAAAGCCAAATCCGCAAATAAATCCGGAATGCAGCTGGATGAAATTGAATTATCTGTAGAAATTAATGGCGAAGGGCAAGTCAAGTTACTTGGTAGCGGTACAAAAGCCGGAGCCAAAGGAGGAATCAAGCTAACATTTAAAAGAAAAACAGATAATTAATCTACAACTTTAAAATTGGCAAATGGCGAAAAACTGGGCAATTACGATTGGCATCAATAAATATGATTATTTGCAACCGTTAAATTATGCCAAGCGGGATGCACAGTTAATGCACGATTTTCTTTACAATGAAGCTAATTTTGAACGGGTTTTCTTTTTCTCCGACGACTCCCCAGACATAGCAGGAAAATCCACTCGTCCCAACCGTGTAAATTTGCGTCGAGTCTTGCGAGAATTATTTGAAACACCCTTTATGAGTGCAGGGGACAACTTTTGGTTTTTCTTTAGCGGTCATGGAATACGTCATGATAACCGTGATTATCTCATGCCTTGTGATGGAAGCCCTGAAGATATTGAAGACACAGCAATTCCCATTAATTTTGTCACCGAACGTTTGCGTCGTTGCGGCGCCGATAATGTTGTTTTGATTTTAGACGCTTGTCGTAGTCTTGCTCAAAAAGCTGGCGAAGGAATTGGGCGCCAAACTGCTGAAGAAGCTCGTCAGCAAGGAGTAATCAGTATTTTCTCCTGTAGTCCGCAGGAATATTCTTATGAAATTGAAGCATTACAACAAGGTGCTTTTACCCGCGCGCTACTCGATGGGTTAGGAATTCAAGGTCAATGTGCTACCGTTGAACGCTTGAACCAGTATCTCAGTTTGCGCGTGCCTGAAATTGTTCGTCAGTATAAAAATGGCAGACAAACGCCATATATTATTGCCGAACCAGTAAATAAATCTCATTTAATTCTCGTACCGCGACATGCAACCCTAGCAGATATTGCCACACTTAAAAATGATGCTTATTCTTCAGAAGTTAGTAAAAATCTTGAACTAGCAGAGCAATTATGGATTCGAGTGTTAGCAGCAGCTTCTGGTACAGATATGGAGGCTATTAAAGGAATTCAAAGAATTGAGAGATCGCGGTACTCGTATCCAGAACAAATTGCACCATTACCTAGTTCTAATGTTCAAAATTCTAGTAAGGGAGCATCCTCAAAAAACTTCTTGCAAACCTTTCAATTTGAAGTTGTCACAGTAGATGCAACAGGGATAATTGCTACCCGCAGCAACCGTAGCGCGAAATATTTTGTTGAAGACTTGGGAAATGGTGTCACCTTAGAGATGGTGCAGATACCAGGGGGAACCTTCAGGATGGGTTCACCGGAAGAAGAGGAACGACGACACAGCACCGAAAGTCCCCAGCATCAAGTAAAAGTCCCTGGATTCTTCATGAGTAAATATCCAATTACTCAAGAACAATATCAAACAGTTATGAGTAACTTTTTTCAGAAAATAATAGGTAACAAAAATAATCCTTCCCATTTCAAAGGTGAAAAACGGCCAGTAGAACAAGTAAGTTGGGATGAAGCGGTAGAATTTTGCCAAAAGTTAAGCCAGAAAACAAAACGCACCTACAGACTACCTAGCGAAGCTGAATGGGAATACGCTTGTCGTGCTGGAACAACTACACCCTTTTATTTTGGTGAAACTATTACTACGGATTTAGCGAATTATCGAGGAATAGGCTGGTATTGTGAGGGGACAGTGTACCCAGGTAATTACAGTCAAGGACTAAAGGGTAAATTTCGCGAAGAAACAACACCTGTAGGCAGTTTTCCACCCAATGCTTTTGGTTTATACGATATGCACG
Organism: Calothrix sp. NIES-4105; assembly: GCF_002368415.1. GTDB lineage: Bacteria > Cyanobacteriota > Cyanobacteriia > Cyanobacteriales > Nostocaceae > Dulcicalothrix. Next base: position 10,878,600 of record NZ_AP018290.1, read on the forward strand.
GGAATGTTTGGGAGTGGTGCCAAGACTCCTGGCATGATAATTACAACGGTGCCCCCACTGATGGTAGCGCATGGATTGATAATGATAATGAATATCGTCTGCTGCGCGGTGGCTGTTGGGTCAATATTCCGATGTTCTGTCGTTGTGCTAATCGCAATAGAGTTACGCGCGCGAATCATATCGACCTTGTTGGTTTTCGGTTAGTGTGTGTTGTTGCGTGAGCGCTCCCAAAGGTCAGAGCTGGTAAATAGGAATTTATCGGGTGTACATAGGGGAGTCCAGACCTGTTCCGGTGACAAAAGTGATTTCGTCCAAATATAAAACTGAGTCGGATAGCTTGGTAAATTGTAAAATCGAAGAATTGTCCGATTTAAATAATGCTCTAGCTTGTTTTTTTATACTTAATTTAAAAACTAGGTTTGTTGTAGCAATAAATTTCAGTAATTGAATTAAATATGGAACTGCACTTTCTCAAAATTTAATCTTCATGTCAAGGCGCCTTACCTTCAGCTTCGGTTCCCCATTTCTTTAATAAATTTAATAGTTCAATATATTGGCTACTGTTTCAATAAGCTTGATGTTTAAGCTACATTGCACATATTATCTGTCAAATTAACACATTAAGTGGGAAAATTGAAAAAAGTGCTAATCTTAATAAAGTTGTGGATAAGGGCAAAGAACTAAAACCGAGTGAACTTGGACGACTACTTGAGCCAATCCTAAAAGTTGCCGAGCAAAATTATTTGAATAAATTACAGAGTAATGAGTTTGTAGCAGCAAGACAAGAAGAAGCCCAACAAAAAATTGTTCTTTATGAAGAAGTTGGGTTTTTACCTAATGACGAGCAAAGAATAGTATTTGGTTCTGCTGAAAGCTGGGCAAGAGAGAAGCAAGGTGTTCGCTTAAATGAAGGAAATTGGCTTCAAATTGGTAATCCTTCAAACCCTGCTGAAATTAAAGTACACATGAACCAAAATACAACCTATCCACGTCTTTTAAGAAGTTTGCAGCGACTACAACGGCAAACAGGTCTAAGTGATGCAGAGGTTTCCTCACTTTTAAGCAGTAAAGACAGCAGTAGTCTAGCAAGCAAGCTTATTGAGCTTAAAAACAAAGTAGCACCTGACAAGCGTGATCTTCTTGATGTTCGAGAAACGCGCAAATTGCTAATGGGAACGGCAATACTTACTCAATCGATAGAACCTATTCGTAGACCGGGTGTTGCAACTGCTCATGCGTTGGCATTTACATTTATTGAGCATGGAGATGGTACTTTGAAAGATATTATAGGTCGTACTGGTAAATGGGCGCCAATGACACCAGTAGGTGCAAGTTGCAAGCGAGATAACCCAAAAACTAGAACGGCAGAAGTTTATAGACATAGACGGGTCGGCAATTTATTTGTCCATCTTCTAGTACAAACTCTTCATGGTGACATATTTATTAAGCAAAGCGGTTATAATCTCAAACGATTAGCTGATGCAGTACGAGCTTGGAAGACTGAGAAATTGTGTGTTAGAGAAGATACAGAGGCATTAAAGAATAAAGAAGCAATTCTTATATCCGAGTTCGAGTTGCTATTACAGAGCTATCATGGTAGATAACTACAGGAGAATTATATGGATCGCCATTACCTGATCACTCGAAGTAGTCCCAATGACGATGAGTTCATAGATGTATTAGAAGATGTACTTGACCGCTTAGAGTTAGAAAATCTTGTGTTTTTCTACTCTGATAGTAAGCATATCGATGATTACATTCAAATTCAGGTGTGGGTAGAAGCTAGAGAGCGAGGATTTATTCGCTTAGTGGATGACTATACTGTACCTGCTCGATATTTAATTTTTGGCAGTTCAACAGCAGAAGATGCAGAGAAAATTATGGGTAAAATACAAGCCAATCTTCCTATAATTTCGCTTGCTGAACTCCAAGAAATTGCTCAAAAAAATATGGCTCGTGACCCAAAATCTCTTATCTTACTTGCTTTAGGAACTGGAGAAACGTTTTCACGCACTGCCTATGAAATTTTGCAAAGCGGTTTGAGACATCATGATCCAGAAGTCCGTTTTGCAGCAGTTAGAAGTGTTGGTATAACACAGTGGTCTGAATTTCTTCCTGAATTAAAGCAACTCAGTGAAACAGAAATTGTTCAAGATATTCAAAATTTGATATCGAAGGCTATAGAAGCTTGTATGTCAAAAACTGTTGCTGTTAATGTTTGATAGAACAATAATAAACATTTATAGTAAATATGAAACAATTAATAGTTCAAGTGGCTGATAAGGAAAAAGCAGAGATGCTATTTAAAATTCTTTCTGCTTTAGATTTTGTTAATTCTGTAGAAGTAATGGAAGATAAAGCGACTATATGTGATAATGAGCAAGATTTTTTTTCTTTGGCGGGGCTGTGGGAAAATAGAGATGTTACTACTGAGTCGATTCGTCAACAAGCATGGCGAGAGGATATTAAATGATTTTATGTGATACAAATATTCTTATAGAGTTTTATAAGAATAATTCTAGGGTGATCTATGAGCTTCGTCGTATTGGGCTAAATCAATTAGCTGTTAGTGTCATTACTCAAGCTGAATTATATTATGGTGCTATTAATAAAGTCGAATTAAATAAAATTAAGAAACACTTTGAATTACTTCATATTTACTCTGTTGATGTTATGGTATCTACTCAATTTATTGAATTGATGGAGGCTTACTCTCTCAGTCATAAACTAAGTATTCCCGATGCTTTAATTGCTTCAACAGCATTGGTTAATAAGATTAATTTATATACTTTGAATTTTAAAGATTTTAGTTTTATTGAAGGTTTGGATTTACATGAGCCTTTGCCTCCCATCACTGATATATAATTGCACTATGTCGATTGAGGAAGGAAATAAAAATGGCATTAAAAGAGTTACTTAAAGAAAAACGAGAAGAAATTCTTAGTATAGCAGCTAAACATGGAGCTTATAATCTTGTTATGAACTATTTCAAAATTGAGGTACCAATTTTATAACTTCAAAATGTGTCAGCTGACCGGAATACACATTCGATTAAAAGGGCTGGTAAATGGGAATTTATCGGGCGTACATAAACCTAACAATATTAGCTTGCTCCAATAGGCTTTGCGGATAAGGCTGTTTACCTTGATGGGATATCTCAGCTAATTTTGATTAATTCTTAACCTATAAAAGTTTGCTCAGTAACACCAAACCGTTTAGCTAAAACTTTAATCATTTTTAAGTTTAATTCCTGTTTACCAATAAGTAAATCTGAGACTAACTTTTGATTTCCTATTTCTGGTAAATCTGATTCATTTAAACCATGTTCTGCCATTAAATATTGAAGTACCTCACTTCCTGTTGCTTTCTCTAGGGGAAATTCCTTTTTTTCGTATTCTTCAATAGTTAAAGCAATATATTTAATTAAATGGGTAATTTGAGGGTCTTTTTTTTGTTGATTTAATTGAATTAACTTCTTAAGTTTTTCTTCTCTGTGTTCGCAATCTTCTTCACTTGAAATAGGAATTAACAAAGGAGCAATATTTTGCCAACTTTGAGATATTTGTTCAAAATTCATTTTTCCACATCTCCTTATCATATTCAGCGTGAGTTAAAATTGAGTCAATAATAATTGTTTTTTCAAGATAGCTAATTTCCGCAATTAAGCGAAAATTATTACCACTAATATTAAATACTGTATAGGGTCTAACATAATCAGCAGTGGGAAAAATAGAGGTTAAATCAGGAAAAGAATTAAAATCATTTTCCGTGATTAAAACTACCCATCTTTCTAAAGAAGTTTTTGCATTAGGATGTTTCTTGATAAATTTAGCTATCTTCCTTTGTCCAATTAAAAACATTACAGCCGCGCTGATTTTCTTTTTGTCCTAATTATACAACAAATAGCACTTTTCCCCAGTCTCCTAAAAAATTGTCTAATTTACTGCAATCTTAGGTTATCCATTGCTTTCCACAAATTACGCCGTCGCTGGTGTACAATTTTCCACTCTCTAAGTAAATTACTGTAATCAACCAGACATAGATTTATGTTGCGTTATGTAAATTATTTAAGTTTCCAAGAATTTTGCATAAAACCTCCCTACTTCCTTCGTAAACAACTTGGTAGTAGTACGCATACCATACCAAGCGCGTTAATTAGGAGGTTTAGATGTGTCAATTAGCTGAACAACTGCGACAGTTAGCGATAGAAGCGCAAAACAACCCCTCCAATAGTGTTGCTAGGCGCAAAGCACTAAATAATTTGGTTAAATTAATTCAAGGTTCTGGGCAGTTGAGTAGACAAAAAAGATGGTCGCAGTTACCTAACTTCGAGGAAATATATCAGGAATCAGTTAATGATGCTTTTGTAAAGTTTTGTAAAAGTATAGATAATTATGACCCTAAATATCCGGTGATGGCATGGGTAAATCATATATTTAGGTGGTGTTTCCTAGATGTAGTCAGTAGATACCGTACACATACATTAGTATCTCTTGATGATGAAGCAGCAGAGGAGAGACTATTTAAAGAGATTGTTGAGGGTGAGGCACAAAGCAAGGAAGATGTTAAATTGTTTAGAGATTTTATTGAGAGTGACCCCGAAGGTCTTCTGCGAAAATTGCATATTAGAAGAGATAGAAATACTAGCTTACAAAGGATTTTAATATTTCTTTGTGAGGGGAGAGAGTGGAAAGATATATCTATTACATCAGGTCATCCTATCCCTACACTTTCAAGTTTTTACCAAAGAAGTATTAAAAAGCGTAAAGTCGTTGAGTATTGTCGTAAATATTTACAGTAGAACACAACAGCTATTAAGTAAACACAAGCAGGACAAAGAATTATGAATACGAGCGCTCAACAAGACAGTTTTAAAGTATTTTTATCTTATTCGGCACATAATATTGCTAAACAGCGAAGTCAAGGTATATCTAATGCTGAAGCAACAAAAAGAGTTTACCTTAACTCTTTAGCTACCTACGCAGTAGATTATTATCTAAATTGTATGAGCTTTGAAACAGTTAAGGATAAAGAAAGTAATCAAAATCCTTGGATGCAAAGTTTAATCAATACGGCAGATGTAGAAGTCAAAAATATTGGTAAGCTAGAATGTCTACCCGTCTCTCCAAATACTAAGTATTGTCTAATTCCACAAGAACTTGCTTCTGACCGAGTAGCATATATATTTGTGGAAATTAATTCAAAGTTAGACGAAGCGCATATTATTGGATTTATACCTAATGTAACCGTTCAGGCGCCGATTGCATTAAATCAATTACAATCAGTAGACAGCTTACTCGAATATTTAACCGAGAAAGAACAAGCAGCAATTGTAAACATTAGCGAATGGATGAAAGGATTTATTACAGAAGGTTGGCAAAATCTGGAAAATATTTTCAATCCACAGCAGTTAGTTTTTGTAAGGAGTGCCAGATTCAATATTACACAAGCTAAAAAGATTGACTTAGGTTTACAACTTGATAGTACACCTATTGCATTAGTCGCAAAAGTTAGTTCAGAAAATGAAGATACAATAAAGATGACAATTCAAGCTTGTCCTTTAGAAGGTACATATTTGCCTAAAGGATTAGAGTTAATTGTCAATGATGAAAATGGAGAAAGCGTTTTAAATGCGACTTCTAGAGATAATGATAATTGGGTTGAAGTTACACTAAGTGCCCAAGTTGGAGAAAAATTTAGTGTTGATGTTTGTTTAGCAGAATCAAAAGTAACACAACAATTTATTGTCTAATTTAAGTAGCATCTCACCTCTGTGAACTCTGCGTCTCTGTGGTAAAATAAACAAATTTTCTCACCACAGAGGCACAGAGAGACAGAGAGTAAAATATCAGTATATTATTTTAGCATTTATGAAAAAACTAGTTGTTCTCAAATTTGACGGCACCTTAAAATCAGGTTTTCGAGTAAATTTAACAATTAGTAACGATGGTGAAACACCAAAGTCAATAAAGAGCGCTAAATTACCATCAGCACGCACGTTAATTCAACATTCTCAATCTTGGCGTAATTTATATTGTAATTTCAATGGACAATCCCGTATTCAGCCTCTAGGTGCAAAAAATGTAAACATTGAAGCCTTAAATCAAGATTTTAATCACAAATCACAGGAATTAATTAATAGTTTTAATAACTGGTTAGCATCAGACTCTTTTATTCCAGTCAAAAATTGTTTACAAAAATTAAATATTGAAGATGAAATACGAGTAATTATTGCAACTAGTTGTCAAGAATTGCGTAAGCTGCCTTGGCATTTATGGGATGTTTTACAAAAATATGATCATGCTGAAGTTGCTTTAAGCGCACCTGATGCTGAACGTGGAGAACGCATTTATCGAGAAAAAGCTAGAATTTTAATTATTCTTGGTGATAGTACAGGTATTAATGTTGAAGCTGACAGGGAGCAGCTAGAACAATATTGCAGCAACGGTGAAATCATTTTACTCAAAGAACCATCGCGCGGTAAGCTAATAGACCACCTACGAGATAATATTGGGTGGGACATGCTGTTTTTTTCAGGACATTCCCAAACCGAAGGAACCCAAGGACGAATTTTCCTGAACAAAAATGAAAGTTTGACGATGGGGGAGTTGAGAGAAGCTTTACAAGTAGCTATCAATAAACGTTTACAAATAGCTTTTTTTAATTCCTGCTCGGGTTTGGGCCTTGCTTCGGAGTTGGAACAGTTAAACATTCCCCAGGTTATTGTCATGCAAGAACCTGTGCCAGATAAAGTAGCGCAGGAATTTTTAAAGTATTTCTTAGAAGCGTTTACAGGTGGTAAATCACTATATATATCTATAAAATCCGCGCGTCAACAACTGCACCAAAACCTCGATGGTCAGTTTCCCTGTGCCAGTTGGCTACCTGTTATAGTCCAAAATCAATTAGAAACTCCTCCAACTTGGCAAAGTTTGGGGATAATATCTTTATGTCCTTACCGAGGGTTAGAGATATTTCGAGAAGAACATGCAGAATTTTTCTTTGGACGAGAAGCATTTGTTCAGCAGTTGGTAACAGATGTTACCCGTAAACCATTAGTAGCAATTATCGGCGCCTCTGGTAGTGGAAAATCTTCTGTAGTATTCGCTGGTCTAATTCCTCAATTACGTCAACAACAGTGGCAGATAATTTCTTTTCGTCCTGGAAATAAGCCATATGAGTCATTAGCTATGGCTTTGGAGGAGGGAAAAAGGGAGAAGGGAAAAGCGAAAGGGGTCAATATTCTATTTGTTATTGACCAATTCGAGGAAATATTCACGCTTTGCCCAGATGCCCACGAACGTAAGATGTTTATTGATGGGTTATTACAAGCTATTGAAATACCTGGTTTGACTTTAGTAATTACTCTAAGGGCAGACTTTTTGGGTAAAGCAATGTCCTACCACCTTTTAGGTGAAGCTTTACAAAATTATCGACCTTCTTTACTGGCGCCGATGAACCGTCAGGAACTAGAAAATGCAATTACAAAACCTGCGGCAAAGTACTGTGTAGAGTTTGAGTCTGGCTTAGTTAATAAATTAATCGATGATGTTGGTGATGGAGAAGGAAGTTTACCTTTGCAACAGTTTACTTTAACACAACTGTGGCAAAAACAATCTCCAGGTAAGTTGACGCATCAAGCTTATCGAGAAATTGGTGGGGTCAGAGAAGCTATAGCTAATCATGCAGAATATGTTTATAGACGCTTGAGTAAACAACAACGCTCAGTGGCGCCAAGCGTGTTTATTCAGTTAGTGCAACCTGGGGAAGGTACTGAAGACACTCGAAGAGTTGCCACAAAACAAGAAGTAGGAGAAAAAAATTGGAATTTGGTGCAACACTTAGCAAATGAAAGGTTATTAGTGACAAATTGTAGTGAAGGTAAAAAACAGGAAGAAACAGTAGAAATAGTCCACGAAGCTTTAATTCGGGAATGGGGAACTCTTCATAATTGGGTTCAAGATAACCGCGAGTTTCGGACTTGGCAAGAAAGACTCAAACCAGAAGTGCGAGAATGGCACTATAATAATTACGATTCTGGAAGGTTATTACAAGAAACACCTTTAAGTGTCGCGTTAAGCTGGTACAATAAGCGCGCGTCTGAACTTACTGAAGAACAACAAAAGTTCATTCAAGCGAGTGTATATAAGCAAAACAAAAAAGAAAGAGAAAGGAAAACCAGACGTAGATTAACTATTTTTGCCCTTGCTTTTGGCTTAGTAATAGTTTCTATACTTGCTGGACTGAGTGAAATTCGCAGAACAGACGCAGAAGTTGCTAAATTAAGTATTACAGCAGAAAAATATTTTGGACGAAATGACCAAGAAGCAGCTTTAGTACAAGCTCTCAAAGCTGGAAAACAATTAAAAAGTGTTTGGCAACCTTGGGTAACAGCAGGAACTCAAATGCTAGCTGTATCTACATTGCAGGAGGTAGTATACAATTTTCAAGTCAAAACCTTGAAAGGACATACAGATGTAGTTTTTGGAGTCAGCTATAGTCCCGATGGCAAAACTCTTGCTTCTACCTCAAGTGACAAAACAATCAAACTTTGGAACACTGAAACAGGTAAAGCAATTCAAACTATCAAAGGTCATACGTCTAGCATTATAAATGTTAGCTATAGTCCAAATGCTAAAATCATTGCTTCTGCATCTACTGATAAGACAGTAAAGCTCTGGGATATCAGAAATATCAAAGCTGTTAAAACAATTGTAACTTTAAAAGGACATACAGGCGCCGTTTTTGGAGTCAGCTTTAGTCCGGATGGCAAAACCCTTGCTTCTACATCTACAGACAAAACAGTAAAACTATGGGATATTCAAACTGGTAGAGAAATTATAACCTTAATCGGTCATAATGACGCAGTTTTTGGCGCCTGCTTTAGTCCAGATGGCAAAACTATTGCTTCGGCATCTGCTGACCAAACAATAAAACTGTGGGATATTGAAACTGGTAAAGAAATAAAAACTTTTAAAGGACATATAGGCCAAGTTTGGGGTATTAACTTTAGTCCAGATGGCAAAACCCTTGCTTCCGGGTCTTGGGACAAGATAGTCAAACTATGGGATGTTGAAACAGGTAAAGAAATTAAATCCTTTTCAGGACATAATGACGCAGTTTTTAGTGTTCGTTTTAGCCCAGATGGTAAAACTCTTGCTTCCTCATCCTCATCTAAAGACACAGCAGTAAAACTGTGGGACATTAATACTGGTTACGAAATTAAAACTCTCAAAGGACACACAGACTCAGTTATTGGCATCAGTTTTAGTCCAGACGGTAAAACCCTTGCTTCTGCATCAGCGGACAGAACAATTAAACTGTGGAATATTAACACTCGTTTTGATATTGAAACACTCAAAGCATATACAGATAAAATTACTTCTATTAACTTTAGTCAGGATAAAAAAATTATTGCTGCTTCAAGTGACAATACCATTAAATTGTGGAATAGTACAAATACTGATATTAAAATCTTTACTGGTCATACAGATTTAGTTAATGGCATTAGCTTTAGTTTAGATGGTAAAACTCTTGCTTCTGCATCCTGGGATAAAACAGTAAAATTATGGGATATCAACACAGGTAAAGAAATAAAAACTCTTGAAGGACATACAGATGCAGTTTTTGGCGCCAGCTTTAGTCCAGATGGTAAAACCCTTGCCTCTGCATCCGAGGACAAAACAATAAAATTATGGGATACCGCAACAGGTCAAGAAATTAAAACCCTAAAAGGACATACGTCTAATATAATAAACGTCAGCTTTAGCCCAGATGGCAACACTCTTGCTTCTGCATCAAGTGACAACACTGTTAAAATTTGGGATATCAATGCAGCTAAAGATATTAAAACCCTCAAAGGACATACTTCCCACGTTTGGAACGTCAGCTTTAGTCCAGATGGCAAAACGCTTGCTTCTACATCTCGTGACAGAACATTGAAACTATGGAATATTAATACAGGTAAAGAAATTAAAACCCTTAAAGGACACACTAACTTGGTTTATGGCGCCAGTTTTAGTCCAGATGGAAAAACGCTTGCTTCCGCATCCGCTGACAAAACTGTGAAACTTTGGGATACTGAAACTGGTTCTGAAATTAAAACTCTTGAAGCACATCAAGGCGCCGTTATTGATGTCCGCTTTAGTACAGATGGAAAAACTCTTACTTCTGTATCAAATGATAACACGTTAATTTTGTGGAATTTAAATTTAGATGATTTATTGATACGTGGATGTCGGTTAATAGAAGGTTATTTACAAAATGACCCTGATGTGAATGCTGAAGATAGAAATTTGTGTATAGGTAAAAACTAACATAATTTGTTGGGTTACGCAAAGCCTCCACCCAACCTACAAAAAAGTTTGCTGATTGCATAAAAATACTTAAGTCACAGCGTATTTATAGATGAAGGTTGTTAATGACACCGTTACACACATCAGTGTTAATTACAGCCTAAGTAATTTTAAAAATATGCGATATCAATCTTCGCTTGCAAAGATGTCCTGCATTTCATCTTTTCAAGGTGTTTTGCATATTTTTACAACTAATGTTCTTTAATTAATTCATCTGTATGAAACTTAAAAATTCATTACTCGGCACCTTTTTTATGGTGTTTACTATCTCTGCTGTAATTATAGCGGCGCCTACACGTGCAAACATAGGTACTATTGATCTTGTTGATTCAAAGTCACCAAAGGTTTGGCAAATTTTGAATCCTGAAAATTGCCCTGTTGCTCGTCAACCGCGTAAGCGAACAAATATATCAAGACTAAGAAATGATTCTTGTCCAAAAATTTCACGTTAGTTGCATAATATATTGAGTCCGGGGAAGCTTCATTTTCTCCACCCAGACTTATATATATAATTATTCAGCTTTCACTAATTCTTTCGGGGGTCTAGACTCCTGTGTTATTTACAAGGTTTTCTACCTCAAACCCTCTCCTAATTTACTTTACCTATCTATATATGAAATTAAATGCACTCGCTTGTCTAGTAAATTAGGCTTGCTTGAGAAGATGCTTGACTAGGTTATCTTTTACCATCATCTGGCGTAACACTTCCATCAAAAACTCTTGGGCTTCTTGCTGCGAGAGTGTTTGAACCTGGTCTTTCAGCGTTTGTAAGCGAAATTGTTGCTCTAAGGTCAATTCATTGGGGAAGTTCATTTATTCACTCCTAGTAAATGACTGAATTGCTCGTAATAGTAGCAATGTACTTACTACTACTGTTTTTGTTACTTTATATTAGTTTAACATCACAGAAGTTGTTTTGTCTACTTTGTCAAGCGATAATTAATGATGGCAAAGAAAGTTTACAATTAAGCGACGGTTTAATCGGTCAGTAAGAAATAGGCGCCGCTTGCAGCAATCAACACTTCAGGTGGTGAGGTAATCAACCAAGAACGAGAGTTGAAAGCTGATTGTAAACAGCTGTAATGTTAAGTAATAAGGTTAAGAACAAATAAAAATTAACACATCACTCTCAAGAGTTAGAGATAGGAGTCAAAAGTTAGATGGATGCATTAGAGTTTTTCGGTTTGAGTGCGGGCAAGTGGAAATCTTCGCGGGTGACACACCACCTTGCATTTAAGCGTTCGGAGACAGGGGAATCTGAAATTTTGGTGGAAACGTTAGCAGCAGACGACCCTGAAATAATTGAGTTATGTAAGATGCACGATATTGACCCTAACTTATCGATTGGTGGTTCGCGCGTGCGTTGGTTAGGTACAATGGCATGGGATAGGGAAGGTGAAGAAAACCACGAAGGTAAAACAGTCTTTGCAATTGTGCCAGATGCAGATAATCCCCGTAAGGGTAGATTGTTACGTGAGCGCGGTTATGCAGAAATTATGCCTGTGGTAGGTCAGTTCCATATGGATGAAGAAGATGGTTTAGTACTAACTACCGATTATGAGACGATGAGTTCGATAGAACGTTTCTGGTTCTCAGGTGGTAATATGCGAATGCGTACTAGTACTGTGAAGCGCTTTGGTGGTTTTAGTACAGCTTCATATTGTGTCGAAAGTCGTATTGATAGTGAGGGTGAATCAATATCAGCTTCACCAAACGCGCCGCAATTTGCTTCAGTATTAGGTTGGTAGAGTCAGAGGGGTAAAGGGTTTTTCCTTTTCCCCTTCTTTAGTATAACAATGACTAATTATCGTTCAAGTGATACTTACATTCGTGGTTTTGAGTACCTGCAAATGGTGCGGGGTTTTGCGCTGGAGTCGCGAATGGTGGATGTAATGGAAAACTTGCGCGATAGTACGGTGATTTGTAATTGGATTGGTCAAAATATCGACAAAGTTAATGCTCAATTAAATACTTATTTACAAGCTTGTCACGAATGCTTTTATCTTGAAGAACGCCGTAATATTCAAATTTTTGCAGTTCCTTTAGCGCAGTCGTTAGGTATAGATGGATTATGCAATATTTGGATGTGCCCAATTACTATTTTAATTGATGTAGGTAGAATGGCGCCATCGGATTGGTTTGGTTTGGTGGCACATGAGTATGCTCACGCGCATGTAGGAAGTGTGGGACATAATCAGGAATTTGCGAACGTTTTATTTCATCTATGTTTAGGGTTAGGATTTCCCTTACCTATATGGTCCGCGTCCATGATGGAAAAAAACTTACGAAGCTGGCCATATTGTCAATCTATGACTGACCCATTAGCTTTTTGGCGTGGTGAAAGTGACATATATGATATTTAGTATGATATCTATAATTGTTAGCGATTAACAGCAAATAATAATTATGTTGGTGTTAAGTGAATAATGAGCGCTTCTTCTCCTGGCTAGAGAACTTGTATGTACATGGAGAATTTACATGTCACTTCCATTATTGACTTATTCACCCTCTTCACAAAATCAGCGTGTTTCTGGGTATGAAATTCCTGGTGATGAACAACCAAGAATTTTTACAACCGATAATTTACTGACAGCATCTGATATGGATACGTTGATATTAGCAGCGTATCGGCAGATATTCAACGAACAGCAAATGCTTGCTTATAACCGTCAAATAGGTTTAGAGTCACAACTTAAAGCTGGTCAAATTACAGTTAGAGATTTTATACGGGGACTTGCAATATCTGATACTTTCAAAAGACGCAATTACAACACCAATAGTAATTATCGTTTCGTGCAAATGTGTATCCAGCGCATTCTCGGACGCGAAGTTTACAACGAGCGCGAAAAACTAGCATGGTCAACCGTACTTGCAACCAAAGGTCTTAATAGTTTTATCGATGATTTGCTATCGAGCGAAGAATATTTAACCAACTTCGGCTATAATACCGTTCCATTTCAACGGCGCCGAATTTTACCACAGCATAGTAGCGGTGAACTTCCATTCGCGCGTATGGCTCGCTATGATAAACATTATCGAGACACACAACCGCGCGGTCATATTTACCGTATCGATACAGTCAAGCCATTTAACCTAGCGACCTTTCTGCGTGAAGCCGACTTTAGAGCCGCAGGTGGCGTAGTCGTAATAATTGTAGCGATTATTGTACTTACCTTATTAATCGGCTACGGACTAGACCCTGCACGGTAACTGGACTCTAATCCCCCCTAACCCCCCGATAACTGCTACGGTGTACACACAAGTCTAAAAAAGATGGCAGGGGATGCTTTGGGTGCAACGGAAAGGTATGGAGGGGAGGAGGAATAAGGAGAAATATGGGGCTTAATTGATTCTTTATTGACGCAAATATGCTTCAGAATAGTTCCTCAATTTCCCCCACTTCTCCCGTTTCCAACCTCCCCCTGCTCAAGAGCTCAAGAAGCCCCCGATGCCAAAAAGTTATGTGTACACGACAGCCGATAACTGAGGGGAGAAAAGAGGAGGTTAAAGCCCCCAAGTTATCGGGGGTTGGGGGGATTCAATTCAAAACCCGTGAAGTTTCGTTAATTTTTATATTAATTATGAGATTAAGCTACACGTACTCCTTTAAGATATTTTTTGAACTTGTTAATTTTAGTTAACCTCACGGAGTGTAGTTGTGGCATTACCTCTACTAGATTACGCACCAAAGAGCCAAAACCAGCGTGTTGAAGGCTACGAGGTAGGAAATGACGATAAGCCCAGAGTATTCTCGACTGATAACTTGTTATCTTCGAGTGACATGGATAATCTGATTGAAGCAGCTTACCGTCAAATGTTCTTCCATGCATTTGCAGCTGACCGCGAAAGATACCTCGAATCTCAACTTCGCAACGGACAGATTACCGTGCGCGACTTTATTCGTGGACTAGTACTTTCAGATAGATATAGAAGAAGCTTCTACGACCTCAATAGCAATTACCGCTTTGTTGAACAAACTGTACAGCGTGTACTTGGACGCGATGTATATAACGAACGCGAAAAAATTGCTTGGTCAATTGTAGTTGCAACAAAAGGTATTCGCGGCTTTGTTGACCAACTGCTTGATAGCGAAGAATATTTAGATAACTTTGGCTATTCGACAGTTCCTTTCCAACGTCGTCGTAACTTGCCTGGACGTGCAGAAGGTGAACTACCTTTTAACATCAAGTCTCCACGTTACGAAGACTATACCCGCGCGAAACTTGGTTTCCCTCAAATTATCTGGCAAACCGAAGTACGTCGCTATGTACCTCAAGAGAAGAAGGCAAAAGCTGGCGACCCAGCAAACTTCTTGTCTATGGCACAAAGTTACGGTCAAATTGGCAACAACCCACAACGCTTGTCACCTTTCAACGTTGACATTAACAAAGATGTTCCTTATCGTCAAAAATCTGGCATAAGATAAGATACGCGCAAGCATAACATCTAAATATCTCAAAAATTGGTCATTAGTCGTTAGTCAAGAATCAAGAGTTAAGAGTTGTACTTCAACTTTCAGCTTTCGGTTCAGGGCTTGAGACTAATGACCTTGGTTTTTAGTGGAATTAGGAATGAATGAAAACCGCTTTGGTTCTCTAAAAATTAAAATCGTTTATACAACCAGAATAATATTCTCATGCTAATAATGTGTGAAGGTGCGTGTAATAGGTCATGATTTTTTAGGCTTTTCAGCTTTCCAGGTTCCACCATATACATAAAATGGGTTATCCTGACTAATTTTCTGCCAGCAATCAGGACATGTAAATACCCAATCACCTTCTTCTTCGTATTTAACTCGGTATAAAACTGGTGCAGGTTGATTACAAAAGTGACAAGGTTTGACGCGCGCTCTGACTGCCATATTTTAATGGATTAGTATCGCTAATAGTACTATTATAGCAAATTCAGTAAATAATACCCATTTGTAGACTTTAATTTGCGTTTCTAACTGTTGAAGCTTGAGTATTAAGTCATTTACTTTTGGTCGCTGTTGTTTTTGTATAAATGTAGCCAAATAGTCATGAACAAGTTGATAGCGGTCGTCAGGATTTGCTGGAATTAAAACAACAATACCTGCTGCCACAAAAATATTTAAGACTATATCTAATCTACTGTCATCTATGGACGCTTGTTTCCAATTGTTATCGATAATTCTTAACATAAAAGCTTGTTTCAACTCTGAATGAGTTTTTGCAGGACGAATTGCTTTTTCGTCAGTGAGTAGATATAATAATATTTCTGCTATTTTTTGGTTCTCTTGACCACAGTCTTGAATAACTTCTTGTAAATAGCGTTTGACTAATTCTTGTTTAGGACCTCGCTGTTGATACTGTAATGATGTTGTAATATTTTCAGTTTCTAATTGCGCGCAAACGATTTGTAACTCAATTGGTCTTACTTCACCAAATTTAATCGCTAAGTCATCTACTAAACGTTCGATTAAATCTAATTCTAAATGGTGTTTGGAACGTTCGCTCAGGCGCCCAATTAGTGTTTTTGCATCGTTTGTTGAAAAATTACCTATCTCATATAGAACATTTTTACTCAAAACATCATAACTAATAATATTCATGCTGGGGATACGAATACATTCGAGTAAGTAATGCAAATAATCTTTTCGTAGTGATAAAATAACTTTTACTCCTAGTAAATTTAAACACTCACCTAAAAAATGAAAAAATTCATATCGCTGCTGATAAGTATTGTATTTAAACAAAAACTCCTCAAATTGGTCAAAAATTAAGACAAATTTGAAATTATATGACAAAGAGTCTTTGAGAATTTGCAGAAGCTTATCTGGTGTCACTTTCTCGGCTTTTTTATGAATTTTTGTTAGTAACACAAATGCCAGCGCGTTATCTAATTCATCAACCCAGCAGTCATAAAATCGCATGTATACTGTGGTGATATTAATATTCGTTTTAATACTTGTTCGTTTTAAAGCCGGAATTAACCCAGCTTGTAGAAGCGAAGTTTTTCCAACACCAGAATATCCATGAATAACGATAAGTTTATGGTCAGGACGCATAATTCGCTCTAGCAACTGCTTAATATCTCGTCCTCGTCCAGAAGCTGTAATTTCCGGCGCCAGTGTTTCTTCTAATGATTTATTATCTACAGCATCAATAATTTGCGTTAAACTTGACTGTGGTTTGCGCTGTGCTTGGATTTTTCCGGCGCCGATAAAAGCTCGAAACCCATATTGTTGTTCGGTCGAACGTATTTCTAACTTACATTTGTAAGCTTCTAAATAGCGGTTTTGTTTCCAATAAACAGCTTTTAATAGCTGTAAAATTTGAATATATTGAGTTGGATTATCTTTGTTACCAAGAGAACGTGCTTGTAACAAATGTTTGATTGCACGCAGCGTTTGTCCTAATTTGAGTTCTGAAGATGCAAGCAATAATAAATATAATCCTTGATATTGTGCTGCTGAATCTTTAGTACTATAATGTAGTGCTTGATATGCATCTTGCTTTGCCTTCTTCCAAAGTCGTTTACTCAAAGCAACTTCTGCTAAAAAACCATAAACGCGCGCGACTCGTGTAGAGTTACCATAAAGCTTTTGTAAATCTAAAGCATTTAAAGCCAGACGCTGCAAATCATCCCAAGCTTCTAAACGTTTTAGTGTTTCACCCAGTGGGTTAATAAATTTAGCAACTAAATTTAGATGATTCGCTTGGGTAAATATATCAATACACTGTTCAAAAAAGTTTCTTGCTTGCTTTAAGTACTCTTGTGAGTTTGTAATATTCTCAGATTTTTGATAATAACACAAACCAATATGAAAAAATAGTATCCCTGCCCGCATTTTGTTAAATAATGTTTTTTCTTGCCTCCAATAAATTAAACTACGCTGGAGATAATCTAAGGCAGTATCGATTTGATTATTTAAATAAGCTTGTTGACCGCGCACAAAATCTACACTTGCTTTTAATGAGGGTTGGAGATGGTACTGTATTAACTGTAAATCATGATGATATCTAATAATTTCGTTACGACGTATGTATCCTATTTGCCAACCAATAGAATATGTATCTGATGCTAGTGCAACTTCAAAAATAGCATTGGTGTCACGTTTTAATTGTTTGATTAATTCATCAGTTGTAATGGTAAACTCTATCGTGGTAGCCCAACTTTCAAAATCACTCGATAATCGCATCATTTTGCCTAAAACTTCGTCGTTAACCCACAAAACAATCGGGAAATTAAAGTTTTTACGGAATTCTTCGCGAATTAGGTTTGTTGCAATTATTAATTGATCTAAATTTGATACATATTCTAAACCCCATACCATGATTGCTTTTGGTTGCTTTGGTAGAAGCGTTTCAATTTTTTTGTATAAGCTGTTTTCTGTTTTCCTCAAGCTGAGAACAGGAATTTTAGTGTTTGTTAGTTTTTGCAAGTGTTTGTACAGAACTGAGCGTAATAGAACGTAGTTACAGCGTGCTAGGATTAATCTGAATTCATCTTGTGATGCTGAAAGTGTCCATGCTAGCTCTTCTAGCGCTGGAGAAATTTCTAGATGGGCGCCGATTTCTTTTTTGTCTGGCATTGATTATATTACCACAGAGACGCAGAGTACACAGAGAGATGTTTGTTTAATTAACCACAAAGGACACAAAGGACACAAAGAGAAGAGAGAAGATGTTTATGGGTAGGAGGGGGTGTTTCCTAATTCTTCTGCTTCTACTAATATTGGGTTTACGTCAAACCAAGATTCTCCGTTATAGTTACGGTATTCAAAGACTAAACGACTGTGAATGAGTGTTTGATAATCTTTATCACCGCCAACTTTTTTGCGTATACGGACTTGTCGCAGTAGTTCCCATTCTTCATCACTAATTTGCATTGTCATTTCGTTACGACGTGAACGAATTAAAGCTTCGAGAGTTTCTCTTTGCAAGGGCAGTGTTCTTTGGCGTTGAATCCAGTTATTTAATAATCTGAGTAAGTCACGTACATGACCACCACTGATTTGACATAAACGGTCTAAACTTTGGGGTGTGTCAAAAATCTTGGTAATTCGACTCAAACGTGTACTAGCGTCTAAATTCGGAAAAGCACGCACCAATACCATTTGACGCATCAATTCCATACCAGGTTCACAAGAACTACCATCTTTGTAATGTACTGGCACCATTGGCAACACTCTTGCATCTTCTGGAAAGCGTTGTGTCAAGTTGTTGTAGTCGTTCGAGAACTTCAGAGCTAACGGCATTGTGTAAACTACATGACAATTCAGCTTGGTTAAATACTCGCTTTGGTCGATAAATAAATACTCTTGTTGCGGGCGCCCCCAAGGTTTGACACGGTTGTCGATGCGGTCGAGGTTATCAATGATGACGACAAGTCCATTTTTACCGCGCTGTTTCAATTTTGTAGTGGCAGGTTCTAACAACTCTTTATTTATCGCTTCCAAAAGCTTACTCTTTTGAGGCGCCAGATACTGATTGAGTCGTTCGCGTAATGTTGCGTCACCTTTAGTTCGGGTTGTAATTTCGCCAATTCCCATAGAGAGTGAAAACTTTTCTTTCTCCGAGTTAAAACCGATATCACCAACAACCGGAATTTTTGCTTTTATTCCTGTAACTTCTGCATTCAACACTTTCCAGGCGCCTTGAAGCAATTCCTTAAGTTTATCAGGTTCACTTAACTTGATATCAATCAAACTCTGGCTGACGTGACGTGCAACAGCTAACAAAAAATCACCAATATCCACATCTGCCATTTCCAAGTCTTGACTTGACTCAAAGTAAACTACATAAAAATTTTCTTTTTCCAATTCTGATTTTAGTTGCAATAATTCGGTAGATTTACCACAGCCAATATGACCAGTAAACAACTGACAAGTTGGTTCTTCAGGAGAGAAAAAAGTAATATTATCTCTCAACTCCTCAATAATCTTACCACCTCTAACCGTAGAAAAATCAATATATAACTTCTGGTCTTCAATATTATCAAAAGCCAGCGTTTTACTAGGATTAGTCGCCTGATAAAAAGCACGTAAATCTACCATTCTTCTATTCCTTCCTTCCTTTCTTTCTTTCTTTCTTTGTGTCCTTTGTGTCCTTTGTGGTTCGTCATCTAAATAATTCAGTAAATTTACTGTTTACAAATACAAAAAAGCAATAATACTTACATAAAAAATAGATAATCAGAACTTAATATAATGGTATATTTTTTATCAGCAAAGTGTTTAGTCTATAAAAATACATCTACCAAAAATACTTCTCATCTCTGTGTTCTCTGTGCCTCTGTGGTAAAAATTATTTATACTCCTACAGAGGCATAAAGCAACAATGAGTAACATTACCTGGGCGCCAAATAATAAACGGCGTATCAAAGCAATCTTAGTAGTTATCTTCGTATGGAGTGCAGTAAGTTTGATGCACTTAATACCCGTGACACAGTGGATAATAATAGGATTAACAATAATTTTGACTTGGCAAACAGTAAGAATGCTAGTTGCAAAACCAAAGACTTTGGCGCCATCCCAAGTTTTACCTACAGTATCAATCTTGGTTCCAGCTAAAAATGAAAGTGCTGTCTTACCTAATATCGTTACAAGTTTGTTCAACCTAGACTATCCAGCTTCACATTTAGATATTTGGGTTATTGACGATGGCAGTACAGATGATACCCGTGAATGCTTGAATAAACTACAGTCTCAATTTCCAAAACTACAAATTCATCATCGACAATTTTCTAGCGGTGGCAAATCTGGTGCCTTAAATGCAGTATTTCCACGTTCCACAGGGGAAATTATCCTCGTTTGTGATGCTGACGCACAACTTCCCATTAATTTTCTACGGCAAATAGTTTTCCTGTTTGAAAACGAAACAGTTGGTGCTGTGCAGGTACGCAAAACGATTGCTAACCGTAATGTTAATTTTTTAACTCGCTGTCAGCAAATGGAAATGAGTTGTGATGCTTGGTTACAAACTCATCGTATTGCAGTTTTCGGAATGACTGAACTTAGAGGAAGTGGCATGTTTGTACGTCGCCATTTGCTAGAAAAATGTAATGGTTGGAATGAGAATACCGTTACCGATGATTTAGACTTGACATTTAGACTTTATATAGCAGGAAGCGAGATTGAATTTCTTACGGCGCCTACAATTGAAGAACAAGGAGTAATAACCTTAGAACAACTTTGGCATCAACGCTATCGTTGGTCACTTGGAGGTTATCAACGCTATTTAGATTATTTTCCGCAAATACTAACTTTAGGTTGGAATAAAGAAATAGATTTATTATTATTTTTATTACTACAGTTTATCTTACCAATTGGACTAATCCCTGATTTACTCTGGACAATTTTTTATAGTCACCATCCAGTTTTGTTTCCGCTTCAAACTCTTCTGGGTATAATTCTTACTATTGGTTTCGTTACAAGCCTATACCAATTCCAAAATTTACGCGGATGGTCTTTATTATCGGCAACGCTTCAGGGTTCCGTTTACATGCTGCACTGGATACCAGTTATGATTCTGACCACTCTCAGCTTATGTATAAAGCCTTCTCAGTTAAACTGGGTAAAAACAGAGCATTATGGAAATTAATTATGCTAGACCTGATAATTAAAAACGGTTTAGTTTTTGATGGCTTAGGAACGGCGCCTGTTCGTAGAGATATTGGTATTCAAAATGGGCAAATTGTCAATATTGCTTCATCGTTATCTATGGAAGCACGTGAAATGATTGATGCAACTGGGTTATGGGTAACACCTGGTTTTATCGATATTCATACGCACTATGATTTAGAGGTGGAGATTGCACCAGGACTAAGTGAGTCGGTACGTCATGGTGTTACAAGTGTAGTCATTGGTAATTGTAGTTTATCTGTAGCAATCGGGGCGCCGCAAACACTAGCAGATATTTTTCAGCGAGTTGAAACGCTTTCGCATCGACTAATTGAGAAATGGTTACAAAAATCTGTATCATGGCAAACTCCCAAAGAATATTTACAGCATTTACAGCAGTTGCCATTAGGACCAAACGTAGCTGCAATGTTTGGACATAGTGCATTACGCGCGCATGTTATGGGGTTAGAACGCAGTTTAAAAGCTCAACCCAATGAACAAGAGTTAAAAACAATGCGGGATATTGCAGCAACTGCATTAGATGCTGGATTTATTGGTATCTCTATAGATATGTTTCCTTGGCATTTAATGAGCGGTGAATGGAGTGGTTGTACGATTCCATCGCAACATGCTCAATATAAAGAATACGTAATGCTGGCAAATTTGTGTCGTCAACGCGATAAAGTCTTTCAGGTAACTCCCAACTTACAGCGACTTGCTTCGTTTTGGGAGATCTTTCGGATGAGTCTAGGAAAAAAACCTTTGCGCTTAACTGTACTTTCTGCTTTAGATGCTGTCCACAATCGTAAACTATGGCGGGTTTTCTCTCCTATCCTATTTATTTGGAACCGAATATTTAGAGGTAATGTCCGGTTTCAAACTTTAACAGAACCTTTTACTATTTATTCCAACGGTTCAGTTACACCTTTATTTGAGGAATTCAAGAGTGGTGTACAACTCAATGGTTGTCAGTCAAGAGAAGAACGTCAACAATTATGGACATCACCTGGTTTTGTTTCCCAATTTCGGCGAGACTGGTGCAATAAATGGCGCCAATCATTTCATCGTCAGTTAGAACATATGGAAATTGTAAGTTGTCCGGATGAAATATTTTGGCAGGGACTAAGTTTTGCCGAAGTCGCGCGTAAAAAACAGCAAGACCCTTTAGATTTTTTTATCGAAGTACTACAGTTATATGATACAGATTTACGGTGGGTCGCAACAGGCGCCAATGACCGACTCGAACCAAGAAAAGCGATGATGGCACATCCCCATATTTTACCTGGATTTACTGATGCAGGGGCACATGTGCGAAACCTAGGATATTATGATGGCGCCTTGTCTTTACTTAAACAAGCTGTTGTCACACAATTTATGAAACCAGAAACAGCCATTCATCGTGTTACCGGAGAACCTGCTAACTGGTTTCGTTTAAATACGGGAGTAATCAAGATTGGCGCCAAAGCCGATATAATTATTATCAACCCTGATGCACTCAATCAGCCAATTAGCCCACAGGTAGAAGTTTTTGACCCAGTACTCAATGGTGAACTGCGAATGGTCAAACGTGGTTCAGAAGAAATTATCAAAGCTGTATATATAAATGGAGTAAAAGTTGTTGAGCAGGGTAAACCAAATGAACGCTTAGGTCAAGAACGACTGGGAACAGTTTTATATAATAAATTAACAAATGACTAAAAATCTCAGAAATACTATAAATAATAATATCAAAGACCATCCATTTACAGAATACTGGGACATATTTGTTCTTAAACATCAGCACCCTATAAACATCGCCTTTCATATTCTAGGAATATTTGTATTTTACAGTTTACTATTAAGCACCGTTTATTTCCACAACGTTTGGTTACTCTGCGCTTTACCTCTCACACAATTAATAGGTTTGACTGGTCATTTATTATTTGAACGCAGCCATATTGATATACAAGATGCAGTCTTCACTTTGCGCGCGTCTCGTTGTCTAGGAAAAATGCTATGGAGAGTTATACTAGGGAAATATAAACAGGACGTTCAACAACGGTTGGATGTATTATGTAACTTTTCACATACTTACCCCTTATCGGCGCCAAGGGATTGCGAGTAAAATGATTGTATTGCTCTTAGGGACTTCCAAAAATTAAATTTTCCCAGAATGTGGGATGGGCATCCTGCCCGTCTCATATACAGGGCGGGCTTTTGACGCCCACCCCACAATAAAATTTTGGGTATTTAATTGGAAGTCCCTTAGAGGACATTCTAGGGTACTTTATAATTCTATAAAAAACTAGGTTTTACTGAGTTTTTTTGTTAACATGTTGTAATAAAAACAATCAATTTGCCTATAAACAAGGTTTCTTTACGTAAGTCCTAATATTAAGATTTATCTAAATTTAAGTATATTTACTGAATAGTATCAGTAATAATAACTGTTAAAATCTAAATATACGGTAGAGCTTGTTGACAATGCTGCAAAATGCAAGGTAAATGTATCATTACAAGCATTGTATAACCATTACCATTCTCAATTGTGTATATGAATGAATTAAGTAGCTACAAAAATAGAATTTTCTCAAACTTATACAATAGTCTTTATGAGAATTACAAAGGTTTAACCAAAAATCCTAAATGGCTATTAATGCGTAAAATATCTCGATTTCAACTTGGTCGAGTCATTATGCATTTTTTTACGCAAAAAAGTAAATTATCTCAATTAACCATAAGTGAAGATAATTCATATTTTACAAACCTTAATGTTTCTAACGTTGTCAACGAATTGAAAAGCAAGGGAGTTGTTTTAAACATCACTCTACCTGAACATTTAGTTCAAGAAATCTTACAATTTGCTGAATCTACAGTTTGTTACGCAAACCGAAAATCAGAATTAGGCTTTTATTATCATCAAAAGGAACAAGCGCAAGCTCAGTCTAAAAAACAGTTTATAGTAGGTAGCTATTTTAACACAGCTTCGGATTGTCCTGCTATTAATAAAATGCAAAGCGACCCTATATTATTAGAGATAGCTACTCAATATTTAGAGCGAGAACCAGTACATCAAGGTTCGTTACTTTGGTGGAGTTTTCCTGGAGAAAGAACTTACCAACAACTTAGTTCTAATGGTCAACTTTTTCACTATGACTTAGATGATTATCGTTTTCTTAAATTCTTTTTTTATTTAACTGATGTAGATGAACAAAGTGGACCTCATATCTGTGTTCGTGGCAGTCACAAGCAAAAAAAGCTTTCACATCTGATACTGCGGAAACGGGAAACAGATGAAGATATCATCAAATATTATGGTTTAGAATCTTTAGTTACTATTTGCGGTAAAGCTGGTTTCGGATTTGTGGAAGATGGATTTTGTTTTCATAAAGGAGTTCCTCCTATCAATAAAAATCGTTTAATCTTACAACTAGAATTTGCCACAACTGACTATGGAATGCAGCATGATATTAGAGAGACTTCAGTATTAAAATGCATTCAGACAAAATTAATGTAGAGACGTTACATGTAACGTCTCCACCGACACGGGCAATTAATTAGATATGATATGACTATTTAATTTCCACAGTTAATTTATAGCTAGCATTACCGCGCGTTCCTCCAACTACAATTTTATAATCTCCATTTGCTGGGAGTTTTCCGCTCCAAGTTGTTACTCCTTCCTTGATAGTTTTACCATCAGGTGCGATGACATCGAATGCAGCATTTTTTTCCAAAGAAGTAATTTTCAAATTCATTCGCTGTCCTCGCTTGGCGCCAACTAAGTAGGTGTCGCGCTCACCTCTAATTACAGATTGCTCTATTGTCTTCGAGTTAGTACCATTAGCAAACTTGATTCGTACAGCCTTTCTTGTTGGTGCTGTTTCTTCGCTAGAAGCTCCACATTTGGCTCTAGTAAAAGATTCTCTACCTGTATTTAAACTAGATTCGGTAATTGTCCAGGTTGCTTGAGTATTTTGAGTATCGTTTTCAATCTTAGTGACAATTCTTAGTTTAGCTTTATCACCAGCTAATTCTCCTGTCAGCGTTTGTTGGTAGGAAGTATAATAACTTTCAGCAGGATTCTGAATAGTTGCTTGCACAGTACCATTAACTTTATTGGTAGCACTAATATTCACTGTGGCACTTGCATCAAGCGTTTTTGTTTTAGCGGAATAGCAATATGTACCAGGCGCCAATTTTTTACCAGCTTTATTTTTATAAGTTGTAGATATAGCAGTTGCTGTATTGGGTTGAGTGGATGCGCTTGCAGAATTGGAATTTAGGGTTAAACTCGTCGAGCATAAAAGAGTAATAACAGCAGCACTACGTAAAAACAGTTTATTTATCATGATTTTTAGGATTTGCGCTTTGATATCGTCGTAAATAGTAAAACAAGCTGATTATCGCTGATTACGGAAAAAATCCAGGTAAAGCGTAATACATTTTTTATATTCATCACTAAGTGGCTTAAAGATAGATATTACTTCTTCTGCTTCTTTTTCTTTTTGAACAACTGCTTAAATTTAAGAGAAAGAGGGTTAAAATCAAAGACTTTGCCAGTACTAAACAACTGAAAACCGAATGATATAGCCGCAAACGATGCAAGAACAGAGAAAAGAGACACTGAACCAATGATCTTACCATTGGCGATAAATATAGCAATACCTAACCCTATTAAAATCCATCCCAACCTACGTTTATCTTTTCCACCGTAATTTAATAGAATTACTCCGACGATACACAGTATAGTACCAGGCGCGCTACGTAAGTAGATACCAACATATATTTTCGTACTCAGAAATATAATCCCGCCAATAATCAGCCCTAAGCCAAGTAATTTACTAGCAATTGTAATTTCTGATTCAAAGTCTGTATCATCCGAATCTTCTTCATCTTCATTCGTGACAATTTTTGTTGGCGCGCTGCCACCTTGTTGCCGAAAGATGAAACTTACCTTATCACCTTGTCCTAATGAAATCTTGTCACCAAATTTTATTGGTTGAAAAACTTTAGGTTGCAGTTTAACGCCATTTACATAAGTACCGTTAGAACTACCTAAATCAGTAATTTGATACTCTGAGCCATTAACCCAAATTTGTGCATGGACACGCGATACAATATCAGCATCTGGAAAACCAGACACATCAATATCCGGCTGCTTTCCATCATCGCCAGGTTTGCCAATCAAAATTACAGAAAGATTTGCAGGCAACACCAACCTTTCATTCGTTTGGAGATGATAAAGTTCTAAAGATACACTCTGCATAGTTATGAAGACTCTTTTTTACAAGTGTCTCCACATATACAGAATTTGAGAAGCGAGAAAACCCCTAAATACGTAACTAAATATTGCAAATCATACTATGTATAAAAAGTGGCATTAGCTTTGATGGTGTTGCTGGTGCAGAAGGACGGTTTGATGAAGTGCGACAATTCCAAATTTTTCCTTATCTCTTCTGCGTGTCTTTGCGGTAATTTGTTGTGTAGAACAAGATGTCAAACGCGCGGAAGCATTAATTCAACTCGCTCAACTTGGCTCATATGATTTGAAAATGTTATTCTTGTAGTTCAAACTCAACATTATCGTAAATATCTGCTAGAGTAATTTCAAATTTGACAGAATTTAACGAAATCGTCGCATTCTCATCGTCATATTCGGAAAATATCCATTTATTATTATCAGTTTTGGAATATTGCTCAACGTGTATTGTATACTGGTCAATCAAAAGATACTCTTGAAAGCTTTCGATTGTCCGATAAGCACTAAATTTTTCATCTTTATCGTTACTTTTTGTAGATTTTGATAATACTTCAGCAATGATTAGTGGATTAATAATAGTATCTCTACGTCCTTCTTGAAGCTCTAAAGGCTTTTTAACTACCATCACATCAGGATAAGTATGAATTCGCTTTTTAGGAATCCATAATCTTTGGTCTGTCATAAAAACCCGATGATGACGCTTCAAAGTAGAGTTGAGCGCACCGCTTAGGTTGAGAGCAATCTGGTTGTGATTTGGTGTTCCGCCTGTCATAGAAATTATTGTACCATCAATGTACTCATGACGCTCTTGAGAATTAACTTCGAGTTCCAGGTATTCTTCGGCTGAATAGTGCCTTTGTTCTTGCGAAATCATAAAATTCTAGTCCTAACGGTTAGAAATGATTCTTTTATACTATACACATTAATATATAAGTAAAATCGTATCTAATAACTATGGTTAAATAGGTTGCCAAACAATTAAGTTAAGTTAATTCTTTATTAGGTGGTCATGATTTTCATCTATGACCATCCTAAATAAAAAATATCCAAAATGTTCTTGTGGGATAGGCATCAAAAACCCGTCCTACACCCTATAACCGCTTTCAATAGAGACAGCTTGGTCTGTTGATTTTGGTAGTGAATTAGCTCGTACCGCGCGGAACATCCCAAAGCGGCAAAGGCCAGTGCCGAATGCTAACCGCATTAGTAGTAAAGTAGGTACTTCGCGTAAAGATTTAATAAAACCAGATATCCCAAAACGTACCAGTCCAGATGGTCGAGCTACTCCTTGCCAGATCGAATCTATCCATGAAGGAAGTGTTTGTTGCGTCCAATCTGCCGTTATTACGTTTCCCTCAACTAGTCCCGTTGCCTCTAAAAGTTCAGAAAAGCCTTCAATGCTGGAAAAAGCCGGATGAGACCATTGATCTAATAGTTGCTGCATTACTGGTTTTTCCCAAAAATTCAAAGGCGCCTGTCGGTCGTCCCTTTGGTTCCAGTCTGCCACAACAAGTATTCCACCAGGTTTTAACACCCTGATTAATTCTTTAGCAAAAACGGCTTTATCTGGCATATGTGGTCCAGCTTCAATCGACCAAACTACATCAAAACTAGCATCTGGGAAAGAAAGTGCCATCGCATCATCCACTAAAAATTGCACATTCAGTTCATCAGAAGTTAACTGCTGCGCGCGTTGGACTTGTTGCGGACTGATTGTAACACCCGTAACTGCAAATCCATAATCCCGTGCTAATATGCGACTGCTACCACCAATTCCACAGCCTACATCCAAAAGCGTGGCGCCGTATGGTAATTTATCTAAACCACCCCAACGTACCATTTCATCTACAAAATCAGATTTAGCAACCAGAAAATCCTTCCGTTGCGGTGGTGAACCATAATGACCCAAGTGGATATGTTCACCCCAGTAAAACTCTAAAATACCGTCTTGAGTCCATTCATCATAGGAATTAGCTACAGAGTTAGATGATTGATAACGCCGAGCAGTGATTAAATATAATGCAATCAAGAACGTCAGTACTGCAACAACTAGTCCCAGCGCAGAAAGATACAGACTCATTCTAATAAACCTTAATATTTCTTTACAATTTTATCCTATAAGCAGGCTAAAAGTATCTGTAAACCTCTGTTTGTTGAGTGTAAGTAGTTTGCTAGATTGTGGTTATTCCCTTCCTGGTGAAATACAAGTAATAAGAAATGGTAAGTTTTGTTTGCTGTGCTACTAACCTGATACTCTAAATTAGAAGTTATGTATTACAAGATGTAAGATGCCAACTGCTGAACAAGGTATTAGATGTGTTATACTAAGCCAAACTTTAACTAATACTCTTACGCCTATCTTTATTGTCCGGCTTGATGAACGTACAGGTAACTTGTTTATGCTGGCAGGCGATACTATAGAAATAGAGATTTATCGTAATGGTTTGTGGAGGTTCTTGTAATGAAACCTGAATTTAGTGCTATGACCAAAGCGGAGCTAAGAAGTTACGTCATTGCTCACCCCAACGATAACGAAGCATTTTACATTTTTGTAGACCGCTTTACATCTGAAGCATCCCCAGAAACCTTTGATATCCCAAATTCTAGTGATGAGATTGAGAAAGTGGAAATTTTAATTAGGCAGAAACTGGAACAGACAAAAACTAGTTAAGCTAATGTATGTCTAAGCTATATATTAGGGTAGGGCAATTAAAGGTGCCCATCCCACTCATTGTTTGAACACGCACACACTTTAACTTCTATCATTGGGTACATCTGTTATATCCGTTGCCCACTTTCACCAACCATAATTCCCCGTCCTGTCAAAGCTACATACACTAAGTTTGGTGTACGCATATCACCTTCCATATAAGTAATCCCTGGAAACTGTAATATATCCGGGTCACTAATATGAATCCATGATTTGCAATATCTTCAGATTTGTATATTGCGTCTTTAGTTGCTTTATTTACATAATTATAGACGTAGATATACGGCTGCTTATTTGATTTACCTTTGCCAAAATTTATAAATTCACATCTTTTTTGTGGAGTTCCCTAAATGAAATTGTGACATCTCCTACACCAACCGCAAGTTATGTCGTTTACAACGTCTACAACGTAGTTACAGTAAGAGTTTATCGTTGTTGTCATTTTCTACAACGTTAAGCTCTACCATATTTATCAGATAAGTCAACATCGCTGAAATTTCCTATATCTGTTTCAAA
This sequence comes from Calothrix sp. NIES-4105, assembly GCF_002368415.1. Lineage (GTDB taxonomy): Bacteria > Cyanobacteriota > Cyanobacteriia > Cyanobacteriales > Nostocaceae > Dulcicalothrix. The sequence goes on from NZ_AP018290.1 coordinate 10,908,008, forward strand.
TAATACCTTACACATGCCTGTAGCACCATTACGATTTTTAGCTACATTTATCTCCATTACTCCTTTATCTTGTGTGTCTGGATTATAATATTCGTCTCGATAAAGAAGTAACCCAATATCCATATCTTGTTCTATATCACCCGAGTCTTTAATATCAGCTATTGTTGGGCGTTTATTTGTTTGATTCTCCACACCTCTATTAATTTGGGCTAGTGCTATAAATGGCACATTAAATTCTTTGGCAATGTCTTTAAATGCACCAGAAAACTTACCAACTGCTTGCGCTCTATTACCTGCCGCTCTATCCCCAAGTTTTTGAATATAATCCATTACTACTAAACCTAAACTTCCTTTAGAGGACTGAACTCTTCGCAGTACAGAAGACACCCTTGAAGGGTTTTGGATACTAGCTGGCGTATCATCAATAATAATAAGTAATTGGTTTAAAGCTACTACAGCTTGTTTTAAATTATCCATTTCGTCTCGATATATCTGATTGCTCATCAGCCTACTAGAATCAATACCCGAATGCATTGCCAAAAATCTTTTAGTTAACTGCGATTTAGACATTTCCGCAGAAAAGAAAACAACAGGTAGTTGTTGATGGATTGCAATATGATTAGCAAAATGGCAACCTAACCAGGTTTTACCCATTGATGCCCTAGCAGCGATTACAATTAAATCCTGTTTATTTAATCCTCCTATTAATGCATCTAAATCTTTTAATCCAGTAGAAAAGCCTGGAGTATACCCTTGTTGTAATTCATCAAATACTTCTCTTATCGACTCACTTATTAGTTGTGGTTGAAATTTATCTTGCTTGTTTGCTGTTAAATTAAAAATTTTATTCTCTGATTGTTCTAGGACTGCTTGAACTCCTTGTGTTGTATCGTAGCCTAATTCCACAATTTCATTACCAGCCCTAATTAGCTGCCGACGCAGGTATTTATCCAAAACAAGCTTTGCTAGGTTATCTATATTTATAGCTGATACTATTTCAATTAATTGAGCTAGCTGATTCTTCCCACCAACTTTAGTTAATAGTTTATGGTCGGATAACCAAGATGTAACTGTTACTAAATCGGTTGGTTTACCCTGATGGTATAATTCTAATATTACTTTATAAATTTGTTGGTAAGCAGGAACGTAAAATGCTTCTGGCACTAAAATATCAGCAATTCTACCAATAGCATTTGGGTCTAACAAGCAACCACCAAGTATGTCTGATTCTGCTTCAATAATTTGTGGAGGTATTTTATCATTCATGGGGTTTATCCATATCTATAAAAATATTACTAATTTCTGCCAGTTCAGTTATAGACACTAGTGTTCTGTCTGAATCGGCATGAGATAATGTTTTTGTTACTGGCTGTGCTTCAATATTTTTTGAAGTAGATTTTTGCGATGAAGGAGAAGGCTCCCATTTCTCTCTGATTGCTTGAACAACTAAACCACCTATGTTGTTAACATCGTTCTGTTGGATATACTGCTCAACTGCTAAAAGTGACCTAATTACCTCTTGCTCATCCAAAGATGTAATAAGTTTAGTAAGAGTAGAATTAAGTTTAATTTCTAAGCTCTCTAGTTTTTGGTGGATTGATTCAGGTATTTCCTTCCCTTTACGAGAGACTTTTGTAATTGGTATTACCCTTTGAGGTATTTTAGATTCAAGATTAGCTAATTCCTGTTTTAATTCTTGAACCTCATGTGTTAGTTTTTCATTTTCTAACTTTAAACGTTCAGTTAAATCATTTGCTCCTTGCATCTGATAAAGCTTACCAGTAAGCGATTCGTTAATTTTTCGTAACTCATCAATTTCTACTCTCAAACGCTTATTTTCTTCCCTCAATGTTGAAATAATTACAGTTTTAGAGTTATCCGATGCTGGCGGAACTTCCTTAAGTTTAGGCTTTTGTTTCTGCTGGTCACGTAAAGTTTCAATTCTATTTCTCAAATCTTCCTGCTTGTACAAGTAAGCAGTCGATACATTAGCAGCAGTAGCAACAGATTTAAAGCTAATTATTTGACCCTGTTTTATCATCCTCTCAAGTGCTTTCTCCACTCGTTCTGCTGTTATGAGCGCTTTCTGTGCTGCCGCCTCTTGTAAAGCTTCTATCTTCTTATTAGTCATTATCTGCCTCCAAGGTTTTAATTACTTTCTCTAAGTTGTCTTTGATAGGCGTATTTTTATGAACTTGTAGCTGCCAACCACAATTCTGGGCTTTTTCTAAAACGTTGTTAGTGCGCTCTAAAGTATCTTTTAGAATGGGCAGGAAGTTTTTGTTTGTTCTCCAGTGTGGGCAGTTGTAGCAGCCATCAAAACCAGGAATATCACAATCTCCTAATACCTTGGGTCTAGCACAATAACCATGCTCCAATGCTCTGGCTTGCACATTTTTTTTGAACCACTCTAAATCATCATTACTAGAGAGTATCGTTTCGTCTAATTCAGTAGTTTCACCTTGGAAATTAACTACTTTTGATTCGTGATACTTTTCAACTTCTTTTCTGAGCGTTTCATCATGAATGTGAGCATATACCATTGTCATCGTTGGCGATTCATGACCTAAATAGCGCTGAACAATATGTTGTGGAACACCATTATTTATCATGCGAGTTCCAACTGTATGTCGAAATTGATGAGTCTGAAAATTCCAAGTTTTGCCTGTGCTTTCGCAAATGTTAAATTGCTCTGCTAAACGTTTTAAATGATTAGCAAATGATTGGTCTGACATAACTCTAGGTACAGGAACAAATTTTGAAGATGCTTTTCTTCCACAAAAAAGGTACTTATAATCTTTACCAAAATTCTGTTGAATATAAACCTGCTGCTCTTTAATAACTTGAGCAAGTTCTATAGATATAGGTAGGGTTGTTTCAAAATTCATCTTCCAACGCATAAATTGAATAAACCACCCACCCTTATTATCTTGTTTGAGGCAATCTAACCCTAGTTGACATAGCTCACCTATCCTCAAACCACATTCTTGAATAACTAATACCATTCGCATTATTGGCTCTGGTAATACATCTAAGTGTTGATTTAGTTGTCCAATAACCTCTTCTGGAATATAACGAGGTAAAGCCTTATCGCGTTTTGGATAATCTTCTTTGCGTACCAAATAAGGTTCAACTGTAAACCATTTATTAGCGGAACCGACTTCAAACAAGGATACTAAAGCAGAAATACACTTACCTTTAGTTATTTGAGCCAATGATTCTTTGTTGAGGTAAAACAAATAATTAATGATTACTTCCCTAGTAATATTTTCTATTTTGTTTATCTCAGGCTGATTCAACAAGAATTTTGAAAAATAACGAAATCGATACAAAAAAGATTGTAAGCTTTGAAAACTGCTTGTCTGACTAGCTTTGTACTTAATAAATTTTTTAATGTATACCTTTAACCACTCTTGATAAATATTCCGATTAAAGTTAAGTTTATCTCCATCATTACTGTGAAGCTTAACCTGTAAACCTAAATCAGCAGCAGTCCATACATCATCGCTTTTCACTAGTTTTTTGCGATTAGCGAAAGGAACAAACTGAGCGTCGCAATTTTTACACCGATATCTTTGTTTTCCTGATTTTTTAAACCCTGCTTTTATATAATTATCACTTCCACATTTTGAGCAAACAATTTGTGCTGGTAAAACAACCTGAAGTTCTGTTTTTACTTGAAGTTTCTGCTCTAATTTATTGTTCATTTTCACCATCTCTTGCTGCCAAATACTTGTCGTACTCTATCCGTAAATCGTTATCTGTTAAATGCACATAGGTATTAATGGTGGTTTGAATATCTGTATGTCCTAACCGTTTTTGCACATACGCCATTTCCCAGCCTGACCTGATTAATTCTGTTGCATGAGTATGTCTCAATAAGTGTGGATTAACTTTTATGTCAGTTTTTTTAGACAATCTCCTAAATAAACTATCAACAGTTTTGTAACTTAATGGTGTACCAATTTTTCCCTTTCCCGGAGCTTGAATAACTACAAAAACAAAGTCACAGTCAATATCTTCTGGGTACTCGTCAATTAAATAAGCTGAGTACCATTGCATAAGTTCTTTACTAACATGAACTATCCGTTCTACTCCAGATTTAGCTCTAACGTAGTTAATATTATCTAATCTTGGTACAACATGAATCTCATTGTTTTTACCTGTAACCATATCTTCATGTCTCAGCCCCAGAGCCTCCCCTATTCGTAGCCCTGTTTCGTATAACAACCTGACTAAAAATTTATCTCGTAATGTGTTACAAGCGGAGACTAATTTGTTAACTTCTTCAGCAGTTAAACATCCAGGGAATTTTTTCGGCTCTTTAATTTTTAGCAACCGCGTTTTAACTTCTTTCCCTTTACTTATATGGTGTAAAAAAGGTTTATATTTACGACCTGGCTGTAATTGATAGCGATAAACATAAACGTCAACTTCTTTGGTTACTTCAATACGTTCTTGAAACTCATAAAATCCACAAACAGTTGTTAAACAGTGATTAATTGTTTTCTCGCAACGTTTGGAAACTTGTGGTTGGATAGATAATACTCCTGAATTAGGATTTCTCAGCCAATGGATAAAGTTTGATAACTCCTCCATATTTATCTCAAACCAACTTAGCTTTGAATCCTTTAAGAACGCCCAAAACAGCTTCAGGTTATGAGCATAAGTTTGAATCGTATTTGGAGAACGCCCTACACTGTCTAAATAATGCAAGTACTTTTGAATTGGCTCAATGGGTAAATAGTCATCGTCCAGTACCATCCAAACCGGACGGTCGGTGTCTGGGATGATACCCTTTTGAACTTTCATCTCACTGCCCCCAATACCGATATTTACGCTATAGACGTAGTTTACTATAAAGCGTAAATATGACAACAGCGTAGTGATAAAACTTAATATCAGCTACGCTGTTGTTGTTGTTGTTATTTATAATTTAATAAGAGATAACTTGCGGTATAGTGTAGGCATCCGAAAGAGTCTTTTTCAAGATATCAATGATTTCCTTCGCGGTACTTTCTTCCATAGTTCCAACTACAGAAATCTTCCCACTACGGCGTCTTATTCTGGGGAAAATGCCCAACCCCAGTCGCTTCAAATTAATAGAGGCATTAATGTCTCTATCAACTTTCAACATTTCTTTCTCATCCCAATATTCTGGAATATCAGTATCAGTAAAAACTATTTCATTCCGATAGCTGAGAACTTGGGAAGAATACGCAGGATTTTGAGGTATTACAACGGCTCCAGCTTTTCCGGCTATGTGACCCAATATCTCAAAAAACTGTCCAAAAGCAGCATCCATCCAAGACTTATTCAATCCCGACTTTGCAGATTGTCCATTTGGCAAATATTTACCATCTTCGTCTTGTTTGGGTGCATTTCTTTTGCTCAAACCTTGTAAATTTAACTTTTCTGGGAAAAATACTTTCTTCCCAGTACGGACTAGTTTGTGAGCAGTTTTATATTGAAAATCTTTACGACTTCTAGCTATTTTTTGATGCCGTCGAGCTTCTTTTTTAGCTAGTTTACGTCGTGACTTACTGCCACGTTTACGTTTATTTCTATCTATCGAAATTTTGTCTAGTTTGTGCTGATTCCTGCGTAAAGATTTTAAACTTGCTAATTTAGTCCCTTCAGATGTTGCTAGATAATCATCTTCGTGCAAAACAGCATCTAATCCTATTGAATTTTCCCATGTTGGGGTAATTGAATCAGGATTAAATTCCGGCACAGAAGTATCTTCTAGGCACATTTGCATGTACCAACCGTCAACCTTTTTAGTTACACCAACTTGTTTTAATTTAAAACCAAGTGGCAACGGTCGATGCATTCTAACTTTAACAACTCCAAGTTTCGGCAGACGCAAATAAAGCCAATTCTTACGAACTAGTTTTATCCAATCATCATTTGCACTTGCGAATGTCATGGTTCGGAAACTCGCTTCTGTTTTAAAGCGTGGTTTACCTGACCGCTTACCATTACAATCACCAAGAATATAACGAGCGAAAGCTTCATCAACTCGTTTACAAATATCCTGAAGGATAGTTGAGTCAACACGAGTAAAATCAAGCAATTCCCCGCTATGCATTACCCGAACCAAGTCTTGCTTGATAATGGGTAATTGCAATTTCTGATTGTAATAATTTGGGCGATTCCCAAACAGTGTTGGAAATATTTCTTTCCACTGCGGAAATGCTTGTAATTGCAAGTGATTATTCTGCCACCAAGTGAAGCGTTCACCCAACTGACGGTTATACCAGTAACGGGAGATCCGCAACCAATCATTAAGCTCTAGCTTTTGATTAGTGTCTGGATAAAATTTATACTGGTATGTAGTCTTCATAAACGCTCCGACAAGAGCGTAATTGACTTGGTGTTTGAATATGGTTATACTATCAAAGTGTTTATACGGTGTCAAGCGTGAAAGAAGATTTTATTTCCCGTGCCAGAGGGGTGTCAGACCTCAAGGCACATTTGGTGTTGACTACAAAGTACCGTAGAAAAGTATTTACAGGAGAAATGATTAATCGGCTGCATGAAATACTGAAAGAACTATTGAAAAAATGGGATTGTGAAGTGGTTGATTTTAACGGCGAATCTGATCATGTACACTTGCTTTTTCGTTACACTCCACAAACTGAACTACCCAAATTTATTAATAACGTTAAGACTGTCACAAGTCGTTACTTACGCAAAGAATTTGCTGATAGAATTAATCAATTTTATAAAAAAGATGTTCTTTGGAATGGCTCATATTTTATTGCATCGTGTGGAGGCATAACAGTTGAAACACTTAAAAAGTATGTCGAATCCCAAAACAAGCCTGAATAATTTGTCAAAAATACAACGGGAGCATCCACTTGTTCCTAATTAATCAGGAATTTGGTGGAAGGGGCGTTATATTTTTGACTGCCTTATATCCCGACACCAACCACTTCGTGGTATGGTGCGGGGCTTACGGCAAGAAGCTAAATTAAATATGTAGTGTTGGGTTCCGCAAAGCCTTCACCCAACCAACGAGTTTATCCGTTACATCCGTTATATCCGTTGCCCACTTTCACCCATCATAATTCCCCGTCCTGTCAAAGCTACATACACTAAGTTAGGTGTACGCATATCACCTTCCATATAAGTAATCCCTGGAAATTGTAATACATCAGGGTCGCTGATACGAATCCATGATTTACCCATATCTTCAGATTTATATATCGCGTCTTTAGTCGCGTTATTTACACGTCCAAATATGTAAATATACGGATGTTTATTTGATTTACCTTTGCCAAACGTTATAAATTCACAGCTATTAACTGATGTGATTTTATTAAAAGTCTTTCCACCGTCAGTTGAATGATACAAAGGATTTCCATTTACATCTTCAGGGTTACGCGCGAAACTTATCCAAATGTCTCCTTGTTGTGTAGGATTACTTATAATAGCAGGGCGAATTAGCCAACCAGGAAAATTACTAGCTGCACTTTTATTCCAATTGGCGCCACCATCATTACTATAATAGAAGCCATCAACATTGAAGTAATAGAAAGTTTTACCTTGGGGGTCTTTTCTATCTGCTGCTAAAATATATGAACTTAACCAAGGATTAATACTGTTTGACCATGATTTAGGTAAAGCTTGGTAGTGAAGATGGTCGTTGTTTTTTTCGTCAAACGGTTGAGGTGGGGGATTATAATCTAAATTGCGCGCAATTCTCCAAGTTTTACCACCATCATTAGTATAGTGTGTCCAAGTTCCCCAAGTTGGCGCCCATACCATATTTTGCGGATTAGTTGGGGACATGGCAATTTGTCCACCTATTGCATAAACTTTCTCTTTTCCTGACTTGTCACTTTTCCAAAGTTCTTCTGTAGGGATAGACTCGAATGCTTTCCAAGTTCGACCATTATCGCTAGTTACACCATGTATTCCCCAAAACCCTTGCCATTGATGAAAACCTACAAACGCCGCATAATCAGGATTATTGTAGGAATAGTCCATTCCTGTTGCACCTGCTACGTGAGGAAATGGAACGGGATATACTTTCCAGTCAGGGTTTGCCGATTTGAAACTAGGATTAATAAGTACACCTTGTGGGCTAATACTTTTTGTTGGTACTTCATAGCGGCTAACATGGCGAAACCCTATTTTATCTTGTGTAGCGCTTAATAAATCTGCACCCCCTTGTGCTTTAGGTTTGGGTGGTACCCGCACCATATTTGAGTCTAATTCTTCTAAATTATTCATCAACCATTGGTAAACAGGAGTTTTAACCGTCACATCATCACTACTTGCAACTCCCCAACCGTTTGTCCACCAAACTTTTTTTAAATTACTTGGGTCAAATATAATTGATGCGGCGCCAGTTGAAGCGTAAGATTGATAGTAGCCTGGTGCAGTAGGATTCACTTTATCCTTGGGATTGTTTGCATCAAAGGCGCCCATATACATTGTTTGTTTATTCCAACTTTGTCCACCATTGGTGGACATATAAACAAACTTATCAGCAACTGCCATTATTGTGTTAGGTTGATTTGGCTGTACGGTAATAGCTGAATAGACTCTTTCTTCTGCATCAGGTGTGATAGATGTCCAATTACCATTACTATACTTACGAATACTTCCTGATGTATTTTGACCATTACCACCCCAAGTTCCAAATGCTACATATAATGTTCCATCACTAGCAACTGCCGCGCGTAAAGGATTATTGGCGCCTTCAATATTATTCCACGAATTACCACCATCAGTACTGCGCCAAACTCCGCTGCCATGAACACCTACATATATAGTTTGTGTTTTACCTATACTTTTTGCTTTGTCAAACACAACAAATGTAAAACCAGGTATATCTTTATTTTCCTTACCATCTTTTTGATATTCTGGCAGACTACTAGGTTCAGGTAAATTACCTGTAACGCGCGTCCAATCTGCATTACCGTCTTTTCTCCATAGACCATCACGTCGCGAAGCAAAGTAAATTAATTCTGATTTATTTGGGTCAACTGCTAACCGTTCCCCTGTATCTGAACGATATGCTTGATTTGGGCCAACATAAATATTATGTTTCCCTAAACCTGTTGGTTGCCATGTAACACCTTTATTACTAGATACTAATATTTCACCTGAATATTTATATTTAAGCTTTTCTTCATCTTTAAAAGTCAAATTATTACGATTTATGGCAGCATAGACACGACTTGTCAATCCATCAACAGTAATACTTTCTACGCCAATTCCACCAGAGGAGAAATTAGTATCAAACATGTCCATCAAAGGCAACCATGTTTTATTCTCACGGTCAAAACGATAGGCGCCACCAATATCAGTACGAACGTATACATCATAAGGCGAAGTTGGATTAATTACTAAACCTGTAACATAACCCATTCCTTGAATATTCACATTGCGCCAAGTAAACAAGTTATTTCCTTGTGTTGACCTTATAGGTACTGGTGGAGGTGCTTTTGCGCGTACTAAAACAGGTGCTTGTACTGTTTCATTTTGAACACCCTCCACAACAGGAGCTTGTGTACAAGCGTGTAAATTTAATAGTACTAACACACTTGCTGTCAATTGTAATAAGAATAAAATTAGGCGCCGTTTCATCCGCTTACCTATGAATATAAAATATCCCAGAATAAATTATGCCGTAGGATAGGCATCTCGCCTGTGCTACAAAAGAATTTATTTTATACTACTAGTGTGTAATATTATAATACATGACATAAATAGATTTATATTTAACAGCTATGGTGACGTACAAAAGCGATTTGAGCAATGTAGACTGGGATGAGATGAAAACGACTCTCAATAAAGATGCCTTTGATAATGGCAGAACTCCCCAACAGCTTCAAGTATCTTTTCAAAACAGTTATGCAACTTGTATTGCTTATATTGATAACCGTATAGTTGGTACTGCGCGCGTATTATCAGATGGTATTTGTAACGCTTATATAGTCGATGTTTGGACTTTCACACCTTATCGGCGCCAGGGTATTGCAAGTAAAATGATTACATTGCTAATGGAAAAATTACCAGGGCAGCATGTATCTTTATTTACTGATGATGCTTTGGAATTCTATAAAAAACAAGGTTTTACTGAACGTGAAACCTGTATGGAAAAAGTTGTTGGTAGATGGTTAGTAAATCATTTATAAAATTTTCAATTTGTTCTTCTTTTTCTTACTTTGCGTCCTTAGCGTTCTTTGCGGTTTATTATAAACCTAGATAATTAATTCCGTATAAATAGTTCTTCTGTCAATACTTGGAGTTTGTATTGTGTTCACAACTATGAAGCACAGCAGAATGATAAACAAATCGCAAAAACTATACTTAAGATAGATGTAATCTGTAAATGGTTAACCCGTGTTGATTCTCTAAAGTATTTTAATGAATACGCACGCTTCTTTCCTAGCTCACCGGAATGCACCATCAGCTTATTGAGAATAAAAAAGCTTATAATGCTTATTCTTACGTAGGGTAGGCTTAAGCCACAGAAGCGATTATTGAGAAGGTGTAAGATGTAAGCTAGCTCTTTACTAGCTTTAAGCTATAATTTAACACTTCTGACTACGAGGATTTAAAAGGATTTCAGTATAATTGGATTATGTCGTTGCAAAGCTTGATTTTCTCAATTGCGATTTTATCCTTGGAAGACGCTTTGCTAATGCTATATATTAATAAAAAATTTATCTTTACGGGAATCTCTCTGATGAAACGTGCTTTTCGCAAATATCACCGCGTAATCGCTATTATTGTTTCTTTACCTGTGGCTATAACTGTATTGACTGGGATAATTGTAACTATGGTTGGTGAGTGGGGTGTCAATATCGGACTAACTCGCCATGTCCTGTTAAGTATTCACACAGGAGAAATATTTCACCTCGAAGGGATTTACCCAATTTTAAATGGATTGGGGTTAATTGGGTTATTGGTAACGGGGTTGAGTATGTCAGGTTTGTTTGGTAAAGCCACCCGTCCACAAATAAAGTAAGTTTTAAATGTCTTGCTGCCAAGATTGTCCTTTGTCTTCACTGCCAAAATTAATCCGCCAATAATAATTGTTTTTTTGATTCATGTTAATCATTTTTAACTTGCATCCACCAATGTAATTTTTACAGTTTGTTTTAATTCATTAAATTGATATATATGTTGCTCCTGAAGCTTTTATCACGTCGAACGTGCGTATTGAATTGCAAGCAACCGTATAAACGATAAGTTAATAACTTATGAAGAAACAACTTAAATATACAAATTTCATTTATAGTTACTATTTATTCGTTAAAATTTTATTATTTACGATTTAATTTAGTATTTCACATTTGTGTCAACTATATCAAGTCTAAACGTTAATTTTAAATTAATTCTACATATTAAGCATAATGATCACAAAGTAAAAACTCGTAAATAAAGTATTTTTTATACTTAGTTTTGGATTGTACTTAAGTATACGCATAAAGATATATTAACTACTTTATACCAGCAGCGCGTTCGTTACTCCGTAGTGTAGTTTATAACACCAAAGCCTAAATCTCACTAGTTATTGACTCGCACGCCTAAAAGGAGACACCATAAATAATCCGCAACAATTAACCTATTAGATCACTACCAAGACGCTTACTACCATCTAAAATTAAAAAAGGTTTGATTGTGGGTAAATTGCAGTAAAAAGAAGTAGCAAAATCTGATACCGTAACTAGTAAAAATAAATGTAATATTTATTACATATAACCGCTATGAGAATTATCGTAGTTGAAGATGATGATTTAATTGTTGCAGCGTTGGTCAAGGCTTTGAATGACCAGCATTATACTGTTGATTTTGCAACAGATGGTGAAGCCGCTTGGGAGCTTATGGACTGCTTTACCTATGACTTGATATTGCTCGATGTGATGCTACCTAAGCTTGACGGAATTAGCCTTTGTCGAAAATTACGCGCTATCGGCAACAAAACGCCAATTCTTTTATTAACAGCCCAAGACACTAGTACTAGTAAAGTAATGGGTTTGGATGCAGGCGCCGATGATTATCTTGCCAAACCTTTCGATTTTAAAGAATTATTAGCTCGTATACGCGCTCTACTGCGTCGAGGTGGTTCAAGCTTACCACCAATGCTTTCTTTTCATAACTTACAACTTGACCCTAGCACTTGCCAAGTTACCTGCGATGCTCAACTTTTACATTTAACACCTAAGGAATATAGTCTACTTGAGCTTTTTCTCCGCAATACGCAGCGAGTATTTAGTTGCGGAATGTTGATTGATCATCTATGGTCATTTGAAGAACCCCCCTCAGATGATACAGTACGGTCACACATAAAGGGATTACGTCAAAAACTTAAAGCTGCGGGAGTAAAGAGTGATGTAATTGAGACAGTTTATGGTATCGGTTATCGCCTCAAAGGAACCGGGAAGGAAGCTACCAACACGCAAACGCGCAAACACAAAGAAGTCGAAAGGGAAAAAAAACTATTCATATGCGAAGCAAAACCACAAATCCATTCATCTGCGTTAACGCAATTTTCTGGAGGAAAGCAAAATCAAGTTGTAACTGGTGTCTCTCAAGTATGGGAGCAGGTTGCAGAAACTCTCAGCCAGCGTATTACTGTAATTGAGGAAGCCTTAAGTATTTTATTACAGAATAAACTGCTGAGTGAGGAAGCGCGAGCAAAAGTTAAGCAAGAAGCTCACAAGCTGGTTGGTTCGCTAGGGATGTTTGGTTCAGATAAAGGTTCTTATGTAGCTAGTGAGATAGAATCTTTGTTTGTAAATAAAGGGATGCTTGATAGTTCGCAAATCATCCGCTTTTCTAAATTAGTTGGTAGTTTGCGTGACTGTTTGCAAAGCATGAATGGCACAGAAATTCCTGACATGTCAGATGAAACATTCAATAATGGTCCTTTACTGTTGATTGTTGATCAAGACACGGAATTTACAAGTAGTTTGATATCCTGTGCAAGTAGCTGGGGTACAAGAGTGCAAGTTACTCCTAACCCCATTGCAGCTAAGAAACTAATTGGAGATTTGTGTCCTGATGTTGTATTACTTGACCTTTCCTGTAGCGATACAGCAGAAAAAGCTCTTGGGTTATTAGTAGAATTAACTAGCCGTACACCTCCATTATCAGTTATTGTTACTACCGCACAAGATAGTTTGATTGACCGCGTTAAAATTGCGCGTCTTGGTGGACGTGGAGTTTTACAAAAACCTGTGTCAGAAACCCAAGTTTTAGAAGCAGTGACTCAAATACTGCAAAATAGTTGCTCACAAGAAGCGAAGGTAATGGTTATAGATGATGACCCGCAAATATTAACTGCCCTCGATACTTTACTTACACCTTGGGGTGTGAAAGTTTACAGCCTTGATAATCCTTCTCGCTTTTGGGAAATGATGACAGCAGTAAATCCCGATTTATTAATTTTAGACGTAAAGATGCCTGAAGTTAATGGTATAGAATTATGCCAAGTTGTCCGCAGTGACGCGCGTTTCAGCGCACTACCAATTTTGTTTCTGACGGCACAGAATGATACTAAGACAAGGCAGGAGGTGTTTGCAGCTGGCGCCGATGACTATATAAGCAAGCCAATTGTCAAAGTAGAATTAGTAACACGCATTCTCAACCGTTTAGAGAGAACTCGTCTATTAAAGAGTTTAGCAGAAACAGATGTTCTAACTGGTGTTGCTAATCGCTATAGATCTATCCAAGAATTGACTCGGTGTATACAGTGGAGCCAAAACTATCATCAACCGTTTTGTTTTGCAATTTTAGAAATAGATAAATTCAAGCAAATTAACCAGCAGTATGGTTATGCTACAGGAGATTCTATTTTATCTCGGTTGGGTAAAATTTTACGGTTAAATTTCCACTACGAGGATGTAGTTGGTCGTTGGTCTGGTACCGAATTTATTCTTGGAATGTGTGGTATGACTAAAGTGGAAGGTCAAAGGCGCCTATCTGAAGTCATTAAAAATCTACGCCAAGTACAGTTTACAGTTAATAGTGATAACCGTTTTAGTGTTAATTTTAATACAGGATTTGTTCAGTATCCTGAAGATGGTGCCGATATCGACACTTTATATAGAGTTGCAAGTGAAGCTCTCGAACGCTCAAAAGTAGCAGCACAAAATCGATTGTTAAATAATTAGTTAAATTATTTATAAATTGGCTAAATTGGCTGACAGCACCATATGTATTTGATGCCAACTAATGGAGGCTATATGCCGGAATTATTACATAACTTTTTTACTACAAACTACTTTATTCCTCACGGTCATTGTTATCTTTGGAAACCCGGATTGGTATCGCTGCATGTAACGTCTGATATGCTAATTGGTATAGCATATTATTCAATACCTATAACCTTATTTTATTTTGTTAAAAAGCGTAATGATTTACCTTTTAACTGGATTTTTCTACTATTTGCAGCTTTTATTATTGCTTGTGGAACAACCCATTTTATAGAAATATGGACGCTTTGGCATCCAATTTACTGGTTATCAGGAACAATCAAAGCAATTACAGCAGTAGTTTCAGCGTATACTGCAATTGTCATGGTATGTTTAATACCTCAAGCTTTAGCATTGCCTAGTCCAGCGCAATTAAAAGCAGCAAACCAAGAGTTACTACAGCAAATCATTGAACGTCAAAAAGTTGAGGAAGCTTTACGTCGCGCGCACGACGAATTAGAAATTAGAGTTCAGGAACGGACGACGGAGTTAGAGACAGCGAACCAAGCATTACAGACAGAAATTAACGAACGTAAACAAGCGGAATCAGCACTTTCTGAAAACGAGCAATTGCTGCGGACTGTGTTAGAAAACCTACCTGTAGGTATTTGGATTGCTGATAAAAATGGGCAAATCTTGCAAGCAAACCCCGCAGGACAGCAAATTTGGTCAGGCACCAAGTATGTTGGTATAAACGAATGTGGCGAATACAAAGGTTGGTGGGAGTCTACAGGTAAACAGATTCAAATTGAGGAATGGGCATTATTTAAGGCAATTATGCGCGGAGAAACTTCAATCAATGAAGTCATCAAGATTCAATGTTTTGATGGAAGTTACAAAACTATCCTCAATTCAGCCCTACCGATTTGGGATGCTAAACAAAATATACATGGTGCAATTGTCGTTAATCAAGATATTACTAATATCAAACGCACAGAAGAGGAATTACGGCGCCAAAATTTACGCTCGCAACTCTTTGCAGAAGTGACGCTTAAAATTCGCACCTCTTTGCAAATTGAAGAAATTCTTCAAAACACAGTCACCGAGGTACAAAGAATTCTTCAAGCAGACCGGGTGTTAATTTTTAAACTTAATTCAGATGGTTCAGGAAGAGTTGTTCAAGAGTCAGTAGTTCCAGGTTGGCAAGTCACCCTTGGATTGGATATTTTTGATCCTTGCTTTGAACGAACATATTTGCAAAAATACCGTCAAGGGCAAATTACTGCTATTACTAATGTTGAGGATGGTAGCATTCGACCTTGTTATGTTGAGTTTCTCCAACAATTTGGTGTTAAGGCAAATTTAGTTGTACCTATTTTTGTTAGGGAAAACCTTTGGGGCTTGCTAATTGCTCATCAATGTGAGGCGCCACGCCAGTGGACAGAGTTTGAGCTAACACTATTAAAACATTTAGCAGATCAAATAGGCATTGCTTTGTCCCAGGCTCAACTCTTAGAACAAGAGGTTGTACAGCGTCAAGAACTAATGTATTCTCAACAAGAACTACGTGCCATGAGTGCTGCTCTCGAAAGCGCAGTAGAGGGTATTTCTCAATTAGATACTTCTAGCCGTTATATAAAAGTTAACCCAGCGTATGCCACAATGCTAGGTTATCAACCAGAGGAATTAATTGGCATGAAATGGCAGCAAACGCTTTACCCTGAAGACCAGGAAAAACTTATTGCTGCTTACCATCAGATGCTGACTAACGGCAAAGCTGAAATCGAAGCTAGAGCTGTACGAAAAGATGGTTCGGTTTTTGATAAGCAAGTAGTAATGGTTAAAGCTCATAACCCGCAACAGGAATTTATTGGGCATTATTGCTTTATGAAGGACATTAGCGACCGTCGAGAAGTAGAACGTCTCAAAGATGAATTTGTCTCGATAGTTAGCCATGAATTACGAACACCGTTAACTTCAATTTCAGGCGCCTTGGATTTGCTAGCAAGTGGTATCCTACAAACTCAACCTGAAGAGCGAGCGCGAATGTTAAATATTGCCGCCAATAATACAGACAGGTTGGTACGTTTAATTAATGACATTCTCGATATCGAACGTATCGAGTCTGGCAAAATTCAAATGACTAAACAAATCTGCAATGCTGCCGACTTAATGACTCAATCAGTAGAAGTTGTAGAAGAAATGGCTCTTCAAGCAGAATTAATATTATCAGTTTCTCCAATAAGCGCGAATATTTGGGCAGATAGCGACCGTATTATCCAAGTTTTCACTAATTTACTCAGCAACGCTATTAAATTTTCCTCAAGAGGCGCCACGGTTTGGTTAAGCGCAGAAATCCAGGAAGATAAAGTAAATCGCTCACCCTCTCCTTATATCCTTTTCAAGGTGCAAGACCAAGGACGAGGCATACCAGCTGATAAAATCGAATCAATATTTGAGCGCTTTCAGCAAGTCGATGCTTCTGACTCACGCCAAAAAGGTGGAACAGGCTTAGGTTTAGCTATTTGTCGAAGTATTTTACAGCATCACGGCGGCTCAATTTGGGCTGAAAGCACATTAGGTGTAGGCAGTACTTTCTTCTTTACATTGCCAATGCTATCAGAACCCCACAACGATGTAGATTTTGAAGAATTAGGCGCCCCATTAATATTACAGTGTGATGATGACCCCGATGTTAGGGCTGTAGTCCAAACCATGCTACAACGGCAGGGTTATCGCGTATTAACAGCAGCATCAGGATTAGAGGCAGTAGAAATGGCAGTTCAACAACATCCAGCCGTAATAATTCTTAACTTAATGATGCCCGGTATGGATGGATGGGAAACTTTAGCAGTTCTCAAACAGCGGACAGATACCCAAAACATACCAATTATAATTCTTAGTGGTTTGTTTCCCGATATAAACCAGGGTTTACCTACTGGTGTCAGCGACTGGATTGTCAAGCCACCAAATTTAAGGTTATTATGCCAAGCATTAGAAAAAGCGCTAGCTAAAAATAATCAGAGTATCAAAGTTTTAATTATAGAAGACGACCAAGATTTAGCGCAGGTGCTAATTACCATGTTCAACCGTCACGGAATTGAAACGTATTATGCACCTACTGGACTCCAAGCGCTTCAAGCCAGTCAGCAGATAATTCCTGACTTATTAGTACTTGACCTGGGATTACCAGAATACGACGGTTTTGCTGTTGTAGATTGGTTACGGCAACATAATAGTTTATGCCACGTGCCTTTGGTGGTGTATACAGCCCAAGACTTAAATGAAAGCGACCGCCAACGATTAAAATTAGGACAAACCATATACCTGACCAAAGGACGCATTTCTCCTATTGAATTTGAGCAGCGAGTAATTACCTTGCTCAACCGTATAATTCGAGGCAGCATAACTCATAATTCATAACTCAGCACCTAGCACTCAGCACCTAGCACTCAGCACTCAGCACTCAGCACTCAGCACTCAGCACTCAGCACTTAGATATTATGAAGCGTATTTTGATTATTGATGATGAATTTGACATACGAGCAGTTGCTGAACTTGCCCTTAAAGCAGTAGGTGGTTGGGAAGTTTCTACTGCTGCTTCTGGAAGTGAGGGTTTGGCGAAGGCAAGCGCTGAACAACCAGATGTTATCCTATTAGATGTGATGATGCCTGATATGGATGGCATTGCTACCTTTAACGCATTGCAAGCAAATCCTGCAACTCAATCTATCCCCGTAATTCTATTGACAGCGAAGGTACAAGCCGCAGACCAACGACGATTTGCCGAATTAGGAGTCCGAGCAATCATCACCAAACCATTTAAGGCAATGAAGCTACCTGGTCAAATTACAACTGCCTTGGGATAGATATACTGTAAAGTTATATTAAATTTTATTATCTCCACAAGTTCTGCATATTTCAGCTTTAAGGTCTAAAGCAAGTAAGAAAAACTAAACTTAGTTGCCAGCATTAGATGTAAAAAACCTTATAGTTATAAATATAGGCAGTCCTATTATGTATACAAATAACGATTCAGAGTTATTTAATTTCAGCCTCACAAAAATCATTAATGCTTTAAAAACGCAAGACAAAACGCGCGTTGAATCTTGTGAAAAGACACTTGTCGCACTATTGGGTTCTAACTATACAGTAAATGTTTTTACGGCTGCAATTCTAGAATTATCTGAAATAGATATTACTGCTTTTCATTGGACTATAGAAAATTTTTCACACTTAAAAGCTTGTAACTATCTATTAGAAGCAGTAACTGGATTAACAGTTAAAAAACTATTGAAAGCCGGATTTATTCCCGGTAAAGATTTTAGTGCCTCTCAAGAACAATTATTAGTTAATCAAGAAGTTAGAAATTTCTTAATGGAGAGTAAATCAAACACAGAACGTCTTTTAATTCAAAAATTCTTGCTTCCAGCTTGATAAAGGCACAAGCAAATTATCCCTAAATGAAAACCTTACCCATTACTTACATGAACTTTCTCGTAAATCCAATCCTGAACATTATACTATTACCAATTCGTCAGTGGCTTGAATCAATCAAGATTAATAACCACCAAAAGGCACACACACTTTGTCAACTTATACCTCCTAGTTGTCCCTTTGAACGAAACATTACACTTTTCAAACGCACAATCGTTCATATCCCGCCTTTATGCAAACTAAATCCTTTCTACGAACAATTAATTGGACTCCGTTTTAGAGCTTTAACTTATCTCGCTGATGAGTGTGGTGAGGATATAACAATTTATTGCTAATTTTTATTATTAATGCATAAATTGTCAATATATTAAATATTTATTTTTTTCCTACCGGAATATTAATCCGGTATGGATTATTGTTTTACAATTTATATAATCAAAACACTCAATTTTAAATAAGAGGTATTTATGAATCATATTAAAAATAACCATATCACAAAAATGAATCAAGAACAATCTTTAAGGCAGGAAATGCCTTACCAATTACAAAATTTTATCTTCCATAGTACGCATGATGCTGTTGATACACCCGAAGAAAAAAGCGATGTGAGCAGTTTTACTAATCTAAATCGCGGTCGTATTGCAATTTTTCTTGATGGCTCAAATCTATTTTATGCAGCATTGCAACTCGGTATTGAAGTTGACTATACCAAACTACTTTGTCTTTTAACTCAAAAATCGCAACTATTACGTGCCTTTTTTTACACAGGAGTTGACCGTACAAATGAAAAGCAACAAGGTTTTTTACTGTGGATGCGTCGAAACGGCTATCGTGTAATTACCAAAGATTTAATTCAGCTTGCAGATGGTTCCAAAAAAGCCAATCTGGATGTAGAAATAGCTGTTGATATGATTACTTTAGCTGGTCACTATGATACTGCAGTTCTAGTTAGTGGTGATGGCGACCTCGCTTATGCTGCAAATGCCATAAGTTTTCAGGGTGTCCGAGTTGAGGTTGTCAGCTTACGTTCCATGACTAGCGATAGCTTAATTAATGTTGCTGATCTATATATAGACCTCGATAGCATTAAACAAAACATTCAAAAGGCGCCTTCATGCCACTTTGAATAAGCCATCTACGAACACCTTCTAAGCGTATTTGACAAACCGCATACCTACTCGCTATAATAAACTCATAGTCGTTATGAGTTTATTTTTCTTCATCAAGTAGTACTTGGTAAGGACTCAAATTCTTACTGCGAACGGATTTAATTTTGACATAGCGAGCTGATTATTGAAACTGTTTAGTGGGTAATAATTAATTATGGTGAAGATAGTAGGTATTGCGGGCAGTCTTAGAAAAGATTCTTACTCGCAGTTAGCTTTAGAAATAGCTGCACAGAGACTTCAAGCACTCGGCGCCGAGGTAGAAATATTAGACTTACGGCTTCTTAACTTGCCATTTTGTGATGGTGGAGACGAATACGCAGAGTATCCAGATGTAGAGAAATTACAAAATGCTGTCAAAAATGCTGATGGACTGATTTTGGCAACACCCGAATATCACGGTAGCGTTAGTGGTGTATTGAAGAACGCACTAGATTTGATGAGCTTCGACCAGTTATCTGGTAAAGTAACAGGATTAATTAGCGTTTTAGGTGGACAGCCAAATAGTAACGCACTTAACGACTTGCGGGTGATTATGCGTTGGGTACATGCGTGGGTGATACCAGAGCAAATAGGCATTGGGCAAGTTTGGAAAGCTTTTAGTCCAGAAGGTAAACTTGTAGATGAAAAACTTTCTCAAAGATTTGACCAATTTGCTCAAAGCTTGGTTGATAATACTCGTAAGCTACGAGGAGTGAATTAGTCATATACATAGCAACGAGTGTGATTTTTAACGCTGAGGACAGTTAAAAATCGCACTTATTGTATAAAAACAATACAAAATCACTGCCTACAGATTGAGTATTCTTACAAGAGAAATAAGTGTAGCTCAAAACCGCAAATCTAAAGGAACAGCTATCTTACGGAATGGGATGAGATGATGCAGAAGGATTAGGCGCCTTACGGAATTAAGGTTAGTACACAATCGCTCAAAATAGAGTGAGTTGTGTACTATAAAAAGCAACACTGATCAAACCAGCCAAAGGCTCTGTAAGATTACAGATAACATTAAAAACTGTCAGTTGGGAAAAACGATGTCAAAGGTCATGGTTTGGTTATCCATAATCAATCCTTCCCATAACGGAGAAGCTTTGCTTGCGCGTCTCTACACGTGTGGATTTTACGAATGATTTAGGACTGCTATATAGGACTTACGCAAAGAAATCGGGTTTCTATGCAAAATTGTTGTTTTGGTTACAAGATATAGACCAAGAAACCTGGTTTCTAATATTTTATGCGTAAGTCCTATACTATTTACATTAAGTTTATACAATACACAATGAGATTTACACTGCAAACCTTATAGAATCTAACTTTTGGTAGGTGAAAATATCCAAAAGCAACCCTCACTAGTTTAAAGATTTCATCAAGACAAGCCTTTACTAGTTGATTATTTATAGATAAATAGTGATAATCATTTCATTAAATTCAGTATAAATACTGAATAATTGCGAGCAACTCAAAGTAAAAGCCAGATTAAAGAATCAAGTTATATCTGCGCTTAATTTTAACAAACAGCACTCACGCATCGCAGCATAAATGCGTCTTGCGGGAGTTAGTGTGTGCGACTTTGAGATCAAGAGCGAATCTTACTACCAGGTAAATCTACCATCAACCTTTACCAAATTACGGAAGTGAGTTCAATGACAACATTTCAACTTAGAAAGAAGTTACGGAAAGCTTGCGCGAAGGAAACCTTGACTGGATTTTTCCTTAGAAAGAAGTTAACGAAGGCTAGTATCGTAGCAACATTTACTGCTGTTGGAGCGGCAACACTTGGCACAGGACAAGCGGACGCAGCCGCAATCGTTCTTGACTTTGAAGGGGTCGGAAATTTAAATCCTGTAGAAAATTTCTACGACACAGCTCCCCACGACTTTGACATCACTTTCTCACCTAATGCACTGGGTATTGTCGATCAAGATGCTGGCGGCACTGGCAATTTTGGAGGTGAACCTAGTCCAAGTACCATTCTATTCTTTCTAAGTGGATCTGCCGCAACTTTGAACGCTGCGAACGGATTCACCGATGGGTTTTCGTTCTTCTATTCAGCGATCAACAATCCAGGACTTATCAATGTCTATGATGGTCTGAACGGAACCGGGAACATACTCGCCACTCTAAATTTACCAACAACCCCCTTTAACGGCGCTCCTGATCCAACTGGGCAATTTAGCCCATTTGTCCCGATTGGTGTATCATTTTCAGGTATTGCTAGATCCGTGGATTTCAGCGGAACTGTTAACCAAATTGGTTTTGACAATATAACTATAGGTTCCGCCATACCTGGTAATTCCGAACCTGTCCCCGAACCTTTTACCATCTTAGGTTCATTAGCAGCCGGTGGTATCGGTGTAGCTTTACGCCGCAAACGCCAACAGCAAGAAAAAGAAGCCGCCAAAGTCTAACCTAAGCAGGTTTAACAAGCAAATTGGGAATTGGGTATATAGCGTTTCCTGAGCTACTGAGGTACGCCTAAATCCTGATTCCCAAAGTTATCACCCTTAAAAATGTACCTCACCAGGTAGGGAACCGCTATATGTTGCCAAATAGAGCAAATTTCAGGTTTTGGAAGTACATGCATAATGTTCAAACCCTGTAGAGACGTTACATGTCACGTCTCTACACAAGGGCAACGTTTTACACAAAGCCAACGTTCTTTAACCCAACCTATAAATATACTGTATTTATTTGCAGAGATTTGGGTGCAATACCTTTTGTATAGTACTTAGTAATGCCTGGGTTGTGAAAGGTTTTGGTAGAAATTCTTGCAAGTTAAGACTTTTATCACAAGTATTAGCTTTAGATATTAGTCCGCTCATCGCAATGATTTTTACTTGCGGATTCATGCGCTGTAATGTGAGAATCGTAGTATCACCATCCATAGAAGGCATCATCAAGTCTATTAGTACTAAATCTATATCTTTTTTATACTGAGCATAAAGTGCAAGTGCCTCAATTCCATCATTAGCAGTTAAAACTTTATAATTATGGCTTAAAAGGGTAGTTTTAGTAACTTCACAGATTATAGTTTCGTCATCTACTACCAAAATTAATTCACCGTTGCCGTTGCTTGCAGAAACATCAACTTTTCCTTCAGATTCATTAACTTGGCAACTCGGCAAGTACACTCTAAAGCTGCTTCCTTTTCCTAACTCGCTATAAACATTTAAAAAACCGTTATGATTCTTAATAATACCCATTGCACTGGATAGTCCTAAACCAGTTCCTTTGCCTACTTCTTTCGTAGTAAAAAATGGATCAAAAATGCGGTCTATAATAGATGGTGCAATGCCCGTTCCAGTATCAGTAACGGTAATTACAATGTAAGACCCAACAGTTGCATCCATATGCATACGAGCATAGCTTTGATCAACCCAAAGGTTAGTCGCGTTAATGTCTAAAATACCTCCATCTGGCATGGCATCGCGCGCGTTGACTATTAGGTTCATTAGCACCTGATGGATTTGAGTTGCATCTGCAAAAATAGTCCAAAGGTCGGGTGCTATATCCGTTTGAGTTTTAATTGATTTTGGGAAAGTTCTTTGAGCGACCTTTGCTACATCTAAAAGCAAATGTCGAGCTTGGACAATGGTGCAACTTCCCTCGACTCCTCGACGAGTAAATGATAGAATTTGCTTGACTAAATCGGCGCCTCGCTTTGCACTGTCTTCCAAAATGTTGAGCAGTTGTTTAGTGTTATCATCAAGGTTGGGCAATTTTAGAGGCAGTAGTTGAGCAACTGCCAAAATCGGAGTCAGAATATTATTAAAGTCGTGAGCAATGCCCGATGCGAGAGTGCCTACACTTTCTAACCGCTGCGCGCGGAGAAACTGCGCTTGAAGTTGTTTTTTCTCAGTTATATCAGTACTAACGTTAAGGATAGATTTAGGATTGCCTTCCAAGTCACGTATCAAAGTCCAACGACTCTCGACAACAATGTCTTTTCCGTTCTTAGTAACTTGCTGCAACTCTCCCTGCCAATTACCTTCACGAGCTAGCATTGCCACCATAGCTTCAAAATTGGGTAAGTTGTCATCATCTTTGTATAAAAGTTGAACGGCACTTTTACCAAGGATTGATGCTGCTTCCCATCCATATAAACGTTCAGCACCTTTACTCCAAAATAAAAGATTGTGTTCCAAATCTTGAACGCAAATCGCATCTGTTGCAACATCTAATAAAGCAGCTTGTTCGCGGATCTGCTGTTCTGCCTGTTGTAACGCTTTTTCTGCACTGTGTCGTTTATGCCGTTCAATAGCTTCCCGTAACTCTCGCTCCACTGCAGGAACTAAACGAGCTAGATTTCCTTTTATTAAATAGTCAGAAGCTCCTGCTTTCATCGCAGCAACGGCTGTATCTTCGCCAATTGTGCCAGAGATGATAATAAATGGCAAATCCAGCTTTCGGCTTTGGAGAATTTTAAGGGCTTCTGGGGCACTGAAAGCTGGCATACTGTAATCTGCAATTACGATATCCCAAGGCTGTTGGTCTAAAGCTGACTCCATTGCAACCGAGGTATCAACGCGAACGTAGTCTAACCTATAACCACCACGACGTAGCTCTCGCAGGGTCAGGAGAGTATCATCTTCCGAATCTTCAACAATGAGAATACGTAGGTGATTCATTTTGGCGCCGAACCTACAACATTACCGAATTAAGTGGGCGGTACTTCGTTCATTAATAACCAGTACATCCCTAGTTGTCGAATTGCATCTGAAAACTGAATAAAATCGACAGGTTTACGGATGTAACTGTTGCACCCTAAGCTGTAACTACTAAGCAAATCCTGTTCTTCGTTAGAAGTAGTCAAAACTACCACTGGCAAAAGCTTAGTACGTTCATCTTCTCGCAAACGACGTAAAACTTCAAGTCCATCTATCCGAGGCAGTTTTAAATCCAACAAAACTACCGTTGGCTTAATGCTTATATCCCGCCCTATATAAATGCCAGTACCAAAAAGGTAATCTAAGGCTTCGACACCATCATGGGCAACTACAATTTCATTTGCTATATGATGACGCTTGAGCGCGCGAATCGCCAATGCTTCATCATCAGGATTATCCTCTACTAAAAGGATACTTTTGTTACTTGCAGTCACATTCATGTTTCAGCCTCTTGCGCTAACGTAAAGTAAAACGTAGCTCCCTGTTCCACATCTCCTTCGGCCCACACCCGACCGGAATGACGGTGTACAATTCGCTGCACGGTGGCAAGCCCAACCCCATTACCTGGAAATTCATGCATCCCGTGCAACCGCTGAAAAGGTCCAAACAATTTATCACTATACGTCATATCAAAGCCCACACCATCATCCCGAACAAAGTAAACTTTGGTGCCGTCTTGCTCATAAATTGCTCCAAACTCAATCCTGGCTTGAGGATGCTTAGAGGTAAATTTCCAAGCATTATTAAGTAAATTTTCTAATAAAACTTGTAGCAGATTATTATCCCCTTGGGCTGATAAGTTAGGTTGAATCACAAATTCCACCTGCCGCTCGCTCTGATGTTGTAGATTGTTGCAGATGCGACTGGCTAACATACTCAAATTTACAGGTTTGAAATGCATATCGCTGCGCGTCACGCGCGATAAGGTGAGAAGATCATCAATTAATTGCCCCATCCGTTGAGTTGCCGACCGAATACGCCGCAGATAGTCTTGCCCAGTTGCATCCAATTGGTCGAGGCAGTCTTCAAGCAGTGCTAGACTAAAGCCATCTATACTGCGTAAAGGCGCGCGCAGGTCGTGGGAGACTGAGTAGCTAAAGGCTTCGAGTTCTTTGTTAACCAACTCTAGGTCAATTATTGCTTGCCGTAACCCTTGATTCAAGTCTTGAACACGTTGCTCGGCTTGCTGTCGTTCCATAATTTCTACTCGCAGTTCTGCTAAAAGCTCTGCGTGCTGAAGTGCAACCCCTAAGTGGTTAGCAATTTGGCTAACAAACTCGATCTCGGTTGAGTGCCAATTTCGCGGGGCACTACATTGATGAATACAAAGCAATCCCCATAGATTTTGCCCCAAAAGGAGTGGCACAATCAAATTAGCCCGAACTTGAAATTGCGATAATATTTGAATATGGCAATCGCTCAACCCATAATCGTAAATATCCGCTACTGCCTGAATTCGACCCTTTTGATAATGGGCTGCAAATTGCTCCCCAAAACAATGGTCGTGAATTTTTTGTGCCATTGCCGACCCAAAAGCTGGGTCTACATCCTCAGAAACAAATTCTCCATCATCCCAACCTGAATTTGGATAAAAGCGGAACATTCCCACTCGATCTGCTTTTAAGAGTTGGCGAACCTCAGTAGCAGTAGCTTGAAAAATTGTTTCTAAATCTAAAGGTTCTCGCAGACGGGTAATTACACGGAATAATGCTTTCTGCTGCTCTACCAAGAAATTCGCTTTTGTAATCGACTGCTCATAGTGTTGGAAAGAGCCTGCTAAAATCTGTTTCATCTGCTCGAATGCCGCTTCATCTCGACATAAAGGTAGCAGCTTTGCCAATATTTCTGGATTCATGGGTCGAATAGGTAAATGGGATTTTTGTTAAAAATTTTTAATACTAGTGTTTTAAACCTCAAGAATGATAGAAAATTATTTGTAGCTTCAGATACACACCCTAGCTCAAATAATAAAAATGAATGATTCCTATAGTTTCAACTTTAACCCCTCGCGAGCCATGACAGCTTTAAAACAGCGTCAACATGATGATATAAAAACTATAACGCGCGTAACGAACACTTCAAATTATCACTGACGGCAGAAAAAGATGCGAAAATAAGTAAGTGGGCATTGTAAATTCACTCTCCGGTTAGACATCCCGCCTGACCTTCGCACAGGCGTGACACCTATGTTACAATTCCTTGCTACCTTCAGTAACTAACAATTTGTGAACCACGGTTCACATTTAGCTATTTAATAGTAATTTTGATCTAAGATAAAAGAGAAGTTAGTTTACACCTAAACAAAGTTAGGAGTAAATAAATATGCTAGCTTAAGGATTTTTGTAGGTGTCATTAATTCTAGGTATGGTGGCGCCTTTCCTCAAATCTCCCTAACTTCTCTGTGTGTCCTAATAGTCTCTGTGGAACAAATCTTTACTAGTCTCTTTGTGTCCTTTGTGCCATTGTGATTTATTCTTCTTAACCCAACTTATGTATTTTCAGTTTCTAACTCCTTATTATCCTCACTGCTAGCAGTTATGCTATTCATTTGTTCTTTCAAAATTGCTATTTGAGAAACCATAATTTCTTCTATCCTAGTACTTGTCATTATTCCCATCCAGCGAACCATCGATGATAGAAATAATTCTTTAAGATAGGCAAAAGAAAAGCCATCTGTCATCATTGCTATTTGATTTACATTTTCTGGCGCCAAACGTATTGCAGTTTTTAGCTGATTGTTCCACAGTTCGATGTAAGCTTGTCGTACTGAGTTATCAGGCAATTCAAAATGATACTTCCGGTCAAAGCGACTAGGACGGTCACGAATAGCTGGGTCTAAACGTTCGGGATGATTAGTACTAGCAATAGTAACAATTCCCTCATTAGCAGCAAAGCCATCTAGCTCATTTAAAAAGAAAGAGCGATTTTCGTCGGTCAACAGAGAATCTAAATCTTCTAGTACCAAAATACAAGGAGCAGATTGTCTTGCTTGTTTGAATACTTTTCGGATATTTTCACTATCAGTGTCATATTCAGACTTAAAACTTTTTACATACAAACATGGCTGTTGCATGTAATTAATTAATGCTTTGACTGTATGAGTTTTGCCGTTTCCTGGAGAACCGATAAATAAAATTCCTCTTTTCCAAGGTATATCATAATCTGCATAAACTTCTTGAGAAACAAAGAAGTTAGTTAAATCATCCTTTATATTCTGTTTTAGATTACCATGCAAAATTAAATTATCAAAAGTTGCACTTTTAATCGATTGGAAAAGTTCGTGATTTTTTGCCCAACACCCATCTTCAAAAACTAAAACCTCGTCGCGAATTTCAGAATTCCAATCACAAACAGCAGCAAAAAACCTTTCTGCCAATTCTTTATTATCAGCTAAAATCCAGTAATATCTAATTTTACAATAGCCTTCCTGCCAACTCATTAACAAGATATCAAGTTTATTATCTTGCCACTGTACCTCATATTTAGCATTTTCCGCATATTTATACAGATAATTTTCCATTCCATCCCAGCCAGTCATAATCTGATTGTGAATTGAGGAATCATATTGAATTTGGCAAAGGTTCGCCTCAGCATACCTCTCTAAATTAAAGGTAGAATCATTACCTTCTATGAGTACTTTTTTGGGATAAATTGCTGCTAACTCTTGACTAATATGATAGGCAATTGCATTATTAGAGAGGTTAAGCGCTTCTGTAATTAGTTGTTGGATATGCATCCTAATTTCGCTACTTTGCTAGTTATATCATTAATAACTACACAACACCCGTGATACATTTCGGAGTTTCTAGATTTAAATCAAACAATTCAAGATATTAATATGCCAGAAAATTAATTAATTATAACTAACTTAAGACCAAACTAAGCGACTGCACGACCAAATTACGATTGGCGCCTAATTTGTGAACCGTGGTTCACATTTGCATACAGAGTAGTACGCTTGTAGTATAACCAAAGATAATTTTGTTTTCACTTAAACAAAAAAATATTTATATATATTGTATTGTTTATTTGACTAATAGCGATGTTTGACTTAACTCAAATCCAACATATTGTTCAATCTTATGCATCTCAACAACTATTTGCTACCTTGCTTTGGCAGTGCATTGTTGAACTTTATTATTCTATATTGGTACATTTAACAAGAAACCTTGATAAATTCAAAGAGGCGCCACCCGGATTTGAACCGGGGGATGGAGGTTTTGCAGACCTCTGCCTTACCACTTGGCTATAGCGCCGTATTTACAGATTATATCATATCAGGTTTTGGTTTATTATTCCAACAAGTTTTTATATTTATAAAATTGTTCTTTACCATCTACCCCTTGAGGTCGCGTCAGCTCGTTCTGGGAGATAGCTTTCCAACCTGGAAAGCTTTGGGAGCAAGAGTTGGTTATTCTATACTCAATGGCATAATCATGGGTTTGATTTGCGCGCGCTGGAACTGTAGCAATGCTAGCTGACTTTGTTCCGATTGAAGCTGGGATGGCAATTGTGTTGTGGATTGGGATTGTAATTGTTGCCCAAAGCTCTACAGCCACCCCATTGCACCATGCACCTGCTGTGGTTGTTGGTCTATTACCAGGGATTGCTGGTTGGGGCGCCTCGTAGTAGTGGAATGTTTAAACCAGTTGGGATTGATTTTGGCTATAACAACTTGTACGTAGGTAATGTTATAGATATTGTTTGCCATAATGCCCCGGCAATTATTCCTTGGGAGAAGTTTTTTGGTACATCTCCGTCAATAAGTATTAAATTGTAAAGAAATATAAATGTGAACCGTGGTTCACATCTTCATTTAAAATAATTCAAAGTATTCTCTTTGCTCCCAGTCAGTTACTTGTTTTGAATACTCATCTTCTGACTGGTCAGCAACAGTCTCTACAAAGCGGCTGATTTCATTCTGTTTCATTTTAATGATAAAGTGTACTTCTCATCGAATATGAAATTTCTTCTACCCAACTTTAGACTAGGATAAAGTATTTAAACGATAACTAGATTTTTCTACTGTTTCAATTGGATTTTTGCAACCAGAACTGATGAATTTTTGACGCATTGTACGTAAATAATCTACTACTAAACAACTACAACCCAAGGTCATCTCTTGTAAATAGGTACGAATTACATCGTCAGTATTGCATAGTTACCCACTTGCACTACCCATATATAAATAGTAAAGAGAAAGTATTATGACTCAATACGACTATATTGTGATTGGTTCAGGTTCAGCAGGCTGCGTTGTTGCTAACCGTCTCACAGAAGACAGTCAAACAACAGTGTTATTACTCGAAGCAGGAGAACCAGATACTAAACCGGAGATTCACATTCCAGCCTAATGCAGAAGTTTACTCCACTCTGAGGTGGATTGGGAATATTTCTCTGAACCAGAGCCGTATCTAAATAATCGCAAAATCTTTTTTCCTCGTGGAAAAGTTTTAGGTGGCTGTAGTTCGATTAATTTCTTTTAAATTGATCGACTTAGCGTTTATAGTTAAGTTTCCTGCGGTTCCTGTTCCAACACTACGTGTGGCTATTCTTGCCCTATCTTGTACTAACAACTGATTAGTTTTGATAGTTAAATTACCTGCATTACCCGTTGCACCTTCGGTACTTTGAACAAACAAACCACTGGAAAAGCTACTATCAACCATGTTTACACTCCTGAGTTCAACGCTTGAAGTCGCATCAATTTTCAAATCTCCAGCAGTACCTGCACCTAATGTACTAGCATTAACATTTGCCCCATCTAAAACTTGTAATACAGAGGTGTTAATTGTTAAACTGCCTGCATTACCCGTTCCACCTTTAGTATTCTGTCCAACAAACAAACCGCTGGGAAAGGTACTATCAACAATATTTACACCAATCAGTTTTATCAATGATGTCGCATCTATTTTCAAATCTCCACCAGCACCAGCACCAAACGTACTAGCACTAATTTGTCCGCCATTTTGTGTTAGTAATTGGTTAGTTTTGATAGTTAAATCTCCTGCTGCTCCTGTTGCGTTCAGATTCGCTTGAGCAGTTATTTTACTGGAAGAACTATTGCTAGATGCACCGATAACTTCTATAATACGAGCATCAATTTTCAAATTTCCACCAGCACCGGAGCCAAATGTACTAGCACTAACATTAGCCCCATCTAAAACTCGTAGCACAGGGGTGTTAATTGTTAAATTTCCAGCATTACCTGTTGCACCTTTAGTTTCCTGCTGAACAAACAAACCGCTAGAATACTTATTATCAACATTATTTATACCAATCGCTTCTATCAATGATGTCGCATCTATTTTCAAATCTCCACCCCTTCCCGCACCAAGTGTAATAGCATTAATTTGTCCGCCATTTTGTGTTAGTAATTGGTTAGTCTTGATTGTTAAATTTCCTGCTGCTCCTGTTGCGGTTGCTCCAGCTTCAGTATTTATTATACTAGCAGAACCACTGCTTGATGTTCCAATCACTTCTATTTTATCTGCATCAATTTTCAAATCTCCACTATTACCGGCGCCAAATGTACTAGCACTAATATTAGCCCCATTTAAAACTCGTAGCACAGGGGTGTTAATTGTTAAACTTCCAGCATTACCCGTTGCACCTTTAGTACCCTGCTCAACAAACAAACCGCTAGGAAAGCGATTATCAACAGTATTTATACCAGTCAGTTCTATCGATGATGTTGCATTAATTTTCAAATCTCCACTCCTCCCCGCACCAAATGTAAGAGCATCAACTTGTCCGCCATTTTGTATTAATAATTGGTTAGTTTTAATTGTTAAATTGCCTGCTGCTCCTGTTGCGGTTGATTCAGCTTTAGTAATTATTCTGCTACTATAACCATCGTTTGATGCACCGATAACTTCTATTTTATCTGCATAAATTTTCAAATCTCCACCAGTACCTGCGCCAAATGTAATAGCACTAACATCAGCCCCATCTTCTAATTTCAAGATGTTCGTTTTTATGTTGATATCACCTCCGTATCCTAGGGTATTTGCTTCTACATTATTGAAAATGTCGCTGTTAGTAAAAGAAATTGTTCCAGTTGTATTAATATCAATGTTTCCAGATTTTCCATTATCAGTACCCAGTCCATTTTGTATTCCAGCTAATAGCTGACTTGAACCTGTCAAAATTAAATTATGAGCATTAATCGCAATACTTCCATCATTACCCGCACGCACATTTACCGTTGCATTATTACTGAGGGAAACATCACTCTTATTTACATTTGGAAAACTCAAACTGAAATTATCACCATTTTTATTTAACGCAACAATTCCTGTACCTGCTAAACCCGCTAACTCAACTCGTCCACCGAAAGCATACAATCCTCCATTGTTTATATTGACATCGGCGCCAACTAATAGCAAACTTTTTCCATCTGGTACGCGCAAACCTGTTGCAGTAAATGCATTTGATGGGTTATTACCAGAAGGTGCAACCGAGTTACTTTCAATTAAACTTGCTTGAACTTGACTAAATAATAGCGCAGAACGATTAATTGTTAATAATGGAGTTGGCTCTAGGGGGTTAGTTGCGCTGAATGTTCCTAAGTTTCCAAATTGTATTGCGTTGGCAGTGCTGCCAATAAAAGAACCTCCAATCTCAAGCTTTGCATTTTCACCAAATATTATCCCGTTTGGGTTTATCAAAAATAAACTTGCTCCACCGTTAGCTTTAATTATCCCATTAATATTAGAAGTTGATTGACCTGTAACTCTAGTAATAATGTTTTGGATATTAGCAGCATTATTAAAAAACGCTTTGCTACTATTCTTTACAGAAAATTCCTTGAAACTGTGAAAAAGATTATTTCCTTGTGTTGTTCCAGCTTCAATAATACTTGTATTACCTTGAACAGTAACGCTAGAACTGTTAGGTAAAGTTGTATCAGGATTAATTTGAGCCAGTGATTTAACAGTAAAGCTTGCAACTAAACTGCTAGCTGTAATACAACTAATGACAAACGCGCGGAAATATTTTACTAACATTGTAACTAATTGTCACTGAACAAAGACTTGAAAAATTTAGATGTTTTTACAAAAGCAATAAAGCATAGTGTGTGACGCCACAGAAAAATTCCATTCAAGACGAAAAGACTTTACCATCTGCCTCTTATTTGACCGTTTGACTCTTGTAATCCAATTCTGATAAGTATTCAAAATTTCTGAGTAGGGAATAGTTGTTTCTGATGCAAGTTGGAATAATGGTTTAGGAAAGCGTTTGGGAAAAAGTTGATGCAAAATTTGACCGAACCGTATTCTAATAAAAAACTCGTAAAACAGTAGTGTACCAGACATCGGTGAAGCATTATCACTCAGCTCGACTAAAGCATGAGCATCTGGCTTACGACGTAGAGTAAATTGTGGAAGCGCTTCTGCCCAATTATCTAAATATTCATCAAGTAGAGTATTAAAAATTACTACGTCTTCAAATGCAGCATTGCAACCTTGACCCAAGGAAGGGGAAGTGGCATAAGCTGCATCGCCAAGCAGTAGTACACTATCGTTATAATGATAGTGGCTACAGCGAATTGTTATAACATTTAATGAGCCAATAGTAGTCCGGCTGGATCTGCACCTACAATTACAACTTTTTTATTCTTAACTAATTATAATTTTCAACGCTTCTCTATTTGTTGATACTACCTAAACATTTTGTTTATTATATCTTTATAACGCTCTGTGACTACATTTCGGCGAATTTTGAGCGTTTGAGTTAATAAACCATTTTCGATTGTAAATGGCTCTTGAATTAATTCAAATACGAGAATTTCATCATCACGGCGATAACCCGGACGCAAACGGCTTTCACGGTTGAGTTCCTCCCTAAATAAATCTCGTACTTGGGAGCTATTTAAATCAGTGTTTTGATTTAGTTTGGCTTTTAATGCTTCAAAATTCGGTACAATTAAGGCACCGAGAAATTTATTATCTTGACCAACGAGCATTATTTGGTCGATATAGTCACTTCGTAAACAAGCATCTTCAATTGATTGAGGTTCAATATTTTCTCCATTGCTTAATACTATTGTATCTTTTGAGCGACCAGTTAAGACAATTTGATTATCTGGAGTTAACCAACCTGCATCACCAGTGTCAAACCATCCTTCATCATCAATTGCTTTACTTGTAGCTTCAGGGTTTTGATAATATCCTTTCATAACTTGTGGACCTTTTACCATTATCAAACCTTTTTGTTGTGGAGGTAAAGTTTGACGAGTTTCTGGGTCTACAATTTTGATTTCTGTAGCAGCGATAGGTAAACCAGAAGAACCACGCAGGTTTTTGTAGTGACGACGTGAAGACAAAACAGGGGATGTTTCTGTTAGTCCGTAACCAACTAAAATATCGATGCCAACAATCTCAAAGAAATCTTCTAAGTACTGCGCTAGTGAACCACCACCGCAAATTATTTGTTTAATTTTACCACCTGTTGCCTGCCTAATTTTTTTGTAAACTATTATCTCGCCCAGGAAATGCAAAGGCGCCAGTAGAATAGTAGTTGTCCAAGCGGTCATAATTTCTGCGCGCGTGGGGTTTAAGTTTTGTAAGTCTAAACCCTTCCAAGTTCGTACTGCTTTAATAAATCTACCACTTGTAGCAAGGAAGTTGTTAATTAACTTTTGCATTCCGGGTGGTTTCTCGCGCGCAGATTTTTGAATTCCTTCGTATATAGATTCCCATAAACGAGGTACACTAACAATGAACTGTGGTTTATACTCTTGCAAGTCTTGCTTTAAATAACGACGACTAGTGTAAACTTGAGTACAACCTTGAGAAAGGAAGTAATATTCCCCTGCGCGTCCAAAGCTATGCCAAGTCGGTAATATACTTAGTGTTTTATCACCTACAGCAGGTTGAATAAGTGCCGTAATAGCATTAAGTTGATGTATTATATTGCCGTGAGTTAACATTACACCCTTGGGTTTGCCAGTTGTTCCAGAAGTGTAAATTAAAGTTGCTAGTTGTGTTCGATTTAGCTTTACTTCTTTGAAATTAGAGTTTGATGCTAACTCCATCAGTTGACTAAAGTTAATTATTCTAACATCTGAATTTATTTGCTCTTCTGAGTCAGATAGTAAAACTATCCATCGTATCTTAGTACTATAAACTTCTGGCTCCAGCTTTTTGAGAGTTTTTATATTTTCGACAACTAAACCAACGCTACCGCTATGTTCCAATATATAAAGCAACTCGTGTTTATCTGCTCCACTAGACCTAACGGCATTTGCGGCGCCTGCCATCATTATACCTTGGTCGGCAATTATCCAGCGCGCGCTATTATCAGCAAACAAAGCAATTCGTTGTAATTCTGAGTCTTCAGAATCTTCAGTAAACCCTAGCGTTTGAATTCCAATCGCAAACTGTTGAATTTGATAGTACAGTTGCTCGTAAGTAAAAGTAACTTGAGGTTTGACATGAGGGTCTATTAATGCAGTAACATCTTTAAACTGTTTTGCAACAATTTCCCACATTCCAGGTAAAGATTGTAAATCAGCATAGCTAACTAAACCCTCCATTTGATTTTGTTCGATTTGAGAAAAAGAATATTTGTCTGTCATCACTTTTATTTCTCCCAAATTCAATCACGCTCAATTAATCTCATCTCATTATGTAGTGCTATCAATACTGTACAAGATTTTTCGATTTAATTATTGAATGAGTATTTAAATTATTTTTGCCATCTTTAATGCTTATACATGTTAATTTTTAAAAATGTATGTATCTAAAGTTATATATTTTGAAGTATCAAGATTACGAGTAAGCGCAATTATCAAAAAATTTAGGTATCTGTGTTGATTGAATTTTTCAGCAAAAAGACTAGACTAAAGTTAAGTTATTATCAATAAATTACTAAGAATTGTAAAGATTGAATAATTTTATTTATAGTAAATTTTTTTAACTTGTCGAATTAAAGTTAAACTAGCTTTCATGTTAAATAATAACTTGGCGCCCAATACATATTCTTTATGCAGCTACTTCAAACTACCGATAAAAATTTTTATAGTAGATTCAAAGCTTTGGTTAGTGACCGTCGGGAAGCTACAGTTGATGTTAGTGAGACAGTACGCGCGATTCTAGCTGATGTCAAAGTGCGTGGTGATGCTACAGTTAAGGAGTATACTAGCCGCTTCGATAACTTTAATCCCCAATATGAAGCATTTAAGCGAAACCTTTATGTAACTATTTAATTTATTTTACAGGACGTACTACGCTAATTAATTTACCAGCTAGCGGTTCTGAAACTAAAAT
Source organism: Calothrix sp. NIES-4105 (assembly GCF_002368415.1). Lineage (GTDB taxonomy): Bacteria > Cyanobacteriota > Cyanobacteriia > Cyanobacteriales > Nostocaceae > Dulcicalothrix. Next base: position 10,943,713 of record NZ_AP018290.1, read on the forward strand.
AGCTGCACCAATTCGTTGTGCTAATGCGCTCCTGCTTGCGTCGTCGGTACAAATAATGATACCAGCATGATTAGGTTGTGAGCGATGTAAACGCTTAAAGTCCTTACGGTTTAAGGTTAAAATGGCTCGTTGGTTACTGCTGGCAAATGATAAAACTTCGTTGTCGGAAATTTTTAAATTAGCTTTACCTGCTTCTTGGACAGTAAGAACATCATGACCCAAATCACGTAAATGCTCCACGACCTCGTAGGGGAATTGTTCATCCGCATACAAACTAGCCATTAGTCTTCTTCATTCTCCGCAATAGCTGTTGCTATTTCTTCTGGGTACACAGTGGCATAAACCCAAGCGTTAATTAAGTCAGTTGCAGATAAAGTGGGATAGTCTTTTAATAGTTGAGCTTCACTAATGCCTAAATTGCGAGCATTAATTAGCACCCAAACGGGAATACGAGTTCCTGTAATACAAGCATCTCCACCACACACACCTGGAGTTTTCTCTATTCCACGCCAAGGGTTGCCTAGGCTTTGAGCTAATATTTGAATCGCCTGTGCTTTCTCGTTTGGTGTTAAGGCGAGTAGTTCCGATTCCAACCTCTGAAGCGTCATAACATTACTACCGACCCATTCAAAATGTACGCATACTACATTTTAGCTTACATTTTGCTTCAGTATAGACTAACGGGACGGCGCCTGTTTTATTTGTGGAATAATAAATAATTAAAATACTACTTAACAACTATTTAGTTAATTTTACAGGACGTACTGATACTTGCAGGCTGGGCATTCGGGACTAGACCCAACCGGGAGCTGCTTACAATGATTTTTTATTAATTAACTTTAGCGCGGAAGCGAATAAAGCCGTAGGAAGAGTTAATATTACCTACTTGAAAATAAGCGGCACCTTGACCATTATTTGTACCTGTACAAGCAGCAGGAAAAGAAGCAGTGTAAAATCCAGAGGCACCAGCAGAAACTGGAGTATCTACAATACTGCTTATAGTTCCTCCCCTATCTAACTGCATCGTACCAGGAACATAAGTTTGATTTGCAGGTACAAAGTCACAAATGTTTACGTTTTGCGCGGGGATACCTCCATCACCTAGGTAGTAAATCGTGTACTCGACTTCATCATTAAAACCAGGGGCGCCTAGAGATGCAGGAATTTGATTGCCTGTTATGGCACCTAGTAAGTAAGTATTAGCTCCAGAAGCCCAACCGATGACGGTATTATCATCATTTACATCGGTAGAACTATCGTTATAAGCAGTTATGGCAGTTACTGTACTGCTACCAAACTTTTTGACACCTGTTACTCGTTTGACTAACCGCAAGCGAGGGGCAATTTTAGTTACTGTGGGGTCTAGTGGTGTAGGTGTTGTCGGGTCGTTGCTGTTGACATTACCAACACCATTGCTAGAAACAACTGCTTGGTTTGATACTGTCGTCACGCCATTGGGTAATGGGTCATTGACTTTGACACGGAATTTAATTGTGCTAGTGTTATTCGCAGCAGTTGTACCTAGAGTACCTCCTACAGTACCGTCTGCTCCTGTTCCTAATCGGAACACAACCTGGGAACCTGCAATGTTTGCTTGGTCATCACCTGATGTGTCGGTTTTAGCTCCAGTGTTAGCTCCAGCAGAAACTTGTAGTGAACCTGGAACGTAAGTAGTATTTGCTGGAATCGTATCGGTTAATACCACATTATCGCGTTGAACTGTGGTGCTAGTATTCGTTACCACAACGGTATATTCTAAAATATCCCCAGGTGTGGGAACTTGACTAGATAAAGGAACTGTGCCACCAGATTTATCGCTATCCACTACCAAAGCAACGCTCTTATCTGTAGTTAAAGTGCTGGAGAGAGTAATAGTAACGTCTTCACCTGTATTGGCAGCGAGAGTACCATTGTAATTACTATCAACTACAGCAGCAGTTACAGGAGCTGTGTTAACATTTGCGCTCTCGTTGTAATATTTGCCTGTAGCTGTTGCACTGTTATCATACTTTCCTGGCGCCGTACCGTTAGCAATATTTACTGTGAAGGTGATAGAGACACTTCCACCTGGGGGAATTTTAAAGCCGCTCCAAGAAGGTCTAGTAGTTGTTCCAGTACTTGTAACGCTAGTCGGTCCGCTGGCACCACCTGTATAAACTGGTGTTATGGGGACGGTTGTATGCGTAAATCCCGATGGTAGTAAATCATCAGAAATTACTACTTGTTCGGTGCCAGCACCTTTTAAACCGCCTGGGTTCGTAGCTGTTATTGTATAAGTTGCTGTCCCAGGAGCTACAGAAGTTGGTGTCGAGGTGGTTTTATTTGCCTGAATTAAACAACTTGCTCCCGATATACTAGTAGTTGCATCAGCGGGAGATGTATTTATTGGACCAGATAAACCATCACCAGCAGTTGCACCCCCAAAATTAGTGGCTTGATTATTAGTTGTTCCAGGTTGTCCACCAGCTAGAGTGGTAATTGCGCCTGGGGTAGCAAAAACTGTGCCACCACCACCACCACCACCAGGTCCGTGGGGAGAGCCACCACCTGTATTGGTACCGCCCCTACCACCGTTAGCATTAATGCTAAGTCCAGCAGTAGTACTGTTTTGAGAAATTACTAAGACGCTACCACCTGCACCACCACCACCACTAGCATCATTATCTGGAATCAAAGGTGGGGTGGCGCCGTTAGCGTTAATTATACCTGAACCAGCAATGCTACCAGTTCGTAAAAATACCATACCGCCGCCTGGAGCGCCGCTACTAGTTAAACCATTACCTGGAGTTCCAGTACCATCGTTATTAGTACCAGCACCACCACCACCACCTAAAACTAAGCGACGTGCAGAAGCAACTGAGAAGGCGGCACCACCATCACCACCATAGGGTAGGGCACTGTGCCAGGTTCTACCACCTTTACCACCAATACCGCCATTACTACCACCACCACCACCAGCATTGTGACCATTACCAAATTCCTTATTGTCATTATTTCCTGTTGTTCTTGGGTAGCCGTCTGTACCGCCACCACCAGCTGTTCCTGGCGCCCCACGCCCATAACTACCATCAGGATAGCCTTCAACTCCAGTATCAATTAATGCACTATTGCTTTGATTAATAAGATAGCGTGGTGTACCTGCTGTTCCCTCACCTTTTGAAGCATGGCCGTTTTTAGTAGATGGTGATACCACATCAGTATTCGACAAGGTATTATCTCCTTCTAATCGACGACCCCCACCACCTCGGAAACCTAAACCATCAACGTTGATTTGTCCGCCAGCAAAAGTCATTTTTCCTGCCACATCTAAGGCTACGATACCACCTGTAGTGCCATTCCAAGGCGCCGCTGTAATAGTACCACTAAGCGTTAAATTAGCGTATTGGGGGACGCGAATTACTTGGAAGCGTCTTTGCCCTTGGGTAGTAGTTGCGTCGGCGTTACTATAGCTATTAACCAGAGGAGAACTCAAAGTAATTGTACCACCGGAAATGGGAACGTTATTGGTAGCAACAGCGTACTCAAAGTTTCCAGAAGTAAAGTTAGCATTATCGAGGTTGCCGCTAACTATACCACCAGCAGGATAATTTGCTGTCGGGTTTGGTATGGGATTTGTAGGGTTGCCATCACCGTATGCGTTGGTATTAGTACTATCAATATCTGCACCTTGCATCTGAATAATCATTAGCAAGTCTCCAGATTGTATATCGCTTGTGAATCCACTTCCGGCGCCAACTGTAATATTTAGCGACCCTGCAGATGCAAGACCAGAAGTTCCAGCGAAGTAGGTGTTAACTTGCCCTCCACTTATCGTAGGACTACCATCTTTACCAGGGACAGCACAAATTGCACTACTGCCATCTGTTTTATCAGCTAATGCTGACTTGGTTAGTAACCATAACGATTGCGAGGTAAGTAAAGTTGTGGCGGTAATTATTGTACCAATTGTCCTAATAAGGCGCCTTTGGCAACGTATAGTTAAGTTAGTTAGACTTTTCATGTTTCAGCACCTCAGACAATCGGGACATTAATCGGTTAGTAGGGACAGATGTTGTAGTTTTTGTTTCAACTTTTTCAGGTTTTGGAAGAGGTTTTTGCAATCCAAACCCATCAAATAATTCGTTCAACTTCAGCGTTAAACCTAAATAAGGCCCAGAAGCTGAACGAGTACCTGAAAAATCGCGGTCATCAACTCTACCAAACACATAACCACCAGCGAGTCGTAAGTTTGGACTAAGGTAATAACCTAATTCGGCAACAAATCCAGTTTCCGAAAAGTTACCTTGGTTAATCCAACGTACTTCACCAACTAAATCTGTGCTGAATCCTAAGCGATAAGTCGCACGAAGTTGAGCTAAGTTAACTGTACTCGTACCAACCAAATCGTTTGCTAGGTAAGAGGTACTGTTACGCAGAGCATACTTTCCGTAAAATTCCCATTGCCAGTTAGGTGCATAAATTCCCTCAACAGCAAAAGTATGGTCTTTTGAACCTGTACCGCTGCCTAAAAGAATCGTGTCGGGAATCGTCGAGGGATTTTGACGATATTCGTAACGTAGTAAAGCGTTAAATTTATCGTTGTCGGGTTCCCGGAAAGCTAGACCTAGCTTTAAGTTGGCAGTGTCGGCAATTCCAGGTACAGACGCGAAATTTCGCGTCTGTACATTAGATGAACCTGCTTGTTGATACCTTACTAGTGCTGTTAAGGCAGGTGATATTTTACCTGCCGCACCTGCGGTAATTACGGTGTTATTACCACCAGAAGAACTGCGGTGTTGAAAGCGCGCGCTAGCTTGGAAATTATTGCCATCGTTATATTCTAATCCGGCACTGTAGCTATCGCCACCCGAAAAACCGAGAGATGAGGCACTTTGCCCAGTGGCGAAAGGCTGGATAAATTGGACTCCTGCACCTGTAATTCCTTGAAAGTTGCCAAAAACCCGTTCATAGGCTAAATCCATCCGCAAACCTGGGGCAATTTGCCAGCGCTGATTTAAACCCAAGGCGCCTTGAATTGTTGTACCGTTTGCACCATTAAGAATTCCATAACGTCCCGTGAAAGTAGTGTCACTGCCGATTTTGTACTCCCCATTGACATCAAAGCTAGTAATAGATTGTCCAGCAAATTGTCCTTTAGTATAGAATTGCTGTCCTAAGCGCAGATTCACTCCAGGAACTATTGCGTAGTTTAAACCTAGTACGGTACGGTCAGGATAAACGGCATCTGTACTATTCGACAGTGATAATTCATTTTGCGCGAGGAAAGAAAGCTTATCGGTAATAGGAAGATTTAAACGAGAGCGTAACTGCTGCGATGTTCCGCTTGCTTGGGTAACTAATCTATCTGTCCTGTCTCGATGCAATAAATCAACATCTAGTGTAGCTTTACCGATTTGCTGTTGAATACCTGCGGATATTGTTGTCAACTCATTATCGACTTTGGCACCAGGTAATGCTTGAGTACGAGGTGCTATCAAATCTTCTAAAGTATTTAATATCCTCGGTACCGTTCCTTCGTTATCTTCGTGGTCGTATTGAACACGAAAATTTGTTGTGGTTCCAAGTTTGGCAGCAATTTGGGCGCCGTAACGTGTTTGTCCAGGAACAAAACTAATAGTAGCATCATTAGCAAAACCTGTATCCGCTTTGCGGTAATAAGCGCGACCTAACACCCCTGGTAATATCTCGGAGGTAGCATCTAACCTATATGCGGAACCTTCCACTTCTCCGACAACATCAGAGTTGTTACGTGAATGTGCGTATTCAGCAATTATGTTGGTTTTTGGACTGAGTGAAATCAATGCGTCAGCACCATATAATTCAAAGTCTCTGACTCCTTGATTTTGATACAAATAACTGGCGCCTAACCAACTTTCTTGATTTACTGTCCGATTCAGATGATATCGCAATCTTCCTGCAAACAGATTACTGCTATTATCTTGGCTGTCATATTGATATGAAATAATTATTCTCCGTACTAGAACTTGTCCAAATTTATCTACATCTGTCCTTAACAACGGTTGACGGAAAAGTAAAGTTCCTCTGTCGTAGTCGATATCATAATCGTTACCGCGATTTAATTGTGTCCGAGCTAAAACAGTACCAGGACGGTTTAACTCTTCCAACTCAATCGAAACATTCTCGCTACCTGGAAGCAAGATACGACGAGAAAGAAAATAAAATCCGCTGGTACCATCAGGTGCAATTACATCTCGTTGAAATCCCTGTAAGTTATTACCATATATAGCTGTAGCTTGAAGATTGCCAAAATTATAGTTTGTTTTAAAACCGTGAAGTTGTCGATTCGTTGCAGTAAATTCTTGTGAGCGAGTTGCAAATTCTTCAGTGTTATAGTCTCCCCACATGAAACTATCTACACCACCCAACCCACTCGGCGCCGTCCGTTCAAACTTTGCGTATACACTATCTTGGGAAGGAGTTAAAATTTGGGACGTAGAACCATCACCGTATACAGGATAAGCTTGTTCGCAGAACTGGGTATCACGATAAAGCCTTGTAGTACGGTCGCAAGTTTCATTCAAAGTGCGTCCACTATTATATGCTCCCGTAAATAACCAATCACCCACTTTTCCAGTTGCAAACACCGACGAACGAAAACCCAATTCAGTCGAATTATCTTTATCAGTCGGTAAAAAGTCGCGAAAACTTCCATAAAAATCAGTTCCCCGTTTACCCAACCTAAAATCAACCACACCCGTCACTAACGATGAACGCAAATCAGTTTCAAACACAAGAGTCGTGAAACTATCGATATCACCTAACTTAGCTTGAATGCGTACAGTTTGAGCTTTCAAACTCGACCGTAAAGAAGCTCGAAACTCGCCTTGCTGTGCTTTGATCTGGAAACCCGGTTGCTCTGAACTCGCATCTTCACCAACAAACTCTCCATCAGTAGCTTTCAAAGTCACCAAAGCATCACGACTAGAACGATTACCCAAAGCATCAAGTAACTGTCCCTCAATAGTGGCAACCGAACGTCCATCCGCAGGAATCCGAGTTTCCAAAGTTCGTACACTTAACTGTGCTGCACTTCCTCGTACCTGTACCATTACCGGAGCAACGTCACTTACCACCCCCGAAACAGAAATTTTCGCAGTGATAATATTCTCCCCTTCCTTCAAACTGACCCCATACCAAGTTTGAGTAACAGTCTTCGTCCGAGAATTATTCTCCGTCTTACCAACTAACTTATTATCAACAGCAACACCATTAACAAACAACTCAACCGAAGCACCTTGAGGGAACTGTAACGTCACCGCAGTAGCAGGAACATCCACCATCGCTGACGGAACAGTTAGCTCATATGTAGAATCTTTCTCTTTTTCTTCCTTCGTGTTCTTTGTGTCCTTTGTGGTTAAAACCTCTTGATTATCAGATATTAAATTACCATCTAACTGTTCCGTTTCTCCCGCGCGAGAAACATTACTAACCAAACAAATACAAACTAACTGGATGCAAAACCAAAAAAAAGTATTTTTATAAGACGTTTTATAAAATAAACTCACAACTATAGCTCCCTCCTGGTTCCTCTTCATTTGCCACCTGCTTGTTGATTTACAGGAGTTACAGCGAAATTCATCCGAGCTAAACCACCCGGTTCCAACCGCACTAACCGTGACTGACTATTGCGTTCTCTAAACTTCTCATTGCGAGCAAATTTATACCCTGGAACACTTCTCAAATCCAACACACCAGTGCGACTACCTGGAAGCACATTCGCAACAGAAAATAAACCTTTATTATCAGTAGTAATACGGTTGCCATCATCTAAAATAACCACCGCATTTTTGATACCTGGTTCTCCTGTTTGCTGTTCCCCGTCAAAATTCTTGTCCTCAAACACTCGTCCAATTAATGTTCCACAATCAGAAATAATTCCAGAGCGAACCTTGAGACGATAACGTGAAGGACCATCGCGCAATTGAGCATTATTATCATTGCGACGCGCGGAAACTGAAGCTAAATTTTCACCATTACCACGCAAAGCATCAGGAGTAATCTTGACAGCATAAACTAAATTAACAGCACCCTCTGGTGGTATCGTTTCATTTATATTAAAAGTCAAATTAGAATTTTGGCTGCTTGTATTAACAGTAATCTTATTTCCACCCAACTCAGCGCGCGCTGAATTTGGCACATAAGTAAACCCCGCAGGTAGAACATCGGCAATAGATACTTGTCTGGCGCCAACATTATTAAGGTTTTTGACCAAAAGCCTGTAAATCACAGTATCTCCCGGTTCAGCAGCAGCTCGATCTGCCGTCTTAGTAATTTGAATTGGTTGGGAAACACCAACACAAATAGCTCTATCGAGCAAACCAATTGCTGATAGAGTTAAACCAGTGGTATTAGCATCTTGAACCGGAACTGTAGTACTATATGAAGTTGGGTCGCCATCCTGTGCAATCGCCTTACCATCTAAAGCTGTCGCAGTATAAGAAACCGTCTTGGCAACATCATCACGACCAGTAAAAACAATCCGAATTTGCCTTTGTGAATATTGGGTAGACCCAGCAGGTGGATTAATAACTAAAATATAGCGTTTACCAACATCAATTTGACCAGTGTTGCGATTAAGTAAGAAATTAAAACCACCCTTTGGCTCTTCATTAGTTAAGAAAAAAGGGTTGGCGTTTTGTAAATTTGGCGCCAAACCTGTAAAGTTTGTTCCAGCACCAGTTCTAGTTAAGGCAACTATTCCACTGAGAGTGTCATTACTACTTGCCTCATATAGACCCGCGCTAAAACCTGTATATTCGGGTAAAACTTCACCACCGCAACCGCGAATTCGTCCCAAAGGGTCAACCAATTCCTGTTTGAGTTGATTTGTTTCCCCTGAGACTTCCACACCATCGCCATTTTTAAATGTATACGTCGCCGTATTTTGTAAAACTCCTGCCTTAGCTTCGGAAATAGTAATTATATAAGTGATTAGAAAAGCCGTCGAAATCCATTGACGTTTAGTTATTAATAAAGACATAAAAAATAACTTGGTAAGATTAACCCATGTCGCAAGTAGAGACGCGATTAATCGCGTCTGTACGGAGTTGTGGAAATCATAACTTTGTCCAAACTCAAACAATGGGCACCACTTGAGCGACACCCATACTTTCTCTACCGCACCTTAACTTCATAGGCTGCTTGCACAGATGTGTTCGGCTGTAATTCTTGGTTAAAGTTCCAACGCATATGAGTGTATTTCTCAGCAGGCGCCGGACGTTCCTCAATTTTGCCGTTTGGTAAGCTAACCTTTACGATTGGAGTTGCAACAAAAGTTTTGCCTTGGTCAATGCTAAAAGTCGTATTTGCATTACTCGACGCTTTGGCAGTATTTAAGACGTACACCATACGCTGCGGAATAGGTTGAGTAACATTCATATTTTTTGCAGCTTTGTTGCCTTCATTTTTACCAGTTACGGTAAAGCGAATAACATCTCCAGGTAAAACCACAACTTTCGAGTCAAGTGCTTTCCAAGACACGATTTGTTTACCTTGAGCATCCTTCTGTAACTGTTTCTTATCAGCCACCAAATTTAAGTTGACCTTGGGTTGCTGTAAGATATTTTGAGCGAAGGTCGCACCGGAATTTAGTAGTTGTGCGATTGCAGGCTGATTTGCAACTGGTAATAAAGATGCAATAACTGCTGCAATACCAAACCCTGCAATATATAAACCTTTCTTCATTCTTATCTCCTTTTTACAATTGTTGTTTATGTAACTTTTATATCTCTTACTTCCCCTCTTCTATTCGCAGAGGGGTTAGGAGAAGTCTACTTAATTTTCCGTCGGAAGCTAAATGTACCTGGAGCGCTACCAGGGGCTACAGTTGTTACCGTATTCGTATATGTCTGAATATCGTTAACAGTGCTATTTGCAGCAATATTCACATTTATTGTTCCCGCAGAACTTGTTGCTGTACCTATACCGCTTTGTTGTATCTGATATTGTGGATCCACAGTCAAACTAAACCAAGTATTATTTCCTGTGGTTCCATTCTCGGTAATTACCAAATTATTAGCAGGTAACGTGACGCTATCTGTACCACCTGTTGTAGAAACATTGGTGTAAGTAATTTGGTACTCAATAATTCGACCAGGAGTTGCAGCTGCTGCTAAAATACTTTGGTCAGTCGTAAAATTGCCAGCAGCACCAGCAACGGGATTTCCATTTGCCTCTAACAACCGTGCTTTTTTTTCTAATTTTAAGTAATTAGTATAAACACGGTCAATTGTGACGTTACTTGGTTCATTATTAAATTGACCATTACCATCAACATCCACAAACGCGGTAATTGGTACTGAATAGCCTGTAAACTGGGGTGCATCAGGTAAGTTTACTTTAACTGTATATTGTGCAATCCCTTTTGTTGGGTCATTAGGATCGGCTACAGAAACTGTTATCTTAACTGGAACACCACTATCAAAAACGAATGCACCGTTTGTATAGGTATAACTTGCTGTTTTTCCATCGGCGGTAATTGTTACCTTGGTACCATTAATGAGAGTATCTGCACCTGTAGGAGGAGTTGGCAACAGTATAATTTCCTGCGGACTACCACTGGTATTTTTCACTGTATTATTAAACGTTATCTCTGGAGTTTCAGCATCAGTCAACGATTGATTAGATGGTTTGTTGATACCTTGAATTGATTTGTTTGTGAAGTCACTGTTAGTGCCAGTTGGATCAGTTGGACTAGTCGGGCCAGTTGCTCCTGGTTTTCCAAAAGGACCATTTAATGGTGTCGCAGCAATTGTATAAACATTAGTTTCACCACCATTCGACTTAGTACCATTACCATTACCATCAGTACCTGTATTGGTATTAGCAGCAGTTGGGTCAGTACCAGTACCTGGGTCAGTACCATCTACAGTAGGGTTGGCTTTACCATCGGTAATACCACCATTCGCACCGCTTTGACCGCTTGGGTCTGGGTTTGCTCCACCCAAGCCGTTGTTTGGTGTTTTATCACCAGATTCGTCATATACTATCTGAGTTGCTGTACCCGATACTGGGCTGCCAGGTTGTGATTGACCGAATGTCTGAGCAATGTTTGCTACCTGTCCACCAGTGAAGCCAGTGTCTGGTGTAACGGTGAAATTAAAGCCAGTTATCGCAGGCTCCCCTTTACGTAATGCTCCATTAGTATTGGTATCGTACACAAAACCAACGCGCGTAATTGTGCCTGAAGTCGGACGGGTAGTAGACCAATTCGCATTTAGAGCATTGACTGATAAAGCATCTGTGGTGTAAACAACTTTCCAATTATTATTTGGTGTATTTGGAGTTGCTGTACCTAGTTTCATTCCAGTTGGAATTGCATCAGATACTAAAACGTAAGGTGTTGTATTAAATCCATCCACTCTCAACGCTGTACCGTACAGGTCAGATGCAACTAATCCGCTTGGTAGTGTGCTGGGGCTTTCCACTTTCAGTGCCAGACCGTAAGTCAGAATGTCATCGCTAATATCATTAGGGGCGCCTGGAGTGTGAGATACTGCCTTTAATACAGTTGAAAATGCTTGTAGTCGAGCATTAACAGTAATTGTACTGCTAGTAGTCATCGCTTCACGCACTCCGTTTATAGGTGCCGTAGCATTGGTTTCGCCACCTTGACCATTGTTATTATCTACGGTGTAGACATCTTTTGTCTGATTCTCATTTCCAGTCCGGTCTAGGTTTTGAGTTTTCGTTGGGTCTGCTGGGTTAGCAATTTCACCCAAAGTAACATTAATCGTTTGTCCTTGAGTTGCTCCTGGCGCTACTGTTACAGGAACGCGGACTGTAATTGTTCCACCTGCTCCTATAGTTGGTGAAATCGAATTATTTGCTAATAATGTACCTGTGCTGCCACCTGCTCCTGGTACATTAACTGGAGTACTAAGGTTAGTACCATTGACTGCCATAATTTGCAGTGTTCCGACTGCACTTCCTGTTGCTGCTGTACCTGTAAGAGTTGCTATACCAGGAATAAAGAATTGTGTTGGGTCGTTACCTGTGTTGGTGATGACAAAATCAACATAAACCTGGGCGCCTGCATTTGGATTAGTAACGCTAGGAGTTTGTGCTGTAATAGTGATACCAGCAACTTCAGCAACGGTTATTACAACTTCGTTAGAAGTCGCGTTGTATGTATTTGTACCGTCGCTAAAGGTTGCTGTTGCTGTGTTCTTAATTTCTGTGCCAGATGCCACCTGAGCAAGTACGGGTAATATGGCGCCGAAACTACTACTAACTAGGAGCGATGCAGCTAAAAACCGTCTAAAATATGTATCTCTACGAGTTTTCATGTTAAGAACATTCAGTTGATGATGTAAAAAAGCTATGTAAAATTCAGGATAGATTTTACCGACTTGAGCAAATTAGAGAGTTATAATCTAAAAAGAGTGTAAGACTTGTTATTTTGGGCTTATTAGTATCCGGATTTCATTTACTAAGGGTTGATATATAAAGTAGAAGTGCTAATTTTAATTAATGTTTTCAGGAATAAACCGAAAAAATTAGTGCAAACTGTACCCACAGTTATAATTCACTGTGTGTTGCTGTCCTCTTTATAAATGAACCTAGCCATGCACCTTGGAAAACTTTCCTATGCTGATGTTATGAGAATTTATTTCTCTAATTTTCAGTATTCCCAAAATTCTGTTAAAGCTATCACGAATATTTGATAAAGTTACATATCTGATATAAGGTTATAAGTAAAGCTAATACTGAAACGCTTATAATTTATAAATTATGTTTTTCAATGTTAATCTTTAGGCTATAATTCTCTCAGCGAAAACACTTATTTTATTTTCAAATATAAAATTACTCTATAGAAATATTAAAATAAATGTTATGTAATTTACGAGTTTATACGTAACAGCGCACTCTACAAAGTCATAAAACTTTTTAGAAGTTAAGGAAGTAGAAACGTGCTTTGTACAACGCTTCTACTATATAAATAGGGGTTAACTTTGATAAGTTCAGATCATAGAAGTATAAACTCACTATTGGTCTTTTACTATGTTCTGAGTATAGATGGGCATTTGTGACAAAGTTGTGACAAGGCTGAAAAGGGCATGTATATTGGGTTATTATTGATAATAATTATAATTATTGACGGTGCGTTACTGCTGTGATGTTTTTGTTGGGATTATAGCTTTTTCATACAGTGACGCACCCTACTTTTATGTAAGGTGCGCTTGTTACAATATTATGGCGCCAAGCTTAAAATGGAATGTCGTCTTCGTCTGTTTCTACTGGTTGTGCTGGGTAGGTACTTGGCTCATAATTTTTGGTTGCAGGAGTTGCATATTGGTTTGAGTCTTCTTCTGGCATGACTCCTACATTGCTTTTTTTAGTGGCAGGAGCTTTTGATGGCGCCTCATTATAACTTGAAGTATTATTCGCAGCGGTTTGACGACTTGTGGAAGCAGTATTTGTTTTAGTATTATTAGCTGCGGCAGGTGTTCTCTCAATTGTAGTTACTGAGGTTAAAGGCGCCGAACCATCAAGTGAATGTATTTTTTGTAATGTTAACTCTGCGCGTTTTTCCTTAAATCCTTCGGGACGGTCAATTGTATTCATTCCCAAACGTCCCTCTAAAAGCACACGATCGCCTTGATGGTAATTTTGGTGTACTTCTTTGGCTAAGTCTCTCCAAGATACAACTCTTAACATTGATGGTGGGTCGTCAGGTCTTGAGCCAGGAAACTGTACCATCATTTCTGATATTTCTAAACCATCCTGTGTGTGCCGCAGTTGAGGTTCGCTGATAATTTCTGCCATTAAGATGAAATTGTTCATGTTTTTCCTTTTGTAAAAAGTTTACTAGCGCCCTGAATGTATATATGTTGGGTTCCGTTCCTCCACCCAACCTACATAGTTTTATTTCGGCTGGATCGACAAGTACTGTTACCACATATTTTTTGATTAATTTTATTTGTAATAATTCTTAATTAACTCCATGTTTTTCATGCTTGCCATCGAATATTGTTCTAGCATAAAAGTCTAGCAACAACAGCAGGCTAACAACTCTGTAACTATGTTAGTATTATTGTACCAAAAACGCAAGCGATATGCGGGGATTGAGAGTAGATAACGTTCAAGCTATTTTTTAACTTTTCTAAATAGTGCCCTTACGTGTATGATTAGCGCTGAATTAATATTTATTTGTTATTAATCGTTGGTCATTAGAAGTTTTCTTGTCGATGCCCAATGTACCAATTGCCCAATAACCATTACTATAAGCCGTGGCACAAGTTATTTTAGAAAACGTTTACAAAAGTTTCCCCCAGCGTAAAGGGGATGCATCAGCGCAAGTCAAGGACAATATAAATAAAAGTGATGCTGCACGTACTGAAGGTGTAAGTGTCTTGCGACGGATAAACTTGACGGTAGCAGACGGTGAGTTTATGGTGTTGGTGGGACCATCGGGTTGTGGAAAAAGCACTCTGTTGAGGTTGATAGCTGGTCTTGAGACGATGACTGGTGGAAATATTTCGGTAGGGGACAAGCTTGTTAACGACCTTCCTCCCAAAGAACGTGATATCGCAATGGTGTTTCAAAACTATGCGCTTTACCCGCATATGACAGTATACGATAACATTGCCTTTGGTTTACGGCGCCGTTCATTGGATAATTTAGAGGATGGGGACAAATCGAATTCAAGCTTTGTAGAAAATTTCCTCGTTAGTGCCACAAGAAAATTACCCAAAGGACTGCGTTATCTTTCCGAGAAGGAAAAATCGATTGACCAGCAGGTAAAAAATGTAGCACAATTACTGCAAATCGAAGCTTTATTAAAACGATTACCCAAACAATTATCAGGGGGACAAAGACAGCGGGTTGCATTAGGACGGGCAATAGCGCGTAACCCGCAGGTATTTTTGATGGATGAACCCCTATCAAACTTAGATGCAAAACTACGTGCAGAAACGCGCGCACAAATAGTCAAGTTACAGCGTCAACTAGGAACAACAACAATATACGTTACCCACGACCAAACCGAAGCAATGACAATGGGGGACAGAATAGCCATTTTAAACCAAGGACAACTGCAACAAGTGGCGCCTCCCTTAGAACTTTACAACCGTCCAGCAAATCGTTTCGTTGCCGAATTTATTGGTTCACCCCCAATGAACTTTATTCCCGTTAAGTTTCAAGCACCTCAAATTATTACCAACGGTGACTTCCGCATGACCTTACCAGAAATTTGGGGCGCCACACTGCAAAAGTATGACGGAAAAACGGTAATATTAGGAATTCGACCCGAACATCTAATTGTAGGTGTACCCGCGACAAAAAACTTGCCCGCACAAGTTGATTTAGTCGAAAATTTAGGTAATGATACTTACCTTTCAACGCAACTTATAATACCAGGATTTCAACGGCAATCTTTTTCTAATACGTCATTACAAGTACGTATACCGCCTGATCGAAGCATTAAAATGGGCGAACAAATTTGGTTATCATTAACACCAGAAAAATTACACTTTTTTGATCCAGAAACCGAACTAGCCATATATCCTAAAACATCCCCAACATTACCATTTGAAAAATAATAGTATTTGAAAATAGCCTTAACTGCCCGTGCTAAAATTTTGATTCTTATGCTCCCTTATTAATGGTTTTAGGGGGATTAAATATTTTTTACCACAGAGAGACAGAGGGCACAGAGAAAAGAGTTTATTTCTCTTTTACATCAAAACTATATTTTTTAAGTTCTCGGTTGTGTGGTTCGAGTAAATTGGTGATGTCTGGTCCAGAGGGAATTATGCCACCTGGGTTAAGTGGAAACAAGTTACCATAGTAATCGCGCTTAACGCTTTCTACGTCGCAAGTCTCACCAACTCCTGGAATTTGATATAGGTCACGTAAGTAGGCGCCTAAGTTTTGGTAATCTTGGATATGGCGCCGATTACATTTGAATAAGCCGTAATAAACTGCATCGAATCTAAACAAAGTTGTAAACAAGCGTACATCAGCAAGCGTTACAGTATTTCTACATAAATATCTACTTTTTTCTAACGCTGCATCAATTTCATCAAGCATAGTAAATAACTCATTACAAGCTTGTTCATATGCTTCTTGTGTTTGAGCAAACCCGCAGCGGTATACACCGTTATTTACAGCATGGTAAATTTTATCGTTCCACGTGTCTATACTGGTGCGTAGCTCAACAGGATATAAATCAAGTTCAGAATTTACGGCAAACTCGTTAAACTGAGAGTTTAGGATCACAATAATTTCTGCGCTTTCGTTATTAACTATCGTTTTGGAAAGTGTATCCCATAGTATTGGAACAGTGCTACGTCCTTTGTAACCAGGTTGTGCCAAGTTATATAATTCGGGTACCGTTTGACAACCTTCTTCTTCTTCGTTAAATACCCAAGCTCCTGTATTTCCATCAGGTGAAACTATTGATACTTGTATTGTTGACTCTAATCCTTTAATCGCACGTGTAACTAGCGTTCTATGTGCCCAAGGACATCCTAAACCAACGTATAATTTATATCTACCTGCTTCAGGTTTATACTTACTATCGTTATTTACTGTATCTCGAAACTGACTTTCTGGTCGAACATATGCACCTGACTTACTGCGTGGCGCCAGCTGTGACATCATTATATGCCACATCGTTGACCAAACAAATTTGCCAAAGCGAATAATAAACCCCGAAGGAAGAGACTTTCCCTTTTTGGGTTGTGGAGTAACTAGTGTAACTGGGTTTGGAGGAGAGATTGTTTTAGTCATGACGTTACATTTGTGTAAAAAATATATGAAACATCGATATGTATATAATTCTGTCAAATTTGGGAAATATAAACCTGGAAATGAATTAGTTTGAGTGTTACGGTGCTATGAAACTGTGTGAAATGGTAGTAACGTGAAGTTAGAAGATGATACTAAGTTCGATTATCAAAACGTTACAAACTTTAAAAACATTCAATTATCAAACTAATCATTAATCAATACTAGCGGAAGTGGCGGCGCCATCGTAATTAGAGGCAATCAAATTTCATCCAGCGGTGAGTCAATAATTCGTGCAGACAGTTCAGGAAATGATGCTGCTAAGGGAATTGAAATTATTGGTAGGATAGTCTACCTTACCCCCGTTATACTAGCCCGCTCAGGAATGGATAAAATATTGTTGGCAAAATCCGTATTTGTCTCTGTGGTGAAATATATGTATTATTTTTACCACAGAGACACAGAGAGCGCAGAGAGAAAGTAGAGTTTTATCGTCATAATACTAGGATTTATGCTCACCTTAACACGACTACCCCCGTTATACTTCTTTCTCGGTAGAAGATTTCCTATAAATTCTTCCTCTCGCTTCGCGTTCTTTGCGTCTTTGCGGTTCGTTATTCTTTAAGCGTGAAGGGAGTAATACTTTAAAAGTTACGGTAAAAGCAAAATGCCCAAAAAAATTAGGGAGTTGAAAGGAAAGATGGAGACGATGCAAAAAAATACTAAGAAAAACAAGTAGATCAAGTTTTAGCTAAATTAGAAGAAGCACAGAAAGCCGAAGAAATAGATAAGGAAGAAGAATGAACTATCCATATAGTATGGTTATCGAATGGTCGGATGAAGATAGCTGTTATCTAGTACACCTGCCAGAATTTCCTTGGCAGCAATATCATACGCATGGTGAAACCTATGAAGAAGCAGCGAAGCATGGGCAAGAAGTAATTGAGTCGTTAATTGAGTGGTACCAAGAGCAAGAAAAACTACTTCCTGAACCTATAACTCTATCTAAGAAAGCATTAGAAGTTGCTTAAATGGAAAATCTAGAATTTCAATGTTTAAACACCTTATTAGAAAATCCTCATTTTCTAGTAGATGGATTCAAACGTTTATTTAACTCTATTGAGCAAGGTCTATACGAAAATTTTCAGTTAACTCCAAATTTTGAACCAGAAAAGGGTTATTTAATTATTTAAAACTTACTTGAACTTGCATGTCAATGTCAAAATATGCTTAATATTGAATTAGGACGTGCGGGTCTTTTAGCAATCCCTAAAAATTGGTTATTAGAAAACATTAGGGAAGCAATACAAAGAGTTTTAAATTTAAATGATTACTGGGAGTATTAACGTTTACTAGAGGTACTTTGGAAAATTGACAAACCATTAGTTTATGAATTTATTATTCCAGGACTTAATCGGGACAATCCTAAAGTAAGAGAAGCTGCAAGAGATTTATTGCACGAGTTTAATGAATGTCAGGCGCCTTTGAATGATGCCTAAGCAGCAATTAAATTATGTACCTTGTCTACCGTTTCCATTCCCCCCTTGTTGTAAAAGATATTGCCATATTCTCTGTATTTCTGCTTGCCACGCTTGGCGGTCGATAGCTGCTTGCTGTCTGTCTTGGGCTGCTTGCTCTGCCAAGTTACTTAGTCTGCGCTCGGTTTGTTCGCTTAGATTATTTTGGTTTTCAGTCAACTGACTAATATTAGCTACAAGTACATCAATCGTATCACTGAGACTATTAATTCTGCGGTCGGTTTGCTCGCTTAGATTATTTATATTAAGAGTTAACTGCCCAACATCCCCTGACAACCGACTAACATCCCCTGTCAACTGACTAACATCCCCTGTCAACCGACTAACATCCCCTGTCAACTGGCTAATATTGGCTGCCATTGTGTCAATCCTGTCACCCTGTGCTACTGCTGTTTCACGTAGATTATTGATGTCAAGAGTCAACTGGCTAATATTTGCTGTCATTATATTGATAGTTTGACTCTGTACTGCTACTATTTCACCTACATTTGAGAATAAGGTTTCAAGACGAGTTAAGCGCGCTTCGGTAGATTGAGGTTGGTTAGTCATTTTTTTTCGCGTTAAGAGTGTTTCTTCTAAGCTTACCTATTTAATAAATTATTATATTTTATAAAAGAGGAAATTATTGTAATGGAATTATTAGATAATTGTCGATATTTTTAAAGATTTACCCAAAACCGAGCTAATTAACGGTCATACTCAAACAATTGTAAAAAAATATAAACTAAAAATATTTAGACTTGAATAAGCTCGATTTAATCTAAAATGTTTATAACTCCAAAACTAAACCTTTCATTCTTGCTCAAATAGTTGTTGTTGATGACGGCGCATTTGCTCTAACATAACTTCTTCTGAAGCACCTAAACATATGAAACTAGGGTATGGTCGTCACTGACGACCTTACCAATATGTGAGTTACCTCTTGAACTAATTAAGGGGAATGGGGGATTAAAATTGTTCAATTATTCCACCACCTAACACTTTTTCCCCGTCGTACCAAACTGCTGCTTGTCCTGGTGTAATGCTAAACTGTGGTTCGTCGAACACTATACGCGCGCGCGAATTTTCCAATGGTATTACTGTAACAGGGACAGGCGCCGAGCGATATCGAATTTGCACTTCAGCACGGATGGGAGTAGATGGTTCAGCAATTGATACCCAGTTAACGCGATGTACAGTACATTCTGGCTTAGTTGCTTTAGTTCTATCACCAACAACAACACGGTTATTAACTGCATCAATAGAAATTACATACAATGGTTCGGCAGCAGCGATACCTAAACCTTTACGTTGTCCTATTGTGTAGTGGTGCGTACCATCGTGTTTGCCAAGGACTTTACCATCCATGTCAACTATATCGCCTTCTTTCGGCGCCAGATATTTATCCAAGAACGCGCGCATCGAACCATTGCTTTCGACTAAGCATAAATCTTGACTTTCGGGTTTGTCGGCAGTTTCAAGTTCGTGTTCTGCGGCAATGCGACGGGTATCAGTTTTTTGTAATTCACCTAATGGGAAAATAACTGATGAGAGAATATCTTGCGCTAGGTCATAAAGGAAATATGTTTGGTCTTTGTTTCTATCTAACGCACGAATAAGTTCGTAACGCGCAGTGTCTGGGTTAAATTGAATGCGCGCGTAATGTCCGGTAGCTATTGTGTCACAGTCTAAATTTTCCTTTGCATAATGAAGCATAGGACTAAATTTCACAGTTTTGTTGCACTGCGAACAAGGTAACGGTGTTATACCCGCGCTGTAACCAGTCACCAAATAATCAACAATATACGTTTGAAAAACATCACGGATATCAACAACGTGATGAGGAACCCCTAGCTGCTCACAAATCTTTGCCGCATCAAGCATACCCTCAGAGCAACATTGACCTTTCCCTTTCATCAGCCAAAGGGTAAGACCAATCACATCATAGCCCTGATTGTGTAAAAGTGCGGCGGCAGTCGAACTGTCAACGCCGCCAGAAAGACCAACGACGACTTTTTTCATTAATTTATAATTAGGTGTTGCTAGGCTACCATTTCTAAACTAACACTAATACAGGGAAAAAGGAAAAATCTGTACAGACCTGGTTAATCACGTCTCTACTGTGCCTTTGTAATAATTTATCTTAGTAGACTGGCAATATATACTTAAAAAATAGTGTGACATTTTTAAGCAGTAATTATTCAGTGCTTATAATTTATAAACCAAGCAGCCAATACATTTGCTACAACAGATACCAACCCAAGCTGCCTTTATGTGTAGCTTGTCATAGACAAATAAATACAAAACAGTAAATTGCTTATGTCAAGTGCATTACCAAATCAATTTAAATTTAATCAGGCGCCAATCTCAAAATTGACCAAGCTACAATTAGTTGTGCTGCCTTTGCTCTTCCTAGTACCAACACCAGCAGTAGCCCAAGAGCGATTACCATTACTACCAATTAACCAAGAGACTTACAGTGTACCCCCTGTAAATAATGGAGATGGTCGAAGTTTCGATTTTCAAGCTCCACTACAACCACAGTACAACCAAGGGGCGCCCATACCTCAATACAATCAACAATACAATCAAGGCTTTGAGCGCTATTCAGTTATAGTTGACGCAAGTGGCTATAATGCACAGCTTTTACCAGTAGTCAAACGAGTAGAACCGACAGCTTATATTCGTAACTTTGGAGGACGTTCAGTAATTCAAGCAGGAGTTTTTAGCCGACAGCAAAACGCATTACAGAGAATACAAGAGTTGTTAGCTTCAGGTATAGGATTTAGTAACGTTCGTGTATTCAACAATAATGGACAGGAAATTTCCCTTACTCCTAATGGTGGTGGTAGCGTTGGTGGAGGCAGCTACGGCAATGTTAGCCAAAACAATTCGAGTTCTTATTATGTAGCTATTCCTACCCGTTCAGAAGACTTTTACCAAGTTGAACAAACAGTGTGGCGCAGTTTAGGACAATATGTAAATTATATTGGCGTTCAACGTCGTAATCAACCACGCGGCGCCCACATTGCAGTTGGACCATTTGCCGAACGCGGTCAAGCTGAACAATGGAACGCTGTACTGAGAAATGCAGGACTAGGAAACGCAAGAGTATATTATGGAAGATAAATATTCATGATTTAATTGTCTGATGGATAGACAAGAGTTTATATCGCAAGTAATTGTCACCGCAACGCAGATGCGTGATATCGAAGCACGTATATTTACAGCAGGAATGCCTGTAGCAGCTTTGATGGAAAAAGTCGCAGGACTTATCACCCGTCGAATTGAAGCGATGACATACAAAAAAAATCATATTGGTGTTCTTGTTGGCCCTGGTCATAATGGGGGTGATGCGCTTGTTGTCGCGCGTGAGTTGTTTTTGAGCGGTTATACAGTTAGCATATATTGTCCGTTTGAAAAGCTTAAAGAACTTACTTCCCAGCATTTTCAGTATGTTAAAAGCTTAGGAATCAAGATTTATGACTCTGTAGATGGTTTACAAAACTGCGATTTGTTAATTGATGGTTTGTTTGGTTTTGGCTTAGAACGTCATTTAACTGAACCTGTAGCTTCTGCTATTGATGCTATTAACGAATCGTCAAATCCAATTTTTAGTATAGATATACCATCTGGATTGCATACAGATACAGGGGAAGTTTTAGGAACTGCGATACGCGCGACACATACGTTATGTTTAGGGTTGTGGAAACTAGGTTTATTGCAAGACCGAGCGTTAGAGTATGTAGGGAAAGCAGAATTGATTGACTTTGATATTCCGCGCGCTGATGTTGAAGCAGTGTTAGGAGATACAAATAAAATTAACCGCATAACTAAGAAAACTGCACTTTCTACATTACCTTTACCGCGTCCTCCTGTAACTCACAAGTATAAAGAAGGACATTTACTATTGATATGTGGCTCTCATAGGTATGCAGGAGGAGCAATATTAACAGGATTAGGTGCCCGCGCGAGTGGTATAGGAATGTTATCTATCGCAGTGCCAGAATATTTAAAGCCTTTATTAGTAGCACAGTTACCCGAAGCATTGATTATAGGATGCCCAGAAACAGAAACAGGCGCCATTGCTGAATTAAAACTCCCTGCAAATACTCGTTTAGACTCATTTAGCACCATTGCAATTGGTCCTGGTATTACAACCGATGCGGCGCCAATAGTCGAGCAAGTATTAGAAAGCACCGACCCCTTGGTAATAGATGCCGATGGTTTAAACATATTAGCAACAATGGGAGCAGTACAAACACTACAAAAGAGACAAGCACCTACAGTACTTACACCACATACAGGAGAATTCAAACGCTTATTTCCCGATATTCCCGACGCACAAAACAATCGAATTGAAGCAGTCCAAGCAGCCGCAAAACAAAGTAATGCAATAATCTTATTGAAAGGCGCGCGTACAGCCATAGCCAACCCACACGGTAACACCTGGATAAACCCCGAAAGTACACCAGCGCTTGCCCGTGGAGGCAGTGGTGACGTGCTAACAGGACTACTCGCCGGCTTACTCGCGCAAGGAGTCAACAAATCAACACCCATCGAACAAATCGTTGCCACAGCAGCATGGTGGCACGCCCAAGCAGGAATAATAGGCGCCAGTGAACGCACAGAACTAGGTATAGACGCACACACCCTAACACAGTATTTACTACTCGTAATAAGCGGCTCGTAGTAGCGCTTCAGCGCATCAAAACAAACATAAATACTACAAACAACCTATTAAATATTTCAATATAGAAAATAATGAACAAATAAAGTAACTTTAAAGCACAAGCTTGTCAGTGGATACACTCATGAAGATATTATAAAAGTAAAGTTAGATTAGAAAAGCAGACGTTAAAGCACTGTTTTAAAACCTTTAATCTGGTTTTACAACATGATAACTATTGCTTTACTGAACCGCACGGTTAGACTACAAATTTATAGTTATAAGGATTTTTATATGCGCGAATATTATAAATAATTAGTACACAAAAATCATTACTAAGCAAGCATTATAAAAAATTTTATTTCAGGAGGTAGAGAGATTATATAAAAACATTTATACTGTAGTAAAAGTGGCATTAAGCGTGTGAGTTATGGTAAATATTACAGAATATAAGATTATTGAAAAAATTCATGAAAGCATAGAAACAATTGTTTACCGAAGCAAAATTGAGCAAAAACAAGAATCCGTATTCATCAAATTGCTCAAATCTGAGTATCCGACACTAGAACAAATTACTCGTTTGCGACATGAATATAAAGTTCTCAAAGATTTGACCATTGAAGGAATTGTTAAACCTTGCAGTCTAGAAAAATATAAAAATGCTTATGCATTAATTTTAGAAGATTTTGGCGGTCAGCCGTTGAACCAAATTCTTAAATCTCGGCAATTAAAAATTTATGAATGTTTGGTTATAGCAATTTCACTTGCGTCTATATTAATAGATTTAGATCGAATCGGAATTATTCATAAAGATATCAAACCTAGTAATATCCTTATTAATATTGAAACAGGGCAGGTAAAATTAACCAATTTCGGTTTTTCCTCACGTTTATATTTAGAAAAGCAAACTATTAGCAGCCCTAACTTATTAGAAGGTACTTTAGCCTATATGGCGCCTGAACAAACAGGGAGGATGAATAGGTCGATTGACTATCGTACAGATTTTTATTCTCTAGGAGTAACTTTATATGAAATGCTGACTTTTAGGCTGCCATTTATAAGTGATGACCCTTTAGAGTTGGTTCACTGCCATATTGCCAAACAACCAGTACCACCTCACATGGTTGTTAAAATTCCTCAACCAGTTTCAGATATTGTGATGAAACTATTGGCTAAAAATGCTGAGGAACGATATCAAAGTGCGGCTGGATTAAAATTCGATTTAGAGAATTGTTTACAACAGCTTGAAAGCACCGGAGAAATTAAAGATTTTATCCTCGGTCAGCGAGATCGCGGCAGTCAGCTTTCAATACCGCAAAAGCTTTATGGCAGAGAACAAGAAGTTGGGATGCTAATGGATGCTTTTAGGAGGGTTAGCCAGGGAGCAACAGAAATAATGTTAGTTACAGGTTACTCAGGTATTGGGAAAACTTCAATTGTTAATGAAGTTCACAAACCCATTGTTGCCGCGCGAGGTTATTTTATAACAGGCAAATTTGACCAGTTTAAGCGGGATATCCCCTATGCTGCTTTAATTCAGGCTTTCCAAGAATTAATTCGTCAGCTACTAACCGAGAATGAGCAGCAAATTACTGTATGGAAAAACAAACTACTAGAGGCTCTTGGTTGCAACGGTCAAGTAATCATTGATATAATTCCTGAAGCCGAGTTAATTATTGGTTTGCAATCTAATGTTCCAAAACTAGGTGCAACTGAATCTGAAAATAGGTTTAACCGTGTTTTTCAACAATTTGTAAATGTTTTTTGCCAGCCAGAACATCCACTAGTCATTTTTTTAGATGATTTACAATGGGCAGATTCTGCATCTCTAAAATTACTTCGGCTTTTAATTACAGATAATAGCAGTCAATACCTATTTCTAATCGGTGCCTATCGAGATAACGAAGTCAACCCTACCCATCCATTAACACAAACGCTCGAAAAGCTACGTCAGACAGATACTGCAATTCATAATATTAACGTAGAATGCCTATTAATCACTCATGTCCAAGAATTAGTAGCAGACACCCTTAATGAAACAATTGCTGAGACGCGAGTTAAATTATTAGCAGAGTTAGTTTTTAATAAAACTCAAGGTAATCCCTTTTTTTTAACTCAGTTACTTAAAAGCTTATATAGCGAACACCTGTTAGTTTATCAGGTAGCTATAAATAAGTGGCAATGGGACATTCAGCAAATTCAAGCAGTTGGCATCGCAGACTATAATATTGTCGAACTGATTGCTAGAAATATTCGCAAATTGCCACCAGACACCCAAAAAGTTCTACAGTTAGCAGCTTGTATTGGCAACCAATTTAATTTAGACATTTTAGCAACTGTCAATGAAACATCAAAAATTTTAACGGCTGCTCAGTTGTGGAGCGCTTTGCAAGCTGGTTTAATTCTACCTTTATCTTCAAATTACAAAATTCCTACCGTGATTGAAGAGACAGAATCGAATATTTTTAAAGTTAGCGGCGCCAAAATTGAATATAAATTTTTGCATGACCGGGTACAACAAGCAGTTTATTCTTTGATTCCAGAATCATCAAGAAAAAATACTCATTTAAAAATAGGTCAACTATTGTTACATAATACCACACTAGAGGAACAGAAAAATAATATTTTTACCTTAGTTAACCAATTAAATTTTGGTACTGACCTACTAAAAACGCAAACTGAAAAGGATGAGTTAGCTCAGTTAAATCTCCTTGCTGGTCAGAAAGCTAAAGCTGCTACAGCTTATGAAGCTGCTGTTAATTACTTAAATATAGGTTTACAAATACTGCATCCCGACACCTGGCAAAATCAATACATATTGACTTTAAACCTTTACATAGAAATATCCGAAGCTGAATACCTAAATACGAATTCAATAAGAGCGTTACTTTTATGCGAACAGGCACTAAAACAAGTTCATAATATTCTAGAATCTGTCAAATTTTATCAGATACAAATGAAAATTTATCTAGCACAAAATCAAATTAACACTGTTTTAGATATTGGGCAAAAAGTCTTGTCACTGCTAGATATTTCATTAGTACAATCGCCACCACAAAATCTTGATGTTGAGCAGTTGGCTAGCTTACTACCCATGACTAATCCATATACATTAGCAGCGATGGAGCTTTTAATTTTGCTTCATGCTCCTGCTTGTTTTAGTGAAAGTGCAATGGTTTTACCAATTCTGTATACGATGATTGAACTTTCTAGGCAGTATGGCAATTCACCTCCATCTATTTACGCTTATGCAATTTATGGCGTTATTACATCTTGGTTAGTTCCAGATATCAACCTTGCGTATCAACTAAGTCAAATATCTTTAAAAATATTAAATCAATTAAATGCTAAAGATTTTAAGTCAAAAGTGTTTGTAGCAATTGATATTAATATAACTTATAAAAAAAAGCATATTAAAGAAACGATAAATGCTTTGCATGAGGCAATTGAATGTGGACTAGAAGTAGGAGATGTTGAGTTTGCATGTCATGCAGCAAATTTTTACTGTTCTCATCTATTTTTTGTCGGACAACATTTAGAATTAGTTTCCGAAAATCAGACAAATTATATTGAATTCATTAGCAAGCTTGAGCAAAAGCATCCACTTAATTTAACTAAAATATGTGCCCAGGCAGTAGCTAACTTGCTCAATGATACGGTCAAAACTAAATTAATTGGTGAGTTTCTGAATGAAGAAGAAGCTCTACCCTATTTATTGTCAAGTAACAATTTAATTTCTTTATTTGATGTTTATTTTTATAAATCATTTCTTTCTTATTTTTTTGAGGAATATCAAAACTCTGTAAACCATGCAAAAACCGCATTACAATATTCTGAATTTATTCAAAGTGAAATTATCTTTACGTTGCATAACTGGTTTTATTCTTTAGCATTGCTGGCAGAGTATTCTGATAGTTTATTACAATCAGGTAAACAAATTAATAATTTAGAAGAATACCTAAGCCAAGTAGATGAAAATCAGAAAAAGATGAAATTATGGGCAGAACATGCTCCCATGAACTATCAGCACAAATATGAATTAGTGGAAGCAGAAAAAGCTAGAGTATTGGGACAATCACTTGCAGCTATGGAGTACTACGACCGTGCAATAGCCGGCGCATATGAAAATAATTATGTCCAAGAAGAAGCTCTAGCTTATGAATTGGCTGCTAAATTCTATTTAGCTTCAGGACGGCAGGAAATTGCTCGAACTTATATGACTAAAGCACACTATGGTTATATCTGCTGGGGAGCTATTGCCAAAGCCAAAGATTTAGAATCAAAATACCCACAGATAATTACTTTTTCAAAAAATTATAGCTCTAATTATACTATAGCTAATAATTCACAAGTCTTAGATTTAAGAACAATTATCAAAGCTTCTCAAGCTATTGCCAGCGAAATTATTTTAGAACGGTTAATAAAAAAATTAATGGCTATAGTCATTGAGAATGCAGGCGCCCAAACTGGTTTTCTCGTTTTCAAACAGCAGGAACAGCTATTTATCGAAGCCAAGGTTACTATAGATACTTCACAAGTAGTACTATTTCAATCAGTACTAACGGAAACTAGCCAACAGTTGCCCAATTCCTTGATTAACTATGTAGTCAGAACTAGAGAAGATGTAATTTTAAAGGATGCTACCCACGAGGGAATATTTACTACAGATAAATATATTATTGAAAATCAACCAAAATCTGTATTATGTACGCCGATTATTTATCAGGGTGAGCTTTTTGGTATACTTTACTTAGAAAACAATCTTGCTGTCGGTGCTTTTACATTAGAGAGATTAGAAATATTAAAAATTTTATCCTCTCAAGCAGCAATTTCAATCAAAAATGCCCAACTATATCAAAATTGTCAGCAAGAAATCTGCGAGCGTCAGCAGGCAGAAGAAGCATTACGGGAAAGTGAGAAGAGGTTAACACAGTTTCTTGAAGCTGTACCAATAGGTATATTTACAATTGATTCTCAAGGACAACCCTGCTACGCAAATCAAACTGCACAAACAATTTTGGGTAAAGGAATCGTTCCCGGTACAACTTCCCAATTTTCTGAAATTTATCAAGCTTATGTACAGGGAACACAAAAATATTACCCTAATGAGAGGGCGCCTATCGTCAGAGCTTTGAATGGTGAAAGTGTCGTTATTGATGATGTTGAACTGCATCTGGGGGATAAGATTACTTCTTTAGAAGTTTCAGCAACACCTATTTTTGATAACAAAGGTAATATAATTTATGCAATTGCTGCTTTTCAAGATATTACACAGCGCAAGCAAGCAGAAGCAGAGCTTGCCCTTAAAAATGCGGCTTTGCAAGAAGTTACAGACGAATTAGCTAAATATAACCGCAACTTAGAAGAGAAAGTTCAGGAGCGAACCAAAGAGTTAAGCCAAACTTTAGAAATTCTTCAAACTACTCAGTCTGAACTAGTTAAAGTAAATCAAGAACTACAACGTCTCTCCAGAGTCGATAAATTAACTCAAATTGCCAATCGCTACTGTTTTGACGAGTATTTGTTGCAAGAATGGAATCGCTTAGAACTCGAACAGCAACCTTTATCACTAATTATATGCGATGTCGATTACTTTAAAAAATACAACGATTTTTACGGTCATCAATGCGGCGATAGCTGTCTGCAAAAAGTTGCTGTAGCATTAACTTCTGTGGTAAAACTCCCAACACATTTAGTTGCTCGTTATGGTGGAGAAGAGTTTGCTGTAATTATGCCATCAACAGATGTTGAAGAAGCAATGCTTGTGGCAGAGGAAATTCAGCAAGCAATTTATCAAGCAAAATTGCCTCATGCTTGTTCAGATATTAGTGAATTTATTACCATCAGCTTGGGAGTTTCTACTATAGTCCCAACTGGCGCCACCTCTCCAGCTAACTTAATTGCTGTTGCAGACAAGGCACTCTATGAAGCAAAGCGACAAGGACGCGCTCGTTACGTACACTCGCTTTAATCCCCCCTAGCCGGGTTGGGGGGATTATAACGGGTTAACTGGCATCTTGCACCACGAGCTTATTGAGAATAAAAAAGCCTGTAATGCTTATTTTTGCGTAGGGTGGGCACTGCCCACCTTACCCAAGCCAAAAGAAGGTGCAAGATGTAAGTTAACGAAGTTTGTTCTGTGCCATAGTTAAAAGTTGTTGAGCTTCAGCATAAGAAGTTGTTCCGGGTTTGACTGTTCTTAGCACGTTGATAACACCTTGAATTTCGGCTTTAAATTGCTGAGTATCAGATGGCGCCGATGCAATTAAGTTTTGTATTTTCTGGTTTGCTAGTTGTAATGCTTCTTTAGCTTCACTTTCATAACGTTGGCGATTTTGGATAATTCCCAGGTTTGTTTGATATTGTGCGATGAGCTTTTGTGCTTCGACGTAACCCGCTTCTTTTACGTCAATATTTTTGAGTTGCTCAATAGCACTTCTCCATTGTTGAGCGATTTGTTCCCATTTGTCTGCGGGGTGCGGTGGGTTTTGCGATGCTTTTGCTGCTTCGATGGCATATTGTTTTGCTGCTTCTATATAATTATTGCTACCTGAATTGTCAACTGTTCGGTATTTAACTTCAACTGATGCTAGTAGTTGTTGTGCTTCGAGGTAACGAGGATTTTCTTTAGGAATTTCATTGAGACGATTAATTGCTTTTTGCCATAACTGGGATGCAGTTTGAGGTTGTTTGGGTTTGATTTTTTCGGCTTCAATGTCAAATTGTTGTGCAGCAGCAATAAGTGTAGCGGTTTGAGCATCCTCAAGTTCTCGTTTGTAAGCTTTAAGTTTAGCTTGAGCGTTTTCTGCTGCTAGGGTTTTTGCTGGAATTTGCTCGAATAAATTAATTGCGCTTTGCCAAGCTTCAATAGCTTTTTCTTTATCTTTGATATTTGTAGCTCTTTTATAATCTGACTTTGCTGTTAAAAGTTCTTGTTCAGCTTCTTCTAACGGTGTCAGCGCATTTTTATTCTGAAACGCAACGGCTTGTAAACGTGCAACTTTTTTACGCGCGGTTTCAAATTCATCATAGGAAAACCTCCAAGCGCAGCCGAAGTAATTACAGTAAACTTCAGGATAATAATCCAAAGACCAGCGTGGCAAATTATCTAAATGCTTCTTTGCTTGTTTAACTTTTTCCCCACCTTGTTCGATATCAGCAGCACTTGTTGGGTTATCTAACAATTGTTCGGCTTGCCCAAGCGAATCAATGGCGCCACGATAATTAGAATCCATTTCCATGTAACTTGGTGTCAGCAAAAGCGGCGCCGTTTTGGCAACTGCTCTACGAAGCATCGGATTTGGTAGATTAAGTAGCCACACAACACCCACACAAGTGGCAAGAAACATCAGAACAAATGTAGCTTTTGTCACAACTCCTGGTGGACGATTTAGCTTGACCGCTCGCCTAAGTACTTTTTCGCTAAACTGTGGGTAGACATCAGAAACAGCATCGCGCAATTCATCTAAAGTAACAGCGGCGCCTTTTTCTTGACGGAGCTTTTCAAAACGCTTGATTACAATCAACTTCTCGGTTTTGCCTATAGCGTCATTGGTAGCACAACGCTCTACTTCATCTCTCAAAATTTCAAAAGCACGTTTATTTAACTTAGTCATAATTAACACCCGTTTATATACAGTCTTAGTATTCCCACGCTAGATTCCGAATTTCTCTAAGAAGCTAGAAATCTAAAGACATATAACTGAGGATGGTTACAAAAGCTGAAAAAAATTGCTATTATTTGTATAATAAATAACAATAAATTGTAATAGTTATAATGCCAACAGCTTTAATTACTGGTGCTTCCGGCGGGATTGGTAAAGCTTTTGCCGAGGAATATGCTGCTCGTAACAACAATTTAGTACTTGTCGCGCGCTCTGAAGAGAAGCTCAATCAGCTGGCATCAGAGTTGCAAGCTAAACATAATGTTAAAGTTGATGTCATCGTTAAAGACTTAACTCAACCCGGATCGACATTAGATGTATTTAATTATACAAAAAACCAAGGAATTACAATTGATACATTAATTAATAACGCTGGGTTTGGAGACTATGGAGACTTTGCCGAGCGTGATGGTGAGCGGCAAGTACAAATAGTGCAATTAAATGTGTTAGCACTAGTAGATTTAACACATAAATATTTACCATTAATGCGGCAGCAACATAGTGGCGACATAATCAACATAGCATCTATAGCAGCGTTTCAGCCAATACCTTACATGTCTGTATATGCGGCTAGTAAAGCATTTGTATTAAGTTTTAGCGAGTCGCTATGGGCAGAAAATCGTGGACTTGGTATACGTGTTCTTTGTGTTTGTCCTGGTCCAATAGATACGAACTTTTTTACAGCAGCAAAATTTCCACCAACTATTGCGGCAAAAAATACACAAATAACTAAAGTTGAAACTGTTGTTAAAGATACATTTCAAGCTTTGGAGCGAGGCGAATCAATGGCAGTAAGCGGAGGTCTGACAAGTCATTTGATACCAAAACTATCACGATTAGTTCCACGCAAAACGTTGGTTAGTGTGTTGGAAAAGCAGTTTAAAACGTAGGGTGGGCAATGCCCACCTTACTGTATTAGATACATGTATCTAAACTTTACTACATGTATCTAGTTAACTGCACACGGTACCTATCTTTTTTGGTGACAGCAATTTCACCGACTTCTAGGCGCCCTTTGCCACGTATAGAAATTAAATCACCTGTTTTGACTTGCGAAGAAGCACTAGTAGTGTCTTTCCAATTAACGCGAACATCACCCGCATCAATAAAATCAACCATTTTACTCCGTGACATTCCAAACCCTGCGGATGCAACAGCATCAAGTCGCAATGAAGCTTCAACAGTGGTAAGCTCTTTTTTCTTGGGTTCGCGGATTTTTAATTCATTTAATTCTATACGTCGAGTCGTAACGGGTACTGAACGTACTTGTTTGAGGTGTGTTTCTAAATATTCTGCTAACTCAGGCACTACAATTACCTGGGCGCCACGTTCACCTAAAACAATAACATCGCCTGTTTTGTCGCGAACAATTCCACAACCAAGCATGGCGCCGAGAAAATCTCGGTGTGTTGCAGTATCAAATAGAAAATTACCTGCAATATCAAGCGCAACTAGTTCTACTTGTGACTCATCTAAAGGAAGTTCGGCACGCGCGATAGCAGCTCGCTGACGTTCGGCTTGAGGATACCCACCCCACGCAACTAGATGAATTTCTGTAAGACGACCAAAAGACCTTTGAACTTCTGCCAACTCTGGAGGTGAGAGAAAATCAGTCATTACAACTTCCCAAGTTTTAATGGCTTGTTCCGCTTGGTCGATAACGCGGGCAACTTCATCTCTATTTTCAACACCCTTTAAAAGTTCTTCTCGTGGCAGCATGTGAATAAGTAATGATATATTAACAATTATTTCTTGATTCTAGCGTCAACTCCCATTTGTAGACCTCTAACCCAGGTGTATCTACAACTTCGACCAGTCCTTTATTTTCCATTCCTAATTTTTCCACAATTTGAATCGAGGCAATATTATCTGTAGGAGTATGCGCGATAATTTTTTGAGCTTCTAATTGCGTAAAAGCAAAATCTATCAGTGCTTGTACCGCTTCGGTTGCATAACCTTTGTTACGGTAAGCTGCTAAAACTTCGTAACCAATTTCTAATGTTTGGTTGTCTTCTGATTTTCCCCTAAAGCCTAAATCGCCAACTAATGTAGAGTCATCAGTACGAATTATTAACCAAACTCCATAGCCTAGCTGCAAAGGGTCAGATTTTAGTAACTCAATATACTTCGGTAAAAAAGCTTGAATTTCTGTATCGTACCAATCATCCGGTATATAGGCAGTTAAAAGTTTTTCTAGTAAAGGTTTATTCTTTGCTAGAGTAGCTTGAGCTACTTCTAATGAACAAGGAAGTAACTCAAGACGTTGTGTATCGATATATAGAATTTGTTCCATCTAGATTATTAAACAGTTGACGTGTCAGCATAACCTTGAATATTTTCTGGGTCAAACCGACGTAATATGCGAGTAGCTTCGCGGGTCAGACTTTCTTGACCTTGAACTACAACTAGGTATTTACCAGCATCTAAACGATTACGATAAGGTAATGCATCACCACTACCAGTAACCATACCGACTCCACCTCCCACAAAGATACTACCTAACGCGCCGCTCCCAGCACCTAGTAGCCCTGCAATCAATGGACTTCCAATCTTACCTGCCCAGGCAAACGTATCTAGACCAGTAATTACATTGAATGTAGCTCCAGCAACAAAGCCAAATGGTATTAACCACACAGCCATAAATTTAACTTGCTTGCGCGCTTCTTCTTTCGGGTCAATCAAGCCAAACTCATCAGCTGTTTTGTAGCCCTTACCAAGGATAGTACTATTTATACCGCTTTTTTCTAATTCTAGGTAAGCGGCTTCTGCTTGAATGCGGTCGGATAATACAGCAACAAGGTAATTCATTGATATAAAATTCGTTATTTAATCAAATTTGCTTCTACTTAATAGGGTAGCAGCCTGGAGAAACATCAATATGAATACCATATAGCAATGACCACACTATATGACCCAAATATACAGAAATATAAGCAAAAACGATATGACTTCACTTTAGTAAGTCAAATGGTTCACAAAAATTATCAATACCTTGTTTCATAACGTACATCAAAACAGGCGCCGCTAAGATGCTAGGAAATGTAGGCATAGTTCTAATATGTTGCATCATCTCTTGGATAGAATTATCTCGCAGGTTGCTACGAAATTCTTGCTGGCAAATCACAGCACGCCATTTTCGAGCTAATGCGTCTAACCATTCAGAGTTCGCGCGCTCAGGTTGCTGTCCAACGCGAATTGCAAGTGTCATTGCAGCATCCTCTAAGTCTCCCTCACAGTCTTCGATAGTATCGAGTGCTTTCAACGCAAGAGGGTCTTCTGCGAGTTGCGAGCGAAATTGAGCGATTTCTTTTAATGTAACTGTTGTCATGCGGTTCCGTAATAAGCAAAGTGGCTACCCACAGGAGCGATATTATTATCTTTTTTGCCCATTGTAAAATTTTCTGCCCATTTTTGCATTGAAACACAAATGTAGAGACGTTACATGTAACGTCTCTACCGTTCGGGTGTAATCGTTTTGTTTCGTTAGCGCGTACCTCTAACAGTTACAGCACGCTGTATAGTCGCTAGCGCGCGGTTGTAACTCAAAATCGCATTTACTCGGTTTCCCTCTGACTGTGTTAGTCGGTTTTGAGCATTAATAACGTCTGTTTGTGTCCCTACTCCTGCTTGGAAACGTAAGCGCGCGAGTCTTAGTGCCTCGGTTGCCTGTTCAAGTGCAGTATTGGCAGTTTGAACGTTTTGTAGGTTTGATCCCAACTGTAAAAAAGCTTGTTCAACTTGAAACCGGATTTGGTTGCGTTGGTCAGCAAATTGAGTTTCTGCAATACTAATGTTTTTACTTGCTTGTGATGCACGAGCGCGTGCGGCGCCACCTTCATACAAGTTAATACTCGCTTGCACTCCTACAGAATAACCATCGACAACAGAAATTTGGTCTTGGAACTGGTCGAGAAAGTTGTATTGGGCAACTAAACTAATTTGCGGTCCGAGTGTGGATAATGCTTGTCTTCTTTGCTGTTCGCCAATATTACGTTGAGCAAGTTGCTGTCGTAGTTCCGGTCGATTTTGCAGTGCTTGGACAATACTCTGTTCGAGTGTTTGGTTCCATAAACCAGCAATTGCCACAGGGTCAGCGGCACTTAAATTAACTGTTTGCGGTATGCTCAGTGTTGCTGCTAATTGCCGCTGCGCGATTTGCTGCTGTGCAATAGCATTTGTCAGTTGTTGTTGTGAATTTGCTAAGTCCACCTGGAATTGCAATACATCAAAACGAGTACCTACTCCTGCCCGTTCAAGAGCAAGTGCATCGCGTAAAGATGCTTGTGCATTTACAACTGCTGACTGGTTAATTCGTACACTTTCGTCCGCTTGCTGCAAATCGTAATACTGGTTTGTAACGTTAAGCCCTATTGTTTCAGACTGAACTTCAAGGTTGAGTTCGTCTGATCTTAGCTGTTCTTCAGCTTGACGGATGGTAGCTTGGCGCCTTCCTGATGTGTAAAGGTCATAACTCAGTTGCGCGTTACCCGATAGTCCTGTAGTTTCTTGGGCGCCTGGTATTTGGTCAGCTAAATCAGGTCTTTGTCTAATTTGCGCTTCCGAACTTAACTTACTTGATGCTGAACGCGAACGATTTACATTCGCATTCAAGTTTAGTGTCGGAAGTAATGCAGCTTGTGCCTCCCTTACAGCAGCTTGACTACGCTCAACTTGAAATATTGCGATTTGTAACTGCCTATTATTGCGACGCGCGGCTTCTAATGCTTGATTTAGTGTAATCGGTTGCGTTCCAGTTAGCCGAACTTCTTCAGTTTTTGTTGGAAATTGCAGCGGATTTGGGTTTGCATTAAGGTAACTAGGAATTTCTCCTGTGCCGCTTGATGGAGCTATCGGGGTTGGTGTTATTGGTCTTGGTGGTTGGACATTCTGTTGCCTATTTTGCACCGTTTGTTGCGCTACCAATTCTGAGCTTGATTGCGTTTTTGTTGGAGCTTCTATTAATGCCCTAGCTCCTAGTTTTTTTGATGGCGCTTGTGCAATTGTGACAATTTTACTAGTTGTAACAGGAACGGACGTTAATTGTTGCAAAGAAACTGGTAAGGCTTTTTTCTGACTTGTAGGCACCGATACACTAGTTTTGCTACTTTGAGCCAAATCTTCAACATCTAGATTTAACATATTTAACTTGTAATCGGTTAAATACTTCGGTTCTTCGTATACCTCTACTATCGAGTCTAGTAAAATAGTATTATCATTAATTGATTTGGCTATTAAGTTAGTGTTACTAGAAGTTTCTTCAAGCGAAGGAATGCGAGTTGAGCTAATCAATTGGCTTGATATTATGCTGTTCGGGTAATTTACAGCATGGCTTTCACCAAATTGAAATGGTGCCTGCAAATCGATAGTTTTTGTAAATAATGTATTATCGAATACAATTTGCGGATACAAATCGTTTTTAGATACAGGTATTGAATTGAAAACGTTAGTTGGAGAGGGAACCAAATTAGGTTCACCTACTTTTACAATGTTAGCCATACTGGGATGAGAAGCTAACAATGCTATTGTTACTCCAGGCAAGAAGCTATAAAATAGTTGCTGTCCGTTCACCGGGTCCCTCACACAAAAAACAAATATCGGTTTAAACCATCTACCACGCATAGAAATATAGCATGATAATAGCTTAAGTATCAGGACTTTCTTTAGGTTGAAAGCCTTTAACTATACGTGATAATTCTGCCTTTTCATCGGTAACAACCCTAGATGGGGAGCCACTAACTATTCCTTCATAATTGCGGAAAGAGTCTTTAATGTCTGGTCCATCAGCAGTGATATTGTATTCACGAATACCTTTGTCGTGCCAAGAACCGCGCATTTTAAATACATTAATCGCGCGCGCCATTTCACCACGAATTTCAACATACTGCAACATTAATATTGTGTCGGTAATTGTTGAAATATGTGAATCTGTAATCGAATGCGACCCCATGAACTGGTCTGTTGTATTTGTAAAAAAGCCTGTAATTTCTTCTTGCTTTGCGTAACCTGTTACACCAATTACAAATTGCCGAAAAGTATTATTTGTAACACCGCGCGCTAAAGCTGAAAGTGAGTCGATAGCAATTCGCGCTGGTTTAAATTCTGCGATTTCGGATTTAATTATTTGTAAATGGTCTTCTAAGCCAGTTGATTCGGGGTAAGTACAGATAATTTTCAATAATCCTTGCCGCTCTAACTCTTCAAAATCAATGCCCCATGAAGAAGCATTTCTCGACAATTGTGCGCGCGATTCTTCATAAGCAAACAATATCGCACGTTCACCTTTGTTACATGCTTCTTGTAAAAATTGGCTTACTAGTAACGTTTTTCCGGTACCTGTGGCGCCTGTTGCTAAAATAATCGAATCTTTAAAAAAGCCACCACCACACATGTCATCTAAGGTTTTGACACCAGAAGAGACGCGCACGTTGGAGGAACGCTGCGTCAAGCGCATTGCTCCCAGAGGAAAGATATTTACACCATCGTTAGTAATAGTAAAAGGATATTCTCCTTTCATGTGCGTAGTACCGCGCAATTTAAGAATTTCAATTGTGCGTCGGCGCCGTTCACCTTCTAGTACGTTACGGACAATCACCACGTTATCAGAAACAAACTCTTCAACGCCGAAAGAAGCAACGGGTCCATATTCCTCACCACGTTCAGTAGTAATAATAGTTGTAACATTAAGCAACTTGAGACGCGCGACTAAACGAAAAATTTCGCGACGAACAACTCCAATAGCTTCATATTGCTGAAAAACTGCGGTAATGGAGTCGATAGATACCCGTCGCGCTTTGTATTTACGAATTGCGTATTGTAAACGCTCAATAAGCGCACTCAAGTCAAAATTACCAACGATGTCCTGACCCTCTGGGTCTGGAGATGCGTCAAGTATAAACAGCTTTCCTTCTTCAATTAAACGTTGTAAATCCCAACCGAATATATAAGCATTTTTTATAATATCGCTTGGTGACTCCTCAAAAGTCACAAAAACACCTGGTTCATTAAAGAAATTTATGCCGTTAAATAGAAACTGGAGAGAGAATAATGTCTTCCCAGTTCCAGATGTGCCGCTGACAAGGGTAGTTCTACCGACAGGCAGTCCTCCATGACTAATGTCGTCAAACCCCTCTATCATCGTGCGAATTTTTTCTATGCCTCCAATTCTAGGTGCTTTGTTTTGCCCTGGCAGGTCGCTATAACTCATTTTTAGACACTTTTTTCTTTGTACTCAACCAGCAGATTGTTTGGTTTTTTTAC
This sequence comes from Calothrix sp. NIES-4105, assembly GCF_002368415.1. GTDB lineage: Bacteria > Cyanobacteriota > Cyanobacteriia > Cyanobacteriales > Nostocaceae > Dulcicalothrix. The sequence goes on from NZ_AP018290.1 coordinate 10,981,572, forward strand.
TTTTAGCTATTCTTCAAATAAATCTTCTTCTTTTAATTCTTCATAAAGTAGGTCTAATCCAATTAATACTCGTTCACGGTCAGACAAATCTCCTATAATTTTACGAACTGGTGGCGGTAAAATTTTTGATAGAGTCGGTGTTGCTAATATTTTGTCTTCTTCTGCAAGCTGAGGGTTTTTCAGTACGTCTATGACTTTTAGGGCATATACACCCTTAAACTCTTGCTCTAAAATGTTTTTGAGAGTTTTTAATGCTCGTACTGAATTGGCTGTATTCCCTGCTACATAAAGTTTCAGAACGTAAGTTTTTCTTACTTTTTCCATATAAATATCGCTTACTTGGGTATCGAACGTCGATACGCTTCGCACAAATGAGCAAGAATATCGATGAGTGTCAAGCGGTAATCAAGCAGTGCTTCATCGCTCCGCCCCTCTAATTTTAGCTGTTTGGAAAACTCCTCAATAATTTCCATGTGCATTTCGATAATTTGCGGCACAGGAATATTAGCACAAAACAGCGCGTCAATAAATTTATCTATCGTCTCTTGCAGTGTTTTGTCTGGGGTAAAGTAGTTGATCAGAATCAGCTGATACTCAGATTTCAATTGCTTTAGTACTGCCTGCTGCTCGGCTATCGTCATTTGCGATAAGTACTTTGTGTTCGTTATTGGTTTACCTACCATGCTGAATCCTGCCGATTACATCTACCTGGGGGCAGAAACGTACAATTACGTATATTTTTTTTGATTTGCGGACGGCGCCATGTATCCTCTGTTGACAAAAAGTTAATAATCCTGTTAATGATAGTTAATTTCTCAAATCAAAGTGGCTATTATGAGTTTATATAGTAAAAATTTTGTAACATTACTTTGCATTGTAAATAAAATAGTTAAATAATCATAAATAATTGTCTCATCCTAAATCATTATAATTCCTAAAGGTTCATTCGAGGTATTTTTGTCGCATAATTGTTTTAGCAGTGATCATAGGGAGTTTCTACACGCTGAGTAACTTTAATAACAATAAACACATCCGCCTGCTCTTCCGCATTAGTTGCTAACACGAGTTGGTTCCAGTGTCTACCCTAAAAACGGCGCTTTGTATGAAATCTTAAAGGTTTATGCAATTTAATCATTTATGTTACTCAATGCCTTTTACTTAAATTATTTAACTTAAATCTCTGAAATTTCTATTTTCGACAAGCTGTATAGCTTTTCTAATCAAACCATTTAGAGGCAAATGGTTATATCAGTAGCAGTTGCAGGCTTGCGGAGCAAGAATAATCAGAGCAATCATGGATGCCAATGCTAGAATATTCGCTTGATGAGTTTATTATAACCGTGCCCATCTGCTCGCAAACGATAACCCTGGCAGATGTGCTGTCAACGTTTGAATCTGAAAGTTGCGAGCGGCTTGTCGTTGTCTCTAAGTTCGGATGCCCTGTTGGAATTATCTATTCGGCAAATTTGTTACCGCAACTGCTCGCGGCAACACAAGATCAACCTGTCCCAAATTTACAAAGTCAACTTTCTAGTTTAGATGTTATTAATACGATACGTATAGTATCTATTTCAGCTAATATTCAAGAATTTAGTCAAGTTTTGCATTCTCCAAGCGGTAGCGATGGAGTTGTAGTAGTGACAGATACTTATGGGAAATATGTAGGGTTGTTAGATAGTAATCGATTGCTCAAGCACTTAAATAAGCTAATAATCAGTAATAATTCCAATAACGGTACTAAAATTAAAAAGCAATCGTCAGCGCGCGCGAGTAAGAAAAATATTGTTAACGCGACATCAAGGGATCAACAATATCAGTCATTAGTAAAGTTACTCGAACGTTTGCCGTGGCCTTTAATGCTTCAAACAAGTAGCGGTGATGTTGTAACGCAAAACCCAGCATGGTGGCAACAGTTAGGAGGATTAAAAGACCCTGAAGGAGTGCGGCAAGAAGTTGAAACAATTTTATCAGAAGAGATTAAGTCACACCATAGTTCATCAAATGTCATTAAAACTAGTCCGAATGCACAACCGACTTCAAAAAAAAGACGCAGCAAAACCAAAAATAATCGCTGTGTTCTTGATAGCCAGTTGGGAACTTGCACTTGTGTAGTTGAGGTGCAAAGTGGTCAGGAGCGGGTATGGCAGTTTGCGAAAATTCCTCTTGATAGTCCAGAAATCAAGGCATTGGAGCAAGCAAGCGTATCTGAAGCAATAACTCCAAGTAATATTAGACAGTATATAAATGTCGCTGAGGATTTACACTTTTCAAGTCAGTCAAGTTATCAACCTCATGTATCATTACTTAACGACCACCAATTAAAGTCGGTAGCATTTTCGAGCAGCGACTTATGGTTAACATTAGCAACCGATGTAACTGAACAGCAGCAGCTCAGTAAAGAATTGGCGGCAAAAAATGCTGATTTAATTCAAATGAATCGTTTGAAGGATGAGTTTTTGGCTTGTATTAGCCATGAACTAAAAACACCTTTAACCGCAGTTCTTGGGTTATCGCGACTTTTAATTGACCAGCAGCTAGGAGAATTAAATGAACGACAAGCGCGTTATGCTGGACTCATCCATCAAAGCGGGCGCCATTTGATGAGTGTAGTTAATGACATTCTCGACTTGACGCGGATGGAAACTGGTCAAATGGAGTTGTTATTGGGCACAGTTAAAATTAAAAATGTATGTGACCTAGCTTTAACAGAAAGTAAAGCGGTTCACGCTTCGACTTGCAAAGTACAATCAGATAAAACCCACGAATTCAACTTAGTCATAGAACCTGGTATAGAAGAAATTATTGCTGATGAACAGCGGTTGCGGCAAATGCTCGTTCACTTACTCTCAAACGCTTTCAAATTTACTGAAGGTGGTGGTAAGGTTGGTTTACGTGTTAATTACTGGGAAGGTTGGGTTGCTTTCACTGTTTGGGATACAGGAATTGGTATACCTGAACATCAACAACATTTAATTTTTCAGAAATTTCAACAGCTAGAGAATCCCTTAACCCGGCAGTTTGAAGGTACAGGTTTGGGACTTGTATTGACTCGTGCTTTAGCAAGACTTCACGGAGGTGATGTTAGTTTTTTATCACGAGAAGGCAAAGGTAGCCAGTTTACGCTTTTACTTCCTCCCAGTCCTCCAAAAGCTGATTTTACTGAAAATTCTCTTGACCCCCACGGACGTCGAGAACTAGCTACGGAAACATTACTGCAAAATAAATTCAACAACCATCAGCAACCTACAAACATAAGACATCAATCGTTTTTTGATGCAGTCCCGTCTGCGAAAAATAGTTTTGAACTAGCGGGTAATATTAAACACCATGATTCCTCGCAAAGGTTAATATTATTAGTCGAAGCAGTAGGTAGATATATTGAGGAATTAACCGAACATTTAACTGGAATGGGGTATCGTGTTGCTATCGCGCGCTCTGGATGCGAAGCTGTTGAGAAAGCACGCAGGTTACAACCAAAAGCAATATTTCTTAACCCGCTGTTACCGTTGTTATCAGGTTGGGACGTATTAACATTACTTAAATCAGAAGAAGCTACACGTCATATTCCCGTGATTGTAACTGCGACGGTTGCAGAAAAGGAACAAGCTTTTGCAAACCGTGCAGATGGGTTTTTGCGCTTACCTGTACAGCATCAAATGCTTCTGCCATTATTAGACAGCTTATCAGTTACACCAGAAATTAAAAAGCGGGTTGGAGAAAGCATTGATGTAGCTGCTTCTAACGTTCCACTGCGAATTTTACGACTTGTAAATCCTAATATAGTTAGTAACCAACCTTCGCTTATAGAGCATAGAATTATTGAAGTTGACGACCTTGAACAAGCAGAACTGCTCGCGCGGGTTTGGCAATTTGATGTCATGCTGTTAGATGCTCCGATCGAAACAGCTAAAAAATATCTCGAAACCATAAGTCAACACCCCCGCTTGTCAACTCTACCACTAGTTACATGTAATGTTGAAGTTTTTCAAGCCGCTTCTCAGATTGCGGGACTTTCTGTATTTCCTTGTTTAACGCCATTAGGTAATGATGATAGCGATACCTATAATATCAATACACTACTTTCAGTTCTACAAATAGCTGCAGGAGTATCTTGCCCACCTAGTATATTAGTAGTCGATTTAGCTATATTGCCAGATTTACCTGAGCGCAATACACATTTACGTAGTCATAGAGTCGAAAAACATTCGCTTGATACAAGTATTAGCACTGGTAAAGAATTACTTCAAGGAGTAGACTTATCAAGTATTACGCGCGGTTCAGAATGGATGCAAGCTTTAATTCAATATTTACAAACAGGTGGTTTCAAAGCCGCATCTTGTCGCTCATGGTCTGAATTGTTACAACAAATTCGCCATCGTAGCATCGACTTATTAGTAATTTGTCTAGAAGAGTCGGCGCCTGAAAAGCAAGTAATTTCTGCTCTCAAAACATTGAACAAATTACCCTTTAACTTACCACCGATATTAATTCTTGACCGACGTGTAAACGTTATTGAGAAACAAGACAATTTGTTCTCTACCCTAACAACTTGCACGTCGGAACAACCGAAAGCAAAAACTTTACCTCGTTCGATTTCAATGGAAGATTTATTACATGAAATTCATGAGATATTAAAATGATATTAAAATGATTTATTTTTCAAATTAACTCGTGCTAATTGATAGGCGCCGCTATTGCCTAAAATTTGATAATCTGTTGGCTGTAATCCCATTTCTACAAATTTCTTTGGTTGTATTAAAATTAGTACTGAAGAATTGCTTGTAGCTGCTTTCTTTTGAATATACTCGTTCGCTCCTTCATCTGTCTTAATGTAATTTACATAACGTTGAGTGTAAAATGCGACAGTAGGTTTTTTAAAGCCAACCATAATTAGTTCTTCTTGAGGTTGGATATTTTGAACTGCAACAGCAGACAATTTACGTAAAGGTAACTGTCGTGTACCATCCATAATAAATAATGCTGGTGTTAAAACAAACAGTAAAAATAAAGCAAATGCAGCTAAATTGGTTCCAATTAAAGCGATCCAGTTTTTTCTTATCAGTAGAAACGCTAATACAACTGCACAAATAAGCCAGATTATACCGCCAACAACCGTGATATTTGACTGTTGTAAAATTTGAGGAAAAGTAGGCGCCGCCGGGTCATAACCAAGTAATTTAGGAACATAGAATAAGGCAGCAGAACAAGCAGAGACAAAGATAACATTAACCCAAGCACTGAAACGAAATCCAGGAGTAGGAGACTTTGTAATCACATCAGCCCATAATATCGCGACAAGTATAGCCGAAGCAGGCATTAAAGGCAAAACGTAGCTAGGAAGTTTAGTAACAGCAATAGTAAAAAAGCCAAATACAACTACAAACCAGATGAACGCGAACAAACTAAATTGTTCAACTCTAGTTTTGCTGCGCCAATTTTGTATTTGCCAGAACTTCAAGTTAAGCATTGCGCTGGGCAAGTAAACCGAATATGGTGCAAAACCGAGCAACACAACTATAAAGTAAAAAAACCAAGGCGCCTGATGACCGTTTACAACTTCAGTAAAGCGTTCAACATTATGGTAGCCAAAAAATGAATTTATATAATTAGAACCATTGCGCCATATAACAAGCATATACCAAGGCGCCGACAAACCAAAAATAATTAATAAGCCAGGAATAAGACGTATTTCCCTTAGCACTTCAATAAAATTACCGATATAAAATAAAAAAGCCGCAATAATTAAACCGGGCAAAACAATACCCACAGGCCCCTTAGTTAAAATAGCGCCAGCAACTAGAACATAAAACGCAAAATACCAACCGTCATTTCCTTTTTCCACTTCCTCTTGTTTTGCATACCCAAGAAAAAAGCAAAGTAATGACGAAGCAATACAGCCAGTAAGCAACATATCAGATACACCCGTCCTACCCCAAACAAGCATTGACGCATTAAAAGCCATCATTGCCGTTGCTAAAGAAGGTATTAACCATCGACGAGTCGGAAGCGAAACACCTTCCAATGCATCTCGTTTCAGAAAATACCACTGCAAAGTATAAAAAGATAAACCTATCGTTACCATTGCCGCAGTAGCACTAGGAATACGCACCGCCCATTCATTTACACCTATAATTAAATAGCCAATAGCTTGAAACCAATAAACCAAAGCAGGTTTATCGAATCGTGTTTCATTGTTAAAAAAAGGCGTTATCCAATCATTACGCACAATCATTTGACGCGAAGCTTCAGCAAACAAAGGTTCGGTTTCATCTATCAAACCAATACTACCCAAATGCCAGAAAAATGCAAGTCCACATACCAAGACCAGCCATAACACAGAATAAGCCACAGCAAGGGCTGGACGTTTATTAATATATTGGTACCAATCATCAAAAGCACGATTAATCATTATTCTAGATATCAATAGTCAAGAGCTTATAATTTATTCAATATTCACACTATATAAGTCAATAGTCGCAGACTACACAATAATAGTTGCCTACTAACTAATTGACCAATTAGCCATATAGTAGGTTGGGTGAAGGCTTTGCGGAACTCAACATTAATACAGTCAAGATATACTAGTGGTCTATGTCATTAATTTTGGGGAGTTAGGTATGTAGTAGGGCTTTAGCCCTCTAAATTTTCGTGCGCTTAAGCGCTACTACGTACCCACCAAAACTTATGACACGAACCACTAGATAAACAAATAGCAAAAAACAAGATTGTGATCACATTAGTCCGAAGCCCTTTAAATTCTCATCCAGAGGTGATGGGTGGAACATTAGTATTGAAAGATACTAGAGTTCCAGTACAATCGCTTTTGGAGTATTTAGATGATGGATTTTCTTTAAAAGAGTTTTTGGATAATTTCCCATCTGTTAATCGCGCGGATGCAATTAATTTTCTAAAACTAGCTCGTGAATATACTTAAGATGAAAATTTGCCAAAAGATAGTAGGTTGGCTCCACTACGTGCAACCCAACATAAATATTGTTAATGTTGGGTTTCGCGTAAGCTCAAACCAACCTACGTATTATTTTAAAGATTAAATTCATCAAACTTAATAACTTCGCTATCTTGCTTACGAGTATCAAATCGATAACTACTAACTATACCTGTCCCGGTATCAAAAATACTAAAGACAGTTATTTCATTACTTGAAATATAAGGCATGGCGCCCTCTTCGTTCAACATCGGCGCCAGTGTTGGTATAACTGGTTCTAAACCATTGGGATCACCTATTTCAATATAGTCATCACTACCCACAGTTGGTACATTACCACGCTTACGGTTTCCAAAGGCGGCGCCGTAAGAGTTGCCGACATTAGAAGTTTCAATAAAATGCATTCCAGATGGACTTGTAAAGCGGTTCCACAAATGGGAATGTCCAAAAAACACAAGTTGTACTTTCGCTGCTTCGAGTAAGGGTATTACATCACGTATCAAATAATCTGCATTTTTAGGATACTCATATCGCACATTTGTTATATTGCCCTCTTTATCTCGCTCAATAATTTGTACTGGGTCGGTGTAAGCAGGAACAATATTATCACCGAGTGTATGGGGTGGATGATGCAGCATAACTACTTTATATTTAGCTTGTTGAAATGATAAGCTGTCTAATTCTGTTTCTAACCAGTTATACTGCGCGCTTCCTTTTGCTATCGGTTCATAGATAATTTGCCCATAACCCCAATTTTCTGAGTTTTCTAAGTCAGCTTTTGGTTCACCGTACTTACCTTTGCGTCCATCTTCAGTTGATACAAACCGCCACATATTTGTAGCATACAGTACTACTAAGCGTATATCGCCAAAGGTAGTAGCGTAATAAGTTTTGCCTCCTGTCTCACTTTGAGGCAAAGTAAAAATTTCTTCGTATGTATCGGTGTTGAAGGAATTATCTTTTAAATAATCTTCTCCATATAACTTGCGTGCGACATCGCGAGGAATGGTATCGTCAAATTCTTTATTTAAACTATCTTCACGTGCAAAGCGTCCCATTATTTCATGATTTCCAATACAGGTAAACATTGGGGCATGTTGTATAATTTGTCCACCCGTATAAGTTATTTTTGTTTCATCCCAGTCCATTTCATAATTACCGCGTCCTTGTAAACAAGGGAAAAAAGCATTACCTTGGGTATTATCAAACCATTCGCTCGCACGGTCGGGGATGTTAACTAAATCACCAGCAAACCAAACTGCATCAACTTGTCCAATTGTTTCTGTAACTTTTTGTAAATTTGCCGCGACCATTGGCTTGATTTGGTGGTCAGAAGTAAGCAGAATTTTGAGTGGGGTATTGGGAAGTGGGAGAGGCGCTAAAGTAAATACATCACTGCTAACACTGGCGCCATTATCAGTACTTGTAACGCGGTACTTAACTCGTACACCTGGAGTTAAGTTTGTAATTTCTGCTTCGTGGCGCCAGATATCGCGGGTTATAGGTTGTTTGTATTGCCCATTTTCATTTTGGTCTTCGCGCGTGCGAGTCAGTTTAGTTGTTGTGGCGCCTGTGCTTTGATTAAGATTGGCACCGTAATGTACTGTATGTTGTGAACCAGCAAATTCAGTGAACCAAACTACATGTACTCCTGTAGCTGTTGGGAGTTGTAGGAAAGGGTCGGTGAGTAGTTTTAGGGTAGATGACATATATTAGGTATATATTTTTACCACAGGAACACAGAGAACACATTAAGAGGTAAAGAGGGTCTTTGAGATTTTACTCTAGCAACCATCCAAATAAATCTCCTACTGTTAATTTAAATTGGCTGGCAAAGGGTGGTACAGGTAACTGCTGTTGAGGTTCATCAAATAATTGTACTGTTTCTCCTATATAAACAAACACAGTTTGCTCGTCTGGGTCAATAAGCCAACCCATCTGTGTGCCATGTTTAAGGCAATGCAGAATATTTTTTGTTACCCTAGTTTGACTTTGTTCGGGAGATAATATTTCAATAGTCCAATCTGGAGCATCAAGAAACACATTCGCAACTTCTCCATTAGCATCGTGCGGTATGCGCTCCCAGGTAAAAACAGATATATCTGGAACAACTGAGCGACCACCAAATGTACAGCGTAATTCAAGAAATGCTCGTGCAATACGTGGCGCCTTTACTACAGCATTAATAGCAGAAACAGATTCACCCTGAATAGTACTATGTTTTCCTTGCGGCATTGGCTTTTGAATGATTTCCCCATCAATGTATTCGCTAGCTGGTTTAGTCTCTGGTAGTTTCAGAAACTCTTCCAATGTCAAAGGTTTAGATGGTGTGCGTACCATGACGTGCAAGTCTCCGCATAATTGTCCAGCAGGTTGTGTCTTATATTTTAATATAAACTTTTTAGTAAAAAAGGAATATGATATTTAGGGTCATCACTTTTTTCAGAATAAAATCTTCCTATTGCCAACAATAATTGCTCTCTGAAAACCTCAGCCGAACGCACCCAATTAGTTGAGGGATGAATTAATTTCCAGTAATCTTTCGCTTTTTTGATTGTTAGTAGAGCAAAAACTAGCTGCGGATACTCCTGCTCATCAAGAGGTGCGCTATATTGTTTTTTCCATGAATCTTTCAACTCGTTTATTCCACTACAATCTAACCCAGAGCAGCAGCTTACACGATTTGAAGCTCTATCAAAGTTATTAATCAAATCAAGGTCGTCGCATATGGCATCTACCATATCTATATAAATGTCGTTCAGCACTAAAGCTTTCCCATTATAGTTAGGGGAACAAGAAAAAGTATCAACGACTTCCTGAACATCGGGAATTAAAAAATATGCTTCTTTATGGATTAGACCTGTTGTAAAAATACGATGTTGTGAAATATTTGCTTCATTCACTCTAAATTGCTGGTATAAATTATAATAAATCTCTTCGGCATCTGAAAACAGGTAATCATTAATATTTTTAATTTGTAAGTCTAAATCTACAATTGCAAACAGTTTTTCAGGACTTAAATATGAATTTTCACTATTGCGATATAATAACTCTAAAATTTTAAAATACGTATCTATCACATCTTGCCTATCCCCACAATTGAAAAATTGCGGACGGTATTGAGTCCACCACCTCGGAACACATGCACTATAAAAATTAGCATCTGGCATTTGTTCCATCTTCCCATACGACTGGGGTGATGGTCTACCTTGCAGGTTCCAGATTTTGGCTACCAATTGGGAAAATATTTGGTACAAAGTCTTTTTCAAAAGTTATATCAATGTTTTTTAAGACTCGAAAATCAGGAACTTGAACTCGTTGCAAACGCATAATTAGCTCCTATATAATGTTTGTGTTGGGTTTCGCTGTCGCTACCCTGCGGGAAAGCTTCGCTTACACCCAACCTACGATTGTTAAGTAAGTGTCGTTTCACTTAGCGGAGATCAATTGAGTTTTTGTAGTTGTGCGACTCTGGGGTCGATGATTTTTGTGCCTAAGCTGGGAAATTTAACTGCTACAGAGGTTTTGTTGTTGGGGTCAAATACGTGTGTAATTTCTCCTTCTCCAAAGGTTTTATGGAGTACTCTGTCACCTACTTGCCACTTTGTGACTGTAGCTCCTGTGCTGGCGCCACCACGGTCACTTCTCACACTACCTGCACCAGTTCTAACATTAGCTTGGCGCCCAGGTTGTTGTGTTTCTATTAATTCCGTAGGTAGCTCATCGAGAAATTGAGAGCGTATAGCTGGTTCCCTACTGCCATATAATCTGCGTTCGCGCGCGTGGCTAATAAATAATCTTTCTTGCGCGCGGGTAATACCAACGTAACACAGGCGCCGTTCTTCTTCCAAAGAAGCAGGGTCTTGCATAGAACGGTAGTTAGGAAATAACCCTTGCTCTAAACCAACTAAAAAAACAATTGGAAACTCTAACCCTTTTGATGCGTGTAATGTCATCAAAGATACTGTAGCATCACCTTCTTTCAAATTATCTAAATCTGAGCTAAGGGAAGTTTTTTCTAAGTAACCTTGTAAAGTCGCATTGTCTTCGTTTTCTTCTTGGAACTCTAATACAGCATTATAAAGCGCTTGGATGTTTTCGATTCTATCTTGTGCCTCATCGGTTCCCGTTGTATGTAAATCTTGAACGTAACCAGAATCTTCAATTATTCCCTGTACAAGTTCCGCAACTGGAAGCGTTTCGACTTGTCCTTGCCACTTTTTAATAACATCGGCAAACCCATTTACAGCTTTGGCAGCACGTCCAGCTAAGGTATTTACAGATGTTTCATCGCTGAGTATTTCCCATAAAGTAGTGCCTAATTCTTGAGAAGCGCGCGATAATGTATCAAGCGTTGATTTCCCAATACCACGTCTTGGAGTATTAATAACGCGCAGTAAACTAACAGTATCAGCAGGGTTGCTAACAGCTTTGAGGTAAGCCAAAATATCCTTAATTTCTTTACGGTCGTAAAACCTAAACCCACCAACAACCGTATAAGGAATTTGATATTTAACAAGCAAATCCTCAAACGGTCGTGACTGAGCATTAGTACGATAAAGTATAGAAAAGCTCCCCCAGTCCAGATCAGGATTTTGATGTTCAAGCTTACGAATTTGGTTTACGACAAAATCAGCTTCAACAACTTCGTCGTCAGCTTTGAACAAATAAATTTTCTCACCCACAGAACGAGTTGGTTTGAGAACTTTATCAATACGTTCAGTATTATTTTCAATTAGAGAATTTGCAGCTTCTAAGATATTCTCGCACGAACGATAATTTTCTTCTAACTTTACCATCGTGCTGGTATCCTCATCATCTAAACCATCACCAAAATCACCCTGGAAACCCATCAATATGGTAAAATCAGCCATGCGGAATGAGTAAATAGAGTTATGTACTAACACACCATTAGCAACATAAGTGTGAGCAACATCAACTTCTAAATCGTATACACCACCTGTATAGTCTTCCTGATACACTTCTTCAATTTCATATTCTTCAAGCTGCCCATCAACTTCTAGCAGTACTTTCATCCCTGTATGCAGATGCGATAACGGCATAAACTCATATGTAACACCACTAATTAAAGCACGATGGCGAATATCTAACCTACCTGCTTTGGCTATTTGATTTGCCATTGTTAAGGCTTCTCGATATGAAACTCGAGCTGTTTCTAACCGATAACCTTGGTTATTTTTACCAGAGCGTATCCGAAAACCAGCGGCTTGCAAACTCTCAGCTATATCACTTCGATTTGAACACCACTGTAAGCGATGATGGCTATAAACATGCTTATGATCTAGACGAGGTGTTCCATGCATTACCAAATTCAAGGTTTGGCGCCTGTTGCCATTTTGTGGTCGATGGTGAGGAAAATCAGGGTCTAGCCACAAATCAGCCATCAAATTATAAGCATTAGTAAAGGTATCAATTTCTTGAAACAGATGAAGAATTAATTCATCACTAATTTTTAAATTTCGACCATCTCCATGAAAAACTATTGTAGGTAAACCATATTTTGCCGCATAGTAAGATTCGTAATAGCGTGCTTCTTCGTAAGTATCTACAGTTTTAAGTACCCACAATTTATCAGCATGTTCTTGATTTGCTCGAACGATAAAGCCTAATTGTTTTTGACCATAGTCATTACTACGCAAGCTTTGTGTCATACCAACGCGATAACCTCGGTCGGCTCGATACATTAAATATACATAGTAGCGCCCTTCTTGTGGCACCATGCGTGCGGGTACAATATGATGTGGAGTACCCTTGATTAGATGCTTTCCTACGCGAACACACCATAATGAACCAGAAAAATAACCCCGTTGTATATGCGTAATTTTACTGGGGTAAAGTTTTTCTTTCCCAGCAGGTGCTAAAACTTCGTCGCCAACTTCCAATTTCTCGATGGAAACATAACCATTTGGGGTTAATACTTCTGTTCCTGAAGGAAGACATTGATCCGCATCTCCTACAACAAATACAGACCTATCCTCCCAATCCCAATTATCTTTATTAGTTTCCCCGTTAGTAGATAGTAAACGAATTAACTCATACTGTGTTCTATTCGTATCTTGATATTCATCAACTAAAATATGGCGGAATTTACTATGCCAGTAATTTAAAACTTGCTTGTTTTGCTGAAATAATCGTGTTGGTGTTAAAATTAAATCGTCAAAGTCAAGCGCATTGTTTTCCGCTAACTTATCTTGATAGCAACTGTAAACTTGAGAAATTATCCTGCCACGATAATTAGGCTGTTCACGCTCAAATTCTTTAGGTGACAAACCTTGGTTCTTAGCGTTACCAATAGCATAACGTACCGAGCGCGGCTCAAACTTCTTATCATCAAGGTCAAGTTGCTTTGTAACTATTTCCTTAACTAGTGCGTGTGCATCAGAATCATCAAATATCGAAAAGTTTTTGTTCCATTTGCGACCGTTTTCATCCTGATATTTATCGATATCCATTCTCAGGATGCGCGAAAACAAACTGTGGAACGTACCGCACCACATATCTTTGATAACATTTTTATAAACGCGCGAGCGTAACTTTACCTGGTCATACTCAGGTAACAAATCATACTTTTCTCCATACTCCTGCATCGCCATGTGGTCAGCGAAGAGTTTCTGGATACGTTCTTTCATCTCCCGCGCGGCTTTATTGGTAAAAGTAACCGCTAAAATATTTTCGGGATCAACATTGTGTTCGAGAATAAGATTAGCGATACGATAAGTCAGCGCGCGTGTTTTGCCGGAACCAGCACCAGCGACAACAAGCAAAGGACCGCAATAGTGTTCGACCGCACGGCGTTGACTGGGGTTGAGGTGACTAAGAAAATTAGTAGTTGTCGTCATGGACATAGAAATATTTCTGTGTGTGGAGCAGAAGTAGCCTCACAATAAATGAGTATAGCTATCGGCTACACTACACTATCCTACCGGATTTTAGTTATAAGTATTATATTGTAGGGGCGCCTGTCGTCGGTGAGATACCCGAATTCCCGCGTAGGTTGGGTGGAGGCTAAAGGAACCCAACATTTGTATTTAAACTTTATTTTAAAATACTCATCATATTTTAGCTTCTCACCATTCATAAATCTAATTAGCTTATCTATAAGCGCTCCAACATGTAGCTCAAAAACCCTATTAAATCGTTTGTGTGAGGTCTTAGAGTCGTACTTGCCAAAATGCCCTTATTCTATAAATGCAAGCTACTTTTCTAAATGGTCAATTAGCAACAAACGCAAGTGGTCAAGTTGCTCAACATATTTTTGAGTTTGGGGATAGATTTCTAAGCTGTTGAAATACCACTCTGTAAAATAGTCTACATTGAAAATATTTAGTTGACGAAGATGATTAACTTCTTTGCTGTAAAATGATGCATTAGAAGTTTTTAATATTGCTTGTTCAGCATACCCTTGAATATCTGTTGAGAATAACTCGATTACCCCTAAGATTGAAAATTCCTGTTCCTCTTCCCAACGAGCAATTTTGCTACGTTCTGCTTTCATCTCTTTATACATTTCGTTTAATTGCATTGATAGTAAGCGAATACGCTCTTTGGTAACAGCATCTGGTGCCAATCGTAAATAGATTATTTTGAGTTTCCATAATTTATGCATTCTCTCCATAAGTGACGATTTTTCCGTTACGCTCAATTAAAAACTCGTCTCCTTTATTCCATCGTGTCGCTCCATCTGGCAATAATTTCTTACGCGCTCCTTTTTTATTAAAATTCGAGGCTTTTCTTAAGTATCGAAGATAATCCTCAGCAAAGCCATGTTTTGCGCGCGTGCTTAACAATACTAGTTGCGAGTGTAGGATAAGTTGCTCTATCCCAGTAAGCCATTAAAGACTGTATTTCTCTAATTTCAGTTTCTGTATAACCTGAGTAAAGTTCGTTTTCATAAGGGTCGGGGCTGTTATTAGCTTCTGATTCATCTGTCACGGTTAGATTATAACTATACTCTTTAAAACTGCCATTGCTAATTCCAAGTTACTACTCGCTACTAACTATTCCTTGATAAGGCGCCTAACCTTATACTCTTATACAATCGATTACAAAAATATGGTTAATTGCTATTAAGTATATAGTTACAAATGTTATTTGATTGAATATTATTCTTTGATAAGGCGCCTAACCTCTTCTACAGGCAGTGATAGTGCCAAAGCTACTTGTTCAACACTCAAGCCCATAGCTAATAATTTAGGTACTGCACCAGTTCGAGCTTTTTCACTTTCTTGATGGCTTAGAAGCATATTTTCTGTTTGAGGGTCAAAGAAACGTAGTTCGTCATAAATTAAACGTAAATCTAAATTTAAAACCTTGCTATGTATGGAAAAAGTGCCATCAGGTAATATGTCTGGCTGTATTGGCTCATACGTGTTAGATAAATTTAATCTGAAACCTTTTAAGTTAGGATTAAGGTACTGTGCTTCCGGGTCATACTGGAAATACTCTGTAACTCCTAACGAGGCATATTTGCTTGGTTTTGTTGTTTCGTCTTCTTCTTGGGTTGATTCAGAAGTTATCTCAACCACAAAATCTGGTGCTTTGTTATTTTCTTCCCAGACTTTATAGCTAGGACGCTTCTTTTTTCTAACTCCAAATACCACAAATACATCAGGAGCAATTACATCACTTGGTTCTCCTTGTGTATAGTAAATAAATAGATTTCCTGAAACGTAAACATCTGTACGGTTTTGATAGTAAATATTTAAAGCTTCGACACAGTAAGTTAAATAATCGCGCGCTGGATCGCTCTCTGCCATTGGCTTACCATCAGAGTAAGGGTAGATAATCTCGGCGTTAAGTTGGTTGCTGAATGTGGTCATAGTTGTAAAGACCTCAACTTAAATTTAAGACTGAACTTAAAATAGCATGTTTACCTATAAAACAATATTTAAATACTATGAAGTAATTTAGCTCTAAAATTTGATATATTTATTAAAAAATGTAAATATTCTATCAGTATGTAAAAAATATTACTTCAGCCTATTAGTTGCCATATTTTTCTCGATATTTGTGAATGGCGCCTTTAAGCTTTCCTTTTAACTGAGGCGGATTTTCTATCATAGAAACAAACAAATCTCTCTCTCTATTTGATAAGATAAGCCGCTCATGAGCAATAAGTACAACTACGAGATTTTTAATCTTCAATTATAAATTCCCAGGTGTCACTACGACTACTGCCAAATTTTAATTGCATTCCTGATTGCAATAGTACTTCTTCGTGGTGAATTCGTTGCCATGCTCCAGATTGATAAATAAATGTGCCTTCTGTGGAATCATCACGCAAGTAGTAAACTTGCTCTATTTTTGCATCAGTAAAACAGTCTCGGCAAATAATTTGGGCGTGTTGCCTAGAAACGGACAAATTTGGAATGATTATATTGTTGTCTGTAGCGCGACCAATACGGGCAATAGGAACTGGAAGTAGTTGTTTTGTTTCATCCGTTAGTATTCGTAGCGAAGCAGTAGGAAATAATTTTCTGAATTCTCGGAAAGAAGTTGGTAATTCAGTTATGCTCTCATCTAAGCTACGGAGTAATTGCCCATCGAACTCCGGATGTAAATAAAGAACTGGTAGAGTCCAACCAGGCTGGTTAAACTTGTATAATGATAGTAATTTTTGCCTAGCATCGGCAACAGCTTCGTCTATTGCTCGACGTGAACGCAGCGCTTCTGAGAAAGCTTGAATAAAGCTAAGGCTTTCACGGTCGGCAATTTCATCACGCATTCCTAATACTGCTGGGACTCCATGTCGAATTAATACTTCTGCCAAGCTGCTGTAAGGTATTGGTTGATGATTTACTGCGAAAGGTTGGGCGCCCCAACACGAGTTAAAAACAGCTAGTTTGATGCCATTTCGTGTTAATACCTCAGCTAATTCAATGCCGTTGAGTGTAGCTTCAGGGTGCAGTCTTAAAATGCCACCATCCGGGCCACGCAAGCCATGACCAGCATAAAAAAACATATTGTACGCGCGTGTTTCTAAGGCTGCGATTAATTCAAATGGGGTAGGTTGAATTAGTTTAGTTATGATACAAGGAGCATATGCATATGCGCGCGAGCTACCGCTTGTGCTACCTTGTGTTAAAGTTCGCTTTAACAATTCAGCTTCAGCTTCGAGTTGAAGATTTTCATCGGCGCCAAGCACGAGCAAAATATTTAATCCGGCATCGCTTGGTAAAACGGGCAGTCGTTCAACATCGCTTGTAGTCCGGCTAAATATGACATTTTGACTTAAAGAAATTGCAGCTTGACCAGGACGTTGCATTATTTCCCACGGTATCGATACTAAATAAGGATCGCGTATTTCTAGACGTAGCCGTAGACTTTTTTCGTGTCCAAATGCAATTGCGCGACTGTGTTCCAGGCTATTTAGAATTGCTCCATCGAAAACCCACAGCCATAAACAGTTGCCAAAGTACTGCATCAGGCGTCCTGCATAATTAGTGGGTTGTCCTGTTGCAGGTTGGGGTAATTCTATTGGTAACGGGTCGTTAGTTGAGATTATGTCATCGTTGGCAGGAGATACATCAAGGTTGCTATGCCCTGCAAAAAATTGTTGCCATTCCTGCCATACTTGTGTCAGGTTGGGTGTCCAAACGCAATCGTGCATAACGTGCCCGCTGGAATAAGGAGCGCGCACCACCCAAATAGCGAAATTGTTGGTGCCAGCGCAAACTAGTAAACGGGTTATCGCTAGGTTTAAACTTGGATCACCGGGTAAATTTCGTAATTCTACAGATATATTTGGTGCTAATACTTCCTCTGGTTCTGTAAATTCTTTTTCTTCGCTTGCTACAGTTAACAAAGTCTCCTGAAACTCTTGTTCTAAGGATTTTGTGGAAACTACTTCCTGTTCGTACTCTCCGATAATTTGTGATACACGGTCTACTTCTTGCACAACCCTTACTGCATATAAAATTATTACTCGAATAGGTGCCCCCCATTCATTAATTAGGGTTATTTTAATTTCTCCTTCCATTTCTTCGGATGCTGCTGTTAGCAAAAACTTGGCTGCACCATATGTTCCACCAAAGCGATGTAAAATTATTGCTGGTTCTCCAACTGTTTTAATGCTGAATAGTGGCGCCTCCTGAACGCTTACATCCAACATGCAGTAAATCGAATATTCTTCTTTTTCGTACACCCACTCACCAGCATTTGTTTCTAAGTCGATAGTCATTAAGTATGTTTTACCTACCTGTGCTTCGCGGGGGTAGCTAATTACTGGTTGGACGGATAATGGTAGCTGGTGGGTGTCTGACATAATGCTAATTTTATGGTGAGTTTAGCCGTAATTAAGTTCAGATATAATAATTATCAATATCTGTAAAGCTTATTTATAAATGGCTTCGATATTTAGACTAAATTTATCATCGGCGCCAAGCAAGGAGAGAAAATCATTTCTATTTAATTATCTTCATCCTCCGTTTCAATTGTCACCATATCCAACTCTGCTTCTAACTGCTCAATAGTTGGAAAATTTCCTTGTAATTGTTCTGGTAAAGTATTCTTCGACTGATAAGTTGAAACTCCAATTGGTTGATTTATTGCTTGCAGCGCATATTCTGCTATTGTCTTATTTTTAGTTTTACACAAAATCATACCAATTGTAGGCTTATCATCTGGGTGACGCAGTAAATCATCCACAACTGCAACGTAAAAACTCATTTTACCAGAAAATTCTGGTTTAAATTCTTCGACTTTCAGGTCAATTACCACATAACAGCGTAGATGCAGATGATAAAATAGTAAGTCTATATAAAAGTCTTGGTCGCCAACTTCTAAATGATACTGACTGCCAACAAAGGCAAAACCTGTGCCTAGTTCTAGTAAGAAATCACGAATACGGTTTACTAAAGCTTGTTCTAATTCACGTTCTTGTGCTTCTTTACCTAAATTGAGAAAATCAAAATTATAAGGGTCTTTTAGTAACTGCTGTGCTAATTCTGATTGTGGTTGAGGTAGCGCTTTATCAAAGTTAGTAGTAGCTTTGCCTTGGCGATGATATAATGCGCTTTCTATCTGATGAACTAATATATTGCGACTCCAGCCATATTGGATGGTTTGTTGTGCATACCATAAGCGCTGTTCTGGTAGTTTCACTTTTTCAATCAAAGCAATATTGTGATACCAAGTAATTTGTGCAAGAGGTGCTTGCACAATTTGTTCGTTTGGGTATGCTTCGGCAAAAGCTCTCATGTACTTAAGGTTCCGTGCGGAAAAACCTTTCATATCTGGAAAAGTTTTTCGTAAATCTGTTGCAAGTTTTTCGATTACTTTTGCACCCCATCCTTGTTGTTGCTGTCGCGTCAAAATCTCATTACCTATTTGCCAGTAAAGTAACACTAGTTCGCGGTTTACAGATAATACAGCTCTAACTTGAGCATTGCGAATACGCTCTTTTAGAAAGTTTAAAAAATCATCATATCCATCTATTTGTAGTTTTTCTGTCATATGATAACCTTGGTAGATTATTGAACTGTAAATACTCTAATATTATTTATTATATACTTTGATAATTACTTTTTTATTTATCGTGAGATTTGTATCCTTTGTAAACACTATAAATTTAGAACGGGCAAGGATGCCCATTCCACAAGATAAAGAAGCTTATTCCCATAACATAAAGCTAATTTCCTGATGAGTTTAGCCGGAGGACTGTCATGGGGTTGCCGTAGTAGACGTACATAAAAGTGAATATAAACAGGCGCCTGTTTTCTTCGGTTTTATTTGCTCGGAAGTTTGTTGCTGCTTCTGCTCTTATGTTGCGGAGTATTGCTGCTACGGGAAGGTGGGGGTTGCGTTGATATTCAGCGAAAAAGTTACTGGTAACTTTTGCTGCGTATTGGTCTATGACTTTACCTAGAGTTCCTATTACTCCTCTGGCGCCTTTTTTCAAGAAAAATGTTGCAAAGCCAATGCGGTAGTTATGATTTATTATATCTAGTTTTTTATCCCTTCGCAGGCGCCCGGAATGGCAGGCATTCATAAATACTATACTACGGTAAGATTTAAATAAATCAAAATCATAATCATAAAGTTGTGGTAATGATATTCGTTGTTTTGTGTCGTTCTCTCCTAAATACATTTGAGAAATATCATCGCCAAAAAAGCCGTGACTGGCAATAAACATTAAACTTATCTCTGTATTCATTTGTTCTAAGTATCCTAAAAAATCATGTATGCTTTGAAAACAATTATTATTGAATTGATTGAGGGTAGTTATCTCTTGCTCAACATTCTTAAAATCGGTAGTATTTGTGTAAGCAACTATTTCTCCACTACAATGCTCTTCTTGAAATTCTAAGCTAATTAAGCTGTTAGTATCGTCCCAAAATGTATTATTTTCAATATCTTGCCAGCGAACTGTGACAACTGATGCTCCTAGATAATGGTTTTCTGATAATTCGAGCATTTCCCAAGGAATTTCAGAGTCAGTACGGTCGTTTATTACAATACACGATAATTTTTGATGAAATTTAGTTTGGAGCGTTTGTTGTAATTTCATTAACCAAGCGCGAATTTGTCGGGCAACAGAATTTGTCTCAGAGAACATTCGCATTAGTCCAGAAATTTGCCGTAGTTTCTCTGGTATATTATCACCTTCTAATTGCTGGCTAAAAGATAAGTTAGGAGGTGAGCATAATTCTGTATCGAGTGGTTTTTGCTCGGCAGTCCGCGCGCGCACGCGATATCCTCCTTCTTCTGATTCAATATATAAAATAGCTACTTCTTTATTAAACTTCTTATCAAGATTGGGAGAAAAATTTATATCACTGTAAACTTGATTATCTTTTGTTAATTCTTCTATCGGTGTATTTATATACTCTAATGGTAATGGGATTTGCACTTGCAATTCTTCTGCTGATTTACCTTCAGCAAAAATATCGCGTCGTTTCATGCTCTGGCTAGTTGTAACTTTTTGAATTAAACTACTCACCGCTACTCTAACTCCCATGTTTCTTGTTCTGGAATTAAAACGACTTTTGCACCCAATGCTTTGGCTAGTTCCAAAGGTATTTCTGGATATTGCCTAGATTGGGGATTAAGCAGTATTGCCTTAACTCCATCCAAACCGCGAATACGTTCGGCTACTTGCAGCGCATCCTCAACCCCTTTTCGTCCGACAGGGGGTATAATCCGATTAGTTCGACTTGCTTCGAGCGGAATATTTCCCCGTCCATCAGTAATTACCACTAGCATAGCTTGCTTTATCATACTGCGTCCGTGTTGTAGGGCATGACGTAAAGTTTGTAAAGCTAAATCTAAACCGTGAGCGAGAGGTGTTGCAATGCCTGCTTCTGCTTCGATACCAGCATTTATACTAGGTACTAATATACTTTGTGCGATTATCTTTTCGGCTTGTAATTCGTTTCGTGCATTTGCGGCACCTACTTGAACCAAACAAACACTCGCGCGTTCTACATATGCCCAACTTAAATAAGGTAGTAGTTCATCTTGCCATTTATAATCTTGTAGACAAGTATGGTCGAGTACAAGCGTTAACATTTGTTCTGCAACTGGCGCCCGACGATAGGAATATAAATCTGTAGGTGATAATATCAGCTTTCCGTTCGTCCATGCTGCTTGGCGAATAGGTTGAAATTTTGCTGCTTCTAATAAAGTTCTTACTATAGCTATGTCTTGAAGATTCGTTGCTTTTTCTACGCCGATAATTACACCCCGCGCTATTGACTTATTTTGGAAGTGACGACTAGGCAAACGTAATGAAGCTACTTCTCGTTCTACTGGTGCATTGTCTTCTGGATAAGGGTCTATTAAGTTTTGTGTAATTATTGGTGTGGGTGATAAAGTTTCTGGTTCGTCTGACTCGTATACGGCTAAAGTTTCTTTAAGGGTATTGATTTGAAGTTTTGGATTTGAGGTTTGAGGTGCCGAAGAATTGATATTTTGGGTTTCTAACGGCTCTAAGCTGCTTACAGAAGTAATTTTAGGTTTTTGTCGCTTGGTAATAGGTTGTAAGTTAATCATCCTTGCTGCTGCATCTACATGTTCTTCACTCATTTTGGCTACACCCTGAAGTCGTGCGTATGCCACAGACAACCGCGCTAACGCAATTTCTCGACGTGGACTGTAAACTTCTAAGTTTGAAGTGTAATTAAGTATCCTGGCTGTAGCTTGGGTTGTAATTTCAGGACGATGCTGCAAAGCTTTTTGAAGAGTCTGTTTAATCTCGTTTGGTAAAGGCTGTATTTGTAGGACGCCTGTCTCGTTATCAATTAAGCTAAGTATTTCGCTGATTCTGTCTTGTGGTTTGATAATCATTCCACTTAAGCGCAACGCAAATCTATCTAATAAATGGGGAGAAACCATCCCTACCTCACTGCTAGCACATCCAGCTAACCAATAAATATTTGGGCGCCAACATGTTTGCTGTCCATGACGTTCCAAATGTGCTACCGAAGCCCCCATCATTACAACACACGCGCGCACAGCCGCTAAACTGAGTTTTGTTAAATCAGGAATTATTACTAGCCTAAGTTGTGAGTCATTTGCCAGTAAACCGGGCTTCCAATTAAAAGAAGATTCCTGTGATTCATTACTAATTCCTAAGCTTCCCCATAAATCTTCTTCTGTTTCAAAAGTACTCAAAGTTACTTTAGTCACTGGGTTAGCAGTTACAACTTCTAACATTTGAGCTATGACTAAACCTGATATACGTAAAGTTTCAGGTGATGTATCAAACAATAAAACATTTTGCAATCCTGGTGTGATAGCAGCACAAGCCAGACACTGTGTAAATAAATCGTCAAAATTTAGTTGAAAAGAGTTTACTAAGTTACTCACCGCTTAAAATCTCGGTTACACGTTGTTTATCTTCATCACTCCACGGCATTTGATTATTTTGCAGTGCTTCTGGGCGCCGATGTTGCAGCGCAAATTCCACAACTGCTGCTATATGGTCATTTCTTACTTGTTTGGCGCCTTTGAGTGCAGCATCAGCACGCGCGGCTAAAGCAATAATATAGTCAGCCCGATTTCCTTCTGCTTTAAACTCTGCAGCTAACCGCACACAGTTTTTGGCAATTTCTATAGGTACTTTAACTTTATAGAAGTTTTCTTTTGCTTTTTCCAATAAAACCTTGTATTTCTTATCTTTTTTTAATGCATCATTTATATAAGCTGATTGTTCGCCAACTTTTAATTGAGATACTGCTTCATCAAATTCCAATACAGTTTGCAAAATCATCGTGCGTTCAGCTTCATTACTTTCGGTAGTCACGTTTACCATTAACCCAAATCTATCAAGTAATTGCGGTCGCAACCCACCCTCTTCTGGGTTCATCGTTCCCACAAGTGTAAATGAAATGGGTTTTTCGTAACTTTGCCCTTCTCGCTGTACTACTAATACTCTTGTTGAGGTAACGTCGAGAATAATATTAACAATATGGTCATCAAGTAAATTAACCTCATCTATATAGAGCAAACTATTATTGGCTTCTTCCAAAAGTCCTGGTTGAGGTTCTGCTTTACTTCGCATCAACTCATCAATTCGCCAACCTCCCACTACACGGTCTTCCGTAGCATTAATAGGGAGAGTCACAGGAAGTTTCCCAGACATCATTTTTGCAAACGCGCGTACAGCCGTAGATTTACCAGTACCTCGCTGTCCACTAAGTAACACTCCACTTATACGGGGTGCAATATATGCCAATTCTAATGCCAGCTTTAATTGTTGCTGTCCAACAATAAGTGTGTATGGCAATATTTGAATCGTGGGTTCTCCAGTTAAACTTGCTTCGGTGGTTCTCTGAGTGTCCATTTCATTGTTACCTCCATTTGTGCCTCGGCGCCTAATTTTACCAAAACTGGTACACCCGCTTTAGAATCAAGCTTAATTGCCAGTTTTACCTCAAATTCATTCGGTTTAACAGCATCACTCATTCTATTGATGCTTTGTATTACCTCTCGCGCGCAACTGCGAGATAAATCCAAACCCCTGCCAAATATATCTTTTGCTACCCTGACAACTCTCTCTCCACTATCTCGAAACACCTCATCGTCATCAGAAGGGGGAATTGTATCTACCTCTATATAGATATCTACTTTTTCTCCGTCAATTATGCTTGTACTTTGAATAATTGGCACAAATAGCTCTCCGGTTACTATCAAACTTTAGCTTTATGAATAGTAACATTACTCTTATTTTCTAAGTTAAGAATATTACCACAGAGACGCAGAGGCACAGAGAGATTTTGAAGTCCTCTAAAACCTCTGCGTTCTCTGTGCCTCTGTGGTAAAAATAAATATTGCCATATCAAGTCCAAGCGCGATAAAATGTGCTATCCTGCCAAATTTTGGATGTGCGTTCTTCAATCGCTGCTAGTTGAGTATTACTCAGTTGCTCAAAAGCACGAGCTACTTTAACATTTTCTTCTAATTGCTTCACGTCATCTGCTGAAATTATGCAGCAGTGAACACCAGGCTGCGATAAAGTATAACCCATTGCTTGTTGCATTCCAGTTAAACCACCAGATTGAAATAACTTCCCGTAAGCAGGCACTTTCATAGCTATTACACCCACATTTTGTTGTTGAGCTAATGGTACAACCGAGGATAAGTATGGACGCGCGTGATGTTTATCAACTGCGTTTACCGGGATAAGCGTTGTGTGGAAGGGATAACGACGCATTGCTTCAGCTATCACCTCTGGTTCGTGATGTCCGGTAATACCAACAAAACGAACAATTTTCTGCTCTTTAGCCTCTTCTAAAGCTTTAATTCCGCCATTTGCACTAAAGATTTTTTCGACATGTTCAGGTAAAGCAACACTGTGCAGCTGCCACAAGTCCAGATAGTCTGTATTAAGACGCTTTAGAGAACGCTCTAATTCGCGCCACATACTATCTCTGTCTTTTTCATAAGTCTTACTGGCTAAAAATACATTTGAACGGTGGGATGGCAGCACTTTTCCCAAATAAATTTCATTCGTTCCATAGCTAGCAGCAGTATCAAAATAACGAATGCCGAGTTCAAGCGCTCTTTCAATAATTGCCAAAGCATCACTTTCTCTATCTTGTTTATCGAGTGGTGTTTTTGTACTTGCACCTCCCAACCCCAGCAGTGGAACTTTTACTCCCGTCCGTCCCAGCACTCGCTCTGGCATGGACGCAGGTATTTTTGCAGCGTTGTAAATATTACGGGATTGTAAGGTATCTGCTCCCACAATAGAGCCAGCAACAGCCATACTTGTAATTAAGAAATTGCGCCGCGTTCTTTTTCCTGTTATTTTTTCTGGTATAAATTTTTTCATAAGCTTCTCTTCCCAGAGCGCGCCGATCGCTACTTTGTTATATTAGCGCACAGAAATAGGGACACCTCAACCTATGGTAAGAGTGCCACCTCGTGTTTTCGTTTTATCATTTAGCGGTAGAGAGTGGACAGCAGTTTATCTGTTTTTGACGTTATGGATATTAGATACAGATGGAAAAACGGCGCCGCACCAAGTCGAGATCAAGCTGCACATGAAAAGCAATTGCTCGATGAAAGCCAGTTTACTAGTGAAAAGGATATGAAAATGGCTGAGGAAACAGCAAGGAAAAAACTAGGTGTACCTTTGGTAACAGATGATGAGGAACGCTCGGTGTTACCCAAAGCTCCTCCAGAAGGTTCAGAAATACAATAAATATTGGCAACGGATGATAAACGGATGTAACGGATAATCGTTTTAAATAATTATATTTTGTTCGTAGCAAATAACTTATCCGTTACATCCGCTTTATCCGTTGCAAACCAATCAATTAAAACTAATCACATTGACTAAACCAAAAATCTAAAAAACACGTACAAAGCAGAAGTAATTAATTGCAACACCATTACAGGTATACCGTAGTGTAAAAACGTTTTAAATGAAATACGCCGCCCATGTTGTTCAGATACACCTGCTGCGACTATATTTGATGATGCTCCTACTAATGTACCATTACCTCCTAGAGTGGCGCCGAACATCATTGCATAAAACAAAGGTAATACTTCAGGGGGAAATTGCCCGTCAAAATTTGCTTGGAGAACTTCCGCAGGCGCCAATCCAATAGTAAGTATATACTGTTTAAGTAAGGGTACCATCGCTACCACTAACGGAATGTTTGGTACAACGCTCGATAATAATCCAACAAAAAAGATTAAAAAGATTGACCCTAAAGCTACATTTTTTCCTAATATCGTTGCAAGTACTCCAGACAAGCTACTAATTACCCCTGTTTTTTCTAATCCTCCAATCAAGACAAAGATGCTCATAAAAAATATGAGTGTACTCCAGTCTACATCACGGAGAATATTATTCACTGTATCAATACGGCTGTTATGAGCAAGCAACATTGCTAAAGCGGCACCTAAAAGAGCGACGGCAGCAGGTGAAACTGGTACAGGTAATTCTTCACCTATCACAAAGAATAATAAAACTAAACCAACTATCAACCCTCCTAGCCCTAAAACGCGCGGATGATTAACTGTAGGATGCGGTAGTTCTTGCAGAGTATCAAGCTTTGTATTCCAAATTTTACGAAATAAAAATGGTAAAGTGGCGGTAACTGTTAAAATAGCAATTGCTCCGCCTAAACTTAAGCGAACCAAATAATCGGCAAAACTAAGATTTATTGCATCACCAACAATATATGTAGCTGGGTCGCCAACAATTGTTAATAATCCTGCACTATTAGCAACAAATACTAGTAATAAAAGTAACGGTACAAAATTTACTCCTACTTCTTGTGCCATTGGGGGAATTAAAGGCGCCAGCAACATAACTGTAGTTGCATTCGGTAACACCGCACAAATTGGAGTTGTAATTGCTACAATGCCCAGCAACAATCGTTTACCTTCACCTTTGGCTAAAATTACTAGCTGTGTAGCTAAGTAATCAAAAATTTTAGTTGGCTCAAATGCCCGAACTAGAACCATTACACCAAAAAATAACGCCAAAGTGCCATGACTGTTACCAATATAACCAACAGCGTCTTCCAAAGTCAGGACATTGGTAAACACAAGCAATAATGCACCTAATAAAGTTGCAATTGTCAAGTGTACCCACTCAGTCATGATTAAAAAAATAACGCATATAAATGTGCTAATGCTCACCAATGCTTGCCAATTCTCCACACTTATACCCCCTACTAATATAAAATTGATGAGAATCTCTCATAAGATGGTCGCATATAAGCCAAAAAAAACCACCTCAAGTTAGTGGCTTTTTTATATTATTTTGAATTTTTTTAATTTTTGTGATTGAACTAATCATCAGCGGTAAAGTTGCGTTCAAGAAAATTGAGAGCGTAGTTACGAAGTTCGTAATACTCTTTTGAATTTCTCATTTCGGGTAAATTTCTGGGATGCGAGAATGGTACATCTAGAATTTCGCCGATATTAGCTGAGGGCCCGTTGGTCATTAGAACGATGCGGTCTGACATATAGATAGCTTCATCAACATCATGAGTAATCATCATTACCGCTTGTTTATGATTTTCCCAAATATCTAAAACTTGACGCTGCAATTTACCCCTCGTTAATGCATCTAACGCACCAAATGGTTCATCCATTAACAGCATTTTAGGACGAATTGCCAACGCGCGCGCAATACCTACACGCTGTTTCATCCCTCCAGATAATTCATCAGGGTACTTATCGGCAGCAGCAGTTAAATTCACCATTGCCAAATGTTCATTAACAATACTGATTTTCTCTGCCCGATTAGCATCTTTTAATACTTCATCGATTGCTAAACGAATATTTTCCCGCACTGTTAACCAAGGTAATAATGAGTATTGTTGAAATACCATCATTCTTTCGGCGCCGGGTTTACGAATTTCTTTGCCATCGAGTAACGCTTTTCCAGAAGTAGCTTTTTCTAAACCTGCCACAATTTTAAGCAGCGTAGATTTACCACATCCAGAATGCCCAATTACAGAAATATATTCATTCTCGCCAACCGTAAGATTGACATTATCTAAAACTATAAACTCACTGCCATCTTGTTTGCGATACGACTTACGCAAATTAATAACTTCCAAAAATTCACGACGATTCAAGTTTGACTCCTGGTAACTCGTGTTTGTGATGGTAGATTTCATTTTATACCTCGAAGAATGGGTCAATGAATAGGAATTTGATTTCCTCTTTGTGTCCTACCCTGCGGAAAATCCTCCGAATTACGTGCCTTTGTGGTTTATTTTTCAAGGAACCACAAAGACACAAAGGGCACAAAGGAAGAGAAGAAACAAGGATCAATCCTAGGACATAAACAAGGATTTGGGAGCATTCGCACGAATTTTAAAGCTCTTGAGATAACCAACAGGGTCGCTGGGGTCAAATGGTTTTTTGTCAATGAAATTATCAGCAAGCTCGATTTTATAATCCTCTTTTGGAGACTGAATACCCATCTCGGCTGCAATTTCACGATACAGGTCTGTTCGCCATGCTTTGCGTGCTAGCTGTTCAGCATCTTTAGGGAACTCTTTATTTTGTCCCCACCTTGTTGCTTGCGTCATTAGCCATAAACTTTCGGACTGCCACATAAATGTTGAATGGTCATTGGGTATGCGCGCTAAAGAAGGTGGCAAATCAAAGAATATTGTTGTTTCTGGTGATGATACTAATCGCTTCTTTCCATCAAAACCGCCATAATTATATTCTCCGACGATTCCCGGACGAGTCAACTTTGGTTTGGCGCCTGTGAAGGAACGATTAGAGATAATTTTGGCCACTTCTTCATGGTTTTTGGGGTCGCCACAATACCGACAAGCTTCAATCATTGCTTTAACTAATGACCGATAGGTTTTAGGGTTTTCGGTGATGAAAGATTCCATTACCGCAAGCAACCGATCAGGGTGTCCTTGCCATATTTCGCGCCCTTGGGCAAAGGTAAAACCGATACCTTCATTACCAGTTATTGCCCGTGTATTCCACGGTTCTGCCACCATATAACCCTGCATTGCCCCAATTCGCATATTCACTACCATCTGCGGTGGAGGAATAATTACAATCCGAAATTCCTCATCAGGCGCTACTCCAGCTGCGGCTGCTAAATAGCGAACAAAGTATTCGTATATTGCAGAACTAAGAACTACCGCCCAAACGCGCTTTTGTGAAGGTAATTTATCGAAGTAATTACGAAAATCGCGTCCAAAGGTTTCCAAATCTCCGTTGTAATCTTTCCACGGTCGCAACCCAGCTTCCCACATTGCCTTATTCATAGTTAAGGCATTACCATGACGGTGAATTGTCATGGCAGCAGATAGTGGAGCATGGCGAGCGCCTTCTGCACCTGTACGAGCGTTTGTGACGGCGCCGCATACTACAGGAGAAGCATCCAAGCGTCCAAAAATAATTCCATCGCGCGATGTCCCCCAGCTAGCTTCACGATTAAGGGTTACATTCAATCCATACTTGCGGAAAAACCCTTTTTCCCACGCGACAGCAAAGGGGGCACAGTCGTTTACTGGTACGTAACCAATAGTTAAATTAGGTTTTTCTAAAGTTTTTGGATTTACTACCTGCTCAATTTCTAATGCCTGCTTCGATAAACTCCGTGGCGCACGGTTTGCGTTGACAGCACAGGAAGACAGCACGCTACCTGCTGCCGTTGCTCCTATACCCTGGATAAAATGGCGCCGCGTCCAATTATTATTTATATTACTCATCGTTTTAAACACCTATTTACGATGGGTAACAAATTCTTGGAGTTTGCCAACAGCATAATCAAGTAATAGTCCAGTTAAACCAATTACGAACACTGCCAAGAAAACTGAATTTAAGTTCAGACGACTCCACTCGTCCCAGACAAAAAACCCAATACCGACACCACCTGTTAACATTTCTACTGCCACAATTACCAGCCAAGCTATTCCCAAGCTAATTCGTAAACCTGTAAAAATGTAAGGCAAACTTGCAGGTAAGATAATTTTGATGATTTGGCGCCAACGCGGCATTTCTATCACCCGCGCAACATCAAGGTAGTCTTTGGGAACACTCGATACTCCCAACGCTGTATTAATAATAGTCGGCCACAGCGAAGTAATGAAAATTACGAAAATCGCTGATGGGTCTGCAAGATTGAAAATAGCCAGAGAAATTGGTAACCAAGCCAAAGGTGATACAGGTTTAAAGATTTGAATGACAGGGTTAAGTGCCATCATTGCTTGCTTGGACATACCAACTAAAAACCCGACGGGAATAGCAACTAACGCGCCTAAGCCAAATCCAATTAACACGCGACGTAAACTAGCTATTAGTAACCAACCAATCCCCAAGTTACCGGGCCCCCGTTCAAAAAACGGATTCATTATATAATCAAGATTTGCAACTAATGCCTCTGCTGGAGTTGGCATCAGTTGAGGATTTAAAATTGCAATCAGCCACCATAGCAAAATTACCCCCAAAAACCCCACACAAGGCAGCAAAAAACTATCGCGTAAAATGAAGGGTTTAGAACGGCGCCATACCGCTTGCCCAGCAACCGCCGCAATTGCTGCTAAATTTAATTGGAATATCACAGAGCAACCTCAACAGATTTAAGTAGGTACAAAAAATCCGAGCAGTACCAGCCGAGGATACCTGATTAAGATTGCAACAAAAATATAATGTAGTGCAATATGATTCAGTTTCCTCTCAATGCCTACGAAGTTAGCTGACGGGCTAGGGTTGAGAGATACCCCCTTTTCAAGTTAAAAGTCCCGATTGCTGAGTGCTGAGTTAACTATTACTCAGCACTCAGCACTTTCAACTCATCACTCTAAAAAAGTACGCCCCAAAAATGGTTCCTCCGTTCCGACAATTTACCTTATACATACTTAATACTTAGAAGTAGGATTATTGTCGAATTAGGCTGACTTACTCTGACATATAAATTTTAACATTAATACTACTGTATATCTATCTTCCTTTGGGATTAGCATTGTTTATCACTTTAGAACTATTCATTCACATTAGCTTAGTTAAACAGCCTTATAATTACTCCTTAAGATAGATAAAATATATTTTATTTCCTGCTAAAGACAGTTACACAGCTAAAATAATTGCAATAAAGATAATGTTATTCACAATTTTTAAGAATAGATAATGAATGTTGGTGAGTTGCTGCTAGAAAAGACTGACGCAATTACGAACGAATGGTTGGCGGTAGTTCGTAAGGACAGACAGATTACAACTACTGAGAATTTGCGTTCAAGCGCGATAATTGATCATCTCCCTGACGTACTCAGGGCAATGTCAAATGTACTAGTAGAGTCTCACGACTATGATATTCAGACGATTGTCAAAGCTAGCTTACAGCACGGTGTTCTCAGAGCAGAGCAAGGATTTAACCCCTCAGAGATTGCTAGAGAGTATCATTTGTTAAAAACAGTAATATTTGACACATTAGATAAATATTTATCAAGTGAAAATACTGTTAGCGCAATTCGTTCGATACGAATAATTGATGCTGTAATTGATGAAGCAATAGCTCAATGTTTTAAAAGCTACGTTAGCGCGCGGTTGCAGGAGCTTGAGCAGTTGCAAAGTCAACTTAAATTAAACAATGAAGAATTGAATCGTTTAGTGCGTGCGAATCAAGACAATGTTTCATTTTTAGCCCACGAGTTAAAGAGTCCACTTACTTCTATAATTGGGTATTCAGACTTATTTTTGCGTGTGCAGCAGCAACCACCCGAAATTAGAGAAAAGTATCATAATTTAGGGCATATCGAGCATATATTGAACAATGGCAGACAAATTCTTCGTCTTATTAACAATGTACTAGAGATTTCGCGCTTTGATGCTGGAAAGCTGAAATTAAAATCTTTACCCGCGAATCTGTGTGAGGTTGTTGAAAATGTCCAAGCAATGATGGAACCCATTGCGCGCGCTAAAAACTTAGAGATAATTATCGATTGTCAAAAGGCACCTACCGAAATTGTTACAGATTCATTACATTTGCAGCAAATAATAACCAATTTAGTCAGCAACGCGATTCGCTACACCGAATCTGGAAGCGTTAAGATTAGCTGTGAGCAACTAGACAATCAAAAATGGACATTGACGGTTGCCGATACTGGAATAGGAATAAGCAAAGAAGACCAAGCAAATATATTTGAACCATATTTTCGTGTCAACCGTGAAGATAAATCTTACCTTCCCGACAGTACAGGGTTAGGGCTAGCAATTGTAACTAGGCTAGTAAAATTACTACAAGGAAAAATAGAAGTTACATCCGAAGTCAATGCAGGGTCTACATTCAAGGTAACTTTCCCCCTAGAAACACAGCCAACCAAGTAAATAAAAATCAAACCCAAACCAAAATATTGTAAATTTTTGCAACGCTTACTTGTATCGTTATAGTTGGTAAAGGAAGTTCAAAGTGATTTTTGTATATGATTACCACAGTATCGGCGCCTCTTGCGGTGTTAGAGCAACTTAAGTGGCGTTACGCAACCAAAAAATTCGACGCTGACAAAAAAATCCCGTCGGATGTCTGGAAAGTATTAGAACAAAGCCTCGTATTGGCGCCATCATCGTTTGGATTACAGCCTTGGAAATTTTTCGTAGTTAATAACCCAGAAATTCGCGCCTCACTACTACCACATTCTTGGGGGCAAGCACAAGTAGTAGACGCATCGCATCTAGTAGTATTTGCGATTAAAAAAGATATCGACGCAGCATATGTAGACCGTTACGTCGCACGGATGGCAGAAGTTCAGCAAGTACCCGTAGAAAACTTGGCAAAATTTGCTGGAGTCGTAAAAGGGTTTATGGAAAAACCTCCATATCCTCTAGACTTAAACGAGTGGTCAACCCGACAAGTTTACATCGCTTTAGGGCAATTTATGACTACCGCAGCATTATTGGGTGTTGACACCTCCCCAATGGAAGGATTTTTACCCTCAAAATACGATGAAGTATTGGGACTACCAGCACAAGGGTACGCTGCTGTTGTCGTGTGTTCCGCAGGATATCGTTCCGCTGAAGATAAAAGCGCAGAAAGACCCAAAATTAGATTCGAGACACAAGATGTCGTGCAATACATAGATTAATATGAATCAAAATGTAGAGACGTTACATGTAACGTCTCTACAGGGTTTGAAATCAAACAAAATAATTTCAAAATTAGACAGGAATCTAGTTAATCTTTATAATCCATGCCAACGTGGATGGCAAATGCGGCGCCTATTCCTCCACCTAGCCCTGTAGTCATTCCCTTGACCGTTCTATATAATGTATCTTCTGTTAAACATTTACCAATATTATCGTCGCTGCACGTGGGTTTGTTAGTAAAACCTGATACACCCCCTACTACTAATCCTGCCATAGCACAGCAAGTAACAAACATGAGAAGGCGTTTTTCATTTTGATTGACTGTCATTGGTTACTCTAACTTTGTATGTTTAACTACATTTAGCACAGACACGGCGCCTGAAAATCATAAAAATCATCCACAGGAACTCGATATATCAGTCGATAGATAGATGCCTGTGAAAAAGCACCTCTATTATTTATAGCGGTACATACGACAAATTGGCAACTAATAGAGTTGCCTATTTTTTATGAAAAATCTAATTAATCAGGAAGTCCGCATGTAGTATTTAAGCGTCAATCGTCCAAAACGCTTATATTCTGACAATATGCTTAATTTTACCTCTCGTAACGCAATTAAACTAGGAGCAGTAATTACTCCGCTAATAATTGTAGGGTGTTTTGGAAGCCAAGCAGCTTTGGCAGGCGGTTCGCTTAGTTTTACTGAAATACTACCTTTAGTTAACCAGTCTAAAAAGCTTCAAAAAGAAATAAATCAGACTTTACTTGAAACTGGGAAAAAACCATCTGATATTACATGTGTTGGAGAACGCTTGGGTAAAAGGTTTGCTCCTTTAGATGCTTTTCGAGTGGCGCCGTTTCGTTGTCAGTTCAAAAATGATAAATATTTAACAGTCGAAGCGCGAAACATTATAAAGCTTCCTAACGGTAAATCTACCTCGCTTGAAAAGTTCGAGAAACTTACTAATAAGCCAAAAAGCGCTTCTTTGAATTTTCGTTTAAAATCATGGAATTGGACAAAATCTTAATTGATAAACAGAATTACTATCTGATTGTAGGGTGGGCATCGCCCACCATCTCATTCCGCTTCCGCTCCACCCAACCTACATTATTTAAAGTGCAATTTCAATGATAAATTCGGTTCCTTTGCCGAGGGTTGAGTTACAACTCAACTTCCCAGCATGGGTTTCTTCAACTATTTGACGTGCGATAACAAGCCCTAGTCCTGTTTCTTTTTCTACTTCTTTAATGGTAAATAGGTGGTCAAAGCCGTTCCCAACTTAGGACATTTGCAGCGCGCGTCCACCCCACAAAAAAATTTTGAGTATTTTTTAATTGGAAGTTAAAGTATTGCGCGAAATTGGGAATACTACATTTAAGTGAGTATCTAAGCGAACATCAAATATATATATGAATGCAGACGAACATATCCTGCAATTACCCTGCGTAGTTTTAAAAAGTAGGCAGTTACTTCCCCAAAACTCAGCGATATACTATGTCATAGACGAAAAATTTCTAGTTTGGTATGTGGGAAAAGCAAAAAACCTATGCGAACGTTGGGCTGGTAAGGGTCATCACAGATTACATCAATTACAGAACCAAAAGAAAAAGCTGTTTACTATATATTATGAATTAGTAGCTGAATCACAGCTTGATACCCTAGAGCAACAACGTATCGAGCAGTACAGTCCACTACTTAATAAGACAAAAGTTAAAGCTAAGAAAATACGTCCAACAGAAACGCTACTGCGGGAAACATTACATACTATTGCACCATACTGTTTTATTTTAGGTGTAGAGCCTCCCAGAAAACTGGACTCTGAGTTTATTAAGGATTCAAAATATTGGCGAGATGATTGGAGAGTTGAGAAAACGGTACTATCTAATGGAAAACAGATATTCCATTTGATCCTCCAGATAGAACCTCTTCTTATATAGAGGTTGTAGAAACTATTAAAAGCAGATTGCAGCAAAGCGGAATACCAAAATTAAGGTGTTCATTTAGGCTTACTTAATACTTAGGTCTTTTCTCTGTGCCCTAATAGTCTCTGTGGTGAAATGATTGACTTGACTGCACATCTGAGACAGATGTGCTACAAGCCGATGCTACAATCTATTACCGTATATAATGTTGGGTTCCGCAAAGCCTCCACCCAACCTACCCTAGGAACAATTTATATGCGGGATTATCATTCTCATCCCAATATGTATAACCTAGGGTGTCTAAGAATGCTTGCCACTCTTCCATTTCTTGGGGTGGGACTTGTATCCCTACGACAATTTTTCCATAATCCGACCCATTATTACGGTAGTGAAAAACGCTAATATTCCAGTTAGGACTCATCGAACTAACGAATTTCATTAAGGCGCCAGGACGCTCAGGAAATTCAAAGCGGTATAATAACTCGTTGTGTGCTAATGGTGAGCGTCCTCCAACCATGTGACGTAAATGGAGCTTTGTAAACTCATCATCGGTTAAATCTAAAGTAGGGAAACCGCAATTTTCAAAAGTCTCTACCATCTTCGCTCTATCCGCACGCTTTTGAATTTGCATCCCTACAAAAATATGGGCAGCGTTTTCATCAGCAATACGATAATTAAACTCTGTCAGGTTGCGTTTACCAATGCATTCGCAGAATTTATGTAAACTACCTGGTTGTTCGGGTATTGTAACTGCGAATATTGCTTCGCGTTGTTCACCATATTCTGCGCGCTCGGCAACAAAACGTAAACGGTCAAAGTTCATATTGGCGCCGCAAGCTATAGCAATTAAGGTTTGACCTTGAATTTGTTCGCGTTCAACATATGCTTTGGCACCAGCTATAGCTAAAGCACCCGCAGGTTCAACAATAGAGCGGGTATCTTCAAATACATCTTTAATTGCAGCACAAGTATCATCAGTATTAACTAATATAATGTCATCTACATATTCTTGACATAACCGAAACGTTTCTTCCCCAACTTCTCGCACTGCGACACCATCAGCAAATAATCCCACTTGTGACAACCGTACACGTTTTCCAGCTTTCAATGATTGGTTCATTGCATCTGCATCAACAGGTTCCACCCCAATAATCTTAATTTCTGGACGTAACCGTTTAATATACGCAGCAACCCCCGATATCAAACCACCTCCACCAATAGCCACAAATATCGCGTGTATTGGCTGTTGATATTGCCGTAAAATCTCCATCCCAATAGTACCCTGTCCTGCAATTACATCAGGGTCATCAAAAGGATGAATAAAAGTTAAGCCTTTTTCTGCTTCTAACTGACGCGCGTAAGCATAAGCATCATCATAAGTATTGCCATGTAGAATAACTTCACCCCCACGCGCTTTAACTGCGTTGACTTTTACCCCCGGTGTAGTTTCTGGCATCACGATAATAGCGCGCGTTCCCAACTTACTGGCGCCGAGAGCCACACCTTGAGCATGGTTTCCCGCAGAAGCAGCTATTACACCTTGCGCTAACATATCAGGTGGCAAGTTTACCATCTTATTATAGGCGCCACGCAACTTAAAGGAAAATACTGACTGCATATCCTCGCGCTTGAGCATTAGCTTATTGTTTAGACGCGCAGAGAGATTAGAAGCAAAATCAAGCGGTGTTTCTTGAGCTACATCATACACACGGGCAGTCAGGATTTGTACCAAATAATCGCAAAACATGGGCGTCAGGCAGGTAAATGCACGGTAGAGGATAACTCATTATTTTACGGCAGTTGTGTACCGATTAGCGTAAAAACATAGCCATATTGTGTAAAGGAATTGATTTATAATCATACCATGACAACACTTATTGAAAAAATTCGTGGCAAAATTGCCAACAATTAATTTGAGTTATCCAAACACGCAGTTGACCAATCAGTCGCACGTCGTATAAGTGTAAATGAAATTAGGGAAACAGTAGCTAGTAGTCAAGTTATTGAAGATTACCCTAATAATAAATATGGACTTAGCTGTTTAATAAGTGGTTTAACGTTAACAAATCGGGCAATTCATGTTCAGTGTAGCTATTCAGGGTGCCCATTGATTAAAATTATTACTGTTTATGAGCCAGACCCCCAACTTTGGAAAAATAAGTTTACAAAAAGGAGAAGTAGCAATGACAAATGATTGGAATGAGGTTTTAGTAGAGCAAGAAGTAACTTACACCTTAGAAATGGATGATAAGTTCTTCCTAATTGAGAATGTACCTGCACGGGTTAATATCGAAACTAGAGAGCAATTTTTTTCTCCAGATACAGTGGAACGCTTGCAGCAAATTATATTCAAATCAGAACAACCAGTTCGCACAATTGAAACACCAATTTATAACTTTGCTGCGTAATATATCAATTTCATTACTGTAGGTTGGGTGGATGCTTTGCGTTCACGTAGTGTTCCGTAAACGTAGTTCTCCCGTAGGGTAGGAAAACCCAGCACAAACATTTATATTTTAGCTGTTGCTCCTCAACCCAACCTACAATTAACCTTTTAAAAGCTCTTTACAATACCGCACCTTACTTAAACATTACCAGGTTTCAACCAGCTAAATAACTCTCCAACGCTTAACTTTAAATTCGCTAGAAAATCAGGAGTAGGAAGTAACAAATCTGGTTCTTGCAAAAAAATAGGTTGTTGAGACTGAGGATAAGCAATAACAGATTTCTCATCTGGGTCAACTAACCACCCCATCTGGCAACCTGCTTTGAGACAGTGCAATATATTATTTATGACTTTTGTTTGGCTTTGGTCTGGTGATAAAATTTCAATTGTCCAGTCTGGGTGAGCAGAGAAAACATTCGCAATTTCACCCTCTTCATCTAAAGGAATGCGATTCCAGGTAAAAATAGCAACATCGGGCACAATCGAACGTCCACCAAAAGTACACCGTAACTCTGGGAGCGCTAAAGCTATTTTTTGTTTTTCGCCAATATCATTGATTACCGTAACAAAGCGACCCTGTAATTTGCTATGTTTTCCTCTAGGCATAGGCTTTTGGATAATTTGACCGTTCAAGTACTCGCTAGCGGGTTTAGTTTCGGGTAATTGTAAAAATTCTGCTAGCGTTAATGCTTTAGTTTCAGCTTGCACCATAGAATTAATGTTTTAAGCTAAATTATATTTATTGTTGCAAGTTTATTATATGATAGCGAATTAGCGATAGCAGGGTCAACAAAATTCGACAGAGCAAAAATCTCATGTTGAAACGGATATATATTGATAATTTTCGCTGTTTGGTAAATTTTGAACTTAACGTTGACATAATTAATCTATTTCTAGGTTCAAACGGTGCCGGAAAATTGACCGTGTTTGAAGTTTTACAAAAAAATCAGTTGTTTATTAGCGGTGATAGTAAAATTGAGTCAATATTTAAATCTAGAGACTGCACTCACTGGCAAATCTCAAAAATTCAACGTTTTGAGTTAGATATTTTAAATGATAGTTTCTGTGATGGTCATAAATTTTACTTACTATTAACGATTTACTTAGAAATAGCCTTTTTCCTTTTACATTTAGGCTTTAATTACCCTTCGACTCTAAAAATAAGCGAACGCCCAGAAAATAGGTAGCAAGAGGTCATTTGTTTTGCTTGATAGTAGCTATGAACTTAAAAGACACCAGTTTTAATTTGTGAACCATTGGTTCACAAATCTATGTGAGCGTGAATCATAGCATAACGCCAGTAGTAGAATCTAAGTTACGGGAGTATACTTTTTGGCTATATTCTTGTGATAATTTTTCAGATGATAAGGGGAAGCGTGTTAGTGTGGCGTGTTGAATGTACTCCATGAACGGGCGCCTATATTTTTCATATGTCTGGAAGCATTGGGTGATTGCTTGTATGTTATCCCAGTTGTTATTTTGAGCAATATTGGTAATTTGGGTTGTAATTGCAAGTGCATCTTCAAATCCTTGGTTGGCGCCTTGTGCCATGAAAGGTGGCATTCCATGCGCTGCGTCACCTACTAGTACAGTTCGTCCTTTACTCCATGTTGAGTTTGTTGCGTGATGGATATAATAAGGACGTTGTTGCATCTTAACAGCAGGTGATAGATTTACTAGCTGTTTGAGTTCTAGAGGAAAGCCTACTTTTTCTACTTCTTGAGAAGTTATTTCAACTAGTGAGGTTCCAGATTTGTTTTCTAATACTTTTAAAGGTAAGGCTGAGTGTAAAATATAACCTATACTGTCGTCTCTACGAAATAACATTAATCTTGGTTGTTCTGTTACTGCATGATTACCAATTGTTGAGATAAATCCTTCATTAAGGTATTTTTCTTCTATTTGTGTTTTTAATTGATTTGATATCTCAGTAATTTCACTACAAAATACGGCTGCAAATCCTGAATACTCTGGTTCTCCCAAAGCTGAATCTGAAATATTTTTGTAAATAACTTTACGCACTGTAGAATTTATTCCGTCTGCTGCGACTACAAGCTTTGCTCGGAAAGATTGTGTTTTAAATTGTTGAGATGGCGCCTCTAAATTTCCTTCTTCCCAATAAGCATACGGGTTAATATTTACAGTTGCATCAGATACACAGTTTATTCGTACACAATTATCCTCTTCCTGAATATCTATACAGCGATTATTAATTACTACTATATTTTCAGGCAGTAATTGTCTTAAGGCTGTTTGCAAATCATACCAAGCAACAGATACTCGACCTTCACCATATTTTTCAAACCAGTAATCAAAACTTAGAGAGGTTGAATGTACATTATTTCCTTGTAAATCTTTATAAACCCATACAGATGAAGGTTTAGAAGGTTGCTTTTGTAAAGAAAAATAAATTTTTTTAACTGCTTCATAAGCATTAGAATCAATATATTTAACAGCTTTTAAGCCATTGGGCAAAAGGTCTACTACCTGACCCACTCTCCGGAACGCGCGAGTTTGATCGACGACAAGAATATTTTCAATTCCGCGCTGCCGTAAACCGAGTGCTGTTGCTAACCCAACTGGCCCGGCGCCAACTATTACAACATCATAAATATTCATACTTAATTTACGCCTAGAGGTAGGGTAATTTTGATAATGACGGGTTTAGCCTAATTGGTGTACTAGTGAATCTCAATAAGGCATACAAAAAATGGCTCAGAAAGAAAAGCAAGGAACACCTAAAGATGAGCAAGCTGATGAATTTCAGCAAGATATACACGCACAGCCCAAGCCTAATTTAAATTATGGTACCACTGGACAGGCTTCAGGTGCAGCATCTACTTTAAATGCGTATGAAATTAAAGAACTGCATAGTCACCTCAAAGGTTTTAGCAAAGACGAAATGCAGCAAATTACGATTTTACCTTCTGGAACTCCATTAAATGAGGGTTAACAACTGTTGCCGAATTACCTAGGTATTCCTATAATTAAGGGGTGGATTCCGAGATTATAGCAAGACATGGAGAGATACGTTTCACTCTTGAGAAGCAAATTATAACAGTCTTCTCTGCGCGCCTATACGGAAGTCAATTAAAGAATAGTAATTTTTAATTTTTTAATTTAGGGGGGGTACTTGCGAACACCAAATATGTAGATTTGGTGGCACCGCTCTTTGTGGCGGCACCAAGCCGCCACTTTGATGTCTCTCCTAGGGAAATTGTAATTTGCCGCTTGTTTAATTTTGAATTTTGTAATCCGCACGTATTTCTCGTTAATGAAGTTATCCCGAAGGGTAGAGAATTTGAGCAAAGCGATTGACACGAAGGATAATCAAGATTAGTCTAAGTAGTTATAGGATTATTGTATAGTTTGTTAAATGTCTACTATCACTTACGTCAAAGCATTGCCAACGCCATTGGTAGAAATGAATAGTCTTGGCAACACGAGATTTGAGATGTTTCTTACAGACTTATCATTACTTTTCAGGCAGGCAACTATCAAAGCTGTTGATATTATTTTGTCATCAAAAAACTTTGAGAAAGTGAAAGCAAAAGTAAATACGCAGTTACAACAGGAGTTTGGATTAAATAAAAGACAAGTTAATGGAGTAATAGCACTTGCTTCAAGCAAAGTAGATTCAGCTATTGAATGTAGAAAAAATTATATTAAACAATTAGAAGGGAAATTAAAATCAGCACTGACATGGATTAAAAATGCTGAGAAACGTCTCTCTGACAGCCAGAAATTTTATGCTCTTAAAAACTGGCATAAGTCCAAAACTGGATGCAAACTACCTTTAGCCTGTGATTTAAGTAATTGTAGAAGCAACTGGCACGCTCTCAAGTTTCAGATTCACAATAAAAAGCGTTATGTTTATCAGCTTGAGAAAAAAATAACCCGCTTGAAGGTAGCGCCAGTTCGGGTTAAAGTCTCAAGCAGTGAGATTTATATTGTTGGCTCAAAGGATGAAAGTTTTGGTAATCAAGTTTGTCAGTATGATGGAAATAAAATTTCATTCCGCGTACCATATTGCTTAGAACCTAAATTTGGTAAGTACGTTAATACTGTTATAGGTAATTTTGACAGGAATACAAACAGACTCCCTGACTATTGTGCTAAAACTTGGCATTTCTACAGGAAAAATAATCGTTGGGTTTTAGCTGTTCAATTTACACCAGCACCCGTTGAGAAAGTGAGTAAGCCAATTCAATATGGTGCC
This sequence comes from Calothrix sp. NIES-4105, assembly GCF_002368415.1. Taxonomy (GTDB): domain Bacteria; phylum Cyanobacteriota; class Cyanobacteriia; order Cyanobacteriales; family Nostocaceae; genus Dulcicalothrix. The sequence continues at coordinate 11,023,152 of NZ_AP018290.1, forward strand.
ATTGGAATAGATATTAATCCTAGTTCGATTGGTTGGGCTTATATTGATTATCAGGGTAACTTAATAGAATGTGGTACTATTCCTTTAATTTCTGGGTTAGGTAAAAATTTTAATACTCAGCAACTAGTTGATGCATGTTTACAACTTGCAACTCTAGCAACCAAATACGCTTGTCCTGTTGTCTGTGAGGAATTGGATTTTTCAAAGAAGAAAGAATCACTACGCGAGAAAGGGAGAAAGTATGCGCGAATGTTGTCAAGTTTTGCGTACAGTAAGTTGTATCAATTACTTGAATCAATACTTTCTAACCGGGGAATTAGCCTGTATAAAAAGAATCCTGCTTATACCTCGGTTATTGGATTAGTAAAATATGCTCGAATGTATGGATTAAGTTCTGATATTGCAGCTGCTTTGGTCATAGCAAGAAGGGGAATGAACCTATCTGAAAAACTACCCGTATCCACAAACGCTTATCTTGGAGTGAATCCGAGAAAACACGTGTGGAGCGGTTGGTCGAAACTTAATACAATCACAAAGAACATTGCCCGAGTTTTGTCACGGCACGACTATTTCAATGTACCTAACTGGGGAGTGGTGGTCAAGGATACTGTCGAGCAAGTAGCGGTAAAACGTGAACGTCGGGCAGTATCCAAGTCTACACTGTAGCGTTTCCATTCTTATTCTTTGTAAGTTATACCGTGGACTTGGATCGAAGGGACTAGATTTTCGGAGATTTTTAGAAGCGGTACAAAGTATGTTGACTTGATGGATGAAGAGCGCCAAGTAATTACTGGTGAGACTGGTATGACTGTTGGAAATAACAGCTATTACGTTGCTAAAAATGAAATAGATTATCTAGTTTGGGATCGGTTGACTGATGTATCCAACCCTGAACGCGCGGGAATAAGCAGTTAATTATTGGCGCGTGGTAGGGTGTGTGACGCCTTGAAAAAATTCCACGCTTGACGAAAAAACTTGTAGCGTCACGCACCGACATTCGTCGTGGGTGGCACCACAAAATACCACGTTTCAACAAAAATATTTGTAGCACCGACATCGTGGGTGGTAGGGTGTGTGACGCCTTGAAAAAATTCCACGCTTGACGAAAAAAGTTGTAGCGTCACGCACCGACATTCGTCGTGGGTGGCACCACAAAATACCACGTTTCAACAAAAATATTTGTAACACTGACATCGTGGGTGGTGCGTGAAAGCAGTTTAATTTTTCTAAAAATTGAAGATTGTAATGGCTTTCACGCACCCTACTCGTCTGTAGTAAAGAAAAAAATTTGTGAACCATTGGTTCACAAATTTAATTAACCAACAACGAAGTTGACTAATTTACCAGGTACTACAATTACCTTTTTTATCTCCTTGCCTTCGATATGACGTTGTGCTACTTCAGAGTCACGCGCGTATTGTTCTAAACCAGCTTTATCCAAAGTCGCAGGTGCCTGTAAGTCACCGCGTTTTTTGCCGTTGATTTGAATTACTAAGGTAATTTCATCTACAGCTAAAGCGTCTAAATCAAATTTCAACCATTCATGAGTATGTACTGATTCAGTATTATCTAACTGATGCCATAACTCATCAGCAATGTGAGGTGCAAACGGCGCCAGTAACACTATTAAAGTATTTATACCTTCAGCATATACGGGCGAATCTTTACAAGTCGCATCAGCAAGAGCATTACTCAACTTCATTAACTCAGAAATTGCGGTATTAAATTGATATCCTCCTTCGATATCCTCCGTAATTTCCTTGATAGCAATATGAATTGCCCGACGTAAATCTTTCTCAGGTTTGGTTAATTCGTTCTTACTTGTTTTGTTAACGTTACCAGTAGCTATAAACTCTGTGACAAGGCGCCATACTCTATTCAAGAAACGAAATTGTCCTTCAACATCCGCTTCATCCCACTCCAAATCTTTTTCTGGTGGTGCTTTGAACAATATAAACATGCGCGCTGTGTCTATACCATATTTGGCTATCACATCTTCTGGCGCCACACCGTTACCTTTCGATTTAGACATGGTAGCGTAAACAAGCTGTAAAGGTTCACCTGTTTTAGGGTCGCGAGGGTCTTCTGCATTTACTAAACTGGTAGGAACCCACTTATCTTTATCTGATTTGTTGGGGTTCATATAAGTTAAACCTTGTACCATTCCTTGTGTTAACAACCGTTGGAAAGGTTCGTCAAAGTTCAATAAACCTCTATCGCGCAATACTTTAGTAAAGAACCGCGAGTACAACAAGTGTAAAATTGCATGTTCGATGCCACCTACATATTGGTCAACGGGCATAAAGTCATTGACTCTACCAGGCTCAAATATTTTGTCCTCGTTTCTAGCATCGGTAAACCGTAAGAAATACCACGATGAATCAATAAAAGTATCCATCGTATCGGTTTCTCGTTGTGCTTTAGTACCGCAACTTGGACAAGGTACATTTTTCCAACTTTCCAAAGAAGCTAATGGCGAACCACCTCGTCCTGTTAACTCAACATTATCAGGTAATTTAACAGGCAAATCAGCATCGGGAACTGGAACGGCGCCGCAGTTGGGGCAATGAATAATAGGTATAGGGGCGCCCCAATAACGCTGACGTGAAATCAACCAGTCACGTAAACGGTATTGAATACGCGCTTTACCATAACCTTGTTTTTCAGCATACTCAACTACAGCTTTCTTTGCATCACCCGAAGCCATACCATCAAATTGCTGTGAATTTACCAACACACCAGCTTCAGTATAAGCAGCTTTTAACTCCTCTTGTGGAACAGGCATACGAACTGTCTCCCCTTCAACAATTACAACTTTAATTGCCAAATTTTGGTCTTTAGCAAATTTAAAATCGCGCGCATCATGTGCGGGTACACCCATCACGGCGCCAGTACCGTACTCATACAATACATAATCGGCAATCCAAATTGGAATTTCTTCACCTGTAAATGGATTTATTGCCTTACTACCTGTAGATATACCGCGTTTAGGTTTATCTTCAGCAGTACGTTCCAACTCGCTTTGGTTGGTAACTTCCTGGACAAATGCCTCAACTGCGGCCTTTTGTTCTGAGGTAGTAACTTTTTCTGTTAATGGATGTTCCGGCGCCAATACTACATAGCTAACTCCATATACTGTATCGGGACGAGTTGTATATACAGCTATTTTTTCATCTATTCCTACAATAGGGAACTCCAAATAGGCGCCTGTTGATTTGCCTATCCAATTAGCCTGCATTAATTTAACTCGCTCAGGCCATCCCGGCAACTTATCAAGGTCGTTTAATAATTCCTCAGCATAGTCGGTAATCTTCAAAAACCATTGCCGCAACAATTTTCGCTCAACAATGGCGCCGCTACGCCACGAACGTCCATCAATAACTTGTTCGTTTGCTATTACCGTTTGGTCTACGGGGTCCCAATTTACAGCAGCTTCTTTTTGATACGCTAACCCAGCATTAAAAAACTGTAAGAAAATCCATTGTGTCCATTTATAATAATCAGGCGAACACGTTGCAACTTCACAGTTCCAGTCAATCGAATAACCAAGACGCTTCAACTGTTGCCGCATCTGGTCTATGTTTTGATAAGTCCACTTTGCTGGAGGTACACCCCTGTCAATAGCAGCATTTTCCGCAGGCAAACCAAAAGCGTCCCAACCCATCGGATGCAGCACTCGATACCCTTGCATTCTTTTGAGGCGCGCGATAGCGTCGGTTATGGTGTAGTTGCGGACGTGACCCATGTGCAGGCTACCCGAAGGATACGGGAACATAGACAGCGCATAGAATTTTGGCTTATCGCTATCGGTTACAGTCTTGTCTAAGCCAAGTTCAGTCCATGTATTTTGCCATTTTTCCTCAATGTCTGCTGGGTTGTATCGAGACTCCACTGCTAGTACTCCTAATGCGTTAATCTTATTAATCTTAGTTTCTGCTTTGTTATTGTGACATACTATTTCATTTGTATTGGCAGCAGAACCATATAGTATGCCACTTTTGAGTATTTCTACTCTTGCCTAAGAAGATTATTGCGCTCTGAGTGAAGGTGCTGTCTCACCTATTTATACGTGCTATTCTTCAGCACTTTGATTATTTTTTTGCAAAACCTTACGTAACCAAGGAGCAGGATTTCCTTTTATTGCTATTAATAATCTATCAAGGATACCAATAATTTCTTCTTTGTCTAATTCTGGTGTCATTGGTGTAATACCGTTTTTGATTAGCTTGGCAGCAGGAACAGCTCCAATTGAAGTGGTATAAATTATTGTGCAGTCATTAAGCGCATTAATTACTGCCGCTATATCGCTATCGTTCTCACCTTTGTTTACTTTTAATATAGTATCTTTATTCTTATAACTATATTGGGTTGTTTCAGGTTGTTTTTCAACGCAAATAGTATCTAAAAAATTATACCCAGATTTTGATATTTCATATACATCAAACTTTTCTGCACTGCCAAAGTCTGAGTTAATGTTGATTTTATCAGTTGTGGCGAAGGCTATTTTCATTGTTTTCTCCTTCTTGAAATGATTTTTTGCTATTTTGTAAGGATGATTATATAGCTGTTAAAAATTTCTGCCGTCCTGCTTATTTAAAAGATTACCTTATCATAGATAATTATTTATGTTAACCGCAAAATTACATAGAAATTTTTAGGATAACAAGATTACCTTAATCTTGCGTAAGATTAAAAATACTAATCGTTTGTGACAAATATCCAACTGGCACTTGTGCGGCAACTGATGTACTAATATTTTTCAGTTAAAATATATACTTTTGCTAAAAATAAAAATTCGTATTTTACTCAATAAAAATACTGTATTTAAAGTTTTTGTGTCATCAATGATACTAATATATTAGATTTATGATTTGTTGTTTATAAAAATTCCACCATTGGTGGACATTTAAAGTTTCATTTAATAATATAATTTTTATCGTTTAACCTTTAGCTTTTCCCCAAAACGGGCATCCTTGCCCGTTCCACAAGAAATTTTACAAGAAATTTTACAATAAGATGTGGCTTATAATGCTTTGGTGCTATAAAATTTTGGAGGGTTAATTGTGATTAAGGTGTTTGTTTATGGCACTCTTAAACCAGGCGAGGAAAATTATATAAAATATTGTGCGGACAGGGTTATTGATTCCCAGCCCGCTTTTGCTATGGGTAAACTATATGCCCTTCCTCAAGGCTATCCAGCAATGACACAAGGAAGTAGTCCTGTATGGGGTTATATGCTTTCTTTTGCCGACTCTGAGATTTTGGCTGAACTTGATGAACTTGAGGACTATCACCCCTCTCGACATAGTTCAGAAAATCTTTATAATCGTCAATACATTAATATTTTCAGTCAAGACCACACAAAAACCTCTCCTGGGCGCCCCCAACGTATCGGTCAAGTTTGGGCTTATCTCATGGAAGAAAGCCTTGTTCACCAATTGGGGGGCGCTATACAGGATGATGGTTTGTGGAGTGGACATTCCAAGCACGTTTAGTACTTACTGTTACAACTTTAATTGTAAGCTTTTAATATAATCCGTTTTCGTTGGCGGTTTGACGCTGCCTTCCAACTGGATTTACTGGTGCCACTTCTGTTTTAGGAATCGGAAATACTGGCTGGTTAAGAGCAACCATCAGCGTTTTAGACGAAGCATTGGATTTTGTCGCAACGGGTTGCGACACAGGCTGTGATGCAAATTGAATCACTTTGGAATCGCCAGAGAATATCCCTGATAAGGCACCAAAAGCGCACGCTGCAATTGCAGCCCCTCCAAACAGTCCTGCTAATCTTACACGCCGACGTTGTAGTTTGCCTAAAACTCTCTCGACTGTTTCTTCAATTGGCTGTTGCGACTCAGGAATAGGTAGAGTTCGCAAAGATTGCCGTAATTTCAACAGTCGATTATAAAGTGTTTTAGCTGACTGGTCATTTACCAGCCACTCTTCCACTTGTTTCCGTTCAGCTGCTGTCACCTCACCATCGAGGTATGCACTTATTAACTCGAAGCGGTCGCGCTTCACCATATCCATAGCACCCGTAAAATCATTGGTATGGTTTACATCCCGTTCAAACAGACTTTTTTTGGTCTGCGATTGGGAACGGTCATTAAATTGCGAATTAGTATTCATATTAACACTATTACCAATTCAAACACGGGTAAACAAGTCGGACAAAGGTGAGAAATTCTGACTGTTTCTTTCGGCAGAAGCACTCGAATAATCATTAACTATTTCAAATTTATTATACAATCCTGCTCTCGAATGATAATTGCTTTGCTATCACTGCTTATGCATCAAGATAGCTTTGCAACTGCGATTGCAGCCTTGTACGAGCGCGCGCAATCCGAGACTTGACTGTACCTAAAGATACACCTGTAATCTCGGCAATTTCTTCGTAAGCCATGCCTTCAATTTCTCTAAGAACAATTGTAGTTCTAAATACTTCGGGCAGGTCAGCGATAGCGTCGCGTAATTGTTCGTAAAATTCGCGAGTGGTTAATTCTTCTTCCGGTCCTGGCGTATCACCAGCAATTTCCCAATCCATTTCGCCGTCGTCTACCGAGCGGGGAGCATCAAGCGACAGCGGACTAACAACCCGTTTGCGCTTACGTAACTCGTCATAAAACAAGTTGGTGGCAATACGGCTTAACCAGCCCCGGAATTTGGCGGGTTCTTGCAGTTTGCTGATATTGCGAAAAACTCTTATCCAGACTTCTTGAGCCAAATCAGCTCTATCTGCCCAGTCAGGAGCTAGGTGGTATAAAACTCTCTCAACCTGAGATTGATAGCGGCGCATTAGTTCTGCAAACGCAGCGCGTTCTGGGCGCAGTCCTTCTTGACAGCGCAATATCAAATCGTGGTTTGAGAGTTTGTCAGCTTGCACTTCCTTTTGTTCCGGAAGCCTGGTATCGATTTGTGACCAGGATACAGTAATCGATTGACTCATAGATCGTACTGGCTTTTTAACATCCCTATCTATTAGACATCCTAATCAGTCAGTTGTTCCTAGGGATAGTGACGGATTTTAGACTGTAACACCGATGTATATAAATTTAGATAAATTCCTTTATTGTAAAAGATAACTTTTTGGTTATCTAGCTTTAATTACAATAGCTTGCCAACGCGCGAGCTAAACCTATCTGTTACTGAAGTGTTACTTAGTCTAATGCAATAGTTATAACTTAAAAACGTGCGAACGAAGTTATGCCGAGCAGTGTTACTCAGCGTTATTGTTGGTTTATGTTGGGTTCATGGGCGCCTCTACCCAACCTACAGTACCTCTAACTCCGCGCCTCTTAACTCGCTCCTGTGCGTGACGCCACTAGTAACTCCGCTTCGTTTAAAAATTGTTGGTAGCGTCACGCACCCTACCGCAGCACCTCCTAACTTATTTATTTGGTACTGACACCAAAACTGCTTGCTTTGGCTGCATATGACCTTGAAAACTTGTATTCGTGTTGCTTTGTTCTTGTTGTCGAACTTCTAAACACACGTTAAGCGAAAATGTAATCGTAATTGCTAACAATAGTTTTTTAAGCATATTTTTTCTCCTACCCACACCAAAGTATGATTGTTTGCTACGTTAACTAAGTTCCTAGGAGTTTATGTTTTTACTTAATGTTTTAATTTTTTTAAACTTTATTAATCCAGAATCAGTTAACGTGGCGCCCCAGTTTATCCCCACAGTCCTAGTGTGCCCTTTACAATTGAAATATTTATAAGGAAATCAAAAAAAGATTATAAAATTCTTATGATGATGCCAGTTTGAGGCACAACAAGCGCACTAAGCTAGTTAGTCTTGAAAAATAAGCATCGCTTATTGTATTTAATATATATATAGTTTGAAAGTGAGCTTCTTCAATGGTAAAGAATGAATCTATCGCACGTATAGTCATGCTGCTATGCTTTGGCACTGCATTACTGTCACTTGCAGTACATTGGCACATTTCTAACTCAAGTCCTTTGATGATGCCAATGGCACATGAGCCTAAGAAGCCTGTATCACCTGCTCAAAATGAGCCTTCAATTATAGACAGATTTACAAGCTTTCTCAAGCAAAGTCAAATTAATGCAACAGGAGATTCAGCAAGAGCTACATCACCTTTGGGTTTGGATACAAAATTAGATAGCCAAGAATCTCAACAAGCATTTAATGAACCACGCTTGGTTGTAGATTTAAGCAATCGAAGAGTTTATGTTTATCAAAGAGGTGAGGTTATCGCCAGTTATCCCACTGGTATTGGTAAGAAAGGTTGGGAAACACCAACGGGTATATTTCAAGTTATCCACAAACAGCATGATCCAGTTTGGCGCCATCCAATTACTGGAAAAGTTTTTTCCGCAGGAGCAGATAGTCCTCTCGGAGATAGATGGATTGGCTTTTTATCAGGAAAAGAAGGCGAAGTTGGGTTTCATGGAACACCAGACGATACGTTAGTAGGCAACCCAGTATCTCACGGTTGTCTTAGAATGCGTAACCCCGATGTTCGTATGCTTTACGACCAAATCAAAATTGGAACAGTCGTTGAAGTACGCCACTAAGACTGTGTTTTTTGCTCAAAGTTGGGAGCGTAAGCTTGGAGCAAGGTACTAACTTGACGTAATACCTCATTACCAGTGTTTTTACCAGCCAACACAGTTTTATCATCATTGGGTCGGTCTAGGTTACGAGCAATTGCTTCGCCAACTTGCTGACTTATTAACTCTTGCAGCTCTGTTTTCGCACGCGCACGTTGCCAACTGGCGCCTTCCTCAGTTGTGGCATAAAGCGGTGGAAGACGGTTGAGTGCATAAGCAGCTATGTCCCCAACATCTAAAGACCCCTCAGAAGTTGCTTCAATTTCGGCAACGCGCGCAACCGCTTCAGTCAGAACCAAATCTTCCATGACGTTAATAAACTGTTTGCGAGGTACCGCCACTACCTCACCTGTTAATAGTGACCCCATTAAGCGGTCTAACGCCATATACTCCTCAATCGACAACTCTGAGGCATGGTCGCAGATTCGCCCAACTTCAGCTTCCATTGCTGGTGTCAAATAACCATCTTGGAGAGCTTGTTCTACAATTTTTCCTATACTCATACTACTCATCTTTTTTAAGCCACCCAAGTTTAGGTAGGGACGGTATCAATCGAATCTATAATTGCTTACTAAAACTCAATTGTAAACAGTTTACACATAAATCATGTAGCAAATATGCATCTACGTACATTATTACTTCATAATTTATTTTATAACTCACTTTTCAGCAGTTCCATTTAGCCAGGGCATCGGGTCGATACTTTTGCCATTAACGTATAAACCCCAGTGTAAATGAGGACCTGTAGAGGCACCTGTAGAGCCTACAGTACCAATTTTTTGACCGGGCTGTACAAAATCACCTTCTTTAACTGAAATTTGTCTGAGGTGCATGAAAATACTTGCTACCCCTTGCCCGTGGTCAACACCAACCACATTGCCATGAACTTTAAAGCCTTGCGCGACAGTTCCTACTAGTACAATACGTCCTGCTGCTGGAGCTGTGACAGTTGAACCAGAGGCGCCTGCAAAATCGAGTCCACGATGATAATAATCATTCGCAAACACTCCATTATAGTATCGTCGAACGCCATATTGCGTACTCATTCTTCCTTGGTTCGGTCGTATAAAAGCACCTTTCCAAAACTTTTCAGGAGTACGTACTTCGCGAAATTCACGCGCACGTCGAAGTTCCAGTTCGGTTGCCTTAACTCCAGCTTTACCTGGTGGCAAATTAATTCGCTGTACTGGAAATTTACGGGCGCCTACTTGAAATGTTAGGTTTTTATTCTCTGCACCACCGCTTACTCTTACTGTGCGACTACCTGGCTTTTCCAAAGGGGTAGTGGGAATAAATGCGCGATATTTATTTGGTGCAATCTCATATGCTGTATACGTTTCAGTGCCGCTACTAACAGTCACATTACTACCACTGGCTGGATTATCCAAGCTTACAACTACCGAAATTGTATCTCCTAATCGCGGGGATTTTGGAGTCATTTGTACTTGTAAGGCTTTTGCAGGTGAAGACAAAGCTATTGGCATTACTACTGCCAACGCTACGCTCGCAACTGGAAGCATATTTTTGAATCCAGCAATGGAAGCATTAAGCTTGTAACTTAAATTATTAATAGAGTCTATCGTAATCATAGATTTACACAACTTCATATCGTCTCTACGGCTGTAGAGACTAAATCAGTCCTAAGAGTTCCCACAAGCATATGTTTGTACTCGGTTGAATTTGTTATAAATTAAACCGTTCATAATATTATGTGCAAAACCTGTATAAATGCAAGGTTTCCAAAAGTTTTAATTTTTACAAATATTACGTATTAATTCAGATAAAGCTTAATATACAGACGTATTTTACTTTGCTGCTGCCAATTGCTCATCAATTGCGAGTTTTCCATCTTCCATATGCACAATTCGGTCGGCAATATCCAAAATGCGGTTATCGTGGGTTACAAGTAAAATTGTACACCCCTGTTCTTTTGCAAGGGTTTGCATCAAATCAACGACATCGCGACCAGATTTACTATCGAGTGCAGCAGTCGGTTCATCTGCTAGAACGATTTTTGGATGACCAACTAGCGCGCGAGCAATTGCTACCCGTTGTTTTTGACCTCCCGATAAATCATCTGGGTAATAAGAAGCACGATGTCCTAGTCCTACTTGTTCCAACATCATAGCCGCGCGTTGATTCATTTCTTTAGGTGAAATACCTTTATGAACCTCCAAACCCATTCGCACGTTTTGTAGTGCTGTTAAACTTCCATGTAAATTATGTGCCTGAAAAATATAACCGTGATTACGACGTGCCTGCGTAAGTTGTCCTGCACTGGCGCCAACTAATTCCGAACCTAGAACACGTAAACTACCAGACTGTGCCGAACGTAATCCACCAACTAAAGTCAATAGTGTAGTTTTCCCCGAACCAGAAGGGCCAGTCATGATAATAATATCACCCCGCATAATTTCTAGAGTGATATCATATAAAACCTGCTTACGGAGTTGACCTTTACCAAAAAAATGGTCAAGATTTTGAACAGAAATTACAGATTCCATATTTCCCCTTTAAAACATATCCGCTGGGTCAGCAGATTGAACTTTCCGTGTAGCAACTGCGCCAGAAATCATACACATAATAATTGTCATAATTTGCACTTGAATCGCGCGCGCTAAAGTCATGATTACAGGTAAATTAGTAGCATTGCGAGTCATTGCGTACAGACCAAATGATACAGTAACACCAGGTAAAAACCCTAGTATAGCCATAATAATAGCTTCTTCAAATACTATGCCTAATAGGTATGAATTGCGGTATCCCATTGCTTTGAAAGTAGCATATTCTTTCATATGGGCATTCACGTCTGTAGAAAGAACTTGATAGACGATAATTACACCGACTATAAAACCCATTCCGACACCGAGACTAAATATAAAACCAATAGCGGTGTTTTCTTGCCAGTATTTTATTTCAAATGCCAGAAATTCTTCTTTTGTAAGAACTCGAACATCATTACCTAAGTAAGAACGCAGTTGGTTGGCAATTAAAACAGGGTCTGTACCTGGTTGCAACTGTAACAGTCCCACACTTATACTACCAGCGTCACGACGTGGAAATAATCTCAAAAAGTTTTGGTCGCTAGTTATTAAAGTTGTATCAGCAATAAATGAGGCGCCAACTTTGAATAATCCACTAACTTGGACTGTACGTCGATCTATTTCCCCGCTCACAGATTTACCAGAATCTACTTGACTTATCATGGACGCATAGTCTCCACGTCCTGCGCGGTCAAATAAAACGACATCAGGTAACTTAACTTTATTAATTTGACTATTAATTTCTGGTAAATCAAAAGCTGATTTATCTGGCTTAAAACCTGCTACAAGTACCGTTGCCTTTTTCCCGGTCTGAGGATTTTTCCAGTCTAAGAAGTTTACATACAATGGTTCTGCTGATTTTACCCCAGGTACATCCATCGCTTGAAAAAGGCGCCTGCGCGTAAACGTTGACATGTTTGCTAAATTGCGTGCTTGGGGACTAATCAAAAAAATATCACCCTGCATACTACGGTGCAACCGAGTATTACTTTCAAATAACGCTGACTGAAACCCAAGCTGCATAAACATAAGTACATCGGCAAAAGCAATACCTGCTAGTGCGACAAGAAACCGACCTTTTTCATGAGTTAGCTGTAACCAACCCAGTGGAGTGCGACGCTGTAATTGAAACATTTTAGATTTTAGATTTTAGATTTTAGATTTTGGATTTTGGATTTTGGATTTTGGATTTTGGATTTTAGAAAATTGTCAATTTCCGTGAAATCAGTGAAATCAGTCTTATCCGTGTTACAATTGGATTACTGTTTGTACTTGCAAATTTGTAAACCTTGCGGCTTGTAAGCTAGACACATCATCAAGTTTTACATGTACTTCAATAATGCGAGAGTCGATATTACTTGATGGGTCACTATTAATAATGTTTTGCCTCTGAACTTGATATCCTATCCAGTCAACAGTACCTTGTAACTTTTGGGTTAACGAGTCGCTACTAACTTGAACTTTTTGTCCTCTGCGTATTTTGGCAATGTCGCTTTGATAAACTTCAGCAACTGCGTACATTTGATTAGTTTCGCCAAAGTCTACTACTCCCTCATTTCCCACAGTTTCACCAGCGCGCGTATTTATCTTTAATATCCTGCCGTTTTTTGGCGCCCGAATATAAGCTAAAGCAAGTTCGGCACGAATACGTTCAACGGTTGCCACCGCACTTTCAATTTCAGCTTGAGCAAAAGTTACATCAGTTGGACGTACTTCTGCAGTCTGTGCCAGAGTACCTTTTGCTTCGTTAATTTGCTGCTGTGTACTTGCTATGGTCTTATCGCGAGTCGCTCTTGCTTCGTTAATTTGTTGTTGCTGTGTTGCTCGTGTCTTATCAAGCGTTGCTCTTGCTTCTTTTATTTGTTGTTCTAATGTTGCAATTGTACGAGTTAGAGTTGCTTGGCTTTCAACTAGTTGTTGAGTTGACGTTTCTGCACTTAACCTGCGTCTATCTACTTCTTGACTCGATATAACACCTTCTTTATATAAACTTTCATAGCGCTGCACATCAGCAGTAGCATTGCGTCTTTCAGCTCCGATACGCGCAACTGTTGCTTTTAAAGATTGTCTTTGTCCAGCAAGTTCTGCCTCTAAACGGTTTATTGTTGCTTGTTGTGTTACTTCATCTCCTTTTAATTGGGCTTCAAGTCGTGCAATTGTTGCTTGCTGTGTTTTAATATCTCCTGCTAGTTCTGCTTGCAAGCGATTAATTTCTGCACCTCGTGCCGTTAGTTCCCCTTGCTTGGCACCTGCTCTAACCTGTGCTAATTGTGCTTTTGCGACCGCGACTTTTTTTTCTGCTTCTCTCATTGATGCTAAAAGACGGTCGCGATTTTCCATCACCGCAATAGCCTGTCCACCTCGAACCACATCCCCTTCTTTAACTAGTAATTGTTCGACTCGAGTACCTTGATTTGATGTTGGTGCCGTTAGCTTGATGACTTCACCTTGAGGCTCGAGTCTTCCTAGCGCTGTAACTGTAGTCACCTGTGGTGCTGCCACCGCCACAGGTTTTGGTGGAGCATTCGCTTCTCGAAACCGATTAAATATAAATATGATAATGCCACCAGCTATCAATGCTCCAATAATCACTTTGACGATTGGTGGGCGCCGTGGATGTGGTGATTCGAGCTTGTGGTTTTGCACCATAGAACCGCCCTGTGGTTGTATATAACTAAACCGTTTAGTCATATAATATAACTAAACTAAACGGACTAGTTCAAATGCAGAAATCAGAAAATCTTATACTTTGTAGTTTTACTTCGGTATATAAAAATAGTTCATAGCAACGAATAAAATGATAATTTACGTGTTGTATTCTTCTGGCGATAGTAATTATTTCGTGTTAATTGTAAACAATTAATGTTAATTAAAGTACTTATCGCTACTTAGACTACAGATGCTTAACTGCTTATTGACCTTACTTATTATAAGATTTAGTAATACTTCTTCTTTTTTGCTTACATCTGAACAGAATTTTAGCTAGCTGGCATTTTGGTTACAAAAGTTAATTTTTTAATAGTTATAGTGAGAACCAAAAATCAAACAACGAAAATCAATAATTAATTATGAGCAAATATATTGCTTAGTGTTGAAGTGAGGATGAGGCAGTTAATTCAAATATATTATAGAACGGAACGCATTGATAATGGCACGTATGAAAACAAGAGAAATTGAGCGCGAGACGACTATAGAAAAAATAGAAAAAATATTACAAGGTGCCATGCAAGAGTTCCTTGCACATGGGTACGCAGGTACAAGTATGGATAGGGTAGCGGCACGTGCAGGAGTATCAAAAGCAACTGTATATAGTCATTTTCGCGACAAAGAAGGACTATTTAAAGCCTTAATTCAGCGCTCCGCACACCAAAAATTTGAAGATTTATTTGATAAGCTGCCACTTGAAGGAGAACCATCAGTTGTATTGCGACACTTAATTACAACAGCACTACATCGAATGACAAGTGATAAAGAACACCAAGCGTTCGTTCGGATATTAATTGGAGAATCTGGACGTTTTCCTGAATTAGCCAAAGCTTGGATATGTAATATTATGACACCACCATTGAAAATTATTTCTGAGTACTTAGATAAACACCCAGAGCTAAATATACTCGATTCGGAAGCAACGGTAAGAATCATAATAGGGTCAATGGTGCATTTTATGATGACTCAAGAAATACTCCACGGAAAAGAAATTATACCAATGGAAAGTGAGCGTATAGTTAATTCGTTAATGCATTATCTTCTTAACTGCCAAAATTCCTAAAAGTAATAAAAACTAATAATTTGGATTACGGAGAAGCTTCAAGGCGCGCGTCTCTAGAACATACGGGTTCTACGAATGGATTTACGAATGCTATATATATATGTATAAAATACGTAAACTTCCGGAAAGTATCCCAAAAGCATTGGTGTAGTAATTAGCATCCACGGAGGTAAAATACTATGTCAACAGAAACTAACTTATATCCCAGATTGCAACTTGGTTCAGAAGGCGCCAAGGTCGAGGAGTTACAACGTTTATTAATGCCAAGACTTCCTGGCCCAGACCGTTTTCCCATCAATGGCATATTTAACTCTGAAACTGAACACGCGGTTGAAACAGCACAATATCAGTTTTTTCTCAAACAGACTGGTATTGCTGACGAAATGCTTTGGAAGTCACTATATGCTAAAGTTCCAGTTGGTAAGCCAGTACTACGTCGCGGTACCAAACATGAACTTGTAGCAATGGTACAGGAAGTACTCAAAGACAATGGATTATATGGTGGCGCCATTGATGGTAACTTTGGTGTCAGTACAGAAAACACAATTAAAAATATACAACGTAGTCGTGGCTTAACAGTTGATGGTATTATCGGTAGCCAAACTTGGAAAGCTTTGTGTGATATAGCTACTTTTGTAACTATTGATTAACTGTAACGCAGTTGTGGATTGAATTTAAGCCTTAACTAGCAAATAGTATCAATATAGCAGTCCTAAATCATTTGTAAAATTTTAAAAATGTATCTTATTTTTCTTCCGGCACCGCATTATTCGCTTTGAGAAGATGACGTGTGCTTAATTATTGGTGGAACTTTACAATTAATTGCGCTTCGTGTCGTATTGATGTATAGGTATAAAAATATCAATACTTTTTTGCGCTGAAGCGCTACTACGTACTCATCAAAATTAATGATATAAATCACGGTAAGTTGCGCGTGGTCAGATTCCCGGCTTCTTCAAGAAGTTGGAAATTTTAAACTTACGCTCTATTAGTACAAGGGTTCGATAATCTATGTTTCACTGCACGTTGATTAATTCAGTTAGTATCGAGTTTAGCATCGGGCATCCCATATATATATAAAAGTTTGTATGCTGAGACTAATGGTCTTAATGGTTCTTTAAAAACTGTGCAAGAAGATTTCAGATTAATAATTGATTTGGTTTCAGTTCTCGCCGTTGCAGCGTGTGGTGGCTTATTTGCTGCACTGTTGCGACAACCTGTGTTGCTGGGATACATTATTGGCGGGATGGTCGTAGGTCCCACTGGACTGGGGCTAATAAAAGAATTAATTCAAGTCGAAACACTGGCACAGTTCGGTGTGGCGTTTTTGTTATTTGCGCTAGGAGTTGAATTTTCGTTGGCAGAACTTAAGAAGGTGCAAGGTATTGCACTTGGGGGAGGTGCTGCCCAGATACTTTTAACAATAGCATTTACGGTTTTAGTGTGTGGAGTTACAGGCGCCTGGGAAACCTTACCAGCAAAGGGCGTATTTTTAGGTTCAATTTTATCTTTGTCTTCGACGGCGGTTGTCCTAAAGTGTTTAATGGAGCGTAATGAGACAGAGACACCCCACGGACAAGTTTTGTTGGGTATATTGGTTGTGCAAGATTTGGCGCTAGGTTTAATGTTAGCAGTGTTACCTGCTCTCGATAAACCACCCGAATTAATTGGAATAGCTATATTAATGGCGCTTCTTAAAATTGGGCTGTTTGCAGCTGGCGCCGTAGCTGCGGGAAAATGGTTAATACCACGACTGTTAAGGTTACTTGCACGTACTGAAAGCAAAGAATTATTTTTATTAGGTGTAGTCGCACTGTGTTTAGGTATTGCTGTATTAACCGAATATTTGGGACTTTCAATCGAAATGGGCGCCTTTGTGGCAGGTTTGATGATATCGGAAGTTGAATATGCCGACCAGACCTTAACGTATGTGGAACCCTTACGCGACATTTTCGCAAGCTTGTTTTTTGTCTCTATCGGGATGTTAATCGACCCGCTATTTCTATGGAACAACCTTGAATTGATATTAGGGCTGGTTGCTTTTGTATTAGTAGGTAAGTTTTTTATTGTCACACCAATTGTCAAGCTGTTCCGCTATTCGTTAAAGACGGCCATTATAGCCGGTGTAGGACTAGCACAAATAGGGGAATTTTCATTTGTACTTGCCAGCAAAGGTCAAGCTTTAGGGTTGGTATCACGCCGCATTTATTTATTGACTTTAGGCACAACCGCAGTCACACTAATTATCACACCTTTTTTACTACGGTTGGTGCCGATTGTATTCGATTGGTTAGATTCAATACCTTGGTTAAAACCGTTTATTAGTGGTGAAGGTGGTCCAATAGAAGTTTCGGATGATGTGCCGTATAAAGATCATGTAGTTGTTTGTGGTTATGGGCGCGTTGGGAAAAACCTGGTTAAATTATTACAAATGCACGATTTCCCGTTAGTTGTAATAGACCAGTCAGAAAGCCGAATTCAACAGTTGCGTGATGCTAAAATACCGTATGTTTACGGTAACTGTGCTAGTTTACATGTATTAGAAACAGCAGGAGTAAATGCTGCTAAAGGAATGGCAATAGCGCTTCCAGACCCAATGAGTAGTAGGTTATCTTTGAAACGGGCATTGGAATTATCGCCGGAACTAGATGTAGTAGTACGTGCGAATAATAATCAAAACATAGAGGCATTTTACCAATTAGGAGCGCGCGAGGTAGTACAGCCAGAATTTGAAGCAAGTTTGCAAATGGCAACACATTTGTTAACCGATTTAGGATTATCGCCTATTTTAATCCAGCGCGAAATGAAAGAAATACGCGACCGTCATTATTTAGATTTACGTCCAGAGCAAACCGAGTCAGAGTCCAGACGAAGTTTAAGAGAAGCTACCCAAGATTTAAACCGTCGCTGGTATCCTCTACCTTCCGGTTCACCCTTAATAGGAATGACACTGGAACAAGCAGATATGCGTTACCTAACGGGCGTAAGTTTGATGGCTATCGAGCGCGCGAGCGGTAAAGAAATCGATTATCCTGACGGTAAGACAAAATTAGAACAAGGCGATAAGTTATTAATAGTTGGCGAAGATGGAGAGTTTGCGGCTTTAGATGAATTTGCCAATGGACTTGCAGCAATTCCAAATCAAAACAGTGCTTGTCAGTGGATATTTGTTAGTAGCGACTGTACGCTAGTTGGTAAAACTCTTGAAAAAATCGAATTTCAATCTACTTTCGGAGTGCAGGTACAAGCAATGCGTCGCGACGGTCGATTTATTCGTCTTCCCGAAGCCAATACTGAATTACTATCGCGTGATCAGTTATTACTATGTGGTAGTTTAACAGCACTACAGCAACTCGAACAATTATTGGCGCCTGTATCAATACTACCTTTAGCTACCCCAATTGTCAAAGCAGGTGAAACCGAAAAGTTGAAAGAATACTTACCAGTAGATAATCTACGAGAATAGGAGTAATGTGCGTCACTGCATCAACAATACTAATAATTAAAACGAAAAGTATAAGCTTGCAGTAACGCACCATCGTGAAAATTACGTTAAAGGTTTTATGTAAACGAGAGCTTGCTTCCAAATAGTGATTTTTTGATCACTGCTATCTTGGACTAACATGCACTGTAAGTCTTGCCAGACTATTTTTCCACTGATAAGATCGCCAGTTGACAGCTTTAACTCGACTTGCGAGGTTTCCTTAATCAAGTTTTGGACTTGACGAACACTTGGTAAAGAGGTATCGAATTCTGTAAGCATTTTGAGTAAAGATGAAATAATACACTTTCATCTTTGATAATTCATTTTGAGGGTAAATGGCAATCGAATTTACTAAGTATCACGGTTTAGGTAACGACTTTATTTTGGTTGATAATCGCTCAACATCAACCCCAGCAATCACTCCAGACCAAGCAATTCAATTGTGCGACCGTCATTTTGGTATCGGTGCCGATGGTGTAATTTTTGCTTTGCCAGGTCAAGACGGTACTGACTACACAATGCGGATTTTTAACTCCGATGGTTCAGAGCCAGAAATGTGTGGTAACGGTATTCGTTGTATGGCAGCATTTTTAGCTGATTTAGAGGGAACATCGCGTAAAAGCGATAAATATCTTATCCATACACTAGCAGGCACCATCACACCTCAATTAATGCCTGACGGTCAAGTTCAAGTTGATATGGGTGAACCTCGTTTACTTGCAGCAGAAATTCCCACTACATTATGTTCTCCCGATCAAAAAGTAGTCGAACACGCTATTGAAGTCAATGCTAAAAGCTGGGAAGTTACCTGTGTAAGCATGGGCAACCCTCACTGCATCACTTTTGTTGAGGACGTAGCAGCAATTAACCTTTATGAAATAGGAGCCAAATTTGAACACCACCCAGCTTTCCCGCAGCGAACTAATACCGAATTTATCCAAGTAGTTCGTCGTGACTACTTAAAAATGCGAGTATGGGAACGCGGAGCTGGTATAACATTAGCTTGTGGAACAGGCGCCTGTGCATCACTAGTGGCAGGTGTACTAACCGGAAAATGTGACCGCATAGCCACTGTAGAACTTCCAGGTGGGTCTTTACAAATAGAATGGTCAAACATCGACCAGCGAGTGTACATGACAGGACCTGCCGAACGAGTCTTCACAGGAAAATTTTAAAACAAGGGATAAGGGTAAATGGATAAAACCCTTTTCCCTTTTTCCTTAATTCAGGTTAACTTTAACTTGTCTTGCAAAGTTAATTTTGATAACTCCAAGCTTCACAATATTTTTTTAGTTTAAAGATAAAAACAATGGACATTAAGTAAAAGCTCGGTTAAATTGGATGAACTATACAAGTAGAAAGGATAAAATATACAAACGATAGCCAGTGAATAATCATAAGGCTGTTGCAACAATGATGGCAGTATTATAAATAATTCTCCAGTCTTCTGTATAAGCAAATTAAGATGGTGTAAGCGTAACAACTGTGCAACTGAGCAGTATCGGCAATTGCACAACAGAAGCAGGTAGCAATCTGTATCTGTACAAGTTACCCTAACACTATTACAGCAGATTGCGTGTTCATGCAATATATGTAGAGACGTTACATGTAAAGTCTCTGCGGGGTTTTGGGTATTATGCGTGTACTTCATCTACCCGAAATCTGCTATATATTACTCAAATATTAGAATCGATTAAAACTCCCCTACAAAATATATAGATGCTAAAACAACAGCTTAAAGAAGAAAGTGATTTTTCTATAATTAATATATTGAACGATACAGCTAATCAAGCTTTACAAATGGGATTAATAATTTGTCACGGTTATCACAGTGGAAAGTATGAGATTTTACAGAAAACTGAAATTCTTTTACTTTCACCTCGCGAAGCACAAGTTTATTTACAAAACTTGATAAACGAGTCTGAAAAGTGATTGTTAATGGCGCCTAATTACGAACGGTTAGCTGCTGGAGATAAATCAGCCTAAGTTCGGTCAGACTAACAAAATTTTGTTAGTATAAGCGTATTGCTGGTTTTTTATATGCAGTATTGATGCATATGAGGGTTATGGGGTGCAGTTGTTAGCACCTTGGAATGTGTATTCTGAAGTTCCAACAAATTTAATCTTGATCTAAAACCTCGCATGATTAAAGATGTTGCGGGTTACTATACAAAAGTTGCTGAAGCGCAGGTCGAAGCAGCCAAAGCTCCATGTCAATCAATAACGGCACGAAAACCCGACACTACCAGTATAACAATAAGCAGGCGCCGCAGTTAAATAAGGTAAAGACCAAAAGGTAGAGTGAAAAAATATTGTATGTAAAAGTTTTTATCGCTTTCTTCCTTTCCTTTTGCTTTACTGAACCCAGAAAACGTTTGTGCGAACAGCTTTCGGGTTGTTAGAGTGGGAACCTGAAAAAAAATCCAAAAACGCTTGACATTCTCTGGTGGACTCGTTATCTTAAATAAGTCGGCGAGAGGAAAGCAACCGCTGACAACCGAACCGAGAAAAAATAATAGTTTGAAAGCCAAGTAACAAGTCAATCCTCGTCAAAGTAATGTAGATGAGTTTTGCTTCGGCAAAACAAGATGAGGGTTCCAAAAATAGGAATTTTCACAAAAGAGCTAAACAAACGAATGTGTCTTCATCAAGTGATTTATCACGTGTGTTCACATTCACTCCAAAACGGAGAGTTTGATCCTGGCTCAGGATGAACGCTGGCGGTATGCTTAACACATGCAAGTCGAACGGTACTTTCGGGTATAGTGGCGGACGGGTGAGTAACGCGTGAGAATCTGTCTTCAGGTCGGGGACAACAGTTAGAAATGACTGCTAATACCGGATATGCCTTTTGGGGTGAAAGATTAATTGCCTGAAAATGAGCTCGCGTCAGATTAGCTAGTAGGTGGTGTAAGAGACTACCTAGGCATCGATCTGTAGCTGGTCTGAGAGGACGATCAGCCACACTGGAACTGAGACACGGTCCAGACTCCTACGGGAGGCAGCAGTGGGGAATTTTCCGCAATGGGCGAAAGCCTGACGGAGCAATACCGCGTGAGGGACGAAGGCTTTTGGGTCGTAAACCTCTTTTCTCAAGGAAGATTTCAGACGGTACTTGAGGAATAAGCATCGGCTAACTCCGTGCCAGCAGCCGCGGTAATACGGAGGATGCAAGCGTTATCCGGAATGATTGGGCGTAAAGCGTCCGCAGGTGGCTTTATAAGTCTGCTGTTAAAGCGTTAGGCTTAACCTAATTACGGCAGTGGAAACTATAAGGCTAGAGTATGTTAGGGGTAGAGGGAATTCCCAGTGTAGCGGTGAAATGCGTAGAGATTGGGAAGAACACCGGTGGCGAAAGCGCTCTGCTAGGACAATACTGACACTGAGGGACGAAAGCTAGGGGAGCGAATGGGATTAGATACCCCAGTAGTCCTAGCCGTAAACGATGGATACTAGGCGTTGCCCGTATCGACCCGGGCATTGTCGTAGCTAACGCGTTAAGTATCCCGCCTGGGGAGTACGCACGCAAGTGTGAAACTCAAAGGAATTGACGGGGGCCCGCACAAGCGGTGGAGTATGTGGTTTAATTCGATGCAACGCGAAGAACCTTACCAGGACTTGACATGTCGCGAACCCTTGTGAAAGCAGGGGGTGCCTTCGGGAGCGCGAACACAGGTGGTGCATGGCTGTCGTCAGCTCGTGTCGTGAGATGTTGGGTTAAGTCCCGCAACGAGCGCAACCCTCGTTTTTAGTTGCCATCATTAAGTTGGGCACTCTAGAGAGACTGCCGGTGACAAACCGGAGGAAGGTGGGGATGACGTCAAGTCAGCATGCCCCTTACGTCCTGGGCTACACACGTACTACAATGCGACGAACAAAGGGCAGCTAGTTAGCAATAACATGCAAATCTCAGAAATCGTCGCTCAGTTCAGATTGAAGGCTGCAACTCGCCTTCATGAAGTCGGAATCGCTAGTAATTGCAGGTCAGCATACTGCAGTGAATTCGTTCCCGGGCCTTGTACACACCGCCCGTCACACCATGGAAGCTGGTCACGCCCGAAGTAGTTATCCTAACTGTCAAAAGAGGGAGACTCCGAAGGTAGGGCTGGTGACTGGGGTGAAGTCGTAACAAGGTAGCCGTACCGGAAGGTGTGGCTGGATCACCTCCTTTTTAGGGAGACCTACCCAACTTGTCAGACAGTACTTAGGTACGATAAATGTCACAAGATGGTCATCACCTAGGTCGAGCGAGGATTGATAGAAGCTTTCAAACTATTACTCGAATCGGATTAATTTTAGATTTAAAGAATTAGCTTCCGTTAAGAAATAGATATAAGTTCAGCAACTAGGGTTAGTAATCTAACTTCGCCTGCTGGGTGTATATCCAGTTATTGAACCTTGAAAACTGCATAGTGACGCAAATTGTAGGCAGCAAGTGGAATCGTTACAATTACTTTAGTAATTACTTGAGTAATTGTTTGTAACGATTGGACTCGTTGACTTACAGATAATCCTTTGAATTGAACGAATAGGTCAAGCGAATAAGGGCTGACGGTGGATACCTAGGCACGCAGCGGCGATGAAGGACGTGGTTACCGACGATATACTCCGGGGAGTTGGAAGCAAACTAAGAGCCGGAGGTTTCCGAATGGGGCAACCCTATATACTACTTGTTGAACACATAGACAAGTCAGAGCCAACCCAGCGAATTGAAACATCTTAGTAGCTGGAGGAAAAGAAATCAAACGAGATTCCCTCAGTAGTGGTGAGCGAAGGGGGAAGAGCCTAAACCAAATTGTTTACGATTTGGGGTAGTGGGACAGCAATATCGAATCTATAGAGTAGACGAAGCATTTAAAAGATGCACCAAAGAAAGTTGAAGTCTTGTAGTCGAAACTTGTGTAGATAGTAGCTGAATCCCGAGTAGCATGGAGCACGTGAAATTCCATGTGAATCAGCCACGACCACGTGGTAAGGCTAAATACGTCTGCGTGAGCGATAGCGAACAAGTACCGCGAGGGAAAGGTGAAAAGAACCCCGTTGAGGGGAGTGAAATAGAACATGAAACCGTCAGCTTACAAGCAGTGGGAGTCCGATTAAACGGATGACCGCGTGCCTGTTGAAGAATGAGCCGGCGAGTTATATGTGCTGGCAGGTTAAGTAGTATTTACGAAGCCAAAGCGAAAGCGAGTCTGAAAAGGGCGCTTTGTCAGTATGTATAGACCCGAACCCTGGCGATCTAACCATGCCCAGGATGAAGCTTGGGTAACACCAAGTGAAGGTCCGAACCGACCAATGTTGAAAAATTGGCGGATGAGGTGTGGTTAGGGGTGAAATGCCAATCGAGCCAGGAGCTAGCTGGTTCTCCCCGAAATGTGTTTAGGCGCAGCGGTGAATATTAAGCTTTGGGGGTAAAGCACTGTTTCGGTGCGGGCTGCGAGAGCGGTACCAAATCGAGACAAACTCAGAATACCAGAGTGAATTATCACTAGTAAGACGGTGGGGGATAAGCTTCATCGTCAAGAGGGAAACAGCCCAGACCACCAGCTAAGGTCCCCAAATCAATGTTAAGTGGGAAAGGAGGTGCAAGTGCAAAGACAACCAGGAGGTTTGCCTAGAAGCAGCCACCCTATAATGAGTGCGTAATAGCTCACTGGTCAAGCGCTTGTGCGCCGAAAATGAACGGGACTAAACATTGTACCGAAGCTGTGGACTTGAAAAAGTGGTAGGGGAGCGTTCTATTTGATACGAAGCATTAGCGGCAAGCAGATGTGGATTGGATAGAAGTGAGAATGTCGGCTTGAGTAGCGCAAATATTGGTGAGAATCCAATACCCCGAAACCCCAAGGGTTCCAGAGGCAGGTTCGTCCACTCTGGGTAAGTCGGGACCTAAGGCGAGGACGAAAGTCGTAGTCGATGGACATGAGGTTAATATTCCTCAACTGTTATCGCGGAGCATTATTTGGGACGCATTGAGAAGCGACTATGCCCTAATTGGATTGGGAGGGGAATACGTTCTCCGTTTAGTTGTCATCGGTGTCAAGAAAAGCAGGTAATGTGTTGAAGTGATAGCACCCGTACTCGAAACCGACACAGGTGGGGAGGTAGAGAATACCAAGGGGCGCGAGATAACTCTCTCTAAGGAACTCGGCAAAATAGCCCCGTAACTTCGGAAGAAGGGGTGCCCATAGATTCTATGGGTCGCAGTGAATAGGTCCAGGCGACTGTTTACCAAAAACACAGGTCTCTGCAAACGAGTAATCGGAAGTATAGGGGCTGACGCCTGCCCAGTGCCGGAAGGTTAAGGAAGTTGGTCAGGGGGAAACTTTAAAGCTGACGACCGAAGCCCCGGTGAACGGCGGCCGTAACTATAACGGTCCTAAGGTAGCGAAATTCCTTGTCGGGTAAGTTCCGACCCGCACGAAAGGCGTAACGATCTGGACGGTGTCTCGGAGAGAGACTCGGCGAAATAGGATTGTCTGTGAAGATACGGACTGCCTGCACCTGGACAGAAAGACCCTATGAAGCTTTACTGTAGCCTGGAATTGTGTTCGGGCTTGGCTTGCGCAGGATAGGTGGGAAGCGTAGAGATACTCCTTGTGGGGAGTATGGAGCTAACGGTGAGATACCACTCTGGCGAAGCTAGAATTCTAACCAATGTCCGTAATCCGGAATTGGAACATTTTCAGGTGGGCAGTTTGACTGGGGCGGTCGCCTCCCAAAAGGTAACGGAGGCGCGCAATGGTTCTCTCAGCACGGTTGGAAATCGTGCGTCGAGTGTAAAGGCAATAAGAGAGCTTAACTGTGACACCAACAAGTGGAACAGGTACGAAAGTAGGCCTTAGTGATCCGACGGCGCAGAGTGGAATGTCCGTCGCTCAACGGATAAAAGTTACTCTAGGGATAACAGGCTGATCTCCCCCAAGAGTCCACATCGACGGGGAGGTTTGGCACCTCGATGTCGGCTCATCGCAACCTGGGGCGGAAGTACGTCCCAAGGGTTGGGCTGTTCGCCCATTAAAGCGGTACGTGAGCTGGGTTCAGAACGTCGTGAGACAGTTCGGTCCATATCCGGTGCAGGCGTAAGAACATTGAGAGGAGCCTTCCTTAGTACGAGAGGACCGGGAAGGACGAACCGCTGGTGTGCCAGTTATTTCGCCAGAAGTAAACGCTGGGTAGCCATGTTCGGAGCGGATAACCGCTGAAAGCATCTAAGTGGGAAGCCCACCTCAAGATGAGTGTTCTCATCACTATAAGTGAGTAAGGTCACACGTAGAACACGTGTTAATAGGCTTTAGATGGAAGTGTGGTAACATGCGAAGTCGAGAAGTACTAACAGACCGAGGGCTTGACCCTTATCAATTCAAATGCGTCACTGTGCAGCCTTCAGGGTTTTAGCAGTGCTGAGTAGAAAGTTCTGAGTGCTGAGTATAAAAAATAACTAGTTTCTACTCAGCACTCAGAACTCAGCACTTAAAAAGTTTTCCTGGTGCTAATTGCGCGGTGGAACCACTCTGACACCATCCCGAACTCAGTTGTGAAACGCCGTAGCGGCTACGATAGTTGGAGAGTTGTCTCCTGCAACAATTGCTCAGTGCCAGGGCAATATTACATAACATTAGCCTTCTCTTTCATATTAGAGAAGGCTTTTGTTTTTTGCCGCCTTAAAGCAGTTTTAACCTGTGTAACCCACAGCACAAAAATGAAAAATCAGTAGAGAGCGAATTAATTCGCTCTCTACTATTATTATCTATAGCCAAAATTATTTAATACAATTATCAACAAGACACCTGATCCAAATCGTCCTTACTGACAATACCAGGTCGTAGATTATGTCACTTCTAACAATAGCCTTAGAGCAAATTCTTTCATGGCTAGAAAAATACAGACCATATGATGTCTCATTTCTACAACCAGGACTTACTAAAAACGAGATAGAAATAATTACTGAAGAACTACCATTTAAATTACCGCACGAAGTTTACGATTTGTATCAATGGAAAAACGGTACAACGCAAGGAGACGAATATTGGAAATTTGGTTTATTTTTTGATTGCTGGAGTTTTAAACCCTTGAATTTAGTGGTCAATCAATATCTGTCTCGGCATCACATAGACGATAACCCGTATTTATTCCCTTTTCTAAGCCGTTATACACTTCCTATTTTTTTTGGAAATGTAACGTGTGATCAAGGTTATACAATCATTAATAAATATAAAGAAAACAGCTATGTGTATTTTGTTAACTATAAGGGCGGAGGCTGTGAAATTCTAAATAGATATACAAGTTTAACTAATATGATGTTAACAATAGCAGATAGTTATGAAGCAGGAGCATATTATGTATATGGTGCCACTTACAGAATGTGTGCTAACGCTTGTCAACATTATCAAACTTATCCTGACCCCGAGTTTGTGAGAGAAACCACAAACAATATTTATTGGAAGTATAATTTTGATGTTAAAAATCTAGCTGTTGAAGAATTAGAATCGCAATTTCAAGATGGATCATTGACTGAAGACTCTCTAGCCTTTCTTGAGGATGATTTAATAAAGTTTAAGCAACCAAGAGCAGTAACACTTTTAATTAAGATACTGCGGAGCTTGGAAGAGTATCCGATTTCGTTGGAAGAAATAAGTATTAAGGGATGTATAGCTAAGATTTTAGGATATATTGGTGATGTTCAAGCTGTAGACGCTTTAATTAAAGCTTTGCAAGATGACTTTTGGAAAACTCGATATTCGGCTGCTCTTTCGCTTGCTCGTCTTAACGATAAGAAGGCGATACAGCCATTATATCAGCTTATATATGATAATAATGAAGATGTTCGAGATGCGGCTAATATGGCTATAAAACAATTAAGTGATGGTGCGTGAGGGCACATGGTTGTTTGTTTTGCTTCTAGGTTATTCATGCCCTCACGCACCCTACGTATAAAATAATAATAAAGAAAATTAATTGTCGGCGCCAATTAATTTTTAGAATATAGATGCTACAAGGTGCCGGGATAATTTTTCCCAACGCTTGTGTAGTTATTTTTACTTATTACTACTAGCATAGCTGTGTTTAGGTATGACACTACACTAAGTTGCTAATTGTGATTGTGCCGTCAAATTTTGCAGTACTTGTTGCATTTGGTTTACTATATCAAGCTGAGAATTACCGCTTTGTTGTATTTGAGCAAGGGTATCATTAAGACTTTGCAAATTTTGCCGCAACTCGTTTAAGCTGTCTTGGGTTGGTTGGAGTGTTTCTTCGTATAAACTAAGTTTAGCCCTCGACTCTGCAAGAGCAGCTTTGAGCATCAATAAATTATCTTCCTTAACTTTTAAATCTTGGTATTTTTCTTCATATTCCGATGCTTGATTGTCTATCGTGTCTTGCGATAATTCAATGCCAGCATTGATTTGTTCAATTTGACGCTCAATATCTTGCAATAGTGAAAAGTGCTGTTTCTGCTGCAACTCAATTTGTGCCAATACTGGTTTAAAGTCAATTTGGTTATCTTGATTACCATTACCACTTTTACCTTGGCGCCGCATTAAAACTGCTTGATATTGTCGCAGTTCTCCTTGACGTTGTATTAAACTTCGACGTTGACCAACTAACGTTTCATTCAACATCTGGTAAAGGTCTTTTTCATCGTTGAGTTCTTCCTCAAGTACAGCCAACTCACTAACGTCAGCTTGACTAATTTTTTGCTGAATTTCATTAATTGTCTCTTCCTTGTAATTAAGCTCTTGCTCTTGGTCGTGAACAAAACTCGAATCAATATTTAACTTGTCTTGTAAATCTTGTACTGTTTTCTCTAACTCCTCTATAGGCATTGACTCTAAAGCTTCAACATCAATAGATTCGTTCATCGCTACATCACTCTTGCCCGCTAAACCAGAAACTTGCTGGTATAAGTCTTCTTGAGAACGTAACTGTTCTTTAACAATACGCACGTACTCAAGCTTAGTATCAAGCACAGCATTATTTGCTTTTAACTCGTTGTTCTGTTGATCTAAAACAGCTTTGACTTGCTGACACTCACTTTGGGCAACATCAAGCTCTTGTGATAAATTTTCAATCTCAAGTTGCTGCTGTTCAACAGACGCTTTATGCTGCTCGAACTTTTGCCAATGTGTATTCAATAACTCCTGTTGAGTACTTACTACTTCAAAAGCGTAATTTAAACTGCCTTGGATAGCTTCGGTTGAAACAACACTGCCCTGCATACCTTCAAGCAACCCATAAAAAATTCCGGCTTGCTCTGAGTCTATAACAGTTCCCTGCTGTAAATTTGCGCTTAATTCGTCTAAACGCCTTTGTTCACCACGTAAATGATCCCAGGCGCCTTCTAATTCTTGACGACTGCGTTCAATTTCTTGTTTTAGCGTATCAATTTCGGCACGAGAGTTATCAACTTCTTGTTTTTCGGAGTCTAGATTTTGACATTCCTCCTCAAGTTGCTGAAGTTGCGCTATCCGGTCTTCCATTTCAAGCTCTCGTCGTGAGAGTTCCTGCGCTTGGAAAGTTAACGACTCTTTCCACTGGTTTATTTCTTCCTCCTTTGCTTTAAATTTTTCTACCTGCCGAGAATAATTTTGCAAAATTGTAACTAACGGACGCGATGCTTCTTGAATGCGCTGAACTTGCCGAGTTGGACTTAATTCCACCATGACCAAGGCGCCATCATTTAATTTACTAGCTTCTTCGGCGGAGATAACTTCTTCAGATACAGCGCTCCAACTTTGGTCGTTGCGCTGACAAGCTAGGAGCTTTAGTTCTGCTTTGCTCCCACCGCCAAGTAAACCGCCTTTTTGTTTTTGTACTTCTGCTAAATACAGCACACCTTTAATTCCTTTTGATGCACGTGCCGAGTGTTGTAGTTGTTAAGAGTTATACATTAAATAATTATCTACCCTACCAAATCAACCCAATAAGCAGACAAGATAGGCAAAACTATTTATATTCGCGATATGTCAGTTATGACAGATAATATATACCTAACCGCGTCATCATATTGTGTACCTAATATAGCGATAATGACTACCGTGTTATCACTGGCTTTGAAACATAAACCAAAGCTGTGAAAAAAGTATTGACATTTTTGATATTACCTTTAAATATGGCTGCATAAATGGGCACAATAAAAACAAGTGTATACGGGAGTGCCTTGAGTACCTTGAAGCTAAATGCAGGGAAATTTAGATGAAATCGATATTCGCAGTATCCTGCAATTGATTGAGTTGGGACAGCGAACCGGGGTGCTTTTTGTTGAAAATGGCGCCTTTAAAAACTCTTGGGGTGCTGCTTCATATAAAGAAGAAACTCAATATAGATGCTGGTTTGTGTTTTTTCAATCAGGTCAAATTGCATATGCCAGCGATGGAGCGCAAAAGCTATCAAGACTTGATGATTATTTACGACATTATCGAGTCAAATTGAAAGACAAGTTCACAAACGATATATTTGACCTCAAGGTGCGACAACAAGAAACCCCTGTAGCTTTTTGTACATCGCATTCGTTGCCAGAATACACTTACTTATGGGCATTGCTTGAACAAAATATTATCAATACTAGTCAAGCCCGTAGCATTATTGAAGGTTTAATACATGAAACAATCTTTGATTTATTAAATTTACAGCAAGGCAATTTTATTTTTGAGGTGACTTCCCCCCTTGCTCCTGTATTAACAACTTGGGAGACTGTTGTACTCACATTACAAACCATCAGGCAAGTACAAGATTGGAAACTACTTTACCCTTATATTGAATCACCTGACCAGTTACCAATGCTCGCGTCAGTGGTTCGACTACAATCTTCTATGCCAACGGCAACTGCGAGCAAACTTAAACAGTGGGCTGATGGGAAAACTTCTCTTCGTCAGCTTGCACGCTACCTCGGTCGCGATATATTGACTGTTGCCAAGGCTTTGTATCCTTATGTGCAGCAAGGGTGGGTACATATGGTATATACGAATACAATAGATTTAGTCGAAAATCAACCGACCGTAAAGGAGGATCAGATCGAAAAAAAAACTATTGTTTTTATCGACTCGGAAAAAAGTATATGTAGTTCAGTACAGTCTCTTTTGATGTCAGAAGGCTTTAACACGTGTGTTTTCTCAAATTCCATAGAAGCACTCAACGGTATCTTTACCTTAAAACCAAATTTAATACTGTCTGAGTTGACGATGCCAGAATTGAATGGGTATGAGATTTGCGCGATGTTACGTTCGTGCCAAGGGTTCCGGTACTTGCCAATTATTATGCTGACTGAGCAAAATGATTTTATTAGCTGTGCTAAAGCCAAAATGATGGGAAGCTCAGGGTTCTTAAGTAAGCCTTTTAACAATGCTGAGTTGGTAATGTTAGTCAAAAAGTATCTGAATAACCCTGCTCTTGGGAACAATAAAAATACAGCACTTGTTGATTACACCCAATATAGGGTAAAAAATAATATCACAGAACAAACAAAAACCCATCGTTTATAAAATTTGTCAAGGAATAGAATAAATTTATACATAAATCAAGCGGGGCTCTTAATGTTGTATTTAATAGGGACATCTACATTTACTGAGGTAGATAGGGGTATATGAGTATAGTTTTGATTGTGGAAGACAGTATCGCGCAGAGGGAGATGATTACTGACCTCTTGAAGGCGAGCGGGATGACGGTTACTCATGCTGCTGATGGGGTTGAGGCGCTGGAGGCAATTTTGTCGTCACCTCCTGATTTGGTGGTTTTGGATATTGTTATGCCTCGGATGAATGGTTATGAGGTGTGTCGGCGCCTCAAGTCTGACCCAAAAACTCAAAATGTTCCTGTTGTGATGTGTTCTAGTAAGGGGGAGGAGTTTGACCGCTATTGGGGGATGAAACAAGGCGCCGATGCTTATATTGCGAAACCGTTTCAACCAACTGAGTTGGTGGGTACTGTTAAACAGTTACTACGAGGATAAGTGGGATATATGACGCTAAAGCCTGATTTTTTAGTTGGCGATGACTCTTTATCTGAATATCGCGGTATTCGGGTTGAAAGTCCCTCTGGGGAGTTACATTTAAGGTTCTTTATTCCTTCTCGTGCGGAGTTTGCTTTACTTGCTACGGGTATTCGCGAGGTTATTGAGCTTAGTCCTGATAGAATTACTCCGATTCCGAATGCTTCTCCTCTGCTTTTGGGTACTCTAAATTTACGAGGTCGCGTTATTTGGGTGGCTGACTTGGGACAGTTTTTAGGTGATGCTACCCCCCTTAATACTGACCGTGCGGAAATTCCTGTTATCGCTATTGAGGAAACTGATACTATTGTCGGTTTGGCTGTTGACTCTATCGGTGGTATGGACTGGTTGGATGTTTTACAAACTATTGCTCCAACTAATATTCCTGATACAATGGCGCCTTTTCTAAGGGGTGAGTGGGTATCTAATAATAATAGCGGTAATCTGCGGCTGCTTGACCAAACCGCTATTTTACGTTCCGCGCGGTGGGCAGGTTAATAAATTTATTGGTGAATGTTATGTCAAGTAGCGAAGAAAAGGCACTCAAATATCAAATGGCAGTTAATGCCTATGCTCAACAAAATTACTCCGAAGCATTAGTTTTGGTAGACTCGGTTATAGAACTAATGCCTCATGACCCTAATTGTCATTTACTGCGTGGGCATGTATATTACGTTTTACAAAAATATGATGCTGCTACTATTGAGTACGAGAAGGTTTTAGAGTTAACCTCTGACCCAGATATTACTATTTTTGCTACTAATGGTCTTGAAAGTATTAACTTGATAGCAACTCAACTTCGTGATGATGATAATTTAAATCATCATGAGATAGATGCTGTTCAGTTTGACTCGAACAATGAAGTTAATTTATCCGACTTGGTTGATGTCAGTGAATTTGATGATAAATCTAATTTTAACTCGGATTCGCCGTTTGATGATATTGATAAAAGTGGTTTTGATTTAAGCGCTTTTGGTAGCAACCACAATATTGATAGTAAAATCGATTCGGATACTAATCCTTTTGATTTAACTCCGGACAGTACTATGTTTAGTAATCATGATAGTACTGATTCTGAGGCAAATCCTTTTCTAAGTAACGCGTCAACTTCTTTACCAGCATCTAATTCAACTTCCGAATTATTATTTCCGGCTTTTTGGGAGGATATGAAGGATTCTACAAGTGGTAATGTTGTAATTAATACGCCACAGTTAGTTGTATCCGAGCCGAATGATAAAGATGATAATCACTATAAAGCGCCTACCCATAAGGAAGATTTGAATGCTTTCGGTGATGATGTGACTATTCATATTAGTAGTAATACGGAAGCGACGAGAGATATAAATACTGATACATTAGCGTTTAGCGTTGATTTTGACGCGACTAGAAATACTGAAACACAACCGAGGTTAAATGAGTTTTCGACGTTTAGTATCGATGCAACTGTTGATGAAAAGGTTGTAGAGCGCTCAGAGACTTCGACTAGCAGCTTTGATATGGATGATAGCTTTGATTTTGAAGCTTTTGAATCTGCCTTTGGGTCGGATAGTGAAGCATCCAAACCTGCTGTTCATGAAGAAACTGAAGGTTTACATAAGGATATTGAACCAAAATTAAAGAATGTTAATTCAGTTGAATTTTTAGAAGACTTTGATGCATTCGATGACCTTGCTAATATACAGGCTTTTGATATTACCTCGGAGTCTACTTTTGGTAATTCTAAATCTATATTATCTAATACTCCTTCTACTGAGTCCGGGTCAAGTACTAATACGAGTAGTAAATCTACTAAAGGCGCCACTAAAACGCGCGCTCCTGACTCGGAGTTATTTAGTATCACGGGCACCCAAGATGCAGTACCTATATTTACTCAGTCTGATGTTAGCCGTTTGGAACCCTCTGTTAGTATCGAACAAGGTATCTTAGCGCCACTTGAAAATGCACCATTAGAAAGTAAACAATGGTTTATAGCTCTCACTGTTGGTGTAGTTAGTGCCATTGTAGTTGCAGCCGTCAGCTTTGGCGCCGCTAATTTATCCGAAAAAACTGACCGCAGTGCTATTAATAGAACTGGTTGGGCTATGGCTTTAGCTGCAGGGGTTGTGTCTTTTGCTACAACTGGTATTATGGGCAGTCTCACCTTTAAACAAATTCGTCGCACCACAAAAGACTTACAAAATCAGTTCGATAGTGTCCGGCAAGGTAATTTGAGTGTCCAAGCTACCGTTTATTCGGAAGATGAATTTGGACAGTTGGCTGCGGGATTTAATGAGATGACACGTGTAATATTTACCACGACTAACGAAGCTACACGTAAGGCACAAGAACAAGAAGAAGCGAAAGAAAACTTGCAGCGGCAGGTTATTCGGTTACTCGATGATGTGGAAGGCGCCGCGCGGGGTGACTTAACGGTGCAAGCTGAAGTGACAGCGGACGTACTTGGCGCCGTTGCCGATGCTTTTAATTTAACAATACAAAACTTACGCGATATTGTCCAACAAGTTAAAGTTGCCGCCAAAGAAGTTACCAAAGGCGCCACAAATTCTGAAACTTTCGCACGCGCGCTTTCAACAGACGCATTACGACAAGCTGAAGAACTCGCAGTTACCCTCAACTCAGTCCAGGTAATGACAGATTCGATACAACGTGTAGCAGAAGCAGCACGAGAAGCGGAAACAGTCGCGCGCGATGCAAGTTCTATTGCCTTGAAGGGTGGAGAAGCTGTAGAAAACACCGTTGCGGGTATTTTAGAAATTCGGGAAACAGTGGCAGAAACAACGCGCAAAGTTAAAAGGTTAGCAGAGTCTTCGCAAGAAATCTCTAAAATTGTCGCTTTAATTTCTCAAATTGCGAGCAGGACTAATTTACTTGCCTTAAACGCGAGTATAGAGGCCGCGCGTGCGGGAGAAGCAGGACGAGGATTTGCAATTGTAGCAGATGAAGTTAGGCAATTAGCAGATAAGTCCGCGAAGTCTCTCAAAGAAATTGAGCAAATAGTTATGCAAATTCAAAGCGAGACAAGTTCTGTAATGACAGCGATGGAAGAAGGAACACAGCAGGTAATTACAGGAACCAAACTTGCCGAAGAAGCAAAACGTTCCCTCGATAATATTATTCAGGTTGCCAACCGTATCGATATATTAGTCCGTTCCATTACCGCTGACACTGTAGACCAAACCGAAACATCGCGCGCGGTTGCAACAGTTATGCAGTCAGTCGAGTTAACTGCTCAAGAAACATCGCAAGAAGCACAGCGAGTAAGTGGAGCTTTACAACATTTAGTTGGTGTATCGCGCGACCTTATTGCGTCGGTCGAAAGGTTTCGCGTTGAAACCGTAGAATCTCGTTAATAGTGCTGAGTGCGCTCTAAGAGTGGAAAGTGCTGAGTGCTGAGTGCTGAGTGGGGGAAAGAGAAAGAAGTTAAAAGTTAAAAAGTTAGAATTTTTAATTTATCACAAGCTCACTCCTCACTCCTCACTCCTCACTCCTCACTCCTTACTCCTCACTCCTCACTCCTCACTCCTCACTCCTCACTCCTTACCTACTCAGCACTCAGCACTCAGCACTCAGTACTTACTCAGCACTCAGCACTCAGCACTTTTAACTATTTTTAAGATTATGTTACCTGAACAACAACAACGTATATTAGGCTATTTTATAGAGGAAGCTAGGGACCATTTAAATACGATTGAGCAAGGTTTGCTGAATTTACAACAAACTTTGGATGACCCGGAAATGATTAATGAGGTTTTTCGGGCAGCGCATTCAATCAAAGGTGGCGCCGCGATGTTATCTTTGAATAGTATACAGCGAACTGCTCATCGTTTAGAAGATTGTTTTAAGGTTTTAAAGGAAAATCCAATTTCTATTGACCAAAAGTTGGAGTCGCTGTTTCTCGGTGTTTCGGATACTTTAAAAGCTTTGTTGGAACATCTTAGTGGCCCTTTTGGGTTGTCGGATGAGCAAGCTAATACTTTAATGAGTGAAGCTGAACCTGTTTTTGCTTGGTTGAATGAACATTTGGAGTTTCTGCTGGGTCAAAATGGGACGGCGATTAAGGTTAGTACTCTCGTTGAGCCTGTACAATATAATCATAATAATCCTGATTTACAACAGCATACGTCGAGCGAATCTGATTGGCAACAGTTTCAAAATGCTGTGATGCAAAAGTTGCGCGATATGTTGCAGTTGTTTAAACAAGATGCAACTGAGTCGTCACGTAAAGGTTTATCTGCTTGCTGTCAATATTTGGCGATTATTGGTGAAGATTTAAAGCTTACCAATTGGTGTCATTTGTGTAAAGGCGCCGCAACTGCTGTAACAAATCTTGATAATAGTTATTTGACGCTTGCGAAAGTTGTTATTACTGAAATAAAACGCGCGCAAGAACTAGCTCTCGCTGGTCGTGATAACGAAATTGTAATTAGTCCACAGTTGGAAGCTCTTATTTCTACTCCTGATATTGAATTATTGGAACTTAGTAGTGATTTCTTTGATGCTGATGACTCTCAGGATGATATTATTAGGGTTACTGAGAGTACTGATGGTGTAGAAATTAATGATTTAAATCAAATGTCAAATGAAGAACTTCATGTTGAGTTTAATCAATTTGACTTTGATTTTGATGTTGATGTTGATGTTGATGTTGATGTTGATGACGAAATTTGTTCGCTGTTCGATTTATCTGATTCTATTTTAGATGATTCTGGTAGTGACGTGATAGATACTGTCATTACTTCTTCTGAGTATGGCGCCCATATAGCTTCGACTAATATTATAATTGATGCGAATGGTCCACTAGTTGGCATTGCTGAACTTACCGAGTTGGATGAATTATTTGGCTTGGACGCTAGCGAATTAGATGATACTTGGAATGGAGAACAAAAGTTAGAATTAGATGTTGAAAATCATCAAGAGGTAACTACAGATGTTGAGGTGTCATCGTCGGAACTTGATGACTTACTTGTGTTTGAAAGTACCAATTTCTATATTAATGACAAAAGTAATGGTGAGTTAACCGTTGTTCAGTTATTTGGTAGTTATCTTGATGATGATACTGAGTTAGAGTCTGAGGTTTCTGAACCATCTAACCCAGAAACGACTGTAGAAGAAAGTTTAGATAACTTGTTTACCCCAGATACTGCTGATGAGACAGATGTATTAGATAATATTTTTGGGGATGTAAGTTTTGCCGATTATGGCGCCGACTCCCGTGATAGTGTAGATGTTGAGGATATATTTTTAGCTCCAACTCCTACAAACCCTGAGTTTTTAGATGCTTTTGATGATTTTAATGAGTTTTGGAATACTGCGAATGATATAGTTGATATCAGTAGTGTTGGTAATTCAAATCAAGAAAGTTTATTCGCAGAGACTTCTAATAGTGATATCTTTGATAGTTATGTAGCTCCGAGTAGTGAAGGGGTGGATGAAGTTGAGCAATATTCAATTAGTGATGAAACTGATTTATTTGAAGAATTAACACCCGAACAGATTTTTGCAGTTCGAGACGATATTAATAATGATATCTCAGTCACGGCTAATCTAAATATAGAGACGAGCCTAGACGAGGATATTAATGTTGAACCAAGTAATTTAGACTTTATTGAAGACGAGTCCTTTGCTGCTCTCGAAGCTATATTAGGTATTTCTACTGACTCAACACAACCCGAAGCTGCGATTGATGATAATAATAGTAGTAGTAATAATATAGATACGCCAATTATAGATGAGTTTGGCGATTTGGAAAAATTGCTCGCGCAGTCGAATGATATTTCCTCTACTGCAAATAATGCTCCTACACCTTTACAGCGTCAAAATACTAGACGTACAACAACCGCGCGGTTTGAGCAGTTGATGAAAGTCTCTGTAAAACACCTTGATGATATGAGTAACTTGGTTGGGGAGTTGGTTGTTAACCGCAACACTCTCGAACAAGACCAGGAACGTTTACGGCAATCATTAGATAATTTACTTATTCAGATACACCACTTGTCTGATGTTGGCGCCAGAATGCAAGAATTGTACGAACGTTCGTTACTCGAAGCATCATTATTAGCGACTCGAAAACATGGTTTTGGTGGTGGTACGAGTGGTAGTCATAATAATAAGGATAGTGAACGAGGTTTTTCGGAGTTGGAGATGGATCGGTTTACGCCGTTCCATACTTTATCGCAGGAAATGATAGAGTTGATAGTTAGGGTAAGAGAGTCGGCAAGTGATATTGATTTTGTTACCGAGGAAACTGAAAGGGTTGCCAGACAGTTTCGACAAGTGACGACGCAGTTACAAGAAGGTTTAACGAAAGCGCGGATGGTTCCGTTTTCTACTGTTACAGATAGAGTCAAGCGGGGTGTGCGGGATAATGCGATAAAATGCGGCAAGCAAGTTGAGTTAGTAATTGAAGGTCAAGATACGCTGATTGATAAAATGATTTTGGAGCATTTGACTGACCCGTTAATTCATATGCTCAATAATGCTATAGCTCACGGTATTGAAACCCCGGATGAAAGAATAAGTCACGGTAAACAAGCTGTGGGGATAATAACAGTGCGCGCGTTTCATCAAGGAAACCAAACTGTGATATCTGTTTCTGATGATGGTGCGGGTATTAATACAGATTATGTAAAGCAGAAAGCAATAAAAGTCGGGTTAATAACGGAATCTCAAGCGCGGTTAATATCGCGTATGGAAGTGTATGAGTTATTGTTCCAACCTAATTTTAGCACAAAAGACCAAGCGGATGATTTAGCTGGTCGCGGTGTGGGGATGGATGTTGTACGTACTAGTATTAGTGAAATTAGAGGGACGATAACTACAGATTCTTCTTTAGGACGCGGAACAAGTTTCACGATACGATTACCGTTAACGCTCAGTATATGTAAAGCTTTGTGTTGTGTTTGGGATAAAGCGCGGATAGCATTTCCTATGGATGGTGTGGAAGATACGCTTGATATACCGACTAAAAGTATTCTCAAAAATGAGAAGGGAGAGTCATATATATTGTGGCGTGATAGTAAACTACCATTTAAACCCTTGAAAGAATTATTAACATTGAACCGTCAATTAAGTCGGGGTAGTGTATATGGGGGGCGCGATGATGATATGGTATCTGTAGTAGTGATACGTTCG
Source organism: Calothrix sp. NIES-4105 (assembly GCF_002368415.1). Lineage (GTDB taxonomy): Bacteria > Cyanobacteriota > Cyanobacteriia > Cyanobacteriales > Nostocaceae > Dulcicalothrix. The sequence goes on from NZ_AP018290.1 coordinate 11,061,644, forward strand.
GCATCAACATTAATCGGGTTGCAAGTAGACACTGTATTAAGCGAACAGGAAATAGTAATTAAACAGTTTGAAGGTCCGGCGCCGAAACCAATCGGAGTAGCAGGCGCCACAGTGTTAGGGGATGGTAGAATTATGCCAATAGCGGATGTATTGGAAATAATCGATATATTCCAAGGACGTACCGCTAAACAAAGTCCCGTACCATTCTTTGAAGCTAGTAATAATACAGAGTCAACAAGTGCTAAAATTGACCCAACAGTGTTAATAGTAGATGACTCAATCACAGTAAGGGAACTATTATCACTATCATTTAATAAAGCCGGGTATAGAGTCGAGCAAGCGCGCGATGGTCAAGAAGCGTGGGAAAAACTGCGTTCAGGTTTACCGTGCGATATAGTGTTCTGCGATATAGAAATGCCACGTTGCGATGGACTGGAACTATTATCTCGTATATCCAAAGAACCGAGTTTGAGTCAGTTACCTATAGCTATGCTGACATCGCGCGGCGCCGATAAACATAAACAAATGGCGA
>NZ_AP018291.1 GCF_002368415.1 Calothrix sp. NIES-4105
AAAAAGATATTTACCTAACTTTGTATAGAAACAAAGATTTGGGTATTGAGTTTGTGACGCATGAATTTAATAGATACGGATTTCCCAAATATCCCTATCAGCGTAGGGCGCCTGTTACCTTAAAACCAGACTTATCTACTCTTATTAAGCACTTAGGTAAAAACAAATCAAATCAAAAAGTGTGATTGTTTTAAGTAGATAGCATTCCTTTTCTTCGATGGTGTGCTGTTGGTTTCATTCAATACGGGGGTAATCCCCCCACTATTGGGTGAATCGTTTCAAAACACCCAACAGTACATTTTAAGGAGACGACCATGTTTAATCTTTTTACCCCAAACGCTTTTGAAGTTGCACCTGCAACACAAGCAATCAACGATATTCTTTTTCCTGTAGTTTTGTTTGGGATGATATTTATGTTTCTGTGTGCGATTTTTCTTGATAATCCTTTACCTTCAGTTGTAAGCGATGAAGAAAATATCATCGTACAGGACGCTGATAGTCTTGCGGAGGCTATAGAGACTTCCAGCAGCTTAGTAAAAGCAGAAGATTATCTTGAACGGCAGCCTGCTTCAACAGTAGCTGTTATCAAACACTCCCAACCTCAACCAGTAAAAGTCGATTTATTCGATGTTGACCAAGAATGCCAGAAATTGCGTGCATTTGGCGCCCGTTCGCTGAAAGCATATTGTAAAGAGCATAAGCTTTCAGGGTACTCGACAGCGGCTAATGCTGGAGTTGAGGCTCTTGCCAAGTTTATGTTGGCGCGGCAGGTAAAAGCGTGCGATGTTCAAGATTTTAGGTCAAAATTTGTTGCGTAAGTAAGCTTCATAAAAAGCCTCAGCATTTATGTAGGAGAATAATAATATGTGGAGTACAAATCATGAAAATTAAAAAAATCCAAACTTATCTGGAGATGCTAAATTATATTTATTTGGCTTCCGCAAATTCCTTGAGAAATCGTGTGACAGTTCTGATTGATAATTTTAAGCCTTCTTTTTCCGCCATCTCGACAATAGCTTGCGAGCGCGCATGTCGCGACATCTCTTGGTTGAGCCGATTATTGTACTGTAAAACAATGTCAACTTTTTCTTTTACCCTTTTTCCTTTACTTCTAGAGCCAATTCTTGATAGCTCAAAACATACAAAATCAGCCTTTTCACGCCCTGTCAAAATGCTCTCAACCCACTGCTTTTTTACTGCCACTACAGTTGGAACTGATGCATTAGATATAATAGATGTTTCATTTATACTTTTGCCATTTTTTATTGATAAAAGTATCTTTGCTCTTTTCGCGGCCGCTACATCTGCTTCATTCGCTATTACTTCTAAGTAATATTTCTCATCCTCCTTAAAATTAATGGCACACCCTTTTTTATCTAATAACATCTTAATTTCCTCTTCAACTACTTAATATTTTTTTGGCAAATTTAATAAGCTCTGTTATAATAAAATTCATGTAAGCTATTATACAAAAAGCCCTCATACTTTGACAAGGGCTTTTGGCAAAGTAGGGCAAACTAGCAAAATCCCCCACTTTTGTTTTAAATTGTCATTGCCGCATAAGAAACTCGACTTCCAGCCCAGTTCTTCAAACAATTTTATGCGCCAAGGCAAATAATCACTAATACATACTAATATATCATGGATAATCCCGTTTGTGTTCATTTATATTTTGGCGTATATAAATACGTTAATAATTGTATCCATAGATTTTTATTGATAACGATTATTATTCGTTTATCGTTGAAAAATGTTGTACATATTTGCTTAAACTTCCTAACGGTAGGACTTTTCTCCTTTTTAACTAAAAGTAATAGGAGAGTATTATGAAAAATCACACAGAAATTAAACATTTAAGTCCAAATGAATTAGTTATTCATGCTGAATTACTGCGTATATATGGAGATACCCAAGAGAAGCATGATTTACAGTTAGATATTGAAAAAAATGGCATCATGGTGCCATTAGTCGCATCAACACGTACATCAATCATTACTATTGTGTCGGGTAGGTGCCGACTACGAGCAGCAGTTGCGCTCTTGCTTGAATCAGTACCAGTAATTTGTTACCAATTCCCATCGGAGGAGGTAGAAAAACATTTTATACTTTCTGCTAATCGTGATAGACCCAAAACAAAGTTTCAACAATTACTCGAAGGGAAAGAGTGGGAATTACTGGAAAAACAGGCAGCAGCAGTTAGACGCCAACAGGGATTGAAAGAGCGCTGGAAGGATAAAGATATTGAAAAATCTAGTATTGATAATACTTTGATGCAATCTATAGAAGGCGCTTCAGTATCCCACAATCCTCACAACCCTAATTACTACCCATTAGCGCTTTTGAACATTCCCTCTGACACATTACAACGGAGTGTCTCTCAAGAGCCACGCCAATCAAATAAAAAGCAGAGAGCGACAGATAAGGTAGGTTTACGGATTGGGATGTCGCGGCATAGTTATGAAAGAGGCAAGCGTGTTATTGAAAAATGTGAAAAATTACGGCGGTTGGGGAAGGAGATTGAAGCTTCGGCGCTTGAAGTGTATTTAGAATCGGCGGGTATTGTACCAGCAAGTAATTTATTGAAGGCGCCAAATTGTGATGAGGTGTTGGAATTGGTGGGTTTGGGTGAAGCGAAAACCATTAAAGAGGCATTATTGAAAGCTAGTCGTGTGAATAAAGCGAGTGCGGTGGCGGAGGGAGCTATATTCTTTTTCCCAGATAATATGCTACGCAAACGGACTTATTACCATTCGGGTCGTGTGGTCAGGATATCGAACATGACTGCGACGGTATGTTTCCGGGATAGTGTTGATGATGATTTACACGAACATCAATATAAATGTGATGAATTGCTTTTGCTGAGTAAAGAAGATGAAAACCTGCATCATCAGCGTTTGCGGGATAGGATAAATCGCTTATCGATTAATCCTTTTGCTACCGCGAATGACAAATATATGTTGAATCGGTTGCTGGGCACCGTTGTGTGTACGCAGGATGAAGTTGACTGGCTACAGTTTATTGAACGACGCATTGAAATCAAGAAAAGGAAGCAGGAGGTAGCTGTATGAAGATTAGACGCACTTCCAAACGTAATGGTTGTCGAGTTTGTGGTGGACACGATTCAAAATGTGGATGGCTACCCGACACTGATATTCACTTTTGCATGAATATTAACGATGCAATATCCGCTCCCCCTAGATGGAAATATTTGGGAGAAACTCGTAATGGTATGTGGGGTATGTTTGTACCCGATGAAGGTAAGCAGTATACTGAAGAGGAAATTGCAGCATACAAAGAGCGCAAAGCATCAGAAGAGTTAAGAAGGCGCCTGCACCATACCGAGTCATTGAGTGAAGCATCACGCCATCGTCAATTAACTTCGCTTGTTAACCAATTACCGTTGAATGAATGTCACTGTGAGGATTTGAGGCGCCGTAATTTATCGGATGAATTGATAAAAAGGGGTAACTTCCGCTCAATAGGAAAATTCCAGAAGCTTGATTTTGAACTATCACATAATTTAGCAGGTGTCTCTATCAATGGTATGAGTTTGACTAATCCATGCTCAGGGTACATGGTGCCGATATGGAACGAACATAGTCAAATGATTGGTTATCAAATTAGGAATGATGATAGTGAGGGTGCCAAGTATATATGGGCAACAAGTAACGCCAACGCGCGCAGGTTAAAAGGCGTATCCTCGCACCTCCAAAATGGTGAATTACCTTTGACTTTTTGCGTGTCGGATAAAATAGTAAGTGATATAAAGAACAATAATTCTTGTATCCAAAACGGGGAAAGTGTCAAGCTGAGTTATCGGATCAACATTGCAGAAGGGTTTTTGAAACCATTCATTATTGCCCATTTGCGTGAGTTACTAGTAATAGGCGCCGCAGGTGGTAATTTTGTTGGTAGTCTGGAAACATTCAAGCGTTACCTCGATGCAGCTTCATTAATGTTGGGTGGTACTCGTGAAGTAGTATTATGGGCAGATGCAGGCGCCATAGCTAATAAACACGTGATGCGCCAATACCGCAAAACATATTCAGTATTAAGAAGGTGGGGTTATAAATTACAAATAGCATGGTGGGGTCAAATCGATAAAAACTGCTTTGATGGTGACGAGTACTTGGGTGATTATGAATTGATTAGTTGGTACGAATTTGAATCAATGTCACGCAACCCAGGCAGCATTTTGAGTAACATCGAAAAAATATTCCAGAGTGCTAGGCACCACCTGAAACGTAATAAACCCACTACTACTACATTCATTCCTACTGAAAAACAGGTACATACATATCAATATGTACCAGGAAACTTACCGACGTATGGTGATTATGTGGAGATGGGGTGTCCAACAGTCACATATAAAAATAATGAACGTGCGACAATATTCCACGAAGCTACACAGTTAAAAGGATGGTCACATATCCTTGATGGTTCGGCGCCAGGTTTGGGTAAATCCCATACAGTAGGTAGCTTAACTGCTGAATATATGGGTGTTGACCAATTGATGTACTTGGCATCAGACCACAGAAACCCCACCACCATTACCATTGAAAAGAATTTCGTTGATGTGTTTCCTAGACACAATGGCATGAAAAAAGACCCGACACGCCAAACACAAGCAGGTAAAGATTTTCTCATGCACCGGGTGGGTGATGATAAGTCGGATATTCCACCCAACTGTGCGCGCGCTTCTTTATTCAGTGTTGCGAGGGATAAAAACATTAACCTCGAATCGAGTGGTGATATGATTTGTCAGGGATGCATACTATTTGATGCTTGTAAAGCGGGACGGGGTAATAATTACGGTTATTTATCAGATAGACGTATTGCACTTTCATACTCACAAATACGATTACATCCAGATAGTACACCTTTACCGAAGAACTACGGGTACAGCAAAGTAGGTTTGATATGGGAGGAAACATCAGTATTATTTAATGTGGTAAAAGATATAAAAGTGGATAGTGGTAATTTGTACAATTCACAGTTGGCATCCTATATGCAAGCGACAAAGATGTTTATGGATGAACCATCCAAAAACCCACTTGCATTACCATTAACGATGCTGGGTGAAAAACTACCCGAATTATTTTCGTTACCGAAGGATAAATTAGGTAGGTATGGATTGGGTGATGCTTCCATACATACATTATTAGGTAAGGCGCCTGCTGAAACGATGGTCACACAAGAAGCTGTGGCTAATTATACTCCTAACCTTGATTTTTTATTCCAGACATCAGATACAATCGATACTGCTAAATTATCGGCAGCAGAGAAAAGAAGTGCGGGTAAATTCAATAAGTTGTTGAGTGAGGAACATAATGATGAAACACTTCAACAACTGAAATCATTACCATTGAATTGGTTGCCAGAATTTATGGCAGTGTGGGCAAAACATACACCCGGTTGTTTTTCATTCAATAATGGTGTGTTGACTATCCACAAATTTAATGGGCGCCATCGGGAAGTAGCACACGCGGCTGCCTTCAATATTTACCTCGATGGTACAATGCCTGTGGATAACTTAGCATTAAAGTTAGGTGTACCACGGGAACACATATTAGTACTAAAAACCGAAACACCCGATTATTCAAACCTGGAAATAGTACATATCCCAGATATGGGAGTGTTGAGTCGTGACCGTAGGGATTCTCAACAAGTACGTGTTGATGCATTACGTGAAGCGATTGTTAATGTTGAAAATAAAAAATTCAACAATGCGGTAGTTGGAGTTATTGAACGTAAAGCATATGCTCGTGAGGGTGACGGGTATCATTTCCGTGATAGTCGGGGTATAAATAGATTCAGTAATGTAGCTGCAATTATTGGGATTGGGGCACCTTATGCCAATATAGGAGCAATGCAAGCCGAATTTACTTTACTACTCAAAGATAAATTTAAACGCGACGCATCGAATGGTATTAGATTACATCATGTGTTTAAGTTTTTTGTCGGGTTGCCACTGATAGATTTGGTATCGTATATCACACCAAGACATATAGCTAATTTTTCAGAGCAGGAATATATAGATAAGTTGGTGGATGCTGAGATATTGCAGGAAGTGGGAAGACTGCGTTCCCACCTGCGTCGTGATGAATCATTGACCCGAAGGGTCAGCCAGTTTGGCGGGACAGAATCTGACACCGCCAACAGGCTGACTTATTATTTTGTGGGTGAATATGATTTGGGTGCCGTATTGAATGAGTTGCCGGGTGTAAGGTACACGTGTAAGGAGTCGTGCGAGTATTCAATAAAAGCTTGTGGTGGAACTAGGCGCCTGGAATTGATGGTGTTTAATGCGGCTGGTAGTTTAATATCTAGTGGTATAAAATCACCAACACAGAAACAAGTTATTGAATTTATTGAAACGCGGAGTGACTATGGGAAAGTAAGTCAAGGTCGTATAAGTCAAATAATGCAGCGGTTCGGGGGATGGGGCGCCATCTTAAAATTGATAGCGGCGGTACTGCTTGGTGTGAAAGAGAAAGATAAACCTTGTACAGCAAATTCGTTTGATGACGAGGAATGGATAATCAAAACTTACTTGCCATTGATACTTCAAACTGCTGTTGATGACCCAGTGGAAGCTGCTCGTGAGTTAGTGAGTATAGCGGTAGCCCACGGGTGGGATGCATTGAAAAAGTGTATTAGTTGTGTTGGATATGAATTACAGCAGCAGCTTGTTGAATTGGTGTTGGGTTTATATGCTTTGCTTGATGCCGAAAGTGTTGAGGAGTTGGCGGCTTTGGGGACTGGTTGAAGTCATTTAAAAAGGCGCCTCTCTTTAATGTAAGTGCGTTACTCAAAAATCCTCATGCAGTAGTGTGAGCAATTCAACCTGCCGATTTTCTCTCCTCATACAATGTATGGGTGTTTTGTCATGTCTATATAACCTAAATAAAGTGGGTTTTACATGGTTAACTGGCGCCTTTAAACCACTTTCCCCACACCCACATACAAAAATACTTAATATTTCAATAACACTGATGGTACTATTCAGCACTCAGTAATGCAAATTATTCAATATTCATCAATATGGCGCCTTTCAATACATTGAATAAGATGAATGATACGTAAATAGTTAGATTGAAATATTAGTTTTGTATATAGAGTAAATTAAATACAAAATTAATAATTGGAATGGAGTAGTTAGATACGACGTAAGTCAACAAACCTGCACCATGTTTCATTGTTTTTAAGATTCAATAATTTTTGTCGTTCGGGATACCTGACATAACATAACCTGGGGTCACTGGGATGGTTTTTTATGATTTTACCACTCCAGTGATACGCAGGATTATTTGGATTATTACTGGACACTAAGTCCCCTACTTGAAGTCTTAATGGGTTACAAATATCATTCTCCGCCTTCGTTTTTCATCTTCCGGCAATGTGAATAAACTTAATTGCGCTACAGTTTTGTAGGGTTGGACTATATATATTAAATATAATCAACACTGTTAAAATGTATCTGCTTGGCGGAGCGCTTCCACCATCATATGCAATACATCTTGATGGTGAATATTCCATATTCTTTTGCCACTTGCAAATGATATTGCTACGATTCTAGTGTTCTCAAAAATACATGTATTCTTTGATTTTTCTAGCCATTTTGTTTCATCTTCTTCTAGTAAATCACTTGAAAAAATATCTTCTAATTCGAGTGTATAAACTGCGGTTATACCACAAGGTCTATAATCTAATACAGAAACTTCTGAAGGTAAACACAATAGAGCCGTCTTAACTAAACGAGTATGGTCATAAATTTGACTGCTACTAGTAAATTGTTTTGCCCATTCTAATATACTAGTAAATTCTGAATCAAATACTTCTTGTGATACCTTATCTTTTAAATATTCTGGTAATTTTAATATGGATTTTATCTGTTTTTTTGCAATAGGTACTTTTGTTCCAAATGATTTACTTTTTTGTGTATTCACTTTGATGTGTACTGATAGAATTTCTTGATACGACGGATTCTGTGATATTTGTATAGGTATACGCTGTTTTCTCATATTTTCTACGTATAATCTATGATAAATACTTTTTTTGTTTTTATTGGACATGATTACTCTCCTTTTTGCAAGATTTAGATTTGTTATTATATTAACAGTGTTTTTGAGATTTTGGAATAATTTAATGATTATTAATCTCTCGGCAAGGTTTTTATCACAAAATATATTTATGATTAAATTATGCTATATTTTTATTATTGTAAACGTTGGTTGTATGAATACGTGGTGACAGTGATATAAGATGATGTTATATAATATTTTTAGATTGGGAATAAGCCAACTTATGAGCAAGTTATTGAGTATCGGGAAGCTGTGGCAGAAGTAAAACAGTTAATGCGGGGATTACAAGAGGAGCATTCGGCACCACAAATATTGGATTCTGTGTCACCTGTTGTAATTGTTGACGAACAGGTAAGACAACTGGCAAGTCAGCTTGATGTATGTTCGACCATTGAGGAAGCTTATAAAGTATTTGTGAAAGTTGACCCTAAAGAACGTTAAATATATCGCTTATATTAATTTTATTTAAAGTATATACTTTTATCTTAATAGTATTTTTTAATTAACAATACTTGTTTATAGCTTTGCGCGAATCTATGGCTTACTATGAAACACAATGATTTTATTTGCTTAATTTAGATTTTGGTAATGCTTCACAGTTAAATAGTAAATATAAATTTTAGCTAAATTTATTAGCTACACTCCGCTTAAATATATATTTTTAAAATTATATGATTTTGTATAGTCATCTAAGTATTTTATTGATTTTCTTTGAAATATTTTTAGGTCATGATTAGTACGAGTGCGGGCTGCATGGCACCTGTGTGATTCTTTTTGAATAAAGCTGGCACACAAAAGTTCGTTTCTACGAAGAAATGCTATGTACTTATTTCATGAATCAATTTTTCGTTCCTATTAAAGCGGCTTTTGATGAACAAACTGTCAATGTTTTAAATATTGATAGCGGCTTAGAGTTCTTAGCAGAAGACATATATTGTCTTTTTGTAAAAAACTTTACTCATGATTATGGGTATAAGAGTTTGATGGAAAGTCAATTAAATTCATCAAATATCTTACCCCAAAATCTTAACTGTATTCGTACTGTACTAATTGATGGAGTTTTATATCAAAAGCAAACTTTAAACTGGTTAGCTTTGAGATATGTTTTTCAAAAATTTGGGTATTCAAAAATAAAGGAGTTTGTACGTTGGGTACGTAAATCCTTGTCACCAGCATTAACTTTAGAAGGTAGTGATGAGACTAACTTAAAATCTGTTGAAGGCATCAAAGCCTTGTCTTGGTTTTTTTGTGAAAGTAATAGCTATATTGATTCCCTTGTTTCAATATATCAATCTAATTTATTTAATTTTTTTGGTATCCCGCCTTCAATTATTCCTGTACTAAATAACTTTTGCAATTATAATAAAGGAATAAATGATACAGGCGCCTATTTAAATGCTGGCAAAACAGAAGTTAAGATAAGTGGCAGGCAAGAAAATAGAGATTTACGCTTACACACCGTACAGATAAATCAAGATATGGATTTGTCTTGCTACCAGTCTACTCATGCTTTGCAATCCTATCAATACTACTTAAAACTACTTAAAAAGCAAATAATAATACCTGATTATGAAATATTGTATACCTCGGACTTAGCTGCTCGGTTGTTGCGTCAACGCTACTTATCTCTAGTATCTATTATCTTAGGTTTCAATAATATCGACTACTTTAATCTTTACGATACTTTTGTCATTAGTCGTAGTAACTTACTTCTTGCTCAAGAACTAGATATTGCAATAATTTTTTTATCTAAAAAAAATCATAATTCTTATTTTTTGTTGCAAGTAATTGAAGGTGGTTTCTTTTTACAAACTTTGCTTGCTTGTACGTTAGCAGGAGCTATTGAGAAATCTTTATCACTGCAAATAAAGACCGCCTATATTAACTGGCTTAACTATCTTTTAGTCAATATTAAACTTTAAATTTATGTCGCAAAAAAACAAGAATCATAATTGTGATAAGCATGAAGCTAATCACGGAAATACTGCATGTCAAAAAAAACGTTTTGTAATTGTTACTGGTGATAAGGGGGGTGTAGGTAAGAGTACTTTTGCTCGTGGATTATTTGATTATTATATTAAAAATAAGCTACCTTGTATTGGGTATGATGCAGATACTCGTAATCCTCAGTTGGAGAGGCACTTTGCATCTGAGTTAGTACGATGCGTTAATATTTTTGAACGTGGTGGCGCCGATAGGTTGTTAACGGATTTAGAGGAAGAACCATCACCTTTAGTTTTACTTGATATGCCAGCGCAGTCTGGTGGCTATTTTACAAAGTTTGAAAGTGAGATATCATTTTTTGCACTACTGGATGAGCTTGGTTATCGTGTAACAATGGCATCAGTATTGAATCGGGTGGTAGATTCTGTAAATGTGCTTAATGTTTTGCATAAGTATTGTGGTGATAGAGTTGATTATGTAGTTGTTAAAAACTTATTTTATTCAGCAGATGATACAACACGATTTGAGCGTTATAACGAATGGGAAGGTAGAAAAAAATTAATTGCAGCAGGCGCAATAGAAATGGAAATTAAAGACCTATTTTATAAAACTTATGATTTTTTAGATGCTTATAGTATTAGTTTCAGCGATGCTTTAGAGCATGAAAAAACTACCATAATAATTAAAGGTAGAATTAAGTCTTGGTTAGCAGAGTTTGAAAAAAATATTAAATTGGCGCCAGAATATTTGGGATTGAATACAAGTCCAATGTCGGACGAAGAATATGAGCCGACTAAAAAAATTATGTTGGAGACAAGAGAGAAGAAGAAAGAAATTGCCAAAATCACATTTTCAGAGGATGTAAAAGAAAGTCAATCACAGAAGGCAGAAGAAAAATCACAAGAACAGCAAGCTGCTTAATATATGAAGCGAATAATTATCACATCAGGCGATGCGAGAGTTGGGAAAAGTACTATGAGCAAGTTGTTGTTAGATTTATATTTATCTGAAGGCTTAGTTGTATATGCGGCTTATAATGGGCATCGCAATAAATTAGAAGCTTATCAAAAAAAAATGGATATTCATAAATTTAATCTGGAGCGCGGAGATTATGATGAATTTATCGGTAAGCTTGATTCTAGCGGTGAAATCGATGTTGTGTTGATGGATATGCCTGGTCAGGTTCTACCTGAATTTATAAAATTTGAGCGTGACACTTGTTTGTTTGAAGGATTGTACTCTATAGGATATAGGGTCGTTTTTTTAAATCCAATCTCATATCGACAAGATTGTATGTATTATGTTAAAGAACTATTTCATGAATTCAAAGCTAGTGCTGACTATGTAATAGTAAAAAATGAGTGCTTTGGTAAAAAATTTCCTTACTTTGATGTTGATATTCAGTCAAGTGTTAAAAGCTTTGACGGAGCTATAATGCAATTACCATCTTTAAGTAAGTTTGCTTATTATCGTTTAGAAGAAGTAGGGTGTATTTATTCGGATGGCGCATTGAAAAAACCAGATGAGGCAATTAGTAAAAAGCTTGGTGTTGTTGAGCGGTCATTAATATTCAATTGGTTAAATAAATTTAAGCGAAATATTTATTCGGATAAAAAGTTAATAGAGTATTTTGGATTAGCAGTATGAATATAGAAGTAGATACCACAGAAGACAATAATAAACTGCACGAATACATTCAGTTGATGGGGATTGATATGGATGACCCTATTTTCAATGTATACGCGCAGATAGGTGAAACCCAAAACATGTTGCAGCAGTTGCCAGCACAAATATCCAAGATAGCCAACGGGTGGGTGCAAATGGTGGATACGAAGCTGGACTATGCCGCACGTGTGGCATTGCAAAACCAGGAAACAGCCATAGCTGAGGCAGCAAAAAACCTGATAAAAGCTACTGGAGCTAATATACCTCTTAGTATTACGCTTAGTAATATGAAGATTGCTCAAATAGCTGGAGGGGTTGGTGCAATTTTGGCGTTAGGCGTTGGAATTGGAGTGTTTTTATCTTCAACGGTTGCCACTAACACATCCACTTCAGGTAAACCATTGAGTAAAGCTGATACTCAATTACTCGAATGGGCGCGTTCGGAGGATGGCAAAATAGCTCGTAATGTATATAATAAAAATTCTGTTATTCTTAAAGGATGTGCAGAACAATCTAAATTCCAAGGGTCATGCATTATAGATATTAATGGCGTTATTCCTATGCCAACTCGTTCTCGTAAATAAACCGACGTATCCTAAAATTCTGTATTTACCCCCCTTTTACAAAATTACGCATTTTCACTTTGTCGGCAAATGAGTCACTGTAATTTTCGTTTATATACTTACTAACTTCGCCTTCAGTAAAAACAGATGCTTTTCGTCTATCAATTAATCCTAGTTCCTCTGCTATGTTTACAGCTTGTATTCTGTTCTTCGCACTTAGTTTTGTAAAAATGTTGTGTGTGTGACACCTAACTGTTCCCTCTGTTATGTAAAGTTTGTTTGCTATTTCATCATTCTGTAGCCCTTGTGCAATTAGTTTTAATACAGTTAATTCACGTGCTGTAATATCATGTTGCGAACTACGGGAACTTTTTCGATAATCGTTAATCAATACCTTACTGATGTTTGAATCTAACCAAGACTCTCCCCTTGCTGTAACACGAATTGCCTCGGTTAGTTTTGTGATGTCTGTATACTTGGTAAAGAAGGAATCGGCGCCATTATTGATGGCAGCACCAACGACTTCTCTGTTAATATTACCGGAAACTACGAGTATTCCAATTTCATCGTTAAACCTGCTTTTGATTTTTTCAATTACTTGTATCCCATCAATGTCAGGTAAACCAATGTCACATATGACAACTCTTGGCAGGTTCTCCTCTACCATTCTCAATCCTTGAATCCCAAATTTTGTATCCCCTACTACTTTAATAAGTGTATCACCATTTTGATTTTCCAAATTACATTTTATACCATACTTAGTAAATTCATCATCCTCAATTAGCACTGTTCTTATTATATTCATTACAAGTAATTTAATAAAATAGGAATTGTATATTATATTACAACATGATTTTTTACAATACAATATGTTTTCAAATAATTATTTTTATTTTCAAATAGTATAAAAACAACCTTAAGGTAATGTGAAGTTATTGAAAAGCTTCTATTTATAAAATTAATACTAATGGTAGAGAAATATTAAGTACTTATTATCTATAATTTATACTCTAGTTGAAAATATATAATAGACATAGCTGTGTTAGATTTTACTGTTCATATATTTAGTAACGATTTTAAGTTAAAGCAAGAACTGCTAAAATCATTACATGCGTTTTCTATAGACGCAGTATTTGTTGATAATTATTCATTGTTACGACCTAGTACAAAAAATGCAATGCTGTTGGATGCTAGCTTTGACGATGAAAAGACTATAGATTTAGACTTGTCGTTTCCTGTATTAAAAGTAATGAAATCATATCCTGAATTTGAAAGGATAGATTTTCATGATTTTATTATTTATCCATTTCAGTATGAAGAATTATATTGCCGAATAATCAATTTATATAATCTATATAAAAATATTAATCACTATGATTTAGTTAATAGTAAATTTAAATCATATTTATCAAATTTATCTCATGATGTATATAGTCCTATTAAATTAATACAAACTCAAATAAGATATTTAAGTTCTAATACGAATATAGAAAATTCTGGTGAAGTGTTTAAGTCAGTGTTAGGACAACTAGATAATGTAGCAAATATTTTACTTTCTGTTCCTTATTCATCAATTGCTTTAGATAGTTTAGTGATTAAAAATGATTTGTCACTTGTGAATATTACAAATTTAGTTAGTGATGTTGTTAGTCAGCTTGATTTCTATGCAGAAAAGCAAGGCGTAAAGGTTATATATAACAGTATAACAGAAAAAGCTGAAAAGCCTTTTATATGCATGAATTATACATATTTTTGGCGAATGGTATACAATTTATTATTTAACGCAATAAAATATAGTCTTGGTGGTGGGGTTGTTAGATTATCTTTATTAAGAAATAGAAGTATTTTGAAGTTTGTTGTAGCTGATACTGGTGTTGGTATGACACCTGAGCAACTGTCGCATATCCGTCAATATTTGATGTCACAGCAGGAGGAGGAGAGAAATAGTAGATTTGGGCGAGGTATGGTTGTAATAAAGCTCGTAGCAAATTATTTGAAAGCAACTGTAAATGTTGATTCAAAGCTAGGTGTTGGTACAACATTTACAATTGAGTTTAAGGATGTTTATTGGCGCCTATCCTAATCCCTCTTCCTTAGATTCACGTTGTTCTTTATTTTGATTATTCTTTTCTTGGTTAGCTTTCTCGAAGAGTACTTTGAATCTATCAAACTCATCGCGAGTTAAATTGTTGAGAATAATTTGGTATTCTTGTTCTTTGTTACCTTTGCTGGCAGTGAGTGCATTTGCTATATCTGGAGATGATGTATTTTTTCTATCGAGTGTTATCCGCTGTTCCTCATCCCCTAAGCGAAGCATGGCAGTAAAATTATCATTTTCATAAGTGATGCTATCTCTATTAATATCGCTTTTACCATAGGAAGCAATTTTATCAGCAACAACTGGTATTACGTATTGTTTCACTTCATTGTCAGTAGGCTGCTGTAAATTTGTTTCGCTCTCCTGGTAAATTTCGTTAACGCTTTCACCTTCAATATTTGAAGGCGCCTCTATATTTGCTACAATATCTGGTTGTTTTTTACTATCTTGCTCAAATGTATTTGATTGAACATTGGATTGCGTATTGATTTGGGTAGGAGATTGACTTTTAATTTTAGTTTCAGTTTTTGCTATAATTTGATTATTTTGAATTTCTATATAATCAGATGCTAAATTTTTATTTGACGATATTGACTGATTTCCTCTAGCTTTAATGTAGTTGCCTATACCTTTTAATATATCTAGTTTTTTCTCATCACTTAACGATTTGCTTTCTTCTTTAAGTTGTTCAAGTCTATCTTTAGTTAGAGTGCTGTTTGTTCTTGCTTCTTTGAAAACGGCAGCAAATTGTGCATAGGTAAGGTTACTGCCTGTTAATTCTTTAACTTTATCTACTACTTCTATAAAATTTGATGACATTTGTTTATACCGCTAATTGAGTTTTGACGTTATTGAGTGCGCTATCAATTTGGAAGTTCATGTATTTCAAATCTTTGACAAATTTATCATCAACATTGTTGGTTTTAACTTTACCTTCCTTAATTAATAGTATGGTGTTATCATTTTCATCTTTGGCAAGTAAGTTTTTGTTGTTTGAATCTATAGCAAATTTATAACCATCTTTAGTTTGTACACTTGATATGTTATTATTCAAGCTTCCGATAGTACTTACAACATGCTGTATTCTTCTTGTTATATCATTAATATTCTCTAATTCTTCTAAATCTTTATTCATATGTGGAAATGCTTTGTCAAGGTTAAGGTTTTCACGGTTTTGGTAAGATTCAATAATATCACCAATTCTTTTGACATATCTTTCATCTTTACCAAGTTTATCGGCAACTTCTTGCCATTTGCCTAGCATTAATAATGTACCTGCGCGCATTTGCTCTATAGTATCGTCCATTTTACCAAATGCTGGCATTGATTCATTAAATGTTGCATTAATAGTAATTTTATCTTTTTCTTTATTATTCTCATTTGGTGTAAATGTAGGAGGTGTTTTTTGGTTACTGGTGTCATGCTCTGACGTAATTGTATTTTGAATAGCTTTTTCGTATCCTGTAATTAGGCTACGAATATATCTTGACTCTTCGCCTTTTCCTTCCCAATACTCGTTTTTGCTGCCCACTTTATACTCGCACTGTTTTAACCACTCTACTCCACCGTTATCTTTTACAGCTTGCAATAATTCGGGGTTTTGCTCAAAGCGTGCTTGTTGGATTTCTGCCATTAAATTTACTCTTGCTTCACCTAAAGGTAGAGTTTCTTTGTAAGCAGAAAATGCCTGTTCAACTGACGCAAACGGCACCCCTTTGGGTTTATCTTCTGCGTAAAGCTCTATTTTGCTGCTATTTTTTAAGACTTGTATATTATCTCTAAATGATACTGGATAGTCTTCATCAATGGCGCCAAGCTCTTTTGATTTAACGGTTGTACTTGTTAATGCGGCGCCAAGTTTTGTGGAGCGTGAGTTGATGATGATTCCTGGCGCGATAGTATCTATATTGCTGTTTTGTGGTGCGGTGGTATTTTTTGTTGGTGCCTCATTGGGTGTTTCTTGTGGCGGTTTGACTTTGTTGGGTGTTTCTGCAACCCTCTCGTTTACATTAGCAACCAAGTATCCTTTACCACTATCAGTAATTTTGTATTTATTATCTTGAAGGAATTTTTTGATGAGTTGGTCGCCTCCAGATGCGTCACCAACAACAAAAGTTGCTTTGGCTTCTATAGCCTTACTAAGAAGTGGCTCATAATGTTGTTTAAAAATCTGTTCTATTTGAGGCATCGTTACACCGCGCCAAGGACCATTGGCACTGACCATGATTATGTCGTTTTTGCTATATTTACCTGTATTGGCAAGCCCAATTTTATCCCAGGCTTCTGTGTAATTGCGTGTAGACGATGGTGTTTCTGGTGGCGCCGCTGACTTGCCGATAAACTGAGTAGCGATTTCAGCCATAGCAATGTCCTTCGGCATATTTTTTGCGACTCTTTCATTAAGGGGTGCAAGTTCCGCAAGTGGGTTCATAGTTTTAGGGGGCAGCTCCTCCGTGCGAGGATTTTCCCTTGTTGAAGTGATTGCGGGTAATTCAGAGTTTTGTGTTTTTTGAATTACGTTGGTGTAGGCTTCACTCAAGGCGCGTATAAATTTTGATTCTTTGCCAAAACCTTCCCATTGCTTGTCATCTTGGTTTGTAACCTTAGCTTTCTCAAGGTATTCAATACCACCTAACTTGGTAATGGTGGCAGTAATACGTGGGTGCTGTTCGAGCTTGGCTTGTAGTACTTCTACCATTAATTTATATGGGTCTGAGGCTGGGTTAGTTTGTTTTTGATGTTCGTATGCGTGTTCAGCAGACTTATATGGCGCCCCTTCTGGTTTAAAGTCGTGCGTTTCTCTACCATATTTACCAAATGACGCTTCTGGATTACCGTTTATCGAAATTTCATAATTTGATGTTAGATTCCCTAATTTTTTAGCAAGGTCAGTTGCATTATCCAGCACTGTACCTATACCAGCTTTTGCACTGGAGTTTATTTCTACACTTGAGAACGGTACTATTTTACCATTGACGTAATCCCCTAATGGTTCCATGAACAGGCCATACAGGGGCTGCTTATTATCAATCTTTTCAGATTGTATTGTTAAAAGCTCGCTAACATTGTGTTTTTCCCAATTTACCCATGCACGCTGATAATCAGGATTATCAATTATTTCCTTGGTAATTTTGTATTGCTTACCAACGCGAAAGGCAACTTGTTTGCCATCTTTTCCTTCGGCAAGTGCAATGTCTCCTTCTTTGATGCCATATTTTTTGTAATAATTTTCACTTCTTGTGGAGTGTACCCTTCCTTGACTCCGCATAGCGTCTATTGTGGTTGTAGCATTAATAGATTTGTCGGGATTAGTTAAGTTCCAGGTCATTGTTACTGGCGTGCCTGATATTTTAGGCGCATCTGGTATATTAGGAGATTTTGCACTTTGTTGAATATTATTACCTATACGAATTATTTGTGCTAATTCTGCTGCGGCTAGTGACGGGTATTGACGTTCTACTTGAATGCTGCCACCTGGTGACCATTCGCTTGCTTTAATGGTAAGGTTTTGATTTGAATTAACTATTGCATGCGGCGGTTGGTTTGATTGTAAAAAACTATTATATTTTTCACGAACTTCTTTGCTTTGCTCTAAATCTTTTATTGACCAAATGTTGACGCTCCATCTACCAACTTCAGTATTGAGGGCTGCATGTGCATTTTTGCAGTGGAACCTTGTGACTGTGCCCGACGCCAACTCAAATTCATCAACTGGAGTATTAGCTTTTTCATCACGCCATTCATTCATCTTGGTTTTTGCTGGCTGATACCCCCATTCTGAATTGCCTATATTGATGCTACGAGCTTCATTTGCAGCATAAGCATCATCACGGTGGTAATTGATACCTTGCCCAGGATTTGGCGAATACGTGACTAGTGCAATATCCCCATCAGGATAAACTTGCTTAAAAAGTTCCATTAATTTTTCATCCTGTACTCCAGGTGAAAAAGTTTTGTTATTAAGTTCCCACTTGGCGCCAACCCACGCAACTTGTCTACCAGGTGAGTAATTTGATACATCTGCCTCTAATAATTGTTTATAATTGTTTTCTAGGTGTTGACGAATTTCTTCAACTTTGTTAGGTGATATTGTACCCATAATTTCTATGGATGTGTTATTGTTAGCTTCTTTTTGTGAAGGAAGGGTGATTAACTGTGTTTGTTGTTTTGCTTTTTCTTCTAATAGTGAATATAGTCTTTCACCATATCTACTTGTCAGTATTAGTTTTTCGTTATCTGCTTTTGCCTCTTGGTCTGGTGTAGTAGCTTTATTAATTTGATTAGTAATATTTTGAATTTGTGTAAGTATATTGTTATCTATTCTAGAAGCTGTTGTTTCAAGTAGCCTGTCATACGTTGTTTCATTTTCAAAAATACCATAAATTAAGCCTCTTTCTTTCTGATTAGCAAGGTTTGGTAAACTTTCACTACCTAAACCAGAGTTTACTAATATCCATTTGAGTTCATTAGGAGACAGATAATTTATTGCTGTATCATAATCTTCAAGTGATAATTCTTCAGCTTGACCTACTAATTTAATAATATTTTCTGTTGGAGGAGCATTAATTAATTTATTTCTTTCTTTGATATCATTGATAGCTTCTTGGTTAGGTAATTCAATTCTAGCATCAGGGATATTTTCACCAATGATTTGTTTGATATTATCCCAGCTTTTTAACCGTTCTTGCCCTTTACCTTCGACCGCCAAACCCTGTGGGATATATACTGGCAAGTTGTTTTTTTCAGCAAACTCAGCAATTTCTTTTAAACCGGATGTTAATTTATTAAAATCTGTTTGTTTAGATGCTAAGTCGCTGCTGATTTGTGATGGTATTTGGGCAACGTATAAATCATCATTAATGCGAACAAAGTTTACACCTTTTTGCTTTCCTTTATCCTCATCAAATTTTTTTGCTACATTAGGATATTTCTCTGCAAGCGATTGATTAAAGCCACTACCGATTGTTTCAGCTTTAGGATTGATTTGTTGTACGATGATGCCAACTTTAGTATCTAGGATGCTTGGCTGTTGAGTTTCTTGTATAGACGTAGTGTTGGAAGTGGAAAACTGTTGTATATTTTTTGTATTGTAGGGTGCAGTAGGCGCCAGTGGTAGGATTTCTTCTTGTTCCGCTTTTAAGTCTTTAGGACGGTTAGCATATTGCTTAAGTGCGGCATGGTATTCACTTTCACGAGTGTTGGTAAGCGTTTGAGATTCTATGGTTGTATTTGTTATAACTTCTTTAAGTTTAGTATTTGCTGTTTCATATTTATCGAAACCATCTACTGTAGCTACATCTAATGGCTTATCAAGTTCTTTTTGGAGTATATTCTCTAGCTGGTTGTTTACAGATTCGGATGTAGCCATCACGATGGTAGTCTCTCCAAGTGATAGTTGACTTACAGAAGCGCGAAAACTTTCCATCCATGACTGTACTTCATCAGCGTTTTTGCTTGGCACAACGAAACCTACCGCGCTTTTTTTCTCATCACCATATTCAGCTTCTGGGTTTGTAAAATATACAAGCTGGTCTTTAGGAATAGGTAGTTTTGATGGAATATCACTATTTTTAATAGTTCTACCGTTTGTGAGGAATATTGATTTCATATTTTCTTCGTTAACAGTAGATTCATTAATTATTAATACTGCCATTCCTTTTTTGGTTTCTAACTTCGACTGAGATGCAGGTACTTCTTCGTAGATAATACCTTTTTGTTCAAGGAAGTCTTTAGTTTTTTCAAGTGCGTTAGTATCAATAGTTATTCCGAATACGCCGTTTTGTTTTTGCTGTTTATCCTGAAATATCAATGTCTCGCGTGAATTGATTTTAGCTATTATATCATTTGCTATACTTTCTTGGTCTGTTAATAGCTTTTCATCATATTTAAGTAATTGATTACGTTTAATCCATTCTTCTGGATATTTAATTGTTTCTTGGTTTAGTGATACACTAGCAACGCTTATATTGCTTTCTATTCTTGCAGGAATTGTGGTAGTTGCAGTACCTAGTTCTATTACTTTATTGTTAATAAGTGATTGAACTGTGCTAGGCTTTGTGGGTTTTCTTCCTTGCAAATTAGCTTCTTTGTGTTCACCAACTAAGCCAAGCGTTTCATCATTGATGCTAGCAATGTATATGTTGTTAGTAGGATATGTTTTCATGTATACACTGCTAAAATCGTTGCCTTTAAAACTTGCTTTTGTAAAATCTTTATGTAGATTAATTCTAAGTAAATTGCCTTCAGGTGTTTCACCAATTGCGTACCCATTGGCAGTTGTTGCTATTTGAGTAATTTTTAACTTTAATTCTACTCCAGTAGTCCCAGTTTTTTCTGGTATCCACCCTTCTTTAATTCCTTCTTTTATTGAATGTTCATCAAGTGTACCAATTTTGATGAATTTATTGCCTTCTTTGATATTGATTGTGTAGTCATCAGCAGGTCGATGTAATTTTTTTATTTGTAATTCCTTTATTTCTTTGCCGTCAAATGGTTGTTGACCTAAATCATGCTTCATCAACTCTGTAACTTTAAATGTTACTGGGTTTCTGCCTGGTATTTCTGTTGTGATATTAGCACTATAAATATCTTTATAACTAATTTTAGCTTCAGCAATAGTACCAATAGGCATTCTACCTGTTTGCGCTTCTAAGTTCCCAAAATATTCGTATTCGCCATCTTGATTTTTGATTTCAAGTACATCTTTACCGTTAGTATCTATGTTGTAACGTACTTCAACTTTATCTTGTTGAAATACAGGACTGTTTTTGTCAATATTAGTAATTTTAGTTTGGCTGAATTGTAAATCATCAACACGCTGAATTATCTCGTTCTCGAATGCAGCAAATACGAAGGTAGAAGATTTTTTAATGTTTGGTTGTATACTTTCCCCATCTTCATCTTTTTCTTGGGTAAATTTAGTTGTTGATACTGCCCAAGCAGCAGCAGCCATACTTAATTTATCTTCTTCTGGTATTGATTCGTAAAACGTTCGGGCTACATCATAAGCATGATTAAACATTACTTTTATTTGCCCTTCGCTAAGGGCTGGTTTAAAATCAAAATTATCAACATTATATACCTGTCCAAATTGAATACCTGTTTCTTTAATTAAGCGATATTCTTGCTCTTTAGAAATAGTACCTAATCTTAAATATTTGTCATTTCCTGTTTCATCAACTGCGTTATCAACTTGTGCTAGTACTTCATATTTGTGTGGTTTACTGCTGCTAATTTTTTCTTCATCGATTAGCTCTACCTTGATTTTAAGTGTTTTAGCTGTCCAGATATCTGGATGTTTAGCATCAAGTAGATTTGTGACATTAAGCTTGGTGTTGTTTGATAATGCTAAATCAATACTTGGACCTTTTTCAGTTTCACGGCGCCTTGAAAGATTTGAAGCTGCATTGAAGATGGTATCGAACTCTTTTTTAGCCAACGTTGCTCTTAATCGTTGGTTGTTGGTAAATTCAACGTCCTCAAATAAATCTTTGAATTGTGATATGTCGCGCGATTCGAGTTGGGACTTTCTAAAATATTGGTTGGTTTTAGCAATAAGTAACTCTACTGGAGACTGCCCAGTTGGGTTTATTGTTTCAGTGTCGTATACTTTAGTGTCTTTTTTATCTTTTATATAGTTAACTTGTCGATGCAATATTCTCGAATTTTTTCTAACTGCATCCATATCAGGTGGTTTAGCACTTTTAAACAAGTCAACTGCAATTTGATTTTGATATGCAGCATCGGCAATTAATTCTCGATACATTTCCTTATTAACTGCCATTGCTTGAAGCGCCAATTCCTGTGAATTATTTGATTTAGCAGCATTTGCTAATTTTACAAATTCACGCATCGGTTCTTTGTATTTTTGAGGAACAATTGTATATTCCTTTTCAGGGTCTTCCCTCTTTAATATTTTGTAATAGTGCTTTGCTACTCCAGAAACATGCTCTAATTGTTGGTTTTTATTCCCATATAATTTAATTATTTCTTGTTCTGATTCAAGCGCTTCGATTGATGTGAGATGATTGTTAATCACACCCACACTAATACCATCGCTCATATGCTTGGCAATTTTTTCAAATGAAGGTTGTGTACCATCTTCATTATAGAAAGATTGCTTTTTTTCTTTAACCGTTGGTAAATAGGCGTTTTCTGGTTTATTGCGCTCAATAGCTTCTTCGGCAAGGTTAGGGTATTTGCTTGCTTTCTCAAACCCAATACAGTCACCGTCGTAGTCGCGTGCTTGTCTTTCTTGCTCAGACTCGTATGGTAATAAATCAATATTGTACCCGGTGCCGTTAAGTGTTGTTATATATTCGTTGAGTTTGTCTGTAAACTTGATTTTCTCAGGAACTTCCTTTTTATCATACTCCTTGTTGTTGAGGTAGTTTTCTATACCATCCAACTTAATTCCTTGCGATTTAGCTTCTGGCAGTACTTCTTCAATCTCTGAAGAAATACGTTTGTACATTCTTTCAGATGTTTCGTCTGATACAACGATGATACCTTCGAGTATTTTTCCGTCAGGACCTAGCCTGTCATCAACTAGCTTGTTAGATGACACGCACATGCCGTTTGAATTGAGGAAAGGAGAACGAAAGTTTAGTACTTCTTCGCTATCTTTGTACTTTGGTATGCAAATTTCACCGTTTTTTAAGTCTTTGGAGGGGATTACAAGCGCGCGTTCAAACGTAAGTTTTTTGCCGATGGCGATATCGCGCCACTCGTTTTGTACGAATTTGGTTAATTCGTTCTTTATTTTTTCGGTTTCGAGCAGTTGTCCTGAGCCAGCCAGGTCGGCTTTGATTATTTTGTAAGTGAAAGAATCGTTTTCAAGACGTTCGCGTAGTTTGTTGATGTTATCTTGTTTACCTTGGTCAAATTCTATATTGACTTCCTCTTCGAGGTTATTTGCTTCTTCTTCAAGAAAGTCTTTACGCTTTTCATACTTTTCACAGTAAAGTTGGGCTAATTTGCGTGGGTCTTTTTGAGCTTCAGCTAATTTTTGTGCTTCTTGCTCGATTATTTCGGTAAAATCCTTCAAACCTTTGGGAAATGACGCAACTACCTGTGATATAGCAGTTTTACCTAGTTCTGACTGGGATTTTTCGCCAATCCACACTTTCTGTGTATATAAGCCAGGTTTGATTTGCGGTTTGCTTGGCCCTGCGGGATTATCTTTATCAGTACCTTTAAACGAGGATATAGGAATGATTACATCAATTTTGAGTCTGTTGGATGGGTTGACGTAGTCGAGTGTGTCCTCATCAAGGTTAGCAGGGCGGAATGTCCCCTTACCGAATCTGTGTTTATCATCATCACCATCTTCAGGTGTCCAACCGAATCGATGTTGAATTACGCGATACTTATCCCCGTCTTGGTGACCAGTAAGTTGGCGATAAACTTCATCGGACATCTGACCATAACAGTCACCGGTTAACCTGTATGCTTGGTCATTATCAATGATGCCCCCATTATCCCCATTAGAGTCATCGACAATTAATATATTAAGCTCGGTATTAATAGCAGTACGACACCCACCAAGAAATATTGAACCGTAGGCGCCTCTATCTTTACTGTCTGGACAAAGCTGATTTATTACGTCTAAGCATTCTTCAGAGCCATATAATAGTCGAGATTTTGAAGATAATAGTAATTTATGCCCATCAGGATGGTTTTTAAGTTGATCTTCAGTTGTAGCCTCATCCATGTGACCGAATGAAAATTCTTTACCTGGTAAAAATCTCTCAAGTAGCGTGTTTGAGATTTTTTCTTGTAATATAGATTCTTGATTATCTTGGTTCCCGTCAATATGAATCCACTTATTAAGCCGGGTATCAAAGTGTTTTGCTTGAATAGACATAATTTTAAATAAAGGTTAAATAATATGCAGTATCCACAAACTTTAAGATGGTTGAATCAAATGAAGCACAAACTTGATTTAAACGGGAATCTTAATGAAAAACATGTAGCTTGGTGTAGGGAAAATGGTTGGAGTGAATCTGATATTGAGAAAGAACGGCTGAAATTTCAAGCTAAGTATCAAGAACTGAAAAAGCTTGATGAAGAGTCGCCTGAAGTTTGGCATAATTACACCCCACTTGAAGCCATATTTACCACTGAGCAGAGAGAAATGCTTAACCCTGATGGTTCCGTGCGTGCGGATTATCTTGAAAAAATTGCTGGCGATGAGCGCCGAATAAACGAAGTGATGATAATTAGTGCTGAAAAAGTGGAAGCAATCGAAGAATTCTACAACCTTGTAGAACATTATCGACCACTGGGTATTAATTATGCGGCATATGCTAAGGACAACTTTGATGAGCAAAACCTTAATGCTTTGCGCCCAATTAAGGAGAGTGAACTTGCTGACCTGCGTAACTTCGAGGAAATATCTTCTCTTAGCTTCAGCATTGAGCCTGATGAATATCAATCCACAACCCAAGCACTTAGACAGTTTAACGTTAACCCTTCGGACACCGAGGTGTTTTGAACATAAACCCATAAGAATACATAGTTTTCCCATTTAAAATATAAAGCAAGCATATTAAACTATTCCTAAACTTACATCTAACAAAATTCTTAGTTGTACAAAGTGTATTATGATACTTTAATTATACTGAACAACATGAGATAACAGCGGGCATAAGCTTTGTACTAGTATATAATGCCACCTTGATTGTGAAGACTTGCATGAATGTAAAAAACGTATATTCTAGCTGATATAGACTTATTAATTAGTTATTTATGCTCTCAAAATTTTGTATTTTCGCTTTAACTTTCGGAATTTCTACGTTTACACCTTTATATATGGCGCCAGTTGAAGCCCAAGTGGTTGATGGCGTAGATGTAAAAAAGTTATTAGACGAGGGAATAATGTTGAGTCGAGTTGGCTCCTATGAGTCATCTATGCTGGCGATTGGTAATTTTGAATTGGCACTGAAGCTTTACAGAAAGTCTGGAAATAAGGATGAGGAAACAAAAACACTTAACTTGTTAGCTTTGGCTCATAACAGTTTAGGGGAAAAGCAGCAAGTTTTAAAGTACTATATCCAAGCATTGCCACTAACTCGTGAAATCAGTAATCGTGATTTAGAAGGAACTGTGTTACATGGACTAGGCGCTGCTTACGCTTCTTTGGGAGATAATCAAAAAGCACTTTCGTACTATAACCAATCGTTACCTGTTTTCCGTGAGCTAAAAAATTATAAGGAAGCGGCAACACTTAATGGTTTGGGCGTTTTATACAACAGGATTGGCGATTCTTCAAAAGCAGCGTCTTCTTTTGAAGAAGCACTAAAAATATATCGCACAGTTAATAATCGTGGTGGAGTTGCAACTGTATTAACGAACCTAGAGCGCCGGTCGAGTAGAAGTGGTTGACATAAAAGTCTAGTTATGGGTGTCGCTATAATCGGACATTAAGGCGCCTTTGTATTAATGCTCTGGCTAGGTGATTTAATCCAAAAATCAGCGTTTTGTCCCTATGCATAAACCCAAGCTTTCGTCAATATATATTACTCGACCGGCGCTCTAGGCAAAGTTTATACGGTTTTGGGCCAAACTCAAAAGGCACTAACCAACCATAATCAAGCACTAACTATATTCCGAGCCTTGCGTGATAGTAATGGACAAGCTGTTGCCCTTGGTAATTTGGGCAATGTTTATGAACTAAGCGGCGCCTGTAAACAAGCAATCCCATACTATAATCAGTCACTTTCAGTTAGTCGCGTTGCAGGAAATCGAGACAACGAGGCTTTTGCACTTAATAACTTAGGTAAGTGCTATCTGATGCTGGGATATAAAAATAAAGCTATTTCCAGTTTTAATAACTCATTATCACTTTATCGCGCGCTCAAAGATACTACTGGAAAAACAACTGTACTGGCTAACTTGAAAAAGCTGGGCAGATAACCAAATATATTGGTGTGTCGCTCAAGAGCCACTCCAATATCTAGTAGGTTAGGTGCCATGAAGTTGTAGGAATGAGCGTGCTATCTTTCAATTTGGAAGTTTGACTTACTTGATTGCTTGGCATCTCGCTGTTTTGCGAGTAATTCCAAGTTCCAATCAATAGCAGTTGGCTTTATTTGTTGGGTATCAGGTAACAACGCGCGAGTTGCACTGAAGAGTGAATCTCCAGCATCATCATTACCGTAAGCGCATAATACTGTTGGGATTGATTGTAAATATTCTATGGGTAAGCTTTCAGCACTATCGGCTGCCATATATATAGTAAGGACTTTTTTATCCCTGGCGCCTGTTTCAACCTGAAGTTGTGCCAGAGACAGTGCATCAATGGGGGATTTACATAACACTGCTTGCTCTACATCCGAGATAGATTGACTTCCAGATTGAAAGTAAAACCAGCAGTTATCACGCTTTGTGCCTTTTGCGTAGCCCATGAAAGTATTATTTTCTCCAACAGTACCTCGCAAGAAGGCGCCATAATAACCTCCTTCCAGGTTACGCATTACAAACACAGCATTTTGGTTGTTATCAGCATAGATTAATCCTTGTTGATGAAAGGTTTCTACTAAGGAAGGGTGTAGTCCCCGTTCTTGTGTGAGATATTTTTTTACTTTGTCCCAATTCTTATTATCAATGTCTGGCTCAAACTGTTGCACAGACTCCAACTTGGCTATGCCTTTAGCTCCCGTGCGTGCATGATGAGTGACAGAAGCGAGCATTTTCTCTTCACCAAATCTATCATTTAAAAATGCTACTGCTTGCTTAAAACTGTAATCTCCAACATGCATTACTAAATCAATGGCGCCACCACCCCCTTTATTCTGTATTGGATGGAAATCATACCACTTGCTACCATCAATATTGACTGAATGTTTTTCACCCTTCCATTTTTTATCTTTTCCTTTAATCAAACCTAAATGCCAAGCTACCTGATGTAGTGGTATATCCCTTAATTTGTTGAGTGTTTGTTTTAGTTGTGTATTTTCTGCTCGTAGCGTATCGTTTTCTTTCATTAATTGTTGAGCAGTCAATTCAATTTCTGACTTACGTTTGGTTGCTCTATCCCGGTCAGCAGCTTTAGCTTGTAGTTGTTCGGGGGAAAGTTTATTGCTATCTAAATCTAATCCTTCTTCTACAATGCGGTAAAAGTCTTTTATTTCTAAGTGTTGCGCGCGACTGCCTTTGAGTCCACGGTCTAAACTTAAACCTGACATCGCAGCATGGTACGAGTCTTGGAATTGTTGCATTTTTAGGCGCCCATCGAAGTAATGGTTACACCGCAGTTGTCCTTTGTCATCAAGTGGTACTAGGTAAGCGTGAATGTGTGGTGTTGCTTCGTCGAGATGGAGTTCGGCTCGTACAATCTTATCCTGGTAAGTTTCTTGTAACCATTGAAGATTAGTTTCAGTCCAGGTATTAAGGTTTTCTTCATCCCAGTACCCAGCGCACGTGGGGTCATCGGGTCTAAAGTATGTAGGTGATGCGGTCAATAATAATTCCACACAGTAAACAGCGTCGGTACGAATTTTACGCTTTTGAGTATGTTCTGCAATTTTGTCTAATACTAAATCTTGTAATCGCTCGGTAGGGTCAACGGCGCCAATTAACCTAATATTTTTCTTACTACTGTCGGCATTGGGTGTTATTCTTAATCTTGCTGAATGTGCCTCACTACCTGCAATATTACTTTTCTTGAGTTTTTTGGTGCGCGCGATGGCATAGGGCATAGCTAAAAATTATGTTGTTATGCGAGGTGAGGGATGAAGAAGATTCAAAATAGTTATTAGAGCGCGCGGAGAGAAGTTGTCGGGGGATGTTCCCTCTGACAAACTTCGGGGACTGCCCCCGGAGGGTGAGCGCAGCTTATTTGTGGCGAGCGCAGCGAGACATTGCCCTTGGGCAACCCCGAAGGGGCAAATAAGCGTAGCGAGTACGATTATATACAAGTATAATCTAACCTACTCGAAAACCCTTTGTGGTAGTAATGCATGTGGGGTATATGAAAAATGTGGATAAACGGCGCAAATCCTTGTCTAATGGGGATTGTGGTATGTAGAGAAAGGGTGTGCAAATAGTTGATACTAATGTGACATAAGTTTGCTCACTCTGGTTGTGATTTTATATTCTTTCATTAAAGCCAATAGCACTAAGTGGACAAATATGTATCATGTAGTTGACACATGTTAGATACACATGTGTCACAGTAATAATGAAGTAATACTTAATACAGTGAGTATGTATGAGTAGAGTGACGGAAGGGGGAGAGTTTTTGCGAATAAGGCGTGCATCATCGGGGATTGATGGGATTGTATTTGCTTATTTAGGAAATAAGGTACAACCGCAGTCTGAATTAGCATGTGAGGCGATGCGTGCGTATTGGTTGCCTTTAGCATTGAAAGAGCGTGGCATAAAAAAGAAAGAATTAAAATCAGCAGGTCAAAAAGCAATAGCCCAATTATTGCAGCAGGCAGAGATGATTCGTTTAGAGTGTGGGTTAAGTATGGAGGAAGTACCGTTTGGGTATTTGTCAGTGGCGCCAAGAAACACGGCAGCGATGCCTTTAAATTCAAAGCAGTCTACTATTGAAGAAGTTGAATTACAGGAAATAGAGTCTGAGGATTTGGACGAAGATGATGATATTGATGATGCTGATGAGGGGATGTTGCAGTTTTCTGCTCTAGACCCAGGTTTTCGTATAAGTGGGTAGAAAAAGAGAAATTAGGGTGAGATTATAAACTTGAAGTTGATTAGAATTGCTATTTATTAAATTATGAAGAAAGAGAAAGCACAGTTGAAAGACATTGTGATGACAGCTGATATGGGTGGAAGTAAGACAAAGATAGTAGTGCAGGAGTTGGGTAATAAAGAACATTCACTATTATTGATGGATTCTTCTTTGGCGGATATTGGTAAAGCATCATTAGATTTGGCGCCAACAGAAGGTAGAAGTAGTGACCGTGCGTGGGTTGGGTATAAGGGAGAGGGTGAAGAGTATCTATATTATGCAGTTGGCGCCTTAGCAAGGAATAGGTTTGGTGGGTTTTCTCAACTGCACGAATTGAAGTATGAACTAGCTTTACCCAAAATACTTGCTGCTATTTGGTCAGCGCGTGTTGAATTGGAATTACCAGCCAAGTTCAATTTGTATTTGTGCGTGCTTTTACCTGCTGGAGAGATGAGAGACAAGGACATATTGAAATCTCGTTTAATAGATGCAGTTCAATCGTTTGAAACCCCTGATGGCAAGATGGGCATTAAGATGCGGTCTTGTGAAGTTTCGCCAGAAGGTAGCGGCATATACCATCATCGTAAAAATGTGCTAAGTGATGAATTTAATGAGAGGCGCCAACTATATGTAATGGTTGGATACCGCAATGCAAGTGCGTTTATCGTGCGTGGTGGTGTTATTGAACCTGGCATTACGAGTGATTTGGGCATGAGTTGGATGTTAGACTACCTCACGAAGCGAGTTTCTGGATTGGATAAAAATAATCCTAATCTGGTTGAAATAATAGTCAACAGTGCCCATTCACCCGAAGTATTGAAAAAGTTGTCTCGTAAACGGAGGAAAGAGGATATTGAGACTGATTATGAATTAATTACTAATGCGGTTGCTGCTAGTAGAGATGAATATGTACGGTTGGTCGTTCGGTGGCTAAAGTCAATACCAGGAGAGTTTGATGTTAACGCAGTTTGTCCGCAGGACGAAGTAGTAATGTGTGGGGGGACAGCGGAGTATTTGCGGGGTGAGTTGGATAAATATTACTCTGATGGTACTGAGATAGTATGGCATGGTGGGGTTAGTGTGCCCTCTGAATATGAGTCAAAGTTGGGTAGTAGTAGGTTGGCTGATGTGTGGGCATTGCATGAAGTATTTTATAAGTTAGTTGCTGCGAGGTTGAATGTTGCTGCCTCAAAGCCTAATGCTGATGCGAGTAAGGGTGATGGCGCCGATACCAAGAATTTTGTACTTCAGCCAAGACGAGTGGAGCGACCTGCTGGTACATTGCCGCCGATAGTGAGTTGAAAAAATAAATAGCCTCTATGGCTACTTATTTTCATCTTTCCATCACTTAATTTTCGTTCCAGATTTTAAAAATTTCTTCTTTTGCAGCGGCGCCTGTTTTGCCTTTCATTCTTCCAATCAGGGTTTCGGCTCTTTCGCCGTCAAATCCTATGGAAGCACCATAGCAGTGTGGTTCTGGCATACCGGGATTTTCCATCACTGCTATCCATAACCATGCATCCGAGTATTCGTCGGCATGTCCCCAGTCATAAGTTAAGTTGAGAGTTTTCTCTGCTTTAACTTCAGTACTAGTAGTACTTACCTGTTGTTCTTCCGTGCTAATGGTTTCACCAATATGGAAACCGTTTACATTGCCCATATTTTGAATGACCGAAGCATGTTGATTGATTTGCATAATTAACCTTATTTAAATTTGTGATATTTCATTGAATATCCGCGTCAGCGGCTGCACACAAGAGAGAAAAGGTAACAGGTGTCGATTGCAATACTAACTACATTTTAATACAAAAAAAGAAGGAGCAGCATATAGCCACTCCCTCATATGAGCATGTTATTTGGTAGTAATCACGCTCTCAATTTGCTTAACCTTGTTGATAATGTTACTTGGATTTGTAGACATCAGATTTCCTACAATCAAAGCACCGCTAACAACCAGAATAAGCAGGTGCCTCAAGGACATTTTGCCCTTAAGCTTGATTTCGATGTTGAACTCTACATTCATGTTGTCCTCCATTTACAATGGTTATTTGAGCATTATTGCTCACTAAATTATTGCGTTAGCAACAGTTTTGGGTTACAGATGTAAGAGGTTGTGAGAAAAAATTAAGGCGCCTGCATTTTAGCAAGCACACTCAATTTTAGAATTGTTCGTCGTAATCCGCAGCACTATTTTGGCTTTGGTTTTTGGGCTGGGAATTATATTTCTTGCGGTTTTTAAGATTATCTAAATTACGTTTGACTAAATCTTTGAAAGTCAAATAAAAGAAGTGTATTGAAGTATCGTGCAAATCGACTGCCGAAAATCTTTTCTCGTCTACTTCTCCAAACACCAAACTGAACGCTTCGTTGAATTCCTGCCAATCAAACTGTTCTTTGAGATACGCTCGACAAGTTTTCCCCCAGACATCTCGTAGTCCGAAGTAGGCACTAGTGTAAAAACGCTCTTGAAACGTTTCCAGTACTGACCAACTTGGTTTTGTGGTAGTAGTAGTAGTGTTGGTGCCATCAGTAGAAGCGGTAGAAGCATTAGAATCAGAAGTAACCTTTTTAGCCGCAGTAGCAGTTCTAGCCATGATATTTAAACCTTTATTTACTAATCAATACACTTAAATTCTGCGTAAGCAGTAGTGTAGATGTAGAGGTTTTAAATTTAAAAAATTAAATAGTGGTTTTGAATTCACTATTTAATTTATTTTTGAAGTAGCAGCATTAACAACAGCTTATCTGTTCATATATTGTTGCCGTTCTGCGTTTACTTCTTCATTCTTTATCACCAAGTCTAAGGGGTTTATTCCAAACTGTTCTTCGGCATAAGTTAGAATGATTTCGGTCTGTTCTTCGGTTGTACTTCCTGGTTCGCCGTACTCAGTCTTCATTTCTGCCTCTACTTCTTTGAAACGGTCAGGTCCTTGCCATTTAACCCCTTGTTTAGCTTGCAATGCCTCACATATCAATGCTTTTAATGCATACCAAAACGCTTTAGCTTTTCTTACTTTGAATGGTAGAAGATTGTATTTACCCATTCCAGTGGTGTCTACAATAGCCATGAGATATTTCCTCTCTATTTTTATTAATTAATCATTTAAATTCTGCGTAAGCAGTAGTAAAAGAGAGTTTTATTTATATAAAATTAAAAATCACTGTAGACAAATTATATGTTCTGGTATTTAAATCACATTTTTACTGTGTCAACATAAGTGTAGACTGTATTATTTTGGCGCCAGAAAAAACAAAACCCCACAGATGTGGAGTCTTGTTGGAATATTAGATGTACGTGTGTTCGCCTAATATTCCCTTATATCTATACGCTTCCGAATATCCGTTAAAATCTTCACCTTCAACTGCTCGCTTACCTAGCCATAGAGCAATATGGTCACTATTCCAACGTAGACCTTTGAACCAAGATATTGTGGTTTCCATATTGTGGCTAGTTCGGATGGTGAAACTGCGACGATTGAGTTGGATTGCTGGGGAAAAGGTGTTACCGCTAACAGTGCTTACCCAAACCCCTAAAACTTTGATATGCATAATTTTCTACCAAATTTACTCAAAGAATAAGCGCGTTAGCGCCAGTGTGGACTGTAGACTGTGGACTGTGGATTGTGGAGATTGGCGCCGTAGTTCAATTAAAAAAAGTAAACGCCCCAATTGAGGCGCCTACAATTTTTATTTAACTCTTAAGTCACATATTTGTTTTTGGTATGTTCCGCCCAGTAGCATGTTGCACTTGTATTGGTTTGACATTTCCCCGATACGCTCTAGCGTATTTGCCGGGGCGACAGTAGCAAATCCAACTACAGTTAACATTCCTGCCATGAAGAAGAAAGCACGAGATTTTACAAATTCGGTAGCAGTTGCCAAATTATTTTGAAAATTGCTGTTATTCATAGTCTGACTCTTCTGTGTTAGTAAGTAATCAGTAATTACCTGCATCAGCAGCAGTGTTGACCACCCTTGAAATATTTACTGACAATTCGTAGTAGAATTCACTTTTAAACTGCCATTGGATGATTGAATATTGCCAGTTACTTGGATTGCAGTAGTGTTTGGTGAATAAGGCGCCACAAATAGACCAAATCTATCTGTGGGAGTTGGTTGACCATCAGTACCACTACTTGGAAGGCTTTTTGTTTCTGTAATTACTTGTCCACTGGGAATTGCAGTCACCTTTAAATTGGCGCCTTTAAATTCACTACGTGTTCTACCAGATAGTGTTATGTCCAACATGTCGTTTCTTGTGACACTGCACTCCACTTCCATCTGGAATTCATTACTTACGACATTCGCACTTACAGGCATTACGAACGTACTGATAGATAAGGATGTTGCAACAATTTCTAATGTTTTCATTTTTGCTACTTCATCAATAATGTTTAACTATACTTCATGTATAGTAACTACGTTATGTAAAAATACTTTAAAGCTTGTATTTTAGACTACTATTTTAAATAATTCAGTAGAATTGTATAGATGAATAAATGGTTCTAAATAGTCTGGTGTAAATTGCTATAAACCTTTTGCATAAAGTAATGTAGTAGTTTTCATTTCAGCTAAAATATATATCTTTTATTATTTGTATAAAATACAACTTTTGAAAGATGTGATAGATTGCGTGTTTATAGTAATTATTTATATAAGTTATTAATTTAATTCAAATGAAAATTTATTTAAAGCATTACACTTCACTGCATTTTTTGAATCAATTTGAGGTAAGCGCATGATATCAAATGGTATTGACGTGTTGCCACTGCCTCATTCGGTTCTTGCAGCACTTAGAGTTGATTATTTTGAAGGTGCGCGAATATTGGAACGCACTTATATGGCAGCAACCTTGTTTAA
The DNA here is from genome assembly GCF_002368415.1 of Calothrix sp. NIES-4105. GTDB lineage: Bacteria > Cyanobacteriota > Cyanobacteriia > Cyanobacteriales > Nostocaceae > Dulcicalothrix. Next base: position 33,913 of record NZ_AP018291.1, read on the forward strand.
GTGTGATTCATTTAATACAGGTAGAGCGTGGGATGTTGGATGTTGTTTGGGTTATTGCATCTACGCAACTCCTGAAGACTACCCTTTGTTAAAATTATGCGAACAGGGTTTATCTAGGTTTGCCCAAAACTTAGTCAGCGTTTATTATGACATTCAAGACAGGCGCCCGTATGGGGTTGTTATTGTCAAACAACACGCAGAGTTGCTTACTTTAAGCACGTGTGACCAAATTATATTTTTATCTAAATGTAATGCTATTGATTCCTCTTCTTAATCTTATAATGCATTTATTATTTGGTTTTATTACGTAAGCGTAGTTTTTCCCTCAATATGCACCAACGGCGGAGTCGGAACATTACGAACCGATTCCGCTTTTCTAGTGGAACACCATTCTTTATTCTGCTTTACTTCGCAAATGTTAAACATCAGTATTTGAAGCTGACATTAATAATTTTTCTATTTGACCTAAATATTTAACTAATTGATTTGCTTGTTGTGGCCTATCCCAAATATCAGTATCTTTTAAAAGTTTATTTACTTTACCAAAGCGAATAGTAACATCTTTTGGCTGGTAGGTGGGGACTTTGGGCACCGATTCTTTTGTAACAGATTTTTCTACTAATTCTTTGATTTTTGATAAAGACAATTTTTCGTCTATCGCTTGCTGTAAAACTTCAGTCCTTGCTGTATCGTTTTTTATTTTGGATATTGCGAGTGCTTTGGTATATTCTATCTCCCCTTTTGCTAAAGCTTCTTTTATGTCACCTTGAAGCTTAAGGATAGGCACCCTAGCTGTGAGGAAGCTTTGCCATGTTATTTTTCCTAGTTTTTTGAAAAGGTCTTGAATTACCTGGCTTTCTGGGTTCCCCAAAACGTTTTGGGGAGTTTTACCTTTATCGGCATCGTGCATAACATGGAGAAGCTTAATTATTTCTGTTTCTTCTTTTTTGAGTAATATTGTGAGTAGTTCTAGTATGCCAGTTGTTTCTTCGTAGGTATTGAGGTCTTCTCGTTGTAAGTTTTCGATTAAGCGTATGTGGTTAGCTTGGGTTTCATTGCATTCTATGATATTAACAGGCACTTCTTGTTTTTGAAGGTTTTGACAAGCACGCAGGCGCCGCTCTCCTGCAACTAATTCATAAGTCCCGTTTTCAAGCTTTCTAACAACTATTGGTTCTAATAATCCAACGTCAGAGATACTTTCGGCAAGGGATTGAATTTTTTCTTCATCAAAGTAGCGGCGTGGTTGGGTCTTGGGGCGTACAATGCTTGTCAATGGTATCAAATTGGTAGGTGCTTCTTCAATATTGCTGCCAAATAAGGTATCCAAATTAGACATTGTTTCTAAAGTGCGTTTCATGCTTTTTCTAAGTAATCAGATATTGCTTGAAGCATTGTAACGCCTGGATGGTTTTTTTTGTACAAAGCAAGTGGAACATGTTCCTTTGAGGCGCCTGCAAAAGCAGTTGATTTGGGGATAGGTTCGGTGATATGTACTTTGCCTTGTAATAGTTTGGTTACTTCTTCCAGGATTTCTTTATCATGAAGGTTTCTATCTTCGTACTTATTTGGGACAATGCAAGCGATTTCAAGGTTTTTATGCCCTCTTTTTTTGACGTTAGCAATTGTACCAAACAAATCGTCGGTTCCTTTATAGCACTTGTACTGTGTTTCAAGGGGGATAACTACATGAGTTGCGGCGACTAAGCTCATGATACTTAGTAAGCTTAATGATGGTGGACAATCGAGTATAGTGTAGTCAAATTGGTCAGCTATTTCTTCTAAAGCCGTTTTCAGGCGCATTCGGTTATCGGCGGTCACATCGCGCGACACTTCTATCTCGGCTGAAGATAATTCTTGGTTTGTTGGAATAAAGTAAACTCCGTGTATTGGTTCATGCCATACTTTGATTGGAGAGCGTTCAGTAATGGCGCCATAAATGTTTTGCTCCATTTTAAGCTTTAATTTATCTAGCCCCATAAAAGCAGTGAGTGATGCCTGTGGATCCATGTCTATTAACAAGACTCTATTTTTTAAACCTAGGTGATATCCAATATTTTGGCTAAGAGTCGTTTTCCCTGCACCACCGCTTTGATTTACTACAGCAATTATTTTTTTCATCGGTAAATTTTTTAAGTTCGGAAGAGATTATATCAAAAATCAGCAATGGTTATATAAGGATTTTAGTTTTTGTGAGATTTGTGTGCATAGGGAATGTGGTTCTAATCTAGGGAATGTGGTTCTAATCTAGGGAATTCGGTTTTCTCCTCTCTGTTACACACCCTGAAAACTTTCAAAATATGGGTGTATTATAATCTACGAGTGTAATTTTATATTGACGGAGCGTGTTTTTACCAAGGATTATAATTGTAATGCTTGGCTGTCACTTTTACAAGATTGGTATCAGTAAAACGCTTTATGGTATTTAACTACTATATACAGTTAAGAACCCAATTCCTTGTGCTTTAAAATATAAGTATTGAAAAACCGAAAACTTGCATCGAAACTTGAACAATTTTAGAAAAAATTAATTACGACAGAATAAGGGTTTCAGGCGTTTCCAGTTAAGAACCGAATTCCCGTGTTATCAGATAAATAAAAATTGGAGCAATTCGTCATAAAGACAAACTTCGCCCTTCGGAATTTAAACCCGTAAAATAATCGGGTTTATGCTATATTTTTCATAGAGAGTAAATTTTGTACCATATAGGTTGATTATTAAAGACACGCTACTGAGAAAGCGTATTTATAAATTAATTCTTCACCTATGTGGGAATGGTACAGAATACGCAATCCCAATCGCGATATGGTCATAAACCTCACGGCGTAGAGGTTAGGGTCTAGATACAACGTCTCAAGAGGCTTAAAACATGGTATGACCATTCTTTTATGTTTTAAGCGCTGTTGTCCATCAGACTGCGGATACAAGAAGACAAACAAGGTATATGCGCGATTCTCCAATATATGAGTGATTACTCCGAAATACTACGTTATGTCAGTACGCCTGCGTACAGCAATTCTATCATTAATGTAAATAAAAAAATAAGTACCTTTTTGTGGTATTAATGGTACTTATTTATTGTTTTTGTCGTTACTGTTAGCAATTTTAGAAGCTGAATGAGACAGTGGGTCGTGGCGCCTGCTCTGGGTTGTAGGCACCGTTGAATTCTTCATCGATATCTGATGTAGTATTAGACTGAGCTAACATATCCTCGTCTATTGCTGCTTCATCTTCATCTACTATTACCACTTCATCGAATACAGTTGGTGAAAATAGGTCTGATGAGGTATTATGCCAATTCCTTATAACAAAGGTAGGTCGTTTTTCTTTTAATGTTTGACCTTTTACTGTTACAGTTTCAGGCTTGATATCAACGTAACCTTCAGCTACCCCGGTACTATGCATACCAGAGGCTTTCATTTCTGATGCAGGTTTACCCTTGCATTTAAATGCAACCTCATCTTTTTGAGCAGGTTTATCTTTACTTGCTGCTGCGGAAGTAAATTGATACCTTCCTCGGAGTATTAGTTCTCCATCGTGGTGTGTTTCTTCAGAAAAGAACATTATCTTTCCTGAAAGAGATGTGTATGTGAACATAATTAATTACCCCACAGGTTTATCTAAAACTATAAATGATTCTCCGTTGATAACTGGTTTTGAGCGAGCGGCACCAGTTTCTTTGTCTTGCCACATATTCATAAATAGGCGCCCACTGACTTGAACTAATTTTCCTTTTTTGACCAGCATTTCAGCTGTCGTTGCGGCTTCGCGCCACAATTGGATTTCATACCAAAGGGGTTCATCGCTTTTGTATGGAGGTTTAACCCCTAGAGAAAAGGTCGCCTTTTTGTTGCCATCGTCGAAATTAATTATTGTAGGGTCGCCTCCTACAAAACCAATTAAGATATTTTTGTTAATTTCCATTGTGCCTGTGTCTTAAGTACTTAAATTTAATTTATTTATTCAATGCGTAAGCATAAGTTTGAATGTGTGTGGTTAATAAGCATATTTCTTATAAGTTTAAGTTTAAATGTATTTTAAATTACTATTTTAGTGATGAAAATACTGGAAATGATGAATATATGTATTATAAAATTGTAGTAAGGGGTTCGGTAATTCTACTTGTTATTTATTTGTGTTTTTTGAATTATTTGGTTAGTAATGTATGTATAAGATGAGTATTATAGGGTTATTACTTATACTTGCGGGTTGTGAAGGTAGCCGCAACATTAAAAAAGAAGATACGGCGCCGTTGGTAAACTTGAATGCTACACCAACACCAACAGCTACACAAGATTTGAGTCAAGCGTTGCCAACTGAAACAGTGGTTGAGTCGTTTGGGAGTTTGCCAAAGAATGATTTGATTAATGGATTTTATTATTATGCGGATGGGCAGCAGCCTTCTGAACTTGAATTTAGTAAGGCAAGTTCAGAGAATAATAGGCTGCGTGTGAGGGTGGCAGTGCAGGGTGATAAAGCATGTTATTTGGCGACTGGTTTGAGTGGAACAGATTTTGAAATGGAGTCGCTGGTGCGTGAAAGTGATGGAGTGTGGCGAGGTTTGCACTCGAAGCGTTATTTTACTCAACCTACTTTGAATTCGCTTGTGATGTACGGTGGAGAAACTGATAGGATTGCTAGTTTTGTCAATAAATCTATTGAGGGTGATGATATACGAGTGGTACAGGCTAGTTTAGCAGCGCGCGCAATTAAGGTAGAGAACATCATACGGTTGACTTTACCACATAATGTTGAGTTGATTTATCGCGGACAGTGCTTGAACTTTCAACCAATTTATTTTCGAGGCAAGCTTGCAAAAATTGAGAGTTCATCCCAATCTCAAATATCAAAAATTGAAAATGATATTTTGCAGGTGCAAACTCCAATTGTTATTCCTACACCAACGGTAACTCCAACTGTTATACCAACCGTTATACCAACTGTGACTCAAATTCCAACTCCGACTAAAATACCGAAACGTTAATTTAATCTAACATTTATAGTCAGGCACCTCTGATTGCAAGCAGGACTGTATATTCAGTATTAAGATTACATTGATTACTACCCAGTTACAATTACTCGTCTTCCCATAATTCCTGATACTAATAATTTAAAATATGAACCTCCTTTACTTCTTGGTCTTATGTTATATTCTATGAACTACTTCGTTGACACAAATCTTGCGGATTTTTATCCTTATGATACTCAAGACCAAAGTAAACTAGATATTTTAAAAAAGAAATTAACAGAGAAATCTCCTTGGTCTGATTACTCTTCTTTATTAAGTATGGGTGTACGTATAAATTTACCTTGTTTGTACCAGCGTCTAATCATTTTTGCGTACTTTTTTGTAGAAAGATGACCTTTGCCGCTGGTGATTCTTGTAAAGGCGCCGCTATCAAGAATCCAGTTATTTACCTCAAAACTGGATTTACGATTTTCCAATCTATTAACAGACACCATGCATCTTGGGAAATTTTTACACCCAGATTCGCCATTATTAGGCTGGTGCCATCCTATATAAAAATCCATAGTTAAAAGTTTTATATATTATCCGGTGTAAAGTTTTTAAACTACAAATTTTTACACCGAATAGTGGGGATTACAGGCGCCGATTAATTTCTTAATTGAACAGGCATTGCTAGATAGGTCATTTTCACTCCTGTTAGTGGTGTGAAGATAACAGGAGTTAAATTGCCGTTCATTTGCATTAATATCTCGGTAGCAGGTAGTGCTTTCAATCCTTCCATCAGATATTTGACGTTGAATGCCACATCAATATCATCTCCTGATATTTTTGCTGGCATTGGTTCGATTGCACTTCCGACATCAGCTGCTTCTACTGATAACGTAATCTATTGGGTGCCGGGTATCGCCCGATTTACCATTGATAGGTGACTGTTTAAATCGGACTGAGTGCATTTAAATTTCAGAATTTTTAGTTCATATAATGTTTACTTCGTATCCATCTTTTACTTCTACACAATAGTGACTGGGTTGATTAATTTCAATAGACTTTTTTTTGGCTCTAATTTCAAAAGTTTTGAACTTTCCAGAACCGTCGATTACGTCTTTATACTCTATATCCACAGTCTTTTTGTTTACCTGTTTTACTATTGCCGCGCAATAATAAGCCTCTTCCGCAGATAATTTATAGTAAGGCGGGTTTACTTTATACCAAACTTTTTGATTAACTTGCATCTTTTACTGTTATTAAATCGATATTCCTATTTTTCGTACAAACTTGAAATTCAGTAGTACAGCAGCCCGTACTACGCATTGGCAGTTTATTGACTTTTTACCACACGCTTTGGTAGAAATGGTTTCCAGTTGAACCATCTTATTAGTAATTTTACTCACTAAATCAATAGGTGTTTCATTGCTGAGAAAGACGCTGCTGTACATTTCCTGAAATGTTACAATGTCTTCAAGTGTCGCATTAAATTCGTAGCATCGAATAACCTTACACCATGCTATTTTGGTTTGAGCTTGGAACAGTGGCGCCTCGATTGGCTGAAGTATGTAATCTTCATCTTTCAACTTTGAAGCGTTCACGACTTCACTTTCACCAAACGTTTTTTGATGCTTAATAATAAGGTTTATAATTCTCTCTTTGCTTTTAGGTAGCGAATTAGTTATTAAAGTTGAGTTGGCTATCTCAACCAAATTGCTGTAATCAAGTTGGGTTAGTTCTTTTTCGATATAAAGCATGTTTTGTATAGAATCACCTTTTACATCAATTCTATACACACTACTTTATTGAATTTGACAAATTTTGTTAAATTGAGCGGCTTTCGAGGCGCCTTTATTAATCATCGAATTTTATTCCAAAATCAATACCGAGAGCTTTTTCAATTCCACGTAGGATATCTTCAGAAATCTATTGCCTTTTTCCTTGCTCAATTTAATATCAGTAAGTCAACAAGGATGCCGGGATTATGCGACATCCATGATTTTGGCTATATTCCTAATTCAGCAACCATTTCGTCTTCTGTAAGATGTCTCTTTCTATTAGTGGCAGGATTGATGCGCGCGTACCTCCACTGAATTTGACTATTCTCACAACGTTGACGTAAATCTTCAATTCTTACTTTTGAGGCGGATTTTGATGATTTAGAAATGGCAAAGCTATCTTTTGCAACTAATAATTGAGTTGGAGTCGGCGCCGCTACCTTCCGGATTGGTGCGACTATTTCGACATCTTCTACAATTGGAGCAATTTCTACTTCGACTTGAGAAGCTTCTATTTCTATTTTGTGAGTAGATGCAATTTCCTGAATTTTGCTAGTTTCTGTAACATTGATATTATCAGATGTATGGTTTATCCAAGCGGTTTGTATGTCGAGCAAAATTGCTAGAATGATGAAGCACGAACCTCCGTAGATTAAGAAGTATAGTGTAGCGTCGATAATTTGCATAACTGTTGTGAATTCCATGATTTTATATGCCGTATATTTTGAAGCGTTCGGCATCTCCTACAAGTTTAGTGCGTTAGCACCAGTAAAAGTTTGTTGATGTAGAGTAGATAGATTAATAATAGTAGTAGAGGCGCCTATAAAAATTCCATTAACCAGGCGCCATCAAATAAGTCATTTTAGGCTGGAATGTATGTGATTGGCAGTTTCAACCCACTTCTAACAAGTGTGGTTAATAACTCGTTATCAAATTTCGCTAGATATTTACTTAATTCTCTGAACTCCTCCCACTTTTGTTGACTATATGAATGGTTTGAATTGAAGCCGCATATGTCACAGAATTGTTCAAAAGTGTGGTTCCATGCAATGCAGCTTATTCCTGTGCAAAAATTTTCTACTTCTTGATTATTCATAGCGCGTGTTAGGTTGATTAATAATTTCACACGCACGCTTTGCTTTTGCATTGTTAATAATATTGAAATTTGACTAATCACTTATAACATTTTATCTTTATATTAACGGCTTCGAGTAACCAATTCTTTGCTAAGTACTTTTATAAGTTCAATATTATCATATTTTTTTGCTTCAATTGCCCAATCTAGGGGTTTTTTACCATTGCTGTCAACAGCGTTGATGTTGGAACCTTTCTGTGCAAGGAGGTTAATAACGTTGTTTTTAGCAAAGCTTGCAGCATAGTGCAGCGGCGTAGCTTTATAGTTAGTGATAGCATTTACATTGGCGCCACGATTTATTAAAATTTTTACTAGGCGGAAATCGTTATTTTTTACAGCTAGATGTAATGCTGTTTCTCCAGCTTCATTTTTATTATTAATATTTTTATTCGCTATTAATTCGGTTACTTGGTATCCGTAGTCTTCCGAGGTTTCCGTATTTAGACTATTCAATAAATTTCTTTCAAACAAACCTATCAAAATCAACCCAATCCCGCCTGCTGCTACTATTGTAATAATTCTGTTGCGTTTCGATTTCTGTATTTGCGACATATTTCATCTAGAGTTGCGAGATACCCCAACCTCTATGTAGTAGGTAGGGGAGGGATAGCAATCAAATTTAATGGTTTGATGTCATCAAATTTGATAATTTTTTACTTGGTAACACAATTAATCCTGTGTTGCGCCGTATCAATTTGACTTTGCTTTTAGTACATTGACCTAACCGTTCCCAGTTGAAGTCAGAAACAGACACTTGTGTTTTAGTGTCACCACTCACCCAACCAAAAAAGGTTTTCTTACCTTGTGTAGCTTTGACATAATCACCCTTTCTGAAACCATGACGGGTTACAGTGCCACCATATTTGCGACGCTTCCCACCAATTGAAGGCAACATTAAATGCAGCTGACGACGCGATACAGGTGGACGCCGAATCACAGTAAATGGTGCGGGTGTTATGTTTACTTCACCTTTCCACCGCATTGATTGACTGTCAACCATGCCGTATTTAATGAAAGCACTACAGGCAAGTGCGACTCCATCTACTGCGTGTGTTGCGGGAATAGCATCAGACTTGAAATCTTTCTGCTTGTACAATCCTAATTGCTGTCTAATATTGGCAGTCTCCCAACCTTCTAACTGTTTTACCTCACCATATTTTTTCAGGTTTTCCAATTGCCATTTTTGACCAACCATTACCGGACTAAATCCTTTATCACCACGCGCTTTTACTATTTCGTAAACGACAGTGGTAATTGGGTAGATTAATGATAATTCAGTCAGCACACGTAGTTCTAATTCGCGGTTAGCACGGATACTTGGTGGTATTTTACGACGTTTACGATTATCAAATCGTTTTTCTCGATGCGAGCGTTTATTGAAAGGTAGTTTACGATTAATTCGTCTACCTCTGCGACTTCTCCGCATCATGCGTCGTTGCTTCATCCTATCAAAGACCGTTTGGAATGGTAATTGTAGATGAGCAAGCCACAAAGTAAACTTGGCAGACTGTACACCAATACCTGTATACAATTTTCCGGGGTCAATACCAACAGCAATTGGTTGTGTGTTAGTAGTTTTTGGATGTTCAATTAATTGAATTTGAAATATGCCAAGGTCGTTATATACTACTTTGGCTTTGCCTTCTTTTAACCACCTCCGAGTTCTGCTCGGTTTTGTCGGCATTAATGGCTTACCATCTGGTGATAATACTGGTACTCGCATAAAGAGATAATCCTCCGAGTAATAGTTAATAGTCCCTTCGCCCAACACGATTATGATGTCTTGGCTTTACCCAACGCCGCTGATAAGGTGGCTGAAATTTAATCCGAACTAGGGAAGAATCCGGTAGTTTTTGCACGCACCGTGTCTCAATGGGCTATTCAACACTTAAAGTCGTAAGGCTTACCCCCTACAATCCCACCCTCCGTAGGATGAGGTAGTTGAAGACTCTATATCATAAACATATTTTAAATCATAATCCACCAAATATACCTTTCGGACAATCAAATTACTGACGCATTATTGTACTAAATTGGTGTGGTGCTAGAGAACCACACCAATCAATTGATGAGTGGAAGGGAGTTAAGAAAACAGATCAAGTTGAGACTGAAATTAACATAACACGCGCGATTGCAACCGCAACCCATATGAATAGAAAATATGCACGAATGTTGTCAAGTTTTGCATACAGCAAGTTGTATCAATTACTTGAATCAATACTTGATAACCGGGGAATTAGTTTATATAAAAAGAATCCTGCCTATACTTCAATTCTTGGGTTAATAAAATATTCTAGAATGTATGGCTTAAGTAGTGATATCGCTGCTGCATTAGTCATAGCAAGAAGGGGAATGAACTTATCTGAGAGATTACCCGCATTCGTGTCCGCTTATCTTGAAGTCAATTCGAGAAAACACGTATGGAGCGGTTGGTCAAAATTGAGTAAATTCACTTTGACTGCTGCCATAGTCAAGTCACGGCACGACTATTTCAGCATACCTAACTGGGGAATGGTGGTCAAGGTTCAGGTTGAGCTAGTAAGTGTAAAAGCCTCTAGTCGAGCTTGTTCCAAGTCTACTTAGTAGCGCTGATTATTCCTAAGCTTAAGAAGAATTTTTTCAACATGAGTGTAATTTGATAATCATTTACACTCATTCATTGCGTCAGCAGCAGTAACTACCGCTGCTTGTTAATCAGCGCGCTTTAAATCAACCAGCCGACACCAGCATCTATTTAATTTCTGAAAATCCACATAGCACAATCTTTTGTCGCTGGGGTGAATTTTGACAATTCGTCCTTCATGATTATAATTACTGCGTTTGGGATTATTACCTTTTACCCAATCATCAACACCTAAACGCAGCGGATTTATCACATCATTAATTGCCTTTTCTGCTTCGGTTTCTGGAAATAACGTTAGTTGCAACCCACCCTTAAGAAAAAGATTTTTTTCAACTTTATCTGTATTTGTATTATTTGCAAAACTTTGTACATAAATATTTTGTGGTATATTTGTGTTTGGTTTTGGTGCTGTTTCGTTCTTATAAGCGGAATGTTCTGGTGTAGGCGCCGGCATCGCTTTTGGTGCTGGCTTCAATTCAGTTTTCAGTACAGGTGGCGCCACGGTTGGTTTAGCATCAACCGTCTTCACCGTATGCTGTTGCGTTGGCATTTCACCAAATCTTTCTTTCCAATTACGATAAGCAGCCTTTTCCTCTTTGGTTAAATAGACCCATACTCGCTCTCGTGCAGACTGGCTTAAATTTAATATATATTGTGATACAAATTTAAACGCACCGTTTTGTATATTATTTTTAATATTGTGTACGTGTTTATCGATAGTTTCGGAGTCTATGGTGTGGTATTCTATACCTTCAGTGACAGCCATATCAAATAATTCAGCATAGGCTGTAATAGTGTCGTTGTCGGGGGCGTAGCGTAATTGACAAATACCTTTGATTCGTGTGTACGCGATTTGAATAGAATCAGCGTCTATTGGTTTTGAGTGTCCAAGAATTACCCACCAAGGTTGATAGCTGATTATATTTTTGATTTTCTTATTTTTTTCTTCCTCAAATACGACATCTAAATTGCTAAGTTTAGATTGAATATCTGACTTAAATTCTCGCTCGATACATTTTTCAATTGTTGCGCGCGTCTTGATTGAGTTGGGGTCTTGGTTAACTTGTAATAGATAACGCCAATAGTGTTGTAGTGCGGCAGTCCAAGTTTTATCATTCGCGTTAAATATTAGCCCTTCATACCATTCTTCGGGCATTAGATAATCAAACTTATTGTAAAATTCTTTTTCAATATTGATTGGTTTGCGGTCGTTATAGGCATTAATAGCGCGCGCTTTGATGAACTTGACTTGTTTTTGTTGTTCGGGAGATAATATTTCTTCAAATTTACGTTTAGTTGATGCAGCGGCAGCTTTTTTACTTATTGAGTCGAACATATGTCCGCAATGTGGGCAATATCTTTCGTAGAAAGCTATGGTGCTGTCGCATTCAGGACATATTTTGGTAGAAGTTACTTTTAAAGGTTTAGGGTTGGGGCATAATGATAATTCGTGAGGGTCGGTTGGTAAGTTAAGTCTGTCAATATTTCCACAAAAATCAAAGAACCAACAATCATCTTTGTCTTTGTGTATTCTCAGTCCACGACCAGTTATTTGTACCCATAAAGCAAGCGATTTTATTGGACGACAAACAAGCACAGCAGTTACTGTTGGCTCATCAAAGCCTTCGGTTAACACATTACAAGATGATATTAATTTTATATCACCAATACTAAATTTATTGAATACTTCTTCTCGTTCAGTTTCTGGTGTTTCTCCAACGATACATTTAGCTTCAACACCAACTAAGTTGAATTGATGTGCTAAGTCTTCAGCCTGTTTTACTGTTGCACAAAAGGCAATTAGTTTACGCTTTATGTCCTGGTCTTTTTCTAAATATAATTTAATAATTTCTGTATTCAAGGCGGGTGTACACACATTAGCCATTGATTTTTCGGTATATTCGCCATCAACTACTTTGAGCTTTGATTCATCGATAAGGTGAGTATATCCAAATTGACGCGCGCGACATAAATCGCCTTTAGAGATTAATTCATTAGGGTAAGGCGCCTTTACAATGGTTTGAAAATATTGGCAATAGCCTTGGTCACTTTTTGCTCGCCAAGGTGAAGCGGACAAACCAAGGAATTGTGTTTTACTCAATACCCAAATACCACCTGAATAATAATCCATGATTTGGCTCCATATTTTAAAGTAGGCGCCAGTATGTGCTTCATCAAGGATAACCAAATCAATATTTGGTGGGAGTTCTCTGTTACGGATTGTTTGTAGCATCGCGATTTGAACAGGCTTGCTATAATCAGGTGTGTAGTAATCACCCCAAATTACCCCTGCATCAATACCAAAGAACTTGCTAAGTTTATCAAGTGTTTGACGTACTAATTTTCCACGATGCACCAAAAACATTACACGCTTACCCACTCGAACGTAATCAGCAATTATTTTGGATGCGATAATCGTTTTCCCGGCGCCTGTTGGTGCATACAATAGCACTGAACATAAGCCACAATCAAAACTTTGATAGGTTTGGTTTATTACTAATTCTTGATAATCACGGAGTTTAAGAGTATTGGTAGTCATCCTCAAATGTGTGTATCGTGTTTATTCATTTTTAGCAAAACTCTACTGAAAATGCTACTAATATGTGTGATAATTTAAAAAAAAATCATTTTAATTTATTTGTTGACAAGCTAGTTAGGATGCGATTGGATTATAGTATAGTTATTTTTTAGACAGATGAATAACGTTTTAGTAGTTGTATTAATAATTTGCCTATTATTCCTTATTCTAATACTACTAACACCTTCTAATAAAAGGAAAAAAGCAAGACGGGTAAAGCGCGCGCAACTGAGTAAACAAGTAAGCAAACAAATTAATATTCAATACTCTGAGAAGGTGCTTCATGCAGTATTGAAGATTATTAGAAGTAATCCGAATAGTTTACCTGCTGTTATTAAATATCTTCGCTCTATTAAACCGTTTGTATTTGAAGAATTTTTGCTAACTTGTTTTCAACGGCAAGGGTACAAGATAATTCGAGGTACGCGGTACACAGGCGACGGCGGTATTGATGGTAAGGTTTATATTGATGGGCACCTTTATCTAATACAGGCTAAACGGTATAGTGGGAATATAAAGCTAGTTCATTTGCAAGAGTTTGCTGCTGTTATTAAGGAAAATAAATGTGCTGGAGGTTATTTTATTCATACGGGTAAGACTAGCACTGCTTGTCATGAATATCTTAAACTTAACCCTCATGTGTTTTTGATTAGTGGACTGTATTTAATTGAATTTATTAAATTAAGCGCGCGCAAAACCAGTATATTTTAAAATTGTTCTTGTTAATGTTGGAAACTTTATTTTGAATGTCGCCTACTTTAAGTTAAGAGTGGCGCCTTAATAATTTAATATTCAGCTATTGTAGTACTCGTAGTCTTCTCGAAACCCTTCTATTACTGACCAGCAGTATGCAGCATCTAGTTTTTGATGTTCTTTGATATCGTGACTAAAAGCCTCAATAACAAACATAATGTGCCAGCTATAATTATAAGGTTCAGACCAATAAGAAGTTCCAGACATAAATAGATTTACTGAAATTATACAATTATTTTAACTTACTTTTTGAGGAAAAGTAAAAGCACCAAAGTTTACTACTTTTACAGATGTTCGCTACTAGGGCATGTTTTCAGTATGGTCGTGACCTTTACTGTCTAGCCATTGCCCTCCTACTCTGTAGTAGGATATTCCGTCAATTGTCCTGGTTTCAGACGCGAAATTTCGTAGCACTTGCTCATTGAGCGCTTGATTAAGCCTATTTGTCGTTTGAATTTTTATATTTTCCGCTGCCTTTTTGCTATCTTTGGCTTTTTGTTTTACGCGCTGTTTTATTTTATCGCGACCTTCTTCCGTGTTAGGGTCTTCGCCGAGAAGTTCTCCCTGTGAACCCGATTCATCACCATCGCGCTCTTTTTGGTATCCTTCTTTCCAGTTTTGAATTTCTCTTTCGAGGTTTGCTTGTTTTTCAGCTTCTCTCGCTTTTTCAAGCGCTTCATTAATATCACTCATAATAATTTGCTATATATATATTATATCAGCAAAATTGAGCGTTAGCTCCAGTTGTCCGTTGTAGAGTCTGTTGTGAATGTAGAGACAGTATGAGTGTTTGTTGTCGTTATAAATAGAAGTTGGTTTGAAGGGCAACGCGCGCCTGTTACAAGTAAGGAAAACGCTGAAGTCGCAAGGCGTGTGCCCTGCCGGATATGAATGCAGCTATCAATATTAAAAACCGCGCCTTAGATTCAGAGATAAAAATGTGTTTATAGTGTTTATAATATTTGAAAGGTTAATGCGGAGTTGCTGTGTACTGCGTTGATATTCAACTTTTCAATCCAGATTCTGAATTGAGCATTATTGGGATAGCTGAAAAGTATTGCTTAAGCCGTTGGCTTGCTAATTACGAGAATGGGTATAGGATTCTCTCATTTGCGTTTGAAGCATCTGAGGATTTTTTTATGTTTTTGCGGCATATAAGTTTAGGTTGCGACGAAAATATTAAGGTTAGGGTGGTAAAAGTATATTTTGATACTGACGAATAAATAACTAGTGTGTATGGAAGTTTAAATTATTGTGGGAAGATTAATATATAACTTTTCCCACAAATTTAGTTGCTTGTGCATTAGAAAGATAGTGCTTCTACAAGGAATGTAAAAGCGTGGTCATCGCAGCTATTACGTAAGTCAGGTTTGGTTTGATAAAATTCGCCTTCGTACCAGTTTGAGTTATATTCAGGGCATAGTTTTTCTTGATTGGTGCCATCGAAGTATAGCCAGCGAGCATTATCATCAATGTTCGCTCTAGTATTTTGGCGCCCGAATCTGTTTTCTGTTTGAGTGAATATTAGCCAGTTCTCTAGTGTATTTTCAAAGATAATTTCCTCCTCTCCTCTAATATAGTGAATGTAATCAACACCTTTTTTGGTTTTAATGCTCACAATATCGTACATTACAACAGATTCGATTATTCGTGATAGCAAAACAAACCAGTTGGCTTGCAGTTCTGTATCACCTGTTGCGGGTAGTATTCTCCACTCGAATGTTGGAAGTGGCTTTTCCTTGAGAAGTGGTGCTGGGGAGCAAGCCAAGCAACGAGGGTTGCGTACAATATTGGCTGCGAGTCTTGCAAATTCTTCACGGGAAGTAGATGTTGCAGCGTATTCGTTGATTTTCTTAAAATTGAATTCGTGTTGCATTGGCACGCAGCCGTAAATTAAGCCAATTGCAAATTCATATGTTAGTGCTTCTTTGTCAGTAAGTAGTTCTTCGTCTCCACTGATACCACGGACGAGTTGATTAATTTTTCGCTGTACATAGCCAAGCCGAGTTAAGTCAGCTTTGTTTTTACGTTTCAATAGATGCTCATCAACATGAGTACCTATTGGCATACAAAAATTATTGTTGCGTCGGTGGGATGGAATTATTGACATTACTGCATGGGAAGCCGCTGCTGTCGCTGCCGAAACATTTGCTAAGTAGCGTAAATATTCAGGCGCGTGCATTTTTGGTTGTTCGATACTCACGTGTAGATGGACTCCAGCCGAAGAAGGGAAATGTACCCCTAATTTTTTTAATACATTTACTGTTACGTTATATAGATTAGCCATTTCAATGACTGAATCGCATACTGGAAAGCCAATTTCCATACCAGAATAGGATTTAAATTCAAAGCGACAGTCATTTAAATTCTCATCTTTTTCGTAGTATTTCTGAATATAACTTGCATTATTTGCGGCATTAGTCCCATGCACCGAATTATCAAAACCTATATTGAGGCAGTTTTCACCTGGTTCTTGAACATAGTTAGCTTCCAGATGGGTGAATAGCTTTAATACAGTTTGTTCTATATTACCTCTTTCTATATCACTTACGAATACATCATTAATTTCTTCTTCGTTATCAATGCTATTTTCAGGTAATACATCATATTTTTGAGCGGTTGTTATTAGCCGTTCTTTGATTTTTGACACATCCATTACATTAAGTTTGCACTTATAATTTAAGCCAAACTTCTCTGTTTCTTCATTGAGTACACCACAGATATAAAGCATATTTATTAGCTGTGTGAACTTTGGTTGGCGCCCTAAAGGCTTTTTACGTTTTATAGAAGCAAGTTGAGTTATTGGTTTTAATGCGTCTTTAATTGTTTGAGGAAGTCGGTACATAGGAATTTCAGCCAACGGAAGGAATTCTAACTCGGTGCCTACTTGTGAGTAATTCATGATATTTACAAATAGTAAGATTGAGGATTTTAGTTTGGCTTTTTATTTAAGTCCCATTATTTTACGCAGTGCGTCTAGACTTTCTATTGATTATTTGCTTGGCTTTATTCTCACGGAAAAGCACAGTACATTACGAACTAAATATCTAATAATATGTACCGTGCTTTATTAATTTGCTTCAATTCTAAGTGGTGTGGTTATGCTATAGTTTTTGACTTATTAACTAGGTGGTTGATAACTTTGTGCGTGAGTTTAATTAATTTTGGGTCTTGAAGATTCATGTTTTTTCCGACCGCTTCATAATAACCTAGTTCGTGCTGAGTTATTTTAATGCCTATTTCATTGAATATTTCGTTGGCAGATGCAAGCGTTACTTTTGGATAACCCATAATCTTTAATGTGTGTGATTTTTCGTTCAATTAAGATGGCGCCCTGATTATCTTTAATTACTCTGGAATTATGCGGCGGCTTCTTCTTGAGGTTCGGACACTGATGATGATAATTCAGCCAAGAATAATGTGAACTCTAGCAATTGGTCGATGTCTAGTTGGCGCCGACTTGTGACACCATATTTCTTTTCGAGATACTTCCTGCCTTGTATTGGTTGCCACTGTAATGTATCTATATATTTTGAACTATAATTCATCAACTCGATGAATAATTCATTATTTTGGTTGGATTTAGTTGGAGACACCACAGTACTGGCATTAAGGTTGTTAATCTTGTTAGATACTGCGCGCTCAATATCATCTAACTTAATATTCTGATGATTTTCCCAACTAAAGTTGACACTTTGATATGTTTCTGGATTGTATATGTTGCAGAAAACCACTGTTTTATCACCGGGTTCAACGGCGATAGTTAAAGGCTTTTTTAATTCCTCTTCTGATAATGTATTTAGTCCGTATAATAGACTTTTAGAGAAATAAGATTCTCTCCCAGAGCGGATTACATGAGGAATAGGCGCCATTATGGTGAGGTCTGTTTTGTATGTTAGTCCATACTGGGTTGAAACCTCCTTATTGCATTCAATACCTGTAATTATTCCCGTGAGTGCTTTTTCTTCAATAGGAACTTGTTTATCTTCCTCAAGTCTGTACCAACAATGATTTCCTTCTTTGTTTACAAATATGTACTGTGGTTTGGGCACAGCACCAAAGCCTAACTTTATTTCCATATACTATTCAATAAACTCTACTATCAATTATGGTAGCTTCAAATTTTAAAAACTTTCATTATTTTTGAATATATTTAAAATAAAATTTTTGCGGTGAGTTATTGAATATTATAATGTCTTGTGGTAATAAAGTTATAAACGTATCAAGCATGTCAGAGTCTTATAAATGAACGCAAATTCACACCCATTTCTGTATTTATAATATAAATATGTGAGTCATCTGCATTTAATATCCATAAGTTTTGAGACTCTAAGTAGATAGGCACACGGCGCCTCCCAATGCCAATAATTCGTTAATGTACAAAATTATTATATTATATTAAATTATGAATTTGTATAGATAATGCCAGTTGTTTGGAAGGCACTTCCACCCGTTTTATGACAATCGGGTACAAGCACCTTTATCTGTTATTTGATAGTAATCTTGGTTGTTGAAATTACTTCAAACTCTACCCCATCTCCCGATACCTTCGTTACTTGACTTGTTTTTAGTGTGCAAGTGGCGCCTTTGGTGGGGTGCTGGTTGGTGTAGTAGTTTCTCCAAACACCTGGAGCATACTCATCTGAATCCCACTTAGACCAAGTACCGTCTGGTTTTCGCCAGAACAAGTTTTTACTTCCTTGTGCGCCTGGGCATATCAATACAGATGATACGTCGCCAACTCGAAGGTTGGTTGGTGTAACCCACTCTCTTTGTTGTGGAGTTTGATGAGCTAGAGTGCTTATTGCAAGAGTAATGGTAAAAATTATAGCTAAAACGACTGACTTCATAGTTTGACCTTGCACTACTTTTCAACCCTGTGCGCGCGTCAGCGCATGTCAAAAAAGTTAGGTCGAACTATCACCAAGTGTAGAGAGACAAGTTAAGTGACCGTCTTTGATTTTAGAATTAAGATAAATGACCATTTTTTAAGTTAGCTAGAAGGCGCCGATGCTAATCGCTGCTTGAAAGATTTTCCGCTTTGCGGTAAAAACAAAGATTTCTTTAAACTATTACTGTATTTACAATCCTGATATCCAGTAGCAAATTTTACTTGTCAATTTGATAAAAATGGAAACTGATGATATTAAATGATGTTAAAAATCTTGACATCATACACTAATTAGTAGTATTTTCGACTCAAGCCAAGAATAAAAGCGTCTACAACACCCTGATATCAAGAGTGATTTATATGGCATTAAAGAAACAAAAAGGTCACTTTCAAGTTAACGAGTCAATACTCGCTACTGCTGTTACTAAGAATCCAGAGTATGTCAAAAAAACTCAGGAACTTTTTAACTCTACTGTGATGTTTTATGTCTCGAAAATGTCTGAAAATATGGCGCTGTTTCTAGCAACTAATTCTGACAGTATTTATGGTGTATATGAGAGAATAATTGATTCAAATCAAGAATTAAAATCGGCTCGTATTCCTCAAGACCTCAGACGTGCTGCAATTAAAAAAGCAGCAGGAGTCGTAAAGTCTTGGCACTCAAATTTTCAACGTTGGAAAAAACGTATTGAGAATTCACAACGTTGTAAGACTCTTAAAAAACGTACAAGATTGAAGAATAAAGCAGGCAAACCACCTATTTTACCTTCGACTACGAATTTTCCAATTCAAGTATATTCTAAGATGTTCAAGTGTGATACTGGTAGTAGTTTGGTTGTAAAGCTATGGACAGGAAAGACTTGGATATTTGAGAAAATTGAATATACTTGTAGAGAATTACCAGACCAGTATGTCAAGGGAACATTTTCTTTAATTTACTCTGACTACTCGCTCAAACTTGTAAACTAGCAATTAAATTTACGAAACTTTTTTGTTTTGCCGTTATCTCGGCAGCCACCCAGTATGCAGCAAGAAACCCTAGAAAGATTCAAAAGTAGGATAATTTTTATTGTCGAACGTTTTTTAGTAAATAAAACGCGAACGGAAGACGATAAACATGAATTGAAACAACATATGAAGACTTTGCTTACTAGCATTTTTTTTCAATGTTTGACAGAAGAATCAAATATAATCAATTTAATTAATACAGAATACTCACAATTTACTGATGAGTTCTTTGAGCAAAAGTTTACTTGGTTAAATTATATTATTTCTTTGCCAAAAGAATCTGTTTACTTCCAAACTTTTTTAGATGAGACTAAAGATTACATTAGGTTTATTAGCGAGAATTATTATCCAACAGAAGCACCTAGAGATGAAGAAGAAATTAAACAAGTAATCGAAAGTGTAAACATTAATGATAACGCTTTAAGTGATATATGTCTGGTTCGGATTGCTGCCGAATTGTTACAAAAAATAGAAGCAAAATATGAGCAAAAAACCCAGACAAATAAATATAAACCCTTAACGGAGGATAAACTTGATGATGTATCCCCTATACCAACAGCAGCTACAATTAATGCTAGTATAGAGGCCAATTATCGTATTGATAAATGGGAACAAACACCGAATAATTATGGAGCTTATAAATATATCTGTAAATCTAATCCCCTAAACTGTATTGAGGTGATGATTGCAGGAAATAAAGATAGTGAATTACTAGCATTAGAAGCTGCTAGTCAAGTTATTGACAAAGCAGGACTAGATGCGGCAAAAATGCAATTAATTTTTGCATCTAATTTGTTAATAAAAACTAATAAAACTAACTCGATTGATTCAAAATTTACTTTAGATGGAAAAAAAATTATTGAACAAATCGGTTGGAAAAATAGAAAGTCTGTAACAGTTTCTCAAAAACTAGCTGAAATTGCTAGTATCGCCTATATCTTAGGGCGCATGATGATACGGTGTACCTGGATTGAAGGTAAGCCGAAGGGAAATAAAGTAGATGCCAATGTAAGTATTTCTCCGCTTTGGGTGGTTGATGTTGATGTAAAGGGACAGATGGATGTATCTACAGGTAAAGTGGAGAATCCTGATGAACTATATATCACTGTAAATGCCGGACCTTGGGCGGAAAAATGGCTAAATAAGGTAGGAAGTAAAGCGGGTGATGCACTTTACCAATTTGGCTGGTTAGCCACAGAAATTTTAAAAATCAATTCAAATCATGATGAGCTTGCATTAAAGTTAGCCATTCACTTAACAATGATGAGCCGTATCAAGTTATGGGATAAAAACCAGTACAAACACATTGTTGGCAGTCTTTTACAAGCGGTTGAACTTGAAGCACGAATTAACTCGGCCCGTCAAAATCGTCACTGTGCTTACGAATTAAAAAAAAGGTGGGATAAAGCTTTGACTTTGTTAATGGACATGTGCTGGCAAGTCAACTTTGATAACAATACTTATCCAGAGTGGTTAAGACCTAACAGTAAAGTACAAAAGCCATCCGACGACAGGCGAAAAGAGAAAATTATTGACCAGTTACTCAAAGCTAAGTTAATTATCAAGCCACCAGAGCCTATTCCGTCTTTCCTAGAATCGAAAAAGCAACCAAGGCAACTGAAGCCAACTACAAAAGGGTTAACTAAGTTGACTCCAGAACTTGTTCGTACCGCACGGGAAAACAAGGGATGGAGTCAACGTAAATTAGCTGGAATGCTCGATATTTCGCAGTCTATGCTCGCTTATATAGAAAGCGGGAAGCGTCCTATCAACCCAAAAACCGAAGCTCTAATAAGAAATAGTCTAGAAATCTACGATTAGATACGGGAGATTAGTGATACCCAGACGTTTATCGGCACCTACTAAAAAACCTGATAGAAACTGGTAATAACTTATAAAATCATTACCTTCAATATATATTTATTTTTAAAAATAAAATAAATGTAAAAATTACAATTTCCTGACATGAACGGGTTTAATTGTTATATTTATTACATGCAATTATCAAAACACAGATTTGAAATATGTAACAAGTATAATAAAGCACGCTTAGAGGATGTTTGAAAAGTCGGCAACTGAGTAAAAAAAGCTCTCAGGGCTAATCGGTAAATAAGTAAAGATAACAGCACCACTCTCGTGACTATGAGTAAATTATACTCCACCAACCTCACACAAGAGCTTTTGTGTACTTATCGAACCTTTGATTCCATCAACAAAACCTGGTGGGCGCCTAAGAGAAGCGGATATCTGGGAGGTGCAAGGGCGCCATTTTTTATTTTCTCTGCGAGGGATGTCGATGGCGGGCATTGCCAGGTGACTTTCGCGCGCTGGCAAACAGTTTACACATACTGAGCGTAATTGGCGCCGCAGTGTTGGAACCTGGGTAAAAATACACGACAGACTGCGCGAGTGGACGAGAGTTAATAATAACCGTGAGCCAAGCCCATAGTCACGCCATAATAGATAGCCTGCATTGTTAAAAGTGCAGCGATGGTAAGTCAAGAAGTTGGGTATGATGCGGGTAAAAACGTTAAGGGGCGCAAACGGTTTTTAACAGTAGATACTTTGGGCTTAGTGCTACGGGTATTAATTACAGCAGCCAGCATGGGTGAGCGCGAAGGCGGTAAAAGAGTGTTGAAAAGCAATTTTCTGTCATCACTTTCACAAAAACTTGTCATCAAAAAAAAAGTTGTAAAAATAGGGCTGAAAGCATTGCTGCATAGGCTTTACCAATGATGACAACTCATGCCCAAACACCTGACAATATTGCCCAAACGCCTGACATAGTTTTTTTGAAACCTAGATATAGAAAGGCTTTTAGCGATTGATGACTTGCTGATCAATATTGATGGGCTTGCTTTTCAGTGCCCAAAAGTATGCTTTATTCATTAGTTAAGTCGTTTATGTTGGTTAAATCACAAAAAATGCGTCAAGATGTCGTGTTCCTACCCGACTTTCCCAAGGGCGGAACGTTATTGTACCTGTTATCTACATTTCCTACTGGTTCGCAGACTAAATTTCTACTGCAATTGCCAAAAAAAAGCTGGGTAGCCCGCCAAAGTGCTTGGTCTTAACAAATACTGTAGGTAAAAGCTCAGAATAAAGACCGTGAGACGACTGACAATCGCCTCAGCACGCTGGGAAACAACCCAAGCGACCATATAATAAATTTGTCTACATTCTATGCTAATTACCTACTCGTTGACCAAGAAGTATATGTAAACCTCTAAACGTGTAGAAGATGCGACACAAGTTTGGAAAATCAAACTTGTCCAAACAGTAGCTTTTCTACAAAAAGTTGGTTTCGATACCTTTGTGCAGGCTACCCCGATATCTTCATCGATAATTGGGGGAATCTATGAAAAATTACACTGAAGTAAAGTACTTTAATCCAAACAATTTATCTTTACATACTGAATTACTACGTATATACGGAGATTCAGAAATCACACATGATTTGCAACTAGATATTGAGAAAAACGGCATTATGGTGCCAATAGTCGTGTCAACACGTACACCAATATTTACTATCGTTTCCGGTGGGCGCCGTCGCCAAATAGCAATTGCACTCGGTATCGAATTAGTACCAGTAATTTGTTACTCATTCCCAAGTGAAGAAGCAGAAAAACATTTCATACTTTCTGCCAACCGTGACCGACCCAAGACGAAGTATCAAAAATTACTCGAAGGTAGAGCATGGGAATTACTTGAAAAACAAGCAGCAGCAGCAAGGCGCCAATCTGGTCTAAAAGAACGTTGGAAGAACAAGGACGCAGAAAAATCCAATATTGATGATGATGAACATGATTACTATCCAGTAGTACTATTGGACGACTATCGGTTAGGGACACGTGTCCTTAACCAATCGAAAAGTGGTTCAAAAACAGTGGATAAAGTTGGTGAGCGCATCGGAATTTCTGGTAAATCATACCAACGTGCCAAACCTATCATTGAAAAATGTGAAAAATTGCGCTCCGAGGGTAGAAACATTGAAGCATTATCACTCGAAGTGTATTTGGAATCGGTAGGAATCAACCCGGTCGCCAAATTATTGAAGGCGCCTAATTGTGATGACGTGTTGGATAAAGTTGGCAATGGCACTGCCAAAACCATCAAAGAGGCAATATTGATGGCAAACTGTGTCCAACGAGTGAGTGCAGTAGTCGAAGGTGCCATATTCTTTTTCCCTGACCACATGCTTCGTAAATCGACCTACGTTCACTTAGGTCGTGTGGTCAAGATTGCCAACACTATTGCGACTGTGGTTTTTCGGGATAAACGTGATGGTTACTTATACGAGCAGCAATACAAGTGTGACGAGTTGCTCACTTTAGAAAAGGAGGGTGAGACGCATAGTCAAATTCGTCTTCGCGACCGAATGAATAAATTGTTCGCGCATGAAAAAGTCACACAAGTTGAACAAACTGTGTTGAATTTATTACTCGGTGCTGTAGTTTCTACACCCAATGAAATTGATTGGCTACAGCTTATTGAATGGCGAGTCGCAGGTGAAATTAAACAGGGTTAGGCTGTCCAATTGTCTATCTTCAGCTAAAGTTTTTATTTATAGCAGTCATTTTTTTTAATAATAATTTTATTCATAAAATTCTTTAAAGACTGACTAAAATTTATATTAACATTATAACAAAAATGCTATTATATAATTAATAAAAATATTCTTGTACTATATGATTAACTATTATGCCATCTCAAAATACCTTAGATAGTTTTAAAATTACAACAATACGTTTAATAGAAGAATTTATTTTAGAGCGAATTACACAGCTTGACCCAGATGCAAGAGAAGAGGAAGGACACATTTACTCACCGAGAAAATGGCAAATTATTTTAAATCACTCACAACTTGGTGTCGGGTTAACATTTTTAGAAAAATATTTTACAATTCCCGATAATTTTTGGGATGCTAAGTATAAATGGTTGCAGAAAGCTCAGAAGTTATCTAATGATTCCAATAAATTATTAAACTTTTTGCAGTCGGAACACGAAGCGTTTATAAACTTTTATAAAGACGCACAAGGTAATAATAAAGATTTTTTATCTAATCTAGTTACATTAGGTAATGAAGCGCAAACGAATCAAATAGAAATTAATATTAATAATCAAAGTAATACACAGGTATTTTTTACAGAAGATAAAATTATTCAGTTATGCGCGCTCATGGCTGCAACTGAGTTAATGAAAAGAGCAGATTTACATAATTTGACTTTATCAACATTAGAAAATATATTTGAAATATCATCGAATAAGATATCGCTACCCGAATTCAAATTAGCAAAATTTACAGGTGTAGCTACTCCACCACCATTACGGGCGGGAGTTGAATCCCAGTATCGTCAAGATAAATGGAAAAGTAATGCTAACCAACATGGTGTTTTTGAAGTTACTTCTAAAACTAATCCCAATAACCATGTAGAGGTATTTATTGCTGGAGATAATGATGGTGAAATATTGGCTTTGGAAGCAGCAATGCAAGTTATTGATTTAATAGGTATTGAGGCTGCCAAGCTGCAACTTGTTTTGGCATCGTATGCTTTTAAATATCACAATACTTTTCCCTCTAAATTTATATTACAAGGTTCCGACATAATCAAAATGATTGGCTGGAATAAGAAGCATCGCGCAAAGAAATCAGAGAAACTTGCAGAACTTGCAAGCATTGCATTTCATTTAGGAAGAATTTGGATTCAGTGTACTTGGGTTGAAGGTAAATCAAAAGGTAAAGCAGTTGATGCAAGTGTAAGCGTTTCCCCATTATGGGTAATCGAAGTTGATGCTAGGGGTCAAATGAATCTGTTTACAGGTAAAGTTGAAACTCCCAAAGAAGTTTATCTTAACGTTAGTCCCGGTCCTTGGGCAGAAAAATGGCTTAATCGCATGGGTAATAAAGCTGGAGAAGCTTTGCTTCAGTTTGGTTGGCTGGCCACTGAAATTTTAAAAATTGACCCGTATCATGATGAAATGGCGCTAAAACTAGCAATTCACCTGACAATGACAAGTCGGATTAAGATGCGTAATAAAAATCAGTATGAATACAAGGTTGGAACTTTGTTGGAAGCCATAGAGTTGGAAGCACGAATCAGGATAGCACGTCAAAAGAAACAGGAGGCTTACAATCTAAAACAACGGTGGGACAGCGCTTTAGCGTTGTTAATGAGTATGGGGTGGTGTGTCACATTTGACACGGAAACATACCCAGAATGGTTAATGCCTGATCGTCAAGCTGAAAAACCATCCAACTGGCGCAAGGAAAAAATCCTTGACCAATTGTGGGGAGCGAAGTTAAGCATTAAACCTCCGCAACCCATTCCGCAATTGCTCGAAGAAAAGTCTAAACAATCAAAACCAAAATCTACTAACACTAACACTAAGCAGTCTCAACTTATCTTGACTGGAATAGATATCCGCTCAAAAAGAGAAAGCCTTGATGTAAGTCAAAAGGCTTTGGCAGATTGGGCGGGTAAAACCAAAGCTTGGCTGTGTATGGTTGAGAAGGGCAAGAGGAAAATTGACACAAAGCTTGCACAAGAGCTTTTGACAGGTATTGATTTTTTAGCTAACCAATCTACTTAGTTGTTAATTTACATTTGTTAACACTAGTTCTGCAAGGTATTGGGATTGTATAACCGAAGCTCCACAAGCATTTCAGATTTTTATGTAGCCAAATAGCATATATAAACTAGTTAACAACATAGCCATCACCACAGTTAACAGCGAAGTTAACCAAAAATAGTTGCAAAAATTGGCATCAAACGCTTGCTCTGTAAGCATTGTAGCGGTTAACAGAAAATGCCCCATCGTGTGACCAGAATGCCCCATCGTGTGACCAGAATGCCCCATCGTGTGACCTCACTTTTTTGAAAGTCTTGCTACGTAAGCTTTACAAGCATAGTTAACAACTAGATAAATATTGATAAATATTGATGGGCGCAAAAAGGGGGGTATCAATAGAGCTGGATTATAGGTGTTATCGTTTTTTACGGGATAATACCGTGCAAAGTTATATAAACAGCGGCAGTGCATTCGTTGCTTGCAGGTCGCCTCTTTCTCGTTTAATTCTTCTTTCTCTGCTTTCCCTATCCGGACTAAGAGAGTATGCTTTTCTAGGGGGTAGAAGTTAATGAGTAACAATAACTCTCCTCAATACCCCAACAATCTCACAGGCGCCGAGTACCATGAACTAGCGGTGCAAAGTGCCATACACCCTGCATTGATTGTCTTAAATTTCCTTCACCTAACAGGGGAAGCAGGTTACGACTATTTATTTACGATTAACGTCCCACGTAAAAATGCAGGTCGAGTGACAGATGGTTTTCTCAAACGCTACAAACATGTCGAATTAGGTGGTTTGTGGATTAGCGGATTAGACCCACAGGATAATTGGGCGCCAAGTGATTGGGGACGGTTCAAACCGACTTATCCCCGCATCAACTCCAAGGGTAAACTTATTAAGTATGAATCACAGCCTGGGGTATCGAACCGCGTCACCTACTTTAATGTCCCATACTGCATTTGGGATTTGATAGCACAACGTTACGGCATTAAACGTTATCATTCTTTATTGGCACGGCGCCTCTCTGATAAATTCGATGCTCTTGTATTTTGGGAGTGGGTAAAGAAACATCCAGAAATCCCGATAATCCTGTGCGAAGGAGAGAAGAAGGCAGCGTGTTTGCTGTCAATGGGGTTTGTAGCAATTGCACTGCCCGGTATTTGGAACGGACGGGTTGGTAAGAAGGACTTTGACGAACGACTACACCCTGACTTAATACCCATGTGTCAACTCGGACGGAAATTTATCATACTTTTCGACTACGAAAGTAAACAGAATACCCGGTGGTCGGTATACCAAGCGACCCTACGCACTGGCGAAGCGATTGAAGCAACAGGCTGTACTTGTGAGGTAGCTTTGCTACCAGGGCCAGAGAAAGGAGTTGATGATTTTGTCGTCGCGCGTGCTGTAGACGAAGATGCTAATAAATTATTAACTGATATTATCGATGACGCGAAAAGTCTCAAAGATTACCGCTACTGGTTCTTCCGCAAAAAGCGAGGGTTATCACAGTTATACCCCGCAGACGTTACAGTTAATGTCAAGTTCTTAACCGAAGCTCTTAGCTTTGAAGCAGAGACTGAGTGGGAGACACAGGGTAGCTCAGACACAAAAACGTGCTTTTATAGTGAGGACGATGAAATGTACTCAGATACTCAGACACTCCCCCACTCTAGAAGCAAACCCAAATTTCTACTACCAACCAAAGGGCTAGTAGCGTTGTGGAGCGATATGGGCACTGCTAAAACTGAGCTAATGCACGTTTTCCGCCAACAAAATCCTTCGGTTAGATTTCTTAACAATGGACATCGCGTTAACTTGCTGAAAAATTTAGCTCGGCGCCTGAATACAGAAATATACTCAGCACTCAAATATGGCGATTTAGCGAAAGTTACAGCTCTCAGTATTACAATTGATAGCTTGCACAAACTCAATACCCAGTCCCTAAAATATGGGTGTGTATTTATAGACGAAGCCTGCCAGTACTTAAATCACCTGCTGCATAGTAAAACCTGTAGAGAATACCGCGCGCAAATTTTAGAAGTACTGCACTATATCGTGTATAACGCAAGACTGGTGGTGATTGCAGACGCGCACATGGACGACGTGACGATGAATTTCTTCGCGGCAATGCGTCCCGAAGGAGAAAAGCCGTGCATTGTGAAAAATGAATATAAGAACGGTGGGCGCTCAATTTATTGGTACGAGGGTAAAAATCCTTCTGCATTAGTCGCGCGCATCGCAGCTTCGATAATGTTAGGTAAGAAGGTGATGGTGGTTTCTGACTCGAAGCGATTTATTAAGAAGTTGGAAATTTTACTAACAAACCAGAAAATTAAGTGCAAAGTATCTGATGTAACATCAGATATGGACACATCGGATAACGGCGCCAACACAGAAGACACAAATGGTATAAAAATATGGAGTATCCACTCAGATAATTCTGGTAGCGAAGAGAACGTTGCTTTTATTGAAGATATCAGTAACGCTGTAAAAAATGTTGAAGTGTTGCTTACTTCTCCAAGCTTGGGTACTGGCGTTGATATTTCAAAATATCACTTTGATGCGGTTTTTGGTGTATTTCATGCATCTTCTCAAACCGCTACTGAATGCGCGCAACAATTATATCGGTATCGTCCGATTGTCCCAATTTACGTATGGGTGGCATCGTGTCCCTTATTCGGCTACAAAGAAACCAACGCAACCAAAATCCAAAAAAAATTACTTGAAACCAATGAAATCACAGCATTCCTAATTAAGATTGACCGAGAAACTGGTAAGCGGGGTGTTGAGAAAGATTACGCACTTCTTACACATTGTCAGTTACTCGCACAACGCAACGAATCTCTAAATAATTTAAGGGCTGATTTGCGTGATTTGCTCAAAGACATGGGTAACACAATTATCCCAGTGGGTGAACAAGAAGATATAGGCGCCCAAAACCACCTAAAAGCTGCTGGGGAAACATTAGACCAAGCCCATTATTTCGCTGTGTCTTCTTCAGAAAATATTTCCGCCACTGAGTATAAGTCACGGCAAAGTAAAGATTACTTATCGCCCGAAGAAAAGAATGAGTGCGAAAAATTCCGCATCGCTGACTCCTATGGAATGGAGGTAACACCCGAACTTGTAAAAGAGGACTCAGGCGGGAAGTTAATTAAAAGTATTATCGCACTCGAAGGTCTACTTACTAGATCTCCTGGGACAATTACTGAACCAAATACAGGCGCCGTATACCCATTGCCACCAGAAATTGTAGCCTCCAGGGATAGGCTTGAACGAATGCACTCACCTGTATGCTTCGATTGGAAAAACCACTCAGCTGATTGGTTGGCAATGCATCTTCTAGGGCTACCAAATATCGTTGAACGTTTGGTTGATGGGGCAGAAATAACTGCGGCTGACTTAGAATTAGCACGGATGGTACACGTTGCCAAAAAAAATGCAGCCTACATTAAATCAATCCTTGGGTTTACTATTCCACAAAAATTTCCACCAATATGGTTGTTAGGTACCCTACTCGACCAATTGGGATTAAAACTAGACAGCCATAAAGTTGGTCCCAAGGGTAAGCAGGTGAAATATTTCTTCCTCAATCAGGAGAAATTGGAATTTGCGCTCGAAGTTATTAAATACCGGGAACATAAGCGCGCTTTAAAAGAAGAACACGCGCGACAAGCAGCCGAAGATCAAGCACGCTATGAAGCTGGAATTAAGAAGCAGTACGGGATTAAGCCACCATCCAAATCGGTATTCACACCCCCCCCTAATTGTAAGGGGAAACCCCCAATGGGAGGGGAGAATACCAATGATGACCCTATAGAAGAAGTTGGCGAGGGTTGGGAACCCAACGATGGCGACAGTACACCAATCAAAACTAGTCTCAGAATGCTTTTGAGCGCTATTGCACGGGGGATTGAGGTTGTAAAAGCATTATTCAGAAGTTGGACTGAAACACGTCGCTGGTGCGTAGTGATGGTGTTAGAGGAATTTGCCCCGCAATACCTACGTCAGCTTGAACAATTGATACCTAATTTTTATGATTGGTTATCAGTAGGTTTGTAAAAGTAGCAGTAGTAATAACGCTACGAATCGATAGGTATCGCTTTGTAAGGGTAGGCGTACAGGATTATTGTTTCAAAATTTACCACCATTCAACGATAAAACGATGAATACAAATAGTGGTGACGATGCGGAGATACCCCAATCCCAAATAAAATTTCTAGAGGATGAAATTCAAAATTCTTTAGAAAAAGATTTCAAGCACAATGCGACTCACATTCATGTCACATCAGTAGCAAGCGGATGTTTGTTTCGATACACCAAAACCCATAAATTAAAAAGTGGTTTGGTTGTTGAATATCCGCACGTTTGTGATATTCGCGACTTCAATAATCCCAAGCACTGGTATTGGGGGTACTGTTACAAGGTCAAGGATGAAGATGACGACTGGAAATTTAAAGCGCTAAGTGTCAAGCTCTCGATGGTTACAACTGTACGTGCTGCGATAGAGTGCAATGTGTCTATTGGCGCCATCATTGCGTTGATAAAAGGGGATGTGTCAACAGCACTAACAGTAGAAAAAGAATTTCTAGAGGAAAAATTGCCATTTTCTTTAGAAAAAAAATCAGCAAGCGGCAGCCTGTACCACTACATAAAAGATCAAAAATTGAAATCAGGGCTAACTGCTACCTATCCTCGTGTCGAAGTCGAACGCGACCCCAATAACTTTAACCACTGGTATTGGGGGTATTCCTACGAAGTTTTTGTTGGGGGTGAGTGGAGAAGTCGAACACTCTCAGTCCCCAAGTCTAAAGTCGCAGCAGTGCAGTCAATGATTGCAAATAATAAACCCGTGGAGGAAATTAAAAAATTTATACAAGGGAGATAAACTGTTGACAAAAATCTTAAGTTTTCCAAAGATATTAAGCAATCAATTCTCGAAAAAATTGTGGATAGATATGTTTCTATCAGTGTGATCTGCTCTATGCACAAAGGAGTGAGTGCGGATATTTCATTTGGTAAAACAGTTAATTTTGTACTAGAAAGAACGTGCGTGAGGACACAGAAGGTATAAACTGTCTGAATTAACTCCAACTAGTACAAGATTGAACAAGAAGACCGTTGACAGGCACGTGCTTTGAGAAAAGTGATCAAAAATAAGACGCGAGTTCGACAATCTGAACGTTTCAGCTACTTACTGCGAACAAAATAGATATAGTTATTTACGTTCTTCAAGATAATGGTAGCGTTCTAAATTATAAAAAAAAAGGATGCGCGAAAACTACTTGAACCTCTAAATGATTTTATAGGTTGAAAGATTAATGATTACGAATAAAGATATATCATTAAGATTTGGTTTAGAACTTATTTGTGCGTTAATGTGAGTATTTTATATTCGAGGTAATAATTATGAATAAAAAAGAAGATAGTTCGGACAAAGAAGATGAGCGCTCTTAACGTTTTAGAAATTATTACTGGATTTTTAGCTAGGCTAATAGGTATTCGTTCATATAGCACCAGAAAATTGTTAAAAGTTCTCTAAAATTAATTGACACACCGAAAGTTTTGAATAATATTACAACAGGTTGATACAAAAGCCGTAACCAGGGGTAAGTATGTCAACAATCACTTATGTTAAAGGTTTACCAACGCGCTCGTTAGAGATAAACCATCTAGGTTTTACCGACTTTGAAATGTTTCTCATAGCCTTTTCGGAGATATTTAAAGATACAGTTTGTGAAACGGTTGATGTGATAAAATCCTCTGAAAACTTTGAGAAGGAAAAGGGTAAATTTAATACGCACCTACAAAAAAAGTATAGTTTAAGTAAAAGACACAGCATACTGTCGTCATTAGATGTAATTTTTTTAACCTGTTTGCGATCAAGCGGGCAGGGAGTGGCGCAAATCAGGTAGCCGCTTCAAGTACCATGTCTAACATTAAGGTTGAGATTGCTTGAGGGTGCAAGATTGGGTGCAGCGTTCACCTTTGTTACTGCCTTGAGCATCTTGGCATTTAGAAACTCTAATCTTTTGTAGGAATTTTAAAATGAGCCTGATTAACTCCTTAATTCTTGTTAAGTTCGGTTCTTGCGTAATTAGCGTGCTAAATTAATTGAAAAATAAGATTGAAATCTTTACGGGGCTTCTATTAGAGCGATTATTGATCGCAAGGAAGGTTAAGGAGTTAAAATTTCAGCTATAAGCGCCTGTAAGCCTTGATTTTAAAGGAAAGTTATCGACTGTAATCAAAAAATAGCACGCTAATTACGAAAGAACCAATATTTTAAACTCAAAATTAGAGTCTAGAATTTGTCTACAATTCTTTTCCTTCAAGCTAAACTCATGCTGTGTTCTACCCTTTTGGCTAAGTGCTTAGGCACGGCTGAAGGGTTATTATCTGTGTGGGTTGTTTAATTTAATTTGCCTATTGCTCGGTCTTATTAAAAGCATCTGTTTCAGGGAATAAGCCTAAATTATGATAATTAATAGCTTTTTCAATCTCCGCCTTGAAAAAGATAGACCATTCATAGGTAAAATATTGCAAACTGATTTTTCCTTGCTTAAAGACTTGAGAATCATTGTGGTCGGTAACTGCCAAGATTCTCAACTGCTAGTCAAAATGATTTTGGAAGATTATCAGGCGCAAGTCAAAACAGTCACGGGAGCAGATGAATGTCTTAAAACCATGCAAGAGTGGCAAGTTGATATTTTAATTAGCGATATTCGCATGAAAGAAAAGGATGGCTACTGGCTGATTCGCACTCTTAGAGAAAAAGAAGTATTGCCACAAAAGTTTATTTCGGCTATTGCTCTAACCGCTTATTGGGGAGAACTAGATGCCGCTTTGAAGGCAGGCTATCAAAATGCCTTTTTAATACCTTTTGATATCGACAATATAGTGGCAGCAGTGGCAAAGATTGCTGGGCGATGTTACTAAGAGTATTTGCAATTTCCATTGCCCCCCAATCAACTTGATGACTATTAAAGTCGTTACTTTCGATTTTGTTAAGTTTCAGTTGTATTTCCAAACACATTAATTGTTTGTTTTAAAACTTTGCCCTCATACTTCGGACTCTCGTTATTTAAAACCATAGACAGGGAAGAAGAGCGTAAAGAGCGATTACTATCAAAATATTAAATGCACTCTCGTCTGCTTCTCAAGAGTATTGGTGGGGCGCAAAAAGCAATTTTAAGTTCAATCTATCTCACCTTTAATGTACTTATGAAGAAGTTCTACCCGACTCAGACTTTTTGAGAGCCTTTAAAAACAATCTCTGGCTACTGGGAACTGTGTGTTGGCTCTTTGGCATTACTGATAGAACTATCGCTTCGCTTGGGGATAGTTATTTGTCGGCCATTGATTTAATGCAGTTGTTTACCGCCTCCTTTTTCTTTGTCAGTTGGCTATATTTGAAACCGGAGAAACAAAGTAATGACCCTTCCAAAGTTTAGTCCCGACCAACCTGTGCATTTTATTGGAGGTACAGGAGTCATTGTTAGATTCAAGCTGGAGTCAGGAGTTTGGACTTACACAGTGGTAATGGAAATGCAAATCGAAGAACCGCCTTTTGGCAGAATTGGCGCCGAAACCATGCTTCTCCTGCACGAAAGCGAATTGAAGAAGGTAATGATCTAATTGCAGCGGGGGGCAGGTTTTCTCAATTTTAATTTGCGATTGCCTTAACGGATTGCAAAATTGGCACTAAAGATTAGCAAGCGTTTCAGATAGCATTGCTTTTAAAGACCGCCTGCCTGTACCGAAGTACAGCTAGGGTGGCAATTACCAAAATACTTACTCATAATTGGCACCCTTCCTTGTAGCGCTAGGTCTTTTACAAGTTTCAAAGATAACCGCTCTAAGCCTGAGTGTCAACGGTGGGATTAGCTAACTCTGCACTTGGCAACTTAACACAAATATAGACTTGTACACTTTCGTCTTTATTCACGTAATAAACAGTCTTGTTCCAAATTTTTAGTTCAGATTTTTCACCAAGCGTACCTGAAGGGTCTGTGGATATAAATTCCATTGTCTGTGTTTTAGCTAAGTAGATTATGCACTTAGTGTTCCCAATTACACACCCAAAACTTACAGACAATCAAAATTTGATAACAGAGTAAATAGCTTGCCTCAGTAAACCTCTATTCCCTTTCTATAAAATACTTCTCTTTTCAGATGCTGAAATAACCAGCTTTGTCGCGTTCTGCTAATTCTGTCAAATCAAAACCAGAGTTGATGGCTAAATAAACCACATGATTTTCTAAGGGCATAGACAAATCGTATCCATTTTTGTTCTCGATCTGACGAAGACATTTTTCTACATTATGGGTGTGACGAACTTCGCATGGTGAGTCTTCTCTTTTGTATAGGACACAACCTCCACTGTTATTTATTATTTGTCCACAAGCATCGCAAAAGAAGGCGTGACAGCGTTTATTTATTGTTTGATCGAAGAAAGTTTTAATCATAACAGTATCATTTTTTAAGGTTAAACGATTAAAATATACCATATAGCAGGGTCGCACGTACTGCTGCTCATTCACTTCCTGATAGCGGTGGTAAGGGTAAAAACTCAATAATTTTTGACTTTTTTGGTTTTGGATTTAGTAATTCTGATTCCTGTATTTTATATCCATCTAGATTTTTAGCTGAAAAGTCATCACCTGAATTTTTTCTTTTTGACATAGTTTTTCTTTAAAGTTGGGTATATTCATATAGTACATAAGCCCTATTTAAACTGGTGTGTTTAATAATACATTAAGCAAAAATTTAAGATATTTTTTAGAGTCAATATTACGCAATGAAAGTTATCGAAGTGCAAAAATTAAGTTATTTAAATTAAAATTGACAATCAAGCCTTAATGTCCATGCTTGCAAAGCCACAGCCGCGCAATTTAGCTGCACAGCATTGGCGATATAACTATTATAGTGCATATGTATATTATTGAAAACGTGCATAACATCATATCCGGTAGTACACGTCCATAACTCCCAAGTGGCACCACAAAACATCCGAGGCACCTTCACTCTTCATAAAAGCTGCTTATGAGTGCATTACCAGATGTTTCTACTTTCCTATCTAAACGTCGCATTCATTGGGATAATTCGCACTCGTTCTATACGCAGGCAAAGTTTAATACATGTGTGATGGTTTTCATAAAAAGTGGAAGGATAAAGAATACAATCCATTTGTCAGTACATTGTTTGGTTCTTACCATAATTCTTGTCGAGGCGCCGGGGAAAAAGCAGAGGGATTGAATGCCTTTTCACCCCTATTACTCGATTTGTGCCAGAAAGTGTTGGGTTACAAATATGTCCACCGCGACCGGGATAATGCAAGTAGAAGGGGATTTTCTGGTATTCGACTACGATGCGAGGGGGAAAAACAGATCTCTCACATCCTCACATTCCCTGACAAGGAACTGACAACACCACCCAAGAACCCACAATCTAGTATCGGCAAGCATTCTGACAACCCTGACAACCTTTTGGATAAAAAAATAATGAGGAAGAAGAAATAATCGATTTTCCACCCACATCAGATTTAGTTTTTGTGTTAGCAAACCAAACATTAAATGAAACGCTTTCCCCTCGTGTTGCTACTATATATTTACTGGCGTAAGTGTTTGCTATCCAGTTTTTATCACCATTGATATATCCAATATGTTTCAGTAAACCGTATACAGCAGCAGATCTGACTAAACCTTTGTGGTTAGACTGTAACGTTTCTCCTTTTTGCAGAGGGTTTGTTGTTTGTAGATGATGGTTAGCATTCTTGATAATATTATCAATAGCCTCTGATTGGTGCCTGTTGAACCACTCGCTTATTGGATTTTTTGTCTGAATTTTTGCTGTTAGTGACATATTGATGAGTATGTATAGTGGTGCTTTTCTAATTGGTCAATTGCGTACTTAAACCCGACACGGAGTCCAAAGTTGAACATCTCATTACTCAGTCCAGGGTCTTTTTTCAATTCTTTATATATTTCCAGAAGTAATTTGATTTGTTGGGAATTGTCCATTTTGGTATTATTCCCGCCCAAAACAGCGTCGGTCGGGGATAGTGATGGCTCTTGATTCATTGTTTTGTTCAATATTAAAGGTATGTTTTGTTAGAAGTCGAACGCTCCATCACGTCCGACCCTATATTATTAAGCAAGGTTTGGTTGAAATATAGGTCTAAAATTACCTTGAGCATCCCAAATCCAATCCCACCAACCGTTTGCTTCACGGAATAGCGCGCGCAACATCCTCATTTGGGCAGGTAAGATTTGCCATTTTCCATTTATGATTTCATTCGCTTGGGTGTCTATAAAACCACCTAGCGTGATATCGACACCTGGTAACACCCCACCAAATGATTGAGTAGAAATTTCAATCATTAGCGAGAGTAGCAATACCGCACCATCAGGTAAATCTGATTTTAGCGCTTCTTTTGCAACGTGTAAGTTGTAGGCACCTTGCTCTGATGGAACTAAAGGGGTATGCACTGTTTGAAAGCGCTTTGGTAGAGTTGTGCCATGAGCCAATGGAATTATTCTGCCGCTTGGCATTAATTGTATAGGTACAATTTTTTGGATATCAGGCTTAACCCAACCATCGAGCATTTGCGTTAGTCCAATATGACGGAATTTTTCGTCTACATTTAGCGCGTAGAACAAGTTATGCCTGGAGGCACCCATTGGAGTTAGGTATGCGAATTTTGAATTTATGGGAGAATATTTAGCTTTATTACTTGTTGCCTCAAAGAACTGTTCATGGCTTTGAAATTTAGTAACATGAATGCTTGGGCATTTTGGGCTGAAGCTCGTTTTGTTGCTTATTACGGCTTTCCAGTTTTTACCCGATGGATAATTAAACTGAAATAAATGCCACTTCTTCGTAGCTGGATTTTCTATGTATGTTTCTTGTTTAATAGTCTGGACAAACTGATTTCCTAGATAAATAATTGCGGGAAAGAACACATTTATTTGGTCGTACATAGTTAATCTTCACTAGTTTACGCTTTGCGATTGCCTGCGTAGCTAATTATGATTAAATTGAAAATGATATATTAATAACATTGAAAAAAAATCATACAGTTAAGTATGATTAGATTGTCATATGCTATGCTAATTTATTTGATGCGTTGCATATGTAAATTAGTTTTATTTAGTGAGATGAATATTTTAGGGTATCGACTGCGGCACCGATGCTATTAAATTCATCAATTGCGTAGTGTTGTTCAATCATTACTTTGAATTGCTTCCGTGTATCTTGGATGTTGCGGAATAATTTGCTGCATTCTAGTATTACTGATGTTTGACGCAGCGGGAATACCCATATTAATTTTTTGATTGAGTATACGTCGTTGGTATCCAGTAGGGTGTATGCTAGCAATTCGTAGAGATTTGTGGATTTGAACTCACGTTCTACAACTATGCTAACAATCGCGTCTCCAATAATTAAGTCGGCTTCGGCGCCACCAACTCTATTGCTAAGGTGAAACGTTGGGCTTATTACAGGTAAGCAATGAGGTTCCCATTTGTGACATCTAGCTAGATATTTTATGACCAGTTCTGCATCATTTATAGTATTGTTCCAGTTTTTAGTCCATTTTTTATCAGATACTACAGAGAAGATATCACTATTTCCGCTAAGAATGTGTTGACTTAGGCTTTTAAGAAACTTGTGTTCTTGCCCAAGCCGATACGAAATGTCACTGGCACCTGCTACTAGACATTGAATAGCCTCTTCGGTTATTGATTTAGTAAATACTCCAGTCATCCAATAATCGAATTCAGCTTTTTGGATGTATTTACTAGCGTAAGTGCTTGCTATCCAATTTTTATCCCCGTTTATATACCCGATATGCTTGAGTAGCCCATATACAGCAGCAGCTTTGATTAAACCAATGCCGCTTGACTTTAATGTTTCACCCGTTTGTAAGGAATTTGCTATTGCTAAATGTTGATTAGCATTGTTGATGATTTTATCGATTCCCGCGTTATGGCGTGCTTCAAACCATTCTAAAATTGGAGACTTTGCATTTATCTTCTTAGTTAGAGACATAGTTTTATACTTCAATACTTTACTATTAATTGCGTAAGCATTGGTATGGCTCCCAAGAGCCACACCGTTCGTTAGTTATTGAGGCGAGATATTTGGAATGTGGTTTTCTGCACGTGCTATTGCTTCGCGGATAGTTAGTATATCATCAGCTAGTTTTTTACTTGCCTCAACGCTGATTTTTGAAAATTCATCCTTACTCAAAGATTGAAATAAGTTGCTAAGTACTGTATAGGTGCCAAGTAGTTCTTGGTGACAACGGTAATAAGGTGAATTTGGCAATACTGTTTCAGTATTGAATAGAGACGCAAAATATCCAAATAACCAAGAATCATTGACGGTGTTGTAATCTTGGTTAGGGTCAAACTCTTCGGGACTACCATTTTCTTCTTCCATACTTTTTGCTAGCTGGTGTTTATCTTCTATGTTGGGAAGAATCTCACTTAAATCGTAGTCATTACACGAACGATTTGCGTATTCTTCTGATGCCATTTTTAGTAGATTGGCAACTAATGGATAGTATTTTGGGTCAATCATATGTTCGTA
This sequence comes from Calothrix sp. NIES-4105, assembly GCF_002368415.1. Lineage (GTDB taxonomy): Bacteria > Cyanobacteriota > Cyanobacteriia > Cyanobacteriales > Nostocaceae > Dulcicalothrix. The sequence continues at coordinate 72,802 of NZ_AP018291.1, forward strand.
AGTAGTAATTTTTTATAAAGACTCATAATTTTTAATAAGTCTTTATATTGTTATAGTTTTAGGAGTCTAACTTATACTGCTGCGGAAATACTTTTCATTTGTTTACAAACATCGTATAGTTTATGTTGCAGCATGGGATAAAGTTTCACAAATGGGTCATATATTTTGATTAGTTCTTCGTAAAATCATAACAAAAGTTTCTTGCTTTTTTCTGTCATGGGAAGTATTAAGTAGTCATATCCACTTGCTGTTTTGTCAGCAGCGGAGATTAGTGTAGCACCAAGTTTTATATCTTCTGGGCAATTTATCAAAGAATTGATATATGCCTTACATTGTTGTTTTTTGGGAGCCTTGGGCAGGTCAGGATTGTATTCGCTTTCAGTTAACTGTACAACGAGGCGCCGCACGGGTAAACCGAATAAGTATTCAATAGTATTGGCATTGTACTGAGTATCCTCTATTGCGTCGTGCATAGCAGCAGCAATGAGAATTGTTTCGTCTGTTATTTCAGCATCTAGCAATATTCCCACAACATCAAGTAGGTGGCAGAAATAAGGTACTAATGTAGTATTTGAGCCAATGCGTCGTGCCTGATAGTTGTGAGCATCTAACGCATGACCAAGGGCGCCGATAACTAATGATGGCATTATTTTAGGTGTAATGTGAGGGAAGAAACCTCTTTCAATACCGTCTCCTACTTGCATACCATAGTTTAATTCTTCTACTGTTTTTAGCAGTTTCGGTTCATCATTGCCGTGCTTCTTCATCGCGTAAGATAATGCCTCTATCCCAACGACACAAGTTTAAATTTGTTTGCCTTGTAGCATTTGAGTAAAAGCATCACGAAACGTTTCTGATAACAAAGGCGTTTTGTTGTTCATTTTTTTATTCCTTTATAAATCGAAGTTCGTCGTCAATATCCCAATACCACCAACCACCAGATATTGCTTTTAATTTTTGTAATTCTAATATTTGTGTGGCAGAAACTTTGCCCATACCATACTGAACACTTTTGATTATACTATTGTCGTCGTGTTCATTAATTATTTGAAGTAAGGCATGTTCGTTACCAGTCAACCAACTGGCGTAATGACATTTTTCGCTAATATCACTCATCAAACCAAGCAATTTAATTGCCGCGTCGGGGTCGGGTGATTTAATTGCTTCAAGTGCATACGCCATATTCTCATCCCAGTCGGCTTCGTAATTTGAAAAAGTTGTATGAAGTAGTGGCGCACTGCTATCAAGCTCGACTAATTTACCATCCACTATCGTGACGGGCATATGTTTGTAATTTCCGGATAATGTAGCAATTGTGTGAGGAATTACATTTACATCTGATATTGGGTAAACATGATACGCTTTTTGGTTATAAAAGTAAATCCAATAAGGGTGCTGTGCGGCACCATTTTCAGTCAAGTATTCAGTATCTCGTTGAATAGGATTGGCTTGTTTTTGATTTGAATAAAGCCAAATTCCATTGATATTTTGAGTATATTTTTTTGTGTGTACCAGCGTTGTCCATTGCCCATTAATATTTTTGAGGCACATTGGAAAGCACACAGTGAGTGTTGTTTGTTGCATTTTTTTGTGATTGAATTTGTGTGTAAGACCGCCTTACGTATTAATGAGGCAGTCAGTATTATTAAGCGCGAGAAATAGTGAAGTGGAACATGCTTTTATCTGTGTCGTAAATCCACCAACCACCGGAGCATATACGAAGTCGATTCATGTCCGCTATTTGTGTAGCGGTTATATACGAATCACCGTATTTGGTGTGTCTGATTGGCTTATTGCTGTTATGTGACGCAGCAGTAAGTATTTCTAGCAGTTCCCACTGACAACCGTCTTGCCATTTAGCACCCAAACATTTTTTGTTAATACTCATTACCAGTCCAAGTAATTGCACAGCTGCATCGGGTTTTGGGCTATTCATTGCTTGAAGTGCTATTTCCGCGTTTAGATTCCATTCAGCAATATTCATTGAGTATGGTGTGTATATTGCTGGAGCGTCTTCTAGAAGTTCTACTAGTTTGCCGTCAATAATACTAACTGGAAGGAAATCGTACTTTTCATGGTCTACGATACCTGGAAATTCTTGTATACTCCATACCGGATATAATTTATACTCTTCATCATTGAAGGCATAAATCCAATAAGGGTGGGTGAGGGCGCCAAGTTCTGTTAGGTAAATTGCGCTTTCTCCATACCCAACTGGGTTTGCTGGCACTATTGATTTTTCTTGTTGTGATAGTGATACCCATTCTTTATTATTACGATAGAATACTTCTTTGGATACTGTTTTTCTGTAGGCACCATCGATGAATATGGTTTTAGGATTGTAAATTATGAGTGTTTCCATAGGGTGTCGGTTTAAAACTTAAAAAGGTTATTTGCCAACTACTAGATATTAATAATTGGCTAGAAAGACTAGTCAAGGCAAGAATTAATACTTGGCAGAATTAGGTGGGGGCACCCATAAAGAGTTTCTGGGCATGAGAACATTGCATATCCACTTCTATTTGGATATTTTGAGCAGTACATATCGGAGATTTTGTATGTTAATGCCACATTTTCGGTAATGCATTCTGAGTCTAGTGGCATTTCATATTTAATATCGTACTTGCCGTGCTGTTTAAATAAGTATACTTTTGCGATATGTTTTGTTTTCTCCTTCGGAGACACTTCGTGAACGGCGCCTGGAGTAAATGCGTCATTACTAGTAAACGTTTCTTGATTTTGTTGATTCTTTACTAACACTGGATAGCCAACAGTGTTGGGGTTATCAGGTTCCATTGGCATCACTACCGTAAACCCATTTTCATTTTCACCTAACCAGTCTCCAACAATTCCTGGTAAAGACTTTTGTGTAGACAGTTCCCGTATTCTGTCGCCAATAGTGTAATAACTACCCTCGATTTCCTCTTTTGTGAGGTTGAGGATTGCCTCTGAATAATATTTACCTGATGCCTTGAAATAGATTAATCTAACTTGTTGTACTCGCATATTTATGATTGATGAAGTGTATACATAGTCAATGCGTTAGCATTAGTTAATGCACCTGGTCTATTTTTACTATCTATAGTAGTCAATGCGACCAAGCCGAAATCCCAGTTTTTATCAAACAATCCGAGCGCTCATCAATCAGACAAGCAGGGATGAATACCGCATGAGTCATGGCACTGTAAGGAATTCTTATAAAACTGATACCCCAAAACAAAAACCTCGCCTAAGAAAATAAATAAGGTTCCCCAGATGCACTGATTCAATCAAGGTTGACTATACTAGCGTTGTATCTTAGAATCAAAATTGTCAAGCATGGTTGAAAAAAAAGTGATTACTACTATAGATATTACAGATGTCGCTTATGTAAAATGGCGCCCAGAAATGATTGCTGCTATTAAAGGTAAAATGGAGGAACAGGGATACCGCTCAGTACGCACACTAGCCCAAAATATAGGGACTAGTCACGAGAATCTATATAAATACATGAATGGCAAATACCACATGATTTCCGTTGAACTACTGAATTCCCTGTGTAGTTCTTTATCCATTTCGATGGATACATTGATAAAAATTCATGAAATATCGGTCTATGATGGTTGACTTATTCAACCAAGGTTGATATATTTATAAATGTAAGGGGGTGGAGGAAACGAAATCCCTGCACAGTAAGGGATAGCGGGTGAGTGAAGTTTGCTTGTTATCTCTCATAATTTAAATCAAATACAGGCACCTCCTCCGCCAAGATTGAGCGCCTGTATATCCTCGTTCTTAAGGACATAACAATAATGCAAGTTCTTGAAATAAAAAACAACCCCTGGACATTAGCCGAAAGACAAATTTTGAGTGCGATTGTAAATGAAGCGCTTTCGATTCAATTAGATGCGGCGAATATAATAGGTGCCGTGACAAGTGGTAGCGAGTGTGAAGTTATATGGTGTGTGGAGGGTGAGCGCAATTCTTTCTGGTTTCCCACCGCATGGTTTCGCGAGCGCGTACAGTTTAAGAAAGCAGAGCGCGAAGCTCGCCACGGGGAGTACTCCCTGTGGCAGACTTCGCAAGAATTAGTAGCAGAATGCAAAAAGCGCAATTTTGCCATTCTTCCTATTTTTGATACAGAAGAATGTTGGCACATTGTTAAGCTAATCGGCAACCGTTATGTTGGACAAATTGCTTGGGTTAACGGTGCTTGGATGATTCGGAATTCTAATACTGATTGGAAAAACGCAGGCAAGCAAGTTCACGATGCTATTTTTAGCTTGTGGATGTTAGAAGTTGCGAAGCTCGCCACAGGGAGTACCAAGAGTGGCAGACTTCGCGCAGTCTTAGCATAATAACGGCGCCATTATATTGGCGCGCGAGAAACAATCAGTGGAAGCAAACCAAAAATTTGTAGATACGATTAATGAGTTTAAGTTTAAATTTTCTGAGTTAGTTTCTGATGATGTGCAAACCGAGTTAGGTATTACTTTTCATGTTGATGAAAAAGGCAATGCCAATGCCCAGTTTACCTACTACGGCATTAAATCTACAATTAGCGTTTGGAATACTCATGATAATTTGTGGCAAATTCAATTTTCTGATTCTTATAGCCACAATGCCTTACGCGCTAATTTACTTCTGTAAATATTGCTTGTAGACCTTGGTAAAATTAAAAACAGTCTTAAAGATTTTACTGTGACGGTTGGTATTAAGGTTGTTGTGAAGGCGCCTTCACTTGAAGCAGCTTCATATGCAGCAGTGAATAAGGTAATGTCCGCAGGATACGAGATAGACTACGAAGCTACTTTCGGCTAAATTCAAACCTACTCCCCTTTATAAGGGGCGCATACGAAAGTTAACAATAAATCAGTACTATTTATGGAGTGGTGCTTGAGAGCCTTTCAAGTTCATCACTCCAATATTTTTGTGTGTAGATTTATTTATTGGCTAATGCTTGGATTAAGGCGCCGCAGTTACTACGGTCAAGTTGATGCAGTCTGTTCCGTACTTCATCGGCTGTGTCGGATGCGGAAATATCTCCTTCGCAGTGATGCTCATAGTAAAAGTCACCCATCATCCCAAGTAGCCAAACTTGATCAACTTCATTCATGTTTTGCATTAAGTCACCAAACAATAAATGAATATCATTAATTAGTGAATTGTTGTAGTTGCAAGACCAATAACCCAGTGGTTTTGACGCTGATTTATTGCCAATGGCTTGGATTAGACAAGCCAACTGATGTTTTGGTAATTCCTCCAGTCTGTCACGCACTACCTGGGCTGCTTTTGATGGAGGATGTTGACACCATCTCAGCCAATAATGAGAACCGAGGCGCCCAAGTAACCAAGATTGGTCATATTCATCCATGTCTTGCAATTCGTTGTAATGTTGGGCAATATAAGAAATTAAGGGGTTAGCGTAATCGCATCCCCAATAGCCTAAACTTTGCATTCCGTGAAATTTATGAGTTTTCATATTTTCTATATTCAATTATCTTACTATCACTTTTACTTGTTTGCATGACTGAAACCTTGTACTTTACGTTTTGGTAGTGGTTTTTGGAACTCATGAGTCAGAATTGATAGACCTTCGCCTGAGATTATGTAACTTGGATTTATTGGTTGATTTTGAGGTTTTCGTTTATTGGAAAGCGCGCTCATAATGTGGAACCAAGGTACGGCGCCAAGTATATTAACGCAAATTATTATCAGGGAAGTGGACAGGTCTATGTAATTACACTTAATAGATTTGGATTTGTAGTTTATCCAACAATAAGCGCATAGTGGAATAAGTAGATTTTCCTTGCCAGAAGTAAATATATATTGTGCAGCAAGCTGGGCAGTTGACATTTGTATATCAAAATACTGTTTGGTAATCTGACCGATTTGCTTTTTGAGTTCGTAGTCTACATCAAATTCAGCAAATTTATCATTATATAGATTTTTTACACTAATGTTGACGAGACTGTTGATGATATCGGTTCGCTTGCGGTGCTTACTATATATTTCAAGCATTACAGCATCAAAGCTTGCTTCTTTGTCATTACACTCGATTTTGACTAGCTTGGCAACTTCGAGCATTAATTGTTCATTAAATGACAATTGATGTAATTCATCATTTGTGCCAATCAATGTAGGTTGAACAGCATAATCCAAAATTTGCAAGAAACGCTGCCTAAATAATGCCAAGGATTGCTTGCGACTAGCGTATTTTGTAGTCTGATAGACAACGCTTTGAATTTCTGACCTATCAGGGCAATGAATCCCAACACCTGGGAAATGGCGCCAGTAGGAATTTTTCTTTTCTCCGCACGCTAGGCAAACCTCCCCCCAGCACCTACCACAAACTGGTAGTTTGTCACGATAGGTTTCATGGTTCGCGTCTGCTGCCAAAATATTTTTTCCGTCAGAAATGCTAAATGCTGTTATGCCCATATTAATTCTATTGATAAGATGAAGGAGTGCCCGTGTCAAACAAAACATGAGCATTTTTTGGAGATTAGATTAATCAGTTGGTAGAAGGCACTGCCTTTAAGTTGTACAACGCGCGCATTCCTTGAATAAAGCAATTCTCACTTGATATGCGTCACGGTAAGAATGAAAATTTACTTTGTTTGACTTTTAACTAACTTACATCAAAATCACACTAAATTTTAACGATAATAATTGCTTAATATCTACGGTTTGTTACCATATATTATTAATGATATATCTATTTTTATTAATATATCTTTCGGAGTAACTCATAAGACTGATATTGCAGCACGGTATACGAATTACATGTTTTTTAAATGTATACTTTTAGAAAGTTTATTTAACGTCCTGTGGACAAACTAGTTAACATCAGGGTGCTGGAAGTAATAGATAGTTAACTATTTGATGAATAAATAATATGAAAATGGCAGGAAATTTTGACAACAAAATAAATTCAGTTTCATTAACCAAGTTACAAACGACTGAACTAAGTTCTAATGAGCGTGTTTTCAAGCGTAGTGATTTAATACCCGTTCGTAAGGATGTAATTTGGAGGATTGAGCAGGGGATAGTGCGAGCAATGACCTGGTATGAAGATGGAACTAATGTGTCTCTTGGTTATTGGGGAAAAGGAGATTTGATTGGGCAGCCGCTCAGTGATATTAACCCGTACCAGTTAGTTTGCTTGAGCAATGTTGAATTGGTTACAATCCCACCGCAGCGATGGCACGAGGAAATGGAAGGATTGTTATTACATATAAGACAATCTGAAAAAATGCTTAGTCTTGTGCAGCAAAAACCCCTTTCACTACGTTTGAAGAATTTCTTGCTATGGATGGCTAATAAATTTGGGCGTGAGGAAGATGAAGGCGTTCTTATCGACGCATCCATAACACATCAAGAAATTGCTGAAGCTCTTAATACTACGCGAGTTACAATTACAAGACTTTTCTCTGAGTTTGAGCAGGGAGGTATTATAGCAAGGAGAGGGCGCCGAATATCTTTATTAAAAAAATAAATAGCTATATCTATTAATTGATTATGTGTATAGCAGCATACAATTTAGCATTTATTGCTGCTATTTTTTGTTGATTTAAGAGCTATTGCTTTTGATACTGTGGACAAAGTACTGTTATAGCTGCTGCGGAAACCACTACATCGTATTTACGTATGTACACTTTTTGTTCAACATCAAGATTATCATTGGTTTTTAGGCGGTAAACTACGTCTTGAGCAATCTGTGCTAATGTATAGCCGTTTTGTCTTTTGATACAATTGGTGGCTGTTTTAAAGCTTTTAGCACTTGATTAAATCGGAGGTTAATTTTTGACTGTGGAACTCTCTAATAAGTTAGAATACGCACTTCTTGCTCTTTTACAGCTAGCAACTAACTACCAAAACGATGAACCGCTACAAATCAGCAAGATAGCAGCGCTAAAAAATATACCAAAACGTTACTTAGAACAATTGCTGGCGACATTAAGGCGTGGAGGGCTGATTAATAGTACACGTGGCTCTAAAGGTGGCTATGTTCTGGCACGAGAACCTTGGAAAATTACGATTCTGGATGTTATGAACTGTATGGAAGGGTTAGAGGCTGCTGCTGTGACTGCTTGCCATTCCGTAGAAGAAACAGTAGAAATTAAAGTAATTGAGGAAATTCGACAGGAAGCACGTCAGGCAGCTAATTCGGTTTTGCAAAAATATACCCTGCAAGACCTGTGTGAGCGGCAAGCAACCCAACGCTCACTAGGCACTATGTACTATATATAGATTTAAAAATTGTTTTTAACTCGCTTTTAATTCCTACACATGCAATACTTGTGCAACGGGAAAGTCCGAAGGTAAACGGGTATAAACAAATATCTGTTAGCCCGACCGAGCTCATTATCTTTGTCAGAACATTTGGAGCAAGACAACCGTTGCCCCAGCGCGATTCTAGCCAAAAACCGAGTATTCCCGGACGTGTTACCGCAATAATTAATGGCGCCCCTGGACGTAAAACCCTTACCATTTCTTGTAGTCCGGCAGCAGGATTTGGTAAATGTTCTAGCATATGGGCACTTATAACTAAGTCAAAGCTGTTGTCATCGAATGGTAGCTGATTGACATCACCTTGATAAATTTCGTGATTGATACCTGTTTGAAGAAAATGCTGGTGTGCTAGAATCAACATCTCCGGTGAAATGTCCACACCAATAACCTTTATTTTAGAACTTACGGTTTTAGTTAAAGCTAGACTGAAAGCACCTGTTCCAACACCGCAACCACATATAATCGAGTTTTCTTTTATATGGTCTAGAGTGGCAGATTGTTGTAGGGATTGGAATAACTTGATATAAGCACAGCTAACACCAAGACGTTGGATAAGACGATGCCAGTTTGGCGCCGCCTGGTTGTACATTATTAAAATCACAAAACAGAATTAAATGGAAAATTATTTGCTTGAGATGAAACCGAAAAGTTAGCTAGGGTAGGTTAAATTCATTACCCACCCTTAGATTACTAACTTATTTTGCAATCTAGTCGCGGGAAGTTTGAACTCTAGCTAAACCTAGAGAAATATCTCCATTCATACCGACTTTCTTTGCAGATACTTGATAATGCAAAGTTTGTCCATAGTCAGGACCGTCAACTCCATTCATAAAGACTGTTAGTGAGTTTCCAGGAGCTACAGGTTCTGCAAATGCTACCGTTGCCTTTCTGCCATTAATTGAAACTGTCGCAGGAATTTGTTGACCTGATTTATTTTTGACTTTGATTCCTTTAACACTCACTCCTTCAGGTATATTAATTGCCAGTTCTGAAAGAGCTTTGCCTTGAACATGAACATCAAACTTATGAGTAGCATCTGGCACTAACGAATCTATAGGAATAGCAGCACTTTTCCCTAGATGAGTAATGTTCGCATCATTGGGGCTTTTAGCCCAAACTGAAGGAACTGTAGATGCAAGAACTAAGGTAAAAGCTGTAGCATAAATTAATTTCTTCATCTCTATTCTCCTGGTTAATTTAGTGAATCGATAGTCTCTATATTTATTATTGTGATACCTGTTTATGAAATGAAGATGAAATTTTAGTTATTAAAGTTAAATATTTTCAATGTTATTTTTAATTTTTATTTGCGTTTATTTATAATAAAACACTACAAAATGACCTAATTTATCTTGGGAATAAGATAAATTAAGTCATTGATTACTATTTAATAATTTAGAAAAATTAATTTACACGAAATCTTGCTGTTCCTATGGACATTTCTGTGGTACTACTAGCAAGTTTAGCTTTAATACTGTAAACAGGCCCATTACCACGGAATGGTTGCTTTACATTCTTAATATCAATTTCTAGCTTAGTGTTAGAAGCTACTGGTTCAGCAAATGCAATTAGTATGCTCCTGCCATTAGTAGAAATACTTGCGTTAATTTTCTTGCCATTTTCATTCGCTACAACAACGTCATTAGTATTATTACTCTAGGTTAAAGTATTTGGAACTTTAATATTTAATTGAGAAACACTTGGACTATTTTTAGGAATATGTATGCGAAAAGTATGTCTAACATTTGACCAGCGAGTTTGAGGGAACTGTGAATTACCATCAATATGCGGAAGTGTTCCATTATTATCTTTTGCACTTGCGTAACTTACAGGAATAAAAAACGTAGCAGCAATGGCACCGATAGCAGTATAAATTAATGCTTTTTTTATATTAGCTCCTTATTTAATTAACAAACATAGCAAAGTGTCAGATTCCTTTTTAAGAATGAACCTGTTATCAATCGATACATCAAAATTTGGTGAAGTCAGAATTCACTACCCCTACACTAAAACTTTCATAGAAGCAGGTAAAGTTTATCACTGACTTACCGTTAACTTATTTTCTTTTGGAGAACCCCATAAAATAATTGATCCAATGTTGTCATGCTGAGTGCAGCGTAAGCGTAACGAAGTATCTCAAAGCTCAAAGCGAGCATTTCAATGAGATTCTTCACTTTCCTATATTGCGTTTAGATACCATTGGGCATTTTTTTCCGTGGAGTTCTCTTGTAGAGGTGTTGTTCCAAAAGATGTTTTACCTCTATTTATTAGTTTGACAGGTGACTATGAAATCAAGATGAAATTTTGATAAAATTTACAAAAATTAATGTTATGCTTTGAACTGCTATTTAGAATTTAATAACTCAACCTCGTTTCAAACTACCTTAAATGCTCCACCTAACTGGAAAGCCAAGGGGGATACAAAAATTTTTTCAAAAGGCTAAGGATGGCAGTTTTACCCTAAATCAGCCTTTGTTAGAAGTTATCATTTAATTTCAAGCGTATAAATCAATATAAATAAAGGCTTCTAGCCCTAACATATTAGTAGAGCTAAAAGCCTAAAAACAGTATCTCTGAGAATCTAGTCAGATGTTTTCAACTTTTCGTTTATTATATCAAAATGAAATCAAGATTAAATTTTGATAGCTCATTTCATTTTCAATAAAACAGCTTCATAGTAATAAACACATGAAAAATATGTTTACACCTATAAAGCTGTGGTTCTGGCGAAACATGAGGAATTCGTTTCTATAATTTATTTTAGTAAATCAAAATGAAATTAAGATGAAATGCTAGCACAATTATTGCACATCAACCCAGAAGTCAGCAGTGATAATCTTGCCATTACGATTAAACTGTCCCCACATCTTATACTTACCTGGTTGGGGAAAACTAGTAATAAAATGAATCTCACCTGGGGGAGTATCTTTCATCGCATGAGCATGGATATAGTCTGCTTCGGTTAGCGGTGATGATTGTTTGAGGATAACTAAGTGTCCTCTTTCACCTAAGTAATTTTGTAAATCTTTAGGTGGTTGGTTATTGGCTGCATCTAATAAGTTAAAAATCAAATGTACTTCTTGTCCAGCTTTTATTGTTGGTTGAGATAGTTTTAGATTAGCTTTTGTATTACCGAAAGTTTTAGTAGTTGCTAAATCAATTTTTGATGTATTAGAACTTGTACCCGGAACTTGAACTTTTAAAGTTGACACTTGTTCGGCTTTACCAGCTACTTTATAATCACTGAATAGTGTATAACCTCCAGGCTGTGGAAAATCGGCTTTAACTTCAAAGCGTCCGTTTCCTTTATATGTAGGATGGATATGATTAAAAGATTGAAGGTCGTCACTAACGACTATCAAATGCATTAATTTTTCTTGGAATTTATCGAAATTGGCAATTGGCTTACCTTCCTTGTCTTTTATATCAATTGCTAGAGCGATAGGCGCCGATACAGTGACTTTCGCTCTTGCGGTTAGCGTAGCTACAGCATTTGCAGGCTCAATGAACGAATTCTCCGAATGACCACCATGAGGATTTTCTCCCGTTCCAGGAGTTTTGGAATCACCCATGTTGTTATGACCAGAATGAGGGTTAGCATCAGCAACAGTCGTAGCACTACCACTAGGTGTCTGGCTGCTATTTACTTCGCTTGCACAACCACCAGTAATAACGAGAGTCGAAGTGATAGCAAGTGCAGTCAAAATACGCTTCATTTTTTCTCCAGTTAGCAAATTTGATCTCAAAAACAAACCACAACAAGCATCAATACTGCTCGGTTAAGGAGAAAACTTAGGCTGAAACCCTTATAATATCGTTGTTTAGGATGCCGAAAAAAGCTTAACCGAGCAGTATTGCAACAAGCATATTCCAAAAGTTAGAAAGGCACCCTTCATAACAACCAACTAGTACGCAAGCATCGGGCGATTATACTGGTGCTTAAGTACTGGTCAGCCATCATGGCGAAAATAGGAAAGCCCATACTCAGTTTCTCAGCCAAAAATGAAATCAGGATGAAATTTTTAGTTAGTTGTGGCTTTTGTCACAAATAACTGCAATCTGCTCTTGAAGCTGAAATCATTAGCTGGCTTACTTTACATAAGTTTTTGGAGAATTTCGGCAAAAAAATTTCTCAAACCCCTTGACTCTCCAGTAGACAGGAGAATTCAAAATAAGATTAGTTATTGAAAGGGTGATTCACATGACACTTGAATTAAAAGTTCCAAACATGGCTTGTTCTGCTTGCAGCGCCACCATTACAGAGGCAATAAAAGCTATTGACCCAACTGCTGCGGTTCAAACTGACTCAAAAACGCCCGTTAGTTAACGTTGAAACCCAAGCATCCGAAGTGGCAATTAAACAAGCTATTACAACTGCTGGTTATTCGGTTGCGTGATAGCTGTTATGTAAGGGCGGGCAAGGATGCCATTAGTGTCAAGTTAAGCTCAAGCTCGTTAAGTCAATGAGTAATTATGCTTAAAAATTAAGTTTTAAACGAACAAAAAACGAACTTTTTAAGGCGCCATGAATGCTTTGTTTATCTGTATCGGTCTAAGATACCGTATAAAACCAATAAAGAAGTTCGTATTTATACTTTGTTATCAACAAAACCTCTTATTGACAAATGAGTTTAAACCTTAAGTTGACACCAATGGCAAGGATGCCCACCCCACAAGAAAAGGAGTGGAGGAAGATATGGAAAATACAACTTTAAAGCTACGCGGTATGAGTTGTGCTTCTTGCGCACGGAGCATAGAAGAAGCAATTAGGGAAGTAAACGGTGTCAACGAGTGTATTGTTAATTTTGGCACCGAACTAGCAACTGTAGAATATGACCCAAGAAAAACTGATGTCACAGTTATCCAACAAGCTGTGGATGAAGCTGGTTATTCTGCACGCCCATTGCAAGAACAAAACCCAGCCGCACAACACGATGAAGCCGAAAAACGTAGACAATCAAGAGAAACTAATGAACTAACACGCAAAGTAGTTGTTGCAAGTATCCTGAGTGGGATAATTGTTATTGGTTCTATACCAATGATGACAGGATTACATGTACCTTTCATTCCGATGTGGTTACATGACCCTTGGCTACAACTAGTGCTAACAATTCCCATTCAATTTTGGTGCGGCTTATCTTTCTATAGTAATGCCTGGAAAGCTTTTAAACGCCATGCGGCGACAATGGATACTCTTGTTGCATTAGGCACTAGTACGGCATTTATTTATTCGCTATTTCCTACCTTTTTCCCGAACTTTTTTATCTCTCAAGGTTTACGACCTGATGTATATTATGAAGCAGCGGCAGTTATTATTGCTTTGATTTTAGTTGGAAAGCTTCTAGAAAGTCGTGCGAAAAAAGAAACAGGCGTTGCGATTCGTAAACTCATTGGTTTGCAAGCTAAAACTGCGTGTTTAATTCGTAACGGTCAAGAAATAGATATTCCAATTGAAGAGGTGCAAATTGGGGATGTAATCTTAGTTCGTCCCGGTGAGAAAATTCCTGTTGATGGTGAAGTTATTGATGGCACATCAACTATTGACGAATCTATGGTGACAGGGGAAAGTGTACCTGTTAAAAAACAATCGGGTTCGGAAGTAATTGGCGCCACTATTAATAAAACTGGTAGCTTTAAGTTTAAAGCAACACGAGTAGGAAAAGATACTGTATTAGCACAGATTGTACAGCTTGTCCAACAGGCTCAAGGTAGTAGGGCACCTATTCAGAGATTAGCAGACTCTGTAACAGGATGGTTTGTACCTGCGGTTATTGCAATCGCACTCCTGACTTTCATGATTTGGTTTAATATCATGGGTAATCTGACTTTGGCTTTGATTACCACAGTCGGAGTTTTAATTATCGCTTGTCCTTGTGCATTGGGTTTAGCAACTCCAACATCAGTAATGGTAGGAACAGGTAAAGGCGCAGAAAATGGTATTTTGATTAAAGGCGCCGATAGTTTGGAATTAGCACATAAAATCAAAACAATTGTTCTAGATAAAACCGGAACTATTACCCAAGGTAAACCCACGGTTACAGATTTTGTTACCACTAACGGTACTGCAAACGGTAATGAAATTAAATTACTACAATTAGCAGCATCGCTAGAACGCAACTCAGAACACCCACTAGCAGAAGCAGTTGTAAGATATGCTCAAACTCAAGAAGTCGGGTTGGTTTCGGTAGAAAATTTTGAAGCAATTGCAGGTAGTGGTGTACAGGGTGTAGTTGATAACCACCTAATACAGATTGGTACGCAACGCTGGATGTCAGAGTTAAATGTGAAAACTCAAGTTTTGGAAAAAGAAAAAGAACGCTTAGAGTATCTCGGTAAAACTGCTATTTATATCGCGATAGATGGTAAACTTCAAGGGCTGATGGGTATTTCTGATGCAGTTAAACCTACATCTGCCCAAGCTGTAAAAGCATTGCAAAAGTTGGGTTTAGAAGTAGTAATGCTTACAGGAGACAATCGCCGTACCGCAGAAACTATTGCCAAAGAAGTTGGTATCAAGCGTGTTTTGGCAGAAGTTCGACCCGACCAAAAAGCTGACACTGTAAGGAAATTACAACGTGAAGGAAAAATTGTTGCAATGGTGGGTGATGGTATCAATGATGCACCTGCATTAGCTCAAGCTGATGTGGGTATAGCTATTGGTACAGGAACAGATGTAGCAATTGCAGCTAGTGACATTACGCTTATCTCTGGTGATTTACAAGGTGTAGTAACAGCAATTCAACTTAGCAATGCAACAATTCGCAACATTCGTCAAAATTTATTCTTTGCCTTTATTTACAACGTAGCAGGAATTCCGATTGCTGCTGGTATTCTCTTCCCTATTTTCGGCTGGTTGCTCAATCCAATTATTGCAGGTGCCGCGATGGCGTTCAGTTCAGTTTCAGTATTAACAAATTCATTGCGTCTGCGTAACTTCCGACCCAAGGTCATTGCATAAAAAGGGGGCAAATATGTTAAATAAAAAGATAATTATTGGCAGCATAGCTTCTTTGGGATTATTGTTTGGTGTTGCTACTAACAGAGCAGTAGCACAACAAATGCCGCATGAAATCCATAATTCTGCGACATCACAAACCACTGAGTTTCAACGTATTGAACAACCGCTATGGGTAAAAGCAGCAGTTACAGCTTCTGGTTTAGGGTTAATTGGTTTAGAAATATGGTGGTTTTTGTTGAGTAAGCCAAAGTCACGGAATGCAGAAGCTCATGACGGCATTCAAGAAGTTACAATTACAGTAGATGGAGGTTACGAGCCAAGTCGAGTAGTAGTTGATGCAGGTAAACCAGTACGCTTAAACTTCCTACGTCGTGACAAAAGTAGCTGTTTGGAACAAGTTGTATTTCCGGACTTTCACATCGCACAAGATTTAGATTTAAATCAAGTCACCCAAATTGAGTTTACACCTCAAAAACCAGGTCAATACACTTTTGCTTGCGGCATGAATATGTTTCGCGGTGTTGTGGAAGTTAAGTAGTGCAATGAATAGGAGTTTCCCCTACTCGTTCTCTTGACTCTCCAGTTAACTGGAGAGTTTAAAATAAAGATTAGGAAATGATTCTAGAGGTATGTTTTATGTTACTCCAAGAAAAAACAAAACAAATAGGCGCCGTTGCTAAGGAAACTAATGTACCAATTAAAACTATTCGTTATTACGAAGAGCTTGGGTTGCTCAAAGCATCGGGTAGAACTGAAGGTGGGTTTAGATTGTTCGACTCTGATGTTTATGATCGCTTACATTTTATTAAGCGCGCGCAAAGTCTTGGTTTAAGTTTATTAGAAATTAAGGATTTTTTAGAAGTTCATGACCAAGGTGATTTGCCTTGCGACCATATAAAAGAAAAATTGCAAGCTAAAGTAGCAGTAATTGAGAAGCAAATTCAAGAACTCCTGATTTTTAAGCAGGAGTTACAAAGTCTTCTTTCAGGATGGGAAACGGTGACTAATAATATTGAAACAACGATATGCCCGATTATTCAAAAGCGTTAATTCAACGTAGTAAGACCAATATATGTACTAAGCTGTCTTCGCTATTTTTAACATCACGGAATAATCTTCACCAAATTTGCATATTGCATCATGATGTTGCCGTAAATCTTCAAACAAAATATACTGCATAGAAAGATTTTGACTTTTAATAGATGGTCTTTTGAGTTGGAAAATAACTTCTTTCTCTCGTTTATTAGGAATTGCTGAAAGGCTTTCAGCAAAATTTATCAATTTATCTCTTGACTCTCTAGCTGACTTGAGAGTTTAGCATGGACATCAGTCAGCCAAAAATAGCTGACAGAAAACAAGGTAGAGAGTAAAAAACATATGACTACACACATGAAAAGTTTATTTGTTGCTGCCTTAGCAAGTTTTGCACTTCTGACATTAGTTGGCAGTCCTAGCCGAGCAGAGAGTCGTGCTACCAATGCGAATACAACTACAAGCAAAACTGAACAGCAGATTAGCCAAACACCATCTTCCCCAACTAAACAGCAGTCAGAAGACAAAGGATGCCCTTGTTGTAAAAAAATGATGGGCAATACGCAGCAGATGGACGGCAAAATGCATCAAATGATGAACAATCAACAAAACCCTTCCAGATAGGCTTGCTGAACAATAGCGGCAAGGATGACTTAAAATATCCTTGTCGCTATAATGTATAATTAGTAACAAAATCGCAATATTGCTGTAATTAAATCAAGAATTACCTATCATGAATAATCCTAACTCTAAAGACCACACTATGAAGTGGATGGGAATCGCAATGGTAGCTTGTTGTGCCATCCCCATTGTTGTATCTCTTTCTATTGGTGGAGGTTTTGGTTTTTTGTTAAGTCGTTAGAATTCGTAATAAGGCGCCTGCCAAACTTCATAAACAAAATTTATGAGAAAAGCAAAAAGGAATAAGTTCACTTCTGGTGTAGCTAAAACCCAAATTATCCAAGACTTGGTTGGCTTGTTTTTCATTGTTATTTTTTCCAATTACAACGTTTTATTGCAAAAGTAGTTCAAAATTGGAAAGTAGAACTATCGACCAGTAGGTTAATTTTTCTGAATGATTGGGCAAATTTTGTCCTCTGGCTTGTCTGGTAAATTTTTCCAACCAGAAAGTAATTCTCCTAGCTCATTGCGTAGAGTTAACAGTTCGTCAATTTTATTATCAATTTCTAACAGCTTGTTTTCTAACTTTTCTTTAATATCACTACATGGGGGCTTTCCATTGTCATAAACATTAAGAATATCTCCAATTTCCTCTAGACTAAGACCAAGATTTTGTGCCCGTTTAATAAAAGCTAAACGGGTAAGGACATCTTCTGAAAACTGCCGATATCCTCCCTCTGTACGTCCATAAGATTTGAGGAGACCCAAACTCTCGTAATAGCGAATAGTTCCAATCGAAACTCCACTTAAAACTGTTACTTGACCAATTAACATACATTTTTTTGATTGTGACTCAACATTTACACATCTATATATTTATAATTAATACCAAAATTTCCTCTATACTATTGTCGCAGATATTTACAATTTTGATCAGAGCAAAGTATACAAAGCTTAATGCTGTGTAACAGTTCGTTCAGGAATTGTAAAAAATTGCAAGCAGGTAGAGACGCGCTTACGTTTACGTGAAAGCGCCTCTACAAAGGCACAATTTTGAGTTAGGCTAGCACACCCTGGACTCCACACCTCTAACTTTTCACGGTATGTTTAAACGTCAGATACTTTGACCTACGCCAGCAGTTAGAAGTTGCTCTCGATTAGGTTTGCCAGTCAGAACTAGTTTTCCATTAACGACGATTGCTGGCACTGCATTTACTCCATACTGTTTGGCTTTTTCCTGTTCTTGCCGCAGCTTATAAATTGATACTTCACAATGAGAGCAAGCCAATTCTTGAACCATTTGCACTGTTTCATCACAGAGAGGGCAGTCAGCCGTAAAAATTTCTATTTGACGTTTTGTCATAATGTTCACCTAAAATTTTTCTTACTCATTTATTTTTAACCCTCTAGTCGGCTATAGAGTCAACCCCTTTCTAGTTTATAAATTTTTTTCTTGGACTGGCACCTAATTGTAATTAAGATGACAGCTCAGTTTGTAAGTATTGCAATCAAATATGGAAATAAATCTTTATACATATTTACTTAATTATACAGTGAACTATAAAAGGATGCGCTTGTTGTTAAAAATGATATCAAACATGGGTAAATGCACGTAGTTAAAATAAGCCAAAATCTTTGTCTTGTAAGGATTAAGTTATGCCGGAACTGTGTTAAATCAAGCGAATTTGATATTCTGGATAAGATGCAATAGGTGGACAATAAAATTCATTAAATGATGAACAGTCAACAAAACTTTGAAAATAGACTTCAAGAAAGCTAGCGTCAAGAGACGACTTAAAAGATTTTTGTAGCTATAATGTATTATTGGTTATTAAGAAAATTGCAATATTACTGTAAACAAATTAAGAAACACTCAGCAAGTCCAATTGCCAAGTAGGTGTAAGTGAGACTTAGTTAAAGTAGTAATAAAATTTAACTAAGTGCAATGGACCTGATTGAGCTATTTTAATTCTGACAGGTCAAGATGAAATCAATATGAAATATGAAGCAATATAAGAAATTTATGCTGACGTTGAAAACTACAAAAACTTAATTAAATCCTATGCTCCCAAAACGGCTCAAGTACTATTAATCAAATAATAGTATTTATGCATTAATATAAAATATGTATTATTTTAATATACTTATGTTTATGAACTGCGCGCGCAAGCACTCAATTCAAGTTTGTAGAAACACGATATAATATCGCGTCTCTAGAAGTAGTATGCTTTCTAAACAACAGCTAATTGCACTCTAGAATGAAAAGTTAGTACGGAGTGTACCTACATATATAGTGTCATTGTTGTTGTTATGTTCGGGATTGAAGATTACTAATAAACCTGGAGTAACCGAAATATTTTTATTTACTTGCATACGGTATAAAGCCTCAAGGTGGTAAGAAGTGTCATTATCTTCGCGTCTAATAGTTCTTGCTGCAGAAGTGAAAGCATCGTTATTGCTGACTTTAGGTGGTTGACCAAAGATAAAACCAAGCAAGTTACCCTCTTTCACAAAGTCTTTGATGCTAAGGGTTGCAGCCCAATAATTGATTGATGCATTATCTCCTTTATTCACTCCTGCACTATTTACTAATGCTTCAGCATCGGCATAACCGTACCATCCACCAATAGTCAAGCTTGAGCTAGGTATGAAATTTGCTTGTATGCCATAGTGGTTGGCAGTAGTGGCAACACCATTAAAAGGATTACCCGCGTAGATACTCCCAGTACCTTCAAACATGTTGATACCAGACAAACTATTTTGATAGTTACGAGCATAAGTCAAACCAACATTTAATGCTTTACTAGGTTGGAAAACTAGTTGACCAAGAGCAGTGTAGGCGCCATTTGTTAGACCTGCACCTAAACCAGGATTATTTGCTGTACGAGCTACATAAGATGCTGATGCAGAAAAAGGAGAACCCTTCGGATTAATATTTATAGTTGCACCTGCACCACCAAAGCCTGTGCGGTAAATAGGACTAAAACGACCATAACGAGATAAAGCACCCTTATTATCACTAGCTAAGTCAGGGTTGAAGCTGTTGATATTGTCGTATATATTACCGCCTGCTGCATCTACTTTGACTCGTATCGAATCACTGAGGTCAAAAGAGTAGTTGACTTTATCAACACCTATGTTATTATCCTGATTCCCATCGAAACCAAAGCGGGTCATGTTAGTGCCTGTCACATTTGTGTCATAGGGAGTTACGTTTCGGGCTTGCAAACGTATTTGCAATAAGTCTCTAGCATTAAAGCTCGTATTCAAGATTAAACGAACTCGGTCAGTGAAAATAGTGTTGGAATCTAATTGTCTAGCAGTATTTGGGTTGACACCAGAAGCCACCGCCCTTTTATCACTGCCAAAAACATTAGATATGTTAAAGATGATTTCTCCATTCAGCTTTGTTGTAGTGGAAAATTGATTGGCTTCTATTTCAGAAGTACGAGCTTCAAGAGCATCTACACGACCGCGTAGAGTCGCGAGTTCAGCAGAGAATTCTTCTTGAAGTCGTTGCAAGGTTGCTAAGTCTTCTTTAGTAACCAAGTTAGTAGTAGCTGTGGCAATCAGTTCGTTGACTCGCTCTAAGCAAGCATTTAAACCAGCGGCAAATTCATAACGGGTCGTAGCACGGTTTCCTCGAAAAGTTCCATTCGGATAACCAGCAATACAACCATAACGCTCAACAAGCGACTGCAAGGCCTGAAAAGCCCAGTCTGTAGGTTGCACGTCAGAAAACTGGGAAACAGATGTGACTTGGGCAGTGTCACCACTGTATTGTTGGATTTGGTTTAAAGAAGAGTTACCGGAAGCCGAGTCTACTTGAGCTAGGGCATCAATTTGATTTACTTCAGACTTTACTGAATTCTCAGCAGCTATGGTTGATATTGAAAAAGCAAGGCTACCTACTAGAACAACAGGACTAAACAGTAGACATTTCCACAATAATTTAGTTTGGGACATGATTTTTATTCCTCACACAAAGTAATATTTGTTACAGCAGGTCTTCCCCTATAAATAAGATTCTCATAGTCGGATGAAATCAAGATGAAATTTAACTCAATTTTTTAAAATAGAAGTAACTACTCAGAGAAGCACCCGCTCAATTTAAAAAACCTACCCTTTTACAGGTAGGTGGAGCCAAGCAAAAAAATCAGATCTCTAAATTCATTTATGTAGAGATAGTTAGTTTTAGTATATTAATGTGTAAAAACATTAAAAAATGTCAAAATTTTTAACAGTGAAGAATTTACAATTTTTTACAACTGCTTAATATTTCTGGATAATAGGGCAAATTTTATCCTCTGGCTTATCTTGTAAATTTTTCCAACTAGAAAGTAATTCTCCTAACTCATTGCGTAGAGTTAACAGTTCGTCAATTTTGTTGTCAATTTCTAATAGCTTGTTGTCTAGTTTATCTTTAATCTGGCTACATGGAGGTTTTCCTTCGTCATAAACATTAAGAATATCTCCAATTTCCTCTAGACTAAGACCAAGATTTTGTGCCCGTTTAATAAAAGCTAAACGGGTAAGGACATTTTCTGAAAACTGTCGATATCCTCCCTCTGTACGTCCGTAAGATTTGAGGAGACCTAAACCCTCATAGTAGCGAATAGTCGCGATAGGGACTCCACTTAAAGCTGTTACTTGACCAATTAACAGATGTTTTTTCTCGTGATTCAACATTTGCACACCTACATTTAAGGATTTCCCAGATTACTAACAGCCCTTTGCAAACCAGCCAAAGCACGATTGTAGTCTAATATAGCTCTAACCCGATTTCCCTCAGCCCGAGTAAGCTCAGTTTCAGAAGCGATAACATCAGTCTGAGTACCTACACCTGCTTGAAATCTTAACCTTGCTAAAGTTAAAGCCTCTTGAGCTTGATTTAAAGCAACAGTCGCGGTCTGAACATTACTTAAATTCGATTGCAAATTACTGTAAGACTGTTCGACTTGATAACGAATTTGGTTACGTTGGCTAGTAAAACGAGTTTCGGCGATAGTAATATTAGCTTTCGATTGAGCTGCTCTTGCCTTAGCGGCGCCTCCATCAAATAAATTCCAATTCGCTCTAACTCCAAGCGAGTAACCATCGGTAATGCCTACACGATCATTAAACACGTCCAACAAATTATAACTAGCAACCAAACTAACTTGTGGTCGAACCTCGGCAAGTGCCAAGCGTCGTTGCTGCTCGTTGATGTTACGTTGTACCAATTGCTGTTGTAGTTCAGGACGATTTTGAAACGCCAGCACAATACTATCTTCAAGTGTCTGATTCCATAAACCAGCTATTTTCACTGAATCTGCGGCACTGATATTTGTAGATTGTGGTAAACTCAACGTGACTGCCAGCAGTCTTGCAGCTACTAGCTGCTGACTAAGACTATTAGTCAGTTCTTGTTGAGCATTTGCTAAATTTACCTGAAAACGCAGAACATCAAATCTAGTACCAACTCCCGCACTTTCTAATGCTTGAGCATCTTTTAAACTACGTTGCGCGTTCTCAACGGCAGCACGGTTAATTCTAACTTGTTCATCGGCTTGTTGTAAATCGTAGTATTGAGTGGCAACTTGCAGCCCAATTTCTGCTGACAAACGTTGCACATCTAACTCATCAAAACGTAATTGTTCCTCTGCGGCTCGAATGCGGGCTGACCTTGAACCAGAAGTATAAATGTTGTAACTTAACTGTGCGGCGCCTCCTAAAGTTGTACTTGCCGCTTCTTGGCTTGTCGGTATTCCACTTCGAGAGCGCAATTCGGCAGAAAGTTGATCGCTTGCAGATTGTCCACGGGATACATCTGTGCTTAAACCAAAGTTCGGGTATAAAGCTGCTTGTGCTTCGCGTAACGCCGCGCGACTACGTTCCAGAGTTAATATTCCTACTTGCAAGTCTCGATTATTACGGCGTGCTAGTTCTAAAGCCTGTTCTAAGGTAATAGGCTGAGTTACGAGAATTTTAACTTCCTCTGATTTGGTAGGAAACTGTAGAAGATTTGAATTTGGATTGAGGTTGTCAAGTGAAGTTGAAGTAGGAGATGTAGACTGAGATTGTGATTGTGTTAACTGGAATGTTGTTTGGGCTGAACTAGTAGCTATATTACTTAATATTACTATATAACTAATACCTGCAACAACTAAGTAACGGTACTTCAACATATATTTTCACTCCTAGAGATAAAACTACACCACACCATAAAAAAGCACTCCTGTTGTCAGGGGTAGCAAAACAAGAAAGATGGAAAATCTGTAAGTCAAATAAGAATTAAAAGAAGTTATGGAAGATGACATCAAGTTCAGTTCTACACTGAGTTATTTATGTTCTTAATTTACCTCCGTACTTAGATTGATATGACCAGATGGAATTAGGGGAAAAAGGTTGAAGTTTAAAGATGAAATCCTGATTTGAGAAGATTTTTATTCTTTTAGCTTCCCCTTTCTCCCTTGAGAGAACAGCACTAAGTAGGTATCTTATGTACCTTAGTTATAAGTTTTTCATATTAAGATGAAATCAGGATGAAATTTAGACAGATTTTTAGATAGAAATAATTTGATATCTATGTATCAGAATTTTTTGTTATTTTCTTTCATAAAATAAAATTTTTTATAATCAATTTAGCGCTTCTGCCAACCTAGTAACCTCTAAAAATAAAAAGCTTAAATTAATATTTTGACTTGCGGAAAGCGCGATATAGCCATTTAAATGGTTTGAATGGAGGTATGGTTAAGCTATTTAGTGGCGTAGCATGAAAGGGTAATTGAATGGTAAAAGTGCTACCTTTACCCAATTCACTTTCCACATTTAGCTTACCTTGATGTGCCCTAACTATAGCCTGGACAATAGCTAACCCTAATCCAGAACCGCCTGTGCTACGAGAGCGATCGCTATTTACTCGATAAAATCTATCACAAATGCGAGAAAGTTCATTTTGTGGGATTCCAATACCTGTATCCTGAACTTTAATTACAGCATAATAGTCAGTTCTATTTAAAAATACCATCACCTCTCCAGATGGTGGTGTATATTGAATTGCATTAACAATTAAATTAGAAATTAGTCGATAAAGCTGGTCGGAATTACCAATAATAGTTAACGATTGATGCGCTTGTATGACAGGTGTTAGCTTTATTCCTGCGGCAGTTGCCATTGCCTCAAATTCCTCGATTAAATCGCTAACAATTTCATTCAGGCAACAAATATCCCGTTGTTTTATAGGTTGTCTATCCAAACGCGCTAACATTAGCAAATCAACAACTAAAGTTGTAAGTCGCTGATTTTGACGGTGTATAGTTTGCAAAATATCTCGTGTTTCTTCCTCCAACAATTGCGGCATGAATAGCGCTGATTCCACTGTGGCGCCTGTCGCAGCTAGAGGTGTTCGCAATTCATGTGCAGCATCGGCCGTAAACTGTTGAATTTGCCGATAGGATTGGTATATTGGCTGCATTGCTAACCCCGATAACCACCAGCTAGCAGCACTAATCATTACCGTCACAATTGGCAGTCCTAAAGCAATAAATAATTTTACGCTATCAAGATAATAATTGAACTCCTGCAAACTTTTCCCGATTTGAAAGTAGCCCCATTCCTGATTATTTTGAGTGTGTAGACGTAAAGTTATTTGATGGTAATCTCTACCGTTAATATCTTTAATAAACTCCCACTTTTGATTGTTTAAAACGGTCGATATACCATCTGGATAAGAACCTCCTGTCGCAATCAAACGTCCAGAATTATCGAAAAAACGAATATAATAATTCCCGGTATTAATAGCACCGAGGAAGTGGCGTTTAGAATCAGCCGACTGTTGAATGCAATTAGCTCCAATTACACAGGTACTGATATTTGGGAATAACTGCTGTACAATAGGCTCTAATCGCCCTGGTTGCTTTAATTTGAGTTCTATACTGTCATGTATCGTTCCAGCAACAGATTCTATTTCACTGTCTAAAGCTACTACATGGGCATGGAACACGGCTCTATAAAAACCGAAGGCAGACACACCTAAAATTAAACCCATAACAAGGGCATAACACAGAGCAAAACGAATGCGGGTAAGCTGAAAAAGTTTATTTTGATTCATAGCGTAGAATTGAGACGGTATCCGACGCTATGTAGAGTTTCAATTGAGCTTGTGCAACTGCTTGCAGCCAATTTACGACGTAAGAGACGCATTTGTGCTGCTACTACATTGCTACCAGTTTCTGCGCTTACTTCCCACAGTTGATTGCGAATTTGCTCAGTAGTTACAATTTGATTGGGATGTTTCATAAAATATTCCAAAAGCTGGAATTCTTTGTTCGTTAGGGAAATTGTTTGTTTGTTTCCTATTGCATCTTGGCAAATAACTGAGTTGTTGCCGTAATCTAAAGTCAAATTTCCAACAGACAGTTTTTGAGCTTGAAAGTGCGGGGAACGACGTTGTAAAGCTCGTAACCGTGCCAATAGTTCCCCGATTCCAAATGGTTTTACTAAATAGTCATCAGCACCAGCATCCAAGCCAGCAATCTTATCTTCCATTCTATCTCTAGCTGTTAGCATTAAAACAGGCAGAGAATTTTCTCTCATACGCAGTCTTTTACATAATTCTAATCCAGTAATTCCCGGAAGCATCCAATCAATAATGGCTAATGTATAATTTGCCGAACCATTTTCCAGGTATGACCAGGCTTCTGTGCCATCCATGACCCAATCTACTAAGTACTTGTGCTGTTTTAAAGTACGTTTCATGGCTGCACCTAAATCGGGTTCATCTTCTACAAGCAAGACTCTCATATCAAAATAACTTTCTAGCGATTCGTTAGAGATTTGTGAAATAAGCATAGATTATAACGAGGTTATCCCTTAAAAATAGATTGACAGAGTTGGATGAAATTGAGATGAAATTTTTAAATGTTAAGTAAAATTTATTGTAGTACAGATTGCCTAAAATGCCGAATGAGAGAAAACAAGTGTAGACTCTTTTACCCACAGTAGGTGTGGTGTGGTGTTAGAGGAGCCTGCACTCGTTAATACCTATTGTTACAGGTAGAAATGAAATTAAGATGAAATTTTGCTCAACGGGTTAAAAATCGCTTGAGAAATAATTTTTCCAGTTCAATCCAAACAAACATCAAAGCGCTGAATCCAAAGCAAATCGCAAGTTCTAAGGGACTGAGCCAGTGGGTATTAAAAAAGTTTTGTAGCGGAGCAATATAAATTAGCATTAGCTGTAAAATTGTAGTCAAGCATACAGAGGCAAGTACGTAGGGATTAGAAAAAGGATTTAGCTGTACAGTTAATTGTGTGTCCGAACGAATAGCTAAGGCATGACCCATTTGTCCAAGGCACAGGGTTGTAAATACCATTGTTTTCCATCGCTCAGGGTCGCCAAAATTTTGAGTGTAGTTAGAAGCCCATGCCATTAGTGTTATGGTAATAATTGCAAAAATAATGCCGATACGAACTATATAGAATCCAAGTCCTCGTGCAAAAATGCTTTCTTGGGGATTATAAGGAGGACGACGCATTACATTCGGTTCTGCTGGTTCCATTGCTAAAGCAAGGGCTGGTAAACCATCTGTGACTAAGTTCATCCAGAGAATTTGGAGTGGAGAGAGGGGAACACCTCCTAAACCCATAAGAGGAGCAGCTGCAACTGTTAAAACTTCGCCAATGTTACTACCGAGAATGTATTTGATAAAACGGCGAATGTTATCGTAAACTACCCGACCTTCTTCTGTAGCAGCAACGATAGTAGTGAAATTATCATCGAGCAAAACCATATCGCTAGCTTCTTTGCTCACGTCAGTACCCGTAATGCCCATTGCAATTCCGATATCAGCACGCCGTAATGCTGGGGCATCATTTACACCATCGCCAGTCATCGCCACTAATTCACCTTGCTTCTTCAACGCTTCGACAATTCGCAGTTTGTGTTCGGGCGATACGCGCGCGTAAACTGATACATGTTTAACTTTTTGTTCTAATTCTTCGGGTTGTAGCTTTTCTAAATCCTGACCGCTAAGGATAACATCGTTCTCTTTAGCAATACCTAAATTGTATGCGATTGCTCGAGCGGTTAATTGGTGATCACCAGTAATCATAACAGGTCGAATGCCTGCTTCCCGACATCTTCGCACCGCTTCCCTTACTTCCGGTCGAGGTGCATCAAGAATTCCCACTAACCCTAACCAAATTAATTCTTGCTCTGTTGCTTCTTCTGAACCTTCATCGGGTAAAAAATTTAAGGGTTTGTACGCTAACCCCAGCACTCGCAATCCGTCAGCAGCCATCCGGTTATTTTGTTCAAGGATGCGCGAGCGTACTTCTTTATGTAACGTTTGCGACGTCGAATCAGCATCTTGGTACAAAGTGCTTCTTTGCAGTATTAACTCTGGCGAACCCTTAGTAAACATGAGGTAAGTATAGTTATCAGCGATAGCAGGATTCAATAATTTATTATTTTGGACAATCACACTCATCCGCTTCCGTTCCGAGGAAAAGGGAAACTCTGCCACGCGCGCAAACAAAGACTCAAACCGTGTTTTCTCAATGCTTGCCTTACCTGCCAAGGATAGCAAAGCTCCCTCTGTTGGGTCACCTAAAATTCCCCACTGATTTTGCTCGTAGGTTAGTACTGCATCGTTACATAGTACAGATGCAAGTAATAGATTTTGCAACTCTGGATATTTTTCAGGACTGATTGTCGTCGGTGCCGATGTTGATGAAAATTTATTTGCTTCAAAATTACCAACAGGTGCATAACCATCGCCTGTTACCTTTAAAGAATGGCTAACGGTTTCGACACGTTGTACAACCATTTTATTTTGCGTTAGCGTGCCTGTTTTATCTGAACAAATAGTAGTAACTGAGCCGAGCGTTTCGACTGCTGGCAATTTACGGATTAAAGCTTGACGGCGCACCATCCGTTGAGTTCCAATTGCTAAAGTAACCGTAATGACAGCTGGTAAACCTTCTGGAACTACAGCCACAGCCATACTTAACGAGACTTCTAAAAGTTCTTCAAAGTGTTTAAAACTACCTGTCCGTAAAATGCCACCGACTATAACCACAGCTACTAAAATTAAAGAGGCTGTCACCAGAGTGTTAGCTAACTGGGACATCCTCTTCTGCATTGGAGTTGGTTCTGCCTCGACAGACTGAAGCATTTGGGCAATTTTACCGAGTTCAGTCTGCATCCCTGTTGCTGTTACCAGTACTTTTCCACGCCCTTGAACTACTTCTGTTGCTTGAAAAACCATATTAATGCGGTCTCCCAAGGGAGCATCTAATGGTAATTGTACTGTTTCGCGTTTGCTAACTGCTTCTGCTTCTCCAGTTAAAGCTGCTTCTCGAACTTGCAAATTTTGGCATTCTAACAACCTACCATCTGCTGCGATTTGCACCCCAGCTTCGAGCAACATTATATCCCCAGGCACTAAATCTTTAGCTGCGATTTCTACTTGTTTACCATTTCGCATCACTCGAACTTTGGGAGAAGTAAGGTTCTTGAGCGCAGCTAGGGCTTTTTCAGCACGACTTTCTTGTATAAAGCCTAGTAAACCATTAAGAATAACTATTGCAGTTATTGCAATGGCATCTTTGGGAAACTCACCACCTCGCAAATCCAAAACCGCTGAAACTACCGCCACTGCCATTAACATCAGCAACATGATGTTAGTAAACTGGTCTATCAAGATAGATAAAACAGGGCGCCCCTTTTGTTCTTGTATTTCATTATAACCGTAGCGTTGCAATCTTTCAGTAGCTTGTTGAGATGTCAAACCATTATTGCTATTACTCTCTTGCAACAAGATTGTTTCTGTAACTTGCAGAGTGTGCCAAACTGTTGTTGTATCTGATATCAAATTGGAGTTAAAAGAAGTCATAGAAGATGGGATAAGGTAGAGTTTCGTATCTAGCTAACTTTGTTACAAAATGGTCGAAAAATCAAGTATAAAAATAAAAATTATTAACGACCGTAAGTTTGAATCCGAACTGTACCCAGAGGAATTTCTGTTGTTAAGTTAGGCATTTTGCCATAAACTTGATATAACCAGATGTGGCTGCGTAAGGATGTATTTACACCCCGCATATCAACTATTAATGTTGTCTGCGGTTCTACTGGCTGGGAGAAAATTAGCGTAGCTGTCTGGTTATTAACAGCAATTTGGGCATCTATTTTCTTGCCTGATTGATTTTTTACCTCAATTCCTTTGTTAATGCTGACACCATAAGGCAATTTGATAACAAGCTCCGAAACAGGTTGTGTCTGTACATCAAGCTTAAACTGATGAGTGGCGCCTTGAAAACTAATACTGCTAGGGAACGCCACACCACCACTAAGAGAAGCTTTAGTATTATTTTTGTTTCCACTTGCCCAAACCGTTAGAGATGAAGAAGTGATAATTAAAAGATATGCTGCAACAGCGAAAATTAAGTTTCTCATAAAAAATTTAGTGAGGTTTATAGAGTAGCTTACTCAAGATAAGCTACTCTATAAATACTACTTGATTCTTTCGAGAGCAGTTGATTTAATGTCGCTGCTTAACTTTGGTAAGTTCTTATCTTAGTCAAACCGAGCGGAGTTGCTTCTTTCGTTCCTTCTTTTTTAGCGGATACTTGATAATGTAAACATTGACTAGAATCGTGACTCGAAGCGTTAACTCCTTTCATAGAAACTAACAGCGAGTTACCAGGAGCTACAGGTTCTGAGAAAGCTACTGTAGCTGTTTTTCCATCCATTGAAACTGTTGCAGGAATTTTTTGACCTGATTTATTTGTAACCTCAATTCCTCTATTAACTTTGACCCCTTCTGGCAAATTAATAGCTAATTCAGATACAGCTTTTCCTTGAACGTGAACTTCAAATTTATGAGTAGCATCAGAAGCAGCAGAATCGTTAGGAAATGCGCGACTATTACCAAGGTGAGTGACCTTAGCATCGTTAGGATTTTCTGCAAAAGCCGCAGGAACTGAAGATGCAATAACTAAGGTAAATGCAACTGTGTAAATCAACTTTTTCATGGTCATGTCCTCTTTCAATTAATGAATTAATTGCCTCTATATTTATAAGTATGAAGGTTAGTTATGAAATTAAAATGAAATTTTACGTTCTAATATATAAGAAATAATAGTTTTCTCTTGTCAAACCAATTGATATTATTTATACTTCATAAATTCAAGTAATTTTATATAATAAAAAAACTCATTATTTTTACACTTTTTAATGTAGAAATAGTGAGTTTTAATTTATTCAGTTATAAAGAATTTAAAGATAGACACGAAAGAAAACAGTATCCATGAAAGTCTCTTTATCACTTTTATTAAATGTCGCATAAATCCGATAAAGAGAGCCATTTCCCATTCTTGGTCTTCTGATTTTATTGATAGCAATTTCAATCTGAGTATTAGGAGCGATTGGTTCGGGAAAAGCTAATGAATACTGGCGCCATTAATAGAAACACTAGTATTAATTTTATCGTCATCACCTTTCATCACTTTCACATCGTCCTTATCCTTGCTCCATCTTATAGTATCTGGAACTTCAATTCTTAACTGGGAAATGCCTCTAGAGTTTTTAGGAACATGTATTCGCAGAGTATGTCTAACGCTGTGCCACTTAGTAGGAGGAAATTGAGAATTACCATCAACATGTGGCAGATTCCAATTGTTATCACTAGCACTTGCGTATCTGGCAGGAATTATAAGCGTAGCAGCGAAAGTCGATATAACAGCGTAAATCAAAATTTTTCTCATACTTACTCCTCACTCAATCATCAATTCAATATGGTGAAACTTTTAGCAATATTTTGCAAACATCGTCGAATATCTTAATTCATCTGTCCATCAGTTTTTTTGATGTTGATGAAATTAGGATGAAATTTATTTTTGCCTCGTTGTAAGTTCAGAATGTCGGAAATTGAGCTTCGCCCATGAAAATCTCTGTATCGCTACCAACAACCTTAGCCGACAATCGATACACAGAAGCTGGACCAGTGATAGGTTGTCTAACTCTGTTAAGATTTACCAGAAGCTTTGTATTATAAATTACCTTTTCTGGGAAATTTATAATAATCTGCTTACCATTGGCAAGAGTATTAATGTTTATTTTCTGACCTTTTGTATTCAAGACTTCAATGTCATTACTGACGGCTACGGTCGATGGAGCTTCAATAATCAACTGGGAAAGAGGCTTACCATCCTTGGGTATACGTAATTGAAAACTATGTTTGACAATCCGCCAGTTACCAATTGAGAATTGATACTGACTATCAGTATTGGGATGCTTAGTGTTATCGCTTACAGCGCTTGCATAATCAATGCAAGTAAAAGCTGTGGCAGCAACAACAAACATCGCACCCGTATAAATCAATGTTGTTTTCATCGTGGATTTACGGATAACGAACTTTGTCAACTAGACGTAAGATGCATTTTTCACGAATGAACCTTCATTAATCAGTCTGACATGCCACTATGAAATCAAGATGAAATTTTGATTGGAACCAGAATTATTTTTATATGCACTGCTTGATCTCTATGTAGAGTAAGGTTTTAGCGTAAGCCCCATACCATTTACAAGACACAATTTTTAATAATCATTCGTTCATGTTGCGGTAAGTTGCTACTGCTGAAGGAGAACTACGGTTGAGATAACGGAAAATCCAATATTTGAAAATTGTATCCATAACTACTGGAACAGTAGCAATAAACACTGAAATTAAACTTTTGTTTTCTGGAAGTCCAAAATGCTGTAAAGTTCCCGCTAAAATGATTTCCCAACCATATGGAGAGTGATAGCCAACAAATATATTAGTAGCAAGAATAATAAAAAAAGCTTTCGCAGAATCGCTCAAGCTATAAAATATATCAGTACTAAAGCTTTGAATAGTAGCAAACTGTTGTTTGCTAAAAATACATAATAAAGTAAATGAGAACAAAGATATTATATCTGCAAAAACATTAACAACTGCATTAATGCTTTCATTTTTGTATTTTTGAGCTAATGCAATAGCCTTTTCTTTTTCCTTATGCTCTATAATAGCAGGAGAAAGCCCTGGAGTTTTTCCTATAAGTAATTCAAACTCCATTGCTCGCTCAAATCTTCTAAATTCAGTTAAAGCTCTTTTTTCTTGCGAGGAATTTAAAAAAATCTTGGCTGGTTCTTGATTCCAAAATTTTTTAATTAAAGGATGGATAACAAAATTTTTAGATAAATGATTTAAAAGTAAGGGGACAATAAAAAGAATTAATAAATAACGGATGGAATTAATCGTCCTTTGACGAGAAGCACGAAATTCCTCAATAGCTTTGTATTCAGCGTTTGGTTCTAATGCTTGTTTTAACTTTTCTAGAGTCAGCAAGATAGAATGAGGGATAAAACTAAGTTTTTGAGGTTTCGGATTAGGTTTCATGCTTAATGAATATTATAAAATCAAGCTTTTAGCGCTATTGTTTGAATAGCACTAAAAAGCTTGATCAGTGTGTGGAGCGAAGCTAAAGCATATAAAGCTTCTATTACTCACTATAGTAGATCAAGATGAAATTAAGATGAAATTAGATATCAAATATTAAATATATAGTAGTAATAAAAATCAGACCATTCCGCGCAGCTAGTTTCAGCACAAAAATAGTCTGATAAAACATCAGGAGTACAAACATAATGCTTTGTACTTAAATCTATTATAGATGTTTAAAATTAATTTGAGACTATATATTTAAATTATTATATTAATTTATTTTATTTTTTAACTTAAGCTAAAGTTAGGTTTGAGATAGTGTAAATAATCTCAAAATACATAACTGAATTCATACAGTAGAGATACCCAATTTTGCATCTTTATATTAAAGGTTAAATTATTATATAAAAATTATTTACAATGCTAAAATCTACAATCAAATTTCTCCCTCATTCGCCCTTAAACAAGGGTAATCTGCGTCGCCAAACTCGATTTGTAGCGTAGTATGCTCAATGCTAAAATTATCATGAAGTTCGTCATTTACCCTTGCCAAAAAAGCATCACCAGGATGTCCCTCCGGCATAATTAAGTGAGCAGTAAGAGCTGTCTCAGTAGTACTCATTGCCCAAATGTGTAGATCATGAACGCTACTTACACCAGGAAGTTCAGATAGGTACAAGCGAACTGCTAACGGTTCTATATTCTCCGGAACAGCATCTGTAATTAAATTCAGCGAGTCTTGTAAAAGTCCCCAGGTTCCAGCTACGATCACTACGGTGACTATTAAACTCACTGCTGGGTCAAACCATAATTTACCTGTAATCAAAATTGCAATACCTGCGAATACAACTCCTACAGATACCGCTGCATCTGCCATTAGATGCAAGAAGGCGCCTCTAATATTTAAGTCGTTCTTGCGCCCGGACAAAAACATCAAAGCACTTAATGTATTGATTGCAACTCCAATTGCTGCGACTGTAATTACCGTTACCCCTTCAACAGGTGCAGGGGAGCGAAATCTTTGGATTGCTTCCCAACCAATGCCACCAGAAACAACTAGGAGAAAAGCAGCGTTTAGCAATGCAGCCAAAATGGAAGAACGTCGCAACCCAAACGTGCGACGTGCTGTCGGACGGCGCCGGACTAGAATACTAGCTCCCCAAGCAAGTAATAAACCTAGTACATCACTTAGATTGTGACCCGCATCAGCAAGCAATGCAAGGGAGTTAGCAACGATACCGTAAACCGCCTCAATAATCACAAAGCTGGTATTTAAAGCAACACTGACAACAAACGCGCGGTTGTAATTACCACCTCTACCGTCATGTCTATTTCCTCCGTGGCTGTGACTATGAGACATAACTGCACCTCTTTATTTAATTACTATCAGTGGATAAAATTTCTATGGTTTGACAAGTGACAATTATCAACTAGCTTGCATAAATTTAGGGACAATCAAGTTACCTAACAAAAAATATTTGATAAAAGATAAAAGCTGTCCCTAAAAGTAATTTGACTATTGTTTAAAGCTAAATCTACCGTTTAGCTTTTCACCACCAACATCCACAGTAACTTTCACCTGATATTGACCAGTTGCTTGTTCGGATATTTCCGCTTCATAGTTTTTAGCCTCAGCATTATAAGTAAGAGGAACTGTTTTTTGTTTCCCATCTGGTGATTGAATATCAGCCGTAATTTTAGCATTGGATACTACTTCATGTTTCTCACCTTTTTTCAAGTAAAAATCTAAATGAGTTCCTTTATCTTCTTTTTCTGCAACCAATTCTAAATGATATTGACCTGACTCCACAACTTGACCGCCATGTGAATGCTCTTTTCCTTCCTGTGATTCATCGTGTTTATGTGAATGACCTTTTTCAGAATCACCTGATTTAGCTGTCTCTGTGGTTGAGGTATTTTCAGCTGTTTTAGTAGTGGTTTCTGTTTTCTCCGTAGAAGCATTTTCTTGAGTACCACCACTACAGGCGCCTAAGAAAATTAATCCCATACTGGCAACGGAAACAACAGCTATTTTTAGAAGTTTCATTCGTTTACTCCTCATCGTGTAAAACTAACATTTGATAATATAACATATTTAATGCTTATAACAAGTGAATTGATAGGTTTACTATTTATTATGATTACCGATATATAACTAAGAAAAATATCATGATGTAATTGAACCTTGAGGAATTTCTCTATCATGTATTTTTGCAACCTTTTTTGGAATCACAAATCTAGCAAATAGTATGTAGCAAGCTGGGAGTACTAGTAAAGTTAAAGCTGTGGAGGTAAACAAACCACCTAAGACCACAATTGCTAGCGGCTGAAGAATTTCTTTACCAGCCCCACCACCAATAACCAGTGGAACCATGCCTAAAGCAGATGCAAAAGCTGTCATTAAAATTGCAGCTAATCGCTCCATTGAGCCTTCCATTAAAACTTCTCGCAAAGGTTCCCCATGTGCTAACCGAGCATTATAGTTTTCAACTAATAAAAGTCCATTACGTGCTGCAACACCAAATAAAGTAATAAATCCAACCATTGATGCTACAGAAAGAATGCCACCAGTTAAAGCAATAGAAATTACACCGCCAATTAACGCCAATGGCAAGTTAATTAAAATCATAATCGTGGCAGGAATTGATTTAACTGCGAAATAAAGTATAACTGCAATAGCTATAAACGATAATAATCCTGCCCAAATTAAAGTGTTTGTCGCTCCTTCTTGTGCTTCAAATTGACCGCCATATTCTATATAATATCCAGGTGGCAATTGTACCTGTTGCTTAACTTTTTCTCTAATTTCTTTAATTACTGAACCTAAATCTCGTCCTGCAACGTTGCTTGATACAACTATATATCTAGAAACATTTTCGCGGTTGATGGTATTGGGACCTTTGCCATAGTCAATTTTTGCAACTTGACCCAAGGGAATTTTGCCTACATTAGAGGAGGTTGAAAGTGGAGGAGTATCTATTAATAAATTACGAATTACTTCTAAATTACTGCGGTATTTTTCTTGCAACCAAACCACCATGTCAAAGGTTTGTTGTTGTTCCAACACTTGGGAAACAACTCGACCATTGAGTGCGGTTTCTACTTCTTCTGATAATTCCCCAATTGTTAAACCATAACGTGCAGCCGCATTACGGTCAAATTGAATTTGTACTTGTTTCATTGGCACCTGGGGTTCAAGTTGCAAGTCAGCTAAACCTTGAATTTGCCCCATTGTTGACTGTACTTGTTGTCCAAGGCTACGGAGTTGTTCCAAGTCGGGACCAAAAATTTTAACTGCGATCGCGCTCCTTACTCCCGACAACACCTCATCCATCCGGTGCGAAATAAAACCACCAATGTTAACAACTACTCCAGGAACTTTTTCAAATTCTTTACGAATTGTTTCAATTGTTTCATCCCGGTCTTTTGCTCCCTCTTCACTTAGTTGCACATCAAGTTCTGCGGAGTTAACACCTGCTACCTCTGTATCCCCCTGCGCGCGCCCGGAGCGTAATTGAGCGGTTTCAACCCCAGGATTTTTCTTTAAGGCTTCCTCAATCGCTAACCCTACTTGATTGGTTGCTTCTAGCGATTCACCAGGCATAAGAACTGCGGCAATGACCAATGAACGGTCTTTAAATTCTGGTAAAAATACTTGCCCTAAGCCTTGTAAAATTACGACTGAGGCTACAAAAGCTGCTAACGCTGCTACCAAAATAATTTTGGGGCGCCGCAAGGAAAATTTTAACGCTGGACTATATATTTTATGCGTTTGTTTTTCTAACCAAGTTTCCGTACTCGGCAATTTTACATTTACTAACAACAAGGCGCACATCGCTGGAGTCAATGTTAAAGCTACCAAAGTGGAAGCAGCGATAGACAACAGATACGCTAACCCCATTGGTGCAAAAATTCGCCCTTCCACACCAGAAAGGGCAAAAATCGGTGCAAAGACAACGGCAATAATAATTGTCGCGAAAAGCACACTGACACGTACTTCTACAGAACCATTGAAAACTACTTGAAATGGTGGAACTGGGTTTCCTGCAAGTTGGTTTTCTCGCAGACGACGGTAGACGTTTTCCATGTCAACAATTGCGTCATCTACCACAGAACCAATCGCGACAACGAGTCCCCCTAAAGTCATGGTGTTAATACCTTGTCCCATCCAGTTGAGAATCATCATTCCTAACAACAATGAGACGGGTAAAGCACTTAAACTAATAATTACCGTCCGCCAATTCATCAGAAATAAAATCAGTATGATGGAGACGATAATAGTACCGTCACGCAAAGCTTCTTCAACATTTTTGATAGATGCTTCGATAAAATCTTCTTGGCGGAAAGTCGTTGTAATTTTGACATCTTTAGGTAAACCAGCTTTAATCTCTTCCATTGCTGCTTCAACAGCTTTTGTTACCTTTGGCGTATCTGCTGTTGGTTGTTTATTAACAGTTAAAATCACTGCTGGTTTGCCCCCAAAACTACCGTCGCCGCGTTTCAGGGCTGCACCAATTTGCACATCTGCGACTTGTTCTAGCAAAACTGGCGTACCGTTAGTAGCTTTAATTACCGATTTTTTTAACTGTTCGATAGACTCAATTCGTCCTACACCACGTACCAACGTTTCTTGGTCGGGAGTAATTAAAAATCCTCCTGGTGCATTGGCGTTCGCTGCTTGTGCAGCTTTAGTAACATCATTAAGGGAAACATTAAATGCTTTTAATCTATCTGGGTTAACTAATACTTGATACTGACGCTCATCACCGCCAAATATAACGATATTACTAACACCAGGGACAGCTAAAAGACGGTTTTTCACTTGCCAATTGACAATGCGCCAAACCTCCATATTTGGAGTGGCATCGGAGGTAAAAGCGTATTTAACAGTCCATCCCAATGGCGAACTAACGGGAAGAATTTCTGGGTCAGATACACCTTGCGGTAATTGACTGCGTGCTTGTTGCAACCTTTCCGTCACTAACTGACGCGCACGATAAATATCCGTATTCAAGGCAAACGTGACTCTAACTGCAGAAAGTCCAACAGCCGAAGAAGACCGTAATGTTTCCAGTCCTGGAGTTCCGTTAATTGAACTTTCGATTGGACGAGTCACCAAAGACTCTACTTCCTCCGGCGCCAGTCCTGGGGCTTCCGTCATAATCTCCACTTGGGGTGGGGCAAAGTTAGGAAATACATCCAACGGCATTTGTTGGAGAGTACGGAAGCCCCAGAAGCTAATAATTATAGATGCGAATACAATCAGCCAACGTTGGGCTATAGACCATTTAACTATAGAATTGAGCATTTTTAGACCCTGTGGGGGATACCAATTTGCGAATGTAAGTACTCAGTGAAATATAAAGTGCTTTCTCTACTCTCCCAAATCAAGATGAAATTGGGATGAAATTTAAAAAATAAAGCGCCGTTAATTGAAAAAATTGCCGTAAAGCTGCTATAACCCTGATGCGGCAGTTATAAGCCTTTTGTATCAGGTGTAGCTTTATTAGCAATTTTTAACGCTGCACGAGTCTTCAAGTCGGTTGAAGGTTGACTGTAAATATTTATTAACTACGATAAATATTTGTTTTATAAGCGAATAATTATAAAACTTAACAAAAAGAGAGTTTTTATACCAGTAAAATATTTAAATATCTTAAATGTAATATAAATTACTAAATGTTGATACAAGTTGCTTAGATTATATAACATAATATGTAAGCCTTGTTAATCGTTAAATTTATGGAGTTATCCTTGGCAAACACATTACTAAGTGTGCTGACATATACTCTAATCCCTGTTACCGCTACAGTTATAGGTGGAATTATTGCTGCATGGCGCCTTCCTAGCCCAATAGCCAGAAGCTTAATTCAACATTTTGCAGCAGGGGTTGTATTTGCGGCAGCAGCAGGGGAGTTATTGCCAGATGTCGTTCATGAAAAGTCACCAGTTGCAGTGATTCTGGGTGGAACTATTGGTGTAATTTTGATGCTAGGTGTGAAGGCACTAACAAAAAAATCAGAAGGTTCGATGAGTCTAATTACAACGGTGGGTGTAGATGTTTTGATTGATGGTTTGATTATTGGTATCGGATTTGCAGCAGGTGCCAAAGAAGGTATTCTACTTACGATAGCTCTTACTATTGAACTATTATTTCTCAGCTTATCGGTGTCAGCTAATCTTAGCAAAGAAAATGCAACACCTAGACGATTAATTATGATAACGCTTTTGATGGCTCTGCTTTTGCCAACAGGTGCATCTGTAGGAGTAATTTTATTAGGAGGGCTTTCTGGGGCTGCATTAGCTACATTTCTTGCAACTGGATTGGTCGCTTTGCTCTACCTTGTAACAGAGGAGCTTTTGGTTGAAGCACACGAAATTCCAGATACTCCATTATCTACCGCAATATTCTTTGTTGGATTTTTACTATTAATTGCAATAGAAGAAGTGGTCAAACAATGAAAATTTACTCGAAATTGAAATTTATTAATAAGTATTTTATTTGTACCAATTATTCTGTTAATGCGCTGGCTTTGGACAGAAAACGGAAATGGCGTGCGGGATAACGCGGAAGTTTGCTGTTGTCTGAGATACCAGTTCTCCATCAGCATCAATTAAGTAGGGTTTTTTGGAAGTATAAATTTCAATCTCTGGCGCCGATAAAGTGTGAACATTATATCGAGTTGCGAGGTTTCCTTGCCTAATTGCCAAAGCCATTCAGTGAAGTGGAAAGTTAACCCCACCGAATACTTTGTTTAGGTTGAGTGCAGCAGCTTGAATGACAAAACTACAATAGTACTACTGAGCTTATTACCTAGTTTTGCAGACAAAAATGAAATCAAGATGAAATTAGAAGCGAACCGAAAAACCTACAAAAGGATTATTGACGATGAAATTAGAATAATTTTTTTAACAACCCAAAGTAAACATAATACTGCTCTGTTAAGGAAAAAAGAGGGTAAAAGAAGAGAAAATAGTTTACTTGTATCAATTGCTAGCATAATTACTTAATTCTCTTTATTCTACTGCTCACGCTTTTTTTAACCGAGCAATATTGAAAGTGAGCAAGCATATGAAAATGAAATTGAGATGAAATTGTTATGCTTCATTAGTAACAGATATTTATTATTTTTTATTGCTTCATTAGGATGATGTAAATATGCTGAAAGTTTTTTACTGTGGGGTTTAAAGGCATAAATACTGCCTTATTAAAAATTGATGATTTGAAGTAGGAGGTAAATTATGGCTACCACTCAATCTCAACAATCCCAACTTGAAACTTGTATCGATAATTGTTTTGATTGTCTATGCGATTGCGAGTACTGTGCTAATTTTTGCCTAAATAGTCACAGTTTCAATAGGATTAGTACATTATCTTCAAGAATACTATAAAACAATACTTATGTATTGCAGTAAAAAATGGAATTAAATTTAAATAAATAGTATATTTTTATACTTATATACGAAAAGTGAATGGGGTTAAGCTCAATCTCGGTAAGCATAGTAGCCGAAAAGGAGTAAATTCTGGCGCTAGGCTTGAAGATTGTTAGCTATACTGTAATATATGAATAGTTGTTCAATTATTAAATCAAATTGTTGAAAATGAAAAACTCCCATATTCAATACTCAAGTCAAGACAACCATAAATATCATAAGAGCCATGAGAGCCATAATCATAATCATGAGCATGACCACGACCATGAGCATGACCATGACGACCACGACCACAGTCATGGAGACGGAGAATTAAATTTAAAGAAGGAAGTGGTTGTTGTTGGTTTAGTTATCGTCTTATTTGTTGTTGGTTTTATTTTTGAAAAGCAACTACACAACACACCCTACTCCATTGGTGAATATCTAGTCTTCGTTCCTGCATATTTATTAAGTGGATGGGGAGTTTTAACTAGTGCGGGTCGGAATATTCTCCGAGGTAAAGTATTTGACGAGAATTTTTTAATGACTGTGGCAACATTAGGAGCTTTTGCGATTGATAAACTTCCGGAAGCTGTAGCAGTAATGTTGTTTTTTAGAATCGGAGAGTTGTTTCAGGAGTATGCTGTTGGTAATTCTCGTAGGTCAATAAAGTCGCTCTTAGAAGTGCGTCCTGACTATGCAAATATTAAGGTTGGGAATGAAGTCACAAAAGTATCGCCAGAACAAGTAAGTGTAGGGGATATTATTATTGTTAAGGCAGGGGAAAAAATTCCTTTAGATGGTGAGATTCTAGAAGGAAATTCTCAGATTGATACCTCAGCTTTAACTGGAGAATCTGTGCCGCGAACAGTGAAAATAGGAGAAACTGTTTTAGCAGGAATGATTAACCAAACTGGTGTTATTTATATTAAAGTAACAAAACTATTTGGAGAATCATCGATATCTAAAATCTTAGACCTTGTACAAAACGCTAGCAGTAAAAAAGCTGAGACTCAGAAATTTATTACTAAATTTGCTAAAATATATACTCCTTTTGTAGTTTTTGGCTCATTAGCAGTTGCAATACTTCCTCCTTTATTTATTCCAGGTGCCACGAGGGCAGAATGGATATACCGCGCGTTGGTGATGTTAGTTATTTCTTGCCCTTGTGGACTAGTTATTAGTATTCCTTTGGGTTATTTCGGTGGAGTTGGTGGCGCCGCTAAACGTGGAATTTTGGTCAAAGGTTCAACATACTTAGATGCGCTTACTGCTGTGAAGACAGTAGTGTTTGATAAAACTGGAACATTAACCAAAGGAGTTTTTAAAGTAACTCAGATAGTGCCAGAAAATGGTTTTTCTCAAAACGAGCTACTAACTTTAGCTGCCAAAATTGAATCACAATCGAATCACCCTGTCGCTCAATCAATTCTAGCAGCTTATGGAAAGGATGTTAATCAATCTTTAGTTGAAGATTATGCAGAAATAGCAGGACATGGCATTATAGCAAAAGTGGGAGGAAAATTTGTACTAGCAGGAAATGACCGTTTGTTACACCGAGAGAATATTGCTCACAGTGTTTGCGATGTTGCAGGTACTGTTGTTCATGTAGCTGTAGATAAAGTGTACGCAGGATATATTTTAATTGCAGATGAAATAAAAGAAGACGCAGCAGAGGCAATTCGTTCTCTCAAGGCATTAGGGGTGCAAAATACAGTAATGCTCACAGGAGATAATCGAGCGATCGCTGAACGTGTTGCTCGACAAATTGGTTTAGATTCCTACGAAGCGGAGTTATTACCAGAAGATAAGGTAAGTGCGCTTGAAAAAATACTTCGTAAAATTCCAAAAAACAGTAAACTTGTTTTTGTCGGAGATGGTATAAATGATGCTCCAGTAATTGCCAGAGCCGATGTCGGTATAGCAATGGGTGGGTTAGGTTCTGATGCAGCAATTGAAACGGCGGATGTCGTAATTATGACAG
Organism: Calothrix sp. NIES-4105; assembly: GCF_002368415.1. Taxonomy (GTDB): domain Bacteria; phylum Cyanobacteriota; class Cyanobacteriia; order Cyanobacteriales; family Nostocaceae; genus Dulcicalothrix. The sequence goes on from NZ_AP018291.1 coordinate 114,533, forward strand.
ATAAGCCGTCAAAAGTCGCTGAAGCAATCAAAGTTGGTAGAAAGACTCATCAAATTGTTTGGCAAAATATTATTTTGGCAATGGTTGTTAAGGCTCTATTTATTGTTTTAGGAGCTTTTGGAGTCGCAACGCTGTGGGAAGCTGTTTTTGCTGATGTGGGTGTAGCTTTATTGGCGATTTTTAACGCTACACGAGTATTAAAATAGGATAAACGGTAATCGTGGACATTTATCAATCATCAATAAATAAACGCGGTATAACCTACAATTATAGACATGATTGTAATAGTAAATTAACTCCTGGAACCGAAAAGTTACAGCTTCTTTGGCTTGTCTTCAGTCTCCGGAGTAGTTTATTTTTCATCGAATTAGGAGTAGGGCTTTGTTATGGTAGTCTATCACTATTGGTAGGTTCCGGGCACCTATTTACTGACATGTTAACTTTGGGATTAACGCTGTTAGCAGTATGGCTAACACAGTGTCAATCTTCAGGTGAAGCTAATTTGACGTATCAACAAGTAGAAGTAGGAGTGGGACTATTAAATGGGTTAAGTTTGATATTTTTAGCTGTTTTTACTACTTTGGAAGCCGTGAAACATCTTCATCATCCCGAACCCATATCAGGTTTACCTACTTTAATTGTGGCTTTTCTCAGTTTGGTAATTAACGGTTTAAGCGTTGACTTATTACACGAACATAGCCATCAAGATTTGAATTTACGTGGAGTTACCTTACATGGAATTGCTGATGCTAGTAATTCAATTGGTGTGATTTTAGCTACTAGCTGTGTTTATTTTTTCAACTGGTTATGGGCAGATGCTATAACTAGTCTATTGCTGGCTTCGTTTTTGATTATAAGTGCTGTTTCCCTAATTAGAGCTAGTTTAGAGAAGTTTCGACTTACTCACAATCTTTAAATGGTGCCAGTTTGACAGTTCGCTATGTTTTTTCAAAAATTGCTACTACTTTTTTAATTAAATTCTGAGTCTTAAACAAGGAAGTCTATATTCAGTTCGAGAGTCAAAAATGAAATCAGGATGAAATTTTTGCTTTGTTTTTACTCTTGGCATAAATAACTGCAATCTTTTGTAAAGGCTGAAATGACTGGCTAGCTTATTTTACATAAATTTTTAGATAATTTTATTGTCTGGTTTATCAGAGACAGAAATAGAATGTGATGTGGTTGGCTGCTTGTGGTTATCGATAAATGGTTCATCATAAGTAAAACCATCGTATTCAGGACGACCAACTGGTGAAGAAGCACGCATCCGACGACTCGACCAAAAACTACCTGCTGCAAAAGCCGCGTCAACTACTCCTACTTCCCCAACTCCTAATAACCGTAAGGGTATTGGCGTATTTGTTTTTGCTTGAGTTGCTTCGGCGTGGGAATGTTCGTTTTCTGTTGACTTGCTACCACCCCGTAAAGATTGTACTGATATGTGATAGTTTTTACCATCATGAAACAATTTTACCAACACCTGCATTGGCGAGCAAAATCTTCAAGCCTATATTTCGCTAGAAAATTTGTTAACATATCATTTATTACTGATATAATGAGGTGTTAGTATAGATAAGTTAAGGTAAAATACAAAGCAAATGCTGATTGCCGCTCAATCTAAGGGTATTAGCCTCAAAGCTAAACTGTTTCGCGGTTTTTCCGACCCCTCGCGTTTAGCAATTTTAGATGCATTGCGTACTAAAGAACTCACTGTCAGCGAAATTGTAGAAGCGACTGGCTTGAGTCAGTCGAATGCTTCTAACCACCTTGCTTGTCTGCGTGATTGTGGATTGGTAAATTCCTCTCAGCAGGGACGCTATGTACGTTACCAACTCAGCGATCCGCGAGTTGCTGAGATTTTAGGTTTAGCTGATGAACTGTTGGCGGATGTGGCAAAGGATGTTTATGAATGCACTCGTTACAAGTGTTCTGAAGAAAACAAATAATGTCCTACTAACAAATTGTTGACTCTGGTTTGCACTCATTAAACATCTCCGAAAATACAGTTAAAATAATTTGCTTTTTTTTAGAGAATAATTAATGCTAACAACTGCGTTATTTCGTTTAAAGGAGAGAAAAGTATCATGTCAGTGCCAGTTAACCCAGCAGACTGCAAATCAGCCATTCCAAACGATGTAGTCAGCGTACAGCATCAAATTGTAGTCGTTGGAGGTGGAGCCGCAGGTATTACAGTTGCCGCTCAATTACTCAAAGAAAATAAGCAGCTTGATGTTGCTATTATTGAACCAAGAGACAAGCACTACTACCAACCAGCTTGGACACTAGTCGGTGCTGGCATCTACAGAGCTGAGGATACAGTTAAGGATGAAAAAGACTATATCCCTGATGGTGCTACTTGGCTCAAAGACAATGTAGCTCACTTAGACCCGGACAACAATACAGTTATTACTCAGGAGGGAAAGCGTATTTGTTATGAATACCTAGTTTTAGCTCCAGGTCTTCAAATTGATTGGCATTTAATCAAAGGGCTGAAAGAAGCAATTGGACAAAATGGCGTTTGCAGTAATTATGCTTATCAATATGCCCCTTACACCTGGGAAGTCATCAAGAACTTCAAAGGCGGTAATGCTATATTCACTTACCCTAATACTCCGATTAAATGTGGAGGGGCGCCATTGAAGATTATGTATTTGGCTGATGATGCCTTTAGGAAACAAGGGGTTAGACGTCAGTCAAAAGTTATGTTTTGTACAGCTATGGGGGTAATTTTCAGTGTAAAAGAGTTCGCGAAAACATTGCTTTCTGTAGTAGAGCGCAAACAGATTGATGTGAGATACAAACACAATCTTAAAGAAGTTAAAGCTGATACCAAAACAGCAATTTTTGATGTATCAACAGATTCGGGTATCTCAGAAATAGCCATCCAATATGACCTGCTGCATGTCACTCCACCGATGAGCGCACCGGACTTTATAAAACAGAGCAAATTAGCCGTACTTAATGGAACTAGTCAAGGTTGGGTTGATGTAAACAAACACACGCTACAGCACAATGTATACCCCAACGTTTTTAGCTTGGGCGACGCGGCGAGTCTTCCAACATCAAAAACAGCGGCTGCTGTGAGAAAACAAGCGCCAGTTGTTGTTCATAACTTACTGGCTTTAATGAACTCAAAAAACCTCGCTCAAAAATACAACGGCTATACTTGCTGTCCAATAACTACAGGATACGGCAAGGTAGTACTTGCTGAATTCGGTTATGACAACAAGCTTTACCCCACATTTCCAATCGATCCAACAAAAGAGCGGTACAGTATGTGGCTGCTAAAAAAATATGGGTTTCCCTATATTTACTGGAATAGAATGCTCAAAGGTAAGCCTTTTGAAGGGAAGTTTTTAGAAATTAGCTCTTGAATTTATTGGATAATTCGTCTAAAGGATAGCATAACTTTTTATTTTGTTACTGATACTGTTGGCGAAGTCAAGTAGAGTCTTTACGTGGAACAATTTTGTTTATTTACATTAAGATTGCAAGTTTTTTTATGAAACGGAAACGTCCAGTTCCTTGGATTTATCGTTGGTCTCGGTTTCTGATCGCAGCAATCGCCAGTTTGGGTGCTGTGATCACCGCCTATTTAACTGTAGTTAAGCTGGCAGGAGGCTCGGCAGCCTGTCCCGTTAGTGGTTGCGATCGCGTGCTTTCCAGTCCCTATGCTACAGTTTTTGGTTTGCCTCTGCCACTATTCGGTTTTTTAGCCTACACCAGTATGGGTGTAATGGCAGTGGCTCCTTGGTTAACTCAGCCTGAGACTAAGAACGAATTGCGCTCAAAGCTTATGGACTCGACTTGGCTGCTGCTGTTGGTAGGTGCGACGGCAATGATGATTTTCAGTGGCTATTTGATGTATTTGATGGCTTTTGAAATCAAATCGCTTTGTGTCTACTGCATCGCTTCTGCCATTTTCTCGCTCAGTTTATTTGTCCTAACACTAATAGGTCGCAATTGGGAGGACATAGGACAAGTATTTTTCACTATGATTATGGTGGGAGTAATCACCCTAGTTGGTACTCTAGGTGTCTATACTAATGTCAAAAACCCCACAGCCACGACCAAATCTGGTTCAGTAGAGACGGGTTATGCAATTACGACTACCTCTGGCACCGCTGAAATCGCTTTAGTGCAGCATCTGAAGCAGGTAGGAGCCAAAATGTATGGAGCCTTCTGGTGTCCCCATTGTCAAAACCAAAAGCAACTCTTTGGTAAAGAGGCGGTTAGTCAATTGAATTACGTTGAGTGCGATCCTAAAGGTAAAAACGGTCGTCCAGACCTTTGCCAAGCTGCCAATATTCAAAGCTTTCCCACTTGGGAAATTAATGGTAAGTTCTATCAAGGCGAGAAAACCTTGCAGGAACTTGCAGATTTATCTAGTTACAAAGGAACTCGCAACTTTCAGAATTCTTCACTTTCCGGACAATAATAGCTTAATAAGTATTAATAAACAATAGTTACTCAATATACCTGCTCTTATTGACACCCTCTTTTTTCGCTGTTTTACTGCCCTTTCTCTCTGATTTTTATTACTGAATCGGTGTACTAAGCTTTGTTGGGTAGCACGAGCGTTCTACCCAACCTACAATTATCCAAAACCTACGTAGTATTTGTTCGCCTTCAGTTCTACTTAATAAATAAGAAACTTAATAATCAATTGATTTATAAGTTTTAAAAGCAGTAATATTATTATTTAATCGACTGTTAATATTGAATTAAACTAATTAATTCGGTTAGTAAAAGTTCAAGATAAAAAAATGACAAATTTATCAAAATATAGTGAATTGTAAATATTATTTTTATATTTTATATTCTAATTATAAATTAACTTTTTCAACAATAGTTGAAGATTTTTAAAGTTAATTTTTAAAGCTAAAATAAAGATAGTAGAGAAATAATTGCACATGACTAACATAGCAACAAGAATAGCATTTTATATTCTAGGAACAGCAGGAATCAGTCTTTTGTCTTTAGCGCCAGCAAGTGCTACCATCTTGGTAGAACCAATCGTAACGACAGTAAATGAAAACTTGAAAGAAACCAGAACGCTAGGATCAGAATTTCAACCTGGGTTAGTTGTGGAATACGGTATACCCAATATAAGCAACAACTTGCTAAATGCTACTGGGCAGAATATTGGAAGCTTCGTCTATAAATTAGAAACGCTATCTTTTGATAATCCGGATTCTACTCCACCGTTTAAGAATGAGTCGGTGCAATGGGGAGATATAGATGGCGACGGGAAGATTGGTTTCTCTAATGTCGCTGGTCTAAGAGATATCTTTAAAGATGTTACAATCACAAATAACGTTATTACCTTTAGTAATGGCGTAATACCGGACGGAACCGCGTTTTTCACTCAATTCAAAACCCAGCCCGATTTAACCCCTGGTGGTGGGATCATTCCACCAGCACCGCCCCTACCAGCCGATCAAGATGGACTAATCCGAGTAAGTAGCTTTTACACCTCTGTTGCCAAACCGATTGCTGTTCCCGAACCTACTTCCGTTTTGGGTCTACTAGTCTTCAGCACCTTATTAAGTGTAAATTCAATATTACAGCGTAAATTAAAAATGGAGAGTGTTAAAGCAAGTGAGTAGTGGGGATTACGGTGTAGAGAGTAATCAATTTTCAATGTGTCCTAGTGTACGCAGTTGATGCTGACTACTTCAAACTAGATTTTAGCCTAGCCTTGCTCTGAAACATCGTAAGAACAGCAAGATTCCATGCCTTTTACTACATCGGAAAGCAACTCCGAAGTCAAGTCTAGAAGTTTGGCGATGCGTGTATCAATTAGTTGGTAGAACGCATATCCAGCCTTCTGCTGGCTAATCACTAAGTTGCAGGAGCGCAAATACTCTAAATGGCTAAAAACACTCGACTGGCTGAGTCCTGTTGCTTCGGTAATTTCATTTACCGTTAACGGTCTTTCTTTCAAGGCATTAAGGATAGATAAACGCGATTGGTCAGAAAAAGCCTCAAACAGTTTGATCTTCATATCGCTTGCTTGGTTAGCGCTAGTCATCAGTTACATCTTAGCTTATTGACATATTAACATTTGGTGATATGATTCATTATATCAGCAACTGTTAATATGTTAAATGTCAAGCCCTGCAGTACTTGTTAACTGTTTATTATAGACTAAATGTGCCAGTGTGACGGTAAACTTTACTTCAAGGTATTAGCTTTTTGAACAACCGATTTATTCTTTCCACCTCCCTCGCTAATACTGCGTAAATACATACCTCCAACTGTTAGCAAAAACACTACATATGTAAATGCTTGCACTAAATACAAATGCTGGGTGTAGCCAAACAAAGATTTAAAAATGATTCCGGGAAACTGCTCGTCCGGCAAAATTTTGTTAGTGTTCAAAACCATTGGTCCCAAAATGCAGGAGTGGACTTTGGTAAACCTTTCATAGTAAAAACAAAGACTTGCAGAAGCACGTGAAGCTGCGGCAAGACTAGCAAAAGCTTCGTCAAAACGTTGCAGCGCTGTGACTGCTAACCCCGCCACAATTAACACTAGTAAAATACCCATGACCTGAAAAAATTGGCGTATGTTAATTTTAATGCCCCATCTAAACAGCATCGCACCAACAGTTATAGAAGCTACTAAGCCACCAAGAGCGCCCAAAGCTGGCACCATGACAGCTTGCAAGTTAGAAGCAACGAACAGAATTGCTTCAAAACCTTCACGGATAACGGCGACAAAAATTAGACTAAAAATACCCCAACCAGCTGATTTATTGTCTGTGAGCGCATTTGTAACTGCTCCCTCAACTTGGGCTTTCATAAATTTAGCTTGCTTTGTCATCCACAGCAGCATCCAACTAAGCATTAAGAGTATTGCAAGAAATAAATGATCCAAAATCAAGCAGAGTTACAAAAGATTTCGACAAACCATTTTTTCAAGTTTGGTAAACGTTGAATTTGCTTTTCAACTTTTGCCATCGCCTCTTCAGTTAACTTGACTCCTGTATGGTAAATCCTATCAATTAAAGCAACCGTAGGATTTTTACCCTTAAAAGTCAGAGTCGAAGCAAACTTGAGTACGGTATCAACACTGTCAAGCAGGCTACCACTCTAATGTTGCTCGATCCACCCAAAAGCTCGTTCAATGGGGTTATATTTACTGTGGTAGGGAGGATAATAAGCTAATTGGATTGTAAGTTGAAACTTGTGGGCAAATTCAAGGATACGAAACATAAATTGAGTTCGCCAAGAGTTATTTTCTGGTCCATTGTCTTGGTTGATAACTATTTTACGGATGTGATAAAAGCGCTCTTGCACACCCAACCACCAATTTTCGAGTAGGTCAACAATACAATCAGCAGTTAGTTTGGACTGAACGAAAAATAAAAATAGCTCACCTTCTGGAGGTAAAAAAATACCATAAGGAGTTAAAGTTTGACAATTTGAAAAGTCATGATCCAAGGCAACAGTATTGACACGGGTTTTTCCACCTCTGTCAAATTCCCCAACTTTTATCCCAACTTTGGCATCGATAGAAATCCTTAGTGTTGTTTGGTTATCATCCGCTTGCTGATTAATACGATTAACCTCTTTAAAAATAGCTTCTGTTTCTGGTATCTCTTTTATTGGTTTGGTTTTAGCAACCCGCTTTAAACCATAACCCAATTGATTTAATCGTTGTCGAATAATCTCAATTGAAGGCAGTTCTTCATCCTGGTATCCTTTAAGCTCAATCAGCTGATGACGAACCTCAGCTGCCGAGAGGCGAGTATATAGTTTGAAGAAGATTGAAAGTTGGGTCTGTTTGACTCTGCGGGTCTACGATTGGCACTATGTCCGACAGTAAGTTTGGTAAATTCTCTTCAGCACGCTTGCGTCCCCTAAGCCTGAACGAATCAGCAATCGACATTCCATGCTCCAATTCCTGCATCCCTTTACGGATAGTACGTCTATTCCAACCCAGTTCTCTTTCTGCGATTATTTGTCCTCCTCGCCCCAAACCTTTGACCACTTCTGCCATAAATTGCCGTCTGTCACTTCCTTTTAATTTCTTAGATGTATTGATATAAAGGGATTTAAGGCTGTCGGTGAGTTGGATAAGAGATTCTGGAAACATAGAACAGATGGCACGCTGATTATTTCTCCATTATCCCAGCATTTTGGATCATTTTTTTCTTGGATTACTCTACTTGCCTTGGTTTTAAATAATGATTATTACTCTATATTATATCATCTTTAATAAATAAATTTAATAATTGAATAACTATTCAACTTTTTTGATAAACACCTATCTCGGCTTAACGTTAATAATGTTACCTGTTCGACTTGATAACGAATTAGGTTACGTTGGCTAGTAAAACGAGTTTCGGCAATAGTAATATTAGCTTTTGATTGAGCAGAACTTGCTTTGGCGGCGCCTCTATCAAATAAATTCCAGTTTGCTCTAACTCCAAGCGAGTATACTAAAAACGGCTTATAACTTTACTTTATAATAAGCATAAAAATCTTTTAGATGCTACCCTACGGGAAAACTGCGTTAACGTGCGCGACTCATGACATAAGTTTAGATTTTACCCGTTTGCAATATAAGTCTGACATGCCAAGATGAAATTAAAATGAAATTAATTAAAAAGCAGAAAATTTCCTGACTGACGGGGTGACAAATCAGCTATAAAGTAGACTCTATAACCTTTATAGCCCTTAAATCTTGTTGATAATACTTCCGCTTGTTAGGATTTAATTTCATTAATTCGTTGACTAACTCCATACAAATGTCCTTAAAATTGACCCAATTTTGACCATATAGACCAACATGAAAACTACTGTGTCTTCGCTCCGAACGTCCATATTCTTTAACACGAGCAACATATTTTTGTACACCTTTACGTTTAATCTGTTGACCTTGAATTGTGGCAGAAGTGTAAGCAATTGTGATTAATAATACTAAAGAAATAAAACGTTCTCCTTCAACATTATTATTTTCGAGTGTGGTAGATTTAATGAGCTTAGTAGTATGCGGAATTCATCCAGAGCGTGAACGCAGCATATAGAGCCAAAGCTCAACAATTAAATGTTACTAGAACAGCAGTATACGATAAATTCAATCGAGTTGATACAACTGTTACGCGCGGCAATTGTACGCGAAACAGCGATGTCGATGGTATCGTTAATTGAATTGATTGGAGGTCAATTGCCTTCCCTATTGGCGCCGTACAAGATTCGAGTAATAGATGGAAATTGTTTAGAAGGAACTGACCATCGTATTGAAGTACTAAGAAATATTGGAGCCGTATGTTCTGGTGCAATTCCTACACCTGTATCTTGAATGCTCACAGAGATTTGAGAAGCAGTTTGGCTCACCCTGATTTCCACAGAGCCAGAAGAAGAGGTATAGTACAGCGCGTTATCTAGCAAATTCCGAAACAATCGGGTCAACTCGCTGCTGTTACCAACTACGTGTAAAGGGTGAGTAATTTGAGTTCTCAAGTGAATGCTTCGAGCGATCGCTTGAGACTGGTACTGTTTTGCCAAACTCTCTAAAAGCGCTGCTAAATCAACTATGTTCCAACTTTGGCAAGGGATAGTATCGCGAGCTAATAGTAACAGGTCTTCTGTAAGGCGAGTCATTTGATCAGCCGCTAGTAGAATTGTCTGAAATTCTCCAGCATCATCAGGGCGCATCGCCTCTGGATGGCGCATCGCAACCTGGGCACTCGCTTTAATCGCCATCAAAGGACTACGAAGTTCATGTGACGCATCTGCTGTAAATTGCTTTAAGCGTTGATAGCTCTTTTCAACAGGCTGCATCGCCTGACGAGTTAGAATAAATCCACCTATGCCACTAAGCACTAAAGCGATTACCATTCCACTTCCCAAACCCCAATCCAATTCACCGAGTATGCTATCGCGCTCCTCCAGAGACTGACTTGCTCTCACATACCCAATCGCCTGGTTATTACTGCCGTTGATAATCGGTAATGTTACAGCTTGAACATAAGTGCCATTATTCTCTTGAATTTGTATAGGCGCATTGTTCAAGAGGGGCGATGCGATTGTAGCTTTGCCTTGTTGGGTAATTAATTCTCTTCGCAAATTGAACCACTGTAACGCTTGATCTTGCCTCATCAAATTTTTTACAGACTGTAAATTCTCAAGTTTGAGACGATTTTCCTCAAGCCTTGCATTCACCGCAGCACTTCTTCCTAGTAATGTAAGTTTATCTGTAGTTTGCTGCTTCATGTTGTAGATAAAAGCAACTCGAATCGCGATCGCAAACGTTCCCAGAGTGAGGATAAGAACTCCCAGGTAGGAAAAAAGCAATCGATAGTAAATTCTTTGAAACATATGTGGAAAATAGAAGTGTTAGTTCAAGTTAGAGCTATCGCTTCGAGGTGTCAAACCGATCGACCATTGCGCCGCCCTTCTCGAAACGCTGCAATGAGTAAGCAACCAACTCCAATGTTGATTGCCACATCCGCCAAGTTAAAAACTGGAAAATGAATGAGGCGAAAGTCTAGAAGATCCACAACCTCCCCTTTGACAAGCCGATCAACCCCGTTCCCTAAAGCTCCTCCTAAAATGCAACCGTAACCTACTTGCTCCCAACGACTAAGATTAACCCGTAGCGCCAGCACAACCAGCGCTAAACTAACTCCTAAAGAAACCCATTTCAGCCATCCGCCGCTATTGGAGAATAAGCTGAAGGCAGCGCCTTTGTTAGTGACATAGGTTAGATGAAACACTCCCGGAAGAAGCGGGATGCTTTGACCTAAGGAGAAAAACTGAGTGACTAGAAATTTGGTGACTTGATCGATCGCGAAACCAAGAAAACCCGCAAACCAAAAGCCTTTGTTTTTATGTCTTATTCTCACTTGGTTCAGACCTGCTTTAGAACAACATTTTGACCAGTAACCTGCGCTAACTATCCGATGGCGCAAAAAGTACTTCTGAGTCTCGATCAAGAAGATCTTTACGACTAATGGATACAGCACCTCAAGAAAAGCGCATTGCTGACTAAATCAAACCCAAAAGCGTGAGCTTTCTTCTTCAGGTTGTTGACAATACGTTATCATATCAGAAACTAATAATATATTGAGATAACATCCTTGAGTTTATGTGTATGCTTACTAATGCCATACCTTATATAGTCTTTTAAGGCATTAAGGATAGATAAACGCGATTGGTCAGAAAAAGCCTCAAACAGTTTGATCTTCATATCGCTTGCTTGGTTAGCGCTAGTCATCAGTTACATCCTAGCTTATTGACATATTAACATTTGGTGATATGATTCATTATATCAGCAACTGTTAATATGTTAAATGTTAAGCCCTGCGGTACTTGTTAACCTGTTAATAGCTGAAATACCTAAATCGTAATTGCGGTTCTGTGTCTATCCTTGGATGGCATCCTTGTAGGAGCTAACACCCCATGAAATCAACTCCTTCCCTTAAAACTTTACAGGCGCAAATTGGCGGTATGGACTGCGGTAATTGTGCCAAAACTATAGAAGCCAGTCTGCGGCAACTGCCCGGAGTTAGTGAAGTATCGACAAATTTTGCAACTGGCAGATTGAATGTATCTTATAATCCTCAAGAAGTAAGTAATAATACCATTAACGAGCGTGTTGTTGCTCTGGGTTATACCATTGAGCAAGCTTCTACAAAAAGCCTACAAGCACAAATCGGCGGTATGGACTGCGGTAACTGTGCCAAAACTATAGAAGCAAGTTTACAGCAGATGCCAGGGGTGGAGTCGGTACTAGCAAACTTTGCTACAGGGCGATTGAATGTATCCTATGACCCTCAACAAATTAATAAGCCTGCTATTTACGACCGCATCAAAGCTCTAGGTTACACTATTGACGAAACTCCAAGCGTAAATACTTCTAGTACCTCTAGTGCCGATGATTCTCTTTCTCGCGAACAAAATCAAACCTCCTCTAAAACAAAGCAAATTCAAGGTAACGACTTAACAGATTGGAAATTCTGGTTTCGCAGCCGTCGAGGACAGAGCGTAATTTTGGCGGGAGTCGGGTTAGGGCTGGGATTACTAACTCAACATTTGGGGCTTTCTGTTTGGTTAGCACGAGCTTTCTACGGCATTGGTATAGTTATCGCAGGTTATCCGGTTGCACGCGCGGGTCTATTTGAACTGCGCTCACGGCGGGCAGATATGAACCTGCTGATGACGATTTCTGTAACTGGAGCAATAATTTTAGGGGATTGGTTTGAAGGGGCGCTGGTAACTTTTCTCTTTTCTCTGGGAACAACTTTACAAAGTTTCTCTTTTGGCCGCACCCGCAATGCCATCCGTGCTTTGATGGATTTAACCCCACAAGAAGCCACTGTTATACGAGATGGTAAAGAGGTATCTGTTGGTGTTGAGGATATTGAGGTTGGTGAGGTATTAACAATTCGACCGGGGCAACGAGTGGCTTTGGATGGAATTGTGGTTTCTGGAAATTCAGCAATTGACCAATCCCCTATTACTGGAGAATCGATTCCAGAGGATAAAGTAATCGGCGACCAAGTATATGGTGGCACACTCAATCAAGCTGGCTTTTTGGAAGTTAAAGTAACTCGTAAGTCGAGCGATACGACTGTTTCACGCATTATCAATTTGGTTGAAGAAGCACAAGGAAGCCGCGCGCCGACACAACAATGGGTAGATAAGTTTGCAACAATTTACACACCCATCGTCATTTTAACTGCTATCATCATTGCCCTTGTTCCCCCATTAGCTTTTGCTCAACCGTTCAATGTTTGGGTTTATCGTGCGCTAGTGATGTTGGTTATTGCTTGTCCTTGCGCTTTGGTAATTTCAACTCCCGTGTCAATCGTGAGTGCAATTGGTAGTGCAACTCGTCACGGTGTTTTATTTAAAGGGGGTAGTGCTTTGGAAACAGCAGGGCGCCTGAATATCCTTGCCTTTGATAAAACTGGAACGCTTACCCAAGGAAAACCAGTAGTTAAGAAAATGTATGGATTGGGAGAAACGAGTTCAAGGTTAGTATTTCAGATTGCTGCAAGCTTAGAGCAAAAGTCAGAACATCCTTTAGCTAAAGCTATCGTTAGCGAAGCTAGAGAAATGGGTATAGAGTTGCAAACTCCAGAGAACTTTACAGCCATACCAGGAAAAGGAATTTGGGCTAATTTGGGCGACCAAACCTATTTTGTTGGTAACCGTCGTTTATTTATAGACCAGGGTATTCCCTTATCAAAAGAAGCAAACTTACTGTTAACTGATATTGAATTTCAAGGTCAAACACCTGTACTAATAGGAACTAATAAGGGATTGTTAGGAGCAGTTACCTTGGCAGATGGATTGCGATTGGAAGTCAATGAAGCTGTACGGTTGTTGCAAAAAGTTGGGTTGAAGCGGTTGATAATGCTAACGGGAGACAGAAACGCTGTTGCCAAGCAAATTGCCCAAGAAGTTGGGATGTCAGAGTATCAGGCGGAAATGTTACCAGAAGACAAACTAACTTCCATTCAACAACTTCGTCATTCTGGAGTTGTTGGTATGGTTGGTGATGGCATCAACGATGCACCAGCTTTGGCATCTGCCGATATCAGTTTCGCCGTAGGTGGAATTGACATTGCCCTAGAAACAGCCGATGTAGTACTGGTTGGCAGTGACTTGAGAAAATTAGCTTACGCAGTAGATTTGAGCCGCCGCACTGTATCAATCATTCAGCAAAATGTTGTTATTTCCCTAATTACAAAAGGAGTATTTTTGATACTCGGTACTTTTGGAATTGTGGGATTAGTCATTGCTGTCTTGGCAGATATGGGAACATCTTTGTTTGTAACGGCCAATGGGATGCGGCTATTTAAAAGCGGCAGTTATAAATTTTAGTAACCCAAGTTTTACTTACTATAACTGCAAGATATTGATTGGAATGAACTTGATAATTTTAAGTTTCATTGTGTATTAAAGGAGTTTTTCTTATGTCGCTTCGATTAGGAGATATAGTTCCCAATTTTACTCAAGCTTCTAGCATGGGCAAAATAAATTTTTATGAATGGGCTGGTGATAGCTGGGTAGTTTTATTCTCTCATCCCAAAGACTATACACCTGTTTGCACTACAGAACTTGGAGAAGTTGCACAAATTAAACCTGAGTTGGATAAACGTAATGTGAAGGCAATCGCTCTCAGCGTTGATGATATCGAGTCACACTTAGGCTGGATAAAAGACATAGAAGAAACGCAAAAAGTGACTATGAACTATCCAATCTTAGCTGACTCTGACCGTAAAGTTTCTGACTTGTATGACATGATTCACCCCAACGCTAACGATACCTTAACAGTACGTTCGGTGTTTATTATTGACCCTAATAAAAAACTACGGTTGACATTAACTTATCCAGCTAGTACAGGACGCAACTTCGATGAATTAATTCGGGTGATTGATTCATTGCATTTAACTGACCACTATAGTGTTGCAACTCCAGCTAATTGGAAAGACGGTGGTGATTGTGTAATTGTGCCTTCAATTCAAGACCCAGATGAATTGAAGCAAAAGTTTCCCAAAGGTTATCGAGAAGTTAAGCCCTATTTACGGATGACACCTCAGCCAAATAAGTGAGATAATTCATTTTGAAGTGTGTCGGCTTAGGTAATAATTAAAAGCTTGTTAAACAGAAAAGGTTATAACAAATAATATAATCTTTTCTGTTAAAATTTGATTAATTTTCAGTTTTGTTGTCTAAATTAAGTTAAAAAAGTCTCTTGATTAAAAAGGTAAATTTCTGTAGAATGAAGGGTAAATCAGTTCAAATTTCTAAATCAAACTTACTAGCTATTACTAATTGGCTCGATGTTTTAGCAATTACTGCTTGGGGTATGTTGTTGCTAAAATACTGGCTAACTGATAAACTGATTTACCTAATTCATCCTAACTACTTTATTTTAAGTAATCTTACTGCCTTTATTCTTTTGTTAGCCGCTGGTGTAAAAGCTTGGCAAATTTTGCAGAAGCGTTCTGCCACATCTTCTAATGTGCAACATATTTCAACTTTATCACCAAGGTTAGGAAGTGGAATACTTTTATTAACTGCACTTTTGGGTTTTTTAATAGTTCCTAGACCTTTAACAGGGGAATATACTACTCCAAAGGAAATTGCAGATTTTACAGCTTTAAGCCGCATAAAAATTCAAGCATTTCGTTCTTCAACACTGCCAGAGGAGCGAAACTTAATCGATTGGGTTAGGATGCTAAATGCCTACCCAGAACCAGATAAATTTGCAGGTCAAAAAGCTAAAGTTAAAGGATTTGTAATTCACTTAAATACGCTACCAGACGATATCTTAGTGTTAGCACGTTTTGTAATCACTCATTGTGCATTGGATGCTGCTCCAGCAGGTTTACCTATTAAATTACCTCAAAGTCGCCAAACTTACCCTACCAATACTTGGCTAGAAATTGAAGGTCAAATGATTACGTTAGAGCTTGAGGGAAAACGCGAACTTGCTATTCAAGCTAAATTTATCAAACCAATTCCAGAGCCGAAGAATCCTTATGAGTATTAACTTTATTCAGGAACGAAATATGCGAATTGCTCATGATGTGACAAAACTTATGTGTTCTTCCCTTTTCGGCACTTAGTACCCTCGTAACAGACCATTTGTAATTACAGAGGTTTTAATAGTACATGAACAAAAAATTTGTCCTTAAACTACTTTCTAGTCCTGCACTGTTTGCGTCTGTGTTGTCTATGGTAATGATTACCCAACCAGCTAATGCAACTCAAACAGTAACTTCTATGGGAACCCGTCTTTCCTGTACGCGCCATCCTCACTCAGCAACCCCTCGTTTGGTTTGCATACAGGTTAGTAAAAATGTTGCAGCTTTACCTAAAATACAAGTGAAGGTAGCGCAGAATTTCCAACCAAATCAAGTCGTTAATATAGAATTTACCGAAGAAGAAAGTGATACTTCAATAGCCTTATTTGGATGTGATTGCGTGGTATGTATAAATGCTCTTCGTCAAATGCGAGGTCAGACTCCCATCGCAGTTTAGTTGGCTAGTTGCTTTGATGTGATATTTCTTAAACTTGACACTGGAGTAAATTAAAATGCTTTTTCGCCAACTCTTTGACAAAGAAAGCAGCACATATACTTACCTGATTGCAGACCTAACTACAAAAAATGCCCTTTTAGTTGACCCGGTGCTGGAACAGGTGGAACGAGATAGCAAGTTGCTGGAAGAATTGGAACTAACTCTACGCTATTGCTTAGAAACGCATATCCACGCTGACCATATCACCGGAACTGAGCAACTGCGGCAAAGAACAGGTTGTTTAGGTATTGTTCCAGATAAAACTCAAACTAGTTGTGCAGACCAACAAATTCATGATACAGAAGTGTTACAACTTGGGTCGGTAACTATTAAAGCTATATTTACCCCTGGTCATACCGATAGTCATATGGCTTATTTAGTCAATAGTGACAGAGTTCTAACTGGGGATGCTCTCTTAATTCGAGGCTGTGGACGAACAGATTTTCAGAGTGGAAATGCAGGAATTTTATTTGATTCAGTTACACAAAAACTTTTTACCTTGCCTTTAGAAACTTTAATTTATCCTGGTCACGACTACCGAGGACATACAGTATCTACTATTGGAGAAGAAAAGCGTTGGAATCCTCGCTTTGTCGGACGAGATCGCACAAGTTTTATCAAATTTATGTCAAATCTCAATTTACCTAAACCCCAAAAAATGATGGAAGCTTTGCCTGCAAACGAACATTGCGGTAGTGTTGATGTCATGCCCTAATCTCCACAAATTTTGAAAAAAAAGTTTTGCGATTGGCTTCAAGTATTTCCAAGACTAAGCGTAATCTCGTAGTTTGTAATTGAAAGTAATTGTCGTGAAGAGGGTCAATTTACAATATTAAAAAAGCTCAATATACTCCTGCATAACTCAACTTAAGTAAGTATAGTTTATTATGGAAAAGCCAATTATTAAAAAAGGCTTACAGAAAGTATATTGAGTAGTTGATATTTGATGATAGGTAATTATGAAATCAGGATGAAATATCAGTGATTTTGAGAAAATGGAAGCATCAGTAATTATTTACTGCCTTGCGACATTTTTCTGTAACATTCTTCAAACACTTGAAGTCTTGTTACAGTTGCTCCACCAGTTGGCCTTGCGGGAGGTAAGTCGCAAACTTCTGCGGCAGATTGTATAGTGCCTCTCGGAGTATTTTTGTAACACTGTTGTAAAACTTGGAGTCTTGTTGAAGTTGCTCCACCAGTGGGTCTTGCTGAGGGAACAGAGTTACATACACTGCTATTGGAACTACTTTGCTGCTGTATATTAGTGTTGGGTGATTCTTGTGACTGCGCGTAAACAACAGTACTAAAAGCAGCATTAAACATAGTTAAGGTAAAAGCTGTGGCATAAATCAATTTCTTCATCTCTATTCTCCTGGTTTAATTTAGTTACTCAATAGCCTCTACATTTATTATTGTGATAGCTGTTTATGAAATTAAGATGAAATTTTACTTGCTTAAAGTTTGTTTTTTTATATGCAATTTGAATTTTACTTGTAAAAAATTATGATAAAGTCATACGAACCAAGTCGAGTTGTTATAAATTCAGTCAGCTAGTTCGGTTAAACTACTGTAGGAGTATGCAATAAATCCATTATTTTAGGCTAGATGTACCAATTTGACGATAAATTTTACTTCAAACACTTAGCGTTTTGAACAACCGACTTATTCTTTCCACCTCCCCGTTAATACTGTGTAGATACGTGCCTAAAGCTATTAGTAAAAACACTAAGTATGTAAATTAAAATGAAAGTATGGGCACTTGAAGCATTCGGCGCCGTGTATACTTTGCATTCTTCTACTAACTGTAAAATCCAACGACATACAAGGTTGTAACGAAGCTGGTTTGTTATCCTGCACAAGTAGCTAGTACGTCCTGTTCCTTGTGCTTCCTGAGCAACATGAACCATCATTCTTGTCTAAGATTTATGGCTGTTGAATCAGATGTAAAAATTGTTACTTGTAGATGAACTCGAGTATTTACAAAGGCTTGGAAAATTTTAACAACCTGTTCCAAGTTTTTTAATATTTTAACTTATGGTGCTGTATTAAAATGATTATTGATATAAATTTTGAAAACGAATGCACAATTACCTGATAGAGGTAATATAAAAACCACATCAAATTGAGATTGGGTAAACAATATCCCATACGGAGTTCAAATCATGCGTTTTTTTTATCCTATTCCAGATGTTTCAGAATTTTTCTCCACTCTTGCTGACGAGATTAAGGAAGATATAATTTCAATACTCCCTGAGAGACAGGCATTAGCTTTTAATCGTCTTCGAGAATTACTTCCTATCACTTTTGACCTTTCTTATATCAAACATGCAATTGTGCCTGCTTTCCTTACCAGTGTCTATCGAGGAGAGAGGTTATCCCTGCCCATGATTGATACGGTATTCACCAAGAAGAACGCCCTACCGTATTACTTTTGGGGAATGTTATATGATAACTGGGAACCAAACCCCCAAGAGGATGGACTTTCGGTATTTATCCAAGGTTACGAAGAACGTGGTGATGATAACCGCAGGAAAAGGATTTACTATTCGGCTCTTACCCCCGATTTATATCGCCCTATGTATAGGGACAAAGTGGTTGAATTTTTCGACAAACTATTTGATGCCAAGAATACTGATAAACCCCTAATGCGTCAGTACCTAAATAACTATTTTGACCTATTCTGGGATTTACACCTCGGTGTCAAGGGCGATGCCATTCCAAAAGAGGTTCGAGAGATAGGGATGAGTTTTAACACTGTGCTTGCCTATCGAGACCCAACTCTTGAAATTGTTTATAAAAATTACATGAGGGTGCGTGAGCTTCGCGAGGTGTTGAAAGAGTGGATATCCCAAAGAGTTGATTCGGTGGTTAGGGGTTCGGTTGCAGACCCACAAAAGACGTTTGTGTACTACTGGATAAAAAATGGTGAAGAGGGAGAAGATTTTCGGCGTAAAGACGTTATTTTCGAGTGCTTCCATAATTTCGTTGCTCTGAGTCAATGGGGCAATACTGTTTACAACTTCATATCTTTACTGAGTAAGGACGCAGGAGATTCTAAAGTCCGAGAATGGTTTTCTCATACGATGGAAAGTAGTTATGATCAGGCAAATGATTCGCCCTTTACCCCCCTCAATCAGTTCGTTATGGAGTTATTCCGGACGATTTCGCCAAACACGGGAAGTATTTCTGCTGTTGAAGAGGTCAGAAAACCCCAATACAGTAGATATGGCTACGTTATCACTCCACATAAGGCGACAAGTGTTGACACTAGACACTGGGAAAAGCCTGTTGAATTCGACCCTAACCGCTACAAAAATTCGCCTACCAGTGACCAAATTGATGAAGCCAAATCGAAACAAATCGGATTTGCCCAATGCCCCTTCCACAAAGAAACATTTGAGGTGAAAGACGGCAGAAAGACTGAAATAACTAATAGTGCATTTGGTACTGTCTACAACATTACCGATGGCAAAGTGTATCCCGTATGTGACTATGCTGGCTACGCGCCTTTTGGTTTCGGATATCGTCGCTGTCCAGGTGAATTGCTCACGATTGAGGTGTTCAAGGATTTCTTAAAAAAGGTGTGGAACGACAAAATAGAGTTCGCAAAACTCGACCTTCAAGACCCAGAAAAACTTCCTATCGGACCAACAACTGTCATTGATGACAACATTGGGTTTACTAAACCCGATTCTGAAAGCGACAGAAGCCCTACCCCTACATGAAGGAGGGCTTATTCAATTACTAACTACGTAGATTACTGGTCTGACTATATAATAGTAATAATTACTAATTCTGATGAAAAGCGTTTGTATATGCTGCCGACCAACAACTAGGCTGCATTGGCTCAATCCTTATAAACCAAGTTTTTAAGGGTGCCGACCACTCAAGGACAGGTGTCACAACAATGGATCCGTTTTAAAGATATCAAGTAGCCAGCAATATACATGTTCTAATTGCGGATGAAGTAGTGAATGATTGGGTAGGCGCCCTTCTCGTTTGGGAGGGCGCCATTATTGGAGAGCGAAAAATTTTTCACTCTCCTACTTTATAATGCTCTCTTAAATCTAGAACTCTTCACTCCAAAACGAAATCCTTTGTTTACAACTGATTTCCCTATTGTTGAAGGAACTCAGCTACTAAGGAATGTGGATTAAATAACTTGCAAGTCTAAGTGCATTTGAGTTTCTAACTTGTATGACGTGATTCACCCCAACGCTAATTTCTGTATTTTGGGACTAATTTCTTAATTTTAGGTCGTTTAGACTTATTCAAAGCACCATTTGCCATTATTACAGCGCCTTCATGGTGAGGGATCATCGCATTGATGAAGCGCAAGTCAAACTCAGCATCGGCTGCACCCAAGTCCATGTTCATCCTGGCTGCCGTCAGATGTGGTAATCAGCATTCGCAAAACTGTGAAAGCATATGCAGATGAAATCCCTGTATATCATGGCATTTACTTAGAATATTCATGGGTAATCATTTTTATTTATCTATTTAATAATAAAAGATATTTGTTATTATGATTTATGTTTGATAAATTTGAATCACTGTTCTAAATACATTTTGTTATTTAATAATTATGAATAATGCAATGTATTAATTAATATTAGATATCAGTAATTCTATCATAATTGTTAATGACCTGTCGTAAAAATTTATCATGTCAAAAATTTTTAGGAAGTTTCTCTACGCCAGTCCAGCATTTTTGGGTACAATTTTAGGACTTATTAACAGCGCCTCTGGTGCTAAAGTTCCTACTGCTAAAACTATGTGCGATAAGGTGGTTATAACCACAGACCAAACTGCTAGCACCTTGGAACAGATTGATCAATACATTCAGGATATTCAAGCAACTAGTTCTCTGTCTCAAGTAACTGATACGGTTCAGTTTCCGGATATTGCTTTATCTAATAGTTTGAACTTGGTTGTGGAAGAGGTGGTTAAACTAGAATTGGCTCAGGAGGCTAGGGAGACTAAGCCTGATAAAAGTCAGTATAACCTTTTCAATCCTACACCTAGAGATGTCATGCGGGCTTTCAATGCAGGTCGTCCTAGCAAAACCGATACTCCCTTCACTATTGATGCAGGACATTACCAAATTGAGGCAGATTTCTTCACATATACTAGAGATGTTAATAATAAAGATGTCATAGATACCAAAGCATTCCAAATTTTTATTCCCAATTTGCGAATTGGTTTACTCAATAACGTCGATTTTCAAATTATTCCGCAAACATACAACAATGTGCGTACAAAACCCAGAAGTGGTAATAAACAAACTACTTCTGGCTTTGGTGACACTACAGTTGGCATGAGAGTCAACTTTTGGGGCAATGATGGCGGTCAAACTGCATTTGGTATGATATCTTCAATTAAATTCCCTACTAACCAGAATAATCTGGGAAATAATTCAATTGAAGGTGGTATTACTTTTCCCTTTGCAATAGGGTTATCTAAAAATTTTAATCTTGGTATGCAGACAGCATTTAATTTCAACAAAAATGATGCTAATCCAGGGTACAATTTGGGTTTTGTCAATAGTGTTGTTGTTGGCTATCAAGCTACAGACAAGCTTGGTACTTATTTCGAGTTATTTACAGACTTCTCTACAGAAACTGGTTCACAATCTGTTGCTACGTTTGATACTGGTTTAACATATCTCCTAACAGAGAACCTCCAACTAGATGCAGGTGTCAATATCGGAATAACTCAAGCTGCTGATGACTTTAATCCCTTTGTGGGCTTAACTATGCGGTTTTAAAGCATAGCTAAAGAACCCGGTTTCGTATACTTCATGGTAGACTTATACCGGTTCTTGCGTACAAAGCGCGTGCTAAAATTGTTAGAAAATTAGCTTGAAACCATTGCTGGGCTTTTATTACAGCCATTATGACCATCATAAATGTTTTATTAATGAAATGTAAACTGTAAGTGCCTGTAAGCCTTGAAAATAAAGCAAACTTATAGACTGTAATTAAAAACTTAGCACGCTATGTACGAAAGAACCTGGAATCCTCGCTTTGTCGGACGAGAACGCACAAGTTTCATCAAATTCATATCAAATCTCAATTTACCCAAACCCCAAAAAATGATGGAAGCTTTGCCTGCAAACGAACGTTCGGTCGTGTTGATGTCATCCTCTAATCTCCCAGTCACAGGGAAGTTTTGGACGTATATTTTTGCGGATTCAACTGCGCTTTCTAACGTAGTTTGTTAGAGATAAAACAGTGAGAGGCAATGCAAGTACCCTCTCACTACAAATTCAATGAATGTTAAATAAATTTTATACTACGTCTAGCTGGCAAGATGACTCTTGACTTTATGTCTATACTGTTTGAGAAGGCTGAGAGCTTGTTTTTCAAGTTGCCGTACTCGTTCTCTAGAAATACCCATATTGTGCCCAACTTGTGCTAACGTAAGTTCATATCCTCCTGCTAAACCGAAACGTAAAGTTAGCACTTCCTGCTGTTGGGGAGTCAGTAAAGTTAATAGATTATGAATATCTTGGTATAGTATTTCCCGGTCGGTGTAGTATTCAGGAGATAATCCTGTATCCTCTAACATATCCTGTAATTGTGTATCTTGTTCGGCGCCAATTCGCATGTCTAGGGAAGCAGGTTGACGAGCAAGCTGCAAATACTCTCTGACTTGACTTGGCTCTAAATTTAGTGCTTGAGCAATTTCTGTAACATTAGGGATGTGACCTAGTTTTTGAGATAATTCCCGTTGAATGCGCTTGATTTTATTTAGCTTCTCAGAAACGTGAATCGGTAAACGAATAGTTCGCGATTGTTGCGCTATCGCGCGTGTGATTCCTTGACGAATCCACCAATAAGCATAAGTTGAAAACTTATAACCCAGAGTCGGGTCAAATTTCTCAACTCCGCGTTCTAGTCCTAATGTACCTTCCTGAATCAAGTCCATAAATTCTAGGTTGCGTTTCTGATATTTCTTAGCAATAGACACGACGAGTCGTAGATTAGCCTTGATCATCTTCTGCTTGGCAAGCTTTCCCTCGCTTAACTGTTGGAGCAGCATATCTTGCCTCAATTGCATTTTATCTGCCCATTCTTGTAAAGTTGGCTCGTGCTGTAATTCGGTAGTTAATTTTTCTTTAGTTTCTAACAAAATCATCATTCGTTGAATTTGCTTGGCAAAGAAAACTTCTTGTTCATAAGTCAATAAAGGTATACGTCCAATTTCGTGAAGATATGCACGCACCATATCAATTGTAGGTATTGATTCTTTCTTTTTATCTTTTTCTTCAGTTAGTTGTAATTTGGAATCATTCATGGGTAGTTTCCGTTAAATAAATTATTAATTAAGACGAAAAACAAAGAACTCAAATCACTTACTTTATATTATTTCAGATATAGATGAAATTGACATGAAATTTATAAGCACCCCAATACAAATTTATTTTTTTGGGGTGCGTAAGCATTTATAAATTATTATTCTGGCTTTGAAAAGGTCTGCGGAAGCGATTTTCGAGTTGTTCCCAGTGTATCATTACCTTGTTTCCTCTCTGTTCTTGTTGCTCTCTCCACATTGATAACCAATCAAGGCAAGAGTGGTCAATATAAACTAATTTATCAAGATGAACATACAACTCAGTATCCGTTGGCATTTGTTCTAGAACAGAAGCGAGCTTTGGTAGCCTAATAAATGTAGCATTTCCTTCTATATAGATATGGATTTGTCGATTTTTCTCATCCCTATCAAGACGTAAGTTTAAGTAAGATATTTTATACACTAGTGTCATGGTGGTCAACACAATGCCAATTATGACACCCGTGAGCAAATCAGCAGCAACAATTCCAATAAAGGTTACAAAGAAAATTACCACAGGCATACGCCCGTACTGTTTGAGCTTGCGGATATTCTCAACTTCAACTAATTTGTAGCCTGTAACAACCAGAATTGCAGCAAGGCTGGACATAGGAATCATTTTGAGTAAACCAGGTGCAGTAACTACTAAGACGAGAATCCATACACCGTGAAGTACTGCCGACAATCTAGTTTTGGCGCCTGCTTTGACGTTCACAGAGCTACGGACAATCACTCCTGTCATTGGCAATACTCCTAATACTCCGCAAACCATGTTACCAAGACCTTGTGCTGCTAATTCAACGTCAAAATCTGTTTTTGCGCCTTGGTGCAGCCGATCTACCGCCGCCGCTGAGAGTAAGCTCTCTGCACTAGCAATAAAGGCGATTGCGATCGCGGATATCAGAATCTGTAGATTTAGCAAACGAATTAAGTTTCCAAACGTTGGGACTTGAATTGCTTCGGTTATGGAAGATACGTTTACATAAGGAATTGATAGTTGGAACAGGTTGGCTATAGCGCTAGCGACCACTACAGAAATTAATGCCCCAGGTAGTAATTTCAACTTTTGCGGCTTGAATTTATCCCAGAGCAGAAGCACGATTAAGGTAGTAACACCAATAAAAGCCGCCATCAAATGGCTAATGTTGTCATAGTCAAAAAAAGTATGATAAATGGATATAGGAATCGAAATTAGATTCTCGATTCCAGTTGCACGGGGCTTTTCTTTAAGCATCACATGGAATTGGGAAGCGAAAATTAGTACGCCAATACCTGCAAGCATCCCATAAATAACTGCTGGAGATATGGCGCGGAATATCTTACCAAACTTAAATATTCCCGCTAATAACTGTATTAAACCTGCTAGGAGTATAACTGGGCCAAGCATTTCGATACCGTTGTTTTGAATTAGTTCCGCAACAATAACTGCTAGCCCAGCGGCTGGTCCACTGACTTGCAATGGTGAACCAGAAATAGCCCCGACAACTATTCCACCAATTATTCCTGTCACTAAACCACGAGCTGGAGGAACTCCCGAAGCGAGCGCAATCCCCATCGACAGAGGAAGAGCAACGAGAAATACAACAAAAGACGCTAGTATATCTTTACTTAAAGAACGTTTGAGTTTATTAATTTGAAGCTTTTTCATGACCAAATTCCCGAAAAACTACTTTTTTGCTTTAGCATTTGTATTAATCCCAGTAATGCTATATCCGCTTTTTTCAATAGACTAAATAAGTCGTAAAACTGCTACTACTAGTCAAAAATAGAATGAAAAATGACTTACAGAAGAAAATTTTCAAAAATAATTTCATTTTTTGTAACCGAATTAAATTACTGACTTTATACAGCTTTACATATATTTATGAAATTATGATGAAATTTCAACGTCATAAAAAATTTTAATTTATATAATAAGTTATTGAAATGTAAAACTGCTAATTGTTTATAAATTTATATGATATTTTTAAATAAAAAAACTCAGCAATGCTGAGTCTACTAATTTGTTTAAATTTCTACTATCCAAAGTTACTACTGAGGTAGGCGCCTAATTCCAAAAACTACTAAATTTTCTCAAAGCGTCCTAAAAAAGTGGGTCGAGGACGGGTAACATGAACTTCCCACAATGCTTTGACGTTTGCTAAAATTTCCCGCCTTAAATCAGGTATCATTCCCCACAGTCCATAAACTTCAATATCTGGAGTTCCTAAACCTACTGTATCTAAACCAAATTGACGACAAGTGTAAATAGCACGAGGTAAATGATAATTTTGGGTGACAACAACAGCTTTATGTAGCCCAAAAATCTGATGAGCGCGATAACAACTCTCATAAGTGCTAAAACCAGCGTAATCTAGAGCAATATCTTTCATTAGTACACCCAAATCATGAGCGTATTGCTGCATCGACCTAACCTCATTGTAGGAAACTGTACTATTATCTCCTGTCATCAGTAACTTTTTAACTCGCCCAATCTGGTAAAGTTTAACCGCAGCTTCTACACGGTCTGCAAGCATTGGTGTTGGTTTACCATTAGCCAAAAGTCCTGCACCGAATACCATTGCTAACCGTTCTAGTGGAACTTCTTCTGGCTTAATATAGCGGGCGCCATTCGTCATCAAACTGATATAAGCGGTTGCGGTTAATGGTATTATTAGCAAACTAATTAGTAAACCTAATAATACCAAACGCAACCAACAGAACAACCTAAAATATTTCTTAATTGTGTTTTGTCTGAAGAATATCATTTTTGGGACTAGCAAGTTAATGAATTTTTCAACATCCTTCAGTCAATATCTTACATATGCATTAAAAACTGTTCGTCTCTTGGTTCAACTTCATCTGTTTTCTTGCCAAACAAATGTTTGCCAAATTTCGTATACAAAGCAGGTAAAACTAGTAAAGTTATAGCTGTTGAAGTAAACAACCCACCAAAAACGACAACTGACAATGGCTGCAAAAGTTCTTGCCCTGGTCCACCTTGAAATACCATTGGTGCCAATCCCAAAGCAGAAGTTAAAGCCGTCATTAGAATCGCATTTAATCGCTCCATTGAACCTTTATAAATAATATCATTCAACGCCATTCCCTCGGCAAATTTACTATTATAGTTATCAACTAGTAACAAACCGTTCCGAGTCGCTACCCCAAACAGAGAAACAAACCCCACCAAAGATGCAACCGAAATAATTCCTCCAGTTAATGCTACTGCAATTACACCTCCTACCAAACTAATCGGTAAGTTAATCATAATCATGATAGTAGGAGGGATGGATTTCACTGAAAGATACATTAGTACCGTAATTGCAATAAATGCGATCGCGCTAAAAACAAGAATATTTTGGGTAGCTCGTTCCTCTGCTTCAAATTGACCTGCATATTGAACAAAATAGCCAGCAGGTACTTGAATATTTTGTTTAACTTTAGCTTCAATTTCGTTAACAATTGAGCGCATGTCTCGACCTTTAGCGTTTGCAGAAACAATTATCAAGCGGGAAACTTTCTCTCTGTTTATTGTATTTGGACCAGTCCCATTCTCGATTCTAGCAATGCTACCTAAAGGAATTTTTTGCCCATTAGGAGTGTCAATTAATAAATTACTAATCGTTTGTAGGTTTTGCCGCGCGTCTGGTTTTAACCACACTATCAAATCAAAAGATTGTTGATTTTGTAAAACTTGAGAAACTACTTGCCCATTTAGAGCGGTTTCCGTAATGTTGGCTATTGCTCCCACCGAAAGCCCGTAACGACTTGCAGCATCTCTGTCAAATTTAATTTGAACTTGAGGTACAGGAACTTGTGGTTCAAGGTACAAATCTACTATACCATTAACTGTCTTCATTTGCTCCTCAATTTGCTGCCCAATTTTTCGCAGTTCAACCAAATCGGAACCAAAAATTTTCACAGCGATCGCACTGCGAACCCCAGACAATACTTCATCCATCCGGTGAGAAATAAAACCGCCAACATTTGGCGCCGCACCTGGTATTTTCTCAAATTCTTTGCGTAAATCACTCAGAGTTTTTTCACGGTTTTTCATTCCCAGAGCAGTTAATTCAATATCAACGTGTGACACGTTAACACCTGCTGCTTCGGCATCTCCAGAAGCGCGTCCCGAACGTGTTTGAATGAATTTATACCTTTTGTCATTTTTAAGTGCTTCTTCCAACGCATAGCCAGCTTTGGTAGAAGCTTCTAACGAGGCACCAGGCATTAAGCTCACAGTATTTACCAAAGTTTGTTCTTGAAACTCTGGTAAAAAAGCTCTACCAAAAGAAGGAATAATTGCGATTGCAGCTACTGTTAGAGCTAAAGAAGCGCCAATAATTAATATTGAATACCGCGTTGCAAAGTGTAAACAAGAAGCGTAAATACTTTTACATAATCTCGCTAACCAAGGTTCCCGTTTTGTCACCTTAACATTAGGTAATAAAATTGCACATAAAGCTGGAGACACTAATATTGATTCTAAACTTGAAACTACAACTACCACCAAATAAGAAATACCCATTGGTGTAAAAATGCGACCTTCGATACCTGGTAAGGTAAAAATTGGAGAGAAAACAACGATACCAATAATTGTGGCGCCAATTAGTGAATCTCGCACTTCTTCTGAACCTTCAAAAATAACTTCTAATGGAGGTAGTGGGCTAGAAGCAGTTTTATTTTCGCGTAATCTTCTATAAGTATTTTCACTGTAAACAATTGCGTCATCAATCGCCGTACCAATAGCTACTGCTAAACCTCCTAAAGTCATAGTATTGAGTCCAATACCCAACCAAGAAAGCGTCAACAATCCAAATAGCAATGTTAAGAAAAAATTGATTAAACATACAGCAAGCGTGCGCCAATTCATTAAAAATGGAATCAGAATTACTGCTGCAATAATACTACCTTGAACTAATGATGAACGAACGTTTTCAACCGAAGATTCAATATAACTATCTTGGCGGAATGTTGTAGTAACTTTAACTCCTTTAGGCAAACCAGCTTTAATTTCATTCATTGCTGCTTCAATTGCACGGCTAACAGTAGGAGTATCAGCAACGGGCTGCTTGTTTACCATTAAAATAATTGCTTCTTTGCCATTGAAACTACCATCACCACGTTTAACAGCACCACCAATTTGCACGTCGGCAACATCTTGGAGTCTAACGGGCACTCCATTACGCGAAGTAATAGTTGACTTTTTTAAATCTTCAATTGATTCAATCCGTCCGATACCTCGAATTAATTTTTCTGTATCTGGCGTAATTAAATAACCACCAGGTGCATTGACATTTGCGGTTTTAGTAGCATTTGTTACTTGCTCTAAAGTAACATTAAAAGCTGCTAATTTTTCTGGGTCTACTAATACTTGAAATTGGCGTGTTTCCCCTCCATAACTCAATACTTGACTTACACCCGGAACAGCTAAAAGGCGGTTTGTTACTTGCCAATCAACTATTCGGCGTACTTCCATTAGGTCGATTTTAGATTGGGAGTTTTCGCGTTGAGATTCGCCTTCTTCGATAGTAAAAGCGTATTGAACAACTAAACCAATGGGCGAACTAGTAGGGGCAATTTGTGGTGTTTCTATTCCCGGTGGTAGCTTACTAGTAGCTTGTTGTAGGCGTTCGGTGACTAGTTGACGTGCTTGGTAGATATCTGTTCCCAAATTAAATATTACCCTGACTGCAGAAATACCTGCTGCGCTTGAAGAACGAACTGCGGTGACTCCCGGTGTTCCATTAATCGCACTTTCTATCGGTAAAGTTACTAGAGATTCTACTTCCTCTGGCGCCAGTCCAGGAGCTTCGGTTTGAATTTCAACTTGTGGTGGTGCAAAGGACGGCAGCACATCTAACGGCATTTGAGGAATGACGTAAAATGTCCATAATGAGACAATAACTGTAGCCAGTACGACTAGCCAGCGTCGGTCAATCACCCACCTTACGATATTACTGAGCATATGAATATATTTTTTGGGTTCAGTTTATTAATTTATCAGTGTTTATTGAGGCTCTACCTTAACTAATGCTTTAGTAGATAGAATCTTCCAAAATTCATATGACTCAACTTTGGAAGAAAAAGTCATAATACTAAAGCCAAGTTATTCGAGATGACGAGGAGTTTCGCTATCCTCAACAGACCTAGCTGAAGCAGGTAAACTTGGTTGCTTATGGTTATCGAGATAAACTTCGCTTTCGTAACCGAACCCATTGTACTGGGAATCACCTACAGCCACTAAACGCTGACGGGTACGGCGACTCGACCAAACACTACCTGCTGCAAAAGCGCTACCGACCAACCCTACTCCCCCTACTCCCAATAACCACAAGGGTATTGGAGAAGCGTTAGTTTTAGCCTCTTGTTCTCCTGCGTGAGAATCTCCTTCTTCGTTGCTTTCTCCCTCATTTGCTTTACTACCACCCCGCAATGACTGGGCATAAAGTTGTGGCGCCCGCTGCGTAACTATTGAATCTCCCTCAAACAAACCTGCTTTAACCTCAACCATATCACCAGAAGTTTGACCCAAAGTTACTTCAGCAGACTCAAAAGCATTTCCATTTTGGACGTAGACTAATTTTTTACCATTCGCATCTATCACTGCGGAAGCTGGAATTGCTATAGTAGGTGCCGATGTTTGGTCTGTTAATACGTCCAGTTCCGCGAACATACCAGGTTTGAGTTGTCCACCAGAATTTTCTACCTCAGCTTGTACTGGTACAACTCGTGTTTCTCCCTGTACAATCGTACCAACACGCGATATTCTGCCAGAAAAATTACGCTCAGGTAAACTAGCTACCTTTAAAATGACTTTTTGACCGACTTTGACTTGACCTAAATCTTTTTCATAAATATTTGCCGTAGCAAACACCCGACTATCATTCACAATAGTCATTAGTCTACCGCCCGCGTCGTTGAAAGTTTGACCGATAGTAACTTCGCGGTCAGCTACTTTACCAGTTATAGGAGCAGTAATTGTTACTAAACCTTTTGAATTGGGAAGGTTGCCAATTTGTTGTAGCCTCGTATTGTAAGTACTATCACTGAGGCGTATACGTTCTTGTGCTACTTGCACCGCCGATTGCGCTCGTCTCATTTGTGCTTCGGCTTCAATAACATCGCGTTTGCTTTGAGCATCGGTTAATTTAGCACGCGCTTCTGCTAACTGAGTTTGAGATTCAAGAGCATTTCGACGTGGTAAGGCACCAGCATTAGCAAGCTGCGTGTCTTTATTATATTTTTCAGTAGCAAACGCCACTTGGCTCTGTGTTTGAGCAATATTCGCGTTAGCTATCTGTAAAAATCTTTGATAATTTTGTTGAGCTAATCTCAAATCGGATTGTGCCTGTTGTAATGAAGCTATAGCATCGGCGCGTTTTTCTTGAGAAGTAACACGCAGTTCTACCAAGTCGGGACTGGTAACAACTGCAACAGGCTGTCCTTTTTTGACAATGGCGCCTGGTTCTACTAACAACTCAACGACTTTGGCGCCTTGAATTGGGGTATTGACCTCAACTTTCTGGCTAGGTAAAGTTTCAATTTGTCCAGTAGTTTTTATGCCTATAGCCAAAGGTTGGCGTTTGACTGGTTCGGTTTTAATTCCCAAACGTTGGGCAGTTGTAGCATCGACTTTAACAGATGTGCTTGCTTCGCTACCACCTTGAAAAGAACTGGCGCCACTATGATCGTGTCCTGCCCCAGCTAAGACGACCTTGGGAGCAGTCAACAGCAGCAAATTTAGTGCTAAAAGCGAAAAAAAACTAATTGATGCAGTTTTACGTGTTTGAAGGCTAGAAATTCGCATTACCCAGAGATTCCTTTTAGTAGGGGTACAAAGTCGCGCCCGGTGGTTTTATATCAGGAATTGGCGGGGCACGCTGTTAGTAACATAGCTGCTTCACTCTTGGAGGTTGTTCCAAGAGGGAACTTAACTACATACTTTACAGTTTTTCACATAGAGATGAAATTGGGATGAAATTATTGTGGCTGAGGCTTTGCGAATGATTGAACTATCCATAGCTAGACATTGGAAATTAACATGCTAATTTTGGGAAGGTTTGCGTCAGGGCTTTTCTAGTCATTTTAGTACTTATATACTTTAATTGTGACATAGTAAATACTTGCCAATAATTCAATTTTCTCAAAGCTACTAGTATTTCATCTTGATTTCATAATTACCTGTCATTATGTAATATCAGCTACTCAATATACTTTCCGCAAACTTTTTTAAATTGGCATTTCCACACTAAACTACACTTGCTGAGTCCCAGCCCGAAATAACCTCCCTATCGTTATAGTCCTGCAGAATACACCTTCCTTTAGCTTTTCACGGATGGTATCGTAGGCGCGATAACTACTAGTCTCTATTATATATATGAAAATAAAGTATGAAAAATAACTTAAGCCTTTTAGCCCAACGTCCAGCAGCTATTCGTATAATTGTCTTTTTTTTATGCTTACTGGTGATATGGTTGCCTATTGCTATTCCAATATATTTATTAATATATGATGCTAACTTAATGACTATTTTGACAATGGGAATGCTAGCAATATCATTCTTTATTTTTCTACCTCGTTGGGGTAAGTTAGTTCACAATCAACCCCAAATATACCAACATGTGGGTTTAGAATTTACAAAGCAATTCGCTTTTGAGTTACTGCGGGGTTTGGCAATAGGGTTAATTAGCATTCAATTATTATTTTTGGTTCAAGGTTCATTAGGTTGGTTGGAATGGCAAAAGCCGAGTCAGTCGGTGGTAAGATTTATTTTGGAAGCGATACCTACAGCTTTTGGGACTGCATTTGCTGAAGGTTTATTTTTTCGTGGTTGGATATACGATGAGTTGGAAAGGGATTATATACCTAGTGTTGTGCTTTGGGCAACTTCGTTAATTTTTCCGATATTGCATTTTCTCAAACCAATAGCAGAAATAATTCGCACTTCACCGCAATTTTTCGGTTTACTATTGCTTTCGTTGATTTGCATTTGGGCAAAACGTCTGTGTCGGGGACGTTTGGGTTTATCGATAGGTATTCATGCTGGGTTGGTTTGGGGTTGGTATGTTGTTAATGTTGGTAAGTTGATTGAGTACACGGGTAAGGTTCCTGTTTGGGTAACAGGTGTTAATGATAATCCTTTAGCTGGGGTAGTTGGGTTAAGTTTTTTGCTAACTTTGGCGTTATGGATGTGGTCGAAGAATTTAAAGTTGAAAGTTTAGGATAAAAGAGTAAAAATTTAGGACTTACGCACTGTACATGCTAACCATCTTGTGCTTCAACGTAAATACGTCGTTTCAGCGTTTTAGAAATTACGTCTTTATTGGTTAGGGCATCGTCTTTGTTAGTCAAAAAACTAGCTATAAGCCTTGAAAACAGTACCTGCCATTTTTTACTGTTCTCTCAATGCGTAAGTCCTAAAATTAATCGTGCGTACAATTTTTTCATTTTGGGCACACGGGTTAACCCAGTTATCCAAAATATCTGACAATTACCTAGCAAAATTTCATACTAATTTCATCTACTGATGCCAGACTAGTATTTAGGCACCGAAAAGCGCCTAGTCAATTCAAGTGTAAATAAACACTTATACTTAAAAGTAAAATTTAAACACAGTATACAAATCCCTTGAACTCCAATGCTTAAGCCCCAATCTTTTCTACCGCATTCTAGGATTCGTCGTGTTTCTGGTATATTTATTAGCCTACTGCTACTAACCACTCCTGTCGCGGCAACCGTAAGTTTTTTGCTCACCTCTCCCAAAGCATTAGCGGGTGCAGGACATGACCATAGTGGAGCCAGTTCATTTCAAGGTGGCAGTGAAACAAGTGGTTCCGTTCAGGTAGACGCGGAAATAGCTAAACGCTTGGGAATTAAAGTTGAGCCAGCAAAACGTCAGCAGCTTGATGTTGGCATTAAAACTACGGGGCAAATTGAAACTTTACCCGACCAGCGAGTTGATGTAACTGCACCGTTAACCAGTAAGGTAGTAGAATTACTCGTCAAACCAGGCACTCAAGTCAAAAAAGGTCAGCCTGTTGCTGTTGTTGCTTCTCCCGAATTGGTCGAGTTGCGGGTTGGTTCTCAAGAGAAACAAGCAGATGCACAAAGTTCTTTACAGAAGGCGCAAGCCGATTTAAGATTAGCCCAAGAAAATTTAGACCGCCAGCAAAAAATATCTGATGCAGAAATCGCACAAGCCAAAACCCAACTTGCAGCTGCACGGGCACAATATAATCGCGACGTGGCTTTAGTCAACCAACGTAGTGTCTTAAAAGTCGCCCAAGAAAACCTTAAACGTCAACAACAAATTGCAAATGCGGAAATAGCGCAAGCTTCGACTGAAGTCGCAGTTGCTCAGGAACAGTACGACCGCGATAAAGAATTGGTAGAAAAAGGCGCCCTGCCAAGACGACAGATGTTGGAATCTAGTGCCAAGCTCGAAAGGGCAAAAGCCGAACTCGCAAGAGCAAAAAGCCTTCCAAATGTAGTTCAAGCTGAAAGTGAAGTTAAAAAAGCCGAAGTTGATGTACCTTTGCGGGAATTACGTGATTCTCAATCGCGCGTCGCCGAAGTACAAGCACAATTAAAAAGAGTAGAAAGCCGCCGTGATGTTTTGGAAGCACAAGCGCAACTCAAACGCGCGCAATCAGATGTTCAGGTAGCACAATCACGGTTAAAGCTTAGTGCTACTACTTATAACACCAGGCTGCAACAACTTGGAACTACTGCCAATGCGAAAGGATTGGTAACAGTAAATGCTCCTATTTCTGGTACAGTTGCAGAACGTACCGTAAGCCTTGGTCAGTCATTGCAAGACGCAGGTGGTAAATTAATGACCATTATTAATGGTGATCAAGTATTTGCAACGGCAAATATTTATGAAAAAGATTTAGATAAAATCAAAAATGGTCAACGAGTAAGAGTAAAAGTTGCTTCGTTACCTAACATTACTTTTGAAGGCAAAATTACACAGATAGGAACAGTAGTACAAGGTGAAACACGAGTTGTACCCGTGCAAGCCGAAATAAATAATACTAGCGGGCAACTTAAACCTGGAATGTTTGCCGAATTAGAGGTACTCACGGACAAAACTGCTACACCTATATTGGCAATCCCTACTTCTGCCGTTGTCGATGCAAATGGCAAGAAAGTAGTTTATGTCCAAAATGGAAATGCTTTCCAAGCTACAGAAGTTACTTTCGGGCAAACTTCTGGTGATATGGTTGAGGTTAAAGCAGGTTTGTTTGACGGCGATATGATTGTTACCCAGCGTGCGCCGCAACTTTACGCTCAGTCATTACGTGGAGGTGGAAAAGCAGAGTCTGAGGAACACAAGGAAGAAGAAGGGCATTCAGAAGCAGAAAAAACAGAGGTTAAAGCGAATAATTTTCCGATACCTTTATGGGTAATAGCAGCTGGTGGTGGTTCAGCAATTACTGCGATTGCGTTTGCAGCTAGTAATTCATTATTAGGTCGTCGCAGGCGCCATACCCTAGCAACAGTAGGGGTTGGTGGGGAAAGCATAACTTATGAAACTGAAACTGAAGTGTATGTGGATAACAACAAGGAAGCAATGTCTCCTACTCTTGTAAGCATTGATAATCATGATAATCCTCATTAGTTAGATTAACTTGGGCTAACTACGTGAACATCCTAACATACTCAATATTTTCAATACATTAGGGCTTTACGTGAAACAATTTTGTTTATTTACATTAAGATTGCAAGTTTTTTTATGAAACGGAAACGTCCAGTTCCCTGGATTTATCGTTGGTCTCGGTTTCTGATCGCAGCAATTGCCAGTTTGGGTGCTGCGATCACCGCCTATTTAACTGTAGTTAAGCTCGCAGGAGGCTCGGCAGCCTGTCCCGTTAGTGGTTGCGATCGCGTGCTTTCCAGTCCCTATGCTACAGTTTTTGGTTTGCCTCTGCCACTATTCGGTTTTTTAGCCTACACCAGTATGGGTGTAATGGCAGTGGCTCCTTGGTTAACTCAGCCTGAGACTAAGAACGAATTGCGCTCAAAGCTTACGGACTCGACTTGGCTGCTGCTGTTGGTAGGTGCGACGGCAATGATGATTTTCAGTGGCTATTTGATGTATTTGATGGCTTTTAAAATCAAATCGCTTTGTGTTTACTGCATCGCTTCTGCCGTTTTCTCGCTCAGTTTATTTGTCCTAACACTAATAGGTCGCAATTGGGAGGACATAGGACAAGTCTTTTTCACTATGATTATGGTGGGAGTAATCACCCTAGTTGGTACTGTAGGTGTCTATGCTAATGTCAATAACCCCGCAGCCACGACCAAATCTGGTTCAGTAGAGACGGGTTATGCAATTACGACTACCTCTGGCACCGCTGAAATCGCTTTAGTGCAGCATCTGAAGCAGGTAGGAGCCAAAATGTATGGAGCCTTCTGGTGTCCCCACTGTCAAAACCAAAAGCAACTCTTTGGTAAAGAGGCGGTTAGTCAATTGAATTACGTTGAGTGCGATCCTAAAGGCAAAAACGGTCGTCCAGACCTTTGCCAAGCTGCCAATATTCAAAGCTTTCCCACTTGGGAAATTAACGGTAAGTTCTACCAAGGCGAGAAAACCTTGCAGGAGCTTGCAGATTTATCTAGTTACAAAGGAACTCGTAACTTTCAGAATTCTCCACTTTCCGGACACTAATTGTTTAATGGGACTTCCAAAAAATAAAATCACCAAATGGCAATAATAAATATTGTTCAGAAACGAGTAATGTAACAACTATAGTCGGAGTGATAGTCAGTGCAGTCAGAATACACTTCATTTTTTCTCCAGTTTGCAAATTTGATCTCAAAAACATTCCAGAAGTTAGAAAGGCACCCTTCATAACAGCTAACTAGTACTGCGTGCGTATTGCTCTCGATTCTATGCTTATTTTACTATACTGGAATAGCTGAGATTAATATGGCTATTGGACTTTGGCTATAGCATAACCGCGTCCAACAACCTATGTAGAATTAAAGCTACTGCTGCTTGTACCAAGCTTGGCGCCACTGCTTCATCTGGTTAATTTCTGCTTCCTGTGAGGAAATAATATCTTGAGCCAGTTTCTTAATTTGTGAACGCTTTGACTTACTTGTTGCATCTTTCGCCATTGTTAAGGCGCCTTCGTGGTGAGGAATCATGGCGTTAATAAAGCGTAAGTCAAACTCGTTATCCGCAGCACCCAAGTCCATGTTCATCATCATCATTTGCATTTGGTCAGATGGCATGTCCACAGTTTTCTTCTGTTGTGCATCATAAGCTACTGGTTTACTCCCAGCTTTGGGATACCAAGCTTGGCGCCATTGCTTCAATTCGGCAATTTCTTTATTTTGAGCCTTAATAATTTCGTTTGCTAGCTTTTTAATTTCTGGACGCTTGGATTTTTCCAGTGCTTGTTTCGCCATCGTTACGGCGCCTTCATGGTGCGGAATCATCGAGTCGATAAACCGCAAATCGTAGTTTTTATCGGCTGGACCTAAATCCATTGACATGTTATGGTTCATCCCACCATGATTCATACCATCATGATTCATGCCACCTTGAGCCATCTGCTTGTCGGTAGCTTCGGTTGCCGTGGAATTATCCGATTGAACCTGGTTTTGGGATGTAGTTGTGGAACATGCAGCTAGGGCACAAAGAGCGAGAGTTGTCATAGCCACTAAACTAAATGCGAAGAATTTATTTTTGAGATTAGATTGCATAAGTTACGATTTATGATTTCCTGATTAGATTTTAAAATCTCCAGCTAGGTAGAGAGTCAACCCTACGGGCAATTTAGTTTGGATTGCACGGTAGCTTTGAGAGGATGTTTGAAAAGTCAAACAAAGTATAAATTGTCCCAAGCGAGTGGAGCGTAGCGGAACGTAATGCGGAGCATTTGCCGCAGGCTAGAATCTAGGGTTTCAACATATACACCAGATGCTTCACTGCGGGACTCATGACACTCAAAGACACTTTTCAAACAACCTCTGACTGCGGTAGTTTGGATCACAAACTAACAAAAGATAACTTCGCAGTAAGTTAGTAGATAATTTATTCTAACTTTAATAGAAGATATAAAAAAAAAGTTAGTTATTTAGTAGTAATAATCCTAGTTACTATTAACGCGAAATCTTGCCATACCTATTGGCATATCTACACTACTATTAATAGACTTAACAAATAAACGGTAAATAGGACCATTGCCGTGAAGAGGCTGTTTAACATTCTTGATATTAATTTCTAACTTGCTATTAGAAGATACTGGTTCGTTAAATGCTAGTATTATAGTCTTTTCATTTATAGAAATGTTTGCATTTAACTTTTGCCCATTATTTGGAGTAACGGTAATATCATTAACCTTATTACTCCACCTAACAGTTTTTGGGACTATAATACTAATTTGAGATACACTTTGACTATTTTTAGGAATATGTATTCTTAAGGTATGCCTGACATTGCTCCATTTTGTTTGGGGAAATTGATAATTACCATCAACATGAGGAAGCGTACCGTTATCATCACTTGCACTGGCAGGTCTAGAGGTAATGATAAGCGTAGCGGAGATAGCGCATAAAACACTAGCATAAATCAATAATTTTTTCATATTAGTTTTTAGGGAATTTACAGATGATAATCTATACCAATTAACTACAATGTTCACTTTTGTATTTGTGAAGCTTTAATTAACAAGTTTGACAAGCAACGATGAAATTAGGATGAAATTTTGGCTTAGTTAACAAAAATTAAAATATTGTCAGCTTAAGTGGTGTTGGACCACGACGTGCGACAATACTGGCGCCCCAAGCTAGCAGCAAACCCAGTACATTACTCAAATTATGACCTGCGTCAGCAAGAAGGGCGAGAGAATTGGTAATAACTCCGTAGATTACAAAGCCTGTATTGAGAGCAATACTAACAATAAACGCACGATTGTAATTTACGGAACCGTGGTTGTGTCTATGGTGATGACCGTGGTTATGCGAATGAGCCATAAAAGTTAAGGAGCAACATTTTCTAAGATGACAGACTCAGATGAAATTCAGATGAAATTTTTAAAGCATTCGCTGTTTTCACTTTGTGTTTTTAACATTTAAGATAAACAATCCTAAAATTCGATTCAAGTAATTTCTATATATAAATGCTGCCTAAATCTACTTTGCTTTAAAAGTAATAGGCAGCATTTATACTTATAAGATAATTCTTGTGAATATTAATATACCAAGTTTCCAGTACCCTTTAGTTGACGCAAAGAATTTATGCAATAAGGGCAATCACAACCAAATAACTGAATTGCAGCATCGCTTTCTTCATCAGTAAAGTTGAGTGCTACCACATTTACATCAGATTGTCCTGTAGTAATAGTCTGCGACCTTACTGGTTTGGCGCCTGCGACTCTCTCGGAGTCACGGATGCATATAAAATTATGATGACCGTGAGGGTTAGTTATGCAGGTTCTATTATCTTGCGTGCGAATTAGTCGCTGTTGCGATGCGTGAGCAGGGTTAACAATTGCCAGCGTTGACATTAGTGAAGTAAAAATTGTCGAAGTTGATAGCAGCGTGAGAATGAGTTTCTTGTTCATAGCTTTCCTTAAAAAACAAGCTTGACAGTTTAGGGTATTCAATTACCTCATCAAGGTCAAGGCAATAGTTAACAGAATATTCGCTCTGACATTGCAAGCATCAGAAAAGTTTCTCGATTATTACTCAATAATACAGTTTATGAAAAAGAGAGTGAGTCATCCTGTTACTCACTCTCACTAGTTACATATGCGTAAACGTAGTTTTCCCGCTCTTTAGCAAATTACGAATTGTTAATACACCTTCAAATTACCTTTTAATTTGCTGAAGTAAAGTTTCTGTTTGCTGGTAAGCTTGAGCATTTCCTTGTTCCTGAAAAAGACTTGCCGCTTTTTCTAAATCTCCAATAGCGCTTTTGGTATCTCCCAAAGCATATCGTGTGAGTCCCCGGTTGCCGTAAGCATCAGCTAATCTAGGATTAATTGCTAACGCTTGGTTAAATTTTGCTAAAGCTTGTTTATGATTCCCAAGTCTTAAGCTTAGAAGTCCCAAGTTGTAGTAACCATCTACAAACTTAGGATTTATTTTGATGGTTTGGTTAAAATCCGCAACAGCCGCATTTACATTTCCAAGTTCAGCATATAATGTTCCCCTAACATTATATGCATCAAGATGTCCGGGACTCAGCTTTACGGCACGACTATAGTCAGCTAGGGCAGCTTGGAAGTCGCCAAGTTGTGCTTTTGCTTGTCCTCGTAGACAATATGCTTCTGAATATTCTGGTTTTAACTGTACTACTTTATCAAAATCCCCGATGGCGCCTGAGAAGTTACCTTGAGCAAGCTTTTGCACGCCTTGATTGTACGATTGTTGAAAATTTGTTCTTTCTACAGGCTGTTTTGGTGCTTGTGCAAAACCAACTGCGGGTATTGCACATAACACGCTACTGATTCCTAAAATTGCGACGATTTGCTTAATATAGTTCATGGCGCCTTTCTCCGTGATGAGCATTTTGAGGCACAATTGCACGGAACTGTTCCCCATTACCTCTATTTTAAACCCTTCAAATCAGCAAGATTATAATTTAGACAGATAATATACTTTGCTTTCTTCACCACATATTCAAGCATACAATTACAATTGCTACTAATACTGAAATAAATTTTAACCAAAGCGGATTTACAAATTCACCCATTAAGCTACGCTTACTAGTAAACATTACTAATGGAATGACTGCGAATGGTAACTGTAAACTCAGAACTACTTGACTAAAAACTATTAAATTACTAGTGCTTTTTTCTCCAAAGAAAATAATTGCAATTAATGCCGGAATTATCGCAAGCAGACGGGTTACTAAACGACGTAGCCAAGACGGGAGGCGAAATTGTAAAAATCCTTCCATTACAATTTGACAAAGGCTAAAGTAGCAGTTAAAGTTGAACTTTGCCCCGAAGCAAGTAGCGCAACACCAAAAATTGCGCTAGCTGCACTAACACCTAATAACGGTGAAAGTAATTTATATGCGTCTTGAATTTCTGCCACGTTTTGATTTCCAGAGAAATGGAACGTTGCTGCTGAAACAATTAGTATTGCTGAATTAATCAAAAGTGCCAAAGACAAAGCCACAGTTGAATCAATTGTACTAAATTTGATTGCTTCCCAGCGTTTTTCAGGAGTTGGCTGCCAATCGCGCGTCTGTACTATGGAAGAATGTAAATATAGGTTGTGCGGCATTACCGTGGCGCCTAAAATACCAATGGCAATGTATAGCATTTCAGGGTTCTTCAAAATCTCTGGTTTGGGTATATATCCTTGTAAAATCCCGCCTAAATCTGGTCGAGAAAATAAAATTTCTGCTGTGAAGCAAATCCCTACAGTCGCAACTAGCAAAATTACCAAACCTTCAGTATAGCGAAAGCCTTTACCCTGCAACAGTAATAAAATTAGTACATCTGCGGCTGTAATACATACCCCCCAAATTAGAGGAATGTTAAAGAGAAGTTGTAAAGCTATAGCACTTCCTAGCAACTCCGCTAAGTCACATGCAGCAATTGCAATCTCGCACAGCACCCACAAACAAAAACTTACCTTCTTACTAAAATAGTCTCGACAAGCTTGTGCTAAATCTTTCCCCGTTGCTACACCTAACCGCACGCATAACGATTGCAGCAGTATCGCCATTAAATTAGATAGCAAAATCACTGACAGCAAAGTGTAACCAAATTTTGACCCACCAGCAATATCCGTTGCCCAGTTTCCAGGATCCATATACCCAACTGATACCAGGTATCCTGGTCCTGCATACGCTAGCAGCTTGCGCCAAAACCCTTTATTGTTAGGAATTTCAATGCTGCGGTGTACTTCCGGAAGGCTAGGTCTATTTTTAGAATGAGTCATTGGGTTATATCGGCACCTTTTTCATTTTCTTTTCATAATCTATTTCTATAATATATTTTTATACGTGCTAAATTACTCTAACCAATTTTAGTACTTTAGTATTCTGTTTCCAGCTTTGCTTTTAGCTTATGGTGGTTTTACAACACTAGGAGTGAATGCATTTCTAATGGAGATCGTTGCTTTTTGGACTTATCGCTTAACAGCGTTAAGAGTTACAAATGCTGAATTTGATAAAAGCAGATTAAAGTATATATAAATTAGTTAGTCAATGAAAGGAGCAAAAGTATATGTCAAATAAAAAATCGAATAATTGGCTGTTAGTATTAGGAGTAATTGTATTAGCAGTTGCACCGCTAATATTTGTGAAAGGTGAATTTGGTGGTTCTGATGATAAAGCAGAAAAAGCAATTACAGAACTGCATCCACAGTATAAACCTTGGTTCAAATCATTAGTTGAATTACCAAGTGGGGAAGTAGAAAGTTTACTGTTTGCTGTACAAGCTGGATTAGGCGCTGGTGTGATTGGCTATGTAATAGGGCTTTATAAAGGCCGTAGCGAACAGCGACAAAAACAAAATGAAGATTCAAATAGACCAGATCGCATACACTAATCGTTTGCAATGGTTACATAAATGAGTAGGCGAAATTCAATATAACTTGTTGTTCATTGATAATTTTTAATTAATTTTGTCGTTTAACAACAGTTCGTGCGATTATCCCTACAATCCCCAATACAAATAATCCTGCTAATGTCAACATTGGGATATTCCAACTTTGCTTTTCTTGGGTTTGTAAGATATCAATCTTAGTTTGACTATCTGAAACTTTCTCCGGTTGAGGTGTTTTTATATCGGCGCCTGCTGCGACAGTCACATCATATTTTAACTGAAACGCACGGAAATCACCTTCAGTTTTTGGCTGACAACCTAACTCAAGTTGATACAAACCAGTTTTTGGAAAAACAACATCCGCACCGGGAATTCCTTGATATTTTTCAGCATTAATCGCTTGAACCGTTGGCTGTAAAACTGGTAAATCGTTACCTTTACGAGGTTGCGAGTAAACCGCCATTTGACAATTCGCTTCGGTAAGTGGCAGAATTTTTCCTCCCTTGCGAGTCAACGCAACCCACACGCGCGCATTTTCCGAAGCTTTAGGGCTGTGATTCGGTTCAACATGCCAAGTACCAGCAATATCTCCCGCACTTAGGGACTTCCAAATAAAAAAACACCCAAAATTTTCTAGCGGAGCGGGCGTCCCCGCCCGCCCACGTTCGGAACGGGCAGGGATGCCAATTCCACATCTGGGAGAATTAAATTTTTGGAAGTCCCTTAGATGTTGTGAGCAATAGCAGGAGTTGCAAGTACAGTAACGGCAAGCCCGCAACTTAAAGTTTTACCGAGTGTTAGTAATCTAAACATAAGTTTTTTCGTTACATTGCCATCAAGTAAATATTTACGTCAAAAGACAAGCTGTCGAACTTCCTTCTTAAGCGTGTTGTTACACTACGGGTTTTTAAAATCCTCTGCTAAAACACGATAAACATTGAGAATTCCACCATTTTGATAACATGCAGGAAAGAATAAGTAGAAGTCTCAGGGCTGATGACAAAGTATTGTAGAATTTGGTACTGTTAGCTCGGAATTACAGTTGCGTTCATCCGTCTGGAGTAGTCGAACAGCCCGCTCCTATGCTTTTCTGTCGATTGCAGCAGCAGTCGTCACCATTGTCCTAAAGTTTGGAGGATACCAGCTAACGGGGTCAGTGGGGCTACTATCAGATGCGATTGAATCAATTGTAAATCTCGTGGCAGCATTTGTTGCCTTGTGGGCATTAACTTATTCTGTCAAACCAGCCGATGCTGAACATGCATTTGGGCATTTCAAAGCAGAATACTTTTCTAGTGGTGCGGAAGGTGCCTTAATTGTAGTGGCTGCCATCAGCATTACTGTTGAAGCTTGGGAGCGTTTGTGGCATCCAGAACCCCTAACACAGCTTCAATTCTTCTGCCAAAACGCTATAAAGATTAAAAATCGTACCACCCTCTAAACTATAATAAATTTTTCTTCCTTCACGGCGGTATTTAACCAAACGCATCACTTTAAATAGACGCAGTTGATGACAAACCGCAGATTCGCTCATTTTTGTTAGTGCAGCCAAATTGCAAACGCATAACTCTTGTGAAGCTAGCGCAGAGACTAATCGTAAGCGATTTGGGTCTGCCAGCACCGCAAAAACTTCTGCCATCTGTTGCGCTTTATCTACGGGCAAAAGCTTTGGCATTGATGCACGTACACTATCGAGATGCACTAAATGCTCATCACAGTGTAACCGTTCAAGGGGGGCGTCCGAGTCTTGATACTTATCTACGTTTTTCTTAGAAACAGCTTTTTTTACCACTTGCCTTAGTTTTAAAGAATGATTATTACTCTATATTATATCACTATAATTTCTGAATAACTATAATAGTTGAATAGTTATTCAACTTTTGTGCTAAAGTCCTAGTAAGAAGCTAAATGTCAAAATTTTCAAAAACCCATGAGCCAAACACCTTCCCTTAAATCCCAACAGTTTCGAGTCACTGGCATGGACTGCGGAAGCTGCGCGAAAACTATAGAAGTCGGTTTACAGCAATTGGACGGAGTAGCATCCACTTCTGTGAGCTTTGCTACAGAAAAAGTCAAGGTTTCCTATGACTCTGGTAAAGTTAGCCAAGAAGCTATTTTTAATCGGATTAAAGCTTTGGGTTTTACGGTTGAGCAGAGTAATACAGTTGATAAGGATGTACATTCTGATGTTCATGACCAGAAGCATGAACATGCTCGTAGTGATGCTTGCTGCGACCATGACCACGGACATAATCGAGTCAATGTAGTTGGGGCAAAAACTTTTAGTGCAAAGATTCATGGAATGGACTGCGGAAGTTGTGCAAAAACTGTAGAAGCTGGTTTGCAGCAACTTGCGGGTGTTTTGGATGTATCGGTTAGCTTTGCCACTGAACGACTACAATTATCCTACGAACCGCAGTTAATTCAGGAAGAAACGATTTGTGAGCGAATTAAGCATTTAGGTTATACAGTTGAGCAATCTGTTGA
Organism: Calothrix sp. NIES-4105; assembly: GCF_002368415.1. Lineage (GTDB taxonomy): Bacteria > Cyanobacteriota > Cyanobacteriia > Cyanobacteriales > Nostocaceae > Dulcicalothrix. The sequence goes on from NZ_AP018291.1 coordinate 158,910, forward strand.
TATCGATTCTCATCATAGTCGTCACGAACACAACCGTCCTCACAAAAATTCCAAACCTACACAACAAAATGCAACAAACTGGCAATTCTTTCTTCATAACCGTCGCGGGCAAAGTGTAATATTGGCGGGAGTCGGATTAGTTTTAGGTTTGATTGCTCAAAAACTAGCATTACCAATTTGGATAGCACGTGCGTTTTATAGCATTGGAATTATTGTTGCTGGTTATTCTGTAGTGCGTGCAGGTTTATTTGAATTACGTTTACGGCGTGCCGACATGAATTTGCTCATGAGTATTTCGGTTATCGGTGCCATTATTTTGGGAGACTGGTTTGAAGCAGCTTTAGTGGTGTTTTTATTTTCCTTGGGTAGTACACTGCAACTTTTTAGTATTGGTCGCACCCGCAACGCAATTCGCGCACTAATGGATTTAACGCCACCAACAGCGACTGTCAAACGTAATGGTAGAGAAGAAACAGTCAATATTGAAAGCGTTCAAATTAACGAAGTTATCACAATTCGGCCGGGACAGCGCATTGCATTAGATGGGGTCGTCGTTTCTGGTAGCAGTGCCGTTGACCAATCGCCAATTACTGGAGAATCAATACCTGAAGATAAAGAGATTGGTGATACAGTGTATGCGGGAACAATGAATCAAACAGGATTTTTAGAAGTAAAAGTTACCCATACAGCAAGCGATACTACAGTAGCAAAAATTATTCATTTAGTTGAAGAGGCACAGGAAAGTCGGGCGCCTTCACAACAATGGGTAGATAAATTTGCAGCAATTTATACACCGATTGTGATTTTAATAGCACTTGCCATTGCTTTTATTCCACCCTTAGCATTTGCTCAACCTTCAGATGTTTGGGTATATCGGGCGTTGGTAATGTTAGTAATTGCTTGTCCGTGTTCGTTAGTAATTTCTACTCCTGTTTCTATTGTAAGTGCAATCGGCGCCGCAACTCGTAACGGCGTGTTATTTAAAGGTGGTCATGCGCTTGAAACAGCCGGAAGGTTGCAGACTCTTGCATTTGATAAAACAGGTACAATTACACGGGGATTGCCAATTGTACAAGGAATTTATAAAACTGATAAAATTAGTGCGGAAATGGTGCTATTAATTGCTGCATCGTTAGAGGTACAATCTGAACATCCTTTAGCAAAAGCAATAGTAACAGAAGCAAAAAATAAAGGGATGGATTTAGCGACACCCGATAACTTTAAGTCATTTACAGGACAGGGAATTTGGGCAAGCTTGGGAGAACGAATTTATGTAGTCGGCAACCGTCGTCTGTTTAAAGAAGTTGGTATTCCAATTTCAGGTGAAGCCGAATCTATGTTAATTAAAATTGAAGCCCTTGGGCAAACTCCTGTATTAGTAGGGAATGATAAGGAATTTTTAGGTGCCATTGCATTGGCTGACGGGCTAAGATTAGAAGCAAGTGAAGCATTACGACAACTGAAACGAGTTGGGCTAAAAAATTTGGTGATGCTAACAGGAGACAGAAATGCAGTAGCTCAACAAATTGCTCAATCTGTAGGAATTAACGAGTATCGCGCGGAACTTCTACCGCAAGACAAATTAAATGAAATCCAACAGCTACGACGTACCGGAGTTGTGGGAATGGTTGGTGATGGTATAAATGATGCTCCTGCGTTAGCTGCTGCCGATATTAGTTTTGCACTTGGTACGATTGATATAGCATTGGAAACTGCTGATGTGGTACTTGCGGGAAGTGATTTAAGAAAACTTCCTTATGCAGTTGAATTAAGTCGTCGTACAGTATCTGTAATTAAACAAAACGTTGTGTTTTCGCTCGTTACTAAAGGGTTATTTTTATTGTTAGGAACTTTTGGTATTGTTGGGCTAGCAGTTGCAGTCTTGGCAGATACCGGAAGCTCTCTACTAGTAACCGCAAATGGAATGCGACTTTTTAAGGTTAAGAATGATAAGTTTGGAAATCAGTATTAGTTTGTCGTACTATCAGGCATAATAGCAGCCTGGATAATTTGCGTCTTTTGAGAACAAAAAAAGACAAGTTTTAGTCCTCTGAAATGATTTTACGATAAGGGTTTAAAAACTTAACAAAATTCCGAGCGCGTACCCTGAATCCCGTTTTGGCACGTTCCTGCCTTTCTCTGCTAAACTTTTTACCTGATTCAATAAAATCTTCCCACTTCTCTCACCCATATATTCCCTTTGGGTGAGTGAAAAAGAGCAGGATTTACAAACATATAAAGCATGAAGCATGAGAATTAAAAGGAACGGGTTTACATATCTAAATAATAGAAGATTTAAATCAACTCACTCTTACAGGAGTTAGCAAGTTACAAATATCTACGTACTGAATGTCTTCGATTGGTTTGTGGATTTTGTATTGTTGCACTGTGGATGCCATAACTATAATAACTGTCTCGACAGGTGGACAACCAGGCTCGGTACACTTTAATTGGCTTAGGGAAATAGAGATTTCTTCATCAAGTTGCAAAGCTTCATGAATCCATGTCTTGATTTGCTTGATTTTGAGGGAGTTTACTGTAGAAGTTCTGCTAAATGAAAAATTCATGTTTGGGTTTATTATATTACTGTTGTTTTGGCAATCACTTGTTGTAAGCAACTGATAATACTATTTTTTGTTAACACTCATAAATATCCGGATTATTAATCTAAAAATCTTCCTAAGTATGAATTTTTACATAGGTGATTAAAGTCTATCTTTGTTGTATCAGCATATTATTCTTAAACTCAGAAACTAGCGGATTTCTGGGGTCAATTTTTGCGGCTTCTTCATATGCCCACATTGCATTACTTCTCTCTCCTAAACGTAATAAAATTGTTGCTAAACCTATATAAGCATCAACATTATTACGGTTGGATTGAATCGCGCGTCTATAAGCTTCCCGAGCTGTGCGATAATCATTTAAAGAGCCGCTTATATAACCCAAGGCATATTGATAATTACTGTTATTCGGCTCAAGTTGAACCGCGCGACGAAATTCTTCTAATGCTGCTGGATAATTGCCTAGTCTAGTATATGCAAATCCAATTCCCGAATGAATGGAAGCATTTTTAGGCTGGATTGTTGCAGCTTGTTGATAAATAGAGATTGCTTCATTATAATCTCCTACATCAACGAGTCTGTGTCCTTCGTCAAGTAATTTTTTTAGTTCGGAATTATTCGGGCGCTGTGGTACTATAACTTGGGCAGTAGCTCTAGGAGTAAATGTATTTGTAGCAAGGCTGACAATCAAAATAAAGCTAAATAAAAATGATGTGTGTTTTAACATGAAACTTGTCATTAGTGTGAGGATGTGCGAATTGTTAATAATTAGAAATAATCTTAAGGTAAATTACTTACTTGTGGTCTATCAAAGTAACCATATACCACTTGAGAAACTTGACGAATAAAGTCTCTTGCTCTATTATCGTTATCCGGTCTATGTACGAAAATTCCTGCTAAGTAACGTTTACCTGATAAAGTTTCAATAATGCCCGCATCACCTAATACAAAGCGTAGCGTACCTGTTTTATGAGCTATTTTTGCTCCAGAACCTAAACCGGATGGCAATAAAGTTCGATTGTGACAACCATACATAATTTGTGTAACTTGAGATTGACTTGCTTCTGAAAGTAACTGATTACTTGCCATTAAAGCTGATAATCTTACCAAGTCTTTGGCACTAGTTTTATTCGTGCCGCTAAAATCTCCTAAGCGATTTCGCATTATAGTGCTTTGCAACCCCCAACTACGAAATTTTTGATTTAATTTGGCAATACCTCCCAAGCGGTCAATAATCATATTTGTAGCGGTATTATCGCTAACTGTCATCATTTGAGTAGCAGTTTCCAAGAGACTATATTTTTTTCCTGCATGTTCATACTGCATGTTTCCTGAACCACCGACCATCACAGTGCGCCGCATTACCAAAGTTTCATCTAACTTCACTCTTCCTGCATCAATTTCTTGAAATAAAGCAATCAAAATTGGATACTTAATAGTGCTAGCTGCGGAGAAAGCTTTTGCACCATTAATATCTATATAGTCTCCTGTTTGCAAGTCCATAAAAAAGATTCCTGGGGTAAGAAATCTGTACTTAGCCATTAATGATTTAATTAGAGTTTGTAGTTCCGATATTTCATGCCCAAGAGTAACTACACCTGTGTATTTAGGACTACCTGTTGTCCCAACTGAATTACGGAGATAAAATGGAGGAATAAACTTAATTTCTGGTAGCTTTAAATTTGATGAGTTATTATCCCAATCATCGGGTAAGTTAGGTTGATTTGTATTAGGATTCGCTAGAACTGGGGATGAAAGTAAAAGGGTACTAGTAACACCAAGTAGTAACGGACGTAGTTTCATATGGTAAGGAATAGTGTTGAATTTAGTTACAGAAATTTTCTGTATAAGTGTGTAGAATCCGGATTGAATCACATAGTAACTACTAAAATGTTTAGTGTCAAGAAAGATAGATAACAGTATTTAATGTGGATTACAAAATATAAGATTTACATAAACATCAGAAAATGGAATACAACTGAATTAGCTGTATCCCATAAAATAGTTCCGTTTATAATCGCAATTTTATTTTCGCGTGCGTTGATTTAGAAATCTTGAATATTTATATCTGAATTCATGTGATATTTAAACTCCTATTGTTTAAAATTTCTTAATAATTGCCAAAGCTGAATTTCATAACAGAGGTGCTTTTCAAAAATCTTTCGCGCTGCTAACCCGTCAGTAATAGGTTTTTGTAACCAGCGTTTAAATGCCCAATTCAAAATTGAGTATAATGGAGGAATCGCAATTTTTACAACATCAGCAATATATTTTCCAGTGGTTAGTCCAAATGTCTGAAAATTATTTACACATAAATCAATAGTGGGTGTAATAGATTGAGAAATATCCTCAGCTTTGATTAAAGTAAATCCTACTTTTTCTAAAGCTATTTTTAGCTCTTTGGTTACATGACAGTTAGAAAAAATTCCTTCTTTATATTCCGCATCTAAACGCATCATATCCGCGATTAGTAAATAGCCTCCACTACTCAGTAAACGTGCTGCACCTTGAGCTAAATCATCAACAGCAATATATTGACTACTTTCACTGAATAAAATAAAGTCATAAGACTTAGTTGTTTGAAAATCTTCAAATCTACTTAGATGAAAAGGTACATTACCCTGAGTATTCTCAATAAATTTTTCTTCTTGCAGTGCATCTGGCGCCAATCCCTCAACAATCAAATTGCGCTCATATAAATATTTAGCGTTACCACCAATCCCGCAACCAACATCCAATATTGTTTTTGTTCCCTGTGGAATAAAATTCAAAAGCTTTACAGAGTAAGCTTCTTGAGCAACACGCAAACTATTAATAGTTAATTCGTCTTCAGAAACGGGTAGTTCATGCCAATATCCATAATGAAGGAAGGAGGAATTTGTAAGTCCTATATAATAATCAATTGCCGCATTTTGGTAGCGAGTTGATTTTGGAATTTGATTTGACTCTGTTTTTTGCATTTGTAGTTAAGGAAGAGTGAATATTACTGCATTTTAACTAAGCTCGTCTTACTAAGACTTTATTTTCTTCTATTTTAGTTTTATAAGTTGACAGTGGCTTGGCTGCGGGACCATTTTGAACTTTTCCTTCTGCTGTAAACAAAGGAAGCGTGACAGGGAGATAAAAATATTTTTTCTTGTGCCTCCCAAATATGTATCTAGTTCCATGAGCAAATTCATGTATAACACATCTTTTTTGCTTCGACAATATCACAAATATGTATTTTTAGTTACGAAATATAACTGGAAAACTCATGCCATCGCTGCATTACCTGTTGATAGCATTCCACAGGCACCACTACAGACTTTTGAAGAATATCAACCTCGATGTGTAAATCATTTTTGGTTAGCAAAATCATATCCAATTGTGGATTGTAGCTATCAACCGCTTGCAAAATTGTAGTAATTGTTTCTGGTGGAACTACCCACTCCTGTAAATAAGCTTCTACATCTTTTTTACTTAGAAAATAAGTACTAACTATTTCATCAGCAAGTTGATATTTACTATGAACAGTCAAAAAAGGAGTGTGAGATAAATTAGTTGTATTATGTTTGACATCATAAATAATACAAATTACAACTCCTCTTCCTAACTTTAGAAAACCTTTCCAAGCGGTGTAGCCAATTAGTAACAAATTAGTAAAGTTTAACAATTGTCCTCACCAACTAGTTTTTATTTTTCAGTAACATTAACTTTTGACCGCAGAATTTTAGTAGCTTCGACCATATTCTTTAAAGCAGGGACTACTTCTGCCCAGCGACGAGTTTTTAAACCACAATCTGGATTTACCCAAATTTGCTTTAAAGGTAAATTTGCAATTCCAGTTTGTAATTGCTGTAAAATCTGCTCGGTTGTGGGAACAACAGGACTATGGATATCGTAAACTCCATTCCCAACTTGATGCGAATAACCACCCTCTGTTATTTCTCTTAAAGTTTGATTGCTACTACGACTGTTTTCAATCGAAATAACATCAGCATCTAACCGTTCAATATCCTTAATAATGTCGCCAAATTCGCAATAGCACATGTGGGTATGAATTTGAGTTTGAGGTTGAGCTACTGCTGTTGCTAAACGAAATGCATCTGTTGCCCAAGAAAGATACTCACTCCAACGTTGGGGTTTCAGGGGTAAACCTTCACGTAATGCGGGTTCATCAACTTGAATTACTTTTGCACCAGCAGCTTCTAAATCTGCTACCTCATCCCGTAATGCCAAAGCAATTTGGAAAGCTTGTTCTGACCTAGCAATATCAGTCCGAGGATAAGACCAATTTAATATAGTGACAGGAGCAGTTAACATTCCTTTCACAGGTTTTTCGGTTAATGACTGAGCAACTTTAAACTCACGCACCGTCATTGGAAGAGTACGAATTACATCACCATAAATAATTGGTGGACGAACGTAACGACTACCATAGCTTTGCACCCAACCGTTTTCGGTGAACGCAAAACCCGATAACTGTTGTCCAAAAAACTCCACCATATCGGTACGTTCAAATTCACCATGAACTAAAACATCTAATTCTAATTCTTCTTGTAACTTAATACTCTCGGCAATTTGGACATCAATAGCAGCTTGGTATTCTTCTTGACTTAATTCACCCCGTTTATAGCGCACCCGCAATTGACGAACTTCAGGAGTTTGAGGAAAAGAACCAATTGTAGTTGTAGGAAATAAGGGAAGGGTAATTTGAGAATCGAGACGCAACCCATAAGATAAGGAGCGTTGAAAATCGCCAGACTTTAGAGATTTTAGTCTTTCTTGAACTGACTGGTTAGCTGGACTAAATTGCTCGAATTTGTTCCAGTTAGATGATAAAGATTTTTGCTCTATTTCAGTGTTTTCTCCTTTCACTGTCTGAGCTAAAAATACCACTTCTTTGAGCTTCTGCTCTGCAAAACTTAATACATTACGTAATTGTTCTGGAAGATGTTTTTCGCGCGCTGAGTCATAAGGAACAAACTGCAACGAAGCAGATGGCTGAATATCTAAAGAGGTTATATTGAAATTGCCAATTTCCGATAATATAGGAATAACTTTTTCTGGACGAATTTGCCAAATATTTCTTGCATCTACAATCCCTACTCCCAAACGCTTATTTTCTGGAAAACCATAAGCTTTGAGTAACTCTAAATTGCGTCCGCGCGTGAAATCTAAACTAATTGCAGTGACAGGTAATTCCATTACCCAAGGGTAAGTTTCACCTAAATCATCAAAATAAGTAACTAGGTGTAAAGGTATTCCGACTGAACTCAATGAGCTATATAAAGTTTGAAAATGCTCTTTCCAGGAATGAGCGTCACCTAAAACCAGCGCAGGTTCATGAATTTGCACTTCTTCCACTCCCAAGTTTTTTAACTTGGTGAGTAAGTTAATATAAAGTGGAATTAACTGAGATATTACCTGCTCGATATTTAATTCTACTTTACTTAAACGCAGTAAAGTACAGGCGCCAAGTAAAATAGGAGTTACTCGTTTACCTAATATTGTTTGGGCACGACTAATTCGTTCTAAAAAATCACTAAAATCTGCAGGTAAAATCTCTGAAGCAATTTCGGGAACAAGGTAATGGTAGTTAGTATCAAACCATTTTGTTATTTCTAAAGCAGGAACTCCTTCTTTGCCCCTTGCCATTGCAAAGTAGCGCTCTAACCCATTGTACTGCTGAAATCTTTTCGGAATTAAACCAAGACGGAAAGACCAATCGAGTACATGGTCGTAGAGAGTTGTATCTCCAACACCAATTCGCTCAATTCCTGCTTCAAGTTGCGTTTTCCAGTTAGATTCTTCAGTTTCTCTAACAATTTGTAACAATGCTTCCGATTCGCAATTGCCGCTCCAAAATGCTTCTAATGCTTTTTTTACTTCTCGGTTTTTACCAATGCGAGGATACCCTAATGTTGCGCTTTGAATTCTCATTATTTACTGTGTCCTTGAATATTTATGTTTAGGATATGACTCAAACGTAAATTAACAACAAGTTACGTTTAATCGTGCCCACTTATTTGTTGGTGGAATTTTTGCTAAAATGCCTTTGTTCAAAGATTCGGGACGTTCCGACCAAGGCAATGAACCATCCGATTTTGCGTAGTATTGACTAGCGCATTCCAATATAGCTTCCGTACTGTTCTCTGCTGTTAAGTCACCAAAAAGATAGGTAATTTTTCCAGACCCTGTAAAGGCAACAACACAGGAACGGTTACAAGCGCTCATGCATTCAACTTCTTGAATGGTAAACTTATTCTTTAATTCCCAATTGAATGCAAGTTCTTTCAACTGGGTAACTAGTTTTTGACCACCACTAGAACCAACTCGTTTGCCGTCTTTCCATACGCTGGCACAGGTAGTGCAAACGAATAAGGTATGCTGCTTTTCGTTCATTGTTTTAAAATCTGTAAATTTTTCACTCTTTACTGGACAGGCAGGACACCCATCCTACAATTCGTGAAAAGCCGCCATTTGTAGCGTTCTAATATGCGGCGCCGTAGAAATACAAGACCTAATCGCTTGAGAAATGCTCATAATATTAACTATCTGTACCTCGCAGATGAAAAAATGTATAAATCAACTTCGGCGGGCATTCTGACTAACGAGACTAAAAAGCTCGAACACAGCTGCGGGACAGCGCCGGATTTACACCGGACTTTCCCCGTTACCTCTAGTGGCTGTTACCCACTAGAACCGAGACACCCTCAAATATAACACAAATATGAACTGCTTGCGTAAAAATCAATCGTCGGTCTATACTGACATTCGTCATTAATCAAGGCAACCTCGCGAAATAATCTATTATTGCCACAATTATTTATAAAAGTTCATCGATATATATTGTATGCAAGCTCCATCATCTCTCCGTGAAAATTCCACAACAGATATTTATGTTGTTCGTCGTAATGGTTCGACGACACCGTTAGAAATTAGTAAAATTCGCAAAGTCGTTAACTGGGCAACTCAAGGAATACACGCCAACCCGATTGCTTTAGAAGCTAGTCTTACAACTCGATTGCGTCCAGGAATTACCACGCGCGAAATTCAAGATAATTTGATTCGCTGTGCTTTAGATTTATGTAGTCCAGAAGAACCAGACTGGCGCTATGTGGCAGGAAGATTACATATTTGGAGTTTGTGGAAAGACACTAAAGTTAGTCGTGGTTATCAATACGGACATTATGCTCGCACTGTACAAACAAAAGTTTTGTCAGGGCAATACTCGCGTGACATCTTAATTTATACTCGTGAGGAATTAGAGATTGCTAACAGTTGGATTAATCCTGAATGGGATGTCGATTATGATTATGCAGGAGCAGTATTACTGACGAAGCGATATCTCCTTACAGATGAGTTACCCCAAGAAGCATTTTTGACATGCGCGCTTTTAATTGCCTCAGTAGAGTCAGAGAATCGATTAGATAAGGCACGTAGATTTTATGAAGCAATCGCGCGTCGTCAAATATCTTTAGCAACTCCGATTCTGGCAAATTTGCGAGTCGAAAATGGAACGCTTTCCAGTTGTTTTATTACAGCAATGGATGATAATTTGGAAAGCATCTTTGGCGCCATTCATGATGTCGCTCGCATTTCCAAAAATGGCGGAGGTGTGGGAGTAAATATATCTCGTGTTAGAGGTACGGGCAGTTGGGTGATGGGGAAAAAGAACGCATCTGGTGGTGTAGTTCCTTGGATTAAATTGCTAAATGATACAGCAATTGCAGTCAATCAAGGTGGACGCAGAGCAGGTGCTGTAACCGTGAGTCTGGATATTTGGCATTTGGACTTACTCGAATTTTTAGAAATGCAAACCGAGAATGGTGATCAACGACGCAAAGCTTATGACGTGTTTCCGCAATTGGTTGTTAGTGATGAATTTATGCGTCGAGTCGCAGCGAATACAACATGGACTTTAGTTGACCCTTATGAGGTGCGAATGAGTTTAGGTATTGAACTAGCGCAATTATGGGGTGAAGAATTTGAAAACGCTTATCATCAAATTGAAGCCTGTTTAGATAAATCTATTACACTTTATCAAAAGGTAAATGCTCGCCTTTTACTTAAACAGATAATGCGAACCCAATTAGAAACTGGGATGCCTTACCTGTGGTTCAAAGATACTGTTAATCGAGCTAATCCTAACAAGCATGAGGGATACATACCTAGTGGTAACTTATGTCAAGAATCGTGGTCAAATGTAAAACCTGGCGAAGAAAGTCATACGTGTAACCTCTTGAGTATTAATCTTGCAAATTTAGAAGATAAACAGCGGGCAGATATTTGTGAAATTGCAGTACGTATATTAGATAATACAATTGAATTAACCTCACCACCCTTTGCAGCAAGTGCCACCCACAACGCAAAATACCGCACAATTGGGGTAGGCTGTATGGGATTAGCTGATTGGTTAGCAAAGCGTCATCTTACTTATACTCATCTTCAAGAAATTAGTGATTTATTTGAAGATATTGCTTATTATTGCACCGCAACATCGATGCAACTAGCTAATGAACGAGGCGCCTATCCTGCTTTTGCTCTTAGTGAATGGAGCAAAGGAAATTTACTCGGAGCAAAACCAGTGGAATGGTTTTTGCAACACGCAAGTAAACCAGAACGTTTTTTAAAACTAAGTCAGGAAATTCAACAACATGGCATTCGTAATTCACATATTACAGCAATTGCGCCTAACACATCTTCGTCATTAGTTCAAGGTTGTACTGCCAGCGTCTTACCCATTTACAGCAAATTCTTCTACGAAAAGTGGGCAAAAGGTTCAGTACCCATCGCACCACCTTATATACGTGATAAATTTTGGTTCTACGTCGAAAATAAAACACTCTTACAGAAAAAAGTCGTGCGTGCAATCTCCACAATACAACAGTGGATTGATACTGGAATTTCGATGGAATTATTGTTTAACCTCAACGCTGGAGTTTATTTCCCTGATGAACCTGAACGCTGTCTCACGGCTGTTGATATTTTTGAAACTATAATGCTGGCTTGGAAATTAGATTGTAAAGCAATCTATTATATTCGCACCGTACAGAAAGATAGTTTCAAAGAATCCAATGAGCAATGTACTGCTTGTGCAAACTAATCAAAATTAAATTAAAATGTACCAAATAAAACAATCATTAATGCCAATAAATCCTGTTTTCAATCCGAACGGGAGTGACGATACAGGAAATCGTTTAATATGGTTTGGGGAAACTACGAACCTAATGCAATTAAATGATGTTCGCTATTCGTGGGCTGTATCTCTCTACCGTCAAATGCGCGAAAATTTTTGGGTGCCCGAAAAAATAGACATTACTCAGGATGTAACAGATTACGTTAATCTCACCCCTGAAGAACAACGCGCGTTTGATGGTATTCTTAGTTACTTGACGTTTCTTGATTCAGTACAAACTTGTAATTTGCCTCATCTCAAAAACAGCATTACGGCGCCGGAAATTGCATTATGCATAGCAGAGCAAATTTCGCAAGAGGCAATGCATAATCAATCTTATCAATATATAATTGAAACGGTGATTCCGAGTGGGCGCCGTACACAAGTTTATGAATATTGGCGAAGTGATTACGTTCTCAAAGAAAGATGCGAATTTATTGCCGGACTATACCAAAAGTATGTCAATAATCCCACACCAGAGAATTATTTTATATCACTGTTAGCCGATTACTTGTTGGAAGGACTGTATTTCTACAACGGATTTATATTTTTCTACAATCTTTCATCAAGAATGCTCATGTCAGGGAGTGCCGATATATTTAGAATGATTAACCGAGATGAACTTTCTCATGTACGGCTATACCAAAAATTAATTCCCGAAGCAATGGAAGTTTTTCCCCATAGTCACGAACAAATCTATGAAATGTTTGCACTTGCAGTTGAGCATGAATACAAGTGGACAACACATATCGTCGGAGATGATATTTTGGGTATTACAGCAACAAGTACAGAACAGTACACAAAATATCTAGCAAATACTCGCTTAAAAGCAATAGGATTAGACGCATTATTTCCAGAAGCTATCTACAAAAAAAGCCCCTACGCTCACTTAGAACGTTTCTCTGACACCAAAAAAGAAGCTAACACAAAAGCAAACTTTTTTGAAGCAAGTGTGACCAGTTATGTTATGTCCTCAAGTATTGAAGGTTGGGATGATTTTTAAGCAGTGATCCCCAAGAGAATAAGTAGAATCGTGATGCCAAGCAATAAACTTTTCATTGTCTTGAATTTTTGAGTGTCTTTTACTACGGTAGTTTAAGTTTTGGCATTTAATTATCTAAGCAATTCATTTTTTGAGTTGAGTTTTAATGATAAAAAATCGGCTACCGTGTACACACATCTTTTTATCATTCTTACATTCCTTCCCTTCGCGAAATGCAGCGTACTTTGCGGTTCGTTAAAGAATTAACCGCAAAGAGCGCAAAGACGGAAAGAAAGAGAACAAAGGTGACTTTTAGAGACTTGTGTGTACACAGTAGCTTCCACGCGGTGGGCTAGGGGGGATTAATTATGTTATAAAAAGCTATCCCTTGCAGTATTGCAGCCTGCTGTAAATTTTTCACTCTTTCAATTTGCAATTAGTTCTTACTAACTTAATCCTGTATATATTCTTTTCCTGTCACCAATGCCAACTCTGCTCGTACAAATTCACGTCCTAAATAAGCCGCATGGTCATACCGACTCACTGGACAAGGTTTTGTTTCCTCAAATAGTTGAATGCAAATTTCTTTAGCACTTCTTCCTGTAAACAACGCAGTTGCTTGTCGTTCGACTTTAACGGTTGCAGGAATAGGCTTTCCCGTTTCTGGGTCTACAGCTAATCCTTGCTCATTAACTTCATTAGTAAAATGTTTCGCACAAATTAATCCTGGTTGTTGATCTAAGTAGATAATGAAGTAACCTGCTGGGTCGAGTTCTAAAAACCGCTTAGATAATTTGTCATCAATCGCTGCGATTGCTTCTACTGTTGTTGTCATCATATTAAAACTTCCAAATATACTGTGACAGTAATCCAAGTAATAAATTATTCCCTCCGGACAAGGGAGACACCTATTTTACGATTCATAAAAAGCCGCCATTTGTAGCGTTATGATATGCGGCACCGTAGAAATACAAGACTTAGTAGCTTGAGAAATGCTCATAATATTAACCATCTGTACCTCGCAGATGTAAAAAATGTACAATTTAACTTCGGCGGGCATTCTGACTAACAAGGTTGAGAAATTTTCCTTGATTACAGCTGCGGGACAGTGCCGGATTCACACCGAACTTTCCCCGTTACCTCTTGTGGCTGATTTCCACAAGAACCGAATCGCTTTAGCAAGCATAACACATTTTTTAATCTGTTTTTGTTTTTATAACTTGGAGTTAGGCATGTATTGTGATAGCCCTCAATGAAGTACTTTAAATATTTAAATATTAACTATTTCTAAAATCTACAATCTCTTTTGAAAATAGTCAAAAGACAATGTGTTAAATTTGACTTGTATTTGCTAAGTATGTTTTATACTTAATTGCCTTGGCGAAAGAAAAAGACGTGTGGTTTTCCTGTTTTTGGATGCACTAGAACATCCGCACCCACGCCATAGACATTGTGAATTAATTCAGGATGTAATATTTCTTCTGGCGTTCCAGAGGCAACTATTTCTCCTGCTTGTAAAACATAGAGACGCGCGCAATATGCAGCAGCAAGGTTCAAGTCATGTAAAGCAGCAATACAGGTAACACCTAAATCTTTTACGAGTTCGAGAATTTCTAGTTGGTAGCGAATGTCTAAATGATTGGTTGGTTCGTCTAAAATTAGAAACTTTGCTTGCTGAGATATTGCTCTTGCTATCATTACTCGTTGTTTCTCACCTCCTGATAATGAAAGGAAGTTACGTTGTGCTAAATCTTGTAAACCAACTCGAAGTAAAGCTTCTTCTACAATTTCAATATCTTGAGGTGTTTCACTATTAAATATACCTTGGTGCGGCGCCCGACCCATCAATACCATTTCAAAAACTGTAAAATCAAACTCAGTAGAAGTTTCTTGTAAAACGACAGAAGTAGACTTTGCCATTTGCCGAGGACTTAATTTCCAAATATCTTCGTTATTTAATGTTATTAACCCTGCATCTGGTTTAAGAATACGATATATACACCTGAGTAAACTAGACTTACCGCTACCATTAGGACCAATTAAGCCAATAAATTCATTATCGTTAATATCTATATTAATATTGCAGATTATTTGCTCTCCATCTATAGAAAGGCAAACTTGCTCAACTTGCAGTTTCATGACTTACCTCCATGACTCTGCATTAACCAGATGAAAAACGGCGCCCCAAATAAAGCAGTTATAATACCCACAGGTAATTCTTCTGGCGCCACAATAACACGAGCGATAACATCTGCCCAAACAAGAAAGATTCCCCCTAATAATAGACTTATAGGTAAAACTCGACGATGGTCGGAGCCAACTAATAGTCTGACACAATGTGGTATCATTAACCCAACAAAACCAATGGCACCACTAACAGCGACAATTACACCTGTTAATAGCGAAGTCACTAAAAATAACTGTTTGCGAAAGCGGTCGGTATTCGTTCCCAAAACCGCTGCTGTTTCTTCACCAATAATTAAAGCATTAAGAGCGCGCGCTTGCAGTAGCAAATACCCTAATCCAAAAGATAAAGCAACTAACGGTAATATTAAATCAGTCCATTTGGTTCCTGATAGTCCCCCTAATAGCCAAAATAAAACCCTACGTGCAGCTTCTCCTGTTCCACTTTTCAACGTCAAGAAACTAGTTAGTGCAGAAAATAAATAAGATATTGCCACTCCAGCTAAAACTAAACGAGTTGCAGAAAGGCGCCCTGTACGCTGTGCTAAAAGAAATACTATTATAGAAGATACTAAAGCACCAATAAAGGCGCCGAGAGAGATAGCATAAATTCCTAAACCAGAAAATACACTGAATAACATCACACAAACAGCACCAACAGAAGCACCAGAAGAAACACCTAAAATATAAGGGTCAGCTAGGGGGTTACGAACTAATGCTTGCATCGTCACACCAACAACAGAAAGTCCCGCACCGACCAAGACAGCTAGTAATGTTCTCGGAAACCGAATAAACCAGATAATTTGTACTTGTGCAGGCGCCCAGTCTCCAGTTATGCTAGGAAAGATTTGCGATAAAGCAATTTGCCAAACTCGTATCGGAGAAATGGGTACGGCGCCTATCATTACTGCTATAGTGACAGAAATAATTAGAGCAATAAACAATCCTGAAATTATAAGTTGATAGCGTTGTTTGGTTTGCCTCATTTAGCGAAACCTCTCTGGATAAAGCGCTTGAGCTAATTTTTTTACTCCTTCTATGTTTCTAATTCCTGGCATTGTGTAACTAAAACCTAAGATAATAAATTTATCTTCTTGGACTGCTTTGAGTTTAGAGTATGCTGGATTTGATTTGAGTATTTTTCGTTTTTCCTCAGCAGATGACCAGTTTGCATCTATTAGTACAATTACATCTGGTTGACGCGCGATGACATCTTCCCAGTTAACCGTTACCCACGCTTCTTTTTTCTGAATGTCTTTAAATATATTTTCTCCACCTGCTAATTCAATGATATGATTTGGCATTCCCCAACTGGAAACTGTTACAGGTGGATTTTCTGAGTCATACCAAAATATACGCTTTTTATTTGTGATGTTACCTATTTTTTGTTGGGTTTGCTGCAATTGATTTTTTAAGTCTGTAATTAGTTTATCTGCTCTTTCTGTAACTCCGAATATTTGTCCGATATCTCTAATTTCTTGATATAGGTTTTCCATTGTAACCCGCTCTGGTCTTAGTTCGGTTTTTTCACATTCAATCGGTAATAAATAAGAGTTGATACCTAATTTTAATAAGTCTTGCCGTGAATTAAGAGTTTGTTTATCAAATGCGCTTTCTTCTGTTGTAAATACAAAATCTGGTTCGACGCTCAAAAAAACTTCGTGCGATGGGTATTTGTCTGCTAAAACACGAATTTGTGAATACGCTTGTTGATATTCTCGTAAAATTGGGTTATCTAGATATGCAGTGCCAACCATATGTTTTTCTAAACCGAGTGCAAGCATTACCTCGGTTGCAGATTGTGTCATTGTTACCGCACGTTGTGGAGGTTTTTTATAGGTAATGGAAATGTCACAATTTTTGATTGCGACTGGTGTATATTTTATTGTTTGAGAGGCGGTTTGTGTTGATTCGACAATTTTTGTGTTGCATCCGGAAGTTAGTCCCAGCATCAGTGTTGCTGAGATTGTAATTAAGAATTTTTTTACCCAGATGTAATGATTTTTTCTAATCACATGTAACTCTCAATTTAGGTAACGAACCGCAAAGGACGCAAAGGAAGAAAGATGTCATTTTTTACATTTTTTAGTCCATTTTAATAGACAGTAGCTCTTAGCATGGGAATTACTATGCGGCTGTGAATGTATATTATAATTCAAATGATACAGTTCCATACATTGTAAATGGCGGCGCCGGGTCAATATTATATCCATCAACTTCATAGTACTTTACATTAGAGATGTTTTTGAAGTTTAGTGCGAATCTATAATTATCACGACGATAGAAAATAGAAGCATCCGCGCGTAAGTAACTTGGAAGTTGAAATGAGTTTGGTAAGTCTACTTCTTGCTCTCCTACATAATATACCCCAACTCCTAACCCTAGTCCTCGTAAACCACCTCGTTGAAATTCGTAAGTTGTCCATAGTCCAGCACTATGCTCTGGAACTCCAAATAATCTATCGCCAACAGGTATGATATTATCTTTTGTGACTTCTCCATCAATATAAGCGTAGTTGGCAATAATCTTCCAACCTGGCAAAACTTCCCCTGCAACATCTAATTCTATACCTCTGCTGCGTTGTTCTCCTGTTTGAATACTAAATCGAGAGTCTACTAGGTCCGGTGTGAGTACGTTTTGCTTAGTAACTTGAAAGAATGCTAATGTTGCTAAAAGTTTATTATTAAGGAAATTTTGTTTTACACCCACCTCAAATTGCTCGGTCTTTTGTGGTTCAAATTGTGCATTGGTTATACTTCGTGCTTGAAATTGTGGAGAGAATCCATTTGTCCAGTTAAAGTACAGAGAAGTTGTATCACTAGGTTGATATACAATTCCAACTCTCGGTGAAAAACGAGTATTTGATTGCTCGTTAACGATATCACCACTTACCCGGTCTTCGTTAGTGTAATCATTAAAATCTAAGCGACCACCTAATAATAGTTTTATATTGGGTTGTAGTTCAATCAAATTTTGTGCAAATAACCCAATATTCTCAGAAACAACCCTGCGACCAAAAGGAGAAGCACCTTCTACAGGGGTGGGAGTTTCACCATATTGAGGGTTAAGTATATTTATTGGCAGTTCTAAGTCTGGTGCAAAAAGATAGTTAAATAAATTTCTAGCTAAATCTACTCCAAATAAAACATTATGACGTATTGAACCAGTGGCGAATTTACCGGATATTTCGTTTTGCAATGTCAAATTTTCGTGTTCTTCGTCTGATGCATAAAACAAACGGTCAAGAGTGCGACGGTCATCTCGTAAAGAAACTGCTGATGCTTGCTTGGCATTGTTTAAATTGGCTTTTAGGATATTAAAACCTTGACGGAATTTCCAGTTATTACCAAATTTGTGTTCAATATTATACGTTAGCGAATTTAATGTTACATCACCATCTGCAAAATTTGGCTCTCCTAAAAATCGATTACGAGGCAGATTTAGTATTTCTGGTTCAATTGGAAAACCATTATCGAAAGTATAATTATATTTTTGATGCTCAAACTCGAACGTTAATTTAGTATCTTTATTAATGCGGTATTCTAACACTGGCGAGATAAAAAAGCTTTCACTTTCAACAAAATCACGGAAGCTATCAGCTTTTTCATATGCAACATTCAAACGATACAAAAGCGACTTATCATCGTTTAATGGGCCTGTTATATCTAAAGTCGGACGTAAAAAGTTGTAACTTCCATAGGTAAAATTAGCTTGATAGAATGGTTGTTCTAAAGGCTTTTTAGTTGTAGTGTTGACAACTCCACTCCCACCTGCATACTGTGTAGGACTTCCACCATATAAAACTGCTGCTGGTCCTTTAAGAATTTCTAACCGCTCAATATTGGCAACATCGCGCGGGCTAAAATAACCATAGTCAGGAAACCCATTACGTAGCGTTTCAAAATTGGTTATAAATCCCCGCACACGAAACCCTAACGAAGATAATCCCCCATACCCCCGTTCTGGTTGTACACCACTCACGTTGTCAGCAAGCTCTGACAATCGTGTCACATTTCTATCTTCTATCACCTGACGTGGAATAACTTGAATTGACTGGGGAATATCTCGTAATGGTGCATCTGTACGAGTTGCTGTTGTTGCATCAGGTACAGTATATCCATCTTGCTGACCTGTCACTAATAATTCTATTGGTTCTTGACTTTGATTTGATGGTTTCTCCTGCGGTGCTGAACTACTGGGTTTATTAATTTGAGGCGCCTGCGGTGTAGAATCAACGCTGGGTGTGACGACAAAAATTAAACCTGTATAGCTTTCATCAAGTTCGACCTTCGGTAAATTTGGTTCACCCTTAACTATGACGCGGATACTATTCGCATCTTGATTTACTACTGTTATCTCAGTAATCCCCGGTACTGGTTTTTCTTGGCTAAAAGAATCTCTATTAATTAATTTCAGTTGAGCATTAGGAATATCTGCGACAAAGTTATCTCCTACACTGTTGTTTATAACTTGTAGCTTATTAGATTCTGGAGTTTCTAATATTACCTCTAATCCCTGAGAAGTTGGATTGATTTTAACTCCAGTGATTGGAATAACTTGACTCTGCTCAAGACGTTGTTGAGCTAACCACTCTCTTACATTAGTAAAAGAACGAGGAATATCTGAAATATTCGGAATTTCTGCTATTGGTTCAGAAGATATAGCTGTATCCTTGGTTACATTTGCCAAGGCTTTTTGTCCAATTAGGACAATCATTACAGCTACTCCAGTATTTAATAGTAAATGCAACTTATTCATTAAGTCCTCACACCATAATTTCACCCAACACCAAATTGACAAATTATACTAAGCATATACCAAATCAAACCAAAATGATATTTATAATCATTATTAAAACTTGATTAAGTATTTATCGTTCTTTTGGGCGCCTCAGTTGTAATAAGTATTATGCCTTTGTTACAAAGCTGTCAAACGACGTTTGTCAAAGTTAATGTTTTAATCACACTACCGAAATCTCTCTGAATAAAGCGCTTGAGCTAGTTTTCTTACTCCTTTAGCTATTCTCACACCTGACGTGCTGTTAAGTAATTATTGCTCTAATGTCAAAAAACAGGCTGTCATAGATATCGTTTCAGCTTCTCTGTGTTCTATAATCGAGGTTATGAGTCAAAAAATAGCCAGTTTTGACTGGCTAATAGTTTTGAATTTGATTAAATTTAAAAATGTTGACATAATTTATTACTTACTTAGCGAGTAATATATATAGCAATCCTAAATCATTTGTAAAATCTGCACGCTGTATAAACCGTATTAATTCGGTCTCTACAAGGGTATAATTTTTTACAAATAATGTAGAAATGCTATAGTTAAATAATTGTATATTCATAAATATTTAGATTAAAAAAGCGTTATGATTTGACTGCTATTCCTTACCCAAAGCCAGTTTAAGATGCGTTTGCCCTGCCGTAGACATTTTGCTTTGTGTAAATAAATTTTACTTTAATTATTACCCTCGATAGTCAGATTGCTCCCAATACCAGAAATATTAACACCCCACGTCAAGTAATTGGAGTGGGAAATGTAGGACGCAAACAAGGTGAAGCTACTTATACTATTTACAACCCCAATGCAAACCACGTAGAATTTCGGACTGTCCGCTATGGGGAAAGTAAAGGATTTGCTTTTCTAAAAAGTAAGCTAAAAGCTAGCCAAAAATAATTATGATACTTTTGAGAGTAATAATTATTCTTAAAATATGTCGTCCGAAAATTCAACTGCTACTAGCACCATAACTCAACGTAAAGGGCGCCTGCGTCGCACCGAAACCCTGCGTCGAATGGTACGGGAAACGAGCTTAACTATTTATTGTTAGAACATTTTTATATTGCATGAAGACATAAGAGTGAATCGTGGATTATTGCGTTATTATGAGAATGATTCTAATTATATTTAATTTTTATGAAAACTGTCAAGTCATTAGAATTGAGTGGTTGGGGAATACATGGTCAGTCCAATGTAGCGATGGGAACATGCATGAGTTTAGTAGAATTTGGTTAGCTACAGGTACTAGATTCGACGTAACGAGAGAACCATTGTTAGAAGAAGTTTTAGCAACTTACCCTATTCCTACCATCAATGGTTTGCCAGTGTTAGATAAGTGTTTGCGCTGGCAAGATTGCGAATTATTTATTATGGGTGGGTTAGCAGCGTTGCAAGTCGGGCCAACTGCACGCAACTTATCGGGTGCTTTGATGGCTTGTGAAAAAATAGTTCCAGCCATAATTAAACCAAATACTGTATTCTTGGATAACAGAAGCGTGTCGTAATAGTAAATTAGTGCTACTAAATCAAGGTATAAAACATGTGCGCGTCTTCTGAGCGTGGTTTTAGTGTCAAACGAAATATTGACAAGCGCGTGGTAATAATAATTTAATTTATTAGTCAGTATATATCAAAATTTTACTATAGAAATTCCTCCAAGTAAAAATAGAGATGCAGTGTTTCTAGATGAAGAATTGCTGGGAGTACTACACTTTAAACAAGATAAGGAAGCTCCAATCTAGTTTTATGATTATTATGTGGCTATATCCAAATAAACTATCCGCATTGCAGAAAGAAACTGTACGCTTATCGATTAACACTACTTTAAGTAAAGGATGTAATACTCAAGGTTGGAAGCGTGTAAAAACTGGATATTATATCTGGGACATCTAATATATAGAGGCGCCTTTCTGATTGGCGCCTCTATGCTATTGAGTTCTAGACTTTAGCAGTAACTTGAGGTTGGAAGCGTTCAAACGGATTGAAGCCAGGTTGAATTTGTGCGGAAAACTTGTTGCAGTGTGGTAACTTTACCATCTCATGCATCTTAGCCCTTTTATTAAATTTCCTGTTTTACTAGGTTTTTCAGACTTCTGTCAGGCAGTCAGCCTTGACTAAACACGTCTGACCATAACTAGATTTTTTTCTATCTTGGTTTTGTAAGTTAATAATGGTTTTGTTGCAGGACCATTTTGAACTTTGCCATCCGATTTAAATTCCGATGCATGACAGGGACATAAGAATATTTTTTCTTCAGTTTCCCAATCTACGGTGCAGCCAAGATGTGTACAAGTTGGATTTACCGCTATTATATTCTTGCTTTTTGATGTGCCAATTACTAGGACGGCGCCTAATGGAGACTTTTCTTTAAATATTTGACCAGCTTTATCTAACTCTGTTACCGTACCGATGTTAACCCAGTTTTCAGAATTAGATGGCTGTTTAAGCCTTGGCTTTGGTTTCGGCTTTGGTTTTGCGGCATAAGTTGTTGCAAACGCGATAGGTAAACAATTAACAAAGCAACTGATACCGAATAATCTAATAAAATCACGACGGTTCATAAAATACTCATTTTTTATTAATACTTAAATACTATAAATAGCGAGGTCATGAAGTGCAACTAACTTCGTCCCTCGCACCCATTGACTTTAGGGTAGACTATTCCGCATACGACGCAAGCAGTTTATCGACGCAACACAATCACAACCAAACATTGATACGGCAGCATCACTTTCATCATCTGTTACACCAAGTAAAGCTTTTTCATTATTTACATCAGCAGCATCAATTTCTGGTGCGCCTTTTTTCAAATGTGATAATTGTTGAGAATTAGCACAGAAGAACTTACCAAGTTTTGGATGTTTAGCACAAACTTTTTGACTTTGCGCTGACAATGGTTTGACAGTCACATCTGTACGCTCTACTGGTTGCGGCTTAATTTGTTCGCTAGCCACAGTTGTTTTACTAGTCATCAGTAATGAACCTAGTGAAATAAATGCTACAGGCTTACTAGTCAACTTTGCAATCATTTTTTTCATTTAATTCTCCGAGTAAATACATAAGTTAGTCTGATTTGCTGAATATGTAGCAGTAGACGATTAGTTACTAATTCAGTTCCAAAACTAATCATGTATAACACACTTTTTATCATGCATCAAACTTGTAACTTATGCGACATAAATAATCAGAGAAGTTATTCCATCAATGTCTAACATGTAAATAGCATTTAGACTCTACTGTAATCTTCCCACTCCAAAATGCCTCCAATACTTTCTTCACTTCCCGATTTTTACTAATACGGATATATCCTAAAGTCGCTGTTTGAATCTTCATTATTCGTCCTTCTAATGCCTATATATATGTGAGTTAACCAAAATACTTGCATCACAAATCTGTTACCAAGTACTGGCGCCCAACATTCCAATTCGTTATTTCCAATAACCAGCAACGCCGAATACTATCACGCCTGCTAAAACGCAATCAAAGAGAATGCTATGAATACAACCATCATAAAACGATGATTATTCTCACGTCAACAATGATTGACTTGAACGCAATGCATCACAATTGACTCAAAGAATGATTCCCTTTGAATATTACCTCTAAATATGTAGCTAAGACTGAAAAATGTGCTGTTTGCACAAGTTATGCGAACAAAAACTGTATAATGCGGTTTCATCTATGCCTCGTAGATTTTTGCTAATATGTACGTACTTGCTCTCGGCGGGCATTCTGACTAACAAGGTTGAAAAATTTTCCTTGATTACAGCTGCGGGACAGTGCCGGATTCACACCAAACTTTCCCCGTTACCTCTTGTGGCTGATTCCCACGAGAACCGAATAGCATCAGCAAGCATAACACATTTTTTAATTTGTTTTTGTTCTTATAACTGAGAGTTAGGCACATATTGTGATAGTCTAAATGAAGTATCGGTTCTAGTGGAGATTAACCACTGGAGATAACGGGGAAAGTTCGGTGTAAATCCGTCGCTGTCCCGCAACTGTAATCTAGGAAAAGAAATTTTTCTTAACCTCGTAAGTCAGAATGCCCGCCGATGTTATACAAGTTGAGCTACATATCTACGAGGTATAGATGAAAGCACAGCATACAGTTTTTGTTCGTACTACTTGTCTAAGTAAATGGGAAAGTGGTGCGTGTCTAGGTAGTGGCGCCGATAAGCCGAAAAAACACTCAGAAAATTATAGTCTGACTTGCCATCGTGTAAAGCATCATAGAATGCACGAACAGAATATCCAAACAAGTAGCATTGTCTTGCGCGTTTGATGTGCATCTTGATTTAACGCAGTATTGGAATCGTAATTTGACGATAAAGCTGCAAAGTTGACGATGAACCGAATCAAAAATGATTATCATTTTGAATTTATGATATCTGAAACACATACTCAAGATTGGCAGCAGGCGTTTATTGAGACTAATTTATTGGCAATTGGTTACAATGCTTGGTTGGGATATTTATCGGGTACGCGCGGCGCCGTGATATGTAGTACAAATTCTCCACAGTTGGGTTTTGCTGGAGAAACTTTTAAAGCTCACTTTGTTCCAAGAAATAACCTTGCACCTTTCCTAAATGCTTGGTTAGCGGCGCCTGATACTGTGTTATTACAACGGCATTTTATGAATGCTCATATTATTGAAGCCGTTGACAACTGTAATCCATATGAAGACGTTGTGTTTTTATTAGAATATGGAGATAGAGTAGCATTTTTTTATTTAACAAACTTACCAATTACTCCACCTCAATGTTACGAAATTGTATGCAGAGAATGGGAAGAATTCCAACCGATATCCACCCTCTCGACAGAAAAAATGCGGCAAGATTAATTACTGCTAGTTCTAGAATTAAACCAACGGCTAAAAGTCATTGGTTTATGCCTGTTGCTATGTATAAGTTTGTTGTATCAAAGCTGAAAATTTAGGCACAGCAGTCTTAATTCAATGACTTGAGT
Organism: Calothrix sp. NIES-4105; assembly: GCF_002368415.1. Taxonomy (GTDB): domain Bacteria; phylum Cyanobacteriota; class Cyanobacteriia; order Cyanobacteriales; family Nostocaceae; genus Dulcicalothrix. Next base: position 183,547 of record NZ_AP018291.1, read on the forward strand.
TGAAATTTACTTTCATATTGCTTCATCAATGTACAAACAACATTTATATGCATAAAATTCCCGTTACTGTGATTACAGGATTTCTTGGCGCTGGCAAAACGACATTAATTCGTCATTTACTCCAAAACAATGAGGGACGACGTATTGCTGTTTTAGTCAATGAATTTGGAGAAGTTGGAATTGATGGTGACCTTTTGCGTTCGTGTCGAGTTTGTGATGATGATGATAACAGTAACATTGTTGAACTTACCAACGGTTGCCTATGCTGTACGGTGCAAGAAGAATTTCTTCCAGCAATGCAAGAATTGCTTCTTCGACGCGAGCAGCTTGACTGTATGTTGATTGAAACATCCGGTCTAGCGCTTCCAAAACCATTAGTACAAGCTTTTCGCTGGCCTGAGATTCGCACGGGCGCCACAGTAGACAGTGTAATTACTGTGGTAGACTGTGAAGCTTTGGCAAATAATCAGTTTGTAGGTAATTTAGAAGCTTTAGAAGCACAGCGACAAGGTGACGTAAGCTTAGAACACGAAACGCCCATCGAGGAATTATTTGATTCGCAGCTCGCTTGTGCTGACCTAGTACTGCTTACTAAGAAAGATTGCGTTGACTCCCAAACGCAAGCTAGAGTACAGGACTGGCTTACGCATAACTTGCCCCCTGGTGTAAAAGTCATTCCTTGCCAGGACGGTAAAATTGCCAGCGATTTATTATTTGGTTTCAATGCTGCGGTAGAAGACAACTTGGATAGGCGCCCTAGTCACCACGACACCGAAGTCGAACACGAACATGATCAAGAAATTAACGCGGTGCAATTAATACTAGACGAAGCATTTGAGCCATCTGTCCTGGTGAAACGCTTACAAACATTGGTGCAACAGCAAGAAATTTATCGAATTAAGGGATTTGTCGCAGTTCCAAACAAAGCCATGCGTCTAGTACTACAGGGAGTTGGTAATCGATTTAACTACTTTTATGACCGTCCTTGGCGACCTAATGAACCCCATCAAACACGATTAGTATTGATTGGTCGCAACCTTAATAAAATTCGCATTGAATCATTGAGCATTTGATGTTGAGATAATTAGGCACCTGATTGAAACGTGAGCAATACATTTCCTCCTTGAAAATAATTATTATTATTTAATGAGTATGCTTCAGTTTTACAAGGCGCCTAGTATGGCTCAAATGAGTGGAACGTTTGATTGGGCTGTGTAAAAGTTGATAGAGTTTCTTAATATACTTTGTGGAGATAGTAGAAATAAATGTAACATTTCTACACTAATTATTGAATACGTAGGTGCTATGCTACAACCGATTGGTTTTGATGATTGATCATTCATCAAAGGTAACGGGGAAAGTTTGGTGTGAATCCAGCGCTGTCCCGCAGCTGTAATGAGACTAATTTATTTTTAATGTCTCTAAGTCAGAACGCCCGCCAGTATCCAAAAACACAATTATCTGCGAGGTACAGATGAGAAATATTTTCTTGAATTCCCAATGGAGAATCAATTTTGTAGTATCTAGTTTGACTGTAATGTTAGGGATACTGTACCCAAAGTTAGGCGCCACAGCAACAGAAGTACTACAATTATCGGAGTTTTCTAAGCATGAAAGTACTGCTTCATATTTACAACCAGTTACAGAAGTAATAGCCCAGAACAGGAACGACACAGTAAATAAAACAGAAGAAATTGCTCAAAACCCGACATCAACACAAGAGAAAGAACCCGATATTGAATTAACAGTCATTGAAAAATTATTAAACGAACCTGTTTATTCACCATTTCGTCGTGAGGGGACAGTCAAAGACTCGACTCGTCCTATCTACGTCATTACTGGTGAACAGATGGAAGCGCAAGGCGCCAGAACTGTTAGAGAAGCGCTGAAATTTCTTCCTGGTATTTTGCCTGATGGGACTGTTGGTACTGAACCTCATGCATTGAGTGGTCAATTTATACGTGGTTCTAATTCTGGTCAAGTGCTAATACTACTTGATGGTAGACCTATTAATAACTTGGGTGGCGGAGGGTTCGATTTATCAGAATTCACCACTAATAATATTGAGCGAGTAGAAGTGTTACCAGGTGGAGGTTCAACTCTATACGGTTCCGATGCGATTGGTGGTGTCATCAATATTATTACCCGGCACCCAACAGAAGGTAAAATTACTACTGACACAAAGATAAATTTTGGTTCCTATGGACTCAACCAACAGAGTATTCAATCAAGTGGAAAGACGGGAAATATTGGTTGGGTAGTTGGTTACAACCGCACTCAAGGAGAATATAACTATCCTTTTTCAATACCCGAAGCTAATTTTAGGGGAGTGCGAAAGAATAACGACGTTCTCTACAATAATTTTAATGTTAAATTAGAAGCAGATCTAGATAAGCGCAATACTGTAACTCTATCTACATTATATTTAGGGAAAGACCAGGGAGTACCAGGAGGAGTTCGTATACTCGTACCACAATTTGGTCAAGGTTCTGGTAATAACTTGACCGATAATAACCGGAAATATACAGACCAAGTATTAAGTGATTTAACCTGGAATTCCAAACTAGGAGAAGGTAATAATTCATTAATAACAGCGAGATTTTATCTTGATTTTACCAATACTCGCTTTGATTCTAACTCTATTACTATTCCACCTCAATTCAACAGAAGATCTGATACTAATCAAAGTTCTTACGGTTTTCAAGGAACTCATAGTTGGCAATTTGCTCCCAACCAAAGTATAGTTTATGGTTTTGACTATCGAAATGTAAACGTTACTAGTCGCGCGGTCAGATTTGCCACAGGCGCCAGAACCCCTAACTATGATGATAATATTGGTCAAGGCGCCGTTTTTGCTCGGTACGAGACAAGCTTTATACCTAATGTCAAAATAAATGTCGGTGTGCGTCAAGATTTTAATACCTTAGCGAATGCTTCAGCAACATCACCATCAATAGGCGCCAAATGGGATATTAGCAACTCTACAACATTACGTGCAAACTATATTAGAAACTTTCGTGTTCCAACGGTTGCTAACTTATTTAATCTTAACCCTACTAATATTGGTAATCCAAACCTTAAACCAGAAAAAGGAGATAGTTATGATATTGGTATTGACCAGAAATTAGGCGATATTGGTTTATTACGCTTAACATTTTTTCAAAATAACATATCTGACGTAATAGCCTTTAAATCTATTATACCAGCAGTTAATGGAGTAACTGGAACTTGGGAAAATATTGGTTTAGTCGAAACATCAGGAATCGAAGCTGCATTAAATTTACAACTTGCTAGAAATATCTACGCTTTTGTCGGTTATACGGCAAATGACCCCCGTATCAGAAAAAGTTTGAATCCGGCAGAGATTGGTAAAGAATTAAGATTCGCTGGTGCAGATAAACTAAATTTAGGTATTTCTTATGAAAATCCTCAAGGTTGGTATCTGGGATTATTAATGAACTCCCTTGGTGGATACCCAACGAATAACACCAATACCGAATCATTACCAGGTTATACAACTTTTGATGCTAAAACTCGAATTCCTCTAAGTCAGACATTTACACTTAATGCTAGTATAGACAATATCTTTAACCAAAGATATCAGTTGTTTCCAGGATTCCCTGACGCAGGTAGAATGTTCCAAGTTGGTTTGAGCGCAAACTTTTAAATATGTACAGACGTGATTAATCCTTGCGGGAAAGGAGAGCGGATTATACGTCTCAACAATCAACCAAACATACAAGGAAAATGCCATGACTCAATTTAACCCTTGGGTAACTCCATTAAATCAGACTGATGTAGAAGAAACTGGAAGCGGTTGGCAAATTGAGTACGAATATTTTGATTGCCAAAGAGATGTGCTTGCTTGTCTAACTTACACATTGTTTCAAGATAACTGGCGCCAAATTGGGTTAGGACATCTTGAACAAGGTAGTGTGTTGGAATTAGAGTTTCATCAAGCGCCAAAAAAATGCGTTCTCTACGATGGATATTTAACGGTAATTGCTACTGATTGGCATTTTCACTTGTGTATTGAAGAAACTATCGGTGGTCCAGACTCAGAAACACCACCAGAATTAAGAAAACAAAGATTAATTAGTAAAGGTGCATTATATAGACGCATCAACCCAGAAGGAGAACCTCGTAGTTGGGGTATTCAGTTTTGGAATGGTGCAGGTGATAAAGTCATGACTATATTTCTACCAAATCCATATATAGAGGATGAGAATTTATTGCCCGACGGAAAAGCTAATTTTACCAAGCTAGAACTATACAACGAGCTTCGAGAAACATATGTATTAGGATCGAAACAACTAGCTTTTACAAAAAATCCCTTCAAATGTACTTACATTGCAGTTTGTACATCTGGACGCTGTTACCCTTCCCAAAAATGGCAACCTACTTTCGATGCACTTTCAAATGCAGTTAAAAAATCACAGTTAGATATAGAAGTACGTACAACAGGTTGTTTACAGGTTTGTAAATTAGGTCCCGTTGTCTTTTATTCTGACGATAAAACTTGGTACACGCGCGTCAAACCAGAAATTGCCGAACAAATAGTCAACGAACACTTACTCCAAGGGAACAAAGTAATAGAACATATCTACCCACCCGTATAAACCCTCTTCCTTTCTTTCTTTCTTTCTTTCTTTGTGTCCTTTGTGGTTCAATACTCATAAATTAAGTAAGTTGGGTTCTGCAAAGCCTCCACCCAACCTACGATTCCATTTAATACATTTAAAATAATGAGATATAAATTTCGGTTCTTAAAACTATTAATTTTTATCATAAATATACTACTAATTTCTGGATTAATTATAGCCTGTCAAAATCATAAAATTAATAACCAGCCAAATACGAAAAATGCAGCTTGTGTTCAGAACTATGATGTAAATCGTGATTACTTTCCTGATAAAATTACTGTAGCTCGTGCAAAAGGTTTTAGCGTTGAATACCATAATAACTATAAAGTTATTACAATTAACAATCCTTGGAAAGACGCGAAAACCGGATTTAAATATATTTTAGTTCAATGCGGTACTCCATCTCCTAAAAATATTGATTCTGCTCAAGTCATTAACGTACCCGTTAATTCTGTAATTTCTCTTTCTACTACCCATCTTCCACATTTAGCTAAATTAGGAGTTGTTGATAAGTTGCTTGGAGTTAGTGATACCAAAATAGTTAATACATCTGAAGTTGTAGAAAAAATTAAAACTGGTAAAATAGCTAACGTTGGAAGTAATGCCAGTATCAACATTGAGAAAATATTAGAACTTAACCCAGAACTAATTACGACTTATGGAACTGGAAATGCAAATAATGATAGTTATCCAAAATTGTTAGAAGCAGGTTTAAAAGTAGCAATCAATGCTGAATATATGGAAGATTCACCTTTAGGTAGAAGTGAATGGTTAAAATTTACTGCTTTATTTTTTAATCAAGAGAAGAAAGCAGAGCAAATATTTGAGGAGGTTGCAAAAAGATATGAAGAAGTGGTAACTAAAGCCAAAGCGGTAAAAACACGTCCGACTGTATTTGTGGGGTTTAACTTTAAAGGTACTTGGTATATGCCAGGTGGTAAAAGTTACGCTGCTCAATACTTAGAAGATGCAGGCGCCAATTATCTTTGGAGTAGTGATAAATCCACAGGTAGTTTACCTCTATCTTTTGAAGCAATTATTGAACGTGCTAGTGATGCTGAATACTGGCTGAATTTTAGTCAGAAGTGGAAACAGAAAAAAGAGATATTAGCAGAAGATAGTCGTTATGGTGATTTTAAAGCTGTGAAAAATGGAAATCTATATAATAATAATCTGCGAGTTAATGAAAATGGTGGTAATGACTACTGGGAAGGAGGCATTAGTAATCCTGATATGGTGTTGTTGGATTTGATTGATATTTTTCATCCAGACATTCTACCACAGCATAAATTTATTTTTTATCGGCGTGTAAATTAAGCTTAGTCAGGCTTGCACTTGCGTCGTAGAGGCACCACATTATATGCATACACTTAAAAAATTCTCAAAGCACGCTCACAAATATTTAATAAATAGTAAGTATTTAATTTTTACTGTACTATTTGGAGTATTAATTTTAGCTTTTTTATTGGATATTGCACTGGGTTCGGTTCAAATTCCTATTAGTGAAGTTGTTAAAGTTTTGTTTGGTGGGGAGGCAGACAAAGCAAGTTGGACTAATATTATTTGGAAATTTAGATTACCAAAAGCGATAACAGCAACACTTGCGGGCGCCGCTTTAGGTGTAAGCGGTTTACAAATGCAAACAATTTTTAGAAACCCGCTTGCCGGACCTTTTGTATTAGGAATTAGTTCGGGTGCATCGTTAGGTGTAGCAATAGTTGTGTTAACAGCAAATTTAGCTGGTGCTGGTGCAATTTTTCAAACTTTAGGTATTTTAGGTGATTTGACTCTGGTTATTGCATCGAGCTTAGGCGCCGCTGCTGTATTAGGATTAGTATTACTAGTTTCGCATCGAGTTCAAGATACGATGACGCTGTTAATTTTGGGTTTGTTGTTTGGTTATGCAACGAGCGCGCTAGTTAGTATTTTATTACAGTTTAGCGATAGTCAAAAAATTCAAGCATATCTACAATGGACTTTTGGTAGCTTTGCTGCGGTAACATGGCGCCAAATGCCTATTTTGATAAGTGTAGTATTGTTAGGGTTGTTGGTTGCTGTAATATTATCGAAACCTTTGAATGTACTACTTGTAGGTGAGTCTTACGCTTTGACACTGGGTTTAAATTTAGAAAGAACCAGGTTTTGGATAATTACAAGCGCTTCTATATTAGCTGGTGCGATAACAGCATTTTGTGGGCCAATAGCGTTTTTGGGTGTGGCAGTTCCCCATCTATGTAGAAGTACGTTTAGTAGTTGCGACCATCGTATTTTAGTACCTGCGGTGATAATAATGGGGGCAATTATGGCATTGATTGCGGATTTAATGTGTACTATCCCTGGAAACCAAACGGTGTTGCCACTAAACTCAGTGACTGCACTAATTGGTACACCTGTTGTTTCATGGGTAATTTTACGTCGGTATTACGCTAAATAATTGTTTACACTGCTTGGAAAGGTGGATATCTCTTCTTAGGTATAATCGCTGGGATTATAGACTCAATTGGTTTGGTAGAAATTATTAATGAAATAGTTGGGCAGGTGCCCCTAACTCTTACTATGAGTCGCCGCTAAATTTTTTAGGAAAACATTCGCAAATAGATGGTGGTCAACTTGCTACTAAGTTTATGGAATTTGAGAGTGATGACATATATAACAGTTACACTGTTACTAACAATAGTTATATAAAGCAGCAATGTTCTAGCTGAAGAATTGTTTTTTGGTTTGGGTAGATGTTTGTTTTTCTAGCTGTTCATTCCAAAGAAAAATCTTTGCGTACACGTTTACAAAAAACCTTAAATGCTCTCGAACTACTCAAAAAACCGCGTCGTGGCAAGAAAAAGTTGACTTCAGTTGAGCAATGGGAAGCATCTATAGCAGCAATTTTAAAACGTTATCGTACTAATACGCTTAGAAGCCCGCATTACTTATTTTCTACGACAATTATACAGATGCCTAAATTGTTTGCACTTTTGTGCATTGGTTCAAGTACCTGCACGCACTATAATACGCATATATATATGTATAACTTATTGTTGCTTGTGTTAGTATCTATACTAGACTACAGAAAACATTTGTTACACCATATACATAAAAATTAACTTGTCTCCAGTTCATAATTGTTTGATACTTGTTTATGATACAAATTTTGAGGTAAGTAAAATATGGTAAGCGTAAATTCAGTTGAATCAACAGTGAGTCAAGATTTATCTGTAGGAGAAACCCTTAAAGTTTTGGTTGTCGATGACCATCGATTAATTCTAACAGGAACTCTTGGTATTTTATCCCAGCACTATCCAAATGTAGAAGTATTGGAAGCGCAAACGGCATTTGATGTACTTCAACACCTTGATAAGTCTGAGTTTGATTTGATTGTTACGGACTTGGCTATTCCTGAACAGCCAGGAGATATAGCGGAAATAGATACAGGAATTAAGCTTTTGCAGACGCTTCTCGAATCTTATAAAACGCAAAATTTCTTGGTGCAAACGAGCCATGTTAAAGCTTTGGTGCGGATTAAGCATAGTATCGACAATCATGATGGAGGATTTGCTATTGCTGATAAAACTTTACCTGAACAAGAAATGTTAAACCGTTTACGGATAGCACTTACTGGTGGCACACACACTAAAGATATTAAAACAGGCATTGAACTTAAACCCGAATGGTTTGAAGTCTTACGTCTTGCATTTGAAGAAGGGTTAACTGATAAAGCTATTGCGAACAAGATGTATAAATGTCAACGCGCTGTTCGCATCTATTGGACTAAAATTCAGGATGTGCTTGAAGTATATCCGGAGGATTGTAAGCACGATGGTAAAAGTTTGCGAATTCAAACTGAAATCCGCGCGCGTCAAGAGGGATTAATTGATTAACTATGAAGGTATGGGTAAATGCGTAGGCTATGGATTAATATTAATACTGAACTAAAAATTTGGCAACGTGCAGCACTTCCTGGGCTAACAGTGTTGATACTGGTTATTCTTGCTCGCATCACTGGGTCGTTGCAAGTTTTGGAATGGATGTTACTCGATACATTTTTACGCCTACGTCCACCTGAACCTGTCGATGAACGTGTAGTAATTATTGGCATTAACGATGCTGATATTGCTAAAATCGGGCAATATCCGGTTCCAGATAAAGAAATTGCCTCATTACTCAATAATCTTGAAACTTACAGCCCTCGTGTCATCGGACTCGATATTTTTAAGGATGTTACCGTACCACCAGGACACGAAGAACTTGTCTCGTCTTTCAAGAATAATAAAAATATAATTGGTATCGAAAAGGTTTTGCATCCAGCGATTGCACCCCCACCAACTCTTATCTCTGAACCTGAACGTGTTGGAATTGTCGATGTTATTCCTGATAATGATGCTAAATATAGACGTTATATTTTATACTCCCCGAGTCCTCAAAACCTTCAATTAGACAAATTTTCATTAGGATACAAGCTTGCAAAAGCTTACCTCGAAGCACAAGGTATCACTGATTCTAATGGTCAAAATGACCCAGATACAATACAGTTCGGCGCCTATGAACTTCCGAGTGTCTCGTCAAATTTTGGTGGATATGTTGGACTACATGGAGGCGAACTTCAAGTATTAATCAATTTTCGGCGCGCTAAATTTCGTACTCTTTCGTTAAATGATATTAAAGCAGGTAAATTTGAAGCAAGCTGGCTGCGTGACAAAATTGTTTTAATCGGTAATATTCATAATAGTGCAGGTGAGTCATTTTATACTTCAGCAATACCAGAGCAAAAAATCGCTGGACAAATTTATGGAGTTGAATACCATGCCCATGCAATTAGTCAAATTCTAGCTGCTGTTTTAGATGGAAGACCAATGTTAAAAGCTTGGGCAAAGCCTTGGGAATATATATGGATAATCGTTTGGGGAATTATTCCTATTAGTATTGGGCGCTTAACGCAATCAGTTTGGAAGAACCTTTTAGGTGCGGGTGTAGCAGGTATCTGTCTTATAAGTATAGGCTATGTCAGCTTATTATTTTGGGGGGTTTGGATTCCTATTGCTCCCAGTTTACTTACCCTTGCTATCAATGGAGTTGGGTTAAGTGCATTTGCCTTCTATCAACACGATAAGCTCCTGCGGTCAAAAATTGATGAACGCCAGCACACAATAAAATATGCATTTAACCTGATTCATGCTGGACCGTTACAAACTCTTGCAAATTCCTTGCATCATTTGCGCGCGCAGGATATACCCCATGAGCAAATAATTTCACAATTTGAAGAGTTAAATCTTGAAATCCGTAAAATTGGTGATTTCCTAGAAGCTGAAGCACTAACTCATAATCAGAGTTTACTTTTGGGTAGCAAATTAAAAATTGATTTAAAACGTCCGATAAATGATTTATTTTACGAAGTTTACAGTAGTACACTTGAGCGCAAAGATTTAAAAAACTTTGAAACTCTTAAGGTAAAAACTCGTTCTTTTGACCCAATTGATGATAAATATCTAAATATTGAGCAAAAAGCCGAACTTTGCCAATTTCTTGAAGAAGCACTTTGTAATGTGGGAAAACATGCATATGGAGTTAAGCGCGTTCAAGCATCCGGCACTTTTAGTGATGGATACTATACACTCCGTATTGAAGATAATGGACTCGGCATGAGTTCGGATACAGAAAACAAAGGTACTAAACAATCTAAAAACCTTGCTAAAAAACTTAACGGGAAGTTCAAGCGCTCATCACGTACTCCACGGGGGACTGTTTGTGAACTTAGCTGGGCGCCTTTAAAAAGTCACTCATTCAAAAATCAAAAGAAAGTTTTCAAATTTGATAACCATAGATTAAATGACGAAATATGAAACTTTACATACCCTTATTTTTTAACCCTCATATACGCTCCTGTGCAAGCGTTTTGACTTTTTGTGTCTTTGTAACCAGCTTAAATCCTTCGGCATTAGCAGGATTTAGTCCACGCACGCGCAAACAACCTAGCGAGATTTCGCGAGGCGCCGGTTCGCGTGGATGTGGGGAAAATGGTATACCGCTAACATTACTGGCGCCACAAACATATATTGCGAAAACCGCGTCTAAACGTCCGACGTTGGTATGGTATACGTCAACTCCACAACCTGCACGCTTTCGGCTGTTTGAAATAGAATCTCAAAAATCCCGAAAACAAATAGGCGCCTTACAAAACATTCAAACATCTGCTGGTATCAATAAATTTACGATTCCTGTGGATTTTCCTGAACTGAGTGTTGGTAAAACATACTTCTGGCAAGTTTCGATTCATTGTCAAAACACCGATGAATGGTTAGTCAAACGTGCGGAATTTACCGTTGAAAACTTACCATCTGTATCCAAAAATACTCTAAAAAACTTACCTAATCGCGTTAATTACTTTGCTGAAAACGAGTTATGGTATGAAGCCCTTGATGAATCATTAAAGAATGCTAACCCTGGAAAACTTGGGCAAATTGGTTCAAATTTGATTCAAGACCTAGCACAATCTGAACTAATTGAGGAAAACGATGCAGAAAGGGTTAGTATCCAACAGCGTATTGAAAACTTACGATTGATTGCGAATCGTGAACGGTAATAGAATTAAAGCCAACTACCAATAATCACAAACGGCGCCCAAAACTTAGGGTTTTTATACTGGATGTTAATATCTTGGGTAGTTGGCAGTTCTTTTGCTTTAATCATTTTTATTTGTGCTTGACGCAGTGCTTCAGCAATACTAATGTTTGAGTTACGGTAGTTGGTGTAAAATTCTTTAATTAACTGAGATGTTGATTCATCTTGAATGTTCCATAACGATGCCAGCGCGCTTTTAACGCCAACTTGTAATGCTATTCCTGCTAATCCTAAAGTAGAACGGTCATCTCCAACAGCAGTTTGACATGCAGTTAATGTTATAAGTTCTACGGCACTTGATTTATTATTGACTTGACGAAGCGCAGCTTCGAGTTGATTTATTGTGAGTTTATTATTATTACCAGTGACGATGAATGTATCTTCAGGTATTGTACCAAATTGTGCGTGGCTGGCAATGTGAATTACAGGGTAAACGGTTTTATCTAATGCTTTTTGAAAACGCGCGGAAATGAAATCTTTATTAATGAGTGGAGTATTATTAGGGAATATACGTTTAACTTCGTTAATTTCCGAAGTCACATATCGTAGTGCGTCATAATCTTTTTTATCGACATTAGCTTTCTCAGTTAAACCTAAAATTAGCGCGCGTTGGGCATCACGACGTGCTTTACTTGGAGTAAGACGCAGACTAGGAGTTGTTGCAATTGCGTAATTTTCAACTAGGTATTGATTAGTTTCACGGTTATACAGTGCTGCCATTGGTATACTTCGCAAAAAACCATCTTGAATAAAGATAAGTGTTTTAATGTTGTTTGGAATATTGTCAACAAAGGGACTAATTATCCAATCATAGAGTTTTGCTGCGTGTGTAGTGTCAAAATTAACAGCTTCCTCACCTTCCTTCAAGCTTTGACGAAATGCCTCTACTTCTTGACGAAGAGTTTGACTATCAACAAATTGATCTTTTTCTTGATTTTTATCTTTAATCCAAGCCAGTCTTGTTTCTATTTCTTTGTTACTTGGGTTGAATATTCGTAAAAGTATGGCTGTACCTTTATCTAAAATAATCGAGCTAAAAACAGCGGTATTCGCATCGAGTAACTCATCAACTTTTTTAGGTGATAAAGCATTTATAATACAATCATTACCAAAGAAATTTTGTAATTCTGCAAGTTTTAAGGAATCAACAGTTTCAATTGCACTTGATAACTCTTTTTTTTGCTGTTTCAATTCTAACGTTGGCTGTTGGGCTACATCAAGTCTTTGCTCTGCTAACTCGCGATATAGTGGTTCAACGACATCTCGAAAGTCTAATTGTACATCGCGTTTCGCACTAAGAATATCACTGCGGATAGCTTCAAGCGTATCGAAAGCGCGCTGATAGGCAGCAGTTGCTTCTAATTTTTTACCTTGGACGTTCAAAATTCGTCCGTTTTGCCACTCCCACAAATACGCACTATCTTTTGCTGCTGTGTTTTGATCAGCTGCTATCAGTGCTTGATAAGTATATTTCAGTGCTTGTGTATAGTCTTTTTGGCATTCCCAATAATGCCCTAATGAGCCATTTGCAAACGATTCAGCGCGCGCGTTTTTTATTCTCTTACTGATTATTACTGCATTTTCAAGTAATTTTAAAGACTCTTGTCTTGATAATTTTGAAGGCGCCAGACATTGCGTTAAAGGAGAGGTAACGCGATTTTGAGACAGGGTTGCTAAATCAACAGTAGCATATACTTTATAAGATGCATTACTGAGTTGGGGGAGTAATGCAACTGCTTGGGCTATTGCTGTATCAATATCTTTAGTCGAAAAATTCTTTTCTTGTGTACGATACCCTAAGTGAATCAAGTTTAGTAAAGACCGCATTTGACTTGATTTATCTTGAAGTACGTTCGCGCGTTGCAGACTCGCTTGAAAATAATCGCGCGCAATTTGGTTATCGCGTATTGCATTCAAAGCAAACTCTTTTTCTTTGGGTACTCGACTTTGTTTCGCAGATTCGGCATAAAGGTTCCAGCGTGCAGCATTGCTTGCATATGCATTTCCCAAACTGTTTAAGACCGACACTTCATACTCAGGTTGTGGAATTTGCTGCGCTCCCTTTAAATATTCAATCGCAATGCTATATTTTCCTGCAAGTCGATATGCTTCACCCAATGTTCCCAGTGCAGCTACCTTTCCAAGCTTATCGTTGTGCTTTTGAGCTAGTACAAAAGCACTTTGGTCACGGCATTGTGGTAAGAAGCTAGATTTTGCATTCGCTTCAGGTTCTACCGCTATTACTCCACAAACTAAAGAAATAGCTTTATTTGGCTGTCCAACACTGTTATATATTTGTGCTAGTTCGGTTTGCATTCTTCCGACTTGTTGTAAATCAGGCGCCGTTTGGTAGTAAGCAATTGCAGTTTCAAAGGCGCCGATAGCTTGTGAAGTTGCCCCTAACTGTTGATATGCGCGCGCTAAGTTCTCGCTAACTACTGCTGTATTCTTTATATTATTAGTTTTTTTATATTCGCTTAAGGCTGTATTCCATAATTCGATGGCGCCTTGAAAATCCCCTACCTTATATTTTTCAACACCCGTGCGTACTTGCTGGCTAGCAACTGTCAAGGCAGTAACTGCATCGCCAATATTAACACCTCCCCAGTTTGGAGCAAGGGTAAGACATATTAGCAACGTTAGTAGAAACAGTAATTTGATTGCGCGGCGCCGACTTCGTTGATAAAACTTAAACACAAAAAACCCCACAAACCAGGAATTTATAGAAGATTTTAGCTTAATCGCTTAATAAATGTGCAAAACATTGCAATTCTATATAATCTATGACTCAGAAATTTTCTATAGATTCAGCCTGCTCTCGTCGGGCTTTGCTCGCAAGTGTGATACAATGCGCGGCTTCAAGAGATGTGGTGAGAAATCCGGGCGAATTTTTGCAATGAGTTTTTACTACATGTCAATACATTTTTGTGCAATCTTAGTTACATTTTTTAGTTGCTATCACGTCAAAATGGGCATAATACTCTGCATCAAATGTGAATGAAATACATTTTTATTTCCTTTAATCTATAAGTTATAGAAACAGTTAATCGATTCAAAACCAAAGAGTTGATGATGTTTCTTTTGAAAACCAATCTATCTTAAATCAGGAGTTCATTGTGAAAAATACACAAAACACCTCAATGTTTACCGAAATCACATCAGAAGAAGCTGCAAATGTTAATGGAGGTTATTCTTTAGGTGGCTATGATTTCCAGGGAAGTTACTATGCTCCTGGTATTGCGGGATTATTTGACCCAAACACTTATTATGGGCATTTAAACTATTTTAGCAACTTGTTTGCTTATAGTGGTTTTGCTGCTTTTGATCAAGGTGGTTCATTGGGTTTACTTAATCATCAGCTTGGCATAGCTGGTTCTTTAAGCAACTTCTAAGCAATTTAGTACAGAAGGTGGGCGCTACCCACCTTCTCAACAAAACTTTAAATATTAGGTAAAGCTATCAAAGCTTTTTAGCTTATGAAATACGCGCATGTTTTACAACATAATGAAGATGATTGCGGCGCCGCTTGTTTAGCTACAATTACTAAACATTATGGTCGCAACATCACTATTAATCATATACGTGAAGCTGTAGGTACAGGGCAAACTGGTACGACGCTATTAGGTTTAAAACAAGGCGCCGAAGTTTTAGGGTTTAATGCTCGTACAGCTAAAACATCACCAGAAATTGTTAACAATATTAATCAGGCGCCATTACCTGCAATTATTCATTGGAAAGGTCATCACTGGGTTGTATTATATGGCGAAAAGGGTAAAAAATGCGTAATAGCTGACCCTGCTGTTGGTATTCGCTATTTATCAAAACGCGAATTAGCACAAGGTTGGTCAGATTGGGTAACTTTACTGTTAGAACCTGACGCAAATCGTTTCTTTGTCGAACGGGATGTCAAGATTGGAGGTTTCGGTAGATTTATTCAGCGTACTTGGGGTTATCGTAATTTACTATTTCAAGTGCTGCTGTTAAATGTTGTATTGGGTCTATTATCACTTGCCTCACCGTTTTTGATGCAGATTCTGACCGATGATGTGTTAGTACGTGGTGATACTAAGTTACTGGGAACGGTAGCAATAGCTGTTGCGGTTATCACTTTTGTTGGGAGTTCTTTAGGGTTTGTACAGTCTAATTTAATTGCAAATTTTGCCCAGCGTTTAGAGTTAGGGTTAGTACTAGAGTTTGGACGGAAGATTTTACGCTTACCTTTAAGTTACTACGAAGCGCGCCGCAGTGGAGAAATTACCAGTCGTTTGCAGGATGTACGGGAGATAAACCAGCTAGTATCGCAGGTTGTTGTTGGTTTACCTAGCCAATTTTTCATTGCAGTTATATCGTTAGGTTTTATGACCTTTTATAGCTGGAAGCTGACTGTTGCTAGCATATGTTTTGCTTTTGTTATGACACTATCAACACTAATATTTCAACCGACACTCCAGCAAAAGACACGCAGTTTATTAGTAACTGATGCAGAAAACCAAGGTGTGCTTGTTGAGACATTCAAAGGCGCTCTAACACTTAAAACTACTACCGCAGAAGGACAATTTTGGGAAGAATTTCAAACGCGCTTCAGTCGAATCACACGTTTGTCTTTAGGTACGATTCAAATTGGCATTATAAATCATACTTTCTCCGGTTTAGTTTCAAGTATTGGTGGAGTTGCGTTACTGTGGTTTGGAGGTTTATTAGTAGTTAATCCCGCTGAAAACCTCAGCATTGGTCAATTATTAGCGTTCAAGGCAATGACCGATAACTTTTTGGGATTCATCAGTACTATTGTAAAATTTATCGATGAATTCACGCGCGTTAAAACTGCAACTCAACGTCTGACAGAAGTTATCGATGCAACTTCAGAAAACAATAGCGACAATACCAAAGCTGTTGTGACTATATCTGGAGATGATGAAATTAATTGCAATCACGTCAATTTCCATTATCCTGGTCGGTTGGAGTTATTGGAAGATTTTTCCTTAACAATACCTGGTGGACAAGTAGTTGCAATTATTGGTAAATCAGGTTGTGGTAAAAGTTCGTTGGCAAAGCTGATTGCAGGATTGTATACACAGCAGTCAGGTACAATTAGTATTGGACTTTACAACCAGCGCGATTTATTATTAGATTGTTTGCGTCAACAAGTAGTTTTAGTTCCTCAAGAAGCGCACTTTTGGAGTCGTTCAATAATTGAAAACTTCCGTTTAGGTAATCCTGGTGTTAGCTTTGAGCAAATAGTGCGCGCGTGTCAAATTGCAGAAGCAGATGGTTTTATTTGTAGATTACCAGATACTTACCAAACAGTACTTGGAGAGTTTGGCGCCAATATTTCTGGTGGACAGCGACAAAGATTAGCAATAGCTAGAGCTATAGTGAATAACCCCCCAGTTCTGATTTTAGATGAATCTACTGCTGGATTAGACCCAGTAAGCGAAATGCAGCTATTAGATACACTTTTAGATCACCGTCGTGGTCAGACTACTATCTTAATCAGTCACCGTCCAAGAGTTATAAATCGCGCAGATTGGATTGTTTATCTAGAAAATGGCAAAGTTAAATTACAAGGTACTCAACAAGAACTACGCAAAATAGAAGGCGCCCATCTAGACTTTCTAATCCCCTAAAGGTAATTAACTATGGTTAGCATCCACAACTCTAATAACGTCCATCCATCTCAAATCAAAAATATCTTGCAGCAAAATCCGCAATCAACCACTGATTTACCAATAGTTAGCAGCGATGATTTTGTTCCTCCAGTAAATCGCTGGATATCAACGAGCGGATTCTTCTTAGCAGGTGCAATGGCAACTACAGTCATGCTAGCATCAGTCATCAAATATAATGTGACAGTTAAAGCTAGTGCAACAGTACGCCCTACAGGAGAAGTGCGGTTAGTGCAACCAGAAATAGAGGCAAGTGTGAAAAGTATCGAAGTAAAAGAAAACCAAATTGTAAAGCAAGGTGATGTAATCGCGCGTCTTAATGATGAGCAATTACAAATTAAAAAAAGTCAGTTACAAGGTAATATTCAGCAAATTAACTTACAAATCGTGCAAATCGATGCTCAAATCAAAACTTTAAAAACGCAACTTTCAGCTGAGTCACGTGTAAATCAGCGTTCTGTTTTATCTGCACAAGCTGATTTAGCGCGCAATCAAAAAGAATATAGTGAACGACAGGCAACGACAAACAGTGAATTACTCTCTTCTGAAGCTAGTTTACAAAAAGCCAAAGTTGATTGGCAAAAAGCCAAGGCTGATTTAGCATTTGCAAATCGGGATAAATTGCGATATCAATCATTAGTGCAAGTAGGTGCAATTTCCAAACGTGATTTTGACCAAAAACAAGTAGCAGCAGAGCAAGCAAATTCGATAGTAGACGCAGAAGCCAAAACTATCGAAATTGCCCAAGCTAAGGTAAAAGCAGCCAAAGCCACACTTAATCCAACCCAAGCTACAATTACAATCGCACAACAACGCATTGTCCAAGAGCAAGCCAAGGGAGAAGCAACAATTGCTACATTAAATAAAGAGCAACAGGGTTTA
The DNA here is from genome assembly GCF_002368415.1 of Calothrix sp. NIES-4105. Classification (GTDB taxonomy): domain Bacteria; phylum Cyanobacteriota; class Cyanobacteriia; order Cyanobacteriales; family Nostocaceae; genus Dulcicalothrix. The sequence goes on from NZ_AP018291.1 coordinate 201,347, forward strand.
TTACAGCGGCGCTCAGAAACACAAAACCAGCTACAGCAAACTCAAAAAGAACTTCAACAAATTTGGCGCCAGCTACAAAGTAGTGTAATTCGTGCTACTAGTGATGGAGTCATCCTAAAGTTGAATTTACGCAATCCCAATCAAGTTGTACGTCCAAGTGAAGCAGTTGCAGAAATTGCTCCCAGCAATGCACCCTTGGTAGTTAAAGCAATGATTCCTCCCGGTGAAATTCAAAAAGTAGGAGTTGGGAACAAAGTACAAATGCGCGTCGAAGCCTGTTCCTATCCTGATTATGGTACTCTCAACGGTATCATCAAAACGATTTCGCCAGACGCTATTACACCTTCAGGTGCGGCTAATACTCAAAATAGTTACTTTGAAGCTACAATTCAACCGGAAAAACTCACTTTTGGTAATAGTCGGCGCCAGTGCCAGCTACAATCAGGTATGCAAGCAAAAGCCGATATTATCTCGAAAGAAGACACAGTGTTACGGTTTATTTTGCGTAAAGCCCGATTGTTAACAGATTTGTAACATAAATATCTAATAACAGGGTGATATGCTCTATAAAAAGGGAGCTGCATTATTGTGATTAAAACTTTAAGTAGTCAGTATTGGCATTTGGGTTTAGTTGGTATGCTGGCTTTAGGCGCCGTAATCACTTATGCAGACTCAGCAGACGCTCAGAGTAAAATTGTTCCAGATACCACACTTGGTGCTGAAAATTCTGGAATTGTGCCTTTAGACGCTTCTGGTTTACCTATTGATGTTATTGATGGCGGCGCCTTGAGAGGAAGTAACTTATTTCATAGCTTTACAGAGTTTAATGTTGCTGAACTTAGAGCGGCTTATTTCCGTAACCCTAGTAATGATATCCAAAATATTCTCGCGCGCGTCACTGGCAATAACCGCTCAGAAATTTTGGGTACTTTGGGCATTTTTAACGCCACGGATGTTACATCCAATCCCAACCTGTTTTTAATTAATCCCAACGGGATTATCTTTGGTAAAGATGCTAGTTTGGATGTAGGTGGTTCGTTTGTGGCAACTACAGCCAATGCTGTTCAACTTGGTAGTACAGGATTATTTAGCGCGTCTGAACCTGAAAAGAGCAATCTATTGGCAATTAATCCATCAGCTTTCCTCTTCAGTGCTATTTCAGCACAACCAATTATTAACCGTTCTACTGCAACCACGACATTGTTTGGAGATTATAACTTTGGGCTTTTGGTTCCAGAGGCTAAAAGTTTCTTGCTGCTGGGTGGTGATGTCAAATTAGATGGTGGGCTAATAGCAGCTTCGGGTGGTCGAATCGAATTAGGTGGAGTGGTCGGTCAGGGAGTAATAGGATTAGACTTTGATGACAATAATCCCAAGTTAAGTTTTCCAGATAATGTAGCTCGCTCTGATTTATCATTTGCCAATGGAGCAACAGTCTCTACCAACGGTAATGGCGCCGGCACTGTACAGTTGTACGGCAACCGTGTCATGCTTACCGATGCTTCAAAAATCCTATCAATAACGTTAGGTTCAACACCTGGGAAAGAAGTTGTAATTAATGCTAACCATCTCACAATTCAAGATGGGTCAAACATATCTGTTAGTACAGCAGGTCAGGGACAGGGAGGTAATTTACGCATTATTGCACCAGATTCAGTAAAAGTAATCGGTGTTACAGAAAATGAGCAGTCTTCCAGTGGTGTATTTGTACGAACGCAAGGCGATGTAGCAGCAGGAAACATCCAGATAGAGACTGGTAAGTTAACAATTCAGGATGGAGCAGTAGTATCAGCAGATACTTCCGGTGGAGGAAATGCGGGAAACATAACTATTCGAGCTTCCAAAGTAGAAGTGATTGGAGCATCCACCAACAATCAGCTCCTAAGCACCATATCAACTCAGGTTAATCGAAGAGCAAGTGGAAATGGAGGAAATCTAACAGTAACAACTGGGCAGTTGATTGTTAGAGATGGGGGACAAGTAATAACGGGAACTTTAGGTCAGGGACTAGGAGGTACTTTGACCATAGCTTCAGATTCTGTTGAATTGTTGGGCGCAACACCCAATAAACAGGATATTAGTCGTCTGATTACGCAAACAGAAGGTTTATTTGCTGCTGGAGACTTGACAATCACAACTGAGCGAATGTCTATTCGAGATGGGGCGCAAATATCAACTGCTACCCTTGGTGCGGGAAGGGGGGGAAGCGTAAATATAAATGCTTCAGACTCTGTAGAGTTAGGTGGAACTATAACTCTTGCAAACGGTGCGCTCGGTTTTGGAGGGATAGTTACTCAAGCTTTTAATATTGGGGACGCTGGAAACATAACAATTAAAACTGGTGAGTTGAGTGTTCGCGATGGCTCACAAGTATCGGCTGATACTATCGGTGTTGGAAATGCTGGAGATATAGGGATTATAGCCAAAAAATTAATAGTTGAAGGAGGAGCGCAAGTATCCGCTTCCACAATGGGTTTAGGAAAAGGAGGAAGTTTAACGATTAATGTAAAAGAAGTGGAAGTGATTGGAAGAACGAACGGAAGTAGGCGATTTGCGAGCCTTTTGACAACACAATCTGGTGATTTTGCGACTCAAACTCCTGAACAAAATACAGGAAGCGGCTCTGCCGGGAATTTGACAATTTTGGCTGAGAAGTTAAGTGTTCGAGATGGGGCACAAATATCAACAAGAACCTTTAGTCGGGGAAGGGGAGGAAGTTTAATTATTAATATAAGTAACACCCTACAGGCTAATAATGGAGTAATCTCAGCTAACTCTGCTCAAACTTCCGGAGGTAACATTACAATTACTGCTCAAGATATCCGTTTGCGTAACAACAGCAACATTCTAACTAATAGTGGTGGAGGTGATGGCGGTAATATTAGCCTTGATGCTAATACTATAATTGCCCTTGAAAATAGTGATATCCTGGCGTTTGCACCTTCAGGCACAGGTGGCAATATTACATTTAATACGCGCGCTTTTCTCAGTTCTCCCCTTTATCGCTCAACCCAGTCCGCAACTGATGCTGCGACCCTTGAGGCACTAAGGCGCAATAATCGTGTAGATGTAAACGCTAGCGGTGCAGTTTCTGGAACCATTTCTGGAGTGCCTGATATTACCTTTTTACAAAACAGCCTTACAGATTTACAGCAAAATCCTATCGATACCAGCGCGCTTATTGCCAACAGTTGCATAGCCCGCAGCAGTACAAAAGAAGGCTCTTTCACCATAGTAGGTGCTGGAGGTTTACCTTATCGTCCAGGTGATGCATCACCTTCAACCTTTACTATCGGTCAGGTTCGAGAAGTAGAAGCAACATCTCATCCTTGGAAAAAAGGCGCCCAAATTATAGAACCATCTGGCGTGTATCAACTTGCGAATGGACAATTAGTCATGAGTCGTGAATGCAGTTGAGTGCAATAGTTCTAAAAATGCACTTTTGTGTAAATTTCTTAGCACAAGTAGTCAAATAATTAATTGTTAACTTTCTGTATTGTCTAAAGTAAGTCAAATATTTTACCCATAATCGGGCTTTAGATAATAAGGATGCAACAATATGAATACCCTTGTACCGAATCAAAATAATTCTCATAAAGACGAAGCAGCTGGTACAAATATCAGCGAGATTAGCCAGCGCATTGCTCGAATTATTCAAAAACGTCAACAACTGGCGAAGAAAGTTGCACCAGTTTGTCAACATTTAACAACATTATTAACAGAAATAAAGCTTTTGGGTCAACACCGTCAAACACTCAAAACTACATTAGACCATTTTGAAGCTAGGGAGAGTTTGGACAAAATAGACATTCCATCACTAGAGGCTAAAATTAGTACAGAAATCACTCAATTAGAACTGCTTCAACAGCGTTTCTCCCGTTCTACGCTTAATATTGGTGTTGTAGGTTGGTCGAAGCAAGGCAAAAGTGAGTTTCTTAAAAGTTTGAGTGGGTTGACAAATAACGAACTCCCAGCACTACCAGGAGGACCTTGTACCGCAGTACGTAGTAAAATAGAACACCACGACGATGAGACACAAGCAAAAGTCACTTTTCATTCAGAAAGTTCTTTTCTTGAAAAGGTGATTGCTCCCTATTATGAAAAACTTAGTTTGGGAACTCCTCCCCAAAGCTTGGATGAGTTTGCAAATCAACCATTTCCAGAATCTCCCGATGGTGTAACTAATCAAACTATGTATGACCATCTGCGAGATGATTATTACTTGCCTCTAAATAATTATCGGCAGCTTTTGGAATCAGGTGAACCACGGGAAATCTCTATCCGCAAAGAAGAAATTCCTAATTATGTAATGCAGCGGCGTGATGCCAAAAATCGTCTAATTACATTTAAGCACTTGGCAGTACGTGAGGTTAAGATTTTTTGTCGATTTCCAAATACAGAAGTAAATCAACTAGGATTATTTGATGTTCCTGGTATGGGAGATACCCGTTTGGGAGATGAAGACTTAATGCTGCAAACTTTGGGATGCGAAGTGGATATTGTAATGTTTCTGCGGAGACCAGATGCCTTGGGCTATTATTGGGGAAAAAATGATACTGATTTGTATGATACTGTAAGCAAGGCTCTACCGGATTTAAGCGAGCGCGCGTTCTTAATACTTAATCATCAAACTGAGGGTAATAATTTAGACGCTTGTCGCTCGTTGCGAGATAATACTGGTGAAATGAAGTTTGTTACGCGCGAAATCGCTAACTGTACTAGTCCTGATGAAGCAAATCGGATTTTGATACTAATACTACAGTACCTTGACCAACATATCCAGGTACTAGAACAAAAATATGCGATAGTCAGGCAAAATAGCCTAATTGCTTTATATCATACTATTCAATCTGACTTGGGAAAGGCTCGTTACGTGATGCGACCATTTACGCAAGAAAATAAACTTTTTAATCGTCTTTTTCAAGAATTCGAGCTAAACTTAACCAATGGTTTAAGAGACTTAGTAGTAACTTTAGCACAGGAACAGGACACAGTTGATGTAGACTTCGAGGCGGTGGTAAGTGCTGCATTGCTGGCTTGTGAACAAGATGCAGGTATTCCTTCAGAACAGGAAATACTCAACCACGCTCGTAGCTTAGATAAAAAAGATTCCTATAAAGGGACGTATTGTGTATTGATTCCTGAACTGCGCGCTCATTTATCTAAAAACTTCCTTACCTTAGATGCAGGTTTACAACAAGCTGCAAATAAATTGAAACAGCAAGTTGCACAAGTTCTAATTGAAAAAACTAGCTTGGGTAATTTAACCAATGCACGAGGTGTGAATTTTTTGGAGCAGATAACCGAGATGCTAGCAGAACGGGGGAATCAATTGGAATTAGGCTTTCGTACCCTGAGTACATTCAACATCTCCTACGGTGCATTAGTTTTGCGACTAATTCGGCAAAACCTGATGAGTGTTCTCGATTCAGATGAAATTGTGAAAAATCATGAGTTGAGAGAAACAGCAGCCCATACTGCTAAAGTTATAGCTGAAGTAGCTACTGTAATTGGAGTTTCAGAACATACAAGCATAAATCATGAACTAGTAGGACAAGTTGTACAAACAGCTGATCAATTGGCAAATGCTGTATTAGATTCAATATTTGACTTTGATGCTAAGACGGTTCGTAGTCATCTCCAAAAGTTACATCAACAAGCAGTTAATAAATGCCGAGAAACACTGGAACGCTGGTTAGAAGCCCCCAGCCAGATTCGTTACTACATGGCAACAGAGTTCGTAGATCGGGTTCTTGATGCAAATAATATGCAGGCAGAATGGGATGGGTTTTTGCGTGACCCAGAAATTCGTTCTAAAGTATGGGCAGAGTTTGAACACATTGAACATGTTAAACAAGTACAGCAAAATTGGCTAGATGCGTTACAAAAAGTTTTAAATCTAAACCAACGCAGTCAATTTGAGTTCTTGTACTAGTAGTTTAATATTTGGTTTCAGATTTCCGACTTCTTAAAGAAGTCGGAAATCTTATTTAATTTTAGAAAAATACACAAAAGTGCAATTATAGGCGCCGAGTTACGCGCTAATTTATACACAGAATTATAGAGACAAAAGCCAGTAACAAATTTAATATCATCGTAAGGTTGAACTTTCGTGTGACCGTGCTGCACTTTTAGCAACTCAAAATGAAGATGCTATTTACAGTGCTTTAGTCAAATTATCGGGTTATTCTAAAAACCTCAAAGATGAAATTAACATTCAAGCCGTGATTGAACAAGGCAATGGCATTCAGAACATTGGAGATAATTCTATACCTGATTGGCTTTTTAATTTTTTTGCAACCATTGATGCTTCACATCCGTATCCGTCTGAGCGAGTCGGTGAGTTGTACCGCTGGGCAATGTCTGGAGACTATTTAGATATTCTCAATGGCAATTATCCTGTGATGGATAATAAGGAACTCCAAGGTTAATGAGCTACCTCATGCGCTCCGCAAGCTGCTCGCATGAGGTTTTCATAACACACTGGACATGATAATCACGCGCGTGTTAAATTTGAAGCAACAGTATTAGTAGTTAAATTTTATACTCAAAATCAAAAAATATTCAGGTTGTAAATAAAATATAAATGGTGTATTGGGTGTATGGATGCATGTGATAATTTTTATTTCATAGTTAAGTTAGCGGTATTACTTATAGTTGGAAGTAGTTGGATATTTCCGCGCCTGGTGTTAGCACAGTCCATACCTCCACGAGATATCAATATTCCTCGTGATACTCCCGGCAAAGTTGAACAAACAATTCCCCAGCCAACACCAACACCTGTACCATCTGCTACACCAGTTCCACCTACCGCCCCAATTCTTCCATCTCCACCTACAGAAACTTCACCTGATACAACATTTCCAACTGGCGCTCCTTTTACTGTTAGAGAAATTCAGGTTATAGGGAACACTGTTTTAAAAAAAGAGATTACTGAGTTAAAAGCAAGGTTAGAAAATCGCGAAGTATCGTTTGAAGAAATTTTGCAGTTGCGTTCTGATATTACTAAACTTTACATTGATAACGGATATATTACGAGCGGCGCCTTCATTCTTAATAACCAAAACTTAAGTAGCGGTATTGTCAAAATCCAAGTCGTTGAAGGCGAACTTGAAGATGTCAAATTGGAAGGGTTACAGCGTTTACAAGAAGGGTATATACGTTCTCGAATAGCACGCGCTAGCGGAATACCCCTTAATCGTCAACGACTCGAACAAGCTTTGCAATTATTACAGCTTGACCCATTAATCGAACGTGTTAACGCCGAACTAACTGCCGGAAGCGCACCTGGATTTAATATTTTACTATTAAAACTCAAGGAAGCACCAGCATTTCACGCAGGAGTTGTAGTTGGGAATAGCCAATCTCCTAGTGTCGGTTCCGAACAAGCAAGCGTATTTGTAGAACATGACAACCTGCTAGGTTTTGGCGATGTATTCCGTACTGAATATGGCATTACTGAAGGACTCAACATCTACGACTTGAGCTACACTATTCCATTTAACGCCCTTGATGGAACTATTGGTGCCCGCTATAATAACAACGACAGCCGCATTATTGAAACTGATTTTCGTGACTTAGATATCCGTAGCGAAACTAGTACATTATCATTTAATATTCGTCAACCATTAAAGCGCAATCCAAATAGTGAATTTGTCTTGGGTTTAGCGTTAGACTTACGTCGTAGCCAAACATACTTACTTAATGACATTCCCTTTTCTTTCTCAGAAGGACCGGAAGACGGCAAGTCAAAAGTTACAGCTATTAGGTTTTCACAGGATTGGGTGCAGCGTAGTCAATCACAAGTTTTAGCCGTGCGTTCTCAATTTAGTTTCGGAATCGATGCTTTCGACGCAACAGTAAATAACACGGGTACAGATGGAAGATTCTTTACTTGGTTAGGACAATTTCAGTGGGTACAACGCCTATCTCCGCGTATCTTAATGTTAGCAAAGCTTGATACACAACTCACAGGCGATTCACTCCTTTCGCTAGAAAAATTTAGTATTGGTGGTGTGGAAACAGTACGTGGATATCCTCAAAACCAATTAGTTACAGATAACGGAGTTATCGGTTCGGTCGAAGTTCGCATTCCCATTACAAGAAATGCAACCGCGTTGCAAGTTGTACCATTTTTTGATATTGGTACTGGATGGAATAATCGCGGTAGTAATCCAAATCCACAAACCCTAGCTAGCCTCGGATTAGGTCTGCGCTGGCAACCTTCACAAGCATTTTCAGCCCGCTTAGATTACGGGATTCCGTTAATTAAAATTAATAACAATGCTGATTCACTCCAAGATAATGGGTTGTATTTTTCGCTACGTTATCAACCGTTTTAATCTGAGAAGTTGGATATTATATATTAAACTCAGCGAGTTTAATCCGATTTATAATTTGTTTGCATCTTCACCATTCTTTCTAATATTTCTTTTTCTGCTGCTTCTAGGTAAGCAAGCCCTTCTAACGCCTTTTGTTTTCTTTCTTGTACTATTTCGTTCGTTACGAATCAGGTACTCGCCACTCAAGTAATAATTACCTAGTTTTATTGCTTCTTCGTCTGTAACTTCAGGAAGAGTAAACGGATTACCTTCAAGCTCCAGGTCTTGTTCAATTCGGTTATCAACTTGTTCTTGCATTATCCTTGCCTCCAATTGTTTAATATTTTAGCAGAGTTTTCAGCACCACCGCGCGCCAACACTATCAACCCATTTCATCTTCAACTGCTGGATAATGGGTATCAATTTTTTAAAGTGTGACACATCCTCATTGCTGAACTGACTTTGTTCGACTGGTTGCCATTCTCCTTCCATATAAGCAGCTTTCATCAATTGCACGTGATGCTCATCCTGAAAACTACGTTCAAGCACTAATCTGAAATTCCAAAGCCAGGTAGCAAGGAAAACCGCCCATTAGGAATTCCCGTTAGGCAAGCTACATCCAATAGTTCAAGTCAGTACTAATCGCCGAACAAACAGCGAGCAATAAATACCCTACTGCCCTTGATAAAATGTTTGCGTCAGTACAAAACGACTTAGGTTTATGTTCGCTCTCAATTAGAGTTGGCGCCTTATTCAAAATTGCAGTCTCATTGCGCTCTACATTTTTTTAGTTAGATTAGCTGGTGCCTTTATAATTAAATATTTATTTACTTGGTGCCTTCCCTTAACTCGGAATCCCATTCAAAGATATCGCTATCATTACTACCATCAACCTCACCAATAAATTCCTCCCCAGACATCAGTTGAGAAACACACTCAGATAGCCGAGCAATTGCTTCCTTTAATGCTGCTACTTGCTCCCTATCTTTCCTAAGTTCGTTCAAAAACCCTGACCGCAATTGGTTCAAACGGTCGTGAACTGCTAACAACTCACCCTTACCCACAGCAGGATGGTTTACTTTATCTTTCAAAACCGCCATTTTTTGTTCAACTTTAATATATTGCCCTTGGTTGCAGGTTCATTAGAAGCGTCATACTCCACCAACGCCTGCCTTAAACAATTCAATAAAAAGTTCTTAAACGTTAACCGCAAATTAAGAGCGCGCTTTTTACTACGCTCGACTAACGAACGCTCATCTTCTGAGAGAAGTTTTATATTTATCTGCGGATTATCTGACATAGCATCTACCTGTTTTAAGTATATTCTCGGATATACGTGGATATATTGGATAGATTTTTGTTGGGGAGCTAGTGCTAGGACGATGATTGAATTATGATGTGTATACCGGGAATTGTCATTCTCGGCATCATTTTTACCAGTAGGAGGCACCCCTAAATGACCGAGGAAAGCTTACCCGTTCGCTACGCAGAATCACTTGCTGTTGAAGTCGTGGCACCATCAGAAGACGCAGCACGGATTGCGCTTGTTGATTACTATTTTCCGAATCGGCAGCGGATAAGTACAACTGAGCAGTTAATCGAGTTGTGGGTGCGGTCGAATACTATCAAAAGTGAGCAAACGCAACGAGTGTATCGTCAAATTGGTTACGAGGTGGTTGACTTCATGTCGTCACGCTTCAATATAGCTGATTTGCGTTATTGTACGCTATTCCACCTTCATACTTACATTTCTTGGCTGCAAGAATCAAAGCCTGTGCGGGGTAAGCTTGATACTTATGGGCTAAGTAAAAACGCTGTAGCAAAGTATGTTGCTGCGATTAAAAGTTTGTGGGAATGGGGGACAAGGGCAAGTATTGGGTATTTTGCGATTGATTTGGGGAAGGACTTGAGTATTCGCTGGGATGATAAGCTAGCTGAACGTATTTTGTCAGAAAAGCAGGTGGCAGTATTGGAAAAAGCAGCAATTTCTTTGGATGCGGAAAGTAAGAATAATAAAATGTACTGGTTGTTGTTTACGCTGATTTTTTATAGTGGTGTGCGTGCGGGCGAGATTAGTAGGCAAGCTACTGATAATGGTAGTAAGGTAATTATACCAGGCTTATTTTGGTGCCAATTCCGAGAAGATGGAAAATATTTATTGTTGACGGTTACGGGCAAACGTAACAAAACTCGTACTATTACTTTGGATGTTGAAACGAGTAAGGCGATATTGGAGTATAGGGGTGATGCGCTTGATAATCAGCCAGTGTTTCCTAGTCCTTCGCGTCGTGATAAAGGTAAACCTCTTAGCGATAGGGGATTGCGGAAAATGATGCAGGATATTTCTGAGTTGGCTGGAATTAAGTTTAGTGCCCACTTTCTAAGACATACTCATGCGACAGTAGCGAAGAAATATGGTGCCTCTGATTTTGATTTACAATCTTCTTTGGGACATGCATCTCCTGCAACTACTGCGAAGTATATTCATCATGTTGGGCGTAATGGTACTGCACATGCGTTGCGAAGTAAGGGAAAAGGTAAGCGTCAGTAAATAGGGAATTTATGTTTGATAAACTTGAAGAATTATTAGATGCTATTGACTACCCCGACCGATATGATTTGAACAAAGCACACTATCATTAAAGGTGAAACAAATCATATAATAATAATCTTTATCAAGAACAAGCTGTTAAAATTCAGCCAATCATAGAAGAAAGTTTAGCATCAAGCTTGTGGGTAAACGTTGAGACTATCCGCAGGCAAAGAGATAGTTAACTACTACCTCTTTTTGTTTTGTGGTGTAAGTTTAAAGATATTCCTGGTATTGGGTGCGAGTCCAACGGTAAAATTGGGCTATACCATTGAGTTACTTAAACATCTGCCTCTTTATACAACGGTTGTGTATTTATCTCAAATGGTCTAGTAAAAATGTTCTTGCTAATGAGTTTTTAAGTTTTCCCTTGTTAATTTTACTGTAAGTTACTTTAAACCATGCTATAATTTTTGCTTATTTCTTTTTTGCCTTACATTTGGCTTACGTGCTTTTTGATTCTTTTTACTTTATATGTCTCTCCTATCTTTTTGTCTTGCTTTAAGGTTTGTAAGTTACTTCAAACTCTAATTTTAGTTACTGTGTTATAATTACATTCTCTAAATTTCGTGTAGTGTATTTAACGGTACTTACTACGCAATCGTCCCCCTAATGGGTCGGCTGGCACAGTAGCGATTGCTGCGTTCTCCCTGCGGAAACATACGAAGGATAACCAAGATAACAAAGCAATATAGAGATATTAGTGTAACTTATTTGAGAAAATACGATTATAAAAATATTCCTAGAGGGGATAAGAGGATTTGTGCAAAGTAAGGTATTACTAATTAGCGGGCAGGATAACCTTATAGTTCAAGCCGATCTGTTACAACTAACAGAAAAACATGCTTCGGATTATACTTTGTATTGGAAAGACAAGCTAAGGCAATACTTACAACAAGATAAATGGTGTCCCTTCACGTTTAAACTGAGCGTCAATAATTAATAAGCAAGGGAATCGCGAAGGTTATGCAATCGAATATGAAGGCGAAACCCAAGGGCTAATGATGATAGAAGTAGAAATGCATGGCTCACAAATAACGAGAGGTAAACGCTTAGTATATATAGATGGTATCGCTTCGGCGCCTGCAAACCGCATCAAGATTCAAAACCCGCCAAAATACAGAGGTGTTGGATCTGCACTCTTAATGTTTGCGAGAAGACGTAGTTTAGAATTAGGTTATGAAGGCAGGGTTGGTTTACATGCTCTACCAGATTCTGAAAAATTTTATGATGACCAAGAAATGCTTGATTTAGGTAAAGATAGCGATTACGATGACTTAACTTACTTTGAGGGCAGGGGTATGGCGTCAAGGTCGATAAAATAAACGAAGGTAAAATCATGAGTCAGCAAGAAGATAACAATCAAGAACTTTTCTTAGATCCAATGGATTTATTACTTAACGAAGACTGGTTGAGAAAATCTGCCGAGCTTGAGGATGAAGCTGGTGGTAACATCGGTGCCGGCTTAGACGCTTGGTGACGCTTTAGGCGAACTCATGTTTAATCCTGAACTGTTCGGTCGGTTAATAACCTTACGTATCTCGCTCAACCGCGAAGTACGTTTACTGCTTAACGATTGGAATTTAGGTACTATTACTTCCTCTGCGACAAAAACCGCACGAGAACTTTTACTGCAGAAATTAAAACAACCTACACCCGGCATACGCGAAAAACTAACAACGGTTTTACAAAAGGACGAACTTTTCGGTGAGGAATTTATCTCTAACCGCGAAGTACTGCGCGAACTAGTGACACAAATGCTTACCATTGAAGACTGGGAAACAATTGCGGCAGTTGCGGCAGACTCCTTAAAGGCGCAAATCATGAACTATGCGCCAATAGAAAAAATAGAGCGCGTAGGTCTAAAGTTTTTTTACGCGTTGTAAATAATTTATGAAGAACTTAAAACAATTATTGACAAAGCAAGTCTTGGATAAATTTCACACCTGACAACGTGAGAAAATGCCATTAAAAAGTTTGCTCACGGCAAGCTTTGCTTATATAGCAACACTTTTCAAAGTGTCCAAGACCGATGGCTACTTACGCAATTTGCAGGATTCAAAAAATTAAGAATTGGGGAGACCTGGGAAGTAGTTCGCAGCATACTACTAGGGAACGTTACACCCCCAATGCTGATTACTCGGTTCAAAATATTCGGCTGATTGGCGCCAGTGATGTAGCATTAGACACCCTGTTTAGAGATAAAATCGGCGCCCAAACGATTCGTTCAAATGCTGTATTAGGCGTTGAAATGTTGCTAAGTGCCAGTCCGCAATATTTTCGTCCAGATAACCCTGAGCAAGCTGGCGCGTATAATAAAGAATTTGTTGATGAGTTTGCAGTTGCCTCGACTAACTGGTTACTCGAACGCTACCAAGATAAAGTCGTGAGAGCAGAATTACATTTAGATGAAGCGACTCCTCATATTCATGCTTACATTGTACCAATTGATAATAGGAATCGTCTCAACTCCCGCGCATTTTTTAATGGCAGGCAACAATTATCTGAGATGCAAGACAGTTTTGCCGATGCTGTAAAACATCTTGGAATTGAACGTGGTGTTAAAGGTTCAAAAGCAACCCATACATCTGTGAAAAAATATTATGCTGAAGTTAATCAAAAATCTGACAATATAAATTTTGAGGACTTACCTCAACCCACACAGAATCAAAATCCTTTTATATATCGTGAAGAATTAAAACAAGCTCTTCAATCTAATCTTGATACAATTAATAGTCAGTTAGCTGACCGCGCGCGTATTCTTAAAGAAAAAGGGGAACTTGCTGAAACTGCTTTATCTTCTGAACGCGAGCGGCAGAAATTAGAACAGCGTGTCAAAATGCTAGAACAAGAAGTAATCTCATTAAGGTTGCAAGCTGAACTTCTGCGAGACTTACCATTAGATGATGTTGCTTACCAGCTAGGATTATTCCTTGATAAAAAAGGTAATAATCGCTGGAGAGGAAATAACCATATTATTAGTATTGTTGACACAAAATTTTATGACTTCGGTGCCAATCAAAAAGGTGGAGGTGGTGCAATTGATTTAGTTATGCACGTCAACCAATGTGATTTTAAAGATGCACTTAAATGGTTAGCCGAACGCTTCAACTCTCAAGAAATTGCTAAAGCTGTCACCCATCATATCAGAACCCAAACCGAACAAATTAGCAAATATAATTTAACTAATAACTCAAATAAATTTACACCACCAGGCGCCGATGAATCTCACTGGCGTGAAGTTCAAAAATATCTGACAAAATCAAGAAAATTATCCGAGCCTTTAATCCAAGCTCTCCACACCAATAACTTAATTTACGCTGACAAAAATTCTAACGTAGTATTTATAATGAGAAATCTCGTCGGAGAAACCACAGGCGCCTACTTACGCGGTACTATAGGTTCAAGGAATCCATTCATTGGATTTGCACCAGATACAAAACGTACTGCTGGATGGTTCCACCTAACCATCGGTGGACAAGCATCCGACCCAATTACACGCGCGGTTCTCGTAAAATCACCCATCGAAGCACTTTCAATCGCGAGTTTGATGGGCAATAACGAAAAAACATTATACTGTTCTGCAGATAGCGCGCGCTCTTTACCAACCTCCGAATCTTTTAGAAACATTCCCACAATAATTGCAGCTTACGACAACGACTCAGCAGGTGACGAAATTTCTAAACAAATCAAGGAGATAATACCCCACGCCACCCGACTGCGACCAAAAGCCAAAGATTGGAACGAACAACTCGAAAAACAAACACCTACCCAAACCAAAAAACAATTCTTCAGCTAGAACATTAAAACTCAGTGTACTTGCTTTACTTGCAGGAAGCACGCTTACCAATTCTTGCCATCAACATATACACATTATCCCAACTTCAAACACAAATAGAAGCTCTACAAAAATATATGGAGACACAAGAAGAATCGTTACAATGATTTAAGGAAATAGTACCGTCTTATAAATTTCTAATAATTTTATATCGATGTAAACTTGTAAGTAACTATATTTTTCCAACTGCTTCTGGTCATAAGGCAACCAAATGTTTATTCCACAAAAATTTTTTGGTCGGTCTAAGATGCCATAGTAAGTACCTCCGTCTTTGTATCTATAAATAATCTTCTTCTGGAGAAAATCAGCAAAGTTTTGATATAACTTTTGCGTTTGAGGTAATGAACTGCTGATTTTTTGAAATAACTCAATAATATCAACAAATTGCTCCTCCATATAATAACGAACCTGGAATTTATTAAGTTTGACTACGTTAGGTTTAGAAGCAATGATAGCATCAATAAGTGGGTTCAGTACTTTAGGCAGCTGCTTTATATAACTATTGTTAGTAACAGTGTAACTGTTATACATGTCATCACTTTCAAATTCCATAATTTTTACAGCAAGCTGACCACCATCTATTTGCGGATGTTTTCCTAAAAAATTTAGCAGCGACTCATAGTAAGAGTTAGGGGCGCCAAGCAATAATTGAGAAGAAAGAGTATATTTACTAACATCTTGAAAAGTATAGTGAGTTTCAAACGTTCCTTTATAACAATTTTGGAAGAAAAGCAATTCTAAATTATTACTTACTCTTTTATTAAAATCATAAATTATATTTTTAAGATTTTTATAACTCATCCATTTAATGCTTGTAGTTAAACCTGGTTGAGGATTATCGTCCGGACTTATTTCATCTAAACTACCACCATGACCTAAAAAAACAACAGCCCATTTTTTACTCTTAAACTGTGATTGTGCCCAATCTAAATATTCAGCAAATACCTTTTCATTAGCACTATCACCTGTATTCAATAATTGCACATCAACTGAATCTTTTTTAATTACTCTTCTTGAAAGCTGTTTATCACCATAAAAATCAGACTGAACCAAAACAAGTATATTATCATCTTTTACACCCTTAGATAACATTTTTATTATGGGCAACCCAAACCTAGAAAGATTATTATCATAAGGCATCCAATATAAAATTATCCAATCATATAGTTTCTGTTTTTCTTTATGCTTGCTTGGTAAAGCTTTAGCTAGATAAAGTGTTAAATAATTTATAAATAAAAATGAAGCTAAAAATAATGATGTATGTTTGAAAAACTTTCTTCTACCTAGCAAATAACTTAATAACATTTTTTTCAGTGGTTATACATACTTATATTGAAGTATCATTTTTTATAATGACTAAAAATATTTACATTATTTTAAACTTTTGATGTTATGAATCAGATAATAATTACAAGAATGAATTAGGGGAAGTTGACATGGTTATGTATTCTTATCCTGCTCCGGTCGATCAGTTATTAACTTATGGCGATGCCAGTGAAATCAAAGAAGTTCCAAACTATGTTGAAGAATTAGGTTTTAGTAAAAACCATATTGGCGCCCTTATTAACATTGCGACTGATATAGAATTAAATTCTGCCCATACTGATAGTTTAGAAGTTTGGGCGCCTATTCACGCGGTGCGTGTACTTGGTCAACTGCGTGCAGAAGAAGCAATTCAATCGTTGATCGACCTGTTTGAACTTGATGACGACTGGATGGGAAACGAATTACCAGTAGCATTAGCAGCAATAGGACTATCCGCTATCAATTCTCTTGAAGCATATCTGATAAATTCCTCAAATCCTTACTTTCAACGTATACGTGTATCAGGCACACTTGTCAAAATTGCTCAAATATATCCGGATACGCGCGACCGATGCGTAGCTATAATAACGCAACAACTAGAAAAGTGCGCTGATAATCCTACAGATATGAACGCTTGTTTGGTTGGCGACCTCATTGAGCCAAATGCCGTTAAATCTGCACCTGTTATAGAACGCGCGTTTGCAGCTAAAAAAGTTATGCCAATTTTAGCGGGCGATTGGGATGAAGTACAGGTCTCACTGGGATTAAAAACTCGTGAAGAAGTGCCTATTCGTAGATTTACCTTGAAAGAAATGTCTGAAGCTTTGGGAATTGAGCAGCTTGTGAGCGAACCCCGTGGTTTTGCTAAAACAGAGAGTAAGACAAGTAAGAAAAAAAGCGCCAAGAAAAATAAAAAGCGTAAATAGGTAAGTCTGGAGAGCGCCTACCGTAGGTAATCCAATATTTAATTTGATTATGTTCTAGCTTTCTAATTTATAAACTAGCTAGAACAGTGTCACAAGCCCAATCAAACCACGGACACTTCGCTGCACTCCTTTCACAGCAACGCCAAAGCGTCCGCGAGCGCTTGTTCTATCAACTTTAACTTTGTCCTGACTTGGGTAACTTTATTTCGACGTTCAATACCTTCTCTTGCCTCCAAGTTTCGAGGGTCGTCACTGCGGCTCAGATGAATTACTCTAACTTTTGCTTGTCTTTCAAACGGTTCAAATATTGGTTTCATCGCTGTCAACTTATTGTACTGGTAAGCACGACGGTACGATTCAACACCTCGTTCAGTCAAATGAGACCTTGGACGTTTGACATTATAACTGTGAACCTCGCAACTTTCGGGTGCAATATATTGCCCTTCAAATTGTGTCAGACGCGAACGTAGTTGATCTAAACTGGCGCCAACTTGATTAATTAGTTCATGTATACTTAGCGACTCCAGCGACTGAGGACAGGCTCGGCTCATTAACATCATTATTGCTGCTTGGCGCCTGTTAATTCTAATTTTATCGTGAACGTATTTAAATTCTCCTTGCTTTTGTGACGTTTGGATTTGCCGAACTATTATCAACTCAACTTCTTCCTCTACGGTTAAGTCGTTAGCCAAACTGCAAGTTCTGTAATTAGGACATTCATACACTTCTAAACCTGGCTGCATCATCATCGACGCACAACTAAAACCAAAGCCACATTTTTTCTTGGGCATAGGAAGTATTCTTTTGTTCTAGTTTTATGTTTTTATTTTAAAGCTATAACAACGTCTTATTAAAGCTATAACGACACCTTAGTGATAAATATAAGTAAGGTCTTGCGGTCTACGACTTCCAACTTGAAATTCGTACATATGTTCATCGTAATGGTCAAATGCCTTAAAGATAATTTTACGAAGTTCTGAAAGCGTATTACTGCCTTTAATCTCAATCGTTCGAGATACCACTGGGTTTTTAGCAACAAATTTCTCCGTTATTGGACAGATATGAGCGACCAAGTGTAATTATTAGTACTAATTTTAGTGGTTGCTAAGTATTTAGCGCAAAAAAAGCGCTATTTTACCGAGTGAATTTGTGTAATTAGTCTATTTTTTATACACCCTTATACTGCTTTCCCATTTGGAAGCATATGGAGAACAGCAGTTTTAGAATTCTTAAATCCCTATATTTGGTACTACTGGTTAACTTCGTTAGTGGTATAATTGTTCTGATTTTTCAATACGGCGCCTATATATTACTAAACCTTCTGTACCCTCTGTAATTGATGTCACTTAAATCAATATATTCAGGGTCAAATTCCCCTTCTAACCATTCTATTTTTTCTTCATATTCTGGGTTTTCTGGGTCGCTAAGTATGGTCAATAATTCTGCATATCCCCAAACACCACCACAATCAAATGGTGGGCAAGCTCTTTTTCCTGCAACACATACAGGGTAATAGGTATTAGGCGCCGATGGTAGTATCTTTTCAATTAGAATTTCATGCTCCCAAGAGTCACCGAAGTCATACATGTAAGAAAACTTAACTTTTTCGCTACTACCAATTAAGCTACTGAGTTTTACATTTTTCTCGTCACGCATACCCAAATCGTAATCTTCATGTGGTACGCCATAATCCACACCACGAATACTCCAAGAGTGAAGATGATAATCAGCCCAACCCATTACCTCCTGAACAATATTGTGTAATTGTCCAAGCTTTATATTACTTTTTACTAGTTTGTTTTCGTTCAAGTCTACTAACTTTTGATTCTAACCCCATTAAACGCTTTGCAAACCCTTTCATATTTTTGCGTGTTGGGTTTGCTAATTGTTGTTCCATTAATTCAATTGTAGAGGCAACTGACTTCCAACCTGCCACTAGGTCATCATTTAATGCCTTGATTCTTAAATCGCGCGCTGTTTTTAGTTGGTCAGTAATTATATCAGTTCGCTTGCGATGCTTCCCATAAATTTCAAATATTACTGTATCGAAACTTGATGATCTATCATTACATTTGATAGGAAGTAGTTTAGCTATATTGTACATTATCGGTTCACGAAATGATAATGTTTGTTGTGTATCTGATATACTAACAGTAGGTTGAATGTCAATATCTAGTATTTCAAGGAATCTTTGGCGAAATAATGCTAATGATTGTTTGCGACTTGTGTTTTTTATTGACTTATAGACAACGCTTTTTATGTCTGACCTGTCTGGGCAATCAATACCTACACCGGGAAAATGGCGCCAATAAGTTCGTTTATGCTCACCGCGAGCTAAACAAATCTCGCCAAAGCACGTTCCACATACTGGTAGTTTATCTCGATATGTTTCGTAATTAGCATTAGATGCTTCTATTGTATCACCATCTACTATGCTAAATGCTGTTACACTCATGTCCGTTTAATTAATGATTATTTAATAACGGACATGCGTGCATTTTTGGTGATATTGAATACAAAAAATGAGGTGTATAAAGAGGGATATATATAGTTTACACATCCCTTTATTCTGTAAGTGTCTTAATTCAAGCAATAATTATTGAACCAAGTTATAATTTTGTTCCGATAGGTACTAATGCTTCCAAATGATTCAAATATTCCAAAGCTTGAAGGATTTTGCATACACTCTTGTACCTGTTTTTGATGCTCAAGCAATATTTGTGCTAATTGCTCTTTGGTAATTTCTGCTTTTTTATTGGGGTCAGGTTTGGGGTATTGTTCCCGTAGAAATTTCATCCCTTCTTTGAAGTCTGCTAGATATAATTGGTGGTCAATTCTGTTAAGCAGTAGAATATGTGATGGTTCGGTGTCATCTGAGCCAAAATCGATACTGTATTCTGGTTTTATTTTTTGGTAGACTGAAGCTAATTGTATACTCATAGCTTCATTGTGAAGCAGAGGGTAGTATACATCGAAGTAAGAAAATGTTGCACTCCACCCGCCGTCGCTCCAAGTAGCATTTGTTGCCTGGTAAAATATCCCAATCCACTCTTTTGCTTCCTTTGCCACGTTCATTGCTTCAAGTAGAAAGTGTGGTGCGGGAATGAATAATTTATAACTTTTTTCAAGCATGATATTTTCCCTTAACTGTTAATAGTTTTTTATTTGATGATAACTCCAAAACATTTGTTTACTCCTTATGCGTAACAATTGAAAATATTTGTTTGAATTGTTAATTCATCAATTGCTCGCGCGTATGCAATTGAAATTGCTGGGTCACGACTATTCTGATACTTAGTACCTTTGTCACCGCTAAGTTGACCACTTGCTGAGTCAGCACTGAATAGCAACCCAATAATTAAATTATCATCAAGCTGCCTTTTTGATAGTCCATAGCCATGTGGTTTTATATCGGGTCGCTGCATTTTTATTGAAGTCAGTATCGAAAAGACTTCACTGTTTGGGCGCCGTTTTAACCCCCCAACCCCGACCCAGGCATTTTGCTGAATAGCATCACCATATTGTGAAAGATGACAATTGTAGTCTGCTGCTGTTTTACCTTGTAGTATAGGTATTACATACGGGAGGTTACGTTCATCAAACTCCTCACAAACTTGGTCGTAGATATCCAGTAATTCATAATCATATTCCTCGTCAGCATATTCCATGAAACTCGCATGAAGCTCCACCATTGCTTCAAGATGAATATCTTTCAGGTGCTTTTTGATCTGATGGTATCGATGTATTGTTAAACGTTGATGTGCAGGGACATCGAGTTTTGTGAAATCAAGTACCTCATCGAAGCATGGGTAGTCCTGGGTAGAGGCGCCGACGAGAGAACCACCCACTAACTTACTATTCAGTGCCCATTTATATATAGTACTTGCATATTTTTTTGTGGATGGGTAGGGTTTACCATTGAGTAGTCGCGTAAATCCGCAATCTAGCAACCAATCTTTGACGGCGTACTGACATAACTAACGTATTTCGGAGTAATCCAAATAAATTGGAGAATCGCGCATATACTTTGTTTGTCTTCTTTTTTCGCGGTCTGATTGACAGCAGTATTTAAAACAACTGAATGGCTATACGTGTTTTAAATCTCTTAGGACACTGTATCTAGACCCTAACTCTTACGCCGTAGAGTTTATAGCCATATCGCACTTTAATCAGTATTTTGTACCATTCCCACATAGGTGAAGAATTAATTATTAAGCACGTTTTCCCAGTAACGCTTTTTAAAAATCAACCTATATGGTACAAAATTAACTCTCTATGTATTTCATTCTAACATAAGATTATATTTTTATTGTCTTATTTTCTCGGCTTCAACTCCAAATTATTATCTACGCACAATTTGTTTTTACTTTAATAAGATGCTTAGAATTTAACCATCCCATATAGACAGCCGCTTCAAGCGTATAACCTAACTCCTCAAGAAATTGTACAGTACGATTAAGCAAGATTTTATGAACGGCTTCTTTTTTCATAAACCGTGTTATCTCTGAATCTAAGGCGCGGTTTTTAATATTGATAGCTGCATTCATATCCGACTGTAATATTACACCTTGGTAACTAATAAATTGGTCTCCAATACGCTTCCCTAGTAATGTTCCATTATTTGAATCAAGCTGTGAAGTATATGCTGGATTTACAAGTGTAACCTTTGCACCCTTTCTGACAGATATTTCATCTAATGCTTTTTGTAATTCTCCCTTTGACCATTCATTTAATTTTCGATTAATGGCTTTTGCTTTTTTCTTGCCTTTGATATGTTTGCTCAAATCCTCTGCAACAACCTCCCCAAAGCTATTAAATATTTGATTGACATCTGTTCGGATAAGCTGCTTAATATATAAGCGCTTGACACTATCTTTTTTCGATGCTTTTTTACGTCCTAAATTACTTTTGAACATTCGTGATGATTTTTGAGCATCTACTTTTTGAGAAATTGCAAATATTACAGAGCGCTTTTTGTTTTTCTCTGTTCTTTTGCTGGAAGCAACTTTTATCACTTCACCTAGCGTTTCAACATAAGCTTGTCCATTACTGCCATAAAATCCTTCCGTAAAACCTTTATCAAGTCCAATTATATCAGTTTTTGTTATTGCATTAACTTGAGTTGTATGTGGGTAATGCAACTCAAATTTTTCACCGTTAAAAATGAGGCGAAGCCTACCAGCTTTTGGACAAGTTCTTCCAGTATGAATTTTAATTTCTACCCACTGACATTTTTGACCATCCATAAAAGTTGGTATCTTGTAAGTTGTAACACTTCTGCCATCCTTAGTTATTTTACCTTTCATAGAAGAAGCTGTTGCATTAATTACAATTTGATTATTAACCCAAGTGTGACCCCGTTTATAAAACTGCCTCACCCAACGACAAAGAATTGGGTACTGATGCCACACTGAATAAGCAGAATTAATTGCTATGATTAATTCTTGTCTAAAAGAGGTTTCTGGAATATCAACACACACTAACTTTTTACCTTTCTGAATTAGCGTGCGCTCTGGTTTAAAATGTTCGTATATTTTACGAATGATTTGTGCTTTTGCTGCTTCTTGAGTAGCGTGAATATCGTCCAGTACTGCCTGAACTGTTCTTTCCCATATTTCGGAGGACAGGTTAAACCGTTCTGCTCCGCAAATTCTACGTAGTTTTACATCGTTTCTAATATTCTTAATAATTTCATTTTTATTAATACCCCAAGACTGAAGTGAGCCATACTTATTCCACAGTTCTGAGCGAAGTTTTCCTAACACTGAGGCTAGATCAATCAACGACTGATTGATAGTGCCAACAGAATATGCGATTCTGGTAACAGTGTATTCAGTTGTTTGGATTGGCTTTTTATTTACTATATTCATATATTTCAATTTTCTCTTATTTCTATAATACTACATTTTCTAATATTTACTAATCTATTTTTTCCAAAATAAGACATTATTAGTAACTTAATTTAACATTTTCATTATATTATAGATAGCGGCTATTTTTATTGCCAAGAGGCATTTATAGTGATACAAAGTCTCGCACACGTGCCTGTCTCACCAATTGTAAGAGCCAATCATTATATGGACTCGCCTTGCTTTTGGCACACGCCTTGCGACTTCACCCTTTTCCTTACTTGTAACAGGCGCGCGTTGCCCTTCAAACCAACTTCTATTTATAACGATTGACTCCAAATAAAGGACAAAAAAACGTTATCTAATCAGACGGGACAGGAGGATTTACGATGTTCAATGCGATTGTAGGAAATGCATACTCTTGGGAAGTCGCGTGTGCCCGATTTACCGCAGTTTGGCTGATTCCAGCCAGGAAAAAACAGCATTATGTGTTTGGAGATAAGATTTAATGGCGTTTGCGATAAACTCTGCCAACTTCACGGGTACGGCATTACCAATCATTTCTTCTAAATTGGTGTTTGTTTCATTACTGAAATCAAAGTTTGACGGGAATGTTTGAATCGCCGCACGTTCAAACGTAGTCAGTGGTCGTAGTTTTGAATTAATAGGCGCCGTATCACTTGGATGACCCTTATAACCCGGTGGTATCGGTCGATTCGTTCCCCGAATTGTGGGCGATGGTTCCGAAATACTGAATACTGCTCGCCTTTTATAACTGCGTGCGTGTCTATAATAATGTTCGATGTTGAGACTATCGCCAAAATAATCACGCACCGTCATTGGTTTGGATGACAATCCTGCGTTTAAATAGGGTAGTAACTCATGGTCGGCGCCATTGAATACCCCCACACAGATGTAACGTTGCCTGTTTTGGGGTACTCCACAATATGCGGCATTGAATACTTTTTCAGTTAATCCATATTTATTACGTTTTAATATTTCGATAACTTGTTTATATTTTTTGCTTTTTTGATAGCGTTCAACATTTTCCATTACGAATATTGATGGTTGAATGTATTCAATTAATTCAGCAAATCTGATACTCAAATCTCCGCGACCACTATCTTCATTACGGGAGCCAGCAGAGCTAAAATCTTGACATGGTGGGCTACCAGTAATAAAATTGCATTTTGTTTTTCTAATAAATTTCCAATTTGCTTTATCCCCAATATCAAGATTATGAATAGGGTGTGTGAAATTTTTGCGGTAAACATTTATTGCTGGTTTCCAATTATCAACGGCGCCAATAATATTGAGTTTTGCATTTGCAAAGCCAAGCGACATCCCACCACAACCAGCAAATAGGTCGATGATTCGTAAAGAATTGATATTTATCATGTAAAATGTTTATTATGTGTAAAAGATATTTTAATAAGCCATGATTTAGATACTTCAATCATGTCTTGTTTCATTATATACTTGGATACTGAATAATTGCTACTAGTATTCAGTATCCAATAAATAATTTTGACTTAATTGCAGAAGATTTTTTCAACAATTATTTCTTTTGATAAGCATTGCACAGGATGAGACGTGGCATTAATCTACTATTCGAGATATTTTCTAGGCACCACAAACCACCACATTTAACATGCAGCTTACGCATGTCGTGTATTTGTTCGTCAATTATATTCTTTGTTATATCAATGTTATGGGAGTGAAAATAATCTGTTTGATTTTCAGCAATCACATCAAATACTGCTTGAAATAATTCGGGAACCAGTTTACCAAATAATTGAATTGAAAATGCTGCAATATGTCCATATAACAATACAGCATCATCGGGAGAGTTTGATAATAAAGAATTTTTTGCTAGATTCAGATTCCACAATAATATGTCAGCATCGTAAGCGCTACTAGCTTGTTGAAACCCAATTGATAAGTCGTCCCTGTGATTTAAATTATCCTCAACAACTTTACCATTTGGCAGCACTATCACAGGCACAATTGATGAATAATCAATTTTATCCTTTGGATTAAACATGCTGACGTGAGATTTTATTGGATTAAACTTTTTGTATTGACCTGACGGTGTTTTCCAAGCATAAAATAAGCTGTGTGAGCTTGCTCCTTTTATGGTCAAGTAGCTTGGTGCGTGCATTATAGATGATAAGCAGCGTTTTGCCTCATTTTCATCAAAGAACTCCTGAAAATCTCTATATTCAATAATATTTCTGTTAAGTGGCGCCGTATAGTCGTATTCAATTTCCCTGATTCTATATTCCCGACTTTCACCCGACGCATAAACTTTTTCTAATAAATACCAATAATTGTTTGCGGGATTTTCAATATATGTTTCCCGATTAATTCCTTGCACGTATTTTGTACCTACTTCAGTAACAGTAGGCATATAAATAGTCATTTGATTATATTTCATAATGATTAATTGATTAGTTGTGTTATCTACATATGTATATTCTGGTAATAATATTGAATTAAGATTTAACAGTTGATATGGAATTCCTTGCACTCTAGGCGCCCTTCGGGTTCGTTAGTTTGACGGTCGCAAAGTCTGCCACCGGGGAGTATCCCCGTGGCGAGCGAGCTTTGCGAGAAACCACACCCGCCAACTAACTCACCACATAATTTTTACCTTTATTCATTAATTCAATACTACCATTGCCTAATTAGTGAATCTGACAAAATTTGTTATTTTATATCTTCCTAACCAAAGCAAATCAAGTTTTTATCAATTTGGACATAACCCCAATACGCAAGATAATTCATTGGCTTGCCATTAAAGACAGCATCAAACCCTAACCATTCCTCTGCTCTAAATGATTGTGTTGAGTTTTTCAGAGTGGCTCTTAAGCACCACTCCGATATACATCTCTAGGTGGGGGTGTTTTTCTGGTGGGTTTTCTAGGCGCCACCTATCCAACCAAACAAATTAGCTACTTTATTTGAAGTATCCAGTTGCTATCCTTTAGCTTCAGTTGAAATAACCGGCTACTTTATTTGAAGTTCATTAAAGTTCATCTGAAGTATCCAGTTACTTTGCTACGTTTGGGTAAGCGCTTACGGGGTAAGGAGAACAGGCAATTTTTAGTAGCACTAGTTTTGCAAAAATAAAAACCCCTGGAATAGTACTAAATTAGTATTAGGGTTTCCAGGAGTTTTTTATGTTTAGGAGTGAGGCTATTGATTTGGAATTGAAATTTGAGGGGGTCAATTTTAGTCTTGCCAGTCTGGGCAAATAGTACTTTTGTCGTAGCCGCTTGGGTAGA
Source organism: Calothrix sp. NIES-4105 (assembly GCF_002368415.1). GTDB lineage: Bacteria > Cyanobacteriota > Cyanobacteriia > Cyanobacteriales > Nostocaceae > Dulcicalothrix. The sequence goes on from NZ_AP018291.1 coordinate 227,463, forward strand.
TGGCACATATTAGCGGTACTTTGTTGTAGGTTTCGCCGTGGTAATTTTTACAGCCTACACAAGCTATAGGCTGATTTTCGTTTTCGAGGTTTTCATCTTCTTCATCCTGTAGTACTTTGCCGCAGTTTGGGCATGTTTCAATATGGCGCCCGTTGTCATCTTCCAAACAGGTCATGTAATACCAGTACTCAGTCGGTTCATTGTAGGCATTGAGTTGAGTACTCAGTGCAGAAAATAAGGGGTATGAGCAATCACAGGTTATTATTTCGCCATCAGTGCATAAATCTCTACTCGCTATTTTGTAGTCGTGATGCACTTGCCAGTCCTGTTCCTGTGATAAGGCGCCATCTAGATTCCACAGCTTACCGAACTGCAACACTTTTAAACTAAAGCAAGAATTTTCATGGCTAAGATTGCTCGACTCACAGGTGGACATAGCTGTTGTTTTGCAAATTGTATCTGCAACTACATATAACCTCCAACTTATTGGGTATGTACGAATAACGAGATAAGTTTTGTTGAAGGGTATTGCGAATGATTCGTTGAGATACTGTAAATCAAATGTATTGTCCATCATTAAAACCTTCAGTAAAAAGTAATAAGGTTGAGAAAAAACCTCGTAAAAAAAGGTGTAAAACTAAACCCGAACTACCCACTATTGGTGTTCAACTCGACTTGTTTAATAGCTTTGACGGGGATGCTGAGGGGTTAGTCGGCTAAAATCCAGAAGAATCCGTATCCATATTTTAATGAAATTGGAAACGGTATTTCAATTTGATGTTGAAGGTATTCTTGGTCAGGCGGGTCTAGCCATAATCTGTCGTACTCCGCGTATATTTTAATTAATTGTAGAGGGACAAGCTAAATGACCGTGGAGACAATTTATTTGTCAAAATGCAGAGAGACAATTTACTTGTAAATTTTACCCAAATAACCATCAAAGCGATAAAAAAACATATTAACTTTCGCTTAACTGTTGAATAATAATCATTCTTTCAATATATTGCTTGCTAAAATAACTGAATATCAATAATTTTGCAATACATCTCAATTTTCAAGAGTCCTATGCTCTTTTCAACTTTCCGGAGCCACATTGATTTTGAACTACTGTCGAAACAGTTATTCTTTCATATACAAAATAGCTGCATCCCAAAAATTTCAAACCACCCATAGCTGGAATGGTTATTGAAACTATAATTCTGGGCGAAGTATACTTCCTTTCTGAGACTTTCAACCCACCCATAGCTGGAATGGTTATTGAAACACTGAAAAATCATAGTCCCGTTTCCAGCACTTCAAGCTTTCAACCCACCATAGCTGGAATGGTTATTGAAACTATGACAGGTTAAGGTTAGACCCGCCTGACCAAGAACTTTCAACCCACCCTGAAATGGTTATTGAAACTCCGCCAATCCAGAACCTTATCAGTAAAGCTTTTTCTAATACAAATTTGGTGCCGCCCTAAAAAAGCATCTTCATTATAAATGAAAAAATTAAATTAATTGACAAGCTTGTACTTGAATCAGTTACCATATAAGGATTTTAATATTTTGGCGGGATTCCAGTGATTTTACCTCCGCTTCGATACGCCAAAAAAAATATTTGGAGGGTTCCCCCGACGAAGGGGGTGATTCAGTAGCCACCACTGAGGTAGTCCTCACCGTTATGCAATTATGCAACGGTTCAAGCTTTTCAGCTATACTCTTTTTTGCTGGGAGCGCACCTATCCCTCTTTTCCGATTCCTAAATATAAGCATTCTTCTTTGTTATCAAAACATAGAAGTATGTTGGTTATCCTAAGACAGAAAAGAAGATGTATCCTGTCTGAACTAGCCAGACAGCAGCTTCAAGAGCGGGCAGCTACCAGGGTCCAGAAAGCAAAACGGTTTTCAACCCGTTAAACTAACCCAAATTTATCACTATTCAGAGGCTAAAAGCATGAATAGCGGCGCTATTCCTTAAATAATATAATTATATTTTCAAGGTTCTGTTTTATTTAACAAATTTTTACTTATTTAACATAGCTTGGCGTTTTTTGTAGGCGCAAATCGCTAAATCTTTTGCTTGCTCTTGAGGACTACCCTTTGTTTGCTGAGATGGTGTTTCTATTGTAATTCCAGCTTTTGCTGCTTGGGCTTGAATGTTATCAATTAATCTTCCATAGCCCCAACGGTGAACACTCATACGGTACTCTTTTGCGTACTTTTGCTGACCTTCTTTGTATCCTGAAATCTTAGTTTCTGCTTTTGCTTGAATTTCGCTCTGAATGATTTCTCGCATATCACGAAGTTTTGGTAGAGCAATACTACTAGCTTGGTAAGTTACTGCGAAGTTAATTATTGACTTGGCTAACAACCTGTCTAAATATTGTCCTAGCTCTGATTCACCCAATTGATTCGGCGCCTGTTTCTTTTGCGATTCGTGACGTTTTTGAGCAAGACGTTGCTGCTGCTGTCGCTGACGGTTTAAGAGTTTGTAGTTTTGACCAAGTAGTTGTTTAACACTACGATAAGCCAAAACTTTATTGCTCACTACGTCTACTGCTGCTACAGTCGCTGGTTTTTTCAATCCTAAACTAACTCCTACAAGGATATGTAAATTACCCGTTTGGAGGTAACGCAAACGGCAGCGATAGAGGAGGCAATTATAGATTGGTTGAAAAAGAAGGAGTCAGAGTTGGCACCTAACGAAAAGTAAGCTTGTTTTAGGATATTGACGGATGTGCCATTCAGTCATTAAATCCTGGTTCCAAGCACCGAACTTTTTTGAGTCAAAAGCACATGTAGTTGTACCCTATCCCCAAATCACACATTTTCTAAGGGACTTCCAAAAATTAAATTAACCATCTCTTGTGGGATGGGGTACAGCATTAGCAAATCAGCAACTAAAGTGGTAAGTCGCTGATTTTGACGGTGTATAGTTTGTAAAATATCGCGCATTTCTTCTTCATCTAATTGTGGCGATAACAGCGCTGACTCTACAGTGGTGCCTGTGCGGCTACAGCTTGCCTTTACCTGAGTTCATTTCAAGAGGCTTCGCTAACGTTATTGCTTCTTTAGCTGCTTTTTCCTTACGTTCGCTATAGCGATCAGTAAGATAATCAATTTGGGAGCGTAGCAGCATAGTGAACTTATAAAGTTCTTCCATAACATCAATAACTCGGTCACGATACGGCGAATCTTTCATAGTGCCATCTTCATGAAATTCTTCGTATGCTTTGGGAACTGAAGACTGATTTGGAATTGTAAACATTCGCATCCAGCGTCCTAAAAGGCGCAAAGTATTTACCGCATTGAATGACTGGGAACCTCCGCTTACCTGCATAACTGCTAAAGTTCTACCCTGAGTTGGTCGAATTGAACCAATATTAAGCGGAATCCAATCAATTTGATTTTTCATAATACCTGAAACGTTGCCATGCAGTTCAGGTGATGACCAAACTTGACCTTCTGACCATTGGCTTAATTCGCGCAATTCTTGCACTTTAGGATGGGTATCGGGAACACTTCTATGAATTGGCAATTCACGCGGGTCAAAAAACCGAACTTCGGCGCCATATCCTTCAATAATGCGCGCGGCTTCTTCGGCGAGAAGACGACTATAAGAACGCTCGCGTAAAGAGCCATACAAAAATAAAATTCTTGGTTTGTGATCAAATGTGGTCATCAGTAAGTACTTAAATATAAACTTTAATAATTTTATACATTTACTATCAAAGTGTGCCATATTTTATCATGATATGGCACACTTCCTCGAATAACATAGCAAGCTCAATACCATCTGAACTTTTTTCGCCGTGCAGTTCCACCATAAAGACAACCCACTTACCATACTGTTCCTCTGACCAGCTTTGAATTTTTCTGGTTATTTGACCAAGATAAAGGTCACGACCAGTTTCTGGCATAAAACCAGCCGACACAGCAGCAGCTTCACATGCTAGGAGGCATCTTTTAAACAATTCTCCATTTTTCATAATATTTTCTGAATAATTTTAGCCGAGTCAAAATGTTTGAGGAACCGCAAGAAGTGAGCATATTGTAGAGACGCGCGTGTCCAAGAAGATAAGCATCTCTACCGCGACACACCACACGGGAGCAACAACAACTAAAATTGCTTTTGTTTGCGTAATACTTCTGCAATTGTCAAATCAAGTTGGGGTTTACCAGCATACACTGTTCCAACCTTGTCAGTATTGAGATGGACGTAGCCAATGCGGTAAGCTTCATCTGGTAAAGGCACATACCCTACTGAAGATGCTACTGAAGGCGCCTTTTGTAAATAAAAGTTTGCAAATTGATATGCTTCTCCTTTGCCAACGATGCGTTGAGGATTAACGTAAATGAATAAGGGTCTAGAAAGTGGTTGATACTGAGCGTTCTCTACTGTTTTGGTTTCAGGTAGAACAGCACCCTTGCCGTTATCTACTGGTACAACTTTCAACTTATCTTTATGTTCTTGGTAATATGCGTATCCAAAGTATCCCAAAGCATTAGGGTCATTGCTGACACCTTTTGCAATGACTTCATCATCTTCACTAGGAGTGTAATCATTTCGGCTTGCTCTGGCTTTTCCAACTGTTGCCTCAGTAAAGTAGTCAAATGTACCAGAATCTTTCCCGGCGCCAAATAATTTTAATGGTTGGTTAGGCCAAGATGAGCGAACTTGCGACCAATTGGTTATCTTGCCTTCTGCGGCAGGTTCCCACATTTTCTTTAATTCTTCTACGGTTATGTCTTTCGCCCAGTTGTTCTGCGGATTCACAACAATGGTTAGAGCATCGAAAGCTACGGGTATTTCTATATACGCGATATTATTTTTTCTACAAGCTTCCATTTCTTCAGTGGTAATCGGTCGAGAAGCATTGCTAATGTCTGTTTCCCCAGCGCAGAACTTTTTAAACCCACCACCAGTACCAGAAAAGTTAACTGCAATTTGTACCTGTTTGTTTTGAGCTTGATATTCTTTAGCAATCGCTGCTGTGATTGGATACACCGTACTCGAACCATCTACCTTGATTGTGGAAATAGTTTGGGAATTACTGACTGCACTCGCAGAAGGCACCTGTTGCGTTTGAGTAGATTGGTTCGATGTGGATGTGCAACTTGCCAATGCCAGTATTCCTGATACCAGAGCCAACTTTACTACGGTATTCATTAACTTCACTCCTTAATCGGGTAGTTTCAATAACATACATCTATTATTTCAAGAAAATTTGATGTATAACTATAGATGTTAGCAAAAAACACAAAACTTATCAAAATAAATTGATGCGTTTATTTAAGTACAGAAAAACTACTAAAAAATGTATATTTTTAGTCATCAGAGATATATAAGCACACAATACTTATCAATTTTATTTGAAATAATATTTCTAGATGCATCAAAAAAAGTTGATTTATATGTATACTAAGTAATTGTTCTTGTTTTGTATATGTGCAAGATGAAGAGCAAATATATTAATTTACGTTAAGGAGAGCTAATGACGATAAGAGTTGGGATTAATGGATTTGGCAGAATTGGACGGTTAGCTCTGCGAGCAGCTTGGGGATGGTCTGATATTGAGTTTGTCCATATTAACGAAATTAAAGGTGGAGCGGTGACATCTGCCCACTTACTGAAGTTTGACTCAGTTCACGGACGTTGGGCACCGGACGTTGCTGCAAAAGAAGATAATATTCTCATTGACGGCAAACCCTTGAGTTTTAGTGAGTACAGCGAACCAGGTAAAGTAGACTGGGCAGATTTTGGTGTAGATATTGTTTTAGAATCTTCCGGTAAATTCCGGACACCTGAGACTTTGGCGCCTTATTTTGATAGAGGGGTGAAAAAGGTTATTGTTGCGGCGCCTGTAAAGGAAGAAGCTTTAAATATAGTTATGGGAGTTAATGATTATCTCTATGAACCCGAAAAGCATCATTTATTAACAGCAGCTTCTTGTACTACAAATTGTCTGGCGCCAGTAGTTAAGGTAATTCACGAAGGTTTGGGTATCAAACACGGTTTAGTTACCACAATACATGACCACACCAACACTCAAATTGTAGTGGATGCGCCGCATAAAGATTTACGAAGAGCTAGAGCAGGTGGGATGTCTCTAATTCCCACAACAACAGGTTCAGCTACAGCCATAGGCTTAATTTACCCAGAACTGAACGGCAAACTCAACGGACTTGCGGTGCGTGTACCTTTGTTGAATGCATCACTTACAGATTGTGTATTTGAAGTTACTCGACCTACAACCGTAGAAGAAGTTAATAGTTTGTTGAAAGCTGCCGCTGAAGGCGAACTCAGAGGTATTCTTGGTTATGAAGAATTACCACTAGTCTCAATCGATTACAAAGATGACCCTCGCTCATCTATTATTGATGCGCTTTCAACAATGGTGATAGATGAAACTCAAGTCAAGATTTTGGCTTGGTATGACAACGAATGGGGTTATGCGAACCGCATGGTTGAACTCGCGCGTAAAGTTGCACTGAGTCTTTAAAGCACTTATTACTTAAACCAAACATGACTACTACAGCATCGAGCGCTAACTTAAGAAATTACATTCTAGTTACACTGGCATATTGGGGCTTTACCATTACTGATGGCGCCTTGCGGATGTTGGTGTTGCTGTATTTTAATAACATTGGCTACACTCCAATTCAAATAGCCTCATTGTTTTTGTTTTACGAGGTTTTTGGCGTTGTTACCAACTTTCTAGGTGGTTGGATTGGTTCGCAGTTTGGACTCAAAGTAACGCTCTACACTGGTATTGGGCTACAAGTATTTTCTTTGATAATGTTGTCAGGGTTAAATCCGACCTGGCCGCAGTGGATTGCTGTATTGTTTGTAATGGTAGCGCAAGCATTTTCTGGTGTTGCCAAAGACCTAACTAAGATGAGTACTAAAAGTGCAATTCGTTTAGTTGTACCCCAAGATGCTCAATCTTCCCTATTTAAATGGGTGGCAATACTAACAGGTTCTAAAAATGCGCTCAAAGGAGTTGGTTTCTTTGTTGGTAGTGCGCTGCTGTCGTTAGTTGGTTTTATCAATGCTTTATGGATTATGGCAGCAGGACTTTTCCTGCTAATGTTCAGCGGATTAATGCTTCCAAAAGGAATGGGTAAAATCAAGAAAAAGGTCAAATTTACCCAACTATTTTCTAAAAGTCAAGAAATCAATGTTCTCTCTGCTGCTAGATTCTTTCTGTTTGGTTCGAGAGATGTGTGGTTTGTCGTTGGTTTACCTGTATTTTTACGTAGTGTTTTAGGTTGGTCTTTTTACCAAGTCGGAGGTTTTCTTGCTATTTGGGTGATTGCTTACGGTATTGTACAATCTTCGGCGCCGACATTATTAAAACGTTTTGGTTCGGGTCGTCCTCCTACTGCATCGACTATCCAATTTTGGACTTTTACCTTAACCGCAGTTCCTGCACTTATTGCTATTGGGTTACAAGCGGGTATAGAGCCTAACACCGTAATTATTGCTGGACTGCTACTATTTGGTTTAGTGTTTGCTTTCAACTCTGCAGTGCATTCTTACTTAGTGTTAGCGTTTACCGACGATGACAAAGTAGCGTTAAATGTAGGCTTTTATTACATGGCAAACTCTGCTGGCAGGTTAGCAGGTACAGTGCTATCTGGAGTAATTTACCAAGCATTTGGATTGATTGGGTGTCTATGGACTTCGATGTTATTTATTTTGGCAGCAGGGTTAGTTTCACTAAAATTACCGAATCCTCAACCAAGTAAGGATATTGCTTGGAAGGCAGGGGAAGGAGATTAGCAACGGATGCTGTTTCAAGCATAGGGCGGGCGGGGACGCTCACCCCACAAGAAAAATCTTTACATATTAAATAAAGGATATAAACTAATGGAGCAGCAAGCAGTTCAGCCAATTCTAGAAAATCTGTGGTGGGTAGTTTCAATAACATACATCTATCATATGAATAAAATTTGATGGATAACTACAAATGTCAGCAAACAAACATAAAACTTATCAAAAAAAATTGATGGATTAATTTGATATCGGTGCCAGCGCTATTCTTTAAGTACGTTGTAAAGCAATACTGCTAATTGCCCGCCTAATATTGGTCCTATCCAGTAGATCCAATGGTGCTGCCAAATTCCTCCTACGAATGCAGGACTAAAAGAACGCGCCGGATTCATACTTGCTCCTGTAATTGGTCCCATAAACAAAGCTTCCAGTCCAACAGTCAAACCAATTGCCAGAGGTGCAAAACCAACGTGCGCGCGTTTATCAAGACCTGAGCCAAAAATCACAAACATTAAAATGCAAGTAAGGATGGTTTCTAAAATTAGAGATTGCAACCAGTTACCGTGAAGCGGTAAAGTTGCACCCAAATTAGCAACTCTCCCCAAGCTGATTAGCAGCATAAATGAAGCTGCGACTGCTCCAAATAGTTGTGACAAAATATACTGAAGGACTTGCCGTGCGGGAAAAAATCCACTTGTCCATAATGCTAAAGTGACTGCTGGGTTAAAGTGGGCACCACTCGTATGCCCCATCGAATAAATTAAAGCAGCCACGACAGCACCAAAAACAAAGCTAATACCAACATGCGTAATAGCTCCCTGACCGATCTGATTTACCATCACAGCACCAGTACCAGCAAACACTAAGATGAAAGTGCCGATTGCCTCTGCTAGCATCGAACGCCAGCAACGCAATAGCGACTTTGGTAAAGAATTCTTCAATTTTCACTCCTCACCTATTCTAGGCACGATAGATCAATTATTTCAAAAAAAGTTGATATATAGAATGCAGAAGCAATACAAAGCAGCAAAACTTAACAAATTTATTTGATGCTTGAAGAAGATGATTGGCAGGAACGACCTTTAATAATCAATCAACTTTTCTTAATCTAATTTTATTTTACTTAACAATTTTAGTACTTGACAAATCAAGTTTTTTTGAAATGATAGAGATACACTTTTGATATAACTTCTATATTTTTGTCTTCGCAGTGGGATTAGATTAGCTGGTTTGAGCGACGCTATTTTTTAGTATAAAAGGGTTTAAGTAAATGGAACAGGAACAAATCCAGCCAATCAAAGAGAACTTATGGTGGGTGACCCGTGGCAAGCTTGCAGGAGTACGTAAGCCAATGGCAGAGGAATTAACCGAGTTACAAGAGAAAGGCATTGGTGCAATTGTTTCAGTTATTCATGACCGCTCTAATCTGGATTTATATGAGCAGGCAGGTATACCCTACATTTGGCTACCCATTAACATAGGTTGCTCACCAAGTCTAGAACAAATTCAGCAATTACAGAACTTTGTTGATAGTCAAAATCGTCTGGGTCATGCTGTTGCAGTTCATTGTACAGGTGGAGTACATCGAACCGGAACGATGCTGGCTTCTTACTTGATTTATAATGGTTTGTCTTATAATGATGCAATGCAGAAAATTCAAAATGCGAATTCTTTTGTTGAACTCGAAGAAGCTCAAAGTAGCTTTTTACGTTCTTTAGCAGAAGCATAAGCTGTTATATATATGCTGACAATAACTTTGATGACTGCTGAATGAGATAAAAATATTAATTTGAGTATGGAACAGGGTGTATCGAGTAAATCTTCAGCACTAAGATTTGTCATTATACTAGGCATTGTTAGTATGTGCGCTGATGCAACTTATGAAGGCGCCCGCAGTATCACAGGAGCTTATTTGGGTATTTTAGGCGCTAGTGGTTCCGTAGTTGGGCTAGTTGCAGGTTTCGGAGAATTGATTGGCTATTGTTTTCGTCTGGTTATCGGCTATCTTAGCGATAGCAGCCGACAGTATTGGAAAATTACCACACTCGGTTATTTTATCAATACCGCAGCCGTACCACTCTTGGCTTTAGCTGGAAGTTGGCAAGTTGCAGCAGCGCTAATGCTTGGTGAACGCACAGGTAAAGCAATTCGCACTCCTCCTAGAGATGTACTTTTATCTCACGCGGCTTTAAGGTTAGGAGGTGGGTTTGGTTTTGGACTTCATGAAGCACTCGACCAAATTGGCGCCGTTTTAGGACCTTTGGCTGTAGCAGCAGTGATTTATTTGGGTAGAGGATATCAGAGCAGCTTTGCAATTTTGTTACTACCTGCTGTTTTAGGGTTGATTGTACTCTTCGTTGGACAAAAAATATACCCAAATCCAAGCGATTTGGAACCGAAAAGCGCTGCACTCACAGGAGAAGGACTACCCCGTAAATTTTGGATTTATCTTGTTGCTGTAACGTTTATTGCTGCAGGTTACGCAGATTTTCCCTTAATTGCCTATCACTTCCAAACCAAAGGAATCGCCTCTTCCAATATTATTCCTTTATTTTATGCTTTGGCAATGGGTGTTTCTGGGATAGCAGCATTGGGATTTGGGCGTTTATTTGACCGCTTTGAAATAAAGGTACTACTATTTGCAGCTTTGTTATCTTCGTTATTCCCACCATTGGTATTTTTTGGCGGCGCCAAGCAAGCGCTTTTAGGAATGGTACTATGGGGTGCTGGGATGGGAGCGCAAGAATCAATATTAAAAGCAACAGTTGCAATGATGGTGCCACCATCTAGACGTGGTTCTGCTTTCGGTATATTTAATAGTGGTTATGGATTATCATGGTTTTTAGGTAGTGCATTGATGGGGATTTTGTACGATAAGTCAATCACGATGCTGGTTATCTTTTCGGTAATAATCCAACTTGCAGCCATTCCAATTTTATTGTTGGTTAACAGGCAAACACAAATCTAAAATCATTACCTCTATTTTTCTTGCGATTGTAAAAAACTGGTGACTTTTGATCACCAGGGTGTAGTGTAATAATTTAATAAAAAGTTAACTTAATTTAAAGATTCAATTAAAGAAGCAACACGCTCCTTAACTTGGTCGCGAACTTTGCGGAATGCTTCAATATCTTCTCCTTCAGGGTCATCAAGCTGCCAATCTTCAAAAACTTCCCTAAGTACCCACTCTTCGGGTAAATTAACGCCGCAACCACATAAAGAAATTACCACATCATAGTTTTCTGGCTTAAAATTACTTAAAGTCTTAGAAGTCTGATCACTAATATCAATATCAATTTCTAACATAACTTTAATCGCTAGCGGGTCTACTTCACTCTTTTCTAAACCTGAACTATTAACAGCTACTTTACCTTTTCCCAAAGCCCACGCAAAACCCTCTGCCATCTGAGAACGGCGAGAATTTTTCTTGCAAACAAACATAATACGTTTCATGCGCCTTTCTCCTTGTTGTTTAAATATCACTGTAAGCAATTAAAAAGTTACAAAGTTAACTATGATGTTGGTTCAGAAGATGGGAAAAATCGTTTTCTAAACCAAAGTGCGACATTAACTAAGCCAATTAATACTGGAACTTCTACTAATGGGCCAATTACAGCAGCAAAAGCGGCACCTGAGTTAATTCCAAATACAGCTACGGCAACAGCAATTGCTAGTTCAAAATTATTACCAGCAGCGGTAAACGCTACACTTGCTGCTTTTGCATAATCAGTTTTGATTTTCCAAGCCATGTAGAAGCTAACAAAAAACATGACTGCGAAGTAGATGAGCAGTGGAACTGCTATCCGCACTACATCGAATGGAATTTGAACAATAAGATTACCCTTCAAGCTAAACATCACCACGATAGTAAATAGTAAAGCTATCAGCGTTAGCGGACTAATCTTCGGTATAAACTCGTTGTGATACCATCTTTTTCCTTTGGCTCTAACCAAAAGAACGCGCGTTATAAATCCAGCTAAAAAAGGAATTCCCAAGTATATAAACACACTTTGGGCAATTTCTCCAATCCCAACGTTAACAGTACTTCCCTTCAAGCCAAATAAAGGTGGCAAAACAGTTATGAAAAACCAAGCGTAGGGACTATAAAACAGAACTTGAAATATACTGTTGAATGCTACAAGTCCCGCTGTATACTCAGTGTCTCCCCTCGCTAGGTCACTCCATACAATTACCATCGCAATACAACGGGCTAATCCAATTAAAATTAATCCCGCCATATACTCTGGATAACCATGTAAGAAGATAATCGCCAGAGTAAACATCAGTACTGGGCCAATCAGCCAATTTTGGAGTAGTGACAGACGCAGAATTTTTCCATTGCGAAACACATCACCTAATTCTTCATACCGCACCTTCGCAAGTGGTGGGTACATCATCAAGATTAAACCTAGCGCGATAGGTATATTAGTAGTTCCTACTTGAAACTGGTTGATAAATTTGTCTACTGCTGGTATGAAATAACCTATACATACACCAATAAACATTGCCAGAAAAATCCACAAGGTTAAGAAGCGGTCAAGAAACGAAAGTTGTTTAAGAAGATTCTTTTTCTTCATTGCTGGATTCTGCATGATTTCTCCAGGTAGCTGTATTAAATGGAAATCAAGTAAATGTAAATATCAAAAAAAATTGATGCATCCCATAATAACTTAGCACAGACGCTCCTGAACCGGAGCGTCTCTACAAATGTTTACCTAAAACCTGTTTGACCCAAGCTTGAGCGCTCATTTGCACGGGGTCCCAAGGACTGCTCAAAGGGGGTGTATAACTCAAATCAAGTTCGCTCATTTCCTCAACCTTCATTTCATGAAATAAGGCACAAGCAAAGATATCAATCCGCTTGGCGACTTCCCCTTGGTAATGTCCGGCAATTTGGGCGCCTAATAACTTACCTGTTTGGGAATCTCCGGTGACGCGAATTCGGATTTTTTGGGCGCCAGGATAATAAACTTTGTGATCCCAAGTTTCAAATTCGACTGTTACAGGACTGTTACCCGCATCAGTCGCTTCTATGTCGCGTAACCCAGTACGGGCAACCGCTAAATCGAATATCTTTACAACCTGAGTACCTAGGGTTCCAGCAAACTCTCGATTTCCACCAACCGCATTTTCTCCAGCAATCCGACCTTGTTTGTGTGCCGTAGTACCCAAAGGTAAATAGATATACTCATTTAATAAGCGGTGCCAAGTTTCAATACAGTCCCCCGCAGCGTAAATATCAGGGACGTTTGTTTCCATTTTTTTGTTAACTTGGATGGCGCCTCGTATACCTGTCTTCAATCCTGCCGACATCGCTAAATCAGTTAAAGGTTTAACTCCAACTGCAACCAAAACCATATCGGTAGTTTTATGAAAACCATCAGAACCAGAAACTACTAACTGTGTCCCCTGTTGCTCAATGTTCTTAATTTCGGTATTATTGACCACCTCAATTCCATGTTGTTGTAATTTTTCAGCAATCATCAATCCTAAACTAGAGTCAACAGTCTTCATCACGGTAGGGGAATGCTCTACTACCGTAACTGTCATACCCTGGTGAGTTAAAGCATCTGCCATTTCTAAACCAATATACCCACCACCAACAATCACTGCATGTCGAGGTTGACTAGCTTTTATGTACTGATAAACAGCAAAGCTGTCCTCCATTGAATGTAAGAGAAAGACACCATTAGTATTTAACCCTGTAATTTGAGGTTGAACTGAGACGGCGCCTGTCCCAACCACTAACTTATCGTAAGTCAACGATTGTTCTTGTCCTTGTTGATTCACAACTTGGACAGTTTTATTAACAGCGTCAATAGTCGTGGCTGTGTAATTGAGTAATAATTTAATGCCTGTGGCTGTGATTTCTTCTGCTGTTCGATGAGCAAGATGGCGCCAATCTGTAACTTCTCCACTTAAATAAAAGGGAATGCCACAAATACTGTAGTTGGGAAAGCTGTCAGCTACAACGATAGTGACATCAACTGTAGAATCTAACTCTCTTGCTCTTAAAGCCGCACTAATACCAGCGTCGCTACCACCAATTATTAATAAATGAGTCATGTTTGTCTAGCTAGTTATCATTTCAAAAAACATATGATTAAGATGTTGGCAAGCGTCTCTGAAACCAGGACGCAGTATTTACAAGCTTGGTTAATACTGGTACTTGTACTAATGAAACCACAACCGATGCAAACGCTACACCCGAATTCATACCAAACACCTCAATCGCAACGGCTATCGCCAGTTCAAAATTATTACTTGCTGCTGTAAACGCAACACTTGCGGCTCTTGAATAGTCAGCTTTTACCCGCCATACCATATAAAAACTAACTAAAAACATAATCACAGAATATACGACCAGGGGAATTGCAATCCGAACCACATCAAAGGGAATTTGCACAATCAAACCCCTTTTAAGGCTAAACATCACTATAGTCGTAAACAGCAAGGCAATCAGCTTCAGGTGGCTAATTTTGGGAACGAACTTTTCGTAATACCAGTGTTTACTTTTTACTTCTAACAAGAAAAAACGAGTTACAAATCCAGCTAACAAGGGAAGAGCAAAATAGATTAAAACACTTTTGTCAACCTCAGAGATGCTGATATTCATTACACGATGCTGTAACCCAAATAGCGGTGATAGAAAACTGATGAACAACCAGCTATATAAACTGTAGGAAAAGACCTGTAAAATACTATTCCAAGCAGCTAAAGAAGCTGTGTACGTTGCATTGCCAAGCGCTAAATCGCTCCATTGAGTAACCATTGTAATACTGCGGGCTAAACTTATTAGGATTAGTCCTACCATATATTCCGGATAATCGCGTAGAAAGAGTATAGCGAGTACAAACATCAGTACTGGAGCAACAACCAAGTTCAACAACAACGATGTCGCAAAAATCTTTTTGTTGCGGAATACACTATAAAACTCTTCGTATTCCACCTTTACTAAAGATGAATACATCATCACGATTAAACAGATAGCAATCGGTATATTAGTTGCTTCTACCTGATACCTGTAGACTAATTCTTCAGTGGGAAGAACATAGCTCAAACTAACTCCGATAGCCATTGCTAAAACAATCCACAAGGTTAGGTAGCGCTCAAAAACAGAAAGTTGTTTAGAGATGGGTTTGATTTTCATCAATAATTCCTTTGTTTAAACAAGCATCCTAAGTATAAAAGTCAACTGTCAATGTACGCAGTATTGACCTTCTCTTGGTAAACTCAATTTAAAGTATATCTCTATCATTTCAAAAAAAATTGATTTGTCAAGAACTTGAGCTAATCAATTTGATAGATATTGATAAATCATCAGGCACCGTAATGGACATCATGTAATGTAGGAGTTAAGAAATAATTAATTATTAACTCCAGGTTATACATTATTTATCAACACTCAAAAAACTATTGGTGAAAAATGGCTCAAATAAATCTAAAATTGCTTCTGCTTCTGTAATAGCTGCCCTATGGTTAAATCTAACTGCGCTTCTCCACCAAATACTGTTCCGACTTTGCCTTTATTTAGATGAACAACACCAATTTGATAAATTTCTTGAGGTAAAGATACATAACCGACGGAATCTGATACTTGTGATGCCTTTTTTAGATAGAAATTTACAAATTTGTAAACGTGGTGTTTTTGTGCAGTATATGGATTTACGTAGATGAACAAAGGGCGAGCTAATGGTTTATACTTGTTTTTATGAACGGCTTCTGGTGATGGCTCTACTGCTCCTTTGCCGTTGTCTACCCCCAAAACTTTTAATTTATCTTTGTGTTCTTTGTAATATGCATAACCAAAGTAACCTAACGCATTAAGGTCTTTACTTATGCCATCCGCTAATACTTCATCGTCTTCGCTTCCTGTGTAGTCTTTACGGCTAGCTTTGGCTTTTCCTACAGTTGCTTGTGTAAAGTAGTCAAATGTACCGGATTTATCTCCGGCGCCGAATAAGGTAAGAGGTTTATCAGGCCAAGACGCGCGTACTTGAGACCAACGAGTGATTTTTCCTTCAGCCCCTGGTTCCCACATTTTCTTCAATTCTTCTACAGTAATATCTTTCGCCCAGTCATTCTGAGGGTTGACAACAACCGAAAGGGCATCAAAGGCTACGGGAATTTCCACATATTGAATATTATTGTTCTTGCAAGCTTCCATCTCTTTTGTGGAAATTGGTCGAGAAGCATTGCTGATGTCAGTTTGCCCAGCACAAAATTTTTCAAACCCTCCGCTAGTACCAGAAATGTTAACTGATACCTGCGCTTTAGTATTTGGATTCGCTTGATACTGTTTAGCTATTGCTTCGGTGATTGGAAATACGGTACTCGAACCATCAATTTTTATTGTAGGAACAATCTCCGAAGCACTGCCTGATGTGGCCGTAGGCGCCGACTGAACTGATGTGGATGTTTGGGATGTGGTGCAACTTGCCAAAACCAACATCCCAACCGCAAGAGCCAATTTTTTCACAACTGCGTTCATTGACTTCACTCCAGTGGGTAGTTATATCAAAGGAATGAGTCCATCATTTCAAAAAAACTTGATATATAAACGCAGTTGTGATACAAAAGGGCAAGTTAAATCAAATTTATTTGATATTTCAAAAAAGATTATTCGCAAGGTTGCGCTCTAAGTGTTCGTCCTGCCTGACTATACGTAGATAAGTGTTGCTCAATGACGCTAAATCCTGGCAGGTTCAAGCTGTAGTAAATCCAGCGTCCTTCTGGACGAGAGTTTACCAAGTTAGCCTCTTTAAGGATTTTGAGGTGGAAAGACAGCTTTGACTGAGCGACGGACAAGGCTTCTGACAAGTCGCAAACACATAACTCTTGCTTCTTCAACAGTTCTAATACTTTTAGCCGAATTGGGTCACTCATTGCATGAAAGACTGCTGCAACATCAGGGTCTACTAAAGTTGACATTTTTTCCATCAATTTTTTTTGATTAGTTTCTTTCATTCTATTTGATTGTTGTGTTGCTTGCCCACTCAAATTAAATTTTTCTGCTTAGAGGTTATGACTTGTAAACTATGTTGACTTTTAACCCTTTAAATCGTATATTGACGATTAACGATGAAAAGTAAACCTCGCAAAGTGAATCCACAAGCAAAGACAGACTCTCTTCCGTCGCTCCAAGATCAGCAACTGGCAAAGCTTGCTACTGCTTTAGGTCATCCTGCTCGTGTCGCGATTGTAAGATTTTTAAAGGAGCGCAAATGTTGCATCTGCGGTGAAATCGTTGAAGTGTTGCCACTGGCACAAAGCACTGTATCACAGCATTTGAAAATACTTAAAGAGGCTGGCTGGATACAAGGAGAAGTTGATGGGCTAAGAATCTGCTATCGATTGAACCCGTTCACACTGGAGCAATTCAAGAAACTTATAGAGACACTATAAAATTTTTTTGTACTTTTCATCGTATATCGACGATAAACAATTTAATGGTTTAGACCATAGGAGAATATATGACATCACACGAGCAAGATAACATACGCGAACTTGTACGTCACGAATATGGAGAAGCCGCACGAACGGTTTTGAATGGTGGCAGCAGTGGTTGTTGTGGTAGCGGCACCGACCTGAAAGCACATTTGAATGGTAGCAGCATTGTGACTGAGAATTTGTATGATGAAGCTGAAAAGTCTTCACTACCAGAAGCGGCAGTATTAGCTTCATTAGGTTGTGGTAATCCGACTGCATTAGCAGAATTAAAACCAGGTGAAGTTGTGCTTGATTTAGGTTCAGGTGGCGGTGTTGATGTGCTACTTTCTGCTAAACGTGTAGGAAATACTGGCTTTGCTTATGGTTTGGATATGACAGACGAAATGCTGGCTTTGGCAGAAAAAAATAAAAAAGAAGCCCGTGTTGAAAATGTGCGCTTTTTAAAAGGCTACATTGAGGATATTCCGCTACCAGACAACAGCGTTGATGTAGTAATTTCTAATTGCGTGATTAACCTCTCAGCGAATAAAGATAAAGTTTTATCAACGGAGGTTTTAGAAATTATTCCGTATCAGAGCAGGGACGGGCTGGTAATATTGGACTAAAGCGGCGAAACTCTGCTAGATATTGCTCTAAGACGACCAACTGAGGCAAATTTAGACTGTAGTAAATCCAGCGTCCTTCTTGCCGTGCCCGAACTAAACCTGCTTCTTTCATTGTTTTGAGATGAAAAGATAGTTTAGACTGACTTACGCCCAAACTGTCACACAAGTCACACACGCATAGCTCTTGGGAACGTAATAATTCCAAAACTTGAAACCGCAAAGGGTCAGACAGTGCATGAAAGCCAGCAATAATGATATCAGGAGTGTGGGTGTTAGTTGCAGTCATTAAGTTTTATTAATATTACCTCTATACTAACCATACTAAGTTTTATTTATGAATAAATCTACTTGAAGTGTCACTGCCTAAACGAAAGTCGTTATCAAGACGCTAATTGGAGGGGAAGAGGATGGAAGTAAATGAACTGCTACATCTGTACGCAAACGGAGAACGTAACTTTACTAGAGTATACCTACCAGAGGTTAACCTGTGTAGTACCAACCTAATTGGTATTGACTTTAGCGGCGCCATTCTATCTGGAGCTAAATTTTATAAAGCCAACTTGAGCGAAGCTGACTTTTTGTGTGCTAATTTGTGCTGGGCATTTCTACAGCAAGTAAATTTAACAAGAGCCAATCTTAAATATACAGACCTTTATAAAGCTAACCTCAAAATGGCTATCTTGTACCGAGCGAATTTATATCGAGTAAACTTGTCTGGAGCAGATTTGTCAGCAGCAAATCTTACCGAAGCCAACCTGAGCTGTGCAAAACTGCACGGGACAATTTTAGATGGAGCGAATCTAACTGGAGCTATTATGCCTGATAGTACAACAGGCGATTACTGATTTCCGAGTATATTTGAGAAATAGGTTTAAAAACGCCCTTGAACATAAATATTTTGGCTCTTCCGTAGATGTTATGCTGAACTTTAAACTAAAATTTGGAACTTTTCCTTTAAAATCAAGGCTTCTAGACAGTTTTAATCTAGATTTTATCGTAAAGGCTCAAACGTTAAAAGTGACGGCTATTATCCTTGCCCAGTAAGGATTTAAAGCTATTTTTTAGACGTGTTAAGCATGACAAGTAATGAAGAACCATAATTATTTAATCACAGCAAATTATCTTTAACCACGCTTTTGTTTTCTTGCCATCGTTGCGAAAGGTAAACAACAATTGGGACATTCCCCTGTCAACCAATCTGCAGGAATAGGGAAAGCTGTGCCGCAGTTGGTACATTTGGTCAGCAAGCGTAATTGATGGTGACTACACTTCATTACATCCTTAAACTGCCATTCAAGATGATGATAGGGAGATTCTGCATAACAAGCAGCACATAGCTTAATTGGTCAAGGCTTCATAGTAATACCTGTTTTTGGCAGCATTTCTCTCAATTTCCCCACCTCCACACCAACTACATTAGTTAATGCTTCTAATTCTTGTTTGGTTGGAAACGGGTTGAGATAAAGCATTCTCCATCTCGTTACTACAGCGCCAATCTTCGCTTCCTTACCTATTTGATTTGCAGTTAGCAAATTAGCTCTTTCAAAACGACCTATAAAGTGACTAATGCTTTCACCTGGTAATGGTTCAAGAACATTAAGCCAAGTTTCAAAATCATAAATTTGATTCGACATATAAGATAAGAAAATATTATTCAACTTGGAACATTTCCAGCTAGTAAATAATCTCCTTCGATACTTTCCAAAACTGATTTATCAATTTTATTAATACCAGTCTCCAGAGCTTTAACTGCTGCATTTCTAAGAATCTGGTCTAATAATCGAATTTGTCCCTCCGTTTTACCCTGTAGAAGAGTGATAACTTCGTCGTCTTCTGCTAAATTTGAAGGTTCTGGAAGTCTCAGGATTTGTTGTTCCCATATTTTAACTGTTTTTTTAAAGTTTGCTCCTAATAATTTCTCAAAACTAAAGTAAGATGCGAAACGTCCAATTATTTGCTCATCTCTGCTCATTAAGGTATCCAACCTGTTACTTGTTCCTACAAGCACTGGTACAACTTTTACTTTATCAAACAAATCCCTAATATCTGGGAGAGTTTTAAATTGTAGTCGGTGAGCTTGATCAACAATGATTATTTCAACTTTACATTGTTTTATTAAGTACCAAGTTCGCTCTCGCAGTTGATTTTCATTTCCACTTTTTGCTTTAAATTTTAAAGTTTCAATAATTGTCTTAAAAAAGAGTGATGGACTGCAAGAACTTCCCGTCAATTCCACATAGAGTATAGGAACTGTTGGACTTTGATTTGGAGCTTTAATAGCGCGATTTTGATAAACGTAATAGAGGCAAGATGTTGTTTTACCTAAACCAGATTCACCTACAGCCCTACCTGGTTTTCCCAATTTACGTCTTTCATCTAACCAAGCACAAAATCTTTTAACCTGCTCTAGGTTTAAAATATTTGGCTGCCGAAGTCTATCAATCTCTTGTTGCAATTCTTCATTTGTCATGATTTATAGCCCCAATTCTTCACGCAATCGTTTTAAGTCTACTTGTTCTATTGTCTCTTCTACTTCTACTTGAGTTTTTACAGTTAAAGTTTTCTGATTTTTATTTTTACTTTCTTCATGTCTTGGCGGTAGTGGCTCAACACGCTTTTGCTCGGTGTGACGTCGTTCTGCTTTTGTCTTATCCTTTTTATTTTTTAGGAAATCCCGGCGCCTAATAACTTCTTCGTAAATTGAAATATTATTGATTCCTTTACCGCTGTTCTCAGCTTTTTGACGTGCATACTTAACTTCTTCAATAGATATCCTTTCAGCTTCTAAACCAACAGCGTAAGCACGCGCCAAAAATAATTATTTGTTATTTTTTCGACCGTATACCAAAACCAAAGTGATATCTCTGGGGTCATACCTTAAGATGACTTTTTCACCTGCGTAAGCTCCTAAATTTTCTCCCCTGTAGCGAAGACCAGAAAAATTGAGATAGCCACTGTCATATACTACCCGCTCTGTTGCTTTCATCAAGCAAACATCAAGGTCTCTTTCGCTTAATAACGTAGGAGGTGACTGTAGCCCTTGTTCCCAACGTTCAACTCGGCTTTGCTTTGAAGTTAGGGGATTTGCTTGACTTCTAGCATCTGGTTTTTGATTGTAATTGTCAACTATGTACCCCAAAATGAGTTTTTCTAACTCTGAGAGTGTTATGCAAGCTTTTTCTTCTGCATCCTCCGGACGATCTTTCACGCTTGACCCCGTATAACCAGGCATTTCGGAAAGCAAGCCACTCAAAGTTCTAAAAGGTCTTTCTACAATTCCTCCTTGCGAGGGGTGACTTCTAAGTATAGGCTCAAAATTTAATTGGTCAGAAATCCATTCCACCAAATGTTTTGAACGAAAGTCTTTACCTCCGTCAGTAAAAACATATTTAGGCACCCCATAAGCACTCCATTTACAACGAAGCTCGTATTCAGAACCATAGCGTTTTGGCAAAATCCCATTACGCAATGACAATGCGACAACTTGAGAACTAGGTGGATTAAATCCTAGACGAAATCCAACTATGCAGCGAGAGTAGCAATCTATTACCGTAGTTAAGTTAGGACGACCGATTTCTTCGCCATCCTCATCAACCAAAAGGATATCAGCTTTAGTGTGATCAATTTGCCAAACTTGGTTACTGTACTTAATAGATATTTCTCGACATAAGCCAGTTTATTTTGTTAATTTTTACTAATTTGATTTGATTTGTGCGTAGCGTTTTGAAGTCAACCGTTTGATGTCATCACGGTTTTTATTCGCTTCAATTATTACTTGTTCAAGGTCGTATCCTGATGCTACACCGATATATAAGTCTACTTCTGATAAATCGATACGCTGCTTAATTTTGAGTGCATCTGATAGATTGCAATCTTCAAGTAAAACTAGAAATTCATCACCTCCAACACGATAAACATTGTCTTTATCACGAACAATCTTCTTTAGCAAAGATGCAACCCTGATGATTAATGCGTTACCATCTTCATAGCTTTTTTCTAGGTTTACTCTTTGTAAACCTTTAATATCTACAGCTATTACAGCTATTTGGCGAGGCTGATTTAACAAAGTTTCTTGGAGTGCGTAATGGTTGAGACACCCTGAAAGCGAATCATGCCTTGCTAGTCTTTCTAGTTCCCTAATTCTTTGAAGTAAATGAGCTATAACTTGTATCATGCTTTTGCTTGCGTCACTAAATAAAGTTGACCATTAATTACCAAATAAAGTCCACCACTGTCAGAGCCATTCCTACACCTATGTGTTTTTGGAGTCTGCCCTCTTTTACACCAAGGAATATCTGGAACTCCCTCCAAAGACTCAGCTTGGCTTTTACTTGCAAGTAAGAGCATAGACACTAATAAAATTTCTACTAAAATTATTGGTTTCATTTTACTTATTTCTAGTTTAATGAATTACAGCGGATGGATTATTATTTGTAGCTCTAAGATTTAATGACA
Organism: Calothrix sp. NIES-4105; assembly: GCF_002368415.1. Taxonomy (GTDB): domain Bacteria; phylum Cyanobacteriota; class Cyanobacteriia; order Cyanobacteriales; family Nostocaceae; genus Dulcicalothrix. Next base: position 249,734 of record NZ_AP018291.1, read on the forward strand.
AAATATTTATCCAATTATCAGGCACCATCTTTTTGTTAACTCGAACCTCTTTAGCTTCAAGCCATCTACTGGCTAGCTGGCGCCCAAAGCTAATTACTTCATCGTCAGAGCCAAATTCATCATGCTCTTCACGATAAATTGTCCATTCTTTCCCATCTACCACTATTTGGTATACGGATTTAATGCAATTCATCGTAATTAAAGCTGCGACTGCTTCAAGACAACTCTTCGCTTTCATTGAAATACCTGTTTTTGATGAGGCAGGCCCAAACCACCACCTATCACTAAAACCTATAACTCCAATCAATTTATTCTTTGATTCATTAACTATTGTAAATACATTAGTATCAACCTTTTGGGTAACAAGGTTTTCACTTTTGTATTCCTTTTTAATCGCTGACTGTAATTTATCCGATGAGTTTTGATTCTCTGCTAAAATCATACTTGCCATTATTTTCTGCAAGGAATTTATTGGTGCCCTACCCTGGCTGCCTGAGAAACTTTCAGGGTAGGACTTTTTGTAAGCTGATTTCTTGATTGAAAGTTACCCCTCTACAAGTTAGCTTATGTGCTTTGCACGCTTATGATACCCATGATACTCTGGATGTGTCAATAAATACAACAGAGTAATATGAGAAAACGGAATTTTGATGGAACATACCGAGATACGGGCATGGGTGGCAAGAATTCGTATAGTAAGTTGGTACGATTTCCTGAACCTTATGGCAGATGGTTAGCCGACATTGATAATCCAACCGAGTTTATAAGGCAGTGCGTTATAGAGAAGTTTGATACGTTGATGACCGCTAAATTGTTAATGCTCAACCCAGACACAATAATTGATAAGACTGTTAAGAACTCAGAACTAACTAATCAATACATAAGTTCTAATATATTGAATGCTATTAGAGAAGCCAAGTTGGAAGGTTGGCATATCGTAGCAGTATCTAACCAGGAGGGAATCGAGCGAGGGCAGAAAACTCTTGATGTGTGTAAGGACGAAATGCAGGAATTAAATGATGCAGCGCGCACTAGTAATGGTCAGCCGTTATTTGATTACATAATTTTTTGTTCACATTGCGTGAAAGATGGTGATACTTGTTGGGTTTTAGATTGTAAGCAAAACGTCTGGATTATGAAGGAGGGAGTTGGGCTAGTGCGTAAACCTAACCCTGGTATGTTATATCTTGCCTGCTACTTGGTAAAGTCTCATCCTTGGCGCACGCTTATGATTGGTAACTCAATCGATAGAAAAGCAGCCAGTTTGGCTGGTATAGATTTTCAAGATTTTGAAGAATGGTTACGCAGCTAGTGTTACCATTCGAGTTTTATTAGTGGCATGATAATTATAGTTACTATCATCCGAATCGTGCTTGATTAACAGCCCATATTGAGTGTTTGATAAATTTTGACTATTTGACCAAGTAACGCGCGTGTAGCACTTTGAATCAAGATAGTCTTTGATTGTATCAGTTAGTGCTTTGAAAGAATTGTCACATAAGTATATTTGGGCGCCAAGGTCGATAAGGTTATCAAGTCGAGTCGCAATTTCTGGTGTCATGGCGCCAATTGGGCTTCCATATACAGCAACACTTACTCGTTGTGACGGAAGCAAGCTTGTTTCATAGTGAGTTGCAGAATTTAGTATTTTTTCTTGAGGTAAGCTAGGCGCCAATCTATCTAGCAACATATTATTTAGCGTGCGTAGTTTGTCGCTATCATCGAATGTGTACGAGTTGGTGTCGATTGGTTCGTTGCGGATAAGCATTAATAGCCTACCTAAATAGTTGTTGCCTGATTGCTTGTTGGGTATGGCAAACCATTTTGGTGATATTTTGCAGGGTATACCCCAAATGTTATCTTTCCAATTGTTCCATTCTACTAGGTATTCTATGCCGATTGCTTTTAATTCGTTATTCCATGCAGGCTGACTAAACTTTTGTGTTAACGCAATGTACATTACGGCTAACTTTATGGATTCCCAGTCATTTCTAAGTTTAAGTTTGCGTCCTACTTTTTTACTATAACCAGGTTCCAATGCCGCCATGTTCACTCTTTTTTGTAAGTTGAGTGTTTTTGCTGCTTGGTATGCATTTTCAACACTACAATAACTGATACCATCAATTATTATAGGGTTATCTAGTTTAACCATATTGCTAAACCAGTTGTTAATGTATTGAGTAACCACAAATCATGTTTCCTACTAATTTATTACAATTTGAAGCGGAGCTGTAATTATCATTTTGAATTCTGATTTTCGCCTAGTGTAATAAATACGTATTTAGCAAACTTTTCATCTTGATTAAGTCTTTTCATAAATGGTATAAATTGAGGGTAAGTTTCTCCTAAGATTTTAAATAACAAATAAGCATTGCTTTTAATTCGCCCACTACTGATTAATAGGTCGTTGTAGTTGAGATTTAGGCATTCTGCTAATTTGTAAATTATTTCTTCACTAGGAGGGTAATCATTGCGACCATTTTCAAGCTTTGATAAATAAGTCACATCAAACTCTATTATCGAAGCTAATTGACGCTGGGTTAGTCCTAAGTTTTTACGTTGTAAGCGTATAGTATCAGCAAAGTTCATAGTCTATATAAATGCATAAAAGCCAGTCCCTGTAACAGGATTGGAATTGTGAATACTTAAAGATATCATTCAATTATTTGTAGTTTTGGCGCCTTACGTTTTAGGTTGCCTTTATCATCATCTCCGTTTTGAGTGATTGTTGGATGATATTTACAATCCTTTGTATTGCATTTAAACTCCCAATGGTTATATTGAGATTTGTCTCGGCGTTCTACTAATACTACTTGGTCTTTATATATTTTAGTTTTACCACTAATAGTATATGCATTGCCAAGTGCATAGAAACCATATTTAGTATAAACAATTAATTGAATTTGAAATATACCAAGGTCGTTATATACCACTTTGGCTTTACCTTCTTTTAACCACCTCCGAGTTCTGCTTGGTTTTGTCGGCATTAATGGTTTCCCATCTGGTGATAATACTGGTACTCGCATAAAGAGATAATCCTCCGAGTAATAGTTAATAGTCCCTTCGCCCAACGCGATTATGATGTCTTGGCTTTACCCAACGCCACTGATAAGGTGGCTGAAATTTAATCCGAACTAGGGAAAAATTCGGTAGTTTTTGCAGAACCGCGTCTCATGGGCTATTCAACACTTAAAGTCGCAGGGATTACCCCCCACAATCCCTATCCTCCGTAGGTTAGGGTAGTTGAATTTGAATAAGCATCAGTTTGTGCTTAACCCTTCCAATTAATTCGTCTGGAATATTATTAAGCTTATCGGCTTTGATAATGCGCGCTTATAGCCGAATCATCTTGAATAAGCGGTATGCTTGGTATAAGTGTTGTCAAAATCTACAATCACCCCAGCAATTAATTCAATGTTTAACTTCCGAGACATGCCTTTAATACTTATATTACTTACAACCACACCAGTATGGTAGTCATATTACTGAAAAAATCTTTTTTATTTTTTTTATTATCTACCGTTGAATTAAATAAACAAAGTTCTACAATTTCTGTTGCTGCTCTAAGTATCAATCAGCCTCTGGGAACGTTTATAGCGTATAATTATATACCTAATTTTTACGTTAAATTCCTAACGTCACGCCGTGTTGTCTTGATATCACTGCTGTCCAAATTGTTCAACTTTTTTATTTAACTTTGGGTCAACGGCGCCCTTAAAAATCGTAAGTTGATTTTTCTTGCCCCAAATTGTTTAACTTTATTTTTATGGTGCCTGTAATGGACAACGGAAAATAAGGGGTTTCAGCCTCTGAAATTGTTGAACTTTATTATCTTGTTACAGCAGGGCGCCTTCTTTGTCGTTTAGATAGGAACAGATTTCGGAAATCTTAATTATCTTGATGTCTTGATGTATAGTAAATTTGTTGAGATATATTGAACTTGGGTAATAAAACCAAATGTCATCAACTGTAATAGATTATAAAGCTGAGGTCATTCAGAAGCGTAATGATTACATTAGGGAGTGGCAGCAATATAATGATTATATTGCGGAGCTGCAAGGATTGCGCTTGCTTTTGGAGAAAGACCTGCAAATTATAAATAGCAAGATTAGTATGTACAGGACTCTTGCGACAGAAATGCTGATGGCAATAGCAGGTTACGACAAGTTTATAAAATTTGCTGACGGTGTTAGTCAAGAAAACAATACAAATTCTCAAAAAGTGGAGGTTATAACCCACATACCTGACTGTGTTGTGGCGTCGCCTAATTCTGCTAATGGCTTAAATAATGAATCAATCATTAATGAAAATGAAAATGAGCCAGCTATAGTAAATTCGTTTCAAAACAGTTCTCATGCGACAGTGGGGGATGTTACAAGTCAGGAGAGTGATATTAGTGAATCTGCGGTAAAAACAGAAGTTAATCAGGTAAAGAGCGGAAAAACTGAGGAGTATCCACTTTTAGATCTACTTTCATCAAATGGTAATGATAATGATACCAAGACTGTTGGTAGAAAAGCTAAGTACAGACTAAAGCAGGAGTATGTGGGATTGGGTATAGCTAAAGCGGCCGAATTTTTTATGTCGCAAACGCCTGGGCAGAAATACCACGTTAATGCTTTGGTTGATGCATTGTACGATGGAGTGAATGATAGTAATGCATTGGGAATATACAAAACCGTTTCTACACAATTATCAATGGCATCAAAGAAAAAAGGCAAAATTAAAAAGCATTCAAATAAGGGGACGTACTATTATTCCTGATATTCAATTATATTCTGTCTGAAAATAAATTAGACAACTCAGCGTACAGTATACATTTACTGCTGCCGGATAACCGTTTGACCGAAAATAAACTTTATAGCAATTAAGCTATTTTGATTTAACTACTTACATTTTATTTGATGACCATAATTGCTTACTTATTCATAATAAATATAGTGTGTTCCTATTACCATAAATTACTACTAATAGCAAGGTACTTTGACATAATATTTTAGTTTATAATATATGGTAAAGTATAAATTCTTATAATAAAATAAAACACTATAGTTGACATTGAATGCTAACTATAGTGTGTGTTATTTATTACGATGCTTAGGAGGACGCTGAACTCACGAAAGAGCGAGGGCGCCTCAATACTGCTCGGTTAAGGAGATTTTGCGTTAAGGCAAGCAGAGGAGCAAGGGCTGAAAGGGTTGCAGGGAAAAGATTTTTTCTTCCTCTGCATCCCTGCCTCCCTGCATACCTTGCTTATCCGAGCAGTATTGGAGGGCGCCTTTACTTCACATCCAAATGCTTGATTGAAAATATCAATGAATTCTATAGTGACTGGTTTTTGAACTTCCACTCTTGACCACAATGAAGTGTTGGTGTCTATGATGCTGTATGCCAAATCGACTTCGCTACGTGTTAACCAATCAAACAGTGCTTGTAAATCTTCAAGCTTTGTTTTCTGACATTGTTAAAATAGCTGCATCTTCAATTATAGAACCTGCTTCCATAGATTTAGAAATATTATGCTATTGAATATTTTAACTAAATTGCTGCTTGGTTAGCACTCATAAGCGTAGCTTTGGTAAAATGGCGCGTTGTGTAAAAGATGTCTGCGGGTTAAAGCAGTTGGCTGTGTGTACCCGCAGACGCTTACCTTCTTGTAGTACTATATTGCGAGAACTTCTTCTCGTCGCGCGTAGTCTACCTGACCAGGCGCCGTCCAAACTTCGACCAATTCGTTTGTTTTATCCTCCCAGATACCACGAGATATTTTGATGCGAGTGCCAGCAGGAAATAACTTTGTAATCTTTGTACCTTCATGCTCGCTACATAACTCTAATTCACCAGTAGTTATACCGTCAACTAGTTCTGAATTTTCAAGCATTTGATTGTAGTTGGCATGTAAATCGGCTTCGGTTTTATTAGCTGATAAAATATCAACAAACTCATCCCATTCCTGCGAAGTTAATCTTTCTTTGATTTCAGCAAGCTTTTGACCAAAATCGATTTGAGCATTGAGGTAATTCTCCATAGCCTCTTTAATTGCATCACTTTCTGCCAAACTTGGATTGTTCGACATTAGCTTGTGAGCCATTATTGCAATCGTATCGAGATAATCGTTCGTCATACAAGACATTCCTTTAAGTGTATGTATGTGTATCCATAGGAATGTCCGTATGGGTAGTAATTATATTGATACGCTACGTTATATGTCAGTATGGTAGTAATAACATTGAAATTTATTTAATTTATTGATTTGAAAATTGCGTCATTGCCTTCATTGTACCACCACCCCTGGCATCGATTAAGTAATTCGCAAAGTAGAATTATTTGGTGGGCGAATATAATACCCTTCCCATACTCAATATCTTCTACTTGGATAATAGTGTGAATTATCTCATATAACCCAAATACGTAATTATCTCCCCAATCATCTTCAAAGCATGTGCTAGCTATTACTTGCATCACTCCAAGCAATTGAATTGCTGCATCTGGCTGGGAAGATTTGAGCGCTTCGATGGCAAGACGTGTATTTTCTGCATGGTTTTCTTTACCATCAAAGAAACACGTATAGTATGGTTCTAATTCAGGTTCATCTAATTCAATAATGCCATTTGGGGATTTTGAATCAAATGTAAACGGCATTGCAAAGCATGAATTAGCGGACATGCTACCGGGTAAACCACTAGCTAAATATAATTCAATTTTTGATGGTGCTGTTGTCTTCATTGGTGAGTTCCATACCCTATCCCTCCTCCACATCCAACGTATACTATGATTGATGGCGCCTTGTAGTGTTAAATAAGTGCTACTAGTTTGAATAGGCATACGCTGCTTACCCGAATTTGTGAAGAAATCTCTCCAATTTTTGAAATAAGTTATCTCCTCAATATTGTTACTACTATTACTATTACTCCACTCATCAATTACTGCTTTCCAATTATAATTGGCGCCTTGATGCATTATCAAATACCACTGGTTTGTACCTGGATGTTGAACATATACTTCAGTTGATACTGATTGGATTAAATATCCGTTCTCATTAATGCAAGTAGGATAATATGTGACTAATCTTTGTATCATAATTATTTAATTTCATTGACTACATTCATCATTGCTAGTACTTTGGGATGTATAATGCTAGCTATATTATCTGAATCACTTACTATTTTAGGATTATCATACCATTCAGCAATCAGAAAGACTTCACTCACTTTTACATTAAAAACGGCGCCAATTTTGAATAATTTATCAAGACTCGGTGTTGCATTATTGTTTTCAAGCTCGCATATGTATGACTTTGATAAACTAGTGGTCTTAGCTAAGTCGTGCTGTTTCAAATTATGAGTTGTTCGTAATAATTTAATAGCTCTACCAATATTTTTCATTTACTTTATTGCTTCCCTGCATTGAGAGATTATCCAAGTCATTACTGCGGGTGTAACCGCATTACCAAGCAACTTTACTTTAACTTTCTTGCTACCAATTAATATCGTTTCATTACTAAATCCCATACCTAATTTTAATTCGTTAACATCCAACATTCGGAAACCACAATCTTCGACATTGAATGAATGTGGTACCGCAAGCGCATGACGTGGATTGGTAGTAATAGTTGGTAAAGGTTTATCTATATTGCTTGTTGCATCATCACGGCTATAATACTGAACGAGGAAGGGGGGAGGTGTTACGAGTGCATGTTTCTCATGAGTAGTAATTGTCGGTAGGGGTTGTCCTACAGCAGCGGCGCCACCCGAACTATAATAACTAGTAATAAAAGGGGTATTTTTATACTTCTCCAATTGCTGCCTAATTCGATTCAATGTGTTTGGTGACAATGGAGTATTACGTTCACTAATTAGTGGCGCCTCTATACTCCAATCTATAATCGATGCGGCACTCTTAATGTCAGGAGTTACTATCACAGGTTTGGCGAGACGTTGTGAGCATCCAGTACATATGTATAGATATTGTTGTTTGTACTTTCCGATTTTACATGTTGGCTTCTTCCACCACTGAGTTGCATTTATTCGACTATTGCAGCTAGCACAATAGGTGCCTGGTGTATGGCTGAGATTTGGAGTGGGGATCGACTTTCTCCAAAATATAATGAAAATTCGGTCACGACTTTGAGGTACACTGAAAAATTGACTATTCAGTGAAAGTATTTTGTACTTGTAACCCAGTGAGGTTATCTCGTGCAACCACTTATCGAATAAATGGTACTTACTAAATTCCACGACGTTTTCAACAATTGCAAACTTTGGTTGAAGATATTGAGTGAAGCGAACCACTTCATACGCTGTGAGTCGTGATTGTTCAGCGTTTTGGTCGATAACTTCATCTTCGAGTAGGTTCAATTGTTTATGGAGTGTGGGTTTTACTTTACCACTGGCCACGGTGTGCGCGCGGCATTCTGGTGAAAATAGCGCAAACGTTGGGTATTTAGGATATCTATCAACATTGCATGTTTTTAGATTTACCAAATCATGTTCAGTATTCGGATGGTTGGCTGCGTGGCATTTAATTGCTGTTTTTTCGTGGTTTGCAGCATGAGTAACACTGATTCCAGCTGTTTTGGCGCCAGTTGTCGAACCACCCATGCCACAAAAAAAGTCAATCGCTGTTATATTTTGGTTTTTCATGATTGATGAATTGAAGCATGAGTAGCCCATGCTTCAAAATTAACTATTGTTTACTATTTATATACGCTTCGTACTGTTTCAATGTCATCAATTGTGCATAACATTTACCGTCTTCGTACTTGCAAGCTATATGAACCGATTGCCTATCCTCAGTGTGATTCCACTCGTCGCCACCAAGGAATGAGTTTCCGCCCATTCTCAGTGGTCTGATTTCATCCTTATATAAGTCATAATACTCTTCGCTTATCTGGCGCCATTGCGGTGTGTCCCAGTTATAGTCTTCATGAACCCACGGGGAAGCAGAACCAATGGTGCCAGGTTGAATATCTTTATACTCCTCATGCCAGTTGTGAATGCAGCTGTACATTGAGGGTCTGAATCCGAGTGACTCGATATGCAGGCAGCGAGTATGTAATTCCTGTGGTGTGATTTTTTCGTTACCCAGGTCTGCATCGTAGTCAACCATTACACCCTTCCATCTGATACGCCCATCGTAGTATCGAAACATATGCTCGATACCGCAATACCAGTTGGGAGTATATTCATATTCCGTGATTGCTTCGTACCTTCTGGTTTTGAACTCACGAAGAGTCATGAGTTGGGCATAGTATTTGCCATTTGACTCGCGAACTGCCATATATACTGCTTGTCCATCCGAGGTATCAGTTTCAGATTCCGTTACCATGAAAGCATTAGTTCCAATTGTCTCCACAATGGCATTATGGAAATAGTGGTTATAATGCTTTTCATCGATTTGGCGCCAAATTCTAGTTCCGCAAATAAAATCATCTTTTACCCACGGGTTCGCTGAACCTACACTATTTGGTTGAAGTTTTGCATATCTTTGCCAATAATGTACGCAGTTGTGTTGAGTGGGTTTCAAACCGAGTAACTCTATATGTTGGCAGCGCGTATATAATTCGATGACGGCAGCGTGTTCTGCTTTCCAGTCTGTGAATGAATAATGGTCGAGGATTTCCCCCTTATATTTCACATATCCATTATTTTTTAGTACCATGCCTTCGATATTATGGAACCAGTCAACATAGTTATTATCTATAACCATTTGGTAAACTCGTCGCAGTTCATTGATTCCTTCTTCGGTACAGAATCCATTAATAGCACTTTGTGTTAGTTCCAAATGCCGTGCTGATAATTGGTTGCCATCTGATGTGGTGCCAATTATTTCGATTACCATTTCATATATTTCTGGGGTAGGATTAACTCTTTGTAATTTGGTTTCATCAGTAATCATGGCGCCTCGAATTGGTGCAAATTGTAAATGTTCCAAATATTATGCGTAATAGTGTAGTAATATTGAATTACTTACTCCACTACTTGAATAACTGCTTTTAAATTAAATGTAAAATCTTCATCGACATGCTCACAATCAGGGTTGAAACATGTAAACGTTAATTGTTTGGGAATATGCCTTGCAGTATAATATGTATTGCAGAATAGCTTTTCAACTACGCTTTCGTAATTGGCAAATCCTTCTTGACAATAGGGACATACTGCAACATCTTCAATTGCGCTTGCATCTACATCCGCCCATTCTGGGTTTAAATTGAATGACATTGTTGTAATTCCTGTTCGACGAGTTTAATTAATTCGTTTGATGCTTTCCACGGTGCCGCCTGCATACCAGTAGTTTTGATTGGCGCATTGAACATTATTTTATTAGTAGCGTACCAAGCAACGCGACCTGGTTCCCATATACCTAATTCAATTTCCTGTGCTGACTGTTCTTTGATAAATTCATCAGTCATCTTAGTAGTATCAGTTAGGGTACATATCCCGATGGCGCGACCAAGAGCGGGTTTGAAATCACTACCCAAATATTTATTAGCAATAGCTTGCGCTGCGGAGTCAGGTTCTTGTGCAGAACAATGAATTATTAATTGGGTGGGTAGTGGACATCGTACTCCGCGTGGACGGGTTTCCAATATTTTGATATCCATGATGAACAAGTAGCACCAAGGATACCACATAGTAAGTCCTTTCATAGGTGATAGATAGATTGGTTTAGGCGCCATTTTTATAAATGGCGCATGAATTTATTGAATTGATAAAATGTAATTCATCAGCTTACGACAGTAAAACTGCTTTTCATCTATATCATACCAAAAGGCAATCATTTCATTACCTATTCTAACCACAAAATCTATTAATAATTTTGTGGATGTCTCATCATTCTCCAGCCATTGAATATAGAAGTTATATTCGTATGGACTCATATCAAGGTATACATTGTACCAAGTCGAATCAATCTTGACTTTTTTGCCATTATTGATTGCTTGGTAAAATTTATGCCTATCTATGTCGCTGCATTCATAATTAAACTGTTCTTTCTCCTGATGCTTATCTAGCAATCCCGCATTTGCTAACCTTTGCTGCATGATATGGTCAGGCGCCGCCGATTGATTAAATCCATCTTTGAATTGGAATGTACCTGTGTAATCATCGTAAAAGCAGTTACTTTCGATGTAACGTTTTGTAGCACTCATAATAGCTCCTTAATTATAATGAAAGTCTTAATTTTGTATAATCTTCAAAGAAGTTTACTAACATGTCCCAGTAAACATCTTCATACTTTTCTCCAGCTTTACATTCCCCTTTCTTTGCGGAGATGAGCATGAATTCCATTACGTACAAATCTGATACGCAGGTAATTTTGACGTAGTTTGCAATTTTACTACCCTTAAATCTAAATGAAATGCCGTCTGGTTTTTCTTCTTCCTTAAAATTCCAGGCACTAATCATCGACGTTAGCTTACCCATACCACCTAATTGGCTGATAATGGTTTGAGCAATAAAAGACAACTTATTATTTGTTTGCATTATCTATCCATAAAAGTAATGTGTATAATGCAACCGTAGGTTGAGTAATAATATTGAAAAAATAAAAAATCATCTTTATATAATTTTTATTAAATAAGAAATAACCTTACGTTTAATGGTAAGATTATTACTTATTTTACTTTTGAACTAATGCAATGCCTGGTTTTGATACAATGCCTTTGGGTTGGATAGTTTCACTGATAAATCTGATTAATTCTTGATTGGTATAATACTTTTGGAAAGTATTTTTACTTGTTCGTATTTCACCAATCCGATTTTTACTAGGGTTATGCAGTTGAACCGCTATAATTAACCATTTTTGTGTAAGTGTCCAAGCCCATTTGAGAACAGATGCTCTTTCTATTGGACATTCGATAACATTAATCACAAAGCAAAGCGAAATGATTTCTGTTGGCTGTATTAAGTTATATTGGGGATAGTAGTATGGGTCAAATCCTGCTGCATTAATACCTTGTCGGTTAAGTAGATTGCAGTCGCTGCGATGTCCACATCCTATGTCTAATAATTGACAATTTGGGTATATAATGCCTTTTTCAATGGCGTGTTTGATTGGTTGGGATAGTAATGTACGCTGGATAGCAGTTTTCCAGCGCGCCGATTTCCACTGTGTGTAATCCAACCATGTGGGTCTAGGGCTTTCAATCATCAATCTTTTCCCTAATTTTAACTTTGAATTCTTTGAGCGTCATTAATTTGGCATAAAATCGATGATTATATTCTTTGCAAGCCAGGTATACACCATTTCCCATATCATCATGAGTATAAGGTTCACCTGCAAGAAAACCATTATTTTTCATTGTGATAGGGGGTACAGAATTAAGATACCAATCGTAATGTTCTTCGTCGATGCGGCGCCATATATCTCTACTTTCGCAGTAGTCATCAACAACTAAAGGGTATGCACTAGGCGAGTTGATATTTGGTTTAAGATTTTTATATTCCTCCCAGTCGCGGGACACATTGCGTATGCATGGGATTATTCCAAGCGACTCAATATGTAAACATCTAAAATATAATTTATTTACTGCTGTTTCTTCATTCCAAAATTTATACTTTTTATCTCTAACTGCTCTGCCTTTGTAACACACAAACCTATCCGAATCATAAACGTGCATGTGATATCCACATCTTAAGTAGATATTTTTATTTTTTAATATTTCCAAAATTGCCAATTTTAGTTGATTAAACATTGATTTTTTTACAAAAACTGTTTAATATAATTGTGTTAACTTAGTAATTATATTGAAAAAATAAGTAGAGATAATTTCCCTACTCCCCAAATTGTTAATTACAGGTCGAATAAGCTCAGTTGTTTGGTTGATGTTTTGGTCAGTGGTGTTAGTGCTGGTGTCGGTGTGGAAGGAGTCGTACTTACTTTTGCTTCAACTTTTATAGTTTCAGCCACACTTGTACTTTGATTCCTTTGTATATACTCAGTTAACCATTCAACGCCTTCGACTGGTCGTTTTAGTAGCATGTTTACTACTTCTTGACTCAATGTGGTGGCGCCAACACTTTTATCCCGTAACTCCCAAAACTCACCTTTATCATCGTCAACTGTATCATTCGACTCATTTGACTCATTCAATTCCTCTGATTCTTCGTTGCTTTCAGCACCTGACGAGACAGCACTATCATGCTCCTTCAAAATAGCTTCGATATCAGCTAGTCTGTGCTGCACAGTGTCGATTTGTTCCATACCATCGAATTGTTTGTTAACTAACGATTGGCATCTAACAATTTCGACGCGCACGCTATCGATTTCCCGGCTGAGTTGAATTAGATAGTCGGGTAGCAGTGTAATTAATTCATCAATACTATTGAGTATATTACTTACTTTCAATGGCACTTTAATACCATTGATTTTGGTGTCAAAGTCGTAGATAGCATTGAGATGTAGTTTAATTTCTACATCTTTCTTGTAAACATCATACTCCCCATATACACTGAAATTGCGATACTCACCCAGTAATGTGGTTAATTGTTTCTTGGCAGCTAATACTAATTTACGATTATTACTAATCGCATCCCCAATTTGAGTCCTTTCTAGTATTGAAGGTATTCCACCTATTGATGATATATCCTCCTTGACTAATTCAACCTTTGATATAAGATTATCGAGTATCAGTTGCCATTTTCTTGTCTCATATGACAATGAGAATTGTTGTTGTTCATGGGTATTTAACTGCGATAGTAATATGTTGAGTCCGGAGCGTAGATTTGCTTCTTCCACTAGCAAGGGATTACCAATAGCAAGTGACTTGACGACATTGAATGAGTAAACAACCTCCTCACAGTTTTCAATTTCATCTTCGTCACCATTGAAGAAATCTTCGATAAACTTCTGCTTCGTTGCCAATGCCTGCCATCTCAATGCATCCAAACGTTCGGTTATATACCGAATAATGGTGATAGTTTTTACCTTATTGCTTACACCGAGTAGTTCACCGTTACCTTGCCGTTCTCCGCGACCATTGCGTTGTTTGTCATCAGAAGGGCGCCAGGGAGCATCGAGGTGATGCATGAACTCAATGCCGCGTCTGTGTACATTACAACCAGTACCAAGTTTACTAGTACTACCGAGTACTATACGAACCTTACCCTGTTCGATAAGTTTGTATAATTTGGGTCGTGAGTCAGCATCCCAATTATGAATGAATTCTATTTGTGATGCAGGAATACCGAGTGCTGTAAGTAGTAGTTTCATGTAATCGTATACATTGTACTTATCAGGCTTCGGCGTACTGTAATCACAGAATATTAGTTGTGTTCGTTTGGTGTGATGGCTGGCCTTCCATATTTGCCATACATTCCATGCACACTCGTGTAATTTACTACCAAGTGCTTCGGATGTTTCACCGAGTAGGCGTGCAGTTAAGGCGCACTTATTGAAGTCGGTGGTCAACCATAGGTAGTTATCTTCATCTGGCTCAACTTTTCTATCCTCGATATCAGTAGCGCGTTGGTATGCGTCGCTGAGGAATTTGAGTTGTGCCTCGGACGGTTGAACGACTACATCAATATATTTGGCTTCGGGGATTTCTAGCTGTTTAGCAACTTCGGGGTGTGTGTGTCGATTTACGATATCTAGGAATTGTTTGCATATCGCACGCAGTGGTTGGAGGTTACAAAAGCTTTTGAATCGCGTGACGACTTTGTATTTCCCACTTGCTGATATTTCGGCGCCACTGGAGACAACACCGAAATACGACATGAATTTATCGAAGGCACTTGCACCGATTTTATCGAGTTCCCGTGATGCAAATGTTCTTAACCAAGTGAACACTTCGGTAAGGGAATTATTGATAATAGTTCCAGTGGCGCCAACAGTCTTACCACCATTTTTTATTATGCTATTCAACGCATTACCACTGACGTGTAACATTTTCATATAATTGTCAGTAGCACGCTGGCTCCAATTGGTAAGGATACCCTTGATATAGCCCATCTTGGTTATTACCGATAGATTCTTAAACATTTGAATCTCATCGATGCCAAGCCAATCAATTAGCAAACGTTCAAAGTCAATATGTCCGTCTTTACGTATCGAATTTACTACTTTGTAGATTCGATGCTCAATAGACCTGAGTGTACGTTGAATTTGTTTTGCGGCACCTCTATCATCACGCTTCACTTCTTCCAAATAATCTTGGAGTATCGCCTTTTCTCGATTCAGAAATTCGAGTTGATATTCAGTCGATAATGCGAGGGAGAAATATTGAGAATGGGTCAATATTACCCCATCAAAATCAGCACTAGCTAATGCAGCAGTAAAGTATTTCCTGTTATCTGCATTCAAGTTATTTAATATCAGGACATTCGCTGTAGGATACAACTTTTTCCAATCATTGAATAACTGTTGCTCGGTGCCATTCAATGCTACGAGTACGGGACGTTTTGCTAACCCCAACCTGCGACATTCCATAATCGCAGCAATCAGCGTGTACGACTTACCAAATCCAACTTCGTGCCCAACAAATGTGGTTCCGCATTGAATTATTCGTGCCACTGCATCCTTTTGCCAAGGTCGCAGCTTGATTAGCGGATTCATGCCTGGAAATGTCAGATACGAACCATCGTATTTCCTGTCTACGTACACATTGACAGTTTTGTTGTAATGTATACATAATTCAATGCTTCGTTTCTTATCTACCCATATCCAATCAGCAAAAGCTTTCTTCAAAAAGTTTGCTTTATTGCGTGCTTCCTCCGTCGCCTTATTTGATGCTTTAACATCAAATTTCTTATCTTTATCGTATAAAGTTACACGAGGGTCTTGTTGATTGAGTACGTATTGGAGTATTTCTATACTAGATAAATAGCCAGTACCATATTCAACGGTATCCCTTGAATATCCACTAACCACCCAGCACGCTATGTCCTTTGTATCGACTCTGCGTACTTTTGCCCTACTGACACCCATTACTTCCAAGGCAAACTGTTCGTAGTAATTGCTACTTATCCACCCGGCGCCTGGTTGTGCTTTGATGTGTTTCTTGAACAGTGTTTCTTGTTTGACGGGCGATAATTTATCCCATTTAATACCGAGTGCTTCGATACAATCATACTTAATATCACTTGCCGCATTCGGTAACATCGGTAACGGTAATGATGCTTTCAATGCCTCAACATTACGAGGTAATGAATGTTTGGATGCAATATCCAATTTCTCGACTATATTACCACTGAGGTATGCTTCTTTTAATTCCCATTTTTCAGTAATAGGGTTGAAGTAAGCAAGACTATCATTTTCAAGTAATTCAATTACTTCTGATGTTGAATTATTAAGTAATTGGGCAATATATGATAAATCGAATTTACCTTTATTCGCTAGTGATAGTGAAATAGCATCGTAGATATTGGATGCAGTAGTTGGCGCCACGCTATATTCAGCGATGCGCTTGTGGAATATATCAGCGACAGTGGATGATTTTTGTTTTTCAAGTCCCCTTACCAGGTAGTAATTTGGGTCACTACCGAGTTTATTAACATTTTTCTTATCGTTTACTTTACCCCATTTATAAATGAAATTTTCATACTCCTGCTTCAATTTTTGCTGAAATGGTGTAATATCCTCATGATTTGTTTGTGCGTTTATACATTCAATTGTTGCATTACGCAATCTCCAAAATGATTCGATACGCTCTATCTCAATATTTTTGATTTTGACTAAGTTTGAACGTTGACGTTGATAAACCCGCCCGTTATGTAGGCAGAATGTCATTTCTTTGACATGCTGTAGTTCAGGAGGAATGGGAATTACATCATTTTTCAATGTGTCATGAACATAACACTTATCAATTTTAATAGCATCAATGGCGCTTTGGTTATCTCGTCCATCACCGAGTAATGCAAAACCATCACCATATAATTGATTTACTGTTGCACTACCGAATAAATGTTGAATGCCTGCATATATTTTGTCTTTTAATTCTGCATGTCTAATACTGCCTGGATTGTCATTGATTTGTTTTTGATATTGTAGGTCATGCTTTCTGCCATTGAATTCCTTGTGGTAGTATTCATTAAGATATGCTTCGCTAATTTCACCCTTATCATCAGGTTGCCAGTTTTGAGGGTCAATGATAACTTTCTTGCTAGTAACCCATATTGGTAATGGTTCATCAACAGCACTTTCAACAGGTTCAATTTTCTGGAATAATAGAAAGTCGGTAGTAACCTGTGTGTTCGCTACCTCTTTGAATGCCGTATTGGGCAATCTGAATGCAGTTACTAATTTTAATTCCTTGCTCAAATATTCCCGAAATCTTTCACTTCCTGGTGCATCAAGAGTATAACTCGACGTTATAATGCCGATTAACCCGCCGATACGTACTAGTTTTGCGAGTTTGGCAAGGAAGTAATTATGTATTTTCAGCCCCAGGTGATCAAATTCGGGGTCGCTAATGCCCAAACTACCAAATGGCACATTTGATACAGCCAAGTCGAAATAGTTATGTGGTAATTGGCAGCGCTCGAATGGCAAGTTATGAATTACCGCGCGTGGATAAAGGTATTGCGCTATCGCGGCGGAGGTGGGGTCAATTTCTACCCCGTATAGTTCACTTTTTTCGAGATAATGAGGTTTCATTCCCCCGAAGAATAACCCCGTTCCACATGCTGGCTCTAATATCCGACCGTTTTTGAACTCCGTTTTATGGATTACATTCCATATAGCTCGAATTATTGCTGGGTCAGTGTAGTGTGCATTGAGCGTCAACGCTGCTGCATCTTTATACCCTGTTTCACCTAATAATTCTTTGAGTCGAGATTGTGCGTCACGCTCCCATCCTTGTGGGTCGAGTTTGAAAACTGGCGCCAAGCTACCCCATCCACTGAACGATGCAAGGTCTATTAATTGTTCGCGTGTCGGTTCATTCCCCAATTTTTGTAACTTTTTCAGTGTTAATAGCGCGCGCTCGTTTCTACCCCATCGTTCTTTGGGTGAAGACTTGAGGTTTGATTCAATAACAGAAGTGGTGGTATACATAATACTCCCCTTAATTTTTGGGTGTATGTGTATATCACTAGTTATTAAATTGAAATATTATAGATACTACATTGCAATACCGAATCCCTGTTTTTGTGCTTTTTCGGGGGATAGTCCATGCGACATCAAGTACCTCACCTCACCCGATGGTTGGACATAATATTTCGCCTCAAAGTTGGCGCCATTGATAACTATGAACCTTCCTTCCTTCGCTTCTTCGACTTCATATTGAATGTGCGCCACATTATAATCGCCTTCCACTGCGAGGATATCTTCTAAGATGTCGGGTGAATTAATATACCTTGCCATAAAATATACTGGGTATTAAGTATATTTATACTAGTATATTATACAAAAAAAGAAAATAGTATCGGAGTGGCTCTTGAGAGACACACCGATAGATGCGCTACATAGGAATAAGTAGGTTATCCCAAACAGCGTGCGCCGAAACTTTATCGATAAACTGTACGGCAGCAGTGCATTTGCCAAGTAGGTGGGGGTCTTTAAGGCTGGTCCACCATGTTACACCGAGTAGTTGCAGTAGTAGTAGCTGCGATGAGTGGTCGAGTTTACTGATTTCATTGCTGTGGTTCAATGCCTCGCACGTTGTTTTGGGAGGGGTGGATAGGTTTTCAATAAATGGTGATAGCTCATCCCATACTTCGAGTATTTGTAGTGCCCTACCCGGACTACCATATGAAGCACTAATTATTGCCTCATGTACATTTGAATGACCGTTATTTTCCAGTACTGTAACTACTTCATCATTGGATAACTGTTTAAAATCGATACGATGACACCTGCTATTGATGGTGGGTAGCATTTCATGATTCGATACAATTATTATCGTGATATATGATGGTGGTTCTTCGAGTGTTTTCAATATTGCATTGCTGCATTTTTCTGATAACCCACCTTCTGCATTAATGATTACTACCTTCCGAGTTCCAATAGCTGGTTTGGTGGCACACCATGCGGATGCTTCCCGCATTTGTTCAATTTTGATGGTAGGTTTATTAGTAGTGGCACCTTCTGGTAGGACTACCAATAATTCGTACTTCGACTTGATTAGATATTGAGCGAATAGTAAGGTCGCTTTGAATTTACCGATACCCGATATCCCAGTAAATAGGTATGCGGGTGCAATATTACCAGCATTGATAATATTTTGTAGCATTGTTATAGCTACTTCGTTCCCGATTATCTCATTAAATAATGTGTTCATTGCTTAACTTAGTCATTTCTACTATACGGGTGATTAGTGAATTATTTGAGGCGCCTGTTTTTAACTCATATTCGAGTTTAACGAGTACCGCTAATATATTACGCAGTCGTAATAATGAACAACTGCGAACTTCCTGTTTGAGGAAATAAATCCTCGAAGGGTTATAAACATTCGCAATTGATGCTATTTCTACATCACTTTTATTTTCGATGATTCCCGCTTTGACGGCAACCCATGTACGGAAACATGTTTGTAATGCAGCGGTAATTTGCAGTGGGTGTGTATTTTCCAGTTGATTCAATTTACTATATGCGTCCTCTGTTTTACCATCAAGGCAGTACTTAGCTAACTGAATCGAATTGCTGTAATTATTACTAACTAGTTCTTGCAAAGCCTCAATTTCTACATTATCTTTATCTCCTACGTATAATTTTATTTTAGTCAATTCTGAGTTGATGAGTTCGCTGTTGGTGCCGATATTTTCAACCAAATATTGAATTGCTTCATTTGAAAGGTTGAATCCTTTCATAATAGCAGCGTCTTTTATATAGGTCGATAATTCGCGTGTATTCCATTCAGAAATACGTAGGAACTCTTGCATTTTCCCATATTTGAGTAATTCCTTTACTACTACTGTGTTACTAGCAGGTTTTTTGCTAGTAGTAATGAGTAGTATGTTGCCAGAAGGTGCCATTTCTAATTTACCTTTGATAATCTTTTTAGTATTGTCAGCATCTTTGAATAAGCAGTCATTTGACACATGAATTATTTTACTATCACCCATGAGTGGAGGTGTAAGCAATTCATTGACCACTGCTTGAGCATTACTATCATCGGGAAGTAGATGATAGTTTAGCACTTCGTTATCCAATGTGCTTTTGATTTCCTCAACACGTCGCTTCATGTTGAATTGGTCATCACCGTATAATATGTATACTCGCATATTTTTGTAATAAATGTTAATTATATATGTGTAATACCAGCTATTAGCATTGAATTAATAGCTAGTATGTTATGGGTCATTCATTCCTGAGTTTTCTTAATTGTTCAATAGTATCGATGTAGTTGAGTGCCGCTTCGATACCACCATCTTTGAATGCAATACTTGTTAATATGAAATCCGATTCGGTGGCGCCTTTCTCGTTTAACATATTGATAAGCACAGTTGGCAATTCAATATTTCCAACCTTTGAAGTTTGGGATAGTTCCTGTTCGTTAATTCCCTTTTCTTGTAGTTTGCGAGATGGAAACGTTAACTTCTGTTGGTTCGTTTCGAGGGACTTAGCATTAATTCGACATATCTTGTTCCTATTTTTTGGGCGCCGAATTCGGTGTTTAACTATCACAGGGTTTTCGGGGAATTTTATTTCATAATGTTGGGGGATATCGAGTGATAGTTGTCCATATAAGTTATAATTAGTGTACCTTTGTGGGGGTAAAATATCACATTTATATTCACCACTTTTAATTGGATGTCCGCTGAAGCGCAGTACGACTTTAATTGTATGTTTAATTTTAGTAGCAATATACTTCTCATCTGGTAATAGTATTCTGTTTGCTTCTTCTGTCCATTCAATTTCAATAGTGCGTGTACCAGCAAGAATTGTGAATACTCGATAATGATGATGCGGACGTGTGGCGAGGAAATTATTAAGCCACTCCCTTTGCTTTTTATTGAGTTGATTTTCTTTTCCCATATTAAAATAAACTTAGCTGTTGTACTGACCCACCGAGTAATTTTTCTGGTGCAATGATTTGAAGCAATTCTGCGCGTTTTGCATTGATTAACTGGGTGTAATAGGATTTGGAGTAATTACCAGAGGTGCAGATACCATTGACTCCGGTGTAGTAGGTAACGAATTGCTTGGGTTTACCGATTTTGAGTAATTCAATTTCGCTCTCTCTGATACGGCGCCGAATTACGAGTTTGTCGATAGGGTAGTTACCTGATTGAATTTGTGAAGAAAGCGATTTGTGGTATTCCTCAGCAGCTTCATAACTTTCAAGGAAATGAGTAAGGTATTGAATTGGGTGTTCGTTCTCTATTTTCGATTTGGCTCGACTACTCCATGAACCTTTTTTGACTACTTTATCTTCGGGTGTCCAGAGTAGATAATTTTTACACCCGTTTCCCGGTACATACATAGCTTTAGCAAAGTTTTCGAGTTTAATAGTGATACCCTGCGGCAGCTTTGCGATTAACTGTTGATGTACCGAGTGCGGGTCATCGTGCATGAAGTAGATACCATCAGTATCGTATTCAATGATTGTTGCATCCATTTCTTGAATGATTTGGAGCATGAATTTGAGTAGGCGCCGGGAGTACGCACAAACGAGTGCAGCTGCTACCATGTCATTGAAAGCGAGTTTGCCAGTACCGAGTAGACCATAGTAGCAATTGAGTATATTTTTTAACGCTTTTTGTCGATTACTGAGTTCGGGTATAGCTATAATGCGTTCGCGTTCACCCCTGAAATATTCAATCATTGCGAGTGATATTTCATCGATGTCGTACTTTGAGTGAAGTCCATAATTCCAAATTATCCAGGAGTGCATACCACTGATATCCACCTGGGCAATAGGTTTTGTGTGGTATAACCCAGTCAAGGCGCCTGCTAACCCACCTTGAAACTGCAATTTTTGTTCTGGTTCAGGATATTTTTTACAGGCTAGTTGTAACCCTCTACTCCATTTGCTGCCTGCACCCAGTAGGGTTAACATATCCAATCCTGTGTTGGGTGCTATATATTTTTCATAATAGAAATCTGGTACTATTTTCGATGCGACAAGTGCTGTGTCTTCGAGGTCGAGTCGAAGGTATTTCTCAATTTGTGCCCACCCGTTTGACCCCTCACCTTCATTCCAGCATCGAAGAATTTCTTCATATTCGAGTTCTAACCTTCGCTCATGCCGTAACCCCATATCGATGGGTACTTGTTTTAGTGATTTGCTATCACTAAGCTGGCGCCGATTACTATCCCATCGCAGTACACATATGTATACATCAACGTGTTCAATATTGTGTTGTATGGATATGGGGTGTACCTCTAATGGTTCATACCCGTATGGTATTGCGGTGGATACCCTGATTTTTCTACCACCAATTTTGAAAGGGTGTTTGATGCCATATATTTCGCATCGCTTTATAATAAATGGTAGGTCAAAACTGATTCCATTATAAGTGAATAATATTTCTGGTTTTGTTTTACTAATAAGTGAGATGAAACCTTTTAATATTTTGCGCTCATCTAGATGCATCAGTATGTTGACATTTTTTGACTGGTCACGGGTGCCAATTGCGTATATTCTATCAGCGACAGGGTTGAGTCCGCTCGTTTCGATATCGACTATTGTGGTATCTAATTCAACGTAATCTTTGATATTATGGTGGGGTCGCCACGGTTTATTAGATTTTCGCTTATACTTCCAGAATATATCTAGTTTTTCTTCATCAACAATAAGCTTATTATTGACTTTACGAACTAAGTTTCGATGGTTGTATGTCATAATATATTTGATATATTTTTTTAATATACATTTGATGTAGTAATAAAAATGAAACTAATCAAGTAATAAATACTTGATTAATATTTTTAAACTAAATCGATTATTTGTTCGCGAATAACGTAATATATCCAGGCAGGCGCCTTTTTACCGTTAATACGTTCAAGATTTTGCCACGCAGCGTTGATATCATGGTTTGGTAATTGTTGTTTACCCCAAGCAATTGCGTCTGCTTCGGATTTCCAAGCGGTGTAAATAGGTACAAACTTTTCATCCAAGTCCATACGGGCAACTTCCATTAAAATCGCCTGTATCCAAATATCTGAAAATTCACCTTTGGTAAGGTTTTCTTTGTTGCTGAGTGTTGTAATAATGCGTTGCAATTCTTTATTATCCCACACTTGTTTTATAGGGTGGTCGGTGTAGGTAATGTATTTAAGGCAAGTGCTTACCATTGTAGTAAGAATTTTGTGAGGGCTTTTCCCACGCGCAAATAATGAGTTAATTATCAACTTTGCTTCTTTGTAATTAGCGGTTGCGAGATGAACTAGTATTTTGTAAGCAGTTGATTCGTTAACGATTCCACAAACTTCCTCGATAACCTCTTTGGTAATTGGTTTACCCAATGTAAATAGTTGGTCAAGTAGCGTTTGTGAATCTCGCATATGACCGTTTTTCGCTTCCGATATTGCTATTGCTGCATCTAAGTCCAAGTCAAACTGCTCAAGCCGCGCAATATCTAAAAGTGCTGATGCAATAGCATCTACGCTTATTAGTTTAAATTCAAATGTTTGCGCGCGCGATTTAATTGTTGGAGGAACTTTTGATTCCTCAGTTGTGCAAAAGACGAATGTTACATTTTCAGGTGGTTGCTCGGTTGTCTTGAGTAGTGATTGCCATGCTTGGTTAGATAAAGAATGGCATTCATCAATAATGATTACTTTCCATGCCCCTGCAATAGGAGCAAACTGAGTGCGTTCGATTACATCGCGCATAGGGTCTACCCCGGAATTTGATGCAGCATCAATTTCTATTACATCAAGATGGCTACTGTTATTGATGTTAATACATGAGTTACATTTGTTACACGGTACTATCTCGGACTGACAATTTATCATTTTGGCGAGTATTCGAGCAGTCGAAGTTTTGCCTGTACCTTTGGCGCCTGTGAATAAATAAACTGGTGCAATGCGTTGTTGAGTAACTGCATTTTGTAGAGTTGTAGTAGTGGTTTCTTGTCCTATTACATCTGATAGGGTTTGGGGACGATATTTGAGATGAATTGGTTCGTATGGCATATGTAATGTACTTCGCGATTATGATGTGTAGCTATTTATTTCCCCCTTTTGACATAAGGGGGAGAAGGGATATCAGGCAGCGACTTTCAATTTGCGACCTTTTGTTGAAGTATTTTTCTTTGTACTAATCTTTGTTTTTGGTGCGGGAGTGGTGTTTTCTGGAAGAGTGTCGTTATCATCGGACGCTGGTGCAGTTTCTTCTGTCGCTGCGGGTGTTTTAGCATCAGTAGTGAAACTGCTTCGCCTAATTTGTAATGGCATTACTAGTGCAGTTTGTTCTAGTAACCCACCAATAGGACATATTACAATTGGTGTAGTATGAGTATTACATTTGATTACAATTTCATCAGTATCAATAGAGTTTATAGCCTGCGTCAAATAATCTATATTGAATCCAATGCTGATATCTTCTGATGTTTCTGTTTTTGGTTTAATGCTGATTGAGTCGTATGCTTCTCCATAGTCGGATGATTCAGTAGATACTATAGCATTACAATTATTAACACTAAAACTTACTAAAACAGATTTGTCTTTTTCATGAGCAAGGTTTTCTACACGTTTGATTGTTGCTTGAAAAGCTTTTCTTTCAACTGTAAATTCATAGATGAATTTTTTAGGAATTATGCTTTCAATAGCTGGGTAGGTTCCATCTAATAATCGAGATATTATTTTGATTTCCGGCATATTAATCTCTACAATTTTGCTAAATACATTAATCAAGCAATCGTTATTTTCAGCATTTCTTTGTAATACTTTTAGAATTGATGTAAGTATTTTTGCAGGTATTGTAAAGTTTAGTTGATTTTCATCTTCATCATTATTTTTATCTAATGACATGCAAATGCGCCCAACTCTGTGACCATCAGTTGTTGTTGTGTATAGCTTATCCCCTGTAATATTGAAATTAGTACCAGTAAGTACCATCTTTGTTTCATCACTGGCGGCGCCGTATAGTACTTTACTAATAGCCTTTTCAAATTTTAAAGCTGATAGTTTTAGTGTACCAATAGGGTCTGTGTCTTTGATAGAGTCTTCGATTTGAGGGAATTCATCTAGATTGTTGTTGACTGCTAGTCGGCAAAGTCCGCTTTCGTATGTGATTGTTAGGTATTGCTCATCAGAGGAAAGTGTTAGTTCGCCGTTGAGAGTTAGTACTGTATCCTTGAGCTTTTTACCAATTACGGCAACACAACCTGATTCTTCTACATCAGCCTCAATTATTTGATTAATACTGAAAGATGCATCAGTACTTTTTAATGTTATTTTATTTTCTTCTTCGGATGCCTCTACGATTATACATCCAGTGATGGGGGTGCATGGTTTGCTAGAAATAGCTAAAACTGCTGATTCTATGGCGCCGCTTAGTAAGGCTTGATTTATTTGTACCTTCATATTTGTGGTAGTGTTATAGGTGGTTAGAGGGTCTGCATTGTCAGTAACTGTGTTTGGATGATGTCGCACAATTACTGACAAGTTAATTTTTAGTAGGGAGGGTTGTCGTTAACTTCGATGTCGTCATCTACTAAAGTTGCGGGTAGCAATAGCTTTCTTTCGACTCTGCCTTCTACTACAAGTCGATTATGTTCCTCCACAATGGGCGCCGCTTTTCCAATACTCATAGTGAGGTCAGGGTTTGTTGCAACAAGAGTGGCATACTCTTTACTCTTCCATTCGCAGAAGAAATCTAAGAAATTGCTGCCATCTTGTTTTGGTGTTTCATATTTTTCAACGATTGCCACCCACGAACGGTTTGTAGCTTTCGGCTCAGTTTTAGGTTCGTGGGACGGGGCAAATGTGGGATTAAATACGCACATTCTATGAAACTCATCGTCTTTGGGGCACCTATCTTCGCCATAAAAGTTTGCAAATGCAGTATCAATATCCGAGTAGAAAGCTTCTAATGCTATGTCAAACTTCACTAGCTGTACACCTTTCATGGTTATAGCAATAGGAGTGTCATGAAGGTTGTTATTGTTTTCATCTAGCACGAACGCAAAATAAAACCTTCTAAGAACATGCGTTGCCTTATTTTTGTTGTAAAATTCTCTACCATCATTTGTTTCAAGTATCATGTTGGCCAGAGTACCAGATGTTGTACCATCATCCAGGTCTTTTCGTGCTTCAGGGAAAGTGTAACTTTTTTGTATAATGTTTAACCTTGGTGACTGGAGCAATATACCTGTTTCTTCTTCCCCATTAGAAAATGTGTGCTTATGCTTTGCTTCCTCACCTTTCCAGTTAATACGGGTAAGCGCAGCTTCTTTTATAAACAATCCTACTTTTGTTGGGTCTTGTATGTTTATGATTTGGGTTATCGGCGCCGAACTAATAGGTTTGTTATGTTTAGGGTCTAGGTATTTACTTGCTGCTTTCCTCCTTTCTTCTTCAGAACGGCGTTTACCTGTAATCCCTGATACAGTATTAGGTACATCAGTTTCAGTTTCAGTTTCAGAATTGAATGGAACTTTACCGTTTTTGATAGCCATAATCTAGGCGTTTTTGTGCTATGTTTACGCATTGATTACGCATAGCGATTAAGTCATAAATATTGAAAAATATAACGTTGTCTCAAGACAACAATTATATTTGATTAGCTAGCTTTAATTTCACTTAACATTTTTTGTAAGTTCTGGATGTAGTTTTCCAATAACTTGACAGTACGCTTAGAGAATTTTAGACTAACTGATTTATCTCGACCATCATATACTGCTATAGTTTGACGGATATTGCTACCATAAACAGTTACCATACAACCTGAATGTGGCTCAAATATATATGAGGTGTAACTATTCCAAGTTGATTTTTTACTTTTACTGTGTGACATTTTTGTCTCCTATTTTTAAGCTTATGTAGATTATAAACTGATTAATGCTTGTAATAAGTTTTTTGATTTCACCGATTAATGCATCTTCTAGCAACCAAGTTGGGCATTTCCATACTTTTGCCTCCCAGCGTGTGCCAAGTCTTTGAGATTTACGTACTTTGCATTTTTCACAGCATTTATGTTTGAAAAGCCATTCTTCAAACTGTAGTGCTTTTTCCTTTGAGTTAAACCCAAAGTATGTAGTAATTCGTTTTCCTTCAGGGTTTGTAATGGTAGCAGCGCGTGTACCATACATGTTGATGCTCCAACCTTCTGCATCAATTTTTTCTTGATAAGTTGGTTTGATTTCTAATTTACTTACTGTGACATTCATAATGATATTTCTGGTATTGCGTCAAAATCTTCTTGCACTGATTTGTCTTGCAGCCATGCTGTGTAGTAAAATTGATTTTCTACTGCTGTGGCATCAGTAGTTGGTTGATAATTTGTAAAATTGACGATGGCGCCAATTTTTTCTAAGTTTACTTGGTGTTGTTTAGCATCATACCAAAACTGGCAAGTTTCTTTGCTATCCGGGAATAGGTAAAGTAAAGATATGTTTTCGCATTCTATGGTGAAATTTTCACGTAGCAGAAATAGCCTTAACTTTGTTTTCCAGCTATTTTCTAGCCATTCAAGATTTTGAGCTTTTGGTATACTCCAATTAAAAGCTGTTACACTGTTATCGTTGATGACGATGTAGTCATAATTCTCAACTAAGTAGACATTATCATTAAACTGATATGATAAATCAGTGCTGTAGTATTTAGTACTTTCAATATTAGTGTACATTGAAATAAATTCTACCCATTCTTTAATTGGGTGATTGTATGCAAATTTATCAATTGACATTCCAAGAGATAATTGTTGCATTACAGTATTAAATTGAAAATGGATATCACTAATATCGTTGTTAGGCATTACTTGCCCAATGTGTTTTGGCGCCTTTTGTTTAAGAGCATCACTGTTGAAATACTGGTTCATACGTTCACACTTATTTTTAGCATGAACGTATAACGTAGTTCATATAATTGATTAGCTATGAATTATTCGCTAAGTAATATAAACTACGAATTGTACACCTTAAATTATTAAAAGTACTCCATTTATACGCACATAAACCAGGTGTGTATTTATGCGACATTTGACTCCACTCTTCCCATTGGGGAAGTAAACTAGTGCTAACAGATTTTAATGCCATACCTGTTTTTATCCAAGTATTGTAATCATCCGCGTACTTGGGATGTATTATGTCTAGTAGAATGGAAGCAATTTTGATTTCCTCTTGTGTTCCCTCATGAGTTACGCATTCAAAACGTGTACTTAGGATTTTGTAACGTTTTTGTTGATGGCGGGTCATCTGTTCTATGACCCAACGTGGCGCCTCTTCGACGGGTATAATCTTTGGGCTACCTTCCACCCATTTATACTGCTTACCTCTTGGGTGTAAGGAGGGTGGGAGTATGGAATTTAGGTTTGTACCGCGCAATTCAAGATGACTACCGTTACCAGCGTCAATAACCCTTGACTTTAGGTATGGATACATAGACAGGTCAGCTTTATAAATATACTGCTGCCGATTCTTTCTTCCACTTGTGAATGATACTGTTGGTGGAAGATATCTCTCTGCTAGTTTTTTTACCTCAAACTCGTCTATTTTGGCTAAAATATTTTGTTTTCCTTCGTTGATTTCGATAACTTTTCGGTATGCTTCTATACCATCACAGTCAATCGCTAGCAAAAACTCTTTACTATTGGCACCACATTTCAAAGCAAATCCAGTCGGTGTAGCATCCTGCCATCCTTTTTTTGTTTCTATGCGTAGTATTCCATTTTGGCGAATAAGCGTTTCTCCTAATTGATTAGCTGAGTAGGGGAGGCTTTGCCACCCTTTCCCTAACGCTACTTTCATTCGTGTAGGTACAATCAACCAATGTGGAGGGATTTCGGATAATCCCTCGATTAGTGCTTTAACTTGTGCTGACATAAAATGCGAACTACATTCACAACCTCCAAATGTAGTAAATGTAGATAAGCGTGATTATTATTCAATCACTGCAATAGTTTCACGCCCAAATCTTTGAATAGATGTTCATTGTCATCCGGGCATTGATGCATTGTAGTACATCTGTGACAGCCGTGTTTACAATCACAGTTGTTAACTAAAGTTCGGGCTTTTTGGACAACTTGCTCCCAATAATCTAAGAGTGTATTACAGGCGCCTGTGCCATTAGCTATGGTGTCAAAGAAATACCCTATTATTGAATTTTGGTTTTGGGTTAAACTAAATTCTATATCCTTGCTGTTTGTTTCGTGCTTGACTAGAGGTAGCGCTAGCATCAGTTGATGGGCGAGTGTATGAATAACAAGCAACATAGGTTCGCAAGTAAATACCTTAGCTAACTCTCTACTCATTGTGCGTTTTCCCAAATGAATATCTTCTTGAATTGCTTGCCTTGTATTTAATACAACACCCTTGAAATAGCTTGTAGCATTACCTGTTACCGATACTTCGATTGTGGGTGTTTCGTACTCTACGGTAATTGGGTTTTGGTAGTTTACATCCTCGATTAGTTCATCAACTTCGATGTTCCTTAGCAAATTACTACATGCAGGGCACATTTTGTATCCTGTATAAATAGCTTTGTGGTGGTTGCGACATTTTTTGCGGTTACAAGTCCAACGTAACTCTTTATTACGTAGTTCATACCCACTCACCGATTCTTTAAGAGAACCCCAAATAGGATTGAGAATTAAAAATGAATCTTCGGTTAATTTTACATGTATTCTTTCACCTTTTCCTGCCTTAATGTTACTAATTTTTAATTCTGCTTTACATACTGTGTAAAGGGTTGTATTTTTGCTGATTGGCTTTAATATACAATTACCTTCCTCTAAATCTAGACTTATTGCACGATATTTTACAGGATGCCCGTCAAAGTCTTGTGCCGGGTAGATGGCGCCTTGATATACTTCCCTAATTGCAATACTTTTTGAGCTTGACTCAAATTCCTCGCCAGTTTCTTGATTTATGTATTCAATATTGCCTCCTTCACCACGCATTTTAATATTGGCGTGGTAGTAACCTAGATTTGAATTAGCTTCAATGCGGTTATTGAATGATGGAAGAAGTTTTTCTTCATCTAGTAACTTTTGCATGATTTCTAATCCAAATGCACCGAAATATTCTTCAATTAATTCAACTGTTGGTTTGCTTTCAACAGCCGCAGCAATTAGGTGGTTGGTAACTATAGATTCATAATTTTGATTGAAGCTGATAATTTCAGCTTTATCTGTAAATAGCTTATCAGGATTATCCGCATAGTACCCATCAATCACACTTTGCTGGGACGGGATAAATACTATCAACCCTTCTCCATGTCTTCCCGCACGCCCCATTTGCTGACGAGTACTAAGTATTGTTCCTGGGTACTTGCAGATGATGGTAGCAGAAATATTACTAATATCTACACCAGCCTCTAGGGCACTGGTTGACACAATACCTTTGATTTTTTCCTTTAACAAGTCGCTAATTATTTCAGAGCGTTGTATTGGCTTCATACTCCCATAAAAACAAGAGCATTTATTTGCTAAATCGCTTCTATCTCTAGCAATAAGTATTTGACGAGCTTTTGCAGCAATAGCTTTACTTTGCGCGCGGCTAATAGCAAAGCAGATAGTTGTTACATCAAGCTCAATCAATTTTGCTAGACAGATAGCAGCATCTTGAGTAGATGTTTTACTATTACGTAAGCATACAAATTGTTTCTCAAATGATTTGGCACCACTCGATTCGATAATTGCTAAATCATCCTGCGAACGATTTGAAATCAAAGAAGCAATTCTTTTAGGATTTCCAATAGTCGCGGAAGCAAAGATATATCTAATATTGTGCGGGTTACCTCCTAGCATATCTATTTTTAATTGCATCCTTTTGTTCAGCCATGCGAAATGGGCGCCAAAAGTTCCATTATAAAGGTGCATTTCGTCTATAATCACTAACTTTATATTTAACAACGTCTGAATTAATTGATGGTTGTTTCCTTTACTGGCTTCTAAGTCGTGATTCCAAGCATCAGGTGTTGCTAATATAATTGTGGGAGTATTGGCATACTGCTGTAATCTTTCTCTACGAGGTATATCGCCATTAATATTCAAAACTTTGGGGCGAATATTTTCTGGAATATGCTGAACAATTTCTTTAATTTTACGTGATTGGTCAAGGGCTAAACCCTTTAAATTAAAGAATATAAGTACCGATTTGTTCTCCATGCACTCCTGTAATGCAGGAATCAAAAAAGCTAGTGATTTTCCACTACTAGTTTGTGTCAATAGTGCAATATTCCTATTTTGCTTATATGCTTCCCATGCTTCAATTTGATGCGAATATAATTGAGTAATTCCTGTTTGAGCTAGCGCATTTCTGATTATAGAATTAATATTGCTAGGTATTGGACTAAATGTGCCTTTTACACCATCAATTTTGGATATATGTGACAGCAAGCTATGTTTATTTAGGAACGCTGTAAAAAATCCATACTTCACTTCATTGGTGATAGGCGCCTTACCCATTGGCATTAAATCGCCACTTTCAACTAGTTCGTGCCAACCATCAATCACTTCTTCAGTTGTACCTATTTGAACTATCAATTTTTTCGCTATAATAGCTTTGATTAAGCCAACTCCTAATGTATTGATATACACTGCTTGTGAGGTTTCCAGCCATTTGGGCAAGCTTAAATTTGATTGCATAATTACGCCTATGCTTTAATGGACACCTCCACATACATAGTACTAGTTATGGTATTGAAAATATTAACTTTACCTTTCTGTAATTATAATTTATTATTTAATATATATATTAAATAAATTCATTTATTACTGATAGATATGGATACAGCACAAAAATTTGATTCTAACCAAGTAGCTCTTGTACGTGAGTCTTTGAAGGAACTACTGGCGCCTGAAGATAAAGCATTTTATTTAGATAGCATAGCAGATTCTGGCATCAACGAAGAAAATGTAGATAAGCTGAAAACAGGAGATATAGATAATTTACTTCTATATTTAAATTCTATAGAGGCTACTCCTGAGTATTACGCAAAAGTTTTTGCTGCAATCGAGTCACACTTGCCCGATTATCTAGTTAGTCATTTTGCAAATTCTGATAAAGATAATGATGGTGTTACGCTTGCCGAAGAACTGAGACTAGGAACTAATCCTAGTGTGGCGGATAACCATTATCGTTCATATGCAATCCAACGCTCACAACAAATCGATAATGGTATAGATTTGTAGAAAAAAGGCTGCTAGATTTGGGCTAGCAGCCTATAAAGTAACATAACGTATTCCACATTAATAGCTATGTGTAGACATAAGTAATTATGCTGAATGGCACTATTCATAAATCAAGATACTAAGTATTTCGTTAGGTATAATCCCATATTTTTGTGAGAGGATAGAAATATTTGATTCTCCTTTAGCGTGTTCTTTACGAATGGCAGCTATTACATTTTTTGAAATAGTATTTTTTGATTTGACTATAGATTTTTGCGCCTTTGGCTGAATTAATATTTTGGGATTAATACCACACTTTAATAAGTTATTCATATTTTTAGATTCTTCTCGTGTAACCCAACAGCAATTGTTTGGGAAAAAACCCTTTGTGGGGTCAATGCGTGCAATTACACTACCCTTGGGTGCTGGTCCCATTTGGTCATAAAAAAGCTGAAAACTGTTAACCCACTCTGGATACATCTCAATCCCAGCCTCTTTGTTCTGCTTGTAAGATGCATTGTTTTCATTAAAACAAATAGTTTTTAATCGCTGCCAAGTTTTATACTCTTTTGACTTATATAATCCATGAATAACTCTATTTTCTTTAACGCGCGCTTTTTGCACGCAACCACAACTTGTAGTACTCCCGCTCACTAGGTTACGACTTCTAACATATTTTTCATTACCACATTCACATCTAACTTTAATTAATATTTCACTATTATTATCGCGCTTAATTTCACTGCTAATTACTGTTAATAGATTTATTTTTCTACCAACTTCTGGTACATTGGCTTTACGAGTATTACCTTTTTTCTTAGCAAGATTACTTACTTTTAAATCTTCTTTATCAACATCGACCACTTTAAAAGTTTTTTTACATACGCATTTTACTTTCGTTTCATCTTCACTCGGCTCATTAATTACAATCAAATCCCCAAAACTTTTACCTATTTTAAAAAACTGTTTTTCTTTTTTAACTTTACTCATGACTTAAACAGTTATTAAAGCTCGATAACTATACTAACATAAATACTTATCTTGTACTTAAAACTCATCAGCATTTCTGTAATATCTGATACATTTTGCTTCGTTTATTATGCCATGTATTGTATAACATGTAACAATCTTTTCACTATTAGAGTGGTTCTTGAGAGCCACTCCGATAGTGAATTGAATTAATGGGTTTTGGTTTTGAGAAGCAAATGCTTTTTGATCTGATTTTCGTGATAGTTGGTTATAAGCATTTTCTTAAAATCAGCGCGCGTTGCTTCTAAGTTTTTGAACAGTTGGTCAATTTTGTATGAAAAGGTTACTTGCTGACGAGTGTATACCCAGACCAGTTGATTTATTTTATACGCATCTTCAGTATCATAAAGCGTATATGCAATTTGTTGGTAGAAGTTATTGAGCGTAAATGGTTGCCGTTTGGCACTTGTCCGAATGTCAACAATTGTGCCATCAATAATTATCTGGCAATCAGCGTGCAGTGTGCTGCTTAACTCAAAAGTAGCGTTTGATGCTGCTAGTTTATCAATATTTATTAAATGTTCGATTGCGTACCATACTTTTGATAGGGCTGCGCTGATGTTTGAGACATCATCTATACTAGGGCGCCATTGAGCAATGTAGTCTTCCGAAACGTTGAAATTTTTTCCTTCATCTTTAAAAAAGGGTTGGATGATTGATAAAGGTTTGTAGCTTCTATAGTATCCTTCAAAGGCGCCGAGAAGTAGCATTTTGAACGCTTCTTCTTCGGTTGATTCGCTATTTGCACAACAGGTTTTGTTAAGGCTAGCTAAATTAAATCTTGTAAGTATTCTTCCGGCTAATGTGTCATTTAGCCAATACGTATTTTGTTGCTTTGAGGCAATAAATTTACGGAATGCGTAAGTAACAGCGTTACCAACTAATGGAAAATTTGACATAGCTGTTGGTGTTATTATAGATGATTGTGACATCACTTTATTATGATTATGAATGATGTTTCCTACACCTTTATGATACTTATCAGCAAACCACTTGCTAACAGGGGATGAGGGGTTGTTTAATTCTTTAGTTAAACTCATGTGCATGAAATATGATTATTTCAAATCTCATGCGTAGCTATTGTTACTTTAATTGAAAATTTATTTATCTATTACTACAATCGTCCAATCGCCATTTAGACTATTGGCGGCTATTTGCAACTGTTTTTGAATTAGGCGAGTACGTTCGTTAAAGTCTATAAAACTTTTACGCTGACGGCAAGTGATAACAAAGCTTGGTATTTCTGGCATCCATTGTAATTTTCTTTTAGCCACTTCAACTACATCTACATGTGGACAGCTTTTTGTGATGTGATTATATATTCGTGTACGTTGAGCATCATCTAATTTGATTAATTGGGTTTCATATGAACTAGACTCTAACCTCTCATTCAAACCGTTGATCACTTTCTGTGGCGATAAGTCAATTATACCTAAGCTAGCCAATTGACAAATATCTTGGTATTTTGGCAAATTTGCTTCACTGATAGTTAATTCAGTATTTGTTAGTAAAGCGTGAACTGCTACCCAAATATCAGTACAAGCTTTATCTAAATTTTTAGCAATATTCGTAAATTCTTCTCTTGAACTAACATAGTTTTCAAAAATATTAAATTCTTTATTTTTAATCTTATTTATAATATAATAATCAAATGTATAACTTTCAGGATGACAATTGTCGTTATCTACTAATTTTAATAAATATTTTATATACCATTGTGTAAATGGCTTCCATAGTTGAAAACTATTTGAGCTTACACTTTCGACTCCTTGCCAAAATTTTAATTCTCTTCTAAGTATATTTCCTGGTTGTGTTTTTATTGCGTTTATGATAATGTCTTCTAAAACACATTGATTTGTTGTTAAAAGAGCTATTCCTATGTAAATGATTTTTTGGCGCCAAACTAGCCTTGGGATTTCGTATACTTCAATTTTGTTGTTAGGCGCAATTCTATAACTTAATTTTTTGTTTACGGTTTTATCTAAATATTTTTGTGTAAGAGCGTCGGGTGCAATTCCTACTTTATGTGGAACTTGAGTAGGTAAAATCAAACTGAATAAACCAGCTATTATTACGACTGGTAAAATTACTTTTAGTAGTACTGAATCATTGAACAGTTTACTATTGTAGCATTGGTAGGCAACCAATC
Source organism: Calothrix sp. NIES-4105 (assembly GCF_002368415.1). Taxonomy (GTDB): domain Bacteria; phylum Cyanobacteriota; class Cyanobacteriia; order Cyanobacteriales; family Nostocaceae; genus Dulcicalothrix. The sequence goes on from NZ_AP018291.1 coordinate 285,073, forward strand.
CTGAAACAATTGCTGCACAAATTGTACAACATAATACATATATCCGACCGATAAAGGGAGCTATGTTGAACTTCATATACATTACGACACTATCAGTTTCTGCTTTTTTGTTATTTTCAATACAATTACTGGTAGCTAAGATAATGCTACCTGTGCTTGGAGGTTCACCGAATGTTTGGATAAGCTCGAACCTATTTTTCCAAGTCCTACTTTTAAGTGGGTATTATGTATCAACTATACTATCACGCATTCATCTGAGCCGTTACATATACTTAGCATTTATTCTAGTGGCAGCCTTTATTTTGCCGTCACAATTAAAAGTAGATATTGGTGTACCGATAGATGAACCAACAGTTTGGGTGTTTAAATATTTATTGATTAGTGTGGGTTTGCCTGCGTTGTTGTTATGTACGGTGGCGCCGCTTTTGCAGTTTTGGTATGGTAAGGCGATGCCTGGTAGCAATCCATATTTGTTATATGCAGCATCTAATCTTGGAAGTTTTTTAGGTATTTTGGTTTATCCGTTATTAATTGAGCCTCGTTTAGAGTTAGATATACAGTTTCAATTATGGCGTAGTATTTATTTAATATTACTAGCTACAATTGTAACTATCATATTTACTACATTTCAATCAGGAAATTGGGATATAAACTTTCAGACTGGGAATAGTGAAGATAATGATTATCCAATGGTAGAGCCAAGTTTGTTGGAAAAGTTACGTTGGATATTTTTTGCAGCAATACCTGTGAGCTTGTCATTGTCCCTTACATCTTATATTACGCAAGATATAGGTTCTTTCCCTTTGCTTTGGGTTTTACCTTTAGGGTTATATTTGTTATCGTATATACGTGGATTTAAACCATTAAATAAACCAACTTTTCTCGCAAGCCCATATAAATATGTATTAATCGCATTAGTATTTTTTGGGTTTAATTCTTATTTACCAATACCACCACAAGTAAAATTTTTGTTATCAACAATTTTGTTTTACCGAATATCATTGAATGTTCACAATTATTTATATCAGTTTCGCCCACATGTTTTTTACTTACCACAATTTTATTTGTTTACGTCGCTTGGTGGCGTTGCTGGAGGATTGATTAATGCAGTTGTGGCACCTACATCGTATAAATTTACTATAGAATATGCTATTTGCTTGATATTGTGTTTATTGATTAATCCAATAACCCAAGTTAGTGTCACTACACATGAGGTTCGTAGTAAGTTGTTGTTGGGTAGTGGCTTTTCGCTGAAACAGTATAATATACAGCCAAGTATTTTGGATAAAAATACTATTTACATTATTTTGTTAGCAATTGGCGCAATTGAGTATATTTTATTTTGGGGAGATTGGCATCAGCCTAACTTTAAAACTTATGTTGGTGTTTTAGTACCTTTGGTTTTGTTTGGTATTGCGATATTGAAACTAGATTCAACCAAGTTTCAAAAGGCTGTTGTGCTAACTTCGTTGGTCGGTATATTGTTAGTGTTTAAACCTTTTGGTAACTATCTGTTTGCAGATAGGTCATATTTTGGGAATTTACAGGTAATAAGGTCGGACAATAACGGTGGTTCAAGGATAATGCTACACGGGATAACGATGCATGGTTTTCAGAGTGACAGCATGATGTCATCTCCACCATCAGGACTCGCGGCGCCAGGTTTAGCTTACTATACTGCTGTTAAAGAGGTTGTAGAAAAGATAAGTGATGATTATAATCGCTCTATCAAAATAGGCATGGTAGGCATGGGTGCTGGGATAAGTGCTATGTATACTTCTAGTTCAGATGTGCTTGATTTCTATGAGATTGACCCATTGGTAATTAAGGTAGCAACTGACACCAAGTATTTTACTTATATAAATAAATCACCTGCGAAGATAAACATTATTCAAGGTGATGCTCGGCTATCACTTTCAATTTCAACTCAGAAATATGACTTACTTGTGCTAGATGCTTTTAGCTCTGATGCAATTCCCACACACCTACTAACTAGAGAAGCATTTGAAATATACAGTCGTCGAATGAATCCGGATGGTGCGATACTTGTACATATCAGCAATAGGTATTTTGACTTGTCGCAGGTGGTTGCTGCAACAGTACATGGATTAGGGAAAGACATCTTGAGAAAAGATTATAACCCTACACCAGAAAATGGGATTCTTGGTGAAGCGCAAGCTAAGTGGCTAGCAGTAGGCTTGAAGGAAACATTGAATAAGTATGTTGATGAATGGAGTGAAGTGGTTATAGATAGTGACATTAAACCTTGGACTGACGATTACGCCAACCTACTTGGCGCCTTAAACTTTTTGCGTAATAACGTGCATACCAAAAATCAATGACACTACTTATCTTACACTTCAATCTCCTCTTTTTTGGTACGTGGCGTAGGACGAGGTGTTTGTTTAGTTTGAGTTTCTTGCTTTGCTTGTGCTTGCTTTTGGGTTAAATTTTGAGTAGGAGTAAATTGTTGATTAATTTGTTCTAAACGTAATTCTTTTAAATCTTGAATGATGTCATTTTTATTCATGAAACTAACTGTAGCGTTTGGGTCATCACTTTCTTGCGCCATTGCAGTTTTATGTGTAATAATTTTGTCGTACATTACGCATTGGTCGGGTATTGTTGCTTTACCTGGAGTTCTGTCTATTCTATCTTTTACTTCTTTGAGTCCTTCTTCGATTTCGGCTGCATGTGCTGGATTTTCTTGTAATTCATCTACCATTTGTACCCATTCTTTTTGTACCCAAGGATGAATATCAACAGTAACTTGTCCTAGATTTCTATTGTCAGTATTAACTTCTATTTTTGTTGATATCTGTTCATTTATTACACCAAAATTCATTTTTAAATTTTGGTTGCGCTTATAAGCGTTTTGGGAAATTTCTTTAATTTGGTTAATATCATAGTCAGATATATTCATTGTACTGACTTTACTTTCAATACCATTTTCTGTTTTTTCTAAATCAAATTGTACTAACTTTTGCTCCCCTCTTCCATCATTACTATCTTTAGTTAGTATGAGCGATGCACGATTTTCGTTTTCTGGGTCGCGTTCCCGTTTAATAGTAAAATCACCAACCGTTAATTCGTCTTTTTTGACTTGATTTAGTGCGTTATTAAGTATTCCTAATACTTCAGTTTCTTTAAATGATTGGAGTGTGTGTAGTGTACCTGCTAGTGCCAAACTACCAAGTTCGTTACCCATTTCGCGTATATCGGTTTGTTGTAAATCGGGTAAGCCTTTTCCTTCGTTAATTCGTTCAGCAACAATTAAAAATTCTTGTTTTTCAACGGGTGATAATTTATGTTGAGTTGTTTGTCTACGTAAATTATTTATTATATTACCTTCTTTGATATCAGGTGTACCATCTTTATTTAACTTGAATTCCATCAATGGTTCTTTGAACCCCTTTGCTTCATCCCCACGACGATGAATACTAACTACACCATTTTGCTTGCGAATGGCAAAAGCATCACTACGGTAAATCCTACTTCCATCGGTTTCAATTGTGCCGTATTTTTTAAGCATCTCGGTAGCAGACAAAGCAATATTTTTATTATTTTCATATTCAACTTTAGTTTTTTCACCCTTGTGCTTGATTTCATATATGGGGATAACTGATTGCCTAGCCCACTGTTGCGCGCGTGGCTCGACTTCAGGATTTGATGCAATTGTTTGGTAAGTATAATTAGCTGATGGTTCTTCTTTTTCTTCAATCTTTGTTTTTTTGGCAACTGGTGGTACTTCCTCTTGTACTTCAGCGTTTTGCTTTTTAGGTACGAGTGTTGTTGCTTCATTCTGTTCCTCAATAGGGTCTTTTTTGTTAAAAATTATAGGTAGTTCTTTTTGTGTTTCAACTTGATTTGAAGGTGTAGGAGGAACTTCTGTATTTTCTTCATTAATTCTTACTTCGTTAGCGGTTGTCCCAGCTATAAACGTGGCGCCACTAGTAGATAAATTGTTTGTTCCTTGGTCGGTGGAAATCTCATATACCTCTTCGGTATTGCCTAAAGCATCTACTAATTTACTTTTATTGTTAAGCTGATTATCAACTCCAGTTGGCAATTCACTTTGTGAGTACACCTCCTCTATATTAAGCTGCCCGTTCGGGGGTAATTCTATGTCACTAATTTCATTGATATACCCCTCTAAATTAGAAAATTCACTAACTTCATCATTTAATGTTTCAGTGTTGTTAAGTACGGGGGTGGGATTGACCGTTACAGTCGCATTTTCATCCAATACCAAACCATCTGCATCATATTGGGGTGATTGATTAATCTCGTTTTGTTTATTAATATCGGGCATTTCATCTATTTGCGTAAATTCATCAATTTCTGTATTAATCTCGCTATTCAATTCTTCTGGGGACTTTTTTATATCAGTCTCAATAATTAACCCATCTGTATCATATTGTAAAGGCTGGCTTTCAACTAAGTTTTCATTATTTATATCATTTTCAGTATGCTTAATATCGTTTAATTTTTTAACGTTGTTTTCTACTACTTGAGATAGCATGTTATCAACAGATGTAATGAGGCTTTCTTCATCATTACTTTGAACTACATTTTCAATATTCCCTTTGCTTGGTGGCAGTAATAAGGGCGAGTTAGGTGGTAGTAATCGGCTCAAAGGTTCGTATGCAGTATCAAGTATTTCTTCTTGACTTAATTCTTCAGTAAAAGCATTTTTTACTACTTCACCATTTTCTAACTGCGCGTATAATACCTTAGTTTCGCCACTTTCTGTGGTAGCGGTTATTTGAATTGTTGGTGGTTCGTTTGAAGGATTGTAATGGTATTCTGTATTGCCTTCGGGTAGAAGCGAGATTAATCTAGTTGCAATGGTTTGTGCTTGGTACTCGGTAAATGGCTGTTCTATCTCCGCACTGTATTGTATTGGTTCTGAGTTCCACGGATTAGAATTAATTTCTGTAAACTCATCAGCTATAATTGATTGAGTTTTAGCACTTGTTTCTGACTCTTTATTTAAATCAACTTTTTCCCATTTGTAGGCGCCAGGTGTATTTGGGTCTTCGACTAAATTGTATGTTTCTTCATCAACTTTTACAGCCACTTTTTTATTTTCTTGATGTTCTTGCCATTTTTCGTTTAGTTTCTTAAGCAGTTCCCATAATACTGTTGCAAATGCCTGAGCAGTCTTTACTGCATGTTCTTGTGTTTCAGTGTACGATTGGTCAATTCTATTATCTTTTTGGTCAAACATAAATTATTCTGCTAGTGGTAATCTATCGATTAAAGCGGAACCATTAAAAGAAGCAAATACTATTTGCTTGTCAAACTTTACTACTATCGTTTTAGGCTTGGCACCTAGGTTTGGCATCATATCGCAATATACTTTATCAGGATGATTCGCATCTTTATGGTAAACAATAATTGAGTCAAAGAAATGTTGCTCAATATATGGGGGAAACTTACTACTCCAGCGAGGTAGTTTTTTGTATTTATCAATCTGTGCTTGCAGTTTTTTGGATATCATAACTAATTAAAAGAAACCTTCATAAGCATCTACTGGGAGTGGGGCATTACCAGCTTGTACGGGTTGTTGCGGTATTGGGAAAAGCCTATCAACTTCGGCAACGCGCGCATCTAAATCTTCTCTGGTAGGGCGTTTTTGTGTGGAAATACGCGCCAATTCTTTAGTTAATTTATCCCACTCCATATCATTTGCATCCTTCATTTCGATGATGGCTTTTGGCACCTTAATTATTTTTTGAATAGGTATTGAGCCTTCTTTTTTATTGGCATATGCAGGATTAAATAATATACATTTACCAGGTGGGAGCTTGAGGAATTGAGCGGGTTCAAACATTTTACGAGTTTTTTCTTGAGGCGTAGTAGATGTGCTAGTTTTACCACTACTGTTGCTTTTTGATTTTTGGATATGCTTAATTTCCTCATCACCTAGGTACGCACTGAATAATCGTGCTGATTCTTCCTCACCAGGATTGAATACAAATTTTGTACCACAGGCGCCAAGTATTGCCTTTGAGATTTCTTTACCATATATCTTCTCCAACTGACCCATATTTTGCCACCCCAATAACCCACAAAACCCCTCACTTCGTGATTCATTAAGCCACTTAAATAAATCAGGCAAAAAAATTGATGGTAATTCGTCCAATGATACGACGAGTGGACCTTCATTTTTACGTTTTTTGGCAATACTACGTGCGACGGTCATGTGAAGGATGGAACATAAAAGGGGTGATACGGCATCACGACGTTCACGGTCTAACCCAAATACGATTAATTGCTTGCGCCCAACACTGAGGGGTAGTGTAGTTTTACCAACAAAGCACCCTAATGTATTCTTAGCCATAAAGCGCGTAAACATGAGTGATGCAGTACCAGCAATACCTGACACTGTTTTTTCACTACCAGCTGAACTGAATAATTGACCAAAAGCTATCTTTACCCAAGGATTGAGTGGCGCCGCCATTAGTCGCTCCACCATTTTTTCACTACTAAGCAGTGCAGCAGCGGTCATAATATCAGCGAACTCATCAAATTCTTTGGTAAGCATTAATATAGCTTGTGTTAGCTGGTCACCCGCAGGACCGAAGAATGCATCTTCATTACCACCACCGAGCATACGAAAATTTTTATTGATTACAGTAGCTAACTGACGGGCTGTTTCAGCGTCTCCACTATCACGCAAAAAGTCGATAGGATTACATACTTCTGATTCAGGAAACCCTGGTGCAAAAATGTGTACGCTATACCCCATTCTCTTTGCGTATGCTGCAATACGCGATTGTGAAGGATATTTAAAGTCGTATAAAACAACACCATGACCTTGTTCAATTGCGGAGTAGAGCATAGGGTCGATGGCACTGAAAGATTTACCGCTACCAGGGGCGCCGATAACTGCTGTGCCTCGTTGCACATCTGGGATATATAAAGGTGTACCTCCACTGCCTTTGGGTAATTTTTGATTTTTGTATTTATGCTTGCCGATATATAGTGCAGCGCTATCACATTTAGGGTCATCGATTTGTTTAATCCCCTTTTTTTTGGCAGCAGCTATTTCTTTATTGCCGCCCCAATATCCAGAAGCAATTTTATTTTTATTATTACCACCACTGAGTTTGCTTAAAATAACCAATGCTGCTATACCTACAGCCATTGCACCATATTGAGGTGTCATGAATGGTTCAGTATATTTACTAAAATCAAAGTTTTGTGCTGGTTTTGTGGCAGTAACTTTAGTAGTTTGTGCAAATAGTGTGTTGTATTGTTGATTCATAATTTTAAGACATGAAGAAATAGAAGAAGCCGTGGTTTGACTTCTCCTGTGTGGGTGATTTGAGGGAGGGGAAACTTTGTTTTAGAGACAGTATCTATGTTTTATGGCTGACCCTGTATTGGTTTTGTTGGTACAGTTAGTGGTGTACCTAAAATGATTGGGTCTTTTTCTCTGTATTCAAAAAAGGGCACCGGACCAATAAAGTATGGCGAACAACCTAAGTCTATAAAACCGCCACGTTTACAAATACGGAAGTACATATTACTTGTGATTGAGCCGTTTGCTTCATTTGGCTCCCATAACACCTGTTTGAAAGCTTTACCGAATGGGTGGCGACCTGTTGGTTCTTTACCACCATTAAGCGATCCTAATATACCGAATCCACCTTTTACTTGCTGGTACTTTCCGCTCATCCATGCGGCGCCAGTAAGATTATCACTGCCGGCTACTTCGATATGAGCGCATTGTTTGTTGTAGCAGGGAACGTTAAAACCTTCTTGATAACTGCCGGATATTGATTTCCAACGCCCGTTTTCAACTTCTCTAAGCACAATATCAACCTTGCCAATTAAAGTCGTATCTGGCACAGGTATTCCAGAGAATTGATTAAATGGAACTGATGATAATCCTGGCACTTTAGCAATGGTAGTATTTTGCCAATTTGCAAATTGATTAAGCTGTGCTGTGTCAATACCAGGTATTGAAGTAATTTTGTATTGTTTTAAGTCAATGTACTCACCTAATTCAATATCTTTAAGTTGAGGATTATTTTGTATTAATTCTCCAATTGTGCTGCCGTTGTTTGGAATTGATAGCTTACTCAAAAAATCAGCAATAGGTGGTACTGCGTCAACAGTCAAATTTGATAAACCTGGAATTGCTGCGACTAATTCGGGTAGCGTTTGCCAATCGAGCAATTGTAAATCACTAAGGTTGTAATCATCAAGATTAATGCCAGTTATTTTACTAATACTATTTAGATTAAGACTTTCTATTTTGAAATCAGTATCTTGGAAGTCACCTAATTCCATTACATCTCCAAGCGATTGCCCACTAGACCATACTCGTTTTTTCTTCATGCCGGGATTAGAATCTTTGACATTAGGAAATTCAACACTTCCACCCTCTGAGAATTTCATGTTATCAAAAGTCATGCGACTCCAGTCAGGTGTGGGGGCTTGGACTGTGTTTGCTGCGACTGATGGAGTTTGATTAATGTTTTGAGCATTAGCTTTTTGAATAAGCAAATTACTAATATTATATCCGGTGCCATAACGAATCATCCCGTGTATCGCAATGCTAATTAATAAGCCAGTAAAAATTAAATAACGGTATACATTCATTTTTTGTTGCCTCCAGATATCTCCTTTGTTTGGAGTGTTAGGTGTAGGTTGTGTTGCATAACTGGTGTTAACAAATGGGACTATTGCTACTATATTGTCATTAACTTTTACTACATTGATATCACCTTCATTGTTTGTATTTAGTGCATTATTGGCTATATGAATAACATTAAATTTTTCGTTTACTTTTAGTTTATCCTCTGGCGTGGGTTGAATTTCAGGGAAAACTTTTAACTTTGTTTTATTAATTGGTTCATCAAAACTCAAGTTAGTATCTACTTTTTGATTCATATTTACCTCGATTTCAGTTTTTCAAAAACAACATTTTCTGCTTCAGTTGTAGAATTTGGGTTGTTAGGACTTTGGTTATTATTTGGGTTAGGGATATTCCTTGGCGGCATTTCTAGATAGCTTTTGCCACCTATTCTCATAAGTTTTTCTATTACTTGCATTGAGACACCAGCACTTGAAGCTGCTAGTCTTAAATCTGTGCCTTTTGAGCGTTCTGTCACTACTCGGTTTAACTTTTGCCACAATTGTCCATTAGCTGCTAGCCACTGATTATCTTGTGCGATTTTCATTCCTTGGGCAATAAATCTACTATCACTTAAAGCTGTGTAATCAGGAGTTCTTTGTGTAGGCTGATTTGATGCGATGGAAGAGGGAATAATTTCAATTTGACTGTATTCTGGTCTACCAGTTCCCGGTACAATACTAAAGTGGTAAACTTTTTTACCACTGCTTGAGACAGTGATTACGGTAAGATGTGAGCCGTAGTAGGATGCTTTAGGTAAGCCAGGTATATTCACTTTATTGATTCTGCGTATATGGATTAAGCCGGCGCCGACGTTTTCAGTAGAGCAATTGGGCATACCTTCGAGGCAACCATCGACATCAACGATAAATTGAGATGGGTCGTCAAACCATATTTTTTGAATCACTTCACCACTGCTGTAAAAAGATATTGATACACCGTGTCCTGCCCAGACTTCGATAGTTTTTCCTGTAGCATTTTCTCCCGTTACTTGTGAAGATTTTACTGTACGAACAATGCTTGCATTAGAGACTGATGGTAAGGATAAAAGCGAAAAAAATGATAATAGTAAAGTTATGAATAATTTATTTTTCATTTCACTTGCACTATAACTGAACTGAGCGATTTATACGTAAGGTAATTTGTGAGTTATTGGGGATATACCAAACGTTTGGTCTATTAAGAATTTCTGTTGTTGCGGTTCGAGTACGTGCGCCAACAGTTGAAGATAATGAACCAAAGGCGCCTTCAAGAAATGCACCTGTAATGTTGCGGTTACCCCCACTTTTGCGTGTGCGTTGTCCACCGAGTGGGAGGTCGTCGATAGTTTCGTCTTGTCTGTTGATAACTTCGCCAATTTTTGCAAGTCCAGCGATAGAACCAAGAGTGACATCGTAACCAGCGATTTCTCCACCTTTACCTTTATATGGACGAGCGATTAATGGGTTTCCGCCTTTTGCCAAAACTGTGATAGTTCCTGCTGTTATGGGATATTCTGTACCGTCTTTAAGAATAGCGGCGACTTCCGCGTCCATACCAAATCCACCATCAATACCATTTACGGTAATTGACATTTGAGTGCCAGCAGGTATTGCAATGGCACCAGTGTTGCTTTTGATTGGTTCATTGAGTTGAGCGACGAAACGTAGGTTTTTATTAGGTTTATCGCCAGCTAGCAGCAAGGGTGTAACAAGTGTAGCCTTTGTTGTTGAACCAACTACTAAGTATTGTGGCGCTCGTTCATCAAGTATTTGTGATTCTTCTGGTTCATAATTAACTTGTTGTACTAGATTTTTTTGTCTAACTTGAGGACTAAATTCAACAGTTCTGTTAATTGTTGTTGGTTCCCATTTTGGCGTCAATTTTTGGATACTATTATTTTCGATTAAACCTTGGTTTTGATTAACATTTGAGGATATATTAGAATTGCTACTTCCTGGCCTGCGTGTTGATGTTGATGTTAACGTATCGTTAGGAATAGTGGAAGTATTAGTAGAATTAGTTGTATTACTAGCGAGTATTGTGGTGGGTGTGGGAGAGGAAGTTTTAAGAGCATAGTTTATTCTGCCCATGCTGCTCAAATTGCGTAAGCGTTCAATATCGGCTAATGGGTCTGATTGTCTGCTGATATTGTTATCATTTCTGGCAATTGTTCTTTGATTATTGCCACCACTATTGTTTCTTGATGATGGGATGAATAGTCTAGGAATTGTTGGAGTAGTAGGACGTGATGCTATTGTTTGAGGTGCGCGCGCTTGAAATGTATTTCTATTTCCTGCTGGTGCTAGAGTCGTTGAAATATTATTATCGCGGATATTTCTTCGAGCAGGGCGCCGATAAAACGAATCGTCTGGGGGTACGGTTGACGTTTTCCTAGGGGTTGGTGTGGGTGTCACCTGATTTGTTGATGTAGTATTTGTTTTCTGGTTTGTAGTAGTTGAATTAGCATTGACTGTTGTAGTTTTATTTTTTTCTTCAGCTAGTTTATTTTTTTCTGTCGAAGTATCTTCTTTTCCGTTAAGATTTTTTAAGTCACTTTCTTGTTTCTGGAGAGCAAGTTTTGCGTAAGCTTCACCATCTTGTTCTGCAACAAATGGCGTTAGTGTTGGTGTTGGTGTCAGTTCTGGAGTTTTTTTAGAAACATTGCTACCACCCATTAAACTATTTAAAGATAAATAAATAGCTCCGAATCCTAGTAAGAAAAAACCAGCAACGAAAGCACCTTTTACATAAGGAGATGTGACAAAATCATGTCTTGTAGTTATTTTTGCGGGGTCTATTTTGTCACTTTCATTTTCTTCTAAATCAACTGATAAATCAGTTTCGGTTTGAACTAGCTTATCATCATCAATCGGTAATAACTCATTTACACTTGAGTTATTTGAATTATCATCCTTAAAATCTAACATACCTTTATTTCATCAAATATAATTTTGTTCATTTCGTTTTAATTTTTCTTTCTACCTAAATCTAAATCAACAATTTGTACAATTTCTAGTCCTTGAGCTTTAGCTCTATAAATGTCCTGAGTCATATCATTAACTTTAGGCAGGTTTTGTGGGATATCGATAGCGCGTACTGTAACTGTTTTATTAAACTCCACTCCTCTGCTCTGACTGCGTTCAGCATCGAAAGTAACAAGATTAGCAACCATGTCAACTTCCCACTTACCATCTTCTAGTTTACGTGGCGCGGATATATGGTTGGTAATTAAGGTGACTGTACCTTTTCCATTGAGAATACCATCAGGTATAGTTTCTGCAAGTTTTTGGAGAAAGCTTGCTCGAAAATCTTTTTCTTCAGATAAAGCAAATGCCGCTTTCCATACACTTATAGGAATCAATTTTTTGCCAGCATTGTCAGACTTAATTGGAGTACCTTTATCAATAGTTTCAATGATTCTGCCATTTTCTTCGGAGCGAATAAGTCCGTTCCAAGTAAATATTTTAATCATGCTATTTGCAACAAAGTTTTTGATTACTTCATTGCTTCTTTCATTTGGATTAGCAAAAGAACCAACTGCTGTGCTGCCATCTTGAAGTTGTATAAGTGACATACCGTTTGTATGTCTTGCTATTGAGCTAGTGGCGCCGTAGTTTGCAAGCAGTATTAAAAAAGAGAGAGATGCAGCGGCAGCACTTACTAAAGAAGATATGGCTACGGGGACACTAGTTACCTGACCATAGCTTAATAAACGCATTGGTTGCGCTTTAGATTTTTTGGTCGTAGATTGTTTGTCTGGAGTATCTGACTTTTTCTTTACTAAACCTAGCATTACTTTTAATACCTTTTGATAATGTTATTTGTGCTATTAAGCTTTTTTCGCAGCAGTTGAAGCAGTTTTTGATGCGGCTTTTGATGCAGCAGCTCTTGCCATTCCAGCTTTGACTTCAGATGCACCGCTAGTAGCGACTGCTGCCCCAGCTCTTGCCGCTAGTTCACCGCCCTTAGCTACGGCACCCATTGTCGCCATACCACCACCTGCACCTAAAGCGGTTGCAAGAAGTGGTGAAAGTAACCCTACGAATAAGAGGAAAATCATGGGTTGATTTGCTTGGGCGTTTGATACTAATTGCCCACAAAGCCCACATATAATGTTGAAACTAAGCTTTGCTACACCAACACCCATTATTGATGAAAGCCAAGCAAATATAGCTTTTTGGCCGTATGGAAGTAGCGAGGCTCCAACTGCCATTGGTCCAAGTAAAGCTGTTAGGAGTAATGCAAATTCAATACACCATTGATAAGCATTATTTAGCGCGAGCAGTAATACTGTCACGAGACTAGTAACAACTTCACCAACACCACCCATCGCTGCATCCCAAACCGAACCGATACCGCTGCCAACTGCGCCAACTGGGTCGTTTATTACGCTCATAATGCCGTTGGCGACATTATCAAGAACACTAAGTGCGTCTTGTCCTCCTTGTGATATTTGTTGATTTCTATAAAATTCAGCAGCTTTCGCTTGCAATTTTTGTTTTTGTTCTGTTAAACAATCCGCAGCATCTTTTGATGTACCTAGTGAGCGGCAACGTTCTAGTGCAGACCCTATTTCTTTTTTAAGGGTGGTTTCACCAATAGCGCTATTATATGCAGTTTCAAGGCTGGCGCCTGCTGCCGTTTCTTGCAGTATGTCATTGTTAATTACATTAATATAGTTTCTTGCTGATAATGTGGCTGTTTTTATCAATGCACCATCATTTACCATTAATGAAATAACTATAATTGGCCATATCCAGCTTGATAACGCTTTCTGGTCTTCTTGATTCATCCAGTTTTTTGCTAACTCCACCATATAAAAAAGTAGTGTAGCTAAAGCAAATAACCTAGCAACTTTTATTAATGCTGAATACAAGTTTCCATTAAGTGTTTGTTGCCACAATTGGTCAAACCCTTGCGCTATTTGTTGTGAACCGTTAGCAGCATTTTGAAGAATATCTGTTGATGAAGCAGCAAGAAAAGTAATATCTAACATTGTTTATATTATTAATAAAGCTACCTTTACATCAAAAATATAAAGATAGAGATATATCGTTTTTCTTTTTGAAAATTTAGATTTTTAGGGAGGACAGCTTGTCATTGTCGTACCTCCTGATGTTCCTGGTACTGCTGTTATTGTACATCCAGCAGTAGTGGTAAGCGTTGTGTATCCCGCAATTTCCATATGTTGAGCAGTCAAGCCATCAATTTGCAAATTTTCGCGAAGACGTTTGCTATCTCCCTGTTTAGCTATTTGAGATAGCATTAAATTTGTTTGTTGTGCGTCCTGACGTGCCTGTAAACCGTCAGTACGAGATTGAGCAATTATCGAAACAACTTGAGCATTTTGAGCTGCTATTACCTTTAAGATGTCTTGTGAGGCATCCATCTGTTGCGCTCCGTCTGCAAGTGCTTGGGCATCACTTACAGTTTGTGCAGTAGCATTTATTTCATTTCTGGTTCGTTGTTGTCCTTCATTACCTAAGACGCTTTCAACACTAGCACGAGTAATTCCTTGTTCTAATGCATTTTGCTCAAATACGGCGCCTTGAATAATGTTGTTATCTTTTTGAGAAACCCCATTTTCAGCGATTATTCCTCTAATGTTTTCACCTGCCGCTATTGGGTTAGGGGCTTGCATTATCCCTAATGATTCATTTACGGCATTCTGAGCATCTTGTTTTAACCCAGCCCATTTTTGGTTAATAGTATTACTTGCATTAGTTTGTATTTGTTGAAAGTAGCTATTAACGCCTCCTAAAATACCATTGAAAAAATCATTAATGTTGAGTGAAAAAGCATAACTGGGTGCGGCTATAAATAGCGAAGCTATTCCTATAGTCCCAATTACTATGTTTTTTTTAGTTTTGCTTTTTGTTTTTTTGTTATTCATACAATTGTTTATGAGATATAGTAGGACAATTTAAACAAGTTTTGAGTTATGCGACTTTCAGTGTTTTTAACCCTTTACTTAAAAGTTCTTTTGTTTCTTCGTCTTGCTCATCATCACGAAGCATACGCACAAACGCATCAGAGAATTTGACCATGCCGAGCATTGGATTGTGTTTATACTTGGTGAGGTATAAAGTGCGTAATGCTTGTTCGTTAGGATTATTTGCAACAGCTGCAAGTAAACAAAATGCAGGATAATAACGACAAAAAGTAAGTTTACCGTTATCATCAAGTAACCACTGAGAGTAGATATTTTCTTTTTTTGGAAAAAAGGCTTCAGTGCTGTTGCGAGAAATTATCTCTTGAGGATAACAAAAGCGATTAATAAATGGTTCAACTGCTGATGTTTGAATACGCCCAATTAGTCGGGTGCCAATGTTAGCAAATATTTTAGGCGCCGCTTTTGATTGAAATATACTTTCTGGCTCCTGCGCCGACAGAATTACTCGTATACCAGCTTTGGCGCCATTCGCACATAATCGACCAATCAATTCAGCAATTGATTCAAAATTAAATAAGATTGGTGCCTCGTCAAGGAAAAATATTGATGCCTTACTTGATAGCGCGCGTCGCAGTGCTGCGGAATAAGCGGATAATGCAAGAACTGCTGCATCTGATTCGCTACCTAGTGAGCGTAATGCGAATACTAATAATAAAGCATCAGTACGAAAACTCGACGGTTTAGAGATAGATTGCCCGACTCTACTACTTAACCAAAATTTAAGACGTAATCTAATTTGGTTTAGTGCCTCAAGGATATCTTTACTGTTATTGGCAATTGAATCAAGTTTGACATACCCTGGTGAACACATATTATAAAAATCTTGCAACGTGGGAATATCATTCCATTCTGTTGTGCCAAAACCTTTATCTAGTGCAAGTTTATAACGCAGTTTGATATCATCATCATTAAAAAAGGTTTCAATTGCTAATGTGATTATGCTTTCAATATTTGAGATTGTAGTAGGCATAACTCCAATTGGATTTGTACCTAGCACCATAACCATTAATGTTGATTTTAAGAATTCCTTAAAATCCGTCATTCTTTCCTTGATAATTTCTTGTTCATACCCCCTTAAATCTGGCAATTCAAATAAATTATTTGATTCTTTTGTGATATCAAAATAGGCACCTTCGTCACCCATAAATTCAGTGTAGTCAGTAAATGTGCTACTACCATCGGGTTTTGGAAAATCGAGCGCAATTACTGGTATGCCTTGTGCCAACGCAGGTGTGAGTAATCCAGCGACTAATACTGATTTACCAGCCCGTGTTGTACCAAATACACAAAGGTTTTTGTGTTGGCTGTATAAATCTAGATGTACTGGTGTGCCGCCTTCTTCAGCGATAAGCTCAAAACCTTGTTTGTCACCAGTAGAAGTACAAACTAGTGGTGTAATGCCAGGTGCTTCGGAAGAAAAGTAAGGTAGGCGCCTGTTGAATGGTTTTGTAAGTAGATTTTCCCAGACGATTGGAGAGCATTGCAGCCAAGTTTTCCAAGCGTATTCGAGTTCTCGGTCAATTCGAGCAGGACGAAGGAAACAGCTTTGCAGGTATTTACACGCTTCGTCAAGTTTTTGAGGTGTGTCGCGATGGACGAGAAAGACGACAGCACTATGAATAGGAATACTGCCGCGAAGAATTGTTTCTTGTGCAGCAACTGCTTCTTCTATATTCATGTTAGCTTTTACATCTATACTCCCCTTGTCTGTGGACATTGCACTGGAAGTAATCGATTGTTTTGTAATACGCTGTAGTGCTACTTTTGCCAACGCTTGATTTGCTTTTGATAACTGACAAATGATTTCAGTATCAGATATTTTTTCTTTGCTTAGTACTCGCCACAGATAGCGTAGTTGGTCATATTCGTCAACCCAACCTTGCGGTTTTTCGCTAAATTGAAGCACACCAATATATTTATCTTGTAATTGCACCCAATTTCTATCAAGAAAGGGAACTGAATCTTCGTTTTCTAATATAAGGTGACGAATATGAAAATCGCTATTTTGTTCTTCGTGAAGCCCTTCTTCATTAAGAAAAAGTGGATTAGCTATTGAAGGTGGCTCACTATTATTAAACTGATTCCATATTATTTCCCAAATATTTTCTGGAGATAAGGCTTTAGCACTAAATCCCATTGTATTAGAAATAACTTGTTCCCACATTTGAAAACCAGATGCAAAGCTATCATTTAATATTGTTTCAATTCTTAGTTTACGTGTTTCGTGTATTTTTCCTGTAAATGTTTGCCATTGCGTTTTTATATTTTTAAGCAATTTTTCAACCGGGTCATTGCTTTTCACATCTTGCGAAGATTTTACAGTGTATGTACACCAAAAACGTAGAAATTTGTTTTTACGAACGCCGTTGTTTGTTAGTTCGCGCGCACGTAATCGTTCAGAGCGAATTAGCAAATTCAGTTGTTCAAGTTTACAATCAGACTCGATTTTTCTTAATTCTTGCTGGCGCCATGAATCATCTGTAAACGAACCAAGGTGAACAGTGAGTGTTTCGCCTTCGGGTAGTTCCTTTAATCCTCCTTCAATATTTTCAAATATAGGCAAAATTTGTTCTTCTGGTAGGGATGGATGTATACCTCGAATATCAAAGCAAAATTTTATCTGAACATCTTCTTTATTTGTAAGAATTAATGCGCCAATATTTCTACGCCCACCGAGTGAAATACTGGTAATACCTGCGAGGTGAGTAATGTCTTCAAATGGGGTTAATCCCCTGACTACCCCAAGTTGGTCGGTTTCAAGGGATTGTTTACCGATTTTTGGTTTAGTTGAAGTCATGATGGTTTACTTAATTTTTTACCTTTTTGCTTTTTAATTGGTAGTGGAGGATTTACGATTGATACGTATTGTTTATAACCTCGTACTATTCTGGGTGTTCCAACAAATTTCCCTAGGTATGCTTTATTTGAGGATAAAGTCCACCATGTCGCCCATCCCCAAGCAATAAATAATCCAGTTACGAACCAACTTGCTTGAAAGGCTGCGTTTACTACTATTAATCCAAATAATAGTATGAGTGTCCAGGGTACTATTTGGTCGGCAGGAAAAGGGCCAAGCCTGGGTTGGTCACCCAGGACTCGATTGACGGTACGAAAATCTCTAGGCATTTTATAAATAAGTAGGAGCGTTTATTAGCAATCACCCCAAATCTTGTATTGATTAGCCAACCACTAGTCCAGCAAGAGTATCACCAACCACAACGGTGATAGCTACTATAATGGGCGTTCTAGCTATTGTCTGCCAGTCTTCATCTTGCCGTGCTTTTTGTACAACTTGTACAAGTGAAATACCGAGATATAGCAAAAATAAACCTCTTAATACTGCAAATATGAATCCGATAATAGTTGGGTCAATATCAGGAAAATACGCTGTATTTTTGAAAAACTCTTCTGCTTTATTCAAGAATTGCGCGTTAGCTGGCGCAGTTGCCATATCTAATAAAAAAACCGTGCCAACCAAGCAAAACAGTACAGTATATACGTTGATACCGTATTTACGCTGCCATTTTTCAAAATTACAAAGCAGCGAATTTGCTTCTTTGGGCATTAATGCTACGCCAGCAGCAAGAAAAGCCAATGATGCTACTACCATGTTATGAATCGAAATGTCGGCAATCATTAGCCCTGTGCCAACCACCATCAATCCAACAATTGCACTATCTTCCTTGAAGCTACGGCGCCGATAAACATTTGTGGCTGCTGAGTAAGAATACTTGTTCCCGCAGTTATTGTCTTCTTGTTGGTTGTCGTAATCTTGGTAATAATTTTTTGTCATACGATTTGGGATGTGTTTTTTGTCTTGGCTATTTATTTGTTGCCTTGCACTTAAGCTTCGTTACTGGTATTCTCATGCCTGAGTACAACCAAACACATCTAATAAAATTCATATCTTGCAACTATTTGCGTTTATAATCCACCTTTAATGCATATATTTTTTGCTCAGAGTTTAATTCACGTGTATTTTACATAAATTTTTTATATGTCGTGTATGTCGTATATTTGGGTGTTCAGGGCAGTAAGTACTACTGTCTTAGGGCAGAAAATTGATTAAGTACAATTATTTGCTTAGGTATATTTATTTAATGTATTTCAATATAATTTCAGCTAAGATATATATTTTAGCTGAAGCGTTATTTCTGTAAACCCTTGTGTTGCAATACTTATGAACTTTTATTTTGTTAGCCTAGTATTCATAAATTGTGTTGGGTAGGTGATAGCGGTTGTTGTGAAAGCAAATCATTTTGGTGGTTTGATGAGATAGTTTATGAAAAGTTTATCGCCTACTTCGATTCCAAGTTTTTGAGCTTTTCCTGACGAGATTTCAATGATTTGGTTTGCGGGTAGTTTACCGCCATATGCGGGGCATGGTTCTTTTTTACATGGTGTTGCATTTTTTACGATATCTTTTACTACGCCGTCGCGCATAAAAATCATATCGAGTGGTACGTAGGTGTCTTTCATCCAAAGGCGGATAGGTTCCGCGTTATCAACAACAAAGAGCATCCCAGTATTTTCGGAGATTGATTTACGGAATTTTAGTCCTAGTGCTAATTCTCTTCGGCTTCTTGCGACTTCAAGTTGAATTGTCTGATTATTTTTTGTGAAAGTGGCGCTTATTGGTAGTTGTTGAGGTTGTCGATTGTAAATACTCAGTGCAACAGGTACTGTAGCAAGTAGTATTGCAGCAATTGGTCCTACAACATTAATAAATTTGAGAAATAATTTTTCAATATTGATTGCTTTTTTGGTTTGGTTAAAGCTCATGTGTATCGTATTTATCCAAAAATGTTAATATTACCGTTTGCGTAGATAGAGTCATCAATAGGACTGCTGGGTAAACCTTGTGCATCCGCTTTATCACGCATTGATTCAACTCTGTCAGCTTCACGAATAGCGAGTGGATTCATTTGGCGCCGTTCTTCAAGAATTGCTTCGATAGTTAGTTCGAGTGGGGGGCAGTCAGATTCATCCCACTTTTCACCTAAAATGTTGTTGTAAAATATTGTGCTAGCAGCACGCTCAACCATCGTTTGAATTTCTGCACCAACACAACGATAAGTAGCTTTGATAATGCGGCGCCAATCTTCTTCACTCCAGGGGTCGTTACCGTTACGAAAACGTTTATCAAATCTCGCTGCATTTATCTTGAAAATTGCGTAACGTTCTCCATTATTTGGTAAATCAATTTTAAATATATAGTCGAATCTTCCAGCGCGCGTTAGCTCTGGAGGCAACCATTCCATGCGATTAACGCTGGCAATAACGAATACATCACTGGTACGTTCCTGCATCCACGTTAATAATTTACCGGCGAGTCGTTTTGACAAGTCGTCATCGCCAGCGAAACCTTTATCAAAATCATCGAAATATACAATTACTTGGTTTAATGTGTCAGCTAGCTTTAAAAGTTTGGTTAGTTTTGCTTCTGCTTGATTGCCAAAACTGCGGAAATTACCCCAATCAACTAGAATAAGGGGAATACCCATGTTTTGGGAGCAAGCCTTTGCTGAGTGAGACTTACCTGTACCTGGTGGACCAACGAGCATCATGCCTTTTGGTACTTTCAAGTTGTATTGTTTGGCGCGTGGTGTAAGTAATCTTTTAAATTTTTTGAATGACTCTTGCATTAGTTCCAAACCACCAATCTCCATTTTAGGTGGCTGTACAAATTCAATGTCGTAAAGTTTATTTAGTAAATTTACTTTATATGTTAAAAATAATTTTGTTGCAGTATCAATATCATTGAATTCAACAACTTTAGTTATTTCTTTAATACCATTAATAATATCTGATAAGTACAAACCAATTCCAGCACTAGCAATCCTTATGTAATCAGTATCCGTGTATAAATTAGGTAATAAATTATTGATTTGCAACTCGTTAATTATTTCTCCAATATTAGGTAATTCGTTGTACCATGTTGGTATTTCGGCTGCGATGTCGTTTGATATTTGTAGCGACGAGCCAAGAAGTAAGATTGTTTTATCTTGGTTATGATTATATAGTTTAATATTTAATAGTGATGATTTTACCCATTCAGATACTATAAAAAACTCTGTTTCTCGCATATCGACGCTTTGAATCCAAGGAAATAGGTTTTCAATAATTAAAATACCTTTCCCTTTATAGGTTTTCCAAAAATTTAATACTTGGAAGTAGTCTTCTCGATTATGTTTATTTTGATGCGGCTGATATTCGTTAAAATCAAATATTGACAGTTTATTATCTACATATTTTAATTGTAATAATTTATCTTCGTTTAAATTCCATAAATAACATGGTGTGTTAGTAGCCTCACACAATTTCGTCGTATTAAGCAAAAATCGATATCTTTCTTGTAGGGGGTTTTCGCAAGCAATGATGGAATTCTTGTCTTGAATCATTGACACAAGTGAGTCGAAGCTTGTTTTTATCATTTGCGTGGTAATTAAGCCGGATTGTCGAAATGCATATGCTTTAAAAGGTACTAAGGTTGTAGCGTTGTTAGCATCTAATATTATTCGTATTTTTGCGATTTGGGTTGGCTAAGGTTTTGCAGCCAAAAATAAACATTTGTTAGATTTTCATTTTGAGTGTTTGATGTGATTCTATATATAGTTGGTTAATTTATGGGTTTATGGACACAGTGTTGAAGGACACAACTGCGGATTCCTTTATCGAAGCGTTTGAATTAGCTTATAATATGAATGGCGTAAAACATCCTGCCGAGCGACTGAGTATTAATCTTGGAGATAATTTAATTTATGGGAAGGATAGTAGCGGCGCCATTGTGAATAAGCTTGACCCAAGTGCTGTGGCGCTACTTAGTGCTGTTGCTGTTGATGAGAAGCCGCCATTGGAACTTGCTCTTGAAGACCAGATATTAAATCAATCCGTAGATATTCAAATTGATAGGTTTACAGTACTGAGCTACTGTGATGGCGTGTATGAAGAAAAGCTATTACTTGAGCAGATTCATGAAGACGAGAAGCTAAAAGAGGCGTTTGTCGCTGTAAAAGATAAAGCTATTGCTGTAGTTCTATTAAGCACAAATGCTCAAGTTGGTGTAGAAGAAGCTAACCCATCTGATGTTTTGGACTTTGAGGAGCGTTTAGGAATAACAGTTTCCCCTACCGTTGATGAAGTTAAGGAGGTGGCACCGCAGGAAGTAATTATTGATGATGTTTACAAGAGTGCGTTTGTTGGGGAGCAAGCTTGTTGGGAAATTGAAGCAACTCCTAAAACATTACAGATATTAGAAGAAGAGTTATTGAAGCAATCACGTTCTGTTTCTGTTGTGCCGAGTACTCAGCCGGAAGTGGAATCTAAAGTGAAGTTTGAAATTGATGCTCAACCAATACCTAAACTACAACAGCAACCACCCACTCAAAACAGCTTTTTGAGTGATGATGAGCAAGCGTTAGTGTCTGAGATAGTTAGCGACCATGAAGAAGCACCGCAAACTGAAACATCTGTTGTAGCAGTAAGTTTGGCTGACAACATGAGCATAAATTCAGGCGCCTCGCGAATGTTTGTTGCGACAGCGGAGAATAATTTAATCACCGCGATAGCAGAAACTGGAGATGCCGATAATAATGATGCGGTTGACGCAGCTAGTATAAATTTATTGCAAGCGAAAGATGTAAATTTGCAGGTTGATGCTTCTTTACGTGACCAGCAAGCGCACAAACTTATGACGACTATTGTTGCTATTGGCATGGCAAGTGGGAAAAACGAAATTAGGACTAAGGGGGGAGAGTACGTTGTTCAGTTGGGTAGTGATGGTAGTGCTTTGCTAAGAAGTGCAGCAGGTGTTATTTATGATGGACTACCTAATATCAAACAAGCTTCTATCAATTTGATGAGCAACTTCGATATCAACTCCTTATCTAAATCAGTTGAAAATACTGCTGCCTATATGCGCGAAGCAGAAAAAGAAAAAGAAAAGCAACTTGAAATCTAGCAGCACCTGTATAAATATTTTCTCCTTCGTCATTCAATAGTACGCATATGAGTGAAAAACCAGTATTCCCTATACTTTTGGTTCCCCCTAATGTTGATAGTCGTGAGTACACGCCAGTTATTTTGCCTATGGGCACTGGTACGGCGCCGATTGGTGCATCAGAGAAATTATTCGGTGATGCATTGCTGCGTAGCTTTGGTGATTGGGTAAAACCACAGCAAATGATGTTGCCACCAGGCCACGATTTGCACTACACTGCGGACTTTTTAATAGTCGAACCGACTACAGGTTTACACTTTGATATTGAAGTTGATGAGCCTATCAGCTTCTCGACAGGTGGCGCCACCCATTTTATTGGGGATGATGACTATAGGAACAAATGTTTTATTGATGCGGGTTGGTTAGTGGTTAGGTTTGCAGAGGAGCAGGTTTCAAGCCAGCCTTTGCGCTGCTGCCGATTTATTGCGAATGTCATTGAGAAATATACTGCCAACGATGTCGTGGCAGCAAAACTTAGTTCCATACCACGACTTGATAAGGTTCAGCAATGGACTAAATCTCAAGCATTAAAGTTGAAAAAACGTAAATATCGTCAAGGTTATTTAGAAGCACGCAAATGATATCGACACAAGAATATTTAAAATCTATGCCATTCCAGAGATTCACTAATAATCCAATCTCGGTTGATGAGGCAGCATTTCAAACAGTTTGTTCGCAATTCATGTTTTTTAATAAACTGCGCTCGCTTCTTGTCAATGTTTATGGATTGTTATCGAGTGTAACATTACAAGTAAGTAAACTAGGTTTTCACTTAAAAAAAATATTTAACTATTTTAGCCGTGAAGGTAATGAATTTGATTTTTCCTTTATGTTTAGCCATGAAGTTTTAGTCGTCACTAAAAATCTTTCTGTTGCTGACCATCAATTCATCGGAGAAAAGATTCGTTTTTTTCTGCTGGAAGTTGTTGTAATATCTACAGGTGTTAAGGAAAAATATGGAAATAATTCAAGATTGTATATTTTGCTGAAAAATCTCTACACTTCACTATTGAATCTACGTAATTCAATAGTAAATAATTTGAAAAAATATTCGAGTTTTTATTGTAGAAAATTATATTACATATGCCCAATGAGCGATATAGCCAATTCGTTTGCGTATCAACAATCAATAGTCAAAGCGTTGTCTCTAGAGGTAGACTTAGTACTTTACAATAACAATCTTAGTGATGCAACCTGTTTAAATGATTTTCCTTAAATTAACTTTAATTCTAAAAATTTTGGTACTAATTCCTGTTCATCTAAATTCAATGATAGTACTATTTTCATTTTGTCGTACAGTATCTGAAATTGCTGGGGATAATTGTTTAATATCATCTCCATCTTTTGTTTAATTGTTGTGTCGTTAACTTCTAATTTTTCACTCAGTCCATCAAAAAATATACCTGTCCATATTTCCATAATAAAATTTTCGGCATCAGGAGGGTAATCTATATCGCTTAGGACTATAGCGATTGCTTTTAATTCGTTAACTGTTAATGTTTCCATATATTTAACACTAAATGGCTGGATAACTACATTACATAATTTTATATTTTATTGGAAAATAATTAAATTCACTTGATTTTCAAAAGCACCATCTTTACCGGATATGGCACAAACTTAAATACTAATCTTTGAATTAAATTAAACTCTCGGTCAAGATATTTATCTGGTAGGTCAAAATATGTTTTGACATCTACTATTTTGTATTCTTTATCCCATGAGTGAATATCAAGAGGATTAAGTAAGCCCCATGTAAATTCCGCATTAATCTTACTGAGGCTTGTATTTGCTGCGTTTTTACTTTTTTTAATCATGGATGGAGATATTAAATCAAATGCGACTAAAGAACCCGGAAAATTATTTTTTATTGAGCTAAACACCTTTTTTACTTTCTTTTCGTCTAAGTATTGAAGTACCCCTTCTATTATGAATAAGCAAGGTTGATTACCTGGATTGGTTGCTGCTACTTTTTCAATCCAAGCATTATTTAATATTGAACCATTAATAAATTTACGATTGCTTTTTTCATTGACTAACTTTCTTCTTAAATTCATTGTATCAGGTAAGTCAATCTCGAAGTAGCTTATTCCATCGTTGTTTAGTCTTTCGCATCGAGTATTTAAACTTACTCCAACATCAATAATCGTGCCTTGTGGAAATTTATCAATATAATCTCTAGCCCAATTATCTAGTAGTATTCCTCGAAGGATGCAGGCTAGTGCTAGGGTGTTTACTTTGTATATAAGCCTAAAAAAAAAGTTCATGCAGTTTTTGTGTCTCGTGGCGCCAGTTTAAAAAGCTTGTGTAATCAGGGTTTTGAGCTTTACGACTAAACACAACAATTTGATGAGCCATTTCTACCTAAATTATACCAAAATTAACACCCTAGGCTAGTGCTGATTTTTTATCTTTATCAAATTTGCTGAAATCATATTCTAATTTTTCTACAATTTCTACCGATGCTGTATCAGTAATTAAACCTTCGCTTTTACGTGTTTCTATGTATCTTGCATAAAGTGGGATAAGTAGTGTTTCCCGTGTAGTGCCTAGTTTAACTTTATTTTTTTTCATGGTGCCAGTGTTTGTAATGTATCGATTATTATAACCTGAGTGCTAGAATATGAAAAGAATCTTATCGTAAAAAAATAAGCGATACAATATGTATCACTTGTAAATTAATTACTTGGTATTTTTGTATTATAAAACATAGTAAGTAGCGCGGTTAATGCACCCAATGTTATATTGTAAGTTCTAAATTTAATGATTGGTAATGACTTGAGCGATAATTATATATTACCGTTTTCTTGCCAGATGCATCTAAATCGTTAATGCAATTTTGTGTACCACTGGGTTGCCCATGATGAACAGCAATTGCCATATTATGAACACCGGATAATTGACTTACCATCCATTTATTGCGTGCATCTAAGCAACTGGCGCCACCAGCATTCGCGTAATTGCAATTTGATACGTATTGAATAAAATCACACTGCGACAATAGTAAGTGATATTTATCTTTATCGTTTTGGCGCCGACTTACTTACATCTTGATTGAGGCATGGCACGGCAGCAGTCAGGAATATTTTGATAGGATGCCCTTTTGATTTTTGGGCAAGTACATATTCGCACGCGGCAGTGTCGATGCCTAACGCCATGCCACTAATAAAGTGGATAGCATTATAACCCCATTCAATCGAGCGTTTAATTGCGCGTTGAATTAGCTTGCCAAGGTGGGAGTATGCATTTTCACGCTCGGCATCTGAATCAAAACTTTGTATTCGATTGCCCGTGAACATTACGTTCATGGTATTCGAGGGAAGATGCTGATGTGCGAAAGATTGAGGCAACCAAACATTGTTGGGAATGTATGACGGGAACATATTTGCAATTTCATTCACTGAATACCCGCCATTTGACGTGCCGATTGCAGTAAGTAGGTATTGTTTATCTTGCGTGTTGTCTGCCAAATCGCATAACTCTTCAATTTGGGATTTGATTTGGGATAATGGAATCGAACGCATACCCTTACTCAAATCTTTAGTAATTATGGCGTAAGTGGTGCCTTGTAACCCTGCTGGGGAGCAGCGCGATTTTGTTAGGTGCCGAAAATTAGGGGTATGAATCGCGTATTTCGAGGTGCTTTTAGCGTTAAAATTATATTTTTATTGAGAATTGGGCTATTTTATTGAGAATAAAACCCCAATTTAACAAAATCGCATTGCTCCCATTTTAAGTTATCTAGAATTTTACTATTTAATTCAAATTAATTAATAAAAAGCTGGTTGTTCGTCATTGCAACCAGCTTTTCCATACAGGGTGCATTAATGATTTGTAACTTATTTTATGACAAATGGGTGCTAATATTAAAAATAAGTGTATATACATACCCGACAGCTATATAATATGATGCAGTTAAAGCGGGTGTAACAATATCAATTAGCAATGGTCTAGTTGAAGGACATATCAACCGACTGAAAATGTTGAAGCGACAAATGTATGGTCGTGCCAAGATAGATTTGCTTGAGCGACGATTTTTACTGGCAACATAAAGAGCAGACTTTAGTTATTGTTTTAGTTGCTTAAGTTTATTCAAGCTTGAAACCATAATCCTTTGCATTTATTCAACCTCATTCATCACTGGAGCAAATAAATTTTTATCTGTTAATTCCACAGCCTGAGCAATTATTAATTCAGTATCCAATTCTCGTAAAGACCCTAATGCAATATACAAAAATTGGATATATTCATTCTTGTGCTGCCTACCCATAACCTTCCGCTATATTTGCAGCTACAGAGACAGCACTCCGGCGAATCTGAGACGTTAATCCATAGAGTTCAGATTGGGGAAAATGTTGAGTAAGCTGATAACAATTAATCGCAAGTTGTACAGACCGCTTCCAAATAAATTGATTTTTGTAGCTCATAAGAAGTTTGAAGTAATTAAATTATACCACTTCTTCTTCCTTTTTCCTACTTCTGCCTTCTGCCCTCTGCCTTCTGCCTTCCCCCAACCTAGATCACCAAAAGTTGCCAAGAACCTTAATTTGAGTCGAGAATTGTTGTCAGTGTGACGATAATATTGCCAAAACAGGAACCATAATCTTGCCTAGACTGAGCGTGAAAAACCGATTGTTTAGTTAATTACTCGCTACCCAAATTTGCCAACAGTCATGATAACATTGCCAAAAACCAAAAATGACACCATAAGCTTGCCAAAATAGTTAAGTTAGGTAAACAATTTGGAATGTTTTTATAGCAATGTATAGCATTAATACAGTTATTATTGTGCGCTGCGAACTTAAGCATAAGTACAGGTAACGTTCCTTTTAGTCATTCATCCCTGTTTTCGTAAGCTTGCTGTCGTAGTGTACTGCATCTTTAGGGTTCAGATTGAGGTCAGGGAAATGCTTACCGATTATGAGTTTGAAAAATGGTGTAGTGACCAAAATTTATCCTCATTGGCTGTACAGACGATTCAAACAATCCGTTCGAGCGAGCCATCTCGGAGAGTCGGGGGTGGAAGAAGGAATGTTTCAGGTTTTTATCCTAGCAAAAAGAACAGAAAAACTATTCAGTTTGAGTCTCATAAAGTCGAGCTTCCTTTTATCTACTTACTGGAGCATTCAGATGAGGTGCTAGAATTTTATGACCAACCCCCTGCATTTAAAATTAATTATCAATCTTTATTGGGGCGCCAACTAGGATTTTTCTACACCCCAGATTTTTTTGTTATCAGAAAAAATAGTGCTGGATGGGTAGAGTGCAAAACAGAAACGGAACTACAAAAACTGCTACTTAAACAACCTCATCGTTACGTAAGAGAAGAAAATGGTTGCTGGTTATCACCACCAGCTAACGAATATGCACAACAGTTTGGACTTGACTTTCGCATTTTTTCAGATGCCCAAATTAACTGGATTTTGTACCGTAATATAACTTTTTTAGATGATTATTATCGGTTTATTAGTAGTGGTAAAAATCTGGAGACAAGCTTAGAAGAATCAATCAAAAATATAGTTCATTCTCAAGCAGGAATCACTCTTGAAGAACTCTTAGAAAATAAGTCACTAATTAGCGCAGATGATATTTATTTTCTAATTGCGAGTGAGCATATATATGTAGACTTAGAATCAGAGCTACTAGTTGAACCAGAACAATGTAAAGTGTTTTTAGACCAAGAGAGTGCAACAGCTTATAAATTTATTTTTCTGTCAGACAATAAGACAGATACAATAAGCTCACCAGTGATAAACTTAATGCCAAATACGAGAATTAGTTGGGATAGTAAAAGCTATACATTGATTCAATCTGGTTGTACAGAAATAACGTTACGTGCAGATTCAGGGGAATTTATTGATTTACCACTTATCGAATTTGAAAAGAAAATTAGGCTTGGTAAAATTGTAGCAGATAAACCTCAGATGTCGAACAGTAGGACTGATGAAATAAATTCAATACTATTGTCAGCGAGCCAAAAAGATTTAGAAGATGCTAATTATCGTTATAGAAGCATTGAGCCAATTTTACAGGGTAATAAAATAGAAAATTCCCAGATACCAGACCGTACTTTAAGAGATTGGTTAGCTAAATATAGACAAGCTGAAAAAATATATGGGTATGGTTATATTGGGCTGTTACATTGTTCGTATAAAAAAGGGAATCGTAATCGGAAATTACCCCAACAAACTTTGGAATTAATAGATAAGTTTATTACAGAAAACTACTGCACTTACAAACAAAAACGTAAGTATGAGGTTTATGGAGCTTTTTGTAATGCTTGTGCAAATTCTATGATTCCAGATGACCAAATCCCCAGCTATAAAACATTTATTAAGGAAATAAAAAGGCACAGTGGTTGGGAGCAAACTTGTAGTCGAGAGGGATACCGAGCTGCTTACCCACAGATGCCATTTTACTGGGAGTTAGAGCTAACAACGCCGAAACACGGTGATAGGTGTTTAGAGGTATGTCATATTGACCACACACAACTAGATATAGAATTGAGGTGTTCACGTACAGGTGAAGTACTAGGAAGACCTTGGGCGACTTTTCTCGTAGACGCTTACAGCAGAAGACTTTTGGCAACTTATCTAACTTTTGATTCTCCTTCTTACCGCAGTTGCATGATGGTACTGCGTATTTGTGTAATGCGTTACTCTCGGTTACCTCAAATACTAGTAACAGATAATGGTAAGGAATTTCACAGTACCTACTTTGAGAGCTTGCTAGCTCTGTTTGGATGCACGCTCAAACACCGTCCTCCAACTGCATCAAGATTTAGTGGGGTTTGCGAGCGTTTATTTGGAACAGCTAACACCCAATTTGTTTATAATTTGGCTGGAAATACACAAATTACCAAAAAAGTCCGGTTAATGACCAAAACAGTCAACCCTAAAAATCTAGCTGTTTGGACACTTGGTTTATTATATTTGTATCTCTGTGAATGGGCTTACTCAGAATATGATACTACGGAACACCCAGCATTATTAATGTCTCCTTTTGCGGCATTTAATCAAGGTATGGCAAAGCATGGATTGAGGACTCACCGACTGATACCTGATGACGAAAACTGGAGAATTTTAACTTTACCAACAACAAAAAAAGGTCTTGCAAAAGTTCACGCAACTCAAGGAATACAAATACGAGGAATTTATTACTGGAATTCAGCTTTCCGCGACCCTAGTATTCACAAAACATACGTAGAGATAAGATATGACCCCTTTGATGTTGGAGTTGCTTATGCTTACGTTCGTGGTCAGTGGCTTCAATGTATTAGCGAATATTACGCAGTTTTCAAAGGGCGTTCAGAAAAAGAAATTTGGCTTGCAACAATTGAGTTACAAAAACGTAAATCAAATCATTATCAAGAATTTAAAGTGAGAGCAAGAAAATTAGCAGAATTTCTTTCAACAGCAGAAGCGTCAGAAACATTGCTTGCACAACGTCTCCGGGACAATCAGGGAAAAGAAGTATTCAAGGTAATTGATTATGAAAGAAATCAAACTAAATTTAATGATGAGTTAAATCTTACAGCAGCTTTTGAGCAAACTGAGAATAAATATTCGGTCGAATCACAAATAGATAATACTGTTGAAATATCTACTAACCTACAAATTTTTGGTGATTATTAACTATGTCTAATCTGAGGCATTTCCCCATTACATTATTGGCACAATCATCTACAGAAAAGCTATCGTACTTTGACAAGTATACAATGGCTCATCCTCGCCTAGAAGAAGCCTTTAATTTTCTTAAGCTTGCTGTTAGCAATTCTTCTGAGTCACGAATAATTTTTATTTATGGTCCAACAGGAGTTGGTAAAACTACTCTACGCCTATTAATTGAAAAGTGGTTAGTTGAGTCGTCACTACCACAACTACAAATTGACCCAGGTTGCTTACCATTTGCATCTGTTGAGGCAGTAGTCCAAAAATCAGGTTTATTTAACTCAAAAGACCATATTAAACGCTGCTTATTTGCACTGAATGAACCACTAATCGACCAAAAGATAGACTATGGTATCCGAGGTATTTATCGTAACAATTTGGGGCAAATTGTGATTGAATCAAAAGTTGTTGAAACTGATTTAGGATGGGCATTAGAGCAAGCTCTTAAACATCGCAAACCTAAAATATTTTTTATTGATGAAGCTCATCATATGCTGATGGTGGCTTCTGGACGCAAGTTAACAGATTTACCAGAAGCAATAAAATCCTTAGCCAACAGAACTGGAGTTGTTCATGGATTAGTAGGTACATACGAATTGCTGACCCTACACGATGTTGGAGACCAGTTGAGCCGACGTAGTGTTTACTTACACTTTCCTCGTTATCATGCTGATATAGAACAAGACAGAGAAGTCTTCCAAAGTATAGTTTGGGGTTTTCAACTTCATATGCCTTTACCGCAGGAACCAGATTTAGTATCCCATTGGGATTACTGTTACGAGAGAAGTTTAGGTTGTGTAGGAATTTTGAAAAACTGGTTTCAAAATGCTTTGTTCGATGCAATTACTGATGGGTCTGACTGTGTTGAGCTTAAGCATCTAGAACGCCGTGCCTTATCCGTTACCCAATGCCGGAACATCCTCAAGAAAATTAAAGAGGGTGAAAAAAATAATGCACAACTTGAGGCATCAAAAGAGCAACTGCGTATAGAATTAGGCTTGCCAATAAATCAAGCTTCAATTGATAGTGATATTAAAAAAGTTGATATTCAACCACAACAAAATAACTCAACTAGGCGAAGAGTACGCTCTAAAGTCGGACAACCATTACCTAAGCGTCATCAAGTAGGAATGTGAGTGATATGCCTGAATTAACCCTGCAAATTTACCCATCGTGGGATACTCAAAAACCTCCAATTCCGCCAAGAAGCCGTTTATATAATCTAGAGCCAATTGGTATAGGAACTCCTTATGTAGAAAGTTTAACAAGCTATGTCACTCGACTAGCTGAACAACATTGCGTTACTACTAGACAGCTACTTCTAAATGAAGTTGCTCCACTTGTAAATAAGGAAACAAGATTATCACGCTCCAACAATTCAAGAGATGAAAGTATCAGCCAAATACTTAGAATGGGTAGGGATAGAACAACAACTAATGGAAAGGGCTTAATTGCAACTAATTTAGTACGTGCAATGTCCACCCTAACGAAACGAACAGACTTACATTGTCTTACCCTTATACCTTGGGTAAAAGTCCTTTCTAAAAGAGGTTTACTTCGCCATAAACGTGCTTGGTGTCCTTTTTGTTATCAAGAATGGCATGATACTAATAAAATTATTTATGAACCGCTTATTTGGTGTATCAATGTAGTTGAAGTTTGTCCAATCCACAACCAAAATTTTGTGTCGGTGTGTCCTCATTGCTTAACTCAACAACTTATATTTTCTGGCGATTCCCAGACAGGACACTGCAATAAATGCGGTAAATGGCTGGGAAACTGCCAATCTAAAAATGGTGGAGTAAACAAAATAAACACTAGAGATGAAATTGATTGGCAGCTTTATATTGCTAACGAATTAGGAGAGTTAATTGCTGCTACACCCACTATCAATTTTACTCTTGATTCAAATAAGATTGGTAAAAACATTTCTACTTTTATTAATCAAGTATTTCAATCAAATCAATCTGCTTTATCTCGGTCTATAACTGTAAATGGAGCAACAATCGGTTTATGGCGTAAGGGAAAAGTAATACCTCAAATAGATAAACTTTTAGTATTAGCTAAATATATGAAAATTCAACTATTACATTTAATTACAAAAGATATATTAGTTTTTGATAATTTTATTGATTACCAGGAGGACGCTACTCAAGGTAACAATATAAGAAAATTTTCTCGGAGAATAAGTGAGGATAGAAAACAAGTTTTAAATATAATTCTTCAAGAAGTAGCTAATGAAGACCCACCACCTTCTTTAGAAAATGTTGCAATTCGTTTAAAATCTAGTCAGATTTCCTTACAGAATCATTTTCCAGAATTATGCCAAATCATTAAAGTTAGATATGCTGATTATAAAAGCTTTATGAGACAGCAAAAAATTGAAACTGTTCTCGAACTAGCGCTACAAGAGTTTCCACCTCCTTCATTTCAAGAAATTACTCGGCGACTGGGCTATAAAAACAGCAGCTATTTGTACAGATATTTTCCGGAATTTTCTAGCTCTATTTCCAAGCGCTACCAAGAATACAATAATGCAATTGGTGAGGAAAAAAAAGAGCTTATACGTCAAGAAATACAAAATGCCGCTCGATTGCTTCATGAACAAGGAAAAAAACCTACACAACATCGGGTTACTAGGCTTCTAACTAAACCTGGAGTGATGCGTAACCTCTGGGTTCGGTCTTATTTACATGAAATTCAACAGTCTCTTGGTTATGATTGACATATTTAGCTACTAACTCGACTTATGTTTGGAATTAAAATTATAAGCATAAGTTTGCCAGTAGCTGATGGAAGTATAAGCGTGCCAAAACGGCAATATTATCGTCACACTGACAATTGTCTTGTTTGCAAGTCCAGTCATTTATAATTGCAAGCCGCTACACCTGGGCACACCACAGAAGTCATCATCGGCTAAGTTTGTGGGTTGATTGAGCGAGATCTTCAGGGGGAAGTCCATGAACCCTAAAATCCTGGTTTGGGATAACTCAGAACGCAGCTAGCAGCAGGGGCGGGCTGGGGCAGGTGTGTCCACTTGGGCAGGGCCAAACGTAGCAGCGTCGTCCAGGACGGTATAAATTTCCCAAGGAGCGCCATCCGGGTCCGTGACCCATACCTTGTCCTGCACGGCGTAGCAGCAGGTAACCTGCTTCTCAGGGTCTGTTTCTAGACCTTTGTCAGTCAGGCGCGTGTCAGCCGCAGCTACTTCAGCCGACGTGTCTACTTCAACACCCAAATGATTCAAAGTGCCAGCCGTTTCAGGCTGCTCAATCAGCACCAGCTTCAGCGGTGGCTCAGCCACGGCGAAGTTAGCGTAACCTGTGCGACGTTTCGCTGGCTCAGTCCCTAACAGCTTACTGTAAAAGCCAATGGCCTCATCAATGTTGCGCACGTTAAGGGCAATTTGAACTCGTGACATAGTGGTATCCTCGTATATCGACAATAATCAATATTGATTTATATGAATATATTAGCGAAATGTATTGATACCTGTCAATATAGAGGTATGCCAATAGCCAAGTTAATCTCAAAATGTTGCTCTCCACTGCTGTCAGGGTTCATTAAACCTGCTGAAGCAGAACAGATGGCGTCCTTGTTTCGGGTGCTTGGAGAACCTGCACGCCTGCGATTAATCAGCCTAATTGCTGTTCAGCCAAAGGGTGAAGCCTGTGTGTGCCAATTGATGGAGCCTTTAGGGTTATCTCAACCCACCGTGAGCCACCATCTCAAAGTTCTCTATGAAATCGGACTACTTGAGCGGGAACAACGCGGTACCCGGGTTTACTACCGACTTATTCATGAACGAATTGAGGCATTACGGAATGCTTTGGTCATCCCTAACCAAAGTAATAGTTGATCTATAGCTAATAGCCGAATGTCACTAAGATAAGCCTCATATCAGTCGTGATAGGGAGATGGGGAGATGGGGAGAATGATTTGGGGAGAATGATTTGACTGTTAGTAGCCAACACCGATGGGCATCCCCCTATCCCCCTATCCCCCATCTCGTCAAGGTTTCAGCTTTAACTTAGTGCCATTCCTACAAAGCCAGTGAGGAAGTAAGCGCCTGCTTTGAGAGCAATAGTTAGCAGGGCAGCACCAATTGAGAGAAAGGCATAAAAACGGGCAGACAGGTAGCTCATAGGAGCTAGCCCGCGTCTTGGTGACTTTTTGGCATCGGCTAAAAGCCTTGCAGTGGCGACGTGTCGATGACGTGGGTCGCTTTCTTGGGGGGTCTTTCTTCTTCTTAGGGGCGCGCGGTTGTTTAAGAAATGAACTTAAACGAACGCGCGTAGCTAAATCAATTAAAACTGAAGCAAGCTGTTGTTGGCTGAGTTCAGTAAAGATACTCCAATTTTCGGGAGGAATGACAATCATCATACCTCTATAATTGCCTTGAATCTCTGAGCGCCATATAATAGTCAGAGAGACCTGCTTCAACTTTTCCGACTCCATGTACTGATGCTAAACATGCACTTTCGCAGTTGCCAAAATATTGTAGGTAACTAATGCTAAACAAAAAGAAAATAATGCGGCTTTGGGATAACCCAAAGTTTGAATTTCACATTCATAGTTTTGTGTAACAGTCTGAAATAAATTTTCAACACTGCGGCGCCCGCGATAAAGTTCTGCAACAATTTCAGCCTTGGCTTCACTCACTGGCAACATAGTTAAAATTGCTATTTCTGATTCTCCATTGCGGGTTGGTTTAAATAGTTTTAAAACAATTCGTCTTACAAGTACTGATTCTCCTTCATAAGTTAAGCGCACCATTTGCTCAAATATTTCCCTCGTACCGATTTTACCTTTTCGGCGTAAAGAACTTACTATCTCAGTAGGCATACTTTTATGTTCACGTATAATAAAATTTGAACATCGCTTTATAACACCAAATAAAAACCCCAACGTACACATACAACGGTCTCCAATCCACAGCTCTCCCGCATTAACTGTTGGCAATATTTGGTTGAATAATGACCGTACAATTGCGTGCCCGTCCTCACAAGGAAAAACATTAATAGCTAATCTTAATTCCGGGTCAAGTATAACGACAGATTTTCCAGGTAGCGCGACTGCACCAATATTCCTTAATACTTCAAGTCGATGGTCAGTTCCTTCTAAAC
This sequence comes from Calothrix sp. NIES-4105, assembly GCF_002368415.1. Classification (GTDB taxonomy): domain Bacteria; phylum Cyanobacteriota; class Cyanobacteriia; order Cyanobacteriales; family Nostocaceae; genus Dulcicalothrix. The sequence goes on from NZ_AP018291.1 coordinate 320,453, forward strand.
AATTTCCATCTATTACTCTAATCTTGTATGGCGCCAATTTAGAAGGTGATTGACCTCCTGTTAATTCAATTAACGATGCCATTGACATTCCTGTTTCGCGTACAATTGCAGCGCTTACAGCAGTATCAACTCGATTTAACTTATCGTACACAGCTGTTCTACTAACATTTAATTGTTGAGCTTTGGCTCTATATGCCGCGTTCACAGATGGATGAATTCCGCATACAACCAAACTCATTAAATCTACTACACTCGAAAACAATAACTCTCGTGTATACTGGGTTTGAGCGTTTGTTTCAAATATTTGGTTGATTTTTTCAGGCGCCAACACTTGTTCCATCAATCCTCGAACCATGACACTGATTGGACTTTCTTCTACAAATCGCTCAAAAATTGCACAAGCGCATAAAGCTAACCCTCCCTCCGGTAGTCTGAGGCGCCCGCTCCCGTGGGCGCTGTGGATAATTATCTCACGAAAGGAATATGTCCAAATTTTACCACCTTGACAGGGCTACCTTAGTAATGCCAACCTTGCTGATGTTAACTTTAGTAATGCTAACTTTGATATTATCTATTTTCCCTATTCCAATAAGGAAAAATATTATCCTATTTTTACCAACTTAAAAGGTGCAAAAAACATCACTCCTGAACAAATCAAAAAAGCCGTGGACTGGCAAGAAGCTTGCTATGACCCCGATTTTCGTAAAAAGTTAGGATTACCACGACAAAACCCCAGATATTGTGCAGGTGAGCAGCGCACCAAATAATATATTAAATATAAAAAACTATTGTATTAATAAAATATTATAATTAGTGTTAATGTAAAAAAAGATAACTGTACTCCATGAAGTACAGTTTATGTGGGTTATTAGCTATTTACTTTTTTTTCGTTTTTTTACTCTTGAATCTAACGTGTTTACCAGTTGTAATCTCGACATAATTGCTGACATCAATACCTAGCTTGTAGGCATTAATGATAGCTTTATTGTCAGCGGTTGCAATGACCCTCTTGAATTGTGAAGGGAAATTATCGCTTTCAATATCCATAAGAATAGAGGCAACCTTGGGAGGGTTATTTCTAATTTCTATTTCACATTCTTTACCCATATTCTTTTCGGATATTAAGCCAATATTGTAAAGATGTAGAAGCGTAGATACCATTTTATTGATGGCGCTTTCTCGAACTTCAATAGCACTTTGGTATAATTGAAGTGCATGTTCTCTTCGTGCTTCCCAGCCTTTTAGTTCGGCTTTGAGCTTTCCTATAACCCATACTATGGCATCGACTTTTTCTGCCATAGCATCTTGGTTTTGCAAGAGTTTTTGGACTACCAATCCAATAGTATTTGTTTCTTCGCTTGTATTATTTTGGGTTTCTGGCGCCGAGGCAATTAGTTGTGCTTCTTCAATATCTTGCCATAACTGCACTGCTTGGATACTTAACTCACGTAGCGATAATTCGCTAATTTTCTTTTCCTCAGATAGCATAATTATAGGTAATAGAGAGAGATGCGCTACTTAGTATAAATAGGTAGCGCTTATTTTCTCAATACTGGCTATATGCCAAGTGATAATATTGATTTTTCTCTTGTCTTAAAAGAAATTCCTTTTCTAAGTGTTTTGCTTCCTCTTCGCTGATTTTTATAGTCGGCTCGATAAGCTTGACATTGGTTGGTACGTCAACTTCGCTTCCAGTATCGCTTACTGGCACCATTGCATCAGTACTTAAAGTTTGAGTTACTGTTGCTGCTTCTTTTATAGGTTTCATGATTTTAGTGATGTTAATTAACCTATAAAAGAAGCGCGTTAGCGCCAGTTGTATTAATTATCTTAATACTAGTTGTGGTACGTTAACAAGATTTGGAGTACCTTCTATCAACTGTGTTTTATAATTTATTGCTAATTCACATAAATTATTCCACAATTTGTCATTGCGTTGTATAGCAGCGCTTGAAGTATTGCCTGCTATTTTTAATTCTTTTAATTCTTTTTGATAACGGCGCCATAATATTATAAATAGAGGTTCTCGTAATTCCTTAAATGGTATAATCCACTCGTAATTACCTTGTAGCATTATTCTGTATGTTGCAATAATTGGAGTTGATAGTGCTTCTATTGCTTTAAAACCATAGATGGAACCATCTATTAACTTTGTAATATCGTTTTTTCTTCCTATATTTATACCTGCAAATGATGAAGTGCCATTTGTTTGCTGATTTTTCAAGGATTTGTTAATTTCATCGAATAAACGTTTTTCAATCCAAAATGCATCTGCTAGTAACGGCATTAGTTTTTCCATTCTTTTTAGCTCTTTGTTAGTTAAGGTCGGCAGCGACTTTGGATGAGGTTTGCCAGGAATATTGTAATTGTATTTAACGTAATCAAGTGGGTTTAGCAATTTAAATGTGTGATTGATAGAGCAATGCCTATATTTGTCACCTTCAACCTCACCTTGATTTTGGTAATATGCTATATGATTGAACGACTTGCCTTCGTGAGTTTTGAGATTGTTTATAATTGATTTTATTTCATCAAAACCGCCAGCCGCATTTATTTTAGACCTTTTGTCAATCGGTGTGACTGTATTTATTTTTAAAGCTATTTCTTTTGCTGTATCTATATCATTAAAATTTGAATATATTGTTATACTTACAAAAGCAATCTGGGGTTTAACACCTCGATTGTGTGCTAATTCAATTCCTTTTAACGTGTGGGCGCCATTACATATTCCGTAACAGTCGTAACCTTCGCTCGGCTCAAGTATCTCAATATCTATCTTATGTTGACCTTTTTCTTTGTATGCCCTTACTGACTTTGCTGTAATTACTATGCCACCATTGTACTGAAGGAATTTTTCGGGTGCTGTGATAAGAGTATAAACTATATCCTTACAAACATCAGCTTTTGGGTTTGGTTCCCGTATATTCGGATAGCTTGGCAGGTCAGTAGGCATTGTAGCCACTGGCGCCACAAGCGAGTAATAATCGTACTGACCGAGCATTTTTGTAGGCGATGCCTGCTCGACCAGCGGGATTGTAAAAATTTTTGGCATGATAAATTCACCTTGATTTGAGTACTTTTTTTTACGATTACATCATAATATCAAAGCAAATTGTTCCTAGCCTAACCTTAATCTTTATCAATTTAGTAATTAACTACTAAGTAGTACAGAGTAGGCTTAGGTTGATTGGTGCTTGTATTGGGCTAGAACGTGGTCGGGTAGCAGGACTATATCGCTATAATCCCGCCCCCTAAGAACCGGACGTGCGGCTTAACTGCATCCGGCGATAATCTTGTCATAAAGGGTGTTGGTCGAGATAACGGTAAAAAGGGACACATTGATAAAATCTTCTTAAGCAAAAATTATATTTAAGTACAAATACTTAAAACTAAACATTCATCACTAGATATTATTTTGTGCAAGCAGCTTATACCGCAGTTTAACTGGCATTTAATACTCCGGCACCGACAACCGGAATGCTACCAGCAACACCACAAGCGGCGCCTCCTCCCATCATCAACGTTAATTCTTCTCTAGCTTGGTCACGGCAGTAAGTTGTCATATATCTATGTATAGTTTTTAACTAATAATTATTATTCCATACAGTTATGATACCCACGACTAAAACGAAACTAACGGAACTGGCGCCGCTCGCTGCGTTAGATTCAGTGTAATTGTTTATAAGTTTTAGAGGTGTAATTGGGAACACTAAGCATAACCTATTTACAAAAACCCTGACGATGGAATTTATATCTACAGACCCTTTAGGTACCCTTGGGGAAATATCTGAACTAAAAATTTGGGAAAAGATTAAAGAGGCTTTTGCAAAGAGAGAAGGTTATGCTTATTGGCGCTACCCCCTTTTTAGTGAGGTTCCAGGTCAAGTAGGAAAGTATAGGGAACCTGATATTCTAATTGTTGACAAAGAGTTAGGCTTAATCATTATTGAAGTAAAAGGATGTTACTTCAATCAAATTAAGCAAATTAATGGTCTGCTTTGGAGCATGACAGAGAATTTCTATACTAATCAAATGTACCCTGTATCTCAAGCTAATAAGCAAATGGACGATTTACTACGTTATTGTGATAAACAACTTGAGCTACAAGACAAAGTAACATCCCGCATCCTCATTGGTTTACCTAGGATTGAACGTGAAAAATGGGAAGCCAAATTTTCCAACTTGCCAGCAGCTCCGCCAGTCATTTGTAGTAATGATTTGGGCGCTGCTACATTACTCAAGATTATTCGCAACACTCCATCTATAAGACCAGGAGGTTCTCTTAATGATCAACAATGGAAATTACTTCTAGGAGTGGTAGCTGGTCATAGCAATGACAAGTATGTTTGGGTACAAGACAATAATACTCTCCTAGAAGTCTCTCATCGTAAAGGCGTACTTGACAAAGTAGAATCAACGCTTTTTGAGATGGATATTTTACAAGAACAATTAGGAAAACAAATTCCACCCGGACCACAACGAATTAGGGGAATTGCAGGTTCAGGAAAGACAGTTATTCTTGCTCAAAGGGCTGCTCATCTTCATTTAAAGTATCCTGAGTGGAATATTGCCTTTATATTCTTTACCCGCAGCCTTTATGACCAAGTTCGTCGTGAAGTAGATCGTTGGTTGCAGCGTTTTAGCAATGAGCGAGTAACCCTAGAAGACGCTAAGAATAAAATTCAAATTCTTCATGCCTGGGGGGCAAATGAAGAGGAAGGTTTTTACTCACAGTTTAAGAAGAAACTAAACCTTCCCAGTATTTTAGATTTTCAATTAAAAGGTAGTCCTACAGAAAAACTTGCACAGCTTTATTGTAGAATCTTAAACCATCAACCTCCAATTAAACCTTGTTACGATGCTATTCTCATAGACGAGGGGCAAGATTTAGTTGTGAACGAACCACTAAAGTTTGAGGAACGCCAACCTATTTATTGGTTAGCTTGGCAAACTTTACGACCTACTTCTTCTGAAAAACCTCATTTACGTCGTCTTTATTGGGCTTATGATGAATTTCAAAGTTTAGATGCACTTATTGTTCCTGAATATAAGGAACTATTCGGAAGAGACCTAGCAGAAATATTGATAGGTAGATCAGCTGGTGTAAAGTATGAGGGTAATATCTTGAAGAGCGCAGTAATGCGTTGCTGTTATCGAACACCTGGAAATATTTTAGTAGCAGCTTTTGCACTAGGAACAGGATTGTTACGTCCAAGGGGGCGATTATCTCGTTTTGGAAAAGAAGATTTAAAAAACAATGGTTTTATGATGAGAGGAGACCTTCGATCTAATAATTCATTAATCCAGATTTGGCGTAATGCAGAGAATTGCAAAAATCCAGTTTCAGAATTATGGAAGAAACCCTCTATCGAATTTCAAACTTTCAAGGATAGACAAGAGGAGGTTTACGCACTTGTCCAGAAAGTAATTGAAGCGAAAAATACTGGCTTCAAACTCGACAGACACCTCATGGTTATTTGCCTAGGAGACAAAGATAAGGTTCAAATTCAGCAAAAACGAATAATAGAAGGTCTTGTACAAGCTGATATTAGCTTCTTTATTCCGGGTTCACAAGGCATTAATCAAGCGGATTTTGCAGAAAACCAAAACTTTTTTGAGACTAAAGGAAATCCAAGTTTATTTTGGATGGAAAATGCCATTACGTTAACTGGTATCCATCGTGCTAAAGGAAACGAAGCTTTTTGGGTGTTTATTAGTGGGCTAGAAAATATTAAGGAGGATAACCCTCAACTTAGAAACCAACTCTTTGTAGCTATGACACGTACTAAAGGATGGCTATGGATAAGTGGGTTAGAACTGGAGCAACAAAAGACGCTTTATGAAGAGGTTCGACAAGCAATACAAAGTAATGGACGTGTCGAATTTCGTAATCGTGTGGATGTAGAGCAGTTGTAAATAAATAGATAACTCAGGGAGATATCAGAAATAGGTTTCTTTACATTATTGGCTATATCTATTTAGAGTGATGAATAATTGGGCAGCTTTTATACCAATCGCAGGGGATGAGGCACCAAACGTTGCATATTAATTATTTGCCTTCTATAAACGATTTAATTTCATTAATAGTTTTATGACTATCAATCATTGCTTGTACAGGCGCCACTTTACTACGAGGTACTGAAAGCGAACGCCAACAGTTCTAAATTTTTTGATATAAATTTTTATCTCAACATATTATATTTAAAAATTATTTATATACATTTTATCTAAACTTTACAAAAAAAATGATGGTTTTAAGTTAAATACAAAACACAGGATAATAGATTTGTTACTGTAATATGTATGTGAAAAATAGCAGATGATTTAACTGAACCTATATTTAGTAGCTGTATATAATGATAGAGGAAATCAGATATTAAACTTGCTAATCAACCATATGAAGTTATAGATTTATATGAATTATGGCGTTGTGGAAGCTCACTTTTCTTTTTTTGTTATGAAAGAGAGGGGATTCCGATGAGTATACGAGAGTGGTTAAACAAATTAATTAGTTTTTAAGTAACAAAACATCTCAAAAATTTGAGTATTTTGAATAGCTGTCGTCAGAAGTAGATTATAACAATACAGTTTTGCTATCTGACTACAGCAACATGTGTTGTTACCACTATTTTTGTTTAAACCATTGGTAACAAACTAGTTGTACTTCCTCCTCCTTAATTAAGGAAAGTGTGGTAGTATCCTCTTGCTGCTCCTCAATTTCGTTATATAACTGTTGGTCAACGAATAACTCATCAAGTTCTGTCAGCAAGGCGCCGATGTCTTTACTATCAGCGTACTTATCCCAAATTACCTTGATGTCTTTTTCATAAGTACGCAGGTTAACTTCCTTAATAGTTAATAGTACCCGCTCTTTGGCTTCTGCTTCTGCTGACTCTTCCTCAAATTGGTTAGCTTGGGTCAAAGCAGTTTGTACTTTTAGCAGTAATTTAGGAAGTGCAGCTTGCAGGCGCCCGCTTGTTTGTCGTCTTTGTAGGTCTGACAGCAAGTTACGCACCGCACCCTCTAATACAGCAAAAATTGCATTGTCAAACTCAACTGGTGGTAAACTTTCAGGGCTAGGAAAATCATCTGGCTTGCATTGTAACCACTTGAAGATTTGACGTTTCTCGCTTACAAGTCTACTGGGGTCGGTTGATATAAACCCGTTAATTCGAGGATAAAAATGCCAGAAGTGTCTATCGCGCGCGCGGAAAGCAAGAAATATTCCACCATTAGGATGTTCGTTAAGTAAACAATGACTTGTACTATGAATACCTAAAGGAATTTCCTCTGCTGCTTCTTTGCCCACTTGTTGAATAAACTCTAGTAGGGGAAAGCGCATTTCATCGAGGGATACTAAATCAGCAGCTTGCTCTAATTCTTCTAAAATCTCTGCTTTTTCAGCATCAGTATCCGCTTCCTTCAGGCGTCGTAATTCCTCCAAGCTACGTTGAGAAACAGTTTCTCCTAGTACGCTTGCATCAAGTCCTACTTCGCGGTCAATCATCGCAATGCGCGCTTGTAACCTGGCAACAAGTCCTAGTAAAGTTTCTAAACCTTCTTCGGGGAAGCAGTTGTAAATAAACAGTTCATCAAAATCTGTACCTAAACGGTCAATACGTCCCGCGCGCTGAATCATCCTTACTGGGTTCCAATGCAAGTCATAATTAACTAAAACACCAGCGTCCTGTAAGTTTTGTCCCTCTGACAGTACATCAGTACAGATAAAAATGTCTATTTCCCGGTCTTGGTAAGCTTGTAGTTCTTCCTCCGAGAGACAGTTGGCTTTTGGTGCAAAGCGCTTAACTTTCTCAAACCGTTGTTTACTGGGAGTTGTCCCTGTAATTAAATCAATGGCAGGCGCCTGTTTATCTACTTTCATCGCATCTAACCACTGAGTATCTGCCTGTAACTCGTTGTAAACGTATTCAGCAGTATCTTTAAAGTAGCTAAACACTAGTACTTTTTGACCTTTAAGTTGTAACAGCAGTTGTTTAAACGCTAACAATTTCAGGTCATAATCCTGGTTAGCTTCTACAGTTTCTCGAATTGTTTGGAGCTTAGAGAGAATATCAGTAAGAGTGTTACAGTCATCAGCTATTTGTCTTCGTAGTTGATTAATTTGATAATCTTTCGCATCAATCTCATGTAACGAACCTATTAGCTCGTCAATACCGATATTTTCTTCTTCATCGGTTTCTGCTGATAATATATTACGAAACTTTTCGCTATTTAATAGTTTACCTTGTTGTAGGTAAGCATCAAACTCTTGCTGAAATTTCTGTTGATACAAAATACTATTTCCAAAGGCAAGTAGTGAACTTTCCAAGCGTTTGAGAAACAATGACTTCATTAAAGCAACTAGTGCTTCATTACGTTTAACCTGTGCTTCATCCTGCTGATTTTTCTTTTTCTTAAACGCTCGTATGTTATAAGGCGCCAGGTTGAGTTGGTCGATTTGGTTAGCGATACCAGCGTAAAGCCCAGCGAAAATGTCCTCAAAATTATAGGTAAATTGTTCTAACTGACGTTTGGGAAAATGAATTTCTTTACCAGCAATAAATATTTGTTCTCCTGCTTCCTGTCGCTTGATAACATCCTGGCGGCTGCGGCGTACCATCGTTTGTAGCAGTAGCTCTGTAATTTCTACGCTACCTTTGGATAGGTCTTTAAAATAACCCCTAAGATTGCTAATTCCCCACTCTCGGTAGTACGATTCCTGGTTACGGGTAAGTAGCAGTATTTGGTGGTAAAGGTCATAAATACTATTATTGATGGGTGTCGCGGTTAGCAACACTACTCGCTTATTACGCTTACCGCTACCAATCAACCGCTGTAAGTTACGGTAACGATTAGTGGCAGAGTTGCGGAAGTTATGCGATTCGTCCACTAGTACCAGGTCGTATTTACTAAACCGCTTTACGTCGAAACCCTTACGGCTAATTTCTTCTTGGGAGACAACATCAGCTTTAATCCCAAACTCATCCAGCTTCTTAACCCATACTAATTCTCTAAGTTGGGCAGGACAAACAACCACAGCACGCGGAACATATCCAGGGCGCCTGTCTTTAATTAAGTAGTGGTCTAATAACCGCAACCCAATAAAAGTTTTACCCAGCCCAACCGCGTCAGCTATTATACAAGCTTTATGTCGCTCCAATAATCTCACCGCGCGCTCAAACCCTTCCTGCTGGAAACTTGCCAGTTCTAATGATGTGCGGTCATTTCCTCCAGAAAGTACAGTATCATCTTTAAATAACTCATACAGAGCTTTTACAAATACTTGGTAAGGAGTATATTGCTTGCTACCAAACTTCGAGGCGTTAAGGGCATCTATTAATTTAGTTTTGTAATTAGTATCTACGCTTGAGTCTTTCCAGAATTTTTCAAACCAATTATTGCGGAGGTCGCGCGCGATTGCAGTTTGTTTAATAAGTACATTGAGTTCAGTGTTACCATCTAAACCCGATGGTGTAAGGTTACTAGAACCAATGATGCTGTAATCGTCAAATATGTAGGCTTTGGCATGGAGGAAGGGAGTGTCTGTTGATAAGGCGCCGTATAGTCTAACTTGAATATGGTCTTGTTGTAAGTAGGCGATGAGACGGTCAATTTGACGCTTATATTCTAAGTTAAGAGGTTCTCCCTCCAGCTGACCTTGAATGGATGCACGGAAATAGCGTGTTAAATTAATTGTGCTACGTTCTGCTGGTAAAATGGCAGGGTCACGTCCGATGAGTAAACGTAAATTGGTAAGTTCGTTGAAGGCGCCTTCTAATCTTATCCAGGCTTCGATACGGAAGAATCCTGTGGCAACGTCAAGGTCTGTTTGGCTATCACCTGAAATTAGCTCTTTAAGAACAGCTTCAAGTTTGTGGCGGTCGTTATCTATGTAATCGGGTAGGGGCATTTTTATTTGGATAGATTCTCTATATCATTTACAAATGTGCCTAAAATGGTAATTTCATTGAGTTTATTATTTTGATGTCCTAAATCTTTTCGCATTGCTAATAGCATTTTACCAAATATAAGAATAGGATTATTTACATTATTTTGCATATCATTATTTGTTATTTGTCGAAACTAAATATGAAGTTTTAAAACTTCATCAGAAGCCCAAAGAATCAAGTCAGGTGTCATATCAGAGAACCCTTGAGCTAACTCATCTTCAGTTTTAGGCATCTTTCCTAATTTACTTGCCAATATAGAATCAAAGAAAAAATTAATAACCTTATCATATATTTCAACCTTCTTAGGTTTTTGTTCATTACGAATTTGAATATTTAAATTACCAGCAACTGTAAATAGTGTACCAAATAAAGCAATCAAAATTCCGATAAATCGCCAAGGCGCCTGACCAATCTCATGGAATAATCCTATAATTATCCCTCCAAGCATGGCAATTGCAATAATTCCTAGACCAATACTTTGCCAATTAGTATCATTTTTCATAGACCTTACCTATTTAACCAATTTCTACAATATATTCAATAATAATTTATTATAGTTTGATAAATAAACAAACTATTTAGCTAAATATTTTTCTGCTTCTAGTTTAAGTTTATCTCCTTCTAGTAGAATTTTGTCAATGTAGTCTTTTATATCTATATAAGGCTGCCTTGCATTAATCTTCTCTGACTGAATAGCTCTTCTTGTACTTTGCCGCATCTGTCCAGCCCATTTACGTTTACCAAATAAATCTAGTCCAACTGAAATAATACTATCAGGAGTAGATTGTGTTGCTTGCTGATTAATTTCTTTAATAGCTAGATTAATTTCCTTTTTAATAGCCTTTAACTGTTTTTGAATCAAATTAATATTTTTTACTTGTAGCTTAACTGATTTAGAGTTATCTAAAGTTAAAGGCATTTTTTGATTTAACTGATAAACTTGTAATTGAGTCTGCTGTAAATTCATAATTACTTGCCTTTAATAAATTTAATTTCTTCAGCCGTTAATCCATATAAATGAGCAACTCTATCATCAATTTCTGCTTCCCACTCATATACGTTATCACTTTTAGCATTGAGACAATTTTGAACTAAGGTTTCAATAATAAGGCTATCTTGCTTTGAGGCTTTAGCAATGGGTATTTGTGTTACATAAGTAGGTTTGAACTCATAAAATCCCCCCTGCTTTGTAGAAGCAATTTGGCGAATAAACCAACCTAATAATTTAGAGTTTAGTAATCCAAGCAAATAATTCACATTATCTGTTACACAAATGGAAGTTTTATCATTACCAAAATAGCCAGCATAATCTGCTGCATACTCAATGTTTTGAGTAATAGCTGGTATAAAAATTTTGTTTTGATTAAACTCTTGCCAATAAGTAGCAGCGCATCTTTGCAAAGCATACCACTCATATCTAATTCCTGTTTCTGCTTGATTTCGCGCTGATAACTTAGATTTGAAATTAAGTAAATATTTATAAATAGCTGGATATTGTTTTTGAAATTGTTTTTCAGCCCGAAGTGAGGCTCCTTCGATTGAATTATCATCATGTAAAGGAAAGTGCCAGGGAATAAACAGCAGCCACAAATCTGGATTTTCAACACGCCACCGCTTTACATCCCGACCTCTCAAAAAGGGCTTTAGGACTTCAGCAGATGATTCGTGTTCAGCAATTAACCTATCCCGTGTTATTCTATCAATAACAAATGCTTCATTTAAACCTGTTTTAATGCCATAGTAAAATCTACCTTTGACATACTCGCCTAATGGAGTACCTGCATTTCTCAACTTATTCAATAACCTGAACACTATTGGAGACTCTAACTGCCACCCATCAGCCCCTAACTCTTTCTGAGGCATGTAAAAGCTTTGATTTTTAAACACTGGGGTAAACTCATCAAGAGTTTTCCCTGCTTGCCAATTCAACACGCGCGCTTGTTGATTATTTGGCTTGTCCTTGCTAACTAAAATAATACTAGGGTATGCGATTGCTTCAAATACTGGTGTATCTCCAAAATCAATCAGCAACTGCACTTGTGATTTTTCCCCTAAAAATTGACGCAACTTTTCGCCATAGCCTGCACGAAAGTATTTATTAGATGTAATATAGTTAAGATAACCCTTAGATTTCAATAGATTAAATCCACGCTCATAGAAGTAAACAAAGAGGTCACCTACCCCAGTATAACACTCATATTCTTCCTTAAGTGCAGGTTTTAATTCTTTAATTTGCTCCTGTCTGACGTAGGGTGGATTCCCAATTAAAATGTCAAATCCTCCCTGCTGTTGAAACACCTCATTAAAATGTAAATGCCATTGGAAAAAATTAAGCGCGCGCATCCTGTTTTCTACATCAGTTGCAAACTTATCCAACTCAACTAACTTATCAGCAATCTCCTTTCGCTCTCTTTCTTGAGCTTTGTTAACTTTCCCTTTCATGAGCTTAATCTTGTTTTCTAGCTCTTGTTGCTTTCCAAACCAAAAAGAACGACGGTCAGCAATTGCAACCCGAAACACATTTTTCTCAGCTTGTACAATCTTTTCTCGGAGAGCTTTTCGTTCATCAGCATGAGATGTGAAATATTGATGCTGCAAGTCTACTACAGGTTGTATAGCAGCTTGTATAGGAGTCACAGCCAGTAATGTTTGCTGGTCTTTGGTAGGGTCAGGAATTAACCTTTCCCCGTTAATCGTAGAAATTAACGAATCCCCACACATTAACTTATAATCAAGATTGGGCAATGGTTCCACATCATCAATTGTAGGAATATCCACTACCATCGATAGCCACATTCGCAGCTTGGCAATTTCAATAGCTTCGGGCTTAATGTCTACCCCATAAAGGTTATTGGCAATAATATCTCGCTTCCATTCGCTGATAGTTAGACTACCTCGCTGCACAGTCATGCCTTCCCGGCGCGCGATTACCTGTCGCACAGCAAGAATTACCTGCATCATTCCCAGTGGATAGGCGCCTGATCCAACTGCAGGGTCGCAAATTGTGACCGATTCTAGGGCTTGCTTTAACTTCTTTGCTTGTTCTTTTGTTAGCAGTTTCTTAAAGTCAGTGTCAGATAAATCACCTTCCTCAGCTTCTATAAGTTTTTTGATATCGTCTACATCCATGCTTGTAGAATCAGCTAAATAGCGCGCGAGTGACTCTATACACATAAAATGCACGATACCGCGCGGTGTGTAAAAAGTACCACTTTGTCCGCGCTCGTCAGCTGCTAGCAAGTTTTCAAACACCTTACCAAGCATCTCAGGGTCAACGGCTGCTTCCTCATCTCCTTGAATATTTTCAGCAACAGTAAAGTTATGGCCATTGAAAAACTTGATAATACTTTTCTCACCAGATGGGTCAAACAGGGAATTAGGAAGTTGGATTTGTGGTGGTGTCTCCAATCCAAGAACGTCTTTTACATCAATTCCATAATCTCGGTCAAATAATCCACCGTTAAGATAAGGAATTTTGCCCCACGGCGATTCATGATTAGGACGTTGCTTGTTTAGCGTCTCAAAAAAGACTGGTTCTAGGAGCTCGCAGTAAAAATCTGTGTCGTCTGGTTCCGAACGCCTAGGATACTGATTTTTGAGAAAACTACGGTCTCCTCCCAAGAATCCTTTTTTTTGTAAGAAGTAAAGAAACATTACTCGGCCAAGGAAGCGTTGAGAGAATTGGTGTAAGCGACTTTTATCTTCAAAGTAAGGATGAGGATTATTAGCTTTAATTACCCGCTGTACTTCCTCGAATATCTCTCGATAGCCTCGATAAAACTCTTTGGTAAGCTTTTCAACATCAAAAGCTTCACACTGAGATTCATACAATTTTTGAGGACTAAGGTCGCGGGCGGCGATTGCCTCTAAACGGTCACGGTCGTAGTTAGTGGGATTAACACGGTCAACTAACAGCTTGCGGATGCCAACCTTTAAATTCATATCAGCATCAAAGGTTTTTCGGGGATTAACAAGCATCATCTGGTTATAGTCTTTTGTACCTAATAGCAAGAAGTTTGAAGGGCGCCTGCAAAGACTTTGAGCAACTGACCGCATTCGATTACTGGCAGTACTAGGTGATTGCCACTCGTCATAATTTAGCTGAAATAATAAAACTTGTAGTGACTCGCTACCTTTTCTATGGTCAGCAATCATATATGCATCCCAGATAGCTTCAGCGCTACGCGAGGGCAAGTCTAATTCATCAATAGCTAACTGTTGAGATGAAGCATTATATCCAAGCTTTTTAAAGAGGAAAGCTATTTTATCTGCTGAATTTATATTACAAATATCATCTAACTGTAGTAACCGCGTTGCCATTTAAGTCTTTCCTTCACTTATAAATATCGGATAAAAGTCAAGATACCTAAACTTGATTAGTTTCCTGTTAGCAACGCGCACAGACATGATTTGGTGGGATTAACAACACCAAATTATTTGTGGCAGATATAATCTACAGCATAAAGCTATCGCTAACTATTGATAATTCAATAATTAGCAGTAAATAACTGCTAGAAACTAAACTGAGTATTAGGACATTTATTTAATCGAGTACTTAGCAAGTAAATCTTGAGACTTATCGCCCAAATCTACAAGCATTTTTTCAATCAACTTTATTGCCATCGGGGATGGCTTCGCACGCGCATTTTCCCAACGATTTACCGTAGGGTAAGTTACGCCAACAGCAGCCGCAAACTGCTCTTGTGTAAGTCCAGTTAGTAGGCGAACTTCACGAATAAATTGCCCAATTTCTGGTTGTTTAGTTATTAAATTATGAGTCATTTAACTCCCCACGGGTGACGTAGTGAGTGATATATAGTGTGTTATATAGAACATCATATTGTTCAGTAAAATAAAGCGTCCTCAGTGAGATTTCGGAAATTTGATTAGCTTCATTTCACTACTTCACCACGCATTGTAGGCAAAAAAGGTTTACACCCTTTAGTTAAAAGCAATAAAGCTTACACTGACTACATTTACATGACAAGTAGGCATTTAAGTGTAATTACATAAATGCATTAAAACCATAAACTTGCAAGCTATAAGTCACCTAGTTTTTGAACATGTTTTTAAACGCACGTTCTTGAGAGCTAAACGCACAATTAGAAACATATTTATTCCTAGAGAATTTATTTCCTTCAGATTTTATTACATTACCTAAAAGTCGGCGCCTGCGATGCGAACCAAGTTCTAAGTAGTTGATGTATGTAGTGAATGCTATATCACCTGATATGTTCCTAGGTTACATGAAAATTCCTATAAAAGGAGTGCTTTTATTTACATCTTTAAAATTACCCCCAGATACTTTTACAGAATTATTAATTTAAGGTGGTGCCAAAACTAAAATTTTGTGCTATGCATTACTAACCTCAAGTTCTAGCACCAACAGGACAAAAGCTCTAAGAATACGGTGCCTGTAATTAGTAACCTTATTGAATAAGTATTTAGCTTTACACAAAAGGTATAATATATTACGTTTTAGTAGATATAACGCGCGCATAGTAAAAGCACCTGTTCCACACGCCGTTCATCAGTTTTTGTACCTGTTACCGTTGCTAAATCACAGAAATTTTGTTCACTTATGGAACCGTTCATCAATTTATGTTTATGAGTGATAATACAAGTAATAGTACATTGCCCTAATTGGACAGCAGATGAAAAAACCTGAGTGTCGCATTGCTTCCATAAGGTGGCGCCGCGACATAATTATTCGACTGCTATTTACCTTTGGGTAAAGCTGACTTTTCCTTTTGTTGAGAGCTAATTATTTTAGTCTCAGCAGCTTTCATAAAAAAGTTAGCTATACATATCGCTTTAGGCGCCTCAATGTTGCCGTTAACGAAAAACATCCATGCTGCCGTAGCTGCAATACCACATCCTGTAAGCCTTAACCCACAAGAAAAAGCAGTGTTAAGTTGTTCTGTGGTAGGCTGAAAAAAACGTTTGATCATTGTTGATAACTTTATTGAAGTACAAGAGTTTTGTTAGTAACCACCTGAACCGCCAAGACCAGGTGTTTTTTTGATGAGAGCAACTGCAAAGCAAAAAATTGATTTATATTTGGCTATCATCAGTTTTTATGTCCTTGTGTAAGAACAAGCCGTTGTGAAACCAATTTCAGAAAATCTTTTTGTTTCTCACGCTTTAACTTACCCGCAAATTAATTTGTCAGATATTTAGGCATCGATAAATTATGGATTCATATTCAATCACCTTCCTTGGCTAATAGCTTTTACGGCGCCACCTTAAAGTTCCCGTTCCAACAGGAGGCTCTACTGGCTGGCGCCTGCTGCTAATATTCCGGGCTTTAGAATTACTAACTTTCGGTTTTAAGTGGCGCCTGTTGGCGACCATGTTCACGTGGTTAAAGTTAAATTTTGCTTCTGTCATCGTTGCTAGAGTTTAATTAACTAATTGGTTACGTCTTTTTATTCCCGCTCTAACTTACCCGCAATATATTTGTCGGATAATTAGGCATCGGTGAATTATGGATCCATATTTAATCGCCTCCTGGACTCGTAGCTTTTTAGGTGCCATCTTAAAGTTCTCCGTTTGTTTACAGTCACATTTGGGTATTGAGTGGCACCTACAATTACTATTCCCTGCCTCAAAAAGCCAAATTTCGGTTTGCAGTGGCGCCAAAAACAGCGCAACTTACAGCGTTTACAAAGAATCTCAGTTTTGTCATAATCGTTATTCCTGTTAAATACGCGCGTTAATTGTGTTGCAGCATGAACAAGCGGGAGTGTTACACTAACTTACCCGGTGCAAGAAAGTCGCATCATTTTTAGATTTCTGCAAACTGTATTTTCAAAGCATCGGTGCCTGTAACTCCAGCTAGAACCTTGATACTCCGCGCTAACTTAAAGACTAGATAGTCACATGGGGAATATCGGATTTACTACGCACAGTCTATGACGTACAAAAATTGTTATGATACTTTGATGCGATTTGGGTGGGTGAGCGCGCAAAAAAAATAAGCGCAAAATCAGGTAAAAATTTGTCTACAATATTAGGCTTTATTCTTACTATCGCGGATTTTAGTCTTTGATATATAAACCTTTACTGGTAAAGCTTTCAGCCAGATTGTTGTTTAAATTTTTAAATAGTTTTTTGTCTAAATCATCAAATAATACCTAAAAAAATATTATCGATTTATTTCTGTAATTTTCCTGTAAAATCAACGCTTTTGAGCTACATTGTTTCAAAATGCTTTTTCCAGTATTAATCAGCAATAATAGCTGTCGTGTAATATTCCAATAAAGCGCCATGTCTACCAAAAGGCGCTGTCAATCAACTAAACAGCTTTTCCATTACACGAGCAAATAACACTACTCGATTAAATTCCGGTGCCATATTCCAATCAATTATCCAATTATTTACAGGCACCCATACCAACCACTTCCTCCACCCTACATGCGAATTAATACTACTCAATTAAACGGGGCGCCTGTTTGTAAGCTATGTACATCACCCGATAAAACCCAGACTCTACGACTGTGCGAGGTTGTTGCTGTTGTGTTGCTTGACGGTAAGTTTTTTGTGAGCGGCGCCGATACTGAGCGAAAAACGCCCTATGGATTGACAACTCTCTACAAGCACCGAATCATCATATTTATTTAAAAAGTTTTAGAGGCACCGACAGGAAAGTTGCTGAAGGCGCCTCTAAAAAGTAAAAGAGTCCAGAATTTTACGTGAACTTGATTTCAACTATAATTTCTCGACGGGGTTGTCCACCTGCTTCTATAATCATTTGAACTTCCCTAATGTAGGGATTGACATATCACTCTATATGTTCCAGTGTAGTTGAAAATTCTGTGATTTATTATAATGCTGCTTGACTACCAGGGAATCTTATATATAGGTTCTTCAAAAAGTCTGTAGGAGAAAATTAATGGATTTTGCTCGTCTGGAATATATTAAGAACGTGAATGACGATAACGGTTGGGCGTATAGATACTGCCTTGTTGGAGGTTACTTTCAATTGAACTTTAAGAGAAGTGATGCTAAAGATGTTTTGGCTCATGCATTGAGCCTACCCAAGGGGTCTCTTATCATTCTTTCCCAAAGTTACCACGGAGAGCGATACCTGACGCACGTAGTTGAATTAGTTAATGAAGGAAGTGAAGATGAACCCCAACAAGAGGAAGGGACTTGGGGTATTTTCCGGTGGGTTAAGGTTTACTGGGTTGCTAATTTCTCTTGTCCCAATAATATTCCTCTTGATAAGGATGTGATGAAAGTTAATTGGGGATGGTACGACACAAAAGCTAAATTGTTAACAAGCCCAGGCTTGATGTCTCAGTGGGAAACCATTGAGAACCTGAGAGACGCACTTCAAGAAGTATTTAATATTGGTGCCGTCCACCAACCACTTTCTACATCCCTTCACAACTAACAGATGCAACGCGCACTCGCACAGTAGGCACCTGTAATAAATATAAATATAATGCGTCGAGTTTCATAATATAAGTAATATTCGGCGCTTTCTTTTCTGTCAAGTAAAGGGAAAACGAACTGCAATTGAATAGTGGCACCAACAATTAGTTAGCTCCTAAGAAACACATCCCATCGCCGAAGATTTGGTAAGGGCGTAACGGTTAAAATTGGCGCTTAATTTTTCATGGTAATTATCACGCTTGATTCTCAAAAAACAGCGCGTTATATGACCGTTTTGATAATGCACTAAGTAACTGAGAGTTAAACCGTCCCCTTAATCATGCGTTGATTTTTAAGTAATGCTCCTATTACTGGGGTAATAAAAGCATCTTATACAGCGCACTGTTCTTCAGTGATTGTAGGTTGAGCAACTAGATCAAAACCCAAAGCGTGAGCTTTCTTCTTTAAGTTGTTTACCATACGTTCATGGTATTTTTGCTCATAAACATCAACACCTGGGTCTACATAAGCTGCTGCTGATGTCCAAAGACGGTAGAAAATACGTGCTAGTTTGTGAGCAGCCGCAGTAATCGCCTTTGGCGCCCCCATGCGAGATTGCATTCGTCTGTAAAATGCTCCCAAGGCAGAATTGCTACGACAAAGTGTTTGTGCTGCCATGCGAAAAGCATTGGCAGCAATTCTAAATTTAGCTCAGTGTAAGCGTTGGAGAGAGAAAACCCATAAATTTTAAGTTTTTTTTCTGGGTCTTTTGGCTCTCTAAAACTAGATTTTTAAGCTGACTTGTCAGAAAAGAGATTATTTCGGTTTTTATTGACATTATTCTCAACTATTTATCCAGAACATCAGCGTAAAATCCTTATGCCAGTTCAAATTTAGAATAGCTGTTATTCAGAGGAAGAATGTTTGTATATGCAATCTCTTCACAATAGGATTACTAAAATCATGAAACACCCAGATTTAGAGCAGGCTGCTTGGAGCGCATTAAAGCAGTTGGGAGAGATTAGGCGTGCGTATTTAACCGACCTGGAAGAGACATTTTTATCTGCTATGGAGAAAAAATATAACTTACCGCTGGATGTTTAATAGTACGGCGCCTGTAATTCAAGTACCCAAATATTCAAGTATCTGAGTATTTGAGAATTGGCGCCTATAACTTAAAAATTCACAAATAGCTCTATGGCGCCGTCTTATAGATAGAAAGCAATGAAACAGGGTGCCTGCCATTACTATAAAAAAGTTAGGGTGCGTTCAAGGGCATTTTCAGGCATACGAGCGCGCCCTAATTCTGTTTAAATAACACACTACTATAATAAATAAGTACTGATGTTCGTTCTGATTACAGGCGCCTAATTATTAGGTACAGATTCGTTTAGAGATAAAAGCTATGGGACATAATATTTCTGGTGTATTACTTAAAGGAAATTTTGATGCAAAAATTGCTGTAGCTTTTGATTTACAGTTTGTATCTGTTGGGTTTGATATCACATTATTTTGGTTAAATATTCATTACACCGAATATTGGAGTAAAAAATTAAATGTTCCAGGAATCTTGGAAGCGCCTGACCAAGTAGATGAAATTCGATTGTTATTTCCAAGTGAGCGCGTTGTTGCCCACATGATGGCACTAATTACCGCAACAAGTACTCCACTTTATGCAATTATTGTTACTGATTATTTTGGTGGTATTGGTACTCAAGCGGCTGCATTATATAAAGGTGAAACTTTGATAACTGATGATGAACATGCATTTGACTATGGCTCAATTAATCAAGTGTTGCGCGGATTAGGAGTAAAAGCTACGAGGGGTTTAGATGAATTTGATACTATTGGATTAAGCAATTATCGTAGTATCCCCTATGATTTCTTAGAGGTTATTGAAAAATATCCTGAATGTAGCGATTAATATGAAGCTCTATTATGATACCATATCCAAAAAACAAGCGCCTGCCCAATCAAACAGTAAAATAGTAGAAGGCAAAACACCCGTAGTTATGGAGTAGCCACCAACAATGTCACTAATCGAATATTTAGTAGAACGCGGTGATTGGCGCTCTTCCCTTCGTAGAAACTTTGAAGGAGCAATTCGATTGTTACAAACAGACCATTACAATTCGCGAATTGGAAGTGATTTTGATGAAATGTTAGAACAAATTGCATCCTTAGCCAACCAGAAAGAAACTTGGATGTTGGCTAACGGCTATACCCAAGAAGATATTAACTATATTTACAAAATTATTGATAAGTGGCTTGTTAAAAATGGATTAAGTCGAACCGTAGTTCAGGGGCGACCCTAGTTTGAACTAAAAGTTAAGTACTTATGGCAAATTCACTCTGGAACAGTGAGTAGTTTATGACTTGCTTGAGCCGGATGCGTTGCGAGACGCACGTCCGGTTCTGAGGGGGAAGGGGGTAGCGATACCCCTAACCTACCCGACCACGTTCCTGCCTATTGTGTTGAGGCAAGTTTTACAATTACTTGCCTTCATATTTTACTTTGTACTTTTTAGCTCGTTGTACTGCCTGATATGCTCGTTGAGTTCTGGAAACCCAGCATAGTTAGCGGCAACATGCTCTAGCGAATATAAGCCAGCTCGTGACCAGAAGAATTTATCAGTTTTTTTCTTGCCAGTTACTTCAATTACTGCGCTAGGTGTTATTTTTTCTTTAGATATAAAATCACGTGCGCGCGTGACGGCTTTCAATTTTGAGTTTGCATTATCCACTCGATAATGAGGAATACTATTTAAGATTCGATAACCAGTCCTTTTTCTTTTGACGCTTTTCCTTTTACGGGGGCTGCTGCTTATAGTTGATATTGATTCTGATTTCATGGTTTCCTCTTTTGTATTTGTTCGTATAATTTGCGGTTATTTTTTTGGCGTCTTAGTTTACGTTCTAAGTGGTACGCTTCTTTAGCTGTACATGTGTACCAAACATGTACTACTTCTAATTTGATGCCTCGTTCAACTGCGGCTTGTGTAAATCTTGCGCCTACACCACTACAATGTTCTTTGAAACGTTGTGATAGGTTCTTGGTAGCGCCAAGGTAGTACTGCGCTTTGTGTTTACTGCTGCCTAATGGCTCGGATAGCTTGATAAGGTAGCAACAACTAGTTGACTTAATTTCACACATTACTTTGTGGAATTAATTTTCTCGTTTTACCGCGTAGCTGTTGTAATTAATATTGAAAAACATTTATTGCCTTTGTTTCTTTGACTTCTTTTTCTACTAATGTTTTGGAGTGATATTCGGAAATAGCGTTTGCTAGTACTTGTTCAATACTAAGGTTAGTAATACTTGCTATTTCGTGTAAATAAACCAGTGACCTTCTGTCTAGCGAAGGTAGTTTTTGATTTTCTCTCTTATCCTGCTTTCTAGCATCTCTCATTAATTTTAATACCAAGTCTTGATTTATTTTGTTGACTGGGTATTCTGATAAAGCGTCGATTACTACTTCATATCGGCTTTGTGCGAGTGAATACAATACCTTGGGTTCAATACTTGCAAGTGCTTGTGGGCAATAGCTGAAATCATTATATAATGCCTTTGCTACACGGATTGCACGTCTTTCTTTTGCGCTACCTTTAGTCCACCCTCTTAATTCTAAGAATATTCGATATTCACTACACGAATGATTTTTTTTGTATTCGTATAATTGGAAATATTGTTTTAGAATACTGAGTGTAACACTATTAAAATTCAAATCAATTTCTTCCATATTATGTTCATGTTCATTGTTTAAAATAACTAAATTGTTGATTTGAAACTTTACTTTACGTTTTTTTAGACACAAAACAGTTTTGACATTTGTAAATATCTATTAGTGTTTTTAGCAGAAAATATTTTAATTAGCGCAGTTATCTATCGCAATTGACTCTAAATTTTTATGAGTCTTTACTACTTCTGTGCTAATTACAACTAGTTTTACACTAGCAGCAGCTATAGATGCCATTGTTGCGCTATCTTTTTGTGCAAGATAATTTAGTAGAGCAATTAATTTTTGAAGAGTACTGTGCAACTCTCTATAAACTTTTGCATAATCCCATTCTGGGTTAGTGACTCTCTCAAGTTTAATTTGATTCTTTTCTTCAAATAATTTCTCCACACGTCTTTCAATTGACTCATCAATCGCTTTCAATATATGGTCAGAGTCAGTAAACGGGTGTGACACATTACAAATGTTGTCGTAAACGAATGATGTGCATTGCATCAGTAAACTGTAATCGCGTAGTTCGCGCGCTACTTTGTCTAAAATGATGTTGCCGTTTTCATTGCAAACTATCTTTTTCCAGTCTGATGCTAATACTTGCATATAGTCGCTGTCAGTATAATCTCTTTCCATTTAAATTCTCCGTTTGATATGTGGTTATCGTGGTTTGTTGAAAGCGTGGTACAGTGGCGCCAGTACAGTACAAAGATTAAATTAAACCACTCTTTTAATGTTTGGCGCCGAATATTTAGCTATCACGTAAAATTCACAGGATGCGGGAAGCCCCGTCTTTTCAAAGCGGGGATGGGAGCGACACGAGCGACTTTAGTCGCCTTTAAATATTTAATTTGCATAAGCATAGCCATCTTTATGATGAATCACTTTACAATCTTTGTAACTGATTCCTTGGACTAAACCTGCTTTAGTTGAAACATTAAAACTACCAGTAGAACGAGTAGCTATACGACCAATATAAACACCAATCTTTTTACCTTTGGTGACAATAGCTTTAACAATGTCGCCCGTTTGAAAACCAAAATGTATTTGTTTGTTTGAGCGATGACGAGTAGGAAATCCATATTTATTAGTCCCACACATTTGTCGCGTACCATATCCTTTAGCAGTTATTAGCAAAGGTTTAACTCCTTTAAATTTCAAAATCGGTGTAGATTTTCCAACGCAAGCAGCGTCAATCCAGTGCGTTTTATCCAGATTTTGCTGAACGCGGTTAAATTGAGTTAACCCGCCACTCCCAGTTTCTACTTCTAAACCAGTTGCTTTTAAAGTAGCTAACAAAGTAAATCTTGTTGTGTTTACTGCTGCGGCATCTGCCAATGGTTTTTTAGCTTGCTTAATAATTGCTTCTAATTTTTTAGGGTCTTTTTTTAGAAATTCTTTTACATCTTTAGTTCCCTTTTTTAGATTACATTTCTCACAACTTAAAGTTAAATTGGATATTCGATTACTTCCTCCTTTGGCTCGTGCTTGAATATGCTCTATTTGTAAAGGTACGTGTTCCACACCACAATAAGCGCATTTACGACCCCACTTTTCTAATAAATATTGCCTAGTTTCATAACCTGCAAGCGTTCCTTGTTGGTATTCGACTCCTGACACCTCTGAGTTCTGCATTAATTGAGTGTCGAATCGTACTAACTCTTGACTAATCGCACTGATAAAAGCAAACTTTTGAAGTCGTTTTACCCACGTGATGATATTATCAACTCGACTTTGGAGACTGGGTGAAATCCACTTTTCTCTACGCTTACGATTGTTAAATCTGGGAGCGCGATAACGAGTTTTACGATTTCTACGACTTCTACGTAATTGTCTACGAGAAGTTAAAGCATCTCTAATTTTAAAGCCTCTGTGCTGAAGTTCTGCTGCGAATACAACTTCACCTGTAGAGTCATTAACTAAAGCAAACCCCGTTGTTTTTGCACCTGGATCAATCTTTAATCTCAATGGTTCAACCTCAACATCTGGTAATCGTTCCTTCAAAATTAAAGTAAAAGGGAACTTACGGAACACAGCAGCTTTTTTGCTTCTTAATAATTGTCTGGCTCGTGCTGGATGAATTGGATTTAATGGCTTAAAGTTAGTGTCAATTAAAAAAACTTTGGACATTTGTCCCTCCCATTGCTGAGGTAATGTTAGCTTCGCCAATGTTCTAATTGCTTGTTAGGCTTACTACACTTTCTTAACCCGATAAGAATTTTTAATAGTAAGCGACAGTGCCGCATGGATACCCAGATATACTGGACGGTCTAGCTTCGCAACCGTGGGTGTCGTGACAAAAAGAACGTAGTTGATACTTAGGCTGGTCAACTATCTCTGAAGAGGACTTCAAGCTTGGCTAGAAGTCCCGTTCTTCAGAACGGGGTCGTTGACTTACCAAAAGGTTGTATAGCGTGGCGCCTCACTATCCCGCCAAACAATGCGTTGTAAGATTATGCGATTTGGGTCTTGACCGTCTCCAGCCGCTGACCCGTCATAGTTACGTGCGGATGTTGCTGGGATATAACTCCATTCAACTGTCTGTTCAGATAACGTCCAAGACACAGTTTGCTTGTTTCTTGCGTGCATCCTTTTTATAGCTTCGTTTCTATCAAAATAAACACTCATGATTATCTCCCGTAATTAGATTTTTAATTTTTAATTATGACGCTCAACCACTGATTGATACCCATCACAACTATTTTTGATATCCACTAGTGTACGCTCAACCATAGGAGCATTCACTACAAACGGGGCATCGTCATCCCAAGTGTAAATTTCATATTTTCTACCACAGAGTTGTTCTCTGTAGTCGCGCACCACACCTTCTTTTTTAGCGAGTGCTAGCTTTTTTGTTGCCCCAGGCATTTCTGCCCAAACTTTCTTTCTCTCACTTTCACTCAGTTCATTCCACGCACTGCTACGAGTAATTGCATTGCAGCAATACAATACGTTACGTATACTATCCCACGATTCGCATGACCTGAATTCTGTAAGAAGCTCATTGAATAGTTTTTCTTCAATATCTTCTTCAATATTTTGGAAACAGGTGGGAATGGCGCCTGGTGTTACTTGTACTGGTTCAAGTACGGTTTCTTGTTCAACTGAGGTAGGTGTTTCTTGATTATCTGTCTTAATTTCTACTTCCCAACCTTCTTGTTGAATGAGAAGCTGCATTGCTTCACGGACTATTTCTGTTGTAGCGTGTCCTTTTTGTCGCAATGCTTCGATTGCTTTACCAGTCCAGTCACCTTCTTCGATTAGCTCTACACGGTAGAATCGACCATTTTTACGGTATTTCCATCCTTCGCGCGTCATTCCATTTTTTTGTTTTCTTAACAAATTCTGTTGATGGCGAATGAATTTAACTACTAGGTCTTGGGTAATTCCTGATGCCATGCCTTGTAGTCGGGTGATGACTGGCGCCAGCTTTTCATCAGATAGCTGGTATATAGTCTTGGGTTCAATTTTGGATAATTTTTGAATGCAGTGTATGAATGGTGCGAAGGCTTTGGCTATGCTGAGAAGTCTTTTTTCTTCTGTACCACCATACTTCCAACCATTTGCTTTAAGCAGGGCTAAGTATTCTTCGTGGTCGTAGTACTCTTTGTGTTCTTTGAGTTTGAACGCCGCATCTAGTAATGCTACTGTTGATTTTTCTAACTGGGAGAATGCAGTTACGGTTGAAACTGTTGCAGTACTCATGATAATAATAGTTCCTGTTTTTTTTTGAAAGGGGTGGGTTGGGTTTATCTCAATCCACTCTATTTTTTTTGTTTTTGGGCTTTACTTATGCAGCAATCAATTGCTGTGTAGTTTGATTTAATACTTTCATTGCCGCTTGGGCGTAGTACAGAGTCCGCCCATGTTCAGATGGCATTCTATGGAAACGGATGTCGCTACCCCATCCCAGTACTGTGTCGTATTCCATTCCTGTTGTTGTTGCCAGCACGCGCGCACACTCATAGATAAACCTGTTTCTTGATAATCTTGCATCACGTTCACTGGTGCTGAGATTATCTAGCCCTAGCGCGTATGCCAAGAACTTTTGTGTTGAGAGTGATTTTGGTCTGTAAGCACCACTACGAATTTGAATCGCACACCGTACACTAATCCCTGCACTCTCGATATAACCCAGAGTATATCGATGTTGTTCTGGCATTGTTTCAAAATCGAGGGTTTTACCCCATCCGCAACGGATAGTATTCAAACTCGCTCCAAGTAGTACTGACAATACCTTTCCGCATTGTGTTTTGTACCCTCGCTCTTGTTCAAAGTTTTCGTATTGTTCTTCTGATAAACCCTCGCCAATCATTATTGGGCGGAGGAAGTCCCGTGGTGCCTTCGGTGTACGTGGGAGATTATTTATCGGTGGTGGGTTCATACGTATTGCTTATGTACTTTACTCTTTTAGGTATTTTATGGCTATTAGTCTTACATGCAAGCAAAAGTTTACAAATATTAATAATACTAACTTTTCATGCAATAAAATGTTTACATTATTTAATATTTTCGTGGAAAAGACGCTTTACAAAAAGAAACAAACTCGTGAATGGCTAATTTGGTGCAACATTTACTTATTGTTGTCTGTAGGATATTTAATTTTTTGATAGAATTGCTAAACTGATTGAATGACAAGTACGCCAAATTCAAGCGAAGAAACAAAAAAAGACAACCAATACATACGTATTGCTTTAAACTCCGAGCAACGCGAACAATTGAAGCAGCTGCCACCGAGTTGGGAGGATTTACTTCGATATGAAGGTGGTGGCAGTAAACCGGAGGGGAAACGATTATTTAATGCGGTTAAATTTGTTTTTTTATTTTTGAGGCGACTATTTAAACTAGGTATTACGTTGCCTCGTGTCGATGATTTTGAGCGTTTTTTTGACGGTATGCAAATTACATTTGAAAAAGATAATTTAAACCGATTATCTTCTAAAAATGAAAATTTCAAACTTGGTGCAAAGTTGGTAGAATTGTCAGTAAAGTTGGGTTTGCCCCAACCAACTTCAAGTAATATAGATGATTGGCTGTCTAATCTGTTATCTTCAGATAATGTAGATTTAATGGAGGATTTACAAAATCCTACTGAAATTGGAAACGCAGTAATACACGCAATTAAATCGAGTTCTATAGATATTCACATAATTAATGCAAATAATATTCCTCTTGTATTTTATAAACTAGCTGCTGGTTATTACCAATATAAACAATTAGTGAAATTTTTATCTGATAAAGGCATACCTGAACCAACCCCAGAATCAATGGAGGAGTGGGCTGAGAAATATTTATTTATGAATCAATGCCATGATTTGTTGGAATTTTTATTTAATATGAAAGAACTTCTTCCCGAAGAAGAAATATCACTTAATTCTAATAAATTCCATGTTCTTAGTAGACAAATGTTAAAGGCGTATTACTTAATGCATGACCGTACTGAGGATGGTGAATGTAATAGTAAAGATAATCAGGATTGCAATTGCTATTGATATATGATTTTTATTCATATATCAATATTTTTGTATTAGTCCATCTTTTCCATGTCTATGTCGCTTAAAGTGCCCCCAGCCTCTAAAATTGTAATTTTTTTATTTCTTGCTAACTGTTTTGCATCGCCTGCTAAAGCGTCGTATATATCTTCTTCACTTACGTTAAATTTTTCCTTTAAAAATTGAATTCTTCTATTGAAAACAGCCTTGTTTTTATCAATAAAGCAACTTACTACTATTGTTGCTATGTCACTTGATGAATATTCGTTTTCTTCAAGTATATTGACAAGGGTTTCATGTAATCCTGCGGGGATAACTCCCCTAAATAGTCTGTACTCACCATTATACGTAATTGTCTGCCATTTCCACTTGATGAAATTTTCTGTGTCTTGGCTGGATAGTCTTTCTATTACTTCGCAGGCGCCTATTAGTGCGGCATCCCCCTTACCCAACGTAAGCGAGCGTGTCATATAAATCATTTTGTTGTAAAGAGGTTTCGGTATTTTGCCGCGCACTTCAACTGAACCTGGTGTTACTACAGGTTCGCCATTGACTCTGCCGCGATTTGGGTGAGAGTCGCGGTCTTGTATGTACTCAGAGAGCGTTTCAGGTTTTTTTGCCATTTCGTCCTTTGGACAAACTTCGTTAATGTCAGATAATCTGATTTTTGGCATTATCTCAATAGTCTGAAACCTATGTAAATCAATGCTTTATATAAATTTACATTTCAGTAAAATCATAAATTATGTTATTAGTGCCTTTATATTTGAGGTATTCTGAGGTATTATCACGTAAAAAGAAAATACTAACCACGCAAACAGCAACGGTGATGCCTATGGAACCATGTGATATTTCGTTAGGCTTTTGGCAACTTTCGTGCCTATATGGTTGGGATTGTGTGCCTGACTTCAATACTGATGCACTAGTTGTCAAGACAACTAGTTATGAGTTCGCGAAATACATTTTGGATAATTTTCGTGAAGTGCTGAGAGCTTGGGCATCGAGATTTGAGTTAAGCTTTGTAGTGATAAAATATGGTAATAGTTCTTGGGATTTTATTGATATTGAAACAAAAGTGTCAAAATCATCTATCTTAAGACATAAATTTACTAGTAACCCCTTTTTAGCAGCAAAATTGAGTCAGGTGCATCATATGCAGTCACGAAATAATTTGATAGATATTTACGGCGCCGATTATGTAGGCATTCTTGATTTTCTGAAAGAATCAAGATTACAAGGGCGTATTGTCGTGATAACAAGTAACACTACGAATATTTGTTATCACACTAACGATTTATTGTTGCCATCGCGTGGAATACTAATGCCATATCAGTGGGTAGGATTTGATTATTCCGCATTGTGGCGTAATAGTCGTGGCGGTATATCCCAACTTGAGAATCTACAACAAATACTAGCATCAGATAGATATATAGAAGGATACGACTATAATTTGCGCCGACCCGATGGTGCCATTGTTGAGTATCAGACTGATTACTATTTGTGTCGAGGTTTTTTAGGTGACGAAGTGCGAATAGGAGTATCTCTACCAGAAGATTATCGTATTTTGGAAGAAGCGCCGGAACCAGCTTTGAATTAACTGTTGTTGATAAGTAGTTACGGTTTGCATTTGTATTTAATTTGACTTCAATGTTGTAATGCTCGTTTTTAAATGTACGGATTAACAACAATGAGTATTGAAGAAGAGAAAAAAGAACAATTAATATGGTTTGCAAACTTTGGTACTACTAGCCAAGCACTGTTAAGAATTGCACTTGATTTTGCGGATGATCCGGCGCCTCAACGTAAATGGTTGGATAGGATAGGTCAACAGTTGAAGAAAGAAACTATTGTTGATAGGGAAGCACTTGACACTGGGAGTTTAAAGCCCAAGGGGGTGGTTTCCAACGTTTGAATAAGACGTTTGGTGGAGAGTTGGAGAATATATTGGTGCAGATAAATGAGGAGTTATGGAAAGATGTGGGGTAGTGAAATTAACAACCATTGGTAACTTTTCAAGACGTAAATTAGTTAATTTATAGTCAAATGTATTTTTAAAGCAGTTAATTAAAGTCAAGTAAAATCAAGTATCTTTAGAAGTTAATACTTTTCATAACTTGCTATAATAGTTTTAATAAAATAGACGAGGAAGATTATGACTATAAATCAAATGTTAGACAAGATTTTCAAAAATTGGAAAGGATTTCCCAATATAAATGTATTAGGCAAATATGAGTTTTTAAGTCAAACTGTATGTGCTAACTCATTAGAGATGAAGCACATAGAAAGTTTAATAAATAATCCTAATGATATACAACTTAAACGAAAAATTTTTGGAGTTTTTATCCACGAAATAACTCATTGGCTAGACCATACTAGCACTTTATGGAGACAAAAATTTTTAATTGATATCTTTAATGCTTTTAATGCTAAAGAAAACGAAAATATCGATGAATCGTGGCGAATACAAAAGCTATTTTCTGATCTAAGTAGAATGCAATTTGCAGATTACTATACGGTTGATGGTTCTGCTGCTAAAAAGCCTTGGAACAAGGAACTTTGGAACTATGAATTTGGTTGCGGTTTGCAATTTGGCAGAGATGGCAAAATTAGTGAAACGCATCCATTTTTATTTACAAAATTTTTTACAAGTGATAATGAATTTATAAAAAGAGTTCCTTTATCAGTAATTTCCCTGCTTGAGACAAATGCAGTGGCATCTGAATTACAACTAGAAGTAGCTTTATTGTCATTACTTAAGCAGGAAGAATTTTTCATTGAAAATAAATTAATAGAACAAACTTATCTCAAAAGACTATACAATCCAGAGCTAACTGTTTATTCTGTTGCTACTCACTGTTTAGCGAATCTTGCTAAAATTTCGGATGCAACTGCTTATTTTCTAGCATCTGCTTTATCAACACTTTGTCTTAATCTTCCTTCTCAAGTTTTTCAACTACTAAAAATACCTGCTAATCCCGGATTTCTCACAAGTGAGAGGAAAACACTTGGATTAGCCAGATTTAGGATAATTTAATTGATACATAATAAAAGCAACTACAAAGCATGAGTAACTTCTAGTATAAACCGAGTATATAAAAGAAATATATTATACATTCAAATGGTTAATGCTTAAATAAAAAAGCATAATTAATAAAAATTGACATGACAAATTGTGAGTTAAATTAAGCAAAATAACCTAACAAATTAATACTTAAAAAATGAAAAATAAGAATCAGATATTACTTATGAATTTAATTCGCTTATTAACCAGGACAAGGTAGTTGAGATAAACGCTTATAAATCGCTGCAAAAATATCCTGATAAGGGCAAGCACTACTAATTGCGATTAAAATCCGCCTTTTAGTAATAGTAATAATAGCCCCTAACTTCAATATTTTTGTGCGTATCGTTTCAACAGTCGCATTTTTAAATTCTGTTTTTGCTAAACATTTTTCTCGCAGAGTATTCATTAAAACGTAAGCAATGGCTGCAAACCATAAACGTAATTGATTCCCTTCAAATGTATGAGTACTAGTTCTATCACTATGTAACCCTAATTTTTGTTCTTTTATACAGTTCTCCGTGTTACCTCGCGGGCAATATTTTTGAGTATAAAGTCGTCCGGGAGGAATTTTATTAACAGGGAGCGATGTCACTACAAAGCGAGTTTTAACTTCTTCATGGCTATACTCAACTTTAGCAACAACACGACGACTACGACTCCAACTTTCTAGAGTTTGATAGTCAAGAGAACAATACCAAACTGAGTTATCAACAAATGCTGCTGCATCTTTAATTAAATCTGGTGATGGGGCTAATAAGGTTTCAAAAAACTCGACTATAGGTTTCAACTTTCCAGAATATTCTTGAGATGCACGGTACTTTATTGATTGAGATAGCTGAAGTAAACGACTATTTTCAGCAAGTCCAAACACATAATCAATTCCCGTTTGAGATTCACACCAATTCATTATATCTTCTCTAGAATAGGCACTATCTCCACGAATAATAATTTTTACATTTTTCCATCGTGAGCGTATAATTCCTATCACTCTCTGTAACTCTTCTAACCCCCATGCGGCTGGGTCTAAGTTGGACGCACGAAGCTTTGCTGCCAGTAAATGTTTACCACAAAAAATATATAGCGGAGCGTAACAATATCCATGATAATAAGGATTGAAGAACGTTTCTTCTTGATTACCATGAACTAAATCATCAGTAACATCTAAATCTATAGTTATCTGGCATGGAGGCTTTCGATAAGATTCTAAAAATAAATCAACTAAGAGTGTTTCTATGGCTTCGGCATCATGTTCAATACGAAAATATGCTTTAAATCATGGAAGAGACTGAATTAGTTCGGTCTCTTCATAGTTTTCAGAAATATTAAATGGGAAAGCGTGTAGGCGCGCATTTCCATTGATTGCTGATTGGGCATTGAGTCGAAATGCCCGCACCCATCAGAAATTAAGCCATAAAGCATAAGTGCATATATAGATTTGATAATTTGCTACTTGCCTGTATGCAACGCTGTTGTAATTGCAAGTAGCAGAAAATCAATTTAATTTCTATTTCTGCACTATGCCTGTTGGTTAAACTTCTGCATCCTATCCAAATCAAAAAAAGAGGTTTAATTATGACATCAATTAAAATTTACGAGCAAATAGTAGTATTGTTAGCTCAAAAAACAAGTTGGGAGGTAAAATTACGCTCAAGTAATTCAGATGATTTAGCTATACTTGTTGCAATATGTAATAACGATATTGCTTCTCATGGCTATAATAAAAGTAGCTTTGCAAAAAAAATTGAATATACAATCAAGTTTATTAGTAAATCAAACCTAGAATGTGTTGACGTAATTGTAATGGAAGACAAGTTTGAACATCATTGCACAAATATTATACGTCAATGTTATATTCAACAAACATCAGATATAAATGTGATAGTTGAATATATAATTAAAGAAGTTCCTTTTAGACCGTCTGAACCTCTTCCAAAGGGAGTATGGATAAGTAAAAGTATGAAATTAGTAAATTAGCCAGCGATTTACTATAGTTTTGTTTTTTACGTTCGTCGGATAGTCATACTTAAAGCCTAACGCACGAAACAAACTTAAAAGCTCTGCCGTTTCCCACCCATAAAGCAGAGCTTTTAACCCCGCAGTCTACCTTAACGATAAAATTAAAAAATACGCTTCAAATTACAGGCGCCTCCCCAACACCACCTTCAATTACAATCTGCCTTGTTGCGTTTCTGTGGCATAGCAAACTTACTACCATCTGTAGTAGCTTCAAGCTTCGGCGCCGCTTCCCCTTTACGCAGTGAGAGTGCTTCTGCTTTCATCTTCTTACTAGCTTTAAGAAACTTCGGTGCCTCTGCTATTGGCATTTGAGCAAGTGACTCAAAACCAAATGCATTTTTGTAAGGAAGGAACTTAGCTATTATAGAAACAAAGTATGGTCGTCCCTGCTCTTCCTTCGGTACCTTGGGATTAAATCTAAACGGGGGTACAAGTGCATCTTTCCAAAATAAAGGAAGATGGCTAGCTTTCATGAACCTAACTCGTTTACTAACATCTGATTTTTTAACAAATTCTAATCTTTCTTCTGTGAAGTTTTTGAAGATAGAAATACAAGGAACTTGGCAGACTGGGATAAATTGCCATATGCCACTAAGTTTAAATTGAAAGTCTTTTAATTCTTGACACATCCCTTCATTGTTACCTGTATCAAATCCTACAAGCTGGAATCCGAATAGATGGGGTTTGTCTTTTCCTGGGAAGTGAAGTACTTTGGGATAGACTATTAAACGCCGATGATTATTCCCATCATTTGCTATACACATTTTTAACGCATCAAAAGTTTTTAACTAGGGTGTTGACTTTGTTGAAAATTGGGCGATTTTTGGTACTTTTGTTCGTGGCGTTTAATTTCTCGTTAAAACCTTACTTAAAACAAGGTTTCAGCCCGAAGTGACTGTACACGTTTTTTGCATGAACGAAATCCCAAAAAAGGCACAGAGTCAACAGCCTAGTTTTTAACCCTTTGTTAGTGGCAATGTAAGACAATGGGTATTTATTACCACTAACTGTAACTGTGGCAGACTTTTTATCCTCTGAGAATTCCACTACACCGGGAATTATACCTACTGCTGTAAAAAATAATTCTGAACTCGAACTCGAGGAGTCTTTTTCTGTTGGTGTACTAGGGGGGGTAACTTCTATATTCTTTTTAGGTTTGATGATTGGTGGTAGCACCCGTTTTTCTTGATTATCTGACATAGAATTTTTTTTATTAATTATATAACAGCGACTAGGCGCCATTTTTACCTACCTGCTAGCCCTTTACAGGGTTTCAGGCTAATAACTAACCTGATGACTCTGCTTGAGAGCTATTTAGTAAAAATAAATACATATATGATAAAACCCTAAGTGTTATTACTTTATATTGTATTTTTTGCAACTTTTCACTTTTCCCCCGTATCTGACCGACCACTGTACTAGAAAGGCGTAACATAAAATTACCATCCTTTGTTGAATACAATTTTTACACAGCCTAACTTTATAGTCGCAACAGACCTAAGAATGTGACAATTTGGGTAATCGCCAATCCGACGCGCTGTCCTCTTACACGTTGTAAAGTTTGGAGAGAAGAGAAAAAATTAAAGCCTCGAAAATATATATAGTTCATATGTATAAAAATGCGAGTACCACCAATATCAAAAGCCACATTTAGATTATTGTAAGATTTATTACAATGTATTGGCTGCGGTAAGTAATCACGCTACTTCCGCACGAAGCTAATCATAGCCATATACAAACAGCAATTCAAGTCTTAAATGTAACTTATATTCAAGATAAATCACCGTGGTATGGGCACTGCTTTAGCTGAATATCTGAATTATTTAGTATTAAAATACTATGAAAAAATGCTTGTAAAACGGTGAAAGTATTGATAGCAGTGTATTACAGCACTTTTTGTGTTGTCGCGAGTGTAGTTGATCTAATATTGATTTTTTTACTGGAATGCACATGTTACAAGCTTTTCAGACGTTTGATGGCGGCTGGTGTCAGCTTCGCCAGTTTGTTCAAACACATGCATCATTGGTGTGCGACTCCAGTCGCACTCCGATATAGTACTTTTGTAGAAGGGAGATAGGTTTGAGGCGCCGAATCTCTCAAAAAAGAGAAAAGAATCTCGTTTACAAACATCTTCGCGCAATGCCTGTTAGATTTTCTAAAATGTTGGGAACTATATACTCAGATACATACATAGCTTACAAGTGGGAGCAATGACTATACTTTTGTAAAAGTGTATCAGTTCTGTTTAAAATAGGAAGCAAAAATTTTATGGAAAATATTAGTACTAATCAAGCTGTCAAAACAACACAGGCATTAAAAGCAGATATTGTTTCAATTGAAATTGAAAATCCAGTTATGCTTACGGAGTTAATCGGTTTTATTCGTTGTAAGATAAATTTAAAAAATGGTCAAAGTAGTCAAGCCGTGGCTAACTTTTTTTTAACAAAAGAAGGCACATTAAAGCCAAAAGAAGTCTCAATAGAAGAAGCGGAAACATTAGCTATTACGAAAGCATTGGCATATATAGGGTACAATTACGAAATAGATATTTAATCAATACAACTATTGAAAGAACAACTTATTTATTTGATAAAAATAATTGTCAAATTGGAGAAAAAAATTAATGCTAAGTCAAGATTTTAGTACAGAGAAATTCAACTTTGTCTTTCAAGGAGAAGA
Organism: Calothrix sp. NIES-4105; assembly: GCF_002368415.1. Lineage (GTDB taxonomy): Bacteria > Cyanobacteriota > Cyanobacteriia > Cyanobacteriales > Nostocaceae > Dulcicalothrix. The sequence continues at coordinate 355,761 of NZ_AP018291.1, forward strand.
TTATTTTGGCGTACATATTAGTACAGAATGTTACAGCAAAACAATCATCTTTAAAACAGCACATAAATTTACAGATAGATGTTATGTTCATGTTGAGCCAAATGCTGAAAATAGATTTTTAGTTAGCTTTAAGTGTAAAAATCAGAAACATAGTGTACAAAAGTTAGCACAAGAGTTTTGTAACGAACTTCTTGAACAAGAGTTACGTTTTATAATTGCTCAAGAAACTGAAGGTGTCAGAAATTTAATAATTGCACATGCTTTTTCTAAAACTTCGCTTATTGAACCAGACTTGGAAACAGCAGATTATCTTGAAGACGCACATCATATTGGAAAGTAAAATTAGCTAGTATTTAATTCGATAATCATATTTACAAAACTTAAATTACCAAATGATTTCTAAATTTAAAACCATAGACTTTTATCAAAGTAAAAGTGCTTATAACCTACTACCTTATCGATTTTTATCACTTGACTCTCAACGTTATATAGTTACAAACTTAGCTGGCGAATATATTATTTTATCTTTAGATGAACTCCAGCGTTTTACTCGGAAGCAACTAACATACGATGATTCGATTTATAATGAACTTAAATCAAAACACTTTCTTTATGATGATGAATCCGATATTGCATTAGAACTTTTAGCAGTTAAGTACCGTACAAAACAAAGTTATGTAGCTAACTTTACTGGACTTCATATTTTTGTAGTAACACTTCGGTGCGATCACTCTTGCCCCTACTGTCAGGTATCGCGTCAGTCAGAAGATAAAATGTCTTTTGATATGACTCGAGAAATAGCAGATAAAGGTATAGAAATTTTATTTAAAAGTCCTTCATCCACATTAAAAGTTGAATTTCAAGGAGGTGAATCGCTATTAAACTTTGAACTAATCAAGTATATTGTAGAGCAAGTTGAAACTAAAAATATAACTTTTGGCAAGTACATTAAATTCGTAATTGCTACAAATTTATCACCGTTAAATAATGAAATTTTAGAGTATTGCTTTCACCGTAATATTTATATTTCTACATCACTTGATGGTTCAGAAAAATTACACAATACAAATCGACCTAAGCAGGGAAACGATAGTTACGCTAAGTCAGTTGCTGGTATTGAGCGAGTCAGACAAAAACTTGGACAAAATTCAGTTTCTGCACTGATGACGACTACTCATGAGAGTTTAAAGTATCCTCGTGAAATTATCGATGAATATTTGCGATTGGGATTTAAAAGTATTTTCCTTCGTTCTATCAGCCCTTATGGATTTGCAGTTAAAACTGTTAATTCCACAGGATATGACATGAATGAGTGGCTTGATTTTTATAAAGAAGCTTTGGCGTACATTATAGAACTAAACCAGGCTGGAGTAAAATTTGTTGAAGAGTATACAGCGTTGGTTCTTAAAAAAATATTGACTCCTTATCCTACAGGATATGTAGATTTACAATCACCTGCTGGTATTGGAATATCGGTAATAATTTTTAACTATAATGGCGAGGTTTACGCCTCAGATGAAGCTAGAATGCTTGCCGAAATGAACGATAAAACATTTAAATTGGGTAATTTGCTGACTGATTCGTATGAACAAATTTTTACTAGTGACATCCTTATTGAAACTATTTACGAAACAATGCTAGAAGGTGTGCCAAGATGTACTGATTGTGCTTTTATTCCATATTGTGGTAGTGACCCAGTATATCACCATGCTACACAAAATGATAAAGTTGGATATAAATTAACAAGTGATTTTTGTCACAAAAACATGTCTATTATCAAGCATATTATTAAACTTATGGAAACACAACCAGATATTAAAACTATTTTGGAAAGTTGGTTATAGCCGATAGGAGAATAAATATATGTTAAAATTACATAGTTCAATTAAAACTAAATTTAATAAAGAAACTTTCATTACTAAACTAACTGATAGTACTTTATTGCCATTGCCACTACGTAGCTTCAATTCACTACTAGTTGATGCAACTAATTTAGAAAATTTAAATAGTCAAGCCACTCAGGAGTTTGAATGCTTAGTTATAAAAAATAGTCAAAATATTGATTTTGATTACAGTAACATTCATTATCATAATTTAATTATTCTCCCGTCTGAATTAAACTACCTTGACTCAGGAGATATTATTAAAGTTTCACCTCAATCAGGAAAAATTTCTACTCTCTATCGAAAAAACTCTAACTACAACGTCATTTTCATGACGGAGCGCTGCAACAGTAACTGCTTGATGTGTTCTCAGCCGCCCCGAAATATTGATGATAGTTACTTAGTTGAGGACTATTTAAAAGCAATTCCCTTGATGTCGCCAGAAACATTAGAGATAGGAATAACTGGTGGTGAACCTACTTTATTAAAAAATGATTTTTTAAAAATAGTCACAGCATGTCGAGATTATTTGCCTAGTACAGCTTTACATGTACTTTCTAATGGCAAGCTTTTTAGTTACCTTCAGTACGCTTGTTCGTTAGCACAAATTCAACACCCAGATTTGATGATTGGAATTCCTCTGTACTCTGATATTGCAAGCATTCACAATTATGTCGTCCAGGCAGAGGATGCCTTTGACCAAACGATACGAGGAATTTTAAATCTTGAACGTACTAATGTACGAGTAGAAATAAGGGTAGTAGTTCATCAGCAAACGTATCAACGTCTGGAGCAGATAGCTCGCTTTATTGCCCGCAACCTTCCATTTGTCAGTCACATCACTTTTATGGGGTTAGAAATAATGGGTCATACTAGAGCAAACCTCGAACAGCTATGGATTGACCCAGTAGATTATCAGGATAAGTTGGAAGAAGCTGTTTGCTATTTAAATAGACGGGGAATGAATGTATCTATTTACAATCATCAGCTTTGCGTATTGCGAAAATCATTATGGCCATTCGCGAAAAAATCTATTTCCGATTGGAAGAATGAATATTTTCCTGAATGTGATGCATGTACCGTCAAAGATAAATGTGGAGGTTTTTTCTCTTCATCGTCTTTACGTTTTAGCAATCACATAAATCCTATAGTTTCTAAATATTTATTGCCTAATGGTATTTAGCAGGCAATTACGATTTGATTAGCTAATAGCCTATGTGGCGCCGACTTACTTAATATCATCATATTTACCAATTGAAAGGCTAGCTAAATGAATACGAGTTAACAAGATTGTGTAAGGGTGACTTTTAACAAATACATTAATACAATCGATTTAAATAGTTTATGAAAAAGTTTTTAGGAAAATTATTAACCGTAGGGATAGCTGTAGAAGCCTTGCTCCAAACTACTTCTACTTTGCCTGTAAATGCAGAAATTGCTGAAAAGATAGCAGTGGCACAAGAAGTTGCAAATCGTTCAGATGCGTTTGATGCATCAATAGAACCATTGGTACTTACTAAGCACGAAAACACAGGTGTAATTGTAGCCGGACATGGTTCGCATAGCTCACATAGCTCACATAGCTCCCATAGTTCACACAGCTCCCATAGCTCGCATTACTCTGGAAGTGGCGGATATTCCGGGGGTGGGTATTCAGGAGGTGGGTATTTCGACAGCGGATACACTTCATCACCTACACTTACTGAACAACAGTTAATTAATTCATTACCTAAGTTAGAATCATTACTACAGAAACCAGGAATTTCAATTACTGTAGTTGACGTTAAAATTAATACTAAAACTTTTAATAAACTTGGTTTATTGATTAACGGGCAATCATATATACCAACCAAACTATTAAAGTTTATACCTACGAAAAATAGTTTTCAAAATGATTCGATATTAACTTTGTATTCTGCACAATCACTAGGTATTCAAATGATAACATACAAAGGTATTATTTTTATTGAAACAGCAGGACTGAAAAAGTTATACAACGACGTTTCAGTTAGTTGGGACAATACTCAAAAAGTAGTAATTTTGAAAACAGATGTTGCATTGCTGGAACGCTAATGGCATTACACAAGAACCGCAATGCAATGAACAACCTTCGTGCCTTACTATCATATGCTTCTATAAACTTGTTTTTACCCCTAATACCGGCTCTTCCGTACTTAGCGTGCTAAATCTGTTGGTAAATTAGCTTGGAATTATTGCTATGCTTATCTTACAGCCATAATTGCTTTTATAAAAATCAAATTACTGAAATTTCAAGTATAAGTACCTGTAAGGCTTGATTATAAAGGAAAATTATCGATTTTAATTAAAAATTAGCACGCTATGTACGGAAGAACCATAAAATTACTAAAAAATTCTATGACCGTTTTAAAAAAGAACATGAAAAATTTCTTAAATTCATAGAAAGTAAAACTTTAACCGACAAAGAATGGTATGCATCATTGATGCTCAACCGTCTAATGTTTACATACTTTATCCAAAAGAAAGGGTTTTTGGATGGTAATCAACACTATCTAGGCACCCATTTGAGAAAATGCCAAGAAAATAAAGAAAACAATGGTAAAGATAAATCACAAACATTCTACCGCTCTTTTCTCTTGAAGCTATTTCATCAAGGTTTGGGTAAACTGGAACGTCAAAAAGAATTGAGACAATTATTGGGTAAAGTTCCTTACCTCAATGGTGGTTTATTTGAAATTCACCCCCTCGAAATCCTCAATACTGACATCCACATTCCCGACGAAGCATTTGATAAAATCTTTGGCTTTTTCGATGAATATCAATGGCATTTAGATGACCGTCCTTTAAAAGACGACAAAGAAATTAATCCAGATGTTCTTGGTTACATTTTTGAGAAGTACACCAACCAAAAACAAATGGGCGCCTATTACACCAAAGAAGATATCACCGAATACATTAGCAAAAACTGCATTATTCCTTTTATTTTTGAATCAGTGGAGAATTACTTATGCAATCCCTCTTCCAAACAAACGGTATAGCTTGGAAATTGTTACGCGATACCCCCGACCGCTATATTTATGAAGCTGTCAGCAAGGGAGTAGACATTCCCTTGCCAAAGGATATTGAAGCTGGCATCGACGATGTTTCCAAACGCGATAGCTGGAATAAAGCCGCAGCAAATGATTACGCCTTACCAACGGAGACTTGGCGCGATAACAATAACCATTCGTAGATACCATCTGTCTCAGTTTACTAATTGGAATGGTGTAAAAGCACTTAACAATCACACATAAAAAGTAATCACAATCAATCCGGCACCGTAATCGGCACCGGTTTTTTATTGAATTTTTACACGATAGTGGGCATATTGCAACGCACGCTTACTTTTTTGACGGTAAAACTCCGTAGCCAGAGTCGCCACTCAAACAAGCGGGTAAGTTAAGACGTAACCTAATTGATTTTTTGGATTATTTTACATCAATTCAGGGGATAACTTCAATGGCATGTCAAGTTGGGAACAACAAAATTGTTCTCGCTTTTACGGGTGGAAACATAGAAGTAAGCCTGGATATGCCCAGGCATGTTGTAATATTAGCTATTGAATTATGAAACAGAATGACAGTTTCCAAAGACCAAGTATCCGCAAATCATTGCTATGGCGGGTACGACAGATGTGCAAATTCTGGCAGCCAATAATCGCTTTTGTCCTTACCCTGACGGGGTTTGTCATTAGATATCACACAGATATAATGAATTTCTTTACCCATCTGCGTAATTTTTTACTTGGTCTTTGGGGAGGATAAATGTGGCAATGGAGGAATTGGCACCTGCTTGGGAAATCCTCCTTACTGCCAATTTCCCATGCAAATTCACAAATTTAATACATGGCGACTTATAGGGCGTATCAAGTTGAAAAAGTTTGTTAAAACGAAAAATTCAGCAATGGGTTATTGAAATCGTTTTAATATTGTAAAGACGAAGAACGCCACAACAACGCGCGCCAACTTTTACACTTGTTTTAACCAATTTCGCCCAGCGCTTTCCGCTGCTTGCGCTGAGTAATAAGTCTTGCGCTCACCATATATACTCCCAAGAGGACTTATTACCCTAAACTGCCAACTGTGGGCGCTTGTATAAAAAACTATTAATACATAACTGTTAATGCTGATAACCTGATCAATTATGGTTTTAGTCATGCATCGTAAATTAAAACACATGTATGTACTAGATTAGCGTGTTTAAAAGATTTATTACCTTTACTACCAGCTTACGAGTCTTCATGCTCGCAGTTGTTTGGGCGCCTGCGCTTAATGAGAATCTTTCAATTCCAACTGATAAATCCTCATAGACGGATGTTCGTTCATCATTCGCCAGTAGAAACCATGTGGTGGTGATTGTACTTTTCCACCACAACGATACAGGAAAACTGGTTCCGAATTACGTATAAGCTTTTTTACTAGCTTTTCTACACCAGTGTCAGGTTTGGCATCGTTGTACCAAATAACATGCGAATTTCCAGAATAGCCAGCAGCCATTAAGCTTGCAAACAGCCATTCCATTGTTGATTGAATTTGCTGTGGTTCGGCGCCACTGCTTATCTGTCCGTAACTTTCAATTGTTGAATGTGCTGGTTTGGGTTTAAATAATTCAAGGAATCTCATATATATAAGTTATTTACTTATATTAGAGTTCCCCAAATCAATACCAAATTTAGTTTCAACGACAAATTACTGCTCACCAACATAACAAGCAGGCGCCGAACCGCCTGGTCGTGAGTATGCTGAACGACCACCACATCTTCGACCACGCCTATCTGTATCATACGGGCATTCACAACTGCCCGATATCGACTCTCGAATAGGCTGGTAGCTTACTATTTGTGGAGTTTGCAAAGTTGCTGGAATTTCTGAAATAGGTGCCGACGATTCGCTTTCTAATGCAACAAACTTGTTGTGTACCCAGCCTCTCGCTCCTGATTGTACAAACCTGACTCGATACCAAGTGGCGCCGTTCTCATCTTGCTTTTGATCAAATACTTCAACTTTATCTCCTGATAGCCCATAGTGGCGAGCATATGTTTTAACCGAGGCGCCATCCCGAACATTGATACGTTCGCCAGATTGTTCGGAAACAAGTGTTGCCTGTTGAGTTGATGTGATATTTGGCTCGACAGCTTCAGCAGTTGGCGCCAATTTTGGAGTAGATTCAATCGCTACTTCGGTTGTTGGCGCCTCCGTGGGTATAAGTTTGGTAGCTTCGGTAGTTGGCGCCAATTTTGGAGTAGATTTGGTTACTTTGATAGCTGGCGCCTCAGTTTGAGTAGGAGTTGAAGATGGTGTAACTGCTTCTTGAGTAATGGTTGGTGTTGTTGTCGTTTGTGGGAACGAACAGCCCGACGCTATTAAAAATAGGGCACAAAATATATACTTTTCCATATTACACTTACCAAAATATGCATTTTTTTAGCACATAATTTTTATTTTGGCAGTGATATATGTTTTTCTGCTTAAGCCAAAGTGTAACAGTTGCTTTTTAATGATAGATTTACTGAATTAAGATTTTTTATCATTCTTTGCATGTTGATTCATTAAGTAAATTTTCTGATGTTGATAATATAAAATATATTCAATAATGGTTAGTCATTGGTTATTTAACTGATAACTTATAAATGTAATACTCTTAAAAATTATTTAAATATACATTGAATTATGAAAAATATTGTCAAACGTTTTGCTATTATATCTTGCATAATCCTTGGATTTATTTTAGTCGTCACCACTTCGGATTTAGTACAAGCTAAGAATAATCAGTTGCAACAAGCCGTCGTGACTAAAATTCAAGATGGCGATACCTTATTAGCAAAGATTGGAAATCGTATTGAAAAAATCCGATTGTCTTGCATTGACACACCCGAAATTGGGCAAGCACCATTCGATAAGCAAGCTACTCAAAGGTTATCTCAACTTGCCCCGGTAGGTCAAACTATTAATGTCAAGGCAAGCCCACAAGGAAGAGATAAAAGTGGGCGCCTGGTTGCGGAAATATATCAAGGTGATACAAGTGTAAATTTACAATTGGTTAGAGAAGGTCACGCTGTTTTATTCTGTAAATATCTTAGTAACTGTGCTGGTTCTCGAAATTCATTTTTGAGTGCAGAACGAGCAGCTAGAAGTGAAGGTTTAGGTGTTTGGAATCCTTCTAATTCCTGGAAGAATGCTAGAGAATCAAAGCCATGTAGTGCTAATACTGCATCAACTACTACTCCTCCTACTCCTATGCCAATTCGTGCAGCAAGGCAAGGACAAGGATGTGAATGCCCCTACGATTTAGATAGAAGAGGTGGTAGCTGTGGTGGCCGTTCTTCTTACTCTAGACCCGGAGGCGCCAGTCCCGTTTGCTATACCACAGATAGGTAAATTCAGGTGCAAAAGCGGCTCTTCCGTACTTAACGTGCTAAATTAATATTATAGTGCCAAGAAAGTAAAGCTATAATTTCAAAATTACGGAAGTTTTTAAAGCCAAATCCACTTCTTTTTATTAGCTTCAATTTATTATTAATTTCTTCTACAACACCATTAGTAGTTTTGTTGTCAAAATATCCTGCTACTTCTCCAAACTATCGTTTAATTGTATTAACGCTTTTTTGATAATAAGGTGAGCGCTTTTTCTAACCAATCGAGTAGCCCTAATATTCCTGTTCCTGGGTCTTCACTTGTATCAAATAAATTGCGGAATTCTTCTTTCAATGAATGCATTGTTGCTGCAAAGCTCGCCGGGGGAAGCTTCCCCCGGCAGACTTTGCTATTAAAGGAGATGCTTATCTAATTATATCTAATTTTATTTTTTGTTTATCAGTCAGCTTATCTTCCGCTTTTAAAATTGTATATTTATTACCTTTTAAACTATCAAATACTTTTTCTCTCGATTCAATATTTAATTCCAAAGCTACTTTTTTTTCTGCTATTCTGGCTTGGTTTAACTCTTCGTGTATTAATTTGGTAACATGGAACCTATCCACTGTAATAACAGCGTTTGGGCATATCTTCTCAACTAAATTTTTATAATTTCCGGTCAGATCCATACTTACTTCTTCTATTTGTTCTAAAACTTTTTCTCCCCACGTTGTCATCAAGTTTTCTATTATAATTTGTTTCCTCTCTTTTGCTAATCCTATTAATTTTCCTGAATCTATATCTACGAGCACCACAATAAATTTACCTTGACCTTTAACTAAACTTATTTCATCTATTCCTAACCTTCTCAAACTACTAACATTTATTGGTAAAATATTTTTAATTATATCTTCAAGCATTGAATAAACTTCTTCTTCACTTAATCCATTATTTTTTGCTACATTACTTACATCAATATTAATAAGTTGTTTAATAATATTTTCCGCATAACGATGCGTATATTTTTTTCTTACTCCTACAAAATCTAATTCTTCGTTAAATGTTTTACGACATGTTTTACACTTAAATCTTCGTCTATTTATGTTTAGTATTACTTCTTTATCTCCCATCGGTAAATCTTTAATTAAGTAATTTTGATTTTGGTGTAAATGGTGTGACTTTTTACCGCACTGTGGGCATACCGCACTTTTAGTCTTTTTAGTTACTGATAAAATTAAGGTTTTACCCTCTTGTAGACTGGATTCTACTACTACGTCAGGTAAATTTAACAACTCGCTCAAAACTCTCTTCATAACTGATTTTAATGAAATATAAGATAATTATCTTAACATTTTAGCACGTTAAGTACGGAAGAGCCAAATTTAACACTAACATAGCTTGTTACAGTACCGTCATCAAGTAAAATACTATATGGAATAGAATTACTCGCAACAGTCCATTGGGTGGCAACTAAAGAAACCAACCCTGCTGTTGATAGTGAGCAGGTGATTTCTCCAACACACGAGTGGAGTGAAAGAAAACGTAACCTATTGGCACCTCAACACATTCGCATGGTCTGGTAGTGTTTATAATGACCAGGATTGGTTAACTCCTGCGTTCATGTAATAAAAAAATTGCTTAAATATTGAGATAAATGCCTTAGCTGTCTTACTTTGATTTCCTACAAGTTCCCGCACAGGGCTTTTTACAAGTATAACACACTATAGTTTGCTGATATTCTATAATTTGTTGATGAGTAAAATACTTTTCTCTAATGCGAGTATCTTTCATGCGGAGAGGCTCTATTTCTGCTGCAAAATCGCCTGGAAAGTAACGAATTTGCTCTCTTGCATTTTTTACCTCAACACCATCAACAGTTTCGACCATCAGATTTGATTTAAGTTTTAGATTTGATTTTTTTTCATATTATTACCTAAATAAATTAAGCAAATCGCAAGCCATAGCATAAGTCGTGAATGTCAGTATAAATAGGCTTGTCCTTTACAGACCCCTTTGCGCTAATTCTCAATATAACATCTTTATCTACTGTAAAGTTAGCTATAACTCTTTCTTTGTATATTTTTTGTAGTACTTTGGATATTGGCACATTGATAATTTCTTTAACTTTATGCTCTTGGTTACTCAACTTTTCTGTAATAATTAACCGACCTTCACCTTCTCGATTATCAGTACAAAAGAAGACAACTTCTTTCTGAGCCGCATCAGGTTTAAGGATAGTACCGCTATCAAATACAGTATAAAAACTTTCATCAGCAAGCTGAATACCAATAGATTGTACTAAATAAGGTTGCCAATTATAGTAAGAAATAATTGCTGCTCCTTCAGCAATAACTGTATCCGCATTTGGAATCTGAACCACTTTAGTGACTCCAAAAGTTTTATGCATCTCATTGATTAGCAGCGGAATACGGGATGTTCCACCAATTAATAAAATCTGATTAATTTGTGATGTTTGAAGACGGGCATCATGCAAAACTTTATCAACCAACCGCATAGCATCATTAATATGCGTTTGAATAATCGATTCAAACTGGCTACGCTCTATATCTTGAGATAAAGCATAATTTTTTTTATTATGTATATAAAAATCGAAAAGTTCTAAGGTAAAGATTGTTGTATTTATCGGTTTCTAATGCCCAGTATTTGAGATTTTCAATAAACTCTTCTTCTGGAGCCAAGTCAGCTACTATGAGGATAGAACCTGTTTCATCCTCATCTCTGATATCAAACTTACCCGGAACAAATTTATTTACTTCCATTTTTCGGTTAACAATTTAATATTAAAGTTTACACGGTCAGGCACCAAAACACCACACCCAAGCGCGCTGTAGTTTCTGCCGTTGAAGATTATCTTCATCACTCATGTATATAATCATAGAGATAATTAATCAAAATTCAATTCAGTACTATTGTTCGGGTTGTGCGTCGTAGCCACCTTTAGTAAGTCAGTACTCCAATCTTCATGCTTTAATTTCTAAGCTACCGTGATTCAACTACCAACGAATCGCACCAAAGTTCAAAATTGCAAGAATGAATTTGAATGTACTATAACTTTGTGTAGATTTAGATGTATTAAATTGCCTCTTTAATTTTGAATTTTCAAAGGTTTGGGACATGAATGAATTTTGAACTTTTAATTTGAGCGTAGCGAGTGGCGCCAGTTAATTCCTTAAGAAAAAATTGCATAAATTCATTCTAAGCAAAAATACTGATAAGTATAAATCTAATAACAAACGCAGGATTATCATTATTATCTGGGGTAAAGTGCGATGAATAAGAACCAGGGCTTAGTACACTCGCTTCTGCTATGTGCCTTTCTCTCGCTTGGTAGTACTTCAGTTCATGCACAAATCACACCTGATAAGACTTTAGGGACGGAAGCTTCTAAACTGACACCAAATGTATTAATTAATGGTGCCTCTGCTGATTTGATTAATGGTGGTGCCCAACGTGGTAATAATCTTTTTCATAGTTTTAGTGAGTTTAATATCAAAGATGGACAAGGCGTATATTTTGCCAATCCCGTAGGAGTAGTAAATATATTAACGCGCGTTACAGGTAATAATGCGTCTAATATTTTGGGGACGTTGGGTGTTGATGGTGGCGCCAATCTATTTTTGATTAACCCCAATGGTATCTTATTTGGTCAAAATGCGCGCCTTGATATAGGAGGTTCGTTTGTTGGGACAACAGCGAATGGTGTGCAATTTGGTAATCAAGGTAATTTTAGTGCGACGAATCCAGAGGCGCCTGGTTTATTGACTATTAATCCTTCGGCATTGTTTTTTAATCAGATTAATCCTAATGCGGCTATTGTAAATAATTCGGTGGCGCCTGCGGGTATTGCCTTAGCAGACTTTAAAGCAACTGGCTTACGTGTACCAGATGGCAAAAGTTTGCTGCTGGTGGGTGGTAATGTCATCATGGATGGCGGTCAACTAAATGCTTTTGGTGGGAGAGTTGAATTAGGAGGATTGGTGTCCAAAGGAAATGTAAATATGAGCTTAAATGGAAGTGATTTAAGGCTAGAATTTCCTGATAATGTGACTCGTGCAACGGTTACGCTTAACAATACAGCAGGTGCATTTGTGACTGGTGCTGGTGCTGGTGGGGGTTATCTAACAATTAATGCCTCGAATATCGATATTTTGAGTGGAAGTATCCTTTCTGCTGGTATTGGTCAAAGTTTGGGGGCGCCTGAAACCATTGCAGGAGACATTACCCTGAGTGCCATTGGAGAAATTAAAATTGCTGGTTCTGGAAGTCAAGTTAGAAATTTAGTGCGTATAGATTCAAAAGGGCATGGAGGAAATATAACCATTAATGCTGGTTCCTTGAAGTTAGAAGATGGCGCCACACTTGAAGCCTCAACTTATGGAAAAGGGAATGCAGGGAATGTGACGGTAACTGCATCAGATAGTATTTCCCTTGCTGGTAGTAGTTATATCTTCAGCACAATAGAAGCAGGGGGTGTAGGAAAGGGTGGTGATATCAATATTAATGGCGCCACCCTTTCTTTAACTGACGGTGCCCAATTATTAACAATTACTCGTGGTGCAGATGGTACACAACCTGCTGGTAAGGGTTCGGCAGGCAATGTAAATGTGAAAGTTTCTGGAACTGTTGATATTGCTGGGCAGAAAAATGGTTTCAATAGTGGGATTCTCAGCAATGTGGGTATAGGAACAGAAGGTTCGGCAGGCAATATAACCATTGATACTGGTTCCTTGAAGTTAAGAGATGGTGCTAATCTATCAGCCTCAACTTATGGAATTGGGAATGCAGGTAATGTGACAATAACTGCATCAGATAGTATTTCCCTTGCTGGTCAACCAACTACTATCTTCAGCACAGTAGAGGCAGGGGGTGTGGGAAAGGGTGGTGATATCAATATTAATGGCGCCACCCTTTCTTTAACTGACGGTGCCCAATTATTAACAATTACTCGTGGTGCAGATGGTACACAACCTGCTGGTAAGGGTTCGGCAGGCAATGTAAATGTAAAAGTTTCTGGAACTGTTGATATTGCTGGGCAGAAAAATGGTTTTTATAGTAAGATTTCCAGCGATGTGAAAACAGAAACAGAAGGGAATGCGGGTAATATAACCATTGATGCTGGTTCTTTGAACTTACGAGATGGCGCCACACTTGAAGCCTCAACTTATGGAATTGGGAATGCAGGCAATGTGACGATAACTGCATCAGATAGTATTTCCCTTGCTGGTCAACCAACTACTATCTTCAGCATAGTAGAGGCAGGGGGTGTGGGAAAGGGTGGTGATATCAACATTAATGGCACCACCCTTTCCTTGACTGACGGTGCTCAACTAGGAACTGGTACTCGTGGTGCATCTGATACTCAAAGGGCAGGTAGGGGTGATGCGGGGAATGTGAATATAAGAGTTACAGGTGTTGTTGAGATCGCTGGCGAAAAAGATACATCCAAGAGTGCTATTGATAGCAGAGTAGAAACAGGTACAATAGGTAATGCGGGTAATATTACCATTGATACTGGTTCCTTAAAGTTTCGTTCGGGCGCCGGTGGAATTGCGGCTTCAAGTTTTGGACGGGGGAATGCAGGGAATGTAACAGTGCGAGCGAAAAATGATGTCTCCCTTGTAGACGGCAACATTTTCAGCACGGTGGAAGCAGGAGGTGTAGGTGACGGCGGCAATATTGACATAAATGCTTCTTCATTATCACTACTTTCGGGTGCCCAACTACTAACTTTTACTCGTGAAGCATCTGATACCCAACCCGCTGGACAGGGTAATGCTGGTAATATTAATGTTCGAGTAACTGGTGATGTCGATATTGCTGGAGAGAAAAACGGTTTTTCCAGTCAAATTACTAGTTCCACAGCAGCAGGGACAATCGGCAATGGAGGTAATATTACTATCAATTCTGCTTCTTTCTCATTACGAGATAATGCAAAACTTAGTGCCTCAACTCGTGGGCAGGGGAATGCGGGAAATATTGATGTTGAAGTGACAGGTGCAGTGACATTATTGGGAACAAAAGACACAAATACTAGCGCAATTTTTAGTGGTGTAGAAGCTGGAGGTGTGGGTAAGGGTGGTAACATTACTATTGATGCTGACTCGTTTTTACTACGAGATAAAATTCAACTTACGACCTCAACATCTGGACAAGGAAACGCGGGAAATGTGATAGTACGTGCAAAAAATGCTGTTTCCCTTGTAGGTGGTAGCATTCTCACCACAGTTCAAGCAGGAGGTGTGGGTAAGGGTGGCAATATCGATATTAATGCTGCAATGTTTTCACTAACTGATGGTGCCCAACTCCAAACCATTACTTTTGGTGCCTCTAATACCCAAGGGGCAGGACAAGGTTCAGCAGGTAATGTGAGTATTAAAGTCACTAATGCTGTTGAAATTTCTGGTTTTGGAACCGCAATTGGTAGCTTGGTGGAAACAGGTACACAAGGCAATGGAGGTAATATTACCATTGATGCAAATTCCTTTTACTTACGAAACGGCGCCAAATTAGACGCGCGCACCGAAAATAACAACAAGGGTGGTGACATCACTGTAAATACGAATGTGTTTGAAACACTTACTGGTGGGCAACTTATCACTACCACCTCAAACAATGGACGTGCGGGTAAAATTACAATTAACGCGACTGACAAAATACTTATCAGCAGCAATGACCTTAATTACGATAACAGCAACGCTGGCTTTTTCGTTACTTCCACAGGAGCAGGAACCACAGGTGATATTGAAATCAACTCCCCTAATATTATTTTAGATAATCAAGGTAAACTTGAAGCTAATTCTGCATCGGGTAATGGTGGTAACATCAACCTGAACAGTAATTTACTCTTACTAAGGAGAGGCGCCCAAATCTCAACAAACGCAGGTACAGAACAAGTTGGTGGTGATGGAGGTAACATTGATATTGATTCCCGTTTTATCGTCGCTGTCCCCAACGAAAACAGCGATATAACAGCAAATGCTTTTACAGGTAAAGGTGGTAACGTAAATATCCGCGCGCAAGGTATTTTCGGTATAGAACCGCGCGCAACTGAATCTCCACAAACAAGCGATATTACCGCAAGTTCTGACCGTGGTGTTCAAGGAGAAATATCTATTACAGAACCCGATGTTGAACCAGAACAAGGATTAATCGAACTACCAGAAGAAGTTGTTGATGCTACACGTAGAGTCGCTCAAATATGTCCAAGAGAACCCGGTGCCAAGCCATTAGGAGAGTTCACCATCACAGGACGCGGCAGTTTACCACCCAGCCCTCTTGAAGCTTTACCTGGTACAACTAATAATACTAAGCTGGCAACTTTAGATAGTAGTAATATCAATGTATTAAACATAGCCCCTAGCAAAGCGCAGAACACTATAGTTGAGGCGCAAGGTTGGGTTAAGAACGTAGATGGCAGTATGGAACTTGTGGCAATGGCGCCAGTAACTACAGCAAATGCGCGCGTTGTAGCATCTGCATGTCCTGGCCGTTAATATTTATTAATCAACTATTTAACAGGCACCTTATAATATGTTCTTGATTCAATTTTGTCTTGAATTATTAACATGTAACGCTTACCTTTTATTCGATTTCAATCACATCAATATAAGCAATTATGTTTTCTTTTTCTTTAAAATCATAATACTTAAAGAGGGCTTTTATTTCTAATTTAAATTTAGTGTCACCCTTTAGTAAATTATTCGTTGATTGTATATTTAACTCTACTGGGACAATCACAACCTCTAGTACATCGCATTGACAACTAAATAAAAATCTATCTATTTCTATTTCTGATGAAACCGATTCAATAAATTTCATTTTTATAATTAATATTTCATTTTCAGTAGTAATTATATAACTAGCTAGTTGTACTACAATAAACTTTATATCATGCTCTCTAACTTCACGGTCTAGCAAATTATCTGTTCTAAAAGTCGGCGCCAGGTATGCAGTTATTTTATCTCCAGGTACAAGCGGATTTTTAAAACCGCAATTAGTAAGCAAACCACATAACATTTGCTTCAATTATGCGTGAATCTTCGGGATAAAATTCAGACTTTCCCTCTACATTTTCTTCCGTGTTAAGAACTTCAACCATTACACCGTCTCCCATTGGTACTTGTATATTATTTATCTTTTAATCAAGTAGATTTTTTTATTAATGATTATTGAATTTTACCAAGATACGTTGCCAATAGTAACTAGAATTAAAACAAACACTTTATCTATATAGGCGCCTACCCAAATTAGCATACAAAGCTTTCGCTACGATTGGTATCCGAAGCTGGATACAACAAATCAAAGTTGGGAACAGGAGAAACAGGCGCCCAACCAAGAGTAAACGGCTATACCGATTTAATATTACATCTAAAACCCAATGATAAAAATTCTCTTGTCATGTCAGATGCTAGAAGCACTAGCTTATCAGAACATATAATTAGGGTGCATCTGTGACGACAAATGCACCCTAATAATTATACTACATTATAATACAAGTAATCATTTAACAGAAGTTTGTATTCAGCTTGCTTAACTCGAACCAAGTGCGGTCGTTAATTACGCCATCAACAGGCAAACCAGTGTTTTTCTGTAACTGTCTTACAGCTTTTTCCAGACTGCTGCCAAAATCGCCATCAATTTTACCAACTTCATAGCCTGCAACTGTTAGTCTTTCTTGAATGCGCTTAACCAAATCTCCTTTGCTGCCTTTTTTGAGAGTGGGCATATCCACAGGGGCACCTTTGAACAATGAGCGCCAGGTTCTATCACCAACGATACCGTCTTGTGTTAAGAACATCCGCGCTTGAAACGTTTTGACTGCGGCTGTGGTTCTGGCGCCGAATATACCGTCAACCACTTCTTCCCCTACGGGAGAACATGCATCCGGAGTACCGATATAAACGTCGTATTTTAGTAAAAGTCTTTGTAATTCCTTAACTGCTTCGCCTTTGGAACCCTCTTTAAGAACAGGTTTTTGAAGTTGAGCGGTGGTTGCATTAAATGATGTCATAATATTTTTTCCGTGTAAATTGTTATCTAAGTAATTCATCACGGCGCCGACATAGGATTACGTGCTTTGCTTGGTACACAACAGGGTACTATTTTTATAACTACGTATTAAACGTCAAGAGGAACAGGCACCTGCTATCAATATTTAGACGTTCAAGTGTTAAGACATTTACATATATGGCGCCTGAACACCAAGTTGCATGTTACATACTGCTTGAAGTGGAGTTAGTAAAGTTAACGTTATAAAAATTTACCTTGTGCTTTTTGAGTCTTCGATTTACCCAGTAACTTAACTCAATTGTACTAGCGCTCTGGATATTTGGGGGAATTTCAAAACTCAATATAGCCTTGATTGGTACGTCCTTAATTATATTAATTCGGGCGAACATCCTATCTTTTCTATTATCTAGTTGTATTTGCTTCGATACATACTCTTTCCCTGAAGAGTCAAAAACACGAGAGTTCTCTCTGCTATAAGAATTACCAGCATGTAAAATTTCATTTTTATCAGATAAATTTGTAATTAGTATAGAGCAGTTTACGATTTTGAATCCCCTTTGACATCCTTGTAGTTGGAATTTAATATCGTTATCTTCTACAATTTGAGAAGTATTTTGTGTTGAAGCAAGCTTGAATTCATGTATAACTGATGTTTGTGCTTGCGTTAAACTGCTAATTAAAAAACTACCAACGACTACATTACATGTAAAAGCTGCATTTAAAAATGTTGATTTCATGCTTGTTTTATCCAAATTGTATTTAAAATTGGCGCCTTCAAGGTTGCACCATACCAAGAAGCAATTTATTAAGTACGCTTATTATACGCCGGACTCACATACGAATCTAGGAGTATATACGGCGGATGCCTCTATTTTAAAGTAAAAATTAATACTAGTATGAACAACACAAACTATATACATATACAGCATGAGTGTAATTATCGGGCACCCACAACTGCTTAAATAATGAACCGTTACGTTGTGGCTATATCTATGAAGGCGCCATAAAGGTTTGTGAGTCCAACAGGACGGAAACCGACACCCTCCGGGAACGCGGCATTTGCCACGCAACGCCAGTCGTCTCAAGTCGGGAAACCCGCCCACGACGCTGGCTCCGGAAACCGAGACGTGGCAACGCAGATCACCGCTGGCTCACTCACCAAATAATCTACCGCTTATCATTCGTTATACATACAAAGTTGCCATAAACAGGCTTATATTCTTGTAAGCCATTTTTCAAGGGCTAAATTAACTAACAACTCCAAGGAAATAGTATCCCAATCATTTTTCTGCCAAATGTTATTATAAACACCAGCATGGAATGGTGAATATTTTTGATGGTAATAATTACCAGGTCTTTTTCCAGGCGCCATACTTTGCCATTCTGACTCTAACCGCATTTTTCCCATACCTTCTGTTACGTGACCTACGTCGGTAACTTTATCTCCATCAGTCCATAACCTTATTCTCCCCATTAACTGTTTACGGTCGAGTAAGCATGATGAAGGTGTGGGCAACCACAAGAAAATAATTGGTTTACTTTTAGTCTTGTAATAATAGATTTCTGCTACTGGTTTATTTTTACCTTTATATTTAATTGTATTTTTACCCTCTATTTCTTCGGTAATGCGCGCGTCAAAACTCAATATCTTCTCTCGCATCTTTAATATTGCGATTTGTTCGTCCTTACCGCAGGCACCCAACCAATTCAACAATAACTGTGGTGGCGCCTCAACATTACTACACGTACTGTTAATATCAATCTCTTGATAAGGAATTTGAATTTCGGTAGTAACGTTAGTATCTACATTTATAAGCTGCAAGTAAAAGTCTTGTAATTTCTGAACTACAGCGACTTGTATGAAATCTATATCTAGTTTACAGTACTTGCTGTCGATATAATTATGACGGTGAAAAGTCGGCGCCAAGGCTATTAATTTTACTGGTAAATTGTAATCTATCTGTTCTGTAAACGGTTTAGTATCGAGTAAATTATCGTAGTAACGTGTTAGTTGCTGGACAATATACCTATCTTCGGTGTTTTTCAGTTCGAGTATTGATAGCTGTTTATTGTGTACAGCGAGGATGTCGCAGAATTCCCCCTTTGCTGGATGTTGGCGTGCAACAGGTTTAAGTTTAAACAAATGTTCTAAGTTGCTCCAAACAAACTCTTCAAGTGCGTATTCCGATGAAAACTCATAACCAGTAGATGTTCTGCGTAGTGCGGTGCCTGCAAGCATATACACATGAATATAAAACTATATGTAAGTATAAGTGGAAAATAGACACCTGTAATTCAATTACCTAGGGACTTAATTATCTGAGTGTTTACGATTACAGGCGCCAGTTCGTGTATCATTATCCAGGAAAGGCGCCGTTAGTTTGAGTAACAACATGGAAGTGGCATTAGATGAGAACACACCCGCAGAAGTTCTTCGAGAGTTAGCATTAAAAGAAAAATCAGCAATGTTGCTCTCTCTTTATGATGCTTACCCATACTCGGAAACAATGCCACCCCAGTATGAGAAGTCAAAAAGTATTCTGCGCTCTGTTGCTAAAAACCCCAATACATTACCGGATATATTAAAAGAATTATTTGACTTTGAATGTTGTCCTATTGAAGTACTAAACAATATTGCTTTGAGTTTAATACTGTTGGAAAACCCTAGTTTTCTTGAGGAGATTTATAATGCTTACCCAGATAGTTATAAAGTTTTTGGGATGGATGATGCACCATTATTTTTTCAAGAATGGGGTGTATATAACGAGAATATATCAATTCGTCAACGTGCTGCTTTGAAAATAAAATCAGCATTTTTATTGGAAGTATGTGCAAAAGATGATAATCCACGTGTGAGAACTTATGTTGCTATAAACGAATATACACCTGGTTATATTTTAGAAAAATTAGCATTTGACGAACATAAGGAAGTACGCGAAGCAACCGCTAAAAACTTTAATACACCAAAGAATGCTTTATCACTATTAGCACAAGATAAATATGTTGACGTTCGTATTGGTGTTGCTAGTAATATAAATACGCCGGAAGCAATTTTAAAAATGTTAGCAAAAAGTAAGCCTAAGCGTATTAGAGAAACGATTGCAGCCAATCCAAATGTTAGTATCAAGATTTTAGAAATTTTATTAAAAGATAAATCTGGGTCAGTCTTAACAAAAATGGCTTATAATAAGAAAACACCCATACACATTATTCGAGCTTTAGCCAACAAAAATAACTATTCTTTTCATACAAATCTTATGATAAATTCACAAACACCTCGTGATATTTTAGAATCACTGACATCCGATGAATATGATAGTTAAAATACATCCCTTCTTTGTACGTAATATTTTGAATCAGGCGCCTACATATTTTGATATGCTTCTATGGTGACACATTGCAGCAGTCATAACAACTACATTGATTATGCCTAAACACCCATCAATAAAAATTAATGATAGAGTTTGGCGTTATCTCGATGACGATAAAAAGTATTATGGTACATGTATTCGCATGACTAATAAAGGTGTTCGTTGTCAGTGGGATGATTTTCCAGAAGTGTTTACTACTGTAATGCTGTACAAAGATTACGGTAAAGTTTGGGAAAAAGTTAAGGATGAGGAAGCTGGCGCCTCGACGGACGGTAGTTGAAAGAAAAAATATGTTTCGTATACCGTGTAACTAGCATTCCCAGCAAAGTGAAACCATTCAAGATGAATAGTGTTGCCATCAGTATTAATTTCTCCGAGATAATCTATTCCTATATCATTAGAAGGACAAGATAATGAAAATTCAATTGTATTATTTTCAACTTTGTAAGTACCAATGTCCAACTTACTATTGTTAGATTCTTTGTTAAACCATTTTGATATTTGCATAGCATCACTTGTTGAATCCACACCTATAACTGTTCCATCAGGATAAAATCTAATATAACTATTATAAATATTATGAATATAGTAATTACTTTGATGGCATTTGTATATACCATCGAAGCGAATTAAGTAATATTTCTTACGAAATTCATCTAATATAATTTTAATTTCTAGTGCCTCTATTTTCTTCAGAAGCTCATATGCATGAACTCTTACTAACTTATCTGGGTCATCCAGAGCTTTTATAATAAAATTTAATCCTTCATGTTCATATTTAAGCGCTTCATTCAAAGCCGCTATTCGATGTTCAACAACTTCAGAAGTTAATCGGTGCTTTACTCCTTGTATTCCTCCCAGTACGGCGCCGAATGTATTGACCTCTTTGTTTCCAAGAACTACGTCGTATTCACCAGGTTGATTTACATTATCTAACATTTAACGAGTTTAGCTAATATATTTTATATTAGCAGGCGCCAGAGCTAAGAGAGAGAATAACCCAAATTACTACTAGGTTACTAGGAGAAATGTAATGCCAGATTGGACTAAAGTCGAAAAATCATTTTTACGAATCAGTCGTCAACGACAGCTAGGCGAGCTTGCATCGTCCTTATCACGCTTTAAATCATGGGCACTTGCTGGCCAAGCAAACCGTGAGGTAGCTTTGGTTGTCCTCGATGAAAGTATACTCTATGTATCTCTATTACAAAAAGAAAGTTTTATTCCAGAATTAAGCGAACTTCAAAAACAATTACTTCAAGCGCGCCATAATTGGTCAACTATCACCAATAATGAAGCCGAACTTTTGAAAGTTACCGAAATTAGTGCGGCTTGGAGTGAAAAAGTATTAGATATGTCTGGTTTGCTCGAACTTATAAAATAATGGTAGTGTTTTGGTGCCTATATTTTAACATTTGGTTTGAACCAACAATGAGGTGCCTATCTTTATGTAAAAATCGTTAGCGTTAGTATTTTAGTTTACCCAATAATGCTTCTAGCCCAATTTCTTCATCAGACTTGGCGAACAATTTTTCAATAGTCTGTTCTTTAAGTTCGTCAACTAAACCCAAAATCTTTGTATTCAATTCACGAAATTTAATAAGCTGTTTCTCCAATCTCTCAATTTCCTGATTTTGGCTAACCGAGGGTGATGAGAGCTTCCATTTCTTTAATTGTTATGTGTAAAGATTTAAGAATTCTTTCTGCTCTGTATATACTTTTACTACCTTTTCTACCGTGTAGTCATCCAAAGCATATGGTTTACCTTAAGCTTCTACCAAGGTAGACAGCTGTTGCTGGGTATCAATTATACCATCGTCAATCAGATGAGCGATAACGGGCAACATACTGATTGGTTGCCAATTGGGTGTTTGTTTAAAGTTTGTCATCAAATATTCCGTTTTTAGAGCAATCACACCTTACCAGAAAATGGTGCCTGTTTTACATCGGTATTAAAAGATAAAAGCAACTTTAAATTTTTTGGGCAAGGAACAAAACGGATAAATAAGGTTTGGTCACATATCCACCATTAGCATTTAATATTTCTGCAACAATATTAGATAAACTCTGCTTTTCATTCTCACTAAATGCTTGATAAGTAGTTTGCGTTTTTAGAAGGTTTAAGTATTTCTCTGTTTTATAATTAATAGCCCAAGGATACTCCTTGATTATTAAATTTTTAAAAAACTTGCTATCAACTATCCATTTTTCTCGTTTCTCTACAAGTGAAGGTATTGAGGGAGGGTTATATACCATCGATGGTACATACTTTTGAAAAGCTTCGTTAAGTGCATTAAATACTGGTGTGTCCGGCACCGGAGAAAAGTTCCAGAACAGTGCAATATAACCATTCTCTTTTAATGCTTTTGCTGCTTTGGGATATCCAATATCCCGGTTGACCCAGTGGAAAGCTTGGGCGGATATTATCAAATCATAGGCGCCTGCTTTTAAATCCCACTCCTCAAAAGTTGTTGTATCGAATGTAACTTTAGGATATGAGCGTAGATTGTTACTTGCCACTGCAACAAGCTTCTCACCTGGTTCTATACAATGTATGGTGTAACCTTCTTCGGCGAATGGTAGTGTCCCTTTTCCAGTTCCGGTGCCGACATCCAAAATTGTTGCTGTGTTTTTAAGGTTAGCTAATTTTATTACGTCTTCAATTAATTCAGGTGGATAGCCTGGACGCGCCTCATCATATATTTCTGCTACTTCATTAAACGAATCACTACGTTTCTTATCTATCATTAAGCGTGCTTCCTTGTGGTGGTGTTGTAGCTTGCAGGTGCCTTCCCAATCACATCATCCCCTGCATCATTAATACTATCAACTGTAATAGTGTATTTAATCAAAGCTGCCGAAGATGTTGGCACCTATATAATAATGCTTTTCTCGAATTTCTCCAACTAAGGTACGACCATGAATAGGTGGAGAAATAATCAATCTCAATCCAAACTTTCTTCCGATGTATTCAACTAACCGAAATTCATATTATTTACACAGAAGCTAGAAGCAACGCTGCTTCTAACAAATACAACGATTATATTAACGGAGTTAAGACAATGAATACCGAAATTAATGCAGTTGAACTATCAACCGATGAACTTGATACTGTTGCAGGTGGTTTGGCGATTACTTTAGGCGACGTTGGTGGATTTACATCAGATGCAGGTAACACTTTCTCACAGAAGAACTTGGCTGTAGGTCAACAGACCTTCGCAGGTCTTGGTGGTAGCTACACTGGTTCTGTTACCAACCTGCAAGAAATATTCAGCAAAGCTGGTCAATCTACCGCTGCTAAATAATTCATGCCAATGGCGCCAGTTTTTAACATCCCAACTGCAAAGGCACCTTGAATTCAATATTTATGATTCATATAACGCGCGTTTAAATTAGCCTTGGTGCTGTTCTACTATTTGATTCGGCTTAATAATTATATAGTTATCGAACGCGAACAACGCGAAGCTAGGAATGAAAGCTCGTTGTTCGCGTTTCATATTACTGCTCCACGTTGATTAATTTATCATTGATTGGTGCCTACAATCGGCACGAACATACATATGTGGGGCACTTCTAAAAAATTGATTTTTTTGTTGAAACTATTGTATAGTAAGCTTTTCGATAGTTGCGAAAATTTCTTAACGTACTATTTCCCCGTTTTGGACGCACTCCTGCTTGCTTTTCTTATCGTGCTTTTTACCATGTATATGTGTAACAATATAATAAAGTTCAACAATTTCAGCGGGTGAAACGCCTAATTTTCCGTTGCCCAGGAGAGGTGCCATAAAAATAAAGTCAAACAATTTGAGGCAGGAAAAGAACAAAAAAGTGATTTTTAAAGGCGCAGCGTTTTGGGCGTAGTAGTAAAAAGTCTTACAGCTTGTGCTAAAATTAAGACTTTATAGAGTAGCTGAAACCCTTGATACTTTGTTGTCTATCACGCAAAAAAAGCTTAACCGCGTAGTATTGACATCTGAGTCAGTTTTTATGGTTGATATTACTGAAGAGGGCACCAAGTGTGTTGGAAGAGTGGTGCTTTTGTACATGCTTGGTGCTTGTTGTATAAAGTATTGTAACGCAGTATTGCTTAAATATCTGTTAAGTGCCTTCTCATGCGTTCAGGCATTTTGGCTATTTGCGCTTCAAGATGTGCTATTAATTTATCCATCATTTCATTACCTTCCTGTATTTCGGCGCGCGTCTTCCTTAGTCCTTCAAGGTGTTTTTGTCTGACTTCAGGTGATGGTATTTGTTTATTCACGATAACCTCCAGTTATTTACTACTTCCTCAACACTGCGTCGCCAAGCAGGAATCTTGGTTTCATTATATACTAGTGTCTCCTACTACAGGCGCCTTCATCTCCCTTGTAGTGCGTGTGGACTAATGATTGTTTTCTTGTTGGATGCTGACAACATCCACGATTATTAGATACTTCTATCGTGGTATTTATTTATACTAGTACACATAATTAGTTTGTCTGGGGGTTGTAAAAATTATGGCACCAAATACACTATCTATTAAATAGTAATTTTGGCACCAGTGATGGAGAATATTGATGTGGTTTTATTTAAATATCTTTGAGGTGCCGTCTCATACGTTCGGGCATTTTTGCTATTTGTGTGTCTAGGTGCGCTATTAGTTTATCCATCATCTCGTTAGATTGTTGTATTTCAGCACACGTTTTCTTTAATCCTTCTAAGTGTTTTTGCCTAACTTCAGGCGATGGTATAGGTTTACTCATGACAAACTCCAATTGTTAACTATCTCTTCTACACTACGTATCCAAGCTGGAATATTCATTTCGTTGAATGTGAACGTTTCCTCTAACATATTAGCAGTTGCTATATCAACCGTTGGTTGTATTGTGGCAATTCTTATTGTTATCGCATTTAACCTTTTAATACTATCTGTCGCTTTTACTGTAACATTTGATAGTGCAATTAAATCATTATCTGTTGCTTCTGTTTCTCCATGATTATTAAATATCTTGTATTCAATGTCTGTTGCTAGATTTATAACACTGATTAGTTCCTGATAGTATCTTACAATCCTGTCTATGGTAACTTGTGATATTTCTGCCATAATTTTTTACCAATTCATATACTAATAATATCATTTGATGTACACAAAATTTTTACTATTTGTATAATTTTCATAAAAGTAAAATATAAATGTAAATGTTGGATATTCACCCTAAATTATGCCATTATTGCACTCAGTAAAATTAAAATAGCTAACACAATATATGTAAAAATTATTAGTTAATACTTATGTATTGCTATTGGTTAACAGTTTACACGCAGATTTCCGCTTCTTTGACCTAATTTGCTAAAATCCTTGTATATCAAGGATTTGTATACTTTATTTTTTTGTGAATTATATTGCATTGTTAACTACCATAGGAGTATATTAGACTAAAGTGATGTATTATTTAATATGAAACGTGCAGGTAATAATATTATTAAATTGCTGGTTTAACTCGCTTTCAGAAAGTGGTTAGTTTTCTTATTTCAAGCTCAGACCCTTCAAGGCTGAGTCAGTGACTGTAGGCGATTCTAATATTCTGCCCAGGCGCCACCTCCTTGGAAGCAATGCTGCGGTCATGTAGTACTAGCGTGTCTTGGTCAATTTTTTGTACTATGAAATTAGTCGTAGTATTTTCGACAATGCCAATGCTTTTACTATTGTTGATGTCAGCGATGATTAATTGTTGATTATTTTGAATCGCATCGTTTTCTATTTGAATACGTTCCGACGCGCGCTCATTAATTTTATTAATCACATTTTGCGTCCATTGGGGCAAATTCTCTGCTTGATAAGTTACCACTCCATTCTTTATTTCTGCTACTGCTTCTGGAGTTGTGGTGTTGTCAAATATTGTAACGGTGTTTGTAATTTCTGCTGTGCCACTATGAAAACTTAACCAAAATATGCTACGAATTTTGAAAAAACACATATATTTGTTATGGATAATAATCATGTATGTATTTTCCATACTAGAAATATATTACAATTAAGTTTATTGAATATTTCATATATATAAGTTGTTGCGCTTCAAATCTTTACTATGTATGCTTGCTAGAAGATAGCAAAGTAAAAAGCTATCAAAAGGCTATGAAAAAGTTACTTCAAATGAACTTACTTTTAGCTATCGTTTTACTTATAGTGAACCTAATGGATACTTTAAATGAAGTTTATTGAAGTTCAAATGAACTTTCGCATGAGTATCGTATGAAAAATGGGATGTAAAGTAATCCACACACGTTCGAGCTTATCTCAACGTTATGGAGTGACGACGACAGCGATGAAACTTTGGTATTCACCTGCGGGTGTAATACCACCAAGAAAGAAAGGAGGGTACTTTAATCACAAAGAGGTAGAGATGTTAGATTATTTTTATCTGGCAACACGTTTTTGTAAGCTGACCTTTAGAGAGTATGAAAATAAAGTGTTGCCGATGGGTGGATTAGCAAAATATGTTTTATATGCAATTGAGATGCCGTTGAAGGATTTTTTGCTAAGTCCTGAGTATGTAGACCAAGAAGATGTTGTAGTTAAAGATATTTTGAGGAGATTAGAGAACGATGCATCATATCAATCAAGTGGTTTTAGAGTTGGGAGTGCAGCGTGATGAGATTATTTCTTGTTGCACTTTATTGAATTTAAAAGTTGATGGGGACAAGTTATCACCTGAAACAGTTCGCGTTCTTAATAATGTGAAAGCAGTTGCTGATAAAGGTAGTATTAGTTTCATGGAAGCGGCACAGCATGTCGCTAATATGAAAAACGGTGAGCATGGCGCCCAGCAAAACGGTAATAGATTTAGCAAGCGTGAGTATATTAAGCAGCGTTTTGGAGTTGACCCAGAAGCTGCGGCGCCGGGTAGCTTTATATGGATGCTTTATCAGGACGTGATTAAGCAGTCCGAGCAATTGGGTGAAGTAAGGTTTCAGACGGTAATCGAAGCTTCTTCACATGTGCTTCGCGATAGATTGATGAATGGAAATCCTGAAAATGCGAATAATGAAGGGTTTGAAGAAGCAAATAATCGCGTGTCGGAGAATATCACTAGTTTTTTGGGAAACGTCAATTGGGGGGAGTTGCCGCAGTTAATGGGGGGGTCATCGACGCAACCTACCAAACAATTGCAAGCGGCGCCTGCATCGACATCGAAGACTCCTACATCAGGGAAGAAGTCGTCAGACAAGTGATGCCAGATATTGTGGAGCATCGTAATCGTGCGTTAGGCGAATTTTATTCAACTATTGTTGTAGGTTGCGTTGCTCAGACAACTTGTACATTATTAGGGGTAGCGGCTGGTTGGTATACGGTGCAGCCGCCAGTACCTGAGAAGGTTGTAATCAAAGATGTTTTTCCAATTGTGTCGGGTGGATTGTGGGGTGCGGGGGTGGGATTCGCGTTAGCACTAATTGTTGTTACTAGTAAGTTAAAGGAATTAAAAGATGGCAGGTTTTGATTTTCTTGTTAATGCAGTTGCTGGTTTAGCGGCAAATTCACTAATCAATAGTGCGGTTGGTATTGTAACTGGTGTAGGCGCCGCCATTGCTTTGCATCCTTTACTTATTGCAAGCGGAGTAATTGTTGGGGGGACAGCGATAGCTACGATGCGTTCCATAATTAAAAAATATGAGCGTCCAGCTTTGGAAATAATACAAGGAGGGCTGGAATAATGGTACCTAATAAAAAAAAGGCTGATTTGTTGGGTGTGCTTGATGGTAGTAAGAAGATAAAAAAAATCAATCCGCTTGTACTTACTTCTATTGTTGGGTCATTATTTACGCTTGTTGCAGTTTTGATGGTATTGAAAGTTTCTGCGGATAAGCGTAACGAATTAGCAAGTGTGAATAGCCTTTCGTCGCAGTCAGCACAAGTAATAAAAGCGCGCGAGAATTTTCTTACTACACGTAAAGCCTACGTTGAAAAGTTAAACCGAACTGACTATTCCACAAACATACGGACTAATATTGACCCTGCAAGTGGTGAAGGAGTTCAGACTGGTTGGCGCCAGTTATCAGGTGCAAAATGGTCACAAGATATAAAATCGGATTTGAGTAATTTACGGAACGACCCTAAGCACCCTTTATATCGGATGGGTGAAACACCAGCACTAGAGGTTCTTAAACTTCAAACACTTGGTACTTTATCTGAAATTGCAGCAGGTAATACTAGTTTCTATGTTGGGTATGTAAAAACAGATGGTACAAAAGTCGAGCAAAAACTTTCAACTGGTGCTGCTGCATATTTAACGCTAGGGAAATTGGAAGCAATTGATTTAGCGAATACTTTGGATTCGATACCCGAAGTTAATTTTTCGTTGATGTTGAATGACATTGGAAAAGTTAACGAGTCTTATGTGTTAGCGCTGCGTGGTTATTTGCAAGCTCAAGGGTACAAAGACCCTGTAGATCAACTAGGTGATGCAAGAAAGACGGCTGATGAAATTCAGCTTTTACAGGATTTGAAAAATCAAAAATTGCGTGATATCCAAAAGCCATCACAACCACAAGGCATTCAAAAGTTTGCACCTGAACCACGACCTGTAATAAGGAGGAATCAAAATGATTGATGTTTTGATGCGTCCATCAATTGTTTCAAAGTTGTTTGGCGCCACTATTTTTGCAGGATTGTCTCTATATAATCTGGTATCTTCGAGTGACCAAGTATTGATTCGGTCGGCTAATTCAAATAGTTCGCGCGCCGAGGTGCGGGTATTTGAATCTCCAAGTCGCAATCTAAATTTGATTAGTGGTATAGCATTTGGGGCAGTATCTATTGGGTTAATTTATTTTGGCTTGAGTGAATATAACAACGTGGTGGAGGAATTAGGGGATATTGAATGTGCTACGCCGCAAGAGGAAGACCACCCCCAATTACAACAGCCAGTGCAGCAAATAATTGTACAACCACAGCCATCTGCACCACATGTTGTACAACCATCGGTTGAATTAGGTAACAAACCATATTTAAGGTTAGTACCACCAATTACGGCTGATGGTACATCACTGACTCCGCCTTCGGATTTTATGGAAGATATGGAAGCGAAAGATTTTTGGGAATAACGACACAGTTTAAACAAGGAAAATTGGAATGGCACATCGGAATAACGTGAATAATAACGGTAACGGAAAAAATAACGGGTTTGTCGATGTCGATTATTCAACATCAGGTGCAATAGTACCAGTTTTGAATACGATGTTATCGAACGCAGTTAATCAAAATGCTGCAACTCAAAGAACTTGTGGTGGTTTACAAACGTATGATGCAGCGCAACCGTTAACGGTTGAACAAGCTTATAGTCAACCTACTGAAGTTCGTTATGTTAATGCTCGAACGATAACCAAGCCGGCAGTACCAAGCATAGAAATTCCGTACACCAGAGTATGGAAGGCTTCACGGCTACACCCAGAGAATCCTTGGAAATACGTTTGGTATCCTTACTACACGCTTAAAACTTTTGTATCGTCACCAGTTGGGTTACTTATAACAACAGCATTGATTTTTCTAGCTGGTGTGAACTTTTTACTTAATGGCAGCTATCAAGGACCAGGTTATGCGGCTGGAAAGAAAATCGAGGTAATTCCAAAAGAGTTACCAAAGTTCGCAACACCTGTTATAGATACAGTGGAGTAATGGTATGTGGAGTAGGTTGACTTTTTGGGGTGTTTTTGCAGCATTTATTTTGAATATCTTGCAACCAGGGTACATGCAATTTTATGACGTGCGTAAACCAATGCTGGCACTTTTAACTAATTTGAAAATGCCAGCGACTAAGGAAGCGGGGCAAGTTCAAGAAAATGCGACTAAAACACCTGAATCTAGCCCTACTCCATCACCTGCTCCTAAGTCTACATGTCAACCGCCTAAGAATGACTACGACCGAATACTTTTCGCGCAAGGAATAGGGGGGTGCAATGCGACTAATAATTGATTTAAGTCGTAGTCATAACGGTGATGATTGTGATGAAGCGGTTATTGATAATCAGTTAGTAGATACGGATGATATTGATGTTGAGGATGCCGGTGGTAAATGGTTTTTACCACTTTTAACTTGCGGTTTAGCAATTGGGATAGTAGTTAGGCCAGTATCAGAGTTAGTAAAATCGGCACCACCTGTTGTTTGGTTGCAAAGCCAAGTTGGTACATTAACATCCGCGTCTAATCAGCAAACTTCAACAGTTGCTAATCGTTTATATGCGGCAATGCAACGTAAAGGTTATCCAATTTCAAAGGGTGAGGGCGAAACCAACATCATTTATTTGCGTGGTGGCGACATTAATGGACAACCAAGTGGTAATCGTATAAACGAGTGGTCAGACGCGCGCTTTGTGTTGATGTTCCGTGGTGGTGAGTCCAGCCGCGTGCGGGGGTTTCCCCCGTTGAGCGGACTGGCGAACCCGGAGGGGCAACCGTATATTGCTGGTGCATGGAAAGCGACTATTAAACCTGGGCTTCCTGCAATTAGGAATCCATTAGGTAGACGTGGTGCGGCGTTTATTGAGGATGGTTACTACGAAGCATGGCGCCTGGGTATTCATCAAGGAATATTTGGAAGAAGAGAACGTGGTTTGGTACAAGTGGCGCCAGTTAACTTTCGTCGTGATGTTAATCGCGATGGAAATGTTTCGGGTGAGCCAATACAGATAGGAATGATTGGGCTTAACCAGCATTCTGGCAGTGATAGTAAAGAGGTTGATAAAACTTCCTATGCCTGTCTGGTAGGACAATCAAGTGAAGGTCACTTAAATCAATTTGTACCTTTACTTGAAAATGACCCACGATATAAGAGGAATTCGCAGCATATGTTTGGGACTGCGATATTAAGTATTTCTGATTTGTGATGAAACTTGTTGTTGATTTTGAGGGTGATAGTAATTTACGTCCGAAACGTAGTAAGAAGCAATCGAGTGGATTTAAATTAGGTGATGCCAATTGGCAGACAGCAGTATTAACTGGGGTAATGGTTGCTGGGATAGTTGTGCCTCAATTTTCGGCAACATTGAAAGGAATTTTTGCTTTACCTGATAGTGCGGTACAGACAACGGTAACAGATAGTGTTGCGGGAAATGTTGAGTTTCGATTACCTGTAGCGCATAGTGTACCTACAACATCCGAGTATGGGTGGCGAACTCATCCAATTACAGGACAACGTAAGTTTCATGGAGGACTTGATTTTGGTGCAGCATATGGGCAACCTATTTATGCAGCGGCACCAGGAGTAGTAACCTTCGCTGGAGAAAAAGGTGGGTACGGCAATACTGTAGAGGTTAAGCACAATAACCGCGAATCAACATTATACGGTCATGCAAGTAAATTGATGGTGAGTGTTGGGCAAAAAGTAACACAAGGGCAGGTAATCGCACTTGTTGGTAGCACAGGATTTTCAACAGGTCCACATTTACATTTTGAAGTGCATATCAACGGGCAACATACTAATCCCCGACCATTTTTAGGTAATCAAGTAGCGCGTGGTAGATAACATGATTGAGAAATTGTTATTAGGAGGAATAGCTGGAAGTGTAGTAGGTGTTGGTGTTGCGTATGGTATTGCGTCGTTGCCATGCCCACTAACATCGAAAGGAGCGGATAAAGTATGTTACGTGCGCGCGTTTAATAAATCATTGGATGCGTGGAGGATTGGATGTTTGGGTAGTGTAATAATTGGGTTAACAGTTAGTAATAGGCGCCGTCGATTTAAGTTTCAGCCTATGCATTTATCTATGGTAGGTGTTTTAGTATTAGTAGGAGCTGTCGCTGTTAATAATAAATCGCTTGGATTTGGGATTAGTAATACACAATCACGGTTTCAACTTAATAATACTAATAATTTATCTCCTAGAATGTCAGCATTTCTTGCTACGATAAGATGGGCGGAAACGGGTACTAGTGATAAGTCGAGTTATAATAAATTAGTGTTTAATAGCACTTTTAATGATTTTTCTACTCACCCTAAGATTAAACAATGCGCCCCGATAAATGGGAGACGTGTTTGTTCGACTGCTGCTGGTGCTTATCAAATGCTAGATATATCGTGGAATGATGTGGCGCCAAAATTAGGGTTGAAAGATTTTACTCCACCTTCGCAGGATAGAATGGCAATTGAATATATTCGCCGTAATAAAGCTATAGATGATGTGGAGTCAGGAAATGTTGAAATGGCATTTTGTAAAGTAGGAAAGGTATGGGCTAGTTTGATTTGTAATAATTATAATCAAAATCCACGGACAACAGAGGAGTTAAAAAATTACTATAATAAACAATTAATTGCTGCGGGTGGTGAGCCAGTCAGCGGTGAGTCCAGTTGGCGGGAATGGTTTCCTTTCCGCCAAACTGGCGAACCCCAAAGGGGTATCGGTTTCCGGAGCCACCCCGTTGCGAGGGTTCCCCCCGTTGAAGGGAGTGGCGTTCCCGTTGGACTGGCGAACCCGAAGGAGGGTAATTAATTATGGATAGCAATTCATTAATACTTTATGTTAATAACGCGCGTGCTGCTGGATATTCAAGTCAGCAAATAATTGAAACAGTTGAAGCAACTGGTAATATTGCCGCTACATCATATGTTAGTAGTTTAGTTCAGCAATTAGAGTTTCGTGATAAGCTTTGCCGAACTACGATTAAGTATGACCAGAACTTTTTATATGAAAGTGTATACATTGCAGTGCTTTCGGGCATGGCTAATGATGATATCATTCATACTTGTGGAGAATATTGTGATGTAGAAGATTATGCTTTTTGTAAGTTAGCTTTGCGCCATATTTTAGTCCATCGTGTGCCAAGCGAAGCGGAAATAGCAGCGTTTTTAATGGATTTAAAAAATAAATTTACTCAAATTGACAGCGTATTCAATTTAATTAAAGAAACAGTTAATGAACACTATTTATCATTAATACGTAAAGCATTTTTAGAGTGGTATATATATCCAGCATTTGTACAAGGTAAAGATATTAATTTCTTTTTATCGCTTGCTGATAAATGTGGTGATATTAGAATTGCTGATTATTGTCGGCGTACTGCTGACAAAATATCAATACAAAAGCATGGCATTCGGTTAGATTTAAATGTATCTGGAAGTTTGGCTTCATTAACTGTTGATGAAAATACGGTTCCTGTTGCCGAAATTCAGGCAAATCCAAATCAACCTTCAATTGACGAAGCAGGCAAGTTGCTAGTTGAGGTACTAAAAGATTTTAAAATTGAAGCCGAGTTGGTTGGCGCCGTTAGTGGTCCAACGTTTAATCGTATCGAAGTTAAGCTTGGTCGTGGAGTTAAATTCGGCAGCGTCGCGAATTTTAGTGACGACTTGATGCAGCAACTCGGTGATGAGTTAGCTATTGACAAGGCGCCGATGATTAGCAGTATCAAAGGTCGGACAGCTTTTGATATACCCAAATTTGAACGCGAAACTGCTTACTTTAGGGATTATGCTGATTTTGATAGCCAAATTGATATTCAAAAGATATTGATACCTGGCGGTATTGATGTAAATGGTCAATACTACAAAATCAATTTTTGTGATGACAATTCACCGCATGTAATGGGTGGTGGTCGTACTCGTAGTGGCAAGTCCCAGTTTTTAAAAAGTGGGATTATGTACTTGGCTCGACGTTATCCTCCGTCTGTAGTACGTATGGTGCTATCTGATGTAAAGCGTGTTACGTTTGGTAAATTTAAGAATTTACCGCACTTAATAGGAGACGTTTGTAAAGATGCCCAATCTACGGCTGATATGCTGGACTTTTTAGTAGCAGAAATGGAATTACGTTACAAAGAATTTGAGCAATGGGAGGATAGCGGCATTGAAAACATAAACCAATATAATAAATTGCATTTTGATAATCATGTAATGCCTCGTATTATTTGTTGGATAGATGAAATATCTGAGTTATTGAGCGATGAAGCTTATTGTGGGCGGATAGAAAAGTCACTCGCATCGTTGTTACGTAAAGCGGGAGCTGCGGGTATACATGTTGGCGCCTATACTCAAAGACCTGATGCTGGTGCATTAAAACCACAGATTCGGTCAAATTTTCCTGCAAAAACAGCGTTTGCAGTTGCGCGTCCTGAAGACAGTAAAATAATTTTGGGCGACCCAAATGATGAGCGTGCCAAAGATTTGTTAGGTAGAGGTGATTTTATATTGCGTACTCCCGAAGTTGATGTGCGCTTGCAGGCTTTATACCTCGACGATGCGGATGATATTGAGTATTTTAATCAAATAACGGAGGAAATAATAAATGCTACTGACCCATATACAGCATGGGATTCAGGGTTAAATTTTGATGAATTTATTAAACAACTGTATTTGAATCAGGATACCACTGACCCTAATACTGTTGATAGGATTGTTACTAATAATCAAATTAAAAATGGGAAAAATAAAACTAACTTTGATTCATCATTTCAATTTAGTGTGGAATTAGATGCTCGTGCCAAGGATACAATACAGACGCTATGGCGCCGGGGGTATGATTCAGTTCAAATAACGAATGAGGTGTTTGGTAAATCTAAGGGAGGACGTGACGGTGATAGGAAATTTGACAAAAATAAGAAGGTGGTAGAAAAATATATTACCGAATTTGAATTGAGTGAGGAGGGGAAAGACGATGATATATAAATTATTAATGCCTCTGCCTCCAACAATGAACGAAATTATCGAGAGCGCGCGTTCGGGATGGAAAATGAATGCTGCACTAAAAAAAAAATGGACTAATTTGATTGGCGCCTTTGTAACCGAATGTGATTTTGAATTATTGGGTGTGGTGTGGATTGAATTTCATTGGTATTTAAAGAATTATGCACGTGATGCAGATAATGTGGCTGCTGCTGCTAAGTTTATTATGGATGGACTACAACAAGGTAGAGCAATAAGAAACGATAACTTGACTATTATTCAATCTCCTGTACCTCATTATTATCATCGTAGTGATGGTGATGATGGGGTGAAGGTGAGATTGTCCGATACACCAGATTTTTTACTAGAAAATTTTGTTGATGCGAATCAATACTCAAACATTGCTTTAAGTCAACTAAATAAAAAAATAAATAAAATATTGGGAATAGATTCACTAAATGGAGTTTGAGATATGATTAAATTAAGCGAGTAAGTCATGGCTATAGCAACACTAGTAGTAATGTGTTTACTATATATCTCTCAAGCATGGGGCAGGCGTAATATATTAGATATAGCGAATGCAATTATTGCGGCTGTACTTGCAGGATATTACTTTAAAATGGCAGAATTTGTAATTTATTTATGTATCAATCTTCTGTTATTCAAGTTTGAGGATTTACGAAACAGAAATAGATTTAGATAATTTAAGGAGTAATATGGCACCGTTTATATTGGGCAATCACGTTCACGTAGTGTCTCCGTAGGAGAAAATAAAGAATGGAGCGGTTACTGCTACCTATGTTGATAAGGAAGGAGAACCAACTCAAAAATTGGGCGAAGCAAAGGTATTTGATGCTCGCGGTGATACAGAGCGCTTTTGCTGTTCAAAAGATATTGAAGTGAATGTAATTATAGTGAAAGGGGAAAGACCATGACAGTATGTAATGTTGTTAACGAAGTTTGCCCGAAGGGCGAATTTAAGAGAACTCCCAGATACGAAGAAATTCTGGATAAGTTGAAGGATGGGTGGTCTAATGTATATTTACAAGGCGCCACTCGTACAGGTAAAAGTACGCTTGTTAGAGAGTTACAGTATGACTTGGGCATGAAATATGTTTATGTAAATGTTCCAAGGAATGCGAATTGTCCTGTTTTGTATAAAGTATGTGAGAGTATAGCCGCACAATTGAGTATTCAAGTGGAAACTAAATGTGTAGGTGGGGTTTCACCTCAAGACACCTTAAGAGCAATTAAACAGCTTGAAGAAAGGGTGCTGTTTGTATTTGATGAAGGTAGTAATATTCCACATAATCACCCAGATGCGGTAAAAGAAATAAATGAGTGGTTGTATGATTTGTCTACGATAAATGGTTGTCAAGTTGTGGTGGCATCTCAAACTGGACTGGATAAGACTTTACCTCATTTCTTTGCGAATAAAAGTTGGCGAGACGTATTTAACATAATTAGCCTAGATAATGTGAGTGCGGATGGCGAAAGTGTTGATATAAAATTAGCAATGCAGCAATGGATGGAACGGGAGTTATCAAAGGGTAAATACACCGAATCATTCTTAAAATTAATATCGATGGGTATTAATGGTGAGTTAGAATTACTCGATGCTATTCGTGCTGCAAGTTCTGTTAGACATGTAAATAAAAATATGTAGGTAATAAAATGAATACTCAAATATTGAATATCAGTGGAGCAATTGAGGATGTGGTAAATGGTGGTTTATTATCACCCGATGAAATAACATCGTTATCTACAAGTTTGAAGAGTTTATCAGTAAACTTGAAGAATTGCTGTGAATCGCGAGAAGCCGCATCGTTCATGACTGATAATTATAAATTATATAGTATATCGATTGTGGTAGCTGAATTAGTGGGTGGTAGCAATCAGAATGATTTGGTTGATACAGTGTGGAGTATACTTTGCTGGTTACGTCAAAGTATGGATGCTATGGTATATCTAAAATTTCAATTGAAGGAGGTGGTTAGACATGATTTGAATGAGTTCCCGATTAGTAAAATTATGCCTCTTATTGAATTAAAAGTAAATGATTTATTCGATGAGGACAGGCATTATAAACAAGCGGTGGGCTATTTGCGTGTACTGAATGAAATTTTGATTGAAAAAGGAGCATTATAATGGAAAAAGTTATATTGATGGATGGTAGAGAGCAGTATTTGGGTAATTATGAAGGGTTTCCAATTGCAGTAACTCAAACAAACAATGGTGAAGGCTATTCTGCTTGGAAATATGGTGATAACGAAGCGACAACAGGACATGAAAACGCTGAAGTAGCATTGAAGAGTGTAAAAACAGAAATTGACGAATTATTAGTTAACCAATAGTGGTAATCCAATTGGTGGACGTAGTAGCAAGTTCGATTCTTGCTACCACTCTTGGAAATTGTGCGACTTGGATTCACTGAAAATTAATAGCACTTTACCAATTAGTTATGAGTAAAAGTCAATTTAACAGAGTATGTGATGGATGGTCGCCGTTTCCATTTCCCTTCTAAATGCTGAGGCGTGAGTAATTGAATTAATTATTTATTTTGCAATCACATTTGGAGGAATGATTATGTCGAAGAAACAATCTAAGCTAGAAAGTTTGATTTTTGCTGTTGGTATTTTGTCAATTACAGCAATTGCTCTTGGTTGTGTTGGGTTCTACGGTGCCCTTAGTAATGGTCTTGTCAGTATGCGTAGTGCGGGAGAAAAGTTGCCAACACCAGATGCAAAAGTTTGGAATATTGGTAAATTTTCTTATAACGCGATTATTGCTGGCTTTGGGGGTGTTGGAATTGCAGTTGCTTCTGCTTATGTTGCTGGCAACTCTGCTGCCAATAAAGAGTACAAGCAAAAACGAATCGAAAGTTC
The DNA here is from genome assembly GCF_002368415.1 of Calothrix sp. NIES-4105. Taxonomy (GTDB): domain Bacteria; phylum Cyanobacteriota; class Cyanobacteriia; order Cyanobacteriales; family Nostocaceae; genus Dulcicalothrix. The sequence goes on from NZ_AP018291.1 coordinate 393,931, forward strand.
TCAACGTCCACAGGACAAAATTTCCTATATTCCTTCAGTGATAAATCATGAAGAGGAGCGAATCAACGTAGTTGAGGATACTAGAAAATTACACATGTTTCATTTTATCAAGAATGAACAAATTGCTAGTGACGGAAAATTAATTGTTTTAGGCGATGTTACTTCTGGAGCAGCGTATATTGCGATTGTTAGTGATGAGCAGGCTAGTTTATTAATGGAGTTATTTGATTGTGTTGGTGATGATGAGCTAATCGGGAAAGCTTTTACGTCATACTTTGTGACTGCGGAAGTTGCATTAATAGATTTTGTAGAAAGGCATACTAAATGTAAGCCTGTCATTGAAGAAGGATACACACTTGCCGATTTTGATTACTGCGTTGGGTGTATAAATCTTTGTTCTAAAAATTCTGTTATCTGTCCTTTACATGAGGAAGGGTGGTATGGCGAAGGTAATTGCCCTGATAGACAAGTTATTGATGGCTATCCAATGGCACCATATGAAGACCAGGCTGTAATTCGCGATTTAAACGAATGCATTAAATATAGTGGCGCATCGATTAATATTATCGATGATGGTACTATTATGCTTTGGGATGATATTACCAATAGGCGATTTGAGTTTGATTGGTTCGGTAAACGCCAACTACTGAGTGATTATCTTGACCAGCTACCAAATAACTTTGAAGCGTATATCGAGTATTACGAATCGCGTGATAGAAGTTATTTTACTGACTATAGTGCTTGTATAGACGAGCTAGCAGAGTCTTTAAAAGGGATTGGTTGCCTTCAGATTTGTGGTAAAC
>NZ_AP018292.1 GCF_002368415.1 Calothrix sp. NIES-4105
TCGGAGCCTTCGCCTTCGCCTTAGCCTTCGCCGTAGCCGGAGCCGTAACCGTAGCCTTCGCCGGAGCCTTCGCCGGAGCCGTAACCGTAGCCTTCGCCGGAGCCGAAGCCGGAGCCTTCGCCGTAGCTGTCATATTTTTTTTAGTAAGTATCTATATTGCCCGCCAAGCAATGAAGGGTTCAGAAAAATACGCCTTGATCCGCAGCACAGCCGTCGCATTTGCATCTTTTGGTGGTACAAGTTTCAGAAATGCCAACCTAAGTAATGTTAATTTTTCAGGCGCCATCCTCAAGAGTACTGATTTTAGAGGTGCCAACCTTACCCGTACCTGTTTTCAAGAAACTAAAAAACTTGATAGAGTTCGTCCTGGTACAAATTATCTAAAAGAATCAAAAGTACGTCAAGTAATACTTACAAAGCTTGGGCAGGAATTAAATTTCGACCGTCAAGACCTGCGAGGTGTTAATTTTCAGGGAGCATATTTACAAGATGCAAGTTTTATCGGCGCCGACCTAAGTAACGCTAACTTACAAGACGCTGATTTATCCAAAGCTAAATTAGTACAAACACAATTAGATGGAACTGACTTTACAGGCGCCACTCTTACAGGAGCATACATAGAAGATTGGAACATCACCAATACTACCAACTTTACTGGAGTACGATGTGAATACGTTTACATGCGACAGCCGACTAGAGATAATCCTGACCCTTGTCGTAAACCGGATAATAGAGAGGAAGTATTTGGAGACGGGGAATTTGGGGATTTTATCCAGCCAATTTTTGATACTCTTGACCTCTACCACAGTCAAGGAATTGACCCGCGCGCGATTGCGATATCGTTTAAGGAATTAGCAGAAAACCATCCAGATGCCGAATTAGAAATTGTAGCTATGGAAAAGCGAGGGAATGGTAATTTTCTACTACGTGCTAAAACGGCGCCGTCAACTGATAAATCAACACTAAGTGCTGAGTATTTTGATACTTATAATCAAATAAAAGCTTTACCAGAACGAGATATTAAATTACTGCTAGCAGAAAAAGATAATCAAATAAATAGATTAGAAAATATGGTAATGACGGCATTAGAACGTCCTAGTTTTTATGCAGAAACTTATAATAATCAAGGTGATACTATGCCAGAATCAAAAAAAGTTTTCAACTTTGACCAAAAAGGCGCCGACTTTAGTGGTGGATTCGTCAACGCCGACACAGTTAACACTCATAATATAGGCGCCAATATTACTAACAACCCTCAACAACAACCAGAAATTGAAAAAACAGGCGCCAAAACAATCTTAATCTTAGCGGCAAACCCTAGAGGTACTTCAACATTGAGACTAGACGAAGAAGTAAGAGAAATCGACCTAGGGTTACAACGCGCGAAAAAACGAGAACTATTTGATTTAAAACAACGCTGGGCAGTTAGAATCCAAGATGTGTACCAAGCACTGTTAGATTACAAACCACAAATAGTACATTTTTCAGGTCACGGCGCCGGGGAAGATGGTTTAATCCTAGAAGACGAAACCGGAAACCATAAGTTAGTCAATACAGAAGCACTAGCTAATCTATTTAAGCTGTTCTCTGGTATTGGTATTGAATGCATCGTCCTCAACGCCTGCTACTCCGAAGCTCAAGCAACAGCTATTGTTAAACATGTTCCCTATGTGGTGGGCATGAATAAAGCTATTGGTGATAAAGCAGCAATCAAGTTTGCTACCGGTTTTTATAATGCAATCGGCGCCGGAGAATCTGTAGAATTTGCTTATAAACTTGGGTGTAACGTTATTCAATTAGAGGGGATACCAGAACATTTGGCGCCTGTGCTGCTGAAGAAATAGAGAGGCGCCGGAAACTTATGTAGGTTGCAAATATTACAGTGACAATAAAACTTCCACCATTGGTGGACATTTTTATATGGACAGGCGCCTGTAACTGAAGTGCGCGCTTTCTATGATTCGTGTCTTATTACTCAATATAGGGGCGCCTAATTTTAAAGATGATCGTCCATTGTGTAAAAATCCGGAAATCTATATACTCAAACTGTATAAAAGCTAATTGCGAATACAGAAAGTTACCCTTGTTATGCCCCAAGACTTTTCTACCAAAAAAATCTTAATTTTAACCGCCAATCCCAGAAATACCCCGGCATTACGTTTAGATGAAGAGGTAAGAGAAATTAGTATGGTATTAGCACGAGCTAAAAATCGTGAACTATTTGATTTAAAAGCACTTTGGGGAGTACGTATTCAAGATATTTATCAAGCATTGTTAGACTACAAACCTCAAATAGTACATTTTTCTTGTCACTGTGAGGGAGAAAGTGGTTTGGCTTTGGAAGATGAAACCGGAAACTTACAATTAGCTAAAACCGAAGCACTGGCTAAATTATTTGAGTTATTTTCTGATATCGAATGTATTGTCCTCAACGCTTGCAAATCTTCCGTTCAAGCAAAAGCGATTGTAAAACATGTCCAGGGCGTGGTGTGGATTAATAAAGAAATAGGTGATGAAGCTGCAATTAAGTTTGTTACTGGTTTTTATAATGCAATCGGCGCCGGAGAATCTTTCGAGTTTGCTTATAAGCTTGGTTGTAATGTAATTCAATTAGAGGGGATACCAGAACATTTGGCGCCTGTGATGCTGAGGAAATAGATAGGTGCCTGATAGATGATATCTTTAAATACATATATAATCTTGTAAGTTCTTGGGTACTAATCAGTCAAATAAATTAGTAAGCGGGTTCTACTGAGAATAATGGTAAAGTATTATGCACGGTGCCGATACAACGTTCAAGCGAAGTAACCTTGTCACCACCGTGCGTGTTTTCCCTTTACACCCCTCTACCACCCATACTGATGGAAGCAGTACTTGTTCTGGCGCTACGTTGTTCTTTATATATAAGCTTCCCAATGCTAACTTAATACTGCTGGCAAGAAAGTATAAAAATTGCAATGGTGGCAAGTAACAACAGTAAAAGTGAAATGGTCATGATAGGTATCGACCATATTTATAGCTTGAAGTGGACTTCTCAACAAGCGTTAACGCTACAAGCATTACGGGGCGAAATGTCCCGCCGATACCTATCTGAAGTAACTGAAAATTTAGGACATAAGATTACGCATCAATATATACAACAGCTAGAACAGCCACACATGTTCGTAAAACGCCTCAAAAGCGATAACCTAACTGTTTCAGTTGAAGTAGTACAAGTGCTTTGTAAAGCGTTCAAGGTGGATATCAGTGCTTTTTTTAATTCCGCAAAAATATTTAATAATTATATGTAAGTAAAAGCTACAATTAGCAGTAAAATGGTTATTGTCAAAACAAAGCGGCTGCACTCCTCCGCCAAGATTTGTGCAGCCGCTTTAAGTTAAAAACAGAATATTATCATGACACAATTTCAGGTTTTTAGCACTACCAGTCTGGACGAACTTGTTATATCGCCAGCACAGATGTCCGACTTTATGAGTAACGCATTGGATTGTCCACATCCTTTTGGCGCCTTATATACGTCAACCGTGCGTATCCTACACTATGCGTTCTGGCTCGCAAAGCAAAAAGCAACGTTGGCTAGAAAAGAATATAAAGAATTGTTGAAAAAATTAGGTTGGGAGGGAGAGGAGAAGCGGTATCTAAAGCTGGAAGCAGCTTTTAACATTTTTCTTCCGCATGAGTTAGCACTAGTTGAAATACACACACTCTTCCAAATAGCCGGGAACCTGAAGAAATACAGTTCTGTTATCAGCCAGATGAAGACCTTGGCTACTATTACCCAGGACAAGGTTCGTGGTTTTTTGAAACAGTGTCGTAAACCGCGCGCGACTCGTGAAGAAACAGAATCCGGGGAAGCAACTATTTGGCAACTGATAGATGGAAAGCGCGCTTGTCAAATAGGTCCCATATATGACCAACCCACAGGAGTGATGTTGGAATTCATGATGAATGCTGAAGGCAGAACTGCTCAAGCAATTATTGGAGATGCAGTGTCAGCTCGTTATGAGTCTAAATATCAATTTCTTATTGAAGTTAGTCCTGTACCTTCGGGCGTTGTAGAAGTAACTGAATACTTGGCGCCTGATAATAACGTAGAAACGGTGTCTGTGAACTCGTATGAATCTTGGGATGCTGACTCTTTAACCGCAGAACCTGATTCAACAGAGTCGGAAACTTCGGAATACAGTCAAGAGTGTGACGAAGATGAAGATACTCAAGATGCTTGGAGTTTTGAACCAGATGAAAAAGACGACTTAATAGAAGATTACGAATTTTTAACTTTCTCACAGGTTGAGTTCAAAATTGAGGTGCCGCTTCAAGAGGAGACACAGAAACAGGGTCAAGCTGTGGAGAATGTGTTTTCTACTTCCCCCACTGCTGAATTGGCGGCAGTAGATTTGTTAATTCAAACTCTCCAAACAGCTAACTCATGGGAAGAAATCAGCAAAGTGCTTAAAGCTCATGAGCAATATAAGCAAACAGCTTGGGATGCTTTAACACAAGCAGAGCGGAAGAGGGTTTTAGAAATGACACCCCCAACAATCAAGAGGTTAAATCATGCTAAACGTGAAGGCTTAATTGCGGATTTCCGTGAAGTAAGCCTCGGTTTGTATGAAATTAGATACAACGGTTGTTGTTTGTGGGAAACCGTTTTTGAGTACAGAGTAGAAGAATTTTTCGCGCAACTGGTTACTCAGTCATGCGCGCAAGTCTAATTAGGAGCGCTTGCATTAAACAAATGAAAGTGGGTGTAGCAGGAATGCTACATTAATCGGTGCTGTATGGCACTTACCAGATTGCGTTTAACAACTAGCTATGTAAAAAATTTCCACTTATTTGTGGAGAATTTTATATATGACAGGTGCCTTAAAATAATTCAACACCTTTGAACTACTACTCATTGCGATGCCTGTAGCTAATCGCGCGTTCAATAATTTGTAGCTTATTGCTCGGATAATGGAAGCGCCAGTGTCAATATAGATTTGATAAAGATTATCTTTATTAATGTCAGCCCCAATGTAACTGAATAACGTATATAAATCTGGAAATCTATATATTGAAGGTATGTAGAGAAAGTGTGCAAATACGCTCTAGGTGCCTGTTATGTACAAAAACTTCTCAGGTCAAAATCTATGTGGTCGCCCTTTTAAAGGTCAAAATCTAGAAGGGGCTGATTTTAGCCGTGCGGATATTAGAGGAGCTAATTTTACAGGAGCAAATCTTATTGGCGCTGATTTTAGGGGCGCTTTCTACAGATATAGAAGCGTCAAGCAATCGTACTTGTTTCGTCGGAGCCATTGCCTTCGGTAGTAACGGAGCCATCGGGATCAGAGCAACTTCACCCTAATAATTCTAAATTCAGAAACCATAATACAAAGTTATAAAAAAAAATTTAACTTCAACTTCCAAGGCACCCAATTTAGTGGAAGTTTAGTCAACGCCGACACAGTGAACGCTGATGTAATAGGTGGAAACATTAATAACAACATTCAGGAACAATCTACAAAGACAGGCGCCAAAACAATTTTAATCTTGGCGGCAAATCCCAAAGGCACATCGAATCTACGACTAGATGAAGAAGTAAGAGAAATAGATTTAGGATTACAACGCGCTTTAAAACGAGAATTATTTAATTTAGAACAACGTTGGGCTGTACGTGTTCAAGATGTATACCAAGCGCTGTTAGATTACAAACCACAGATAGTACATTTTTCTGGTCACGGCGCCGGAGACGACGGTTTAGTTCTAGAAGACGAAACTGGAAACCATAAGCTAGTCAATACAGAAGCACTAGCTAATCTATTTAAGTTGTTTTCTGATATCGAATGTATCATCCTCAACGCCTGCTACTCCGAAGCTCAAGCAATAGCTATTGTTGAGTATGTACAGGCGCGTGGTGGGGATGAATAAAGCTATTGGTGATAACGCTGCAATTAAATTTGCTACGGGGTTTTATAATGCTTTGGGCGCCGGAGAATCTGTAGAGTTTGCTTATAAGCTTGGATGTAACGTTATTCAATTAGAGGGGATACCAGAACACTTGACGCCTGTGCTGCTGAAGAAATAAAGGAGGCGCCTCTATATGTATAGCGCTTTTCCTGAGCGTAGGCGCCGATGTTTCTGATCAAGAGCGTCGTTCATCTTGTGGTTAAGAAGAAAGTTTTACTAGAGGTTGGAATAGTAACCCGACCTTTTGTCTTGATAGTATCAACTATGTCTCTTATAAATACGTAGTTTTTTTGACCTTCTGCTTATCAGCAATAACGAGACGTAAAGAAGCTAAAAATCAGTAAATTTAAACTTTTGTTACAGACTTGTAATTAAACTGCATAATTACTCCCAGTTCGCACCTATATAAATAATTTTACTCAATAAAATTCAAAAAATTAGAATCTATCTATAGAGATATTTTTATGATAATTATTTAGATCAATGAAATTTCTGATTGCAGATTAGGTAATATTATTTTGATTTATGTTCAAACAAAACTCTGGTATGCATCTTTTTTGGTGGATTTTGGTTTCTAGCGTCAATATTTTACTTTTAATCGTTTTTTATGACACAATATATTTGAATGACATTTCAACAGCAATTTTTAGTGTAAGTAATATACTGGTAGCAGTTTTAGTCCGTAACGAACTGATTTTACATTTCATGTATCGTTTAGTAGTATGGACTTCGGTAAAGATTGTTTATGGCAAATATTATCTTAATAGTAGTGTTCATTACATCGGTGGAGTTCATGCCTCATGTGCGACTTGGGGTTTTCTGTGGCTAGTTGTTGCTCAATTGCAGCAGTTGGGAAACCCAAGCGACCCTCTATCAATGGCTATAGAGAGCGACCCTATATCAATCACTACATCGAGTATACTGGTGACACTTTTAGTTATTATTATCCTTACCGCTATTCCACCACTTCGCCATAAGTTCCATGACACTTTTGAAATAAGCCATCGCTATCTGGGATGGTCTTGTTTAGCTATTCTTATCTTGCATCAAATTAGATTTCAATTTATCATCGCTCTCAACCAAGCCTATCCTTTAGAAAGTTTATTAACTAATCCAGTTTTACTCATGATAGCGGTGATGGTTTTCAGTATATTTTTGCCTTGGATAACCGTGCAGTGTTTTGATAATTTTAGGATGCATTGTCCATCTGAAGGGGTTTTAGTTGTAACTTTTTCAGGAAGCGCAGATGTAGGGACATTTGCTCGAATTAGTCTAGATGGTATTGAATGGCATTCCTTTTCTGTTGCGAGAACAAGCAAGAACAAACAAACGGGCGAATCAGAAATTCATTTAATAATCGGCGCCGTAGGTGACTGGACTAAAAATTTGATTCGGCAAGTTGAAAAAGGAAAGTTGCCCAAACGATTATGGGTTCGTCGAGTTAAACCGCCTGGTTTTATGTTTTCAATTAATGCTTATTCACGAGTAGTTGTGATTGCAACAGGCGCCGGAATTGCACCAGTCCTGCCTCATGTAATCAAAAATGGTCATAAACTTTGTATTGTGTGGATTGCTAACGAACACAAACAAACTTACGGTACAGAGCTTTGGTCTTTGCTTGACTCTCATCCGAGGTGCAATATTTTCGATACAGGAATACATGGTAGACCAAATGTAGAGCAGCTAGCGATTCAAACGGTTCAAGATTTTAAGGCGCAAGCTGTGTTTTGCGTGTCCAACAAAGCAGTTACTGACAAGGTGGTCAATGCTTGCTTGGAGAAAGGTATTCCAGCTTACGGAGCTAGCTGGGATTCATGAGACTGCAATGCATAAATATTTTGTTGCTCTTTGAATGAAATTACGTCCTGTCATATTTATTTCATGAAATTCATTAAAACAACTTCAGGGAAAATTATTCTTTCAATTATAGTCCTTAACTGTGTGGCTGCTATTGGGTTTAGCCTGAGACGCAATTTTTCTCAAATTAGTAGTGTACAAGCTTTTGTTAACGGTGAAATCATTTTTGTGCGGGCGCCTATTCCTGGTGAGCTTTCTTTAAAAACCGAGAAAATTAAGTTGAGCAATCAGCTTGAGAAAGGTACAGAAATAGGCACAATTAAATCTACTGTCGAAAATCCACGAGTATCAGTCCTCACAATTGACTCTTCACAATTAAAAACTCGTCTACAGGATGTTAAACAGCAAATTTCTGGGGTAAGACAGCAAATTGCAAATCGTTCGGAATTAATGAAGTTGTTTAAACAACAAACTGACATCCAAAAAAATCTTCAGCGTGACCATGCTCGTCAACAGATAAAGCAGTATGAAGAGCAACAGAGTCAATCACAAGCTGTACGAAAATTAGCGCTGGCTGAAGCTCAACGCTATAATCTTTTAAGTAAAGAGGGGGTAGTTTCCCGGAGCAAGGTTGAAAGCGAAATCGCGACAGCACTGCAAGCTGAAGGTAAAGTCAAAGAAATTCAATCACAAATTGAACAAGCCAAACTTGCCGAAAAAGCAACGAAAGCAGGACTTCAATTAGAAGGGACTCGCACCTTAAGTTATCCTGAAACGCGCGTTTACGAACTTGAGGTAGAGTTAACAGACCTTAAGCAACAAGAAAAGAACCTCGAAAAACAACTGCAAAGTATTCAATCACAACTCGTCAGCACTAGTAAAGAATTACAGGTTCAACAAAAAGTATTGGTGTTAGCACCGACAACTGGCGTTGTTTGGTCAATTGATACTCAGCCGCAAGAGAAAGTTGAGGCGAACAAATCAATTATTGAGTTGCTTAACTGTAACAATCTTTGGGTAGAAGCATTTGTGTCGGAGACAGATGCTAATAAACTTGTTATTGGACAAACAGCATCCATTACTCTCAGTGGGTTAAAGAATACTCAATGGAATGGACAAGTGGAAACAATTAGAGCTGGTACAGGTCGCATTGAAGTTGGAAAATATGTTGTAGAACCACCGCCAGAAATTGCCCGTCGTCAACTACCAGTAAGGGTAGCGACCGTGCGAATCAAAGTTGATTGGCAAAAAAATAAAAGCAAGAGCGATTTTTGTTTGGCTGGGAGGAGTGTAGACGTTCGCTTTATAGATTCAAAGTCCTCCTCTTTTTAGTAACAATTTATGGTTGGAATTTTTGCAGCTATAAGGAGTAAAACCTCATAGCAAAAATTTAAGAAGCCATCAAATAAAGTATGCAAATAGTTGCGGACTTTATTACGAATTAACTTTGAATTATAGGCGCCTTCATATAGGGTGCCTTCCAATATCTATAGAAAAGCTGAATTTATTGTGTGTTACTAGGTGCCATATTCTACCAAAACAGATGAACTGATAGCTGTAAGTTGTAGCGCACGCTTTATGCTTCTTAATATATAAATACCAGTAATAATGTAAATTTAATAACGTATAGGAATCAGGAAATCTATATACTCAAGGTGTATAGAGCAAGCTTGCAAATACCAACAGGCGAACGTTGGGCAGTAAGTGTTTAAGATGTTTATGAAGCTTTGTTAGATTACAAACCGCAAATTGTACATTTTTCAGGTCACGGCGTCGGAGACGACGGTTTAATCCTAGAAAACGAAACCGGAAACTTACAGTTAGTAGATACACCCGCACTAGCCCAACTATTCAAGTTATTCTCTAGTGTAGAATGCCGGAGTCCGATGGCGCCTGCTACTAGTCACGCTCAAGCAACAGCTATTGTTGAGTATGTTCCTTATGTGGTTGGGATGAACAAAGAAATAGGTGATCACGCCGCAATTAAAGAAAGCTACGGGGTTTTATAATGCTTTAGGCGCCTCTTAATCTGTAGAGTTTGCTTATAAGCTTGGGTGTAATGTTATACAGTTAGAGGGGATACCAGAACATATGGCACCTGTACTACTGAAGAATATAGATAGGCACCGCTCACTCTCATCAAAGAATACGACAGGCGCCACTATAATTAATTACTTATTCTTGTAAGGATGAAAAGCGTCGTCCAAATTGCACACCCCTGGTTGTGGTTTTTTTTTAAGGACGGAGCCTAACTTAATTCAAAATAGCGTTTCTTCAACTGTAAACTGCGTTTTATGTCCCTTTAAGAAACAGGTGATGGCGCCTAAATAGTTATTGATTCAAACTTTCCAGACAGCTAATTCATGGGAAGAAATCAGCAAAGCACTAAAAAGTCATGAAGAATACAAGCAGGCGCTGCGACTAGCCAAACTGTCATCAGCCACCATCCAATAGCTAAAATCTTTATACAGTGATGATTTCAAAAATAATTTGATGGCGGGAGCGTGACAAATTGGCTATGTCTATTAGGGCGAGCGCGAAAAACTTGACAACGCTTCTTTCCACCTTTATTTATTAAAGGTATCGAGACGAGCATAAACTTCAGTAATAGAGCAACACAGAATAATCGATTATGCCGAAATCTTGACTACCACTCTTCTAGTCCAACGGTATAGGCAACCAAGTAGATACAAGCTTCACTAGAACTCGTGACGGTTGCTACATGAGTACCTTCCTGAGTATTTTGTTCAATTGCAAAAGTACCAAGATGATCGTCACCAGAACCGTAATCGTATTCCCAGAGGCTGATATCTAGAGGCTGATTCAGTGGAAAACGCAATCCATCAAACCGAACAATTTGACCCGGTAAAATTTCATAGTATTTGTTAGGTTGAGGCCAAAACCGCTTCTGTACCCCAGGTTGATTAGTAAAGGTTAGGTAAAGCTGATCTGGGTAATTTCCTGCCTTACTAATTTCCTCAACCAAGCCGGGAATCTTTTCCAGAACTGCTGCACCTGCGTTCAGTGCTTGTCCTACCAGTTGAGTTCTAGGGTCGGGAGTGCTACCCAATACAGTTCCTGCTGCGCTTGCAACGCTAGAAGACAAACCAGCAGCCTGACTGACAAGGTTAGAATTGACGCTACCTGACATAGCGATACACTTTGCAGAATGCAGCCTTACAGTCTTGACCTTGGTTTCCATGTACTCATAGTTCAACTCATAATCGTTCCCTTCTTCTGGATTTTTAAACCTAACCGCTCCAGTACCTGAACTCGACGCACTAAAAGTGTAACCACCCATGTAATCATCAGCCGAAGCTTTGTCATATTCCCATAACTCAACTTTCAACTCATTATTAAACGAAAACTTGAGGTTTGGATATGCTTCATCTCCGATACGCATGTCATAGTCACCGCCATAAGGCCAGCGACCAACTTGCTGCCCATCCACAAAAATTTTTGCATATACATCATCAGCACCACCGCCACTTGTTGTCTTCCAGCACTTCAGCTTGCCTAAAAAAATATTAGCCATTGAATTATCCTTTTTAACTGTTGCAATCGATGAGACGTTTTCCATCATAATGAGAACGCTTTGCACTCTCATTGGAAACCGAATGTGTATATGTGTGTTTTATTACATTTTTTTGAGAGTGTCAATGTATATTCTGAACTACGTGTCCGCTTACATACGTAGTTTTTTTCAGGCAGGCGCCTATAAATATTGAAGCTATTAATACAAAATTATGCATAGTACATAAATTCTGTTTATTTACTAGTTCAATAGTGAACAGGTACAGTGAAAGTTAGTTATTAAAAAACGAAACTGGAAACTTACAGCTAGTTAATACAAAAGCACTAGCTAATCTATTCAAGTTATTTTCTGGTATTGAATGCCGGAGTCCGAGGGCGCCTGCTATTCCGAAGCTCAAACAACAGCTATTGTTGAGTATGTACAGGCGCGTGGTGGGAATAAATAAAGAAATAGGTGATATAGTAGCGATTAAGTTTGCTACAGGTTTTTATAATGCGGTAGGCGCCTCTTAATCTGTAGAATTTGCTTACAAACTTGGATGTAATGTTATACAGTTAGAGGGGATACCAGAACATTTGGCGCCTGTCCTGCTCAAGAAATAGAGAGGCGCCCGTAAAATCCAACTATTTTGATACGAGTATGTAACGGCGCCAAGTCAAGCATTTACTAGTACGTTTTTATACGGCTTTTTCAACCACTAAATATACAACCTGGAAGTTACTTTCATTACTCGATTTTCGCCCTTGCTTGCCTTCAAAGCTTTCAGAAGAAGTAGTATTTTCTTTGGATGCTACAGGGGTATAATCGTCACCGTCATAGGTGTAATCAAATAAATCAGCAGGGGTAATGATTCGATTGTCACCACGCTTGCGGTATGCCCTTGATAGACCGTTACAGAGATTGTTAAGGACTCTACCGCTTATTTGTTCTATCTCATCAACATTTTTGAGCTTTGAAATCGAAGTTGCGTGAACTCCCGAAAGCTCTGATAGCTCTCGATTCGTTATTTTTTTCTCAGCCATTATTACTCTTAATCGCCAACGAATCATGTTTCGTGTGTTTTCCTTTTTTGCGTTCACCTTCATAGTTTCCTCCAGAAATGCATTTATAGCCAGCTCGACCTGTTGAGCTTCTCTATACCAACTAATGTAGCGAGCCTAATTTAATTATAGATTAAACGATTAGGATATAGCTAGTATGCTATACTAAAAGACATAATGAAAGCGGTCGTGTTTTCCGGCAAGAAAGTTTTCGACCGCTTTCAATTCAAACCTTGGTATCAAGTCTTACTTATATACCAAGAATAGCTACTGAAACATAGTATCTATCTCGACCTCTATGATTACACAGTTCCAAGGGTTTAGCACTACCAGTTTAGATGAACTAGTGATATCTCCATCGCAGTTCAACGACTTTATGACCGATGCAGACAGTGTTTCGCATCCAATCGGCGCCCTATACACATCTACAGTGCGTATATTACGTCATGCGTTTTGGTTAGCGAAGCAAAAAGAAACGTTGACCAAACAAGAATATAAAGAATTATTAAGTAAGTTTAACTGGGAGGGTGAAGAGAAGGCTTATCTCAAAATAGACCAAGCTTTTAACATCTTTGCTCCATACCAATTGGCGCAAGTAGAACCGCGCACAATCTTTCAAATAGCTCTAAACCAGAAAAAGTACCAGTCTGTAATCGCCCAGATGCAGACCTTGCCTCAAATTACCCAGGATGCGGTTCGCTCCCTGATGAAAAAATGCCACAAACAGAGAGCGAAAAAGGAAGAAGGGACACCTACGATTTGGAGAATGATGCCAGATAATAAACGCGCGTGTCAAATTGGCCCAATTTATAACCAATCGGTTGGTGTAATACTTGCTCACATGATGGAACAGGAAGGTAGAACTGCTCAAGCCATTGTTGAGGAAGCATTGATGGCTCGTTATGAATCCAAATATAGGTTTGTCGAAGATGTTGTATCAGACGACGTTACGTGTGTGGTAGAAACAATTCAAACTGAGGCGCCTGTTTATGAAGACGTAGAAACGGCGCCTGACTTTGAGCAATCTAAAGTAACAGCATATGAAACCTCTTGGGATAAAGACCCAGTGACTGTAGAAACACAAAACACTGACTATAACCTTTGGTATGACGAAGAACCAGAAAATCAAGATGCTTGGAGTTTCGAGCCGGAGGAGAAGGATGATTTTATTGAAGACTACGAATTGTTAACAGGAGTAAACATTCAGTCTGAAATTTTGGCGCCTGTTGAAAAACTGATTCAAACATTTCAAACAGCTAGCGAGTGGCAAGAAATTAGCGAAGTGCTTAAAACCCATGAAGACTATAAACAAGAAGCTTGGGATGCTTTAACACCAACAGAACGCAAGAGGGTTATAGAACTGACACCTCCTACCATCACAAAGCTCAATCATGCTAAACGTGAAGGGTTGATTATGGATTGGAGGGAATCAAGACCCGGAGTGTATCAAGTCAAATATAACGGTTGCTTGTTCTGGGAAATAGTTTTTGAATATAGGGTAGAACAATTTTTCGCACAACTATATAGTCAATCACACGCGCAAGTAAGCGTAAGCGCTTTCATTAATACGAGTTCAAACAATTATTGTAGGGAATAGAAATTTACATTAGTTGGTGCTGTGTGGCGCCTGCTTTTGTTGCACGCGCTTCTCCCTTTCTAGATTAAAAACTTGCACGCCTTATGGATGTCAAAAACAATCAAGTACTATCGAACTATTACTTATTGCGGCGCCTGTGACTTGTAGCGCGTTCGATATTCTTATCTTGTTGCTCGGATATAACGGCGCCGCAATAAGTGATGCCAATCAAATAAAAAAATCTTTATTGCTGAAAAAAACCGGAATCTATATACTGAAGCTGTATATAAATTAAGTGTAAACACTTAGATGCACGCTCACTATGCCCCAAGACTTCTCCGGTCAAAATCTCCGAGGGCGCTCTTTCAAAGGTCAGAACCTGGAAAGGGCAAATTTTAGCTGTGCGGATATTAGAGGGGCAAATTTTACAGGAGCTAATTTAATTGGTGCCAATTTTAGTAGAGCCGAAGCTGGATTACAGAAGCGCTCTTACATAGTGCATTGCTCCGCTTTGTTGCTGTTAACGGTAGTATTTGGATTATTGTCAGCTTTTAGTGGCGCTTTAACATCACTAATATTTAGCTCAATTCTAGGATTACAAGTAATTGGTTGGCTTAATTTGATTATAAACATAGCTGTAATTGTAATCATAATTCGTCATGGGATTAATATAAACTTCGCCGTTGCCGTCGCCACAGCCTTTGCCTTTACCCTTGCCTTTGCCTTCACCCTTGCCTTCGCTGTTGCCTTCATCCTTGCCACCTTCTCCAACTCTGATACCAACGGGATAGACACCGACGTATTTGGAATCTTACCCACAGCTGTCGCCGGAGCCGTCATATTTGTTTCACTAAGTATTTACATTGTGCGCCAAGCAATGAAGCGTGACGAAAAATACTTCTTGGTTCGCAGTGCAGCCATAGCGTTTGCATCTTATGGTGGCACAAGTTTCAGGAATGCTAACCTGACAAGTGCAAACTTTTCCCAAGCAACTCTAGCTCATACTGATTTCAGAGGCGCCAATCTAACCGATACCTGTTTTCAAAACGCAAAGAAATTAGATTGCGCTCGCCCTGGTTCAACTTACCTTGAGAAATTAAAAGTCGTAAAAGTCTTAACTACTAGACTTGGACAAAATTTGAATTTTGACCGTCAAGACCTGCGAGGTGTTAACTTTCAAGGAGCATATTTAGAAGATGCTAGTTTTGTTGGTGCCGATTTAAGCAATGCTAATTTACAAGATGTCAATTTATCACGAGCCAAACTAGTACAAACACAATTAGACAACACTAATTTTACAGGCGCCACTCTCACTGGAGCATACATAGAGGATTGGAACATCACAAGTAGCACTAACTTTACAGGAGTGCGATGTGAGTATGTTCACATGCGCCTGCCAACCAAGGACAATCCAGACCCTCATCGCAAACCAGATAATAGAGAGGAAGTTTTTGGAGACGGTGAGTTTGGTGATTTTATTCAACCTATTTTTGACACCCTCGACCTCTACCATAGCCAAGGTGTTGATCCGCGCGCGATAGCAATATCATTCAAGCAGCTAGCAGAAAACAATCCAGATGCTGAATTAGAAATTGTCGCGATGGAAAAACGGGGAAATGGTAACTTTTTACTACGTGCCAAAACGGCGCCGGATGCTAATAAATCAGTACTAAGTGCTGAATATTTTGATACTTATAATCAAATCAAAGCTTTACCAGAACAAGATATTAAATTACTGCTAGCAGAAAAAGATAATCAAATAAATAGATTAGAAAATATGGTAATGACGGCATTAGAACGCCCTAGTTTTTATGCTCAAACTTATAATAATCAAGGTGATACGATGCCAGAATCAAAAAAAGTTTTTAACTTTGACCAAAAAGGCGCCGACTTTAGTGGTGGATTCGTCAATGCCGACACAGTTAATACTCATAATATAGGCGCCAATATTACTAACAACTCTCAAGAACAACAACCAGAAACTAAAACAGGCGCCAAAACAATCTTAATTTTAGCAGCGAATCCCAGAGGTACATCAAGCTTGAGACTAGATGAAGAAGTAAGAGAAATCGAAGACGGGTTACAACGAGCCAAAAAACGCGAACTATTTAATTTAAAGCAACGTTGGGCAGTACGTGTACAAGATGTCTACCAAGCGTTGTTAGATTACAAACCACAGATAGTACATTTTTCAGGACACGGCGCCGGGGAAGATGGTTTAATCCTAGAAGACGAAACCGGAAATTTACAGTTAGTAAATACCGAAGCACTAGCCCAACTATTTAAGTTGTTCTCTGGTATCGAATGTATCATCCTCAATGCCTGCTACTCCGAAGCTCAAGCGACAGCTATTGTAAAATATGTTCCTTATGTGGTAGGGATGAATAAAGCTATTGGTGATAGAGCAGCGATTAAATTTGCTACAGGGTTTTATAATGCGATTGGCGCCGGGAAATCTATAGAGTTCGCTTACGAGCTTGGGTGTAATGTTATACAGTTAGAGGGGATACTAGAACATATGGCGCCTGTTTTGCTGAAGAAATAGAGAGGCGCCCAATACTTACTAAGGCATTTGATTTGATTTGATTAAGGTGCCTATAATTTGTAGCACGCTTGATAAATCTAAAGTTCTTTGAGAAAACCAAGCAATGCCTCATTTACTTCTTGGGGATACTCTGCGCTCACCCAGTGACCAGCACCAGGAACAATAATCTGTCCTTTCAAGTTGGGAACCGTCTGTGTTATTAAGTCAAGGTTCATCCCTGGAAACTTCAACACTGGGTCTTTTTCACCTGCAATAAACAATGCTGGTTGCGATATCTTTTTACCTTCCAACTGGGGAGTAATTTCCATGTTGCGATCCATATTGCGATACCAGTTCAAGTTGCCACGGAAGCCGCTAAGAGTAAACTGTTCCACGTAGTAGTCTAAATCCTCTTCCGTCATCCCCTTGGGTAGCTGTTCGGGGTCTTTATGTCCGTCAAGAAAACCAGAAGTTGATGGTTTTGGCTTAAACGGGATTCCTTCGGGAGCAGAAGCGCTAATACTATAGTAAATTATACGCAACGAACGGCGGATATCTGTTTCAAATTCGGCTTCGGCAACTCCTGGTTGTTGAAAGTACACTATGTACCAGAAGTTATCTCCAAAATTCTCTTGCTTAGTTAATGCTCCAATTGGGTAACGCGAGTAAGGAACACTCATTCCCACAACAGCTTTAACCCGTTCCTCATATAGCAGTGCTGTATTCCAAGCTACAGGAGCGCCCCAGTCATGTCCCACGACAATGAAAGTTTCGTGACCAAGAGCATCAGCAATTCCTACAACATCTTTTGTCAAATGGAGTATGTCATAAGCTTCAATTTCCTCTGGAGCATCGCTACCGTCATATCCTCGTTGATTAGGAACGGCTACTTGAAAGCCTGCTTCTACAAGCGGGTCTATCTGATGGCGCCATAGATACCAGCACTGAGGCCATCCATGAAGCAGGATAACCAAAGCTCCCTCACCCTCAACAACTGTATTTAGATGAACCCCATTTGTTTCTATTGAGCGAAAGTTACGTTTCTTCATAAGGTTACATGAATAGTGCGGGAAACGAGTGTGTCTTTAAACCGGAGTCGTTGGTATTGAATACTCTTCTATTTAGCTGCTAACAGCATAATCCAATCGGCGCCTCTCTTTCTTTCGATTTTGCTTATAAACATAAACACCATGCCAGAGCCAACCAAAACAAAGAAGGATTCTAAAACGTCAATAAAAATAAAGGCTCTAAGTAACTACGAACGCGATAAAGCATGGTAATTTTTATTTATTAACTATTGCCAGACACTCAATTTAAACCCGTGCATTCAAAGCTAAACTGTTTGCTCCTAAAGCGCAATAATATCCGAGTCGGTCAGGCTTTTGTAACTACGCGAACAAATTGAGTCAACTTGAGTGCCTTATAATTTTTGCTTTATGTTTACATAAAAGGGCTAGACTATTGTGAAACGTGCTTGCACAATAATGTCGTTGTAGTCAAAATCGCCACCAAAAGGAAGATCTTCAAAGCCAAAGACATTATCTCCTAATAAGCGAATATGATCGATTTTATCAGGGTTAGCACCTAGAAATGGGAAGTAAACCGCTGGGTCATTACTAGGATTAGTATCTAAAAGCTGCTCAGGTCGCCCATCAGCAATAATGAAAGGAGCAAACAAGGTTCCACCACTAAGTATGCTTGATGCTGTTGCAATTGATTGATTTGCAACTGTCAAGTCAATACCGCTGACTCGATTCCTGACAGATGCTTGAGTGTAACCCGCTTCTCCTGGAGTTAAGTTAGCTCCTGTTAAAGAATCAACAATTGTTCCTTGAGTATCTTTAATTTGATAAAATCCTACATAATTATTAAAAGCTGCTTCCCGATAAATAGTAAATTCAGCTTTAATTTGTTTATCTACCAAACTCCAAAAATCCAGTAATTCTGATTGGGTATTTCCTTGTAGAGTAGCTCCAATTGATACAGGTTGATTGGTTAGTTGAGCTTGAACTACCAAATCAGTAAAATCTTGACCGCTACTTCCATCTTTCCAGGCAAGGGTATAGTTGTTTGGACTAGAGTTAGCAACCTGGAGAGATGAGCCATTTGAAAGCAGAACTCGACTATCGGGTGTTTGTCCACTGAGTACAGCATCAGTTGTGCTGTTTTGCACTAAATAAAAACGGTAATAATTATTAGCAGTAAGGGTGAGAGTTCGAGAAGGAGAAGCAGTAAAGCCATTGGGGGAATTGTTTAAAGCCGAGAAGATAGTTTTTGCGCGTTGCAAAGCCAAATTTAGATAACCTGAAGCACCAGGACTAATACCGTTAATTGTTCCCTGCTCATCATCTACTACAAAGATACCAATATCATTTAAGAAGTTAGTATTCCTACGAGTTAGGGTGAGTAATAAGGTGGAATCCATACCTCCCGTTTTGAAAGTGGAGTTATCAAGATTCCAAGAAAGAGAATTGATACTATCCGGAGTATCGTCATCAATAATCTTGACAATTCCTTGGGCATTTGCAATTGTTGCGTTTGTAGCCCAGCTCAGATTAACTGTAAAAGTTTCATTAGGCTCAACGTTTATATCGCTGTTGATAGCAACAGTAATTTCTTTGCTTACTTCTCCAGCATTAAAGACTAAACTGCCAGTTTTTGCTGTATAGTCCGTGCCTGCGATTGCAATACCATCAGAAGTGGAGTAATTTACGCTAATTGGTTGTGTACTTGCTTGAGACAAGGTAACACTAAGAACTGCATTTGTAACACCATTGTCTCCTTCCAGCACACTAATATTACCAATAGATAGTGAAGGAATCGACTGACCAATTCTGACTTTATAGGGAGCGTAAGTAAATGTAGGTACACTATCTTCGTCTTCAGCTACTGCATAAATATAGTAGTCTCCCGGCTCAATTTCTTCAGGTTTCCAAACGTAGCTTCCAGAGCTGTCTATCTCAGAGATTCCGTCAGCAATTAGCAAACCATCAAAATTATTCTGATCTGTATCCAGGAAAAAACTGATTTTAGCTTGAGAGTCAATATCAAATGCATCGTAATTGATGGTAATCGCCTGATTATTGACATCCTGCTTGAGCGAAGTAATAGTAACTGTCGGAGCATTTGTGCCACCTAATGCTGCAAAGTCTACTTTACCTGGATCGGTATTGCTCAGTAGTTTAAAGTTCCAAATACCCGCAGCAGGCTGATTAACACCGATGATTAGATGGGTATCATCACTCAACTCTTTAACAACACGTATCTTACTTGTCTCGGAAATATCAGCTTCAGTGTACATCGTTCCATCAGGTGCTTGCAGTTGGATTCCTGGTTTGCCAATGTCATTTTCCCAATTAGCGGAGAGTAACAACCAGGGAGTATTTGCCCCAACATTAATGCCTGCTTGAGCAATCTTAAATGAATTGAGATTCAATTGAGTAAATGTGCTGTTGAGAGTAACAGTATCATCCTCTGCTTTTAACAATTGCAGTTGTTGCTGAGTGAGAGATTTACCGCGTACAATATCTGAGAAAATAGCTCCTTCATCACCAAGAGAATCAGCAGTGTTGATATGAGCATCAATCCAATGTCCAATTTCTTCTAGTAAGACCCCAGCGATTGTTTCCAGGTTTGTCTGATTTTCAATTAAAAACTCTTTAGCTATATAAATAGTACCTGTTGAGTCTCCATAGGCAGCATTTGCGTTACTAATATTACTGGCTGAGACAATTTCAATCTTTGGTAAAGAACTAAAATCTGCTGCCAACCAAGATTGTTGGATTGCAGTTGCAACTTTCTGATTCCAGTTTTTACCAAAAGCAGTATCAAATGTCAAGGTGAAGTTTGAAGATGTAGAGAATTTTTGGAGGTTTGATTGAGCAAGTGACCAGGCTTGCTGTGCGATTTCAGAGACAGTAGAAGTATCAAGACTAGAAAGATTTACATCATTAAGTCTTGCTGTCAAAGGAATAGAACCTTCAGCTTGCTGCGAAATTACGTCTATTTCCTTAAGTCCTAAAGGATTAATGCTACCATCCAATTTGACTTGAATGCCAGCAGGAACACCAAGCCAATCGAGGACGGTAGAAACGCCAGTAATCGCGCCACCGGTCGAGGTATAATCATTGCTAAAGTTAGCATCATTTGTAAATTGAACTTTAACAACAGCACTACCAATTTCAACACCAGCAAGATTGAAATCTTTTAAAAAGTCATAGTCAGGAGTTTTAAGTTTTCCTTTTCCTGTTATTTTGAAATTTAGTGCAGAGTTTGCGTATAATCTTGCTGTTGCTGTTAATATCCCCCCTAAAGCTTGAATATTTACATCAGCATTCAAAGTACCTTGATCCCAGTTGAGGGTAGTATGAGCATTACCTGTAACTAGTCCTCCAGCAATTTTCAAGTTACCTTTTGCATCCAAAAGGTTGGCATCAATACTACCACTTAGGTCAAGTTCCAAAAGAGAACCTGTAAAACTACCGCCCCAAGGTAGCGTAAGTGTTGGGAGGGGTGATAAAGCATCAGTAATTTTAATGCTCTGTACATTTGCAACCAGGTTAGAGGCTGGATCGGAAAGTCCTGTAACATTAGCGTCAAGGTTTTGTATTACCAGAGGTATTCCGGGAAGACGTGGTAGATTTCCTGCTCCCACCGCGACTCTAACTTCATTAAGACCCCAACCGTCTTGGACTTGCTGAAATCCTAGCTTTGCATCAACTTCTAAACCAAAAGGAAATAAAATTCCCGCCGAACCACTGACTTTACCCGCTGGAGTATCTAAGTCTATAACTGTTTGTTTTAACTCCCATTTGCCAGGGACGATGGTAAGATTTTCAAGGAGAGTTAATCTACCTACTGCATCAACTTCAACACCATTATCTTGAGATGCTTTAATGAGAATATATTTGTCAGGTGAGGAGAAATTAGCGGTACTCTTGAGATTGCGAAGTAAGGGAATTGAAATTTGAGCCTGACCTTGAATTTTAAGTGCCTCAGGCTGTTTCTGGTAGTTAAGCAATAAATCACTGCTTTCAAAATTAAATAGGTTAGCAAATTTAAGACCTGTTGCAGGTACTTTAATTTGCCCTCCTGTCAAGCTGATGCCATCTTGCTCAATAAGCAGCCAGTTATCAGTATTTATGTCAAAAGAAGTACCACCTAACATAGTGGGAAGTTTAATAGTCCCTTGTAGGGCAATTTTTTCTGATTGAAGGGCTAGTTTAGTCAAGTCTATGTCAAGACCAACTAACTTAAATTCTGTTGGTGTATTTAATTTAGTATCTTCTAGAGATATTGTTGTAGTTTGCCCTTTTTTAATGCTGAAGTTGCCAGAAAATAATGGTGCAGCTATATTTCTAATATTTGAATATACAACTCCATTTGCTTTAATGTCACTTTGCAAATCGTATTGTAAACTTCCATTTTTAATTGTAATTAGTGGATTAAAGGGAAATGGAATTGTCTTGTTAAGCAAGCCAACCTCAACATTCCCAGAAACGCTATAAGAGTTTTCAGCTAGTTGTTGATACTTACCTTTAATCCGTAGTGGTTCAGGTTGTGGAATACTAACAATAACATTAGCAGTATTGGAAACTTCATCATTTTCATCTTTGGCTACATAGGTGAAGTAATCTAAACCACTAAAAATTTCATTATGAGTGTAAGTAAACGAACCCTTTGGATTTAAGTTTAAATTACCTTCAACAGGATTAGACTTTAATTCAGAGGTTAATTTATCTCCATTAGCATCAGCATCATTAGTTAGTACATTCTCATTTAATGGCTCGTTAGGAGCTATTTTAAAATTATCATCATTAGCAACTGGCGGAATATTTACTGTGAAGGCTGCTAAAGTAAGTATATTAACATCAGTATTACCTGTAAATACACTAGAAACATGAATTTCTGGTAATCTTGAAACAAAATTATTAGTATAAATTTCTTTTAAAGGAGATAAACTACTAACTAAATCTACATTTTTAAATCCTAATCGAATAGAAAAACTATCGCTATCGCCGAAAGTTATAATAGTTCCATTTGGTAAATCATCGTCTAGATATGCCTCCATCTCTGTTTTATCTATGAACAAGTTACCAAAAGTTGCATTAGATACTGCGTTAGGATAGGAAACAGGATACCCTGGTAACGTTGCAGAGATTGGTAAGACAGATGTATCCAAAGTAAATTCACCATCTCCGCTATCCGTTGTTGTAAAAAAAATTTTCAACATTAAATTTTTAAGTGCTTTGTATAATTAATGACTTGACTAGATTGAACAAATTGTACTTTAGGGAATCAGTTTAGTCAATATTACGCAAAAGAGGATTTTTAACTAAACTTATACTACCACAAGCAATCAACCAATTAGTAATTGCCTCGGTTGTTTTAAAACTAGGGTCAATAGTAGTTTTTTGAGTATCTTTACCCTTACCCAGTATCTTTAAAGTTTTAGCTTGAGCATCAAAATCACCAACATTTAAACTACAAATTTCTCCCCGTCGCAGTGCATTATCCCTAATCTTCCGCTGTTAGGGCGCCCGTCACGTTTACCCTTAAGGGTAGTTCTATCTATCTAACATATAACGCGCGCGTATTCGGACGGTGGAATCCCAGTAGTATCTCTATATGCTTCAACCTTCTCACCCTTAATATCTTCTAATGTGTAGAAACACACACCCAACTTTCGCCCCATTGTTGCGAGAGACTTGATTGCACTCAGGCGCCGATTAACTGTTGCCTCTGATAATTTTTTCTTGTTTATCAGATATGCCTTATATTTAAGAATAACCGCGACAGCATGAGCTTGGTTTAACCGCAGGAACTCTAATACTAAATTTGAATACTGCTGGTGCCCAGCAGTAAATTTAAAAAAATCTTTCAGGTCTTTCTCATACGCACGCTTCGTATTCGGCGAACGGGGAGAGCGCAAGCAACTGGTCAATAACATCCGTGTCTTGGTCAATAGGAAAATCAACAAGGGGCGCCAATGGTACTGTTTGCAGTCATATTTTTGTACTTACACTAACAAATTAAATGCAGGCACCGGGTATCTACACTCGTTATTTATCTTAAAATTAGTACTGACACAAAATATATTGCTGGCGCCGACTTTAAACCAAATCTTCCAGCAGTGCTGTAATCTTACCCTGTGCTTTGGTACGGTTATCATAGAAGGATAGTATTTCATTAATCAGGCGCCTTATCAATGCTTACCTATACAGGCGCCACCCTGTTACTCTCCAACCAAACCACAGAAACAGCAGCAACCACAGCTTGCGGGTTATTTACCAGCATCGGCTGTATGCGAATTGCCAAGGACGCAAACAACCGTTTGGATAAGATTCTAGCAGAGCTAGACTCAGAAACCAATGATGATAATTAGTAAGAAGTAGTTTTAGGCGCCAGTGTTTGAAGTGAATGCTGGCGCCTGACTTTAACTATATTATTGGCGCCATTTGAATAAATAGTGCGAAGTATATATAGTACATATAACTTGTTTATACAACAGGCGCCTTATATGAGGCGTTTTTTTACTTTTAGATATCGGCGCCTGACTTTTAAGGTGTTTCTGGTGGTAAACCTAATAATGAACGGAATTTAGAGTCATATTTAGCTGTTTCCCAATTTTTAGCAGCTTTTATTTGTTCTACATTGGTAAGGTTAGCACCGCTAAAGTTAGCACCGCTGAGGTTAGCATTGCTGAGGTTAGCACTGATGAGGTCAATACCGCTGAAGTAAGCAGGATAGCTGAGGTTAGCACCGCTGAGGTTAGCACCGCTGAGGTTAGCATTGCTGAAGTTGGCATTGCCGAGGTTAGCATCGCTGAGGTTAGCACCGCTGAGGTTAGCATTGCTGAGGTTAGCATTGCTAAGGTTGGCGCCACTTAAGATAAAATCAAGAAGTTCTGAATCACGTAAAAAATCTAGAACGTGTCCTTGACGTTGTTTATCACCTTCTAGTCTTCGTAATATTGTTGTTGTTCTCACGCGCGCAACATCTCGCACGGGGTTATCAGTATGTGTATTATTGTTGTTATCAGGTAATAATTCTAATCGACGGTCTTTATCAATTAAAATTTCTGCCATGCGGTCAATATAAGCCTGCAAAGCTTCTTCACGTAAATTTGCATCCGCAATTTCTTTCTCAGCATTAGCTCGTTTATCCGCAGCTTCTTTCTCAGCTTCGGCTCGTTTTTCCGCACGCCGTTGTTCGCCTGCCTGAAATATGTATATCATGACAGGAATTGCAATTGCACCACCTAAACCCAACCAATCCCAAAGTGTTTTCGGTGATTGATAATATGTAGTTCTTTCCTCAAGCTTAATCTTATTTCCCTTTTTATTTAATGTTTCTTTGATAGTTACTGATTCATTTGAATCTTTACCAAAACCGCTCCAATCATATTTAGACAGAATCGGAACAAAGGCGCCAACAATTACAATGATTAGTAGCAGTCCTAATAACCTTTTTCTAGTAGTAAACGAGGATTTTTCTCAGCTTGGAGTGGTTATTTTTCATTACTAATATTTGATTCGCAATTAGAAAATCAAGTAAGTGGTTGGATTTCTCTAATTATAATTACAGCTTTTATTGCGGTCATAATTCATCAAGGAATTAACGCAGTTTTCCCCTTTGCCGCAGGCTTCGTTCTATTCTTCGGCATAGCATCGAGATATCTTGAATACTTTGGTACAACTGGAGCAACCACTTGGAGCGCGCTCGCAGCCTATGCTGGAGCCTTTGTCACAGCCGCAGCCTTTACTGGAGCCGTAGCTTTTGCCAAAACTGTAGTTCTAGCCACATCTAAAACTGCAGTCTTCACTGTAATGAGAACTATAGCCTTTGTCTTAGGCATTATTATGGCTTATGGCGCAACTTTTATCACCTTAGACAGCAGCACCGAAACTAGAACTATTGCCCCCACAAGCATATCTGAAGCTATAATTTTCGTCGCAGTAACAATCGCAAGTGTCTTACTTTTTTTACTAAATGTATACATAGCGCGTCAAGCAATGAAGGGTTCAGAAAAATATGTGCTTATTCGCAGTGTAGCTGTCGCATTTGCATCTTTAAGAGGTACAAATTTCAAAGGTGCCGATCTTACCAATACCAACTTCTCAGGCGCCACTCTTAAAAGTACTGACTTCAGAAGTGCTAACCTCACCTGTACCTGTTTTCAAGGAACTAAGAAACTTGACGAAGTTCGCCCTGGTTCAACTTATCTTAAAAAATTAAGAGTAGTAAAAGTCTTAGTTGATGGACTTGGACAAAATTTAAACTTTGACCGTCAAGACCTACGAGGTGTTAATTTTCAAGGAGCATATTTAGAAGATGCCAGTTTTATCGGCGCCGACCTAAGTAACGCAAATCTACAAGATGCTGATTTATCCAGAGTCAAACTAGTACAAACGCAATTAGATAATACTGATTTTACAGGCGCCACTCTTACAGGAGCTTACATAGAAGACTGGAATATCACAAGTAATACCAACTTTACAGGTGTTAAGTGTGAATATGTTTACATGCGCTTACCTGCTAAAGAGAACCCAGACCCTTATCGCAAACCAGATAATCGAGAGGAAGTATTTGGTGATGGGGAATTTGGAGACTTTATTAAACCGATATTCGATACTCTTGACTTATACCATAGCCAAGGAGTTGATCCCCGCGCGATAGCAATTTCATTTAAGCAGTTAGCAGAGAATCATCCAGATGCAGAACTGCGTATCGTAGGTATGGAAGTCAAGGGTGAGAATAAATTTTTACTCCGTGCTAAAACTGCTGCTAGGGCTGATAAATCTGAACTTAGTGCAGAGTATTTTGGTACTTATAATCAGTTAAAAGCTTTACCAGAGAAAGAAATAAAATTACTACTAGCTGAAAAAGACAGTAGAATTCGCTCTTTAGAAACGATGGTAGTGACGGCATTAGAACGTCCTAATTTTTATGCCCAAACTTATAACAACCAAGGTGATACCATATCAGGGGCGCCAGAACAAGTTTCCAATTTTGACATGAGCGGCGCCCAAGTTGGTAATTTATTCAACGATGAAGTTAACGCTGAACAAATAGACGGTAATATTTATAACAACCCTAAAGAACCTCGCTCATACGGCGCCAAAACAATCTTAATTTTAGCGGCAAATCCCAGAGGTACATCAAACTTGAGACTAGGCGAAGAAGTAAGAGAAATCGACTTAGGATTACAACGTGCTTTAAAACGAGAATTATTTAATTTAGAACAACGTTGGGCAGTAAGAGTCCAAGATGTGTACCAAGCATTGTTAGATTACAAACCACAGATTGTACATTTTTCAGGTCACGGCGCCGGAGACGACGGTTTAGTTCTAGAAGACGAAACTGGAAACCAACAGCTAGTTCAGACCGAAGCACTAGCTAACTTATTCAAGTTATTCTCTGGTATCGAATGTATCGTCCTCAATGCATGCTACTCCGAAGCTCAAGCAACAGAAGACAGTTGAACATGTTCAGGCGCGTGGTGGGGATGAATAAAGCTATTGGTGATAAAGCTGCAATCAAGTTTGCTACTGGGTTTTATAATGCGGTAGGCGCCTCTTAATCTGTAGAGTTTGCTTATAAACTTGGGTGTAATGTTATACAGCTAGAGGGAATACCAGAAATAAGCGCGCCTGTGCTGTTGAGGAAATAGATGGGCGCCTGTAATATGAGTGCGCGCGTTTGATGATTTGTGTTTTATTACTCATATAGGGCGCTTAATTTGTGATTGATCCATTATTCATTGCATAAAATATCAATCATCCGCTCAGGGCTATTTAAGAAATTCTTAGTTATATTATAATGTTCTGTCTGTTTATATTCCGTTTCTTCAATCCCTGAATTGGAAAGACAATAAATTTTCGCACTTGGATAAGCCATAAGAATCGGTGAATGAGTTGCAATAATAAATTGTGATTTTTTTTGAATCAATTGATGAATCAATGATAAAGCCGACATTTGTCGCATTGGTGATAAAGCAGCTTCAGGTTCATCCATCAAGTAAAGTCCCTGCCCTCGCAATTTGTTACTCAATACACTCATAAAAGACTCACCATGAGATCGCTGATGTAAAGATTTGTCACCATATCCCCCAAGATAACCAACGTCATCCATGTAAGAAGCAAGGTTATAAAAGCTTTCAGCTCGGAAAAAATAACTATCCTTGGGCTTCATAAAGCTTTTGCTTGCCTTTAGATATCTATGTAAGGACGAATGAGTATCTCGGCTTGAAAATTGTGTATTTTTATTACCACCTTCTGGGTTAAAACCTAAAAGTAGTGCAATAGCCTCAATTATAGTGGATTTACCAGAGCCATTTTCGCCCACTAAAAATGTTATATCTGGATGAAAGTCAAGTGTTTCGAGATGCCTAACTGCTGGTAAATTGAAAGGATATTCTTTAAAAGACGGCACTTCATTAAAATTTAAGGTTATCTTGGCTAAGTAAGGTTTTTCACTAAGAATCATAGTAATCTCTGACCATCTTTATGAAGCTTAAGGATTGGGAAGCGTTTGAAGCCAGGACTAGCTGACTAACAGGAAGTTTGGCAACTTTCAAGCCTCTAGAGTCTATATTAGCCAATCGAGAAACTCCCGACCGCTATCATGAGCAAGAAAAAAATTTATGCTAATTGTATCTGCCAGTTGATTCCTCAACCTGAACAACGACCTTTCTACTGATTTGCAATTGATATATGCCTTACTCTGCAAGGGTCACAAGCTTAAGTTTTATTAGTAAACAAGATTAAATATCCGAAATATTTCACTTTTTTTACAACTAATAAACCGATTGCTATACCTTTAATACTGACTTTAAAAAATAAAGACGAAAATTCCCA
Source organism: Calothrix sp. NIES-4105 (assembly GCF_002368415.1). Lineage (GTDB taxonomy): Bacteria > Cyanobacteriota > Cyanobacteriia > Cyanobacteriales > Nostocaceae > Dulcicalothrix. Next base: position 28,280 of record NZ_AP018292.1, read on the forward strand.
CGAAAATTCCCACAAAAATAAAGAGGACTAAAGTAGCTATTAAACCACGGTATCGAGAGACAACATCAAGAAGTACTAGTAGCCAGAATAAGGCAATCTCAACTGCACTAGCAATGAACAAAAGTATGAGATTCTGTAGAGTTTCTTGAGCATGCAAAGCGTAAACAAACCCTTTGGCTAAAGCATTACCTTCAAAATAAAGGGATGATATCCTTAGCTGCGACCATACTAAATTAACTGCTAACCAAATAATTACTATGCCTCCCATCACTGTTAATACAACAGCCAATCCTTTGAATAATCGATTTATAAGCATCATTTTTTTATTATTCATAGGTAGCAGTCCGGCGCCTATCTCAAATCAAATCCGCCAATATATCGGTCATTTCTTTTTGTAACTTCTGTCTATTATCATCATATTTTATAACAGTATCAGTTTTCTTATGACGACTGAACCGCTGTGTCGCGCGATAATTCCCGTTATTTTTATCAAGCACAGTAGTAATAGAACTATGTCTCACCCTATGAGGTGACATCTTTTTAGTAATACCCGCGCGCTGACAAAGTTCATCAATCAGGCGCCTTATTGCTTCCCCGCTCAAACGTGTACCATTACCGTTATAAGCAAGCACAGTAAATAGAGGCGCCTTCAATTTGGTACTTCCACCACAAGCAATTAACCAATCAGTAATAGCCTCGGTTGTTTTAAAACTTAAATCAATGGTGACTTTTTGAGTACCTTTACCTTTACCCAATATTCTTAGTGTTTTAGGAATCTTGAATAAGTTTTTGCAGACTACTTAGGATTTTATAATTTCTTTTCGCCCAGTCATTAAGGATGGATTATTCACTATGTCATTTTTTTCCAACAAAAGCAACAAAGTTGTTTCAAACAATGCGTCAGAAACATCAAATGTAGCCAAAATAAAGAACCCAGAAACAGCTTTAAAAGTAGCTGAAGTTGTTTTAGAAGCGTTAGAAGAAAATCCAACTAACCGCTGGATGGAAGTAGCTAGCCCAGTTTTAAAATCAGGAGGTAAAACCGTAGCGGTCATATTAGCGTTGGGTTTTGTTTCAATACCTTTAATGGTCGGTGGCAGTCCTTGGGTTGCGATAGTTTTAGCCATAGGGGCTAGTGTAACTGCTGTTTGTTCGTGCTTTACGAGTTGATGCGCGGTTAAACCTATCAAATAAGCCTGTTAATGATAAATCCCCCAAGTCGTTTTAAATCATAAATATACATCACACAAACAATTTATGATTGGCGCCGGGGGTATTCATACTCGTTGTTTATTCGACATCTGGTACTAATGCTAACTATGTAATCAAGGTTTGGGCATCGTGAATTTCGCTATCTTGGTTTATAGGCGCCTGACTAAAAAGCTTCGCCTTCAAACCAAATCTTCCAAGAGTGCTGTAATTTTACTCTGCGCGTTGGTGCGGTTGTCATCATAAATCATCAAAGTGTTTAAACTCGCAACCAGGACTTAATTTCTGCACGCTGCGTACCAATACCAAGCAATATGTCAGAATTATAAAATTGCTCACAGAACACATTGTAGTCATCAAAGTTAAAATTACATTTAAAGTGTATATCAAACGAACCCAGTAACAAACCCAACAAAATCTCGACAGGCGCCAATTCTCTCAAAGCTCTCATCAAACCCGACACAGTTACTACATGTCCTGGCGCCACATTATCTATATATATAGCAATCGCGTTAACCCAAGAAGAGACATCCTCACTATGCGCGATATCCAAAACAGATTCCCAAGCTTGTTCACTTGTTGCTTGCTCTGTTTCAGGAAGTGCATCAAGTAAAACTTTCTTATCGACTATTTGTACTACTGACTGATTCTCTACTTCAGGCGCCCATTCGTAAGGTTTACGAACTGAACTTACCAAAGGTTCGATAAACTCGCTAAAGTCAATATCCATAGTTTGGCGAACGAATGGGGCAAAGTCAGCATCTCCCATCACGGGACCATCGTCACTCGTCACAGCATTAATTTCTTCAAACAGTTCAACACTGCGGCATTGAAACACTTCTACCATTTGTACTAATGCATCTGCTGCTACTTGTAATTGTTCGGTTGTATCTAAATTAAGTAGTGATGCATCTAAACTTTTCCATAACGGGCGCCAATCTACATCCATAGGCGCCGATTTTGCTGACTCCAACAAATCCCATATTTCTAATTGTATAAATTTTTTGTTCATCTAAGTATTTTTATCCTGGGATACGGGTGTTTTTGTTCTAAAGCTAAAACTATATTTAGTAGGTATTTGAGGTTGGTTTTTGTACTTTTTGTTCTAAGCTTATATTTCAGTATGATGAGGACAAGGTTTTATTGGGCACAAGCAAGGGTCAAGTCGCTCCAGGGAAGCAAATTTTTTAATACCGTAGTTTGAATTTAATACCCCTAGTAGTTTTCTCGTGTAACTTAAAACCTGACTTTTCACCATACCCACACAGTGAACAGGTTTAACAACCGCACGCTTTTCCTGACCCTTCCATACCTCGGCGCCAATCGAATGTACAGGTGTTTCATATCCAGGCGCTCTGTAAACAATCAGCGTTGCAAAGTAAATATCGGCAAATTCCTCGATGTCTATAGATATTTCTTCGGCTAGAACAGAAGAACGTTTCATAGCGCGCGCTTGATTTCGCCTGTCTTTGTGCCGCGCATGTGAACGACGACTGTAACATACCGCTGGGTTCCAACAATTATCACCTTGGGCGCCGTGTAATTCCTTTGCCTGATCAGCACTTAGCATGGCACATTGTTTGCACTTGGACGGTATCTTACGTTTTTCAGGCACCATATCTATTTTGCAGCTCGTTGTGATTTTACTCCGAGCATTATACAATTTTGTCTTAGATTAATCTTATTCCGGTTATCAAATTAACAGGAATAAAAATTGTAAGCATAAGTAGAGTAGGCACCTTGAAAAACATACCCGACATCGTAATAGTCCCATTAGTTCAAGAATCTACCTCTCAAATGGTGCCCACTGCTTGTACAGATTTACGAATAATACGAATTAATGAATTTTTAAACGCCCAGGAATTGGCGCCGCTTACTCAAAAAGCTTATCGTCACGACTTTAATTATTTTCTCAAATGGACTTCGACCGGATGGGGAGACGTAGACGCGGATAAAATAACAGAATTTCAAAAATATCTGATGATCCATAAGTTTGGAGCAAAGCAGAAAGTATTAAGTGACGCAAGCGTTAGAAGGGTATTGGGAACCATTAGTAACTTCTTCGAGTGGATGTACAAGAGTGGGTATATAGCTTTAAACCCAACTACAGAGGTAGAACGTCCCTTATTGCCAAGCAGTGAAACTCAAAAACTTAGTGACGAGAGCTTCAAAAATATATTAGATGCGGTTGCCTCTTCAAATTATCCAGAACGGAATTTAGCATTAATAGCTGTGCTATGTCACGGATTACGCCCAGGTACACCAATCAATTTAGACATCAAAGACTACCACTCTTCGCAGTTACATGTTCGTTCTGGCAAACACTCTAGTAAAGAGTACGTACCTTTGGATGATTGGGCGAAACAATTACTTGATAACTATTTAAACTGGCGCCAATCGTCAGGAGAAGTGCTGCATGGCAATAGTCCATTATTTCTGTCTCATTCTAATCGTAATGCTGGAGAACGCATAAGTTACGATACGGTGCGTAAATTAGTAGAGAAGATAAGGAAGAAAACAGGTATTCACTTCCGCGCGCAGCAATTCGGTGCGTTGGTAGTACCACTTTAATAATGTGAGCAAATGGTTCCATGAACATTTTTAATAGACAATTAGCGTGGACAAAAAAACTCAAGTAGAAATTGCTACCTACAAATTCCCAACCTTGCAGACAACACGAAAACCAAACTCCTTGTGGACATCATTTCGCTCCGTCCCCTCGAAGACGTTACGGGACGCAGAACGGCAGTGCAGAGGATAGTTGTACCAGGAACCGCCCCGCAGCACGACTCTTCCTTGTTTTTCAGAAATATTATTATTATCATCAAACCAAGGACTACCATCTGTTGGCGCTCCTTGATAATTCGTGTGCCAATCGTCAAGACACCATTCCCATACGTTTCCGTGCATATCGTATAACCCAAAGGCGTTAGCTACTGTAAAACTGCCCACTTCCGTTGTTTCTCCTCGATATATTCCTTTTACACCTGCGCCATAAGTGGAACAAGCATTGTAGTTTGCCAATTCTGATGTAATTGTCTCGCCAAAATGAAATGGTGTTGAAGTTCTGGCACGACACGCATATTCCCATTCTGCTTCACTAGGTAGGCGGTATTGTCTTTTAGTATGGGCTGTAAGGCGCTCGCAAAATTCAACAGCATCGTACCAGGAAACTTCCTCAACGGGGCGATTTGCACCTTTAAAACGGGATGGGTCAGGGTCTAGCTTTCGGTTAACTTGTGGTAGTGCTGCTACTGCTTTCCACTGTGCTTGAGTGACTGGATACTTACCCATAGAAAATTGCTCAATTTTTACTAAATGCTGGGGGCTTTCTGATTTGCTACGCTCTAATTCATCCTTTGGTGAACTCATCTTAAAACTGCCTCCAGGGATGGCTACCATTTCTAGAGCGATGCCTTTGCTAAGGTTTTCGGTAAAGTATTCAGCTTGACCACGTTCGCGTTTGATTTCCTGCCCTTGAGCATTTACTGTTACTACATCAAAATTTATAGTCTCACTTGATGACTCGTTTTGTGGCGCCGATTGATCGTTTAGTTCCTTCACTAACTTAGACGCTGGTTTATTAGGGATTCTTAACTGGTCTTTAGATCTATTAAAAGGCTTCTTCTTTAGAGTCGGGGTTAGTTGCTCTGGAATACCTGCTAACCTAATTGCAGCACAACCAAATTTATAGGCAAATTCAATAGACTTTCCTGCTGCTAGAGCATCGTAAAAACCAACAGAAAATTCAATTGCTGCTCTATCTCCAATTGCCTTTTTCATGCCAATCACATAATTAATATGTTGAGATATTGCTTCTGCTTGAACTAGGGAGTAACAGCCGTTAAGGACAATACACTCAACCTGATCAGCAAATAAATCAAATAGTCCCGCTAGGGCTTCGGAATCAACAAAGGAAGCCGAACCTGTTTCATCTTCAAATACTAGACCGTCATCTCCCGTCCCATGCCCAGAAAAATGTACAATAGTCGGATTGATGTCCAGCATCGCCCGCTGAATGTCCCTTGGTCGTACTGCCCACTTCTGCTCTAAGACAAACTGATCGCGATGCAATGCTCGTCTAAGTCCAGCATCGATTTCACGGACTTCCTCTTCTAAGCGCACCCGTGTTGTACCTTTAGGATTCGCTGCCAAAATTAAGATTGTTTGCCCCATTTCCTTACTCCAGTAATGGCTGACTGCCGCTTTCTCACTCAGTTTTACTTATAACCAAACCTTCTGATTTGACACCAGCCTCTTATTTTGTATCTATGCGAACAATTTCAATGAAGGCGCCGAGTATCTATACACCTTAACATACCGCTAATTTTGTACTGACACTAACTATATTCATGTTGGAGGCGCCTGTTCTTAGTTGAGACTATCTTGGTTAGATTTGCCTTATTAAACCAAGTCTTCTAACATTGCTGTAATCTTGCCCTGCGCGTTTGTACGGTTGTCATCGTAAATCATCAGGGTGTCTAAACTCGCAACCAGGACTTAATTTTTGCACGCTGCGTACATCTCCTTTACTAGCATCAAGTGCAGCTGTTACCGATGAGTGTCTAATTCTGTGGGGACTAATGGTTTTTGAAATACCAGCAGCAGAGGCAATTTTTACCACTATTGTAGGGGTAAGAGCATCATTGGAACAGAAAACCGGGTAATCGCTTAAAAGTCTTATTATTGTCGGTATACCCATGCGGATTGCCGTTTGGCGCGCTTATACTTCCAATTCCTCTCGACAAGTTCATATATCGACTAATTTAGGGAGAAAATATTTGAATTAGGGTGAAACACTAATAAGCCCAATTTCATTTCCATCAGGGTCATAATAAATGACTTTGCGAGTATTATATACAGGTAGCTCTTCTTTACTGAAATTAATACCTCTTTTTGCAATTTCATTAATTAGGATATCAAGATTATCTACCATAATATTTTGTATACTATGACCTGAGTGTTCAGGTTTAACAACTATATAAATCCACTGATGCTCCGTAATTTGCCAAACAGCTTCGACATTATTCGGTAAAAAACTAGGTTCACAACCAAAAAAACGATTATACCAATCGAGCGAGTTTTGATAATTATTGACTGATATAGCTGCAAATATATCAGTTCCAAATCCATTAAGTGCTTTATTAAAGTTATCCATTATTAAGATGATTATGAACAGTAAAAACAGAACCAAAATTCCTGCAAGGCATAGCTACACATTCGACCAAATGTAAATTAGCAAAAATTTAAAAAGCTTCAAAATTAAGTGTACTACAAAACCCAGTCAAAAACACTTAAAAATACAACAAATCGAAAAAATTATTTTCAATACTTATTTTAATATTATTTTTACCAAAAATATACTCACCATTGGCGCCTTTTTTTCCTATCGTTATATAACTATGTCTATCCTTCTCATTTGTAGCATCAAATAAAACTATACCAGGAAATAACTACCCCAAGAGTTTACACTTTTTTCAGGGCGCCTGTTTTAAATTTAAAAAGCTCCGTTATACTCGTCGGAGTCATCCTCTCCGTCGTCTTCTTCATCTGACCATGTAATCTCTAATACCGAAAGCGCTACTTTTAATCGCTCTTTATCGCCTGGACTAAAATCTGTGTCCTTGGAAGTTAATGCCGCCTCGAGAAAGTTGGCAGATGCCTTTGCAGCTTTATAAAGTGCGTCCAAAGCTTGATTGAAAGAATCTGATGACATAACTGTTAATAATATTTCAGAAATCTAAATAATAGTACCCTGTTTATCTTAGTTTTCTATCTACTACTTGAGGTAGATATAATTAGTGTGAAACACAGAAAATTTGTTGAAACAGGCAGGCAGCTATTGGTTGATGTTGAGTGCATGTTAGGCATTGCAAATAACTAGACAATGTTGCTCCCTTATAGCCCATTATCCCTATCTTACTCCAATGTTTATTGTTAAAATTATTGTTGGATACTGATGTCAGCAGGAACTTTTTTGTATTTCAAATCAAATCCGCTAATATATCCGTCATTTCTTTTTGGTATTGTTGACGGTTATCATCATATTTCATAACCGTATCAGGTTTAACATGACGACTAAATCGTTGAGTTTTACGATAATTTCCGTTATTTTTATCTAACACAGTAGTAATAGAACTGTGGCGTACTCGGTGAGGAGACATCCTTTTAGAAATACCCGCAGTTTTTGACAGTTCATCAATCAGGCGCCTTATTGCTTCTCCACTTAACCTAGAACCATTGCCATTATAAGCAAGTACAGTAAATAGAGGTGCCTTTAATTTAGTGGCACCACCACAAGCGATTAACCAATCAGTAATAGCTTCTGTTGTTTTAAAACTAAGGTCAATAATAGTTTTTTGAGTTCCCTTACCCTTACCTAATATCTTTAAAGTTTTAGCTTGAGCATTAAAATCACCAATGTTCAAACTACAAATTTCTCCACGTCGCAATGCATTATCCCAGAGTAAGCGTAAAATCGCATAGTCGCGTTTACCTTTAAGAGTAGTTCTATCTATTTGAGAAATAACGCGCGCGTATTCAGAGGAAGGAATACCAGTAGTATCACGATACGATTCAACTTTCTCACCTTTAACATCTTCCAAGGTGTAGGAACAAACCTGTAGCTTTCGTCCCATTGTTGCAAGAGACTTGATTGCACTCAGGCGCCGATTTACTGTTGCCTCGGATAATTTTTTGTCGTTTATTAGATGTGCTTTATATTTAAGAACTAATGCAACTGCATGGGCTTGATTTAGTCGCAGGAACTCTAACACCAAATTTAAATCAGGCAAGCACCCAACAATAAATTTAAAAAAATCTTTCAAGTCTTTCTCATACGCGCGCTTTGTATTTGGCGAACGGGTATCCGCGAGCAACTGTTTGATAACGTCCGTGTCAGACGTCAAGAGGAAAATCAACAACGGGCGCCAGTTGTGCAGTTTGTATAACCGTAATTTGAAAATCGGACATAATTAATTTCCAGATATGCAGAAATTATAAGCTCCCTAAGTAGTTTTAAATCTAAAGCTTTATACTGACACAAACAATTTTATATTGGCGCCGAGGGTATTCATACTCGTTGTTCATTTGCTAATTACTACTGACGCAAACTATATTTGTGAGGTTTCAGCACCATGAATTTTGGTATTCTAGTTAATAGGCGCCTGTTATATTTGTGCTAGTGCTAACAATTTAATGTTGGCAACAGCATACTTATACTCATGATCAATTTCAAATTTCGTACTGACTTCAACTATATTACAGGCGCCGACTTTAAACCAAATCTTCCAACATTGCGGTTATCTTACCTTGTGCATTGGTGCGGTTGTCATCATAAATCATCAGGGTGTCTAAACTCGCATGACGACTTAATTTTTGTACGCTGCGTACATCTCCTTTGGAAGCATCAAGTGCAGCCGTTACCGATGAGTGTCTAATTCTGTGAGGACTAACTATTTTAGAAATACCAGCAGCAGAGGCAATTTTCACTACAATCTTGCGGATACCATCTCCCGTTAACCTATGACCATGTTGCGGGCGCCAGGAAATAAATAGTGGTTGCTTGATATCCAACTCTTTGCGCGCGCATAACCAATCTTGAAGTGCGTCACAAGTTTTATAATGCAATTCAATATTTTCCTTTTGGGTTCCCCTACCTTTTCCGTATATTGACAAAGTGCGCGCTTCTAAATCTAAATCTTCGATGTTGCAACGAGATATTTCTTCTCGACGTAGCGCATTTGCCCACAATAATCGCAGCATTGCATAATCCCGTTTTCCCCTAAGTGTTTCTCTATCAGGGATATTCAGCATTTTTTTGAATGCTTCTGGAGTAATACCTGTTGTATCTCGATATGCTTTAACCTTCTCAGACTTTACATTGGTCAGAATCCATTCACACTGCCCTACTTCATAAGCATATTTTATCAACGCTTTGATTGCAGCAAGGCGCCTGTTTACAGTAGCTTCCTTTAACTCATCATCAATCAAAGAAGCCTTATAACGCAATACATAAGTCATTGCGCTTGACCTATCCGTCTGTAAAAACTGTGTCACTAACTGTGGAGTCGGGTCTTCACCATAGAGCGAATTAAAAAATTTCTTTAAATCCTTGGCATACTCGCGCCCAGTACTTTTGTTCCGCTGAAGAGCGATTAATTCCTGTATTAAATCGCGTTCCCCTTTAGTGGCAAAGGGTTTTACGGATTTTGTGTCAGCATTACTAGGAGGCGCCATAAACTTGGATATCGAAAAATTGAATTTTCGATACTAAGATAACACGTTTTTATGGCGCCGGGTATTGCTTTATATCAAGTCCGCCAAAATATCAGTCATCTCTTTCTGTAGTTTTTGACGATTGTCATCATACTTGATTACTGTATTGGGAGAAGCATGGCGACTAAATTTTTGCGTCGCACGATAGTTACCATTATTTTTATCCAGCACTGTAGTTATTGAACTATGTCTTATCCTATTAGGTGACATCTGTTTAGAAATACCCGCGCGCTTACATAACTCATCAACAAGGCGCCTGATTGCTTCACCACTTAACCGCTCACCATTACCGTTGTAAGCAGTAACAGTAAATAAGGGTGCTTTGAGTTTATTGGCGCCGCAAGCAGTTAACCAATCAGTAATAGCGTCGGTTGTCTTAAGACTTAAATCAATAATGGTTTTCTGAGTTCCTTTACCTTTACCCAATATCGTTAAAGTTCTAGCTTGGGCATCAAAATCACCAACATTCAAACTGCAAATTTCTCCACGTCGCAGAGCATTATCCCAAAGTAAACGTAAAATCGCATAGTCACGCTTACCTTTAAGAGCATTTCTATCTATCAAAGAAATAACACGCGCATATTCTTCTACTGGAACTCCAGTTGTATCGCGGTACTGTTCAACCTTCTCTCCTTTGATATCGTCCAAGATGTAAGAACAAACACCCAGCTTCCGCCCCATTGATGTTAGAGATTTGATTGCCGAAAGGCGCCTGTTCACGGTCGATTCTGATAATTTTTTTGTTTTAATTAGGTGCGCTTTATATTGAAGAACAAGCGCAAAAGCTTTCTGTTGTTCAAGTCGTAGAAACTCTAATACTGAATCAGAAGAAATCTGGCACCCAGTGATGTACTCAAAAAAATCTTTCAAGTCTTTTTCATACGCGCGCTTGGTGTTTGGAGAACGAGTGTCTCCAAGTAAATGCTCAATTACATTGATGTTGTCATTAATAAGAAAGCTCATAAACAAAGTAGCTACACTCACTTAATTCATTATAGTAGAAAAAAATACTACAAAGAACTTTTGTATATAAATGTATGAGAAAACTTACATGATTAGAAAAGAAACATCATTATCGTCTATAAAATTGGTTAACTAACTTAATTGAGGTATAAATTAAATGGCGCCTATCCGAAAGTCAGAGGAGTAGCAAGAACAGCGTAAATCGACTTTAAACAATGGCGCCTATATACGGATTATTTTGATGACTTTCAAAGAACGGCGCCTGCTTGTAGATATGCGCGTAACTATGCCTTCAAGTAATATCGGCGCCTATCAATGATGCCTGCTTTAGCGTAAACACTTGATTAAATGTCGGCGCCAGTTTAAATAATCAATATTTCTGAGATGTTTTCTACGTTGTTGGTCGATGTAAAAGCGTTCTTCTTCAATTGGTACTTCGGTAAATATATCCAAGTATCTCAATGCTTTTACCTTAACTCTTAAAATTTCGACAGTTTTAACATATTGCTCTCGCGCGTTTGTGTTAGCTTCTAGATAATAGATAAAATTTGGTAATTCAATAAACTCAAATCTATAATTATAAACGCTGTAAACGTACATAGAGTATGGTTGATAATATTCTTTGTCTTTGCCACAATAGCTAATATATGTACTCCAAGCATTTCTTACTTGCTTTGAGTTTTTCTTCATGATTGAATAGCCAGTGATTTTAAAGTCGTTGGAATTTCTGAGAATGATGATGCAACGCGCGCCGTCAGAACCTTCATACTCACCAACAACTAATGAGCGTACAAAGGGAAACAATAACGTTGGTGTGTTTAAAGCTTTTAATAACCGTTTGATTTCGCGTTCAACTTGCGGTAATGAAGGTAAATATTTTTTGACTTTACAACCATTTAGCTCTGGTTTAAATAAGTTAATATAATATTTTTCTTTTTCAATTAAAGAATCGATAGGGAATTCTTTCCAATAAATTTTATAACCCCGTTTACGATTCGATCTACTCAGTTGTGGGTAACGATGATGGCTTTTGCCCATCCATCTTGCTCTGATATTAACGGCTAATCCAACGTACCAAACGAAATTGTCTACATCAACTACAACGTATATACCAGAACATGAAGGCAAGTGGCGCCACTCACTTCGTTCAAATTCAAAATTCAAAGTTCAAAATGCAAAATTGAAGAAGTCATTCAATACTTTAAAATCAACATGTAGTTCAAGAGTACTTAAAAATGCTCCATTAACATTTTGAATTTTTAATTTTTAATTTTGAATTTGAGTGCAACGAGTGGCGCCTCCAAACTTATACAGTCACTTCTGTATATACAAACGCTCGTTCAGGAATAGGGTAGGCGCCATGAAAATTAACACGTGATGCAAGGGAACCAATGGTTCCCAAAATAAAAAGGCGCCGACATCTAATTATCCAAAATATGACAACGGGCGTTGTCAAAAACCACTCGAATATCAGTACAAAAACACTATCAGTAAAATGTGATCCATTGGTTATATACACCTGAGTAAGTACAAGTAACAACAACAACAACAACGTTTCCGGTAAGCGAGTTTGTTAGGTTGTGTGAATAAATTACGGCACCGAATGTAGCTTTATATCATTTACATAACTTCTTCGACTACATATTCGTGCGCCCAAAGTTAAATTTCATAGCACCACTCCCATTTATTGCGGTACCATATGTAAACGGGCATACCTGCGCCCATAATAAATTGTTAAAGAGCCTGTAAGATACATAAACAAACTATAAATTGCCGCAGGAACTGCCATATCTGGATTATTTAGTAATCCAGCTGTAATTGCGATTGCTAAAGTACCATTTTGAAAACCAACCTCGATGGCAATACAAATTCGTTGGGGAATACTTAAATTAAATAATTTACCAATATAAAATCCTGCCAGCATCGATAGAATATTGAGAAGAACTACACCTACACCAGCTTGGAGAATAAACCCAGGTAAACGTGCCCATTCGCGAATAATTAGAGTCAGAATAATCGCAGCTAAAACTACAACCGAAATTTTATTAGTGATTTTTTCGAGTTGTTTAGCAAATTGGGGTAATATTTGTTTAACTACCATTCCCAAGACAATTGGTAAGATGGTGATAATAAAAATTTGTAGGATTGTTGCCCCAATTGGTAACTGTAACGCTGCTGTTTTACCGATGAAATGCTGAAGTACAAAATTGGCGACAATCGGAATTGTGACAACCGTAATTACACTGCTTAAAGCCGTCAAGGTGACAGAAAGGGCTACATCACCCTTAGCATAAAAGGTCACTAAATTAGATGTAACACCACCTGGGCACAGAGCTAAAATCACCAAACCCACTGCGATAAAATTGGGCATTGGCACTAATTTAGTAATACCTAATCCAATTAATGGTAACATAATTAACTGACTAAATAAACCCACAGCTACCGACTTGGGGTATTTAAGAATCCTCAAAAAATCTTGTGGTATTAGGGATAAACCCATTCCCAACATAATAATTGCTAAACCAACAGGCAAAAGAACTGCTGTAAAAAATGATGCTTGCATATTTGAATATTTATGATGTGTTTACTGTGTAATTGATTATTCATAAATAGAAATATTCTGTCAAGCAGTATTTCTACACATGTATAATAATCAACATTCAATCGCTGTTATAGATACAACTTTTATAATATAGGAGTAGATAGTTAGATTTTATGCAGTATGGAACGACACTCGACGAGTGAATCATTTTCATTGAAAGAATCTGAATTATGCATGAGGTTCATTTATGGCGCCACCTCCACCATGTAGGGCGCCTATACTCAAAAGATGAGAACCGCTGGTAACAGAATTTCTGAAGGTTATTTACAATTATAAATGGCTTCGTTTATTAGATATTGCTGGCGCCTGTTGAATGCAAAACATGCTCCCGTCAGTCAATAAGTAGTAAGTGATTACCATCGGGCATCAATATTAGTGTAATTTAATTTTTGAATGCATTTCCCAATCACGGCTAGGCAAAGGCTTTCCCTAAACAACTTCAATCACTATACCTCCAAACCTGGCTTCGTTTGCTATACATTGAATTCCGTCTATATAACAATCGTGACTATTGTATTTTTCTTTACCATTGCTGTCAGCATAGTAGGCAATGTATCCACCCGAAAATGATTCATTGTAAAAAACTAGCTTTTTGCCATTAATATCGGATGCCTTCTTTCTGCAATCGCTACAAATGTATTTAGGATATCTGGAATTCGGCTCTACGGCAGCATCACAAATGGGGCAAATTTGCATAGTCATTTTTTTATGTATGAGTCAAAGTTACGTTTTTTGCTTTCAGAGCAGCTATCGCATAAAAAATCAAAAGTATCTAATCTAATGGTAGTACGTTAATACATATTTTGTCAGTGGCGCCAATTTGCCTTTAGATAAGAACAATTACTCAGATGGATACCTAAAAATTGGCGCCAGTTTCATAATTAAAAAGCTCAGTTATATTTCTCGAAACTATCATCTTCGTCCTCTTCGTCGTCTTCTTCATCTGACCAAGTAACCTTTAATACAGAAAGTGCTATCTGTAATCGTTCTTTATCAGCTGGGCTAAACTCAGTAGCCTTTAATGTTAACGCAGCTTCAATGAAATTAGCGGATGCCTTTGCTGCTTTGTACAGCGCGTCCAAAGCTTCGTTAAAAAAATCTGAATCAGACATTATTATAAAGGTAAAAAATCAAGATAATAATACCTTACCAAAGCAGGTGTCTTGTCTACTACTTTAGATAGATATAAAATAATCTGTGCTAATAAAGGCACCTTTATGCCAACAAAGCTATGAGGAAAGCAACCCACGCGCGCAGATGTGAACAAATTGTTCACAAAAATTATTGGCGCCTGCGAGCCAATACAGTACTAAAATACTAACTAGTCGAACAGATGTAAAACTTGAATGAGCATTAATAATCGACACTATTCTAAGAATAAACGTTCATTCTAAATATAATTAGAGGCACCGTCTGCAATAGTAAATCAATCAGCGCTGAATTATATACTATTTTAACTTGCTGCTTCATTAGGGTGCGTTTACAATACCCAAATGCACTCTAATAATTAAATACGAATAAGCGATATCTATATAACATCGAATTAATAAATACTTATAAAAAAGTCAATCTTCCAATAATATGGGTATTTTTTAGACAAAATAAACGTGTTTATCAAGCAGTACCACTTATTTTTATAAAATAAATAATACACAACAATCAAATAAATAATATAGTATTTTTGTCAATCAAAGCAATTGTTAATAACTATTAAATTAATAAAAATAATAACAAACATATTGATAAAATAAAACTGTATTGGCAAGATATAATTAAGTTATATGCATCAAATAATCAGTACTATATACAACTGGAAAGGGTTTGGAGATGGGTTTGGTAAATGGGATTCCAAATGCCAATTATCAATTTATGATACCAAAAATAATACAATTGTTGTTGTTTCAGATTTAGGTTATGGTTCCGGGACTTCAATTACTAATTGTGCCGCGCAGCTTTGCACTCTAGTAGTTAAAGATTACAACCTTAATCCAGAGAAATTGATATGGATAGAGCATTATCCAAAAAGTAGTTCTAGAAGTTTTCCAGAAAGTTACGATTTAGTTAACTTCGATGTTTCAATTCTGGCGCCAAGCCGTTTGACTAGAAATAATGTGTTAACAGAGGTTGAATATGTGTTTAATAACCCTCGTTGGCAATCTTTATTAAGTGGTGACTCAATCACTCCTGATAAAAATCTGAAGCATCTTGTAGATTTTTGCAATTTAATTAATTAACTATCGTGCAAGATGTTTACGGCGCCGATAAATTAAAGGCACCATTTTTTTAGTATGAATCAGCGCCTACCATGTATACAACTAAATACTACTCACACAAACATTATTATACAGGCGCCGAGGATTTAGGCGGCACTTATTACCAGGGGCGTGAAAACGATGTTGATGTTTAAGTTTGTATACCTACTAGTTTATTGATTTTGCCATTTTTGTGAATCTGCTTGTACTGTAAATCTCCTTTTATTAAAGCATTGTATCTATGTTGAACAAAATTTATAGATTGGCGCCTAATTCTAAAATGTAGGCACCAATTTTTCTAGTTAAATAGCGTCAACTCAGTAACAAGCTGTGGTTGCGAAGTAGCTTGCTTGTTAGTAAAATTACTTGATGAAATTCCTACTAAGGAAAGTAACAGTTCTACTTGTTGTGTTTTATTAATATCTACAGGCGCCTGTGTTAAAAAGTGACAGGCTTGCTTTAAAGATTTAATGCTGTTAGTAATTGTTCTATGCTGCGCCATCCGAACATTGCGCTCTACTTCAACAAATCCTGATAATGATTCGACTCTCTTCTCAAGTTTAGATAATCTATCTTTTCTAGATGTAGATAATGCTTTGATTTCGTCTTGATATTTTTTGAGAAGCTTATTAAGGTGCGCGCTGTCTATGACTTCTGCATCACGATTAGTAACCGAATTAAAAACAAGTTGCTTAATCTGGTCGGTGGTAAGAGTTGTTTCAATTCTGTCCAGTTCCAACTCTTCTAAATCATTAATCTTAAGTTGTAATCTCTGTAACTCACTTGCGAATGCTTGTAATGACGCTTCGGTATCGCTACTCTTGAGCGCGCGCTCTTGACTACTGGCGGCTTCTAGATTATTCAGTTTTGTATCCATATCTTGTAGACATTTGGTAAATGCTTGAATCTGGTTAGATAAATTGATATCCGGTGCCACAGTAACTGTTTTTTGAGGAGAAATTTTCGCCTGTAAAGCTTTACCAAGCTGTGTTAAAGTACCTTGATTGTTTATGGCAGCCATTACTACCTTACTTTCTTGCAATGCTTCCGGGGAGTCTGTAACTTTGAATTTATCAGGGATTAGATATTCTGGGGGGATTTCTTGACAACATGAAGATGCTAACCACTCGCGCGCGTATTGACATATTACCTTTGCTTCAGAGCCAATCTCTATGTTTTGCTTCTGTAATCGTAGCAGTACAGATTGTAAGTGACGAACGAGAGCGCCTTCTTCTTTTAGCTTTGACTCTGATACATTTGGGCAGCTTCTTACTGCCATCATAGTTAGTAGATAGGATGAATTTTGTCATTCGTGCAACATAGCGAGTTCACAATCTGCGATTATAGCCGCTTCTTTCTGACCAGTTCTGTCTAATATTTTTATTTGGGCTGCTAGTGACAAAATTCTTTCTGTACACTCTGCCAAACTAGTTGGGTAATCAAAAGATATTAAACGGTCACACACTCTGAATGTCAGCATAATGTAGATTCATCTCTTTCAAAACTACTTGCTATATTGTAATATAAACAATTATATTTTTAATCATTAATAAAATATTTGTTAATTAAATTATTTAACTTAATTATGATTAAACTTATACTAATTACAGTATTTATGGTGATTGAAATAGTTGTTGAAAACGGCGAATTTAAAGTAAATACAGTTCGCAGTTTTTGAGTGTTAAAAGCGAACTGTTCAGAATCTAAATAAAAACTATTTACGGGCGCCGGAAACGTTGGCGGAAACCTCAGCATCAACTCGGCATTTTTTTAGAGCAAGTTTGGCTGGTAATCCTCTAAGATACCAACGGTATATAGTAGCAACAAATTTCTCGTCCTCTAACTCTTCTGGTCGTAATGCTTCATTTACGGCATCTTTGACTATATCGGGTATTTGAGAGAGTAATGCTTCCCCCTTTAGTAAAGAAAATTTATCTCTACCAGATTTAAGATTTAACCACTGTTTAAAGCTAGCTTTATTACCTTTTTGGCGTAATTCTTTGATTTCTGCTTCTAAGCCAACTCTTGGTTTTAAATATGGTAAATCATCTGGAATCTCTAATGTTGGGGGCAGTTTTGCTTTCAATATCTCACCCGCCGCTGCATCTGCACGACTATTTTTTGCACGCGGAATCCAATTTAACTTGTAATGGTCAAATTTCCTTAGTAAGTTATGCGCTTGATAATACAAAGGTCGAAGTCCAGCATTTTTTACTTGATAACGTCCAGACAATTGATAGATAACAAGTTGGCTATCTCCAAATAGCTTAATTTGCTTACAACCAAGTTCATGAGCTTTTTTCAATCCAGCAATGGCGCCTGAATATTCAGCTACATTATTGGTTTGAACTCCAAGGTCAACGGTGACGATGATTGTTTGACCACTAGGCAGGTCGATAACTGCGGCGCCTGCAGCAGGGCCAGGATTACTTGGTTCTGCGGCACCATCAAAATAAATACAAGTCCAATCTTCCATACCTCTACACCATGTTTACTACAAATATTTTATCAACTAATAGTAGACAGAACATTAGCTTAATCTTTCGTAATAATTTGAGAGATATCCAAGTAGATACCAGGGAATAACTGATTAAAGTCAATATCAAGGGCGCCGCAAATAGCCAGCAATAAATCCGTGCTTACTGACTCAGCTTTACCTTCCTCTAATTTATGGATGTATTGGTAACTACAACTGACACCAGTCGCATTGATTTTTTCTGCCAGTGCGCGCATGGGGATTTTACCGCGCAGTTCTTCGAGGCGCCTTCCCTCTTGAGGACTCCATTTCAGCTTATCTACATAGGATAGAGCAACCATTAGCTTGTCTTTGTCATTTTGAGCGTTTTGTCTACTCACAGATTATAAATAAACCTTAACTACTACAGTTTAGATTTAATCTGGGTAATCAAAACATAAATGCAGTTATCTACTTATGTTGAATACGTAATGTTGGCGCCACATTTAGTATCCAAGATATGACACGCTCCGTTGTCAAAAACCACTCGTTTTTTAGCACAAGAATACTACATTTAAATGTGATCCATTGGATGACAAATTTTTTTGATGCATGGCGCCGACACACAAGAACCAATGGTTTTCAAAATCTTTGAAAGCATATAGTACATGCACATCACTAAAAATGTGATCTATTAGATCACAAATTGGTTTGATGCATTGGCGCCGATACCCAAAAGATGAGAACAAATTGTTTTCCGTCATCAACTTGTACTACAAACATTTCATAAGTTTCAAGTGTGTCCCACTGGGACACATTCATTTTAAAACCTGTGTTTGATTCTAGATGGTGCCCGAATACCCAACAGACGAGAACGATTTGTTCTCAAATTCCATGTATAGTACAAGTACTTCACAGGTTTCAAATGTGTCCAAATTGGACACAAAATGTGGGAACGTGCGCTCGATTATTAAAACCAGTAGAATATTCAATTCATTAGTAAACAAATTGAATATTCTATTTTATAGATATGGTCAGATAACAAACGTTTCTCGAACATGCGCGGTATAACAGGCGCCTGACTCAGTTTTAATTGTCACAGAACCATTGAGCTGGTCGTAGCTAATCAACTCACCTTGAAATTTAACGGCGCCATTGATTGTGTGAACTTCGACATCGCAGCCAACAAAAGCATTAACATCACCGTCGAGTTCTACTTGCAACAGTGAGAATTTTTCCAGACAGGGTGCCAACTCATTGCTGTCGGCATCAGGAGAATTAGAACCATCAACTGTGGCAGGCGCCGATACGAATTGTGACGTTTCCTCAGTCTCAATCACTGGTTGATTATTTTGAGGCGCCGATTCTTCCTTTACTTCGCTAGTTACTGATACTGGTTGTTCATCTGAGCCAGGTGCCGTTTCTTCTGATATACTCTCTGATTGGTTTTTTTGGAGTACTGATAGTTCGTCTGTCTTTTTTACATCCTCTAAATTTTCTTCACCTACTGAGGGCGCCGACACTTGGGATTGTGTTGACACTTCTTGTTGTTGTCCAGTAGTGTTTTCAGCTTCTGTCAAAGTGTCAACATCATCTGTATATTCACTTTTTTCATACTTAGTAGTACTAGTATCTGGGTCAAATAAATAAGCAACAAATTTAACGTTACGGTTATTTTTAACTACTGTGCCCTTACCCATTTCTTCCAGTTTGTAAAACAGTTCTACAGTGTAGGCGCCTGCGTCACGACCAGACTCTTTAGCACGGTTTACCAGCGCACGAATGTTTCTGTAAGCATCACGGGGAGTCAAACCATCTGGGTGTTTTTTAGCAGCTGCGTCATAGATTTTAAGGAGAATTGAACTCATGTCATCACTATGAGTTGCAGTTTCTTGTATTACATGAAATGAACTACGGTAATATTGCGCGAATAATACTGCGCGCTCCAATGTTTCTTTTTGTAGTACACCTACGGGACGGTTTTGGTCGTAATAGCATTCAATAATATGTAACGCCATTGCAATTCGCAACACATGCGTTGGTAGTTTGAACATCCAAGCTCTAATGGCGCCTGACGGTGTTGACCAAGCTTGCTCGCCGATTTCGTTGTAAATTTTGGTGTAATATCTGTCGGCAGCCTTCGATAGTTTAATAGTAGTAGCATTTAATTGCTCTACCCAAGCATACAAAGATGGTAATTTTTCACTCAAATAGCAGTGTCCAAATGTACGTACTGGTTTTCTAGTTTGAGGTTTAGCTAATAAAAATCTTGCTAGTAGCCCTTGAGAATCTTTGGGGTCAGGAAATATTGCTTGAAAAATATCTGGTTGAATCCCACCAGTGAGGGACAAAGCGGTATTAGCGATGCTAAAACTATCTTCTTGTAACACTCTATCATTGGTTACAAAGTCACCATCCCATAGCTTTAATAAAATCTCTAATGCCTCACTGACACCATTTTTAGAGAATTGACCAAACGATTTAAATAATCCCGCAAATTCATCGCGCGCCCACAATGAACCATTTAAGGATTGCTCAGATAAGCGTTTCAAAACCGCTTGGATTGTAGCAACTTCAAAAAGATATTTACGTTCGGCAAATATTTCTGGTTTATTAGTACTGTCATCTCCACTTTCCTTCCACTCTTTTAATTCTTTAACTTCTGCTTCGTAGCGTTTTTTCTCTTGGTGCTGTTTGTCCTTAAAATACCCCAGAACCATTTTATCCGCACGCGATTTTCCGCCTCCAGTTTCTAAAAGTGTCAACGTCCACGCAATCGATGGGATTTTATGGGAAACAATATCCAAGTCGATTTTTCTCCCTGCAAGTGACAACACCGCTGGGAATAAAGCTTGCCATATGACTATTGGGTCAATATTCAATACATCCGCATCGTGCAGGATATCGCGCGCCATTGATGGTAACGCCTTCTTAAAGTCCAACTGGGAATGGCGCCAATCAATCAAAGTCTTGAGTCTCAACTCGTCTTCTGGCAACACATCATCCAATCCACCACGACATGATGCCACCAACTTTTTAAACGGCGCCCGCTTCATCCCACTGTTAGATAATACCTGTTCAAGTTGGTGTTCTTCTTCGTAGTCGGGTAAACCCATTTTTAGGATTTTGTTGACAGTGTTGACAGTAGCTGAAAGCTTTGATGTATAAGTATCCTGGGTGTTGACGCTATGTTGACTGTCGGTAAACCAGTTGGCGGGTGTGGTTTCCCGACCGTCAAACTGGTGAACCCGGAGGGCGCCGACAGTGTTGACAGTTGAAGTTTTAACACTGCCCACACCAACCAATACTCGTTCCTGTTTTGTTGAACAGGAGCGACGTTGCCATGCCTCGTAGCAAGCTTGAAGTTTATCATCATCTAGCGAAGGATGTTTGGCAACACTGTCGGCATTCTTCCACCAACCTTCATTCTCACCCTTGACATCTGAACCAAGGGGAGGATTGCAACGCGCGCAAAATTGGTCATACAAAGTACGCGCGTCTCCATCAAAATCAATACCTAACTCAGACAGGCGCCTAGAAGTTGCGACTAGGTTTAAAGATATTTTACGAGCCGAATCGTTTCTATTACCATTATTGGCGCCACTTTCCACGAGTTTACGGTCTGCTTTACCCAAGAAAATTTCTAATGGTGGGCGCCTGTAGGCAACTGGTTTAATTTCTTCTAACGTGCGTGCTGGAGTTGCCACAACTTTTGGCTGAGTTTGGTAATCAATCATGAACTCGATTACCCAAATAGGACATTCAGCAACTTCTACATCGGTAGGCGCCTTTACCCACTGATAACAACCAGTTTCTGGATGAGTCGATGGAGGCAAAACAGATTGGCAGCCGTCCCAGCGAAACTCTAATTGCTGTTCTTTACCGTTTTCATCACGGGCGCCTGTTTTTAATTTCACAGTTTTGACCAAATCCATGAACTCTGGCTGCACACGGTACAACATCTGGCGCCGACCTTCTCTACCAGAGGTAAAAACTACCGTTTCTGGTAAATCTCCACCAGATTTTTGTTGGAGTAATTCTTCAGCCGCTAGTCCATCTACATCGATGGCTATAAGACCATTACTGATGGCGCCTGTTCTTAACCCATAGCCTTGGGCGCGTCCGTGGTTGAATTCTTGGATAAGTTGTTTAACTGTTAGTGGCGCCTCGGTTGACCACTGTTTACGGTATGATTCCTTGTTTCCATTGACTGGGGTTAATGCCCAACCAGCAGGGATTGTATCTAATCCTGTGATTAGCTGCTGTTTGCTTGGGCGACTGGATTTAGCTGAGAATTTGGTAGACATAAGGTGCATCCTTTTGAGTTAAGGGTGCCTAACCGGAGCTTGATATTACTTGATATTTCCCTTACCATAAAATTAATGTATAAATTCTGTCTGCTGTTAGGCATTATCTGGGTTAGCTACGACTACAAGGAGTAATTAAACTCCTACTAGTAGTGGTAGTTGTAAGAAAAACTCAGGTTATATCTGCTAGTTAGGCAGTCTTTTTTTTGCGTATATAACTACTAAGCTACCTTAAATAGTTATTTAAAATTAACTATAGCACTATAATCATTATAGTATGTAAGATTGTTTAAAAATTTTATTTGCTTTTCAAGTGATGCTTATGCTGCTACCATTTATGCGCCACATTCGCACTAATGTTTTGCATCCACGCGCTTTCATTAAAAAATACGGTCTGTCTCAACCCCAACTCGCTGAACTTCTCGGCGTGTCGTTACCGCTTGTCAGGACTTGGTTTGCACGAGAAAGCCCCCGTCAACCTGAGCAGCGCTACTTAGACCGCCTAGCGGAAATAGACGCTCTCCTTGAAATCAAGAAAGTGATTGACGAGAAGTTGCCTCCCCACCTGCAAGAATTATTTAATTTGAATAAGCACTCTAATAGTTAGACTGTTAAGTGAGAATTTTTGTTGTAGCATAGTTGCATATATAGAAGCTTTATTGCAACAAGGTCACTTTTTGGCATGAATAAAGCTATCTCGCATCCGCGTGAATTTACTCGTAAGTACAAATTTACCCAAGCTAAACTTGCGGACTTGCTTGGAGTATATGTTCAGCTCGTGAAATCATGGTTCTCAAAGAGCAAGCATGTTGGTATCAAGCAGTAAAAGAAGCTGGTGAAAAAGTGCCATCGGGTAAGATAGTTAAAGGCATTGTAGATAAAATCAGAGAATGAACAAAAATTTCAGTACCCTACCGTAAGGGTGAAGTGTGTACAATTATTACCAAGGATAATCCAGACTTAAAAGGTAAAGGTGGTGATTAGTGTATTGTTGTTGATGTGCATCAATATATCGCAGTTCTGTTCTAACTTGGGACGCAAAGTATACAATGAAACCGGAAAATTTCAGAAGTTTAGATTTATTAGATTCTGATAACGCCGCAATGCAAGATTTATGTAATCGTTTACGGTGCCTGAACAGTATTGAAAAAATAGACGATATCGAACGCTCTATCTTAAAAGCAATGGAGAAGAGGACTAAACCTTTGACACCAGTGCAAGAGAAAGTATTAGCATTAATTGAGGAAGAATACGGTATCGAGTAAAGTTAGGTGGCGCCTACCTACTGACTACGCCACTTTTACCATAAGTGTTCAAAAGGCAAACAGCGCCATATCCAACACAAGACCTTGTATATTTTTATTCTCGCAAAGTAAAAACTTAAGTGGTAATAATCATTCTCTGGCTAATTTAACAGGCGCCTTTAAATAGATGAAAAGCTTGTACGATAGGCTTATAGCAGTATATTTCAGATGAAGCAAAAAAGTTTTCCTTTTTTCCGTAATCATTCTTGGCGAGTATGAATCTTATATAGAAGTTGTTACTTAAGTAAAAACCGAAGTATTACAAATTTAGTTCTGACAACTGTCTCAAGAACATGTAGATGTCACAGTACATTAGTATGCTTAAGTCAGTCACCATCAAAATACAGGCTTTATTGTTTCGGCTGATAAAACAAATAAATATTTTGGCTTCAAGCGTGTTGATTTAAATTTAATTTTTTTAACGAGTGTATTTTCGCTATTAATCAAAGCTGAATACATGGTCGTTAAACATTGGCACCTGTTTACATAATTTGAAATAATTTAATTTTATTTTAATTGGAGTTCATAATGAATAACGCGACTACTACTTTTACCGGACGTATATTAAATAGCAAAACCAGAAATGGTGTTGATGGTGTAAAAGTAACCCTTGAACTTAACGATAAAACATATATAGTTCACACAGATAGTGAAGGTTTCTATAAATTTGATGCTAATTTGAGTGCAACAAAGGTTTCCGCGCGCGTTCGCGTGGATATAGAAGGGTACGAAAAATATAATAGACATATTACTATCACATCCGACCATAGCAATATAGAAGAAATTCATTTGACTCCAGCTAAGAATAAATCAAAAATTAGTTTAGAGAAAGTAGTAAGCATTGTGTCTATAGTTAGCGCAGTTATTGGATTTGCAACTTACATAAACTTTAGCCCTTTCACTTCACAACAAGCACAGGCGCCGTCAGGGCAAAACTGCGACCCAGCATATCCAGATTTATGCATAGCTCCAAACTCTAAAGATTTAAAATGTTCTGATGTTGACAAGAAAAACTTTAAAGTGCTACCACCAGACCCACATGGATTTGACCGGGATAAAAATGGTATTGGTTGCGAAAAATAAATATAGTTCACGGTGCCTGTTTTATCCGGATTGATTTTTAGAACTTTGTACAGAATATACGATAATCATTATTATACTTGTTCATATGTACGAAAAATTACGAGTACAAACCTTCATAGGTGATTATTATGGTATCTAAATTTACCGATAGTTCTCTGGATTTATCTCGCCCCCTTAGCAGCGCTCTAAATTACCAATTTACCCCGGACTTGCTAAATCCGCTCGGTAATTATGCATACTCTCAAAGTTCGAGTAATGATTTTGCGAATAATCTCTATACAAATAGTATTTATTTAGGCGAATTTGCAGACGGTAAACAAGAAAAACGCAGCGATACTGTTGGAGGTTTTAATAATACGAGTGATTTTTTTAGATTTAATATTACTTCTTTCCGTACAAATATCGATATTAGTTCAATCGACAGCAACAACGCGATCGACTTACAACTAATTCAAGATAAAAATAATAACGGCGCCGTAGACAGTCCAGAAGAAATTATTTCCCAATCCCTCCATGAAGGAACCAGAGGACATTTTATTGCTGAAATTTTAAATCCAGGTGAATACTCAATTCGAGTAATTCCCAAAAATACCGCGATAGTCATAGCATACGATATAGAACTTCGCAGCACCTTACTTTCCACAGACTTTTCCCAATTTGCCAGTTTTAAAAAACCGACAAATATATGGCGATACGACGAAGGTGGTAGAACCGAAAGAGAAACTAGTCAAGGTGGTACATCCAACGGCATAAAATCCAGTAAGGAAACTATCCTCGTTATTCATGGTTGGAAAAATAACGATCAAGTCGATACAGTCCGAGAATTAGCAAAAGAGGCTAGCGAATTCCAAGATTATCAAGTTTTGTCTTTAGATTGGAGTAGTATTGCGGAAGCTGGTTTGGATGATGGTATCATTCCGTACAAAACTGCCGGATGGATTTCTACGATTGGCAAATGGACTCACGATCGTCTGGTGCAATTGGGCATCGATGAAGAGCAACTAACTATTGTCGGGCATAGTTTGGGTACATATATCGGTACCGAAATTGGAAGACTTTTCGGTAAAGTTAAAAATTTTGTTGCTCTCGATCCAGCTTTCCCAGCAGATGGGTTAGTTGGATACGATATCGACAACCAAAGGGATGGCAAACAAGGTCCTTCAAATTTTAGAGACATAGCTACTAATTCCCTAGCATTTGTAGTTGCAGATAATTGGTTGGGCATACCCGGTATCAGCTTAGGAACTGCGGGAGATAATGACAAAGCTAGTACGGCAAACATTTCTTTGATAATCAAATTTGAGGGCAAAGATGGATTTAATGCCTACGACGCTCATGGTGCGGTTGTTGACGTGTTTACAAATGCTCTCGATCGCAGATTGATTAATTTTAGTTCTGTTAATTTTAATTTGCCTGATTTTCGCAGCAATTGGTATGACAACAATGGCGATAAAGATAATTTTTGGGATCGGATAGTCAACCCCGGCAAGCATGAAGGCACGATTAAGGCAAAATGGACGCTCAAGAATTTATCTTGGAATGACGCTCCCAATAAACTATGGAACAAAGATAGCGACATTTACAATCCTTGGGGTATCAAAGAATTGCGGCGAGTCACGAACTCTGGTGGTTCGGAAAAATCAACTTGGAAACAGTAACTACGCCCACCAACCGAAACTTATCGTGTGCATATGTGTCTAAATTATTCCTATTTACGCCAAAACATACCATTTTTTTACTACTAAAATGATAGGCGCCTACCAAAAACTATCTCATTAAAACAAGCTGTTGGTTCCAATCAGCACACGAAGGTTTGAGTCGAGTAGTTTGTGGTAAAACTTTTTTGATGGCGCCAGCTATTTCTTCCCCAACAGCATCATTATCATAAGCAGCGATAACTTCCTTGAAGTAGCTTAAAAATTCTACTGGCATACATTGGGGACTATCGACAGCAATGTATATAGTCTTCTCCAACAGCGAATGGTTCAATACTGCGATTGATAACGCTTCAATAGGGGACTTTGCTAAAACCGCGCGCATAATTTTACTATCAGGTTCTCCACCAACGGACACATGGAACCAACCTTTGCTTAACTTGCTACCTTTGGCAATTCCATGAAAAGTGTTGTTAAAACCGTAAGTTCCCCGAATCGAGGCGCCTGTTATTTCCCCGTCAGGTAACGACCGCATCAAAAATACAGCATTTTGTTTTTCATCAGAATAAATTAACCCAGCCGCATGTAAGTTATCAATAAGTGCAGCGGGTAATTTACGGGTGCCAATTAAATAACTACGAACATGACCCCATTTACTTTCATCAAGTACAGGCGCCACAAATTGAGGAGATTTCTCCGTGGCAATAATATTTTCAGCTTCAACTCGCGCATGATGAGTAACGGCACGCAATGTTTCGGATTCCCCGAAGGTATCATGCAGCCAAGCAACAGCTTCTCGGAAATTGCAGTTTAGTAAATGCATGACTAAATCAATGGCGCCACCTCCACCATGTTGGGCGCCGATAAAATCGTAAAATCTAGAACCTGTAATAATCACAGTATGGTTTTGATTTATCCAGCGACCTTGGTATTTTGGATGTGGGTGAAGTCCTAACTGGTAAGCTATCGACTCTAAAGGAATGTCTCGAAGTAAGTTAGCTTGTGATTCCCAAAGTTCGAGAGTCCATGATAAATTTTGCACGCGCGCTTCAAGTTGGCGCCGTTCCCTTTCACTCGCGATAGCAGTTTCTTCTATTTTCTGCTTCTCTCGCAGTTTGAAATTTTGATTTACAAGTTGCTTATTTAAAGTATCTAGTTGAGGTTGGAGAATTTGTTTAACCAGCGCGCGGTAATCAGAAATTGATTGAGCTTCCTGTTCAGATGGTAAAACATCCTCAAGATTTATATGGAATGATTTGCTATTTACAGCAGCGTAATATTTCTTAATATCTGTATGTTTAGCCTTGCTTCCTTTGACTCCTCGTTCGATTCCTAAATGTTCAACCGCACGGGCGAAGCTATCTTGTAGTTCGGATAATTTTTGTCTTCCATTAAATAATGCCCTAGCACTTAACTTACCTTGATTGTCCAATGGCACTATATAGGCATGAATATGTGGTGTAGATTCATCCAGATGTAGTATCGCGCGTATAACTCTATCAAAGTAACGACTAGTTAACCACTCGCTACAAACAGAAGCAAAATCGTCAACCCTTTTTGGGATATACATCCCAGCCAATTCTGGATTATCGGGACGGAAATAATCAGGACTAGCAGTAAGCAATATTTCTACTCCTAACACTGCGTTACTTCGGATTGGTTGGGCGCCTATTTTCTCGATAAACAACTTGTTTATATCATCAGACGGGGCGCCAATTAGCCATGCATTGTTAACTGATAACTCCGCATTCAAAGTTTCGCGCCCTCGTGCTGTATGTTGCGCGCTACTTGCTAAATTCGCCCAGGTTTTAATCTTTTCGATTCTACAAACTGAGTAAGCCATGTTATGTATCTTCCCACGACTTGAAGATACAAGTATGATGTATTATTGTTTCCAAGACAAATATTCTTAGTTCTTTACGCATCGCAGTGTGCTTTTGTTATTTACCTGTTCATGTAAATTACTACTTTATAGCCGTTAAAGCTTATATAGAAAAAGCATTAGTGCTAGCAATGCGTATTAGGTACTACCAATACAAAATTTAATATGCAAAGTCAGGTGATTAAATATTATTAATAAACAAAGATAAATATTAAGTTTATATTGCAAATGTCATCAATCTATGCTTTAGCTGAGTATATCGTTATTGTTGATTAACGGAACGTACAGCCATTGAAATTGGTTTCTTGGCACCAACAATAATTGCAAGCTTTTTCGCACGAGTTAAACCTGTGTAAAATAAATTACGACTTAGCATCATGTAATGTTGAGTATATAGAAGCAGAATTACTACAGGATATTGTGAGCCTTGAGACTTATGTACTGTCTTCGCAAAAGCAAGGGTTAATTCATTAAGGTCAGAATAATCGTAAGTAACAAAGCGTTCATCGTATTGAATAATAACTCCCTGTTCTTGAGTATCAATAGTGTTGATAAAGCCTATATCCCCATTAAACACTTCACGCTCATAATCGTTGGTTAAGTGAATTATCCTATCCCCAGTTCTAAACGTGGTTCCCCCTCTTGGAACCTCAATTTTATCTGGAGGAGGTGGATTGATTATTTGCTATAGTACATTGTTAAGGTTGCGTACACCAACTAAACCGCACGTCATTGGGCAAAGAAGTTGTACATCCGTAGCTGGATTGAACCCAAGAGAAGGAATAAAGTCTGTAATTAAATCACAGATAGCCTGGACTCCATGTTCGGGTTGATATCCTCCACCATGCCAGAGAGAATCTGACTTAGATATATAAGTAATTGGCTCAAGTATTGGAAACTCCCCTTGATTAATTTGATGCGCGCTCCTAATAATTGCACTTTCTTGAGGTTGCCGAAACAGCTGCGTTAACCTAACAACAAGTATCTTTTCAGAATAAATCAAGTCAGCAAGGTTTTGTTCAGTATGGAAGTATGTTGGCTTGTAACAAAGTAGACTTTTATCGGCGCCTGATTCTCGAATTAACTCATCTTCGAGTCCCATATTGCGGATAATTAGTTCGGCAGACTCTTCGTTGGGGTTATAATCGTCTATTTTCAAAAGTTGGACTAATTTTTGTACTAGTTCTATATGAGGTAAGTAACAGTGTCCATCCTCGGCACCATCGCTGAGTACGTGAATAATACCTGCTTTATATCTATATTCTGAGTTTGAGGGTACACCGATATTACGCACGATTTTATCAGCAGTAATAAACCCAATACCATAGATATCTGTGGCTAGTTGGTAGGGGTTATTGGTAACAGTACAAATGGAACTGGCACCATACTGCTTGAAAATCTTGACTGCGTAGGTTGTAGAAACACCATGAGATTGTAGGAAAACCATTACTTCTTTGATGGCTTTCTGAGTTTCCCACGTTTTTTGAATCATCGCGATACGCTTCTTGGGTATACCGCTGACTTCGGACAGGCGCCCAATTTGATTCTCAATAATATCTAATGTCTCTAAACCGAAGTGAGCAACGATG
This sequence comes from Calothrix sp. NIES-4105, assembly GCF_002368415.1. Classification (GTDB taxonomy): domain Bacteria; phylum Cyanobacteriota; class Cyanobacteriia; order Cyanobacteriales; family Nostocaceae; genus Dulcicalothrix. The sequence goes on from NZ_AP018292.1 coordinate 57,858, forward strand.
CGACGCGCGGTAAGTAGGCCAACTCCTTTAATAAGACCGCTACCTAGATATTTCTCTATTACAGAATTTATGAAGTAGTAGAGTAAGTAGCGCTCCTATTAATACCACAGGGTGTATTGCTCGTATTGAGGAAAAGTGGCAGTTTTATCTGGGCTAGACTATTTTAGTCCTCACGATATGCACATCCACATATATATCAGACATGCTAAATGCTAGTGTGGACATTTCCGACATTTCCAGAGTGCAGGAACTAGCTGGACAATAAGAGTACGAATTATAACTGCAAGATATGGGTATGACCGTCGAGGAGATGAACGCTCATATGCGCGCGGCTGGTGCGAAAGCATGTTCTTGTTAGGTGAGGATGGGCACCTGCAATTTTTCCTGGGGGAAAGGTTTTATATGGGCGTGATAAAGTGTCGGTGCCGGGATATAAAAAAAGAGACGTACAGATACAACGCTGCACGTCCTTATCAGGTTAAATAAGCATTTCGGTTATAGCTTAATATTTTCAATGGGTATAACAGTCAATGTCTCTGGTAACAATTAGTTAAGTATAAAACAGAGTACTACAACTATAAGTTCTTGATATCCTTGAGAAGACTGCTAAGGGCAGGAAGTTAGGGGAAATGTAACGCAGGAGACATTCTTGTTGGAAAAAGTTCCACCAATGGTGGAACTTTTTGAGATGTTGCACCAAAGCACAAACAGATTAAAGCATCCTTACCGCAGTATTTACAGTTGTTCATTAGTTGTAGCAACGTACTTTTGTTCTATAAGACTCAAAATTGCTTCTTCTAAATCGGTCAAATAATGGCACCTAATTTGCCCTAACTGTTTTAAAAAACCAGTAGCAGCTTCTTCTAAATCTCTACCAGACAAGCGAACAGAAGCAACACGATTATGTAATAGCTATATAAAGTTACACCCATGCTCCAAAAAATTAAGAGATTTCAAGTGGTCAATTCTAACAGTATACTCACCATCCCAAGCAATGACTGTGCAGCAAAATTCATGAACTTCTTTAAGAAAACACCAACATTCAGCTTTGCCTCTTAATTCAGGATTATCCTTGGGGATAATTTGGCAAACTTCTCCTACCCGGAAAGGGTTTGGTATTTTTGTACGTTCCATAACTCGTTGAAGAATATCGGCAACCAGGTGCCCACTTGGTACTTTTCCACCAGCACAGATTACGGCTGGTGTCAGTTCATCCGTATATTGCAATTCGCTTTCATTAGAATTATTTACTCTTTCCTCTAAGGATTGCTTTGCCTCTAGTACTTTAGTTTTATCTTGTAGTTCTCGGCGCCTCAGTTCATTCTGTTCCCACTTGTCCCCGACAGGTTCATACTCTAATGGTGTTTTAAAATCGTCTGGTTCTGGCGCTTAAAAAGATTCTGCAATGAATCTTTACTTTAATCATCAAATTACAACTAGATTAAATTAGTCAAATATCCTTTATTGGTAGAATAAAATCAACAAAATATGAAAGCGGTTTTTTATAAATAACTGCAAATTTTGCGAGTTCAACGACATCTACACGTCGCTCACCTGATTCACATCGACTTACATATGATTGAGGTTGATTAAGTTTACCGGCAACCTCGGATTGAGTCAAGCCAGCTTCAGAGCGCGCGTCACGCAGGCGCCGTAAAAATTCTTGATATTCAGGTGCATAAATTGAACCTCCCATCTTAGGGAGGCTACACTGTATAATAAAATATGCAAAAATAGCATATTTATGTTACAATAAATTGAAAAAAGAAAAATACATTTCACAGGTGCCGCAAAATCTAAAAAGAGATTCATGATTGTGAAATGCAAAAAAAAGGGGTTATAACCCTCTTATCAAAAAGACAACTATAAAATAATTGCAAGCAAATTTTGACTTTCAAAACCGAATTATTGAACCATAAATAAAAATCAATTATGTATATAGATAAAAAGACTAAAAGTAGACATTGATAATCGTTTTCAGTGGAGATAATAAAATAAATGAATGCTTGAGAAATCAGGAGAAAAACGAAGCAAACAGGTTTTTAAAAGTCTTAAAAATTAAAATTTTCTTAAATTAGGGCAAGGAAAAATAATTTAAGCACTAATTGGATGTAAGAAAAATCCTAGTAAAAATATTTGGGTGAGAATCAGTATAAACACGTAAGCCATAAGAAATAGTTTTTATATTATGATGTAAAGGTCAAGTTAAATTGTTACTAAAAAGTAGTAATTAGACTTAGAAACCACAGTAAAAGACAATGATGCGCGCGATTATGACACCATTACACATCGACTTGGAGTCAGATGGCGCCTTGACAGAAATACTATGGCGTTTAAGAAAACGTTATACTACAGTTCGTCAAGCCGTAATAAATAAAATAAATTCTCAAGAAGTAGCAGGTTCAGCGTTAAGCTTAAAAGGCAGGTGTTCTAGGTTCTATAAAAACATACATATAGTTTTGCTTTTGTATAGGACAAATCAAAAATATCAATTAAATAGACGCGCTTACACAGCAACAGGCAGTGAAACAAAGCTTTCTTTGTGTTTTTCAGTGGCGTATGTTCGAGCAACAACTTCGGCAAGAATACGCAACGCTTCTGCCCTTTCTTCGATAGGCGCCGACGGTGGTTCAAGTGCGTAAAGTAGTTGTTTTAGGTTTGGCACCAATAATAAACAGTAATATAGTCTTTTTAAGATTTTAAGACGTTAAAGACGTTATATCAGCTGTTACCTTTACTGGAAAAACCTCAATGGATAAGAAAACTATATCAAGCAACCCTTTAGAAGAAAAATGTCTACTTACTAAAGCAAGCATCGCCTATACAGCAAGGGGTAAGTCTACAAAACTTTCTTGCTCTTTACTGCCAGCATATGTTTTCGCCACAATTTCGGCAAGAACACGTAACGCTTCTGCTCTCTCCTCAATCGGCGCCGACTCAATCCAAGTGCGTAAAGTAGTTGTTTTAGGCTTGGTACCACCAAGTAGTTGTGATAGGTACCAGTTTTTTGCTTCTTCTGGTACAGCGCCTAACATCGTTAGAAACTTGGATGTGCCTATATCAGCTTTACCACGTCGAAAACGTGAGAGCATTACCTCAGAAATTCCTACAACGCAAGCCAAATCTTTGGCTGAAATGTCGAAACGAGTAAGCATCTCGTCAAAAAGCTTCTGATGCAATTCCACTTTTTCCGTAATAAATTGTTGCATTTTTTTTGCTGCTGGCTAAATTAAACTTTAGTTTTATGGTTAAAATATAGTTTATTGAAATAGACAGGCTCTAATTGCCCTGTAATAAGTTAGTTACCTACATCGTAGCAATTTATTGGCAGTTGGCAACAAAAACGGGAACAGTAGGCAGCAAACGCCACTGTAAAAAACAGCCCCAACGTTTACGGTGTTGGGGGATATAATCTAGTGGGTATCATTATGACGCAAAACAACCTAAAAATTCAAGTAGAATACTATACACATAAATTTACATCGAGGCGCCTCCTTAGCCTTTTTGATGTATGGGTTCCTCTCCAACGACGATTTGCAACTGAGGGCGAAGATAATAGAACAGTTTGTAATCTAGAAAACATTGGTATTCAGTTTGCTACTGAATAGATGTTATTGGAGTTTTTCATTCAATTGTAAATATTTTCTGTGCATGATTAAAACACGCGCGCAATGCCAGTGCGTCTAAACAGGGATTTTGTGTAATGTTATGAGTAAGCTGCTTGATATGTATGAGTCTTCAGTCGTTTGTGACTCTTCAAGTGATGAGACTTCGGTGTTAGGGACATATTCCCAAACAACAGAACAATTAACGAGTAATGAATTAACACCAGAAGAAGAATGTGAACGTTTATTACTCGAACGTAAGATAGAGCGTGCGTTTTACGAAGCAGGTAAAGCACTCAGGAAATTGAGGGACAAGCGTCTGTACAGGAGTACTCACAAAACGTTTGAAGAGTATTGCGTGCAAAGGTTTGGGTACAATCGGCGCCAACCGTATTTATTAATCGAAGCTTCCCAAGTAGTAGACAACTTATCAACAGAATGTGATCCAATGGATCACATTTTGCCTACGAACGAACGTCAAGTCAGAGCATTGAGTAAATTAGAACCCAGAACGCAGCGTCAGTGTTGGGAACAAGCTGTAGAGGAAGCTGGTGGAAAAGTCCCTTCCGGGCGCCTTGTAAAAGATATAGTGGAGCGCATCATGGAAAGAACGAAAATAGAGAATCCTTATTCAGTGGGTGAAGTCTGTCAAATCATACCCAAGGATAATCCTGACTTAAGAGGTAAAGCTGGATGTTGGTGTCTAGTCAAAGAAATACATGAATTTAGTTGCACTGTAGCTGCTTGGGATTCCGAATACACACTTAGAATTGACCACCTCAAATCTCTTAATTATTTAGATTCGGGATGCGACTTTATGGCTTCATTACATAAACGTATTAGCTCCATACGCTCTCATGGAGATTTAGAAGAAGCTGCGATTAACTCTTTAAGACAATTGGGAGGAATCGGGCGTCACTATTTAACCAAGTTAGAAGAAACATTTCTAACTGATATGGAACATATGTACAACACTATCGATAAATAAATACCATTTACAATTCGCAATTACTCCGGAGGAGTCACTACATGAACGCAATTTACGCGCGGATAACTTCGTTAACGCAATTTATAAACAATATGCTGAAAACCCCACCCATTCATGGCGGGGATGAAAGCTTTGAGAATGGCTTTAGCCATCAATCATACTATGATTTCTAATCATTTGCTCAAGATATTCACTTGCACTGATACTGTTTCGTGTTGCCAATTCTTGTACTTTATGCCATGCAGTATCGGTAAGCATTACGCCACGCTTTTTCTTAGGCTCGTCGTATAAAACTGCGACAATGAATGAATTTTGAATTTAAGCTTTATGGAGTGGCGCCTCAAAAAATATGCTCAAGTCATTTCAAACTTGAGCAGCAAAAAACTATGTAAAAAATCTTGTTACACGCATTATGACGCAAAATCCTAGCTTTCTTCAACTGGAATTATACCCAACTCAATCGAATCCGGCGCCAGTTAATCAAACATCCGACCGTTCGGTGAAACAGAAAAAGTATGTACATCCACATGTAATTATTCCGAGTTCAGATATGGAGTGGGCATTCCAGCAAAGAATACCAGTCTTAAAATTGTGGGGAGATGCTTGGAGGAGTGACCCATACGGTAGTCGTTGGGTACGATTAGAAACAACTCTCGGCAAAGAAAACTTCAGAAAAGCTAAAAAAGATTTAATCGACGCTGGACTATTCCAATTTGAATGTCGAATCGAATCATCCGGCGCCGAACATAAATATTGTTGGTGGGTTAAAAACCTACATGGATGTAGAACTGATTACTGGAAAAAGGCTCAGAAAAATAATGATTTAAATAACATAACCCTAGACTTCCAGACCTTAGAGCAATCTGAATTCGGGTCAGAAAGTAACTTAGATAACATCGTATCAGACTTCCATACTGAAGAAGCTTTGATAAAAGGTGATGGAACGTTATCAGCAGAATTCCAAGCTAGCGACACAACAGTAGAGTTAAAAATTGAAAATTCAGACAATATTGAATTGAATGTTGATTTATTATCCCAACAACCGTCTTCTGCTGATGTTGATATAGATAAAACATCGAATTTAGATAATTTACCATCAACTAATTGTGATGAGATCAAGGTATTTCAAGTAAATCCTGGGGCTGGCGCCAACATAACTAGGAATGGCGTCCTGTTTACTGTGGTTGGTAATGACAATACCACCTCGCGTGTTGCTTTTACCAACTATTTGGATGTAAACGCTTTGATAACAGGGGTTTCAAGAGTTCTCAAGAACGTTTCAGAAACAGCTTATAAACATTTCAGCAACTCTCTCAATATCCAAGGGCGCCAGGGATTTATTAATTTCTGCGTAGATAAAATACAATCGCTCAAAAAGGTAAATTTTGAGGTAAGAACATGGGATGCATGGATTGCAAGACATTACGAGCAGTATATGAACGAATGGGGAATTCTTTCATCAAAACGGGTGGAAGAACCAAAACGTACTTCCTTAGACGAATTCAATTCTTGGCGGTCTGAGTTGTTGGAAAAAGAGAAGCGCGCAAAAGAACAAAGAATGCTTCGTAGAGAACAATTACAAACAGCATAGTCATCAGAGTTAAAAATGGTAGAAAGAATACCTCCATCAGTAATTGATGTTGAAGAAAGCATATTGGGTGGTATAATGCTTGACCCAAGTGCAATTGGTAGAATTAGCGATACTTTAGTTGCAGATGCATTTTATATCAGTACGCATCAAATAATTTACACTTGTACTTTAAGACTGCATCAGCAAGGAAAACCAACTGATTTATTAAGCGTTACAAATTGGTTAGTCAGCAATGAATTACTTGAAAAAATTGGTGGTCGCAACAAATTAGCGATGTTACTTGAGTCAACTGTGTCAGCAGTAAACATTGATGCACTTGCTCAAATACTTATTGACAAATACACTCGCAGGCGCCTGATTAGTGTTGGTAACTTTCTTGTAGAATTAGGTTATGAACAAGAAACTCCAATCGAATCAATTCTTGACCGTTCTGAGCAAAAACTGTATGAAGTGTCGAATGCTCAATTTAGAAGAAATACTGAACATAATAGTGCAATAAGTACTACAGCCTATGAACAACTTTTAAATATCAAGCCAATATATCCAACGGGTTATAGAGATTTGGATGATTTGATGGTTGGATTTGAACCAGGTACACTAACTATTCTTGGTGGTAGATCATCAATGGGCAAATCGTTCATATCTTGTAATCTTGCTTACATGATGATGAAAAAGAATAATTTACCTGTTGTGATATTTTCCCTTGAGATGTCAAAGTTACAGCTTGAGTACAGGTTTTGGAGTCTCATTAGTATAACGCAAGATAAAGAGTCAAGTATTTTACCAGTAAACACAGGACGTATTCAAAGACATCGTTCTAAAGAAGACCCATTGGATGAGTACGAACTGCAAAATATGAAGAATGTTTCAAATATTGCTTCACAATTACCGTTGTATATAAACGACAGTAGAGACATGTCTTTATCAAGAATTGCCTCAGAATGTCGTCAAATCATTGCCAATGCTGGTTCAATAGGGTTGGTAATAGTTGATTATGTACAAATGATGGCAGAAGATAGTGGTGGTAATCGTAGTTACGAACTTGGTGATGTAGCGCGCGGTTTGTATAAGATAGCAGGTGAATTAGACTTTCCGATACTGGCTTTATCTCAAATATCCAGAAGCGTTGAGGCAAGACCTGACAAGCGTCCTTTGATGAGTGACTTATCACAATCTGGTATTTTAGAAACGGTTGCAGATAATATTCTCCTTGCTTACCGCGACGAATATTATAATCCCGATAGTACAGAACGTGGGCGCCTGGAATTAAGATTGGCAAAAGCACGACATGGGGAAATTGGTACTGTCAAATTCCTCTTTGATACTTTTTATGGTGTTTTAAAGGATTTGACTTGAAATGTTGGCGCCGATAGTTAGTTTCCTTTGCTTTTAGTTACAAGTGTAATTTTTTCAAAAAACGGAATAGTAATATCCCTGGCCGTGTTCAAAGTGTGAAAAGGGTAGTAAATTATAGTTGTTGTACAGGTATTAAGTAATGAGTGATGAGTTAAGCGCGCGGCAAGAATTTCTAAATTTTTTTGAGTACGTTTTAAAAGACCAGGCATTGCTCGATAAATTTATGACAGTACTTGATAACGAAGAAGAGATGATTTATTTAGCTGCAGAGTATGGGTTTCCTTTAGAACGCGCGGCGATTAAACCAGGTATCGCACGAGTACTGGAGATATTAAAACAAGAGTAGTGGCGCCACTCACTTCTCAAACATTAAAACCTTTTTGTTCGATGTAAACTTCTAGATATTGATGCTAACTCCAGTGAGGAACTTCGTTTGTTTCAGCACTACTAGCACCAATATGAACAAAATGCAAGATTTAAGGCAGAGTAAGATAGTGAAGTAAAAGCTAACTCAGTACAATTTCTTCAAAGCTGACTGTAAAACCATTCCCTTGAGGAGAAGCGCACATCAACCCGACTTGTAATGTTTCAGCTTTTGTTAGATACGCCATACGCAGCATTGTGTAGTCTTTGCCATCCAACGAGTAGTAAACTTCTATCGCTTCTGCATGACGTTTTAGCCTTAAGTACTTAAAAATTTTATTTTTGAAAGTTTTAGAATTTATTAAAAGTGTGAGTTGGCAGCTTACCAACAAATTTTCTATTTAATACCGATGCTCTAAAATTAATGCAACTAATTCTTATCTAGCTAAATAAAATCATCTTATTAGATTAGTTGTTTTATACTGCATACAAGTGTTCTTAGGGTCATGGCGCCTTGGGGTGCGGAATGTGGGATAAAAAACTTTATTTTTGATTTAAAACAGATGCAGGAAGCAATATTCCAAAATTAATGATGTTTGGGATTGGAGGCGCCTCTACTACCAAGCGCCCAGTTGAGTTTATTTCCAGATAATAAATTTCGCACGCGGCGCCAAAAAAAGAAGGCATCGATGGCAAGCTTCGCCGTGCCGAGACTGATTGTGCCAGTTGCGTAAGTCCTGAAGTTAATGAACCAGTATTTGTAGGTGCCGTTTCCGGGGAATGCAAAAGAAATGTGGTGCTGCATAAACAACGCGCGCATATTTGGAAACAACAGTATAGTAAGGAGTTACAGTCTTGGCGGCACGTCTGGATTAAGGAGACAACGATACATAGGGATAAGTACGAGCAGGCGCCGCAACAATACCGAATTTATGAAGTCATTGAATAAAAAATACGCCCTTTTACGAGCGTAGTAGTACTAATGTGATTTCAAGCCTATCACCTTAGAGTACATTTGCTTTATTTATTATTTAAATAAATAAAATTTGTCTACTAGGGAAAAGTTAATGGAGCATACTAATGGGTGCCTGTGATTGTTATGGTGCAGGTGCCATATGTAGATACGATTATTGTTGTTTATGACACTTATAACCAAAAATCTATATTTACAAATTGTAAAATTTAGGTTTTAAGCCGTTTTCAGCATTAATATGTGCCGTCAGGTCGATGGTCTAGCTTCGTTAAACCAAAATCGATTCCGGTGCCTTTATATTAAGTAAGTTGGCGCCGGAAAGCGCTACTATATTTTGTTTTGTAAAGAAGCTCAAACCCAGGCTAAATTATGCTTTTATTAAAAGTTTACATTCTGTTACATAGTTAGTTTTATTTTTACTCACCTACTTATACAAATCGTGCCACTTCAGGCATCGATAGCATGGCTTCGCAGCGCCGAGACTGATTGTACCAGTTGCGTAAGCCCTGTTATAATCTTGTAATAGCACTAATTGGGACGGATAAATATAAAAAGATTTATAAGGGAATTGGAGGTCAAATTGTTTGGAGAAAGATAAGACATACGAGATATTACTCAAGTTGCTGGAAATAGAACAAAACAGGATTAACAGTCTTGATTCAACTGAATTTACAATAAAAGGCTTGTCTGTAACTTTATTCTCTGCCTTCGTTGGTTTTGCATTTGATAAAAAAAGCCTAGTTCTTCTATATGTAGGAGTTGTAGCTGTTATATTTTCTTCAATTATAGATTTTATTTATAGAAAAGTTCAGTTATCGCATGTTGAAAAAGCCTCAAATATTTATAAATACTTGAAAAAAGAGTATTTGGAAAAAGTAGAATCATCAAATAATTTAAAGATTGCTAGTGAATATAAAAGTAATTTAATCAATGACTATTCACCTTTATTTATGCTATATTTTCCCATGTTAGCTGTGTTGATTATGCTGACAAAATTTATTCCCTCTACTCGGTGAATCTCTCATCGACTTTCTAGAAATTCGTAGTAGTTATGTTAGGTGTGGATAAGCATATATTAGTTAAAAATTGTTTGATAAAATAGTAACTACTTACTTTTCGCTCTTGCTTCCAGCAGTTACAAAACTCACTAAACACCTAAATATTACACCTCACAAGTCTCAAGGTGAGAAAAGAGACTGCACTTCCATACCACCCACACACACAACTCAACACCCAACCTAGCGGGAGGTGACCTGGAGGGGCTGAGATATCAAAAATACCTTCATCGTACAAAATCACAGTTCCCTTCACTCTCCATCCAATAGCGTCGCCAAATTTTTCCCAAGCTTGTTGATAGTACTCACCATCGGGTAAGCCACCAACACATAGGTAAATTTGTTTTTGAACGCTAAAACCAAAGTGTCCATCGCTGTATCTCACCCACAGCCGATCGATTGTACGAAGGTCTTTGCAGGGGAAATTGAGGAGATCGTCATGAACAAACCAGTCGCCCTCCTTTTTACCAACCGCCTGAATCATCATCCGATAAGTTTCTTGGTCTGCTTCTTTCCACTTTTGTGCTTTTAGGAAATCTCGGAGTTTGGTGTAGTCTACATTGCGAGCGCTACTTAGGTCATCGCTTGATGGAGGTTGTTGTCTTGACTCAGGAGTTTCAGCAGGAGCAGTTCTGTTTTGATTAGGACTAAAATCATTAACTTCTTTGCTGTGACTTACTGGGATGACTTCCTTTGCAAGCTGTGAACAAAGGATACCATTCTCCCATAAGGAGGGTACTGCATCTTGCAAAAGGTTTTCTAGTTCAATAGCAATTATACCTTCATCATAAGCTCTTTTAATAACAGCTTGATTATTTACATTGTCATAACCCAACCCATCATAAAATCCTTGAGCAAAGACAATTGCTGCTCTATCTTGGATTGGCTGGTTCATACCAATAACATAATTAACGTGTTTACCAATTGCCTCTGCTGATTTAGAAGAATAACAGGCATTCAGTAGTACACATTTCACACGTTCAGCGTGCAGCCTAAATAATGATACCAGTCCTCTAGGGGATACAGGTTTATTATTTCCGCCATCATCCTCCAAAAGCAAACTACCATCTTCCAAACCATGCCCACAGAAATGAACAATAGATGGTTGTTCTTCTGCAATAGCACGACGAATATCTTGAGGTCGCACAGCAGTTCTAATTTTTATTTCATATGAATCTCGTTTGACTGCACGTTTAATGGCATCTTCGATTTCACGAATCTCTTTATCCAAACGCAGCCCGTGAGGAATTGCTGTTAAAACTAATATTTTTTGTGGCTGATTAGTTTCTTTTGGGGGATTGTTAGTTAAGGGAACAGGTGATTTTCCTGGGTCAAGATTTAATAATTCTTGGGTAATAGCTTTTAGTTTTAGGTTTCCAGGGTTTTCTTTACACGCAGCATCAATTAATTGGTCAATCCATCCCTGAGATTCTGCTACTGCTATTAAGTTAAAAACAATAACTTTTAAATTACCTCCTCCAGCAACTACGTCTAAATTTTTCTCTAATCCAAACGATAACATCTGCTTCAGGGATGATTTAGTCGGAAAAGCATCAATCAAAGCATCTTGTAGTTTTTTACGCTGCTGGCCAGATAAAGTCATATTTTTCAATAGAATTTATGCATAGAAGCTGTGGCAAGTTGGAAATTATTATTACTGGTTTCAAGCTATCGCTGGATTGCTCTCCTACAACACCGATTACTTATTACTGTTTGCAAAGCTCTTATCAATCTCAGAATAGGAGCTTCGTTGATCCTTAACCATTGCTCGATTAGCCCTGTCACAATTCAAGCCGCGCAGGGCACAAGCCGCATGGAACCGCTTTTTCAGATTATCTGAAATACTGATGTGCATAGGTGTTACAGTTTTATTGCTTTCCTCGCTAATTATATTTAAACATAGTTACAAAAGCACAAAATATGATTCCGGAATAATGTAAGCGAGGAGCGTTGTTGGCACCTGGAGCGCACTGAATGCTTATTATTAGGGTGTCTGACAAGGTACGTGCTGTCCAGAGACACCTTGTAAAGTTTTGTTATAGAATCCCTTATTAAGTTCCTACCTCTATTGATGCAATATCTACCGTAAACGTACAGACATAGCAAAAACCAACCGAATCTCAATTCAAGTAATGCAGTTGTAATAAAAGTTTCAGCCATTTAAATAATGAGTATTTCAAAAGTAATACAAACTTTTTGCTATAAGTTTGGGTGTAAAAAAAGGTTAATATTTATGTATTGCTGAAATTTCAGGAAAAATAATCTTTTAATTATGTTTTAAGTAAAAACTTATACTTAAAGTTTCGATGTATATTTATTCTCTAAACTTCCATAATTATATACTGATGAAGTGATTGTAATCGGCGCCCGTCAAAAGTACACGGCACCGAACTATTGTATTTACGGCATCAAGTATTATAATACGCAAGTGGAGCTGAGAGTTAGAACGTTATTAAAACTAAACACTACTGCGGATAAATCCGCATTTTTGCCTTTGCGCCGATGCTTAAAAGCCAGGGGCGCGACCTCGCTTTATCTTGTTTACGTGTGTTAGTTAACCGTCGGCACAAACCCACCATCGACTCGAATGTTAGCACCATTGATGTAGTCAACAAGTATGTGAACTAAGTATAGAAGGTTTTAAGAAGCGTAAGTATCAATGATGTTCTATATTTATATAAATCTTGTTGTAAAGTGAGGAATTAAGGGGTGTTCTGTGGATAAACCGCGCCAACTAGATATATTCTCAGACAACGGTATAGAACATGGTGAACCTCAGCAACTTGAACTGCCTCTGGAAAAATCGGCGCCTCTACTACCACCCGGCGCCCAGCTAACTCTATTCCCAGATAGAAAATTCCGCGCGCGTCGTTCCAAAGAACCAGTAATGGACGTTGATACATTACAGCGCTGGAAAAATCAAATATTGGAATATCAACAAATTGCGCGCGTAACTCCCCGAAGCGAACAAGTAGCATTGTTCGATTTGGCGCCTTCTCATTGTGACCCTGAACGTATTGACCCATTGCAGTTGCAAATGCAGTCAATGGCGTTTTATCGAATGCCAGCAGATTATCCTGGGGAAGCTTGTTTATATTTTGTAATTGATTCGGCGCCGGGGTTAATTTTGTATATCGGTGAAACTTGCCGTAGTAATAAGCGGTGGAAGGGAATACACGATTGCAAGGAATATATAGCTAGTTACCAAGATTTACATCATAAGTACAAGTTGAAGACAGCTGTAAATATTGCTTTTTGGTGGGAAACTCCTCAAAGACGGGAATGGCGCCAGGAATTGGAGCAGTATTTAATTGTCAAGTGGCGTAGCCCATTTAATAAGGAAAACTGGGCACGGTGGGGACAACCATTCGGCAAGATAGTTTAAGTGTATTTAATAGTATTTTTGTATAGATAATAATAAAGTTGGAAACTCAAACTTGAAGTTTCTTAACGACTAGCTCAAACATTTGCACTATTATACCATCAATATTTTTGTAGCATCTTCGTTTGGGGCTTGTTCGAGGTATAGCTTATCAGTTAATTGTTTTAATCAAATAGATATATATCTTATCGAGTTAGTTATTTCAGTATTAGCACGATTGTTGAATGTTAATAAAATGACAAGATAGTTTTTTATGTAAATTCATCTGTTGAACGGTTTAATGCAGTAGTGCATAAGTTGATTTAGACCACACCTATTTAGCGTATAGAAGAGGTGAAAAGCATCTTCTTAAAAAAATTAACTTTATGTTTATTAGGGAAAAATTATCATGGCAACTGAAAAATTACAGCATTTACAAGACGAAAACTATTTAACGACAACCCAAATCAGTGAAGGTAATGATGGTCAATCAGTAAAAGGAAAAGAATTAATCGAGGCTACTGTGTTTGAAGTTCATGCTGAACAAGTACAGAAAGTTTTACAAGAAAGTTTAAAACTTGAGATTAAGCCCAACGGATGCATAACAGTAAGACCTTGTCCAACAACAAGTAATCCTCAAGGATGCATAGTATGCTAGTACAGTGAAGAACCGGAAATTTTAATCAGGAGTTTAAGAATTTTTAAGTATATAGGATGGGCTATTGCTTATTTTACATGCTTATGTAAGAAAAACAGATTATATCAGAATATATAGGTTCTATGTTTTACGTGCCATATCGTTGTAAAATATAGCAATGATAATCAATGTATCATTAGGTTAACCAAAGGATAAGCATCCGTATATAAATCAGTGATTGTTATAGAGGTATGTATAATGTTGAACAATATTTTCAGTAGCAGCTTGCGAGTTTTAGGCATAATTTGTTGTGGAGTAATAGCTTTAACTACACCTCAAATTAATGAAGGTAATAATGAGCAACCAATTAAAGGAAAGGAATTAATGAAAGCTACTGTGTCTGAACTTCATAGTGAAAAGATACAAGAAGCTTTACAAGAAAGTTTAAAACCTGAGATTAAACTCAACGGATGCATAAAAGTAACCCCTTGCCCAACAGGTAATCCTCAAGGATGCTAGGTATGCGGTTAATGAATTTATATATATAGAAAATTTAAATCATTGTTAAAGAATCTTTAAGTATGTAGGATGGGCTATTGCTTATCCTACATACTTGCGTGGAATATGAGGCATTATATTTAAATATAGAAGTTTTACATGTTATATTGTTCTAATATGTACTAAGAATAATCAATCTAGTATCACATTGACTTAATGATAAACATCATCTTGAATAAATGATTGTTAAGAAGGTACGTATAATGATTAATACTACTTTAAGTTACTGTTTAAAAGTTTTAGGTGTAATATGTTGTGGAGTAATAGCTTTAAAAGAAAACTTTGCTGTTGCTTAAATAATACCTTACACGATTTTATCTAATAATTAAAGCGTACAGAGTATTAATAATAGTAAAATCATAAATGGAGGAACTCAAGTAGGAAGTAATTTATTTCACAGTTTTGAAGAATTCTCCATACCTATTGGTACTAGTGCTTACTTTAACAGGGGTCGATTGACTGTAAATGCGGATTTTGTGGAACTTAAAGGTGGTTATTCTTTTAAATATCCAGGTATCGATCGTAATCTTTTTATACCCAGTGCAATTTTGAGTTCAGCTTACGCTACTGGAAGTGCTGGTGAAGTAACAATCAATACGTCTCGGTTAGATATTCAGGGCGGGGCAGCGATATCAACTTCTGCACCAGGGGAGTATAAAGCGACTTTTAACCAATACATACCAGCCACTGGGCAAGGAGGGAATTTAACTGTGAACGCTACAGATTCCATAGAGGTGTCAGGATATAATGGCAAGACAGCTAGTAGTTTACTTACTTCGACTGAAGGAACTGGAAATGCTGGAAACTTGGAGCTTAATACGCAGCAATTAATTGTGCGCGATAGAGCCGAAGTGAATCTTAGCAGTAAGGTTGCGAACAATTTTATTTACTCTTCAAGTGATGCAAACAATCTCGGTTCAGCAGGCGCCCTTAAAGTCCAAGCTCGTTCGATAATTTTAGATAACCAAGGTAAACTCATATCTGAAGCTGACTCTGGTAGGGGCGGTAATATAAATTTACTCTTAAGTGATTTATTACTAATGCGTAGAGGTAGCCAGATATCAGCATCGGCAGGTAAGTTAGATACTCCTGGGGATGGTGGCAATATTACTATTGATACCCCTACTGGTTTTATTGTGGCGCCACTTCGAGAGAACAATGATATTACTGCGAATGCGTTTAGCGGTAGTGGTGGTAAAGTTCAAATTAACGCGATTAGTATTTTTGGTGTGGCGCCTCGTAGTCGAGAAGATTTAGCTAGACAATTAGGGGTTAATGGTACAAATCCAAGTTTGCTTGACCCAAGTCGGCTATCAACAAGCGATATCACGGCTATTTCCCAGGAGAATGCAACATTGAACGGCGCCGTAAATATAAATACTCTAGATAACAATATTAACCGCATACCTATTACTTTACCAACTCAGCCACTTGTTTCTAAAGTTGTTACTAGCTGTAGACCTGATGTAGTAAGAGGTCAAAGCCAATTTGTAATTACTGGGCGTGGCGGATTGCCAGCTACTCCTATTGACCCGATTAGAAGTAACACTACCGTGGAACCCGATTGGGTTTCAGTTCAGAGAAATAATAGTAGAGACTCTGAAGATTTTACAAATGTACGCACTCCGGAAATAAACGTAGGTTCAGGAAAGTCTTATCCAAAGGAGATTGTGGAAGCACAAGGTTTAGTACGTTCTTCTAAAGGTGATTTATACTTAGTTGCTAATATGCCCGTAACGACAAATTATAATCCTTGGTTTCGCTCCTTTGAATGTGTTGTTCCAAATTAATATTTATCTTAAAGTGGCGCCCGCCTTTTAATAAGCCTTCGTTTCAGTGGTGGGGATTACCATTCTAGCTAATGATGGTGATGTGAGTGTTAGTATCGTGCGCGCGGTGGGAAATATATAGTCAGAACATTTACCTAGATTTAGGAGCGTGCGTTATGCCAGTTAAAAGAAATAATCCTTTACTACAATATCATCCAGTTCGGTTTTATGAGGTAAGAAAGGATTTTATAACAGAACTAATAAATATTATCTTACCTGCTTGCAAAGAAAACGTTAATTTAGCTTTTTCAGTTCCAGAAGATATAAAAGCACAAGCTTATTTTAGTTTGACTAATTCATTTGTTAGGCAGATTTATTTATCCGTATCTAATGAATTATTTCCTACTTATTTAAGAGAAATGTCTAATTTAGGTAAAAATTATTATTTAACAAAGAATTATTTGGGACTAGAAGCCATAAAGGATTTTTTTGATTTGTTGACAAACGATGATTATCTAGCTTTTGAACAATATACGTCATTTAACGTGTGTGGAAGTAATATTTTTGAATTTTCACAGGAATTGTTAGAATTTTTCCTACACACCGATGTAGACAAGGTATTGTTAAGAGATATTCGTTTACCATTTAATACAATTTATTTACATTTTGGTCGGCAAGAGGACAAAAGAATTAATGGGAATATCAGTTTTACTATTCAATCACTTCAATTAGAAGACCCGTCTAAAAAGTTTGAAGACATTTGTTTTTTACTAGATGGTGCCTATGTTAATCAATGTCCTGATACTGGTAGTTTGAAAATTACTTTGACAAGTGTAAAAAATAAAATTACTAAATATACAAACAATTGCGTTGATTATTACGAAGACACATTATCTTTCTATTTAGAGGCAGATTCTATTAATAGTACTATACAAGATGCTGCATCAAAAGAACGTCAAAGATTGTTAGAATCGAACAAAATTCAAATACAACGACAGATTGACGAAGGAGTATTTACCCAGTCTACGTACAATGAAGCAAAGTTAAATAAATCAATAGATGATATAATCAACTATTTAAAGCTAGTAATAAACTGTGCTTTATACCTTCAATCGTACCCAGATGATATTGAAGAGGATTATACTACAGAGGCACCACGAAATTTAGTACAACAGACTAAACGGGCGCCAGGTGCAGCGGCAGCTGCGACTAAGAAGTTAAATCAACTTGGTTATAGGAAAATCAAGTTCTGTGGCTCTAAGAGACAACAGTTTTGGCAACTGGAGGATGAAGAAGTCTCGGAACCAGTACTTGTAGGAGCAGTTTCTCTTGAGTCCAAAAGAAATATGGCGCCACACAAGAGACGCGCGCATATCCGTAAACAACGTTATGGTAAGGAATTACAGTCTTGGAGGTACGTCTGGATTAAGGAAACGACTGTACATAAAGATAAATATAATTTGGCGCCGCAACAGTACAGAATTTATGAAGTAGCTGATTAAAATAAACAGGCGCCCAAATATAAAACTTCCACCCTTAAGTCTCTAACATTTAAGTACTTAGATGCTTAAATATGATGATTACAAGGCGCCTAGGATATAACCATATGTTTCAAATCCGCGCCAAATGTCTAAATAGATATTTGTCTATCCTCACTAGCATTATTCAATAAATAGCGATATTGAAACTCAAAAGCTTGTTTTATTTCCGGTAAAACAATTTTTCTTTCCCAATCCGTTTTTAGTTTGTTCCGATTCCTTGCTTGTAGTTCTTCGATTGATAAATCACTATTTTCCCACCAATATATACTGAAGAATGGACCAATCATATGAGCGGCGCCATCTGCGGAAGAAATAATTTGAATTTCAATACTCTCAGTTAGCAACTCTTGAGGGTCTTTACGGTCTATTATTTTGATGCTGGCAATTACCTGAAGAGCTAGTTGGGTAGAAACTCCACTGTCAATCAGAAATTTTTCCCCTGCAATTTCTGCATCATGTGCCGATTGATTCGTAATTTTACCGTAATCATGCATCCAAACGAGTAGTAAAACCAGTTCTCGATTAGCATTTTGATAGATGCTGCAAAGTTTTATAGCGATTTCTTCGACAATCAACAAATGATGTTTTACATACCACTTGTGATGTATAAATGCAGGATTTGCACTATAGCTGATAATTTGCTCTCGAACTCGCTCTATAACTGAACTTTCACTCACAAACACCTCGCGTTTAGGCGCCTAAATATATTGATTTACAATAGTTTATTGTACTAAATCCACTATCACTAACGTTGGCACCTAACCATCAAGTTATTAGATGCATGTCAATAGTTTGACGTTTTGTGGTACGAGCAACTTCAAGGGTATATGGCGCCTGATAACCGACATTCTAATGTTCTAGTACATAAAAGCAGCTAGCAATAAAAATATCTTTATCGACATATAAACAATTCTTTATATATCGGTGCCTATAGAAGCTCATACTTAATGCAGCCTATGAATCTTAAGTAGCTAATACTATAAGTGAAGGTAGCTGACTTTAATATTTTGCTGTTTTTAATACATGAGTACGCAGGTTGTATGTGAGTCCGGCTTATAGTTTTCGTGCGTATGAAATAAAACCAACATGTAGGGCGCCCTTAAAAAAACATCTATATATATGGGCATATACAGGCGCCTGAACCTAAGAGTTATATAAGCAACACTGATATATTTGATTACCAACGATAATTAAAAACTGCTTGAAAATGTTAAGCAATGTAAACTATATTAAAAACAAGCAAGCAACCAGCTTGTATATACATACATTTTTCAACCCGCAATCATAAAGACATGACCGCAACCTTACAACGTCGCGAAAGCACAAACGTATGGGAACAGTTCTGCCGTTGGATCGCTAGCACCGAAAACCGCCTTTATATCGGCTGGTTCGGCGTACTAATGATTCCTACCCTCTTGGCAGCAACCATCTGCTTCATCGTTGCATTTGTAGCAGCACCTCCTGTTGACATCGACGGCATCCGCGAACCAGTAGCTGGTTCTTTAATGTACGGAAACAACATCATCTCTGGTGCAGTTGTTCCTTCTTCAAACGCTATCGGTTTACACTTCTACCCAATCTGGGAAGCAGCTTCCTTAGATGAGTGGTTGTACAACGGTGGTCCTTACCAGTTGGTAGTATTCCACTTCCTCATCGGCGTATTCTGCTACATGGGTCGTGAGTGGGAACTTTCTTACCGTTTAGGTATGCGTCCTTGGATTTGCGTAGCTTACTCTGCACCAGTAGCAGCAGCAACCGCAGTATTCTTGATCTACCCAATTGGTCAAGGTTCATTCTCCGATGGTATGCCTTTAGGTATCTCCGGAACCTTCAACTTCATGTTGGTATTCCAAGCAGAGCACAACATTCTGATGCACCCCTTCCACCAATTAGGTGTAGCAGGTGTATTCGGTGGTAGCTTGTTCTCCGCTATGCACGGTTCACTAGTAACTTCTTCCTTGGTTCGTGAAACAACCGAAACCGAAAGCCAAAACTATGGTTACAAGTTCGGTCAAGAAGAAGAAACCTACAACATCGTTGCAGCACACGGTTACTTCGGGCGCCTAATTTTCCAATACGCTTCATTCAACAACAGCCGCAGCTTACACTTCTTCTTAGCTGCATGGCCAGTAGTTGGAATCTGGTTTACCTCTTTAGGTATTTCCACAATGGCGTTCAACCTGAATGGTTTCAACTTCAACCAATCAGTAATTGACAGCCAAGGTCGCGTCATCAACACATGGGCAGACATTATCAACCGCGCTAACTTAGGTATGGAAGTAATGCACGAGCGTAACGCTCACAACTTCCCTCTTGACTTAGCAAGTGGCGAAGCTGCACCTGTAGCATTGACTGCACCTGCTATCAACGGTTAATAACTTACATAACTGAATAATTAAAGCGAAAGCGTCTCTAGCAATAGAGGCGCCTTTTGCTATATATATAGATGTTTCAAATGCAAGCGGTGCCGTTGTAAATATGTAGAAAAAGAAAAATACGCCCTCGAAAAGGCGCAGTAGTACTAATGTAGCTTCTAGTTTACCAGCAAGTGTAAGTACGTTTGATTTTTTTGTTATTTAATTTAGTAAAATTCATCCTCATGGCGCCTTCCTAGGTTAATGGTTGGTAATTAATCATAGTCAAGTATCTACAAAAGCTTTGGTAGCGGCGATTTTTGGTTAATTATATATAAGGCGCCTGTGATTGTTGTGAGTGTAGGCGCCATATTTACTGATGAGAGGTTTGTGAGTCCGGCGTATAAAATCCTCAGTAATTAGTATTATTTTACTCCACAAATGTATAAGATTATCTAAGTATGGAATTTCGGCACCTGTATCTAAAAATTTCTTAAAAAATTAGTGTCAACTTTTTCGGACGGGACAGAAGTAGTGGCTGTAGCAACTACTATACAAACGATTATTATTAACGGACTATATTAAAGCGTGCGGATTCCGCCATCAAACCTGGTCTTTCTAAGGCTGGGTTTTTTGATAGATTATGGCGGGAAAACGATTTGGGTAAATTAAGTATGGGCAACTACTACTTGTTGAACCATCTGGTACAACGGCACAAAACAGATAAGGATTCCCGCAAAAAAATCGATATTGGTTACATTTAGATAATTGGCTTAAAAGTCTTATCACTAGTGGCACTGAGATAATACATTACTTTCGGGAAAATTAGCAGGCGCCGCAGCGGTCAATATAACATCACCATCAGAATCAATTATCCATCTCTGTGCTTCAACAATTTGATTAGAAGCAGGTGAGGAAGTATTTAATACAGGAGTATTTCGGACTGTTACGCTCCTTTGTTGTTTTGATACTTGCATGAGGCGCCAATCTTCCCAAGAAAAATTACTAATTGCGGGATTATCTGGTGAAGAAGGTATACCACCACGTCCTATAACTGTAAAGCTACTATTTGCAGTGCGCGCGCAGACATTATCATTAACTAATCGAGCAACATCAACAACATCTAGGGGCAGTTCTACTAATCCTTGGCTAGGGTCTACATTGGGTACATTGAACGTGACTTTTCCAGTTGCAACAATGTTACTTTCTGGAGTTAACTGTTGCCGAAATTGAGTGCCAAAAATTCCTTGAGCATTGACTTGGATGTTACTGCCTGGTGTTCTCCCGAAGCCAGTTGCAATAATATCGCTATTCTCTAATGGGACAGCAACTAAGAATTTGGTATTGATGTTTATATTACCGTCAAGCCCATTATTACCTGGAACGCCACTAGTAGCAGATATTAAACTATTACGACGCAACAACATTAGATTTAACGCTTCTAGTTGAATGTCTCCACCTTTACCTGATTCAGATTGAGCCGTGAGCATTCCCTTATTATCTAAGCTAGTGTCAAAAACATAGGCTCGTATTCGACCGGCATTTCCTGTCCCTTGATTACTCACAGTCACTGCACTTCCATCTCGAACTACCAATCGTGCAGCATTAAGGTCTATATTTCCCCCATTTCCTACAGCACCTCGACTAACAGCAGATGTCAAGCCACTCGCTATACCATTGGCAGATGTGCCACTCAGCATAGAATATAGGGCAGTAACGTTTAAACTTCCTGCATCCCCTTCCCCAAAAGTACTGGCACTTACTTGGGCGCCATTGGTAAGAGAAAGTGAGAGAGTATCAAGCCTAACATTACCTCCTCTACCCCTAGCTCCCATATCAACCCGACTAAATACACCACTAGAAAAGGCACCGTCGCTAGTTGTGCCATCAAAAGAAATCTTATTGGCAATAATATTAATATTACCTGCATCCCCTTCCGAGAAAGTACTGGCACTTACTTGGGCGCCATTGGTAAGAGAAAGTGAGCCTGTGTAAATTCTGATGTCGCCTCCATCGCCGAATCTTGCAAATCTAACGTCGCTAAATACACCGCTAGAAAAGGTGCCATCGCTACTTGTGCCATCAGAAGAAATCTCATCACGGGCATTAATATTAATATCACCTGCATACCCTTGCCCAGAAGTACTAGCAAAGACTTGGGCACCATTGGTAAGAGAAAGTGAGCCTGTGGTAATGTTAATGTCGCCGCCATTGCCAACTGCCCCAAGTCTAACGCCGCTAAATGCACCACTGCCAAAGGCACCATCGCTACTTGTACCATCAAAAGAAACATTATCACGGGCATTAATGGTGATATTACCTGCATTCCCTCGCCCAGAAGTACTAGCAAAGACATAGGCGCCATTGGTAAGAAAAAGTGAGCCTGTGGTAATGTTAATGTCGCCTCCCTCGCCCACTGTGTCAAGTTCAACCCCACTGGAGATAAAACTGTTATCTAGTGCAACTGAATCATCAACTCGTATAGAAAGATTTGCAGCAGTTTCTTGTTCACGAGTATTAATCCTCAAAGAGGAATTATCTGTTATTGACAATGACCTAGCTCGAATATTGACACTGCCGCTAGTTACATTAACTTGAGTATTGTTAGTGAGATTTATATTTGCTAGCTTCACATTAGTAGGAAAAGACAAGCTGAGATTATTGCGCTCACTCAAGAGTCCTACCATCCCAGCACCAGCAACTCCTCCAAGCTCAACTCTTCCCCCGTCAAGGGTTAAACTCCCTCCGTCTATATTTATATCGCCGCCCACCAAAGCCAAGGTCTTACCTACTCCTGGCTCTATAGCATCACTAGAATTAGGTGTCCGGAATCGATTTGAGATGGGAGCAGGGTTCGTCCCGAATTGCAAACCAAATGGAACGCTCACAGTTAGCAAGGGTGTATTGTTTGTAGCAGTAGCACTGAACTCTTTGCCATCAGCAAACAAGAGACTACTCGCTGTACTTGCCACAAAAGAACCACCAATGTTCAACTGAGCATTTCTACCAAAAATGATGCCGTTGGGATTAATCAAAAACAGATTAGCTACACCGTTCGCTTTAATCAAACCATCGATATTAGAGACAGACCCCCCCGTAACTCGGCTAATAATGTTTTGAATGGTTACAGCGTTGTTAAAAAATGCGCTACTACCAACAGAAACAGAAAAATCTTCAAAACTATGGAAGAGGTTATTTCCGGCAGTACTTCCTCCATTGATGATTTTAGTATTTCCTTCTAATGTGACACTGGAATTGTTTGGTAGAGTCCTATCTGGGGTAATTTGAGCAAGTACCGTACTTGGAGAGAAAGTAATCACATTGAAAAGTACAATTCCTAGATGCAACCAGTACAAATGCATGGATATCCCAGACATTTTAGTCTCCTATTAAAAAATTAACGAGAACCTTAATAGGACTCTAGGTTCTGTTTGCATTGATTTATGCACGCACATTTTATGGTTAATGGCGCCTAATATAAGCCTGTTCCGGTAATTTTTTTAACCGATATTAAATTTGCAGGGCATGGCGCCTGTTAACTAAATACTGTCGTCTACCCATCCACATTCTGGACAATCAAAGTGGATTATAGCGGTGTAATCACGGTTGAAAGTATATCCGCACTCCGGGCATTTGCCAGTAAATAAAGGATGATTATCGAGGATACGTAACTGTTCTTCTGTTGTTAAATGCTGCGGCACCTGTCTTACACCGTAAGTAATACGCTCGATTACTAACTCATCATTTATATATCTGGCGCCGTCTGGTTCCCACAGTTCCGGTTCCTCTGCATCGGGATCGGGTGCAAAGTATGGGCAAGTGTCACCATCGGGACCATCCGGTACAACTGCACAAAACAGATATGGATTACCACAGTAAAAACGACATTTTGTACACTCTGGTAATTGACGGGTGGCTTTAGGCTTAATCATAATGCACCTAAATAATTACATTCCACCATCTTAACCATTAGGGAGCTTTAACTCAGGCGCCAAATTTACTTAACTTGTGTGACAGAGTAATAATTGGCACAGCTATTATTAAGATAGTGTCAACATATTTAGAGATATAAAATTCTTTTTAGAGAGATTAATTAGTATAGCAATAAGGGTTTGAGTCGCTAAAAAATATTATCAAAAAGTTTGAGATTTTTCCGTAATCATTCTCATTAGCTATGTATCCTATATAAGTTCAAACGCCTGAGTAAAAACTAGGGTATTGCAATTTTAAGTAAGTGCAAATACCGAATTATACGTACAAATACCGAATTATACGTAAAAATTAAATATAACTCCAGATTGTTTGGGTAATTGAACAATAAGAGTAGTCAACGAAACGTAGTAAATCCTGGGGAATACTCGTTTTTCATTGTTCACTTCGCAAAACTCCTCTGTAGTCGTAACCCGTAGCAAGCGAGTCGTAGACTCAACCACATGGTACGTAGTATGGTAGGAATTTTACAGGCAGTCTACCCAAGCCTAATACAATGAATGTGGTCGTTGCCTACCTTTCAAGATTCATTGCATACCCAATCTATTACTAAACTAGGCTTTCCGCAGTGTAAACACTACGTTAGTTTTGTGTCGTAATATTGCTTTTAATCCGATGTTTCGAGCAGCATTCAAACCAGAATGAGCGGAATAACAATTTTTGGGATTAACAACAAAGTCGGCACCAGATTCATATTTTGGTTCTAATTTCCCATCATGAATCATACGTATTGCTACTTCACCACTGTGTAAATTAATCCTGTATAATTCATTGTTCCAAGGGTCTAATCTTGAAGTGTCTCTGGGATTAACACGAGTCGTTAGTATTCCATAATCTTGGTATGCAATCCGGTTCGTTTCCTGAAACACTTTAGATTTTAACCAATATGCTCGTTTTTGATTTGAACGACGGGAATATTTTCCGCGACAGGGTTTTAAGTTAGCAAGATGTTCAAAGGCAATCACTGAACATTTCCAGTCACGGGCGAAATTTGCAATTCTTCGTGCAACTCTTCTACCCATTTCCCTTTCACTGTTGCGTATTTGTTCCCAGCGTCGGTTGCAAAAACCTTTATTTATAATTCCGGTTTTTCTCATTCGGATTGCTATCCGACCTAAAAACCTCTTCCTACGCTTTGTATGGTTCGATTGTTTGATGAAGTGTCGTGCAACCTCTACAACTACACCGTTAGCGTCGGTTTCTAGGACAGAAAGAATAGCAATATTACGGTCTAAATCCATATCAACTCCCAAAACTCTAACAGAGTCTATCTTAAGTTGATTTTTAATTCCTCCTGTAGCGGGAATATATTTCTGTAAGCTGAATGTTAAATATGGTTTGCTTCCTTTAATTACAATACTTGGTGATGCTTTATGCCAGCCATTTAAACCTGATTGGTCATATACAAATTCTGGACGCTGGTAATCAAACTTAATCCACTTCCATTGACCTTTAATCTTTACTTTGAGCAAGATGTTTTCATCAAAGTCATCCTTCCAAACTCCAGCATCGTAACCCGGAGAAAAATTAAATTTTCTAGGTTGAACTGGTGGCCTGTGATGTTTTTTCTTATTTGGTCGATCCTTCCATTTCTGGTAAGAAGTATTCCACGATTCCCAGGCGCCAATTGCTTTACGTATTGCAGAACGTTTTAACTGAGCAGGAATATCATATGGAAGCGGGAATTGACTGCTAGCATTGCTCAATAATTCGTAAGCCCTCCATCCTGAATATTCTGAATCATCCGATAAAACATGTTCAGGGTAAGTATTAATTAATGCAAAATAGAAATTTACAACTTCGTTATAAGCAAGCTTTGTTTCTGTTAAATCAATTCCATTACGAATCAACTTACATTGTAAAGACTTGGTTCCAATGTTGTAACCTTTCTTTTTCTGTAGCATTAACTTTTACCACCCAGTTTTATCTGTTTAACTCTAAAATCGATTATCACAGAAATACTACGATTCGTCAACTTCGTTTAAAATCTTTTTTTCGTACTTACGCAGGAAGTAAAGTTTGCTACTAAAACAATGCATTATGCTCATAAAATCCTCCATCATCTCTTGGTGTGGAGGTTTGTAGGTATTATTTAAAACAATAATTTTGCACCCATTCAGGTTACAAAACCATTCAATAAAATCAAATCCAAACCTTGCTAATCTATCTTTATGAGCAACCACAATGTTGGTAACTTCACCCTTTGCAACTCGTTCCATCACCTGTATAAATTTTTTGCGTTTGAAATTGAGTCCTGAACCTATATCCGTAACACACTCGTTGCCTGGGTAATGATTCACTAAGTACTCTATCTGTGTTTTTAAATCGTCTTTCTGGGTACTGGTTGAAACGCGCGCATACAATACCGTTGTGATTGAACCAGATTTTATTTGTTCGAGACTTGATACTGAGTAACGTCTATGACCACCTGGAGACTTGATGCATTCTATTTTTCCATCGTTAGCCCAATCTACCAAGGTTCTTGGATGAAAACCATACCGTCTTTGTGCTTCTTGCGGAGTTATGTACACTTCACTGATTTACTACACTTTACCATAATATGCTACGCTATATTGCTACTAGATGCAACGACAAAACAACCAAAGCTCCTATCGACGGCGCCAAAATAACTCTTGAGAAAAGTGGCAAACCATATATAGCCCATACCGACAGTGAAGGATTATATCATTTGAATGCTTGTCTTGAAAAGGATTCAGAGTTCGCACGTATCCGCGTAGAGACAGAGGGATATGATAAATATAATAGAAATATTACTCTTTTATCAAATAATAATACAATCGAAGAAATTCATATAACCAAAATCCAAGCAAAGCCTAAAAAACGTTTTGACTTGGTAGGAGTTTCAACTGTACTAGGAACTGTTTTTGGTTTTATAAGTATTGTGATTGCTTACCAACAACTGGCGCCGAATAAACAAGACTGTGACCCATCATATCCAACATTGTGTTTATCTCAAAATATATCTAACTTAAAGTGTTCAGATATTAAAGACCGTAACTTTAAGGTTAAACAACCAGATACTCACAACTTTGACCGTGATAAAAATGGAATCGGTTGCGAAAAATAGATATGGGACGGCGCCTACCGTAACCTACGCGCCGAACAAACTAACTAATAAACAATTTTGTTTTTGAGTCCAGCGTATAAAATTATCAGTACGAAAAAGTATATTTTGATTCTTGTGTAACTTGGGAGTTTTCTAAGTATGGATTATGGGCGCCAATATCTAAACTGTCTCAAAAAATAGTGTCAACTTATCCGAAATCATAGAAGCACAACTTGTAGTAGCTACTATACAAACGATTATTATTAACTTCCTATATTAAAGCGCGCGGGCATACCGCACTTCAGAACCCAGTTTTAAAAAGCTGGGTTTTTGATTATTTTTTAATTAGATGAAAAAAAGCTGTTTATCTTCGTATAAATAAGGATGCTTTCTTAATATATATCGTGCAAAAATATTAAATCAAGTCAGAGTTCCTACTTAAACAAAGAATAGAATAATACTTATTAATAATGTGTAATGCCGTACACATAAGAATTCATACTCTACTTATTACTAATGCGAACATAATATGATAATACGTTGGTGAGCAGGCGCCGGATTCACTTATATGTTGAGTACTTTAAATTCCCTAGGAAGAAGTTTTGCAAACACAAACTTCATGCGTTAGTACGGATGAATTGCACTCCGTAATTATAAATTGTGTTTACCATGTTTAACGTGAAAGGCTGAAAGCCCCGTAGTAAAAGTCTTAATCCCAATAATAATTAAGACTTTTACGTTATTTATAACGGGGATGAAAGCCACATGCGATTAAAATCGCATTCGCTATTTTATGTATTAAAACTATGGTGAGTGCATTCCGGTGGGTTGTTAATATAGTCTTGAATAACAGCCGTTGAAACTTGGACAGTTGTATTGTAGAAATAGGCGTTTGTCCTTCAAAGATGAATGACGTAACAAATGTGGATACTCACGTCTTAAATAACATTCTGGAGCGACTTTTAAACGTGCGATTTAATTTGATGCATTGCTTCCCGTTGTAGTGATTACTCTACAAGTGAATGAACATGATTGGGTGCAATTGTTATTGCTTTTATAATCTAACCATTCTCGTTATCAACCTCGTTAGATATGAAAGAAAAAGCCTTATTGTTACACCAGCGATTAACACTTTTCATACGCTTTGAAATCTAGACAAAATGTACGGGGGCACTACTGCTAAGTAATGATTGCAACAATCAATTTCTCTGTTTATTTATATAATAGAAAAAAGTTGACATTTGTTTGAAATGATACTATTATTAATAATAGATTTAAAAAGTTCAAGGAGGTAAAAAATATGGCGAACAAAGAAAAGACACCATCATTTATTACAGAGTTTGAACTAATAGTAACTAGTCTTGCAGAAAAAGAACTAGATGCTAGATTCCAAGCTGGCAGACAACTGTATAATGCAGCGCTAAGTGAAGCAATAGTTCGTGTCTCTCTGGTGCGTAATTCTGAGCCATATCAAGAGGCATCTAGGATAAAAGTTAAAAGCGACGAAGATAAAAAGTTAAGAAACGAGTTATTCTCTCAAGCTAGGAAGCAATCACGCTTTTCTGACTTCGAGTTACAGAATTTTGCTACCATAACAGCTAAAAATGCAAAATGGATTGCTGAAAAACTAGATTCACACACAATCCAGAAAATTGGGACACGTGCGTTCAAAGCAGCAGAGCGCGTCTTATTCGGCAAGGCTAGAAAAGTAAGATTTAAAAGTTTTAATGCGTTTCATTCTTTGGAGAGTAAAACGAATGCATCGGGAATTAGATTCTTTGGTGGTACTGATTGCTGCATGAAATGGGGGTCATATTTAACTCTTCCAATTAGATTCCCTTTGGAATGGAACGAAGTACTTGAATATGGCTATCGTTCGCCAGTCAAATATTGTCGTATTTTGTGGCGAGAAATAAACGGTAAGCGTCGTTGGTATGTACAGCTTATTAATGAAGGTGTACCGTACAAAGAAACTCCAGCTTATAAACTACATAACAAAGTTAATCTTAATACTGGGTTAGTCGGTATTGATTTAAATGTTAGTAATGTAGCCGTAGTTGGTGACGACAAAGCAGGTTTATTCCCATTTGCAGAAAACGTACCCACGCTTGAGCAAGAAATTAAAGCCTTGCAGCGTAAAATGGAACGGTCGCGTCGTGCAACCAATCCAACTAATTACGAGCCTGACTTTGAGAAGAAAGTTGGACGTAGAAATAAGCGCAAAAAAGGTAAAGTTAAAAAAGGAACTAGGAAATGGTTTAACTCTAAAGCTTATAAAAAATATGCTAAAAATAAACGCGATTTAGAAAGGCGTAAAGCTGCCTATGCTAAATCGCAAAATAGAGGTTTAGCGAATCAAATAGTTCGCAAATTTGGTAATAATATTAAAGCTGAAAAAGTATCAGTAAAGGCTTGGCAACGCCGCTATGGAAAAGCAATATCTGCTAAGTCTCCAGGTTTTTTCCAATCGGAATTATCTCGCAAGGCTGAAAGCGCCGGTGGGAAATTCACAACATTTTCTACTCGCAAAACTGCGTTATCTCAAACACATCTTGATGGCACTCGAATCAAAAAGTCGCTATCAGAAAGGGTACATAAAGATGTGAGCGGTTTTGAAATGCAGCGAGACTTATTCTCTGCATATTTGAGTAGGTACGTGAATGACGACTCGGAACTTCAAGTTTCTCAGGCTTATAGCAACTGGGGTAGGGCGGAGCCGCTCTTAACACAGGCTTGGAGTGAGTTCAAAACTGCGAGCGCAAGGACTAGTTCTAAGCCAGGTGGTGTCATTTCCCCCTCAGAGCAGAACTGTGTAAAGGCTAACCAGCAACGCCAGATAGCTTTTAAAAAGGGCAAAAAGCGTTGAATGAGTGGTTCTGGATAACCAGGACTGCGGGTTAGCTCGAATCCCGTCTATTTATAGCGGGGAGTCGGCTCAAGGAGTGTACTTTCATATAACTATAAATTATTTGAGTCCTTTTAAAGATTCAATATCATTATTTAAATTGATACTTGGATAATTACCAGGAGATAGAACTATGCTATAACCTTTTTTATTTTCTTTTGCCCAGAACTGCCATCTTTGATTATTCAGAACCTTGATAGATGAAGTTTTATTATTAAATCTGCCTAAGCTATCTACTCCCTTAGTAAGTCTAATTGCGCGCCCCGTAAAATTCTGACCTTCATATAAAATGACATCTGGTGTTTTTTGAGCAGACACAGGAACTTGAAGGAGAGCAAATCCACCTAGCGCACTTGCTATTAATAATCCTATTGCTGTAATGCGCTTAGATTTACCTTGATTCGATTTATTAGCTGTAAACATAGCTATTTCCTTTGATTGATGTGTTTTTGGTATATAGACTTATGGAGTTAAACGAGGAGTGCTTTCTTAAAATTGAAAATCGCATTGCTTAATTATCAATAAGCGGGATAAACTATCTCGTTCTATTTATTAACAGGGGTGACAAAATTAATTTATGCAGTCAGCAGTATCAAGCTGCCTCAGATTTTATATAATGATCTCCTAGGAAGATTGTGAAATAAAAGCTGGGCAAGGCTTTTAAGTTATGTGGAAAATTAATGTAAGCGTTTGAGATAGGGTAGGTGCCACTTCTAATTTATGCACTGACATGAAACTCAATCGAGCATCAGTACTATAAAACAGGCGCTGGATTTACTGATAAATCAAAAGCTTTGTGAGTCCGGCGTATAAATATTTCAGTATTAAGTATTATTTGAATCCTTGTCTATAGAGATTTATCTAAGTGTGGAATATAGGCGCCGGAATCTAAAACTGTCTCAAAAAATCAATGTTAAATTTTCCGAAATCATCAAACCAGTAGTTGTAGTAGCCAATATAGAAACGATTATTATTAACTTATTATATTAAAGCGTGCGGATATACTGCAATCAAACCTGGTCTGGAAAGGCTAGGTTTTTGATTATATAGATATTTTATTTAACCTACCTATGGTTATATTAAAAAACCGTGACTATGGTCATACCTGATTCGTGAATGAGTGCATGAACTATTTTCAATAAATATAAGACTAAATAATAAGTAGTGGAAAGGCATTAGTTATTACGTTGGTTTTGTAGCATGGAATATAGCAAATCGTCTTGCGAGGTTTTTCTGTATATAAATATAAATAACGGCGCTTTCATATCAAAACAGGCGCCTAAAATATAATATATCAGTATAAAATATTGCGTGTTGTACGGTATAAAGTTATTTAGGGAACTTTTTGCGGTGTATTGAGACTATACTTCTCGTCTAACCAAAATGTATAATTTATGCTTCGTACAAAGAATATTGTTCAAGTACTAGCCCTTTCTACTGTAATGTTCGGCGCCGGGGTAACTGTAGCAACTGTTGCTTTGTCATACTTACCGATGGTGAATGCTAGCTCTACAAGCATTGCACAGGGTATAAAGCAATCGAAAGCTGAGGAGGTTGATGAGGAAAACAATATAAAATATCGATTTCAAGATTGTAAAAGAACTGGTAAAACTGTTGTTTGCAGTGTTCTAGCAACTAATCTGAAAACTGAAAACCAGAAAATATTTTATCAAGGTGGGGGTGGCGCCGCGAGTAGAGTTATTGATGTTGATGGAAATCAATATGCTGGCAGACAAATTGTAGATGGCAAACCACAAGATGCTGGTTGGGTCACTACGAGTCTAATTTACAATGTTCCTACAAGAATAAGTTTTAGTTATGAAATTCCACGGGAAGTAACAAAGCTAGCAGCTCTAGAACTTAGTTATAGATATCCTTACGACGCGCCTAGTACATCTAAACCTAATACAATACAGTTACGTAATCTTAGTATCGGCGCCTCACAAGCTTCCAACCCTGGAAAGAGTGATTGTACTCCGGCGCCAACAAATCCAAAGAAACCAAGAGGTAGATAATAATCGCACTTATTAAATACGTTAATCAGGATTGGTAACAGCTGTAGCTATTGTATGGGCGCCTGTTATTCTTCCTCATTTAATTAAGAGTGCGCTTTTATATTTAAGGACAGGCGCCGATATTACTGATAAATCAAAAGCTTTATGAGTCCGGCGTATAAATATCCCAGTATTAAGTATAATTTTATTCATTATGTATGAGAATTATCTAAATGTGGAATATCAGGCGCCGATATTTATATCCTTTCTTACAATAAACCTGCATCTAACTGTTCAAGATAGATAAACTCAGGAGCTTTAACGCCTGCCTCTTCTCTGATTTTAATTAGCTCTGGAGATTCAAAGAATTTTCTAGCATTGCTTATACATGTCCAAGCAGAGAAATGAACTATTATGCTCGTGGTTCATTTTCATATTTAAGAACCTGGTAGGAACGCTCACCCGCTTCCCTTCTTATACTTGCAGCTTTGTCAAATACTTTTTTCCAGGCTTCATAATTTTCTACCTCATGAATAATTAATACGTAATGCATAACTACACTTCTAAAAACGATTGAGTAGTTAATTTTACCTCATAGGCACCTAAAATTTCACATACAAGTATAAAATATTGCTTCAAACACAGTATTAAGTTATTTGGGGAACCAATTAAAAAACGTTAAGTAATTATTACTTGAATATTTATTCTTTGATATTTGTATCATACCAACGAGTTCCAAGAAAATTATCTGGTGGAGTTACTGTAACTCTGGCAAGTGACCAAGTATCATCATTATATTTGACGAAAGCTGCCACTCCGGGACCAGAATAAGAACCATATTGGCTATCAGTAAAATTATTTAATTCTATTTTGGCTTCAGCAACTGAAGCACCCTCATCCTGAATAACACCAGTAACTTTGATAGTTCCATTATAAGGACTAGAAAACTTATTTACTAAAGCTTGAGCTTTTGCCTCATGGAGTATTTTGTTATTAGTAACTATGTTAGAGCAACCAGAAAACAACAAAAAAGCAGGCAATATGAATGTTAAAGCAATATTGTTTTTATAAAAGTTAAGGAATTTCATATTAAGGTTAGTAGTGATGTTTTGATTTTTACTTTATAACTTTATTTGTTTTTTATAACTACCGTAAAATTACGAATAAAAATTTAATTTTTAAATAATTTTATTTGAAAATAATATATTAAAAAAATCTAAATTTATTTTCGTTATACTAATATTTTAGATTGTTGCTTTAGTTTCTTTGTTTAATACTATAAAAGTGTTCCTACATATTATTTGGGAACATTGCGAAGAGAATATGAGGGTGAAAATAAAAGATTTTTCTGATGACGGCGCCTTTTTGATAAAAACAACGTATCATCAAGGGTTTGCTGCGGCACCTTTGTGCAGGTGACGACTGGTTCTACAGTAGTCACGGCACCTACTGGTAAAGCTTAATTCACAAAGCATGATATCAGTCGATATAGTAGCTGTATAAATAATGCCTAATAGTTTTTATCAGTACAAAATACAGATGTATTTGATTATCCAATGCAGGCGTTATAATTAGGATTGATTATTTTTATTTAATCTAGGAAAAAAAAAGAGTTAATCATTCTTAACAGTAAGACAGTAAGTATTAAGAATGTAGTGCCAAGTTATTAAATTCACAAATAAGGAGCTATGGGTATAAAATTTGTGCTTGATAATTTTCAGCACCTTTGGGCGACTGACGCAGTAAATATAAACTTAAACCACCGAAACTTACCGGCTGAAAATAAGGTTGGCTATAGACCCAAGATACTCCTTTTTGAACATGTTCTACCATGACACCTCTTGGCTGAGTTGCATTATTGTCAAAATGTAAACTAGCACGATTACCTGAACAAGATAAATCATATTTAACGCCATATACTCTATCACTAACAATTCCAAATTCGGGGCATTTTAGACTAATTATTTTGGATTCTCTAGAACTTATTTGTACTTTTCCAACTCCTAGTTTAAATATGAATTTATTGTTGGCATTATTTAGCAGTCTATCTATTTTGATTACTTGATTAGAATTGAGTTTAGCAGTACTATAAAATAGTGGGTTAGCACTGCTATATATATATGTAAGATTTTGAATTTTGGGGTCTAAGATGCTCTCTCTGAAAAACTCATTAACAGTTCCTTCAAAAGTTAAATATGAATATTGAGGAGATTTATTCACAAAAGAAAAAGTGACAATATCTGTATCTGGTCGTCCATCTTTATCTTTATCTAAGGGACATTGACTATTTATTTCAAAATTTTCAAAATTAGAGTTTTCGCCACACGTTAGTGCAATTTCTTTTGATTCAGAATAAAATTGTTGTTCTGGGTCGGTAACAGAGTTAGTGTCGCTAGGTTCGGGAGTATCAGCATTGGAATCACTGTCTATTGTATTTTCAGAATTGGAAGATGGAGAACTTGTGACTAGAGAATTTTGATGACTACCCACTTCTAAATTGGAAGAAGATTCACTGTTTGCACAACCAGTCAAACAATAATAAAAAATAATTAAAAATACCAAATATTTAGAATATTTTTTTATTTTGTACATGCTTTGTATTGAATTTAAATATTTCATGATGCTGTTTAATTCAGTTTGTACCTTATATTATTTAGGAACACTGGGAGGCGAATATGAGGGTCAAAGCAAAATATTTATCTGGAATAGGTGCCATTATATACATACTTGTTGAATAGCACCGACCTTTGGAGAAGGCACCGGGTTCTGGAGACCCAACGAAAGAGCAAGTTCCTCTGTAGTTAGCCACGAGCGTGGTGCTGTTGTCTTTACTTATTAACCGCGATTAGCCCTGAGAACTTTTTTTACTCAGTTGCCGACTTTTCAAACATCCTCTTAGACTTTGAGTAAGTTGAGTAATAAATTTTGTTAAGTTCATGTAGACTGTACACGTTCAATTATCCTCTTTTAATACCTATTCATAGTTACTGCATTGGTAGGGCATTCAAGTTGATTAGTAACTCTAGAAAATATTGGTGTAGCTAATGGCTTACGAGATGGTTTACGTGTCAAACAAGTAACAGAAGCTAAGGTGTATGAATTATTACGATTCTTTCTAGCAACCACAGCAGCTACCATCCCATCTAAACCAGGTAGTTTGGGTTGAGCAATTATTTTTACTATTTTGTAGCTCTTACTTGTGCTTTGTGGGATTATTTTGTATTCATGACTATAACGTGCATCGCGGTCATTGTATAAAACCATACCAAGTTGCTTAATTTGGCTAGCAAATCTACCATTCTCAAGGAAAAAAGCATGTTGTGCTTTTGCGATCAGAGCTATATTTTGTATAGAAAAAGCATTTCTCGATTTTCTTAACCCCTCTGGCGCTTCTCTTCTTTGTTTTTCAATTGCACTGTTAATTTGGTTTTGTATATCTTGTGGTAGGCTACCATTAGAGGATACTTTTTCAAATAGTATAGTTTTAGAAGAAAAAGATTCAGGTCTTGGTGATTTGGGTAAAGTAGAAAAATCAATTTCCAATTGATTATTACTATTAAATTTGAATATTGTTTGCAATGTTTGCATTTCGCCAGAATAATGCCTAGCTGTAATATCTAAATTCATGGGGAAAGTATCAGGATTAATTTTGTAATTTCCTGGAACAAGATTAATAATTTTCCCTAACTCATTTTTACCAACCAAATAAAATAAATTTTTATTCGTAAATACAAGTAATAGTTTGTTATTATTTGTTAAAGCATTGCTTTCCCATCTACCTATGATTTTTTGCCTTACTGATTGGGATTGCGGATTAGAAGCAAGTAAATATTTATGTAAAAGTGAATGACCATTTGCTACAAAAGGAACGGTACGAATTTCGATTGCTGCAATATTAGCTTTACTCGCATCAAAAAAAACCATAGATTTTTCATTTATTGCTAGACTTCTAGGTTTACCATTGCTGTTAACGACTTTAATAGAAGAGATTTGTGCTTTAACTTTACCTGATTGACGAGTAACTGATTCTTTTGGGAGTTCTGCTAATCCTGGTAATTGATTGGCAGCTAAAGTTATCAAGCTAGTTCCTAAAATAGTTAGTATTTGTTTTATCATATTTGAATTTAGTTGATTTTTTTGAATTATTTAATAACCTTAAACTTGTTGAATATATAATGATAATCGTAAATATACTGAAAGAAATTTAACAAAAACATTTTGTTTAATATGTAGTTGACAATAATAAATCCTTCTTCACGCCTACGAGAGAGTTGACTGAAAGAAATATAAATAATTCAGTTTGTACTCTATATCATTTGGGAACACTACGAAGCTAATATGAGTGTCAAGGTAAAATATTTATCTGGAGCGGGCGCCAGTTTGCTCTTATTTACCTAACAGAGCAAGGAGCAGAAGCAATCTCAACGAATTGTTGCTATCAGTACTAATTGATGCACTTTGAGTTATCGATGGTGGCGCCGTCATTAAGATTGATTATTTTTATTCAATCTGGAAAAATAAGTATATTCTCGCAAGACCATCGTATTTTTAGTTTCTAAACTAGAATCAATTAACCAAGCTTTAATTGTTCTTTACAGCATTTAGAGAAGCATTTTAAATACAACTCAAGCTTTATTAACAGTGTGATTTAAATAAGCGGTTAATAGTTTGAGGGTTATTAAATAGATTTTTTAAACTTTTAAAAATATGATAAATTTTTTCTGTAATAAGATTTATGGAAATAGCCTAGCGATAGGGATAGGTATAACCTTTCCCGGAGTTTTAACACAATACAGTATAGCAGTTAGCTCTCAATTAGCATCAGCCAATTCTCCTGAAGTTCAGAAAATGGCTAACAGCATTAAATCTGTTGGAGAAGTTAAAGGAGAAATTCGAGAAGCTATATCAGATTGTCAAGAAGGTGGATGTAGTGGATATGGTATGCATTCTATGGGTATGAGAATATGCAAACTAGTACAGGCTTTGGATATAAAAGTAAATGGCAAAATTAGCAGTAAGCGTTTATCCAATCGTCAAGCTATCCGTATTTCAAAATCTGATACCAGTTTGATGCGTATGATTTTAAGCCAGTGTAAGTGGAAAGTTCGCTTTCCAGAAGACCCACCAGATTTTATTTACGCTCCTGCACCTAAAATTAGCCAAAAAATTAATAGACAGCTTAAAATACCGATTTAACTATGTCGGTATATAGGCGCCAAAAATAGTTTAAAGTTGTAATAGCATAATTTAACTATAAAATAAACACTCTTATGTCGATAAAACATTTTGCAGTTGGGTTTACTATTAGTTTAATGGTAGGACTATTCCCTAATAGCCCAATAATGGCTCAAGAAACAATTGTTGACGGTAAGTGTAGAAATAATCAACAAATTCATCCAGATGATGAACTTAGCGTATTCTACAAGTTGCAATTTAAAACAGAAGGACAAACTTACTGGTTATATTCTGCCAGATATCAAGATGGTGGTGCTATCGTTTGTATTTCCAAACCTGGGTTTAAACAAGCAAGACATTTAAAGTTAAAACCGATAGATTCTGTTTTTATTCATAGAGTTACTAAAGACGCGCGCAATAAAACAGCTTTTCTAATTACTGTTGCTGATGGCAATGGCTCGTATGTACCAATGACGCAGTATAGGCTCTCTTTATCCACACTTAATAAACCTGTACTTACCAAGCTGCGAACTTGGACATCTTCAAATTAAACCAGTTTAAGTACAACTTACATAGTTTTTGAAAATATACTGATTATGAAAAAGCAATCTTTACAGAACATTGGAATAGCTGCAATATTAATCATTGTTGTCATTTCTATTTTTTCACCTTTACAAAATATGACTGCTAAAGCTCAGTCTAAACAAGTTATTGAATACAAAGTAGTAACAATACCAGGAAATATTTCACAATCATCTCTTCAAACTACCTTAAATGAACAGGGTAAATTAGGGTGGAGATACAATAATCTGAACACTCTTATTGGTGGTAACTACTTAATATTCTCTAGACCTTAACGCTATTATTTGATTTAGTACCTACGGCGCCTACGTTCTTATTGGTATTTTACTGCCCAGATGGAGAAAAATTGAAACAAGCTGGTTGTATTACTTCCTTGCCAAGAAGATAGTAAGTTACGGCGCCGTTATACGACAAAGAGTTTTACAATTTTTTAGCATGAATAAGATAAAAATACTTCAATCTATTTTAGTAACAATTGTACTATTGAGTACTCCATTGCTTACTGCTAAAACATCAGCACAGCAATCAGGTTATCATGAGTATGATAATTTAAGCTTGTCGAAAGCATCAATAAAACCAGTTAAGGTTAATTGGAAAAAGCTACAGCGTCAAAGTGATTTATTAGATAAATTTGTAAATAGCCGAAGAGGAAATTTAGACACTCTTAAAATTC
This sequence comes from Calothrix sp. NIES-4105, assembly GCF_002368415.1. Lineage (GTDB taxonomy): Bacteria > Cyanobacteriota > Cyanobacteriia > Cyanobacteriales > Nostocaceae > Dulcicalothrix. The sequence goes on from NZ_AP018292.1 coordinate 96,395, forward strand.
CTAATCATTTGCAAATAAAATTACCAAATGGCTTGATTTATAATTCACGTAATAAAAATGATGCTAGCTTTGCTAATATTCTTCGTCGTACAGGAGGTGAAAGTATTACGCTACATTGCGTTATGGACGGAGGTGTTTACTCTTATTTAGCTATAACGTCAGGAGGAATATTATATGAAGGATTAACAAATGGACGTACTTATCCTGCTACTGGGATGGACGATACAAATTATATGGAGCTTATAAATTTAACAATTAATCAGATTGTTAAACAAGATTCAAAGTTTTATTTTTACACTCAAAAGGGAGTTTATTTAGTAGATGTGAGGCAGCGCTCTGTTGTTAAAACATCAAATTATCCTAATATTTAGGAAAGAAGACCTTTATAAAGCTACATTAAAATGCGAGGCGCCTGTTGTAACGTTTAACTTGAGTTACCAGACGGTATAAAATTTGAACTGTAGGCGCCAATAACCACGGCGCCTTTACTCCTCAATAATATTCCCGTCTTTATCACGTTTTATCTCTATTACCTGCACATCACCACCTTGCCACTCATGCACGGTAAACCCCGCTCTTACTTCCTCCGGGTACCGAATTGCCATTTTCTGCCAAGCTTCTTCCTCGTTTCGAGCCATGATGTAATGTCCCTGACGCTCTCTTAAGTCATGGCGCCCGGTACAATCATGTTGATATAAAGCGTTTCTGGTGCATCTGTACTCACGCATTTTTTAAAGCTGATTATAAAACAGCTCAATATCTTAGCGTATTGGTGCGTAAGTTGGCAGCGAGTGGGCGCGTTAAGTATTGGCGCCGGGGTCTTTGTAAAATGGGACGCGAAGTAAAGTTTTGTGAACTTCACTTGCAACAACTACTATTTCATGATTTTTACAAAGTCGGGGCGTATAGAAGATTTCTAACTAAATAGTAGCGTCAAAGTTATAGGTGCGAGAGATGCCTGTGTGTTTGCCAGAGCCATTATCATTAGTAACAAGGTAACAGGAACAGCTATCACTCCTATTGTGGTGAGTGCTTTTTCTTTCAGGCGCCACACAGGCTGACTTGCTCGTAAATTTATCAGTTTTCTCCATAAGCGCGCGGTAAAAACAGTGAACACCACAAGCAAGATGCTACAGACGATTGCCTTTGGTCGTTGCCACGAAAGGCGATTTTTTATCTTATTTTGCAATATAGACGGTATTTTAGTACTGCCTGACTGTGCCCAGGTATTAACTGCTTGGTGAAGCGCTGCCTTTTGCGTGCCTGCTTGCGGTGTGCCAAGGTCTGGAATAAATTGGGCAAAGCCTTCTTGAGGGTTTAATACGCTACTTAGATTTGCCGCCACAATCAAAAACATAAATAGAGTGACGATAGTGCTTACCAGCCCAAAACAAAAATACACTTTTTTCTCAAATGTCTTAGCTTTTTTTGTTTTCTTAAATCGGCGCCAAAAATACACGCTTAATATTATGAGCAGCAGCATAAAAATGCCTCCTTCGATAAAGAGTACAGCATGAAACTTAATATAATCATGCAGTAGCGTGTTATAGGCAGGGTTAGAGCGCTCCCCAGATTGCATTAAGCTAATTAGCGTATTTTGTAGGTTGTTGCTATCTTCTGGATTATTTAGTTCTTGGGTACTAGCATAATATGGAAAAGCTGTAAGAGTTGCGTAAGTCATGGCAAGAATAAGCAAAGCTTGGATTTGTTAAACATAAAATGTAGAAGTGAGCGGCGCCGTTTATTTGTTGAAAGTCAGAACGATTGGTTCTCAAATAGTCATTTTAATTAGTACAAGGGTTTTGTATATTTTCGCGTGAGGTAGTGAATATCGGCGCCAGAAATATAGAGTAAAAAATATGACAATAAACAGAATCAACAGCCAGTCAGGGGCGCCCGTATTAACAAATACTTTGTGCCCCTACTGTGATAGTTGGTTGAAGGCGCCACGGTCACGGCTGGCACTTATCATCAGGTTATTTGATAGCCCTAGTTGTGAAAAATAAGCAGTTACTATATCCTAATGGTTATATTAAGTAATTTCCACATTTATAAGGGCAGTTATGAACCGCTTGTATACTCCGTGGGTTTTTGGAATCGTGACTTTAGTTAGTTTCGGGTCAAGTTTAAGAAGTGCAAAGGCGCAAACTACCTATACATTTAATGCTACCTATGATGGTTCTGTGCTAACAAGACAGATAGCAGAAAATATAACACAAACAAGTATTTCAGGTCTAAGTAATGATGCACTTTATGGTTTAACTAAAGCAAGCGGTATTGCCTACATAAAAACAAACCCAATTGACGGTTCATATCGTTTCAGCACGAATCCACAAACATTTGGTTTGGAAAATCAACCACTTGGTGGAGTGACGTTATTTGGAGAAGGCGGCAACAAATTGTTCTATCAAGTTGAAAATGGTACAGGTGTTTTCAATCCTGAAACTTTGACTACTAGTGGTTCTAATACAAACATAATCACTGGTGGAGAAGGTTTATTTGAAGGCGCCACAGGTACGCTTACTGGTTCTGAAGTTTATCAAGTCGCCAACCTTCTAGTAGACCCAACTAGCGCTAGTAAAGGAATAGTGAGAATAAACGGCGCCATCGTTGTACCAGCAACTCAAAAAGTACCAGAGCCAAATGCTACTGCTGCATTCGTTGCGATAGGTATAGGTGCTACTTTTCTATTACGAAGAAGGCGCCTGTCGAGAGAGCAAAAACTTTCTTAAATTCTGTAATAAAGGAAGTCAGATTGATTAGATATCACGTCTGAAATTCTCGCATTTGCCCAACCCAATATAAAGCGCGTATTGGTGCGTAAGTTAGCAGCGAGTGGGCGCCGTGCGTTTATCCGAGAACGAGTTGTTCTCAAATTGTACTAGCGAGTAGTACAGCTATTGCTTGTGCATTTCAACGTGAGGCAGTAAGAGATAGGCGCCAGGAGAAACGCATGTCTATTTTTCCAAAATTTGTTCAATAAATAGCAAAAAATATCTATTAGTTATTTGATTACAAGTATGATAATATCCCTTCAGAATTAATATAGGCGCCCTAATGATAAGTACTGTTCGACAAATCAAATTTTGCGTTGCTCTAATTGGTTTGGTAGCAGGAAGCGTCTTTCATGCTGCTCCCGTGCTAGGAGCTATTCTAACTAGACAAGAATTTTCGGGCGATTTTACAAGAGTCTCAGTTAGTCCTTTCCTAGAAAATATTGTGCCGGACAAAAGCGAATATTCAGGATTTGTGGCTTACTCAGATGACGGAACTCTCAGTGATTGGGAAGTAAACGTCAACGATTTAAACTTGAATTTGAACGCAGATTCGAGTTGAGATTTTAGCCCAACCCCAAACTTCAATTTTGAGCTTTCTTCTGAGTCAAATTGGAATTTGGTGGTTGATTTTGGCATCGCTTTTGATGCTCCTAGATATACCTTAGAAAGAACGTCTGGCGCCTCCCTAACTTTGACAGGTGAAGTGGGACGGGCTGGAGGATACATTTATACTGACCCAGGCGCCAATATTACGCTGAGTTCTTCTAAAACATCAGTACCTGAACCAGCTTCGCTACTAGGTTTATTGTTTGGAGCTGGTGGAATTGCCGTTTATAGAAAAAGTAGTAAGAGTAAAGCTAAAGTTTCATAAAGTGGCGCGGTTCAACTATTTGCCTTAAATCTACGTAAACCTATACATATGTCATTATTTTCAGAAGATACATAGGTTTAAGGAAATCGTAACAAAGCAGTAAAGCAGGGACTGTTATGTACCCGTTTTTCGTTCCCTTACCGGAATGCACCTCTCCGTATATACTTAGGCTAAGTAAGAATCAGCGCTACGGAAGCTACATTGTTTTCATTGCTTTTTATCGCTAAATCAAGAACTTTAGCTTTAATACTGAGTGCTTAAAATTTGTCATTTTTTCTTGGTGCATTCCGGTGATTTCCGGAATCTTTTTGACACCTTTATACACAATCTATCAACTCCCAGATATGCATGGAAAGAGCGCTATGCTCCTGAAAAGAGTGAGAAGTTGCTTCAAGACAACAATCCTTACAGATGCGGGAAAATCCAATTTTTTTTTAAGGGAAGTTTACGGTAGAAAATAATTTATTATAAATTCTATATGTTTTTTATCGTTACAAAATTTTGTGATAATTATTAACAATATTACTTTGGTAAAAACCAGAAATTATGTTATATTAAATTTATCAATTTTATTCAAATAAATAGTTGTTATGAAAGCTAAAAAGCAACAAACAACTGAAGAGTCTTATACAGTGATTACGCCTGTTATTTTTTGTGATGATGAACCACAAATAGACAGGTTAATGAATGCTTGTGGAGTTGTAAGAGCAGTAACTTATAATAAATTAGGGTCACTACAAGGATGGAATTTAAATTGGATGTTTGCGGCGCCTCAAATTAAACCAATACTGCCTCCAGAGTCAGTAGGAATGTCGAAGTGTAGGAAAATTTGGGAATGGTCTGTAAACGATTGCATGAAAGCGATTGCTGCACAACAAGAAGCAGCAATTGCTCTAATTATCCGTGAAATCTGGCAGAAATTGCCAATGCAAGTCAATCAACAAAAACGAATAGCTTGGTTGTCAGAGACATATAATAAAAAACTTCATGAACAGGCATTAATATTATTTCCTAAATGTGAAATAGAATTATCAAGAGAAAAATTATTAAATCTTTTATACACAAACCCAACTGCGGATAATTGGATACATCGACGTATTAGAAAACATTTTCAACGAGGACATACTTATAAACGTAATCAAATCGTGTACCAAGGCGCTGGTTACAAGTGTAAGCGAGTGAATCGTCATTCAGTAGTATTAACTGTAATGGGTGAAGATGCGCGTCAAAAAATTACATTAAAATTACGTAGCCGCCAAATCATTAAAGGACAAATTCGATTAATTCGTAACGAGCAAGGTGTACTTGAAGTTCATTGGACAAGAACTAGAACTATTATTTTACCCACACAATCTAAGTTACCTGTAAAAATTGGCCTTGATAAAGGTTATACAGAAGGATTTTACACATCAGATGGTATACAGGTGGCGCCTGGACTAGGTAAGTTAATGTCTGATAAAACTAATCGGATTACAGCAAAAAATCGTAATCGCTACCGAATTCGAGCTTTTTCTGAATCATTGAAGAAACATGACCCTGTTAAAGCAGCACGTATTTTAAAAAATAATCTTGGTTATAAAGTTAAATCTCGAAAGCTACAAAACGAGAAAAATACCATCAAAAATTTTATTCGCAGAGACTTAAGACAAGTAATTACAACAAATGTAGAGTTATTCTGCGAAGATTTATGCTCTCCGATAAAAAGTAAGACCGCTGCGAAATCAATTAATCGCAAGCTGAATCAGTGGATGAAAGGAGAGTTACAGACTTCAGTCGATAAGATCGCTCTGGAGACCGGTTCAAAAGTTACGTTAGTCAACTGTGCTTACACATCGCAAACGTGTTCTCTGACTGGAACGCTTTTAGGTTTTAGAAAAGGGGATCGTTTTACCTGCCACACAGGGGTTGTGCTGCAAGCTGACTTAAATGCGGCCAAAAATATTCGTAATCGTGGTACAGATTATGAAATCCAAAGGTTTATGAAATCTGAGGTAGTTTTGGTTGTGTTATTGAATCGTACCATTCGGTATTTAGTTTCGATTGGGAAGTCTATAAGCGATGCTTTAGAGTTGGGTTGGCTCAACCCAAAGTTCAAAACCAAAGCTTTAAAACTTGAAACTATTTATCACTCTCAGGGGTAGAGAGTACGCTTAAGCTCACCATTGGAAGACAACACCAAACGTCAACAATAGTCTAAAAGCACTAACCAATGCGTGAAGATAGCAGCAATTAAAGACAAATTTATTGAGAGCTATGCAAACACTATATTTCAAATATCAGGGTTTGCATAGAAATAAGTAGATTTAGTTTACCCCTTATATACTTGTATCTCCCTCTAGGTCGTGAACTTATGCAACCGAACAGTCGGTGTTGGTGGATAAATATATTTACAATAATACAGGTGCCATTAAATGAAAGGCGCCTAAAAATATTACATAAATTTAAGTCTTAATATAATGCGTCTATTCCTTCTTCAGTAACTTCAAGTTGGATATATTCGCCTGGTCTGAGCAAGGCAGCTTCAATAAAGTCTGTTTCTAAAAAGTCGATACCATCATCTGATCCAAAAGATTCTTCTTTTATACGGCGCCATTCCTCAAAAGGTAAGGTTAGAGGATTACATTCTGTTGCATATACTACAAAAGCCGGACTTTCTGGAATTGCTTGTTCAAAGGCGCCGTCCCGAAATAAGCCTGGTTTTCCATTCGAGATGAGATAAATTCCTTCGTCTCCTACTATTAATAGTCCTGGTTGGTTTGTGCTTTCATCCCCATATACCGCAACATGCTCTTCAGAGTTTTTGGTGTGTTCCAATAATTTTTGAACATCTCGTTTTAAAAAATGTAATTTCATGACTTATTACTGCTTGGTTAGTATAGGTTAATACATCTGTATGTATAGAATGGGCGCCTTTCGTGTGTATATAAGTTTGATTATTATCTCAAAACTGGGAACTATATAAAGAACACCGTTAGTATGATATTTATAATTAAATGTTAAACCTTGCTCAAGTCAATGTTGCTCTTGGCAATACTCCAGCTACTCAACTAGGACTAATTTATATGATTCTCGGCGCCGTGTATTTAGTATGTTGGATTGTTTGGCTCAAATCAAAAGCTACAATAAACAATACTTTTATTTGTCAAATAATTCAAACAATACTTGTAACTTTAGCATTAGAATTGTGTGGTTTTCTAATGCTTTATCATGGTTGGCGCCTTGACCCACTTCTTCAATTTTCGCAAGTTTTGTTGTTTTTATTATTGCTTTATTTTATAATTAGAGATTCCCTAAGCCAAATGTTGAATAGGAATTGATGATATTACAACCGAGCCAGAGCAACTTTATTATTTAATATGACAGACTTAGCTTCTATTATAGGTGAGTATTTAACACTGTCTTGGTAATAGAATTGGTGATGTTCTCGATGTAAATTATAGGTTATAATTTGATACCCTTGATTGATAAGTTGATGTACTACATGATTATCAAGTATATCCCAAGACAGCGCGCGCAAAGTACCAACAACATAAGCGTGTACATTTTTACGACCCTGACGAATAGCCCGCGCACGCCCCGCTGATTCCACTTCAAAAGTAGCATCACTAATTTCACACATCCCAGCATGAGTGAGCAAGCACCCGTTCCTTCCACCTTCTTTGATAGAAAACACGCAGTAGTGCAGATTATAGTACACTGCAACCCGGCGCCCGTAGTAAGAAGTAGGATTTATGACGCTAAACGGATATCGATGAGCCATGCATTCAATCATGATTTTTGTTGCATTGCATAGCTTACTACGAAAGTATATATATTCTGTATCTCTGTACTCCTGTGCTTTTAACTACTCATGAGTTAGGCTGGTGCCGAACCGTGAGGAGTATAATTTAGTACAGATGTCAGAGGCGAAGTTTTTTGCGGTTGACCCAAAGTTGGAGGATTATTGGCGCGCGATTATTTTGTTTGGTCGGAATGTAGCTAGTTACAAGTTCGCACTCGCTAAGTCTCTGTTGGAACTGGCGCCTCAAGGTAAAACGATTATCACCTTAGAAGACTTAGCAGAACCATACTCCCGTCACATTGTTGAACACATTAAAGAAGTTAAAACACAAACAACTTCGCGTTCCAGTCGTTTTTTGGATGCTTGTCAGCAATTCGGCGCCCAAGAGATATCCAAAACCAAGCTTATTGATACTACAGTCAGTCTAGGATTTGAAAATGTAATAGATGCTTTTCATAATCTAAGTGCTGGAGAAACACCTGTTCGCTTTTTTACTGATGAACGTAAAGGCGCCGCTAAGGGAATTAGGCTAACTGATGAATTATTTGAACTATTACAGGTACTGCAAGCAGAAAATTTACCATCGGAAGTAGAAGCAAGGTGGCGCCTGGTTGAAAATGCATGGGAATTAAAGATTTCGCCAAAACTAATATCTGTCGATTATGACCCCACGCGAGAACTGCTATTTACATTCGGTGAGAACAGGCGCCGGGTTGACTTAACTTCTTGTCGAGATGGGTTAAACGGATATCAAAAAGGCAGGTGTTTCTATTCGTTCGCAGAAATATCAATATTATATGGTTCTCCCAATCTAGCTGATGTAGACCATTTTTTCCCTTTTGTACTGCATGAATATATTAAAAACATTGATGGTGTGTGGAATTTAGTACTCGCGTCTGTTGATTGCAATCGGGGGAAAGATGGAAAATTTGATAGACTACCGCACATTGATTATTTAGAGCGTCTGTACAACCGTAACGAATTTTTGATTACTAGTCATCACCCTTTACGAGAGACTTTAATTAAGCAATCTGGTAGTACTCCTGAAAAAAGGCGCCTGTTTTTACAAGCTGTTTACAATACATCTCAAGCAATTTTAGGAAACGGGAAGAGTGATGGTTGGAAGGCGCCATTTGAATATCCGAATACGTTTTAAGTTTTGTAAATAATTTTAATTTTGAGGTGCCTGTGGTTTTAATTCAAAGCAAGAAACAGAATTTGAAGTTTGAAGGCTTCGAGAGGCAGGCGCCACTAATTCTATATTCCCGCTTTTATCAGCTATCCATCCCGAAGCTTCTATAATGGTCGGCGCCGCTGCAATTAAGTCCGGTTTATTTATTCTTACTGCATTCGGGTTTTCTGGTTTGGCTTGAAATCTGACCCAGGCACTATTAGTACTTTGGTCTTGTAATTGTTCATATGGACTAATAGGTAAACCGGAACGTCCAGTTACAGTAAAAGTACTATCGAATTTAGGATTACCTGGAGTGCAAGCATTAGAAATTTGGTTAGAGGCATCAACTAAATTAATCGGAATTTCCACTAAGCCCCTACTAGGCTCTATTAAAGTAGTAATGTTAATATTGCCATTTAATGCACTAGTTGCTCCACTCGCTGTAATTTCACTATCTGGACTGAGAAAAAGACCTTGAGTTATAATATTAATATTACCACCTCGAAAGTTATCAGAGTTGGCGGTAATTTTACTGTTTTCAAAGGCGCCTAACACATCTGTGTTTATATTGATATCACCACCAATTACTTGAGTACCTCTAGCGTTTGTGGTAATACTGCTATTACGACGTAGTATCAAATCTCGTGAATTAATGTTAATTGTTGCTTGAGTAACATCAGTTCTATTACTGCGTGTATTTGCGGTGAGTAGAGCCTTTTGGTCTAAATTGATTGAGTTAGCACCTATAGTTAGGTTCCCTGCAGTTCCTGTTCCGGAACTCTCCACGTATACTCCAGCTCCATCTTGAACTAACAAGGTATTAGTTTTAATAGTCAAATTCCCTGCATCCCCTGTTGAGTTTAACATTGCGGAAGCACCTAAGCCACTGGAAAACTGATTATCAACGCTTTTACCAATTAGTTGGATATCTTGGGCATCAACACTCAAAAAACCCCCCTTGCCTGAACCAAGTGTAACAGTAAGCACCGCTGCCCCATCTCGCACTAACAAGGTATTAGTTTTAATAGTCAAATCCCCTGCATCCCCCGTTGAGTTTGGCAGTGTGGAAGCAGCTAATGTACTGGGAAGCTGATTATTAACGCTTCTACCAATCAGTTGGATATCTTGGGCATCAACGCTCAAAGAACCCCCCTTGCCCGCACCAGCTGTAGCAGTACTCACTTGTGCCCCCGAACGCAATAGCAAGGTATTAGTTTTAATCTTCAAAGAACCTGCATCCCCCGTTGAGTTCGGCAGTACAGAAGCAGCCAATACACTGGCAAACCGACCATTGGCGGTTGTACCAATCAGTTGGATATCTTGGGCATCAACGCTCAAAGAACCCCCCTTACCCGCACCAGATGTAAAAGCAGTCACCTGCGCCCCATCTCGCACTAGCAAGGTATTAGTTTTAATCGTCAAAGAACCGGCATCCCCTGTTGAGTTTGGCATTGCGGAAGCACCCAAGCGACTGGGATGATTAGCAGTGCTTCTACCAATCAGTTGGATATCTTGGGCATCAACGTTCAAATTTCCCCCCTTACCCGCACCAAATGTATCAGTACTAACTTCTGCCCCCGAATGCAATAGCAAGGTATTAGTTGTAATAGTCAAATCTCCTGCATCCCCTGTTGAGTTTTGCTGTGCAGAAGTACCCAAAGCACTGGGAAGCCGATTATTAACCCCTCGACCAATTAGTTGAATATCTTGGGCATTAACGCTCAAAGAACCCCCCTTGCCCACACCAAATGTAGCAGCACTCACCTGTGCCCCATCTTGCACTAGCAAGGTATTAGTTTTAATCTTTAAAGAACCCGCATCCCCTGTTAAGCTCTCGTCTGCGGAAACACCCAAGCCACTCGGAAACCGACCATTAGCGGTTGTACCAATCAGTTGGATATCTTGGGCATCAACGCTCAAAGAACCCGCCTTGCCCGTACCAGATGAAACAGCACTTACCTGTGCCCCATCTTGCACTAGCAAGGTATTAGTTTTAATCGTTAAAGAACCCGCATCCCCTGTTGAGTTAGGTTGTGCAGAAACACTCAAGCCAGTGGCATTTGGATTTTCTGCTAATGTACCAATCAGTTGTATGTCTTGGGCTTCAACGGTTAAATTTCCCCCCTTACCCGCACCAAATGTAAAAGCACCCATTGTTGCCCTATCTATGAGCAGTAATTCACGAGTGTTAATTTTCACGTTACCCGCGTTCCCAGTTGCCTTTTGGTAAGCATTAGCAATCAAACTACTCGATATACTTGCTTCTAACGACTCAGTAGCATTTACTACTAAATCTCCCCCCTGTTTTGCCCCCAGAGTACTTGTTTGTATCTGCGAACGATTTGTAACGGTGATACGTCTGCCTTGTACTTGAATATCACCACCACCTTCCCCGCTTGCATCCACAGTTGCCCGTTGGGATAATTGAATATTTCCAAAGTTTTGTACCCCACTATAACCTAAAGCAAAACCTTTATTCGCAAGTGTGAGGCTAACTAAATTATTTCCAGCAACACTGCCTAGTTCTATCCTTCCACCAGCAGTTTTCAGTGTTGCTCCTTCTAAGTTAATATCTCCACCAACCAACGCTAAAGTTTTATCGGGTTGTACCCGTAAGTCGGATTGTGTATCAATAATAGGAGAATTAAAATTTCTAGCTCCCTGACCATTACCCTGTACCTGAATCAAACCTGGATTGGCGCCAAACTGCAAACCAACAGGCGCCGTTACAGTCAGTAAAGGTTTAGACTCAGTATTAACAGCACTAAATTCAAAACTATCGCCAAATTTTATACTCGAAGCGGATGTAGCAAGAAAGGAACCACCAATATCCAGTCGAGCATTCTGACCGAAAATAATACCATTGGGATTAATTAGAAATAAGTTGGCGCCGCCGTTTGCCTTAATTAAACCATCAATATTAGAGATAGACTTTCCTGTAACTCGGCTAATTATGTTTTGAATATCTATAGCATTGTTAAAGGTGGCACCGCTACCAGTAGGAATGGAAAAATCTTTGAAGCTGTGGAATAGATTACCCCCGGCAGTACTTCCTCCTGTGATATTAAAAGTATTACCCTCCAATGTGACGTTGGAATTATTTGGCAGAGTCGCATCTGGGGTTATTTGGGCGACAGAACTATTTGTATATAAAGTGATTGCACTTGCAATTGCAATTTCGATCTGCCACCAATACAAACGTATAGATACCCCAGTCATTTGTTATCTCCTAGGAGCGCGTGCAACTCTATTAAAAATATAGGCACCTGTTGCATTGATTTATGCACTTTTATGAAACACTATATTTGGAGTGGTGCCAACATTTACCTATAAATAACGGTGCTAATTATTACAATCTGCTTCTACAGACTCTTAGTTAAAATTAGCTATCTTGAGAACTTTTAGGATGGAAGATAGTGTTTAATAATCCTAGATATTAAGTGCAAGCTTTACCCAGTTCTCAATACCTTTTTTTGTGGGCATCCCTTTGTTGCTAAATGTCCAGACCGCGCGCTTGTGTTCCAGCCCGTAACTTATATGAATCGGTCGCGTTTCTCCGTAGTAAAACAGTGAATCAAACTTTAGATGTGCGTGTAATATCCAGTCTACGACTTGATTACTGGGTACATTGGTAATGAGAAAATCACAAGAAGCTCCCGGTCTTTTACAATAATACTGACCGTTTCGGTTTGTTTCTAGTGCCATATGTTGATCGGTACTAGGGTCAATTCTGCCGTTTTTTTGGTTGGTTGCAGGGTCTTTTTTCTCTAGATACCGTTTTAAGTCTTTTGAGCAGAATCCGTAAGTCAATTGAAAATTCTCTTCACCGAAGTAATCAATTATTGGGTCAATAATATGCTCACAAAGATTTTTAATAGCAGTTATGCTTCCTGAGTTACTTGGGAAGGGGTCAATTTGTGATGCATATTTTTTATATGTGTTAGTACAGGTGCAGAAATCGTTAAAATTTAAATATTTTCCTATTTCAGTATTTAGAGACTGCATAAAATTAATTTTAATAAATAAAAATATTTTTATCTATAATAGCTTCTTTAATTTGATTATGTCTAGGTATAGTTGAGCTATAGACATCATAAAGTTTTCAGTTTATAATTTAAATAATTGAAGTTGTAATTGATTAAATTACAAAAGTTCAATGAACACAGTGACAATTTCTGCAAAAAGGAATTGAGGATTGAAACGACTACAAGTGTCCTAATATTTATATCTGGCATGAAAGTGACAATTCCTTTTTAAAGGAATTGAGGATTGAAACAATCGTAGTACTGGCATTGCGCCAAACAACCCAAAGAATAGCAATTGCGATTGATTTATTGCAATTGCTATTTGATTAATTCAAATGCAAATCAGTAAAAGCTTAGTAAAGTACTATACAATAAATTTTATATAAAACAAAACGTAGCGTAATGTTATGACTAAAAACTTAGCATACTATTCTAAAAAGTTTTCCCCGAAGGTTAAAACAACAAATCCCAGTGGTTTAAATGTGAACCGCTCTATGGGTACGGCGCCCAACAAACCAATTTTACTGCTATCCATTATTGAACTCATTAGCAGGGGAGGGATAAGAAAAAACCAAATACCCTTATCTGGCGAACTTGTAGCTACATTTATGAATGTTTGGCGCCACTTAGAACCAAACCGCAATCCAGACATCGGACAACCGTTTTTCTACTTACGCAGTGATGGATTTTGGCACTTCCAACCGAACCCTGGTTTTGAGCTAGCGATTAATTCTAAGGCAAAACTTGTATCAGCAGGCGCCTTAAAACAAGCTGTGGAGTACGCATATTTTGATGATGAGTTGTGGCAAATTTTACAAGACTCTCATGATAGAAGTGTGTTGATACAGGTGTTGATAGATGAATGGTTTAGTGGCGCCAGTAATATTGAAGGAATTTTACAAGTAAATGTTTTTGCCCAGTTGCAGGAAGAGTTAGAGCGCGCTGGGGGCAAAATTTATCAACCAGAAGAACTTAATTCTGAGCAGAAAGTTATAGTTCGAGATGCCGCATTTCGTAAAATTGTTGCTACTACTTATGGCTACCGATGTGCGTTTTGTGGATACCAAGTACTTGATATTCAGGGGCAAGGTATTATAGATGGCGCCCATATCAAGCCGTTTGCTAAATACTTTGATGACCGTATAGATAACGGTTTATCGTTGTGCAAAAATCACCATTGGGGATTTGACCGTGGCTGGTTTTCTATCAATGATGACTACACAATTATCGTTTCTGAGGAATTGAGGGAAGAGGCGCCGAATTGTAAACCAATGAGAGAATTTGTCGGAGAGTCGATTATACTACCCGCAAAACAACAGTATTATCCCAGAATAGAAGCATTGCGATGGCATAGAGAGAATATATTTGATGCTGCTTGAATGAAAGGCGCCTTATTTGTAAGATATTAGTTATAAAATGATATATAACATTTATGCCTTGGCTGTATATTCCCCACAAAAAACCTGAAGAAATCAAAGAGGACGATGAACTTTGGTATATTGGATTTGATAAAATTTATTTTGTAGTAGAAGAAGATTGCATTTACTTCGAGTATCAATCTGATAGTAAAGCAAATGTGATTTCTAGCCGCAATAAGGATAACTTTGCTGTTAGAGTGGCACCGAACGGTAAAGTTAAAGGTAAGGGGTCTGTTACTCACAAATCCACAATTGAATATATTTATAGCTGGTACAAAATAGCTACAGGGGAAATACAAGCCAATCTACCATCTAAATTTATTGGCTCTCTAATTTACGACTCCGAGTGAAAAGGCTTGTGAGGTATTAGAATAAATACGGCGCCTTGAAATCACAACACCATCTTGTATATTTTAAAACACGCTCTATACTCGAATAACTCTATAAATAGGTACTCAAATGAAAATCAATATCTTCTGGGCTTTCTCCAGTTTCTAACGCTTCTACTAAGGAGGGAGCATCTTCTTTTTTTAGAATTTTAACCTTTTTCCCGTTGTAGTAAATGACTATATAAACACTATTATCTTCATAATCATAAACCGGATAATCACAAGTATAAACCGGAGATGTGTTAATTTTTTTCTTCATTTTGTTACTTTTCTGGAAACCCCGACTATAATTGTATAAGTATTTCCGCGCGTGATTTAATATTTAATTACAATACTATCTTTGACTAAGGAAAAAGATGGATTTAAAAGAAACTTTGATGGCACTTGAGGAAAAGTTTTGGAAGGCTAGCTCTGCTGCTAACGTTAACTTGATTCGGGAATACCTTACTGATGATGGACTTACTGTAGGAAATTTTGGAGTATTAGACAAAGAAACTACAATTGCGGTTAATGAAGGGCAACCACCATTCTTGTTTTGGCGTATCGACTCGGCGCCGCAAATTTTACAACTAGCAACAGACAGCGCTGTTGTAATTTATAAGGCTACAGCACAACGTGAGGGGCGCGAACCGTTCACAGTAATGATAAGTAGTACTTATGTTAATCGTTTGGGTTCTTGGAAGCTTGTGTTTCATCATCAGACACCACTGTAGTTTGGGCGCCCAATCATGATTACACAACTATGGTTTAACAACAAATGATAAACACCAAACTATATGTTGAAGAATCGGCGCCTGCATATTATAAATTCATGGCGCCGTATTTTAAAAATAATAGTGTCACTATTCTAAATGCTGAACTGGTAGCTTCGTTATTTCTTGTAATTTCAAAGCTACTTCTGTGCGATGACATCTTGCACTTTGCAACTCAGCACATAGTAACAGGCTAGTTTGAGATTGAATAATTTGGGAAACTTCCTCTAAAGCCTGTGCTGCTTCCGAGGTAGAAGGAGGAATCCATTTACTATTGCCGCTGGTATTTCCTAAAGCTGGCATTGAAATGTATTTAACATCTTGAGATTCGCAAAGCTTCTCTATTTCTTGCCCGTACCACTTTCGACTCCACGCACGTGGGGAATTACGTACATCAATTACGTATTTAACGTCGAATGATTTTAAATATTGTATAAATTCATAATAGTCTTTTCTATTACCGTATCCAAATGTGAGTATGTAATGATTAGTGTTAATATCCTGGCATATCATTATAATTTCCCTAAAATAAACTTAACTGTTCTGATTGTACTATTGGTGGGTAAAATAAGCCAATAATCATGAAAGAATTTTTATGATTTTTAAGATTACCAACGATAAAGTGTAAATCGTTATTTACAGCAAAATTTTCTAGCTTTTGTTTTACTTTATCTAATGACTCTTGCTCTTTTGCTTCAATACTTTTTGCTTTAGAGTTATTTCTACAATTTCTGTATAGCTGCATTATTTCCCAATCACTTATAGAATATTTATGTTTATCGCCAGCTTCATCCGTAAACTCATATCCAAACTGGTAAGGAATTTTTTCTAATTCAACCGATTCTTCAAATAAATCTAATTGGTCTAATACTGCTTGCTGTTTCGGCGCCCACTCTCGTTCAGTTGGTTTAGAATAGTATTTTTTTATACTCAAAGGTTTGATAATTCCTAACGATTTATTTTGTTCTTTTATTTGTTTAATCGAATCGAATTTTAATGGCAGTAGTAAAGACTTTCTTTCATGCCAATTATTCAATGTACCTATTTTCCTGACTATTTTGATGGTATTCGGATTAATGCGAAAACTTTCTTCTCTATAATCCTTATCATTTCTCTCTATATCTGCCTCAATAATAGACCATCTAGGGTAACGCTGGTCAAAATCCATATATCTAAAAGGAATAGGGTATATCCGAATCCATTGCAATGGCTTTTCATCATCACTTAATAAAACTCCTGCCGTACAAACAGTTTCTCTATATTTAGTGCTGATTGAAGGGTAAGTTTTAGTCGCTATCAAAATTTTTCTAGTATCCATAAATTTCTATCAATACGGCTAAATTTAACCTCTTGTAATAACTGTAACAATTTGTTTCTATGTAAGCTACGTGCGCGAGAAGGAGAAGAGACTTTTGTTCGCGCCAGTGCTTGGATGTTTGAGTCGTAGATATTTAGAGGTTAAACAAAGGCGCCGGAATTGAAACGTTAATGTAATGCTTTGTTGTAAAATGGCGCCCCATAATCCCTTAAAGGAAATAACAGGCGCCTTTGAATAAAATACTACCAGTATGATTACACAATTCCAGGGGTTTGACATCACCAGTTTAGATGAACTAACGATATCTCCATCGCAGTTCAACGACTTTATGATCGAGGCAGATAGCTGTGTGCATCCAATCGGCGCCCTTTACACCTCAACAGTGCGTATTTTACGTCATGCATCATGGCTAGCGGAACAAAAGGCAACGCTCACCAAACAGGAATATAAAGAATTATTAAGAAAATATAACTGGGAGGGAGAGGAAAAGGCTCATCTGAAGGTACACGAGGCTTTTGGTACTTTTGCCCCACATCAACTAGCTCAAATCGAACCGCGCACAATCTTTCAAATCGCTTTAAACCTCAAGAAGTACCAGTCAGTAATCGCCCAAATGCTTTCCTTGCCTATAATTACCCAAAACAAAGTTCGTGGGTTTATGAAAAAATGCCACAAAGCGAGAGCTACTAAGGAAACAGAAGAAGCTACCATATGGCGAATGATGCCTGATAAAAAGCGCGCGTGCGTTATTGGACCAATCTATAACCAGTCAGTTGGTGTCATGCTCGAAGAGATGATGGATAAGTCTGGTAAAAGCGCGCAGTTTATCGTCGAAAAAGCTTTAATTGCTCACTATGAATCTGAATACGCTACCCAAGAGGTAGAAGCTGTTTCTTGTGAGGCACAGAGTGTTGATGTAGTGGGTAGTGATGAACAGGCGCCGATCGTTGGTGTGGTTGTTGATAGTGAAGAGGTACAGAGTGTTGATGCGGTTATTGATTCGGAAACGGCGCCTGCGTATTCAGAAGCAGCGTTAAATAGTTCCGCTGCTTCGTGGGATAAAGACTTAGTAGCACACGAAGAATCTCTGAATGAAACATCTGAGTACAATCCTTGGTACGATGAAGAATTAGATGTACAAGAGGCTTGGAGCTTTGAACCAGAGGAGAAAGATGATGTCATTGAAGATTACGAATTTTTAACAAGCGAAGTTTCCAAAACTACGGCGCCTGTTGGATTTACTAGCTCAACAGTATCTGTTTCTGGCACAATGGTGCTTTCCGCTGTTGAAGAGTTGGTTCAAGCATTGCAAACAGCCACCTCTTGGCAAGAAATTAATGAAGCTCTTAAAACCCATGAAGAATATAAAGAGGAAGCTTGGGACGCTCTTACACCTGTGGAACGGCGCCGGGTTATAGAATTGACACCTCCTACCGTTATAAGGCTTAGTAATGCTAAACGTGCAGGTTTGATTACAGATTTCCGTGTTGAACGAGAATGTGTGTATCAAATAAAGCAGAGCGGATGTTTGTTCTGGGACATCGTTTTTGAATGGCGGATAGATGAATATTTCGCACGCTTGTAATTTAATACAAGAATTTACAGGCGCCTGATTACTTACTTAATTAAATAATACGTTTCGTATCTAAATATATTGATGTTGTGGCGTGGTTTAAAAGTGTAACGGCGCCATGCGTGGAGCGTGCCTATAATTTGATAATCTGGGTGTAATTAATATCAGACTTGTAAAATAATGAAATTATTAAAGTTTTACAAATTTCGGTTTTGCTCGATTATTTTGTTCTTGCTGGTATTAACGGTGCCTTTGTCTTCTTCTGCGGTCAAAAACGTAATAAATAATTCAATCGTGCTTAATGATGATATAATATACGAATATATTGATACTTCTCCACCCAAGGGTAGTGGTTCGGCGCCGACCGTTAGGACTTTAAATTTAAAAGAAACCTTAGAGCAAATCGATTCTGATGCCGCACAAGCTCTTGCCCAAATAGATAAACAACTGTTAGAATTTGAAGCTGCACTCAAAAATCCGAAAGTAAGAGATGAATTAGAGAAGCGAAAAGCTCAATTTAGAGTGGAGCTTACAGAATTTCTTAATGATGAGCAAAAATATAAAGAAGCTTTAGAGAATCCGTATTTTCCACAAAATATAAAATATTTATTAATGAGGGCTAAGAAAAATCCTGAAGAAATTGATAAATTTATTGAGGAACAATTTCAACTTAAAAATTTAGCGGAACAACAAAAGTTAGAGATTCGCAAACGTAGAGATTTAGCTAAAAAGCAAGCAAGAGAAAGAGCATTAAGAATGAAATTACGTTAAATCAAAAAGTAACACTAGGCGCCACCTGCATGAAGTGGTAAGTGACAATCAAGAGGCGCCTACTTTAAATCAACCATTATAGGCGCCTAATTGTAAACCAATGCGCGATATGGACGGAGAATCAATAATATTACCAGCGCAACAGCAATATTACCCGCGCACGGAGGCGCTACAGTGGCATCGAGATAATGTATTCGATGCTGCTTGAAGAACTAGAATAATATACGGCGCCTGAACAATCTTACAGCTAACTATAAAGCAGTTTTGTTCGTTGCCGCTGTTCAAATATGCTTTAGAATTAGCTATAATTGAATTTGCATAAAAGCTTATAAGTTTATTTAGAAACCTCCTTCCTTTATATCCTCAATGCTTACTACTAAACCAATCAATGCAAATATAGAGCCGAATATTAAACCACAAACTTCAATAATTTGAAAACTTAATTTTCAGTTTCAAATATTAATTATAATATTAATTCGATTGCCAATTAATAAACCTAAAAATGCACCTATCATAAAACCTGTAGACATATAAATCATTCCCACAAGTCCACCCCAAAAAATAATTTTAAGTAAACTCATCATAAGCAACATAACTCCTATATCTTTTATTTCCAAATAGTTATTGATTATAGAAATGTCAGGCACTACTAATTTTTTAGTAATAAAAGTGTTTTATGCCAACCGTTACAAAACTTAATAAAATTGTTAAAAGTTAATTTTACTCTTGTTGGCGCCAATTATCTCAACTGAATCAGAAGCGTGCAGGCGCCTCAATAGTCCTTTAAGTAACAGCTCGTAAATATCAGTATTATTTAATATAAATAATATTTGGCATACAGAAACTTTATCTAAACAAGCGTAATTATACCTAGAAACTTTAAACGGATAGTGATACGATTATTTGAAAATAGTTAATAACTTAGGGTAATCTATGCTTAACTTGTGTAAAAAAGTACTCCCTGTAGTCGGTTTATCACTTGCATTTATTGGAATACCAAACCAAGCACAAGCTTTGATTAAATTTACATCGGAATACGATTTATGAAGGTCGTATCGTATTAGTACTAGAAAAAATCTTTTAATTGGACTACTACATGTGCCTGTAAATTGTAAAGGTTAAAAGTTTACAATTTTTATTAATTGATTACTTAAAACTTAACTTGAGTTAAATCTGTGTGTTGCAAAAATGCTGTAATATCCGATTCTATCGCTTTAAATAATACAAGTAAGGAAATTTAATATGACCAGGGGAGTGAGTCGGCGCCGATTCCTGCAAACATCGTTGGCGACTACGGCAAGTGTAGGCATTTTTAATCTTCAGAAAGCTTTTGCCGAGCGTTCTGCTGAACGTGTAGAAGCTGTAGTAATTGGTAGTGGTTTTGGTGGAGCTGTTGCTTCCTTACGTCTGGGTACTGCAGGCATTGAAACAGTTGTACTGGAACGTGGGCGTTGGTGGGAAATAACTGATGCCGGAGATACTTTCTGTACGTCGCAAAAGCCCGATGGTCGCTCTACTTGGCTGAGTCCAACTACACTAGCTCTATTTGGTCAAACTCCAATCGATGTATATACAGGAGTTTTGGATATTAAGGTAGGTGATGGTATTAGTGCTTTGCGAGGCGCCGGTGTAGGTGGTAGTTCTCTTGTATATAACGGAATTACTTATCAACCAACTCAAGAACTTTTCTATCAAGTCTTTCCACGTAGCATTAACTATGAAGAATTAGACCGGGTTTATTATCCACGAGTGCGTTCTATACTCAAACCATCTCCTATACCTGACGACATCCTCGCAACACAATTTTATTTAGCAAGTCGCATTTTTTTAGAGCAGGCAACGAAGGCAAATTTAAAAGCGCGCAAATTAGATATTAATGTTGACTGGGATATTGTTCGTCAGGAAATCGCTGGAACAAAAGTCCCAAGCACAATTCTGGGTGAGATATATTATGGCATCAACAGTGGAGCAAAGCAAAGTTTAGACCGCAACTACCTCAAAATGGCTTTATCTACTGGTTGTGTGCAAATACGACCTTTACATGTAGTCACGGAAATTGAGGAATCTGATAATAACCGTTTCCGAATTACTTGCAACCAAATCAACGAACAGGGAGTTGTTGTTGATAAAAAAACAATTGTTTGTCGCTATCTATTTTTAGCGGCTGGTTCCATTGGAACTACTGAACTATTACTGCGCGCTAAAAACACTGGTAAATTGCGACGTTTGAACGAGCAAGTAGGTAAATTATGGGGAAACAATGGAGATACTCTTGGTCTTATTGCAACCGTTGGACAAACTAACCCTACACAAGGTGGACCTGCTGCCATCGCAATTGAGGATTTTGACAATCCAATCTCTCCTGTTGCAATCCAACAATTTCCTTTCCCTGGTCTTCCTGAAGGCACCTATAATGTTTTTGGTATTGCACTTACTAAGCCAGAGGGGTATTTTACGTATGATGCTTCTAAACAAACAGCTAATTTAGTTTGGCCTCAAAATTCAGCTAATGATCAGAAAATTAAAAATGCTGCTCTTGATACTTACCAACGGTTAAATCAAGCAAATGGTACAACTTTAGCGGCTGCACCTGGTACGGGTATAACTGGTCATCCCCTTGGTGGCGCCACAATCGGCGCCGTATGTAATCCTTACGGACGAGTCCACGGCTACCCTAACTTGTTTGTTGTTGACGGTGCCTTCATCCCTGGTTCTACAGCTTGTACCAATCCTTCTTTAACTATTGCGGCTTTGGCGGAGCGTAGTATGGATAGGTTTCTGAATGGAAATTTTAAAGACTAGTGTTAGGTGCCTAATTACCGGAACATTAGTTTATTAACAGTGGTCTTGATTGGCAGTTTTGGCAATAAACTAATGCTTAAAATATTTACAAAAACTTCATTTAATGCTGCGTAATTTTTATTTTGGTGACGTATTAGTTATATAATTATAAAAAATAATATTTAATAATTATGCCGTGGCTATACGTCCCTTATAAAAAATCAGAAGAGATAAAAGATTCGGATGAACTCTGGTATGTTGGGTTTGATAAAATATATTTTCAAGTAGAAGAAAATTGTATTTACTTCGAGTATCAATCTAATAGTAAAGCTTCTGTCAGCGCTAGCCGTAATAAAGATAACTTTGCTGTAAGAGTGGCGCCGGACGGTAAAATTAAAGGCAAGGGTTCTGTTACTCATAAAGCCACAATTGAAAATGCCTATAACTGGTATAAAATCGCTACTGGAGAAACACACACTAATTTATCATCCAAATTTGTTGACTCCCTGATTTATGATGAGTAAGAGTACTTGTAAGGTATTAGAATAAATACGGCGCCTGAATACACTATAAGTAAGGATGAGTAAAAAGCCTAAAGGTTGGTATAAAGACATAGTATTACGTCCTGTTCTCAACGTAGACGGCTATATGCCCTATGAAAAAATTTGTGGACATGTAGCTGATGTATATTACTCAGTTGACCCCAAAAGCATCGAGCGACAGGTACTAGACCGCGCGCGCGATTCATTATTTATCAGTACATACACTCTGTTTAAAGTAGGTCAAGCGAAGTGTCCCGCCTATTGGGTAAATAGTGACCTACTAGCAGCATTAGCTCAATCAGATTTATCAGTAGAAGCTGAAAATCTAAATTGGGCAATGGAAACAGGAATATTCATGCTACCAATAGGCGCCGTACTCTCTCCAGAAAATTATGCTGTACAAGCACTTTATTGGCACTGCGACAAAGAACGCAGTTTATTATATTGGGCTGCTACTGATGGAATTAATATATTTTGTCGTAGATATAGATTAGAGGACAATGAGAGGAAAATTAGACATATAGACGCTCAAGAATTAGACTCAGAAACTGTAGTAGATTTTAATGAATATCTACAATCTATATTTTTAAGATTATTACTAATAATGGAAGCTCGACCAGAGTATGTTGATACAACTAGCGAGCGAGTAATTGTAAATAAAGGTTTCTCTAAAAGCAGTGAGAAAGATTATTATAAACCTTTGTGGATAGGTAAAGAATATCGGTTAAGAAAAGAAGGTAATACTGAAAATACAGGCACCAGTACGGGAAGTTCAAAGTCAATGCACTGGCGCCGGGGCTATCTAAGAAATCAAGCTTATGGAGAGGGACGGAGTAAAAGAAAGCTTATTTGGATAGAACCAGTATTAGTAATGGGTAGCGCCTCTGATTTATAAGCTACATTTAATATGATTCACTTGAGATTCTTAGAATCATCCCTAAGAATCGTTTCCACCTTATAGTAAACGCTATGAGGTGGTTTTTATAATAAGGCGCCTAATCAACCATCATTTCAGTGGGAGCTGTGCATCGAAGGGCGCGCGCGCTGACTCATCAGAATGTTTTAATACTTATGTTTGCCATAAAACGGCACCTGACTTTAGGGTGCTGCTACCATATATAATCATTGTGTTATTATCTAGATGGAAAAATGTATTTTAACTTTTTCATTAGTTCTAGTATTGGTTTTGTTGTTCTATTACTCCTAGCTTTTGGGATATTACAGTGGTTTAATATTCCTACAGGTAATTTCCTAGACTGGGTAATTGGTGGTGCAAGCTTTTGGTGGTTATTAGTAATTGTCACTGTACCTTGGAACGTTCATTTTCAGGCAAAACAAGTTTTAGCAGAAGCAGAACAATCACAAGAAAAAGGTATTCCTGTAGATGAAAAACAATTAGCATACGTTAAAATTCTAGCAAAGCGTTCTTTTGTAGTTGCGCTCGTCTTGCACTTAGTATCAACCCTTAGTCTTTATATACTTGCTGCTGTTGGTATTAGCGCTGTGGGATACATTGGTTCTGGTGCTGCTCTATTATTAACAGGTTTGCGACCAGCTATTAGTGCATATGAATATTTATCCACCAGGTTACTTGCTATTCGTCAACAATGGACTTACCGCGCGAAGATATTGTTGAGTTACGCAGTCGTGTTTCTCAGTTAGAACAAACAGTCAAACGTATGACCGAACAACTAAACCCAGAACAACCTTATTCTCTGGCTGCTAATCAACAAATTTATATTGATGAAACTCGTAAAGAATTAGCACGCTTGGCTAACAACGCGCGAAGAATTACGTGTTGTTAACCAATCAGAACACGAACGTTTGGTTGGGGAAACTAGAAACGCAATTTCTCAATTGTCTACTGATGCTCAATTTTTAGACCATGTTCGCGAAATTATTCGGTTTTTCAAGACAGCATAAAGTCTGTAACTTCTTGCTTTTGGATTAAAAGCAATGTTACGACACGTATTATATAAAGATTTACAGGCGCCGATATCTCTATACCGTAAGTATTTAAGTATCTAGATACTTGAGTATTCAGATGTTTAAATTTAGCCTTAATAAAGGTACATTTCAGCGCCCATTAATCAACCATCATTTCAGCTAGCATGGCAGCGTTAATCGCGCGCGCTTCTTCATCGGAGCGTTCTAAAATATCAAAGGCGCCATCAAGACATTGGAACATTACTTTATTGGCAATGGTCTTTCTTGTCAGTTTTGGCAATAAATTAATGCTTAAAATCTTTACAAAAACTTCATTTAATGCTTGTGTATTTGGTGTAATAGCAACTTTATTATTAACCCAGATAGTAACAGCCCAGAAGCCAATAAAAAAGGATGAGGCGCCGAAAAATCAACCAGTACAAAAATATTCTGGTAATCAAGTAAAAACATATCCTGCCGATAATGACTTACCGATAGTTAGTTTAATTACGATGCAGGAAGCTACCAAGAATTCTGGTTACATGCGAATAACGGAAGCTAAACTTACCACTTATGAGGAGTTTGCCGCGAAAACAGGGCAGTACAAAAAAATTTATTCAAACAACCGAATGATATGGATGATTTCTGGTTTTGTCCCAGGCAAACATACATCATCACGAGGCAGAATGACTTGTATTGCTGGCGCCAAAATTATTGAAGTTATTGATGCAGAAACAGGCGACAGTTTTGGTCGAGGCATTAAATGCCCACCAGGGAATGATAGAAGTACTTTATCCATCCCATAAGTATTACAGGCACTATTTTAGGCGCCTACCCGATATCTAAGTATTTAAAAATTTAAGTACTTAGGTTTATCGTGAAGGGCGCCTATTAATCAACCAACATTTCAGCTAACATTGCATCGTTAATCGCGCGCGCTTCTTCATCAGAGTGTTCCAGAATATCAAAGGCGCCATTAATTGCTTCTTGTACTTTGGCTGGCAACGCTTCAAATTTATCTGTATCAATGATGTGAATTCTACAACCTGTGTATGGCGTAAAATCAATAAACGGTTGCATTCCATGTTTCATTAGTAGCTTAGACAATAATATTATTGGTTGTCGAGGTTTATCATTGTCTGAAGTGCTGTTAATCTCCGAGGCAAAGTATCCGCACAGCCAGCTTAAACTATCAATATCCTGATTTAATGTTTTTACCAAACCTTGTAATACTTTGTTGTTAAGCTCAACAGGGAGATTATCAAATATTTTATCAAGCGCTTCAGGATTCCGGTGCCGACAATTATTAACTGCTTGTTCAATAAATTTATCAAGTTTAGTAGGTTGGGATTTACCGAATCCTTTTGACATATACGCTATTAATTCACTCTTTGATATCCTCTATGCAGGCGCCTCTCTTCTAGCTTCTCGAAAATCTCTACACCTTGCTGGTAATTGGGCACTGTATATCTTGAGACTTTCCGAAACCATGTTTCACAGCACTACCCCATGTTTTGGTGATTATCCAGGCGCCGAATACATTTTGACATAAAGTTAAAACATAAAAGCGGGTATCTTTACGCCATCAAGCGTTCTGTACTGCAAGCAATGGGGAAGAGAAATAAACCTTTAACAGCAGTACAAGAGAACTTACTATCTTTAATTGAAAAAGCTTATGGAGTTGGGTAAATGGGTGCCTACTATGATGCGCGCGCAGTTATATCATCTTGCACGTGCAACAAGTATTTATGTATTTATATTAGTAGGCGCCTGTTCATCTCTTTGATATTTTATTCCTAATGTTCACTTGAAAAACGCTATAACAATTTCGTTCCTTGTAATGAAAATATAACAAATATGATTTTATCCGGACAACAACGTGGAAAACTACGAGATGCTTTAATTAATGCTTACCCCAATACATCATCCCTAGAGCGAATGTTGTCAGATGAATTAGATAAAAATCTAGGAGCAATTGCTGGCGAAGGGAGTTTACAAGAAATTGTCTTTAAATTAATAGAAGCAGCAAATTCTCAGGGATGGGTTGAAGATTTAGTCAGTGCCGCGCGTAAGCACAACCCTGGAAATTTAGAACTAAATGCTATTGCTAAAGAAATATTAAACCAACAACCCCGAATCCAAGAATTACAAAACATGCTTGTACAAGCGCGTAATCGAAACAATGCAAGTTATAAGCTTGTTGCTGCCTTAATTTTTATGATAATAATAAGTGTAATAACCAATCCAGAGGTTAGATGCTTGTTGAAACTGCAATGCCCTTCTACTTCTTCCGCCAATAATATAGCTACTCCGACACCAGACAATACACTTTTACCACCTACAGCAGTTAATTCCTCCTTAAATACTCAAACTCTAAACAACTTTAAGTTTCAGTTTCAGGGTTGCCAGCGTAACGGTGAAAGAGTAGATTGTTCACTACTAATTACTAACTTGGATAAAGATAGAAATTTAGAGATTTATGCGTCTTATAACGATATTATATCTCGTGTTATTGATAATAAAGGAAAAGTATATTTTGCTAAAGAAGTACAATTCGGTGGTGAAAAAACTTACAACTTTCTTAGAGTGAATATGATTAAAGATATTCAATTTGAAGCAGTTCTTAGTTATGAAGTTAATTCGGAAGTAGATAAGTTTGAAGCAGTTGAAATTAGATATTATAATAACGATACCAGCTGGGGTAAAGTAGTCTACGATGAAACTAATAGCAATGATAAGTCCAGGCGCCTCTATTAAAAAAGATTGAAAATAATATTTGATGGTGCCTCTCACTACTCAATACCCAACAGGTATAAATTTAGAGTTGTTACTAATGACATCTCTTCCAATCCTTGCTGCAACGCCTTCGGGTATACCATTGATAAGAAAGCAAGAAAGCTGTAGTTTATACTCATTACCCTCTACATACGCACACGGCAAGTCTACATACTGCTGATAAACTTTGGCGTAGTGTGTATATTCGGGGTCTGGATTAGTAACTACTTCCGAGGCGCCTTTAACAATTTCTACTTCTCTACCTTCCCGTCCCCAGGTTGGTTTTGCTACATATGGTGGTTTGATTTGATCTGGCACCATAAAGGTTGGTAAAAAGTGGCTAAAATCTACCAACCCATCATTACTGAAAAAATCACTGCCCAACTCTGTAATCAAAGCCATTAAAGCTTTGTTTTGCAGAACAAAAGAACTAACTGGATTAATTAAAGCGACTTTACGCGCGTAAACAAGTGGTTCAAAATAATCCCATAGGCTGACTCCTGAATTTGGGTCCTCGTCTTCGACCATCCATTCCGTAGGATAAATACGATACACAACGTCAACGATTTCTCCAGTGTCGTCATAACAATAGTGTTCGTCCATCTCCAGATTCTCAACAGCACAGAACCGAGACTTGTAATTACACAAAGACCTAAGATACTCAACTGTTCCAATATCCTCCGGCGCCTTTGATAACGCAGCAAAGACGATATTACACTTACTCGGCGCCTTACCCAAATATCTAGCCGACTCCTCAATGTACTTATTGAGTTCACGTTTGAGTACTGCCTCAGCATTGATATTAGGGTCAACTTTACCAAAATGTGACGCGACAATACCGTTCATCTTAAAAGTCTCTACTATAAATGTGGCAACTTCCGCGTTACACTCCAGTAAGTAAATGTTGTCATTACTAACGGCAAAATCGCAGTGGGCAATAAAAGGCGCCTGTGTGTTGCTTCTAATTAGTCGTAGTGTTTCTTCTGGGTAATCGAATTCTTCTACAAGTGTTTGATCATCAAACCTCTTCATGACTTTGCCAGCTTTGTTTAAAACTTTCCACACACTCGCTGCCGCGCGCCGAACTCGTTCTATCGTAGAAGGCGCCACTGTTAACACGTCATAGCAAGCGTAATCATCAACATCGTACCAACAAAAAATATCTTTGTACTGTTCGTAGAACTCGTGTCTTGGAGGCCGGAGATTGTTCAACATACGCGCGCTTTTAAATTAAATTGATTAAGAACCTGAACCACCGGAGCGAAAACTACCAAAGCCACTAGCTCTGCTACTAGGAGCGCTGCGGTAGTGGGGACTTACATAAGTTCCGTTGCTACGAGTGTAACCACTAACATAAACTCTCGAACTACTATAACCAGAGTATCCAGAGTACCCGGAGTAACCACTACTTCCTGTACTACTATAAGTACTGCTCGAATCATCCGCTTAACGATGGCGCCAGTTGGTATATGGGCAAGAATTTAACGGCGATATGTATGTAAATGGTGAAGATTTCTCTTAACTATTTACAATTTAGTTTTCATTCATAGAATATCTGATACATACAGATATATTGCTTTATCAATAACTAAGCATTCTCGTTTGAATTTTCGTTTTCATCGTTAGTACTTTGGATAGTACGTTTATTAAAGGCAGGGAATGTAAATTTAGGATACTGCTCTTCACACGCGTGCAGTTTATCAAATATAGGCGCCTCCACACCAGTCACAACACACCAAACGCGCGCACGGGTGAGAGCAACATGAGCATTTAAATTTAATTCAAAAGTACTACTTAATAAGGAACGGGCAACAGCGAGGAACAAACTATTGAACGTTCCGTAATTAGGTTTAGTTTACTCCGCTATTCTTGTTTTTCCTGTTTTGGCTTGATATCCTTATCATTCTGGAGTCCTAACAACTCGTGCAGATGGTAATAAATCCCATACTTAACTTCACTCTCAACTTTATACCTTCTTCCATAGCCTCCGCCTTCTCCTCCTCCATCAAGCGTGTGACCATCATCACAAGAGCTGTATTCTTCCTCATCGACTCTTTTTCTTCCTGCCATCTCTATCAATTCTTTTTGCTTTTCCATTAACTTATCCTCCTTTATCTCTTGTAGTTTTTTACAAAGCGAGCTTCAAATAAGAAACCCGCTTTTTTACGATACTTACTATATATTCTTTCTGAACTGCAAGAACTTATGCACCCATTACATATAGTGCTTCCCAGCTAGGGCGAGGTACATTTTTAACGGCGCCTTTATGAGTTGTTTGAAGCGTGAAGAATGTGGCGCCTGTTGATTAACATAAGATAGCTCTTCATAGTAGGGGCAAAGCCTGAACGTTAACAGGCGCCTCATATAAAGTATCTAAGTATCTGAGTATTTAAGTACCTAAATAACAGAGCATTTAACTTTATAAGCGGCTGCCGTTGCGATTGCTTCCTTGTCTTCGGATGTTAAAAGTTGTTGAAGTAGAGATTGTAGTACATGTCGGTTAGAAATAAATTCTTCGTTATATAGCTCATCCTGCTTTAGCACAGTTTCGAGGTAAGGAAGTATATCAGGGGATGGGGAGATTAATTTTTCTTTTATACAAGTGCGTGCGGTTTCAAGTGCTGGCTTTCTACCAACTCCCAAGTCCATACTTTCAAGCGTCAAGCGTATTTCTCGGTTTAAGGATATACGTAAGGTTTTTAGGCGCCAGTACAAACCTGGATTAAGTAACAGCTTTGGTAAGGCACTGCCCCAATCTAACCCAGCACTGATATTTCCAACTGCGGCTTCGTCCTCGATGCGGGCGCCTCTTTCACTCGAACCTCTGCCGAAGAACAATTCAATCGCTTTTTCCTGACTCATGATATTTTCTTCAACTCCAGTACTTGAGTCTTGTTCTGTAGTCATGACAATTACCTTGAATTAACGCACGATTCTCAAAATGTTACTACACATATTACAAAAATACAGATGTGAACAATTCGTTCACAAATTTCACCCATTTCTCAGAATACATATGTAGTATTGTGTTTCAAGTGTGTCCGAGTCGGACACAAAATTTTAATTTGGTTTCAGGCACCTGATTGATGCCCACAAGTAGTGTTGTAAATCAAATACATATAACCAATAAGTGGTTATTCGGCGCCTTTGTTACATAATACAAAATTATCAATAAGGACAAAGGGTTAGTCCTCGGATTCGTGACAAACCACTTCGATGTTGTGTCCGTCCGGACCAATGACGAAAGCTGCATAGTAATTCGCGTGGTATTGCGGGCGCAGACCAGGCGCACCATTGTCTTTGCCACCTGCTGATATAGCCGCGCGATAGAAAGCTTCGACTTGCTGGCGATTAAGGGCCGTGAACGCCAAGTGAAGATGTGCCGGCTTCTCCTCGGTTTGGCAGATACACAATGAAGACTTATTGTCTGCACTAAGTTCGATACCGAGCGGCCCCTCTAGGACAACAGCTATGCCGAGCGGTTCGAGTGCCTTGAGGAAGAACGCTTTGCTCGCTGCATAGTCACTGACTCCGAATAGGATGTGGTCAAACATGAGTTCTCAAACAAGTGTGTAGGTCTGCGCTCTGCCTCCTTTCAAGTGAATTGATAATAAAGAAGCGCGCAGGTGTTTACGAGGGACACTCGCAAAGCAACATTTATTTAACTACAAATACTATAATACTACATTTGTAAACAAATTATTCACAAATTTTACTATATTACAGGTGTAGCATAATGTTTCAAGTGTGTCCCATTGGGGCACAAAAAGGCGCCGAATAATCAAGCAACAGAATCTCAAATCACAAAGGTTTCGCGAACATGGGCTTTTACACAGGCGCCGTCCTGGGTTTCAATAGTTACGCTTCCATTGAGTTCGTCGTAGTTGGTTAATGTACCTGTAGCTTTAACGGCGCCACTAATTCCCCTAACTTCGACATTACAGCCGACAAAGCCGTTGACATCACCGTCCACTTCTACTTGTAGTAGTGAAATGTTCAATGCTTCAGGCGCTTCTACTTCTTTATGCGCCTTCCGAAGTTCTGAAGATTCTTCAACTTCAGGCGCCTTGTTTTGTTCAGAAGTATCTTTAACTTTAGGCACCTCTACTTCTAAAGTTGGCTCTGAGGTATTTTTTACTTCTTCAGTACTTGATTGTTCTGCGTGAGAAGCATTACTCTGATTGTTGACACTCTCTGATTGTTGACGCTCTTTTGTAATATCAAATTCCCTGATTTTATCAGTCTTTAAAGCATCCTCTGCGATGATGTCAACACTGTCAGCGTGCGTTTCAAATTTGTTGGCACCTATAAATTTTGATGCCACAAATTTAACTAATCTGCCGTTCCGTACACACTCACCATAACCCATCTGTTCCATTTTTCGGAATAGGTCTTCTACATAGGAGCCACACTCACGATGTGCAGTTTTAGCGCGCGCTTGAATACTGCGGGATGGACGGTAAACATCTCTTGGAGACACACCATCTGGTTGTTGTAGCGCGCGGTCATAAATTTGTAAGAGGATTGAACTAATATCATCGCTGTCGGTAATCTTTTCCTGTAGTACATGAAAAGCGCTTCTGTAGTATTGTGCGAACTTTACCGCACGTTGTAATGTATCAAGCTGCAAAGTATTGATATCACGGCGTTCTCTGTAATAGAAGCACTCAATGATATGTAGATTTAATGCAATTCTTAGTACTTGGGTATCAAGTTTATTCATCCATACGCGAATACCAGGATTCTTGGTTGCGTCTGCTTGATCCCCGATTAATTCAACGAGTTTAGCGAAATATTTTTTGGCATCCGGCGCCATTTTAATATTGTTAGGCGCCATTGAAACAGCGTAATTAAACATCAAAGGTAGAGTTTCGCTGAGTTCACAGAAGCCCTCTACATAACATTTACGCCCCTTTTGAGGAACTGCAAACAAAATGCGTGCTTGCATTCCACTCGCGTCTGATTCATCTCTAAAAACTTTACGAAAGACTCCCGGCTGGATACCGCCTGTGATAGCTAAAGACATACGCTCTCCAAAGAAGCTGTCGTCATCGCCTACACGGTCAATTGCAACTGCTAGCGCTTCATCCCAGAGCTTGACTAACAATTGTTCTGCTTCACAATCACCTTTGTGAAATTGTCCTAACGATTTGAACAAACCAGCAATTTCATCGCGCGCCCAAAGTGCAGTATTTCCCCCTTGTTGAGCAAGTCTTTTGTAGAGTGCCTGAATAGTAGCCACTTCAAATAAATGCTTCTTCAAGACTGGAGGAGTAGGCGCCTCTCCTTCCTCTTTGTTCTTCTGGTATTCTTTTAGTGCTTTTTCATACTCTTTCTTTTCTTCGGTATATACACGATTAGCCTCGATTTGCATTTTACGTAGAGCATCGAGAACAACACTGTCAGCGCGCGTCTTCCCTGTACCGGATTCAGACACGCTTACTGTCCACATCATCGAAGGTACTTTTCTCCCACCGAGGTCAAGGTATACACGACCACCTATCAATGACGAAATAGTACTTAATAATGGTTGCCACAACATCACAGGGTCGATATTTAGTACTTGAGCATCACGTTTCATGATGCGCGCGAGAGGTGCAGGTAAAACTTCGTCCCAATTAATAGTCTGCTGCGACCAATCAATTAAAGTTTTGAGACGAATTTCATCCTCTGGTTGAACTTCATAAGCTACACGCTCAGAAGCAACGATTTTATCAAAAAGTTTCTTATCTATTTTTGAGCTTCTACGTAGTAGGTCTAATTTGTAATACTCCTCGAACTCACCCAAATTTAACTTTAAAATTTTGTTGACACCGTTGACAACTTCGCTAACAGGTGTAACTTCAACTTTTTCAAGTGTCAACACATTTCTATTGTCAACACTTTTTACCTCTTGTTTTGCTGACTTTTTATCAGTTATTTTAGACACTTTAATTTCTTCAGTGCTGTTGTATGAATGAGTAGGCGCCCCTACGATTGCAGCTAATATATCTTCTACCGTGGCACCATCAGTAACAACCCAATCTTTGATATCCAACCCACCAGATGTAGGTAACTTAGACCAATAAAACTCACTTGGAGGAGCATATAACCATTGAGCTTCTGGGAAATCTTGGTAGATATCCTCCATATGCTTAACACCTGGCTCATCGCGGTCGGGACAAAGAATAATATTGGCGCCACTTAAATCTTCTTTGTAGCTACCATACGCACGATACTTTCCGGCGCCTCCAATTGTCGTGGTAGCAGGTAAACCTAAATTCCAGAGAAGGTCAGCAACACCTTCACCTTCAACGACAAATATATGTTCTCCGTCTAGTACAGCTTGTAATACGTCGTTGTATCTGTACCAAGTTATTTGAGAACGAAGCGTGCGCTTCATTTCTTGGGACATTGAGGACGCTTTAGCCCAACCAATACCGTTCCAATATTCTTGGTACACCTCTTTGGAGGTTTCACTTTTACGAACTATCACCACCTTGATTAGTGGGTTGTTATCACGGTCAGTATAAACAAACTCTTCTCTGCCAATTGCACGAGGTGCCTTTGTACTAATCGGCGCATAGTATGGTACGCCTGCTTTATCTGACTTGGAGGTTTCAAACCAACCAAGAGCGGGAGCGGCGCCTCTGTTACATACAGATAAATCACCGACAGAGTAACACCAACCAGAGTGATGGCAGTGGGGGCAGTCGGCGCCGTTCTTGAATTCCTTAAGCGAAGGACTGGTAGTACGTTTGGTCGGCACAAAATCTTCAAAATGTGTCATGATAGGATGAACCTTAAATAATTTGGTTTGAAGGCGGGCGCCACTCGTGCAAAAGAAGAAGCGCTCGCCTTCATTTTGTTTAATATATCAACTTCCAGTAGACTTTATTTTTAAGCTTAACTTTTCTTAACATGTATAGATACTTCAATATAAAAACTAGGATAAAGCTCTTTAAAGTCCTCACCGAGGGCATCACAGATAGCAACAATGATATCGGTACTAACTGACTCAGACCTGCCTTCCTCTAACTTGTGAATGTATTGATAACTACATTGATAACCTAGGTTGTTCACTCTTTCAGCTAGCGCGCGCATAGAAAGACTGCCACGTAAAGATTCTAAGCGTTTTCCTAATTCGGCGTTCCACTTTAGCCTGTCAACGTACTCTAAACCAATCATCAGCCTTCTCTTATCATTTTTTATCAAATTGTATACTCCAGGTGTACTATAATCAGATGTGTAGATAATATGAGTTTAAAGTCTTAACAAAATTAAAAAGCATCAAAAATCAAGAATGCGGACTTAGAGTTCAAATCGAGTGGCGCTGCCAGCAGTTTTCTGTTGAGTATTTTGTTAAATACAAAAATACAATTAAGTACACAAATATCTATGAGCGTGCAGTTATGATTTACACAGGCGCCAGTTTGACAGAAGTCTTTGCGGAGACAGGATTATCGTATCAACTCGCAGACGCGCGGTTGAAAGCAATTATTAAAGAATGGTTACAATTAAGAACAGTATCTTATCCAGAAGTCTCTGAAAATGATGAAAGCTTGGATGTAGGTGAATTGAAACACCAGTTCCAAACTGATACAGGGCTGTATTGTTTCAATGGAACAATGCTCGGTTGCATATTAGAAATTGGTCAGAAAGTTCGTAAAATCAAAGGTTTCATCCCATATCTTGATACCAATTTAAAATTAAATAATGATGAAGAAGACAGCGACGATTACGAAGAAATTGAAAAAGTTGATAGTGATAAATTTTACAGCGCATTAAAATACTACACCACCAACTTTGAGTGCAATACATTTAAAAAGTACTTTGGAGACGGCGCCGATACTGAATCAGAGATAGTTGACTCTTGGTATAGATTGGAAAATTTGGGGGTCAAAATCAAAGAAGGAGCTACAAGCGTTCGCTTTGATATTCCAAATAAATACCTTGTAGGAGTATCTGTTCCAACCTTCATTAAACCTTGGATACCTAAAGCATCACACACAGCGAAAGTCTAACAATTTTTATTACAGGCGCCTCTCGCTGTACTCAAATTGTTAAAGGCGCCCATACTCCAATTCTTTCCCAAATTATTCAAGCTTCCATACGCACACCTAAATCTATATTTAATACTTCTTCGATTCTACGTAGAGTTTCAATTGGCAAGGCTTTTGTTTCTTCTGACTCAATTTTGTACCAGTTAACAGGACTCATAGGGATTTGACGGCATATCTGGGCAAGTGAGCGCCTATCTGTTAGCCTTGCTTCTTTTATCTTTTCCCCTAACCCAGGTACTTTTATATCAGTAACTTTTCTTACTATCATTTGCTCGACTTAATGACTGAGGCTTCTCCTCCACTATAAACTGTCAGTTTATCTTTTTTGTTAACTTACAATTAATAGTTTATAAACTCACAATTAATGACTTATGCTATAAGTGTTCCAGATAACAGTTCTTTAGTAGAGGCGCCACGTTATGAATCAGGCAACGTTGGATGTATTGATTGAGGTAACAGACTTAAAGGAGCTTTCTTACGATGAACTGCAAGAACGCGAACACCTGGAAAAATTAGTAGAACGCGCGTTTTATGAAGCAGGAAAAGGACTACGTACCCTACGCGATAAAAAGCTGTATCGCAGTACTCACAACAGTTTCGAGGAATACTGCAAGGAAAGATTTGGGTTTGAACGGCGCCAACCGTACCGTTTAATTGAAGCTGCGGGTGTAATAGATAACATAGTAGAAATGTGTCCAAATTGGACACACTCTGAAAATGAAGAAGATTCAACACGTCCCAATTGGACACAGATTGTGCCAACGAACGAATGTCAAGTTCGACCATTAACCAAACTAGAACCCTCTGAACAACAGGAATGCTGGCGCCAAGCTGTTGAGAAGGCTGGTGGAAAAGTACCATCTGGGCGCCAAGTAAAAGACATAGTTGACCGAGTTCGCGAACGAACCAAAGTTCCGAATCCTTATCGTGAGGGAGAAATATGTATTCTTATCCCCAAGGACAATCCTGAGCTACGCGGTAAAAGTGGATGTTGGGGCATCGTTACTCGTGTAGGTGATTACTCTTGTACCATAGAAACTTGGGAATCGGAGTACACTGTAAAAATAGAGCATTTACTATCGTTGGAACTAAGCGATGATAATTGTAAATTCATGCGAGAATTACTTGGAAGAATGCGGCGCCTGCACCAATTACCAGATTGTGATGGAGCAGTAAATAGCTTGCTTACTTACTTTGGCAAACAGTCGCAGCCGTATTTGACACCCATACAAGAAGAGTTACTTGCAACGATTGAGAAAAATTATGGAGTCGGAGAACCAAAACAGTAACTTATCAGAGGAAGAGCGCGCGGCAGCAGAGAAATTACATACTAGGCTGCGGCGCCTTTCTGAGGTTCCCAATATGGAAGGAGTTGTAATTTCAATGTTTGAATTTTACGCACACTTACCAACGGCAAATTTGACACCAATACAGGAAGAATTATTAACTTTGATTGAGCAGAAGTACGGAGTTGGGTAGAATTGAGGTTAATTAAACCGGGAGCAAATCTAATCATTTGCTTTATAAACAAATGTACCTGTAGGAATTTTTTTAAGTAACTTGAATTTCTTTTGCATAAACTGAGATATTTGCTCCTACTAATATTTATAAAGGTTAATTGTTTGGCTTTACAATTCTTAACTACTATGAGTATTAATACGAGTATAAACCAACAGTGGAAAATGCAAGTTGTGGAGCGTTTTCTGGAAATTTTAAAGGTGCCTTACGGTGATTTTCAAGCTATAGGAAATTTAGCAGACGCTATTAATGATGTGGAAAGCGTTGAACAAACAGTAGAATTACTGTCGCAGCATCCAACAGCAAAGTATGCATTTCAAAACCGTTTACTTTTGGAAGATTACGACTTAGACCAACTTTATACTCTTAATCAAAATACTTTAGGCTATATATATAGCAATCACATGAAAAGTAATAACTTAAAGCCAATACAACCAAGAGCAATTGAGAATGATTATACATATTTAATGTATCATTTAACAGAAACTCACGACGTTTGGCATGTGGTGACAGGTTCCGATACCAGTATGGCAGGTGAAACTAAGTTGCAATCATTTGTGGCAGCACAACTTAAGACTTCCCGTTTCTCCTTCGCAATGCTCGCAAAAAATTTGTTAAAGACAGCGGTTGAGGATTTAGAATTAGCACAATTACTTATGGATTCCCTAGCTGCTGGGTGGGTTATGGGTAAGCAAGCTAAACCATTATTTGGTATTCAATGGAACAAGCTTTGGAATATACCACTGACGCAATTACAATCAGAGTGGAACGTTATACTTTGAACGAAAATTCTAGGAGAACTTTTAATTGTAGAGGCGCCTATTTTAACAGTCTCGGTAATTATTTTTACAAATCTTGCGATATCCAGGCGCGCCCGTGTGGCTTTTTCTTGAAGCTATTAGACCAGTGGCACCTGATTTATCGCTTTAGAAACAGGCGCCTATTCTAACCGTATGTTAATTATTACAAATCTTGTTCACCGATGGCACCGAGTGCCTTGAACGTGGCTTTTTCTGCAGCAGTTAAACCAGTGGCGCCATGTTTTCAAAGTAATCAGGCGCCTGTTTCAGCTCTACGTTAATTATTGTTACAAATCTTGTTCATCAATGGCGCCGAGTGCGCGCTCGCGTGGCTAATTCTTGGGCGGTTAGACCAGTGGCGCCACTTGCAAGCGGACAGAAAGCATATGGAGTTGAGTGAAATTGGTACCATACTTTAAATAAACTGGCGCCGATTGCAACATTTGTATTTAATATTTATATTAAATAATATGTTTTTTAGCATCCACTTACTTACATTCTTATTTATGTACGATGAAGATAAAGCCTTCCTTGATGAAATGGTTAGAATTGGGAAAATTAAAATTGAATATAAAGACACACTATTAGAGATTTATAAACTTATAGACCAAGCAAAGTCTCTAGGAATATTTATCGCTCATGGATGGGGAGAAGATGCAAATCATAATGTGATTGATGAGTATGAAATTATTGATAATGAAGGCAATTCTTTGTATCTAACTTTAGCAGATACATGCTTGTATCTACAAAGCTTAATTGCAAAACATGATAAGACTCTTTAAAACATAGAGAATAAGTACAAGAAAAAGGGTATGAGAGAGATAAGAAGGAAAGTCCATCATAACAATACAATTGTGCTGCCTACGCGATTAATGTCAAGGACAGATGGATAGAACCAGAAGAGATGCACAAAATCCTTAAATCCAGCTATGAGGAAGTGGCACCTGATGCAATGGTAGAAGGAGAAGATTACGTTGGCGCCACGCAACATCACTTTTTTGGTTTGAAGAAAACAGCAAGTAATAAATATCAAACCAGTGAAAAAAACGGGGCTAGTGCTGTTTACCACAGGAGATTAGACCAGAAAGAATTTAACAAATTAATCAATGATACGTATGCATCACCAGTAAAAATATATAAGGAGATTTGAAACGCACGCAATATTATGTTGAGATAAGTTATAGGCACCTCTCCCATTTCTGTCCTCTACCCTTATACTTCTGCCTTCTTATTAAACTAGGAGTTATTGATGAAACGCTTGCACCGCACATTGCTTTTTATAAGCATAGCTTTAATCGTGTCAATCTCAACATTATTAGTAGCAACTGCCCAGGCATCGTATACATCTTCGGATACCGCTATCCGCACAATAATAAATATGCAAGCCATTGCTTGGAATCAGGACAATGCACAAGCTTGGGTTCAGAACTTTAGTGAGGATGCTGATTTCATCAACATTGTAGGTACGCACTTTGATGGTAAAGCTGAAACTGAAAAACGACACGCAGTACTTTTTAGCGGCATCTTTAAAAATAGCCAACTTGAGATAGAAGTTTGGAAGGTGCGCCAACTTGGTCGCTCTTCATCTGTGGCAGAAACAGTTCAAACGCTACGTGGCTATGACGCACTTCCCCCAGGTGTAGAGCCAACAGAGCCGGGGGTACTTAGAACGCGAATGAAGTATGTTTTTGAAAAGCAGGGAAGAGATTGGAAAATTGTTTCGGCTCAGAATACTGCTATTCATCCAAAGCCGCCTGTATAAGTAAGTCGGCGCCAATAATCTATTGAACACCACACTGTAATAAGTGGCGCCCCAATACAAAAGAGTTATGTAATTAAGAAGCCGCTAGTTAGGTTAACATCATGTATATTAGTTAGTGCAAGAATACGGAATGGGAGAGGTGCCTTAAAGAATGTGTATCTTTTTTCGCTGTCGATTTACTTATGGTAAGTTAGTTGAGCTATAAGTATAAATTAGATAAAATAATGAAAAAATTAGCTATAACATTTTTATTAGGTGCTTTTGTAGGCGCAGTTCTTGGAATATTCGGATTACGTGTTTTAACTCCCACTTTTTTTGCCGAGGGTGTTGTTGAATATATACCGCCTAATAATCAAGTTGCTAGCGCTGTGCTAAGAGAAGGTTTTATAGTTAATAGCATCATTTATATTGAAGGATTGAACAAGCAAGATATAGGTAAACGGCAAAGCTTTTAGGGACAGCTTGGATATATCCCTGACTCAGATAATTATCGATACTATCCAAAGTTATTTGAAATCAGAAAAAAGTAGAAGAGTTTCATCAACTTGGCGGTGAATAGTTTAGGAGCCTGATTTTTCTTGTCATGGAGTGGCGCCGATTCCAGCCCTACGTTAATTATTGTTACAAATCTTGTTCATCGATGGCGCACTCGGCGCCATCGCGTGGCTTTTTCTGCGGCGGTTAGACCAGTGGCACCATGTTTTCAAAGTAATCAGGCGCCTATTCCAACCCCACGTTAATTATTGTTACAAATCTTGTTCATCAATGGCGCACTCGGCGCCATCGCGTGGCTAATTATGCGCGCGGTTAAACCAGTGGCGCAATAAAGTTTTTACCATCCTCTTTCATATTTTCTTAGATGCTTTTTAGCTGTATCATATTCTGTACTAATATTTGCTATGGCTTGTCCGTAAGCGTAAACGTTCTTGCGCTCTTGCTGTAAGTCTGATAACAACCGTTGAAGCATAGTGTAGTTAGAGTCAGAAGCTATAATAGCTTTGATAAACTTATCTGCAAATTCATGTAAAAGGCGCCTGCTCTCTTTCCGAGATTTTATCTCCCAGTCATCAATGATTTTATCTCGTATTGCGTACAAGTCTGGTAGTTTTGTAGAAGGTTTTTGTTCTTGTGACGCTGGTGCCTGCGAATCTTGCTGCTCCTCTTCAGCTTCATCTAAGCATCTTTGAAGATACTGATTTCTTGCTTCTAAATGCGTGTTTCTTTTTCGTAATTGTTCAATCTCGTTTGCTGTTTTAGTCAGTGAAAAAGCAAATTCGCGCGCCAGCAATACCAGAAAGTACAGCATCTAGCTTTTGATTTAAAAGCTGCATGGGGTCTGCTATTTTCGAGTCTATGCTCAGTTCTACTGCTGAAACCAATTCGGTTAGGGTATCTGGTATTAAATTAGTCATTTCTCCCATAAGTAAATGCCGTAGTAATCTTTGTGCTACTTGATTTAAGCTTTCACCCTTTTTAGCTTTTTCTTTCAATTGGGCTAACTCGCTCTCCGAAAGCCGAAATGAGATTACTTTAGAACTGTCTACCATATCCTTTTCTTAACTGATTTATTGAGTTTGTCTACAATTGTATACAAATTAAGTAGAAACTGTATTATTTAAAAACTTATTATTAGTTTCTGTAAATACTAAGTTGAAATAGTTATATAATTTACTAGGTAGTTTCTTGGCGCCGGGAACTTAATCTTTAAATCTGAATAACTCCGCTTTATTTTTATGGCAAAGCAAGTTTGATATCGCTTGGCGCCATACTTGAATTGGCAGCAACGTTACAAATTTAAGTATCTAAGTATTTAAATACTTAGCTAATTGATCAAGGCGCCGATTTTCAACACTCCCGTGATTATTTTTACAAATCTTGTTCATCGATGGCGCCGAGTGCTTAAGAAGTGGCTAATTATGCGCGCGGTTAAACCAGTGGCACCTGTGTTTCTATATGTGGGCTTAAATGTCAAACTTTATTTTTTCTAGATAAACTCTTCCGGCTTGAGCGGCGCCAAGAGATGGAACATTGATAACAATAATATACGTAATTATTATTGCATAAGACTGGAAAGGGCAACATGTAAATTGCTATACCAAAAAATAGAGCAACAATTATTACTTCGAGAACTAAAGCATGAATCGTCAACCTGCCTCGCTCAAGTTGCCACCAGAATGTGTTCTTCGCAAAGCCTGTGCCACGGATGCGGAGGCAATTAAGTCACTGGTGTCTACTGAACGAGTTAATCCTACACAATTATACTGGTTACAATTTTAGGTAATTGAGAATAATAAACGCCTAGTGGCAATAGTGCAGCTGCGCCAACATCGTAGTGTTCAGGAATTGGGCAGTTTAGTTGTGGCTCCTGAATGGCGCCATCAAGGCTTAGGCACATATCTAGTTCAACAGTTGTAGAAACCCACAATAATGTTATTGGATATCTGGTTAAAGCTATGATTCCCCTTTTTATGCAGAAAATCATATCAATGTTAAGTTTATAACTTCAAAGCGTAACTGCTTCTCGCCAACAGGCGCCTAACATCAAGTACTTAAATATCTAAGTATCTAGGTACTTGGTTGATTAATAATGGTGCTACACTCCAATTTACGTGCGGATAACTACAAGTATTGGGAAAATTCCGTTGTGCGTTGGGCGCAATTTCTAATTCGCGCATTGTTAATTGATGATGGCGCCCTTCGGGAATCCTTCAATCTTAAATTTATGCTCTTGTCGGTGGTCACTTTCCAAGATGCCATATTCCCGATATTTAGTAACAAAGTCTATAACGAAGTCGTTATTAAAAGCGGCGCCGAAGTATGCTGGATTTGATGGTTCTCTCCAGGTAGGGTCTATTACTTCCCCTTTATCGTTGATGAGCCAAGCGTGGGTAAATATAAGCGATACCTCATCATCTGTAGCGTAACCTTCACAATAAGTTAAGTTTTGGCGCCTCTTTATGATATTAAAACAATTTTCGTAACAATTCTTAGGAGTACCTTTAAGTTTAGAATTTTTAGCTATAGTTAAATATGGTTTACCTACTTCAAGAATCAGCTTTTCTATGCTTTTATATTTATACATCGGATTTAAAGGAAAC
This sequence comes from Calothrix sp. NIES-4105, assembly GCF_002368415.1. Classification (GTDB taxonomy): domain Bacteria; phylum Cyanobacteriota; class Cyanobacteriia; order Cyanobacteriales; family Nostocaceae; genus Dulcicalothrix. Next base: position 138,488 of record NZ_AP018292.1, read on the forward strand.
GAATCAATTAAATCTACTCGTTCTTGAAGTTTATTTAACAATCGTGTTATGTTATTATTCATATTACTTATTTTATTTATCTATAAACATTGTACAATGTTTGTGATATATTTAGTAAGTGACAGTTTTAATAAAAGGAAACTGAGGATTGAAACATCCATTGCAGTGCTGCACTTGTAGACCAGGTTAAACGAGCAGTTTCCCTTTGGGGAGACTGCTGATTTAAATATATATTTATAAGCCAAAAAATCTAAGATAATGTTTACAAATGAAGCAAAACTATTTTATTATATTTGACACTATCGAAGGCGCCTATATTTGCCTTAACGAACAGGGTGACAGTTTATTAACCTACTCAACTGAGAGAGGCGCCAGCGATGCTTTCGAGTTGCATTATGAGCAATGTCACGAATTGAACCATACTTGGTCAACGAGCGCTATGTTACATTGGATGGCTTTAAAACCTTTTATAGTAGCTTTGAGTGCTGACTTATCACCGTTCGAGGTAATAAATACATTATCGTTACAGGCGCCTGACCCAAAAGTGTATTTATTGAGTAGTATAGCAGTGCGGTCTATAAAAGGACTTAAAGTTGACTTGAGTACTTGTCTTCAGTATAAAGTGTCATCAATTCGTTTAATGGTCACTGACTCAGCCTGAAGGGTCTGAGCTTGCAAGAAAAAAGCTAACCACTTTTTAAATGCGATTAAACCAGTGTCTAGCTTGGAGGTTAACAACCTCAACTGAACAGTCTGGGTGTGGTAGCCCGCAAGACGTTAAGAATGCTTCCCAAGTTTTTAACCTCTCTGACCGTCAGTAGCGATGGGATGTACACACGATTAGTAGCAATACTGATTGATTTATAATTTAAAATTGATAATGTTTGTACCAGTAGTAGATTCGCTCTCAAGGCCATTAATGCCGACTACTCCGAGTAGAGCAAGGCGTTGGATTAAACAGAAAAAAGCAACACCATTTTGGAGAAAAGGAATATTTTGTGTCCGATTAAATGTAGAACCCAGTGACAGAAATTATCAGCCAATTGCAGTTGGTGTAGACCCAGGTAGCAAGCGTGAAGGTTATACGGTTAAGTCAAAGACTCACACGTATTTAAACATACAAACTCATGCGGTTGACTGGGTAAAAGACCATGTAGAAACACGCCGTAATATGCGACGTTCAAGGAGATTCCGCAATACTCCTTGTCGCCAAAATAGAAAAAATCGACTTGTAAACAAGCAGAAATTACCACCATCAACGCGCGTCAGATGGCAGTGGAAGCTACGTATTTGTACATGGCTAGCCTCAATATTTCCCGTTACTGTGTTCGTGGTTGAGGACATTAAAGCTAAAACATGGAAGGGTGCAAGAAAGTACAATGTAATGTTTAGCCCTTTAGAGGTTGGTAAAAAGTGGTTTTACTCCGAGTTAGAAAAACTAGCTCTTCTTGAAATCAAAACAGGCAACGATACCTACGAACTACGTCAAACTTTAGAATTGAAGAAATCGAAAAACAAGCTACCTAACAAGTTTGAAGCGCCGCCGCGTTGACTCTTGGGTATTAGCTAACTGGTGTGTTGATGGACATGCAAAACCGGATAATACCGAATTAATAGAAGTAATCCCGCTTGAGTTCCACCGTAGACAGTTGCATCGATTGCAACACCAAGAAGGACATGTTAGACCTCGTTATGGCGGAACAATAAGTGTTGGCTTTAAGCGTGGTTCCATAGTAAAGCACAAAAAATACGGTTTCTGTTATATCGGTGGGTGGCAAGAATCACCAACCAAAAAAGATCCAAACAGAAAAACAATTAGTTTGCACAGTATCACTACTGGCAAGAGATTAACTCAAAACGCAAATCCGACGGATTGTAAATTCAAAACTTATAATTCATGGCGAACATCCTCTGCGCGTTAAAACTTGTTGAGTCGTTTCCCTCCCAGCACTTATAGTGCTGGGTTTCCCACTTACCATGCAATTTTATGAAGGCGCCTGTTGCTTAACCAATTTGCTGGTGTCGTCAAAACGAGTTGTCAAATTTTAGAGGCGCCATGATATTAACATTTTCTATTTATGAGCAGCATCAACTAAACAAAAAATATACTCTGGTTTATGACCTCTTCCATCATTAGTAGATTTTTCGGGTAGCAAGAGTTTCAGTACTATACCTCTCTTAACTAGTTTATTCAAAAGAGAACTAATAGAATTAGGATTCATATTTGTAGCTGCTGCAATTTCCGCGCGCGATGCACAACCACCATGTTTTTTTAAGCATTCGATAATTGTACTAGTCTTGGCTGGCGCCAACGAAGGCGCCATTCCACACACTTCTGCAACAACTATAGATTTTATCTGCTCGGCAACATCTGTACTAATATCAATATTCTCAATCTCATTTAAGAGATTAATAGTTAGCTCAACAGCTTTTAATACTTTTGTATGGTCTGGGCTAGACATTATTCGCGCGCGGAATTACCTGATAAATATATCATCTCCTGTAACTCCGCTACTTGTCCCCGCTGTGTATAGGAAGCATACCAGGGTTTTTTGTTATGGGGTTTTAGTTCAGGCGCCAGTTCTCCATACTGTTCCTCGTACCTCTCTACTAGCAATACTAGATTCATGATTTTGAGTCACCAGAACGTTTATAGCAACCGCAAGAATTTGTACTTCCACTTACAACGTTTGCTATTTGAAAATCCCTTATATTTCCGCAATCGCATCTACATTGCCAATAAGTTTTACCATTAACTCTTTTTGGTTCAGAAGGAGAAATACATTCCAAGCGCCCAAACCTCTCACCTGTATAGTCTTTAAAGCTACTTCTTAAACACCCGCAAGACCTTGTACTTCCACGTACAACAAGTGCTATATTTGCATCTATAAGATTTCCACAATCACACTTACACTTCCAGTAAGTTACACGACCAACCTGTGCTGGTTCAGACAGCGAGATACACTCTAGGCGCCCGAATTTTTGACCTCTATAATCTTTGAATTGAGACTTTCTTGTTTTGCTCACTGCTTCTCGTTTTAAACATCCACAAGACTTTGTATCTCCACGTACAACAGATATAATTCTAACATTTACTTCTCTTCCACAATCGCATCTGCATTTCCAAAAAGCTTCTCCTTTTATTCTTTCAGTAAAAGAAATACATTCTAAGCGCTCGAATTTTTGACCCGTATAATCTTCCTTATTTCTAATAGCTCTTGCTTTTTCTCGCCTTAAGCAACCGCAAGACTTAGTATGTCCACTCACAACATCAGTGATTTGAACATCTACAATTTTTCCGCAATTGCACCTACACCTCCAATAAGTTGCATTTGCAGATTTTTTTTGTTTGCTTACAGAGAGACATTCAAGGCGCCCAAATTTCTGTCCAGTATAATCTTTTAAATTAGCCATTTTAATAAATTTATCCACGAATTAAAATGCTTATAAGTCGTAGAATCTAAATTAACAACCGCAAAGTATAACACATCGTTTTGGTATAGTGTCCACTTATAGTGCGTTTTTAATGGCACCTGTTTTCTAGAAATTAAATTGATAATTATTATCAGAATAATTTTGCTGAATTATACGGGGTCGTGTTCGCTCAAGTACTTTTCAACCTTTGTCCTAATCTCTGATTCTAATACATCTAGATGTCCATCAACATCAGCATACCATCCATTTTGATTCAACACTTTAATTAAGGCGCCTACAGCTTCCCGCGCGCAGGTTTCTTGTTTACCTTCAGGCGATTCCAAATAAGCTTGATATTCTGCTTCTGTTTTCCCTTTACGTAATAAAGCTTTTTCAATAACACTAATTGCTTTCTCAACACTACACAGATAGGTAGCATCACTATAGGCGCCTATCTCTTTACCTTTTGCATTATATCTAGTGCCATCCTTAAGAGTTACAAACCCCTTTGATGAAACTTTATCAACTTCGTGAATTTCTGCCTTACTGCCACGGGTATCGTCGTAGAAGAATACGCCGATTTTATCTCCTGGTTTTAAATCTAAAGTGTTGAAAGACATAATTTATTAATCGTTCCACTCTTCTGCTGTAAACCCTGCTTCTTTTTCAAGAGGAAACTTCTTCTCCATCTCCGCTATAGCTTCTTCCACTGAGCCAGCTTTAATATAATGCCCCTGCCGCGCGCTCGTCTTAGTGGCGCCAGGTACATTATCGCTGTATGGTTTATTGCGTGTGCATCTGTATATTTTCATAGTTAGACTGTATTAATTAACGATGATAACAATTATATATGTGCCGTGATGAATTTGTAATAACTGGCGCCTTAATGCTTCCCCGATTATATATACCCCCGCGAAGAAAAAATTAAACCCCCAAAATCTGAGGGTTATGTTGCCTTTTAAAACTGTGGTATTGAGACTATTTCCTTTGATGCGTGCCACTTGTCGATTACTTCGGTCTTACAATGTTCTGCTACTTCTTCGTAAATCCAATTGTCTCTCTTCATCGCATTGAAATGGCGCCTGTTCCCGTTCGCATCGTAAATAATGTAGTACCAGTTTAAATTACGGTGTCCCCGAACAAATTCGCAAGCGTCTTGTAGTTTTAGCGGTGGGAAATTAGTCATTATTTTATTGTTTAACTATATAGTTATATTATCATTTTTGAAGCTTTAAAAACTAACTTTATGCAAACTTTTAATAATTATTTATCTGCTATATCCGGTTATATAAAAATAAAATCTGCAAACAAAATAATTATTTAACTATATAGTATTAAATTATATTTATTATATAATTATATTAGTGAATCAAGGATATTTAGATTATGAAGATAGCTTTTACTGGAACAAGAAACACTGATAAAAATCAATCTTTAATTATCAGAAATAAATTACAAGAAATCGCTCTTATAGATGCAACTTGGTATGTAGGTGATGCAATGGGCCTAGATGCACTCGTCAGAATCGAAGCTAAACGCCTATCCAAAGAATTGAATATATATGTGTGTCAAGGAAAAGAGCGTTACGATTTTGCCAAACGCTCTAAACAAATGGTTGATGCAATATGTGGTGCCAATAGTAAACTTTACGCATTCGCCAATAAAGCTTGTCCATCTGGCTGTAAACCTTGTAAAAATCCCACTGGTGAAGGGTCGGGAACATGGTTAACAATAGCTTACGCCCATTATCATGGTGTACCAGTGGAAATAATTTTCTTAAGGGATGGACTGGTGGCGCCTGACTGGTTATGTAGCCCAACGGTAAGTAATCATCACCAGCAGCTAACACTGTGGTAAATGTAATCAAAAATTTGGGGTAATGCGTTAATTACCCCAAGCTTATAAATACTCGAATTCATTTACCAAGTATGAATTTTAACATCGCACTTTGATAGGCGCCTTCAGAATAATTACGGTAGAAAAACCCGCGCGCTAGCTATCCCGCTTATATGTGGTGTTTTGAAATAAATTTTTAAACTCGGTTTTGAATTTTAAGAACATGCGCCCGCACGCAGGATATCCGTAAATCTATATATGCCCCCAAAAAAATAAACCCGTTCATGTCCCTATACGGGGAAAACCGGGTTTTTAAAGTTATATATGGTGTTTAGAAAATCTCTGGCTGGAATGAGTACCCCACAGGAAATAAATTAAATATGCGTGCGTACAGCTTGCAGAGTAGTTGATGTATGGCGCCGTCTACGATAAAGGTATGGACAATCGCTGTATTAAGGTTAATTGCTGCTATGGTGAGTAGTTTAAATATCTCCGAATCTTTGTTTTTAACCTTTTCAATTTTTCCTATAGCATCCTTCGCCGATTCAATAAAACCTTTAGCTTGAAAACACTCGTAGACAATTAAAACGTCAGTCTTAGAACTTTTAAGCAGCCTTTTGATTTTAATGTCTGTCGCTTGAATTTCTTTGTAAATAAGTCTAACTTCGTCGATAATGCTTGTCCAAAGTATATGTGCCATAAGAAGTGTGGTAAGTGCCCCCGGTAATGGAGGCAGTGAGGTGAATTTAAACGTTATGCAGAAAATACGGCGCCTGATGTTCTCAATTCTTCGTAGCTAATCTTTTTACGTGTACCCTGGTAATCTAAAATTATCCAGTTAGGGAATGTGTCTAAAACCAAGTACTCAACGCTGTTTAAGGTAATCTTGTCATTAGTGCGCGCGTTGTACAAAACTGGTTGACCTTTCATCTGAATTTCTCCTTAATCGTTTGTGGTGTGGCGCCACTCGGTAATGTAGCGCCGATAAAGTCTATTTATCCTGTGTTTCAAGTTGTCTCATTGCCTTGAATACAGCGTTTTTGATGAATTCTTCTATGAACTCTCTGTTCTCTTCTACCTCTGCTTGCGCGCGTAACCAGTCCAGTTCATCAGGGTTTAGATTACTTAGCACAGTCTGAAGTATAGAAGCTTCTAGAACAGCGTTGGCGATAGCATCTCTACAAAATTCACCTTTTTCTGGGAGTGTATCTAGTTGTGCTTTAAGATGATGGTTGACTCTAACAGGTAGAACAACGCTTAAAGGTTCATCACCTTTTTGTACTGGGTTGTGTTCGTAGTTCTTACCAAAATTTGGATTACCTGGACGTAGCTTTAATTTCTTAGTCATATTTTCCTTGTCGTTGGTAGTGAAGCGTGAATGTATCGTGTTAGTTGTTGTTGTACTCTCTGATTGCCTTAGCTACAGCATCTTTAATGAATTGGATGCCTGTACTCTTTCTGCTTGATGTGCTTCTTCCAAGAGCAGTAGTAATAGCATCTCGACAAAATTCACTTTTATCAGGGAACTGTTTAAGCTTCTCGTTCAACGTTTCGGTGATTCTCAGAGATACAATGCATTCCAGGCGCCGATTCTGTTTATTAGGTAGTACAAAGTAGCTTCCAGCCTTCTCTAAAATGTTATATCCAGATACACAACTATCGTATTGATTGATGTATAACTGCTCATACACTGTCATAAAACCATCAGTCACTTCTTTGATTACTTCAAATTCAAATGCTCCTTCGCCGTATTTGTCCCAATCTGCTTGTAATTTTTTAGAGTGATGCTTACCTCGATTAACTTGTTGTTTATGTAAATACCATCTAGCTTGGATATTTTTACTAGACCCTACATAAACCTTGCCTGTTGGCTTGCAACGAATAATGTAGATACCTGCTTGTGCCATAATCGGAATGCTCCAATTTATCTATTTGGGCAGAGCAGGCGCCTCTAAGTTGTCCAGACCGAAGGCGCCTTCTCTTATACCTATTGTATCTCACTGTTAGTTAGCTAACCAAAAATCATCATAGTACTTAGTTATTGGACAGCAAGGCTGGAATAAGCTAAACTGATAGTTAGCTGACTGAGAGTGAGTTATACGGTTTATAGGTAATAGTGTTATGGCAATTGAAATTAGACTCAAACAAATGAGAGAAGCTAAGGGGATATCTCAGAATGCCCTCGCGCGCGAGTTGGGGATGTCGTTAACTAATATCCAAAAAATTGAACGTGGCGCCGCTAAATCTGTCCCTTTAGACACACTCGACAACTTTTGTAGAGTACTTGAATGCAAGGTTTGCGATTTATTAGTTCAAGTAGACAATTAACAGGCGCCATCACTCACAGCAATAGAGCCTAGAAACGAGCGTAGATGCAACATACACTCGGCGCCTTCTCGTGTACAAAAATACACCAGTGAATCACTAAATAACTATCAAAAATAAGTTATCTATTGGCGTTTATGCATAACAAACGCTAATGTCTCACTTTTAGCTAACTAACTGAGAGTGAGGTATAATATTTGTAGAAAGAAAAAAAGACCTGGCTTAAAACCAGGCGCCTAAATCAACAATTAAGGACATTTTAACAATGGAAACGATACTTCTTTCGATAATGGTTAAGTTCTACGCGAAACAGCTTTTAGCTTGCATAATTGAAGCTTTAAGAACTCAAGTTCAAGCGGTAGAAGACTATTATCAGCAGCGTTACGAGTGCGCGCGGGAACGCATGGACTTAAACAACGACTTCAATGATTCGGAGTGGATAGCTTAAAACCAATCGCGCGTGTCCTCCGGTTGAGGATGCGCGTTCCCCCTCAATTCACTGCAACATCTATCACTAAAGGAGAAATCAATGTTTAAGACCTTCACCCCTGCTGACAAATACGCTTACTTAGCTCAATCATCGGCGCCACAGTGGCAAGAAGTAGCCCAATTTTGCAAAGATAAAGAGGTTAATTTACTGTGGTTGCGTCGTTCTACACGTTCATTCACTGGTTGGGTTGCCGTCGCTGGATACGATGCTTGCGATTCCTTCCCCGGCGCCGCATTCAACGCTGTGAACCAGTTGAGTAGAGAAGCTGCAGATATTTTTTTTGCAGAACACGCATACCTCGCAGTTCGGGAAAACAGATTTGCTGTTACCGTCTCAATTCCCTGCATTCCGAGAAACTTATACGCGATTCGTCTTCGTGCGCGTCGGATAACTCTTAAAAAGCTAGCTGCTTAATTTCCTGACCTGGGCAAGTCAAAAAACTGCCTCTGACCGGGAATTCTAAAAACATCACATAAACAAAACACAACACTAACAATCATGACACCTGAACAGCTAGAACTTTGGTTTGAAATTCACCACCGCCAGATGGTCGCATTAGAGCGTATCGCGGACACATTAGACTCGCTAGTTCCAAAAACGGTGCCGAACATCCAAAGACCAATTGAAGAATTCAAGACATTTGATTGGTCTACCATTGGCGCCAGAGTTGACAATTCAGATAGTTATGGCCCGACTGTAGTTTCTTGGCGAGGACTACGCTACACGAGACGCTGCCCTCAGAATAAATTCGGAGTAGCAATTTTCTACAGTCGCTGCGTTGGAAAGGATGAGGATGGCGCCAACAAATACGAAAGACTAATTACTTTCAAACCATTCTCAAACTTAGAAGTAGAACCATTATCACTCAAAGCTCAAAATCAAATCGGTTAACTTATCGGCGCCACTAACCACGGCGCCTTTAATTTTTTCGACTTGAAATAAAATTTTTAAACGGGCATATATTAGAAATTAAGTACAGTATCAATTTTTACTTTGAACGAAAAATTTTAAACAGCCACATATAGGAAATTTAGCAACGTATCAATTTTTACTTGAGACTAAAATTTTTAAACAGGCACATATTAAAAATTCACTACAGTTTTTATAAAATTTCAGCAAGTATAAATTCTAACTATCAGCAACAATTTTCAAACAGCCACATATAAAAAAATCATGCTAATTTTTCAGCGACTTTCAGCCAGTATAAATTTTGACTTAAATTTAAATTTTTCAGGAGGCACATATATAAAAATTCAGCTTGATTTTTTTTGGACAGCAATATTAAAAATTTACTGGCGCCATTATAAAAAAATAGCAACAAATATTAATTTTCAGCTTTGAATTATTTTTTCTAAACAGGTACATATAGAAATTTTCTTAATCTTATGCGCGAAGATTTGTACTATTAGCATAAGGGCTTTAGCCTTATGTGGGTTAGGTATTTAAAGATGCTTTAGTAATACCTAACAGCATTGGCGTATACTGCGCGCGGGCGCCACCTGTAATTGCCATTGCTTCGTTAACCTGCTCAATTTGGCGCAATTCGACTAACTCACCAGGAAGCATTGTAGTGTCACCACCATCATCGACACGCACTTTCGAGGTCATCTGACAGACGATAACTTCGATGTGTTTATCGGCGATATCAATGCCTTGCGATTGGTATACTGATTGCACTTGGTCAACGAGGAAGTTTTGAACTTTTTGCAGGGCAACACTAGCACAGGCATAAATGCCATCAGAGTTACCAAGGTTGAAGAACAGTTCTAAAATTTCATGGGGGTTTGCTAAACCGTCGGTTAGTTGTTGTCCAGCATCTACTGGTTGACCATCGGTAATTATTAAGTTTTGTCCAGGCCCGAGGTTGTAATCTGTGACGACACCATTTGACTCAATAACTTTAAGTCCGATTGCTTCATCGCCATCGCCATAAACAACTTTAACTTCGCCACTACGCTTGGCTAATATACAAGCTTCTTTGGGTTTGCGTGCTTCGAGCAATTCTTCAATCCGTGGTAAACCCTGGATGATGTCCCCTGTTTTCGCACGTTCAAATACTAGTAGTACTAGATTATCACCTCGCTGTACCAAACCACCGTCTTCAACTTGCAGTACTGCTCCAGGACTAACGCGATAAGGGCGCCCAATACGTATTTTTATAGCATTACCAGTGGCTAATGCTCTTGGGGAACTCGTCGCGGCACTTTCGGAATTAGATACACTTATAACTTGTCCAGATTCAGCTGCTCTAACACCAGGAGCAATAAGCGAACCTTCAACTATTAAGTCTCCCGCACCAACTAGTGGCACCGTAGTTGTCGAAACAGTCATAACATCGCTGTTACGTAAGACTAAACAACGACGTACAGCTTCGGCGCCTTTTTGAACACCGCGAACTACACCACCTTCTTTACATAGAATTTGGGTGCGGGCAACAACGGCGCCCGAAGCAATTGTTTGTCCGTCTGTCACCTCAAGATTTGTTTGTGTCGATCCAGTTGTCGCATCTGCGGATACATCACGACGAATCACTAGTGATTCAAGGATTACTAATTGTAGCTTAATATTTGCATCTTCGCTATCTGGTACCAACTCAATATCAGCTGCTAAGGGTGATGCGTTATGGTCAACGTCTGAACCTACAGCATCAATTTCTAATACTAGTTGTGTACGTAGAAGTTCTACACCTTCTACCGATTTGACTCGCTCTGAATCTTTGTATGGTAGACGTTGTACCGCGCGTAGTTGAATCGAGCGTCCTGTTTGTTGACTTACAGATGTTGTTGATGGCACATCTGGCTCACTAGGAACTGCAAATTCAACTACTGGACGTGATATTAGTGCTGGACCTTCGGGTGATTCGACATATTCTATGTAGCGTAGTTCGGTGAAAGTACGCCCCATAAATTCTTCACCCGGTTGTACAAATGTTCCACTTCGTCCCATTACTGCTTCTGGGTCATCGACCATAAGAAGTTCACCTGGTTTGACTACGACTTCGCGCAGAATGTCGTTTTTCTGGGTGACTTCGATTACACCGCTGTTTGATGTAAATATGTCTTTAACTATTTCGTCGCCGGCGTTGACAAATTGACCGTCTTCTACTAGCAACAATGAAATATCTTTGTTAACTTCGTGCGTTTCTTCGGGTATCCATAGTAGGCTACCACCGACGGTAACTTCGTAACCAAGTTTAGCTTTGCCCTTTTTCTGGACTTCTACACCTGCGAACTTGAGTAAACCGCCTGTGGTTGTACGGTAGCGGTCGTCGATTAGTTCGGCTACGACTTGACCGTTTTGAACTTTTGTTCCTGGTGTCGCGCGTAGGTTAAAGACTTGATTATTTCCGGTTGTGACTAGATAATTATTTCGACCATTGGAGGAATTCGAGGTTACGGTTGCAGAATCGAGAATAACCGAAGCGGTAATTATTTCGATTTCTCTAGTACTTTTACCTGGTTGAATTTCGGGCAAACGTACTACACCACCGTGAACTGTTGTAAGTTGAGTTTCTGCGAGTACCCCTAGGGTTTCTACACTTTCTGAGTCTTTTACGACTAGTTCGGATAGGGGCGGTAAGTTGTAAACATCACCTGACAATATCCAGATCAAACCACCTCTGGAAGCTGTTGTGGTTGTGTTACCTTGACGGTCGGTTTTTTGTTCGGCAACGACTTCAGAGAATTTTACTTCACCTGCAAGGTCGGTCGCTACATCTTTTACGGCTTTTTCGGTGTTGCCACGAGAAGCCCGTCCTGGTAATAAGACTTCTGCGACGAGTTGCCCAACTTTTACTTTTTGACCACTCGACACATATAGTGTCGAACCTTGGGTAATACCAACTTCGGTTATAGTGCCTGCACTATCTTCGATTGTGATGTTGCCGTTGGTTTCTACATATAAAGCGTCTTCACCGTGACGAGTTCGGTAGGGACGTGTTCGTAGTTTCTTGGTAAATTTTACGGCGCCTTCGTGTTCGGAGCGTACTTGTTTTGCTACCTCACCTGTGAATACACCACCTGTGTGGAAAGTACGCATGGTTAACTGAGTACCTGGTTCACCGATACTTTGCGCGGCAATGATTCCGACCGCTTCGCCCAAGTCAACCATTTTGGCGTGTGCCAAACTCCATCCGTAACAATGTTGACATACACTTCGCGCGGCTTCGCAAGTTAGAGGAGAACGGACAACTACTTCGGTTACACCACTTTTCTCAATGCGCTTACCTAATTCCTCAGAAACAGGTGTATTACGTTCGGCAATAATTTCTTTTGTTTTGGGGTGACGAACTTGCTCATTTATAACTCGTCCCATTAAACGAGTTGCCAAAGGAATCAAGGTTTTATCACCTTCGGTCATAGCGATTACTGGAATACCACGGTCGGTACCACAATCAATTTCCCGAATAATTACGTCTTGGGATACGTCAACCAAACAACGAGTAAGATAACCAGAGTCTGCTGTACGTAACGCTGTATCTACTAATCCTTTATGGGCGCCATAAAAGGAAATAATATACTCTGTTACCGTTAAACCTTCACGGAAGTTAGTTTTAATTGCTACAAACTGATTGTTTTGATAACAAAATAAGATTGGTGATTATAAAATATTCTCAAAGAGGGCGCGTATTCAAATAAGAAATAAAAACAAGAAAATTGAAGGTTGGGCGAAATGCATAACCTTCAATGCTAGTTACCATAAATTATTTAGACATGCCTCTATTTCTTATTGGTCGTTTTCAAAAGGGTTTTTGAATACCTAGTAATAGCAAGCATGAACATAGACATTGCAAGTATGACAGCTACAGTACTACCTCCTTGTTGTAAGAGAGTTGAAACATTGTCTTGCTGCACATTACCTTGAGTATTTTGTACAATTTGATACTCTTCTGTTTTCATGAGCTTTCTACCTCTAAATAAGTTTACAGACGTTCACAGAGTTTTTAAGCTAGAAATGCTCGATACAGAGTAGACTATAGTTAGAAATAATTAATACAACAATGCTCGGTAGTCTACTTTGTTGGTTGTCGAGCTATTTTTTTGCTTTATAACAATCATTCTAATTACTACTGTACAACGATGGTAGTAAAATTTACCCATCTTTTATTATATTTTATGCAATTCTTATTTTTCTCCCTCAAAACTAAAGTTATGTCAAAAGGTAGATAGACAAAAATGCAATTAAGTTTTTGATACTTGTGTTTACTTGTGCATACGTAAATAAAATCTTATTAGTTAACGAATCTATAAGAAAAAGCAGTTAATAAATGGTTACTTTCAATCGTGTTTAGGTACATAAATAAAAAAGTGATACAATCAATACTTAGGTTTCTCACAAGTACTATGCCATATATTTTATAACTTTTGCATAGACGTTGTTTTAAGCTTTTAAGAGGTTAATAATTTTAAAATTTAGGTTTTACAAGGCTTTGAGAGATGCGATGAGAAAATTAAAAATTTAGGTGCATGAAAATAAAGAAATAAGTAAAGTTTTGTATATTTTAGAATAGCATCAAATCTGCTAAAAAGCTTGTCACTAGACCCTGAAATCTTTCGGGTCTAGTGACATAGGCGCCTTTGTCACCCCTTCAGGGGGTTAAAATAAAGTGAAAGCTTGCCGCTGTGGCAAACTAATCCTTTAAGTTACAATGGGTCTAGTGACAAACGGTTCTGTGACGGAAATATTATCGTTCCAGTGACACGTCGTTTTGTGAACATTTTTTAAAATAAATTTCTCGTAGATTTTCAAGCGCGCGTTTACCTCTTCTTGCCAATACATATGTTGGAAGTTCAACTCCATCAGTTGATAGTTGTTCAGCAATATCTTTCCATGCTAGTTGACGGGAAAAGCGCATTGTCAGTAACTTTTTATCTTGGATGTCCAACTCATTAAATGCTTCATTTAAACGTTTATAAAGCTCACTTTCATCTGCTTCTGGCTGCTGTAGGCTGTTATCTATAAATTCTTCAAAGTCAAAGTTTTGACTATCTACGGTTTGATATAGAGTTTCTTTTCTACTTATTTCATTGATGATATGCAAGCCAGTTCTGCGTAACCAAGCTGGAAGATTATAAATTTTTTTACCAGAATCAATTGCTTTTGATAAACGCAAAATAGCTTCATTGAGAATCTCGTCTGGTTCATATTTAGCTAATAGTCTATACTGTCTAAGGCGGAAACGGTAAAAATGACGCAAAGCTGCAATTAAAAACTCATTACCTAATTGTGATAATTCAAGTTCAATCGATTTTTTTTCTAATAAACTGACACTTGAGCCTCCACTAAGAGCATCATAATTCTCGGTTTCCAGATGCTCATAATTTTTTATAGTTTGACGTAGTGCTAATGCATATTCATTGGTCGGGTTTATTTCTTCTAGCTTTTCTATAGCTAATTTCGTTAAATTGCTTTCAGATGTTTCGTCAATAATTACTTCACTTTCACTTTCATTTTCATCCTTTCTACAATTCTCACCCTCTATATAATCAACATATTCGATATTGTTACCTAATATTTCGGTTAATTGTCCAGACTCAAATAGTTGTTTTACTCGTTCTAATCCTTCTGGCGTACCATCAAGGATGAGCCGAATACTACCTTCTTCAACGCGAATAATTTCTATAGATGCATCACCAGACATTTTTTGAATAAGTTTAAGAATAGCTTTTAATTTTGCTTCATCTACTTCATCAAGTGTACCTGCGATAGCAAATGCTAGCTGCTTTTTACTAGCTTTAAGTTTACCATTACTGTTTTCCAAGTCTTTATCGATAACATTAGTTTCATACATACTTACTGTCTTTGCGCTAATGTAGTCCTGTCCTACTTCTTCACATTCATTAATACCTTTAGTTTTTATCTCTTCTGCTTCCGGTAATTGCTGCTTCTCTTGCAAAACGCTTTCGTGCCTTTTAACAGCTAGGTTGTGCGGGTTTGTTCTATGACACAGTTCCTGCGAAAATATCTCAAGTGTTATAGCAATAGTTTTTAATTTTGTATTTCCTGGGTTTGTTGTATATGCTGCACGGATTAAGTCTTTAATCCATCCGTTTACTTCTGCTGTTTGCACTGTTCTGAAAATAATTTCTTGTAAACTACCTTCGCATACAATTGCTTCCAAATTCTTATCCAACTCATATAACAGCATTTGCTCTAATGCTGATTTCTTCGGAAAAGCACTCATTAAAGCTTCTTGTATTTCCTTACGCTGCTGTGTGGATAAGCTCATTTTGGAGTTAAAGTAATAATTTATCAGGAGACAGCACACTGATAGAAAAAGGTTTACTTTATTCTACAGTATTATAACGATGTATGAGTGTTATGAAGCTCCTAATCGTACAGGTGCCTTTATCACCCCTTCAGCTAGATTATTGTCAAAACTAATAATTTCCTGTTACATCGGCGCCGTATGAACATCTGGATACTTATAGATACTGGCGCCTACTTCCTGCATACCCAAATACTTCAATACCTGGGTATCTATAAGCCCTGGTATAATTATAAATATTCAAGGGAGTAAAATATGCCGAGTTTCAGGGAGTATTTAAGGACTTACCACAAAGGGTAAGATACACCGATAGGTGATTTGTACAAGGATGCTACAGACCTTCGTAGAGCTAGGTTTAGTACAGATTATGAGGACGCTTGGCAGGGAGAAACTGTAGAAACCTTAAGAGAGTTCATGCAAAAGCACAATGCTTGTTATGAAGCTTATCAGGTGTTGGAGGAAGCTGAGGAAGAATATAAAAAGTATTGCAAAAAGTTTTAGGTTGTGGGAATTGGCGCCTGTCTTTGATGAGTGGTTGTGGGAAGTGGCGCCTGTTTGTGATGAGTGGGCACGAGCGTTATGTTTGTGGGAAGTGGCGCCTGTTTGTGATAAGTGGGCGCCTGTAATGAGTGGTTATGGCAGGAACGTGCCAAAACGGGAAAATTGTACGTTAAGGAATTTATGTAAGTCTTGAAACCCTTGCCTTACAATCATTTCAGCAAATTATAATTTGTACTTTTTGTTCTGAGAGAGCGTAAATTATCAATATTTACAGGCGCCTAATTATTAGATACTTAGATATTCAAGTATCTAGATATTTGTAAGCTGGCACCTGTATTTCCCCCCTAACCCCCCTTAATAAACAAGGCTTTATGTACTAGCGGTTGGCACCGCAAAATAATTAGGGTGCGCTTAGGAGCATTTGCTGAATCAAAAACGCACCCTAACAACCATAAAGCCTATAGCACCACGATTTTTAAGTACCTATGTTCGTAGTATCTAGGCGCCATAAATCTATTAGGGTGCGTTCGAGGTCATTTCTAGGGAGATAAGCGCACCCTAACAACCCCAAACAGCACAGTACCAAGGTTATTAAGTACTGATGTTTGTATAATTTCCGGCACCACTAATAATTAGGGTGCGTTCAAAGGCATTTTTAGAGAAACAAGCGCACCCTAATAACACACAATCTATTTGCTCAAACCCTTGATATAGTAACTCCGGTACTTACCATCGTAGCGAAACCGTAGATATGGATACGGTCCATAACCATTTATGATTTTCCATTCAATTCTGGTGCCACCACTAGAACCGCATTCTGGGCGTGATTTTTCTTGCATATCCTCTTCGTCTTCTTCATTATCAATCGCTTCGATTAACGCCTTTAGACCTGCAAGTAAATCAAGCCGTTCGACTTTAGACAGCTGTCCTGCTTGTTGTAATATGCCTTCTACAGTTGGTTCTGACTCTGATTTCTTACGCTTTGCCATATAGAAGTAGATGCGCGGCTTAGTACAGTACAGTTCACCTTCAGAAAACTTATTCATATTGTTAGGGTGCGGTTATTAACAACTACTGCACGTTGAACGCACTCTAACAAAGTGATTAGGGCATTTGGGCGCCCCTACAAAGAGCGCGTCATGAAACTAATAAGTAAATACTGGATGATATATATTGTAAGATGTAAGCTAACGTCTTACAATGCCAATATGGCAAATAGTTTAACTTTGGAGAGTGAGCAGCTATGTTAAAAGTAAAAATGAAGGTCAGGCGTACTATAGATAGAGAAACTCCTGGGTTGGGGCAGCGTATTAAAGAAGCAAGAATGGCAGACGGGCGCCCGCTTGAGGTGATTTGCGCGCTTGCTGGATTATCTCGTGTTCATTGGTACGACATCGAGTCAGAAAAAGTTAGAAATGCATTACCAGAGGAGACGCTTCGCAAAATTGAAAAGGTACTCGGTGTTGATTTTGATGTTAATTTCGATGCTTAAGAATAATTTTTATGCTTATAAGGTGCCTTGGCATAAATTATTAGGGTGCGCTCAGAATAATTTTTCGGGACACAAGCGCACCCTAACAAAACTAAATTCTATAATCTTTCATTAGTAATATAGTTCTAGTATGATTATGATGCTAGGCGCCAGTAATAGCGCGAAGATGAAAATTTTTAATAAATAGTAATACTATGGATATTGCAGAGTGGCGAAAGTTTTTAGAAAAATACAGTATGGAGTTGCTTCAGGATGAAGATATAGCGTTTGAAGTGCCTGAAGAAGTTAATTCGAGCAAGTGGATGGGATATTTACCTACTAGTGAATCACAAATACTTGCAGCAGAAGAAAGAATTGGTATAAGTTTACTTCCTTCTCTGCGAAATTTTTACTCAGTGACTAATGGCTGGCGGACAACAGGTACTTGCATTTACGATATCCTTCCGGTGGAAGAAATCGATTGGCTTCAAGTATGTGATGACCATCTTTTTGAAATAGCGCTCAATGCCGAAAATAATAATGGTGAAGGATGGACAAACCCTGAAGGTTTAGCTGATTACCGCTATGAACAAGGAACGCGAGTAAAAAGGTCGTTAGTAATTAGTTCTTGGGGAGATGCAGCAATTTGGCTTTTAGACCCCGGAGAAAAAGACGCGCGCGGAGAATGGTCGGCTGGTCGATGGGCTTCTTGGAATCCTGCAATGGATTGGTTAACTGCTAGTTTCGCAGAATTGATGTTACAAGAATTGGAAAGTTTCTTGGAAATCCGTGATAGTCGCGAAGTATTCTCATAAAAATACAACACGTGAAGTACTAAAATACAGACAATTCGGCTCCTGTTTGGATAAATTATGTACAGTTAAATTATAGATATCGGCGCCACATCTAAACAGGCGCGCATGATTTAAGTATCTAAATATCTAAGTGTCTAAGTATTTAAGTGCTTATAAGTATCGGTGCCTATGAACGCGAAACTACAAAACAATTAAAAATGACAATGACAACAGATTGTTGTCAAAAACAATCCCGTGTGTTGACGCCTTCCCCCTCCCATACGCTTCAAATGCTTTATGCTTTACTAGTAGGACTATAAATATATATTTAATTTTATGTCAAGTTTCACTAGTAAAAAATTAATTATGCTCGAACTTGATGTGATTGGTTCGGTGGAGTGGAACCAGCAGTTAGGTACAAGGTTAAAAGAGATACGAGGTAAAGTTTCTCGCCGCGCGCTAGCTGAAAAAATCCTCGATAAATACGACTATAAGGTGTCACAGCAATACATACAGCTTATCGAGCATCCTGAAGGTAACGAGAAGGCGCCTGCTACAGTATCCTTCAAGCTGTTGAGGTATTTAACAGAAGCACTCGGAAGCGATGTTTATGAATTATTTAACTCTCCAGAAATTTTAACTAGAAAAGCTTGAAAAAATAGAGTGTTACTAGTAAACTATAAATACAACAAAGGCGATGCCCCGACTGCAATCTGACGCATCGCCTTTGTCCAAACCAGTTACATAGGTTCATTATTATCATGACACATACAAATTTAGATGTGGCGCCTGTCCAGCAGGTGGAAATCGTTGCCAACCAAGAGGCGCCTGATTTTGAAATCGACACGGAGCATTATCCCGAACTTGGAACTATTTATCGTCTCTGGCAAGGGTGGAATTTGCTTGGTATTTTTTATTGTGACTCCACGGATGGTAAGTGGGTAACGCAATCAAGTTGTTCTAGTCGTGAATCTCGTTGTGACAATCCAGACCAAGCACAATTATTGATTGTTACAGTTAGTGGTCTTCTTGCAGAAGGCGATTTTAGCCCGTTTGAAACTACGAACGGCGCCGAATAAAGTTTTCCCATCTCTTAACTTACAGGTGCCTGATTGTAGGCGCCTGTTTTCTTACACTTCATAAAATATCTTAGGTTTTGATTATGGCTGATAAAAGCTCTTTGATTTCAGCGTCTGATGCTGAAGAGAATCAAAGCTACTGTACCCGTCAAGATGATGGAGTTAGTGGAATGACGGTAACTGCTTTAGCCGATTTTTGTGGAACAGAACAGCAAACAATAACCCAACTTCTTAACCGTATGAGGGATTCTGACCCCATCACCAATGAACTCGCCGCGTGTCTGAAACCCTTTGCTGGTAATGATTGGAGGCTCATCACAAGCAATCCCGATGGTTCGGTTTTTATTATTGATGATGTTTGTCATGCAGTGCTTGAGTATTACGCTCTAGAAGCGCGCAAATACAGAGGAAAACAAGTAGCAATTAACAATTACCGAATGGTTGCTAGAGGCGGACTAAGAGTTTTCATTTGGTCACAAACAGGTTATGTTCCAGCAAAATTAACCTCTCAATCTGTGCTGAGTAAAGAGGAAGTCTCTGCTGTTATTACCACTGCCATTGAACAAGCATTGGCGCCAATTACCCAACGTCTTAACGCAATTGAACAACGACTCAAAGTACTTCCCGGCACCAAGCCGAAACGCCCCTGGACTTTAAGCGCTTCTACACCTGAAGCGGAAGTTCCAGATGATTATGTACAACTAGAAGATGGTTCTTGGTTGTCACCCGAAGCTTACCAATCCATCTTGAGACAAAGTAGACGCTCTTTGCCTTGGGAGCTTAGGCGCCTGAAAAATACTGATTAACCGCGCTTCTTCTATTACTAGGCGCCTGTTTAATAAATGGCGCCTCAACCAAATCTCACACTTCAAAAATAAATCATGATTATTGAGCTATTCGACCGAGACGTTCAACTCATTTGTCAGAACATGGCATATATTCCAACACGGTTTGAATTGGAAGAAAGAAAAAACTGCTGTTCGTATGCAATTCGTAGCGACAGTTTAGGTTTCAAAACTGAAATGGATTTTATTATTACCATTTTCAAATGCTGCGGTATTGAAGAATATATGTTTTTTCTTGGATATCAAAGATTTTTCATTGCTCTAAATGATTACGCTATCGCTAAAATCACTGAGTGGAACGTTAAAAAAGACAATTTCCTTCGGACATGAAAGTGCATACAAATACAGGCGCCCACCCACCGAATTTGACAACCATTGGTTGTCAAAAACATCGGCGCCCACCCACCAAAAATGACAACAAATTGTTGTCAAAAAAACTAAACAATACGATTTGTAAAGTTCCTAGATTCGGTACGTCTGTATGCACAGATAGTAGTATTATTAGGAATTAGTTGAATTTGAAAGCCTTTCGCGGTGCTACCAACACCCAAAGGCCGTATGTCCAGAACACCTTTACAGGAAGACACACAAATGCATAATAACTATAATTTAGCAGTTTCCGCATCTGCTGAAAATACCGCTGCATCCAAAATTTTTATTGATGACGCTTGGGTATATGAGGATAAGTACGCGGCAAAACCCCAGCCCAAACAGACTTTATGGATTTCTCCCACTTCGGAAGTACCAGATTACTTAACAATATTTAACATTCGGCGCCTTGGAGACACCTCAGAAATAACTCCAGGCATTCATTACATCATTGCCGAACGACACACACCCGAAGAACTAATCAAACAATGTGGTTGGCACCTGCAGTTAGTAGAAGGCGCCGAATGTCTGGTGTATTCAGTACAAACATCCTTCACAGGTTTGTTAACTCACGAATCCTCAACAATCCAAGAAGCGATTCTTCAGATATTAGAGTTTGCCCAACCGTTTGAAGATTGGGTTACTCGTATTGAAGACCAACCATTAAGTATTCGGGAAGCTGCTAATGTCGCCCGCGCGGTAATAGCCAACCTCCCAGAACCAGCTAAAAGTATTGAACTTGCTGCATTAAGACGGAGATGTAACGAGGCGCCTTACAATTGGAACCAACTAATCACAGCCCTGGAAGCAGAACACCAAAAAGCGCGCGAGTCGGAGAGAGAACATGTTAAGCGCTCCTACGACAAAGAACCTGCTACTAAAGAATCCAAGCACTTACAGAAATTAAAGCTCATCGAAGAAAAGTGGGGCGCCAGTTTACAGTTCAACGAAGCACTACAACGTTTAGAACTAGATGGTAAGCATCTCCAACTGGACACCATCAAAACTAAAATCGCCATTGAATTTAATATAGATATCGCCAAAGAGGATGCGATTGATATTCTGTTTTACCTCGGCGCCTCTCGTGGTTATCATCCCGTCCGTAATTATCTCAACCAAGTTAGTGTGCTTCATGCCAACGTTGATACAACCATACTGGATGAGATTGCAACTCGTTACTTTAACAATTCAGATGAGATTGCCAATATCTATATGAAGAAAACATTGATAGGCGCCGTCGCGCGTATCATGGAACCTGGTTGTAAGTTTGATACGATAACCATTCTTTATGGATTACAAGGCGCCTATAAAAGTACCTTCTGGAGAAAATTAATAGGCGATGAAGTTTTTAGTGATTCGTTGGTTGATTTAGTTAACAAAGATGAATTGGCGAAGCTGCGGCGCTTCTGGGGATTAGAGCTAGCTGAGATTGACTATCTGTTTGGTCAAAAAGCAGTAGAGTCATTTAAACGATTTCTATCAGCACAAGAAGATACTTACCGTCCACCTTACGCGCGCGAGAATGTAACTGTACCAAGAACCTGCTTCTTTGTTGGTACGACTAACAAAAAAGATATCCTTCAAGACCCCACAGGGAATAGACGGTACTGGGTGCTTGATGTTCGTACCAATCGTATTGATTATCTAAAACTCGAACAAGAACGAGATTTACTTTGGGCAGCCGCCGTCAAACTGTACCATGAAGGCGCCCAGTGGGATTTGACCGAAGAAGAAAAATTATTATCTACAGTCAGCAACAAGGATTATGATTCCCAAGACGTGTGGACAGATTTAATCTCTAACTACATGTCGATTCGTCAGAAGGCGACTACTCTGGAAGTTATGACCGAGGCGTTACACATAGAACCAAGTCTATGTGACAACCAAAAACAACGTCGCGTAGTTAGTATTCTTCAACGTCTGGGTTATGAATCTAAGACTGTTTCTCGTGGAGGCGCCAAATTGCGCGCGTGGGTTTATTCTCCATCTCAAGGCGCCGATGTTACTCTAAGTTACCCTGATGTTACCCCTGACGTTACCGCTCAAAATGAGTCTACACAGGACATTCAGACCTCGGTAACGCCAGTAACATCAAATAATCCAAACTTTCACAGAAAAGAAGAAATTGAACCAACTGTAAATTCTGGGGATTTAAATAAAAATGACGTTACCCGCGTTACCGCAAATAATGAAAACACTCAAAACCCTGATGATAACGACGTTGTAGAGAGTAACGCGATAGTAACAGAAGGAAGTCAGGCGCCTATTAACTATGAAAATCACAGTCTTGAAATCATCCAAGCTAATGCTGAAAATATCCGAATCGCTCTAGCTGATGGTGAATTGGAGATGATTGCTGTACTCACCTTGTATTGGAGCGACGAGTTTAAATCGGCAGTGTGGGCGCAACTTACAGACGAAGAAGTTACTGCAATCGAACAACTCTCAACTGACTCGCAATAACTGAATGAATTTCTAGGCGCCGGAAAATCACCGACCATTCCTTAGTTCTACAAACCGTGAACTGTGGAAGTGGCGCCTATACACAAACATATGTACTAAAAATTCTTGCCAACAGTTTGTATTGCAGCGAGGGCGTTATGAGTGTTTCGGTTGAGTCTGTAACATTAGTCTATTTGAATAAACTTACCGAGAGTGAAGAACAACAACGGTTATGGCTTGAACGTAAAGTAGAACGCGCGTTTTATGAGGCAGGTAAAGCTTTAATGGAACTTAGAGATAAAAAGTTATATCGTTCTACCCATAAAACCTTTGAAGAGTACTGCCGTGATAGGTTTGGGCATAGCCGCCAAAAATCTTACTACTTGATGGCGGCTGCCGATGTGTACGAAAATTTGTCAACAATTTGTTGTCAAAATGATTTAGATAAAGATTTGACAACTTTGGCGCCTGTTTTACCAACGAGTGAAGGTCAAGTACGCGCGCTGTTTAAGTTAGAACCATTGGAACAAATCGAAGTTTGGGAGCAAGCAGTCCAAGAATCTGGTGGTAAAGTACCCTCTGGGCGCCAGGTAAAAGATATAGTGGAGAGAATTATGCAGCGAACAAAAGTACCAAATCCGTATCGTGAAAAAGAAATTTGTCAGTTAATCGCCAAAGATAACCCCGACCTTAGAGGTAAAGCTGGATGCTGGTGCATTGTCCAAGAAGTTCACGAGTATAGCTGCACCGTTACTACTTGGAATGGTACATATACATTAAAAATTGACCATCTAAAATCATTCAACTACTTGGATTACCAATGTGAGGAAATACAATCTCTCCACAATCGCATCACTAAAATTATGAAAAACTTGGATTTAGAGGAAGCGGCTTGGAGCGCATTAAAGCAGTTGGGGGAGATTAGGCGCCCGTATTTAACCGACCTCGAAGAGACATTTTTATCTGCAATAGAAAAAAAATATAACTCACCATTAGAGGTTTAGTGGTACGGCGCCTGTAATCCAAGTACTCAGATACTTAGATATCTGAGTATTTGAGAATTGGCACCGTGAGCATGATAGTTTTGAAGAGGCGCCTGCAAATCTGAATCTATAAAAATTGTGAGAAGGTATAGTACGTAACGCAGTATCTACCAAACCTTTACGGGCGCCATACGATGAAATAATATATTCGGTAACAGTTAAAACAATTAATACGGTTTCTACGATTAGGATTTTTTACAAATCACATACCACTGGTATAGAATTTGCTTTTCTCTATCCCAAGAGATATAAAAGCATTTCTATCTTTTAACAGTGAAATTGGTGAGTTAGATTTTTTAGCCTAGTAATAACAATCAGGTGATTTAAATAACCTGGTTTTAATAACAACATACTATTATAATGCGCGATAAATTATGGTTAGAGAAGAAGTGGCGCCTCCAAGGAATACTATTTCTCGAAAACATCTGATAAATAGTTTACTCACAGGTTTACTAATAGGTACATTAATAGGGGCGCCGATAGGTTGGTTCGTGCATCGCTTTTATTCTCAGCAAAAGTTAGCACAGTATTTACTCTGTCGCGAACGCAATCTTAATCAACCAGCAGCAGTTATTGATAATCTTTGCGGAACTTTATATTAGTAGCTGATTGAATACTTTATATTCCCGTCTTCCTTAATCGAGGAGTCGGGAATTTTACATTTTTAATTAACTATATACGTTTATACACTTATTAAAACAGGGCAGAGGCATAAAACGCACCCTAAGAGATTTAAATAGTGCATTATAGTGATGATTAGTACTAATTTGAACTATTGCTTTAGGCGCCACGAATGCTTACTATTGTGCGTTCAATATATAAAATGGTTACAACTAGAAGTAAAATTTAAGTATAAATACGTAAAATTTGTGATTTGCTTAAAACATATTATTTTGTACAAAAAGTAAAAATTTTTCAGAGAATTATCGGACAGAAACCACCACTTAGAGAGCGATACCTAACACATGTAGTTGAACTAGTTAATGAAGGAAGTGAAGATGAATCCCAACAGAAGGAAGGAACCTGGGGTATTTTTAGATGGGTTAAGGTTCATTGGATTGCTGACTTCAGGCGCCCTAAGTATATTCCTCTTGATAAAGACGTAGTAATGAAAGTTGACTGGGGATGGTCTGACACTAAAGCCAAATTACTAAATAGTCCAAACTTAATGTCTCAGTGGGGAACTATTGACAACTTGAGAACACATTTAAGAAGTGTATTTAACTAATTTTTCCTGTGAAGGATAGGCGCCAACAATTGTAAATACTTAAACATCTAGATACCTAAATACAGGTGCCTGTCCTAAGAATGGTCGCCAGAAAAAAGCTTGCTGCATAAGCATTTAAGTTAGTTTTATTAGCTCTTGGTCGCCAGTATATATAATACTTTTTCTTGCCTAGGTAAGAGGCGCCGTTCCTTGTGGAGAGATATTTTATTGGCGCCAAAGCAGCCAGACGGTACAATTCACGAATAATCAAGGGCGCTTGCTGCCAACTGAGCGTGAGAGACTTCGGCGCCTAAAGTCACTTCTTCAGTACATTACAACTATTAGCTAATAAAGTCGCGCCAACTTTCTCCATTCCCAAATACTTAAATACTTAGGTATCTACAAGTCCTGGTATAGGCGCCTGCATCAAGTAAAGCACGCTATCTCTTTTAATCGGTGCGTGTAATATTTTATGCGACACCCACCAAACGTGCGTGCGCTTCGGCGGCTGCTACTCTCCCAAAGTTTGTTTACCTTTAGGAGTCAATCCGTAAAATCGGCGCCTTTTTCCTCCGTACTCTGGTTCTTCTTCTACCCACCAAGAAGAAATAAACTCGTTTGTCTCTAGCCAATCTAAATTAGGATAAAGACTGCGAATGGTCAAATCAGAATTATAAAGTTTGTTAAATTTTTCTTCGATCTTCGAGCTATAAAGTGGTTTTTCTTCTAAAGATTTTAATAGAAGCACATCAATTTTGTTCAGTTTTTTACTCATTGAACACTTTAATATCTACCACTCTATAATACCAATTGCTTACGAATATCAAACATCGGCGCCATTTACGCTGATGGAGGTGGGCGCCTATTGATTAGTACTATATATTTTCCGGCACCCATAAGAAGCAACTCCAATTATACCCATAGCAATAATTGCCGTTGATAAAGATGGTTCTGGTACTGTTTGAGGTGTAACGATTAAACCTTTAATTAAAGGCATACCTGTTGTGGGAGCAGTAGGGTCTGTACTGTTGAGCGTAATGTTTTCTAAAAGGTTGAGTGTTCCAGTGGCGCCATTGAATCTACCTGTTCCACCAGTGATACTTAACGTATTAGTTACATTTCCTACAAAGTTTTGAAAATCAAGTGTAGCAGTACCTCTAGCAGTTCCAAATATTTGGTCTTGCCCCGGACCAAATATTGTAAAATTACCTGTAGGTAAGTCGGGTAAACCGAACTCTGCTGGGTTTGGACTAATTGTAATTACACCTGTTTGCGAGTTGAAATCACCATAACCTACATTAACTAACCGATTAAGACCATACGGCGCCTTATCATTTTCTGCTTGGCTTGTTATTCTTAAAATATTTGCCGTAATGGGTACAAGGGTAGTTTCTGAGGTATAAGTGGTTTCAAACGGATACTGAATCTGTGCCAGTGCGCTTTTTACATTTGAACCTAAACTGAATGCAGTGAGAACTATTGGAACAAGCCATGCAGTGAGTGGACGTAGCATAATTTACGTTTCCGGGTAGGCGCCTACAGTTTTAACTTATTTTTCATCATTGGGTAAAAAAGAAACTTTAACAATTAATTTTTATAAATCAAACGGAAGTACCCGCTTCAGACAAAATTAATTAGAATGCTTATAGTATAAGTGGCGCCAAAGCAGCCAGACGGTACAATTCACGAATAATTAAGCGCTTGTTGCTAACTACAGTAAAAAACTTCGGTGCCTGAAGTTAATTTAGTAGTACTTTAAAACTATTGAATAATTTTTGACAACGCCCCGTTGTCAAATTTGTACGGGTCGGGCAACAATGCTTAAGTCGGGAAATGGCGTGGTTTCCAATACCTAAAAACACTCTTTATTCACTGCGGCTAAGGCGCCTACGTATAGGTCAGCAGCGTTAACGATAAATAACATAACCCAGGTTGTCCGTTTTTGTGACAACTTATAGGCACCAGTAATCTTTTTTTGATACAAGAAGAGCGCAACTCGTGTAATATCTTTGGCGCCGCTGAGTTATAAGTTCTCTTGTGTTGATACAAATTGTGCAAATAACTCTGCTCCTGTCATATCCTTAGTTTCATTGGCAAAAGAATAATATTCTGGCTTTTCGTCAATAAATACTTGATGTTCTAAAATAAAACCTTCGTTATTATCGAAGATTCCAACAGGTATGAAGTATTGGTTATTTTGCTTCAACTTATAAAATAGGTGGCTACCACACTTCTGACAAAATCCACGTTCTGCCCATTCGGAGGATTGATAAACGCCGATACTCTCTTCTCCTTCAAAGCTAATATCACTGCCACAATCAACAACTAATAAAGCTCCTCCGCCCCATTTTCTGCACATATTGCAATGACAGGCGCCTACGTGATTACTTATACTGGTCGTGGATATGTTTACCGCTTTACACAAGCAACTGCCTTTGGTAACTCTAGCATCGGACATGTTCTTCTCTCCTGTGCCTTAAAGCATAACTATGTATTATACAGACAGTTGACATCTTAAGTGCGTTTTCAACAAGAGCATTTTTTTTATGTGAAAGCTTAGTTATCTAGTACTTTGTCGCTTCGCGCGCCGGAGAGGTACCTTACACAATTTTTTCTTTTATACAAAGGTATCCAGGCATGTGCCACTACTCTCACTCTCCCAAAGCTTGCTTGCCCTTTTCGGTCAATCCATAAAATCGGCGCCTTTTTCCTCCGTACTCTGGTTCTTCTTCTACCCACCAGGAAGAAACAAACTCGTTTGCCTCTAACCAATCAAGATTAGGATAAAGACTACGAATTGTTAAATCCGAATTGTAAAGTTTGTTAAATTCCTCTTCAATCTTTGAGGCATAAAGCGGTTTTTCAGCTAGTGATTTTAATAAAAGCGTGTCTATCTTATTAAGTTTTTTACTCATAAGGCGCCAATTTCAACTTATTGCAATTAATCAAAGTAAAGCTTTCTCAACCAAGTTTAGTTGAGAAACAATCCGCGCGCTAACACTCACGGCGCCTGCCGCTGCAATTTCTTCTCTGTCTGAATGGGTTAGAAGTTCTTTGAGTAAAGATTTTAAGACTTGTCTATTGGAGATAAATTCTTCGGTGTATAAATCATCTTGCGATAAAACAGCTTTTAAATGAGGAATAGCTGTCTCAGTCGGCGCCAGTAATCTATTTTTTATACACGCTCTAGCAACTCGTGTAATATCTTTGGTGCCTTCTCCTAAGTTTAAAGCCTCGATATTTAACCGTGCTTCTCGGTTGAGAGATATACGTAAAGTTGTTAGGCGCCCAAGTAACGGTAAGTCAGTTAATAGTTTACCCATTAGTGGACCCCAATCTAAGCCGGTGCCGATGTTTCCCCCAACCTCATCTTCGGCTGCTACAGCTTGCCGCATATACTCAGGGTCAAGCATCAAATCAAGGGGATTAGAAACATCGTGGATTTGTTCTTTTAGGTTGTCCATCTTTAACCTCCTTGTAAGCGTTGGCGCCAAGCCGGATACTCAAAGTATACTAATTCATCGTAATCTTCATCTGTTCCTAGGTCATACATACCACGATTGTCATAAAACTTTTTAGAATCAGGGAAAGAATGTAACCCAACCCTACCCTCGTAACCAAGCTCTAAGCTTCTTTCTCTTGTAAATAGCAGTAGCGCTGTTCCAACACCTCGAAGTTTTGGGGGATTTTGAATAACTTTTCTGTTTAACGGCGCCGTTGCGATGTAGTATATATAAACCAAACGCTTCCGGCGTGTAATTTGTGAACCGTGCATAGTAGTTTCTATAACCAGTAAGCCTTCAGTTTGGTTTTTATACTCAACTGCGTAACCTTCATAATTGTCATATCTGGAAACCATTCTAAGCTTTATCATCAAATCCCATAATTTATCTTCCTGTTTATATTGTGTAAGTAACCCAACCCATTGATTTTCAAAGTCTTCAACATGCTTGGTCGCCAAATTCATAATTGTTGCTTCTACGGTTGAGTTATCGGCGCCTCTGTTCAAATAAATGTTCTTTGACACTTATTGCCCCTGGTTTTCAGATTATAAGTATTTGATGAGTTTCATGCACTATTTTAATATTTATAAAACTTTTTATCTTTGATATTACCGCATATTTACATCTTTATATTTTTGATATTTCGTCATAATCAAGCCAAGTGGAAATACGACCGTTCGGAGTTAATACACATACTTTACCGTATGCAAAACTATGAACTGTTAATTTGCCCGTGTACTGTTGACTTTTGACATGATTATCACCAATGTACTCTACTATATCTCCAACTTTATAGCGTCCTGGTAAAGAAGTTTTTTCGTCTTCTATCGGAATTGTTTGTTGTTTAGCTTTTAGAATTGGTTTATCAGAATTAGACTGCTGACCAGTCGGCGCCGTTAAAACTAGAACAGGAGCTTTTGCAGTTTCTGTCTCGGTAATAGATGGTACTTCATCTGGCACTTTATAAGCTTTGATATCTTCTGCCTGAGTTATAGGTGGTACAACAATTGGCGCCGAAGTCACGTTCATATTTTGATAGTTTTTCTGCCAATGACGATATGATGCTTTTTGAACATTACTTAGTTGTGACCAAACTCTTTCTTTCGCGCTGCTGGTCAACTTTTTAACGTATCCTTCAACAAAACTAAAGGCGCCTGCATCAATTGCTCGACTAATTGACAACACATATTTATCGATTGCTTGAGCATCTTGTGAATGATAATCAATACCTTCTTGAATTGCCATACCTAGCAATTCCATATGTGCCTCTAGTAATTTGGGTTTATCACCAAATGACCGTTCGTATTTAAATCGATTTTCTTTATAAGCAAAATCTAAATAATCCTGGTCAGGCGCCTTTTCAAGTCCAAGTATTACCCACCAGGGTTTGTACGATATTAAATCTTGAATTCTTGTATCCGCGCGCTTTGTTGCCTCATCGTGACTAACAACAGTGTTAACAAAACTTTTGATAAAGTTAGAGCGCGCGTATTCAATTTTTGATTTAAATTCACGTAGAACAGATTTTATAATCCATTCTTTCGCTGCGGCGGCGCCTTTATATTTGTTCTGAGTAGCAAGTAAGTATCGCCAATAATGCTGTACGTTGGTTTCCCAGCCTGCAAAATCATCACCGAAAATTAATCCGTCGTACCAGTCATCAGGAGGGTAGTAGTTATATCTACTCTTGAAAACTTCGTCTAAATTCTCTAAGGGTTTGTATTTGTTGTAGGCGCCGACTGCACGGTTTTTTAAATACCTAACCTGTTGACGCTGTTCTGGTGATAAAATTTCTTCAAACTTACGGCGAACTGTACTAGCTTCTTTTGGTTGGGATTCAAAGATATAGCCACAATGAGGACAAATTTTCTCGAAAGCTGCAACTTCTGAGTAACATTGTGGGCAAGTTTTAGTGGGAATTGGTTCCTGTGTTTGGGGTTAGGGCATAAATCAATTGGGAACGAATCAGTTGGAAGTCCCAAACGTTTAAGATTGCCACAAAAGTCCAAAAACCAACAGTCTTCTTTGCCTTCAAATGGACGTAAACCTCTACCGTTCATTTGTACCCATAAAGCTTTTGACTTTACCGGACGGCAAACTAGTACACTAGTTACAGATGGTTCATCGAAACCTTCACAGAGGACTCCGACCGAAGAAATTAACTTTATGTTACCGTCCCTGTACTTAGAAAATATATCTTCCCGCGCGCTTTCAGGAGTAGTACCAACAATACATGAAGCACTGGCACCTGCTTCCTGAAACTGGTCAGCTAAATCTTCGGCTTGCTCAACAGTGGCGCAAAAAGCGATGATTTTACGCTTTAACTCTGGGTCACGTTCTAGATACTTTTGTATTATTTCATGATTAAGTGCAGGTGTACAAACACTCCGCATCGATTCTTCTGTAAACTCTCCGTCAACAACCTTTAACTTAGATTCATCAATTAAACCTGTGTAACCAAATTGGCGTGCGCGGCATAAATGACCCCATTCGATAAGCTCTTTGGGATAAGGCGCCTTTACAACTGTCTGGAAAAATTGGCAGTACCCTTGGTCACTTTTACTTCGCCACGGAGACGCTGATAGTCCTAAAAATTGTGTTTTACTCAATACCCAGATGCCACCTGAGTAATAATCCATGATTTGGCGCCAGATTTTATAGTATGCGCCAGTATGAGCTTCATCTAAAATAACCAAATCTATATCTGGTGGTAATTCCCGGTTACGGATAGTTTGTAACATCCCTATCTGAACAGGTTTCTCGTAATCTGGTTTACCGTAATCACGCCAAATTACACCTGCTTCGATACCAAAGAATTTATCCAATTTATCTAGTGTTTGGCGTACTAGCTTACCGCGATGTACCAAAAATAATACTCGTTTACCTTGTGATACATAATCAGCAATAATTTTTGCTGCTAGGACGGTTTTGCCGGCGCCTGTGGGAGCGTACAATAGCACCGACGCTAAACCATTATTGAAACTGCTGTAGACTTGGTTGATTGATTTTTCCTGATATTTCCTCAAATGGAAATCAGGATGGATGGTTACGGTTGCTTGGTCTGTGGACAACGAGTTCGTCATCATAATCTGTATGGGCGCCGACTTTTAACGTTTTAACAAATAATTAATTTTTTTTCTACTTCTGGTTACTGATTTAGATGTAGTCAAGCGCGCGGTTAACTTGATATTGCAATGTGATCTAATCGATCACATTTTCAGACTAACCAAATTTTTTTAACAAGGCGCCCGCTCGTCACGGAAAACATTTATAATACAAAATTATTGTTTTTCATGCCACCTGGAGGTTGAATGAAAACTACACAAGAGTTAAAAGCGCGCGCTCACGAATTAACCAAACTTGCTGCTAGTTATGCTCGCTTCTTCAGGCGAAGTTATAAAATCTGACAGAAGAAAAGGGATGGACTTAATGAAGCAAGCGCGCGACGCGAGTCAGCGTTCTCAGGTAATTATTGCCGAAATTCTTCGTAGAGAAAAAACGCCCCCGATTGAGTTTGATTAAAATGCCCGTTGTCAAATTGCTACATGATTGAGCAGAATACTTGAGTTGGGAAACGGCGCCTCCTGAACGGTATAAAACGTAAGTAATGCTTCCAATACTTTGGCTTGAATGAATATTTACTTCGCTTATGGTACGTGAATACTAAAGATGGTCGATATTTTTAAATTTTGACTACGTTCCTGATACAGGCGCCGTTGCTTAATCATCGTTCTGAAACTCGTAAATAATCCAGTCCCCAGTAATTATTTTTTTACTTTAATTTGTATCCGTGCAACCAAATACTTGTGTGATTGTAGCCGCACGCTAATCCTCAAACTTTACCCCCAAATCTACATTCAAAACTCGCTCAATTCTACGAATTACATCCTCTGTTGCAGGCGCCCTTAAATCTTCATTTTCCAGTTGATACCAAGAACCATTAATCCAAACTCCATCGGGAACAAAGTTTCGAGTTCGACGAGGTAATCTCCGCCCCTGGTTGGGAATATAACGGAACTTTTATCCCTAACCATTAACACGCATCTTAAGAGAGAACTCGTACTCTAGAAGGCGCCATCCCAATAATTAGTCGCAGATGAAACACTACACACCTGAATAGGTGGTTCACAATGGGAAACCAAGAGTCGCATTTTCTACACAAAAACAATAGGCATGAGTTTAGACTTTCTTCTCGACCGCCTAATTCTCACACCTGATTGTATATGATTGGACTTTGGACTATTAGTTCAAAGCCCAATCTGAAAATCCATAGCAGGATTAAGAAAACTTTGACACCTATATCTAAGCGTTAAACAAAAATAGCTGAGTTTACAATACTTTCAAGTACCCAACCAGACTGATTGTCAAAAACGGCAATTAAGTCATTATGGTAAAATAGATTATTATTGTTTACAGAATAGTCAGAGGAACTTCCTTTTAGGACGAGATAATCCGGCTCTATACTTTGCAAGACCGTTTCAAAGCCAATAATATTAGCATAATCATTGTTGCCTAGACCTTGATAGTAAGCAGTATAGGAGTCTCCTAATACAAATTTATCTGAGGCAGTATCAAGAGCTTCACCTCCGAATCCCCCACCTGTTAAAGTATCAATCTCTCCAAACCCAGGAGAGCTACTATAAGGATCAACACCAATTAAATAATCTTGTTGCCAACCACCAATTAGTTCGTCATTACCAGTTCCACCATTTAAATAATCATCACCATCATTGCCAGTCAGAGTGTCATTTCCATCTCCACCAAAAAGATTGTCTTTACCCCAACCACCACGCAATTCATCATTACCAGTTCCACCATCTAAATAATCATCACCATCACTGCCATCAAGATAGTCATTACCTTCTTCACCATACAGTTGATCATCACCCCAACGACCATCTAGGTTGTCATTACCACTTCCACCAAACAGTTGGTCATTTTTACGACCACTTTTTAATTCATCATCCCCCCCATAGCCGAACATTTTCCACTCATCCCCTCTTTCAAAGATAGAGGCAGATTTAGTGTTATTTCCTTCGTCACCAACATACCACTTAGTCATAAAATTATTCCTTTAGATCAAGTTATGTGTCTGCACTTAACAAAGTCGCAATTATTACTTTACAAAAGCAATATGTATGTACTTTATTAAAGAAATTGTTGTAGAAGCGACTAGGGAGTGAGATTGAAATCAAAGTAGCGACGTTACGATAGATAGGCGCCAGTATGTTCAATAATTACATGGCGGCTGCTTTACGTAGCTTGAATACCATCACCTTTAATCAGCTTGTACATATGTTAAATAAGAATATAATTTATCAGGAAAAATACGTAGTACCCATGAGGGTACTTTCTCATACCACAGATTTGTAGTGATTTAAAACAAGGGCAGTAGCTTTGCTTTTTATGTTTGGGTATCAATATTCCTTAACACCTACTAAAAAACCTGATAAAAACTAGTAATAACTAAAAAATCATTACCAGAACCAGTTACGGAGCCACGGTGAATGCCCCTTTTTGAGTAACCTTCATTTGTTCTCGTTCAAGTAGAACTTGAGCTTCAGTAGGGTCTGCCTTTCCCTTTCTTTTACCCCCAGACTTGTTGCTACCTCCCGGCTTTCGCTTTTTATAGGTCTTTTTCTGGGATTCGAGTACTAAGGAATCTAATAAGAACCGAAGCACGGTATCGAGTTCAAACATACGGGGTCTACGGATACAGAATTTTTTCAGCCAAGCCGAAATCGCTCTCCACCCTCCCCCGAAACCTGCATCGTCCCAATCCTCCGGTCGGAAAAACGCAGTGAGTGTTTTTAACCATTGCTGGGGGATATACTCTCGAAAACCCAAAGCACGACGCCCAATCACCATAGCGGCAGAACTAGCGCTATTCAAGCCATATTTTTGCATATACTTCACCATACCTATGACACTAGTTAGAAATGGTGATTTAAATAATATTTCTATTCCATACTTTTCAGATCTAACAACAAGATAAGAACGAAATTTATCATATATAAAGCCTGATAACATTCGATTGTATTCTTTACTAAGACTATGCCTCAGTTGATTTTTCTTTGTTGAAAAATCGAGATTCTCACAAGCAATAGGGCATTGGTAAATTTCTGCTAATTTAACAATTTCACATACAATATCCCTAAGTTTTGCTTCTTTCTGTCCAGTTGTTCCTGTTGGAATCGGAAAACTTATAGCATTGCGACATCTTTCCGGATTTCCATCACGTTTAATATAAATGACATCAATAGTTTCTGCATTTAAATCAATTCCAATACATCCATTTTGCAAATTAGAAATAGTTGGAACATCTTGAACATAAGTTGTTAAATGTATATACCACTGGTCGTTTTTATGTTCGCGTCTAAAGCATTGAACTGTAACTGGTTTTCCTGACTCTAATGCATAAAGTAAATTATGTTTACGTTGCCCTGATACCTCAAATTCAAGACTTACTGTATCCCCATAATCACCACGTAAATATCTTGGAACGGTGAATGTAACACTAAATATATCGTCTTGAATATAAAATATTTTGGCTACACGGTTATTTCCTACTACTGAACCACTGCCTATGCTGTAAAAGTTTCCACCACGTTTTTTCTCCCAATCAGCACGCCATTCATCATGAGAAGAGTAACCATTATTTTCTAAATGATATTGAGCATTGAATAATTTGGCGCCACCAAAGCAGATGTGTAATCTTTTCGCTTTCTCTAATTCTTCTTTCTCTACTTGTTTTCGTTCAAGTCTATTAACTTTTGATTCTAACCCCATCAACCTACGAGCAAACCCTTTCATATTTTTCCGTGAGGGGAGCGCTAACTGCTGTGACATTAATTCAATTGTTGAGGCAACCGACTCCCAACCTGCCTTTATATCGTCATTTAATGCCTTGATTCTTAAAGCGCGCGCTTCCGTCAATTGGTCAAATGTACCTTTCGCATCGGTTGCAATTGAATCTGCCCATGCCCAATCAATATCAAATCTTCTTTGAAAAGTTTTTTCAATGTTGTCCTCTGATTGCCCATATTGCAATTCGTTTAAAGCAGTACGCACTATTGACTGATATCTATCACCCCAATCTTCTAAAAATGGATGATAATCAATGCGCGCTTCAACCCCAATTCGTAATTGTGGAGTACGTGTACCATCAGGATTTTTGGCTTTTGAATAAGAGCGATGTGTTAACTCACTCAACAATGATTTACTCATATCAAAACTGCTCGACCTACAGTTGTTTATATGATTTATATTTTAGCAGATGATATTGATTTTTAAAACTATATTTATAACTGTAATATTTCTTAATTGTTAGAATTGTGCGCGCATCGTTAACCTATTTTTCAGTTAGTTTAGTAGATAAATGATAAATGATAATTTTTTTATATTAAGATTTCAATTGTAATATTTATTACATGCATGTTATCTATGTGAATGCAGATTTAATAAATATTCTATATTTGAAGTCTTGGTATATATTAATAGTTTTTACCGGATTTTAGTAGCATAAATACGAGCAGCAGGATTCAGATATCGGCGCCTATTAACACTTTATTAGTATTTAGGTACTGAAACCTCTAAATACAAATGTGATCTAATAGATCACATTTTCCTTCATAACCAAATTTTTATAACAGGCGCCCGTTAATCACAGGATATCAGTACCATACGCAGTGATTAAATAAACACAATAATTATGTATTGAAATGGTTAGTGCTTAAGTACTTAAATTCCTGAATTTAAATGTGATCCAATGGATCACATTCTTCAAATCGGCGTTTGACAGTCAGACAGGCGCCGTGGGTTAATCATTGTTTTCTTTCCTCGTAAATAATCCAGTCGCTGACAAATATCCCCAATGTCTTGAGTGTTGGGTTTGATTTCCCGTTTTGCTCTTGTTCGTGCTTATGTTACAGATTGTTGTTAAAACCGCGCTCTTCGCCTTCCACGGACATCTCCACGCCAAAATCAACCTCTAAAACTTTTTCTATCTTGCGAAGTGTTTCTAAAGGCAAGGATTGCTTTTCATCTTCGATTCGATACCAATTCATCTGAGACATGCCAACAGCTTCACATATAGCTTTTAACAAGCGATAATCACGCTCTCTGGCCTCCTTAATTTTGGCGCCTAGATTGGGAACCTCAATTGAAATTGTTTTCGTAACCTTTGCGACTCGTTCAATTCGCTCATCTTCAACGCGCTCTTTTTTTATAACCTTGTTAAATGGCGGTTTAAATAAGTGAATAAAAGCGCTCTCTAGTTTCTCAAGCAAGCTTAATTCAACACATAAGTATGATATTTTAACCCCACCCAAAAGTGCTAAGTCTATCCCTTTGTGATGTAATTCCCATCGTTTCTTCAAATTTTTTGTTTGTCCAATATATTGAACTATACCCTGAGAATCAATAGCAAAATAAACACAGGGTATAGCAGGTAGCAGCGATTTTTTCTCTAATGGCAGGCATGGGAGAGAAAAAAGGTCGATTTCTGAAGGGTTAATCATTGTTTTTAAACTCATAAACAATCCAGTCTCCAGGCTGAATTTGCAGTCCCTGGCAAATATCTCCAATGGTCTTTAGTGTCGGATTTGATTTTCCGTTTTCGATTTTGGAAAGATACTGCGGGCTTAATCCTGTCAACCGGGCGAGGTCATTTAAAGACACGTTTCTCGCGTCTCTTATTTCTCTAAGCAGAATTTTCACAGGCATAATTTCAACTCATAAGCAACATCCTAGTTTATCACCTTATATTTGTCAACCATTGGATGATAGTTGACAGATTTCATCCAATAGATGATGATAAGTACATAGAGAAAGGCGCCGCTCTGTCTACCAAACGTGAGGCGCCTTTCTCCAGCCCAAAAACCGTAGTAAAAGGACATTGCTATTATGCCTCAAACAACTTAGTAAACGCTTTCCCATCACCTTTATAGGGTGTTGAAGGCAACACCCTTTTCTACCCAAAAATTTATCACCACTTGGTCGGGCGCCAAGCTAGAGAGCAACATAAGTGTCAGTTAAAAGGAGGAATTTTGAACCAAACAGCATTTCTTGCATTAGTGCAAGCGATTTATGAGCTACAAGGAATAGCCTCTGGTCTTTATGATGCTTCATCTGTAGTATCAGATCAAGGAGCGCGGGTCCGATGCTACCCTACTTCAAACCGTAGCCGACAAAATATATAAAGAGTCAGAAAATATAGATGTGTTACTTGTTGAGATGGAGGAATGATGAAAACTACTGAAGAATTAAAAGCGCGCGCTCACGAATTAACCAAGCTTGCTGCTTCCTATGCTCGTCAAGCTGGGGAAATTATAAGAAGCGATAGACGAAAAGGTTTAGACCTGATGAAGCAAGCATATGAGGCTAGCCAGCGTTCTCAAGTAATTGTTGGCGAAGTACTGCGTCGAGAAAGAATGTCTATTTAGCTTTGTACTTGTATTTCAAATCATGACTTTAAAGCGCCAGTGTTATCAATCAATACTGGCGCTTTTTATATTGCCAAACATCACTTTAAATAAGGAATCGGAACAATGGAGTTAAGCGGATTAGTTGCATTGCTTAATAGACAAGAGAAGTTGCTAACAGAAATCAGAGATAGTCTCAATAAACCCAAGCTTGGATTACACAACGATGCTGGTGCATGTAAAATTTACTGCAACCGGCAACATGGTTCACTTTGGTACACACTAACTGATAAAATCGCTAATCCAGTACAAGAAAGCGCGCTGACTGGTTACTTAAAAGAATTGAAATTCGAGGAAACTGAGCGGCGCGGTAAGCCTACTTACAAGTTATTAACAACTATTGCAGCCCAGAGAGTGTACATTCTTGAATCTGGTGATGATAGCCACTTTACGAAATGCTTACTGAGCGCAATTGCAAGTTTGGCGCCATCTCAACTCTCACTGCCTATCACTATTTCTCCCCAACCTGGGGATGACGATAAAGTTCTGTTTTGCAGAGTGTGGATAGGTTCGGAGTACATTAAGGCGCCTTACTCAGAAGATAGCGATTTTCAAGCGATAGGCGATAGAGCAATAGCTATAGTCAGAGATGCTTCTAAGGCAAAGACTTTACAGCCTCAACAGTCAATAAAACAAGCAGTTTTGCCGATTATACAGGCGCCCGAACAAGCAAATGTATTGACTCATAATGAGCGTGTTAAGACCATCCGTAAAATGCTTGATTGCCCTGTAGAAATCCCAATTGAATGGTTAAAATCTCAAAAAGCGAATGATTTTAATCAATTGCCCAAAGAAGCTATTGATGGGTTTATACGAGATATTTGTGTAAGTTGGGCTTGCCAAAATGGCATTAAAAATCAATCGGATGCAATCAAAATCTTTGAGAAACATGTACTTAATGTCGATGGTCCAGAGTTTAACCTCATCAAATCTTGGATGAATTATATTCAGACAATCCGGCTTGATGCGTCGGATTTGATTGAAGCGTAACTTTGAGTTTTTATTATCGTGAATGGCGCCTGCATTTAAAGAATATTCCCCTACCCCATAAAAAGGGGATAGGGCAATACCCGAAGACACACTTAGAAAAATTGAACGAGTGCTTAATATTGATTTAGGAGTAAAGTTTGATGATTGACGCAGAAAAAATAAACTTATCTTCCTTGCCTTGGTTGCCTCTAGATGAGAAATTAGCGTTTCCCAGAAATCCCGCCATATATTTTGCTATTGACTCTCAAGGTGTAATTCAATACATTGGTCGCTCAATTGACCCAAAGAACCGTTGGGTAAGTCATCACAAGTACGAAGAATTAAAGGCAATTGGGGACATAAAGATAGTCTATTTATTTGTTGATTCTTCTGATTTATTACCAGAACTTGAATCAACTATGATTTCTTGGTTCAACCCGCCTTTAAATATAGCTAAGTTTGCAACATACGCACAGGAAAAAACAATGACAATTGAAGATTGGGAAAAGCAGGTACAACAAGAAGCTAAGAAAGGTAAAGCACCATATGCAGATGTAATCGGCGCCGAACTTGCGGAACAATATCGTCGGCGCCTCCTATGGGTTGAAGAATTCAAGTCTTGGATGGAATATTCGCTCTTATCAAATGGTGTTTGGTCGTTTGTTTCCGACACTTATGCTACTAGCGCGGTGTATAACATCATTCGTAGTAGGGGTATCAGACAATTCAAGAGTGTTAGTTATGTAGCTAATGTCATAGCATATAGTAGCAATATAGCGTAATAAATACTGGTCAAACGTAGCAAGTCTGTGCCTTGAATGTACGATGTGCGCTTTGAAATTGCAAAACCTCCCTTGGCAGGAGGTCTTGTAAAGGCAGTTACGCCGCTCTTTGTGGGTAAAGTTTGCTTTGACATTGCTTGCAGGCTTGGTAGTGAGGTAGGTGTTCCGCCTTCACAAACTAGGTGATGTTCCGCCTCTAACCGCTTAGGACTAGCGAATCCTATTAAGGTATTGACCTTACAAGCGCTCACCATTTAAGGTGTAGTCTGGTGTAGCTGGGTAGGCTAATTCCTACCTTTTACAACCCACAGATTTACTGTTATTTGCACCGGATTATTCCGCTTTGTTAGCTACTCATAGGAATCATGCGGTTGGGCTGTTAGCCCAGGCTTTTTTAGAGTGGTTAATAACTAAGGTACTCTGCTACTAAAGATATTCTGGTATGTATAGTACGTGCTTTTCAGGTTTTTTTCCTAACTAGGCACCACTGACTGGAATATCTTATGAATGATTATATAACTAGTTATACAACCATTAATTATTATTTTACTATCAAACTTTAAATTCAAGTTGACAATTATACAATTCTTTATATCTAAAGATATAGTTGTTAGCCTTATATAAATAAGTATGGCAGTTGTAACAAGTAACTTGCCAATATTTCAAAGTATGTCAAACTGCTTTAAACAGCTAATTTTATCCGTTGGCGCCAATTACGTGCCCAAACAAAGCAGAGACATAATTACTGAGTTTTCTTCCGAACTATCTGCATTTACTCGTTACTTAATCTCGATCAAGAACGAACAAATTACACATGTTCTTAAGGAACTAGATAAAGAGGTGGAAACGACAAGTAATACGCTTGCATTATTTGTGGAAGAGATGCTTGCTCCAAGTCGTGAAGATATTTATACCTTTGTTGGGGTTAAGAATAGAAATCAAGAAACGTTATATGGCGCCTATGTTGAGTTCTGCGAAAACAAAAACTTAAAAACCTTATTGAGCGTACCGAAATTCAAGAACCAGCTACTTGAAGTTTGTCGTGAGATTGGTTGGAATGTAAGGGGAGCCAGACAACGTAATCAAGAGTACCGAATCTATGGTGTAAAATTACGCTCACAACAAGAGGTGGCGCCCTCTATAAGTGAATCATAAACTATCGCCTGCAACTATGTGCGAAGAGTAAGCAGGTAAACCATTACTACACTGCACCTGATGCACGAGTGCAGTGTGGGATAACATCGCATCACTTGGGGAACTTGTATTAAAGGCGCCTGAACACGAATTAATAGCAGCGGCTGAACACTGTACTTCTGAACAAGTAGCTCATATTAAGAAGGCGGCACTCAGTGTCTGGCGCCCAGGTGTAAACCGTGATGTTGATTTTTGTGGTGAACGCTGTGAAGTTTGGGCGGTTGGCCAAGGTAGGGATGTTGATATCAAAACTCCGTCCGGCGCCAGATTGATTGTAAAACTTGGAAACTTACGCCCTTGGTTGGGAATTTAAATACGCAAGTTGCACGCAATCCTGTGCAGGCGCCTTAAAACGCCTGTACAGAATTGCGCCCGTAACAAAAAATTTGTGTCCGAATCGGGCACATTTGAATGTAGAACATTTGTACGTAATTACTAAACTTTTGAGAACAATTTGTTCTCGTTTGTGTCGGCGCCTATCGTTATGAGTGTTAAATTTTGGTAACCATTGGTTCCCATATATATACTATTAACAGTTTGCTGATAATAACGGGTATAAACTGTGTTATTTATACATAAGATTTAGAAAATAAATGGCATCAAAATTAGAGATTATTTTGACAAAAAAATAATTTTTATTCGAGATAAAAAACATTATTTACTTTAAAATATATCTAGTACTTATTGAAAGGGATGAATCTACATTATGCCGACATTTAGAGTGTGTGACCGTTTAATATCTTTTGATTATCCAACTAGTTTGGCAGAGTGTACAGAACGGATTTTGTCACTAGCTGCTCAAATCAAAATATTAGATAGAACCGGGCAAAAAGAAGCGGCTATACTGGCTGATTGTGAACTCGCTATGTTGCATGAATGGCAGAACTCATCCTATCTTTTAACTATGATGTCAGTGCGTAATTGCTCTGGTGTTTCAGAATCAAAGCTCAAAGAAGAAGGCGCCTTAGTTC
This sequence comes from Calothrix sp. NIES-4105, assembly GCF_002368415.1. Classification (GTDB taxonomy): domain Bacteria; phylum Cyanobacteriota; class Cyanobacteriia; order Cyanobacteriales; family Nostocaceae; genus Dulcicalothrix. The sequence goes on from NZ_AP018292.1 coordinate 180,472, forward strand.
GTCACATGCAATCTGTACTGCTACGATTACAAAAGCAGAATATAGAAATTGGTGAAGAAGCCAAAGTTATATGTCAATACGCGCGCGAGTGGTTAGCATCCAAGGGCTGTCAAGAAATCCCACCAGAGTATTTAATCCCTGATAAATTCAAAGTGCAAGACTCCGCTGAAGCAGTCAAAGAAAGCAAGCTAGTGATGGCTGCTATAAATAATCAAGGTACTTTAACGCAGTTAGGAAAAGCTTTACAGGCTAAAATATCTCCTCAAAAAACAGTTACTCCGCCTAAGGATGTAAATCTATCTAACCAAATTGATGCATTTACCAAATGTCTTATTGAGATGGACACAAAACTGAATAATTTAGAAGCGGCTGAGTTACAACAGCGCACAGTACTAAAGAACGATACCGAAGCGTCATTACAACAAGTCGCAGTTGAGTTACAGACGTTACAGAGTAAAATTAATGATTTAGAAGAGTTGGAACTCGACAGAATTGAAACAACTCTTACTAGTGACCAAATCAAAGAACTAGTTTCTACAGTTACAATTAGTAACGGCGCCAGTATAACCGAATCGAATGATAGCGCGCGCTTGATGTCACTTCTCAAAAAATATCAAGACGAAATCAAAGCATTATCTACATCTAGAAAGGATAGACTATCTAAGCTAGAGAAGAAATTAGAATCATTATCAGGATTTGTTGAAGTAGAGCGCAACGTTAGAATGGCGCAGTACAAAGCAACTATTAGCAGTGTCAAAACTTTGAAGCAAGCCTGTCAATTTTTAACACAGGCGCCTGTAGATACAAATAAACAGGCACAAGTAGAACTGATGCTTTCTACCGTAGGGGTTTCATCTAGTAATTTTAGTAACAAGCAAGCTACTTCACAACCACAGCTTGTAACCGAGTTGACGCTATTTAATTAGAAAAATTGGCGCCCCCCTTAAAATAGCTCCAGTCGATTTCTGCGGTGAACGCTGTGAAGTTTGGGCTGCGTTCGTCTTGAAAGGGATGTTGATATAAAAACTCCGTCCGGCGCCTTTCTTTATTAGTGAAACTGGGTAACTTGTGTCCCTGATTAGGAATTTAAATACAATACTTAAGCGCAATTCAGGAAGTGCGCCTCAAAACGCTTGTACGCTATAAAGGCGCGCGTTTTCAAAATTTTGTGTCCAAATCGGGCACATTTGAATGTAGAACATTTGTACTTTTTTAGATACTAAATTTTTGAGAACCAATGGTTCTTGTTTGTGTCGGCGCCGATACCAACTTCAACACCAAAAAGTTGAGAATATAAGCGCGCGTAGCTGCTTGTAGGTCAAAGTTTCCGCATTGCCTTGACTTAATACAACGTAAGAGGTGTATTAATCTGATTTAATCTCTACAAATATCTCTGCCGCATCAACCAAGTATTTAATTATACTAAATTTCACATTTGACTTTTTTTTATGAAGATACCGAAAAAATAAGCAATTATCCTTAACTGCATAGTATAATCCCTACAATATCAGACTTTTACAATTTTTGACATTACTTATGTATGTAATATTGCTTAAATTTTTAGTAATTTTTGCTACTATGAATTAAGTAATTTTGTTTGCTGATGTCAAAAATCAAGTATTTAGTTTGTTTTTGATTACCAAGAACGTAGTAAGTATTCGCTATCTTTTTAGGAGATATTTAGGGATATGCAAAGGTTATTTATGACTGTTGCAGGAGCCGTATTAATGGCTTTAGGTTCTGGAACTTATGCCCCTGTTCAAGCTGCTTTACTAGACTTCAACTTTACTAGTGTATCAGGTGTGACTGGTTCGTTTACCTTAGATACAGACACTAAATTCTCTCCTCAACCATCTGCAGGTGCAGGACCTGGACTTCCAGGAATTTTATATCCGAATGCTGTTTCTAATTTCTTTTTATCATCACCACAATTGAATTTGAATGGTGTTACTGCAGATTATGAGGTTGTACCACCAGCCACTTCTGACCGCCTTGGTCTTCCCCCAGGTTTAGGAGTTCTTAGTGGCGCTGTTTATCCATCAGGATGTTCAGCACAAAACTTTGGTTGTTTGGTTACTGCTGGTGTACTTTATGCAGGCAACCTTTCACAACTTCCTGTACTTTCTGATAATCCTGTTGACTATAAAAGTCTAGGTATTGAATTCTTTGACCCTCAAACAGGAGAACAAATTAACCTTACCCCTGATTTGTACACCAACTTTCAAGTTGTCCGTAGACAGTCTATTCCTGAAGAGAGCAGTTCTTTAAGTTTGTTAATTTTTGGCGTTGTTAGTACTTGTTTGCTATCCAAGCGCATTCAGAAATCGGTCACATTATAATAGATGCTTTTCTTTTAATAACTTAGCTACATTCTCCTCCGCTCCTGAGTGGAGTTAGAATGGAGATAAATGGTCTGAAGATTAATTAAAGCACATAATATAAGGCACCTTCTAACAATTCATACTGGAGCGTTTATATCAGCAGGAGATTTAGAGGCGCCTGTTTATCTATAAGTATTTAAATGTCTAAAGATTTAAGTATCTGGGTATTTATCAGTGTCATCGTCTCTAGTTTGTTCGTGAAAAGAGTATAAGGGTACGGTGCCTGTAAGTATCTAGACATTTAAATATTTAGGTATTTAATATATTGGTGCCGCTACTTCCCCAAAGCTTGCTTACCCCTCTCGGTCAACGCATAACCGAATGCGCCTCTTACCTCCCCACTGTAACTCTTCCTCTACCCACCAAAAGGAAATAAATTCGTTTTTCTCTAACCATTCAAGGTTAGGACAAAGATTGTTAATGGTTAAATACGAATTATAAAGTTTGTTAAATTCCTCTTCAATCTTTAATCCATAAAGCGGTTTTTCAGAATCGCGATTTTAATAGCAGCATGTCTCTGCATGTTAAGCTTTTTACTCATCAGCGCGTCAACACCTATCACTCAATAATATATACTAGCAGTAACGAATTAACTTTATATCGGTGCCCATTTCCTGCATAAATATCGGCGCCATCACGACTCCAGTATCTAATAAAAAACTCTGGTATTATCCATTACCAGAGTCGCAAGTGGATCATCTACGAAAAAAACGAGCGCAGACGCCAATTTTTTTGCTGCAATTATTTTATATCGTTAAGTACATATTTTCTACTTCTTACAACCTGGTAATTATTCGTAAACTTGTTAGCAGTTTCTACTACATAAACATTATCAATGGGTTTATTTTGGTCGATTGCTTCTATTCCAGCTTGAGTGAAACAAAGAATAGGTTGTACAAATCTCACTTTCCTGAGTTCCTTTAACGCGCGCGCTTGTCCCTTAAGGGGAGAACGTACCAAATCTAAAATTCTGTACGCTAATAAATTACACGAATCATCAAAAGTATTATCAGGAAAGAGTTTCAGCCTATAAATCTGTTTGATTTTTTCAACCAACTTGCGGTGCTGAATGCAAATTTTTTTAATCGCTTTGACATGCTGAAACCTTTGATAGGCATGAATTTTAGCATTTAAAGTTTTCCTTAACGTACAAAATTTCCGTTTGGGCACGATGACTCCTAAAATTCATGCTTTAGTTGCAGCGTGCATCATTTACACGTCGATGCCATCTGGAACATAAGAAAGCGGCGCCGATTATACCTATGGCAAGTAATGCAGTAATAGTATTTGGCTCTGGGACTTTTTGAGATGTTATTGGATTAGGATTATCAATAATTGTAAAACTGCCTAAATTAGCATTTGGGTCAACAGTGTATCCATCACCAGGTGTCAAACCAATAGTAATGCTTTCCGGTTCCTCAGTAATGCCGTCATCAATGATGGTTGATAGCAACGTGCCTCTTGTTGCTCCTCCTGTTAGAGTGACTGCTACTTTATTAACCAAGCCGTTTTCTACTAACGGTTTAAATCCTGTAATGTTTGTGCTGCCATCTACAAAGAAGTTGATGTCACTGCCAGTTGGGTCGGTGTCTTCTAGTAAGGATACAAAAACCGTCAGACCATTATCAGGTACTGGTTCACTTAAATTGAAGTTCCAACGCAGTTGATCGCCCTCTTGCAACGTTGTTGGCTCTACCGAAAAGCTAATCTTAGGTATCAGAAAATTTGATGTCATACTTTGATACATAGTGATGCAAAGATTTTGATTATAAGCGCATCATGACTACAATAAATGAATTTAATCACTTAAGAGTATTTCGGCATGAGTCATTATCAAAATATACCAGAATAAATTAAAAAGTAGAACAGGCGCCTACAATGCGCGGTATTAGCAAGCGGTGCCAGTTTCTGTATCGTTGTTAATTGGCATAAAAAAAATAAGTTTACCGTGCGACAAATGTCAATATATAAAAGTAAATAGCTTAAAGTTAAAAACAAATAATTATCGTCAAGCTGCTGCCTTCAAAGTGCCGGAATTCCGTTTTATTAGTAAACCTACAACCCCAACAGCACTTATTAAGATACTTAAGGCAGAGTTTGATTCAGGAACTTGCCTAGAAGCAACTTTTAAGCTGGTAATATTGTCGCGGATGAGCAACTGGTTTGTTGCAGGATCAAAGACATCAATACCAACACCTCTAGAATAGGAAACCGGATTGTCAGAAAGTATGGGTAATTGTGTTTGCTCTCCTGAGTAAAATAGCGCAACATTAAATAAACAGGTGAAGCCAGGGGAAGTTATGCATCCAGGTGGATAACTAACACCACTAAGAACTCCTAAATTTGGAGGAAAACCAATAAAATCAGAAGTAACAGATGGAACCACATTAAACTCAGTGGTAACGTTACTTAAATTGACATACGGCGCCAAGATCGAAAAGTTAGAAACAGCGCCTGGGTATGCGACTCCTGTAACATCAGGTCGAAATATAGCAGGCGCCTGAGATGGAGGGGTGTTTGTGTTCAAGGTAAATGTCCCTGTTGCACCACTATTCGTAGAAAAGTTAAAGTCTAGTATTGCAGCCTGAACTGGTTGTACACATACAGTTCCCAAAGCAATAAAGCTTACTGTGGCAACAGCAAGAGATAATTTCTGCATATGTTTTTTAAACAAGGTCTAGCACCAAAAAGTATACTTTGGGTACTGGACTTAATATCTACTACTTAAGTAGTAGATATTAAAAAAGCTTAATATTAAAGTGCGTTTTAGTCTTGCTGACTGTGAAACAAGCTGAAAAATTATACTTTGTCAATTTTGAAATACTGTTTCATTTGTTTCATAGTAATTTTGTTTTAGATCAGAAATAAAACTAGCAATTGCATTGATATCCTTGTGTAAGGTTCCATCCACCGCGCGATAACCATAACGGTTCCAACCACTCCATCCTAGAGACTCTCCGACATAGCCAAATTCTTTGATAATTGCTTCGATGTCAGTATTTCGTTCCACGTACTGGCGCCCATTATTAATTTCCTCCTGTTGAAAGGCGTTCATAGCTTTAAGTTGGACTAATTCCTGCTCTTGAGTAGATACCACGTCCTTTAAATCTTTAACTTCAGCTATTAACACTGGTAACAGCAGAACAAAATTGGGATGAATTGTATCGTTGACTTTGTGACTCAACGGCGCCTCAAAACTATCTTTCTTCAAGGACTCCAGAGCTTGCTCCAATTCAGCAACACGTTGTTCTAATTGTTGATTCTTAGCTTGCTTTGAACGTATTGCAACTAACTCTTGTTCTTTTACTGAAAGTTGTTGACGTAATTCTTGGTTGGCTTTTTCTAATGAGAGCGCGCGTTGTTCATAAGATTTAATTGTGGACAGAGCTGCTTTTTCTCCTGCTTCTTGAGCTTTAACAGTTTCTCCAAGCATTTCTTCTTTAAAATCTCGTTTGAAAGCATCAAGCCTTTTTTGTACCTCCTGCTCCACTTCCTCAATAGTAAACAAACGTTCGGATTTTGACTTATTCTTTACAACTATTTTTGGTTCCGGCGCCAATTGTTCTGGCTTAAACAACATACTAGCTACTCCGCCATTCGTGGCAGTGTAGTCTAAAAGAACCCAAAAATTGTTACCATCTCTCTCTTTAATTTCTCCAGTAGAACCATTGTATGCATCGTTAGTCTTAACTATTATTCTCATTCCCGGCGCCAGTTCTGCGGGATTAACTTCTTCGGTTGAAGTAGTTTTGGTTGTGAGTGCATTATTGTTCTTTATCTTGAAACCAGATAAAGTGGTAGCCGCGCGCTTGACTTGTGCAGCAGTTTTCTTACCACCGTTTATTACGGATTCTAGAAACTTATCAGCAACCTTACTTAGCTGAACTAATGCACTAACACTCCATTTTTGTACTTTTGAGCGGATAGATTCTTGGCGAATTGGTTGTAAACCATCAAACCAGCCAGCAATTTCCATTGAGCTTTTAGCCAGATACTGACTGGCGCCGAAATCTTCGCACTTTATCCACTGCTCGAATACTTTCTTCCCGTCTGGTAAGAATGCAACGCAATCGTTGTAAAGTTCTCGCAACATTCGACCAATTCCGAGTAACCCATCTAAGGTGGCGCCTATAAATCCGAAAAAACTGCCAAGCGTGCTTTTGGCTCTGTTTTTTAGGTCGAGATTCTCAAAACGATCGTAATTAAAACTATAGTTCAAAACAACTGGTGTAGATGGTGTATTTGAACTAGCAGTGCGAAAGCCCTGGTTTTGTGTAACCATAGTAGTTGCTTTTTTATACTTGGGCGCCTGTTTAAGACCTTTTGGGGAATGCAGCAGGCGCCTTGTTTCTTTTGCTTAGGAATATTATAACGATTAATCGACTGATGGAATGATTCATTAATCAAAATTAATGTTAATCTGGTAATCGACAATAGGAACGTAGGATGTATTATGACCGCAATAATAATGAGTGCCCCCGTTCCACCCAAATTCACTAAAAGAGACGAAAGAAAGGCTGTGCAACAATCAACGGTTAAAATTCACTGCCGTCTACAAGACCTTATAGATGCTCAAGGCATGACCAGAACGGCATTATCTCAAGCTACTGGTTTAACCAGTGCAGCTATTAGGGGATTATGTGAAAACACTGCTAAACGTTATGATGCCGATACTATAGCCGCTTTATGTGACTTTTTTGGGTGCGACATGAATACCCTGTTTGAAGTTGTGCCAAGGGAGAAGTAATAGATGGCGCCTTCAGTAATCTGGCAGCACTAGCAATTACAATCGCAGTTTAATGTATAAATTAATGCTTAAATAATGAATTATATGCGGATAAAATGGCGCCTTGCAGTATTGATGGCTGATAGGGAAATTAACTACAAGGAACTTGCATCACTTACCGGAATGCATCACGTCACTACTAGTAGGCATAAAAATATGAAAATTATGCCGGAGTGAATTGTTTTGGGTCAGTGTTACAATTACTAAAACATAACAACAAAGGGATGATTCATGGGAGAAGACAAGGGATACGCACTAGCTACTGGAGAGTCAGGAGCATATCGCTTGCAAATTCTTAATGCAATCCACCAGCCGTATACAGAGTTTTTAATGCAACGAGTAGGATTAAAAGAAGGAATGCGTGTAGCCGATATTGGCTGCGGCACAGGAAATGTTTCTTTTATGATGGCTTCTATTGTTGGACAAAGTGGTTCAGTATCTGGTGTAGATATGAGTGAGGCACAGCTAGATATCGCGCGCTCCCAAGTCGCAGTTCTCAACCTTAAAAATGTAGAATTTACTTGTGGCAGCGCCTATGATACTAAGTTACCTAAAGAATTTTTTGATATAGTTTACTGTCGTTTTTTGTTGATGCATCTCCATCACCCTGTCAATGCACTCGTTGAAATGCGCTCGCTTCTCAAACCTGGTGGGTTGCTTGTGTGTGAGGAAGCAGATTTTAGCACCGCTTTTTGTGAACCATCTTTTTCAGCCCATGACCGTTGTTATGAAATGCTTATTGCCCTTGCATTAGAAAGAGGTAGCAACTTTTGCATGGGTACTATACTCTACCAGCATTTCCAAGATGCTGGGTTTAGCACAAGAGAAATGTCTTTTGTACAGCCTGTTGCAATACGTCCTGAAAGCAAGCGTCTTGTAGATTTGTCAATGAAGGAAGCTTTATCGGCTGTAATTGAGGCTGGGCTGGCAACACCAGAAGAAATGAAGCAAACGATTACTCAATTAAAAGTACTTGCAAGTGACGAAACCACAATATTTGGTATTGCCCGTGTCACTCAAATTTGGGCACGTAAATAGGCTTGAAGTTTATTTGTACGCTTTGTTTAGACTTGTTCCGCGCGCCACGGATTTATCTTTCCATAATGACACTCTACAGTGACCGCTTATATTCATATGATTTAGAGTTTTAAAGATTGAATCAAAAAACATTCCCCTATTCAAACGGAGTTGTTCATCACTCAAGTCATCACAAATCGAGAAAAGGTTTTCGTTCTGCCACTTGTTATATGAAGCCATTGTTTCTAAAAAATTTGAAGTAATCATAATTCTTGTTTCATGAATACTTCACTATACTAACTGTTTTAACAAGAAACGGCGCCTTTAATCTAGTTTACACTTCAACAAGTAAATATGTATTATGTTAGTTTGATATTGAAATGTCTGGTCACGAGGCGCCGTCTGGTTTGTGGAAGTTTTGGTAATTAAGTCTTAGCAAGCAGTACCAGAAATTATAGGCGCCAGTTTTTGTATTGTGGTTCATTACTTTAAGTACGTGATTATTCTAAAAGTATTGGCGCCCAATATACAGTGCAGAATTTTAACTAGTATAATTCTTTAGTTCTAATAAACACTTAGGATACAAGTATTATGAAATACGCACACTTAGTAATTGCAAGTGCGGCACTTTTCTTGGTTACTGTGCCAAATTCCGCGCGAATTCAGATGAAGTATGGAATAGCGATTATGGTAAAGTCGTTTACCAAAGTGATAGAGGTAAAACAACTATTTGGACTTATCCAACAGGCGCCATTTTTATTGAAGGGCTGGCAGGAATTTTTAGCAATCGTGGAATTTATCACGGTTACTGGGTTGGGAAATCTAATGTTAAATGCGATACAGCTAGAGAAAATGCTTCTGGTAAATTAAGTAACACTTGGGGAAGATTTTCGATTCATTTCACAGTGCCTAATTTTCCTATGCCTTGGGAAGCAAAGTGGAGTTACTGCGAAGCTGAACCAACTTTTTCGTGGAATGGAACTCCTGTCACAACAGTTCCTTAAGTCAGTTCATGGTCAACAGGCGCCATCTTAACCAGTTGTAGCAGGGCGCCTTTGACCTGTAAATATCGCGCTGACTTTGAGTACTTGGGTATTTATAAATATCGGCGCCAAGCAAAGCATGATAAAATATAAATAAAATTAATATAAATGGTTAAACTCAAAAATAATATTTATCGCGGATATGTAATAAAAAAAATTGGTTGCGGTAAAAAAGTAGTATTTACAGCAGTTATTCACAGAAAAGAATGGGCTACCATGATTGAATCTGATTTGAAAAAAAAGATTGATGCTCAGATTGATGAAGGAATAGAGTCATAGCGAATAGGCAACTTGTGATTTGATGTAGGAATGTGGCGCCTAAATACTTGTTTGCGTAATTACTAAATCTTTGTTAGCGCGCCTCTAGATTTTCTTTTTCTTTCTTTGACTAGAAGCATACTTATGAACGTTGATTTTTCTTGGATAAGAGATAGGAGCGCCGAGTAATTCAACATTGCTGTGGAGAAGCTAATTTAATTATCAAGGTAAACTTCTTCCCATGTTTTTAATCGTAAGCCTACTTGGACATCATTCCAATTACCCATAAGTAAAGTATCTACTTTGCGCCTACTAAAAGCTTTTTTAATAACAGAAAGCGACTCAACTGCTTTTAATTTAACAAGTTCGTCAACTAAAATAGCATTAAACTCTTGCCCATTAACCGCAAATGACTCTAATTGCTGTGTTAAAACACTAACGCATTTGTCCCGCAAATCTGGATAATTCTCAGCAAGATAAAAAAAGCATGAAGCCGCAGCAAAGCGCTGGTAATCTTCGCGGGAACTATCAGCAATATATTTTGTAAGTGGAGGAATAGCATCACCCCCAATTAAGCCAAGAGCTTTGGGTAAATCAAAATTATTCCAATCATCTACAACATCATGGAATAAAGCGATTAGTGGTTCAATTGCTTCTGTTGCACGCAGTTGACCAAGCGCGCCATGCATGAACGGGCGCCCAAACTTCAAGAGTATCTAGGTATGTAAGATGTAATTCTTTATTAATCGCTAAACGGATTAAGTCTGGAATATGCTCCTTCCCAAAACCAAATTCCTCTATGTAGTTGGGAAATTCTGATAATTTACTACAGTCAGCGTAGGCAAGTAACTTATCTACGGGAGGTTTGTAGGTTTCGGAAGCCATAGGTTTTTGACGTGAGTGAGTTATTACTACTATCACAAACTGGCGCCGACTACAAATGATGGTTCACCGAACGGCGCCCTTCCTATAATCACATACAGGTGCCGACACTTAGAAATATTTACAAACGACAGGTGCCACTATCACAGACACACCCTAGTACTGTCGTTTATTCATGCCATACATTAGCCGGCTCTTCTTGCGCTTGCTGCTAATTCATGCAAAATCTGCCAAGTTTTTGGTCCAACAATTCCATCCACATTCAAATGGTTCTCGCGTTGGAAAATTTTGACCTCAGCTTCGGTTTTCAAACCAAAATCACCATCAACTGTTAATGCAGGACGACTACCAATGTCACCGTCAACTTTATTTTTACCAAAACCAAAGCGCACAATATTCAGATCATCTTGCAGATGCTTGACATCATCACCTTTGTCGTGGAGCTTTAATATACGGTCTTGAGTTTCTACTGGCATAACTTTTCCTTACTAATGTTTTTGTGTACCAATCTGTTAGTTCTATTGGTTCTACAAGTTAGATTACTAGTCTTTCGGAAAAATGTATATAAATTTACTTAATAAGAAGTTTTCCCCCACTATGAAGTTTTCCCTTTATGGTAGTGAGTAGCGCCACCTCCCATCATTAGTGTCAATTCTTCTCTAGCTTGGTCGCGGCAGTATGTTGTCATATATCCCTATATAGTTTTTAACTGAGAATGATTATTCTATACAGTTAGGATACCCACGACTAAAACGAAACTAACGTCCAGTAACGCCTGCATAAGTTGATTTTTACGCGCGTGGATTATTTAAGAAGGTTTCAAATCATTTTTATGAGAGTTTGTCATGCTAGAAAAAGCAGTATCCAATCATGATTCCTATAGTCAACTTGATCAAAAGCCAAAAGAGCTAATTATTATCCGTCCCGATGCAGAAACGCTGAACAGCCAAAATCTGCCTAATTTTGTTGGTATTTGTGCTAATACAACAGGCGCTCTTAGTATTGCAATGTATCTAGCAATTATTCCTCCAGGTGGAATTGCCGAACCACACTACCACCCAGAACACGAAACAGCTATTTACTTGTTAAAGGGTCAAGTTGAAATCCGTTATGGGGAAGGACTCAAGCAATGCCAAGTGTGTGAAACTGGGGATTTTATTTTTACTCCCCCTGGTGTTCCTCATCAACCACGGAATTTAAGTGCAACAGAACCAGTTTATGTACTAGCTGCTCGAAATGACGCAGATCAAGAAGAGAAAGTTGTACCCTGTGACCCAACGTTGTCAAGTCAGTTTTGTTAAAGTATTTTACCCTGAAATTATCAGTTCTCTGCATAAGTTGAATTTACATAAATCTATTAACCATCAACAAGTAAAAACAATCTTGACCTTCGATAAAATCAACAACTGAAGTTTTACATGAATTCCAGGTGTAAGAATATATCAGCAATATAACATTATTAACTACAAATGAAACTTAATATTATGAAGAACAAAGTCATCGCAGCTACACTAGCTTTAAGCACATTCTTGATTGGAACATTTGCCTTTGCTGGTTCGAGTAATGCTCTAAACTCCAGTCCACAAGAATCTTATGTAGATCGAGCGGGACATCGCGATAGTTTTAGCGGTTCGACAGTACGGAGAGAAAACAATTCGGGACAGAACGCTGAATACATTCAACTCATCGCTATACTAGCTTTAAGCGGATTCTTCATTGGAGCATTGGCCTATGTTAGTTCGAGTAATGCTCTAAACTTTAATCAACAAGAATCTTTTGCCTATCAAGCGGGACATCGCGATGGTTTTAGCGGTTCAACAGCACATCCAGAAAACTATCCGGGACAGGAAACTGAATATATGCGAGGTCATCGGAAGGGTTGGCATGATGGACAAGGACAACCAAGAACGACGTTTTAGCTTTTACTGGACTTTAAAATTGATAAACGGCGCCTATTTATAAGTACCTAGATGTTTAAGTCTCGCGCGTATTTATAAGATTGGCGCCATTAATGCTATTAAGCAGCGATTTCGTCTTGATTTTCTTCCTCTGAAATTGCTGTTAACTTGATGTTCATTCTACCTATCTTGAGGGAAAATTCATCCCCTGGTTTTAAGCCCAATTGTTTTGTATAAGTAGAACCTATTAGCAAAGAGCCGTTAGACTGCACTGCAATTCGGTAGCTAGCACTACGTCCACGACTATTCTTGTCCGAGGGGGTATCAAATGATATCTCTTCTGCATCAAGTAGAGCATTGAGAAATTTCATCATGTTAACTCGCTCTACGCCATCTTTGGTGACGCTATAGTATCCACAGGCTTTAGCTTTTTCTTCTTTACTGCTATTTGGCATTTCTTTAACTTTATCAGTTAATGCCTTACCCTCTAGAACCTCAATTTTTTTAGCTTTTTTAGCTGGCGCCTCCTCAACTTTGGACTTAATTTGTTTTACTTTTTGGGAAAAAGGCGCCTCACTTTCTGAGGGTTTACTTGTGAGCGCTTTTTTAGCTGATGCCTTGGGTTCAGGGGACTTCGTTATCTTCTTTCTTGCCATATTGACACAGTTTAGTTAAGAAATTATTGAGAATAGTCACGGAATTACTTTATTGTATAGAGGATATTTACTTTGTACCAATAATTATTTACTCGCTCGTGGTGCCTGTTTTTTTGTTGATGTAATCAGGAATACCAATAATTTCGTAGTTGGCAAGAATGCCTTCGTTTAGATGCGGCGCCTGCTATGGAAGTCAGAAAGTACTTTGAGTGCAAGCTTGAATAGTTCGATATGAGGTAGTTAGTTTTTATAAAAACAGATAATTAGCTGTAACAATGGTACCTATCCATAAGTACTTAGATATTTAGGTATTTGAGTATTTATAAGATTGGCACCTACTTTACCAGCATAGGAACCTTACCGACATTAGTCATCATCACCCGGCGCCCATCCATAGTTAGGAAAGTCGAAGCTACCAATCATGTCTAGGTACTGTCTAGTAGTTACAACAAATTCATCACTGTAAAATTCATCTAAATTATCATCTGTTTCGTTGTCATCAAAAAGAATTTCATCTGCTACCTCCATAATAAAGCGTTCAATTAGCCATGACTTAGAAGAAGAGAAATCACGCTTTAATCCTAAATAAATTGCACCAAATGCAGCTTCAAACATTTCTGCAAAAAGGTTTTCTTGCTCGCTGATACTTTTGCCTTGCAAACTTTTACCCAATAAACAAAATTTATCTAAGCTTAATTGTTCTGCAAACTCAGATAACTGAACTTTATCCACAAGTAATTGTTTGACTTGAGTTAATTCACCTTTTGCTAGCTTTGGATATTGTTCATATAAATAATCAGTAATAATGGCGCCAATTATGGCATCGCCTAAGTGAGCTAGGCGCCTGTACTCTTTTTCTTGTAAATCCTTTTTCTCTCTATCGATATTTGATTCATATAAATATGACGGATGCATCAAACTAATTTCTATCAGTTCTTTATCTAAACCTGATATGTCAAGAATCTTTAAAAATGCTTGAATCTCCTGCTCACGCTTACTACTAGGATTATTAGGTAGTACCATTGTTTTAAAGGATTTCTATTTAAATTATGAATTATAAATTGCGCCTGAAAGCGAACCTAAGTGATTGAAGAGCGGGAACACAATTAGTATAAAAATATTATAACTAGCCTACACTAACATTAGTTACGAAGGGATGACTCTTTAATCCGGGAAAATACATAAAGTATGTATTGAAGTTCTGGAGTGGCGCCTGCTATAGAACAGCAATCAAGCTTCAATATTAAAGTAAATAAGTACTAATATATTGAGTAAACAGGCGCCTGCGAAAGTCTTATTATGAATTTTTATTTCAATAGATTTTATTAAAAAATCCTTACACTCGCTTTCGGGAAGTACAACGGTAAAACTTTAGTAGAAGTTTATGCAACTGACCGGGCATCTAGCTTGACAATTAAGCAAATGCTTAAGTATGCTTTATTTAAGCATTTGCTTAATTATATCTATGAGTCGAACAACAACCATGAACTACCAAACCAACTGGTATTAATGGTTGCAACAAAAATTACCTGAAGTATTGACTATGACGGAGAATCAGCAGTTTCTGCAATATTTATACGAAGCCTTCAACAAAGGCGAGATTGAAACAATCATCTCGGTGATGCACCCAGACGTGAAATGGGCAAACGGGGTGGAAGGCGGTTTCGTTTATGGACGCGACGCGGTGCGCGAATACTGGACTAATCAATATAAGGTTATTCAAGTGCAGCTTGAAACCTTAAAATTCGAGACAGATGAAAACAACCGAAATATCGTTACCGTTCATCAAATCGTCAGAGATTTACAAGGCAATTTGCTCGCGGATGCAACAATTCAGCAAATCTTTACTATTGAGAATAGTTTGATTAGTCTTTATGAAATTGGCGAAACCGAAACAATCCAAGAGATGATTCAAAAAACGAGAACTGCAATAAGTAATTGGGAAGGCAGTTACAATTCGAGCCGCAAAGGTAAAACTTTAGTAGAGGTTTATGCAACCGACCCAGGCTATTTGGATTGAATTATTACAGGAAATTCGCATTCCCAAGCAAAACCCGAATGTTGAAGGGCGCCTGAGTATTTGTAAGTGGCGCCAGTAAAGCAATTTGGCTTTGGGGAGGTGCTTTTCCACTTTTTACAGGCAAGACGCTTTTGTCATAGCTGATGGTACAACGAAGTGCTTAATGTACTCAGTTGGGAGGACAGCGGCTCAGATAGTAATTCGTTCAGTTAGTGTAAGATACAGCGCCTGTCAGTAAATACCTAGATACTTAAACATCTAGGTATTTATTAAGGTGGGTTGGGGGGTTAAATTTTATCCCTTATAGTATCGATGGCGCCCATATTTAAGCGCGCGTGCTTGCTATACGATTTGTAGAGCGTTAATCACTTTTATTATCACCATCCTTGTCATCAGAACCTTTTTTCTTCTTATTGTCATCATCGTTGTCATCAGAATCTTTCTTTAACGCTGATACTAGTGAAGCAAACGCTGTAACCAGCAGTGAAATTTCTGTTATGTACCCTGCGGGTATCGGCGCCTGTCCTACTTGAGGATTGACAACATCGGATGTTGCTGGAACGCCGATAGAGGTTCCAACTGCTATATTTTGCGAAATCATTAGGTATAATAGAATTAAGTTCAAATAAAAGTCTTCATCACTGATTGGCGTCAGTGTTGGTAGATGCACAAGCTCGATGCCTAGCTAGTTTGGCGTTGGGCTATTTTGTTTATGCCCGTTTGCTAGCTATTAAACAGTGTAGTTGGCGCCTGTCTAAATTACGATTATCTCACTCACCTTATTACAGCTATTTTTAAAAGCTTTGGCGATTGCATACTAAATGCAAGATAGTCAAGCGACTAACACACTTATCTAAGTATACAGCCCTGTTAGTAAGATTTTCGAGTTGTCCAAAGGATTTTACATACATATTCCTAATAAGTAAAAAGCTATCTTATTAGGCTAAAACAGTTGCTAACATCTTATATAAGGCAAATAGAAAATATCTTGAATTTCTTGCAAATATTAGCTCCTGATGTTAATCACCACTAGTATATATTAAAAACGTAATTACATGTCTCAACACATATGTGTTAAAATTTTGCAAAAATAGACATAAGATAAACTTATTTAAGTAGTATTGATGTACAGTTTTATAAAAAATATTAGCATTTTATTATATTTATTAATGTATATTAATTGCGAAACAGATTATAGGCAAGGGTCATGTAAATTTATTAAATTAATTGTATGTCAGATTAGACATACTAAACTGATATCATAATTTGACTAACTTTGGCATATTGAACTCAGTTTAATATCTATAACGTGGATAAGTTTATAACTTTAAGACTAGTTGTGCATTCTTAAGTTTTTATTGTGCTTCAGTCTAGTTGCAGGAACGATACACTAACTAAACGCTCTGCATCCATTAACCTGTAAAATAGCTTGATAAGCTTTGGGGCTTCGGCTTAAGTGTATCCCTGAGATACACCTGTAAAAGTCATTTTTAAATTAAAAACGGTTTTGCTGCCGGAGTGCCTTGCAACATCATGATGTGTCGGGTAGACGACAGTGGATAGAACATTCAAAACAAGTGTTCGCTGCCGGAATGCCTTGCAAAGAAAGTGAAAAGTTTTCACAGGGTGTTAACCACAAAACCTCGTTATGGAAAGATTTCCTTAACGAAAAAAACTGTAACCTTGATTATAATTCAAATACGTCTTCCTGTGAAACCCCGCGCGCATGACGATTGAAAAACTAGCTGTCTGGCACCTGAGCGAAACTACAGCAAGTTATTTCAACAAAAGAGTTTGCAGGCGCCTTTACCAAGATTAAAGCTAGTTATCAAGGGTGAGTATTATATGCACGCTCTCGCAGAAACAGTAAGTGTATTCCAGAAATACGGGTTTAAAGCATTGCTCACGGTTTCACACCACTAAACGGAATTTCGGCGCCATATCCAACAACAAACGGCGCCGTTACAATATAATGGTTGCGGGAAATGGTCAACATACCGCATATTAGCAATATTTTAGGAGCTAAAAAATTCGCAGCGAATAAAAGTTAGTACTATGGCGCCTACCTGTTGAGCTAGACAAGAAACTGGAACCTCTGTGAATCGATTCACGCACGGCACCAAGAGAAGCGCGCACTACAGCAGTTTATCCTTATTTTCACATGTGAAACTCAAACAGGGGTACGGCGCCTGTACTAGAATAAAGCAGCTTTATTCAAATGAGGCGAACATTTGTAGCGCAATAGTCAAGAGTTACCTGTGAACGGCGCCGACGCAGGATAAAGGTTCTCAGCCCGTGAAAGTGATTTTAGCTCATTGAAAACTGGTGCTTTATGGAAGTTTCAATCTTAGAAGCGGAGAGTTAGTAATAAGAAACGGCCTTGCAAAGTTATTCCATATCAAATAAGTTTACTTGTTTATTCACGGATAATCTTGGACGGTGCCGACGTATCAATAGAGTATTGGTACTACTTTTTCAGGCACCTTTATAGAGCAAACTTGCAAGCGCAATAGTTAAGAGTAGTTAACTCGCTCTCTCGTTTCATAGGAGTGGCGCCTTACTGGCTGTTAGTTTTGATGCTGGTACGGGCAAATTAAATATATGGTACGAGCCTTAACCTTTTACAACACCCATTTTTATAAGCATTTATGAATATCTCGAATTCTGAGTCAAATTTATCCTCTGTCATTTCTACACTGCATACTCTTGAAGCAGAGCAAAATACTTGGAAACAAAACACTATTTGGCTGAAGCGCTATTTTGACGAGTTAAAGCAAGAGTTTCAAAGTCGGAGAGAGGTGGGACAGGTAGAGAAAATGCAGGAGACAATTTTACACCTTACTGCACGAGTGTCGCAGTTAGAGGAATGCTTTAACCAAAAATCTTGTGTAGTAGATAATTGTGAGGTTGAGTCGAAACCTATCGACGAGAGTATCAATGTATTGGTAGAAGAGAGTGTTGGTATTACAGCAAGCGAGGAAATTCAATCAGAAAAGATTTTAGTTACTAATGATGCTGATATTATAGTAATCGAGAATATTAAAACTGATAGTGTTGAGGCGCCGGAACAGTTTGATAGGAAGTTTAGTGATTTTGAATTTAAACTTGAAAGAATGATGTGGTTGCTAGATAAAATCTACACATCTGAAATACCAATTGAGTATAGGCTTGTTGATGCAGATGAATTTTGGAGACGACATGAACAAGGGGAAAGAGATTTTACAGGAATTAACTTAGCAGGAGCAGATTTGACAAGTCAAAGCCCTGAAAATGTTAATTTGACAAAAGCTAATTTAACTGGCGCCAAACTCACAGGAGGTGGTTGGAATAACGAAATTTTGAGTCAAGCTAATTTAACAAAGGCTGATTTAAGTCATGCAGGTTTAGATAAAGCTAATTTAAGCCAAGCTAATTTAAATCAAGCAGATTTAAGTTATACAAATTTAAATAATGCAAACTTAAAAGGAGCTAATTTACAAAATGCTAATTTAAGCAAAGCATTTATGATAAAAGCAAATTTAGAAAATGCTAATTTATACAGAGCAAATTTACAAGGCAGTTTATATGATGAAACTACTATTTTTCCAAATGATTTTGATATTGCTAGTTCAGGTGCTTATTTAATTGCACCTAATGTGATGTTAAAAAAAGCAGATTTAGCATTTAGTTATTTAAAAAAAGTTAATCTAGCTGGTGCTGATCTGCAAGAAGTAAATTTAAACTTTAGCCATTTAGAAGGAACGAATTTAAGTGCAGCTAATTTGAGTAAAGCTAATTTAAAACAAGCAAATCTTGAAAAAGCACAACTTATTCAAGCTAATTTGAGTGAATCAAATTTAAACCAAGCAAATCTTAAAAATGCAAATCTTCTAGGTGCCAATTTGCAATCAGCAGACTTGGTAGAAACAGATTTTACACGTGCTGAATTAACTGGAAGTAATTTATCTAAAACTAATTTAAAGCAAGCTAACATGTCTTATGCTAATTTATCTGGTTCTAATCTTAATAATTCAAATATAACTCAAGTAAATTTTAGTTATGCTAATTTATCAGGAACAAATTTAAAAAATACAAAGTTGAGGCATTCACTATTTAATTCCAACACTAATTTTAACAATGTAAACTTAAGCGAATCAAACTTAGCAGGCGTTGATTTGTCTCAGGTTTCACTTATCGGCGCCAATCTAAGCATGTCAAATTTATGTGGAAGTATCTTCAGAGATGCAAAGCTAAGTGAAGCTAATTTATCTAAAGCTGATTTACGCGGCGCCGATTTGAGAAATGCTTATTTAAAAAAAGCTAATCTCAAAGATGCAAATTTAACTGGAGCTAATTTAGAAGGCGCCAAACTTACAGGTGCCACTATGCCAGACGGCACAATTCACGAATAATCAATCTTGGATATTACACTAACTCTGTAAGCACTTGGTAACTGCTTTACGCATGAGAGCAAAGGGTTGTAGTTAAGTTGTCACGTTTTGTGACAACTTCAGGCGCCTATAATTCAGTACCCATGTATTTATATAGATAGGCGCCTCATTCTAAGCGAGGTTATCCTGAAAAGCGATAACTTCCTGCAACGAGTGGCGCCTTCAACAGAGTGTCGTGCGTGCGACAAGTACTTGGTATTTATAAGCCCTGCTACACTTATAAATATTCAAGGGGGTTAAATATGCCGAGTTTTAGGGAGTATTTAAGAACTTACCACAAGGGACAAGACACACCGATAGGTGATTTATACAAGGACGCTACAGACCTTCGTAGAGCTAGGTTTAGCACAGACTATGAGGAAATTTGGGAAGGAGAGACACCAGAAACCTTAAAAGAGTTTATGCAAAAGCACAATGCTTGTCATGAAGCTTATCAGGTGTTGGAGGAAGCTGAGGAAGAGTATAAAAAGCATCTGTAGCGTTGGGGGAGTGGGCGCGTGTCATGAGTGGGCGCCTGTATTTAGTGCTTATGTATCATAATTTGGAGAGGTGTATCTATATATAGTGGGCGCCTGTAATGAAATAAGAGAATAAGACAGGTTCGTTGTCGAATTTAGTAATTGAAAGCTATTCTACTTTAAATTTATTCTTTCGATTTCCTTGTGAAGATTTTTCCAATGACGGCGTATCTGGCGACGAATCTCTTTCGATGCCATAATTTCGGCAGACCTATTAGCATATCTAATAAAATTGTTATTACCTAAGTGGCTATATTTTCTATAGATAGATTTGCGATAAAGTTGTGAATATCCTGCATTTAAGGCTGCTACTCCTGCAAATCTAACTGCTGTTTTCATTCTTCTACAATATCTACCAACTGTTTGAGAGCGTATTAAGCGACGTTGACCATCAAACGTAAAACCTAGGTATTGTAAAGCAGGTGTTCCTATCAATTTGTCATTATCTATCTTAAATACACTAATTTCTGTTTTTTTATCATTGATAGTCAGTTGTCCTCCCATTGTGTATATTTCTTTAATTACTAAACTTTTAATAATTTCTACATCGTCGTTAGGACATATCCAAAGAATATCGTCACAATATCTTCTATATACACCATTTATTTGATTTGCATGTTTTTGCATTAGCTCATCAAAGTGAATAAGGAAAATATTAGATAACACAGCGCTAATTGGAGAGCCTTGTGGAATACCATAATTTAGTTTATTCGTTTGAACTAGTCCTTTTCCTCTCACACGCTCTCGAAATTCTTGAAACGAACAAATACGTTTCTTTTCTTTTAGTTGTTCTCTATCTATTTGTAACTCTTTGAAAACAGAATCTAAATTTACGTATGAATACTTAGTAATAGATTTATAAACTTTATAGTGGTCTAAAGGTAATTCTGTAACTCCAAGAATGTTGCACCAAGCTTGTTTCAATATTTTATGGTCAATGTTGTCAAAGAAACCAGATATATCAAAAGTCAATACTGTACAAGGCGCCTTACAAACAATTTCATCGAATACTTCTTTAGAAAAATCAATATTACATTTACCTAAACTTCGATAAGCTAAAACACACTCAGCAATACCGTTATTTTGAATAAATTTTTCATAATGCTGACTAAGTTGATGCGAGTACCAAGAGTAAATGTGAGAGTCTAGGTGGCTAGCATACATTATTGGTCTTTCTTTTGACTTTGTTTTATTCTCATTGGCTAAATAACTAGATTTTATTTTGATATATTTCAGAAAAGGTAAGAAGGAATGTTTTTTTATATTTTCTAAATCTTGGACATACTTTTGAGCGAATTTTAAAGACCTTTTATTATCAAAATGAATATAGCCACGAGGTTTTAACCATTTTTTTAAATTATTATTGGAATTAGACATCATAGCTTAGAAAGAAAATCATAATATTAAATGATAAAAATCATTACAAAAAACTTTTAGATAAAACTAACGTAATTTGTACTTTTGAGTAGATGAGTAGTAAGTGCAAACTAAAGCATGAGCGGAGCAATAAAAATACTCCGCTTATAGCTTCATAGATAAGTTGTTATTTCACAAAGCTAAAGGCAAGACTGACGACATCGTTTTGAGTTTTTATAACCCAACACCTTTAGCGCACGCTAATCAACCGCTTCTTTGGATAATCCTTAGAGGCGCCCGTCAAATAAGTAATAATCAAAGTATGCTATTCTGGATTAGGATCACTCAGCACTCACCGCGCATTGTCATCGTCACCAAGATAAGTAACATTCCCTGCACACATTTGTACAGGCGTTTTCAATATAACTATTTGGGTTACAGATTGGCAAGATTAAAAAGGTTAAACTAAACTTCTTGTATCTAGCTAGCAATGCTTGATTTAGAGCCAGTATTGATTATTTCAGTAGCATTTAAAATAATCTTTAAGCTCCAGCGCCTTTTTCAACACCCCTTTAGCAACCAGCTTCTTAAACTACGAGCGTATAGAAGAGCGCAACTCGGAAAATGCGTGTCTGTATATAATATGGGTGCCTCGTCAGGGCAAAAGCAGCAACCGAAGCCTCAACATCACTTGATAACAATTAATTAGTACTTTCGCACGTTAATTTCAAGCGTGCGGGCTGTAAAGTATCTTTGATAAACACTCAATAATTTAAGTGAAGACGATGTATATCTATATATATCATGATTGTTTGAAGGCGCCTGTCTATGAGTGTAAGCCGTTTATAACAGGAAGTGGCGCCTGTACTAGGTAAACATCTACAGGGAGAGAGAATGGAAGACCTATATATAGGCGCCTGTCATGAAATAAGACGAGCCATCGAAGCTTTAGAACTATTTGACGGCGCCGGAAGAATTTATCGGTTTTATCTTCAGAGAACAATAATCAACTTTTCTCTAACGAAATATATTTTCAGTAACCTCAAGAGCAGCTACATATCGCTTGCTATGCTTTTATAGATGAGGCGCCTGTATAGTATTAGTACAAATATTTGGTATTAAAAATTACTTGACTAAAGGTAGTTAATAAAACTAGTTAATCTCAGAATTTCCACTAGACTGTAAACATATCAAGTGACATATCACTCTATATAATCAACCAGCTTGCGAAAACTTAGCATATTTGCTGAGTTTTAGCTAGTTTGATAGAGCGGCAATTGCCAATTGCTGGTGTGCAACTTGCTTACGATACTTTACGTTTTACGTAAGCTCACCTATCATAACTGGGAGATATTTGCCCAAATTTAAACTAAATAATCAAAGTAATCATCACTGATTATTTAGCAAAAATTACAAGTTATCTAAGTGATTTTACCTTTACTGAAATTACTTAGTAGTAACCACCAATAAAGTTTAATTTAGTGTACAAAACTGTACTGCTATAAGCTTTTCGATTCAAACTTACAGGGGATAAATGTTTGAATAAGAAACATCAGCACTATTAAGGCGCCAACAAATATCTTCGGTTATTCCGGATGGCGTAAAATTCTGCTGCTAATATAATGTTCGATATATCAAAGAATATACCTTGCACTAACGACCCACTACATCCTTTTGTGGAGAGTTAAATGAAGCACAAGTTAATAAATAAACAACCAGAAGTTGGGCAATTGATTCGTGAATTGCGTCTTCTGTGCGAACTAACGCAAGAGCAGTTCGCCGCATCTGTAGGAGTCACTTATCCCACCGTGAACCGCTGGGAAAACGGGCATTCCACACCATCGCCTATGGCATTTAAGCTTATAGAACAAAAACTTCTTGAGCTTGGCGCCAGTGGAAAAGAATTACTTGATAAATACTTAGTGTCCTAAAAAATTCCCTATTAAAATTTGGCGAAAAGTTATAGTTACTCTTTCCAACTAATGTTTAGCAGCATTAGACGTATTGTTGTGAGCATTATTAGTTGTGAACGTATATTTTTAGATTCTGCTTCGTTACAGATTGCAGACATGTTGTGCTGCATAGTTGACACTATTAATTATTTTGTAATATCTATAAGGCTTGTATTTTATGACTTTCACCAAGGAGAATTTGCGTGCGCTTGCAACTGGAAATGAGAAAAATCGTATTGCAGTATTAAAAGAGTTATTAGGATATCCAGTTGCACAGCGTGACCCACAAAGCGGTAATTTTTGGTATTTACGTCCAGGTGACGACGAGGACGAAGCATTAGAAACATGCCCAATTGCTGTAGGTTTCTTAGAAGAACTGAACGATGCTACTGATACTCAAATTAAACAGTTATTAACACGAGAGAAAAAACAAGAAATCTACGGGCACTATTCCAGTAGAGAAGATATTGTTAATCAACCTGTAATGTATCTTCTACTTCCTACTAAAGGAGGTATTGGTCGTATTCCATTGGTGTTGCCTACTGAAGGTGGCTTGCGTCAGCGTCAAATTCAAACTTTCGAGTGGAACGATAACCAGTTAATCGGGCGCCTTGAAAAGCTTAGACAAGGTAAGTTACCTATTGCTGAAAGAGCAGTATGTTTAGTTCCCCAGGTTGATTGGGTATTTTACGAGCCAGTTAAGACAGCTAGTGAACTTGCCCGCGCGCTTGCTGAAGCTGCACGTCGTATTGAACAAGCTATTCCAAAGGTTTACCGTGCGGAAGGAAAAGATGGGTATCTTCATAGTTTGCTTAAGAGTTTTCAAAAAGAATTACTACCTACACTACAGTTAACGTCCGACAATGAAAAGGACTACAGCTTTGCTGATATCTACGCCCAAACAATAGCCTATGGGTTATTCACTGCTAGAGTGTTCAGCTATATAAAAGACAATAAAAATAGTAAAAATAAAGAAACTGATTTTAACCGTCAAGATGCTTGGAAACAGCTTCCAGAAACTAATCCTCTTCTACGCCAGCTATTTAGAGATGTATCAGAGCAAAGTACCGATGAGTTGGGTGAAGAACTGATTGCCGCCATTGCTGATATTTTCAGTATTCTACGTGCCGCAAAAATGAATTTTATCTTGTCTGATTTTCAAATGAAAATGAATCAGGAAGACATTGTTATCAGATTTTATGAGGACTTCTTAGCTGCATACAAACCACAAATGCGTGAACGTCGAGGAGTTTACTATACTCCTGAACCAGTGGTTTCTTATATGGTGCGTTCTGTTGATACTCTGTTAGTAGAAAAGTTTGGTAAGCCTTTAGGATTAGCTGACCCGGAAGTTGAAATTCTTGAACCCGCATGTGGAACCGGAAGTTTTTTAC
Organism: Calothrix sp. NIES-4105; assembly: GCF_002368415.1. Lineage (GTDB taxonomy): Bacteria > Cyanobacteriota > Cyanobacteriia > Cyanobacteriales > Nostocaceae > Dulcicalothrix. The sequence goes on from NZ_AP018292.1 coordinate 205,063, forward strand.
TTTACATATTTCGTTTAATTTATGAACGATTTCACAATATTGACTATCAACCATTATTTAAGTCAAAAGTAGGTAATATTTCTTGGTCTAAATATGTCGAAAATCATTTATTAACTCGAATATATGGGTTTGAGCTATTAATGGCACCTTATGCAATAGCCCATTTAAAGTTAAGTCTTTTTTTAGAAGAAACTGGTTATACATTTGAAAGCGATAAGAGATTAGAAATTATATTATCTAATACTTTAGATGCTCCAGAACGCAAGTCAGAAGTTTTGCTAGGAGAATATATTTCAGAAGAGTCAGACCGAGCGGTCGTAATTAAGCGTGATCAACCAGTTATGTTAGTAATTGGTAATCCTCCGTACTCATATGATTCAGAAAATACAGGTGAGTGGATAACTTCTTTAACCCGTGACTATTATCAAGTTGATGGGCAGTCACTAGGTGAAAAAAATCCTAAAGGCTTACAAGATGATTATGTCAAATTTATCCGTTTTGCTCAGTGGAAAATTGAACAAACAGGTCAAGGAATATTAAGCTTTATTACTAACCACGGTTTTTTAGATAATCCAACTTTTAAAGGAATGCGACAACAACTAATCAATGCTTTTGACTCATTATTTATATATGATTTACATGGAAATACTAAAAAGAAAGAAAAACAACCTAATGGATTGCTTGATAGCAACGTTTTTGACATTCAGCAAGGTAACAGCATAACGTTTGGAATTAAAAGTGATGAAAAAATAAACTACCACTGTCACTTATGGGGTAGTAAAGAGGAAAAATATAAGTTTTTAATAAATAATACTATTAGTTCTACATCATGGATAAAAATACAACCAAAGTCTCCATTCTATTTATTCATACCACAAAACACTACTTTACTTCCAGAATACAATAATTATTGGAAAATTCAAGACATATTCCCAATTAATAGTATGGGCATAACAACAGGAAATGATGAGCATTTTGTCGCTTTTAATGATGAGGAATTACAAATAAAATGTCAAGATATTACTCAATCAACTCTTGCAGATTATAGACCTTTTGATAAGCGTAGTTTGCTCTACAATCATCACTTAGAACGAGCCAGAACAAAATTTATGCAACATTTTATACAAGGTGATAATTTAGCATTAGTAACTGTTCGTAGACCTCGTAATCAAAAGTTTGATAATTTTTTTGTTACTGATAAGCCAACAGATAAGTGTATTATTTCGTCGCTAGATAATGCACAATTATTTGCACTGTACATCTATCCCAATCCAAATAACCCTAAAGAACTAGAAGAAACAGTTCGCTCTAACATATCTTGTGATTTCTTTAATGCTATTACCTCAAAACTTGGATATACCCCTATACCTGAAGCCATCTTCTACTATATCTACGCAATTTTCCACTCTCCCACCTACCGCGCGCGCTACGCAGAATTTCTCAAAATAGACTTCCCGTGCGTTCCACTTACCAGCAACAACGAACTATTCTGCCAATTAGCAGAGTATGGTGAAGAACTAGTAGCACTTCACCTAATGAAATCACCTGAGTTAGACAGCCACATCACCAAGTTTGTTGAATCTAAAGGTAATTGTGCGGTTGACCCTGGACACCCTAAATACAGTAATGGCGCCGTCACAATCAACAAATTAGGAGACAAGTTTACTGGAGTACCTGAAGAAGTGTGGAACTTTTATGTTGGTGGTTATCAAGTCTGTCAAAAGTGGCTTAAAGACCGTAAGGGCAGGCGCCTCTCGGATGAAGATATTCAACACTACCAACGTATTGTTGTTGCACTCAAAGAAACTATTGCACTTATGAAGAAAATTGATGATGCTATCCCTGGTTTCCCAATCCAATAGACACTAGTTTAAGTACAAATTACATTGTAAGAGGTAAAATAAGTATCATGATTGAACAAGCCATACAAGATATAATACGCAAACAACGCCCCTATTACTTACCTCAAGGTAGCCCTATCAAGGGTGTTGATAATCAGTATTGGCTTGTTTTTAAACATCGTGATGCCGATAGCTTACTTAAAAACATTATCTCTTTTATTAGAAGAGATGAAAGACACGCTACCTATAAATTACTGCGTATTGACCCAAAAAATGCCAAGGTTTTTGAATATACTCCTATCAAACAAAATGACATACCCGGCGCCACCACATTACGAACGAGTTCACTGCATATAATTGAAACATTTCTTAATCAAGAAAGTGTTACCGAAGAAAAATCATTAATTGCAGGCAGTTTTAAAGAAATTCAAATAGACGGGCGCCGCTTCAGTTTACCGGATGAACTAGAAGAATATCAAAATTTTGTTTGCTCAATCTTACAACGCACTCAATTTTATCGACGTTCAACAGCGTACTTCGATAACGGTGTCCTTAAACTCTACGAAGAACCCATACAAAATATAGTTTCCACAGAAGGTAAGATACGCTTACTTATGGACTGGCAGGGGTTTACCAAGGATGCTGACATTCAGGAACTTGCTAAACTGCATGACCCTCAATACCGTGCTGAATACGCGCGTCGTACCTTAAGTGAATTTTTACAAGGTTTAGAAGACGGCGCCTTCACAGGTACACAAATTATGGCGGAGCTTGTAAGATTAAGCTTGCTGGAAATTAAACTTGTTAAAATGCGAGGTGGTCGAGGTATTTATCACAAAAAAACTGGGATATTTACAGATGGACTAGACAACCATATTCTCCACGAAGGGTCAGATAACTTTACGCGCGCGGCAAAATCCATAAATTCTGAGGGTGTGGTATTCTCATTCTCATGGAATTCTAAAATAGATAGCGATGATATAGCTAAAGCCATCCGTCAATTCGATAGCGAGTGGGAACGCGAAGATTTATCATTCGACCTTACCCAAGAATTTTTAGAACAGGTGCTTGCCGAGAAGGAACGGCGCCAGCAACTCAACGAACCTGTTATCGAAAGTATCTCACCTCCAGAGCTACCACCAGGTGAAACTACAACAGTAGAAATTACGGGTAAAAATCTTGATAAAGTCGAGGATATTATCATCCCTGACGATACTTTAGTAACTGTAACAATCGAAAGCAAAGAACCTGAAAGTATTACTGCTACTGTAAACGTTGACCCTGATCACCCACCAACAACGTTAACCGAATTCCAAATTACCACCGAGGACGGTACTTATATAACCTCCCCCACGGCGCCACCTACTGTTACTCCAACTTTAGAGATTTCCGAATATCCAGAAATCGCTGGTTTTAAACAAGCTGTTGAAATTATCTTGAAAGGCAGCTATGGTAAGCCAAACGATTTTCTATATTGGTTAGCACAACAGCGTCCGCATCAGTTTCAGGTAGAAAGCAGCGATATTTTAGACAAGCTGGTTTACGATGGTGTCTTGTTTGAACACCAAAAATCAGGCGCCCAGCATTGTTTACGAGTAATGCAAGATTTTGGTGTCGCTGTATGTGCCGATTCGGTAGGTTTAGGAAAATCTAGACTCGCAGCAACTGTAGCTCGATTATACGGAGAACAAAATAACGGCGCCAAAGTTGCTATCATCGCCGCGAAGAAGTTGCATGATAACTGGGAACGAGAAATGGCTGAGTTAGGTTTTTCTAGTAATAATTATGAACTATACAATAAAAACTTGATGAGTCGTAAGGGAAGTAATTTTCTTACAGAGTTTAATCGTTATGGTGGCGCCGATATTATCATCCTTGATGAAGCACACGAGGGTATCCGTAATTATAGAAACCGTATTCATCGAACTTGCTTACAAATTCAAGAGCAAGATAGAAAGTCTGGTAGACAGCGTTATTTCTTACTGTTGACTGCTACTCCTTGGAATAACCGCCGTGAGGATATCTATAATATATTGTCTCCCTTCCTCAACCGTCCCGAAGGTTTTAATCAGTTAAATTTACCTGCTGAATTAGTAACTTGGTTTCAAAGTCGGGAAATAGGAGTAGAAAATTTTACAGATAATACTGAGATATTTAGGCGTGTTTACAAAGAGCTTTTCCTTCAACGTACCCGTCAAATGCTGCGGGAAGCTACACCAGATATGAATTTATACGCTAAACGTGTTGCCGAATGGCTACCAGTACCATTTGAAGACAGTACCGAAGAAGCATTAGAGCAAATATTTACCCAATTTGAAGACAGTTTATTTATTCCTTTTGCTGACCCAATTCGTTATTTAAGAGAAAACGTTGAACAGCGGTCATTACTTCGTAACCAACGGCGCCTGTTCCTCCAGCGCGCGGAGTCATCAATGTACGCGCTACAACGTACTATCAAGGCTTTTGGTAATAGAATTCGTGAATTACAAAACCTTTTGCAGCAAGTAACTCCTGATGCTGATGGCTTAAAACAGTTTCTTCTCATCCACTATAAATTTGAATCACTTCCTAAAAATCAACCTACATTGTTTGAGCAAGACGACCGGGAAGCATGGGACGAAGATTATGAGGAAGAAGAGGAAGACGAAAACGACGAAGAGCAAGAAGGGCAACAACGGCGCCAGCAGTTACGAACCTTGATTAATAATTACACCGACGCACTTCGAGATAACCCTGAGCAAGCACAACATATATATAATCGTATCCTCTCTGACTGTGAGGGTGATTTACAGCAGTTAGACCAAGTTCAAAATTTACTTGCTGGTGAGTTTATACGCGACCACAAGCGTGAAGAAGTTACCAACAAAGTAAAAGAACTTATAGCTCTTGGCCATAAGGTGCTATTAATTTCTACCTTCTCTGATACGGTTATTGACTATTACAACTACATGCGTCGAGATGGAGTTATCGCCGCCAAAGGTATTGGTATGGCAATCGGTAACACTAAAAACTACTACCCTAATAATTCAACTACTGCTATTACTGTTGCTCCTCATAATATCTACAAGGGAAGTAATCATCGTACTGGAGTTAAGCGCGCGCAGGTTTTCCGATTATTTGCACCAGTCGCTAGCTGTAAAAAGCCTGTAGACCGTCCAACTAGCAGCGAAGAAATATCTGTACTAATTGGTTCTGAAACTCTTTCGGTTGGTCAAAATCTTCAAGATGCTGATTATATAATTAACATAGACTTACCGTGGAACCCGATGATTCTCGAACAACGTATTGGTAGAATCGACCGTCCCAAAGCTCATAAGTGTGAAAATATTTACATTTACTACGCGAACAGTGAAAGTCAGTTATTACGTCAAGCTTCCCGGCTGGCTAATTTAAACAAGAAACTCGTCGGAGAACTCGCAAACGAGGAAGGACAAATTCCTACCATCACTGATGTTAAAAATTTAGGCGCCTCAATTTATGGGGATACATTATTTGACTCTGAGGTTCTGCCTGGTTACATCGACTTTATCAACAGTTTGGTCAAAGCGCGCAAATTGGAACAGGGTAATTTACAGGAGGAGGTTTACAAGAAGCAAGAAACTAGTACTAGTGTATATAGTCAAACTGAGATTTTATATAGTGAGGAGCTAAGTAAATTAGTCAAAGAGTTGGGTGATGATTATCAAGCTAACCCGATAACATTAGGGCGCCGGACTGGTAATAATGAACCGACTGGTTTAGTAGCAATGACAGTTAAATATTATGGACCCAATGGCGAAGCTATTGATAACCAAACTCAAACTGTCTTCTGGAATGACCAAACTGGGGATAAAGATGGGTATGGTACAGCAATTGCCACAGCTTCTAAAACACCAGAAGCAGGAGATATTTTCTCTACTAAGTATTTACTCGATAATGCTAATAATTTATACCAGTTATTGGTTGGGCATAAACGAGAGTTACAAAGTGGGTTGCAACAAGAAGATAGTAATGAAGGTATCAACACAACATCTGAGCGTATAACTAGGGTACAAAATCGTATTCAAAAAATGACTGTTTTACCCAATGGTTTGGATAAGAAAGCTGTCCGAGAAACACTCAAGAAATTAGGTCAGTGGAAAGCAACACATAAAAGTGTTCAAAAATTGCTTCGCGATTTTACTGAAGGCGCCAAGGCTAAACTTGATGATGAAAGTTTCTTGCGGCAGTTGGTTGAAGAGACTGATGAGCTTAACCTTCTTGCTGGGGATGGAATAAAAGCAACTAGTTTGACAGTTTCGCTTGCTGCTGTTTTGCTGCGCGCGTGAACTACTATTAATGCCATAAAAAAGTAGTTAATTTCAACGTCAAGGAAGGTGAGTTTATCAGAACTTGATAAACTCACCTATACTATTGAAGCCGCTTCCTAAAAATAGCTATAGAAGACGCAACTTAGCTGTCAAATTCCATCTGTTACTTCAATCTATGCTTTTTAGTTATATACAACTTTACAATTTGGGATTCTCAAGAATTTACCTTTCAACTTCACTGCTATGTTTACCCCTTATCAATAGCAGTAAAATCTTACTCACCTAATTGAGCTATCAAAACTTCCTGCTTATCTGGTAGGAAGGGTTCAATTTTGCAGTTTGGTGGCGGATTTAATTCGACTACGATATTATTGCCCAAATTGATCCGAATTGGAACCTGACATAAGGCGGCCGTGCCTAAGATGGCTATTAGAGCCAAAATAGCTGCTGTCTTAGTTCTCATTTACTTTTCCTCTACAATTCAAAATTATGGAACAAGCCCAAAATTATGAACTGAGGACAAAACAACCAGACAGAGCGCGACCTACTGTTAGTGTCTATCCAAAGCTCTTATTTTAGGCATCAAGCTTAAAACTTAAAATTTCAAGCTCGATAATTTAGTATAGCTTAGGTTATTAAATTGTCTATTTTTCAAAAACAAATTGGCTACCACTTACAGTAATAAGGTAAGTGATAGCCAATTTGTCTATCTGCCCATTTCATTTTAATCATCTATCATTAGACAGATTCTTTGGACAGACACTAACAGTAGGTCGCTTCTCTATACTAACGGAAGATAGACTAACTAGCAAACATTATTGTATCTAAAACATCACAACTATAAAAAATTAAGCTTGTTAATATCTCTTTGCATCATCTAAAGATTAAGCGTTTTAGATATGCTGTCACAAATATACCAATTTATCTCAGTATTAACTCTATGACTTTAGTGTCTTAAATCACGCTTAATTAGTCAATTTTATTTACGTGATATTACTGATTATGTCAGCTTTATAAAATCTTTAATTTAAGCTCATGTAAGCTTTTAAGGAGTTGTGAAGGATTTTAACAGCGATGCATGTAGTAATTGTTAGGAATGCTCAGAACTAATTTTTACTGTTGACAAAACTAGAATCTACTAATTTAACACAATTCAAGTTAAAAAAAATCATATTATGATTGTCTTATGTGTCACATGATGTTATTACGGTCATTAAAGCTTTTGTTGGTAGCCTAAAGTAAGCAATATTTCTAAGCTTTACGCTTAACTTAATAATTGATATGTATAAAATATTGCAATATATTTAATATAGCTTTTTCAAGCATTAATTTTTTCTCTGGCAAAGTATATAGATGTAACACTTGCGTAATTTAAAGAAAATTTACTTCTTATTTACTGTTGTTTAGTACGATTGCAACTAGGAACGCATAAGCACTCTAACGTGAATCAGGAGAGTGAAGTTTTTTGACGCTCCACAGTTCGTTCCACCGAGTTCGTTTTTGAGGTAGCTGCAATGCGAAATTTAACAAGACACACTCAGACGACAACAGCAAGGCGCACTCGTTATTACGCTTTCATAAGTGGGATAGCTTTTAGCTTGTCTTTATGCTTGCTAGTGAGTGGTAAAGCTGTTGCTGCTAGTTTTAGTTTTACCAAAGTTGTTGATACCAACACCCTCGTACCAGGTGATAAGGAAAACTTCACCCTTTTCGGTGTTCCATCGCTTGACAATGGTAATGTAGCGTTTTTGGGCGGTTCATCACCATCAACTACACCAGGTATTTATACTAATATTGGTGGTTCATTGAACGTAGTTGCGGATCGCAATACACCTGTTCCTAACGGGATCGGAAACTTTCGTAATTTTGGTGATATTTCCTTTAACAATGGAAATGTGGCATTTTATGCCGTTACACTGCCGGCTGATGAAACTACAGGTATTTACACCAATGCTGGTGGTTCATTGAATGTGGTTGTTGATCGCAATACAATAACTCCTGACGGTCAAGGAAGATTTATCTATGTGCAACAGCCTTCATTAAATAATGGAATTGTAGCATTTAAAGGTGTTGGAGCAAATGCCCAACCACAATTTCAAACAGATATTTACGTAAACAATGGTGTACTAAGCGTAATTGCCAATCGTAATACACCTATTCCAGACGGACAAGGAAATTTCACCTTTTTTGGTGCGCCTTCTCTAAATAATGGGAGTGTAGCTTTTACAAGCTTTGCAGCGAGTCTGAGAGGTGTTTACATCAATGATGGTAATTCACTTAACTCCGTTGCTGACACCAATACACCAATTCCTTTTAGCAATGAAAACTTTACCAATTTCGGTGATCTTGACCTAGATGATGCAGGTGTAGCATTTGTAGGCATTGGAAATTCAACTCAAGGTATTTATACCAACAATGGTGGAACACTCTCAGTAATTGCCGATACCAATACTTCCATACCATCCAGAACAGGAAACTTTGCTAGCTTCAGTAATCTTTCAATCAATAACGGAAGTATAGCTTTTTTAAGTACTGACACAACAAGAAGTCAAGGCATCTACACCACTATTGGTGGAACACTAACAAAAGTTATTGATACCAACGATTCTTTAAATGGCTTGACTATTAATTCATTATTTTTTGGACGTGAAGGTAAGAGTGGTAATCAAATAGCCTTCAAAACCAACTTTGTCGATGGTTCGCAAAGCATCTACGTTGCCACTCTTAACAGTCCGACTTCTGTCCCCGAACATAAGGCAACGTGGGGTATTTTGGCTGTTAGTGCAATGTGTGTAGTGGCGTTGAAGCGTAGGCAGAAATAAGCGCGCAGCAAAAGCAAAAGCAAGCAAGTATCAAGTAGTATCATCCATTCATGCGTATTCAGGAGTCATTACAGACCGGAGCGCTTTTTACAAACGTTCGAGGTAAGAATCTACCAATTCAAACATATCAGTAGAGTTTGACCACAATATAGAGATATTAGGTATAAACTCAGGGTTTTTTTGTACTGCTGCGCGACTCAACAGCAAATGTAGAGTCTGTGGGACGAAACGCTATTTGAATGATTGTTTCCTTGAAGTATGAACGTCAATATCGGCGCCCTTTCAGAACTGCGTATAGCGAAGTTAATCGTTGTTGCCCATCAACAATTAATAAAAGAGAAATTTTTGATTTTGGGTTTGAGCCAATTTGACGACTGTTGTTTGAATGGGCGTTTTCCCAAAACAGTAGGTAGCCAGCAGGGAACCCTCTATACATTGAGTCGAACAGATCTCTAACCTTTGCTGCCTCCCAAACGAACGGACGTTGAATATCTGGTAATCCAATATCACCCATGTCTATACGTTGTATTAGGTTGACAAGCGAGTAATCTGTTCTTTTGTATAAGGTTTTCGACATAACAGGCACCGTTTTGGTCTAAGTGTTGGTATTCTGCACTACTTTAAATATGTTATTTTACAATAACCAATTTGTTGGTTTACCCTCATTTGACAATGCTTTGCCCCTGGAATGAAAATAATAGATACAACTTATGCTTGTGATTTTTGATGCAAAATAAGATTTTAATTATCGGGCGCTTGCGGTATCCCAACTGAACTGTTATGAGCTAACTAATCTTGTTGGGCATTTATCACCTTTAGAATAAAAAGGCGCCGGGAGCAAATAAATTATGTGTGGTTAAATCAATAGACATTGGCGCCACATCATCATAAACCTCAACCACCCGATTTATTGTCATTATCTTTACCTTGAACAATTATGTAAGGATTTGATAGCAATTTTTCTAGAAGGGTTACAATACCGTCCACTTGCAACCGTTGCTGTTCTGTAAATATTCCTGTTATTGTCAAGCTGTATCGAGGTTCTGTTATATCTAAAATTTGCTTTTTGCTTAAAGTTGGATGATTAAGAACTATAGTACTATCTATACTCCTTTCAAAATCGGCAATGCTTTGCCAATCCTCAATGCCTACTGCTTTACATACAGAAATGAAGTTTTGAAGAGAAATTGGTTTTTTATTCAAAAACCTGCTTAAAGTTGATTGTGAAATGCCACATTGCTGCTTCCAATCTGGAGATGTTTTGTTCCACCCTCTTGATTGCCTAGCTTTATCAACTCTTTTATAGCCATCACTTGTTAATTTAAGGGACGTTCTAGCCATTATAGTTACTTATTACAATGACAACTGAGGAATTACGTATTTATTCTCCAGTATTGTAATAATTTTGTTGCTTTAAAAGCAAGATTTGATACTTTTTTTATCTGAAAAACGCCTACAATTGAAGATTATTAAACAAACAGAACCGTTGAACTATTTACTTTTGCGGTATAAAAAGTCAACTAATTAGATTTCTATAAAGCGAAGTTGACTTGTAAATTATCTTAAAGTGAAAAGTGTCTGCTTGACCGTATATATAAGCCAAAAAAGAATACAAATGCATTGTTAAGGCAAAGGCTTATTTTTATATGGATACAAAATATTTTAGTTATAAAAATCAGCCATAAAAGTTTAACCACCTGATTCATCCTCATTATCTTTGTCTTTGCCTTTGATAATTATTTGAGAGTTTGATAACAATTTTTTTAAAGCTACCAAAATTCCGTTTATTTGTAATTGTTCATCTTCTGTAAAGATTCCTGTTATCGTCAAACTAGATTGGGGTTTTGTTATCTCTGATATTTGATTAGTACTTAATGTTAAATTTTTAGGCACTTTTGTACTATCTGTAGCTATATTTTTATCCCAATCGACTAGCTTATACCAATCCTCAATGCCTACTACTTGACATAATTTTATAAAGTGTTCAGCAGAAATTGCATCTCCTCTCAAAAATTTTTTTAAAGTTGATTCTGAACTCATATTTTTCCTTATTGACTATTTTCCCTTATTAACTCTGTTTTTTGAATTGCCCAGCTTTATCAACTTTAACTAAAGCCTCAGTTGTTAATTTATTATTTGTTCTAGCTATTGTAATTAATTACTTATTAAAATGACATCTGGGAAATTACGTAATTATTATTATCAGAGGTGATAAATTTGTATATTTTGAAGCAAGATAAAATACTTGTTTTATCCAAGTATAAACGAAATGAATAGATTTTAATTGGTAGTAATATTGAAATATTCACTTTGAGATCACAAACAAAGAAGAATAACTAAGTTTTGGTCAAGCTAAATTAACGTATGAATGGTACATAAATGACAAATATGTCCACCATTTTTAATTTGTATGACAAAAATTATACTCTTATAAAGAAGACACTAGTTTAAAATTTATTAACAATCGACTCTAGATATTGAGAAGAGACAAGTATCCATTAAGTAACAATATAAGTATAAATGTAGACGCATGCATAAATGATACTAAGTAGTGATTCAATTATAATTCTTTTAGGCGTTAGTGAATTGGAATTTACTAGTTATTAAGCTACTAACATTTGATTTTGGTATTTATTGAATGCTCAAATTTTTTGCTTTACTGAAAGATAAGCTATCCTGCCATGTGCTTTATCTAATTTTAAACTTACCAGTACTCAAGTATTTGTCAGCAAGTAGTCACATTAGTCAGATACTTCAAAAAAATAAGTAAATACATCAGATATATCTGGTTTTAGAGAGCAGAAAGTGATACGCTTATGCATCAAATTTTCCTTTACAGAAATAAAAAAAGGACTACAATTGATGTAACAAGTTTATAGCTTGCTTCCAATAAAATTCTGGAGTTCCAAATGCTCGAATAATTTTACAATAGTGATTCTCATAATATTTATTATGATTTTGCACATATTAAATTTCTTGCAACACCTTGAAGCAAAGGATATGCCAGTTATAAGCAACTGTAGACTGATAAGCGTGGACATGTGTATAGAAGAAGCCTACCTATAGTTTGCAGCTACAAGGCAGGCTCTAAAAGCGGTTCTACACAAGGTCTACAATTGAAAGCAATAACTTAGCTTAAATTGACACGCTTGGTAAGTGCGAATTACCGAGCAGTTGGATAAAGGCAGACCTTTCAAGATTTTCGATCAACCATTACTACAAACTTAACATGAAAAGCCAAACAGAAGCTGATATTGTAATCACTTCGTCTGATGAGAAATTAAACAGTGCCGAATCTATTTCAATCAAAAATGCACAATGCATAGTCATTTCCGTTAACGATGAAGTAGACGGCGCCGAACCTGAAAGCGATAAAGAAACCGAATCAATTGCACAAGAGACTGCTGGAGCTATAGCGCGCAGTAAATCCTTAATTCTAGCAATCCTAATATTTGTGCTAGGGATTATGAGTATACAGATAGTGGCTAAATCTAGTTGCGGCGCCTCGTTCTCTTTAAAGTTGGTGCCTCCCGAAATCGAATTGAATAGCGGCGCCTGTGATATTCCAACAGACCAATCTGGAACTAACTAGTATCTTGATCTAAGGAGGCACCTGTACTCATAATCAGGTCAAAATGTACATGCTCGTGCTGTTGCAGGTGCCACTAATAAGTTAGGGTGCGTTCAGCGGCATTTTTAGACATACGAGCGCACCCTAACTCCATTTGAATAGCGCAATACTACGATTATCAAGTACTTATGTTCGTTATGATTCCAGGCGCCATTGATTTAGTTAGGGTGCGGTTGAGGGCATTTCTAGACATACGAGCGCACCCTAACTCCATTTGAATAGCGCAGTACTTCAATTATAAAGTACTTGTGTTCGTTCTAATTACAGCCGCCATTGATTTAGTTAGGGTGCGTTCAAGAGTATTTTTAGACAGATGAGCGCACCCTAACTCTGTTTAGATAGCGCGGTACTACGATTATGAAGTATTTATGTTCGTTATGATTCTAGGCGCCATCAAGAGCGTTAGGGTGCGTTCAAAGGCATTTTTAGACGTATGAGCGCACCCTAACTCCATTTGAATAGCGCAGTACTCTGATTGTTTAGTACTTGTGTTCGTTATGATTCCAGGTGCCACTGATTAGTTAGGGTGCGTTCAAGAGCATTTTTAGACGTATGAGCGCACCCTAACTCCATTTGAATAGCGCAGTACTCTGATTGTTTAGTACTTGTGTTCGTTATGATTCCAGGTGCCGTTAATTAGTTAGGGTGCGTTCAGCGACATTTTTAAATAAATGAGCGCACCCTAACTAGATGCGATTATCTAGTTAAATGCTTGAGATAGTAGCTTCGGTATTTACCTTCGTGCCGGAAACGTAGATAAGGATATGGTCCATAACCTTTTACAGTCTTCCATTCAATTCTGGCGCCACCGCGAGAACCGCATTCTGGGCGTGACTCTTCCTGAGTATCCTCTTCATCTTCTTTGTTATCAATCGCTTCAATTAATGCCTTGAGTCCGGTCAGTAAATCAATTCGTTCATTTTTAGATAACTGTGTTGCTTGTTGTAACATGCCCTCTACAGTTGGTTGTGACTCTGTTTTCTTCCGCTTTGACATATAAAGATAGACACACGCGCGGTTTGCTAAAGTACTTGAATCAAATTGGTTCGGGTGCAGTTATCAATTACGTTCGGCGCCTTTTACTCACCCACTTACTTTCATGTTTGGCACCACTATGAACGCAAAGCATTCTTTTATATATACTATTGTAAGATGTAAGCTAACGTCTTACAATGCCAACATGGCAAATAGTTTAACTTTGGAGTATTAGCGTATGTTAAGAGTAAAAATGAAGGTCAGGCGTACTATAGATAAAGAAACTCCTGGATTAGGACAGCGTATTCGAGAAGCAAGAGTAGCTGATGGGCGCCCGCTTGAGGTAATTTGCGCGCTTGCCGGCTTATCTCGTGTTCATTGGTACGACATCGAGTCAGAAAAAGTTAGAAATGCATTGCCAGAGGAAACACTTCGCAAGATTGAAAAGGTACTCGATGTTGATTTTGAAGTTAACTTTGATACTTAAGAATAATTTTTATACTGTTGAGGCGCCTTGGCATAAATTATTAGGGTGCGCTTAGAATCATTTTTCGGGACATAAGCGCACCTTAATAAAGCTAAATTCTATAATCTTCTATTAGTAAAAGAGTTCTAATATAATTATGATGTTAGGCGCCAATTAATAGCGCGAAGAATGGTCGGCTGGTCGATGGCTTCTTGGAATCCTGCAATAGAATGGTTAACTGCTAGTTTCGCCGAATTGATGTTACAAGAATTGGAAAGTTTCTTGGAAATCCGTGATACTCGCGAAGTATTCTCATAAAAATACAGACAATTCGGCACCTGTTTAAATTATAGATATTGGCACCACATCTAAACAAACAAGCACGCATAATTTAAGTATTTAAGTGTTTATGAGTGTCGGCGCCTATGAACGCGAAACTATAAAACAATTAAAAATGACACAGATTGTTGTCAAAAATAATCCCGTGTATTGGCGCCTTCCCACTCCCATACGCTTCAAATGCTTTATGCTTTACTAGTAGGACTATAAATATATATTGGATTTTATGTCAAGTTTTACTAATAAAAAATTAATTATGCTTGAACTCGATGTGATTGGTTCGATAGAGTGGAGCCAGCAGCTAGGTACAAGGTTAAAAGAGATACGAGGTAAAGTTTCTCGCCGCGCGCTAGCTGAGAAAATCCTTGATGAATACGATTATAAGGTGTCACAGCAATACATACAGCTTATCGAGCATCCTGAAGGTAACGAGAAGGCGCCTGCTACAGTATCCTTCAAACTGTTGAGGTATTTAACAGAAGCACTTGGAAGCGATGTTTATGAACTATTTAACTCTCCAGAAATTTTAACTAGAAAAGCTTGAAAAAGTAGAGTGTTACTAGTAAACTATAAATACAACAAAGGCGATGCCCCGACTGCAATCTGACGCATCGCCTTTGTCCAAACCAGTTACATAGGTTCATTATTATCATGACACATACAAATTTAGATGTGGCGCCTGTTCAACAGGTGAAAATCGTTGCTAACCAAGAGGCGCCTGAATTTGAAATCGACACGGAGCATTATCCCGAACTTGGAACTATTTATCGTCTCTGGCAAGGATGGAACTTGCTTGGTATTTTTTATTGTGACTCCGCAGATGGTAAGTGGGTAACGCAACCAAGTTGTTCTAGTCGCGAATCTCGTTGTGACAATCCAGATCAAGCACAGCTACTGATTGTTACGGTTAGTGGTCTTCTTGTGGAAGGCGATTTTAGCCCGTTTGAAACTACGAACGGCGCCGAATAAAGTTTCCCATCTCTCAAGTGGGCGCCTGATTGTAAGGCGCCTTTTTCCTACCACTTCACAAAATATTTGGTCAAAGGATATGTCTGACAGCAACGAAGAGTTTACAGATGCTATCGTTCCTCAAGCTATTATTACTCGCACAATTCAAAGTTCTGTTGTGGAGCAGCGCGCGTCTGATGGTTATATTAATGCCACTGCCTTAGCTAGCGCTTATAAAAAAGCAACTGGTAAACGACGTGATGTTGCTAGCTGGCTGGAGTTAGAACGGACAAAAGAGACATTAGAGCATCTAAGTTCAATTACTGGGAAACGAGTAATTGAGTTATATCAAGCGTTTCGAGGCTCTCCAGAGAATGGAGGAGGTACTTGGATTCATCCAAAACTTGGGGTTAGGTTTGCGATTTGGTTAAGCGATGAGTTTGGTTACATCGTCGAGGAATGGGTCGAACAATGGCGCCTAACAGGTCAATCACCTATTGATTCGCCAAACTTAACAACTACTATCACCACTGCTGTATCTGAAGCACTGGTGCCAATTACCCAACGTCTTGATGTAATCGAACAGCGGCTCAAAGTTCTACCCGGTGCCAAACCTAAACGCCCTTGGACTTTAAGTGCTTCTACACCTGAAACAGAAGTTCCAGATGATTATGTACAACTAGAAGACGGTTCTTGGTTATCGCCCGAAGCTTATCAATCCATCTTGAGACAAAGTAGACGCTCGTTACCTTGGGAACTTCGGCGCCTGAAAAATACTGATTAGCCACTTCTCTACAAGGGGCGCCTGTTTAATAAAGGGCGCCTTTTCTAGAAAACTTCACATCTACATGGAGGAATCATGATTATCGAATTATTTGACCGAGACGTTCAATTAATTTGTCAAAACATGGCGTATATTCCATCTCGATTTGAGTTGGAAGAAAGAAAAAATTGCTGGAAAGATGCGCTTCTTAAGCGACAGCTTAGGTTTTAAAACCGAGATGGATTTTATTATTACAATCTTCAAATGCTACGGTATTGAAGAATATATGTTTTTTCTTGGATATCAAAGATTTTTCATCACTCTGAATGATTACGCAATTGCTAAAATTTCCGAGTGGAACGTTAGCAAAAACAATTAGGTATGGAACAGGCGCCGTTCACCAACCACTTTCTCCATCACGAAAGCAACTAACAGATGCAACGCGCACTCGAAAAAAGGCACCTTGTAAGGATTATATAAATACAATACGTTTCTTTTTGTTGCACAAAGTAAGATTTGGTGCCTTATTTTCTATAAAGCAAGGGGAAGCGAACTGCAATTGAATAGCGGCGCCAATCATTAGTTAGGGTGCGGTCGCTGGCATTTTTAGCCCACATTCCGCACCCTAACTATTTCAAATGACGTAATATCAAAACTCTTGAGTACTTTTGTTCGTACTAATAAGAGGCGCCACTCCATTAAAAGCTCTAACGGAGCGGGGTTATTCTTGTATAACGCACAGTACGAACAGGAAATATTGAGCAGGCAGAAAATTCAGTAATTATTATTGAAGTGATGAATATTAATTAGACCTCCCATTTATCTGGCCAGTCCCACCATGAGCCATTGTAGTATTCTAAAAAGTTTGGATTCCATTTACTGTTTTCTTCCTTCGGTTTCAATATTGCTTCAAAACCATCATGTCTTTGCCAAGGTTTATCATTACCATTGATTCGATTTAGAGCAAAAAGCTTACTAACTTCTCCAGCCTGACCTCTGTTGTTTTTCTCTAGCATTTGAGTGAAAACATCTACAACATCACCATGAGCATTATAACCAGGTATGGAAGGTCTTATAGGAAACTCTATTCTAAAAGACTCATCAGCAGTGTTAGCACGGTCAGCAGAACCAAGTGTACTGCCGTAAAATCCCCATGACCAGTCAGAATATTTTTTGAAATCGACACTCCAGTCATCATATTTACCTAAAGTCTGCGCTCCTGGGTCTAGGGCAATTAACTTTGATATACCCCCTAATCCTTTGGAGATTTCATAAGACACATAAGAACCGAAGCTATGACCAACAAGGTTAATATTGTTTGATGATATTCCCCATCCACTCAATTTTTCAGCAGCAAATTTTCCTACAGTTGTAATCCAAGAAGCTGCATCATCAAACTGTAGTCCAGTATCGGCAGCTTGACTCCAATCAAGTGCAAAAACTTGATCACCATTTTCGTAGCCATCTATCGCGCTAGCTAAAAGAGCAACAGTAGACGGACTATTGTTCCAACCGTGAGTTACTACCCATGTTTTTTTGTTACCAATATTAGCTGTACCATTAATCAGTTCGATTCCTGCTCGACGTTCTTGGTTTTCTTGAGTGTATCCTATGCTTCCCCAGGTATACTTGACTGAAATATTTAGGTCATAGTTAGTGTTATTACTACTAGTTTTTGGAAAAACTCGGATGTAGTAGTTTCCAGCATCCAGATATTTATCTATAATTGCTCCAGGAAAACCAGGACCGTGCAATGGTATACTTTCAACAATCTCACCATTCTCTTTAATAAGTTGAACTTGAGCATTATTACTTAAACCATTTAAGTTAATGAGCAAGCCACTCCGCCAGGGCAAATTAAATTTATAATAATCGTTGGTATCGGCATTACCTACCCAATCTTTATACTTATAAGTTTGTTTATCTTCTAAAGTGCCAAGTACACGTGCCTGACTTTGGCTATTTCCTGCCCAATCTTGAGGAATGTTAGTTCCAGAATTATTACTTCCGTTATTACTGCCACCTCCAGAATTTCCAGTCCCAGGATTTCCAGGCACACTATCTCTAGGAACTATAACAAAGTGATCAGGTAACTTATTTCCAGAGATAGTACGAGTGTTGTACATCTTGCCAAGCCAGTTTGATTCTGATATCAGAAGCGAACCGTCTGGGTTAATTTGCTCAACTACTGCAACGTGACCCAATCTACCTGCACCACCACGATTAGGCTCCCATACTGCGATTGCACCAACTTGGGCTTCATTTGTCACTGTAATTCCAGCTTTGCGGGCTTGGTCATCCCATTGATAAGCATTGCCAAGCATTTTATCTAGCGCGCTTGCTCGATAACCCAATTCTTTCAACCGACCATTCGCATACCAAGTACAGTTAGGCCCACCATATCCAGATAACCAGAAAGGATTATTTTTTGTGTAGAACGACGAGTTTAAATTGACCGGAATTCCAATAGTTGACCCAGATGCGCCGTTAGGATTTGGTGATGGCAATGATGGTATTACAGGTTTACCCGTTCCCGACTGATACCCAAACGGTAACCGTAATAATTGCCCAACTTGTAAATTACGTGTATCCCAATCACTAAGTGGATTATTATCTTGCTTCAATATATCTCGCCAGCGCGCGGCACTTCCCATTTCTCTTAATGCAATTCCCGAAGGCGTATCACCAGGACGCACGTAGTAATTTCTATAATCAGTAGTAGGAAGATTAGACGCTGGAGTATTGGTAATAACGTTACTGCGAAGAATACTCCAGAAGTTTGTTGCCAATGTAGCGATATAACTAGCTTTGTCTAAACCATTAACAATCCGCCTAGCATTATAGAAATCCTGGCGCCCGCCACTGATATATTTACCTAGCCCAACTCCTGTAAATGAGCCATCACGCATTCCTTGTACAAGAATTTTAGCCGCAATTACTGGGTCAGCCGCTAAATCTGGATTATTGATTAAATCTATACCCAGGCGCCGTGACCAGTTAGCATAATTATTCCGACCAGTGATTTGCACAAAACCGCGTCCTTTATAGCGTCTGCCATCTCCAGGTTGGGTGTTACCTAAATCTCTTCTACCTTCATATGCATCCCCAGAAGCAAGTTCATACATAAACTTACCTAAAAGAGATTCTTGCTGTGCTGTAGCTAGAATGTATGCTATTTGGGCTGGGTCAGTAATTCCACTTCTTTGGGCTTCAGCTATGATGAGAGGAATAGAATTTTGAGCATAAGAACGAATAGATGAAGGAACAACATTGAGGATTTGTCCCAAGTTTGTATTTAAACTTCCACCAAGATTGCTTCCACCATTATTAGTAGTGTTTGATGACAGTGGTAAATATACGGTTTGATTTGGTTGAATTCTCCGAGCTTCATCTTCGGTAAATCTAGAACCGTTAGATTTTTTAATTTCAGTCCAGCGGTAAGGGCTTCCTAAATAAGTAGCAGCAATGTCCCACAGTGTATCACCTGGTCGAATTGTATATGCTCGATTTACTGCTCTTTCAGCAGCGATGACCTCACCCTCACCGCTCCAATCACGAACTTGTTCTACTGGAGCAACAATATAAGCTTGTGGTGTTGTATTTTTCGCGACAGCAACAGCAGCTTCAATATTCAACAAACCAGAACCAGTTTCCATATCCCAACCAGGCTCTGCTAAATCTGTTGCTGAACTTTCTAAAATTTCAATTACTTGTCGATAACTTAGGTTCGGGTTTTCTCCCCAGATACGAGAAGCGGCGCCTGTCACATAACTAGTAGCAACAGATGTTCCTGCCATTGTTCCTAGACCATCGCCTACTGTAGACAGTATGGGATTTTCAATTGTCCCACCAGGCGCCAAAATGTTCAAACCGTGACCGTAACTAGAATAATCTGCTCTTAAAAGTCCATCCGCTGCTCCAACTGTAAAAATATTGTCGAACTCTTGGGAAGATTGCCCTAATGCTGACATTACACCGCCATCATTACCTGCTGCCACTACAATTACAACCTCTTGTTGATGAGCGTATTCCAATGCAATACGTTCATCTGGTGTAAACTCATAACGTGTTGTTACCGTACCATCAGCATTATTTATTTGTGTTAAATCTAAAGCGAGGTTTACAACTATATTTTTCTGTCCTAACTGTTTCGCTGCGTCTATAGAATTTATTAATCCTTCCGCCCATTTTCCTGAACCAATCGCACGCTCTATATATGTTGGAGCTTTGTTATTAATACCAGTAATAATTCCTGCGAGGTGCGTTCCATGTTCACTACCCTCACCTTGACTCAAAAGAGGATTATTATCATTATCAACGTAGTCTCTTCCTAAAACCAGGCGCCTATAATCCAAGTAAGGATTATTAGCTGCTACACCACTATCAATCAAAAGAATCGCAGGTTGGTTTGAATCAATTACATTATTAGCAAATATCTGGACTGGAGCATTGAAGATAATATCGCCTTGTGTTTTAATCGAACCGACAATCTTCGAGGCGCCGTTTACTGTGAAGCTACCCGACGCGAGAAAATCCGTGCGCGCGTCTAATTCATTATTAATGGTTATATTACCATTAGCAAATACATTAATTGAATCTGAGGGTTTCTCTGTGACTGTTTTACCGCTAAAAATAACACTTCCGTTTTTGGTAGCTAACAAGTTCTCGCCACTGAAGGTAGCTGTTTGATTAAAACTAATTGAGCCAGAAGCAAATACAGAAAGGTTGGCAGATTTTATTCCACTTAAGTTGATATTGCCATTTTTAACAATGAGAGTAACATTATCTAGTTCATGGAAACTACCATTGAAATTAATATCACCGTTCTCTACCGTAATTATCGTATTACGGAGCAGTGATGATGATGGTAGATTCAAACCGCCACCAACAACGTTAACTATAGATAATTCCTTATCGTTGCTCTTAAATGCATCTGTTACATCCGTGGCAGTATTTAGTGGTTTTAGCGAAGGGTTAAATACTAGCTCTTGTCTTGACGGCACCTGTGATAAACCTGAAGAAAGTAGTTCATCGTAAGGAACATTAACAGGTAATAGTTCTGATGCACGTGAATACTGGATACCTGTAAGCTTGTCAGTTATGGATACTGTACCATTGGCGCCTATAGTCAGCGCTCCGGGTAAAGATGATAGTGTCGGCGCCCCATTAAATGTAACTCCTTGATTGGCATAGATAAAAGTATCATCCCAAGGTTTACTTAACTCGCCAACGAAGTTGCTACTTGAGTTATCTGTAAATTTTGAATTTGTCGCAATATTTGTATTGTCTATGAACGAGTTATAACTACTGGCGCCGAGTACACCGCTGCTTATATTAAATGGATTTTTATGTAAGTCAGGTTCAAAGTTGAGTTTTAAAGTGTTCTGTAAAGTATCAAGCGCGTTGCTATTCCCATTAGAAGAGTTCGCTGTGAAGTCAACTGGCATGGTGGTAGTGCTTTAGTGTGTAGATATACGTATTTTCCTCTATAGAAATAAAAAATCCAGTGTTTAGTACAAACTTTATGTTTCAGTGTTTATATCATGTACAAAACTTTAAATTTTAATCAAAATCATAACCACTTTGATTTTTACGGAAACGGCGCCAAACCTGCAAGCGACAAGAAACCGAATTGATTGCATTCATAGACTGCCGGAGCTATCGCGCGCAGTAAATTGTTGATTCTAGCTATCCTAATATTTCTGCGCTTGGATTATGAGTATATAGATAGTCGCGCGTCTGGTTGCGGCGCCTCATTGTCTTTAAAGTTGGCGCCTCCCGAACTAGAGTTGAACAGCGGCGCCTGTAATATCCCAACAGACAAATCTGGAACTAACTAGTATCTTGATCTAAGGAGGCGCCTGTACTAATAATCAGATCAACATGTACATGCTCGCGCTGTTCCAGGCGCCATTGAGAGCGTTAGGGTGGGGTTGAGGGCATTTTTGGCATTATGAGCGCACCTTAACTCTTTTTAAATAGCGCAGTACCATGATTTTGAATACAAAAGTTTGCTATACACTCCTGTAATAATAAGCTTAATAGCAGAACTCATATACACAAATTGCTACCGTATTGTCAAGTCCTTACTACCACCTTTACGCAATTTTCATATTAACTTCATAAAATAGCGCTCAAATGTGAGTTGATTGCAAAGCAAGCGGATGCAGTAAATCAAACTAAGTATTAGTGAAGTAGGAATGCTGAAAATAAAAAAAGCCGGGAACTTCCGGCTAAATAGATTATTGCTAGCACCCTTTTTCAGCTTATTTTTTTGGTTTTGGCAATTGCGAGTAGCAGCTCGTAAATGCGCGAACCAAGAGTGTAGTTAAAACACGGGAAAACAATCCTAAAATAATAGAACTTACTAAAGTAGGATGAGAGCAGCCACATTCAAACTGAGGTTCCGCAACAGTTGGCGCTGATGCAGGAACTTGAATTAGGGGATTATTCAAAGTAATCTTCCTTTTCGATAAAGTTTGTGGAGCGGCAGTACACCTGATTTACGTAGAAGCTCTATGACACATTAACGGTAAATTCCAGGTTTACTAAAACAAATGTGACATAGAGCTTCTTGGTCATATTTACATCAATAAAAATTACTTAACAGGACAATTAATACTGAGACACGGAAAAATAATATTATTCATTAGTAACATATTGTACAAAAAACTCTGTAAAATTAAGCAGCAAACTATTGAGTGTAGTACATATAAAAAGAGTGACTAATGCAAGAAACCACAAATCTGTCTAGTAAGGGTGCGTCCCTTGGGCATTTACTTGCATACGAACGCACTCGTTGGAAATCCTCCAGGCACAGTATCATGACTATTAACTAATGGGGAGCAATTTTATTCCAGGCGCCACGAACGCTATATAACTGTATTCGATAAATATCGGCGCCTGCTTTACAAGCAACAGCGCTTTCGGGCAACCATCATAAATGTGTGTGCAATAGGAGTTAGTGTCGAACAACCTCATAAAATAAAATGTCGAAGCAGTATGGTATTAATAAGTTTACCAGGACTTAAAAGTGGAGTTGTTTGAATGACTGAACCACATAAGGCTAACGGGAACGCTGAAGTATGGCCAAGTTTGCCATTTGATAAATGGAAGGACACGTATGCAACACTCCATATGTGGACTCAAATCATTGGAAAAATTCGGCTTGTGCAAAGCCCTTTCTTAAACCACTGGTGGCATGTGCCATTGTACGTAACGGCTCGCGGGCTAACAACGTCGGTTATTCCATACGGTTCTAAAACTTTTGAAATCAACTTTGACTTTATTAACCACAAACTTATTATCAACACTCTTTGTGGCAATACTAAAACACAGGATTTACGTTCGCAATCTGTAGCCGACTTTTATCAAGAAACGATGACTGCCCTGCGCTCGCTCGGTATAGAAGTTAGTATTTGGACTACACCAGTTGAAGTGGCAGATCCAATTCCCTTTGAACAGGACTTACGCCACGCAACTTACCATCCAGAATATGCACAGCGGTTCTTTCGTATTTTGGCACAGGCAAGCCGTGTACTTACAGAGTTTCGCTCCCGATTTATTGGTAAGGTAAGCCCAGTTCATTTTTTCTGGGGCAGCTTTGATTTAGCCGTTACTCGTTTCTCTGGGCAACCAGCACCCGAACACCCAGGTGGAATTCCAAATATGGCTGATTGGGTAACACGAGAAGCATACTCTCATGAGGTAAGTAGTTGTGGTTTCTGGCCAGGTAATGAGGTGAGTGAACCTATTTTCTATGCCTATGCTTATCCAACACCATCCGGTTTTAAGGATTACTCAATTGAGCCAAAAGAAGCAAGTTATAGCAATGATCTAGGGGAATTTATATTGCCTTACGATGCAGTGCGAACAGCTTTGTCACCCGACGACCGATTACTGGCTTTTTTGCAAAGTACTTACCTTGCTGCTGCAAACCTTGGAGAGTGGGATCGGGCTGCACTGGAGCGTACACAAGTAATTAGTTAGAAGTACTTAAATGGCGCCTGTATTCACAACCAATATATCGGCGCCAGGAAATAAAATATTGTTTTATTTGGAAGTATTATATAATACAAAGCTTTTTGAAAAGTAAATAAGACCTCACTTTAAACTAATATTTGAGTACATATGTTTAGATTTATTCAGGCGCCGCAATTAATTTTCGACAATTAAGAATAGTAAAGATATGACTCAGGAAAAATGGACTGCTGTTGATAAATATATTACTGACCTGTTTGTACCACCTGACCCAGTGTTGGATGTAACAATTCAATCTACCAGTGATGCTCAGATGCCATTAATTAATGTGGCGCCGAATCAAGGAAAGTTGCTACATATACTCGCATTAACTCAAGGCGCCCGTAATATTTTAGAGATTGGTACGCTCGCAGGTTATAGCACAATTTGGCTAGCGCGCGCATTACCTGCTGATGGCAAACTAATCACTTTAGAGGTTGAACCAAAACACGCTACAGTTGCTCGTGATAATATTGAGCGCGCAGGATTAATTGATAAAGTCTCGGTGCGTTTAGGGGCAGCATTGGATACTTTACCACAGTTGAGGAATGAAGGACTGGCGCCGTTTGACTTAGTATTTATTGATGCTGACAAAGTTAATACAGCAGAGTATTTTGAGTGGGCACTTAAATTAACCCGACGTGGTAGCTTAATTATTACCGATAACGTTGTGCGGAAAGGCGCCGTAATTGATGAAAATAGCACAGATGCAAACGTTCAAGGTGTTCGCCGCTTTAATGAGAAACTTGCAGCAGAAGCGCGCGTAACAGCAACAATAATTCAAACAGTCGGTAGCAAAGGCTATGATGGTTTAGCGATTGCGCTTGTAACTAGCGATTCCTAATTACCAACTTTCTCAGTTTTTTGAACTAATATTTTAGTACTTATGTTTGGCATTAATCAGGCGCCTTAATACTCCTAAAGCTAAAAAACGTTCTTAGTTTTTACCTCTATTATTTTGTTAGCCGCTTCCAATAATGATGATGCCAAAACATCTGGTTCTGGGTAAATGCTTAGATATTCTTTTTCTTCTGTTGTAATAAAAGCAGTTTTCATCTTAGCCATGTTGGCGCCTGCAATATCCCAAGCATGTGCGGCAACCATCCAAACATCACCCGCGACATCTTTATCAATCAAAGCGTAAACGTCTGGATATGGTTTAGTCTTAGAAACAGCATCACAAGACAAAATCTGATCAAAGTAATTAATACTACCTGCACGCTCTAAAAGTTGGCGTGTAGAATCTTCACTACCGTTGGTAAGAGCTACTAGACGGTAGCCTTGTTCTTTGAGCATTTTAAATGATTCATTGGCGCCTGTAGCTAATTCAAGTTCGGTAAAAGATTTTACTATATTAGACATCTGTACAGAATCTGCTTTAACACCTAATGTTTTTAACGTTCGAGGTAGTTCTGCTTCTAGTACTTCTTTTAATGGTCGGTAGCTTCCTGCATGAGAGAGAGCAAAAGCATCACGCAGCGTTTGGGCAAACCAAAGCGTGAAAGAGTGAGCAGGGGCGCCGAGTTCTTCTAATTTCTGCTTGGGTTTATCTAAACTAAAACAAGTACCGATGATGTCAAAAACTACTGTTTGTGTCGGTTTCATTTGATTAACCTATATTGTGATACGTAGTATTTTGACTGCACCATTCGGCGCCGCACCTCCTTTTAAAGTTAGAGATTGAATTGAAATTTTAGTATTTATATTTGGTATTATTTCAGGCGCCGCAAATTAATTAAAGTGCAATCATTGAGCATTTATTGATATATAAGCGCACCTAAAAAACCCTTCCTTCCAAAGTACTACGATTTATTAGTATTTATGTTCTGAGTATTTCAGGTGCCGCAATTGATTAAGATGATGACTCAAGGCAATTACGATTAAATTTGGCTATATGAGTAAAATCGCACTAATCACAGGTGGCAGT
Organism: Calothrix sp. NIES-4105; assembly: GCF_002368415.1. Classification (GTDB taxonomy): domain Bacteria; phylum Cyanobacteriota; class Cyanobacteriia; order Cyanobacteriales; family Nostocaceae; genus Dulcicalothrix. The sequence goes on from NZ_AP018292.1 coordinate 231,083, forward strand.
CGAGGTCTAGGTAAAGACATGGCTTTGCGTCTGGCTCAAACCAAATGTGACATTATAATTACTTATCAATCCAAGCTAGAAGAAGCCAATGATGTAGTGTCTCAAATCCGAGAAATGGGACAGAGAGCTACGGCTTTAAAGCTTGACGTTGGAAAAGTCAAAATTTTTGATGATTTTCTATCTAAGTTACATTCGTGTTTATTACAAGAGTTTCAAACGGACAAGCTGGATTTTTTAATTAATAATGCTGGTATCGGCGCCACTATTCCAATTGCCCAGGTAACAGAAGAAGATTTTGATCGGCTTGTAAACATTCATTTCAAGGGGGTATATTTTTTAACCCAGAAACTGTTACCACACTTGAATGACGGGGGCAGAATTATCAACATTTCCAGTGGAACAACTCGTTTTGCCAATCCTGGTTACTCAGTTTATGCTTCAGCTAAAAGTGTAATTGAAACCTTTACCCGCTATTTAGCGAAAGAAGTTGGAGCAAGAGGGATGACTGCGAATGTACTGGCGCCCTTCGGGTTCAGCACTTTGCTTATGCCGGGAAACCCGTCCACCGCAAGTGCTTCACCTGGAGCAATTGAAACCGACTTTAATAACGCTACTGTCCGTTCTAATCCCCAAATTAAAGCTATGATAGCCTCTAATACTGCTTTGGGAAGGGTAGGGCAAGCTGAAGACATTGGTGGAATAGTAGCTTTTTTGTGTTCGTAGTAGTGCTGGGTGGATTAACGGTCAAAGAATTGAAGCTAGTGGTGGAGTGTTTCTTTAAGGTTAAGTACCAGGTTTTTAAGTACTGATGCTCCCGTCGAGGCGCCTGGAAACATCTTCATTGAAACTCGAACAGGCGCCTTTACCCAGATTTTTCATAACTGCATAAGTGCTTATAGTTCACGCCTATACTTAAACATGAACCAAGTTGAGAGCCGTAAGTAAATATTTATAGGTGGAACCATGATAAATAACAGAAAACTTGATTCTAACGAGCAAAGCATGGAAATACTGAATCGTTGTGCAGGCTCTTTTAATGTACTAACGATTAGCCGCGTGAAAGGAGATTTAAATGAAGAAATAGTAAGTGTTGCTCTCAACTTACTTCAAAAACGCCACCCTCGTCTTAAATGTCGTATTACTGGTACTTTAGATAATCTTTGCTTTGCTGATGGAAATGAAAAAATTCCTTTACGTGTAGTTGAGCAACAGCACAGAGAGCAGTACTTAGAAGTTATTGTGGAAGAACTCAACAAGCCAATTGAGAGTAATAAAGGTTTAGCGCGCGTAGTATTAATTAGTTCATCTGAAAATACCAGCTATTTGCTGACAATATTACACCATGCTATATCAGATGGATTATCAACTGTTCAATTACACTCAGAAATATTAACTTATTGCAACAAAATAGCTGCTGGTAAAATTGAAAATGATATTCAAGAGTTACCTCCACTTCCTAATGTCCAAGAGTTAATGCCAAAATCAATGCAGGGAACATTTGGACTAATAAAGAGCATTTTATCTTTTATAAAGTTCAAGTTTAATGGCGCGAATTATCGCCCTCAAACTCTGAGTTTTGAAGAGTGTGTACCTATTGAATCTCGTTCCACTGGCATGGTTCAGAGAAAGTTAAATAAAGATGCTACCACACAATTGATAGATGCCTGTCGAACGGAAAACACTACTGTACAGGGTGCTTTATGTGCGGCGTTACTATTTGCTACAGCAATATTAATTCGAGATGGAAGTCAAGGAAATTTACTTTTAAATTGCCACTCATCTGCCGATTTACGAAGGCGCCTTGAACCAGAAGTAAGTCGTGAAAACTTAGGTATATTGGCTTTGGGTCTTACCTCGTTTCACAACGTAGATATAAATACGCCTTTTTGGGATTTAGCGCGCGATGTTAAGCAACAACTGGAGGCAGGTTTAAAAAGTGAAGAAATCTTCAGTACCATCTTAATGTCTAGAAAAATTTACGAATCTCTTCTATCTCGCCCAAATGAAGCACCTGTAACTGCAGGCGTTACCAACATTGGTAGAGTAAAGATTCCCGACGATTATGGTTTGTTCAAGCTTGAAGAAATCAGCTTTGTTTCATCACAGGCAGTTTTTGGGGGTGTTCCCGGTGTTGCTGTTACAACATTTCAAGGAAAAATGATTTTAAACTTTTACTTTTCTAAACCTTCTATTAGTCTTCGTAGAATCGAGATACTAGCAGACGATGTGATTTCATGTCTTGTTAATGTTTGTAACAAGGATGCATGTGCTTGATTTTACAGGCATGGGTTAAGCATCATTTGAATTAATAGAGCGCCCTTGTTTCATGAAAGTTTTTTTTAATACAAAGTAACTATTTTAAAAGTGGCGTCAATCCATTTGAAGGATTAGATGTTGGCTAACGGCTATCCTAAAGAAGATATCAACAAGATTTATGAAATTATTGATAGCTGGTTTGTCAAAAATGGATTGCGTCTCCGCACAACCCAAGGGCGACCCTAGTTTGAATTGATATTTTAGTACTTGTGTTTGGTTTGGTATTGTTTCAGGCACCACTAATAATTAGGGTGCTAAGAAAAATGTAGCGGCAATTGTCGGCGCCTGTAATTAATGGGCAAGTCGAGTTATGTTGATACCTGAAGAGGACATACAACAAATAGCATCGATAGCCATCAAGATGTTTATATTATCTCTACAGTTAAGCCTTGAAATACAATTCTAAACCATTATCTTCTGCATAAACAACTTTCTTCTCTCCTCGGAGTCTAGCAAGTTTTGGTTCTCCAAACACAATTTCTTTAATTTGAAGAGGTGGATATACAACACATTCGTAATAGTCATCTGTATCATTACATTTAACAAAACAGACCCACGCGCTAAGATCATCTAGTATGATATCTCTTCTATATTTTCCACATTGAAAAGTCCAAGATAATCCATATTTATCAGCTGAACTTTTAGACTGTGCTTTTACCGATAACTCAATTTCGTTAACTTTTAAATCAGCATCCCAACTTTTATTTTTACCGTGATAAATATTATAGTCAGGTTTTGTTACATTATCTGTAAATCGCTGAAAAGCGGCATAAACAGCTTCTTCTCCAATTTTACCAATAAAGTAATCTTTCCAAACTTTGATTCTATTAAATTGTTTGCTATCTTTATAATTCACTGTTCCAATAACTTGGTCTGTAAAAATTTTTATTTTTTCAAAAACAGTAGGAGTTGGTTTAAATAAATAAGGTTGTTCAAAAAAGCGTAGATTTTTAACAGTACATTGCTCTGGAGAAATCTTATGCAAGGGAACAGGGGGTGTTTCTTGAGGATGATTTAGCAATAGTTCTTCGGCAACAACTTTTAAGTTTGGATTTGGATTTGAAATACATGCACCATGAATTAAGTCTTCAATCCATCCCTCAGCATCTGCTGTTTCTATTAAATAAAAAATAGTAATTGATAAATTATCTTTTCTAACAATTGCGTCTAAATTTTTTTCTAGCTCATACGATAACATCATTTTCAATGATTCTTGAGTAGGAAAAGCACTAATTAAAGCTTGTTGTAATTTTTTACGTTTTTGACCAGATAAAATCATATTTTTTATTACCTATACAATATAGTATCGATGGCTATAGTTCACACACATAAATACAGGAACGTAAAGTAAAAGTAGAGGCAACTTACGTGTTATTTAGATACAGGAATATTGAATAATCGAGTTTGAAAAGACTGTCTTGAATCTTTATTAAATAGTTTCTCAAACAAACTTAACATATTTATAAAATAATTAAAGCTGGATTAATAAAATAATAGAGGCGCCACAGACACCGGAATGATATCTGGAGATTGCTACCTACTTTTACATATTTCTTTCCTGTTCATCTCCTTTTTTTCTTGAATCCTCAGACATTCAATCAATTTTTTGACCTGATTCTCAAAGCGAACAGGGATTCTGATAAGCTTTGTAGTTCTGCCCGTTGCTCTTCTACCCATAGTTAAAATAAATGGTTAACCGTTTATGATTAAACTTGTATAAAATATGCTTGTCAAGTAGCCCAGACTACAAATTTTGTAAATATGGACTTATTGCTTTAAGGCGCCTCAAAATCCCTACCCCATTTGATGAAAGAAGATTTTTGCATAAAAATTACGAAATTTAGAGTAAATAACTTGGTAGCTGTATCTATCGCTTGCATTAACCAAATAATCGCAAAATCAAAAAATTTCCGGAACATGCATCAAGCAAGTAGTATCATGTATAAATGCGTAGACCACATAGTTTCTAAGACAACTTCCGTCACGAACAGGCACTGTCAAACTGGAGTATTGGCTACCGAATTAATCTATAACTAAAAAATTATGGAAATGTTACCAGTGATTGATTCAAGCTATGTATATCTAGATTTGGAAGTCAGTGCGTTATCGAACATATACTGTCTAGGTTTTGTGTCACCCGATATGGCACAAGACTTTAGTAGCGATAACTTGACTCAAGCAGCAGATAAACTTACTCATCTGAAAAATAGCGGTTTGAGTGTTTGTGGTCATAACTTTCGACGCTTCGACCATCCACATTTAATAAAACAGGCGCCTGAATTATCTGACTGGAATGTTATCGATACACTAGAACTATCAATTCTTGCATTCCCTCTCCAACATAAACATAAGCTCAATAAAGAATATAAGCAAAGCGAATATAGCTCAAATTGCCCTCTAGAAGACGCACGTGCAACTAGATTATTACTGCACGTGCAAATTGAAGCACTACAAAATAAACCACAGTCATTACGACATCTATTAACTTGGTTACTTGGTTGTGGATACGAAAAAGCTTCTTGCGCGTATAAGCAGCTATTTTGTGATGTTTTGGGCTGGAATATGGCGCCAGTAAGGATTGAAAAACTACCAACCGAGATGCTACTTGGAGTCAATCAATCCTACTTACACCAATTATTGCTGAGTCCACAAACCTATAATTTTGATACCAAACTATGTGTAGCAGCACTATTGGTTTGGAATTATGAAACCAACCTAAAAAATGAAAGAGAAGCATTTTCTAACTGGCTTTCAAATTTGGCGCCGTTCCAAGACGTACTCAACAATTTATTTCCGCTAGTAAATAGTGAGTTTGCAATTGAGTCTCACCTGGAACATTTTGGTATTTCCAGTTTTCGACCATTACAAGAGAAAGCTGTTAAATCAATAGTCAATAGGGAATGTCCATTAATAATGATGCCCACTGGTGGTGGTAAGTCATTATGCTACCAACTACCTGCTTTGATGTTCCACCATAGACAAAAAGCTTTAACTGTTGTTATATCCCCATTACAAGCATTGATGGCTGACCAAGTAGCAGACTTGGAAGAAGCTGGTTTGTTTTTCTCTACCTACATAAATGGTAATTTAACCGCACAGGAACGGCGCCTGCGTTTAGAGGAATTACGTTCAGGAAACAAGGGTTTACTATATATAAGTTCTGAACAATTACGCTCAATGAGTATCCGCGCGCTACTAGAACAGCGTCCTCCAGTGTTATGGGTACTCGACGAAGTACACTGTATTAGTCAATGGGGACATGATTTTAGACCTGACTATTGCTATGTTCCTAAATTTATTAAAGAATTATACGAACGGCGCCAGTTACCAACACCAATGTTAGCTTTATTAACAGCAACTGCAACAGTTAGTGTTGTAGAAGATATTAAAAAACTATTTGGTGAATACAATCTAAACATTAGTACTACAATTGATGGTGAAGCTACCCGTTCTAACTTGACATTTGAAGTTGTTCCAACAGTAGGTAATAAAGAAAAAACCCTTATTGATAAAGTTAAAGAAGCATTGAATTATGGTGGTAGCACTCTTGTATATACAACTACTCGTAAGAATGCTGAAAAGCTAGCTAAACTGTTGAATCAAAGTAATATTAATGCCAAATATTACCACGGGAAATTATCAACATACGAGAAATACGAAGTCCTACAAGCGTTTAAATCGGGTGAATTAAACGTAGTTGTAGCGACTTGTGCTTTTGGGATGGGTATTAATAGAAAAGATGTGCGCGCGGTTATTCATCATTCAATGAGTTCCAACCTAGAAGGTTATGTTCAGGAAGCTGGGCGCGCGGGTCGTGATGGTCAACCTTCTTATTGCACCTTACTTTATGACCCAAAAGATGCGGATACAATATTTTTCCTACAAAGTTTAAATCAACTTAGCGAGCAAGATTTAAAAAATACTTTTATATCAACCAGGTACTTGCGGAATAAAATACATAAAGGCGCCTCTGAAGAATGGTTTTGGGTGACAGCTTCGGAAATTATCTCCGAGGGGGATTTTGACGAAGAGTTTGATGTAGCGCCCGAACAACAAGATACTAAAATTAAAGTTGCCTTACATCACTTAGAAAAATTTGGTTTACTAGAGCGCGCGGAGAATTTGTCAACTTTTATCCAGTTTGAATTGCTACACAAAACTTACGATGAGTCCCGTGAGCATTTTGAGAAATATAGTAGAACGCAAAATTTACCTCAGTCAGAAATAAAACTGTTTGAGGGGTTAATTTTAGCAATGCATATGGCTAAAACCTATTTCGGGCAAACAAACGAGCATTTCCCAATTGATAGACTAAGTGATGAGTCAGGTATTAGTACTAAAGAACTGAGTTCAAGAATCCGAGAGTTGAAGAAAGCTGGTGTTTGTTCAGTTGAGATACCTATTGCGTTGATGATAACCAAAGGTGTTACAGGAGACGCGCGCAATTTACACGATAGTAAACGTGAATTAGAAAAACAGCTATTAGAAGTACTAATAGAAATGTTGGGAGAGGCGCCTGAACTTCAAGTCAACCTACGTGGTTTAGCTTCTCGTTTAGACCCAGATAACTCTAAAAAACTTAGAGCGTCAGTACTGATGGATATTTTAGAAGGTTGGGCTAACCAGAAATGGATTAAGTTAAACCACGTTACGCGCGATGTTGTGAAACTCCGAGATATCAAAGTTGACGAAAACTTAGGGCGCCATCAAATCTTATCTGACGATGTACTCAAAATACTTTATACAGCACTTGGAGATAAAAAAGGTGCCAGATTACCGTTAAAGTACGAATTAGAACGTTTAGCAACCGAAGTAACAGAGAGTACACAGCTAGTTTGGGAAAGTAAAGAATTAGAGCAAATACTCTTGTGGTTGCATCAAAGAAAAATTATTCGTTTAAGCGAAGGTCTTAACTTATTCCAACATTCATTGAAAATTCGCGTTATTAAAGGCGCCAGTATAAGCAGAGTAAGTAGACGTTACCCAGATGTAAAAACTCGTTACGATGAGCAAACAAGACGTACCCATTACATGTTGAAGTATGGGGAAGTACCACCCACGATGCGCCTACAATATATAGAAGATTATTTTGGCAAAGTCCACGAAGAGTTTACCCAATCTCATCAACTACCAACTGGTGAGGAAACTATTCGCCCTGTAATACCATCTGATTACGAGAGTATTATAGAAACACTCAACGAATCCCAGAAGGAAATTGTTTTAGCAGATAATCCAGCACTAGCTGTAATCGCTGGTCCAGGTTCAGGTAAAACTAGAACTATTGTTCATCGTATTGCTTATCTAGTAAAAGTAAAACGAGTTGAACCGCAGAGTATATTAGTATTAGCTTATAACCGTAACGCCATTACAGAAATACGAGTTCGGTTGCAGAAATTAATTGGAAACCTTGCCGCGCGCATTCGTGTTTTTACCTTCCACGGTTTATCTTTAGCTTTGTTAGGTCGTACCCTTGGGGAAAGTACCAGAAGTCAAGAGTTTGATTTTGATAAGTTAATAACTGAAGCATGTTCGCTATTGGAGAAAGGCGAGGAATCAGAGGAAGAGTCAGACGATACCCAGCAACGACGAATTCAACTACTTGGTAAGCTCGAACATATATTTGTCGATGAGTACCAAGATGTTAGTGAGACTGAATATCGTTTGATTAAGTTAATAGCAGGATTAAATGATTCTGAAGACACCGAACGTTCAGTACAAATAAATCTTTGTGTTATTGGCGATGATGACCAAAATATCTATGCTTTTAGAGGCACTGATACAAGATATATAATTCAATTTACTGATGAATATAAAGCAAAACGCTTATTACTAACCGAAAATTATCGTTCCACTGAATCAATTATTGAAGCTGCTAATAAATTAATTAGCAACAATAGAGAGCGTTGTAAACTTAATGAAGATGAACAAGTACGGATAGATAACGGGCGCCTCGGTTATAAAGGTTTTCCACTTGAAGCTTACACATTCGGTAGTATTGAAAGTCAAGCAACATGGATACAGCAGCGTATATCTTCCCGTATCGAACAAGGCACCTCATTAAAAGATATAGCTGTACTAGCTAGACACTGGGGTAGTTTAGATGCTATCCGATTACTCTTGGAAAGGGCAGGTGTTCCAACTTGTACTTTGAGAAAAGATGGTATCAAGCTTGTTAGAAATCAAGTTACCTGCGAACTTATCAAGCAGTTGAAAACTAAACGTCATCAAGTCCTGGCACCAGACAAATCGGTTTTAAGCTGGTTTGAAGCTTGTTTTACTAAATGGGGGCGCCTAATTGGCGAACCAACGGTACAAGTACTTCTCAAAATCGCGCGTGATATAGATATTGAGCGAGGATATGGTATTGAAGAAGAGGCACTACCTATTAGTGCCGCTGATATCCTCACTTCTATATTTGAATTTAATGAAACTTTTGAAGCTGCAAGAGACGAAGATGCTGTACTCGTAACCACTTGTCACGGCGCCAAAGGTTTAGAGTTCCAAAACGTTATATTACTCGGAGATGGTTTTAATACAAAAGCTGAAGAAATTGAGTCTGAGCGAAGATTATTTTACGTAGCGATGACGCGCGCAAAGCAAGAACTGACTATATGTACTACTAAGCAATCGCAATTTGTACATGAGACAGGCGCGGTTCCTGAACGACTTACTGTAAAGACTGATTCGTTACCAGAGCTAATGTTCTACTTTGATTTGACTCCTGGGGATATTTTTCTAAGCAATTACAACACGAAGAAAAATCAGCAAGTCATTGTTAACTTGACCGAAGGCGCCGAATTGTTGATGAAAGTAAACTCATATAAAAACGGTTGGGATATTTTGACTGCGGATGGTCAATGTATTGGTGCCTTATCTAAAAAAGCAAATGCGGAGTTATCTAAGAAAGGGTGTGTACCAGGTCAGTTTGAATTTATTTTAGGTGAGGTAACTGTTAAAAGTGTATATCGTCATATGAGCATAGATGATGTATCTGGAGAAATTAACGAAGATTGGTTTGTTGTTATTCCTCAAATACGGGTTTGTCGGTAACTTGAGGATTGGCGCCGATAAAATTAATTAGAGTGCTTCTAGGACTATTTTTGGGAACATTCGCATACCATAATAGAACAAAATCAGTACTTTCATCGAGTTTTATAGCATTCTTAACTGGCGCCTGAGTTAACCGAAATATTTAACAAACAACCTGTAGGTATTTACTGAATTTCTGTAAGTATATTTAAAAGCAATGAGAAACAAGCGTCTCTGGATTTTAGTACTATTTTTTATAAGTGTTTTACATGTAATTATACTTACCAAGAATACCCTAGATACAGGAGGAGGAGCAGGAGAATTAGGAGGAGCAGGAGGATTAAGTAGCCCTTCCCCAATACCAACAGCAAAACCAACAGATGCAGGTGCCGCTACAACATCACCAGCGAGAACTCAAGCAGCACCAGACGGCGCCGATGAAGCTTTGAAGAAAGTTATTGAAACCAGACCAGGGCAAATAGCTTTTAACGTTCCAGGTAAAATGAAGGTTAACGATGCTGAAGTAGTAGAAGTGGTAATTAGTGATGATTTGCAACGCGATTTGAAAAAAGAACTTGGAAATCAAACCGGGACGGAGATTGCTAAGTTACAAGTCAGTTCTTTCTTGAAAGCGTGACTAGAAGGCGCCAATTTTAATACAAAATCTCTAAATGAAGAAAATAGGTTTTTAATTCAAAATGGTATAGCTACATGGCGATGGAGCGTTACCCCAACAGAGGCAGGCGAGCAAAAGCTATATATGTCTATTTACGCGCGCGTGCGAAAAAACGGTTCTACTGAAAATGTTGATTTGAAAACTTTCCAGCGCGCGATTAATGTATCGGTTAGTCCAACTAGCTGGTTAAATCAAAACTGGAAATGGGTTATTGAAAACTCTACAGGTATTGGAGCAATCTTAGCTGGAATATCAATTTTTGTTGTTGCTAAATGGAAATGGCTTAGAACAAAAATACAAACCTTTAATAAACAAGGCGCCTTTTCTAGAAAGAGTAAACCTTGATATATCCGCTTACGGTAGCGCCTGTCATATAATATTTACTATCTAATTAACTCTGTTACTTTCAAATACCTAGCAACATCACTTCTATCAACTTCGCAATTGCACTCAGCACTCATAAGATTACATGGTATGCGGGAAACCCAGAGACTTCAGTCCTGTTTCGGAAGCGACTCAACAAGTTTTAACGCGCAGAGGATGTTCGCCGTCAGTGACAAGAAAAGTTTTGTTTACAAACGGCGCCAATAATTGTTTTCCAGATGGTGCGTTCAAGCCAAAACTGGTTTACCCGTGGATATTGCCTGTTCAATAATATCAGCCGCACGACTAACACCCCCAGCACTCTTGGTAGCTTTTTGTAATTTAAGTACATTTTGCTTATAAGATTCTTGCGTCAATACCTTTGTTACAGCAGCCCGCAAAGAAGCAACATTCAATTTTTTAAGGGTAACAAACTCACCTGCTCGAGTCCAAGCAATACGCGCTGCTACCCCTGGTTGGTCATTAGCAACGGGAATCGCCACCATTGGCACTCCATACTTCACACATTCCATTGTAGTATTCATACCTGCGTGAGTAATCATGAGGGCTGCTTTTTCCAACAGTTCTAATTGAGGCGCATACTCAACAACTAAAGGGTTTCCCGGTAAAGCTGGTAGTCCCAAAGGTTTTGCGGCGCCTCCCAGAGAGATGACGAGTTCGGCATCCAATCCCTCACAAGCCGAGGCAATGGTTTCAAAAATCCACATCAAGCGATTTTGTAATGTTCCCATCGAAGCATAAATCAAAGGTTTTCCAGTTAATTTGTCAAAGGGAAAGGGAACAGATGCGCGACTAGCTCTTGTATGGAAAGTTCCAGTGAAATGAAACCAAGGGGGTAATTCCAGCCTAGGATATTCAAATTCAGAAGGCGCCTGACTTATTTGAGCCAGTTTAGAGTAACCATCCGAAGGGTGAGTGTACAAAGGTAGCTTCCACTCTTTGCGATAATTATCTATCAAGTCTTTAATTGGCTTGGCAACTGGATAAAGTAATGCGTAACCTATGTTATTGCGTAAACGTCCCCACCAAGTTGGGCTATATTTCCAGGTGGTGCAAAAAGGAGGAACGTTGGGGTCTTGATTAAGTACCACAGCGCTGCACACAGTTACAAAAGGAATTTGCAGAAAATCAGCAATAGTCCCTCCTTCCGCTGAACTTTGGTTTACTAGCATTGCTTCTACACCTGCTGCTTTAAGCAATGCTGGAGCATATCGAAGAGTAACAGCCGAGATTTCCTTCAGCAATTCAATGGTATATTTTAATGCAGCGATTCCACGCAACTGCCCTAACTTAGTCAAAGATTCTGCCCCTGAGCCAAGCGGGAAATCTTTCTCACCAATTGCTTGGAATTCTACTCCTGCTGCCAGTACCTTAGATTGACTATCAAGTGTTCCTTCATAGTGTGACGTTGTGCCCACGCCGAATTAGCTCTTGTCCCAAGGGAAGCATCGTGTTGAGTGGACCAGTTGCTGCACCAGGAGTAATAATGCCAAAATGAGTCATAATAATGTTGTTTCCTGTACTCGTATTTCTTCGACACGGAATTATTGTTCTGATGCCATCAAATAAAATTATTCTGAACAATAATTACTTAAAGTGTAATAGGTGTGATCCACTATGAATTATGCAGTTAATGAAATTTGTTTTATTACGGCAAATTTTGATTGAGTTATTTCTTATAGATGGTGATGAGCTTGGTTATTACATTGCTGACCGAAGAATTCGCAATTACTACGAGCGGAGTCACACTCGTGTTATTAAAAAGCGGACGTAATTGAGAATTGATTAATTAAGGATGCTTACACCATTATTCATTTATGGCGTATAAATTTAAACAATGCGTAGTTCAACCGAACGGTTTATCCGTGGGGCATTAATTGCGTTACATGCACTTCAGAATTGAGAATTAGAAATGACCCTATGGAAAACACATAAACTAATAAATGTTGGCACCTAATAGAATAACACTACCATTATGAGTCTAAATTTCAGGCACCCATACTTAGGAAAAGGCGCCATACAAATTTCTTTAAGTTTTAATATTTTCATGGCAATCTGGAGCCGAAAATAAGAAATGTACAAACTATCAAATTGAGATATGAAGTTGTACTACATCCCGACAACAAGGGCAGTACGCCCTTATAGAAGGTGCCCAATAACAAATATTGCCAATTATTCATCACTCCATCCGCAAGCTGGGCACAGAAAATCTTCAACTAAAAGTTCTTGACTTGAAAACTTGTAATTGCAATTTGGACAGGCGCCAGTAAATAGCGGATGACTATCGAGCAGTGCCAGTTTTTCTTCGATAGTTCGATTTTGTAATGGTTGTTTGATAACTTTTCCGTTATAAATGGCACCTATCTCAGGAGCATAGTAAATACATATGTTTTGCTCTGGTCCATCTGGAAGAACTTCGCAAGATAAAAAAGGATTGTCGCAGTAAAAACGACAGCTAGGACATTCAGGTAATTGACGTACCGCGCGGGGTTTTATCATAAGTAGTAGATATGTTTTATTCACCGTAACATTTGGAACATCAAGATGTCTGTTGGTAGAAACACGCGGACACAGTTTTGTAGAAGAGCGCCACACGTGTTATGCTCAAATCGCTTATCAATTAAACGGTGCCGCTAATTGATTATCAATAATCATTGCTTATTGACATATGATTCGATTCAAAATGACCCTACTTAGCATACCTTGTGAGGATATATGAACAAGCAGAAAAGCCTTAATCCCTTACTGAAATAGTCAAATGAGGTCAAATGCAGTGCTAGAGGGAGATTAGCGCCGTAGTGAGGAGTATATCTGATAAACGCGATATCCTAAAGTTAGGTGTAACTAAGGTGTAACTAAGGTTATACATGTTTGACGCGCGCTGACCGTATTGTAGTAGTGAAATACTAAATCTAAATTATAATTTTGTTGACAAATAATTGGAATAGAGAAAGTAAAGTTAAAGTTAGGTTCAACTAAAGTTGCACCTTAGTGCCACGTTGAGTCAAAGTAGTATGGGATACAACCCTAATACGTAAATTTAATTTTCAAGCAAGTATAATTTATAAAAGGCGCCGTTTTTAAAGTTTAATTTTTAATTACTTTGATATTGCACGATTAAATTTCAGTTAGTGCGGTTGGCATTCTTTACACTTGCAACTGGAATGGTGCCAGTGAAGAACAAGGAGTAGGCTCCGCTAAGACAGGCTTTGCTACAATTAGCATTGTAAAGATAAGCATAACTATAGATTCATATCTAAAAAAACTAGTGCATAAAGATATTAATTTCTCCATGTAGATAGTTATGCAGCTGCACAACTACACCCAAAGGAGAAAACAAATGATGAGTACAAAAAAGATTGTAGCGAGTACTTTACTTGCTCTAACTGTTATAAGTGTTAGCCTTAGCGCAGCACAAAAAGCAGATGCTAGATATTGTTTAGATTGCTGCTCTACTGGTAAAAAGACTTGTCAATAGTTCGGAACTCAAACAAATAACTTACATAGTATTTACTAATACTTGTAAGTTAAGTCTGATAATGATAAAGGTGCCTATCATTTTACCAATAATGTAGATTTGTTAATTGTAAACAAGGCTGGTATTTTAACCAGCCTTTCTTATAATTTTTTTGAGATGTTCTCTTAGATAGGCACCAATAATTTAAATACTTAGATATTTAAATTTTGAACGTAGTGAGTGGCGCCTATTATAATAATATTTTCATAAACTTATATTCTTTGCGCGCGCGATAAGAGTTTACATGACTATACGACTCAATTACAAGATTTTTTTTGACATTAATCTCTCCTACGTAGTCTACTGTTCCAAAAATATGATGTATTGAAAATTTGACATTATTAGCTTCATTATCTACTACATAATAACCACTATAAGAATCTTCATAATCTTTTTCAAACCAGGCTGAAAATGGTTTAGGTGTATCAAATGTACTGACTTCAATAACAGTATAGTCAGGGTAGAATTTGATATAATTATAAAAATTACCTGACACAGACTGATATGCACCGTCAAAACGAATCAAATAATATTTTTTATGAAACTCGTCTAATTTTGCTTTGATGTCCGGCGCCTTAATATTACCCAAAATCTCATAAGCCTGAGTTCTGACTAATATATCACAATCATCTAAAGCTTGCGTCACAAGGCTTAATCCTTCACGCCCATACTTAAAAGCTTGAGTTAAAGCAGCAATGCGATGGGAAACTTCAGGCGCCAATAACCGTTGCTTAACTCCCTCAATTCCTCCCAAAACTGCGGCGCCTGTATAAGTAAGACCATTCCCAAGAACTGCGTCGTACTCTCCTGGCTGGTTTATATTATCTGACATATCACAAGTTTTATTTTTTATAATAACAGATGCCAATATTCTAAATACTTAGATACTTAAATACTTAAGTATTTATGAGTGTAGGCGCCGTTTAAGATGATATTTTTATAAATCTATATTCATCCGAGCCTCTGGATTTACTTCTACGACTGAACCATTTGAGGTTAATATTAGTACCATAAATATTTGTTTTAGCAACAAAATCGACTATTCTATTATTAAGTTGATAAAAAAATCTAATTATTTCTTTTTTATTTTCGACGATGTAAATATCACTATATATATCATTGTTTTCTTTGTTGAACCACGTTATTACTTTTTCAGGAGTATCCATTGTACTTGTGGTAATCACCGTGTAATCCGGATAAAATCTCAGGTAACTATAATGCTTACTGCCATCGCATTGATAAATACCGTTGAAATGAATTAAGTAGTGCCGTTCGCGGAATTGAATTAATTTAGCTAGAATCTCCGATTTGTCTAATTTATCCAAAATCTCATATGCATAAACCCTAACAAATCTATTTGGATTATTAAGAGCTTCTACAATCAAATTTAACCCTTCTTGTCCATGATTAAGAGCTTCATCTAAAGCTGCAATTCTATAGGAAACTTCAGGCGCCAACAATCGTTGCTTGACTCCTTGAATCCCTCCTAACACTCCAGAGTTTGTATTAATATGATGGTTTCCTAATACTGCGTCGTACTTACCAGTTTGATTTGTATTAGTCATAACTATAGCAATCCGGAATGATTCATGAGAAAACACCATACTCATCAAGCTTGTCAAAGTTAAAAATTTGACCATGTACGGCTAATTAAAACAACGCCTTAACAACAGAGAAAGAATGACAGAAAAAATAAAATTCTCGAATTAGTTTTTTGGCTTGCAGCCAAATATCTTCCACAGGATTTTGTTGCGGAGCATTTGGGGCAAAGCGCTCGCAAGTTATTAACCATTCTTCTTTTTCTAGTGAAGTATTTAAAGAATCCAAGTAGTCTTTGATTTGCTGCGAACGATGATAGCTTGCGCCGTCCCAGATAATTAAAAGCTTGGCGCCAGGTCTTTGTGAGCGAAGATATTCCAAAAAATTAATTGTGTTAAGAGAGTCACCTTTCTTGGCACTATAGGTTAAAAATTCTTTTGTTTTATAGTCTAAGGCGCCGAAATATGTTTGTTTATAACGACTGTTTACAACTGGGATTAATATACGTTCTTTCATCTTACCCCAAATATACCCGCATACATCTCCCCATAGTAGATGACACTCATCTATCATAAAGATAACTAGCTCTCCTGACTCGATTTCTGGTCGTCTCGCTTCCAACAATGCACAAATTTATTTTTTTTTTGAATCTACCAATTCTTGGTCGTACTTTGGGTTACTCGCTTGAGCTTTTTTCCAACTAATACGTGCTTCATTAAACAAATCATAGTAGCTTTGTTTCGATTGGAACGTAACTTCGTACTTTGATGCAATCTGGTACTCCAGTTCGTTCAAAGTCCAACTATCCTTTGTTTGCAACCACTCAATGATTTCTGCATGTTGGTGTTCATCTAAAAAACCCTTGCTACCTTTATACGCTAGTTTTAAGCCTTCTACACCGTTTTGAAAAAATATCTTCTTCCATGTACTGATAAATCCAGATGAAACATTTAGTATAGGCATTATATCCTTGTGTTTATACCCGCATAACAGCATCTTGACTGCTGTTGCTCGCAAGATTTCGCGTTTATCCTCACTGTTTTTGATAAAATCCTCTAATGACTGAATCCACATAGCAGCACCCGTACAGTTGTATTTTAGTTTACTTAAATTCCATAACCGTATTTTCTCATAAATGATTCCGGATTGCTATATCAGCAAAAGTCACTATTTTCCATAATAACAGGCGTCATAAATGATGTATTGTTATAAAATATTATTATGAGTTCGATTATTATTTTCGAGGGATAGCAGGCGCCGCAAACCTCTATTGTCGTCAAATTTGACGGTGCGGAGAGCTTTTATAGAAGTAGCATGAGCATTTAGACAGTTTGCCCTGGGATTAAGTTGGGTTAACGGCGCCTGTCCAAAATTATTTAGCAGTAGTTGTTTCCTTATGAAGCGTCAAAGGCATCCAAGAAGTTATAAAATTAGGTATTGTTGAAAGATACCTATCAGGTATACTACATCTAACATCTGAGTAATAACCCCCTAGACCTATTATTTTAGCTCCTAAATCCTCTAACCTGTCCCAAGAGTCAACCATATCAGATTGAGTATCGGCGCCATTTCCGAAATGTTCTTTAAACACGTTGCACTCAAATTTTGTGACGTAATGTTTCAATGCACTGTAAAACTTTTTATTATCAACTGTTTCTCGCTCTTGTTGATGAAATTCATATGTATTTGTTCGGATTTTGCCTCTATTTAACTTCAAATTAGTTTTGATGTATGGCACAGAACTCTTGATTTTACGGGCTTTATGACCAAGTTCTAAAATACAACCAAGCATTGTACCATTAAAGCAATACAATCCTGTATCTCTTTGGAACTGATGCTTCAACTCAGACGCGCGCCAACCGCCGTTACCTGTTGAAACTTCAGCATATTGTACTGTTCGCAGTGTTATCCACTCTCTAATAATTGCCTTGAGCCGCGCGTCAGCCAAAAGATAAGACAATCCCGTATCTGCAAATGCTTCACCCGAATCGGCGCCTACATAAATCATAATTATCACCTCCACCGTAAATAATTTTGTAATTCTACTATTTCTGCTGTTGGATATTGACAAAACAAGTTAAGTTTTATCCTTTGTGCTTCAAGCTAATGGCGCCAATACCTTGAAAGCCACTTGAAACCGAAGCGGCGCCTGCTATTCATTGGGGACAACTATTGGTTGTCGATAATAACGGCGCCTCTCCGAATTAAATTATCTACTAACACGAGTTTTCAAGTTGTGAAGCGTGGCAGGCATCCAAGGTTTAATAAAGTTCGGTATTGTTGAAAGATATTTTTTAGGCACATCACAGGTGACATTTGAGCTAAAACTTCCTCTACCTGTAAATTTGACACCCAAATCTTCTAATCTATTCCAAGAGTCAATCATGTCAGATTCGGTGTCGGCGCCGTCCCCGAAATACTTTTTGAAAACATCGCATTGAAATTGTGTAGTGTAGTGCTTTAACGCGCTGTAAAGCTTTTTATCATCTACTGTTTCTATTTCTATTTCTTCTATTTCTTCGTCGTAGCTATCGCTCTGTTCCGTACTAGATTTTAACTTTAGGTTTGTTTGTACCTCCCAACTCGTCTTATCAACTCTATGACCAACTTCTAAAACACAACCAAGCATTGTACCGTTAAAGCAATACAAACCTGTATCCCTTTGGAACATGTGCTTTAAATCACAGACGCGCAATCCCTCTTCATCAATTAAAACTACAGGTACAGGTTTTGTGCGTAAAGATATCCATTCTTTAATAATTGCTTTTAAGCGCACGTCTGCTAACAAATAAGATAATCCAGTACTCGTAAACGCTTCACTCGAATCTCCGCCTGTGTAAATCATAATTACTCCCAAGAAAAGTGTAGTAACCTTGACTAATTCCTTTTAAAGTACTGAAGAACTATCAATACAAATAGTAGTTCAAGCACCTTAATAAAGATATTATAATGAAAATTACAATACAAGTGTAATTATTTTAGTCAATACAGTTGTCACTACTGCACTATGTTGCTAGTTTGAAATTAGGTATTACTTGTGGTGATATAATGGCAGCTAAAAAAGAGCGGGTATTTATTCAGGTCGCAATAGACCCAGCCAAAAAGGGTAGATTTACAAGCAAAGTTGAGGAGCAGGGAAAATCAATAACTGATGTAATAATCAGTTGGATTGATGACTACCTCGACGAAAGCGAGAAAGTAGATGTTTTTGATCTAAAGCATCGTCTCGATAGCTTGGAAACTGTAGCTTTATCTCGCATCGAAGCCCTGGAGCGTGTGTTGCAAGACAATGCTGATTTGGTGGGGGAATCGCACGCCTGAGAAACGAAAACCTGGTTCTCAGGCAAACATATGAGCAGATTCTAGAACTGCTGCATAAGAAACAACCCGCCAGTGACGAGGCGGGTTAACTTTTTTAAGGGTACTTGACTTGTAATGACTAAATTGTGCTATATTCATTACAAATCATAGTCAGTTTAGCAAAAAAATTATTCCTTGAGAGTTTAATACTCAAAATTGTTGCTTGTATCATGTCGAATGTATTGACTCATTGGTCTGGTAGAAGCGGTGAGCGAGCCAGTGGTGCAGACCAGCGTCCCGTTGGACTCAATCGGACGTTGGGTGCCTCTCTAAATAAATGACTTTGACAAAAAGCAACTAGCAGTTAGTACTCTAACTGTGAGCCTATTTGTCATGCTTGTTTTCACGCTTTAACTGACTTCAATTAGTTAATACTAATCGCAATTTTTCCATCACCTTTTGAATTGGCGCGTTCTTCAAAGCTGTGAACTGGCTTTATGTCCTTGCGGTTTAAAGAAAGGCGCCAACTTTTATATCACTTGTACAACTTCATTCAACAATACACAGGAGCGTCGGAATGAGAGACTTAAAAGAATTCAAGCATGTTAACAAAGTCAATGAACGCTCGTTTTTTTAAGTTCAACCACTTAAAAACAGAAATCCCCAGTTGCTACAACAACTAGGGAGTCTGGGTAGCAGCTTTGCTGATAACAAAGCACAAAACTACCAGTTGCGTTAAGGCGTGACGGGAAAACGGTGTAATTAGGATTAATTCTAATAATTCTGGGTCATGCCCAGACTCAACGTAGAACTGTTTCTTCTGCGTTAGGGGTAAAACCCTTTTAGTCCGCTTACAGGTCATGACTCAATGAAATTAGCCAGTTTCAAGCGTCAGTCAAGGATGAAAACGATTTTTCCCACTGTCGTTGAACCGAAAACTACCAACAAGCCTGTAAGCAGTGTTGAGGCAAACGTTACCTAGTAATAGAGACTGGTCACAACCATGACTACCAATTTAATTTTTGTACTTGATAGTGATAAAAAACCATTAACAATGTGTACTCCCGGACTAGCAAGAAAACTCTTGGATAGTCAAAAAGCAGCAATGTTTAAATGGTATCCTGCAACAATTATTCTCAAAAAATCGGTTGTGGAATTACCATTACCTTATTTGGAATTACGTATTGACCCTGGTTCGAGATTTACTGGCATTGCTCTTGTAGAAATTGAAACAGAAACAATTGTTTGGGCAATGGAATTAGAACATCGAGGATTATCCATTTCTGAAACTTTAACTTCAAGGTCAAATATTCGGAAAGGGCGACGAAGCCGAAATACCAGATACAGGAAAGAGCGACCAAACCATAAAAAATCTTCTGGTTGGTTGCCACCAAGTCTTCAACACCGAGTTGATACAACTATGACATGGGTAAGACGTATTATTAAACTGGCGCCAATAAAAAGTATTGCATTTGAACGTGTCAAATTTGACATGCAGAAAATAGAAAACCCCTCTATTGAAGGTATTGAATATCAACAAGGTGCTTTACAGGGTTATACTTTACGAGAAGCACTACTGGACCACTGGGGTCGTAAATGTGCTTACTGTAATGCTATTGATGTACCTCTAGAAATAGAACATATTCAACCAAAATCAAAGGGTGGTTCAGATAGATTTAATAATCTAACACTATCTTGCCATCAATGTAATCAAAATAAAAGTAATCAAACAATAGATGAGTTTTTGAAGGATGACCCGGCAAGATTAAACAATATCAAAAAGCATCAGAAACAAAGTCTTCGCGACGCTGCGGCTGTTAATTCAACGCGGAATAAATTATTTGATTCATTGAAAACTTTTAACATACCTATATATAGTGGTTCAGGTGCTGAAACCAAGATGATGCGTATTAAATCAAATTTGCCCAAAGCCCATTTTATTGACGCAGGATGTGTAAATGCATCATATAAGGTAACATTGAAGACTATTCAGCCATTACGGGTAAAATGCAATGGACATGGGAATCGCCAATTTATGACGATGGATAAACATGGTTTTCCACGCAAAGATTATGCACCAAAATGTGTAAGGAAGGACTGGAAAGCTGGTGACATAATCAAAGTCAAGAAAAAAGGTGGTAATTTTGTATTGGGGCGTGTAAAGAAAGCGGCAAAAACATTGGCATTTATTCCATTCGGGGGTAAAGAAACAAGCTTTAGTCCCAAAAATACTAAACCTATCCATCGGTCTGATGGGTATCGATATTCTTTCACTACTATTGACACCGAAGGGCGTAAACGTAAACGCAGTTTTCCCGCAGGGTAGTTTTCCCGTAGGGTAGTTTGTCCGTTATCCGAAGGATATCCCGAAGGGTAGGACGAGTTACTCCAAAAAATCGCTACCTAATCATACGGGAGCGAAAAAAGCAGGTGGGCACCTCCCCATGTGTAAATGTAATGAAATACCTATATATCTATTTTAGATAAAAGAATTTCAACCTTTTCAAAGCGTGCTTCAAATGAATTTATCTTTTGATTTGCATTTTCAAGTTCAGAGCGCAAAAACTCGATTTCTTGCTCCAGCGAATCTATTTTCTGTTCAACCGACTCTTTCGGTAAATTTAAAAATTGTGCAATTGCTTCTCTAATCACCTGGGTGCGAGCTTTTCGCTCTTTGTCTGCATACGCATCTAAAGCGGACAGCATATCTTCGTAAAGCCGGATAGAAATTCCTTTATCTTTTGCTTCTTTTGACATATTATATGGAAGTGAGATATTGCTGTAATATTATTGGGTTACAAATATAGAGGTATACATCAATAGCATTACAGCGTATTTACAACAAATTTCTGCCCTAAAAGCAGAAATCCCCAGTTGCTGACAACAACCAGGGTTCCTGGGTAGCAGCTTTGCTGACAACAAAGCGAACAGCTACCAACCGTCAGGTGGTTTAACCCGCCTAACTTCATCAATTTAAATACGATTACTATGAATTCTACCGTAGTACACTCCCAAAATACAAGAAGTACAACTGTTAGCCACTTAACACAACAAGAAGGAGGCGCCGCATAATGCTAGCCGTCTCCCTCGAAAATCCGATTAATCAGGCTTTTTCAGTTAATTCTTACATCAGCGAAGCTCACTTTCAGGAGTGGGTAGAAAGTGGCGTTGACCCAGAAATAATCAAGCTTAATGTAAAGTCCCTTGTAGGGGATGAGGTTTACCAATATTTGATCCCCGACCCCGGCGCCGTGACAAAGCGCGTCCACCCAGACGCTCAGTGGAGAAGTATCCGCGCGCGTTATGGTCACTTGGAAAATGGTGGTTGGTGGGTTGATGGCGCCGACCCACTAAATGGTTATACCCTAAACCAGTGGGGAAGTTTCAAACCGGATACTCCACGCAACAAACATAACGGGTTCGCTGCCGTTGAGAATAAGTTCATTAAATATGAACATCCGTTCGGTGTGACGATGCGCGCGATTTTCCTCAACGTCCCCTTACATATTTGGGAGAAAATTAGTGAACGTTATGAGATACCACTACCACTACGGGCTAATTTTATATCTATATATTCGGATTCAGTGGACGAGTATGTTCCGTCCATTAGTTTTTGGGAATGGGTTTACAAAAATAATATCCCCGTCACGATTGTAGAGGGAGCTAAAAAAGCAGGCGCCCTTTTAACTGCGGGATACGTTGCTATCGCGTTACCTGGAATATTCGCAGGTTATAGAAAATCTAGAATTCTAGAGAACGGAGCAATTAGTGGACGCGCGCTCATACCTGATTTACAACACTTTTCCACACCTAGGCGGGAAATAAATATTTGTTTCGACTACGAAGACCGACCTGCTCAGATCAAAAGTATGGAGGCGGCCATTAACGGGCTATACTTCCTACTTTTGGAGAAAGGCTGCGATACTCGGATTACTTGCCTGCCTGGTAAAGAGAAAGGAGTGGACGATTTTATAGTGGCTCATGGAGTTGGCGCCTATGAAAAAATCCACGCTGCACTAACTTATGACCAGTGGGTAGCCTGGGGTTTGTCCAGACTTACAGGTGTTTCTGTATGCATCAACCAAGAATTTTTGGGCGCCATGCAGCTTCCAGTTGGAGAGAAGTTAGTTGCTATCAAATCTCCAAAGGGCACAGGAAAAACAGAATTGTTAATAAGCATAGTAGCTCTACGAATCAGCTTGGGACTTCCAACTATACTCATCACCCATAGAATCCAGTTGGGACAATCAATATGTGGACGTATTGGACTGGATTACGTTACAGAGATGGGCGATGGTGCCAGAACTTATTTTGGTTTTGGGCTATGTGTTGATAGCCTGCACCCAGAAAGTCAGGCACAATTTAACGCGGAAAATTGGAAGGATGCCCTTGTGATAGTGGACGAGTGTGAACAAGTGTTCTGGCACACTTTAACCGCGTCCACTGAAATCAAGAAACATCGTACAGAAGTAATCGACCAATTAGGCACCCTCTTTAAGAACGCGTTGACTTCAAAAGATGGTGGTGTGATTTTGCTGGACGCTGATTTAAGCAACTTGTCCATTGATTTTGTTTTGGGGCTTGCTGAGATTGACATAAAACCTTGGGTGGTACTTAACGAATGGAAACCAGTTAATGGGCGCTCTTGTTTTTCCTATGAGAAGTCAACTCAAATGTTGGCTGTTTTAGAGGACGAAATCCACTCTGGTAAAAAAGTATTCGTTATTACTCAATCCCAGAAGGCGAAGTCCAAGTTCGGCACGATTAATTTAGAGGCAAGATGGCGCCAGTTATTCCCCAATTTAAGAATCTTGCGTATTGACTCGGATTCTGTACGTGAACCTGGTCATCCTGCATTAGGATGCATATCAAAACTCAACCAAATCCTTACACAGTACGACATCGTGATATGTTCGCCCACAATTGAAACAGGCGTAAGTATCGATATTAAAGGACATTTTTCAAGTGTTTGGGCATTCTTTCAAGGAGTTAGTCCTGTAAATTCTGCTTGCCAAGCAGTTGCAAGATTGCGTGAACTTGTTCCACTACACATCTACGCTGCGTCACGTGGTCTAAGTTTTGCTGGTAATCAATCCACCAGCTATAAAGCTTTAATTTCCGGTCAGAACAAGGTTTTCAAATCAACTCTCAGCTTGATTGGTTTTGATGGAAATAACTACACCATCAACGGCACAGCTTTAACAATCTGGGGAAAAATGGGCGCCCGTGTTAATGCTGGCATGAAAGACTACAACACTTCAATATTGGCTGCTCTTTCTTCAGAAGGGCATACAGTAATTGAGGCGCCAGAAGAAAATCTCCCTTCACAGTCTACTGAGAAGCAAATTGCTAGTGAACTCAAAGCTCGGAAGGAGAACAATTACATTGATTACTGTAACGAAGTAGCTTCCCAAGATATCAGTGAAATGACCATTTCTGAGTATGAAGCGCTACTCATAAAGAAGGCTAAGACTCAACAAGAACGTTACATAGAAAAGAAATATGAGTTGTCACAACGTTATTCAGTGGACGTTAATGCTGATTTGGTCGCTGCTGATGATGATGGGTTTTATCCTGCAATAAGATTGCATTACTATCTAACGGTCGGGCGCCCATATCTACTGGAACGTGACAAGAAAGTTATAGAGAAAATGCTCTCTGAGGCTTCAAATCGGTTGTTCATACCCGATTTTAATCGCAGTACATGGTCTGCTAGTGTTGCAACGTTAGAAGTCTTAGGTATTGGAGCAATACTTGCTCAAAGTGACCGCACGTTCCGTGGAAATGACGAAGATATGCAAGTTCTGTTGTCCAAAGCGATACAGTACCGCAACCAGATTAAGGATTTATTAGGGGTTCAAATATCTAAAAACGCTACGGCTATACAGGTTTTGAGGCAAATTCTCAAAAAACTTGGCTTAAAACTTCTAGTCGGTGGACGTGACGGCGCCGGACATAGACAAAGATTTTACACAATTAAAAACCCTAATGATGGGAGAGAGGAAATATTCTCCAAGTGGCTAGCCAAGCACGAGGCAAGCAACACTAATTAGTCTATCTAAATCGATATACGTAGAATCACTTAGCACCACATTTAAATAACCTTACGCACGGTTGATTGGGCGCCTCATTAATTTCAAGTTTCAATCACATACCAATACATTTTTACTGAAGGGGAAAAATATGAGCATCACTACCGAAACCAATATTTTCTATATCAATCCAGAAAGTTTGGTTGTACATCCCAAACTCATCCAAATCTATGGACAACACGAAACTAGACATGATTTAGAGCAAGACATCGCCAATCGAGGGGTTATTTTAACTCCCTTGGTTGTTTCATCACAAAGCAATGTGTTACTCTCTGGGAAATGTCGCCGTGCGATTGCAATCAAGTTAGGTTGGGACAGTGTACCAATCCAGTACGTTGATTGTGCATCCTCCGAAGAGGAAGAAGCTTGGGTGTTATCACTCAACCTCAACCGCGATGGTAAGACCAACTACCAGAAGATGGTCGAGGCGCAACACTGGGAGAGTCACCTTAAACCTTTGGCTAAGAAAAATAAAGCCGCGATTGCTGACTATGCAAGAAAATTTCTATTGTCGTCAAATTTGACGGAAATAGAACTAACCGATTTAGATATTCAGAAAATAGACGTTCGGAACACTGTTGCTTCTAAAATGAAGTTAAGCAGCGGGTCTTACTCACACTCAAAACAGGTCTACAAGGAGATTCTGGCATTGCAAGAGGAAAATAAACTCATTGCAGCGACCGCACTAGAAAAAGAACTAAATCGTAGTATCGATGCTGCTTATAAATTTGTACTCAATCCCAACTACAATCAAGCTATCTCCATCCTAGAATCGGGAGATGTTGGTACTGTAGGAGAAGTAATAGCTTGGGTTAACAGTGGAGAGCGTAATCCTTTCCGTAAATACAAAGTGTGGGATGTGTACATGTTTACCGAAGAATCGCGCCCCAAGGATTGTAGCCTGTATGGTCGCATAATCGACATAACCAACGAGTTCGTAGTGTTTGGTTTTAGAAATATGACTACATGGCGCCTAAAAGTCGTCCACCTAAGACCCAAAAATATACATGCAGAACTTGTTCCTGACTCAGAAACACAAATGCACCAAAAAATATTTTCATTGATGGAGCAATATTCTAATATTGAACCTATTGCAAGTGGACTTGAAAGTTTGCTTAAACTCCCAAGTTTAACTTTTCAGGAGATTGCTTATCTACAAAATGTAGAATTTTATTATGAGCAAAGTTTAGAAGAAGTTGAAAGCAGCATTACGAAAGAGACTTAACAAATCCTGAGTATGGTAATGGCGCCTGTAACCTGAAACTTTCCAGACAATGCAGTACATAAGTCTTGATGATTACTGGCGCCTAATATAGGTGTAAGCCACCCAAAGCGAATAAATGCAATAAATATTACAATCAAGCTAAAACCGATTCGGAAAACTAGGAGTATTATTCATGGGAGAAATTATTGATTTGTCCAATAGTAGTAAGCGCAATCCTTTTAGCAAATATAAACTTTGGGATGTTTACAGCTTTAGCAAAAAGGCTATACCGTCCGATTGTGGTTCAATCGGTCGTGTAATAGAAATCACATATGATTACGTAGTATTTGGATTTAGAAATATTACAACAAGGCGCCTGGTCGTTGTTAATTTGCACCCAAGAGACATACACGCAAAATTAATTTCTGACTACTATGCACAAATTCGCTCTAGAATTTTTGCATTAATGAATAAATATTCCGATGTTTACCCACTTATGGTTACATTTGAACATGCACTCAAGTTTCCTGATTTAACCATAGAAGAAGTTGCTTTTGTTGATAGTGTTGAATTACACTTTGATGATAACCTGCGTGAAACTAAACGCTCGCACTTTAAAGTACTTTAATAAATGTTGAACGATGCTCCCGGCGCCACTCACTACCGGGAGCAGCGCTCCAAAGTTAAGTGCGGAAAATTAAGGGTATAAATCGCCTATTTTCGGGTAATTATAGGCACCAAAACAAGAGCTTATTGAGAATCAGCCATTTTTATTGATAATAAAACCCTAATTTAACTTTGGAGCATTGCTCCCCTTACTACCCTATGGGAAAACTGCGTTTACGTTCAAATTTGCTTTGCACATGAATGAATTTGAGTGTTAACGCAGTTTGCCCGAAGGGTGAAACGAGTGGCGCCTGTGATTCAAGTACTTGAGTATTTATGGTATTGGCGCCTGTATTGATATATTTATTAGGTAGAAGCAATGCACGCCTTGTTAGATGTTATTAATAATATAGCAATCCTATATGAGTTGTAAAAAATTATATCCACTTTAGACGCTTCGGAACCGAAGCGTCTCTACAATCTCGATTTAGCGCAAGCGCTCACTGCGTGAACACGAATGATTTAGAATTGCTATATCTAACATATTATTAGCTAAAAAATTAATATAGATTAAATTATTTAAAATTATAACTCCAGATAAATATGATAAAAAAACTACCTTTAATTATACAATTATTTTAGGTGCTTTACTGTAAAATAAAATGATTTACATAATACGTGAACGTGCAACTAATGAACAGTTGAAGGAAATGTTAAAAATTTGGGGAGTGTATATTAAAATAGTTGTTGATAAAGAAAAGTGAAATACTTGCAGGCGGTAGCGAGAAACACTATCAATGTGAAGAAGTGTTATTAGGAGATGGAAGTAGACAACGTGACTTATGGGGCGCCGATTGGAATCCTTACACACAGACAATTTACTTTGAATCAATAATTAATATACGTCCCAGTCAAAATAATCGTACAATGATAATACAATCTCCAGAAATCAAGGAACGAGTAACCCTAATTACAACTAGACTACTTGGAGGAATATAATGCCAGACTGGAATTCAATTGAGAAATCATTTTTACGCATCAGTCGCGAAAAGCAACTGGGCGAGCTTGCGTCCGGATTATCGCGCTTTAGAGGGTGGTTACTTTTGGGTAGTGCAAATCGTGAGGTAGCTTCAGTTATCCTTGACGAGAGTATACTTTATGTTTCGTTATTACAGAAAGAAAGTTGTGTTACAGAATTTAATGAACTTCAAAAAGAACTACTTTCTTGGCGCCAAAATTGGTTAACCATTACGGAACAAGAAGCATCGTTAACGAAAATTACAGAAATTAGTGCAAATTGGAGCGAAAAAATATTAGAAATGTCTGGCTTGCTCGAACTTGTAAAATAAAACAGTTAATTAAAGATGCCAATATTAAGGAGTTAGTTATTTATGACTTCTGAACAAGAAAATATTATGAGCCAGGAAGAAACAATTGAGTTATTATGCAGGTAAAGGTTCTGGTAAAAGAGGCGCCCAACTTGAAGACTTGATCTAACGTTCCACACATTTGTGCCGGACTCGATTCGGGCAGCGCGTTACCCAAACTTTTACTGAATCCTGGTGCATTGTGCAGGAAGTTCATGAGTTTAGCTGCACCGTTACTACTTGGAATGGTACATATACATTAAAAATTGACCATCTAAAATCATTCAACTACTTGGATTACCAATGTGAGGAAATACAATCTCTCCACAATCGCATCACTAAAATTATGAAAAATCTAGATTTAGAGGAGGCCGCTTGGAGTGCATTAAAGCAGTTGGGAGAGATTCGGCGCCCGTATTTAACTGAACTCGAAGAAACATTTCGCGCCGGCAATGGAGAAAAAATATAACTCACCATTGGAGGTTTAATAGTACGGTGCCTATAATCTAAGTACTTAGATACTTAGATATCTGAATATTTAAGAATTGGCGCCTGTGAACTACGCATATAGCAAGTGTGCGGGTGAAATAAAATATAAAAAGTCAATTGTTAAGGCGCCGATATTAATTAGTCATTGTTAAGCGTTTTCATCGAGTTCATCGACGACAAGATTATTATTATCAATATCAAGAAAATTTTTAATCAAAGTCCAATTGCTCAGATATTGTTGAGGATTTACCATGTTTCGTACAAATACTTTACCCCAACTACTTCGAGCATCTTGAGCCGCGCGCACAACTTCTACAGGAAAAACATAAAGCTATGGAACACAAAGGCGCCCACTATCTAACTCGGTTATTTTTTTACAATGTCGATATCTGTATCCTCGGTTTAGAGCTACCAATACTACAAAATCACAATCAAAATTACGAATAAGAAAGGCGCCATCGAAGTCCGTAGCCCAACGGCTCTTAACTTGAATACGGCAAGATAGATTTTTTTCTGGGTTCGTTGCAACGCTCGTCATAACCAGGGAAATTAGTATAAGCTTTGAATGATTGAATTCCCTCTATCATTAAATGACCTAGTACTAGAAACTCGGTGCCTGATGATTCAATTGATGTATTCAGCTTACTCATAAATTTAATTCGCGCACGCTTGCTATACCATCGTTGTCTCTATCTAATCGACTTGCCCAAGGGTTAGCTTTCACATCAATATTACTAATCCCCCGCGCGCTCAAATCCTTACAATTACCAGATTGCTCTGGAACAACATTACTACTCTGAACAGGCGCCACTCACTTCGTTCAAGTTCAAAATTCAAAATGCAAAATTCAAAATAACAAGAGGGTATTGAAAAATACTATAACTATGTGTAATTTTGAGGGTATTGAATCACTTCTTCAATTTTTAATTTTGAACTTTAAATTTTGAATTTGAGTGAAACGAGTGGCGCCACTAATTTCCCCGGAGTACTTCTAGCCTGAGCGCAATTTGAAGCCCGAAACTCAGCAACCAAATTATTCGCTTGTGCTTGATTCTCCTTAATACTTTGTCTTACAGCTTGGTAAAACTGAGGTTCGGTAAGCTTCTCGGTCGCTTTCTGGTTAGTTTGAGCAACAGCAACAGCAACAACTTTAGTTTTATATTCTTCATTAACAGCACCACAACCTATAGATGAACGAATGTTCGCTGCGAATTTCTGGGCAGAGGGAATTTGTTTGGTTACACTCGGCGCCGTTGTCTTCTGAGGTAGTGATTGTGCGGTTGGGTATACTACCTTTGTTGTATCTCTCTGTCTTCGCAACTGTTCAATAAGCGATTCTCTTTATTGTGTAGGAACAGATGTAGTTTGTTGTGTAGGAATGGGCGCCAATGCTTCAGCTTCTGGAACAGGCGCCCTTACTCTTCTTGGACTTGTGATGTAGTCGTGGTAGCGGTTGTAGTTTGTGTATCCGTGGGAGTTTGACTTATATCTTGGTTCGTTTGTGAGCATCCAACTATAGCAAGTAGCCCTAGGATTAAAATCTTTTTCATATCAAATTTTATACGTATATTTACTTATAGCAGCATAGTAGCTTGATATGTGGTAGATAGTTGGTGATTTGATCAACGGCGCCTATATTTGTAAATCACATGGTTGTATTGGCGTTTGTTCCCTATTTCCAGAAAAAGTAAAGTTTTGTAAAGCCAACATCTGATTTGCATAAAACGATTTATCCCAGAAGGAAATAAGAGCATAAACAAAACTCTTAACTTGTAGGATTTAACAATGAATGATAATAACGAACACTATAAAACTTTGTCAGACTGTTTAGAAAATGGGCAATGGGAGACTGCAAATCAAATTAGTCGGAGCTTAATGCAACCAGCAGACTTACCAATATTGGATGAACTTTGGACAAAATTCAGTCATGGGCGGTTTGGCTTGAGCGTTCAAAGCAAAATTTGGCGCTCGATTGATTGCTTGATTGCTGCCCCTCCTGACTACAACTATGCCGCGTGCTGGGAGTCGGGAGATAGCGATGTTCAGTTTGAAAGAGTTGAGAACTTTGCTCAACAGGTGGGTTGGCTTAATAGTAATGGATTGTGGTACATGAATTTAGACTTTAGTCTTAACGCGCCATATGGGCATTTACCTCTAGTTGAGGGAAACTATAAAGTTGATTTGATTCTTCATTTCTCTTACATCATCACTACTATAAATTCGTAGTCACTACATATAAGCTTATACGTTTAACTAGTTTGTAACAGCGCCTGTAGTCAAGTATTTGAATATTCATTTCCCTTAAGTATTTATGATAGTTTGGCGCCAGTTCATGTCTTATTGGAGCGGCGCCTGGTAACATACATATTATTAAATAACTATATGTGAGTATAAGGCTTAAATAGGCACCTATATTTTCCCCCCTAACCCACGCCACTTCGCAAGGGCTGGGGGAAAAGAGGCACGCGAGTGGCTCCCCTTAATAAATAAGGCTTTATGTACTAGTTGTTGCTGGCGCCACAAATCTATTAGGGTGCGTCCCTTGGTCATTTATAAAGATATGAGCGCACCCTAACAACCCCCAAACAACACAGTACGAAGATTATTAAGTATTTATGTTTGTATAATTTCCGATGCCACAAATCTATTAGGGTGCGTTTGATGTCATTTATGGCGTTCTGGAGCGCACCCTAACAACACCCAAACAGCACAGTACTAGGGTTATTAAGTACTTATGTTCACTCCAATTTACGGTGCCATGAATTTCTTAGGGTGCTGAAGGAGGCATTTACAGGTAGCGATAAAGCACCCTAACAACCGCAAACAGCACAGTACCAAGATTATTAAGTACAGATGTTCGTAGAATTTTAGGTGCCATTAATCAATTAGGGTGCATCCAAGGGCATTTATAAACACGTCAACGCACCCTAATACAACTCGATTTATTTGTTCAATCCCTTGATATAGTAACTGTTAATTGGAATAGGGATTAAAGATTTATAAGGAAGATATATAAACAACATCAGTTATACAGTTAAGATTTATTTACGATACCTGCCTGCGGAATTGAAACGTGCGCGCGTCATGATAAATTGTGTAACGATATTGACTTTCATTAATATCAAACTTTCCAAACTACCTTGTTAATAAAGTTGATTTTAATACAAATATATGCTTAACAATCGTCAGCATTTATCTTCTGTATGCTTTATAGTTCTTACTCTTGGTCTTGCACTTCAAAGTGAAATAAAACCAGGATTTGCTGCATCACTCTCCGGGTATTCCGTCGTTGCTGACGGTCTAAATAATGTGCGGGGTCTAAGCTTTGCTCCTGATGGTAGTCTTTACATCACAGAGGCAGGTGTAGGAGGTGATTTAGGATGCGTTTCCGGACATATTTCAAACCTTCCTGTATGTGGTGGTACAAGTGGTTCTATAACTAGAGTTAAGGACGGCAATGTTGAACGTATACTAACTGGATTGCCATCTATAGCATTAAGACCTAGTGGTTCAGAAGGTCAAGGACCGCAAGATATACAGTTCGATGCTTCGGGAAATGCTTATCTTCTAATTGGGTATGGTGGTAATGCAAAAATATCCTATTTCGGTGCAAATTCCCCTACTTGGGGGCAACTTTATAAAGCTGACTTGAAAACAGGTTCACTCTCAAGTATTGCTGATTTGGCTAAGTATGAACTTGTTAATAATCCTGATAAAGAGGATACGATTAACTCCAATGGTGAAATACCCAGTAACCCTTTCGGTTTTACAATTAGCGGTAATACTGCTTATATTGTCGATGCGGCTGGAAATGATTTATTAAGCGTGGGT
The DNA here is from genome assembly GCF_002368415.1 of Calothrix sp. NIES-4105. Taxonomy (GTDB): domain Bacteria; phylum Cyanobacteriota; class Cyanobacteriia; order Cyanobacteriales; family Nostocaceae; genus Dulcicalothrix. The sequence goes on from NZ_AP018292.1 coordinate 263,433, forward strand.
TTAGATGGAAGTAATTTGAAGACAGTTGCTATATTTCCTAAGCAAAAGGTAACTTCACCCGTTTTTCCGGCGCCACCAGGGCAGTTACAATCAAACTCGGCGCCAACTTCTATCGAAATTCAATCAGTACCTACAGGTGTCGTAAAAGGTTCTGATGGTGCTTTATATGTAAGTGAATTAACTGGTTTTCCTTTCCCGTCCGGGTCTGCACGTCTTTTTCGAGTTGAAACTGATGGTAAAGTTACAGTATATGCTGATGGTTTTACACAACTGACTGATTTAGATTTCGATAGTAGTGGTAATTTGTATGCTTTACAATATGCCAACGAACCGTTTTGGGCTGGCAAATTAGATGCATCTGTTATTAAAATAGCACCTGACGGTACTCGTACAACCCTCATCAGTGGTAATGGATTGGAATCTGCTACTGCTTTAACAATTGGACCTGATGGTGCTATATATGTTGCTAATAAAGGCGACAGGGCAGGAATTGGGCAAGTACTGAGAATTGAGCCTGCTTCAAAAGTTCCTGACTCAAGTAACGTAATTGGTGTACTGGCTATTGGTGCTTTTGGAGTAAGTACTTTCGTTCGCCATGTGAATAGGCACCGTAATTAAGGATGCGTTCAAGGATATTTTTACCCCGCATTCCGCGCTCTAATAAACCAATGGAGACACAGTATCGCAATTTATAGTAATTATGTTCGCTTAGATTTCAGGTGCCACAAATTAATTAGGGTGTGGTGACTAGGTATTTATAGGCATACTCATAGCACTCTAATAAGCCCTTCCGGGTAAAGTACTATAAGTTTTAAGCACTTATGTTCGGATAATTCCAGGCGCCCGCTTGAGGTAATTTGCGCGCAAAGCTTATTATAGGAGTGTTGAATGGTACGACATCGAGGCAGAAAAAGTTAGAAATGCATTACCAGAGGAAACACTTGGCAAGATTGAAAAAGTACTCGATGTTGATGAGCGATGTTAATTTCGATGCTTGAGAATGATTTTTATGCTTATAAGGTAGGCGCCTCGACAATGCCATTATTAGGGTGACTTTTATAGTTCAAAGTTTGGCGCCCACCACTCGACTCCGTAACACAAGTAACGCCGCCTTCTCAAACAAAAATTTACATGACTCTGTTACGGTGCTTGGTGCAAATGCAGTATGATTTATGTAAAAAACAAATTAGTTTGGCAAAAGTCAGAACAACGGGTGAAAAAAATGCCGTCTAGCATTGCTCCACTAGGAATAAGCATTATTGAGAAGAGAGCGTTGGAGTACATAATTAAAACAGGTTCTGATGTCGCACGTACCAGAGCTAAGATTCTCCTTGAGCTAGCAATAGGAAAAAGATGCAGCAAAAATTAAAAAAGAGATGGGGGTAAGCGGGTCAGTAGTAAACAGATGGAGTTGGGGGTGGTTAGAAAATGAAATAGCGCCGCAAAATTGGGAAGATGCAATTACGAAAGTCGAAGAAATTATTGGTGTTGGAATGGGAAGACCTAAAAAGGTTAAATCAGTTGAGGAAATTTCTCAAATTATTGAATTAAGTGAAGGTCATAAAAACCAAAAGCCTTGTAAATCAAAGCATCAGCACAACAAACAAGTAGCTTTTGCAGCAGCAGCAAGCGGTTTGCCTTCCTTGTCACCAAGAACAATTGGGCGCCTTTTGGAAAGAAATGAAAATAAAGGACATGAAGCAATAAAATAGGCGCCAATTACTAACATGATTATCATTACAACGTTCACATTCCATACATTATATTCAAAGAAAAGACGTAATATTTTAAGTGTTTACTATTTTGGTGCCATAAATTAAGATATTGTTTTATCTTTATACGGTTAAAATCATGAATCCAGAAACACAACTGTTACACTATGAAGCTTTGTACAATCAAAGTCTTGCGCTACATAAATCAGGTTTATTAGAAGAAGCTATTGCATTTTACGATAAAACTATAGAAATTGAACCTGATATTTATATAGCTTGGTATGGTAGAGGTAGTGCGCTATATAGTTTAGGAAGATTAGAAGAAGCTCTTACATCTTATAGCAAAGCTGTAGAAAATGAACCGGATTATTATATAGGTTGGCATAGTCTAGGTATTGTATTGAAATGTTTATTCATATTAGAAGAAGCTGTTACTTGTTTTAACAAAGCTGTAGAAATAAAGAGTGATTATTATAAAGCTTGGCAACTTTGAGGTGATGTATTAAAGGATTTAGGGAGATTAGGAGAGGCTGTTACATCCTATGATAAAGTTTTAGAGATTAAACCATTATTAAACGAAGTATGGTACAGTAGAGGTCTTGTTTTGAGAAGTATGGAAAGATTAGAGGAAGCTATTTCGTCCTTTGACAAAGCTGTAGAAATAAAGAGTGATTTATCAGAATGCTGGTACGACAGAGGTTATGTCCTATATGAACTAGAAAGGTTTGAAGATGCTATTACATCCATTGATAAAGCTATAAACCTTAAGCCTGATTTTCATGAAGCTTGGTATGTGCGAGGTCTAGCACTACATATGTTAGAGAGATTTGAACAAGCAATTACATCCTATGATGTAGCTTTGGAAATTAAACATAATGTAGAAGTTCTCCAAGAAGTTCGATACTTAGCGCTACAAAATTTAAAAAAATAAAATAGATTGCTTTATAGAAAAGAATTATTGGAACAAAAACAGGATTCGCTTATAAAACTCGTAACCATTACCAGTTTTACGTAGAGCGGCACCTGATAGCATATACATTGTCACATAACTATATATAAGTATAAGGGTGAGATGGGCGCCTGTAATTTGCAAATATTTAGATATTTAAATGTCTGACTGTTTACGACTAGAGACACTGAATTGTATAGTGCTTTTAGTTAGGCGCCTATAGTTCTATACATTCTGTAACTATATATTAATGATTGGTGCCATATAAGTAATGCTACGATTAATGCTGGTTATTTTATACAGCTAATTAAATATTATGAGTCTTAAACGGATGATTAATTTGAATTGCGTCTTTAAGATTTGGTTAACAGCTTTTCTTGCCACCAGTGGAGCGTGGGTAGTTCTTGAAAGTGGCGCCAAAGCTCAAAGTGCAGGGACGATAACAATTAATAGCGGCAACATTGGTATTACTCAAAATGGAACTGTTGCCACTGATTCAATTACTACTAATCGTAGTGATATTTCTGGTAATCCAACCAATTCAGTTTCTAACGGTGGTAACATCAGCATTACTGCTACTGCTGGTACCCTTACCTTAGTAAAAATCCCCGAACCAAGTTTTGTAGGGGGTATATTAGCAGTTGCTGGCGCCGCAGCAGTTTCAAGACTCAAGCATAAACGAAAATAATTGCAGGAGGCGCCTGTAATTCAAGTACCGCGCATGTTTAAGTATCTAGGTATCTGTGAGTGTGGGCAAAACCAAACCATAGACATAAAAGTTAATTGTAAAGATAGAAGACCACAACGGACACGAGCAATAAATCGAGGTAGCTCTGCTATACATAGAGCAGGTGTTACTGATAACCAATTATTCCAAATTGCAAACGAAGTTTGTTCTGGAAGCAGTCGTTAGATTTCCGGCGCCATCTTACATATTATTGACTGGCGCCATACCACTACTATCTAGCTTCGCAGGAAATACCATCTCTATCCGCATCAAAGGAGCGTTTTGCGCTACGTGGAGTAAAACCAACGTGCGTTCTTAAATTCTTGAAACCTGCGCCCTTGCTGCTGCACAAGTTGAAAACCTAGACAAAGTTGCTTCGTTCCTGGCAATTGGTCAGGTATTAGCGTGCGTCCGAACCTTGAACTAATACAGCGAATGCAATTGCCATTGCTGCTTTGATTCCAATGTCAGTAACGTTATGTAATTGAGAATGTTGAGATTTGAACATGGTAGATAACGGGTAATGCATAAGTACCTTGATAAAAGTATTAATCAATATTAATTTGATAATCGTAGTCAGCAGCAGCAGCAAACATGCGCGCGATAACGATCACATAATCGGCAGCATATTCATTGAAATCAACTTTTCGCGCATGTGATGAGTAGGCAAGTCGTGCCATGTTGTAATTAATCAGGTCATGGGGCAAATGCAGTTCGCCTTTTAATTCATCAGTACTAATATGGTATTCATCCGCAGCATGGTAATGTACATCGAACCAAGCGCGCAGAATCCCACTTGACAACAGTTGATTACCTTTCTCCGAATCAATTACAATCTCACTTGCAGCAATTGCCGCAAATTCGGTACTCAGCATTCCCAAAAGCGCATTACACATGTCTGATTCAGTATGAATAATCCGATTTAATTTAATAATTGGTTCGCTAGTTTCAACTACATTCAATAGTTCTGCACCATTCATTGTTAATCGATACGAAGACGGTTGCAAAATACCAAAATTCACCATCATCTCTCTCCAATATTCAAGATGACTACGTTCCTCAATAGCATAGTCCTTTACAATACCATTAACCCCATGCTCAAGTGATGCGGCAATACGCTCGCGCTGCGTTGTCGTATAATTAAATAAAAACAATAGATCTCGACTTGATTTATTATCCGTATTATAAAATTGTGTGAGAAATTTCTTTACATTCCTGATGATTGTACGCGGAAAAGTTCGCACTATGCTCCAGTAAATCAAGGAAAACATTATAAAAGATTTGTAATCACCATCACTCATCCCTTTTATTACTTTGGTACCAGCAACTATGTCTTTGAATTTATTGTACAATTCAAGCAATTCTCTTGGAAATTCTGTAATTAAACCCAATTCTTCAATTAAAAGTTTTCCTTGACGGAATTCTAACAAAGTAATAGGCGGTTTATTCGATACTGTTTGCATTTGTTAATCCTGATAAACATTAATACTAAAATACTCACACTTTTATTTAAATAGCAATATTCTCTTATTAAAAATTTATTAATAAAAGGGAATAGGGAATGGGGAACAGGGAAAAGCTCTCTGCTTTCATACTTCTATCTTAAAACTAATTGTTCTTTCAGTAATAATACTACTTTATGAACAATACTTTTAAGTATAGTAGAATAAATTTTGTAACAACGATTATTGCGAATAGATAAACTTTGTAAAGCAAAGTTATTAAAGTTATACTTAAATTGAAGTACTGTTTTTAATAATATTGCTACTTAAGAGCGTATTAGCTTTCACACTATTCCGTCACATTATATACATGGGTACTAGTATGATATTAGCTTGATATGTAATTGCTAGTTTGTGATTTTGATCAACGGTGCCTATTTTCGTAAATCACATATTTGTATCCACTTTTATAAATCTAACAGAATGTAGAAAAATATTTGAATAATTTCCGTAACTCCCGAAACCTTGTATGTAGTCATCGGTGTAAGCAACTACATTAAACAATTACAATTATGCCTACTACATTTGCGACTCTTCAAGTTGGTTCTACAGGCACCCATAATTAAGTACTTAGATATTTAAGTACTTAAGTATTTATGAATGTTGGGCGCCTGCTCATGTATTATTGGAACGGCGCCTATAAAAGGAACAATAATATGGAAGTAAGGCATATTAGCTGTAAAAGAGCGCCGCAGTAGTTTCAAGACTCAAGCACAAACGAAAATAATAGATGGGGCGCCTGTAATTCAAGTACCGCGCATGTTTAAGTATCTGGGTATCTGTGAGTGTTGGGCGCCAATTATAAAATTAAAGACGAGTAAGCCATCCAGATAAAGTCAAATCAACCATAGAATCAAGAGAGTTAGAAATGCTACAATTGCTCCCATCCTGATTTGGTTATGAAATAATTGACGCAATTTTTATACATCTATGAGTAATTTTTGTTTAGGTTCTGCTAGTAAATATTTTCTCTACTGTAGTCTTGCAATTTCAAGCATAGGGGTAGGTATAGCTCCTTCACTTGCTCAAGTAGAAGTACCATTTAACGCGGTTTACGATTTATCGCTATTAGCTACACCTATTACAACTGAAGTTGTTTCTGAACCTGTTCTCAAAGTGACTGCTACAGGTACGAGTGTAGATGCTCCCTACGGTTTGACTAATATCGCGCGCTCAAGTTATAGTCGATTTGACTTTACGACTCGTATCAGAACAGAGATACCAGATGCAGCACAATTTGGTTTAAACGGCTTACCTATTCTCACTGATAGTTTTTTTGGAAGTGGTGATAATAAATTGTTTGGAACAAGTAAATTGGCTGTGGTGCCTGACCTGCAAGAGCTAACAGCATTAGGTGAGGGGACTTTTACTATCACTGGAGGTACTGGTCAATTTGCGTCGGCTTTTGGTACGCTTCAGATTTTAAATACATATACACTAAATTCAGACCCAACACGAACTGTAGCAGTCCGTTCTTCTATAAGTGGTTCTATTCAAACCTCCCAGAAAGTTTCGGAACCGAATTATTGTATTGGTGTTGCATTTTTATTTTGTGGCGCCAGTTTATTTCTAAAACAACGGCGCAAATCAATACTCTTACAATGTAAAGCCTGAATAATTGGCGCCATACTATATCGTTACCAACTGGCGCCATACATACTACTATTATCTAGCTTCGCAGGAAATACCATCTCTATCCGCGTCGAACGAACGTTTAGCACTACGTGGAGTAAAACCAACGCGCGTTCTTAAACTCTTAAAACCTGCTTTATTAGCTGCTGCACAAGTTGAAAATCTAGATAAAGTTGCTTCGTTTCGAGCAATCTGAGAAGTGCTGGCTAAGACCGAACCTTGAATTGATACAGCGAATGCGATCGCCATTACTGCTTTAATCGCGATGTCAGTAACGTTGTGTTGTTGAGAATGTTGGGATTTTAACATGGTAGATAACGAGTAATGTATAAGTACAAATACGGAGTACTTCACCTAAGATGCTAAATCCGGACGAAGATGATAGATTTTTTAGAAGCGGTTATTTCTGCCTTGTTCATATATAACTATCTACCATGTCTGATAGGCGCCTTAACCTTAATACATAAATACTGAAGTACCTAAGTATTGCTAAGATTGGCGCCTATAAAATGTTTAGGCGTAAAAACAAGCGTTAGCAAGATGTTTTACTAATAACTATCTGTTGTATCTCATCATTTATGAAGTTTACTTTTAAAATTTTCACGACGTAATTCACTACTTAAAGTCTTTTCTTCAGGGTCATTAACGTGCGCCACAACATATAATCTTACAATCAAATTTTCCATCATCCTCAGCTTTTACTTCCGCAAGTAAAGCTAAGTAAGGTTCGTCTGCATTTTCAGAATCTTTGTTTTCCGGTGCCCCGAAAGTCAAGGTAAAGATATTTTCACCAGCTAATGGTTCATGTATAACTTTTATAAGTGGTTCATCATCACTTGTAAGCAGTGCATGTAAAGCATGAATTGCAATTGTTTTCAGCGTTTTAATATTATCGTTCACTTGAAACACTCAGTATAAGTAGATTAATTATATTAGGGGAGGTTAAAAGCGCATGGTTCTTTTAGACTACGGGGACAACTATCCGGCATTTTTGTAAGGCGCCACTAAAAGTGCTAAGGATGAAGTTACACAGACGGATGGTAATTACAAGTACTTCCAATGCAAAAATTAGCACCCGCACGGTAGCTTGCATAGTTTAACCAGTGGAATATAAAACGTCAAGAGATAGGCGCCCTATTTATTATCCGTAGGACAAACAGCCCACGCGCTTGAAGAAGATGGTGTAATAGTTGGCGCCGCTGTCACAAGTTCAACATCACCGTTACTAGTTCTTACAAATCCTTGTGCTTCAATAATTGGAGGGTTGATTTCTGGTGGAGAGACATGAGCCGATACAGGGGAAGTTTCCCTGTTAATTGAGACGAGCGCGCGATAATTACTTGTACCTGGTATCATATCCAAAGGACTAGGAGAAAGACTACCGCGTCCGGTAACAATAAATTCAGGTAAGGGCTTATCGTTAGGATACTTGGGGCAAATTTGAAATAAAAACTTTGTGGGGTCAATTCGTGAAAAATCTGGTGAAAAATTTGACGAAGGGGCATTTTCTGAATATCTACTGACATTTTCTGGGCGCATCATTTGAGCATTAGCTTCTGTGGATGCCAGTACTGTGAAAGTGGTAAAAGTAAGCAGTAACTTCTCAAACGTAGTTCTAATAGGCATTATTACACCTGATTTATAAATAAGGCTTTTATACAACTATTTCTCGTAACTATAAATTTATGCAATTTAATAAAAATTAATAATTTATTTATGCAAAAATAATTTAAATATAAACTAGAGATTATTGTTAGAATAAACATTAGAGATATGACCGAGCTTTAGGGAAGTTTTATTATCAATTGTCACTAGTGTACGATAATTACTAGTACCTGGCATCATCTCAAGAGGGCTGACGTAACGGGAAAACAGAATAATTAGGAGCAATTCTAATAATTCCGGGTTATGTCCAGACTTAGCGTAGAACTGTTCTTTCTACGTTAGGGGTAAAACCCTTTTAGTCCGCTTACAGGTCATGACTTAATGAGGTTAGCCAGTCTCAAGCGTCGGTCAAGGATGAAAGCGATTTTTCCCACTATCGTTGAACCGAAGACTATAAACAAGCCTGTAAGCTGTGTCGAGGCAAACGTTACCCAGTAATGGAGACTAGTCACAACCATGACTACCAATTTAATTTTCGTACTTGATAGTGATAAAAAACCATTAACAATGTGTACTGCTGGATTAGCAAGAAAACTTTTAGATAGTCAAAAAGCAGCACTATTTAAATGGTTTCCAGCAACAATCATTCTCAAAAAATCAGTAGCGGAATTACCATTGCCTTATTTAGAATTACGTATCGACCCTGGTTCAAAATTTACTGGCATTGCTCTTGTGGAAATTGCCACAGAAACAATTGTTTGGGCAATGGAATTGGAACATCGTGGACTATCAATTTCTGAAAATTTAACAGCAAGGTCAAACGTTCGACGCGCACGACGAAATAGAAATACTAGATATCGAAAAGAGCGATCAAACCGCAAAAAACAACCTGGTTGGCTACCTCCAAGTCTTCAACACCGAGTGGATACAACTATGACTTGGATAAGACGTATTATTAAACTGGCACCAATAAAAAGTATTGCAGTTGAACGTGTCAAATTTGACATGCAAAAGATAGAAAACCCCGAAATAGAAGGCATTGAATATCAACAAGGCACTTTACACGGGTACACCTTAAGGGAAGCGCTGTTAGAACATTGGGGTAGAAAATGTGCTTACTGTGATGCTGTTAATGTGCCTCTAGAGATTGAACATATTCGACCAAAATCTAAGGGTGGGTCAGACAGATTCAATAATTTAACACTGTCTTGCCGCCAATGTAATCAAAATAAAAACAATCAATCAATAGAGGAATTCTTGAAAAATGACCCAATTCGATTAGACCATATCAAAAAATACCAGAAAGAAAGTCTTCGAGATGCTGCTTGTGTCAATTCAACGCGAAATAAATTATTTGAGTCATTGACACATTTTGATATTCCTGTGCATACTGGTTCAGGCGCCCATACTAAAATGATGCGTATAAAATCAAATTTGCCCAAAACTCATTTTATTGATGCAGGATGTGTAAATGCTTCAAGGGAAGTAACATTAAAAACTCTTCAGCCACTACGAGTAAAATGTAATGGGCATGGGAATCGTCAATTTATGACAATGGATAAACATGGTTTCCCTCGTAAAGATTACGCACCAAAACACGTTAGGAAAGATTGGAAAGCTGGTGATATCATCAAAGTCAAGAAAAAAGACGGTACATCAGTATTAGGACGTGTAAAGAAAGCGGCGAAAACACTGGCATTTATTTCATTTGAAGGTAAAGAAACAAGCTTTAGTCCCAAAAATACCAAACCTATTCATCGGTCTTGTGGGTATCGGTATTCTTTCACTACTATTGACTCTGTTAACGAAGTTTGTCCGAAGGACGAATTACTCAAAAAAACTGCTACCTAATAATATGGGAGAAAGACTACCGCGTCCGGTAATAATAAATTAAAGTAAGGGCTTATCGTCTAGATGATTGTTAAAATAAATACTACTGATAACTAATAATAAGCATTATTTCTTAGTTAATCACTCTAAAATTTCTGTAGCTTTTGTATTGATAATTATACTGGTACATAATTTGTATTACTTTCCGGCGCCCTTATTACCAATACACAGGCGCCCTATCCTAGCTGCTCTAACCATTTCCTACCTGTAGCTTCTGCCGCGCGGGCGGAGTAATAAGTTTTCTTCTCACCATATACGGCGCCTTCCTTGCTTAATATCCTAAACTGCCAAGAATGCGCGCGGGTGTAAAACACCATCAACATATAGCCATTGATAATTGTAACTGTCTCTATTACCGTTTTATCCATGAAGGATATTTTAAAGCAAGTAACTAATATATTTCACTTTGACTCAAACTATTATTTGTAGTTCTAACTACTAATCGCTTACCTGCTTTATCGGCTTGTAACCAAGCCGAAGACAATTGTACAAGTATAAAACTTTGCTAGCAACGATTAGATTATACTTATAAAAACAAGATAATAAAATAAAGGCAGGCACCTGTACTAAATATCTAGATGTTTAAATATCTAAGTACTTGGATACTCGCGTTAATCGGAGTCAGGTATTAAATCATCGATAAATTCATCAGATAGGTTTGCCTCTTTTTCTCTAACAGCGATTTGATACCATTCATAAATATGAAGTATCCAACCGCGATTTATGCGCTCCTCCGGTGCCAGTTATTTTATTATTCTTAACTTTGAACACGATAACATCTTCTTTTCTCTGCCTTCTTCCGCTTACTTCATCTCTAAAGCTATATTCAAAATTAATACTTCCATCTTCCTGTTTATCAAACCAAGTCTTTCTAAAATCCAGTTGATATAATTTATCATCGGGCTTAACTTCTGATGGTTTTAAATCAGGAATATATATCCAAGGCATAATTGTAATTATCTGTATCTAATATTATTATTGCATCTGCGCGCTAATTACGGCGCCTAGTATTTTAATAGTACATTAGCTTTGTCTATCTACGTCTATTATTAATTGGGTACGGCGCCAATCAATGCACTTGGTGTCAGCCTCGGAAATGCCTCAAAGTGTACCAATACAGGCGCCGAACAATTACTTTACTACCATATGTAATGCAAACAGGTGGTAATTACTGAGGACTGAAGCGAAGTAACTAGCACCCGATAACGCACAACTGGCGCTTTTTTTACAAATTGATATACCAAATGTCAAGATACAGGCGCCTGTATGGGTACCGCTAGTACTAAAAACTCAATCAACGTAATTTTTTTATTTAATTTGCTTTCTTTTAAAGATTTTTGTTACAAACTCTGATATATTTGAGTAGTCTATAATAATTTTGGTAAGTCAATTAAAATTGATACATAGGAGATATAAATTGTCAAGTTGGATATATCTTTTATTAGGTATTGTCTTTGAAGTGACAGGCACAACATTTATGAAATACTCAGCAGGGTTTAGTAAATTTCTGCCTAGTGTATTTATATTTGTGTTTTATATTTTGAGTATAAGTTCGGTTAATATCGCATTGAAAAAGATAGATGTTAGTATAGCTTATGCTATTTGGTCAGGTGTCGGCACTTCTTTAATAGCATTAATTGGAATATTATGTTTTAAAGAAACATTTTCTATCAGCAAATTTTTATCTATAGTATTAATTATTATCGGTATTGTCACTTTAAATTTAAGCGGTACTACCCGTTAATTAGAAAACTATAGGAATTATTTTAATGAATAATTCAAAAGTAGTTAAAAAATATGAGTGATGATTTGCTGGCGCCGACTTACTTAATCTTATCCTCATTTACGCCCAATATTGTATTTAATGCTTTTGAATCTTTATATATAAATGAGAGAAGTAGACTTCAACTATCTCTCTCACTATGAAGATGAATGATTGTTTTGTCAAAGATTTACTTAGAAATAATCATTGTTGCAGCATTTGAAGCAACTAATTTACGTCCATCCTGTTCGTTCATATTAGATACCAACACATCTAAAATTTCTGACCGTTGCTTATCTGAAAGTATGCTTGAATCCGCTTGACAGAAGAAATCCATTAACGCTTTGCCCGCTGAGGAATTTTTTTCAAAACAAAGGCTAATGTCTAGAGATTCTGGGTAATTTACTAATTTATATGATAAACCCAGTTCATCAATAATTGCCTGCATTTTCTCCATTTGTAGCATTTCTGCAAAGCCTTGTCCTGTGAGAGCGGCATATTTGAATATAGTCTCAAATATAACTGCATCCGCAGTACAAAGAGTGATAATGATAAAACCATTATCTTTCAACATCTCCATTCCCTGAAGAATGATTTGCTTCTCATGGTCAGGCATGTGATATAGACAATGAGTGTAGTGAATAATATCAAACTTTTCCGGAGTTTGAAAATCTTCAATTGTCTGTGGATGAATTTCTAAATCAACATTTTTAAATTCTGGAATCCTTATTTTTTGCTCGTAACGCTGACGATGTAGAGGATTCGGTTCAACAGCCACATAACGGAGCTTTAATTCTTCGGGTAAATGTTGCTTCAAAGCATGTATTACTTGCACATCAAAATCACCTGGACCAGCCCCTACGCTTAACACAGCTACCTGTGGAGCTTGTGGCTTCAGGTTTTGCTTCATTAAATTAAGAGCCATTTCACGATTGACTTGCCACTTTTCAAGGAAAACTTGGTATCCTGCGTCATAAGCTTCATAAATTTTGTCGAGTTCAACAGTATTAGCCACAACCTTTCTCCTAAGTATTATGAATTATTAGCCAAAGTTTATGAGACATTCATTCATGTTAAAATAATTTGAGCATCATTCAAATTATTTCGATATAATTAATTACCTACCATATTCTGAAAATCACTGTCAACTACAAAGTGAAATGAAACAATTAGTACCCAGCTATCGGAAAAAATATACTATAAAGACTGATATATAAAGTGTTAATAGATAATTATTCAATTTGGTTCAACCATTCCCTTCCGGTAATTTAGTAGCGCACGCTCACCGAAGGCGCCTATAACTCAATATATATACTTATATCATTTACTTGCTGCTAAAATGCTTAAATATATATGGCGCCATTAATTACAGAACATGTCAAGACCGAAGGGATGGTATAAACAGCTTACGATTCGCCCAGTGCTTCCAGTGGACGGATATCAGTCCTATGAAAAAATATGTGGACACGTAGCGGATATATATTTTCCAATAATTGATGAAGATAAAATTAGGCGCCTGGTTAAAGAGAATGCGACGGACTCAAGGTACATTAGTGCCTACACTTTATTTCAGGTAGGTAAATCTAAATGCCCTGCGTACTGGGTAAATGAGGATTTATTAACAGCGTTGATGAAATCTAAAATGTCTGTTGAGATTGAAAATCTTAACTGGGCTATGAGAACTGGGATTTTTATGCTACCTAAAGGCGCCATATTATCCCCAGAAAATCATAGCATTGAAGCTATATATTGGCATTGTGATATAGAGAATGATTTATTATATTGGACTGCTGTAGATAAAGTTTCATCTTTCTGTCGTAGATTCCGCATTACCAACAATGCTAATAAATTTACTTATAGTGATGTTGAAGATATGGATTCGGAAACAGTAGTAGAATTTAATACTTATCTACAATCTATATTTCTACGACTACTATTAATAATGGAAGCGCGCCCAGAATATATAGACACGCAAAGCGCGCGCGTTGTAGTTAACAAAGGATTTTCTAAGAAAAATGATAAAGACTATTATGAACCATTATGGATTGGTAAAAGCTATCGTTTAAAGCGGGAAGGTAAAGAAGTTACAGGTAGTGGAACAGGAGGAAGTAAAAGCCCCCATTGGCGCCAGGGCTTTTTACGCAACCAAGCTTATGGAGAAGGGTACAAAGAGCGTAAATTAGTATGGATTGAACCAGTGTTTGTGGTTGGTGGTGGGGAATAGTAGGCGCCTCAATACAGTTTCGATTCAACAGTATGATAGCCTTGAATCTAATTATTTAAATATTTAAGCACTTAAATAATTCAATGTCTGATATCATACTTAAATCGAGCGTCTGGTATACCTGGTACAACTCTTAAAAAAACGTTGGCGCCTGTTACTCGACTAAATATATTAGTGATTACGTCGGGTGATACTAAAAAACGCACGGTTGTATTAATCGGGATACTAAATTCAGTAAAACTATGGAATATGTTTGTAGCTGACTGTTGACCTCCAGTAATGTTGATTATGGTTTCAAGAGATTAACAATACTTCCGTATGTTTAATCTAAGACTATTTGCACGCTTACAACATTTGGTACAAGTGAAAACGTAAATGCGTAGACAATTATCTTTTTCTAATACATAGAGGGACACCCTTTCTATAACCTTAGTCTTAAGATGCCCAAATAATTGATTATTATTCTTCAAAAGTAAATTTTTGGCTTGGAGTTTGCAATACTTTAGACTCGCTCACGGTCAAACTCATTAGTTAATAGTACAATTGGAGGCACCTAACTAGTAATTCAAATGCACTGGCATATAAGATAGGATTTTTGTTAAAACGATAGGCACCTGTTATTTGAGCCGACACCTCTATTTATTTAGCGGTAAGATCTCCCGTTTTAACGGTAAATCAACTATTCCAGCAACAAGTGGCGTCAATATTTGATTGTTTGGTTTTAAAATAGCTAGCGCGTGGTTTCAAATGTACTATTCAAATATGCGCTTAGGTTTATGATTGGCGCCTGTAATGTAAAAATCTTATAAATTTATAATGCTGATGAACATGTCAACTATCTCAATGCTTAAATATCATTGATAAATTTTATCTTTAACCAAGATTTGGCTGAATGCAAATTATCTTGTCTTTATAAAAAAATCATGATATGAGAACATTTTTGTCAGGATTATTACAAATAAAAGCTTGACTAATCTTAAAAATTATTTAAAAATGTTTGACATTGATATAAGTGTAAACAAAGTACAAAAAAATTGAAAAATGTTGTGTGTAATCTATATTTTAATTGGCGAAGAAGTTTTCTAACTAATTTGAATATGTAGAAATAGGCATTTAATGATTTTGATTGAATTTACGCTTATGGACACAATAGCTTAGTAGTTTTGGCACTTAGAGCGGGAATTGATATGAATATAAAAACATCCATTGCTTTGGTAACAGGAGCTAATCGTGGTATTGGTAAGGCTATCGTTGAAGCTTTATGTTGCCAAGGAGTTAAGCGTATTTACGCAACCGCACGCGATATAAACTCCCTAAAAAATTTAGTTTCGCTTGACCCGCAAAAAATTATTCCAATAGAGCTTGATGTCACAAAGCTAGAACAAGTTTTGTCCGTTGCAGAACTAGCGCAGAATGTAAATGTGCTAATAAATAATGCTGGAGTACTAGCAAGAGATGGATTTTTTTCTGCTTCGAGTGTAGAGAATGCGCGCTGGGAGATGGAAACTAACTTTTACGGAACACTCCATATGATACGCGCGTTTGCTCCTATTTTAGGAAACAATGGTGGAGGTGCCATTATTAACTTAGTTTCGCTCGTATCGCATGTTAATGTACCGATGTTTGGTACATATAGCGCTTCAAAAGCTGCTGCTTTATCACTAACGATTGGCAGCAAGGGCAGAATTAGCAGCCCAAGGAACTTTAGTTATAGGAGTTTTTCCTGGTCCAGTTGAAACAGATATGATAGAAGGTGTTAACTTAGACAAAGTGCCTCCTAAACAGATTGCTCTCGCTACATTACAAGCATTAGAGTAAGGTGCAGAAGAAGTGTATCCAGATAAAATGTCTGTTGATGTACTTACCCCTCTTCAAGACAGTTTTAAAACACTTGAAAAACAATTTGCTGCATACGTAAAATCATAGTAAAACCTGGTTATAACCATAAATTTAGCAAGCAGATGAATAATTTATTTGATTCCTCGTCGTCCCAAATCTCTCGGCGAGTTGCTTTGAAATTACTGAGTATTGGAGCTATTGGTACAACGCTAGGTTATTCTCGATTGAACAAACCTCAACCAATTGCGTTTCAGCAAGATATTTTAAATTTGCCGACTCATTTAAGTAATAAAAAGACGGTTGTTGTTGTAGGTGGTGGTTTAGCTGGATTAGCTTGTGCTTATGAGTTAAGTAAGCGAGGTTTTGCAGTAACGTTGCTAGAGCGCTCTCCAAACCTTGGTGGTAAAATAGCTAGTTGGAAAGTGCAGGTGGGTTCGGAGGAGTTTATGATGGAACATGGCTTCCACGGCTTTTTCCCCCAATATTATAATCTGAGAAGCTTGATTGACGAAATTAATATTAGTAATAATTTTCGTTCTTTAGAACGCTACTCTGTGGTTTTTCGTAACAATGAGTACAACCCAGAAGTATTTCATCCGAATAATTCAGCTTTTCCTTGGAATATAGTTGATTTAGCAATAACCTCTTCAAATCGGTGGCGATGGGGAATTAATCTAACAAAATATAAACATTTACAAGTTTTTTATGCAATTACTAGTTTTCAAATCCCTAGAACTTATCAAGATTTCGACAATCTAACGGTAGCTGAGTGGGTAAAAAAGGATTTTCCTCAAGGATTGTATGACCTTTATTTTCTTCCCTTTGCTAAATCTAGCCTGAATGCGCCAGATAAATTTAGTGTTGCAGAACTATTACATTTTTTTCACTTCTACTTCTTTGGAAATCCAGAAGGGTTAGCATTTGATGGAACTAGGCAAGATATGGGAACGAGCTTAGTCCAGCCAATTACTCAAATGATTGAACGCAACGGTGGCAAAATTGTGAAAGAAGCAACAGTAAGCAATATCAACTTTAAACAAGGAAATATTGCATCTTTAAGCTACCAGCAGGGGCAAACTCAAACGGCGGTGCCATTTTGGGTAAAGCATAACTCAGCAATTGATTCAGAAGATTTGGAATATTATGGTGCTGGCGATGCAATGTTTGCTGTATCACCTAATAGTGAATATGCTAT
Organism: Calothrix sp. NIES-4105; assembly: GCF_002368415.1. GTDB lineage: Bacteria > Cyanobacteriota > Cyanobacteriia > Cyanobacteriales > Nostocaceae > Dulcicalothrix. The sequence continues at coordinate 280,470 of NZ_AP018292.1, forward strand.
CTCTATGAGTTGTACTCACCAAGGATGTACTGTTGAAAGACAAGAAAATGGAGCGTTCCATTGTCCTTGTCATGGAGCTATGTATGATGAACTTGGGCGAGTCATGAGTGGACCAATCAAACGCGATCTACCTCGCTTCTTAGTCACAGAACGTAAGGAAGAAAATATTCAATTGGTGGCAGATATATCAACTTTATCAGTAACAGAGCAGACAGTCGAAGCCGATTATTACGTTTTGGCTACTGATGTTCCGGGTGTTAAAAATCTTTTCGGGCTAATGACTGGTGAAGTAAATCAAGAGTTGAAAAATCAGGTTGATAAACTAACCGTTTCCGATCCATTTGCAGTTGCTCGGTTTTGGTTTGACCGCGATTTTGAATGGGAACATAGTAATTTCGCTTCTCTTTCTGGCTATAAACTGACCGATAGTATTACCCTTTATCATCGCATTCAAGAACAATTTATTGAGTGGTCAAAGCGAACAGGCGGTAGTGTTATAGAACTACATGCATATTGTTACAAAGAGAAAGAATTTCCTACTCAGAAGTCGTTATTGACTACCTTTGAGCAGGAATTGTATGAAATAGTGCCACAATTGCAAGAAGCTTCGATGCTACACCGAGAATTGGTTAATCAAAAAAACTTTTCTGGTTATCCACCTAATAGTTTCACTCATAGACCAGAAACAAGCACACCAGTTTCTAATCTGCTGTTTGCTGGTGACTGGGTACGTATGCCTTTCCCCTGCGGTTTAATGGAGCGAGCAGTTAGCAGTGGAATACTTGCAGCAAACACTATTCTTTATCAAGAAAAGCTACAAAGGCGAACCCTTTTATCTGTTAATCCAGAGGGAATTTTCAATATTACGCCAATAGTTTGAAGCTGTTTTGCTAAAAGCTCAATTGCTTTACTAATACATTGCAATTTCAACTAACGAAGAGTTATTCCTAGCTTCAATAATGTTTGATTTGATAAAGAGTAACCTCGATTACTGATAGTTTGTGTATCTATGACTACAACAGAACAACTTGTTAAAAAATCATGGGCAGAGGCAATCAAGGAAACAGCAGTTGAATTTGGTTTGACTTCATTGCCGATTATTTCTGGAGCTATCCCATCAAAACTAAGAGGTTCTTTTTACTGTAATGGTTCGGCACGTTTAGAACGAGGTGGAGAAACAGTCAAGCATTGGTTTGATGGAGATGGAGCAGTTTTAAGAATTCATTTGAATTCAGCAGGCGCCACTGGTATCTACCGCTATGTAAAAACTGCCGAGTACCTTGAGGAAGAACAATCTGGGAAATTGTCGTTTATGGGCTATGGTACTATGCCCTCTGGTTCAATCTGGAGACGTTTTTTTAAACCAATTAAAAATGTTGCCAATACTTCAGTTTTGGCATTACCAGACAAACTGCTGGCTCTTTGGGAAGGTGGGCATCCTTATGCCTTAGATTTGGAAACCCTTAACACAATCGGTCTTGATAATTTAGAATGGTTAACTAATAATCTTTCTTATTCGGCTCATCCAAAGCAAGACCCTTTAACCAAAGAAATTTATAACTTTGGATTGAGCTACGGTAAAAAAACTTTCTTAAACGTTTACCGATGCGATTTCAAAGGTAAAATAATAGCAAAAACAGCAATTCCTTTAGAAGGTGCGCCTCTAGTTCATGATTTTGTTGTGGCTGGTCAGTACTTAGTGTTTTTAATTCCTCCAATACGGCTGCAAATTTTTCCGTTATTGATGAGGTTAAAAAGCCTTAGTGACAATTTATCTTGGCAACCAAAACGAGGAACGCAAATTTTGGTGGTAGACCGTGAAAACCTTAATTTACTAAGTCGTGGAGTTACTGAGCCTTGGTATCAATGGCATTTTGGAAATGGTTATGTGGATTTGGATGGCTCTGTATTGTTTGATTTCGTTCAGTACTCAGATTTTAAAATTAACCAATACTTAAAAGAAGCAGCGACAGGTTATACTAAAACTCCTGCGAAAGGAACACTTCACCAAATTCGCCTTAACCCTAAAACAAGTAAAGTTAAAGAAATTGCTTGTGTTTTTGACCGATGCTGTGATTTTCCATCTGTAAATCCGAATAAAATTGGACAACCTTGGCGCCATACTTATCTATCAGTATTATCAAAAGAAGAAGATATTGGTCAAGAAATAATAGGCGGCACGTTTGCCTGCGTTGATTACAAAACAAATACATATAAGTTAGCCTCTTTGGGTGAAGGCAATTATGGCACTGGGCCAATTTATGCTCCAGACCCAAATAATGCAGACCAAGGTTGGATTTTAACAGTTGTTTACAATAGTAATAGCAACCAAAGCGAGTTTTGGATATTTGATGCACAGGACTTGAGTGCAGGAGCAATTTGCCGTCTTGCTTTACCGAAAGTAATACCAATTGCATTTCACAGTACTTGGAATGCAGCCTAGCTTTAGGGATTTGTTATATCCGTCTTCACACATCCTCACCAAAACAGGCGCCTATTCTCGCTCGCTAAGTACTTAAATGCTCAAGTATCTAAACATTTAAATATGAACAGGCGCCCACCAACCAAAACATACATCACTCAAAGCGTTTGCAATCTTTCTAACGCCACCGCGCGCACAAGTCGGTTAGCATCAGTTGTAAGTCTAGTAAGTACGTGAGCAGGGGTACTAGGGTTTTGAGCAACAGCGTATCTTTCTATCCAACATATAGAGTTCGCATGTTTTGCTAAAAACTCTGGTGGAGCTATAGGATGAAGAAGTAAGATAAAACGTGGAGATGTTGGTTCATCAGTACTGACAAATTCCGCAAGAACGGTGCCTGCTTTTTTAAGGTCTTTCTGGATAAGTGCTTTCATAGCGTGCGCGCGGATGTTTGAATAACCTTTTTTCCGCTTTCTGGATAAGGTTAAAAGTGTTTCCACGGTTGTATTTTCATGTTTAGTTACAGCAATTAAAACATCGTGGTTGGGATGAAAAGCTAACTTATGTAAAGTTTCGGCTGATGCATTTGGGTTATTCGCAACCGCTAAACGCCAAATTTCTTCATCCCATCCAAGAGTTATCTCACTCGTATAATTTACATGTTGTGCTGCAATATACGCCTCTTCTAACCTTGTTGGGTTACTTGCTATCTGTGACAAAGCATGAAAAGGCGCCAAGGGATGGTTAGCAATAATATTCAATATTTTAGAATTATCTCTTGAAGCTGCCATTACCAAGTAATATAAAGGCACATCATCTAGTAATAATATACTTTCTATTACCTCAAAGGGTAATTCTTGGAATAAACGCGGGTTTTCGAGTAACAGCAATGGAAATACTGGGTTATTTATCAATTCAGATGGAAAGTCGGCGCCGAGTGTAATTAAAACTTCAACAGGCGTATTAGGGTTAGCTGTAACATTTCTTTGTATTTCTGGGTCATGCTCATAACCACTTAACGCATCTAAAACATCAGGTGGCGCACTGGGATTCTTAACTACGACGCGCACAAGCTCGATACTCTTCAGAGCCAAGTCTCGCAAAATATCAGGATGAGTATTTATATCCGCTGCTTGCTCAATTAATGAATTTGACATCGTAATTTAAAGATAGGCGCCTCTTGTATATTAATATTTTATATTTATGTGTACTACGCTTTTAGGCGCCTGTTCTTGAATGACACCGCACTCATAAAAAGAAGCTAGAGTTATAAGCTGAACATATATAAAATTTTTATGATCGTATTGCTTAACGGTTCGTTCGGAGTTGGCAAAACAACTACAGCAAAAATCCTATGTACTAACCTACCAGGCAGTGCAATATATAATCCCGAATAGGTAGGGTCAGTTTTAATGCGCGCTCCAAAATGGATTAAATTAAAAAGAACAGGAGAAAACGACTTTCAACATATAGAACTGTGGAGAAAATCTACAATTACGGGCATCCGTTTATACCGTTAGACTACTCCCGGTGCAGTTATAGTTCCAATGACATTTACTCACCGCGACTATTTTAATGAAGTTGTTGCGGGAATTAAAAGCTTTGAAAAGGAACTTAGGATATTTTGTTTAAAAGCTAGTCTCGACACCATAAAAATACGCCTCACACAACGAGGAACTCAAATTGATGGTGCAGGGTCTGAGTGGATACGAAAGCGAATTGTAGAATGTTCAGATGCTTATATAGATAATTATTTTGGCGAACCAATTGATACAGAATATTGCTCTGCTCAAGATGTTGCTGCCAATATTGTGTCTAGATTACATTAACAAGTTTATACCTCTTGAGTATAGCGAGTGGCGCCGAAACACTCACGGTCAGAATCATGAGTAATAAAAAGCAACTCAATAAAAAATTAAGTATTTAGATACTTAAATATCTAAATACTTGGATATTTAAAGCTATACATAGTTGAGCGCGCGGGCGCCATTGTATGACTAATTAGCAGGTGCGTTACCGTTACCACCTTGCCTTAATAAGTATTCCCAGATACGCCGTATTTCTGCTTGAAACACTTCGCGGTCATTGTTGACTACTTCCCGGTCACGCTCTGCATTTTGACTACCAAGCTGCAAAGCTCGTTGGTGGTCGCACGCTATATCAGCAAGTTGAGTAACTGTTCGCTCCAAGCGGGCGCCTGTTTGACTATTAGCACGAGTTTCGCGACGTACACTGTCCTGAATTGTACGTATTAAATCTATTTCATTACCCAACTGTTCCAAGCGCGCGTCCACATCATCTAAGCGCGCGGTAATGTTTTGAGGTTGGTCTGCGTTACTCATATGTATTATATAGTACTTAAAGTTTTTATCTTGTTATGCTTCGTTTGTTGTTTCGGTATCAAATCTCACTTCTAAGTCAACGCCCAAAGCTTTTTCAATTCCCCTCAATGTCGCAATCGGTAACTCTTGAATTTTTTCGTTTTCTATTCTGTTCCAATGAGGCACGCTTATACCCGCTGTAGCCGCCAATTCAGTAAGAGATTTATTTGATAGTACTCGGTAATGTTTTATACGTTTACCTAACCCAGGAAACTCTTTGCTGAAGGTGACTCGCATCCACGCTATTCCATACAAAATACCTCCCTAGTATCTCCCCTCCCATTGATATCGTCACAACTTGTTAAGTGTTGCATTTAAAGTATTACTTGTGATGTAATATAAAGAAAATAAGAGAAGCGGTTTTGTTTTTCAGGCTTAAACCGCTTCATGTCCAAGAATATTTTTAGGACTGTTTACATTATGCATAAATCTACTCCTTTTGGCCAACCTACTCAGTTTGAAGTTAAGAGTGCCTCTGCTACTGAGTTTAAAGCAGGCGCCAATTTCAATCCTCCGCTCAAGCTAACCTACAACTTCAACTACAGCGAGTTCAATAGTCGTGACCTCCAGAAACTAGCCAAAGCCACTCTTGGTAACTTTATGGGCTTCATGCGAGCAACGTTTGATGGCTTGCTTACGAATGGTAAAGCTTTACAAAACTTCTACTTGCAATGTCTAGCTACATGCCCGGATGGTAAGAAAGTTTTTTCTGAATGGCTAGCTACAGATTTCGGCGCCTCGCGTTATGTAGCAGAGTCCGCGATGAAATTATCGGCATGGTTTGAAAAGTTACCTGTGAGATTACAGTGCTTGCTTCGTGAACGGGTTCAACATTGGAAGATTTCTGCACTTATTTTATTAACGCGCGTAACAGAGGATGTATTAGAAGAAATAATTACCACTGGTAAGAAAACAGCCGCACAAGTGAAAAAGTTCATTGCGAAAAAAGCTAAAAAAGCAACTTCTGACAAAGTATCAAATAGTAGTAAGTTAATTTCTCAATTGCCAGTAGTGGATTCTGAGTCCCAGATAGAACTGGCGCCTGTTGAATTACCAGAGGTTAGTTCTACACAAGAATTGGCGCCTGTTACACAAGAATTAGGTCTGGGAGTACGAATCATAGTTCAAAACGAGTCAACTGGCTGGAACGGCGCCTGTGGGGTTATCACGGATATTGGCAACAACGATGATTTTTGGGTTTTATTAGACCATGCCATAGCTCAGGGAAGACCTGCCAAAAGTTTACTCAAGTCTCACCAGCTGCGTTTGGAAAGACCAAATTCTGCTCGAATCCTTACCACTGCTGACATTGAACTTTTCAAGGCAGAAGCTATCAAACAGTACAAAATAGAGAACGCAGAAACAGAGCAAGCCAGATTTGCAGAAATCAAAGGCGCCGCTGAAAAAAAAGCGAAACAAGCAAACGCATCATTCCAGAAACACGCGCAGAATATGACCGAGAAAGTAGCCAAGCTTGTTGAGCAGCTAGAAGCGTCTGAGAAAGAAATCGCGCGCTTACAATCTTTAAATGTGGAGAACCAACGGCTACAACAACGAGTCACAGAATTAGAAAACGCTCTTGTCGGCGCCAGCAAAGATAGTTGGGGTAACACTTTCAACGCTCAAGCTGCAAAAGTTCTTAACTCTAACATTGAAAAAACAGTACCTCAACTAATATCCAAAATTGAACGATTAGAGAAAGATTTACAAGAGAAAGACGCTGTTATTGTTCAACTTCAGCAAAATTGGGCGCCTGATAGTGATGCTGTTATTGCGTCTTTTGGGGAAGTTGGAGAAAGTTTAGGTTGGAATGGTTGGCGCCGTTCTGGATACCGTGATAGCAACGGTACACTGCATAAAGGCATGAGTGCGATTAATGCATTTGTTTCGGATTTGACGCGCGAGTTCCAACAAGAAGCAGTATTTTAAATTCACAAATTAATTCAATAATACTAGCCGTATCGTTTTAATAAAAACGATTGGTTGATGCTGGTGTTGGAGGCGCCGTTCGGTGATGAGGAAATATTTCCTTTTTACTCAATCAGTATTCCCGCGACTTATACATAACAAAATTCAAAGCAGGAATGAAATTCCTACGGGAACAATATCCTAAGCCTGACCGTAGCAAACAAACAATAATTACAAAAGAAGAATGGGAACAAATAGTACTTGAACAGAAAAAGTATATACAGGAGTGTATGCAGAATCACTCAAAATTTGGAATGTTTGAATCGCTCTTCAATATTAGTCTTTATCGTAGCAGAATCATGAATTGGTTTAATAATTACTGCATAAACTAACGTTTAGACACACTCTTCATGTTCATCCTATCACCCGTGATTATTCAGGAGCGGGTTTTCATACCTTCAATAATATTATCTTGATAGGGCAAGAGTTATAAGTAGTTTTTGCAACACTTGGTAACAGCTTGGCTATATCTATATAAGCCAAAACAAAGGGCGCCCGTGGTCTAAACAAAGCGCCTCTTATAACCAAAATATAGGTTTTGATTGAGTGATTCAACAAGGGCTACACCAAAAGGTATAGAAAAACGTATTAATCACATTTAACTGGTTGCCATCTAGGGTTGCTTCAACGAGGCTACACCAATAGGTATAGAAAAACTGCTTTCATTTTAAAAGTATATAGTATAAGGTTTACTTTCACAAGCAGTTATAAAAATCATTAAAAGAGAAATATAACAGATAGTAAAAGAATTTTTTATCATTTTTTTGAGTATTACGAATGTTTTTATTTAGTAATACAGGCGCCTTCTCTACAACAGGTGCCATTCAATCATTAATTCTTCCGCGCGTTACGACGAAAATCCCACGGCCTTATAGGATTTTCTTGATTCCAAAAACCTAACCGCTTACGCTTTGCTTCTGCCTCTGCTTTAATGTACTGGTCTTGAGTGGCGCCGCAAGCACTCAAGTATTGACGGTAAACCACTGCTTGTCCCTCTTTTACCATTTGAAGATTAATTGACTTATTACTAACAAACACTTCAGCGACCAGGCGTTTATAACGGTCGCGTTCAATTTGTCTTACTTGTACACTGGCGCCACGTGGTAATAATTGTTTCAATCGATTCGTTGATGCGGCGCCGTATTGCCCCTGTTTCCTTTCGGGTGCGTCCATGCAAGCCATGCGTATTGTTTCTGTTTTGCCATTCAGCACTATTCTGATAGTGTCTCCGTCACCAACACTAACTACTTGGGCTGGTACATTTTGAGCGGAAACGGCGCCGCTGCTCGCTACAATAAGGCTTAGGGCAATTGGGAATAACTTGTTCATTGGTAGATATTAAACTTTGATACCTTATTATTCCCTGTGGGAAGCTTTGAATATCGGCGGCTGTTTATAGAACACATGTATATAGGAAAGGCGCCTATCCTCTACACGTTCGTACTTAAATATCTGAGTACCTAGATACTTAAATATTCAAATAGGCGCCTTTAGCTAATTGGCGTATATTTATAACGAGCGTCGCATTTGATATTACATAAGTCAGCGCCAGTTAAATGTAGTTGGCACGGAGCAAGATATGTTCTTAATATTGCTCCTCCTCGGTTTAAATCCAGTTTCTTTCCGAACAAATTTAATACCAATGTTGTCTTTACCTCAAGACCTTAAAGATGCAATTAGGTCTGATGGATTAAAAGGCGCCCATGCTTTGGCTTTATCTACACTTACAGCAAAAGCTTTGAAAGTAGAAGAAAAAATTGCTTTTACTGAACGTGCGCGCGTTACAAGTGAAGTATTGAAGAAAAATCTAACAGTGCCAGAGACGCGCGAGCGAATCCGCGAAATCAAAGCAAAGTACCTTCAGGAAGAAAAAACTGAGTCAAAGGAAGTTAAGGTTGTAATGTAAAAAATTAATACTATTACAAAGGAAGTCATAGAAGGCGCCAGTCGTGAACAACTTGCTGAAGTCAAGGAATTGTTGCAACAAAAGTTAACTGTTATTTCTGAAGCTTTAACTTAAAAACTGTCTGCACTTTTAATACTCAATTCTCAAACATCAACAAGTAGCATAGCAATATACCCTACTTGTAGGTAGGTTAATCCATTGGACAGGCGCCTGTGTAAATGTCCGTTATTAAAACCTGTTCCTCCGATCAACGCACATAAACTCTTTGATTTCCATAACGGTTATAACGTCTTATAGGTGTTACACGATAAAGCCTTACAGGACGATAGACAGGTGTTACGCGATAAAGTCTTACAGGACGATAAACAGGTGTTACGCGATAAAGTCTTACACGCCTCACACGATTACGTCGCGGGGCAATTATAATAAGACGCTTCACTTGCGTTCGCCGATAATATCGCTGTGCAAGTATTATTTCTCGTTGTATAGGTCTATCAAAACTATCATTGTTTAAGTGAATTTCTGACGCTTGCGTTGGTATAGAAGCTAAAGTTAATGGGAGAGCTAACAGCGCACATATTATTTTTTTCATAAGAAAAATTCCAGATTTTAGTTACCTATTTTGAAGACTCGATCACACGTTCGCATTTACCAAATTGATTAAAAACCGAGTTATTGCAGCAAGTGCAAACTTTGAATTTTTAGAAAAATCAAAATTATATACAAGTCGTGGCAATATCGGTGAAAGCCTTAGATAAATGACTTTTCGTCTTCAAGTAACTCGACCAGAATATTGAGAAGTCAATATCAAAACAGCTTCTATTATTCAATAGGGGTTAGTGAATCAGATTATGCACTTAACGAAATGATTTATCACAAGATTTAAGAAATAGGGGTCAAAAACTGCCAAAATGGATATTGGATAATGATTACAACAGTTTGAAGAATTAAGCGACGCTGATTTAATGACTGTTGTAGGTGGTAAACAAACAGTTATCCCAGGAGTAGTAGGTGGTTTACTAGATGGTCTAAGCCTTTTTGGTGATAATGAGAACGAGTCTTTAGTGAATATTACAGTACCGACACTCGGCCAGTTCCTGCCTAGAAACTAAAAGAACCTAGGGTAAGTTTTATAGCCTCCCCAGGTTTTTAATTTATAGTTTGTGGTTGAATAACTTTATTGGCGCCGTTCGCTCAAATAACCACAATTATATTCGGCGCCTTATATAGATTGCCAAGATTAGATTATAAATACTGTCACGCTCCCGGATTGCATGGCGCAGTTTTTAAATATGTTTTCGGAGCGCGGACAACTATAATAAGCATTGGCACTAGCTTTGTTGTCCGTGCGTCCATATCGCTGCTCTACTCTCATTAATTTACGATGCCAGTGTTAGCAGGCTGTGATTGTTTTTATGCAGGTGCCGTACATAATCAGTAAGCGCCTTTGCTTAACTCGTGTACAATAAATATTCTTGTGAAGAAGCTTTTACCAGCTATCCATTGATGGCGGAGTACAAATATCCATTGGTGGTGGAGTACAAACATCCATTAGTGGCGGACAATAAGTTTCCACTGGCGCCGGAGTATAGGTTTCTAGTGGTGCCGGACTATAAGTATCCGTTGACGATGAAGTACAGGTATCTACAGGCGCCGAACTATAAGTATCGATTGGTGGTTGAACAAAACTATCGATAGTGGAAGAAGTATAAATATTAACTTGTGATGACTGACATGCTCTAGCAGATGTATTAGCGACGCGGATACGGGCGATAATGGTACTTAACCAACGAAACATAGGCCAAAACTTTCAATAACTATTAATATCTACTACTTCCAACTCAAAGCCAAAAATTATGCATTTGTAGAGGTTATCTTTTTTTTCAGGCGCCAATGTTCAAAATCAAGGTTTACGCTGTTGCGACTTTATAATACAAAAGTACTATAAAGACGTGCGATTTCAAACAGCTTTCACGCTTGGCGCCAATATTAAAACGCTTGTAGCTAATTGTTTTACTCGGAGTCCAAAACGCTTTTTTTACTGCGAATACTTTCTAGACAAGATGGATGCATCCATTTACTGCCTTTATTAACTCTGTAACTATTAGTTCTTTTGCCGTCTGCTTTTTCCTTACTGAGAATTCCTGCCTCACACAAAACTTGTAAAACTTTTAGTACCATTCTTTGGCTCATTCCACATGCAGTTGCCATTTTAGCTTGCGACTCGTAGCAGCCAGATTCTTTACTTTCTCTACGAGCGACATGAGCTAGCACTCTAAATTCATACAGGTTTAACCCATAATCATCTAACTCACCGCGTACAAAAATTGCTGGCTTGTCGTCTGGAGGCGCCTTCCATTTTGTCTTAGAACTCGGATTGAGAGAACGTACATTTTTGGGCATTAATCAAACCTTTGTAAAGAATTATTACGATTTTAGGGATACCCCTTACTTGGCGAAGCGTAGTGTAGCTGGATGCACTGTGATGTACTTAAGCTTAGATGTACTTATAAATAAGCTATGTTCGCCAGTGCTTATATTACTATGTCTTATGGTGCATAGTTAACTACGCATCATAAAGCATACAAACCTATGTTTACCCATGCATAGTAGATTTTCTGAAAGCCTTGTCAGAAGTAAGGTATAGTGTTTTCAAACTTCGCTAATTGATTTATGGAAACACTCACCGATTGGACAAGCATTTATTTTGACGGCGCCGCAGAACCAACAAACCCCGGGACTGCCGCAGGCGCCGCAATTCTAGATTTACCCAATGGCGAATCAATCACTGTAACTGTTGACATCGGTGTACAGACTAATAATGCCGCTGAATATTCAGGCGCCATAGCTGGTTTAGAAAAAGCCTTAGAGCTAGGGTGCAGACGAATCAAACTGTTTGGTGATAGCCAGCTTGTAATTTACCAACTTATAGGTAAGTACCGTTGTCACAGCGACAATCTAAAACCGTTCTGTTCGCGTGGGCAGGAATTATTGAAGGAATTCGATGAGTATGAAGCTGAGTGGATACCGCGCGCGCAAAATAGCCGTGCTGATGCAGCAGCCGGGGAAGTACTACGAGCCAAGTTACCACCGTCTCTAGCTGTAGAAGTTCCTTGTAATTTACCCGTAATGAAACCAAGGATTGGATTACAGAAGAGAATTGAAGACCTCCAGTTAAAAGGAAAAAAAGCTAGTTTCAAAGAATGGCTTAGTTTAAAGTCTGGTAGAGATGAGTTTTCCTTGCTTAAAGGAGTTGCTTTAGAACAAAGGGTTCCAGATGTAGTTAAGGACGCAATTATAGAAGCGCTACGACCAACAGAAAAAGAAGACGAGAAATTTATAGCGACTGTTTACCGATGGTATCTTCGCGGTTTGCCTGCGAATTTGACACTTCATAAATGTAGAATCGATGCTGAATTTACAGCCAACATGCGTTTAAATTCAGAAAAGTAGCGCTTATATAAGGCGCCTCCCATGTGCGTTAGGTAACAACACAAATATCATTCTTTGATTCACGCTTCATAATTCTTTAATTGAATTGGCGCTCAAAATTCAAGTGCCTGTTTACTTTATTCTCAACTTTTCTTGAGATTTTTAGAAATCCCACGGTTTGATTAAATCGTTACATGACCATACACCAGTACCTTCGGGTTTATGGTTTGGGTAAAAAGGGCGCCAGTATTTTAAGTTGGTTGAAGTATTTACAGGTTCAAATCTAAAAGATGAACTATTAATAGCGATGTCTGTTTAGTTACATAACAGGCGCTCCCATTGCTCGAAGCGAGGGTTAATAATTATCAAGGTATTTAATGTCGTAATTTTTAAGTTATAACTGTTATACAAGTTCTAGATTCAATCATGGGGTGATACCAATACCTAAAGATATTCTTTACTGTGTGGCAGAAACACCAACGGGAGAATTAATAAAGGCGAGTGATGCTCATAAAGGAGGTTCATATGCTTGTCCTGCGTGCAAACAGTCTTTTGTTCTACGTAGAGGTAAAAGGAAGCGTCCACACTTTGCTCACAAAGCTCTTAGCCCGAATTGTACACCTGAGACGGCACTACATCATAGCTTCAAAACTTTGATGCATGAAAAAATTCAAAAACATATCGAGCAATCTCTGCCCTTAAAAATCCAATGGGATTGTTCTAACTGCGGGGAAATACATACAGGTAACTTGTTGAAAAAGGCTGTTAAGGTTCAATTGGAAGCGAATTTAGAGATTTGCCGACCAGATATTGCTTTACTAGATAAAGATGGTTCCACAATTGCTGTAATTGAGGTAGTTGTAACTCATGCTCCCGAAGAAACAACATTAGAATATTATCAACAGAACCGAATTGCTATTGTAATTTATTCTCTTGATTCTGATGAAGATATAAAGCGTTTAGATGACGAAGTTTTAAAGCCTGACAATGTGAGTTTATGCACTAACCCCAAATGCTTAAAATGTGGCAACAAGATGACAAAAAAATACTTAGAAATTATTGATGCCAGTTGCTGGAAATGTCATGCACCAATGAAAGTTGCTGCTTTATCTTCACGTTTATGGTACTTAGGAATAAGCGACTTCTCGGACTCTGATATTCAACTTGCTAATCAAAAAGGTTGTTTTCTAAAGTCTCAATACAGTAATGTCGAAAAAGAAAGATATATAGCTAATACTTGCCGTAAGTGTAACAGATTTATTGGAAACCATTACCTTTTTAGAGATTACGTATCTTTTATCGAACTTGAGCGAGAAGAGTTAGATGCAGGGTACTACTGTCATCATTGTCAATAAAAAACTCCTTAATTTTAAACACTCACGCTTTTCGCGGCACAAATTTTTAAATATGTACTTGAAGCGTAAACAACTATAAGCATCGGCACGATCGCTTTGTTGTCCGCACGCCTAAATCGCTACTCACTCCCATTAATTTACCATGCCAGCGTTGGCAGACTGTAATGTTTTTATATAGGCGCCGTACATAATTAGTAGGTGCCTTTCCTAGAGTTGAGAGCAAATATGCGCGAATTTTAAATATCTAAATACTTAAATATCTAAACTTTTGCTGTAGGTAACACAGATGCCTTTGATTTACTGGTATAAAACAAGCACTCTCGCCGAAGTTGCTGTTACCAACTATCCATTGATGGCGGAGTACAAATTTCTACAGGCGCCGGACAATAAGTTTCTGTTGGTGGTGGACAATAAGTTTCCACTGGCGCTGGAGTGTAGCTATCTGTTGGCGCCGGACAATAAGTTTCCACTGGCGCCGGAGTGTGGCTATCCATTAATGGCGGACAATAAGTTTCCGCTGGCGTTGGAGTGTAGCTATCTGCTGGCGCCGAACTATAAGTATCGATTGGTGGTTGAACAAAACTATCGAGAGTGGAAGAAGTATAAATATTAACTGGTGATGAGTGACGCACTCTAGCAGATGTATTAGTGACGCGGAAACGGGCGAGTAAAGTACTTAACCAACGAAACATAAGCCAAAACTTCCAATAACTATTAATATCTACTACTTCCAACTCAAAGCCAAAAATTATGCATTTGTAGAGGTTATCTTTTTGTTCAGGCGCCAATGTTCAAAATTTAGCTACGATTATAGGCACGGGCACCGCAGCGTATTGCCAAGGTTATTGTTCACTCACGTAATAAGCAGAACTGGCGCCACCTGGTTGGGAATATGCAGAACGGGCGCCTGTCTTAAATATCTAGATACTTAAGTACTTAAATATTTATTGCGGAGGCGCCTGCACTATAAGTTAGAACGCATCTTCCATATCGTTTAATTCATCTTTTCTATTAAGGATACGGTTCATGCTGTGAATATGACGCGCGTACCAGATATCAGATTGAATGTAGTTACCGTTGATAAAATAAAAAGCGGAAAGCAAATTAGTGGCACCGTAGTTTGCTCCAGCAATACGCATCGTTTCTTTGAGGCATTCATCGCTGGCGCCTTCTTTGCGTAATTCTCTTATTGCTTCAAAATCTTCCTTGCGCGCATTACAAAATCGATGAGCGTTATTAATAAGGCAATTAATATCGCCCCACTTTGAAACTAGTTCAAGCGCGCGTTTAATTGCTTCGAGTCGGCAGTGTTCAAAGTTACTCATGGTATTTTCCACTACAAAATATTTGAGTGTTTCAAAAACGACCGTAAAACACGCATGTGCCTTAACAAGCGAAAACTGCGGCACTTGTCTTAAAAAGTTCCACAAGGCGTGGAACTTCTGTGTGCTTGGATTGTGAATTGCCGAGAGCAGCCCTTTGTCAAAAACTATAGCAAATGTACTAATATTGTAATGCAATGTTTATAAATGAAAACATTGTACCTCATAAAATTTAACCCGCCTTATCGTCGTTCAACGAGGGCGGGTCTTCTTTGACAATTTGCAAGATGCGGTCGCGCTGTTGCCTGAGAACTTCATTCTCAATTCTCAGGCTTTTTATTTTTTTACCATTTCTAGCTGTGCCTGCTGCAACTGCGCTATCAACTGCTCGTGTTCTTCAAGTTTATGAAGTATAGCCTCCATTGATGACACGTCCTTGCCTTTATGCCGCTTGGCGTAATCCACAATAATCTCGTTTAGAAGCTGGGAAAATCTTTTATTCTGAGATGCAGCTATGTCTTCTAACATCGCCTTGACCTCACTACTAGTACGAAATGCAATTTGTGCGTCTAATGCCATCGCTTACTCCAGTTTTGTAAAACAAATACTTCGTAACCAAAGTATAGCAGCACTTCTAAGATTAAGTTGTGCAATGCATTACGTTGTTTGACAAAGAAATGCAATTATTTTACAATAATAGCAAAACGAAAGGCGCCTCTAGCCTGGAAAACTTCGGCGCCTCTCTAACAAACAAATTACATAGGTTTTTATTATGACTCAAATCCTAGTTGAGCATCAAGTCGTCGTACCTGAAATTCAGGTTTTAGACGACTACGAGATTGATGGTGTAGAGGATAGAGACTTCGGCGCCTTATACCGTCTGTGGAAGGGTTGGAATCTACTGGGCACTTTTTACCGAGACTTAGAGGGTAAGTGGATAGCCCAACCTTCACTCTCTACCAGTGAGCAGCGCTTTGATACAGCAGAAGAAGCACAGCAAGAAATTATTTCAAAAAGTGGACTGCTGATCTAAACGTTTAACCCAACTAGTAGACGCCTGCTAGTTGGGTCTAATCTTGTAAACCTTTCAACATCAATTGCATATGAACAGTGATGGACATGAATTAGAACTATCAAGCGCACGTTCTGAGTCAAGTTTCTATACTCGGTGCCAAGATGGTGTAAGTGGAATGAATGTAACAGCTTTATCTCAATTCTGTGGTGTTGACCAACCTGTAATGACGGAATTATTAAACAAGTTACGTGATTCTAGCACTCTAGGGAATAATCTTCCCGCTAGCTTGAAACCCTTTGCTGGCATAGAACAAAGGATAATAGGTAATCAAGGCGAAAAAAGTTTGTACGTAAAAGACGAACTTTGCCACGCAATTCTTGAATATTACGCACTAGACGCGCGGAAGTATAAAGGTAAACAAATTGCAAGAGATAATTATCGGATGGTAGCCAAGGCAGGGTTAAGGGTTTTTATTTGGTCACAAACTGGTTATATGCCCCCTAGTGCAGGCGCCTTAACTCAACAACAGTTGGATTTAATTGAGTTAATACCCAAATTGCAAGAAACCATCAATCAACTTCAAACCCAGATTCAAAACTTACTCCCACCGACTAAAAACAACACAATGCCACCCGGTTGGGACATCGAAGTTTGGAACAGTCAACCTCCACAGGACAAACGACATTTTAGATTCCTGTATCGGCGCCGTCGTTTCCGCCCCTCTGACCAAGGCACAACTGAGCCAGTGGTGGAGAAAATTATTACCTCCGAAGAAATCAAAGCGCGCGCTAACCAAGAAATTCATAAGGCAATCGGGTCTGTTACCGAGGAAGAAAAAGAACGGTTAGAGGCAGCTAAAAAGAAAGCACTTTTAGAATTTGAAGATTTTGAGCCATAAAAACAGGCGCCACTAACAATTCGCAGTTCGCAATTTCCTTCGGATAACTTCGTTAACGCAATTCGCAATTCGCAATTGTAGGAAGAACATAAAACGCAAGATGCTGCTTGATGGGAATTTAACCCCCAAAATACTCATCAACAACCCCTTTTAATCATTCACTTAAGTAGGTCGGCGCCTTTAACAATTCAAAGTTCAGAATTTACGCATTGTTGAAAATACCTCTTTAATTGTGAACTGCGTTAACGAAGTTATCCGAAGGAAATTGCGAATTGCGAATTGAAGTGAGGTTTAACCAATCATTTTTACAGGGAACTAAGGATATGACTAGACTTTTACTACCAGGCAGACATTTACTTTACTCCACCGAGCTAGCAGCCGTAATCGGACGCAACGAAGCCATCTGTTTACAGCAAATCCATTACTGGATGGGCGTACAAGGAGGCAAAGCTGTTGATGGTGTTAAATGGTTTTGGAAAACTTACGAGCAGTGGTCCATCGAGCTAAATCTGTCTGTTAGTACTGTTAGAAGGGTTATAGCCAATCTTAAAAACCTTAACCTAATACGAGTTGATAGATTATCTGCCACAACCTACTATCAAGCTAATTGGTACACCTTGAATCATGAAGCCCTAGAAGCTCTTATCAAAAATGAACACATCGAAGCGCCCACGGTGAACACATCGAGATGTTCAGAAAAAGCAGATGATAACAAAGAGTCCTCTTCCAAAGAAGTTACTCTACAACAACACCCTGCTGCTGAACTTCAAAAACTAGTTCAAGAAGAAGAAAATAACCAAGAAGTCAAGGAACCCCTAGATTCTTACAAGGTAACTGAATCTAATCAAGATGCGGCTAACGAACAAAATCTTCATGAAGGTAATAATTCCGGCGCCCCCGGACACGACAAAACGACAGACGACATAGAAAAAATGACAACCGAAGAATTAAGAAATGTAACAATTGAATTACGGGAAATGCCGTGTACACCAGCCTTTAAGATAAATCCTCAAGTTCTGGCGACTATTAAAAAACATCCTCATAACGTACCAGGCGCCATTGCTTATCTAAAAGAAGCACTACGCAGTTGGACGAGAGTAGATTGTCCAGAAGCTGTATTTAGTAAAGCCTGCAAGGAAGGATTAAAACCTGCTAATTGGGGTAAACCAGTGGTTGAACATCCTCAACCAAGTGATGAGCAGATGGCTGAACTGAAGCGGTCGTTATCAAAGCGGGAAATTAGAGACTTATCAAAGGCGCCTTCGGGTTTATGGTTCGTGGATACTGGCACCAGTATTTTGAGTTGGTGGGACTATTTACAAGTTCAGGTTTAAAGGCTGATGGTACGGGTTTAAATATGGACGGCATGGGCACCATTTTCACCGTGCCATTTTTAACTTTAAATAATGGTTTGCGGCTAGAATACTTACTGCGTCGTCGTTTCCTTGAATTATAATATCTACAGGTTTGCGCTCTTCTTACAAGTGAATTGCATTCACGCACAGGCCATGCTAACCAAGTGTTCATATCATTCAACAATGGGGCGCCACTCAAACAACGTAATTACAGGAGTTTTTAATATTTTTATACCAAAATAGTTCACTCGTACAACTACATATTAAAATTGTAATTTTTGGCACCTGTAAGAGAACTCAAACTATTAATTCGAGGCGCCATACTCTAATATACGCGCGGACATGAACGAGAAAGGGGAGCTTCTTTGCCTTCCGGGTTTACTAGTTTGTTTTCGATTGCCCAAAAGCCGTATAGAAGCCAACACAGAGCTTTTTATTGCTCAATTTCTACAAATTTGTAAGAATAAACCTATTGCTAGGGCTGAGTGATTCTAATGCTGATAGGTTTAACACTGCGCGACCGCTATAAAATCATCTCACTTTTAGGACAAGGTCATTTTGGTGAAACCTATCTTGCTGAGGATTTGGGTGTTCCTATCAATCCCAAGCCTAAGCGTGTTGTCAAACGTCTAAAAACCCAAAATTTCATCGATGCACAATTAGATTGGGTAAAAAATGCCTTTGAGCAGGAAGCAGCAACACTTTATAAGTTGAGCCAATTGCACCCGCAAATACCCAATTTATTAGAATATTTTCAAGTAAAGGAAGAATTTTATCTAGTTCAAGATTTTATTGATGGGGTAGATTTAACGAAAATCATCATCCCAGGAACAAAGCTAGCTGAACTTGAAGTTATCCAGCTTTTATGTGAGATTTTAGAAGTGTTGGTAGTTGTCCACCAACAGAATATTATTCACCGTGACATCAGCCCTAAAAACATCATGCGCCGTCAGGCTGATAATAAAATTGTGTTAATTGACTTTGGTACAGTTAAACAAATAATGCTCAAAACGAGCGTACAAACTAGTCTGACAATAGGAGTGGGAACACCTGGTTTTATGCCATTAGAGCAATTTAACGGAAAACCTAAATTAGCAAGCGATATCTACGCTGTGGGGATGGTGGGAATACAAGCACTGACGGGAATACAACCCCATTTATTAGATGATGATGAAGATGGAGAAGTGATTTGGCGCCCTAGGGTAAGTATTACTAATGATTTTGCCCAGGTGCTAGAGAAAATGGTAAGTCGTCGCGTTAGTCAGCGTTATCAAAATGCCACAGAAGCTTTAGAAGCAATGCAGTTGTTAAATCAACAACTAAACAAACCTATTGCCCCCACAATTATTTTACCACCATCACCCTTAGCAAACAATACTCAACCTTATAATAGTACACTATTAAATAAGACGAAAAGCGCTGAAATTTACAACAATGAAGGTATTAAAAAATTTAAGGCTGGAAATTATGTTCGCGCAATTGAAGATTACAACCAAGCTATTATAATTAATCCGAACTATGCAGTTGCTTATTTTAACCAAGGAAATGCTTACATTTTATTAGGAGATTATCAAGCTGCAATTCAAGATTTAAATCAAGCTATTAAAATTAATCCTAATGATACAAAATTTTATAATAGTCGAGGATTTGCTTACAATCGCTTAGGAAATTATCAAGCTGCAATTCAAGATTTAAACCAAGCTATTAAAATTAATCCTAACTACGCAGAGGCTTATGCTAACCGAGGATTTGCTTACAATAGCTTAGGAGATTGTCAAGTCGGAATTCAAGATTATAACCAAGTTATTAAAATTAATTCTAACCTTGAACATATTGAATATATTTATCTTAATCGAGGATTAGCTTACATTAAGTTAGGAGATTATCAATCTGCAATTCAAGATTACACTCAAGCTCTTAAAATTAATCATAACTTCGCAGATGCTTATACTAACCGAGGAGATGTTTACAGTAATTTAGGAGATTATCAAGCTGCAATTCAAGATTACACTCAAGCTCTTAAAATTAATCCTAACTATGTAGGTGCTTATAATAGCCGAGGAATAGCTCACTATAATTTAGGAGATTATCAAACTGCAATTCAAGATTATAACCAAGCTCTTAAAATTAATCCTAACTATTCAAATGTTTATAACAACCGAGGATTAGCTCATTGTAATTTAGGAGGTTATCAAGCGGCAATTAAAGATTATAACCAAGCTCTTAAAATTAATCCTAACTATTCAGATGCTTATAACAACCGAGGAGTGGCTCACTATTATTCAGGAGATTATCAAGTCGCAATGGAAGATTTCAGTCAAGCAGCAAATTTATATAAACAACAAGGGAAAGAAAGCGAGTACCAAGATTTGCTAAACCGCATTAAAAAACTTAAACTTACATCCCGCACCCCAGGCGCCACACTAGGTTCTTACTTATCTAAATTTTTGCCTTGGTAAATTAAATAATACTCTAAGTCTTTGTAATAGGGCAACATTTATTTTAGGGTATTTCAATCCGTACCAAAAAGATAAATTGTTAATTGTGAAAAAGGCTGGTTAAACTACCAGCCCTTCATTTTAACTCCTTTGTGATTTTCGCTCATTCCCAAGGCGCCACGCTCGTTTACATCACCCCATACACCAAGGCGCCTATCTCTAGCTTCCTTCTCAACCCTTGTTAATACAGATGCATGTTTGACAACGAGATACGTACTGAGGAAATACTCTAGCAAAACCCTTCATTACTAAAAGACCATTAGCAAGTTCCTCATTATCGGCACCATTTTTTGCTATAACAGCAAGGAACCCTCATTTTAAATTTGGCACAAGTCACATGACCATACGTTATTTCAAAGAGTCCATCAAGATTAAAAATCATTGTACTGGTAGGTTCAAAGAACTACTAGAAAAATGTTTTATCTACATAAAAAATGAACCAGAACACCCTGAGTGGGGACTTCTGGGGGCAATATTTTATCCCGACTCAATCGAATATGAACTTCATACTTATGAAGCAGCCCTTAAAAAATTAAACAAGGAATTAGACATTTGGCTCTCGTTTGTAAGAGCAAGAGATGTTCTTGAAGGTAGAAGGCGCCGTGCTTTAACAAAAAATAATCTTGAAGACAAAATTATTTATCTTGAGCTTCAAAGAATCATATCTTAAAATCAGATCAGTGGATTAAAAAGCCGAAAGCGTTATCAGTAATATATTTTAGCCCTGTATACTTGTAGCATACGCTTAACTATTATTACGCGATACTTATACTTATGTGTATTAGCGCCTGCACTATCATAACAAGCCGCAGTGAAGAATGCAGGTGCTTCATGTCGAGGTAAATTTTAACTCTTCTACTCACTAAAAAAATCTTCAACTGGTGGTGTAAATAAACTTGTTAAACAATCATTAATATGAGTTAAACCTTGCTTTGGATTAACAGTACTGAGCGCTGAGAGCCATTTTTCATTAACGACAAATGCATTTACAACAGTAAAAGGCAACCAGTCTCTATCATTGTTTTGTCTTTTCAAAGAAATGTAACCTAAACTAGGTCTTCCTTCTATACCTATTGGCACCGCATTTCCTAAAATAGCCACTTTAACAGAATTATTTCTTTGTCCAATCCGTGCAGACTCAGCGTCACAAATCTTAGTTTTTAGCCAATCAGGTAAAGTGCCAAGCCATAAAGGCTTAACCTCACAATAAATAGGTTCATTGTGTATCCATATTTGAAAATCTGGGCGCCATCCTAGAAAATGGTCAAGAGCATCAGAAGGTTCATACTCCCATCCTTCCATAACTTGTTCAAAAAAAGCCGCCCATGTAGCTTCTAACTTTGAACGAAAATACTGACCTTTAAATTTAGTCGGTCTTGCTGGGAAATTTTCGTAATCAATCGGAGTTTTTTTCTGTTTTTTGATAGCTAAATAAGTATCATAATCGACACCATAACATCGTTCTATTTCAAATTTATTACGTTCAAAAGCGGCTTGTTGCTTCAAGTACTGCCATTCTAAGTACGTTACTTCTTCGTAATCATATGTCATATTGCATTTTTCACCTACGATAGCGTATGTCAGCTTCACAAAACACGATACACCAAAAAGCTAAGTCTTTTAATTTATCGTAAGTATATACATACCATATATCCTTTTCTTCTAGTTAATCTAGACAAGATTATTTTAAAAGGCGCCCTGGTGCATTTATCCATCGTACCAATAATAGATATAGAAAAGACTGGTAAAATACCAGCCCCTTCTCTCTTATCTACTTTTTGATTTGCGGAAATCCCACGGTTTGACTAAATCATTACGCGACCATACGCCATTGCGTTGACTCTTGGCTATCTCCTCAGCTTTTTCTAAGGCACCACGATTAGAACATTTCCCCAAGTATTGTCTATATATATAAGCATTCCCACTCGATACTTGTTCTTCGTTGAGAAACCTTTCTTTATCCCCCTTAGAGGTAAACACTTCAGCCACAGTACGCCCGTATTTATCTGTTTCAATTGGGTAGCCTATAACTTTGTTATCTGCTTCAGAAACTAACCTTTCTAGATTAGCCTTAGATTCGGTGCCTTGGGGTTGAGCCGTCTCTGGTGCGTCAATACAGCCAAGTCTAATTTTTTTAATCTCCCCTGATTCTGTTTTAACTTTAAGACTATCTCCATCGCTGACACTAACTACAGTCCAGAGATTAGGATTGTTGGGGATAGGCGCCGATTGACCATTCACCGAATTTTTGGAGAAAGATAGATATAAGAGGGCGCCAATAATCAGCAGTGGACTAAATTCTAGTACCTTTTTTAACACGATATATTCCTATAACCACTAAACTCAGTATTCCCAAAACAGCGCTTCCCTCTGGTACTCTCCTCAATTTATTAATCTTTACGATTGATGTGAAGGATTTATCGCGCGTATCCAGCAGTATCAGCATCACGTTGCTACTTTGTACCCGAAACTCAGTAGTCTGTACCTTCGGCGCCACTCTCCAACCACCACCAACATTTTGAGTAGCGATGCGACTCGTCCCAAGTGCAGTAAGACTCGTACCATCAAATAGATAGAAAATATCTTCTCCTCTAGTTTCTTGGGTGGCTAAAGTCCAATCGAAAACATAAGAGTTTCCTATTGTTAAATTTGTAAATTTTACAGCGCTTCCTTCCGTACCAATTGACAATTTTAGATTTAGGTCTTTACTTAGTAAATTAACGTCCCGCGCGTTCAGGGTGGACAATTCAAGGTTTTCGTTGGCGCCAGCATTACCGTACCTTATTGAACTAGAAAATGACACTAAGGTGCTAGCAAATACAGGATTAATCAGGGTACTCAAGGAAGTAATTGCGGTGATTGTGAAGAACAATGATGTTTTGAAAAAGTTCATATCAGTAAAGTTGTCAGATGACTATTAATGGTTACTTTTATAAGCTATAGAAAGTTCAATCAAGAAATTAATTGGTGTGATATGAAATTTCAAAAAAGTTTTAAAACAGGTCTAATTTGCTCTTTAGGAATTGTTAGCACTATCGCTTCAAGTTTGGCGCCTGCTGCTGCGATACCTTACCAAGGAGACACTGTATATAAATCAACAGACAGAGGAATTCCTGTAGTTGTGTTTAGCGCTTCACCTGGTTCTCGGATACGGGTAAATTTAGGAAATTCTGCTTCTACAACCGCGCGTGTAGCAGGCGCGTGTGGAGAACTACGCATCTCGGTGCCCGCTTCTGGTTCATTTGCAGGTCTGAAAGTAGATGGAACTGCTGTTGATGCAAGCACTCTGCCCACACAAACATTACCTTCTTGTGTAAACGGCGCCTTTGCTGAGTCCAGGACAGCTAACTTTAAAACACCCGCTGGACAAGTTGTGATAGTTGGGAAGACGGCGAATACTGCTGTATCTATTGAACTGCCACAACCAACCGTAGCGAATGTAAGTGTAAATGCATGTGGTTTCGGAGTGCTGAGACAAAGGACTGGACAAACATTACCAGCGACATTCAGTACAGATTCGACTTCTTACACAATGACAGCGTTGAAAAATGCTTCGGCGCCACCTCTTTGTAGAACAGCAGGAGGACAAGCTGCTGCTTACATTCCCTCTAGTTGGACTACTCCCTAATTCTTCTGGTTTAAGGTTTGTACTCGTTTCGGCGACCAGCTTATCTTATAAATTGGTCGCTATTTTTCATGTAATCTTATGAAACAAAAAATTTTATTATCTTTAACACTTTTAATATCGGCACCTTTATTATTGGCGCCAGCATCCGCGCAAACTGCCCATCGTACAGAACGTGAATTTTTCATTAGAGGACTAACACCAAATAAACCTTATCAAATAGATTTAGGTGGCTCTCCACTTATCCGCGCGGCAAATTCTAATAAGTGTGGAGTATTACAATTCCGTCCAGGTGCCAATTTTAAGAACGGTGACAAAGTAGAGATTAGAGATGAAAAATCGAATGCTACATATGGATTTACATACAGCAGCAGTATACCTTCGGGTGAGGCGCCTAAATGTGAGGGACAGGTAATAACAGAAAGGAAGGTTTGGGTAACACCTAATAACTTTGTGGCTATTTCAGGACTGGCGCCAAGCTCGCCTCAAACGATTAGATTATTATCAAGTAACAGAACTCGCAATGTAAGGGCTAACACCTGCGGGTTTATCTCCATTAATTTGGATAACAGCAATTTACCAACAGCAATATTAACAGGGGGGAAAGCATTTCCTACTAATGTTCAAGTATCGCGCGGTGTTGCTTGCCGTCGCGGACAACTTTATGTAGCCTATCCTCCACCTGTTGAAACAGCGGGGATAGATGTAAATACATGGCAATCTCAACAGGCGCCTATTAATTTCTCCCCTGGTGTAAGTCTTCTAAGTATGGGAGTTGTTACTACTGATGGCGGTACAGGGTCTGGTACTGGTTCTGGCACAGGGTCTGGTACAGGAGGAGGAACAGCGGTAGTAGTTGAACCACCTCCACCTCCGCCGCCCCCACAATGTCCTGAAGCATACAGCGGTACTTATCCTAACTGCGTGGCGCCTCCTCCACCACCACCTCCACCACCACCACCCCCACCACCACAATGTCCCGTAGGATACAGCGGTACTTATCCTAACTGCGTGGCGCCTCCTCCTCCACAACCAACTATGTGCAAGGTTGGTTCACAGTTGGTAGTTTTCTCGCTTGAGAAAAACACTACATATGATGTTGATGTAGACGATGAAATATTTGATAGCTTTGCGACTTCCGACAGTACGGGGAAAGCTACATTTCCTAATTTTAGATGGACTGCTACATATGAGGGAAGCCCTGCTAACTTCGTTATTTATAAACGCTCCGACCCAGATAGAACAATAATCTCAGCCAATGTTTCAATTGTCCAACCTTGTCCGTAAATCATTACTAGCGTTTATTTTAGTCTCTGGATTAATAAATAATTCAGAGGCTTTTGCTGTTCCTTATCAAGGCAACAATGTGTATAAAAGCTTTGATAATCAAGGGCACCAAATAATTATACTATCCGGCAATAGTAATACTCAGTGGCTTATAAGATATTTAAGTCAGGATAAACCAACTACCTTTTATGTAAGCGCTTGTGGTCTAATTAGAATTAATAACCGGAATAATAGAATACGGCGCCTGTCGATTAATAACACTGAAATTAATATTTCTACACTACCTGTACAAGCTGTTCCTAAATGTGATAGAGAAATCAGTCCTTTCGCTGTTAATAATACTTCTAGCTTTGTTACACACGATGGGGTAATTTATATAGCTAATGCTGGTTCTTCGTTTATGCCCGTTCAAGGAGAAGTACAGCATTTAATAGAAAGAAGGATAACCCCAAACTTATGCGGGTTTGCTGTATTTAGGGCGCCGTTCAATAGAAAAGATTTTCCTAAATCTTTTGAGTGGAATGGAAATACTTATCAAGTAGATAGTTTATTAACCGCACCGCAGGCGCCGAGATGTATTAGACGTAATAGTTCTATAACTACTCAAATTCCACATGATTATTAATTTAAGTCTTGAAATGATGATTTTATTTAAAATAAAGCACATTCAATTTAATTAGGAGAAAGCTAAGAATTAGTTCGGCGCCATTCCAACAAATCCTCTACTTTACACTCCAGCACTTCGCATAATTTCTCAAGCGTATCAAATGAAGCGCTTCTAATTAGGTTATACTCCCACCGCTGCATCGTATTTAACGATACTCCAACTGCGCGCGCTAACCCCTCTTGACTAAATCCGCGCGCTTCTCTAATTTCCTTTAACTTTACATATATACCCACAATCGGCATCTGCTCCAATCAACTCTATCATTTCATAATACCCCACCTTATATAGTATTATATTTTAGATTTGTACTATATCCATCAGTAAATCTAATTATCTCATTAGCTAATACCCCTTAAAATGATGTAATATAAAACTATGCAAGGAATTCAAAAACTCTTAGGTGATTAGATATGGCAAGAAAGACAACACCAAGTTTTGTAACAGAATTTCCTCTTCATTTATGCCAGTTGGGGCGTAACGGGAAAACGGGATAATTAGGATTAATTCTAATAATTCCGGGTTATGTCCAGACTCAACGTAGAACTGTTCATTTTACGTTAGGGGTAAAACCCTTTTAGTCCGCTTACAGGTCAGGACTCAATGAGGTTAGCCAGCCTCAAGCGTCGGTCAAGGATGAAAACGATTTTTCCCACTGTCGTTGAACCGAAGACTACTGACAAGCCTGTGAGCTGTGTCGAGGCACACTTTACCCATATGGAGACTAGTCACAACCATGACTACCAATTTAATTTTCGTACTTGATAGTGATAAAAAACCATTAACAATGTGTACTGCTGGACTCGCAAGGAAACTCTTGGATAGTCAAAAAGCAGCACTATTTAAATGGTATCCTGCAACAATTATTCTGAAAAAATCGGTCGCGGAATTACCATTACCTTATTTGGAATTACGCATCGATCCTGGTTCCAAATTTACTGGCATTGCTCTTGTAGAAATTGAAACAGAAACAATTGTTTGGGCAATGGAATTAGAACATCGAGGATTATCCATTTCTGAAAGTTTAACTTCGAGGTCTAATGTTCGGAAAGGACGACGAAGCCGAAATACCAGATACAGGAAAGAGCGATTTAATCGTAAAAACCTAAAGGTTGGCTGCCCCCTAGTCTTCAACACCGAGTAGATACGACTATGACTTGGGTAAGACGTATTATTAAACTGGCGCCGATAAAGAGTATTGCAGTCGAACGTGTTAAATTTGACATGCAGAAGCTAGAGAACCCCGAAATAGAAGGGATTGAATATCAACAAGGTACTTTACAAGGCTACACTTTACGGGAAGCACTGTTAGAGCATTGGGGTAGGAAATGTGCTTACTGTGATGCTGTTAATGTGCCTTTAGAGATTGAGCATATCCGACCAAAGTCTAAAGGTGGCTCAGACAGGTTCAACAATTTAACTTTATCTTGCCACCAATGTAATCAAACTAAAAATAATCAATCAATTGAGGAATTTTTGAAACATGACTCTGTTCGTTTAGAGAATATAAGAAAGCATCAGAAAAAAAGCCTTCGGAATGCTGCTGCTGTCAATTCAACTAGAAATAAATTATTTGAGTCATTAACACGTTTCGATATACCTGTATATAGTGGTTCAGGCGCACAAACTAAGATGATGCGATTTAAATCAAACCTACCGAAAGCTCATTTTATTGATGCAGGATGTGTAAATGCGTTACAGAAAGTAACTTTAAAAACTCTCCAGCCACTACGAGTAAAATGCAGTGGGCATGGAAATCGTCAATTTGTGACCACGGATAAACATGGTTTCCCACGTAAGGGTTATGCCCCAAAACATGTAAGGAAGGACTGGAAAGCAGGTGACATAATCAAAGTTCAGAGAAAAGATGGTAGCTTTGTATTAGGACGTGTAAAGAAAGCGGCAAAAGCATTAGCATTTATTACATTTGGAGGTAAAGAAACAAGCTTTAGTCCCAAAAATACGAAACCTATTCATCGTTCTGATGGATACCGATATTCTTTTACTACTATTGACCCCGTAAACGTAAACGTAAACTAAGTTTTTCCGAAGGGTAGTTTGTCCGTTATCCGTAAACGCTTATGTTTTCCCGCAGGGTAGGATATCGGCTTATGATAGGACGAATTACTCCAAAAAATCGCCACCTAATGATACGGGAGAAATTCAGCATTTAATAAAAAGACGTATAACTCCTAACATGTGTGGATTTGGTATATTTAGGGCGCCTTTTAATAGAACTACCTTCCCTATAAGCTTTGAATGGAATGGTAATAATTATCAAGTATCTGGGCTGGTAATGGCGCCGGAGCCATCAAGATGTATTAGAGATAGAAGTACAGGAACGTTTATAACTATTGTTCAGTAAGCGTTTCAATTACCAAGTATCCAAGTATCTAAGTATCCAAATACTCAAGTATTGAAATATTTATAGTGTTAGGCGCCGTTTTAATTGGTTAATAGATTGGCGCCTGATTCTAAATAAACATGGAATTTAAGTATATATAATTATTTTGGTAACTGACGAAGAATATATTAGTATGAAATCACATTTTTTCCATTATTATTTAAACAAGTGGTGCTAACATTGAGAGTTCCTGTACGACCATTTGCCATTACAAGAATCCGGTTAAAACGATTACCAAGATTAGTGACTCCTCCGCCTGTTATCTGGTAAAAACCCTTGCGTATAGTACTGACTGCTCTTCCGGCATTATTGTAACCTATACACCGATTAGATTTTACGTAAACCAAAGGTATTCTGGCTTGAGCGGGTTTAGTTGAGAAAGATATTGTAGTAGCAGCAAAGATACTAAAAATGGCAGTAGTGGAGATTAATTTTTTTAACATCAGGTTTACTCCAAGTTTGATAAAGGTTTTGACTTCCTATTTACTCAATAGGGACGCGCAAGAATAATTTATGCATCTTGAGACACGGCGCCACAATATAGATACTCAAGTACTTAAATATCTGCTTTTGTTTCCAACTTTAGTACGACAAACAATCAACATAAAGTACAGGCGCCAATTCCAGCGTTCTTTACGATGTGCTGAACTTACCAAAACTCCTACTATAAACTCATTGAAAGCGAACACAGCTTCTCAAACGTAACTAATATATTGAAGGATAAAGTCATGAATAACGAAATTAATGCAATTGAACTATTCTTAGATGAACTTGATACCGTAGCTGGTGGTTTGGCTATTACCGAAACGTGATGTTGGTGGGTTTGCTTCTGATGCGTCGAATAGCTACTCACTAAAGCAACTCCAAGTAGGTCACCAAACCTTCGCAGGTCCCAATGGTAGCGGTACAGCTTCTGTAACCAACCTCACAAATATTTTTAGCACTGCTGGCCAAGCTATCGCTGTTAAATAATATAATCCCTTCAATCTCTCGTATCTTTTTAGCATCAACTAGAAATGGGTGTCCTTAATTGGGCGCCTTTTTAATTGGCGCCTATGTTTCGTTTTATTACACGGGCTGTTTGAGGCACCAGTGCTTTATGACTTTAAAAGTGTTTTTATATCTGGATTGTTGAGGAATGTAAAACAGGCACCGAGCATAGTCAATACACGCTTACTACTGGTCAGCATAACGATGGTACATACCAACAACTGCGGTGGTATCCATCTGTTGTTGACTTGTTAGTGTAAGTTTCTGGGCGCCGTTGTATATTGAGCGGCGCCAAACTATAGGTATTTGGATATTCAAATATTTGAGTATTTAAATATTTATTTGGGCTGATTGGCGCCGTTTAGTACATAAATGAAGACTGTATGAGTACTTAAATATTTGAGTATCTTTATATTGAATTAAGCTTGCAGGCGGGCAATTGCTTCTGTGGTTGTTTTGACATTGAGAAAAATAATACGTGCTACGTTCAAACATTGCTGGTGTAATCTTACAGGCATCTTGGTTTTATAAAGAATTCTGTTCCTCTTTTTCCTTTTTATTGGATTCATCAACTAAATCTTGGACTATAACAAAACAAGTTTTATATTCACCACCTTGCTCTAAAGACCATGTAGCAGTCCAAGGGTAAGCAAGATTTCCACTACGTGTTGTAAACTTCACTGCAATGTCATATTTACCAGGTTCAAGTGTATATCGTTCTATCGGTCCTTTGCCAGGACAAATTTCTGGACCCTTGCTGATATACTCTATGCAATCAGTACAGATTTCTATCTCCCCAAATTTAGGAGTTGTTCCACTAAATGTAATTTCCATTTTAGCTGGAGATGTATTTTGAATATCAACAACGGTAGAACCATCTACCGTAGTGCCAGTTCGTAGTAGTGGCTTGGTTTTACGGGCGCCTCTACCTTTAATATCGGCAACAGTTGTCCGTGCTAAAGAGCGCTGTATATCCAATTTTAAGGGGTGGTCTGGAAATGAATGAAGAAATTGATTATAAATCGATATTGCTTGCTCATACCTTTTATTTGCTTCATATATCTTTCCACATGTTGGATATAACAATGGCAAATTGCTGTTTTGCTTGGGAAGTAGATTACTGGAGTTTAAAATTCCTATCCGATTACAAACATTCTCCGTGGCAAGAGACTCGACTTTTGCCTTTTGAAACAATTCACTTAATTTTTCTCGTGTCGGTGCCAATAAAGCACTATCATTATAAACTGCGACTTTGGAATAGCTTAGTAATGCTGACTCATACTTTCCTTCTTTCTGCAATTTAACTCCATCCTCAAAAAACCTACATTCGGCTTTTTTCTCTTCTGCTCGTGAAGCATAATTACCACTATCAGTTAACCGGAAAGCACTGATAATCTGATTAAACTGCTCAACGGCAGCATTGCAGTTAGCCATTTTGTAAGATTCTATACCACTTTCATATAAATGCTTATCTAAAGAATGTCTAACTATGCTGGGAATCACCGTTACAGCCAAAGCTATAATTATACCAATCAGTAAATCAGATGGAATCTTTGGCTGAGGATTTCTACGAGCGCTAGTCATAATGAACCACCCCAATTAACAACATCTTCAATTCACAGTTCTTATATTTCGGCGCCCAAAGTACTTATGCAAATTTCATACAGAAAATACTTTTCATCTATCAAATGGAAGATTAGCAGCGATGTTATAAAAAATTATTTAGCATTTTTACACTCAGTAATTATTGAGTATTAAAAGATTCAACTATTTTTAGATTTCCCGCACGAAGAGGGCGCCGCTTCATAAAAAAGATTTTCCTACAAGCTTTAATTGGAATGGTAATAATTATCAAGTATCTGGGGAGCGTAGTGGTTCATGTACCACCAAAATGCATTAGAGACAAAGGTACAGGAACGTTTAGAACTGTTGTCCCGCCTAGCTTTAATCCGTAAGTACGTAAATTACCAAGTATTTAGGTATCTTGATATCTGTTGTGTCAGGCGCCTTTTAATTGTTAGTCTCACAGATATTTAAGTGTCTGTAATTATGTTAGGCACCGCATCATACATAAAATAAGTTTCATCTATCCAATGGAAGATTAATAGCACTTTTCAAATAATTATTTCACATTTTTACACCAGGTATTTACTGAGTATTTAAATATCTAGTTATCTTTATATTTCCCCCGCGCTGGCTAGTGCCGAAATCTGCTAATTTTGATATTGATAACAACTAATATTTAATACGGTTGCATAAGTCGATATACACCAGAAATAGACTGTGATAGCGGGTTTGATTAGCTGGCGCCAGGTAACGAATTATGAGTAGATTAGTTAAAAAACGACATAAACTCAAAGTTTTTACGTGTCTTACTATATGCGTGTTCGTTTGTGTGGTTAAGATTACTCAAGTCTCAACAGTGCGCGCTGAGGATAATTCTGTGATAGCACAGCAGGGGGAAAGATCGGATGGTGGCGCGCGCGCGGAGGCGGAACGATTATTGAATGAGGGAGTGAAACTGTATCAACAAAGGACAGCAGAATCCTTACAACAGGCAATTAGGAAATTGGAAGAAGCGTTGAAACTGTACCGACAAATAGATGATAAAGGTGAGCAAGCTCATGCACTACTTGGTATTGGGCGAGTTTACGATAATTTAGGAGAAAAGCAGAAAGCACTTGAATATTACAACCAAGCATTACCTTTGCTTCGTGCAGTGGGAAACAGGGGTGGGGAAGCTGCTACTCTTAATAATATCGGGCTAGTTTACTCCGCCACCGGAGAAAATCAGAAAGCACTCGAATATCTCAACCAAGCATTATTTTTGTCTCGTGCAGTGTCAGACAGAGGTGGGGAAGCTGCTACTCTTAATAATATTGGGGATGTTTACTCCGCTTTAGGAGAAAAACAAAAAGCACTCGAATATTTCAACCAAGCATTACCTTTGGTTCGTGCAGTGTCAGACAGAGGTGGGGAAGCTACTACTCTTAATGGTATCGGGCTAGTTTACTCTAATTTAGGAGAAAAGCAATTAAGCCTCAAATATTACAACCAAGCATTACCTTTGGTTCGTGCAGTGGGAGACAAGGGTGGGGAAGCTACTACTCTCAATAATATCGGGGGTTTTTACTCCGATTTAGGAGAAAAGCAATTAAGCCTCGAATATTACAACCAAGCATTACCTTTGTATCGTGCAGTGGGAGACAAGGGTGGGGAAGCTACTGCTCTCAATAATATCGGAGCTGTTTACAATAATTTAGGAGAAAAGCAAAAAGCACTCGAATATTACAACCAAGCATTACCTTTACGTCGTGCAGTCGGAAACAGGGGTGGGGAAGCTAATACTCTCAATAATATCGGGCGTGTTTACTTTGATTTAGGAGAAAAACAGAAAGCACTCGAATATTACAACCAAGCATTACCTTTGGTTCGTGCAGTGTCAGACAGGGGTAGGGAAGCTGGTATTCTCAATAATATCGGGTATGTTTACTTCGATTTAGGAGAAAAGCAGAAGGCACTCGAAAATTATAACCAAGCATTACCTTTGTCTCGTGCAGTGTCAGACAGGGGTGGGGAAGCTGGTATTCTCAATAATATCGGGCTAGTTTACTCTGCTTTAGTAGAAAAGCAGAAAGCACTTGAATATTACAACCAAGCATTACCTTTGTCTCGTGCAGTGTCAGACAGAGGTGGGGAAGCTGGTATTCTTAATAATGTCGGGTCAGTTTACGACGGTTTAGGAGAAAAACAGAAAGCACTCGAATATTACAACCAAGCATTACCTTTGCTTCGTGCAGTGGGAAACAGGAGTGGGGAAGCTGGTATTCTCAATAATATCGGGTCAGTTTACGACGATTTAGGAGAAAAACAGAAAGCACTCGAATATTACAACCAAGCATTACCTTTACGTCGTGCAGTGGCAGACAAGAGTGGGGAAGCTACTACTCTTAATGGTATCGGGCTAGTTTACTCCGTTTTAGGAGAAAAGCAGAAGGCACTCGAATATTACAATCAAGCATTACCTTTGCTTCGTGCCGTGGAAAACAGGGGTGGGGAAGCTACTACTCTCAGTAATATCGGGCAAGTTTACGACGCTTTAGGAGAAAAGCAGAAAGCACTTGAATATTACAACCAAGCATTACCTTTACGTCGTGCAGTGGCAGACAGGGGTGGGGAAGCAGCTACTCTCAATAATATCGGGACTGTTTACTCCGATTTAGGAGAAAATCAGAAAGCACTCGAATATCTCAGCC
Organism: Calothrix sp. NIES-4105; assembly: GCF_002368415.1. GTDB lineage: Bacteria > Cyanobacteriota > Cyanobacteriia > Cyanobacteriales > Nostocaceae > Dulcicalothrix. The sequence continues at coordinate 314,248 of NZ_AP018292.1, forward strand.
AAGCATTACCTTTACATCGTGCAGTAGGAAACAGGGGTGGGGAAGGTACTACTCTCAATAATATGGGCAATGTTTACTCCGATTTAAGAGAAAAGCAGAAGGCACTTGAATATTACAACCAAGCATTACTTTTGTCACGTGCTGTGGCAGACAGGGGTGGGGAAGCTAATACCCTGCTAAATCTTGCTTACACCGAAGGTGACAAAAGCAACTTGCAAGAATCCCTTAAACAAATTCAAAGTGCCATCCAAATCATTGAAGATTTACGCAAAACATATACAAACAAAGACCTGCAAAGCACTTATTTTGCTACAGTACAATTTTATTACCAGTTCTACATCGATTTATTAATGCAACTGGACAAAAAATACCCCAATAAAGGATATGATGCGTTAGCCTTTAATATTAGCGAACGTGCGCGCGCACGCTCCCTCGTCGAACTACTAACAGAAGCTAACGCTAATATTCGTAAAGGTGTTGACCCTAAGTTACTATCATCTGAACAACTTATACTCGGTAAAATCGAAGCACTGCAAAAAGAAATGCAGGCGCCATCAACATCTAACGATAAAGCAAGACTTGAAAAATTAAAGCAGGAAAACGATAATCTCCTTAACCAATACCACGAACTGATTGATAAAATTCGTACTAATAGCCCCCAATACGCTGCTATTCAATATCCACAACCCTTGGAATTAAAGCAAATTCAACAACAACTTGATAAAGATACCTTACTACTACAATATTCCTTGGGCAAAGACCGCAGTTATCTTTGGGCAGTTACACCCGATTCTTTCCATACATACGAACTACCTAAGCTTCAACAAATTGAAGATGCTGCTAAAAAGTTTTCAGAAGTTTTAACATCCGGTGCCACTCCTTTCGGTAAAGCAAATCCTGATTCAATCAATAAAGCTGCTTACCAACTTAGTCAACAAATCTTGGCGCCCGTTGCAGATAAATTAGGCAAAAAGCGGTTAGCGATAGTAGCAGACGGCGCCTTACAAAGTATACCAATAGCAGCGCTAGCAGACCCAACCTCAAATACGACCTATCAACCACTAATAGTCAACCATGAAATTGTTAATTTACCTTCTGTAACTGCCATAGCAACACAGCGACAACGACCAAATAATAAGACGGCGCCTAAAACTCTAGCAGTACTTGCCGACCCAGTATTTGAAGCTAATGACTCTCGACTTACGGGTAAAGAACCTTCCCTTGCTCCTGAATTAAATCTAGACCGTTCAAGTTTACAACGAGCATTAAAAAACCTCAATCGTAATGGAATGCCACGTTTAAAAGGTACGCGAGCGGAAGCAGAACAAATTCTCAAACTTGTATCGACTCAAGAAACTATATACGCTTATGATTTTGATGCAAATTACAGTTTCGTAACCAACCCAGAACTTAAAAAATATCGCTTCCTATTGTTTGCTACTCATGGAATTGTTGATACTACAAACCCGGAATTATCAGGTATAGTCCTCTCACAAATAGATAAACAGGGTAAACCTGTTGAGAAAGGTTATTTACGTTTAGGTGATATTTTTAACTTAGATTTAGGCGCCGAACTTGTTGTATTAAGTGCCTGTGATACTGGTTTAGGTAAAGATGTTAAGGGTGAGGGGTTGGTGGGATTAACACGAGGATTAATGTATGCAGGTACAAAGCGCGCGGTTGTTTCCTTATGGCAAGTTAGTGATGAAGGTACATCAAAATTAATGCCTGTATTCTATAAAGCAGTTCTACAAGGAAAGGCGCCGACAGTAGCTTTACGAGAAGCACAATTACAGTTATGGCAGAGTAAGGAATGGCAAAGTCCTTATTATTGGGCACCGTTTACTCTACAAGGTGATTGGAAATAAGAGGAAGGGGGAAATAATTATGGCGCCTAGTTACTTATTTAATCTTAAAGTTCAGAAAGTTGAGCAAATTTGTTTGTTTGAGTTGTCTTGGGGACAAGGGCAAAGGTTGACAACACAAGTTGAATACCCTGTTGCTTTAACTCAGTTATATCAAGACTGGCGCCGTGCTTATATGAATTTTTATCAGTCTCAACCTTTATCACAACCTTTGCGGGGGCGTTGTATTGATGGTGGAGTAGCGATAGCTCCAAATAACTGGCAAGCGCTACTTTTTAAAGCTGAAGCCAATTTAATGTATGAGTTTAATCACTGGTTGCAGAGTGCTGAGTTATATAAAATTCGCTCAACTATTGCTGCTGCAAAGGTATCAGATAAGATTGAGACAGTGAAAATATCATTAATACAAATATTCTTGACTTGTGCGCCAATTGAGTTAGACCGCTTTCCGTGGGAAGCTTGGGAACTTGGGGCTGAGTTTGGTGCCCAAGAAATTCAAATTATACGCGCCCCTCTTAATGTTGGCACTCCTCAAACACTTCAAAAACAAGTTAATTGGCGCCCTCGTATTTTGGCAGTACTGGGTGATGATAGTGGGTTAAATTTCCAAGGCGAACGTAATGCTCTAAAATCTTTGTTTCGAGTTGCGGATGTGCAATTTGTTAGTTGGCAACCTCAACAAACTTCATTACAGGTGGTTGAACAAATTACTAATGCTATTGCTGATAGTAGTTGGGATATATTGTTTTTTGCTGGACATAGTGATGAAAGTGAGATTACAGGAGGTGAGATAAGTGTTGCCCCTGGAGTCTCAGTAGCGATTAGTCAAATTGCACAAAAGTTGAGTGCTGCAATAGAACGTGGACTCTCTGTGGCTATTTTCAACTCTTGCAGTGGTTTAAATATAGCTAATACATTGATAGATTTAGGATTGAGTCAAGTTATAATCATGCGTGAACCAATCCATAACAGCGTTGCTATTGAGTATATGGTCAAATTTTTGCAAGGACTAGCAAAGCATTTAGATATATACGAGTCGATGTTAGAAGCACGCCGTTATTTACATACTGAAAAAAACTTTGCTTATCCATCGTCTTATTTAGTACCTTCGCTATTTTGTCACCCTGGCGCCACATTATTCCGTATACCACCAAGTAAATCTTGGCAGCAGCGTTTGCGCTACTATTTACCGAGTCCAGTCGAAGCAATCGTTATTGTATCAACACTGACTCTTAGTATACTTACTCCAGTTCAAGAATTACTGCTTGATGGGCGCCTATATGTTCAAGCAGCTTATCGTAATGTAACAAAACAAATTCCTACTCAAACGGCGCCAGTAGCATTAGTACAAATCGATACTGAATCAATTACTAAAGGTAAGCTTTCTGACTCTGAACTTTTGCCAATGAACCGTAAGTATATAGCTTCGTTAATAGAACGCGCTCATAACTTAAATACAAATGTTATTGGTTTAGATTTTGTAATTGACACACCTCAAAAAAATATCCCTGAAGCTGACAAGAAATTGTCAATAACAGTCCAGCGCGCGGTTCACCAAAAAATTTGATATTTGCTTAAGCAAGAACATATAATCTATTTTCTTTGTGCCCTCCTCGTCCAAAACGTAAGAAAGCATCGCGTGGCGATATCTGTTTAATAGCACCCGCAGCTTTGACTGAAACATATAAAGTTTGGCATGACCGTCCACTATTTTTGTGGAAATACTCAGGTGCAAATCAAGACGCTGATTTAATTGTAACTGAATATGATGATTCAAATAAAATAGTATGGAAAAAATCTGTGAATTTAATAGCACAAAAACTGTTATATGGTGCAGAAAAAACGCTTGAAGCAGATAAGCTGTATCAATGGCAACTAGTTAGTAACTCGAAACAGATTAGTTCATCAATAGCCTTTCAAATTATGTCTACTTCAGAACGTAATCAAATAGAAACTGACTTACTGGCGTTAGAAAGAAACCTTAAAGCATCTCAGGCACCATCAGAATAAATTGCGCTCAAAAAAGCTAATTATTTTGAAAAATATCAGATTAAGCATCAAGCAGATAGTCAAGCTTTTAGTGCTTGGTCAGATGTGTTACAGTCACTTTACGATATTAAAAATCCTTCTGAACAATATGTAAAGTTACGTAAAGAATAGACTGACTACTTTTGCTAATAAATGTTTTGTCGATGGGTTGTTACAGGCGCCGCCTTCTCAGTACATGTGTATTGAAGTGTCTTTATATTTAATTAAGATGCTTGGCGCCACTGAGTGATTAATTCTATGGTAATTTTGACAGTGATAAAAATAATATTTAATAGTTAGAAGTTAAACCCGTGCAATTGCATAAGTCATTAAGTGCGAGAAATACTATCTAGTAGTAGGTTAACTGGCGCCTGATAATGAATTATGAGTAGAGTGAATAAAAAACAACATAAACTCAGAGTTTTTACGTATCTTGCTCTTAGTGTTTTTGTCTGCGTAATTATGCTTTCTCAAGTATCGACAGTACAAGCGTCGAATTATTCTTCGATACTAAAGCTGGATGAATCATTGTATGGCAACGCACGTGCGGTTGCACCACAGTCCCAACGTTCGTCATCAAAGCCAGTAGCGAGTACGAAGATAGGGCTTGCGTCAAATGGAATAATAGGTAACTGGACAGCTGTGGTGAGATTTGAAAATGGTCAAATATTCAGCTTAGAGCGCATCCAAATTATGAAAACTGACGGGGGGTTATTTGGATTTGTCTATAATGGCACCGAAGCCAATGCGCTTGTCAAAGGCACTTATGGAGGTAATAACTTCTCGCTTCAAGTGGAATACTACTTTACAAATAGTCCAACTCGTATACCTCCACAACTGCAGTTTGATGGGCAAATCAACGGCAATAGTGCTGCTGGCACCGTCCTTTACCGAGACTCGTATCAGAAAATCTTTAAAGGCACGTTTACTTTCGCACGCTATGGTTATAAAGTTACCTCTCCAATACCTGATAATTTAGGCGGTTCTGGTGTCTCTGTCATTAACGGCGCATGGCAAGGTGAGTTCATCCCTTATAACAGCGTGATAGGTGGAAAGGGTGCAACGCTTACTCTAAATCTGAGACAAGAAGGGGCGAACATCGTTGGTACAGGAACACTAAACAACAACGTAATTCCGGGGGTTAGGGGAGTGGTTACTGGAAGCGCTTTTACACTCGTCCTAGGAGATTACTCTAACGGTCGCATAGAGATTAAAGGTCAGGTTAGCTCCGACGCAATAATTGGTGACGCAATTGTCTATGCTGGCGGACAGCAAGAAATTCATACATTTGGCAAAGTTAGATTCACTAAATTGTAATGTTTTTAAGTGAAATACAACCATAACTAGTTTAAAAGTAGCGCTCACTCAAAATTTGCGCCCCTAACCCAAATATTTACCAATAGCCACAGCAATATATGAGCGCCAACTTTATAGGAACAGCGTTACCTATAACTAGCTTGAATTAGTAATTACTCAAATATTCAAATATTCAAGTATTTAAGTATCTAAACGTTTAAGTATCTGTAATTAAGTCAGTCGCCTCTTGAAATGGCGCCACTCTAAATGCGCGTACTACACGCCAATCAACATAAAGCACTGGTGCCGCTGCGTAATTGATTCTGTGGTAATTTTGACAGTGATAAAAATAATATTTAATAGTTAGAAGTTAAACCCGTGCAATTGTTCTCTCGCAAGTCGATAAACAAGGTAAACCAGTAGAGAAAGGTTATTTACGTTTAGATGACATCTTTAACGAGCGATTTAGGCGCCGAACTTGTTGTATTAAGTGCTTGTGACAGTGGTTTGGGTAAAGAAGTTAAGGGTGAAAGTAAGGACGGGTTAACAAGAGGGTTAATGTACGCAGGTTCCAAGCGCGCGGTAGTTTCTTTGTGGCAAGTTAGTGACGAAGGTATATCTATGTCTATATTCTACAAAGCTGTTTTGCAAGGTAAGGTGCCTACAGTAGCTTTACGAAAAGCACAATTGCAGTTGTGGAATAGTAAGGAATGGCAAAGTCCTTATTACTGGGCACCGTTCACTTTGCAGAGTGATTGGAAATAAGTGAAGTTTGGTGCCGTACATTTAACACCATTACCAAAACTGATAAATGTAATTGAGGTAAGCAATTTAGTATAGGGAAACGTATATACCACATGTAGATGCGTTTATAGAATATTCGGCATGTGAATAAAGTAATATTTGAAGGTAGCATATCCCCAATCAAGAAAAATTGTTTCACCATATTTTCCAATCTCTCCCTTACAATAAGGGTTATCAGAGTTTCTTAAAAAACCGATAGTATTACTTTCAATTCGATATGTCCATCTCCCATGATGAGATATATGCTCTTTATTCAACCATTTTGCTACTAATTCAGGCAAATTTGATTCATAGTCAGATATAATTACAGCCAGAACTAATCCGTCTTGATAAAACCTCAAAAACTGAGGTCGAGTTTGAATATGATTATAGTAGAAACCATCAAAACGAATAAAAGATGAATGCTGTATATATTTCTCTAATGCTGCTTTAACGTCCGGTTCTTCTCTATTTTTTGATAAGTTATAAGCATATTTATGAACTTTCTCTTCTGAATCATCCAATGCTCGTAACACCAGCTTTAAACCTTCTTTACCATAGTTTAAAGCATCTGATAAGGCAGGTATGCGATGCTCAATAGCTTGGTGGGATAATCGCCGCTTAACCCCTTCTATTCCTCCTAAAACAGCAGCATGAGAAGGCGCCGGACTTTGACCCCCCAATACAACATCGTACTCGCGCTTGTTATCTGACATAAGCTCTGAAGCTATATAAATTACATTAATTATATTCGCTGCTAAAAACAAGTACTTAAATATCTAAGTATTTAAGTATCTATATTTATATCAGGCACCTATAATTCATATTTAGCAACGCTTTGCATTAAGGCGCCTCATGTATAAGACAAGTTATCAACCTTGTCTATCCAGTCTCGAATAACGGCGCCTTTATCACTAACAATACGTTTCGATGCGATGCGTATTGCTTCTTTATTAAATATTTGCCATAGTTCCTCAAACATCTCAAAGTTCTCACAGGCTTCTAAATCTCGCTGTATTGCTTGAAGATTTTCCTCAGTTGCCCAAACTTCAAGTTCTTCCACATATCTCTTCTTCCAGTTATTTAATTTCTGCTTTTCAGGTGCTTCTAATTTATCCCAAACTCCTTTTTTAATATCACCCGCGCGCTCTGACATATGCTTAGTAATATCGTCCCAATCAGAAGAAGTTCTAATTTTACTAACTATGCCAATTAAGATAGTATCAATTACTGACTCTCCTCTAACATTTAAATCCATTAAGTTAATAGCATACTTAATTTCATCTAAATTCACATCACGGTGAGTATCAAACCAATCCTGAATTACCTCAAATCTGTCGAAAAATCCCTTATTACCCCGGTACTTCCTCTTTTTATTTTCAGCAATTGGACGCAATACCGCAGGTCTTACACTCGCTGGTACTTCTTCCCATTCGGCGCCCTCGGTTGAAACAATTATAGGAGCGCTACCACCAACGATTTCTCGTCCTTCTTCTAATACCCAGCGAAGAGGTTTTCCACAGTTAGCGCAATCAGTTTCATAGGTAGTAACAAATTCGCACCGTTGTGTATTGAATATTTCAAATGCACGAATTAACGCGGACATTGGTTTAAATACGTGGTGACAGCTGGGACAACAACGGGCGCCCATTGTATCTGGGTCACATGTAACTGGTTGTAAGCTCCATTCCCTATAGTCACACGGGCGCCCTAAACGATACCAGTTATCAGTCATGTCGATGATAGTCGCAAAACTTTTTCCTGGCGCCGGACGTAGTACCCTACCTATCATTTGTAACCACAATGTAACACTTGTAGTTGGACGTGCAATGATTACAACTTCTGAATCGGGACAATCAAATCCCTCGGTTAAGATGGCGCAGTTGGATATTACTTGAGTGGCACCTTTACGGAATCTATCTAAAATTTCCTTGCGCGCGTCAAGTGGTGTTTCTCCATCGATGTGTTCGCACGCAATACTACTCATGCGGAATTGAGTAGTAATAGATTTGGAATGCTCTACATCAACCGCGAATATTATAGTTTTTTTGTTTTCACCAAAATTACTCCACTGCTTTAAAACTTCTTCGGGTTTATAATCCTGGGCAACTTCGGCTAATTCCTTTTTGGTAAAATCTCGTTGTCTGGGTACTTTATGCTTTGAGTACTTAAATCCAGCAATTAACTTGTAATCAGTCAAATATCCAAGAGCTATTAATTCTTTAGTACTAATAGAACAAATCAACTCATCAAACACATCACGTAGTCCATAACCATCTTCTCGTCGTGGTGTCGCGGTTACTCCCAGAATTAAAGCATTTGGGTAGGCTTCGATTAATTTACGGTAACTGTTTGCAGAAGCATGATGAGCTTCGTCGATAATCACTAATCCGGCGCCTGGATAATTTTTTCGACGTGCGAGAGTTTGGATACTACCAACTTGTATCAATGAGTCAGTTGGTTTGTAACCAGCTTTGATAATTCCTGGCGCCTGTTGGGTTACAGATTCTAGTTTAGATGCAGCTTGTAAAATTAACTCTTCCCGGTGAGCAATTACTAGCACCCCCTCTTGATGTCGTACAAACTGAGAAGCGATTGCTGCAAAAATAACGGTTTTACCACCACCTGTACTTAGCTGTAATAAAACTTTTCGCGTGTTATTCGACCAGGCGCCAAGTGTCTTTGTTACGAGGTCTTCTTGGTAGTCTCGCAAAACAAGCATAGTATAAATTTTCACCCCTCTATATTAGATAAACAATAGTTACTAATGATACTGAAGTTCTTGTTTAGTGGGTACTTCCTGATTAATTTGTTTTAGTGCCTGCACATAATCAGCTTGTGTTTCATTCCCCTGGCTAGAAAGGTGCCGATAGTTATCTAACTCTTGTTGCTGTTGACTACTAAAAGCATCTAACTGGGCTAACTCTTGCTTTAAATCAGCATTCAAATTCTTTAACCGCTCGACTTCGGACATAAGTGGCACCACTGCTTTCTCAACTTCTCGGTTAATAGCTTTAACAGCTTGTTTGTTGAGAGTGTTGTTCCAACTGTCTTTGTTGGCGCCTTCAAGAGCTTTCTCTAAATCATCAACACGTTGTTCTAACTGTTGGTTTTTAGCTTGTAAAGAGCGCAGTCTTTGAATTTCGTCTAATGCTTGCTGTAACTGTTCTGTAAGCTGTTCTTTTTGTTTGGTCATGTGACGCGCGTGTTGTTGGGCTGCGATAATCTCTCTCTTCGCAGCTTCCAATGCGGCATCATGTATTTCTTTGTAACGTGCTTGCTCTAATTCTGCTGTCTCTCTTTCCTTAGTAGCGAGTGCTTCTTGGATTAAAGCTTGTAACTCTTCAGAAGAGTACATTTTTTTGGATACAGGTGCCTGCCCTACAATCTTGACTTCTGGCTGAAGTTGGGAGTGCTTAAATAAGTATGAAGCAGTATCACCTTGGGCAACTGTGTTGTCTAATAAAACCCAAAATTGCCCCTCTTGATGAATGGACGTAATTATCCCTGTAGAACCATTCCAAGCATCGTTACTTTTAACTACTATTCTCACTCCTGGCGCCAACTCTACATCCGGGTTAGATTCAATTGACTCAGTACCATTTAAGTTACTGTCTTGGTACGAAACGGACAAGAGTGAATCTGTCTCTTGGTACTGCGCGGGCAAGAGCGAACTCTTAACAGCAGTCTTAGAATCGCGCGCTATTAGCTGTTTAATTTGCTTCGCTGATTTTTTACCAGAGATAACAACTTCTTTTAGTACCTCGGTGGTTAGGTGTCTAAGTAAGCGTAGTGCTGATATCTTCCAGTTTTGAACATTCTCACGGATTAACTGCTGTATTCTTGGGTCTAAATCTTTAAACCAGTTATACATATCCATCGCGCTCTTAGCTATATAACGCAAGGCGCCGAAACTATCTAACCACTTAGAAAATACCTTCTTCGCGTTTTTATCAGTGTTCAGGCATTCGTATTGGAGATTTTGTAGCGCGCGTCCTATCTCGATTAATCCATCAAACGTTTGACGTACAAAGCCAAAGAAGCTGCGTCCTGTGTCTTGAGCGAATTGCACTAAGTCTTGATTTGGAAACTCTTCGTAATCAAAAGCTTGAAAAATTGGCATCGTTACGTTCATAATAAAAATAACCTTATATATTCAGGTACTTAACCCCCCGCTTTAGATTCGTAGTCAGGTGCGGGGGTTTTGGTTTGTTTGTGGTGCTTACTTTCATAAGCATCACTACTCATCCATTATATACTTTGACGTTCAACTCTAACGTTACACATAAAAGTTAACAGTTAAAGTTATACGTTATAGTTAAACGTATAATATGAAACGTAATAGAAGCTAGATGTGAGAACATCAACGTAGATAGTTAGGAGTTGAACTTTGAAGGTTTACGTTGACATTGGTTCTTACTGGCCTGATGGCTTATCGGTAAATGCAGCTTATGAAGAGTTGCTAATGCAAGGTGTAAAAATAGACCGCCGTACTTTATCATCCGCAAAATCTGGAACATTAACTAAAAGCGACTTTGCGACTTTAATTAAATTAAGAGATTGGGTAAGGAAACTTGCTCATAATGACAAGCTAACAATTGATGACATCTTGAAACAGGAAGAGTAAAGCGCACATATCTGTATCAGCAGGCGCCTATAAGTTTGTTTGAGTAGTTGGTTGCAACACCATGATGTAGCCATAAATAAACCCAAATATTTCTTGTTGATGTTCTATAGTAAAACCAAGACGAGTGTAAAAGTCTTTTGCACTAAGCGTACTTAAGTAAATTGGTTTATCCGCAAGTTGTACAACCGTCTGAACAAGGTATGAGCCAATCTTTTTACGTCTATGTCGAGGGCTAACGTGTACTACGTGGATTAGATATTTGCTACCTGTATCAACAAAAACAATTCGACCAATTTCTTCGTTACGGTATTCAGCAATATATACTTCTGAAGTTCCGTACCACAAAAAATCTAAAAAATTTTTTGATAACTTTCTAATCTGATATCCAGGGGGCAATGAAAACTGTTTCACCATCTAACTTATGTATTTCTAGTATAATTAATCACTCATTTATAATCTAGGATTGGATAACACACAAGGTTTTCATAGGCGCCTGTTTTAAATACCCAAGTACCTAAATATTTAAGTATCTATCGCATCGAGAGCAGTCAAATCAAGGGAAAATATAGGGTTTTGACGATTTACCGAGTAGTGACGATGAAGCGATTATCTTAAATACTTATAAATAGCGGCGCCGTATTAACCCAAGTATATATATTTCATTTTGTTTCAATATGTAGTAAATAATTACTTTTACAGCAAGCTTTTTATACAATATAATAGTTTAAGTGCGTAGTGTTTTTAATGTCAGGTTTTCATTATGGGGCAAGAGGAAATATTTTTATATCAAGCGTGTGGCTTGTTAAAAATGAAAATTTATTTAGATGCAGATAAGAAGTATTTTGGAATTTTAGAGCAGGACAAACAAGAAAATTCCAAGCCAATAGATTTAATTATCCCAAAATTAATACAAAAGAGATTAAATAAAAACTTTTTATTTTCCGAATTGGTGAACTCAAATAAGCCTCTAATATGTTTAGTATACCCGAAAACGGGGAATGATTTTACATTAAACTTTTGCATATTAAAATATTTATATTTAAATGAATCAAAGGCACCGTATGAATTAGGTATATTTAAAATTAGAGGACAAGTACATTATGTATATTTTGAGAATCAAGCAGTTCTTATAAAAATAGTACCACAGTCAGAAAGATTAAAATATTTTTATATAGCAATAAAGTATCAAGACATTAAGCAGGAATTGCGAGGTATAAAGTGTAGACAGCACTGGGAAATCGATGCAAAACTAGTTAATCATCAATTGACGATTGAGTCAGCCAAAAAAATTAAAGATAAAAAAGGCTTAGGAAGCACTACTGATGTGGCGCCGTCTCAAGCACCGACAGTAAAAACTTCTGATGTAGTTACAAATGAAGATGAGACTGAAAAAAATAACCCTTGTGATGTAGTTGAAAATGAAACAAAGAAGGCTGAATCTAAGAAGAAAGGAAAGGAGAAAAGTCAAAAATTTGAAGAAATATCTTCTGACTCAGTGGATAATACTTCTGATATAATTCCTCATAAACCCCTTGTGGTAGAATCCCCTATAATTAATGTAGTTGAAGCAAAACCAGAAGCATCTACAAATAATCGTCCTATGCAAGTTAAAAGCGAAGTTGTAGTTAAAATAAGCGGTGCCCTTCCACAAGCAACACCCGCTCCTAACAAAAAAGTGCAAGTCGAAGTAACCGACCAAAACGGAATAAATTTTACCGCTGTTATTAACGGCAAAAGTTGGAAGAAAGCTGAAGCTAACGTTGCCCAATTTGCTGACTGGGCTGGCGCCATATCTGGTAAGCTTGGTAAAACCGAGCAAGGACTCGAAATCATTGATGCTGGGATTCAAATATTCGAGAAGAAACCGAAAGAAGTCAAGCAGGAAGAAACTAAGCAGGAAGATAGTTAAAAATAAATCTTCTTGTCGGCAATAATTTAAGGCGCCATAATCTTAATACTGGCGCTTAATTTAATTCGGATTGGCTAATATCATTAAATATAAATTACCACAAGTTAACTTAACAATATTTTGCAATAATCTCGGCATCTAACTTAATTTGGATTGCTAATTATGATTAAATATAAATTATTGCAAGTAAAGTTAACAATATATTGCATCAGTTGATGAGCAGAATGGCGCCTAAAATCTACGAGCGCTTTTTCAGTTGGCGCCTATATGATGTTCGGCGCCTTGAAATCGTCACAAATTTGCTTTAAAATCCTGGATTTGTTGGATAAGCATAGGGATATTGGGGTGTAGACGCGCAGGATGTATCATAAGCACATTCATTCTTATTGATTCCACTCCTAATGATGTCAGTAGCCTCGTTAATTAACCCAGGATTTGGGTAGATAAAGCTAGGGTTTGAGTAGGTATCGTTTATCATTCTGCTTCGTTGCTCTGTTTGTTGCTTAAGTTGAACAACCTTATTACAATAGTCCAAACCTTGATTATTCAGTTGTTCTAACTGGTATGCTTTTACGCATTGATTATATAGATCATCAACAAGGCTAGCCTTTGCTCGTTGTACATCCATACTGATAAATAAAGCTGTTCCAGCTAATAAAGCAACACAACATGTTTTGATTAATTTCGGCATATCTCAATCTCCATGATTTCCATGAATGAAGCAAAATTTCATACTTCATATATACATACATCAAACACCAAATTTGCTGCAAACGATTGCCATAATCACCAAAACGCTATAGCTCTGGAGCGTCAGCGCGCGCTGACGGAATCGATTACTCCTAATATGTGTGGGGAAAGGAATATTTAGGGTGCCGTTCAATAGAAAAGATTTTCCTACAAGCTTTGATTGGAATGGTAATACTTATCAAGTATCTAATCTGGTAGTGGTGCCGGAACCACCAGGATGTATTAGAGATAGAAGTACTGGAACGTTTAGAACCGTTGCCCCGTGAACATTTAAATTATTAAATACTCAAGTATCCAAGTACTCAGATACCCAGATATTTATGGTATCAGTCGCCGTTTTTACTTTAAATGGAATTTATTTTATGCTATTAAGAGTAGTTGCGTATTGGAAAAAAGTTTATGTCTGGGAATAAATACCTTAACAAGATTATTAAGAAATATTCTGTAAAAATAAATGAGTTTATACCCGCAACTAAGAAAATCAGTGAATTAATTAATCAATGGGCAGATGGAAATTTAAATCATGCAAATTTTTGTGGCTCTTTCACTAAAGGAACAGCTATTTCATTAAGCTCTGAAATTGATATTCTATTATCCTTTAATCCTACAATTGGAACAGTCTCTGAAGCCTATAATTTACTATATAACTATTTAATTAACACTGGATACAATGTTTATAAGCACGATGTATCAATTGGCATAATAATTGATAATTGTAAATTTAATTTGATTCCAGGGCGCCGAGAGTCGGGAAATAACCATAGTCTTTATAAAACAAAAACAGATTCTTGCATCAAAACAAATCTTAGTAGACACACTTTACACGTAGAAGATTCTTTTAGGATTCCGGAAATTAAACTTACTAAAATATGGCGAGATTTACATCATATCAATTTTCCCTCTATATATCTTGAGTTAGTAGTTATTAAATGCATTAAAGGTTGTGAATATAGACAAATCGAATCTAACTTTGTAAAAATACTTTCGTTCTTAGCAAATAAATTGGAAAGTACAAAATGCATAGACTTAGCAAATTGCAACAATATTCTTTCAGATATTTTAAGTCCAGAGGAAAAAATACGATTAGCTAATCAAGCACAAATCTCTTATGAAGCAGATGGTTGGGAATATGTTGTTTGGTAATTACAGGCGCCGTTCAATAAAATTTTTCCACAAGCAAAGAATTGAAATAGGAATACTTATCAAGGTTTAGGTACCTGCGACTACATCCGGCGCCTCAAAGCTCCTCTAATGTTAATAAGTTGGATTAGTTCAAAAAAGGAAAAGCAGCAACTGTAATTGGTGCTGCTATTTCAAGTACTTGATGGCGCCACTCAATCAAAAGCGTGCAGTATGACGAATTCTTTCACGGTTAAAAACAAGACACGGAGCAACTAAGAAGAGGGCAAAAAATAAAAATGACAATGATTATCGTGCCTTAGTGTTAACCTTGAAATCTTTAAGTATTTGGTTCGCAGCCGTAATACCAGAAAGCGCGGCGCCTTCCATAAAACCTTGCCATTCATAGAATGAGCTTGTGTGTTCCCCCGCAAAATACAGGGTATTGACTGGCTTACCTTCATTATTCGCAATCGTTGTAAAATAACCAGGTTGGTTGCAGGTGTAACTGCCCTTATACAGTGGATTTAATGACCAATTCTCCAAGTAAGCCAAATATTGATTATTACTTCTAACTGCTGAACTATCGGCGCCTGTAAAAACAAGTTTTAAATTGTTGAGGAAGTTAGCAGTTTCCTGTTGTAACTTTTGCGGGTTGAGACTGGCGCCTAATTTACCACCTGAATAATTCGTTAGTACTGCTCTACTTGGAGTAGCTTGAATAAAATTAGTTTCCCAAGTGCTTTGTAAAAAGGGTAAATTAGCATAGCTACTACCATTACTACCTAGAGGCGCCCAAGGACGACTGTTAAAACCTACCATGAGTTTTGAGTTAGTGCCATAGACTAGGTTGTTGATAGCATCGAGTTTCCACTGTGGAAGTTGCAACCCACTCAAATCTACTGTTCGCAAAGTAGAGAAGGGAATAGCAAAGACAACAGCATCAAATGTATCGCTTGAACTATCATCAAAAAATAGGGACACTTTGCCTGAACTATCTTTTCTAGCTGCGATTAACTTCTTACCATATTTAATTTGTCCACCAAGACGGTTTTTTAAAGCTTCGGCAATCTGTTGATTACCTCCAACAAGATGATAACGTTCATCACTAAACACACCAAATGGTCTAAACTTCGAGCGTTTATCAGCATGAATAAACTGTAAAAAACTTAGACAACTTTGCTGATTAATTTCTGCGCCATATTCCCCAATATAAGCAGCTTCAATTACCTTCTTAATCAAATTTCCGGCGCCACGACTATCTAAATAATCTTTGAGACTGATAAAATCAAGTGTCCTGTCTGCTGGAGTAAAGCTATCGGCAGTAGGATTTCCAAGTGTACGTAAGTCTTCACGCATCGCAGCCACAAAACCCCGATATTCCTCAACTACTGCTGATTCTTTATAGGCTTGTCCATCTATATAATAAAAAACTTCCCCTGGTTCCTTGGATACATCCTCTAATTTGAGGTTAAATTCTTGTGCATAACCCAACATAGTTTTGTGCAAGTTATCGATAAATTCTCCACCTCTCTCCGCAACTTGACCTGGGAAAAATTTTTCCAGAGAATAACATCGTCCACCTGCCCTATTACTCGCTTCATAGACAGTAGCTTGAATTCCTTGTTTTTGAAGAGAGTACCCACAACTCAGTCCTGCTAAACCGGCGCCGATAATAGCTATTTTTGCATCTACTGTTGGTGGCGCCGCTAAAACGTTTCGGAAACTACCAGAACCAACACCAATTGCTCCCCCTAATAGAGCAAACTTACCCATGTCAGTTAAAAATTTCCTTCGGTTACGGCGCCTATATAGCATCTCTGACTTTAATACAGATACACCCATCACAGAAGAAATATTATTTTTATCACAAAAAGAAGCAGTAGCAATTGTATGCGCTAATTTCCTAAAAAGTGGTGAACGGCTCATATATTAAGGTTTAGATTAATTTTAAAGGGCTGTTCAATTGTATTACTATTTAACACTGATGTCTTTTAATACAGAAAATTCTTTACGGCGCCACAATATAGATACTCAAGTACTTAAATATCTGCTTCTGTCTCCAACCTTAGTACTACACGTCATCAACAAAAAGCACAGGCGCCAATTCCAGCTAATTTACGATGTGTGGAGACTATCGAAACTCATAGTATGTGGTCATGAAAGCGAACACAGCTTCTCAAATCAAACTAATATACTTGAGGATAAGATAATGAATAACGAAATTAATGCAATTGAACTATCTAACTATGAACTTGATACCGTAGCTGGTGGTTTGGCTATTACCGAAACGTGATGTTGGCGGGTTTGCTTCCGATGCATCGAATAGCTACTCGCTCAAGCAACTCCAAGTCGGTCAGCAAACCTTCGCTGGTCCCGGTGGTAGTGGTACAGCTTCTTTTACCAACCTTGTAGATATTTCTAGCACCGCTGGTCAAGCTATCGCTGTTAAATAATATAGTCTCTCTAAACCACACTTCTAGCATAAGGCGCTCTAATTCAAGGCGCCTTTTTAGTTGGTGCCTATGTTTTGTTTTATTACACGGGCAAAAGTGGCGCCTGTTTCTTTATGACGTTGGAAGTCTTGTTATATATACAGTGTGTTGATTGTTAAGGAATGTAAAACTGGCGCCGGAATTAGCGCAACGAGTATATAAGACTATTTCAATGATAATCAAAAATAAAACGAGATAATATAGGTTAATTGGGCTAACTTCTGAGTAAAATAATTTTAAATAGCTAAATATAGCATTAATTTGCTTATTTACTTATACAAGAAAGTGTAATAAGCTTTTGATACATCAGCTTTGTCAGTAGACTGGCGCAACCGCACTTTGAAAACTGAATATAGTAAGGCTTTTAGGAAGGTAGGGTCACATTCTTTACTTATCCCTCACGGGGACGGAAACGACATCAGAAGCCGCATTTCTTGCGTCTTCGAGGTTGTCTTTGTCACATTCTTTACTTACCCCTCACGGGGACGGAAACCTCACAAACTGCTCTAGACAAATCACAACCAAGCAGTCACATTCTTTACTTACCCCTCACGGGGACGGAAACGAAAGATGCCACGCTATCAAACCACAAATATAGAGTGAGGTCACATTCTTTACTTACCCCTCACGGGGACGGAAACGGCCAGCAGCAATCGAACAGGCGGGTAGTTCCCGATCCAGCCCGTCACATTCTTTACTTACCCCTCACGGGGACGGAAACCATCCACCGCAACCGTCGTCGGGAACTGGGTCAGCCTGGTCACATTCTTTACTTACCCCTCACGGGGACGGAAACGTGATTCTGGACTTCCGGTCGAGGCAGACGTACCGATCACATTCTTTACTTACCCCTCACGGGGACGGAAACGACAATAATCCAAAGCGCTGCCTCGATCAGTGAGTACTCGCCGATCACATTCTTTACTTACCCCTCACGGGGACGGAAACCAGGTTCATTTCGACTTCTACAGCCCTTCCTCCCAGTCACATTCTTTACTTACCCCTCACGGGGACGGAAACCCTGCTCCCTTTTTGTAGGTGTCGCGCTTGATGTTGTGGAGTTACATTATTTACTTCCCCTCACGGGGACTACTACCAATACGTCTTACAGGCGCCACAATAATCTGCACATCCAAACAGGCACCATAATCCAAGTATCTAGATACCTAAATATTTACTTAATGCAACAGCAATATACTGTCCTAACTTTACAGGTACAGCGTTACCAACAACTTGCTCTAAATTAGTCTTAGTTTAATTCTCAATATCAAAATCAAAACCCTTGGGAAACGTTTGTATATAACTCCTCTCAATCGCAGTCAGCGCGCGCACTTTTCTAAAATGCCAACAAGCATCATTCTTGTGAGGGGTGTAGTTCTTAGATATCGGTCTATTTGTCCCACAAATGGTTGGACTAGGTTCATCGATGCTAAATATTGCTTTCCGCTGGTAACTGCGCGCGTGTCTATAATAAAACTCTACGCGTAGAGAAAATTTACATTTTTAAAACGATAGGCGTTTAGATAGAGATAAAGTTGCAAGAACGTTTCAAGCACCCGCAAGACTTTTTACCCCTAGATACAACATCTGCTATATTTACATCTATAATTTTTCCGCAATCACATTTAAATTTCCAAAACTTTGCACTCTTAACATTTGACAGTGAGGAAGGTGCAATACATTCTAGGCGCCCAAACTTCTGTCCAGTATAATCCTTGCGCGTATTTTGTAAGCATCCGCAAGATTTTGTGTCTCCTGCTATCGCGCGTGCTATGTCTATATCTACAATTTTTCCGCAATCACATTTACATTTCCAAAACGTTCTACCATTAATCCTTGCTGGTGTACTTATAGAAATACATTCCAGGCGCCCAAACTTCTGTCCAGTGTAATCTTTATAGTAACTCTTACTACTAAATCTCAAACAACCACAAGATTTTTTATTCCCACTTATGAGACTTTCTAAACTTGCATTTATAATTTTTCCACAATCACATTTACATTTCCAAATAGTTTTATTATTAATCCTTGTCGGTGTACTTAAAGAAATACATTCCAGGCGCCCAAACTTATGTCCAGTATAATCCTTGAATGAAGAATTTAAACATCCACAAGATTTTGTGGTTCCATTTACAACGTTTGTTATACCGACATCTACAATTTTTCCGCAATCACATTTACATTTCCAAAATGTTCTACCATTAACTCGTTGTGGCTCAGAAAAAGAAATACATTCCAAACGCCCAAATTTTTGTCCAGTATAATCTTTAAATTTACCCATATTATAAGTAGAACTTGAAAAATATAAATATGAATGAAGTCGCAGGATAAAAATCAACACTGCAAAGTATAACATATCCTTTTGGGGCAGTGTCCACTGTTACATAGATTAAAGTAGCGCCGTGAGCATAATATTTAAACGCCCAAATACTTACTTATAGCAACAGCAATATACTCCCCTAACTTCACAGGTACAGCATTACCTATAACTTGTTCCAAATCAGTCTTAGTTTGATTCTCAATATCAAAATTAAAACTAGACGGAAATGTTTGTATATAACTCCTCTCCAAAGTAGTTAGCGCGCGCACTCTCCTTAAATCCCTACAAGCATCGTTCTTGTGAGGAATATAGTTCTTAGATATAGGACGATTAGTGCCTCGAATAGTAGGACTAGGTTCATCTATACTAAAAATTGCTTTCCTCTGATAACTCCGCGCGTGTCTATAATAATATTCGGTTCCTAAACTATCACCTAAATAATCCCTCACAGTCATAGGACGAGGCGCCAATCCTTCATGTAGCAAAGAAAGTAAAGCATTATCGGCGCCACCTAACACACCAATACAAATATATCTCTTCCTAGCTTGAGGAACACCGCACAGCGAAGCGTTTAATATAGTCTCTGTTAAACCATAATTACAAGCTTTAAATATTTCCTTTACTTGTAGATATTTATTACTCTTCCTATATCTTTCTACATTCTCAAGTACAAATATTTGAGGTCTGACATGTTGAATAATACGGGCGTAGCTAATACTCAACTCTCCCCGTCCATTATCCTCGTTACGCAGTCCAGCGTTTGAGAAGTCTTGGCAAGGCGCCCCTCCGATAATAAAATTACAATTCAGGTTTTTAAATATATGATAGCTATCCTCTGGAATTGAGAGGTCACAGTTGTATACAGGGTGGTCAAAATTTTTAGAGTAGATATTAATAGCAAGCTGCCAGTTATCGATGGCGCCGACCACACTGAAACCAGCATTCTGGAACCCTAGCGATAAGCCCCCGCACCCTGCGAAAATGTCTAATACACGTAAATCTGAGAGTTTCACGATGAATTAAGTATTTAAGTATTTGAGTATTTAGATACCTGTATTGTCAGGCGCCGTTTGGATATTTTGTACTGGCTTTTTCTCATAGTTATCCATAGCCTTTAGGATTGCATCAATATCCTTTTTATGCTTTTTTATTAAATACGGTCTTGGACTTGTTATCCACCCCCTAAACCTTCTTCTACCCATGTAAAACATAACTTCATCATTGCTTTTATAATCATCAATAGAAACTAATTTTTCATAAATATTTGCATCTGCCCTGTCTAAATATTTAGCCGTAATTAAAGATGAAATTTTTCCTTCTACGTTTAATCTTGTTACAAAAAACCAGATATTTTTAGTATTATCAGGTTTGTTGACACATACCCATGCATCTTTATCTATTTCAGCAATAAATTTTCGACTAGAACTTAGACATTTATTAATATTTTCTGCAAAAGAATAGTTGAAATTATTAATATTTTTTGGTGATAGATAGTTAAGAATATATATAGTGAGTAATAAACTAAGCAAAGAAGCATAAACTAATTTAGCATAAAAAATTTTATTGATGATTGGTTTATCTTTATTTTTATCCGTAGAGTTATTGTTACTAAAATAATTTTTCAGATGACGCTTAAAATCAATATCAAAATAAGCTAACTTCCAATTTCTAGTCTGTAAAACTTGCTCTACAGTTAAATTTTTAACGCCGTACATTTTAGCATGAGAAATGTTAACACCCGCTAATCTTGCAGCTTTAAAATTAGCGTTTGTTAAATCGGCGCCGCTAAAATCAGTATTAGTTAATTTTGCTTCTTCAAAACTGGCGTTTTTCAACTTGGCATTAGTAAAATCGCTAACACGTATTGATGCATATGCAAAACTTGCATTTTGAAGATTAGCAGAGCCTAAATCACAGCTATCAAAATAAGCTTGTTTAAAACTAGCATTCTCTAAATTAGAAGAATTAAAGCTTGTTGAGTCAAAAGCAAAATCATCAAATTTAAGATACTTAAGATTTAAATTATTTAAGACTACATAATTTACTTCAGTTTGTATTTCAAAACTGCGAAGATAATTAAGAGCATAATTCTGAAAATTAGAATTACCTTGTAACTGCTCTAAAATATTTGAAGTGTCTGTAATTATAAATTTAATAACAGTGTCGGTAAGCTCTAAGTTTTTTCTTCTATGCTTTGGGTAACATTTCTCTCTCATTAATATTTGACTCATCCTCTCCAAATAAGATTCAAATATTATATGTTGTGCTTTAAAATTAGTTTTACTTCTAGTCCAAAGGGTAAATAATACTGCAATGGTACTAGCACCAATAATAAGCGCAGCAAGAATATAAGCATAATTTTTAAACACTGTAAAGATTATCAAAAAAAGCAAAAAATAAAACTTATATATAGGTTTTATTCTTTTATATAAAACAAGCAAATCACTCGCAATCATATTATAGGTACAATTGTAATTTTTAATTGAAAACTTAATATTTAAATTTCAGCTTCTTTAACAGAAAGTACAAGAAGCTTTAATTCAAATAGAGAACGACGCATTTTAGCCCAAGAGCTATACACAGAAGCCTTTTCCCTATCGAGTCTGGACTGCTGTGCTAAATATCCTTCAGTATCAGTATTCCCGCGAACGTACCGCAATTCATAAACCTTGAATAAGTCGATAGAACGGGCGCCTATAATCTGCGATGTTTGAAAATCTGTACGTGCCTCATCGAACTTAACTAAGCTGATGGCCACTTTCTCCCTAATCTCATCCGCAAGCTTCGCACGTCCACGTTGAAGTTCAGCAACTTTAATTTGTAAATCCCCTATTAATATTGCGTTCCTCTGTGCGTCAGCATTCCCGCCCTGACTATTCTCGAAGAACGGAACACCAACTACGCGGAGCAATCCATTGATTAACCCAATATCACCGCGTACTACACCCAGAATGTTATCTATCAACCCTGACCCGCCACGTTGCGGCTGCCCCGGCGCCACAGTCGGGCCTAAAAGATATTGCAGCGCTGGTGAGAGTACAGCCATACGGATAGACTTTTTATTATTAGCCTTCGCTTCAGCAATCTTATTATTCGCTTCCTCGATACGTGTATCAAGTTCTTTTAAAAGAGGTGAGGCGCCAGTAGCTTTTTCCTGAAGTTGTTGTAAACAATTAGCTGAAGTTTCTAGACACGGTAATTGACCCCTCATAATCCTCCACATATCATCATTGAACTGTTTCTGTATAAGGTTATCAATATTAGGTTTTTCAAAGGGATTTTGAGGTGTTTTTGGTAAATTCGCGTCTTCCTCAGCATTAGTAGTTTCTTGGTCTTGTGTATCAATTTCATCATTGGTTACAGGAGTTTCAGGCGCCTTCGGAGGTTGAGTACTTGAATTTTTAGGTACTTGAGTATTTGAATTTTCATCCTCAATAACCTCTATACCTGAATCATCCTCACTGCTTGGCGCCTGTGCTGGTTGTGTTGGTGTTGATGGTGGGTTGGGGACAGGTTGATTTGTCTGTGATGATTTGGGCGCCTGGGGTACTGGGAGTACTTGCTGGGCTTGTAGGTTGTAGACTTGGAGTTGCTTCCATTGTGGTTTTATTCTGCTTGTTGTTGCTTTGGCTTCCTGAGCTATTGTTATTAGGGGAAGAACCAATAGTAAGAGTCGTTGTATATTTCCCATTATTTCCAACCCAATTTTTAATACGTCGAATAAAACCGGAACGAGGCGCCCGGATAATTGGAATTTGTGCTAATTTATCATCGATAGCTATTAGCTGGTTATGTAACTGTGTAAGTTGATAATCTTTTTCTCTTACCGCTTGTGCATATTGTCCAAGTTGTTGAGAATATGTTTGCTGACTGCGATTTTCCTCCTCTACTCTTTGTGCAGATTCAATTGTCGCTTTATACTCTATCAACTTACGATTATTCCGCGCTCCATCCAACCTACCCAAGGCGATTTGTAAATCACTACGAGCGACCTGTACAGCAATCTCTAAATTCTGTAACTCCTGTTGTTGTTGAGTTCCAGCAGATGCCATTAAAGCCTGCTCTCTTTGTAATGCTGACTGTAACTGCTCAGTTTCACTTTGAAGTTGTTTTAATTTAGCCTCTTCGTGCCTTATTATTGGCGCCTGAAGTTGCATATCTTGCATTGATTTTAATAGTTCCTCCTGTTCTTTAACCTTTTCTTGGGCACCACGGAATTGAGCTTCTACTTTCTCCATCGAAGCGCGCTTTTCTGGATTATCAGCTTTTAATATAGGAATCCTTTGAGCTAGTATTGCTTGAGCTTGCTGTAATTTAAGCTGTGCTTGAGCTACAAAAGATTCTTCTTCTTGATAATTAGCACTTGGTAGTGGTGCCACTTGTGGAGCTTCTTTTGGTTTTAATGGTTCAGGAACTTGTTTACAAAATAGATTATTTTTCTGAAGAACTAAACTTGTTCGCTGTTGGTCTAACCGTTTACGTTCTTCTGGTTTATCTGCTATTGGTTGTCCCTCTCGGATATATTCATCCTCTTTTACTAAAAGATGTTCCGGCGCCTCAACGGTTACAGAAAGTTGAAGGCTTTTTTCAGTATTGCCAGTTCCCTTAAATACTTCAACATTCTCTGGAGCATCGGATTTTTGCGCTGTCGCAAGTGGCGCCATGAGTGATAAAACTGTAACTGTCGCAATAAAAAGCGCTTTCATAATCTTTAAAGTTGTTTGATTAACACTTCTCCTTTTAGGATGTAATACTCCCCAAGGGGTTTTAAATCTTTACGAGAAGCATGTTCTAAATACACTCCATTAGAGGTTTTGGTAACGGTTGCCATCATACCTGGTGGAACTATCGGTAATTGAAGATCTCCTGAATCTTCAATTTCTAAAGTACCTGTAACTAAATAATTCTCAGCTAAGGAATTAACCCACTCAGTAGCAGACGCTTCCTCTATCTTTTGGCGCCGAACTTTAATATCCAACCTATCCGGTAGTAGATTAACCCTTTTAGGTATTACTTCACCACCCTCACCGATGCGAAACACATTACCAGCTTTATCGCGCGCAACAAGATTAGACCCAGCCGCCGATATTGCCCAGTAAGTTTCATTCACCCTGGAATTATCAACCTTCCTTATACCTTCTACCTGTACAGATATAGCTCTCTGGTTCTCACGTCGTAACATCTCTATAGCAGTTTGGTTGGTGGGAAAGAATGTCTTAGTCATATAGGCGCCAATTCCACCTGACCCTGCTATTAAGTAATAAGTTATACAAAATACTAAAACTGTAGTACTAAGAATTGCATAATCAGAAGTTTTACCCGTCTCAACACGGTTATTTGGATTTAAACCAATAACCCAATAGTCATGATTAAGCGGATAGAAAAATTGACATCCAAGTTTAGTACCACAGTCAGCAAAACAACTTATAAGATGACCGAGAGGCGCCGCTATCCAAAGCGTCCAATCAATCCAATTAGCTAAAAGTAAGGGAATTGTAACAAGGGCGATTAGAAAACTAATAAATATAGAGTGTGTCAAACTCCGATGCGGAAACCTCTCCTCAATGCGACTAGAAACAACATAGAACACTTTTCCTATCCATGACTTAGTAGTATCTAAATCAGGAATTTGACTAGCAACTGCAGCAATTAAAAGAACGCGCGGATTGACGCTTCCTGTAATGATTGCTACGCCTGTAATTGATAGTGTTGTGTGAGTGACTCCCATCATAATGTTTACTTCCTACTGCGTTTAGGGAAAAGCGCGCTTAAGTATCGGAACGAGAATAGAAAAGTAATAAAAACACCTCCAACGATACGAAGTCTTATATCTCCTGTCGCTAACCCGACAAAACGGACGGCGCCGATTAATCCAGCAGTAAACATTAAGAATGGTGTAATACTCCTGTAATTATTACCATCCTGAATGTTAGTGCTTTCTACTCCTTGATGGAGTTCCTGTACCATACGTTTCGCAAGTAGCGGATTTCCACCCGCGCGTCCTGCCATTTGCACAACTTCATTCGTTGTAAGTGCATGACTTAACTGTTTTGCTTGGCGCCAGATAATATCCCTAATTTCATCATCTTTAAGGGGGGATAAGGCAAGTCGGGGAATTTTGTAAGTAACACCCTCCAAGTCACGGTGATTACCTAGCAGCAAAATAGTGGCGCCACTTTCGTGTAAATCTTCCACCCACCCTTTTAATGAAGCAGGCCATCTGTGGAAATGGTCACATATAAGAATAGTCTCACCCAAACATTCAGCAATATCTTCTTTAAGTTGTTTTGCTGTAAGTGGTTTACCCTCGGCGCCTTCATTATCAATTTGATTTAAAGAGATATTCAAGCTGGATGCTATTTGCTGCAAGCATTTGGTGTTGTCGCCACGGTAATACCCATAACAACATTTCTTTCCAAGAGCTTTTACTACTTGTTGCGCGAGATAAGTTTTACCAATCCCAACTTCACCAGTAATACAAATAGATTTCTTCTGAACCAACATCCCAATTACTTGGTTAGTTACATCTTGTCGGAAATCTTCAATATTCTTTTTCTTTTTAGGCGCCTTTAAAAGCTGTTCTGGTTGTTGTTCCTGTTCCTCCTCCTCTGATTCGTTGTTATAAGGGTTTTCATCCTTAACTGGCGCCCTTGAATTACCATCTAAGCGTTTCCACGCAAGCTTGACAGAGCGTCCTCTACGAAAAAACTTAATTCAAACCTCGCACTCCTAGATTTCATAAGTTCATCACTATCATTCATCGCTTTCTCTACTTCTTGCTTAAGGTCAAGAGGTAATAGGTCTGGATTTTCCAACAAACTTTGAAAAACCCTCTCTTCTGTAACTAATACCCCTGCAGCTTGATTAGCACCGTCTCTTACTGCATCCCCAAGGCTTTTATTTCGTTTCTTAACAACACGAGTTTTGACAGTTTGTACTACTTGATCAGGAGTTTGAATATTATTATCATTCTTGCTAGAAACGATATCGTTTTTATTCTGTACTACTAACTTACCAGCAGTTTCAGAATCATCGATATCCTCGGCGCCTTCTGAGGTTTGAGTATTACTAGCCGCTTTAGCAGCACGCCACTCTTTTATGTATTGAGATAAATCGCGGTCACTTCCCCTGGTTTTTTCCCGCACCGAATCGCGCGTAACATTTCTACCTTCAGTAATCAACTCCTCACAAGCTGCGAAAACTCTTTCTCTTAAAGGTTTCTTTACTTGTTCTGTTGTCTCTGTTTCCTCAACGGCGCCGGGTTTTTGAGTATTGAGTTCATCATTGGTGCTGAGTTCTGTTTCCTGGTCGGTACTAACTTGTTCTGACATAATCTCTTTAAAAAAATAGTAGATAACAAAATGGTACAAATTATAAAGCCTGTAGCGTCATCCGTAACTGTACGGTTATTTGCTTGTTAGTCTGATTATTTAATTCTTTTCGCTCCATATCTGATGGTTAATCTGTAGGAGTGCAGATTCTCAATTGCTTGTTAATTCCGGCGCCTGCAGTGTTCTTCTTCGATGTTGGTCGAACTAAATGGATTAGGTGTCTAGGCGCCTCGTCTGTTTAATTCCCCCCTTTACAGCGTTGCCCATATGAAACGTTGAGGTCACTCCCAAGCCCGGAGCGCGCACATAATTGCAAATTGATTTAAAAGGCGCCTGTATAGGGTGCTATGTCAGTCAAATTTAGGGAACGACGTTAAATCTTTCGTATAGCACAAAAATACTTATAGAGTATACATTTTGTATCATAGTTAAAATGTCTAATTGCAACAGTTATTTTTTATAAAAAAATATATCTAAAGTCGTTAATTTTTAATATAAGTTACTGTTAGGTAAAATTTTATTTTTTTTACTAAAAAAGCTAGGTACGTTTTCGTATTTTTGACGTTGTGATGACGGTACGTTTTGTACTAATAGAGTACTATTCCGTACCGAATTTTAAGGTACGTCGTACCTAATTTTGAGGTACGGAAGGTAAAAATTATATTGATTTGAAGCTCGAATTCGTACCTAAAACTCTAAAAATACAAGGGAATTTAAAAAATTTTTTTTTTCATAGGGACATATTATATTTCCATAAAAAAAATATTTTTTTAGATTTTACGTACCTGTACCGCTGTGCGAAGTCCTGTATCACATCCAACATCGGCGCCGCGCGTTTGGTATGTTTAGGCGTTATATATAGTATTTTAGGTACAGAACTGTTCGTAAAATGGATATAAAAAACCTTTTTTTAGGGTACGAAGGCAATTATAGTTAGCTTCATATGTTTAATTTGTAATACTATTAAGCTATTAATCAGTAGATGTTTTTACATGCGTACCAGTAATTTATAATACTGGTGCCATTTTTTTAAGCATTATAAATTTATCGGTTTTTTCTATAGTTTTTATACCGATAGGAAAAAATATAAATTTTCTAGCTGTCTGTACCGAGTGTCGCCGCCACAATAGAGCGGCGCCCAATTGGTTTAAGATTTTTGCCTCTTGATTTTAGATACCATGCATTCTTCCACCCAGTCCGAGAAGTCACCTTTGTACTCTTGGTCTTCCAGTAGACGGATAAGCTTGCGCTGTAGGTCTTTCCTTACGTAAATCGTGGTCTGACGATAGTCTGGATTTTTACTCTTCCCTGTCTCCGCGTTTTTCCTAGGGGAAACTTTTTTAGTAGCTACAGGCGCCTGTTTCAATTCATTAGTACTATCATTGTCAACTGAATCATTGGTGCTACCGTTAGGAGAAGAAGGCGCCTCATCGATGGGTTGGTTTTTAGCAGACTCTAACAGTTTCTTGAAGTTGCTCATCCTTTAACTATCTCCCTGCCTAGTTTTTGATAATCACCCCAAGCAGTCTTTGAAGAACGGTCTTTTGAATCAAAAACTGCACATCCTGAAAGTGCCGCGCGCTGATATGCACTAAATCTACGAATCACGAATGGGTAATGTGGCAAGTTCTCCTCTTGGAACAAAGCAAGCGCTTCTTCACCCGCGCGTGATGGCTTCGGCGGGACGATAGTTAACAAGATTTTATAATTGGTGCCTTTTGGGAGTGACTTGACCATTAGTAGCATTGCGTCCAAAGCAAGTGCATCTGGTGTGGTTGGTAATATTAAGAGGTCGCAACCTTCTACTAAATGTTCAAGGTCTTCTTCGTTAGGGCGCGCTTTGGTATCGATTACAATATGTCGATACTTAGGCGCCTGTTTGATTGCGGCTTTCTCGTCGCATAAATCACATGGTATCTTTCCTCTTGATGCCCATGCGGAAGCACTTCGATTTGGATCGCCATCTACTAGTAGTGTGGGTTCATATTGTTGCAGGTAAGCTGCAAGGTGCAAGGCAGTGGTCGTTTTTGCAACCCCCCCTTTAAAACCCAATACTGTGATAATCATGGTTTGGATACCTGAGTATTTAAGTTTCTAGATACTTACATGTAACAGCCCTTTTGTAAAGAATTTGCTTAAAATCATTTTGTTTACTTGCGAATTGTTCAATCGCGAAGCTTTCTTCAATCTGAGGATGCGTGTTTATTTGTTCGCAAAGTTTTTTTAATCGGCGCCTGTTTTATTCGTGAAGTTTCTTTTTTAATTGGAGTTATGTTTAGTTTCTGAGAAATTAACCAAATATTTTATGTTGGTCTGATTTAGAGGTCGGGCTTAATTAAAAGGTTGTTTGCGAAGCATCTTTTAATTCCGATAGGTGCCAATTTCTTTGTTCGCAAAATTTAACTATGTAACCCGTGGACTAGACCGATACAAGTAAATGTGGAATTAAGACTTGGCGCCGGAATATATGAGTAAGTGGGAATAGTCCAAGCACCTCAAAAAAAAGGCAGGGAGCCGAAACCCCCACCCCGCACACTAGCTGGTAACAACCCGGAACCCGCCCAACCGCAGGCGCCCACGACAAACTGGGAACACAACCTGCGGAACTAGGACTGGAACCGACACCCGCCAACGCCGCCCAACCCGCCGCATGTAGAAGAAAGTACCTGACCAACCGAAAAACTGGTCACCACATGCAGCACGGAACTGGTTAGCCTGGGACTCGGAAGCAAACGAGCAAACCAAGACCCAGTACGAAAACGAGCGCTTGGAACTGCGAACAGCTGCTATGCCAACACCGTAAGACCTTGCAAGCGCGTAGACCTCACGTGGGTAAGGAGCTGGACAACCGAACCAAGAAGCCCGAACTGTAGGACGAGTAAGCATGAACTTAAACCTCAGTGAAACGACAATTGCACCGAGAAGCCCGCCCACCGAGAGCGCAACCCCCCAGCTAATTTTGAAATGCGGAGTGAGTCAAGGGCAGCGGATCGGGGTCTGGGGTGTCCCCAGATATAAACTGCGAAGCAACGATATATTCCGCTGCTCGCCGCAGTTTGCGAAACGGGGGTCTGGGGGTGTCCCCCAGATGTAAAATGCGAAGCAACGATAAAAGAGCGCAAACTGCGTAGCCCTTGACCACGTAGCTATAATAGAAAAGCTGGGGGTGCGCTTTACGACAATTTCGGGATCGCTTTTCCTAAAAAAAACAGTATTTAACCTGCACTTATACGAGAATATTTTAAATAACTGGCGCCGGAATATATGAGTAACTGGAACAAGGAGAAAACTGCAAGAAAACAGATAATGCTAGGGTTTTTTTAAAAGAAACAATATAATCCGTAGCCTAGACCGATATTAGAGACTCGGAATACAGAGAAGGCGCCGATATTTAAGATAACTGTGAAAAACACAGGCGCCAGAATCAATGAAATAATACAAACAAATATATTCTCAAAAAAATATAAGGATTTAGATTAACTAAACCCTTATACTTTGTTATTTAATCCTCATATTTACGACCCGGATATAGAGTTTCATATCTAATACGAGCAAGTCTTTTATTTTCTTCTATTATATCTATCGACCTCCTTAAATTTTTAACTGCTTGTAACATATTTTTACCGAAAGAACCGCCGTCTAACTCCTCACAATCAATTTCTTCTCTATATATCCATTGTTCAGCTATGTAATCATAGTGCCAATAGCATATTCCGTCTTTCACCTCCTGAGTTTTTCTAACTCGAATTATGTAGCCTTTGTACTTCATTTCAGTAATCGTTTTCATTTTATTAATCCTTAAAAACAACTTACTGAACTCTCAGCCTGCATTTTTCACCGCATATGTTCCTTTAAATGTCAAGGGTCTAGTGTTTCTTACCGAGTTAAAATTACTTAGGGAATACGGTTTTTAGTAGAATTTCTTAGTGAGGAGGCACGACGAACTTAGAAATTCTTTAAAAAGCCTATTTCCTTAGTAATTGTTAGAGGTTTAGAAACTCTCCCTTGACGTTTAAAGGTGTATGCTACAATTGAGAAGGCTGAGAAGAGAAGAGAACTCGGAATACCTTTTTCTAAAAAAAACAATATTTAACCTATACTGAAATGAGTAATTGCGAATAACAAGCCCCCTTACAAACTATCAGCTACAAGAGCTACAAGCCTTACTTTTAATTAGTCCCCTTAAAAGCAACCACAGAAAAGACTAGTTGCGATAGACAGCGTATCTATACTATTAATTATAGTAAATAATGATAGTTGTTGATACATTTATAAATTTTAGTTAGCGAAGCTTATTACTAGTTTTTTATTTGGTATTTCAATAAGTATAATTTAAATTATCGCGCCGTTTTTCTACCGAAGGTAATTAATTAGTTGTATATTTTAATATTTTTGTAATCCAAGAAGTCAAATTTCCTGGCACCAAGAAATTCATTTAGAAACGTTTGCTCTACACAGTGAAATTTTAATTGAGCTATTTGGTTACGGCGCCGCAATGCTTCAATACAAAATTGCATCTGCTCAGAATTTTTACCACCGCTAATATGTAAAACTTTAACTAGTTGACCATTTTTATTTGGTAGAGAGCGAGTTTTAGATAAAAGTCGGTAATGTCTAATTCTACCTGGAAATTGTCCATCGTCTATAAAATCGGCGCCTGGTCTTGGTTTAAAATCGTTACAATATCCTTTAATAATACAGTCCATTGGTGGTATCCATCCGGATGATGCAATAGCGATAGCACGATTAATTACTTCGTCATGATGGAGTGTAGTAAATTGTTTACCATTACGATTAATAAGAAATTTATCTTTAGTTAGTTTGATAGCTTCATATCCGAGGGTGCTTTCAATGTACGCTTTGAGTTCGACGTGGTTAAAGAATTTGGTAAATGTTCCTAATGGTGTAACTTCTCCATTGTAAAGTCCGGCGCCCCTAACATTCGCGGATATAATCAAACGCTTCTTGGTTAAACTCCAAGCATTTAGTAAAGCTTGGCGCCGTTCCTCAATGTCTTTTATCACGTTCAGAACGTAATTCATTGTCACTACATCAGCAGCTTTTGTAACCCCTGGAAAATAATAAGGATCCCATCCAGTGGAGTTATACCCCATTGCTTGTAAGCGTTCGACATCGCCACCGCGACCGCAGCCGTAATCTAGGTGTGATTCTTCTTGGGATAAAAGACCAAGTTTGAGGATAAGTTTTGCAGTTGCCGACAGGTAGTTACGATACGGCGCCGATAAATACGAGTTGTCCACAGAAATATTAAATTTAACAACCAATCAGGTTATTCAATCGGCGCCTGTTTTGTCTCCGTTGGAAATACGTATTGCTTGCAAAGCCTGTTTTTTAGATATCTGTGTTGTTTGTGAAGCCTTCTGAATATTTGATGTTGGTCTAATTTGGGGGTTGAGCTTCATTAAAAGTCTGTTTGCGACAGCTTCTTTAATACCGATAGGTACGCGCCTGCTGATTTGTAAGATTTAACTATATAACCCGTGGCCTCGACCGACACGAGCAAGTGTGGAATACAGAGAAGGCGTTGGAGTTTATGAGTAACTGTGGAGTGTTTTCGCACGAGCGAAGCGATGTGCTAGGCGCCCACTGAACACCACAGCTGCAAAGATGTTTTAAGCACTTTAGTGCTAATTTAGATACACGTATTTACGAGTAAATATGAATAGCTGGCGCCGGAATCTACGAACAACTACGAATAACAGGCGCCCACTCTATACCAACAATATGGAATAACATAAACACCACTGAACACCAATAACTTAGTGCTGCTGGAGCGGCAGCGGAAGCTGCACGGTGTACTACCTCTAACCCTTTTTACCAACCCATTAGTGCTTTCGGAGCGAGCGGAGCGAAGCGTAGAATGCACGGCACTGAATTGAACAGGACTAGTTTTTTAAAACAATTTCTAACTTTTTCTAAAAACTGATGTGAGGCGCCACTAATAGCTAAACAATACAAATTAACTATATATTTAAAGAATGGGCGCTAATGATACTAACAATGATGGCTTAAGGAATGACACCACTATTAAAGCAAGGTTTCTAGTATATAAGAGCGAACATTATTACTACGCGCATCTCATAGTACGGCGCCTGCTTGTAAGCAAGTAATGAGGATTGGCGCTATATATAAAGTTGGTAGAGGTATGGGCGCCTAAAAAACTGAACTAACACTTATGCAAGGCACCAATAAGAGCATCTTTATATAAAGACAGACTTAATTATCTGTCTTAGTTTCTTCATTAAGGGGGTGAGTTTTATTTAATTATTATGAAAATAAAACAGGCGCCGTTCCGTTACTAATGGCGCCAATAAATTATACAGATATCTTATTTAAGCTTATGCAACGGCAGGATATCTTAATTTTTCGATAATATCCCCATCTTCATCTCTTTCAAGTAAAACGCCTGGATTGTACTATTAAATCATTTGTAATAGTACAATTTACTGCACTCTACCAATCGTTCCAATTGGCGCCCCAATCAAGAATTATTTCAACACTCCAAGTATTGTTTGAAAAATTTCTATTAATATCGACAGGATATCCGTCGTCCTCGTCAAATTCATGCCCTAATGCATTAAGTTGTGTTAAACAAGTACGCACCAATGTTTCTTCCATACTAATTGACCCTGTTACTAGAGAAGGTTAAATATAATTTTATCAAAGAATTAATACCTAATTATTTTATATAATAGTATGCTTAATATGGTTAATTTTATTACTTATAAGCAATAAATTAATATAAGAGTGTAGTAAATTAATAGAATTATGGGAAAATATTTTTTGTAGCGTTTTGTTGTGTTGGTATGAGCCACAACTTATTTAAAACCCAGAATGGTTGGACGTGCAGCGTATGCGGTTGGGAATGGAAAAGCAAACCATCAACCGAATGTCCATCAGTACCACGTTACCATTGGTGGAATCAAAACGAACAATTAACACGCATGGTTCCTGACCATTTTAAAACTAAAACTCAACTCGCATCCCTCAAACTGGCGCCTTTGGACGAAGATAAACCAGATGGTTGTATCTACATGCAAGCTCAAACACGATGGTTATCGTTGTATGATATTAATAAGACGGCGCCGCTTCCAAAGAAAAAACGTTCTTACAAAAGTGCAGAAGAACGACGCATAACAAAGGAAGCACTTTTATTATGGGATAGTGGAGACATATACACCGAAGTATATAAAGATATTGAAATATCCGCATACGCTAGTTACCGAGATTGCGGATTTAAAAGGCCTAGTCAACTATCAAAGAAGCGTAAACCTTATTTTCATGGTTTTTTATCAGAAGTTATATTAACTGGACTTCCTATGATACCCTTTAACTCAGAAGTTAAAGCTATTCTCAATAGAAGTGTAGTCAACCATATTAAAGCAATTGTTCATAGAAAAATATTAATTGATAAGTTATTTGATATTGGTATTAGTAATGAAAATTGCGAACGATTAGAACAATTTGGTTCGGGGTTTATCATGACAGACTCTGCGGGATACGGCTTTTGCTTAAGAAGACCGGATGGAACAACTCTTGCCCGCCGTCTAGCATCTCAGTTTGGTTGGGAAGTTATCGAGGAGTAAATATAATGAATAATCCACACATGGGCGCCGATGTTTTAAAATATCTTGATTCCATCATACCTGATACACCTGAAATGCAACTTATTGCTGAACTTGAAGCAATGCGTATTCAATTAACTCAAGTATTAATAGACGCGCGCTTGTCTAGTAATATAACTCAAGAACAAATTGCAGCAGCAGTTAATAAAGATGTTGATTGGGTTAAATATGTTGAAGATTGTAATCATTCCATGTGTATGGATGATTTTGTAACTTATATGCGCGCGTTAAACAGTGACTTTGAAATTACAGTTAATTTACTAAATGGTTCCTCTATAAAACTTGACAGTAATCAAATCAGACAATTTGCATTGTAATTATATATACGTTACGTCTTGTTTTAATATTATGAGTAGGTGCCAGTAATAACGCTTGTAACAGAACTTAAATAGTGGTGTCCTCTATTAAAACAACGCTTTTACTATTTCTACTATATAGATGCCTGAATAATAACGAACATTATTACTACTCAAGTATAAGTACAGCGCCTCCTCCCTTGCATCGGTGCCTGTAATATAGGGAGTGGTATCTGTAATAAGTTGTCTCTTCGGTGGCGCCTAAAAAGTTGCAATTATTTATATTGTAGGCAATACTGCATAGGTTTTGGGAGAATGAAGAGTGAAATAAAGAGGTTCTGCCATTCCTAGGGGAAACAGCATGGAATTTGTATTTGACACTCGGTCGGCAAACTCGTCTTTTATCGAAATGATCTGGCACACAGAGAGCGAACATGCTGGTACTTTTACTTCGACAGCTGCCAGCAACTGGGAGATGGTAATCGCGATAATAAACGGCAAGACTCAGATCACCGCGCGAGGTCCAGAAACCAAAGCATCCCAAGCTGATTTCCCCGCCGATGCTGAGTTCTTTGGCATCACCTTCAAACTGGGCACGTTCATGCCCCATCTCCCTGTAAAAACCCTTCTAGATAGACACGATGCGATTCTTCCTCTTGCGTCGAGCAATTCCTTTTGGCTGCATGGCTCTGCTTGGGAACTTCCGACCTTTGAAAACGCCGATGTGTTCGTCAATAAGCTTATCTGTCAAGGAGTACTCGCGCGCGATCCAGTAGTCGAGGCAGCGATACAGGGATACACGCCCAACATTTCGATACGTTCCCTACAGTATCGGTTTATGCAGGCAACCGGATTAACCCACAAGACGATTCAGCAGATCGAACGCGCGCGCAACGCTGTCTCGCTACTTGAGCAAGGTACACCCATTTTAGACACAGCCTTCGAGCTAGGCTATTTCGATCAGGCACATCTGACTAATTCGCTAAAGCGCTTCTTTGGAATAACGCCCGCGCGAATTGAAGAATGAAAAGCACGGTTAAATAGTTTGCGTTTTTTTCCAAGACTCTATCATGTAAGTTGCACTATGGTTGCGGTATAGACAGCGAACGGCAAAAGGAGAACCTGTATGCGGAGAGTAGTCGTCACTGAATTTATGTCACTGGATGGCGTTATGGAAGAACCTGCCTGGACTGCACCATATTGGAATGACGACATCGCGAAGTTTAAAGCAGAGGAGCAAGACACCAGCGATGCCTTGCTTCTAGGACGCATGACCTATCAAGGGTTTGCAGCAGCTTGGCCAACTAGCGCGGATGAAGGAGCAGATTACATGAATAATGTACGTAAATACGTGGTGTCAACAACACTGGACAAGGTGGAGTGGAACAACTCAACGTTGATCAAAGAGAATATTGTGGAAGAACTTACCAAACTCAAGCAGCAAGACGGTCAAGATATTTTAGTCTATGGTAGCGCTAAATTAGTACAAACGCTCATTCAGCATGATCTTGTGGATTGCTATCGGCTTCTTATTTACCCTGTGGTTGTGGGCAAAGGCAAGCGCTTGTTTAAAGAGGGTACCACCGCAACTTTGAAGCTTTTAGAATCACAGTCGTTTAGATCAGGCGTTGTAGCGCTCGTCTATGAACCGGATCGAAAAGTTTTCTAGCAACTACAGGCGCCGCTCGCACAGCAAGAATTCAAAATTGTGTTCAATGTCCGCAGGAAATTGTTAGAGGCGCTTGTTTAATTAGAGTGTTGTTAATAGCGAAGCATGTTTTATAGCAGTACTTTTGTTCGTTATTACTTAGTGTAATTGGAGTATTAAAGCGAACTCTTGCCTGTTGTAATTGGAGTGTGGTTAATCGTGGCGCCTGTTTAATCAGAGTGTTGTTAATAGAGGCACCTGTTTAATCAAAGTCTTGTTAGGCGCGCGAGAGCTTCTTTCTATCGGAGTATATTTGTTCGGAATCGCTTTTTAATCGGCGCCTGTATTGTTCGCTCTCGCTATGTGTAATTGGTGTCGGTCTTAGCGTGGGGTCGGGCGTTGCTTGGTGCATTGGGTAATCGCTCTCGCTATGTTTTATTGGTGTGTTGTTAATAGCAAAGCTTGTTTTAATCGGAGTATGTTTGTTCGCGAAGCTTTATAGGCGCCGGAATTTATGAATAACTGTGAATAACATTAGTATGACTAAGTATTACAACCTCGAATAACTGCCTTCATTACAGCCTAGTACGGTCGAAGTGGAACGGAGTGGAACGAAGTGAAACGGAGATGGTACGGTGTGCAGCTTACTCTACCTCTTATTACAAGCTAGTGCTTTCGGAGCGAACGGAGCGACGCGGAGAATGCACGGCACTGAACACGACAAGGACTAGTTTTTTACAACAATTTAAAACTTTTTCTAACAGCCTAAGCAAAGCGCCACTAACAACGAAGCAATATAAATTAACTATATTGTCATTAAATATACGTTACGTATCGCTTTAATATTGTAAGTAACGCGCCACTAGCAACCAAGCAATAGAGCTTAACGATGAAACTAAGGGAATGGCGCCAATAACAACGAAGCAACAAAGCTCAAGTAATGGCGCCATGTATTTGATGTAAAAGCTAAACTGCTATTTGTAAAGCATATGAATAGTGTATAAAACTTTAGGTGCCACTAACCCTCATCACCTGGTTTATAACTTACTTCAATACCAGACGGCGCCACAATTTAATATCAAAGAGTAAATTTTATCCCCCCAACCCCCCCTTTATGAATCCCCCTGAACGTCGCCGATGTTTTAAAATATCTAGATTCTGTCATACCTGATACCGATGTAATGCAGCTTATTGCTGAACTTGAAGCAATGCGTATTCAACTAACTCAACTATTAAGAGACGCGCGTCAAGCAAGTAATATGACGCAGGAGCAAATAGCAGCAGCAGTAAATAAAGATATTGAATGGGTTAGATACGTAGAAGATTGTAATCATCCCATGTGCGTGGATGATTTTGTAACTTATATGCGCGCGCTGGGCACCAGTTTTGAACTTACAGTTAATTTACCAAATGGCTGCTCTATAAAACTTGATAGCAACCAAGTCAAACAATTAGCACAGTAAATATATACAGCACGTTTTGTATTTGTCTATAAATATTAGCGAGTAGGCGCCGATAAGAAGGTAAGCAGGTAAATTACTATGCACAAACGTTACAGTTTATAACTCTTGACATGAAAGAAGAGAATCGACAATGGCATACGTCTTCAATATCTTCTATATGCCAGCTAGTCACCTCACTATACCACGCTGTAGTTGCAAGACTCCATCCGTACCAATAACGATTATCCACCCAATCATCATGATAATCACTTGGTTCCACCCACACTCCCATTACAGGTAAATGTCCTTTGGGCACCGAGAGGTCAAAAGTACAATTCTGTCCTATCCATTGATTATTTACACGCCATCCGATGTTGTTGCCAAATATTTGCCATCTTATCTGGTCATACTCCCTTGTAACTCCAAAACGCTGATAAATTTCCTTTTGTACAGAAAAACCGAAATGACCGTTACTGTAGTCTACCCACAGTCGATTAATCGTGCTTAAAAGCTCACAAGGAACTTTATCCATATCTTCATCTCTCAACCATCCAATATTTTCCCTATTGGCTACTTCAAGTATCATATTAGCGGTTAGAGTATCCGCTTCTTTCCAGTTATTTGCTGCTAATAATTCTTGCAATTTACGCATGGTAAGTGTCCAAGAGTACAATTATGGAACCGCCGAAGCGCGAGCGCTCTGTATTCTTCTACTTCTCAGGCTTTCAAACTTATGCATAGTTTTAAATAAAAGTTAATGTGGTGCCACTAATAACGAAGCAACAAAGCAATCAGTAACGGCGCCAGTTTCGAGATTACAGTTAACCTACTAAATGGTTCAATGTCAAAATTGGTACTGACCAAATCAAACAATTATCAGAGTAAATATATACGAAGCGTTTTGTATTTTTTTAGAAACATTCGTTATGACGACGCCATATATAAAAGACATAATTGTTCTTACGATTTAACCAACTACTAATTACAAGTAAGTCATCAAAATATTCTCCCAAGGCAGGAATTTGAAGTCTCTCATCTTTATGTGGCATTGTTATAAAAAATTATACGTTAACTGCATTGTTTAAATACTTAGTAGGAATGTGAATTGTCACCCCTACTAATTACCGAGCGTACTATTCAGCTTCAGATTGCGAACTTTGTTCATCTTTACCTAACTTCGCGCGCAGCTGCTCATTGACAAGTCTTTTGTTTGACTTTTCAGCATAAACAGCTAATCCATCCACCATTAGCAATCTATATAGTTCTGCGGCTGACCAACCATCAGCGTTGGCGATACGTTGAATTTCCTCATAGATAGGTTCAGGAAGATAGAGTTCAACGCGCGTTTTGGATTGTGCCTTTGTTCTGGGCATTGTAGCTGTTTCCATACTTTTTACCACCTTTCATTATGTGGATACTAAGGGGTGTTTTTCTAATGAGCAATAAAATATTAACATATTTGTCGCAATAAGTATCCCATAAGAAGCTGGGTTTTATAAGTAATTTCGAGCAAGATCATGTCGAGTAGATATACGATTAAAAACGGTTGCACGAGTATATCCAAGCATTCTGCGACCGCTGTACGCTCTGGTAATGTTTCTGCCGCTAGTTCAGAGGACTTATATTAACCTAATTAAAAGAAGATGTAACTTTACCCTTTTTGGAGCAACCTACCATTAAGAATATCCTACCCTAGGAGAAAACTATTTTACCCTTTGGATAACGGGAAAACTACCCTACGGGAAAACTTCGTTTACGTTTACGTTAACGGAGTCAATTGTGGTAAAAGAATACCGATATCCATCAGATCGGTGAATGGGTTTAGTCTTTTTGGGATGAAAGGTAGTTTCCTTGCCCCCTTTTGGAATAAATGCTAATGTTTTTGCAGCTTTTAGAACACGTCCCAAAACTGAAGTACCGTCTTTCTTTCTAACCTTAATTATGTCACCGGCTTTCCAGTCTTTCCTCACTTGTTTTGGAGCATAATTCTTACGTGGAAAACCGTGTTTATCTACTGTTACAAATCGGCGATTACCATGTCCATTGGATTTTACTTGTAACGGCTGGAATGTTTTTAAAGTTACCTGTTTTGAAGCATTAACGCATCCTGCATCAATAAAATGTGCTTTAGGCAAGTTTGATTTGATACGCATCATTTTAGTTGCAGCACCATTACCAGATGATACAGGAAGATTCAAATTTAAAACTGTATTAAATAGTTTATTTCTAGTTGAGTTAACAGCAGCAGCATCTCGAAGGCTTTGTTTTTTATGTTTTTTGATATTGTCTAAACGAGCAGGATCATGTTTTAAAAATTCATCAATTAACATGTTACTTTTCTCTTGATTGCATTTGTGACAAGACAAAGTTAAATTACTAAATCTGTCTGAGCCACCCTTAGATTTTGGATGAATATGCTCTATTTCTAAAGGTGTATTAGAAGTATCACAGTAAGCACATTTACGACCCCAATGTTCTAACAAAGCTTCTCTTAGCGTATAACCATGCAAAGTACCTTGTTGGTATTCAACACCTTGTATATCAGGATTCTCAAGTTGCTGCATGTCAAACTTAACCCGTTCAACTGCAATACTTTTAATAGGTGCCAGTTTAAGAATACGCTTTACCCAAGTCACAGTAGTAAGGACACGGTGTTGAAGGCTTGGAGGTAGCCAACCAGAAGGTTTTTTACGGTTTTGTCGATATTTTCGATATCGAGTTTTGCGGCTTCGACGTGCGCGGCGAATTGAGTTTCGTTTTATTAAACTTTCAGATATTAACAAACCACGATGCTCTAATTCCATTGCCCAAATAACTGTTTCTGTTGCAATTTCCACAAGAGCAAAACCCGTATATCTAGAACCTGGGTCTATTCGTAATTCCAAATAAGCTAGTGGTAATTCTACTACAGATTTTTTCAGAATAATTGTTGCAGGGTACCATTTAAACATTGCAGCTTTTTGACTATCTAAAAGCTTCCTCGCCAATCCGGCAGTACACATTGTTAATGGTTTTTTATCACTATCAAGCACAAAAACGAAATTGGTAGTCATGGTTATGACTAATCTCCATTACTGGGTAAGGTGTGCCTCGACATTGCTTACAGGCTTGTGTTTATAGTTTCCGGTTCAGCCGGAGTGGGAAAAGCGGCTTTCATCCTTAACTGACGCTTGAGACTGGCTAACCTCATTGAGTCCTGGCTCTGTAAGCGGACGACATAGAATAAACAGTTCTATGCTGAGTCTGATGCGCGACCCGAAATATTCGGACTAATCCTAATTATTTCGTTTTCCCGTCACGCCCAAGTAACCCACAATAAACGGTGTAATTTTCTAGCTAACAATAAAATATTAGCATATTAGTTGCAATAAGTATCATATAAGAAGTGGTGTTTTGTGTATAATGATTTGTATAAGGTCGTTTTTCCCAGACCTGCAATTAAAAAGCGGCTGCACCCAGGTATCCAATCTTCGTGCAACCGCCTTTATTAACCCTGCTAGCCGCAAGGCAACTACATCATCATGTACAAATTTCTAACAACTGGCAAGTGTATTTATGCGGCGCCATCTCCAAATCGGCTATATCCCCTGTACACCGCACATGCTACATAAAGGACGCTATATAGGTGCCTGTAGACTACCCATAGCATGACTATCTCACTGACAGAACAAATGTATTGAGTTTGTAGATAGTCAATTTGCCTA
The DNA here is from genome assembly GCF_002368415.1 of Calothrix sp. NIES-4105. Lineage (GTDB taxonomy): Bacteria > Cyanobacteriota > Cyanobacteriia > Cyanobacteriales > Nostocaceae > Dulcicalothrix. Next base: position 355,507 of record NZ_AP018292.1, read on the forward strand.
ACTTTGCACAAAGCAAATGATTATAGGCGCCTATAAATCCAATTAACACCTTTGTCACAAGTTGGTGCAGCAATTTTTGGCATCGAATATTCTCCCGGCGCCGTAAATACTAAAGCTACGTTCCCCAGTGTGGTGTGCGCGGTAGTAGTAAGCGTAGTACAGGTTAGTACATTTTGGAGTCATTTTATGTTAGACGAAATGAAGAATCATCATGCAAAAGCTTACTTCGAGATTCATTACGAGTCAGAGGTTAGTGATAGGACTTGGTACAGAATTAAGCGGACACTTCGCGAAGGAGGACTTGCAATAAATCGTGAAAATTTACAGTTAGTAGCAAGCTTAAAGAAGAGGGGAGAGTATACCAAATTATCCCTAGGGCAGATAATTTATTGCTGTCAACAAGCGCAAGAAGTAGCAAAACAACGAATCCAAGTTGATGGAGATGTTGTTTATCAAGAGTTACAAAGACTTAGCGGTTTTAAACCACATCGTACAACCATTATTCGATGGTTCCAGTCAGTACCGCGCGTTGATGGTAAATACTTTGACCGCAAGCGGAAATATAAAGCTGAAGAACTCGTTGAAGTATTCGCCTACGCTTTCATGTACAAAACCAGGAAGTCTACTCATAAAGCGAGGAAGTAATGCATAAGTATGTAGAAAACATCCGCAGGGAAGTTAAAAATCAGGGCTATAAACCGACATCTGAACAAATCAGGCAAGCAATATATAGTGTTTGTCCCAAGGGAAAGAACATCCTAGAAAACAAATCAGTGATTGTGGAGAAGGTAATACAAATGCACACTGACGGTAATATCCTAGATACAAGTAACTCAAATCAAAGCTCGACCGCGCGCTCTGATGTGAAAGCTTTGGTGGTACGTAATAAAACTTGGGCGCCACCAGATATAGATGAGAAAGAACGCATCAGTGATTACCATTGGCAAAATATCGACACGTTGTTACAGTCCAATACTGAAGGTAATATTTCCAAGAGTGCAAGTAACACAACCGCACGGGAAGAAAAAACCCACGAGATTACCCATACTTCCCCTGTGGCAGTTAAAGATGAAGTAAACCAACAAGCTAATTCAGCGTTAACACACTTTGACATCCTCTCAAATTTCAATCCTAGTAATTTAGATGTTCGGTCTTTACCGTCAGTCAAATTACAAGACCGCGCGCTATTACCTGACCTCTGCGGGGTTTACTTCGCGTTCAACACAGAAATTCAGTACATCGGTAAAACTTACAACTTGCGGAAACGTTGGATTTCCCATCATCGCTACTGCCAGTTAGAAAGACTCGATGGTATCTCTATATCCTACCTAACAGTACCAAGCATAGTGCTGTCCTATATAGAAGATGTAGCAATCGCTTACTTCAAACCATTACTCAATAACACAGAAATTGACAAGCTTGAAGAAACTAAATTCGAGGTGAATCAAAGCCTTCTTGAGTTAGTAAACCCGTTCTATATCAGTCAGATACGTAATAATTACCAAAATTTCCGGGGTAATGATGTTGAGTTTATTCAATGGTTGTTAACTTCCATTGCAGTCGGCGCCATCAGTATCTGCTAATTCCCCATAAACAATTTCGCTCGTGAGGTAAGAAATGCGTAACCATATCGAAAACATCCGTATCGAAATCAAGAAACAGGGATACACACCAACTTCTCAACAAATAAGAGATGCAATAAGTACTGTGTGTCCACAAGCAAAAGACATCTTGAAACATAAAGGCGCCATCGTTGCCGAAGTCATCAAGGTATTAACCAGCAGTAGCATCGTACCTAGTGAAGGTGTGGCGCCAATAGAACACCCAGATTCGGCGCCAATAGAAACCGCACATCTAGAAGTACAGGCGCCATCAGATATAACAGTTAGCACCGAGGAAAAATACAACCTGGTAACAGCGCAAGCGGTAGCACTGGGCTTTTCCCTGAGTGAACAGGAAGCTGTATCCATCGCTGACTCTATAGATAATGTCTTTAAAGACTATTCCAGCTTCATTGGAACAATTACCACTGCTATTAAGAGTTACTTTGACTATAAATTTGACTCCATTGAGCAGTTGTTAGACTCCAGTACAAAAGAATTACAAGAACATATTTCAGATCGAACCACCAGGTTAAATAACAAGTTCGCGAACGTATCAGGCGCCTTAAAGACGGATTTAGGAGGTGTCCGTCAAAGCATTAAAAGCGCGCGCTCCGCAATCCTCGAACGATTCGCACTTCAATAAATACCTGGTTATGTTGGTATTCCTGGCGCCTGTATTAATTCAGTTATTAGTAAATTGCAAACCGTTAACTAGTAATCAATGGCGCCAGAGATTAACCGAATCGGGAAACATTTGTTACTTGAAATGTAAGGATTAAATCAATGAAAGCATCAAAATATGTCCGTGACCATGTAAGTACTTACGGTAAAAACATCAAAAAAGCTACCGATGCTAAATTCGGTATCAACAATTCTTTAATCATGCGTGCGGTTAACGGTGACGAGAAAGCACTCCAAGAAATTGGAGATTTAGGTAAAACAGGTCAGCGTCTAGCAATGGCAATGCCTACTATCAGAGATAACCTCAAAGCTTATATAGAGGGAACAACCGAGTATAACCAGGCATTGGCGGATATTTATAAGACTGGTGGGAAGGGCGCCGTTGCTATAGATAAAGTTGCAGGTGAGGTGTCCTTAGAAGATACCAAGTACAATCATTTAATTGAAGAGTATAAAACTAAATTATTCGCTCAACTAGAAGCTGAGTATCAACGTCATGACGATGCGTTAGACGTAATAGAGCTTCAAGCTTGGATTGACGCGCAAATGAAGACAGTAGACGCTCAAGCTAACTTAGAATCTATTACCAATAAACCCTTCTTAGCTCAAATGCGCGAAGATGAAAAATATGAGGAACAGAAGATTAAGCATATGTTAGAACATGGTTCTGATAGTGACCTTAGTTTAATTCCCAAGAAGGAATATAGTACTAATCCTCTTGTAAAAGCTTGGAATGAGATTCGAGACTTGTTCAGGTAAAGATAATTTCAATATCCCCCAGTATTACCGTGCGCTGGGGGTTTATCAAGTACGAGTAGGAGGTAAATATAACTCAAGGGTAATAATGCTGTGGCGCCTAATTTCGATGAAGAAGATAATAATGATTCTAACTATCCGGTAGTAGAAGACACAGCTTTTACTAAAGACGAAATCGAAGCTATCAAAGCTTATAAAGATAATCTCAACAAGAAATTAAATAAAAACAGCAGCGTTTTAAAAGGGTTAGAAACTAGCTTCTGGGGTGTTACTTCATATAGTATCGCGCGCTTTTTAATTCTTACTAGCGGTACTCAAGGAATAGGGTTAGCAATAGCAGCATGTTTCTTAATTAATCAAATTACGAATAGAGATTTATTAGATGTATCTATCGAAAGAAAGGAGGGACAATTAGAAATTAATGGTATGGGAAAACTAATTAAATTTGCATTTTCAACATTAGTTAGTGCTTTCATTATTTGGTCAGCACTAGGAAACTTTCTAAATGTAGCAGAAAATTCTAAACGTACTTACGACCAATTACAAAACACGGTAGAGGAGTTTAACAAGTTACCAGATAATCAACAAAACACTATTTTAATTATTGGTGGATTAATTGGATTAGCTGGCATTTATGTAATTATTGATACCATGAAAAAACGATGAAACCTTACTCAGGACTTGCAGTCTTAGGCGCCACTATTTCATTATCAAGTGTGTTCTACTTAGGTCAGTCTTCCAGACCATACGACCTGATTGGAATTAAATTCTGTCCTCAAACAGCTAATTTACCACCTAGGTACGGTCAAGATTTTAGTAAACGCGCGCAGGAAAAACTCAACCGTAAATACTGTGACTACGAGCATAAACTACTCAAAGAAATATGGGTACAGAAACAATTCGAGGCGCCACGACCTCTCCCAGAGTCATCACTGCGTATTAGAGATATCCCCGCTATTAAATCTAATGTTTGGTGGTTATTACTGGCGCCTATCTCTTCTGGACTAGCTTATTTATCATGGGCTAAAAAGTCAGAACTAGATGAACTATCATCACACGATGAGCTAGAAGCTTACAAAACCTGTATTAAGTTAAGTACAGTTTCATCCCAGAACGAGAGAGAATTTAAATCCTTAAAAACTAATAGTGCTTGGGACAAACAGAAAGTTAAACAAGGATTTATATCAGTCGAAGCAATGCAAGATAAGCTCCGGCGCCAAACTGAACTACAAGATAAAACCCATACAGCAGCATTAAAACAATTCGATGAGGCAACTTCCAAAATGGATAAAACTATCGCTGAGAACCTACGAGACAAATACAAAGCTGATAAGGAATCTCAAAAAATTTTAGGCGCCAAACATTCAGAAGAGGACGAAACCATAACGACTATGAACAAGTTTGAATTAGATGAACAATATCAATGGATATATAAGCTCTTGAAATTACCCTTCAGAGTTTTATCAGGGGAACAGGGAAGTGGGAAGAGTACACTTGAACGTTTGATGATAAGACTTTTAAAAGAGGATGGTTATCACATCGTTGTTATTAACCCTGAAACGAACCCTGCTGTCTGGGAAGGTGTAGAGGTATTGGCAGATGCGGAATCTATCAATGAATTTATCGGCGCCTTTCCTCTTGATATTAGAGGGCGCCAACAAATTGCAAGAAATTTTAGGATTGACGAGGATGATTATCTCGATTACATAGCGGAGAAATCAGGGTTAGAGGGAAAGGTTGCTATTTTCCTGATGGAAGCGAATACATACGAGATACATGGTGTTGACCCTGAGCTATGGGCAGCTTTTCTTAAACAATCTCTCACCAACATTAGAAAGTGGGGTTACACGGTGTGCTTAACTGCTCACTCAGATAACCAAACGAGTATTTCAAGTAAGCTTGCAGGATTTTCCAAAATGATTGATGCGGCGCCTCGCGTTGATTGTATTGCGGTAGCAGATAGTAAAACTGGAGAAGCTACATCCTCTGGTAAAGCATTACTCAAAATGAAGGGGATTAAAGATGAAAATCCTGTAGAGGTCGAATTGTACAACTATCCAAAAAGCAAGAAATTTTAGGAGTATTTGAATTATGACTAAACAGTGCAAATACTATCAGTCGATTATTACGATTATGTTGATATTGAGTTATCAACCACAAGCAATAGCTCAAATAGATCAAATACCTCGAATGCCTCAAATTACAATAAATCCGCCTACACTAATTATTACAGTTAAGGGTTCGAGAAGAAAATTCAAAAACAAATTACGTAGAATACCTTTTACTAATTATGTCTTCCCATCCATCAAAATCAATGATGATACTTATGTGCTTTACGAAAACGGTATTCGCTCTAACCGCATTCGTTCTAATCGTACTCGTTGACAAACTTTAAACTAATCTATCCACACACACAATACATCCTACTGATATGAAAGAGGATTGCTCCCGACTGAGAACCTCATTGTTAATGAATAGGAGTCAATATGTTACGTAAAGTTAAATCAGGGAAGTCAGGCGCCAAAGTTAAGAAATTAAGACCAGGGACTATATATTTCATTCATGCTCAAGGAACCAACCGTTACAAAATTGGTTTAACTACCCGTCCATATACCGCGCGCTTGAAGCAATTAAATAGTACTCAAAGTGCATATCCACTGGTAACAGTAAAAACGATACTGGTACGAGATGTAAGAGCAGCAGAGAAACAATTACATCACCAGTTCGCACACTACAGGCGCCACGGTGAATGGTTTGAATTCAACAACCATCAAGTTAAACAAGTATGCTCCGCGATGTCAAAAATTGCTGGAACTTCTAAAAGTTACGTATTTAAACTCAAGCACCTAATAGTAGTACTTGTCAGTATGGTCTTAGCTAGTTTTGCCCTAACGCACTGTCAGCAATCAACACCAACAACAACACATAAACAAAATTTGACTCGTTAAAAATATGGATACTAAAGAAGACTTTGTATTTCTACTAGAACATGCAGTAGAGAGATTTAACCCTTATCAGGAAGGTGAATATCTCGTAGTTCAGACTCGTTCAGGCTGGCGCCTGCATCCCTTACACAGAGGCTTCGACTACCGCACGGCTAAAAGTTTTTGTGAATTAGAAAATATGGGAAGTGACTACAATCACTACAGTGTAAGGATTATTCAGCAAGGGAAGCTGCATTATGTAGATTGTGACGGCGCCGCAACCAAACTATCCAAGGAACAAGATTGGAAAATTCATGAAGATTACTACAACGCGCGGTATGTTGAAAACTCAGAATGTGATATTGAGGTATGCAGTTGTAGTTATCCAGTTTTTTGGAGTTACAAGACTTGTTTTAACTCAGATAAGGAAGCTGTCGAGGTATGGCATCCTGTTACATGCCTTGTAAATGATAACGATAGGGAAATAGAAAATTGTCCAAATTGTGGCGCCCGTTTAATTGAAGAAGACGAGGAAGATGAAAGTTGGGAAGAAGAATATTGGGAAGAGGCGCCGGAACCATGTAAAGGCTGCAAATATTACGGTAGTGATAGTCCGCTTTTATGCGCTGTACATCCATATGGGCCAGTTAATGATATTTGTCCCGACTACTTGATGTAGCTGGTGGCGCCGCTCGTTTCGCCCTGCGGACAAACTGCGAAGGGCGCCCTCTGGGCAAACTGCGAAGGGCATCCTGCGGACAAACTACGAAGGGCGCCTTCCCTTGCAACTGCACTATTCACTCGAATTATGAAGACACGCGATTAAGACCATTTCCTTACAAAATTAAAAAAATTACGTAATTTACGTAAATACTACAAAACAGGAGGTTTATATGCTTGCCTTAAAAGTGCATTATGGAGGCGATGATTTTAAAGAAAGACGATTGGAACCTCTTGAATTTTGTCACAAATGGCTAAAGGCGCCTGCTCCTGGTGAGCGTGGATATTATAAAACGTGTGTAAAGCTCCTGGCAAGAGCTACAGGGCTTTCATCACGTACTGTTGAAGGTTGGGGGTCAGATTTTTCTAACCGTCCTGACTATGTTCTCACGACCCTAAAGAAGGAAGATACAATTCTTCAAATTCGAGAACTTGTAAAAAAAAGTGATTTATCTGAATTTATTGATGAAATATAGTACGCAAATCACGTGTAATATTAGAAGACGCAAAAAGGCGCCTGTGAGCAAGTAATTGCTGCGGACAAGTGCTTATAGATAAAAATGCTACCAGTATAACGACATAAAACCAGGTACGTGCATGTCAACAATCACCTACGTAAAAGGTCTACCAACCAAAGAGTCGGAAATTAACCATCTTGGTTTCACCGATTTTGAGATGTTTCTTAATGCCTTTTCCGCTATCTTCAAGCAAGCAGTTTGTGAAACTGTTGAAGCTATTTTATCCTCCAAGGATTTTGAAAAGAAAAAGGGTAAATTTAATACTCACCTGCAAAAAAAGTATGGTTTAAGTAAAAGACACGCAAACGGAGTTATTGCATTAGCTTCTGGTAAAGTTAATTCAGCATGTGAATGTAGAGCAAATCACATCAAGCAATTAGAGGGAAAATTAAAATCAGCTAAAATCTGGTTGAAAAATGCTTTAAAACGGTTATCCGACAGCCAAAAATTTTATGCCAAGAAGAATTGGCACTCGTCGAAGACTGGATGCAAAGTTCCTTTATGCTGTGATTTAAATACAGGTCGAAGTAACTGGCACGCTATACGGTTCCAAATTCATCATAAGAAACGTTACATATACGTGCTTGAAAATAAAATAGCTCATCTAAAAACGGCGCCAATACGGGTAAAGGTTTCAAGCAGTGAAATTTATATTGTTGGTTCAAAGGATGAAAGTTTTGGCAACTCGGTTTGTCAGTATGACGGTAATGAAATTTTCTTCAGAGTTCCTTATTGCCTGGAGGAGCGGTTTGGTAAGTACATCGAAACTGAAATAGGCAACTTTGATAGAAATATTAATCGACTCCCTAACGATAAAGCCAAAACTTGGCACTTTTTCAGAAAGAATGGTCGTTGGGTTGTAGGTGTACAATTTACACCAAAACCCGTGGAAAAAGTTAGTAGACCAGTTCAATACGGCGCCATTGGTATAGACATTAATGCCAGTTCTATTGGATGGGCTTATGTAGATTATCAAGGTAATTTACAAAACTTTGGAAGTATTCCATTACAATCTGGACTAAGTAAAAATTTTAATTCTCAACAAATAGTTAATGCTTGTTTGGAATTAGCAAAATTAGCTACCAAATATGCTTGTCCGGTTGTCTGTGAGGAATTAGATTTTAGTAATAAAAAGGAGTTGTTACGTGAAAAAGGTAAAAAATATGCAAGAATGCTTTCATCATTCGCGTATAGTAAATTTTACCAGTTACTTGAATCAATACTTTCTAATCGCGGAATTAGTTTATATAAAAAGAATCCTGCCTATACTAGTCTAATCGGCTTAGTTAAATATTCCCGGATGTATGGATTGAGTAGCGATATTGCAGCTGCGTTGGTCATAGCTAGAAGAGGAATGAACCTATCTGAAAAACTACCCGTATCCACAAACGCTTATCTTGGAGTGAATCCGAGAAAACACGTGTGGAGCGGTTGGTCAAAACTGAATAAAATCACAAAGAACATTGCCATAGTTAAGTCACGGCACGACTATTTCAATGTACCTAACTGGGGAATGGTGGTCAAGGTTGTTGTCCTTGGAGTAGCCGTAAAACGTGAAAGTCGGGCAGCTTCCAAGTCTGCAAAGTAGCGCTTCCATTCTTATTCTTTGTAAGTTATACCGTGGACTTGTATGAGGGAAACCAAGTTTTTCCAAGTTTTTAGAAGCGGTAGCTACATTTACAAACTTCTATTTCACAATCCAAACGTTCAACGTAGCGCGCGTTGTAATAACTCTCCTCTATCTTCCAATCTTGTTCCTTTGATAGCTCCGTGGGGGCGCCGTCCGAATCTACACGGTGTAATTTACCTTGGAGTATAACTCTTACACTGTAGTGATTGTAGTAGCGACCCGGTGTTCTGGAACTACGGCACTCGCATTAACTCAGACGGGGAAGCTGATCAACGATGGCGCCCTATTACCTGTCTTGTTGATGACCACGGTAGGGACATAGATAGTTGTCCAAATTGTGGCACCGCTTTAATTGAACAAGATGATGAAGAGGAAGAGGAAGAAGATTGGGCGCCGGAACCCTGTAAAGGTTGTAAATATTACAGCAGTAATTACCTTGTAGCTTGTGCGGTACATCCATATGGCCCCGATGATGATATTTGCCCAGATTATTCTATGTAGTTAGTGGAGCTATCATGTTTAAACATCTTGTTAAAAAAGAAACCGACGTACAAACAATTATTCAATTGGAACAAAGAATCTTGGAGCTAACAGCAGCGCTAGAAGTTTATGCGAATGAGAGTAATTGGGAAGATACCGCAGCTTGGGGGATTAAACGTAAGAATAGATGGTTGGGTGAAGGGGATGGCACCGACGTAGCACGCGATACCTTATCAAAGTAAAGCTTTTAAGTAAGAAATTAGTAATGGGCGCCTTTACCCGAAGGTGCTTTTTCAATATCTATGACAACGCTGCACCTAGTTGTTGGCGCCAAAACTGGGCTAAAACATTTGAACTAATTACTCATTGCGGCGCCTGGAACTTTAACGCACGTTAGGTAATTAGCGTCTTAGTGCTTTTTAGATATACTGGCGCCGTGACTGATATAACATCGTTGTAAGGTTAATAAAGATTATCTTTCTTGCCTAAGAATCTGAAAATCTATATACTCAAGCTGTGTATAAGTTAAGTATAAATATCTAGAGTTGCGCTGACTATGCCCCAAGACTTCTCCGGTCAAAATCTCCAAGGACGCTCTTTTAAAAGACAGAATCTACAAGGGGCTAATTTTAGTCGTGCAGATATTCGCAGTACAAATTTTAGAGGAGCAAATTTAGAAGGCGCCGATTTTAGTAAAGTCAAAGCCGGGTTACAGTGGCGATGGGTAATGATACTTGTGCTAGCTTCGTGGCTGTTAGCAGGAATGTCTGGACTGTTCTCAGGCTATACTGGCTTTTGGATATTAAGAATATTTGATTCATCAAGTCATTTATCAAATAAAGAGTCTGGTTGGATTTCTTTAATTGTGGTTACATCCTTAATTGCGATCATAATTCGCCAAGGAATCAACGCAACCATAGCCTTCGCCTTCGCCTTCGCCTTCGCCTTCGCCGGAGCCTTCGCCTTCGCCGTAGCCGGAGCCGGAGCCTTCGCCGGAGCCGCAGCCTTCGCCGGAGCCAGAGACTTCGCCTTAGCCTTCGCCTTCGCCGGAGCCGCAGCCGGAGTCACAGCCTTCGCCGTAGCCGGAG
>NZ_AP018293.1 GCF_002368415.1 Calothrix sp. NIES-4105
CCTCACCGAGGCGCCGGGGGTCACGGAAAATTTGGAGCATCGTCCCTTTTGGTTAATCATGGAGGATTCTGGAATAACCAGGCGCCTGTTTTTATGAGTAACGGTGGGAGACAGAAAAGAGCGGGCGGCTGTGAATATAAGTTAACTGTGGAAGACAAACGAAAGCGCGGGCGCCTGTGATTATAAGTTAACTATAGATAACTCATAAGAAAATTTTATAAGTGAGAATGAAAGTAAATTGTTATCGACTATTCTAACCAACATTTTGATAAAAAATACTTTGATTGCTTTGAATTTTAGATATAAACTCATTCTAATTATTGATATACGGAGATATCTACCTTTAGATATAAAAATTACCAAGATGATATAATTTTGTTTGAATTCATCAAAAAATAGATAACGAAGTGTTAAAAGAGAAGTACAGTAGCAATTAATCGAGGTAAAACAGAAAAAGAGATTGAATTATCTTATTGGGAGTTATTATCTCCGTGACACAAGATAGAGTTTCTAAAGCCAAAATACCAGAGGCGCTGGATGCGCTAAGGGCTTTGGGTGCAAAGGAATTAGATGACGTATCGGCGCGCGATGCTATCAGGAAGATGCGCCGACAGATTGAAAGGGTGCTGCGGTTAGGTTATAGCTATTCTGAGGTTTCAACTACGTTGGCTTCTTTGGATATCCATATTAGTGGAGAACGCATTAAATACCTGCTGAACGATATCCGCAAAAAAACTCGTAAAAAATCTCAGCCATCTAATGGGGATGCTCGCTCCCATGAGATGGATGAAAATCTAAACGTTAAAGTTGAAGAAACGTCTGCCTCTTTCCACTCAACTGAGACTCAGCCAACTAACGGGAAGTCCGAATTAAAAAAACAATCTCAGTCAAGGGTAGCGCAACCGAGTAAGGTGAACACAAAAACCAAAGAGTCCTTAGCTGCGAATAACAATACTAACACTAACAACACTAATCCCTTAGCCTTCCAGCCCCAATTGATAAATGATGAGGATTTGTAATTGACTATTAAGGAGCGCGCAGATGGTTGCCAAAACAAAACAAACCACAGTAAAACAAACCACAGTAAAACATACAGCACAACCAAAATGCACTGGACGGTTAGTGCTAGTAACCGGGGATAAAGGTGGAACTGGTAAAAGTGTAATGGCGAGAATTCTTTTAGACACTTATCGCCACAGAAATATAAATTGCATTGCCTATGAGTGCGACCAGTCGAACCCACAATTATATAGACACTATAATCAACTTCCTCCTGGGGTGCAAACGTTGAAGTTAAATCAACGTGGTGGCGCCGATGCTTTGCAGGATGATTTAGGGCGTTTTTCTCCCAAAGTTTCGTTAGTGGACTTACCTGCTGGAGCGGCGGAATATTTTGAGGAAATAGCAAATGATATTTGTCTGTTCGAGAATGCACAGCGTATGGGATACCGTATCACAATGGTTTCTGTATTGGGAAGGGTAAAAGATAGCGTCGTGCAGTTAAAGCGGTTAGTAGATTTTTGCGGCACCCAGGTAGATTATGTAATAGCTAAAAATCTTTACTGGGGTTCAGAAAACAAGTTTATTCGGTACGACAATTCCAAAGTGCGCTCGACTATCGCAGCGTATGGTGGAGTAGAGTTGCTATTACCAGAGTTGTTTGATGATATTTTCGACTTTATCGACTCCAATGATTTAACTTTCCGTCTAGCATTAGAACATGATGCTTTAACCGTAAGTAATAAATCCCGGATATTTGGCTGGATTGATAAAGCAGAAACTGAGTTAGCAAAAGCTGCAGTACAGTTGGGGTTAGATTGATGGCTGCAACCAATAATAGAAACAGTAAAAACGGTAAAAATAATGCCGACAAATCTCATTTAGATAAGCTTTTAGAAGATAAACCTCCAGAGTTTCAAGCCAAAGTGCTGCGGTTCGCGCTTGACTCTGGAATGAAACAAGATGACCCAGCGTTTCGGTTAGTGCAATATATTGGGTATTTAGCACAACTAACAGAAACAGCTCCAGAAGATTGGAAGCAGTTATTTAAAAAATTACAAGGGGAATTATCTGAGTGGGCGGAACTAACGACGGAACAATTGGCAGCAGCAGCCGACCAGAGCGAGACAATCAACAACCTGGCTCAATCTTGCAACAGGCTTGGGACAGCGTTGAACGCATTAGACTCAACCTCGCAGCAACAGTTGGAGCAATTGATGGACTTGAGCGAAGCCTCAGAGAGTTTGAAAAGCGTCGTTGGGGAAATACCAACGTTGAAAAAACTATTGACTCAATTGAATCAAACCCTCTCGCAGAAACAGTTTTTGAAAGTGGAATTGACAGCTGCTCAAATAGGGGAATTGAAGAGGGAGATTTCGATAACTCAAGCGAACAGGGAGTTGAGCGAGATAAAGGGGGAGATTTTGGATGTTGCGCTGAACCAGAGGCGCCTGATGTCGAAAATAGAACAGTTGACCAACCCTCAAACCCAGAAAAGCAGACGAACGCAAATGTTAGCCCGCATTGGGCGCCGATTAGAAAACGCGATTTTGACTTGGATTTGTGAATTAAATTTATCGTTGTCCTGGGCAGGGGCAATATCGTATATATTCTTTTTCTCCCTGCTTTTGGCACTTATTACTAGGGCAACTTTTCAATTTGTACCTGTATCATTACCTGAAATTACACAACTACAGATTGATAAAACTCAACAACAGGTTGGGTATATGTATACGAAAATACAGCGAATTGAAGAGCATTTAAAGAATGAGGCTCAAGGTAAACCAGCGAGTAAATAACGTATAATCTTGATTGTCTAGATAAAATAAGTAAGTAACCCGTTGATTCTGTGTTACTACCTCAATTTTTAAGATTTTTAGAATAGTAACCCAAAAACAAGTCATGCAGTCCTTTGTCATGCAGTCGCAAGCCTCTGAGGTACATGGGAATATATTGATTCATGGAAAAGAAAGACAAATTTGTTTCGAGTGAGGTAACGCTCCGAAGAAACAAGATTTAAGCCCTTGGCTAAAGTTATGGAGTCGCGAGCTGCGACTGCATGACACTCCTATTTGTTAAAGCTGCGGCGCCAATATTTTTTGGGCAGTAGCATTTATTTGTGGGAACGTAAGCGACACAATTTGTTGATTTCCAGTAAATACTGTTTGACTATAAACCTTTCCAATAAGCAAGCAGACTGTTACTTTATCCTCTAATGGGTCAACAATCCAGTATTCATTAACACCAATTGCTGCGTACTCTAATGTTTTTATATTGTAGTCGCGGTCAACAGATTCAGGAGATACGACCTCAACTATAAGCGGTGGAGCAGTTCTGAGAATAGCAGAGGTATTTTCAATCGCAGCAGCTTGTTGCGGAGTAACCATCAATACATCGGGGCGCCTGGGTTGTTTCTTGGTCATTACCTCGACACCATTAGAACGCGGTTCTAAATTTAATCCCAAACGTTCTTTTTCCAAAAAGAAGCGAATGACAAGAAAGGTAATAATAGCTTCATGTTTACCAGTACCGGGAGGCATTTCTACTAACACCCCATTTTCATCGAGTTCGTAACGCTTGTCTGTGCCGTCATCGTAAGTTAAATACTCCTCAACAGTCATCTTTAAAGGTGTTTGGGACATATTGCCTCCTTATATATGGGAGTGTAGACGCCGTTGCGTACTCTGTCCCTATGATAAATAAATCATGTTCATTGGTACAAAGTTCAATAGACAACAATATTACTGTATCCTTCAGACTTTTAAGGTATCTAACAGAGGCACTAGATGCCAATGTTTATGAGTTGTTTAACTCACCCGAAATATTTATTAGTAAGACTTGACATATGATGACAGTACAGTTAAAACAACGACAAATTGAGAGCGAACATAGACGCGATGATAATTGGCACCAAGGAATGCGCGAAGTGCAAACGCCTAAATTCAGTATATATGGGGTAGCGCCATTCGTTTGCAGTGTGGGTAAATTAGAAGTGGCATGTATTGAAGCAAAGCTACATAGTTAAAATTTACTACTAGATTGTATCCTGACGGCATAGTAAATTTATCTACACAGGGTATATAAGCAGGTGTAGATATGACTAAAATCGAGCGAGAATCAATTAACTTTAAATTGCCCAAATCCTTATGTGATGAGCTTCGTGCCGCAGCACAAACCCGTAACACCACCGCTACAGATTTGGTAATACAAGGTCTACATCATGTACTTGGAGATGTACCCGGTGTAGAAACGAGTGTAGAAATACGCTTGTACCAACTTGAAGAGGAATTTTTTCAGTTGAAAAGCTCTCTTAAAAGCGGCACTAGTTCAAGTGATGCTGAACGAATTAAAAGCATTGAACAAAAACTTGAGGAATTTTCTAGCCAACTATCGCGATTTGAGGGTGCATTGAAAGTCATGCAAAATAGCATCAACGCATCGCGGTCACGTAAGTCAGGTGGTTACTCGCCTTACAATCAATATAATTCCCAACCACCGCAACTCCAACCATTCGATGAGTTATCATTGGCGCGGCGCCTTAATACAAATGTCTCGACACTAAGCGAAAAACGTGCAACCCTAAGCCAGGAAGAATTTGACCGTTGGTGTAAAGACAGAGATACCAGCCAATATGCGTGGCGATTCAACGAAAAAGATAATTTGTATCATCCCATAAAGTAATTAAAAATAAATGGCGCCATGCGGTAAATTCTTCTGCATGTTACTAGTTTAGGTAGGGATTGAGTCATAGTTACAACCGGAAATATATTCGACTTTACCATCTAAATATAGATAGTGGTGAACGCGAACTTACTTTTAGGAGGCGCCTGAAACATTTCGTGGTAAAGGGAAAGCTCAACGATAACGAATGCAGCAGCCAACAAGTTATGAAGCAATCTGAATGTTTTTTAGCAAACTTTGCTCTTGACGTATCTTAATTAATTCTTGCTTATAGAAATCATCTAAAGCCGCAACAAATGTACCATCAACAAGCGTAATTCCCAGTGCATCGAGCGCACTTAGAAAATTCAAAAAACTAGCATTGTGATAGTTTTTATCCTCAAATGCTTTGATTTCATCAAGTGTGTGGTCACTTAAAGCTGCTAGTTCTTCTTGAGTGATTTTAAATGCTATTCTAGCTTTAATTAATAAGTCAGGTAAATAATTAAGATTTTCTATTTCTAAGACAATTGGTTTATCTGGGTTGTGGGCAACTAATGCTTCATATTCTTCTATTTCCGCAACCAATTTGAGCCGCAGTGCATCGTTAGAATCTTGTATTAACTGCCAACTATCCGGGTCTTTTAATCTTTTTTCATCATTGGCTCTTAATTTCCGGTTAGCCTCGGCAAATTTTTCAGCCCATTCTTTGGAATATATCAGTTGAGAATCATCTTTTATCATGGCGACCACTCCAGTAAATTAATTGCTATAATACCTTTACGGTTTTGTTTTCTATCGCGCTGAAAAAACTCTATTGATATTGTATCATCTATGGGTTGGTCGGATGGGTATATTTCGCCTCGGTACTTAACTTTTTGTGCCACGCTATCAGAAAACCTTAATATTAGTGGTGCATTTTCTTTCAAGTATTCCATATCTACATCATCAGTATCCCAGCAAGCATCAAAATCATTGGGCGATGGTTCGCTTGTTACGAAGGAACCATTTAGGTAAAAAATGCGACACCCAGCATTTTTCAATTCTGCCATTATCAATTCCATATTTTGAATCATAACATTGCGCTTGCGCGTATAGCCAAAGCGCTCTTTAAATTCATCCCAATAGCAAAAATGCACACCAGGTGGTAGATTTCCATTCGGCTCAAAATTCGGAATCATTAGTTAATAAAAGCACCCAGTAAGTAATATAAAAAGTATACCATTAACTAATGTTTATTAACTCACAAATATTTGATTAATAATGTATTTATCACGCTATATATTGATTTAATAATTGAGGTAATTTTTGTATTAAATCTCCAGTTATATTTATACCCTTTTACCATCTATGAATGTAAATAGTGATGAATGGTTGACTAGCTTTCAAGTACGGCGCCGTTTTACATTACTACACTTTCGTTATGTAAATTTTAGGCAAGAAACTATATCTATATATATAGTACGTTTCCATTTCTCTCATCGGCGCCAACGACCAAGGTTAAGCGAACTTGCTTCATCTTCGCCAGCGTGCAGGTAGTTATCGATAGTGATTTGACCGCTGGAATGTCCCAATGTTTTGGTAATTACGTGGATAGGAGTATTTTTAGCTGCGTGGGTTGCGTGAGAGTGCCTCAACCAGTGGGGTGAGGGTATGCGTGTTAGTCCTGCGGATACTGCTATTGCTTTGATGATGCGGCGTATGTGTCTGTCGGTTACGGGTTCTGAGGTTTTTTGACTAATGAAAATTGGTTCTGTTTTATCACTTGGGCGCCGACGGTTAGCTAGTAAAAATTGGTATAACTCAGTAGGGATAGGGACGTCACGTTCTTTGTCGCCTTTGCCAATTACTTTAATATAAGGTAATCCTGATTGGTTGAGGTGTATTGCACTCCAGGTGAGTGTGGCAACTTCGCCAACTCTAAACCCTCCACAGTAAAATAACTCGAACACTAAGTAGTTGCGCTGCGCCTGAATTTTTTTCTGAGGCGTTTTGGCATCGCTTATTGCTAAAACTGCTGCGTCGCTCATCATTTCTATTTCAGTGACAGATAGTGTTCGCTCTTTTATCTTCTTACGTTCGGCTGGCACTTTTAATAACATTGCTGGGTTCGCGCGCAAATACCCAACGTCACAAGCATACCGCAAAAAACTTTTGAGTGATGCAAGGCGCCGTCTAACTGATGCGCGCGCAATATGTCCAAAGTTTTCTCTTTTTAATAGATAAGCTTTGTAATTATCAACGTCTTCTTTGGTGATGGTGTGCAAATTCAAATCATCGAGGTCGGGGTAGTCAATACCTAATTTGTACTGGACGAAGTGCATTACGTCGTTACGGTAAGCGCGCGCTGTTTGAGATGACGAGCGTGAACCTAACCAACTGCTGAATAATTCGCTTGTTGTGTTGGCGCCTGTGATTTTGGTGTTACCCGTTGCCTTAACTACCGCATCAACAGTTGCCTGAATAAATGCTAACTGCTCAGGTGATAAATGAGCAATTGCTTCACTCAATTGGGTTTTGTCGATGTTGGGGTGCGCGGCGCCTTCCATTACAAATTGCCTCAATATATATAATGATGTTGACTCTATGCATAATTATGACCGATAAGTTATGTTCCCAGACATTTATTTCCTGCCACGACAAAGGCGCCTGTTTACTCTGTATACTGGTAAAGTTTTTATCAACCTATACGTAATGTAAATTTATATTGCAATGTTGGCATTATAAAGTAGGATGCGCTAATAGCCAGCGATTAAGGTGTGTAATAAAAGATACTATTATTTTTAAGGGTTAGAAATAACACATGGAGCTAAATCTGATGAATATTGTACTTGTACAAACATTATCGGATTGACATAGGGATATCTATCACTCTCTGTTTATTCGGCAATTAGTACTGACTCAAACTATTGGGGGAGGCGCCGCAATATAGAACAGTTTCTCTCGAAGTATTGGAAACCGCGCGCTAATTTTGTTTTATAAAAAGTGGCGGGCTAAAACCGAGGCGCCTTTATAAGGAATAGCTGTGCGCGCTCTTGATAAATTTATTGATATTGTTGCTCCACCAATAAAAATTAAAAACACTGACAAGACTTTTGGTGATTATCGCGCATCTACTAACGTACAAAATCTCTGATTTGATACTCTCTCCCCTTACACGCTTTACCTTTTTTATTAAACGCTACGCTTCGTTTAGTAATTCAATTTTGTTAAAACTGGAAACATTGGAAACATAATTGAAACATTGGGAAATATTGTTGACTTGTATCAGAGCAGGCGCCACAATTAGTCAAACCTCAATATATGGAGGAAAGTCGATGAAGGCTAAAGTTACCAAGCATCGAGATAAGATTTTGGCGGCGCTACATGAGTGGTTTCGCGTTCATAAGGAGGCGCCTACTCTGGAGGAGTTGTGTGTTGAGTTGGGTATGCAGCCTCGTCAGAGAGCGACTTTGCAGCGTTGGTTGCAGTCTATGCGGGGTATTGATGTTGAGTGGGATGATAATGTTGGGCGCAGTCTGCGTTTAATACATGGTGATGTGGAGGATGATGCTTTCCGGCAAGTTTCTGTAACGGAAACTTTACAATATTTGGCTACTGGTTTAATTGAGTGGGAGAAACGCAAACCTCTTGAGCGCTCTAGTATTCCTGAGTCGCTTCGGGTGGGGATGTCGAGGATGTATTTGACTTCTTTGCTGTCTGGGGATGAGGAGGCGCCTGCAAATTTACCGGAGTTTTTTGAGTGGGCAAAAAAACCTGTTGTGGAGTGGAAACCTGCTACTGATATTAAAAATCTTTCGCCTCAAGTTTCTTTTGTTGAGGATGGTACGGTTTCTCTTTTTGCGCTTCAGTGGCAGGTTACGGGAACGGATGTGGAAATGCAGGTGCAAGAGAAGGTTTTGGAAGATGTTTTAAGATACTGTCGAGAAAATCAGTTGGATGGTGCTTATCGCGTGTTCCGAAAGCTGATTATTGAGAATCCGGTTTTACCTTATCCTGAGTTTCGTCGTATGACGTCTTCTTCTCAACTTAGACCTTTGCGTGATTTTTTACTCCAGGTATATGTAGATTTGGTTGAGTTTGCGAGTGAGGATGTTTATCACTTCTGTCCAAGGTGTAAGTATGTGATGCGTCGGCGCCCTGATAATTCTTTTAGCTGTCGCAATATGACTTGTGAACAACTAAGTGCGGAAGATAAGCTTCCACCGCTAACTTCTTTGTCTAAGGATGATGCGGCGAATGTGAAGGTTGTCACTGCTGGGGTGCATAGGTATGGAACTTTACCTGGACTCTGGGAAATTAAATTGGCTGAGGATTTGATGCAGATGGGTGTTCGGGTTACTTTGTGGCCTTATATTGATGAGTTTGATTTGCTTGTTGAGTTTAGTAAGAAGGTTCGCTGGGCTATTGATGTTAAAGATTGGTCTTATTTGGATGAGGAGCGTTTGCGTGCGGTTGATTATCGCTTGGATGTTTCTCAAACTTTTGTCGCTTTTCCTTCGGAACGTGAGTCTGTGCTGCGAGTTGCTGTGGAACGTCAACGGTTAGAACCTGAATTAAATGGTGTTCGGTTGAAGTTATTTAAGGAAGTTATCTCCGAGGCTAGGGAAATATTGGAGAAAAGAAATGCGTAATATTCTAGAATGGAGTAAATCTATACGCGATGCTCTGAGTAAATCTTATGAGTTGAAGGCTTATATAGAGGAGATAGGCAATACAAGTACAATTTCTCGTCTTTCTCAACTTATTGTTGAGGTGGAATTGGGTTTAACTTTGTTGATGATGGTGGCGCCGAATGATAGTGCTGTATCGGTATCAGCTTTATTATTTGGGTATCGATTTCCGGTTACGGCGTTATCTAGTGATGAAAACTGGCGCCTTGTACAAGTTGCACGTTTCTACCTTTTTCGTCGTAAGGGTAAACAATGGGAACGTTGTCTGAATGAATACATTAAGTTGCCGGAAATTCTTAGGATTTTTCGGTTGAGTGAAGTCGGGGATGTTCCTAAAGTAATTCCTTGTAGTACTTTTCCTTATCGGTTGGAAGTATACCGCCAAACTTTGTCTAAAACTCCACCGCATAAAAAATATAACGTTAAATTAGCGACTGCGGGATATTGGTATGCGAAGGTTTCTCACAAAGGTCAGGCGACTGTAGAAGTTCCTATTAATATTCCTGAAGCTGTTGCATTGTCGGCGCCCGAAGCGCAAGTTAAGTTACATCGTACTCGCAGTAATAATAATCCTTCTCATTCTTTTACTTGGAATCAATTGCTTGCAGTGGCGCAAGAAATGGATGAGAAACTTGAGCAGGCAGAATATGATAAGGAAAATTACTACGGTCGTTTGAAAGGTATTGCTATTAAAATATATGATGCAGCGATAGATGATTTTAGGCTTCTTGACCCAGATGCAGAAATTAATCTTCAGCAGTTGGTTCATATTGTTGGTTTATTGAATGTTGGTAAATCAACGTTGCTAGAGGTTCTTATTTATAATTTTGCGTCACAGGGTTATCGTTGTGCGTTGCTTGTTAATGATGTTGCAGCAGCGGTTCGTTTGGCTTCGCTGTTTCGAGAAGGTTTGGATGTTTTGGCGGCGCCTGTTTTAGGAAATAATCGTTCACAGCATTTGTCCAAGGTTTATGAATCGATTTTAATGACTAAGGGTGAGGAAATAGAAAAGGGTGCAAAACATTCTGCATGGCGTTGGTTTAGTCCTGTTTGTCCTTTACTTGCTTTGGTACAATCCCAAGATAAATGGGATTTTGGGGAGGAACCTTGTCATCAACTCTACAAAAAACAAGCTATTACTACTCAAAAAAGTAATACTAATATTAGTCTAGATGATGAGGAAGAGATAGAGGATTTAGAGTATAATGATGTAAACAAAATTACCTGTCCTTTATATTATAAATGTCCTCGTCATCAACTCGAACGAGATTTGGCGACAGCTAAGGTCTGGATATTAACGCCAGCAAGTTTTATTCATACGCGCGTTCCTAGACAAGTTTTTGCTCTAAGGTTAACTTTTGCGGAAGCTGTTTATCGTGAATGTGATTTTTTGTTTGTTGATGAGGCTGATAGAGTTCAGGTGCAGTTTGACGAAGCTGGCGCCCCTGATGAGGTATTAGTTGATGCTTCTGGTAATTCTTTGTTAAATAAGTTGGGGCTTAAATTTGCTACTGCTATCTATAATTCTGACCGCCGTAATATGTCGGCTGAACTTGTTGCAGTTGCAAAAAGAGCTAATGACTATGCTCAAATTGCTGCTGATTTGATTCTCCCTAGGCTTTATAACCAGCCTAAACTTGTAGAATGGATAGGACATCATCCTTTTACTGGTCGTTCGCTGTTTGCTCATATTATCCGCGATATTTTAGAACCACTAGAGGACAAGGAACCGTTACCTAAACAGAAGCGTGCAGAACGTAGTAAACAAAGACGCAATCAAATTGAATCGGTGCCACCTGAACAAACACGTCAGCGTCGTAAGAAAATTATGCAGCCGCTGGAGAAATTTTTGCAGGCACCTCTTAATCAAAAACAAGGAGGAGAACTTTCTGACCTTGCGTTTAATATATTAAGTGCTGATGATAGCAGAGCATTAACGTCAGTTGCGGATTGGTTACAGAAATGGCTAGCATCTGAGGAAATTCCAATTCCAAACAAAACCAAGTTTGAAGAACTTACGCATCATGTACATTTTGCAATCTTAATAACAGTACTCAACGATAGACTAAATTTTCTTGTGGAAAATCTCAATGCACTGATGCGAGTCAAAGTTCTGGATATGCATGATACTAGTCTCGCATTAGTATATCGTCCACCACACGATTATCTTCCAATTGTGCCATCTTCACCAGTTGGTAATATTTTAGGGTTTAGATACACGCGCGGTCGTGGTTATACAAGTGGAAAGTTAGAGTATTTTCGTTATGTTGGTGTTGGTCGTTATTTACTACTCAATTTCCCTAAACTTTATGCTGCTGATAATTGGGATGGTCCACATACGGTGTTAATTTCCGGTACTAGTTATGCTCCTGGTACTCCTGCCTACCATATTCAAGAAAGACCGATGATTTTGCTAGAAAGAGCAATTCATAATAATATGGCAGGTGATGCAGGCATTGGCGAAAGTGCTTTTCATTTTAGCCCTAAACGTAATGTTGCAGAGGAATATATTGCTATATCAGGACTTCCACCTGCTGGTAGGAAAAGAGCGGTTGATGAAATGGTTAAGGCTATTGTTCGTGGTAATAAGCAAACTAAAAGTTTTTTGGCTAGTTTATTTGATACTTTAAAGGAACTGCAACAGCAAGACCCAGAACGTTGGAATGACCGTGAACGTTTACTGATTATTACTAATAGCTATGATGAGTCGGAGCTGGTTGTGTCAATTTTAAAACCTCTCTACCATGTAGAAGATATTGAAGGTATTGCTACTTTGCGTCGTGATAATGCTCCATCTGGTTTAGATGGTGTGCGTCGTAGCGAAATTAGGAATCTTGCAAAACTTAAGATTCAAATTGTTGTGGTGCCTTTGATGGCGTTGGAACGAGGTCACAATATCCTTAATAAGGATAGAATTGCTGCATTCGGCGCCGCTATATTTCTTAGCCGACCAATGCCCGTTCCTGATGACTGGCAAACCACTGTACAGCAACTTAATAATTGGGCATTACAAAAGTTTGAAGATTCTAGTTTTAGCAGCATGAATTTGACAAGTGTTGAACAGGAATTTTATCAACATGCTGTGTTAAAGATGCTTGACTTAAACTGCCGTGCTATGTCTTTTAAACAACTGACATCTGATGAACGTTCTGTACTTTGCTGGAGTCAGTTGGTTAGTATATGGCAAATTATTGGGCGCCTGGTTAGGGGTGGTGTTCCTTGTATTGTTCATTTTTTGGATGCTAAGTTTGCTCCTTTGTCTGCTAAGGGTGAAGTTGATAGTGAGGTTACTTCGCTTTTGGTCGGTATTATTAAGGAACTTGAGGTTGCTATTGAGGCTTCTGGGAAACGACCTTGGGAGAAGACTCTTGCTAAGTCTTTGTATGGGGCTTTTTTTAATGCGCTTAATCAGATGAAAGGTAACGGATTTTATTATGGCAACTAAAATTATTTTTCCGGGTGCTTGGGAATTTACTTCGGATAAACAATATGAACTTTTTTCGCTTGTTGTTCCTACTTCTTGGCAACAGGTTATTAAGTCTTTGGCGCAAAGACGTGTTAGGCTTCTGGGCAGAGGATATCCATCGGTTCCTGTTTATTCGCTCGACCGCATTATATCTGTTTGCTTTCCAAATATTATTAAGACGGAAAGAAATGGTTGGCAACGTCCTTGTGTTCCTTGGTTGCTTGCTAGTTCTCGTGCTGAATTGTTTGATTTACCTGGTTTTATTAAGGATTGGTTACGGGAAGAATTTAGTTGTTTGGGTGATGAGTTAGAATCTATTCTTGAAAATCTTGATGATGATGCTTGGCAATGGGAAGATAAGCCAGTTATATATCCTTTACAGCTTGCGTCAGAAAATTCATATGGTATTGATATTCGTTTTCATGCAATTCCTGATTTTCTAGCTGTTGAGTTTCTTAAGAATCCACAGGTTAGTTTTGGTGTAAATGATGAATATTTACTTAGATTTTATCGCGTTGTGAATCTAAATCAAGGCGCCGAGTTAATGTCTTGGCCTCCTTACCCTGTTCCTTTAATTAAATATCAAAAACAAGTTGGTACTGCATATGTTTCGTTTGTGATTCATTTTAAACTGCAAACTGTTCCTTGGAGAAGTACACCTATTATTTACCATCAACTTTCGATTCGACGCTGGATGACTGAACCTTTACAAATACCATATCGTGGCACCACTGCTTATATAGGAGATAATCAACGCTGGATAGATGGCAAGACTCAACCTTTTCATTTTATGCCTTTATCAATAAAACAATTTAATACGGATGAAGGTAGGGAACCAAGATGGTCTAAAGCTATTAGTGAGTTACTCAGAATTAATGGCTCGCTTTTGCCTGAACCTACTGTTTTATCTAGTACACCTATTTATAATTGGTCGGCAGCAGGTGAAGAACCATGTAATTTACAAGCTGCTATTGCTTACGATGCTCGACACCGTGCCAGTTTACTTTGTCTTCCTGGTGTTAGTTCACTTGATTTAGCTAGTTTAGATAGTGCTATTCAAAATAAAATTGAACTTCTTGATTTTCCGCTGCGTCGAGTTGGTGAAGCTGTTAAAATGTCATTTCCAAAGAAAAAGTTAGGTCAAAAATTTTATTTTTGGGAGAAGGCTAAGTCTGTTTCTACTCCTATGCAGCGACCAGAAGTTGCGGCACGTGCTGTGTTTCGTACACTTATAAACCTCTCCACGCCAGTTGCCTCAACCTTGGGAACCAAGACACGGCACTGGCTCCCCGAAGAGTCTCCTGCTCAGAGAGGGGAGGAGGATTTGAATACTATATTGATTGTGTGGGAGACTGAAAAATGTCGTGATGAGTTAATAGCTGAATTTTGTAGGGTCTTGTTACTTGAAAAGGTTACAGTAACAAGTTTGGATGCCCCTTTAACGAAAATAATTTATAAAATTCCTTATGGTTGTATCTGTATAATCACTCAGCACGTTGGAGAACTTACAAAACTTTTTGATTTTAATGACCCTTCTGTCGAAGGCAATAACCGACAGCAAAAACGCATTTATTGTATGGAAAGACGTATCCGGGAAATTGTTGCGTCTTTACCTAAACCAAAAAATTTGAGTGGCGCCATTATTGAAATTAAATCTAAACCTTTGATATCGGAGCTAGATCCCAAACTTGCATTGCGAATAGGTGCCATGAAAGCAGGTTACGTAAACCAGCATATTCACGCACTTACGAAGACTAAAAAAGATGGTTCAGTATATGTAACAAAAGACGCTGATAATAGAGTTCAAAAAGCTGTATCTGATTTACTACGACAATTTGGGGTTTTACCGATTCCTTTAATAGACTTAGATAGAGATGGTATAAATCAAGATACGTGGTTAGTTTGCTTTCACGTTTTACGTCGTACTAGAAAAACAACAGCTAGTAACGCACCTTCCACTGTAGCTTTAATGGTGCGAGTTAATCCTGTTACGGGGAAAGTAGAAGCTACTACCCCTTCTTTATTTAAAACTCAAAGTTGGTTATCTTATCCCTCAGCGCTTTCACACCTTCTTACAGAAAAATGGAATCCTGATTTTTTAGATTATCAAACTAGTTCCGATGAAGAATTTAAAGACTATAAAGATGGACAAGTATTGAGTGCATTTGTCTCTGAATGTTTACGTAACTGCTTAAACACTCCTATTCTGGAAGATAAACCGCCACAAGTATTATTTATGGTGGAAGCTCAGAACGCACGTGGTGTTTTAAAATGGCTTCAAAACCGCGCGTTGCAACTTAATAAACTACCCGATGAACTTAAACGGGATATGGCGCCATCAGAAATTAATCGTTTATGGGTGGTACGTTTGCGTACTCCTGGTAATACTTATGAAGTACCTGTAACTATTGTTAAAAATTCTCCTGGTAGTAAAACTAGTGGTTTGTATTCTTGGCAAGATGTATGTGATTATGATGACGCCCTTTACTTGAGTATCAGGAAACCTTTAAATACTGAACAGGGAACTAATACGTTGCAGAAAAAACAGTCTCGCTTGGATAATGGGAGTTTGCAACATGGCAACCCTAGAGCGCTGGAAATAGCTGTTGTTTATTGCTTTGGTGTGGGCGCCGACAAGTTAGCATCTTTTGTACATAATCTTAGAGACCGCTGGCCTTATTTTGCAAATGAAGTTTGTTTGCCTTTACCTTTTCGGTTTGCAACGTTGGCGTCTGAGTATGCTGTTAGCGCTAGGGATATGGAAGAATCAGATGATGTAGAGGTGGAAGATGATAACTGATGTGTTGCACCTGCATTTTCATATGCCCATATGAAGTTGAGCCTCCTATATGTAGCGAACTGCTTTCCATAAGTACTTAAAACTGCAAACAGGACATGTAATGCAATTCGCAGCTCGGCACCTAGCTATTGTTACGCTATATTTGTACCCAGTGGCGCCTGTTGCTGTGAAAGTTCTACAATTTGTGGAAGTTTTGAAGTTTAGTCGATGATGGCGCATATTATTTCAATTTGGGATGATAAAAGCAATTGTTTAGTACAAGAATACTTAATTGATTAAGTCAAGACTGGATACCTTCTGTTACATTGCTTTACAATGGGAGGCATTGTACATATATTATTTTAGTCCTGACCCTACATTCGGCTTATTTTAGCTTTTATAAATTCCAATTCCTTGTCTAATGCTAGTCCTAGAATGGGGTTATCAATAACGTTACAAGTAGTAATAGCAAATTCGAGTAAAAAGGCTGCTTCTACAAATTGACCTATTTTAGCTCTTTTTCGAGCTTCATTGGATAAATCAATAATGAACGAATCTACTTCTTGAAGGCTGCTGCAAGAACTGATGATTGTTTCGGGTTTAAGCTTTTTTAATTGCTCGATAATTTTATAGATGTCATCATCAGAAAAATCTTGGTTGTGAGATTCTGGTTCATCAAAATGCGAATTTACTTCATAAGAAGCGTAAGAATTCCAGGTGCGTTCAACATTTTTGTTTGTTGTTGTGCCACTTACATCGTCTACGCTAAACTTAGCTAATATCTCGAAAGCAAAAGCACTAGCATGAAGCGCTGCTATTTCCTGAGAGCCAGCAGTATCGGATTCGTTTTTACCGTCGATAAGGTCAGAAATTCCACGAACAATGAGTGCCGACACTTGCTGATTGGCATGAGCTGCTTGGAGTAATCCTCGCCCTTCCATTTCTACTGCTACCGCGTCGCCATAGTTCGACCTAAGAAACTCGCAAGTACTAGACTTGGTATCAGCTATCACTTTTTCTCCGGCTGCGATGGGTGCAACGAGCGCGCGGGGTTTTGGAGTTTCTGTGGGTGAGGTTAGCCTTTGCAGCCAGTCTGTTTTCTTGGCTTCAGCCTTAGCTCGCTGTATCAAATTATATGTAGATAGTCCGACATCAGGTCTGGGTTCAAATTGCTGTTTTGCCTTACCCGACTCGTAACCATATATTTTGGTTGCAGCTACCACATCACCAAGGGTAACATCTTTTATACCACCCGCTACCCCAACAAAAAGTACAACATGGGGGTTAAAGTGAGCAATTGCTCGTTCTGCTTCCATCGCTGCTGCCGAATTTCCCGCACCAATCTCAACAATTACCACCTCCCAAACCTTACCGTTGGCGATAAATTTACCTCGCTCGTAAATCGTTCCTTTGGGGTGTATTTCTTCTTGGAGGTCGCTGAGATGTCCGCGAACGGCTATATACTCAACAGGAATTGCAGTGAGTATAACGGCACGGGGTAAATTTTGACCTTGTGGTCTTAAGTTCATTTGCTGGTTGCTGTATGTAGAATACGGAATTTGTGTGCGGGTTATAGCATCACGCATCGAATGCGGATGCTTTGAAAGAAATCATTTTTAATAAGCCGATAATTATACCACAGTTATAAATTACCGTCCCTTTGCTAAGTCAGCATAAATTATTATTTCTATACCTAAAATTATTATAAAAATAAGTTCAATTCCTCCAAGAAGATTAACGGCTAAGGGAGGTTTTGATACTAGGAGCCAAAAGGCTATCAAGGCAACTATGCCAGAAAACACAAAAGTTATCTGGTCAACGATTAGCTGCTCTATTTTGCGGCGTTTTCGACGATTATCGCTGCGATGTGCTATTTCCCAACCAAAGATAGATTCACTATCTGTGTGACCAGTATGTTCTTTGATTTTTGGAGCTAGATTTAGGCGAATATATCTACCAATTGCCGTGATTTTTTCATCGTTAACAAGGTAAGTCCAACCGAGGATTAGGCAAATCCAAGGAATAACAAGAAGTGCATAATAATTAGCTTTATTAGAAATAGCAAAAGTGATGACTGTTCCAAAAACTCCAAGTGTTACGTAAAGTAGGTTGTCTCGAAAGCCAATTCGCTGTGTTTGCTCGTCTTTTAATTTTTCGTATTCTTGGAGATAAACTTCGAGCATTTGTTGATTATCTGTCATATTTTTTCACTATTATCTAATGTTAGCTTACTTAGATTTACTGTATTACAAGCAATGAAATAATGCTATCAAGAATATTCATCCATAGTCAAAAGAGTGTGTGTTTTTAAACTTTTTTATATTATTACCCGCAAAAAGTTTATTTGTATAGGGTTATGGAGTATTTTTTATGGCTCTAATTGATAATAAAAAAGTGTGGCGGTTTAGAAAATCACTAACATTTGTAAAGATTAAATAATTATAATTACACAAAACAAGAAAAAGTAGTTTAGAATTGTCAAAATCTTGAATTAAATTGGCTAAACTATTAAGTTGCGGCGTCCCAGGTAACTATGAAAAATAACTCGGTTGATTTTGCGATTATTACAGCGCTAAGGGTTGAGCGGGACGCAGTACGCGAACGCCTTGATACTTGTGAGATAGTGCAGGATGACTTCGACCCGCTTACATATTACTATGGACGGGTTAACATTCCAGGTTCTGATGAATATTACACAGTAGTTCTTGTTGGATTGCTGAATATGGGTAACAACTCGGCTGCTGTAGCAACAACTCGACTGCTCCAGCGATGGGAAACAAAAAATTTAATGATGGTAGGAATCGCTGGCGGCGTGCGTGAGAAAGTTGACCTGGGGGATGTTGTTGTATCGCAGTTTTGCCACTACTATGAGATGGCGAAATTAACAGATGAAGGAAACCAGCAACGACCCGAACAGTTTCCGTGCGACCGACTGCTTTTCGGTCGAGCGTATGCCTACGAAGCTTCTGAGTGGAAGGGGCAGATTCGTGTAGTACGTCCAGGTACCGTACAAGTAGAAAATTCCTTACCAAATGTACATTTTGGTCCGATTGCCAGTGGCGAAAAAGTAATCGCGGACGCAGAAACTCTACCACGGTTACTCCGGGATTGTCCTAAGTTGCTTGCTGTCGCAATGGAGGGTGCTGGAGTAGCACGGGCGGCAACAAGCCATACTAATCCCCCTCGTTTTCTAGAAATCCGGGGTATCAGCGATTTTGCCGATGCCCAAAAAAACGATAATTGGCACGTTTATGCTGCCAATGCTGCGGCTGCCTTTGCGATTGGGTTGTTACATTCGCGACCAATTCCACCGCTTACAACAGTTAAGCTTGCCCACACCCGTGAAGCCGCGCCGTTGTTAATACTATGTGCCAAATCCTTGCGTCCAATTGCAGCAGATGAAGTAATTAAAAGTTTTGGGGATGACTT
The DNA here is from genome assembly GCF_002368415.1 of Calothrix sp. NIES-4105. Taxonomy (GTDB): domain Bacteria; phylum Cyanobacteriota; class Cyanobacteriia; order Cyanobacteriales; family Nostocaceae; genus Dulcicalothrix. Next base: position 19,007 of record NZ_AP018293.1, read on the forward strand.
GGGGGGGCGTGAGGTAGAAACTGCTGTGCTGGATTTCACCGATTTGGTATCCGCCGGAGTATTTACTAGTCCCGAAATTGCCGTGCAGCGCTTAACCCAACCGCAAGGTGCGTTATTTGGAGCGCTGGCACGGCGCGGTGACGCAGAACTGGTTTTCCACGGGATAGTGCATATTCCCTTGGCTATTTTAGTCGGTCATCTTATAACAGACCGCCAGCCAGTGCGGTTTTTCGACTTTCATCCCAGCCCTGGCTCGAATACATGGTCGTGGCCAGGTTCAGACGAAGAAGAGTTTCCACCGCTAAATGTAACTGGGCTACCTGATGCACCGCTACCTCACAACGGCGATGTTGTAATTCGCGTATCTGTAAGTTATGCTGTTTTAGCCGAACAAACCCGCATAGTTACACCGTCGGATGCGGTCGAAGTTGATTTGACTTTACCAAACCCTGAAAGAAGTATTGTGCGTAGCTCAAATCAGACGCGCGAATACGGGCGGGTGTTTCGACGAACGATGGATTTAATCACCCAGCGAATCCCCAATGCAAAGAGAGTTCATTTATTCTATTCTGGACCAGTATCGCTTGCGTTCCATATCGGGCAGCAAATATCGGAAAATATCCATCCACCAGTAATTGCGTGGAATTTTCATCGGCGATACGACTGGGCGATTGATTTAGCAGCAGCGTATGTGGGCGAAGAATGTGTTGTCTGGCCTAAAGAAGCATAGGCTACTTAATATGTTTATGACAGCAAAAACCAAATTTTTAATACCAAGTATAATTTTGGTTTTTAATTAGGCATTTATTAAGTTGTTTACCATACTACAGAAGACCAGTAATTTGCATTCAAAGAATTTATGGCTGCTTGATGCAGTAAAAAACGTGTTTCTCTGGGAACTTCAATAATATTGTTGCTATTGGCTGGGTCAACAATACGGATATTTAATACATTGTCACGAATAAATTCAAAAATTTGAGTTAAGCATACAGAATAATCATCTTTGCGATATCCTTTTAATGCTCGAATCGCGATTTGCTCCAGCGCAAATGTTTTGCAATCTAATAAGTGGCGAACTTTCCAGAGTTTAAGTAGTTTTATAATGGGTCGCGTACCACTATCACGTATTGTTTCAATGTGAACTTTAAGACTTGTTTGCATGGTACTGTCTTCACCATTTTTATATAAAGTTGCGTAACGGTAACTGTAATCTTGAGCGCGTCCTGGCACAACATCAATGTGGAATCCTCCTTCATAAGGAAGTTGCAACGAAACTGTTTTGGGATTTACTTTATAACCTGTCATTAAAAGGGTTCTGTGAACCGAGTTATAAATTTCCCGTAGTGAACGCCTTTCCGTAGGTGGAAAGTAAATTACAATGTCTAAGTCAAAAGATGCTTTAATCATGGTTCGCTTCCCGTAAGACCCAGCATAGTAGAAACGCGGATAGCTGCCATAAACTACTCTCAAATCTTGCTCAATTTGTTCTCGTAGTTCTCTCATCATAATGACAGCATTATCCTCATCATCTAAATACTGGCTACTCAGTACACTTGCTAAATAGTTATGAGGTGTTATGGGTTTTACTCTGAAAGTAATAATGTTAGTTGATAAGGTTGAGTTTTTGGTCGAAAAAATTTGTATAGTTGAAATTAAAAATTAATTTTTGATTTGATTTATATAGTAATACGTATGAATACGTGGAGTCAACATAAGACCAATGGACTATTGGCAGTATGAAGTTAATATACTAATTTTTTCAATTTTTTTTACTTTTATATATGCTGTAACTCTCCAATTAACGTGATAGATATATTAGATTTACTTCCTTCCCAAATTTGTATGTTTTGAATCCCAATAATAATGAAAAATAAATTTTCTGCGTTAAAAGTATCGTATTTAAGGTGACGCTGCCAATTTTTGATATCAGTATTTGAAGGTGTAGGAACATCTTCAGGATGGGTGTGCCATTCTCCTAAGTAATTACTCGTACCTCCGCTAGAAAGCCATGTTTGGTCAAGAACCTGTTGATGGCGTTTGCGAGCGCGTTGGAAACGGTATCGCTGCATTCGGTCACCTTTCATCGGTACAGTTACTTCATCAATTATAATATCGAAGCTACTAGCGATATATCGCCCGATTAAGACTCCTCCTGCTTCGGGTTTGCATCGAGTGTTCTGAACGTATGCCAGCATTTGCGATAGTGCATGGCTGCTGATTTCAAGTTTTCCTCCATCGAATTTTGTAAGTATAAGCGAATTCATTTGTGTTTATTTTCCACAGACCGGACATTGTAGATTTACATAAGTATACTTGCTTACATCTAATTGGTCGGGAGTCATCTGGTGGCGCAATGAAACTTGAAACCCTGCTGCTTGAAAATTAGCATCGTTTCCTTTCCAAGACAATATAGGACTACCTTGCTCGCGTCCGGTCAACCCTTCCAAAGCTAGTTGAACAGCTAATGTTGCGGTTCTTTGCGCGTCTAATGCACTATACGGCGTATATAAACTGCCGCATCCCAAATCATCTTTACCAAACGATTGACCGTAATCAGCAAACGCCGCACGGTTGCGAAGAGGGGTATCATCGGTCGCTGAAGTAAAAAGACATTGGAAACAACCTGCTTTGCCAGGGCGAGTAAGTAGTGCATGTCCCCCAATCCCATATGGTTCCAACCAAGTAAACACAGTGATAGGACTTTTAACTTGTTGGTGTAGTAAGTGGTTTGCATATAGCTCAACAGTGTGATTGCCTGTAGCAAAAATTGCCAGGTCATAGCCTGACAAATCAACTAGTTCTTCTCGAATCGCTTCCTGTATATATTTATGGTGTGTGGTGACTGATATGTATGGATATTTACTCTCAAGTTCTTCTTTGAGGGCAGCAACTTTGGGCTGGAACAATCCTTTTTTGCCTAAAACATGTCGAAAGGTGTTTTCTGGTTGCAAGACATCGGGGTCTACCAACGTTAGGTGTATGATACCTGCTTGTGCAAGTGCGAGGGGTATGTGTCCGCCAACAGCGCCGCAGCCAACAACAAGGACACGACTTCTATCGAGTTGGGTTTGACCACCACCCCGATGTAATAAATAGTCGCGGTCGCAGCGTTGGATTTGGAATGGTTCTGGTGGATTTTGTGCGTTTCCGGATAAAAGTGGGTGTCCGCCTGCAACACCAGAAAATAAAAGCCCAACAAGCGTTATTCCTTGATTCTGACGTGGGAAACCGAGGATGACAAGTTCAGAAGATTTCCACTTTCTCCCTAATTCTGCAAGCCGCAGACGATTGTCTTCAGACAAGTTTTTCCGCACAATCGTTTTGATATCTTGGATGTTCCAAAGTTGATTGGGTCTAGGCGGAATTACGAGCGTGCTGTCTTGGAGGGGAACATACAAAGCTGTGCGTCGTGTGAGCTTGTTAAGTCCTGTTCCTTGGGTATTAAAGTATGCTTTAATGCTACTGATTTCATCAGCTATTAATTCTAATTTATTATCGTCTGTGTAGACAAATATTTTGCGTAATACGTTATCAGAAGGTAGAAACGTCAGCATTGTTTTAGAACTAATCCGCCGCCAATAAGCGCTAAACTCATTCATAAAGTCGTACTGATTGTTTCCACTGACACCTGCATATAAAACGTCAACTGCTCTGGAAATTGCGTCGCAAATTATACTAGCGGGGTCTTCGGTATTTAGTAGTAACCCTTCAGAATCCAAATAGCAAACGTATCCGTCAGCCTCTACATGCGGAATGAATCCGAGGACATTCGGCGGATGCAGAAATATCTTCGGCAAGCAAAGGGGAAAGTTACTATCGCCTCCGACGCATAATGTCACATCTTGACCCATGATAGTAACTTGTCCCTCGATTGCCCACTTGATTTTGCGAGCGTTGAGGGACTTGAGTTCAGTTTCTGTCAGGAGGCGTGCCCTAAGTAAGCATCCCTCCTCTGTTAAGCGTGCAAGAATTTGGAGTTGGGTTTCTGTACTTAGCATTTAAGCTGAGGCGCTAGAAGAAATAATGGGTCGCGAACTTTTCTGTGCTGTGTCTTGGCGACTCGGTATGGGAAAGTCATCTCCAAATTGTTCGTGAAGAAGGGAGCAAGCGTCTACTGGGTCAACATGAAGTTGCGCTTCTTCAATAGCGTCAAGTAGAGTTTCTAATTTCTCTTTAAATTCTCCCATCTGCTTATCGGTCATTTTTTCAAACAGGTCACAACTGGGAGAGACGGGTAGTTTTACTTCCAACCTTTCAACGATGGCGCCGTTGGAATACACCTGCTTAAAATTTCCGAGCATGGTACTAATGAAATTTCGTAGCGCCTCTAAATCGTTGTAATCATAGGTATTCTCAAAAGGTTTGTAAGTTTTGACAGGGTTAAACCAATAGTACGCTGCAACAGTAATGCCAATTCCAATCGGTGCTGCATTTCCATCGCTTGAAAATTTCACATCTTTCCAACGCTTGAGGTAGCGAATGATGCGGCGAAATTGTTTATTATCATCCCCGTTTGAGAAGTGATTTTTAATTAGGTCGATTAGAGCTAGAGGGTCGGACTCCTGCCAAATTCTATGTTCTACAGCGGAACTTAACTTCCCTTTAGCTAGGTACATTTTACCGTCGGGGTTGCAGTCTTTGTCTGAGTAAATTGCTAAGTCAACATGGTAAATGGGTTCGCCATCCTGCTGGTAAAAGACTGTGACGCACGGTCGTCGGATTTCAACCCACTTGGTGTGTCCCTGCAAAGCATTAAGTACCCACTCTTTGATTAACACCGGGTCAGGATAATCATCTTTGCAAATCTTGAAGCATACACCCGTGTCAATATCGTAATGACCACCAACTGGTTTAGTTCCAGTACCCATCGCATAACTACCTTGGTCAAAAGTCTCGTACTTGATGACTTCGATGCCTAATTTGGCAAATAGTTTTGTTAATTCTCTGTCGAGTCGTTCGAGAATGCGATCGCGTTTTTCACGAAGTACCTTATTTTCCTCGAAGCGCTTGAGCTTGATTTCTTCGTGAAACTTAAACATATATTTTTGTACGTCTGCCATCCGTGGATTTTACTCCTCACGTATAATTTATATTAGATACGCACCATTGATTTGACGAAGATTATCACAATCAACGACTACGTACATCAGTACTAAATAACTTGTTCATGTAGAAAGTAATACTTATATCTACTTATACAGAATAGATAAGTAGATTTGCTAATGCTTGTAGGTAGGCCGAAGCGCGCATTGTTCTTTTTGTTGGTTGATGTCCACGTTTTGGCTTAATCCGTGTTGCTATCTTTTGCGAGTAGTTAAATTATTAAGTTTGGTGAGACTAGAGCGTATATTACCCGCTTCTTTCCTACTCTTCAACCGCTTTTTGGCTTCTTTAACAACTTGGCGCATCGTTGAGTCTTTATCTTTACAAGTGACATAAAATGCCTCAAGCAGTGTTTCGATGGTGATTTTCTCGCGGTTACACAATTCGTCAAGTTCGTCTTTGATGGGAGTCTCCAACCGCACGGGTATACGCGCGGCGATTTCTGGAAAGCTTGCCAGTAATTCTTCCAACCGCTTGAGTTCCGATACTTCTCCGGGTTGTTCAACCTGGGGTGTTGTCGTATCGGTGACGGGTGTAGAGTCTTGTAATATATCAGCGCGCGGTTCAACAGTCGGTTGTGCATTGCGATTACGAATATCATCTAATATGCTCATGGCGCCTCTATTAGTACAAGTGTAAATTTATGACATTTAGCAGGGCAACAATCAATTGTGTATTAACTACACAATTTCTGCTGGGATTAATTTCGCATACTGTTCTCTTAGTGCTGGTTTAAGTTTTTGTGCCAGTACTTGAATAGAATATTCCAATCCTGGTTGTCCTAAATCGCTAGGTGATACTCTTTGGTTGATGGCATTTTTATAGACATCCGATTCGAGTAAGTGAGGTAACATCAAGTTTTTTCCAACGATTTCTTCCATCGTTTCGATACTAGTTTTGGTTGCTTTGGTGGGATTAACGCCTGTCCATTTTGCACGGAAAGGCACCACTCCCAGCAACTCACCATAGGGTAAAGCTGACTGAAATTCCTTTACCAAATCGAGAGTACGAACGAGAGATTGCACTCCCTTGACGTTAGCTTCTGCTGGTATTACCCATTTATCACCGGCGCCGAGAGAAGTTTGTGCAAGATGACTTCTTTCTGGTGGAGGGTCTACTATTATTACGCCAAAGTTACTAGCGATTGGTTGTAAGCGATTCCTCAATATAAATAAGCTAATCCCACTGCTGGCAAGCTTGTAATTGGCTTGTTCGAGTCCATCATCCGAGGGTATCAAAAACAAGTTAGAGTTATCAATTGTACAATTGGACAATTGTACATTCGGTACTGGTGCAATAGCGTCTACAATGTGCGTCTTATCTTCACTCTGGGTAATTACCTCCAGCAGTGTCGGGGTGTTTGGTTGAACACGAACACCAAGAAAACTCGTGAGTGATGATTGAGGGTCAGCATCGATAAATAATACAGGAATACCACAACGTCCGAGATACCGACCAAGCATGAGAGCAACGGTAGACTTTCCCTGTCCCCCCGCTAGTCCCAATGTTACAAGTGTGGGAATGTGTGATTGTTGCATTGTGTTAAGGCATTATTTTACTAAAGTATTATTTTACTAAAGCATAAATATATTAATGTACATTTTGATTTATGTAAATTTGCATAATTGTGCTTTTGTACAAAAGTAGTTATGTACAAGTATATATTTATAGTATTGTGCTTTAAATAATTTATGGAGGAACGTATGTTGTCCAATAAATATTTCGAGTGACGTTTTGGCAGAAATGTCCGAACACTTAATTTAAACACGATATTTTTTATAAACCTGTTTTTGACCGACCGACAGGGAGCGTCAAAAATAGGTAATGGGAGGGGGTCATGGGGGACGGGCGGCAGCCCTCCCCCAGCCATGTGGGTAGTACTAGTTAATTTGAATTACTTATTGCCCGTTTGGGAGTGCTGAAGCGCGAGAAGGCGCCTCCATAATTTCAAGTACCGTCTCAAACCATCTTAGGTGCTGGACTGTCTTATCGCGACCCTTCGCTGTGCCTAATGTCAGTTGTGAATATGGCTTACCTTTTTCAGTTGCAAGATAATCAGGATTACCCTCTGGGTTACGCACTTGAAAACCTTGTTCAGTTAAAAGCTTGTTAACACGCTGCGGCGACCAGGTATCACCAGTGCGTTCTGCGAGTATCTCACCTAATTGTTTCGGCGCCAACAATTTTTCTTCCATTGGAATAAGAAGCATCGATTTTGCTTCTTCTGCTTCTGGTAACAAGTGCGGATACCTTTTACCTATAGCGTTGAGCTTGGCGCCTGCGACTAATTTTACGTCAAGTCCCGCTTTTCCAAGTGTTAGGTCAAGCAAGGTGGAGATTTCTTCCAAGGTCGGTGTTGGAAGTTGTGGTTGTGGTTGTGGTTGTGGTTGTGGGCTAGAGTGTTCCCAACCTTTGATTCTCTGCATCCAAGTTCTGATGCCGATAGTAGCGAAAGCTTTATACGCTAATTTTGCCTGCTCCGTACAATTCTTTCCTGGATAGAGTCGATGCCCGGTATTATCCGGGGCACCTCTCTGTTCGATCCGGACGTGTAACTTTCGCTACATCCGGCTCTCGATATTCTCAAGGGATAACCCTATTGCCCATGTGTATGTAATCGTGACAAGATTCATGAATGACCACAAGATTGACTTTCTTCCAGTTATTATGGTTTCCATCAATGTGGTGCAGATGAACGTGTTCATCATTCATAAATTTCATACCGCAATGAACACATGTATGGTTTTGTTTTTTTAGTAATCTAGCTTTTTCGCCATCATACATCTTACTGTTTCTTTCACTCCAGTAGCACACGTCGCCATCGAAAGGAGATTTATTTCCTTTTACTTTAACGTATCCTGCTAGAGAGTAAGGTACAGTCGGAAAGGCTTTTTTTATTAGTTCTAGGGTAGAGTATCTTGTTTGTTTCTTCTCTTTATTGAATACCTTGAATGCTCTGTGACTCATGAACCATAAAGAGAATTTTGTTCCTGACATATCACAAAATTTGTGATAGTTTCTCCACCCTCTTACTATTGGGGCAAGCTTTTCCGCTTTTTCCTTAGCACCATAATTGGAGCAGTTTACAATGGATTTTACTTTTTCTCGGAACTTTTTAAAGTTTTCTTCTGACGGAACGCAGTGATACTTCCCGTTTGATTTGACTTTAAAATTCCACCCTAGGAAATCAAATCCGTCTGTCGTGCGTGTTACTTTTGTCTTTTTCTCACTTATTTTCATTCCTCTTTTTGCTAGAAATTCGTTAATTTGTTCAAGTATTTCTTCTGCTTTATCTTGGGGTCTTAGGAAGATTACCATATCATCCGCATATCTTATGCTGGGGTATATGATATCTTTTTCTTTGGTTTTTTTCGTAATTCCACAATCATCTTTATGATGCCTGTGAATACTTTCAATTCCATTTAGTGCTATGTTTGCTAGTAATGGACTTACCACTCCCCCTTGACATGTTCCTTGTTCTGGAAATTCTGGATTTGTTCCTGCTTTTAGGCATCTGAATATGCCGATTTTGAGATTCTTAGGAGCTATCAGATTTTCCATAATTGAGGAATGAGAAATTCTATCGAAAGTGGGTAGCTAGCTAACGAGGTTTCCGTTTATTTGGTTCCTTTTCTAACTAGCCCCCTCCGAACCGTGCTTACAAGTTTCCAGGTACACGGCTCTCCAGTATTCTTATTTACGGAACTCGTTTACCTGTTGGTTTACCTGCATGTATTGCGTCGTGGCATTGAGAGCAGACCATGAGAGTTTTCCTTTTACGTGCGGACATAATTTGCATCCATTGCGGTAAATCCTTTCTACCCTTAATTTTGAGGTCTTTAAGGGCGCGAATATGGTGAACTTCAATGTTGCCTTTTGCCCCACAGATTTCACATTCATCCGCGAGAAGCCGCTTGATTAATTCATTTCTAGGTGCGGGTTTTCTTTGTGTTGATAAGTCTTCTATGGTTGCTTTTAGGTTACGTTTTAATTGTATTCCTCCGAAGCGAGCTACCAAGGGTTTCTTTCCCTCAACTGGGACGGTTATTTCAACACACTTTCTTAAACCTTGTGGAAGTTTTACCGTCTTAATATAACGAGCGCAAATTTTATTCACGCTTGTCTTATGTTTACAGGCAAGGGTTTTCATCAATGAGGTTGACATAACCCATTGTAGTTTTCGGAGCCATGCAATATTTTGAGCAAGGCTATAGAATTGTACGTACCCTCTAAACTCTGATTGAAAAATGTTGATGATAGAAAAATCATCATCATTTATTAATTCAGGACGATGAATGGGTTTACCATTCCTCATATATAAGGTACACTTTTCTTCTATAACTTTGGCTGGTATTCTTAGTGCAACAATTCCGTTAATTGAGCGTTTACCATTGGTATGCTTATCATCGGAATATTGGACTAATATTTCGTACCCCAAAAATTTTGCTGCTTCATTCCTAGCGTTAGTAATTAAGGTCTTTTCTGGCGACAATTCCAACTGAAGTTTTTCGGCTAGAAATATCTTGACTTTTTCCTTAATTGCTTCTGCTTCAGTGAATGAACCAATAAAACCAAGTAGAAAATCATCAGCATAACGGACGTAATTTAGCCTTCTGTATTCCGGGTCGCGAACGTCTTTGGATGGCATGTGCTGGTATTTAATTTCCAGTTGACGCGCTTTCTCAAATTGTCCGTTTTTCCTGTAGTACCAGGCTAGTTTTACAAGTTTTGAGTACTCTGGATTTTCTGCCCGACATTTGCCGCGTGTATACTCTGGGATGAGTATCTGCTCGATAAATTTATCTAATTTATCAAGATAGATATTTGCGAGTATGGGTGATAAAATCGAGCCTTGCGGCGTTCCGCTAAGGGTAGAAAAATATTTCCATTGCTCGCAGTAACCTGCTTTAAGCAAGTTTTCAATTAATCTTAGGAAGCGGTTATCTTGAATTTTCTCGCGTAGGATTGACATTAAGATTTTATGGTCTATATTGTCAAAACACCCACGAATATCTCCTTCGATAAACCATTTAGTTCCTTGCCAAGTGCGGTCTATTATTGTTAATGCCGTGTGGCATCCGCGCTTGGGTCTAAAACCGTGACTGCTGTTAGAAAATTGGGGTTCGTAATACGCTTCTAATATTAAACGTATTACTTCCTGAACCAATTTATCATTCCAAGTAGGAATACCTAAAGGTCGGGTTTTCCCATTTTTCTTAGGGATATTAATTCGTCGTACTGGTGTCCATTGAAAACGTTCATAGCGAATATCCTCTATGAGGTCTTCAATCTTTTTAATGGACATCCCATCAACAGTCTCTGATGTAACTCCTTGCGTCATTGCCCCATCATTTTTGTAGATACGACTATACGCGAGAAGGTACAGGTTAGGGTTGAAAAGTTGCCTGTAGATATCATCCAGAGGTAAACCACGATAACCTCTGTCTCGAATTACACTTAAAACCGTTTCGGCGTTTCGCATCTCGCGTACCTCTCGATACAAGTGTTTTGGAATACCTGTTCCCCTTCGCCATGTGGGCGGCTTTCCCGTCCTCGGACTACTATGGGAACTCTGTAACCATAGGGGTCGCCCCCCGTAGGTCATCCCGCGCTTTATTAACTTGGTACGTATCAGTGTGATTTAGGTGTCCCATTCATTCCTTAAGCCATCTCATCGGTGGCTGACTTCGTTTGAAGGAGTTGTATAGTTCAAATGCTTAAAACTACACACAAACGATTATTCCTTTTAGGCGTTGTAGGAATAGGCAATCGAGTATACCGTCAGAATTGGGCTTCAAGTAGTTTAACTTTCACCGTGTCACACAGGTCTTGCCGAACAATAGTTTTAACGCCTTCTCTCTATTCCCGGCTTTACCAACATGCTGTTGTCCCCTTTGTCTTTCGACTCCAGGTTAGTTGGTTGACCTAGAGACTATCTCCTTATTCTCTCCCAACTTTGGGTTGGGGATACCGTATTAACTGTCACGGCGCACGCACTTCTCTATATCGAGTTCTATAACCCGTTTAGATATTCCATTTGCGCTAGCTTTCATGTTTTGTGCAACCTGCTGTTGGGCATCGTGTGCCGAACGAGTAAAGTCAGCGACTCCCTCACGAGAGCCACTGCTCTTCAAAACCGTGCTTGAACCTTTAGATTCACACGGCTCCTCAATAATTTGGTGTTTGTCACACATACCTCATAACCAACATATCCTCCTCCCAAAACCAAGTAAGCTTGGAGGGTGGTTTAGGCTCGGCACTATTACAGCCGGATTTATTGCCAGGACTGCTATCTAAAGCCGTCTTTGTGTCGTGGCAGTGCCTGTGTAGAAGTTGCCAATTTTTATATTCATCCTTACCACCTCTCGATTTGGGGATGATATGGTCAATTTCCATCACATCGTTTTCACGAAAAAACAGACCACAGTGGGCACACTTTCCTTTTTGCCATTTTAAGAGTGAAGCCACCCTAGATGGCATTTCTGGGTTGTTGCCCATTCTTGTACTCCAGTAAACCAAATTACCGTCGTATGGGGATGATTCGCCTTTGACTTTTATATGACGCACTATTTTAGTGCGCGTATGGTCAAGTAACCTCAGTGGGTTTTCCCCTGCTTCCTTGGTTGCGAATACCCAATTATCACCATCTATTGAGTGCCAATATTTTTTTGACACCCATGTGCATGATTTTTTGGGGTGACGGAATTTTGCCCAAGAGACAAGTTTTAGGTACACCAGGTTATCTAAAAATGCATAGATTTCCTTGCTTATGACAGTAGAGTAGTAATTAGCCCAACCCCGGATAATCGGGTTTAATTGTTTGATGAGCGCCGCTTGCGGTGCTGCTTTATGGGCATCAATTACATGTGCTAAATGGTCATAATGTGCCTTAACTTTTTCTTGACTTGGGGTGATGATGGTTTTAAAACCGAGTTTTTCTCCTTTGGTATTTTTACCTGTATGGTGTTTCCCTTTAGGAAACTGACGTATATTGAAACCAAGGAAATCAAACCCTGGTTTTTGCCCTTCAAATGTTGATAGGGTATGTGTCAGCCTTGTTTTACTAGGTTTTAATTCCAAGCCATAGTCGTTTAACCATTCTTCTATTATTTCCTGGCATCTGGTAACAACGGTTATGTCTTCGTGGAGAATCACAAAGTCGTCGGCATAGCGAATTAATGTAGCTCCTGGTTGATAGCCAGAATATTTGCCTTTTTGTTGGATTGTACCCTTGGGAAAGGCTTGTTTAATTCGGTTTTCCATCCCGTGGAGGGCAATATTTGCCAAAAGCGGTGAAATAGTACCGCCTTGTGGTGTTCCCTCAGATGTTGGAAATAACTGCTTATTATCCATCACCCCCGCTTTTAACCACGCACGTACTTGACGGCGGATGGTGGGGGATGTATTTAATTTGTTAAGCAGTGCTGAATGGTTGATTTTGTCGAAACATTTCGATATGTCGGCATCCAACACAAATTTTGGTTTGTATCTAATGCAGTTAAAAATTGCCTCGATTGCATCATGACATGACCTTCCGGCTCTGAACCCATATGAGTTCGGTTCAAATCGCGCTTCCCATTCTGGTTCTAAGGCGATAAGGGCAAGCGTTTGCAAGGCGCGGTCTTTCATTGTAGGTATACCTAAAGGTCGTTTTTCATTCTTCCCAGGCTTGGGAATCCATACACGCCTAGTTGGACTAACCTTAGAACCCAGTTTTAGTTGATTGATTAGAGTTAAACGTTGCTTTGGGGTCAGCGATTTAACGCCATCCACACCTGCCGTCTTTTTTCCTCTATTATCCTGGGTAACTCTACGAACCGCTAACACTCTTGCTGACCAGGAATTCATCAACGTTTTTTGGAGCCTGCGGTATGCTTTTACATCGCCACGTTGAGAGGCTCGATAAATTCTCTGTTGCAGCTTATACACCCTACGCTCCAGCTTTCGCCAGTTAATAGAGCGCCATTCCACGCCCTGTCTTGAAACTCGTATTAGACATATTTACTGCTACTGGAAACTTCATCTTCCAAATCATCGTGATTCTGTCTGCATATCCTTACCATTACAGTCAGGCGTTTGCTTCTGAACCAATCTTGCCTACTCGTAGTATTGGTTAGCACCTACTCAGCCATAAGGACTGAGAACATACGAGAGGTTACTTCGTTTCTGACAGTCATTGTTAGAGTTTTTAGAGCGGTACTATCCACCGGGTTTAGAGGAAGTGCTTGTTGGACACCCAGGACCTTGCCAACTCCCCATTATCCCTGCTCTTTTGAGACTCCCAGCGTAAACAGCCTTATTGCGCTGGTTATTCATGACGATGGTTCAAACATACCTTCGTATTCCTACTCATGAACTCTTGCTTGATGTATACCAGATTAGGCTTCTAGTATTTAACACCTTTCACCCCCGCTTCAAGGATTGATGGCGTGAGGAGCTACCTTGGGGGACACAGTTCGAGACTGCGCTCTGTGTGCTTTCACTCCTGCACCTGGAGGATGGGACTTAAGTCAATACTTTCACCCATATGACTATCAAATTGTCAAAGCTACTAAGTAACTTTGTGGGTAGTCCTCCACCCTTTTCAGGGTTAGTTTATACCCAACGAATCGCACGCCCGGTCTAAAACCGTAGCTGTGTGGCTCAAAAGTAGTTTCAAAGAAAGGTTCCCAAGCGTTTAGAACAACTCCCTGTTTTACCCTATCAATAATGGTGGGAATTGAGAGCGGTCTAAGTTTGCCTTTTGCCTTGGGAATATATATCCTTTTTGCAGGTAATATATCCTCGGCTTTATGCGTCATAACTTTGTCAATTAATTTGACTCTTTCATGAGGCGTAATAGCAATAAAGCCATCTATCCCAGCAGTTTTTTTACCTTGATTAACTTGTGTCACTTTTCTGATAGCAAGAAGTATATTTGAAATACTCCGAAGCATCAGCTTCATCAGGCTTTTGGCTTTACGCAGTTTGCCTAATTGGGTAGCACGAAAAATTCTCATCCTCAGTTTCTTTACGTTACGGGTCACGGTCTTCCAATTAATGTCAGCCCATGATTTAATAACGCCTTCTACCGCAATCTTGTTGCCAAGTCCATTGCTCATAAAAGTGCTTTTACTTCTTACTAATGTTTCATTTTCGTCCAAGACCAGATGAAAGTTTGCCGTATTTTCAACGTTGGGTGATGTTGTTTCCTCAACCCATATCTCCTTCATTACAAAGGAGCTTTCGCTTTTTTCATCCTCCTTTACCCCCCTTGGCATCTTTTTGCCTTACGGCATCAATACTTGGGTATTAAATACCACAAGACCAATTTGGGCTTACCATGTTTTGTATGTTGGATATGTAATGTGTTGGGTTCCGTCGTTACTCCGGGAGGTGTAATGGCAGTCGGATATTACACAGCGTCATAATATCCCAACCTCCTTGCCTTTTGGCTATGGGTGTAGTCAAGTCATATATCGCATGGTGCGATTTTCACCCATATATGTAGGATGACGAAGCAGTCACGGTTTGCTATCGCTAACCCAATCACATCTTTCCCTTGCCAACACTTGGTTACCGTGACTTCGGTTAGGTGACTAATCACCGTGTGGCTTTCGTGGTCTGCATTCCGATATCACCGTTACCAGTTTTATCGTGACCGGGGTCAGTAACCCCTTTTACGTAGGAACCAAGTTACTGCTCCTTGGGGAGAGTCGGTTCTCCAATCCAATTCGGTATTTCTACCTCATACAACTTCACGTCGCACCGCAGCATCCTACCCGTTTAGAGAGATTTCCGTATCTCGTAATACCTACTAAGAATCGACTTTTCTTAGACTCTCAAAACGTTTTTATTCGTTCCCTTAATCGACTCTTTATCCCTTTAGATGTAGCCACTTTGCCTATCAGACCCCTGGTTCTTATAACTATATTGACGATTATGTTATAGGGATTAGCTCTGATAAAGTCGGGGTTTTGTTGTTATGCCCCGCTTACGCGTAAGACACTTTTTTAGGCTCTGTTTCATCGTGGGGACTCCCCATTAGCACCAGTGTCAGCCCATAACAGCCGTCTGATTGTGCCCTGTTCCCAGCTTCAGCCTGTATAAACCGAGTATACTCACTGTGGGCAGGTTGGGAGTTAGCGCGAACCTCGCTAGCAGGGTTTGCACCTGCATCGGATTAAGAGTTCAGTGTATAATCGTGAGATTATATTTCACTGCTTGAGTTATACCTCGAATCCTTATTTGCTAAGGATTCTTGCGATTTCACTCAAGAACGAATCGCACCGTCAAGTGCATAGTATTCAAGGATTATCGCTTCGGGCAATATCTGGAATCCCACGGGAACACCAATCAGTCAGGTTCGCACACTCAAAGCCTTGCTGAATAAGCTTTTTCGCTAATTCTGATGGTGAATGGTTCGCACTATTAAATGCTTTCCTTAATGCCATATCACTCACGCCTGCTAGTCTTCCTGTCGCGCGAATACTAGCTTTTCCTCTCCCAGTAGTATCTACTTCAATTTCCGATTCTATTTGTTCAACAACCGAGGCTATTTCTAAGAGTGCCATAATGATAAATGCTCCGTGAGCTATGTGTTTTGGACTGCCATGAAAGCGAGGAGGAGCGTATATAATGCGTACACCCGCATTCAATAGTGGTCACTTAGGAATGCGGAGTGAGACTCCTTCATTACGCTGCAAGAAAGCAAAGAAAGAGACGTGCGTCTACACGTCTCTTGAGTGATGGGAAATCTTAAGCAGTTTGTTGCAATTGCGGATTTGAATCAATCGCAATAATCAGCAGGATTACTTGGTTGCTGGTGCTGAATCTACCGTTGACGGTGGCATATAAAGGTTGCGCTATCCACTTCCCGTCTAGCGAAGAGTAAAAAGTTCCAAGCAGGCGATAACTCTTCCAAACACGGTACAATTTGCCAAAATCTTTATCGTAAACACTGTCTATCTCGTAAGGTGGCGCCAGTTCATTGGATTTTTTGACACAATTGCACTGTTCGTCGAATTGCATCGAAAATTGAGGCTCAATCGTTTTTTGAGTCATAATCAATGTATTCCTATGTGTTTAGGGATAAGAGAGGCGCTTCAGATTGGTAGTCGGGGGCGCCTTCTCTATATCTAACTTTTATACTAGTGTTATATACTATAGTTGTCAACTGGTGTATAGTAAATAAATAGAAAACAAGTCTACAATTATGGAGGCGTTATCCATCGATGTTGATGAATGTTGTTAGGCAAATAAAAGCCACGGTTCCAGACCTGTCTCAAAAAATTAAGGAGGCAAGGGAAAAAGATGGTAGGTCAGTGCAGGTTTTAGCGACACTGGCTGGAATTTCAACGGCTTACTGGTATCAAATTGAGCAAGGAAAAAGGCAGTGGATTTCTGAAGATAGCCTGCGCGGTATTGAAAAGGCTCTTGGTGTTGATTTAGGGGTGCGTTTCAATGATTAAAGGTGGTTGACAATATTTTAAAATGATTTGATGCTAGCTAATGATACTACTAGTATTGAAATTGTTCCCAATAAGCTTTGCTTGTTGACATTGGAGTGATAGTTTAAGTGACCCTGTTTAACATACCTTGTCTAGCTTTATGACTATAAAGACAGTGAAGTATGGCACAGTATTGGCTTGAATGACCGCAAACGTAATGGCAGAGAGGAATACAGCGATTTTGGATATAGCTTTACAGATTGGAGTGGTATAAGTTAAGTGTCACTATAGTTTAACTTAGGTTAATCTACCTGTTAGTATAAAGGTTCTGCTAGAAAGCGATATTTCAATTAAAATAGTCAATTGCATTACTAATTCACTTGTCCTGAGCGACTTTTTGCTCTTTAGTGTGCAAGTTAGGTTTAACTTAGGTATCACCTAACTGACATCTAATTTACACCAGTGGTTAATGTATTATATATAACTACAAATGTACTGTTATTGCTTGTTTGTCTATCGACAAATTGGGGAATAATGCTAAGTGCGCGAACTAAGGTCAAAAGCTTATAAGGTTTTTGGTGAGAAAGGTTAGTATAATTTAACCCTCACCCGCATTACCTAACATTTTTCAAGCTTTCTACGCTATTGCTAAACATATCTGTAAATATAGACATGACAGTGCGCTCACGTATCAGTATATTAGTATTAATTCCCATCCCCGACTGCAACGCGATATTACGTCCATTAACATTTAACTGCTGACTATCGAGTTCCACCTTCGCAGGGAATCTGTAGAATGGGTATATTTGGTCGGGTGGTAGTGCATCCGAACCAATTGACACCAGCTTACCTTTGATATCTCCAAATTCGCTAAATGGGAATGAGTCAATACGCACATCAACAGTCATACCCTCTTTGACAAAACCAATATCTTTGTTGGTGATATAGACTTTAGCGATTAGTTTATCAGTGGGGACTATCTTTAATATGGGTTCGGTTGATGATGCTACAAATCCTGGTGTGTGTGCTTTTAACTCAAATACTTTACCAGCAACAGGCGCCTTAATTTCCTGATACTTCAAATTCATTTGGGTTTGGCTAATCTGTGAATCAGTCTCAGCAATCCTTTTATTATTTTCGACAATTGCTTTAGTAAGTTGACTATCAATTTCTGCAATACGTTTATTATTATCTGCTATTTTATCAAGCCAGTCTTTGCGAGATACCGCTACAGTGTTTTGTAATTTAGCTTGTCCACCTGCTATTTCTGCTTTTAATCTAGCTTTTTCCTGGCTAAGTTGGTCAAGCTGAGATTGTGCGTTACGTACTTCTTCTTGTTGTTTGAGTAATTGAATTTGGGATATTGCACCTTGTTTTTCTAATCCAGTAATATTATTAAGAATGCCCTGGTTCATTTTGAGAGTATCTTTGGTAGAGGCAATCTTAATATCTGTTTGTTCGACTTGGCGTTTGAGTTGCTCGATTAGAGATTGTGATGCATTTACACGCGCGTCTAATTCAATTTGGCTTGATGCAATACGTTCCCTTTGGTCAATGGATAATTTACCTGTGGAACCACCATCCAAGTGGGTACGGTACATTTGATTTTCTGCTACCAATGCAGCACGACTTTTAGTTAAGTCTATCATTGATGCAGGTACTTGTAATGAGGTGACATCAACGTTGGCGCCACGCAATTGTGCAGAATAAAAGCTATTTTCTTGTACAAGAGAAGTGCGTACTTTCTGGAATGATTCTAGTTGAGCTTTGGCAGTAGTATTATCAAATGTAATGAGGCGTTCTCCCTCTTTTACTAGAGTACCATCTTTGACGTGAATATCTTTGACTACTCCACCCACTGGTGCTTGTACATCTTTAGTGGCGCCACTTGCTTCGAGTTTACCAGTTGCGGATACAGCTTCTTCAATTTTAGCAATGTTAGCCCATATAATTGTACCAGTAGTAGTTAGCATTAATAACCATAATATTAACCTTGACCATTTACGAGGTTGTTTTAATATTACAGGTTGTTCAAACTTGGGAATATATCTAGGTGCATGGTTAGGTGGTTTGGGTTGAATTTCTTCTGATGAGGGTTCTGATACAAGCTTTTCTAATTGTTCTCTTGAAACTGCCGATGGTATTTGAGGATGGACATTATCGTTGTGACCATTACCATTATCAGAATAACTGCCATTACCATTATTACCGTTACCATTATTATTATTATTATTCATAATTAGTTTGTATAATTAAAAGTGTGAATATTGTTTGACAATTAGAGAATTGTTAATCGATAATTACTGATTGATATATATAATTAGTAGTTACTGATTTTTTTACTATAAACACGAGTGTTTTTAATTGTTTTATCCCCCAGATGCTTCTTGTTGCTGATAGAGACAGTAATACAATCCCTTCATTGCCATTAATTCGTTGTGAGTGCCTTGTTCCGCTACCTTTCCTTGACTCATCATTAAGATAATGTCAGCATTCTTAATAGTTGCGAGACGGTGCGTAATGAATAGCACTGTCCTGCCTCTAAATGCAGCTTGTAGGTTTGAACAAACTTGTCGTTCGGTAGCATAATCAAGTGCGCTGGTTGCTTCGTCCATAATTAACAGCGGTGGGTTTTGCAGTACCGTGCGCGCGATTGCCATTCTCTGTCTTTGTCCACCTGATAATGCTGAACCTCTTTCACCAACGCGCGTGTTATAGCCATTGGGCAGGTTCATGATAAAGTCGTGGGCACAAGCTATTTTGGCTGCTTCAACAATTTCTTCTGGTGTTGCATTTGGTATGGTAAGAGCAATATTTTCTTGGACGGTGGTATCAAACAAGAGAGTATCTTGCAGTACCATCCCGATTTGTTGACGTAGGGAATATAATTCCACTTTGCTAATGTCGTACCCATCGATGAGAATTCTTCCCGCATCGAGTTCGTATAGTCGGGGAATTAATTTAGTTAAAGTACTTTTTCCGGCGCCACTTTGTCCGACTACCCCAACAAACGAACCTTTGGGAATTTCTATTGATACGCTATTTAATTGTGGGTTGGGGGATTTAGCAAACGAGAAGGTGACGTTTTCATATTTGATTTGTCCTTGAATTGCTGGCATTGGTATATTATTTCTACCAGCCAATTCGCTTTCTTGGGGTGTGTCGAGAATGTCAGCTAATCGTTCCAATGATAATGCAGTTTCTTGAAAGTTCTGCCACAGTTGGATTAATCGTAATAGTGGACTAGTTACATAGCCAGCAATAATCCTAAATGCGATTAATTCTCCTAATGTGATTTCCTGCTGCAATACTAAATAGGCGCCTACCCATAATAAAAGTAAACTGGATAATTTATTGAGGAAGTTAGATAATGAACCTGCTGTATTAGATGTGAGTACATTATCAAAGCTGGCACTGATATATTTACTATAGCGTTGTTGCCACTGCCATCTTGAATTTAATTCAATATTCTGTGCTTTGACTGTTTGAATACCAGATACTACTTCAACTAAATATGATTGTGTTTCCGCATTACGTTCAGCTTTAGTACGAGTTTGACTGCGAATAATTGGAGCAAATATAAATGTTAATAAGGCAAATAATGGTACAGTTGCTAATGCTACTATGGTAAGTAACCAACTGTAAAATATCATCACTACAATATAGATTACCGAGAATATAGCATCTAGGACTACCGTCAGGGCTGTACCTGTGAGGAAGGAGCGTATATTCTCTAGTTCGTTAATCCTTGATGATATTTCCCCTACTGGTCGTTTCTCGAAGTAGCGTAGTGGTAATCTTAATAAATGGTCGATGACTTCACTACCCAAGGATAAATCGATGCGGTTGGTGGTATCTACAAATAGGTTAGTACGCAACCAGGTAATTATTCCCTCGATGATTGCCATAGCTATCAACACAAATCCCAATACGTTGAGTGTGTTGACTCCATTTTGAATAATTACTTTATCAATAATTACTTGGGTAACGAGTGGGTTAGCGAGTCCTAATAATTGTACAAATAATGATGCTATAAATACTTCGATTAATACAGTTTTATGTTTTTTGATTGCTGGTAAAAACCAGCTTAGATTAAATCGCTTCTTTGGTGTTTCTGGTGTAGATTGTATAAGGAGTACTTGCCCTTCTTCACCCCAGATATCGACAAAAGCAGCAGGTTTTTTACGAACGATTCCCTGTTCGGGGATAGCGAGTACTAATTCTTTTTCAGTGGCATGGTAAACAATTGCAAAGCTGTCTTGCCAAGGAATTAATACTGGTGTAGGGAGTTTGGATACTGCGACTGCGGGTACTTCCGCTAGCTGTACTTTCAACCCCATCAATTCAGCAACGGCGCCACATATTTCAATTGATATTTTACCAGTTCGTTGGTGATTGTTGACTAGCGCGCGAAGTAGTACATCCTTCTTCCACGGTGTGTTCCAATATTGCGATAGCATTTGGAAACAAGCAAGTGTTGCATCAACTGGCCCTCTACCATGAACGTAGGGATATTTGGTTTGTTGCTTGTTGGTTGATTCTGCTACTTCTGGTTTCTCTGGTGCGAATGGTACACTTTCCCAAGCATTAGAATTGGTTGGTATTGCAAGAGTATCTGTAGTTGTGGGTTGCTCAAATGATAATGTATGGTCAGCAAACCCGATGAGACGAATTCCCTTACCAGTAGATTGAATATCATCCCCATTACTAGGATTAATAATACTACCAACTGGGTAGTTACTACCATCACTGCTAACAAACCATAGTAGATTGGGGTCGATTTGATCCAGTGGGGTTTTACCAGATGGTAAGTTTAAAATAGTAGCATGATTTAATGCTTCAATTGCTAATTCTTTTAAGTCATGAACAACTTTACCTCTACGATTAAGTTCGGCGCCTATCAAGTCGTATATTTCTATTAAATTTATAGAGTTGCGAAAATATGTAGCAATGTCGGGTTGTTTACTTAATAATTCTAGAAAGTCTGGTACTTTGAGAGTAAGACAAACTGATTCGACTGATGCAATAACTGTTTCGCATGGTACATTTCTTATAATACTAGCGGCGCCGCTGACTTCACCTGGTTCTAATCGAGACAATGTTTGTGGCGCCTCTATACTGGGTTGATATCCCAATAAGCGTGCTTGTCCTGAGTAGATAATATAAATGTTAGCAGGCAGGTTATCTTTGACTAAAATTGCCTGCCCCATTCGATAACGTAATGGCTCAATTAAATTTACAATGCGCTCAAGTACCGTTGGAGAGAGCTTGTCAAACGGTGGGGTTTTGGCTAGAAATTCGTAGTAGATGTTAGTACTAGTGGTCATGACATTACAAGGGCTGGTGCGAGTGTATTCGTGCTATGGGGATTATCATTAACAAGAGAAATTGGTGTGTTTTGGATTTGTTCAGCCAACCATTGTTCAAATAGATGGTTGAGGAGGGTGGCTTTCATAGCATCATCTAACTGTGCCCCAATTAACTTTTCGAGGCGTACAATTACGTACCAGTTTTCTAACTTCATTGGTGGTAACACTTGCCCTGGCTTGGATGTACCCAACTTCTGTGCTATTGCTGGATGGGCTTGGGATATGGGAACAGGACCAATCAATCCACCTGTTTGTGCTTCGGCGCCTTGTGAATATTCTTTTGCACAGTCAGCGAATGTGGCATCACCATCTTGAATGCGGAAGAATAATTCCTGTGCTATTTCGCTGCTGTCAGTGCGGAGGAGGGAGTAAACAACTTTATCAAGCTGGGATTTACATTGGAGAAAATATTGTTCAAGTTTGTTGCCCCATGTGGCGATTTTGAATTTTTCTACCCGCAATTCCCTTGTGGCGATGGCTTCAAATTGCTGCGAAGTTATACACAGTTGTTTTTGTGCTGCTGTTATCGCTTCTTTTGCAGTAAGCTTATTCTGTTGGCAGAATTGCTCTATTGTTGTGGCTTTCTCTTCGGGAGTTAATTCGATAGTCGCAATGGCTTTATCGATAATTACTTCACGTTGGAGTATATGTAATATTTTATGCCCAGCTAGCAAGTGGGGTAATTCTGCTGGTTGTATTTTTTTGTTGCCAATTTGGATAACGGAAGCCATAGCGAGTGGTAAAGCACCTTGTGGGTAGGAAGTGGGTAGAGTTAGCCTCCCGCATCATGGCTTAATTCAAGTATTAATGGCAACAGCAACCATACTTATTTTAGTAGTGAGGATATTTGTGGCTTGCGTGTTAATACTGTAACATTGGTGATATTCTTTGTTGTCCACCCGGCCACGTTCCTCTTTTATACTCTGCTTGTTTGAGGCGCGAAAAACAATACTTGTACACAATTGTATGTAATTAATTCGGCTTTCATCCCAGTAATACCACTGTTATTAATAATCACGTTGTGTTGATAAAAATAAATAAATTACAGTTTGTACTAAAACAAAAACTACGATGGAAAACTCTATTTCTATCATCATGACGGTTTACAACCGAGAACGCTATCTGGAGAAGGCAATCAAAAGTGTCTTGGCTCAAACTCGTCCTCCATTTGAACTGCTGATTTGGGATGATGGTTCTACTGATGGTTCTGTAGAAATTGCTCTGCAATATGCGTCTTATGACCCAAGGGTGCGTGTCATCGCAGCAGACCATCAGGGACGAGCACGTTCTCTAATCGCTGCAATCAAGGAAACTACTTGCCCGTATTTTGGATGGGTAGATAGTGATGATATACTGGCGCCAACTGCGTTGCAAGAAACAGCAGCTATATTAGATGAATGTAAGGAAGTTGGATTAGTATATACCAGTTATCAGGTCATTAACGAACACGAGCAAATTATTTCTGATGGGGCACGTTGTCGTATTCCTTATTCATTTGACCGATTGTTGGTTGACTTTATGATTTTCCACTTTCGGTTACTGCGTCGAGAAGTGTATCTTAAAGTAGGCGGCTTAAATGAAGAATTTGAATTAGCTCAAGACTACGACTTATGCCTACGACTATCTGAAGTGACTTCAATTGAACACATAAAAAAACCTCTTTACTACTATCGCTATCATGCCGATAGCGTATCACATACAAAGCGAGTCGAGCAAATTATGGCAGCTTCTGTTGCAATTAAAAAAGCCTTGGAGCGTCGAGGGCTAAAAGACAAATATGAACTTGATGTTCAAATTGTGGGGCAGTACCGCTTACGTCCTGTTAGATACATTAGTAAATAAAACACAGATTATTGAAGATAGAGGAGCATAACTGTTGGAATTATTTGTACGCGCTCGCCTTGGTCTCGTAACCCAGGCGCCTGCGCTCAAAACTTACCCAGTACGCCTCCTTTTTTTTAGGGAAATAGTATCAGTAGTACTTTTGAATTTTGGGTGCCCAAACAAGTGAGCATACCACTACTTCCAGAAAGCTTAAAAGCCAATACCTACCTTTAAAGTTGATAAGTATTGGCTGTGTTTTATTGGAATTTGAAAGGTGAATGCTCATACATGTACACACATGGAAAAACATTGAAATATAAGCCAGAAGAAGGAAGGAGTTGGAGAAAATAAATACAACATTCCTCCAACTTAAGACCGCGCGTTGTTTATTTGCCTTGATTTTTGGGTACACGCACCTGTGTGGTTGAGATAGTGACGTTGCCAGCGCTATCGGTTGCACTATAGGTCAAGGTGTAGATACGACCGTTACCATTGCCCGAACGTTCCGCGCGTAGGAAGATGCGTCCATCAGGTCTAATTTCTATATCGCCAGTGGTATTGCCATCACCAGAACCATTAGTAGGTTCGTTGCTAGTAATTGATAGGAGTCTAACGGTGGGGTTAGCATCAAAGTCATCGCGAACATTGACGTTGACCTTAACTTCAACCATTTTGTGGTTAGGTGGCCACAATTCGCCTGGTACGGCAGCAACAGTTAGTGTTGGTGATTCATCATCATCGATAATCGTACCCACACCAGTATTGTCAGTAATGTTGGCGTTGATAGCATCGAATAGGTTGACGAAGAAGTTTTCGTTCTGTTCGTCTAATCTATCACCAATTATTTGTACTGATACTGTTTTGGTGGTTTCACCAGCGGCAAAGGTGAGGATGCCGCTTGTTGCTGTATAATCACTTCCAGCAGTTGCTGTACCATTGGCGGTAGCATATTTGACGCTGATTGGTTTCTGGGAAGGTGCGTTGAGGCTAACGGTAAAGTTGAGTATTTGTGTTCCGTTATGTCCTTCGGTAATGGTTCTATCGTTGATTATAAGGGCTGGTGGTGCGTCGTTATCAATGATAGTAGTCATCCCAGACGCTTTGATAATGGTCGCGTTGGTGGCGCCATCTAGTTTCAGGGAGAAGTTTTCGTCAAACTCGTCGATGCTATCACCAAGTACTTGGACTGTTATTGTTTTGGTGGTTTCTCCTGGTGTAAAGGTCAATTTACCGTTAGTTGCGGTGTAGTCAGTACCCGCAGTTGCAGTACCATCGACCGTAGTGTAATCTACTGTGACTGGTTTACCGGAAGCTGTGTTGAGACTGACAGTGTAGGTTACAGCCATCATGCCATTATCCCCTTCGGTGATAGTTCTATCGTTAATTGTGAGTGTCGGCGCCTCATCGTTATCTAAGATAGTGCCTACACCACTATGAAGAGCGATAGTAGCGTTTGTAGCATCGCTTAAGTTGAGGAAGAAGGTTTCATCAAATTCATCCTGGGTATCGCCAAGTACCTGTACAGAGACGGTCTTTGTTGTCTCACCTGGGGCGAAAGTAATGGCGCCATTTGTTGCAGTGTAGTCAGTGCCAGCTTCTGCTGTACCGTCTACTGTTGCATATTTAACGGTGATTGGTTTAGCGCTGGCTGCTGACAAGCTAACTGTGAAGGTGGCAATTTGTGTGCCATTGTCGCCTTCGGTGATGGTTCTATCACTTATAGCTAGTGTTGGCGCCTCGTCGTTATCTAAGATTGTGGCTACACCTTGGTTCTTAATAATGGTAGCGTTTATTGCACCACTCAAGTTGAGGAAGAAGGTTTCTGAGAATTCATCTAGAGTATCGCCAATTAGTTGTACTGCGATGGTTTTGCTGATTTCCCCAGAGGCAAAGGTAATTGTACCGTTGGTGGCGGTATAATCGCTGCCAGAAGTTGCTGTACCATCTGCGGTAGAGTAGTTAGCGGTTACGGTACGTAGGCTGGCTTCACTCAAGCTAGCAGTAAATACGGCGTATTTGTAACCATTATCTCCTTCGATAATTGAGATATCACCTGCTTGAATTGTGGGTGGTTTTTTCACCGTGACGGTCATTGTGTCGTTAGAGACGGCGCCCGAATTATCTGTAATGGTGAGGGTAACAGTGTATTCGCCATCTAGTGTATATATATGAGATGGGTTGAGGACACCTGTTGTGGTATTACCATCGCCGAAGTTCCACTCGATTATATGGGTATCTAAAATACCTGGGTCGGTGAATTGTCCATCGAAGGTAACAAGTTCGTTTTGGTACATGGTTTGGTTTGCACCAGCATCAACTGTGGCTGCGACATTCAGAACCGAGGTAGCCAGGGTTTTAGTTGTGGAAGCTCCGTCGGAGTCGGTAACGGTGAGGGTGACGGTGTAAATACCATTGTCAGCGAAGGTGTGGCTAACATTTTTACCTTGTACTGGGTCTGAACCATCGCCAAAGTTCCAAGTGTAGGTCAATGTGTCGTTTCCTGGGTCAATTGCCGACGCACTGAATGTTGCTGGTGTACCTTCTGCCACTTCTGTTGTGCCCGTGAGTTGGGTAATTGTGGGTGCAACGTTGTTGACGGTGACAGTAAGGGTGTCAGAAGTTACAGCACCATCCGAATCACGGACTGTGAGGGTGGCGGTGTACTCTCCATTATTGGCATAAGTATGAGTTGGATTGAGTACATTAGTTGCAGTTGTACCATCGCCAAAGTCCCAAGTAATGGTGTGAGTATCTAATATACCTTCTTCAGTGAAGGCGCCGTTGAAGGTTATAGCTTGACCTTCATTAATAGTTTTGTCACTACCTGCATTAACGACTGGCGCCACATTGAGTACTGTAACCTTAACAGTATCGGTTGTAACTGCACCATCCGAATCTGTAATAGTTAGTTTGGCTGTGTAAACACCATTCTGATTATAGATATGGGTTGGGTTGAGGATGTTGGTAGCAGTTGCACCATCACCGAAGTCCCATGTAATAGTATGGGTGTCTAATATACCAAGGTCAGTAAAGGCGCCATTAAATGTTACGCTTTGTCCTTCATTAATAGTTTGGTCACTGCCTGCATTAACGACTGGCGCCACATTATTGACTGTGACTAAGAGGGTTTGGAAGCTGTTTACACCTTTGCTGTCGGTAACGGTGAGGGTTGCAGTGTAGGCGCCGTTATCTACATATGTATGGTTGACGGTTTGACCTGTGACAATCTTACTACCATCACCAAAGTTCCAGATGTAGGTGAGGGTGTCACCTGGGTCGCTGGCAGTAGCGGTAAAGCTGGTTGTTGTACCTTCGGTTGTGGTGGTGTCACCTGTAATTGCCGTTATGGTTGGGGCAATATTATTTACCGTGATATTGACAGTAGCTTCATTGGATGTTAAGCCATCGCTATCTAATACTGTGTAGGTGAAGGTGTCAGTTCCAACAAATGTAGTGTTGGGGGTATATGTAATTGTACCGTCTGAGTTGAGTATGATTGTGCCGTTGGTTGGGTTGGTGCTAATCGTTAGGGTTGTTGGGTTAATAGTTGTTCCTATATCATTGGCGATTGGGTTGATAATTACTGGTTTGGTTTGGTCAGTGCTTGCTGTGTCGTTATTCGCAACTGGTGCGGTCAAATCATTGTTGAGTAGCATTACGTTGTCGAGGACGACTTTAGCATCACGGGCGCCGAAACCGAGTAAGTCAAAGTAGAGCGTTGCTGCTGTACCTGCTTGTACTCCTGTTAAGTCAACCCTAAATGTGAGTGGTTGGTTGAGGGCGAGAGTGCTATTTAGTGTGGTGTTAACTAATTTTACTTTGCTGCTGGTATAAGCTTTGCCATCGTGTTGGATGTTGAGTAATGAGTCAGTTTTGGTTAGCCCTGTGACTGTATTGACTAGAGATTGTTTGGTTAGTGCGTCGAGTAATGCTACCTCGAAGGCATCACCAGGCGCCTGTTGAGTATCTTTACCCAGTGTTGTGTTTTTGAGGGTGAATTGTAGGTATTTGGCGCCTTCTGGGATAATGAAAGATTGGGAGAAGTTGCTATTGAATGGTGAGTCTTCGGTGAGGACTGCTTCTTTATTTAGGATAGTAGCGGCGCCACGGGTTGACCAACCAAACTCAGGCTTGCTTCTATCTGTTTCGTCGAAGTTACCGTTGGTAATTTCTGCAAGCAGTATTGAAGTTAGTGGTGCTTTTAGTTGTGCTATACTGCTTGGCGCTACCGTGTTACTACGGACGGCGTTAATCATCTGTAGGTTCAACCACGACGGTAGCTTACGCACGCCTGGAGCAAGAGTATTGTTCATCAGGTCGTACTGATGTACCTTCGAGTCGAGGTGGCTACCGTCGTTAGTTAGGGTTGCTGTGAAGTCGGCGCCGACGAAGGTACGTTTACCGTTGATGGTTTGTACGTGTTTGTCGAAGCCTGGGTTGCCGTCAATTATACCAACCAAGTGTCCCATTTCATGCAGGATGGTGGTTAGTAGGTCGTACTTGCCTGCGGCGGCACCTGTTGTTGCGCGGAATGCTGTGTCAGTTAGGGTTTGAGAGAATTCGGTGTTGTCGAATGGGGTAGTGTCGATGAACCAGCCTACGCCGTTGGCATCGTTGTCGATGAGGAGGGTTCCGCCGTTGGGGCGCCCTTCTGAGTCGAATTTGGTGATTTGGGCTTCGGCTAGCTGCCCGGTGGGGAGGTCGGTGATTTGGAGGTTGATGTTGAAGGCGGGGTCGAAGAGGGTTGACCAGAGGTTAAGTGGGTTAGAGTTGATTTGGTTGATTATTTGAGGAATTAGATTATGGATAGATTTGAGTTGAAAAGACGGATTTATGCTGGAGAAAGAGATTTCTCTGGGGTTGATTGGAGCGGTGCCAGATTGCACACTTTGGATCTGACTGGAATTATTTTGGTAGGTGCTAACCTTGTTAGGACTGACTTCCAAGATGTTGTGTTCGACGATGCCAACTTGGAAGGAGCCTGTTTCGAGAGGGCTGACTTGAATGGGGCTAGATTCCAAGATGCCAACCTGCGTCGAGCCAACTTTGACAATAGTATCTTGGTTAGTGTTTACTTCAATCGGTGCAATTTGGATGATGCCTCTCTCAAAGAAGCTGATTTGCGTAATGCTTCGTTCCAAGAAAGCACCCTCAGAAGAGCTAATCTTGAAGATATTCTGTCCAGCGATCTCAGCTTTACTGATACTGACTTTACTGGAGCCAAAATTAGCATTAGCGATATTTTGAACGATCGTTGGGCTGTCAGAGTTACCTTGCCAAATGGGGAGATTTACACTCTCCCCAGATTGGAAGGGGAAAATCTCTGAAGACATTAAAGAATCATCAGCAAGTAGTGGAACACCGTTAATAAACCGATCTGTTCTTCTAGCTTCTAATTGTGCTTGTACATCCACTGGCAAATTGGAGAAGAAATCATAACCAGTAATTTGTTCCAAATCATCAACGCTGACTTGCCACTGCGTCCAATCACTCCAATTAGTGATTGTTAATGGTTGAACTCCATTAGGCAGAGGAACGATGTGAGGTCCTGTACTGTTAGCTAAGGGATTTATATTGGGCATAATAACTGCTATCACTGGTGTGTTTCCTGTGATATCGTTTAAACCTTGCCCATGTCCTAAAGGAAGAAGAATTTTCCAAAAATACTGTGGAGCGTGAATATCTTTTGAGTTAGTTACTAAAATTGGACCTCCAAAAGTTGTGGACTTACCTGTTTCGAGATTAGCTAAACTACTTTTAATGGCAAGTAGTGCTTGTAAATCTTCATCCGAAACAATTGTTCCACCTAGTGTCTCATTTCGATATGTACCATCTTGGTTTTTGTAAATGACTCGGTTAACTGGAGCATTTTCTAACAATCCTGGATTGTTAGACCGTATTTCTTGTAGTTTAATATCTCCAATGGTTTCTCCATTTCCATCCCCAAAACGGAATGTACCATTTACTCGCTTATAAATCTTGTTACGTAGTAAAGGTTCGGGATAACCAGTTCCTACTCGTGTTGAATCGTATCCCGCGCCTCCGGCAATGATATAGAGATCGTTGTTAGGTTGATCTTCTACATAAGTGCGACTACGCTCTTCAACACTACTCCATACCCCATTATTTAACCCCTTTGCTTGAGGGAGCATATTGGAAGTTAAGAAGGTTGCATAAATATCCTTAGTAGTCCTGTTCCTATCAGCAGAAGGAGTTAAATGTCCCCGTTCTAGATTAAAATCATTCTTCATATAATCCGAAGCAACAGTTTTGTTGAACGTGCTAGGAAGAGAACTATCTGGCAACCAAGGATAATCAGTATCCTCAAATGGGTAGTTACCTACAGAAAGGTCTCGTTTAGGATAATCAACGTTAACAGCATTTTGTCCTATTACAGTTGGTCTGCTGACATTACCCAACCAAGATTTATTAAGCTTCCAGCTAACCCAGTTAGGACCTTTAAGTTCATCATTATAAGACAGTGTGTACTGCGGTTTCTCAACCAAGTAATTATTAGCAGAACCAACATTTGCAGGTTGAGGATTGCCAAACTTAAGTACTTCACTCTTGAAGAAAACGTTATCTAGATAAACAGTATTTCCACCATTTAGTTCAAATTCCAGCGTAGCAACCCTGCCTCGCAGCGAATCTGGTACTTCTATATGAAAAGTTTCAAAACCTGTTCTACCATAGCCAATTCTGTAAGTATCAGCATCAGTATAGCCATAGGTGTAAGGACCAACTGCATCTTGAAGGCTTATAGTTTGAACTTTTTTGTTGCTTGAATTACCTTCTTCAGTAAGAACCACTTTTAACAAATTGTTACTTGCAATCGGTGTGTGTAGATCAAACCTCAACACACCCCAATCAGGAACAACAAAACGGTTATGCGTAATTTGATTTAACCCATCTCCCAACTTCAATGCATAGTTAGTTTGAGCAGGACTGTAATTTACAGCTTGCCTGTATTGCGCCAGAGAACTAATACCTTCCCACTTAACCAAGTTCTTCTGCGACGCATTACTATTACCATTGTAGAACGACCAACCAGGGATACTTTGCGCTTCAAAATTCGACGTAACCGCATCAAAGTTACCATTAAACAAGGTGGGTACAGCATAATCACCGCGCATCCTAGCTAGGGCAGTGTTATCTTCTGTTACTAGAGTCCGATTATTTCTCAGATATTGGTCAAAATCGCCAAGCTGTTCCTTGCTACGTTTACTACCATCGACATCATACACGCGACGGTCATAGCCACCACCTAATGCTGAGTAGAACCAACCTGTACCAATACCTTCCCAAGGAGCATTTCTCGCTCCATGAGCGTATTTATACCCTGCATAATCTGGCGAATACCAAGTTGAATCACTAATAGCGCTACGTTGTTCTGGTTCTAAATCCCCAAGGCGACGGTAAACTTTATCACCATTTTCCGAAGGAATAGTACTACCGCTAACATTTGCAGTTCCAGCATACCAACTTAAAACATCTTGGTGCGCTTCACCCTGCCCTTTATCCTCGCCAAAACCTGCCCTATTTCCAAGGGATGTATTTCTATCAGCATTCTCTAGTTCGCGACCATTACGTGTTTTTCCTCCGCCAGCAACATCCTGATAGTAATTGTCAGCATAAGTAACATTATTCCAAACCTTGATTTCAGGCTCATAAAGATTTTGAAGACTCTTGCTTAAAGAATCTTGCTGGAAGTCGTGAGGGTTAACTGTTGTCATCTGAAGGTCGGGGAAGAACCTGGAGTATCTCTCTCTTGGGAAGAAAGTACCCAAGCGTTGAATTATCTCACTGTTAATAACAGCACCCTGACCAAACCCAACAAAGTGCGTGCGCGAATTAAATAAACGGTCGCTACCTAATGTTCGATTTAAACCAACGAGTGAAGCAAATAATGTATCCGCAGCCGCCTCGCTAAATCCTGAGTTATAGGCTGTTTGGCTAAGTTGAATATCCCAACCAGGCAACAGTACCAAGGGTCTATCTAATTTAGCTTGTAATTCAGATGCACTAACAATTGCTCCAGAGTCTGCATTTTTCCAATTACCTGTATTTCTGTCGTATTCTAGAACCAAGCCTCGTTGTTCAACTGGAATCTTTTCTGGGTCATCCAACTGGGCAATATGTCGAGCCGTTGCCTTTAGTTGATTGTCTATATCCGCACTGATTGAAGTAGGTTCGGCGCCCCGTGTCAGTATTGTTACGCTACGGAAAGTATTGCTGCCAGTTGTCGATGTTGGAAGTGGTGTGCGGAATTCGCGATTTTGAACAGGGTATTTTTTGTCGTTAGAAACCTTAGCTTCAACAGTCCAGTAATACTTTTGTCCAGCAGTTAAGATACGGTTGCTGGGGAGAGTAAATATATCGTTAGAACCTTTACTGCTACCACCATCCCAAGTCCAAGTACCTGTTCCATCTGCACCTTTTTTCCACTTAGCAGTCAGAATGCGGTTGGGGTTATTGTCATCATTTAAAGGGTTTTTGAGTCCATCCCACTTATCAGAGGGTAATAAACCTTCTTTTTCAGGGAATACACTGACATAAAGGTTAACTTCTTTTACATTTTCTTTATCTTGGTTATAACAAACATCAGATAAGTCGGAGGTTGCGCCATCAAAATTCCATTGGAATGTTGGTAAGAGTGTTTCTTCATTAAATTCGTCAACGATTTTTGTTAAAGGTAGATTAGAACCCGTACTAATCCCGAAAGAAACACCAGCACCAAGCGGACTAGTTGTGTTACCAGGCGCCGCAATAGCTACAGAAGAATTGATTTCATCAAGTGGTTTTGTTGTTAATTCGTTGGTAGAGCTATTTTTAATAGTCTTAAGAATTTCTTGGATATCGTAGAGAGCAGTACTTGCTATGCCTGGGAATGTAGCAAGTAGGGTTCGGTTGCCTGCAATCGAAAGACCATTGGTTAGCCCCATTGGTATAGGTAGCGTTGCTGCAATTAATTCAGCTTTAGCATCATTACCCGATGCATCTTTACCTAATGGATTCTTAATGATACCAATATTGCTACCAGATTTTGGTCCATCAATACTTTCAAGCCCACTACCAAAATTACGACCGTTACGAGCTGCTACAAACGCATATTCCTCGCTTGATACGGGGTCGCGCATCATAGTAACGGCGACTGCTTCGTTGACATCAAAGTAATCAAAAATACTACCAATGTGTAACTGGGTGTAGTCACCGTTAAGCTTGAACTTAAATTGGGTGGGGTCATTATCTTCGATAATTAAAGAACCAAACCCTTTCGCATCATTAAAGCGGTTGGTAAAAATCATCTTATCGAAGTATGGAGTGCTAGAAATTCCGTCAACTCCAGCATCTATTTCTATTTGACCAATTTCTTGATGCCATTTGAATGGATTATTAATATCTTTATTTGGAACTGACTCGTCAGGATTAATGTTAATAACAGTAATAGACCCTTTGCCAGCTTTGGAACTAGTTGCACGAGTTACAAACAGTCGCGTACCGTCGCTATTGATAGCTAAGTTACGTATACCAATCTCTTTATCTGTTTTTAGTGGAATGTTTTGGACTTCATTGAATTTTTTCGAGTTCGGGTCAATGTTGACAATGAAAACTTGTCCTTTGCGTTGGTCTGCAATATATGCATATTTGTTGTTTGGGTGAATAATGATACTTCCAGATTCAACACCTTTACCTAATGAAATTGTATTAATTTCACCTTCTTTTTTCGTATCAAAATTCAGCGGTCGCATTCCTCTTAAATCGACCCAGGCAACTTTACCAGAACCCGCAAGTGGGATATACGCAAGCGAGCCATTGCTGGTTGTAGCAACATACCTGGGTCTATCTCTGACATCTTCACTACCAACTTTAATAGAAGATAATAAGAGAGCGCCAACATTTTTATCTGAAATTATTTGTTGGGGGTTAAGAGAATTAATAACTTTGACAGTATCGGTAAATGCATTTGCAGCTACAGATATTATTTGACATAACTCTTCAGGAATTGGTATTGGTACTGGGTCAGGTTTGGGTTTGTTTCTATCAGATTTTTTGGGGTCAGATGGATTATTTGTATCTGTATCTCCATTAATTGGGTCAGTTTTGGGTTCTGGTATAGTCGTATCAGGGTTGGGGACAAACGTAACTGTCGCCTCCGGACTATATGGGACAGTATCAGGAAGACGGAATTTTATTTCCAAATTTGGTTGCAGTATTTCAATCTTTGTTATCTCATAAGTTTTGAGACCGTATTGCACCAACAGATTAATATCTTCAATTGTTTTTCCAAGATTTTGACCGACTACACGTAAAAACGCTCCTTCCTCATCAAAATCAAACGATACGGTTTGAATGATAGGTGTAGTCGGTGCGATATTTAAAGGTAATGGTGCGTTGATAGTTACCGTGTTAGCCATTCGTGATGTCAGCTGGTCAAAGTTGAGATTAACATTTACGTTTGTTGTTGTAGGCAATCCAATTTGAGGAACTGTTATCACCTGAATTGAGGTTTCAGCCTGTTCCCTCAATTTGTTAATTAAGAAGCCAAAAGCAACACCCGCAGCGGCGGCAAATATAAGACCAGGCAAAGTAGGAATTCTTATTGCCGCTAATGCCCCAAGAGCCGCTGCTGCAGTAGCAGTTAATTCTGCAATCGCTGGTACTATTGCATATCGAAATGCAGGAACTGCGATAGCATACGTGCCTGATACAAAAGCGCCAGCCATTGGTGGTGACTGAGTACGAATCATGCCATCGTCACCCACTTTACCTGATTCTTCTACAAACCAAACTGGCTGATTCACACCATTAGAGTCAGGAAATTCCCCTAGTCGCATGAAGAATACTTCCGTACCAGCTTCTAAGTTTGACCCAGATGGTACTGGAATTGCAAGTTGTATAGGTAAATTTAGAGGTTTATCCCCTACATTTAATTGAAATGCCCCAGCAAACGAGAAATTATTATCTGGAAACCCAAGTGTTGTCTGTTGCGTTAGTTCATTTTTACTTATCTGCTTGATGCTAACAGTAGCATTTTCCTTCAATGCCCCAGGCGCCACCATTACCATTGAGCCATCTAATGCTTGCACCGCACCACCATTGACACCCAAAGTTGCCGAATTCAGATGCGGAATTTCCACCCTCACAGGTAGTACATATTCGCTAGCACCGTAAATTACAGTAACATTTGCTACGCCTTCATCTAACGCAGTAATCAACCCATCAGGAGTAACATTTAAGATATTGGAATTGCTGATGAAGTAGCGCGTACCTGAAGTTGCTGTCTTCAAGTCAGGAGAATCAATTACTTCGTTAATACCTACAAGAATCTGGCGTTTTACCCCTTCTACAAGCGTTACAGCTTGTGGGTACACGTTTAGACCATTACTTTCCGCTAGCGCCACATTAAACCCTGTATCATTTGTAGGCACCCCCAACTCACCCACTCGCAGCGCTGTTACTGCACTAATCCCATTCCGCGATGCACTAAGCACCGACACACCATCACTTAACGCCGACACCACACCCATATTTGTTACAGATGCCACCGTAGACTTATCGGAAGCAAACTGCAAGTACGAGTAAGGTAAAATCACATCTTCCTGGTCAGCAAAATCACCAATTACTACCAACTCAGTACTCTCACCCGTATCCAAACGCAACCCACGTTTAACAAAATCAAGATTTATTAGCGCTGCATTGCTAACATTAACATCCACCTTAAATGGCGCCGAAGTGCTATATCCATCATCCGCAACCAGCGTAAAGCTAGCGGTGCCAAAATAATCATCATTCGGCGTAAACAACACCGACTTACCATCTGCTGTAAAGCTTGCACTACCATTCTCCGCACTAATAATACGGAAGAATACCGCGTCTCCCTCTGGGTCAGTAGCTAGCTTGTTGAGTGCAACCGTCGCATCTAAATCAACATGGGTTAGTACGTTTGTTGGTGTTACGACAGGCGCCCGATTTGCAGTAAACCCATAATTGCTACCAAGAATCTGCACATCGGCAGCATTTAATACACCATCACGGTTAAAGTCGTAGGCTTGATTATAACCAAGACGTATTGCCGCATCAAGCAGGTTACTATCAACACCATCCACAGCACCATCACGGTTAATATCCCCAGCAACAGTTAGTTGTAAGTTATACCCACTATTAGCAGTAACCTCAACTAAATTCAATCCAGCTTTATCGATAGCGTACAGTGCATAATTACCATTGCTAGCAACTGGCACCAACCCATTGAGTGCAGGCAATCTTAATACATCATTCCCCGATGCTTCCACACCCACAAGGACAATACCTGTAGCAGTGGAATTAATCTCACCATCTCTCAAGCTAAATGTGTATCTATCATTACCAACACCACTCGTTGATTTACCGTTCCACTGCACTGCACCACCCAAATCACCCTTCACGGTAGAGACTTGTGGTGTGGCGCCATAACTAATTACGCTACCAGGTGTACCAGGATTACCGCTTGCCAAAGTTAGCAACTCGTCAGTATACCCATACCGACTAGCATTACCTGTTGAGAGATTGCGCGCGGCAACTAAATTACTACCTTCATACGTATAGCTAACCAAGGTACCATCAGGCGCCGTAATTTGCTGTAACCTACCAGCAGTATCCTTAACAAATCGAATCGTCTCACCAGTTGAAGAAGTAATACCACTATCGCTATAAACTAACCGAGTACCATTGGTTGCAACTTGTTCAACCACACCTTTATCAGTACTGAGATAGTAAACATTACCACTATTATCAGTGAGTTTGTACTCATAACCATCGAACTTACCACTGGCAGGATTATAAGCAAAACCAGTCTTCATATCGTAGAAGCTATTACCAGCAGCAGTTAGCTTGGCATCAACCGACTCTAACTTATAGCCAGCAGCATCAGATACCCAAGCTGGTGTGTAATATGTAGCACCTGGAATAGTTACTTTCTGTGGAGCAAAGGTAAACCCAATTCTATTACCATCCGGCGCCGTCAAATACAACCTTGTACCAATACGGAACGGACTGTATACACCTAGATTCTCGCTACCAGTTGGTGTAACATTTGTTTGGATATTCGCATCGGTAAATAACTGCCAACCATCACCAAATGTACCAGTTTCATCATTTAATAACGAGTTGTAAGTACGTACTAAGTTGAGATTAATACCACCAATCGTAGTAGTAAGGTCAGTTTCCTTGCGTATATAAGCATTCTTCGATGTGCTTGATACTTCAATATTTGAAGTAGTAGTGCTGGTGCGTCCACTAATATCAGTTGCATTCAACCGCAGTTGATAGAACCCATTTACATACTTACCTGGGTCAAATTGAGACAATACCCCATCAAGAGTTTGAGTACCGCGCGCGATTGTTGTAAACTCATTGCTATTAAATTCAGCAATCGACAACACCCACTCATCCAGGTTCGTATCAGCAATAACCCCAGTAATACTAGTTGCACTTATTACCTTACTGTTATCAAAACCAGCAGCAAACGATACGACAGGTGCAGCATTATCATTGATATCACGTATCTTAACAACCTTACTAGTACTACTGGTTCGACCGTCAGCATCAACAGCAATTGCTTCTACTACAACTTTACCTGGGGCAGTTGGTGTAAACTCAAACCTACCGAATGTGTCAATTGGTACTACTTGTCCAGCAACTTTAGCTGTTAGTGAGGTGATTGTCGCTAGTCCAGCAGCTTGTGTTTGTATTATTACTTTTTGTCCAGGTACAGCAGGGAAACTAGGTGTTAAATCTAACGTTACAGTTGGAGGAACTGATGCCAACGCTACTCTAATTAAAGCATTTTCGGTTGCAGTTAAATCGCCATCAGATACACGGAATGTGACAGTATAATTACCAACTTGTCCAGGGTTTGGTTGCCAGTTAAATTGTCCTGTTGCACTATCAAGTGTGGCGCCTTCTGGTAAATTAATAGCACTGTATTTGAGTGTAGAATTAGCATCAAGGTCACTACCAGCAAGTCTAAATTCCAACTTACTGCCTAATACGACTGCTCTATCAGATATTGTAAGTCTTGGCGCCCGATTTACATTTGCAATACTAACAACAACATCAAGCATTGTAGTTGCACCAGCAGGGTCTTTTGCTTGGAATTTAAGGACATGCTCACCAGCTTGTTCATAGTTAGGTTTCCAAGTAAAGTCACCAGTGCGGCTATCTAAAATTGCCCCTTGTGGTAGTGTACCAATGGCAGTATATTCAACAGTGGCGCCGTCCGCATCGTCAGCAACCAACTTGAATGTTACCCTATCGTTTTCTTGCCCATACTGAACAGCAAGCGGTGTAAATATAGGTACTTGGTTAATGTTATTAACCGTAATGGTGATTGGTCGTGTTGCAGACTTATTACCATCAGATGCAGTTACAGAAATGTTGTAAGTTCCAGCTTGGGAGTAATCAGGAGTCCAAGTTAATAACCCAGTTTGTCGATTAAAGATTGCACCAACAGGTAAATTGCGCGCGTCGTAGGTTAATCTATCTCCATCACTGTCTGTAGCTGCTAGTCGCAAACTGAGGGTGCTGTTCTCATTAACAGTTTGTGGAGCAATTGTTGACAATACAGGTGCAGCATTACTGTTACGAACAACAACATTAAAGGTTTGCGTATCGGTCAGTACATTACCTGGAACACCATTACCGCTATCTCTGACGGTAATAGTAACAGGTAATATCTTACCAACATCATTCGCAGTTGGTGTCCATTGCAATCTAGCTTGACCATACACACCAGTTGGAGTTGGAATAATACCTTCGGGCAATCCAGTAATCGAGTAAGTTAGCGCATGTTGGTCACGGTCACTGGTATTGATGATAAAGTCTAAAGTTTCACCAACAACTGCAACCTTATCACCGATATAACTAATTTGAGGTGCATTATTTGCAGCGATAACATTAACGTTGAATGTTAGCTCATTCTTAAGTGCAGGTGTTCCATCATTGCGAACTTCGGTTGCAACCAGTTTGAAGGTATAGTTATTACCAAATGCGTTAACACCAGGCGCCACACGTAATGTTAGAGTACCATCACCATTATCTTTATAGGTAATATAGTCAGGAATTCCCTCACCTGCATTTCTTTCAAGTCCAAGGGATAACTGTAAATTATCACTTTCAAGGTCAGTAACCTTAAAGGTTATTTCCTTAACCTCACCCCTATTAACATCGACATTATTAAATGCAGTTCTATTGACAGAGAACGTACCATCTGGATTGAATGTAGTGATGGCTGTGGTTGTATTATTACCACCACTTCCTATCGTGACATTATCAAATAACGGCGCCCGATTAGTATTACGAATTGTAATAGGAACAGTAATAGAAGTTGTCTTACTTACTCCCGTACCATTACCATCATCAGTGGCAGTAAAGGTGACATCATAAGTACCCGCACTCGTATAACCAGGTGTCCAGGTAAACATTGCAGTGTCAACATCAAAGGACGCACCCGTTGGTAAACCAGACACAGTATAAGTAACGGATGGGTCACTACCTTCAAGTATTGTTAACTCACCCTTACTATTACGTTCTTGTGGTACAAATCCTGGGTTATCTGGGTCAAGTGCAAACGCACGGAACCTTACACTTTCCCCTTCTTGTGCAACCCAAGATGTTAATCCTTCAAATACAGGTGCAGCATTAACATTTAATACAGTTATCTTAGTATTTTGGGTTGTTATCGACTCACCATCGCTAACACTGAAAGGAATTTCAAACTCACCAGCTTGGAAGTATGCAGGTGTCCATTCAAACACACCTGTTACTGGGTCAAGAGTGGCGCCACCAGGTAGTAAATTAGTAAAGTAGGTAAGTGCTGTACCATCAGCATCAGAAGCTTTTAATTGAATGCGTACATAATCACCTTCACGGACAATCTTATCAGCAGGACGGGTTAATGTTGGCGCCTGATTTGTTGGTGCAACAAGGATATTTACAGTTTGTGTAACTCTCTCAAATCCATCATTAACAACAAACTGAACATTCTCATAAGTACCAGCTTGTTCATAATTTGGTGTCCATGTCAGGATACCAGTTGTTGGGTCAAATACCGAACCACCAGGAAGATTATCTGCCCAATATGTCAGTTTATCTTTATCAATGTCACTGGCGCCAACTTTAATTTGTAGAGTTTTACCTTCAGCACCACGAATTATTGTACCGTTTGTGTTAGTAGTAATTGTTCCACCATTAACCGCAGGAGAAGTAAATACAGGTTTGTTATTTGCCCCTAGAACATTAATACTAAATGACTGGGTTGTATAACCACCACGTAAATCATACGTGTAAAGTACAACATTCTCTTTATTGGCAGCACCAGCAACAGGAGTCCAATTAATCAACCCGTTATTATCAAGAGTCATTCCCGCAGGTGCATCATATAGCAGGTATCCAAGTACGCTACCATCTGGGTCATTCGCTGCAACTTGGTATGTATACTCCTGCCCGACAGTTGCATTTAATACAGCATTTGAAGTAATGACTGGCGCCATATTTGGATATGGCATTGCGTAGATATCTGGTGTAAATTCAACCCTTAATGCATCAGGGTTATTAACAGTAATTGTGCGTACTGTTGTAGATTGACCTGGTTTGAGACGATTATCAGTTAAATTATCCTTCAAATCGAGCAAGTAGGCGCCACTTGTAGTTCTTCCAACTGCATCAAGTGGTGTTCCTGTAAATGCTGTACTTGGGTCAAGTAGCAACATTACAGGCAATAATAAATCTTGGTCAGCTTTGCTTGTAATCGTTACATCGAATGATATAGTATTTGACGCACGCTCACTTCTGGCATTACTAAAGTTGAAATCAACTAAGTTGGAGAAGTTAGAAACAGTTGTAAATTTCTCACTGTATGCTGTTTCTAAGGAAGCACCAGCGGTACTCTTAATATTTTGTAGTACCTTAAATTCGTAGTTACCAGCATCAAAGCTATTAAATCCAAGTAATGCTGATTTTCTCGCAGCATCGTATTGTACAGATACTGGATTAATGATATTACTGTTGGCGCCAACTAACTGATAATTATTTGGATTCAGCACAGATGCAAGGTCATTACTTGCACCCGCAAACATATCTGATGTGAATGTGACGTTGATGGTGTTTAGCGGTAAAGCGACTATTGCGTCTTTAACGGGATTAGTTGCAGCAACTTTGGGTGCAACAATTGGACTTAAAACATCTATTTGACCCGAATGGCTAATTAATACTCGACCATCACGAGTTGTTTCTATATTTTCACCCCAAGTGGCGCCATTCTTACCAGTTGCCACCTTAACATGTTGCATGGTCAGTAAATCGACCATCAACACATCACCTTTATTTGTGGAAACAAACGCTAATCCTTCTAATTGACTACCTTCTTCACCAAATGCCAAAGAATCAACTGGTTCTGAGAAAGATAGCTTTCGCTCTGCGCTACCGTCTGGTTTAAACTTGACAACGAGTCCTCTATCCGGCCACGATGTACCCCATAAATCACCCTTGCTATTAAACACTAAACTATCAACACGCAAGTCACTATAATGCTTGAATGTTTCTGTTACAGGGTCGAATATCTCAATACCATTACCTGAAGAAACATAGATTAATCCTGTTTTTGGATTAATTGCCATTGCTTGGGTAATACTTTCCCCATATTCCTTGACAATTCTACCAGTTTGTGGATTGAGTTGCAGTAAAGGACCACCACCTGTTGTTGCCCATAACGCACCATTGCGGTCAACTGCCATGTCATAAACAGGGTGTGGTAATGTTGCAAGTGGTGTTGTAGCAGTTCCACCAATTGAGTTGAAGCGGTATATTGAACCTCGATTGGCGCCACCACTAGCTAGTACTGTACCATCTGGAAGTACCACAATTGCCATTGCACCAATCGAAGCATTACTTGTTGGAATATTAGTTGCAAATGCACTCGCAGTAAATGGTCTTAATACAGCATCAAATTCAGGTTTGTTTGTTGTTGGTAACGTTGCAGGAATATTTTCAGAAGAAGCTTGGATAAATAATTTATTTGTAGAGATTTGTTGTGTCGGCACCTCTGCTGGTAATATTTGTTGTGTAGAAGGTCCAACAGTTGGAATAGTGCCCAAGTTGACACTAAATCCATCCGATGGTGCAGTTATTCCTAATGGTGGTGTCTGCTTATTACCTGCATTATCTGTTGCTTGAACAAGGAATTCATATCTTGAAATAGCTCTACCACTAAATATTGCTTCAGTATCCGATATTTGCGACTTCCATACTTTAAAATCTCCACCATTTTCTGCAACATATATAGTTACATGCTTCACCCCTGAACCATTGCTTTCATCGGTTGCATTCCACTTAACTTTATAATCAGTGCTTCCACTAACTGTTGCAAGTGGACTATTATTTGTCGCACTATTATTACTACCAAGTGGTGTTGCGGTAATTGTTGCAGTTGGTGCTGCACCATCTATTTTACTTACGGCACGATTTGTATCGATTGGTGCTGTTGTGTTGAAGATAATTTTGGCAGTGCTAGTTATCTCAGTTCCTGTAGTTCTATTATTTAATGGTGCAACTGTGTAGCTAGCAAATCCGGCGCCTTTCGCTTCGGCATCATTTGGCAGTAAAATACCAACGTTGGGGTTTTTGATTACATTACCAGTTTCTGGGTCAATTGCTTCGAGTAACCAAGATGCGGTTCTGGTTGGTAAATCAATTCCTGCACTGACTCTTAATATAAATCCTTTGGTTGCTATAAAGTCAAAGTCACCTTGGAACGAACTTCTTCCACCAGGGATATTAACTTGGATATCTCCTAATTTAATTCCACCAAGTTGGAAGCTAAGTTCATCTAAATCATCATCGAGTTGAGTTACGAGTCGAACAGAGCTAACAGCAGTTGGTGCAGTTGCAG
This sequence comes from Calothrix sp. NIES-4105, assembly GCF_002368415.1. Taxonomy (GTDB): domain Bacteria; phylum Cyanobacteriota; class Cyanobacteriia; order Cyanobacteriales; family Nostocaceae; genus Dulcicalothrix. The sequence goes on from NZ_AP018293.1 coordinate 61,657, forward strand.
CGTTTTCAAATCTGATTGTGTAAGGAAGGTCGGCGCCAATTGGTATTATATTATCGTTACCATAACCAATTGGTCCTGTTAGGGAAACAAGGTTACTTGTACTGCTTGGTGTTGTAAATGCACTGCCAAAATTAGGTGCTGGGACTGGTACACCCTGCGGTAACTCTACTCTTGCTTCTTTGAATGGGACGTATATGTTAAATGCTTGGGAATGAGTTTTACGGGATAATCCTTTATCAAATTGTGTCAGATTAGGAATATCTGGACTGCCAATCTTGCTTGCATCGTGACCATACCATTTACGAACATTTTCAAAGAAGTTGACGAGATTGCCAGTTGATTTTATTTCTCTACCAGCAGGACCAACTAATAAACCAGTAGAAAGTGTTGCGATTAAACTAATAATTTGCTGACTTTCTCTAATTGGTGGAGTATCATCTTCTTCTCGCAATAATCCTGTTTGTTCTAATGCTGCAAGGAATGCGTTTGTCCAAGTGTCAGCATTTGCAGCAAGGTTAATTAATGCCGACGTTGCGGTTCTATCATTAAGTATTGCTTGTCGTAATTTTAGTGCTTCTCGTGATTGAAGAGCAACAAACTCTGCACGAGTCATTGCGGTTGCAGTTGCGACAATATTAAATTTAAACGCTACATCACTAGGATTTATGTCCTCTAATAAATCAGGATTTCGCAGTAGTAGTTCTTTCAATCCTGGGTAGGTTTCAACATTGAAGTTCATTCCCGTAAACCCAGCATTGGGTAGGTCTATTACATAACCAGGTGCTAGGATTTGCCCATTTAAGTTGACATCGGATACGATTTGTGCCCAAGGTACATCATCAAGTTTACCATTGGGGTTAATATCAGGTTCCCCACGTAAGTTTGAAGTGAATTTAACGTAAGGCAATTCTAGAATTGGGTTATCACCAAGTTCAGGAATACCAAAGCTGAAGTGGACGTAAGGAGTATCTATATTAGTTAGACTTTGTACCGATACTCTATATGTACCAGTTTCTCCTGGCGCCAGTATATTCGGTCCTCCTAATCCTACCGTAACATCAGTTTCAATTGCACGCTCAACTAAATAACGGTAAGGTAAAGTTGCTTCAATTGGGTTTGTGTTAAGAGCAGTAGTCTTGCTAACCTTAACATCATATAGTCCATGTGGTGCGTCGGTAAGGTCGAATACTGCTTTAATTGTGGTGCTATCAATTACCTTGATATTAGATGCGAGGAATTCACCAATACCGGGACGAACTAATTTGACGGTTGTATTATTATCAAATTGGGCGCCACTTATTGTAGTGGTAACATAACGACTATCACCACCTCTATCTGTTGCAATGTCAGTGACACTAAATGGTAATACTTCTGCAAATATAGTTACCGATTCGCCACTTCCTTCAGTACCGCGTACTAATATATAGTATTTACCTGGTCGAGTATTAGAAATAATCGCGCTTTGGTCAGAACCAATTGCTCCCTTAGAAACTGAAGTGTATTTGGTGCTGGTTGGTGCTTCTCCAAAACCTACATAAATTTCGTTTCCTGTTCCTTCACTACCATCAGTCGTGATGCGGATGGTTTGACCGACTTCGGTAATATCTAATTCAAACAACCTTTCTTGCTGTTTGCGTAGAGTTGTAGATTTATTTTGATTGAGTGAGAGTGTTTCTGCATTGACTTGGAAAGTGTCTGCACTTGCTTTGGAGTTATTGGTTTCTCCACCGTTGACACCTTCATAGATTTCATTGTAAACGTCGGTGCGAACAATAATGCGATAGTCACCTGGTGTTACACCTGGTAGAAGAATATTATCAGATAAACTTAATTGAAGTGAATAAGCATTGCTGCCATCGGTAACATTATTACCCGCAAGTGTTCCCTTAAAGATTTTACGTCCAAGTAAGCGGTCTGTAATATCCCATGTACCATCTTTACTCAGATATACTGCATCACTCCATTCTCCAGTAATGCTATTAGCGCTGTTATTTTTAACCCTCCAGTTAATATTATTGAGTTTTTCTCCCACATTACTATTACTTGGAACGGTAATAGTATTAGTTAGGGTATCTACTTCTAAGTCTACTGGGTCTGGGCGCCTAATAATTAAAGCGCTGTTACTTGACTTGGTATTGTTACCTTCTAGCGTACCTTCATATACTACTCCACGGGCGCCATTTAATTGTGGGTCGGTGACAACAAAGACGTAATATGAACCATCGAGGTCAAAAGGTAAATCAAAGGTTCGTTTATTGGTATAGCTTGAATTTCCATTTAACCCACCTGTATGGGATATAAAACCAAGATAACGGTCAGCAACTAAATCAAGTTTTTGGTCGCGCGATAAATATATTAAATCATTCCAAGTACCTTGACGTAGTGGTGTTGCTCCATTACTAACGTTGGTGACGGTGTATTCAACCTCAAGTTTTTGTCCTGCAATACCAGTTTCTTGGGTTGTAAGTGCAGTAACTTGTAAATCAGGTGATATAGTCGAGTCGATAATTAAATCAACAAAATCTTGGTTATTATCTTCTTTATCGAATTCAGGAACGCGCGCCTTATCCCGACTTAGATACCATTCAAACTGAAGATTGTTATCTGCATACGGTGCATATATATAGTTAGAGTCGGTGAATACTATAACTTTGTAATTACCTGATATATTATCTGGCAGGACAAATTGTTGTCTTTGTGTGTAGGATTCACCTTTCTTCAAGCCAGTGGTACGTTTATATTCACCAAGGAAAATATCTTTACCATCTAAGCTATTATCTCCCAATGAGAGATAAACGCGGTCAAACCATTCTCTTTCACGGGTGTCACGGTCTCCAATATTAGAAACTTGCCAAGTGACGTTGATTGTTTCTCCAGATTTTGGATTAATACCAGGTTGAGGTGGTTCAACTGTAAGACCGCTAATATCTAAATCAGCTTCACGGAATATTACTGGAATTGTAGCTTTATTGTAGTTGTTCGAGGTATCTTCGTAAGCGCGCGTGGTATAGTGGACACCCGTCCAATAGTTGTCACCACCACCAGTTGGTACACCACCACTATAGTAATTTTCTGCAATGCTTCGGTTAGTAAAGACGTGGATGTAGTAATTGTCTTTAATTCCTGCGGGTAATGTTACAGTTTGCCTTTGGGTGTAGGATTGACCAGTAGCTAAACCACCCAAAGGTATGTTTTGTGCAAATAATCCTAACCTTGTTGCACTGTTATCAAAGGTACTTTCCTTGGAAATCCATACTTCATCGTACCAGTATCTAGTACCCGACCAAACAGCGGCGCCATCATTTGTAACTCTCCATTCTATAGTAGTGGGGTCGCCAGAATAATTTGGGGTGAATGTTCTGACATCGGTAATAACAAAATTAGCGGGTGCGGTAGTTACATTCGTTGCTGCAGTTAAAGTATTGTTATTGCTGTAAGAACCTTCCCAGATATTAACAACTGGATTAGCGTTAGTTTGAACGATGACATATCTACCACTAACACCTGGGGAAAGTACTGTTTCTAATTCTCCTGTATAGCTTCCTCCAAATGCTTGTAGTTGTGTACTGCGTGCAACACTTCCTAAACTCCATATAGCTCTTGATGCTTCTAAAGTTGGTGCATCGGTGATGTAAACATTATCGTACCAAGTACCCGAATTTATCGCTACATTACCTTTATTTTCAACGGACCAAGTTACTTTAAATGGTTGAGAGGTTGTTGCAATTAAAGTTGGATTTACCGACGTTACTTGTAAATCTGGTGCGGAAGGTAACAATACTTCGATGCGATTACTACTTGAATAGTTGTTACTGTCAAGTTCGTTAGGGTCATTTGGATTAGTGTTAATATCTAGTGTGTCTTCGTAAACATCATCTAATGCATCCGTCCAAACAGTAACATACCACTGTCCAGCATCCATTATAGTTGGTAGGGTAACTTCTACTTCTTTCTCATAGAATTTTGTACCGTTATAGTCGTTTACAGTTTGTAGTGTTCCGGTATGGGTAAAACTAGCAAGTTGAATGTCTCGTGAACCACCAACACTTACTGGGGAAGGACGAGTTAAACCGCGCGTTAACCAAACCGAGTCAGTCCATGTGTTGCGTGTAGTTTCTCCAATTCCTTCATTACTAACTTTATATTTAACCTTAATTGTGGAACCAGCAAATGCTTGTAATGGTGCAACAACGTTAGAAGTTACTAAGTCAGCAGGTGGAAGTGATGTAATTGAGATTTCTGAAACTTTAATATTATTGTTGTCTTGAGGATATTCGTTAATGGTGTTACGAGCATCTGTTTGGACAATAATATATGCTTTTTCCCTGAAATCTTTGGGGATTTCAAAGTTGGTTACGTTATGGCTATATTTTGCTTGTCCAATTAACGCGCTATCGTTATTGAAGCTACCAATTAGAATATCACTGCCATCAATTGTACCATCTAACGATAGGTAAACATTATCAGTCCATCTACCCGATGCTTCAACTGGTGAGAAGTTGATGATTTCAAAATCTACCGACGCTGTTCCACCAGCAGTAATTGCAGTTGTTGGAACATTTAATGCATTGACACGTAAATCAGGACGAGTGGGGAGACTAACTGTAATATTAGAAGTTGATTTAAGCGTGTTATTATTTAGCGCACTTGCTTCTTCGTAAACACCACGATTGCCATAATTAGCAATATTAGTTTCGACAACTATTTCATATGTTCCTTCGAGACGGTCTGCCAAGGTAAATTGTTCGGTACGAGTGTAGAATTTACCAGCAGTTAGTCCATTATCTTGCTCAAAGGTACCAAGAGTAACTATTCCCCCTGTAGTAATGTTCCGTAAGTAAACATAATCAGTCCACTTACCACCTGCATCCCCAGTACCAGGTTCCGAAGAGTTAAATACTTGCCAAGTTACATCAATCTTACTACCAGCCAGCGCGCTTGGTACGGTGCTAACACGACTGACATACAAATCAGGTGTACTACCCTGAGAGATAGTAATAGGCAAAGAAACTTTAGTATTGTTGTCAGTGTAGATAAATTCGTAGGGATTATTGCTACTACCTGTGGTGACAACAAAGAAATAAGTACCCGGTTCTAAGTCATATGGGATAAATACATCACGACTGCGGGTGTATGTGTTTTTATTTGTTTGGTTGGAAAGGGCGCCTGTACGTTCAAAATAGTAAGGAGAACGAATAAGTTGAAGCGTACCATTTGAGTTAAGCTTTGCTAGCTGTACCTTATCATTCCAAGAAGCACTGTCAGTAGCAGCAATTCCGTTATTTGCAACTTCCCAATTTATCTTGAAGAGTCTACCTGTTAAAGCTGTTGTAACGTTATCTTCAAAACCAACTTTGGTGACAGTTAAATCAGCATAAGGTTTGCGCGCGACATATAAGTCATTGGGTGATAAAGCGGTGTTGTTAGCTTCAAGTCCATTTTCAAATACCGAGTAGATTATATTGCCTTCACTGTTACGGACAGGTGCGTCGGTAGTAACAAATAATTTATACTTGCCTTCAAAGCCCGAAGGAAGTTGAATTGTCTCAGATTTAGTATATGATGCGTCTTTAATTAAGGCGCCATTGCGTTCAAACTCTCCTAAGATTCGGTCATCTGAGTTACCAACAATACTATCAACTGATGCAATAACACGGTCATACCATTTTGTCGTAAATCCGGCGCCTGTGCCAATATTAGTTACAGTCCAGTTGATTTTCGCGCTTGCTGGATTACCAATAATTGTTCCACTTGGATTAAACGTGACATTAGATACAGCTAAATCTGCGTAAGGGGCAAGAGTAATATCAACTAGTTTTGATGCAGTATTGTTGTTTTCACCTCCAAGTTCGATAACTCTGTTACCTGCATCGGTAACGAGTAGTAGGTAGCGGTTGCCACTAACTTCTACGGGAATGTCGATATCAGCTTCTTCATTGTAGCTGGCGCCTGCTATAAGTCCACCTGTATGGTTACGTTCTAGTAGTAATGAATCATTGGTATCAAATATATTATCTGTGGAGAGATATATGCGGTCTACCCAATTGTTGGTGGTGCTGGCAGAACCAGAGTTGGTGACAGACCATTGTAAAGATACTTTGCTACCTGATATAAGGTTGTTGGGGAAGGAGGTGATAGTTGGTTGTAAATCTACCAAACCTAACGCAATTGGTACAGCTCTAACATTATTAGTATCGTTTGTTTCCCCTTGTAAATTCGTGCGGTCAGCGATAAACAATAGGTAACGATTACCAGTAGTAGTATTGGGAACGGTTACTCTTCGATTAATAGTATAATCAGTTCCGGGCGCCAAGGGAGATTTATCTCTAGTATTGATGTCAGCAACAAAAGTATCTGAACTATCAAAAACTTCATCGCTAGAAATATAAATACTATCGTACCAATCTGCTACAGCCGAACCAGTACCAGAATTCAATACTGTCCAAGAAACATCAATATTCTCACCTAGAATAGCACTCGTTGGTGCAGTTACAGTAGAGATAGTTAAATCAGGAGTTAATATTGAGATTGGTTTTGCAATAATATTATTGTTCTCGTTGTCCTCACCTTGTACACTATTACCATCTGCTACAAACAGCAGATATTTATTACCCCTTGCAGTAACTGGCAGGGTAACATTCATAGTTTTGCTGTAGCTAGTTCCCTTAATTAAAGGTGTTTGGGCAGCAGCAGAGAGGTAATCGAGTCTAGTGTCAGCGCTATCAAGAATATTATCATCCGACAGGTAAATATAGTCAGACCAATCAGCAGGAGCATTCAAATTACTGATATTGGTAACAGTCCAACCAACCTCAATTCTCTCACCTAAACTTGCTTGTGCTGGAGCAGTCGCACTAGTCAATTCAATATCTGGCGCCCCTATATCTATAGCAACTGCTTTAATATTATTATCGTTGTTTGTTTCAGCTTGATAATTATCACGGTCTGCTCTAAATAATAAATACCAAGTTCCTGATGTCACATTGGGAACAGTAATATTACGACTTACAGTGTAGCTCGTCCCTGCTGCCAACGGAGTTTTATCTCCCGTCCACAAGTAACCGAGATCTGTGTCATTCCCATCTAAAGTTTGGTCAGATGATAGGTAAATATAGTCATACCAATCAGACAGTGCTGCACCATTCCCAGAGTTGGTTACAGTCCAACTGACTGGAATTATAGCCCTATTTATAGTACTAGATTGTACTGTTGCACCGGTTACTACTAAGTCTGGTGCTTGTACCTCTAATGTAATCGCGCGCACGTTATCAGTTTCGTTGATTTCTGCTTGAGTATTGCCGTTGTTATCAGTAGCAATCAGCAAATACCAAGTACCAGAAACAGCGTTGGGGATAGTGATATTACGGTTTATTGTATAGCTACTACCAGCAATAAGTGGACTTTGGCTTGCTGCCGATAAGTTACCTAAAGAAGTATCACCACTATCTAGGATAGGATTATTGGAGAGGTAAATATAATCCGACCAATCTGCAAGGGCAGTACCCGTACCAATATTATTAACCGTCCAAGAAACATTAATACTTTCACCCCAAGTGGCTGTTGCTTTGGCAGTAATGTCGGTAACAACTAAGTTGGGCGCGTGAATTTCAAAAGGTATTGCCTTGATGTTATTGTTATTGTTGGTTTCACCTTGAGCATCATTGGCATCTGTTACAAATAGCAAGTACTTGTTACCAGTTCCAAAACTGCTGGGTATGGTAATGTTTTGTGTTTGCGTATAGCTGCTATTGCCTGTTAATGGTAAATATGTCGCAGAGCTAAAGGTAGCAACAAACTTATCGCTACCATCTAAAACCTCATCATCCGAAATATAAATTTGGTCTCCCCAAATTGCAGAAGCTGCACTTGTATCAATGTTTTTCACCGTCCAAGAAACTTGTACAGATTCACCCCAAGTTGCACTACTAACATTGGAAAAAGCAGTATCAACGATTAAATCTGGTGCTGTGAGGGTAATAGGTAATGCCAGGGTATTGTTGGTTTCACTGATTTCGCTTTGTTTCTTGCCTGCATCTGTAACGAATAAAAGGTAGCGGTTGCCTATTACAGTGTTGGGAATGGTGATACTGCGGCTGATATTGTAAGTGCCATTTACGGCAAGCGGTATTTTATCTGCTACGCTAATGTCCGAAACGGGAGTATCGCTTGCATCTAATGTCTGGTCAAGGGACAGATAAATAGTATCGTACCAATTAGCAGTTGCTTCCCTAGTACCAATGTTTTTCACTGTCCAATTAATATTAATATTTTCTCCCAAAACAGCGGTATTAGGAGCAGTAGCGGCGGTTACTGTCAAGTCGGGGTCGGTATCGCCTATAGTAATAGGAACTACTTTAATATTGTTTTCATTGCTTTCACCTTGAGCTTTATCGTCATCTGTTACAAATAGCAAGTAACGATTGCCTACTTGTGTATTACTGGGTAAAGTTAACAGTTGGCTGATATTGTAAGAGGCGCCTACTGCTAAAGGTGTTAAGTTATTTGTATATACTTCTTTTAGTTGAGTATCTTTATCTTTATCTAAAGTTTCATCATCTGATAAATAAACACGGTCGTACCAATCAGCATTTGCGTTTGTATTTCCTGAGTTAGTGACAGTCCAGCTAACTTCAATGCGCGAGTTGGGATAGCTCTTAACTGGAGTTGTGGTGTTAGTAATAACTAAGTCGGGAGCAGTAACTGTTATAGGAAGTGCGCGGACGTTATTCGCTTTATTAAGTTCGCTTTGATAATTGTCAACATCTGCAACAAATAGCAAATATTGGGCGCCAGTCCTTCCTTGGGGAATTGTAATATTATTAGTTAGGGTATACTCTCCATTTAAGGATAATGGCGTTGAAACCCAATTCGAGTCGCTTACACTCGTGTCGCTTTTATCAAAAATGGTATCATTGGAGATGTAAACGCGGTTATACCAACCGCTACTAGAGTTAGTTGCAGTCAATGTACCTGTGTTCTTAACTGTCCACGATACCGATACTGTCTGTTGGGTTGCTATCGTACTGGGTGCTGTCGCTGCTATTACTTCTAAGTCAGCATTATTACCCGTAATTGTTAGAGGTATCGCCCTAACGTTGTTATTCTCGTTGGTTTCGCGTTGGTAGTTATAATATGCATCTGTAAAAAATAGCAAGTAACGACTACCTGGTTGACCGACAGCATTATTGGGTAGCGTAATGTTAATATTATTTACTGTATAAGTACCATCTACTGCTAACGGGGTTTCTACGTTAGTGTAGCGCTCGTAGATTTGAGAATCCGAACTATCGTAAACTGCATCATTAGAAAGGAATATACGGTCATACCAATCTTGGGTTGCTGTACTTTCTCCTTGGTTTTTAACCGTGTACGAGAGGGTAAGGGTAGAACCAGGAGTAGTGTTTGTAGTAGATGCTGTTGCATTAGATACTACCAAGTCCGGGGCTTTTATGTAGATGGGAACAGCCTTAAAGTTGTTATTTTCATCAGTTTCGCCTTGATTCTTATTATAGTCAGCGCGCACCAACAAAAAGCGATTGCCTAGTTTAGCGTCGGTGGGAATGGTAATATCTCGCGTTAAACTATAGCTAGCCCCAGGCATAATCGGAGTACTATTACCCGTCCACGCTGAATCTAGCCGTGGGTCTGAGTCATCAAATATTGCGTCATCAGACAGGTAAAATGCATCTGTCCAATCGCCAAAGGCAGTAACTAGAGACGAGTTTGCTACAGTCCATGTTACTGGAATCACTTGTCCTAAACCAGCACTAGTAGGAGATGTAATGTTAGATACAGTTATATCAGGAGCAGTAATTGTGATGGGAACTGCTTTTACGTTATTGGCTTCCGACGTTTCGCTTTGAACTTTAGTACGGTCACTAACAAATAGTAGGTAGCGCGAACCGAGTTTGGAGTTGGGAATCGTGATATTTCCGGTACGTACTTGACTTGTGCCTGCTGCCAAGGGCGAGGAAGAACCACTATAGTAAAAGTCTGTAACCAACTCGTCGTTGACATCAAAATTCGTATCGTCAGAAAGATAAACTGAATCGTATCGGTCTGCTGCTGCTTGTACTGTTGAAGGATTTGCAACTGTCCAAGACACTGGAATAGAGGAGCGCAACGCGGCTTCAGTTGGAGCCGAAGCGGCTGTAATAGTAAGGTCGGGAATGGTAATGTCAATGGGAATGGCATAGACGTTATTAAATTCCCCTGTCTCGGCTTGATGACCGTTTGAGTCAGTTCTTACAAGGATGTACCATTTTCCGGAACCTGTATTTTCAGGCAGGTTAAAGGTTCGATTAAAGGTACGCTCTTCTAAAGGTGCAAGGTTTCCACTCGTCCAGAAGCTATCCATCTCGCTATCTGAACTATCAAGGACAGTATTGTCAGACAGGTAAATTCGGTTGTACCAGTTTGATGTGGTTGGTACTTCCTCTCGGTTTTTCTCTGTAAAGCTTATAGTAATTCGCGACCGTTCGGCGGCAGTAGTAGGCGCCGTCACCTGGGTTATAATTAGGTCTGGGTTAACAATATTTACTGGTAATGCATAAGCATTGTTCGTGCGATTTGCTTCTGGCGCATTAGGATTAGTAACAAATATTAAGTACTTGTTCCCCAACAGAGCGTTGGTAGGAATGATAACATTTTGAGTCTGGGTGTAGCTGCCATTGGATGCAAGTGGTGTAACTCCCCCTGTCACACTAGCTAATCTCGTGTCTGAACTATCTAGGGTAGTATCGTCGGAAAGGTAAATTTGGTCAGCCCAGACACCTTGTGTATTGTTATTACCAGTGTTGGTAACTGTCCAACTGGTGGTAATAGTTTGCCCTCTCCCAATTCGAGCTGGTGCTGTTGCGCTACTTAAAAGCAGGTCAGAGTTAACAGCCGTCAAACTTGCGGGTGTCAAAACCTCCTTTGGAATTACTTGCTTGCTACCGCCAACTGGAGTATAGCTGAGGGTGACTCCTGCGTAATAATTATACTCAAAATACTCCAAACGCAAATCGTGCTGTCCAGGCGTTAGGTAAATAGCACCAGAACGTTCAGTTAAACCATGTGTTCCGCCGTTGTCAACTACTAGTTGATTGTTAATGTAAAGACGAGAGCCATCATCGCTGTTGACAAAGAAAGTGACACTACCCTCTTTTTCGATGTTGATTTTACCAGTCCAGCGCGCGGCAAAATGGTCGCTTTGTCCTAAGTTGGTGCCAAAGTCATCCCAAGAAGCGAAATTAACAGTTTGGTCAACTCTAGTACGCAAGGGAGCAATTGCGTTGTAGTTAGGGAATTTATCAAAAATACCACCTGGTACATAATACTGACCCAAAAGTCCCATACCACTTACCTCAGTAAGAGTAGGGAGAGTCGTGTAAGTTTCAGGATTTGGGTTAGTAACTTGAACAGGTATGTTTTGGTTTTGAACTGTTTGATTTAACTTAAGTGGTAAACTTGGGTCTGGGTCAACTACATCAATCGCAACAACTTGAATATTATTGTCTTCGTTCAATTCTCCCAGTTCTTTACCACGGTCTGCTACAAATATGAAGTATTTAGTGCCAAGAGAGACATTGTCGGGAACTCTAAACAATTGCGTTACTGTGTAGCTGTCACCGTTTATTAAAGGTGTTACGTTCCGGCTTTGGGCATTCTTGAGTAAAGTATCAGTGTTGATATTTAGTACCGCATCATTAGACAAATATACTGAATCATACCATTGGGCAATAGCATTACCATTCCCGTAATTACTAACTGTCCATGCGACTTCCATCTGCGCTCCAGCATATGTTTTATCGGGGGCTAGAGCGTTTGTTACTACCAAGTCGGGGGCGGTGACTGTTATTGGGATTGCACGGACGTTATTCGCTTTATTGAGTTCACTTCGGTGGTTATCAGCATCTGCTCTAAACAACAAATATTGATTGCCGATTCTTCCTTGGGGGATTGTAATGTCACGAGTTAAGCTATATTCGCTACCAACAGAGAGCGATTGTTGTGTCCAATCACCTCTTAGTTCGGTATCGTTTGCATCCCAGGTATCGTCACTAGAGATATAAACTCGATCATACCAGTTTGATGGTGTTGCGTTATTTCCCGTATTCTTAACTGTCCACGATACCGATACTGTCTGTTGGGTTGCTATCGTACTGGGTGCTGTCGCTGCTATTACTTCTAAGTCAGCATTATTACCCGTAATTGTTAGAGGTATCGCCCTAACGTTGTTATTCTCGTTGGTTTCGCGTTGGTAGTTATAATATGCATCTGTAAAAAATAGCAAGTAACGACTACCTGGTTGACCGACAGCATTATTGGGTAGCGTAACGTTAATATTATTTACTGTATAAGTACCATCTACTGCTAACGGGGTTTCTACGCTAGTGTAGCGCTCGTAGATTTGAGAATCCGAACTATCGTAAACTGCATCATTAGAAAGGAATATACGGTCATACCAATCTTGGGTTGCTCTACTTTCTCCTTGGTTTTTAACTGTGTACGAGAGGGTAAGGGTAGAACCAGGAGTAGTATTTGTGGTAGAGGCTGTTGCATTAGATACTACCAAGTCTGGGGCTTTAATGTAGATGGGAACTGCCTTAAAGTTGTTATCTTTATTAGTTTCGCCTTGATAGCTATCGTGGTCAGCCCGTACTAACAAAAAGCGATTGCCGACTTTAGTATTCGTAGGAATGGTAATATTATGACTGGTGCTGTAACTACCATTACCAGCTATTGGGGTTTTGTCACCCGTCCAGATGTAGGTAATTTGTTCATCTGAACTATCCGGGGTTTGGTCATCTGACAGGTAAATGTAATCATACCAATCACTAGCCGCAGTAACGTTACCAGAGTTTTTTACCGACCAATTAATAGTAATTTGCTCGCCCAATGCAGCACTCGCTGGTGCATAAGCGTCAGAAGCAATTAAGTCGGGGGCGTTTACTTCAACACGTATTGCCTTAACATTATTGTTTTCATTGGTTTCGTACTGGTCGTTATCTTTGTCAGCATAAAATAAAAGGTAGCGATTTCCTAGAGATGTTTTGGGAATAGTAACAGTTTTTGTCAGGGTATAGCTTCCCGAAGCCTCTACTGATGTGCCGCTGGCGCCGGAACTAAATGCGTTTACTTCTGTATCTGATGTATCAAAGATTTGATCATCTGAAATATAAATACGGTCGTTCCAGGAATGAGTTGCTTTAACGCTACTCTGGTTTTGTACTGTCCATGAAATGGATGCTGTACTACCTACGGTAATTGCAACAGGTGCAATTGCATCTGTTACTACTAAATCTGGTACAGTAATATCAATAGGTACGTAAAAGACGTTGTTCGTTTTCTGAGCTTCAATTTGATAACCATCACGGTCGGCAACAAATAACAAGTACTGTTTACCAGCACCTATTTGTTTTGGCAGTGCCATGTTTGTCGTTACCGTATAACTGGCGCCTGCATCTAACGGTGTTTTATCTCCTGTCAAGAGATAACTCATGTTGCGGTCGGAATTCTCATAAACAGTATTGTCTGATAAATAAACATAGTCATACCAATCAGAGCCTGCTGCTACCGAACCAATGTTTGTGACAGTCCAAGTTAGGGGAATTGTACTTCGTTCTGGCGCACTCAGAGGAGCATAAGCAGCAGAAACAACTAAATCAGGTGTGCCAATAGTCGCTTTAAGTGTGTAATCGCCTGCTTTACCTTCATTTTTACTTCTTACCCGTACTAAATAATTAATATTTGGTTGAGCGGTGAAAATTAATCTTGAGTTTGTGCCATTACCAGAATTATCATTGCTAAGAATTATGCTGTTATTATCTGCATTAAGTACTTCCAAATAAGTATCAAATGTGCTTGATGTCAGCTTCAAGTCAACAACTTTACCAGGTGTAACATCTGTCAACCTATATTCATCGATTAGGTAATTTGGGTACCCAGGATAAGTTGTGTCCGTATGGTCTAATTTACCCTTAACCTCACCATTAATAGCAGAAATTGTAGTTGGTTCTGGATTGTCTATAATATCTATTCCAGTCAGAGCTTTATAATGAGCGCGGATTCGGTCTGTTGATAATGGCGAGTTATAAAGAGCAATTTCGTCAATTGAACCCTTGAAGTACGAGTTAATACCCCAACCTGATGCTAGTGACTCTCCAATAATTAAGCGAGTATCCCAATTAAAATCGGATTTATCTTTTGAGCCAAAAGCAACAAGAGTACCATCAACATATATTTTTTGCCCTACCCCCGATTGTACAACTACGGCAGCGTGATGCCACTGATTATCAGCGTAATTTTGACCGTCTGAATTGATAGTTTGCTGATTCCAAATTCCGTAGTGTATATTTCCATCTTTTAAGTATAAGATTCGGTCATGAGAACTAGAATTATCTCTAACTATTGAAATACCAGTTGTTTTTTCTGCAGTTTTAAACCAGAGTTCGTAAGTATAATTAGTTTCCGGAGAATTAATAGGAATACTTAAAGTATCGTTAAAACCATCAAATATAGCAGCTTTTCCTAGTATTCCATCATTCCCCAGCGCCACACCATTTAAATAGGAACCATTATTATCATTACCGATTGAATCAGTCGCAACAGGCCAATTTTGTTCTTCTAACGACCAATATGCTACTGGGTTATCAAGTACAACTGCATCACGGTAGGGACTTTGTATAGTTTCTATTATTGGCTGTTGTGGCGCCCCTGGACTTACCCACGTAGGTCTCGACGCTTGATTGCCACTAAGGAGAGAACCATTATTACCTTTAGCTGTGGCATCAAAAACTGTATTACCAGAACCTTCATCTAGTTTCCAATAACCTACAAGACTAGACTCGCTACCACTTAGCCGCTTGCCCATATTTGCTTGGATTTCTGATTGAGTGCGGGCAACATTCCAAATCCGTACTTCGTCGATGGCACCGTTAAATTGGTACTGATTTGTAGAAGAACTAACTTCACGTCCAATGCTAATTGGTTGTGAGTTTGGGGTAAGACTTCCCGTAATAGATTTTGTTGCTCGCTGTATACCATCTATATATAGGATTTCTGTTGAACCATCGTAGGTGTAAGCTAGGTGATGCCAGTTGTTATCACCAACAGGAATTGAAGCATTAAAATAACCTTGATAATTGTTAATGTGGCTATTTACCTGAATCGTTCCTGTATTTGGATGCAAATACAACCCAAATACTTCTGACGCATCTGGTCCTTTACCAATAATTTTTGACCATGTGCCTGTTGGCACTCCCTTAATCCAAGCTTCAACTGTAATAATCCCTGTGTTAAAAACCTCGGACGAAGGAATAGTTACATAATTGTTTCCACTAAAGGAAAGAGCAGATTCTGTTGGTGCATTAGTACTTAGGGTAGCTGCATCTCTAACAGGTTCTAACCCTAAAGGAAAGTTTAAATTCTCCAATACAGGTGCCCTTCTAGTTCCCAACGGCAAAGTCGGACTCATCAAATCATTTGGCTGTACCGAAATTTCTACATGTTCCAATCCCAGTATGTGCCCGAATTCATGGGTGAGTATTGTCAGTAAATCAACCTTACCATAAGCTAAATCGCCTTCAAATGCAGTAAGTTCACTATTCGTAACTACATTACTAAATTCAACATCATCATTAGGAGTTGAATCAATAAACCATCCCTGCCCAGCAGCATCAGTATCAATAATTACTTTATAACCATCAACCAAACCCAGCTTGTAACCAGGTAAATCTTCTATTACAAGCTCTACATTATTAAGAATACCTGTATCAAATTCATTTACTCCTAACTTAGACCAACGCGCAATTGCTTCCGAGCGGAAGGTTTCTAATATTTCTATTGTAAGTAGATTTGCATTAAAAGAAAATGTCTGCTCTTGTATATCACCAGCAGTTTCATCAATATTGCCCAATTGCAATGCATTCACACCCAAAAGCTCGTCACCACTAATCGTGGCGTTGACTAACGGGTCAAGAGGAGTACTGCCCGTAAGTGGGTCGTAATCAGTATTTGTTGTATTTGTTTTTTCTACTAGCAGAGGATTATTTGCAGCATTATTAGAGAGCAGTCCTTCTTCACTGACTGCCCCATTACTGCTATCGGGCTGTACAATTTCGGTACTAGGCGCCCCAATTGGTGTAGTTGTATTACCAGTATTGTTATTTTGATTACCAATGGAAGGGTCGGTAAACGGTGAGGGAACAGACAATCCGTCGTTGGAGAATGTGTTGTTGTTGGGTAATCCAAAATTGTTGTCAGGCACCATGATAACCTTTTATCCTTTGCTGTCTAAAATGTTTTGTTATACGAAAAAGTTTTGTTAAAAATCGAGTCTGAGGTATTTGAAAAAATTAACTTGCTTTTAAATAGAACCTACGTTTCTTATTTTTGGCTGGTTGTGTCGCTAAAAATCTTTGATTAATTAAGTCGGTATAAATTTTTAGATTCAATTGCCAATTTGAAATTGCGTGCGTAACTGATTGCATTTGTTCTGTTGGTGTTTGCCCAACCAGATTATGATTAAATTCAGCTAAAAACGCGACGATGGGAGTAATTTCTTCATCCGGTGTACGCATTGTACCGTGACAAATATTCATTTGTAGAAAGCTGGTTTCTAACTGATAGCGGAATGTGATAGCAGTTTCGACTGGTGCAAGTCCAAAGTTTAACCAGCTACCTCTTGCGAGAAAATGAGAGTGTAAATATTCAAGTGGTGCGGTGGGATTGTCTCCGATTGGAACATGCCCGGTGATGTTCATAACAAGACGGTGGATACCTAGATTAGGAAAAAGCGAAACGTACTTGCAGGCAATATCAGGTATCTCTACTTTTGAAGCTGGTTTATCTTTAATAACCTCTTGAAATCCTATCTTGTGCGGTTCTACGATAATTCCCCCACCATCATTAATTACCAACCGCAATTGGTTACGAACTTTGGTTGCCTCAGAACATGCTTGTTCCCAGTAAGAAGACACAACATTGCTATATAGCAGTACTTTTGGGTTTTCAAGTACTGGTTGGGGTTGCATGGTGTCGAGGGTGATATTAAGTTCTTGGGGAATTACGATAGGATACATGGTGAGGTAATGTAAAGAATATTACTGCATTCCGGAGTGAGGGATAGTTCTCCCTACTCCGGATTAAAGTTATTGAATGATTGTGAGAGTGTTACACAGCAGCAGCAACGCTGTTGACGGTGAATACATCAGGTACAATGCTTGCAGTTTCTTGGCTTACACCTAAGAATTTGTGGTTAATGAGGTAACAGAATTCTTGTAAATCGGTTTGCCAATTGCCCATTACTTTAAGTAAGTTGTTGAGCTTTTCTTCACTGCTCTCCCCTGATACTTCGTAGCTAAAGCTACCAGAGAACAACACAATTGGGGTGGTTGATTCATCTGGATTGCGTAATGCTGCTTCGTTGATGGTTAAGTATAAAGGCGCGCGGTCGTAGGAGTAGACAAGGTTAACAGTAGAACGCATTGGTTCTTTTCCTGCTTGTTGCCATGCACCAGGAGCAAACAAACGTTCTGAAATAAACTTGCGTCCTGCGTCAGCATCGGCACCTTCAAAACCTACATAACCGCGTGGGTTTGCACCCAAACCTTGGTATTTGGCGTTGGGTAGCATCTTAACGTAGCGCTCTGCGATTGCTGCGACTGTGATATCTTTTACCTCTTTACCTTCAAGTGACTCCACAAAAATTACGCGGTTAGGTTCAGCAATAATGCTGACACCGTTGGTATAAACTACTTGTGTCAAACTTTGAGTAAAGATTGGTTGGCGCGCGAGTTCCCAAGACTCTGGTACAATACCCGAATACTTCAGGAAATCAGCATTCATAACAGAGGGTTTATTCTCTTCAATCGCTACAATAATTCCAAACTCTTGTACTTTTACTTCTTTATTCATGGTAGTTTCCCTATATGAATTTTGTTTAAACTATTGGATAATTAAGACATGACAACAATTAACAGCAAGAAACTCAATTTCTCTGCTATTACAGTTTTCACCCAAGTATGTATTATGGTGTGATTGTTTGCCTGATAGTTGCCGCTTGACTACCTATATTCTTTGTACACGGAGTAATCTCACTTTGGGAATAAGAAGAAATACGTGTTTTTATTTTTAATTAACCTTGTACGACTTCCCGGTTTTACGTGTGGTTACATAGAGTGTTTTTCCCAATCGCCTAAGTTTGGTTGTTACTGAATAACTCTGGTTATGTTTGGGTATGAAAATAGCGGTTTCTGGTTCGCTGCTGTGCTATACCAATCACAACCACAGTATAATTACTGTTTTATAGTAATAAATCATACTATATTTATCTCAGGAGTTTTGAGTGTTGGTAACTGGCACGCTGTCTTCTCACGGTACGCTCGCTACTCAATAGTACGGGTTACGCTGTCTCTTGAGGCGCCATTGCTATTACTGCTTTTGTAGTATTCGATAATACTATTTATTATCAATAATATTGATTCTACTCTGGGAAGCGCGCGGTGTGAATAACCCCACTCAACATACCTTGTCAAATTGCATGACACCACCCAAAACTTACTGCATTATTTGACATGCCAATTGCGCTCAAATCCGGTCTACGAGAGAGTTATAACCACATCGACCGAAAGCGTACTACATAAACGGTGATGATAAGTCAGGTGACAGTGTGGTTTAACTGCGGTGTAAGTAAGGTGACACCTAACTGTTTTAACTATGGGATGATTGTAGTAGTGAAAGAATAAACTGAAACCCTGTTTTGATTGACATAACGGTGATTTTGATAAGCTAGGTGACACTTAGGTTTATGCTTACTGTCACATTACTGCTATCAGTAGGTTATGGTAGTATGAATTACATATTGACTACGAATAATCTTGACTATCTCGATTGATAAATAGTAGCTACCGTTGTTTGTCTCACCGTCAATAGTCAATATGAGCGTTGCACGGGGGGCACCTTCTAAAATGAAAATTGTCCTGCAACGCGCTTTTGCAAAGCATTGTGTCCATGATGCCCGCCTTCACGCGTTGATAGGTTTATCATTATTTACCTATAAATTAACCGAGTTTCTTTTCCCAATCTTTACAAATACTTTCTTCTATACCTTCTGGATGTACGGCACAGACGAATCTTTTCCCATGAAAATAACTACAGCCTAAACAATACTCTGGGGTATCTATATACATATTTTCTTCCTCATCAAATTCTTCCTCAACATAATCATCATCTTCAAAGAACTCGGCGCCGCAATTTGGGCAACAACTTATATCCCTACCGTTGTCATCGATGAGGCAGGTTACAGGTAGCCAATCTGTTACAGATTCCCCTGTTAAGGTAGTAATGCTTTTGTGATTCCAAAATATTGGGTAACTGCAATCACAAATTTCTATTTCACAGTCCAAGTCTTCAACGTAGCGCGCGTTGTAGTATTCTTCGGCTATTTTCCAATCTTGCTCCTTGGATAGTTTACCCACGGCGCCGTCATAATTTACATGGTGTAATTTACCCTGATTGATAATCCTTACACTGTAGTGATTATAGTCACTACCGAGGTTTTCAAGTTCACAGAATTGTTTAGCCGCACGGTAATCAAAGCCTCTGTGTAAAGCTATACGTCGTATACTCTTTGACCGAGTTTGTATTACGATATATTCCCCTTCTTGGTAAGGGTTAAATTTATCTGCTACACGTCTCACTAAAAATGCAAAATCATATGAGGTGTCCATATTATTAGAAATGTTTATTTGGAATTGTTAATTATTACTGTTGCTAGGAATGAGGTTCCCAGTCCTTACAATCTTCTTGCATATCAGTAGGATGTACTGGGCAAAGCAGGTAAATATTTTTCGTGCAATATTTACAACTTCTACAGTTATTAGTCAGGCGCAAAAATATTTCTCTAACTCGTTCTCTAGCGGGAGCTATCCAATCTTTCTATTTCAGCTAATCGACTTTGAGATAATCAATTTTGTCTTTACGCTTGTCTGTTATTAAAAATGCTCCCGCTCGCACCAAATCCTATTATTCCCGTCAATCCCACATAAGCGCCTAACTGGTATGATTTATATTTCATTGTTGAGTAAAACTTATTATTGGCGCCTATATTTTACGTATCTACGGTAAATGTGGTGCCGATAAGTAAAGAACTTGGAATCATTACCCCATATAAGGATGTAACAGCAATCCACGGCATTAATCCTTCTCGTATGTTCATATTGTTAGATTGATTTTAAGTCTGTTCCGGATTGAGTTGTAGGTCATCGAGAGCGAGAACGAGAACGAGAGCAACTAGAGCAATTAGAGCGAATACCGTCTTCAAAAATGACATAAGTTTCGTTGTTTATTTTGATAGTTGGGTAAGCGTAGTTGGTGAAAGGTATTCTAAGTAATCTATTTCTGGGTCGCTTTCTACTTCTCTTAACTGTGGTGCTTTCCTTAAATGTAAAAATTGGTGTGGGTGGATTTATGGTAATTTCAGGCATTTTAGGTATTTGAGCTACTGTTGGTGATTGATAACTCAACACCAATATAATCGGAATAATTAACTGAAACTGTTTGTGTTGTTTAGCCATAATTCAAAAAATGCTCTTAGAAATTATTAGACTTTGGACAGTTGTACTCCATGTTTTTATGCCTCAAACTGAATCGGCTTGTTGTTAAAATGTCCGTAGATAGTTTCTGCTCTAAACCAAGTTGGTAATGTTTTTTCAACATCTTCTAAATTATTGCCCAAATTATCCTTCAAGCCAGTTTTAATAAGGATTCTGGGTAAAGGTTTTTTATTGTCTAAAGTAAATTTTTGTAAGTAAAATGCTCCCTTCCTCATATCCGCTGTACCATCCCCGAAAGCTGCATTGGTAAGGTTGTGGGTTACTCCGATAAAATATTCTTTAGCTTTTCTGGTATCGCTAAAGGTGGAAGAAACAAACCTTTCTACGCTTTCCTTGTCTATTTTGGCTAGTTGGGTAAATTCATCAAGTAAAAACTGTTCTGGTTCTTCTACTTTTGAATTAATTCTATCATCCCTACGTTCGATAACATCCTGAATAGCTTCAAGGATAGCTAAATCATTATTTGCTTTTAATTGTGCTTCGAGAAGGTTCCAGACGTCGCTATTTTCGCCGTTTAAGTGTCTGTCTGCAATACGAAACACAGGAATGTCTAAACAATACTTTCTTGTTAACCCAATTGCAACAGAAGTGTTAGTTTTACCAGTGCCCATATCTCCTACTAGCCATATAGGTTTAATAGCATCTACTACTGTCCATAACCACCCGGACTCATGATGTTTTAAAGCATCAACTAATTGATTTACTAATTGTTGGTTTCTTGATTCTTCATTGGTAATGTGACCTTCAGCATTTTTAATACCTAACACTTTTTGAGACTCCTTATCCGCTTTGTGTTTATCCCTCAAATTTTCAGCAATCTTTTTATCCATTTCTGAGTCTCCTAACTCAAGCTGTTTGAGAGCCGAAGCATGGGTTTTATCTTGAATTTCTTGCTGTCTCTGTGCCCGGTCTTTTATTGCTTCTACAGGAATAAAGCCATGCTTGATTTTCTGCTTATCCCAATTGCTATTGGTTTGTAATTTCTTAAACTCCCTTTCATTCTGTGCCGAAACTGTGTTTATCTTGATACAGGTTTTATACGCTTCTAATTCATCGTGTGCTAACTTCTCATTTAATTCTGACTTCTGAGCCCAACTCAGATACGCTAACCCGGAAGCAATGGGCGCCACTAAAAACCAAATTGCTTTTGACTCAGTGGCAGGGATGTTACGAATCCTTAATGCTGACTCAGGGATTGGGGTTGATGACTCGAATTGTTTTTGTTCCCAAACCTCCTTTAACAACTTTCTTTCGTACCGACAATATTCTTTATCTAGTTTTTGTTGCGCGCGCTGACTAAACTCTTTACCGAACTTTGGGTAAGTATTCGCAGTTTTTGGACAGAATTTTATTGCTACGATGTCATAGGGTCTTTTAGTTTGACCTAAAAACATAGAACTTGCTAGGGCTATTGTTAAAGAAAAAACTGTTAGTCCGGCATATGGTTTTCTCATCTTCTCCGTGAATCAATAATTACATAAATTCCTGCTAATCCAATCAACCCACCAACAATTAAAATAGCGTTTTGCTTGTCATCCGGTAATTTGTTAAAATCGTCTACCGCAACTTGGAGATTTTTGTAAGTGTCTGAGGAAGTGCGAATCACGCTAAGAAAGTTTCCTAATGCACTCCAAATTAAAAAAGCTGTTACTAAAGTTGAGAATCCGAATTTTATTAACCTCCCCATTTTATCCTGGCTCTCCTCACCTTTACGATTAATTAATTCCTCGATTGCTTCCCGGTTCGTAATTTGGTTAATAATCAAGATAGCTGAAACCGCTAACGGCACACCATCCATTCCGCTTGTTAGAATCAAAAACCGAGCTAAACTGTAAGAAGTTATCCCCCAAAAACTCATTTCTAAACCTCTTAACACACTGCGATTTTTATTTAATTTCCGGGCAAGATTTTCTTTATAAGTCTTAATAGCTTCCTGTTCGTCGAGGGTAAATGAATTATCTGACTCGGTTGGGTAATTTGATTGCTGGTTGGTAGTATCTTCTTTAAATTCAAAATCTGTCATAATGAAGAAACCATTGTATCGTTTTTATTGCCCCCACTAATCGCGTTATGGAGGCAGTTTTATTACTCGATTACTTGAAAATATCTCGGACATAATTCCATGCCTTAACCACCGGATTAGTAGAGAAATCCTTCCGAGGAATAAGGCTTAAATCACTTTCCGAACCGTTCTCAAGGAGGTGTTTAATTTTTTTATTTTCATAATCTTCATCAGCTTTCATTTGTGCTAGGAACGGTTTATTGGTTATAGATTCTAAATTCGCTTTCGCATTTACCGTAGCCATTTGGGTATCTATCCAAGCTTGTAATTCCATCACGTCCATCGCATCATCATGGCGTTGATACTCAGCTTCGACTTTTGCAGCTAAAGAAGCTGTATACTCCTCAACCAAGCTGAGGTAACGGGTATTTTCTAGTCCTACCTCTCCCCCAGCTTTATCAATTGCCAATGCTCCTTTAGAACCAGTTTTATAGACATCAGCTAGTGCAGTGTTGTACTCGGTAATGCCTTCGATATAGGCTTTGAGATTTTCTCGGATAAGCGGCATTGCAGTTACTAATCTCTCTCCAGTTTTACCCATGTCGCCTATCTGCTTCAAAGCTTTTTCATCACCATTTACAGCTTTGATTATTAACGCATTGTTAACACCAAACTTTTCGGCTGTAGCTTTCTTGATATCCTTCCCATAACCAGAAACATGGTCACGAACATATTTAGCTTTCATGTTTAATCATCCTTACATCTATTTACACAAAGATACCCATCTTCAATTAACCGTAACTCTCGCTGTCTTAGAGTTAGTGGCTTAAAACTCCACAGAAATTGAATCAATAAGGGTAACAACACAATTCCAATACTCAGAAAGTAAACCGCTAGGAGATTACGTTTTAAATGCTGATGCGATAACTTTTGATAATTCCCTACGCTTTGCGGCACCTTGTCGAAAAAAGTTGTTCATCTCCCCAAACTCCCCAACCAAGGTTTGGTTTAATTGCTTCCTTCGGTATTCGATATGCTCTCTAGCATCCTTTATTTTCTGCTCTAATTTGTCGGTTCGGTGGTCGTGATACGTAACAACTGCGGTTACTACATCATCAACAAAGGATTCATAATCTAGGAAACTATCTTTGATACTGGTTGCTAAATCCACCACCTCAACTTCTGATAATTCAATTCCTAAGCACGATGCTTGAGAAGTTATTAAATCGTGTTTCTCTCCGGAGCTTACCACTATTCCAGATTCCGTTTCTTGCTCAGATTCGGTTTGTAGTATTGTAGTATCTGCACTATCTGTCGAGTCAATAATAATATTTTGGCTCTCTGGTTCAATAACATGAACCGACGTAGGTTCAACTTCTTGAATCTTCACTGGTTCCTGTGTTGGGGGAGTGTCTTTTAGTTCTGTCTCAGGCACTAATTCAATTTGTGGAGTCAGAGTCAGTAATCGTACAACTTCATCCACAATCGCGGATTTATTTTCTAAGATATTTTCTCCATCTGGACAGACAGTATTAATCGCTTCCCTGATAATGTCCGAGGTGGGAACGTAACCCTGTTTCTTCACCGAAGCCCGAATATTTTCAACGTATTTTTTCATTACTTACCTCCTAGTTTTATAGTTGAGTATTTAGCTTCATACATTAGAGCCGACGCAAAAACTTTTACCAGTTCTTCTGCTTTGTAGTTCCGCTCCTTGTCAAAATACTTGCCGTTGACTTGAGTAACTGAACCCTGAAACCATCTTAAAATGGTAGTACGATGTGCTTTATTTTTAGTCCGTTTCTGCAACTCCTTAAAGATTACATCTCCCTTTACTATTACCTTTTGGTTGGCTAGTTTCTGTGCCTGGACATGGCACTCAATCAATTGTTTCAGGGATAGTTTTGTGTATTGTTTTTCTAGCTTCAACCCTGCAACCACTTGAAGGTTTTCTAGATTCAAAACCATCTCACAATCCCGGAGAACTTTCTTTAATCGATACCAAGCACTATCCGAAATTGTGCTTCCCAAATGCAATTCAAAATATTTTTTGGCATCAAGATTACGCAACATCTCCTTCTTCCAAGCTGTATAACTTTATGAATGCACTCTCGCTCTGCTGCACTCTCGGTACTTTGCACTTCACACCTTGCACTAGCAAAAGCAAATACGATTTTTTAGTATTTCTGGCTCTGAGAGAATTTTGCAAACAGCAGCAAACGAACATAGAACCGGGATAAGTAAGGGTTGTAATGGACTTTGTGCAGTTCGCTGTCACTTGCAAATCTCAAGCAACTGGTTACAGCGTAAGACTTACAACTTTTACTCTCAGGTGGCGCCACTTTGCACTAATTTTTTTTCCTCCGGGATTCTTGCCTCCTTATCCTTGTTGGATTTTTTGCATATCTGGGTACGGGTGTCAGAAGTCACAGACAATTAACGCTTTAACCTTGGCTAAAACAATATTAGCAAAAAGTGCAGCACTTAAACACACTGTACAGCACAAGTTTGCTAAAGTAGTTTATAAGTTGCACTATTAGAAAGGAGTTTTATAAAGATGCAGATTAAAATGCCGTCAAAGTGGCGAGTTACCGCGAATATCGATGAGGAGATGCAGAAGAAACTTGAAGCTTGGGCTATTCAAGAAAACAGAAGTGTCAGCAGTTTGGTGGCGACCATTTTAAAAGAAGCGGTTAAGTCCCACGATGAAGGAGTTTATCTGCACTCTCAAAGCTTCCCCAATCGGCACAAAGATAAAAGGGATTCATAGTGACGATGACTAGAAATATAAACGTTGCTAATATCAATCTTTCTTTCTTTGCCAGCAATACCATTATCTGCGCGCGGACTGGGGAGTACTGCGCGAATACGCGCTCGTTGCAACGCTTGCAGCAGAACCAACACTACACATCCTCTTCATCAGTTAAAGATAAGGAGGATTGCAGGAGCATTATTGACATTAACCCACTTACACTACCGTCGCTGTCATTGGGAGAACGCGCGCGTCTACCGAAATGTTCAGCCATCTGCTTTGTACGCTCCGCTACCATCCTATCCGCTATAAAAGAAAAGCTGGGCAAGTATTTTCCTTTATGGCGGTTCAAAGTTTCATCTCTAAGGTAATCCCTACCCAATATTTTCAAGTACAATTTTCTTGCATAATTATTTGACTAATGTTTACCTGACAGCAAAACATGTTATGACTCAAGACAACTCCAAACCAACCAAATTTAATGACATAGATGGACTAACTAATTCTTTTATATCTGAAATTAAAGACAACATCCGGCAAGTTATACGCGATAAGCTGCCTCAATATTTACAATCAGAAAATGCATCAGCACGAGGAGAATTGTCTTTTGACACCGAAGATAATTCAAATTTATTTGAAGCTATCTTTAATCAAGTATTATATAGCACAGTTTCATCAATAGTTTCAGATAATGACCTTGATAAAAATCTGAAATCAGAGTATCATAATATAATAAACAATAAAATTAAATCCTCCAATAAAACTCAGCAAGGCTCATTATTTAAATCACAACCATTTGAGGCTATTGCAGCGGCAGCACTTATGGCTTCTAGTATGAACTGTCAAATAAAGAAAGAAGTTACATGGCAAGCAAATAAAGATGGGGTAGCCCATTCACTGCATAAAACTAAAGATTATCCTAAAAATTATATCGAGCATTATATTACAACACCAGGTGATATAACCTTACTTCCTTGGAAGGAAGCTCAACAAATTATTGAGAAGTTTGGATTTACCAGTGCCAAACTACACTTAATATTTGCTGCTTATACAATGCAGCAGGAAAAGCCTTGGGAAAGCTTATTTACCATAGATGGTAGTGATTTGATCGAAAAAATTGGTTGGGATAAGCGAACTGATTTACCGAAGCATGAAAAACTTTTAGAAATAGCAAAAACTGCATTTGCACTGGATTGTTTATTAGTTAAAACAGTATGGGTAGAAGGTAGAAGTAAAAAGGGTCGTATAAATGCTAGTACACCCATAGGGCGAATGTGGAATATTACAATTGTTCCATATGGTCAGGTAAATTTATCTGGCAAGATAGAAAAACCTGACGAAGTTAAACTAGTTATTCAACCTGGTACTTGGACTAAATACTTTTTGAACCGAGCAGGAGCAGAATCAAGAGAAGCATTATATCAGTTTAGTTACTTAGCCCAAGAAGTTTTAAAAATTGACCCCTACCATGATGAACTCGCACTAAGGTTAGCTATATTTTTAACATTAGATAGTCGTTTTCCACTTGATAGAGACTGCACAGTACAGGAACTATTAGAAATTGCATTACCTACAACAACTATAGATAAAGCGCGGTCAGATTGTCGCAGAGCTTATGACTTAAAACAGCGCTGGGATGTTGCAATAACTTTGTTACTCAAGCTGGGTTGGCAAATCACATTTGACGAGAAAACCTACCCTTCTTGGCTAAGACCAAATTCTAAGGAAAAAAACCCTAGAGGCTATTTAAACAAATTTATGAATGCCTTGCTCAATGTCAAACCTCCAGCCCTTATTCTTGGATCTACAGCACCGAAGTTAGAAACCAAAGCTAAACGATTAAAACCCAAAGCCAAGGATAAAGCGTCACAAAGCATTAAATTGACTAGTAGCCAAATTAGAGAAGCACGTATTGCCAAGGACTGGTCGCAAGCTAAACTTGCTGGTTTTCTGGGTGTATCTCAAAAGCTCGTATCCATGATTGAACTAGGTCAGCACCCAATCAATCCACAACTGGGCGAAAAAATTCAAACGCTTTTGGATATCTAATACACACATATTATTACTTACCGACCCGATGAAAGTGTCAACTGTGAAAGGGGGAGCATCCCGTAAAAGGCTGTTTTTTACTTAAATTTACTTCTAAGAAAATTTCTTGAAAAAATCGCCTTCAAACCCATGTCCTGTATGCATTTGAGCTTTAGAAGTAAAACTCTAGTATCCCCGGATGAAAACTCTAGTATCCCCGGATGAAAACTCTAGTATCCCCGGATGAACTTTTTAGGTAAATGCTTGCTTTAGAAGGGTTTTACTTCCTTTTTTAATTTTTAGAAGTACTTAGAGTCGTGAAATTATTAGTAATAAGCCCGTTAAAGCAGGTATGGCATAATCTGGCAGTAGTACTAGAAAGCACCCGTCGGCTTCTTTCTGCGATGGCGCGCGCTGCGGTCACGCTCAGTAAATCGCGAACGTTCGCAATTTGCCATAAAGAAGTTTCATGTTTGATTTCTGACTCATATTTTTTTTACGACTGTAGTCGGAAAAATTTAATTCTTACCCGCAGAGCAGCTCTATACTGCCAAAGCGTTATAAGATAGTTGCAATAGTTTTTGTTTACCCGGAACAGATTTTGTTGCATTGAGAGCAGATCACAGCACACGGCGCAAAATCATCTCTCGGTGATTGCTACCAAAACGCTCGTTATATTAAGGAGGTTATGTATGTACGAAAAGGTTTAAAGGGCAAAAACGCTCTTATGAACGCGGATTTTGCCCTTTATTAAATCGAATAATTGCGGCGAAGAGTTTTATCTCTGAAGACTTAGATAGTGTTGATAGCGTGGGAGTGCTTGATTCACCATTTAAGTTGCCAAAAGAGAAATAACTCCACGTCGTGAACTGGTCAGGAGTTTACTGCATCAGGAGGTTACTGCGTCAGTTGTTTACTGCACGGCGCTCGTTTCCTGGGAGTTTTCCTTGTGTATACACACATCTTATAGCAAGTTGTGTCAGTTTTACGTGAAAATTTACAGTTTCGCTAAAAATCAAAAAAATCTGATAATCGTAGCTCGGCAGATTTTTATTGCAGCAGACGCAGAAAATTTCACGCTCCCGCCAGGAAACTCCTCCAAACGCTTCAAAACCCAACAAATTGGAGGTAACTATGTACTCAATAACAAAATATTGTCAAAAATCATACATCCGCTTTGAATTTGATCTAAGTTGATAAAGCTTGCCTAACCCACTCAACTAAACACACAAAAAAAAGTCGGTTAGTCAAGTTGCAGCATTTCCTTTCCACCCAAGACTTAAATTCTTTGGGCAAAACACCTACTAGAGCCTAACCAACAACAATAAAAAACTCACTAAAACGTTAACAAATGTTTAGGCTTAAAAGTAACTATCTTGTAATACCTACATCAAGTTTTTAAGGAAGCACTCTTGAAGGCAATCGGCAGTAGGCAATCGGCAATTGGCATATATCAACAATCCTTTCCTACTGCCTACTGACTACTGCCTACTGCCTTTAAGCGATAGCACTTGACTAATCGACTCCTACCCACGGAGAAGAAAATGTCAGAAACTACACAACACCCCAACAATCTCACAGGCGCCGAGTATCATGAGCTAGCGGTACAAAGTGCTATACACCCTGCGCTTATCGCCTTAAACTTCCTTCACCTAACAGGGGAAGCAGGTTACGACTACCTGTTTACTATTAACGTCCCACGTAAAAATGCAGGTCGGGTGACAGATGGTTTTCTCAAACGCTACAAACATATTGAATTGGGCGGTTTGTGGATTAGCGGGTTAGACCCACAGGATAATTGGGTGCCAAGCGATTGGGGACGGTTCAAACCGACTTATCCCCGCATCAACTCCAAGGGTAAACTTATTAAGTATGAATCACAGCCGGGGGTATCGAACCGCGTCACCTACTTTGATATTCCGCAGTGTATATGGGATTTAGTAGCACAACGGTACGGCATTAAACGTTATCATTCTTCATTAGCACGGCGCCTCTCTGATAAATTCGATGCTCTTGTATTTTGGGAATGGGTTAAAAAACATCCAGAAATTCCGATAATCCTGTGCGAAGGGGAGAAGAAGGCAGCGTGTTTGCTCTCGATGGGGTTTGTTGCAATTGCACTGCCCGGTATTTGGAACGGACGGGTTGGTAAGAAGGACTTTGATGAGAGGCTGCACCCTGACTTAATACCCATGTGTCAAAAAGGGCGCCAATTTATAATACTTTTTGACTACGAAAGTAAACAGAATACTCGGTGGTCGGTATACCAAGCGACCCTACGTACTGGCGAAGCGATTGAAGCAACAGGCTGTACTTGTGAGGTGGCACTGCTACCAGGTCCAGAGAAAGGGGTTGATGATTTTGTCGTCGCGCGTGCTGCAAACGAAGATGCTAATAAATTATTAACCAGTATTATTGATGACGCAAAGAGTCTCAAAGATTACAGATACTGGTTCTTCCGCAAAAAGCGAGGTTTGTCACAGTTATACCCCGCAGATATTACAGTTAATGTCAAGTACTTAACCGAAGCTCTTGGCTTTGAAGCAGACGCCGAGTGGGAGACACAGGGTAGCTCAGACACTCTTACGTGCTTTTATAGTGAGGACGAGGAAATGTACTCAGACACTCCTCCCATCCCCCACTCTAATGCATCCAACAAACCCAAATTCCTACTACCAACCAAAGGGCTAGTAGCGTTGTGGAGCGATATGGGCACTGCTAAAACTGAGTTAATGCGCTTTTTCCGTCAACTTTATCCTTCTGTTAGATTTCTTAACAATGGACATCGGGTTAACTTGCTCAAGAACCTGGCGAGGCGTCTCAATACAGAAATGTACTCAGCACTCAAATATGGGGATTTAGCAAAAGTTGAGGCCCTTAGTATTACAATTGATAGTTTGCACAAACTCAATACCCAGTCCCTAAAATATGGGTGTATATTTATTGACGAAGCTTGCCAGTACTTAAATCACCTACTGCACAGTAAAACCTGTAGAGAATACCGCGCGCAAATTTTAGAAGTACTGCACTATATCGTGTATAACGCAAGACTGGTGGTGATTGCCGACGCGCACATGGATGACGTGACGATGAATTTCTTTGCAGCAATGCGTCCTGAAGGAGAAAAGCCCTGCATTGTTCTGAATGAATATAAGAACGGTGGGCGCCCAATTTATTGGTACGAGGGTAAAAACCCTTCTGCATTAGTCGCGCGCATCGCAGCTTCGATAATGTTAGGTAAGAAGGTGATGGTGGTTTCTGACTCGAAGCGATTTATTAAGAAGTTGGAAATTTTACTAACAAAACAGAAAATTAAGTGCGAAGAATCTGGTGTTACATCAGATATGGACACATCGGATAATGGCGCCAACACTTTAGAAGCGAATGGTATAAAAATATGGAGTATCCACTCAGATAATTCTGGTAGCGAGGAAAACGTTGCGTTTATTGAGGATATCAGTAACGCTGTAAAAAATGTTGAAGTGCTACTTACTTCTCCGAGCTTGGGTACTGGTGTTGATATTCCAGAATATCACTTTGATGCAGTTTTTGGTATTTTTCATGCATCTTCTCAAACTGCTACCGAATGCGCGCAACAATTATATCGGTATCGCCCGATTGTCCCAATTTACGTATGGGTGGCGTCGTGTCCCTTATTCGGCTACAGACAAACCAATGCAACCAAAATCCGAAAACAATTACTCGAAACCAATGAAATCACAGCATTCTTAATTAAGATTGACCGAGAAACAGGTAAGCGGGGTGTTGAGAAAGATTACGCACTCGAAGCGCATTGTCAATTACTCGCACAACGTAACGAATCTATAAACAATCTCAGGGCTGATTTGCGGGATTTGCTCAAAGGGATGGGTAATCAAATTATCCCCGTGGGTGAAAAAGAAGATATTATAGCCCAAAACCACCTAAAAGCCGCTGGGGAAACATTAGACCAAGCCCATTATTTCGCTGTTTCTTCTTCAGAAAATATTTCCGTTAACGAGTATAAGTCTCGACAGAACAAAGATTACCTATCACCCGAAGAAAAGAACGAGTGCGAAAAGTTCCGCATTGCTGACTCCTATGGAATGGAGGTAACACCCGAACTTGTAAGAGAAGACAATGGCGGAATATTGATTAAAAGTATTATCGCACTCGAAGGTTTACTTACTAAATCTCCTGAGACAATTATTGAACCAAATACAGGCGCCGCATACCCGCTGCCACCAGAAATTGTAGCTTCTAGGGATAGGCTTGAGCGAATGCACTCACCTGTATGCTTCGATTGGAAAAACCACTCAGTTGATTGGTTGGCAATGCATCTTCTAGGGCTACCAAATATCGTTGAACGTTTGGTTGATGGGGGAGAAATAACTGCGGCTGACTTGGAATTAGCACAGATGGTACACATTGCCAAAAAAAATGCAGCCTACATCAAATCAATCCTTGGGTTTACTGTTCCCGAAAAATTTACACCAATATGGTTGTTAGGCAGCCTACTTGACCTGTTGGGATTAAAGCTAGATAACCATAAAGTTGGTCCCAAGGGTAAGCAGGTGAAATATTTCTTCCTAAATAAGGAGAAATTGGAATTTGCACTCTCCGTTATTAAATACCGGGAACATAAGCGCGCTCTAAAAGAAGAACACGCACGACAAGCAGCCGAAGATCAAGCACGCTATGAAGCTGGAATTAAGAAGCAGTACGGGATTAAGCCACCATCTAAGTCAGTATTCACACCCCCCCCTAATTGTAAGGGGAAACCCCCAATGGGAGGGGAGAATACCAATGATGACCCCATAGAAGAAGAAGTCGGGGAGGGTTGGGAACCCAACGATGGCGATAGTACACCAATCAAAACTAGTCTCAGAATCCTTTTGAGCGCTATTGCACGGGGGATTGAGGTTGTAAAAGCATTATTCAGAAGTTGGACTGAAACGCGCCGCTGGTGCGTAGTGATGGTGTTAGAAGAATTTGCCCCGCAATACTTACGTCAACTCGAACAATTGATACCTAACTTTTATGATTGGTTATCAGTAGGTTTGTAAGTAACTAGTAAAAACAACGCCACGAATTGTACTTGCGCCGCTTTATATAGGTTGGCGTACAGGAAATATTTACCTAAAAAATGAGATTTAAAGTATTATGCAGTACAATAATAATACTGATGATGGCTCAAAGACATCACGAACAGCGTCTCAACTACAACCCAAGGCTAGTAATAAAAAAAGTGATAATTGGTACACACCACCCCACATTGTTGAGTTGGTTGTGCTTTGTTTGGGTGAAATTGACCTTGACCCATGTGCAGAAAATGGGAAGAAAATTCCCGCGCGCTCTCATTACACAATTGTACATAAACAATTAAGTTCTTTACTTGAATCGTCTGTAAGCTCAATATTTGGTTGTGCTACATAAAATAAAGTTTTTTACTGAAAAATAATTTCATCTCTGTAGCTAGTCAATCAAAAACAATAAAATTGTTTACTGACGAGAAGCAAAATGTGAATTAATAAATTCTACAGATTGAGAGATTGCATCATCAATTCTAGATGCAGATTGCCGTTTATAATAATTAAGATGAAGTTTTTTCGTAAATTGATTTTGGGAAGGACAAATACCTTCTTGCAAATAGCATTGAGTCATCCATTCAATACGTCGTAAAGTAAAATCTTCCCAAGTTTCAAGAACTTGCCTCAGAACTTGTGCAGTCAATGGCATTTGTTTAAGATAATTCTTATTTAAGAAGTTGCTGCTAATATTAAGTTCTTTGCTAATAGCGATAACAGTAATTTTAATTGGAGAATTTAGCGAAGACTTAATACTTGACACAGCTTGAATTATTTGATTCATTAATTGAGTATCACGAGATGACCAATCAATACTATTATCTAGTTTTAAAGGTAAATTTTCTGACAGCCAATCCGAATCATTTTTATATAACCAACTATAATGACGGCGAAAGTTTTGTTGTAATTTAGTTCGATTTAAAGTAGGGTTATTTTTTCTAATAAGCAGCCATTCTTGACGATAAGACTCTCTTTTTTTTTGGAGTTCCTTAGAAAATAAGTGAGAATCAGTTTCGGGTAGCTCACCACTAATAGTAATTCGATGCAGTGGTAAGTTAAATCTTTTGGCACAGCGATTTACATTTGAGGGACTCAACCCTAATTGTATAGCTATTTCTCTGATTCTAATGGTTGGAGTCAACCAAAGTTTTTTAAAGGTGGTTTCCCAAGATGGACTGTAAGAAACAATACGAGTGTAACGGTATTGATCTTGTGGAGCTAAATCGGGGCCTGTTCGAGCATAAGCAAAACCACAAGAACAACGGAACGTAGCAGTAGCTTCATCCTGTTGATTTCTACGGTTAATCCGATAAGTTTTAATAGTCAATTGTCGATAATGACCGCTTGTAGGGTCAAGGCAAGGCCAGGGGCCTAGTCCAAAAGGTTTTCTAATCGCACTAAAATTTAAAGGAGTTTTAAAAAATTCTTCAGCGGTTTTTCCTAAAAATTGGATTAAAAGAAGATGATAAACAAGAGAATGAACTTTGTGTTGCTTTAAATCTGGAACGAGAAGAAATAACCAAGGCTCGTCAATTTTATCATCAATTTGACAATCCAAAAGTTTTAAAACTTCTTGAGGATAATAATTCCGAAATTTTTTTAGAAGTAATTTAAGTTGTATCGTGCCACTTTTATTAGCTAAAGAAAGTTGAATTAAAAATTGAATGTATCGGTCAAATAAAGATTCAAATTGAAATTCGAGTTCAAAATTTAATAGCCATTGAACATCTTGAGAAAGTTTTAAGAGAATCTGATGAGCAGGATTTGTTGGCTCAATAAATTGATATTTATCAGGTAGGACAACTGTTGTTGCTGAAAAAAACTCATAATTACGTTTTCTTTGAGACATGAAAACATTACTATTTTCTAAAAACACATGATGGATAGGGCAAACTATTACAGCACTAAAATTATGAAGACGATGCCAGTAGTATTCTCCGTAGTGTTGTTTATCTTCTTGAAAGCAAAGAGGACAAAAACGAAAAAAAGTAGAGTATTTATTTAATTTAGTTAAAAATTTTTTAGGATTAACTAAATCCGGACTATCTTCACCTTTCATCATATCAAGAATTTTTTGTAATTTGTTATCATTAAGAAAAGGAACATAAACAGGTAGCATAGTATGGTTATAAATAAGTTGCTCAACGGTATAATGATGACCTTTTGGTAAAATAGAAATTAAATGACTGAGGCGATCAGGTAAATCGAAAATAACTGTTTGGCATTTACTTCCAAACAACTCTTGAAGTACGTAACGTCCAGAAGAATATTGAACTCTATCTGCATACCTAGCGCAAACGCTATAAAGTAACTCATCAGGATAAGGCTCTGGAAAGAAGAAAATCATAAACTTGATAGCTCCTATAAATATTCAGTAGCAGAGCAAATATAATTAGCTTTTTTAAGAGATTGATAAATACTTAATTTATTTTTTTGTCCGACATCAGCTATTGACAATAAACTTGGATTTAACTGATTAACTGTTTTCGTTTTTTTATTGCTTTGAATGGATGAGTTTGAATTCTTATTTGATTTAGATGAAGGGTCAGGCTTAACAGGATTGTTTTTTGGTAATTCGGAGGATATTATTTCTTCTTTTATCAAGCTATCTTGATTCTTATTCAATATCCGTATTTCTTCTTCTAAAAAAGAGTTTATATTCAGATATACATCTTCACAGTTTTGAAGTTTATGTAAATCATTTATTTTCAAAGCATCTAAAATATCTCTAGCTGTACGTAAACAATCTTTAGCTACCGATTTTATAAGTCCGACTGTTAATTTTTCTGTGCCTGTTGTAATTGCACGAGCCTGAGCTAACATAAAAATTTTAATAGCAAAATCAGTTATCCCCTGACACTCATAATAAAGAGCATGACTAAATTTTGAATTTAATTTACAATCATGTTTTAGATATTGGTATTTCCAAAGCCCTTCGACAAATAACTGCCAATCTTCATCTTCTTTCATTCGCTCCCAAATAAAATCTCCTTGTCCTGTTCCACGACGAATCTGGCGAAATTGATTTCCTAAAATTGACCAAGCTTTGTAGGTTCCTACTAAAACAACAGGTAATCCTATAGTATTAATTAATTCTACAAAAAAATCTAAAATTTTCTCATAACCTCCTATATTTAATTTGGTCAAGCTTTGAATTTCATCAATGACCAAAACTCCCAAATTAATATTGGCAGCAACTAAAGCCATATTAGGCATCATTTCATTAACAGTTTTTTTACCATTGCTAGCATAGATATAATAGTAATTTGTCCCGAAAACATCATCTACAGCTTGAAAGAAGTTAATACATAATCCTTTAACTGACCCATCAGCAGGGCATTCTAACTTTAACCATACTAATTGAGTAAGAGTTAAATTATACTGTTTGTAAGAATTATGGAAAATAACTTGAGGATACAGGTTTAAAATAGATTCAATAGCCGTTGTTTTTCCAACTCCACTAATACCTAAAATAGTAAATCCTGTAGCCGTAGAACGTTTGCAGCTAGAGAAAGATAATTTATGCCCAGTTCTTAATAATTCAACTTTTTCTTGATTGGATTGCCAAAAATCTCGTTTAACAGGGTTTCTTGCCCTATAACCCGCACGAATCATGCGTGAGAATCGTTGCTCTAGGTCTAAATGATGTGATAAGACAATGAACAATTCAAAAACATTTTGAATTAAATGTAATCTTAAATGGGCAGGTAATTGACGTTCTGATTCATCTAATACTGGATAATCCTGTAGTTGCTCTATTACAGAGTCTTCATCTAAAATTTTTGGCAGTGCTTCAATGAGAGGGTTCCCTTGATAAATGGAAATTTCTTCATGGTATTCAGCTAATGTTTGTTTTCCTCGAAAAACGAGTAAAGGCATTTTTTGAATCGAGTATATATTATTCATCATTCAGCTTCTTGTTTTGAAAATTACGAAGTTTGTCAAAAGGACGGCGAGGAGCAATGTATTCTTCATCATCCTCATCAATAGAATTAATTAGGGTTGGTAATGGAATAACTGGTGCTGTTTGTGTTGTTAAGTCTTCAGGCTGGTTGTTCTCAATATTAAATGAACGTTCATGTTCTCGTTCCTGTTTCCGAGCCGACCTAATTCCTTTAATTCGAGAACGTTTACTATCGCTTTGACGAGCTTTTTCGGTTTTTTCTTGTGCTGAAGTTTGGTATTGTTCTAAGTAAGCATTAAGAGTAGCTTTTGCCTGTCGTTGTTCTTTTTGAGTTGACTGTTGAGTCAAGCTTTGACTAGCAAAATAATCTAATATTTCTAACAAATCACAATCGTAAAAGGTTTTAGATGCCGGGAGGAGTTGACAAATTTCTGTTTTTTTGCCATTTTCAATAATTAGATAAATTTTGTGACTATAACGAGGGTCATAAGCAACAGGAATTTTCCAACTTCCATTGACTCTTGCTTTAATAAACCATTGTTCTGTTATCGCTAACGAGCAGGTATAACGAAGGCGGTTACTAAGGTTAACCATAGGATGTCGAAAACAAATCCCTTGACGAGTAACCGTTGCTTCCCCTCGATGTAGCAAATTTAGTCGTACAATCTCCCCAGATTCAGTACGAGGACGACCACAGTTGCGAGTCCCCCAATCCCATAATTCACGCGGGCAGGGATGAACATGGTCTGAAATCATTTCTTTAGTTAAGGGATAATCTTTTAAGTAATGGTAGTTGTTATACTCAACTATCATACGAATCAGAATTTGTGAAAATTCTTTTAATGTATAAATAGCTTCAAGACGATAGTCCTTGTCTCCTCTTTCTCTTGGCTTATAAACTGCGCCAGGTTGCCAATGAATAACCTCATCATTAATTGTACGGAACAATCGCTCAACAACTGCTTTCCAGTCGGGACGATAAGCTGGTGTTAAAGATAATTCTATATTAAGGGTTTTCAGGGCTTCTCTGGCACTGTGGCTAATGTATTCACTTCCTCGATCTGTCTGAAGCCGTTTACAAAGGTGCTGACAAGGCCATTCGTGAGCGTCGATAGAAATTCCGAATTCTTGACTAAATTTAACTTTATCAGTAGCTGCATTCAAAAGTGCTAAAGATGCTCCTAACCAACTTGGTCCTTCTAAACTGACGTTAAATCCGACAATCAGGCGTGAAAATACATCAACGACAAGATATAGAACTGGTCGCCCAATAATGCGGTTACGGTCTAAAGAACTAACTAAGTAGATATCCGCTATGGTTGAGTCAATTTGCCAAAGTGCGCCAGGGAATGAAGCAAGGTCAGAACAGGTGCCTGTTATTTCTCGATAGCGTAGGTTATAACGGCGTTGTCCTTCACGTGTAATTAGAGATTTTTCTAAATCTTTTTGTTTATAGTACCAGTAGCAAAATTGTCGTAACGTCGGGCATTGGTTTTCCGCCCACAATAACGGTATAGTTACTCCTTCTCGGTCTTGAATTTTTAAAGAGAAGACGGTTTCTAACATTCGTTGATGCGAATCTTTAAGGGTCAATCCTTGTTTTTCATGAAATTTTTTGGCGCTTTGAATGATAATTAGACGGATTTGGTCATCAACATTAATGCCTTCTGGTTTACCTTTGAGTTTAGTTTGTTGGGAAGTCCGACCTAATTTTCGGGTAATTTGTCGTTTTTTTCCTTTACCTCCGCAGTTGTCATAGCGAGGCAGCAGAGCATTATGTTTTTGTCCACCCTGCCAGTACATTCGCAGGTATTTATAAATAGTGGGTTTAGTTGAACCAGTGCGGTCAATGATTTCTTGAACTAATCTACCCCGCTCCCGATGGAAAAAGATGTCTGTGCCTTTCTCAATCATGGGAGCAATCAGAGTCCAAGCAAAATCTCTTAACTGGCGGTGTTTTTCTGAAATTA
Source organism: Calothrix sp. NIES-4105 (assembly GCF_002368415.1). Lineage (GTDB taxonomy): Bacteria > Cyanobacteriota > Cyanobacteriia > Cyanobacteriales > Nostocaceae > Dulcicalothrix. Next base: position 99,979 of record NZ_AP018293.1, read on the forward strand.
AATTTTCTGGACGATAAAGATAGGCAAAGGGGTCAGCTTCTAAATGTTTAGCTTTTTGCTCTGTCAGTGCCTCTTCTAGTTCTCTAGTTTGTTGCCACACGGGAAAGGCTTTGGGGTTATTGATGTCAATGGTAACTATCTCTGTACCTGGTGAATTAATCCATAGAACCCTCAAAACTTCTAAGTTTAGCCCTTCATCATCTTGAAACTCGATGAGCATATTTTCCCAGATATTCATAGTGCATTTTACCCCAATTAATTTTTTTCAGTAGAGGGAGTGCTTAAGAGTTTGAGTGTGGTTCTAAACTGAGAAGAAAGAGGATAATTGAGGTCAACGAGCCATGAACGAGTAGCAATTAGGTGGCGAGCAACTAACAGGCTGCTTCCAGGTTCTAAACCCAATCGGTCATCGCACTCTCCAGCAATATCTTTAAGCGAATTAACAGAGGTCACAATACCTTTGGTTAGCTCTGTGGCGATGTGGCGAACATCTCGTTCTGTTAGAGGAGCAAGGTCTTGAGGATAGTAACTGTTATGTAACCATTCAATATTTTCAGATAAAATATTTGGGATCTCATGTTCAGTGACAATTCCCCAACTTATAGAGCGCTCTGCCCAGTAACGTCGCTCTATCTCTAGCTTTTCTAATACTCTTGAATTTTCTAATTGGTCAGCAGGTTTGATAGTTCTGGCTTGGTTAATTTCCCCAATTTTTCCTTTAATAGTAATTAGGAAATCTGTGGTCATTTGATTGGGGTCTTTGGTATTAGTGTTAGCCGGATGCTTAAACCCACAATCAGCAGCAATATCCTGAGTTGATGACAAATCTAAAGGAAATTGTTCTCGTATATCAACGACAATTGGCGACCATTCCAATATGTAGAAGTAACGAAATTCCAAGCCACTCAGGCAATGATGTAGCCTATTGGTTTTCCAACCCAAGCTTTGAGTAGATGTTCCTGTTGAAGAAAAATCCGCAATCCAGATGGCGGGTTGATAGTTAGTCCCTGTTCCTTGACCACAGCCTTCTGCGACTCGTTGATTGACTGTTTTGTTTGGCATGGCGTTCAATTATGAGTTAGATGAGTCGGGGTTGCTCTATTTAACGCATTTAAAATTTACAAAACGCTCAAGGACAAAAAATAATGTTTGTGCAGTTGACGTAGAAATCAGGTTTTTCGTTAAAATTATTTTTTATCCGTATAATTTTTGTAACAATTGTTATTACCCTTATTCTCAACAAATAGGGTTTAATGCGAAAAAAAAGAGTTTTATTGAGAATATGCAATTTTTATTGACATAATGCGTTCGCCTTGGGGGTTGCTCCAATTTCCCTTGATAATTTAATCGACACAGAAAGAGTCAGGCGTGATAATAAACCTAAGTCATTACCTGTGTGGTTAATCAGCAGTAGATAGAGAATAGTGGATAGTCTAACTATACACACTATACACACTATCTAAATGTTAAGTTTTTTATTCTCTGATTTCGTTAAGGAATCGAAACTCGAACCACACCACGAGTGAGTGCTGACTTAACCTAGATTATATAAGGAGTCGAAACTACAAAGTTATGCTGACAGGACACAAACGGGTTAAGGGAGTGCCTGAACTTCAAGATGAGGTCAAAAAACGCGTTAATATGACGTTAACCCCAACGGCAACAGAAGGATTGGACGCATTGGCGCAGCAAAAAGGAGTATCTCGTTCAGAATTGGTAGAACAAATTGGAAGAGGTAATTTTGTAATTGTTGATAATGAAGAGTCGTTAGAAACACAAATGAATTTTCAATCTGCTGTGTTTCCTATAGCGTCTTTGTCAATTGAAAGATGTAATGAACTACCTCATGTTGCGGGAGTTTATGTGGTTGTTGATAAGCTTGGTGCAATCTTGACAGGATATACAAAAGACCTTCACGATGAATTTCAAACTAATATTCAGAAAATTTCCGATTTTTTCGGTAGTTCAGGAATTAAACAGAAGTACGAACCTTCACAAACACAACACCTCATTTTTTGGGTAAGATGTTCGGATAAGCTTTTGTTAAAGCAACTGAGACTATTAGTAATCAATACAGTTCAACAACTCGTAGTTGAAAATTCATTACAAGATTTTTTCAAAAAATCATAAGTTCAAAAGCCTGCTGACTTCAAATGTTAAATATCAGCCTTGAAGTGACTACAGTAATTTATACTCTCAATCGTCAAGGCAATATTGAACATAATTACCATTTACACTACCTTGCTCCCGCGCTTCGGGGTATTAGAACAAGCTAAAAACAAAATTTTACCTTCTTCAGAACTGACTAAAACGAACAACAGAACTAATCTGTACGACTTTAGTAGATATAGACAATAATTCAGTAAAGAACTTTACGAATTAGTAAAGAACTTTACGAATCAGTAAAGGACTTTATTGTTTATGTACAACAATTAATGAAGATGGTTTATCCAAGCAGTGGCATGGTCGTGTATTTCTAAACCCACCATATTCATGTCCTGGTAAATGGATTGCTAAACTTATTGAAGAAATAGCAAGTGGTAGAGTTAAGTCAGCTATTGCACTAGTACCAGGCGCCACTGACACCAACTGGTTATCCCCAGTATTAAAGACTCAACCAGTTTGTTTTTGGAAGGGGCGAATTAAATTCTTAGATACAAACTACGAACCAAAACTGCCCGCGCGGCAATCACATGTACTTATTTACTGGGGTAATAACTCTTCACGGTTTAAGGAAGTGTTTGAACAGTATGGCGTATTTAAACCGTCAACTTACAAGGGCACTCATAACCATGATGCGAACCAGGTGCTAGGGGAAAATATATCACATTCAATTCCCCCTAGCACCCAAGTTGAACATGATACTCAAACTGACGAATCAAGCTTATTATTATCAATTTCAGATGACCATCAACTAAGTAATGCTGACCAAGTGCTAGGGGAAAATATATTACACTCAATTTCCCCTAGCACTCAAGCTGAACATGATGCCCAGAGCAAAGAAGATAGCTTATCCTTAGACACCGAACTAAGTAATGCTGACCAAGTGCTAGGGGAAAATATATTACCTACAATTTCCCCTAGCACCCATCGCAAACACGGTGAAGGTAGCGGTAATCTGTCCTGGGGATATGCGAATGCTAATAGTAAGAAGAAAAAGCCAATTAAACAGCTTTATTTTGAATGGGAATATGGGGGTATGAGAGGAAAAACTTATGTAAGAGCGCACCTCAAAGAAGAGGTGATTGCATTAAATGATGCAAAGGCGCCAGTCGTTGAAATATTAGAGTTATTAACTTATAACCCAAAGGTGGCACGATCTTTAGGTATTGTTTGATGTTAATATATTTTTGTCGATAACTGTTACGTTTTGTCCCAGTAAGAACGCATTGAAATAGAACAGTTAAAGTTCGTGCGTCGGGCTATTTTTCTGCATTCTCTGCTGTTTTTGATGTTCTTGTTGTAGCTCGGATGCTGCTAGAATGACTAACTCTTTGATCTCGGTTGGTGTACGTTCAATCAGAGTAGCGTTGATGGTTTGCTTTATTTCTTCTAATGGTCTTCCGGATTGCAGTAAGTGTTTGACTATTTTTATGTCCTGTTCGTTGGCTGCTTCAAGTTCTCTGTTTAGGGATGTTTGTTGATACGTGTGCTTGGAGTTTGTAATATCAGTTGTGTTTGTATTAATGTTTGCATCAGTGTTTGTATCGGTGTTTGTATTAGTGTTTGTGTCGATGGGCAAGTTGTTGTTTTCTTTTTTTGCTGGCGCCGCATTATGTGCCAACTGTTTATCGTTTATCGAGTCGTAACTTACACCTTTGTGCTTTTGTAGTCCCGTCCATGTGTAGGCTGCTCCCAAATGAGAACCACTAAATGCTTGTCCTAATAATTTGTAGCTAATGCCTTTTGATTTGCCGTTACGAGTTAAACCGTGACGAACTTCTACACCGGATTCAAGTAATCGCTCGATAAATTTTGACATTGTTGGGTGGTCGGTAGTGGCATCTTCAATTATTTTTTGGAGTTTAACTTTAATTGGCAGTTCTGGGGGTGCATCCCTACTACCCGAATCGTACTCAGTTTGCTCTCGCTCTATTCGGCGGTGCTGTCCTGTGCTAGCTGTACGCTCCAATTTCTCATGGCTGGATGGTACTGGCTCTAAATTATATTCAAGTTCTAACTGCCGAACTATTACTTCGCTGCGCTTATAATCCCACCCATCATGTACGCACTTGCCATCATTTAATCTAATGCGACTTGCCACTATATGTATGTGGTCGTTGTCTTTATCGCTGTGGCGGTAAACTACATATTGGTTGTTGTTAAAGTTCATGCCTGTTAAGTAGCGCTCGGCAATTTCGTTCCAAGTATCGTCAGGTAAATACTCACCTGGCGCGGCGGAGAGCGAAACGTGATAAACTGCCCTAGAAACGTTTGGGTTTAGTTGCCGTGAAAATCTAAATTCGGCTGCAAGTTCTCGCGGGTTTCGCCCTGACATATTTCCACCAATTCGCTCGGCTTCTTCTTTGTTCTCGACGTATTCGAGCAAACCGCGAAAGCCTCGTCCTTTAATTTGCTTGGCTATCATTGTTTGTAAAGTACTCCTTAATCTTCAAAATCCTCTAAATCATCTTCGTCGTTAAGGAGTGACTCATCACTTGATGTAATTTCTCGGCGTATTTGATGCAGTATTTCTCGAAGTGCTTCCAACTCGCCACACGAGTATGGTGGTTTTTGCCCCAATTTTATCGCCGCGTTAGCGGATGCTGTGAGTTGGTTGATATTGTTTCCAATTCTCCCTAGTTCGATGTAAGTGTCTATAGCTATCTTAGTAACTCGCTTCGGTAATGGGCGTAGTAGCGCGTTACGCCTAAACAACTCTGAACATGAGAGTCCGGCTTGGGATGCTCTCGAATGAATCATCTCAAATTCCAAATCGGACACACGGATTTGCATTATTTTGGTACGAACTATTGAGCGTGACATGGGTAAACCAAAAATCAAAGTATGTTCATTTAATGGTTGCCGATGGTGTGTTTGTGATTGGCGCCTGTTGTGTTGTCAATTTGGGTGTAATGAAGGCGCCACTCGCTGCGCTCAAATTCAAAATGCAAAATTCAAAATTCAAAGTTGAAGAGGTAATCCAATATCCTCTAATCTATACACGCTCGAAGTATATTTCAATACTGTCTTCGCATTTTGAATTTTTAATTTTTAATTTTGAATTTGAGCGAAGCGAGCGGGGGGTTTCTTAAGGGGGTATCCCCCTTGAGCCAGCCTGCCCGTACCGAGCGCAAGCGATGGTAAAACGTAAGTTTTAGGGCATGGCTGGCT
>NZ_AP018294.1 GCF_002368415.1 Calothrix sp. NIES-4105
CCCCACCGAGGCCACGGGGGTCACGGAAAATTTGGAGCATCGGAGCTGTGGGTTAATTATGGAGTTGGGAGCAACGCACTATTGCGCCGCCTGTGAATATAAGTTAACTGTGGAAGACAAACGAAAGCGCGGGCGCCTGTGATTATAAGTTAACTGTGGGTGACTCATAAGAAAGTTTTAGAGGTGCATTATATGTGGGAATGAAAGTGAATTGTTATCGACTATTCTAACTAGTATTTGGAAAAAAAATACTTTGAGTCAGAAAATTTTAGATATAATCTCTCTCTAATTATTGATATACGGTCATATCTACCTTTAGATATAATTCAAGTCAAAATGTTATAATTTTGTTTGAATTAATCAAAAAATAGATAACGAAGTGTTAAAAGAGAAGTACAGTACCAGTTAATTGAGGTAAAACAGAAAAAGAGATTAAATGAAGTCGGAAATAGGAAGTCTTTTGTCGGAAGTGATGGCTTCTATCATGGATGACCAAATTCCTATTTAATTTCTTTGTTTCTAGAACGGATTGTTTTGTGGTGGGGATTTAGACTCTGATACAAAACTTACTTCCGACAAAAGACTTCCGACAAAAGACTTCCGGCGAGATTGAATTATCTTATTGGGAGTTGTTATCTCCGTGACACAAGATAGAGTTTCTAAAACCAAAATACCAGAGGCGTTAGATGCGCTGCGGGCTTTGGGTGCAAAGGAATTAGACGACGTATCGGCGCGCGATGCTATCAGGAAGATGCGCCGACAGATTGAAAGGGTGCTGCGGTTAGGTTATAGCTATTCTGAGGTTTCAACTACGTTGGCTTCTTTGGATATCCATATTAGTGGAGAACGCATTAAATACCTGCTGAACGATATCCGGAAAAAAACTCGTAAAAAATCTAAGTCCTCTAATGGTGATACTCATGAGAGTTCTCTAGATGAAAATAATTGCGTTAAAGTTGAAGAAACGCCTGCCTCTCTTAACTCAACTGAGACAGTGGAAACTAACGGTAAGCCCGAATTAAAAAAACAACCACAATCAAGGGTAGCACAACCAAATAAGGTGAATACAAAAACCAAAGAGTCCCTAGCCACAAACAACAATACGGGAGCTAACAACACTAATTCCTTAGCCTTCAAACCCCAATTAATAAATGACGAAGATTTGTAATTGACTATTAAGGAGCGCGCATATGGTTACCAAAACAAAAAAAACCACTGCAAAACAAACTACTGCAAAACCTTATTCAGAACCAAAATGCACTGGACGGTTAGTGCTAGTAACTGGAGATAAAGGTGGAACTGGTAAAAGTGTAATGGCGAGAATTCTTTTAGATACTTATCGCCACAGAAATATAAATTGCATCGCTTATGAGTGCGACCAGTCGAACCCACAACTATATCGACACTATAATCAACTTCCTCCTGGGGTGCAAACGTTGAAGTTAAATCAGCGTGGTGGCACGGATGCTTTGCAGGATGATTTAGGGCGTTTTTCTCCCAAAGTTTCGTTGGTGGACTTACCTGCTGGAGCGGCGGAATATTTTGAGGAAATAGCAAATGATATTTGTTTGTTCGAGAATGCACAGCGTATGGGATACCGCATCACAATGGTTTCTGTGTTGGGAAGGGTAAAAGATAGCGTCGTGCAGTTAAAACGATTAGTAGATTTTTGTGGCGCCCAGGTAGATTATGTAATAGCTAAAAATCTTTACTGGGGTTCAGAAAATAAGTTTATTCGGTACGACAATTCCAAAGTGCGCTCGACTATCGCAGCGTATGGTGGAGTAGAGTTGCTATTACCTGAGTTGTTTGATGATATTTTCGACTTTATCGACTCCAATGATTTAACCTTTCGTTTAGCATTAGAACATGATGCTTTGACCGTGAGTAATAAATCCCGAATATTTGGTTGGATTGATAAAGCAGAAACTGAGTTAGCAAAAGCTGCAGTACAATTGGGGTTAGATTAATGGCTGCAACTAATAGAAATACCAAAAACGGTAAAAACAATAATGCCGACAAATCTCATTTAGATAAGCTTTTAGAGGATAAACCTCCAGAGTTTCAAGCCAAAGTGCTGCGGTTCGCGCTTGACTCTGGAATGAAACAAGATGACCCAGCGTTTCGGTTAGTGCAATATATCGGGTATTTAGCACAACTAACAGAAACAGCGCCTACTGATTGGAAGCAGTTGTTTAAAAAATTACAAGGGGAATTATCCGAGTGGGCGGAACTAACGACGGAACAATTAGCGGCAGCAGCAGACCAGAGCGAGACAATCAACAATCTGGCTCAATCTTGCAACAGGCTTGGGACAGCGTTGAACGCATTAGACTCAACCAAAAAGCAACAGTTGGAGCAATTGATGGACTTGAGCGAAGCCTCCGAGAGTTTGAAAGGCGCCGTTGGGGAAATACCAATATTGAAAAAACTATTGACTCAATTGAATCAAACCCTGTCCCAGAATCAGGTTTTGAAAGTGGAATTGACAACTTCTCAAATGGGGGAATTGAAAAGGGAGATTTTGATAACTCAAGGGAACAGGGAATTGAGCGAGATAAAGGGGGAGATTTTGGATGTAGTGTTGAACCAGAGGCGCCTGATGTCGAAAATAGAACAGTTGACCAACCCTCAAACCCAGAAAAGCAGACGAACGCAAATGTTAACTCGCATATGGCGCCAGTTAGAAAACGCGGTTTTGACTTGGATTTGTGAATTAAATTGGTCGTTGTCCTGGGTGGGGGCAATATTTTATATATTCTTTTTCTCCCTGCTTCTGGTACTTATTACCAGGGCAACTTTTCAATTAGTACCTGTATCATTACCTGAATTTACACAACAGCAGATTGATAAAACTCAAAAACAGGTAGAGTATGTATATACTAAATTACAGCGAATTGAAAACCGTTTACAGAGCAAGGAGAAAGGGAAACCAGCGAGTTAATAACCGATAATCTTGATTGTTTATGTAAAGTGAATAAGTAACCTGTTAATTCTGTGTTACTACCCCAATTTTTGAGATTTTTGGGATAGTAACCCAAAAGCTTTGAGGCTGCTGCTGATTTCATACAGCGATAAACGTTAGTTAAGAATCATGAGTATTTTTTATTACAATGTAGTCAATGCGTAAAGGTATCGCGCGGAGCGCGACAGCAATCATATCCGTATACAAACAACTATTCAAGTAATAACAGCAACCTTTAATTAAAGATAAATTACTTTTTGGTCGAGATGAGAAAACCACTGTTCGCTTTCATAAATATGTCGTCAGAAATGTCAGTATTGCTGATAACAAATATTTGGTATGCAAGAATTATTTATTAAACTGTATTAATTGATGTATTCTTAATACTGTAGTGATATTAATGGGTGCTTTTCTTGGAATTTGATAATACCTGTAAGCTGCTTGCTGAACAATATCCGAGTGATTTTATCCGTTGGTTGCTTGGAGTTGAAACGCAACAAATCGAGATACTAAAAACAGAATTGACGTTGTCACCAATTCGTGCCGATTCTGTCAGTTTCTTGCGGGCTAATAATCAAATACTCCACGTGGAGTTTCAAACTTTAGCTAAATCCAAACCACCAATTCCTTTCCGAATGCTCGACTATTCGGTGCGCTTGAAGCGTCAATACGATTGTCCTGTTATCCAAATAGTAATTTTCTTAGTGGAAACCACTGATGAAATAGCGTTTACTGAGGAATACCGCGACGCGACGACGGTACACCAATACAGAGCGATACGGTTGTGGGAACAGGATTCGGCGTTATTTCTGGAAAATAAGGCATTGTTACCACTGGCGCCTTTAACGCGCACTGATTCCCCCAGGACATTGTTAGCACAGGTTGGGGAACGTGTTGCTAGAATTTCAGATAGGGATGAGAGACAGAACATTGCTTCCTGTGCTGATATTTTAGCTGGTTTAAGGTTCGAGAAAGATAAAAGTGCGTCAATTTTTAAGGGAGGATATGATGCAGGAGTCAGTAACTTATCAAGATATTCTAAGTAAAGGAAAGCAACAAGAAGCATTATCGCTCTTTTACGCGCCTCCTTAATCGCCGTTTGGGTAATGTATCGAACACTGAAGTTGACCGTTTGCGTGGGTTGTCGGTTGAAGAATTGGAAGCATTGGGTGAGGCATTACTTGATTTTAGTTCGGTTTCTGATTTAACTAATTGGTTTGATGGGCGGTAATTTTAGTATTACTTTTGACGTAAATATAATGGTAGGTTTAGGGTAGGGATTTAATGCCAATCGTCAAGAGTACAGTGCAAAACAACCCTACCTATTCCCTACTGCTGGTTCACCACAGCTCGTGTCCTTAAGGGTATAGCAAGCAGTGGTAGCATCCGTATTTTTACACTCGTAGAATATTAGTTACTGTCTTCACTTACCGAGGATAATCCCCCCAACCTTCATTAATTAAAAATTAAAAATTATTTATTTTTGAATTGTTAAAGGGCTTTCATATTGGCAAGGTGCCGCGAGAAAAAGGATGGTAGCAATTACTGAGCATTTAAGTTGATTTGACTGCTATTAAGCTTAATTGTTTCCCCATTAGGTAGGCTAACCGTTATCTCAAAGTTAGCATTTAACGCGCGCACATAAGTTACAAAATCATCCCAGGTATGCGGATGATTACAATCTTCAACATATTTAACCCATTCAATATCTTTATTTACTGCTGTTGCTATTTGCTCCTGCGTCATATTACTAGATGAACGCGCGTCTATTAATACCTGGGTTAATTGAATACGCATTGCTTCCTGCTCACCTAAAACTCTCATTTCAGGTGTATCAGGAATAATGGAATCAAGAAATTTTAGTACATCGGCGCCGAAATGTGGATTATTCATTATATTTACTCCTCGATAACTTCCCAACCAAACTGAGATGCTAGACGGCGAGCAATAGTAGCTCTATCCGGTCTTTTCAAGCAAAAGCCATATCCCACGGGGTCAGTCATGATAAATCCTGAACCAGATTGTTCTAAACTCTCACATATTTTATCTGTAATACCAATATCAAGTAACTTATCAATTAATATTTTCGCTTGGGCTATAGCTTTAATATGGTTGCCTTCACTGCGGTTAAGAACAGCTTTAACAATGAAGTCAAACGGTATCATAGGAAGTCCAGTTAATGTAACTTCTGATAAGAAACCATAAAAATGAGGTTGAAGTTCCTTTGATAATTGGGTCGATTTTTTAAATCCGCAATCTCGATAGCTAGCATATGCGGATATTTCAATATCTTTATATACTTCGGTGTATATGTTTCCACTATCCCACAATAGGATAGCTTCTTTTTTTATACGTCGTTCCTCTGCACTCTTGTACGAACGTTTCTTTCTTTGAAGCGGTGCCGTATTGTTGATGTCATATAACCATAGCCACGCTCGTTTAGCTTGCATATAAATACACCCATCCGGTTGATCTTCGTTGCGGGGTGCGAGTTTGAGGGATGCTAATTGAGTTTTGGTTTTGAGATGGGCGGGTACTGGACGATATCCTACTGGTGGTGGTTCGTTTTGATTCCACCACCAATTGTAACGCGGTAAATCAGGACATTCGGTTGATGGCTTATTTTTCCATTCCCAACCGCATATACTGCACGTCCAACCATTTTGGGTTTTAAATAAGTTGTGGGTGCCCATACCAATACAACAAAACGCTACAAAAATATTTTCTCACAATTCTATTAATTTACTACGCTGTTATATTAGCCAGCCGCTTCTGATTAATAAAATTAACAATATTAAAAATACTAATATGTATACAATTAAGTATTTATTTTTTGATAAAATTATATTTGCCTTACTTTAGTAACAGGGTGAATTGATATGGAAGAGACATTAATGCGTACTTGTTTAACACAGCTTGCTGCATTAGGGCATGAATTTGATGAAGAGGAAGGATATCCTGTTGATATTACTAAAAGCCTTTCAACTGATACTTGGAATGTTGAAATAATCCTTGATTGCGATGCTAATTATGATGATTGGTTAAGTGCGGTTAATTGTACTATTAGTAATGATTTAATAGTACAATCCAGGCGTTTTACTTGAAAGAGATGAATATGGGGATGTTATTGAAAAATTAAGATACCCTGCCGTTGCAGAAGCGATTTAATAACGTATCTATATAACTGGCGCCATATGCGTCGGCGCCCTTGTGATGGGTAGGTGAATTGGAAGTGGCGTGTATTGAAGCTGCGCGCATGGTTCATACTTACTGCAAAAATAACCCGACGAATGAAAATTTATTAAGTAACAGCCTTCTACCCTAACGACATAGTAAATTATCTATACAGGGTATATAAGCAGTGTAGATATGACCAAAATTCAACGGGAATCGATTAACTTCAAATTGCCCAAATCCTTATGTGATGAGCTTCGTTCCGCAGCTATAACCCGTAATACCACCGCTACAGATTTGGTGATACAAGGTCTACATCATGTACTTGGAGATGTACCTGGTGTAGAAACTAGTGTAGAAATTCGGCTATACCAACTTGAAGAGGAATTTTTTCAGTTGAAAAGCTCTTTTAAAAGTGGTACTTGTTCAAGCGATGCGGAACGTATTTCTCGCGTTGAAGAAAAACTCTCAGAATTTTCCAACCAACTATCGCGATTTGAAGGTGCATTAAGAGTAATGCAAAACAGCATCAATGCCTCGCGGTCACGCCGTTCTGGTGGTTACTCGCCTTACAATCAATATAATTCCCAACCGCCCCAACTCCAACCATTCGATGAGTTATCGCTCTCTAGGCGCCTTAACACGAATGTCTCGACACTCCAAGAAAAACGTGCAACCCTAAGCCAGGAAGAATTTGAGCGTTGGTGTAAAGACAGAGATACCAGCCAATATGCATGGCGGTTTAACGAAAAAGATAATTTGTACCATCCTATTAAGTAACTCTTAGCTCAAATTCACTCTATTGGCGCCCAAGGGCATCTGAACGTTCTTATCGATACAGCACTCGACGCGGGGCGCGTGTCTTTTTTTTAGCACATAAGGCGCCAATCGTGAGCGCTCGAACTTTGCGACTTTGGACTTGTGACTTGTTAGGAATGCCGGCATATTCACGGGAGATGTGGAATAATAAAAAAGAATCCTGTAACTGAACTTCCAGGAAGTTATGATTTTACCTATCAGTAGCTCAGTTAACCCACATGGACGCCAGCAATATTGAGGTCGCGCAGGTTGAAATTCTCCATCCTACCCCGCAATCGAGTGTAATTAATCATACTAATACGACCGTCACGCCTGAGTTGGTGGAGGAGGTAATTCGACAATATTATTACCGCACCCCTGCTGTTGGTGGCGATGAAGAGTTAATTTTGGCATGGGCAGGGTCACAAAGTCGCGAACAAACTAAGCGGAAATACTATAGGTTTGGTCAAAAATTACTCGATTGGGTACGCAATCAAGGTATACCCGATTTGCGCGTTTTGCAGCTGACATTGTTACTCGAATTTATAGAATCCTGGGGTGAGGTTTCCCCTTATACCAAAAGTAACCAGGTTTTAATGCTGCGGTCGCTGTGGAGTTATGGGTCAGCTGAGAATTGTGGCTATTTTTTAAGGAATATTGCAAGTAGTATAAGTTACGATAACTTTAGCGATTTACCGAAGGCGGAGCGGTATTTGGAAGATTGGGAGATGAAGAAGCTGGGTAACGCTGCCAAAGAGATGGGGGGTAAGTATTGGCTAGTGTTCTCGCTACTTTTCTATAGTGGAATGCGGGTAGGGGAAGTAGGTAGGGTGACGGTTCCTGGTGATGAAAGGAGGAAACCGAGGGAAGATTATCCCGGTTTATATTGGCATAACTTCAAATGGCAACCTGACCCGGCGCCTGATGATAGAAACCGGGGGTACTACACTATTAAGTTCCGAGGTAAAGGTGGAAAGTACCGGGAAATTGGGTTAGACCACGAAACTTCCAAGCTTTTTAAAAAGTATAGGGGTACAGCTAGTGATACTTCGGCGCCTGTATTTCCTAACATGTCACCCGACCCAGCGAAAAAAGGGTTGCCATTAAGTGACCGCGCGATTAAACGGTTGATTCAGGATATATCTGAAGTTGCGAAAGTTAAATTCTCGTGCCACTGGTTAAGACATTCCCACGCATCTAGGGCAGTCGAACATAAAAATGTTTTTGAGGTGCAAAACCAGTTAGGGCATAGCAAAACAGATACTACGAAAGCTTATGTGAGAGCCAAGAAGGATGCTGGAACAGGTACGGTGTTGCCAAGATTTTGATTGGGATAGAGAAATAGGTAATGGTGTAAAAGATATAGAGTTTCAGTTTTTGATATTATCCAGCTAGTCTCATTTAATACTGAATGAAATGGCGATGCCGCAATTAGAACATTTAAAAATTTTTCTTGCATCTCCTGGTGATGTTAGCCAGGAAAGAAAACATGTTTTTAAAGTTGTTGAGGAGTTAAATCGGACGGTAGCTTCAGATAAAGGTATCCATTTGGACGTAATTAGCTCCGAGAGTGCGCTCCCTGGATGTGGTAAAGATGGTCAAGCTATTATCAACGAGCAGATAGGCAAAATGTCTGATTACGTTTTGTTTATCGGGATTATGTGGAACCGTATTGGAACTCCAACAAAGCGCGCTATATCTGGAACAGTGGAAGAATATCGACGAGCCAAAAGAACTTTTGATAGGATTGGTCAACCTAACATATGGTTTTATTTTCGCTCAATGACTGAAGGGCTAAAAAAGAAAGACGAATTAGAGCAGCAAGAAAAAGTTAGGCGATTTAAAAATAGTTATAGTAAAAATGGAATTGGATTATTTCGCGAGTATAAAAACCCTTCTGAATTCCGCGATAAGTTACGCGAACATATTACTATATGGCTAAATCAGCGTAGTAAAAAAAGAGCTAGAAAGAGTAGTGCCAGTTTAAAAACGGCTGCAAGCTCATCAACAAATAAAGCATCTGCCAGTAAATTAAAGTCTGATGAAAATTCTACCAAAGCAAGTGCAACTTTGTCTAATGTAACAACGGAAAAGCAGATATCGACTAGTAAAAATAAAAGTAAATCGACTACTAATACAAAGCCTAAAATAAGTAAAAGTATAAGTGATTCTGGTGCCTGGGTTTTACTTAATGACTATTTATTTGAAACCGAATCAGTCGATAAGAATGCCAATCACAATCTTATACTTAATATTCCGGTTGTAGATGCAGAACAGGAAGCTAATTTACGCAAGCTGCAACCAATTAGCCAATACTATAGCAAAAAACAAATTAGCTATGCTTACCAAAATAATGCATCTATAGTGCAGGTAGAAAGTATCGAGACTAAATCTATAAAAGGTAAAACTTCGTATATAGTTACGCTTAAGCCAATACCACAATCGCATGGTTATAATATAGTTAACTATTATGGGTATAGTTACGAGGATACTGCCAAATTAAAAATTCGTTTTTTGTTATTAAATGAAGTTCCTAAAAGCCAAGAGAAAAGTAATCAATCAACACTAAATTATATTATACGAGGAAATGAATACCTAGTAAAATCGAAAGGATATGTTATCACTGATGTATGGAAAAAATGGATTAATGAACAGCAAATGTTTTTAATAAATGCACGTTTGGCAGCAGTATACTTTTTAAAAGTTAATAATATAGTTGAAGATATCTTGGATTTAAAAATCAGCTTTACCAGTAAAAATGTTGTAACCGTCAACTTTCGCGCTCATCTCAAGCAGTTATACTATAATCAAGAAGATAGCCTAGTAGAAATAAAAGGTAAATGTACTTTGGATTCTGAAAATTAAAATTAGGTTCTAAATAAATGCTCAATAAGTTAAATTGAGTATCACTGTTTAAAAACAGGCAGATTTTAAAAATTCTTCTAGCTCGTATAAATCTATAGAATCTATATCTTTTGGATAAACCATTACAGTTAGTTTTCTGGTGACGTATTTTTCTTTAGATGCAACTACAAATGAAGTTATAATTAGTTTAGCTAGCGCCATTCTTGGTAAGCCAGTGCGCGCTAAGTCAGAACCAATGATTGGAATGGCTACATTCATACTATGACCTTTGAGGCGAACTTCTTGCCAAAGGTTACTTAGCGAACGCAAGATGTAATCAGAGTTTGATTCTACGGTTAAATCATTGTTCATATACCCGTAAGCAGTTAAAAAATAACGCTTATCATGCGTGCCTAGCGTTATAGTTGTACCAATAGGATATCGCCAATTTTTACCTCTCGTTTTATTTTGTTCTTCACGGCGCAGTTGGTTTAATGGTTGAAGGGCTGCTTCAATTTCTGCATCGAGTTGTGCAAAGTTACTCTCGTAAACTCGTGCTAGAAATTGTCCTTGAACGCTAGAAGGCTTGATTATTTCTCCTAATTCTGTGTCAAAAACATCATTGACGCCTATTACGATGTGACCTTTTTCATCAAATATATCTCCTACTTTGATTTCGATTGCGGAATCTGGAGAAGATAATTTACTAGAAAAAGTCCGACGAGGAAACCGCTGAATAATAGCAAGTATTAAAGACAGAATTACTAGTCCAAAATAACCTTTCCATCCCCAATTTAGTATTTCTGGTAAAAAGAGCGCTGCCGGTTTAACTAGCACTCCGAAAAGACCAAAGTAGCTAAAAAATGAAGTTACAATTCGTTTAATGCCGACTTTGGTAAATAATTCCAGGTAGATATTAATTGCCATCGTTATTTCTAGAATAAAAACACTAGTTGGTGAAAATCTACTCTTTCACTTGCTTTCGATGCAAGTTGACCACTGTTACTAACTTCTACGCGGAGAATCATTCCGTCTAAAAAAGGGCGAGTACGAGTTGGCTATACTATCATACTTTCCTCCTATCACCTTAATAACTGTACTAATTGTCTTCTCTCCATTCAGAGGCGATTTTATCTAATCTATCATTAGCATCCTTTGCAAATTTGAGGCAATACGCACTCGAAACAGCACCACCGGTTGCCGCAATTGCTCCTTGTGTGATAGTACCAGATAGTAGAAGTATGGCGCCTCCTAAAGTAATTATGCTACAAGCCGCAGTTGTGTACCAAGCCAAGTTGAAACTTCGTCGAGCTTGGCGCAAGCGTTCTTCTGCAATACTTATTTCAATTTTGTGGTATGGGTTCCTATGTGGCTCTGGAACTCTTGGTAACGATGAGTTATTCATATTATGGTTGTGGATGATTAACAGTTTGAATACTTAATTACTTGTGCGTTTATTATTTATTTGCTTGATTGCATGACTATCACATAAATCTTGCCATTTAATCATCAATTTAGCCCAAAACATTTCTAGCAAGCGATAAGTAGTTTTTAGTTGAAAAATCAGAGAGTTACATCCAGAGTTTGTCCACTGTTTCTGTAACTCTTCAAGGTCACTGCACCATTCTTCGGGTAGTTTTTGAGCTAACCATGCAGGCAATTTTGAGTGACGTTTAGATTGTTTATTATCGCTGAACAAAAACTGAATTGCTTCATCAAATTCAGCGTTTGCGACACATAGCTTTTGTTTGGAGTCTTGCACATTTTTTATTGCTTTTTCTATGTCATGCTTTTCTTGTAGTAGATTGTCATTATTGCTACCATTCTTGAACATATCGTCAATTTCAATTTGAAGTTTGATAGCTTTATATTTAGTCTCTATTTTTTTGATTACTCTATTCATTTCCTCATTTTTACTATCCACAAACTGTTTCATAAATTCTTGAAGTTTGTGTCTGCGAAAAAATAAAACTGAAAATGAGATAATTACTGTTGATACCGATAAAAGTAAAAGTATTACAAGCGCGGGCATTAACAATACCTGCAAAATTAATGGCAGTTTTGGTATAAGTTTTATCCAATTGTTCAATTTTTTCATTTCTAATCCTTCTATACTCCAAATAAACTGAAAGCTAATCGGAAGAAACCCAATCGTTCGATTAATGCGGGTTTCCAAAGCGCAAGATGGGCACGATATTCTTGGGTGTCTCGAAGCACTTGTTCTCCCAACCCCGTCACCTTGTAATATTTGCGTCTGGCGCCACCTGATTCGGGGTCGGTTTCTTCACCCCAACGTGCTTTGACCAAACCCTTTTTCTCCAAGCGGTGGAGGGTAGGGTACAAGCTACCAAAGCCAATTTCACGCTTGGCTTTGCTTGCGTCGTTGATGGCGTTCATGATTTGTAACCCGTATAGTTCCTTACCACACAACACTGTGAGCAAGTCTTCCTCCAGGGCTGACAGGGTAATTAATTCATCATCGGTTTTTCTGGTCATGATTATTTTGGCAAATATGATGATGTTGACTATCTAAATGTATTATACATTTTTGATATAGTCATCGTCAAGATTATTTTTGTATTATTAGCTACTAATAATACGTATTTGAGGAAGATTTCCCAATAAGATACAAGCGTGAAGGGTGCGGGTTGTGGATATAAAAACCAGAGAAGTGTGTTAAGACGGATATAGAGTCAAGCTATTACCTACACCCAGAACTGAGCGTAGCTATATGTAAGGAGAATTTATGACACGCACGGATGGTGGCAGAAGTACTAGAAAGCGTTCTCTACCTAAAAATACTTCTAGAGATAAAAATTCTGCTGCCAAGAAAAAAGCTTCATCTCAGATAGGCGCCAGTCCTTTATCGGTAGTTGATTCCACAGAAGCTAAGGAAGTTGATTTTTCTGTACAGTCTATAAAGCAGTCCGATTTACCAAGAGACGATCTGCAAAAAACCAACTCAGAAGAAAAAGCAGCTGTAGTGGTATTAAGTGTGCCATCCGATAATAAAGAAGCGGACACCACGTTCGGTATGGCGCCATCTAACGAACAAGACCCGGAAAGTTATAAAGCGCCATCTAACAATAAAGAAAATTATCGTGCGACTACCGAGTATTCTTTTGAGTTGAATAAAGAAAATTCTCCAAGTGTAATGGCGCCGCTCAACAAGATTGTTTTACCCAGTAGCCAGCCACGACGGTACTTTGATAAAGATAAAATGGACTCTTTAACTTTATCGGTACGCAGTTCAGGTGTTCTGCAACCAGTATTGGTACGTCCTTTACCAGATGGTAACTACGAGTTGGTTGCTGGGGAACGAAGGTTAAAAGCGGCATCAAATGTTGGTTTAAGCGAAATACCTGTTAATGTTTTAGCGATGTCTGACAGTGAAGCAGCGCAGTATGCCTTAACAGAAAACTTGTTGCGTGAGGATTTGAATCCACTCGATGAGGCAGAAGCAATCTTGCAATTGTTAACGCTGCGGTTGGAATGCTCTCTCGATAAAGTCGCTTTGCTTCTTTACAGGATGGATAATTCTTTGAGGAAAAAAAGTACCGGAAACATTTTGAGTAGCAAGGAAGCATTCATTGTTGAGCAGGTGTTTAGCGAGTTGGGAAAAATCACCTGGCAATCGTTTATCCGCACGCGACTACCGTTATTAAATTTACAAGAAGATGTTTTGGAAGTACTGCGCGCGGGACGTATTGAATACACAAAAGCATTAGAAATTGCCAAAGTAAAATCGGATGACGATAGGGCTGAATTGTTGGATAATGCTATCGAGTACGATTTGAGTTTAAAAGAAATTCGTGCCGAAGTTAAAAAATATAATCCCGCTCCTCAAAAAGCTGAATTACAAACCCGCATGGAGAATGCCTACAATAACTTCAAAAAAAGCAAGGCGTGGGATAATCCTGAACTACGCGACAAGTTGGCACCTCTCTTATCCCAGATGGAAGTAATACTGGGTATCGAGAGTTAACGAACAAGTCCTTTGTCGCAAGTCGCAAGTAAGAGATTCGAGTTGCGACGATGTCTTGGGGTCGAAGGGCGGAGTTATCCGCAGGAAAATCAAGAGAAGCAAAACACACTTGCGACCTGCGACCTGCGACAAAGGACTTGTTTTTTAATGGTGTGGTTGGTCAAGATGAAATTTTTGGGGATTTTTCAAAATAAATACATCGTTTTCTTTGACTAAATCACCCGTACATAGCACTGGTAAACGTTCGGTATATGCTTTTATGGCGAGAATATATTCATGGTCAATTAGTGTGGTATTGACTGGACGTAATTTGTCAACAACTACGCCAAATAATGTAACATCACCGCTTATCGTACCACCATTGGGAGACGTAATTTGTGTTACTAATCCTTGAATAGTGATGTTGGGATAATTGGTAATAAGTTCACCAACAATTTCTAATTGTGAGCGATTTTCAACAGTCGCTAGGATTTCTATTGCTTCACATATACGGGAAATATAGTCTCCCAAATCTTGACTATTAGGCAATAAGATTTCAAATTCGCCTCGTTGCGCTTCTTGTTTTAACCAAATTGTGGCATTATCTAAAAAAGGACGGTCAAGGCGCCATCCGTGGGATTGCAAGTAATTTCTTAATTGTTCTAATTCAATATTTTTGAAAATCTCCGCATCCCGAACAATAACTTTCATGGCTTACCTCCAGTACTAATATCCAACATGATTGATTGGAGAACGGGAACTGTAAATTGATTGGTTATAGGTATCGTTACAGTAACATTTGTAGTGTTTGTTGTTGGCGCCATTCCTCGTAGAGATACCCAATACCCACACTGTCTTAAACATATTTCCTCAAAGGATTGTTGTAACCAGTCAGTAGGGTTGTCGGGAATTATCACCACAACTAATATTCTTGGCGAAGAATAACCATCTAATATCAAGTCATTATAATTTTTTAGTTTGAGCGGGTAACGGATGGCACTGTCATCGAGAACATCCCTCGATGTTGATTTTAACTGTAATTCTAATCTCGGCGCCCGAACTATTCCCTCCGTACCCTTGGAAGCAATTCCCCAATCTACGCTGTCATTATCTACAAATGGTTTATAGAGTGAGTACCCCGCCGCACTAGCCAATGCTTGAATATAGGCATTACTGAATTGTTCTTTCTGTTGGTTGATGTCCACGTGTTGCTATTTTTTACGGGTAGTTAAATTATTGAGTTTGGTTAAGCTGGAGCGTATATTACCCGCTTCTTTCCGGCTTTTCAACCGCTTTTTAGCTTCTTTTACAACTTGCCGCATTGTCGAGTCTTTATCTTTACAAGTGACATAAAATGCCTCAAGCAGTGTTTCGATGGTAATTTTCTCGCGGTTACACAATTCGTCAAGTTCGTCTTTGATGGGAGTCTCCAACCGCACGGGTATACGCGCGGCAATTTCTGGAAAGCTTGCCAGTAATTCTTCCAACCGCTTAAGTTCCGATACTTCTCCGGGTTGTTCAACCTGTGATGTTGTTATATTGGTGACGGGTGTAGGGTCTTGTAATATATCAGCGCGCGGTTCAACAGTCGGTTGTGCGTTGCGATTACGGATATCATCTAATATGCTCATGGCGCCTCTATTAGTACAAGTGTAAATTTATGACATTTAGCAGGGCAACAATCAATTGTGTATTGACTACACAATTTCTGTTGGGATTAATTTCGCATACTGTTCTCTTAGTGCTGGTTTAAGTTTTTGTGCCAGTACTTGAATAGAATATTCCAATCCTGGTTGTCCTAAATCGCTTGGTGATACTCGTTGGTTAATGGCATTTTTATAGACATCGGATTCAAGTAAGTGGGGTAGCATCAAGTCAGACCCAACGATTTCCTCCATCGCTTCGATGCTAGTTTTGGTTGCTTTGGTGGGATGAATACCCGTCCACTTTGCACGAAAAGGCACTACTCCCAGCAACTCACCATAGGGTAAAGCTGACTGAAATTCCTTTACCAGGTCGAGGGTACGGATGAGAGATTGCACTCCCTTGACGTTAGCTTCTGCTGGTATTACCCATTTGTCGCCGGCGCCGAGAGACGTTTGTGCAAGGTGGCTCCTTTCTGGTGGAGGGTCTACTATTATTACGCCAAAGTTACTAGCGATTGGTTGTAAGCGATTCCTCAGTATAAACAAGCTAATCCCACTGCTGGCAAGCTTGTAATTAGCCTGTTCGAGTCCATCATCCGAGGGTATCAAAAACAAGTTAGAGTTATCAATTGTACAATTGTCCAATTGTACATTCGGTACTGGTGCAATAGCATCTACAATGTGTGTCTTATCTTCACTTTGGGTAACTACCTCCAGCAGTGTTGGGGTGTTTGGTTGAACATGAACACCAAGAAAACTCGTGAGTGATGATTGAGGGTCAGCATCGATAAATAATACAGGGATACCACAACGTCCGAGATACCGACCAAGCATGAGAGCAACGGTAGACTTTCCCTGTCCCCCCGCTAGTCCCAATGTTACAAGTGTGGGAGTGTGCGATTGTTGCATTGTACTTAAGCACTAATATACATTAGCGCAAGAATATTACTATACAATTTCACTATAGTCAAATAATGCAATTGTGCTTTTGTACAAAAGTAATATTGAATAAATATACATTAGTAAGATTGTGTTTTAAATAATTTGTTTTTAAAACTACACAACTCATAATTTTTTTACAAACCTGTTTTTGACCGACCGACAGGGAGTGTCAAAAATAGGTACTGGGAGGGGGTCGTGGGGGACGGGCGGCAGCCCTCCCCCAGCCATGTGGATAGTACTAGTTAATTTGAATTACTTATCGCCCGCTTGGGAGTACTGAATTATATTGGCGCCGTTTCTATTGTTTCAAGTACGGACTCAAACCATCTCAAGTGTTGAACTGTTTTATCACGCCCCTTTGCTGTGCCAAGTGTCAGCTGTGAATGTGCCTTACCTTTATCTGTGGGCAGATAGTCGGGATTGCCTTCTGGGTTACGTATTTGAAAGCCTTGTTCAATCAACAGTTTGTTAACTCGCTGTGATGACCACGCTTCGCCAGTACGTTCAGTAAGTATCTCGCCCAATTGTTTAGGCGCCAGTAGTTTAGCTTCCACCGGGATAAGGAGCATTGACTTTGCTTCTTCTGCTTCTTCACGTAAGTGAGGGTATCTCTTACCCATTGCATTTAACGCAGTGCGCCGGCTACTATTTTTTGGTCAAGTCCCGCCTTACCGAGTGTTAAATCAAGCAAGGTGGAAATTTCCTCTAAGGATGGTATCGGGAGTTGAGGCGCCTCAACCTCAACTTGTGGTAGTTCGTATTTGCCAGTACGGCGGATGGTTGGAATTACGTCTCTTGTAATCCACTTCTTAAATCGTTTCGCCTGTGGCTTGCGACTGGTGAGAGTAAGAGAATACAGACCAGACTCGTTAACCGTTGCCAGTTCTTGCTTTCCACCAGGGGTGTCGATAATAGCGACACCCTTTTCATCCTCATCAAGTCGGCTAAGTGCGTCACGATTGTTGCGTATGTCTAGCACTGCACAAACATCAACGGCAATCCATTCGGGTTTGTCAGCCGTACCAACAAAACGAACTTCTTTGGACTCAAAATTGAAAATAGTTAAATTACTCATGATTTTTTACCAAGAAAGAGGCGCAGTATGTGGCGCCTCATAAGTGATGGGAAAACTGGTTAAATCAACATTCCGCTTCTGTCGATAATTGCTTGCTGCGCTATAAGTGCGGTGTCAAAGCGTTCTTCGCATGTGATTAGCGATGGTTGTGCCACCCACTTACCATCTAACGCTTGGTAAAAGGAACCAAGTAAGTTCCAGCCCTTCCACAATCTGTATAAAGGACCGAAGTCCGAATCTTCTACGCTGTCTACTTCGTATTCATTGGGTAGTTGCTGTTCGGTGGGTACAGCAACAGCTCGCTCAATAACAATCATTGCTTGAGTCATAATTAGAAAGTTCCTATGATTGGGACAAAGAAAGGCGCTTTAGTTTTCCAGACCGGGCGCCTTCTCTTATAATCATTATATATAATTAGTTAACTAGTTAATTAGTTAATGTGGAAAAATTAATCAATTATGTGTTTAGTTAAATAATTAGCTAGTGAGTTAAGCAATAAGATGGTTAAGATGGTGTAACATGACCGATATATTATTGATGCCCAAGAACAAGCGAGCGCAACGAACCCTCAAGACGGTGATTCGCTGCAATCTGCAAAAAATGATGGATGAGCGAGGTTTGTCGCAATTAGCACTAGCTTTTGAAACCAAGCTAGCAGTGGGTACGATTGGCAGTTTGTGTCGTAACCAATTTACGCGCATCGATTGTGAAACCGCACTAGTGCTATGTGAATTCTTTGACTGCGGATTATGCGATTTGTTTGAAATAGTGAATTTATAAGGTTTTTGGTGAGAATGGTTAGTATAATTTAACCCTCATCACATTACCTAACATTCTTCAGCGATTCCACACTACTGCTGAACATGTCAGCAAATATACTCATTACTGTTCTATCCCTAATCTTGATATTCGTATTCACTCCCATCCCCGACTGCAACGCGATATTACGTCCCTGAACATTTAACTGTTGACTATCAAGTTCCACCTTTGCAGGGAATCTATAGAATGGGTATATTTGGTCAGGTGGTAGTGCATCAGAACCAATCGACACGAGCTTACCTTTGATATCTCCAAATTCGCTAAATGGGAATGAGTCTATCCTGACATCAACAGTCATTCCCTCTTTGACAAACCCAATATCTTTGTTAGTGATATAAACTTTAGCGATTAGTTTATCAGTAGGAACTATCTTTAATATGGGTTCGGTTGATGATGCAACAAATCCTGGTGTGTGTGCTTTTAATTCAAATACTTTACCTGCAACAGGCGCCTTAATTTCCTGATACTTCAAGTTCATCTTAGTTTGACTAATCTGTGAATCAGTCTCAGCAATCCTTTTATTATTTTCGACAATTGCTTTCGTTAATTGACTATCAATTTCTGCGATACGTTTATTATTATCAGCTATTTTATCAAGCCAGTCTTTACGCGATACTGCTACCGTGTTTTGTAATTTAGCTTGTCCACCAGATATTTCTGCTAATAATCGTGCTTTTTCTTGGGTAAGTTGGTCAAGTTGAGATTGTGCGTTACGCACTTCTTCTTGTTGTTTGAGTAATTGAATCTGGGATATTGCCCCCTGTTTAGCCAATCCACCAATATTATTAAGAATACCTTGGTTCATTTTTAGAGTATCTTTGGTAGAGGCAATCTTAATATCGGTTTGTTCGACTTGCCGCTTGAGTTGTTCAATTTCTGATTGTGATGCAGTAACGCGCGCGTCTAATTCAATTTGACTACTGGCAATACGTTCCCTTTGGTCGATAGACAATTTACCTGTAGAACCACCATCCAAGTGGGTACGGTACATTTGATTTTCTGCTACCAATGCAGCACGACTTTTGGTTAAGTCTATCATTGATGCAGGTACTTGTAATGAGGTAACATCAATACTGGCGCTACGCAATTGTGAAGTATAAAAGTTATTTTCTTGCACAAGAGAAGTGCGTACTTTCTGGAATGATTCTAGTTGAGCGGCGGCGGTGGTATTATCAAATGTGATGAGGCGTTCTCCCTCTTTTACTAGAGTACCATCTTTTACGTGAATATCTTTGACTACTCCACCGACTGGTGCTTGTACATCTTTGGTGGCGCCACTTGCTTCAAGTTTACCAGTTGCCGATACAGCTTCTTCGATTTTAGCAACGTTAGCCCATATAATTGTACCAGTAGTAGCTACCATCAATCCCCATAGTATTGCCCTTGACCACTTTCTTGGTTGTTTTAATATTACAGGTTGTTCAAAAGACGGAACGGAGCGTGGTGCATAGTTAGGTGGTTTGGGTTGGATTTCTTCAGAGGGTTGTGAAGCTTTTTTGGCTAATTCTTCTAATTGTTCGATGGAGATTGCTGAGGGTATAGATGAATCAGATTTACCATTGCCATTATGAGTATTCTCATTATTACTATTTCCGTTGTTACTATTCCCATGATGACCATTGCCATTATTTGAATAGCTGCCCGAACCGTTATTACCGTTACCGTTATTATTATTCATAACTAGTTTGTATAATTAAAAGTGTGAATATTGTTTGCAATTAGGTAATTTTTAATCGATAATTACTGATTGATATATATAATTAGCGGCTGATTTTTTTACCTATAAACACTCGTGTTGTTAATTGTTTTATCCCCCAGATGCTTCTTGTTGCTGATAGAGACAGTAATACAATCCCTTCATTGCCATTAATTCGTTGTGAGTGCCTTGTTCTGCCACCTTTCCTTGACTCATCATTAAGATAATGTCAGCATTCTTAATAGTTGCGAGACGGTGCGTAATGAATAGCACTGTTCTACCTCTAAATGCAGCTTGTAGGTTTGAACAAACTTGTCGCTCTGTGGCATAATCAAGTGCGCTGGTTGCTTCGTCCATAATCAACAACGGTGGGTTTTGCAGTACCGTGCGCGCGATTGCCATTCTTTGTCTTTGTCCCCCAGATAATGCTGAACCTCTTTCACCAACGCGCGAACTGTAACCATTGGGCAGGTTCATGATAAAGTCGTGGGCACAAGCAATTTTGGCAGCTTCGACAATCTCTTCTGGTGTTGCATTGGGAATTGTTAAGGCAATATTCTCTTGTACGGTGGTATCAAATAGGAGAGTATCTTGCAGTACCATCCCAATTTGTTGACGTAGCGAGTACAATTCAACCTTGCTAATGTCGTACCCATCAATGAGGATTCTTCCCGCATCGAGTTCGTATAATCTGGGAATTAGTTTAGTGAGAGTACTTTTCCCGGCACCACTTTGTCCCACAACCCCAACAAACGCACCCTTGGGAATTTCTATTGATACACTATTAAGTTGTGGGTTGGGGGATTTAGCAAATGAGAAGGTGACGTTTTCGTATTTGACTTGCCCCCTAATTGCTGGCATTGGGATATTATTTCTACCAGCCAATTCGCTTTCCTGGGGGGTGTCGAGAATATCAGCTAATCGTTCCAATGATAATGCAGTTTCTTGAAAGTTCTGCCACAGTTGGATTAATCGTAATAGTGGACTTGTGACATAACCAGCGATAATCCTAAATGCGATTAATTCTCCTAATGTGATTTCCTGCTGTAATACTAAATAGGCGCCTACCCATAATAAAAGTAAACTGGATAATTTGTTGAGGAAGTTAGATAACGAACCTGCTGTATTGGATGTGAGTACATTATCAAAGCTGGCACTGATATATTTACTATAGCGTTGTTGCCACTGCCATCTTGAATTTAGTTCAATATTCTGTGCTTTGACTGTCTGGATACCAGATACTACTTCAACTAAATACGATTGGGTTTCCGCATTACGTTCTGCTTTAGTACGAGTTTGACTGCGGATGATTGGCGCGAATATAAATGTTAATAAGGCAAATAATGGTACAGTTGCTAGTGCTACTATGGTAAGTAACCAACTGTAAAATATCATTACTACAATATAGATTACCGAGAATATAGCATCTAGTACTACCGTCAGGGCTGTACCTGTGAGGAATGAGCGAATATTCTCTAATTCGTTTATCCTTGATGATATTTCTCCTACTGGCCGCTTTTCAAAGTAGCGTAGTGGTAATCTTAACAAGTGGTCGATAACCTCTGAACCTAAAGATAAATCGATACGGTTGGTGGTATCTACAAATAGGTTAGTACGCAACCAGGTAATTATTCCCTCAATGATTGCCATTGCTATCAACACAAATCCCAATACGTTGAGTGTGTTGACACCATTTTGGATAATTACTTTATCAATAATTACTTGGGTAACGAGTGGGTTAGCGAGTCCTAATAATTGTACAAATAATGATGCAATAAATACTTCGATTAATACGGTTTTATGTTTTTTGATTGCCGGGAGAAACCAACTTAGATTAAATCGCTTCTTGGGTGTTTCTGGTGTTGATTGTACAAGGAGTACTTGTCCTTCTTCACCCCAGATATCGATAAAAGCAGCAGGCTTTTTACGAACGATACCCTGTTCGGGGATAGCAAGTACTAATTCTTTTTCGGTAGCATGGTAAAGAATTGCAAAACTGTCTTGCCAAGGAATTAATACTGGTGTAGGTAATTTAGATACTGCAACTGCGGGTACTTCCGCTAGTTGTACTTTCAACCCCATCAATTCGGCAACGGCGCCACATATTTCAATTGATATTTTACCAGTACGTTGATGATTGTTGACTAACGCACGTTTGAGTACATCTTTCTTCCACGGTGTGTTCCAATATTGCGATAGCATTTGGAAACAAGCAAGTGTTGCATCAACTGGCCCTCTACCATGAATGTAGGGATATTTGGTTTGTTGCTTATTGGTTGATTCTACTACTTCTGGTTTCTCTGGTGCGAATGGTACACTATCATTATGATTAGAATTGGTTGTTATTGCTAGAGTATCTGTGGTTGTAGATTGCTCAAATGATAATGTATGGTCAGCAAACCCGATAAGGCGAATTCCCTTACCAGTAGATTGAATATCATCGCCATTACTAGGATTGATAACGCTACCAATTGGATAGTTACTACCCTCACTGCTAACAAACCATAGTAGATTGGGGTCGATTTGATCCAGTGGGGTTTTACCAGATGGTAAGTTTAAAATAGTAGCATGATTTAATGCTCGAATTGCTAATTCTTTTAAGTCATTAACAACCTTACCTCGACGATTAAGTTCGGCGCCTATTAAGTCGTATATTTCTATTATATTTATTTCGTTACGAAAATATGTAGCGATGTCAGGTTGTTTATTTAATAATTCTAGAAAGTCCGGTACTTTGATAGTGAGGCAGACTGATTCGACTGATGCAATAACTGTTTCACATGGTACATTTCTTATAATACTAGTGGCGCCGCAGAAAGCACCTGGTTCGAGTCGAGATAACGTTTGTGGCGCTTCTATACCGGGTTGATATCCTAATAACCGTGCTTGCCCTGAGTAGATAATATAAATGTTAGCAGGCAGGTTATCTTTGACTAAAATTGCCTGACCCATTCGGTAACGTAATGGTTCAATTAAATTTACAAAGCGCTCAAGTACCGTTGGTTCGAGCTTGTCAAACGGTGGGGTTTTAGCTAGGAATTCGTAGTAGATATTAGTACTAGTGGTCATTGTGTTACCAGGACAGGAATAGATGATGGGATAGCGGGATTGTCATTAACAAGAGAAATTGGTGTGTTTTTAATTTCTTCTGCCAACCATTGTTCAAATAAATGGTTGAGCAACATGGCACGTGTCGCATCATCTAGCTGTGCCCCTATAAACTTTTCGAGGCGTACAATTACATACCAGTTTTCCAACTTCATCGGTGGTAACACTTGTCCTGGTTTTGATGTACCCAATTTTTGTGCTATTGCTGGATGGGCTTGGGATATGGGAACAGGACCAATTAACCCACCTGTTTGTGCTTCGGCGCCTTGTGAATATTCTTTTGCACAGTCAGCAAATGTGGCATCACCATCTTGAATGCGAAAGAATAATTCCTGTGCTATTTCGCTATTATCTGTACGGAGAAGGGAATATACAACTTTATCAAGTTGGGATTTACATTGGAGGAAATATTGTTCGAGCTTGTTTTCCCATGTGGCGATTTTGAATTTTTCTACCCGCAATTCCCTTGTAGCTATGGCTTCTAATTGTTGAGGCGTAATACAAAGTTGTTGTTGTGCTGCAGTTATAGCTTCAGTTGTAGTTAGCTTGTGATGTTGAAAAAATTGTTCTATTGTTGTGGCTTTCTCTTCGGGAGTTAATTCGATAGCGGCAATGGCTTTATCGATAATTACTTCACGTTGGAGTATATGTAATAGTTTATGCCCAGCTAGCAAGTGGGGTAATTCTGCTGGTTGTATTGTTTGGTTGCCAATTCGGATTGAGGAAGCCATAGCGAGTGGTGAAGCACCTTGTGGGGTAGGAAGTTGGTAGAGTAAACCTCCCGCATCATGGCTTAAGTAAAGTAATTATGGCAACAGCGACTATACGCATTTTAGAAGCAGATACGTCCGTGTTGGTGCTGAAATAGCAGTATTAATACTTATTAATACTGTTATAGATAGTCTAATTGTCCGCTAACTGGTTTACCCAAAGCCTTTTGCACAGGCGCCTTTTTTTGTAACTTTGAAAGCATACGAATCAAAATATAAATATTAATTATGGCAAATTGTCTACCAAGCAGTGTTAATAAAACACTCCTCAAACTATTAAATATTAACCAGACAATCTAAGGATACTTTTACCCGACACATAAGGTGTAAATAGCTTTTTGGGCTGTTTACTACAAAAAAGCATCGCTTCTACGTATTTACGTGTTAATGCTGTTGTGCGCTTATTTTAATTATGCTAATAAATAAATGCATTGCCACTGTAAAGAAGGGCGCTATTAAAGCCAAATATCTGTAGTTTATAGTTCTTACAATTTTGTTCTGAAAGTATAAAATAAATTATGATGATAGAAGAGGCGAAAAATAAATTAAATGACTAAATTTAAAGCTTTGGTTATTTTACCTCAAGATACAGATAATATTTCGGAGAAAGTAGCAGAACTTCTCAATCCTTACTACTCTGAACTAGAAGTTGAACCATACAAAGAATATTTAAATCAAGCACAACTTCAAGCGGAAATGCAACGTCTGTCAACTTTTTCAAAAGAAGATATTGAAAATTTGGTAGCAGAATATGAGGTTTCAGGTGAAAACTTAATAGAAAATTTAGCTCTTATTAACCTCGATTGGTACGAAGAAGATATTGCAGGTGTTGACGAACATGGTTCCTACCGTATAACAACTGTTAATCCTAAAGGTAAATTTGACTGGTACAGTATTATTGAAGCAGAACCCAGAGAACTCGAAGTACCTATTAGCTACCCATGTCGAGTAGCAGATTTACCTGATATTGTTCCATATGCTCTTATCACTCCTGATAGTCAGTGGTATGAAGCAGGAACAGAAGTAGGCGTGCAGGCTCTCAAGACAATTTACTTATCTGGTAATGGTGATACAAATGTTAATGAAGAAGAGTTTAATTGGAATTTGAAAGTTAAAGAAATTCTTGCTTGCTATCCAGATTACCTTGCTGTTGGTTTAAATTGTCACATATAGGTTGCCTCTCGTCGGGCAACCATGTAACAGGCATCGTAAAATACTAGAGATGACAATTAAACTTTAATCTGCACCATGCTTAGGCGTATCTTGCCGTGAGAGAGGATACTGCTACTAGCGCTACTAGGATAGCGGTTGTTTGCAATATATAGTCGCTTATTGTAGTGCCTACAGGAGAAGCTTGGAAGGCTGGAGCAGGTATAAATTCAGGCTCCGCACCTTCCCTCCACTTTTTGAGTTGGCTTCTTCGCTTACCAGCTTTTACAGCACTAAGAGCAATTACTGCATCATAAAGGTGTGTTCTAGGAGTATAGAAAAGTACACCCTCATCATTGTAGTATATGAAAGGAGTATTAGCTGCCATACCCATCCCAATATTTGGTATTGCTTTCCACGTAGTATTCGGCATGTATGTTGGCTGTAAGGAATCTCTGTACCTTTTCATTGAATTAGTGGCTTTTTCCCGTCCGCTCTTTGTAAATGGTTTTATTTCCATGTAGTGATTCTTATCATAGTTCAAGATATCTGGACACAAAGCCTTGTTTTTACCTACCCCACATCCGATTGACGTGTTATCGCCAAAATAGATGTTGTCTCCCAAAAAATCTGGGTCGGTTGCGTATTGATTTTCAATTACTAATTCTACTGCCTGCCCATATCTGGAACGTTCTACAGGGTCTTCAGATATAAATCCAGTTGGGTCTATTAAGTTTACAGGATTAGCATGGGCATAAATATATTTATGTAGTGTTAGTGGTTCACCAAGACTACCCTCATAATCATCTCTTCTAGTAAACCTTCCTGTCTCAGCATTATAGTACCTCGCTCTTAGATAATAGTCACCTAAATTAGAGTCATACTGTTCCCCAGCAAACAAATATTTATTGTCTACACTGCCAGTGGAGTTCAGCAGTTCCCCAAACGCCTCATAGTTGTATGTACTAACAACGCTACCACGAGCATCAGTCAACACTCGCGTACTACCCAACCCATCGATGTGGTAGAAGGTATGATTGTTGTTCTGCTGTTGAGAAATCAGGTCGTTGCCATAGATATACTTGACTAACACCGTACCATTCTGAGAATACTCCTCCAACACTTGAGCAACAGGCAGCGCTTCATCAATCAAATACCGCGTCTCAACACTATTGACTATTGATTTAACCCGAATTCCTTTATCGTTATACTGATATTGCATTTGCTGTTGAGTTGTACCACTAGCATCTTTAACAGCAGCGGCAATCAAACGATTCTCGTAGCCCCAAGTGTAATAAGTAGTAATACCATTTTCCGTCTTGGTTAAAGTATTACCTTGGTCATCATAAGTACGACTGGCAACAATCTGTTGGTTAACTTTTTCATTTAACAGACGGTCATTAGCATCGTATGTGTACTCCGTGACTGTTGTTACACCATTAATAATTTCTGTTTTAGTTTTGCGGTTGCCCGCTTTGTCGTAGTCGTAACCGTAGACGCGGTTGCCATTGGCTACATCGGTTATTTTCTCTTCTGTGAGACGATACAAGTTATCGTAAGTGTAATCAACAGTGCGCCCATTGTTTTCAACAACCTTCTTGCGATTGCCTGCCTTATCAAGTGTGTAGGTATGGCTGGAAAGGATGGTATTACCCTTACGGTTTTCTAGGTACTTTAAGCGGTTTAAGTCGTCATAAGTACGAATTTCTTGGGTACCATTAGCTAAAGTGGTAAGCACCAGGTTACTAACTGCATCGTAATCGTAGTCTGCTGTAACAACCCCATTCTCGATTACCTTATCAAGACGGTTGCGTACATCAAAGGTATAGTTGACTGTACCTGAAGCCGTTGTTACTGAAGTGCGATTGCTAGCTGCGTCGTAGGTGTAGCTAATGCTACGACTTACCCCTCCAATTGCATCTGTACGCCTTGTCTGTCTGTCGCGCACGTCATAATCATAATCATAGGTCGCGGTAACTTGATCATTGCTGCCCCTCATAGTAACGACATCCTGTAACCCTGTCAGCGTGTAAGTGTAATTAACCGATGAACCGTCAACGAACAACTTTTGAGAAATACGGTTTTCTGGGTCATAGGTGTAGGTAATTGTTCGACCATTAAAGTCAGTGTAAGTCTTAAGATTGCCTACCGCATCGTAGGTCTGAGTTGCTCGTTGATTCATTGGTAGGATAGTCGCAGTACGGCGCCCTACTTTGTCATACTCGTACCGTGTTGTATGCTGTTCGGCATCGGTTGCATAAATTAGGTTTCCAACTTCGTTGTAACTATAGGTTGTCCACCCTTGGAGAGCATTTTTTACCTCCATCAAGCGACCTAAATCGTCATAGCGGTACTCGGTGCGCTTACCCTCCTGGTCAACCATCGCAATGCCGCGACCAAGATTATCGTATTCCTTGGTTGTATAGGTCTTATCGTGAAACTCGGTCTTAATTAATCTACCTAAGTCGTCATATATGTAAGTGGTAGTGTGGTTGAGTGCGTCAGTTTCTGCAATACGGTGTCCGGCTTTATCGTAAGTAAACTTTGTGCGCGGATTATCCGTCAGGTCATCAGGAGTTTTATCTGCGTAAATAATCTCAATTTGTCTTCCAGCTGCATCATAACGAAACTCGGTGCGATTGCCGCGCTCATCGATTTGCGCTTTGACTAATCCATCATTGTAGTAAATAGTTTCCGTCTTGGGATTGTCCCAAAGTTCAGGTGAAAGATTCTGGTCATCTGGCGTATTGTCTGGATGTACTATATATCTTAAACGATCTACCTTATCATAAACAAAGCGTGTCTCTCGTCCTGCTTTATCGATAGTCGCAATCTTTCGCCCAGCAGCGTCGTAGCGATGAATTTCTCGCGGATTATCTCTTAAATCATTGGGCGTATTATCTGGGTAGATTGTTTCAATTAGTTCACTCCTATCGTTGTACTTGTACTCAGTACGACGGTTGAGCGCATCAATTACTGCTGTCTGGTATCCCAATACATCATATTCGTAGGTAGTTGTATAATTTTCTGCATCGGTCATTGTCTCCACACGACCGTTGTTGTCATAAGTCCACGTTGTCAATAATTCCCATACCTGACCGCTTTCTTGAGTCACATACCGTTTTTCGGTTAGTTTGTCACCATTATTGTTGTAAGTGTACTCAGTGATATTATTTAATGCGTTGATAACTCGTCTAAGGTTTCCACGAGTATCGTAATCAAACTTTGTAAACTTACCGTTAGCATCTTTAACAGATTTGAGTTGACCTTTATCATCATAATCATAGGTCGTGACCTTACCCGCAGCATCTTTAGTTGTAAGAAGATTACCATTACCGTCATAACTATAGGTTGTTGCGCGTCCCAATGAGTCGGTCATTGTTAGTAATCGACTTTTATCACCGTAGGTATAGCGCGTTACGTTACCCAGTGGGTCTTCTTCTGTGAGCTTATTGCCCAAAGTATCGTAAGTGTACTTAATTGTTAGCCCATCGAGTCCAGAGCGGTCTGAAATAAATGTTTCTTCTAAAATATTATTATTGTCATTATAAACCCGCTTAGTTATTTGACCAAGAGCATCAATTTCAGTGAGAATGTTACCGCGTTCGTCATACTCATAAATTGTGGCACTCCCCAATTGGTCTAGTACAACTTGCTTGGAGTTGTTGGGGTCGTACTGCATCTCAACAGGCTTACCGTTAACATCGTAGATGTACTTCAGGCGCCCGTCTTCCCCATACTCATTACGAACACCAGTTCTACCAAGTGGGTCAATAATCTTATCAAGATAATGCTTGCGTTGGGTGTTATACTCCATGCGTGTTACATTACCTTCGCGGTCGGTAACGCTGATTAAATCCCCGTTAGTATCGTAGTCATATTTAATGAGCGTACCTTCTGGGTCTTTCACATTCTTTATTCGACCCATAGCATCGCGTTCAAAGGTGATTTTTTGACCTGTTGAACTGGTAATTGCCTCATCCGTGTAAGTTAGCTTATTACCATTCGTATCTGTAACTGTCAACAAATCACCCGTTACAGCATCAATTTCATACTTAACTCCTTCCTTGGTCGTTAAGGTATATCTGCCACCAAATAGCGGGTCTGCTGGGTTGTAGGGATTGCCTTGGAAACCATAGTATACGTTTGAGTCCAGACGCTTGGTAATAAAGCCACCTTGAACTGTGAGCGTGCTTGTTCCACCATTGTCTGCAACAAATTCTGGCTGGTAGAAGTATTTAGCAAAGTAGAGTAAAGAGTTACCATCAATTTTCTCTACCATCTTAGGCTTGAAGGTAAACGCTTCCCGCTTACCACCAGGTAATGTGATGTATACTTTCGTACCATCTTTGAAAGGTTTCTGCCTGCCAAGTAGTTGTTCTTCCTCACTTGGTTTACCAGCACCCGTCCGTAAATCAGTATCCCGGAACTCCATCCTCCAACCATAACCAAAGTCATCAGCAGTATTGGATGTAAGCGTATCGTAAGTACGAGTGAGGCTAATTGGGATACCAGTAACAGGGACAGTGAGGTCAGTAAAGCTTAACCTAAAGTTACCAAGTTTCAAATCACCTGCAACATCAACAGTTTGTTCAGCGTAAGAAATCTTACCACCATTATCGGCAACCTCTAACCGCACAATGTACGAGTCGTTTTGTAATAAAGAGGGGTCAAACTTTTCAACTAACAAACCATTAATAACAGTTGGATTGTCGTTACGCCATAATTCCTTAAACTCCCCTCCATCGACTGGCGCCACCAGCAATCTGTAATAATCGATTTGACCGTCATCAGTAATAGTAGCCCTTATAGAAGTAGGCGCCTTCACAAAATCGCCATCATTAATACCAAGGAGCTTGAAGCTAACAGTCGGCGCCTCAACATCGGTTGGGTCAACAACCAATACATCAAAAGTTTCTTGTTTGGTGTTACCACTTGTATCAGTAGCAATTGCCACAGCCTTCGTTGTACCAGCCTTAGATGCCTTGACTGTGACAATACCGTTTGCATCAAGTACTACTGGTGTACCATCTACGGTTAATCGCAAGCTTGCAACTTTGACATTATCAGTAGCGCGCGCTTGGAAGGTTATATCTTCACCCAAGTTAACGGTATCACTGAGCGCAATTAATCGAACTATTGGCGCCACAGTATCCCGTGCAACACTCAAATTAATTGTTTGGTTTGCACTACCACCATTACCATCATTAACAGTAACGATAACTTGATGTGGTGATTGAGTAGCATGTGTAGTATTAGGCGCCCATCTTAACCGACCTAGTGCATCAACTGTCATACCTTTACCCAAGGATATTGAGTCTAGGCTGTAAGTTAAGTTGTCACCATCTGCATCTACTGCCTTAATATCGTAAGCGTAAGTACTACCAGGTGTCGCAGTAGTTGAAGCAGTGGAATTAATTACAGGGTTACTATTATTACGCGCGGTGAGAGTGAATCTTTGTGCGGCGCCTAATCCTCCTCTATCAACGGCGCCAACTACAATCTGATAAAGTCCTGCAATCGGGTTTTCCCAGGTTAATAAACCAGTGGTGGGGTTAATTTGGATATCAACACCTGCTGGTTTTGAGAGGATTTGATAAGTTAAGGTATCACCAGCATCTTTATCAGTGGCTATAACTTGGTAGCTATAAGGACTGCCAACGGTTGCAACAAATTTTGGTGTAGAGGTAATGGTTGGAGCATTGTTTATTGCTGTTGTACCCACCTCTATAGTAAAGGTTTGTGTCGAAGTGGCACCTTGACTATCGCGCGCTACCACTTCAACTGTGTGGGAACCAATTTGACTCGAAGTTGGTTTCCACTCTAATTTACCTAGAGCATCTATGGTCATCCCAACTGGGCGCCGACCTAAGCTGTAGGTAAGTTCATCGTTCTCTACGTCAGTGGCAACAACATTGTAGGTATAAACTTGGTTTTGGGCAGCAATTGTTACAGGGGTAGAGACAATTGCTGGTGGTGTGTTAGTACCGCGTGCCGTGAGGGTGAATTCTTGACCAACGTAGGCGCCATACGCATCGGTAGCACGTACTAATACTGTATGTTCACCAATTTGTGTGGACTTGGGTTGCCATCTTAACGCGCCAGTAATAGCATCTATTACCATGCCTTCGGGCGCGCTATCAAGACTCCATAACAACAAGTCGTTATCAGGGTCAACTGCTGTGAGATTATACTCGTATGTTCGTTCTAAATTGGTTACAAGATTGGGAGTTGAGGTAATAGTTGGTGCGTTATTTGGAGCAAAGTTTGTAACTAAGAGAGTAAAGCCTTGGTTAGTAATTAAAGTACCATCAGATACATTTAAACTGACAGTATAATTACCAAATTGTGCTGCGGTAGGTGTCCAGCTAATCACACCATCATTACTAATGTTCATGCCAGTTGGTTTGGTAGCCAAACTGTAGGTGAGAGCATCACCATCAACATCACTTGCTTCAACTTTATAGAAGTAGGTGTTGCCCTGTCTTACAACAGTACGGGGAGTGGAGGTAATGTCAGGCGCAGTGTTTGGCACCGAGGCGCCAACTACTACACTTACGAGTTGTAACGCTTCCCCACCTTTGCCATCAGTTACTTTGATGGTAAATTCTTGGTTCCCAAGCTGAGTACTGTTAGGAGTCCAAGACAAAATACCTGTGTTGGCATTAATTATTACTCCGGTTGGGGCGCCTGATAGTAAAGAGTATGTTAAATTATCACCTTCTTTATCTTGCGCTGTGGCGGTGTAGCGGAAAGTTTTACCAACGCGAGGTACTACAAATTCTGGTACTGTTGAGGTGAAAACAGGGTCATTATTTGCAGGTAATACGTTACCAGAGAATGCTTGTAGGGCAACGCCACCATATCCATCTGATGCCCGCAAGATAACATTAAATGCTCCAACTTGATTTTGTTTAGGTGTCCATATTAATTTACCTGTTTCCCTATCAACAACCATTCCGGATGGTGCCAGAGTCAGGTCATAGAAAACAGTGCTATCTGGGTCAGTTGCAAATCCTTGGTAAATTAATTTTTCTCCAACTGTTAGTACTGATGTTGGGGGAGTACTTCTGAATACAGGGTTTTGGTTTGGTGGTGGTAAGATTTTATGCAAGCCAAATAAATGACTAAATGTTTCTCCACCATTGACGGTGATTGTATCCACAAACCCACCAGTCCTTGGAGATGTTTGTGTATAGTTACTAGGAACTACTTGCCGGACTGTATAAGTACCAGGTAACAAGTTATCAAAAGTGTAATAATATCTACTTTCACCCAGTAATGAGCTACCACTATCGGGTTTTGTTAACTGCCACGGTTCATTACTATCAATGGCGCCGTTGTTATTTAAATCGAGATAGACGGTAATATTTTCTAGGAACGGTTCATTTGAATAGCGAGAATCCCAACCACCAAAGATGTCAACAAGCTCGTTTACATCTGTAATTTGAACTGCATCTGGGTCTACTCTTTTAAGTTGCTCTAAATTAGAACCACTACCAATACCAAAAGCTTTAAGATTAATACCACTTGCACGAATTTGTTCAACTACGGTTTGGTCTAAACCGCCAAAACCATCAGACATGAAAATCAGGTTTGGATTACCAGGTAAGCTATCAAGAATACCCGACGCAGCTACTAATCCCGGTGTAAAGTCGGTACCACCACCTGGAGAGTTGATATTGAGAATTTCCTTAATATCTGCGACACCATTACCGTTTTTGTCAGCTTGTGGTGTTGTATAAAGTTGGGTTCCCGGTAAAGTTGGATCCATATCCAAGATATAAGCTTGAGTACTCCACAACACAACACCTATTTGAGCGCTATTACCTAACCCTAGAAGTGTTAACTGTTCAGACAAAGCTATCGCTGTCGCCAATTCCATATCTAGGATAGAGTAGGAACCATTAGCAAAGCTTGCAAGGCTAGTTTTAGTCCAATCAACAGTGCGACTACCTGCACTACCAGATACATCAATTGCAAATACTACATTCGGGCTTGCGCCTTGCACTAATGTTGTATCGCGATAACCATTATTATTTACGTCTTCAAAAACGGCGCCTTGGATTTTGCCCAATCTATTGTAAATATCAACACTAAACGATTGAGTGTCACTACCACCTTTGCGGTCTGTAACTTCAACCTTAAAGTTGACTTTGCTACCAGCAGTGATATTACTTTCTGGTACCCACACGAGTTCACCTGTATCACCATTAATGAAGGCGCCATTCGGAGCATCAACTAAGCGATAAATCAACGAATCATTATCTGGGTCAAGGCTGTTTAATTGGTACTGGTAAATCTTCTCGGCTAATCCAAATTTAGTTTCTGGATTACTGATAATAATTGGATTATTATTATTTGGGTCGGGCAAGAGTTGAATATTAAAGTCTTGAGTAGTACTAGCACCAATAGAGTCCTTGGCTTCTAAGCGAACTTTGAAAAGCCCTTGTGAATTTGTGTCGTTGCTAGCATTTTCTCCAGTACCTGGTGTAATTACATCGCGCAGTAAATCACCATAGCGGTTGACTTTGAAGTTATAGTCAACTTTACTGGTGCTAGGGCCACCTTGAATTAATAAATAATATTCCCCTGTTTCTGGAACAATAAATTCCTTGTCATATCGCTGGTCGCTATCAAATAGCAGATTACCTCCAGAACTAAACAGTTTCCAATCGTAGTTTTGAGGGTCACTACCAGGAGTTACTGAAGAAATGCTATCAAAGTAAAGGCGTTCATCTTTAATCGCTTGTAATTTGAAAAACTGGCTTTGTTGCCCATTACTTAAAGAACCAACCCTTGGTAAGCTGTAATTAATCTCCGGTGCTGCTAAAATATCCAATACTTGGAACGAGTAGTTACTGTTAGTCGAAGCATTATTGCCAATAACTAAGTTGTAAAGCCCATTTTGAGTTAGGGTCAGGGGTGAACTATCATTCGACCACAGCAAACTACTGTTGCTAAAAATGAGATTTCCATTTGGGTCATACAAACTTGCTTTAACATTTTGCCCATTCATGGCATTGAATAATAGTTTCTGACCCAGTACACCTTCAAAGCTATAAATCTTGGTATTAAAGCCGCCGACAGTATCGGAAATAACACCACCAATTTCCAAGTAGTTGAGGTTGCTCGACTTCAAACTTGTAGGTAGTTCTATTAAGTTGAATTTGTAACCACCAGAACTACTGCTGTAGTAACCATAGGTTTGCAGCTTGTAGTTACCAGTTTGTTCTAGTAATACTGGGTCACGGTCACTTCTGGTTTCTTGGTTGGTAAATGCAAAAGTACCGTCAGGATTACGTAGTCTTGACATAATTTGCCAGTTGCCTGGGTCTGACGTACCGCCATCAAATAAAATTAGTGTGCCTGCAGTTGCGGTAAAGTCATAGTCAACTACCTGACCAGCATTCAAAGTACCGTTTTGTACAACCCCATTAGCAGTATTTGTCACGGGATTTGCAGTGATATCCGCAACAGAGAAGCTGTAGCTTACAGGGTTACTGCTGTTGCCAACTATTGCCAACGTATATAAGCCAGTAGTAGCGAGTGTGGCATTAAAATCAGGACTATTGGCAGCAGGATTTTTGATAATCTTGCCACTGGGGTCAATTAAAACCCAGTTAGCACCACTCCAAGATGTGGCAGCAAGGTCAAATCTTAAGGTTTGTCCTCTTGTGCCTGTAAATCTATAAAGGTCGGTTTCCGAGCCTGGATTAAGATTCCTGGTGATGGGAGTCGAGAGAGTAATGACGGGTGTTGTCGCGCGGTCGCTGAGAATAAAGGTGTAATTACCAACATTTGCATTATCACCATCAATTTCCAGACTGTAAGTTCCCGTTTCTTTTAAATTAAATGCTCCCCAGTCGCTGTTGGTATCCCTATTTAAAACTACATCTCCACTGGGAGCAATCAAACGTGCCTTAAGACTAGTGCTTCCAGCTATTGCATCAAAATAAAGTTGTTGCCCAACTACACCGTTAAAGGTATATGTATCTTTCTCTCCGCGCTTAGTGATAGTACCACTAACCGTTTGGTTTAGTGTCAATGGTGTAGTAATGAATTGAGGAAAAGCAACATGAAGTGTATAGTTAGCAGCATTGCCATTACCTTTGACTGCCAACATATATTCGCCAGCAGTAGGCAATGCTAACTCACCGTCATTGTGCTGCCAATTTGATGTAATTAATTGTCCTCCTGGTCCATAAAGATACCAGTTGTCATTCGACTGTCCATTTTGAAAGTCAATGTAAATATACTGACCTTTATCAGCATTAAAGCGATATAAATCTGTTTCGCGACGATTAGTACCGAAATCACCTGTAATGTTTGTATCAAATGGCAGGGTAGAAACGTCTGCTTTGTCAAATAATCGGAAGCTATAGTTACCAGTCGCATCACCATCACCATTTATTTCTAAGCGATAGGCGCCCGTTTGTGTGAGAGTAAGTTGTTCAGAAGGAATTGGACTGCGGTCATTCTCTACCCTTGCAGAATAAAGTTCTTGACCATCAGGACTATACAACTTAACACTAAAATTAGGGACATTACTATTTAACGCATCAAAGTAAAGTTGCTGACCAACAGTACCATTGAAGGTGTAGGTATCATTTTCACCCCTCAGAGTGATAGTGCCGTTTGTTATCTGATTAAGTGTTAAAGGAGTGGTGACAAATTCGGGTGTAGCAATGTGGAACGTATAATTTGTATTACCATAAGTACCTCCTTGCATCACCAACATGTACTCACCTGTTGCTGTTAATGCTAGCTCGCTATCGGTATTTTGTTGGTTAGATGTAACGATTTTTCCTCCGGGACTATATAAATACCAAGAGTCGTAATAGCTACCGTTAATGTTGTCAATATAAAGATATTGCCCAGCAGTACCATTAAAGCGATAAATATCTGTTTCAAGACGATTGTTATCGAAACTGCCAGTATAAGTTGTATTTAAGTTAATCGATGTAGCTGCGGCTCTATCCCAAACACGGAACTTATAGTTACCTGTTGTTTCACCGTTACCATCTACTATTAACTGATAAGTACCTGTTTCGGTGAGCGTTAAGTATTCAAATCCTCTATTACTTTGGGCACCCCAACTATCAATTTGTCTTCCAGAAGGAGCTAACAATTTCATTGTCAACCCGCTAACAGTGCCGTCTAAGGCATCAAAGTAAAGTTGTTGACCAATAGCACCAGCAAAGGTGTAAGTGTCGTTTTCACCCCTCTTAGTGATAGTGCCGTTTGTTATCTGATTAAGTGTTAAAGGAGTGGTGACAAATTCGGGTGTAGCGATATGGAATGTATAGTTTGTATTACTAGAAACACCTCCTTGCATCACCAACATGTACTCACCTGTTGCTGTTAACGCTAGCTCGGTATCGGAATCTTGTCGGTTAGATGTAACAACTTGTCCTCCAGTACCGTATAAATACCACGTTTCGTAATAGCTACCGTTAATATTATCAATGTATAGATATTGCCCAGCAGTACCATTAAAGCGATAAATATCTGTTTCAAGACGATTGTTATCGAAACTGCCAGTATAAGTTGTATCAAAGTTAATCGATGTAGCTGCGGCTCTATCCCAAACACGGAACTTATAGTTACCTGTTGTTTCACCGTTACCATCTACTATTAACTGATAAGTACCTGTTTCGGTGAGCGTTAAGTATTCAAATCCTCTATTACTTTGGGCACCCCAACTATCAATTTGTCTTCCAGAAGGAGCTAACAATTTCATTGTCAACCCGCTAACAGTGCTGTCTAAGGCATCAAAGTAAAGTTGTTGACCAATAGCACCAGCAAAGGTGTAAGTGTCGTTTTCACCCCTCTTAGTGATAGTGCCGTTTGTTATCTGATTAAGTGTTAAAGGAGTGGTGACAAATTCGGGTGTAGCGATATGGAATGTATAGTTTGTATTACTAGAAACACCTCCTTGCATCACCAACATGTACTCACCTGTTGCTGTTAACGCTAGCTCGGTATCGGAATCTTGTCGGTTAGATGTAACAACTTGTCCTCCAGTACCGTATAAATACCACGTTTCGTAATAGCTACCGTTAATATTATCAATGTATAGATATTGCCCAGCAGTACCATTAAAGCGATAAATATCTGTTTCAAGACGATTGTTATCGAAACTGCCAGTATAAGTTGTATCAAAGTTAATCGATGTAGCTGCGGCTCTATCCCAAACACGGAACTTATAGTTACCTGTTGTTTCACCGTTACCATCTACTATTAACTGATAAGTACCTGTTTCGGTGAGCGTTAAGTATTCAAATCCTCTATTACTTTGGGCACCCCAACTATCAATTTGTTTTCCAGAAGGAGCCAGCAATTTCATGGTCAATCCGCCAACTGTACCATCTAGGGCATCAAAGTAAAGTTGCTGACCAATAGCACCAGCAAAGGTGTAAATATCATTTTCACCTCTCTTAGTGATAGTGCCGTTTGTTATCTGATTAAGTGTTAAAGGAGTGGTGACAAATTCGGGTGTAGCGATGTGGAATGTATAATTTGTATTACCAATACCGCCCCCTTGCATCACCAACATGTACTCACCTGTTGCTGGTAAAGTCAACTCCGAGTCGTAAGACTGGCGATTATATACAACAACTTGCCCTCCAGGACCATACAAGTACCACCAGTCATAATAGTTACCATCAATATTATCAATGTAGAGATATTGCCCAGCAGTACCATTAAAGCGATAAACGTCTGATTCTTGCTTGTTGCTACCAAAGTTTCCAGTAATATTAGAATTAAAACTTAGAGGTGTAGCATCTGGTTTGTTTGTTAACTGGAAACTTAGATTTGCGGTAGTAGCTTGATTATTAGAAAGTAGTAAATAATAGGTACTAGACTCGCTTATCGTCAGTCCATTGTCCGGACCACGGTCATCTTGGGCATTAATATTGAAGAGTTGGCGCCCGCTTGGACTAAACACTCTTAGCGAAACACCACTACCGCTTATACCATCGTAGAATAATTGCTGACCGATATTTGCATTGAACTTGCGAACGGTTGCTGCATTAGCTGAGAGCGAAATGCTATTGGTGGTATTAAAGCTAACATTGTTAGCTGTTTCTAAATCAATTATTTGATATCTATAATTGCCGTTGCCAGAAAGGCGCAAAGTATAAGTACCAGTTCTAGTAAGCTGGTGAATACTACTAGAATCAGCGGAAGCATTGGTACTGAAAACTTGAGCATTATTTGGGTCAAGTAATTGAGCGCTAACTGCTCCTGAACCACCTTGAGTATCGAAGTAGATGAATGTACCTGCATTTGCAGTAAAGGTTTGATTAGTTGGAGTTGTGGTGCTAGTACCACTGTAAGTAATTCCCAAACCTGAATTTGTTAAAGTTGGAGGGGTAATGTCGTTAAGAAGAAAGCTATAGTTAACCGCATTGGCACTTAAATTACGTAATGCCAAGACATAAGTGTCTGTACTAGGCAGCACTACCTGGAAGTCATTACCCAAAGCTGTAGAACTTAAAATATTGT
Source organism: Calothrix sp. NIES-4105 (assembly GCF_002368415.1). Lineage (GTDB taxonomy): Bacteria > Cyanobacteriota > Cyanobacteriia > Cyanobacteriales > Nostocaceae > Dulcicalothrix. The sequence goes on from NZ_AP018294.1 coordinate 38,463, forward strand.
TGCCTGGTCCGTATAGCACCCAATCAGCACCAGATGCACTAAGCAAGCTATCAAATTGTAGCCTTTGCCCTTTGATACCATTAATGTTATAAAGCCTGACTTCACGATTTGGCAGGCTACCATTAATTTGGTTTCCTAAATTAATCGTTTCTGCCTGTGTCGGTGTTGCAACTCTAAAGTTGTAACTACCAGTATTTTCACCAGAGGCATCGACTACTAAACGATAAGTACCACTTTCGAGTAAAGTAAATAATTCAAAGTCATTTGCAATATTGTGGTCATTGAGGTAGCGTACCAAACTTGGTCCAGTTTGAATGACTGTACCAGGAATACTGGAAATAGCATCGAAATATAAACGCTGTCCTATCGTACCATCAAAAATGTAAACATCTTGTTCACCCTTAGAGCTAATACTACTGCTAATAAGATTAGGAGTACTGTTACTACCCAATAAGAGTGGAGCGGTATTAGTATCTGGGGTGATAATACGGAATCTATAATCTACGGGACTATTACTATCACCTCGAATTACTAGTGTGTAGTTGTCATTCTTAGTTAAAGTTACCTCAAGGTCACTTGCCAAACTAGTGCTGCTAATAAGCTGATTTCCCGAATCGTAGATGAACCAGTTTGAAGATGATGAATTCATCAACGAGTCAAAGTACAAACGCTGATTTGCTGTACCTATAAATTGGTAAGTGTGGGTTTCTAAACCTGGTTCGAGTTTGCCAGTTACATCTGTATCTAGAGCAATTGCTGTAGAATTACCAAAATCAAGTAAGTTAAAGCTATAATTGCCCGTTGTTTCTGAGTTTCCATCAACTTCTAAACGGTATACTCCATCTTCAGTTAGGGTAAATGGGCCAAAATCTTGGTCAGCAAGGTTGCGATTAATTAGTGTTATTCCAGTCGGACTGTATAAATAAGCTTGAATACTACCAGCACTTTGAGGAACGCTAAATAATCTATCAAGATATAATCTTTGTCCCTTGTTTGCTGTAAAAGTATAAACATCTCGTTCACCCTTCTCTGAGATTGCACCACTAATTGTGTTTGAGTTATTATTATTACCCAATAAGAGTGAACCAGTATTAGTATCTGGGGTGATAATACGGAATCTATAATCTACGGGACTATTGTTATCACCTCGAATTACTAGTGTGTAGTTGTCATTCTTAGTTAAAGTTACCTCAAGGTCACTTGCCAAACTAGTGCTGCTAATAAGCTGATTTCCCGAATCGTAGATGAACCAGTTTGAAGATGATGAATTCATCAACGAGTCAAAGTACAAACGCTGATTTGCTGTACCTATAAATTGGTAAGTGTGGGTTTCTAAACCTGGTTCGAGTTTGCCAGTTACATCTGTATCTAGAGCAATTGCTGTAGAATTACCAAAATCAAGTAAGTTAAAGCTATAATTGCCCGTTGTTTCTGAGTTTCCATCAACTTCTAAACGGTATACTCCATCTTCAGTTAGGGTAAATGGGCCAAAATCTTGGTCAGCAAGGTTGCGATTAATTAGTGTTATTCCAGTCGGACTGTATAAATAAGCTTGAATACTACCAGCACTTTGAGGAACGCTAAATAATCTATCAAGATATAATCTTTGTCCCTTGTTTGCTGTAAAAGTATAAACATCTCGTTCACCCTTCTCTGAGATTGCACCACTAATTGTGTTTGAGTTATTATTATTACCCAATAAGAGTGAACCAGTATTAGTATCTGGGGTGATAATACGGAATCTATAATCTACGGGACTATTGTTATCACCTCGAATTACTAGTGTGTAGTTGTCATTCTTAGTTAAAGTTACCTCAAGGTCACTTGCCAAACTAGTGCTGCTAATAAGCTGATTTCCCGAATCGTAGATGAACCAGTTTGAAGATGATGAATTCATCAACGAGTCAAAGTACAAACGCTGATTTGCTGTACCTATAAATTGGTAAGTGTGGGTTTCTAAACCTGGTTCGAGTTTGCCAGTTACATCTGTATCTAGAGCAATTGCTGTAGAATTACCAAAATCAAGTAAGTTAAAGCTATAATTGCCCGTTGTTTCTGAGTTTCCATCAACTTCTAAACGGTATACTCCATCTTCAGTTAGGGTAAATGGGCCAAAATCTTGGTCAGCAAGGTTGCGATTGATTAGTGTTATTCCAGTCGGACTGTATAAATAAGCTTGAATACTACCAGCACTTTGAGGAACGCTAAATAATCTATCAAGATATAATCTTTGTCCCTTACTTGCCGTAAAGGTATAAACGTCTTTTTCACCCTTCTCTGAGATTGCACCACTAATTGTGTTCGAGTTATTGTTATTACCTAACAGTAATGGCTGGGTAATAACATCAGGAGTGATAATATTAAATGAATAATCAACAATGCTTCCGAACGCTGAATTACCTCGTAGCGATAGTACATACTCACCATCAAAAGGTAATTCAATCTCGATATCATTAAAATTATAATTGTTAGTAGAAGCAATTACTTGATTGTTGGAACCGTATAAAATCCAGTCCATATTACCGCTTGAAGCTAACTTGTCAAAGTAAAGCTTTTGACCTTTGTTACCAATAAAGCGAAATAAATCATCCTCTGACCCTGGAGTTAATTTACCTTTAATCTCCGAATCAAATGGTGTGATAGGTAATAAACCTATATCAATTACGCTAAAGCCATAATTACCAACAAAACCATTTTTTGCCTCTACTACAATACGGTAATTACCGTCTTCTGTTAAAGTAAGCAGTTTATTACTATCCCAACGCAAATCTCCCGCATTAATTATTTGAATACCGCTAGGACTATATAGGTTAAAACTCCAGTCGCTGTAGTTTCCTGAATATTGTAATGGGTCAAAATAGATGCGTTTTCCTTTGCTACCACTAAAAATAAATTCATCTTTTTCGCCACTATTACCAATCCGTCCAAAGACAGTATCTCCCAAATTGAGTACTGGTGGTGGTGTCCATTCAATCACACCAGTATTAGGATTAACTTTCATACCGTCTGGTCTGGTAATTAAGTTATAGGTTATTGGGTTATTTTCATCTGGGTCAACAGCATCCGCATCGTATTTGTATTCTTTATTAATATATGCATCAACAACGGGAGTGGAAATAAATTGAGGTGGTCTATTTGGCGGCGCCTCTATAACGGATAATGTAAATACTTGTGTTTCTACTCCACCACGACCATCACTTACTTCTACTACAACTGACTGATTACCTTTATTGTTTACAGTTGTATCCCAAGTAATCAACCCTGTTGTAGAAATGGACATCCCTTCGGGCGCCGCTAATAATTTATAATTAAGTGCATCCCCATTTTTATCAGTAGCTAGTACACTATATTTATACTGTTTTCCTGCAATAACTTCTGTGACAGGTTTTGATTCAATTACTGGCTTGATATTAAGCTGTGCCAATACCACTACATCATAGTCGAACTGTACATCAAGAGGGTTGTAGAATACTAATGTACGTTCAAGCGTTTCTCCACCTTTATTTAATTTCCCACTTGCAACTAAACTGGTAAAGTCATAATACGGGATACCATCTGGGGTAACACCATCTGCACCACGCAATATTACTGAAGGGTTGGTAATATTTTTAATAGCGACTAATACTGGTGCATCGACGCTGTATGTACCAATATTTTTGATGGAAATATCTGTATATAGTAATCCTGTATCTGAGTTAAAGCTGCTGCGACCGTATTCAGGTACTAGACTATTTGATACATCAGTTAAAACATTGAAGTTTGGTGCTCTACCACCACGTATTTCAGGTGTGAATGCTGTTTGATTTGGTGCAGTTGTATTTGCAGGCACCGCAGTTATAGCAAAGTCGGTTATCTTAACATTGGTGGTGGTGTCACTATCGTTATTTACAAGACGGAAAATTAGGTTTGCATTCAAAGCTTTGACACCAGTTAAATTCAAGCTAACTGTTTTGGTGTTAGTATCATAACTGGCGCCTGCACCCAATGCAGCATTTTCACCTTCAGTTAAATTGAAGAATGCATCTCTTCCCTTGGCAGTGGTGTGAACGAGAGAGTTTCCGTTTTCATCAACTAACGCAACTTCAAAAGCATCATTTATAGAGTCGGTGTCAAAGTTATCAAAAATTGGGTCTATTTTGAAGCGAAGTATTGAAGGTGTGGTGAGAATAACTAGGGGGAACTTACGTTCAGGACTAAAGTTATTTTGTTCCCGGAGGGTTATTTGACTACCAATAAATATATTTTGTGTTGCTTTCAACCCACCCGCATCAGTTGCTGTAATGGTAATGTTGAATAAACCAAGTTGCTCGGAGTTTGGTGTTCCTGTAATTGTTGCAGTACCATTACCATTATCTGTAAATGTCAACCAATTTGGTAATCCAGTTGCAGTTAGCGCGCGCGTATCCCCATTATCTGGGTCTGTGGTCGTGATATTGTAAGTAAACGTGCTACCAGCTTCAATTGTTGTACTGCTTGGAGTACTTGTAAATATAGGTGTTTCGTTGACGTTGGTAACGTTAATTGTAAATTCTTGGTCTTTACTTAAACCGTTTTTATCGGTGCTACGAATAATAACGCTATGTTCGAGCACGCGTGTTTCAAAGTCGAGTAAATTACCATTGGCAACTTGTAATTGATTTCCAACAAGTTTGAATCGACCACCTGCATTATCTATTAATGTATAGCTATGGGTATCTCCAGTATCTGGGTCGATACTGCTTAATTCACCAATTACCGTACCAGTAGCACTATTTTCGGCAATGGTATTATTTGTTAAATTGATTGCAGTTGGCGCCGAAAAACGATAAATAGTTGTAGAGAACGTGTTAGTATTACCCGCAATATCAGTTGCACGCACTGTAAATGCATTATCACCACCGACAAGGTTTACTGAAGTGAAGCTATATTTACCTGTGTTGTCAGCAGTTGTTGTGGCGCCACTTTGTTCTAATATTAAAGTTGCACCTGGTTCTGTAATTCCAGAAAGTGTTACAACATCAAATTTAGTTTTTCTATCATCCAACGTACCAGAGTCAGATGCAGCATCGAGGTTGAAAACAGGTTGGGCAATTGTGGTATCGAGTGTAAACGTGTAGCTGAATGTATCTAAAGTATTACCACTAGCATCAACTGCCACTAAACGTAAAGTTAGGGCGCCATCTGGTAATATACCACCATATATTGTTTCTAACTGCGCGCGATTAAAATTAAAGTTACCGTCCGCATCAAGTTGCGATAAAACATTAATATAGTTGGCAACTGCTGTATTATTAAATCCTCCTAGAAATCTTTCAACGCGACTAACATTAGTTACTTTACCAGCAATTGTGGCATCAAAGGTAATTTTGTCGCTGTTGGTTGTATTATTGGGTGCAGTATCTCTAACTAATGATGCGGTGATTGTGGTAGGAAGATTAGAAGTGAGATTAACAGTGACGTTATAATTCGTTGTTAAAGTATTACCTGCTGTATCGATTGCAGTAATTGTCAGGGTATGAGTACCGTTACCAAGTCCTGTAAAGTCAAGTTGTTGGTCAAATGTACCTGCTGCATTGAAGGTAACTGGTATTTCAGATAAATTATTGAAGCGGTAAGTTAATGCGGTGATGGGACTTCCTGTACCGTTGATATTACCAGAAAGTTTGGTGCCCTCTTTTAAAGTCGTCTGTTCGAGGGGTGTTGTTAAAGTCAGTTGTGGTAACGCAGTATCAACGGTAATACCAAGTGGTGTTGCAGTATTTGTATTACCTGCGATGTCGGTGACGGTTACTGAAAGTTGCTTGACACCATCGGTAAGGGAAGATGTGGTAATTTGCCAAACACCAGAATTATTTGCAGTCGTTTCTCCAACGAGTTGCGAACCATTATATAGTTGTACCGTGGCGCCTGCTTCAGATGTACCTGTTATTGTTGGGGTATTGTCGTTAGTAATTTTATCGGTATTACTAAAACCTGTATCGCTTGTCGAGATTAAATTGAGTGTTGGTGTCGGTGTGGTGGTGTCAAGCGTGAAGGTGAGTTCAAATATTCCTGATATATTACCGTACTGGTCTTTCGCTTGAAGTTTGAGAGTATGTTGACCATCTGGTAGTGTACCACCTTTGATTGTATCTAATAGCGCACGGTCGAAGTTAAAGACACCACTAGCATTGCGGTAAGGTAAAACGTCAGTTGTAAGATTGTTGCCAAAACCACCCAACATTTCAACAACTTCACTTGCATCTGTGACAGTTGCCGTGATACTTGGGTCAAAAGTTATTTTATCGTTATTTGTGGCGCCACCAGCAGCAGTATCTCGTTGTAGCGATGCATTAATTATAGGTGCGTCTTTATCGAGTGCGACCGTAACATTATATATAGATGTCTTGGTATTACCTGCGGTATCTGTGGCAATGATAGTTAAAGTGTGTTGACCGTTAGATATACCTGTAAAATCAATTTGTTCGTTAAATACTCCGGTGAAACTAAAAGGAATATCTTTAGTTGGATTATTATCAAAGCGGTATTGAAGTGCAATAACAGAACTACCAGTACCATCTACATTACCAGTTAGGAAGGCGCCTTGTTTTAAAGGTTGTGTATCGATAGAAGTGGTAAGTGTAACAGATGGTAACGCAGCATCTATAGTAATTTGTAATGGTGAAGAAGGTGTGCTGATATTACCTGCAATATCTGTAGCAACAGCAGTCAGATTATATGTACCGTTAGTTAGGGTATTGGTGGTAATAGACCATTTGCCATCACTGTCAGTGATTGCTTGTCCTAACTGTTGTCCGGAATTCAAGAGTTGGACAGTAGAACCAACATCAGCATTACCAGTGATGGTGGGAGTAGTTGCTTTAGTAATGTTATCAATATTTGAGGCGCCGCTATCCAGAGTTGCGATTAAATCTAAATTACTCGGTGGATTGATTTGAGTATCTACAGTAATAGTATATTGAGTAGAAGGACTGCTAACATTTCCAGCTATATCAGTTGCAGTTGCTGTAAATACATGTTGTCCATTACTTAAATTTGTAAGTTGAACAGACCATTCCCCATTTGCAGCAGCAGTAGCTTGTCCAATAATCAATCCATCTTTATATAGCTTAACAATGGAATTAGCTTCTGGCGAACCTGTAATTGTGGGATTAGTATTTTTAGTAATACCGTCACTATTACTCGTTCCTGTATCAGTTGCGGTTGTTAATTTGAGGTTACTGGGTGGTACTGGTGCAACTGTGTCGATAATAATTTGTAGCGGTTGGGATACTGCACTTGTGTTTCCAGCAATGTCAGACGCAGTTGCGGTCAGAGTATAGCTACCGTTAGTTAGAGTACTGCTAGTTATTTGCCACTTGCCAGTAGAGTCAGCAGTAGCTTGTCCAATAACTTGCCCAGAATTAAATAATTGTACATTGGTGCCTGCGAGTGCGTTACCTGTAATTGTGGGAGTGGTATTGTTAGTAATATTATCGCTATCACTTCTACCGCTATCAGTTAAAGCTGTTAAATCAAGGTTAATTGGTGCAGGTTCGGTGGTATCTAGAGTAAATGTAAATTCATAATTAGATGTGTTACCCGAAGCATCTTTTGCTTGTATTTTCAGAGTATGGGTACCATCTGGTAACGCACCACCGTTAATTTGTTCTAACTCCCTTGGGGTTAATCTAAAACTGCCCGACGCATTGCGCTGTGGAAGAATCGAGGTATCAAAAGAATTGTTGTTAAATCTTGCAAATAGTTCGGCTATTGAACTTGCATCGGTAACACTAACAATAGTTGTAGGGTTAGAAGTAATTTTATCAGTGTTTGTTGTATTATTGCGCGCGGTATCTTGTTCTAAGGAAGCAGTAATTACAGGTGGAGTTGTATCTAAGTTAGGGTCTTGCCGATATATTACAACTGAACTGCCATTGAATGTAACGTTACCCTTAGCAGAAATTGTTCCGTATAAAACAGAACTGCCATTGAATGTAAAATCTTTGGCACTAGTAAAGTGACCACGGGTATTTGAGGCGCCGCTAAAGCTAATTGTACCCTGAGATATTGCTCTTACACCATCAGCAGCATTAATACTTGTACTCGCACCATTGAATGTAATGCTTCCCGTACTGCTGCCACTAGCAAGTGTTGTTCCACCAGTGAACCTAGCATTTCCGTTCATAGTAATGGAACCACTAGCAAATGCAGCTAAATTCGTAGACTTCATGTTGCCAAGGTCGATATTACCGTTGTTGGCAACGAAGACAACATTATTGAGATTTTGATTATTACCTTTGAAACTAATATCTCCAGTTTCGACGGTAATTACATAATTATTGATATTAACATTCGCCGGGATTTCTAAGGCGCCGCCAGTTACTCGTACAACTTTTGGACTGCTGGATGTTCCTGCAGATGGGAATTTACTATTCCAGTCGTTAGCATTCTTAATAGAATTTTGCGCGATGTTAAAAGTAACGGTGGGAGTACCAGCAGGAATACGTTTTGAAAGTTCAGCATCACGAACATCTGCATATGCAGGTACATTAATTGTTTGAGTTGGAACAATTTGTGGTGGATTTAATCCTGCATATTGGCTACTTGGACCACTACTAATTGTATATCCTGCTGCCACAGCAACAGCTTTATCTACAAGTACTTGTCTTTGCTGTCCATCACGAATAGGATTTCCCAACGCATCACGTTGTACAGGTAGAATTTGACTACCATTGAAATTAAATCCTTTACCCGCATATATTAATGCATCATCGCTATAGTCAGAGGGTAAACCATCAAAATCACTACTACCATTGACGGTGACAGTACCTTCGCTCTTGATAGCAAAATTAGGAATATTTGTTGTATTGGAACTCGTTGTGGTAGAAGCAGTTTTAAGAAGCGAATTAGAATTACCAATTAACGGGTCATTAGAAGCAGTATTTAATAGTGCAGTGTTTTGTTTATTCCCAGTCAGTACATCAGTAGTTGTATTATTATTAGTAATTGTTGGTTGAGTAACAACAGGAAAGGTATTTGATTGATTAAATACTGCTGGTTGTTCAAGCGGTTTTGCTACTGGTAATTGTGTAACAGTATTACTATCAGTAGCTTTATTAAGGGGAGCAAATGGGTCGTAGTTCTGCGTGTTACTTTCTGCTGGTTTTATATCCAAAGGATTTGGACTTTCGGTTAATGGTTTGACCAGAGTTGCATCATCAATCAAAGAATTACCGAATACACCGTTGTCCGAAGTGTTTGAACTAGACATTATGCTACCCTTTTCAAGTCAATTTAAGTAAAGTAAAGTTTTTAAAAAGTGTTTTTTATTTGATGATTGCGCCTAATTGTAAAATTTAATTGCTTCGAGTGGCGCCGATTGTTTTTATTTTGTTGTAAAAAAATGTTGTATATATGTCACGATAGCTATTAGCTTATAAGTGTGTTATAGCTAATAGCTTATTGTTGTATTGAGTTCGTATGCCTCGCAGTGTTATTAAACTGCACTCACTGCATAGAAATTATTATCAGCTTCTAATTGTGGTACTTGTTGATAACTTGGCTCAACAACGTTTTGTGCTAAGAAGTGATTGTTAACAATATCAGTAAATACAGCATAATCAAACTGCCAATTACCAATACATTCGTGCATATAAGCTAATTTTTCTGCACTTGTTTCACCCTTGAGAACATAACTGAAACTACCGCTAAATACAACAATTGGTGTAGTAGCTTCTTCCTCTTCAGAGCGCATACTAGCTTCTGCTATGCTAAAGTACACCGGACAGCGCTCTGTGTCAAACACCAAATTTATAGACGCGCGTACAGGTGACTTACCAATTGATGCGAATGAGGATTTCGCAAGGAAGTTTGATGTTATAAATCTTGAAGCAGCATAAGAATCTTCAGGACATGCTTTGAAACCTCGGAAATTAATAACAACCGCTTCACATCCCAAATTAGGAAGCATTTGAGTGTAGCTTGTAGACATTCTTATAATAGCAGGCGCCTCGTTATATTCAGAATTGAGTGTTTCTGAAAATTCAACTCGATTTTGTTCTGATGTTACGATAACACTTTGCTTATCCCCTTTTTTATACTCTACTCTTGCATAGTTAGGAGCAGATATTGGTTCAGAAGCTAATTCCATTCCTGAGCTAATATTTGCAGCATCAAAAAATGCCGAAGAAACAGTAGGTATTGCTGATTTTGTAGTGGGAATTATAATAACAAAATTCAAACCACTTAACTGCTGTTGCATAAATTAATATCTAGTATCGGTAGATGGTAAAAGTCTATATACGCGCCTTCATGGAAGACTTTTAAGAGCGTTACAATACACGCCACTGTAAACCAGATAATTGAATATCTGGTCAATTACGTTATATATATGGCATTTGAACCATAATTACAGGTAATTGAGTTGTCTTTGTTTCCCGCTTATTCATTAGACTTAATACTGTTTTAAGCTATACGGCAACAGAATATAACTGTAGTTTCTACTCATTTAGGCATAAAGTATTAAATGTGGAATATACGTAGCCTTAATCGTGCATTAACAAGGGGCAACAAGTGGTAATTCTTCTGTAAAAAGACTGTTTTATAAAGGTTTTAGCTAAAAAGTAGGTTCGCATCGCTACTTACGTGCTTCGAGATTATTATAGTACTTTATGATACTATATACTCATTGATGCTCAGTATAGAAGCGTAGTTTGAGGCGAAGAACTTGCGATTGTTGGAGTCAAAACAAGCTGCATATAAATCTTATCTTTATATTTCCCCCTTTTCTAACGTGACAGAAGAGCGTTACTCTTAGACGCGCCAAGATACCGCGCTCCCTTGAGTGCTGCGTATCAATAGTATGGGTTACGCTGTCTCTTGAGGCGCCTTTACTATTACTATTTTTGTAGTATGAGATAATACTATTTATTATCAAAAATATTGATTCTACTCTGGGGAGCGCGCGGTGTGAGTAACCCCATTCAACATACCTTGTCAAATTGCATGATGCCACCCAAAACGTACTGCATTATTTGACATGCCGATTACGGTCAAATCCGGTCTACGAGAGAGTTATGACCACATAATGAGCGATACGTACTACATAAACGGTGATGGTAAGTCAGGTGACAGTGTGGTTTAACTGCGGTGTAAGTAAGGTGGCACCTAACTGTTTTGATTATGGGGTGATTGTAGTAGTGAAAGAATAAACTGAAACCCTGTTTTGATTGACATAACGGTGATTTTGATAAGCGCTTGTGACACTTAGGTTTATGCTTACTGTCACATTACTGCTATCAGTAGGTTATGGTAGTAGGGATTACATATTAAATACGATTAATCTTGACTATTTCGATTGATAAACAGTAATTGCGATTAAAAGTTCCACCGTCACTCGCTTCGCTCAAATTGTTATGGTCACACTCTGAGCGGACAATTGATATTCCTTCTAATAGTAACTAAGCAATTATAAAGGTATTTAGTCCTGACCCGAACTTGTTAAAGATAATGGTTCCCAATCCGAGCAATTGAGATTACCATATATAAGAACCGCGCAAATCAAATCTATATCACTCTCAGAGTAACATTTCCCGTGGAAGTATTTACAATCTAAAAAGCCGCTTGTTAGTTCTAGATACCGTATTTCGTCTGAGTTAAATCCCTTGAAATCTAAATCTAATTCGGGGTCTTTTAAGTTCTCACCAGCCTGACGGGGCAACCGCAATTGAACCGCCAAGTGTAATAATTCCCGAACCTATTAATATGTTGCCTGCTCCCAATACTTTCTTGATACATGCTTCCTTTGGTTGGAGTTTTCTTGAAGTAAGGGCTTATAAACGCAGTAGCGCAAGCAATATTTCTACCGAACCCAATACAGGTTGCTACCATTCCCGTAATGCCGAACGTGAGCGTGAATTTAGTTATGGTGTCAAGTTTTTTCATATGCACTGCTCCCGCGTTAAAACTTTTTAGTTGTACCTTATCGAGAGCGAATGCGATTAGAGCGAATACCATTTGAGTAAATTACATAAGTGTCGTTATTTATTTTTATGGTTGGGTAAGCATAGTTGGTAAAGGGTATTCGTCGTATTTTGTTTTTAAACCGTTTTCTGCTTCCATTACTACTTCCCTTTACTGTAATAATTGGTGTAGGTGGATTTATTGTAATTTTAGGGAATTGAGGTATTTGAGCTAGTGTTGTCGGCTGAAAACTCAACACCAATATAATCGTAATACTAAGAAATTTCATGTTTTTTATCCCTCAAACTGAATCGGTTTACCGTTTAGATGTCCGTAAATAGTTTCTGGTCGTAACCAATTTGGAATAGTTACTTCCAGGTTCTTAATAGCCTTACCCTTCTCATCAACTAAACCGTTTACCGTGGCATTAGATAATGGTCTTTCTCCATCGGCTGAGTATCTTTCAATTTGGATGGTTTGATTATTCTTAGCAGTATGAGTACCCTTCGCATCTCCGGTAGCAGTTGCAGTAAAATAATGCGCGATAAAAACCCAATATTCCGCAGCTTTCCTGATATCTGAAAGAGAATGTTTAACAAATCTCCCAGCCGATTCCTTGCATTCAGGAGCGTCGGATAAATTTGTAAATTCATCTGCTAGGGATTGAGTAGGAGTATCATCTTCCGTCCTTGTTGTCCACCTCTCAATAATGCTTGTAAATGATGTGTTGATACTCTCATAATCGTTGTTGGCGCCGACTACTGCTGGAGGGTTATCTCCCAGTTCCATTAAATACTTCCATGCCTTGGTGCAGTTTTTTTGAGCATGAGCATCAACAATTTCTATTAATTCCCATCCAAAAATATAGTGCCGTAACAAGATAATTGACGCAGCTAGCGTAGACTTACCTGCACCTTGACCTCCAATTATCCATAACGGTTTCCTGATTTTTAAAACCTTATACAGCCACCCGGACTCATGTTCTTTTAAGGCATTAACAAGTTGGTTAATTAATTCTTTGTTTTTAGAATCAGTACCAGTGTTATTACCAGAGTCATTGTTCTTACCCAAAGCTTTATTCATTTCCTTATCAGCCTTAGCAGCGTCTCTTAGGTTCTCAGATTTGATGAGCGTAAATTCAGATTTAGATGCCGCAATTTCCTCGAGTGCCAAATCAAACCTGGCTTCATCAATGGCATTGGAACGTTTTAATACTTCCTGTAAATGGGTTAATTCTCCCTGCCCCCGAAGCTTATTTATTTCTGTTGCAATATCTCGCTCTGCTTGAAATTCTTGTTTCTTGAATATTACTTTACGCTCATTAAAGCCATGTACCCAATTCTCATATACTTGAGTTTTAAAAGCTTCCAAATCAGAAGAGTAAGAGTTTTGTAGTGCCGATGCTTTTAATCCTTGATTGTACCGTGCGTAAATAATTAATCCCAACACAGCTAGAGAATATTTGGGGATGTCTGGATTTGAAGCAGGAATGTTTCTTACAACAGTTGATTTTTTGATTATATCTATCCATTCCCGTTTAAATTCCGAACCATTCCCCTCCCCGTAAAGCGACAAATCATACAGTTGTTTTAACACAACTAAATCAATATCCTTTTCACAGCCCCTCTCAGCCCTTTCTGAAGGAGCGAAACAAATCTGATAGCGCTCGAACTGTGTACCGAGGTGGGATACTAAATGAAAAAATCCTGCCAGTGTCAGAGCTATTACCGTGCCATGTTTGTGCAAGAACTTTTTCATTTCCCAGTACCTATTTTCGCTTTGGAACAAAATAATAAGCTGCAATCATGAGGAGAAAGCTAATAAGTAAACCCATACTTTGAGGTATGGCGATAGGGCTTTTATCCCCTTCAAACTCCTTTCTTTGTGTTTCAATAACTTCATAGGTTCGCTCGGTTGCGGATTTTAAACTGTAGTAATTATTGAGAACACCATAGACTAAGAATCCTGCCCCTCCAATCTTGGCGATAACTGAAAAAGGTTTGTGCATATTGTCGATTTCTGGTTTCCCATTGTGGTAATTTATTCTGAATCCATCTAAGTCCCTGGTAGCTGGAATCATCGCGATTGTAAACACACTGACTGCGGTCAAGGTCGGGTTAAATGTTATTCCTATAAGTGCTTTACCAACAAAATAAGCAGCTGCAACATACGAATAATTTGTAAGCCTTTCAGCTAGAAGCGCTTCCTGACTAATTTCTGCTATTTTATTCGCTTTGAATTCTTCTATCTGCTCCTTAACTTCTTCGGGATATTCGGTGTAACCTGACTTGTTCTCTTGCTGTAAAAATGAAAACGCCATCAAAAAAATCTCCCGATATTATTAACTGAATACAAACCCCAATTTAGCCAAGATACGAGTTACCGGATTACTAGCCTCCGCAACATAATCCTTATAGTTAATGCGCTCTAATTCCGAATCGCTACCGTGTTCGAGAATATGTTTCATTCTTGCTTTTTTGTAATCTGAGTCAGTTTTTAATTGCTTGAGGTAGGGGCGGTTTACCAGTTTAATTAATTTGTCTTTCGCATCAACAGAGTATTCAGCATTAACTATCTCTGCCTGCATGGAGATAAATTCCATTTCATCATTATGCTTGGTTGACTGTAATAACCTAGCTGCTAGCAATTCGGCATCTATTTCCGTAATTCCGTTATTATAGTTACCCTCAGTCAGAACCGTTGCGGCTTGCGAAGAGGATACCTTTAACCCATACTTACTACCAGCGGAAATTATGTCAGCAATTTTCTCGTTATAGGTTCCCTGAGCTGAAATGATATCAATCCACTGTTGCGCTATCTGGGGAAGGAATTCATTAATAAATTGGGCATCTTTATGTGTATCCCGTAAGTCCTTAAGTTCCTGCTCATCCCCCAAAGTTTGCTTATTTAAAGTATCGATGGAGAAACCTAAATCGTTTTTTAACCGATTCAATACGTTGTTCCCTCTTCCGCTTACGAAGTCTTTTATCCTCATCTCTCTTCCTCTCGTATTCGTCGTTATACTGCTTTACTTTGTCAAGTGTATTACCGGGACAAACTAAATAAAACCTGTTATCAGTAGGGTGTTGTTGGTAGTTACAATCCCGTTTATCAATGTTGGGATAAAGTGCTAAAATATGCTCGATTCGGTTACGATGTTCATTAATGGTTAAGGTTACTGGCGCTCCTATAGAAACCAAGATTACCCCCCAACCGATTAGGCGAATATCCCATTTATCAACTTTGTAATGGTAGTAGATTCCTAACCCTCCAACCACACCTGATAGTTTAGGACTTGGCTGGGATTCTAAGTCGTTCTGTGAAAGCGAACTGGACGCTTTTGATATCGTTGCGGATACCTCCCAAATCCGCTTTTACGTCGTTTTTAAAGCCTGCAATTTTCTGGTTTAGCTTTTCTTTCCTTGATGCAAAATGCTCTCTCAGGTTCTCGCTATTACTCTCTAAACTTGACTCTACCGAATCAAATCTATGGTCAAAGTACGATTTAATTGCTGTAGAGATGGTATCGATTAGGTGAGTGTAACTCTCGAATATTTCATCAACTGTTGACGCGATACATGTTGCATCTTCCTCTGATAAAGTAAATCCTAATACCGATGCTTGGGAAGTAATTAAATCGTGCTTCTCCTCCTCACTTACAATTATTTCTCCCCCCTCTTTCTGTTCGGGTTGGGGTACATCTGGAAAATCGGTAATTATTGATTCGGGGATACTATACTCCGAGGTGTTGGTTTTTATTTCTTCCTCAAAGCCTGTATCTGATTGGGAATAAGTAATCTGTGCCGATTCTACATCTGCTACTTGTTCAATTTCTTGGGAAGGGGTGAGTTTTTGAATTACCTCTTTTACAATTGTGGATTTATTCTCTAGGATATTTTCTCCATCTGGACAGACAGTATTAATCGCTTCCCTGATAATGTCTGAGGTGGGGGTATATCCTTGTTTTTTTACCGAAGCACGAATATTTTCAATGTACTTTTTCATGATTTGCCTTTTTCTAATTTAATACTTGAATACTTAGCTTCGTACATTAAAGCCGACGCGAAAACCTTTACCAATTCCTCTGCTTTATAGTTCCGCTCCTTGTCAAAATACTTGCCGTTTATTTTTGGAACTGAACTCTGAAACCACCTGATAATAGTTGTGCGATGAGCTTTATTTTTAGTTCGTTTCTGCAACTCATTAAAAACTACATCTCCTTTGATGACTACCTTTTGGGTGGCTAATTTATGGGCTTGTACATGGCACTCTATTAATTGTTTTAGGGATAGTTTTGTGTATTGTTTTTCAAGTTTTAACCTAGCAACTGTCTGGAGATTCTCCAGTGTCAAAACCATTCCACAATCCCGTAAAACTTTTTTTAATCGATACCAAGCACTGTCTGAAATTGTGCTTCCCAAATGTAATTCAAAGTACTTTTTAGCATCAAGATTACTTAACATCTCCTCTTCCCAAACGGTATAACTTTTCTTTTGCACTATCTCCTAAACGCACTTTCGCTACTTTGCATCTCACACCCCGCACCAGCAAAGGCAAATACAGTTTTTTAATATTTCTGGCTCTGAGAGAATATTGCAAATCACAGCAAAGCGACATAGAAGCGGGATAAGTAAGGGGTGAAATGGACTTTTGCGTTTCCTAGTGCAGTAGCAAATTCCGAGCAATCGGTTACAGGGTAAGTCTTGCAGCTTTTACTCTCAGGTGGCGCCACTTTGCACTAAAATCTTTTTCCTCCGGGATTCCTACCTCCTTTTCCTTGTTGGAATTTTCTGCTGCTTGGGTACGGGTGTCAAACGTGACAGGTAGATAAGCCTTCCTCCGCGACTGAAATTATATTAACAGAAAAGTGCGTACCGTGTGGCACAGTTCACATAATTTGCTAAAATACGTCGTAGGTTGCACTATTAGAAAGGAGTTTTATGAAGTTAAAAACAGAAATGCCGTCAAAGTGGCGAATCAATGCAACCGTTAGTGAGGAAGTGTCAAAAAAGCTTGAAGCTTGGGCTGCTCAAGAAAATAGGAGCGTCAGCAGTTTGGTGGCAAGCATTTTAAAGGAAGCAGTTAAGTCCCATGACGAAGGGGTTTATCTACATTCCCAAAACTTCCCTAATAGTCACAAAGATTAAAAGCGATAGGGTATAAGAACGTTTAAACATGAATGCTACTGATATCAATCCTTCAAATCTGCCTGTAATACCAATATCCGAACGCCGAAACTTACCTGACTGTCCGGCCATTTATTTTGTGATGCAAGGCAACATTATTCTATATATTGGTCGAACCAAGAGTCTTTGTCGTCGCTGGCTTACTCACCATATCTGGGAACGTTTGTACGATATAAGCGGCGAATAAAAAATAGCATGGCTGGAATGTAGTCAAGTAGAATTATTGTCCGAGATTGAGAAAGTTATGATTTCTCATTTCGACCCACCACTCAATAAACGCTTAGAAGCACAAAACGGTAGATTAGATAGGCGCCGAAGCCCGAATTCCCGCCAGATTAGTGGACATATACCTATAGATATGTATAAAAAGTTAAAATCCGTTTGCGCGTTAAAAGATGTTTCCCAAAGCGAAGCCCTGGAACAAGCTATCAATATTTGGATGAAGCAAGAGAAAGAAGAAAATCTTGAATCGACACACGAAGAAGATTAAGCATGAACGTTACTGATATCAATCCTCTAACCTTGCCGTCGTTACCATTATCCGACCGTCTTAAGTTGCCTAACCTATCTGCAATTTACTTTGTCATTTCAAACGGACAAGTAATTTATAACAGTTTTGAGTATAAAATAAAGCGTTCGGTCAAACTAGAATCGCACGCAATCGCAAGGGCGCTCCGCAGTGGACGTTGCCTTTATGCTATAAAATCGCGTGCTTGGCGTTTAGACATTCATACAGCAGTATGATGCGAAAATTACTAATATGCCTAAGTCCCTTAATAATCTATTTTTGGTAATCCCTACTTTAACTGTTTTGACAGCTGTCTCAAGAAGTTCGTCATCCGAAAGTCTTTCTTCTTCGGGGAATTCTTTTGCTGCTTCACGCAGCGCACTCAAGACAATATCAACTCCACTAATAAAAGAATCTATAACGTCGGGATTATAAGGATTTTCGATTTTGTTTTGATAAGCTAATTGATATAACTTGGCAGCTCTAATCCCCATTGCATTAGCTAATCTTATCAAGCTGCTTTCCGTTGGATTGCTGCGTATCAAACACATCCTTCGTAGTCCGGGTCGCGTTAAACCAGCTTTATCAGCGAGTTCCGTCATTGTGATGTCTTCTTTTTCTAGATATTCGAGGACAAGTTTTCCCAATGGAGAACAATCTTTAGCCTTAAGCTGCAAAATTCGCATATTTTTTTTTCGTAATTATAGGGTAGTTAGTTTCTTTTATGTTAATCTGTATACTATTGTCAGATAAAAAAGTTGGCTAGCCGCCCTGCTGCTGGTCCAGAAAATGCAAGTAGTCTAAAACGTAGCTGTAGAGAGCTAGTCAAGTCTTGTTGCTAAGGAACCGTGAGCGATTACCCATCGCTCGCACCTTTCGTTGGAAAACCAACCCTTAGTATATTAGTTATTAAATGTTAATTTTTTTAATACAACTACTATTTTAGTCTATATTTCATTTTTTGGATAGTGGAATATTAAGCGGCTACTTATGTTACACTCACACATTAGGTAGCAAAAAATGTACGTAATCAAACTGCATCAACTAAACTCAACCGTAGACAAAAACTCAATAAATCACTCGAAACAACTATCCGAGCTAAATTTACACAACAATTTTCAATTAAATCTACTGTATATCTAAACACTAGTAAAAGCCAAAACGCAAGTTGGGATTTTCTTGCCGTGGGCAAATTAATTTCTACCGCAGGACAGCTTTCCTTGTGTGAAAAAGGCTCCCATTTGACAAATTATCTTTGTTTTGGCTCATGACGGCTCGAACGAGAGCAGTTTGTCCTGAATCCGTTTCATGTTTGATTTATGACTCATGATTCTAGAGACGACTGCAGTCATAAAAATGTAATTTTTATCCGTTAGACAGTTCCTTGACTGCCAAAGCGTTATAAGATCGTTGCAATAGTTTCTGTGTACCTAGAACAGATTTTGTTGCATCAAGAGCAGACCACAGCACACGGCACAAAATCATCTAATGGTGATTGCTAGTTTGAGCGCTCGTTATATTAAGGGAGGTCATGTATGTACGAAAACTTGTAAGGGGCAAAAACGCTCTTATGAACGCGGATTTTGCCCTTTATTAGATCGAATGATTGCGGCGAAGAGTTTTATCTCTGAAGACTTAGATAGTGTTGATAGCGTGGCACTGCTTGATTCACCATTTAAGTTGCCAAAAGAGAAATAACTCCGCGTCGTGAACTGGTCAGGAGTTTACTGCATCAGGAGGTTACTGCGTCAGTTGTTTACTGCGCGGCTGAGTTTCCTGGGAGTTTTCCTTGTCTATACACACATCTTATAGCAAGTTGTGTCAGTTTTACGTGAAAATTTTCAGTTTAGCTAAAAATCAAAAAAATCTGATAATCGTAGCGAGACGGATTTTTATTGCGGGCAGACAAAGAAAGTTTCACATAACAAACGGAATACTCCTCCAAACGCTTCAAAACCCAACAAATTGTCGGTAACTATGTACTCTCGAATAATATTTTGTCAAAAATCATGCAATGACTTGAAGAAGGCAATGGGCAGTGAGCAATCAGCATTTCTTCACAACCCTCTACTGCCGACTGCCTTTATGTTGATAAAGCTTGCCTAACCTATTCGGCTAATTACACAAAAAAAGTCGGTTAGTCAAGTCGCAGCATTTTCTTTCTCCCCAAAGCTTAAATACTTTCGGGTAAGAAACCTTACTAGAGCCTAACCAACAAAAAGTAAAAAAGACACTAAAAGGTTAACAAATGTTTAGGCTCAAAAGTAACTATCTTGTGGTAGTACATCAAGTTTTTAAGGAAGCGCTTGGCTAATCGGCTCCACCCACGGAGACTATTATGTCACAAACTACACAGTATCCCAACAATCTGACAGGCGCCGAATACCATGAGCTAGCGGTGCAAAGTGCCATCCATCCGGCGTTGATCGCCTTAAACTTTCTTCATATTTTAGGGGTACCAGCTTACGACTACCTGTTTACTATTAATGTCCCACGTAAAAATGCAGGTCGGGTAACAGATGGTTTTCTCAAACGCTACCAACATGTTGAATTGGGCGGTTTGTGGATTAGCGGGTTAGACCCTCTTAATAATTGGGCGCCAAGTGATTGGGGACGGTTCAAACCGACTTATCCCCGCATCAACTCTCTTGGTAAACCCATCAAATACGAATCGCAACCCGCGACATCGAACCGCGTCACCTACTTTAATGTCCCTGACTGTATATGGGATTTGATAGCACAACGGTACGGCATCAAACGTTATCATTCTTTATTAGCGCGGCGCCTACAAGATAGGTTCTCAGCTCTACTATTTTGGGAGTGGGTTAAGAAACATCCAGAAATCCCGATAATTATATGTGAGGGAGAGAAGAAAGCAGCGTGTTTGCTCTCGATGGGGTTTGTAGCAATTGCACTGCCTGGTATTTGGGGCGGACGAGTTGGTAAGAAAGATTTTGACGAGAAGCTGCACCCTGATTTAATACCCATGTGCCAGAGTGGGCGCCAATTTATAATACTTTTTGACTACGAAACTAAGATTAATACTCGGTGGTCAATATACCAGGCAACGATGCGTACTGGTGCAGCAATTGAAGCAACAGGCTCGAATTGTGAAGTAGCTTTGTTACCAGGACCAGAGAAAGGAGTTGATGATTTTGTCGTCGCGCGTGGGGAGAATGCGAATGAATTATTAACTGATATTATCTTAGACGCGAAAAGTCTTAAGGATTATCAGAGTTGGTTTTTTCGCAAGAAGCGAGGTTTGTCTCAGTTATACCCAGCAGATATTACAGTCTCGGTTGACTACTTAACTAAAGCCCTTGGTTTTGAAGGCGCCCTATCCGAATTGCCACAACCCCATCACACACAACATAATATTGACGATAAATTATCTTCGACTCCATCAAACCATCCCAAATTTCTACTACCAACCAAAGGGCTAGTAGTGTTGTGGAGTGATATGGGCACTGCGAAAACTGCGCTCATGGGGATTTTCCGCTCCTCTTATCCTTCGGTTAGGTTTCTTAACAACGGGCATCGTGTTAACTTGCTCAAAAACCTGGCGAAGCGTTTGGAAACGGAAATATATTCAGCACTCAGCTATGGAGATTTAGCGAAAGCAACAGCTCTTAGTATTACGATTGATAGTTTGCACAAACTCAATACCCAGTCCTTGAAATATGGGTGCGTATTTATTGATGAAGCTTGCCAATACCTGACCCACCTGCTGCACAGTAAAACTTGCAGGGAACACCGCGCGCAAATCCTCGAAGTTTTACAGTATATCGTGCATAACGCACAACTAGTGGTAATCGCCGATGCTCATATGGACGACATTACTGTGAAATTCTTTGCAGCAATGCGTCCACTAGGGGAAAACCCGTTTATTGTTAAGAATGAATATAAAAACGGTGGGCGCCCAATTTATTGGTTTGAGGGCAAAGATTCTTCTGCACTAGTCGCCAAAATCGCTGCTTCAATAATGTTAGGACAGAAGATAATGGTGGCTTCTGACTCGAAGCGCTTTATTAAGAAGTTAGAAATCTTATTGACAAAACAAAAAATTAAGTGCAAAGAATCTGAAGTTACATCAGAGTCCGATACCAATAAGTCAGGTGCCGACAAAGAAAACGTGAATGGTATAAAGGTATGGTCTATTCACTCAGATAATTCAGGGAGCGAAGAAAACGTTGCATTCATTAAGGACATTACCAACGCTGTTAAAGATGTTGATGTCCTGCTTACTTCTCCGAGTTTAGGTACTGGTGTTGATATTCCGGAATACCACTTTGATGCTGTGTTCGGTGTATTTCATGCGTCTTCACAAACCGCTACCGAATGCGCGCAACAATTATACCGCTATCGTCCTATTGTGCCAATTTATGTATGGGTAGCATCGTGCCCTCAATTTGGGTACAAAGAAACCAACGCAACCAAAATCCAAAAAAAATTACTTCAAACCAACGAAATCACAGCATTCCTAATTAAGATTGACCGGGAAACTGGTAGACGTGGTGTTGAGAAAGATTACGCATTAGAAGCACATTGTCAGTTACTCGCACAACGCAACGAATCTATAAACAATCTCAGGGACGACTTGCGCGATTTACTTAAAGATATGGGTAATCGAATTATCCCCGTGGGTGAAAAGGAAGATGCTTGGTCACAGGCATATTTGAAAGCTGCAGCTTCTACATTGGATGATGCCCATTATCTAGCTGTGTCAAAAGCGGAAGAGATTAACGCTACTGAGTATAAGTCGCGGCAAAGTAAAGACTACCTGGCGCCCGAAGAAAAGAACGAGTGCGAAAAATTCCGCATCCGCGACTCCTACGGGATGGAGGTAACACCCGAACTTGTCAAATTTGACGACGGTGGAAGGTTAATTAAAAATATTGTCTCACTCGAAGGTCTACTTGCCCCTTCAGAAGGCACAATTATTGAACTAAATACAGGCGCCACATACCCACTGCCACCAGAAATTGTAGCTTCTAGAGATAGACAAGAACGAATGCACTCACCCGTGTGCTTCGACTGGAAAAACAATTCGGCGGATTGGTTAGCAATGCATATTTTAGGGTTACCAAATATCGTTAACCGTTTGGTTGCTGGCGAGGAAATAACTGCGGCTGACTTGGAATTAGTACGGATGGTTCATATTGCCAAACAACACGCGGCTCATATTAAATCAATCCTTGGGTTTACTGTGCCTAAAAAATGTACACCTATATGGTTGCTGGGTACTTTACTCAGCAAGTTGGGGCTAAAACTAGATAGCCATAAAGTTGGTCCCAAGGGTAAACAGGTGAAACATTTCTTACTAAACAAGGAGAAATTAGAATTTGCACTTCGAGTCATTAAACACCGGGAACATAAACGCGCTTTAAAAGAGGAACACGCGCGGCAAGCTGCCGAAGAACAAGCGCGCTATGAAGCTGGAATGAAGACTCAGTACGGGATTGAGCCACTATTAAACACGATATCCACACCCCCCCTTAATGGTAAAGGAAACCCCTTAATGGTAGGAGAGAATACCAATGATGACCCCAATGATGAGGTAGGTGAGGGGTGGGAACCCAACGATGGCGATAGTACACCAGTCAAAAGCAGTCTAGCAATGCTTTTGAGCGCTATTAGACGGGGTATCGAGGCAATTAAAGCATTATTTAAAAGTTGGACAGTCCGACGACGCTGGTGCGTAGTGCTGTTGCTAGAGGAAGTCGCTCCGAAACAACTGCGTAAACTTGAACAACTTATACCTAACTTTTATGAGTGGTTACACTCAGTTTCGTAAAAGTAACCAGTAATAACAATACAACGAATCATGCTTGCGCCCACACGCTCGAAGCGGCGTACAGGATTTCCTTAGCTAAAAAATGAGATTTTAAGTATCATGCAGTACAAAAATAATACTGATGATGGCTCTTACACATCACGAAAGGTGTCTCAACTACAACCCAAGACTAGTAATAAAAAGAGTGATAATTGGTACACCCCACCCCATATTGTTTCGTTGGTTGTAAAGGTATTGGGTGAAATAGACCTTGATCCATGTGCCGAAGTTAATAAAAGAATTCCTGCGCGCGAACACTACACAGTTGTACATAAACAATTAAGTTCTTTACTTGAATCGTCTGTAAGCTCAATATTTGGTTGTGCTACATAAAATAAAGTTTTTTACTGAAAAATAATTTCATCTCTGTAGCTAGTCAATCAAAAACAATAAAATTGTTTACTGACGAGAAGCAAAATGTGAATTAATAAATTCTACAGATTGAGAGATTGCATCATCAATTCTAGATGCAGATTGCCGTTTATAATAATTAAGATGAAGTTTTTTCGTAAATTGATTTTGGGAAGGACAAATACCTTCTTGCAAATAGCATTGAGTCATCCATTCAATACGTCGTAAAGTAAAATCTTCCCAAGTTTCAAGAACTTGCCTCAGAACTTGTGCAGTCAATGGCATTTGTTTAAGATAATTCTTATTTAAGAAGTTGCTGCTAATATTAAGTTCTTTGCTAATAGCGATAACAGTAATTTTAATTGGAGAATTTAGCGAAGACTTAATACTTGACACAGCTTGAATTATTTGATTCATTAATTGAGTATCACGAGATGACCAATCAATACTATTATCTAGTTTTAAAGGTAAATTTTCTGACAGCCAATCCGAATCATTTTTATATAACCAACTATAATGACGGCGAAAGTTTTGTTGTAATTTAGTTCGATTTAAAGTAGGGTTATTTTTTCTAATAAGCAGCCATTCTTGACGATAAGACTCTCTTTTTTTTTGGAGTTCCTTAGAAAATAAGTGAGAATCAGTTTCGGGTAGCTCACCACTAATAGTAATTCGATGCAGTGGTAAGTTAAATCTTTTGGCACAGCGATTTACATTTGAGGGACTCAACCCTAATTGTATAGCTATTTCTCTGATTCTAATGGTTGGAGTCAACCAAAGTTTTTTAAAGGTGGTTTCCCAAGATGGACTGTAAGAAACAATACGAGTGTAACGGTATTGATCTTGTGGAGCTAAATCGGGGCCTGTTCGAGCATAAGCAAAACCACAAGAACAACGGAACGTAGCAGTAGCTTCATCCTGTTGATTTCTACGGTTAATCCGATAAGTTTTAATAGTCAATTGTCGATAATGACCGCTTGTAGGGTCAAGGCAAGGCCAGGGGCCTAGTCCAAAAGGTTTTCTAATCGCACTAAAATTTAAAGGAGTTTTAAAAAATTCTTCAGCGGTTTTTCCTAAAAATTGGATTAAAAGAAGATGATAAACAAGAGAATGAACTTTGTGTTGCTTTAAATCTGGAACGAGAAGAAATAACCAAGGCTCGTCAATTTTATCATCAATTTGACAATCCAAAAGTTTTAAAACTTCTTGAGGATAATAATTCCGAAATTTTTTTAGAAGTAATTTAAGTTGTATCGTGCCACTTTTATTAGCTAAAGAAAGTTGAATTAAAAATTGAATGTATCGGTCAAATAAAGATTCAAATTGAAATTCGAGTTCAAAATTTAATAGCCATTGAACATCTTGAGAAAGTTTTAAGAGAATCTGATGAGCAGGATTTGTTGGCTCAATAAATTGATATTTATCAGGTAGGACAACTGTTGTTGCTGAAAAAAACTCATAATTACGTTTTCTTTGAGACATGAAAACATTACTATTTTCTAAAAACACATGATGGATAGGGCAAACTATTACAGCACTAAAATTATGAAGACGATGCCAGTAGTATTCTCCGTAGTGTTGTTTATCTTCTTGAAAGCAAAGAGGACAAAAACGAAAAAAAGTAGAGTATTTATTTAATTTAGTTAAAAATTTTTTAGGATTAACTAAATCCGGACTATCTTCACCTTTCATCATATCAAGAATTTTTTGTAATTTGTTATCATTAAGAAAAGGAACATAAACAGGTAGCATAGTATGGTTATAAATAAGTTGCTCAACGGTATAATGATGACCTTTTGGTAAAATAGAAATTAAATGACTGAGGCGATCAGGTAAATCGAAAATAACTGTTTGGCATTTACTTCCAAACAACTCTTGAAGTACGTAACGTCCAGAAGAATATTGAACTCTATCTGCATACCTAGCGCAAACGCTATAAAGTAACTCATCAGGATAAGGCTCTGGAAAGAAGAAAATCATAAACTTGATAGCTCCTATAAATATTCAGTAGCAGAGCAAATATAATTAGCTTTTTTAAGAGATTGATAAATACTTAATTTATTTTTTTGTCCGACATCAGCTATTGACAATAAACTTGGATTTAACTGATTAACTGTTTTCGTTTTTTTATTGCTTTGAATGGATGAGTTTGAATTCTTATTTGATTTAGATGAAGGGTCAGGCTTAACAGGATTGTTTTTTGGTAATTCGGAGGATATTATTTCTTCTTTTATCAAGCTATCTTGATTCTTATTCAATATCCGTATTTCTTCTTCTAAAAAAGAGTTTATATTCAGATATACATCTTCACAGTTTTGAAGTTTATGTAAATCATTTATTTTCAAAGCATCTAAAATATCTCTAGCTGTACGTAAACAATCTTTAGCTACCGATTTTATAAGTCCGACTGTTAATTTTTCTGTGCCTGTTGTAATTGCACGAGCCTGAGCTAACATAAAAATTTTAATAGCAAAATCAGTTATCCCCTGACACTCATAATAAAGAGCATGACTAAATTTTGAATTTAATTTACAATCATGTTTTAGATATTGGTATTTCCAAAGCCCTTCGACAAATAACTGCCAATCTTCATCTTCTTTCATTCGCTCCCAAATAAAATCTCCTTGTCCTGTTCCACGACGAATCTGGCGAAATTGATTTCCTAAAATTGACCAAGCTTTGTAGGTTCCTACTAAAACAACAGGTAATCCTATAGTATTAATTAATTCTACAAAAAAATCTAAAATTTTCTCATAACCTCCTATATTTAATTTGGTCAAGCTTTGAATTTCATCAATGACCAAAACTCCCAAATTAATATTGGCAGCAACTAAAGCCATATTAGGCATCATTTCATTAACAGTTTTTTTACCATTGCTAGCATAGATATAATAGTAATTTGTCCCGAAAACATCATCTACAGCTTGAAAGAAGTTAATACATAATCCTTTAACTGACCCATCAGCAGGGCATTCTAACTTTAACCATACTAATTGAGTAAGAGTTAAATTATACTGTTTGTAAGAATTATGGAAAATAACTTGAGGATACAGGTTTAAAATAGATTCAATAGCCGTTGTTTTTCCAACTCCACTAATACCTAAAATAGTAAATCCTGTAGCCGTAGAACGTTTGCAGCTAGAGAAAGATAATTTATGCCCAGTTCTTAATAATTCAACTTTTTCTTGATTGGATTGCCAAAAATCTCGTTTAACAGGGTTTCTTGCCCTATAACCCGCACGAATCATGCGTGAGAATCGTTGCTCTAGGTCTAAATGATGTGATAAGACAATGAACAATTCAAAAACATTTTGAATTAAATGTAATCTTAAATGGGCAGGTAATTGACGTTCTGATTCATCTAATACTGGATAATCCTGTAGTTGCTCTATTACAGAGTCTTCATCTAAAATTTTTGGCAGTGCTTCAATGAGAGGGTTCCCTTGATAAATGGAAATTTCTTCATGGTATTCAGCTAATGTTTGTTTTCCTCGAAAAACGAGTAAAGGCATTTTTTGAATCGAGTATATATTATTCATCATTCAGCTTCTTGTTTTGAAAATTACGAAGTTTGTCAAAAGGACGGCGAGGAGCAATGTATTCTTCATCATCCTCATCAATAGAATTAATTAGGGTTGGTAATGGAATAACTGGTGCTGTTTGTGTTGTTAAGTCTTCAGGCTGGTTGTTCTCAATATTAAATGAACGTTCATGTTCTCGTTCCTGTTTCCGAGCCGACCTAATTCCTTTAATTCGAGAACGTTTACTATCGCTTTGACGAGCTTTTTCGGTTTTTTCTTGTGCTGAAGTTTGGTATTGTTCTAAGTAAGCATTAAGAGTAGCTTTTGCCTGTCGTTGTTCTTTTTGAGTTGACTGTTGAGTCAAGCTTTGACTAGCAAAATAATCTAATATTTCTAACAAATCACAATCGTAAAAGGTTTTAGATGCCGGGAGGAGTTGACAAATTTCTGTTTTTTTGCCATTTTCAATAATTAGATAAATTTTGTGACTATAACGAGGGTCATAAGCAACAGGAATTTTCCAACTTCCATTGACTCTTGCTTTAATAAACCATTGTTCTGTTATCGCTAACGAGCAGGTATAACGAAGGCGGTTACTAAGGTTAACCATAGGATGTCGAAAACAAATCCCTTGACGAGTAACCGTTGCTTCCCCTCGATGTAGCAAATTTAGTCGTACAATCTCCCCAGATTCAGTACGAGGACGACCACAGTTGCGAGTCCCCCAATCCCATAATTCACGCGGGCAGGGATGAACATGGTCTGAAATCATTTCTTTAGTTAAGGGATAATCTTTTAAGTAATGGTAGTTGTTATACTCAACTATCATACGAATCAGAATTTGTGAAAATTCTTTTAATGTATAAATAGCTTCAAGACGATAGTCCTTGTCTCCTCTTTCTCTTGGCTTATAAACTGCGCCAGGTTGCCAATGAATAACCTCATCATTAATTGTACGGAACAATCGCTCAACAACTGCTTTCCAGTCGGGACGATAAGCTGGTGTTAAAGATAATTCTATATTAAGGGTTTTCAGGGCTTCTCTGGCACTGTGGCTAATGTATTCACTTCCTCGATCTGTCTGAAGCCGTTTACAAAGGTGCTGACAAGGCCATTCGTGAGCGTCGATAGAAATTCCGAATTCTTGACTAAATTTAACTTTATCAGTAGCTGCATTCAAAAGTGCTAAAGATGCTCCTAACCAACTTGGTCCTTCTAAACTGACGTTAAATCCGACAATCAGGCGTGAAAATACATCAACGACAAGATATAGAACTGGTCGCCCAATAATGCGGTTACGGTCTAAAGAACTAACTAAGTAGATATCCGCTATGGTTGAGTCAATTTGCCAAAGTGCGCCAGGGAATGAAGCAAGGTCAGAACAGGTGCCTGTTATTTCTCGATAGCGTAGGTTATAACGGCGTTGTCCTTCACGTGTAATTAGAGATTTTTCTAAATCTTTTTGTTTATAGTACCAGTAGCAAAATTGTCGTAACGTCGGGCATTGGTTTTCCGCCCACAATAACGGTATAGTTACTCCTTCTCGGTCTTGAATTTTTAAAGAGAAGACGGTTTCTAACATTCGTTGATGCGAATCTTTAAGGGTCAATCCTTGTTTTTCATGAAATTTTTTGGCGCTTTGAATGATAATTAGACGGATTTGGTCATCAACATTAATGCCTTCTGGTTTACCTTTGAGTTTAGTTTGTTGGGAAGTCCGACCTAATTTTCGGGTAATTTGTCGTTTTTTTCCTTTACCTCCGCAGTTGTCATAGCGAGGCAGCAGAGCATTATGTTTTTGTCCACCCTGCCAGTACATTCGCAGGTATTTATAAATAGTGGGTTTAGTTGAACCAGTGCGGTCAATGATTTCTTGAACTAATCTACCCCGCTCCCGATGGAAAAAGATGTCTGTGCCTTTCTCAATCATGGGAGCAATCAGAGTCCAAGCAAAATCTCTTAACTGGCGGTGTTTTTCTGAAATTAAATTTTCTGGACGATAAAGATAGGCAAAGGGGTCAGCTTCTAAATGTTTAGCTTTTTGCTCTGTCAGTGCCTCTTCTAGTTCTCTAGTTTGTTGCCACACGGGAAAGGCTTTGGGGTTATTGATGTCAATGGTAACTATCTCTGTACCTGGTGAATTAATCCATAGAACCCTCAAAACTTCTAAGTTTAGCCCTTCATCATCTTGAAACTCGATGAGCATATTTTCCCAGATATTCATAGTGCATTTTACCCCAATTAATTTTTTTCAGTAGAGGGAGTGCTTAAGAGTTTGAGTGTGGTTCTAAACTGAGAAGAAAGAGGATAATTGAGGTCAACGAGCCATGAACGAGTAGCAATTAGGTGGCGAGCAACTAACAGGCTGCTTCCAGGTTCTAAACCCAATCGGTCATCGCACTCTCCAGCAATATCTTTAAGCGAATTAACAGAGGTCACAATACCTTTGGTTAGCTCTGTGGCGATGTGGCGAACATCTCGTTCTGTTAGAGGAGCAAGGTCTTGAGGATAGTAACTGTTATGTAACCATTCAATATTTTCAGATAAAATATTTGGGATCTCATGTTCAGTGACAATTCCCCAACTTATAGAGCGCTCTGCCCAGTAACGTCGCTCTATCTCTAGCTTTTCTAATACTCTTGAATTTTCTAATTGGTCAGCAGGTTTGATAGTTCTGGCTTGGTTAATTTCCCCAATTTTTCCTTTAATAGTAATTAGGAAATCTGTGGTCATTTGATTGGGGTCTTTGGTATTAGTGTTAGCCGGATGCTTAAACCCACAATCAGCAGCAATATCCTGAGTTGATGACAAATCTAAAGGAAATTGTTCTCGTATATCAACGACAATTGGCGACCATTCCAATATGTAGAAGTAACGAAATTCCAAGCCACTCAGGCAATGATGTAGCCTATTGGTTTTCCAACCCAAGCTTTGAGTAGATGTTCCTGTTGAAGAAAAATCCGCAATCCAGATGGCGGGTTGATAGTTAGTCCCTGTTCCTTGACCACAGCCTTCTGCGACTCGTTGATTGACTGTTTTGTTTGGCATGGCGTTCAATTATGAGTTAGATGAGTCGGGGTTGCTCTATTTAACGCATTTAAAATTTACAAAACGCTCAAGGACAAAAAATAATGTTTGTGCAGTTGACGTAGAAATCAGGTTTTTCGTTAAAATTATTTTTTATCCGTATAATTTTTGTAACAATTGTTATTACCCTTAT
Source organism: Calothrix sp. NIES-4105 (assembly GCF_002368415.1). GTDB lineage: Bacteria > Cyanobacteriota > Cyanobacteriia > Cyanobacteriales > Nostocaceae > Dulcicalothrix. The sequence goes on from NZ_AP018294.1 coordinate 69,004, forward strand.
TCTCAACAAATAGGGTTTAATGCGAAAAAAAAGAGTTTTATTGAGAATATGCAATTTTTATTGACATAATGCGTTCGCCTTGGGGGTTGCTCCAATTTCCCTTGATAATTTAATCGACACAGAAAGAGTCAGGCGTGATAATAAACCTAAGTCATTACCTGTGTGGTTAATCAGCAGTAGATAGAGAATAGTGGATAGTCTAACTATACACACTATACACACTATCTAAATGTTAAGTTTTTTATTCTCTGATTTCGTTAAGGAATCGAAACTCGAACCACACCACGAGTGAGTGCTGACTTAACCTAGATTATATAAGGAGTCGAAACTACAAAGTTATGCTGACAGGACACAAACGGGTTAAGGGAGTGCCTGAACTTCAAGATGAGGTCAAAAAACGCGTTAATATGACGTTAACCCCAACGGCAACAGAAGGATTGGACGCATTGGCGCAGCAAAAAGGAGTATCTCGTTCAGAATTGGTAGAACAAATTGGAAGAGGTAATTTTGTAATTGTTGATAATGAAGAGTCGTTAGAAACACAAATGAATTTTCAATCTGCTGTGTTTCCTATAGCGTCTTTGTCAATTGAAAGATGTAATGAACTACCTCATGTTGCGGGAGTTTATGTGGTTGTTGATAAGCTTGGTGCAATCTTGACAGGATATACAAAAGACCTTCACGATGAATTTCAAACTAATATTCAGAAAATTTCCGATTTTTTCGGTAGTTCAGGAATTAAACAGAAGTACGAACCTTCACAAACACAACACCTCATTTTTTGGGTAAGATGTTCGGATAAGCTTTTGTTAAAGCAACTGAGACTATTAGTAATCAATACAGTTCAACAACTCGTAGTTGAAAATTCATTACAAGATTTTTTCAAAAAATCATAAGTTCAAAAGCCTGCTGACTTCAAATGTTAAATATCAGCCTTGAAGTGACTACAGTAATTTATACTCTCAATCGTCAAGGCAATATTGAACATAATTACCATTTACACTACCTTGCTCCCGCGCTTCGGGGTATTAGAACAAGCTAAAAACAAAATTTTACCTTCTTCAGAACTGACTAAAACGAACAACAGAACTAATCTGTACGACTTTAGTAGATATAGACAATAATTCAGTAAAGAACTTTACGAATTAGTAAAGAACTTTACGAATCAGTAAAGGACTTTATTGTTTATGTACAACAGTTGTCGAGGATGGACTATCCAAACAATGGCATGGTCGCGTATTTCTCAACCCACCATACTCATGTCCTGGGAAATGGATTGCTAAACTAACTGAAGAAATTACAACTGGCAGAGTTACCGAAGCTATTGCATTAGTACCAGGCGCCACTGATACTAACTGGTTATCGCCTGTGTTAAAGACTCAGCCAGTATACTTTTGGAAAGGGCGAATTAAATTTCTTGATACTAACTACGAACCAAAGCTACCCGCACGGCAATCACATGTACTCATTTACTGGGGTAATAACTCTTCACGGTTTAAGGAAGTGTTTGAACAGTATGGCGTATTTAAACCGTCAACTTACAAGGGCACTCATAACCGTGATGCTGACCAAGTGCTAGGGGAAAATATATTACATTCAAATTCAAGAAGCACCCAAGTTGAACATAATGCCCAAACTAACGAATCAAGCTTATTATTATCAATTCCTTCTGATACTCAAGTAAGTAATGATTTGGAGGTGCTAGGGGAAAATATATTACATTTAAATTCCCCTAGCACCCAAGTTGAGCATAATGTTCAAACTAACGAATCAAGCTTATTCTCAGATGCTCAACTAAGTAATGCTAACCAAGTGCTAGGGGGAAATATATTACATTTAAATTCCCCTAGCACCCAAATCGAACATGATGCTCAAACTGATGAAGACAGCTTATTATCAATTTCTTCAGATGCTCAACTAAGTAATGCTAACCAAGTGCTAGGGGGAAATATATTACATTTAAATTCCCCTAGCACCCATCGCAAACACGGTGAAGGTAGCGGTAATCTGTCCTGGGGTTATGCAAACGCGAATAGTATGAAGAAAAAGCCAATTAAACAGCTTTATTTTGAATGGGAATATGGTGGGATGAGAGGAAAAACTTATGTGAGAAAGCATGTCAAAGAAGAGGTGATTGCATTAAATGAAGCGAAGGCGCCCGTCTTTGAAATATTAGAGTTATTAACTTATAACCCAAAGGTGGCACGATCTTTAGGCATCGTTTGAGGTCAGTTCACACAGAATTAAAGTTCCAATGAGGGCTGTTTTTTCTGCATTCTCTGCTGTTTTTGATCTTCCTGTTGTAGCTCGGATGCTGCTAGAAGAACTAACTCTCTGATATCAGTTGGTGTACGTTCAACTAAAGTAGCGTTGATGGTTTGTTTTATTTCCTCTAATGGTCTTCCGGATTGCAGTAAGTGTTTGACAATTTTGATGTCCCGTTTGTTGGCTTCTTCAAGTTCGATGTTTGAAGTAATTTGTTGATGTTTCAAGAGAGAGTCAGTGGCGCCGATAGTGTTCGTATCAATGGGCAAGTTGTTGTTTTCTTCTTCTTTTATTGGCGCCGCATTATGTGCCAACTGTTCTGGGCTTATATCTTGGTAAATTACACCTTTATGCTTTTGTAGTCCTGGCCATGTGTACGCTGCTCCCAAATGGGAACCACTAAATGCTTGTCCTGAAAATTTGTAGCTAATCCCTTTTGATTTGCCGTTACGAGTTAAACCATGACGTACTTCTACACCGGACTTTTGTAATCGCTCAATAAATTTCGGCATTGTCGGGTGGTCGGTAGTGGCTGAGTCAATTATTTTCTGAAGTTTAACTTTAATTGGCAGTTCTGGGGGTGCATCCCTTAAACCCGAATTGTACTCGGTTTGCTCTCGCTCTACTCGGCGGTGCTGCCCTGTGCTGGCTGTACGCTCCAATTTCTCATGGCTAGACGGCACTGGCTCTAAATTATACTCCTGTTCTAACTGCCGAACTATTACTTCGCTGCGCTTATAATCCCACCCATCATGCACGCACTTGCCATCGTTTAATCTAATGCGACTTGCCACAATATGTATGTGGTCGTTGTCTTTATCACTGTGGCGGTAAACTACGTACTGGTTGTTATTAAAATTCATGCCTGTTAAGTAGCGCTCGGCAATTTCGTTCCAAGTATCGTCAGGTAAATACTCACGCCTTCCCAGTGAGAGCGATACGTGATAAACTGCCCTAGAAACGTTTGGGTTTAGCTGTCGTGAAAATCTAAACTCGGCTGCAAGTTCTCGCGGGTTTCGCCCTGACATATTTCCACCAATGCGTTCGGCTTCCTCTTTGTTCTCAACATATTCGAGCAAACCGCGAAAGCCTCGTCCTTTAATTTGCTTGGCTATCATTGTTCGTCAAAATCCTCCAAGTCGTCTTCGTCATCAAGGAGTGACTCATCACTCGATGTAATTTCTCGGCGTATTTGATGCAGTATTTCTCGAAGTTCTTCCAACTCGCCACATAAATATGGTGGTTTTTGCCCCAATTTTATCGCCGCGTTAGCGGTTTTGGTGAGTTGGTTAATATTGTTTCCAATTCTCCCTAGTTCAATGTAGGTGTCTACAGCTATCTTAGTAACTCGCTTCGGTAATGGTCGCAGTAGCGCATTACGCCTAAATAACTCTGAACATGAAAGTCCTGCTTGGGATGCTCGCTCATGAATCATCTCAAATTCCAAGTCGGACACGCGGATTTGCATTATTTTGGTGCGAACTATTGAACGTGACATGGGTAAACCAAAAATCAAAATTTGTTCATCTAATGGTTGTCGATGGTGTGCTTGTGAGTGTCCTTGTAGTGTTGTCAATTTGGGTTTAATTAAGGCGCCACTCGCTGCGCTCAAATTCAAAATGCAAAATTCAAAATTCAAAGTTGAAGAGGTAATCCAATATCCTCTAATCTATACACGCTCGAAGTATATTTCAATACTGTCTTCGCATTTTGAATTTTTAATTTTTAATTTTGAATTTGAGCGAAGCGAGCGGGGGGTTTCTTAAGGGGGTATCCCCCTTGAGCCAGCCTGCCCGTACCGAGCGCAAGCGATGGTAAAACGTAAGTTTTAGGGCATGGCTGGCT
>NZ_AP018295.1 GCF_002368415.1 Calothrix sp. NIES-4105
CCTTGCGGAAAGCTTGCGATTACATAGGCTTACAGGGAATCAGTACCCACACCTTTCGTCGTACCAGTCTTACAAAGTTGTACCGTGCGGGTGTACCTTTACCCTTACTCCAAAAGCGAAGCGGACATGCATCCCCTGCTAACTTGGTTCTATACCTTGATATAGATAGGGACGAAGTTGACGCTGCTGGGGAATTGCTGTAACGTCTTACACCGTGTCTTATACTATTCAGATCAAAGTACCCTAACCAAAACTTTGACAACATACTTAAAAATACTGATGGCATGATGGCATGATGTTGTGCCATCATTGACATATTGAACTAACTCAAGCCATGAAAACCATTGCAATCGTTTCAAGGAAAGGAGGTAGCGGTAAAACAACCCTAGCCGTTCACGTTGCTGTTGCTGCTTCCCTCAATAAAAAACAAACCGCGATAATTGACCTTGACCCTCAAGCCAGTGCCAGTGGTTGGGGTGATAGCAGGGAGGATGAATCACCTGCTGTAGTTTCCGCACAAGCCTCAAGACTTACTCACGTTTTAGATGCTGCTGTTGAAAATGGTGCAGAAATTATAGTTATTGATACGTCTCCACACTCCGAAACCGCAGCCTTAGCCGCTATCCGTGCCGCTGACCTAATTTTAATTCCGTGTCGTCCTGCTATTTTCGATTTAAGGGCAATTTCTGACACCATTGATTTAGTCAAGATGGCGAATAAATCCGCTTTCGTAATTCTTAATGCTGTACCACCAAAAGGAAGTTTAGGGGAAGAAGCGCGAACAGCAATATCTAAACATGATATTGAAATCTGTCCCTTTAAAATAACTCAAAGAATGGCGTTTGTTCACGCGGTTACTGCTGGGTTAAGCGTTCAAGAATATGAGCCTGGTAGTAAAGCTGCTGATGAAATTAAGAGTCTTTATAAGTGGATTTTAAAACAGTTAAAATAGATGCCATCATGCAATCATGCCATTAAGCTGGACACAGAACTATGCCTAAAAAACCTAACCTAGCCGATGCTTTGAACGATGCTTCTAAAAAACCTAACAGGAACCAAGCCAGTAAAAAAATAGAACCGCTTGAAATTTCAGATAATGATGCTAATGAAAAAATACCCCCTTCTCGACGCGGGAAGAAAGCCATAACCGTGCATTTTGACCCTGCTGCTTGCAAACAGTTAAAGCAACTTTCTATGGATGAAGAAACATCAATTCAAGCTTTAATGGCAGAAGCGTTAAACGATTTGTTTGAGAAGTATGGCAAGAATCCAATTGCGTGATTTTTGTCAAGACTGTTCTTACCCCCTAGACGTTTCTTTTACACGCGAATATAACAGTACCGAAGCTACAAGTTCGGCGCCAATTGCGACGTTGAGTAAGGTTGAGCCGAGATGCTTGCAATTTCGGAAATTAAGGCTCTCAACAATTATCCTGCTAGCCGTTTGATAATTTGCTACTTAATTGTACGCAACGCTGTTATGGGTAACGAAAAATTAAGGGTTTTCAATCCTTATTTCCGTTTTAGCCCTTATCTCGGCTCAAACTCTATATGCTATTCAAAAGTACTATAGAGAGATGCACAAAGTAAGTAGAAATACAGAAGCTTTGTTATTCAGATTTAGTTAATTTAGTGGAATTAGCACTGGATGCTAAAGAAGTACAAGGGTAGGATTTGCATAATTTTTAAGGGTTTAATTTTAGACCATTAAAAGCCGTACTTTTGAGTAAAAAAAGTACTGTTTCAACATAGAAATCTATTAAAAAAATGCCTGAAACAACAATCAAAACTGGGAGATTTTTCTGCCAAAAATAAACTTTAAACGCCTTAAGCAAACTCTCATTGCTAGTACGTCTGTCTTAAGTTTCAGCATAAGTTTTAATACATCAAGCTTAAGTGCATTAGCTCAACCTGATGATGGACCACGATGGTATGCTGTTGTTACGTGTGGATTTTTCCAAGGGTTATCGGCTGCGAAAGCTACTCAATTAGTCGTAGATACTTATATAGACCCTGTTGATGCTACAGCTCGTGGATTTGTAGCCCATCCGCTTTGGCTTGGTACTGGTAGTAATTCATGGGTGGAAGTCGGCTATGATAAAGAACCTTATCTTGGTTCAAATAGCGCTTACTACTGGGCAAGTTATACAGCAACGACGAGAACGTATAGTCGTGAGGGTAATGCAATAATTGGCACTTACAAGGAACTTAAAATAATTTGGAACACCGCTACCAATAAATGGAATTTCTATTTTGGAAGTCAAAAAATAGGAGAGACTGCCAATATAGGCGGACCAAGCAATAGCCTTCAAGAAACGGAGGCTGGTTTAGAAACTACCAGTCAGTTAAACTCTAGCCCCAAAGCTCCTGTATACGGGTTACAATATGCCACACTCAGTAATCCTACGTTGCGAGATTGCCCTAACCCTAGTCTGTATAGTGACCTTCCTGCTAGGATTTACTGGGTAAACTTCCCATTCTCTGCTGAAAGCGTAATGCCATAATTAGTGGGTTCTCGTTTGCAAAGCGCGTGCTAAATTTATAGAATAGTGCTAATAACGTCATGAAAAAATTGATTACTATGAAGAAACTGATTCTAACTATTGGTTTATTTGCAATTGGACTTACTACAACTTCATGTGAGAGCCAAGCAATAGCTCAAAAGAATCAGTCAAATTCTCAATCTTCTCCTATAAATGTTCCTCCTACAGAGCCAGTGCCAAATCCTGAAGACGTTAAGCGCCAACTACCTCCTGGAAACACCCCAAACGAAGGGTTTTTTCCTCCTGCTGACCCTAATGCTGATGTGGGCGAAAAAGTTGCAGCAGAAACAGCACTTAGGATAGCAGCAAGGCAGTTCATAGCCAGTAATTCAGCAGTCATCAAGTCTAGTTTAATGAGCTATAATGAAGCTCGACAACAGCTATCAATGCCCATAGAGGAAACCCATCAACTTTTTAATACTCCAGTTAGGGTAATAGAATTGAACGGTACTTTTAAAAGCATAGATCGCCGACGCTCTCAGGAAAAAGTACCAACATCTACCCCGACTTTCACAAAAGGTTACATTATTTTAAGGGCAGCAGATGGTTTGCTGCTATTTTCGCACTTCTTAAAAGAGTAACTACTAACCGCCATACTCTTTTTATTTTCCTCAGCTAAAACAGTACAAGCTACAGAGTTGGACGCCAATTGTGACGTTTGATAAGTTTGGCAATTGCCCCCAACCTTGTACCACAATTTGAACTCGTAGCGCGCGCGAGCGAAGCTTTATTTGAATTTGATATCAATCTTGGTTGCGCTGCTTGGACAACAGTTTATTGAGTACTGGTTCAACTTCAGGGTCATCAAACCCTTGGTCGGGCGAGTATACCTTGGCATTTGGGTTTCGGAATCTTTCTAAGTAAATTGATAAAGCTTCATCATCCTCTCTGTGTTCAAGGACGTATCGATGAAACTCTGAGCGGGTCATTGTTGCGAAATTAGGTTTACTCATTCAAAAATCTCCATCGTCCGTTGGGGTAAATTTCAATTACTATTTCCTGCCCTGCCAGGATAGCCACGTTACCCGTGCGGGGGTCAAGAGTCCCTAGATTTATCGGTACATACATTTTAGTCAAATATATTGTCAGATCAAAATACTTTTTTAACTGCTCAGAAGTTGGCATTTTACCTACACCCCTCACTAATCCCTTAACCAAACCATTTTAATTGCAGTTGCTACCCCAAAATTTGGGATTTTTACCACACTTACTCACTCGGCACCAAGCACGCCCTTCAAAAGTTTACCCTTCCCCCTAGAGATAACCGATACTGATTTGGAGCAGCGGGTGAGTTGGGGGCGGAGATGGGTAGCGAATTTGTCCTCGATTCAGTCGCGGGGAATTTTAGGGGTGCAACTTTTGATTTTTTTGCGATGGTAAGTTACCCGCTGCCGATTACTGCATCAAGTTTTTAGTTTTTCACACAGGTAACTACCCAGCACATTCCAGCCACTCCGCTGGGACTGCTTTGCAACTTCCGTTTGCGAACCTCGCCCAAACTTGCCACTCAATCCCACCTTCCCTCTGAACAGGGTAAGGTTCAGTGTCCACGGTACAATTGGAACCGCTGAGTTTATCGTATATATCTCGCCATATAACATTTAAACCGTTTAGCGAACTCTTAACTCGCGTTACAACCCCTTTCCAGATCGAACCTGGTACACCTGTGTTTGCGTCCACGGGTTTTGCGTCCACGTCCAGATTGTTTTGTTTATCTATATAAGATTTCCGTGGACGCAAATCACTATTTGGTATATTCTCCCTACCTTTTTTCGTTTCCTCCCAAGGTAATGTAACAGGTTCGGCTTGGTGCTTGGCGAAGGCTTCAGAGTGCTTTGCATCCCACCGAGCAAAAATGTCCAGGCGTTCGTCGTTTAAGGTCACGGTGTCAAGTTTGTAGTACCGAGGGCGGGAACCGTCTGGAAGTTCTGGACGCCGGGAACATTTATATTTCAAGCCGATATAATCAAGCATGGTTTGAAGTAATCCAAATGGAGCAAGAACACGTTTTTTGGATTTATTGCGTGAAACGTGGCGTTTTAGGTTAATGCCCAGCAACAATTGTATTTCCTCACGTCTTTCTAACAAACCTTCGCACCAAGATAAAAGCGATTCGTCTTGGGGGTTGATCTCAATCTCTGGATTTACCCATTGCATGATATTAAGAGATTGCAACAAATCTATTTCTAAGGTACGATTTTTGAGGTCGGGTAGGTAAAACTGTCCACCAACCGAAATTTGGGAAGCTAACTGTTTGCGGTCAAGAAGTTTGGTATATTCTTTTGGCACTTGTTCTTGTAAAAAATAATGACGTTGAATCTTGCTGTGGTAGTTGTCAGCCTTCGTTTTCTCAACAAGTTTTTTTGTAACTTCCGCTTCAGAGTATATTTGAGATATGCTATATTTTTCAATTTTGTAAACTTCCTCTCTTGTACGAAGTTTTTTGCTGCTTAAAGCCTCAAATTCTAGTTTCGTAATTGGTGGAGCGTTACTAATTTCAATGTAGGATTCTTGTTTACGCGCCTTAGAAGCTGCTCCTAATGTACTAACAATTTCTTTATCCGTATTCTGTAACGCAGCCAGTTCCTCCCTTAACTTTTCTTCTTCCTCCATCAATGGTTTGATTTCTTCATAAGACGCCCCATTGTTTGTCATCTCTTTACGCTGAGTTAGTGTTTCTTCAAGTTTATTTTCAAGTTCAGAGTCGTTTACAATATCTATTTTGTAGCCTTCATTCCGCAATCCTTTATACATAGAGCTGCGGTAATATAGGATTGATTGATTTACCCTAGCAGCAATATTGGCAAAGGCTATTAAATGGGAAGGGTCATGATAACCTTGCATTAGTTTTTTGTAGTCGGTACTGGGAAGCATCAACTCAGCAAGTTTAGAGTTTTTCTCAAAATCATCATGTAGCTTTTTGATAATCTGCTCATAATCAGTAAGTTTAGCGGTACGGCTAACAAAACCCAGCCCCTGCTTTTTAGCCCAAACATGACGAGGAATATATTCTCTCACACGCGCAAGTGCTTGTCTTGCTTCCCAATCAGGTATAATACCATTAAATATTCCAAACACTTTGTCAAAATGTCCCTTTACTTTGATATCCACTCCAGAACCGATTGAAGGACTACATATTACTACATCCCAATCAATAATTTTTGAGTTAATGTTGTCAACAAAACCGATGGCTGGATGATCAGGAGTGCTTGTTGTTCCGGCATCCACACGTAATATTTTAAGGCTTGGAAACTTTGTAGATAATAAATTATCTATGCCTTTAGCACTGTAACGTCCATCTCGGCTATCACAGCAAATATAAAGCTTTTCCCCTTTCTCCAAGCACGACTCAATTTCTCTTATCATGCGCGCAGGATTGCTAAAATCATAAATTACAATCTTCGGAGTTTTAAAATCCATTAAGTTTGTAAAGAAAAATTTCAACCCTAGATTTGAACCAGATTTTCTTGCGTTGTGGAAACTGTAGTATTTTGTAATCAAAGCTTCTGCAAAGTATTTTGGAGTAGGTTGCCACTCGTTGACACATACCCAAGGCTTAATGTCCTGTTCTGTCAACGCAACCAAATAATCAATTGTGTTTTGGGATAAGTCGGCATCCATCCCAATTACTAGCCCGCCACTATTAATAACTGTAGTAATAAGTTCTTTGAAACGTCTTAGAAGCAGGGTGCGTGTTTCTTTGCACGTATTGCTGTTTAGTAAATACCAAATTCCTTGCTCAATCTCATCTATAATAATAATGCCGCCCTTGTAATCGTTAGGGTTGAGCTTCCACAATGAATTAAAGCATAATCCAATATGTAACCCTGGAACCGGGCTTTCATCCTTCTCATCAATCCAGGTAAATCCAAGTCGTTCGCAAAGACTTCTACCAAGTAATATTCTGTGCGTTGGTAAGATACCTGACGTTCCTATTCCTATAGCATCATATGCAACTATTTCTGCTGATTGCGTCTTACCAGTGTTCTTGGCTGATTTGATAAAAACAAAGCCTTTTTCTGGTAGTTGAATATTACCAAGATAACGACGTTTGACTATTAAATCTGGCTTTTCCTTGAATCCGTGGCTTCCGTTAATAGTTCTTTTAGCCTTGTTTCGTTGATCTGTGGTGCTTGATTCGCCATCTCCATCCCCAAATCCTCCATCATCCACTCCCGGAACTGTTGATTTATCATCTCCAGCGCTATTCTCCGAAACTCTGGATTGCTTTGTATTTGTTCTTGAAGTTTTTTGTTTTTCATTGTTTTTATTAAAATTAGGAACTTCTACACCCGCTTCTTTGGCAAGCTCTTTGACAATTTCTACAAAATCTTTACCCTTTGGTTTTCCGGTTTTACCACGAAGCATGTATCTGTATTCAACTGGACCACCTCCTTTTTCTTGCGAAAAGTCGTACCAAAGCCACACGCCGTGTACATTGTGAACCTGAAAAGAATTACCGGAAGTTGATATTCTGTCATGAGGCGAACCAACTAATTTATCTTTACCTACTTCCTTAAAATCATGGGACGGGTCGTTGTAGATTTGAATTGGCGACAGTCTTGGTAGAACCTCAAAATTCAAAAACTCACTTAGACTATTTGTTGTTCCTGTGTATTGGTAATTTGATTTAAACTCAGCCCATTTTTGCTCTTTCTCAACTCTATCCTGTGCCTTCTCTTTGTTATTTGCAGCAAGTTTTATAAGGAATTGGCACACGCAATCAGGTAACATTGCTACTGGAGTGTCAACAGGAGAATTTATAAAAACATACTGTCCTGTTTCCGGATGCAAAGACGGGGGAATCGCGGATTGGCATTTATTATATCTAAACTCTAGTAAATCTGTATATTTTTTCTTGCCCTTCTCATCTATCACGAAGGCAGTTTCTAAGCCTTTGTGATTGGTAACTACAGCACGGTTGAAATGTTTTAATTGCTCTCGGTATTGTTCAGGAATTTGAAATAGTTCCTGCCTCCGCCCAGGTTTACCCGAAGTCCAACTAACTGTAGTTTGATGTTTGCCACCAAACAAGTCATTAAATATTGGTTCTGCGGTATCTCCATCCAGATCAACTGCGATTATGCCCCCCGAAATATCTCCGGTTCGTAGCCCAAACCCGGAATCAAAAGCTATGTATTCCTTGCCAGTCCTCTTGCTGACAGCTACTTGCCCATTAACAATTAAATCTTTGATAACAGCCCGTGGAACTGGTGCTTCATATTGCCACTCATCGCGATACGGTATTTTACCTCGAAGCGGCGTATAATTCCAATGCTCAGGCATTGTGTCGATACTTGCTGCAATAGTCTGAGCGTTCGGAACGCGGTTGTATATCTTATAAGAAAGTTTATGTGGTTTCTTTTGTGGGTGATTCATTGAGATTCAAGGAAAGCGCTCCTTTAAGGCGCGTTATGCAAAATCTCCTACCAATGCCCTTCCCCACTTGCTGCTCTCGATGTTAATATAGATGAACAGCAGACAAGCAAGTGCAGCAAGTAAGTGTGGATTAACACCAGACAAGCAAGTGGTGCAGTATTAACAGCTTGATTTGCCGTATTATCCGCAAGCTTCTCAAGCAGAAGGGAAGGACACCGATAGGTGATTTGCGTTTACATGTGGAGCTGCTGGTTCTCAAAAACTTTTCTTCGTCGCCAAACTCAGGAAGTTGATGAGGTAAGCCAGTAAGCTCCCGGAATTCTACTACCCTAAAATAGATATCAAATCATTTTCGCTTATAGACTGGAAGACTCGTTCGAGAATCTCGTATTGGGGTAGTCCAGTTTTTTCGCTTAAACTACGAAACTGGTTTCTAGTTTGTTGTGTCAACTCGACACAAATTTTTTGTCTACCCTCACGAGGTCTTCCTTTGGTTGGCCTTCTAATAATCGAAGTTGTCATCAGTTTCCATTTATATAAGTAGTATGACTGCATCATAAACCATTTGCAAAGATGTGTCAAAATATCCCATTTTAGATAATTTGCTAGTTCACTATATCCAATGAACTTAATGCACTAAAAGTGAAGTACGTTTCCAGAAATAGGAACGGAAGCCTTGTTTTTCCCCGCGTTACCGCAAATACAGGGTTTTTTGTTAATAGCAGAGGTTGTAAAATAGCTGGATGTACTGGTTTACTGGTATATTCAGCCATTTGTGTCTTTGTTGAAAAATATTTACTACTAAACATGATTTTATTTCCACTAATAGTACAACATTCAAACTACTTGAAAAATTGCTTTTACCCATCTTGGGGTAAACAAACCTCTTAAACCATTACAGTTACGTATAGGTTGATCGCAAAATGGGGTAAAGTCATAGTTACTTCGCACAGTTTTTATTCTACTATTAGCGTTCTAAAAAAAATATCAAACCCTTGTATTCAGGGAAGCTAATCCAACCTATCTAAAATACGCCGAATATCCGTTCGGATATCCCTAATCTCGGTTACTAAAACCAGAAAATTATCTTGATGTTGGTTCAAAGTTCTTAACACTGACTCAGCTGTAGAGGTAAGCTCACGAACGGATGTTCGTAAAATTTCATTGGAAGTTCGCAGTTCGGCGATCACTTCTACCTGGTTCTCAAGTGCAGCCTCTACACGTGCTAGGCGGTCGTCGGGATTGGGAGATTGAGATTGTGTCATCTGCTTTTGTCCTCAATATATATAGTTGAAATTATTTTGTTCACCAACATAAAAATTTACTTTGAATCTTGACTATCAAGAAGTTCTTTTAAATCTGTTAGTGTCATTCCCTGACTTTGAGCCAAATCTTCAAGCTGTCGATTAATCAAATCAAAGTTAGCTTTCCAACCGAGCCGAAATTATTTGACTAGCATAAGCACTGGGGGTTTTACCACTGACAGCGGCCCAGTACTTCAACCTTTGAAGGTTATAGCGCGAGACAGTTATATTCAATCTGACATTTTCTTCAAGTGGCATTGTTTCTGCTTGGGGCTTTGAAGATTAATTATTTTGATTCTTTTCATTAATTAATTGCTGTCTTCTTTCTAACGCTTCTTTTGCTGTTGAGGAATCGCGGTATATAGCGAACACCTCATCAAACGTTAGTCCATATTTATTAGCTTCATACTCAATTTTCTCCTTATAACTATCTTTACATTCAGATACAAAGGTAGTAAGGACGCTGCTGAGATTAGCTCTAATAGAGCTTTCTGCCATGCTAGTCATCACTTTAAACCAATCAAGGTCATGTTCCGATAACGGTATTCCACCAGAGGGTAATTCAGTCATTTTGTCAACTATGCGACGTTTGTTAAGTTGAGGTTTAAAGTGTAAAATTAAAGCTTTCTCGATTCCTGACAGCAATTTATTATCACCGCATTCCAGCCAAGCTATTAAAAATTCACCACTGATACCGTATAAGTGTTGCCAAATTTGATGTGCAAGCCAGCGTTTACGTAGATTTCTAGTTTGACCAATATATAAGATAGTATCACCCTGCATTACGAAGTAGATGGCTGGACAGTCAGGTAAATTGTGACGTTCGGATATTGGTATTGTTGGTAGGTTTGAAATATTGATGTCAGTAACATTCATTTTCTTCAAGTGGCATTAGCACAGTATTATTTGCAAATTTTTGTAACACATCCAAATTAGACATTGGAATGGTTAATTTTATTCATTGCCCTTTCCCGTCGCTGGTGGTGGATATTTATTTGAAAATTTAGCCCTTACAGATTGCTCTATCAAAAATGAAGCTAAATTTGCAGTTGGCCTTCCTTCAGATTCAGCCCATCTCATCAAGTCCTCATAAATGACATCGGGTAGTACGATAGTAGTTTTTTTCGACATTTGGTCATGTTGCAGGTTTTCCATGCTGATTTTATCCCTTCAGATGTCACCTTAGAGGTTTTTGCAATATATTGCCAGTTGCAAGCTGGCAATTCTATGCTAACGTATAAATTGTAATCGAGATACTAAAAGTCAGAACTTAGGAGCAAACACCGTTCTGCACTCCCAAACCCCATACGCAGTAAGGAGTCAAGCCAAAAGGAGGTATTTACTCTAGAACCCTGAAAAACACCGGAAAAAAATCAAAATCATAACCATGAAAATTGCACTATCCCCGAAGCATAAGGGATGCAGCGATTTGCCCCAAAAAAAGAACCGATTGTAAATTTTTATTTCATCGGTAGCAGATGACAGAACAAATGAATCATTGCTGGAGTTTGTAAAGAAATGTTGATTTCACAAACAGCAGCAATCACTCACTGAAAACTGACAGATTGCAGCCGTGATTTAATTAATCAGTAATATTACGTAGTGCTGCAAATTGCAAAGAGTAGTTTCAAATACCTAAGTTTAAGGGCAAGGAGATGCAAAAATTAGATCAAAAAGAGGCAAGAAGTTTATTTGAGGAAGCGCTAGGAAGGCGGATAAGTGATGCAACATGGTATCGGTTAAAACCTATTTTTGGTGATGACTTCCCGCTAATAAAACAGAATGTTACGTGGTTAGCTGAAGTCAAGAAACAGCTTCCTAAATGCGACTTGAGACTTGTACCAATCGTCAATTCTGTAAAGGTTGCTAACGAATTGATAGCAAACCAGAACTCAGAAATAAGCGGGGAGAAATTGTTGGAATTGTTTGAACAGCATAACATTACAATTCACCCAAACACGCTTACAAAGTGGTTCCGTCCGCTAAATGGGTTTCGTAAAAATCGTGTTTACGAATTAAAGGAACTGTATCCAGTAATCCTGGCAGCACACACTTACAAAATTAGGAAAGAAATAAACACTGTTACTCAATCCATCGTAAAAGCAAGTTAGGGAGGTAGGAGAAATGATAGACTACATTAAGCGGATTCAATCAAACTTGTCAGGGAAAAAAATCAAACTTAGTAGACCTGTAATCAGGGAGGAATTAGAACTATTAGGATACAACAATGACACTTTGTCCGAAGATTTAACTGCCTCAGTTATTGATATTTTGGTGAGTAAATTTGGAGAGAAAGTAGAAACAAAAATTCTCCCTGAATGTGAATCCGTTGATGAGATATCAACATCTCAGGGACTAGAAACAGTGATAAAGGATAGTTTATCAATACAGAAAACGCCAGACGTTCAACATATTGAACCATCAGTAGTTCAAGTTGTTGAACTATCAACTCAAAGTGTTATTATTAATTCGATTTCTGAAGCAGCAAATACTACAACAATACAAGCCGAATCTGAGCAGGAATTAGAATCAGGGATAGCAGTCAGCGAGGAGGAGAAGCATGATTTAATTGCGCTTCAAGCTTCAGAATTAGGGATTGAATTATCAGAGGTTGAGGTTGTAGACTTAGCTAGCAGTATCAAAGATGATTTTCTTGATTACGAGTCTTTTATTGATGAAGTTGTAAGTGCAGTTGTTACATACCACGATCACCGAACCGATAAATTGGAGCAGAAAATAAAGGATGCTAGGGAACATATCGAGTACCGAAGGAAGCAATTAAATCAAACACTGGTTGGGGAGTTTGGGGAGATGAACAACTTTTTTCGACAAGGCTCCGCAAAGCGTAGGGAGTTATCAAAAGTTATCGCAGCCGCATTTAAAACGTAATCCCTTAACTGTTTATTTTCTGAGTATTGGGATTGCAATACTGCCCTTAATAATACAATTTTTTTGGAGTTTTAGACCCCTAACTCCGAGGCAGAGAGAATTACAGTTAATTGAGCAAGGATGGATATGTGATGGACGATGCAAGGACTAAAGATTTAGAGTTACAAAAGCTGAAGATAGAGAATATGAAATTGGGGGTGGAACTTGCCTTTTTAAAAGTAGAATTTAGTGGCTACAAGATAGAAAATGCTTTAGAGCTAGCGCTGATAAAAGGTGAATTAGAAGCATCAAGAATTTTGAAAGAACTAACAGAGGGTAACAATGAAAGCTAAATACGTCCGCGACCACGTTTCTGGGTATGGTAAGAATATAAAAAAGGCTACAGCCGAAAAGTTTGGTGTTAACAATGCGTTAATAATCAAAGCTGTAAACGGTGATGAAAAAGCTTTAAAAGAGATAGGCGACATGGGCAAAGTTGGGGAAAGGCTAGTTACTGCAATGCCTTTAATCCGGGATAACCTCAAAGCCTATATTGAGGGGATTGGAGAGTACAACGAAGCCCTAGCAGATATTTATAAAACTGGAGGTACGGAAGCAGCGAAGATTGATAAGGCTGGGGGAGATGTGTCATTAGAAAACACTAAGTACCTAAACAAGATAGAGGAATATAAAGCTTCCTTGTTCGCCAAGTTGGAATCTGAAAACCAACGCCACGACGACGCTATGGACGTGATTGAATTACAAGCTTGGATTGATGCCCAACTTAAAACAGTGGATGCCCAGGCTAATTTAGAAAATATTTCCAACAAACCATTCTTGGCACAGATGAAAGCTGATGAAGATTATGAAAATAAAAAGATGAAACACCTTCTTGAGAACAGCTCGGACAGTGATTTAAGTCTTATCCCCAAAAAACATTATTCTACCAATCCTGTAATTAAATTCTGGAACGAAGTACGCGACATTTTCAGGTAATAGAAATGCCTCCAATCGCGTTCTGGAGGCAATTAAATACAATACAATGGTAGCTTAATTATGACTAATTTTGGTTTAGATTTGGGAGAAGATACCACCACTCAGCAATCAAATTACCCCACCGAGGAAGATAGTTCATTTACACCAGACGAGCAAGAAGCTATTAGGGCTTATAAAGAGAACTTAACCCGAAGGCTAAACAAGAATCGTAGTGTTTTAAAAGGTCTGGAAATGTCATTTTGGGGTATTAGTTCCTACAGCCTAGCTCGGTTCTTAGTTTTAACAAGTGGTATGGATGGAGTGCCGTTAGCAGTTTCAGCCATCTTAATCATCAACCAAATAACAAACCGGAAAGCAATTGAGGATTTAATTAATCATAAAGGTGAGGATAACAGGAACAACGTTATGGGCAGGTTTATTAAATTCGGATTCTCAACAGTAATAACGTTGTTCTTATTGTGGGGTGCGGTAGGAAAGTTTTTAGAGATAGCTTACCAGTCTGGAGAAACATACAAAAATATTCAAACCACGATTGATAAGTTTAACAAGTTACCTGATAGCGAACAAAATACAATTACAGTTTTGGTTGGGTTGTTAAGCATAGCTGGAGTTTATATTGTCGTTGATTCACGGAGAAGATGAAAAAATCTTATGCAGGATATACAGTTTTATGGTTAGTTATTGCACTGGCTAGTTCAATGTTCTTGGGGGAAACTAAACGTCCTTATGAAATAGTATCAATAAAGTTCTGTCCCAAAACTGCGAACACTTACCCGAAGTTTGGGAAAGAATTTAGTCAGCGCGCGCAAGAGAAACTTGACAAAGAATATTGTAGGTACGAGCGTAAATTACTAAAAGAAGTTTGGGAACAGAAACAATTTGAATCATCAAACCCAATACCCGAAGCCTCATTAATTATTCGTGACATTCCTGCCACTGAATCAAAAGCAATTTGGTTTTTAATTTCCCCCGTGGCTGCGGGTCTGGCTTATTTGAGTTGGGCTAAGAAGTCAGAATTAAATGAAGAGTCAGCACATTATGAACTAGAGGGTTACAAAACTCAAATTAAATTAATTGGTGTCGATGCCCGGAATGAACGTGATTTTAAATCCAAAACAATTGATTCTAAATGGGACAAGTTTCGTGTAAAAGCTGGACAGATTTCACCAGAAGCAAGACAAGACAGGTTACGTCGCCAGCAAGAAGTACAAGATAAAACCCATTCATCGGCTCTTAAACAATTTGATTTAGCTGATTCGGAGATGGATAAAAAGATTGCTGAGAATTTGAGGGATAAACACAAAGCGGACAAGGAGTCTCAAAAAGTGTTAGGAGTCAAAAACGGAGAGGGGCATATTACCACTGAGGAATCCAAGAACCGGGAATTAATCAATCAATTAGTTGATGCTTTAAAACATCATGAGTCCGGGTGGTTATGGACAGTAGTAGATGCTATTAAACCTATATGGCTAGTAGGGGATATGGGCACTGGTAAAACTAACACTTCTGTTGCAATTGGGTTAACAAGAAAGTATTGTTTAGACATTCCTGTGTTTCGTATCGCAGACAGACACTTAAACGGCGAAAATAGCGAGGTCTGGAACCTTCTCGAAGCACAATTAAAGGCAGATAATGATTCAGCTATTCTTGAAGCTATTCAGGATGTTATCGAACGTAGGGATGATAGAATTAATTCAAAAGTAGAAGAACCAGAACAGTTTTTACTTGATGAATTTACCCAACTAGCCAAAATAGACAAGGAAAGCGTAGAAAGGTTTGTTTCTTCCACCTTCAGTGATACCAGAAAAGCTAAAGAATATTTTATCGGAGTAACCCACAACCTTACCAATGCGGCTTTCGGGGATGGTACAGCGGATATGAGGAAGGGAGCATTTTACTTACAAAAATTTACTCTAGACAATAAAAAACCTTTACCCAGAATCCTTGTCAAAACTGGCTTAAAGGATGAATTGGGCAATAATTTAGAAGATGTTGAAAAAACATTACCAACTTGGTTTAGAGCAGAAACTATCTACGGACATTTTAACAACAAGCCGATTCAGTTTGAGGGCTAAAAAATGAAACTTCTTACAATTATATTGGTGTTAAGTTTTCAGCCACCAACTCTAGCTCAAATACCTCAAATGCCAGAAATTACCATAAATCCACCCACCCAAATCTTTACGTTTAAGGATACTAGCCAGAATAACAGAAATAGAAAGCGACCAAAAAATAGAATGTTGAGAATACCTTTTACCAATTATGCTTACCCAAGTATCAAAATAAATAATGAGACTTACGTTATTTATGAAAACGGCATTCGGTCGAATTGTACAAGCTGTTCAAAGCGTTCTAATCGTAGGAAGTAAAAATTTTAAACTAGGAGTGCATATGAAGATTAATACCAAGTACATTGATTACTTTACCATGACCTGCGGGATTAGTGGGTTAATAGGAATCGCAATTGGTACGACTGCAATAACAGCTTCGACTGTGGCTTTGAGAACCAATCCCTTTAACGTGATTCAAACACAAGAACCGCTAATAAGGAAGGCAGCAAAGTATGGTTACTTATCTTTGGGAAGTGGATTATTCGCATTTGGCTTAGGTGTTGGAGTTGCAAAGTACGCTGCTGATAAATTAAGCGACCCAGAACTTGAACAAGAATTTAGAGGAATTAGCGAGGATGAAGCACGGTATTTAGATTTAACTCAAAAATGCAAAGGTTGCAAATACTTTCATGGTCAATGTTATGGGAAAGACGATACAGATTTAATTTGTGCCATACATCCAGAAGGTGTGGAAGAAAGTGTTTGTCCAGATTACGAATAAGTTTACCAATCTACAACCAAATCAGGAAGAATAAAAATGAACCACGACGTTTTAAAGCTAAACCCTAGAAACTTGCCAGTATACACTTATCGGCTTGAAGCAAAAGTAGCATTAGTAAAAGACCGAATAGCATATAAAATCAGTCGGTATACTTTTTCAAAAATAAGTGTTGCTGTTAATCAACCGTTACGAGTAAACGATGTTTTAATGCCACAATGTTGTTATTTTGGGAATGAGAATACAGAAATCATTGCACATCTACAGAAGAAACATTATCTGGGCGGCGCCGAACAAGAGCTAAATTACTATTACGGATGTAGAATTGATAGATTGGCTATATCTTATGTTGATGAGAATGATTGCTATGGCTATGCAAGCAGCGGCGACGGTTCTTGCACCGTTTTTATTGAATTATCCGCAGGGAAGTTAGGGAATGAATACCGTAGACTTTTTGATATGGACGAAGATAAAATAAGTAGTCATGAAGCAGCGCAAATAGATTTAGTAGAAAAAGAATATCAAGAAAGTTGGGGGATTGAATACTGGAAGAAACGTATACCTAAGTGGGATGAACAATTAGAATGTATTGGTGAGATTCCGCATAATCTTATTTATTAAGCTCCAAACAAAATTAACAAATTGTCCCTTGAAAAAAAGCATTTCAGGGGATAGTTTTGTATAGGGAGTACAAACACTATATTCACCGACTCAATTTATATATTCTCACATCCCCATCATAATCATCCT
The DNA here is from genome assembly GCF_002368415.1 of Calothrix sp. NIES-4105. Classification (GTDB taxonomy): domain Bacteria; phylum Cyanobacteriota; class Cyanobacteriia; order Cyanobacteriales; family Nostocaceae; genus Dulcicalothrix. The sequence continues at coordinate 16,669 of NZ_AP018295.1, forward strand.
CGATTAATTCTAAAGCAATTGCTAATTCTAAAATTGCTTCCAGGTTATCACCAACACCAGGGAATTCTTTTTGCAACTGGAGATATGTTCCACCGGCGGGAGCTTTCTTTAAAAGACGAATTATAGATTTAAGCTTTAATCCTATCCACGTAGCGTCTTCTATACTTAATAGTAAATTAGTTGGGTTATACATTTTACTGTTCCTCCGCATTCAATTTAACCTTGAAGTACTTTCTTTTTAACTTACTATCACCTCGATTATCATACAGTTTGGAAACCTCATAAATAGTGATTAAGCCTCGCTTCTCCATCTCTTTAAAAAACCATTCCCACCGTTCTAAGTCTTCAGGTGGCGCCGTGAATCTTAAATCGTTAATTTCACCCATTCCAATGCACCTCATTTAAAAATTGTTTAGCGACTTCTTCCCACTGTTGATTATCCTGCTTATCTGGTACGCTCGCAACTTCGAGTTGTGTTTCGGTTTGAGGTTTTATGTTAGTATTTGGTGTAGAATCGATACTTGGTTCTGTGGGAGAAACTAGGTTAATTACTTTGTCAATACCTTGTTTAATCCTCTCCTTTTTCTCCGGCGCCTTAGCTGTTTTCCAAGTTTGTAATACTTTATCGCGCGCGGATTCTAATTCTTGTTTGGTTATCACAGAAGCTGGCATTGCATCCAAGCGCGCGGTTAGTTCGGCGACTTGTTCAGCTAATATACTAATACTTTTATCTCGGTGTTGAATCTCACGCATAAGGCTTAATTTGTAGCCGTTTATTAGTTCCTTTAAGTCGTGAAACTCGTTGCGAGTGGGGATATTTGAGAGATTCTGTACCTCTGTCTGTACCGACTTCTGTACAGTTGCCTCTTTTAACTTCTCCTCAACCGCTGCTTCAACCATAGCCTTGATATCAGCTTCAGATGGTTGTCTTACATCCTGTTTTACGGTTCCAGGCTTCTGTAAAACAACCTCACCGTTTGTTAATGCTTCGACACCCGCAATAAGGATATCAATCAGGGTTTTAGAACGGTCGCAGCCGTTGTCGTTGTCAGCAGGGTAATACTCCTGACCTATCCTGTCGATGGCTTCCAGTAGCGGTTCAGGGCAGCGGAAGTTGAGTAGTTTGTTTGCCATAGTACACGCACCGTATTACTACGTCTGACAGGATTTTATTACCCAACATGGAGCAAGTGTAAGATACTTAACTTAACTTTGTACTACTTTGAGTAAGACAGGTCGGACATCTTACTTGAGTCGGTGACACTTTCCCTTGCCATAGTCAAGACTTATGGTTCGACGATGGAATGAGGGTTTGAGAACTTGGAATTGATAAGGTTTGTTTAAGTCTCGGAAAGGGTGAAGCTGGAAGTACTGGAATAAAGGGATTAAGGACTTGCTAAAATAATGGAAGAGCAAGTTACCAACCAAGCAATGAAAATCCAACGCAACGGGCAAGCCGAAGTTTTAAGTGAGGAACAGTTCGCGGAGTTGATGGAGGTTTTATCACCTGCTGACAAATTGTTGTTTGGAATCTGCTATTACACATCATGCCGCATAAGTGAAGCATTACAGCTCCGAAAAGAGGATATTGTTGGCGAACGCTTGCTATTCCGAGCCAGAAACACTAAAAACAAACGTACCAAGGAAATAAAGATTGGTAGCAAGTTAGCGCAATTGATGCGAGAAGTTGGATTGCCAAAATCAGGATACCTCTTCCCCAGCCGTAATGGTAAAAGTTACAAATCCAGACAGGCTGCCGATTTAG
>NZ_AP018296.1 GCF_002368415.1 Calothrix sp. NIES-4105
ATTACGGATGAAGATGAAATTAATAAGTTAGCTGAGACAAGATTGAGTAACTTTATTAACTTTGTTAAACCTTTAGACTTACAGTTGCAGAAGTTTTATAAGTGGTTATTATTTACTTATTGTAAGGGAAATCAAAAGAGAGGAGTAGTTAAAAACTTAACTGGCATGGCGTTTAATCTGAATGAATATCAAGATGATGAAGGTAATTATTATAAAGATAAGTTATCAACTTTAAAGAGGAGAATAACGGCTTTCTTTCTACAGGGGACTGAAGCAGCGTTTATTCACACTTTAAGCACTAAGGAAATGCAAACTAAATATAATTATGAAGTTACAAGCAATCAACATGATGGGTTAGTTACAATAGGTGAAGTACCAAAGGAAGCAGTACAAGAGGCAAAGGAACACTTTAGCATTGCTTATTTTGATTTGGTAGAGAAAGAAATTTGTAGCAAGGGAGAGGAACGCTGGTGGCAGAATACATGAGTTTTCTAACTAGTAAGAAGCAAGGTAAGAAGAAGTCAGGTTATAAGGACTTACCAGAACCAACAGTAAGAGTAAGCTGTGGTGGCCTACTTGAGCAAAGGCTGGAGCTTGGAGAGTACTTTGTAGGTACTGCGGAGGAACTGGAGCAACTTAAGGCAAGGGTTAGAGTTAACGCTGATGGGTCTAAGACATACTTAATCCCTATGCTGCGCCCAGGCTCCCAAAAGCTCACTGATGAGGAGTTAATGGAGCAAATGGGTAAACCAAGTAATGAGATTGGCTTCTTTGAAGCTGTAAAGAGACTTAATGAGAAGGCGGAGCAAGGATTATTTGAAGTAATAAAGTAGTTAAATTTATTTATAACGAGCGTTCAACTAAAATTGAAGTACATCTGTAAACCTTATGGGGCATAGCTTTGAAAGTTTCACTGGGGGCACTTATACCTCCTATACTTCTTCCTACCACTATCCCCCTCCTCCTCCTACCTGGTTCCTCCTAGTAGTCTCTCTGTACTCTTCCTTCTCTCTTCTTCTAGTAATTTTTCAATCCTCTTCTCATCTTCTCAGTATTAGTGATTATTTATATACTCCTATAATCTGTACTAGCTTTAGTAGTATGGCAAACGCGCTTTTTGTAGTATAAATTTTGATGTATTACGGTTGATGTATAGCTGGTGTTATTTTACAGCTTTATACTATGCTACAAGTAAACTATATCATTAGTGAATTTAACTATACGTAGAATTTAATTGTTACTTAAGCAGTGTAATTAAAGCATACGCCTGCCAGAATGCCCTGTAAGCCCTCTTGATTTAGCTAAAGGTGTGTTGATACCTAAAGTAGAAGCAAGGGGGCTTAGGAAGTATCTGAGAGGGGTTGCTTTAAGTCTCTGACTTAGACATTATCTTCAGACTTCCATAAAGGATTGCGCTAGTAGCCGTCCCCACTATAAGCCCCCGCTGTATTTGTTCTGCTAGGGTTTTATCTTTATCTACTCCTGAGTAGTACATATTGCAGTTCTCTAAGCTTCCTAATGCAAAGGCACACCACCTTTTAGTAGAGGGTTGAACCGTCCAGGCGCCTATGAATCCTGCTGCTACAGAAGCAACCAATACCGCAATATATTTACTTTTATTAGACATTACTTATCTCTTTAAATATTAAGTACTGTGTTTAGGATTTATTAATTATTCAGCTTTATAAAGGTCTGGACACATACCCTCAGAATAAAATTTAGCTCTCCGTGCTGCCTCAGCTTCACCAGATTCTAGCTTGATGCCTGCTTTGGCTCTTCTTAATGAATCCTCATAGAAAGCTCTTAGTTGTTTACAGGTTTCTCTAGCCTGCGCTTCTTGCTGTTTCTCTTGATAGCAACTCGATAATAATGGAGCAATAAATAAAACCATTAAACTTACAGCTATAGCACCATAAATAGTTTCAGGTTTTTTGAGATTCTCTTTCATATTACTTTTCTTCTCCCGCCATAGCAGACGCAATGAGTCCAAAACAACATAATCCAAAATAAAGTTGAGGTTGATTTCCACATTGTCCATCTTTACTATCTTCTCTAGTGACATACCTAGAACCAACAGAAAGACATCCTCCTATAGGTAATCCACGACGAGCAGCTAGGGCAGGAGTAGCTAACCCTAATGTAAAAGCAAAAGGGAGAACAAGTCGTATAAATGCTCTTCTATTTATAAGGCGAGGTTTGTTAGATTCTGTCACCATAGAAGGCTCACTCTCTTGCCTTTGTAAATCTAAAGTATGGACTGCATCACCACATTCTTTAAAGCGTTGGTGTGTAAGTTTAACTGCTGTACTCAAGTCCTGTTCTAGAAAAACACGCTTAACACATTGAGAGCATGACTCACCTTGATGCAGTACTCTATGGGCACAGGAGTATCCTTTATGTGGAGAAATGCACCTCTGATACCAGTTAATATTTATTACTATTAGCTGGCGTATGAGATTATTCAAAAGCTTCATATTATAATATTTAATTAAATATCTTAATATCAAATGTATTTAATTTTGATATAAACTAACCTCAGTGGAGGTACTGATTTATATGGAAGAATTGCAGGAAGAATATCTAGTTAAATTCCCTCATATAGTCTTTGTGACCTATAGGGATATGAGGATTTTCTATAATGAGCATAAATATGACTATAAGCCTTGGTTTGTAATTATTCATCCTGACCATACCATCTACCCCCAAAGTTACTGTTTAGGTACTTATTGGGGTGATAGCAAGCAAGAGGTAATTCAGTGGGCTATAGCTGAGGTTAATTTATATTTAGCTACGCATACCTATACAAAAGACAGGGGATTTCTGCCTAACTTCCTTCTCAGTAGTAAGAAGTAAACACAACGTTGTTTCTAGGTAGCTTCCGCGCTTATAAATTGCACCGCTGGAGAAGAGCTTCTAAAAAGTCAGTGCTAGTTGATGCACCATTAGGTGTAGGATTAACCATGCACAGAGCAATCTTATAAGGGGTGTAGTGGAGAGAGAGAATACAGAAGCACTGGTTCGCGTCTATTTGACTATGCAGCAACTGGTTGAGGACTTGTATACACAAGCTGACAATGCCGCATCTGAAATGAATTATAATGATGCTAGTGTATTTACTGGTCAAGCAGGAGTACTCTACATCGTAGCAGAGAACTTGGGAACAGTTATTTCAGAGCATGAGGAATAACCATTATGGATATAGAAGCACAAATTAAACTTGAATCAAGCACAGCCGCCAAGTTAAGCAAGGAAGCTAACCGGGAGTTTGCTGCCTCTAACTTTGCTACTGGGAAGGCTTTAATGAGACAAGCTTATGAAGCAGGTCTTAGATGCCAGAGCCTAATACAACAGTACAACCAAAGCAACACCACTTCTGCGTGAGAAACGTGAGCCAACACCGCGCAGCTAGACTGCGCGGTGTTGGCTCTTCTAATTCTTATATATGGATGTTCCTAGCTTGCACAGTAAGAATAATTAGAAGTTGTTTCTTACTTCAATTAATTTAATATAAGGCTTCAACTAACTTAATATAAGGTTAAATAACTTTAGAAAGGGATATCCTTCTCTGAGTAAGAGCAGCGCGCGCACCAGAACCAAGTATATGCATACTTATATTCCCCCTTCTTTCTGTGGTCATAGGGGTTAAAAGTACTTGACTCTAGCTTTATATCTTCACTTAGTAATAGTTCTTTGCAGTGGGGACACACTCTCCCAAAGGGATTGTGCTGCTTGTCTTTGCTTGCTTCCATTACTTCTTCTCCTTAATAAGTATCTCCCACCAAGGAACAGCCCTAGATGGGTAGGCAATTCTCACAGTCTCCCTACTATTAAAGAAATCAACAAAGGGTATTACTTTGGTAACACCATCTTGGGATGAGAAATAATAATCAGCAATCTCGCCTTTATCTTTTAACTCTTGCAGCTTGGCTACCTGTTCTTCACTTGGAGGTTTGACAGCCTCTGGCAATCCAGGCTCAACATGATGCCCGTCAGTATGCCACTCCTTCCTTAAACAATCAGCCAAGCTAGCAGTTGGGTGTTGAATGTTCTTTGCCTTCTTCGCATAATCCAGCCAAGTCTTAACCAGCTTCGCCAGTTTACCCTCTTCAAACCTCTTCTTGGCAATAGCCAGCAAGCCAGCATCATTAAGATTAACACGCATCTGTCTTAAATCATCCATCCTAGGAAATTTGAAATCCTTTGCGGGGGGTTCATCCTTAATTACAGGTTTATCAACCTCCACCACCGTCTTTGGTACAAAGGTGCTGAAATCAAGGTTGTTTATATTCGTACTAGTTTTAGAAGCAACAACGCTCTTGTTGTTTGTTTGATCTGAAAAAGTCTGAAGAGTCTGAGGGGTACTGGAATCCTTATCTGATAATGTTTCTGGGGCTTCATTATCTCGTGCATGAGACTTTTGTCTCTTGGGTGAGACTGTTACAGGTTCTATCATGAGACTGCTCAGGTTTATTATCAGCGTAGGAACCTTGTATCCACTGGATTTTACACTCTTTGCTAATAAGTGTTAAAACGTTCATCTCTTCCAGCTTTGCTAAAGTTTTGTAAAGGCTACTCCTTGCAATGCCCCAAGCTAATATAAATTCCTTGACATTAATATCTATAGGACGGTCACAGAAAGGATTCTCTAATTTGAGGGCAAGGTAGACGTATGTTGTATTATCCATAGGAGTTCTAGCGCGCAGCCATAATAACTCCTCTTTGGTTATTGGATAAAACGTGCTATTAATCTTCTGCTTTGTTACACTAGCAGTAGAATCTTTTTTCAATTGTATGCCCTCCTTGGCATACCCCCAGTGGCTGTTTGCACCAGCACGACTGGGATTTTAACTTGTGTACAGGTTATTCAAACTCTCTCTTCAGAGATTCAATTAGCCTGGTTAACAGCCTGCCGGAGATATCTTTTAAATCCCTATCTATCGCCTCATCACTTAGTATTGATTCAATAGAGCAGTCATTATCTATACTCCTTGCTATACGTAGAAGAACAGGGGCTAGTACCACTGGAACTCTGATAGATGTTGTTTTACCCATGTTCCAACTTGATTGTGGTCCACTATTAGGTCTTGCTCCTCCGCGTGGCATTCTGTAGTCCTTCAGCTAATCTTCATACATATTCTCCTCTAAAGCATTGTGTTTGGTAAAAGTATTTCTGTTGTATGAACCTGTTGCAAGTTCTATTATAGAATAACAGTAATCATAAGGGCTGTTTCAAGTTCAATTATACAAACTAGGTTACAGAGGTATCCAAGCATCATGGAGACTAAGGAAAGTAGCAATAATATTCAGTACAGCTCTAATGGAGATGGTACTTTACCCCAGCAGAAACAGAAGAGAGCGCCCAGAAAGACAGTAGGAATACCAAGTGTCACTGCTCTGTCTTCTATGAACAGTCTGTATTATTCAGCACACGTAGTCAAAGATCCAGTACCGTGGGACAGCATTCAACTGTACCAGTTGTACTCCCCCGCGCCTGATGGGAGCAGATTAATGATAAAGCTGCATAAGTCAAAGTCAGTTGACCTCAAGACCTTGCGTACTGTCCCTACAGCTTATGGTCAAGCTTACCCAGTTGATCTAAATCCAAACCCTGTTGACCCTAAGACAATGGCAGGTTTCTAGAATGCTTGATTCCACACTGCTTGAGAAGGGACGCGAGTACACCTACAAGGGTAAGGTACTCACTTATAAGTACAGAATCCCTGATTTCTTTCCTAAGTTTGTATTCCTCAATGACAAGGGCAAAGAAGTAATTCTAAGTCTAAAAAAGGTTAATCAGGAGGTAAGTGAATATGGCGCCTGAACTAAATCAAAACCTCTACAAGGCAAGCTACGAAGCATTGAAAGAAGCTGGATTACCAGAGCATTTAGTGGATGCTGCATCCCGCATAGTAGCAACTGATAAGGCTGGTGAACCTGACTTAGGTAGGAATGAGATTGATAAAGAGATTTGTAAACAAGTAGTAGAACACATTAACAGGAGGGAAAGTGATTAGATTCTTAATTGGATTACATGACCGCGTTAGTGATGCATTAACTGGAGATACCACAATGCGTGGTTATGACAAGCAGTCAGGGAAGTTAGTAGAAACTATCAAGATGAAATCTAAGAAAGATAATGATAATCCGGAGGAGTAATTTGATATGTCAGAAATAGATAAAAGCTATGTAGCTAAGTATTTAGAGAAGGCAGAGAACACTAATAATGAAGCAATCAAGAATGACTGTCTTTATAGGGTTGCTACTCAGATGGAAGTAATACCTTGTGACGGTAACACTAATCTCTCTAAGGAACAGCAAGAAGCAATTGTTAATACTGCTAAGACATTACTTAATGATGAGTTATGACGCATTACAACCACCATTATTTAGTAACTTACAGCTCTCAAAACTGGGAAGATAGGACGACTATTATATCCAGAGTTGAACCATACCAGGACGTGGAACACTTTGTAGAGGAGATACAGCAGGAGGAGAATGATAGCAGCATTCAAGTAGAAGAATTTAAGGAACTAACTGGAATTGCTGCATCTGTATTAAACCTATTTGATAAGGTTGATTGGTAAAGAATAGTCACTAGGTTGCTGTGTAAAACAATGTAGGACAGCAACCTAATTTATATTGAGGCGCCTGCAATGGAGAATAAAGACAGCGAACAGTTGAACATTCAAGTTAGGAATCAGGTAATCCAAGAGCGCTCACTAATCAAAGCTGACTACAATACTACCTTCATCTTTCAAACTATCTTTAGTTGCTTTGGTAGTAGCCTGCTTATGCAATTGATTACCCTAATACCCAACAGTTACAAGTTAATCAACCAACTACCTATCATTATCTCTTTGTTACTAATTGGAGTATCTGGAGTGCTGGTGATTGTTAAGAAGGCGCCTACAGTTAAGACTTACCTGTTTGTGATAGCAGTGTGCTTTGGTTTATTAATGGGGACATAGGCATGTTTAATAACACCTTTATCCAAGATTTAATTAACTACAGAAACAACTCCAAGTTAGTTACAGTTATCTCATTTATCAGTTGTGGATTGTGTCTCCTATCTGCTATCACCATCCCTAATGGATTAACAAAGGTATCTGTTACAGTACTTGGGTTACTAACTTCCTTCATAGGTATAGTAGTAAGCAGGTTAGATAACAATTTAAATGTGAGATTGGAGGATTTACAACTAACAAGTAGAGCCACCAGTAAGGAAATGCTAGCAGGATACTTCAAGGATAATTCTATTGAGGTAACTGTACCTGTATTACCTATACAAGAGACAGATGTAATCACTGATATTGTAGGATATTGGAAGTCTCAAGAGAAGCACTTAGCATTAGTTGGTGGTACTGGTGATGGGAAGTCTCACACAGTTAAACTGTTTATTAATGCGCTTCAAGGTGAGTACTCTATAACAGCCTATGATGTTGACTTTGCCAAGGATGACTACCCTGATTGTGTTGATATTAAGTACACCTATGAGGATATAGAGGATGCATTTACCAATGACATGGAGGAGTTAGAAAATAGGATAGGTGAACGCAGGGAGTTAGGTAAGAAGTATGTCCCTGATAAGAAGTTTATTGTAGGAGAAGAAATGCCTGCCTTAGCAGAGGAATGTGACAGCTTAGGCGCCTGGATGCGTAAGCTGAGTAAGCGTGGTAGGAAGGTGGGATTATTTATAGGAGCAATAGCACAGAATGATACTGCTGAGAACTTTGCTTTGAAGGGTGATGCATCAATATTAAAAGCTAACTTCTGCCTCTTATATCTGGGTAACAAAGCTAAGGTACGCGCTAAACAATTGAGGAATGATGCACTTCTAGAATGGTTAAATGGCGCTTCTAAAGGTAGGGGATTGATAGATGACAAGCCAGTAATCATTCCTGCGAGTCACTTACTTAATCCTTCTAATGCGCTTCCAATTGCTGATATTAAGGATAACACAGAAACGCCTGGAAGTATTGCTAGAAGTGGGGCTGAGGGGGAAGAAGTGGATTTTATACCCCCTCCAAATGCTGATTATAATGATGAAATGAAGCTTACTATGGCGCGTATTTTGAAGCAGGAAGGGTACAGTAAAACCAAGATAATTAGCCTGCTCTGGCAGGTGACAGGAGGCGCTAAGTTCACTGAGATTTCTAAACTATTGGATTGACTTTAACTTGTAACCTAATAAGCGCAATCCCTCTGGTAATCAACTTAGAGGGATTTATATTTTCTACCCCTGTACCCTTCTACTCACATTTACTATTCCAACTTTTATAAAAATTACAATAGTAAACCCCAAGATAGCAGTTACCTTTATGTATTGTGAGATTTTTGAGGAATCTAAGCAGCGGCTAGCTCACTATGACCTTAAGCCCCACACCCCAGACACCTGCTGGGTAAGACATTTCTACTACAGAGAGACATTGTACATACCCAGCGGCGCCAGGAGGTACTGGCAGAAGTGGGGCTGCCCTGATGATATAGCTTTCTTCCCAAGCCCTGCGCCGTATACATTGTTTCCATATTTATATATAATATAATTCAAGTTATATATACAACCTGAATTGATATGTCAAAAGGTAATAGGGGTAAGCATCCTAGGTCATTAGAGAACTTGAGTAAGGGGGCAGAGGCAAGGAGGGGAGAACCAAAGGAGAAGCATCTCTACAACATTCTCCCCCGCACTCACCAGTGGTTGTCCCAAGGGGGCAATGCCAGCGGCGCCTTGGATGAGTTAGTAAGGAAGCTTCTTGAGGGGGAATTAGTGGAAGCCCCCAGAATCAAGGAATTGGAAGAGAAGGTGAGGCGCCTGGAGGAGTTGGCTAAGTTAGGGGATAAATACCAAGCTTTAATTGAGGGGAATAGGCAGGCAATCAAGAAGGCTAAAACTAACTCTCTAATGAAGAGTTTCTTGGAGAAGTTGCAGCAAGCTGAGAGAGAGTTAAATGAGGAGTTTATTTAATAAGAAACTATAAAACCTGGCCAAGGTCAGCCAGGTTTTATTTGTTGTAATTAAATGTTTACTAAACTTGCTTGGTTAATAATCTTCTCCAGCTTGATTTCTTAGGTCAGGAGGAATAAACTTCTCAGGTATATAATTAGGTCTTGGAAATGGACCATGATAGAAGAAGGTATAAGCCCTTCCATAGGTGTATATAACTTGAGGATTACCTTTACCATCTTCATCTTTATATTCACCAAAACTTACTAGACCTGTCTCATCATCTTTACTCCAACTTTTACCATCTCCTTCTACTGCCTTACAATTATCTTCATCCCAACCAATTCCACGCCAAGAGCTACAGCCAGGATAATTTACAAGTCTAAAATAAGTAGGCTCTTTACTCCAATTCCAAGACTCTCTAATCTCAACAATGATGTAATCACCTTCTGCCCAAGTTTTTATGTCGCACCGACCCCTTTCTACTACTCCCGCAGTTGTTTCTACATGACAGGAACTAACTACGTGTCTAACATCCTGCGCGTCTGCATTACTGTGTATTAGCATCCCTGATAACAGTGTTATAGATGCAACCAAAGCTTTTATTCTTCTCATATATGTATATAGTATTTCAATTTACATGCTAATTACGTAATTAAAGAAGCTGGTTGAGTAGATGCACTGATTTTAACTACCTAAGTAAATATATTGAGAAAAGTTACAAGAGGCTAAGAAGGAGTTAATAAAGGAAGTGCAATGGATAAACAGTCTCTTCACTAGTAAAAAGTCTAGCTTCTTATAATGCCTACTTAATGCATGTTGATATCTGTTATTCCTACACTATTAGCACTAGAAAAGATAGCTTTAAAAGTGATGTATAAATAATAACTATTTTAGTGTGCTACAAATGGTTTACATGTAGTAGCACACTTCTGGAAAACATGTTATACAAGTAATTATGAAAGGTTAATGGTAAAAATACTAAATGGATGGCATTCAATATGAGAACAGTAGGTTATGCGCGTGTCAGTACTGAGGAGCAAGGAAGAAGAGGAATTAGTCTAGAAACACAGAAATCTAGATTAAAACGAAATGGAGCTACATACATTTATCAAGATATAGAGTCAGGTCAAAAGTCTACTCGCCCTGGTTTCTTGCAAATGATTGAGGATGCCAAAAGGGGGAGTGTAGAGGAAATAATTATATGTGATGTAACTAGATTAGGTAGAGATGGTGTTGTGTTAGCTAGCACAGTGTATGAGTTAAAGGCTAGAGGAGTTAAATGGAGATTCTTAGATGACAATATAGATTTAGATGACCCTGGTGGTACTATTCTCTTCTTTTTAAAAGCTGGAATGAGTCAGTCTGAAGTAGAGAAAACTAAACATAGAGTTAAAACCAGCTTCAAGAAACTAAAAGAGAAGGGATTGCCAATAGGTACACTTCCTTATGGATATATTCTTGACTCTTTAACTCGTAAAGCTGTTATTGATGAGATACCCCTCTTATGTTTAATTTCTGACAGACCTAGTAATTGGGATACACCTGATAGTAAAGAGTTTTACCAAGAATTATATTCATCAAACACTGAGTACTACAACTTTCATACCCATGAATACATCAACTGGAAGTCCTTAAAGAATGATACGCGATTAAAGTCAATAACAATAGCTGATTTATGCAGAGAATCCATAGATACTTATATTAAAGTTAAGTGCTTTAGACAGGTTTGTAACTACTTTAAAGATAAGTACAACTTATCAGGTATCAGGAAAGGCTCTATGAAAGAAACCCCACGTAGATACATGTTCCCCTTTAATAATTTAACTAGCTTTAGTAGATGGATAAGAAACCCAGTTCTTTATGGACATATACACTACAAAAAAGAGGGTAACAAGAGACGTGATTTGTTAAGGGGGAGGATAGCTGACTTTACCACTTGGGCAGAAGAATATGAGATTAAATTTGATTCTCATCAAAGGTTAATATCTAAAGAACAGGAGAAAATGTTGTATCTAATATCTTCTCCTCGTCAAAGTTTATCAAGTAAACCTGATAAAATACACAGTAAAACTGATGTCCTGTTTAGTGGACTACTGTTTTGTCCTGCTTGCAAGCATCATTTAACTCATAGGAAGTCTGCTGGTAAATCTGGATTTAATTATTACTTTTGCAGAACTACTGGATGTAGCAATACCAATGCTATAAGAGAAGACAACCTAAACAAGCAAGTAATCAATGAAATCTTAAATAAGACTCAATCAGGGCAAATAGAAGACCATGAGAAGCCTTCTAAACCTTTAGAAATATGTAGACTAGAAGAAGAGATATCTGAACTAGATAAAACTTTAATACTACATCCAAATAATCAAATATTCATTAAAGCTAAAGAAGATAGCTTAAAAAAACTATCTGAGCTAGAGAATGGGTATAAATGTTTTGATTTTTATAACAAGAGTGCTGCTGAGATATTGAACCATCCAGCTATGAGAAATATAGGATTCCTTGAGTTTCTGTCTTTAGAACACAGGAAGATTATTTACAGAAATTTGATTGAATTTATCTGTATTCAAAATGGTAAAGTTGATTTTATTAGTTATAACCTATGAAAGACTACTTAGATAATTTATATTTAGAATATTTGAAGTTGGAAGAGCGTGCTTGGGAAGGGATAAGTAAACAGTGTTATTGTGACATTGCTGGCTTCTCTCCTGAATGCGCTAGTTGCCCTTCCCATACTTTAATGAGAAGAAACATAATTAAACTTCAAGACGACCAATACTTATTTTGTACATTTGTAAACCCTATTGAGATAGAGGAATACTATAGTGTGATAAAGGAATTATTGGAAAGTAAAGAATGTGCTAGCTATGAAGACATTTGTGAACATTTACAAAGTCAACTTTCAATTAGTCTTAAATCCATTGCTTCTCAAAAGGTAGTGGAAGTAACAAAATATCTAGGATACGAATGTAGAGTAATTCAACCCAGCCATTGTAAACACCGTAGGCCAATAAAGGTTTACTTCAAGGAAGAAGAATCATTAAAAAATTACTTGGAATTACAAAGGAAGATAATCCAGCAATACGCAGATAACCTAACATATAAAGAAACTTTGTTGGCAGTAGAAGAGTACTGTAAGAAGAAGAAATGCTTCTTTGGTAGTGACATATATAAGACGCTACCTGGCAAATCTAAAGCCATGTTCTCTCAAATTAAAAGAGCATTACAAGAACTAGGATATAGAAAGCGTATAGTCCAAGTATCTAATAAAGAACAAAGGATACGAAGAAATATATACTTTATAAATGAATTAGAGCTAAAGGAGTTCATTAAAAGTATGAGAGATAGTTTTAGTAACTATATTGAAGCATAGTACTTTATCTATACTGGAGTGCTGCTTCTTGCTCTGCAAACAAACAACAGGCAGATGTAGAGATACCCGAATGCTACTACGTAAATTCTGATTCAAAGTTATCAGATGATGATACTATAAATGCGAATAGCCAGGTGCTACCAACACCTGGCTACTCAATTGATTTAAAACTTGTTAACACTATGTTATCAGACAATCAACAAAACTTCAACTCATCCAGTGGGCAGACTCTCACTAAGGCGCCTGCATCCAAGAAGTCCAAGCAGTTCTACACTAAGCAGGCTACCCAACCCAAGGATAAGAAGCCTACCTCATATATAATGAACCACTTCAGGGTTAATTGGCACCTCTATAGCTACCTGGTTGAATTGGTTAAGAAGTTCAATAAGCCAACCAAAGAGTTCTGGTTCCATATCTTCGCCTGCTGCTCTTTACCACAAAATATGAAGGAAGGCAAGTGGATACCTGTACCTAGAAAGACTATTAATGAGGAGTGGAATAAGAAGGGGGATGCTCATGGAAAGGTAGATATTGATGGGCTGATTCAAGCTGGATTATTGAAGAGGACTCCTCACTACAGTATAGAGAAGGGCATCTGTTACTGTTATAAAATTCCAGATGATATACAGATAGAATGCTTAGATTATTACTATAGTTTACATCTTGAGATAAAGAGACAGACCTTCCACAATTTAATGGACGGCAAGGTAATCAAGAAGCCTAAGTCAAGTGTCTTATATGATGAGAATAAAAACCCTTTACCTGATGTAATTGTCAAGGCTATTAAGGGGATTGAGGGAACTTTGTACAATCATAAAGAGATAGATGCTTACTTTAAGGAAGCTATACTAGGAGTCAAAACTAAAGCACAAAAACTGAGGCTGGCTAATGACCTAAGATGTTATGAGAACATAATTTACCATACAAATTGGGATAGTATAACAGAGGAATTAGCTTATTACGTTCCAGCTTATGAGCCTCAAAAGTCTGGGAGAATTACTGAGAAGGAAGGAGGGTTACAGTCATGCTCTAGACCTATGAAGAAGGCTGCTTTCTCCTTCCCTAATTGTCATAATTATGATTTAAAGTCTAGCCAAGTATACATCCTTAAAGGGTGGTTTGAGAAAGCTGATATTTGTACTGACTTTCTAAAGAATTACTTAGCTAACGATAAAGCAGAATGGGCTAAAGAAATAGGTATCTCTGTAAATTGCCTCAAGAATTGTATGTATTCTAAGTTTATGGGAGCAGTATCGCCTATGAATTTTATATATTGGGATAACATAGTAGGGAAGTATAAGCAAGAATTTTTTAACTTATCCGTAACTGAGTATATATGGGAGTACACAAGAAGGCAACTTGAAAGTCAAAAC
>NZ_AP018297.1 GCF_002368415.1 Calothrix sp. NIES-4105
TTTTAGTTCTCGCCAACTTTAACTTGTTGATATCCTTTAACTTTTCTGCCTAAACCTAATAGGTTTTTATCTTTATTTTCCACCACAGTTTTTTCAACGTCTTCCGACACGAGGGGTTAAGGCTCCGGGAAGCCTAACGTCTTACGAACGTTTTATGAAGTTAGTTTCTTTGGGGTTAAGTCCAAAGGGAGTAAGTCAACATGCAACACTACTGTTTTTGCGTGTAAGAGCGAATTTTAAAATTCGGACATGTTAATATGTCCTAGCAATTTTTGACAATTTTCGCGTGGTTTGCAAATCGGAAATATATAACGTTTCCTTTGCAGTTTTAGCGTGGTTTAGAGCAGAGGACTGAAAATCCCTACTCAAAACTCTTAACTGTAGCGGTTGCAATACGGTGCTTACTGCTAGAAAGGTTAAGCCCTTCTAGGTGCAGGAATACGTTCCAAGTTAGCTTCTATTTTAAATAGTCTTATAGTTTTCAGGTAATATAACCAAACAATAAGGTGCCAACAACCGCGTTATTGACACCTTATGACCGAGTTACTCGGACTGGATTGTCTCTATAAACTTATCCAGTACTTCCTGTATACGCTCTTTACTCTCAGCTCTTTTAGCGACTTTCCAACGCGCTAAAACTTTGTTGCGTGCAGCATTTAACTGCTCTAGCCTAAACGAACCCGCGTTCGATGTATCGTTTAGGCTGGCAACTTTACCTCTAACTGTTCAACCTGAGAACGTAACTGTTGCATTTGTGTTTGCAAGTCTTTGACAACAGATGTCTGCAAATTTGTAGACAGAGGTGTAGACAGTTCGATCTGAGAACGCAACTGTTCAATTTGAGCGCGTAAATCTTCAATCGGTGATGTATGCAATTCTGTAGACACGTCTGCATACATGCCTAATTTTTCAAGTACAAACCTTTGGAGTGTTTGATTTAACGACTCTTCAGGATGTCGTAATTGCTCTAGAGCCTGAACTGCCTCATCTGGCAATCTAAAAGAAAACGGTTTACTAACCATTACTGTATACAAATGTAGACAACTGAATACAGTATATCAACTCTTGTATTCAATTGTCTACAAATCTGTTGACAGACAAATTACTTATTTGTATACTGGTTGTATTCAGAAGTGAATACAAAGTTTTAGCGCGTAAATCGTAGCGTCGTGGCGCCATTTCTGAGTATGTAAAACATCAATAGTCAGGAGTGACATCAAAAGCTTATTTAATACAATTGCTCTAACTCAGGCTCGTCTGCTTCTTGCCTCATATCTCGTCGGTATTGTGCTAGATAAATATGCCATTCATTTGTTTTAGCGTTACCTCCAAAATGTTCAGGGCATTTTGAGTTGTTACACCATATCCAGTGCAAGTCATCATCCTGCCAAATATCACTACTACCGCATTTGATGCACTTCTTCATAACTTTTATCCTTATATATAAGTCGGGAAGTTGGAAGTTAAACAGCGTTGCATCTTGCTACATAAAGGTTTCAACTACTTCTACTTTGTAAGTTGAACTTACAGGTTGTAAGTTAACTGTTGCAGTGTTCGGGAGCAACCGCGATCGTGTTGCATTAGCCAGCACCGCGCAGGTAGGCAGAACATTAATGGCTCTTGACATAGTTGACGTGTACTGCTTTGTAAATTTGATACTCGTGGCACAACTTACCCATTTCTTACTTTTTCTCGACTGACTCAGTGTTGAAGTAGCAATTTAAACAAGCAATAACTATATATATGTACTCTCGATGGTTCGGTATGGAAATTAAAGGCAGGCGTGTTAGTGGGAACGAAGGCTGTAAAATCCACATTTTTGATGAGGGCGCGGCAAAAACAAAGTGGGATTCCTATTGTGGCAAGCGAATTTCTTCTAAACACAGCTTCCCCTTAGAACCTGTAGATGAGAACTCGTGTTGTGCCATATGCTGGAATCGCTACCACCACAATCTAAGAGTTAAGGCAAACGTTAACTCTAAAGGTTAATGCTGTTAAATCATGCAGCTTCATTTTGTTTAGTAGCAAGTGGTTCATTTGCCTCACTCTCAATTCCCTTCAACATAAGATACTTACCGAGGCTGGCAAGAGTTCTAGCTTCTTTTTTAGCTCTTTCCTCCAGTTGAGAATACAACTCCTGATCAACGGTAACGGTTATACGCCATTGCTTGGGCATAAATTAGCACTAATATCATATTTAACGATATTAGCGCTAAAAGTTGTAGTCTGTTGTATATTGATATTAGTGATATTAGCGCTAGTATCACTAGTACAATACTAGTAATGCTGATATGGCAATCCAGAGGGTTAAAAAACTTGTGGCTTCTGCTTACTACGAGCTAGAGGAGCTTATTTGGTACCAACAACTAATTAATCTTGCACTAAAGCAGGAAAATCTAGACGATATGGAACTATTGCTGGATACCTATAGACCGATAGGAGAAAACCAGTTGCTTGAGATAAAACACAAGCTTGAGCTAATAAAAGAGGAGTTAAAAATTAAGTAGGGTAAGCATTGCGGTGCTTATTATACAAGATTCTAAATAGGATATTTTCGTGTGCAAGATTGACGATGCAATAAGACTTACGTCTTACACAAGACATGTTTTGATTGCCGACGTATGCATTTAGATTTATGCTTGACAATGTAGTTTTGATTTAACTTTTGCATTTCTAGAAATGCATATCTATTAAATAAATGGGGGGCTGTTTTAACAAAACCTAACCGTTAGTAATTATTCCGCCGCAAACAAGAGACGTTAACCAACAGGGGAGCTGAAAAACAACCTTACTCCCAGAATAAAACAAAAAACATACTTTGATTCTAAAATGTTTGTGGCACGTGCAATTACTAATGGTTAGGTGAGTCAGGCAATCTCCTGCAGAGGAGTACATTGCTACCACTATTAGTTGCTAAAATTTCAAGTCAAGTAATCTTAAATTCTCTGTGGGTGCGAGTCCACACAGGGATAAGTTTCTACACGTGGTCGCGGTTGTGGTACCTGTGCCGCGCGTTCGATGTTGCCGGCACTGGATATATTGAGTTAGAGATTGCAGCGATACAAGCGTTCTTATGTTGCAGCGAAGCAACAGTATATAGACTGCTCTTAGAAGGTAAGCAGTGTAAAGCTTTCAGGTTCTACCGAACAAAAAACGGTTCTCTACAGATAGGTATCGGTAGCTTATTTAAAGTTTGTCGTAGTCTCCATCTCAAAAGTTGGGGGACTACTGCAACAGTGTTGCTAGTGGAAATTTTGGATTTGTTGGGAATCCGGGCCACTGCAACTGCAACACAAACACAACGTTCACAACAACAAAGTAGATATGCAGCAAACAGCAAACTAAAACCGGATTACAGGCGTGAGTTTGGGGCGCCACTTCCTAACGAACTTTTGGGAGAGATAATCGGTGGCGCCTCGCATAAAAAGGAAGCGGGGAAATTGCCACCTTTTGTACTCCACATAAGCCCGTCAAGGATTTGGGTGTCAAAGAATTTCGTGCATTTTGGTACAAGCCAAAGAAACCTTGCCCTTACACTGGGAGTTAGCGAATGTACGGTCAAGCGTCACCAACGGGTGATGCAGATGGACAGGCGCCAGTTATGCCAGAAGAAGCAAACTTATATGTGGATTTCTACCGCGTGGGATAACGAAGCTCCTGAGTATTACCACGACAGGGCTATGCTCAAAGCAGCTGGTACCGGTGGTGATCAAAGCTTCAAAGTCATTGGTTACAAACAAACTGGCGACACCGTAAGGTTTACAGACGGTGTGACGTTGGGCAGTAAAAAACAATCCCCTAACAAGTGGGATATCCCAGCGGCTGAGTTTGGACAGAGGTTTTTTAAATATGGCAGTGATTATTGGATGAATCGCTGTAATATTTACCGGGAAACCTACCAATTGACCACAATGCGAGCTAGCGCACGGAAATATCGCAAAATGCTTACCAGGCAAGGACTTGAGGGGAATTCGCAATCTAGTACAGGTGAACCGTCGCAAGTTGACGGGCGCCGGGTACAGGCAGCGATTACATAGGGGCTGCCATCCCATCCGGGATATGCAGCGCATTTTTAAGAAAACTATTTCTGGCGTAAGTACTAGCTATGTACTACGTCGGCAACTTTGCGCTATGCTGGATAGAAAAAACTTCGCATAAGTACCAATCTTGTACTATTACCGGATTCACCCATAAATAGGGGTAAATCCGGTACTACTAAGGCGCTCTACTAAGTCCTTTAAAGCTAATCTTCAGTCACTGCAAGCGTTTGAGGTTAATTAACTAGTTACCTCTTTTACATAAAAGTGGTCAA